>NZ_CP183413.1:0-4800000 GCF_048564965.1 Promicromonospora sp. NFX87 | reverse complement strand
CCATCTTCCTGACCGGCGCGGTCTCGCGATTCGAGCGTAAGCGGGTCCTGGTCAGCCTGATGGTGCTGTTCATCCTCGGCAACCTGATCTCGGCCATCGCCCCGACCTACGAGATCATGCTCCTCGGTCGCATCGTCGCCGCGCTGTGCCACGGCGCGTTCTTCGGGGTCGGCGCGGTCGTTGCGGCCGACATGGTCGCGGAGAACCGGAAAGCGGGAGCGATCTCCCTGATGTTCGCCGGGCTGACGATCGCGAACGTGGTGGGGGTCCCGCTGGGCACCTTCCTCGGCCAGGAGCTGGGCTGGCGTTCCACCTTCTGGGCCATCACCGCGATCGGCGTCGTCACGCTCGTCGGCATCCAGCTGCTGGTCGGCAGCTCGCCGGCCGCGCCGTCCGGCAGCCTGCGGAGCGAGGTCCGCGTCTTCCGCCGGCCCCAGGTACTGATGTCCGCGCTGGTCAGCATCCTCGCGTTCGGCTCGGTCGTCGGGGCGTACACCTACATCGCGTTCACCCTGACGGATGTCACGGGCTTCGCCGTGTCGGCGGTGCCGTGGCTCCTGCTCCTGTTCGGGGTGGGCACCTTCATCGGCAACCTGGTCGGCGGGCGGGCCGCCGACCGGGCCATGGACAAGTCGCTCCTGGTGATTCTCGGCCTGCTCGCGGTGGTGCTCGCCGTCTTCGGCCTCACCGCCTCGAACATGTGGGCGGCTCTCGTCGCGATGTTCCTGCTCGGTGCCGTCGGCTTCGCCACGGCGCCCGGCCTGCAGCTGCGCATCATGCAGGTCGCAGGGGATGCCCCCACGATGGCGTCCGGCGCGAACGTCGCGGCGCTCAACGTCGGCAACGCGTTCGGCGCCTGGCTCGGCGGTATGGCCATCGCCGCCGGCTTCGGGTTCGTGTCGCCCCTGTGGGTCGGCGCGGGCCTCGCCCTGGCGGCGGCCCTGGTCCTCGCCACGGCCATCGCCACGAAGGCAAAGGACCCGGCGTCCGATCTGACGTCGGCGCCCGCCGACGCGGCGACCGAGACCGCACCCGCCGAGCCGGTGGCCGCGGAGCGCGCCTGACACCCAGCGGCTCGGGCCGCGGTACCCAGCAGCACTATCCAGCAGCACTATCCAGCAGCACTGTCCAGCAAGACCCGCAAGATCCAGCACCAAGCAGCCCCCCGGCTGCAGCACTGACTTCCAAAGGTGGCCGGGGGGCTTTCCCCTGCCTGCCCTGCACCACGATCAAGACTGGTGAAAGGTGCGTCATGAACCCCTCAGTGCTCCACGCGGAACAAGGCCGCTCGTCCACGGGAACGATGCCGGGAACGACGGTCGCCCAGGGTTTCAACCTGGCTGGATTCTTTCCCGGGCTCGGGAGCCGAGCTGCGTATCGCGAGGTCGGGTGGACCTCTATCGGTTCGGCGTCGGAGTCCGTCGTCGAGCTGTACCAGGAAGCCGCTGACGCGCTCCAGATCGCGAACGGACCCGAAGGGCTCTCGCTCACGGCCGCCAACCTGCCGGAGGACCCGGTCGAGCGCCAGGGTTTCATCGGGGCGGGCTTCCTCGCACACAACCTGGCCCTGAACATCGAGCTGCGGGAGCGCGCGGCGGAGACCGGCGTCGCTCACTTCGTCGCCTACACGGGGGAGAGCTTCGGCGTGCTGGCATCGGCGGTGGCCTGCGGCGCGCTGTCGATCCAGGACAGCGTGCTGGTGGCCCGCGCCTTCACCCCGCTGCTGCTGGCGGCGTCGAACCAGGAGGGACGCGGCCCGCTGGGCGCGAGCCTGGCGAGGTACCTGCCGCGCTACTCCAGGGAGCGGCCGCCGATCACCGAGCCGGCGCACGTCATCGCGCTCAAGGCCGAGCCCCACGAGCTGCGCAGGCTCCTCGGCGAGCTCACGGAGCGCTACCGGGACGACGTCGAGATCCACAAGCGCTACTCGCCGAAGCAGACGAACGTCTACGTCCGCGCCGGCTTCATCTCGATGTTCGCCGAGATCATCCGGGCGTTCCCGGGTGTGAAGGCCGAGGAGCTGAAGGAGCCGACGAAGTTCCTCGCCCACTCGCGGAAGATGATCGAGGCGCGGGAGTCGCTGGACCACTACATGGACGATCAGGGCGTCCGGTTCGCCGACCCGCACACGCCGATGATCTCCAACAGCGGTGGCAGCTTTCTGATCACCGGCGACCAGGTGCGCAGCGCGGTGCTCGCGATGACCAACGAGGTCATGGACTCGCAGCGCACGGTCGAGCTGATCGACGAGCTGCGGCCCGACATGGTGGTCGAGATCGGGCGGGGCGGCAAGTCGCTGGACCTGTTGCAGGACAACTGGACGCGTTCCCCGGCTATCGCGTTCACCGGCGCGCGTGACGCGTCGACCCTGCTCGACGGCGCGGGCCTCGTCGTACGGCTGAGGACGGCGCTGCAAGAGCTCCGGTCGGCCGACGGCGCCGGCCCGGAGCCGTGGGACTACGACCTGCTGCGGCGGGTGAACGACCTGGCCAGGGCGGAGCCCGCCTTCGAGAAGTACCTGCTGGAGATGGCGTGCGCGCTGCCGACCCAGCCGGACGGGGCGGTCTCGGCCTCGTACCTGGAGATGAGCGAGGCGCTCAAGTACACCCTCGCGCACCGCAGGCACGTCCTGGAGGGCGAGCTGGTCGTCGGGGCGCGGCTCAAGAAGCGTCTCGACGCCGGGCCCGGCGCCGTCGGGCAGGCCTTCACCGAGCTCTGCGTCCGCGACGCCAAGGGCCGCATCAGAACCCGGACCGTTGTGGCGGCCGAGGACGCCGAGGCGCTCGTGGTCCACTTCGGCAAACCGCGCAAGCCGCAGCTGCTCGAGGCCGCCCGCGCCGCTCGCATGCTCGTCGAGTCCCAGCCGATCGCTCAGCGGATCCGTGCCCGCATCGCCGAGCGGCTCCGTGCGGACAACGGCACCACTACCCACTCCACGGGTCTCAGGGCGGCGATCGCCGAGGCAGAGGCCATCGACCTGCTCGTGTACCAGGTCTCGATGTTCGAGCTGCTGAAGCAGCACCGGCCTGGGCTGTTCGCGCACAACCACGCGTTCCTCGAGGGCGGCGACGCCTTCGGCTGGCTGGTGGCGCTCGTCGCCTCCGGTGCGGCCGACGCCGGTGACGTCATCGAGCTCGGGGCGCACATCGTCAGCGGCAGGCTGGGCGAGACCGTCCTGACCGACGGCATCGTCCGCCGGCTGGGCGCGCGGCTCACCGACGCGGCGGTGCCGGTCCTGTCCTCGACGGGCGCTCCGGTCGAGACCAGGCAGGACCTGGCCGCCGGGACCGCCACGATCTGCCGGCCCGGCGAGCTGCGCCGGGGGAAGCGCCCCATCCGGCTCAACGCCTCGTGCACGATCCTCGCCCTCGGTTCGTCGAGCCGCATCGCCTCGCTGGACACCACGCCCCACGCGAACCGCGTCCTGACCGTGCGCACCGCGGAGGAGCTGTGGCGCCGGGGACTCAACCGCGACCTGGACGCCATGGAGCGCCGGGCACTGCTGACCGCGTCCTCGGAACAGCGCGCGGTGATGCGTTACGCCCAGCAGCGGAGCCTGCTGTGCAGCACGGTCTGCGCGTACATGAACCCGGGGGAGATCCTCGTCGGGTTCGGCAACGGCGGCAGCGAGTCGATGACCGTCTTCTTCCGGCGCCGTGGCGAGAGCGAGCTGCTGGTGCGCAAGGTCCTCAGCGAGGCGCTCACGACCGCCCGGTGGGACCCGGAGGGGCAGGGGGCGATGCTTCCCCCGTTCACCAAGGCGAAGAAGCAGGCGGAGTACCTGATGGCGCTGCCCGCATCCGTCCGTGACTACTTCCCCCAGGTGTACTCGGTCCTCGAGCGGGAGGTGCGTCCGCTGGGCGCGGCCGACGGCGATCCCGTGCGCCGCGAGGTCATCTACGAGATGAGCTTCGTACCGGGCGACGAGGTGGGCCAGTACATCGCGCGCCACGTCCCGCCGCCGGTCGTCGTCGCGCGGCTCTACCAGGAGATCGCGGGCTTCGTGCACCGCAACATCCACACGGCCCGCCGGGTCCCGGCACCACGCGGCACGCTGGAGGAGCAGTACTTCCGCAAGATCGAGGACCGGCTCGACCTGTGCCGTCGCACGGCGCCGGCCACGTTCGGACCAGGCCTGCTCGACACGGACGAGATAGTCATCAACGGGCGCCGCTACCTGAACCACCGCCGCCTCCTGGAGGAGTTCCGCCGGGAGCCCGTGTTCCAGCAGGTCCTCGAACCGTCGTTCCACTCGCTGGTGGTGGGGGACACGAACACCGAGAACATCAAGATCGGCGACACGGCGGCGCTGGTCCGTGCCCAGGCGGTCATCGAGAGCGGGGCGGGCCACGCGGAGATCCGTGAGGCGCTGGCCGCCATCACCTCCGCTTCGATAGGGCTGAAGTTCCTCGACCCGCGCGCGATCGGCTGGCGGAGCGACGGCGCGACGACGAGCGACGACCCCATGTACGACAACAAGCCGTGGCACAACTCCGTCGGCCACTACGACGAGATGCACAACGAGGCGTTCGACCTCGTGGTCTCGAGGGGCCCGGACGGTTCGCCGGGCGTGACCATCGACTTTCACCGCGGCAACCCCTACCAGAGCTCCTACCGGGTGCGCGACGTCACGGAGCGCGGCCTTGCCGTGACCCCTGACGCCCCGCGGGGCATCGAGGACTACTTCGCCCAGGTGATGACCGACGTCTACGGCCTGGACGACCCCACGTCGGAGCAGCACCTGTCTGATCCGTACTGGGTCATCCGGTTCGTCTTCACCATGGGAACCCACTTCACGGCGATGCCCCCGTTCCACTTCGCGTCGGAGATCGACGGGACCGTCGTCGACTCGCCCGACGTCCAGCGCCGGCCGATCGCCATCTACTGCGAGGGCATCAAGTGGCTGAACTGGTCGCTGCAGATGCTCACCGGATCGCGGCCGGACTTCCTGGGTGTCCCGGTGCCGCCGCTCCCTGACGCCGACAACGCCGACAACGCCGGCCTCGCCCGGAAGGAGCAGGTCAAGTGACGTTTCTTCTGACACCACCGGTCCGCGGCCTGGACGACCTCTCGATCGAGTCGCGCGTCATCGCCACCCCCTGGAGCCGCATCGTCCGGGGCATCGGCCTGGGCCAGCACCCCATCGGCTGGGACGCGACGGCGGCGTCCCGGATCCGCGACTCGTTCGCCCTGCTCGACGAGCGGGCGCCCGGCGTCGGGACGTACACGGGTTTCGCACGCGCTCTCGCCGAGCTCGTCCTCCAGGTCGCCGATCCCTCGGTCCGGCTCGGCTACCGGCAGACCCAGGACCTGATGAACACGGCGGCCGACTCGGCCTTCGCGATCGCCAACCCCTACTACCGGCTGACGGCGGGCTGCGCGCTGCTCAGCGCGGTGGCCAAGCTGGGCGTCTCGAAGGCACACCTGCTCGACGGCGACCGGGACATCCCGGCACAGGTGCTCGCCACGATCGGTGAGATCCGCCCGGACGGCATCAAGGACGAGAACCGGGGCCGGCATGGCGACTACGAAAAGCTGTCGGCCTGGACGGCGGTGTTCCTCGCGTTCGGACAGCTCGACCTGCACGACAGGCTCGTGTCGGCCGAGCACGACCACGTGGCCGAGGCCCTGGCCCTGATCGACAACATCCCGGCGCCCTTCTTCCGCGGCCGCGGCGGGTCGATGCTCCTGTCCGCCACCATGCTGCTGGGGTTCGACGGCCACATCTTCGACGGGCCGACGAACTACGTGTCCGCCACCCTGTCCTACCTGGACCGGGTGGACGAGCTGCAGATCTACCCGTCGTTCCCGAGCCCGATGTCGCCGGCGTTCGCCAAGGTCTACCCGCTCCTCACCATGCTCAACGCGGTGGCGGTCACGGGGCGTCTCTCCTACCTCGAGTCCGGTCGGGACCGGCTCGCGGAGGCGGCTGAGCTGATGGCCGCCGTCGCCCCGGTGGAGCGAACGCACATGGGCCTCTACCACGTGGTCGCGCTGCACAACCTGCAGCGCCTCACGGCGGACGATCCCCGGATCACCGGCATCGTCGAGCCGCTGGTCGCCCAGTGGCGGGACATCGACCCCGGCCAGGACTACTTCCTCTACGGGATCTCGTACGCGTATCTCACCCAGCTCGCGTTCTTCACCGGGCGGGAGGACCTCATCACCGAGTCGATGGTCGACCGGATGCTCACCGCCTTCCCGTCGCTCGAACGGTCGGCCGAGAGCCGGGCCAACCGGCCCTACCCGTTCAGCTACGTGCTCAACGTGCTGACCGAGCTGGGCCTCGGTGACCTGCTGTACACGCCGCACGACGCGTACGGCGGCAGTACCCCGTTCCGCTGGTTCGCCGACCATCTCTCGCCGGGCGGTCGGGCCGAGCAGGCCAGGCTCTACATGGTCGACCACGCGCTCCTCAGCTGGGCGCTGCGCCTGCGGCCCGCGGACGCCGTCGAGCCGGGAGCGCTCGGGAGGTTTCGCTTCGCCGCGGGGGAGGAGTGGTAACGGAGAGCGGCAGAGGGAAGGTGATACGCGTTCTGCTGCTTGGTCGAGAGCGGTGTGAGCGATAAACTGGGGATATGACAGCGCAGGTCGAGGAGTACGAACAGATCGCCGACGAGGCTCTGGAAGCCTTCAAGGCGCTGTCGAACCCTGTGCGTCTGCAGATCCTCCAGTGGCTCAAGCAGCCGCGCGAGCACTTTCCCGTGGAGCGTGCGATCGCCGACCCCGACGTGGTGGGGGTGTGCGTCACGCACATCACCGAGAAGGTGAACGCGGCGCAGTCGACGGTCTCGGCCTACATGAACTCCCTGGAGCGCGCGAACCTGGTCACCTCCACGCGCGTGGGCAAGTGGACCCACTACCGGCGCAACGAGGAGCGGATCGAGGAGCTCGTGCGGATCCTCGGGAGCTCGCTGTAGCCCAGGCGCTACGCGATATCGCCTACCCGATATCGCGTAGCGCCGACTGCACGGCCACGATGTCGGTGCCGTACCGGTCGTCCGCGTAGCGCTGGATGCTGCCGTCGTCGTAGGGGACGGTCACCCAGACGTAGCCGTTCTCGATCCAGCCGAGGAGACCGCCGAGGTGGTCGTACACCTCGTTCTGGAGCTCCTGGGCCTCAGGCTCGGACATCTCCGATCCGATCGCACCCGCGTTGCCGGGATCGAGCCGGGGGTCCTCGGGCGGGGCGGGGCGCTCCGCCGGCACCGCGGCGGCCTCGGTGAGCCCGAAGGTCTCGCCGTCCCAGGAGCCCTTCACCTCGTACATGCCCCAGGTGGTGCCGTGCGCGGACTCGGCCTCGACGGCGTCCCAGTCCCAGCCGGTGATCGCCGGACCGCCGCACTGGGGCGGGTACGACTCGGCGATCGCGCCCAGACACAGCTCGGGAGGGGCGTCACCTTCCTGGAGGACGGTCGCGACGGCCGTGACCTGGCCCGACGCCGCAGGGGCGGGCGGCGCTGCCGCCGTCGGCGCGTCATCCGGCTGGTTACCGTCCGGGGCCGAGCCGGCGGGACCGCCCTGGGCGGCGCATGCGCTCAGCAGCAGCACACCGGCCAGGCCGGCGCTGAGGAGTCGGCGTCGTGCTCGTAGCGGCTTCATACTCGGCATATGTTTGCGTGACCACTGCACTTGCACGCTCACGCACGAGATTCTCGGTAAACGCTTGCCCAATGCGCGGGTCCGGGGCTAGCGTGTCCACACAAGAATATGTCAAGACATAAGATCAAACGGCCTTCAGCGATCCACCGGCAACACAGCATCCACCCGGCTACACAGCACAGGCGCTCAGGGTTGAGCGCCGACGAGGAGACACAATGAAGCGTCAGTACCTGACCCGCTCGCTCGCGACGGCGTCGATCACGATCGGCGCGCTCGTGCTCGCATCGTGCTCGAGCGGTGGCGGTGGCTCCGATGACGAGGTCGTGCTCCAGCTCATGCAGTCGGGCGACGTCAACCAGGGTGGTGGCTACGCCAAGCTGGCGGAGAAGTACTTCGACGAGACCGGCGTGCGCGTCGAGGTCGTCGAGGTGCCCAACGACGACCTGCGCACGCGGCTGCGTACCTCAGCGCAGGCGAACGACCTGCCGGCCCTGGCGGCGTCGCCGTCGACCGACCCGGCCTGGACCGAGCGCCTGCTCGACCTGACCGACGTCTTCGACGAGGTCGGCGTCATCGACACGCTCTCGGTCGCCGACCCCGCTGACGGCAAGGTCAAGGCGCTGCCGACCACGCTCACCGCCGTGGGCATGTTCCTCAACAAGTCGCTGTGGGACGAGGCCGGCGTCGAGTACCCGACGACGCTCGAAGAGCAGTGGACGTGGGACGAGTACGTCGAGAAGTCGAGCCAGGTCGTCGAGGCGACCGACGCGGAGTACGGCGCCGTCATGGACCCCTCCGCGCACCGCCTGCGCTCCTTCCTGTTCGAGTTCGGCAGTGACGGTGTCACCGAGCAGCCCGACGGCACCTGGGCGCTCGACGCGGAGGGCGCCGAGGCGCTCGGCTACTTCAAGAAGCTGCACGAGGACGGCGTCATGCCGCAGGCCGTGTGGGGGGCCGCCGACGACCCGAGCGCGACGTTCAAGTCGGGTCGCGTCGCGGGCTACATGTCGGGCGTCTGGCAGATCGCCGACTTCCAGGAGACCATCACCGACTTCGAGTGGGTGTCCGTGCCGCTGCCGCAGCAGCCGGTGCGCGCGACCAACTACGGTGCCGCGTCGTGGATCGTGGCGTTCGACGGCACCGGCGTCGAGGAGGAGACCCTCGACTTCGTCAAGTGGCTGTACTCGGAGGAGAACTACCGCGAGTACTGCGAGATCTCGGGCTGCCTGCCCGTGCTGGACGGCCTCGACGTCAGCTACAAGGACGACGCCTACGCCTTCGACCTCTACAACGGTGAGATCGCCGAGTCCCCGGCGATCTCGGCGGTCCAGACGACCGACGGCGTGCTGAACGGCTACGAGGGCAAGGCGATCGACTCCGAGCCCCTTCTCGACGAGACCGTCAAGCTCATCAACGACGAGCAGACGCTCGAGCAGACCGTGGAGAACATCAACAAGGCCTCGACCGAGCAGATGGCCGACTGATCGCGACGCACGAAAAAGGCTCCTCATGACTCTCACCACCTCGGGTCCGTCCTCCTCCTCCGCCCCCGTGGCGGAGGAGGAGGACGGGCGGCGCGTCCGGCGTCGCCGGCGCAGCCGCTACCTCCTCGCCCCCTTCGTCTTCACGGTCGGCACAGCCGTGCTGTTCGGACTGTTCTTCCTGTGGCCAGGCGTGCTCGGCCTGTCGTACTCGCTGACGGACTTCCGCGGGTGGGGAGACCTCGAGTTCGTCGGGCTCGCCAACTACCTCGAGCTGTTCCAGGACAGCGAGTTCTACCAGTCGCTCGGGCGGACGTTCGTGTACGCCGTCTTCTCGGTGCCCGTCGGCTACGTCCTGGCGCTCGCCATGGCAGTGGCCCTCACCTCGAAGGGAGCACGGGGCAAGACGCCGGCCCGCATCATCTTCTTCATGCCGTGGCTGGTGTCGCCGATCATCGCCGGTGTCATCTGGCGGTGGATGTTCGGCGAGAGCTTCGGGTTCGTCAACTACGTCATCCAGCTGCTGGGTGGCGAGGCGGTGCCCTGGGCGAGCAACGCCGACCTGTCGCTGTTCGTCGCGGTGCTCGCGTCGGCGTGGGGCGGCGCGGCCTTCAACATGCTGCTGTTCATCGCGGCGATCAGCAACGTGCCGCAGTCCTACTACGAGGCCGCTGAGCTCGACGGCGCGAACGGCTGGGAGCGGTTCTGGTACATCACGCTGCCGTCCATCGCCCCGACGTCGGTACTCGTCATCCTGCTGTCGTCGCTCGGCTCGATGAAGGAGTTCGCGATGATCCAGGCACTCAACGGCGGTGGGCCCGGCACCCAGAACCGTCTGGTCGTGCAGTACATCTACGAGACCGGGTTCGAACGCTCGCTCGTCGGATATGCGGCCGCCGCGTCGATGGTGCTGCTGGTCATCCTCATGGTCATCGCGATCATTCAGCTCCGGATCAGCAAGAGGAACAACGCATGGTGACGACGGACACGCCCACGGTGGCTCCGAAGATGTACGCGAGGCCGGGCGGACGCCGGCTCGGCGAGATCCGCCGCAGCATCGTCCCGACCACGATGCTGTGGGTCATCGCCGTGCTCATGGCGTTCCCCCTGCTGTGGTTCCTGCTGTCGTCGTTCAAGCCGGGCGGGGAGCTGTTCACCTACCCGCTGTCGTTCTTCCCGCGCGAATGGACGCTCGCGGGGTACGAGGACGCCTTCCAGCGCGTCGACTTCCTGCGCTACTTCAGCAACACGCTCGTCGTGGCGACCGTGTCGACGGCCATCACGGTGTTCCTGTGCGCGTCGACCGGTTACGCGCTCGCCAAGTACAAGAACCCGTGGCTCTACGTGCTCGGCCTGTGCATCCTGTCGATGACCATGCTGCCGGGCGAGGTGATCCTCAACCCGCTGTTCATCGTCGTGCGCGACCTCGGCATGTACAACTCGCTGCTGGGCGTCATCATGCCGTCGGTGCTCACCCCGACCGGCGTGTTCATGTTCCGCCAGTTCTTCCTGACGATCCCTGACGAGCTCCTGGACGCCGCGCGCATCGACGGCGCGAGCGAGTACCGCATCTTCTGGGGCATCATGCTGCCGCTGGCGCGGCCCATCATGCTCACTCTCGCGATCGTGTCGTTCCACTGGCGCTGGAACGACTACATCCTGCCGCTCATCATCCTCGGCGATCCCGACCAGTTCACCCTGCAGATCGCCCTGCGTGCGCTCGTCGGCGCCGAGAACATCAACTGGAGCGTGCTGCTGTCGGCCTCGGTGCTGTCGATGATCCCGCTGGTGCTGCTCTACCTCGTGTTCCAGAAGTACATCACCTCGTCGAACATCAACGCCGGACTCAAGGACTGAGCGGTGCACGTACAGGTGTCCTCGATCCTGGGAAGGGTCGACCGGTGGCTCGGCGAGTACCTGGCCGACGCCGTCACCGCCGGTTCCGTGCCGCTCGACGTCGCGGCATGGACGGTGCCGGGCGAGCCGGGCGGCGCGGGCGAACCCGTCGCGTTCGCCGACGTCCCTGATCCGGCGACGTTCGCGCCGGCCGCCCCCGGGTACGGGTGGGGGCGGCCCTGGGGCACCACCTGGTTCCAGGTGTCCGGACGGGTGCCGGCGGGTTGGGCTGCCGACGACAGGTACCGCGTCGAGCTCTCCCTCGACCTCGGTTTCGACGGCGCCAAGCCGGGGTTCCAGTGCGAAGGGCTGGTGCGCACCCCGGCCGGGCGCGTGGTGAAGGGCCTCGAACCCCGCAACCATCACGTGCCGCTCGAGGCGGGTCCCGGCGAGTCGTTCGCACTCCTCGTCGAGGGTGCGGCCAACCCGGACCTGTCGGGCGGCGACGACTTCAAGGGCGCACGCGCCTACGCGCCGACGCCGCTCGGCGACCCCAGGAGCGCGCCCGACGCGCCGCTGTACCGGCTGGGGCGGCTCGAGATCCGGCGGGTCGACACCGAGGTCGAGCGTCTGGTCCGCGAGGTCACCGTGCTGCGCGGCCTCACGCTGGAGCTGAGCGAGCACGAGCCGCGCCGGGCCGCGCTGCTGGCGGGCCTCGACCACGCGCTCGACGCGCTCGACCCGGGCGACCCCGCGGCTGCGGCGTCCGCCGCGCGGGCGGTGCTCGCCCCCCTGCTCGCCTCGCCGGCGGCGGCGTCGGCGCACCGCATCGTCGCGACGGGCCACGCGCACATCGACTCGGCCTGGCTGTGGCCCAGCAGGGAGACCGTCCGGAAGGTCACCCGGACCTTCGCGAACGTCGTCGACCTGATGGACCGTGACCCCGACGCGGTCTTCACGAGCTCGTCGGCACAGCACTTCGCCTGGCTCAAGCGCCAGGAGCCCGAGCTCTACTCGCGGGTGAGGCAGCGCGTCGCGGAGGGTCGCATCGTCCCGGTCGGCAACATGTGGGTCGAGTCCGACGTCAACATGCCCTCGGGGGAGTCGCTGGCGCGCCAGCTGCTGCAGGGCACGCGCTTCTTCGAGCGCGAGTTCGGCGCGCGCAGCGACGTCGGCTGGCTGCCGGACTCGTTCGGCTACCCGGGCGCGCTGCCGCAGCTCCTGCGCAAGGCGGGGCTGCGCTGGTTCTTCACGCAGAAGATGTGCTGGAACGACAGCAACCCGATGCCGCACCACACGTTCCTCTGGGAAGGTATCGACGGCACGCGCATCCTCACGCACTTCCCGCCGAACAACACCTACAGCGGCGACATGCGACCCACCGAGCTCGCCCGCAGCGTGCGCAACTTCGCCGACCACGCCGGTGCCTCCCACTCGCTCATGCCGTTCGGGTACGGCGACGGCGGCGGGGGACCGACGCGCGAGATGATGTGGGACGCGCGCCTCCAGGCCGATCTCGAGGGCTCTCCGCGGGTGTGGTTCGGCACCGCCGACGCCCTGTTCGGCACCATCGAGCGGGAGTACGCGAGCCCGCCCGTCTGGTCGGGCGAGATGTACCTCGAGTTCCACCGGGGTATCTACACCTCGCAGGCGCGGACCAAGCGCGGCAACAGGCGCAACGAGCAGCTGCTCGTGGAGGCCGAGCTCTGGTCGGCGAGCGCCACGCTGCGCACGGGCGCGTCGTATCCGTACGACGAGCTCGACGAGCTGTGGCAGGAGGTGCTGCTGCTGCAGTTCCACGACATCCTGCCCGGCGCTGCCATCGCGTGGGTGCACCGTGAGGCCGAGGCCTCGCACGAGCGCGTCACGGAGCGCCTGGAAGGCCTCGTCGACACGGCGCTTCGTGCGCTCGCCGGCGAGGGGACGCGCGTCATCGCGGTCAACGCGGCGCCGTTCGCGGCCTCGGGCGTCCCCGCGCTCGGCGGGACCGCTGACGTCGCAGCGGCTGCGGCGGTGGCGGTGGCCGCGACCGCGCTGCCGGACGGCGGCGTCGAGCTGGCCTCGCCCGGTCTGCGGGTAGTGATCACCGCGAACGGGCTGCTCGCACACGTGGTGGACCTCGCGTCCGGGCGCGATCTCGTGCCGCCGGGTATGGCGGCGAACCTGCCGCAGCTGCACGTGGACGCCCCGGCGAAGTGGGACGCGTGGGATCTCGACCGCTCCTACCGCGCGAACGCCGTCGACCTCGCCGACGGCACGGTGACCCTGCGCGACGACGGCAGCGTGCGCATCGAGCGGACGTTCGGCAGCAGCCGCCTGACGCAGACGGTGACCGTCGTCGACTCCGCTGTGCACATCCGCACCGACGTCGACTGGCACGAGCGCCGCCGCATGCTCAAGCTCGCGTTCCCGCTCGACGTCCACGCGCAGGACGCCGCGTACGAGACGCAGTTCGGGTACGTGCGCCGTCCGCTGCACGCCAACACGTCGTGGGACGCCGCACGCTACGAGGTGTGCGCGCACCGGTGGGTGCACGTGGGCGAGCCCGGCTTCGGCGTCGCCGTGGCCAACGACGGCGTCTACGGGCATGACGTCACGCGCGACAGCGTCGACGGCCGGGTCGTCACCACCGTGCGGCAGTCGCTCCTGCGCGCGCCGACGTTCCCCGACCCGGAGGCGGACCAGGGTCAGCACTCCTTCACCACGGTGCTCGCGCCGGCCCCGACGACCGACGAGGCGCTGCGCGCGGGCGTCCGGCTCGGCGCCCCGCTGCGCCGGATCACGGGTGCCGCTGTGCCGGTCCCCGTCGTCAGGGTCGCCGGCGTCGACGGTGCGCCGACCTCCGCCGTCGTCTCGGCGGTCAAGCTCGCCGACGACCGCTCCGGCGACCTGGTCGTGCGGGTCTACGAGAGCCGCGGTGCGCGCACCCGCGCGACGCTGCACGCCGACTTCGCGGTCGCCGGGGTGCGCGAGTGCGACCTCGTCGAGACGCCGCTCGCCGACGGGACGGCGGCCGTGGTGGACGACGGGGGCGACGGCACGGGCATCGTGCTGCGCCCGTTCGAGGTGCTGACGCTGAGACTGACAGGGGAACACGCATGACCGACGTGGACGAGGCGTTTCGCCGTGCGGTGATCGAGGCAGCGGACGCGGCGGTCGACGCGGTGCTCGCCACGGCGCCGGACGACGTCGACACGGGGCACATCGGGCTGTACCGAGCCACGATGCGGGATATCAAGCTGCTCGTCGCCGCATACCTCGCCGACGGCGGGCGCCACACCGGGGACACCGCGCTCGTCTCGCGCGCCGTGACGTACGCGGAGGCGCTCGCGGGCATGCAGGGGGCGTCCGGCCTGTTCGTCGGCGGGGACAACATCGAGTCGCCGCCGGACACCGCCTTCGCGATCAACGACGTGTGCGACACGCTCGAGCTGATCCGCCGCGCCGCCGCGCCGGCGCTGGCGCCGCTCGACGAGCTGCTCGGCGCGATCGCCGACGCGGCAGCGCCCGCCATGGTCGCCGGCGGGGTGCACACGCCCAACCACCGGTGGGAGCTCGCGGCGGTGCTCGCGAGGCTGCACCGACGTCGTGCCGACCCCGAGGTGCGCGCCCGGGCCGAGAGCTGGCTCGCCGAGGGCATCGACCTGCAGAGCGACGGGCTGTTCTCGGAGCGCAGCGCGGTCTACGCGGTGTTCGTGTCGAACCCGTCGCTCGCCCTGATCGGAGACGTCTTCGACCGCCCGGACCTGCACGACGTGGTGGTGCGCAACCTGGAGGCCACGCTCGGGCTGATCCTTCCGGACGGCACCGTCGAGACGGTGCAGTCGCGGCGCCAGGACCAGCGCGGGGAGCTGTTCCCGCTCGCGCCGTACCTGGTGGCGTACCGGCGGTTCGCGATCGAGCGCGGACGCGGCGATCTCGCGTGGGCGGCGGAGTACGCCGCCGCGCAGGGCATCATCGAACCCCAGACGGTGCTCACCGAGCTGCTGCTCGACCCGAGCCTCGCGGAACCTCTTCCCGACGCCGAACCGCCTGCCACGACGCGACGCGCGGAGTGGGCGGCGTCGCGGCTCGTCGTCGACGCGAACCCGTCGCGGACGCTGGTGGTGTACGGCGGCTCGGACTATTCCAGCCAGCGGCGTATCCGCTCGGGACTGGCGAACAACCCGACCTTCCTGCGCATGTTCGCGGGCGACGTGGTCCTCGACTCTGTGCGGCTGTCCCGCGACTTCTTCGGGCTGGGCCCGTTCCGCGCTGCAGAGGTCGAGCACGACGGCTCCGCTGTGGTGCTCGTCGAGCGGCTGGAGGGGCGCTACTACCAGCCGCTCGCGGAAGATGACCGGCGCGCCGACGGTGCCTACGACCTGGCCGACGAGAGCCGGTTCTCCGCGGCGATGTCCTTCGCGGCCCGGCCGACCGAGACCGTGGTGCTGCGTACACGGATCGCGGCGCGGCCGACCGCGGACGGGGTCGAGCTCGAGATCACCACCGACGGGCCGGGGCTCCCGTGGGCACTCGAGCTCGCCTTCCGTGCCGGCGGTACGTTCGAGGGCGTGGCGGAGGTCTCCGACGGCGCGGTGCGGCTCGACTCGGGTACCGCGCGTTACCGCGTGGGGGGCAGCGTCGTCGAGTTCGGCCCCGGCACCGGCGCGGCGGGCCCGGCCCGCTACCAGCCGGGGGAGGACTACACCTACCTCGGGGCGACCGATGCCGCGGGAGGCAGCCGGGCGTACATCGTCGGGAGCTCCCCGGGGATCGCGCGCGTCTTCGTTCGGGCTGTCTGAGGGCGTCGCCGATACAGGTCTGACCGACGACGGCCGTCCACCTCAGGCGCAACGAACGAAGGCCCTTGCCGCCTCGGGCGTCATTCTGCTGTCAGCAGAGGGCTTGATCCTGGCGAGCGGGTCGAACGCGTGTCGGATACGTTGGTGTCATGACGCGAAGCAGTGAGACGCCACCCCGAACGGCCGACGGGCCTGACCCGTCCAGGCCGTTCGATGGTGTGACCGCTGACGCGGCCGGGGTGCGGGCGCTGCGTGAGCTGGTGGCGACGATGATCCTGCCAGGAGGTACTGACACCGCGTCGTCCGTGTCGAAGCAGACGCAGGCCGAGTGGGTAGATCTGCTCGGTGAGCTGGAGGCGGTGAAGAACACCGTGACCGCGACCCAGGCCCGGCTGGCCGTGGCGCTGGAGGAGGCCACGAAGGCTGACGAGGCTCGGCAGGGCATCCGGGCGGAGCGGCGGGGTCGCGGTGTGCCGAATCAGATCGGGGCAGCGATGCAGGCGAGCCCGCATGCGGGCGGGTCGTTCCTGGGCACGGCACGGGTGTGGGTGACCCAGATGCCGTTCACGTTCGATGCGCTGCGCACGGGTGTGCTCTCGTCGTGGCGGGCGGCTCTCATGGTCCGTGAGACGTCGCATCTGTCGGTGGAGGACCGGGCCCGGATCGATGAGGAGATCTGCGGGCCCACGAACCTGGCAGCCCTGGCTCGGCTGGGTACCCAGCGGCTGGTCGCCTGGATCAAGGACCTGGCCGGCAAGCTGGACGTGCACGCGTGTGTGAAGCGGAACGCGAAGGCCGTCTCCGAGCGGTCCGTCTCGGTGCGTCCGGCTCCGGATCTGATGGTGTACCTGACGGCGCTGGTGCCGATGCAGCAGGGTGTGCAGGCGTACGCGCAGCTGAAGGCGCACGCGGCCGCGGTCAAGGCGACCGGTGACGAGCGGGGTGCCGGGCAGATCATGGCGGACACCCTGATCGAGCGGGTC
This sequence comes from Promicromonospora sp. NFX87, assembly GCF_048564965.1. Lineage (NCBI taxonomy): Bacteria > Bacillati > Actinomycetota > Actinomycetes > Micrococcales > Promicromonosporaceae > Promicromonospora > Promicromonospora sp. NFX87. Next base: position 4,783,314 of record NZ_CP183413.1, on the reverse strand, counting down.
ACGGGTAGGGAGCCGGGCAAGGCGGATGATGTCCCGGTCACGATCAACCTGTTGGTCTCCGACCAGACGCTGCTGGCTGGTGGGGACGAGCCCGCCGTCGTCGTGGAGGGTGCCCCGGCGGGTGTGGGTACGGTTCCGGGTCCGGTGGCGCGAAACCTGGCGGCACACGGCGTCGATGCCGATGCGGCGTGGCTTCGGGCGATCTACGTGGACGCGAATGGTCGGTTGTTGGCCACGACGTCGACGTCACGGTTCCACCCGCAGGGACTTGCCGTGTTGTTGCGGGCGCGGGAGCAGGGGATCTGTGCTTCGCAGTGGTGTGACGCCCCGGTGCGGCACCTGGACCACATCACACCGCATGCGGAGGGTGGGGCGACCAGCCTCGACAACGGGCAGGGCCTGTGTGCCCGGTGCAATCACGCGAAGCAGGCGCCGGGCTGGTCGCAGCAGGTCACCGAGGTCGACGGCCGGCACGCGGTCGAGACGACGTCGCCGACGGGGCACACGTCCGTCTTCGTCGCGCCGGTGCCGCCGCGCCCGGTCACGGCCTCGACGCAGGTACCCGTACCGCTCGGCCCTGTCAGTGGGCCGGCTCCGGTCAGCGGAGAAGCCCGGGACGGTGTCAGGCAACCTTCACCGCCGTGGACCCCTGCGGTCGGTATGTCCGGGCCCGCGCCCGGTCGTGTTCCACGTAGCCGGTACGGCATCGGGTGCAGCGTCCCGCGTCCCCGTGGCGCGATCGCGTACCGCCCGCCCGGGCGACGTGAGCAGGTCGGTCCCGGGCGCCGGACGAGGTCGCGACCCGACCTCGCCTGGGCACACCCACCCGGGGCGCATACCCGCTGAACCGGCGACCGCCGCGAGCCCACCCTCGCGGCGGCCATCGGCACGCCCGGCATCCGTCAGCTACCTGGCGCCGGCACCCGTTCGCGAGAGACTGAGGCGGTGCAGCACAACGACGAACAGGTCCTGTCCGGAGGGTTCGTCTCGACCGTGACCCGGCGGGGCGGCGAGGTGCACCGGTCGATGACGGAGCGGCACGAGTACGTGCACGAGCTGCTGCGGTTCCTCGAGGAGCACGGCTGGGACGGTGCGCCCCGGCTCCTGCGGGTCGAGCCGCCCGCGACGGAGGTGCTCAGCTACCTGGACGGCCTCAGCGGGGCGGACGACGCCGTGCGACGGGCGGGGTCGGACCCGTCCTGCTTGGCCGCGCTCGCACGCCTGGTGCGCGAGCTGCACGACCTGACGGCCGGCACGTCGCTCGCCGGCGACTCGGAGGTGGTGTGCCACCACGACATCGATCCTCGCAACACAGTGTTCCGGCGGGGGAAGTGCGGGCTCGAGCCGGTCGCGCTGATCGACTGGGACATCGCCGGGCCGGGCCGGCGGATCGAGGACGTGGCGCACCTGGTCTGGCAGTTCGTCCCGCTGGGGCCGGGGACCGACGTCGGCGGCGCGGCGCGGGCGCTCGCGGCGGTGTGCGACGCCTACGGGCCGCTCGACCGGTCGGAGCTCGTGCCGACGGCGCTCTGGTGGCAGCGTCGGTGCGCCGATGGCATCGAGAACGGTGCGCGGGCCGGTGAGCCCGCGATGATCCGGCTCGCCGAGCTCGGCGTGCCGGACGACGTGCGGCGCCAGGAGGCCTGGACCGCCGAGCACGCCGAGGAGCTCGTGCGCCTTCTCTGAGAGCGGCTGCCGCTCGACGGCGCCCCAGGTCCGGGGCACACTGGCAGCGGCGCGGGACACCGGGGTCCGTCAGCCGGAACAGAAGGGCACCACATGGCCGACTACGCGGACGTCCACCGACGCAGCCTCGCGGATCCCGAGGGGTTCTGGGGCGAGCAGGCGGCCCTGATCTCGTGGTTCCGCAGGCCCACCCGCGTGCTCGATGCCGACAGCCCGCCGTTCTACCGCTGGTTCCCCGACGGCAGGCTGAACACCTGCTACAACGCGCTCGACCGGCATGTCATCGCGGGGCGCGGGGACCAGGCCGCGCTGATCTACGACAGCCCGGTCACGGGCACCTCCCGGACGATCACCTACGCCACCCTGCTACAGGACGTCGCGGCGTTCGCCGGCGCCCTGCGCGACCTCGGCGTCGAGCAGGGCGACCGCGTGGTGATCTACATGCCCATGGTTCCAGAGGCCGTCGTCGCCATGCTGGCCTGCGCCCGGCTCGGCGCCGTCCACTCCGTGGTGTTCGGTGGGTTCGCCGCGAACGAGCTGGCCCTGCGGATCGACGACGCGCAGCCGAAGGTCGTGGTGTCGGCGTCGTGCGGCATCGAACCCACCCGGATCGTGGAGTACAAGCCCCTGCTGGACCGGGCCCTGGAGCTGGCCGACCACGAGCCGTCGTCGTGCGTGGTGCTGCAGCGGCCGCAGGCCACCGCGACGCTCGTCGAGGGGCGGGACCTGGACTGGGCCACCGCCATGCACGCCGGCCGGACCAACCCCGCGCCGTGCGCGGAGGTCGCGGCGACGGACCCGCTCTACATCCTGTACACGTCGGGCACCACGGGGAAGCCCAAGGGCATCCTGCGCGACAACGGCGGCCACGCCGTCGCGCTGGCCTGGTCCATGCGCAACATCTACGACATCGGGCCCGGCCAGGTCTGGTGGACGGCGTCCGACGTCGGCTGGGTGGTCGGCCACTCCTACATCGTCTACGGGCCGCTCATCGCGGGCGCGACGTCCGTGCTGTACGAGGGCAAGCCGGTCGGCACGCCGGACGCCGGGGCGTTCTGGCGGGTCGTCGCCGAGCACGGCGTCGAGGCCCTGTTCACCGCCCCGACGGCGATCCGGGCGATCAAGAAGGAGGACCCCGAGGGAGTCCTCGTGGCGAGCCACGACACCTCCTCCCTGCGGCACCTCTTCCTCGCGGGGGAGCGGCTCGACCCCGGCACGTACGAGTGGGCGGGGAGCATCCTCGGCGTACCCGTGATCGACCACTGGTGGCAGACGGAGACCGGCTGGGCGGTGGTCGCCAACCTGCGGGGGCTCGACCCGATGCCGACCCGGCCCGGGTCGCCGTCGGTCCCGGTGCCCGGCTTCGACGTGCGGGTGCTGCTGCCGGACGGAACGGTCGCGGGGCCCGGGCAGGAGGGCAGCCTCGCGATCAGGCTGCCGCTCCCACCGGGCACCCTGCAGACGCTGTGGCGCGACGACGCCCGCTACGTGGCCTCGTACCTCGCCGCCTACGACGGCTACTACCTCTCCGGCGACGGCGGCTACATCGACGACGACGGGTACGTCTACGTCATGGGCCGCACCGACGACGTCATCAACGTGGCAGGGCACCGGCTGTCCACCGGGGCGATCGAGGGGGTGCTCGCGGCCCATCCCGCCGTGGCGGAGTGCGCGGTGATCGGCGCCGCCGACGCCCTCAAGGGCCAGGTGCCGCGCGGCTTCGTGGTGCTCAAGACGGGCGCCGACCCCGAGGGCGTCGCGGCGGAGCTCGTCGCCGCGGTGCGCGACCAGATCGGCCCGGTGGCCGCGTTCAAGGACGTCGAGATCGTCGCCGGGCTGCCGAAGACCCGCTCGGGCAAGATCCTGCGGCGCACCATGCGCCAGCTGGCCGACGGCGAGCACCCGGCCGTGCCGTCGACCATCGAGGACCCGGCGGTGCTGACAGCCCTGGAGCCGGTGCTGCGGCGGGGATGACATCTGTCATGCCTCGCCGGGCATTCCTCCGGGCAAGGTCGTGATCGGCGACACTTACCGGCGCACGCGTGCCGCCCGAGGGTGGGTACATGAGACGAACCCACGTCAGCTCCCCACCTCCGGACCCGACCGGCGCGCCGCACCAGGGCACGTCCGACGACACGCAGCAGCGCGTCCGACCAGCGCGCGGCGGGGGTGTCGCCCTGCTGGCCGTGGCACTGGCCGGTGCGCTCGCGATGCCCGCCGCGGCCGCCGTCCGGCCCCACGGCGCCGAACCGGACAGCGAGCCCGCCGCGCAGGTCGAGTGGGGCGAGTGCCCTGCCGACGTCGCGGACGAGGCGGCGCCCTACGTCCTGACCTGTGCCAAGGTGCCCGTGCCGCTGGACTACGCCGACCCCGACGGCGAGCAGATAGAGCTCCAGATCTCCCGCCTGGCCAGCGACAACCCGGCCGAGCGTCGCGGCGTGCTCCTGCTCAACCCGGGCGGCCCGGGCGGTTCCGGGCTCACCCAGCCCTCGTTCCTGATGTCGCGCGGCGTGCCCGACAGCGTCCTGGAGGCCTACGACCTGATCGGCATGGACACCCGCGGGGTGGGCCACTCGACCCGCATCGACTGCGGGTTCACCGCCGGCGGCGACTACTTCAGCAACATCCCGCCGTACGCGGTCGACGACGCCGCGGTGGTCGAGCACGCGAAGGTCGTCAAGGCCGCGGCCGAGCAGTGCGCGGCGAACGACGGCAACGGTCTGCTGCGCCACGTGTCGACGGCGAACATGGCCCGCGACCTCGACAGCATCCGGGCGGCGCTCGGCGAGGAGAAGGCCAGCTACCTCGGCTACTCCTACGGCTCCGCGCTGGGCGCCGCGTACGCGTCCATGTTCCCTGGGACGGCCGACCGGGTGGTGCTCGACAGCAACGTGGGCGACACGCACCTGAACCAGGAGCGTCTGCGCACGTTCGCCCTGGGGATGGAGCAGACGTTCCCCGACTTCGCGAAATGGGCGGCCAAGCGGCACACCGCCTACGGGCTGGGCCGGACGCCGGCGCAGGTGCGGGCCGGCTACTTCGAGACCGCCGAGCAGCTCGACCGCAGCCCGGTGCTGGGCGTTGACGGCGCGCTGTTTCGCCAGGTCGTCTTCGGCGGGCTCTACAGCCCGCTGAGCTACGCCCGGACGGCGCAGGCCTGGCAGTCGCTGCGGGACGGCGACGCCGCTGCCGCGCGGACCCTGCTCGACGGCAACCTCCTCGACGGTGTCCTGCCGGACGGCGCCGCCGTCGGCGCCGATGCCGAGGCGTCGCCCCTCTCCAACGCGCTGTCCGTGTTCATCGCCTCGACCTGCAACGACAGCGAGTGGCCCGAGGACGTCCGGTCCTACCGCCGGGCCGTGGCCGAGGACCGCGAGAGGTTCCCGATGTTCGGCGCGGCGTCGGCCAACATCCTGCCCTGCGCCTACTGGTCCGAGCCGGTCGAGCCGCCGGTGCGGATCTCCGACCAGGGCCCGCACAACGTGCTGATCCTGCAGAACCGCCGTGACCCGGTCACCCCGCTGGCCGGCGGCCAGCGGCTGCACGAGAAGTTCGGCGACCGGTCCCGCCTGGTGACCGTCGACGGCAGCGGTCACGGCGTCTACGCGCTCGGCGACAACGCGTGCGCCCTGAACATCGGGACGACCTACCTGGTCGAGGGGAAGATGCCCAGGCGCGACGTCGCCTGCCCGGCGGGCTGACGGGCCGTGGCACGCGGGAGCGCGCGGTCCTCCGGGATCGTGCGCTCCCGTCGGCACCAGCACCGGCACCGGCGCCGCGCTAGGGTGACCGCGTGCTACGCCCCGGAGACCTTGGCCTCGTCCCGGAACCTGCGTCGACGCAGGTGCCGGGCGGATCGGTACTGCTGGCGGACGGCGCGGGCATCGGTACCGACCCCGCGCTGCGGCCCGCCGCGCGCTGGTGGCGCCGCGTCACGGAGGAGGCGTTCGGCCTCGACCTGGTGCCGGCGGCGACCGATCGCAGCTCCGTCGTCTTCGCCCTCGCGCGCGGACTGCCGGCCGGCGGCTACGGCATAGACGTGCGTCCTACGGGCCTGGTGCGGGTCGAGGCCGCGGACCTCGCGGGGGCCCACGCCGCCGCGCAGACCCTGCGTCAGCTCGCCGGGCCCGAGGCCTACCGCCGCAGCGGCACCGGCGCGCTCGAGCTGCCGGTGGTGCAGATAGCGGACCGCCCGCGCTTCGAGTGGCGCGGGGTGCTGCTCGACGTCGCCCGTCACTTCCTGCCCAAGCACGACGTGCTCCGGTTCATCGACCTCGCCGCCGCCCACCGGCTCAACGTGCTGCAGCTCCACCTCACCGACGACCAGGGCTGGCGGGTGCAGATCCACCGCTACCCGGAGCTGACGCGGACCGGCGCGTGGCGCCACGAGTCCACGGTCGGCACCTGGCGTACCGGGTCCAAGGACGGCCGACCGCACGGCGGTTTCTACACGCAGGACGACCTGCGCGAGATCGTCGGCTACGCCCGCGACCGGGGCGTCACGGTGGTCCCGGAGATCGACGTGCCGGGCCACGTCGAGGCCGCCGTCGCCGCGTACCCGGAGCTCGGCACGCGCAAGGACCGCAGCGCGGTCCGCACCACGTGGGGCATCAGCCAGGACGTGCTCGACCCGTCCGAGGGCTCGCTCGCGTTCTTCCGGCACGTGCTCGACGAGGTGCTCGACGTCTTCGACGCACCCTGGATCGGCCTCGGCGGCGACGAGGTGCCGCCCACCCTCTGGCGGGAGTCGCCACGGATCGTCGAGCGGGCCGAGGCACTGGGCCTGGTCGGCAAGGACGGCACCCCCGACGTCGCCCAGCTGCACGGCTGGTTCGTCGCCCGGCTCGCCGAGCACGTGTCCGACGCCGGCCGCCGCGCCGTCGTCTGGGACGAGGCGATGTCGCCGATGCTGCCGCGGGACGTGATCGTGACCTCCTGGCGCGGTTACGCCCAGGGTGCGGCAGCGCTCGATGCCGGGTATGACGTCGTCATGGCACCTGAGCAGGCCGTCTACCTCGACCACCGCGCCGGGGAGCATCCGGCCGAGCCGATCCCCGTCGGTTTTCTGCGGACGGTCGAGGACGTGTACGCCTTCGAGCCGCTGCCGGCACCGTTGGCCGCGTCGACCAACGGGGCAGGCCGGCTCCTCGGCGCGCAGGCCCAGGTCTGGACCGAGCACCTCGACAGCGCCCGGCGCATCGACTACGCGACCTTCCCCCGGCTCGCGGCGTTCGCCGAGGTCGCCTGGTCGCCGCGGGCCGACCGGACACAGGGCTCCGCCGCGTCGAAGGATTTCCTGGGCCGCCTCGAGCAGCGGCACCTGCCCCGCCTCGACGCGTACGGCGTCGAGTACCGGCCGCTCGCCGGGCCGCACCCGTGGCAGACCCGGCCCGGCGTCCAGGGCTACCCGCGGGACCTGGCGGCGGAGACCGCCGTCGGCGGCTGGGCGGGGCTGGGCGGATGGCGGGACGACGGCGGGGCCGAGAACCTGCCTGCGGGCCGACCAGCCCCGGAGGCCCCAAAGGCCCCAAAGACCCCGAAGGGCGACGGATGACCGGCACGATCCTGGTCCGTGGCGCCCGCGTGCCGCAGCGCGACGGGACCCTGTCGGAGCCGGTGGACCTGCACGTGGTGCGCGGCAGGATCGAGACGATCACCCGGACCGGCGCCCCGGACGGTGCCGGACCCGCCGTCGAGCCAGGTGTCGAACCGGATACGGACGTCCTCGACGCCGACGGCCGCGTGGTGCTGCCCGGTCTCGTCGACGCGCACACGCACGCGGAGGCCGCCGTCTTCGAGCAGGACGTGCAGCTCGCGATGCTGCGCCAGGGGATCACCACGGTCGTGGCCGGGCAGGACGGCGTCTCCTTCGCCCCGAGCGACCGCGCCACCTACGACTGGGCGAGCACGTACTTCGCCGCCATCAACGGGGCGCACCCCACGTTCGGCGGCGGGTCCGTCGGCGATCTGCTGGGCACCTACCACCGCACGGTCCCGGTGAACGTCGCGTACCTCGCCCCGCACGGCACGCTGCGCTACCGGGTGCTCGGGGCCGCGCAGCGCCCGGCGTCCGACGCGGAGGTCGCGGCGATGGTGGGCCTGCTGGAGCGGGCCATGGACGACGGCGCCTGCGGCCTCTCGACCGGTCTCGAGTACGTGCCCGCCGCGTACGCCGACGAACGGGAGCTCGTCGCGCTCGCGAAGGTCGTCGCCGCTCGCGGGCTGCCGCACGTGAGCCACATGCGTGGGTACGAGGACAAGGGGGTCGCGGCGCTCGACGAGCTGATGCGGGTCGCCCGCGCGTCCGACGTCGCCACGCACGTGTCCCACCTGCACGGCCCCGCCCGCGAGCTCCTGGAGCACGTCGGGGGAGCGCGGGCCGGGGGCCTTGATGTCACCTACGACTCCTATCCCTACCTGCGCGGCTGCTCGATCCTGTCGATGGTCGCGCTGCCGACGTGGCTGCCGCTGGCCGATGCCAGCGCCACGATCGAGGCGCTGCGCGACCCGGCGACCGCCGTCCGCCTCGGCGAGCACTTCGCCGGCCTGACCGACCTCTGGCCCCGCATCACCTTCGCGTCGGTCCCCGGCATGGAGTGGGCGGAGGGCCGCACCCTGCCCGACGTCGCCGCGCGGCTCGGGCGGTCCGCCCCCGATACCGTGCTCGAGGTGCTGACGGTCACGGAGCTGCGCGCGAGCTGCGTGTTCGCGCAGCCGCCGACCAACTCGCCGGAGTCGGTGCGCACGCTGGCGGGCCACGAAGCACACCTCGCCGGGTCGGACGCCATCTACTGGGGCGGCAGCCCGCACCCTCGCGGCTGGGGCGCCTTCGCCCGGCTGCTCGACGAGCACGTGCGGCGCGGCTCCTGGAGCTGGTGGGACGCGGCGGAACACCTGTCGGCCCGGGCGGCGCGGCGGTTCGGGCTGGCGGACCGGGGCCGGATAGCGCCGGGCGCCGTCGCCGACCTCGCGTTCGTCGACCCCGGCCGCGTGTGCGACGAGGCGACGTACGAGGCGCCGCGGACCCCCGCCGTGGGGGTCGAGGACGTGCTCGTCGGCGGCGTGCCCGTGCTCGCGGCCGGGCAGCTCACCGGCGCCACGCCGGGTCACGGGCTGCGTCCGGCCGCTGCCGGGTCCGCCGCCCGGCCCCTGGGTTGATCCAGGACGCGTGCGCGGAGCGCCCGGGACACGGCAGGATGTGGGTGTGCTGCGCATCGACGACCCCACGCTCACCTGGCCGCTGCTGACCATCGACGAGGCGGCCCTGGACCACAACATCGGGACGGTGGCGGCCGCCTTCGCGGACGCGGGCGTCGAGCACGCGCCGCACGTCAAGACGCACATGTCCCGCGAGATCTGGACGCGCCAGGCCGCCGCGGGGGCCTGGGGGGCCACGGTGGCGACGCCCGCACAGCTCCGCACGGCGCTCGGCTGGGGCCTGCCCGGTGCGGGGCGCCGCGCCTTCCTCGCGAACGAGCTCGTCGACCCCCGCGACATCGCGTGGCTGCGGACGGCGCTCGCTGACGACGGCGCCGACCGAACTGCCGACGAGGTGTGGGTGTACGTGGACTCCGCCCGCGGCGTCGACCTGCTCGCGGCCGGCTTCGCCGGTGCGGCACCCGAGGTGACCGCCCGGCTGGGCGTGCTCGTGGAGCTCGGCGTCCCGGGCGGTCGCACGGGCGTCCGCACGGTGTCCGACGCCGTCGTGCTCGCGGTCGGGGTGAACGACGCCGGGCTCCGGCTGGCCGGGGTCGCGGGCTACGAGGGGCCGGTGGCGGGCGGCACGAGCGACGAGGAGCTCGCCGCCGTCGGCCTGTGGTGCGACGACCTGCGGGCCGTGGGCGCGCAGATCGGCGGCCTCGTCGACGGGCCGACCGTGCTGAGCGCGGGCGGCAGCGCGTTCGCCGACGTCGTCACGCACCGTCTGACCGTGCCGGTCCAGGACGCCGCGGGCGTGGACGTGCGGACCCGGGTGGTGCTGCGGTCGGGCGCCTACGTGACGCACGACCACGGCCACTACCTGCGTGCCGACCCGTGGACGCGCCTGGGTGCCGCGGCGCTGCGGCCGGCGATCACGGTCTGGGGCTCCGTGCTGTCCGCGCCGGAACCGGGCCTGGTCATCTGCGGCATGGGCCGCCGGGACGTGTCGTTCGACATCGACCTGCCGACGCCGCTCGTCGCGCGGACGCCCGACGCCGCCGGGCGGCTGGGCGCTGCTGACCCGCTGGCGGGCGCGCGCGTGACCGCGCTCAACGACCAGCACGCCTATCTCGCGGTGGACCCAACGGCCGGGCGGGCGCTGGAGCCGGGCGACGTGGTCGGGTTCGGCATCTCGCACCCGTGCACGACCCTCGACAAGTACCGCACAGGCTTCGTGACCCGCGGCGACGAGGTCGCCGAGCGGATCACCCTCGACTTCTGACCCGCCGCACCACCCGAACGCCGCACCACCCGAACGAGGAGAACCCGATGACCGCCAAGACCGCCATCTCCACCCCCGACGCGCCCGCACCCGCGTTCACGTTCCACCAGGGCGTGCGCAAGGGACCGTTCCTGCAGGTCTCGGGGCAGGGCCCCACCGATCCGGCGACGGGGGAGTACGTGCACCTCGACGACGTCGCCGGGCAGACCACGCGCACCCTGGAGAACGTGCGCGCGATCGTCGAGGCGGGCGGCGCGTCGTTCGAGGACGTCGTGATGCTCCGGGTCTACCTGACCACGCGCGACGACTTCGCGGCCATGAACGAGGCGTACGGCGCGTTCGTCGCGAAGTACTGCCCGAGCGGCGTGCTGCCGAGCCGGACCACCGTGATGGTGGGCCTGCCGCGCGAGGAGATGCTCGTGGAGATCGACGCCCTGGCCATCACGGACTGAGCGGCCGGGCCGCCGAGCCGCCTACCGAGAGCGTCAGTCGGTCGGGGCAGTCGCCGGTGTCGCGGTCTCCAGCAGGGTGGGGCCCGCGGGGCGGCGCTTGGCGATCTCCCTGCGGACGGCGACGACGATCAGCAGCACCACACCCGCCAGCGCGAGCCAGGGGATGATCGCGCCGAGCACCAGGACGACGACGTTGAACGTCGTCACCAGCGCGCTCCACCCGGCCGACAGGCCGCCGAGGAAACCGCCGGGCTGCGCCTTGGCGGCCGGCGAGCTCTCGGCGACGATCTCGACGTGCAGGGTGGACATCGCCACCTCGTCCGAGAGCCGGTTCCGCTCGGAGACCCGGGAGTCCAGCTCGGCCTGACGGGTGGAGAGCTCGGCCTCGATCTCGATGAGGTCGGACGTGCGGTCGGCGTCGGCCATGAGCTCGCGCAGCCGGTCGGTCGAGGTGCGCAGCGCCGCGATCCGGGCGTCGAGGTCCTGCGCGGTCCCTGTGACGTCGATCGTCTCGACGTGCCGGTCGCGCACCTCGCCGAGCTCGTCGAGGGCGTCCAGCGTCGCCGAGACGCGGTCGGCGGGGATGCGGAGCGTCATCGACGCGCTGCCCGGCTCGTCCGCGGTCGCCGCACGCTCGTCGCGCGCCTCGACGCGGCCGCCGGCCTGCTCGACGAGGTCGGCGATCTGCTCCGCGGCGTCGAACGGGTCGTCCACGGCGAGCGTCGCGTTGCCTGTGGTGACGAGCTCCCGGTCGACCGCTTCCTCCGGCGACTCGGCGAGGCCGACGGCGCCCGCCGCCGCGTCGGCGGCAACGTCACCTTCGGTGAACCCCTCGGAGCGCGCGGCGGTGTCGGCGCCGCCGCCGTCGGAGGCGCCGGACTCACCGGCGCCACCTCCCGAGCAGGCGGCGAGGGAGACCGCGAGGGTCCCTCCGACGACTGCTGCCAGGAGGGCGCGGGCGAGTCGGCGCGCGGGCGTGCCCACGTGCCCCCTGGCTGACCGGTTGCGCTTCATGGGACGAGAGTAGGAGCCAGACGGGGCGGGGACGTGTCCCACCTGAGAACTGTGATCCCTTTGTGAACTTGTGGGCCTGGTGACCCAATTTTTCTTGGGTTTTGCCCTGTTTTTGATCACGCTGCGGTCACGCCGTGCCCGGCGTCGCCAGGTACGGCAGGCTCGGATTCGTCAAGTACGTGAAGTAATCCGCACACGGTGACGGAGGGCTTCCAGCGACCAGGAGCAACGTGACCCAAGTAACAGTCTTGTTACGGGCCGCTCCGGGTGATGGACAGCGACTCTGTTAAGGAGGTCTACTAACAAACATGGCGACGACGACAGAGCGGAACGGCACCGGGCGAGGGCTCGGCGCACGCCTGCGCGCGACGTCCAAGGTGCTCCCCGAGCACGCCAGGGCGCACAACCGGTCCCTGGTGCTCCAGCACCTCTTCCACGAGGGGCCCACGTCCCGGGCCGACCTCGCACGAGCGACCTCGCTCACCCGCGTCACGATCTCGGACCTGGTCTCGGTGCTCATCACCGAGGGTCTGGTGGAGGAGCTCGGCACGCGACCCGGCCAGCGCGTCGGCAAGCCCGCGATCCTGGTCGGCCTCCGCACGGACGCCTACCAGATAGTGGCCGTCGACCTCACGGAGTACGGCCGCATGCGCGGCGCGGTCCTCAGCCTCACCGGCGAGATCATGGTGCGCCGCCAGCTCGACATCGACGGGCGCACCGGCGACGAGCTCGTCGACCTGCTCACGCGCTTCGTCCGCCGGCTGGTCGCCGCGGCGATCCACCCGGTGATCGGCGTCGGCGTCGGCTCGCCGGGCATCATCGACCTGGACGGCCGAGTGGTCGAGGCGCCCAACCGCGGCTGGTACGACGTCCCGCTCGCCGAGATCCTCGGCGACCGGATGGGCCTGCCCGTGCACGTGGCGAACGACGCCAACACGGCGGCGCTCGGCGAGTTCACGTACGGCGGCGGCAGCTCCGGCATGCTCGTGGTCACGGTGGGCGCCGGTGTCGGCGCGGGCATCGTGGTCGACGGCGTGCGGCTGCACGGCCAGGGCGACGCCGCCGGCGAGATCGGCCACGTCACGGTGGTCGACCACGGCGAGTGCGCCTGCGGCCGGGTGGGCTGCCTCGAGACGGTCCTGTCGGTGCCGGCGCTGCGGCGCGCGATCGCGGACAAGACCCCAGAAGATTCCGACGCCGCACTGGCGTCGGCAGGCCGGGTGCTTGGCGTAACCCTCGCCCCGGTCGTCAGCGCGCTCAACCTCACGGAGGTGCTGCTGAGCGGTCCGCGCGACCTGCTCGACGGTCCCCTGCGCGAGGCCGCGCTGGACACCATCCGTCAGCGCACCATGCAGGCCATCAACTCGGGCCTGCAGCTGCGGATGGCCGCACTCGACGAGGACGTGGTGCTGGCGGGCGCCGCCGTCCTCGTGCTTTCCGCCCAGCTGGGGGTCTCGTGAACAGCACTGTTCACGTGTCGGCGGCAGGCGTCATATCGAGCTTCCACTCGAGCCATCACCACGCACCGCGACACACAGTCGTATCCCGGGAGGAATACAAACGTGAACAGAAACCGTCTTGTCGGCGCTGCGGCGTCGGCGATCACCCTGACGCTCGCACTCACCGCGTGCGGTAACGCGGGCGGCGCTGCGGCGCCCGAGGAGACCGGCCCCGGCGAGGTCCGGGTCTGGCTCGTCGGCACCGACACGCCGAAGGAGGCCCGCGACTACCTGAAGAAGACCTTCGAGGAGGAGAACGCGGGCAGCACCCTCGTCATCGAGGAGCAGGCCTGGGACGGCCTGGTCGACAAGTACACGACGGCCCTGTCCGGCTCGGACGCGCCCGACGTGGTCGAGATCGGCAACACCCAGGCCGCGGCCTTCACCTCGGCGGGCTACTTCCGCGAGATCACCGCCGACGAGTTCGAGACGCTGGGCGGCAGCGACCTGCTCCCCGGCTTCGTCGAGGCCGGCGACTGGGAGGGCAAGCACTACGCCCTGCCGTACTACTCGGGCGCGCGCGTCGTCTTCTACTCCGAGCAGGTCCTGGGTGACACCCCGGTGCCGACGACGCTCGACGAGTACGTCGAGACCGCCGTCGACCTGCGGACCGACGACCTGTCGGGCGTCTACTGGCCCGGCCAGGACTGGTACAACGCTCTGCCCTTCATCTGGGAGAACGGTGGCTACGTCGCCGAGCCGGCAGAGGACGGCACCTGGGACGCCGGGTTCTCCTCCGAGGGCGGCCTCGCCGGCCTGGAGCAGATCCAGACCATCATGACCGAGGGCAACAACGCCCCGAGCGACGCCCAGGAGACGGACCTGCAGGTCCCGTTCTGCGAGGGCAAGGTCGCGTTCCTCTCGGCGCCGAGCTGGATCCAGTGGTCCATCAACGCCCCGGAGGAGCCGGAGGACCCCGAGGGTGTCCCGGGCTGCGCCTCCACGTACGGCAAGGACCTCCAGGGTGTCGCCCTGCCGGGCAAGGACGGCGGCGCCGCCCAGGTGTTCGCCGGCGGCTCGAACATCGCCATCGCGCAGAAGTCGGCCCGTCCGGACCTCGCCATGAGCGCCTACGAGATCCTGCTCAGCGACGAGTACCAGTCCATCCTCGCCGGCAACGGTCTGATCCCGGCCAAGACCTCGCTCTTCGGTGAGGTCGACCAGGAGACCTCGATCGGCAAGGCCGCCGTCGAGGCAGCCGCCAACGCCAAGCTCACGCCCGCCTCGCCGAAGTGGGCGGACGTCGAGGCCCAGGCGCTGCTGCAGACCGCGTTCTCGAAGATCGCCGCCGGCGAAGACGTCAAGACCGTGGCCGAGCAGCTCGACGCGGACATCGAGGAGATCCTCAACAGCTGATCGCTGAGTCAGCACGACTTCCCGCCCCGCCCGGTGCGACCCCAGAAACCCGGGCGGGGCGGGACACCACTGCCCGCCTGATGCTCGCGGCCGCTCTTCGAGGGAGAGGCAGTCGGCCGCCTCTGAGGAAGACAGGACATGAGCACCACACTTCTCGAACCCACGGCGCCACCCCGCCAAGAGATCCGGCAGCCACGCCGGAACCCTTTCCTGCCCTGGCTGCTGCTGTCGGCCACGATGGTCATCCTCGGCGTGCTGACCGGCTACCCGATCCTTCGCCTGGTCGTCATGTCGTTCCAGGAGTACGAGCGGGCCCAGCTCATGGGCCAGCCCGCCGAGTGGGTGGGGCTCGACAACTATGCGACGGTGCTGACCGACGTCGAGGGCTTCTGGACCGTCCTGCTGCGCAGCTTCGTGCTCATGGTCGTCCTCGTGGTCATCACGATGGTGCTCGGCATGCTCGTGGCGCTGCTCATGATCCGCATCGGCAAGGGCCTGCGGCTCCTGGTCTCGGTCGGCCTGCTGCTGGCCTGGGCCATGCCGTCGCTGTCCGCGACCACCGTGTGGGGCTGGGTCTTCGACACGCAGTACGGCGTGGTGAACAACGTGCTCACCGCGCTCACCGGCGACCGGTGGTTCGGCTACTCCTGGCTGCTCAACCCGTTGTCGTTCTTCGTGATCCTGACCTGCATCGTCGTGTGGGGTGCGGTGCCCTTCGTCGCGTTCACGCTGTACGCGGGCCTCACCCAGATCCCGGAGGAGGTCATCGAGGCGGCACAGCTCGACGGCGCCAGCGCGTTCCAGCGCTTCCGGCTCATCCAGCTGCCCTACGTGCGCAGCATCATCACGGTGCTCGTGGTGCTGTCGATGATCTGGGACCTGAAGCTGTTCACCCAGGTGTTCGTGCTGCAGGACATCGGCGGCGACCGCGACCTGACCAACACCATCGGTGTCTACATCTACCAGCAGGGTATGGCCCAGGGGCACTACGGCCTGGCGAGCGCGATCGGCGTCATCTTCGTGGTCGTCATGCTGGCCATCGCCTACCCCTATGTGCGGCGCACGCTGCGGGAGGAAGAGCTGTGATCAAGATCCGCAAGCGAATCGCCGACACCGGGTTCGGCGCCCTGGCCCTCGTCGTCTTCGCGCTCTCGGCCTTCCCCGTGTACTGGATGGTCAACACGTCGTTCCTGCCGAACAACCGGATCCGCGGCGAGAACCTGGCGTTCTTCCCGACGCCGGACGTGTTCACGCTCGACAACTACCGCTCGGCGATGTTCGGCCAGGTGCGGGCCCCGTTCCCGCCCGCCGTCGCGAACTCGATAGGGGTCACGTTCCTGACCCTCCTCATCACGCTCGTCGTCGGCTTCGTGGCCGCGCTGGCCCTCACCCGGTTCCAGTTCAAGGGCCGTCGCACCTTCATCGTGCTGATCCTGGTGGTCCAGATGATCCCCGGAGAGGCGATGATCATCTCGATGTTCCGGATCATCGACGGCTGGCAGCTGCTGAACACGATCATCGGCCTGACGCTCGTGTACACGGCAGGCGTGCTGCCGTTCACCATCTGGACGCTGCGCGGATTCGTCAACGGTGTACCCAAGGAGCTGGAGGAGGCGGCGATGATCGACGGCTGTTCCAGAGCCGGTGCGTTCTGGCGCATCACGTTCCCGCTGCTCGCGCCGGGCCTGGTGGCCACCGGTGTGTTCGCCTTCCTCCAGGCGTGGAACGAGTTCGTCACGGCCCTGGTGATCATGCAGCGGCCCGAGTCGATGACCCTGCCGCTCTGGCTGCGCACGTTCGTGCAGGCCACGCAGGCCACCAACTGGGGCTCGGTCATGGCGGCGTCCGTGCTCATCGCGATCCCCGCGGTGATCTTCTTCCTGATCGTGCAGGGCCGGATGACCGGTGGTCTGGTCTCCGGCGCGGTGAAGGGCTGATGGGTAGCAGGTCCGATACGGGCACGTCCGGCCAGGGCGAGCCCAGCGAGCGAAAGGCTGGGATGGGAAAGGTCGGCAAGCGGAAGGGGAGCGCCCGGACGGGGTCCGGGCGGGTGCCCGCGTACACGGTCGGCCTCGATATCGGCGGGACGAAGATCCTCGGTGCGCTCCTCGACCCCGAGGGTGAGGTGGTCGGCACCGTGCGGCAGAGCACCGTGCACGGCGCCGAGGGCCTCGTCGCCGGTGCGGCGCAGGCGGTGCGCGACGTCGTGGCGTCGGGTGGGGCGGAGCTCGCGGACGTGGCCGGCGTCGGGCTGGGTATCCCCGGCATCGTCGACCACCGTTCGGGCACCGTGAAGCATGCGGTCAACCTCGGTGTGCACGACGACGAGCTCCCGCTCGCCGACCTGCTGTCCGCCGAGCTGGGCGGTGTGCCCGTGGTGGTCGAGAACGACCTCAACGTGGCGGCCGTCGGTGCGGCGCACGTGCTCGAACGTTCGGCGGACAAGGCGGGCGGCGCGCACGACCACGCGGACCTCGCGTTCCTCGCGCTCGGCACGGGTCTCGCGTCCGGGCTGGTGCTCGAAGGGCAGCTGCGGCGTGGCGTGAGCGGGGCGGCCGGCGAGATCGGGCACGTCCCGGTGGACCCGCTCGGGCCGGAGTGCCCCTGCGGGCAGCGCGGCTGCCTCGAACGGTTCGCGTCGGGCAAGGCGCTGGAAGCGGCGTGGCCGTCGCGGCACGGCAAGCCGTCGCCGGTGGAGCTGTTCGAGGCCGCGCGCGCGGGCGACCAGGAGGCGATAGCGGTCAAGGACCGGTTCGCCTCCGCCACCGCCTCGGCCGTACGGTTGCTGGTGCTGACCACCGACGTGCGCCACGTGGTGCTCGGCGGGGGCGTGGCCCAGCTCGGCACCGAGCTGCTGGACGCGGTGCAGGACGCCCTGCGGGAGCAGGCCAAGGTGTCGCCGTTCCTCGGGTCGCTCAAGCTGGCGGAGCGGGTCCAGCTCGCGCCGACGCACGTTCCGGTCGCGGCGGTGGGCGCCGCCGTCCTGGGAAGGAGAAGCTGATGGAGGTCGTGATCGCGCCCCCGGGCGAGCTCGCGAGGCTGGCCGCGGACGCCGTCGAGGGGCTGGTCCGGGCCAATCCTGAGGCGGTGCTCGGGCTGGCCACCGGTTCGTCGCCGCTCGCCGTGTACGACGAGCTGGTGCGCCGGCACAAGGAAGGCCTCTCGTTCGCGCGCGCCCGGGCGTTCATGCTCGACGAGTACGTGGGTCTGTCGGCCGACCATCCCGAGCGGTACCGCAACGTCATCGAGAAGGAGTTCGCGTCCCGCGTGGACCTCGCGCCCGGGGCCGTGCAGGGTCCGGACGGCCTCGCGGCGGACCTGCCGGCCGCCTGCGCCGCGTACGAGGCGAGCATCGCGGACGCCGGCGGCGTCGACCTGCAGATCCTCGGCATCGGCACGGACGGGCACATCGCGTTCAACGAGCCGGGCTCGTCGCTCGCGTCCCGCACGCGGATCAAGACCCTGACGAAGCAGACCCGCGAGGACAACGCGCGGTTCTTCGGCGGGTCGGTCGACGACGTGCCCCGGCACTGCCTCACCCAGGGCCTCGCGACCATCATGTCGGCGCGGCACCTCGTGCTCCTGGCGTCCGGGCGTGCCAAGGCGGAGGCGGTGCACCAGCTCGTGGAGGGCCCGATCTCCGCGATGTGGCCCGCCACCATCATGCAGCTCCACCCGCACGCCACGGTGCTGGTCGACGACGCGGCGGCGTCGCGCCTGCAGCTCGCCGACTACTACCGGCAGACGTACGCCGACAAGCCCGAGTGGCAGGGGCTGTAGTGGCCTGTCAGACGCGTAGGTCACCAGAGTGATCTGAGCGTCTGACACGTCAGAGGTAGTTGCCCGCCACGGGTGCGGGCTTCCACCGGCCGGACGTCGCCACGTCGGTGACCCGGTCGGTGGTCAGCCCGTCGGGCCCGTGCTCGAGGATCGAACGGCGGGCGACCTCACGCAGGTCGGCGCCCGTCGCGCCGTCGAGGTACGAGGCCACCAGGGCGATGTCGACCGGGGCCTGGGGCGGCAGGAAGAGCCGCAGGATGTCCGTGCGGCCCGCCTGGTCCGGCGGCGGCACCTCGATGATGGTGTCGAAGCGCCCGGGGCGCTTGACCGCCGGGTCCAGGGCTTCGGGGTCGTTGGTGGTGGCGACGGTGAGCACGTCGTCGGAGCTGCGCGTGCCGTCCAGGGCATCCAGGAACTCGGCGAACGACGTGTCGCCGCGCGAGCCCTTGGACGCCACCGAGTCGATCTCCTCCAGCACCACGAGGCACGGGCCCAGACCGCGGATCTCCTCGTACAGCTCGGTCATCCAGGTGCGCAGCACCTCCGCGGTGACGAGCACCACGGTGAGCGGTCCCGCCAGCTCGGTGGCGATCACGCGCGTGAGCTTGGTCTTGCCGACGCCGGGCTTGCCGGCCAGCAGCAGGCCACGGGACGTCGTGTGGCCGAGCGCGCGCAGCGCGTCGCGACGGGTCGTGACGCTCGAGCAGAACAGGTCCACCTCGCGCCAGAGGTCGGCGGGCAGCACGACGTCGCCGCGCACCTGCACGGTGTGCTTGACCGGCGTCAGCTCCACCGCGCCCGTCGACGCCCGCGCCGACAGGACACCGCCACGGTAGGGGTGCTCGTCCTCCAGCGTGCGGGTCAGGTCGGCGAGGACACGCTCGGCGAGGGCCAGGCCACCGGGCGGGGTGTAGGCGGTGACCGTCGGGGTCCCGTACCGGTAGGCCACCTCGACGGCCACGGGGGTCTCGTACGCGGACCCGGCCGGGAACATCACGGTGGCCACGGCGGGCACGCTCACCGAGGTGCCGTTGCCGAGGTCGAGCGCGGCGCGCTGCGGCGCTCCGCCGGGGCCGAACACAGCGACGTCGTCGGGGTGGCGTTCGACCCAGCGCTGGAGGGCGTAGGCGTGCAGGCGCTGCAGCGTGCGCGACATGTCGCGCGAGACGTTGACCAGCGCGCTCTCGTCCACGTCCCACCTGCGGGCGAGCCACTCGCTCGACGAGCGTGGGTCCTTGGGGCGTTCCGGGATGGGGCGGCCGAGCATGGCCGCCACTGCGGCGACCGCGCGGCGCGCGGCCTCGTCGTTGTCGCCGAAGTCCGGCCAGTCGGGTTCGGGCAGGTCGTCGGTGAGCGTGGTGGCCATGGTGTCGGCGAGGTGGGAGGCGGCGCCGTCGTCGGGCAGGGTGAGGCTCCTCTCGGGGTGGGGATGTGACATGCAGACAGTTATAGCCGTGGTCACCGACACCACCGCAAGGCTTTCCGCGGTTCGATCGCCCGGAGGGGGTCCCGGACCGGCTCCCGAGCGTGTCCCGCTGGAGTGGCTGTGGGTGGTCCCGCGTAGACTTCTCGGCATGACCGAACCACTCTCGAACCCGCAGGACGACCCCCGCACGCAGGGCGGTACGAGCGTCCTCGAGCGCGAGGAGACCCGGGAGGAGACCGAACCCGGGGACCACGAGCGCTTTGCGCACTATGTGCGCAAGGAGAAGATCATGCAGTCCGCTCTGAGCGGCAAGCCAGTGATCGCGCTCTGCGGCAAGGTGTGGGTTCCGGGCCGGGATCCGGGCAAGTTCCCGGTCTGTCCCAAGTGCAAGGAGATCTACGAGGGTCTTCGTGACCCGCAGGACGGCGGCGAGGGCGACTCCACCAAGTGACGACCCAGCCGCAGCAGCTGCCCCACACACCGTCGTCTGCGGCCGCCTCGTCGCTCAGCCCTGCCTTTCCACGCCGCGCCCCCTGGGGTACGGCGTCGAGTCTGCGCGCCTGGCAGGCGGAGGCCCTGGAGCTCTACCGCGAGAAGAACCCGCGGGACTTCCTGGCCGTCGCCACGCCTGGCGCGGGCAAGACGACGTTCGCGCTCCGCATCGCCACCGAGCTCCTCGAGCAGGGCATCGTCCGGCGGGTGACGGTCGTCGCACCCACCGAGCACCTGAAGACCCAGTGGGCCGACGCCGCCGCACGCGTCGGCATCCGCATCGACCCGCACTTCAAGAACTCGCAGGGCCGGCACGGCTCGCACTACGACGGCGTGGCCCTCACCTACGCCCAGGTGGCGGCCAAGCCGGCGCTGCACCGTGCCCGCACGGAGGCCGCGCCCACGCTCGTGATCCTGGACGAGGTCCACCACGGCGGTGACGCCCTGAGCTGGGGCGACGCCGTCCGCGAGGCCTTCGAGGTGGCGGACCGCCGGCTGGCGCTCACCGGCACCCCGTTCCGCAGCGACACGTCCGCGATCCCGTTCGTGGAGTACGAGGCCGACCGCGAGGGCATCCGCCGCTCGAAGGCCGACTACACCTACGGCTACGGCGAGGCGCTGCGCGACCACGTCGTCCGGCCGGTCCTGTTCATGTCCTACGCGGGCGACATGCGCTGGCGCACCAAGATGGGCGACGAGGTCAGCGCCCGGCTCGGCGAGGCCATGACCAAGGACATGACCGGCCAGGCGTGGCGTACGGCCCTGGACCCGGAGGGCCAGTGGATCCCATCCGTGCTCGCGGCCGCGGAGAAGCGCCTCACCGAGGTGCGCCGCACCGTGCCCGACGCCGGTGGCCTGGTCATCGCCACCGACCAGGACAACGCGCGCGCCTACGCGAAGCACCTGCACGAGATCACCGGCAAGCGCCCGGTCGTCGTCCTGTCCGACGACGAGGGCGCGTCCGGGCGCATCGAGGAGTTCGCGCAGGGCGACGACCGCTGGATGGTGGCCGTGCGCATGGTGTCGGAGGGCGTGGACGTGCCCCGCCTCGCCGTCGGCGTGTACGCCACCAGTGCCTCGACGCCGCTGTACTTCGCGCAGGCGATCGGCCGGTTCGTGCGCGCCCGCAAGCGCGGCGAGACCGCATCGATCTTCCTGCCGAGCGTGGCGCCGCTGCTGAACCTGGCGGGCACCATGGAGCAGGAGCGCGACCACGCGCTCGACCGTCCGCGTACCGCCGAGGAACAGGGCATCGAGTACGACCCGGAGGCCGCGCTCGTCGCGGAGGCCAACAAGGAGGAGAAGGCGTCGAGCGAGCTGCTGGGCTCGTTCCAGGCGCTGGAGGCCCAGGCCTCGTTCGACCGGGTCCTGTTCGACGGCGGTGAGTTCGGCACCAGCGCCGACCTCGGCTCCGCGGAGGAGCAGGACTTCCTCGGCCTGCCCGGGCTCCTGGAGCCGGACCAGGTGGCGACCCTGCTGCGTCAGCGCCAGGCGGACCACCTCAAGGCCCGCGGGGGTGCGCCGACCGCCCGCCAGGCGGAGAACGAGCGGTCGGAGCAGGAGCACCGCCGCGCGATCGAGCTGCGCAAGGAGCTGTCCAAGCTCGTCTCGGCCTGGGCCAAGCGCAGCGGGCAGCCGCACGGCATGGTGCACGCCGAGCTGCGCCGCACGTGCGGAGGGCCGGAGGTCCCGCTCGCGACCGCCGACCAGCTCGCCGCGCGCGTGGCCCAGGTCCGGCGCTGGTTCGTCGGACAGAAGTAGTGGGGAGCGCCACGATCCGCATGGTGAGACAAGATGCCGCCTTGGCCCTGTTCGCGCCGCCCAGATGGGTTCGCTGGCCTACCGTGAGTGCATGACCGACGAGCTTCGGGGCATCGGCGCCTCGCTCACAGACTCGTGGCCTGCCTTCGACAACGGTGTCGAAGAGCCTCGGCCGCTGCCCGCAGCACCCTTGCCGGCGGTACGTCCGTCGGTCGCGCTCCTGACCGACCGCTACGAGCTGACCATGCTCCAGGCGGCGCTCGCGGACGGCACCGCGCACCGGCACTGCGTGTTCGAGGTGTTCACGCGACGCCTTCCCGCAGGCCGCCGCTACGGCGTCCTGGCGGGGACCGGCCGCGTTCTGGAAGCGCTGCCACACTTCGTCTTCGAGGACGCCGAGCTGGCGTACCTCGAGCAGAACGGCATAGTCGACCGCCGGACGCTCGACTACCTCGCGAGCTACCGCTTCTCCGGCACCATCCAGGGTTACGCCGAGGGTGAGGTGTTCTTCCCCGGCTCGCCCGTGCTGCAGGTCGAGGGCACGTTCGCCGAGTCGGTGCTGCTGGAGACCCTGATCCTGTCGATCCTGAACTACGACTCGGCCGTGGCGTCGGCGGCGTCGCGCATGACGAGCGCGGCGGGCGGGCGTCCGGTGCTGGAGATGGGCTCGCGCCGCGCGAACGAGCAGGCGTCCGTCGCCGCCGCACGGGCCGCCGTGATCGGCGGTTTCGCTGGCACATCCAACCTCGAGGCCGGCATGCGGTACGGGCTGGACACCATCGGCACCGCCGCGCACTCCTTCACGCTGCTGCACGACACCGAGCGGGACGCGTTCGCCTCGCAGGTCGCGTCGCTGGGCCCCGGGACGACCCTGCTGGTCGACACGTACGACGTGAAGCAGGGCGTGGCGACCGCCGTCGAGGTGGCGGGCACCGGGCTGGGCGCCGTGCGCCTCGACTCCGGCGACCTCAGCGGTCTGGCACAGGAGGTGCGCCGGCAGCTCGACGAGCTCGGCGCCCGCGACACGAAGATCGTCGTCACGTCCGACCTCGACGAGTACGCGATCGCGTCCCTGGCCTCCGCGCCCGTTGACGTGTACGGCGTCGGGACGTCGGTCGTCACCGGGTCCGGCGCGCCGACCTGCGGCATGGTCTACAAGCTCGTGGCGCGCGCCGACTCGTCGGGCGTCCTCCAGCCCGTGGCCAAGGCGTCGGCGAACAAGGCGTCGGTGGGCGGGCGCAAGGCCGCCGCCCGGCGCTACGGCCGCGACGGGCACGCCATCGAGGAGATCATGGTGACCGGCCCGGACACGGCGGTGGCCGAGTGGACGCCGCAGAGCGACGACCTCCGACCGCTGCTCGCCCCGATGGTCGTCGACGGCGCCGTCGACTCACGCTGGGTGGGGCCGTACGGGGTCTCGAACGCCGCCATCAACCACGGCATGGTGCGTGCCGAGCTGCCCCGCAGCGCGCGCCGGCTGTCCGACGGCGACCCCGCGATCCCGACGGTCGACCTGCGTCTGGACGACCTCCGCTACTGAGCGCGAGGCGCGAGGTCACAGCCAGGCGACAACTTCGCGAAAATCTTGTACAGGAGTGTTCGGCCGAGGGACGAAACCGCCTAGAGTGAGACCTGTGACTTCTTCCCCACCGCCGCTGCTATCGCCCATGGGGTCAGCCGGGACGGCCGTCGAGGAGGACACCGAGACGGACATCCTCGCGGGGGTCGCGGACCCGTGGGTGACCATCGTCTGGAACGACCCGGTGAACCTGATGTCGTACGTGACGTACGTCTTCGAGAGCTACTTCGGGTACCCGCGCGTCAAGGCAGAACGGCTCATGACTCAGGTGCACAAGAACGGTCGCGCAGTCGTGTCGAGCGGTGGGCGCGAGCGCATGGAGGTGGACGTGCAGGCGATGCACGGGTTCGGCCTGTGGGCGACGCTGCAGGAGTCGGGCGCGCGGGGAGCCGCATGACACCGTTCCGCGCCATGCGGCGGGGCTACGAGGCCAGGTTCGAGCCGGTGGAGCGGGTCGTCCTGGCCCGGGTCGCGCGCGATGTCGCGGACATGCTCCGCGAGGAGGCGGGCCTGGACCTGTTCCCCGACGACGACATACCCGGCCTCTCGGCGCACGCAGGCCCGGGCAAGGGGCAGGCGTGGGCCAACGGCCTGCTCGCCCCGGACGAGCTGACCGACGCCGACCTGGCCCGGCTCACCGGGGTCACCGGGGTGGGCCGGATCCCGACCGATCCCGCCGCACGGCGGCTGCTGCCGGACGCGAGCAAGGACGACTCGGACATCGCCGACGAGTTCCGCCGGCTGACCCAGAACGACGTCGCCCAGGCGAAGGTGGACCGGCTCGAGGCGTTCGCCGCGCTGCTCGACATGCCGACCGGCGAGGACGCGCCCTCCCCGCTGGGCAGGCACGGCGCCCCGCCGCCGGTGCGGGTGCCGCGCGAGGACGCCGAGCAGTTCGCGGGGGCGCTCACCGACGTGCGCCTCGTGATCGCCGAGCGGCTCGGGCTGAAGTCCGACGAGCAGGTCATGCAGCTCACCGACGAGATCATGTGGGACCGGCAGGCCGGTCGGGAGATCCCGGTGGCGACGGACGGCCGTGCGGCCCGGCGCTTCTGGTCCGGGGTGTTCGTCGCCGCGGGCTACGCGCAGGAGACCCTCATGGACGTGATGCTCAGCGAGCTGCGGGGGCGGCGTCCACCGGGTTCGGGTGCCGCAGGGCTGTGACCGAGACTGATGCGCTGACCTGCCGGAACGTGTCACGCGTCACGCGTGGCGCGGCTCACGAGCACCGGTGACGACGCGTTGTCGTGGCTAGGCTTCACCCCGTGAACGACGCGCCCATCGGGATCTTCGACTCCGGCCTCGGCGGCCTCACGGTCGCGCGCGCCATCCTGGACCAGCTCCCCAACGAGCAGGTCCGGTACCTCGGCGACACCGCGAACAGCCCCTACGGCCCCAAGCCCATCGCCGCCGTCCGCGCGATGGCGCTCGACGCCATGGACCGGCTCGTGGCCGCCGGCGTGAAGATGCTGGTCATCGCGTGCAACACGGCGTCGTCGGCCATGATGCGCGACGCCCGCGAGCGGTACACCCAGCGGCACGGCATCCCCGTGGTCGAGGTCATCCTGCCGGCGGCCCGCGCCGCCGTGACGACCACGCGGTCGGGCCGGATCGGCGTCATCGGCACGCTCACCACCATCCAGTCGCGTGCGTACGACGACGCGTTCCACGTCACGCCCGGCCTGACCATCACGAGCCAGGCCTGCCCGGAGTTCGTGCGCTTCGTCGAGGAGGGCCGCACGTCGGGCCCGGAGGTGCAGAAGTTCGCGCACCAGTACCTCGACCCGGTGAAGGCCGCGGGCGTCGACACGCTCGTCCTCGGCTGCACGCACTACCCGCTCCTCGCGGGCGCCATCTCGTACGTCATGGGTGAGGAGGTCACGCTGGTCTCCAGCGCCGACGAGACCGCCAAGGACGTGTACCGCACCCTCGTCGCGCACGACCTCGAGCGCGCGCCGGACGCGGGCGCGCCCGTGCACCGGTTCCTGACCACCGGCGACCCGGCGCCCTTCGGGCAGCTCGCCAGCCGGTTCCTCGGCCCTGAGGTCTCACTCGTGGAGGCCGTCTGATGCGCCTGATCCCTCTCGGTGTCTCCGGTTCGTTCCCGGGACCGGCGACCCCTGCGTCGTCGTACCTCGTGCGGGTCACCGCCGCGGAGGCGGCGGCCGCGGGCCACGAGGCGCGCGACTGGAACGTGCTGCTCGACCTGGGCAACGGCGCGTTCGGCGCTCTGCAGCGGTTCATGGACCCCATGGACCTCGACGCGGTCTCCATCTCGCACCTGCACCCCGACCACTGCGCCGACCTCTCGGGCCTCTACGTGTACCTGCGGTACCACCCCGAGCACGGCTCGCTGCGCACGGGTCGCAAGGATGAGCCGCTGCCGGTCTTCGGACCGTCGACGATGGAACGGCACGTCGCGCTGTCGTACGGGCTGAGCGAGGGCGAGTCGATGGAGAACGACTTCGACTTCCGGTCCTGGGCCGACCTCAAGCGGGTCGAGATCGGGCCGCTGACCATCGAGCCGCACCGGGTCTTCCACCCGGTCGAGACGTACGGCGTGCGCGTGACGGGCCCGTCGGCGTCGGGCGGCACGACGACGCTGGCGTACACGGGGGACACCGACGCGTGCCCGTCGGTGGTCGAGCTCGCGCGCGACGTCGACCTGCTGCTCAGCGAGGCCGCGTTCCTCGAGGGGCGCGACGACGTCGTCGAGCGCGGCATCCACCTGACCGGCCGCCGCGCGGGCGAGGTGGCGACCGAGGCAGGGGCTCGCCGTCTGCTGCTGACGCACCTGCCGGTCTGGAACGACCCCGCGGACTCGCTCGCGGAGGCGCGCGGCTCGTACGCGGGCCCGGTGGACATCGCGGAGCCGGGCACGGTCTACGAGGTCTGACGGGGCGGGACCGGTAGCTAGGGTTGGGGCATGACCTCAAGCACCGACATCGTCCGCGCCGACGGGCGCGCCACCGACCAGCTCCGCCCCGTGAAGATCACCAGGGGATGGCTCGACGAGGCCGAGGGGTCGGTCCTCGTGGAGTTCGGGCGGACCCGCGTGCTGTGCGTCGCCTCCT
Source organism: Promicromonospora sp. NFX87 (assembly GCF_048564965.1). Taxonomy (NCBI): domain Bacteria; kingdom Bacillati; phylum Actinomycetota; class Actinomycetes; order Micrococcales; family Promicromonosporaceae; genus Promicromonospora; species Promicromonospora sp. NFX87. Next base: position 4,756,773 of record NZ_CP183413.1, on the reverse strand, counting down.
TCACGGAGGGCGTGCCGCGCTGGCGCAAGGGCTCCGGCGAGGGCTGGGTCACGGCCGAGTACGCGATGCTGCCGCGCGCCACCAACGAGCGCAGCCCGCGCGAGTCCGTGAAGGGCAAGATCGGCGGCCGCACGCACGAGATCTCGCGGCTCATCGGCCGGTCGCTGCGCGCCGTCGTCGACATGAGCGCGCTCGGCGAGAACTCCATCGTGCTGGACTGCGACGTGCTGCAGGCCGACGGCGGGACCCGCACCGCGGCGATCACCGGCGCCTACGTCGCGCTCGTCGACGCCATCGAGTGGGGCCGCAGGCACGGGCACGTCAAGGGCGGCAAGCAGGTGCTCTCCGACACGGTCTCCGCGGTGTCGGTCGGCATCATCGACGGAACGCCGATGCTCGACCTGCCGTACGTCGAGGACGTCCGCGCGGAGACCGACATGAACGTGGTCGTCACGGGCGGTGGCAAGTTCATCGAGGTGCAGGGCACCGCCGAGCACGCGCCGTTCGACCGCGCCGAGCTCGACGCGCTGCTCGACCTCGCGGTGGGTGGCACCGCCGAGCTCGCCAAGATCCAGCAGGACGCGCTCGCGCAGGAGCTCTGACCGCGGGCCGGGCGGCGGCTGGCATGATCGGGGCATGAGCTCCTCGACAGTGCCGCCCGCCGCCCGGATCGTCCTCGCGACCCACAACGCCAAGAAGGTGGGGGAGCTGCGGGCGATCCTCTCCGCGTCCGGCCTCGACCTGTCGGACGGCGCTCTGGTCACCTCGGGCGAGGTCGGCGCGCCGGAGCCGGTCGAGGACGGCGTGACGTTCGCCGAGAACGCGCTCATCAAGGCGCGGGCGGTCTGCGCGGCGACCGGGCTGCCCGCCGTCGCCGACGACTCAGGGCTGGCCGTGGACGTGCTGGGTGGCGCGCCGGGGATCTTCTCGGCCCGCTGGGCGGGCAAGCACGGTGACGACCAGGCCAACCTCGACCTGCTGCTCGGCCAGCTGGGGGACGTGCGCCCGGAGCACCGTCAGGCGGGGTTCGTGTGCGCCGCGGCGCTGGTCACGCCCGACGGGCGTGAGGAGGTCCGCATCGGCGAGATGCGCGGCCTGCTGGCGACCGCGCCGCGTGGGACCAACGGGTTCGGCTACGACCCGATCCTCGTCCCGGACGAGGCGGCGCCGGGGGACGCGAGCGCGGACGGCGGCCGCCGTCGGACCGCGGCGGAGCTGGAGCCGGAGGAGAAGAACGCGATCTCGCACCGGGGCAAGGCGTTCCGCGCGCTGGCCCCGGTGGTCCTCGAGGTCCTGGGCGCGTAGCTCGGCAAGTGCATGGTCACTTCGAGGCGTTCGCCGCCTGGGCGCGGCGCAGCGCCGTCACCAGCGCGCGCCAGCCGAGCATGGTGATCGCCAGGAAGACCGCCGTGACCAGCGCGAACGACCAGGCGAGACCCTGACCCGAGACGCCGCGCAGCAGCAGCCCGCCGAGCACCGTCATGAACCAGATCAGCACGCCCGTCGGCCAGATGCGGGTCGGGTCCTGCCAGGCGCGGGTCACTGCCCAGCCGAGTGCGGCGGCCAGGGCGAACGGCCACACCACGCGCCCGAAGGCGGCGACCAGCGACCCGTCGTGCGACGCGATACCGATGGACGTGAAGGCGAGGACGGCGACGGCGTCGGCCACTGCGGCGGGCCAGACGGGCACGGTACGGGGGGCGGTGGTGCTCACGCGTCGAGAGTAGTCCGGGGACGCGTGCGCGCCCGCATCCCGGTGGTCCACGCCGAAGGACGATTCACCCGGGTTAAAAGTTTACATGTCCGACATATATAACCCTTGTGCTCGAATCGTCCAGGCTTCAGGATCACTCCGCCCGCCATGTGGCGGAACGTGTGATCTAGGAGGCAGGCATGCGAAGCAACCTCTCCCGCAATCTCCTTGCGGGTCTGGCAGCTCTGGCACTTGGTGGGAGCGCCGCCCTCACGTCGGCCGCGCCGGCAGTGGCCCAGCCGAGCGACACCACCGGCAGCGTTGCTGTCCACGACGCGGCGACCACCCGGGCGGCCCACGACAAGGTCGTCGACTACTGGACCCCGAAGCGGATGCGCAACGCCGTGCCGGCGGACGTCCTCGTCGCCGGCAAGGACAAGTCCTCCGCGGGTGACGCGGTGGCCGTGGGCAAGCCGACGGTCGTCCGCCAGGCCGCGCCTACCGCGGTCGCCGACTTCACGGGCGGGTACTACTCGGGCGGTGGCGAGGTCCGTGACACCACGGGCAAGGTCTTCTTCACGCTCGGTGGGACGAACTACGTCTGCTCGGGCAGCGCCGTGACCTCCGGGAACAAGGACGTCGTGCTCACCGCCGGGCACTGCCTCAACGAGGGCCCCGGCGCCTACGCCACGAACTGGGCGTTCGTCCCCGGCTACGACGACGGCGCCCGGCCGTACGGCACCTTCACCGCCCGCCAGCTCATCACGACCACCCAGTGGCGTGACAGCGGCGACTTCGACTACGACTTCGCCTTCGCGATCGTGAACACCGTCAACGGCGCGCACCTGACCGACGTCGTGGGCGGGCAGTCCATCGGCTTCAACCAGTCGCGCGGCCAGTACATGTACTCGTTCGGCTACCCGGCCGCCAGCCCGTACGACGGCTCGGACATCGCCTGGTGCCACGGCACCGTCGTGCAGGACACCTACGGCGGCAGCGCCGACCAGGGCCTGAACTGCAACATGACCGGCGGCTCGTCCGGCGGCCCGTGGTTCACGAGCTACAACGAGTCGACCGGCCTGGGCACGCTCAACTCGGTGAACTCCTTCAAGTACAACGGTGGCCGGCTGCGCAGCTACATGTTCGGCCCGTACCTGGGCACCGTCGCCCAGTCGCTGTACAGCACCGCGGCAAGCAGCTGATCAGGGAGACCGCTGGTCGAGCCTGTCGAGACCGACAGGCTCGACCAGCGGTCTCAGCGCGTCAGGGCCGGGAGCAGGTCCAGGTAGTCGGCGAACGCCGCATGCACCTGATCCTGGTCCAGCCCGAACCGCTCGAGGTCGTACCGGTGCGGCGCTCGCCGCTTCGGTGCCTCGAGGGCGGCGGCCAGGTTCGTCTCGTCGGCGGCGCCCCACTGCGCGCCGAGCTGTTCGAACAGCTCCGGCAGCGCCGCACGCGGGTCGTTGGTGAGGCTTTCGTACGGCAGGTCGTGCACGACGTCGGACCCCAGGGCGGCGCGCTGGGCCAGAGCACGGGACACCCCGCGCGACATGATCGCCAGCCACGACCTGCCGGTCTCGGCCAGGTCGACGGCGTCCGGCCGCCTGTGCAGCCGCTCCGCGGACTCGGCCAGGGAGCACAGCGAGGCGAGGGCGACCTCGGGGGCCCGGTGGGTCCAGATGAACCGGGCATCGGGGAACACGTCGTGGATCGCCGACATGTGGAACAGGTTCGCCGGGTGCTTCAGCACCCAGCGGCGCGTGGGCCGCTGGTAGGAGAGCACCTGAAGCGTGTCGCGCAGGAACCGGTAGTCCGGCCGGTGGTCGAAGGTCTGCAGGCGTTCGACGTACTCCGGCGCGGGTACGGCTGACGAGTGCAGCTCCGAGTGGGCCCTGATGAACGTGTCCTCCTCCTCGGCCTCCGCGAAGAGCGGGTGGATGGTGTTCCACGTGGTGCTCAGCCGCGACACCATCGCGTACTTCCTCCGGGTGCGCCGGACCAGCGCGGCCTCCGTCGCGGCGTCGACGGCCAGGCCGAGGTGCGTCATCTCCCAGAGCTTGGGTCCGCGGTGCGCGGGCGACCTGGACAGGACGTTGTACGTGAGGGTGGTGCCCGTCCGGGGCATGCCGACCACGAACACCGGAGCCTCCACCGGCTCGTCGGCGATCCGGGGATGCCGGGTGCGCAGGTCGCCGACCACCGCACGGTTCCGGATGCGGGACTCCACCAGCGCCTGCCCCGCCATCCACCCGAGCGGGCTCAGGCCGGGGAAGCGCGCGAAGGCGCACAGGACCAGCCGGAGATGCTCGAGATCGGCCGCGTACTCGTCGCTCAGCGGTGTGCGGTCGCGCGACGCCCGCGCGATCATCCGGTCGAACACGGCGTCCGGGTCCTTGCGCGTGCGGGTACCGGGCGCGAGGAGCAGGTTGGTCAGGCGAAGTGCAGGCGGGGTCTCGGGCATATGTCTCCAAGGTCGGGCGCTCGCACGAAGAACTGCGGTACATATCATCCCGTAGCGCGCTTTTGCCCGTAAAGGAAAGAGCCAGGTCCACCGAGCGCGGAAGGGCCCGTAGGCTTGGCGGATGCACCTCGTCGCCCAGGATCTTGCCTTCGCGTACCCGGGGCGGGACGTGCTGGCCGGTGTGAGCTGCACCGTGAACGACGGCACGCGGCTCGGCGTCGTGGGCGAGAACGGTTCCGGCAAGTCCACGTTCCTGCACCTGCTCGCCGGTGACCTGAAGCCGAAATCGGGCGAGGTCCGGCGGCACGGTTCGGTCGCCCTCGTCGAGCAGGAGCTGCACCCGACGCCCGGCCAGACCATCGGCGACCTGGTCGAGGGCACGCTCGACGGCCTGCGGACGGCGGCCGCCGAGCTGGAGGCCGCAGCCGCCGCGTTCGACCACGGTTCGGGCGACCTCGCGGTGCTCGAACGCACCCTCTCGCTCGCCGAGCACCTCGCGGTCTGGGACGCCGACCGGCGCGTGGAGGTGGCGCTCACCCGGCTGGGTGCGCCGCGCGACCCCGGGCGGCGTCTCGACGAGCTCAGCGTGGGCGAGCGGTTCCGCGTCCGCCTCGCCTGCCGTCTCGCCGAGCGCTCCGACCTGCTCCTGCTCGACGAGCCCACGAACCACCTCGACGACTCCGCCATCGAGTTCCTCACGGGCGAGCTCGTCGCGTGGCGCGGCGGCGTCGTGCTCGTCACCCACGACCGCGAGCTGCTCGACGACGTCGCCACGGCGATCCTCGACCTCGACCCGTCCTGGGACGGCAAGCCCGTGCTGTACGGGCAGCCGGGCTACCTCGCCTACCGGTTCGCCAAGAACCAGGCGCTGCACCGCTGGCGGCAGCGCTACCGCGCCGAGCGCAAGCGGGCCGCGGCGCTCGCGGAGAAGCTGGACGACGCCTACGAGGGCCTGTCCGACGCGTGGCGCCCGCCCAAGGGTTCGCAGGGGCACCGCCGCGCGACGCGCGCCCGGATCCACGTCAAGGCCGCCGACCGGCTCGTCCAGAAGCTCGAGGCCGAGGCCATCGAGGTTCCGGTGCCGCCGGTGGAGCTCGGGTTCCCGGACCTTCCGGCGATGTCGCCGGGCTGGGACCCCAGCCACCCCGTGGTGGAGGTGCGTTCGCCGCGCGTGGGGGACGACGGCGGTGCCCGCGTGGACCTGCCGGGCACGCGGATAGCGATCCCGCCGTCGGGCCGGCTGCTCATCGTGGGGCCGAACGGGACCGGCAAGTCGACGCTGCTCGGCGCGCTGGCCGGGACGCTGGAGCTGGACCGGGGGACCCGGACGATCGCGGCGGGGGCGCGCATCGGCGTCGTCGGTCAGGAGAGCGCGCCCATCACCGGCAAGGCGCGCCTGCGGACCGGGTTCGAGACCTATGCCGACGAGGCGCTGCGGCTGCTCGCCTCGGGCGAGCTCGACCCGGACCACGTGGTGCCCGTCGCCGGGCTCGGCCTGCTCAGCGAGGAGGACCTGGACCGGCCGCTCGCCGAGCTGTCCGCCGGGCAGCGCCGCCGGTTCGAGCTGGCGCGGGCGCTGCTGCACGCGCCGCACCTGCTGCTCCTGGACGAACCGACGAACCACCTGTCGATCGACCTCGTCGACGAGCTGACCCGGGCGCTCCAGGTCACGCCGTGCGCCGTCGTGGTCGCGACGCACGACCGCCGCATGCGCGCGGACCTGGAGGACTGGCCGGTCCTGGACCTGAGCTAGGGCAGCCGGCCCACGTGGGCCATCGCCTGCTTGATCAGCATGCCCTGGCCGTTCATCATCTCGGCCTGCACGTCGTCGGCGCACGCCTCCTCCGGCGTCAGCCAGGCGAGGTCCAGGGAGTTCTGCTGGGGGCGGCAGTCGCCCGTCACCGGCACCACGTACGCGAGCGACACCGCGTGCTGGCGCGGGTCGTGGAACGCGGTGATGCCAGGCGTCGGGAAGTACTCGGCGACGGTGAACGGCTGCGGCGACGGCGGGACCTGCGGCAGCGCGACGGGCCCGAGGTCCTTCTCGATGTGCCGCAGCAGCGCGTCGCGGACCCGCTCGTGGTACATGACGCGGCCGGAGACCAGGGCCCGCGTCATCACACCCTGCGTGTTCACGCGCAGCAGCAGGCCGACGGCGACGACGTCACCCGAGTCGTCGACCCGGACCGGGATCGCGTCGATGTAGATGAGCGGGAGCTGTGCCCGCACGACCGCGAGGTCCTCGTCCGTCAGCCATCCCGAGGCCTGGGAGGGGTCGCGGTAGAAATCGTCCTGGGGGTAGTCGGCAGTGTCCGTCACGGGTCCGTTCTACCAGTTCACGCCTCGCGGTGCCTTACCCCCGCGCCGTCCGGACCGGTGCAGTGGTGTCGCGCCGCTCACTGAGGCGCTGTTCCCGGAATAGCTGAGGGCGAAACTGTGCTGCACCAGGGAGACGTACAACGAGAGGAAACGCGACATGGCAACCGTCGACATCACCGATGCCACGTTCGAGAAGACAGTCAGCGACAACGGGATAGTCCTCGTGGACTTCTGGGCCGACTGGTGCCCGCCGTGCAAGATGTTCGGCCCCGTCTTCGAGGCGTCCTCGGAGAAGAACGACGACATCGTGCACGCGAAGATCGACACCGACGCGAACCCCGGCATCTCGTCGGCCGCGCAGGTGACGTCCATCCCCACGCTCATGGCGTTCCGCGACGGAGTGCTGGTGTTCCGCCAGGCGGGCGCGCTGCCCGCCAAGGGACTCGCCGAGGTGGTGGAGGCCGTCCGCGGCCTCGACATGGAGGTCGTGAAGAAGGACCTCGCGGCGCAGCAGAACTGACGCGAACCGCAGCGACGGCCGTCCCCGTGCCCGGGGGCGGCCGTCGTTCGTCACCGCCGCGCGGTCTGTCGCTCGGGCTTCGGTGTCAGCGACGGGCCCACCGACGCCGGGTCCGGCCGCTTCTTGCCGTCCTCGCCGACCATCCGTGGTGCGGGCTTGATGGGCCAGCGCTCCACCACCCGGCTCCGCAGCTCGTAGCCGCGGGCGGAGGCGGCGACGTCCCACACGACGGCGACGAGGACGAGCGCGGCCGAGATCGCGAGCGTGACCAGCGCCTGCGGCACGAAGCCGCCGAACGTCTCGTCCGCCTCACCGTAGAGCGTCGCGACGTCCTCCATCCTTCCGGTGCCGAGGCTGTACACCCCCCAGCCGAGCACGGCGCCTAGTGCGGCCAGCAGCGCCAGGGCCTGCACGAAGATCACCGGCTGATGGTTGGCGTACTTGCGCAGCAGCACCCGTGGCGGGCGTGTAGCCGCGGGGTCGTCCAGCGCCGCGCGCAGGATCTCCTGCTCCCGCCGCTGCACGTCCGAGTCGGCGAAGAACCCCACGACCAGGAGCGCGACGGCCGCGACCATGAGGGCCGCGAAGACCCAGACGCCGGCGACGAGCACCACCTCGACGCCGTCGCCGTAGCCCACGCGCGGACCGGCGTCGGTCATGGAGCGGAACGGGTGGGTGACGAACAGCCAGAGCTGCATGAGGCTGAACCCGAGCGCGAAGCACACGATGCCGACGTACTCGAACCAGGTGGCCCTTCGCTGCCGGCGCCGGAGGTCGGGCGGGAGCGCGGTCTCGTCGTCGGCCGTAGACCGCGCGGGGGCCGCGCGTCGCCAGGCGGCCTGCTCGTCGGCGGGTGTCCAGTGCGCCGCGATCGTCAGGCGACGCCGGTGGTGCGCGGAGCGGCCCGCGAGCGCGACCAGCACGAACACACCGCCGACCCCCGTGGCCACGAGGAAGCCCCAGAGGATCGGCAGCTCATGGCCGTTGACGGTGAAGGCCGCGATCACGGACATCAGCAGGCCGATCCCCGCCACCAGGACGGCCATGACGAGGAACGCGAAGAACGGGGGCTGGGCCGTCACCAGGTCGACCTGGCTCGGGTGCGGCACGGCCGTCCGGAGCGCGCCCTCGCCGGATGCCCGGGCGACGGCCTTGGAGGTGATCACCTCGCGCAGCGCGAGCAGGACGGTGGTCAGGACGCCCGCGCCCAGCGCGAGGACGAGCACCGGCACCATGGCGGCCCGCGCGAGCTGGTCGAGCGCGCCGCTCACGGCGGGCTCGTAGGCCAGCGCCTCCTCACCCACCATCGCGACGGCCAGGAGGAGCACGAAGGCCGCCCCGATACCGAGGAGGAAGGGGGCGAGCGCGTTGATCGCCGCGTTCACGACGTTGCCTGCGAGTCCTACCGGGTACACCCGCCAGTGCGGTTGGTCTGCTGCACGTGGTTGTGTCGTCATGGCGCGGGCAGTTTATCCATGAGCACGAGAAAGGGCCCGGCCAGCGGCCGGGCCCTTCATCCGGTGCGCGAGGCGGGACTCGAACCCGCACGTCCGAAGACACCAGGACCTAAACCTGGCGCGGCTGCCAATTACGCCACTCGCGCGCGGCGCACAGTCTACGGGTAGTGAGCGTGCAGGTCAGCGGAACGCGGCCAGTCCCGTGATGTGTCGTCCGAGCACGAGCGTGTGGACCTCGTCGGTGCCCTCGTACGTGCGCACCGACTCCAGGTTGCTGGCGTGCCGCATCGGCGAGTGGTCCAGCGTGATCCCGTTGCCGCCCAGCACGGTGCGCGCCTCGCGGCAGATGTTGATGGCGATGCGCGCGTTGTTGAGCTTGCCCGCCGAGATCATGTGCCCCTCCAGCCGTCCGGCGTCCTTGAGCCGGCCGAGCCGCAGCGCCATGAGCTGCGCCTTGGTGATCTCCAGCGCCATGTCCACGAGCTTGGCCTGCGTGAGCTGGAAGCCCGCGATCGGCGTGCCGAACTGCTTGCGCCCCTTGGCGTAGGCCAGCGCGGCCTCGAACGCGTCCCGCGCGGCACCGACGGTGCCCCACACGATGCCGTAGCGCGCCTCGTCCAGGCAGGCGAACGGCCCCGCCAGGCCGGGGTGCTCCGGGAGCAGGGCGTCCGCGGGCACGCGGACGCCCTCCAGCGTGATGTCGCACTGCACGGACGCGCGCATCGACAGCTTCGGCTCGATGGGCACCGCCGCGAAACCCGGGGTCGACGTCGGCACGATGAACCCGCGGACGCGGTCCCGTTCGCCGCCGCCCTCGACCGGCTCGGCGACCTTGGCCCAGATGATCGCGATGTCCGCGAACGAGGCCATGCCGATCCACCGCTTGGCGCCGTCCAGCACCCACTCACCGCCGGCGTCGCCGCCCTCGCTGCCCGGCACGAACCGGGCGCGCGTCGTCATGCTCGCGGGGTCGGAGCCCGCACCCGGCTCGGTGAGCCCGAAGCAGCCCACGACCTCACCCGTCGCCATGCGGGGGAGCCACCGCTGCTTCTGTGCCTCGGAGCCGTGCTTGTGGATCGCCGACATCGCCAGCGAGCCCTGCACCGACACGAAGGTGCGGATGCCGGAGTCGCCGGCCTCGAGCTCCTGCGCGGCCAGCCCGTACTCGACGGCGGAGCGGCCGGCGCAGCCGTACCCGTCCAGGTGCATGCCGAGCAGGCCGAGCTCGCCCAGCTCGGGTACCAGCTCCTGCGGGAAGTGCGCGTCGGCGAACCAGCGGGCGATGTCCGGCCGGACGCGCCGGTCCACGAACTCGCGGACCCGGTCGCGCGTGGCCAGCTCGGCGTCGCTCAGCTCCGAGTCGATGTCGAGCAGGTCGGCGGGGGAGCCCATCAGTCGAGCCCGAGGACCTTGCGGATCCGGGCCACGTGGCCTGTCGCCTTCACGTTGTAGAAGGACTCGGCGACCGTGAGGTCCGGGTTCACCACGAAGGTGGAGCGGATGACGCCGACGTACGTCTTGCCGTAGTTCTGCTTCTCGCCCCAGGCGCCGTACGCCTCCAGCGTCGCGTGGTCCTCGTCGGACGCGAGCGGGAAGGTGAGCGCCTCGGCGTCGGCGAACTTCGCCAGCTTGGCGACCTTGTCGGGGGAGATGCCCACGACGGCGTAGCCCGCGCCCAGCAGCGACGCCTCGGAGTCGCGGAAGTCGCACGCCTCCTTGGTGCAGCCCGGCGTCGCGGCGGCCGGGTAGAAGTACACGATGACGCCCTTGGACGTGTTCTGCGCCAGCTCGGCGAGGCTGACGGTGGAGCCGTCGGCGGTCGGGAGCGTGAAGTCGGGAGCCTTGTCCCCGGTCTCGAGACGTGTGGTCATGCCCGTAACGTTAGCCGCCTCGCGGGCCGACGGCGGTCCGCCCGGCGGGACCCTGTGGACAACCTCGTCCGCCGGTCGCGTAGCGTTGTCCTGTGAGCACCCCCGCTGTGACGAACGCCGCTACGAAGCCAGGCACCCTCCCGATCCGCATGCTGCACGATCGGCTCCTGGTCGAGCCGGAGACGGACTCGGCGGAGCGGCACTCGACGGGCGGCCTCGTGATCCCGGCGACCGCCGTCGGGCCCAAGCGGCTCGCGTGGGCGACCGTCGTGGCCAAGGGCGAGCACGTGCGCCAGGTCGACGTCGGGGACCGCGTCCTCTACGACCCCGAGGAGCGCGCCGAGGTGGACCTGGCCGGCCGCGACTACGTGCTTTTGCGCGAGCGCGACGTGCACGGCGTCGCCGAACGGGACGAGGCGGACGGCTCGACGGGGCTCTACCTGTAGGTCAGGCGGGTCGGACGTCGGCCTGCAGCAGCTCCAGACGCTTGATCATGCGGCGCACGAGCAGCAGCGGGATCGCGCCGAAGACGCCGAACGACATGTCGATGAGGCTCCAGCCCCACGGGATGTCCCGGATCGGTCCGGCGATCAGGGCCAGCGGGATGATCCCCGCGCAGGCGATCAGCCCGAAGTCGATGATCCAGATGTTGCGGACCGGGTCGCGCAACGGGCCCCAGAACGCAACGGCGATGACCAGGTGCGCGAACGCAAGCCAGTCCGTGCCGTACGCGATGAACGGGTAGTCGGCGGCGGTGGCCTCCAGCCCCTCGCGGACACGGGCGAACCACTCCACGAGGCTCGGCAGCCAGTTCTCCACGCCCCACGCGACGAGGAGCTCGTGGCCCCAGCGGACCTCCGTCGTCAACGGGAACGCCGTGACCCCGCTCAGCACGAGGCCGACGATGAACACGATCAGCCAGGCGCGCACGCGCCGCAGGAGGACGGCCTGCTCGAACTGTGCCGCGGCCTCGGTCGGGGTGCCCGCGCTGCTGTCGGTGACGGTCATGGTGCCCGGAGCGTAGCGGCGGTCGGCGGTACCCCGCTGTCACGCAGTTCACAGCGGCGAGCTGTCCGTTCGGTTTCCGGTGACGGCGCAGGTCCTGGTAGTGTTTCTTCCCGTCGCAGGCGCCATTAGCTCAATTGGCAGAGCAGCTGACTCTTAATCAGCGGGTTCATGGTTCGAGTCCATGATGGCGCACCAGACGGCGGTCCAGCAGGCCCCTCACGGGGGTGTCTGCGAGGGTTGTCGCGAGGCGGAGGTAATGGTGCGCCAGAGGGCTCAAGCCCTGGTAATCTTTCCGTCGCAGGCGCCATTAGCTCAATTGGCAGAGCAGCTGACTCTTAATCAGCGGGTTCATGGTTCGAGTCCATGATGGCGCACAGCAGGTCGAAGGCCCCCACCACGGTGGGGGCCTTCGTCATTCCCGCTCAGGCGCCCGGCTGCAGCTCGACGGGGAACACCTCCGTGCGCGCCACCACCCGGTCCCGCTCCTCCGCCAGCGCCGTGCGCCGGGGATCGGCGAGGTAGGAGTCCAGGCCGGCCTGCCCGGCGAACCGGTAGAGCTGGACCTCGTGCGGCCGGCCCTCGGCGCCGTCGGACATCGCGCGCTGGACCACCGCGCCGCCGTGCTCGGGCAGCAGCTCCAGCACCCGGTCCTCGTAGGCGGTCAGCGCCGCCTCCTGACCGGGGTGCGCCCACAGGAAGCAGCAGAGCTGGATCTGGTCGCCAGGATTCGCCATGTCCAGAGCCTAGGACCTGACGGCAAGTTCACCCGGGTGCTGCGCGGTCGCTGACCTGCGGCTTCACCCGGCCCAACGGACAATTTGTCCGGTTGTTGCCTCCCGCACCCGTTCTGTTCACCCACCCGGTCCAGGTTGACCTCCGGGCGTGCTCAGGGCCGTCCACCTTTCACGGACCACAGGGAGGACGGCCATGCGGCCAGTCACCAGGAAAGAGCGAGGTCGGCAGCAGGCCGGTCTCGTCGCGGCGGTCACGGCGGCCACGCTCGCCATGACGGGATGGGCCGCGACGTCGTCGTCCGCCGCCCCCGCGGAGACCGGCAGCACTGCGGTCGGTAGTGCCGCGACGGCGCCGCACGAGCCGGCGGAACCGGCGGCAGGCGGGCCCGTCCTCACGCCCGACGAGGGCAAGTTCCTCGAGGGGACCGTCCCGGTCGCGGCCGAACCTGTCGCGCCTGGTGACGACGTCGAACGCCTCACCGTCGACGGCGTCGACGTGCCGGGTGCCACCGAGACGCTCGGTACCTCGGTCCTCGGCTACAACGTGGCGACGAACTCGACCGAGGCGCGCTACAAGAACTACGTGTCGGTGAACGGCTCCGAGCCGATCTACCTGCCGGACGCCGTGAGCAGGCGCGTCGAGCTGGAGATCCCCAACGAGTACCTCGTGACCGGCGAGAACACCGTCGAGGTGGTCGCGGGCACGATCGGCACCGACTGCGGCGTGAACCACGACGACTTCGTGCTCTCCGACTTCACGCTCGAGCCGCTCGGCGAGACCGCCGACGGCGAGGAGAACGAGTACACCTACGCGTTCGGCGACGGCAGCTGCGGCACCAACACGAGCCTCCTGCTGCGCGCCGAGCTGTCGTTCTTCCTGCAGGGCGACCCGCAGGGGACCACGGGGCTCAGCGCCGACCTCGACACGACGACGCTCACGAACGGCGAGCACACCATCGAGGCACGCACGGCGGACGGCGACACGACGGCGCACCAGGTCCGCGTGAACAACGCGCCCGTCGGCGCCCCGCGCCTCACCCCGACCGACGGCACCCTCGCCAACGGCACGGTCACCGCCATCGGCGCCCGTCCGGCGGACGGCGAGGGCGCCACCACCGAGCTCACCGTCGACGGCGAGGCGGCCGAGGCCACGGCGACGCTCGGCTCCGGCGACGCGGCGTTCTCGTTCAACGTCGGGTCGAACGCCGTGGACGGCAACGCCGCGAACCTGCTGGTCGTCAACGGGATCGAGATGCCGCTGGGCGGCTCCTACGCGAGCCAGCGCGCGGACGTCGTCGTCCCGAACGAGTGGCTCCGGCCCGGCGACAACACCGTCAAGGTGGTCACCGGCACCTTCGCCGGCGACTGCAACCGCGACGACTTCACCATCTCGAACCTCGCGCTGACCCCCGCGGCGGGCACCGCCGCCGGCGTCGGGCTGAAGCCCTCCTACTCGATGGGCGACGGCACCTGCGGCTCCAGCGGCACCGCCCTGCGCGAGGTCACGGTCACCTTCGCCGTGGACGCCCCCGCGCGCGGCCTGCGCGCCGACGTCGACACGACCACGCTGCCCGACGGCGAGCACGAGCTCGCCGCCACCTCGACCACCGGCGAGACCGCCACCCGGGCCCTGTTCACGGACAACACCGGCCCGGCCCTCGTCTCCGCCACGCCCGCCGACGGCGACCGGCTCACCACCGCCGTGCACCTCGCGGTCTCGATGGACGACGCCTCCGGCGTGGTGCAGGGCCCCGACATCACGCTCGACGGCGAGGAGATCGCCGTGGGCGACCCGGTCGGACCCGGCCTCGCCGCGGGCAGCCACACGATCGAGGTCTCCGCGACGGACGGTCTCGGCAACGAGGTCACCCACGAGATCCCCTTCGTCAGCGCCGGGATCCCCGACGTGCCGGCCGCCGTCGCACCGGCGTCCGGCACGTCGGACGTTGGGCGCACCGCGACCCTGCGCGCGACCGTGGCCGAGCCCGACGACGGCCGGGTCACCGCAACCTTCTCCAGCGCCGAGATCCTCACGCCGAGCCAGGCCTGGCAGGGCGAGGCTCCCGGAGTCCCGAGCACGCTGAGCGTGCGGGGCGAGAAGAAGCTGAGCACCCGGGCGCTGGAGCCGGGCGACGGCCGGACCGCGGCCTCGCCGGACTCGGGCGACGTCACCTACCAGCGGTTCGACGTGCCGGTCCGCGGCCACGTCGAGGCGCCGGTGCTGCGCTGGGAGGGCACCGCCGACCCGGCGCGCCTGGTCAGCCTGCGGGCCTGGAACCCGGACACCGGCGCCTGGGACGTCGTGGCCTCTGCGCGCGGCGCCGTCGACGGGGCGACCGTGCTGGAAGGCACCGTGACCGGCGACTACGTGCTGCGCGGCAAGGTGCACGCGATGGTCACCGGCGAGGACCCCTTCGCCGACGACATCGACCCCGGGGACCCGAACGGCTTCGCCGACCCGGCCGGGTACGACTTCTCGATGGTCCACTACACGGACACGCAGTACCTGACCGAGGGCGCCGTCGAGCAGGAGACCGCGGAGGAGCGCGCGGTCTGGGCCAAGGGCTACACGGGCGTCATGGACTGGATCGTCGACAACGCCGACGAACGCAAGATCGCCTACGTGGCGCACACCGGCGACATCATCGAGAACAACATCCGGGCGATCCCGCCGGAGCTCGAGGAGCAGGTGGCCGGCGAGTTCGAGTTCGCGTCCGAGGCGCAGGGCCGGATCGACGCGGCGGGCATCCCGAACGGCGTCGTCGCAGGTAACCACGACAACCAGTCGGGCACCGACCCCGAGCTGTTCGACGAGCACTTCGGGCCGGACCGGTACGAGGCGCTCGCCGGGGACTGGGAGGACGCGACGTACGGCGGCTCGATGACGCCGGGCTCGAACGAGAACCACTACGACCTGTTCTCGGCCGGCGGCCTGGACTTCGTGGTCGTGGGCCTGTCCTACGGCGTGACGCGGGACGAGGCCGAGTGGGCGGCGTCGATCTTCGACCGCTACTCCGACCGCAACGGCGTCCTGCTCACGCACGACTACCTGGAGCCGTCGACGTCGCCCGACGGGCGCGGGGCGAACTTCGGCGGGTCGGACGGGCCGCTGCTGTACAACCTGCTCGTCAAGGACAACCCGAACGTGTTCCTGGTGCTGGCCGGGCACCGGCACGGCGTGGGCACCAACGTGCGCCCGCCCGTGGTCGGCGACATCGGCGGCGGCGTGGTCGAGCTGCTCGCGGACTACCAGTTCTACACGGTGACCGCGGGCCAGCTGGGGCTCACCCAGATCGGCGGGTACGACCCGGCGGACCAGCTCCAGTTCGGCGCGTCCTTCTTCCGGATGCTGCAGTTCGACGTCGACCGCGGTGAGGTGTCCATCGACACCTACTCGCCGCTGCTGGGCGAGTTCGGCGCCACCGAGTACGACACCGAGCACCGGTACAACGGCCTCGAGGACAGCATGGTGCTGCCGGTCGACCTGACCTCCCGCACGACGTCGTTCACGACGGACTCCGTGGTCCTGTACGACCCGGTGCACCGGATCGGCAGCGACACCGTGTCCTCCGGTGAGGTCGCCTCGGTCCGGTGGACCGGCCTCAAGCCGGACCGCACCTACGCCTGGTTCGTCACGGCCCGCACCTCCGGGGGCGGGACGACGACGGCTTCGCCGGCTTACTTCACCACGGCACGGCGTTGAGGTTCGGCCGCTCCTTGGCCCTGGCGGGGCTGCTCGCAGTGGTGAGCAGCCCCGCCGTCGGGCCGGCCGCGTGGGCGCACGACGCCACGAGCGACGTCTACGCGGAGGTCACGTCCGCTGCTGGAGGCGGGCCGACGGCGGACGTCACCGCCGTCCTCGACCTCGAGTACGACCTGCTCATGAAGTCCGCCTGGCTGCGGGCCGAGGCCTACGAGGCCACCGGCCGGGCGGACCAGCTCGCGCAGCTCGACGAGCACGAGCGGGAGGTCGACGGGTACGTCACCGACCGGTTCGCCGTCACCTACGACGGCGAGCCGTGCGCACCGGCGCTCGACGCCGCCGACGTGGTGGAGCGCGGGGAGCGGGCCTACGCCTCGCTGACCTACACGTTCGCGTGCGACGGCGAGCCGGAGGGCGTGCACGAGGTCTCCAGCAATCTGTTCCCGGACGCCGAGTCGTTCGTGCACTCGACCGAGACGATCATCCGGTACGAGCTGGACGAGGAGGAGGGCTCGGCGGTCCTGACCGCGGCGTCGCCCACCCTCACCACGGGGGAGAACCGGCTGCTCAAGCAGGTGGGGGAGTTCTTCGTGCTGGGCGGCGAGCACCTCCTGTTCGGGCTCGACCACGTGCTGTTCCTGCTGGCGCTGCTGATCGGTGCCCGCAGGCTGCGCGACGTCGTGTGGACCGCCACCGCGTTCACCGTCGCGCACTCGGTGACGTTCCTGCTCGCGGCCCTCGGCGTGGTCTCCGTGCCGGCGATCGTGGTGGAGCCGGTGATAGCGGCGTCGATCGCGGTGGTGGCGGCCGTGGACCTGTACCTGATCTGGCGGGGGCGGGGTTTCGCGTCCGGGGTGGCGCCCGGGTTCACGTCCGGTGGCGGTGGGACGACGTCGGCCGCGGTCCGGGACGCCCTGCGCTGGCGGGCCCCGGCCGGGACCCGGGACGAGCTGACCGGCTGGGACCGCTGGCGGCTGCCCGTGGTGTTCGCCTTCGGCCTGGTGCACGGCGTCGGGTTCGCGGGCGCGCTCGGCATCGATGCGGCCTGGTCGTGGACCCTGCTGTGGTCGCTGCTGTCGTTCAACGTGGGCATCGAGGCGGTACAGCTCGGGATCATCGCAGTCGTCTTCCCGCTGCTGGTGCTGCTGCGCGCCCGGGCCCCGCGAACCGCCCGCTGGGTGCTGGGTTCGACGACCGCTGGCATCGTGGTGGTGGCCCTCTACTGGGTGGTGGAGCGCCTGGCCTAGGGATGGGCCGCCCAGAACGTCTCCAGCTCCGCGTCCAGCGCCGGCGCCACCTGCATCGGCAGGGAGTGCGTGGTGTCGGGCCAGATCTTGACCTGGGCGTCGGGGATCAGCCTCGCCTTCTCCGCCCCCGCCTCGCCGCCGGCCAGCGGGGAGTCACTCGCGATCCCGACGTACACCGGCATGGTCAGGCTCTTCAGCTCGGTATCGGTCAGCTGGACGGGGTTGGGCAGCCCTGACGAGCTGTAGCCCTCGGCGCCGACGCTGATCATCCGGGCGAGCGGGTCGTCGGGGTCGACCTCCTCGTTCTCGACCCCGCCGATCTGGTTCAGGGCCGCCTCGCGCCACGACTCCGGCAGAAACGTCAGTGAGACCGGGATGCTCGCGAACACCACCGAGAGCGGCAGCGCGCTCAGGGTCAGGACCGGCTCGAGCAGCGTCAGGCTGGCGAGGCGGTCCGGGTACCGCACCGCGACGGCGGCCGCGAGCCCGCCGCCCTGCGAGTGGCCAACCAGGTGTACCCGGTCGAGGCCGAGGCCCGCCATCGCCTCGTCCACCCAGCGTGCCGCGTCCCCGACGTCGCGCATCGGCACGGTCTGCTGGGACATACCCGTGTCACCGATGACGTCGAAGGCGTACACGGTGCGGTGCTCGATGTAGTGCGGCAGGTTGTCGCCCCACATCGGCGCGGCGGACGACCGTCCCGGCAGCAGGACCACGGGGACGCCGTCGGGCTGCCCTTCCGGGATCCAGGCGTAGGCGCGCACCGTGCCGAAGGTCGTCTCGATGTCCCGTGTCTCGGTGGGTTCGGGCAGGCGGCCGAGCGCCTCGGCGTAGGCGTCCTCGTAGGCCTCGCGCGCTTCCGGCGTGCGGAAATGGCCGACGCCGGGGGTGCTGGTCGCGAGGAGCAGCATCAGGCCGCTCGTGGAGACCGCGGCCAGGATCGCCAGCAGCACGACCGGCCACCGGCGGCGCTTGGGTCCGGTGTGGTTCTTGCGCATCGGAGGAGTCCTCTCGGAGTGCAGTGTTTTTGCAATACGTTCGCATCGTAACAGGTTGCGATGCGAACGTATTGCTACCCTGGGCACATGCCGAAAGTGGTCGATCACGAGGAACGTCGCTGGGAGATCGTCTACGCGCTCTGGCTGGTGATCGCCGAGCACGGGATCGAGGGCGTCAGCCTGCGGCACGTCGCGGCGGCCGCGGACGTCTCGATGGGCCGGATCCAGCACTACTTCGGCACCAAGGAGGCGCTCGTCCTCGCCGGCTGCACCGCGCTCGTCCAGAGCGCGCACGGCGGCTATCAGGAGACCGCAGAAGCGGCCCCGCGTGAGCGCCTGCTGCACGTGGTGAGCCAGCAGATCCCGCGGGACGACGCCGGCCGGATGGGCGTCAGCGTCTGGTACGCCTACGTGGCGAAGTCGATCAACGACTCCGCCGTCCGCCAGGTGCTGGCCGAGGCCCGGCGCGGGGCGGAGGGGGAGTGCGTGCGGCTGATCCGGGCCGACCGCGGCGGGCCTGCCGACGGCGCCGACCAGGCCGCCCTGGGGCAAGCCAGGCGCCTGCTCGCCCTGGCCGACGGCCTCACCCTGCGGGTCCTGGTCAGGGACCTCGAACCGGCCGAGGCGGTGGCGATGCTCGAGTCCGAGGTGGGCCGGATCTGACCATCCCGCGGATCAGTCGGGATCGGCAGGGCTGCCCAGCAGGTCACGGAAGAGGTCCTCGGACTGCCGCGCGACCTCGACGTCCCGCGCCAC
Organism: Promicromonospora sp. NFX87; assembly: GCF_048564965.1. Taxonomy (NCBI): domain Bacteria; kingdom Bacillati; phylum Actinomycetota; class Actinomycetes; order Micrococcales; family Promicromonosporaceae; genus Promicromonospora; species Promicromonospora sp. NFX87. The sequence goes on along the minus strand of NZ_CP183413.1, from coordinate 4,738,006 downwards.
CCGGTCGGGCGGCACGCGTCGCTCGTCCGGCTCGGCCCAGCTGCGGTTGCTCAGCAGCCCGCGCCGGATCCAGCCGAGGACGAGTCGCGGGGCGTCGATGCCGCGCCGGTGCGCTATCTCGGTGAGCCGTCCGAGGTCGCCGTGGGACAGGTCGACGACTATCCGGCGCCCGTCGAGCTCGACGTGCGAGCCGGAGCCGCGCTCGGTCATGGGCGCCCGCTCGGCTGCCATGCGTCGATGGCGGGTGCGGCGGCGAGCATGTTCGGTCCTGACTTCGCTGGGTGGTCCGGGCGTCTGCCCCCAGACTGCCGCCCGTCGCCACGGGCGTGCGCGGCGAGCCCCGAATCCTTGCGGATACGCAATGCCCGGCCGCCACCTCGTACGCTCTACCCGTGAGCCAGCCCGTACCTCCCCAGCCCGACGCCGCCCAGCAGCCAGACGCCGCGGACCGGCCCGAGCTGGCGGGGTTCCGGACCAAGCCGGTGTCGTTCGTGCGGCGGTCCGGCCGGCTCACGGACAAGCAGAAGCGGATGTGGGCCGCCCGGCACGGTGCCTACCTGGTCGACGTCCCCCGGGCGGTCGCGCGCACCTCGGTGGACCCGGAGTTCGTGCTCGACGTCGAGGCGGTCTTCGGGCGCCGGGCCCCGCTCGTCGTCGAGATCGGCTCCGGCCTCGGCGACGCCGTGGTCGAGGCAGCCGCGACCGACCCCGCACGCGACTACCTCGCCGTAGAGGTCTACCAGCCAGGGCTCGCCCACACGATCGCGCGCGCCGAGCGGGCCGGAGCGGCCCTCGGCCAGGACGGGCTGTCCAACCTGCGGCTCGTGCAGGCCAACGCGGCAGAGCTGCTCGAGACGACGCTCCCGGCCGGGTCCGTGGACGAGCTGTGGGTCTTCTTCCCGGACCCCTGGCACAAGGCGCGCCACCACAAGCGCCGACTGGTCACCGCGGAGTTCGCTGCGCTCGCGGCCCGCGTGCTGCGGCCGGGCGGGACGTTGCGCCTCGCGACCGACTGGGCGGAGTACGCCGAGCAGATGGTCGAGGCGCTGGAGGCGGACGACGGCCTCACCAACGCGCACGGGCCCGGCGGCGTCGCCCCGCGGTTCGAGCGGCGCGTGCTCACCGGGTTCGAGCGCAAGGCGCACCAGGCCGGACGGGAGATCGCCGACCTGGAGTACGTGCGCCGCTGATGCGGCGTCTGCCGACGCGCCGACCCGCACGGCCCTGACCTGTCCATTTTCGAGATCTCTACAGGGACTCCGCGAAATATAACGACTTGGTCAAGTCCGGAAATCCACCGTGTGATCTGTTTGCCCCCGGCATGTGAAGTGCGGCACATTGGGCCCCAGGTGCGAAGCGCGCACCGGGTCGCGGGCTAGGCGCGCGCCCCCATGAGCCAATGGAGGCGTCATGAGTGACGTAGGGGCTTCAGGCCCGACAGAAACCGATTATCAGCGCGTGGAGAGATCGGAAGAGTTCCAGAGCCTGCGCAAGGCGTTCCGGAACTTCGTCTTCCCGATGACCGCGCTGTTCCTCGTCTGGTATCTCCTGTACGCGCTCATGAGCACGTACGCACACGACTTCATGAGCATCCGCGTGGGCGGCAACATCACCGTCGGTCTCATCTTCGGGCTGCTGCAGTTCGTGTCCACCTTCGTGATCACCACGCTCTACGCGCGGTGGGCGAACAACAAGTTCGACGCCCGGGCCAAGGCCCTGCGCGAAGAGATCGAGGAGGGCGCGCTGTGAACGGGACCGTCATGGCCGCGGCAGCGGCGACGAACGTCGGCAACGTCTGGATCAACATCGGGATCTTCGGCGCCTTCGTCGTGGTCACCCTGATCGTCGTCTTCTGGGTGTCCCGGGAGAACAAGACCGCGGCGGACTTCTACGCCGGCGGCCGCAACTTCACCGGCACGCAGAACGGCGTCGCGATCGCCGGCGACTACCTGTCCGCGGCGAGCTTCCTGGGCATCGCGGGCGCCATCGCCATCAACGGGTACGACGGCTTCCTGTACTCCATCGGCTTCCTCGTGGCCTGGCTCGTTGCCCTGCTCCTGGTCGCCGAGCTCCTGCGGAACACCGGCAAGTTCACCATGGCGGACGTGCTGTCGTTCCGGCTCAAGCAGCGGCCGATCCGGCTGGCCGCGGCGCTCTCCACGCTCGCCGTCGTGTTCTTCTACCTGCTGGCGCAGATGGCCGGCGCGGGCGGCCTCGTCGCGCTCCTGCTCGGCATCACCGACAAGGCCGGCCAGGGCCTCGTCATCGCGATCGTCGGTGCGCTCATGATCCTGTACGTGCTCGTGGGCGGCATGAAGGGCACCACGTGGGTGCAGATCATCAAGGCGACGCTGCTCATCCTGGGCGCGGGCATCATGACGATCTGGGTGCTGTCGCTCTTCGGCTTCAACCTGTCGGCCGTCATGGAGCAGGCCGTGAACATGTCCGGCGACAAGGGCGACGCGATCCTGGAGCCCGGTCTGCAGTACGGGGCGACGGCCCTGTCGCAGCTCGACTTCCTGTCCCTCGCGCTGGCCCTGGTGCTCGGCACCGCCGGCCTGCCGCACGTGCTGACGCGCTTCTACACGGTGCCGTCGGCCAAGGAGGCCCGGAAGTCCGTGGTCGTGGCGATCTGGCTGATCGGCATCTTCTACCTGTTCACGCTGGTGCTCGGGTACGGCGCCGGGGCGCTGGTCGGCCCCGAGACGATCCTCGCGGCACCGGGCGGGCAGAACTCCGCCGCCCCGCTGCTCGCGTTCCAGCTCGGCGGCGAGATCCTGCTCGGCATCATCGCGGCCGTCGCGTTCGCGACCATCCTCGCGGTGGTGGCGGGTCTGACGATCACGGCGGCGACGAGCTTCGCGCACGACATCTACGCCTCGATCATCAAGAAGGGTCAGGTGGCGCCGGACGGTGAGGTCAAGGTGGCCCGCTGGACGGTGGTCGTGATCGGCATCATCGCGATCATCGGCGGCATCTTCGCCAACGGGCAGAACATCGCGTTCCTCGTGGCGCTGGCGTTCTGCGTCGCGGCGTCGGCGAACCTGCCGACGATCATCTACTCGCTGTTCTGGAAGCGGTTCAACACGTCCGGCGCGCTGTGGAGCATCTACGGCGGCCTGAGCTCGACGATCATCCTGATCATCTTCTCGCCGGTCGTGTCGGGCAAGCCCGCCGACCCGGTCACCGGGCTCAGCAAGTCGATGATCAGCAACCCGGCCATCGACTTCCACTGGTTCCCGCTCGACAACCCGGGCATCGTGACCATCCCGCTCGCGTTCGTGCTCGGCATCGTCGGCACGTACCTGAGCAAGGAGCAGTCGCACCCGGAGAAGTACGCCGAGATGGAGGTCCGCTCCCTCACGGGCGCGGGCGCGGAGAAGGCCACGGCGCACTGACGCCCTGACACCCCGCTGAGTGCTGGGTATTTGCCCTCCCAGAGACGTTTCGAGGGCAAATACCCAGCACTCAGCTGTTTCAGGGGGCGATTGTCAGGTTGGTGATGCGGTCGTCCTTCAGGGTGTAGCGGTAGCGGAGGTCTACGACGCCGCCCGGGAAGTTGCCCTCCAGGTGTCGTACGGCCGTCCAGTGCTCCGCGTCGTCCTGGCGGACGGCGGTCAGCTCGCTCGTGAAGCTGTACTCGCTCGCCGCGCGGCCGAGCCAGGCGCGGATCTCCGCCGTGCCGCGGTAGGTGCGGCCCTCGTCGGTGACCTCGGCCTCCTCGGCGTAGCAGGCCAGCTCCCGCTCGACGTCGCGGGCCTCGTGGGCGGCCAGGTGTGCGGCCAGTACGGCGGGGAGCTCGATGCCCTGTGCTGCGTTCACTGTCGTTTCCTCTCGTGGTGTTCCGGACGGCTTGTGGCGGACGGCGGCTCGTGGCGGACGGCGGCGTCAGCCCACCGTCGGGACCGTTCCGCCGTCGATCGTGAGCTCGGCGCCGGTGATCGCCGCCGAGCGGTCGCTGACGAGGAAGGCGACCAGCTCGGCCACCTCGGCGGGTTCGCTGGGACGCCCGAGCGGAATGCCGCCGAGCGAGTCCATGACCTGGGCCAGGGCTTCCTCGCGCGTGATGCCCTGGCCGGCGGACAACCGGTCGACGAGGCCGTCGGCGCCGGACGACCGGATGAAGCCGGGGGAGACCACGTTGACCCGGACGCCGTGCGGTGCGACCTCGTTGGCCAGCCCCTTGCTGTACGTCGTCAGCGCGGCCTTGGCCGCGGCGTAGCCGAGCGTGGCGTCGTGCAGCGGTTGCCTGCGCTGGATGGACGAGACGTGCACGACGGCGCCCCGGCCGGCCGCGGCCATGCCAGGAACCAGTGCCCGGTCGAGGCGGACCGCCGCGAGCAGGTTCAGGCCCAGCTCATGGGCCCAGTGCTCGTCGGTGAGGGCCGCGAAGCCGCCGGACGGCGACCGTGACCCGCCGAGGGCGTGCACCAGGATGTCGACGCCGCCGAGGTGCTCGGCGATGTGCTCGGACACCCGGGCGGCGCCGTCGGGCGAGGTCAGGTCGGCCTCGACGAAGTCACGCGGGTCGGAGTGCGCCGTGGGCGCCGTGCGGGCAGTGCCCAGCACCGTCGCACCCGCCTCGCGCAGCCGCGCTGCGACGGCGGCGCCGGTGCCCCTGCTGGCCCCGGTCACGAGGGCGCGTCGGCCGTCGAGGCGGTCGCTGATGGTCACGGGGGGCGGATCGGCGTCTGCGGAGGTGTGCATGGCTCCACGCTGGGGCCTCCCGCGGGGAGAGGGTCAACCCGTGCGTCCGTTCCTGGAGCCTCTCCCTGCGGGAGGGTGCACAGTGGTGCCGTGACCCGAGGCCTGACCATCGGTGAGTTCGCGCAGCTCACCCACCTGAGCGTCCGGACCCTGCGCCGCTACCACGACTCAGGGCTGCTGGAGCCGGAGCGGGTCGACCCCGTCAGCGGCTACCGCTACTACACGAGCGCGCAGATCCCGCCGGCCCAGGTGATCCACCGCCTGCGGGAGCTCGACGTGCCACTGGCGGAGGTGCGGCAGATCCTCGACACGGAGGACGCCGGGACCCGGGCGGAGCTCGTCGCGGGGCACCTCCGCCGGCTGGAGGCGGAGCTCGACCGGACGCGGACCGCCGTCGCCTCGCTGCGGCAGCTGCTCAGCCCGAGCACGCCGCCGGAGGTCGCGCTGCGCTCCGAGCCGGCGCGGGTGGTCGCGGGGATCACCGACGTCGTCGAGCAGGACGACGTGCTGGCCTGGTACTCGGAGGCCATGGCCGAGCTGGACGCCGCCGTCGTCGGCCACGAGCGGCTCGGGCCGCCGGGCGGGCACTACGCGAACGAGCTGTTCAGCGACGGGCGCGGGCACGTGCTGGTGTACCGGCCGGTGGCGGACCCGCCCGAGCGCGGGCGGGTGCGGCCCGTCGAGCTGCCTGCCGCGGAGCTCGCGACCGTCGTCCACCACGGCGCGCACGACGACATCGACGTCACGTACGGGCGGCTCGGCGCGTGGGTGGTCGACAACACCCTGGGGGTGGACGGTCCGGTGCGCGAGACCTACCTCGTCACCCCGGCCGACACCCCCGAGACGTCCGCGTGGCGCACGGAGCTGGCCTGGCCGGTCTTCCGCCTCGCCCCCTGACCACTGAGTGCTGGGTATTTGCCCTCCTGGCTCGCGAAGAAGGGCAAATAGCCAGCACTCAACGGGGCGGTTCGAGGCGGATGACCACCGACTTGGAGGCCGGGGTGTTGCTGCCCTCTGCCGTGTGGTCCAGGGGGACCAGCACGTTGGTCTCCGGGAAGTAGGCCGCCGCGCAGCCGCGCGCCGTCGGGAACGCGACGACCCGGAACCCCTGGGCGCGGCGCTCCTCCGTGCCGCCGTCCCGCCCCGTCCACTCGCTGACCAGGTCCACCGTGTCGCCGTCGGCGAACCCGAGGGCCGTGAGGTCCTCGGGACGCACGAACACCACGCGCCGTCCGCCCTTGATCCCGCGGTACCGGTCGTCGAGGCCGTAGACGGTGGTGTTGAACTGGTCGTGGGAGCGGACGGTCTGGAGCAGCAGGCGGCCCTCGGGGACCTGGACGACCTCGAGCTCGTTGACCGTGAAGTTCGCCTTGCCGGTCGTCGTCGGGAACAGGCGGGCGTCGCGCGGCGGGTGCGGCAGCACGAAGCCGCCGGGCTCGGCGACCCGCCGTTCGAAGTCGTCGAAGCCGGGCACCACGCGCGAGATCGAGTCGCGCACGCGCGAGTAGTCGCTGCCGAACTCCTCCCAGTGCGTCGCGTCGTCCGGCCCGAGAGCGCGGCGGGCGAGGTCGCAGAGGATGTCGGTCTCGCTGCGCAGGTGCTCGGACGCCGGGTCCAGCCGCCCCCGGGACGTGTGCACGACGCTCATCGAGTCCTCGACGGTGACCACCTGCTCGCGGCCGCCCGTGCGGTCCCGCTCGGTGCGGCCCAGGCAGGGCAGGATCAGGGACCGCTTGCCGGGCAGGACGTGCGAGCGGTTCAGCTTGGTCGAGACGTGCACCGTGAGCGGTACGTCGCGCAGCGCGGCCTCCGTGACGGCGCTGTCCGGCGTGGCGGCGGCGAAGTTGCCGCCCACCGCCATGAAGACCTTGAGCTGCCCGTCGCGCAGGGCCCGGACCGTGTCGACGACGTCGTACCCGTGGGCGCGCGGCGGCTCGAAGTCGAACTCCGTGGCCAGCGCGTCGAGGAACGCCTCGGTCGGCCGTTCCCAGATGCCCATGGTGCGGTCGCCCTGCACGTTGCTGTGCCCGCGTACCGGGCAGGCGCCCGCACCCGGCCGGCCGACGTTCCCGCGCAGCAGGAGGAAGCTCACGACCTCGCGGATGGTCGCCACGGCCTGCTTGTGCTGCGTGAGGCCCATCGCCCAGCAGACGATGATCTTCTCGGATGCGAGGACGTCGCCCACGAAGTCCTCGATCTCCGACCGGTCCAGGCCGGTCGCCGCATCGACGTCGGCCCAGTCGAGGCTGCGCCACGCGGCCGCGGCGTCGGCGAAGCCGGAGGTGTGCTCGTCGATGAACTCGCGGTCGAGCACCCCCGGGTGACCGGCCGTGCGTGCATCGTCATCGGCTTCCAGGAGCAGGCGGTTGACCGCCTGGAACAGGGCCAGGTCGCCGGCGAGGCGGACCTGGAGGAACCGGTCGGCGAGCTTCGTGCCCGTCCCGACCACACCGCGCACCCGCTGCGGGTTCTTGAAGGTCTGCAGCCCGGCCTCGGGCAGCGGGTTGATGGCCACGATCCGCGCGCCGCGGTCCTTGGCCTCCTCGAGCGCGCTGAGCATGCGCGGGTGGTTGGTCCCGGGGTTCTGCCCGACGACGACGATCAGGTCGGCGTGGTCGGTGATGTCCTCCAGGGACACGCTGCCCTTGCCGATGCCCAGCGTCTCGACCAGGGCGGTGCCGGAGGACTCGTGGCACATGTTCGAGCAGTCCGGCAGGTTGTTGGTGCCGAGCTTGCGCGCCAGGAGCTGGTAGACGAACGCGGCCTCGTTGCTGGTGCGGCCCGACGTGTAGAACGCGGCCTGGTCCGGCGAGTCCAGGCCGCGGAGCTCGGACGCGACCAGGTCGAGGGCCTCGGCCCAGGGCACCGGCCGGTAGTGGTCGGCGCCCTCTTCGCGCAGCATGGGCTCGGTGAGGCGGCCGGACTTGCCCAGCCGGTGGTCGGTCCAGGTCGCCAGCTCGGAGATCGCGTGCTCGGCGAAGAAGGCCGCGTCCGCGCGCTTGCGGGTGGACTCCTCGGCGACCGCCTTGGCGCCGTTCTCGCAGAACTCGGCGAGGTGCGGCTTGCCGGGCTCGGGCCACGCGCAGCCGGGGCAGTCGAAGCCGCCGTGCTGGTTGAGCAGGGGGAGCGTGCGCAGGCCGCTCGCGACGCCCGCCTCGCCGAAGACGTGGGCCAGGCCATGTACCACCCCGGGCACCCCCGCCGCACTGTTCTTGGGCGGCCCGACGCGCAGGCTCTTCTCGGGGGCTTCGGTGCGGGCCTCGTCGCTCACGTCTGTCACGCTGCCGACCCTACGCCGGACTTCACCCTGTGTGGAGCGGATGAACATATCGGTCGGTGCGGGTGCGAGACTGGCGGCATGGGAGTCGTCACCGACCGACGGCGCGTCGTCCGCGTCCGCGAGGGCGCACGCGCGGCACGTCCGGACACGCTCGCCGTCGAGGAACCGCTGATGGTCCGGCTGGTCGATCCCGGTCCGGCACCCGGCAGCACGACGCTGACCGTGACGATGCGTACCCCCGGCGACGACTTCGACCTCGTGGCCGGCTGGCTGGTCTCGGAGGGTGCGGTGGCCGCGCCGGACGACATAGTGGCGATGCGGCTGTGCCCCGACGAGGACAACACCGTCGAGGTGGCGCTCGCGCGCGGCGTGGAGCCCCCGCGGCAGCGGGCCTTCGCGACGACGAGCGCGTGCGGCGTCTGCGGGTCGGACACCGTGGTGGAGGTGCGGGCCGGGCTGCGCTGGCCGGTCGCGAGCGACCCGGTCACCGTCGGCTCGGACATGATCTCCGCGCTGCCCGACCGGCTGCGCGAGCGTCAGCGTGCCTTCGACCGGACCGGCGGCCTGCACGCCGCGGGCCTGTTCACCGCCGACGGCGAGCCGCTGTACGTCCGCGAGGACGTCGGCCGGCACAACGCCGTCGACAAGGTGGTCGGGGCGGCGCTGCGCGACGGCGCCCTGCCCGCCGCCGGGACGGTCCTCCAGGTCAGCGGGCGGGCGTCGTTCGAGCTGGTGCAGAAGGCCGCCCGGGCCGGGATCCCGGTGCTGTCCGCGATCTCGGCGCCGTCCACGCTGGCCGTGGACCTCGCCGACGAGTGCGGCCTGACCCTGCTCGGCTTCGTGCGCGGCGACTCGATGAACGTCTACACGTGGGCGGACCGGGTGGTCTGACCCGCCGGACGGGGGTCCTGCCCGAGCACGCGGACGAGGAACGCCGCCGCGCTGTCCATGGCCCGCGCCGCTGCCGGCTCGGTGGCGTGGTGGTGCTGGAACACATGCGGGCTCCCCGGGTAGACCTCGAGGGCGACCTCCACGTCCGCGGCGGCGGCGCGGGCGGCGAGGCCCGTGGAGTCGTCGAGCAGCACCTCGTACGAGCCGACCTGGAGCAGGAGCGGCGGCAGGCCGCGCAGGTCGCCCAGCAGCGGGCTCGCGAGCGGATCGCCGGCGTCGACTCCCTCCGGCAGGTACTCCTTCGCGTACTCCTGGATGTCGGCGGCGTCGAACACCGGGTCGACGCTCTCCTTGCCGGTGAGGCTGGCGCCGGACAGCGTCAGGTCGAACCAGCCGGAGAAGGCGACGACCCCGGCGGGCAGCGGCAGCCCGGCGTCCCGCGCGGCGAGCAGCGTCGCCAGAGCGAGACCGCCGCCCGCGGAGTCGCCCGCGAGAACCACGTGTGCCGGGTCGTTGTCGTCGAGCAGGGCCCGGTACGCGGCCAGCGCGTCGTCGACGGCCGCGGGGAACAGGTGCTCGGGAGCGATCCGGTAGTCGAGGGACAGCGCGCGCAGGCCGGCGCGGGCGGCGAGCGCCGCGGTGAGCGGGACGCCGGTACTCGCGGCGCCGATCACGTAGCCGCCGCCGTGCAGGTAGAGCAGGACGCCGGCGTCGTCGTCGGCGGACGGTACGGCGACGTCCAGCGCCGGGACGCCCCCGAGCGTGGTCTCCGTGACCCGGGTGCCCTCGGGCACCGGCATCTGCCCGAACGACGCGTAGAAGGTGCGGAGCTCGGCGAGCGACTTCTGGTCCATTGTTCCTCCATGCCCGAAGATAGATTCCATGGAAGCCAAACAAGATTCCCAGGAATCTATTCCGCCGGACCTGGGATTCGCGAGCGCGCGGCTGCTCGACGATCTCGTCCGGGTGGAGGTGCGGCTCTACACCCTGCTCGACGCCCGGCTGCGGGACAAGCACGGCCACGGGCTGGGCCGGATCGACCTGCTCCGCGTGATCGCCGAGGTTCCTGACTGCCGGGTCTCGGACGTGGTCCGGCGCCTCGGCATCACGGTGGGCGCGGCGAGCAAGGGGGTCGAGCGGCAGGTGCGCGACGGCCTGGTGCGCCGCGCCGCCAACCCGGAGGACGGCCGCTCGTCGTTCCTCGCGCTCACGCCCGCCGGCCAGCAGGTCCTCGACGAGGCGCTGCCGACGCTCGACCAGGAGGCGGCAGCGGCGCTGCACGGCACGGGGGTGCCCGACGGCGACCTCGCCCACCTCGCGCGGACCCTGGCGGCGGTACGCGGTGCGCTGGAGGACGGCCGCGCGAGGTGAGGCCTGCCGGTCAGCTCGTGAAGAGCGGGATGACGCTGCGGACGGTCTGGAAGAGGCCGTAGGCCAGCGGGACGGTCACCACGAGCCAGGTGATGACCAGGCGCGGGACCTGGTTCGACGTCGGCTCCGGGGCCGGCCCTCCGGTCTGTGTCGCGGTCTGTTCCGGCATGGTCACGCCTTTCCCTCGGAGAACGCGTCGGCGCGGCTCGGCGCCTCGTGGAACCGTGCCGCCACGGGGCGGATCAGGATGTTGGCGACGAAGCCGACCGCGAGCACGGCGACCATGGTGAACAGCGCGGGCCGGTAGTCGGCGGCGACCAGCTCGCCCGGGGTGCCCTGGGCGTCGAGGAAGCCGTTGATGATGAGCGGGCCGGCGATGCCGGCCGCGGACCACGCGGTGAGCAGGCGGCCGTGGATGGCGCCCACCTGGAACGTGCCGAACAGGTCACGCAGGTACGCCGGGACCGTGGCGAAGCCGCCGCCGTAGAACGAGAGGATCACCGCGGCGACGAGCACGAAGATCACCGTGGAGAGGTGCCCGACGGTCGCCAGGAGCAGGTACAGGACCATCCCGACGCCCAGGTACATGACGTACGTCGGCTTGCGGCCGATGTAGTCCGACGTCGACGACCACACGAAGCGGCCCGCCATGTTGAACAGGGACAGGAACGCGACGAAGCCCGCCGCCGTCGTCGGCGCGACGGACGAGGTGCCGCCCTCACGGAAGAAGTCCTGGATCATCGGCGAGGCCTGCTCGAGGATGCCGATGCCCGCCGTCACGTTGCAGAACAGGACCGTCCACAGGAACCAGAACTGCGGGGTCCGTATCGCGTTCGCCGCCGAGACGTTCGCGGCCGACACCATGGGCTTGGCGGCCACCGCAGCGGCGTCGAACCCTGCGGGCGCCCAGCCGGGCGGCGGGACCTTCACCGTGAAGACGCCGAGCATCATCACGAGGAAGTACACGATGCCCAGCGTCACGAAGAGCGAGGTGACGGCGCTCCCGGAGGCCACGGAGGTGGGATCGGACGGGTCGTAGCCGCTGTCGTAGAACGCCATGAGCTGGCGCGAGAGCGGCGAGGCGACGAGCGCGCCGCCGCCGAAGCCCATGATCGCCATGCCGGTAGCCAGCCCCGGCCGGTCCGGGAACCACTTGATCAGCGTGGACACCGGCGAGATGTAGCCGATGCCGAGCCCGATGCCGCCGATGAAGCCGTACCCCAGGTACACGAGCCAGAGCTGCGACGTCGCGATGCCCAGCGCCCCGACGAGGAACCCGGAGGCCCAGAAGCAGGCCGACGCGAACATCGCGGCCCGGGGGCCCGCACGCTCCACCCAGGTCCCGAGCACCGCCGCCGAGAGCCCGAGCATGACGATCGCGATGGAGAAGATGACGCCGATCGCCGTCAGGCTCGACTCGAAGTGTGCGACCAGCGCGCTCTTGTAGACGCTGGTCGCGTACGCCTGGCCGATGCACAGGTGGATGGCGAGCGCCGCCGGCGGGATGAGCCATCTGCTGTAGCCGGGCCTGGCCACCGTGTGCTCGCGGTCGAGGAAGGACAACGCCACGGAAGCACCTCCTCGTGCTCGGGGGATCCGGCCGCAGGGAGTGCGGTTTCACCCGTTCGGTGCGCACGCTACTGGCGGTCGGATGCCCCGGTCAATGGTCAGTGCTGCGGGCTGCGCACCGCCGCGAGGAAGAGGGGAAGCTTCGTCTCGGTGTGGGCGATCCGGAGCAGGTAGGGCCGGTCCACCTGCATCGTGACCTCGGGGTCGGCGGGCACGGCGGCGCTCTCCTTCATCGCGATCTCGGTGACGGCGGCCGCCACCGTGCCCGCCTCGTCCAGGCTCAGGTAGGCCTGCTGCATCGCCTGGCTCACGCGGAGGTCCGCGCTGGTAGTGATACCGGACAGGTCGGGGGCGCCGTACAGCCCGCCGAGGCCCGCCTCCTCCATCGCCGGAGCCAGGTCGAGCGGGGGCGGTTCGAGCTCCAGGGACGGCATCGCCAGGTCGACGAGCCGCGGCGTCTCGGCGTCGAGCACCGTGGTCAGGGCGGTCAGGGTCCCGGGCGAGACGTCCGCCGGGTCGGTACCGGCAGGCGGCAGCAGGACGTCGGCGTGGAAGGCGTCCGCATAGGGCAGCCGGACGGCGGCCCAGCCGTCGCTCTCCGCGTAGGCGAAGCTCTCCGCGGCGTGCAGCATCTCGGTGGGCTCGGTCCCGGACGGACCGGTGAAGTCCTCGTCGGCGGTCGAGTGCTCCGCGAACGGGGTCTCCCAGCGCGCCGCGAGCAGCACGGCGTTCTGCAGGACCATGCGCAGGTCGAGGTCGGGTTCGATCGCCGACTTCTCGATCAGGCCGCCGGTGTGCTGGTTCACCCAGGCGTCCAGGACCTTCTTGCCCGTATCGCTTCCGAGGTCGATGCGCTGGAACCCGGCGTCGAACGCCGTGGCGATCCGGTCGAGGTAGGCCGGATCGACCTCGAGCTCGTCGTCGATCACCGCCTGGTTCGCCAGGTGCAGCACGGGCTTCTCGGGAAGCTCGTCGTCCTGCGCGACAGCAGGGTCGCCGTCGTGCTCCGCGAGCGCGCCCTGGAGGGCGTTGTACGCAGACGTACGGTCGGTACCCGAGGCGCCGAGGGCCTCGTCCAGAGCCGCCGCGGTATCGCCGTCGGCACCCTCGGCGAGCAGCGCCAGGGCGAAGGAGAGCGAAGCGGGGGAGACGAGGGCGTTCCCCTCCGGTTCCTCGGTCGCACGCAGGGCGAGCAGACCCAGCTCCTCGGTGGCGCGGACGGCGTCGGCGCTCGCGGGCGCGTCGGCGACGGCGATCACCGCACGTTCCGCGTCGGAGCGCTCCAGGCCTTCGCCGGCGGCGGGGCCGTCAGCGGCGGGGCCGCAGGCGGTCAGGGCGAGCGCCGCCGTCGCGGCCATTGCTGCGGTCGCCGTCGTACGGCGGTGGGCTGGGCTGGGACGCTGCACTGTTCCTCCTGGGGATGCCGGGCGCGGGAGCGTCTGCGGCGAGGTTCTGACCTCTTGTGTTCCGACCCGCGTCGGGCTTGCAGCGGTTCGTGCGAGGGGCTCTCAGGCCGCCATCATGGTCCGGCTCTCTGACACGCCCCGGAGGATGCGACAAGTGTCAGTGGTGCCAGGCACAATCTGTCCCGACCTTCTAGAAGTGAGGTAAGGGACAAGTGGCAAGTATCAATCGGCGGATCGCCGAGGAGCTGGGTGTACGGGAGGGGCAGGTGGCCGCGGCGGTCGACCTGCTCGACGGCGGCGCGACGGTGCCGTTCATCGCCCGCTACCGCAAGGAGGTCACCGGCACGCTCGACGATGCGCAGCTGCGCACGCTCGAGGAGCGGCTGCGGTACCTGCGCGAGCTGGAGGAGCGGCGCGCGGCGATCCTGTCGTCGGTGGAGGAGCAGGGCAAGCTCACGGACGAGCTGCGCGCCCAGATCCTTTCCGCCGAGACCAAGTCGCGTCTGGAGGACATCTACCTCCCCTTCAAGCCGAAGCGGCGCACCAAGGCGCAGATCGCGCGGGAGGCCGGCCTGGAGCCGCTCGCCCTCGCGCTGCTCGGCGACGCGTCGCTCGACCCGACGACGGCCGCCGGCCCCTACGTCGACGCCGACAAGGGCATCGCGGACACGGCGGCGGCGCTCGACGGTGCCCGCTCGATCCTCGTGGAGCGCATGGGTGAGGACGCCGACCTGATCGGCACGCTGCGGGAGCGGCTCTGGAAGCGCGGCCGCATGCTGTCCACCGTCCGCGACGGCGCGCAGGAGAAGGGCGCGAAGTTCTCGGACTACTTCGACTTCGCCGAGTCGCTGTCCAGCTTGCCGTCGCACCGCGTGCTCGCCCTCTTCCGGGGCGAGAAGGAGGACGTGCTGGACCTGACGATCGAGCCTGAGGAAGGCATCGAGGCGGGCGTGCCGACCTCCTACGAGGCGACCATCGCGCACCAGTTCGGCATCGCGAACCAGGGCCGCCCGGGCGATCGCTGGCTCGCCGACACGGTGCGCTGGGCCTGGCGCACCAAGATCCTCGTGCACCTCGGCATCGACGTGCGGCTGCGGCTGCGTTCCGAGGCGGAGGACGAGGCGGTCCGCGTCTTCGCGGCCAACCTCCGTGACCTGATGCTCGCCGCACCGGCGGGTACCCGGGCCACGATGGGCCTCGACCCGGGCCTGCGCACGGGCGTCAAGGTCGCCGTGGTCGACGCGACGGGCAAGGTCGTCGAGCACGCGACGATCTACCCGCACGCGCCGGCGAACCGGTGGGACGAGTCGCTCGCGAAGCTCGCCACCCTGGCCAAGAAGCACGACGTCGACCTCGTGGCGATCGGCAACGGGACGGCCTCGCGCGAGACCGAGCGCCTGGCCGCCGATCTCATGAAGAAGGCGCCGGAGCTCGGCCTGACCAAGGCCGTCGTCTCGGAGGCGGGGGCGTCCGTGTACTCGGCGTCCGCCTACGCGAGCGCGGAGCTGCCCGACCTCGACGTGTCCATCCGGGGTGCCGTGTCGATCGCGCGTCGCCTCCAGGACCCGCTCGCCGAGCTCGTGAAGATCGACCCCAAGTCGATCGGCGTCGGCCAGTACCAGCACGACATCACCGAGACCAAGCTCTCGCGGTCGCTGGACGCGGTGGTCGAGGACTGCGTGAACGGTGTGGGCGTCGACCTCAACACCGCGTCGGTGCCGCTGCTGTCGCGCGTCTCCGGCATCACCTCGACGCTCGCGGAGAACATCGTCGCCCACCGGGACGCCAACGGTCCGTACGCGTCGCGTGCGGCGCTCAAGAAGGTGCCGCGGCTCGGTCCCAAGGCGTTCGAGCAGTGCGCGGGCTTCCTCAAGGTCTCGGGCGGGGACGAGCCGCTGGACGCGTCGTCGGTGCACCCCGAGGCGTACCCGCTGGCGCGGCGCATCGTGACGGCGGTGGGCGCTGACGTCAAGGCCCTCATCGGCAACGGGAGCGCGCTGCGCACGCTCAGGCCCACCGACTTCGTCGACGAGACGTTCGGTCTGCCCACGGTCACCGACATCTTCGCCGAGCTGGAGAAGCCCGGCCGCGACCCGCGACCCGCGTTCGTCACCGCGTCGTTCGCGGAGGGCGTCGAGAAGCTCGGCGACCTGGTGCCCGGCATGGTCCTGGAGGGCCAGGTCACCAACGTCGCGGCGTTCGGCGCGTTCGTGGACGTCGGTGTGCACCAGGACGGCCTCGTGCACGTCTCGGCGATGTCGAAGAACTTCGTGAGCGACCCGCGCGAGGTCGTGAAGTCGGGCGACATCGTCAAGGTGAAGGTCATGGACGTCGACCTGCAGCGCAAGCGGATCGCGCTCTCGTTGCGCCTGGACGACGAGATCGGCGTGTCCGGCGGGCGCACCTCCGGTGGCTCCCGCTCCGGCGGAGACGGGCCGGGCGGGCAGGGCTCCGGCGGCCAGGGTGGCGGTCAGCGCGGCGGACGTCCCGGCGGCGAGGGTCGCGGCCGGAACGGGCGAGGTCAGGGCGGTCCCGGCCAGGGCGGTCAGGGGGGTGGCCGCGGGCGCCCCGCGCCAGCCGACACCGCGATGGCGGACGCGCTGCGCAAGGCCGGGCTGGCCTGACACGTCGGGCCGTCTGGCAATCGGGCCGCCGGGAGGCCACGATGACGGCATGAGCATTCCTGAGGAGACGTTCGACGTCGTAGTGATCGGTGGGGGTCCGGTCGGTGAGAACGCGGCCGACCGGGCCTCGCGCACCGGCCTGTCCGTTGCCCTGGTCGAGTCCGAGCTGGTGGGCGGTGAGTGCTCGTACTGGGCCTGCATGCCGTCCAAGGTGCTGCTGCGCGCAGGCGCGGTGCGTGCCCTGGCCAAGGAGACCCCCGGCCTCCGGGATCCAGGTGCGCCCGATGCCGCTGCCGTCTTCGCCCGGCGGGACGAGATCACCAGCAACTGGGACGACTCCGGGCAGGTCTCCTGGGTCGAGAGCGCGGGGCTGACCCTGGTGCGCGGCCACGGGCGGCTGGCCGGCGAGCGGCTCGTCGAGGTCACGCTGCCGGCGGGCTCCGACAGCGAGGCGCAGGGTGGAGCGGACGGCGGCCTCGGTGAGGCGGAGACAGGGGAGACCCCCGCGAAGCGTCTGCTGCGCGCGCGGCATGCGGTGATCGTCGCGACCGGCAGCGTCCCCGTCCTGCCCGGCACGCCCGGGCTGGCGGAGGCCGCGCCCTGGTCGAGCCGCGAGGCGACGGCGTCCGACACGGTCCCCGAGTCGCTCGTGGTCGTCGGCGGCGGCGTGGTCGGCGTCGAGATGGCGAACGCGTACGCGGACCTCGGCGCGCAGGTGACGCTGCTGTCGCGCGGCGGGCTGCTGTCCGCCGCCGAGCCCTTCGCCGGCGAGATGGTCGCGGAGTCGTTGACCGCGCTGGGCGTGGACGTCCGTACCGGTGCCGAGGTGGCCTCGGTCGAGCGCCCCGGCGTCGGCGCGGAGGACGGGGCCTCCGGCCCGGTGACCGTCACCCTTGCGGACGGCGGCACGATCACCGCCGCCGAGATCCTCGTGGCCACGGGCCGGGTCCCGCGGACCTCCGACGTGGGTCTCGAGAGCGTCGGCCTGGACGAGTCCGGGCTCGGCCGCGGCGGCGCCCTCGTCGTCGACGAGTCGTTGCAGGTCACCGGCGTGCCGGGTGGCTGGCTGTACGCCTGCGGGGACGTGACCGGCCGCGCGCCGACCACCCATCAGGGCAAGTACCAGGCGCGGATCGTCGGTGACGTGGTGGCCGCGCGGTACGGCACGGAAGCGGGGGACCGGTCGCCCACGAGCGGCGACCCGGAGCCCGCCGTCGGCCAGGAGGGCAAGGCGTGGTCGCGGTATGCCGCGACCGCCGACCACAGCGCGCGCGTCCAGGTTGTGTTCACACGGCCGCAGGTCTCGTGGGTGGGACCGACCGAACGGGAGGCGCGCGCGGCGGGCATCCCGGTGGAGGCCGTGTCGTACGACCTGGCCTGGGTGGCCGGCGCGAGCGTGGAGTCGCCCGGTTACAAGGGTCGCGCCCAGGTGCTCGTCGACACGCAGCGGCGGGTCCTGGTGGGTGCGACCTTCGTGGGGCCCGACGCCGGGGAGATGCTCCACGCCGCGACGATCGCCGTCGTCGGTGAGGTGCCGCTCGACCGCCTCTGGCACGCGGTCCCCGCCTACCCGACGGTCAGCGAGGTCTGGCTCCGCTTCCTGGAGTCCTACGGCCTATAAGCCCCGAGCGCGACTGCCGAAGTAGAGCGCCTGTCCCCCTTCCCCTTGAGGCTCGCCTCACGCGGAACGGGGACAGGCGCTCTACTTCGGCAGTCCTGGGTCCGGTTGGTTATGCGTTCGGGGTCAGGGAGCCGTCCGAGCTGAAGACCAGGCCCAGGGTGACCTCGCCCTGCTGGAGGGCGCTCTTGGTCAGCGGGCCGCCGGCGTCGAGCGAGCGGAACTCCGCGAACTCCAGACCGTAGGTCTCCTCGAGGCCCGGCTGGCAGAACGGGCGCTCCGTGCACTCCGGCGGGCCGCCGAGCACGAGGCCGCCACAGGCCTCGGCGAGCTCGCTGAGCGACGTGACGCCGTGCTCGTCCGCGAAGGCCTTGGTCACGGCGAACGCGTTCTGGTCCTGCGCGGGGGAGGGCTGGCCGAACACGAGGCCGATCTCCTCGCCGAGCCCTGTGAGCGCTTCGACGGTCGCGTCCAGGTCGCTGCCGGCCACCGCCTCGGCGTCGGCCCCGTTGACGTCCTTGTTGATGAACTCCGTGAGCGTGCCCACGTACTCGGGGATGATCTGGACCTGCTTGCCGTCCTCCAGCGCGGGGAGGTAGGTCTCGCGGTTGCCGATGGTGGTGACCTCGGCCTCGTACCCGGCGGCGTTCAGCACCGTCGCGTAGATGGTGCCGAGCGTGGCGCTCTCCGCGAAGTCGGCGGCGCCGATGACGATCTTGCCGCTGCCGCTCTGCTCGGGGGCGTCGAGGCCGGCGTCGGCCACGAACTCCTCCGCGACCTCCTTGGAGGTGCGGCGGTCGACGTCCACCGCCTTGTTCAGGCCGATGAGCGTGTCGGTGTCGAGCGCAGCCGAGACCGAGTCCAGGAGCGGCACGATGGCGTCGTCACCCTCCACGGCCGCCGCGTTGATCGCCGGGATGATGTTGTCCACGGTCTGCAGCTGCTTGTCGTCGTCGAGGACCACCAGCTCGTCGCCGGGGACCGCTTCGCAGGCCGCGACGCTGCTGCCGCCCGTCGAGGTGCTGCTGCCGCCGCTCCCTCCGGCGGATCCCGGCTCGCCGCAGGCGGTGAGGAAGGTGAGGCTGACGACGGCGACCGCCGCGCCGAGCGCCCGGGGCAGGGATAGATGCGTACGGGGGAACTTCATCGATGTCTCCGAACGTGGGTGAC
The DNA here is from genome assembly GCF_048564965.1 of Promicromonospora sp. NFX87. Lineage (NCBI taxonomy): Bacteria > Bacillati > Actinomycetota > Actinomycetes > Micrococcales > Promicromonosporaceae > Promicromonospora > Promicromonospora sp. NFX87. The sequence continues at coordinate 4,719,370 of NZ_CP183413.1, read as the reverse complement.
GTACAACTGTTCTACGGCTTCGATCGATCCCATTCGACCCCGGCCGGGCGACTATGGCAAGGGATAAACACGCTCGTGAGAATGTCGTTACATCCGGTTCGCCCCGGCCCGCCCGGCCGCGCCGGTGTCCCGCGAGCGGGCGCCGATCGAACCGGACAGGAGCACCGCGCTGCGCCGGGTGAAGAACCGCCCGAGGCCCGCCGCCAGCGCGTTGCCCCGGCCCGAGACGATGCTCGGCCGGCGGTTCCCGCGGTCCAGCGAGCGCAGGCCCGTCTCGACCACCTGCTCGGGTGTCTGGTAGCTGCCGTTGTAGGTGCCGCCGGACAGGTCGTCGAAGAACTCGGTGCGGGTCAGCCCGGGGGCGAGCGACAGGACGCGGAGACCGCTCGACCGCGACTCGAACCAGAGCGCCTCGGTGAAGCTCAGGACGAAGGCCTTGCACGCCGAGTAGACGGCCATGTCGGGCCCCGGCGTGTAGGCGGCGAGGCTCGCGACGTTGACCAGGATCCCGCGGCCCTCCCGCCGGAGCGGCTCGATGAAGGCGCGCGAGATGTCGACGAGGTTCGCGACGTCGACGGCGATCTCGTCCTGCAGCCGGTCCGGGTCCTCCTCGTGGAACGGCCCGTCGGTGCCGAAGCCGGCGTTGTTGACGAGCCCGGTCACGGTGAGGCCGCGTGCCGCCACCTCGCCGGCGAGGGCCTGCCCGGCCCCGCGCCGGCTGAGGTCGAGGGCGATCGGGGTGGCCCGCACGCCGTGGTCGCGTTCGAGCTCGTTCGCGAGCTCCCGCAGCCGGTCGAGGCGGCGGGCGACCAGGATCACGTCGGAGCCGCGCTCCGCGAGGGCCCGTGCGAAGGCGGCGCCGATGCCGGAGCTGGCGCCGGTGACGACGGTGGTCTGTGTGGTGAAGTCGATGTCAGCCATACCTGCACCGTACGCAGGGTGTTGCATCAAGTGCAAGTAATCGCACCATGGGTAAGATCTGCCCATGGACCCGACGCCCGACACCCCGACCCTGCGCGAGCGAACGCGCCGGGCGGTCCACGCCGAGATCACGGACACGGCGCTGCGCCTGTTCGCCGAACAGGGCTTCGACGCGACCACCGTCGACCAGATCGCCGCGGCGGCCGGGATCTCGAGGCGGTCGTTCTTCCACTACTTCGGGAGCAAGGAGGACGTCGTCATGGGCGACCTCGAGGCACTCGGACGCCGGGTGCGCGACGCGCTCGAGGCGCGCCCGGCGACCGAGTCCGCGTGGGAGGCCCTGCGCGAAGCGCTCAAGACCCTGCGCGGCCCCGACACCGAGGCCGTGACCGGGCTGGAGATCGCCGGCATGTACGCCGACGCGCCCTCGCTGCGGGCGAAGCACCTCGAGAAGCATCTGCGCTGGCAGGAGCTGTTCGCCCCCGACATCGAGCGGCGGCTCGGCATCACCCCCGGCCCGACGGCGGACCCGCGCGCCCGCGCGATCATCGCCTCGGCGCTCGCCTGCCTCGACATCGCCGTCGACGCGTGGCACGAGTCGGGCGGCACCGCGGATCCCGTGGAGCTGTTCGACGCGGCGGTCGCCGCGGTCCGCGCCTAGCGCACGCTCGGGCGCGGCGCGCGCCGGCGCCTAGCGCGCGCTCACACGCAGCGGGGCCGGCGTGGCCAGACGCTGCCCGATCGCCAGCACCATGTCGATCGCGAGGCACAGCACCGCGACCACCACACCGCCCGCGAGCACCTCGCCGTACCGCTGCGTGCCCATGCCGAGCGCGATGATCTGGCCCAGGCCCCCTCCACCGACGAGCGCCGCGAGCGGGATGGTGGCGACCACCTGCACGATGGTGGTGCGCAGCCCGGCGGCCACGAGGGTGGTGGCGAGCGGCAGCTCGACCTGCAGCAGGATGCGCCCGCCGCTCATGCCCATGCCGCGCGCGGCGTCGCGGGCGTCCGGGTCCGCGCCGCGTACGCCCTCGTAGGTGTTGACCAGGAGCACGGGCACGGCGAAGAACGCCGCGGCGATGACGGCCGCGCTGTTGCCGAACAGCCCGCCCGCGGCGAGCAGCAGGATGATGCCGAGCGTCGGCATCGCCCGGGAGGCGTTGGTGAGCCAGACGACGAGGCCGGCACCCCGCCCGCTGTGCCCGAGCCAGGCGCCGACCGGGATCGCGACCGCGGACGCCACCGCGACGGCGATGGCGGTCATCGCCAGGTGCTCGCCCGTCAGCTCGAGCACGCCGCCGGGCTCGGTCCAGGTCAGGGGGTCGTTGAGCCATACGAGGGCTTCGTCGACGACGCCGGTGGGGGCGCTCATGAGGTCCTCCTGCGCAGCCAGGGAGTGAGGGCTCTGCCGGCCGCCCACAGGGCGAGGTCCAGCACGAGCGCGAGCAGGATCGTCGCCAGCGTGGCGGTCATGATCTCGGCCCGGTAGGAGTTGTTGCGGAAGCCCTGGAACATGATCTGCCCCAGCCCGCCGTACCCGACCACGACGCCGACGGTCACGAGCGCGACGCTGGACACCGTGGCGAGCCGCAGACCGGCGATGATGCTCGGCAGCGCGCTCGGCATGGCCACCTGGACGAGCAGCCTGCCGGACCCGTAGCCCAGGCCGCGGGCGGCGTCGAGGACGGCCGGGTCCACCGTGGCGAGGCCGGCCACCGTGTTGCGCAGGATGATGAGCAGTGCGTAGACCACCAGGCCTACCAGGACGGGCGGGCGGCCGATCCCGAGCACGGGCGCCAGGATCGCGAACAGCGCGAGGGACGGCACCGTGTACAGGACGGCCGCCGTGCCGACGACCGGCCCGGACAGCCAGCGGAACCGGGAGACCAGCACCCCCAGCGGGATGGCGATGGCCGCGGAGATCGCGACGGCCTCGATGGTCAGCCCCGCGTGCTCGACCGTGCGCTCCCACAGCACGGGCGCGTTGTCGATCACGTAGGACCAGGAGAACCAGGGGTTGCCGGGCATGCCTCCGAACCTACCGCGTGAGACCCGGTAGGTTCGTAGGCATGGCTGCCCGCACCGTGATCGAGCTGGATTCCGTCCGCAAGGCGTACGGGGACGGCACCGTCGCCGTCGAAGGACTGAGCCTCGCCGTGCGCGAGCACGAGGTGCTCGCGCTCGTCGGCCCGTCGGGCTGCGGCAAGTCCACCACGCTGCGCATGGTGAACCGCCTGGTGGAGCCGACGTCGGGCAGGATCCTGCTCGACGGCGAGGACGTCACCACCACCGACCCCGTGGCGCTGCGCCGCCGCATCGGCTACGTGATCCAGAACGTCGGGCTGTTCCCGCACCGCACCGTCGAGGCAAACATCGCCACCGTCCCCGGGCTGCTGGGCTGGGACCGCAGGCGCACACGGGCGCGCGTCGCCGAACTGCTCGACCTGGTGGGCCTGCCCGCCGCGACCTACGCGAAGCGGTACCCGCACGAGCTGTCCGGCGGCGAGCGGCAGCGCATCGGCGTGGCCCGCGCGCTGGCCACCGACCCGCCGGTGCTGCTGATGGACGAGCCCTTCGGCGCCGTCGACCCGGAGTTCCGGCGGCACCTGCAGGCGGAGTTCCAGCGCATCCAGCGCGAGACCGGGACCACCGTGATCCTCGTGACGCACGACATCGACGAGGCGGCACGCCTCGGTGACCGGATCGCCGTGCTCACCCGCGGCGGCAAGCTCGAGCAGATCGCGAGCCCGCTCGCGGTGCTGGCACATCCGGCGTCCGACCGGGTGCGCGACTTCACCGGCGAGGGCGCCGCCTCCCGCATGCTCGCGCTCGCGAGCGTGCAGACCGCCGACCTGGAGAGCGCGGAGCGGATCGTCCAGCCCGCGCCGGCGCCCGTACGGCTGGGCGCGCGCCTCACCGACGCGTTCGAGGCGGTCGCCGCGCTGCCCGGCTCCGCGATGGGCCGGGTGCCGGTCGTGGGGGAGTCGGGCGACGTCGTCGGCTCGCTCACCGCCGACGGGATCCTCGGCGCGCTGCGCCGGGCCGCGGACGCCGCCGGAGCCGAGCCGGGCGTCCAGGACGCCTCGGACCGCGCGGACGACGTCCCCGAGGACGTGCCCGGCCGCGAGCCCGCAGTGTGACCTACGCCGCTCCGTCCGCGGCGGTCGGCGCGGGACCGGGCCTGACCCGTCCCGATAGTCTCGGGGCGTGACCAACGCCCGCGTAGCCCTCGCGACCTGCTCCCAGCTGCCCGACCTCGACACGGACGACGTGCCGCTGATCGCCGCCCTGGCGCAGCGCGGCGTGACCGCCGAACCCGCGGTGTGGGACGACCCCGCCGTGGACTGGTCCACCTACGACCTCGTGCTGGTCCGCTCCACCTGGGACTACTCGCCGCGCCACGACGAGTTCCTCGCGTGGGCGCGCTCGCTGCCCAAGGTGGCCAACTCCGTCGACGTCATCGAGTGGAACACCGACAAGCGCTACCTGCGTGACCTCGAGGCGGCCGGCATCCCCGTGATCCCCACGATCTGGCTCGACCCCGCGCGGCACCTGTCCAAGCGCGCCGTGCACACCCGCATGCCCGCGTTCGGCGACTTCGTGGTCAAGCCCGTCGTCAGCGCCGGCGCCAAGAACACCGGCCGCTACCAGCCCGTGTCCGCCCAGTCGCGGGCCAAGGCCATCGCGCACGCCGTCCGCCTGCTCGACGACGGCCGCTGGGTGATGATCCAGCCCTACGTCACCTCGGTCGACACCGCCGGCGAGACGTGCCTGATCTTCATCGACGGCGAGCTCACCCACGCCGTCCGCAAGAACGCGCTGCTCACCGGCCCCGCCGAGGACACCAGCGAGCTCTACGCGGAGGAGGAGAAGGAGGCGTTCGAGGCCACGCCCGCCCAGATCGACGTGGCGGAGCGGGCGCTCGCCGTGGCCAGGGAGGCCACCGGCGCGGAGTTCACCTATGCGCGCGTCGACCTGGTCTCCGGCGACGACGGCGTCCCGATGGTGATCGAGCTGGAGCTCACCGAGCCGTCGCTCTGGATGAAGTACGGCACGGGCGTCGAGGAGAAGCTCGCTGACGCCGTGGTGAAGCTGCTGGGCTGAGCGCGCGGCGCCGCCGAGCGCGCGGCGCCCAGCGCCCGGCGGCGTCCGGCAACGACGAAGGGCCCCTCACCGGAGTGAGGGGCCCTTCGTATGGGGTGAGCGACGGGACTTGAACCCGCGGCCCTCGCGACCACAACGCGATGCTCTACCAGCTGAGCTACGCCCACCATGCTCGCCGATCCTGGACCGGCGACCGTCGAAAAGCATACATGGTCGGCAGCCTCGGACCGAACTGAAAGCTACGGGGCGAGCTGCTTCGTGACGGACGTCTCGGCGATGCGCTGTGCCGCGGCGCGCGAGGTCGCCGTGTCAGGGCCGGGGTGGGCCGGGAACAGGACCTCGCGGTAGTAGCGCAGCTCGTCGATCGACTCGAGGATGTCGGCAAGCGCACGGTGCCCGCCGCCCTTCTTCGGTGACGCGAAGTAGACGCGCGGGTACCAGCGGCGGGCCAGCTCCTTGATCGACGACACGTCGACGATCCGGTAGTGCAGGTGCTCCACGAGCTCGGGCATGTGCAGGTCGAGGAATGTCTTGTCCGTGCCGACCGAGTTGCCGGCCAGCGGCGCCTTGCGTGGCTCCGGTACCCACTCGCGGACGTAGGCCAGGATCTGCGCCTGCGCCTCCTCGAGGCTCAGCCCTCCGTCCAGTTCGTCGAGCAGGCCGGACGTGGTGTGCATGGTGCGCACGAAGTCGTTCATCTGCGCCAGCGCCTCGGCCGGAGGCTTGACGAGGACATCGACACCGGTGCCCAGGACGTTGAGGTCGGAGTCGGTGACGATCGCGGCGACCTCGACGAGCGCGTCAGCGCGCAGGTCCAGGCCGGTCATCTCGCAGTCGATCCAGACGATGCGCTCGTTGGGGTTGGGAAGGCTCACGCCGCTCAGCCTATTGCGTCCGGAGCAGGGGAGTTACGCGGTGGGTGGTCAAGTGTGGACAGTCCGGGCAAACGGAAGGCCCTCCCGCAGGCCGACCGAGTGGTCGTCCGAGGAAGGGCCAGGATGTTCGACGGCGGCGCCGGCGCGCCGGAGTCGGTCAGATCAGGCGGAGTCGCTTGGTGCGCTTGGCGGTGCGACGCTCGGAACGCTCGCGGAGCGCGCGCGCCTGGGCTCCGGAGACCTCCGCGCGGCGGGCGATCTCGGCGACCTGTGCGCGGCCGATGTCGTACGCGGTCTGGGCATGCATGTGTCTGGTCCTTCCAGGGGTGGGGAGAGGGTGACGGTGCGGTGGGGCGTACCGGCCGGGTCGCGGCTCGGCGCCTCGCACTGTTTCCGTCGTGTTACATCATCCCTGATCGCGGAAAACCCGCGCAAGCCGGACAGGGGTGACGTGCAGCACCCTTGCGCAGGTCAGGGCGCTGCGCGGGCGCCTACAGGGGGTCGCGTCCGGTGCGATCAGCGGTCGTGCAACGCCGAAGCAGAGCGGGTGCCGTGCACGCGCTCTGCTTCGGGGGGTCGAGGGGCGCCGGGTACCGGGTGGAACCCGGCCGGCGCCACGGGGGTCATGCCGACCGCACGCGCAGGGCGGGAACCCGTGCGCGGCTGTTGGTGCTGCGTGCGGCGCCGGCCTCGGCCTTGCGTCGCTTCTGCTCCAGGCGGAGCGTTCGTGAACGCCGGTTCTCGTCGGCGTCGCGGAGGCGGTCCCGGTGAAGGGTGAGCGCCAGGTCGTACTCGGTATGCACGTGAGTGCCTTTCGTGACGCTGGATGTGTCGGTCTCCCGACATGGGTCTGGCCGGACCCTTCCACCGCCCGGTATGGGACCGGACGGACGTCACCGCGGTGTGCCTTGAGCCTCCCAGGTGGCACCCGGTCAGCGCACGGCTTTTTGTCGCGAGCTTTCGCAGGGCGGGTCCGGAGTCGTGGAAGAAGTCGCTAAAGATTGCTTGCGCAAGATGTCTTTAGCGTTCTAGGCTCCCCGCATGCCCGACCAGAAGCCGCCCGAGATCCCGGGATTCACGCGCCCGACGTCGCCCGACGACGTGGTCATCTCGCAGGCGGACGCGATCAAGGCGATGACCCACCCGCTGCGGCTCCGGCTGCTCGACCTCTTCGGCCCGGGCATCGAGCTGACCGCGACGCAGTGTGCCGAGCGCACCGGCGAGTCGGTCGCGAGCTGCTCCTTCCACCTGCGCCAGCTCGAGAGGTACGGCCGGGTCGAGCGGGCGGAGGCACACGGCAAGGAGCGCCCGTGGCGCGCCGTCGGCAACGGGTTCAGCGTCCGCCCCGACCTCGCCGACCCGGAGTCGTGGCCCGCCGCGAAGGCGTTCGGCAGCGTGTTCATCGCCGAGAGGTTCGCGCAGCTGCAGCGCTGGCTCACCGACGCCGGCCGGGACGACCCGGACTGGCTGTACGCCACCACCCAGACGCACCAGGAGTTCTGGGTCACCCGCGACGAGCTCGACGACCTCTCGCGCCGGCTGGAGGAGCTCACCGAGCCGTTCCGCGGACGCTCGGCGAACCCGGACGCCCGCCCGCCGGGCGCGCGGCAGGCCCACCTCTTCGGCGCCGTCTGGTCAGAGATACCGGACCCTGCCGAGGACACGGAGGAGGACTCGTGACCGACACCGCACCTGACGACCCGGCCGCCGTCGGGCAGCTGGTACCCGACGATCCGGCCAGGCACCTGCGGACACCGGTCTTCCGCACGCTCCTGGTCGGCTGGACGCTCGCGAACGTCGCGGACTCGCTCCTGACGCTGCTCATGGCCGTCTGGGTGGCCGACCTGACCGGCAGCGCCGCCCTGGGCGGCCTGACGTTCGCGCTGCTGGGCCTGCCCGCGCTGGCGTCCCCGTTCCTCGGGCACCTCGCCGACCGGGTGTCCCGGCGGCACATGCTCGTGGTCGCCTACGTCGTCGGTGCGTTCGGGCTCGTCCCGCTGTTCTGGGTGCGCGAGCCGGACCAGGTCTGGGTGATCTTCGCGTCGACGCTCCTGTACTCCGCGGTGGCGTACGTGACGGGGGCCTGCCAGTCGGGCATCCTCAAGGACCTGCTGCCCGACGAGGCCCTCGGCCACGCGAACGGGCGCCTCACGATGATCGACCAGGTGTTCCGCATCGCGCTCCCGGTGCTCGGCGCCGCCGTGTACGCGCTGGTGGGCGTGGTGCCGCTGGTCGCGGTGGCGATCGCCGGCTTCCTGGGGGCCGCCGTCGTCTTCTGCCTGGTCCGGATCGGCGAGTCGCGGATCGAGGACGGCGACGACGAGCCGTACCTCGTCGCCGTCGCCGCGGGGTTCCGGCACCTGTTCGGTACGCAGCCCCTGGGCGGCATGACCTGGAACGCGGTGATCGTCTTCGCGTCGGTCGGCCTGGTGAACGCCGTGGCCTTCGCGGTCCTCGACGGCCTGGGGCTGTCCGCCGCCTGGCTCGGACCGCTCACCGTGCTGCAGGGCGTCGCCGGGTTCGTCGCCGGGGCGGTCACCCCGCGCCTCATGATCCGCTTCGGGCGGCCGCGCGTCTACGCGGTCGGGATCACCGCCGCCGGGGTGGCGCTCGTGCCCCTCATGTTCAGCTGGGTGATCCCCGCGGTCGCCGGCCAGGCGCTGCTCGGGTTCGGCGTCACGGCGGCGGTCATCGCGTGGATCACAGAGCGCCAGGTCCGCACGCCCGAGCGGCTCCAGGGCCGGGTCGCGGCCGCGGGCAACCTGGTCAACAACCTGCCGGGCACCGCGGTGACGGCCCTCGGCGCGGGCCTGCTCGCGTTCGTCGACTACCGCCTGCTGCTGCTGGTCAACGTGGTCGTCGTGGTCGGAGCGGGCCTGGTCGCGCTGCGCCTGCGCGACACGACCACCTCGGACGTGTCAGACGCTGAGGTCACTCGGGTGACCCCAGCATCTGACAGGTCTGGCTAGGCCTCGCCCGGGAGGGCTTTGCGGATCACCAGGCGGGTCCAGGCGCCGATGTAGACCCGGTCGCTCTCCTCGATCTCCCGCCGGACGCCCTGCGTGAGCGGGACGTCGGGCAGGGGGTCGCCCGTGGCGGCGACGAACGTGCCGTTCGACGAGCCGAGGTCCTCCACCCACCAGCGCAGCCCGTCGGTGGTCAGCTGGCAGTGCCGCCGGGACACTCCCGGGTCGCTGCCGCAGTCGACGTCGGGCCGGATCCCGCGGGACTGCGACGGCCGCCCCACGAGCAGGCTGCGCTGCCGCAGCGTGACCAGGCCGGGCAGGCCCGCCGACGGCATCGGGTCCTCGGGCTGCTCGTGCGCGTACCAGTCGGGATCGACCCAGATCTCCGCGACCCAGGTGTCGTCGCCCGGCACGGGCGGCGCGCTGAGCCCTCCGCCCCCGGGCGACGGCGCGGGTGCCCCGGCCGACGGCGGCGGGTCCAGCGACGGCGGGTCCTGCGACGGCGTGGCCTGCGACGGCGGGTCCAGCGGCGGCGGGCTCGGCGCGGGCGCCGCAGGCACCGGTTGGCTCGGCTGTTGCGGCGCGCTCAGGCCGGCCAGGTCCAGAGACGACGCCGGAGGTGGCGGCGGAGCCGTCGTGCCGGTCGTGAAGTCGTACCCGCAGTTCTCGCAGAACAGCGAGCCGGAGGGGGACAGGTCACCGCAGTTGGGGCAGGTCACGGGGCTGCCGCCGGCCGGGGACTCCGCGGACGAGGTCGCTACCGGCCCGGTCCCGGCAGGCTCGGCCGCCGAGGCCCCCGCCGGGATCGGCGTGCCGCACACGTCGCAGTAGTCCGTGGACTGGCTGGTGTGGCCCTCCGGGCAGACGACCGTCATGCGCGCCGTACCCGGGTCGTCTTGGTGGAAGCGGTGTCGAGTGCCATCTCGTCCAGCTTGGCGGTGTTCCGCTTGAGGCGCACGGTGCCCGCCTCCTCGTCGTCCACCTCCACGATCTTCCGCAGGCGCGAGGTCGCGTCGTCGTTGCCGGTCTCGGCGGCGAGCTGGACGGCACGGCCGAGCTTGACGGTCGCCGTCGCCTCGTCGCCGGCGGCCTTGGCGGCCAGGCCCTCCTGGATGGCCGAGGCGAGCTCCGCCTGGCCCGTGTAGTGCGCCACCTCGGGGCTGATCCGGGCGGTGAGCGTGGAGTCGTCCGACCACTTGGCCTTGACCAGGCCCGACGCCGTCACCTCGTCGCCGACGGCGACCTGCACGCGCGCCGCGAGCTGTTCGGAGCCCACCGGCTTCGCCGGCACGCGGACCGCCACGTGGTACTCGCGGGTCTCGTCGGCCCACGCGCCGGTGGGGTACGCGCTGGTCAGGGCGTTCACCTGGGTGCGGCGGCCGGTGAGGTCGTCCACCTCCGGCGCCACCTGCTTGACGAACAGGACCTCCGAACCCTGGGGCGCCCAGACCCGCAGGTCGACCGCGGCGACGCCGCGCGCCATCGACTTGCGCACCAGGGCGGAGAAGTCCTCGGCGATGTCCTCGGGCCGGGCGATGAGGTCGACGGTCCCGAGCAGCGCCGTCGAGATCTTGCGCAGCTCCTCCACCACCCACCGGTCGCCGACCCCGCGGGCGTCGCACTGGAAGTGCCCGGTGACGTCGGCGATCATCCGGTCGAGGTGCATGGTCGGCTCGGACTCGTTCTTGCCGTCGGTCAGCAGGATCAGGTGCTTCTGGGCTGCGGGGACGGTCGCGAAGAGGTCGTCGGCGAGGCGCAGCCAGGAGGAGATCGCGGTGCCGCCGCTCGCGGACATGGTCGAGATGGCCCGCTTGGCCTCGTTGCGGGCGCCCAGCTCCATGGCCACCATGGGCACGCGCGCGTTGGGGTAGGGGAAGATCCGGGTCGCCACGTGGGAGCCGCCGATGATGGCGAACAGGGTGCCGTCGGGAATCTGGTCCACGGCCACCGCCGCGGCGTGCTTGGCCGCCTCCATGTTGCGGCCCTGCATGGACCCGGAGGTGTCGACGGCGACGATCTCGGCGACGCCGCCCGGACCGCCGGCGCTCACCCCGGCACCGCCGCCGGCGCCCGCGCCCGTGCACGTCACGGACACGACCGCGTGCACGTCGGTGGCGCCGTCGGACAGGAACTCGTTCTGGAAGACCTCGGCGGAGAACTCGGCCACGGTGGCTCCTCTCGGGTAGACGGCAGGCTATCGCTGCTCGGTGACAGTGGGGGAGACGCGGGCGAGTGCTGCGGTGATGTTGTCCCGCCCGCCCTGTGCGTTGGCCCAGCGCACGAGCGCCGCGGCCGTGGTGTGCGGGTCGCCGGAGGTGGCGAACCGGCGCACGAGCTCGTCCATCTCGTCCGCGTCGGAGCAGTAGTTCCAGAGGCCGTCGGAGCAGACGAGCAGCCAGCCCGGCCCGGACGGGACGGTCGCGGCGCAGCGGGCGTCCGTGTCGGGGGCGTCGGGGCCCAGCCACCGTGTGATCGCGTGCGCCTGGGGCGACGTCTCGGCCTGGGCGCGCGGCACGCCGGCCGCGATCATCTCCTGGGCCCACGAGTCGTCGACGCTGAGCTGCTCCGCCTGGCCGGAGTCCGGCAGCCAGTACACGCGGGAGTCGCCGAGCCAGCCCGCGACGATCAGGTCGTGGTCCACGACGGCCGCCACGAAGGTGCACGACGGCGGGTCGTCCGCCACGTTCTTCCCCTTCGTCGCGGCGAGCTGTTCCGCGGCGCCCCGCACCGCCTGGCCCGCGGCCCGTGAGGCGGCGACCATCGCGTCGGTCCAGCCCGCGATGCGCCGGCTGGTCGCGCCGGCCACGGAGCTCGCGCCCTCGGGGCCGTACGCCACCAGCACGTCCCGCGCGGCGCGGCTCGCGGCGAGCGAGGCGACGTCGGAGTCGGGTGCGCTGGACACGCCGTCGCACACCACGAGGGCCGCGAAGGTGCCGCTGGCGGCGAGGGCCATCGCGTCCTCGTTGCGGGCGTGCCGCACACCGCGGTCGCAGACCCCGGCCACCCACGCGGCCGGGCGTTCCTCGAAGTGGTCGCGCTCGGACTGGCCGGGGGTGCCGCAGTCGGCGCAGTACCCGTCCGGGGCGATGGTGCCGCCGCAGGCGCCGCAGGACCGGCGGCCGGAGGTGTCGCCGGTCGCCGGGTCGGGGTCCACCACGGTGGGTGCCACGTCGAGGGTCACCTCGGAGGGGATGCTCGCAGCGGAGCTGCCCAGCGGCGTGCCGCAGTTCTCGCAGAACCTGGCGCGGGGCGCCGCGTTCTCTCCGCAGCTGGGACAGCGGACGAGGCTACTGTCGTCGGCACTCATGTCTGGGTAGGTCTCCTTGCCACGTCAGGGGGTCTTCAGGTCGATCGACCGCTCAACGCATGGTCCACCGCCGTACGGAGTTTGCCCGGTCGACGAGCGCCACGCGCTCCGAGCGGTCGTCGGTGAGGTGGGCGAGGGTGCGCAGGGCGAGCTCGAGCCGGTCCCGCAGCTCGGGCTCCGTGGCCTCGGCGCCGGCTATCCGCACGCTCGGGTCGGGGCCCTCCTCCGTGACCAGGTCGAGCGCGCCCGAGAGGGCGTCGACGGTGACCTCGGCCTTGGGGCGGTCGGGGACGTGGGCGGCGTCGAGCCCGGCGACGGCGTCGGACAGGTCGAGCAGGGTGCGCCGCGCGTCGACGAGGAGCCGGGCCCGCCGCAGGCGGGCGTCGGGGAAGGACCCACGGCTGGGGCTCACCAGGTCGAGCGCGCGCAGGGCGCCGTCGAGGTCGCCGCCACCCGCCCGCACCCGGGCGAGGCCGAAGGCGGCGGCGCCCGTGTAGTTCGAGTCGGCCCGCGCGATGGTGCCGTACAGCTGCTCGGCGACACCGGGCTCGCCGGAGACCTCGCAGGCCGTGGCGAGCGCGAGCTTGGGCGCGGGCTCGCCGGGCACCTGCCCGTAGACGGCGTTGAACGACGCGCGGGCGGCCGCCGGGTTGCCGGCCGCGAGGTGGCCGAGGCCCTCCATCCAGGCGGCGCGCCACTCCCACGGGTCGTGCTCGAGGATCTGCGCGACGGTCTCGCGCAGGCGGTCCAGGTCGCCGGCCTCGATCGCGGCCCGCGCCAGGGCGAGCCGTACCTCGACGGTGGCCTCGGCCGCGCCGGCGAGCGCGACCATGCGGGCCGTGGGGTCGGTGACGTTCACGCCGGACAGCCAGGACGCCATCGGGTCGCTGGAGTCCACCTTCAGGTGCGGCAGGTCGTCCCAGGCCAGCGCGCCGTCGGCGCCGTCGAGCGGCGGGACCCCGAACAGGAGCGACTCGGCCGACGTCGTGGCCGTGTACCCGGGGCCCTTGTCGGTCGCGACCACCTCGCGGAGCACACCGAGGAGCTGGACGCGGGCCTCGTCGACCCCGCCGAACCGGTCGGCGGGGTTGGGTGCGCACGCCTTGGCCAGCCAGCGGTAGAACGAGTCGTACTTCTGGAAGACCGGCGTCTCGGACACCGGCGGGAACGACGCCTGGTACACGGTCGTGTTGCCGCGGAAGTCGAGCACCAGGGACGCCAGCGTGCGGCCCAGCGTGAAGATGTCGGAGGCCACCGACGGCCCGATCTCGGCCACCTCGGGCGCCTGGTAGCCGACGGTGCCGTAGATCGCCGACGTCAGGTCGTTGATGCGGCGCACGCCGCCCATGTCGATCAGCTTGACGCCGTCGCCCTGGGCGATGATGTTGTCAGGCTTGAAGTCGCAGTACAGCAGCTCGTGGTCGTGCAGATAGCTGAAGGCGGGCAGCACCTCGAGGATGTACGCGATCGCCTGGTCGACGGGCAGCGGCCGGGCCTGCCCGCCGCCCTGGTCGCGGCGCTCCTTGAGCACGTCCTTGAGCGACTTGCCGCCCACGAACTCCATGACCGTGTAGCCGAGGCCCTCGTGCAGCACGAAGTTGAAGATCTCGACGATGAGCGGGTGCTCGACCTCGGCGAGGAACTGACGCTCCGCGACCGCGGCCTCGTACGCCTCGCGGTCACCCGCGTTGAGCAGGCCCTTGAGCACCACCCAGCGGCCGCTGACGTTGCGGTCGCGGGCCAGGTAGATCCAGCCCAGGCCACCGTGCGCGAGGCAGCCCACCACCTCGTACTGGCCCGCGAGGAGGTCGCCGGCCTTGAGCGCGGGCGCGAAGTCGTACCGCGCGCCGCAGTGTCCGCAGAACCCGGCGATGCGGCCCGGCACGCCGTCGCGGGCGCGCCCCACCGGCTGGCCGCACGTGGGGCAGAACCGCTTGTTCTCCGCGAGCTCCGGCGTGGCCATGACGGCCTGCAGGGGATCGGCGACGGGGGTGTGCGGCACGGTGGTCAGGCCGGCGCCCAGGCGGTGCCCGCGCAGCCGGGTCGACCCGGTGCCCACCCGGCGTGTCTGGTACGTGCCGGACGTTCCCACGCGCGCCGAGCCCAGCGCCGTGGACGCGAGGCGGGACGAGCTGGTGCGGCCGGTCGACGGCTGGGACATGGCGCCCAGGGCGGAGCCCGGGGCAGATCCGGAGGCGCGGACGGTGGAGGCGTCCGGGTCCTCGCTGGTCCACGACGCCGCGACCTCGGCGAGCGCCTCGCCCGCGGGGTTGCCCCCGGCGGGCGCGCCGCACACGTCGCAGTAGCCGTCCTCGATGGTGCCGGTGCAGCCGGGCTCGGCGCAGGCCTGTGTCGTCATCGGTGTCCCTCCGGGAGATCACGCACTAGCGTCTCGAGCTGCTCGGTGAAGTGCCGTGCCAGGGCCAGGTCGCAGGGGGTGGCGTCCAGGGCTTCGCGTGCCTCGTCCTCGCCCGCCTTCACGGTGGACGACGCCGCCCGCCCGTTGCCCTGGGCTTTTGTCATCAGCTGCTTGACGCGGTAGCGCAGCTCGGCGCGTTCGCGCAGGGGCGCGGTGTAGGCGTCCTCGACCCTCGCCATCGCGCGTTCGACGGCGCCCAGCCGCTGGACGTACGTCTTGAGGCGGTCGGGTTCGTCCGGGACCTCGCCGAGCCGGGACACGTCCGGGATCGCGAGCCGCGGCGGGTCGGTGATCTCCCGGCGGCAGCGTTCCGCGACCTGGCTGAGCACGGGCGCCCGGTCGGCGAGGGTGGTGCGCAGCGCGACGGCGCGGTCCCGGTCCTTGGCGAGCGACCGGCGCCGGGCAGTCGCCACGATGAGGTCGCGCTCGGTGCGCGCCGTCTCGTCCTCGAGCGCCGCGAGCGGCCCCGTGATGTCGGCGCCGCGGGCGGCGTCGGACCTGAGGCGGGCGAGCCGGTCGCGCAGGCGGGCGACCACCGCGTCGTCCTCGGTGTCGGCCGAGGCGAGCGCGGCGTCCTCGGCCCGGACGAGGCCGGCGGCCAGGGAGCGCAGGCGGGCGGTGACGTCGGCGGCGTGCGGGTCGAAGGAGAGCCGGGCCGCGAGCTGGTCGGCCTGGGCGTCGCACAGGCGCGCGGCGTCGACGAGGGAGAGCAGCGAGGTCGCGGGGTCGCCGCCCAGGCGGCCCCAGATGAGCTGGGACATGCGCTCGCGCGCGACGGCGTCCGCGCGGCCGGAGTCCCACACCGTGATCAGCTCGTCGGTGCGCGTGCGTACCGCCTGCCACAGGGTCAGCGCCAGCACGACGTCGGCGGTGACGCCCTCCGTGCCCGACTGGCGCGCCGCGGAGTCGAGCCGGTCCAGGTCGGCGCGCCGTGCGTCGAGCCAGGCCTGAAGGTCTGACAGGTACGTCAGAAGATCCGTGGGTTCCGCCGCGATCCCCAGGGCACCGGGTGGCGCCGGCGCGCGCTGGGTCCTGCTCACGGCGTCCGTCCGTAGACCGGTTCCGGCGCGACGGGCGCGGGTCCGAGCGCGTCGCCCAGCCAGCGGTCGTAGGACTCCTCCCACTGCCCGCCGGCGATCATGTCCTCCAGCACGCCGTTGACGAACCGCACCATGTCCGGCTGGTCGGCGGGGATGCCGACGCCGTAGGGCTCGTCGCTCACGGCGTCGCCCACGACCTTCGCGTACGGGTCCTGCGCGGCGAAGCCGGCCAGGACGGTGTCGTCGCCGGTGATGGCGTCCACCTCACCCTGCTGGAACAGGACGAGGCACGTGGTGTGGGTGGCGGCGGGCACCGCCTCGACGCCCTCCCACTCCCCGAGCCGTTCCAGGGTGGTGGTGCCCTCGGGCGCGCAGACCCGCTGCCCCTCGAGGTCGTCGATGCCCGCGACCTTCGAGGTCGAGGGCACCAGGAGCTTCTGGCCCGCGTGGTAGTACTCCGCCGAGAACGCGATGTTCTCCCAGCGGTCGCAGTTGATGGTGAAGGCCCGCGTCACGATGTCGACCTGGTGCTCGGCCAGCACGGTCTCGCGGTCGCCCGACGTGATCACGCGGAACTCGATCTTGTCCGGGTCGCCCAGGATCGCGTCGGCGATCTGCCGGGCCACGTCGATGTCGAAGCCCTCGATGTCACCGGTGAACGGGTCGCGCGAACCCATGAGCAGGGTGTCGGCCGAGACCCCCACCTTGAGGGCGCCGTGCTCCCGGATGGCGGCCATGGTCGAGCCGGACGTCACCTCAGGGCTGCCTTCCGGGTCCAGCGACGCGACGGCGGGCCGCCCGTCGGCGCAGTCCTCGGCGGCGGTCGCGACGCCGGACGCCGCTCCACCGGTGCCGGCCTTCGGCGCCGACTCCTGTGTGGACTCCTGCGCCACGGAACCCGCGCCGGCCGCGCCGGTGAGCAGGTGCGTCGTCGGTTCGGGCGCGCACGCCGCCGTCGTGCCGGCGACGGCGAGCGCGACGAGGGCGGCGACCAGCGGTCTGCGAACGGTGCTCATCGGTACTCCTTCAGGCGGACGTTCATCCCGGCGGCAGCGGCCACTGCCCCTGCCACACCCAGCACGAGGGCGATCCAGGCGGCTGCCTGCGCGGTGGTCGCCGCGGACCCGAGCCGGTCGACGGCCTCCGTGCTGGTGGCCTCGACGTCCTCGTGGGCCCGGTCGGAGAACGCGGCGAAGGCCGCACCCGCCGAGCCGTCGCCGGTGGCCGTCGCGGCGTCGACCGCTTCGTCCCAGCGGCCGCCGTCGTCCAGCTCGCGGATCTCGGCGTGCTTTGCGTCCCACTCGTCCAGGAGGGACGTGGGGTCGGAGCCGGTGCCGGCCGCGTCGGCGGCCTCGGCCAGGAGGGCCCGCGCATCGGTGAGCGACGTCTGGTAGGACTCCTCGAAGTCCGCGCCCGAGCCGCGCTTGATCAGCGTGAACGACTCCATCGACTTGGCGTCGGTGGCCAGCGACAGCGCCTCCGACGTCGCGACGGTCGCCGCGTACGGCCCACTGGCGACAGACCGGGCGACGCCGTTGCCACCCAGCACCGCCGCCACCGTCACGACACCACCGACCAGGAGGGCGACGCTCGCGGCCGCCAGCCCGGTGTTCAGGACGCGGTGCGTGCGCCGGGCGAGCCAGAGCTGGACGGCGCCCAGCGCCACGAGCGCCAGCAGCACGAACAGGAGCAGCACCTGGGCCAGCGAGATGGAACCCATGTCGGCGTCCACCCGCTGCGACGTCGAGACCGCCACCTCGTCGATGGTGGGCAGGACCTCGTCGCGCAGCGCGGCCGACGCCTGGTCCAGGTACGCCGCGCCGACCGGGAAGCCCTGCCGGTTGTTCGCGCGCGCGGACTCGACGAGGCCCGCGTACCGCTGCACCGAGTCGGACACGGCGGCGAGGTCCGCGGCCTCCCCGGCGCCCCGCGCGGTCGCGGCCAGGGACGGGACGGCCTGCGCGGCCTCGGACAGGCTCGCCTCGTAGCGCTCGCGCGCCTCGGCAGGCTCCAGCCCGCCCACGAGGAACGCGTTGGTCGCCGTCGCGTCGGCCGAGACCAGGTCGTTGCGCAGCTCCTGCGTGCCCACCAGCTGGGCCGCGTCACGCTGCGCGTCGTGCAGCGCCGCCGACTGGCCGTTTCCCGCGAGAAACCCGGTGACGCCGAGGAGCAGGCAGGCCACCACTGCGACGGTGGTGGCCAGCGCGAGCTGGCCCGGGGTGGTCGCGAGACCCGCCGAGAACCGGCTGCGCCGACGGAGCAGGACGTCGTTGCGCGGCCCGGGAACCTCGCCGGGGTCGGGCGCGGCCGGATTCGGTGCGGTCACGCGGTGGCCTCGCTGTCTGTACCGATGTCCACGACATCCTCCAGGTCCTCTGGGACCAGCGTGCGGAGCTGGTCCAGCGTCGGTCGTTCAACGTCCCGCAGGCGCCAGGCGTGCCGGGCGATCGCGGAATCAAGCACATTGCGGGCCCAGCGGCCGTTGCCGAAACCCTCGCCGCGCGCCTGGTCGGCCGCGAGGCGGTCAAAACGTTCGAGAGTCTCCGGTCGCGGCTCGAAGTCGGCGGACCTCGTCATGCCCTCGAAGATCCGGCGCAGCTCGTCGGGGGAGTAGTCCTCGAACGTGATGGTGCGCGCGAACCGGCTCTCCAGGCCCGGGTTGGTGCCCACGAACCGAGCCATCGGGCCCGGGTAGCCCGCCACGATCACCACGAGGTCGTCGCGGTGGTCCTCCATGTCCTTGACCAGGGTGTCGACGGCCTCGCGGCCGTACTGGTCCTCGGCCAGGGCGTAGGCCTCGTCGATGAACAGGACGCCGCCCAGGGCGCGCTGCACCACCGCCGTCGTCTTCTCGGCGGTCTGGCCCAGGTAGCCGGCGACCAGCTCGGAGCGGTCGACCTCGACGAGGTGGCCCTTGTCCAGCAGGCCCAGGGCGCGGTAGATCCCGGCCACCAGGCGGCCGACCGTGGTCTTGCCGGTGCCTGGGTTGCCTACGAAGACCAGGTGGCGGGTGAGCGTCGGGGCGGTCAGGCCTGCTTCGCCGCGGAGGCGTTCTATGCGGAGGAGCTCGGTCTGGCGGCGGATCTCGTCCTTGACTCTTGCTAGTCCGGTGAGTTCGTCGAGCTCGGTCAGGAGCTCTTCGAGGGTGCGTTCGTCGGTGGTCGAGCTTGTCGAGACCTCGGGCGGTTCGGCTGGGGCGGCCGCGGGGTCCGAGATACCGCGCCGGGATGCGTTCACGGGCCCCAGGGGGCCCTCCACTTCGGGAAGGAATACATCCCGGCGCGGTATCTCGGACCCCGCGGCCTTTGTGGTCAGGTCACCTGGGGTGGTGGGTCGTCCGTCCAGGTTTGGGGTGGTTGGCAGGGGGTGTGCCGTCGTGCGTGTCTGGGGCTGCGTCGCTCTGTCGCGGCCGGCGGCTGCGCTGCGGTGGACTGCCTTGGTGCCCTCGGCTGCGGCTATCGCGCTGATGCTGGGGTCGCCCAGGGTGGCTGCGGCGTCTACGACCGCTGCCAAGGCTTCCGCGTAGTCGGCTGCGTGGGGGGAGTTCTTGGTGATGAGGTCCGTGAGGAGGTCTGTCGGGGAGGAGCGCCAGCGGCGGGCGCTGACCGCGGCGTCGAAGAACGGCTGCAGGCTGCTGCTTGAGGTCGGGCGTCCCGTGGCGGCGATCCAGTCCGTGGGGGCGCCCGGGGAGGACTCGGCTACTGCGGCCGCCAGGCGTTCGGCCTCGGTGCGTGCGGCAGCGGGGCTCAGGTTGGCGGCGGTGGCTGTCGCGGCGACGGCGTCCAGGGCGGCGGCCAGTGCCGTCGTGGTCATGGTGCTTCCAGGGGAGGCGGGCCTGACGTCGTGTCGGGGGCGGGCATCGAGCCGGGTGCTGCGCTCGGGAGGTTCAGGGCCGATGAGGTGCCGAACTTCTCCTCGAGGAAGCGGCCGTGCGCGACGAGGGCTACGGCGTCGGCCCGGGAGACGGCGTCGGAGATCTTGTCGATGGTGGCGCCCAGCAGGTCGAGCTGGTCGCACAGGATCATGAGCGACGTCTTGCCGCGGTCCACGACGCGCCGGTCGGCGAAGTCGCGGGGGAGGCGCAGGTAGGCGTCGACCGCCTCGGGCAGGTAGCTCGTCGCGGTGGCGACGACGGTGTGCGCCTGCTGGGAGCCGGCGCCGAGCCGGTCCAGGCGGGGCGCCATCTCGTGCACGGTCTCGGCGACGCGCTGCACCCGGGCGGTGACGGCGGCCGGCGCCTTGCCGGACGTGCGGGCCAGGACGGCGTCGACGGACGTCACGATCTGCTCCGTCGTGGGCGGGGCCGGGATGGAGACGGGCCGCGCCTCTTCCTCGGCGCGCCCGCCACCGAGGAGTCGCCGCCACCAGCTCATGCCTGCCTCCGAGCCTGCGGTCACGGGGTGGTGAGGTCGAGAGAACCGCTCGCCACGCCGTCGGTGTTGGTGCGTCGTGCGCGCTCCACGTACTGGGAGGCCTTCGTGGTCTCGGTCTGGAGCACGCCGATGGTCTGCGACATCGAGTCGAGCGCCCGGACCTTGAAGTCGCTGATCGAGTCCATGGTCGCGTAGATGTTCGCGAACGCGGACTGGAGCTGCTCGATGCCGACGGTCGAGCTCGCTGCCTGCTCCTGGATGGTCGCCGACTGGTCGGCGAGCATCTTGGAGGTCGAGGCGATCATGTTCGAGGTCGTCGTGTTCAGCGCGCCGATCTGGTCGAGCACGAGCTTCTGGTTGGCGAGCGCCTGCGCGACGATGACGGCGGTGCGCAGCGCGGAGACCGTCGTCGTCGTGGCGCGGTCGACACCCTTGGTGAGCTCGACGTTGTTCTTGATGATGATGTCGATCGCGAGGTAGCCCTGGATCGAGACGGCGAGCTGGGTGAGCAGGTCCTGGTGCTTCTGGCGCACGTAGAACAGGACGTCCTCGGACAGCGCCTTGGCCCGCTCGGGCTCGGCGATCTGGAGCTCGGCGATCTTCGCGGAGAGCTGGGCGTCGAGCCGCTCGGCCACGTAGATGTACTGGTTGAGCCGCGCCATCGTGTCCCAGAGGTTCTGCTTCTCCAGGTTGAGCGCGGCGTTGTCCTTGCGGAGCTCGTCCTGGCCGTTGTACAGGGCCTGGATGATGGCGTTGAGCTGGCCCTGCGCGGACTCGTAGCGGCGGAAGTAGTCCTGCAGCTTGTCGCCGAACGGGATGATCCCGAGGATCTTGCGGCCCACGCTGGCCTCGGACGGGTCCAGGTCCTCGACGGTGCGGCGCAGCTCCAGCAGGGTCTGGCCCACCTTGGAGCCGTCGGCGAGGCCGCCCTCCTTCAGGGCCCGGACGGGAGTGGCGAGCAGCCGGTTGCTGGAGTCCGCGGCCTGCCGGATGTCCTGGTCGCCCATGGTGCGCACGTCGTCGGCGCGCTTGGCGAACTCTGGGCTCTTGGTGTCGGCGCTCAGCAGGCCGTCCAGGTAGGTGGCCACCTTCTGGTCGAGCGCGGGCGCGACGGCGGGATCCACCTTCGGAGCCATCTTGGGGGCCTGCGTGGCCGCGACGGCCTGGACCGGGTCGGGCGCGCTCAGCACGAGGGGCTCGGCTGCGGGAGCAGGCGGTTGAAGCGGCATCGGCTCGGTCATCGGTGCTCCTCGCGATAGGGCGTCCGAACCCGGCGAGTATATGCGGGGGGCCGCTGTCGCCGGGAGGGAAAACGCCTGGGTGCGGGGTGAGAACGTCGGGGCGTGCCGGGTAGTTCCCGGGTGCCGTCTGACGGTTGTCCACGCCCTCCGCCGGGCGCGGCGGTGCGGGCCAGGCAGGGCCCGGCCCACACCGCACGGCCACGTGCTGCCGCGTCGGAAAGTCAGGCGGCCGGGGTCTCCGCGGTGGCGACCAGGGTGGCCCGGCCGAGGATGTGGGACGCCATGGTGAAGCCGAGGAACGCGGGGGTGGCGTCCTCGGGAACGCCGAGGTCCTCGGTGTCGAGGGCGTGCACGGTGATGAAGTACCGGTGCGCGCCGTGGCCGGCGGGCGGCGCGGCCCCCAGGTAGCGGGGCGCGCGGGCGTCGTTGGGCAGCTGGGTCGCGCCCTCGGGCAGCCCGGAACCCGTCTCGTCTCCCGCGCCCTCGGGCAGCTCCGTGACCGCGGCCGGGATGTTGGCGACCGCCCAGTGCCAGAAGCCGGAGCCGGTGGGGGCATCGGGGTCGTAGACGGTCACCGCATAGCTCTTCGTGGCGGCCGGCGCGCCCGTCCAGGTCAGCTGGGGCGACCGGTCCTGGCCGCCGGGCATGCCGAAGAGACCGGACAGCTGCACCGCGGGAAGTTCGCCTCCGTCGGGCACGGACTGGCTGGTCAGCGTGAACGTCGGCACCAGGGGGAGCCTGGCAAAGGGGTCGTTGCTCATCTGCACTCCAATCGAAGATCGATCAACTTGGGAATGATCGATTATTTGTTACGCTAGTCCCATGGAAGCCGAGAGCGCAATCGAACCGGCGCACCGCTCGCCGTCGGAACGTCTGTACGCCGGGGTCCGCACGCGGATCCTGCACGGAGACTTCGGGCCCGGTGCGGCGCTCAAGCCGCGGGAGCTGGCGGACGCCGAGGGGGTGAGCCTCGCGGTCGCCCGGGAGGCCCTGCTGCGCCTCGTCGGTGAGGGCCTGGCGGTGCGGTTGCACAATCGCGGGTTCGTGGTGCCGTCGATGGATGCGGACCGGTGGCAGAAGATCGCGGAGGCCCGGATCGCGACGGAGCCGGCCATGCTCCGCCTCTCGATGGCTCGGGGCGACATCGACTGGGAGGCGCGGGTCCACGCGGCCCACTACCGCTTGCGACGTACCCCGGTCTGGACGGAGGGCGGCCCCTTCTACTCCGACGAGTGGTCGGAGGCCCACCGCCAGTTCCACCGGTGTCTCCTGGAGGCCTGTGCGAACGACATCCTCCTCGACCTGTTCGACCGGATGTGGGTCGCCAGCGAGCTCGCCCGCCGCTGGTCCACGTCCGCGATGCCCCGTGGCGTCCCGCTCCGTAGCGTCCAGCCCCGCGACGGCGTCGCCGAGCATGCCGCGCTGGAGGCCGCCGTGCTCGCGCGCGACGCCGACCGCGCCGTCGACCTGCTCGTGCAGCACCTCACGCTGACAGCGGAGAGCCTGCGTGCCGGCCACGGTGCGTCGAACGGCTGAGCTGCGCGACCGCCGAGGGGAACGACCCACCCAGCCGGTGTGGCGCGCCTCACCTGGGGCCGCTGGACGGAATACGTCCGGCCGGGCGCACAGTTTGGGAGCATGAACGCAGTCGTTCGGAACACCTTCCAGACAGGATGCACAAGTAGCCATGCCCTCGCGTCGGTTCTCCCGCCCGCGTGCCGTCGTCGTCGTCACGGCCACGGTCGCTCTCCTGCTCGCCGCCTGCTCACCCGGGGGAGGGACGCCGGAGGAGGCTTCCGGCGAAGCCGTCGCGGGCGGAACCCTCACCTACGCCTCGGGTGACGCCGAACCCTCGTGCCTCGACCCGCACGTCGGCGGCAACTACCCGCAGGCGCTCATCGCCACGCAGTACCTGGAGTCGCTCGTCTCCCTTGACGAGAGCGGCGAGGTCATCCCGTGGCTCGCCACCGAGTGGCAGGAGAGCGACGACGGCCTGAGCTGGGAGTTCACCCTCCGCGAGGACGTGGCGTTCACCGACGGCACGCCGTTCGACGCCGAGGCGGTGGCCGCCAACATCGCGCACGTGCAGGACCCGGCGACGGCGTCGTCGACCGGCTACCTCGCCCTGGCGAAGATCGAGAACGTGGTGGCCGTCGACGACCACGTCGTCCGGCTGGAGCTCACCACGCCGGACAGCGCGCTGCTGGAGTCGCTCTCGCAGGTCTGGGTGGCCATGGAGTCGCCCAAAGCCCTGGAGCGCAGCCAGGAGGAGAACTGCGCGTCGCCGGTCGGTACCGGCCCGTTCGTCGTCGACCAGTGGGAGCGCCAGGACTCGGTGACCCTCGTACGGAACGACGACTACAGCTCCCCGCCGGCCGACGCCGAGGGCACCGGCCTCCCGTACCTCGACTCGATCGTGTGGCGGTTCATCCCCGACTCCGCGAGCCGCTACGCCGCGCTCCAGTCCGGTGAGGTGCAGGTCATCGACAACGCGCAGCCGGACACCATCCAGTCGGCCGAGGCGAGCGGGACCATCAAGGAGCTCGACGCACCGCGACCCGGCGCCTCGAACCGGATAGAGCTCAACTCGGGCAAGGCGCCGTTCGACGACGAGCGGGTCCGCGAGGCGTTCATCCGCTCCGTGAACGTGGACGACGGCATCGACAGCCTGTTCTTCGGGACCGCGGAGCGTTCGTACTCGCCGCTGTCCGGCGTCGAGCCGCTCGGCCTGGGCGAGCCCGACCTCTTCACCGTCGACACCGACGCCGCGGCCACCCTGCTCGACGAGGCGGGCTGGGCCGAGCGTGACGCCGACGGCTACCGCGTCAAGGACGGCAAGCGCCTCACCCTCGACTTCCCGGTGAGCACCAACCAGTCGATCCCGGCCGAGCAGTCCCTGTTCGAGCAGATCCAGGCGGACGCCAAGGCCGCGGGCTTCGAGGTGCGGCTCCACCCGCTCGACCTGTCCAGCTGGTACGGCGCGCTCGCCGAGAACGACTACAACCTGGTCAGCGCCCCGTACACGAAGGTCGGCCCGGACGTGCTGCGGATCCTGTACCACTCGGCGAGCATCGAGCCCGCGCCCAGCGGCTACTTCGCGAACCTCGCCCAGGTGGACGACCCCGCGCTCGACGACCTGCTCACGCGGGCCTCCGCGACGAGCAACCCCGACGACCGCAAGAGCCTGTACGAGCAAGCGCAGCGGATCATCCTCGAGGGGTACTACATCCTGCCGCTGTACGACCAGCAGAACCACTTCCTGTACTCGTCGACGGTGCAGGGCCTGCGGGCGATGCCCACGGTCTCCACGCCGACCTTCACCGAGGCCTGGCTGACGTCTTGACGCTTCCCGTCCCCACCACCGGGGCGCGCAGGAGGCCGGTGCCGGGCAACCGGCACTGGCTCCTCCTGCGCGCCGGTGGGGTCGTGTTCGTGCTCTGGGCCGCGGCGACCATCACGTTCTTCGCGCTCCGGCTGGTCCCCGGCGACCCCGCCGAGGCGATCCTCGGCGGACCCGGCTCGCAGGCCGGACCCGAGGCGCTGGAGCAGGTACGCCGCGAGTACGGCCTCGACCAGCCGCTCGGCGTGCAGTACCTGACCTACCTCGGCAGGCTCGTGACCGGCGACCTCGGCCAGTCGTACTCCCTGCACAAGCCCGTGGCGACGGCGATAGGGGAGCAGCTCGGCGCCACGCTCACCCTCGCCCTCTGCTCCCTCGTGCTCGCCTGGGTCCTCGCCTGCGCGCTGGCCGCCTGGAGCGTGCGGGGCGGCCGGGTCGCCTGGGCCATCGGGTCCGGGCTGGAGCTGGTGGCCGCCGCGGTGCCGCACTTCTGGCTCGCGACGGTGCTGATCCTGTTCTTCAGCCTCACCCTCGGGATCCTGCCGCCGGTCAGCGTGCCGGGGCCTCTGGGCATCGTGCTGCCCGCGCTGACGATGGCGATCCCGCTCGCCGGGTTCCTCGGGCAGGTCATGCGCGAGTCCCTGCTGACCGCCATGGAGTCGCCCTTCGTCACCACGGCGCGCGCCCGCGGCGAGAGCGAGGTCCGGATCTTCTGGCGGCACACGCTGCGGCACGCCGCGATCCCCGCCGTCGGGTTGTCCGGCTGGGCCTTCGGGTCGCTGATCAGCGGGGCGGTCGTCGTGGAGTCGGTGTTCGCCCGGCAGGGGCTCGGCCGCAGCCTGCTCTCGGCGGTCCAGCTGCGTGACGTCACGCTGGTGACCGGCATCGTGCTCGTCGTGGCGCTCGCGTACACGGTGATGACCCTGGTGACGGATCTGGCCGACCGGGCGATCGACCCGCGCGGACGGGCGGTGACGGAGTGAGCCGCCTGCGCTCCGCCGTCGCGCGCGTCACCGCGTTCCGCCCCACGGTCGCCGAGGCGGTCGCGGGCGCGGTACTGCTGCTCCTGCTCGTCGCGGCGCTCTGGCCGAACCTGCTCGCCCCGGGCGACCCGCTCGCCGTCGCGCGCACCGAGGCCTTCCGGCCGCCGTCGCTCGCGCACCTCTTCGGGACCGACGAGTCCGGCCGCGACATCTACACCAGGGTGATCCACGGGGCCGCGGAGTCGCTGCGGATCGGCGTCCTCGCGACGGCGATCGGCATAGGCCTCGCGACGGTCCTCGGCTTCGCGGCGGGCCTCGGCCCGCGCTGGCTCGACTTCGGCACCACGCGGCTCGTCGAGGTGCTCTTCGCGTTCCCCGGCCTGCTGCTCGCGCTGCTGTTCATCGTGGTGACGGGGCCGGGCGTGCTGAGCTCCACCATCGCCGTCGGCCTGGCCACCGCGCCCGGCTACGCGCGGATCATCCGGTCCCAGGTGCGGCGGACGGCGGCCGCCGAGTTCGTCGAGGCCGCGCGCGTGCTGGGGCGCGGCCGGCTCTGGATCGTCGTCCGGCACATCCTGCCGAACGTGACCGCCGCGCTGTTCGTGCTCGCGACCCTCGGGCTCGGGCAGGCGGTCATCTGGGTCTCCTCGCTGAGCTACCTCGGGCTCGGGGCCGTGCCTCCCGCCGCGGAGTGGGGCGCGATGCTCGCCGCGGGCCGCACCTACATCGCGAACTTCTGGTGGATGACCTTCTTCCCCGGCCTCGCGATCGTCGCGAGCGCCGCTGCCGCCACCGTCATCGGGCGTGGCATCCAGAAGCGGAACAGGAGCGCGGCGTGAGCGATCCGGTGCTGTCGATCAAGGACCTCGTCGTGAAGTTCTCCGGACGTCGCGTCGTCGACGGCGTCAGCCTCCAGGTGGCGGCCGGTGAGTGCGTAGCGATCGTCGGCGAGTCGGGCTCGGGCAAGAGCGTCACCGCGCGGAGCGTCGTGGGCCTCGCGGGGGAGAGCGCCCGGGTCACCGCCGCGGAGCTCAGCGTCGCCGGGCAGGACGTGCTCTCCCTGTCCGGCCGGCGCCTGCGCGCGCTGCGCGGCGGAACCGTCGGCCTGATCGCGCAGGACGCGCTCGTCTCCCTCGACCCGCTGCGGCCCGTCGGACGCGAGATCGGCGACACTCTCGCCCTGCACACCCGGCTCGACGCCGCCGCCCGCCGCACGCGCACCGTCGAGCTCCTCGGCCGTGTGGGCCTGCCCGACGCCGAGCTGCGGGCCGGCCAGCGTCCCGGCCAGCTCTCCGGCGGCCAGCGGCAGCGCGCCCTCATCGCCGCGGGGATCGCGGGCGAGCCGCGGCTGGTCATCGCCGACGAGCCGACCACGGCGCTGGATCAGCCCGTCCAGGCCGGTGTGCTCAAGCTGCTGGGGCAGCTGCGCGACGACGGCACCGCCGTGCTGCTCATCAGCCACGACCTGTCGGTGGTGCTGGGCATCGCCGACCGGGTGCTCGTGATGACCGACGGCGCCGTGGTCGAGGAGGGCACCCCGGCGGAGGTCTTCGAGCGGCCCCGGCACCCGTACACCCGCAAGCTGGTGGCCGCCGTCCCGGGAGGCGTGCCCCGCGGGACCCCCCTCTCGGCCGCCCCGCCGCCGTCGGCCGCCGCCCCAGCGGCCGGCGTCGAGCGTAGGAGTGGTCGCGGCGCGGGCGCTCGTGAGGCGACCGGGCCTACGCTCGGCGATGTCCTCCTCGAGGCACGGGGGCTCGCGCGGACGTTCCAGGTCGGCGGGCGGGAGATAGCCGCCGCCGACGACGTCTCGTTCACCCTCCGCGCGGGGCGGACCCTCGGGCTGGTCGGGGAGTCCGGTTCGGGCAAGTCCACGACCGCCCGGCTCCTCCTCGGGCTGGAGCGGCCCGACGCCGGCGAGGTCACCCTGCTCGGCGAGCCCTGGATCCCCCTCCCGGAGGCCCGACGGCGCGCGCGCCGGCCGCTCGTCGGCGCCGTGTCCCAGGACGCGCTCAGCTCGTTCGACCCCCGCTGGACCGTGGGTGCGGTCCTCGCCGACGCCCTCACCCGCGGGCGCACGACCCGGCCGGGACCGGTTCGCGCGGAGATCGCCGAGCTGCTCGACACGGTGGGCCTCGATCCGGCGGTCGCCACCCGCCGTCCGCTGCACCTCTCGGGCGGACAGCGGCAGCGCGTCGCCGTCGCGCGGGCGCTCGCGGCCGACCCCCGGGTGCTGATCCTCGACGAGCCGGTCTCCGCGCTCGACGTCTCCGTCCAGGCGCAGGTGCTCGACCTGCTCGACCGGCTCCAGCGCGAGCGGAACCTGGCCTACCTCCTCATCACGCACGACCTCGGGGTCGCGCTGCACATGAGCGACGACATCGCCGTCATGCAACAAGGTCGCATCGTCGGGTCCGGCCCGGCGGCGACCGTCTTCGACGACCCGCAGCACCCTTACGTGCGGCTGCTGCGGGAGGCCGCGCCGGTCGCCGTCGGGCGAGCCGACAGGGGCTGACCCGGCCTGCTCTACATCTCGATCCTGGGCTTGGCGTCCAGCACGTCGAACGTGTTCAGCAGGCGCAGGTAGGGCGCGAAGGCCTCGTTCACCTGGTCCGGCTCCAGCCCGTAGCGCCGCATGTCGTACAGGTGCGGCTTCGTGCCCGCCGGCCGGGCGAGCACCTGGTCGAGCTTCGCCTGGTCGCTCGCCGTCCAGGTGGCGCCGATCGCCGAGTACAGCCGCGGCACCTCCGTGTGCGGGTCGGCGCTCAGCGCGTGGTACGGCACGTCCACGATGGCCGACGGCGGCAGGCTGAGCCGCGCCTCCAGTGCGTTGTTCACCCACGTGACCATGGAGTCCATCACGAGCTGCCCGACCTCCAGCGGGTCCGGGTCCTTCTGGTACGGCGCCCACAGCGTCTCGATGAGACTGCACGACGAGCCGACGACGGCGGCCGGGTCGCGGTGCGTCCACACGAAGGTGGCGTCCGGGAACACCTGCTTGATCACGGTCATGTCGTTCAGGTGCGCCGGGTACTTGACGACCCACCGCTTGGACGGCCGTCCGTGCTGCAGCACCTGCAGGCCCTGCTTCAGGTACTCGTAGTCGCCGGCCAGCTCCGCCGCGCTGCGCTGTGCGTACCAGTCGCGGTAGGAGGGCATGCTGCCGTGGAACAGCGGCCAGAAGGTGCCGTGCGGCATGAGCACCAACGACTCCTCCGGGTCCGTGGCCTGGATCGGATGGATGTGCTTCAGCCCCGGGGCGAAGTAGCGGGTGACCAGCTGGATGCTCTGGTCGAACCGCTTGATCTCCCGCTTGGCGACCTTCGGGTCGTCGAGACCCGTGTAGGACATCTCCCAGGCGAGCGGCCCGCGGTGGTCGGGCGACGCCGCGAGCACCTTGTGGGCGAGGGTGGTCGCCGTGCGCGGCAGGCCGAGCACGAACACCGGGTTGACGATCTGCTCGTCGGCGATCTCCGGGCGCTCGGCCAGCAGGCTCTGGATGCGCAGCCGGTTGACGTAGCGGGCCTTGACCACGCTGAGCGCGAAGAACCAGCCCAGGGGCGTCAGCCGGGGCTCCTCGACGATGCTCGAGAACACGCGGCCGAGACCGTCGGCGAGCTCGCGGTCCTGCACGCCGGCCTCCTTGTCGGCGTCGGCCACGGCCTTCGCCCACGCACCTGCGGCGTCCTCCCGCCCGCGGATCGCGGGGGCGAGGACGGTGTTGAGAACCTTGGAGGCTCGGGTGTTGCTGCTCACGATGTCCCTTCGAGTGCGGAGTCCTGCTCTGGGCGGAAGGCGACAGGGAGCGCCTCCAGCAGACGGAAACGGAAGTCGGGTGCCCACCGGAGCTCGTCCGCGCGCAGCGCGAGAGCGGGCGTGAGACGGCGGTGCAGCGTCTCGGCGGCCGTGCGGACGATCAGGCGGGCGAGGTGCGGCGCGGGGCAGGCGTGGGCGCCGACCCCGAAGGCGAGGTGGGCACCGCTGCCGGAGCCGTCCCACGGACCCTCGCCGCGGATGCTCGGGTCCGAGCCGACGGCGCCCACCGCGAGCAGCATCGCGTCGCCGCTCTGCACGAGCTTGCCGTCCAGCAGGAAGTCCTCGACGGCGATCCGGGGCGCCAGCGCGCTCACCGGCGGCGCACTCCACAGCACCTCGTCGAGCGCCTCGTCGGTCCCGAGCCGTCCGCCCGCGAGCCGCCTGGCGAAGTGCTCGTCGGTCAGGGCGAGGTAGAGCGTCTGTGCCAGCCAGGCCTGCAGCCCGAGAGCCGCGGTGGCGGTGAGCGACACGATGCCGAGCGCCGCCTCGGCGGTGCTCTCGTAGGCGGCGTGCCGTGCCAGCCGGCCGGCGGGGGTGGGGGTGCCGTCCGGCCGGCGGGCCGCCGTCTGCCCGTTGAGCAGGAAGCTCACCTCGTGCACGGTCGCCGCGGCGTAGCGTTCCGACGCCGGGCGCGTGGCGATCTCGAACACCTGCTTCGCGGTCGCGGTGTCGAACCCGAGGAGCGCGCCCAGTGTCAGGTGCGGCATCGGCGCGACGTACTCGCGCACCAGGTCGGCGACGCCGGTCGCGGCGAAGCTGTCGATCAGCTCCTCGCACCGCTCGCGGGTGGTCCTGGCGACCTCCGCGTCGTCGATCACGCCGAGGACCTCGTCGAGCGGGGTACGGAGCCGGCCGTGCGTGCTTCCCTCGGCCTGCTCGACGATCGGGCGGCTGACCGGCGCGAGCGGGCGGAGCAGCGGCGAGTTCTCGTCGGGTCCCAGCTGCTCGTGGCCGTTCCAGGTCCCGGTGGCCGTCGCGAGGGGGAACTGGCCGCGGGCCATCGCGACGATGGTCCGGTACTCCGTCACGAGCCACGCGCGGGTACCGGGCTCCAGCCCGACGGGGGCGACGTCCCCCCACTCCTCGCGAAGCCGTGCGTGCACGGCTGCCGCGTCGGGTGACGCGGTCACCTCCGTGATGGACATGACGGTGGCCGGGTCGTCGAGCTTCAAGGGCCGGTGGGCGGGATCACCGCTGACGGTGTCGCCGATGCCGGTGACGCCGTCGATCATGGTCGAGCTCATCGAGTCCCCGTCTGGGTCGGGTACAGGTTCCTGGTTCCGGCCAAACCTTGCCCGATATGTGAGCGTATGTCGAGAAGCCTGCCAGGACTCGTGAAGGACTACGTGCTGGTCAGAAGCCCGCCCGGGTAGCAGGTGGAGCGCTGCCGGCCGTCGAACGCGATCTCGACCACCTGCTCCGGCCGGACGGTCACCACCCAGCCGCCGTCCTAATCGAAGTCGAAGGTGATGTCACCGAGCCATGCGGGTCGACGTACACGGGTCGCTACGTAGTCGGAGAGGGACTGTGCCAGTGCCAGGAGCACGTCGTCGTTGACGCGCTCAGCGACAAAGGCGATCTCGTCCACCAGCGAGACGCATCGCGTCCGGTTCAGGCTTAGGTCAGCCGACCCGTCGAGCAGCGGCAGTGTTGGCAACTCGTACGCACGCCCGATGGTGGTCAGTCGCCGAAAAAGTCGCCCAGAGCACCAAAGAGCGTCGTGCTCGTTGGGATCACGCTCGTAGATCCCTACAACCTCGTCATCTGATTCGTACGTACTGGGGTCGAGACGATCGGCAAAGCGCTCGGGTCGCATGGATTCCTCACCCGGCCGCGAGATCGGCTGCGAAGACGCCAGTGACCTTGCTCGGCCGACGTCGCCACCACCAGCCGTCCTTGTCCTCGTTGCGATAGAACCGGCGGAGCGGGAGCCGGCCGTCATCATCCTCGGTCGCTGCCACGAAGCGGGCGTCGAGGGCCTCCAGCTGGTGTTCGCGAAGTGCGCGGTCGATGGACTCGTAGTCTTCGGCGGTCATTTCGCCCATAGCTCGAACCTTGTCACGATCAGGCAGTCGGATCCCCAAGGAGCGCGCGCAAGGTCTCGATCGTGTCGGTCTCCTCCGTTGGCTTGTCGTCCCGGTAGCGGACGACTCTCGCGAAGCGAAGGGCGACGCCACCCGGATAGCGGCTCGATCGCTGAACGCCGTCAAAGGCGATCTCGACAACCTGTTCCGGCCGAACAGTCACGACCCAACCGTCATCGGAGGTCTGCAGCTCGCGGAATCGTTCTGTCTGCCACGCGAGCATCGCGTCGGTCATCCCTTTGAAGGTCTTCCCGACGGGCACCCAGCCGCTTCGGTCACCGTCTTTCGAGGTCTTGCCCAGCGTCACGAACCCGCCCTCCGGGTCGCGCGCACCGAGGTGGATGTTGGACAGCCAGCCCTGCCGGCGGCCTGAACCCCGCTCGACCGCGAGCACCACGAGGTCGAGCGTCTGGCGCGGCTTGACCTTCACCCAGCCCGCGCCCCGGCGTCCGGCCGCGTAGGGGGTGTCGAGCGACTTCACGACGACACCCTCCTGACCCTCGCGCAGCGCACCCGCGAAGAACTCGGCGGCGGCCTCGGGGTCCGCTGTGGCCAGCCGGCGCACCGTGTGCGGCCCGGCGATCTCGTCGAGCACGGCCAGGCGCTCGCGGAGCGGTGCGTCGACCAGGTCGCGCCCGTCGGCGTGCAGCACGTCGAAGAAGAAGGGGGTGAGCTGCAGCTGGGCGGCCAGCTCCACCTCCGACGTCGTCTCCTTGGTCGCGGAGCGCGCGGCGGTCTCCTGGAACGGCCGGGGCACGCCGTCCTCGCCGACGGCCAGCGCCTCGCCGTCGAGCACCAGGTGGTCGGACGGCAGCGCGCGCACCACCTCGACGATCTCGGGCACGCGCTCGGTGATGTCGTCCAGGGACCGCGTGACGACGCGTACGTCGTCGCCGAGGCGGTGCACCTGGATGCGGATGCCGTCGAGCTTGACGTCGACGCAGAGCTCCGGGCTGTCCTCGGCGGAGGCATCGCCGGACCCGAGCTTCTCGAAGGCTGCGGCGATGTCCGGCGCCGACGCGGCGAGCATCGGCCGTACCGGTCGCCCGACCTCGAGCGTGAACGTCGCCAGCACGGCGAGCGGGTCTTCCGCGAGAAGGGCGGCGCTCGCTACGGGGCCGGTCGCGCCGCGCATCATGACGGCCCGGCGGACGGCGTCGGCGGGGGTGCCCGCGGCCTCGGCGACGGCGTCGACCACCACCGAGTCGAGCGCGCCCTGGCGCAGCTCGCCGGCGACCAGGCCGCGGAGGAACGCCTGCTCGCGTTCGGTGGCGGCGGCGAAGAGGTCCGCGGCCGCGGTGGAGCGGGCCTGGGCGGAACCCGGGCCTTCGAGGGCCGCCATCTCGGCGAACGCCGCATCGACGTCGCGCACCGTGAGCGTGGCCGTCGTCGCCGGGGGTGGCAGATCGCGGAGAGCCGCGTAGCCGAGACCGGTGCGCCGCTGGCGGAGCGCGCCGGCGAGATAGGAGACGACTATCTCGAGGTCATCGGCGGTGTCGGCTGTGCGGCCTCCACCGTTCCCGGGTTCGTCCTGGTTGCCCGCAGCCGTACGGCGCAGCAGGTCGGCGATGGCCGCGCGCTTGGCGAGACGTGAGCGCGTGGCGGCAACGGCGTCGGACGTGGCGGCGACCTCGGCGAGCAGCATGCTCCATCTTGACGCGTCCTCCGTCGAGCCGCTGCTCTGTGCGGCCGACCGCGCGAATGACCATGCACCTGCTGCCAGGCTGGGCCGGATCCTGGCAGCAGGTGCATGGTCATCAGCGCTCCTCGGGCGCCCACCAGGTCAGGTGGCTCGCCGCCTCCGACGTCGGCTCGATGGTCTCCCACGCCTCTGCGATCAGTCCGTCCTCGAACCGCATGATGTCGACGACCGTGATCTCCGGCCCGGAAGGGAGCCGGCGGCGTGAGTGCAGGACGACGTGGTCGCCGTCGGCCAGCATGTGCTCGATCTCGACCTGCATGCCCGCGATGTGTTCCAGCGACGCTCGCATCGAGGCGAGCCATTCCGCCTTGGTCGACGAGGTCGAGTCCGGCCGGTGATGGACGAAGCCGTCGCTCAGCACCCGCCCGACCGAGGCGACGTCGCCCGACTCGACGAGGCCCGCGAACGCCTGGCCGACGATGGTCTTGTTGTCCGTAGATGTGCTCTCCGTGGTCATGGCAGCAGTGTTTTCCGCAGTCGTGGTGCTTGTCGATGAACTGGGAGTTCATGGCGTCCGGCGATGCGTTGAGCAACACTCGACGCCATGCACACAGTGGGGGAGCTGCTGCGGCAGTGGCGGCAGCGCCGTCGGCTCAGCCAGCTCGATCTGGCGATCGCCGCCGACGTGTCGGCCCGCCACGTCAGCCTCGTCGAGACCGGGAGATCCAGGCCGAGCGCCGACATGGTGCTCCGGCTCGCGGACCAGCTCGACGTGCCCCTCCGGGAGCGCAACAGGCTGCTGCTCGCCGCGGGGTTCGCCCCGCGCTACCCCGAGCGGCCGCTCGACGGCGACGCGCTGTCGGCCGCCCGGGACGCCATCGGACGGGTGCTGAGCGCGCACGAGCCGTATCCGGCGCTGGCCTTCGACCGCCGGTGGAACATCCTGATGACCAACCGCGCCGTCGACCGGTTCTTCGCGGGTGTCGCACCCGACCTGCTGCGCCCGCCGGTCAACCTGGTGCGGCTGGGCCTGGACCCCCGTGGACTCGCCTCGCTGGTGGTCAACCTGGCTGACGTGCGGGCGATGTTCCGCGCCCGGATCCGGCGCCAGCTCGCCACGGCTCCTGACCTCGAGCTGACGGCGCTGTACGAGGAGCTGCTGGCGCCGGGGCTCGACGGCGAGGCGGGCGACTCGATAGAGCCCGAGTCGGACGTCGTGATCCCCATGGTCATCCGTCTCGACGGGCGTGAGCTGCGGCTCTTCTCGACGATCACCACGTTCGGTACCCCGATGGACATCACCCTGGCCGAGGTCGCCGTCGAGTCGTACTACCCGGCGGACGCGGAGAGCGCGGCCTACTTCGCGGAGGCTCGGCCCTGAACGTCAGCCCAGATGCCAGGCGGACACCGCGGCCTCGATCGCGGCGCGGGCGTCCGCCTGGATTCCCGGCACGAGCTCGAACGGCGCCTCGCCCGACTTGGGTGCGCGGCGCCAGGTCCCGACCACGCGCCCGTCCAGGAGGACCGCCGGGCGGAAGATCCCGTTGACGAACGGGACGACGGTGCGCATCGCCTCGGCGTCCGCGACCAGCTCGCGGTCCTGGTAGCCCAGGACGATCTCGTCGAACCCCGGCGCGAGCACCACGCCGGACGGTTCGGCGAGATCGGTGCTCGCGGCCTGCCCGACGAGCATCACCTTCCCGTCGACGACCACCTCGGTGACGGCCTCCGGCTGTTCCGCACGCAGCTCGGCGACGGCGTTGCGCACCGGGACCTTGGGCAGGCCGAGCCACCACGCGAGATCCTCGGTGGTGGCGGGCCCCCGGCTCGCGAGGTACGAGCGCGCGATGCGGCGCAGCGCCGTGTCCGGCTCCTCGGCCGGAACCTTGCCGAGCCCGGCGCCCGGTGACTCGACCATCAGCTGCTGCGCCCCCGCGAACGGACCCCAGTGCAGCACTCCCTGGACCCCGAGGGTGGCGATCAGGTGATAGCCCCGCTGCCCCTCGATGGGTAGCCCTGCCTGCTGCCACAGGTCGACCATCGCTGCGCGCGAGATGCCGCCGTCGGCGGGGGACGTCCTGAACGTCTCGAGGGCGACCGCCTCGGCGCGGGCCACCACGTCGTCGTCCAGACCCTCGGTCTCGCGGACCCGGCGGCCCGTGCGCAGCATGCGCTCGCCGGTGAGCGAGAGGAGCGCGGCGAGGTCGCCCGGCGTGGTCGCGAAGAGGGTGCCGCGCTGGGTCCACCCGCGCACGAGCTCGCCGGCGTCGAACGCGGCGCGGACGTCGTCCAGCGTGGTGCCCTGGCGGGACCGGACCGCGATGGCACGCAGCACGGCCGGCAGGTCCTGGCCCTGGAGCGCGACCATCCGGCGGACGACGTCGGCGGGGGACAGGTCGGGGGTGCCCGCGCCGCCGTCGGGCAGGGTGAGGCCCTGCGTGCGCAGGCGAAGCCGGCGCGCGGCTGCGGGCGAGAGCTCGGTCGGTCCGGAAGGCATGCGGGAAGGCTACGGGGCAGGTCTGACACTCACCCGGCCGGCGGCCGTCCGGGCCGCGCCGCCTACTCCTCGATCGCGCCACCGATGGCCCGGAGGTGCTGGCGGAAGGTCGTGCCGTCGCGGTCGCGTGCGGCGAGGTACTTGGTGAACCGGGTCTGCTCGCGGAGGCTGGTGCCGAGGTTCATGCGTATCGCCTGGCGCCGTTCGGTGTCGCGGATGGTCGCTGCGAGCTCCGCGATCTCGGCCGCGCGACCGAGGGGCAGGAACAGCACGCCGTCGTCGTCGCCGAGCACGAGGTCGTCGCCGGTGACCGTGTGGTCACCGAACCGTGCCGCGGTCAGGGCGTCGGCGGGCAGTGCGTCGAGGCGCTGCGGCCCGGCCGGGACGCTGCCCTGGCTGAACACCGGCAGGCGGATCGTGCGCAGGTCGCGGGAGTCGCGGTGCAGCCCCCAGATCACTATCCCGCCGAGTCCGGCGCGCTGGACCTCGAGGGTGATGAGGTCCCCGACGCACGCCTCGTCCGTGCGGGCCTCGTTGTCGACCACGAGGACGTCGCCGGGCTCGGCCAGCTCGATCGCCTCGAGGAACACGTCGACGCTGCCGACGTGCCGCGCCGGCCGGGCGCGGCCGACGACGCGCGCGCCCTCCCACAGCGGGCGGACGTCCGCCGGTGCCTGCCGGACGGGAACACCGAGGCGCACCATCGCATCGGCGACGTGGGGCGTGGTGAGGTCGAGGTACGCACCTTGCAGATCGAGCACGTCGGTCGGCCTCCTTGATAGGCGCGCCGACCGGGCTCCCGGCGCTCGTCCGCGCAACCATATCGCCGCCCCGGAGGCGCCTACGGGCAGGGGTCGAGCGTCGCGGCGAGGAACTCCCGGGCCAGCCTGGTGAACTCGTCGGGCTGGTCGTACGTGACGATGTGCCCGGCGCCCGCGACCGTGACCAGGCGCGAGCCGGGGGCGGCAGCGGCCGCCGCGGACAGCTCGGCTTCCCCCACGAGCGTGTCCTGGTCGCCTCGGACCCACAGCGTGGGGACGGTCAGTCTCGGCAGGTCGGGCAGGAGGTTCAGCCGCATGGCGAACGGCCCGTAGGCCTGGGTCTGCCAGTCGTCGAGCCCCGGCTCGCCGTGCGCGTCCTTGGCCCTGGCCTCCTCGACGGCCAGACGGACGATGCCCTCGAAGTCAGGGGTGTCCGCGCCGGCGGCGAGGCTCGTGATCATGGACCGCCGGACCAGCTCCGGACGCCTGGCGAGGTACCGGCTGGTCAGCCGCATGGCTCCGGGGGTGCGCAGGAACAGCCAGGTGAGGAGCTGTGCCGGACGGCGGGCTTCGATTCCCCCGGGTCCGACGGCGATCAGGGAGCTGACCCGCTCGGGGTGGTCCAGCGCGTAGCCGGTGGCGATGCCGCCGCCCATCGAGAGCCCGATGATCGCCGTCCGCTGCAGGTCCAGGGCGTCCAGCAGGTCGTCGAGGAAGCGGCGGTAGAAGGCGTCGTCGAGCACACCGTGCCAGGGCCGGCTGCCGCCGTGCCGGGGCAGGTCGACGACGTGCACGCGGTAGTCGGCCGCCAGTGCCTGCGCGACCCGGCGCCACACGCCCTGGGCGGTGTCGAGCATGGCGCCGTGGAGCAGGAGGAGCGGCGGCCCTGACTCGCCGGCCCGGTACAGGCGCACCGGGCCTCCGGAGACCGTCAGGTCGGTACGGGTGTCGAAGAGGTCGGTCACGAGGGCTCCTTCAGCAGGTCGGGTGCCATTGTCCCGCGGCACGCCGTCCGGCCGGAGAGTCACTGCCTGGTGCGTGAATTGTTATGGTCAAGACCAGCCCGACCTGGGCTAAACTCGGCAGGCTTGCCTCCGTAGCTCAGTTGGATAGAGCGGGTCACTTCTAATGACTAGGTCGCGGGTTCGAATCCTGCCGGGGGCACCCAAGAGCGTGGCGACGTCGGCTGTGGCGGGGTCCCTGCTCCCCGCCACGGCCGACGCGCTCACCGCCGGGCGTAGGCGCGGTAGGTGTGTCCGCCCTGGCCCGTCAGGTCGATCACGTCGGTGGCTGTCCGCGTGGTCCTGGCCCGCCGGCCCCTGGTGACGTCGAGCACCGCGAACCGGCCGGTGAAGAGCTCGCCGCGCAGGGAGATCGTGCCGTCCCGGTCGGGGGTGATCCGGTACTCGTCGGCCCGCCCCGCGCTCCATGTCGCCCCGACGGTGTGCCCGCCGCGTGCCCGGAGGCCGTCGGCGGTGCCGTCCGGCCACGCCGCCGGCAGTGCGGGCAGCAGGTGCACCTCGCCCGTATGGCTCTGGACCAGCATCTCGGCGATCCCTCCGGTGGCGCCGAAGTTGCCGTCGATCTGGAACGGCG
This sequence comes from Promicromonospora sp. NFX87, assembly GCF_048564965.1. Lineage (NCBI taxonomy): Bacteria > Bacillati > Actinomycetota > Actinomycetes > Micrococcales > Promicromonosporaceae > Promicromonospora > Promicromonospora sp. NFX87. The sequence continues at coordinate 4,681,405 of NZ_CP183413.1, read as the reverse complement.
GGTGCAGGTCGAACATGTTGGGCGCCAGCCGGGCCGGCGTGACCAGGTACTTGATGAGGTCGTGGGCGCGTCCGCCCTCCTCGAGCCGGGCCCAGAAGTTGATCTTCCAGGCCAGGGACCAGCCGGTACCATCGTCGCCGCGGAGCTCGAGCGTCCGTTTCGCCGCCTCGAAGAGCTCGGGGGTGCCGCGCCTGGTGATCTGGTTGCTGGGATGCAGGCCGTAGAGGTGCGAGACATGGCGGTGCGTGCGCTCGGTCTCGACCCAGTCGTGCAGCCACTCCTGGATGTTGCCGCGCGAGCCGATCGTCATGGGGGCCAGACGCTCCCTGGTGGCGAGCACCCGCGCACGGAAGTCGGCGTCGACCCCGAGAGCCTCGCTCGCCCGCGCGCAGCCGGTGAACAGGTCCGTGAGGATCTGGTTGTCCATCGTCGGGCCGGCCGCGACGCTGGCGTCGGCGTGGTGGGAGAGCTCGGGGGAGTTCGACGGGTTGGTCACGAGGTAGCCGAGGTTCGGCTCCTCCACCAGCGTGTCGAGGAAGAACTGCGCCGCGCCCCGCATCGCGGGGTAGTGCTCGCGGAGGAAGCCCAGGTCGCCGGTGAACTGGTAGTGGTCCCAGATCGTCGTGGCGAGCCATGCCCCGCCTGTCTGCCACATCCCCCAGAACGCGCCGTCGACCACCGACGTCCCCCGCCAGCCGTCCGTGTTGTGGTGCGTCACCCAGCCGCCTGCGCCGTACTGCACCTCCGCCGTTCGCGCACCGGTGACGGAGAGGTCGTCGATCATCGAGAACACCGGCTGGAAGCACTCGGACAGGTTCGTCGTGTCCGCGGGCCAGTAGTTCATCGGCAGGTTGGCGTTGATCGTGTACTTCGAGTCCCACGCGGGGAACAGCTCGTGGTTCCAGATGCCCTGGAGGTTCGCCGGCTGCGTGCCCGGCCGTGACGACGAGATCAGGAGGTACCGGCCGTACTGGAACAGCAGCGCGGAGAACTGCGGGTCGTCGACGTCGCCGTGCTGGGCGATCCGGACGTCGGTCGGCTGGTCGGCGGCGGCTGTGCGCCCGAGGTCCAGGGTCGTCCGGTCGAACAGCTCCTTGTAGTCGGCGACGTGCCGGCCGCGCAGCTCGTCGAACGACCTGCCGGCAGCGGCCTCGAGGTGGCGCGCCGCGATGCCCTCGTAGTCGCCGCCGACGTCGGTGTGGTCCACATAGCTGCTCCCGATCGAGACGAGGAGCACCACGCTGTTCGCGCCGGAGACGGTCAGCCGACCGTCCGCGCTGCTCACGCTCCCGCCGTCGGCGACGGCGCGGGCCGATGTGAGGAACCTGACCTGGCCGGGGATCCCCTCCTGATCGCTGGAGATCCCGTCCAGCGCGATCGTCGCGGCGTCCGGGCTGGCCGTGGTGGTCCGCTGCGCGCTGTCGAACGCGGCGGTGAACGAGATCGACCCGGGCGTGTCGGCGGTGAGCCGCAGGACGACGACCTGGTCCGGCGCGCTCACGAACGCCTCCCGGCGGTAGCGCACGCCACCGGCGACGAAGCTGGTCAGGGCCGTGGCCGTGGTGAGGTCGAGCTGCCGGTAGTACTCGGTGGCCCCGCTCGTGCCCTCCGCCGTGAGGCGCAGGTTGCCCACGGTCTGGTAGGCGAGCTGGCCAACGGGGTTGCTCAGCATGTGCGCGTTGATGAGGTCCTGAGCCTCGACCCAGCGGTCCTCGAAGACGAGGCGGCGCACCTCGGGGAGCGCGGCCAGCGCCTCCGGGTTCGCGGAGTCGTGCGGCCCGCCGGCCCAGATCGTGTCCTCGTTGAGCTGGAGCCGCTCGGTCCCGGGGTTCCCGAAGACCATGGCGCCCAGCCGGCCGTTGCCCAGGGGCAGCGCGCGGAGCCAGTCGTCGCCCGCCGCCTCGTCGTACCAGAGCGCCAGGTCGCCGGCGGCCTGGACCTCGGGTGGTGGGGCGGACGACGCGCGCGCGGTCGCCGTCCAAGGCAAGGGCAGCAGCAGGCCTCCCGCGCCGACGGCACCGGCCTTGATGGCTTGTCGTCTTGTCACGTCTGGCATCTGGGTCCTCCGTTGGACGTCGTCAGCGCGAGCGTGACAAACCTACGAAGATATGACGTATCGGGTCAAGCATCGTATTTCTCGGGCTCGTTCTGGCGCGAGCCATGGCCGGCGCGGCTCAAACATCCAACCTTCCCCGCGTCCAACCCCGGACCTGTCCCGGCACCGCCCTACCGGTCGCCGAGGGTGTGCCCGGCGGCTCGGAAGGGGCCGCAACACCTGCGCTCTTGCATACCAACAGTCGTGCACGGCTTGGCAGAACGTTCTTTACCAATCAGGATGAAGCCGTGACTCCAGGAACACGCTCCGCAGTGCTCGGCCGTCGGGGTGGTGTGGACCCGAACGTTGCGGAGCAGCTCGGCTTCACGGTGCACGACGTCGTACGCGATCTGCGCCGCGACGTCGCCGCCGCGACCCTGCCCCTTCCCATCGACAGTGCCGAAGAAGCAGAAGCCTCCCGCGAACGACTCCTGGCGCAGCTCGACGAACACCTGCTGCCGCGCCTCGCCGAGCTGTCCAGCCCCGCCGTCGTCGTACTGGCGGGCTCCACGGGTGCCGGCAAGTCCACCCTGTTCAACAGCCTCCTGCGCGAGGAGGTGTCCGAGGCCGGCGTGCTGCGGCCCACCACCCGCGAGCCGGTGGTGGGTGTGCACCCGCGAGACGTCGACACGCTCACCCCGGGGCCCGTCACGGAGCTGGCCCGGCTGGTCAAGCACGAGGGCGTGCCGCGCGGAACCGCGCTGATGGACGCGCCGGACCTCGACTCGTTCCTCTCGGAGAACCGCTCCACCGCCCACCAGCTCCTCGAAGCGGCAGACCTCTGGCTGTTCGTCACCACCGCTGCCAGGTACGGCGACGCCCTGCCGTGGCAGGCCCTGGACCGCGCGAAGGAGCGCGGCGCGAGCGTCGCCATGGTGCTCAACCGGGTGCCGAAGGAAACCCTCACGACCATCCGCGCGGACCTCAACTCGCGGATGAAGGAGCGGGGCATGAAGGATGTCCCGCTGTTCATCGTGCCCGACGTCGGCCCGCACGAAGGGCTGCTCGACCCGAAGCTGGTGGAGCCCATCCAGCGCTGGCTCGGCCTGATGGCCGGGCCCGAGCGCTCCCGCACCATCATCCTGCGCACGCTCAAGGGCGCGCTCGGCGCCCTCCCCGAATGGGTGATGGGGCTCGTCGCGGCCGTGGAGGACCAGGGCACCGCAGCGTTCGACCTGCGCGCCGCCGTCGACTCCGTGGTCCCGGACGAGCAGCTGGCGGCCCGCACCGCCGTCCTGTCCGGTGCGGCGGGCGAGGGCACCGTCGCCGCACGGTTCACCGAGCTCGTCAGCACCCACCGCATCTCCCGCATCACCGTCCGCGACGGCGTCGCCCGGACCACCAAGCGCGCGGGCAAGGCCCGCGAGGCGGCGCTCGTCCGGCTACGGGAAGAGGTCGAGGCCACCACCGCCCGGTCCTTCGTGGCAGCCGGCGTCCGCACCGAGGAGAGCCTGCGCGGCGCCCTCACGGGATCGGGCGCGCCGCCTGCCGGGGAGACGATCCTCCCGGACGCCACCGCCCGCGCCAAGGACCGCCTGGCCTGGGGCCAGACGACCGCCGCCGAGTGGTCCGGGCAGGCGGACGAGATCGTCGGGAGACTGGACGTCACCGTCGCCGAGAGCTCCGATCCGGACGCCCCGGCCCGCGCGGCCGGCGCCCGGAAGGCCTTCGGGGACACCGGCCTCGCCACCCTGCTGCTCGCCACCGCGCTCGGGAACGAGGACGCCGCGCACCTCGTCGACCGCGTGCTCGGCGAGACAGTGGGCGAGGCCATCGAGAAACTTCAGGGCGAACTTGCCGAGAAGGTTGCGCTAGCGGTTGCGGAAGAGGCCCGTTCTGTCCAGAGTGCCCTTGACGTCCCCGCCTTAGCCGACGACGCGGCCGCTCCGCTCCGCGTGCGGCTGGCCGAGCTCAGGAGGCTGACATGACGAGCCACGACGCGACACTGGGCGCACGCACGGAGGACCTCGGACGCGCTCTCCAGATCGCGGGATCACGCCTCGACGACGCGGTCTTCGGCAAGGTCGCGAGCTCCGTCGCGGGCGTGCGCGAACGGCTCGCGCTCGGCGTCGACCACACGGTGGTGGCGCTCGCGGGCGGCACCGGCTCGGGCAAGTCGAGCACGTTCAACAAGATCTCCCGCCTCACGTTCGCCGACGTCGGCGTGAAGCGCCCGACCACCGCCAAGGTGACGGCGTGCTCGTGGAGCGACGACGCCGCGCCGCTGCTCGACTGGCTCGGTGTGGAGCGCGAGCGCCGCATCACCCGGTCCGGCGAGCTCGACGCGGCGGACGAGGCGAGCCTTGCCGGGCTGGTGCTGCTGGACCTGCCCGACCACGACTCCGTGGCGCCCGGTCACCGGGACGTGGTGGACAGGGTGCTGCCGCTGGTCGACCTGCTCGTCTGGGTGGTGGACCCCCAGAAGTACGCGGACGACGCCCTGCACACGGGCTACCTGCGCGACTCGTCGGGCATGCAGGCCTCGACCGTGGTGGTGCTCAACCAGATCGACACGGTGCCGGTCGGGCAGCGGAACAACCTGGTCAACGACGTGAAGCGGCTGTTGCGGGACGACGGTCTGGAGAACGTCCCGGTGGTCGCGGCGTCGACGAAGACGGACATCGGCATCGCCGACCTGCGCGGGCTCCTCGAGCAGACGGTCGCGCGTCGCTCGGTGTCGGCGGGCCGTGCCGCGGGCGAGCTGGACGCCGCGGCGACCCTGCTGCTGAGCCAGACGCCGGCCGAGGTGCCCTGGCACATCGACACGGTGCTCGAGCGCGAGGTGGACGCGCTGGCGCGGGCGGCAGGGCTGGAGTCGGTCGCGGCGCAGGTCGGCGCCGCGGTGCGCAACGGGTACGGCTCGCCCGAGTTCCGTGCGCCCGACCCGGACTCGATAGCGCTGTCGCGGGCGCGCTGGCTCAACGGCGCGGGGGAGTCGCTCAAGCCCGGCTGGCGCCGGTCGCTCGGGTCGAGCGTCGCGGGCGCGTCGGAGGTCGCCGCCGCCGTCACGACGGCGCTGCAGGGCGTCACCCTGGACACCCGCGGCCCGACGACGCAGCCGCTCACCCGCCGGCTCGCGCTCGGGTCGGTGCTGGTCGCCGTGGTGCTCGGGATCGCGACGGTGCTGGCCGCGATGGGCCTCCTGCCGGTCGGCGAGACCTGGACGACCGTCCTCGGTGTGCTCGCGGTCGTGGCGGCGGTGGCTGCGCTGGTGGTGTTCCTCGTGGCGGTGCAGCTACGTCGGGCGCTGGCCGCCCGGCGGGCGCAGGGCGTCATCGCGTCGGGCCGGGCGGCGCTCGAACGAGTGCTGCAGCAGACCCTGGGCGTGCCCACCCAGAAGCTGCTCGACGAGCACCGCGCGGTGCGCGAGCTCGCACAGAGTGCGCGGGACGACGGACCCTCCGCACCGCTTCGCCTGGAAGAGAACGCGACCACAGGGCAGCGGATCCGGGTTCCGTCCACAGGCACGGTCCAGCTGTCGGATCTGCGTATCGCTCGCGCCTGATGCTGGGTACGGACCGGCCGCTCGGGCCGGTCCGGACACCCAGGAGGCCTGAGATGAACGACGTCACGGTGACCGTGTCGGGCAATGTCGGCAGCAGCCCGGCCTTGCACGTGAACACGGCCAAGAATCTGCAGTGGTCCACGTTCCGCATGGCCAGCACCCGGCGCTACGTGAACGAGAACGGCGACTGGACCGACGGCGCGACGCTGTGGTTCACGGTCAAGGCCTGGCGGGCGGCCGCGGCGAACGTGGTCGAGTCGGTGCACAAGGGCATCCCGGTGGTGGTCACGGGACGGCTCGAGGTCGAGGAGTGGACCGGCCCCGAGGGGGAGCAGCGCACGGGACTGGTGATCGTCGCGACGGCGATCGGCGTGGACGCGACCCGTGGCAAGGTCGGGTTCACGCGGGTGGTGCACCACGACACGGTGCCCGACGACGCCCCGGTCACCCCGGTGGACCGCGGTGAGCCGGCCGCTGTGCGGCCGGGCGACGGCGACCCGTTCGCGCTCGACGCCCTGGGCTCCAGGAGCGTCGCCGAGCTCCTGGGTGACGAGGGCGACCAGGGTGACGACGCCGGCGTCGGGCAGCGCGAGCTGGTGAACGCGTAGGCTGGGGCCAGTCGTGCTCCGCGGACCGCGGGTGCCGGGGGCGAACCTCCGCGCAGGGACAACCCGGCACCCGCTCCGCGTGAGCGACCCCAATCCGAAGTACCTTCTGTGAACGGTGGAACACAGGCAGTGGCTGAATACATCTACTCCATGTACAAGGCGCGCAAGGCGCACGGCGACAAGGTCATCCTCGATGACGTGTCGCTGAACTTCCTGCCCGGCGCGAAGATCGGCGTCGTCGGACCGAACGGTGCCGGTAAGTCGACGATCCTCAAGATCATGGCCGGGCTGGACACGCCGTCGAACGGCGAGGCACGGCTCTCGCCCGGTTTCACCGTCGGCATCCTGCTGCAGGAGCCGCCGCTGAACGAGGAGAAGACGGTCCTGGGCAACGTCCAGGAGGCCGTCGGCGACATCCTGGCGAAGAAGGCGCGGTTCGACGAGATCTCCGCCCTCATGGCCGAGCCCGACGCCGACTTCGACGCGCTGCTCGCCGAGATGGGCACGCTGCAGGAGGACATCGACGCGGCCGACGCGTGGGACCTCGACTCCCAGCTCGAGCAGGCGATGGACGCGCTGCGCTGCCCGCCGCCGGACGCCGACGTCTCGGTGCTCTCCGGTGGTGAGCGTCGCCGGGTCGCGCTCTGCAAGCTGCTCCTGGAGAAGCCCGACCTGCTGCTGCTGGACGAGCCCACCAACCACCTCGACGCAGAGTCCGTGCTGTGGCTCGAGCAGCACCTCGCCGGCTACGCCGGTGCCGTGCTCGCCGTCACCCACGACCGGTACTTCCTCGACCACGTCGCGGAGTGGATCTGCGAGATCGACCGCGGACGCCTCTACCCGTACGAGGGCAACTACTCGACGTACCTCGAGAAGAAGCAGGCGCGCCTGGAGGTCCAGGGCAAGAAGGACGCCAAGCTCTCCAAGCGCCTCAAGGAGGAGCTGGAGTGGGTGCGGTCCAACGCCAAGGGCCGCCAGACCAAGTCGAAGGCTCGTCTGGCCCGCTACGAGGAGATGGCCGCGGAGGCGGACCGCACCAGGAAGCTCGACTTCGAGGAGATCCAGATCCCCGCGGGCCCGCGTCTCGGCTCGCTGGTGCTGGACGCCGAGAACCTCAAGAAGGGCTTCGACGACCGCGTGCTCATCGACGGCCTGTCGTTCACGCTGCCGCGCAACGGCATCGTCGGCGTCATCGGCCCGAACGGTGTGGGTAAGACCACGCTGTTCAAGACCATCGTGGGGCTGGAGCCGCTCGACGGCGGCAACCTCAAGGTCGGCGAGACCGTCTCGATCTCGTACGTCGACCAGTCGCGTGGCGGCATCGACCCGAAGAAGACCCTGTGGGAGGTCGTGTCCGACGGGCTCGACTTCATCAAGGTCGGCAACGTCGAGATCCCGTCGCGGGCGTACGTCGCCTCGTTCGGGTTCAAGGGCCCGGACCAGCAGAAGCCGGCCGGCGTCCTCTCCGGTGGTGAGCGCAACCGCCTCAACCTGGCGCTGACGCTCAAGCAGGGCGGCAACCTGCTGCTGCTCGACGAGCCCACCAACGACCTCGACGTCGAGACCCTCGGCTCCCTGGAGAACGCGCTGCTCGAGTTCCCCGGCTGCGCCGTCGTGGTCTCGCACGACCGGTGGTTCCTCGACCGCGTCGTGACGCACATCCTCGCGTACGAGGGCACGGAGGAGAACCCGGCGAACTGGTACTGGTTCGAGGGCAACTTCGAGTCGTACGAGGCCAACAAGGTCGAGCGCCTGGGTGCGGACGCCGCGCGTCCGCACCGGGTCACGTACCGCAAGCTCACCCGCGACTGACGACGCGGTCGGCTGGGAGGGACCGAGGAACGAGGCCCCTCCCAGCCGAGCCCGAGGAAGTCGCGAGACAAGCACTGCGACTCATCTCGGGGACTGACGGGTGATGTTTGAGGGCTGTGATCGGCGTCCTGACGCCGACCACAGCCCTCTTCCACGTTGAAGAAGTCCATGCAAAAAAGGTCATCCTTGCTGCATTAGGACATCTTCGACAAGATGCCGCAGTGAGCCCTGCCCTACGACCCGGGTGGCGTGACCTTCCGCCCCCGCTGCGAGACCGCATCACCCATCTGCTCGGCGCGCGCGTGATCGCCGCCAAGCATCCGGGGGAGTCCGGGATCCTCCCCGGTGCGCAGTTTCATGTGCAGACGACCAAGGGCGACACGTTCGTCAAGGTCCTGGGCACGGAGAAGCCGGAACCGCTGAACTTCATGCGTCAGGAGATCGCGCTCTCGCCGCTCCTGCCCGAGGCAGCGCCCCACCCCGAGCTCATGTGGTCGATCGACGAGGTGCTGCCCACCCTCGGCACCTGGGTGGCGGTCGGCTACTCGATGCGCCCCAACGTGCGGCCGATCGACCTGACCTGGCCGGAGGAGGACGTCGAGTCCCTGATCGGGGTGATCCGCTCGATCGGCGAGATCGAGGCGCCCGACGATCCGATGTTCCTGCCCGAGGAGAAGGTGTTCCCCACCAACTCGTGGGAGATCCTCGCGGACACCCGGCCCGCCGGGCTCGCGAACCATTCGCCGTGGCTGGCACACCGCCTGGAAGGCCTCGCGGAGATCGCCTCGCACGCCCCCGACGCGATCGCGGGCAAGAGCCTCCAGCACGGCGCGCTGCGCGTGCAGAACGTGATGCTGCCCGCCGGGCCGGACGACAAGCCGCTGGTCTCGGACTGGATCCGGGGCAGTGTCGCCGCTCCCTACCTCGACCTGATCTCGATGCTGGTGCACGTCCGGACCAGCGACGGGCCGCCGCCCGAGGCGACGCTGCGCCGGTACGGTCTGCCGCCCGGCACCGAGGCCGACGCCGTCACCTGCTGGATCGCCGCGCTCGCGGGCCACTACCTCAAGTCGTCGATGGACCCGCCGCCGCCCGAGATGCCGGAGCTGCGCTCCTACCAGCACCGGTTGGCGCGTACCGCGGTCTCCTGGCTGCAGACCCGGCTCGGTTTCTGACCTCTTCGCAGGTCACGGACCGCTGGCCGTGATGCGCGCACCGCTGTCTGTGGTTTGCAGGGTGAACTTCTGTTGGGCACACTCCGGCCATGAGCGCTGTTCGGCGACCGGCATGGTCCGATCTCCCCCCCTCTGTCCGTTCCCGCGTCAGCGAGACCATGGGGGGGCGCGTGATCGGGTCCGCTCCGATGAGCGGGACCGAGCAGACCGGAGTCCTGGAGGTGCTGCAGACCACGTCGGGCAGATCGATAGTCCGCGCCGTCGGGCCCGAGGCGCCGCTGACGCAGGACCGGATGGCCGCCGAGGCCGTCTCGGTGGCCGCGCTGCCCGACGACATCCCGAATCTTCCTCGCGAGTGGTTCGTCGACGAGGTGCTGCCGGGGGCCGGACGCTGGGTGGTGCTCGGGTACCGCAACGAGCCCATCCGCCCGCCGCACGACCCCTGGGACGACGGGGACCTTGCCGCGGCCGTCGAGCTCGCCATCCAGATCGGCTCCAGCGAGGCGCCGGAAGACCTGCCCGACACGCTCGACCTGATCGACAGCCAGGCCTGGGCCACGATCTCGGCGATGCGACCGCCCGGCCTGTCCGCCTTCACACCCTGGCTGTCCGACAAGATCGACCACCTCGCCGAGATCGCCAGCTTCGCCGGTGAGGCGATGGGCGGCAAGAACCTGGTGCACGGCGCGCTTCGCCGCGAGTCGATACTGATCACCGACCACGGCTGGGACGCGACCAGCGCCCACGCGGTCGACTGGTTCATGCCGTCGCGCGGCGCGTCGTACATCGACTTCGTGCTGCTGCTGCCCTACCTCCGGGTCGACGGCGCCCCGCCGCCCGAGGTGGTCATGGACCGGCACCCGCTGCCCGACGTCGACCCCGACGCCCTCACGTGCGCCATCACCGTCACCGCTGGGGCACTCGTGCTCGACTCGATGCGACCGCCGCAGCCCGGCCTGCCCCACGGCCGCGCCGTGCAGCGCGAGGTGGCGCACGCGGCCCTCGAATGGCTGCGCGCCCGGCTCGGCGGCTGACCTCTTTGCGGCACGGACGCGCCTGACCAGGGTGTCTACGGCAGACTGTGCGCTATGACCGATCACCCCGACGGCTCCGCCGCACCCAGCGCACGGGACCTTGAGGGAGGCTCCGAGCCGGCGCCCGGTCCGGAGCAGGCGGCAGCGCCCGGGGCTGAGCCCGGCGCGGGGTCCGGCGCCGAGTCCGGCCTGGTCGGAGCCCTGGAGACGCTGCGCGCCCGGCTCGGGGCGCTGCGCCTGCCGCTGGAGACGTCGGACGCCGGTGCGGCACGCACGGACCTGCGCCGCGCCACCGACCAGCTCGACGACTACCTCCTGCCGCGGCTGCGCTCGCAGAAGGCGCCGCTGCTCGTGGTGGTCGGCGGCTCGACGGGCGCGGGCAAGTCGACGCTCGTGAACTCGGTGCTGGGCGAGCTCGTGACGCAGCCTGGCGTGCTGCGACCCACCACGAAGGCTCCGGTGCTGGTGCACCACCCGCTGGACGCCCGCTGGTTCTCCACGGACCGGGTGCTGCCGGGCATGGCGCGCGTGACGACGTCGGGCCAGCAGCCGGACGGCGCGACGCCGTCCGAACCCAGCCGCACGCTGCGGCTCGTGCCGAGCGAGGCGCTGCCGAAGGGTCTGGCCCTGCTGGACGCGCCGGACATCGACTCGGTGGACACGGCCAACCGCGAGCTGGCGGCCCAGCTCCTGGGCGCCGCGGACCTGTGGCTGTTCGTCACGACGTCCGCCCGGTACGCGGACGCGGTGCCGTGGGACCTGCTGCTGCAGGCGGCGGGACGCAAGGCGCAGGTGGCGATGGTGCTGGACCGCGTGGACCCGGGCGCCGAGGCCACCGCCGACGACCTGCGGGACATGATGGTGGAGCAGGGCCTGGCGGAGAGCGCGCTGTTCGTCATCCCCGAGGCCGAGCTCGTCGACGGGATGCTGCCGGAGGAGGCCGTCTCGGAGGTGTCGCGCTGGCTCACCGGTCTGGGCGGTGACGCGGAAGCGCGCGGGCGCGTCATCGCGGCGACCCGCGACGGCGTCGTGGACTCCCTCGTCGAGCGGGCCACGGCCCTGGCCGACGCCGCGGACGAGCAGCAGGCCGCCGACGTCCGGCTGCGGCACGTCGTCGAGCGTGCCTACGCGGACGCGGTGGCCCACGTGGCGGCGGCGACGTCGGACGGCGCGCTGCTGCGCGGCGAGGTGCTCGCCCGCTGGCAGGACTTCGTGGGTACCGGCGAGTTCTTCCGGGCGGTCGAGGAGGGCATCGGCAGGTTCCGGGACGCGGTCGCCGGGTTCTTCCGCGGTAAGCCGAAGGAGGCGCCCCAGGTCGAGCAGGCCATCGCCCACGGCCTGGAGTCGGTGGTGCTGGACGCCGCGGAGGACGCGGCCGAGCGCTCGTACCAGGCCTGGCGGGGCGACACCGCCGGTGCGGTGCTCCTGGAGGGCCTGGAGCTGTCGCGGACGCCCGCGTCGCTGCGGGCCGAGGTGAGCGGGCAGATCCGCGGCTGGCAGGGCGACGTCCTGGAGCTCGTGCGCGAGCAGGGCGCGGCCAAGCGCGGTACCGCGCGGGTGCTGTCGTTCGGCGTGAACGGGCTCGGGGTCGCCCTGATGATCTTCGTGTTCGCCTCGACGGGCGGCCTCACCGGGATCGAGGTCGGCATCGCGGGCGGGTCGGCGGTGCTGGCCCAGCGGCTGCTGGAGGCCGTGTTCGGGGAGGACGCCGTGCGGCGTCTGGCCGTGCAGGCACGCGACCGGCTGCGCGCCCGGATCCAGGCGGTCATGGACGGGCAGGCCGCCCGGTACACGGCGCAGCTGGACGCCCTCGGCTCGGCCGAGGCGGGCGGTGACGGTCTGCGCTCGGCGGCGGACGCGGTCGCCTCCGCGGCCTCGGCGGAGCGCCGTGACCGGGCGGGTGCCGTCGACGCAGCGCCGGGTGCCGCACCCGTCGAGGACCTCGCCGGGGGCCGGGGCCTGCGGGGCGCCCGGGTTCGCCCGGGGCGCGAGATGCTGGCGAAGGGGCGCTCCGACATCGTCGAGGAGCCCGTCAAGAAGAGTTTCTGGAAGCGCATGTTCGGAGAGGGCGACCGATGAGCCGGCTCGACCTGGGCGACCGGACGACGGCGCTGGAGACCGCCGTCCGGGATGCCGAGGGGCGTATCGAGCCGGCCCTGCTGGCCGAGGCGCGGGCCGTCGCGATCCGCGCGCGGGAGCGGGGCGGGCTGTCCGCCGAGCACACCGTCGTGGCGCTGGCGGGTGCGACGGGTTCGGGCAAGTCGTCGGTGCTCAACGCGGTGGCCGGGGTCGCAGTCGCGCAGCCGGGCGTGCGGCGTCCGACGACGTCGCACGCGATGGCCGCGGTGTGGGGCGCGGGCGCGGACCCGCTCCTGGACTGGCTGGAGGTGGGCCGCCGGCACCAGGTGGGCGCGCCGTCGGCACCGTTGGTCGAGCCTGTCGCGACTCCCGCGCCGCCCCGCCGTCGGACCCCGGTGGGGGACAACTCGGGGCTGGTCCTGCTGGACCTGCCCGACCACGACTCCGTCGTGACCGAGCACCGCATGCGGGCCGAGCGGCTGGTGCAGCGCGCCGACCTGCTGGTCTGGGTGGTCGATCCGCAGAAGTACGCGGACGCCGCTCTGCACGAGGGCTTCCTGCGCCCGCTCGCCGGGCGGGCGGAGGTGGTGGTCGTCGCGCTCAACCAGGCGGACCGCCTCACGCCGGACGAGACGTCGGCGATGCTCGCCGACCTCAAGCGCCTGGTGGCACAGGACGGTCTGGAGGGTGCGCGCGTGCTCGCCGTGTCCGCGAAGACGGGCCAGGGCATGGACGAGCTCCGGGGACTGCTGGCGAAGGCGGCGGCCAGGCGGGAGGCGGCGACGGCCCGGCTCGCCGCGGACGAGCGGGCGGTCGCCCAGAAGATCGTCGACAGGTGCGGGACGCCGCCGCCGTCGCGCCAGGGGAACCAGGCCAAGGGCGACCTGGTGGCAGCGCTGGAGGCGGCCGCGGGCGTGCCGACGGTGGTCGACGCCGTGCGTGCCTCCGCCCGCCGGGACGCACGCGCGGCGACCGGCTGGCCGCTGACCCGCTGGGTCGGACGGCTGCGCAAGGACCCGCTGCGGCGGCTCGGGCTGCGGACGGCGGACCGGGAGCACCGGGCGCCGTCGGGCAGGGACGACCTGGTGCGCACGTCGCTGCCGACGGCCCGGCCGGCGGTGCGGTCGGCGGCCGCGTCGGCCGTGCGGCGCTACGTCGAGGAGGTGACGCGCGGAGCCGCGGACCCGTGGGTCCTGGCCGCGCGCTCCCGCGGACAGGCGGGGATCGACAGGCTCCCGGACGCGCTCGACCAGGCAGTGGCGACGACCCGCGTGGAGGCCTCCCGGCGCCCGGTGTGGTGGTCGCTGGTCAACACGGTCCAGTGGACCCTGATCGCCGTGGTGGCGGCGGGGCTGCTCTGGCTGCTGGGACTCTTCGCCTTCGCCTACCTCCAGCTCCCGCCGCCGCCGACGCCGGTGCTCACGCTGCCGACCTGGTCGGGCGAGGGCGTCGTGTTCCCCGGGGCGCCCGAGTCCGGCGCCGGCGACGGGCTCGGCGTCGACCCGTTTCGGATCCCGTGGCCGACGCTCATGGTGCTCGGCGGGCTGGCCCTCGGACTGCTGCTCGCGCTCGTCTGCCGCGTGTTCGGCGCGCTCGGCGCGCGCCGTCGGGCGATGGGCGCCCGACGCCGGCTCCGGCAGTCGGTCAGCGCCGTCGCGGACGAGCTGGTGCGCACCCCCGTGGGCGACGAGCTGGCCCGCCTGGCGAGCTGCCGGACGGCGGCCACGGTCGCCGCGAGCTGACCGCGCGGGTCGAGGGCGTGCTCAGCGGCGGAACGTGACCGGCTCCTCCTCGAACCCCTTCCACGCCAGCCGCTCGTTCTCCGTGAGCCTCCGCGGCTGGTTGGTGGCGGCGTCGACGAACACGAGAGTGGTGGTGGCGCGCGCGTAGGGCTTGCCGCCCGACGTCGGCCCGGTCTTCGCCATGCCGGCGACGCCGTCGTGCACCTCGTAGCAGACCTCGGCGCTCGCGCCGCCGATCCGGCCCAGCCACATCTCGACGCGCACCGGCGTGCGCGTGAACAGCAGCGGCCGCAGGTACTCGATGCGCTGGCCGGCCACGAGCGTGTGGGAGTCGGCGTCCGGCCCGGTGGGGACCACCGCCGTCGGCCACTCCTCGCCCTCCGGCGCCTCCGGGTGCTGCCAGAAGGCGGTGATCCGGGCGTCCTCCAGCAGGCGGAACATCGCTACGTTGTTGACGTGCGCGTACGCGTCGAGGTCGGACCAGCGCAGCGTGACGGGGACGTGGAGGCGTGTCATGGTGCCCATTTTCCTCCACGCGAAGTACCCGCCGTCCTGACGCGGTGGCGCGCCGGGCAGAGTAGTCCTCAACCTGTCCGAATTGGTAGATTCATCCACCTTGGTTTTGGCTGCGGAGGAACAGTTGGATCTGCCCAGGCACCACTTCGACCCCATAACGCTGCACGAGCTGTTCGACGACGTCCCGGTCGCCCAGGCGTATCGCGACGAGCTGGCGGGACGTCCGGACGGCGATGCGCCGGCCGTCCTCGCCGTGCGCGTGCCGCTGACCCGCGCGCTGGCTCCTGAGGCGGACGACCCGGACGCCGAGCTGGCGGAGGCCGAGCGCCTCGGCTGGCTCGCGCTCCGGCAGGCCGGTGGACCGGGCGACGAGCTGCAGGCCGCGCACTCGCACGCCGAGGAGGTGCCTCTCGGCGCAGTGGCACCGCTGTTGCGGCTGGCCCACGTGCTGCAGTGGCGGCACCGGTTCTCCGAGGCGGACCTGCTGTTCGGGCTGGCCCTGGAGGCGGCGCACCACTACGGGGACTACTCCGCGAGCGTCGAGCACGCGCGCCGGCTGGAGTGCTTCGCCCTGCAGCACTGGGGCAAGTGCCGGTACGACCAGGCGCTGGAGGCGCACGCCGACCAGGCCCGGCCGTTCCTCGGCGAGGCCCTCGCCCTGTTCGTGCAGGCACTGGAGCTGCGCGTGGAGGCGGGCGTGGCCCCGGACCAGGTCGCGTCGACCCGGCAGGCGATCCAGGCGACCCGGGACCGGCTGGCCGAGCTCGGGGCCTAGGCCGGGAGGCGGATCATGCCCTCCTGGCCCGCCGAGGCGACCAGGGCGCCGTCCTGCGTGTAGACCTTGGCCGTCCCCAGAGCGCGCCCGCCCTGCGCGGTGGGCGAGCTCTGCACGAACAGCATCCACTCGTCCACGTGCACGTCGCGGTGCCACCACATGCCGTGGTCGAGGCTGGCCATCGGCACGGAGGCGCCGACGTCCTGCCACGACTTCCCGGCGGCGCGCAGGGCGGGCTCGAGCATGAGCTGGTCGCACGCGAAGGCCAGGAGGGCGCGGTGCATCGCCTGCTCCTTGATCTCCAGCGGACGGCGTGTGCGCATCCAGACCATCTGCGTGGCGGGCGGCGTGCCGCCGTCGGCCGTCGTGGCGTCCGGGCGCAGGTACAGAGAGCCGCCCACGTGCCGCAGCTCGAACGCGGAGTCCGTCCAGAACTGGGCCCGTACGGCGACGCCCTCCGGCAGGCTGGCGAGCTCGTCGAAGGCGGAGCCGACCTCGTCGGGCGGCGGGACGTCGTCGGGCATCGGCATCGAGTGGTCGTAGCCCGGCTGGTCGTCCTGGAAGGACGCGATCATCGACAGGATCGGCTTGCCGAACTGGATCGCGTGGGTGCGCCGGGCGCTGAACGAGCGCCCGTCACGCAGCCGCTCGACGGCGAAGTCGATGGGCTCCTCGACCCGCCCCTCGCGCAGGAAGTAGCCGTGCAGCGAGTGGATCAGACGGCCTTCCGGGACGGTGCGGTCCGCGGCCAGGATGGCCTGCGCGAGGACCTGGCCGCCGTACGCGCGGTTGGCCGGGCCGGGCATGCTGTCACCGCGCAGCACGTCCTCCTCGCCGCGCGGGCCCCAGCCCTCGAGGTGCCGGAGGTCGAGCACCTGCAGCAGGCGGTCGAGCGCGTCGGGCTGGCGGTCCGGCGTGCTGCCGGCGAGCGGGTCAGGGGTGGTGGCGTCCACGAGCGGGCGTCTCCTTCAGGTCCTGTCAGTCTTCGAAAGTGTTGATCATGCTGAAGGCGGCGCGTTCCAGGTAGTCCCACAGCTGCGACTCGTGGATGGGCGCGAGGCCCAGCGAGTCGACGGCGGTCCGCATGTGCGCGAGCCAGCGGTCGCGCGCGTCGGGATTGACCTTGAACGGCATGTGCCGCATGCGCAGCCGCGGGTGCCCGCGCTGCTCGGAGTAGGTGCCTGGACCGCCCCAGTACTGCTCGAGGAACATCGTCAGACGCTCCTTGGCCGGTCCCAGATCCTCCTCGGGATACATGGGGCGCAGTACAGGGTCGTCGGCGACGCCGTCGTAGAACGCGTCGACGAGGCGCACGAACGTGTCGTGGCCGCCGACGGCGTCGAAGAAGGATTCCTGTGTCACGTCCGTCATCCTGCCACTCGACTGTGACAGCCCGATGGCAGCCGCGTGAAACCGGGTCTCGTGTGAGCAAGGTGACAATTGGCTGGGCGGATCGCTTGCCAGGGGCGATAGGCTGATCGAAGACCTGCAGCGACGCACGGTGGGAGTTGAGACATGACCAAGGCTGACCAGATCCTTGCGGCACTCGGAGGGACCTCGAACGTCGTCGAGCTGGAGCCGTGCATCACTCGGCTCCGGGTAGAGGTGAGCGATCCGTCGCTCGTGGACGAGCCCGGACTGAAGTCGTCCGGTGCATTCGGCGTGGTCCGGTCCGGGCGGGTGGTCCAGGTGATCGTCGGGCCTGAGGCCGACAGCCTCGCGGCGGAGCTCGAGACGCTCAGGGTCTGAGGTAGGACGCAGACCCCAGGACGGGGCGGGACAAGAGCGAGCTCGACGGTGAGCTTGCCGGTATGACGGCGCGGGCCCGGGTACTCCCGGGCCCGTGACCTGTCTCACGACCGAGCCGTCGCACGCGACCGTGAGGCGAACGCCCTGTGAAAATCACGCGGCAGTCCCTCGCACTCCGCGACAGCGGTCCGGTCCGGCGCGCGGACCCGAGTAGGTTTGCCACCGTGTTCGAGTCTCTTGCTACCTCCCTGTTCAACGGTGCCGAGGGCTTCTGGTCGTGGTTCGGCGACAAGCCCCTGAAGATCATCACGATCCTCGTGATCGGCATGGTCGCCATCTACGTGCTGCGGCGGGTCGTCACGTCCCTCACCGAGCGCATCGCCATCGGGCAGAAGCCCAGGAAGGTCGTCCAGAAGGCCCCGGATCCCGTGGGCACCACCACGGGTGGTGTGCCGACTACTGCTCCCGCAAAGGGCAAGCGACGCCGCAAGAACATGCTGATGTCGCCGCAGGCGCTGGCCGACGCCCTGACCGCGGCCAACCCGCGCGCCGCCGAGCGCCGCGCCCAGCGCGCGCGGACCGTCGGCTCGGTACTGAACTCGACCGCCAACATCGTGATCAGCACGATCATGGTGCTCACGATCCTGCAGGTCCTCGAGCTGCCCGTCACCGGCCTGCTGACCGGAGCCGGCGTCGTCGGTGTCGCCATCGGCTTCGGCGCGCAGAGCCTCGTCAAGGACTTCCTGTCCGGCATCCTCCTCCTCATCGAGGACCAGTTCGGCGTGGGGGACAACGTCGACCTCGGGGGCGACGTCGTCGGCACCGTCGAGGCGATGGGCCTGCGGCTCACCGAGGTCCGCGCGTTCGACGGCACCCTCTGGTACGTCCGCAACGGCGAGATCCTGCGGGCGGGCAACCGCACCCAGGAGTGGAGCCGTGCGGTCGCCTCCGTGCAGGTGCCGCTGGGGACCGACGTCGACGCCGTCCGCACCGCGCTCGGCCGCGCCGTCGACCGGGTGAAGAACGACCCGGAGCTGGCCGACAGCCTGCTCGAGACGCCCTCGGTGCGCGGCGTGGACGCCGTCGACCAGGCGGGCCTCACCTTCACGCTCTTCGCCCAGGTGCGCCCCGCCCAGCAGTGGGTGGTCGCCCGGGCGCTGCGCGTCGCGGCCCACTCGGCCCTGCTGAACGCGGGGATCGTCGCGCGCTCGGCGCCACTGCCGCTCGACGGGATCGGCTCGCAGGGTACGGACGGCGGTCCGGGCACCGCCTGACCCGGCCCAGGGCTGTTCCGCCCGGCCGCGCCGTCCACTCGCGCCGGCTGCCAATTCGTCGGACACGCCCGCGTTGCCCCCGGTGAGCGCCGGTAGATGGCAAGATCTTTCCTTGTGACCGACGAACCGATGCCTGGGTCCACCGGAGACGGCGCCGCCGTGCCGCCGGAGCTGGCCGAGCTGGCGACCGCCCACGGCGTGCAGTGCGTGTACACCGACCACGACGGCCGCGTGCAGCAGGTCAGCGTGTCGACGGTCGTCGCGGTGCTGGAGGCGCTCGACGTCCCTGCGTCGACGCCGGGCGCGATCGCCGCGAGCCTGGACCGGGTCGACGACGACGAGTGGCGCGCGATGCTCCCGCCGACCGTCGTGACCCGGGAGGGCACCGAGGTGCAGGTCGCCGTGCACGTCGCGGAGGGCGCCGACGTGACGGCGTGGATAGCGCTCGAGCAGTCCGAGCAGCCGGTCGTGCCCACGAGCGCCACCCCGTGGCGCGTGACGGCGCCGCAGGCGACCACGACCACCGGCTCGTTCGCGGTGGTGCGGGGTCCCCGCGTCCAGCTGCGGCAGGCCGACGTCCACACCGAGCCCCGCACGGTGGACAGCCGCAAGGTGGGGCGCGTGACGTTCACCGTCCCGGCCGACCTGCCGCTCGGCTGGCACACGCTGCACGCCGAGTCGGGCGGCCAGACGGCGCAGACCCCGCTCGTGGTGACTCCCGCGCGGCTGGAGCTGCGCAAGAAGGTCGCCCGCAAGCAGGCCTGGGGCTTCATGGTCCAGCTCTACTCGGTGCGGTCCAAGGACTCCTGGGGCATGGGCGACCTGGCCGACCTGGCCGACCTGGCCTGGCAGACGGCGCACAACGGCGGTGCGGACTTCGTCGGGATCAACCCCCTGCACGCCACCGAGCCTGTGCTGCCGGTGACGCCGAGCCCCTACCTGCCGACGTCGCGCCGCTTCATGTCGCCGCTGTACATCCGCGTCGAGGACATCCGTGAGACGGCGTACCTCTCCGCCGCCGACCGGTCGCTCGTGGAGTGGGCGGGCGAGCCCGTCCGTGAGCTGTCCGAGGACTCCGGCCCGATCGACCGGGACGCCATCTGGGAGGCCAAGAAGGCCGCGCTCGAGGTCGTGTACACGGCCCAGCGGTCGGCGGCCCGGCAGACGGCGTTCGACGAGTTCGTGCTGGCGCAGGGCAAGGGCCTCGTCGACTTCGCGACGTGGTGCGCCATCACGGAGCACCTCGACGGCCGCGACTGGCCGACCGAGCTCGCCGACCCGTCGTCGGCCGGGGTGGCGACGCTGCGCAACGCGCTCTCCGAACGCGTCCAGTTCTACTGCTGGCTCCAGTGGGTCGCCGACGAGCAGCTCCACGCGGCGCACCGCGCCGGGCTCGACGCCGGCATGCGGCTCGGCCTGCTCAAGGACCTGGCTGTCGGCTCGTCCCCGGACGGCGCGGACGCGTGGGCGGACGCCGGTGTGCTCGCCCAGGGCGTATCCATCGGCGCTCCGCCGGACATGTACAACCAGCAGGGCCAGAACTGGTCCCCGGCGCCGTGGCACCCGCGTGCGCTCGCGAAGGCGGGCTACGCGCCCTATCGCGAGATGCTGCGCACGGTGCTGCGGCACTGCGGCGCGCTGCGCATCGACCACATCCTCGGGCTCTTCCGCCTCTGGTGGATCCCGGGCGGCGCCCGCGCGTCGGCCGGCGCCTACGTCACCTACGACCACGAGGCCCTGATCGGCATCCTGTGCCTGGAGGCGCACCGCGCCGGGGTGACGGTCATCGGCGAGGACCTCGGCACCTTCGAGCCGTGGATCCGCGACTACCTCGAGGAGCGCGGCATCCTCGGCACCTCGGTGCTGCTCTTCGAGCGGGACGCCGCCGGGGCGCCCATCGAGCCGGAGGCGTACCGCCGGACGGCGCTGGCCACGGTCACGACGCACGACCTGCCGCCGACCGCCGGCTATCTCGCGGGCGAGCACGTAGACCTGCGCGAGCGCCTCGGGCTGCTCACGGAGGAGCCGACGGTGCTGCGGGCCCAGGCACGCGCGGAGCGTGAGTCGCTCGTGGAGGCGCTGTCCCGTCGCGGCCTGACGACGTTCGACCCGTCCGAGCGCGAGCTCGTCGAGGGGCTGCACCGCTACCTCAGGGACACGCCGGCCGCGCTGGTCGGGGTGTACCTGACCGACGCCGTGGGGGAGCGGCGCGCCCAGAACCAGCCCGGTACCAACACCGAGTACCCGAACTGGAAGGTGCCGCTGGCGGACTCCGCAGGAACGGTGGTGCTCCTGGAGGACCTGTTCACCAACGCCCGCCTGCGGTCGCTGGTGACGGTCATGAACGAGGAAGAGCCCGACCCCGCTCCGCCGAGATAGAACCCTGGCGAGATAGAACTGTGGCGAAGTAGAACTGTGGCGCACCCCGAGCGGGGTGCGCCACAGTTCTATCTCGCCACAGTTCTACTTCGGCGAACCGGCGTGCGAGGCGGGGTCAGGCGGCGCCGATGCCCGCGCGGGCGATCGAGAACCCGCTGCCGGTGGCGTCCGCGACGCACCTCATGCCGGACTGGTCGCTGACGCACGTGAACCCGTGGGCCTTCTTCTCGGCACCGTAGTTCAGGATCGCGACGTCGCCCTTCGCCTTCTTGGGCTGGTCCCCCTTGGTGACGCAGGGCTGGGTCACGTTGCCGGTCGGGTCGACCTTCGCCACGTAGCCGGACGCGCCGCCGCACGAGGCGTCGGGCGCGGGCTTCTGGTCGAGCTCCGCGATGCCGCACGCGGCGGCGTCCGCGGAGATCGTGCACGTGATGTTGCGCGACGGCGCGGCGAACGTCTCGACGCCGGCCCCGCCGTCGGTCTCCAGGCCCTCCTCGGGCTCCGGCGACGACGACTGCTCGGCGGCCGGTGTACCGCCCGGATCGAGCGAGGTGTCGGGGCTGCCCAGCAGGTTCACCGCGAAGATGATCGCTGCGATCACGAGCAGCACGTCCAGGGCGATGAAGGCGATCCACCCGGGGCTGAGCTTCTTGCGCCCAGGCTCGGGCCCGTAGCCGTCGGCCGCGGCTCCGTGCACCGGCTGGCCGTACTGGTCGTAGCCCTGCGGCGGATACGGCTGCGGCGGGTACTGGCCACCCTGCGGCGCCTGCTGCGCGTACGCCTGAGGCTGTGCGTAACCCTGCTGGTAGGGCTGCTGGTACTGCTCGGTGTAGTACTGCGGGGCGCCGCCGCCGTTGTGGATGTGGACGGACTGGACCACGGGGGCGCCGGGCGCGGCGGGCGCCGGCGTGACGGCCTGCGAGAACTGGCTCGCGGGTGAGATCGCGGGTGGTCTACGGGTCGCCGCGGAAACACGCTGCACCGGGCCCTGCTGGGCGGGCGTGGGTGCGGTGGGCGGGTGCTGCTCCTGGGGCGGCGTACCCGGGTCCTCGTCGGGCCATCCGCCTGGCGGCGGTGGCGGCGGCACTGTGCCGGACATCAGGCGACTCCCTCAGCTCAAATCGGTCGGTCGGGCGACCGCGGTCGATCGTACACAAAGGCGTTACTCGCTGTTACTCCTGCGTGGCATGATCGACGAGTCGTCGCAGGTAGTTCACAGACCGGACGACAACCCAACCGAAAAGGCGCGCCCGTCGGGCGTGCGGGCGTCATCTGCCGCCCCCGAGAAGACAGACGTGGAGGGCCTGTGCCCGGAGAGAACCTGACCCGCGCCGAGGCGGTCGAACGCGCCGGCGTCGTATCGGTCGAGTCGTACGAGATCGCGCTGGACCTGACCACCGGCCCGGAGACTTTCGCGTCCGCCACGACTGTGCGCTTCACCGCGACGGAGGGCGCCTCGACGTTCGTCGACCTGGTCGCCCCGTCGGTGCGGTCCGTGGTGCTGAACGGTCGCGAGCTGGACCCGTCGGCAGTGTTCACGGACTCCAGGATCACCCTGGAGGGCCTGGCCGCCGACAACGAGCTCGTCGTCGTCGCCGACTGCGGCTACACGAACACGGGCGAGGGCCTGCACCGCTTCGTGGACCCGGTGGACGGAGAGGTCTACCTGTACACGCAGTTCGAGGTGCCGGACGCCCGCCGCGTGTTCGCCTGCTTCGAGCAGCCGGACCTCAAGGCGACGTTCCAGTTCACGGTCACCGCGCCCGCTGCGTGGCAGGTCGTGAGCAACGAGCCGACGCCGGAGCCGGTCGCGGCCGGCGAGGACGTCGCCACCTGGACGTTCGAGCCCACCGGCCGCATCTCCACGTACATCACGGCGCTCGTCGCCGGCCCGTACGCGGTGGTCCGGTCGTCGCTGACGTCGTCGGACGGTCGTGAGATCCCGCTCGGTGCGTTCTGCCGCAAGTCGCTGTCGGAGCACTTCGACGCCGACTACATCTTCGAGAAGACCCGGCAGGGCTTCGAGTTCTACGAGACGACGTTCGGCGTCCCGTACCCGTTCACCAAGTACGACCAGCTCTTCGTGCCTGAGTACAACATGGGCGCGATGGAGAACGCGGGCTGCGTGACCTTCACGGAGTCCTACGTGTTCCGCTCCAAGGTGACCGACGCCGTGCGCGAGCGCCGCGTCGTCACGATCCTGCACGAGCTGGCGCACATGTGGTTCGGCGACCTGGTCACCATGAAGTGGTGGAACGACCTCTGGCTCAACGAGTCGTTCGCGGAGTACGCGTCCACGCTCGCCACGGCCGAGGCCACCGAGTGGGACGCCGCCTGGACCACGTTCTCCGCGATGGAGAAGTCCTGGGCCTACAAGCAGGACCAGCTGCCGTCCACGCACCCGATCGTCGCCGAGATCAAGGACCTCGAGGACGTCCAGGTCAACTTCGACGGCATCACCTACGCCAAGGGCGCGTCGGTGCTCAAGCAGCTCGTGGCCTGGGTGGGGCGCGAGGCGTTCATCTCGGGCGTCTCCGCGTACTTCGGCAAGCACGCGTGGGGCAACACCGAGCTGCCCGACCTGCTCACCGAGCTCGAGACGACCAGCGGCCGTGACCTCAAGGCCTGGTCGAAGCTGTGGCTCGAGACCGCCGGTGTGAACACGCTGCGTCCGGTGATCGAGACGGACAGCCACGGCCGCATCATGTCGTTCGTCGTCGAGCAGACGGCGCCCGCCGAGTGGCCGACGATCCGCCCGCACCGCCTCGGCATCGGCTTCTACAGCCTGTCCGACGCCGGCGAGCTCGTCCGGACGCACTTCACCGAGGTGGACGTCGACGGGCCGCGGACCGACGTGAAGGAGCTCGTCGAGCTCGACCGTCCCGCGCTCGTGCTGCTCAACGACGAGGACCTCGCGTACGCGAAGATCCGCCTCGACGCCGCGTCGCTCCGCGTCGCGCTCGAGCACCTCGCCGACATCGCGGACCCGCTGGCCCGCTCCCTCGTCTGGGGCTCGGTCTGGGACTCGGTGCGCGACGGCGAGGTGCCGGCCTCGGAGTACGTCCGCCTGGTGCTCGGGGGCATCTCCCGCGAGACCGAGTCGACGACGCTCCGCACCACGCTCAACCAGATGGTGCTGGCGACCAAGCAGTACGTGGCGCCGGCGAAGCGGGCGGCGACCCTCGCCGAGGTGGGCGACACGCTCTGGTCGCTCGTGGGCGACGCCGCCCCCGGCTCGGACACGCAGTTCCAGCTGGTGAAGTTCTTCGCGCACGTCGCGTCGACGCCGGCGCACGTCGGGACGCTGTCCGGGCTGCTGGACGGCTCGGTCACCCTCGACGGGCTCGAGATCGACACCGACCTGCGGTGGGAGCTGCTGGAGGGCCTCGTGCTCAACGGCGCCGCCGGCGACGAGGAGATCGACGCGACGCTCGCCGCCGACGACACCGCGACGGGCCGCCAGTCCGCCGCACGTGCCCGGGCCGCGAAGCCGACCGTCGAGGGCAAGCTGGCCGCGCTGTCGTCAGTGGTGGCCGCCGACGTGCCGAACGCGATCATCCGGAACACGGGTCTCGGGTTCGTGCACGTGAACGACCCGGCCACGCTGGTCGGCGTCGTGCAGCCGTACCTGGACGCGGTGCTCAAGGTGTGGAACGAGCGGAGCTACCACATCGCCGAGGAGATCATCGAGGGCTTCTACCCGGCGCCGCTGGCGTCGGCGGAGCTGCGGGACGCCACGGCGGCCTGGCTCGAGACGAACGCCGACGCCGCCCCGGCCCTGCGCCGCCTGGTGGTGGAGTCCCTGGCCGGCACGGACCGAGCCCTGAAGGCCCAGTCCGCCGACGCCTGACATGAGGTCGCCGAAGTAGAGCGCCTGTCCGGTCTCCCTGGTGTCGCCAGGGAGAACCGGACAGGCGCTCTACTTCGGCGACTGGGTCACCAGATGCGGACGCGGGCCTCCTCCGGGAGGTAGAGGGCGTCGCCCGGCTGGACGTCGTACGTCGCGTAGAACTCGTCCACGTTGCGCACCACGCCGTTGCAGCGGAACTCGTTGGGGGAGTGCGGGTCCGTCGCGAGACGGCGCAGCACCTCCTCGTCACGGCCCTTGGACTGCCACACCTGCGCCCAGCCGAGGAAGATCCGCTCGAGGGCGGTCAGCCCGTCCACGACCGGCGCCTCCTCCAGGGGCTTGCCGAGCGCGATCCGGTACGCCTTGATGGCGATCGACAGCCCGCCCAGGTCGCCGATGTTCTCGCCGATCGTGAGGCTGCCGTTGACGTGCGCGTCCTCGGCCTTCTCGCCGTCCGCCTCTGCCTCGTCACCCGCGACCTCGTCATCCGCTACGACGGCGGACGCCTCGAGCTGCGCCGGGCGGAACTCGTCGTACTGCGCGATCAGCGCGCTCGTGCGCTTCTCGAACTCGGCGCGGTCGGCGTCGGTCCACCAGTCCTCGAGGCGGCCGTCGCCGTCGTACTTGGAGCCCTGGTCGTCGAAGCCGTGGCCGATCTCGTGCCCGATGACGCCGCCGATCCCGCCGAAGTTCACGGCGTCGTCGGCCTCGGGGTCGAAGAACGGGGGCTGGAGGATCGCCGCGGGGAAGACGATCTCGTTCATGCCCGGGTTGTAGTACGCGTTGACCGTCTGCGGTGTCATGAACCACTCGTCGCGGTCCAGCGGCTTGCCGATCTTCGCGAGCTCGTAGTCCTGGTCGAACGCGTTGGACCGGCGCACGTTGCCGACCAGGTCGGCCGCGTCCACCTCGAGCCCCGAGTAGTCGCGCCACTTCACCGGGTACCCGACCTTGGGCGTGAACTTCTCGAGCTTGGTCAGGGCCTTGGCCTTGGTCTCGTCGGTCATCCAGTCGAGACCCTCGATGGACTCGCGGTAGGCCGCCACGAGGGCGTCCACGAGCCGGTCCATCTTCGCCTTGTTGGCGGGCGGGAAGTGCCGTGCCACGTACTCGGCGCCCACCGCCTCGCCGAGCGCGCCCTCGACGAGTGCGACGCCGCGCTTCCAGCGCTCGCGCACCTCCTGCGCACCCGTGAGGGTGCGGCCGTAGAAGTCGAAGTTGGCCTCGACGATCTCGTCGGTCAGGTACGGCGCCCGGGCGCTGACCACGTGGTACGTCATCCAGAGCTGCCAGTCCAGCACCGACAGCTCGCTCCACAGGGCGGCGAAGCCCGTCGCGAAGTCGGGCTCGCGCACCACCACGTCGTCGAACGCGCCGGCGGGCACGCCCAGGGCCTCGGCCCAGGCCACCCAGTCGAAGCCCGGCGCCGACTCGACGAGCTGCGTGAGCGTCATCGGGTTGTACGTGAGGGTGGCGTCGCGGTCGCGCACCACGTCCCAGTGGTGCGCGGCGAGCCGCTTCTCGAGGTCGAAGACGCGGCTGGCGGCGTCGTCGGCGGAGATGCCCCACGTCTCGTGGACGCCGGCGAAGCGCAGCATCCTGGCCACGTGCGGCAGGTACTTCTTGCGGATCGGGGCGTACTGCACCTCGCGGTAGTACGCCTCGTCGGGCAGGCCGAGGCCGGACTGCCGCAGGTAGACGACGTACTTCTCCGGGTCGGTCGCGTCGTTGTCCACCCAGAAGCGAACGCCGGCCGTGCCGCCCGTGCGCTGCAGGGTGCCCAGCGCCTGGGTCAGGGCCGCCATGTCGCCGGCGTCGCGGATGAGCGCGAAGTCCTCGTCCAGGGGAGCCGTGCCGAGGCCGGTGATGCGCTCGGTGTCCATGAAGCTCTTGTACAGGTCGCCGATCTTCGAACCGGTCGGCGCGTCCTGGATGATCTCCCGGACGTGCACCTCTGCCTTGTCGTAGAGGTCTCGGAACGCACCGTCCATCGCACGGTCGGCGGGGATCTCGTGACTGTCGATCCACCGCCCGTTGACGTGGCGGTACAGATCGTCCTGCGGTCGGGTTGCGGGGTCGAGCGCGTCGAGGTCGATGCCCGACGTGAGGCCCGTGGCGTCGGTGGTCATTGCGCCAGCGTACGCAACCTGCGCGCCCGGATTCTCACCCTGCGCGCCCGACCTTGGAGATGGGGAAGAATAGGGTCCATGCGCCTGCACATCGCCGCCGACCATGCCGGGTACGACCTCAAGCAGCACCTGGTGCAGCACCTCACCACCGCTGGGCACGAGGTGATCGACCACGGGGCCCACGAGATCGACCCCCTGGACGACTACCCGGCCTTCTGCATCTCCGCCGGCGAGGCCGTCGTCGCGGAGCCGGGCTCGCTCGGCATCGTGATCGGCGGCTCGGGCAACGGGGAGCAGATCGCCGCGAACAAGGTGGCCGGCGTCCGCGCCGTCCTCGCGTGGTCGCTCGAGACCGCCAAGCTGGGCCGCCAGCACAACGACGCCAACGTGATCGCCGTGGGCGGCCGGATGCACTCGGTGGAGGAGGCGACGTCGTTCGTCGAGGCCTTCGTGGCCGAGCCGTTCAGCGGCGACGAGCGGCACCAGCGCCGCATCGACCAGCTCGCCGACTACGAATCAAAGCGTGCCTGAGGGTCACACCGTCCACCGCCTCGCGCGGACGTTCGACTCGCTGTACGCCGGGCAGGTCCTCCGGGTGAGCAGCCCGCAGGGGCGGTTCGCCGACGGCGCCGCCATGCTCTCGGGGCGACACCTCGTGGCGAGCGAGGCCTGGGGCAAGCAGCTGTTCCTGGGGTTCGAGGGTGACCTGTGGCTGCGGACCCACCTCGGGCTGTACGGCGCGTGGACGTTCGCCGGCGCCCCGGACGCACCCGAGGTGGCGCACGCCATCGGCGCGCCGCGCAAGCGCATCGGCGAACGGGAGACCAGCCCGGTGGTCGGGACTGTCGGGACCCCGGTCTCGGCAGGCTCGACCGCCGGAGGGGCCGACGGCGAATGGCTTGCGCCCGAGCCGCGCGGGCAGGTCCGCGTGCGCCTGCTCGGCGAGCACGCCGTCGCCGACCTCACCGGGCCGACGGCGTGCGAGGTGATCACGACCGAGGAGAAGACGGCGGTCGAGGCGCGCCTGGGTCCGGACCCCATCCGGGACGACGGCGACGTCGAAGCCTTTGTCGCGGCGGTCGGCCGGTCCCGGGTCACGATCGGGCAGCAGCTCATGGACCAGGCGGTCGTCGCCGGGGTCGGGAACATCTACCGTGCCGAGGCGCTGTTCCGGGCCGGCGTCGACCCGCTGCGGCCCGGGCGCGACGTGCCCGCCGCGACGGTTCGCGCGATCTGGGACGACCTGGTGACCCTCATGCGCGACGGCGCCGCCCACGGCGCGATCGTCACGACCCGCCCGGCCGACAGGGGGTCTCGACAGGCTCGACCGGCGGGGTCGGCTCGACCGGCGGGGTCGGCTCGACCGGCGGGGTCGGCTCGACCGGCGGGGTCGGCTCGACCGGCGGGGTCGGCTCGACCGGCGGGGTCGGCTCGACCAGCGGGGTCGGCTCGACCAGCGGGGTCGGCTCGACCGGCGGACGGGGCGCGGACCCGGCAGAACACCGACGGTACACCCGGCGCAGTGCCTTCGGACGAGGCGTTCTACGTCTACCACCGGGCCGGCCTGCCGTGCCGGATCTGCGGGACGCCCGTCCTGACGAAGGAGCTGGCCGGCCGCAACCTGTTCTGGTGCCCCACCTGCCAGACCTGACCGGGCACACCAGAGGGGTGGGTCAGAAGACCCAGGAGGACCCGGGCGCGATCGGCCAGCCGAACGCAGCGCTCGCGCGGGCCAGCGCGTTCGCGGGCTGTCCGGGACGCGGGTGGACCGTGACGAGGTCGGCGGCCGCCAGAGCCGCGAGCGACCTGCCGCCGAGATAGGCGGCGCCCAGCTCGCGCACGTCGAGCGACAGGTCCGGGGCCTCGAACTCGGGGTC
The DNA here is from genome assembly GCF_048564965.1 of Promicromonospora sp. NFX87. Taxonomy (NCBI): domain Bacteria; kingdom Bacillati; phylum Actinomycetota; class Actinomycetes; order Micrococcales; family Promicromonosporaceae; genus Promicromonospora; species Promicromonospora sp. NFX87. The sequence continues at coordinate 4,652,806 of NZ_CP183413.1, read as the reverse complement.
CACCCGCTCCACCGACGCCTCGCCGAACGCCTCGGCCCGCAGCCGGTAGACGCCCGCGTTGGCGGGCAGCCGCGTGTCGGTCACGGCGAGTATGACGTCGACGTCGGCCGCGTACCGGCGTCCGGCGAGCGCGCCGGCGACGTCGACCAGCCGGACCCAGACGTTGTCCGGCGTGCGCGGGACGGCGGCGCGGAGGTCCACCAGGAGGTGCGTGATGACGTCGTCGACCGGCAGGACGAACGGCGTGACCTCGTTCGTCAGGTCGAGATCGAGCAGCGCACCCCACAGGGCCCGGGCCGCGGCGGCGTCGAGCGCGACGACCTCACCGGCGTGGACCCGCCCGCGCGGCCCCCTGGGCTCCCAGCTCATGGTGCGGCGGAACGTCACGTAGCCGCGTGGCTTGCCGTCGAGCTCGACGACCATGATGCGCCGGGACTCGCGCCCCTCGCGGTGGATCGGGGAGTCGTCCCAGAGGATGGCCTGCAGCTCCTCGGTCTCACGGGTGACCCAGCCCGGCCGGTTGAGCCCCGGTACGCCCGTCGGGGCGGCGCCGGCCGCGCGGTGCAGGCGGTCGACCAGCTCGCCGTGCTTCTCGCGGGTGGCGACCTCGATCCGGATCGTGTGCCGCTCGGCCCCTGGCACGTCTCGCAGGGCCGCGCCGCGGGGGATCTCCAGGCGGAGGTCGTCGGCTGCTCGGCCGTAGCCGAACCGGCCGTAGATCGGCGCCTCGGCGGCGAACAGGGCGCTGAGCGCCTCGCCGCGCTCGACGGAGCGCGCCAGGTGCAGGTCGATCATCGCCGTCAGCAGGCCGCGCCTGCGGTGCTGGGGATGCACGCCCACCCAGGTCAGGCCCGCCGTCGGCAGTTCGGCGCCAGGCACGGGGAACTGCCGGAACGGGTAGGACGCGTGCAGCGCCACCAGGCCGTCGAAGCCCTCGGCCTCGATCGCTATCGCACGTTCCCAGGTCAGCGGTGACGGGGTGGCGTCGATGTCGTCGTGGGCGAGCCCTGACGGGAACGCCCACGTGTCCAGCTCGGTCACGAGCCGCTGGTCGTCCTTGGTCAGCGTGCGCCAGCGATAGCCGGCGGGCAGGGTGATCTGAGGAAGTGCCATGCGTCGATCGTGCCACCAGCGGGCAAGTGGAAAACTGCCCGTCGTGGCCGCCGCTGGTCCGACTGTCGGTGTCCGCGTCTACCATCGCATCCGTGACCGACTCGCCGCCCGGAACCCAGCTCACCGACGTCGAGGAGTACGCCGCCGCGGTGCTCGACGTCGTCCGGCGCATCCCCTCGGGCCGCGCGATGACGTACGGGCTGATCGCCGAGATCGTCGGCGAGGAGCTCGGCCGCGGCGGGCCCCGCCAGGTCGGGAGCGTGCTGGCCGGGTCCGGTGGCCGGTACGCGCACCTCGTGCCCGACGACGATGACCAGGGCGACGACCAGGACGACGACGCACCCGTGCCCGACGGCGACCGGGTGCCGTGGTGGCGCGTCGTCAACGCGGCTGGGTCACCGCCGAAGCATCACCTGACCGAGGCCCTGGACGCGCTGCGCGCGGAGGGCTGCCCGCTGTCCCGCGACGGCCGTCGCGTGAACCTGCGGCGCGCGGTGTGGTTCCCGGAGGACGACTGAGACTGCGGGGGTCCCGACAAGCTCGACCGACGGGGACCCCGCTGGTCGAGCCCGTCGAGACCCCCGCCGCCGTCAGACCTTCTTCGGGGCCACGCGGGAGAGCAGCGCCGACGTCGTCGAGCGCGCCCGTCCGCCGAGCGAGGAGTCCTGCGACGCCGACAGCAGCGCCAGCATCGAGGCCGGGTCGCCCTGGACGAGCATCGTCGTGATCGCCGTGCTCTCCCAGGCCGGCAGCTCGCGCCGGATCTTGTCGATCGGGCCGACCAGCGCGATCTCCTCCACGAGCTGCGTCGGCACGGCCGCGGCCGCCTCCTCCTTGCGCCCGGCGAGATACAGCTCCTGCACCTTGTCGAGCGGCTCCTTGTAGCCGAGCCGGTCGAGCGACTGCTTGTGGAAGTTCGCGTCCTTGGCGCCCATCCCGCCCGCGTACAGGGCGATGTGGGGGCGGATGACGTCGGCGGCGGCCTCGACGTCGTCCCGCACGATGACCGGGACGGTGGCCGCGACCTCGAACCCGTCGGACGCCGAACGCTCCTCAGAGCGGGCGTCGAAACCCTCGGCGAGCAGCGCGCGGAACTCGTCGTCCATGCGGGGCGCGTAGAAGCCGGCCATCCAGCCGTCGGCGATCTCGGCGGCGAGGGCCACGTTCTTGGGGCCCTGCGCGGCCAGGATGATGGGGATCTCCGGGCGGAACGGGTGCACCGTGGGCTTGAGCGCCTTGCCCAGCCCCATCGCCCCGGGCGCCTCGGCGGACAGGGGCAGCTGGTAGAAGGAGCCGTCGTGGGTCACCGGCGCCTCGCGGCGCATCACCTGCCGCACGATGTCGACGTACTCGCGCGTGCGGGCCAGCGGCCGCTTGTACGGCTGGCCGTACCAGCCCTCCACGACCTGCGGCCCGGAGGCACCGAGGCCCAGCACGAACCGGCCCTTGGACAGGTGGTCCATCGTGAGGGCCTGCATGGCGGTCGCCGTCGGCGTGCGGGCCGACAGCTGGGCGATGCCCGTGCCCAGCCGCACGTTCTTGGTGCGGGAGCCCCACCAGGCCAGCGGCGAGAAGGCGTCGGAGCCGTAGGCCTCCGCCGTCCAGACCGAGTCGAGGCCGAGCCTGTCGGCGGCCACGATGAACTGCTGGATGCCCTTCGGGGGCTTGCGGGACCAGTAACCGGTCTGGAATCCGATGCGCATGTGGGGTCACCTCGTCGTGGGAACGTCTTATCTGGGACGGCGCGTCCCAGATACTGCCCACACCCTACCGGTCTACGGTGGAGCCGTGGCCACCTTCGACGACGTCGCCCGGCTCGCCCTCGCGCTCCCCGAGACCGCCGAGGGTCTGAGCTACCGCCACCGCGCCTGGTCCGTCGGGCGCAAGGCGTTCGCATGGGAGCGCCCGTTCAGTAAGGCGGATCTTGAGCGCTTCGGGGACGATCCGGTGCCGGAAGGCCCGATCCTCGGCGTACGGGTCGAGGACCTGGGGGAGAAGGAGGCGATCCTGGCGGAAGGGCGGCCGGGATTCTTTACCATCCAGCACTTCGACGGCTTCGCCGGACTGCTGATTCAGCTCGGCCTTGTGGGCGAGACCGTGCTGCGGGAGACCCTGGTTGACGCCTGGCTCGCCACGGCGCCGCCGCGCCTCGCCGAGCGGCATGCGGATCGCTTGCCCTGACGCCGGCTCCGGCCGGGAGCGAATGGTCGGCACGGGTGGTCGGTAAAACGTCAGGAGATCGGCAGTCCGAGCTGCCGATCTCCTGACGTTTTACCGACCACGCAAGCTGCCGCTTGCCGGCCGCGCCATCGGGCGCAGGTCAGATCGTGTACTCGATGAGCTCCGACGGGTCCTCGTGCCGGGGGCGTTCCGCCACCGGCGCGTTCGGCACCCGGATCCGCGCGGGGATGCCCACGGCGACGGCTCCAGGGGGTACGTCCTTCACGACGACGGCGTTGGCGCCGATCTGCACGTCGTCGCCGACCCACACGGGGCCGAGCACCTTCGCGCCGGCGCCGACGGTCACGCGGTCGCCGAGCGTCGGGTGCCGCTTGCCGCGGTTGAGCGACCGGCCGCCCAGGGTGACGCCGTGATAGAGCATGACGTCGTCGCCCACGACGGCGGTCTCACCGATGACCACACCCATGCCGTGGTCGATGAAGAGGCGCTGCCCCAGCCGGGCGCCGGGGTGGATCTCGATCCCGGTCGCCGCCCGCGCGAGCTGCGAGAGCAGCCGCGCGGGCAGGCGAAGGGACGGCGCCCGCCACATGCGGTGCGCCGCGCGGTAGGCCCAGAGGGCGTGCACGCCCGGGTAGGCGAGCGCGACCTCCAGGTTCGACCGCGCGGCCGGGTCGTGGGCGCGCGCGGCGGCCAGGTCCTCGGCAAGAACCCGGAACAGCCCGCGCGCCCGCGCCATCAGTCGACCAGACCCTCGAAGAGCGGGGTCGAGAGGTAACGCTCGCCGAAGTCCGGCACGATCACGACGATCGTCTTGCCGGCGTTCTCCGGGCGCTTCGCGACCTGGAGGGCCGCGGAGAGCGCGGCACCGGAGGAGGTGCCGACCAGCAGGCCCTCCTCCTGCGCCGAGCGGCGCGCGGTCTCGATGGCGGTGGCGAGGTTGATGTCGATGACCTCGTCGTACACCTTGGTGTCGAGGATCTCCGGCACGAAGTTGGCGCCGATGCCCTGGATCTTGTGCGGGCCCGGGGCGCCGCCGTTGAGGATGGGCGACTCCTCGGGCTCCACCGCGACGACCTTGATGTCGGGGTTGCGGTCCTTGAGCACCTGGCCCACACCGGTGATGGTGCCGCCCGTGCCGATACCGGCGACCAGGATGTCGACGTTCCCGTCGGTGTCGGCCCAGATCTCCTCGGCGGTGGTCTCGCGGTGGATCTTCGGGTTGGCCTCGTTGGCGAACTGGCGGGCCAGGATGGCGCCCGGGCGCTCCTGCGCGATCCGCTCGGCCGCGGCGACGGCGCCCTTCATGCCCTCGGCGCCCGGCGTGAGCACCAGCTCGGCGCCGTAGGCACGCAGCAGCGCGCGGCGCTCCTTGGACATGGTCTCCGGCATGGCCAGGACCACCTTGTAACCACGAGCCGCGCCGACCCAGGCCAGGGCGATACCGGTGTTGCCGGAGGTGCCCTCGACGATCGTGCCGCCCTCCTTGAGCTCACCGGACGCCTCGGCGGCGTCGATGATGGACACGCCGATGCGGTCCTTCACGGAGTTGGCCGGGTTGTAGAACTCGAGCTTGGCGAGAACCGTCGCCTCGAGACCCTCGGTCAAGCGGTTGAGCTTGACGAGCGGGGTGTTGCCGATGAGCTTGGTCGCGTCGTCATAGATGCGGGCCATGTGTTCTTCCTTCACTGTGTGGCGGGTCTGGCTGGAGTCGTGCATGTCCGACGTCGGCGCCCGGGTCGTGCGGATGCGTGCCTCGGGACTGGCGTGGAGCGTCTGGGGCTTGGGTGGGACCGGAGCATCGCGCCCGCGCCTGGGCCACGCTCGGCTGAGCCGGTGTGGTCGGGCGTGAGACGGACGCTCTACAGACAGCCTCGGGGGCAGCAGTCGGACACGCACATGGAGCGCGCGGCGGCGGTGCGGGTCGGGGTGAGGGCCGAGGTGGGGAGTGCGGAGCGCACGGTGCTCAAGACGTCCTCCCTGCGTGGGCGGCCGGACGGCCGCGCGGCTGCGTGTTCCGTGGCGAGCCACCGGCCCGCCTGGAGCAGATTACGCGGGCAGGGACTGTGAGACAAGATCTGTCTCAGGTATCGATCACGCCTATGCGTTCAGGGCCGTCCAGGGTGCTCCTGGGGCGGCGTCCTGAGGTCCGAGGTACATCAGGAACGACGTCGGCCCCGGTCCGCTGGGGGACCGGGGCCGACTGCTGGCTCAAGAGGTGCTGCTGTCTCCTGCTCTGCCGCGGTCAGGCGGCGAACTGACCGAGGCGGCAGGCGGCGGCCGCCGTCGTCGCGACCTTTGTCGTGACGGCCGACCCGGACTCGGCCTCAGCAGTGGCCGCACCGCCACCGATGTTGATGTCCGAGCACAGGTAGTACGGCTGGTCGAGGTGGGAGGCCTGCCAGATCGTGTACAGGACGGCCCGGCCGCTACGGCCGGACAGGTCGACGTCGGTCTCGTACGTGCCCTGCGACGGGTACCTGCCGGTCTCCTTGACCAGCTGGACGTCGTCCCAGCCGAGCGCCTCCGTCGTCGGGTCGAAACCGGGCTCCGAGACGTAGATGCGCAGGTAGTCGGCGCCGTGCCGGGCCTGGTCGGTCAGGGTGAGGTGGAACTGCTGCGGGACGTCCTTGGCGACCCACTCGCCGGGGGTGTCCATGTAGTCGTACCGCGGCGACTGGGTGCGGCCGCCCGAGCAGAGCTGCCCGTTCGGGATGACCGCCTCGTGGTTGCCGCCCACGTTCTCCCGGTAGAGGCCGTTCCAGTTCCACATGGCGTTGGGGTCGTGCTGCCAGGCACCCCAGCACATCGGGTCGATGTCGGCCATCTCCGGGTTGAGGTGGTCGCTGCCCCAGCGCTCGAGACACCCGTAGTTGCGCGTGGGCGGGTCGGTCACCGAACCGTGGGCGGCCGCCGGCGCCGCTGTGATGGTGTCTGCGGTGACCGTGGCCAGGAAGGCGAACGGAGCGACCAGCGCCGCGGTGACGGCGAGCGTGAGACTGCGCTTGTGCGCACGGATGGACATGGTTCCTCCAGGTGCTCGGGCGGGTGCGCCTGGCGGGGCCCGCCACGGCGCGGTGCAGAAACCGCTCTGCAGAAACACTGTGCGGACGCCGAGCGGGCGAAAACCACCCGCTGAAACGTTTAGAGTTCGGCCACGACCAGGAAGGAACGGCGTCTTGAACCAGCCCCAGATCCAGCCCGAGGTCCGTGAGGCCTCCGCTGCCGACGACGCCGTCGTGCTCCAGCTCATGACGGAGTACATGGCGTGGGCGCTCGCCACGTTCGAGGAGACCTACGGCTTCGCGATGGGCGGCGACGCGCGACACACGCCCGCGGCGCTCGACAAGTTCCGCAGGCCGTCCGGCGTGATCGCGCTCGCGCACGTCGACGGCGCACCGGCGGGCGTCGCGGCCCTGCGCGTGCAGGACGACGGCGCCGTCGAGATCAAGCGGATGTTCGTGCGTCCGGCGCACCGGGGCGCCCACGTGGGCTCGGCGATGCTGGACTGGCTCCTGGACCTCACCCGCGGCGAGCTGCGGGCGTCGACCGTCCGGCTGGACAGCAACCGCTTCATGCACGGGGCCCACCGGCTCTACGAGTCGCGCGGGTTCGTGGAGCGTCCGCCCTACGAGGGCTCCGAGATCCCGGCCGAGCTGCAGCATCTCTGGCGGTTCTACGAGCGGACCATGGATCACTGAGCCCTGGCTGGCAGGCAGAACTGTGCTTAAGGTCGAGCAGACCGAGTGCCTTGGAGGTTTGCATGGCTGTCAACGACACGCCCGACGTCGTCCCGCCCACCGTCCCGCCCGTCATACAGGAGTTCGTCGACGCCACGAACGCGGCCGACACCGAACGATTCGTGGACACCTTCACGGACGACGCCCACCTGAACGACTGGGGGCGTGAGTTTCACGGACCCGACGGCGTCCGGAGCTGGAACGAGACCGACAACATCGGGATGCAGAGCCAGTTCGAGCTGATCTCGGTCGTGCCTGGGTCCGCGGACGGCGAGTACACGGCGAACATCATGGTGACGAGCAACCGGTTCAACGGGACCGGGCCGTTCAAGTTCAAGCTGCGCGACGGGAAGATCGCGAGCCTGGTGCTCAGCTGACGCCGGTCTCGGCGCGCATCCAGTCGAGGTAGTCCGGAGTGCCGGCCAGGATCGGAAGGCAGATGATCTCGGGCACCTCGTACGCGTGGTTGTCGCGGATGTGCTGGGCGAGGGACTCGAACAGCTCGGTCCGGGTCTTGAACACGACCCGCCACTCGTACGTGTCCTGGATCTCGCCGTCCCACCAGAACGTGCTCCCGATCGGACCTTCGACCTGCGCGCACGGGGCCAGCCGCGCCTCGACGACGGACCGGCCGAGGGCCACGGCCTCGGCCCGCAGGGTGCAGGTGGTCATGACCTGGCAGAACTCGTAGGCGCTCACGGCGTCGGCGGGCATGGCCGAAAGGCTACGGGACGCGTGGGTGAGCGTTACACGCCGTCGGTGCGAGCGGCGGCGGCGTCCGTGCTCCGGAACGTCCGCACGTGCCACCAGATCACCAGCGGCACGACGAACAGCTCCAGGACCAGCGCCCCGATGAACGCCGGGTGCGGCCAGCCCGTCACCGCTATGGAGATGAGCCGTGGGATGGCCCCGAGCGATGCGATCGCGAGGATCACGCGGGTCACGGCAGCGCGCTCCTGGGGACGGCGCAGGCTCCACCAGATGAGCAGCCCGGCGGCGAGCCAGAACACGTTGGTGAACCGGTACTCGCCGTCGACGGTGGCGTTCACCGCTTCGCCGTCGGGCAGGGCCGCAGGTCCGCCCACGATGCCGAGCAGTCCGCTGAGCACGGGAACGACGCCGAGCACGGCGATGACCACGATCAGTGTCCGGCGACCCATATGGGCAGTCTGGCACGGGCGCGCGACCTGTCGCCGGGACTCACCACATCGCCACCTCCGCCCCGAGCTCCAGCCCGTCGTCGGTGGTGCGCGCCGACGAGATCTCCACCTGCGGCAGCTCCTGACCCTCCGGGAACGCCACGCCCTCGACCAGCCGGTCCAGCTGGTCGTTGCCGAGCTGCTCCGCGAGCGTGGCCACCGGCATGCTGAGCCCGGCGAGCCGGACCGTGTCCGCGCGGAGCACCGCCTGGCCGCCCTCTGCGACCACGGAGAGGAGCACGTCGACCGTCTGCTCGCTGCCCGCGATGGAGAGCGGCAGCCGTGCGACGAGGTTCCCTTCCTCCGACGCGACCTGGAGCTCCGGCAGGTCGGTCGCGGTGCGCGCCGTGTCGGTGAGGGCCTCGGGGGAGACCCGCACCGACACGGTGGCCTCACCGGTCGCGACCTGCCAGAGCGCAGGGGTGTCGTCCCGTGCGACGGTGACGCCCGCGGGCAGGTGCGCCTCGGCGCTCGCGATCCGGTCGTCGATGATGCCGCGCAGGACGAACTCTCCGGCCACCCCGAGCACCGCCAGCCCGCCGACCACCGAGAGGGTGGCGATGATCCAGCGATGGCGAGGGCGGTACGAGGAGGTTTGTGTCATAGGAACCATTTGACCGCACCGACATGACGATCCGCTGGGCATGCTGTGATGGACCGGGGCTAGCCGGCGGCCTATCGCCCGCTCATGCGGTACGCCCCGGCCCACGCCCTGGCGTCCAGCTCGCGAGGCAGCGCGTTCGGGCCGACGCCGTGCTCGCGCGCCCACCGCCGCACGTCGTCCCGGGCGATGCCCTGCCGCACGAGGATCTCGTGCAGCCCGCGACCACGTCCGTTGAACACCGCCGCCGTGAATCGCTGGTAGCCGCGCTGTTCGCGCACGGGCAGCAGCGGTTCCGTACGGCGGTCGATGACAAGGAGGCCGGCGTCCACGCTCGGCCGGGGCCGGAACGCCCCGGCGGGGATGCGGCGGTCCAGGCGGGGCGAGAACCAGGGCCACCACTGGACGGTCAGGAGGGTGGTGCCGCCGACGGCGGCGCGCTTGCGCGCGACCTCCCACTGCGTGATCAGCACGGCGCGCTGCCAGCCGGTCAGCGTGAACAGGCGCCGCAGCACCGGTGTGGTCAGGTGGAACGGCACGTTGCACACGAGGTCGTAGGGGTCCGACGGCGGTGCGTGGCGCAGGATGTCGTCCCGCGTCACCGTGACGTTGCCGGGGGCCACCCGGCTGAGGCGCCCGGTCGAGCGCGGGTCGATCTCCACCGCCTCGAGCGGGCGGCCCAGACGCGCCAGCGGCAGGGTGAGCGCCCCGCGACCGGCCGCCCACTCGACCACCGGCCGGTCGGCGTCGGGGACGAGGTCGACGACGCGGCGGATGACCTGCGTGTCGACCAGGAGGTTCTGGCCCAGCTCGTGGGCGCCGCCCGGCAGGTCGTGGAGGGCCTCGGAGTTTCTGACAGAGGTACGTGAGGAACGGTTGCGCGACATGGTGTGCTCCGGAAGTCGTCGGTACTCGAGTTCCGGGCAGCACGAACGCGCCGCCCGGCGGGAGCCGGCGGCGCGGGGCACGCGCTGGGTGTGAGAGTGCGTTCCGCGCCGCTAGCGGGCGGAACGCTCTCTGATCATCGTGTTCATGGTCATGACGCTCATCGGGGTCGACCCTACGAGCCGCCCTCCGGAGCGGGCCAAGGTTTTTCCGGAGGCTTGACACGGCGAACCCGCGATGGTCGTATGGCGCACTGTTAACGTTCACATTTCTGTGAGGTCACCGTGCAAAGAAGCACCAGTCGTTCCCTTCTGCCCCCACGCCCCGTTGCAGTCGGCGCCGTCGCGGCACTGCTCGGAGGCCTGCTCCCGTTCCTGCCGGCGAGCGCCGCCGTGCCCGCTACGGCCACCACGACGACGTCGTCGGTGACCGCTGCCGACGCGGACGCCCAGGCCGATGCCGACGCCGCGGCCGCCGCGCTGAGCATCGTGCACGCCGACGACGTGCGCGGGCACCTCACGCTCCCGTCGTCCGGCCTGCACGGCGCGACGGTCACCTGGGCGTCGTCCGACCCGGCCGTCGTCGCCACCGACGGCCTGGTCGACCGCCCCGCGCACGGCGCGGGGGACACCACGGTGACCCTGACCGCGACCGCCGCCGTCGGCGATGCCACCGCCGCGCGCGAGATCCCCCTCACCGTGCGGGAGCAGCCGGCCGCCGCGGCGTACGAGGGCTACGCCTTCAGCTACTTCACCGGCAACTCGATAGCCGGCGAGAAGATCTACTTCGCCGCCAGCCGGGGCAACAACGCCCTGAAGTGGGACGAGCTGAACGAGGGGCAGCCCACGCTCGAGTCGACCATGGGCGAGATGGGCCTGCGCGACCCGTTCCTGATCCGTTCCCCCGAGGGCGACCGCTTCTTCCTGATCGCCACGGACCTCTCGATCGGCCGCAACGGCGACTGGGACCGCTCGCAGCGACAGGGCAGCAAGTACCTCGAGGTCTGGGAGTCGACCGACCTGATCAACTGGTCGGCGCAGCGGCACATCAAGGTCTCGCCCGACACCGCGGGCAACACCTGGGCGCCGGAGGCGTACTGGGACGAGTCGCTCCAGCAGTACGTCGTGTTCTGGGCCTCCAAGCTGTACGCCGAGGACGACCCGGACCACACCGGGAACGCGTACAACCGCATGCTCTACGCGACGACGCGTGACTTCGTGACGTTCAGCGAGGCCAAGATCTGGCAGGACCGCGGCGAGTCCCGGATCGACTCGACGGTCATCAAGGAGAACGACACCTACTACCGCTTCACCAAGGACGAGGGCGGGGGCGGCACCGGCTGCTCGGACATCATCCAGGAGAAGTCTCCGTCGCTGACCGCCGTGGACCTGCCGGGCGACCCGTCCTGGGAGTTCATGGACGCTTGCATCGGCCGCGACGCCGGCACCTCCGCCGTCGAAGGACCCACGGTCTTCGAGGCCAACCCGGGCGACACGTCCGGCTCGCCGTACTACCTGTTCGTCGACGAGTACGGCGGCCGCGGCTACATCCCGCTCGGCACCGACGACCTGGAGAACCCGGACTGGCAGGTGGCCGCGAACTACGACCTGCCCGCCAGCCCGCGCCACGGCACGGTCATCCCGGTCACGGCGGCCGAGCTCGCCGCGCTGCGCGAGGGCATAGTGATCCCGGAGGAGCCGACGCCCGTCGTCGCCGACGAGAACGGCCTGGTCGCGCAGTACGACCTCGACGAGACCTTCGGCGCCGTCGCGACGGACAGCACCGGCCACGGGTACGACGGCGTGGTCAGCGGCGACGCGACCTTCGCCGACGGCGCGCTGAACCTCGGCGGCACCAACGGTCACGTGAAGCTGCCGAACGACATGATGGCGGGCCTCGACGCGATCACCGTCTCCACCAAGCTCTGGCTGGACCCTGCCCAGGCGACGCCCTACTTCATCTGGGGCCTCGGCAACACCGACGGCGGGGGTACCGGCAACGGCTACCTCTTCACCACCGGCAACAACTACCGGACCTCGATCGCGTCCGGGAACTGGAGCACCGAGCAGACGGTGGCGGGCGGGCCCGCCCTGCCGCGCGGTGCCTGGAAGACGCTCACGTACACGCTCCAGGACGGCACCGCCGTCCTCTACCTCGACGGCGTCAAGGTCGGCGAGAAGACCGGCGTCACTATTGCGCCCGGCGACATCGGCGACGGCCGCACCACCGCCAACTACATCGGCCGCTCCAACTACACCTCCGACAAGTACCTCAAGGGCAAGGTGCGCGACTTCCGCATCTACAACCGGGCGCTGACGGCGGACGAGGTCCAGGAGCTCGGCGCGGACCCGACGGCCATCACCGACGTCGAGCTCGACAGCCTCAAGATCCCGGCCGTGATCGACTCGGCCTCCTCGACGGTGACCCTGCCGGTCACGCCCGGCACGGACCGGACGGCGCTGGAGCCGGCCTTCGAGACCGTGTCGACGTCGACCGTCTCGCCGGACGTCACCGGTCCGGTGGACCTCTCGACGGCGAGGACGTTCACGGTGACCGCGCAGGACGGCACCACCCGCGACTGGACGGTGCGCGCCGTCGAGATGCGGTCGCCGGTGCTGCCGGGCCTCTACGCCGACCCGAACATCGCGAAGTTCGGCGACTACTACTACCTCTACGCGACCACCGACGGCGTCGCCGGCTGGGGCGGCAAGGACTTCTACGTCTGGAAGTCGAAGGACCTGGCCGACTGGGAACGCTCGGCCGAGCCGTTCCTGACCCTGGACGGCGAGAACGGCGACGTGCCGTGGGCGAGCGGCAACGCCTGGGCGCCGACGATCATCGAACGGGACGGGAAGTACTACTTCTACTTCTCGGGCCACAACCCGACCTACAACCGCAAGACGCTCGGCGTCGCCGTGGCCGACAGCCCCGAGGGCCCGTTCACCGCGCAGCGAGAAGCGATGGTCCTGAACAACGAGGCGATCACGTCGGGTCAGGCGATCGACCCGTCGGCGTTCCAGGATCCTGAGACCGGCAAGTACTACCTGTTCTGGGGCAACGGCGGGCCGTCCAACGGCCCGGTCTACGCCGAGCTGAGCGACGACATGCTGTCGATCAAGCAGGACACGCTCAAGCGGATCTCGGGCCTCGACGACTTCCGTGAGGGCACGTTCCTCAACTACCGCGACGGTCTCTACCACCTGACCTACTCGATCGACGACACCGGTTCTGCCGACTACCGGGTCGGCTACGCCACGGCCACCAGCGTCGACGGGCCGTGGACCTACCGCGGCGTCATCCTCGAGAAGGACCAGAGCCAGGGCATCCTCGGGACCGGGCACAGCTCGATAGTGCAGGTGCCGGGCACCGACGAGTGGTACATCGCCTACCACCGGTTCGGCATGCCGGGCGGTGACGGGACGCACCGGGAGACCACCATCGACCGGCTGACGTTCGACGACGACGGCCTCATGGAGAAGGTGGTGCCGACGCTCACGAGCGTCGACCCGCTGCCCTACGACGGCGTCCAGCCGGACGCGCTGCGTTCGCCGAAGGTCCAGGGCAAGGCCGTCGACGGCGCGAAGCTCACCGCAACGCCTGGCACGTGGAGCAAGGACGGCCTGACGTTCACGTACCAGTGGCTGCGGGACGGCGAGCCGGTGGCCGGCGCGACCCGCAAGACCCTGTGGCTGACGTCCGCCGACATCGGGCACCGCATGTCGGTACGGGTGACGGCGTCGCAGCCGGGGGCGTTCCCGGGCGAGGCGGTCTCCACGCAGACGGCCAGGGTCCAGGCAAGGAGCTAAGGCTCCCGTTGGTCGAGCTTGTCGAGACCCGCCGCCCGTTGGTCGAGCTTGTCGAGACCTCACCAGGTTTCGACAAGCTCGACCAACGGGGAGGTCGGCGCGACCACCGGACGACACCGGTCAGCGGCCCGCCACGCCGTTCTCCCAGGCCCAGGCCGCGATCTCCACGCGGTTGCGCAGCCCGAGCTTCGCCTGGACGGCCGCGACATGACCCTTCACGGTGCTGAGCGAGATGAACATCTCCGCGCCGATCTCCAGGTTGGTCCGCCCGAGCGCGATCGCCCGGACCACCTCGGTCTCACGCTCGGACAGCGGCCGGACGGCGGAGGCGCCGCCCGGCCCGCTCCTCGGCCGGGACTCGCCGGTCAGATGCCGCAGCAGCCGCACCCCGACCGACGGCGAGACCAGCGCGTCGCCCGCGTGCGCCGCCCGGACCGCCTCGACGAGCAGCGCCGGGCCGGCGTCCTTCAGGATGAAGCCGACGGCGCCGCCGCGGAGCGCCCCGTAGACGTACTCGTCGACGTCGAACGTCGTGACGACGACCACCCGGAGCGGGTCGGCGACGTCGGGCCCGGCGAGCGTGCGGGTCACCTCCATGCCGTCCATGCGGGGCATGCGGATGTCGACGAGGCAGACGTCCGGCCGCAGCCGGCGGGCCAGCGCGACCGCCTCGACGCCGTCGGACGCCTCCGCGACGACCTCGAGGTCGGGCTGGTCCTCCAGGATGGTCCGCAGGCCGCCGCGGACCATGGGCTGGTCGTCGGCGAGGAGAACGCGGATGGTCATCGGGGCTCCTCCGCGGCCAGGGGGAGCGTGGCGGAGATGGACCAGCCGGCGCCCGGCCGCGGGCCGGCCCGCAGGGTGCCGCCGAGGGACACCACGCGTTCGCGCATGCCGATCAGGCCGTAGCCGCTCCCGGTGTCGAGGGCGCGGGCGCCCGCGTGCGGAGCGTCGTCGGACACCTCGACGGTCAGGCCGTCCGGGACCCGGCGCACGTCGACGGTCACCGTCCGGGCCTGCGGCGCGTGCCGCGTGATGTTCGTCAGCGACTCCTGGACCACCCGGTAGACGGCGGCGGTCACCTCCGTGGGCCACGCGGGCCCGTCGTCGGGCAGCCGCAGGCGTACCTCCGGGCCGCGGTCCCCGAACCGGCTGACGAGGGCGCTGAGCGACTCGGGGCCGGGAGCGGCGGGGGACGCGTCGTCGGCGTCGCGCAGCAGGCCGACGACGCGGCGGAGCGACGTGAGCGCCTCCGACCCGGCCGCCTCGATGCCCGCCAGCGACTCCGCGACCCGCGCCGCCTCGCCCGGACCCCTGGCGGCCACTATCTGTGCGGCCTGCGCCTGGACCACCATGCCGGTGATGTGGTGCGCGACGACGTCGTGCAGCTCGCGCGCCACCGCGAGGCGCTCGTCGCGGCGCACGCGCTCGACCGCCGCCTCGCGCCGGGCGACGAGGAGTCGGCCGCCGAGACCCGCGGCGACGGCGGCGAGCCAGGTCGCGGCGCTCACCGTCGGGATGACCGTCGCCTCGGGCACGAACGGGACGGCCGCGAGCCACGACCCGAGAACGACCACCAGGCCGCCTCCGGCCACGACGGCGGCCCGCCGCGTGGGGAGCGTGCGGATCGCCGACGCGACCAGCACCGCGAGGGCGAGGGAGACAGCCGGCGCGGGTTCCGCGGGAAGGTCGGCGAGCCACGCCACGACGACGGACACCGCCGCCACGCCCAGCCCGGCGAGCGCCGTGCCGAACCGGTCTCGGCGGCGCAGCAGGGCCAGCGCGGCGACGATCGTTCCCGCGATCAGGCCGGGTACCCAGGAGAGGCCGCCCCAGCTCGCCGCCAGGGCCGCGGCCGTGAACAGCAGGGCAGCGGCGAGCGTCAGGCCGATGAGGAGATCCCCGGCGGCCCTGGCCAGGGCCGTCCCCTGTCCGATGGTGTGCACGCGGTTCAGGCTACGAGGGTCGACGCCGGGTGGCGCTCGCCGGCGTCGTCGGTGATGCGCAGCGGCGGGCGGCGGAGCCACGTGGCCCAGCGCCAGCCCCACTCCAGGGGGCCGTACCGGAACCGGCGGAGCCAGAGGGTGGAGAACAGCCACTGGGCGACGAGCACGGTGCCCGCGATGACCAGCACCGTCTTCGACGACCAGCGTTCCGGGTGCCCGACGACGTGGGCGACGCCGAGCACCAGCACGGTGGCGGTCAGGTAGTTGGTGAGGGCCATCTTCCCCAGAGGCGCGAACACGGCGCGCAGCGCACGGCTGGCGGGGGTGCGCAGCAGCACCAGCAGTGCGCAGACGTACATGCCGGCGAGCAGGACCCCGGCAACCTGGAGGACGATCCGGTAGCCCAGGAGGTCGGTGTCGCCGACGCGCTCGAACGAGGCCTGGGCCCAGACGGCGGGCACGGCGGCCGCCGCCAGGACCAGCGCCAGGACGGCCGGGACGCGGGTCGAGCTCTCGACGCGCCGGGTCACGCCGTACCGGGTCAGCGCAGAGCCGAGCAGGAAGAGGCCGGGGACCAGGGCGTAGGGCCCGCCCGCCAGCAGGATCGCAGCGACCAGGCAGATGACGGCGAGACCGGCGACGGCCCAGCGGGGGAACCACGTGGACGGCAGCAGCACGAGCAGCCCGACGACGGCGTAGACCGTGAGGATGTCGCCCGGCCAGAGCAGGAGCAGGTGTGCCAGGCCGAGGGCGAGCAGCACGAGGAGCCGGCGCAGCAGGACCAGGCGTGGCCGTGCGACGCGGTCGGCCGCCGACTCGACGAGCAGCGAGAACCCGACGCCGAAGAGCAGGGAGAAGATCGGGAAGAAGCGCTGGTCGACGAGCAGGTGCAGCCAGTCGACCTGTCCCGCCCCGGAGGCGGCGAGCGCGGTCGTCACCGGTGCGTCGGTGGCGACCGCGGCGCTGATCGGGACGACGTTGGCGACGAGGATCCCGCACAGCGCGAACCCGCGGAGCACGTCGAGGGCGACGAGACGAGCTCGGGCGGGGGGCGAGTCGGCAGAGGTAGGAGGCATGTCCTCATGCTCGGCTCGGGCGCTCCCGCTCCGGTACCGACCAAAAGTACCTTTCCACGCACCCCGTTGGCCGAGCCTGTCGGGACCTGGTGAGGTCTCGACAAGCTCGACCAACGGAGAGACAAGCTCGACCAGCGAAGGGGGCTACTCGCTGCGGAGGGCCTCCGGCCGGGTCAGGCGCCACAGCAGCGGCAGGCCCGCCGCCGTCGTCAGGAGCACCACGATTGCGGCCGCCCCGGACGTCACGCCCACGCCCACCCAGTCGAACGTGAGCGGGGCGTCGACCGCCGTCTGCAACGCCAGGGCCAGGCCCGAACCGGTCGCGACGGCCAGCGTCAGCCCGAGCAGCACGGGGATGGCCACCTGGAAGAGCACGGAACCACCGAGGGTCCGACGCCGCGTGCCGAACGCGACGAGCACCGCGAGCAGCCGGCGCCGTTCCCGGAGCTGCTCGACGACGTTGACCAGCATGCTCGCCCCGATCAGCGCGAGCAGCGCCACCGTCCCGACCAGCAGCGACTGCCGCACGCCGCCCAGGACGGACGCGATGCGCTCCTGCTCGATGGGCGAGGCGTACGCGGCCGGGTCCACCTGTGCGGCCGCCGTGCGCATGTGGTCCAGGGCGTCCGGTACGGCGGGATCGAGCGCGACGTACGCGGTCACCGACTCCGGATCGGGCCGGATCCCCTCCAGGGCTCCGGGCGTCACCAGGATCCGCGCGGGCATCCCGCCCATCGCGTTGACGCCGCCGTCCGGCGGGTCTACCACCTCGGCCGACGCCGGGAGCGTCCACCGCGCGCCGTCGCTCCCCTCGGGACCGAGCAGGTAGGTGCTGCCGGGTGCCGGGGCGGTCGCGCCCTCCGGCAGGACGACGAACACGTCGCCGTCGGCGCAGGAACCCAGCCGGGCCTCCTGCGCCAGCACCTCGCACGTGCCGGACTCGACGAGCGTCTCGTCGTCGCCGAGGGGTGCGGCCGACGCATCGTCCGACGTCGTCCCGTCCGACGCCGCATCGTCCGCCGTCCCCGCCCACGTCGAGGTCAGCTCCCCGACCGCCGTCACGCCCTCGGCCCCGGCCAGCGCACTGGTCCAGGTCCCGGCGGAACGTCCGTCCGGGTCGATGTCCAGCACCGCTGCCTGGAACGTGCTGGTGTCGGCCTGCGACCCGGCGCTGAGCGCCCCGATCGCCCCGACCAGCCCCTGGATCGCGATCAGCCCGGCGACCGAGACGGCGATCCCCGAGACCGCACGCACCGCCGTCCCGCTGTCCAGCTGCAGGCGCCGCACCGCGAGCTCCCACGCGACGCTGCCCCCGCTCAGCCGGTGCACCGTCGCCTCGACCAGCCAGGGCAGCAGCAGCGCGACCCCCGCCAGCACCAGGACCAGCCCGGCCACGACCATCACCTGGCTGCCCAGCGAGCCGTCGAGCCCGCCCAGCAACGGCGTCAGCAGCGCGACGCCCGCGACCGGAAAGAGCAGCCGCCACCAGAACCGCCGTCGGCGCTCGCCGCTGCGCCGGACCACACCCAGCGGCTCGACCAGCACCTGCTTGAGCGCGGAGAGCGTGACCAGCACCGTCGTGACCGGGACGAGCACCACCGTCAGGGCCGCGAGCACCGGGACGGGACGCAGGTCCTCCGGGTAGAAGCTCATGCTCGCCGGCACGGCATGGCCCGCCAGCTGTCCGATCGCGAGGAACAGCAGGGCGCCGACGACCAGCCCGCCCGCGGCGCCCGCGAGGGTCTCGCCGGCGGCGATCCGGCGGGTCATGCCGACGTCGGCCCCGACCAGCCGCAGCGCCGCGAGCCGGCGGTCCCGGCTCTCGCTGCCGAACCGCACCGCCGTGCTGACGAAGATGGCGACCGGGAGCAGCAGCACGACCATGCCCACCAGGACGAGCAGGAGCAGCGCGGGGTCCAGGCCCTCCTCGGGCGACTCGGCCCCGCCGAACGACTGGATGCGGGTCGCCGTCGCGGCGGTCAGCTGGTCGGTGCCCAGGTAGAACCTGAGCTCCTCGGGGCCCGTCAGGCCCTCGTCGCCGATGGTGCCGACCACCCGGTCGCCCCACCGGCCCCGCAGCGCCGCGCCGTCGTCGGAGGCGAGCAGGTCGGCGAGGGCGGGGGAGACCACGAGGTCGCCCGGCGCGAGCTGATCGGTCACGCCCGGGGGGAGCGGGGCACCGTCGTGCTCCGGCTGGACCATCAGCCCGAGGACGGGGTCCTCGCGGTACGTCGACCGGACCTCCTGGACGAGGGCCGACGGCGAGCCGAGGCTCAGCTCCTGATCCGTGTTCACCGAGCGGGCCCCGTCGCGCGCCTCGCGGGCGTCGAGCACCGTGGGGATGCTCGCGGCGATCAGCAGCATCGTCACCCCGAGCCCCACACCGACGGCGATCAGGGCCAGCCGGACCCAGCCCGGCCGTCCGCCGCCGACGCTGAGCCGGATGCCGAGGGTGAGGTCGCCGAGCCGCCTCATCGGACGTACTCCCGTGCCCGCACCCGGCCGTCGCGCACGACCGCCTCGTGGTCGGAGTACGCGGCGACGCGCGCCTCGTGCGTGACCAGCACGACGGCAGCCCCGGTCTCCCGGGCGGCCGCGACGAAGAGCTGCATGACCCGCTCACCGTTCAGGGAGTCGAGGGCGCCCGTCGGCTCGTCGGCGAAGACGACCCTCGGCCTGGTCACGAGGGCGCGGGCGACCGCGACCCGCTGCCCCTGCCCGCCCGAGGCCTGCCCGGGACGCTTGTCCGCGACGTCCGACACCTCGAGCCGCTCCAGCCAGGCCCTCGCGCTGCTCAGGGCCGCGCGCCGGGGTGCGCCACCGAGCCGCAGCGGCAGGGCCACGTTCTCCAGGCAGGTGAGCTCGGGGACGAGCTGGCCGAACTGGAACACGAACCCGAACTCGCTGCGCCGCAGGGCGCTGCGCTCGTCGTCGTGCAGGGCGGTGAGGTCGCGGCCCGCGTAGGTCACGCGGCCGGCGTCCGGGTGGAGGATGCCGGCCAGGCAGTGCAGCAGGGTGGACTTGCCGGACCCGGACGGTCCCATGAGCGCCAGCACCTCCCCGGCGTGCACCTCGACCGATGCGGAGTCCAGTGCGGTGGTGGAACCGAAGCTGAGGTGCAGGTTCTCGGCGGTGAGCAGTGGTTCGGTGGGCATGAGGGGCTCCAGGGTTCGGCGGTCTCGAGGGTTACGCGCGGACCTGCGCGGCGAGCTGCTGCAGGCGCGCGGCGGTGAGCTCGAGCCAGCGCAGGTCGGCCTCGAGGTGGAACAGGGCGTGGTCGCAGATGAGCTGGTCGGCCAGGTCGCCGCCGTCCCTGCGACGCGTGAGCTCCCGCATGAGGCCCAGGTGCGCCGAACGCTGCGTGTCGAGCACGTCCTCGGCGTCGTGGCCCGTGAGCAGCGCGAGCACGACCTTCGTGTAGAGCGTGCTCTGCAGGTAGGGCTCGGGCTTTTCGGGCTTGGCGAGCCAGGCGGCGACGTCGGACACACCGGCGTCCGTGATCGCGTACTTCTTGCGCTCGGGGCCCGCGCCTGGCTCGGACTCGACCTCGACCAGGCCGTTCTTCAGCAGCCTGGCGAGCGTCGAGTAGACCTGGCCGTACGCGAGCTGCCGGTCATGGCCGAAGCGTTCGTCGTAGGAGCGCTTGAGGTCGTACCCGTGCCGCGCCCCACCCTCGAGCAACCCGAGCAACGCATGTCCAATACTCATGGCGAGCACTATACACACCATGTATACATGGTAGGAAGTCTCCGTTGAGTGCTGGATATTCGCCCCGATCGGCGGCTGGAAGGGGCGAATATCCAGCACTCAACGAGGGGCCGGGAGGGGCGGGTAGAGTTGGGCGCTGTTCAGCATCAGACAGGTGTGGTTGTTGCAGCACGTACAGATCGGTGAGTCTCGGTGACCGTCCTTACTTCTGAAACCCGTCCGGTACAGGTCGAGGCGGCCCGACGGCGCAGCATCGCCGTGATCTCGCACCCCGACGCCGGTAAGTCGACGCTGACCGAGGCGCTGGCGCTGCACGCGCACGCCATCGAGGAGGCCGGGGCGGTCCACGGCAAGGGCAACCGCGCGGGCGTCGTGTCCGACTGGCTCGAGATGGAGCAGAAGCGCGGCATCTCGATCACCTCCGCCGCGCTGCAGTTCGCGTACGGCGACGTCGTGATCAACCTGCTGGACACGCCCGGCCACGCCGACTTCTCCGAGGACACCTACCGCGTCCTGACCGCCGTCGACGCCGCGGTCATGCTGCTCGACTCGGCGAAGGGCCTGGAGCCGCAGACGCTCAAGCTGTTCGAGGTCTGCCGACGCCGCGGGGTGCCGGTCATCACGTTCGTCAACAAGTGGGACCGCCCCGGCCGCGAGGCCCTCGAGCTGTGCGACGAGCTCGAGGAGCGCATCAACCTGCGCCCGACACCGCTCACCTGGCCGATCGGCGAGGCCGGCCGGTTCCTCGGGCTGGTCGACCGTGCCAGCGGCGAGGTCCGCACCTACCGCCGCGCCCCGGGCGGCGCGTCGATCGCCGAGGAGAGCGTGCTCACCCCGCAGGCCGCTGCCGAGGCCCTGGGCGACGACCACACCGAGGCCGTCGAGAGCGTGCAGCTCCTGGAGCCCGTCGACCGCGAGTCCTTCCTCGCGGGCACGACGACGCCCATGCTGTTCGGCGCGGCGCTCGCCAACATCGGCGTCCGCCAGCTGCTCGACGCCGTCGTCGACCTCGCGCCCGCGCCGGGCGCGCGTCCCGACGTCAACGACGGGGAGCGCGCGGTCACCCAGCCGTTCAGCGGGTTCGTGTTCAAGATGCAGGCAGGCATGGACCCGAACCACCGCGACCACGTCGCGTTCATCCGCGTGTGCTCGGGCCGGTTCGAGCGCGGCATGGTCGTGACGCACGAGCGCACGGGCCGGCCGTTCGCCACCAAGTACGCCCTGTCGGTCTTCGGCCGCGAGCGGTCGACGGTCGAGGACGCCTACCCCGGCGACGTCGTCGGCCTGGTCAACGCCAGCACGCTCGCCGTCGGCGACACGGTGTTCGACTCCGCCGGGCCGAAGGTGCGCTTCCCGCCGATGCCGGTGTTCGCCCCGGAGCACTTCGCGGCCGCGCGCGTGGCCGACCCGGGCCGCTCCAAGCAGTTCCGCAAGGGCATCTCCCAGCTGGAGCAGGAGGGTGTCGTCCAGGTCCTCGTCTCGGAGGCGCGCGGCGACGGCAACCCGATCCTGGCTGCCGTCGGCCCGCTGCAGTTCGAGGTCGCGTCCTTCCGCATGGAGCACGAGTTCTCCGCGCCGATCCGCATGGAGACGCTGGGGCTCTCGCTCGCCCGCGAGGCCGCGCCGGAACACATCGAGACCATCGCCGGCTACCCGGGCGTCGAGGTGGTGCGCCGCGGCGACGGGACGCCGCTGGTCCTGCTGCGCGACGTCTGGCACGCCCGCGCGTTCGAGCGCGCCCACCCCGACGTGCCGCTCATCCCGCTGGTCGCCAGCGGGGTCTGACGCTCGGTACTCCGGCCAGACACTCCGGCCCGGGAACGCCGGGCCGTGGGGGAGCGAGGGCTACGGTCTTGGCATGACGTCGCCCAGCTCGTCCGAGACCGGCGCTACCGGTCCTGACGTGCCAACCGGTCCCGACCAGCCCTCGACAAGCCAGCCCTCGACGGACCAGCCGGTCCCGCCGCCCGGCGCGCCCGACTCCCCGCGCCCGCCGCGCTGGCTGCCCCGGGCGCTGTTCCTGGCCGTGGTGGCGGTGTTCGTCGCCATCTTCGCGTGGAACGCGATGGGGAAGCTGGAGGGGCTCTTCGTCAACGTGCTCATCGCGGTCTTCATCGCGCTGGCCCTCGAACCGGGCACGGTCTGGCTGGTGCGGCAGGGGTGGCGCCGCGGGCTGGCCGCCGCGGTCACGCTGCTCGGGTCGCTCGTCGTGGTGATCGTCCTGATGGCGCTGTTCGGCAACCTGTTCGTGCAGCAGCTCGTCGAGCTCGCGCAGTCGGTGCCCCGGCTCTACGAGGGCTTGCAGGGCTTCGTCGCCGAGCGCTTCGGCATCGAGATCCCCGAGTCAGAGAACCTGATCCGGCAGGCGTTCAACCGGTTCGGCGAGGACGTCGCGTCCGGGGCGCTGCTGGTGGGGACGACGGTGGTGGGCGGGCTCCTCGCCACCCTGACGATTCTGCTGGTCTCCTACTACCTGCTGGCGGCCGGGCCCCGCTTCCGCGCGGCGGTGTGCGGCTGGCTGACGCCGGCACGGCAGCAGGAGATGCTGCACCTGTGGGAGGTCACCCAGGGCAAGGTGTCCGACTACATCGGCTCCCGCGTGGTGCTGGCGGCGGTATCGACGGTGGTCACCTTCGTGTTCCTCGCGATCCTCCAGACGCCGTACGCCGTACCGCTGGCCGTCTTCGTCGGGGTGGTCTCGCAGTTCGTGCCGACGATCGGTGCCTACCTCGGTGGCGCGCTGCCCACCATGGTGGCGCTGACGGCGCAGGGCTGGCCCCAGGCGCTGGGCGTGCTCGCCTTCGTCATCGGCTACCAGCAGTTCGAGAACCTGTACCTGGCGCCGAAGGTGTCCGCCCGCGCGCTGGAGATGAACGCCGCGGTCAGCCTGCTGGTGGTGCTGGCGTTCGGCGCGGTCTTCGGGGTGCTCGGCGCGTTCCTCGCGCTGCCCGTCGCCGCGACGATCCAGGCCGTGGCGACCACCTACTTCCGGCGGCACGAGCTCGTCGAGTCGCACATGCTGCGGGACCCGGACGGGCTGGGCAAGGCGTGAGGTGCGCCGTCGGCGGATAGGATCGGGTCCGCGCACCTCCGCCTCTGCCTGGAGATCGTCGCCACCTCAGAGCCCGAAGGAACCTTTCTGCGTGTCACTCAGCCCTGCCGACCTACCCGGGTCCTGCCCCGGCGCCCGCCATCGAGGCTGCCGACAGCACCCGTGCGTACGCCGTAGAGGGCGAGCCGCAGTGACCACCACGGGCCACTGACCACAGACCACAGCAGTACCCACAGCGCCGCGCCTGCGGCCTGACCCGGTGAGCTCTGTTCATCCTGGCGGTCGTCCCACGCCACGAGGACCCCGAGCTCATCGGCAGCTAACCTGTTCCGGAGGGACACCATGCATACCGCACCAAGAGACCTCAGCCGCCCGCCCGTCGCACCGTCGCAGGGCCTGCGCATCACGCCGCTCGGCGGCATCGGCGAGATCGGCCGCAACATGACGGTCTTCGAGCACGCGGGCAAGCTGCTCGTCGTCGACTGCGGGGTCCTGTTCCCCGAGGACACCCAGCCCGGCATCGACGTCATCCTGCCCGACTTCACGAGCCTCGAGAGCCGCCTCGACGACATCGAGGCCATCGTGCTCACCCACGGGCACGAGGACCACATCGGCGGCGTGCCGTACCTGCTCAAGCAGCGGCCGGACATCCCCGTCGTCGGCTCGCAGCTCACGCTCGCGTTCCTGTCCGCCAAGCTCACCGAGCACAACATCAAGCCCGTGCTCGTCCACGTCGAGGCCGGCGGCCGGCACGCGGCGGGCCCGTTCGCGCTCGAGTTCATCGCCGTCAACCACTCGATCCCCGACGGTCTCGCCGTCGTGATCCGGACCGCCGCCGGCGTCGTCCTGCACACCGGTGACTTCCGGATGGACCAGTTCCCGCTCGACGGCCGCCTGACGGACCTGCGCGCCTTCGGCCGCCTGGGCGAGGAGGGCCTGGACCTGCTGCTGGTGGACTCCACCAACGCGGAGATCCCCGGCTTCACCATCTCCGAGACCGAGCTGACCCCCGCGATCGACCAGGTCTTCACGACGACGCCGGGGCGCGTCATCGTCTCCAGCTTCGCCAGCCACGTCCACCGCATCCAGCAGGTCCTGGACGCCTCGGACGCCCGCGGCCGCAAGGTCGCGTTCGTCGGCCGGTCCATGGTGCGCAACATGCGCATCGCGCGCGAGCTCGGCTACCTGACCGTCCCGCGCGGCCTCGTGATCGACTACGCCAAGACCCGCAACCTGCCGCCGAACAAGGTCACGCTCATCTGCACCGGCTCCCAGGGCGAGCCCATGGCGGCCCTGGCCCGGATGGCCAACGAGACGCACGAGGTCCGCATCAGCGACGGCGACACCGTCCTGCTCGCCAGCTCCCTGATCCCGGGCAACGAGAGCGCCATCTACGGCATCATCAACAAGCTCACCGACCTGGGCGCGAACGTGGTGCACAAGGGCAACGCCCGGGTCCACGTCTCCGGGCACGCCAGCGCGGGCGAGCTCGTCTACTGCTACAACATCCTGCGCCCGCGCAACGTCATGCCGGTCCACGGCGAGCCCAAGCACCTGCGTGCCAACGGCGCCCTGGCGGAGCGCACCGGCGTTCCCACGGACAACGTCCTGATCGTCCGCGACGGCGTCGTCGTCGACCTGGTCGACGGCGTCGCACGCATCGTCGGCCAGGTCGAGAACGACCTCGTCTACGTCGACGGCCAGACCGTCGGCCACGTCACCGAGGACACCCTCGCCGACCGGCGCAAGCTCAGCGCGGGAGGCGTCCTGACCGTCCTGGCGTTCCTCCGCTCCGGGACCGCCGAGCTCGCCGAACCCCTCGAGTACCTCCACCGGGGTTCCGTGCACGGGCAGGACAGCCTCGACAACGCCTCGCGCGCCGTCGAGAAGGCGCTCGCGGACGCAACGCGGAACAAGACCACCGCGGGCGACCAGCTCGAGGAGATCATCGCGACCACCGTCGCGCGGTCGCTCGCGCGCAGCTCGCGACGGGAACCGGTGGTCATCGCCGTCGTCCTCGACGCGTGACGGCTCGCCCCGGGCGGCCATGGGCCGCTCCGGGGCAGCCGACGGCTCGGCGGGCACGGCGTGGTGTTTCGGCGAGTGCCAGCAGGGCTGAATTTCGTTCGGGTAAGCACCGGGTTTGCGGGCTGTGCTGAACAGTTCAGCTGAGGTGAAATGAGCGGGGCCAGGCCGAACGAATTTCAGCAGGCCTGGCACCCGCTCTTCGCCCATGCTTCGCCCGGGCTGCTTGGCCGGGATGTGGTCGCGCTCGGCTCCTTCCGTGGCGGTCATGGTGACTCCGCTCACTCCGCCCCTTCGGCTCTTGACCCTGACGTCAACGTCAGGTTCTAGCGTTCCCGGCATGGACCTCAACAACTCAGTTGCCCTCGTCACCGGCGCCAACCGCGGCCTCGGCCGCGCCTTCGCCCAGCGCCTCCTCGAGCGGGGTGCGCGCAAGGTCTACGCGACGGCCCGCCGCCCAGAGACGGTGGACCTGCCCGGCGTGGAGGTGCTGGCTCTCGACGTGACCGACCCGGCGTCGGTGCGGGCGGCCGCCGCGGCGGCCTCCGACGTCTCGCTGCTCGTCAACAACGCCGGGATCTCGACGGGAACCGGCCTCGTGACCGGCTCGATGGACGCGGTACGGCTCGAGCTGGAGACCAACACGCTCGGTCCCCTCGGCCTGATCAGGGCGCTCGCGCCGACCCTCGCTGCGAACGGCGGAGGTGCGGTCGTGAACGTCCTCTCCGCGATGTCGTGGTTCGGGATCAACGGCGCCAACGCCTACCACCTGACCAAGGCGGCCGCGTGGGCCATGACCAACGGCGTGCGGCTGGAGCTCGCCGAGCAGGGCACGCTCGTGACCGCCGTCCACCTGGGCCTCGCGGACACCGACATGTCGGCCGGCTGGTCGGTGCCCAAGCTCGCGCCGTCGGACCTGGCCGATGCCGTGCTCGACGGCGTCGAGGCGGGCTCCGCCGAGGTGCTCGCCGACCAGTGGAGCCGGGACGTCAAGGCCAGGCTGCCGCTGACGCCGGAGGAGTTCAACGCCGAGATGGGCCGCGCGCTCTCGACACTCGCGGGAGCGTGAGCCGAGGTCCCGCCTAGCGCGACCGAACGGCGCGCAGGACGGTGTCGTGGACGTGGTGCGTGCCCTCGGGCGGGGCGGTGGTGCGCAGACGGCTCTCGTTGACCTGGATCGTCCAGCCCTCGCCGAGGAACTGGGCGATGTCGCCGGGCGCGTAGTAGTCGGAAGGGTCGAAGTCCGGGTGCCGGTACGTGGCCAGGTCGGCCATGTCGTGGCTGCCGACGAGCAGGGTGCCCCCGGGCGCCACCACGTCCAGGAGACGGCGGAGCGCTGCGTGGTCCGGCCGGTTCGGGAGCGGGAAGTACTGGAGCGACACCAGGTCGAACGGGCCCGCGGGCGGTGGTGTGGTCGTGAGATCTGCTTGCCGCCACGTCACCTGGCCCGCGAGCCCAGCGGCGGCCGCGGCCGCCGCGCCGCGGTCCAGCGCGACCCGGGAGATGTCGACGGCGGTGACCTGCCAGCCGTGCCCGGCGAGCCAGATCGCGTCGGCGCCCTCGCCGCAGCCCACGTCGAGGGCCTGGCCAGGCGGCAGGTTGGCGGCGTCGGTCACGAGCACCCCGTTGGGGTTGCCGCTGAAGAGCTGGTCCCGGCTGCTGTACCGCTCGTCCCAGTGCTGCGCGTCCATGTGTCCTCATTCGCTCGGGCCTGATCGTGCTGGGCCCATCGTGCGAGTTCAGGTCGACATGAAGTCAAGCGGGCGTGCGCTGGGAGTGACGGTCAACCGCGACGAGTGAAAGTCCGCCGCGATCACACGGTTACGCATGCTCCAGCGCCTAAAAGCATGCGTAACCGTGTGATCGCGGCGGACATGCGGCACCTGCCTCACGCCCGTCGGGCGGTGCGGTGGCGTGTCATGGCGTCGTAGTTGCCGCAGCGAGCGGTGCAGTATGCGCGGCGGCCGTTGCGGCTGGTGTCGACGAAAACCGTGTCGCAGCCGGTCCGGGCGCACACACAGAGGCGCGCACCCTCCGCCTCCACGGTGAAGAAGGAGAGGCTGCCAGCCGTGACGGCCTTGACCCGCCCGACGACGTCGTCGCTCTCGGGCGCGAAGTGCAGGTGGGGCCGCAGGCCGTCGTGGGTGGTGAGGTACGGCCGGCCGGCGCCCGCGGCGAGCAGGTCGTTGACGGCGTCGCAGCGCTGGTCGGGGGAGCCTGCCTCGAACACTCGGCGCAGGGCGCGCGTCCAGGTGCGCAGCTCGTGAGCGGCGTCGTCCGTCAGGTCGGCGCGGCGCACGTGGTGGTCCAGCAGCACTCCCAGGGCGGCGTCGCGGGACCAGCCGCCGGCGCCGTCGAGGTTGACGAGCGCTACCGAGAGCTCGGTGCCCGTCATGTTGTCATGGTTGAACTGCATTGACCCATTGCAGCACGGTGGAGTGGTGCCCCTGGTCATCACTGCGATCCTGCCGATAGTCCTGCTGCTCTCGCTCGGCGCTGTCCTGCGTCGCCGCGTGGTCCCCGCCGACGCCTTCTGGCGCGGGCTGGAGCGCCTCACCTACTACGTGTTCACGCCCGCGCTGTTCGTCGGGTCGATCGCCGTGGCCGACCTGTCGGCGGTGCCCGCGCTGCCGCTCGCCGCGAGTGTCGGCGCACCCATCGTGGCCGTGGCGGGCCTCGTGCTCCCGCTGCGCCGGCTGCTGCGGATCGACGGCCCGGCGCTCACGTCCCTGCTGCAGGGCAGCGTCCGGATCAACACCTACGTGGGCCTGGTCTTCGCCTCCGCGATGCACGGCAGCCCGGGCGTCGCCGTCTTCGCGCTCGCGACCGCCGTGCTGGTGCCCCTCGTGAACGTGATCTGCGTGAGCGTCCTGGCGGTCCACGGCGCGCGGACCGGGGCCGGCCCGCGTCCCCGGGGCGGGATCTTGTGCGAGCTGGCGCTCAACCCGCTCATCCTCAGCTGCGCGGCGGGTCTCGCCCTCAACCTCGGCGGCCTACGGCTGCCCGAGTTCCTGACGTCCCTGCTCGGCATGCTCGCCGGCCCGGCCATCGCGTGCGGCACGCTCATCGCAGGCGCCTCGATAGTGCTGCGGATGCGGCGCCAGGACCTGCTCCCGATAGCCGTCGCCTCGGTGCTCAGGCTGCTCGCCGTCCCGCTGGGTGCGGCCCTGCTGGCCGCACAGCTCGGCGTCTCCGGCGTCGCCTACGGCGTGGTCGTGATCATCAGCTCGGTCCCGACGGCGCCGTCGGCGGCGGTCCTGGCTGCGCGGCTCGGGGGCGACGTCCGGCTGATGGCGGCGATCACCGGTGTGCAGACGCTCCTGGCCGCCGGAACCATCCCGCTGGTCCTCCACTGGACGACCTGACGCGACCGGGCGACCCGGCGCGACCGGGCGACTGACGCGACCTGGCGACCCGACGCGGGCGGCAGGGCTCAGAGGGCCGCACCCGGATCGCCGACGTCGAACGAGCGGCCGATCTGGCCGAGGGCCCTGGCGAGCAGGTCGTCGGGGTCGGTGTCCCAGGCCTCGGCCTTGAGCGCGAGCAGGCCGTCGAGCGCCAGTGACGCGAGGCCGTGGCCGAGGGCCCAGAGCGTGATGCCGACGGCCTGCGGGTCGGCGACGCCGAGCCGGTCGACCAGGTCGGTGAGGACCTTGAGCGCGGCGTCCCCGGCCTCCTGCACCGCCGGATGCTTCTCCGGCTGGGAGAGCTCGGGACGGAACATCACCTGGAAGTGGCCCGGCTGCCGCCGGGCGAAGGCGACGTAGGCGGCCGCGACGCGCACGACGTCGTCGGTCCTCGACGCGCCCGGCGACGTGCCGACCGCGTCGAGCAGGTCCTGGGTGAGCAGGTCGAAGCCGCGGGCGGCGATCGCGGACAGCAGAGCGGCCCGGTCGGCGAAGTGGTGGTAGGGCGCACCGGGGCTGACGCCGGCCTCGCGCGCGACGCGCCGCAGGCTCACCGCGCCGATCCCCTCGGTCTCGATGAGCCGCACGGACGCCTCGACCAGTTCCTCGCGCAGCGAGCCGTGGTGATACGTCTCGCGCTTGCGCACGCTGTTGACCTCCATGGCCACAATCTATACGGTGCTCATAATCTAATCACCGCTCAGACTGGAGACGTGATGTCGAGGATTCTTGTCACCGGCGCTACCGGGTTCATCGCCGGGCACGCGATCGAGGCGCTGATCAAGGGCGGGCACGAGGTACGCGGGACGGTCCGCTCCCTGCGGGATCCCGCACGGGTCGCGCACCTGCACCAGATCGCCTACGCGCTGGGCGGAAGCCTCGAGCTGGTGGAGGCGGACCTGTCCGGCGACGAGGGCTGGGACGCGGCCACCGCCGGCCAGGAGCACGTGCTCCACATGGCCTCGCCCTTCCCGGCGACACCGCCGCGGGACGAGGCGGAGCTCGTCAGGCCCGCCGTCGACGGCACACGACGGGTCCTGGAGGCGAGCGTCCGGGCGGGTGTGCGGCGCGTCGTCATGACGTCGTCGCTCGCCGCGATCACGGCGGGCAGGTCGGGCGACGGCGAGCGGCGTCGGACCGAGGAGGACTGGAGCGACCTGGACCGGACCGCCCCGTACGCGAAGAGCAAGACCCTCGCCGAGCGCGCCGCGTGGGACTTCGCGGCGCAGCATCCCGAGCTGGAGCTGGCGGTGATCAACCCGGGCCTCGTGCTCGGCCCGCTGCAGCACGCGGCGGCCGGCACGTCGGTGGCGCTGGTCCGCCGCCTGCTGAACCGTGAGCTCCCGGCGGTCCCGGAGCTCGGGTTCGCGCCGGTCGACGTGCGCGACGTCGCGCGGGCGCACGTGCTGGCCGTCGAGACGCCCGCCGCTGCCGGCAACAGGTACATCTGCGCCGGCGAGAACGTGTGGTTCGGGGAGATCGCGCAGATCCTCGGCGAGGAGTTCGGGCCGCAGGGGTACCGCGTGCCCCGCCGCCGGATGCCCTACTGGATGCTGTGGGCGGCCGGCCGGTTCGACCGCGAGGTGCGGCTCGGCCTCGACTTCGTGGGCAGCGCCGAGCAGGTCAGCGCGGACAAGGCCCGGCGCGAGCTCGGCTGGAGCATGCGGCCGGTGCGGGAGACGGTGGTGGACACGGGCCGCAGCGTCATCGAGCTCGGGCTCGTGCGGGCCCGCTCCTAGCTGACGGCGGGGTGCGGTTGCCGGGTGGGTAGCTCCGCTGAAGCCAGGAGGGCCAGCTTGTCCGCGTCACCGGACCCGCGGTCCGGGTGATAGACGACGAGCATCAAGCCCTCCGCGCCGCCGATCTCCAGCCGCTCCCGGTTGAGGACGAGCTCGCCGACCTGCGGGTGGTCGAGGCGGATCGGTGTCCCGCGCTGCCCCCGCACCTCGTGCCGCGCCCAGAGCTGGCGGAACCGTGGGCTCGCCAGCAGGAGCTCCTCGGTGAGCTCGACGAAGCGCGGGTCGTCGACGTCGTTGCCCACCGCCTGCCGCAGGTTCGCGACGAAGCACTCGGTGACGTTCTGCCACTCCGGGTACAGGGCCTGCCCGGACGGGTCCAGGAACAGGTCCCGCAGCTGGTTGCCCCCCACGCCGAGGCGCGGGTCGAGCGCTCTGGCCGGACCGTTCGACGCCAGGACGTCGAAGTACCGGCTCTCGATGAAGGCCGGCTGGACGAGGGAGTCGAGGAGCTTGAGCGCGCCGGCCGGGGGAACCTCGTCGCGCTGCCGGCGCCCGCCCGGCCGAACGGGCTCGGCGGCCAGGGTCCGCAGGTGGGCGACGTGCTCGTCGTCCAGGTGGAGCACGCGGGCGATCGAATCGAGGACCTGCGCCGACGGGTTGCGGTCGCGGCCACGCTCCAGCCGCAGGTAGTAGTCGGCGCTGATGCCGGCCAGCATCGCGACCTCCTCGCGCCGCAGCCCGGGGACCCGCCTCCTGCCGGCGTCCGGGATGCCCGCCTGCTGGGGAGTGACCAGCTCACGGCGGGCGCGCAGGTACTCGCCAAGGGTGTTCCCGCTCGTGCCGCCGCGCTTCGCGCCCGGCGAGCCGGGTCGGCCGTGCGAGCCGGACAGAGGGGGTCCTGCCGCACCCCGGGCTGGAGAGGGCTCTGGTTCCGCGAGGTGGGCGTCCATAGCGTTCTCAACGGCCTGCTCGGGCCGCATATTTCGGGAGGACGCACACATGACCGTCGCACTGATCACCGGGGCGAACAAGGGCCTCGGGTTCGAGACCGCCAAGCAGCTGCTGGAGCTCGACCACACCGTCTACATCGGCGCGCGCGACGTCGAGCGAGGCGAGAAGGCCGCGGCGACGCTCGGCGCGCGGTTCGTCCAGCTCGACGTGACCGACGATGCCTCGGTGCGCACGGCGCTCGCCGTCGTCGGCGCGGACGAGGGCGTGCTCGACGTCCTGGTGCACAACGCCGGCATCCTGGCGGACGGGGCCGTGGACGGTCCCGCGGCCCTGCGCGCCTTCGACACCAACGCGGTGGGCGTGGTCCGGGTCACGGAGGCCGCGCTGCCCCTGCTGCGGAAGTCGTCGAACCCCGTGGTGGTGACCGTCTCCAGCAGCATGGGCTCGTTCTGGGCGGTCAACAACCCGGACCGGCCGGAGTCCGGCCTGCCGCTCGCCCTCTACTCCGCGTCCAAGGCGGCGGCCACCATGCTGACCGTGCACTACGCGAGGTCAGAGCCGGGCATCAAGTTCAACGCCCTGGAGCCGGGTGCCACCGCGACCGACATGACCGCCGCCTTCGGGATCGGCCGGCCACCGGAGGAGAGCGCCCGGGTCGTGGTGCGGCTCGCGACGATCGGCCCGGACGGTCCGACAGGAACCCTCCAGGACGAGAACGGCGAGCTGCCTTGGTAGGTACCTGACGTCCAGCCAGGGCCGTCTGTCCGGTGCGGGGGCGACCCCGTATGCGCCCTCGCGCACCTGGTCGTGCGGGTGAATTTCGAGCCCGTCAAGAACGTCACCGAGATCTGCCGGTTCCGCATGCCGCGGGCCGCGGCGTCGGCATGACCATGTGGAACGGGCCATGCGGGGGCGAGCCTCTGACGAGCGCAGACGCCCGGTCGGGGAGGCCGGCTCGGGCGCCCGTCGCAGAAAAGTTGGCCCGGGCGGCCCCACAGGCTACTTTCAGCAGCGATACTTGAGTGGTGACTACGTCCAGCGAGACCCCTGCGGTGGCAGGAGCAGAGATCCCGGTAGAGCTTCTCTTCCGAGTTCCATACGGCAAGGTCCTGCACGGCCGGGACTGCCAGCACCTGTCCGAGGACCGCCTGGCTGCTCTTCAGCCGGCGACCGAGCTCGACAGGCAGAAGTTCAAGGTGTGCAAGACGTGCCTCGTGGCCCTCACCGGTTCGAACCGTGCCGACTTCGACTCCTTCGAGGCGGCGCTCGAGGCGCTGCCCATCCCGGCGGTGCACCGGCCGGTCATGCGCGAGATGGCCGAAGGCCTCGACAAGACCCGCATCTGGATCCCGTCGTCCCGCTCGTACGTCGCGGTCTCGCCCGGCCCGGGTCAGGAGGCGACCGCCTTCTTCAACAAGGGCTTCGTCGACATCCAGCAGGCCGGCGGCGGGTACAAGCGCATCCTGATGGCCGGATTCTCGGGTACGCAGACCAACACGTTCGCGCACGCGCCCGACGCCGCCCCGGCGAGCTGCCCGGGCTGCTACATGCAGCTGCCCGCCACGGGCCGCTGCGACGCCTGCGACTGAGGTCGCCGGTTCTGGTCTGAACAAGCCGGTGGGCTCCCGCGGACAGCTGCGGGAGCCCACCGGCTTTCCTCTGCCCGGGGCTATCCGGCGGCCGCCCGGGCCGGCTCCGGCTGGTCCGCGGTCGGGCCCGCAGGTGTGTCCGACGGCGACCGGGGCCCGCGGACCAGCACGTAGACGAACAGGACGGCCATGACGACGACGCCCGCCCACATCGCGCTCTGCCAGCCCTCGACGAACGACTCCTGGGCGGCCCGGACCAGCTCCTGGGCCTGCGGGCCGGCGTCCGCCGCGGCGTCGAGCGCGTTGGCGACGCCCTGCCGTGCGGCGTCGGCGGCGCCGTCGGGAACGCCGTCGAGCCGCGCGTCGACGGCGCTGCGGTAGCCCGCCGACAGGAGCGCGCCGAGCAGCGCGATGCCGAGCGCCGTGCCGAGCTCGCGGGTGACGTCGTTGAGCGCGGACGCGACCCCCTGTCGCTCCCGGGGCAGCGCGCTGGTGATGGCCTCCGTCGAGGGCGTCATCGACAGGCCCATGCCGAGGCCCATGGTGAGCATGCCGGGCAGGATCGACGGGTAGCCGCCGTCGACCGAGACGGCCGACGCCATGAGCGCCAGCCCGGCGCCCGCCAGGAGGATCCCCGCCGCCATGGTGACCCGGGGGCCGACCCGCTGGGCCAGCCGCGGGGCGAGGCTGGAGGCGACCATCATCAGGACGGCCATCGGCATCATCGCGAGGGTGGACACCAGCGCCGACCAGCCGAGGACGGCCTGGAAGAACGGGAACAGCACCACGAAGATGCCCGCCTGCACCCCGAACACCACCAGCAGCGTGATCGAGCCGCCGGCCAGCGACCGCTCGCCGAACAGCCGCACGTCGAGCAGCGCGGCGTCCCGGCGCCGCAGCTCCCAGGCCACGAAGGCCACCGCGGCGGCGACCCCGACGACCAGCCCGAGCAGGGTGAGCGGGGCGGTCCAGCCGCGTTCGGGCCCTTCCTGCAGCACGAAGATCAGGCCCACCATGGCGACGACCGACGTCAGGGCTCCGACCGTGTCGAAGGGGTGCCCGGACGTCTCGCGTGAGTTGGGCACGGACCGCAGCGCCATGACGAGCGCGATGACGACGAGCACGACGGGCAGGGCGAACAGCCACCGCCACGTCACGAGGTCGACGAGGGCGGCCGAGAGGAACATGCCGATGATGCCGCCACCGCCCGCGACGCCGGTCCACACGCCGATCGCCTGGCCCCGCTCCGCCGGGGGAAAGGTGGAGGTGATGACGGCGAGCGTGATGGGCATGATCATCGCCGCGCCCACCCCACCGGCCAGGCGAGCGGCCAGTATGATCTCGGCCGACGGCGCCAGGGCGGCCACCACGTTCGCCGCACCGAACACGGCCAGACCGGCGACGAGCATGGGCTTGCGACCGAACCGGTCGCCGATCGCACCGAGCGGCAGCAGGAGGGCGGCCAGGCCGAGCGTGTAGATGTTGATGATCCACAGGACCGTGCTCTGAGCGACGTCGAAGGTGATCGCGAGGTCAGGTTGCGCGACGTTGAGCCCGGATACCGAGGCGATGACGGCCATCAGCGCGATGCAGACGGCGATCAGGATGGTGCGGCGCTGGCGGGCGTCGGGGCCGGTGGGCTCGAGCGTGCTCTTGTCCGGCCCGCTCACGCGAGGGCCGCCGTCGTGTCGGCAGTGACCAGGTCGGCGTTGATGTGGGCGCCGGCCAGTGCGCCGGCCGCGGCGGACGCCCCGACCTGCGCGGACGGGTCGGCGGTGTTGCCGGCGACCCACACGCCGGGCACCTCGGTGGTCCCGGCCGTGCCGGTCACGACGTGGCGGCCCATCCCGTTCGGCAGGTCCTGCAGCGGCAGCCCGAGGTCCTCCAGGCCCTCGACGCGCGGCAGCATGGTGGTCGCGACGGCGAGCACGCGCCGTTCGACGAGCTGCCCGTCGTCGAGCCGGACGCCCGCGATGCCGCCGTCGCCCGCCGCGATCACCTGGGCGACGGGGGCGTCGACGACACGGATGCCGCGGGCCGCGAAGCGGGCGCGCGCGTCGTCGTCGAGGGTGGTGCCGCGCGCGAAGTAGACGAGGTCATCGGTGAGCTGGCGGAACAGCAGCGCCTGGTGGACGGACATCGGGCCGGTCGCGATGACGCCGATCGGCTCGTCGCGCACCTCCCAGCCGTGGCAGTACGGGCAGTGCACCAGGCCGTGGCCCCAGTGCTCGGCCAGGCCCGGGACGTCCGGCAGGACGTCGCGCAGACCGGTGGCGACCAGGAGGCGGCGGGCGTGCAGCGTGGCGCCGTCGGCCAGGGTGACGGTGAAGCGCGGGTCGCCGTCGGCGGACGGATCGGCCGGGGCCGCCTTGATCACCTCGCCGGACAGCACGGTGCCGCCATAGCCGCGGACCTCGGACCGGCCGCGTTCCAGCAGCTCGGCCGGGGGAGTGCCGTCCAGGCCGAGCAGGCCGTGCACCCCCTCGGCGGGCGCGTTGCGCGGGGTGCCGCTGTCGATCACGGCGACCGAGCGGCGGGACCGGGCGAGCATCAGCGCGCCGTTCAGCCCGGCCGCGCCGCCGCCGATCACCACGGCGTCGACGGTCTCGTCCGGCAGTTCTCCGGCGGGCGTGGAGCTGGTTGCAGGCATGTCTCGTTTCCCTTTCGTGGTGCGGCCCCGGGTGGCGGGCCGGACACGAACGACGCTAGCTCCCTCTTGCGGTATGGGCATAGGATCTTGCCTATGACGCAAGAAAGTGGTGAGCTGGACAGCCTGGTGCGCAAACGCATCCGCGCCCTGCGGGTCGCGCAGGGCTGGTCCCTGGAGGAGCTGGCCACCCGCGCGCGGGTCAGCCAGTCGACGCTCAGCCGCATCGAGAACGGCCAGCGGCGCCTGGCCCTGGACCAGCTCGTCACGCTGGCGCGGGCGCTCGACACGTCGCTGGACCAGCTTGTCGAGACGGACACGGAGGACGTCGTCATCAACCCGACGGTCGACGGCTCGCACGGCGGGATGCGCTGGTCGATCAAGGCCGAGCCCGGGATGAGCGTCGTCCGGCAGCGGATGACCAGCCCGGCGCCGGACAACCCTGCGCGGATGCGCGCCCACCCGGGCCGCGAGTGGCTCGTCGTCATCTCCGGCACGGCGACCCTGCTGCTCGGCAACCGGCGCATCCGCATCGAGACCAACCAGGCCGCGGAGTTCCCGACGATGCTGCCGCACGCCATCGGCGCGGAGGGCGGGCCGTGCGAGATCATCGGCATCTTCGACCGGGACGCGCGGCGGGGGCACCAGCGCGGGGAGGACGGCGGGAAGGCGAGCCGGCCGGCGTCGTGACGCCCGGGCGCGCGCCAGCCCAGCGATCCGGCCCAAGAACGCGCGCCTTTTTGGGCCGGATCGCTGGGCTGCGGCGCCTCCGACTCGGACGCGGCACGACTGCGCCCGACACAATGGACCCATGAGCCAGTCCCGTCGCCAACGCCCCGACCTCTCCGCGCTCGGCGAGCTCAGCGAGGACGAGAAGGAGAACTTCGCCGAGCGCCTCCGCGAGCGCGTCTACGTCACGTTCGCCGCGCTCGCCGTCATCCTCACGCTGCTCGCCCACGCCCACGGGCTCACCGCCGGGGCCGCCGCCGGCTCGCTGACCATCACCGCCGTCGGCACGGTTGCCGCCGCCTGGCTCGCCGAGCTCATCGCGCACCTCGCCGCGCACGGCGGCTTCCCGGACCGGAAGCTCCTGGGCGCCATGACGCGGACGAGCGGTAGCGCCCTGGTGACCATCGTGTTCCCGCTGCTCGCCCTGCTCGCGGCGGGGATCGGGTGGTGGGAGGTGACGACGGCGCTCCGGGTCGGCGTCGGCGTGCTGATCGGGACCCTCGTGGTCATCGCCTGGCTCGGCGTCCGCCGCACCGCGCTGCCCTGGCCTGCGCGGATCCTGGCGCTGGGCATGCTCGCGGCGCTCGCGGTCGGGGTCGTCGCGCTGAAGCTGCTCGCGCACGCCTGAGCGGCGGGGCCAGGCGTCACCGGTGGTGTGGATGTCGCGAACACCACAGCGTCCGAAATCCGCTAGTGGCCGCACCGCGGCTCGGGCGAGAATCAGCCGGTGACATCCTCTCCACGCTCCGGCGCCCTCGAATTCTGGTCGGAGCTGCCCAACGACGGCCGCTGGCTCCTGTCCACGGTGATCGTGCAGTTCTTCGGCCGCGGCCTGACGCTGCCGTTCACGATCATCTACCTGCACGAGGTGCGCGGCTTCTCGCTCGGCCTGTCCGGCACGCTCATGGGCCTGATCGCGGTGGTCGGCCTGCTCGTCACCGGTCCGGCCGGAGCGCTCGTCGACCGGTACGGCGCCCGCCGCGTCATGCTCACGGGCCTGTTCTTCGCCGTCGCCGGATACGCGGTGCTCGCGTTCGCGACGGTCCCGGCGGTCGCCGCGCTCGGGCTGGCGCTCTTCGGGGTGCAGCTCGGTGTCGGGTGGCCGTCGGTCAACGCGCTGGTCGCCACGGTCGTCGACGGCGAGCTGCGCCAGCGGTACTACGGCGTGAACTTCGCGCTGCTCAACCTCGGCGTCGGTGTGGGCGGCGTGGTGGGCGGCCTCGTGGTCGACGTCGACCGCCCCGAGACCTTCGTGATGGCGTTCCTGGTGAACGCGGCGACGTTCGTCGTCCCCGTCGTCGTGCTCATGGGGCCGCTGCGGCACCTGCACGGCCGGGTCGACCGGCCGGCCGGCGACGCCGACGGCGGCGGCAGCGCGGCAGAGGGCTACCTCAGCATCCTGCGCCGGCCCGAGGTGCTCTGGCTGTCCGGGCTGGGGCTGCTCGCGGCGTTCGTGGGATACGGCCAGATGGAGGGCGGGTTCCCCGCGTTCGCGCGCCTGGTGGCGGAGGTGTCGACCCGCACCATCGGTTTCGCGTTCGTGGTGAACACGGTGGTGATCGTGGCGCTCCAGTTCTGGGTGATGAACCGGGTCGGCGGACGGCGCCGCACGCGGGTGCTCGCGGTCATGGCCGTGGTGTGGGCGACGGCGTGGCTGCTGCTCGGCGGCGCCGGGCTCGTGCCGGGCGGCACCGCCGCCGTCGTCATCGTCCTGGTGTTCCACGCCTTCTTCGGGCTGGGGGAGACCCTCATGCAGTCCGTGCTGCCCTCGCTGACGAACGACATGGCACCCGCCCACCTGCGCGGCCGGTACAACGCGATCAGCTCCGGGGCCTTCCAGGCCGGCACGATCGCAGGCCCCGTGGTCGCGGGACTGCTGCTGGAACGCGGCTGGGCGGGCGGCTTCATCGGCGTGGTGGTGGCCGGCTGCCTCGGGATCATCGCGATGGCGGTCGCTGTCGGGCGGCGGGTGACGCCCGAGGTCGACGGCGTGCGACAGGAACCGGTGGAATCAGGGTCGGCCTGACCTGACCAGCCGACTTTCGTTGCTCTTTTAGCCCGCTACCTCCCAAAGTGGACCCCGGCACACGTTTGTGAGCCAGTGGTCGCGTCCCTCGCAGGGCGCTTGCACCCCGGAGGCAAGAATGCACAGTCGCATGCCACACCGCCGAACGCCGATCGCTCTCGCAGCGGTCGGCGTTCTTTTTGCAACAGGGGTGAGCGTGACACCCGCGCTCGCGAGCACGCCTACGCCGACCGGGATACAGCCCGCCGTCACCACCGACGTCCCGGAGCGCGCGGCGGACAAGATCACGCCGGGCGTACAGACCCGGTTCGAGACCAAGGAGTCCGCCGACTTCTGGATCCGGTTCGCGGACGCGCCGGACCTGGCACCGGCCAAGGACATCGCGGACTGGGGCGAGCGCGGCCAGTTCGTCTACGACGCCCTGACCAGCACGGCGAAGGCGTCGCAGGCCGACGTCGTCGCCGACCTCAAGGCAGCCGGCGCCGAGTACGAGTCCTACTGGATCAGCAACGCGATCCTTGTCGAGGACGGCACGGAGGAGCTGGCGAAGCAGGTCGCCGGCAGCCGCGAGGTGAAGCAGGTCCACGAGCGGTTCGCCGCCCAGCCGATCGAGCCCGTGGAGCGCAAGGCGCCGACCGAGAACGCGCCGCTGGCCACCGAGTGGGGCCTGGACGCCATCAACGCGCCCGACGTGTGGGACCAGGGGTACACGGGTGAGGGCATCACCGTGGCCAACATCGACTCCGGTGTCGACGTCGAGCACCCGGCCCTGTTGCAGCACTACCGCGGCTACCTCGGCGACGAGGGCCTGAGCAACGACTACAACTGGTTCGACGCGAGCGACTCCTGCGACGGAGCGCCCTGCGACATCGACGCCCATGGCACCCACGTGATGGGCACCATGGTGGGTGACGACGGCGCGGGCAACCAGATCGGCGTCGCACCCGACGCCGACTGGATCGCGGCCAACGGCTGCGCCTCCTGCTCGGACGCCGACCTGCTCGCCTCGGGCCAGTGGATCCTCGCGCCGACGCGGGTCGACGGTTCCGACCCCGACCCGGCCCAGCGCCCGCACATCGTGAACAACTCCTGGGGCCAGACGGCGCCCGGCGCCATCGACGACTTCATGTCCGAGGAGATCGCCGCCTGGGAGGCGGCCGGCATCTTCGGCGCCTGGGCCGCGGGCAACGCGGGCGAGGTCGGCTGCCAGTCGACGTCGTCCCCCGGAGCCAACGTCGCGACCTACGCGGCGGGCGCGTTCGGGGAGAGCGGCGACATCGCCGAGTTCTCCTCGCGCGGCCCGGGCGCGGACGGCGAGACCAAGCCGAACCTGTCGGCGCCCGGTGACGAGGTGCGGTCCTCCGTGCCCGGCGGCGACTACGCCGTGTTCAGCGGAACGTCCATGGCGTCCCCGCACCTCGCGGGCGCCGTCGCCCTCCTGTGGAGCGCCGCGCCGGTCCTGGTCGGCGACATCGAGGCCACCAAGGAGCTCCTGGACGGGACCTCCACCGACGTCGCCGACGACACCTGCGGCGGCACCCCCGCCGACAACAACGTGTGGGGCGAGGGCAAGCTGGACGTCGAGGCGCTGGTCAGCAACGCGCCGATCGACGGCTACGGCTTCGTCGCGGGCACCGTCACGGGGCCTGACGGCGAACCGGTCGCCGGCGCGCGGGTGACCGCTGGTGAGCGTTCCGACACGACCGACGCCGAGGGCGTCTACCGCCTGGGCCTGGAGGAGGGCGCCCATGAGCTGAGCGTCTCCGCCTTCGGCTTCCTTGCCGGGACGGCGCAGGCCGACGTCGTCGAGGGCGAGACCACCACCGTCGACATCACCCTGGAGGCCGCGCCGACCACCACCGTGAGCGGTACCGTCACCGACGGTTCCGGGCACGGCTGGCCGCTCGACGCCAAGGTCTCCGTGCAGGGCGCGCCGAGCAGCGTCGTGGCGTGGACCGACCCGTTCACGGGGAAGTACTCGTTCGAGCTGCCCGAGGAGGCCACGCACACCCTGGTGGTGCAGCCGTCCGTGACCGGGTACGCGACGTTCACGCAGGAGGTCGAGGTGGGTACGGGGCCGGCGTCCGCCGACGCCGCGCTGCCCGTCCTCAGCGAGTGCACGGCCCCGGGTTACGCCATGACCGGGGCGGGCGTCGCGACGGAGGAGTTCGAGTCCGGCGAGGTGCCCGACGGCTGGACCGTCGAGGACCTGGCGGGCACCGAGCAGATCTGGACGTTCGACGACGCCTTCGGGTACGGCAACATGACCGGCGGCGAAGGTCTGTTCGCCGAGGTGAACAGCGACGCCTACGGCGAGGGCGGGTCGCAGGACACGACACTCACGTCGCGGTCCTACGACCTGTCCGACGTCGAGGAGCCGCTCCTGACGTTCGACCAGAGCTACCTGCCGCTCGGCGGCGAGTCTGCCGACGTCAACGTCAGCGTCGACGGCGGTGAGACCTGGGAGGCGGCGCTGCACCAGACCTCCGACGCCGAAGGGCGCGCGATCGTCGCCGTCCCGAGTGCGGGCGGCGAGTCCGACGTGCGGATCCAGTTCCACTACGGCGTCGCCGAGTGGTCCGGCTGGTGGCAGATCGACAACGTCTCCCTCGGCGCGTGCGTGCCGGTCGCCGGCGGCCTCGTCGCCGGGACCGTCCGGGACCTCAACACCGGCGACGGCGTCAACGGCGCCACGGTGACGGCCGGGAAGCAGAGCACGAAGACGCTGAACCCGGAGAACCCGAAGGTGGGGAACGGGTACTACTCGCTGTTCTCGCCGAAGGTCGGTGAGCGGGAGATCCGTTATGCGGCCAAGGACTACCGGGCGAAGAAGGTATCGGTGCGGGTCGTCGCCGACGCCGTCGTCCGGAAGGGCGTGAAGCTCGCGGCCCCGATCCTGACGGTCGACCCGGAGACGATCTCCCGCGAGGTCCGGATGGGCGGCACCAAGTCGGGCACGTTCACCGTGACGAACGAGGGCACCGCGCCTGCGGACGTCGAGGTGGCGCCGGCGTCGTCCGACTTCGAGATCCTTGGGTCGGCGGGCAGCGCCGGCGTCATCAAGGGCGCCGTCGGCGAGGCGACCGAGGTGAGCACGGCTGCGCAGTCGGACAAGGCAGGCACAGCCGGGAAGAGCTCGAAGGGCGGCGACCGGCTGGCTCGCAACGGGACGAAGGGGGGCCCGGCGGTGACGCCCGCCGCGCCGCCGTCGCTCCTCGCGGAGGGTACGACCATCACGCACTCCTCGTCGCAGGACATCGCGCCCGACAACTCGGCGGCCTGCGTCGGTGAGCAGACGCAGTGGCTGCGGACGTTCACCCTGGAGGACTTCGAGATCGAGGGCGAGTTCTCCGTGACGAACGTGTCCTTCGGCGTGGAGACCGTCGAGTCGGCCGCCGACGTGACGGTCAACCTGTACGAGCTCGACGGGGACCTCGTCTACGACAACATGACCCTGCTGGGCTCGTCCGACGTCACCCTGGAGCCCCAGCAGCTCACGATGGTGGACGTGCCGGTCACCGGTGTCGCACCGGCGGGCAGCACGCTCGTGGTCGAGGTCGTCGGGCACGCGGGTGGCGTGTTCTTCATCGGCTCGAACGCCGAGCCGGAGACCGCGCCGTCGTACATCGCCAGCGAGGCCTGCGGCAACGCGGAACCCGCCACCACCGAGGAGGTCGGCTTCCCCGACATGCACACGGTACTGAACGTGACCGGCGAGACCGAGGTCGAGGTGCCGTGGCTGGACGTCCAGCCGCCGTCGTTCCGGCTGAACCCGGGTGAGTCCGCGACGGTGCAGCTCGGCATGGACAGCAGCCGTGTCGACCAGCCGGGCACCTACACGTCGGCCGTCGTGGCCAACGGCAGCACGCCGTACGACGAGCCGCGGGTGCAGGTCTCGCTGAAGGTGACCCCGCCCACGAGCTGGGGCAAGATCGCCGGCACGGTTACCGGCGTCACCTGTGACGACGAGACGGTCCCGCTCGAGGGCGCGTTCGTGGTCGTCGACGGGGCCGAGTACGACATCACGCTCGTCACCGGTCCGGACGGCGGCTACGCCCGCTGGATGGGGATCTCGAACAACCGGCTGTCGCTGCTCAGCTCGGCGACGGGGTACCCGCCGGAGTCGAAGAACGCGCGCATCATCAAGGGCAGGACGGTGGTGCACAACTTCGAGCTGAACGAGCACTGCGGCTAGTCCGCTTCCGTCAGTCGAACCTGACCAACCGTCGGTCGAGCTTGTCGAGACCTCACCAGGTCTCGACAAGCTCGACCAACGGTTGCTCGGCCGATGGTCTGTCAGGAACGGCTGGTCAGGACCCGCTCCGCCTCGCG
This sequence comes from Promicromonospora sp. NFX87, assembly GCF_048564965.1. Taxonomy (NCBI): domain Bacteria; kingdom Bacillati; phylum Actinomycetota; class Actinomycetes; order Micrococcales; family Promicromonosporaceae; genus Promicromonospora; species Promicromonospora sp. NFX87. Next base: position 4,610,057 of record NZ_CP183413.1, on the reverse strand, counting down.
TTCCGTGTCGGTCGTGTTGTTCACCAGCCCCCGGGAGCCGTTGAGCTTGGCCTCGATGTGCTCGCCGACGGTGATCGGGCCGTAGAGCTCGGTCTCGCCCTCGGCGACGCACCCGGGGAGCGTCGTGATGACGGCGTCGACGTTGCCGTCGAAGAAGAACGCGGCGGAGCGGCGCCGCTTGATACGGCCGTCGATCACCGGCGGCTTCACGCGGTGCAGGGTCGACTTCCAGCGCTCGTTCGTCCAGCGCGCCGTGAGGTCGCCCAGGTTCACGAGCAGGGCGCCGGGCAGCGGGGAGACGTCGTTCCAGCCGCCGTCGTCGTCCAGCACCTGGAGGCCCTTCACGTCGTCGGCCCAGAGCAGCGTGACGATGCCGAAGTCCGTGTGCTCGCCCATGCCGATGAGGTCGCCGTCGAGCTCGACGCGCTCGCCCTCGGGGAGGGCGTAGTTGTTCATGCGCAGGACGTCGAGCGAGTGGTCGGTATACGCGTCGAAGTACCCGGCGGGCAGGCCGAGCGCGTCCGCGAAGACCCGCATCATGACCCGGGCCACGGCCCGGGCGTGCGACATCCACAGCTCGACGTCGCCCTGGAAGGTGTCGCTCTCGGCCGGCCAGATGTTCTCGGAGTACATGCCGGGGTCGACGTCGGCGTGCGGGTAGTCGGCCGCGGCCGCGCCGACGTTGAAGGCCTCGAAGAAGTCGTTCATACGCTCGGCCTTCTCGACGCCCAGGCTCAGGCTGAGCCGCTCCGACCTGGGCGGGCTGTACCCGCGGTTCACGCCCGACGGCGCCCGGTACTGCTTCTTCACCTCCAGCGGGAGCTCGAAGAACCGGTCGCTGGCCCGGCCGAGCCGCGCCCAGGCCTCCAGCGGGATGCCGTGCCCGAGGACCTGCATGAAGCCGACGGTGCGCGCCGCCTCGTCGACCTGGCGGGCGACCTCGCTCCGTTCCGCGTCGGTGCCGCCGGCGACGTAGGGGGCGATGTCGATCGCCGGGACGTGGAATGCTGACATGCTGGTCTCCCTGGGTGATAGGTATTGGTTATCAGCATGGATCAGGATCGAGGAGTCGTGGTTAAGGCCGTGTTAAAGAATCCGGACGCCACGGACGACGTCCGCGCCGCGGTGGGGCAGGCGATCCGGCGGGCGCGCGAGGCCGCGGGGCTCTCGATGCGCGCCCTCGCGCGCGCGAGCGAGATGAGCCAGCCGTTCCTGAGCCAGGTCGAGAAGGGCGAGACGAGCCCGTCGCTGTCGAGCCTCTACCGGCTCGCGCATGCGCTCGGGCTACCACCGAGCCAGCTCATGCCGCCGGTGAGCGCGCCGCGCGGCGTGTCCGTGCTGCGCCAGGGCGAGGGGCGTGAGCTGCGGGTCTCCGACGCTCCGGGGGCGGCGAGCGGGCGGCTCCTGTCCGGAGGCGCCGGCCACCTGCTGGAGGTGGTCGAGTACCGCGTCGAGCCCGGCGCCGACCTCGGGGGCTGGTTCGAGTCCGACGGCGAGATGACCGTCTACGTGGTCGACGGCGAGGTAGAGGTCACCCTGGAGCACGAGGGCTCCTGGCGGCTGGGGGCCGGCGACGCGATCAGCCACCCGGCCGACATCCGGCACCGCTGGGCGGTGGCCGGCGACGCTGCGGCGAGGATCCTGCTCTCGGTCGCGCACACGCACCCGGCGGTGGCGCGCACGTAGTCCGGCGGCACGGGCGGAGGCTCCTCCGCCCCGGGATTGTGCTGTTTCCGCCGAAATTATTCGTCACTCTCGCGTCATGCCGGCGAAACGGGCCGCCCCTACCTTGAAAAACAGGCCCGCACCGAGTGGGTCCTAAATCGCTACTAGTCAGCACAATGTGTCTGCTTGCGTCGGCCCCCACCGACTCTCGCGATAGGAGCCCCTCGTGCCAGTCTCTCGCCGCCCCTCGGTCCGCCCCTCGGCCCGGCTCGTTGCCGCCGCCGCCCTCGTCCCCGTCCTCGCGCTCGCCGGCTGCGGCCGCAGCGCCGACCCCGCATCGTCCGCACCGTCGGCCCGCGTCGACGACGCACCCGCCACCGGCACCGTGGAGCTGTGGGCTCCCGACGGCGACGCGACCGCGCTCGACGACGTCCTCGCCTCCTTCAAGGAGGAGAACCAGGACCTCGACCTGCAGATCACGCTGGTCCCGGCGGACGAGTACACGACCAAGCTGCAGGCGGCGGTCGCCGGCGGCGCGGGCCCCGACGTCGCGCAGCTCTACACCGAGTCGCAGGCCCAGTTCATCGCGGGCGGCGCCTTCGCTCCCGTGCCCGAGGACCTGGTCGACAGCGACTCGTTCTTCCCCGGCGCGTGGGAGTCCGGCGTCGTCGACGGGGTCGCCTACTCGATCCCGTGGTACGCGTACACGTACGCGCTGGTCTACCGCGCCGACTTCGCCGAGGCCGCCGGTGCGGAGGCGCCGGCCGCCTGGGACGACGTGATCCCGTTCTTCGAGGCCCTCCAGGACGGCGGCGCCGAGCAGGGCCTGGGCGCGGATGTCGGCTGGGACGTCTACAACGGCCAGGACGTCGCGCAGTACCTGTGGCAGGCAGGTGGCGCGCCGATGTCGGACGACGGCGCCGAGTGGACCCTCGACACCCCGGAGATGGTCGACGCGCTCACGTACAACCAGTCCTTCTTCACCTCCGGGATCGCCGACCCCGACGCGCCCGGCTTCCTCGACTCCCAGCCGTACTTCGTCGAGGGCAGGACGGGCGCCATGATGACCGGCCCCTGGGTGATCGGGCAGCTCGACGACGTCGCCGGCGAGCAGGGCTGGACCGAGGAGCACGTCGCTACCGCGCCACTGCCGGGCGGAGCGGGCGGCAGCGTCGGCGCGATCGCGGGCGGCAGCTGGGGCGTGCCGACCGACAGCGACAACCCGGACGCGGCCTGGAAGCTGCTGCGCCACCTCGCCGAGCCCGAGACGCAGGTCGCCCAGTACGAGGCGCTGACCTCCCTCCCCGCGGTCCGGTCCGCCTGGGACGACCCCGCGATCGCGGACCAGCCGCTCCTCGACGCGTTCTTCGACCAGCTCGAGAACGCCCGGACCTACCCGCAGGTGGAGCCCTGGGCGCAGATCGCGACGCAGCTCGGGGTCGAGATGGAGGCGGTGGCCAAGGAGCAGCAGACGCCGGAGCAGGCCGCGGCGGCCATCCAGTCCTTCGCCGAGAGCCTGGGCACCGGGACGGAGTGAGGCGCTCATGACCGCGACCATCACCCCGGGTGCGCCGTCGGCCCTGCGGCCCGCGCTGCGCCGGCCGGTACCGCTCCGTCGGCGAGGATCCGGCGCGCAGCGCCGCACCGCCGTCGCCTGGCTGTTCCTGACGCCGTTCCTCGTGGTCTTCCTCGTCTACACGGCGATCCCGACCATCGCAGCACTCGGCTTCAGCCTCACGGACCTGCGCGGCACCGACCTGCGCAACCCGTTCGCGGTCGACTTCGTCGGCCTCGCGAACTACGTATGGCTCTTCGCCGACGACCGGTTCGTCCGTGACCTCGGGAACACGGCGGTCTTCGTGCTGGTGGGGGTCCCGCTCACCATGCTGATCGGGTTCGCCCTCGCCCTCGCCCTCAACGCGGGAGCACGCCGGACGCGCGGCGTGTTCCGGACCATCTTCTTCGCCCCCGTGGTGACCAACGTCGTGGCCGTCGCGCTCATCTGGCAGTACGCCTTCAACACGAACGGCACCGTCAACGAGGTGGCCGCGAACCTCGGGTTCGCGGGGCCGAACTGGCTCGGCGACCCGGACCTGGCGATGCCCGTGGTGATCCTGCTCGGCGTGTGGCGCAACTTCGGCACCGCCATGGTGCTGTTCCTGGCGGGGCTGCAGGGTGTGCCGGAGGACGTGCACGAAGCGGCCGCCCTGGACGGCGCGGGGTGGTGGCGTCGCCTGTGGCACATCACCGTGCCCCTGCTCATGCCGACGATCCTGCTCGTCTCCGTGCTGCTCACCGTCTTCTACCTGCAGGTGTTCGACGAGCCCTACCTGCTGACCGACGGCGGCCCGCTGGGCTCCACCGAGTCGGTCGCGCTGTACACGTACCACCAGTTCGGCTTCGGCCAGCTCGGGCTCTCGTCCGCCGCGTCCTTCGTCATCCTCGTCCTGGTGGCCGTGGTGAGCATCGTCCAGTTCAGACTGCTGAGGCCCCGCACATGACCACTCCGCACATGACCGTGGCCGCACCGGCCGACATCAGACGTCCCGGACCCAAGGTTCTGCTCCAACTGGCTCTGGCCGCCGCCGCGGGGCTCACCCTGCTGCCCTTCCTGTGGGTGGCGAGCGGCTCGCTGCGCAGCCTGGACGACATCCGCGCCGACCCCGGCGCGTGGCTGCCGAGTGAGGTGACCTTCGACAACTTCGTGCGGCTGTTCGCGATCCAGGGGTTCAGCACGTTCCTCGGGAACAGCATCGTGGTCGCCGCCGTCGTCGTCGCGGGCAATCTCGTGGCCGCGTCGGCCGCGGGGTACGCGCTCGCCAAGTTCGACTTCGCCGGCAAGCGGCTCGCCTTCGGCGCCGTCATGGCGGCGCTCATGGTGCCGTACACCGCCACCTTCGTCCCGCAGTTCGTCGTCACCATGAACATCGGCCTCGTCGACACCCTCGCGGGGATCGCGCTGCCGAGCCTCGCGCTGCCGATCTCGATCTTCATCATGCGGCAGTACGCGTCAGCGGTACCGGACGAGCTGCTGGAGGCCGCGCGGATCGACGGCGCGGGCGAGCTGCGCATCTTCTTCCGGATCTTCCTGCCGCTGGCCGGACCCGCCCTCGCTACTGTCACGATCATGTCGTTCCTCGCCTCCTGGAACAATTTCATCTGGCCGCTCGTCGTGGCCCAGAGCACCTCCACCTACACCCTGCCGGTCGGGCTGGCCGCGACCAGCCAGGCCGCGCAGAACGTCACCGACTACGGGCTCGTGCTCGCCGGCGCCGTCGTGGTGATGCTGCCCGTGCTCGTGCTGTTCCTCTTCCTGCAGCGCCACTTCGTGCAGGGCGTCGCCGCCACGGGGCTCAAGTGACGTCGGGACTGGATCAGAGCGGCATCCGCCGGGTCAACACGGCTGCGGCGCTGCGGGCGCTCGCGGTCTCCGCCGAGGCGATGACGATGACGGCGCTCGCCGAGCGGACCGGCCTGTCGCGGCGCACGATCGAGCTGATCCTCGTCGCGCTCGTGGACGCGGGCTGGGTCGCCGAGCTCGACCGGGTGCCGCTCTCGGGCGGGGCGGGCAGGCCGCCGCGGCGCTTCGAGCTCCGCGCCCAGCACGCCCTGCTCGCCGCGGTCCGGATCAACACGCTCGAGGGCGCGGCGGTGGTGTCCGACGTGCGCGGGAACATCCTCGGACGTGCCCGCCGCGCGCTGCGGGAGTACCACGACCCGCGGTCCACGCTCGACGACGCCGCCGACCTCGTGCGGGAGGCGCTGGTGGACGCCGGTGGAACGGTCGACCGCCTGCGCGCGGGCGCCGTCGCGAGCGGTGGGGCGATCGACGCCGACGGCGTCGTCCGGCGGCTGGTGTTCACCGAGCACTGGGCCGGCGTCGACCTGCCCGCCGAGCTGGGCAGCCGCATCGGCATACCCTGGTTCGCGGACAACGACGCCAACCTCGGCGCCCTCGCCGAGCGCTGGCGTGGCGTGGCGCGGGACCACGACGACGTCGTCTGGGCTCAGCTGGGCAGCCGCGCGGGCCTGGGCATCCTCATCCGGGGAGCGGTGCACCGCGGTTTCCAGGGCGCGGCCGGCGAGATCGTCGAGGCGGCGTCGATGCGGGCAGGCACCCTCGACGACCATCCCATCGCGTGGCTGACGTCCCCGGTCCCGAGTGAGCGGGCGTTCGCGCGGGACCGCGTGGCGGCCGCGCGGGCGGGGAATCCGGCGGCTCTGGCCGAGGTCGACGAGTTCGTCGAGCACACCGTGTCGATCCTCACCACGCTGTCCTGGACCATCGCGCCGTCGCTCATCGTGCTCAGCGGCGGGATGGAGGACGCCGCGGACGTGCTCCTGCCGCGCGTCCGGGACCGGATGCGGGCGGCGCGCAACCCGGACATCGAGCTGCGGGCCACGTCGCTCGGCCCGGACGGGCCGCTCATCGGAGCCCTCAAGTTCGCCCTGGACCGCATGGACACCCAGCTCTTCGGCCCGGTCGTGCACGACGCATGACGACCTGTCAGACGTACAGGTCACTCGCGTGACCTGTACGTCTGACACCTGCTTATGGAGGATTTTTGACTTATTCGCGCAACACCAGCGTCCTGATCGTCGGTGGCGGCCTCATGGGCTCGACGGTCGCCCGGCTGCTCCGGGAGGCCGACCCGGCCGTCCGGATCCGCATGGTCGACGCGGGCACGGCGATCGGGGCCACCCCGGGCCTGCACCTGCACGACGTGCCGGAGCCCGAGCTCTGGGAGCGCTACAACGAGCGTGTCGCGAGCGGCATCCAGGGCATGTACACGGGGGCCGACGTCGACCGGGAGCCCGTCGGCGACGTCGGACGGCTCGGGCCCGGGATGTTCCACGCGCTCGCGTTCGGCGAGGACGCCGAGGCGATGCCGGGCGCAGCCATCGCGTGGAACGCGGGCGGGATGGGCGTGCACTGGACGGCAGCTACCCCGTGGCCCGCGGGCGAGGAGGTGTTCGACGGCGGCGACGCGGACGGCTGGTCGGACGACCTGGCGACCGCCCGCCGGGTGCTCGGTGTGCATCCGGCCCCGATCGGGCCGACCAAGGTGGGACAGGTCGTGCTCGACGTGCTCGGGGAGCACCTCGCCGGCGTCGGACCGCCCGACCGTGCGCCGCAGCCGATGCCGATGGCGGTCGCGCCGGCCGTCGAAGGGCCGCTGGTCCGCACGGGCCCGTCAGTGATCTTCCCGCCGATCGCGTCCGGCGGCGACGACGGCTTCGAGCTGCTCACCGGCGTCCTCGTGACCAGGCTGCTGGTCGACGGCGACCGGGTGCTGGGTGCGCGTGTCCGGCGGGTCGCCGACGGGGCGGAGCAGGAGCTGCTCGCCGACACCGTGGTGGTGTGCGCGGACGCGCTGCGCACGCCGCAGCTGCTCTTCGCCTCGGGGATCAGGCCGTGGGCGCTCGGGCGCTACCTGAACGAGCACGCGTTCGTCACCGGGCGGGTCCTCATGGACGTCGGCCGGTTCGGGCTCGACCTGGCCACGCTGCCGCTGCCGCGGGTGGGGGAGTTCTGCACCGACTCGCTCTGGATCCCGCAGAACGGCCCGGCCCAGCCGTTCCACGGGCAGATCATGAACACGACATACGTCGACGCGGCCGGACGCCCGCTCGCCCACTCGGTCGGTCTGTCGTTCTACACCCCGGTGGAGTCGCGGCCCGCGAACCGCCTCGTGTTCTCCGAGACCGAGACGGACGCGGCGGGCCTGCCGCGGATCGGCGTCGAGTTCGCCTACTCCCCGACCGACCTCGAGCTCATCGACCGCGCGCTCGCCCGTGTGCAGGAGATCGCGGAGCTGTTCGGCCCGTTCGACCCCGAGACGGAGCGGGCGCTCCTGGTCCCCGGATCGTCGTTGCACCTCACCGGCACCGTCCGGATCGGGGAGCACGACGACGGTACGAGCGTCGCGGACACCACCGGACGGGTCTGGGGCTTCGAGAACCTCTACGTCGCCGGCACCGGTGCGGTGCCGACCCCCGTGGTCGCGAACGCGACCCTCACCGGTGCGGTAACCGCCGTCCGCACCGCCCAAGCCGTAACCCGCCGCACCGCGAAGTAGAGCCCGCGTCCGGACACCCGCTCTACTTCGCGACGCGGCGCACCGCGAAGTAGAGCGTGCGTCCGGACGCTCGCTCTACTTCGCCAACTGACTTGTTTGCTGGATCGACCTGAGGATGCCGAACATGCTCGCTGAGCACATCACTACCGAGTACCGCATCGCCCTGCCGCCGTGGGTGGGCGACGAGCTGGCCGACGTGCCCGACGTCGTCCCGGACCGGGGCGACCGGATGCGGCTCGTGCACCGCCTGGCCGACCGCAACTGGCGGGAGGGGAACGGGGGACCGTTCGCCGCTCTCGTCGCGGAGAGCGAGACCGGGCGCATCGTCGCCGTCGGCGTGAACGTCGTGCTCGCCAGCGGGGTCTCCAGCGGTCACGCGGAGGTCGTCGCGCTGGGGCTCGCGCAGCGCCGGTCGGGGGCGTGGGACCTCGGCGGCGCCGGGCTGCCCGCGCACGAGCTCGTCGTCAACTGGCGGCCGTGCATCCAGTGCTACGGGGCGACCATGTGGTCCGGGGTGCGCACCCTCGTCGTCGCGGGCGACGGGCCGGAGCTCGAGGAGATCACGACCTTCGACGAAGGTCCGCTCGGCAGCGACTGGGCGGAGCAGTTCGAGCGTCGCGGCATCCGCGTGGTGCGGGACGTGCTCCGGGAGGAGGCGCTCGGCGTCTTCCGCGCCTACCGCGCGGGGGTGGACGCGGGCGGGTCCACCGTCTACAACGCGCGCCAGGGCACGACGGCGGGCGCGGCTCTGGGCACGGATGCGAGCACGACGGCGGGCACCACGCCGGGCACCACTCCGGGCACCACTTCGGGGACGACGGGGGCGATCGCATGAAGCTGCGCGCCGACCGGGTAGCCCTGAACCCGATCCAGTGGGTCAACCTGAAGGCCGACCCGTCGGACCCGGACAGCGAGGACCTCTGGCTCTTCGCCGACCCCGCCTTCCGGGACGCCTATCCCGGCGTCCTCGCCCAGGTGCGGGACGCCGGCTTCGCGGCGGTGATGATGGAGGTCCTCGACACCCAGACCCTGCAGTCGTACGAGCGGATGGTGGAGGAGGCGGGCCTCGTCCTGGCGCCCGGCTACGCGAGCATCGCCCTGCCGGAGGAGCACGGCACGCTGCTCGCTCCCGGCAGCGCCGAGGAGGTGCGCTGGTATGACGGCATCCGCCGCAAGGCCGAGGAGTCCAACTACTTCGGGCTGGACACCGTCTTCCTCGCGCCCGCGATGAGCTGGGCGCCCGGGACCCGGCGCACCCTGGAGCGGACCGCCGTCGGGGCCGACTTCGACGCCGCTCGCCTGGACCGGGTGATCGACGTGCTCGGAACCGCGGCGGAGGTCCTCGCCGCGGAGGGCGTGCGCGCCGGACTGCACAACCATGTCGGCACGTGGATCGAGACCGAGGAGGAGATCGAGCGCGCTCTCGCCGCGATACCGGCGTCCCTGCTGGGCGCTTCCTTCGACATCGGGCACCTGGCGTGGGCGGGGATCGACCCCGTGCGGATGCTGGAGCGGCACGCCGACCGGCTGGTCGACCTCCACGTGAAGGATCTCGACCTCACGGTGGCCGCGGCCAGCCGCGCCGAACCGGCCCCGTACAGCACGGTCGTCGACCGCGGCCTCTTCCGCGAGCCGGGACTCGGCGACATGGACCTCGACGCCGTGCTCGCGGCGCTGCCCGACCGATGGGACGGCTGGGTCATGATCGAGGTGGACCGCGCCTCGATGGACCCGAGGGCCAGCGCGGACGTGAGCCGGGCCTGGGTCGAGGCCCGGCTCGCCTGACTCACGTTCAGAAGGACCCAGACGGCCGTAACCCCCGGGGTTATGGTCGTCCGGAGCGTTATGGTCGCCTGGAGCCTGTTACCGCGTGCCGACGACGTGGTGCCTGGCCCGGAACCCGAGCACCTGCTCGGCGGCCGTGAGGTCGTAGGGCACCGCGCGCCCCTCGACCGGCCGGCGCACCGGAGTGTCCGGGTGGTACCGGCGCAGCAGGTCCGCGGTGGGTTCCGGCACCAGCGTCTCGGGCGCCGCGACGTGGATGACGACGGCGCCGTCGGCCGCGCAGCCGAGCGCGAGCCAGGCCGCCTCCGCGGCGTCGCGCGTCTCCAGGTAGGCCCACAGGCTCCCCGCGCCGATCGCCGGGTCCTTCGCCACGGCGTCCGCGTACTCGGTGAGCCGCTCGTCCGTGCCCCCGATGAACGGGTACCGCAGTGCGACCACGGGCATCCCGTAGCGCCGCGCCATCATGTCGGCGGTGAGCTCGTCCGCCCGCTTCGAGAGGGCGTACGCGTCGGCGGCCTGGTCGGGTGTGGAGTGGTCGACGGGCACGTAGACCGGGTGCAGCTCCCGCCCCGCGAAGGGGAGGCCTGAGGCGGCCTGGCTGCTCGCGATCACCGCCCGGCGGACGCCGGCGCGCCCGGCCGCGTCGAGCACGGTGAAGGTCGACAGCGTGTTGGTCCCGAAGACGACCTCCGGCGGATCGTCGAGCGGGGTCGGGATGGCCGCGAGATGGATGACGCCGTCGGCCCCCTTCATCGCCCGCGCCGCCGCCTCCGGCGACCGGGCGTCGCCCACGACGACGCGGTCGGCGGGCAGGTCGCCCGGATCCTCCAGGACCAGCGCGGTGGCCGGCACCGACTCCCTGGCGAGCACGTCGAGGACCGCGCGGCCGACGCGGCCGGCGGCTCCGGTGACCAGTACGCGCTGAAACCGGGTGATGGCGTCCTCCTCAGGTGGATGTCCGGAGTCATTCTGCCCGCGTTCGACGGCATTCGGGCCGTGGTGACGCGCGTCTCCCCGGACTGTCTCTTGACAATCTGAGTGAGTGCGCTCAAAGTTGAGTGAACTCAGAAACTGAGCAGGGGTACTCGGACTCGAAGGAAGTCACCATGCGCGCGTTCGTCATCAGCAAGTACCAGGGGCCGCTGCACGAGGCGGACGTTCCCGAGCCTGTCGTCGGGGAGCACGACGTGCTGGTCCAGGTCCAGGCCGCCGGGCTCAACGTCGTGGACGAGAAGATCCGGCAGGGGGCGTTCAAGGCGTTCCTCCGGTACGAGCTGCCGCAGGTCATGGGCAGCGACGTCGCCGGAACGGTGATCGGCGTCGGCGCGCAGGTGCGGGGCTTCGCCGTCGGCGACCAGGTGTATGCCCAGCCCCGCACCGACCGCATCGGGACCTTCGCCGAGCGCATCGCGGTGCACGAGGCGGACGTGGCCCTCGAGCCCGAGACGGTGACGCCAGAGGAGGCTGGCTCCTTGCCGATGGTCGCGCTGACCGCGTGGCAGGCGCTCGTCGAGCGGGGCGACGTGCAGCCCGGGCAGCGGGTCCTGATCCACGCCGGCGCCGGCGGCGTCGGCACCGTGGCGATCCAGCTCGCCAAGCACCTCGGCGCCACGGTCGCGACGACGGTCAGCGCCGGCAACATCGACTTCGTCCGGGAGCTCGGTGCCGACAGCGTCGTCGACTACCGCGACCAGGACTTCGAGCAGCTCCTGGACGGGTACGACCTGGTGCTGGACAGCGTCGGCGGGGAGAACCTCGAGCGGTCCCTGCGGGTGCTGCGCCCCGGCGGCAAGGCGATCGGGATCGTCGGACCGCCCGACGCCGCGTTCGCCCGCGAGCGAGGCCTGAACCCGGTGCTGCGCCTCGCCATGGCGGCACTCAGCGGGAAGATCCGCCGTCAGGCGAAGAAGCTCGGGGTGACCTACGAGTTCCTCTTCATGCACCCCAGCGGCGACCAGCTCCGCCAGATCAGCGCCCTCGTCGACAAGGGCGTGCTGCGCCCCGTCGTCGGGCGGGTCTTCGACTTCGACCAGGCAGTGGAGGCCATGGCGTCGATCGGCAAGGGCGGCATCCGCGGCAAGGCAGTCATCACCAGGGCCTGACCGGCCCTTCTCATCATTCGCAGAACCCAGAAGGGGAGAAAACCATGAGCATCAACGACACCTCGCACGTCATCACCTCCTACGCGCTGGCCCCGGCCCGCACGATCGACGCCGGCGGCATCACCTACGCCTACCGGGAGCTCGGCCCGAAGGGCGGCATCCCCGTCGTCTTCTTCGTGCACCTCGCCGCGACCCTCGACAACTGGGACCCCCGGATCGTCGACGCCATCGCGCACAACCGCCACGTCATCACCTTCGACAACCGCGGCGTCGGGGCCTCCACCGGCAGCGTTCCCGACAGCGTCGAGGCGATGGCCGACGACGCGTACACGTTCGTCAGGGCCCTCGGCTTCGACACGATCGACGTCTTCTCCTTCTCGCTGGGCGGCATGGTCGCGCAGGACCTGGTGGTCAAGCACCCCGAGCTCGTCCGCAGGCTGGTCCTGACCGGCACCGGGCCGCGGGGCGGCAAGGACATGGACAAGGTCGTCGGAGTCACCTACTGGGACATCCTGCGCGCAACCCTGACCCGGTCGGACCCCAAGGAGTTCCTGTTCTTCAACCGGAACGCCACCGGCAAGCCCGCCGCGAAGGCGTTCGTGAACCGGCTCAAGGAGCGCACCGTCGACCGCGACAAGGACATGTCGCTGACGGGGTTCCGCACCCAGCTCAAGGCGATCCAGAAGTTCGGCCGCTCGGCGCCGTCCGACCTGTCGAGGATCACGCAGCCCACCCTGATCGCGAACGGCGACAACGACCGCATGGTGCCCTCCGTCCTCTCCGACGACCTGCACCGCCGCATCAAGGACTCGACGCTCGTCATCTACCCGGACTCCGGGCACGGCGGCATCTTCCAGTTCCACGAGAAGTTCGCCCCGGTCGCCGCCGAGTTCCTCGCCGGCTGACCGCACGTCTCGCCCGATCCACACACCGCGCGACCAGACACCGCGCGACCAGACACCGCGGCGCTGGTCACCGTGGAAGGATGGCACCCAGCTACGAAGGAGGGCAGCCATGCCACTCGCCTCCAAGCCGGTCGGACGGCGCGAGCGGAACAAGCAGCTGAAGCTCGAACGCATCATGGCCGCCGCCACGGAGCTCTTCGCCGAGCGCGGCGTCGACGACGTCACGACCCAGGAGATCGCCGACAAGGCGGACATCGGGGCGGGCACGCTGTTCCTCTACGCCAAGACCAAGGGCGAGCTCCTGCTGCTCGTGCAGAACTCCACCTACGCCGAGGCCCTCGTCCGGGGAAAGCAGGCGGCCGAGGCCATCACGGACCCGCTCGACGCGGTGATGGCGATCGTCCGGCCGGTCGTGGAGTGCAACCGCAAGCAGGTCGAGAACGGGCGGACCTACCTGCGCGAGATGATCTTCGGCGACCCGGCCGAGCCCCACCACCACGAAGCCCTCGGCCTGAGTCAGCAGACCGAGGAGGCGGTCGCCGCGATCCTGCGGCGCGACGGACGCCGTACCGCGCAGGACGCCGCGGCACGGGCGCGCATCGTCTCCGCGATCATGTTCGTGAGCATGGCCGCGTCCTTCAACGCCGACAGGCCGGTCGAGGACATCGTGGGCGAGATCCAGGAGCAGGTCCGCTCGGTCCTGCCGGGCTGAGCCCACCGGGGGCACCGGCCGGGCCGCGACCGCCGGTCATCGGCGCACGTACGGGGCGGCGGGGCCTGGGTCGTGGGTCGGGATCACCGTGATGCGGCCGTCGAGGGCGGCCAGACGGCGCACCGTCCGCATCGCGCCCGCGCGGTCCAGGTCGGTGAGGCGGCCGGGAAAGGACCCCGTGGGCCGTACCTTCTCGATCTGCAGCACGTGCCAGACGGCGTCGCCCGCCATGAGCGCCCAGTCGCCCCCGCCGAGGTGGAGGAGTACGCCGACGCTGCCAGGCGTGTGGCCCGACATGTCGACGAGCACGACGGAGCCGTCGCCGAAGAGGTCGTGGCTCCTCTCGAAGCTGAGCACCGGCGGGCCGTCCAGGTCGTAGAACGTGACGGCCCGGTTCTCCAGCGGCCGGCGCACCACACCCTGCGGCGCACGTGCGCCCCCCATCGCCCAGTCCCACTCGGAGCGGCTCGTGCGGATCGGGACCTGCGGCAGGTCGACCAGACCCGAGACGTGGTCCCAGTGCAGGTGGGTGGGCAGGGCGAAGTCGATGTCCGCGGGCAGGACGCCGAGGTCGTCGAGCGAGTCGGTCACGCTGATCACGTCCGACGGCGGCGTGACGACGGCCCGCATCGGCTGCGGAAGCTGCGGCAGCACGCGGTCCCGGATGTCGTCGCAGATCGCCGGGTCGATCAGGAACGTCGCCCTCGGGTGCCGCACGAGGAAGGTGGTCATCGAGCTCAGCACCCGGGCCGGCTCCCGGACGCCGCGGACGATCGCGAACGTCGGCACGGGCCGGGCGACCTGGGCGAAGGCGGTCAGGGTCACCGCGGCGGACGGCGTCGGCAGCCCGGCGTCCGGCAGGGTGGCCTCGAAGTCCGCATCGGGCCGGTCGGATCGAAGGGGGTCGAGAAGCAGTGCGGCGGCGGCGCCGACCGACCGGGCCAGCGCGGGTAGCCCTGGCGTGCGGGAGGAGAGGTCGGGAGCGTCGGCCCTGGTTGTTCGCGGCATGTGTGCGAGGCTATTTCTTCAGGTCGACCTGAAGGCAAGGGAGCGTTCGCATGACCGCACTGCGTATCGGTGAGGTGGCCGCCCTCGTCGGCGTCGAGACCCACGTCCTGCGGCACTGGGAGGACATGGGCGTGCTGGTCCCGCCGCGTTCCGCGACGGGCCAGCGTGTCTACGACGACGACGCGATCAGCCGCGCGCGCGTGATCCGGCGCTGCCAGCGCGCGGGCCTCTCGCTCGCGCAGATCCGGGCGCTGGGCCCCGACGACAGCGCGTCGAGACGCGCCGTCGTCGAGGATCACCGCACCCGCATCGCGGACGACCTGCGACAGCTCCAGGCGACCGACCGCTTTCTCGGGCACCTTCTCGCGTGCCGGCACAGCGTGATCAGCGAGTGCCCGGAGTGCTCGGCGTTCGCGGAGGTCGGCCCAGGTCAGCCCACGAGCCGGAAGATCGGGAACACCCGTCCCTCCGCCGTCTTCTCGTAACCCGCGAAGCCGCTCGAGAACGCCTTGAAGCGGTCCCACCAGGCGTCGCGCTCGTCGCCGGTGATCTCCTCGACCTTGACCTGCAGGGTCTCGACGGGGTCGCCGGGAACCTCGAGGTCCACCTGCTCGGTCCGGCGCAGGCCGTAGACCCAGGCGGGGTTCTTGGGCGAGCCGCCGGCCGACCCGACGATGTGCCAGGCGCCGTCCTCCTGGATGGCCGCGAGCGGCGCGATACGGATGCTGCCGTCTTTGCGGGGTACATGCACGAGCACGAGTCCCTTGCCGAACTGGACGGGCTCGTTGACCTCTCCGCCGTTGGCGCGGAAGGTGTCGATGATCTGCTGGTTGAAGTCCATGCCCGCACCAACGCCGCCGTCGGCCCAGGACATTCCGACCAGGCGCAGGTCAGTTCACCCGGCCCTTTCGTTGCCGTATGCACCTCCGGCTCGCACAGTGTGATCTGGACCACATTCGTGGGCCAGTCTTCGCGCCCCGCGCGGGGCGCTCGCACCCCGGAGGCACTCATGCAAAGACGCATGCCACGGCAACGCGCCCCCATCGCTCTCGCAGCGGTCGGCGTCCTGCTGGCAACAGGGGTGGGCGTGACACCTGCGCTCGCGAACACTCCGACGGCGGCGGGGTTACCGCCCGCTGTCGCCACGGATGTCTCGGAGGTCCCGGACCGGGTGGCGGACAAGATCACGCCCGCCGTGCAGACCCGGTTCGAGACCAAGGAATCCAGCGACTTCTGGATCCGGTTTGCCGACGCGCCGGACCTGGAGCCGGCCAAGGACATCGCGGACTGGGGCGACCGCGGCCAGTTCGTCTACGACGCCCTGACCAGCACGGCGAAGGCGTCCCAGGCGGACGTCGTCGCTGATCTGAAGGCCGCGGGCGCCGAGTACGAGTCCTACTGGATCAGCAACGCGATCCTCGTCGAGGACGGCACCGAGGACCTCGCAAGGCAGGTGGCCGCCAGCGGTGAGGTGAAGCAGGTCCATGAGCGGTTCACGGCCGAGCGCATCGAGCCGGTCGAGCGCAAGGCGTCTGCCGAGCGCAGGGCGCCGACCGAGAACGCGCCGCTGGCCACGGAGTGGGGCCTGGACGCGATCAACGCGCCCGACGTGTGGGACCAGGGGTACACGGGTGAGGGCATCACCGTGGCCAACATCGACTCCGGTGTCGACGTCGAGCACCCGGCCCTGCTGCAGCACTACCGCGGCTACCGCGAGGGCGAGAGTCCGAGCAACGACTACAACTGGTTCGACGTCAGCGGCGACTGCGACGGCGCGCCCTGCGACGGCGACGGGCACGGCACCCACGTGATGGGCACCATGGTGGGTGACGACGGCGCGGGCAACCAGATCGGCGTCGCACCGGGCGCCGACTGGATCGCGGCCAACGGCTGCGCCACCTGCTCGGACGCCGACCTGCTCGCCTCGGGCCAGTGGATCCTTGCGCCGACGCGGGTCGACGGATCGGACCCCGACCCGGCCCGGCGTCCGCACATCGTGAACGCCCCGTGGCGCCAGCAGGAGCCCGGGGTCATCAACGACTTCATGTCCGAGGAGATCGCCGCCTGGGAGGCGGCCGGCATCTTCGGCGCCTGGGCTGCGGGTAACGAAGGCGCGGCGGGCTGCGGGTCGACGTCGTCGCCGGCGGCGAACGTCGACACGTACGCGGCCGGTGCGTTCGGGGCGAGCGGCGACATCGCCGCGTTCTCCTCGCGTGGACCGGGTGAGTACGACGATAGGACCGGCGGTATCAAGCCGGACCTGGCCGCGCCCGGTGTCGAGGTGCTGTCCTCCGTACCCGGCGGCGGCTACGCAGAGCTCAGCGGGACGTCCATGGCGTCCGCGCACCTCGCGGGCGCTGTGGCGCTCCTGTGGAGCGCGGCTCCGAGCCTGGTCGGCAACATCGATTTCACCGCGGACTACCTCAACTGGTCGTCCAGGCGCGTGGAGGACGAGTCCTGCGGCAGCAACGGCGGCCCGGCCAACAACGTATGGGGCAGGGGCAAGCTGGACGTGCGGGAGCTGCTGGAGCTCGCGCCGACCGACGACTACGGCGTCGTCGCGGGTACCGTCACCGGGCCCGACGGCAAGCCGGTCGCCGGTGCACGGGTCGCGGCCGGTAGGCATGACGACATCACCGACCGCGAGGGCGCCTACAACCTCGAGCTGAGGGACGGCGCCCACGAGGTGAGCGTCTCCGCGTACGGCTTCATCTCCGCGACGGCGCAGGCCGTCGTCGTGCGCGATGAGACCACCACCGTCGACGTCATCCTGGAGGCCGCACCGACCACCACGGTGAGCGGCACCGTCACCGACGGTAACGGCCACGGCTGGCCGCTCGATGCCAGGGTCACGGTGCTTGGGGCCCCCATCGGCACCGGGGTGTGGACCGACCCGTTCACGGGGGAGTACTCGATGGAGGTGCCTGAGGAGGCGACGCACACGCTGATGGTCGATGCGTCCGTGGCCGGGTACGAGTCGTACTCGCAGGAGGTCCAGGTGGGCACGGAGCCGGCAACCGCGGACCACGCGCTGCCCGTCAGTGCCGGATGCAGTGCTCCCGGCTACGCCCTGACCACCGAGGTGGGAGCGGTCGAGGAGTTCGAGTCCGGCGAGGTGCCCGAGGGGTGGGCGGTCGAGGACCTGGCTGGCACCGAGCAGGTCTGGACGTTCGACAACCGCTTCGAGCTCGGCAACCTGACCGGCGGTGAGGGTCTGTTCGCCGAGGTGAACAGCTGGGGCTACGGCGAGGACGGGGTGCAGGACACGGCGCTCACGCGGTCCTACGACCTGTCCGAGGTCGGGGCGCCGGGCCTGACGTTCGACCAGGAAGTATCGGTGAACGACGACGTCGTCGCCGACGTCACCTACAGCATCGACGGCGGCGAGAGCTGGGAGCCGGCGCACCAGATGCCCGTCGCCGAGGGGCGCACGACAGCCGTGCTGTGGAACGCAGGCGGTCAGTCCGATGTGCGGGTCCGGTTCCACTACAGCGCCCGCGGGTACGCGGGGGTGTGGCAGGTCGACAACGTCGTCCTGGGCGGCTGCACGCCGGTCGACGGCGGCCTCGTGGCCGGGTTCGTCAAGGACCGCAACACCGGTGACAGCCTCAACGGCGCCACGGTGACCGTCGGCAAGCTGAGCATGAAGACGTTCGACCCGGCGAACCCCAAGGTGGGCAGCGGGTACTACTCGCTGTTCTCGCCGAAGGTCGGCGCGCGGCAGATCGGTTATGCGGCGAAGGACTACAAGTCCACGAAGGTAACGGTGACGGTCGTCGACGACGCCGTCGTCCGGAAGGGCGTGAAGCTCGCGGCCCCGCTGCTGACCGTCACACCCGAGGCCTTGTGGCGGACGGTGGAGCTGGGCGGCACCAAGTCGGGCACGTTCATCGTCACGAACGAGGGCACCGCGCCCGCGGACGTCGAGGTGGCTCCCGCGCTGTCCGGCTTCACGCCCCTCGGGTCGGCGACCGGCGGCAAGGCTCTCAGAGGGGCCACCGGGGACGTGACAGAGGTGAGCACGGTGTCGGGGCCCGGGGCCGAGAGCGTCCGGGGTGCCGCCGCGAACGACGGCGACGGCCTCGTCCGGAACGGCGAGCGTCCAGGCCGGTCGGTGACGCCATCGGCCCCGCCGTCCCTCCTGGCGGAGGGCACGACCATCACGCACTCGTCGTCGCAGGACATCAGCACCCTGGGCGGCTCGGTGGCCTGTGAGCGCGGCAGAACGAGCTGGCTGCGGACCTTCACCCTGGAGGACTTCGAGATCGAGGGCAAGTTCGCCGTGACGAACGTGTCGTTCGGCGTCGCAAGCGTCGACGACGGTACCGAGGTCACGGTCAACCTGTACGAGCTCGACGGAGAGCTCAAGTACAGCAACATGACCCGGCTGGGCACGTCCAACGTGACCCTGCGGTCCCAGTGGTTCACGATCGTGGACGTTCCGGTCACCGGTACCGCGTCGGCCGGCAGCACGCTCGTCGTCGAGGTCGTCGGCTACGACGCCACGTTCTTCATCGGCACCAACGCCGAGCCGGAGACGGCGCCGTCGTACTTTGCGGGGAACTGCGTCTCCTCTGAGCCGATCACGGCTGCCGAGATGGGCTACCCGGAACTACACATGGTGCTCAACGTGACGGGTGTCGCCGCGGTCGACGCGCCGTGGCTCGACATCCAGCCACCGACGTTCAGGCTGGAGCCTGGTCAGTCGGCGAAGGTGCGGGTCGGTCTCGACAGCAGCCGCGTGGACGAGCCGGGCACCTACACCGCGCGTGTCATCGCGTACGGCAGCACGCCCTACGACGAGCCGCGGGCGCGGGTGGCGCTGAAGGTGACCCCGCCCCCCAGCTGGGGCAGGATCGCCGGCACGGTGACAGGCGTGACCTGTGACGACGAGACCGTCCCGCTGAAGGGTGCCTTCGTCGTCATCGACGGGTCCGACGACGACGTCACGCTCGTGACCGGGCCGAAGGGGGGTTACGCCCGCTGGATGCCTGCGTCGAACAACCCGCTGACGGTGCTCAGCTCGGCGAGGGGCTACCCGTCGGAGTCGAGGAACGCGCGCATCGTCGAGGGCCAGACGGTGGTGCGCAACTTCGAGCTGGACAAGTTCTGCGGCTAGACCCGTTCCGTTGGTCGAGCGCCACGTCGTTGGTCGAGCTTGTCGAGACCGAGTGAGGTCTCGACAAGCCCGACCAGCGGGGCTCGACCAACGCGGCTCGACCAGCGGTTTTGTTCACCCGGCCCTTTCATTGCCGTTTGAACTTCCCGCTCGCACAGTGTGATGTGGACCACATTCGTGGGCCAGTCTTCGCGCCCCGCGCGGGGCGCTCGCACCCCGGAGGCACTCATGCAAAGACGCATGCCACGGCAACGCGCCCCCATCGCTCTCGCAGCGGTCGGCGCCCTGCTGGCAACAGGGGTGAGCGTGACCCCCGCGCTCGCGAATACATCGACGGCGGTGGGGCTACGGCCCGCTGTCGCCACAGATACCCCGGACATACCGAAGCGGGTGGCGGAGAAGATCACGCCGGCCGTGCAGACCCGGTTCGAGATCAAGGAATCCACCGACTTCTGGATCCGGTTCGCCGACACCCCGGACCTGGAGCCGGCCAAGGACATCGCTGACTGGGGCGAGCGTGGGCAGTTCGTCTACGACGCATTGACCAGCACGGCGAAGGCGTCCCAGGCGGACGTCGTCGCAGATCTGAAGGCCGCGGGCACCGATTACGAGTCCTACTGGATCAGCAACGCGATCCTCGTCCAGGACGGTACGGAAGCCCTCGCGAGGCAGGTGGCTACCAGCGGTGAGGTGAAGCAGGTCCACGAGCGGTCCGCGGCTCAGCCGATCGAGCCGGTCGAGCGCAAGGCGCCTACGGACAACCCGCCGCGCGGCGTCGCGTGGGGCGTTGATGCCATCAACGCCCCCTACGCGTGGGACCGCGGGTACACCGGCTACGGCATCACGGTCGCCACCATCGGCTCCGGCGTCGACGCCGAGCACCCGGCGCTCATGGACCAGTACCGCGGCCACCGTGACGGCGAGGGACCGAGCAACGACTACAACTGGTTCGACCCGAGCGGCGCCTGCGATGGAGCGCCCTGTGACGGTGACGGGCACGGCACGCACGTGATGGGCACCATGGTGGGCGACGACGGCCACAACAGTTACCAGATCGGCGTCGCACGGGACGCCCGTTGGATCGCGGCCAACGGCTGCGGGACCTGCTCAGACGCGGACCTGCTCGCCTCCGGGCAGTGGATCCTCGCGCCGACGCGGGTCGACGGGTCGGACCCTGACCCGGCGCAGCGTCCGCACATCGTGAACAGCTCCTGGGGCCAGCAGGGGCCCGGCGTCATCGACGACTTTCTGTCCGAGGAGATCGCGGCCTGGGAGGCGGCGGGCATCTTCGGCGCGTGGGCCGCGGGCAACGCGGGCGAGGCGGGCTGTCAGTCGACGTCGTCGCCAGGGGCCGACGTCGCCGCGTACGCGGCCGGCGCGTACGCGGCGAGCGGCGGTATCGCCGGCTTCTCCTCGCGCGGCCCGGGTGCGGACGGCGAGACCAAGCCCAACCTGTCGGCGCCCGGCGTCGAGGTGATGTCCTCCGTGCCTGGTGGCGAGTACGCCGAGTTCAGCGGCACGTCCATGGCGTCCCCGCACCTCGCGGGCGCCGTGGCGCTCCTGTGGGGCGCCGTTCCGACCCTGGTCGGCGACATCGAGGCCACCAAGCGGCTCCTGGACCAGACGTCGACCGACGTCGCCGACGACTCGTGCGGCGGCACCCCCGCCGACAACAACGTGTGGGGCGAGGGCAAGCTGGACGTGCGGGAACTGTTCCAGGTTGCGCCAACCCGCGGCCTCGGCGCCGTCGCGGGTACCGTCACCGGGCCCGACGGCGAGCCGATCGCCGGTGCACGGGTCACGGCCGGTAGGCGTTCCGAGACGGCCGACGCCGAGGGCGTCTACCAGATCTACCTGGAGGAGGGTTGGCGTGATCTGACCGTCTCCGCCTTCGGGTTTCTCGACGCGACGGCGCGGCTCGACATCAAGGAGGGGAGGACAGCCACGCTGGACGTCTCCCTGGACGTCGCGCCGAACACCACCGTGAGCGGTACCGTCACCGACGGTTCCGGGCACGGCTGGCCGCTCGACGCCAAGATCTCGGTGCCGGACGCTCCGGGCGGCCTCGTCACCTGGACCGACCCGTTCACCGGTGAGTACTCGCTCGAGCTGCCTGAGGGGGCGACGCACACGCTGGTGGTCGAGCCGACCATGACCGGGTACGGGACGCTCACGCAGGAAGTCGAGGTGGGCACGGAGCCGACGTCGGCCGACCTCGCTCCGCGTGTCCTCGCCGAGTGCACGGCTCCCGGCTACATCCCAACCGACTTCCTAGCGGTCGAGGAGTTCGAGTCAGGCGCGGTGCCTGACGGCTGGACGGTTGAGGACCTGGCGGGCACCGAGCAGGTCTGGACGTTCGACGACGCCTTCGGGTATGGCAATTTCACCGGCGGCGAGGGTCTGTTCGCCGAGGTGAACAGCGAGGGCTACGGCGAGGACGGGGTGCAGGACACGACGCTCACGTCGTCGCCGTACGACCTGAGCAGCCTCGCCGCGCCGCTCGTGACGTTCGACCAGGCCTACTTCGTGTTGGAGGACGGCTTCGCCGATGTCGCCTACAGCATCGACGGCGGCGTGACCTGGGAGAGGGCTCTGTCCCAGAACCCCAGCGCGGTCGGGCGCAAGATCGTCGCCCTCCCGGGCGCGGGCGGCGAGTCCGACGTGCGGCTTCGGTTCCACTACAGCGCCGCGGGGTACGCGGGACTGTGGCAGATCGACAACGTCTCGGTCGGCGATGCGTGCGAGCCGGTCGAGGGTGGTTTCGTGGCCGGGTTCGTCAAGGACCTCAACACCGGTGACAACGTCAACGGCGCCACGGTGACGGCCGGCAAGCAGAGCACGAAGACACTGAACCCGGAGAACCCCAAGGTGGGCCGCGGGTACTACTCGCTGTTCTCGCCGAAGATCGGTGCGCAGCAGATCGGCTATGCGGCCAAGGACTACAAGTCCACGAAGGTAACGGTCAACGTCGTCGCCGACGCCGTCGTCCGGAAGGGCGCGAGGCTCGCGGCCCCGCTCCTGACGGTCTCGCCGGAGACGACCACCCGCGAGGTCCGCATGGGCGGCACCAGGTCGGGCACGTTCACCGTGACGAACGAGGGCACCGCGCCCGCGAACGTCAAGGTGTCTCCCGCGTCGTCCGGCTTCAAGCCCCTCGGGTCGGCGACCGGCGGCAAGGCTCTCAAGGGGGCCACCGGGGACGTGACAGCGGTGAGCACGGCGTCGCCGGGAGCTGACAGCGCCAGGGGTACCGCCGCCGCGAAGGCCGGCGACGGCTTCGTCCGGAACGGCGAGCGTCCGGGCAGGTCGGTGACGCCCGCGCCGCCGCCGTCGCTCCTGGTGGAGGGCACCACGACCATCACCCACTCGTCGTCGCAGAACGTCACCATGGGCAGCTCGGTGCGTTGCACGGGAAGCCAGACACAGTGGCTGAGGACGTTCACGCTGAAGGACTTCGACATCAAGGGCGAGTTCGCCGTGACGAACGTGTCCTTCGGTGTCGAGCTCGCCGGTGCGAACACGGACGTGACCGTCAACCTGTACGAGCTCGACGGTGACCTCGTCTACGCGAACATGACCCAGATCGGCACCGCCGACGTCACCCTGGAGCAGCAGGCGCTCACGATGGTGGACGTTCCGGTCACCGGCAACGCGACCGGGACCCTGGTGGTCGAGGTCGTCAGCTCCGGTGACTTCTTCATCGGGTCCAACGCCGCGCCGGAGACCGCGCCGTCGTACATCGCCTCTGGGGTCTGCGGTAACGCCGAGCCTGTCACGACGGCGGAGATCGGATTCCCGAACATGCACACGGTGCTCAACGTGACCGGTGAGGTCCCGTTCGTGGTGCCGTGGCTCGACGTCCAGCCGCCGGCGTTCACGCTGGAGCCGGGCGAGTCCGCGAAGGTGTACCTCGACATGGACAGCAGCCGTGTGGACCAGCCGGGCACCTACACCGCCGGCGTGGTCGCCAACGGCAGCACGCCGTACGACGAGACGCAGGCGCAGGTGTCGCTGAAGGTCACCCCGCCGCCCAACTGGGGCAGGATCGCCGGGACGGTGACGGGTGTGACCTGTCGCGCCGAGACCGTTCCGCCGAAGGGCGCCTTCGTGGTCGTCGACGGGTCCGAGTACGACATCACGCTGGTGGCCGGGTGGAAGGGGAGGTATGCCCGCTGGATGGGGATCTCGAACAACCGCCTGACGATGCACGCCTCGGCGGACGGGTACCCACCCGAGTGGAAGTACGCGCGGATCGTCGAGGGAGAGACGGTGGTGCGCAACTTCGAGCTGAACGAGTTCTGCGACTAGACCCACTCCGTCGGTCGAGCGGCCACTTCGCTGGTCGAGCTTGTCCCACCGTTGGTCGAGCTTGTCGAGACCTGGTGAGGTCTCGACAAGCTCGACCAACGAGGGTTCGACCAACGCGGCTCGACCAGCGGAGGCTCGGGCAACGGGGGTGGGGTCAGGCTGGGATTTGGGTCCGGCGGGCGCGGGCCCAGGTCGAGATGCCGAGAGCCAGGGCCAGGGTCGCGCCGATCGCGGGAACCAGGAGAGCGCGCCGGTAGTCGGACCAGTCGGCGTCCGCGGCGTGCCCCTCGACGAGCGCGATGGTGGCGATCGAGACGCCCAGCGCCGCGCCGAACTGGAACGCCGTGTAGACGACGCCGCCGGCGACCCCGTGCTCGGACTCGTCGAGGCCGGCGGTGGCGGCCGCCGTCAGCGGCCCGTACACCAGCGCGAACATCACGCCGATCAGCACCAGCGACGGCAGCAGGTCGAGGTATCCCCAGGTCCCGTCGATGCGCAGCGCCAGGGCGAAGGCCACCGCACCGGCGAGCAGCCCGGCGACCATCACCGGCGCGTTGCCGAACCGCTTGACCAACCGGTGCGTGACCAGGGGAGCGAGGATCATGTCCAGGCCCATGATCGCGAACGCGAGGCCCGTCGCGATGGGGGACCAGCCCTGGAACTCCTGCAGGTAGAGCGTGATCAGGAACTGGAACGCGAAGAACGCCCCGATGAACAGCAGTCCCGCGGCGCTCGACCGCAGCAGCAGCCCCTCGCGCAGCACCGCGAGGCGCAGCAGCGGGTCCGCCACCCGGCGCTCGATGATGACGAACAGACCGATGAGCACGGCGGCGGCCACGAACGACACGACCCCGGCAGTGGCCGTCTCGCCCTCACCGATCGCGACGACGCCGTAGATCAGCGCGACCATCGCCGACGTCAGGGTGATCGCGCCGCCCAGGTCGAACCCGCGGCGCGGCAGCTCGGAAACCGTGTCCGGCCGGATGACGGCCCGCCCGGCGATCCAGAGCGCGGCGCCCACGATCACCGGCGCGAAGAACACCCAGCGCCAGCCGACGTCGGTGAGGAAGCCGCCCGCCACCACACCGAGCGTGAACCCGCCGGCTCCGATGGCACCGTAGATCGCCAGCGCCCGGTCGCGCAGCGGCCCCTCCGGGAAGCTGGTCGTCAGGAGGCTGAAGCCCGCCGGCGTCATGAACCCCGCGGTGGCGCCGGTGACGAACCGGGCGACGATCAGCACCCAGGCCTCGTCGGCGAGGCCGCCGAGCCCGGAGAAGGCGACGAACACGGCGAGGGCGACCAGGAACGTCCGGCGTCGGCCGAGAAGGTCCGCGGTGCGTCCGCCGAAGATCATGAAGCCGCCGTAGGCGAGCACGTAGGCGCTGATCACCCAGTGCGCGTCGGCAGTGGCCAGGCCGATGTCGGCGGCGATGGCCGGCACCGCGACGTTGAGCATCGCGATGTCGATCCCCTCGAGGAACAGTGCACCGCAGACGACGGCCAGTACTCCCCAGCCCGTTCGTGCAGCGCTCACCGACGGGTTCCCCGCCGGCCGCACGGAATCTCGCACGTCTGTCACAAGGATCTCCTCGCTCAAAGTCCCGCATGGTTACCACTTGTAACCATGACGATCCTTGGGCACGATCGACGGATGGCACAAGAAGGCACTTTGACGTCACCCGGTTACATCGAGGGAACCAAGCACGTCGGTACCGAGCCCGTCAGCCGGGAGGATGCGGAGGCGTGCAGGTTCGACCGTGACCCCTTCCAGTGGGACGCCCGCGAGGACTGCCAGGTGCGACAGATCCTGGACCGGATCGCCGACAAGTGGTCCCTGCTGGTGATCGCGCTGCTGGACGAGAAGACGCTCCGGTTCGGGGAGCTCGTCCGGGAGATCGACGGGATCAGCAAGCGGATGCTGACCGTGACCCTGCGCAACCTCGAGCGGGACGGCCTCGTCGGGCGCACCGTGTACCCCGAGGTGCCGCCCCGCGTGGAGTACGAGCTGACCGCGCTGGGCCGCACGCTGCTCGGCACCACGCAGGCCCTGGTGAGCTGGTCCGAGGAGCACCAGGAGGAGATCGCGAGGGCCCGTCAGAAGTTCGAGGCGGCCAACGCCGCCGGCTGACGCGGGTCCGCGACGCCGTCGAAAGAACCGCCTACACGCGCTCCCACGGAACGTCGGCGAGACGCTCGACCACTCCGGCGAGGAGCGGCCCCGGCTCGGGCAGCGGCACGTCGTCGATAGAGGCGACGGCGACGACGCCTATCGAGTTGACCAGGAACGCACCCGCGAACGCGGCGACGTCGTCGCGTCGCACCACACGCCGGGTCGACGGCGTGGTGGCCTCGACCAGCTGCATGGCGACGCCGTGCAGCTGCGGCGCATCCGGCCAGACGACGGCGCCGTCGTCCCGGAGGAACCCGAGGTTCGCGATCGACGACTCGGCGAGGGCGCCGTCGGGTGCGGTGAGGACGGCGTCGTCGTACCCGTCGAGGCGGACCCGGCGCGCCCACTCGAGCTGCGCGAAGCTGCCCAGATGCTTGAGGTGCGGGAACGGGCGCAGGTACTGCACGGAACGCAGGCGCTGCGGGACGGCGGGCGGGCGGTGCGGCTCGGCGACCGACACCGAGACCCGCTCGGCGTCGCGCAGCAGGACCCGCACGGAGGCGTCGGCGGTACCGGCCAGGGCGTGCCGCACCAGCTCACGGACCCGATCGCCCGGGAGGTCGCGCCCGAACAGCTCGCGGTGCGCCGTGTCGAGCCGGTCGAGGTGGTTCGACAGCCCCTGGACCCCGCCGTCGCGCACCTGCATGGCGGTGAAGTGGCCATAGGTGCTGAACAGCTCTGCTGCCGTCGCGGGGCGGCCGTCGGTCTCGATACGCACCCTCGGACCCTAGTGAATGGCCGCGAGCTCTGCTGCCAGGGATTAATTGCGCCGTCTTCGGTCGCGGTCCGTGATGAGATGGGAGACGTGAATCGGCGTAGCGACGAGGGCCCAATAACGATCTATGACGTCGCTCGCCAGGCCGAGGTGTCGGTGGCATCGGTCTCGAACTTCCTCAACTGGCCGGACCGGGTCTCGGTGGCGATGAAGGAACGCATCGCGGCCGCCATCGACAGCCTCGGTTTCGTGCCGAGCATGGCCGCGCGGCAGCTCCGGGGCCGGCCCAGCGGCATCGTCGGCGCCTCGTTCGTCAACGCCTCCAACCCCTACTTCGGCGGCATCGCCACGGCGGTCGAGAAGCTGGTCGCGGACAACGGGCTCGCCGTGGTCGTGGGCAGCTCGCACGAGTCGGCGGCCCAGCAGAGGCGGTTCCTCGACCTGTTCGAACAGCTCCGGTTCGACGGTGTCGTCGTCTCGCCCTCGGACGACGACCTGGAGCCGCTGCGCCGACGGCGGGACCAGGGCACCCCTATCGTCCTCGTGGACCACGAGGACCCCGAGCACCGCCTGTCGTCCGTCTCGCTGGACCATCGTGAGGGCGGCCGGCTCGCCGCGCAGCACCTGCTCGACGTCGGGCGGCGACGCCTGCTCTTCGCGGCAGGCCCCGAGGGCGTGCGGCAGGTCGAACGCCGTCTCGACGGCTGCCGGCTCGCGGTGGGGCAGACGCCGGGCGTCTACCTGGAGACGGTCCGCGCGCCCGACCTGGACCTCGCCGACGGCACCGCCGTGGGGCTGCAGATCGCGGAGCTTCCGCCCGCCCGCCGGCCCGACGCCGTGGTGGCCGGCAACGACCTGCACGCGATCGGCATCATCGCGGGCCTGACGTCCGCGGGCGTGCGCGTCCCCGACGACATCGCGGTGGTCGGGTACGACGACATCCCGTTCGCCGCGGTCGCCGCCGTGCCGCTGACCACCGTGCGCCAGCCCATCGCGGAGATCGGGACCGCCGCGGCCCGGCTCCTGCTGGACGAGATAGCCCAGCCCGGCCGCGCGCCGCGCGAGGTGGTGCTCGCCCCGGAGCTGGTGGTGCGAGCGAGCGCCTAGCAGCACTGACCTAGCTGTACTGACCTAGCCGATCAGGCGCGGTTGCCGGGTGAGGTGATCTGGCGGGCTCGGCAGCCGAATCAGGCGGGTCGGGTCGCGCCAGGTTCGGCCGGCCGGTCGGTCGGCTTCGACGGAGGACGGCGGCTCGGTGGCCTGGTCGGTGCCAGGTGCTTCGATGGGTTCGGGTAGGCGGATGCGGTGGCCGCGGGCGTCGGTGAAGGCCCACCCGGTCTCCAGCAGGGCACCGGCCGTGGTGTTCGTGGCTGGCTTTCCGGTCCAGTGCATGGTGATGCCCTTGGCATCCACCAACTGGTGGTGGTACCAGCACAGCAACGCACTGTTCGTCACCGATGTATCGCCACCGTCGGCCCAGTGAGTGAGGGCGTGGTGGACCTCGCACCGTGACGGTGGCTGGTCACATCCCGGGTAGACGCAGTGCTGGTCGCGGGCGATGACGGCGCGTCGCATCTGCCCCGACACGGTGCGTTGGGCACGACCCACGTCGAGGACTGCGCCGTCGGGTCCGAACACGATCCGGGTGACCGCGCTGTGACACGCCAGGCGGCGCACCAACGCGCGCGGGGCGCGACCCCCGGTCTCGGTGAACACCGGACCACCCGAGGACAAGAACCCGGACTCTGTCGCTGTCCCCGCCGTGCTTGCACTCACCGTGCTCGCTGTGCTGGTGCTCGCTGTGCCGATCCGGCTGCTGAGCCCGGGCGTGGCCTGGCCGCACGTCAGGCACAGCCCGTCCCGGGTCCGAGTCACCTGAGTGACGAACTCGTTCCAGGACACCGTGACGTTCAGGTGCGGCGCGATAGCAGCACCCGGAGAGGCCTGGTTCGTGTCCAGCACCACCCGCGCCACATCCGCCAGACCCTGCGCGCGACGCTGGGTCGTCGTCCGGGTGTCTTCCGCTGACGGGGCGCCCATCACCGCGTTGATCGCGGTCGTGAGCTGCAGGCCGTGCTCATCGGTCAGAAACCCGGCCACGTGATACCCGCCGAACGTCTTGGCCAGGTCCAGGAACTCGCCCTGCGCGGCCTTGTCGTCGTCGAGGTCGTCTGTGTCGGGGTCGGTGATGGTCGCGAACCGGCGCGCCACCTTCCGGAACTGGTCCGCATTCAACACATTGGCCTCCCGCAGCACCACGCCCTCACCCGTGGTCAGCGTCCCGTCCGCGACCGCGCCCTCCAGCACCTGGGTCACTAGCTCACGAGTGCGTGCCCCATCGGGGTCCTCGGACGGGTCGGGGAAGTCGACCGCAACGGACTGGACGAACTGTTCCGGTGTGGTGGTGTGTCCGGTGCGGGTATCGATCAACCACGCCAGTGCGTCGGTACGGGTCTCACTGGTGGGTGCGACCTCGGTCATCACCCGGGCGTGGTCGACACCCAGGGTTCCCGCGACCAGACGCTCCCGCGTGACTGGGAGTGCGGTCGCGAGACGCCGGGCGATCGTCATGTCCTTACCCGCGGTGGACGCGGAGATGCCTTCGCGCAGGCGCAGCCAGGTCGTGAACGTGCGTGCCGCGCCACCGGAGCGCCACGAGCCCTCGTTCTCGATCCGGGGCAGCAGGGTGTACCGCACACCGTCCAACCGGCCGGTCAGCCGACGGATCCGGGTGTGCGCATCAGCCAGGCGAGTGACCGTCGGGGCGTCCCAGCCGGTCAGTGTCTCGGGGTCCGTCAGCGCGGTGAGGTGGTCTATCTCGTTCTCGATCCGGGCGAGAGTTTCCTCGATCGAGATCGCGGCGGGCAGGGTGGCGGGTCCACCGTTCGTCGTCTGATCCACCATGCTCACCCCCACTCATCTCGATCGCTCGCCTAGTACTCACTCCTTGGATGCGTCCATTATCTCGAACATGTGTGCGACCTGCATGCCAGATTTCAAATCTGTGGATAACTCTTCGCGACAGGATCGAGACGCCTCTGAGGCCGTCCCAGACGTCCCGCCAGCGCGACCTCAGCTGGTCAGTCGGTGCTCGCAGGCTGGCTCACGGCGTCGTGCGGCCTGCTCGCCAGGCCGCCGTCAGGGGCGCGCTCCGCCTCCTGGGTCGCCGCCCAGCTGGCCAGCAGCGCGAACTTCTCCGCTGAGTCGGTGTTCGGGGGAGGGCTGTAGGTGACGATCTGCAGGCCCGCCTCGCCGGGCATCGCGAAGACGTCGAACGCGACGGTGACACGCCCGACCACCGGGTGGTGGAACGACTTGACCCCGGTGCGGTGCTCGTGGACGTCGTGCCCCGACCAGTCCTCGCGGAACTGCGGGCTCCGGGTGGAGAGCTCGCCGATGAGCGCGGTGAGCTCCTTGTTGAGCGGGTCGCGTCCGGCCTCGAGCCGCATGATCGCCGCGGCGGTGCGCCGGGCCAGTGCCCAGTCGACGTAGTAGTCCTGGGCGCGGCGGTCGAGGAAGATGAACCGGGCGATGTTCGGCGTGCCGTCGGTGTCGAAGTGCGGGGCGTACAGGGCGCGGCCCATGACGTTCGCGGCCACGAGGTCCTGGTTCGAGTTGTGCACGATGGCGGGCACGGCCATGTTGTCCAGCACGCGCTGCACGGAGGTGCGGACCGACTGCGCGACGGGCTTGCGGTCGCGCGCGGCCGCGGCAGCGGGGGCCGTGCGGGCGAGGTCGAACAGGTACTCGCGTTCGGCGTCGTTCAGCTGGAGGGCTCGTGCGATCGCGCCCAGCACGCTCTCGGACGCGCCGCGGATGTTCCCGCGCTCCAGCCGCGTGTAGTAGTCGAGGCTGACGCCGGCGAGCATGGCGACCTCCTCGCGGCGCAGCCCGGGTACCCGCCGCTCCCCGCCGAAGTCGGGGATGCCCGCCTGCCGCGGGGTGACGTTCGCGCGGCGGGAGACCAGGAACTCCCGCACCTCGTCCTTGGTGCTCATGGGTTCCACGGTATGTGCGACCCGGGCGGCGCGACCGTCAGAGGGTGAGCAGCACCTTCGTGGCGCGACGCTCATCCATCGCCTTGTAGCCCTCGGCCGCCTCTTCGAGCGGGAGGGCGAGGTCGAAGACCTTGCCCGGGTCGATCGCGCGGTCCCAGATGAGCTGGATCAGCTCGGGCAGGAACCGGCGCACGGGGGCGGGGCCGCCGTGCAGGTGCACGCCGGTGAAGAACAGCTTCAGGCCGTCGAGCTGGACGCCGTGCGTGACGCCGACGTACCCGACGTAGCCGCCCGGCCGGGCGGAGTTGATGGCCTGCCACATCGACTCCTCGGTGCCCACCGCCTCGACGACGCCGTGGGCGCCGTACCCGCCGGTCAGCTCCTTGACCTTCGCGGCGCCGGCGTCGCCGCGCTCCTCGATGACGTCGGTGGCGCCGAACTCGCGGGCCAGCGCCTGCCGCTCGGGGTGGCGGCTGAAGACGACGATCCGCTCCGCGCCCAGCTGCTTGGCGGCCAGCACCGCCGAGAGACCGACCGCGCCGTCGCCCACGACCGCGATGGTCTTGCCGGGGCCCGCCTCGGCGGCCACGGCGGCGAACCAGCCGGTGCCCAGCACGTCGGAGGCGGCGAGCAGCGACGGGACCAGGTCGGCGTCGGGCGTACCAGGGGTGGCGACCAGGGTGCCGTCGGCCAGCGGGATGCGGGCGAGCTCGGCCTGGGTTCCCACCGAGCCCATCATCACGTTGTGGATGCAGCGGGACTGGTAGCCCGCCTGGCAGATCTCGCACGTGTTGTCCGAGGCGACGAACGAGCCGACGACGTAGTCGCCGACCTTGACGTTCCGCACCTCGGCACCGACCTGCTCGACGATCCCGATGTACTCGTGGCCCATTGGGGTCGGGCCGTCCAGGGCCTCGACCCCGCGGTACGGCCACAGGTCCGAGCCGCAGATGCACGCGGCGGTCACCCGGATCACGGCGTCGGTCGGCTCGATGATCCTGGCGTCCTCGCGCTCCTCGACCCGGACGTCGCCGGGCGCGTACATGACAACTCCACGCATGGGTACCTCTCCTTGCTCGGGTCCCGTGCCGAGCGGTGCGGCACGGGGTCAGTGCTCCTATCGGAATCCATCAGACGCCAGCGCGCCTCCGGGGTGGGAGGCCCGGGGAGTACCCCTCAGGGGGTCGGCCCAGCCGGTCGGCCCAGCCGGTCGACGTCGGTCCGCGAGCCGATGGCGACAAGCGGCCTGCTTTCCGTAAGGCTGTGACCCGCAGCGTGTTCATCGCGGACACCTAGGAACCGATGGAGTGCAATGGCCCGCATGCCGCAACGACCCGGCGCCCTGCCGCGATCGCCGAGAACGCGGAGACCGGGTGCGCAGCAGGACCCGGCGCCCGTGAGGTCACCGCGGGTTCCACGTGCTCGCGGCGCGGGCGGGCGGACGCCGACGGTCGGTCTGCCGGCCAACCCGTTCGGGTACGCGGTGCTCGCGACCCTGGGCGTCGGCGCCGGTCTCGTCGTGCTGGGCGCCATCGAGGCGGTGGCGACGGTCCTGGTGTACGTCGGGCTGGCGCTGTTCCTGGCGCTGGCGCTGGACCCGGGGATCCGGTACCTCGTCTCGCGGGGCGTGCTGCGGTGGGTGGCCGCGACGATGATGATCGTCGGATCCGCCGTCGTCCTCGCGCTCTTCGTCGTGGCGGTGCTGCCGCTGGCCGTCCCGCAGGTCGGGATCTTCGTCACCCAGCTGGTCGACGCGCTGCGGGAGCTGCCCAACCAGGCCTGGTACGTCTGGACCAACGACAACCTGGTCGCACTCAACCTGAACGGTCTGCTGGCGTCGCTGACCGAGCTGCTCACCGACCCCCGCCAGCTCACGGCGATCGCGGGTGGCGTCCTGCAGGTCGGCACCGGGCTGATCAACGGCGTGACGGCGGTCGTCATCGTCGCCGCCCTGACGATCTACTTCGCCGTGTCCCTGCCGACCATGGTCGCCGCCGTCCTGCGGCTCGTGCCCAGGTCCCGGCGGGACATCACCGGTTCGCTCCTGAACGAGGTGCTGGAGTCCGTGGGCCGGTATGTCGCGGGCCAGCTGCTCCTGGCGACCATCAACGCCACGTTCACCCTGCTGCTGACCGTGTTCGCGGGCAGCCCCGCGCCGATCCTCCTCGCCGTCCTCGCGTTCGTCGCGGCGCTGATCCCCGTCGTCGGAACCGTCATCGGCTCGATCCTCGTGGTGCTCGCGACGCTGACGGTGAGCCCGGTCGCCGCGCTCGTCGTCGCGATCCTCCTGCTCGTATACATGCAGGTGGAGGCGTACGTGCTGTCCCCGCGCGTGATGAGCCGC
This sequence comes from Promicromonospora sp. NFX87, assembly GCF_048564965.1. Classification (NCBI taxonomy): domain Bacteria; kingdom Bacillati; phylum Actinomycetota; class Actinomycetes; order Micrococcales; family Promicromonosporaceae; genus Promicromonospora; species Promicromonospora sp. NFX87. Next base: position 4,577,146 of record NZ_CP183413.1, on the reverse strand, counting down.
GCCGTGGCGGTACCCGGTGTGCTGGTGATCGTCGCGGCCCTGGCCGGTGCGGCGCTCGGCGGGATCCTCGGCGCGCTCGTGGCGGTCCCGGTCGCGGCCGCGGGCCTGCTCGTCATCAACCGTGTGGTGATCCCGTACCAGGAGACGCGGTGACCGCGCAGGGCAAGCGGCCGCCGACCATGGTCGACGTCGCACGCGCCGCCGGCGTCGCGCACATCACCGTGAGCCGGGTCGTCAACAACGAGCCGACGGTGCGGGCGGCGACGCGGGACCGGGTCCTGCGGGTCATCGACGAGCTCGGCTACCGCCGCAACGACTCCGCCCGCATGCTCAAGAGCGGCCGGTCGACCATGCTCGGCGTGGTCCTCGCGGGCTCGGAGCTGTTCGAGCTGCCGCGCATGCTGCTGGGCATCGAGCAGGCCGCGAAGGACGCCGGTCACTGGGTGAGCCTCACGAGCTGGCAGGGCGGCACCCACGAGCAGCTCGAGCAGTGCCTCGGGCAGCTCGTGGGGCAGGGAGCGGCAGGCGTCGCGGTGATCGCGGACCGGCCCGTGGCGTTGGAGGCGCTCGACCGGACGGTCGCGCGCGTGCCGATCTCCGTGGTGATGTCGGGCAACGTGGCGAACCCCGCGATCGGGTCGGTGGAGCTCGACCAGGTGGAGGGTGCGCGCCTCGCCACCCGGCACCTGCTCGACCTGGGCCACCGCGACGTCGTCCACCTGAGCGGCCACATGGAGACCTACGACGCCCGGGCCCGCGTGGACGGCTGGCGCGGCGAGCTCCGGCGCGCCGGGATCGCCGAGCCCCGCGTGCTCCACGGCGACTTCACCGCGCGCAGCGGGCACGAGCTCACCGCCGCGCTGATCGACGGGCTCGTCGACGGGCCGGCCGACGGCGGCACCCTGCCCACGGCGATCTTCACGGGCAACGACCAGATGGCGATGGGCGTGCTCTCGGCGCTCGCCGCCCGCGGGCTCTCCGTGCCCGGCGACGTGTCAGTCGTGGGGTTCGACGACATGGCCGGAGCCGACTACCTCGTCCCGGCGCTGACCACCGTCCGGCAGGACTTCGTGACCCTGGGCCGCCTCGCGATCGAGGTGCTGCTGGACCTGATGGGCGGGGGAGCCGCCCGCCACCACCAGCTGCCGCCGTCGTTGGTCGTGCGCGCCAGCACCCGCGCCGTCTGACGCCGCGCCTTCTGCCGCCGCTGCCGGCGCGGCGTACCGCACGCCGCGGAACGTCAGCGGCTCCGCGTCCACCGCCGCCTCGTTGACCAGCCCGAGGAGCACCCCGACGAACCCGCCGGCGGTCTCCGTGCTCAGCGCCGTGTGCGGGAAGCTCGCCAGGACGTCCTCCCCGATGCGGGTCACGCAGGAGAACGTGTAAGACTGTCCGTCCGACCGGATGCGGAGCACGACGTCGCCCGCGACCGGAACCTCCGAGCGCACGACCTCCGCTCCGCCCACCTTTCCGGCCACGCGGACCACGCAGCCGTCGGCCCGACGCCGGACCCGCGCGGCCAGGAACGTGTTCTCGTCCTGGAAGGCGACCACCCCGGCGTCGTGCCCCGCGATCCGGTCGGTCTCGACCGTCGTCTCGAAGACGAAGCGGTGCATGTCCTGGCGCCTCGCAAGGAATGCCGGGACCTCGCGCCCCGAGAGCGGCGCGGGCCGCGGGCCGAGCGTGATCGTGTCGCCCCTCACGTCGGCGGGCACGGGGCCACGCAGCGACAACCAGTCCGGGGGCCTGGTGGTGGTGTCCGGCAGGCCGGGCAGCACCCCCTGCACCCGCCCGGCGCCGGGCGCGAGGACCGGGCCGCGGTCGTCCCACTCCACGGGGACGAGCAGCACCTCGCGCCCGAGCGTGTGGTGCCCGTTCACCCGGCGGACGCCGAGCACCAGCGCCCAGGCGGTGCCGTCCGGCGCCTCGACGAGGTCGGCGTGGCCGACGTTCTGCACGAGCTCGCCGGCGCCGAGGTGCCGGTGCGTGAGCAGCGGGCTGCGCGGGTCCGTCGAGTACGGTCCGGTCACCGTGTCGGACGTCGCGGCCGTGACCGCATGGTTGCGTTCCGTGCCGCCCTCCGCGCCGATCAGGTGGTAGCGGCCGTCGCGCTCGTAGATGTGCGGGGCCTCGACCCACTGCCTGGTGAGGGCGCCGTGCCAGAGGACGTGCGTCGGGCCGACCAGCGTGAGCGTGGCGAGGTCGAGCTCGCGCAGCCAGATCTCGCCCGGCCCGGTGGCGTTGGGCGAGATCGCGTCGCGGGCGGCGGTGAACCACGCCCGGCCGTCGTGGTCGAAGAACAGGGACGGGTCGATCCCGTCGGCCTCCAGCGGCGTCGGGACGGCCCACCGCCCCGCGGGGTCCGCTGCCGTGGTGACGTACGTGGTCGCACCCTCGGTTCCGCGCACGACCGTGAACACCACGTAGAACACGCCCTCGTGGTGCCGGATCGTCGGCGCCCAGACGCCGTGGGACACCGTGTTGCCCTCTAGCGGGAGCCAGCTGTCGCCGTCGAGCACGTGTCCGACCCGGCGCCAGCTGACCAGGTCACGGCTGTGGTGGACGGGGATCCCCGGGTGATAGGCGAACGTCGAGGTCACCATGAAGTAGTCCGCGCCGACCCGGACCACCGAGGGGTCGGGATGGCAGCCGGGCAGGACGGGATTGGGGACCAGACGCATGTGCGCTCCTTTGCGCGAGGGATCGCGCTCGACGGGATGGCAACGTTGCCATGAGCAGCATAGGGGTCTTCCCGAGGAGCCCCGCGACGGGCCGCGGGTCAGGCGCGGGCCGGCTCCTGGCGTCCGACCATCTCGGCGATCCACACCGGGGCGTACGGCGGAGTGCAGCCCGGCGAGGCAGGGTAGTCGGCGAGGACTCGCAGGTTCTCGCCGATGCCGATCGCCCGTGCACGTCGGCCCGGGTCGTTGATCCCGATCATCGCGAGGCAGGTGTTCATCGCCCACTGCGTGTTCTCGGGTGCGTCCTTCATGTCCCGCTCGATCGTGTCGAGCAGCGCGTCGAGGTTGACGTCGTCGGGCGCCTTGACGACCTTGTCGCTCTGCAGGGTCCAGCCGGCCCGGCCGACCAGGTCGGCGCCGTCCGCGGCCCAGCGCTCGCGGAACTCCTCGCCGAACCTGCCGGGCTTCACGACGTTGACGACGAACCAGTCGAGCAGCTTGGGGGAGCGGATGTCGTGGACCATCGTGTCGACCTCGGCCGGGGTGAAGGACCGGGGGCGGCAGACCAGCGTGGCGAGGAGGCGGGCGGCCGTGTCGCCGGTCGCCCAGAGCTCGACGGCCAGCTCGTGCTGCTTCTTCAGGCGCTTCGCGACGGCGCGCAGCTGCGAGAGGTTGACGCCGTGGTCGTCCCCGTTGCGCTCGTTGACCGCGCGGAACCCGGGGTTCTCGAGCGCGGCGAGCTCCCGGAGGACCTCGTCGAGCGGCGTGGCGTCAGGCATGGGGGTTCCTCTCGCTGCGCGGTCGGCGCAGGGCCCTGCGCACGTCGCCTCGTCGCCACGATAGACGCCTTGCCAAAACCCTCGATCGGTATGCAATATATTGCGTGCCCTGGGCGGGTCGCCGACCCGCTCGTCAACGAGGAGTAACCATGGCCCTGTCCGACTTCCCCCGCCATCCGCTGACCTTCGGGCCGAGCCCCGTCCACCCGCTGCCCCGGCTGACCGCGCACCTCGGAGGTGCGGCGGTCTGGGCCAAGCGCGAGGACTGCAACGCGGGTCTCGCCTACGGCGGCAACAAGACCCGCAAGCTGGAGTACATCGTCCCGGACGCCCTCGCGCAGGGTGCGGACACGCTGGTCTCGATCGGTGGCTACCAGTCGAACCACACGCGTCAGGTCGCCGCGGTGGCCGCGTCACTGGGGCTCAAGGCCGTGCTGGTACAGGAGAACTGGGTCGACTGGCCCGACTCCGTCGCCGACCGGGTGGGCAACATCATGCTGAGCCGGATCATGGGTGCCGAGGTCCGGCTCGACCCGGCGGGCTTCGGCATCGGGTTCAAGGACTCCTGGACCCGCGCGATCGGCGAGGTCAAGGAGCGCGGAGGCACGCCGTACGCGATCCCGGCGGGTGCCTCCGACCACCGGCTCGGCGGCCTCGGGTTCGCGCAGTGGGCGTACGAGGTCGAGCAGCAGGAGCGAGAGCTGGGCGTCTTCTTCGACACGATCGTCGTCTGCGCGGTCACCGGGTCCACCCACGCGGGCATGATCGCCGGGTTCGCCGCACTGGAGGAGGCCGGCGGCCGGCCCCGCCGGGTGATCGGGATCGACGCGAGCGCGAAGCTCGACGACACGCGCGACCAGGTGGCCCGGATCGCGCGGGCCACGGCCGAGCTGATCGGCGTCGGGCGGCCGCTGCGCGACGACGAGATCACCGTGCTGCCCGGCTGGGCCGGCGACAAGTACGGGATCCCCGTCGAGTCGACGCTCGACGCGATCCGGCTCACCGGCCGGCTCGAGGGCGTCATCATCGACCCGGTCTACGAGGGCAAGTCCATGGCCGGCCTGATCGACCTCGTCACGAGCGGCGACATCCCCAAGGAGTCCACGGTCCTGTACGCGCACCTGGGCGGCCAGCCCGCCCTGAACGCCTACAGCGGCCTGTTCACCTGAGCCGGCCGACGCCCGGCCGACGCCATGCCCGGCCGACTCCCGGCCGGGTCACGCCCCGGCGATGATGCGCTCCGCGACGTCGGCGGCACGGTCGATCGGCACGGCGAACCCGATGCCGATGTTGCCCGAGCTGCCGACCGTCGCGATCGCCGTGTTGATGCCGACCACCTGACCGCTCAGGTCGACCAGGGGGCCGCCCGAGTTTCCCTGGTTGATCGACGCGTCGGTCTGGATCATCGGCCCGGGATAGTCGCCGGAGCTGCGGTCGACGGCGCTGACCACCCCTGCCGTGACGCTGCCCGTCAGCCCGAGCGGCGACCCGACGGCGATGACCGGCTGGCCGATCTGCAGCCCGGCGCTGCGGCCCAGGGCCGCCGCACGGGCCCCGCCGAGGTCGGCCTCGACCACCGCTATGTCGTTGCGCTCGTCGGCGCCGAGCACCCGGCCCGTGACGGAGCTCCCGTCGTCGAGCAGCAGCTCCACCGTCTCGCTGCCGACGACCACGTGCCCGTTGGTGACCACGTGGTTCGCGTCGATGATGACGCCCGACCCGCCGCGCGAACCCGCCCGCACCTGGACGACGCTCGGCAGCGCGCGCTGGGCGGCGCTCGCGGTCGTTGTGCCGGTGCCCTGGTCCACCACCGCTGGTGTCGCGATCTCTTCCGGCGCGAGGCTCAGGCCGGTGACCAGGCCCGTCGTCGCCGACCCGAGCAGCGCGCCCAGGGCGAGGGCGGTAGCCAGCGTCAGCAGGACCCGCGGGCGGCGGGGTGTCGCGTCGTGCGGGGCCTCCGGTTCGGGAGCCGCAGGGCCGGCAGGCAGGCCGAACGCCCGCCCGGGACCCGGCGGCGCGGGCGGCGCCGGGACGACGGGCTCGCCGACGACGAAGTGGCGCGGGCCGGCGGGCCGGCCGAGGCCGACGGGGGAACCATGGAGCAGCGGGTCGGGGTTCTGCAAGGGAACGCTCCTTCGAACGGTGTCAGACCAACCGGGAGAACCAGCGCAGGGACAGGGCGGTGGCGGTGATGGCGAGCGCCAGGCCGAGCAGGACCAGGGGCGTGGTGACGAGGGTGGTCTCGGTGCGCCAGCCGATGGCCGAGCCGATGTCCTCGTAGACCTGGTCCAGCTCGGCGCCGCTCTCGGCGCGGTAGAAGTGGCCGGCGGTCCCCTCGGCGAGCATGCGGAGGGTCTCGTCGTCGGCGGGCGCCGACTGCGTGCGGGTGCCGTTGCCGATGACGCCGCCGGGTGTGCCGTAGGCGATCGTCGAGACGGGCATCTCGGCGTCGAGGGCCGCCTGTACCGAGCTGGCGGGGCTGCGGCCGGCGGTGTTGAACCCGTCGGAGAGCAGGACCAGCCGGGCGGGGATCGGGTCGGCCGCGTCGCCGTCCGACGCCGCGTCGCCGTCCGCCGTCGTGCCGCCGGCGGCGGCCTGCCGGACCACCTCGGCGGCCGAGGCGAACACCGCCTCGCCGATGGCGGTGCCGCCGTCGGACTGCAGGTTCTGGATGGAGTTCTCGACCAGCGCGCGGTCGGCGGTGACGGGGGCGACCAGCTCTGCCTCCTCGGCGAACGCGACGACGCCCACCTGGACCGTCTCGGGGAGCTCGCGGACGAACTCCACGGCGGCCCCCTTGGCGGCGGTCAGCCGGTCGGGCGGGACGTCCTGGGCCTCCATCGAGCCGGACACGTCGATGGCGACGATGACCGTCGCACGCTCGTACGGGACGCGGAGCCGCATCTCCGGCCCGGCGGCCGCGGTGGCGAACGCGCCGAGCGCGAGCAGCACGAGCCCGGTCGCGAGGTGCCGCCGCCAGCGCGGGCGGGTGGGGGCGACGCGGTCGAGCATCGGCAGGGTCGCGAAGCGGACGGCGTAGCGGGTGCGGCGCCGCTGGAGCAGGACATACGCGAGCGCGAGCGCGGCAACGGGTACGAGGGCGAGCAGGAACAGGGGGTCGGTGAAGGTCACGGCGTCCTCCGGTGACGGCGGGCGGGGGCGCGACGGCGGTCCTTGACGAACCGGGCGAGCACTGCCGCCCAGTCGTCGTCGGTGCTCACGCGCAGGTGTTCGGCACGGGCGGCGCGGACGGCCGCTGCCGTCTCGTCGCGATGCAGGGCGGTGACCATGGCGTAGGCGATGCGCAGCTCGGGGTCCGACGTCGACACCTCGCGCTGCGCCCCGGTCTCCGGGTCGAGGAGCACCACCTCGCCCACGTCGGGCAGCTCACGCTCGCGCGGGTCGTCGACCTCGACGACTATCACGTCGTGCCGGGCGGTCAGCCGCCGGAGCGGTCCTTCCCAGTCGAAGGGCCGCTCGATCGCGCCGTCGGGCGACACCAGGTCGGTGACGACCACGCACAGCCCTCGGCGCCGGGCCCGGGCGCCGAGCCCGCGCAGGGCGTCCGACAGGGAGACCGCGGGGCTGCCCTGGCGGGCTGCCTCGTCGAGGCGGGTGAGCGCCGCCGCCGCGGCGCGTCCGGGGCGCGGTGAGATCCAGTGCAGGCAGGCCTCGTCGATCAGGCCGATGCCCACGCGGTTGCCCGGCCCGGTCGTGAGCAGGGCGACGGCGGCCGCCACCTCCTCGGCGACGTCCACCTTCTCGGTCCGGGCGGTGCCGAACGTCATGCTGGGGCTGCGGTCCACGAGGAGCCAGGTGTCCAGCTCGTGCTGGGCGCGCGTGCGCCACAGGTGCGGCTCGCCCGTGCGGGCGGTGACGTTCCAGTCGATCCAGCGCACGTCCTGCCCGGGCTGGTACCGGGTCAGCTCCTCCGGGTCGGAGCCGGGGCCGATCGCGTGCCCGTCGACGTCGCCCTGCAGCAGCCCGTCGACCCGGCGCCGGACGGTGAGCTCGAGCCTGCGGAACCGGCCCGCCGGGTCGTTCCGCTCCGGGCCGCTGCGCGCCGGGTCGTGCCCGGCCGGATCGCTCATCGCACGACCACCTCCTCCTCGGCGGGCGCCACGCGCGGCTGCGGCACGGCTGCCAGGACGGCGTCGACGACGGTCCGGGGGTCGACGCCGTCGGCGGCCGCGTCGAACGTGAGCACGAGCCGGTGGGCGAGGGTGTCGCCGGCCAGGTCGACGAGGTCCGCCGGCAGCACGTAGTCGCGTCCGCGCATGAGGGCCAGCGACCGTCCGGCGGTGATCAGGCCGAGGCTGCCGCGAGCGCTGACGCCGTACTCCAGCACGCCGTCGAGGTTGTGCAGCCCGTACCGGTGCGGCCTGCGGGTCGCCATCACTACCGCTACCGCGTACTGCGCGACGGCGTGGTGCACGAACACCTGGTCGGCCTCCCGCTGGAGCTGGCGGACCATCGCCGGGTCGAGCAGCGGCTCCGCACGCGGGGGCGCGGCGCTCATGCGCTGCACGATCGTCAGCTCCTCCAGCTCGTCGGCGTGGTCGACGTCGACCTTGAGCAGGAACCGGTCGCGCTGCGCCTCCGGCAGGGCGTAGACGCCGTCGCTCTCGATCGGGTTCTGGGTGGCCAGGACGAGGAACGGGTCGGGCAGGGCGTAGGTGCGTCCGCCGATGCTGACCTGGCCCTCCGCCATCGCCTCCAGCAGGGCCGACTGCACCTTGGCGGGCGCGCGGTTGATCTCGTCGGCGAGGACCAGGTTGGCGAACACGGGGCCCAGCTCGACGTCGAAGTCCTCCTGCGACGGCTTCCAGACGCGAGTGCCGACGATGTCGGACGGCATCAGGTCCGGCGTGAACTGCAGGCGGGCGAACGAGCCCCCCGCGACGGCCGCCAGGGTCCGCACCGCGAGCGTCTTGGCCACGCCGGGCACACCCTCCAGCAGCACGTGGCCGCGGGAGAGTAGGCCGACCATGATCCGTTCGACCATGTGGTCCTGCCCCACGATCACTCGTTTGACCTCGATCAGCGCCCGTTCGAGCAGGGCGGCGGCCGGGCGGAGCGGCGGGTGCGTCGCGACGGAGGGGATGTCCTGGGTGGCGGGTCTGCGCGGTTCCATGGGCTCGTCCATGACACCGACTCCACCCGACGGGAGAGAAAACTGCGGGAAACCCGAGCGAAAGCAGACCGAAAGGAGGGACCGGCAGGGCCTGTCAGAGCCGCGGCCGGGCGGTTACGGTGCTGATGTGCGGCTGCTGATCGTGGAGGACGAGGCAGGTCTGGTGAGTGCCCTGCAGGTGGCACTGCGCCGGGAGGGCTACGCCGTCGACCAGGCTCGCACCGTCGCCGAGGCGAGGGAGAAGCTCGGCCTCAACCCGTACGACGTCGTCCTGCTCGACATCACCCTCCCCGACGGGACGGGCTTCGACCTGACCCGCGCCATCCGCGGCGGCCAGGTGCCGCTCGCCGACGGCGATCCGCCGCGCATCCTCATGCTCACCGCGCGCGGCCGCCTGACCGACCGGGTGACCGGCCTCGACGTCGGCGCCGACGACTACCTCGTCAAACCGTTCGCGATCATCGAGCTCTCCGCCCGCATCCGCGCCCTGCTGCGCCGCGAGGCGCGCGAGGCCGCAGCGGTCCTCGTGCACGGCCCCATCCGGCTCGACGCCGCCCGGCAGCTCGCCTGGCGCGGCACCCGTGAGCTCGTGCTGACCCGCAAGGAGTTCGCCGTCCTGCGCTACCTGATGAACCGGCCCGCGTACGTCGTGCCCGCCGAGGAACTGCTCGAGCACGTGTGGGACGAGAACGCCGACCCCTTCACCCAGACCGTCCGCGTCACCGTCGGCACCCTGCGGCGCAAGCTCACGCTCGACGGCGAGGACCCCGCGCTGGAGACCGTCATCGGCCGCGGGTACCGGCTCCGCGAGCTGCCGGCCAGCGTGGACGGCCCCGTCGAGGGCGTTCCCGCATGACCCTCCCGGGGCTGCCCGGGTGGGCCCGCACCGTGCGGATGCGGCTCGCCCTGACCTACTCCGCGACGCTCTTCGGGATCACCGCCCTCATCCTCGCGGGCGTCTACTTCGCGCTCTCGCAGACCATCGTCGCCGCGCCGCTCGACCCCGTCACCGTCAAACGGTTCGAGAAGAAGTCCGACGGCAGCATCGCCTACAAGCCCGGCGAACAGTTCCAGGCGGCCGACCTCGACACGGTCCAGCACGCCGTGAACTACACCGCCCTGCAGACGCTGCGGGACTACTCGGCGGTGGCGCTCGCGGTGATGTTCCTGCTCAGCGTGGCCGTCGGCTGGTGGGTCTCCGGGCGGGCGCTGCGGCCGGTGGAGGCCATCACCCGCACCGCCCAGGAGATCGGCGCCACCGACCTGTCCCGGCGGATCGGCGCCACCGGGCCGCGGGACGAGCTGCGCACCCTCGCCGACACGATCGACGGCATGCTCGACCGGCTGGACCGGGCCTTCACCGCGGAACGCAGGCTCATCGAGGACGTGTCCCACGAGCTGCGCAACCCCGTGATGGTGGTGCAGGCGAACGTCGAGGCGGTGCTGGGCAACGAGCAGGCCGACCGGGCGCAGCGGGCGGAGGCGACCGCCGTCGTCCTGGGCGCGACGAGCCGCATGTCCCGGCTGCTGGAGGACCTGCTGGCCACCGCGCGGTTCCGCTCGGACGCCTTCGTGGACCGGGAGGTCGACCTCGCGGCGCTGGCCGAGGGCGCCGTCCGCGACAACCGCGCGGTCGCCGAGCGGCGCGGCGTGTCGATCGTCGAGCGGACGCACCCGGGCCCGGTCGCGTACGGCGACGCGAACGCGCTCGGCCGGGCGGTCGACAACCTGCTGTCCAACGCGGTGCGGCTCGCGCCGGTGGGCAGCGCGATCACCGTGGGCGTGGGGAGCCGTCAGGGCTGGGCGTGGATCGCCGTGGCCGACGAAGGACCGGGGGTGCCGGCCGAGGCGCGGGACCGGATCTTCGACCGGTTCTACCGGGGCGAGGACGGCGACGGGGCTGGCTCGGGGGCGGCCGGCGGGCACGCGGACCGGCCGAACGGCTCCGGCCTCGGCCTGGCGATCGCCCGCCAGGTCGCCGAGAGCCACGACGGGCACCTGCGGCACACCGACCACGGCACGAGCGGCAGCACGTTCACGGTCTGGCTCCCCGACCGGACGCTGGACCGCGCGACGGACCGCGGCGACACGCCGCCGACCGGGGACCCGCTGGCTTCCTGAGCTTGCTCGCGCCGACGTCGACCCGTGCATGCCTAGGATCAGGGGAGCAGAGCCGGCAGGACACAGCGAGGAGCCAAGCGATGAGTGATGTGTGCACGCACCTGGACCAGGTTGCAGTCCTGGAGCCCGCCAGCCGTGAGGGCTGCCCCGAGTGCCTGGAGCACGGCGGCACGTGGGTGCACCTGCGCAGCTGCCTCGTGTGCGGGCAGGTGGGCTGCTGCGACTCCTCGCCGGCCAAGCACGCCACCGGACACTTCCAGGAGACCGGTCACCCGCTGATGCGCTCGATCGAGCCGGGTGAGGCCTGGGGCTGGTGCTTCGAGGACGAGGCGACCCTGCGGACGGTGGAGCTGCCCGCCCGCTAGGGCGTCCTGCGTCTGAGGTTCGCCGTGCTTGTGCCGCGAGATCGGTCAGTTGCACGCGGGCGTGACCTGACTTCGGTCGGTTGCTCGCGGCCTGATCTGAGTTCGGTCCGTTGCTGTGAGATCGGTCGGTTGATTGACCGATCTCAGAGCAACGGACCGAACTCGAACAGCGGCGGAGGCAATTGACCGATCTCGCGACCTCTCGATTCCCATACCGCCGGTCCGGTGCGAACCTACGCTGCGATGCGGCGGCAACCTCGGGGAGGCGGGCGACCGTGGCCGTGGACATCTCGCTCTACAGGGTTGAGCAGCCGGGAACGAGCCCGCGGCGAAGGAAGCTGATCCTGCTGGGGTCCTACTCCGACCATGGCGACTTGTTCGCGGAGGCTTGCGCGGCGACGTCGCTCCCGATGTTGGCGCGGGTCAAGCCCTACGGATCCCTGATGCTGCTGTCGGCGGACATGGAGCAGTTCGTCGATGAGCTGCGCGAGCTCCAGCTCGATCCCTCAGTCAAGGAGGAGATCCTCGCGCTCGCCAGGGTCTGTGCGGCTGACCGGGACACAGAGCTGCACCTCGACGGAGACTGACCTGGCCAAGAGGCGCCCCAGCACCGCAACCGTCAGCCGACGACCTCCCGGCCCACCGCACGCAGCGCGTCCAGCACCGTCCTGACCGCTAGCCGTTCGGCCCGGTCCGGCCGCAGGATCGCGACGATCCACCGCGCGGCGTCCATCCCGTGCACCGCACGCAGGACTATCCCGGCGCCGGGCGTGGTGCTGTACCGGGGGAGCACCGCCACGCGGTCGCCCGACGCGACGAGCGCCTCGATCAGCCGGTTGTCGAGGAGCCGCTGGACCACCCGGACGGGAGCACCGGTCACGGTCTCGACGGCGATGCGCAGGTCGTCGAACGGGTAGCCGAGCGGCACCCCGTACCACTCGTGGAGCACCAGGTCCTGCGCCGTGACCCGCGCCTTGGTCGCCAGCACATGGTCGGCCCGCATGGCGATGTCGAGCGGTTCGCGGAGCAGCGCCGCGGTGACCAGGTGGTCCGCTCCGGCGGGCACGGGTCCGGTAAAGCTGTGGCCGACGACGATGTCGTGGTCGGCCACCAGGCCTGGGTACTCGGACTCGGCGATGTCGACGTCGGTGCACTCGAGGCTGACCGCCGTGTCCGCGAGCCGGTTCAGGACCTCGGGCAGCAGGACCGCCGCCGCGCTCGGCAGGGCTGCCAGGCGCACGGTGCCGGACGCCGAGCCCAGGTACGCATCCCACCTGGCCTGCACCTGGGCGATCGTCCGTGCGAGGTCGCGTCCGCCGTCGGCCAGGAGCCTGCCCGCCTCGGTGAGCCGCACGCCCCGGCCGTGCGGCTCCACCAGCGGGATCCCGCCGAGCTCGCGCTGCGCCGTGCGGAGCTGCTGCGACACGGCCGACGGCGTCCGGTGGGTCGCCTCCGCGACCGCCGTCACCGAGTGCCGGTCGGCGAGCTCGCGGAGCAGGTCGAGGTGACGGGGATTCATGAAGGCAACCTACAAGGACCTGTAGAAACTTTCGCTTGTCCTTCAGAACCGCCGCCGCACACACTCGGGCCATGCCCATCTCGCACCGCCTGCTCGCCGTGTCCGTCGCGGTCATGTGGGGCCTCAACTTCATCGCGATCGACGCCTCGCTCGGCCAGTTCCCGCCGTTCCTGCTCGTGGCGCTCCGGTTCGCGATCATCGCCGTCCCGACCCTGCTCCTCGTGCCGCGTCCGCAGGTACCGGTGCGCTGGCTGCTCGGGTACGGCATCGGGTTCGGCACGCTGCAGTTCCTGTTCCTGTACTGGGGGATGGCCGTCGGCATGCCGACGGGGCTGGCGTCCCTGGTGCTGCAGTCCTCCGCTCCGTTCACCGTGCTGCTCGGCGCGGTCGCCTTCCGGGACCGGGTGACCGCGCGGCAGCTGGTCGGGCTGGGCGTGGCGACGCTGGGGCTGGCGGTGGTGGGCTGGTCCCAGGCGCAGGCCGCCGCGTTCGGACCATTCCTGCTGGTGCTGGCCGGTGGGTTCGGCTGGGCGATCGGCAACGTGTCCAACGCGCGCGCCAGGGCGGCGAACCCGCTGCACCTCACGCTGTGGATGTCGGTGGTGCCGCCCGTGCCGATGTTCGCGCTGTCCCTGGTGGTGGAGGGGCCGGACGCGATCGCCGCGGCGTTCGTCCCCGGACCGCACATGGTCCCGGCGCTGGTCGGGCTGGCCTACACGGTCCTGATCGGCACGCTGGTCGGCTCCGGGATCTGGACGTGGCTGATGGCCCGGCACCCCGCGGGCGTCGTCGCGCCGTTCTCGATGCTGGTCCCCGTGGTGGGGCTCAGCGCATCGGCGGTCCTGCTGGGCGAGCACATCGAGATCGCGACGGCGCTCGGTGCGGCACTGGTGATCGGGGGTGTGCTCTGGGGGTCGTTGCGCAAGGCCGGCGCTCGGGGCTCGGGCGGTGTCGAGAAAGTGGTGCCCCCAAGACTCTCGACGCGCGAGACAGTCGGGTCATAAAGTGTGGAGAAAGCGTGATCGACTGTAGGACCTCTACCGGAGGCGACAATGGACGTCGTACTACTGATCGGCCGGGTGCTCTTCGTGGCCCTCTTCCTGGGAAGCGCCGTCGGCCACCTGACGCAGACGGACGCCATGGCTGGCTACGCGGCGTCCAGGGGCGTGAAGATGGCCAGACCGGCCACCGTCGTCAGCGGAGTGATGATGGTGCTCGGCGGCCTGTCCGTCCTGCTCGGCGTCTGGGGTGACCTGGGCGCGCTGCTCCTCTTCCTCTTCCTCGTCCCGACGGCGTTCCTCATGCACGGGTTCTGGCGGGAGACGGATCCGACGGCCAGGCAGACGGAGATGGTGCAGTTCAACAAGGACGTGGCGCTCGCGGGCGCGGCGCTGGCGTTCTTCTGGGCGTTCAGCCAGGATCCGGGCCTGACCATCACGGGACCGCTGTTCTCGATGGGCTGACCTGCACGCCTTCTCACCACAACTCAGCTCGGAGGCAGTCGTGAAGTCAGCTCTGATGGTGGTCGGTGCCGTCCTCGTCCTTATGGGCGCCGTCTTCGCGCTCCAGGGACTCGGTTACCTCGCCGGTAGCGCGATGACAGGCGTGACGCTGTGGGCGGTCGTCGGCCCGATCCTCGCCGTCGTGGGAGTCGTGCTCATCATCTGGGGCGCACGAGCGGGCAGGCCCGGTAAGCACAGCTGATCCGGGACGGGCGTTGCGGGCGCCGGTGGCAGGCTCGGCGGGGCGGCCTCAGGCGGCCGGCCCGTCGGCGTCCTCCAGATCCTCCGGGTTGGGCAGCCTGGACAGGAACCGGAACGACACGAGCGCGACCAGCGTCGCGAGGCCGCCCGCGATCAGGAACGGCGCCCGCAGGTCGATCCGGCCGAGCAGCCCGCCCAGCAGTGAGCCCAGCGGCATCGTGCCCCAGAGCAGCGTGCGCCACGTGCCGTGGACCCGGCCGAGCAGGCGGCTCGGGATCGCGGCCTGGCGCAGGGACATGACGAGGATGTTCCACGCCGTCGTGCCGCCTGCCGACACGAAGAAGCTGAATGCGACGACGCCGAGCACGGGGACCGCGCCCATCAGGACCAGTGCCGCGAGCGAGAGGGTCTGCGCGACGGCCATCACCGGTCCCGCCCCGAACCGCTCCTTGAGCCGGTTGGCGACCGACGCCGCGCCGAGCGAGCCCACCGCGCCGGCCAGGATGAACGCCCCGTACCAGGCCTCCGGCAGGCCGAGCTGGTTCAGCACGTAGAGCACCATCGTGGCCGTGGCGGCCGAGAAGCACAGGGCTATCACCACGCTGATCAGCCAGAGCCTCCGCAGCATGGGGTTGCCCGTGATGTACCGGAACCCGTCGGTGAACTGCCGGTACCAGGCGACGGGCGGCACGCCGCTCGGGTCGGTGTGGTGCCTGCCCGCCGCGGCGAGCGGCAGGAACACCGCCATGACGCTCGCCACCGCGTACGTGAGCGCGTTGATCCCGAGCGGCACCACCACGGAGACCGCGAACAGCGCCGAGGTGAGCGGGCCGGACAGGAACTGCTGGACGACGATCTCCCCGGCCTCGACCCGCGAGTTGGCGCGCGGCAGATCCTGTTTGGCGGCGATGGACGGCAGGACGGCGCGGAGCGCGCCGTCGTAGACCGTCTCGAACGCCCCGTACGCGAACACGACGCCGTAGAGCCACCAGATCGTGAGCTGGTCCGTGGCGAACAGCGCCAGCATGAGGACCGCGAGCAGCGTCCGGACACCGTTGGCGATCGTCATGGCGCGCCGCCGGTCGATCCGGTCCAGCAGGATCCCGGCGGGGATCGAGAAGATCAGCCACGGCAGCATCGCCACGGCTGCGATCCCGGAGACAAGCAGCGGGTCGTCGGTCAGCCGCACCGCCAGGAGGGGAGCCGCCACCCTGGCGATGCCGTCCCCGAGGCTGGAGCTGACATTCGCAACGATGACATTCCTCAACGCCCGCCCGAGCGGCTGCCTGTTGCTCACGCGCAGAGCCTAAGCGGACGCCGCAGGCGTGCCCTCCGGCGGTTCCTCCGCGAGGCGGGCCGCGATCGTGCCCGTGATCTCGGCCAGGGAGTCGAGCTGCTCGGGTGTGAGCGCGTCGATGACCAGCCGCCGCGCCGTCGCGATGTGCCCGGGGACCGAGCGGATCAGCTCGCGTCGGCCGGCGCTGGTGAGGCCCACGTTGGTGGCGCGACGGTCCTCGGGGCAGGGCGCGCGGGTGATGAGCCCGCGCTTCTCCAGGCGCCCGCACACGTGGGACAGCCGGGGCAGGGTGGCGACGGTGGCCTCGGCGAGCGTGGTCATCCGCATCGTCGGCCCGTCGCTGAGCTGGAGGCTGGAGAGCACCACGAACTCGAAGTGCGTGAGCCCGGAGTCGCGCTGGAGCTGTCTGTCCAGCGCGGCGGGCAGGAGGCTGAACACGGTGGTCAGGCCGAGCCAGGCCGCCGACTCCTGCTCGTTCATCCGGGGTACGCGTCGCTTCACGTGCCCCATCCTACCGTTTGGTTGACGCGACAAGTAATCGGTGCGAGACTCGGAGCGTTGGTTGTAGGAACAACTATTTTGGGAGCGCACATGACCACGGTCACCGTCATCGGGGCAGGAAACTTCGGCAGTGTTGTCGCGGGCATCGCGGCGAAGGGCGGGACCGGCATCCAGGTGCTCGCCCGCGACGTCGAGAAGGCGCGCGCTGTCGCCGGCCCGCTGGGCGGAACGGCCGGCACCGTCGGCGACGAGGTGACCGGCGACGTCGTCGTGCTGGCCGTGCCCTACGGCGCCGTGGCGGACCTGGTCGAGGTCTACCCGACCGCGTTCGACGGCAAGGTCCTCGTCGACGTCACCAACCCGGTCGACTTCAGCACCTTCGACGACCTCGTCGTCCCCGCCGACTCCTCGGCGGCGAAGCAGCTCCAGGACGCCGTCCCGGGCGCGAAGGTCGTCAAGGCGTTCAACACGAACTTCGGCGGCACGCTCGCGAGCGGCGAGATCGGCTCCGTACCGACGACGGTGCTCGTCGCCGGCGACGACGCGGACGCGAAGCAGACGCTCGTGGAGCTGGTCACCGCGGCCGGGCTGCAAGGGCTGGACGCCGGTTCGCTCAAGCGGGCCCGGGAGCTGGAGGCCGTCGGCCTGCTGCAGATGACGCTCGCCGGCGCCGAGAAGATCTCGTGGGGCGGCGGCCTCGCCCTGATCTCATGAGCGCGCCGAACATCGTCCCCGCGTGGCGGCAGGGCAGTGTCGCCACCGCGGGGACGGCGCCCGACGGCACCCGGATGGACACCGTGGAGCTGCTCGTGCGCGACCTCGACGCCATGACCGCGTACTACCAGGACGCGGTGACCCTCGACGTCCTCGACCAGTCGGGCGCGAACGCGACGCTGGGCCGGGGCGGCGTGCCGATCATGGTGCTCCGCCAGGAGAAGGACCTGCCGGGCGCGGACCCGCGCGGCGCCGGGCTCTATCACACGGCCATCGTCTTCGAGGACGAGCGGCGCCTTGCCGCGTCCCTCGCGTCGATGGCGCAGCGCGTGCCGGAGACCTACACCGGCAGCGCCGACCACCTCGTGAGCGAGGCGTTCTACTTCACCGACCCCGAGGGCAACGGCGTCGAGCTGTACCGCGACCGCCCCCGCGAGGAGTGGACGGTCCACCCGGACGGGACCGTCGCCATGGCCAGCGAGTACCTCGACCCGAACCAGTTCCTGCGGCGCTGGCACGACCCGGAGGCGTCCGACGCCGGTCCGTCCGCCGCGATCGGACACGTGCACCTGCAGGTGGGCGACCTCGCCTCCGCGCGCCAGTTCTACGTCGACACGCTCGGGTTCGACGTCACCGCGCAGCTCGGGGACTCCGCCCTGTTCGTCTCGGCGGGCGGCTACCACCACCACATCGGCATGAACACGTGGCGCAGCGCGGGCGCCGCGCCGCGCGCCTCGACGCTCGGCCTCGGCGACGTCCGGATCCTCGTCCCCACCCGGTCCGACGTCGAAGCCCTCGCCGACCGCCTCCGGTTCCACGGCATCCCGACGTCGGACGACGGCGCGACATTCCGGTTCGCGGACCCGTGGAACACGCGGCTCGCCGTGTCGCCGGAGACCGAGGGGTGATCGGAGGGCTGATCCGCGGGTCGGCCGGCGGGCCGCGGTCGTAGCCTGGTCGTATGCCGCGCGATCCGAACATCCCCGACGCGTTCGACGTCTACACCGTTGTGGTGCTGCGGCGTCCGCCGGACGCGCCGGAGATGTCGGACGAGGAGCTGGACGCGCTGCAGGGGCGCCACCTCGCGTACCGCGCCGAGCTGGCCCGGCGGGGCACCCTCGTCGCGAACGGACCGTTCGACGAGCAGAGCGACCAGTCCTACCGCGGCATGTCGATCTTCGCGTGCGACGCCGCCGAGGCCGCGCGGCTCTCCGACGCCGACCCGTCGGTCCAGGCGGGTCGGCTCGCCTACGACGTCATGAAGTGGTGGGTGGGCGCCGGCTCGCTCACGTTCCCGCACACCGGCGGCCCGGTGGGCGACCGGCGTTCGATGCCCGACGACTGACCCGTAGCGGCCTGGTCGTCACTGCCGCGGGACCGGCACGCCCGCGGCGCGCAGCCTCGCCTCGACGAGCGCGGTCAGCCGCGCCGCCGTCGGCCATTCCCCCTGCCCGTGGGTGTTGACCATCCCGTACCTCGCGGCGGTGTCGGGCCCGGCCTGAAACCCCGCGGGTACCGCCAGCAGCTCGGGCTTGGCCAGCAGGTTCGCGGCGAGGGCCGAGGCCAGCTCCTCGACCCGCGGGTCGTCCGGGTCCCACGACAGCGCGTCCCAGCTGCGCTGGGTCAGGTCGACGAACTCCGCGTCGTCCAGCCGGTGCTCGAGCTGGGACACGAAGCTGTCGAAACCCTCCGGCACCAGCGCCCGGAACAGCACCAGCGCCTCGCGCTGGCCGCCGACGTAGTCGGGGCTGAAGCCGAGCTCGCGCATCCGGTCGAGGACCGCGCAGGCGCGGTCGGGGAGCAGTGCCCGGTCGTCGGCGAGCCGGTGCAGCGTGTCACGGCGGGCGACCAGCTCTTCGATCTGGTCGGTCAGCCGCTGCTCGACGTCGGTGAGGGACAGGGCGAACCGCTCGGCGTCGGCGTCGAGCATGCCGCCGATGTCGGCGAGCGGCACGCCCGCGGCGGCCAGCGTCCGGACCTGCACGAGGCGCAGCAGGTCGTCCGACCGGTACCGGCGGTAACCGGAGCTGTCCCGGCCGGGCTCCTCGACCAGACCGAGCTTGTGGTAGTGCCGCACGGTCTTGATCGTGACGCCCGCGAACGCCGCCGCCTGGCCGATGGTGACGCCGCCCGCCGGCCCGCTCATCGGCCGGCCTGCCCCTGGGTGCTCACGGAGGCGGCGAGCTCACGGACGACGCCGGCGACGGCGGGGGAGTCCTTGCGCAGGATGCTGCCGTGGTTGCTGGCCACCTTCGCGCCCACCTTCAGGTTCGGGTTGCTGACCAGCAGCGGGTCGAGGGACTTGCGCATCTGCTCCTGCAGGTCGTCGCGGCTGCCCAGGCCCTCGCCGGAGGCCTCGACGTACCTGACCGGGACCGGCATCGTCTCGAGGACCGGCGTGAGGGCGGCATGCAGCAGGTGCGCCTCGATGGCGACCTCGACGTGCTGCTCGCCGGAGAAGCGCGCCGCCATGCCCAGCCGGCGGGCCAGCGGGATGAACAGCCGCATCCGGTGGAAGACCTTGCGGATCTCCTCGTGCTCGGCGTCCGTGGTCCAGCCGACCGGGTACGGGCCGTCGACGCCGACCACGCCCAGGGCGCGCTCCGGGTTGCGGTGCGCCCAGCGCACCCCAAGCAGCGCGCCGTAGGACCAGCCCACCAGCAGGACCTGGTCCACGCCCCGGGCGGCCAGGACCGCGTCGATGTCGCGGAGGCACGCGTCGAACGAGTAGTCCGCCGAGAGCTTCGACCGTCCGCGGGCGCGCTCGTCGAAGGCGATGTGCCGGTAGCCGTCGGCGAGGTCGGCGATCACTCGCTTCCAGTGCCGCTGCGAGGCATAGGAGCCGTTGAGATAGATCACGGGGAGGCCGGCACCTCCTGTGTCGGTCACTGCCAGCTCCGTGTCGTCGACGGGGACCATTCCGGACCAGGCGGGCTTGATCATCTGGGAAGAGCTTGAAGTCGTCATGCGATGAGCGTCCACCTTGACCTCAGGTCAAGGTCAACCACCTGATCGCGGCCAGTGCGCGCTGCGCCGGTCCAGCTCGGCGGCCAGGTTCTCGAACGCCGCCCGGACGCGCTTCTCGTCGTCGGTGACCAGGAGGTCGACGAGCAGCCCGCGCAGCGTCGAGAGCAGCGACGTCGCCAGCGCGGAGGCCTCCGGTTCCGGGCAGCCGTGCCGCACCAGGCCCGCGGCCAGCAGGGCCGTCCGCTGCTGGATCGACCGCGCGACGGCGTCGCGCAGCTTCGGGTTGTCGTGCATGGCGTGCCCGGTGATCGCGGTGAACAGCCGGATGTAGCGCCGCCCCTTGTCCGACGTCGCCCGCCGCCAGATGGTCTCCAGCGGTTCCGGGTCGTCGTCGACCAGGTCGGGCAGCGCGAGGGTCTGGGCGAGGACCAGGTCGACGATCTCTGCGACCAGGTCGTCCTTGGTCGTGAAGTGGTGCACCAGCGTCGCGTGGCTGACGCCGACCGTCTGGGCCACCTTGCGCAGCGACAGGCCGGCGAGGCCGTGGTCGAGGGCGTGCTCGGTCGCCGCACGCAGGACTTCCCCACGGCGATGTTCGAAGCGCAGCTTGCGGCCGTCCACGTGCTCGTTCACCCTCCGACCCTAGTCAACGACCACCGTGCATCAATCTCAAGAATGTCTTGACCGAGTGGTAGAGCTACTTTATCGTCAGTCCGGTCAGTTGTTGTCTCACCGATCTCGAAGGGGCGATTCATGAGGCATCTGATCCGCAAGGCTGGTGCAGCGCTCGTGACCGGGCTGCTGCTCACCGGCACCGCCGTCGTGGGCCTGCCGGTCGCGCAGGCCGCCGACAACCCGTACGAACGTGGTCCCGATCCGACCGTGTCGAGCATCGAGGCTCGCCGTGGTTCGTTCGCCGTCTCGGACGTGAGCGTCTCGCGTCTGGCCGTCACCGGTTTCGGTGGCGGCACCATCTACTACCCGACCAGCACCGCCGAGGGCACGTTCGGGGCGGTGGCCGTCGCACCCGGCTACACGGCCAGCCAGTCGAGCATGGCCTGGCTCGGCCCGCGGCTCGCGTCGCAGGGGTTCGTCGTCTTCACCATCGACACGAACACCACCTCTGACCAGCCGTCCTCGCGCGGTGACCAGCTCCTGCGGGCACTGGACTACCTGACGACGCGCAGCGTGGTCAGCGGCCGGATCGACGCCGGCCGGCTGGCGGTCATGGGCCACTCGATGGGCGGCGGGGGATCGCTCGAGGCGGCCAAGGACCGGCCGTCGCTGCAGGCGGCGATCCCGCTCACGCCGTGGAACACGGACAAGACGTGGCCGGAGGTCAGCACGCCGACCTTGATCGTCGGCGCGGAGAACGACTCGGTCGCCTCGGTCCGCTCGCACGCGGAGCCGTTCTACCAGTCCCTCCCCAGCAGCACCGACAAGGCGTACCTGGAGCTGCGCGGCGCCAGCCACTTCGCGCCGAACACGGACAACACGACCATCGCCAAGTACAGCATCTCCTGGCTCAAGCGCTTCGTCGACGACGACCTGCGCTACGACCAGTTCCTGTGCCCGGCGCCGTCCACCAGCACGACGATCAGTGAGTACCGCAGCACCTGCCCGTACTAAGGGTCGGGCTCTGTCCCGTTGGTCGAGCTTGTCGAGACCTCACCAAGGTCTCGACAAGCTCGACCAGCGGAGGGCGGCTCGACCAGCGATGGCGGTTATGCCGGCCTCGGGAGCGTGAGGATCTCCGCCCCGTCCTCGGTGATCGCGATGGTGTGCTCGCTGTGCGCCGTCCGGCAGCCCGTCGCGCTACGGAGGGTCCAGCCGTCGGCGTCGGTGACCAGCTCGTCGGTGTCCGACATGACCCACGGCTCCAGCGCGAGCAGCAGCCCGGGCCGCAGCTTGTACCCGCGGCCGGGCCGTCCCGTGTTCGGGATGTGCGGGTCCTGGTGCATCGATGATCCGATGCCGTGGCCGCCGAACTCGACGTTGATCGGGTACCCCGCCGCGCTGAGGATCGTGCCGATGGCGTCGGAGATGTCACCGATGCGAGCCCCGGGGCGGGCGACCGCTATCCCGGCCCGCAGCGCACGTTCTGTCACGTCGATCATGGCGACGCTCTCGGCGGGCCTGGTGTCACCGACGATGAAGCTGATGGCGGAGTCCGCGGCGATGCCGTCCAGCGAGACGGCGAGGTCGAGGGTCAGCAGGTCGCCGTCGGCGAGCCGGTAGTCGTGCGGCATCCCGTGGAGGACGGCGTCGTTGACGGCCGTGCAGATGTAGTGGCCGAAGGGCCCGCGCCCGAACGACGGCGCGTAGTCGACGTAGCAGGACTGCGCACCGGCGTCGACGATCATCGCCTTGGTCCACCGGTCGACGTCCAGCAGGTTCGTGCCGACCACGCACCGCTCGCGCAACGTCTGCAGGATGGTGCCGACCAGGGTGCCCGCGCCCCTCGCCCGGACCAGCTCGGTGGGGTTCAAGATCTCGATCATGTGGTGCCCTTCGCACGTCTTCCAATAACTATCCCGGCCATACTATCCCGGTACTATGATCGGAAGCATGGTCAGGTTGCCGCTCACACCCGCGGAGGTCGAGCGCGGACAGCGTCTCGGCGCCCTTCTGCGTCGCGCCAGGGGCGAGCGTTCGATGCTCGAGGTCGCGCTCGACGCCCGCGTCTCGCCCGAGACCCTCCGGAAGATCGAGTCGGGGCGTGTCGCGACCCCCGCCTTCCCGACGGTCGCGGCGATCGCGGAGGTCCTCGGGCTCTCCCTCGACGCGGTGTGGGCAGAGATGAACCCGGCCGACGACGGCGTCGGTTCCGTCAGGGCCGGCCGTAACGCGCGCGAGTGGCTGGCCTCGTAGGGGCTCACGGCTCTCGCGGCGCCCACCGGGAGGGCGGGCGCCGCGAGAGACGTGGCGGGAAGTTCCCTCGGTTCAGCTCCGGGCGGCGTCGAGGATGACCCTGGTGACCGTGCCGGGCTGGGTCATCATGACGACGTGCGAGCTGTTGACCTGGACCGTGGTGGCCCCGGCGCGTTCGGCCATCGCCCGCTCGGCCTCGGGCGGGATGATCCGGTCCTGGTTCGCGACGACGTACCAGCTGGGGATCTCTTCCCAGGCGGGCGGGCCGGACGGGATCAGCAGGGCACCGAGGGCGCCCGGGCGCTGGCCGGCGGCCATGAAGCGGGCCTGGTCCCGGGGCAGGTCCTGGGCGAAGAGCCGGTGGAACCAGGCGGGGTCGATGTAGGCGTCGGCGTCGTTGGGCGGGGCCCCGGGGTAGGGGCGCACGACCAGGTGGTCGGTCACGACGGTGTGGCCACCGCCGAGCTGGTTGGCCGCGGCCACGCTCTCGCCCTCGGCGGGTGCGTAGGCGGCGACGTAGACGAGTGCCTTGACGTCGGGGTCGCCGGTCGCGGCATTGGTGATGACCGCGCCGCCGTAGGAGTGCCCGACGAGCACGAGCGGGCCGGGGACGGTCTCGAGGAACTGGCGCAGGTACTCGCCGTCGGACACGGGGCCGCGCAGCGGGTTGGAGAACGCCAGCACGGGATAGCCGCGGTCGGTGAGGCGGTCGGCGACCGCCTCCCAGCCGCTGGAGTCGGCGAACGCGCCGTGCACGAGCACGATGGTGGGCTTCGGGCCGGGGTCCGGATAGCTGCCCTGGGTGCCGCGCGTGGCGGCCGGCGAGGTCGAGCCGGCCACGGGCGAGAGGGCGAGCAGCGCTGTGGCGAGCGCGGCGATCAGTGCGGTGGGGCGGGTGACGCGTCTCCTGGTCATCAGGGGCCTCCTGTCGGGGTGGGGACACCACAGATCATCCGGAACCGGGTGGGTGAACTGGACCACGTGAACCGCGTAGTTCCTCACCGCCGGACCTACCGTGGAGCGCATGGGAAAAGCCGGAGCGCTCCTGGGCCGTGACGAAGAGCAGCACCGGCTGGCCGCGCTCCTCGGCGCAGCACGCAACGGACGCGGCGGCTCCCTGCTGGTCCTGGGCGAGCCGGGGATCGGCAAGACCTGTCTTCTGACCGATGCCGCACGGCGGACGGGTGTCGACGTGCTCCGGCTGGACGGGTACGAGTCGGAGTCGGCGATGCCGTTCGCCGCCGTCCAGCGACTCGCCACCGTGCTGCAGGGGCACTACCCGGTGCTTCCGGAACGTCAGCGGCAGGCCGTCCAGGTCGCGTCCGGTGTGGCCGACGGGCCCGCACCGGACCGGTTCCTGGTCGGCCTCGGCATGCTCGGCCTGCTGGCGGCGGCGGGCACCGCCAGGCCGTTGGTGTGCTTGATCGACGACGCCCACCTGATCGACTCCGAGAGCCTGGACGCCCTCGCGTTCGTGGCCCGCCGGATCGCCGTCGAGCACGTAGCGGTCGTGTTCGCGGCGCGGGACGAGGAGGGCTTCGCGGACCGGATCGGCGGTGTGCCACAGCTCGTCCTGACGGGTCTCGGGCTCGACGCCGCCGTCCGGCTGCTGAACCATTCGGCGACGACGCCGTTCGCGCCGTCCGCGGCCGCCGCCATCGCGCGGGCGACCGGCGGCAACCCGCCGGCGCTGATCGACCTGGCCGGTGACGCGCTGGTGCACGAGCTGCCCGACCTCGGGCTGGACGGGGCGCCCGTGCCGGTCGGTCAGCACCTCGAGGCGCACTACGTCCGCCGGGTACGGCAGTCCGACCCCGGGGTTCAGCCCTGGATGCTCCTGGCCGCCGCGGACTCGACGGGAAACGTCGACCTCCTGACGGCGGCGGCAGCGGACCTCGGCCTGCGGCCCGACGGCGGCGACCGGGCCGAGATCGCCGGCCTCGTGGAGCTGGAACCGGTAGTGCGGTTCCGGCATCCGCTGGTGCGGTCCGCGGTCTACAACGCCGCACCGGGCGCCGAGCGCCGCCGGGTGCACGGAGCCCTCGCGCGCGCCGCGGAGCAGCTCGGCCTGGTGCAGACCGAGGCCTGGCACGCGGCCCGCGCCGTCCTGGGAACGGATCCCGAGGTGGCCGACCGGCTGGCCCACTCCGCCGACCTCGCGGCTCGGCGTGGCGGCCTGGTCTCGCAGGCGACCATCCTGACCCGCGCGGCCGAGCTCAGCCCGCCGGGTCCGGCCCGCAGCGCCCGCCAGATCGGCGCGGCGGAGGCGGCCCTCGCGGCCGGGGCGGTCCACATCGCGCAGCAGCTCGTCGACCAGATCGACCCGGCCGCCGTCGATCCCGTCACGCGCGGCCGGACCGTCACCGTGCGCAGTGCGCTCGGGCTGTTCGTCGCCGACCCCGACGGGGTGCGCGGGTCGACCGCGGCGCACCTCCAGGCCGCGGACGAGTTCCACGGCCAGGACCCGACACGCGAACAGCGGGCTCTGCTCAACGCCTTCCAGGCGGTCTGCACCGCCGAACGCCTCATCCGGGGTACGAACCTGGACGCACTCGGACGACGGCTCGTCGCGGGTGCGGAGATGGCCGACGGTCCGGAATCCGTCGTCCTGAGCGGTCTCGGAGCACTGATCCTGGACCCGTACGAGCAGGCGGTCCTGCCCGCACGCGCGGCCCTGGAGGCGGTACTGGCGCTGCCCGACCACGAGATGATGCGGCTGGGCTCCGTCATGGCCGCCCTGGGGACGTTCCTCTGGGACGACGCGGCACGTTCGGCGGCCTTGGACCGCGCCGCCGGGGCCGCGCGCGACGCCGGGGCCCTGCAGCTCCTCGACTCGCTGCTGTGGATCATGGCCCTGTCCGAGCTGTGGGGCGGCACCCTGCGTCGGGCCGTCGCGCTCGACGAGCTGGTCCGTGAGGTGCGGCGGGCCATGGGCTACGACGCGGAGAACGTCCTGAACGCTGCGGTCATGGCCTGGGCCGGTGCGCCGCGCGAGGTGGTGACGGCGATCTCGGACGGCGCGGACGCGACCGGGTTCGGCGGGGTCAGCTCGGCCGGGCAAGCCTGCCTCGCGGTCGGCGAGCTCGCGGACGGGAGCTACCAGGAGGCCTACGAACGGTTGCACCCGCTCGTCCGGGACCCGTTCCTGCACAGCACGCCCACGTACTACCCCGACTACGTCGAGGCCGCCGCCCGCAGCGGGCACCAGGACGATGCCGAACGGGTCGCCACCCTGCTCGTACGGCTGGCCGCCGCGAACGGTTCCCCCTGGTGCCACGGGCTGGCCGAGCGTGCGCTGGCACTGGTCGGCGCGGAGGACGCCGTCGGCCCCGAGCCCCACTACGCAGCCTCGATCGATGCGCTGAGCAAGACCGGGGCCGAGATGGACCTGGCCAGGTCCCACCTCGTCTACGGCGAATGGCTCCGCCGGGCCCGACGACGCCGCGAGGCCGGCGAACAGCTCCGGCTCGCCCTGAGACACTTCCGGCACAGCGGCGCCGACCTGTTCGTTCCCCGGACGACGGCGGAGCTGGCGCCGCTCAGCGCCCCCGGCGACGTCGGCGACACGCCACGGCAGTTCGACCTGACCACGCAGGAGCACACGATCGCGCAGCTCGCCGCGGCCGGGCGAACCAACTCCGAGATCGCCGCGAACCTGTTCATCAGCCCGAACACCGTCGACTACCACCTGCGCAAGGTCTTCCAGAAGCTCGGCGTGTCCTCGCGGCGACAGCTCGCCGACCGCCTGACGCCGACGCCGCCTGAGGAAGGCATGTCGTAGGAGACCGACGGACTACGAGGTTCACGTGGTCCGGTCCGGTGAGCCCGGCGGCAAGGTCGAGGTGCCAGAACTCGACCGACACCGAGGAGGCCCACCATGCCCTACATCAGCACCGACGACGGTGCCCAGATCTTCTACAAGGACTGGGGAACCGACGGCACGCCAGTCCTGCTCAGTCACGGCTGGCCGCTGAACTCCGACGCCTGGGACGCCGCGGCGCTGTTCCTCGCCGAGCACGGCCACCGCGCCATCGCGCACGACCGGCGCGGGCACGGACGCTCCAGCCAGACCTGGGGCGGCAACGAGATGGACACCTACGCCGACGACCTCGCCTGCCTGATCGATGCCCTCGACCTGCGGGACCTGACCCTGGTCGGCCACTCCACCGGCGGCGGTGAGATCGTCAGGTACATCGGCCGGCACGGCACCAGCCGCGTGGCGAGGCTCGTGCTGGTCTCGGCTGTCCCGCCCCTGATGCTGCGGACCGATGACAACCCCGAGGGGCTGCCGATCGACGTGTTCGACGGGATCCGTGCGGGCGAGAAGGCGGACCGGTCCCAGCTGTACCGGGACCTGGCCGACGGACCGTTCTTCGGCCACAACCGGCGAGGGGACGTCGACCAGGGGTTCCGCGACGCGTTCTGGCTGCAGAGCATGGCGTCCGGTCATCGCGGCGCCTACGAGTGCATCGCCGCGTTCTCGGCGACCGACTTCCGTCCCGACCTCGCCAAGGTCGACGTCCCGACCCTGGTCATCCACGGCGACGACGACCAGATCGTGCCGTTCGACGTCGGTGGCAAGCGGTCCGCCGCGCTGGTCGACGGCGCGACGCTCACCGTCTATGAGGGCAGCAGCCACGCGCTGCCCGACACCGACCGCGACCGCCTCCACGCCGACCTGCTGGCGTTCGTCGACGCCTGACCGGCGTCGACCCCGTTCACCGACCGACCCGTCACCGCCGGACCCTTTCGCAGGAGGAGCACCCACCATGAACGCAGCACAGCCAGATACCGTCGTCCTGGTCCACGGACTGTGGATGACGCCCCGCAGCTGGGAGGGCTGGATCTCCCACTACGAGGCCAAGGGCCTCAAGGTCCTGGCCCCGGGCTACCCGGGGTTCGAGATCGAGGTCGAGGCACTGCGGGAGAACCCCGAGCTCATCGCCGACCTGACCGTCCCCGAGACCGTCGACCACCTTGCCGGCGTCATCGAGGCGCTGGACAGCCCGCCGATCATCATGGGGCACTCGTTCGGCGGCACGCTGACCCAGCTCCTGCTCGCCCGGGGACTCGGTGCCGCCGGCGTCGTCGTCGACTCCGCGCCGACCGAGGGTGTGCGGGTCAACCCGCTGTCCCAGGCGAGGTCCCTGTTCCCCGCGCTGAAGAACCCGGCCAACCGGCACCGCGCCGTCGGGTTCACGCCCGAGGAGTTCCACTACGCGTTCACGAACACCCTCTCGGCCGAGGAGTCCCGGCAGGTCTGGGAGCGCTACGCCATCGCAGCGCCGGGCCACTGGGTGTGGGAGTACGGCCTCTTCGCCAACTTCAAGCCCGGACCGCAGGAGACCTGGGTGGACTACGCCGCCGACCGGGCCCCGCTGCTGTTCATCGGTGGCAGCGAGGACCACATCATGCCGACGTCAGTGAACAAGGCCAACGCCAAGCACTACGACAAGTCGCCCGCGGTCACCGAGTACTACGAGTTCGAGGGCCGCGACCACTGGACCTGCGCCGCACCCGGCTGGGAGGCCGTCGCCGACCACGCCCTCACCTGGGCGCTGGAGCACGCGCCGGCGGGCGACCCCGTCGTCTGACCTGCGCCGACGTGCGGGACCGAGCCGGCCCACGGCCGGCTCGGTCCACCTCAGTCCACCAGCGCGCCGCCGGTCAGGTTCACCACCGTGCCGGTCATGGCCCCGGCGCGGTCCGAGGCCAGGAAGGCGGCGGTCTCCGCGACGTCGGCGAGCGTCGGCAGCCGCTTGAGCAGCGTCCCGTGCTGCATCGCGTCGTCCAGCATCTCCTCGATCGACTGACCGGCTGCCTCGGCGGACGGGGCGAAGACGTCCTTGGTGTAGGAGCCCGCGGCGATCGAGTCCACGACGGCGTGCGGCCGGATGGTCAGGACGCGGATGTTGCCGGGGGCCAGCTCCGCGGCGAGCACCCGCGAGAACGCCTCCTTGCCGGCGGCGCTCACGCCGTGGCCGAGGATGCCCTCGACCGCCAGCTTCGCACCGGGCTCCGACAGGTTCAGGATGACGCCGGGGCGCTCGCCGCCCATGTGCCGCGCCACGGCCTTGCTCGTGATGAAGAGTGTCCGCAGAGACCCGTCGATCGGCCGCAGGAACTCCTCCAGCGAGAGGTCCGCGAGCGGCGTCCCCTGGACATGCATGACACCCACGGCATTGAGCGCGACGTCGATGTGGCCGGCCGTCGCGGCGACGGCGTCGGCGTGGCGCTCGACCGCCTCCTGGTCCGCGGCGTCGACCAGCGCCGTCTCGACCTTTCCGCCCGCGGCGGTGATGTCGCGCGCCACCGCGTCGAGCTTCGCCTGCG
This sequence comes from Promicromonospora sp. NFX87, assembly GCF_048564965.1. Lineage (NCBI taxonomy): Bacteria > Bacillati > Actinomycetota > Actinomycetes > Micrococcales > Promicromonosporaceae > Promicromonospora > Promicromonospora sp. NFX87. The sequence continues at coordinate 4,548,161 of NZ_CP183413.1, read as the reverse complement.
TCCGTCCGGCGATGAACACCCGCGCACCCTCCCGCGCGAACACCCGCGCGACGGCGCCGCCGATGGCACCCCCGCCGCCGTAGATCACGGCGTTCTTGTTCTCCAGCAGCAGTCCGCTCATGGCTGTTCTCCAGGTGTGTCGTGGTGGCCGGCTCAGGTACGACGGCGGGCGGTGGGAAAACTCATCGCGGGGCTTCCGGGCGGGAGCCGGGTATTCCGTTGCCAGACGAGGTCAGGGCCCGTGAGGCTGTGCGTCGATGATGCCGCTGACCGAGATCGACCGTCTGAAGCGAACAGTCACCTCCGTGTGGGAGAGCCCGGTCGCCGACCAGGTCGCCGCCGCCTGGGGGTACCCGGCGGGGACCGCGAAGTGGTGGCGCTCCAGCGCCTCCCACGTGTTCGTCCTGCCCGACCCGCGAGGGAAGCGATACCTGCGGTTCGTGCCCGACACCTACCGGGCCGCCGGTGCGGTAGTGCCGGTGAGCGTGCTCATGCACCGGCTCGCCGCGAGCGGTGCGGCAGTTGTGAGCCCTGTTCCCACCGAGACGGGCAGCCTGACGGCGACCGTGCCGACGGCGCTGGGCACCATGCACGCGATGGTGGTCGAGGCCGCGGCGGGACACGAGATCGACGCGGAAGACCTCACGGACGACCTGGCGCGCGAGTGGGGCCGGGCCCTGGCGCTGCTGCACGACGGCGCGGCCAGCCTCGAAGTCGACCTCCCGGACGCCTTTTCCGAGCTGGCCGAGATCCCTGACCGGTTCACCGAGGACCCCGCGCTCGTGGAGGCCACCGCCCGCCTGGCCGACCGCCTCGCGCACCTGCCGCGGGACCCATCGCGGTTCGGGGCGGTGCACGGCGACTTCGAGCTGGACAACCTGGCCTGGGACGCGGGCCGGGCGACCGCCTTCGACTTCGACGAGGCCGCGCAGTCCTGGTATACCGCCGATATCGCCTACGCCCTGCGCGACCTGACCGGTCCCGACGGGGAGCCGGACGCCACGCGCCGGCACCTCGTCGACGGGTTCGTCGCCGGGTACCGCGGCGTGCGGGCGCTCGAGGAGGCCGACCTGGCGAACCTGCGGCTGTTCGCCGGCGCGCACGCGGCCTGCTCGGCGGTCCGCATCGCCCGTGCCCTCGACTCGTCCGGAGCCGACGAGCCCGAGTGGAGAGCGGAGCTCCGCGCCGACCTGACTGCCATGGCACGGGCACAGCGAGACCTCGCGGTCGCCGTCGCCGAGCGGGGCTAGCCCTCGAACGTAGGGCTGGTCGCTCCACGAGCACTCAGGGAGCGACTGGCCCTACGTTCGGAGCCGCGCCGCGCGCGGAGAGCGACCAGCCCTTTTCGGGGCATACGTTCCACCGTTACGGAACCGTGATTTCCAATGCTTGACCGGACCGAGGCATGCCCCCTACCCTCATGTTCACGTTAACTTGTTATCGTTAACATCGGGCAACGATGCCCGGCGGCCTTCAACGGAGAGTGGCGCATGACAGAGATTCCGGTCGTCGAACCGGCTGAACGGCGATGGCTATGGCAGTCACGCTGACGAGGCCGGTCGTCCCGTCCGAGACGCTGACGGTGAAGAAACCGAAGTCGCTGCTGAGAAGCATCGCCCGCAACAAGGTGCTGCTCCTCATGTGCCTTCCGGCGATCGTGTTCTTCATCGTCTTCAGCTACGGTCCGCTCCCGGGTGTGTGGATCGCATTCACGAGCTTCAACTACCGGGACGGGATCTTCGGCAGCGAGTTCGTGGGGATGCGGAACTTCGAGTTCCTCATCCAGTCCGGGCAGCTGTGGCAGCTCACGCGGAACACGCTGCTCTACAACCTGGCCTTCATCATCCTGGGCAACATCCTGCAGATCGCGCTGGCGATCATGCTGAACGAGATCAGGTCGAAGTACTTCAAGAAGATCAGCCAGGCGATCATGTTCCTGCCGTACTTCATCTCGGTGGTCCTGGTCGGCGTCATCGCGTTCAACCTGCTCAACTTCGACACCGGCGCGATCAACGCGCTGATCGAGCAGACGGGCGGCGACCCGATCAAGATCTACAGCACGGCGGGCCTGTGGCCGATCATCATCATCCTGTTCCAGCTCTGGCAGAGCACCGGGTACGGATCGATCGTCTACTTCGCGGCGATCATGAGCATCGACAACTCGTTGTTCGAGGCCGCGGCCATCGACGGAGCGTCGGCCTGGCAGCGCATCCGGTACATCATCCTGCCGAGCCTGAAACCCACGTTCATCATCCTTCTGCTGTTCTCGCTCGGCGGGATCATGCACGGCAACTTCGGGCTGTTCTGGAACCTGGTGGGCAACAACGCCGCGCTGTTCTCCACCACCGACATCATCGAGACGTCCGTCTACCGCATGATCCTGTCGCAGAACAACTTCACCTCGTCGACGGCCGTGGGGCTCTACCAGTCCCTCTTCGGGTTCGCCCTCGTGATGCTGGCCAACTGGATCGTCCGAAGGATCAACAAGGACTATGCGCTGTTCTAACCTGCGCCGTTCTGACAGAGAGGGGGCGTGATGAGTCACGTCGTCGCAGTGAAGCGGCCGAGGAAGGTCAGGCTCGACAAGAGCGACTACATGCTGCGGGGTATCTCCTACCTCACGGTCACGCTCTTCACCTTGTTCTGTGCGCTGCCCTTCATCATGATCGTCTCCGCCTCCTTCTCCAGCGAGGGCGCGATCATGAGAGAAGGATTCGGGCTGCTGCCCAAGGAGTTCACGCTCGACGCCTACGAGTACATCTTCCGGGCACCCCGGCAGATCATCGGCTCGTACGTCGTGACCATCCTGATGACGGTGTGCGGTACCGCGCTCGGGCTGTTCATCATCGCGATGACCGGGTACGCCCTGCAGCGGCGGGACTTCCCGTTCCGGAACTGGATCTCGTTCTTCATCTACTTCACCACCCTCTTCTCCGCGGGCCTGGCGCCGACCTACCTCTGGGTGGCGCGTGATCTCGGCCTCAAGGGAAGCTATCTGGCGGTATTCCTCCAGCTCCTGATGACTCCGTGGCTCATCATCCTGATGAAGAACTTCGCGCGTTCCATGCCCTACGAGATCATCGAGTCCGGAAAGGTCGACGGCGCGGGAGACTTCCGGATCTTCCTGCAGCTCGCGCTCCCGATGATGAAGCCGGCGTTGGCCACTCTCGGCCTGTTCCTGGCCCTGGGCTACTGGAACGAGTGGTACCTCTCCTCGCTGTATCTGGGCAGCACCGTGGAGTTCAAACCGCTCCAGTACCAGCTGTACAACATCATCAACACCGCGAACGCGCTCAGAAACTCGGTGGCCGGCTCGAACGTGAGCATCACCGAGCTGCCGAGCAACACGCTGAAGATGGCGAGCGCCGTCGTCGCCACCGGGCCGATCGTGCTCCTGTACCCCTTCGTCCAGAAGTATTTCGTCTCCGGAATCACTGTCGGAGCCGTGAAGGGCTGATGCCCACTTTCATGACCGTCTGAAAATCCGCAAGAACATCGGCAGTACGAATCACGATTCGAGGGAGTCTCAACGATGAGAAAGTCTTTCGCGAGGGTCGGGGCGGCAACGCTCGCCCTGGCCATGAGCACCGCAACGCTGGCCGCCTGCGGTCCGGGTGGTGGGTCCGACTCCGGTGAACCGACCGAGATCACCATGCTGGTCCTGGGTGACAAGCCGGAGAACGGCCGCCTGGAGGCGATGCTGGAGGAGCTGAACCCGCACCTGATCGAGGAGGCGAACGCCACGCTGGACTTCTACTACGTGGAGTGGGCCGACTGGCAGACGCAGTACAACACCCAGCTCCTCTCGGGTGACGACAGCATCGACCTGATCACCACCGCCACGGACTGGCTGTTCGCCTGGGAGAACGCGGAGAAGGGCGCCTTCCTGCCGCTCTCCGAGGAGATGCTCCAGGAGCACGCCCCGCGCACCTGGGAGCAGGTCGAGGCGAACGGGAACTGGGACAAGGCGACGCTCGACGGGGAGATCTACTTCATCCCCGAGGACAACTTCACGCAGTGGACCAACCACGGGTTCTTCTACCGCGGCGACTGGGCGAAGGAGGCGGGCTTCGAGGACGGCACGATCACGAAGTTCGAGGACTTCACCACGTACTTCGAGTGGGTCAAGGAGAACAAGAAGGACGCCTACCCGTGGGACGTCGCGGGGGCCAACGACCACGCGCTGACCGGCTATCTCCAGGGACACACCGACGGCCAGACGATCCAGCAGATCACCGCGGGCAACTACTGGCCGTTCCAGACCACCGAGGCGGACCCCAACACGGTGACCTCCTGGTACATGGAGGGCGACGAGCTGCTGGAGGCCGCCGAGCTGGCCAAGGAGTGGAACGAGATCGGTGTGTGGCGCGAGGACGCGCTGAACTACGACGGCGTGACGCGTGAGCTGATGTACGCGGGTCTCTCCGGCGCCGACCAGCACCACGCGCAGACCTACATCGGCGCGATCGTCGACAACATGAACAAGAAGCAGCCCGGGTCCGACCCGAAGTTCTTCTACTGGGGTCAGGAGAACGGGAACTTCTTCCGGGACATCCCCACGCACGGGGCCATGGCGGTGAACGCCACCTCGGGCAACCCCGAGAAGGCGCTGGAGGTCTACGACGTCCTGCGCAACGACGAGCAGGCCTACAAGCTCCTCAACTTCGGTATCGAGGGCACCGACTACGTCATGACCGACGACGGCAAGCTGGACCGGCCCGAGGGCTGGGACGAGACCACCGACGCCCTCGGGTCGAACTTCTGGGGCGGCCGGATGGACGAGTTCGAGCCGGACCGCGTGACGGACGCGCCGAACAAGCAGGAGATCTACGACGGGCTCGACGCGGCGGCGAAGGACTACCCCTACTCGACCCTCGTCGTGGACAAGAACGCGATCGATCCCTACCTGGCGGCCATGGGCGGCGTGCTCTCCGAGTACATCCCGCAGCTCCAGTACGGCAAGTTCGACGACCCGGCCGCGGCCATCGCGGACATGCGTGCCGAGCTGGAGGCCGCGGGCTACGAGGACGCGCGGACCGCTGTCCAGGCTGACCTGGACACCTGGGCGGAGACCCAGGGCTAAGGCTCTCTCGGTGGTCGAGCTTGTCGAGACCCAGGTCTCGACAAGCTCGACCACCGGCAGCCGTACCACCGGCCACATCAAGAGACAGGGCGATCGTGAGCAAGATCTTCCACCCGGACTCACCGCTCCTGCGGTTCCTGGACAAGGTCGCGGACGTGATGATCCTCAACCTCGTGTTCGTCGCGACGGCGATCCCGGTGGTCACGCTCGGTGCCGCGCTGACCGCCCTGAACTACACCGCCATGAAGATCGTGTCCGGCGCGAGCACGTCGGTGGTGGGCGACTACCTCAGGTCGTTCCGGACGAACTTCAAGCAGGCGACGCTCCTGGGACTGGCCGTCGTCGGCCTCGCCCTGGTCCTGGCGGCCTGGTACGTCGTCCTCGACAACCTCGACGTCCCCGTCATCGTGCGGATCGTCCTCCTGGTGGTGTTCTACCTCGTCGCGTTCCGGTTCGTGCTGGCGACGCTGTACGTCTTCCCGTACAACGCGACGTTCGAGAACACCGTCCTGGAGGTGCTGAACAACTCGCGCCTGATGTCGCTGCGGCACCTCTTCGGGTCCCTGGCCATCGCCGCGGTCACCGCGCTCCCCGTCGTCGTCACGGTCTTCTACCCGAGGGTGGTGGTGTACGGGCTGCTCTGGTTCCTCCTCGGGTTCGCGGGGATCGCCGTCGTGAACGCGGTCCTGTTCACGAGGATCTTCCGCACGTACATCACCGAACCCAGCACCGAACCCAGCACCGAGCCCACCCCAGAACCCGCCGAGAGCGAAGGTACGAGATGACGACGCAGACGGACGCCACCGTAGGGCTGCGCCCCTCCGGGCTCGTGCTCGACGGCGCCGAGCAGGTGCACCTGTGCGCCTCGCTGTTCTACTTCAGGGTGCCGCGCGAGGCCTGGGCGGACCGCCTGGCCCAGGTGGCGGCGTCCGGCTACACGCTCGTGGACGTCTACGTCCCGTGGAACTTCCACGAGACCGCACCGGGCCGGTGGGACTTCACCGGGCGGCGCGACGTCGGCGAGTTCCTCGACCTGGCCCGCGACGCCGGGCTCGGTGTCGTCGCGCGGCCCGGCCCGTACATCTGCTCCGAGTGGGACGGCGGCGCGCTGCCCGCGTGGCTGACCCTCGAGGACGGCCTGGCCCTGCGGCAGGCCGAGCCGCGCTACCTGCGGCACGTCGAGGCCTGGTTCGACCAGGTGATGCCGCTGCTCGCGGCGCGGCAGCGCGACCGGGGCGGCGCCGTCGTCGCCGTCCAGGTGGAGAACGAGCTCGACTTCTTCGACTCCGCCGACCGGCCCGCGTACATGGCCCGGCTGCACGACCTGACGCGCGGCCACGGCATCACGGTGCCCGTCGTGGCCTGCGCCGGGCAGGGCGACCTCGCGGGAGCCACCGGGGGAGCAGCGGGCATCACCCCCGCGTTCAACTTCTACCCCGACGACCTGTCGCCGTTCGTCGAGGCCGAGGTGCGGCAGTATGCCGACCTCGTCGCCGGCCGCGGTGAGCCGCTGCTGGTCATGGAGACCAACCGCCGGCACGCGACGCTGCGCAGGCTGCTGGTCAGCGGCGCGAAGGTCATCGCGCCCTATCTCCAGGCCTCGGGATTCGACTTCGGCTACACGCCCTCGGTGGGCAACTGGGGCGACCCGGGTGGGTTCATGTCCCACGACTACGACTTCGGTGGGTACCTCGACCCGGTCGGTGCCCCGCGCCCCGAGATGGCCGAGGCCCGCGTCCTCGCGCGCGTGCTGCGCACCCTCGGGCCCGCGCTCGCGCGGTCGACCACCGCGTCCGCCGACGGCGCCTTCCGGGTCGACGTCTCCACCAGCGCCTCGCCCTCCCGGCTGGTGCTCGACGGCGGGGGCGAGCTGATCGGCATCCCGAACCTGACCGACGACGCCGGGACCGCCGCGTTCCCCGCATGGTTCGGCGGACCCGAGGTGGCCGTGCCGCTGCCCGCTGCGTCCTGCCTGCTGGTGCTGCGGGACCTGCCGCTGGACCGGTTCGGGCTGCCCGGGGCCCTGCGCCTGGCGACCGCCGACCTCGTGGGCGTCGGACCGGACGGGATAGAGCTGGCGACGGCCGGCGCGAGCGTCGTCGTGCTGGAGGTCCCGGGAGGGCGGCCGGTGCTGGTCGAGCTCGACGCACCCGCGCCCGGTGCCCCGGTCCGCGCACGGATCGAGGCAGGGGTCGACGGCGTGGTGTGGGCGGTCGTCGTCCGCCATCCCACAGAGGTGGACGCGGACGTGGACGCGCCGTCGGACGGCGGTGTCGCCGCGGGCGACGCACCCGCCGAGCACCCGCCGCTCACGGCCCTGACCGGGCTCGACCTCGCCGCCCGCACCGGACGCACCACGCGGCACGACGTGCCGCCGTCGTCGGAGGCGGTGGGGGTGCACCGCGGGCGCACGCACTACTCGACAGTCCTCGACGGGGCGGACGAGCTGCTGGTCGAGGGCGCGTCGGACATCGTCGACCTCGCGCTCGACGGGGCCGCGCTCCCCACGATCGCGGGCTTCGGGGCCACCTTCCTGCTGCCGGTGGCCGGGGCGGGACGCCTCGACGCGACGGTCGAGACCTGGGGGCACGCGAACTTCGACGACGTCCGCCTCCCGGCGCTGCGCCTGGGGTCGCTGCGCGGGCTCGGCAGGGTGTGGTCGGTCGTCAGCCGGTCCGACGTGTCCGCGCTGTGGCGCGTGAGCGCGGCGGGTGGGGCGGGCGCCGCGGGCGGCTGGCCGGGCGAGCCGGCACCGCTGCGGACGCTCGGCGGCTGGAGCAGCACCCGCGTCGGGGAGCCGGTCACCTACTCGCGCGGCCTCGCCATGGATGACGACGCAGGCGACGCGCACCACCACGCGTTGCGCCTGGCCGGGGTAGCGGGGTCGGTCCAGGTGAGCGTGGACGGCGTCGCGTACACCGTGACCGAGGACGACCCCTGGCTGCACCTGGCGCCCGGTGCGGGGCGTGCGGTCGCGATCACCGTGCCGCACCGGCCGGGATCCGGCCTGGCCGCCGAGCTGCTCCGCCTGGAGCCGGTCAGCGGCTGGGACGTGGAGGCTCAGCCCGACGAGGCGATCCTCGACCTGTCACGTGCCGCCGCCGCGGGGGAGGCCGTCGCCCTGCCGCTGGAGCTCGCGCCCGGCGAGGAGCGCTGGTTCGAGGCGGCGGTGCCGCCCGGCGGGCTCTCGCTCGGGTTCGACGGCGCCCAGGTGCGCGTCAGCGCGTTCGCCGGCGGGGAGCTGCTGGGCCGGGTCTGGCTCGACGACCCCGCACGGCCACGCTTCACGGGCGGCGACGCCGGCCGGCTGTGGCTGCCGGCCGCGTGGAACGACGGGACCGTCCGGCTCCTGGTCCGCGCCACGCGCGGGGCCGAGACGCCGACGCTCGGGGGAGTGCGCCTCACCGCTACCCCGGGCTGAGCCGGACCACGCAAGGCCGCGGAGACAAGTTCGGATGCGGGGTTGACCCTGACGCAGGGGCAACCCCGCATCCTCGTCGCATGAACCCAAGAACGGACATCGGAACGAGTCCCGGAGCCGGCGCCGGAGCGCCCGCGATCCGCGTGCGCGGGCTGGAGAAGTCGTACAAGGACCTGCGGGTGCTCAAGGGCGTGGACCTCGAGGTCGCGCGCGGCAGCATCTACGCCCTGCTCGGCTCCAACGGCGCGGGCAAGACCACCGCCATCAAGATCCTGTCCACCCTCCTCAAGGCCGACGCGGGCACCGCGAGCGTGAACGGGTACGACGTCGCCACCCAGGCCGCCGACGTGCGCGAGTCGATCAGCCTGACCGGCCAGTTCGCCGCCGTCGACGAGATCCTGACCGGCTGGGAGAACCTGGTCCTGGTCGCCAGGCTGCGCCACCTGGCCGACCCCGGCACGATCGCCGACGACCTGCTCGCCCGGTTCTCCCTGACCGAGGCCGGCAGCCGCAGGGCCGCGACCTACTCGGGCGGCATGCGCCGCCGTCTCGACATCGCGATGAGCCTGATCGGGAACCCGTCGGTCATCTTCCTCGACGAGCCGACGACGGGCCTCGACCCCGAGGCGCGCGTCGAGGTGTGGCGCACCGTCAAGAAGCTGGCCGACGGCGGCACGACGGTCCTGCTCACCACCCAGCACCTCGACGAGGCGGAGCAGCTCGCAGACCGGATCGCGATCCTGCACCAGGGTCGCATCATCGTCGACGGCACCCTCGCCGAGCTCAAGGCCCTGCTGCCGCCGGCCGAGATCGAGTACGTCGAGAAGCAGCCCACCCTGGAGGACGTCTTCTTCGCCATAGTCGGCGGCGACGGCGCTGCTGCGGGCAACGGCAAGAACAGCGAGGACCAGCGATGACCAGCCACTTCTTCAGCGACACCCGCGTCCTGACCGGGCGCTCCCTGACCCACATCCTGCGCAGCATGGACACGATCATCACCACCGCCGTCACGCCGATCGCGATGATGCTGATGTTCGTCTACGTCTTCGGTGGCGCGATCGAGACCGGCACGGACAGCTATGTCAACTACCTGCTGCCCGGCATCCTGATCATCACCGTCGCCTCCGGCATCGCCTACACCGCGTTCCGGCTGTTCATCGATATGCAGGGCGGCATCTTCGAGCGGTTCCAGTCCATGCCCATCGCCCGGTCGGCGGTCCTGTGGGCGCACGTGCTGACCTCGATGGTCGCCAACCTCGTCTCGATCGCCGTCGTCGTCCTGGTCGCGCTCCTGATGGGCTTCCGCTCCGGCGCGGGCCTCTCGGCCTGGCTCGCCGTGGCCGGCATCCTGGTCCTGTTCACGCTCGCGCTGACGTGGCTCGCCGTCATCCCGGGCCTCACCGCGAAGTCCGTCGACGGCGCGAGCGCGTTCTCCTACCCGCTCATCTTCCTGCCGTTCCTCAGCTCGGCCTTCGTGCCGACCGAGACCATGCCCGGGCCGCTGCGCTGGTTCGCCGACAACCAGCCGGTCACCTCGATCGTCGACACGATCCGCGCCCTCCTGGCCCAGGAGCCGGTCGGGACCGACATCTGGGTCGCCCTGGGCTGGTGCGTCGGCATCCTCGTGGTTACCTACTACTTCGCGATGGCCGCCTACCGCCGCAAGATCTCGTAGGGCACGCTGAACAGCATGCTGACGATCGGCCAGGTGGCGTCGTACGCCGGGGTGACGGTGCGGGCAGTTCGGCACTATCACCAGATCGGGCTGCTCCCGGAGCCGGAGCGGGACCGCTCCGGCTACCGGTCGTACGACGCCGCCACGCTGGTCCGTCTGATCCGGATCCGCACCCTTGCCGAGGCCGGTGTCCCCCTGGCCAGGGTGCAGGAGCTGCTCGACGCCTCCCCGGAGGAGTTCGCCCGGGCCGTCGAGGAGATCGACACGGAGCTGCGAGCGGAGATGCGGCGGCTGCGGGAGAACCGCAGGCGGATCGCCAGGCTGGCGGCCGGCGAGAGCCTGGCGCTCCCGCGGAGCGTCCTGGACTATCTCGACCGGCTGCGCGGCCTCGGGGTCGAGGAGCAGTACATAGTGCTCGAGCGGGACGCCTGGATCATGATGGCGGCCCGCGTGCCGGACGAGATCGACGACGTCATGGCGATGAAGCACAGGGAGCTGGACGACCCCGACGCGGTGCGGCTCTACAAGCTGATCAGCGACGCCGTCGACTGGTCTGTCGACGACGCGCGGATCGTCGAGATCGTCGACGTCATGGAGCGGCTCGCGCGCCGGGCCGTCGAGGCCGGCGAGGTGGTCGAGACCCACGACGACGGCCTCGACCAGCCGTTCGTGGACCTGCTGGACGCGCTGCCGGCCGAGTCACCGGGCGGCAGGCGGATCATCGAGCTGCTGGAGGAGCGAGGCTGGAAGGGCTGGACGCGGATCGAACGGGTGCCGCCCCGGTAGCCGAGCGCCAGTGACCCAGGTCATAACGCCTGAACCGTCAAGGAACCGTCAATGGCCGCGCCGATATCGGTGCGGGGGCTTGTAATGGCGGACGTGACTGCCACCGCGCCGCCTGCCGCGCCTTCCCCCGCACCGTCCCGGCTCCGGTCGTGGTTCCTGGCCGGGCAGGAGCTCCGGGCGGACAAGCTCGGGGCCTACGCGCAGGAGCGTCCGCCGGAGAAGGCGCACTCCTGGTGGAAGGTGATGTGCCTGACCGGCGTCGACTACTTCTCGACGCTGGGCTACCAGCCGGGGATCGCGGCCCTGGCGGCCGGGGTCCTGTCCCCGATCGCGACGATCGTCCTGGTCGCGCTGACGCTGCTCGGTGCCCTGCCCGTGTACCGCAGGGTCGCGCAGGAGAGCCCGCACGGACAGGGCTCGATCGCGATGCTCGAACGGCTGCTCACCTTCTGGCGGGGCAAGCTGTTCGTCCTGGTGCTGCTCGGTTTCGCGGCGACGGACTTCGTCATCACGATCACGCTGTCGGCCGCGGACGCCGCGGCGCACGCGGTGGAGAACCCGGCCGTCGCGCACCTGCTGGAGGGCGGCAACCTGTGGATCACGCTGGGCCTGATCGCGCTGCTCGGCGTGGTCTTCCTGGTGGGGTTCACCGAGGCCATCGGTATCGCCGTCGTCCTGGTCGGGGTGTATCTCCTGCTCAACGTGGTGACCATCGCGGTCTCGTTCGTCCACGTCTTCCTGGAGCCCCACGTCGTCGCCGACTGGTCCACCGCGCTCGTGACCCAGCACGGCAACCCGGTGATGATCGTCGCCCTGGCGCTGCTCATCTTCCCCAAGCTCGCGCTCGGCATGTCCGGCTTCGAGACCGGTGTGGCCGTGATGTCCCACGTCAAGGGTGACCCCACCGACACGACCGAGCGCCCGGCCGGCCGGATCCGCAACACCAAGAAGCTGCTGACCGCCGCCGCGGTCACCATGAGCTGCTTCCTGGTGACCAGCAGCCTGGTCACCACCTGGCTCATCCCGCAGGAGGAGTTCGCCGACGGCGGCGCGGCGTCCGGCCGTGCGCTGGCCTACCTCGCCCACTCGTACCTCGGCCCTGTCTTCGGGACGGTGTACGACCTGTCCACCATCGCGATCCTCTGGTTCGCCGGCGCCTCGGCGATGGCGGGCCTGCTCAACCTGATCCCGCGTTACCTGCCCCGCTACGGGATGGCACCGGAGTGGGCCTCGGCGGCCCGGCCGCTCGTGCTGGTGATCACGGCGATCGGGTTCCTCGTGACGTGGATCTTCAACGCCGACGTCAACGCCCAGGGCGGCGCTTACGCGACCGGCGTCCTGGTCCTGTTCTCCTCGGCCTGCGTGGCGGTCACGCTCGCGGCGCACAAGGCCGGGCAGCGCCGCCGCACCGTCGCGTTCGCCGTGATCACGCTGATCTTCTTCTACACCACGGCGCTCAACGTCTTCGAGCGGCCCGACGGCGTGAAGATCGGCGGCGTCTTCATCCTCGTGATCGTGCTCGTGTCCCTGGTCTCGCGCGTCACCAGGTCGTTCGAGCTGCGCACCACCGGCGTCGTGCTGGATGCCCGCGCCGAACAGTTCGTCCGCGAGACCGCCCGGCGCCAGATCCGCCTGGTCGCGAACGAGCCGGACGGCGGGGGAGCCAAGGAGTACCAGGACAAGGTCGGCCAGATCGTCTCCGACAACGACCTGCCCCGCTCCGGCGACGTCCTCTTCGTCGAGGTCACGCTCACCGACCCGTCCGACTTCGAGTCGGTGATCGAGGCCAAGGGTGTCGTGCGCCCCGGCGGGTACCGCGCCATCACGATGGAGGCACCCAGCGTGCCCAACGCGCTGGCCGCGCTCCTGCTGCACGTGCGCGACGTGACCGGCGTCCCGCCCCACATCTACTACGAGTGGACCGAGGGCAACCCGATCTCCAACCTCCTGCGGTTCCTGCTCTTCGGCGCGGGTGAGGTCGCGCCCGTCACCCGCGAGATCCTGCGCCGGGCCGAGCCCGACCGCAGCAAGCGACCGCACGTCCACGCCGGGTAGCCTGCCGGGTGGTCGCGAGGCTCGGCGTGGCAGAATCGCCCGGGTGCAAATCGGGATGATCGGGTCGCTCGAGGTGCGTCTGGACGACGGCGTCCTCGCCGAGGTGCCGGGCTCGCGGCTGCGGGCGCTCCTGATCGCCCTCGCGCTCGACGCCGGCCGCACGGTCCAGAAGGCGACGCTCGTCGACTGGATCTGGGGCGAGCAGCCGCCGTCCGACGCGACGAACGCCCTGCAGCGCCTGGTCTCCCGCCTGCGGAAGGTGCTGCCCGACGGCTCGATAGCGGGGCAGCCGAGCGGCTACCGGCTGCTGGTGGACCCCGATGCCGTCGACGCGCTGCGGTTCGAGCGTCTCGTGGACCGGGCGCGCGCCGCCGACGGCCCGCGGCGGGTGCAGCTGTTGCGCGAGGCGCTGCTGCTGTGGCGCGGCAAGGCCATGCAGGACGTCGACCTGGAGGGCAGCGCGGCGTTCGACGCCGCGGTCACCCGGCTCGAAGCGCTGCACCTGACCGCCCTGGAGGACCGGTTCGACGCGGAGATCGGCCTGGGCCACGGTGCCGACCTGGTCCCGGAGCTGACGGATCTGGTGGCAGCTCACCCGCTGCGCGAACGGCTCGTCGCCCCCCTGATGCGGGGGCTCGCCGCGGCCGGCCGGGACACGGACGCGCTGCTCGTCTACCAGCGCACGCGAGCGGCCCTGGCCGACGAGCTCGGCGTCGACCCCTCGCCGGAGCTGTCCGGCCTGCACGTCGCGCTGCTGCGCGGCGAGGTCGGACGGCGGCACGAGAGCCGGAGGACCAACCTTCGTGCCGAGCTGACCAGCTACGTCGGCAAGGACGCCGACGTCGCGGCGGTCCGCGCCATGGTCGGCGAGCACCGGCTGACCACCCTGACCGGGCCGGGCGGTGCGGGGAAGACCAGGCTGGCCACGGAGACCGCCCGCACGCTGGTCGACGACCTGCCGGACGGCGTCTGGCTGGTCGAGCTCGCGGTCGTCGGCGCCGACGGCGACGTCGCGCAGGCGACGCTCGCCGGCCTCGGCCTGCGGGACACGCTGCTCGGCGAGGCGACGGACCTGGAACCGGCCGAACGGCTCGTCGCGGCGATCCGCGAGCGGGAGATGGTCCTGGTCCTGGACAACTGCGAGCACGTGGTCGAGCAGGCGGCGGCGTTCGCCCACCGCCTCCTCGGGGAGTGCCGGCGGCTGCGGATCCTGGCGACGAGCAGGGAACCGCTCGGCATCACCGGCGAGGCGCTGTGGCCGGTCCTGCCGCTGGCCGTCCCGGAGGCCGACGCCGGCCTCGACGTGGTCGGGTCGGCACCCGCCGTCCGGCTGCTGCGCGAGCGGGCGAGGGCGGCGCGCCAGGACCTCGCGGTCGACGCCGCGACGCTGGCGACCATGGCGCGCATCTGCCGCTTGCTGGACGGGATGCCCCTGGCGATCGAGCTGGCCGCGACCCGGCTGCGCACGATGTCCGTCGACCAGCTCGCCGACCGGCTCGACGACAGGTTCCGGGTGCTGACCGGCGGCAGCCGCACCGCGCTGCCCCGGCACCGCACGCTGCGCGCGATGGTCGACTGGAGCTGGGAGCTGCTGACCGACGCCGAACGGGTCGTCCTGCGCAGGCTGTCGGTGTTCGCGGGCGGGGCGAGCCTGGAAGCGGCCGAGCGGGTCTGCGCGGGCGACGCGGGCGGGCCGGACGCGGCCGGACAGGCGCAGGTGCTCGACCTGCTCACTGCGCTGACCGAGAAGTCGCTGCTGATCGCGGACGACGGCGGCGGCGGCCCGCGCTACCGGATGCTCGGCACGATCAAGGAGTACGCCGCACAACGCCTCGCGGAGGCGGGCGAGTCGGACCTGGTCCGCCGGGCGCACCTGGACTGGTTCGTCGAGCTCGCCGAGACCACGGAGCCGCGGCTGCGCAGGCCCGAGCAGCTGCAGGGGCTCACCATGCTCGCCCGCGAGCACGACAACATCAGCGCCGCGATGCGCGGTGCGCTCGCGGCGGGTGAGGCACGGGCAGCGATGCGGCTCGCGGCCGGCGCGGGCTGGTACTGGTGGCTCAGCGGGTACAAGACCGAGGGCCTGGAGCTCATCACCGCGGCCGCAGAGCTACCCGGCGAGGTCGACGACAGGACCCGTGCCGCCGTCTACTCGCTCGTCGTCATGTTCGCCGGATCGGGGCGAGCCGCCGACGAGCGGCAGGTCGCGGACTGGATCCGCAAGGTCTACGAGATCAGCCTGCGCGACGGGCCCCACGACCCTCTGCTCGAGCTGGTCGTGCCCCTGGAGCGCATGCTGCGGGGCGCCGACCCGGTGAGTGCGTGGGAGTCGGTGCTCGACAGCGACGACCCCTGGGCGCGTGCGCTGGGCCGGCTCCAGCTCGGCAAGATGCGGGTGGTGCTCGGCCGTCCCGGACCGGACACGGACACGTACCTCGAGCAGGCGCTCACCGAGTTCCGTGCCCTGGGTGAGCGGTTCGGGATCTCCTTCGCCCTGACCGAGCTCGCGGACCGACGGGCGACACGCGGCGAGTTCGCCGCGGCGTCCGAGTACTACGAGCAGGCGGTCGCGGTGGTGGCCGAGGTCGGGGCCGTCGAGGACGTCATCCGGTTGCGGTCGGGCCAGGCGCGGCTGTACCGGCTGCTCGGCGACGAAGAGGCGAGCGCGGCGGCGATCGCCGAGGCGGCACGGCTCGCGGAGCGGGTCACGTGGCAGGAGGCGCTCGCGGAGGTGGCCCTGGCCAGGGCAGAGCTCGCGCGCTGGGCCGGTGACGCCGAGGAGGCCCGCCGGCAGCTCGATCTGGTGATCACCGGTCTGGGCGACCGGGCCGCGAACCTCAGCGCGGTGACGAACCATCAGCTGGGCTACCTCACCGACGATCTCGACGAGTCCCGCAGGCATCGTGCGGCGGCCTGCAGGGCTGCCGCCGAGTCGGGGTACGTGCCGACGCTCGCGCAGACCCTCGTCGGGGTGGCGGACCTCGCGCTGCGGTGCGACGAGCCCGAGCAGGCCGCACGGCTGCTCGGAGCCAGTACCGGGCTGCGCGGGCTGCGGGACCATTCCGACCCGGACCTGACCCGGATCGAGCGGGAGCTGCGGAGCCGCCTCGGCGACGCCGGGTTCGACGAGGCGGCTCGGCTGGGTGCGGAGACGAGCTGGGACGAGCTGGTCGCGGTCACGCTCGCCGCTACATGAGGCCAAGGATCAGGGCCAGGGTGCCGAACGTCGACATCAGGAGGGTCGTACCGACGTGCATCCCGATCGACAGGCGGAGGTCCTTCTTCTTCCACACGAACCACGGCCCGGGGAAGAAGAAGATGACGCGGGACAGGAACACCCACGGCGACCAGAGGTGGTACAGCGAGAAGAGGACAGTGCTGAGCACGGGCGCCCATGCGCCCAGGTGCTCCAGCCGGGGCATCAGGAAGCCGCGGAAGTAGTACTCCTCGATGAGGGGGAGCGAGAACCCGGTGAACGGGATGGACACCGCGAGGGTGATGATCATGACCGTGCGGCTGTTGCCCTCGAGGTAGGTGGTGGCGCTGGCGCCGACGTCGTCGAACGGCAGCCACGTGAAGAACGCCTCGAAGACGACGGAGTCCAGGGCGGTGAGCGCCGTCGAGACCGCGACGAACCACACGATGAGCCCCGCGACCATGGCGACGAGCCGGCCACGGGGGACCGGCTTGTCCAGGTAGCCCAGCACGCCACGCAGCGTGTACCGCCCGGTGCGGCGGCGCCCCAGCCAGAGCAGACCGAGCTGGAGCGGGAAGAGCACGATGATCAGCGCGATCGCCCAGCCCGCGAACGACGGGAGGTCGAGGGCCCGGACCAGGGGCTGAGCGAGGGCGAGGTAGACGGCGACGATCAGGACGCCGGGCACGAGGTGGAGCGCGATGGACAGTGGCAGTGAGTGGCGGTCCGCGAGCAGCAGATCGACCATCCGGTTCGTTCGGGTGTCTGGTGCGGAGGCTGCGAGCCCGTGTGTGTTCTCCATGCCGGAGATGTTCGCGTGGTCCGCGGACACGGCCCTGACACGGCGCTGACACGGCCCCCGGGTCAGCTCCGGTCGTTGTTCGCGATGATCTCGTCGAGCTTGGCCTTGAGGATCCTGGCGCCCTGGAGCAGCCGGCGCGTCGACTCGTCGAGCGTCGGCCCGGCCTCGTGGCTGGTGGCGTCGGCGCGGTGCCGCAGGCTCTCGCACTCCACGACCAGCGGGTGCCTCGCCGGGGCAGCCCGGATGAGGGGCATCAGGGCTTCCAAACCCAGCGAGGCCCGGAGGATCCGGACGCTCCGCGGTGTCGGCTCGGCGGTCAGCGCGTCTACCGCCTCGCCCAGCCCGTCCGACATCGCGCGCAGCCCCATGAGGACGTCCCCCTGGCGGGACTTGGCGTCGGCGATCGTACCGATCACCTCGACGTAGGCGAGTCGGTGGGCAGGGCTGACGGTGCGGGTGAGGAAGCCGACCATCCCCGCGGCGTCCAGGCAGAGCGTCGCGGGCTTCCACTGCCGGGAGTCGACGTACCCCTTGCCGATCGCCCGGAGCCGGTTCATCAGGCCGGGGGCCTGTTCCAGCTCGGAGTCGGACAGCCGCGACAGGGCCCCGGCCGCGCCGAGCTGCGACAGCATGCCGCCCAGGCGCAGCTGCACACCGTTGGTGGCGATGTTGATCCGTCTGCGCAGCTCGGCCTCGTCGACCGCCGGGACCCCGCCGTCGCCGTCCGCGACCAGCACGTAGGCCTCGGTGAGCCGTGCCACGGCCTCGACGAGCTGCGATCCCACCAGGGCGGTCTGCCCCGCCGACGCCAGCGCCCAGGCTCGTACCGGGTCGAGCTCGGGGCGGTCGAGCGCCTCGAACCGCACCGCCCGGAGCGCGGCCTCGGCCCGGGTCGTGCCGTCGCCTCCCGCGAGGGCCACCGACTCGGCCTCGTACAGCTCGTCCACGGCGTGCCGGAGTGCGGGGGAGGAAGCGGCCAGCGCCCGGACGGTCTCCAGGCCGTCACCGGTGGACACGAAGGTCAGGGTGTGGCCGTCGGCGGTATGGGCTGCCGGCCGGGACCGGGCAGCGGCGACGGGCCGCCACGGCGCCCACGGGGTCCCGTCCAGGTAGGGCCACTCGTCCAGCGCGAGCGCCGAACGCAGCGACTTCCGCAGGAGCACCAGGAGCGACGGGAGCCCTGGCAGCGGGTCGGCGTGCGGCAGGTCGGCGGCGAGCGGCCAGTCGTCCAGCGCTGTGAGCTGGGCGTGGACGGTGTTGTGCATCATGCCCTCGAGCAGGGTGACCCCGCGCCCGGCGTCGTCGAAGCTGACCTCGTAGGCGATCCCGTTCTTCCAGGTTCCCTTCCTCAGCTTCTTGAGCCAGGCCCGCGCGTCCTCGTTCGAGGCCCAGGAGATCTCGCGCGGCAGCTCCCGGCCGGGTTCGATCTCGACCAGGAAGCCGTGCGCCCGCCGCGCGCGCCGGAAGACGTACAGCACGGCCTGCTCGGCCGGGTCCCGGCGGCCGACCAGGCCGATGACGCGCCGCAGCTCGATCGGCGCCCTGGCGTCGCGCAGCCAGGGCGGGTCGGCGACGACGGGGAGCATCGACCGGGCGGCGGCGTCCGCGAGCCGTTCGAGCTCGCCGTCGTTGGCGGCGGCCATCGCGTACAGGACCGCGCGGGCCTCCGGCGTCCCCTGAGCGGCCAGCTCCCGGACGACGGCGTCGCGGCCCGGGCCGTCGCAGAGGTCGGCGGCGAGGTGCAGGGGGATGCTCGCGACGGCGCCGAGGTGCTCGGCCCGCACGGCGTCCGACTGCTGCAGGAGGTCGGCGCCCAGGAGCAGCGCGTGGCGCACGGCGTGCTCGACGTCGACGGACCGGTCCATGCGTCCCATGATCCCGTACGCCACCGACAGATAGCATGACCTGCGAACACGCTCGCGCTGATCGAGGAGCCACGGTGTCACTGAGTTACTACCTGTACATCTCGGACTCCAAGATCGACATGATGCTGCCGCAGATCGACCCCGGCTCGACGAAGGGTCACCAGACCGAGCTGTCCATCGGCCTCAAGATGTTCGGCGCCAGGCGGACCTCCGTGTCGGCCCCGGGCGCCGACCGGATCGCCCGGCTCGAACGGGTGGTCCGCCACCTGAGCGACACCCGGTCGGTCGGGTCGCTCGACGCCCCGGAGAGCTTCTTCTGGGGGCTGATGCCCATGCGCTGGCGCGTGATCCCGAGCGAGACCGGCGGACCGCTCGCGTTCTTCGGCGGCACCTGGGAGGGCAAGTCGGTGGGGCTCGGCGGGTCCGGCCGCCATCTGCTCGGCTCGGGCACGCCGGAGAGCGGGCACGGCCTGGGGTCGATGGCCCCCGCGCTCCTGGACGGGATCGCCTCCTCCGAGCTGGAGGACGAGCAGGTGGTGGACGCGGTCGAGGACGAGATCGACGGGGACCTCGACGCGCTCGAGACCGTCCGGAAGGCGGTCCGGGAGCTGCGCGGACCCACGCAGAACGTCGAGTTCGTCGCCAAGCGCCTGCTGGACGGCGACATCGGCGGCCCCGACGCCCCGCAGCCGGTGCTGCTCGGCACGCCCGTGTACGTGGCACTCGTGGACTGATCAGGCATGCCCGCTGCCGAACGGACCTCCGACTGGCGGCCCGGCGAGGTGATCCTGGACCTCTACGAGGTGCTCGGGAAGACCAAGGGCGGCATGGGTGTGGTCTACCGAGTGCGCCACCAGGACTGGGGCATCGACCTGGCGGTCAAGGTGCCGCGTGCGGCCCTCCTGCGGCACTCGCCGGAGTCCGTACGCAACTTCGAGACCGAGGCGGAGACGTGGGCCGGCCTGGGCGTCCACCCCCACATCGTGAACTGTGCGTACGTGCGCCGCATCGAGGACAGCCCCGGCGTCTTCGCCGAGTGGGCCGACGGCGGCAGCGTCGCCGAGGCAGTCCGCTCCGGTCGGCTCTACGCCGACGACCCGCTGGGCTCGGTCCTCGACGCCGCGATCCAGTCGGCCTGGGGCCTCGCGTTCGCCCATGCGCAGGGCCTGGTGCACCAGGACGTCAAGCCCGCCAACCTCATGCTCGCCGCGGACGGGACCGTCAAGGTGACCGACTTCGGTCTGGCCAGGGCGCGCTGGTCGGCAGGCGAACCGCCGGGCGGCGCGGCCGACCTGGCGGTCAGCCTCGGCGGCCTCACCGCCGCGTACTGCTCGCCCGAGCAGGCAGCGGCCGCGGCGAGTGGCCCACGGGACGGCGCGGTGCCCACCCTGACCGCCGCGACCGACGTGTGGTCGTGGGCGGTGACCGTCGTCGAGCTGTTCCTGGGCCGGCGCCCGAGCGAGTACGGCCAGGACGCCGGCGCGGCCTTCGCGGACCTGCGCCGTGGCGGCACCGACGGCCCCGCGCCGCTGCCCGGCCAGGTCGCGGACCTGCTGGCCGAGTGCCTCCGCGCCGACCCCGCCGAACGCCCCATCGACCTCGGCGCGCTCGCCGAACGGCTGATCGCCCTGCACGCAGAGCTGCTCGGCCGCCCCTACCCGCGCAGGCTCCCGGCCCAGGCGCGGCTGCTCGCCGACGGGCTCTCCAACCGGGCGCTGTCCATGCTCGACCTCGGACGGCCCGACCAGTCCGAACTGCTCTGGGAGCGGGCGCTCGAGGTCGACCCACGCCATCCGCACACCATGTACAACCGTGGGCTCCACCGCTGGCGGCACGGCAGGGCCACCGACGCAGAGCTCGTCCAGGAGCTGACGGGCATCGCCTGGAGTGACCAGGACGACTGGGTGGGCAGGTACCTGCTGGGCCTGGTGTACCGGGAACGCGGCGACGTGGCCGGCGTGCCCGAGCTCTTCGAGAGCGCGGCGCTGGCCGCTCCCGGGGAGGCGGCGGTCGCGGCGGCGCTCGCCGAGGCCCGGGCGGCGACCCCGACCGCGGAGCCGGTGGAGCTCGAAGGACACGACTCCGACGTCGTCTCGGTAGCCGTCAGCGCGGACGGCGCCATCGGCGCCAGCCTGGACGAGGGTGGTGTGCTGCGCGTCTGGGACCTGGACACGGGTGCCCGCCGCACCGCGATCCCGGTCACCGAGAACGGTGGCGCAACGGTGGCGCTGGCCCCGGACGGCTCCTTCGCGGTGGTCGTCGACGGCATCGGCTACCCGACGGTCTGGAACCTCTCCACCCCCACCTCCGCCCCTGCCGCCCCGCTGCGGCTCGGCTCGCGGCTCGAGCGCACCCTCGACGTCGTGGTCACCCCGGACGGGTTGCGGATCGTCACGCTCGGGACGGACGGGCGGGTCAGCGCCTGGGACCCGGCCACCGGCTCGCTCCAGGACACGTGGGAGGCGCCCGACGCCGTCCGCGACGCCCGCCCTGTCGCCGTCGACCCGACCGGCGCCTGGCGCGCCGACCTGCACGACGGCGCCCGACTCACGCTCTCCGCGATCGCCGACCCGGCCATCGCCGACCCCGCTCCCAGCCAGGTGCTGGACGGCTGGAACGCCGACCTGACGTTCGCCTCGGCGGGCGGCACCGCCCTAACCGTCGCCGACGACGGGACGGTCCGCGTCTTCTTCCAGGTCGGGGACGCCGCGGGGCCAGGCGAGGGGGACGGCGCCGGAGGCCCGTGGCGGCTCGCGGGTGAGCTCCGTGGCGCGCACTGGCCGGTCCGGCCGAGCGGCGACGGCCGGTTCGCCTTCGGCGGCGGCGTGTGGTGGGACCTCGCCGGACGACGGTGCCTGTACACCGGGGCGGACCGCGATCGGCTGGTGGCGCTCGATCGGTCGGGCACGGTCGCCCTGGCCGCACTGGGAAACAGTGTGACGGCGCACTACAGGCCAGATACGTCGTTCGTGGCCCCCTGGAGCTACACGCGCCCGCGTGACTCGACAGCGCTCTCCACCGAGTCCGACTCGGCGAGCCTCGCCCTCGACCGTTCGGCCCGCCTCGCCGCCGTCGGGCAGCTCCGGGAAGCCGCCCGGGTGGTCCGCGCCGCGCGCGACCTTCCGGGCCTGCGCCGCGACCCGCGGCTCACGGAGCGGTGGCGCGCCCTCGGCGCCCGGGCCCGGAGGCCGCGCCTGGAGGATGCCTGGCCGGTCCGGGAGCTGCGGGCGCCGTCCGGCCAGGACTGGCAGCTGGGCATCGCGCCCGCGAGCCGGCTGGCGATGGCCCACAGCCCGCGGTACCGCACGCCCTGGATCGTCGACCGCTCGGCGCCCCGGACGTCCGGTCCGCTGCGCTACCACACGGGACCCGTCACCGCGTCGGCGATCAGCGCGGACGGCGCCGTCGCCGTGTCCGGCGCGGCCGACGCGCGCGTCATCGTGTGGGATGCCGCGAGCGGGTCGGTGCGGCACCTCGTCGAGGCCCACAAGAGCCCGCCCCTGGTCGTCGCCGTGGACCGGCGCGCCGCCATGACCGGCTCCGGTGCCGGCGAGGTGGGCATCATCGACGTCGCCGGGGGAGGGCTGCGCGGACTGCGTGACGCGCACGCCGGTCCCGTACGGACGCTGGTGATCGCCCCCGGCGGCGAGATCGGCCTCTCCAGCGCCGAGGACGGCAGCGTCTGCTCCTGGGACCTCAGGTCCGGCGCCCTCCTGCACGTGCTGCGGCTCGAAGGTGGCTGGGCGCACCGGGCAGCGCTCAGCAGCACCGGGCACCGCGCAGTGCTCTGGATCACCGACGACGAGCTGCGCCTGTGGAGTCCCCGCAACGGCGCGACTCTCGCCGTCCTGAGCGAACCCGACGACGGGCGGCCCACGCGCACCACTGTGGAGTTCCCGTACGTCACCATGTCCCGATCCGGCCGGGCGGAGATGGTGAACCTCGACTGGCAAGCAGGTGGGGTGGCGGTGAGCGCCGACGGGCGATGGGCGCTCACCGCCGACCGTGCGCGTGGACCACGGATCTGGGACCTCGACTCCGGGCAGTGCACGAAGACGCTGCAGAAGGAGCCGGACGGCGTCACCGCGCTGGCGGTCACCCCCGACTTCGGACTGGCGGCGATCGCCGGTATCGACGGCGTCGACCTGTGGGACCTCACCACCGGGACGCTGCTCCGGAGCGTCGATGTGGGGCTCGGGTCCGTCCACCCGGGGCCGGGCACGGTCAAGGACCTTGCCCTCGCGCCCGACGGCGGCGCCATGGTCGTCTCGGACAGCGGCGGCAGGCTGCGGGAGTGGGCGCTGGACTGGGAGCTCGAGCTCCCGGACCAGGGGGAGCCGCTCGACGTCGGCTCGCAGGTAGATGCCGTGCCCGTCGAGACCGGTACCGATCCGCAAGCCGGTGGCGCGACCGACCTGCGCCTCGGTGACGAGGAGGAGCACCTCGGGACGCCGTGGCTGCGGCTGCTGGACACCGTGCTCGCCCGGCGAGCACTGCGCCGACAGGTGGAACGGACACTGGTCCACGCGACAGACCCGGAAGTGGGGAGCGACTGGTCGTCCGACGCCGCGGCGATCGCCCGGGCGGTCGCCCTGCTCGACCAGCGCGACTCCGGAGTGACCGTCGAGGAGCGGGCGCAGTTCGCCGAGTTCCAGGGACGACTGCGGGACGAGCTGGCGGCGCTCGCGGAGACCGCCCGTTCGGCAGAGCGCGCCGGACGCCACGCGGAGGCAGAGCCGCTGTGGCGGCTCGCCCTGGGCATCAGGTCCAACCTCGACGGTGCCGGGGCCCCGGACACGCGGACCGCCGTCGCCGACCTGGCCGCGTGCTGGTCCGCGCTGGGGCGCGCCGACGAAGCGGCGGCGCTGCTCGGTGCGGCTACCGTCGCACCCCCTCCGGTGGACGACGGGCCCGCCGACCCGGCCGCGCTCGAAGCGGACGTCCAGCGCATGACGGCTAGGCTCCGGGCCCTCCGTGCCGAGTCCACGCGTCTGCTCGAGGACCAGGGCCTGCGAGCGGCGATGGGGCCGGCCGAGACGGCGTTGGCGGTCGCCCGGATCGGCGACGCCCAGGACCGGTTCGGCGCGTCGAACCTGGCACTGGCTCTCACGATCCTCGGCGACCTGTGCAGGGCGGCAGAGCTGCCGTTCGCCGCCGTCCGCTACCTCGCTGAGGCGCTCGTGGTCTCGGCGCGGGCCAAGCTGGACGTACCGCTGGTGATACCGCTCGACAAGGTGGCCGGCCTGGTCGTCGCCGCGGCCAGCACCATCGACCTGCCCTACGGCGCGTGGTTCCGTTCCGGCGACACCGCGGCGGTCCGCGAGGCGATCGACCCTGCTGAGCGCGGTCTGCTCCGCGAGCTGATGCACTGGTGCGACGAGGCGGGTCGGGTGTTCAGCGAAGGAGAGGCCTCGAACTGGGCGTCCTTCTGCCACAGCGCCTCGATGGTCGTCGGCGAGGTCATGCGCGAGGACGATCCCTCTTTCACGGCCCCGCTGTGCGAGACCCTGCTGACCATCGCCGACCTCAGGTGCGCCGTCGGCGACCCGGCGGGCGGGGGTCACCTGCTGCGCCGCGCGATAGGCCTCGCGTACAACGGCTGCCTGGAGGACGAGGGGGACGTCGCGAGGCATC
This sequence comes from Promicromonospora sp. NFX87, assembly GCF_048564965.1. NCBI lineage: Bacteria > Bacillati > Actinomycetota > Actinomycetes > Micrococcales > Promicromonosporaceae > Promicromonospora > Promicromonospora sp. NFX87. The sequence continues at coordinate 4,523,644 of NZ_CP183413.1, read as the reverse complement.
GAACCCTCGTCGCGACGCTCAACAGCAGCGTGCCCGTCCTGGAGCAGCTGGGCGAGACCGCGAGGGCCCGGGCGGCCGAGGAGGCCGCTGCGTACGTGGGTGCCGAACTGGCCGAGACGGCGTACGCACGGCGGGTCCCCGACGAGGCGGTGGATCGCATCCTGGACCTGGTCGAGGCGGAGGGCCGGCGAGCCTGACCGGCGCCGGCGCACGCCTGGGACGGCTGGGTCAGAAGGTGCGGCTCGCCACGTCCGGGCGGTGGGACGCCGCCAGGAGCTCGCGCAGGCGGTCGGCAGGGAGCGGTGCTCCCGCGTCCGCGAGGTAGTTCTCGGCGAAGACGTCGAGGTCGGCGACGTAGACAGGCGTGTACGCACCCGACTCGGGCTCGAACCGCCACGACTCGGCGAGGCTGCCGGCGTCGACCGGGTCGAAACCGAGCGTGCTGACGAGCGTGCCGACCGCCTGCTTGGCGCCGGCGTCGTCGCCCGCCACGGCGAGCCCGGACCGGTCGGTAGCGCCGGCCGGACGGGCGAGCGCCGGGATGTGGTGGGCGAGGATGTTGTTGAACGCCTTGACGATCACGGTGCCCGGGAGGAGCGCCTGCTCGTACTCCGCGGTGGTCAGGGCGTGGGAGTCCAGCTCCTCGATGCGCTCGTCGCGCGACGGGTAGTAGTTGCCCGTCGAGAGCACCGTCTTCGCGTGGAGCGCGTCGACCGGGAGCGCGCCGTACGCGGACAGCGGTACGGCCAGGACCACCATCTCGCCGAAGCTCGCGGCGTCGGCCACCTCGCCCGCCCCGGCGCTCTCGCCGAGCTCCTCGACGAGGCCGGCCAGCGACTCGGGCCCGCGGGAGTTAGCGATCACTACCTCGTGCCTCGCGGCGACCGCCAGCCTCGCGATGCCGGCGCCGATCGCGCCGCTGCCGATGATTCCCAGCTTCGTCATGTCGTTCTCCCTCTGTCGCGGGCGGGTGCGCCGCAGTCCTCCCGTCATCGTCCAACGTTCACATCAGTGTGAAGGTCAAATCGGGCCGGGTCGACGCGCGGCACCCAGGCCCGCTACGACGCCACCGGGTGCGGCTGCCCCGCGCTGCGGTCCATCGCCTCGATGTACCGCGTGAGGGCGGCACGGTTGTGCTCGAGGAGCGCGATCCGCTCCGCCATCCGTTCGCGCTCGCGGACGAGGATCTCGCGCAGCTCCGGATCGGGGTTGGCGACGACGATGTCCTGCGGCTGGTCGAGACAGGGGAGCATGTCGGCGATGATCCGCGTCGGGATGCCGGAGTCGAGGAGCCCGCGCACCTTCATGACCCGGTCGACGAGGTGGTCGCCGTACTCGCGGTAGCCGTTGTCACGCCGGCGTGGCCTGATCAGGCCCTGCTCCTCGTAGTACCGCAGCAACCGCCGGGGGACTCCCGTCCGTTCCGCCAGCTCGCCGATCCGCATCCTGATCCCGCCCTTCCGAAGCTTGACAGTCGTGTCAACGTTACCGCGACGGCCTCGCCGAGCTGCGCCGCGCTCGGCGTTTGGCCGCTGACCTGGGCCCTCGCCGTTCTACGATGCGCGGCATGCCCCACGCCGCTCTCCCTGGCCTGTCGTTCACCGCGATCGACTTCGAGACCGCCAACCCGAAGCGGGCCTCGGTCTGTGCCGTCGGGGTCGTCAAGGTGCGGGACGGCGTCGTCGTCGACTCGCTGGAGACCCTGGTCCAGCCGCCGCCCGGCCACGAGGCGTTCGGCAGCTTCAACGTGGCGGTCCACGGGATCACCGCCTGGGACGTGATGGGCGCGCCCACCTGGGACGTCGTCTACCCGAAGATCGCGGAGTTCGCCGGCGGGGACGCGCTCGTCGCGCACAACGCGTCCTTCGACCGCTCGGTGCTGACGCAGGCGAGCGCCGTGCACGGGATCTCGGTGCCGCGGGCGCAGTGGCTGTGCACGCGCGACACGGCGCGGTCGGTGCTGGACCTCCCGTCCTACAAGCTGCCCGACGTCTCGCGGGCGCTGAACATCGCCGCCCACTCCCACCACGACGCCGGAGCGGACGCGCGGCAGTGCGCGCTGGTGCTCGTCGAGCTGTGCCGACGGCTCGGCCCGGACTGGATGAGCCGGATGGGGCAGCACCTGAGGACGTGGTGAGCCGGCGAGAGATCTCGTCCGACGGGGCAACCTTCGGCCCACCCTCCCCGTAGTGGAAGGTATGAGGCAGGAGAGCGGGGCGACCATGAGCGAGTTCGGGACGAGCATGCCGCCGGACGACGGCGGGGCGCACGACGTGCGCGTCGAGGTGTCCCGGAACCGGGACGCGGAGTTCACCGCCTTCGTCCGTGACTCCGGCGCGTACCTCCACCGCACCGCGTACCTGCTGTGCGGGGACCGGCACCGCGCGGAGGAGCTGGTCCAGTCGACGTTCGAGCGGGTCTATCGCACCTGGGCCAAGGTGCGTCCGGGGACGCAGCTGGCCTACGCCCGCCGGATTCTCGTCAATGTGCGGATCGACGGCTGGCGGCACGGCCGGCGGGAGTCCTTCCCGGGCGATGACAAGCTTCCCGTCGGCGCCGCTCCGGACCATGTCGGTCGCCTGGCGCTGCGCGACGAGCTGGTCCGAGGGCTGGCCCAGCTCCCGGACCGGCAGCGCAGGGTCGTCGTGCTGCGGCACCTGCTGGACCTGCCCGAGGCGGACGTCGCCCGCGAGCTCGGCATCGCCGTCGGCACGGTGAAGGCGGCGAACTCCCGCGGGCTCGCCCGGCTGCGTGACGTGCTCAGAGCAGGCGCGGACGCCATCGAGCCGCCCGAGCTCGACGAGAGCATCGTGCTCGACCGGAGCCGCGCCGCACTGCGGCGACGCCGAACCGCGCAGGCGGTGGGCGCCGCATGCGTGACCCTCCTGCTGGCGCTCGGGGTCCTGACCCGCGGCCCGGTAGAGCTGCCCTGGGTCGGACCCGTGGTGCTGCCGGGCGGCCAGCTCATCACGTCCCTCTTCGACGAAGGCCCCACCGACGCGCTGGGGCCCGACCTCGGCTCGGGGTACACGCCGGTGGAGTGCCCCGACCAGCTGCCCGGGCCTGCGCCGGCCCGAGCCGCCGAGCCCGGTGACGACGTCGGCCCGCTCGATGACCCAGTCATCGTCGACGCCGCCGACACCCGCCCCCTGACCTGCCACGACGTCGACGTCGAGGCAGTCACGGGCGGAACCCTCGATGGTGTGGGGCTGCCGGTCACCGCCGACGGAGAACCACTGCCGGAGCCCCACGGGATCGCGCACACGGGCAAGATCTGGCACTTCAGCTACGCGGAGCTCCTCGACGACGACGAGGAGACCGACCGCGCGTACATCCAGACGAGGACCTGGGCGGGCAACGCGTCACGTTCCGCGAGCAGCCTGACGCACTACCAGGGCAGGAGGGTACTCCCGACCGGGCTCGCGGTGACCGGGGATCGTGTGGTCTGGAGTGAGCGCGCGGCGGAGGGCACGTCGCCCCGCAGGAGCTTCCTCCGTACGGAGAGCGTCTCCGGCGACAGCGTCACCACCCTGATCGATCCTCTGGTCAGCACCGAGGAACGGCTGTGGCTGCTCGCCACCACCGAGGGCCGCGCCCTGTGGACGGCCGGCGCCACCAAGGACGACACCCGCTTGTTCGCCATCACGCACGACGGCGACGGCACGCCGACGGAGCTCGCAGCCGGAGTCACGGCGCTCGCGGCGGACGACGACGAGGCGGTCGCCGCCGTCCTGGTCCCCGGTAGTGGCCCGATCCGCGTGACGACGATCCGGCTGTTCGACAACCTGGCGGGCGGGAACAGCTTCGGCACCGATCTCCTTGAGATCGATCACGACGCGTCGGCCGAGGTCACCCAGCTTGCCGTCTCGGACGACGTCATCGCGTGGACGGTCATGCCCGCCGGCGGCGGACCCGGTGCCCTCTACGTCTTCGACCGCGTCGGTGACGACGACAGCGTCGTCCAGCTTCCTGACGGCACCGTCACTGACCTCCGCGCGTCGGGCAGCCTGGTCTGGTGGACCAGCACCAACACCGCCGCCGAGAACCCGGCAGCCGCGTCCTACCTGTACCGCGCTACGGCGTCGGCCTCTGGATACGACGGTCCCGACCTCGCACGCTTCCCCGGTGGATCTGTGACAGCGGGCCTGGCCGGCGACCGCGCCGCCTGGCTCGAGGAAGCCGGTGCGCGCCGGTGGCTCGTGGAGGGTGCGGTCGTCCCTGTCCTGGAGCGTGGCTGAGCCGACGCCCATGGAACCGGAGCCCGAGCCCCAGCTCGGGTCCGGTTCCAACCCGAGTCCGGGCCCAGCCCCGGATCGGGTCCCGACCCGAGTCGGAACCCAGGCCTCTACCCTGAGCGGAGCCTACGACGGAAGCCCGGTTCTCGGCCTGTTCGGAGCAGGTGAAGTCCGGGTGAGGCTCAGGAGACGCGCAGCGTGGGGCCGTCGACGTCCACCGGCCCGTGCACGGTCGGGTGCTCGATCTGCAGGTTCACGGTGCTGCGCGACGTCGGGATCACAGCGAGCTGGGCCTCGTCGCCGCTGGTGTTGATGGCGCGCACGTGCAGGTGCCCGTCCTTGAGCTTGAGCGCGAACTGGTGGGCCCCGGAGACGAAGCGCACCTCGCTGTCGTCGCTGATCACGGTGGGGCCAGAGGGCAGGGTCTTCGGCATGTGTACAGCATGCCTCCTCTCGCGAGGTGCCTACGCACTCGCGGGCGGGAGCGCGTCGAGGATCTCCTCCCACGGGAAGTCGTCCGCTGCGTCGTCGCCCGACTCGTGCGGCTCGTTCGGGCCGATCACGACGTGCACGCCCCACTCCTTGAGGGTGGACAGGCTTCCCTGGTAGGTCGGGTGGTTGGCGAACCTGGCGTTGACGTAGGGCGCGACGGTGATGGGGATGTTGCGGCCCACCTGTTCGGCCAGACGCGTCAGGACATAGGTGTCGGCGATGCCGAGCGCCCACTTCGTGACCGTGTTGTAGGTGGCCGGTGCCACGATCACGGCGTCCGGGTCCGGGAGCGAGTACCCGACAGCGGTGTGGAAGTCGGTCCGCACCGGTCGGCCCAGGACCGCGGCGATCTGCGCCACCGCCTCGGGGAAGCTGCGCGCCGCCTGATCGGTGGTGAGGACGTGCACGTCCCAGCCTCGTTCGAGAGCCGGTGGGAGTAGCCGCGTCGGCACGTGCCGGATCGCGCCGGCGCCGGCCACGACGACGTACAGCACAGGTGAGCTCACGGTCCCGAGGCTACTGGTGGCGACGGATACGCATGGCCTCCCGTCCTACCGGCGGGACCCGGTCTCAGCCTCGACGAGCGCGGTGCCTCGTCGCCAGACCTGGCGGAGGTTGAGCGTGTCGGAGATGCGCCGGGTGGGGTCGCCGTCGACGAGGAGCAGGTCGGCGCGGACGCCCTCCAGGATTCGTCCGCGGTCGGCCAGGCCGAACCGCCGCGCCGGTGTGGAGGTCGCGGCCCGGAGCGCCTCGACGGGGGTGAGCCCCGCCTGGACGAGCAGCTGGAGCTCGTGGTGGACGCTGGCCCCGTGCGCCATGCCGCCCAGCGTGGGGAGCGGGAACGACACGTCGGTGCCGACGAGGAGGTCGACGCCGGCGTCGCGCAGCGCCCTGACCGAGGCCAGCACGTCGTCGAGACGGCCCTGCGGGTACCTGTCGTAGCTGCTCTCGAGCGTCGCGATCGAGGCGTCGTCGAGCCGTTCCCGCACCCGCGGGTCCGCTGCGAAGCCGACGGCCGGGATGCCCATCATCGAGGCGTTCAGCACGACGCACGGGACGACGAACGCGCCGGACGCCGCCACGTCGTCGATGATCTGCGGCGTGTGCGGCCGGTCCATGAACAGGTGGACGAGTCCGTCGACCCCTGCTGCGACGGCCGAGGCGGTGGCCGCGACGGTGAGCGTGTGGGCGACGGCCAGCAGGCCCTGCCGGTGGGTCTCCGCGACGCCGGCCGCGATCGTCGCGTCGTCGAGCATCGGGAGGCCAGGCGCGCCCTCGACGGTGCCGTCGTCGATCATGAACTTGATGTAGTCGGATCCGGCCGCCTTGAGCGGGGCGATGAACCCGACCGCCTCCTCTGGCGTGCTGGAGTACGGCATCACCAGGTCGGACCAGTCCGCGTGCTCCGCTTCTGCGCCCTCCCACGGGGCTTCGTCTCCGTCGGACTCGTCGTCGCCCATCAGCTCGCTCGGGTGCCCGCCGGGCGGGGTGATGCCGAATCCGGCCGACCGCACGTCGGCGAGCCGGTCGTCGTCGGTCACCGCGGCGCGCTTGTTCCTGGTGAACATGCCCTGCATCTCCAGCTCGGTCGTCACACCGAACCGGAGGGCGAGCGCGAGTCCTTCGAGCGAGGTGTGCACGTGGGAGTCGATGAGGCCCGGGAGCAGCGTGGCGCCCGCCGCGTCGACGACGTCGGCGTCGGCCGGAACCGCACCACCGACCGAGAGGATCCGGGCGCCCTCGAGGATCACGGTCGTGGCGTCGACGACCTCGATCCCGTCGAAGACCCGGGCATTGACGATTGCGGTCCTGCTCATGGCGGTTCTCCTCGCTCGCTGACCTGCTGACCTCATGACCATAACCCAAATCTGTAGTGACTACGAAAACGGGATCGCTTCGTATTCGGGACGGGTTCGCCCATGGGTAGACTGACGGGCATGGCAGGTGGAACTGGGCTTCGGGAGCGCAAGCGCGCTCGGACTCGTCGCGCCCTGAACGAAGCAGCCCTCCGGCTCTTCCTGGCGCGCGGCTTCGACGACGTCACAGTCGCCGAGATCGCGGAGGAGGCGGACGTCGCTCTGACGACGCTCTTCAGCTACTTCCCCGCGGGGAAGGTGGCCCTGGTGTTCGAGCAGGAGGAAGACCGCGCCGCCGCCCTGATGCAGGCGATCCGGGACCGTCCTGCGGAGACGGATCCGCTGCAGGCAGTCCACGCGTTCATGGAGACCCGGCTGCCGTTCGACACCGAGGACGCGCACTCCCGGGACGTCCTCAACCTGATCTACACGACGCCGCAGCTCCGGGCGTACGTCCGGGCGAAGTGGACGGACTGCGAGGACGAGCTGACGTCGGTCCTCGCCGAAGCGCGGCCCGACGTCGAGGACACGAGCCTGCGGGCGCTGGCGAGGTTCGCGCTCGAGATCCCCGACGTGGCCGCGCGCGAGGAGTCGCCCCGCGAGACGCTGGCTACTGTCTTCGCGAACCTTCGGCGGGGCTGGGGATACGACACGGATGAGCTCTGACCTGACGATCCTGGCTACGGCGCTCGACGCGGCCGACGACGACCAGACCGTGATCAGTCCGCCTGCCGGCTAGGCAGCCCGAGGGTGCGGGTAGGCCGCCTTGCGATCCTGAAAACTCAGGATGCTCGGGTTCTGGATCACGCCGTCGTGGATCTCGATCGCGCGGGAGATGGTGAGGTCCTTCGCCCACGCGGCCGGCCCTTCCATGACCGTGCGCAGGAACGGCAGGGTCGCCTCGCTGATCTCCCAGGTGGCCGAGTTCCAGAGGTACGAAGGGCTGTGGTCGACGGCGTAGTAGTCCACATCTCGGCCGACCTTGAACATCGGCTCGTCGAACGTGGTGGGCCTCGCCCAGTCGAAGCCCATGCCCTCGTCGCACGAGACGTCGATGATCAGCCCGCCTGAGGTGAAGCGCTCCAGGTCCTCGGTCCGCAGGTACGTCAGCGGCGCGGCGACGTCCTGCAGCGTGCAGTTGACGACGATGTCGTGCGACGCCAGGAACTCCGGGAGCAGGACATTGCCGGCTTTCGTGAGGACCTCGCTGAGGTGGGTCGGACCGTCGTCGGTGTTGAGCTGGGTGATGTGTGCGGTGTGGATCGGCGAGCCGACTGCTGCGACACCACGCTGTGTGAGGACCTGGATGTCGTGGATCCCGTGCGCCTTGAGCGCGGTGACGGCGCCTCGGGCCGTGGCACCGAAACCGATGACGACCGCGCTGAGCCGTGGCCCGTAGTCCCCGGTAGAGCCGACCAGGCTCAATGCGTGCAGCACGGAGCAGTAGCCGGCGAGCTCGTTGTTCTTGTGGAACACGTGCAGGCTGAAGTCGCCCCCGCGGGTCCAGTGGTTCATCGCCTCGAAGGCGATCAGCGTGAGCTGGCTGTCGATCGCCGTCTGCGTCATTCCGGCGTCCTGCACGCAGTGCGGCCAGCCCCACAGGACGCGGCCCTCGGGGATCGCTTCGACGTCGGCCGCTTGCGGCTTGGGCAGCAGCAGGACGTCAGCGGACTGGAGTACTTCGGAGCGTTCCGCGACCCTGCCCACGCGCGACTCGAGGTAGCCGTGCTCCAGCCGGAAGTCGGCGCCGTAGCCGCGCTCGACGATCATCCGGGCGCGCAGGTCCGGGTCGATCCGGTCGAGGTGATGGGGGTGTATCGGCAGCCGCCGCTCGTTCTCCATCGAGGAGTTCGCGAGCAGCCCGAGGGTGAGCAGGTCGCCGCTCGGTGATGCGCCGCTCGACGACGTGGTCTGGACGGCGGGGGAAGGCTGAGTGGCGTTGGAAATCGTGATTCCCATCATTGGGGAACCGAGGTCAGTTCCTTCCTTGACTGTACGCCGGTCTCTCGCGAGCTCAGCCTTCGCGGCAGGGGGACCCGTTCTCGTGGAGCTGGTCGTCGCTGCTGGGACACAGCGGCAGCGACCCCAACACACTCCCCGCCATCACCGGCGTGTCGCATGCAGTGTGTAGCGGTGGCCGGTTTACGGCCTCACGCCGCCGGCTCACTGAGCAGCTGCCACCGCGGACTGCACGCCGAACCACTGCTCGGCGCCGTAGGCCTCGAACCGTTCAACCTCGGTGAACCCCAGCCTCGTCGCGAGGCGTACCGAGGGCTCGTTGGCGGTCTGGGTAGTGAGCACAACCGCCTCGCCGGGAAACGCGTCGGCGAACCAGGAGAGTGCGGCCGCGCAGGCCTCCGCGGCGTACCCCTTTCCCCACGCATCGGGCAGGAACAGGAAGCCGAGCTCGACCTTCCCGATCGCCGGGCGGACCCCATGCCCCGCGTCGCGCCGTTCGAGCGAGACGATTCCGATCGCTGCCCCGTCGAGGTCAACCACGAAGCCGCCCGGACGCTGCCTCGGCACCTCGGGGACCGCTCGCTCGAGCTCGTCACGCGGCCGTGGGCCGCCGATGTAGGCGCAGACTTCCGGCGAGGCGTTCAGCTCGATGATTGCCGCGCGATCCCGGGGCTCCGGCGCGCGCAGCACGAGCCGCTCGGTCCTGATCGGGACGGGCGGCCATGCGACGGGTCCCAGGTCTGCCATGCGTGGAGGCTACCGGTTGCGTTCCGACGTCTGACGGCGACTGCCCGGGCCCTGCCATGGGGACCACAAGCCGGGGTTCTGGAAGGATGCCGACAGCGAGGTCTGAGCCTCGTACGGGTCGCTCCGACAGCGACTCGGGGGCTCACCGTATCCGCCTCTTGAAACAGATCTGGAGAGAACGCATGACGATCGCTCTGTACAACACTCTGACGAGGCGCGTCGAGCTGCTTGAGCCGATGACGCCCGGTGTCGTGCGGATGTTCGTCTGTGGACCCACCGTGTACGACCTGGCGCATGTCGGGCACGCGAAGACGTATACCCAGTTCGACTTCCTCGCCCGCTACCTTCGGGCGCGCGGCCTCGAAGTGACGTACGCGCAGAACATCACCGACATCGACGACAAGATCATCCGACGAGCCGCCGAGTCGGGCCGCGATCCGGGCGACCTTGCAGCTGAGTTCGAGGACGCCTATCGGCAGGACATGGCCGCGCTCGGGAACAGGAGCGTGGACGTCTACGCCCGCGCCCTCGATCACATCGATCAGATCGTCGCCCAGGTCCAAGCGCTCGTCGCTCGCGGGCACGCCTACCAGCTGGACGACGGTTGGTACTTCGACCTGTCGACATTCTCCGGGTACGGAAAGCTGTCCGGACGGACCGAGGTCGCCGAGGAGGACTCCGTCGCCCGGATCGACGAGAATGATGCCAAGCGCAACCGTGGCGACTTCGCGCTCTGGAAGGCGCGCAAGCCTGGCGAGCCCTTCTGGGACACGCCGCTCGGCCCGGGCCGTCCCGGCTGGCACATCGAGGACACCGCGATCACCGAAGCCCTGTTCGGTCCCCAGTACGACCTGCACGGCGGTGCGGTCGACCTGATCTTTCCGCACCACGAGGCGGAGATCGCTCAGATGGAAGCGGCCTCGGGCAAGGAACCGCTCGTACGCCACTGGGTACACACCGGCCTGCTTCGGGTCGACGGCGCGAAGATGTCCAAGAGCTCGGGCAACTTCCTCACGGTCCGTGACGCACTTGCCATGGCCGACTACCGGACGCTGCGGTACGCCTTCCTGTCCCAGCACTACCGCTCGTCGATGGAGCTCTCGGCCACTGCGCTGGAGCAGGCACGCAGCGCGCGCCGCAGGGTGGAGAACTTCGCTCGCAAGGTCGACCATTCCGTCGACGAGCCCGGGGGGAGTGGTCGACGCCGCGGAGGCCACCTGGGCGGCCATGATCGAACGTCTTGACGACGACCTCGACAGCCCTGCGGCCCTGGCTGCGCTGTTCGAGTACATCCGCGAACAGAACCGCAGTCCTGTCCCGCCCGGACCATCTGCGGCGCGCCTTCTTGAGCGCGTGAACGACGTGTTCGACACCTTTGACCTGGAGACCCGCGCCGTCGACGACTCCGAGATCGAAGCTGCGCTCGCCCGTCGCACAGAGCTCCGAAAGGCACGCGACTTCGCCGGCGCAGACCAGATCCGCGAAGCACTCACCGGCAAGGGAATCGTGATCGAGGACACCGCCGACGGCACCCGCTGGTGGCCGGCCGACGTCGCCTCCGGGGGGCTGACCCGACCTCGAGGAACGGTCGGCGTCGGGCTGGATGTGCGCGGCGGCGGACGAGGTCGTGGCCTCGCCCGCCGCCGCGCACGGCGTCAGGCAGACATCACGAGGTCGTGATCGTCCAGACCTGGTTGGTGCTGCCGGTGTTGCAGGTGATCTGCTTCAGGCGGGCGCTGTTGGCGGTGGATGCGCCCGGGACCTCGATGCACTTGCCCGAGTTCCGGTTCTTGAACTGGTGGTCGCTGCCCACGCTGATGCGCTCCCACTGCTGGTTGGTGCCGGCGTTGCAGGTGTACTGCGTGATGCCGGCGCCGTCGGCCGTGGATCCGCCCGGGACCTCGATGCACTTACCGGAGTGCTGGGCGACGAGGTTGTAGTACCCGTTGCCGAGGTCGTTCAGCGCGATGCGCTGGTTCGTCCCCGTGCCGCAGGTGTACTGGGCGACCTCGGCCGAGTTCGACATCGAGGCGGCGACGACGTCCATGCACTTGCCGGAGTGCTTGGCGGCGACCGTGCCGACGCGGGACCCGGAGCCGGTGCCCCCGCTGGGGTTCACGGCGTCGCCCATGGCATACCGGTACTGGTTGGCGCCCGAGTAGTTGCGGATCGTCATGTCGAGCGCCGTGCCGCTGCCGCTCTTGACGTACATGGAGTACCAGTCGTAGCCGATGTTGCCCTGCTTGCCGCCGGCGGCAGGCCAGTACGTGCCTCCCATGGAGTTGTCGCGCACGACCTGGGCGACCGCGCGCAGGTACCGGACCATGTTGTGGGTGCTGCCGCTGTCGTTGTAGTTCAGGCCGCTGTTCATCGCGGAGCCGAACTCGGTCACGACGGCGCGCGACGCGCAGTTCCCCAGGCGGGTCGTGATGTGCGACCGCCAGGCGTCGTAGGTCATCGCGCCGTACATGAACGTGTACGTGTGGAACGACAGCAGGGTGTTGTTGAAGCGCGAGTCGTTGCAGACGTCGCGCAGGTCCTGGCTGAAGCCGGTGCCGCCGATCAGAACGCGGCCGTGGGGTGCGTTGCTGTGCGAGCTGAGCCAGGCTGCGGCCGTGTTGCGCCACTCGGACGACGAGTAGCCGTGCGGCTCGTTCATCGGCTCGAAGTAGACGAGGCCGTTCGAGGCGTACTGCGACAGGACCGTGTTCCACATGGAGTTCCAGGCACCGGTGTTGGTGACCCTGCCGCCGGAGGCGGCGCCGTCCTCCCAGTACGCGAGGATGACCTTCCACCCGCGGGCCGTGGCCGCGTCGATCGTGCCGCGGTAGGCACCCCACCAGGCGGTGCCGACCGTGTGGGTGTTGACGGGCAGGCGGACGGTGTTGACGCCGAGCGTCGACCCCATGTCGTCGTAGAGCGCGTTGGCCTTGGCCCGCACGGTGTCGTAGCTGTCCGACGACGAGAGCCCGTCGAGCACCAGCGGGCTCGTCGAGAAGTTGTCACCGGCGACCGCCCAGTTCATGCCGCGGAACTGGGACGTAGCCGCGGTGGCGGGGGCGCTGCCCACGACGGCGGTGAACGGCAGGAGGGTAAGGGCCAGCAGCGCGGCGGCCAGGCGAGCCCGGGGCCGTCTGGGGCGTGGGGAGGTTCTACGGAGTGTCGTCACGGTTCAACCCATCTCGCGCTTCGTTGCGCGTGTTCGTCGGTGAACTAGCAGAGGGCTTCGATACTGATCGTTTCCGAGGTCAGCATCGCCGTAAGAGTCCCACCCGAACAGTAGGTGGTCAAGAGTGGGTTGTAAACGATCAGAAACGATCACGCACGGGGTCTCCGCCGTAGCCAGTACCACCCGATGACGACGCACACGAGACCGTTGAGCACCCCGACGACGACGTCGCTCGGATAATGCATTCCTCGGTACAACCGGGAGTAGACGACGAGCAGGGGCAGCACGAACAGCACGACGGTCACGATCACGCGGAGCCACGTGCGCTCGATGCGCTGGGCCATCAGCGCCAGCGACAGGTAGAGCGCTATCGAGGCGCCGGAGTGGCCGCTCGGGAAGCTCGACGTCGGTGGTGCGTGGTCGAGCTGCTCGACGTCGGGGCGTTCGGCGCTCACGACGACCGCCGCCAGCATGAAGACCGCTGCCTGGACGGCGACCGCGATCGCCGGGACCGCCGCGTACCACCACTGTCCGGTTCGCCACCAGACGACGCCGGACACGACGAGGCAGATCCCGATGATCGTCTCGGTGGTCCCCATCACGCCCCATATCTCCGTGAGGGTGTTGAGGGTCGCCGTGCGCTGCTCGACGAACCACTCGTTGACTGCGTTCTCGCGCTCCTTGAGGCCTGCCAATGGGCCGGCGAGAAGGAGACCGAGGCCGACGACGATCACCCACCACACCGCTGCTGGGATTCCTACGCGGAGGCCGAGGTCGCGTCGCGCCTCGCTCCCGCTGGGTGCTGAGGTGTCGTGCGCCCACCGCTCGAGGTCGACCATCAGGACGCCGTGCCGGGCTCGGGGAGGGGCGTTGGCCAGTGCTTGTAGGCGAGGTATGACGCCAGCACGAAGCCGACCCCGAAGAGGATGCCGGCTACCACGTCGGAGGGGTAGTGGACGCCGAGCATGACTCGGTCGACTGCCGTGGCGACTGTGAGCACGGCCGCGCTGGCTACTGCCGTGACCCGCATTGCCCGTGATCTGAGTGACGGCCACACGAGGACCACCAGCGCCGTCGTCATGGCCGCGGTGTTCGCGGCGTGCCCTGACGGGAACGAGTAGCCGGCGGCGCTCTCCACGGGCTGGTCCAGGACGGGCCGGGCGCGTCGGACGACCTCCTTCAGCAGGTTGGACAGTCCCCAGGCGGTGAGGATCGTCGAGAGGGCCCACCACGTGCGCGTGGCGTTGCCGGTGCGCCACCAGTAGGCGAGGCCGATCGCGGCGACGGGTATCAATAGGTGGATTGCTAGGAACGCCCACTGCCAGAGGATGAGCGCGCGGAGCAGGTCGGGGTGTTGGGCGGCGATCGCTACGCCGTCGGTTACGGCGCGCTCGTCGAGCTGGACTAGCGGCGGCCACTGTTCGCGCACGAGGAGCGCGATGACGATGAGGGCGACGCCGGTCGCGACGCCGGTCAGCGCGGCGCGTAGGAGGCGGCGGGCGCGGCTTGCGGGCGCTCGCGGTGGTGTGGCGGTCTGCGGGTCGCGGCCGGGACTACTTCGGTGCAAAACGGGCCTCATGACGACACGTTGCCACAGGGCGGCGCCACTGGCCCGTCGTTACGCGTGCCGTGACTTGGCCGCCACCGGCGCTGACTGGCTGGGGCGGGTGCGGTTGGCGGGGAACCAGTAGTTTCCCTAACGATGGACGACGATGGCTTCCAAGAGGCGACCTACCGGCTGGCGCACGTCGACGGCGGCGCGCTCCACTTTGCCAAGGTGACGGTTGCGGTCAGTACGACGACGCACGCCGCTACCGTCGTGCCGGGAACGGCTCCGTTCGCCTGGCGCAAGAGCGCCTATGGTCCTTACGCCTATGCGCTGGATACCGACGTAGACCATCTCGCCGAGGCGCTCGACGGCGCCCGGCTGGCTCTGCGCGTTGTCTCTCGTGACGTGCTTGCAGTCGTGACGGAGATCTGCACCAACGTTGACACATGGCCGGGGGACGTCCGCTACGCCGCAGGGCACGCGCTCTGGCGGGCTGTCGGCGTGGATCGCCCAGCACTGTGTGTGGTTCGGAAGGGACTGCTTGTGTTTCCCGACGACGTCTCGTGACGCCGAGGCACCGCAGCGGCCAGCCAGATCAGAAACGCTCCCTGGCCTCGGCCTTCGCACCTGACCAGGCGACGGGAATGGAAGTTAGGGCCGGGCCAGTCCCGCCATGCTTGCTTCGGCACGGCCGCTAGTTGTTGCCCACGCAGGGCTCAGTCCGGTGGACGGTTCAACGCTAGGTTGGCGGCCGTGCGCGACGTACCAGCAAAGGTCGTCCCGCCCGTCGATGAGCTCGACTTGTCCGGTGTTCTGGTTCGAACGGACTACACCAACGATGGCCGCTTCCAGGAGGTCCTTACCGAAGCTCGCCGACCAGTTGGGCCGAACTCGGACGGGGCAAGCCTCCTGGTCGTGGAGGACCAGCGATTGGCTGGAACCACCCCTGCGGAAATCGCGGAAATGGTCGAGGTGGAGGATTTCGCCTTCGTCGTGGACGCGCGATCAATGCTCGACAGCACTCTCCTGGTCGTGGATCTGCTCAGCGATTCCGACACCCACCTGGCCATGTTCAGAGCTGTCCCTGAGACTGTCTACGCGATCGAGGCGAGCCTTGTCTTGGCGAACCTCGACTTCATCGATCTCTTGGAGTCCGTGGGCTCCGATGGGGTCTTCCGTGAGACGTTCCGCTAGGGCCGGTAGCGAGGCCGCCGGCAGCCAGGCGCCGAGCCGATTCGACCAAATCACCCGCGGTACAGGGGTCAAGAACCAGTCCTGAAGCGAACAATCAGAACATGGTTGCTCGCAGGAAACAGCTCGCAATCACGGCCGCAACCGCATTAGTGCTCACCTTGGGCCGCGGGCCGCGGGCCGGGTGGCGCGGTCTGGGGGAGGCCGGACTCCGGCTGAGCTTGACGGAGCGAGGGGAAGCGTCCGCGCGGGAGGCTGATGGTCGGTAGAGCTGTCGCTGGCTCTGCTGTTCATGCGCCTCGGACGTTCCTGGCAGGATGCATTCGCGTGAGGACCCCACCCCCGCCGTCGGACATCACTGCCATCTTTCCCGAACTGCGCGGGTACGAGCGCACGGCGACGATGCTGCATCCACGCCCGGGTCAGCCCGAAGTGCGTGAGTCATCCGTCGGAGGTCCGCTGCTGTGGCCGGCCGACGAGCCGTGGCCGACGGCCCACCAGCCTGGTGGAGGGACGATCCCTCTGGTCGCGGTGCTCCAGCTCTGGGTGCGTGACTTTCCGGACCTGCCGCACCCGGACGGTGTGGACGTCCTGCAGATCCTGTGGTGCCCGGACGACAGCGTCGACGCATTCGAGATGGATCACTTCCGCACCGCACCGCCTGACGAAGAGTTCATGGTCGTATGGCGCCGCTCGGGCGACGTCGACGACGTCCTGACCGACGTGCCGCACCCCGGTGAGGACCAGATCTTCCTGGACGGCTACGTTCCGGTCCCGTGTGTACTCGCTGCGGAGCAAGTCACCGAGTTCCCTCCTGCATGGGTACTCGGACGAGCCTTCCATGACCAGGTCACGCGACGTGATGACGAGCTGGGAACCAGCTACGACTCGGTGCGGTCATTCGCCGACGGGTCCAAGGTCGGCGGATGGCCGGCAGACAGCAATATCGGGGGCCCGTACTTCAGCGCCTTTACGTGCGCCTGCGGTAATCCTCTGAGCACGTTTCTCAGCCTGGCCAGCACCGAGGTGACCCATACCCATCGGACGACCACAACGACCTACCTGGCGCCGCCGGCCGACGAACCGCGCGGCCCCGAGTGTGGCGAGCCGACTGGGCTGGTCCTCGGTAATTGGACCAACCTGCAGCTCTTCTACTGTGCCGTTTCCTGGGACCACCCGGTCCAGCGCTTCGTCATGTAGTGGCACCGGAATGCAGTGACGGCGTGGCCAAGAAGAGCCGGCCCCGTGGCCACGGGGCTGCTGCACAGATCGGCGACAGGGGGAGGGCCGGCGCACAGTGGAGGATCAGCCGATCCTGCGATGCGCCGTCGATCGTATGCGCCCGTGGCCTGCGAGAACCGCCATCCTGGCCCGGAACGGTTGTGGTCCAGAATGGGCGGCGATGACATCGCGTAACCCATCCGCCCGGCAGCGTCTCTACGAGGCTGCGACACGCTGGTCCTTCGATCGAGGTGTCGACAATGCGTTTCTGGTCGACGCCGCCACAGACGCCCTCGTTTCGGGCGTCGACTCGCCCGCCCTTCGCGAGCTCGCCGGGGCCACGGGGCACGTGGATACCGAGGATCTGCGTGTGCTGCTCGATTCTGCTTTGCGAGAGCTGATGCTGCCGCGCCCAGGTGGGATTGCGCTCTCGGATGTCGTGGCGGACGACGGCACGGTGGTTCCGCGCACGTCTGCCGAGACGATCCGGTTCGAGGTAGTGGCAGCCGACGTGCATGACGACTTCCAGGTGCTGGTCTTCGTCGACGATGTGGAGATGACGAGCCGTGCCGCGGGTGCCGGCATGGGGCCGGACAGCTTGTTCGTTCCGGAGAACCGGCTGGTCGCGTCCACCGAACCACGTGTCGTGCCGATCGCTCGCTGCGAGTGTGGCGAGTACGGATGCGGAGTCACTGATGTCCGGATCCTGCGTCAGGGCAACGCCGTGCACTGGGACTGGCTGCATGAGACGCCCATGGACCACGGCGTGACGTTCCGTGCCGACCAGTACGACGCCGCCGTCGCCCGGGTCGCTGCCGACCACTCCTGGGAACGCCCGCAGGACACCGCCCAGCGCCAGATCCTGACCAGCGTCGACGAGGAACGGCTGCGAGCCGAGGGCCTGATGCTGCGATCTTCTTATCTCGTTCACGACGACCCATCGACCTACCTGGTCGCGCTGGAGACCGTCGACAACGTCTACCAAGTGTTCTTGCACTTTCCGCTGGACGGACGAGAGCCGACGGCGATCGTCCCCGACGCGCTTCGGGTACTGGGTGAGCCGCCAGCGAGCTGGTCCGCGCAGTTCCACGCGATACCGGCCGCGGTCAAGGAGCGACCTGCCATCGCCGGCCGGCGTTGGACGAGGGCGGACCTCGGCTGGCCACGACGGAGGACATGATCGAAGGGAACGCGAGCGGCCTGTACGGGCTCACTGGGAAGGACAAGGCGCGCGTAGGGAAGTTCGTCAAGGCCGCCGGTTCGGAAAGGGCGGCCTCCAGAATGCACGAAGCCCAGGTTAGAAACAGTCTCTAACCTGGGCTTCCGCACTCCGAGCGGGCGACGGGAATCGAACCCACGTAATTAGTTTGGAAGCCTTGCCGGGTGGCGATCGGGTGATGCGGGCCAACCGGCCGAAAATGGCTGCTGACCTGGCCTTATTGTAATGCTGGAGTGGGCTCGTGTGGGGCTGGGACTGGCCCTTATTGGCCCTAACTAGGGCCAGATTGGCGGAAGTTAGGGCCAATAAGGGCCAGCCTCGCGAGCCTCCCTCGACGGCGGGCAGGGACGTCGGCTGAAGGCACTGAGCCAAGGGGTTCGTCCCTGCCGGACGGTCCGTCCTGCTCGTCGATGCGGTTCTGGGGTGCGTGTCGCTTTGGAGAGCCGTCAGTCGTAGTCCCAAGGAAAGTCCGCGTGCCACCAGCGGTAGTAATGGTCGAGCTGGACTGGGAACTTGGCAAGGATGCGGCGGTCGAGTTCGTGAACGAGGTTTCTCAGCTCACGTGCGGGGCGGCGTGGCAGGCCACGCATCGCTTGCTCAAGGGTGTCGCGATCGTCGAGCGGGCTGCCGCAGCACTCCCTGATTCCGCAGCCGTATCCGTACCTGCCCCACGGCCTGTGGGTGCGGGCTTCGCGGTCCCAGTTCTGAAGAGCGCCGAAGACTTCACCGGTGAAGGTCTCGGCGAGTGTTATGGCCGCTTGGGTCGAACCCGACAGACGTCCGTCCTTGGTGGATTGCCAACGAAACGCGGTCGGTCGGTACTTGCGGAGCCGGCGTGCGGCGTGCCGCCGCACTTGAACAGGGCGCCTACGCGGCATGTCCCTTCGTGGTAGTCATGGCGCAGATCCTAGCCGGACCGATTCCTGTTTCGGTGTCCCTGGTCGGTGGCCTCAAAGATCGACGTGGACGGCGGACCGGTCGCCCGTCACACTGCACACGTGAGCACTCCCGTCGATGCCCCCGTCGTAATCCAGGATCAAAGATGAGTTTTGACCTGACGATCCTCGCGACGACGCCTGGCACCTCCGACGACGAGATTCGTGCCCAGGCACTGCGATGCGCCGCCGGGCAGGACCATCCGGAGGGCGACCTCGACGCGCGCATCGTCGCGTTCTACGAGGTGCTCTGCGGCGTGCATCCGGATAACGGCCCGGCGTCACGCAGCGAGACGACTCCCTGGGCGTCATCACCGCTGGACACTGGAATCGACCACGTGACCACCAACCTGCGACACGGCCGCGCCGGCGACGTCATCGACACGATCTTCGAGCTGGCCGCCCTCCATGGACTTGTGGTCTTCGATCCGCAGGACGGAACAGTCAGCCGTCCGCACCAGCCAGGCAGCACAACTCACAGGATCGCGACGCCATGACCTCCGTCGTCGTCCCCGACCACGGCCAAAGCCTCCAGCACGGGCCACCGATCGATGGCTGGGGCTGGCATCATCAACGCCGTGAGCCCCATCGCCGACCTCGCCATCAGGATCCTGCACCGATCCCGGCTCGACCTCGGCCCCGGGCTGACCAGCGACCAGATCGCCGACATCCAAGCCACCTACGGCTTAACGTTCAACCGCGACCACATAGACGTCCTGCGGAACGTTACCCCCGAGGGCTGGATCGACTGGACCGGTGACGAGCAGACCATCCGTGACAGCCTTGCATGGCCGATCGAAGGTGTCCTGTACGACGTCGAGCGCGCCTTCTGGATGCCGGCCTGGGGCGAACGACCGGCGACCAAGGCCGCTGCGATCGAGGTCGCTCGGCACCACCTGACCACGGTGCCGCAACTCGTGCCGATCTACGGCCACCGCTACATCCCAGCAGGACCGGAGCCCAGTGGCGCGCCTGTGTTCTCTGCCTATCAGACCGACGTCATTTACTACGGAACTGATCTCGCCAGCTACTGCGCCTACGAGTTTCTCGGTGAGACGACGGGCCGCACCCACCACCGCCGAATCGCGTTCTGGTCTGACCTCGTCGGCGGGGTGGGCGGCATCGAATTCTGGTGATCGTGGGGCAATCCCAGACCGCTGTAAGCGGGAGTGGACCGCGGGGGAGAGCCCGGCACCGCGTCGGACGTTCCAGAGCTTGCCGCCCGAGATAGGCGCATAGCGCCAGAGCAATGATGCCGTCATCCCCTGGGGAGGGCGGACTCTTCGCATGCACCGGGGAGATTGCTCGGGCCCTGCGGAGGACCCCGCCGCCACGTTCCTGACGTACGTGGTAGCACGGACACGGCCGACGAACTGCTGCGGATACGGACGAGCACGCGACGACGCACACCGCGTGACACGGCAGCGCGACTGACGGGACTGCGCGGCTTGGGCAATCGAGCGGATGGACAACGGGTCCCGCAGACCGCCCGACGAAGGCCACACACCTAATGCACAAGCTGTGAGCGGTTCCGTCCGTACGAAACATCTGGGGTGGGCAAATGAGCGTCGACGCGAGTTCTGCCGGGCTGGGGGACGACGAGTCTCGCGCGCCCACCGGACAGCGGTCCGCCGGCTATCGCGTGGGGACCTCCGGCGTGTGTCCTCGATGCGGGAACCAGGTCACGGTGAGGACGACGGGGAGGCCAGCTAGATGGTGCTCGCCGCGGTGTCGGCGTGCTGCGTACGAGGAACGCCGGGCCGCAGCCGCCGGGGCCATCGCCATGGACGTCGTGGAAACCGTCACGACGACCGAACACGCGCTCGATGAGTGCGTTAGGCGGGTGCAGGCATCTCCCGTCGCGGCACGCAAAGTACTGACCCACGTGACCAAACTGCTGGCAGAGGGTGGCCTACGTGACCCGAAGTGGGCATCGACGGTGGACTCTGCGGTAGTCCTAGCGCGTACGGTCGGAACCGGGAGTCGGACTTCCGCCCGCTTCCCGCCGCGGGGATACGTCAAGCCGCTTTGGTAGAGAGCCTCATGCGCGATCCGGCGCGTCGGCACGGTGTTCGAGACCGGGACGGCACACCGTGCGTCACCTCCATGCAACAGTCCCAAACCTGTTCAGGGTGCACGCGAGAGAAGGACCACGAAGCTACTCGGCCCAAACGGCCAGGTCGGGGCACCCCGCAAAGCGGAGGAACTTGACTGGTCAGGGTCACCTGGCCGTAGTGCTCTGCGAGGGCACGACTCATCGTGCGAGCTACGGGCGTCGACTTACGGATGACAACCACTTCACCCGCGCTTCAACGGCCGGTCAGCACCAAAACCTGGCACCCTGGTGGTTCAGGCCTCGGAGGCAATGCCATGGATATTTCCACAACCATCTATTGCAGGCGCACGGCGAACCGTTGGCCCGCCCTAAGCTGTGCAGCATTCGAAAGCGGGGTTGGCCGCCCGGCGCCATCAATGAATAATAATCAAAATGCCTCGGTCACCTAACTTCGACTCAAAACTTCGCAGATTTGGAGAGTCATGGATAAACAACACATCTTCTTTGGCTATGCAGCAGATATTCCACATGTGCGTGAGTCGCTGCAACTGGTTGCCGCCAGGTTGGGTGACCACCCGAGTGTCGCCCAGTCGATAACCTGGGAAGATCTGCTGGTCGATGGCAAGCTGATTATCTCCGACATAATCGACGCAATCGACAGTGCTACTATTTGCGTCTTTGACATCACCGACCTGAATCCAAACGTGCTTTTTGAGCTTGGTATCGCCACCGCTCGTGGCAAGCAGATAATCATCACGCGAGACGCCGACAATATACTGAGCGATCGAATTTTCCGAGAATTCGGCCTTCTCACAACTGTCGGATACACCAAGTTCCTCAATTCTGGCGACTTGCTTGCGAGCATGACCGCGATCCTTGCTAGTCCGCCGAAAGCGCTTCTCGACTTCCTGCTTGGTCAGAGCATCGACTCGGAGCCGGACGTTAGACACATCGTTTACGTACCCAGCATGAAAGAGGATGAGGCGAGCCGCGCATTGTCCCGTGTGATCGACTCGCATACCGGTCTTAGTGTTAAGACTCTCGAGCTGGATGAGTATGGAACAGCGCCATTAGCGTGGCTGGTCGAGCAAATCTACAGGTCGCGAACGGCGTTGGTCCACTTGACGCCAACCGATGCGTATCTTGCAGAGACCTCAAATCGTCGGGCATCCCTTCTCGCTGGGCTTTCCGTGGGCTTTGGAAACCACACCAGAATTGCGATGAGAGACAGTGCGTCCGTCCCGCTCGACTATCGAGACCTGCGCATTACTTATCGACTTTCGAAGGATCTTGTCGCGCAAGTCTCGTCGTGGATCGAGACTCTGGATTCAGGCGCACCAGTTCCGTCTCGAACGCGCAAGCATATCGGGATCGAGCTAGCAGCTCTTCGATTCGGAAACCACGTTGCTGAAGCGGATCAAGAAGGGCTCGGCCGATACTTCGTCGAGACTCGGGACTATCTAGATGTTGTCGATGGAATCTCATCAATATTCACCGGACGTAAAGGCACGGGAAAAACGGCCAACATGCTCCAGGCCGCAGCTCGCTTGCGTAGCGATGCTCGAAACGTTGTCTGCGTAATAAAACCTGCGAGCTACGAACTCGAAGCTCTCGTAGAGGTACTAGGCCGAGTGGAAACGGCGCACATTGGCCATTACCTGGTGGAAGGAGTCTGGAAGTACCTCCTCTATGCAGAAGTTGCGGCGGAAGTGGTACGAAGTGTTCGGTCGACGCCGGCCGGGATTGCTGCTGGGTCGGCTGTTGAGCGACTTTTCATGATGCTTGAGAGCGATCATAAGGGCGTTGACGCCTCTTTCTCGGTTCGCCTTGAGAATCTCGTGTCGGGCCTAGACCTGGAATTTGGTGCTCGGATCGACGGTTCCAGTATCGAGGAAACCCGGGCGCGCATAGGGAAGACGCTATATGGTGGGCACCTAAAGAAGCTCCGCGCCGCTCTTTCGGAGGCTATTCATGGCAAGAGGCGGGTTGCTGTCCTAATCGACAATCTGGACAAGGCCTGGGAGCGCGGAGCTGATCTCCACTCACTCTCCGACTTGATATTCGGGCTGCTTACGAGTGTCGGACGCGTTTCAGACGAGTTTGCCCGCGAGTCCATCGGTGGAGGTGCGAGGTTTACTTTGACCGCATTTCTCCGGAGTGACATTTACGCATTTGTTCGCAGGGAAGCGCGAGAGCCGGACAAGATAAATTCGACTGAAATCGAATGGCGAGATCAGGAAATGCTCGCGCGCGTCCTCGAGGATCGGTTTCTGGATTCACGCGATGGCAAATCTTCGCCGTCGGACCTTTGGAATCACTATTTCGTGAGTGAGATCGCAGGCCGACCATCGAAGGATTATATCCTCAGCCATGTTCAACCGCGCCCGCGGGATCTCGTCTACTTCGCAAATGCGGCCGTGCTGCAAGCAACCAATGCCAAGCATGGGCTGATAAATCAGGAGGACATCGAGAAGGCTGAAGTTTCATACAGCCAGTTTGCATACGACGCGCTCGTCGTAGAGGGTGTTGCGGCCGGCGTGGATATGGAGAAGCTTTTGTACGCGTTCGTGGGCGAGAAATCAATCTTGGACCGCTCCGATATCGTCACAGCACTCTCCGAGGGAGGGATTGAAGCGCGCCATCACGACGAGATGATCCGAATACTCCGGCAGCATGGATTCCTCGGCATCGAGGTGGGTGCCATGCGCTTTGATTATGGCGGAACGGTTGGCGAGATGGCGAAGGCGGATGTCTTGGCCCGAAAGCTAGCTAAGGGGCTTGGGCGCGCCACGCGCTTCGAAATTCACTCGGCATATCGAAGCCATCTGGTCGTAGAGGCATAAGTGGTGGTGCGGTGGGCGTTGGCTGATGAGCTGGCGACGGTCCCGGCTAAGGCGCTTCAGTGAGCGGGCCAGAGTTGCGCCATCGTGGAGGGTCGGCCGCCGCTCGAAGCTTGATCTTCCGCGCGCGGTGCTGCCTTGCATCGCCAGCCATCGCGGTGCGCTCGGCAGGTGCCAGGAAACCGATCATCAACCCCGGTCGCGCCGGTGCTTTCTCCGAGCTGCTCGATCGGCCAGAGCCAAAGTCATAGCGATCACAAGGGACGCAACGACTCCCAGCACTTCGAAGAGCCTGCCATTCTCGTGCCCGCCGGGAATGCCCAAAGCGTTGGCGAAAAATGCAAAGGCAAAGGCAACTACCAGGAGGGCCATCGCCAGCACCTCGGTTGTCCGTTCGAGTCTTGTCCTCCCGGTGATGTGTTCAAACGAGTCCCGCGCCTTCTGACGGACGTCGCGCTCGCTGAGCAGGTTTTCCACATCGTGTTCAATGCTCGCTCCGAGCCGGTCCCGCGCCTCGCCATCCGGCATCAAGGCGTGGATCTCCAACTCCTTTTTGAGTCGGTCAAGTGTCCTCGCCTCCCCAGTGAAGCCGGGAACCTTACCCAGGATGAACACAAGTAGGGCGGTTGCAGCAGCGATCAGCGCAGTCGACACGGCACCGATGATGCCCGACAACGAATCTGGATGCGGCCGCCGCCGTGCCGCCACCTGCCAGACCGCACTGGAGTTGCCGATGACTGAGCATGACTGACGGAACCAGTACCATCCTGATTCGCCGGACCACGCATGTTTCCGCGGTAGCGGACCTCGGGGCCGTGAAGGCGAGCCGAGCGTGGAAGCGAAGTTCGAGGTCTTAGTCGTCGCCCATGTAGAGGTCGAGAAGGTGGGCGTCGAGATCGAAGTCCTCGCCGAGAGCGTCCTCGTCAACATCGAACAACTGCGACGGCAGGCCTGCCTGGGCCAGTTCTTGGCGACCAGAGAGATGGAGTCGACAGACTGCGCAAGAGAACTCGGCGGGCGCCAACTCAGCCTGCCACTCTGGGTGTGGCCCGAACGGGCTGCCATCACCGTCCACGTCCGCTTCCGCTCGGCCATCGACTCGCCCGGCGAGCCGACCGATCGAGCCGCACTCGGGACAGTCCCAGTCGATTGCCAGATGGCCGAACGCCCGCGCATCAGTGTCGAGCGACCATCTCTGTTCCTGCAGCGAGTCCGTCGCGACCTCGAAGGCTTCCGAGCCGAGCGTGTCCTCAAGTTGAGTGAGTCGCGAGCGAGCGCGGACCCTCTTGGCTGCTACACGCCCTGCGATTTCTGATTTTCCTTCGTGAAGGAGAGTCTGGACGCTTGGTGTGTGGGTGCCGAAGAACGTCTCCGTGCTAACGCCGAGGGGCTTGAGCAGGTCCATGAGCAGGGTGAGGCAGTCGAGCAGCACGAAGCGCGCTTCGGTAGTTGTTCCTGCGTGCACCGCCCCGTTGCGTACATTCACAATGCGCGTTCGGCGATCTTTGGCGACGGGAAGGTCACCGAGTACCTTCTCCAGGCGCCCGAACGCGAGCTGGAGCCCGATCGTCTTGACGTTGTTCAGGGCAAGATCAGCTTTGGTCGCGAGTGCTACGAGCGAGTTCTCATGTGGCTCGCTCAGTTGCACGAGTAGCACGGGGTTGACGCGCCACAGGACGGCTTTGCTGATTAATTCGATCGAGAGTGGCGCTGCGACCGCAACCTTCTCGTAGTCGTCGTCAGCCCAAGCGTCGAGAGCCTCACGTGCCCACTTGGTGCCAGAGGCGATCAAGCGCGTTTCGGTCTCTGACGCTAGCGGCAGTGCGTCCGTTGCGCGTGCGGATGTGGCTGGCTCCGGCTGAGGCATGGAGGACAGGATGGCACGGCAGCAATTGCGAAGACGAGTCGATTGCACCTCCCGTGTGAGGAGGTGCTGCCACTGTGACGATGTCAATCCACAAGGTCTGCGCCGGGCACCGCGACGCCTATGTGCTCAAGTCTGTCGCGAACGCCGACGGACACCGCACGCTCCGGACCAGATCACGCGGTATCTGGAGGCGGGTACGCCGCCAGGGTTCTGTCTCGGCAGGGGCGTCGCGCACCTCGGCCACGGCGAGCTCGCTCAGGGGCAGGTGGTGACCGCCGCGCAGCTCAAGCGCCTCATTGACGCTGGCCGCGACCCGGTGACGGGAGGTGCGCTGGGTCGCGGCTCCCGGACGTACAACTCCGCCGCGGAGCGAATCGAGGACGCGTCGCGACGCTCGATCCAACCCCACCGACGCCGAGCGCCGCACGGCCGCGGCCAGGATCGAGGCCGAGGAGACGAAAGCTGGACACCGCCACGCCGTCGCCGGCTTCGACCTGGCCTCAAGCGTCACGAATTCCGTCAGCGTCCTATGGGCAGTAGCCGACGCGGACACCCAGATGCTTATCGTTGAGGTCCACCACGCCGCCGTCGCTGACACATTCGCGCTCCTGGCGAAGCGCGTCGGCGCGACTCGAACTGGCCCTGGTGGGATCGAGCAGAAGGCAGTCGTTGGCGTCGCCGCCGCGGCCTACGACCGCTGGCACTCTCAGGCGAACGATCCGCAGCAGGACACCCACGTCGTCGTCTCGAACAAGGTCAAGACTGTCGACGACGGCATCTGGCGCGCCCTGGACGCGAAGCCGCTCTTCGACGCTACTCGCGATATCCGCCCACTACGACGCCACGCTCCGTGATCGACTCACCGGCACGTTCGGACTTGCCTGGGAACAGCGCGACCGCCCCGCGGACGGGACGCCCCAGCGGGAGTCACCGCGGTCCGCGACAGCCACTCGGTGCCTTGTCCAGCGGCCGGGCGCCCGGACGACGCGTCGGTGGGTGGCGACTGACGAAGAGCAAACTCTGGGCGAGCCAGGCCCGATCAGCCGGGCAGGATCTACCAGAGGACGAATGACGCCAGCGGATACGCTGATTAGGAGACCAGAAGCTCTCCAGCGCCGCCACGACAGTCGAGAGGATTTCATGAACAAGGAGCGCCCCGATGAGCGCGAGGCGATGCGCATCGTTGAGAACGTTCTGGGCGTCGCACTTGAGCACGCCGACACGCATGGCGGCGTTGACTACCTCTCGGGCGACGGACGTCATGCGGTGGAGGTCACTCGGGTGACGGACGGCCGCAGACGCGCCGGTCGCGTTGCACTAGACAAGTCGCGTGAGGCGGACGAGCCGGCAGGTGAGCTCCGGACCTGCTGGCTCACGTTCGCCCCCGATACGCAGCCGGGCCTCAGGACCTTTGTGCAGCGTGTCCATCCGGTCCTGGTGGAGCTTGAGCAGGCCGGTGAGACCTCTTTCGAGCGTCAGCGTGCAACGGTGCACGTCATCCAGCGAGGACCGCTGTCTCCCATCTACCGGCCACTGATCGAGGCTGGTGTTGAGAGGGCGTCCGCAATGCCCGACCACGCTCACCGACGCCACGCACACCGGGTGATCCCGACGCTCGGCAGCGGCGGGACGTCCAGCGGCAGCGATCGGGCGCTCGGCCTTCTCACAGACACGCTCGGCGAGAAGCAGGACAACCCGAAGAAACTGCTGGCATCCGGCGTCGAGCACCGGCATCTGTTCGTGTGGATCGACGCCGACACGCGATTCGACATCGCGCGTCCGCTGAGCCACGAAGCGCCGTCGTGGCACGACGGGTTCGGCCTGCCTTCGACGCCACCTGCGCTGGATCCCGCGATCACGCACCTGTGGGTAGTACACCAGGGATCGCGGATGGGCTGGTTCTGGGATGGCCAGGCCTGGCAGGGACTCCGCGATCGCACCGAGAACTCCCAGGCGTCCAGTCCGACTACCAATTGCTGAGCGGCTCCATTCCCCCACAGTTCCCCCAAGGCGCCCGGCCAACCGGTGAACCACGAGGTCAGGCCCACATGACACGCTTCAACGTCTGAGTCGGAACTCGAGCTCCGGGAGGGTCCTCAATCCGAGGATCTCCGATGGTTCCTGGGTCACATGCGTCCGAGCATGGCAAAGTTGCTAGCTCGAAGACAACCGGTGCTGAACCCAGCGCCGTGCGCCACGAACTGCAACCACCCGATGCGGACTGGGGTACTCGACAGCAAGACGGTGCCACTGGCCGTAGATGGTTGCGGCGAACGCCGTGACGGCGTCCGGGATCGCGCTGGCGTGTTGCATACCCCAGGTACCGGACACGAGTCGCTCGGCCTCGGCTGGTTCATGTCCCTCGCCGATCAGCCGGGGAACCAGCAGTGCGGCGTCGACCCAGGGCGGTCCTGTCCTGGACCATGCCCAGTCGATCAGCCGAACCTGGTCGCCGTGCACGAGCAGGTTGAGCTGGTGGATGTCGCCGTGGACCAGAGAGTCCCCGGGCAAGATGCTCGGCACCTCGTCATCGAACTGGATCAGCAGGTCCAGGTGCTGCTTCTCCCACACGTCGAGCTGGCCCGCCTGGTTGTCCGCGAGCCACCGCCATCCAGCCAGGCGCGCGTATCTCTTCCTGAGTGGCGACGCACCAGGAGCAGGGCTCGGCGTGAGTTGCTGCGCGAGGCGCGAGAGGGCATCGACCACGGTCGGGACGTCCGGCGATCCGGGCGTGAAGTCGGCGTGCTCGCCGGGCACGGTCTCGTACCCGGCGAGCAGCCATCCCTCGGTGCGCACGGTCCACAGCAGGCGCGGGGCGTCACGCACCGCGTCCCGCAGTTGGAAGTTGATCTGGATCTCGTGCTCGTGCACGGTGACCAGCCGCTCGTAGTCGGGAACGCCCTTGACGAACACCGTCCCGTCGGCCGTGTGCAGGAACGCAGCGAACGTCGAGTTACGGCCAGCCGACGGCGCCTCGGCACGGAGTACCCGTCCGCACTCCGCCTCGACGGCGTGGCGCAGTGCGGTGGGCAGTTCTTCCCATGAGCGGCGGTGCATCGTGCTCTCCTAGTGGTTGGTCACGGTGCGGTCGAGCTGGTGCATCCCTGGTGGCACTGCGAGCAGGCGACCGAGTGCGCGGTGGGCCACAGGTCGGTGTCGACGTAGAACCCGGCCTCGGCGATGGCGTTCACGGTGTACTGCATCGCCTCGTGAGCGGACGCGCCCTGGGTGGACGGGTCCTGGGGGTCGGTGGGCACGTGGTGCAGGAACCGGCCGGCGATCCGCTCGCAGAAGGCAGCGTAGTCAACCGTGTGCAGGACGAACTCGTGCCACCCCGAGTCCACGATCTCCGAAGGTGACAGCGGTCAGCCCCGGTGGGTGGCGCTGGTACCCAAGAACGCGAGGGTCTGGTCGACGACGCGGGCCGCCATGCTCAGATCGTGGTCGTGTTCCTCGGCGACCCGCTGAACGAGCCGGTGGAAGAACTCCGGGTCGACGAGCGACCGGCCCTCTCGCAGTCCGCGTGCAGTGGTGGTGGTCATGTTGCTTCCTCCTCGTTGTGCAGGGTGGTGCAGGACATGCCCGCCAGGAGCGGGCTTGTGGCTGGGCAGTGATGCAGGGTGTCTGGTGCGCCACCGAGGCGCAAGATCAGTGGCGAGCGGCTATAGGCCGCGCAGGGGAAGTTCGAACCCCGCAGGGCCGTCACCAGTGACGCTGCGCCACTGCGCGCGACGTCGGCCCTCGTCGCCACGCGGGTAAGGCAGCCCTGCCTCGAGCGCGGCGGCCTCGATCGCGCGCATCGTGACACCCGCGCCGGACGGAATCGGTGCGTGCCGCAGCCAGTGGCCGTCCTGGAGGGTCCACGCCTCACAGCGGGCCAGGTCCGATCCGATGCCGTGCCACACACGCAAGACCACAGGGCCAGGCGCGCTGGCCTCGGCAGTAGCGATCTGCGCAGCCAGCGACGACAACGAATTGTCTACGACTGGGACGAGCGAACGTAGTACTGCCAATGCGCCGCCTTCGCTGATGGTCCCTGTCGTCTCATCGGCGGCGCTGCGTACGATCGCGGCCGCGTGTCCCATCGCTACCGAGCGGGCGGCCCAGGCGAGCATGTCCAGGTCGTTGACGCCGTCCCCGACCGCCACTGTCCGGTCCGCGGGGACGCCCAGGTGGGCACGCACCACGTCGAGCGCGACGGCCTTGTTGACGCCGGGTGCTGTGATGTCGAGCCAGTCCGCTCCCTGCGGAGTAGCTGTGACTCCAGCGGCACGCAAGGTGCCGGCGTAACGTCGGATGCCTGGGGCCGTGAGCACGATGCGGGTCACCGGCTCGGTCATCAGGTCACTCAGCAGGACTGTCTTCTGCTGCCCGTTCAACTCACTGGGTTCGAATGGGCTGCTGGTGCGCCATCCCCACCCGACCTCCTCGATCGCGACGCGCACACTCGGTGCCACGTCAAGGGCGCGGTGGATCACGCGTGTGGCGTCGAACGTTCGGGTCTCGACGACGTCGTAACCTGACGGCGCGGTCCGGTCCAGGTGAATGGTCAGAGCCCCGTTGGAGCACACTGCCCAGCCATCGGTCAGGCCCAGCCGCACGGCGATTGGCAACAGTCCGGCCAGCGACCTTCCTGTGGCAAGCACGACCTCGTGCCCCGCAGCACGAACCAGGTCCAGTGCTTCCACCGTTCCGGGCGGAACCCGGGCTTCGCGGTCTACGACCGTCCCGTCGATGTCCAGGGCCACCAAGCGGCGCACCTCGGTTCGGGTATTGCTGGAGTGGGCTGTCACGGATCCGCTCTTCTTGAGTACGTGCCCCGGGCGCTCGACGATGCGCGACAGGCGGCTGGTGTCGGGTGGAGTCATCGGGGGATCCCTGCGGGCTGTCGCAGCACGGACCGGATCTGAACTTCGAGCCCGTCGACGATCCCGGTCCACAATGTGTCTCCCGGCACGAACATTCGATGGTCCAGTGGGAAGTCGCACCCGATGGCACGAGCGATCTGCTCGCCCTCTTCGAGATCCGCAGGATGAAGGCAGAGGCGGTCACTGGTGAAGGTGACCAACTCGATCCGGCTCATACCGATGTCCGCTAGCAATCGCGCCGCCAGGGCGTGCGCGCGGCCGATCGTTCCTCGGAAGTCCGCATTAGTGTTTGAGTCGAACGAGTTCAACGTGATCACCGTCCTTTCCTGCCCCGGCTGAGGGGTGCCGTGTAGCTAGTGACCACTGTTGCTGGCGCGGCGCGCCGGGGGAGGGGCACACTGGGCGGCAGACTGAGACCTGGATCGGGCAGGAGACGATCACTACACGGCACGCTTGTGAGATTTGGGGGTGGGGCAACGGTGACAACCCCCAACGAGCGTCTCCGGCGGCTCCGCATCGAGAAGGCATCCCTCGCAGATCCGGCGCGACCTATGAGCCGCGCCGAACTCGCCGAACTGGTGAACCTGCACCTCTGGCGGACGACTGGTCGCCGCGCGGCCCTTGAAGCAGACGCGATAGCCCGGTACGAACGTGGGGTTGTGAACTGGCCGAGCAAGACCTACCGCGCCGCGTTCCGTGCAGTGCTCGACGTGGCGACCGACGCCGAGCTGGGTTTCTACCCGAGCCCACGGGGACCAAAGGCACGACCAGACGCGTCGGATGACGACATGATGGGCTGGCTCCGGCGTGCATCGTCCGTCGATCAAGAGACCGTTACGACTCTGGCCGTTCGGACGGAGGAGATCCGTCTGGGTGACCGCGGGCAGTCCAGCGTCGCGACGAGCAAAGCGCTCAAGGAGCACCTGGACGTCCTGTGGTCTCTGCGCGCGTACAGCCTGGAACCGACGATGCGCGAAGCACTGGCGAGCGTCTACAGCGACACCGCATCGTTGGCCGGCTGGGTGTACCTGGACAGCGGCAACATCAAGGAAGCCTGGCGTCTACACGAGGCTGCGAAGGACGCTGGTCGCGAGAGCTCGGCCAAAGCTGATCTCGCGCACGCCACCGCGCAGCAGGCGTACGTCCTTGTTGACACG
Organism: Promicromonospora sp. NFX87; assembly: GCF_048564965.1. Classification (NCBI taxonomy): domain Bacteria; kingdom Bacillati; phylum Actinomycetota; class Actinomycetes; order Micrococcales; family Promicromonosporaceae; genus Promicromonospora; species Promicromonospora sp. NFX87. The sequence continues at coordinate 4,492,283 of NZ_CP183413.1, read as the reverse complement.
GATCAGCCGCACTATGCGCTCCGCATCGCGGAGCACGCGATCACCGTGGGCGCGACGGCGCTGTCCGGTCCAGTGCGGTCCTGGCTCCACGGCGTGGCGGGCGAAGTCGCCGCGATCGTCGGAGAGACGACGGCAAGCATGGAGCATTTCGACCGGGCCGTGGCCCTGTTGTCCGGCGACACGGGTGATCCCGACGCGCCCTACATCATGCTCGACGAATATAGCCTTGCCCGCTGGCGTGGAGCAGCCCTCGCCCGTCTCGGAGACGAAGAAGCGATCGCCGATCTCCATTTCGCCCTGAGCGGGATGGACCCCAACCACCTACGCGCGGGAGCCCAGCTCAACGTGGACCTCGCCCACTCCCTCGTCGCAGCAGGCCACAAATCTGAAGCAGTCCGGGCTCTCGACACAGCTCACGGGCTCGCTCAGCGAGCCGGGTCGGTGCGGCAAGGCCGCCGCATCAAGAATCTTCAGTCACGCCTCGGCGTCAAGGCCGGCTAGGACCGCCAGGAGGCCGACGAGAGTTCCAGAACCCAGCACTTCTCTCGTCCGGATGAGCCCTGCGATTCGTGCCAGGGGAACCCACTCGATCAGGGCTTCCTCTTCAGCGTCCGTCGGCTCGCCGATCTGCTCGGCGCCGTGGAAGACGAAGACCTCATGCGGCGTGTCAACCATCCCCGGCATCGGCTGAAAGCCCGCGACCGGACGGCCCTCGCCACGGGGCCTCCACCCGGTCTCCTCGATGGTCTCCCGGACGGCAGCAGCTTGCGTCGACTCGCCGCTTCCGACGATCCCGCCGGGCGCATCCCAGCCGATCTGACTCGTAGCGAACCGGTGACGGCGCATCAGCAGCACGTGTTCGCCGGCGTCATCCACGACGATTGCGGTGGAGACGGTCTGGAGCCGCACCACGTGGTGCCAGAACCGGTGGCCGTCGGGCGGCTCGATCTCCACCTGGACGAGCCGAACCCACGGGTTGTCGTAGAGCACCCGCTCGCCGAACACCTGCGTCAGCGGCACACCCGTCTCGTCTTCGCTCACATGGTCACTCTGACACGGCAACCCCGACAGCCAGAATGCCGTCCAGAATGCCCGCCCCTCCGAGGGCGGCTCCGGGCCAGGGTGAGTCCATGAGCACACCCAGCTCCATGGACTCCGCCAAGGCCTACGCGACGTGGATCGCGCCGCAGGCCAGCCTGGTCGTGCTGCAGCCGACGACCTTGTGCAACCTGGACTGCTCCTATTGCTACCTGCCGTTCCGCAAGAAGCGCCTCGAGATGTCGTTGGAGGTCGTAGAGGCTGTGGCGGCCTCGATTGCCTTGCAGCCGCCTGGTCACGTGACCGAGGTCTGCTGGCACGGCGGCGAACCACTGGCAATCGGACCGGAGAAGCTCACCGCTCTGATGGCGCCGTTCGATCAGTTGCGCCGTGCAGGGAGGGTGCGCCACAGCCTGCAGACGAACGCCACGCTGATCAACGATGCCTGGTGCGACCTGTTCCGGGAACGCGATGTCGCCGTCGGTGTGAGCATCGACGGGCCGGCCGACCTGAACGTCGAACGCGTCGACTGGGCTGGTAGGCCCGCGTTCGACCGGATCGTGGCCGGTATTGGGAAGCTCGTCGACCGGCAGATCAGGTTCTCCTTGATCGCGGTCGTCGGTGAAGGGATCGGCCGGGCGGAGGACCTGCTCGACTTCCTGGCTGGATTGGGCCCGACGTCGATCGGGCTCAACATCGAGGAGTTGGAGGGTGTGAACACGTCTCGGACTCAGCCCGCCCCGGAGCGGGCCCGGGCCTTCTGGGAGGCGGTGTTCACATGGTCGGCCGAGCATCCGGATGTGGAAGTCAGAGAGCTTGACCGGTTGGCGCAGTACCTACGAACCATTCGTGGTGGGGGACGCGCGTCGTGGGAGGCACACCGGTACGACCCCCTGCCGACCGTCGCGGTGAACGGTGACGTAGTGCTGCTGTCCCCAGAACTGGCCGGGATCCGCGACGAGCACTACGGCGACTTCCTTGCCGGCAACGTTCTCGCGCAGCCCATGTCCGAGATCCTGGCAGGCGCGTGGCAGCTGCCTTACGTGTCCGAGTTCCTGGATGGTCTGGCCGCGTGCCGGGAGTCCTGCGCATTCTTCGACTTCTGCCGTGGGGCGCAGGCCGGGAACCGGTACTTCGAGAACGGCCGCTTCGACTCCACCGAGACGAACTACTGCCGGGCGTCAAAGCAGGAGCTCGTGCGGGCTCTCGCTGGCATCACCAACACGACTGCCATCTCAACCAGTACTCGATCGACAGAGGAAGCGAAATGACCGCAGCGACAGAGCAAATGACCGATCTTCTTGCCGACCTGGTCGAGTCTGACCATGAGGCTGTTACCGCCCTTGTGAGTACGGGTCGCCGAGGATCTGACTGGGACAACCGGCCAGCTTGGGACAACTGGAAGAAGACGCCGGGCCCGTGGGACAACCGTCCGAGCTGGGACAACTGGAAGAAGCGGTAGCACCCGTGCCCAGCGCCCCGACCCGTTCTCGACCCTACTGTGGGGCACCATGGAGACCCTGACGATCCGCGACACCACCGCAGACCTGCCTGTCCTGGACGCGGACGAACTCACGGAGCTCTCGACGCTCCAGCCCGAGGACGGGCGCCTCTCGCTGTTCAGCTATAGCGGTAAGGACTTGCGGGCTCTGGAACTTGCCAACACCCAGCTCTATGACGGGCGTATCAGCGAGGTCCGTGCGCAACGGGTGGACCTCGATCGGGTGCGTATGTCGTCGGTCGAGTTCACGGGGTGCGACCTGGCCTCACTGACGCTAAGTAACAGCCGACTGTCCCGGGTGCGATTCACAGACTGCCGACTGCTCGGCGCACGGCTCGACGGTTTGGTTCTGGAGGATGTCGTCTTTCAGGACTGCAAGTTCGACTACGGGATGTTGACCCAGGTCACAGCCAAGGGACCGGTTGTTTTCGTTGGCTGCTCGCTCATCGAGACCGAGCTGGATGGTTGTGACCTGTCCGGCGTGGCATTCGAGGACTGCGTCCTGCGTGCCACGTCGTTCCATGCGGGCACCTACCGGGGTACGGACCTTCGGGGCAACAACTTGTCCGTGATGAGCGGGGCGGTCAACCTCAAGCGGATCGTGATCGACCGTTACCAGCTCGCGGACCTGTCGCTCGTGCTGGCCGACGAACTCGGCATCACGATCGCCGACTGATTCGGTCGACTCCAAGGAGTCTGCTGCACTGATCTGATCGACCGTGCATCTGGGTGTGTTGTTTCTTGCTGAGGCACGCGAGATCGCATCCGCACCACTCCTAGACCCTGCCGACGCCGCCGTGCTGCTCTCCCGGCCCGAGTTCTGCCGGGAGGGCAGGACCTCTGAGTTAACGAGGTCCTCTCGGTGTTGGTGCGGGACTGCCGCGTCTACCTGACGGACTCCGCCAGCGACCGGCATTGACTACGCGATGGGCGTGCTGACGGCGGACCTCGGGTCCGACCTGCTCGACCCGGCGCTCTGGACCAAGAGTGCGGACCGACTGTTTGGTGTCCGACCCATCGGTGGGGCAGTACGGTCCCGGGCGCAGCGCGTTCTCCGAGTTGTCCGACGGCACCCTGATGCTGGCCTATCACGCGCGTACCTACCCCGAGATCTTGGGGATCCCCGTGGGATGCCAACCGGCGTGCGCGTGCCCCTTGTCCCGGCGGGGACCGTCGCACGCATTTGTCCGGCAAGAGGGGCATCCAAGTACCGGAGCGCGAGTTCAACGCGCCCGGATAGCAGTCGCGGGCATCGCGGCAAGTTGAACAATCTCGCTCCGAGAGTCAGTTCAAGTCTGACATGCTTACGATGGGCTGGATCAGGTGCTTTGACTGAACGGTCCTATAAGCATCACCGCAAGTAACGTCCTCGATCTCAGCGGTTTCATGTTCGTCTGCTGCTTCGCTGCCAAGACAGATTACATCTATTCCGCGGAGGTCGACGTGACGTCCAGCAACTGCGCTTGTTTGGATGGACCCAATTCCCGATATTTGCATTGCAGTCATTTCGGCGGCGAATAGCGAGAGGCTGAAAGCTCGCGGACTGTTCCAGTATGCGCCTTCTCCTGCGATAATTTGTGCGCCGCGCAGATCGCTTGCAGACAGCCTGACATTGCTCATGTCGCGCGGCTCTATGCGTGCACCAGCGGCGCTAACCCTAATGGCGTCGATGTCTCTCAGTGTGACGTTAGTGAGATAAGCCCCGGTCAGGTCCGTCCCATCGATCTGGGCGCCAGTGAGGTCCGCTCCTGTGAAGTCGGCACAGGAAGCCTCGCTCAGTCTCTCAGTAAATACGGGATCCTCGGGGAACTCGAATCCGCGGAGTTTTATATCGCAACCTAGGTCGAGTTCGGATAGGTCAGCTCCTCGGAGGTTCATGCCTCGAAAATTCTTGATACCGTCTGGACTGTCGCGAACGGACTCCCTGATGAACGTAACGTTTGCGAGCACTTCCTGACGTTCTGCACGGTTATCATCCACCCAGAGTTGGACGCCGGCGATCACGCCGGCCAAGGTGAGAGTGAACAGCACTTCGACGGGCCAGGTGTAACGGTGATGCCGTACGAAGCCTGCCCACCAGTGGTCGGCTGGTGGGTGCACATGTGGCTTCAAGCCTCCTGGCTCTTTATCGACCCTTGTGCCTTGACGCGTGGTCATGGCTGCAATCTTGGCAGGTGAGTCCCGGAGCAGCTGCCGGTTGGTGTGGTGAAATCTGCACGGGGGAGAAGCAGGCACCGGCGTCGTTCCTGCTTGCCTGCTCGGTTGGTCGCGGCGGCCCATCGCCGCCGGCGCCAGGCCCGTCTGGGACGTTTGACGCCGATCGAGTACGAAGCCAGCATGGCCACTCAGGTCGCACTCGCCGCCTGGGAAACCCTGTCACCTGCCGGTGCAGCAGTCCCCAAGGGACTGCTCCGACAGGTGACACCGCGCGTGTGGTCCGCGTGTCGTCGATGCGAAGTGGTGTGCTCTTGTCCGGTCTCGGTCGCGGCGTGCTCTGGCCTGCGGTTCCGTGTGGGCGACGTTAGGATCGGTGACGACCCAGCAGGGTGTGCTTTCCATTGGGTGCTGAGGCTCGAGAAATCGGAACCGCACTCGCTCGTGCCTGTTGGGTTCCCCCTGGCTGGGAGAGTCGGGTTTCCTGTGTTGACCGGTGTGGTGTTGGACATCTGCAGAGGTCGGCGCCACCGTGACCTTCACATACGGGCGCAGATGGCCGACAACTCGAAGCTCCTGCCTCAACCCGGATGCGGCAGTGCCACGATGGGTCCAAGACCCTTAAGTGCAGACAGTGCGGCGCGCGAAGTGCCCTGCTCTAGCAGTCATCCGGCGAATCCTTGACGATCGCGCCTCGAACGACTTGAGTTCTGCTCCGGGTAGATACGTCAGGATTCGTCGGGAATTTGCCTGGCTACGGAAATAACTGGGAGCTCAACCTGCGGCATTCTCGGTGAGCCTGGGGCTGCTCCCATCAGCGATTCTCAAGAAGTCTGCTGCCGTCAGATAGGTCCACATTACGCACGTCTCGGCTTCCACATACCCGACAGTGTCGTGCACGCCCTTCGACGAGAGCTCTTCGAGTCGATTGAGGCGGCTGCCGAGTCCGCGAAGTACTTCCTGAACGAATTCGCGATGGGTGCTACCTCCGATATTCTCGACTGCGAACTGCATTAGGCGATTGCGATATGCGTCGTCGGTCATCCTTCGCTCTTTGCCATCCGTGCCAGTGATCATTTCACCTGTCGCTGGATAAAGGGCATCCGCTAGGGCTTTGACCATGCGTCGGCACGATGTCAGAGCGTGGGTGAAATCCTCTGGACGCCCCCTCCCGAGCGCTTCCTCTGCAGCCTGGAACAGTCCAAGTGCGTCGGGGGCTCTCTGTGCGAGCGAGGTTTCGATGTATGCCTGCCCGCGCTCGAAAATGGTGGGGCGCCGCTGTCCGGATTCGAGTTGTTGCTCGGTGTCGACTAGCAAGTCGTGGACGGACTGGCGGATTCGTTCGAGCACGGCCTCGAGGTCCGCCCGCTTTGGCACCACTTTGGCGGCGGCTCGGTCATAATCTTTGGCGACTAGGTAGGTGTCTGCGGGAGTCAGGTTGGACGGGACATGGGAGTAGTGGTCCATAACCTCGACGATCTGACGCAGTGACGCCTCGATCTGACCGACGCTCTGCCCATGGATCATCTTTGGATCGCCGAGTAGTGCTCGGTCTCGCTGATATCGCATCACGATCAGGATACTTTGGCGGTCTGCATTTTCCTTGCCAATGAGAGCGGCGAGATTGGCTTGCGCGTCCAAGTAGGCTGGGTGGTCGACCTTCGTTTCAGGTGTGAAGTCCATGGTTTCCAGCAGGAGGCGCAAAAGTGCCGGATAGTCCTGACGTTTGTGGGCAATCCGAATGGCTCGCCTGGCGTGGCTTGCTACAGGCTGCGAAGGGTCATCAAATAGTCGAAGAGCGTCCTCGACGAGCTGATCCACTGACGTTGGCACCTTGCTCCTCTACTGGTTCTGAACTGACTGACGTCTGCTCTCGGTGGGTGGGGCCTCATCCTGCAATCTCGATGACGGCGACGAGTGGGTCTGAACTGGCCGGCTCCTCATCACATGCTGGTCGCGCGTCCCCAGGACCAAAAGTTAGCGATATCGACGGACGACACGCATCCCGTCTAGGCGAGAGCGCCGGGTGAACAATCGTCGTGCGCTCTGTCGCGCTCGCTGTGTTTTGGTCCTGGCACGAGTGCGCGAACGGGACTGCCACATGGTCGACGCCTGATGTGGACCGCTTGAGGTCGCTGGGAGCTACGAGCGTGGGTGGCCAGTTCCCGGGGTAGTCGGCAGGTCGGCGCTGGCGAGAATCCGCGTGCGGAACTACTGTCTGCGCTGGTGCGCGGGTGTGATCAGGAGCAACCACATCAGGGTGTGCTTTCGATTGGGTGCTGAGGCGCGAGAAATCGCTATCGCACTGGCTGGCTGTCGGGTGTGCCACCACGCAGGGCGCGATTACGGCACGTTGCTTGGGGGCACGCGGCGGACCGTTCTGCGTGACGGCCGGAGTCACCTGGCCATGCAGCAGTCCCTGCTGGCCGTTCATCCACTCGGGAACGGTCAAGCCGTAAACGCCGACCAGGAGGATCCACACGGATGCACGACACGGGTGCAGACTGGGGTCCCCCAGCCCGGAGGATCAGTTTCGTTGGATACGCCGACCCAGGTCGCCACTCAGATTCGGTTTCATCTCGAGAATCTTGGCGAGTCGAATGCCCATCATCCGTTTGAGCAGCTCTGTCTAGGGCTCACACGGCGCCGAATCGTCAGCAACGTGATGCCTGCTACAGGGCCGGTAGCCGCAGGGGGCGACGACGGTCGCGACGGAGAGAGCTTCTGGACGGTCATAGCTGCCGAACTTCCGGGCACCTCAGTCTTTACCGCCCTCGCCACCGACGAACGAGTGGTGCTTGCCGTCACGACCCAGCGTGAGGATGTCCCGTCCAAGATACGTGCCGACCTGGGCAAGATCTGCAACAAGGGGGCTTCGGTCGACCGCGTCGTGTACTTCACCGTCACACCTGTCGCGGTGTCGAAGCGCCACGAACTCCAGGCACATGCGCGAGACGAATACTCTGTCTCGCTGGACATCTGGGATGCCCAGGCGATCTCCGAGGAACTAGCGAGTCACGACCTCTTCTATCTCGCAGTTGACTACCTCCACCTACCGTCCTCGCTGACGCCAGCACGGCCTGACGACGACGCTGTCCTCCCCGACTGGTACCTGGAGGACCGCCAGCACTGGCGCAGCCAACCGCTGTGCACCGGCTCAATCGGAGAACTTATCGACCTACGGGAGGGTCTCCGGTTCTCCAGCCTCAACGAAGACGCACGGGCTGACCTACCAGACTGGCTTGCCGCTGCACATCGCCTGCGTGAGTCCTCCACTGACAATGACGCAGTCCTGAGTCGCATAGAGTACGAGATCGTCATCGCTGCGGGCTTCGGAATGAACACGCTCCGACCGGTGGACGCCGTTGCGCGGTCGTATTTCGGTCGTAACGCCACTCGCCAGCCCGATCCCGGAGTACTGGTGGACGCGATCACTCTGCTGCACCTCATCGGGGCGATGCAGATGTGGCGGCAGACCGAAATTTCAGTGGCCGAGAGCTCGGCCTGGTCTGCCGACTTGGAGCAGGCGATCGACCTGATGCTCTCGGCTGCGGATGGACCGAACTCAAGGGCGCATCTCCTCATGGTCGCCGCGATCCTCGCCCACGGCCCCCAAGCCGTGTCCGAGGAAGATCTGGCCGACTCTGAGCCGTCCAACGCACCACTGATGTCAGAGTTCTACCGATCACTCAACGAGGCGAAGCGGGCCGGGCTGCCAGGGCGGAGTGCCCCCGCCGATGGAAGCCTGCGGGACCTCGACAAGGGGATGAAAATACTAACTGAGCTCGCAGGGCTTCTACCCACTACCCCAGTAGTGCCGATCGATCAGCTCACCAGGATGTTCGACATTGCAGCCCCGCTGCTCGTCGACCATCCCAAATATCTCAGTGTGCGAAGGGCGTTCGACGACGCAACGGTCGAACGGTCCGGGAAAGCAGCCGCAGGGGACCGCGCCCATGCGCGATCCATCGCGCTCCTTAACGCCAACCGCCCGATCGAAGCGCTCCGAGAGATCCACGCGGCCAAAATCAACTGGCTCCAGGGAGAAACGGCGGAAGGCGCCGCCATCATGATGATTCTGGCGTCCCGGGTCTATGACAGTCTCAGACTCCCGCTAGCTGCGAAGCAGTACGCGCTCAGTGCGGCAGCTGTTGCTCGGGCAAGCGATGACCCAGCGCTCGCTGTTCTTATAGCGCAGGGCCTCATCCTCTCGGCGATCGACGAACATAAAGCTGGCCAGTGGATCACAGCGACTCGGACCTTCAGGATCGGGATATGGGCACAGGCTAAACTCGCTGGCGACCCGTGGAGTTTTGAGCGGTACCCATACTTCCGGAACATGCTGACCGACCAGTGCTTCATCCTGCGGACGGCCCGGTCGTTGCGGCCCGCTTTCCTGCCGCTGATCGAGCCGATCATTGCGTCTACCGGCCTTAATGATCTCGTTGAGCCAATGCTGGCCAATGTAGAATCCATCCCGCCGCTGAGTGAGCCTGAAGTAGCCGAGTCGGCTGATCGAAGCGGCATGGGCCGGCCTTTTTCGGACGCTGGGCCTACCCGCCAATACAGCTGGTCCGCTCTGGGCAACGTCTGGACTCTTCGAGCGCCGAACGATCGGGTACATGTGTTGGCGGCTGAACGATTTGCCGCTGCTACACAGATCATGTTGGTTGACCTTGTGGGCGAGGACCTTCTCCTGGTGCCAGGTCCGATTGATATCGAGATCGCAGTCTCAAGCGAGCCTGTTGCACTGGGTGAGGTGTTCCTCGACGCTTCCGAGCGAGATTCAACCGCGCATCTGGTGCGACTCACTGTTTCCGGGGCCTTACCTGTCGATGATGGACAGCTCGAGGTGGTCGCCGCGGCCATGCAGGTGATCGCGACCCAATCACTCTTGGGACGCAGTGCGTTTACCCAGGTGATGGAGCGCACCTTTGAGCGCGGTTTACCGCACATGCTGACTTGCGTGCGGCCATACGACGAGCTAGCCGACATCCACAAAGATTCGCTCTTTAAGGAACTTCGGGGCCTGGCAGGAACCCACATCGCTTCGGAGTTGGCAAACGCTCCGCAACAGTCGCCTGCACTGGCGCAGACGTTCACTGGCACCGCGGTTGGATACGATGCGACGGTCTCAAAGGAGACGATTCGTAAGCGTTATGAGAATCTGATACCACCGGTCCGGATCACGGTGAAGCGCTTGGCACAGGACGAAACATTTGTGGCTGTGGTCGAAGGGCTGAGGGAGGAAGGCTGGAAGGATTGGCACTTGCTCACAGCGGTAGCAAACATTGTTGTAAATGCGCGTGCGATTGCAGCAGGAATTAATATGACCACTAGCTTTACCGAAGTCGATGTAAGGCGATTCCATGCGATCATGGAGGCTGACGAGCAACCGACCGATCTGGAAGTGTCGCCTGGCGATTTCTCGTCGCAGTCCATGTGGTTCCATCTCGCCAACGCAGCCCGGTCGACCGCGGACGCATGGGGTCTGGAGGTCCGGACGAACCCGATCGATCCGAGAGCGTTCCTCGCGGTGCTGGGCGAGCGGTTCAACTACTGGGCCGATGACGCTGAGCACCAACCAGTCTTTGCACCCTAAGGGTACTCGGGAGTTCCACCCCTCGGAAGACACCATGGGAGTTCGGGCGATCTGTTTCCCGTGTCTCTTGATGCCGCCGCTAGTGGTGTTGCCTAGCGATTCCGATACATTCGCCCGTCGGCCCGTGGCCGGCGAGAGCAGGCGTGACGATCGGTTTCACCCATTCGTGCAACAGTCCCATCAGATCGCAGATGGAAGTCGATCGAGGTGAGCCGCCAGGTTGGCGCGGTCGGCGATGATCGCCGCGCACCTCTGGCTCCCACTTGCTCGTGCGAGTTGAGTAGGGCCAGCCCTTCTTGCTGAGCAGTGATATCGCGTGCTCGACACCATCCGGGTCAAACGACCCGGCGAGCCCGGACGCCTGCGCACGACGCCGGACCGGGACCGTGGCGATATGGCCTGCGCCTCAGGGGCCAACCGCCGCCTCCTGCGCAGGCAGGGATTCCGCGTGACGATCCCGGACAAGAAGGACCAGGCCGCCCACCGCCAGGCGAAGGGGGCAGTCGGCGGGCGGCCGCCGAAGGTCGTACGAGGACTACAAGAACCGGCACGCAGTGGAGTGCATGTTCAACCAGCTCAACGCTGGCGGGCGGTCGCGACGAGGTTCGACAAGCTCCAGGTCCGCTAAGAGGCGACCGTGAGGTCGCCGCGATCGACGACTGGATCGCCGCCGTGGTCCGGGCGGCTTGAGCCCTGGCATCCTGGCTCCGTGCGATCACAGCCCTGGCCTACTACGCCGACACCGAGGACGGCCAGTACGTCGAGGACTCCGACCGCGTCGCCCTGCTGGGCATGCTCGAGGACCTGAACAGCAGCAACAACACGTTCTTCGTGATCTACCCCGACGACGAAGCCTTGGACTGGTCCATCTCGGTCCACACCTGCACCAATGGTGTGGACGGCTACGAGATCGAGCGGCGCGACGCAGCGATCGGGCAGCACGACACGACCGCCGCGGCCGACCGCGTCACCATCGTCGCCGAAGTCCTGACCTGGATCCGACACCGCTGACCAGTTCCGAAACAGGCCCTGGTGCAATAGCTGGTTCCTTGCTGACCCAGAACGTCGAGCGTCTGTCCACTAGCATGCCAGCGGGTGTTGGGTGGTGTGCGCATCTGACCTGCGCTGATACGGCCGCACACCCTGGTGTGCGGGCACCTTGGTGTGCGCAGAGCGTGCGCTCGCCTGTCACCCTCAACGCATGGATGTGTACGTGCGCGCAGGTAACCCGGCATGGGCCAGCGGGTCGAGTCCGCTGAGCCAACCGCGGGGGCATGCCCATGCGCGAGCGCGCGCCGATTTCCACGTTTCGCCTTTAAGTAATGCTCACGAGTTGGGGACATGCGTTCGTCCTGTTCACCGCCATGTCCCCCACCCGGAACCTTGCCCCGCAAGGCTGCGTGGGGACGTCAAGTGGTACCTCGACGGGTACAGGTGGCGTGCACAATCGGGAGCGTGGGGCAGGCAGGTGCAGGTGGATGCGGGCTAACTCGGACATACGCGGTGGTGGCAATTTGCCACCACCGCGCGACCCGCAGGTTCGCTCCCACATGGCGCGCGGTTGGAGTTGGGCCGCAACCAGCCTCAGGGCTAATTCGGACAGTTGCGGTGGTGCCAATTTGGCACCACCGCGTGACCTGGGGTTCTACCGAACCACCGATGCGCCATTGGCCCGTTCCGGCTCTGGAGAACAAACCGGACAACGATGGTTCTGCCAAATTGGCAGGACCATATGACCTGGGCAGGAGCCCGAGGCCCCATCGGAATTACTGGGTCCAGGTGTCGATCTAGGCGTCGGTCACCGGCTACCGCACCAGGACAACCGCCGCCCGACCCGAGGTCAGGAAGGCGATCCACGCCACGCGCTCGACAGACCCCCAGAAACAAACCGGGCAAGTAGGGTCCCGCCGATTTGGCGGGACCGTACGACTTGGGCGAACACCCCGGCGCCCAACGCCGGATCTACCCCGTGCAGGCCTCGATGTAGACCTCCACCGCAGACCGTCGCACCACGACCCGTCGGCCGACCCGAGCTCCGGGTAGCAGCCCTCGCCGCACGAGCTCGCCGGCCGTCCAAGACGAGACGCCGAGATACGCACCGATGTCCTCGTACGTCAGGTACGGATCCTCCGGGTCGCCCGCTTGCTCGGCCCGATACTGGTCCAGCACCGACCGCCGCACCCGCAGCCGGCCTCCGATCCGCGCGCACGGCCCGACGCGGCCACGGCGCACCAATTCGCCGAACCACCAGCGTGACACCCCTAGCGCGTCGGCGGCTTCGGCCGCCGTGAGCAGGGGGTCGTCAACAACGAACGGCAGCGCACCCTGAGCATCCATCTCTGACTCCTGTCCGATCGCGGTTGTCGACAGGTAGGTGTGCACGAACCCCCAAGCACCCGCCGCCGCCAGGCCCCGCAGAAGGGCACCGGGCAGTGGCAGGCACCCTCACCCGCTCAGCCCAGGGAACTCCACGACATTCGACGCTCGCCTCGCCGCCTGGATCTCGGCCATCCGTGCCGCCAGCCGCTCGTCGCCATCGTCGGTGGCGTGCTGGTAGACCATCGCGGCGGCGACCGTCGAGTGCCCGATCCGCCGCTGGAGCTCGGCCAGCGTCGCCCCCGCCTCAGCGGCGCGGGTCGCCGCGAGGTGCCGCAGGTCGTGCCAGCGGAGCTCAAGAGGCGCTCCGGCACGCCTCTTGGCGCGAGAGAACATCGACGAGCGGTTCCCGCCGCGCACCGGCCGTCCGGCGGCCGTGGCGAACACGAGCGCCCGCGGACCAGGCCCGGTGTAACGGTCCAGATGCGCCAGGAGCACGCGGGCGGCTTCGGGCGGCAGGTGCACCTTGCGGCGCCCGGCGTCCGACTTGGGCGGGCCGAAGGCGACGGGCTTACCCGGCACGTCCACGAGTGTCTGGCGCACGTTGAGGCGCACGCCGCCCTGTGGCGTCCGCTCGACGTGCTGGCGTTCGAGCGCGAACAGCTCGCCCGCGCGGAGCCCGGAGTGCGCCGCGACGATCACGGCCGCGCGGTAACGCTCGGAGGGCCCGTCGAAGGCTGCCGCGATCGCATCCACGACAGTGTCGCCGGGGACGACACGTTCCGCCGGCCGGGTCTGGCCGGCGCCGCGGATGCTGCATGGGTTCGCCTCGATGAGTCGGTCGCGCACGGCGTCACCGCAGATCGTCCGCAGCAGCGCGTAGGCGTGCGCGGCCTGGGTCCGGCCGGTCACCGTCCCGGCATGCCTGGATTCGACCGACGCTGCAGGCGGCTCCCCAGCAGATCGCCACGCATCCCACAGCCGCGCCGGCATCCGGCCCGAATCGCCCACCGGCAAGCCGGTCGAACGGGCCCACGCCCGCACGTGCGCCGCGTCGCTCGGCCCGCCGCCGCGCGCCAGCCAGGCCGCTGCGGAGTCCGCCGTCGCCACCAGGAGCGCGGCGTACCACTCGCTCACCATGGTGTGCGACAGCGACCGCAGGGGGAGTGCGCCGAGGTCGAGCTGTCGCGCACCGCCCGGGCTCGGCAGCGGCGTCAGGATCCAGCGCCGCAGCAGCCGCTCGTAGCCGTCGAGAGTGGACGGCTTCAGGTCGCGCGTGGCGAGCCAGCGTCGCGCGTACTCGCGCAGGGGCACGTCGCCCGTCTCGGGCTCGCGGTAGGTGCCCTGGTAGACGTCGCTGAGCACGCGGGCCAGGGCGGCGTTCGCTGCCTTCTCGGACTCGAACGTGCCGATCGGGCGGCGCACGCCGTCGGGTCCGGTGTACCTGGCCTCCCAGCGGCCAGGCGTGCGTTGGCGGACATTGCCGTAGGAGCGGCGGCTGTTGCGACGCGTGCGTGGGGACATGCTTCGAGGTGCACGCGCGGCTCCACGAGCGCGCCCTTGAGGATCGGTTGAAGCGGACATCTTGGCTCCAGGTCCTGACCCAGTCGCGAGCGACTTAGGGTCAATAAGGGCCACTCGGCGCTGCTTCCAGCCCTCCAGAATGCACGAAGCCCAGGTCAGAAACACTCTCTGACCTGGGCTTCCGCACTCTGAGCGGGCGACGGGAATCGAACCCGCGTAATTAGTTTGGAAGACTAAGGCTCTACCATTGAGCTACGCCCGCAAGGCCGCGCGCGATGCGCGGTGCGGGGAACACACTAGCAAACTTCGGCCCCTCGCCGACCCCGCCGCCGCGCGCGCCGCGCAGCACAACCGGCCACCGCGCCCCCACCTCAGGGCGCAGCAACCAGCACATCCCGCACCAGCGCATCCAGCTGCGCATCCGCCTCAAGGAACTGGCGCAAGGTCCGCCGCGATGGACCGAACCCAGCAAACTCCTCAGGCGCCAGTCCGTCAGGCTCATAGGCCGCCCGGAAGTCCGGCAGCGAACGCGAGAGCGTCTCAAGGATGTCCGGATCCACGGGAACATCGATCCGAGACGGCAGCGCCAGAGAGTTCCGGTTGATCGAGTCCTGCCACTCGAACGGCGGCGAGATCACCAGGTCACCGCCCACCAGCTCCGACAGATGCAGGTGCGTCCGGAACGCCGCAGACAGCACCCGAGTCCGATAGCCCCGCTCGACGAAGATCCGGTACGCATTCTTCAGAGCAGCAACACCCGCCCAGTCAAGAACCCCCGGCGGCAGCAGCAGACCCTCACGCGCCGCGACAATCTTGAGCCAGTCATCAAGCCGCCCACCCATGATGGTCGCCACGGCCCCCATCTCCTCGACCGGCAGCCCCTCACGTTCGCGCCGGTCAAGACCGCGCTCCACCGCCTCGGCCACGGCCACCGCCTGCGCCACGGTGAACGAGACCGTCGCGTTCACGCTGATGCCGCGGTAGGTCACTTCCTCGATCGCCTCGACACCCACCTGCGTCGCGGGGATCTTCACGATGATGTTCGGCGCCAGCGCCGCGAACTGCTCCGCCTGGCGCACCAACGCGCCGACGTCCCGGTGCAGGCGCGGGTCGGTCTGGATCGACAGTCGCCCGTTCCGGCCGCCGGACTCCTCGAAGGCCGGCAGCAGCAGGCGGGCCGCCTCGACGCTCAGCTCCTGGACCACCAGCCAGCCGAGCTCGGACTCGGAAGCGGTGGGCAGGTCCTCGGCGAGCGCGCCCAGCCGGGCCGTCCAGCGCGGCAGGTCCGCCTCGATCGCGGCGAGCGCGATCACCGGGTTGCAGGTCGCGCCGACGGCGCCCCAGGCGATCGCGCGGCCGAGCTGCACCGGGTCCGCCGAGTCGTTCCACAGGGCCGTCTGCGGGTGCTCGCGCGTCATGCGCGCCAGGGGGCTCTCCCCGTCAGCGCTGTCAGGGGTGGCGGTGTCGAGCGTCTGGGTCACGAGATCCTCCGGAGGCGTAGGCCGACAGTGCGCGTCCGCACCCGAGCCCGCGTCGTCGCAGGGTTCGGCGTGACTCCATTCGACAGTGCGTCCTGGCAACCTGTCAACCGAATGTCAGGACAAAGCAGCGCAACACAAGCGCCCGGCCGCGAAGAATCAGCCGGTCAGCTCGCGAACAGCATGGTGTCGAACATGTACCGGGACGCACGGTAGATGTGCTGCCCGAACTCGATGCCCTTGCCGTTGTCGTCGTACGCCGTGCGCTCCATGGTCAGCAGCGCCGCCCGCGGCTTCTCGCCGAGCGTGCGGGCCTCGACCGCCGTCGCCGAGCGCGCGCCGATGCGCTGCCGCGCGACCTTGGGCTTGGCGCCGCGCGAACGCAGCAGGTCGTACAGCCCGCTCGTCGCGAGCTCCTCGACGGTCGGGGCGATGTCCAGCGGGACGTAGTTGGTGAGCACGGCCAGCGGCTCGCCGTCGGCCATGCGCAGACGGCGGATCATGACCACCTCGGTGCCCTCCGGCAGCTCGAGCGCCTCCGCGACCTCGGCACTCGCCGACACGGTCCGGTGCTCCAGCACCTCGGTGCTGGGCTTGCGGCCGGACTTCGTCAGGTCGTCGTGCAGGCTCGTCAGCTCGACGGGCCGGCGCACGCGCGCCGGGGCCACGTGCGTCCCGACCCCGCGCTGGCGTACCAGGCGTCCGCGCTCGACCAGGTCCTGCAGCGCCTGGCGCGCGGTGGGCCGCGAGATGCCGAGGCGCGCGGCCAGCGCCACCTCGTTCTCGAGAAACTCGCCGGGCTGCAAACGCCCGTCCTCGATCGCTGCGTCGATAGCGGTGGCAACCTGGTGGTACAGGGGCACCGGGCTCGACCGGTCGAGGTCGATGCGCAGCGTCTGGGGCACGGAGAGCCTCCTCGTCGGGGTCATCTTCTTGTCGCTGAGAGTCTAGCCGTCGGTGGTACTGAGGACGGGATGTTCAAATGTCAGGACAAAGTATTGACAGGAGGGCGCGTCGGAGGCAGGGTCGACCTATCTGCCGCACGAGTGGTGCGCGCGGGTCCGCAACGTTGGGGATGGGGCAGCATGACACGACGCGTTGACGCGTGGGCGCCGGACGTGCTCGCGATCGGCCGCATCGGGGTCGACCTGTACCCGCTGCAGAGCGGCGTCGGACTGGAGGACGTGCAGTCGTTCGGCAAGTTCCTCGGCGGCAGCCCGACGAACGTCGCGGTCGCCTCCGCCCGGCTCGGCTACGCCACCGCCCTCGTCACCGGCGTGGGGGAGGACCCCTTCGGCCGGTTCGTGCGCCGCGAGCTCCGCGGGTTCGGCGTCGACGACCAGTACGTCGTCGTGGTGCCCGAGCTGCACACCCCCGTCACGTTCTGCGAGATCTTCCCGCCCGACGACTTCCCGCTCTGGTTCTACCGGTCGCCGTCGGCCCCCGACCTGCACATCACACCGGAGGACGTCGGCATCGACGCCGTCCGCTCGGCTCGCCTGTTCTGGCTCACCAGCACCGGCCTGAGCCAGGAGCCCAGCCGCTCGGCGCACCTCGCGGCCCTCGAAGCGCGCGGCCGGTCCGGCCACACGGTGCTCGACCTCGACTACCGCTCCATGTTCTGGCCCGACGTCGAGACGGCGCGCGAGCAGATCCGCGCCGCGCTGCCGCACGTGACGATCGCCGTGGGCAACCGGGAGGAGTGCTTCGTCGCCGTCGGCGAGAAGGATCCCGACCGCGCCGCCGACGCGCTGCTCGCCGCCGGCGTCGAGCTGGCGATCGTCAAGCAGGGTCCGCGCGGGGTGCTCGCCAAGACCCGCGACGAACGGGTGGTCGTGCCGCCGGTCGCCGTCGACGTCGTCAACGGGCTCGGCGCGGGGGACGGGTTCGGCGGGTCACTGTGCCACGGGCTGCTGCAGGGCTGGTCGCTCGAACGGACGCTCCGGTTCGCCAACGCCGCCGGTGCGATCGTCGCGGCCCGGCTGGAGTGCGCGGCGTCGATGCCGACGGTCGCCGAGGTCGAATACCTGCTGGCCACGGGTCGGGTGCCGGAGCAGCGGACCGATGTGCCCCTCGAGATCCGCGAGCGCGCGGCCGCGCCGTCCGACACGAACGACACGGACGACGACGGCGCCGCATCCGAGAGCACCGCCCGCCCAGCCCTCACCGTCGACGACGTCGCCGAGCTGCGGCTGAGCGACCCGCGCGCCCTGCGCGAACGGCTCTTCAACCGCCCGCGGCATCCCGGTTCGGTCCCGGGCGAGCGGTTCCTCGTCATCGCCGCCGATCATCCAGCGCGCGGAGCCGTGGCGGTGGGCAACGACCCCATGGCGATGGCGGACCGGCGCGACCTCCTGCGCCGGACGGCGATCGCGCTGGGGCGGCCGGGCGTCGGGGGCTTCCTCGGCACCGCCGACCTCGTCGAGGAGCTCGCCGCGATGGGCGCGCTGGACGGCAAGCTGGTCTACGGATCGATGAACCGCGGCGGCCTGGCCGGTTCGTCGTTCGAGCTGGACGACCGCTTCACCGGCTACGACGCGCGCGGCATCGCCGAGGCGGGTCTGGACGGCGGCAAGATGCTGCTGCGCATCGACCCGCAGGATCCCGCCTCCGTCGCCACGCTGGAGGCGAGCGCCCGCGCCGTCGACGAGCTCGCCGACCGCGGCCTCGTCGCGATGGTCGAGCCGTTCATCTCCCGGCGGGTCGAGGGGCGCTTGCGCAACGACCTGACCCCCGACGCCGTGATGCGGTCCATCGCCATCGCGTCCGGCCTGGGCCGCACGTCGGCCTACACGTGGCTCAAGCTGCCCGTCGTGGACGACATGGAGCGGGTGCTGGCGGCGTCCACCCTCCCCGCGCTCATCCTCGGCGGGGAGGTCAGCGGGGACCAGGACGCCGCCATGGCCGGCTGGGCCAAGGCGCTCGCCCTGCCGACGGTGCGCGGCCTGGTGATCGGCAGGTCCCTGCTGTACCCGCCGGGCGGCGACGTCGCGGCGGCCGTGGACGAGGCGGTCAGCCTGCTGTGAACAACACCCCTGCGAACAACTCAGCCGTGAAGGACGCCCCCGTGAACGATCTGATCCTCAGAGCGAGCGTCCCCGACGCGCGCACCGGCGGCCCTGTCGCCGAGGTCACGCCCGAGCGGGCCGGCTGGGGCTACAGCGGCCTCCTGGTCCACGAGATCGCCCCGGGTGGGCACCTCGACCTGGAGCTCACCGCCGACGAGGCGGTGGTCGTACCGCTGCGCGGCAGCCTGCGCCTGGACGTGACGGACCCCAGCGGCGAGCAGCACGACCTGCGGCTGACCGGCCGGTCGAGCGTCTTCGACGGCCCGGCGGACGTCGCCTACCTGCCGGTCGGCTCGACCGTGACGCTGCGGCCCGACGGCGGGGACACGCCCGACGGCGCGGGCGCCCGGGTCGCCATCGGCACCGCACGCGCCGGCCGGGTGCTGCCCGTCCAGGTGCTGCGGGCGAGCGACGTACCGGTCGACTTGCGCGGCGCGGGCCGGGCCAGCCGCCAGGTGCACAACTACACGATCGGCACGGCCGTCGACGTCGACCGCATCCTGGTGTGCGAGGTGCTGACCCCGGGCGGCAACTGGTCCAGCTACCCGCCGCACAAGCACGACGTGCACAGCGACGTCCGCGGCCACGAGGAACGTGAGCTGGAGGAGATCTACTACTTCGAGGTGGCCGACGGCCCGTCCGGCCCGGGGCTCGCGCACCACCAGGTGTACGGCACGGCGGACCGGCCCATCGAGGTCCTGGCCGAGGTCCGCACGGGCGACACGGTGCTGGTTCCGCACGGGTACCACGGGCCGTCCGCGGCGGCCCCTGGCTACGACCTGTACTACCTCAACGTCATGGCGGGCCCGGCCGACGACGGCACCTGGCTGTCCGTCGACGACCCGGCCCACCACTGGGTGCGCGGGACGTGGGAGTCGGAGCCTGTCGACCCGCGCCTCCCGCTCGGCGGGAGCCCCGCCCCCGCACCCACCCCGAACCCGACCACGGAACTCACCGAGGAGCCCACGTGAGCAGCACGACCCCGAGCCCAACCCCGGACGCCGCCACCGTCCGCCTCACCGTCGGCCAGGCCCTGGTCCGCTTCCTCGCGCACCAGCACACCGAGCGCGACGGCGTGACCCAGCGGCTGTTCGCCGGCGCGTTCGGCATCTTCGGGCACGGCAACGTCGCGGGGTTCGGGCAGGGGCTGCTGCAGGCGCACGTCGAGGCCGCCGAGTCCGGCGTACCGGCGGGCGAGACCGGACCCGACGAGCTGCCCTACCTGCTGGCCCGCAACGAGCAGGGGATGGTGCACGCCGCCGTCGGCTACGCCCGGACCAAGGAGCGGCTGCAGACCTTCGCCTGCACCGCGTCGATCGGCCCTGGCTCGACCAACATGATCACGGGCGCCGCCCTGGCGACCATCGACCGGATCCCCGTGCTGCTGCTGCCCTCCGACGTTTTCGCGAACCGGCTCCCGGACCCGGTGCTGCAGCAGCTCGAGCACCCCGGCGGCCCCGACGTCACGGTCAACGACGCGTTCCGCCCGGTCTCAAGGTACTTCGACCGGATCTGGCGGCCCGAGCAGCTCCTGTCGAGCGCGCCCGCCGCCATGCGCGTGCTGACCGACCCCGCCGAGACCGGCGCCGTCACCCTCTGCCTCCCGCAGGACGTGCAGGCCGAGGCCTACGACTGGCCCGTCGAGTTCTTCCGCGACCGCGTGTGGCACGTCGCGCGCCCGGTCCCGGAGCCTGCCGCGCTGGCGCGCGCCGTCGAGGTGATCCGCTCCGCGAAGCGGCCGCTCGTGGTCGCGGGCGGCGGCGTCGTCTACTCCGAGGCGAGCGAGGCGCTGCGCGCCTTCGCCACGGCGACCGGCATCCCCGTCGCCGACACGCAGGCCGGCAAGGGCGCGATCAGCTGGGACCACCCGCTCGCCGTCGGGGGAGTGGGCGCCACGGGCAACGACGCCGCCAACGCGCTCGCGGCCACCGCCGACGTCGTCATCGGGGTGGGTACCCGCTACACGGACTTCACGACGGCGAGCCACACCGCCTTCCGCGACCCCGGCGTGCGGTTCGTCAACCTCAACGTCGCCGCGTTCGACGCCGCCAAGCACTCCGCGGAGATGCTGGTCGCCGACGCCCGCGAGGGGCTCGTCGCGCTCACCGAGGCCCTGGCCGGCCACCGCACCGACGAGGACTACCGGGCCGAGGTCACGCGGCACGTGGCCGACTGGCAGGAGGTCACCGAACGCTGCTACCACCTGGGCCACGGCCCGCTGCCCGCCCAGACCGAGATCTTCGGGGCGCTCAACGAGCTGATGAGCGACGAGGACATCCTCATCAACGCCGCCGGCTCGATGCCGGGCGACCTCCAGGCGCTGTGGCGGGCGCGGACGCCGTCGCAGTACCACCTCGAGTACGGCTACTCCTGCATGGGCTACGAGATCCCGGCGGCCATGGGCGCGAAGCTCGCGGCGCCCGACCGTGAGGTCGTGGCGATCGTCGGCGACGGCACCTACCAGATGCTCCCGCAGGAGCTCGCGACCATCGTCTCCGAGCGCATCAAGGTGATCGTGGTGCTGCTGCAGAACCACGGGTTCGCCTCGATCGGGGCCCTGTCGGAGTCGCGCGGCTCGCAGCGGTTCGGCACCCGGTACCAGATGCGCAACCCCGAGACGGGCCTGCTCGACGGCGACGACGTGCCCCTCGACCTGGTGCGCAACGCCGAGAGCTTCGGCGTCGACGTGCTGGTCGCCAAGAGCGTCGAGGACTTCCGCGAGGCTTTCCGCACCGCCGTCGCCTCCGACGCCGCGACCCTCATCCACGTCGAGACCGACCTGTACGGGCCCAACCCGCCCGGTTCGAGCTGGTGGGACGTGCCGGTGAGCGAGGCCTCCACCCTGTCCAGCACCCGCACCGCGCGCGCCGAGTACGAGGCGGGCCGCGCAGCGCAACGGCACTACCTGTGACGGCGCGCCGCACCGTCGCGACGGAACCGACCGACCCCTCCGAGCACGAGCGAGGTATCTGATGTCCCTGATCACCCACTGGATCGACGGCAAGCCCGTCGAGCCGTCCGGCGAGCGCACCCAGCCCGTCTTCAACCCCGCGACGGGCGACGAGATCGCGCGCCTCGGGCTCGGCACGGCGTCCGACGTCGACCGCGCGGTCGCCTCGGCCGCCGAGGCCTTCGAGACCTGGTCGCGCTACCCGCTCGGCAAGCGCGCCTCGGTGCTGTTCCGGTTCCGCGAGCTGCTCGCCGCGAGCACCGACGAGCTGGCGCGCCTGGTCAGCCGGGAGCACGGCAAGGTCGTGTCCGACGCCGCGGGCGAGGTGGGCCGCGGCCTGGAGGTCGTGGAGTTCGCCTGCGGCCTGCCGCACCTCCTCAAGGGGGAGTACTCGGAGCAGGCCGCGACCGGCGTCGACGTCTTCTCGTTCCGGGAGCCGCTCGGGGTGGTCGCGGGCATCACGCCGTTCAACTTCCCCGTCATGGTGCCGCTGTGGATGAGCCCCATGGCGATCGCCACCGGCAACACGTTCGTGCTCAAGCCGTCCGAGCGCGACCCGTCGGCCTCGCTGTTCCTGGCCGACCTGTGGCAGAAGGCCGGTCTGCCCGACGGCGTGTTCAACGTGGTCCAGGGCGACAAGGAGGTCGTGGACGCGATCCTGCACCACGACGACGTCGCGGCTGTCTCGTTCGTGGGCTCGACGCCGATCGCGAAGTACATCCACGCCACGGCGTCGGCGCAGGGCAAGCGTGTCCAGGCGCTCGGCGGCGCCAAGAACCACGGCGTGGTGCTGGCCGACGCCGACCTCGACGACGCCGTGAATCACCTGACCGCCGCGGCCTTCGGCGCGGCCGGCGAACGCTGCATGGCGATCTCGGTAGCGGTGGTCGAGGACTCGGTGGCCGACGCGCTCGTCGAGAAGCTCGCCGCCAAGGCCCGCGCGGTCAAGGTGACGTCCGGCGACCAGCCGGGGGCCGACATGGGCCCCGTCATCACGGCCGCCGCGAAGGAGCGCATCGAGGGCCTCATCGGCTCGGCCGAGCGCGACGGCGCCGAGCTCGTGGTCGACGGCCGCGGCCACACCGTGCCGGGCTACGAGAACGGCTTCTTCGTCGGCCCGACGGTCATCGACCGCGTCGCGCCGGCGCACGAGGTCTACCGCGAGGAGGTCTTCGGGCCGGTCATCGACGTCGTGCGCGTGTCCGGCCTGGCCGAGGCGATCGAGGTGATCAACGCGAACCCCTACGGCAACGGCACGGCGGTGTTCACGAGCTCGGGCGAGTCCGCCCGCACCTTCCAGCGTGAGGTGAGTGTGGGCATGATCGGCGTCAACGTGCCGATCCCCGTCCCCGTCGCGTGGCACTCGTTCGGCGGGTGGAAGGACTCCCTGTTCGGCGAGAGCCACATCTACGGTCCCGAGGGCATCAAGTTCTACACGCGCGGCAAGGTCGTCACGCAGCGGTGGCCGCACCGTGAGCAGCGCACCGACGCCTCGTTCCACTTCTCCGGCGACTCCCAGAAGTAGTATTTGACCGGTGGTAAGAATGTCTTGACATGGGCTCTCGCAGCGGTAGCGTGGGTCACTCAGATCCTTCACAACGACGTGACCCAAGGAGCCCAGACGTGAACAGAACACACCTCGCCCGTGCGCTCGCCCTCGGCGGCGCACTGGCGCTGTTCCTCACCGCTTGCTCGGAGGGTGGGCGGCAGCAGGAGGACGACGACGCTCCCGCTGCCGCCGCCGAGAAGACCATGACCGCGGTGATGGTCACCCACGCCGGGCCCGGAGACACGTTCTGGGACATCGTCCGCCGCGGCGCCGAGGCCGCGGCCGAACGCTACGGCGTCGACCTGCAGTACTCGGGCGACCCGGACGCCGCCCGCCAGAGCCAGCTCGCCCAGCAGGCGGTGGACCAGGGGACGGACGGCCTGGCGCTCACCTTCTCGAAGGGGGAGGCGATGCAAGGAGTGACGCAGAGCGCCGTCGACGCCGACATCCCCGTCGTCGGCTTCAACGGCGGCATGGACGACGCGCTCGACTACGGCGCGTTCACGTTCATCGGCCAGGACGACGGCCTCGCCGGCGAGGCGCTCGGCGACCTGCTCACCGAGCAGGACTTCACGCACCCGATCTGCGTGATCCACGAGCAGGGCAACGTGGGCCTGGAGGCGCGCTGCGCCGGGGTCAAGGAGAAGCTGCCCGACACCGAGACGCTGTACGTCCAGGGCACCGACATGACGCAGGTGAGCTCGACGGTCACCGCAAAGCTCCAGTCCACGGCCGACGCCGACGTCGTCATCGGCCTCGGGGCACCCTTCACGCTCACCATCGTCGACGCGGTCGCGGAGACCGGTTCGGAGGCGAAGGTCGCCTCGTTCGACCTGAACGCCGACCTTGCCCAGGCGGTGGCCGACGGCGACGTGCTCGCCACCGTGGACCAGCAGCCCTACCTGCAGGGCTACATGGCCATCGAGTCGCTGTGGCTGCAGCACAACGGCGGCTTCGTGCTCGGCGGCGGCCAGCCCGTCTTCACCGGCCCGGCGATCATCGACCAGGACAACGCCGCCGACGTCCTCACGGGCGCCCAGGACGGCATCCGCTGATGGTCGCGGAAACGACTCCCGCGCAGGAGGCGGCGGCCAAGCCTCCGGCCGACGAGCGCGTCGTGCGCCGCTCGCCGGTCGCGCGGCTGCTCGTGCGGCCCGAGATGGGCGCCGTCGTCGGCGCGGTCGCGGTCTTCGCGTTCTTCGCGGCCGTCGCCCCGGTGTTCACGCAGCTCTCGTCCGTCGCGACGGTGCTGTACGGGGCGTCGACCATCGGCATCATGGCGGTCGGCGTCTCGCTGCTCATGATCGGCGGCGAGTTCGACCTGTCCACCGGCGTCGCCGTCGTGTTCTCGGCGCTGACCGCCGCCCAGTTCTCGTGGTTCCTCGGCACCAACGTGTGGGTCGGCGTGGGCGTGGCCCTCGTCGTGTCGCTCGGGCTCGGGTTCCTCAACGGCTACCTGCTGATCGTGACCAGGCTGCCCTCGTTCATCGTCACCCTCGCGACCTTCCTCATGATCACCGGGATCAACCTCGGCGTCACAAGGCTCGTGGCCGGCGGGGTCTCGAGCCCGTCGATCGCGGCGATGGACGGGTTCGAGTCGGCCCGCGCGCTGTTCGCCGCCAAGATCAGCTTCCTCGGCGTGCAGTGGAACGTGACCATCGTGTTCTGGCTGGCCCTCGTCGTGATCGCGACGCACCTGCTGGTCCGCACCCGCGTCGGCAACTGGATCTTCGCCGCGGGTGGGGACGAGCTGGCGGCGTCCGCGGTGGGCGTCCCTGTCGTCCGCACCAAGATCGGCCTGTTCATGGGCGTCGGGCTGTGCGCCTGGCTCCTCGGCATGCACAACCTGTTCGCGTTCGGCACCGTGCAGTCCGGCGAGGGTGTGGGGAACGAGTTCCTCTACATCATCGCCGCGGTGATCGGCGGCTGCCTGCTGACCGGCGGCTACGGCTCGGCGGTCGGCGGCGCCCTCGGCGCGCTCATCTTCGGCATGGTCAACAAGGGCATCGTCTACGCGCAGTGGAACCCGGACTGGTTCAAGTTCTTCCTCGGCCTCATGCTGCTCGTGGCCACTATCGTCAACCTCGTCGTCAAGAAGCGGGCGGAGCAGCGATGAGCACCACCAGCGGCGGCTCCCTCGTCCGGATGCGCGGGGTAGGCAAGCGGTACGGCAACATTCTCGCCCTGCAGGACGTCGACCTCGACGTCGAAGCGGGCAGCGTCACGTGCGTGCTCGGCGACAACGGCGCGGGCAAGTCGACGCTCATCAAGATCATCGCCGGCCGTCACCAGCACTCCGACGGCGTCCTGGAGATCCACGGCGAGGAGCGGACCCTCGGCTCGCCCCGCGAGGCCCTCGACCTCGGCATCGCCGCCGTCTACCAGGACCTCGCTGTGGTGCCGCTCATGCCCGTGTGGCGCAACTTCTTCCTCGGCTCGGAGCTGACCAAGGGGCGCGGCCCGGCCCGCATCCTCGACGTCAAGGAGATGCAGCGCATCACCAAGCAGGAGCTGCTCGACATGGGCATCGACCTGCGGGACGTGAACCAGCCGATCCACCAGCTCTCGGGCGGCGAGCGGCAGTGCGTGGCGATCGCGCGCGCCGTCCACTTCGGCGCCCGGGTGCTCATCCTCGACGAGCCCACCGCCGCGCTCGGCGTCAAGCAGTCGGGCGTGGTGCTGCGCTACGTGCTGCGGGCGCGCGACCGAGGGCTCGGCGTCGTCTTCATCACCCACAACCCGCACCACGCGTACCCCGTCGGCGACCGGTTCCTGCTGCTCAAGCGCGGCCGCCCGCTCGGGTACCACGCGAAGAAGGACGTGACGCTCGACGAGCTGACGTCGCAGATGGCCGGCGGCGCCGAGCTCGCGGCGCTGGCGCACGAGCTGGAGCAGTGACCCCCCAAGGCTTGTCCGGACGCTTGTCCCGAAAGAGAATCAAGGAGAAACCATGCGCATCGCGCTCATCGGCGCCGGACGGATCGGCGCCGTCCACGCCCGCTCGATCGCCGCGTCACCCGACGCCGAGCTCGTGCTCGTCGCCGACCCGGTCGACGGCGCCGCGGCGCGCCTCGCCTCGGCCCACGGCGCGGCGGCCACCACCGAGGTCGGCGACGTGTTCGCCGACGACACGGTGGACGCGGTGGTGGTCGCGTCCCCGACCGCCCACCACGTCGAGCAGATCCTCGCGAGCGTCGAGGCGGGCAAGGCCGTCCTGGCGGAGAAGCCCGTGGACCTCGACCTGGCCCGCGCCGACCGCTGCCTGGCTGAGGTCGGCGACCGCGCGCACCGCGTGATGCTCGGCTTCAACCGCCGGTTCGACGCGGGCTTCGCGGAGATCCACCGCCGCGTGGCCGCCGGGGAGATCGGCGACCTCGAACAGCTCACGATCATCAGCCGGGACCCCGCCGCGCCGCCCGTCGGCTACCTCGCGGGGTCGGGCGGGATCTTCCGCGACATGACGATCCACGACCTCGACATGGCGCGGTTCTTCCTCGGCGACATCGTCGCCGTCCAGGCCGTACCGCAGCGCCTGGACCCCGCCTTCGCGGAGATCGACGACTACGACGCCGCGATCGTCACCCTCACCGCCGCCTCCGGCGCCGTCGCGACGATCATCAACAGCCGGCACTGCGCGGCCGGGTACGACCAGCGGCTCGAGGCGTTCGGCCCGCGCGGTGCGCTACGCGCGGAGAACCACACGGCGACGTCGGTGGTGCTCGACGCCGCGGGGGCCTCGGGCGGCCGCGGCCCGTACCTCGACTTCTTCCTCGAGCGGTACGCCGCCGCGTACACGAGCGAGCTCGCCGCCTTCGTGACCGCCGTGCGCGAGGGCTCCGCGCCGACGCCGTCGCTGCTCGACGGGCGCCAGGCGCTCGCGCTCGCCGACGCCGCGACCGAGTCCGCCCGCACGGGCCGCAGCGTGGCGCCGGCCCCGGTGCCGTCGCCGGCGTCGTCGGCCGCCGTCTGACCCCTGCCCGGACCCCATACCCACCCCGGACGAGAGAGAACGAGATGACCAGCGAGACGACGTCCTCCGGCGCCCCCACCAGCAAGGCGCGCAACACCGACCCGCGGTTCAGCAAGCTGACCGTCGGCGTCTGCCCTGACCAGTGGGGCGTGTGGTTCCCCGACGACGAGAAGCAGATCCACTGGGAGAAGGCGCTGGCCGAGATGGCCGAGGCCGGCTTCGAGTACATGGAGACGGGCCCGTACGGCTACTTCCCGACCGACCCGAAGCGCCTGCAGAAGGTGATGGACGACAACGGCTTCACCGTCGTCGCCGGGACCGGTTGGGGCATCCTGCACAAGGCGGAGGCCTGGGCCGAGACCGAGAAGACCTTCCGGGCCATCGCGGAGACCCACGCGGCGGTCGGCGCGGAGTACATCGTCCACCTGCCCCCGCTGTTCCGCGACGACAAGACCTGGGAGTGGACCGACGACCGCGTGCTGACGCCGGACGCCTGGAAGCTCTACACCGAGAACGCCAACCGGCTCGGCCAGATCCTCAAGGACGAGTACGGGCTGAAGATGGTGCTCCACCCGCACGGGGACAGCCACATCGAGACGCCGGAGGACATCGCGCGCGTGTTCGACGCGACCGACCCCGACTACGTCAACCTGTGCCTCGACACCGGCCACATCGTCTACGGCGGGGGAGACCCGCTGGAGATGATTCGTACCTATCCCGACCGCATCTCCTACGTGCACATCAAGGCTTTCGACGTCGAGCTGACCGAGCAGGCGCACAAGGAGGACTGGCCCTTCGGCGAGGCGGTCGCGCGCGGCGCGTCGGTCCGGCCCCCGGCCGGTGCTCCCGACATGCCCTCGCTCGTTGCCGCGCTGGCCGGCCTGGACAAGGACCTGTACGTCATCACCGAGCAGGACCTGTACCCGTGCGACCCGCGGCTGCCGCTGCCGAACGCCGTCATGACCCGCCAGTACCTGGCGTCGTGCGGCCTGGGTCTGCTCTGACCGGGATGTTGCGGCCGGGGGTGGTGACGTGACGGGACGACGACGGATCGGCGTCGGGCTCATCTCGGCGGGCTGGATGGGCGCCGTCCACTCGCACGCCTACCGGGCGCTGGGGGAGCGGTACCCGGAGCTCGACGTCGACGTCGTGCCCGTCATCGTGGCCGACACCTCGGCGCCGAACGCCGAGGCGGCGCGACGCCGCTTCGGCTACCGGTCGACGACAGCGGACTACCGTGACGTGCTCGCCCATCCGGAGGTCGACGTCGTGTCGATCTGCAGCCCCAACTACCTGCACCGCGAGCATGCGCTCGCGGCCGCGGCGGCCGGCAAGCCGTTCTGGGTGGAGAAGCCGATGGGCACCTCCGTCGGGCAGTCCCAGGACATCGCCGACGCCGCCCGGGACGCGGGACTGGTCACCGCCGTCGGCTTCAACTACCGGCACGCACCGGCGGTGGAGCACCTGCGGTCGCTGGTCCGTTCGGGTCGGCTCGGGCGGGTCAGGAACGTGCGCGTGGTGCTCGACGCGGACTACTCGTCGTCGCCGTCCGGGCCGCGGACCTGGCGGTTCGTGCGCGAGACGGCGGGGTCGGGGGTGCTCGGGGATCTGCTCAGCCACGGGTTCGACCTGGCGCAGTACGTGGTGGCTCCGGTGCTGGAGGTCACGGCGCTGACCGAGACGTTCATCGCCGAGCGCCCGGCGCCTGTCGGTGGCGGCGTCGGGCATCAGGCCCATGGTGATCTCGACGGGGAGCTGCTGCCCGTGGAGAACGAGGACTACGCGGCGGTGCTCGCGCGGCTCGACGGCGGTGCGGTGGCCACGTTCGAGTCGTCCCGGGTGGCCGTGGGGCCGCGGTGCGGGTACGGGATCGAGGTGTTCGGGAGTCTGGGCACTGCCCGATGGGACTTCGAGCGGATGAACGAGCTGGAGGTCTGCCTCGGGCCGGGCGACGCCGGGTACGGGTTCACGCGGGTGCTGACCGACGGGGCGCACGGGGAGTTCGGCCGGTTCAACCCTGGCGGGGGTATGGGGCTGAGCTTCGAGGACCTCAAGGTCATCGAGGGGGCGGAGTTCATCGCCTCGGTGCTGACTGGGGAGCAGCTGGCGCCGTCTGTGGTTGATGGGCTCCAGGCGGCTCGGGTGGCGGCGGCTGCGGAGGCGTCTGCTGTTGACGGTCGGTGGCACGCTGTGGCCCCTCGGGGCGAGGGGTCTGGCTGACTGCCGTTCAGCAGGCTCAGGAGAGCCGTAACCTCGACGGTTACGGCACGCTCTGGCCTGTTGAACCACAGTCAGATGTGGCCCGCTCGGAGGGGCGTTGGGGGCCCGTATCAACTGGCGTCACTGTCGTACCTACCGGATATGATGGGGCGTCGCTCGCGAGGACCGAGGGTCACCCTTGGTTTCCGTGTCGGTATGACGGGCTGTGGCGCAGCTTGGTAGCGCATCTGCTTTGGGAGCAGAGGGTCGCTGGTTCGAATCCAGTCAGCCCGACCCCCGCCCACCAGCACTGATACACCTTGGTGCTGGTGGGCGTCGTCGTTTCCGAAGGCCGAGGGAGCCTATCCGGAGCCTGTGCAGCGCCCGAAGCACGTTGTGTGCATCTGCGCGAAGGCGGGCCGCGCGCTGGGCGGCACGATGCTTACGAAGGACCGTTCCGACGTAGCCGGAGAACGCCAGCGTGCGCCGCGACTTCGGAGTTGTCGGTGCTGTGCGGCGTCATGGCGCCACGGGGAAGTGGCTCGTGACGGCGATCCGGTTCCAGCCGTTGAACTCGATGGCGAGCCAGGTCACCGCAGCGATCTGCTCCGGGGTGAGCACCCCCTCGACGTCCGTCTGCGGACCCGGGGACGTGTGCTGGTGCTCGATCCGGGTGACCTGCTCGGCAAGCGTCAGTGCGGCTCGTTCCTCCTCGGTGAAGTACTGCGACTCCCACCAGGCAGGCAGCACCGCGAGGCGGTCCGCCGTCTCGCCTGCCGCGATAGCGGCCCGGGTGTGATCACGCAGGCAGAACGCACAACCGTTGAGCTGCGACACACGGATCTTGACCAGCTCGCAGAGGATGGTCGAGAGGCCGGCGGACCGTGCCGCAGCCGTTGTCTCCTTGCTGAATGCCACGTAGGCCTCGTACGGGCCTGGATGCTGCTTGATGATGTTGACGTTCGGGAACACGTGCACTTCCGTTCTCGGGGGACCAGAGCCGAACGGGCTCGGCTGCGTGACTTCGTCGATGCTGACGACGCCCACGAACCTAGACACGGCGGAGGCCCGGCACGGGATGTCTTTCAACAACGTAAGAATTACGCGGTGGCTGGGCAGTACGGAGCGGCCGACCTCGTGGTTCGCGTGCTTGCGGTTGGATTCCCGCCCTAGGGCTGCCCGACTCGCTCCCCGTCGACGTAGAGCTCCAGGTCGGCGCTCTTCTCCGGCCAGAAGCAGACCAGCCCTGCCAGCCGGATCGACTCGGGCAGCGGCATCTCGTACCCCCAGACCACGTCGGTCAGCTCCAGATCACCCACGTTGACGGTCCAGTACGACGCCGATCCCTTGTACGGGCAGTGGCTGACGGCGTCGGTGGGAGTGAGCAGGTCCATCCGCACGTCGACCCGCGGCAGGTAGTACCGGGGCACGAGCCCGGTCTCGGTCAGGACGACCGGGCGATGCGACTCCGCGACGACCACCCCGCCGACCGCCACGCGCACGTGCCGGCTGGACGGCAACGCGTCGATCCGTACATAGGGGCTGCGCGGGTGGGTGTGGAGCACCTCGTCCTCCGCGAGCCAGGTGTCGAAGGCCGACCAGGTGAGGGAGTACGCGCCGCGCATCTCCTCGGCGGGGGCCTCCGGGTAGCGCTGGGCCGCCCGCGGCAGCAGGCGGTCACCCACCACGACGTCGAACAGCTCACTCGGACCGAGCGCCTTGGACCGAGGGCCCTTGCCCACGGGGCGCAGTTCGGCCTTCAGGTCGTCCGGCTGGAAGAAGTACCGGGGGTAGTAGGAGTGTTCCCAGACCAGCAGTGGTGCGGCCGCATCGACGACGAGATGGCCCTCGCTGAAGACACGGGCCCTGGTCTGTCCCTGCTGGACGGTTCCCGGGGTGATCACGAACGGGTTCTGACTGAGGTTGGACATGGAAGACAGGATGCGTGCGCGTCCGCCCGTGGGTGGCGTTTCTTACGTCGCCGTAAGAATCGGCAGGGTCACCGCTATCACTGTCGTGAGCGCCCAGATGGCGGGCGCAGCGCTGAGCACCTGCTCGCGCCGGGCCGCCACCCGAGAGGCTTCGAGATCGCTGCGTGTCACCCACCACGGATCGATGCCGGCCTCGAGGCGGTAGTAGACCCCGCCGAGCGCGGCGCCATAGGCAAGGTGGCCGACGAGGGACGGGAACTCCGCGGCCAGCGTCGCGGCGTCCCAGACGACCGGGGCGCCGGTCAGCGCGGGCAGCAGTGTGAGGTCGCCGAGCACCCACCAGAAGAAGCCGTACGACACGCCCCACCCGATGCCGGACAGGACGTCGAAGCTCTGCAGCCGGAACAGCAGGGCGTAGGACACCCCGATCACCGCCGAGATGACCAGGTGGACGACCAGGCCGGCGGGCACGCCGTCGGCCCCCACCACGTTCGCCACCAAGGGCAGCGCGCCCACGAGGACCATCACCGCCGTGAACAGCAGGCCGCCGACGAGGCCCGAGAGCGTGCCGAACGCGACCGCCCGCGGCCCACGAGCGCCGGGTGGCCTGGAGTCGATCTTGCGGACGTCGTCGAGGAACAGCCCGCGTACCCACAGGCCCAGCCAGGTGGTTCCGACCGCCGTGCCGACCCCGAGCAGGAGGTACCCGGGCAGATGGCCTGCCGCGGCCGCGGCGTCTGGCTGTGACCAGGCGAGGCCGCCGTCGGTCACCAGTGGCCTCAGGGTCAGGTCCACCACCACCCAGGCCGCGAACCCGTACAGGGTGCCGCGGGCCAGCGCGGGCCCGGTCGGTTCCGGCCGGGCCGAGAAGAGGAGCGGGTAGCAGGCGCCGACGGCGATCCCGGTCAGCAACCAGGCCAGGGTGTCCCGTGGGGAGGCGGGGACCCAGAGCAGCACCGTGGCAGCTGCGACGCCGGAGACGGCTCCGCGCAGGACGGCTCCGGCGGGCGGCACCCGCCACGTCGTACGCAGGTCGTGTTGATGCAGGACGAGGACCAGCGCCGTCGTCGTGCCGTAGAAGAGGTGACCGATCAGGCTCGGCAGCAGGGCGCCGGCCTCGGGAGTGCCCCAGTCCACCGGCAGGCCCCGGAACAACGGCAGCAGCGTCTGCGGTCCGAGGAACCACCAGAGCGCTCCGTACGCCTGGCCCCAGAACAGCATCTCCCGCACGCGGAGCCGGAGCCGGACGACGAGCAGGCCGAACGCTGCGCCGATGAGCACGGCGAACACCATGTGCACCCCGAACCCGGCAGCCTCGGAGTCGGTACGCACGATCGACGCGATGGTCGGCAGCATCCCGGTCACCGCCATCGACGCACCGAACACCAGGCCGCCCGCGGCGCCCGCGACACCTCCCACCACCGCACCGCGCAGGTGCGAGACCGCTTCGGTGGCCGTCGGTTCCGTAGCTGTCCGGACGTCGGCGCTCATCGTTCGCTCTCCGCTGGGGTCTCGTCGGGTACCGGGGTACGCGCGGTCGTCGTGACGACGATGTCGCGGGGGAAGGCCAGGTCGAGCAGCCAGTCGAGCAGCACGCGGACCCGCTTCTCGATGCCGGGAAGCTTGGCCAGGTAGACACCCCGCCACAGCAGCCAGGCGGCCAGCCCGGAGAAGCGCAGACCGCGCACCTCGCCCGCCGCCGTCCGGTGGCCGAGTGCCACCAGCACTCCGAGGGTGCGGAACCGGAAGGCTCCGGGTTCCCGGCCTGCGACGGTCGCGACGATGTTCGCTGCCACGACGCTTCCCTCCCGGATGGCGTGCTGAGCCGTCGGTGGGCAGTAGTCGCCGTCGCGGCCCGGGTCGGGGATCCGTGCGCAGTCACCGATCGCCCACAGCCCGTCGACGCCGGCCACCCGGAGCTGCGGGTCGGTGTGCAACGGTCCTCCGCCGCTGCCGGCCAGCCCGGCGGCGAGCGGCTCGGGCCGGTTGCCTGCCGTCCACACGAACGTCGTGGTCGGGATCCGCTCGCCGTCGGCCAGCAGCACGCTGTCGGCGTCGGCCTGCGCCACCCGCATCCCGGAGCGAAACTCGATCCCTCTGGCCTCCAACCGTTCCTTCGCGTACGCGCCGAGCTCGGATCTCAGCTCCGGGAGGATTCGTTCGCCCGGGTGCACGATCACGAACCGCGGCTCCAGCTCCCCGATCGCCGGGTAGAACCGGAGCACTCCGTAGACCAGGTCGTACAGCTCGGCGATGGTCTCGGTGCCGGCGAATCCAGCGCCCGCGACGACGAACGTGAGGATCTGCCGCCGCTCGTCCGGATCGCTCTCCTGCTCGGCACGTTCCAGCAGGCCGATCACGTGGTCCCGCAGGCGGGTCGCGTCGGAGAGGTTCTTGAGCGTCCACGCGTGCCGGTCGACCCCCGGCAGGCCGAACGTGTGCGGCACGGAGCCGACGGCCAGCACGAGGTGGTCATAGGGGATCGTCTCCGCATGACCTGCCACGCGGACGGTGCGGGCGACCGGGTCCACGTGCTCCACCCGCCCGTGCCGGAACCGGGTGTGCGGCACCGACGCCCGGACCGGCGCGCTGATGTGCCTCGACTCCAGCGCCCCGGAGGCGACCTCGGCGAGCATCGGGGTGAACAGCAGATAGTTGGAGTCGCTCACCAGCGTGACGTCCACCGGTGCACCGCGCAGGGCGAGCCGCTCGAACGTCCGCGCCGCGCTGACACCGCCGAACCCGCCGCCCACGATCACGATCCGAGCCAGCGGCCTCGACGGGGCGTCACCCCCCGCTCCGGTCCGTCGTGACCGGAGCGAGAGCGAGCCTGACAGGAAGGCGCCGGTCAGGCCGCCGTGCAGCAGGTCTCCGACGAGCTGCGGGTAGCTCGCCGCCGCGGACGCTGACGACCAGGTCGGCGACTCCCCGGCCGCGATCGGGACGAGCGTGAGCGACCAGACCAGCCATCCGACGCACCCCAGGAGCACCCCGCCGCAGACGACCGCGACCACCGGCAGGCGGGAGCGAGCGGTCCCGACGGCCAGGCCGAGTGCCGCACCGAGGGCCGCGCTGCGGACCCCGTAGCCGAACCACTCGGCCAGGCCTTCGGCGAACATGGCCTGGAGCGCCAGCACGGCACCGACAACCACGCCGGCGGCGAGGCCGGAGACGATACCGAGCGCCGCCCGCTCCCGGGTCGCGTTCTTGAACACCGGTGGCTCCTGTTCGGTCGGGTGTGGTGCGCCCGACGTTAGGTCGCAGCGGGGATGACCAGAGCGTT
The DNA here is from genome assembly GCF_048564965.1 of Promicromonospora sp. NFX87. Taxonomy (NCBI): domain Bacteria; kingdom Bacillati; phylum Actinomycetota; class Actinomycetes; order Micrococcales; family Promicromonosporaceae; genus Promicromonospora; species Promicromonospora sp. NFX87. The sequence continues at coordinate 4,457,720 of NZ_CP183413.1, read as the reverse complement.
TATTACAGGTTCGAAAGAATCTCCTGCTCGCCCGTGCCGTCTGCGGCTACCCGCACCGGACGCTGCGCCGGCGGGGCACGCACCTACAGTGGGTGCGTGCCACGTACCTATCGTTCTGCTGTGCGAGAGCGGGCCGCCGCATCGACTCGGGCCGCCATCCTGGACGCCGCGGAAGCCCTCTTCGCCGAGCACGGCTACCCGCGGGTGACGATCGGGCGGATCGCACAGGAGGCCGGGGTGGCGCAGGGCACCGTCTACGCATCCTTCGGGAACAAGCTCGCCCTGATCCGGGCGCTCACCGAACGCGCGGCGGAGGACGACAGCATCGGTGCCGCGCTCTCGGTTGTCGCCGAGGCGTCGGACGCTCGCGAGATCGTCAGCCTGGTCGTACGCGGCACCGGGGACGTCGTCCGGCGCCACTGGCGGCTGATGGCCGTGGTGGTCGACAACGCCACGGCGGACACCGAGATCGGCGAGATCTCCGCCGGGACGGAGCGGTTGCTGCGCGAGCGGTTCCGTATGGTCTCGGCCCGGCTGGCCACCGTGGGCGCGTTGCGCCCTGGCTTGACCACGGCTCGAGCGGTCGACGTCCTGGTCTACTACGTGAGCCCGGAGTCCTGGTTGCGGCTGCGTGGTCTCGGCTGGAGCTGGCAGGCGTGCCAGGACTGGCTACGGCGCGAGCTGCTGTTCGCGTTGTGCGGCCTGACCGGCGAGCCGGGCGACAGTGGTGCGTGACCTAATTCATTGAAGTAGTACGCTACCCAATATGCGGATCCTCTTGCCTCTCGTCGTCGTGCCGCAGACCTCCGAGACCGAGAGGAACCGGTGAATGGCAACCCCCTGTGCGGCGGCTACGGCTGACCACGAGTCGCTTGACCGGCTTCTCGCCGGCGGACCGAGGCACGTTCTGCTGGACAGCACGCGGACGGGCGGACAGCTCGCGATGTCTCGCCTGGCCGCGCCGGCCGGAACAGCCTCATCCGTGCACCCGCACGCGGGCGAGGACGAGATCTTCGTCATGATGCGCGGCAGCGGCATCTTCTGGGCCGGCGACCAGCGCTTCGAGCTGGGCGAGGGCGGCGTCGCGTTCCTGCCCTGCGGAGTTCCGCACGGTTACCGCATCACGTCCGATGCGGACCTGCTGGCACTGAGCACGCCAGGCTCGCCGGGCCTCGCGCCGTACGCCGCGGGAGCCGATCAGCACGAGACGCTCGAATGGCTTGACGGCGGCCTGGTCCGGATCCTGCTCAGCGAAGAGCGCACAGGTGGCCGACTCTCGCTCTTCCGCTCCACAGCACCTGCCGGCTCAGCCTCCCCGGTCTACGTGCACGGCAAGGAGGACGAGATCGTCGTGATGCTGAGCGGCAGCGGCATCTACTGGGTCGGCGAGCACCGCTACGAGCTGTCGGCCGGCGGGATGGTGTTCGTCCCGCGCGGTGTCACCACGGCACATCGCATCACCACCGACGCGGAGAAGCTCACCGTCACCACGCCGGGCGGGTTGGAGGCGTTCCTCCGTAAGGTCTGCCGCGACGTGTCCCAGCCCCGGCCCGCCGGCTGGCGGATCTCGTTCGACGCGATGGTGCGGGCCGCCGAGGCGACCGGCCAGACCATCCTCGTGGCGCCGTTACAGGCGGACGACGCGAGCTCGGCGCCCCTTGTCGCCGCCTGATCACCGACGAGTCGACAGGCGCGACCTCTCACCGACGAGCTGAAGACGATCCTGAAGAAGTCCAGCCCCCTCAGGTGACGGGGAGCGCGACGTTGAGCCGGAACCCCTGCGGGGCGTGCTCGGCGTGGACGTCGCCGCCGTGGGCCTGGACGATGCCGCGCACGATCGCGAGCCCGAGTCCGGCACCGGGCGATCCGGCGGGTTGCGGCTCGGGGGTGCGGGCCGTGCTGGCCCGCCAGCCGACCTCGAACATTCGCGCGAGGTCCTCGGCGTCGACGCCGCCTCCCTGGTCCAGCACCGACAGCACGAGCCGGTCGTCGTGCTGGTCGGCGGAGATGAGGATCTCTGTGCTCTCGGGGGCGTGGCGGATGCCGTTGGTGAGCAGGTTCACCACTACCCGGGTGAGCTTGTGGGGGTCCGCCCGAAGCATGCGGCCCTCGATGCCGGCGTGGACGATGCGGAGGTCCTTCGCGGTCGCGAGCTCGTGGACGTCGGCGACGGCGTCGGACACGATGTCCAGGAGCTCGATGTCCTCCAGCCTGAGCCGGAGGTCTCCGCTGTGGATCTGGGAGAGCTCGAACAGGTCGTCGACCAGGCGGTTCATCGTTACCACCTGCATGCGGATGCGGCGGACGTAGTCGGCGGGGTCGTCCACGACGCCGTCGTCGAGCGCCTCGGCGAGGGCGCTGATGCCCGTGAGCGGGGTGCGCAGGTCGTGCGAGATCCAGGCGAAGAACTGCCTGCGGGAGGCGTCCAGTCGCTCGATCTCGGTACGTGCGGTCGCGAGGCGTGCCGAGGTGTCCGCGAGCTGTGCGGAGAGATCCAGGAACTCCTTGCCACCGTGCGTCTGGGCGTCCACGACGTCGCCGTGGCCGACGCGCTCGACAGTCCTTCGCAGGCCGGCGAACGCCAGGCTCGTCGTCCGCGCGGTAAGGAGGGTGGCGGCGAGGCTCAGTACCGCGGACGTGCCGACCACCCAGAGGAGCACCAGCAGGTCGTGCGGGGAGAGGTACATCAGGGCGGCGATCGCGACGGTGGAGCAGACGATGGACGCGATGGCGGCGGCGACCACCACCGTGAACTGGAACGCGATGGACCGTGGCGGGCGCAGCCGCAGGACCAGGAGCGCCGCGACGGTGATCGCCGCGGTGCAGCCGAGCGCGGTGGAGAAGATGAGGAGCAGGTCCCCTGGCGTGAGCATCATGCGGCGTCCTCGACGGTGAACCGGTAGCCCTGGCCCCATTCGGTGAGCAGGTAGCGGGGGAACCGGGGTTCCGGCTCGATCTTCTCCCGCAGCCGGCGCACGTGGACGGTGACGGTGGAGGTCTGGCCGAAGGTCCAGCCCCAGACCTCGCGCAGGATGTCGTCGCGGGTCAGGGTGCGGTCCGGGTTGCGCAGCAGGAAGACGAAGAGCTCGTACTCGCGCGTGGTGAGTGTCATCTCGATGTTGTTCAGCCAGATGCGCCGGCTGGCGGGATCGACCCGGAACGGGCCGAGCGTGAAGGGCGTGTGCGTGGCGCGCGCGCTGAGGCCGCGGCGCAGCACCGCATCGATCCGCAGCCGGAGCTCGCGCAGGACGAACGGCTTGGCGACGTAGTCGTCGGCGCCGTGCTCCAGGCCGTCGATCCGTTCCTCGACCGTGCCCAGCGCGGTGAGCATGATGATCGACGTGTGCGGGGCCGTGGCGCGTACCTGGCGGCACAGGTCGTCGCCGCTGACGCCGGGCAGCATCCGGTCCAGGATCAGCACGTCGGGCCGGGCGGTGCGCAGCAGCTCGCGGGCCGCCCGGCCGTCGCCGAGCCCGGTGACCCGGTAGCCCCGGCCGCGCAGGTAGTCGGTCACGACGGCCAGGACGGTGGCGTCGTCCTCCACGACCATGATGTCGACGTCGGGCTTCATGCCGTCAGCGTAAGCACGACGGCCTCCTGGGCCGGGAGTTCTTACGTTGTTGAAAGACTTCCCGTGCCTGGCCTTTGCCGTGTCTAAGTTCTGGGACGTCGGCGGCACGTCGGATGCCTCTCGCGTGCCGCCGACCTCCACTTCGACATCCACGACGGACGCGACAGAAGGAAACAATCCGATGCGCAAGACAGTGTTCCGCAGGTCAGTTTTCGCAGGCACCACGATCCTGGCCCTCTCCCTCGCTCTCGCGGCCTGCGGCAGCGAGGAGACGCCGGGTGGCTCGACGGCGGAGGAGACCGCCGCGTCGCAGACCGAGGAGTCGCCGACGGACGACGAGACGACCGACGACGAGATGACGGCAGAGGCTCGCTCCGGCGCCTTCGAAGGCCTCAACGACAAGTCCGTGGAGGGTTCCGTCGAGGTCAGCGCCACCGAGATCGTCCTGTCCGAGTTCTCCTCCGACGAGGGCCCCGATCTGCACGTGTACCTCACGAACGGGTCCGAGGCGGCCGATGTGGCAGCGGGCGTGCTGATCGACGTGGTCGCCTTCGACGAGGCCTCCCAGACCTTCACGCTCGACGGGGTGGACGTCGCGGGCTACGACACCGTCGTGATCAACTGCGACAAGGCCAAGGCCGTCTTCGGCGCCGCTCCCCTCGCATGAGCTCGGCTCACCTACCCACGAACCGGACGGCCCTCGCCACCGCCCTCACGGGGCCTGTGCTGACCGGGGTGGCGAGGGTCGTCCTCGGGGCCCTGTGGATCAACGAAGGGCTGATCAAGTACCGCGCCGGGTTCGGCGCGGCGGACATCCAGCTCGTCGTCGACAGCGCCTCGGCCAACAGCAGGGTCCCAGCCTTCTTCCAGGCGTTCGCCGGGAGCGTGCTCGGCGGTGCCCCTGAGCTCTTCGGCGTGGTGATGCCACTGCTCGAGGTCGGCCTCGGCGTCGCTCTGGTGCTCGGGGTGCTGACCCTGCCCGCCACGCTCATGAGCGCGCTGACCCTGATGACGTACTGGCTGGCCGACCAGCTCACCGCGTCGTACCCGATCATGACCGCCCTGGCCGTCGTGGTCGCCACGTGGGCCCTGACCGCATCGCGGTTCTCGGTGACCGCCGTGGTCGAGAACGCCGTCCGTGAACGTCGTCCGACCTCCTTCTGGCTGAGAGAGCCGGTCCGGCGCTGGCTGTAGACCCCGGCCGCGCGAACCACATCGAGATCGAGAGTGAGAGAAACATGCGAGTCCTGTTCAGTGCCGTGCCCGCGTACGGCCACATCCTTCCCCTGGCCCCCCTGATGGAGGCCGCCCTCGCCGACGGGGACGCCGTCGGCCTGCTGACGAGCGAGATCGTCCGTCCGCTGGCCGAGCAGGAGCTGCCACCAGGGGTGGAGCTCCTCGCCGCAGGCGTCGCGCCGGAGGTCTTCATCGTGGAGGCCGCGAAGCGGGGCGGCGGAGACCCATACCATCCGACGCCCGAGATGATCGCCGAGACCTTCGGCGGCACCCGTCTGGACCTCGACAAGGAGGACGCGCTGGACGCCGCCCGGCGATGGGATCCCGACTTCGTCGTCGCCGAAGCGTTCGACACCGTCGGGCCGTTCGCCGCGGCGCACCTGAACGTGCCGTGGCACCAGGCGGGGCTCGGCCCCGGAATCGATGCCGAGATACGTCGGCTGTTCGACCGGTCCGTCGCCCCGCACTACCAGCGAGCGGGCGTGGAGCCTGAGCCACCGTCCAGCTATGTCGACCCGTGCCCCCCGACGTTCCAGACGCCCGGCTGGGTCAGCCCGGCGCCGATCGTCAACATCCGGCCCAGGGCGCACCGACGGATCACGAGCGCGGACCTGAAGCCGTATCGGTTCTCCGACAAGAGCAGGCCGACGGTGCTGCTGACCCTGGGGACGGTCTTCTCCGACGGATCGACGCTCGCAGAGCTCGCACAGGCGGTCGCCGCGGCGGACGTCAACGTGGTCGTCACGCTCGGGCCGGGCGAGCAGCAGCCGCCGGAGGCGCCTGGCGTCGGCGAGGTGCGCTGGGTGTCGTTCGTGCCGCTCGACCAGCTGCTGGGCGACGTGGACCTGGTGGTCGCGGCTGGAGGATCTGGGACGGTCCTGGGGGCCATGAGCCGTGGCATCCCCATGGTGCTGTGCCCGCAGGGCGCCGACCAGCCCGTCAACGCCGCTCGCGCCGAAGCCGCCGGGGTCGCGGTGGTCGTGGGCCACCCGGCGGAGGTCACGGATGCGATCACGCAGGCCCTGAAGGACGCCGACCTGCGAACGCGTTCCGCCGAGCTCGCGAAGGAGATCGCGGACCTGCCGTCACCCGTGCAGGCGTTCGCCGTGCTCGCCGGCCGCTGACGAACGAGATCACGAACCCGTGCACCACGTCGGCGAGATGAGGAGACCTGGATGAGCCGAATGTTGCAGGGCGCTGTGACCGCCCTGAGGCCGAGCAGGCCAGAGCCGGGGCTGACGGTCCTCGACCCCGTCGTGACGAGACTGCGGGTGCTGCCGCAGGACCTGGACTACATGATGGTGGTCAACAACGGCACGTACCTGCAGCTCATGGACGTAGCCAGCCACCGCCACCTGGGCAGGAACGGCGCACTGCGGCTGGCCGCCAAGCGCTCATGGTTCGGGTACGTGGTTGCCTCCACGATGCGCTACCGCCGGCCCTTGCGGCTCTGGGACTGGTTCGAGGACACCTCACGCGTGCCCGGCTGGGACGACCGTGTCTTCTACATGGAGCACGTCATCACCCGGGACGGGGAGCTGTGTACCCGCGGTGTGATCTGCTACAGGCTCGTGCACCGGAGCAGCCGGGAACCCGTCAGCCCGCACGACATCGTGCCGTTGCTGGCGGAGCAGCAGGGGTATGTCGACGCCATACCGGAGAGCCCCGAGCTGCCGGCAGACGTCGTGGCGTGGGCCCGGTCCTGGCCCGCTGCTCACCGGTGAGCCCGCTGCTCACCGGTGAGCCTGCCGCTCACTGGTGAGCAGCACCGGCCTGTGCCGCCTCGCGGATCGCCCACGCGGCGTTGATCAGGCCGATGTGGCTGAACGCCTGGGGGAAGTTGCCGATCAGCTCGCCGTCGGCGACCTCCTCGGCGAGCAGCCCGAGGTCGTTGGCGTACCGGCTCGCCCGATCGAAGGTGGCCCTGGCCTGCTCCAGCCGTCCGGCCTGGGCCTGCGCCTGGGCCAGCCAGAAGGTGCAGAGCAGGAAGCTGCCCTCCTCCCCGGCCAGCCCGTCCACCCCGGTCGAGGTCCGATAGCGGTAGACCAGCCCCTGGTCGTCGGTGAGCCGGTCGGCGACGGCGTCGATGGTGGCCAGCACCCGAGGATCGTCTCCCGGCAGGAGCCCGACGATCGGGATCATCAGGGACGACGCATCGAGATCGTGGGAGCCGAACGACTGGGTGAACGCGCCTGCCTCGGAGCTCCAGCCCTGCTCCAGGATCGCTGCCCTGATCGTCTCGGCGACCGCGCGCCAGTGCTCGGCCCGGTCGTCCGCGCGCAGCTGCGTGGCCAGCGCGGCCGCCCGGTCCAGCGCGACCCAGCACATCAGCTTGGAGAAGAGGAACTGGCGGGGCTCGCCCCGGACCTCCCAGATGCCGTTGTCGGGCTGCTCCCACAGGACGGCAGCGGTGTCGGCCAGGCCGATCAGGAAACCGCGCGTCGCCTCCGACGGGGTGCCGAGCTGGTCGCGCAGCCGGTACGCGGAGCCCAGCAGCTCGCCGTACACGTCGAGCTGCGGCTGGGTCCAGGCGGCGTTGCCGACTCGGACCGGTCGGCTGTCCCGCCAGCCGGACAGGTGCGGGAGGGTCCGCTCGGTGAGGTCGTGCTCGCCGCCGATGCCGTACATGATCTGCAGTGATCCGCCGCTGCTGTGCGCGGCGGCCGCGGCCATGAACCCGAAGAACTCGTCCGCCTCGTGCGGGCAGGCCGCCACCCACAGGGCGTCCATCGTGAAGCTCGCGTCGCGGACCCAGGCGTAGCGGTAGTCCCAGTTGCGCTCGCCGCCGACCTCCTCGGGGAGCGAGGTGGTCGGCGCGGCCACGATCGCTCCGGACGGCTGGTAACTCAGCCCCTGCAGCACCCGGCCGGACTGCAGGACCTGGTCGCGCCACGGCCCGTCGTAGGTCTGGTGCACGGCGGACCAGCTCTGCCAGGCCCCGACGGTGGCCCGCAGGGACGCCTCGATCTGCTCGGGCGTCCACGGCCGCAGCGGCGGGTCGGAGAGGTACGCGTGCTGCAGGGCGAACCCGACGGTCTGGCCGGCGGCGACGCGGACGGTCGTCCGGGCCTCGCCACGGTCGAGGTCCCACTCGGCGGTGGAGGACAGCAGCAGGCGGCTCGCTCCGCCGGCACAGCCGACCGCACCCTCGCCCTGGACCAGCAGCGGGACGATCAGCCCGTACTCCGGGCGGGGGCGCACCACCACCTCGACCTCGGCCTCGCCGCTGAGCCCTCGTAGCCGGCGGATCAGCGTGTGCGGTGCGTGCTCGCCGAGCCGGTGCGGGTCCTCCGCGGTGACGTCGACGGAGTCCGTCCGGGGGTCGGTGACGGCCAGCGCGTCGGTCAGCTCGACCGATCCGGTCGTGGTGGTGAGGACGGTCCGCAGGACCAAGGTGTCGGACACATAGCCGCGGCTGGCCTCGGCGGCGTCGCCGTCGGCCGGCCGGATCGTCCAGGTGCCGGCCGCGTCGTCGAGCAGACGGCCGAAGACCGAAGGGCTGTCGAAGCGCGGGAAGCCGAGCCAGTCGACCGAGCCGTCCCTGCCGACCAGGGCGGCGGAGTGCCGGTCGGACAGCAGGCCGTAGTCCGCGATCGGCTGCCGGCTCACGGCAGGTCGAACGGCAGCTTCTGCCCGTCGAGGACGTGCTGGCAGTCGCACTCGTCGTCCGGCAGGGCGGCCACCGTGGCCTCCAGGACTCCGGAGAGCTTCGACACGTTGCGGGCGAACAGCTCGAACACCGCTTCCTGCGTGACGTGCTCACCGCCCTCGACGCCCGCGTCCGCGTCGGTGACGAGCGCGAGCGTGGTGCAGCACAGGGCCAGCTCGCGGGCCAGTGCGGTCTCGGGCATCGCCGTCATGTTCACCAGGGTCCCGCCGTCCTGGGCATTGCGCCGCGACTCCGCACGCGACGAGAAGCGCGGGCCCTGGATCACCACCATCGTGCCGCCGTCGACCGCGGGCAGGGGGCCGGCCTGAGCCGCTGCCACCGCTGCCCTCCGGCCGCGCGGGCAGTACGGGTCGGCGAACGGGAGGTGCACCACCGGTCCCTCGGCGTCGTAGTACGTGTGCTCGCGCCCCCACGTACGGTCGATCACCTGGTCCGGTACGACGACGGTTCCCGCGCTCAGCTCCGGCACGAGCCCGCCCACCGCGCACGAGGTCACGAGCTGCCGGACCCCCAGCGCGCGCAGCGCCCAGAGGTTCGCGCGGTAGGGGACCCGGTGGGGCGCGAAGCGGTGGTCGGCCCCGTGCCGCGGGAGGAACACGACCTCGCGCCCACCGAGCAGACCGCGGGCAGGGGCCTCGGACGGCGGACCGTAAGGAGTGTCGACGGCTACCGGCTCCGGGTCCGTGAGCAGTCGGTACATGCCGGATCCGCCGATGACTCCGATGGGTGCGTTCATGCTCCCCAGGCTATGGCGGACGGCGTTCCCGGGCAGCGCTGTGGTCCGGACGTCAGCGGATCGTCAGGTACGGGCGCTCGCGTCGGACGGGTAGGAACGGTTTGACTCGAGACCTAGCGAAAGGTGGCCAGGATGCGCGTGCTGGTGACAGGTGGGGCCGGTTTCATCGGCCGGGAGGTGGTCGCGGCGCTGACCCGGCGTGGTGACGACGTGGTGGTGCTCGACTCGTTGCGCGAGGACGTGCACGGCCCGGGCGCCGTCGCCGACGAGCGCACGATCGTGGGAGACGTGCGTGACGCCGTCGCGGTGAAGCGGGCGCTGTCCGGGTGCGACGCCGTGGTCCATCTGGCCGCGAAGGTCGGTCTCGGCGTCTCGCTGGCCGACATCGACGACTACGTGTCCTCCAACGACCTCGGGACCGCCGTCCTGCTGCGCGCCGCCGAGGTCCCGCACATCGTGTATGCCAGCTCGATGGTGGTGTACGGCGAGGGCAGGTACGACTGCCCGGAGCACGGCCAGGTCGCGCCGCCGCCGCGCCGGGCGGAGGACCTGGACGCGGGCTGGTTCGAGCCGCGGTGCCCGGTCTGTGCCGCTGCCCTGCGACCAGGCCTGGTCGCGGAGGACGCGCGGCTCGACCCGCGCAACGTCTATGCCGCGACGAAGGCGCACGGCGAGGCGCTGCTCGCCGCGTGGGCCCGGCAGACCGGCGGCAGCGCTACCGCGCTGCGCTTCCACAACGTCTACGGGCCGGGAATGCCGCGAGACACCCCCTACGCGGGGGTCGCCGCTATCTTCCGCTCCGCGGTGGAGCGAGGGGAGGCGCCGACGGTTCTGGAGGACGGGCAGCAGCGCCGTGACTTCGTCCACGTGACCGACGTCGCGCAGGCAGTAGCCGCTGCCGTCGCCGTACCGCAGACGACGGGAAGCGTGACCCCCTTGAACGTCGGGTCCGGCATCGTGACCACCGTCGGCGAGATGGCTCAGGTCACCTCCAAGCTCCTCGGGGGACGGGACCCCGTGGTGACCGGCGGCTACCGGCTCGGCGATGTACGTCATGTCACCGCGTCGAGCGAGGCGGCGGCCGCGGCTCTCAACTGGCGCGCCGAGGTGGGCCTGGCCGAGGGCCTGGCCACCCTGACCTGAGGCAGCTCGACGTGTCAGACGCACAGGTCACCCGGGTGACCTGTGCGTCTGACATGTCCCGGGCGTCAGTCGGCGACGGGCAGGCTGACCTCGACGTCGCAGCCCGCCGTCGTGCTGTGTACGGCCACCCGCCCGCCGTGCTCCTCGACCACCCGGTCGACGAAGGCGAGGCCCAGCCCCGAGCTGCCGGCCTTGTCGCCCTGGTAGCCCGCGCGGAACATGTGCGGCACCTGGTCCGCGGGGATGCCGCCGCACGTGTCGCGCACGGTGAGACGGGCGAAGCCCTCCAGGCTCTTCACCCCGACGAGCACCCGTCCGCCGGGGCCGCTGGACCGGACCGCGTTCGACACCAGGTTGTCCAGGACCCGGCCCAGGTCGTCCCGGTCGCCCTGCACCCGCACGTCACCCTCGATGTGCTCGGCGAGGTCGACGCCGTGCTCCGCGGCCGCGGGGCGGGCGTGGGCGAGGACGCCACGCAGCACTGCTGCCATGTCCACGGGACCGAGCTCGGCGCGGCGCGGCGGCTCGTCCGACCGGGACAGCTCGCCCAGGTCCCCGATCATCCGGGACATCCGGTCCACCGCCGCCGCTATGCCGTCCAGCGCCGTCGTCGGTTCCGGGAAGACACCGCTGCGCAGACCATCGGTGGCCGCACGGATACCGGACAGCGGGGAGACCAGGTCGTGGCTCACGAACCCGATGACCTCGCGGCGGGCCTCCTGGGCCGCCCGCTCGGCCGCGCGGGACGCCGCGAGCCGGTCTCGCGTCGTCTCCAGCTCGGCCATCACCGCGGCCAGCTCCGCGGTCGCCGGGGCGGGGGTGCGAGGGACGGGAGCCGTCGCCCCGCCGTCGGCCCTCTCGTCCGCTACCGGGACCTGTCCCAGCCGACGCGCGCCGTCGACGACGAGCCGGACCTCCCGCGCGACCAGCCGACCGAGCGCCAGCGCGAGCAGCACCTCGAGCACGGACGCCGTGCCCAGGACGAGCCGGACCACGAAGGCGTCGTGCGGGGAGATGAACATCGCCGACACGTTGACGGCCAGCGCCGCCACCACCGCTGCCACCGGGGTCAGCGCGGCGACCAGCAGAGCGAGCATGATCGACACCCGTCGGGCCAGCCGGAGCGCGACGAAGCCCACGACGCCCACCACCAGCGAGCACGCGATGGTGACGAGCACCATGAACTGGACGTCGGTCACGACGCATCCTGGGACTTCGGCGCGAGCGTCGTACCGACGGCCTCCGCGGTGGCGTCCGGCACCAGCACGTACCCGGACCCGCGGACGTTGACGATCAGCTGCGGATCAGCGGGATCCACCTCGAGCTTCTTGCGCAGCCGCCGGATGTGGACCATGACCGTGGAGTCGTCGCCGAACGTCCAGCCCCAGACCCGGCGCAGGAGCTCCCGGCGGCCGAACGGGTGCCCGGGACGCTGGGCGAGAAAGCTCAGCAGTGCGAACTCGCGGGGCGTGAGCTCCTCGACCCGGCCCCGGTACGCGGCGGTACGCGCCACCTCGTCGAGCACCAGACCGCCCACCTCGACCCGGACCGGAGCGTGGTTCACGTCGAACGGCCCGCGGCGCAGCAGCGCCTCCACCCGGAGCACCAGCTCGCGAGCGTCGAACGGCTTGGTCACGTAGTCGTCCGCGCCGTGCTCCAGACCGACCACCCGGTCGTCCACGCCCGACAGGCCCGACAGCATGAGCACCGGCGTGGCGTCGCCGTCGCGCCGACGACGGGTCAGCAGCTCCAGGCCGGACCCGCCCGGCAGCAGCACGTCGAGCACCACGGCGTCCGGCTGCCACGTGCGCCAGATGCGCTCGCTCTCGACCGCGTCGCCGGCGGACCGCAGATCGTGGCCGGCCGCTGTCAGGTGGGCGGCCACGCTCGAGGCGACCAGCGCGTCGTCGTCCACCACGAGAACCTTGGTCATGGAGAAACCATAGCCACGGCCGGCCGCCGCGGCGCCCGCCCAGCCGGCGAGGCGGCGCCGTCGCAGCGCCGGGGGACCAGAGCGTCAGGTACCTGTCAGGTCGGTCGGCGTACCTCGGCGCCAGGTCCGCGCATAGCGTCGAGACCATGTTGCCAACTGTGGACGTGGTACTGCCCTGTCTCGACGAGGCGGAGGGCCTCGCCTGGCTGCTTCCCCGGCTCCCGGACCAGATGCGAGCCGTCGTCGTGGACAACGGGTCCTCCGACGGGTCCGTCGAGATCGCGCGTGACCACGGCGCCCTCGTCGTCCGGGCCGAGCAGCGCGGGTACGGCGCCGCCTGCGCGGCCGGGCTCGAGGCGGCGACCGCCCGCGTCGTCGCGTTCTGCGACGCCGACGCCAGCCTCGACCCCAAGGACCTGCCCCGGGTCACCGATCCCGTGGTCAACGGGCAGGCCGACCTCGTGCTGGGGCGCCGGCGCCCGGAGCCGGGCGCATGGCCGTGGCACCTCCGCCTGGCGAACGCGGAGCTGGCTCGCCGGGTGCGTCGCAGGACCGGGGTGAGCGTCCGGGACATCGGGCCGATGCGCGCCGCGCTGCGGGAGCCGCTCCTGGCCCTCGATCTGCAGGACCGACGCAGCGGCTACCCCCTGGAGACGCTGGTCGCGGCGGCCGAGGCAGGCTGGCTCGTCGCCGAGGTCGACGTCCCCTATCGCAGGCGGCGCGGCCGGTCGAAGGTGACCGGTACGCCGCTCGGCGCGTGGCAGGCGGTCCAGGACATGTCGAAGGTCCTGGCGTCATGACCGGCAGGACCCCGCCCCGGACCGTCGTGGTGCTGGCGAAGGAGCCCCTGCCCGGGAAGGTCAAGACCCGCCTGATCGGTGAGCTCACCGCGGCCGAGGCGGCCGCGCTGGCCCAGGCGGCGCTTGCGGACACCCTGGAGGCGGTCGACGACCTGCCCGGGGTGCGCCAGGTGCTCGCGCTGGACGGTCGGACCGGACCCTGGGTGCCCGCGGGCTTTGCGGTGATCCCGCAGGCCACCGGCGGCCTGGACCGCCGGATCGCCGCGGCCTTCGATCACGTGCTCGGCCCGGACGGGCATCCGGGCCCCGCACTGCTGGTCGGGATGGACACCCCGCAGCTCGGCCCGCTCCTGCCGGCGGTGGACTTCGAGGGGTACGACGCGGTGCTGGGGCTCGCGGACGACGGCGGGTACTGGGCCGTGGGGCTGCGACGGCCGGACCCCGCGTTGTTCCACGGTGTGCCGATGTCCGAGGCGGTGACCGGTCAGGCGCAGCTCGAGCGGCTGCGCGGAGCGGGGCTCCGGGTCCGGCTCCTGCCACCGCTGCGCGACGTGGACACCGTGTCCGACGCGGCTGCCGTGGCCCGCGCGGCACCCGGCACGCGGTTCGCCCGGGCCTGGTCGGAGGTAGCGCACCGGGTGACGGCTGCGGTCGGCACCGGAGCGGCCGCGGACCTCGCCGGAGACGCCGTCGGAGGTCAGGCGTGACTGCGGCTGCGTCCGGTCCGGTGAGTCCGCTGGTCCTGTTCGAGGCGGCACTCGGGGGTTCCGTGGTGACCGCGATGCACCTGTCCGACCCCGTGCCGGTGGACGTCGCGGCCTGGACCGCGGAACAGGACGCCGTCGACGAGGCGATCGTCGCGCTGTGCGAGGGGCCGGTGCTGGACGTGGGGTGCGGTCCGGGCCGGTTCGCCGCGGCGCTCGCGGCACGCGGCGTGCCCGCCCTCGGGATCGACGTCTCGCGCGCGGCGGTGCTCCGAGCGCGGGCTCGTGGTGCGGTGGCGCTGCGGCGCGCCGTGGAGGGGCCGCTGCCGGGGGAGGGGCGCTGGGGCACCGTGCTGCTGGCGGACGGCAACATCGGCATCGGCGGGAACGTGCGCAAGCTGTTGCAGCGGTGCCGTGACCTGGCCAGGCCGGGTGGGCTGCTGCTCGTCGAGGCCGATCCCGACCCCGACACGGACGTGTCGGGGCCGTTGGTCCTGCGTGCCGCGGACGGCCGGAGCTCGCGCCCGATGCCGTGGGCGCGTGCGGGGAGCCGGACGCTGCGGACGATCGGTGCCGAGCTCGGGCTGGTCGTCTCGCAGGAGTGGGAGCTGGCCGGCCGCGTCATGATCTCGCTGCGGACGCCACAGACCGCCGCGCAGAGCTGAGGGCACGTCCGGTCGGCCGTGGTGGCCGTCCGGACGTGCCCTGTTCTTCAGCGATTCAGCGGCTCGCGCTCCAGAGAGCCACGAGCCACACCAGCAGGAGCGTGCCGAGCACCATGACGGCGCCGCGCAGGACGACACCCGTCCAGACGTTGCTCAGGCCGCTCGCGACGACCTGCCCCTGGGGCCGTCTGCGTGCGAGCGCAGGCAGGCGGACGAGCACGAGCCAGCCGAGCACGATCACCAGCGGCGCGAGGACGGCGTCGTGCAGCGCCACGGATCCGGCCAGCCAGACGCCCCACGGCAGCCACCACTGGGGCGGGATCGAGGTGAGGGCCAACCACGCCCACCAGCCCATGCCGGCCAGGCCGGCGACGACGAGCACCCGGCGGGACCACGTCGCGGCGCTCATGCCGCGCTCCCGGCGACGCTGCCGACGACGAGGCGGGAGACCCACTTGGTCTGCAGCACTCCCGGCCGGTTCGGCGCGATGATGCGCGCGGGGAAGCCGTGGTCCAGGTCGAGATCCTCGCCGGCCAGGGTGAGGGCCAGGAGGGTGTCGTCATGGGCGACGTAGGAGCCGGGCAGGTCGGAGGTCGAGTAGAAGGTCCCGGCCTCTTGCAGGCTCACCACATGGACGGGGTCGTCACGTCGCCCGCCGGACAGGATCGCGAGGTCCCGGATCCGGACGCCGGTCCAGCGTGCCGAGGCGCTCCAGCCCTCGACGCAGGCGATCGGCAGCACCGCCTCGTGCTGGTCCATCGCCAGCAGGTCGGCCCGGCTCAGGTGCGTGGTGCCGCCAGGCCCGACCAGCTCCAGCGCCCAGTCCGGGTCGGTCGCCAGCTCCTCGACCCGCGCGCCCTTCGCCGTCTTGTTGACGGCCAGGCCCTGCGGGCCGTCGAGCGGGTCGCGGGGTGCGAGCAGGGCGATGGCGCGCAGCGGGGTCACGGTCTGTCCCACCGTCAGCGCCGTGAGGAAGAGAGCGGCCACGGCCACCGACCCGAGGAAGCCGCGCCGGGTCGTGCCGTCCCCGCTCGTGCCGTCCCTGCTCGTGCCGTCCGTCGCGTCCCCGTCCGTCTCACCGCCGGTCAGCAGGTTGCCGCCCGGCCCCTCCGGGCCGGGAGCGCCGGAGTCGAGGTCGCGCGCGCCGGCCGCGAGGGAGCGGATCACCACCGGGAGCTTGATCCCCACGTGCACCAGGGCGGCGCCGAACGCGAGCCAGGCCGTGGCGTAGTGGACCGACGTGAAGCTGAACCCGAAGACGTACAGCTTGAAGACGTTGAGGATCCCCGTCACGACCTGGAAGACCATCGAAGCGACCAGGATGCCCACCGAGCCGCGCTCCAGCGCGTGCTTCCAGCCGGTGACCGGCGGCCGGACGAAGAACTGCGGGTAGACCGTGTACAGCTTGGCCAGGACGAGCGGCAGGCTGGCGAAGCCGACCGCCACGTGCAGGCCCTGGTTGACCCGGTAGGCCCAGGCCGGTTCGGGCCCGAAGGGCAGCCATGGCACGGGGTGCTGGTGCAGGTGCGAGATGAGGCCGGTGACGAAGAGGATCAGGATCGCCGCACCGAGGAACATGCCCAGACGGGCCACCACACGCTCGTCGTGCACCGGCGAACGAAAGTCGCTCGGTTCGGGTATTCGCAGCCACGCCGGGCGGATCGCGGACAGCTGAGGTCTCACCATGGTGACTCCAGGATCGTGTTGAGCAGGATGGCCAGGCCTCCCTGGGCCCAGAGCCAGGACGCGGGTAGGGCACTCCGCCCGGCGTCGTCTTCGGCCGGGAAATCTGCCGCGTGGTGGCGCGAGGTTCGGAGCGCGACCACCGCCGGGACCACCCAGTAGGCGACGGGGAGCCAGATGCGCTCCACCTCGCCGCGTTCGAAGCCGAGCAGCGCGCCGGACAGGGCGGCGGCCAGCGCGAGGCCTACCACCACCCGGACGACGGGGTCGGTCCGGCGTAGCCCGGCGAGGCCGCCCACCGCCGCGGGGCCGACGATCGCGCCGAGGGCGGCGAGGTCCACGAGGAGGAAGTAGAGGTAGGGCCGCATGTTGCCGACCGGGGCCCAGACCTCGTGAGTGGCGGCCACGCCGTCCCACACCCAGAAGCCGGCCAGGCCGACCGCGACGACCACGCCGACCGCTACGACACCCGCCACGGCCGTGGCTGCGGCCCGGCGGGACAGGATCAGCGGTGCGAGAGCGATCAGGCCCATATGGAGCAGGCCGTACGACAGGATCGGGCAGGCGCCGAGGAGAAGACCGGCGGCCACCGCGTACGTCCAGCGCGCGGTCGCGCGACGTCCGGGGTCGGAGGCGAGCGCCAGCAGCGCCACGCCCCAGGCGAGCACCCCGGCGAAGAACGCGTCGGCGGAGGTCGCCACCCACAGGGCAGCGGGGGCCAGGACGAGCGCGGGGACGACGACGCGGGCGGTGCGCTCGGCGGTGGCGCCCTGCGACGGTCCGGCCGCGCGCACCATGCCGAGCGTCCGTAGCGTGATCAGCACCGCGGGCACGGCCGACGCACCGGCCAGGATGAAGAGGGCAGCTGCCCAACCCGCTCCGCCCAGCCCCGCCCGGTCCAGCAGAACCAGCAGCAGCACGAGGCCCGGGGGATGACCCCTGACATGGATGGGATAGTCGGGCAGGTCCTCGGCGAAGCCCGCGAGAAACGCACCGGGGTCCGCTGCGGCGATCGGTACGGCCGGGAGGTACTCGTGTTCCCCGCTGACCGGCGCCGCGAGGTCGTTCCACGACGTGAGCGCCGCCAGCGCCACTGCCCATGCCGTGGTGGCGACCCAGGAGATCAGCAGCAGCACCCGCCAGGGCAGCCGGGCCGCAAGGCCCGGGCCGAACCGGACGACGGCGACCAGGAGCGCGAGCGCCGCGAGGAGACCCGGCCCCGTGCGCACCACCCAGTGGCCCACGAAGGGCTCGGCCCCGGTGAGCAGCGGCACGTCGCCCCCGTACCGCAGCACGACGCCGCCGAGCCAGAGCAAGGGGATCGACACCGCCCAGACGGACACTGCCGCCCCGGGTCCGTGTCTCTGCCACCAGGTCTCGCCTGCACCTGGCGACGGGTCGAGGGCGGGGCGTCGCCCGGCCCATCCGGTCGGTACGGGCCTCTGTCCCGTTGTTTCGGCCACGAGTCCATCGTCGCGGGCGACCGGCCCCGACGGGGTGCCGGCCGACCTGACGAACGTCTGACGGTGGATCTGGCTGCTGGGCATCGCCAGGGCGTCTCCGGTCTCGTCGGCAGGGAGTCCGTGGAAGACGGGCAAGGGGTATGCCTACCGCCGGACCCCAGAGGGTAGGCACGGCGGAACCCTGGGCAGGCCGCGTCGACCACGGTGAGGGCGCACACGAAGAATGAGCCGACTGCCGGGTTGCGCGGTGGCAAGTCCTTGCGGTGCCGCGAACTTGACCGACGTCACATCCGGCCACCGGGAACGCGGGACCAACACGGCACCACGAGGTGTTGTCCCTTACGACGCCGCAGCCAGCGGCGCGAATACAGGAGGCATCGTGTCCCACGACTATCGAAAGACTCCTGAGGCGCTCAACCGCCTCACCCCCGGCCAGTACCACGTCACCCAGGAAGACGGGACCGAGCCGGCGTTCCGCAACAAGTACTGGGACAACCACGAGGCCGGCATCTACGTCGACGTCGTCTCGGGCCAGCCGCTGTTCTCATCGATCGACAAGTACGACAGCGGCACCGGATGGCCGAGCTTCACCAAGCCCATCGCGGCGGACGAGGTCCGCACCAGGACCGACCGGTCATCGTGGATGGTCCGCACGGAGGTGCGATCCGCAGGTGCCGACAGCCACCTCGGCCACCTCTTCGACGACGGTCCCGCGGAGTCCGGCGGGCAGCGGTACTGCATGAACTCCGCCGCCCTGCGTTTCGTCCCCGTCGCCGACCTGGAGGCCGAGGGCTACGGCGAGTACCGCTCGCTGTTCGACACGACCGCCGATTCGAAGGGACTCGCATCATGACCAGCGGAATCCACGACACCGGTGAGGTCACCCGTATGCCTGGAACCGAGACGGCCGTCCTGGCCGGCGGGTGTTTCTGGGGCATGGAGGACCTGGTCCGACGCCAGCCTGGCGTGCTGCGTACCCGCGTCGGGTACACGGGTGGCAGGAACGAGCACGCCACGTACCGGAACCACCCAGGACATGCCGAGGCTCTGGAGGTCGTCTTCGACCCCGAGAAGACGACCTACCGCGACATCCTGGCGTTCTTCTTCCAGATCCACGACCCGTCGACCCTCAACCGGCAGGGCAACGACATCGGCGCGAGCTACCGGTCGGCGATCTTCCCGGTCACTCCCGAGCAGCAGGATGTCGCACGCGAGACCATCGCCGACGTGGACGCCTCGGGGCTGTGGCCCGGTAAGGCCGTGACCAGCATCGAGCCTGCCGGACCGTTCTGGGAGGCGGAGCCCGAGCACCAGGACTACCTCGAGACGTACCCGAACGGCTACACGTGCCACTTCCCACGCACGGGCTGGGTGCTGCCGCGACGTGAGACAGCAAGCCCCGCCTAGTCCAGACCTCGGAGGACGCGCCCATCGCTGACCCTTGGGCGCGTCCTCTGCATGCGCTGCCGAACGTCGCAGCACGCGGGGGCGCGCAGGTTCGATCGCCTCAGCGAAGCTCGCCGTGCCTGTGCTCGCGACGGTAGGTGGCAGGCGGCATGCCACATCCGGACCTGAAAGCGGTGTAGAACCGGCTGACCGAGCTGAAGCCCGACTCGGATGCCACGTCGGCGATGGGCAGGTCGGTCGTGACGAGAAGGCGACGAGCCTCGGCAAGGCGGCATCGCGTCAGATAGTCGACCACCGTCGTGCGCACGACCTTGCGGAACTGAGCCATGGCGTAGTTGGGGTGGAGCCGCGCCGCTCGGGCGACGTCCGCGACGGTGAGCGGCTCACGGAAGTGTTCGGCGATGTGTCGCACCATGGCGACGACCTGAACCAGCGCCGGGTCACCTCCGGTGTAGTGATGCACCGGTTGTCCGGGTGTGGCGAGGGCGAGCCGGCGAACCCGGGCCTCGACCTCGAGCATCGCGATCCGGCGGCGTTCCGGATGCTCGCTCGACAGGTCCTCGGCCCACTGGGCGAAGTTCGCGGAATCTGTCTCCATCGCGGCTGACGGCGGGGTAACCAGGGGCGTGCCGGACAGCAGGCGACCGACCAGTGCGGTGGGCAACCCCCAGCTGAGGAAGGTCGCGAACGGCACGTGGACCCAGTGAGCTCGCGTCGCCGAGCTCGCGACGAGCTGGTGGGGTACGGCTGCCCAGAAGGCCGCCACACATCCGGGGCCGACCTCGACGGGCACGCCGCCGAACAGGTAGAGCATCGTGCCGCCCTCGGCGACGAGGTTGAGCTCCAGGTCGTCGTGCTGATGGGCGATGTTCATGAGGATCGGGCGGCCGGCCCATCCCACGAGCCCCGGTGGCTGGATCTCGATCGGTGCTGCCATCTGAGGATCCAAGAAACACTAGCTCCGATCGATGAAGAACTCGCCGATCGTAGGCCCGTATCGTCATGGCCGTCAACGAAGAGCGAGGGCTGGTCGTTGCCGCACCGCCCCGATGTGTTTCACGACAAGGAGCCTTCTGTGTTCTCTCTCGGCATTGTTGGAGCCGGCCAGTTCGCCGGGCAGTTCGTCAAGCTGTGGGGACTGCACCCGGGCGTCGGTGACATCGTCGTCACGGACCTGGTGCCGGAGCGGGCCGCGCGGCTCGCTGCTGAGTACGACCTCGCCGGGACGCAACCGTCGTTCCAGGCCATGCTCGAGTCGGACGTCGACGCCGTCGCGATCTTCACCCAGCGCTGGACGCACGGCCCGCTGGTCGTCCAGGCCCTGCGCGCCGGCAAGCACGTCTACTCCGCGGTGCCGATGGCGGTGACGGAAGGGGAGATCGCGGACATCATCGAGGCGGTTCGGGAGACCGGACTGACGTACATGATGGGCGAGACGAGCTACTACAACCCGGCCACCGTCTACGCCCGCGGCCAGCTCGCCAAGGGGGCCTTCGGGCGCCTGTTCTATGCCGAGGGCGACTACGTCCACGACATGGATCTCGGGTTCTACGACGCTTACCGCTACAGCGGCGGAGACAACTGGAAGGCCACCGCCAGCTACCCGCCGCTGCTGTACCCGACGCACTCCATCGGCGGGGTTCTCGGAGCCTGGCAGACGCACGCGACCAGCGTCTCGGCGATCGGCGTCGTCGACGACCGAGGAGACGGCGTGTTCGACACGGAGATCAGCCAGTTCGGCAACGACTTCTCGAACGCCACCGCGTTGTTTGAGGTCGCGGGCGGCGGCGCATTCCGGATCAACGAGTTTCGACGCGTCGGGTATCCCTCCTACATCCGTGAGTCACGGTTCCGGTTCTTCGGCACGGAGGCGAGCTTCGAGCAGCTCGTGAACGTCTGCCTCTGGCAGGACAAGCACAGCGTCGAGGACGTCACCGAGCACCTGGAACCCAAGCGCACCCTGTCCCCTGACGACCCGTCTCTCGAACACGTCTCTCCGGCACTGCGGGACGCGTTCACGTCGGGCTCCGCGCCGGTGCACGACCGGTCGAGGCTGCCGAAGGAGTTCGCCAACGTGTCGAACGGGCACGAGGGCAGCCACCACTTCCTGGCCGACGACTTCGTGACAGCGGTCAACAGCGGCTCGCTCCCGCCGGTCAACGCCTGGGTCGCGGCCCGGTACACGATGCCCGGGATCACCGCGCACGAGTCCGCACTCAAGGGTGGTACCCGGCTGGAGATCCCGGACTTCGGAGAAGCACCGTAGGCCGCCGGGCGCGGGATCGGAGGGTCGCCGGTTCGAATCCAGTCAGCCCGACCGAATGCCCACCAGCATCGATACTCATCGGCGCTGGTGGGCATCGGACTCACTCACCGTCCATATCCTCAGGGCTCGCCTGGCGCCACGACGTCCGCCCGACCTCGGCCTCGAAGGCGGGTCGGACGTCGACCGTGTCGTAGATGATGTGGAGCTCCTTGATCTTCCCGTCTGATCCGAGCGTTGCCACGTCGACGACGTCGAACGGCGCCGCCGCGCCGGAGGGGAGGCGCCAGTCGAAGTGGAACCAGAAGCTCACCGTCGCCCGGCCGTCCTGATCCCTGCCGCTCATCACGGACCTCAACGTCAGATTCGCCTGACTCGTATCCGCGAACAGTGCCGGGTAGAAGTCCTGTGCCAGTTGGGGTCCATAGAGCGGTGAATGGACCACGCCATCAGCAGCAAAGAGGCTGGCCGCCAGTCCTGCGTCCGCGGTGCCGAGAGCACGAAGGTAGGTGGCGACAAGTTCATCTGCTCCGGGGTGCACGTCCACACGGTAGCGGCGCCGTCCTAACAGTCGTCTCAGATTCGCTCGGTAAGAAGTGGGACATGATCTCTGTGCTCGTGGCGGACGCCCAGCCGCTGCAGCGCTTCGGCTTTCGCGCGCTGCTGGAGAGCAACCCCGACACCAAGATCGTCGGGGAGGCCGAGAACGGTGCCGAGGCCGTGCGGTGGACCACCGAGCTGCATCCTGACGTCGTGCTGATGGACATCCGCATGCCCGACGTCGACGGGATCGAGGCCACCCGGCGCATCGTCGCCGCAGGTGGGCGCTCGCGGATCCTGGTGCTGACGACGTTCGACGTGGACCGGTACGCGCTCGCCGCGCTGCGGGCCGGGGCGAACGGCTTCCTGCTGAAGGACACCCGCCCGGAGGAGGTGCTCGCCGGCATCCGGGCCGTCGCCGCCGGGAACGCCGTGATCGCGCCGGCACTGACCCGGCGTCTGCTCGACGAGTTCGCCGACCAGCTCGGCGACGACCTCTGCGTGCCCGTGCGGGAGGATTCCCGCCTGGACTCCCTGACCCGCCGCGAGCGCGAGATTCTCGTCGCCATCGGTCAGGGCCTCACCAACGGCGAGATCGCGCAACGGTTCACGCTGTCGCAGTCGACGGTGAAGACCCACGTCGGGCGGGTCCTCGCCAAGATCGGCGCGCGGGACCGGGTGCAGGCCGTCATCCTCGCCTATGACCTGAGGCTTACCCGGCCGATCTGACGCCTCGGCCCGCGCGTCCGTCCGGGGGCGCGACAGTGGTTCCCGGCCGCACCGTTCCGGGCGGAGCGGTGCGGCCGGGCCTGGTTATGCGGTGGTGACCCGCCCGTCGACGATCTGCACCGGCACCTTGACCAGGGGCTTTGTCGCCGGGCCGGCGGTGACCTGGCCGTTGCCGTCGAAAGCGGAGCCGTGGCACGGGCAGCGGAAGCCGGAGTCCGCGGGCGTGACGGGGCAGCCCTGGTGTGTGCAGGCGGCGAGGTACGCCAGGAACGTGTCGGTCGAGGGGCGCAGCAGGTAGGCGGCGGAACCGTCCGGTGTGGTGAAGCTCGTCGACGAACCGACGGCGACGGCGGCGACCTCAGCGATCACCGTCGGGGAGCTCGTCCCTGAGGCTGCTGGCCGGCTGGGCCCCGGGTTGGTGGTGGTGCGCCGGGTCAGAGCGACGACGGCGACACCGAGGGCGGCGGCCGTCGCGGTGATCACGCCGCCCCGGAGCACGGTGCGTCGTTCGGCGTCGTTCCCTTGCTCGGGGGTGGGGCTCGGCCGGCGACGACGTATCGCGTCGCGCAGGAGCGTCGTCGTGGAGAACAGGCCCGCGTCGCCCGCGATCAGCAGTGGGGTCCAGGCGGCCGCGAAGACGATGTCGGCGCCGACGTAGTACGGCTGGGTCGTCCAGCTGACGGTGAGGAAGAAGCTCAGCGCGAGGAGATACCCGCCGAGAGCGGCGACACGGGTGAACAGCCCGAGCAGAGTGCCCAGCCCGACCGCGACCTCGCCGAGGGCGATCGCCAGGCCGGCGACGGTCGAGTGCTCGGCCGCGAACGACACCAGCGCGCCGATCGGCGAGGTCGTCGCCGCGTGCAGCATCTGGGCCTGCACGCCGAGGGGCGAGCTGGGGTCCAGGTAGTTCGGGTCGAGGAGCTTGGAGAGGCCGGCATAGAGGAACGTGCCGCCGAGGAAGACGCGGAGCGGCAGGAGCGCCCAGGGAGACATCCGGTCACGACTTCCGGGGGGAGACCGCCATGATGCCGATGCACATCTCGTCGCTGGTGCCGTCGCCCCACACCACGTAGCGCGGCGGCAGCTTGCTCAGCTGCGGCAGCACCTTGCGCAGCCCCGCGTCGTGCGTACACGTCACCCGCAGCGTGTCTCCCGGAGCGACCTCCACCGGCGTCGGCAGCTTCATCAGCCGCTGGTTGTCGAAGTCGAACTGGGGCACGTCCAGCAGGACCTCGGCTTTCGGTGTGCCCGGGTTGAGCTCGACCTTCAGGGATCGTCCGAGCATGTGCATGTGAGCGAAACCGGCGAACACCGTGGCCGGCTCCTCCACCTCGTGGTCGCAGGTCTGGGTGTTACCGGGCCTCGGCATGCCGCCCTCGTTGCACTCCTCCACCTGCTCGTCCGCGAACTCGCCGACCTCCGACCCGAACCGCTTCGTCACGTCCGCGATCGAGGCCGCCCGGTCACAGAGCGGACCCGACTCGTCGGCGGTGCAGGGCAGGTCGGTCGGCGCGTCGAGCGACCACGTCTCGAGCTCCCGGGTCTGCGGCGTGCCGTCCGTCAGCCGCAGCCGCACCGCCGGGCGGTCCGACCCGGCCGGCTTGCCGTCGGTCGCGAGCAGGTTGTAGTGCATCTGGAAGATGACCAGGCCGCCCGGCTCCAGCTTGAAGCCGGCGTCATGGTCGAGCAGCGTCTCCGTGGCGCCCGGCGCCCACGTGTCCAGCCACGCCGCGTTCCCCTCTTCCACCTCCGCGCCGGGCACGCCGGTCCCGCCGAAACACTGCCAGCCGGGTCCGGGGTTCTTCGCGTCGTGCTCGCGCACCGCGGCAGCGCCGTCCGGCGGCACCGCGTACACGATGGCGTGGTGCGCGATGGCGACGTTCTCGGGCGCGAACTGGGTCCCGGTCAGGAACGCGGCCTCGGTCAGGCCCGGATCGATCGCCTGGCACCGGTACTCGTCCGTGCTGCCCTCCGGCGGCGCGGGCGTGTAGGGCTCGGGCATCTTCAGCTCGAGGAACCGCTCGCCGGCGCGCAGCGGCTGCGGCGGAGCCGACGACGTGCCCGCGTGCGCGCCGTGCGACTCGGTTGCGGTGGGGGCCGCACCGTCGTCGGCGGCGTTGTCGGCGGCCGGCCCGCAGGCGGCGACAGCGAGCACCGTCGCGAGCGCGACGGCGGCCGCTCCGAACCTCCGCAGTGGACTCTCAGGTTTTGTCATGCCCTGAACGGTAGGCAGGATCTTGTCCGGTTTCGTCGTACCGCGGTCGTCACTTCTGGGAGGCAGGTGGTACCACGGTACGTCCCGCCGGAGCGCCGTCCGGGGCGGGCGGGACGGCGGCCGGAAGGTCCACCCGGAGCAGCGCGCCACCGCGCGCGGAGCGGGCGACGGCGACCCGGCCGCCGTGGGCGTCGACGACCCGCTGCACGATCGAGAGCCCCAGACCGGACCCCGGCATCGCCCGGGCGCTGTCGGCACGGTAGAACCGGTCGAACACCCGCGGCACGTCGACGGCGTCGATGCCCGGCCCGGCGTCGTCGACCGCGAGCACCGCCGACGTGCCCTCGGCACGGAGCCGGACCTGAACCGGCTGGTCCGGGGGAGACCACTTGCCGGCGTTGTCGATCAGGTTGAGCACCGCCCGTTGGAGGCCGGCGGGACGCCCGTTCATCCACACGGAGGTCACGTCGAGCGCGACCTCGACGTCGGGCACGCGGGAACGTGCCCGGGTCGCGGCGGCCACGACCACGTCGGCGAGGTCGAGCACCTCGGTGCTCTCGTCGCTGACGTCGCCGCGGGCCAGGTCGGTCAGCTCGGCGGCGAGGGTGCTCAGCTCGGCCACCTGGGCGCCGAGATCGTCGAGCAGCCGGGTCCGGCTCTCGGCCGGGAGTGCGCTGTCCAGGGTGCCGCGCCGATCGAGCCGGATCAGCAGCTCGACGTTGAGGCGCAGGCTGGTGAGCGGGGTCCTGAGCTCGTGGGCGGCGTCCTCGGCGAGGAGCCGCTGGGCCCGACGGGAGTCCCGGAGCGCGGCGAGCATGTCGTTGATCGCCTGGATCAACGACCGGATCTCCCCACCGCCCTCGTCCGGGATGTCGGCGTCGAGGTCCCGGGTCTGCGCGACACGGACCGCGGCGGCGGTCAGCCGGTCGATCGGTGCCAGCCCGGTCCGCGCCACGGCCCGCCCGACAAGGGCGCCGCCGGCCACGCAGAGCAGCCCGATCAGCAGCATGCCCAACCCGAACTGGTTGACCGGGTTGTCGTCGGCGGCGCGGGCCACCTGGACCGCGCCGTCGCCCGCCCGCAGCGTGTAGACGAGGTAGCCGCCGTCGTCGAGGTCGCCCGACTCCATCAGGTCGGCCGACGCGCCCTGCGCCACGCGCCCGGCGCGCTCGCTGACCGGAGGCAGAGCGGGTTGGCCGTCCGGCGTCCGGGTCGAGCCGTCGGGCAGGACGACCCGCACCAGCCGACCGGATCCGGGATACGGCGGTAGCTCGACCCGCGCCAGACCGGCGTCCTCGGCGTCCGCCGCCAGGACGCGGGAGTCGGCGCGCAGCTGATCCTCCACGGCGTCCTGCAGCTCCGACTCCAGCAGCTGGCTGGCTACCTGGAAGGCCAGGAACACGCAGACGGCGATGGCCGTCGCCGCGATCACCGTCAGCCTGGTCCGCAGGGACCGCAGGCGCCACCAACGGGTCAGCCGGCTCGGGCCCCGGCCTGCGGTGCTGCTCACGGAGGAGTCTCCCGCAGCGTGTACCCCAGGCCGCGCAGCGTGTAGATCAGTCGCGGCTCACCCTCGGCCTCCAGCTTGCGGCGCAGGTAGCTCACGTACACCTGGAGGTTGTTGGCGGTGGCGCTCATGTCGAAGCCCCAGATCGCCTCGAACAGCGCGTCGCGGGTCAGCACCCTGGTCGCGTTGCGGACGAGGACCTGCAGCAGGGAGAACTCGGTCCGGGTCAGGCGGAGCGGCCGCCCGCCCCGCCACGCCTCGAACCTGTCGGGATCGATCCGGACGTCGGCGAAGATGAGGATCTGCGACTCGTCGCCCGGCGCGCGACGGCGCAGCAGGGCCCGCACCCGCGCCAGCAGCTCCTCGGTGGCGAACGGCTTGGGCAGGTAGTCGTCGGCACCCGCGTCCAGCCCCGCGACCCGGTCGACGACCTGGTCCCGGGCGGTCAGCATCAGCACCGGCAGGTCCCGGCCCGCCGCCCGCAGCCGCCGGCAGGTCTCCAACCCGCCGAGGCGGGGCATCATCACGTCGAGGATCAGCAGGTCCGGCGCGTCGCCACCGATCCCGTCGAGCACGGCGAGACCGTTGGCGACGGTGCTGGTGTCGTAACCCTCGACCTGGAGCACCCGCTCCAGCGAGTCGCGGATCGCCGCCTCGTCGTCCGCGATCATGATCCGCACGCCGGCCCGCCCCTCCAGTCGATGCCTCTGCCGCTCATTGTCCCCGAGGAACCTGAGACCAGGATTAGAACGACGCCGCTCGAGGCCGGGCGGTGCTCGTGCTGTCGCGGACGGTCAGCGAGGTGGCCAGCTCGACGTGGCGTGACGTCGGCGGCTTGCCGGTCGACATCGCGATGATGGCTTGGACCGCCATCCGTCCCATGCCATCGAGGTCCTGATGGACGGTGGTCAGTGGCGGCGTCGTCCAGGACGCCTGGGGCGTGTCGTCGAACCCGGTGACGCTCAGGTCGTCGGGCACTCGGATCCCTAGCCGGTGCGCGGCTGCCAGCACGCCGACGGCGAGCTCGTCGTCGGCTGCCATGATCGCGGTCGGTGGGTCCTGCGCCGACAGGAGGTCGTGTGCGTGCCTGGCACCTGTGGCGACGTCGAACTCGTCCGTGCGGACCAGCTCGGGGTCGACCTCGATCCCTGCGGCGTCCAGCGCCGCGGTGAAGCCGTAGAAGCGGTCGCGTGCGGCCTCGGAGAGCTCGGGTCCACCGACCCAGCCGATACGTCGGTGGCCGAGCGCGATGAGGTGGGCCGCGGCCGTGCGGGCGCCGGTCCAGTTGGACGAGCTGACGCTGACCATGCCCTGGTGGTTGGTGTCGACGGGGTCGACCATGACGAACGGGATGCCGGCGTCGGCCGCCGCCTCGATCAGTGCCCCCGGTCTGGCCAGTGTGAGCCCGACGATTCCGGTGACACCGGCGGCGTGCTGCTCGGCGACCCACTCGCGGGCCACCGTCCGCTGTGTCCGTGCCTGGCGATCGGGGGCGAGCCGGGTGAGCAGGTCCAGCCGCCCGTCCGACGCCTCCGTCAGTACCCCTTGAAGGACGCCGAGGATGTAGGGCGACGCGGGGATGTCGTACACGACGGCGACGGCACGTCGGGTCGCCGTCGGTACGTGCGAGGTCGTCGGCCGGTAGTCGAGCGCGGCGACGGCGCCGAGCACGCGCTCCCGGGTCGCTCCTCCGACGTCGTCGCGCCCGTTGAGCACCTTGGAGACGGTGGCCGTCGATACCCCGGTGGCGGCCGCGACATCCGCCAGGGTCGTCCGCCGGGTCGTTGAACGATCAGCCATGGGCGCCTCTTCCTCTTCGAAATAATTTCGCTGCTTCATCCGCACCATACCCGACTTCTCGACGCCAGATACCGGCTCTTGCACCAGCCAGTCGGCCTCCTATACTCTCAACGCGCAGCACAAGTTGCGAAACTATTTCGGCAGAGTGGCCGTGTTGTGCAGCCGTACCGTTTCGCCCGACTCAAGGAGGAGTTCGATGAAGTCACGGTTGAGAAGCATGAGGAGCCGGGGGCGCGTCGGCGTCTCGGTCCTGCTCGTCGGGGTGCTCGGCCTCGGTCTCGCCGCATGTTCAGGAGGCGGTGGCGGAACCTCGGGCCTGGACGGCGACACGCTCAAGATGTACACGTGGATCGGCGGCGAGGCCGACGAGCAGCAGTGGAGCGACTACATCGCCGGAGGAAAGCACGCCGACCCGGATGTGGCGGTGAGCGTCTCGGGCCCGCCGATCGGCGACTACTACACGAAGCTGCCCACCGTGATGCGGAGCAGCAGCGCGCCGTGCCTGGTGACGTTCCAGAACGGCCGCGTGAACCCGTACGTGCAGGGGCTGGAGCCGCTGGACGACCTGGTGAAGGAGAACGAGCTCGACCTGTCGGCGTACAGCCCGGCAATGCTCGAACAGCTCAGCGTCGACGGCAAGCTCTACTCCCTCCCGTTCAACGCGGGGCCCACCGTGATCCTCTACAACAAGAAGATGTTCAAGGACGCCGGCGTGGCCGAACCCGCCGACGACTGGACGATCGACGACTTCATCGCGACAGCGAAGGCGACCACGAAGGACGGCGTGTACGGCTTCGCGATCCCCCAGGCGTCGAACCCCGTCGCCACCCTCATGGCGGCCGACGGCCACCCCTGGGCGGACGAGAACGGTCCGCTGCTCGACGACCCGAACTTCCACGACGCGCTGCAGCTGCTCGTCGACCTGTCCAACAAGCACAAGGTCGCGAAGCCGCTCGAGGCGGGCGGCAGCTTCCCCGACATCGACGCGTTCAACACGGGCCAGGCCGCCATGGAGATGCAGGGGCTGTGGGATCTGCAGCACGCGCAGGAGAGTCTCGGCAAGGACAACGTCGGCATCGCCGTCATCCCGAGCAAGAGCGGCGTCTCCAAGGGGTTCATCGGCGGATCGGGCTTCGCCATCACGAAGACCTGCGGCGACAAGCAGAAGGCGTTCGAGGCCATCGAGGCGATGACGAGCAAGAGCGGGCTCGAGTTCGTCACCACGTCCCAGGCCTCCGTGCCGGCGCGGCTCGACGCGCTGGACGCCTGGTCCACCAACGTCGGATCGCCGGAGTTCACCGCGGTCATCAAGCAGATGACCGGTGACGCGACGCCCTCGCCCGTACCGTCGAACCAGGCTGAGCTCGACACGCTCCTGACCCAGTACGAGGTGGACGCCTTCTCCGGCAAGAGCACGGTCGCCGAGGTGCTGCAGCAGGTGAAGGCTGGCCTCGCGCAATGAGGTCCGTGCGTCCGGACCGTGCGGTGGAGGCAGTCTCCGACGGGCCCGTCGCCCCACCGGACCGCCCGAGGGACCGGCTGCGCCGCCGGCCCCTCGGGGGACCCGGCTGGGTGGGGTGGGCCTTCGTCCTCCCTGGCCTCATCGGGCTCGCGGTGTTCATCGTCATACCGCAGGTCGCCTCGCTGGTCCTCGGATTCGCCGACTCGACCCTGCTGGGAGGCACCCAGTTCACGGGCACACAGAACTACGTCCGCCTGCTGCACGACACGCAGTTCCTCAACAGCGTCAGGGTCACGGCGATCTTCGTGCTCGTGTACGTCCCGGCGAACATCGCGATCTCGATGGCCATGGCGATGTGGCTGAAGACCCGCATCGCCGGCCGCAACTGGCTCCGTGTGATCTTCCTGATCCCGGCCCTGTCACCCCTGGTGGCGAACGCCGCGGTCTTCAGGTTGCTCTTCCAGAAGGACGGCGCCGTCAACCAGGCTCTGGCGACGATCGGGCTCGGGCCCATCCCCTGGCTCAGCGACGGCGACTGGGCGCTGGCCGTCGTGATCGGTGTGTCGCTCTGGCAGTCGTTCGGCTACAACATGATCGTGCTCGGCGCGGGCATCGACTCGATCAGCCCGGACGTCATCGCGGCGTCACGGATCGACGGCGCGGGCCGGTTCCGTCGCCTGGTCTCGATCACGCTGCCGCTGGTCAGCCCCGCCCTGTTCTTCACCACGGTGCTCACCGTCATCGGCGCCTGGCAGACCTTCGCCCAGGCCTACGTGATCACGGGCGGAGGCCCGGGCAACAGCACGATGACGATCATGTTGTACCTCTATCAGACCGCCTTCACGAACAACGAGCTCGGCTATGCGTCGGCCATCGCCACCGTGCTGTTCGTGATCATCGCGATCTTCACGCTCTTCCAGCTGTGGGGACAAAGGAGGTGGGTCCACTATGACTGAACCTATGGCTGGGCCCATGACTGGGCGACGTCTGCCGACGTCGGGACCGAGCTGGCGCCGCCGGGGGCGCGCCGTGGGGTTCGTCGCCAACACGACGGTCGCCTGGCTGTTCGCGCTCGTGTTCTCGTTCCCGCTGATCTGGACCTTCTTCACCGCGCTGAAGCCGGCGAACGAGGCGTTCGGAGCACAGATCAGCTTCATCGGCTCGAAGGTCCTCTGGTCCAACTTCGTGGACGCGTGGACCGAGGTCGACTTCGGGCGCCTGCTCCTGAACAGCCTGGTCGTAGCCGCCATCTCGACCGTGCTCACCCTGGTCGTCGCGACCCTCACGGCCTTCGCGTTCGCGCGGCTGCGGTTCCCGGGCCGGAGCGCCGTCTTCCTGCTGTTCGTGATCACGCTGACCCTGCCCAGCGAGGTCGCCGTCGTGCCCCTGTTCCTCGGCTTCGACCAGGCGCGGCTCGCCGACACCTGGATAGCTCTGATCCTGCCGGGCCTGTTCGGAGCCTTCGGAGCGCTTCTGCTCCGGCAGTTCATGCTCCAGATCCCGGCGGAGCTGGAGGAGGCAGCCCGGCTCGACGGAGCGTCCACCTGGCGCATCCTCATCAGCGTCATCGTTCCGCTGGTGCGGCCGGCCCTGTCGGTGACGGCGATCTTCACCTTCCTGGGCAGCTGGAACAGCTTCCTGTGGCCGCTGATCATCCTCAACAGCTCCGAGAAGTGGACGATCCCCATCGGGATCGCCGGGTTCACGACCCAGACCGGGACGCAGTGGGAGCTGCTGATGGCGGCGTGCGTGATGACGATCGCTCCCGTGGTGATCGTGGTCGCCGTCGCCCAGAGACAGCTGGTGGCCGCGATCGGCGCCGGCGCGTTCGGCGGCCGCTGAACCCTGAGAGATGGACATCACGACCAAGGGAGTCAGGGGTGAGCATGGACCGCGCCCACCTACTCGTTCTCGGGCGACGTCGGCCTGCCGACCGCTCGGGCGAAGCAGGTGGAGACGGCGACCGCGACGAGCACGACGATGATCGCCGAACGCAGGCCCACGTGCTCGCCGATCAGCCCCAGCACCGGCGGCCCGACGAGAAAGGCGGTGTACCCGGCGGTCGCGACCGCGCTGACCCGGCGGGCCGCTCCCACGGGGTCGTCACCGGCGGCGGAGAGGGCCACCGGGAAACCGAGGGCAGCGCCCAGGCCCCACAGGACCACGCCGCCGGCACCGATCCACGCACCGGGAGCGAACGAGACCGTCGCGATCCCGAGGACGGCGAGCGCGGCACTGGCGATCATCACGGGCGTGCGGCCGAACCGGTCCAGGAAGTAGCCCCCGG
Source organism: Promicromonospora sp. NFX87 (assembly GCF_048564965.1). Taxonomy (NCBI): domain Bacteria; kingdom Bacillati; phylum Actinomycetota; class Actinomycetes; order Micrococcales; family Promicromonosporaceae; genus Promicromonospora; species Promicromonospora sp. NFX87. The sequence continues at coordinate 4,425,906 of NZ_CP183413.1, read as the reverse complement.
AGAACCTGCCGATCGCCATGGACAGGCCGAAGAGCGCGTAGACCAGGGCCGCGACCGGCGCGGACAGCGCGAACCCGTCGACCATGATCAGTGGGAGCCAGTCGTTCGCGGACCCCTCCGCCAGCGCCATGCCGAGCACGATCACGGCAATGGCCACGGTGCGCGGCTCGGTCCATACCGCGAGAGCGGCGCGGAAACTCTCCATGATCGGTGCTCGACGGCGCAGGTCGGAGCCGGGTTCCCGGCCGACCGCCGGTGCGACGTTCCGCACGAGGAAGACGGCCGCGGCGGCCGTCAGCACCGCCACCACGGCCAGGTGGGCGGCCACCGGAAGGCCCACAGTGCTCGCGGCCAGCCCCAGCAGGCCACCGATCGCGATGCCGAGGCTGTAGGACCCGTGCAGGCTCGGCACGACCACTCTGCCGAGCGTGGTCTCGACGTCGACACCCTCGACGTTCTGGCCGATCTCGCCCGATCCCATCCCGTACCCGAAGAACGCGAGCCCGACGGCGACGAGCCAGCCGAGCCCGGCTCCCGAACCGATCGCGACGGTCGCGCCGCCGGCCACGATCGCGACCATGCCCCACAGCACGACGAACCGCGCGCCACGCTGGGCCACCAGCGTGCCGGCAGCGGCGATGCCGATCATCGAGCCGGCGGACAGCCCGGCGATGACCAGCCCCATCTCGGCGGTGCTCGCGTCGATCGCGTCCCGGATCGCGGGCGTGCGCGAGACCCAGGACGCCATGGACAGGCCCGTGACGAAGAACGCGATGAACAGCGCGGTCCGACGTCGTTCCGCGGTCGGGCGCATGGTCACCGGGCCTCCTCGGCCGGAACCTCGGCGTGAGAGACCGCCGTGGGTTCGATCAGGCGGTACACGGCACCGCGCACCCGGTCGACGTCGAACGGCTCGGTCGAGATGTGGCTGTGCAGCACCAGGCCCTCCTGGAGGGCGTCGATGACCGGTGCCGCCTCCGCGGGGAAGTGCCTGCGCAGCGAGGCACGGGACCGTTCCATCCAGGACTGGATGAGCACCCGGTAGCGCTCGTCGCGTACCGCCAGGGCGTACAGCTCCGCCGACAGCACCATGTCCCGCCCGTACCCGGCGCCCTGGGTGACGATGAGCTGGACGACCCGCTCGCGGGGGTCCTCGCCGTCGAGCGGCTCCGCCATGATCTCGTCGAAACGCCCGTGCATCTGGTCCGCCAGCCGCTCGAACGCGGCCAGCAGCATGTCGTCACGGGTCGGGAAGTGATAGGTCATGGAACCCATCGGCACGTCGGACGCCTCGGCCACCGACCGGTAGGTCGCCCCGGCGGAACCGTCCCGGGCGATCAGGTCCAGCACCGCGTCCAGGATCCGTTCGCGCCGGCCGGGATCGGTCCGCCGAGGCCGGTTCACAGGACGGCCGCGAGCTGTTCCAGCGCGGCGAGCGGGTCGGGACCAGCGGGTATGAACACGTTCGACGTGACTCCTGCCGTGGCCAGGTCGTCGATCCGCGCACGGACCTGGTCAGGCGTACCGGCGAGCGCGAGCTGCTGTACCCACGGCGCGGGCAGTCGCTCGACGAACTCCTGGCGCGTCGCGCAGTCGGCGCGCAGCGCCGCGAACTCCGCCGCGAACGGCAGCGGAGCCAGGTGTGGTGCCCAGTCCGGTTCCCCGATCCACTCGAGGCCCGGCCGCGCGGTGGCGATGGCCACGTCCGGGTCCTGATCGACGGCGGCGAGGTTGTACGCGACGACCCGGTGCGCGCCCTGGGCCGCGATCTGCTCACGCGCAGCGGCCACGTATTCGGGCGTGACCGGCTCCGCCAGCACCGTCCCGTCCGCCACCCGCCCCGATGTCGCGAGCGACCGCGGCCCACGAACACCGAGCAGGAGCGGCGGCACGGTCTCGGGCAGCGACGACTGCTCCAGCCGGACGCCCTCGAGACGGGCGCCGGCGACCGTGCCGTCCAGGGTGTCTCCACCAAGGAGGGCACGCAGCCCTTCCGTGTACTCGCTCAGGAACGTCAGCGGCCGCTCCGGCCAACACCCGGCCTGGCGCATCCAGCCCGGCATGCCGTGTCCGATGCCGACCACCGCCCTCCCGGGGAAGAGCTGGGCGAGCGTCGCGATCTCCATCGCCGCGAAAGCGATGTTGCGCGACGCCGCGGGCAGGATCCCGATGCCGACGTCGATGCGCTCGGTGGCGGCCAGCACCGCCGCGGCCTGCGAGAAACCGCCACGGAAGCCGAGGTCCTCCACGACCCACAGCTCGTCGAACCCGATGCGCTCAGCCGTGCGGGCGTAGTCCAGTACCTGGTGCGCGGGCAGGTCACGCGGCAGCATCACACCGATGCTCGATGTCGAGGTCATGGGGCATAACTATCAGAACGCTCGTATATGGACAAGGCTCCTCCTGCCCAGGGATGCGGTGGGGAGCAGGTCGCTCCCCACCGCGTCGCCCGCCAAGGCACCCTGTCAGACGCGTCGTCCCGCCCGAGCGAGGATGTCGGCCGCCGCCGGGTCGGCCTTGATCGCCTCGTCGAAGGTCTCCTTGGGCAGCACGGTGTTCCCGGCCACGGTCACCGTCCTGGGCGGGTCGTCGTAGCCGTCGGGCAGGACGTCCCAGAAGTTGCCGATGAAGGCGACGTTCTCCAGCGGCGGACCCACCTGCAGCACGATCGGCGTGTCGGCCCGGCACACGATGTTCCCGACGACGGTGATCCACGCGGCGCCGTAGTCGGCGTAGAGCCCGAAGTTGTACGACGTCAGGACATCGCGGATCACGTTGCCCCGGACCACCGCCCCGCCGGCGAACGACGAGCCCTGCGGTGCGGACAGGTATATCCCGCCGCCGTCCATCAGCGCGCTCATGCTCCGTTCGACGAGGTTCCCGACCACCTGGGTGCCCTTGGCCCCGTCGCCGCCGGTGATCACTATGCCGTTGTGCGGGACGTCGTGGATCTCGTTGTGTGCCACGACGGTCTCCTCGGAGATGAAGACCAGGACGGCGGGCGAACCGCGGTACTCGGTGCCGATGTGGTGGACGAGGTTGTCCTCGACAGAGACGCGCGTGGAGCCCTGGACGGCGATCCCGCTGCCCGAGATCTCGTCGAAGACGTTTCCCCGGACGTCGACGGCGGTGCTCCCGTCGATCGACAGTCCGCCGGCACCGAGGCGAGTGAAGTGGCACCCCTCCAGCACCATCCGGCTGACCGAGTCGAGGACGACGTTGGCCGGTAGCTGGGTCGGCGTCGCCGGAACGTGGACGTAGCCGACGTCGGCGCCCATGTCGATCTTCTGGAACCCGCCCCGTTCGTGGCGGGCGTTGCCGTGGTAGTGCAGGTAGCCGCCGGACCGGGTGGGGCCTGACCAGTGCGCGTCGGCGAACGTGAGTCCACGCAGCGCGATGTCGTGCACACCCTGCCCGCTGACGATCGTCTCGAGAACCGGCACGATCACGGCGGTCCTGCCGAGCTCCTCGCCGGGGCGCGGCCGGTAGTGCAGGACGTGTCCGCCCGGTTCGGAGCGGTCGACGGCGAAAGTGCCCGGCTCGCCGAGGAAGGCCAGGTTGTTCTCGAGCACTGACGGTGCGGCGAGGCCGTCCCAGGTTCCGTCACCTTCCGCGCCGTACCACTTCGAGTCGTAGAGGGCCTTTGCGTTGTCGAAGGCGGGCTGGGCCATGGTGATGGTGGTCGAGGAACCGTCTCCGGAGATCGCGGCGACCGCAAGGCGAGCCTCGGCCCACGGATAGACGCCCGGGTAGACGAGCTCCAGTCCTGAGGGATCCGGCCAGGACTGAGGTTCCATGCTGTCCGTGACGTAACCGGTAGCAGTTTTCGTCACGCTTCCGGGGAGTCCGGTGCGGGCCGCCCGGGCAGCGGGCCGGCCGTCGACGGAGAGTCGTCGTGGCTCCAGCTCGCCGATCGGGGCGGTCCAGACGCCGTCGGCGCCCGCGGACCAGTCGGTGACCTGGCGGCCGCCGCTGAGCACGACCTCCTCCCGGCCGGCCGTTCCGTAGCCGTGTGCCTGGTAGACCACCCGGAAGCCGTTCGCCCCCGAGTCGCCGTGCGTGTTGTCGAAGGTGAGCGGTTCGTCGAGGTGGTAGACGCCGGCTCGGAGGATGACGACGACGTCGCCGGCCATCTCGGCGGTGAGCGCCCGGACAATCTTCTGCGCCGCGTGCGGGGTGGCGAAGGGCCGGTCGAGGGTGCCCGGCCAGTCGTCCTGGCCGTCGGGGGACACGTAGAACCTGTTCTCGGGCATGATGAAGCGGCTCCTACGAGTTGTTTTATGGAATATACTGAGGTTTATCAGTTAAACAGGATCGAACGACGAGCGTCAAGGGAGCAGCGGTGGCTGAGGACGACGTGCAGCCGGATCCGGAACGTGCGATCGAGCTGCTCTGGGGCGCGCACGAACCGGCCAGGCCCGGGCTGAGCCTCGGCCGGATCGTCGCGGCGGCGATCGAGGTCGCGGACGCCGACGGGCTCGGGGCGCTGTCCATGCGGAAGGTCGCCGAACGGTTCGGCACGACGACGATGTCGCTCTACCGCTACGTTCCCGGCAAGGCCGAGCTGGTGGAGCTCATGCGGGACGCCGTCTACGGGGAGGTGCCCCTGGAGCCCGCGGACGGGCTGGACTGGCGTGCCGGCCTCGAACGCTGGGCGCGCCGGGCGTGGACGATCCACCAGCGGCATCCCTGGCTGGTCCACAGCGCGGGAAGCCGCCGCCTGCCCGGTCCGAACATCATGGCCGGGTACGACCACGCGCTCGACGTCGCGTCCCGCGGCGGCCTGGCGCCGGCCCAGGTGATCGCGGTGGTGAACCTCGTGGGCGGGTTCGTCGAGTCGGTCGCGCGCCAGGCGGGGGAGACCGCGGAGCTCCAGCGGCGCACTGGCGTCTCTCACGAGCGCTGGTGGAGCGAACGCGAGTCTCTCTTCGAGCGGATGGACGCCTACCCGGCCCTTGCAGGGCTGTGGGAGAGCGGCGGCATGGACGAGCCGGTCGACCCGTTCGAGTTCGGGCTGCAGCGCACGCTCGACGGTGTCCAGGCGCTCGTCGAGAGCCAGGGTAGTGAGGTAATGCGTGACGAAAATAGCGGGGCGACGTGCGTGATGTGCGGAAAGCCGCTGGACGGGGGAGGGCGGGGGCGGCCGCGGGACTACTGCTCGAGGAGCTGTCAGCAACGGGCCTATCGCCGGCGTCGGTCGACTGCGTCTTGATTCTGGCCACCTTGTGAGCCGCGCAGCCGAGTTGTTCGCCGCGGCCGACGCACTTCTGCTCGATTTCGACGGTCCCGTCGCGCCCCTGATTCCCATACCGGCGAACCTCGAAGTTGCGAACGCAGCACGCGCACCGATGCTGGCGCGTGGTGTTGCGTTGGGTGATCGCATCGGCGCGACCAGCGACCACCTCGCTGTCCCGTGCTGGGTTCCGATCGACCTGCCCGCGGCCTTGCCCGAGGTCGAGGCCGCGTGCGACCGCGCCGAAGCTGCCGCCGCGTCAACGGTCGTGCCAACCCACGGTGCGCACGACCTCAGCGCCAGGTGCCATCAGATCGGCAAGCCGGTGCTCATCGTGAGCAACACCGCCGCGGCTGCGATCTGCTACCTCGAACGTCGGTTACTCGCGGCCTACATCGTCGGGGTCATCGGTCGGCTGGCGGGTAGACCATGACCTCATGGGGCCCAACGCGCACACTGTCGATAAACGTCTAGGACCTCTCCGTATGAAGCCCGACCGGTCGGTGTTCATCGGCGACTCGATCTGCGACGTTGAGGTCTCGCGAGCGGCCGGCGTGCCATGCATCGGTTACGCCAAGTCACTGCGCCGAGGTGATGAACTGCGAGCGGCCCGCGCGGACGCGGCCACACCCGGTTTGTCGGTATTCCCATAGGCGAAACCGCTCACCCTCTATTCACCCACATTTATCTGGTTAAGCCGGATGTGGCGGAAATAGTATCGAGATCACACGAAGACGTGTGATCCGATCATGGAGGAGTTCTGATATGGCTCGCTATTGCGTAAACAGAAACGCTCAGCCCGGCACGAATGACCACGAGGTCCACAACCTCGACAACAACTGCATCCGCCTGCCCAGCGCGGCGAACCAGATCTATCTCGGCGCTTTCGCGTCGTGCGTCGGCGCTGTCGCCAGTGCAAAGGGGCGGGTCGGCAACGATGTGAACGGCTGCTACTACTGCGCCAGCGAATGCAACTCGGGCTGAGACCTTGCCCTCGCTCGGCGAGGAGTCCCTGGCTTCGAACGGATCTCAGAGGCGGGATTCCTGTGAGGGCCTTCTTCGCTCGTTTAAGGTGGGTTCCCTTAGCTGAATCCCAACAGAGGTCCTAACGGGTCTCGTTACGAGACGTGAACTTCGGGATTCTACGAGACCCCCGCTTTAGGTAGAGCGGGGGCTCATTTCTCTTGTCCAGGGCTGGCGCCCGAGTCCGGGCAGCTTCCGGATGCCGTCTTGTTCTTGGATCGAGACCTGCCCCGGTCACCTGGACTTCTGGCGCCGACAAGTGCGGTGATCCAAGCCCGGAAACGTGGGAGGTTTATAGCGCTTCTCTACCCGAGAAGGGAGCGGAGCACGGTGGCGGCTCCGTCGTCGTCGAGGGTTCCAGTGACGTAGTCCGCACCGGCGATCACGAACGGCGGCGCGTGACCCATGGCCCAGCCGTGTGCGGCCCAACCCAGCATCTCCATGTCGTTCTCCGAGTCGCCGACGGCGACCGTGTCGCCCGGCTCGACGCCAAGCTCGGTGCGCACCTTCTCCAGTGCCGTCGCCTTGGAGATCCCAGCCGCTGTGACGTCGACCCAGTCACGCCGGGTGGCGATCGCCGTCAGGCCGAGCGCTCGCAGTGCCCACACCAGGCGGTAACCGGACGGACCCTGCAGGGCGATGCGGGGAGTCGGGTGCGCCCACAGCTCCTCAAGCCCGCGCACGCTGTGCTGGGCGCCGTTGAGTTCGTGATCCGGGAACGGGATGTTGACCCGGTAGCCGGTACCCACCATCTCGGCTGCGATGCGCACACCGGGCGCCGCCGCGACGGCGACGCGGATCGCGGCCTCAGCGTCGAGGTTGTGCTGCTCGGTGACCTGGTAGTGGTCACCTACCAGGTGTGCGGTGACGGCGCCGTTGCTTGCCACGATCCACGTGTCGTCCAGCCCGAGCTGCAGCGCGACGGGCAGTGCGCCTACGAGGGAGCGTCCCGTGGCGAGCACGATGTGGTGCCCGGCCGCCCGAACCTGAGTAGCCGCAGCGCGTACGGCGGCCGTGGCCGGGCTGCCGGTACGGACCAAGGTCCCGTCGATGTCGCACGCGACGAGGAGCGGCGCGGAAGTTCTCATACCTGGAAGGATTCGTCAGCCCGGTGTTCGCGGGATAGGTGAGAGGTGGGGAGACATTCACCTCCCCTCTGGTTGCCTGTCTGTGACGTGGGGCACGATGGGAGCCATGAGCACACGGCCTGCCTGGGCGGATCGGCTGCGGCGCGAGCGTGAAGCGCGCGGCTGGTCCCAGGCGCGCGCCGTGGCGAATCTGCAAGCGGTGTACAGCCGCTCCACGGGGAAGGAGCCACCGTCGGCGGAGTCGCTTGTACGGCAGTGGAAGGAGTGGGAAGCCGGGCGCGTCACCCCACGCAGCTGGGCGCCACACATCGCGATGGTCCTCGGCACGGTCACCGCCGACCTCTTCCCACCGGCTGCCCCGGCCGGGGAGACTTCCTTGCTCCTGGAAGCGGGGATGGACACGGCCGAGCTGATCGCCCGGCTGCAACGCTCGTCGATCACCGACGCCACGGTGACCGCCGTCGAGGTCACCGTCGAACGGCTCTGCACCGAGTACCGGTACCGCGAGACTCGCGAACTGCGCGCCGAGGGGCTGGCTTGGCTGGGCCGGATCACCCGACTGTTCGACGAGCGTCTGTCGTTCGCCCAGCACCGCGACCTGCTTTCCCTGGCGGGTCGCCTGGCGCTCCTGGTCGGTTGCGTCGAGTACGACGCCGGACAGCACGTCGCCGCGGAGGCAACCCGGCGCTACGCACTCGACCTCGCCAACGAGGTCGACGACCACCACGTCGGCGGTTGGGCTCACGAGATGAGTGCATGGTTCGCCCTGACCTCCGGCGACCTGCACCGCGTCGTCGCAGCAGCCGAGCACGGCATCGAAGTAGCCGGTGCTCGCAGCGTCAGCGCCCAGCTGGCCGCCCAGGCGGCAAAGGCATGGGCGCGGCTCGGGAATGCTCACCAGGTCGAGCTGAGCCTCGAGCGTGGTCGCACCGTCCTTGAGGCCCTACCGATGCCGTCGAACCCCGACGACCATTTTGTGGTCGACCCCGCGAAGCAGACCTACTACGAGATGGACGTGCACCGGAACGTCGGTAACGACGACCGGGCAGTGCTGTATGCGGAGGAGGTGTTGCGCGCCGGTATCCGGCCGGACGGCGTCGAGCGCAGCCCCATGCGCAATGCCGAGGCACGCATCACTCTGGCCGTCGCCGCGGCCCGTGCGGGGGACGCTGACGCCGCGCTCGACTACGGCATCGAAGCGCTGACGGGCGACCGTCGATCCGTGCCGAGCCTGGCCCTTGTTGCCCACGAGCTGACTCGTGAGTTCGACCGCGCCCAGCTCTCTGACGACCCACGTGCCCGCGCCTACGCCGACGCGCTGTCCGACATCGGCAACTGACAGTGAAGCACCCGATCGTTCTCTGAGTTCCTCGGTTTCCTGGGCGCGAGTCCTCGTGCACTAGCCGCCCCACCGGCTGGCGATCAGCTGGGATATCAGCCCCTGCTGACGGCCGCCGGCTTGCGGGCGAAGACGCGCTCGACGGTCCCGGCCTTGAGACGTTCGGACTCGACGACGTCGAACCCGGCGGCCTGGACCAGGGGGAGCTGACGGCGGGTGAGGTGCTCACCCGCTGCTCGGATCGTCAGCCGTTCCACCAGCCGCTGTGCGGCGTAGACCGGTGGCCAGGTGCTACCGACATGGTCGAGCAGCAGCAGCCGTCCGCCGGGCACCAGGACGCGCCTCATCTCGGCGATCGCGGCGACGGGGTCGGGGATCGTGCACAGCGACAGGGCGCAGACCACCGTGTCGAACGACTCGTCCCCGAACGGCAGGTGCTCGGCGTCGCCGGTGCGCAGGTCCACGCCGCGGCCGAGCTCGGCGGCGCGCCGTTCGGCGTTGGCGAGCATCGCGGGGCTCAGCTCGATCCCGGTCAGGGTGACGCCTGTCGGGTAGTGCGGCAGGTTGAGGCCGGTGCCGATCGCTACTTCCAGGACGCGGCCTTCGGCGCGGGCGCCGAGCCACTGCCTGCCCCCGCCGAACTGCACCTTCTCCGCGAAGGCCATCTTCCTGTCGTAGCTCGGCGCGATCTTCTCCCAGACGCGCAGGGCCTTGGCGGTCGGGTCGGGTGCTGCTGTCACGACGTACTCCAGTCGGTCGGTGAGCCGGTGATGGTCAGCCGGGGAAGGGCGAGCTGCCCGGAGGGCGCCGTCGGAGGACCAGGGGCAGGAGGCACAGCGCAAGGACGCCCCCACCGAGGGCGAGGGCAGTGTAGGAAGCGCCCGCGACCACCACGCCGGACAGCGCTCCGCCGCCGGCTCCGGCGATCGCGACCAGGACGTCGACGTTGCCCTGCACGCGGGCACGGCTGTGCAGGGGCAGGTCGCGGCTCAGGAGCGTGGTCCCGGCGACCAGCCCGAGGCTCCAGCCGAGCCCGAGCAGAGCCAGCCCCAGGGCCAGCGCCCACACCGCACCCGCCGGCGCGAGGCCCGCGACGAGTCCCGCGGCGAGCAGCGTGAGGGCGGCGAGTGCGCTGACGGCCCGCGCCCCGTACTTGTCCACGAGCCACCCGGAGAGGAGCGAAGGCAGGTACATCGCGGCGACGTGCACGGCGATGACGATGCCGATCGCGGCGGTGCCGTGGCCGTGATGCTGCAGGTGGACCGGCGTCATCGTCATGACAGCGACCATGACCGCCTGGGTGACCACCATGACCGCGGCACCGAGACGAACCCCGGCCGGCAGGCCCGCAGCGGCCGGGAGCAGGGGCCCTGAAGAGTCCGTGGCTCCCTGGATCTCCTGCTCAACCGCACCGAGCTCGCGTGCGAGCAGGAGCGGGTCGGGTCGCAGCAGAAGGACCAGCACGACCGCGGCGGCGCCGTAGGCGAGAGCGGCCAGGCCGAACGGCCCGGCCAGGGGCGGGATTCCCCAGGCGGCCGCGGCCGACCCGGTCACGGTGACCAGGTTGGGCCCGGCGACCGCACCGAGAGTGGTCGCGACCAGCACCGTGGACACCGCACGAGCCTTGCGGTGCGGCGGGGCCAGGTCCGCGCCCGCGTAGCGCGCCTGAAGGTTGGTCGCCGTCCCCGCCCCGTACACGAACAGCGCGATGAACAGCAGCGGGACCGAGTCGGCGACCGCGGCCAGGAGCACACCGAGCGCCCCCACGGCGCCGACCGCGTAGCCCGTCGCGAGGCCGGTTCGTCGCCCCGACCGCTGCGACAGCCGCCCTACGACGACGGCGGCGGCGGCGGAGCCGATGGTGAACAGGGCGCTGGGCAGCCCTGCGAGCCCGGCTGTGCCGAGCATGTCCTGGGCCAGCAGCGCCCCGACCGTGATCCCGGCCGCGAGCCCGGCCCCGCTGAACACCTGGGCCAGGACCAGCGCAAAGAGAACCCTGCGCTGCTCGGGCGGGGTGCCGTCCACCCAGGGCGCTGCGGCGGTCGAATCTGCGGAGGCTGCGGTGTCGGTCATGAGGTGGCTCGGGCCGGGAGCGTGGTTGTGGTCAGTGCGACGTCGTCGGCCAGGAACTCGATCACGCCGTCCGCGACCAGATGGGACGTGTATCCGTGGTCGGTCAGGAGGTGCACGGCGTCATACGACAGCACGCAGAACCGGCCTCGGCAGTAGGCGGCGACCTCGACGTCGGCGGGAATCTCCGCGAGGCGATCCGCGAGCTCTCCAGCTGGGATCGAGACCGCGCCGGGCAGGTGGCCGGCGGCGTACTCCTCGCTCGGGCGCACATCCAGAACCAGCACCTCACCGCGCCGGGACCGGTCCAGGAGCTCGGCACGGTCGATGACGCTGACGCCGTCGGGCAGCAGCCGCGAGCGCATCCCTGCCGCCGCTGCCGAGACCTCGGGGCGGTGCCGCTCGGCCACCCGGAACATGAGCATGACCAGCTCAGCCACGTCCGGCCCGGCCAGCTGGTACAGCACACGGGTGCCATCTCGCCGGGAGGTGACCAGGCCGGTGTCGCGGAGCAGCTGGAGGTGCGCCGATGTGGTGGTGAGGTTCAGGCCGGCCACCGATGCGAGCTGCTGCACCGGACGCTCGCCCTGCGCGAGCAGCTCGAGCAGCTCCAGTCGCTTGCCGCTCGCCAGCGCCTTGCCCGTTCGAGCGAAGGACTCGAACAGATCAGACTTGGACATGCCACACCGTATTCCAAAAATCCATGGAACACGGTAGCACTGTCGGTCGCCTGTCACATATAGGCTCGCCCGGCCGCAGCACCCACTGCTCGAAGGAGAGAAACGGTATGCACCTGGCCTCCGCCGAGGGCGTCTCCCGGAGCCGGTTCCAGGAGTGGACCGCACCCCTCGCGCCGTCCGAGGCGGTCAGCGCCACCGGCGGGCGACTGGTCGCAGGGCCCACGCACCTCAGCCGGGACGGCCGCCTGGTCATCCCCGTCTCCGGCGAGCTCCACTTCTCCCGCGTGCCCCGCTCCGACTGGGACCGCAGGCTCCGACTCATGCGCGCGGGTGGCGTGACGGCGGTCTCCACCTACGTCATCTGGATCCATCACGAGGCGGAGCGCGGGAAGGTGTCGTTCGACGGCGGCCTCGACGTCGCCGCGTTCGTCGACACGGCTCAGGCCGCGGGGCTGGATGTCGTCCTGCGCATCGGGCCGTGGGCCCACGGCGAGGTCCGCAACGGCGGCCTGCCCGACTGGGTGCAGGGCCTCGACGTCCGGCATCGCACCGACGATCCCGGCTATCTCGACGTCGTCCGCACCTGGTTCGGCGCGCTCGGCGCTCATCTGGCGGGCCGCGTGCGACCGGGCGGGCCGGTCGTGGCGGTGCAGATCGAGAACGAGCTCTACGACCAGCCCGGACACATCAGGACCCTGATCGGCATGGCCCGCGAGGCCGGGATCGAGGCGTCGATCTGGACGGCGACCGCCTGGGGCGGTGCCGAGCTGCCGGACGAGGTGGTCCCGCTGTACGGCGGGTACGGCGACGGGTTCTGGGTGCCGTCCGACCACCCGTGGGACGTCAGCTTCCGGGCGCACTACTTCTTCGGCCACGTCTGGGACGATCCCGGCATCGGCTCGGACCAGCGAGAGGAAGCCTCGGCGCCGCCGACGACGTCCGGGCACCGCGGACCGGCGGCGACCTGCGAGCTCGGGGGTGGCATGGCGGCGTCCTACCACCGGCGGCCCGTGCTCCGGCCCGCGGACATCGCGGCGATCGCCCACACCAAGATCGGCAACGGCTCGGTCTGGCAGGGCTACTACATGTACGCCGGCGGCAGCAACGTCTGGCGCGGCCCGGGCCTCCAGGAATCCCTCGCGACCGGGTACCCCAACGACCTCCCGGTGTTCGACTACGACTTCCACGCGCCGATCGGTGCGGCGGGTTCGAGGTCACCCTCGTTCGACCTGCTGCGCGACCAGCACGCGTTCCTCGCCGCCTTCGGTGACCGTGTCGCGACGATGTCGGCGTCGATGCCGGAGACGCTGCCCGCGGACCAGGACGACACGAGCACGTTGCGGTGGGCGCTGCGCAGCGACGGGACCAGCGGTTTCGTCGTGATCGGGCAGCACCAGCCGTACGTCGAGATGCGAGACGCCGACCCGACCCGGTTCGCCGTCGAGCTCACGGACCGCGTCGTCGAGTTCCCCGCTGCGCCCGTGACGGTCCCCGCGGGCACGACGGCGCGCTGGCCCGTGGGGCTGCGCCTCGCGGGCGCACCGGAGATCGAGTGGGCGACCGCCTCGGCGGTCACGATCCTCGACGACGACGGCGGCGACGGCGTCAAGCGGCCGACCCTCGTGCTCCGCGCGGAACGAGGCATCGACCCGACGCTGGCCTTCGCCGATCGCGAGGTGGAGGTCGTCGCGCGGACGGGAGCGGTCGCTCTTGCTGATGGCGCCTGGGCGGTCACGGCGGACGACAGTGCCCTGCTGGAGGTGCGCACCACCGGGGCGGCGCTCGACGTCCTCGTCCTCGGGCCGGACCGGGCGGCCCGGACCTGGGTGCTCGACCGCGGCGGCCGGCGCACGCTGCTGGTCGCGGACGACGATCTCTGGACCGCGGCGGACGGGTCGCTCACCGCGCGGACGACCGGCACGACGGCGGGTGCCGTCGAGCGCTGGGAACCGGCGTCGGGTCAGTTCGTGCGGCTCGCCGGCCCGGACGCCGAGCCGCGTTCGGGCGCGTGCGCCGTCGTCGCGGAACGTACGCCCGGCGAGGCACCCGCGAGCTACGGCGGCACCACCACACGCGGCGCGGCCCCGAGCCATGGCCTCGTGCGGCGGACGGGCGCCGTCTGGACCGTCGAGCTGCCCGCGTGGACGGCGGAGCCGGGCGTCGACGCCGTCCTCGACGTCGAATGGGCCGGCGACGTGGCGCTGCTCGAGGTCGACGGCACGGTCGTCGCCGACAGGTTCTGGGACGGCACGCCGTGGCGGCTCGACCTCGGGACGCTCGGCGCGCTGCCGGCCGAGCTGCGCCTCGTCGTGCTGCCCCTGCATCCGGACAACCCCGTCTGGCTGCCGACGGCGGCCGAGGCGCGACGACGCGAGACCGACGGGCAGCTCGCGGCGCTCGACTCGATCACCGTCACCGAGCGCATCACCTGGACGGCCGCACGGGAGTAGAGGGGGACCAGGAGGCCGTGGATACCGTCGGTTGAGGCGGCTTGGATGACCGCATGACCGTTTCGAAGAATGTCTCGTCCGTGCCCGAGCGAGCCGTCGATCTCGCTGCGGCCCGGGACCGCCACGGCGACCGTATCGACAGCATGCTGCGGGCGTTGCAGGTGGGCGACCCGCTCGCCGACGCCGTCGTCGTCGAGCTCGACGAGCTCGGCCGCCCAGCCCGCGCCGCGCTCCAGAAGGGCCTCACCGAGGGCCGGGCGAGCGTGCCGGACGCCCCGCCGGCCGTCGGCGCGCTGCTCGCCCATACCGAGACCGTGCCCGGCTGGGTCGCGCCCGAGCTGCTGGACGAGGGCGACCTGACCTCGCTCGCGGTGCCGCCGCACTGGCGCGGCCTAGCCTTTGCCGGTGGCTCGCTGGCCCACACCTACCGGTCGCCGTCGATCGCGCGACTGCTCGTGGGTACGGGCCGGCTCACCGCGACGGCGCCGCGTCGTCTTGCCGAGACCGGACTGTGGAACGCCTCGGTCGTCCTGCCTGGCGGCCTGCAGCGCGGCGCTCCTGGCTACGTGCAGACCGTGCAGGTCCGGCTGCTGCACGCCCGCGTGCGGGCCTCGGCCACGGCGCACGGCTGGGACACCGAGCGATGGGGCGTGCCCATCAACCAGGCCGACGTCGCGCGCACCTGGCTCGACTTCACCGTCGTACCCTTCACGTTCCTGGAGGCCATCGGGTACCGGCTCACCGGCCAGGAGCAGTCCCGCCTCTACCGCTACTGGTGGTACGTGGGTCACCTGCTGGGTCTGGACGAGGAGTTCTTCCTCGGCACGGAGAGCCACGAACAGGCCGGCGAGCTCCTCGACCTGCTCGACTCGACGTCCGCGGCACCGGACGAGAACAGCCGGGCGCTCGTCGGGGCGCTGTTCGACGCGGCGACCACCAACCTCGCCGCTCTGCCGCAGTCGCCGATGGACGCCGCGGGCTGGCGCGACCTGCTCAATGCCCTGGCCGGCCGCTATCACGGCGAGGCGGCCGCTGGGCTCGGCATCGCGGAGTCCCCGGTCACGCCCGTGCTGCCGCTCCTGGCGGCGGGGGAGGCGAAGGCGCGTCGCTACCAGCTGCAGGTTCCCGGAGCGGTGCAGGAGTCGGTGGAGGACGGCGTCCGGGCGTTCCGCGGCCTGGTCGCCGCCCTCGACGACGGCAGAGCCGCCTACCAGGACCACGTCGCGGCGACCTGAGCAAGCCATGACCTGAGCAAGCCATAGAGCAGGACGCCGGACGGCTCCGGACCACGTGATGGTCCGGAGCCGTTCCGCTGTCCGGTGGGCCTACAGGTGGTCGATCAGCTTGTCGAGCGTGATGGGCACGTCGCGCACCCGGATCCCGGTGGCGTTGTAGACGGCGTTGCCGATCGCGGCCGCCGAGCCGACCGTGCCGATCTCGCCGAGGCCCCGGGCGCCGAGGCTCTGGGTGCCGACGTCCTCGCTGCCGTCTCCGAGCAGTCCGGTGAGCACCGGGTCGGGCCGGTCGAGCATGACCACGTCGATGTCGGGGACGTCGGCGTTCACGGGCACGAGGTAGTCGGCCAGCGTGCTGTTCGCCAGACGGCCGGTGCGGAGCTCGAGGTGGTTCTCCTCCAGGAGGGCATGTCCGATGCCGAAGATGACGCCGCCGACGAGCTGGCTCCGGGCCGCCTTGGCGTTGATGACCCGGCCGACGTCGGCGACGGTGGTGAACCGGGTGACGCGGGTCTCGCCGGTGAACCGGTTGACGCGGACCTCGCAGAAGTGGGCACCGAAGCTGTGGTGCACGTATCCGGGGACGGGCTGGCCGCCCGGCGCGGACTCCATGTGGATGCCCGGCGACCCGATGGCGGTCAGCAGGCGGCCGAAGGTCATCGAGTGGCCGAGCCCGTGCAGGATGCCGCGCTCGTAGCGGAGGTCCTCGACCGCCGCTCCGTGCCAGGGCGACCGCTCCGCGGTGACGGCGGCCCGCTTGAGCTCGGCGATGACGTTCCGGGCGGCGTCCACGACCATCGGCACGGTGGCATGCGTGCCGCTGGAGCCGACCGCGGGTGCCCCCGGAGGCAGGGCGGTGTCACCGATCTCCGGGGTGACCCGCTGCACCGGGATGCCCAGGGCGTCGGCGCCGGTGACCGCCACCATGGTCCACGAGCCGGTGCCGAGGTCCGACGTGGCGGTGGACACCACAGCGGTGTCGTCGTTGCGCAGCTGGACCCGGACGACGACCCCGAGCCGGCGGTGTGCGGGATAGATGGCTGTGGCCATTCCTGCCCCGTACAGCCACTGTCCGTCGACGCGTGCGCGTGGCGTGGCGCTGCGCGCGGACCAGCCGAACCTCTCCGCGCCGACGCGGTAGCACTCCTCCAGGTGCTTGCTCGACCAGGGCAGGCCCGTGGAGGGGCTGGTGGCGGCGTTGTTACGCAGTCGCAGCGTGACCGGGTCGACGCCGGTGGCGACGGCCAGCTCGTCCATCGCCGTCTCCAGGGCGAAGGACCCGGGGGCCTCGTTGGGTCCGCGCATCGCCCGGCTCCCGGGGATGTCGAGGACGGCCAGCTGCGCGTCGACGTGCAGGTTCGGCGTGCGGTAGAGCGCGTCCGACGTGGAGTGGGCCGGAGTCATGGTGAAGGCCATGGTGCTCGGCCGCTCGGCGACGCTCCGGTGGCTGACGGCGTTGAGCACTCCCTGCCGGGAGGCGCCCAGCCGGACGGTCTGCGTGAGGTGCGAACGGTGGCCGGTCAGCGTGAACATCTGCTCCCGGGTGAGGACCAGCCGGACCGGCCGGCCGAGCTCCTTGGCCGCCGCGGCGGCCAGAGGTGTGTCGCTCCACAGGACGACGCGCGCGCCGAACCCGCCGCCCACGTACTTCGTGATCAGCTGGACGTTCTGCGGCAGGACGCCGAGCCGTTGGGCTATCCCGAGCGCGTACGCCGCTGGGATCTGCGCGCCGGCATGGATGGTCAGCTGGTCCCCGTGCCAGACGGCGAGGACCGCGTGCGGCTCCATCGCGGCCTGGTGCTGGATGTTCTGGTGGAACTCGGCCTCCACCACGACGTCGCTGGCGGCGAGCGCGGCGTCGATGGAGCCGACGCCGGGAGCCAGGATGTTGAGGCTGCTCGGCGCACCGCTGATGGTGGGGCCGGCCGGCACGCGCGGCTCGTCCGCGATCGAGGTGCGCGGCGGCTGGGTGTCATAGGTCGCGGTGACCAGCGCCGCGGCGTCGCGTGCCTGCTCGGGGGACTCGGCGACGACCATCGCGATGGCCTGGCCGTGAAAGTGGATCATGTCCGTGTTCAGCGGGAGGTAGTTCTCGGTGAAGCCGGCGGCCTGGCCGGTGGCCAGGTACAGCGGCAGGCGGCGATCCGGCGCGGTGTACACGCGCAGCACCCCGGGCGAGTCGAGCGCGGCCGCCGTGTCGAACCCGGTGACCTTGCCTCGGGCGATGGTGCTGGTGACGAGGTGGGCGTGGGTGAGGTCGGTGGCGCGGTAGTCACCGGAGTACTCGGCCGAGCCGGTGACCTTCAGCCTGCCGTCGACGCGGTCGGTCTCGCGTCCTACGGGGGAACGGGGCATCGTGACTCCTTCTAGCTGCTGTGGGTGAGCGGGCGCGGCGACAGGACGCTGCTGTCGATGACGTCGTGCTGGACGACGCCGCGGTGGATCGGCACCCCGGTGCTCAGCGGTACGCCGGAGCCGCCGTGCCGGTTCGCGACGATCTCCGCCGTGATCGACAGCGCGGTCTCCTGCGGGGTGCGGGCGCCGAGGTCGAGCCCGATGGGCGAGTGCAAGCGGTCGAGCTCGTGATCGCTCAGGCCTGCCTCACGGAGCCGGGCCAGGCGTTCCTCGTGGGTGCGGCGCGACCCCATGGCCCCGACGTACGCCACGGGCAGGCGCAGGGCGGTGGTGAGGAGCGGCAGGTCGAACTTGGGGTCATGGGTGAGCACGCACACGACGGTGCGCCGGTCGAGCAGCCCGGCCTCGGCCTGGGACCCGAGATAGCGGTGCGGCCACTCGACGACGACCTCCGCGTCCGGGAACCGCTCCGCGGTGGCGAACGTCGCCCGGGCGTCGCAGACGGTCACCCGGTAGCCGAGGAAGACGCCGAGCCGGGCCAGCGCGGCGGCGTGGTCGATGGCGCCGAAGACGAGCATCCGCGGGGCCGGGGCGCTGGACTCCACGAGCAGCGTCATGGGCTCCCGGCAGTAGCTGTCGGCCACCCCGATCTCGACGGTGCCGGTCCGCCCGGCATGCAGGAGCTCGGCCGCGTGGGTCGCGGCCACCTGCTCGAGCGGCCCGTCGCCGAGGGACCCCGTGACTGGCCCGCCTGGGCGCACGACAACCGCCGCGCCGAGGTGGGTGTCCGGGCCGCGGACGACCGTGGCCACGGCTGCCGGCCGGCCGGCGACGGCGTCCGCCAGCGCCTGCTCCAGCCATGGTTCGGCGGCCGGGTCGTGGTGCCGCAGGAGCAGCTCGATCGTGCCGCCGCAGGTCAGGCCGACGCCGATCGCGTCGGCGTCGGTGTACCCGAACCGCAGGACCTGGGGCCGGTGGTCCCCTGCCAGCATCTCGTGGCAGGCCTCGTGGACCGCGGCGTCGACGCAGCCGCCGGACACGTTGCCCAGCACCGCGCCCTCGGCGTCGACGACCAGGGACGAGCCGGGCTGCCGGGGTGCGCTGCCGTCCACGTGCGTGACGGTGGCGGTCACGAACGGGACCCGGCGGCGGGCCCGGTCGAGCAGCTCGGCGGCGAGCTCAAGCATGATCGCCGCCTGGACGGGGACCGTCGGACCGGTCGCTCATCAGGACCCCTGCAGCTCGGTCAGCGCGCGGACCAGCGTGCGGCGCAGCAGCGCGGGCTTGAACGCGTTGTGCTCGCGCGGCTCGGCGCCGTCCGCGGCACGGGTCACGGCGGCCTCGAACGTGGCGGAGGTGGCGGGCCGCCCGGTCAGGGCACGCTCGACGGCGGGCAGCCGCCAGGGCCTGGTCCCCACCCCGCCGACGGCGATCCGGGCGTGCGCGATGGTGGTGCCGCGCAGCTGGAGCGCGACGGCGGCAGAGGTGAGCGCGAACTCGTAGGACTGCCGGTCGCGGATCTTCAGGTAGAGCGAGTGCGCGGCCCAGGGGGAGCGGGGCACCGTGATGCCGGTGATGAGCTCGCCTGGGCGCAGCACGTTCTCGACGTCGGGCGTGCTGCCCGGCAGTGTGTAGAAGGTGTCGAGCGGCACGCTGCGGGTGCCGCGCGCCGAGGCCAGGTGCACCACGGTGCTCAGGGCCACCAGCGGGACGGCCAGGTCGCTGGGGTGGGCAGCGATGCAGGTGTCGCTGGTGCCGAGGACGGCGTGGCCGCGGTTGATCCCTTCCAGCGCCGAGCACCCGCTGCCCGGCTCGCGCTTGTTGCACGGCGTCGTGACGTCACGGAAGTAGCCGCACCGCGTGCGCTGCAGCAGGTTGCCTCCGATGCTCGCCATGTTGCGCAGCTGCGCCGACGCACTCAGCTCCAGCGCCTGCGCGACCATCGGGTAGTGCTCACGCACGGCGGCGTGGGCGGCGACGTCGCCCATCCGCTCCAGCGCACCGATGTGCACGCCCTTGCGGTCCAGGGTGATGCCGTCCAGCGGGAGCCCGTTGATGTCCACCACCCGTTCGGGGGTCATCACCTCGAGCTTCATCAGGTCCACCAGAGTCGTGCCGCCGGCGAGGAACGCCGTGTCCGGTCCAGCGCCCCGGACCGCCTCGCGCACCGTGCGCGCCTGGTCGAAGGTGTAGGGCCGCATCAGCGCATCACCTGCTGCGCGTCACGGATCGCGTCGACGATGCGGGGGTACGCGCTGCAGCGGCAGATGTTGCCCGACATGCGCTCGCGGATCTCATCGTCGGAACCGGCGGGGCCCTCGTCGTCGACCATCGCGACCGCGGACATGATCTGTCCGGGGGTGCAGAAGCCGCACTGCAGGCCGTCGTGGTCGATGAAGGCCTGCTGCATCGGGTGGAGCCGGTCGCCGTCGGCCAGGCCCTCGATGGTGGTGACCTGGTGGCCGGTCGTCGCGGCGGCCAGGGTGAGGCAGGACAGCACGCGCCGCCCGTCGACATGGACGGTGCAGGCGCCGCACTGGCCCCGGTCGCAGCCCTTCTTCGTGCCCTTGAGGTCCAGCCGCTCGCGGAGCGTGTCGAGCAGCGTGGCCCGGGGGTCGACCAGCACCGTGACCGGTGCGCCGTTGACAGCGGCCCGCACCAGCACCTGTGCCACGTCGTCCGCGGTGGCGGAGGCCGCCGCCTCTGCCTCGGCCGTCGCGTTCAGCAGTGGTGTCACGGCGGCGGCGACCAAACCGCCGCCCAGGAAGCTCCGCCGGGACACACCCGAACGGCCGTGTCCCGCATCGTTGTCTGGATTCATCGAGTCTCTCCTGGCTGGTCGCGGCTTCGGGCAGGGAAGGACAGCGCCGTGACCATCCGCGTGGTCTCCGGGCTCGGTGCTGGTCCCAGGTTGGACACCGGGGCGAACGACATCCAGGACCTGTCGATCCGACCCTGACCAGCGCGAGAGCAGGTCACGAGACAGACCTCGCTCGACGTCGAGGCTTCGAACCCGCAGGGCTCGGTCCACGAGACGACCATCGGCGCCTGCCTGGTCGGATCCGCGGCCCGGGACCCATGAGGTTCCGCGCGGTCCGATGCTCGAGCACGCCGCTCAAGCGACCGAACGGCTCACTGGTGCGTGAGCAGGGCCTCGGGCGTGATGGGCAGGTCGCGGACGCGGCGTCCTGTCGCGTTGAAGACGGCGTTGACGATCGCGGGTGCCACGCCGACCTGCACGACCTCGCCGAGCCCCTTGACGCCGATCGGGGCTGCCTCGTTGTCCACGCTGTCGACGTAGATCGCGCGGATGTCGGTCGTGTCCGCGTTGGTCGGTACCAGGTAGTCGGCGAGGTTCGCGTTCATGATCCGGCCGTCACGCGGATCGGTGACGGTGTGCTCCAGCAGCGCCTGTCCCAGGCCGCCGATCATGCCACCGAGGGCCTGGCTGTCGGCGAGCTTGGGGTTGACGATGCGGCCCGCGTCGAAGACCCCGAGCATCCGCCGGACCCGGACGATCCCGAGCCGGGCATCGACGGCGACCTCGGCGAAGACCGCGCTGTAGGCGTACATCGAGTACCGGATCTCCTCGGGCGGCTCGTAGCCACCGACCGCCTCGAGATGGGTCCGGCCGTTGCGCGCCAGGAGCTGCTGATAGGTCTCACCACGACGCGGGTCCTCCCGGGTGTGCAGCCACCCGCGCCGTACGAGGACCTCGTCCACGGGTGCGCCGTGCAACGGTGACCGTTCGTCGCCGACTGCGAGGGCGATCGCCTTGCGGCGCAGCCTGTCGCAGGTCGCCTGGACGGCGGAACCCACGCTCGCCATGGTCCAGGCGAGCGCGTGCACGGGGGCCGGGGGCATCGTGGAGTCGCCGAGCTGGAACTGCACGCTCCACATGGGCAGGCCGAGGGCGTCGGCGGCCACCTGCGCCATCGACGTCGTCGTGCCCGGGCCCATGTCGCTGCTCGCCGAACGGACGACGACGGTCCCGTCGGCGCCGAGCCGGGCGTGCGCCTGAGCGGGGGCGCTCTCGGCCGGGTAGGCCCCGGCCGCCATACCCATACCGATCAGCCAGTCGCCCTCGCGCACGGTCCCCGGGCGGGGGCTGCGCCGGTGCCAGCCGAACTCGCGCATGCCGGTCGTGTAGCACTCGTGGAGCCGTCGGGTGGAGAACGGCTGACCGGTCGCGGGATCGTCCGCGGGCTCGTTCCGGATCCGCAGCTCGATCGGGTCGATGCCGAGCTCGTGCGCCAGCTCGTCCAGCGAGGTCTCCAGGGCGGTCGCGGTGGTGGACCACCCTGGGCCACGCATCCACGTCGGCGTGTTGATGTCGAGGGGAACGAGCCGCACCTCCTGCCGGAAGTTCGGCGTGTCGTAGAGCATCCGGCCCAGTGCGAGGTCGTCCGAGTGGCGCTCGTAGCCGGACGTCTCGCCCCGTACGTCGTGGACGACGGCGGTCAGCCGGCCGTCCCGCTCGCTGCCCAGGCGCACGCCGTACTCGTAGGCCGGGCGGAACCCGACACCGAAGTAGAGCTGCCTCCTGCTCAGGACGAGCTTGACCGGGCGACGGAGCTCACGGGCCGCCAGCGCCGCCGCTACCGAGTGGACCCAGGTGCGTCCGGAGTTGCCGAACGCTCCGCCGACGAAGCGCGAGTAGCACCGCACGGCGGCCTGGGGGATCCCGAAGACCGCCGCGAGCTCGTTCCTGGGGTCGGCGACCCACTGGGTCTTCTCCCAGACGGTGAGCCGGTCGCGGTCCCAGCGCGCCACTATCGCGTGCGGTTCCATCGCGTTGTGATGGTTCCGGGCCATCCGGTAGGTCATCTCCAGCCGCACCGGGGCCGCCGCGAGCGCGGCCGCGGCATCGCCGCGGGCGTAGACGTCGGGCTCGTGGGCGGGTGCCGTCGTGAGGTCGAGCCGCGGGGGCTCGGCGTCGTAGGTGACCTCGATGAGACGCGCGGCGTGCCGCGCCGCCTCCGGTGTCGTGGCGACGACGACGGCGACGGGCTGTCCGAAGAACCGGACGCGGTCGTCCTGGAAGGCGCGCAGCCGCTCGCCGGGCGGGTGGATCGAGTCGGGGAACGTGTTGTCCCGGTAGGGCAGCCGGGGCGCGTTGCCGTGGTGGATCACGGTGAGGACGTCCGGGACGGCCAGGGCGGTGCGGGTGTTGATGCCGGTGATCCTTCCCCGGCCGACTGTGGCGTCCACGAGCACCGCGTGCACGATTCCGTCGATGCCGTCCGCGGGGCCGTGGTCCGCGGCGAAACGGGCCTGGCCGGTCACCTTGAGGCGTCCGTCGACGCGGGACCGCGGCGAGCCGACCGCCGCCTGGGGCTGTCGTGCGGACCGCGGATCTGGCTGTGGGGTCATGCGCGCTCTCCTACGATGCGGAGCTGGCGTTCGACGGTGCGTCGCAGCAGCTCGGTCTTGAAACCGTTGTGGACCAGTGGCCGGGCGCCCTCGGTGGCTCGTTCGGCAGCCTGTGCCCAGAGGCGGGGTGACGGACGTCTGCCGACGAGGTACCGCTCGACAGCCGGGAGCTTCCAGGGAACGGTGCCCACCCCGCCGGCGGCGACCTTGGCGGTGTGGATCACGCCGCCCCTGATGTGCAGCGCGACGGCGGCGGAGGTGAGCGCGAACTCGTAGCTCTCCCGGTCGCGCACCTTCAGGTACCCGGACCGCAGCGGCCGTGGGAGCGGGGGTATCTCGACGGCGACGATCAGCTCGCCGGGCCGGAGGTCCTGCTCCCGGTCGGGCGTGTCGCCGGGCGGCAGCAGGAAGTCACCGATCGGTGTCGCCCGTCGTCCCTCCGGACCGAGCAGGTGCACGGTGGCCTCGAGCGCCGTCAGGACGACAGCCAGGTCGGAGGGGTGGGTGGCGACGCAGTGCTCGGAGGTCCCGAGGATGGCGTGGGTGCGGTTGTAGCCCTCCAGGGCCGAGCAGCCCGAACCCGGCTCGCGCCGGTTGCAGGGCGCCGAGACGTCGCGGAAGTACGCGCATCGCGTGCGCTGCATGACGTTGCCGCCGATGGTGGCCATGTTGCGCAGCTGCGCCGAGGCACTCAGCTCCAGCGCCTGCGCGACGGCGGGGTAGGTCGTCCGCACCACGGGGTGCGCGGCGACGTCCGCCATGCGGGCGAGTGCTCCGAGACGGAGGCCGCCTCCTGGCGTGGCACTGACGTCGGACAGGGGCAGGCCGGCGATGTCGATGAGGGCGCCCGGGCGCTCGACCGTCTCGCGCATGAGGTCGACGAGGGTGGTGCCACCGGCGATGTACCGGCCGCCGCGCCCGCCGGCCACTATCGCGTCGTGGACGGAGGCCGCTCTGGTGTAGATGAAGGGGAACATGCTGCTCACCTCCCGCCCGTCGCGGTCTGGGCGACCGCACGGACGATCTTGACGTAGCACCCGCACCGGCAGATGTTGCCGCTCATCCACTCCCGGATCTCTTCCGCGGACCCGGTGTGCCCCTCCCGGATGCAGGCCACGCCCGACATGATCTGGCCGGGCGTGCAGAAACCGCACTGGAGGGCGTCCTGCTCGATGAACGCTCGCTGCAGCGGGTGCAGGTCGCCGTCCGGCGCGAGGCCCTCGATGGTCGTGACCTGCGCGCCGTCGAGCCTCGCCGCGAAGGTGAGGCAGGCGTTGACCCGGCGGCCGTCGACATGGACCGTGCAGGCCCCGCAGGCACCGGCGTCGCAACCCTTCTTGGTCCCGGTCAGATCCAGCCGCTCGCGCAGCAGGTCGAGCAGGGAGGTCCGGTTGTCGACGACCAGCGACTGGCGGCGGCCGTTGAGAAGGAAGGAGACCCGGGTAGCCGTGCCGTCCCCGGGTTCGGGCGCCAGGTCTTCGGTGGCGGATACCGGGCGGGTGCCGGTTGCGGTCACCCCGGCGGCGACGGCGGCTCCCGTCGCGGTGCCCGTGGCGGCGATGAAGGTTCGTCTGGTCAGCCGGGAGGTTGGTCCTACTCCTGGTTGGGGCACTGGCTCCGGTACATCGGTAGACATGTCGACCTCGCTCGGTCTCTCGTCGTGACGGCTGGTAAACTAGACCGTACCGTTTACTTCTGAGTCGGACAAGGCCCGGTAGGGGAGCGCACGTCTCCCTGGTGGACGGTTCGGTCCCCCTACCTCCACGATCGGAGGCCGCCGTCCGCGCGGAACGGCCCGCCGAGTAAACTCCGTCGTACCGGATCTCGATCACGACGGAGGCAGGTCGGTGGCACGTCGCGGGGAAGAGCTCAAGGAACACATCCTGTGGTCCGCCAAGGACGTGTTCCTCGAGCTGGGCTTCGAGCGCACCTCCATGGACGTGGTCGCCGCGCGCGCCTCCACGTCCAAGAGGTCTCTCTACGCACACTTCCCGAGCAAGGACCTCCTGTTCCGCGCGGTGTTCGATCTGGCGCGCACGATGTACCTCAACCGTCTCAAGACCCCTGACACGTACAGCCAGGACGCCACCGAGGCGGTGACGGTGTACTGCGCACGTTTTCTCCAGCTCCTCCTGCGTGAGCCGGCGCTGCGCACCTGCCGGATGGGGATCGCGGAGGCCGAACGCCTCCCCGAAGCGTCGAGCCAGTACCACGACGCCATCTTCCGCACATCCCAGGACCGCCTCGCGGCGTTCATCACGGAGCAGTTCCGGATCCAGGAGCCAGCCTCCGCTGAGCTGGCGACCGACCTGCTCGGCCGCTCACTCCACCCTCGCTTCTTCCAGGCCTTGTTCGGCGTCGAGAAGCCGCTGCCGGTGGGTTCCGACGAGGACTCGCTGCACACCGACGTCGACGTGGACCGCATCCGGGGCTTCGTCACGACGCTCCTGCCGACCCCCTAGGACGCCTGGAGCTGCCGCACGACGAGGTGCCGCGGCCGGCTGACTGACGAGCAGAGCACCCTTCCGCCTCGGCTCGGCCATCCACGGATCGCAAGGTCCTGGATGCCGACGTCGTGCCGCGCGAGCCTTGCCGGGTCACGCCCACCCAGCTGAGGAACGGGGCACGCTCGTCGCCCTCGCCCGGCGCCCACACCAGGAGAGTTCCCGACATGACACGCACACCAGGTGAGAACGGTCCCGTCGAAATCGAGAAGAAGGGACTGTCCCGCCGTTCCTTCGTTCGACTGGTCGGGGTCGGTGTGGGCGTCGCGGTCGTCGGCGGCGGCACGGCTGCCGTGATGGCGAACCGGCCGGAGATGTCCTCGCGTCAGCAGGGTCTGCCGAGAATCCCCGAGTGGACGGCGGCTGACGTCCCCTCGCTGCAGGGGCTCTCGGCGCTCGTCACGGGCGGCAACGGCTATCCCGTGGAGGATCGGAGCGGCTTGGGTTTCCACAACGCCCTCGAGCTTGCCCGCGCGGGCGCCGAGGTGACGATCGCGTCCCGGAACCGGGAACGGGGCGCGGAAGCGGTCCGGCGCATCAGGGCCGACGTCCCCGGTGCCTCGATCCGCTTCGAGACGCTCGACCTTGCCGACCTCGCATCGGTCGCTGGGTTCGCGGACCGTATGCGCGCTGCACGGACGAGCCTGGATCTTCTCGTCAACAACGCCGCTGACGGGGGGCAGGCGGTCCGCCAGGTGAGCGCCGACGGGTTCGAGCGGGTTCTGGCCACGAACACCATCGGTCACTTCGCGTTGACCGCCCGGCTGCTGCCTCTGCTGCGCGCGGCTGATGCGCCGCGGGTCGTCTGGGTCTCCAGCCTTCGCGCCGGCACCGCGGCGATCAACTTCGACGACCTGCAGGCGGAGCGCGAGTACGACTACGGGGCGGCCTACAGCAACTCCAAGCTCGCCAACCTCATGCTCGCCTTCGAGATGCAGAGGCGCAGCAGGGCACAGGGCTGGGGCATCTCGTCCATAGCGGCCCACCCCGGCGTCGCCCGTACCAACCTGATCCCGGACGGCCCCGGCCCGGACAGCACGGAGGGGCGCAACCACAGATACATGCCTTTCCTGTACCAGCCAGGCGCCCAGGGTGCTCTGCCGACCCTGTATGCGGCGACATCGCCGCAGGCCGAGGCCGGCGCCTACTACGGCCCCGCCGGGTTCATGGAGCTGAGCGGTCTACCCGCCTGGGCCGGCATACCTCAACAGGCCGAGGACCAGCAGGTCGCGGCCAGGCTGTGGACCACGCTCGAGGACCTTGGCCAGGTCACCTTCGGGCGGGTGGGCTGACACCGTGGAGACTTTCACGCTGAATGACGGCAACCAGATCCCGAAGGTCGGCATCGGCCTGAACCAGGTTCGTTCCGCCGACGTCGGCCCTGTGCTGGCTCGCGCGTTCGAGGTCGGCTACCGCTCGGTGGACACCGCCAACACGTACCTGAACGAGCGCGCCGTCGGCCGGGCAGTCCGGGACAGCGGCCTGCCGCGGGACGAGATCTACCTGACCACGAAGGTGTGGTCGACCGAGTCCGGGTACACGAGAATGTCGGCCGCGATCGACCGCACGCTCGAGCGGCTCGACACCGACTACCTGGACCTCTTGCTGGTACACCAGCAGTACGGCGACTACAACGGTTCCTGGAAGGCGATGGAGGACGCCGTCGGAGCGGGCAAGGTGCGCTCGATCGGCATCAGCAACTTCAACCGTCGGAGACTGACCGATCTCATCAGCAGGGCGACAGTGCTGCCCGCCGTCGCCCAGATCGAACGCCATCCCTACTTCCAGCAGCGCGAGCAGAAGGAGTTCCTCGAGCAGTTCGGGACGGTCGTGGGGGGCTGGTTCCCGCTCGGACGCGGCAACCGGGAGCTGCTCGCGGAACCGCTCTTCGCCGAGCTGGGCCGGAAGTACGGGAAGTCGCCCGCGCAGGTCATCCTGCGGTGGCACCTCCAGGGCGACACGATCGTCATCCCCGGGTCCACCGACCCGGCCCACATCCGGTCGAACCTCGAGCTGTTCGACTTCACCCTGACCGCCCAGGAGATGGACCGGATCGCCGTCATGGACAAGAACGAGCGGTTCCACAACCTGCCCGAGCCCGTCGAGCGGATCATCTTCCAGAGCATGCGGATGGACTACGACAAGCGCCAGCGCTGAGGCGCCCCGGCGTCGGCGGCGTCGACGCGGGATGCCCCCATCTGCATACGACACGTATCGCAGATGGGGGCCATGGCGGGAGCGTCTCGGGGACCCGCCTCACACCGCCGAGATGGCCGTCCTGGTCAGCTGCTCCGAGACGGCCCAGACGCGTGCGGCCTCGTCGGCGCTGAGCAGCGGGGAGTACAGCCGCTGCTCGGCCGGCGAGCCGCTGGTGTTGCCGAACCCGCTGGGGCTGTACAGCGTGCCGGGCTTGGCCTGGGGGTCGGTCGCCGCCAGGAGCGCGGGCAGCGCCGCTGTCTCGACGGTGCCGGCGAGGATGCCGCGGGCCGAGAGCCAGCGGATCATCCGGCGTCCGGCGGTCTCCTGCGCGCGACCCAGCTCGGGGCGTGCGGCGAGCAGGTTGGTTGGTGCGACGCCGGGGTGGGAGAGATTGCTCGTGATGCCCCACCCGTGGGCCCTGCTGCGGCGCTCCAGCTCCAGGCCGAAGAGCCCGAAGGCGATCTTGGACTGGCTGTAGGCGCGCATCCCGTCGTAGCCGCGTTCCCAGTTCAGGTCGTCCCAGTTGATGACGCCCCTGCGGGCGGCGACGCTGACCTGCGAGGTCACGCGTGCACCGCCCGCGCGCAGGAGCGGCATCAGGTGCGCGACGAGAGCGAAGTGGCCCAGGTGGTTGGTGCCGAGCTGGAGCTCGAACCCGTCGGCGGTGGTCTGGCGGTCGGGCGGGGTCATGACACCGGCGTTGTTGATCAGGAGGTGGATGGGTTCGCCCTCGGCGCGCAGGGTCTCGCCGAGGGCGGCGACGGAGGCGAGGGAGGACAGCTCGAGGCTGCGCAGCGAGACGTTCGCGCCGGGCACCGACCGCTTGACCGTGGCGATCGCTGCCTCACCCTTGGCCGGGTTCCGGACGGGGATGACGACCTCGGCCCCCGCCGCGGCAAGCCGCCGGGCCATGACCAGGCCCATGCCGTCGCTCGCCCCGGTGACGACGGCGCGCTTGCCGGTCAGGTCGGGGATGGTGATGTCGGTGGGTGTGCGGGACATAGTTCGCTCCTTGATGTCGTGCGGTTGTCCCCACACTCCTTGATCGCCGGCTCGTTATTCAGGGCCTGTCGATCCGCCCCTGGCCCATCAGCTGCGGACCTGGGCGCGGGGCCGGTCCGATGAAGCGGGGACGTCGTGGCTCTCGGCGATCCCGCTGAGCACCTCGGCGGCGGCGAGCTCGTCGCGTGCGGCGAGCCGGTCGAAGCCGTCCACGGCCGGGTAGACGTAGCGGCCCAGCGTCGCGATGAGGACCGCGCCGACCACGAGCACGCCCATCAGGACAGGTATGACCGGGTCGTAGGAGCCGAGCTGGTCGTAGCCGAGCCCGAGGAGCAGCGGCCCTACGGCGCTGCCGAGGATGAACATGGCCTGGACCGGTCCGATGATCTGGCCGAAGTTGCGCATGCCGAGGTACCGGGTGATGAGCAGGGCGAGCAGGTCGCCCTCGATGCCGAACGCGACGCCGATGAACGCGACCGCGAGGGCGGCGGTCGAGAACGGCGGCTCGAGGAAGAACATCCCGGCGATGGGGGCGAGGATGACGATCGGCCCGACGACGGAGCCGTGGACGCGGTCGATGACGATGCCGCCGGCGACGCGGCCCACGAGCGACGCCAGACCGAAGATGACGAGCAGCCGGCCCGCTTGGTCGTTGCTCAGGCCGCGGTCGGTCATCATCGGCACGAGATGGACCTGGAGCCCGATGATCACGACGCCGACCATGCCGAGGCCGAGCGCGATGCCCCAGAACTGGCGGGTGCGCAGCGCCTGGCCGAAGGTCAGGCCGGGGAGCTCGAGGCTGACGTCGCGGTCTCCGACGTGCGTCTCCTGGACGAGTCGTCCGCGCACGTGCTGCTCGGCGCGGCCCCGGACGAACAAGGTGATCATCGTGACGGACACGAGGCCGGCGATGAGCGCCATGTAGCCGTAGGTCTGCCGCCAGCCGACGTTCTCGATGAGCGCTCCGGCCAGCACGGGGCCCAGCGCGGCGCCGAGGCCGATGATGCCCGTGACGATGCCGACGGCGAGCGCGCGGTTGTTGTCGAACCAGCTCACGACGACCCGGGTGGCGGGGATCGCTGTCCCGCCCCCGAAGAACCCGACGAAGAAGCACGGGACGAAGTAGACGGCCTCGACCGGCGGGACCAGGCCGATGGCGGCCATCGAGGCGGCGAACAGCACGAAGCTCGGTACGAGGATGTACCGGGCGGCGTACCGGTCCACGAGCCGGCTGACGATGACCAGGCCGATGACCATGCCGACGGCGGCGACCGAGTACGCGCCGGTGACGGTCGTGCGGCTGAACCCGGTCTCCTCGACGATCGGCAGGACGAACAGGCCGGTGGTGGCCAGGTACATCGGTGGGCCGACGGCGTTGGCCGTGCCGGCACCGACGACCACCCACCAGGGGCTTCGGCGTCGGGCGTCGGTCGGGGTGACAGAACTCATGCGGCTTCTCCTGCGGCTCGGCTCGTGGGGGTCGCGGTGGTCGGCTGTGCGGTCATGCGGACGGGAAGGAGGTCTTCGTCAGCTCCTCGGAGACCTGCCAGACGCGGGCGGCCTCGGTGAGGCTGTGCAGCGGCCGGTGCATCCGCTGCTCGGCGGGCGCACCACCCAGGGTGCCAGGGCCGCTGGGCCCGTACAGGGTGCCGGGCTTGGCGGCAGGGTCGGTCGCGGCCATGAGGGCGGGCAGCATGGCGGTCTCGAGGGTGCCCAGCAGGATGCCGTGCTCCGAGAGCCAGCGGATCCGCCGGATGTGGGGCGTGTCCTCGCTGCGGCCGAGCTCGGGGCGGGCGGCCAGGAGGCTGGTGGGGGCGACCCCGGGGTGGGAGAGGTTGCTGGTGACGCCCCAGCCGTTGGCCCTGCTGCGACGCTCCAGCTCCAGGGCGAACAGCCCGAACGCGATCTTGGACTGGCGGTACGCGTGCATGACGTTGTACGAACGCTCCCAGTTCAGGTCGGGCCAGTTGATGGAGCCGCTCGACGACGCGACGCTGACCTGGGAGGTCACCCGGGCGCGCCCGGCACGAAGCAGGGGCAGCAGGTGGGCGACCAGGGCGAAGTGGCCCAGGTGGTTGGTGCCGAGCTGCAGCTCGAACCCGTCGACAGTGGTCAGCCGCTGCGGCGGCCGCATCACGCCCGCGTTGTTGATCAGGAGATGGATCGGCCGCCCCTCCTTGCGCAGCGTGTCGCCCAGGGCCGCCACGGACTGCAGCGACGCCAGGTCGAGGTCGCACAGCGAGACCTTCGCGCCGGGGGCGGCGCGGTTGATCCTGGTGATGGCGGCCTCGCCCTTGGCCTTGTTGCGCACGGGCATGATGACCTCCGCGCCCGCGGCAGCCAGACGCCCGGCCATGCCCAGGCCCATGCCGTCGCTGGCGCCGGTGACCAGCGCGCGCTTGCCGGTCAGGTCAGGGATGGTGATGTCGATCGGTGTGCGTGGCATCGCTCTGCTCCTTGGAGTCGTCAGGGGCCGTTCGTCGGCCATGGCCCTGATCCTTGGCGGACGGCGCAGGCCTATCCAGGGCCTCCCGATCACAGGCTCGCGAGGTCACGGCTCACCCCGGTATCGGTGGGCCGGGCCCAAGGGGGGATCGCCGGGCCGTGGCTACGGCGCTCCGCACGGGATAGAAACGAGGCTGTACTTCAAGAAAAGGGGAGCGTCATGATCGATCGCACGGGGCTCGCGAGCTTTCTCCGCAACCGGCGTGAGGCACTGCAGCCGGAGGACGTGGGCATGCCCCGCGGCCAGCGGCGCAGGACCAGCGGGCTACGGCGCGAGGAGGTCGCGACGCTGTGCAACATGTCGGCCGACTACTACGCGCGGCTGGAGCGGGAGCGCGGGCCGCAGCCGTCGCAGCAGATGCTCGCCTCGATCGCGCAGGGGCTGCACCTGTCGATCGACGAACGCGACCACCTGTTCCGGCTCGCCGGGCACAACCCGCCCCCCAGGGGAACCTCCAGCGAGCACATCAACCCCGGGCTGCTGCGCATCCTCGACCGCTTGGAGGACACTCCCGCGGAGATCGTCACCGAGCTCGGCGAGACGCTGCGGCAGACCCCGATGGGTGTAGCCCTCACCGGCGACACGACCCGGTTCACCGGGCCCGCCCGCAGCATGGGCTACCGGTGGTTCACCGATCCGAGCGCCCGGGACATCTACGCCCCCGAGGAGCACGCGTTCCTGACGCGGATGTATGCCGCCGGCCTGCGCGGGCTCGTCACCCTCCGCGGCCCCGGCTCCCGTGCCGCCTACCTGGCCGACCTGCTCCTGGACAGCAGCGAGGAGTTCCGGCGCGTGTGGGACGACCACGAGATCGGGATACACCCCCATGAGGTGAAGCACTTCGTCCACCCCGAGGTCGGCGCCCTGGAGCTCAACTGCCAGCGGCTGGTCGATCCCGGCCAGGCCCACTCCCTGATGGTCTACACCGCCGTCCCGGGCACCGAGAGCTACGAGAAGCTGCAGGTCCTGTCCGTCATCGGCGCGCAGTCGCTGCGCTGACCCACCTCCGGCAAACCACACCCAGCACACCGCATCAGACCAGGAGGGGCTCGTGCCCACCAACCGCATCGCACTCGTCACCGGAGCCAACCAGGGCATGGGCAAACAGGTCGCGAAGGAGCTGGTCGCCGACGGGGTCACCGTGTTCGTCGGATCCCGCGACCTCGCCCGCGGTGAGAAGGCAGCCGCCGAGATCGGCGACGGCGCCGTCGCGCTCCAGCTGGACGTGACCGACGGAGCCTCGGTCACCAGGGCCGCCGCGCGGATCCAGGAGGAGGCGGGCCGCCTCGACCTGCTCGTCAACAACGCCGCCGTCTCAAGCACCCGCACCGGCGTCCAGGACATGGCGGAGCTCCGCGCGCTGGCGCAGCCCGGCGTCGTCCCCCTCGACGAGGTGCGGGCCGTCTGGGAGGTGAACGTCCTCGGCGTGCTGGCGGTGTACCAGGCCATGCTGCCGCTGCTGCGCAGGTCGTCGGACGCGCGCATCGTGAACGTCACGAGTGCGCAGGGCTCGCTGACGATCATGGCCGACCCCGCCCTGCCGTTCCACAAGACCTTCGAACCGGTCTACTCGGCGTCGAAGACCGCGCTGAACGCCATGACGCTGTCCATGATGATCGAGCTGGAGGAGACCGACATCAAGGTCAACCTGGTCTCGCCAGGCTTCGCGAACACCGCCCTGGTCCACTTCCAGGGGACGGAGTCGGTCGAGGACGCCTGCCGGGAGGTGGTGCGCGTCGCCCGTCTCGGGCCGGACGGCCCGACCGGTACCTTCACGAGCTGGGACGGTGCGGACCTCCCGTGGTGACAGCCGCCTGACGTCTGCCGGCGCGGGAACGAGGTCGATCCGAACTGGTTCCTGTCCGGACTCCACATCTCGGCGCCGGGCGGCGTCTCAAGGGGGTAAGCACATCCCACCAACTGGAGGTCCACGTGACCAGCACCCCCAGCACTCCCCGCACCGCCCGCTCCAAGACCCTCCGCCTCACCGCGATCGGCGTAGCGGCCACCGGCCTGTGCCTCGGCGGCGCCGGGATGGTCGCCACGGCCAACCCCGCCTCGGCCTTCGGCCAGGTGGTCGGCACGGCAGTGCACGCCGCCGGCGTCGACTGGTCCGACATGCCCGCCGGCTACACCCAGGCGCAGTACGAGGCATTCTGGGCCGCCGAGTACAGCGGCGAGGACCTCGCCGAGCTGCAGGAGCTCTGGTCGCTCGGCGAGACCGAGACCAAGTCCCGCGCCGGCCAGATGCTCCTGGACGGCGAGGCGCTCCCGTTCGAGCCCGGCACGCACACCACCCCCGAGCTCCCGGCGGACGAGCAGGCGGCGATCCTCGCGTTCTTCGAGGCCGGATACTCGTCCGAGGACGTCGAGACGCTCAACGACCTGTGGGACACCGAGCACGTCGAGACCAAGGCCCGCGCCGGCCAGATGATCCTGGACGGCGAGGAGCTGCCCATCGGCCCCGCCACCTCGGCCACCAGCTGATCCTGTGCGCCCGGCACCGCTGACGACTCGCCAGGAGGCGACCATCAACACCCTCACGTCGCGTATCGGCTTCGAGATCGAGCTGCTCGCACCCGCCGGCTCCGACCGGCGGGCGCTCGCGGACGCCCTTGCGGCCCGGAGCGGCGGCCGGGTGCGCCGGTCGTTCCATACCGACAGCGAGCCGTCGCCGGTGCCGGGCGTCGGGGTGTTCCGGCACCTGTCGCCCGCGTTCGACGTGGTCGACAGTGCCGGCGCCCCGGTGGCGCGGCTCGTCGACGACATCACCATCGTGTCCGACCTGGCCGGGGCGACCACTCGTGGCCACCGCGGCTGGTACCGCGTGCTGTGCGACGAGCCGCGCCTGCTGCGCCTGATCGAGCGGCACACCGACCCCGAAGCGGCCCTGCCCGACGTCCTGACCCCCGTCGCCGAGCTCTTCGGCACCCGGGTCGAGCTGAAGGGCGGGGCGGCCCGGGTGAACGACGCGACGGGCGCCACCATCGCCGTCGCGATGCCGCTGCCCGCGGGGCGCGAGCGGCCCTGCGAGGTGGTCACCCCACCAATCACCCAGGGCCACTGGCGGCATCTCGACGACCTGCTCGCTCCCGCGCGGGACCTCGGGTTCACGGTTCCGGCGGAGGCCGCGGTCCACCTGCACCTCGACGGCGCGGCCTTCCGGCGGACGGCGTCGTTCGCCAACCTGGTCCGGCTGTTCGGGCACTGGCGCGAACCCTTGTGGGAGGCGCTGGGCACCAACGGGGCGTGCCGCAGGCTCGCTCCGCTGCCCGCCGAGCTGCTCCAGCTCGTGGAGCGGGACGGCCTGTCCTGGGCCGAGCTGGGTACCGCCGCGCGCGGCATCGGCCTGACGAAGTACGCCGACGTCAACCTCACGCAGCTGGTCGCCCCCCAGCCGGTGCGCGACACGGTGGAGGTGCGCATCCTGCCCGGTGCGCTGGACGCGTCGGATGTCGTCCCGAGGGCAGCGCTCGTCGAGCGCCTGATGCGGAGGTGTCTCGACGACGCCCCGGTCCCGCGGCCCGACGGCGGGGCGGCGCACGATCCCGTGGGCGCCCTGCTCGAGCTGGCGTCGAGGGGTGCCGCTCGATGACGATCTGGGTGGAGGCCTCCGGGCCGGCGAGCGCGCCCACCCCGCGGGTAGGCGCGCCGGTACCCGGGCGCGGCGCGGACGGCACCGGCTCGGCCGGCACGCTCGACGAGCTGGTGCGGACGCATCTGCCGGGCCTGATCCGCTACGCGACGGTGCTCGTCGGGGACCAGCACACCGCCGCCGACCTGGTCCAGGAGGTGCTGCTGCGGGCGCACCAGCGCTGGCGGCGGATCGCCCTGACGGAACGTCCGGACCTGTACCTGAGGCGCATGGTCACCAACGAGCACCTCTCGTGGCGGCGGCGCTGGCACGTCCGCATGATCCGGCCCACGGCAGACGAGACCCTGGTCGGTCACGCGGGCACCGGCGGGGACCCCGCGGAGCGCCTCGCCCAGGAGGACGCCATGTGGCACCGTCTGGAACAGCTGCCGCCGCGCCAGCGCACGGTGCTCGTGCTGCGGTACTACGAAGGACTGGCGGACGCCGAGATCGCGACGGTGCTCGGCACGTCGTCCGCCACCGTCCGTTCGCACGCCTCGCGCGCCCTGACCACGCTCCGGAAGACCGACCTGAACCACATGGAGACGCGATGACCAAGGACCGTCCCGCCGGTACGCCGGCGCCCGGACCCCGGCCGGGGGGCAGCGGCCGGCACGACGACCTCACCGAGCTGGTCGCCGCCGCCCTGCGTTCGCGTGAGCCCGACGCCGCTGCCACCGCCGCCACCGCTCAGCGCATCGCCGCCCAGGTCGAGGCGGCCGACGGCCGGAGCGGAGTCGTCACCCCGTTCGCCCG
The DNA here is from genome assembly GCF_048564965.1 of Promicromonospora sp. NFX87. Taxonomy (NCBI): domain Bacteria; kingdom Bacillati; phylum Actinomycetota; class Actinomycetes; order Micrococcales; family Promicromonosporaceae; genus Promicromonospora; species Promicromonospora sp. NFX87. The sequence continues at coordinate 4,390,459 of NZ_CP183413.1, read as the reverse complement.
GCGCGCCGGCACCATCGCGGTCACCGGCGTCATCGCGTCGGCCCTCGGCGTGGTCGGTGCGGGCGCCGCCGCCGCGGCGAACCCCTTCTCGGGCTTCGCCGTAGCGGTCGACGGCGTCGCGCAGGCGGTGGGTGTCGAGTGGTCCGCCATGCCCGACGGCTACACGCGCGAGCAGCACGACGCGTTCTGGGGCGCCGAGTACTCGGCGGGGGACCTGGAGGAGCTCTGCGAGCTGTGGAACGTCGAAGCGCTGGAAGCCAAGGCCCGCGCCGGCCAGATGATCCTCGACGGCGAGACCCTCCCGGTGGCGCCGGGCACGTCCGCGCCAGAAGACCCGCCCTACCTGCGGCTGGACGCCCAGGAGGCCCTCCTGGAGGCCGGGGTCACGTACGAGGACGCCGAGCAGCTCGCCGAGCTGTGGCAGGTCGACCCGGTCGAGGCGAAGGTGCGCGCCGGGGACATGCTGCTCCGGGGCGAGGAGCTTCCGCTGCCCTGACCCGGCGGCGGTTCGCGAGCGCGTCCCCGGCCGACCGGAGGGACACACCCTCCGGTCGGCCGAGCCGTCCGAGCGGCTGCGGTCGCCGCCTACGCCGGGACCGTCGTCGAGATCTCGAAGTCGAAGTAGGTGTCGGGGAACGGCTCGTCGCGGAGGCTGTAGTGCCACCACTCGTTGTCGTAGCGGTCGAACCCGCTCTCCTCCATGACCGTGCAGAGCGTCTGCCGGTTCCGGGCCTCGAGGTCCGGCACGCCCGCGGCCCCGTGGTGCGAGACCGGATCCATCAGGTCGTGGTCACCGCCCATGCTCGCCAGCTCGCCGCTGTCGAGGTGGAAGAGCGTCAGGTCGACGGTGCTGCCCCGGGTGTGACCGGACCTGGCCGCGACATAACCCCGCGAGAACATCTCCTCCCGGGCGATGTTCGGGTAGTGGCGCTGCTTGGTCCGGCCGTCCTCCGGCTCCCGCGACCACTGCAGGAAGCGGTCGACGGCACGCTGCGGCCGGTACCCGTCCCAGATCAGCAGCCCGAACCCGAGCGACCGGGCGTGCTCCTGCGCGCGCTCGAGAGCAGCGCACAGGGCCTTGGTGCCCACTACCCGGTTCGCCAGGTAGCCGTCGACGGGCTTTCCGGTGAAGTTGTCCCAGGTGGCGTACTTGGCATCCCAGCGGATGCCGGGGACGAGCTCGTCGACGAAGGCGAACTCGCCGTTCATCGTGCTGTCTGTCACCGTGCGCCCTGCAGCGCCAGCGGCACCAGGCGGTCGATCACCTCGGAGAGCGGCAGCCCGGCCGCGGCCATCATCCGGGGGTAGCGGCTGTACGACGTCAGGCCGGGCAGGGTGTTGACCTCGTTGAGGATCACCTGTCCGTCGTCGGTCAGGAACGTGTCGACGCGGGCGAGCCCCTTGCACCCGAGGGCGCGGTAGATGGCCTTGGCCGTCTCCTGGACGAGCGTGCGCTCCTCCTCGGTGATGTCGGCGGGGACGATGAACGTCGAGTTCTCCGAGCCGGTCTCGGGCGACTTCTCCTGGTGGATCCGGAAGAACCCGTGCGAGAGGTCGACGCGGTCGACCTCACCGGTGAACAGGTCGGGGTCGTTGCCCAGGACGGCGCAGCCGACCTCGCGACCGACCACGGCGCCCTCGATCAGGATCTTCGAGTCGTACTGGCGCGCGTCCGCCAGCGCGGCGGCCAGCTCGTCCGGGCCGGTGACCTTGCTGACGCCGAACGACGAGCCGGAACGGGCGGGCTTCACGAAGACGGGGTAGGTGAGCTCGTCGGCGTCGACGGCCTCGTCACCCTGCACGATCTTGAGGTCCGGCGTCCGGATACCCGCGGCCTGGACGACCGTGTAGGTGAGGGACTTGTCGATGCACACCACGGAGGCCTGGACGTCGCAGCCGACGTAGGGGATACCGGCGAGCTCCAGCAGGCCCTGGACGGCGCCGTCCTCACCCAGCTGGCCGTGGAGCACGGGGAAGACCACGTCGAGCCGGATCGCCTCGTACCCGCTCTCCCCGAGCACGAGCAGGCCGTGGACGCTCCGGTCGGGCGACAGCGTGACGGGACGCGAGCCGGCGTCCTCCCAGCCCTCCCCGGGACCGTCGCAGAGCCGCCAGTCGCCCTTTGTCGTGATGCCAATCCAGAACGGCTCGTACTTCTCGGTGTCGAGGCTCTTCGCGACCTCCCGTGCGGACTTCACGGAGATCGGGTGCTCCTCGGAGAGGCCGCCGAAGAGGATTCCGACATTGAGCTTGGACATGCAGTTTCTCGCTCTCGTAGTTTCAGGCAGTCGAGCAGGGCAGATATGAGCAGGTCACATATCAGTGGTTTCAGATACTTATGTGGTTCAAGCAGTTGATCAGGCTGTTCTCGACGGTGTCCGCCAGCGCGTGATCCGTGAAGTACGCCGTGTGCGGCGTGATGACGACGTTCGGCAGCCCGTGCAGCCGCGCGAGCGCTCCGTCGTCGAGGGGCTTGTGCCGGCGGTCCGCGTAGAAGACCCCCTCCTCACCCTCGACGACGTCCAGCGCGGCACCACCCAGGTGCCCGCTCTCCAGTGCCTCGAGCAGAGCCTCGGTGTGCAGGAGCGGCCCCCGGCCGGTGTTGATGACGTAGGCGCCGGGCTTCATCTGCGCGATGCGCCGCCGGTCGAGGAGGTGGTGCGTCGCCGCCGTCAGCGGGGTGTGCAGGGTGACGATGTCGCTCTCGCGGAACAGGTCGTCCAGGGGGACGTGGTCGTCCGAGGTCGCCGCGCGCGTGTCGTAGGCCAGGACGCGGCACCCGAAGCCGCGCAGGCGGTCGATGACCGCCGTGCCGATCCGCCCCGTCCCGACGACGCCGACGGTCAGGTCGCGCAGCTCCCGGCCGCGCGTCTCGCTCAGGCGGTAGTCGTGGGCCTCGACGCGGAGCAGCACGGACTTCAGCTGGCGCACGGCCATCAGCATCAGCATCAGCGTGTAGTCGGCGACGCTGTCGGGGGAGTAGGCGACGTTGCCCACCGTGATCCCGACACTCTTCGCGTACGACACGTCGATGTGGTTGTAGCCGACGCTCCGCGTGGAGATGTACTCGACCCCGACCTTGCTCAGCGCGAGCAGCGTGGGGTTGGTGATCTGCGTCTTGTGGCCGACGCTGACGCAGCTGTTGCCGAGGGCGAGGTCTGCGGTCTCCTCCGTGAGCGCGGCATCGATGATCGTGGGCTCGACGTCGAAGCGGGGCGCCATCGTCCGGAACAGGGCTGCCTCGTCTGCTCCGCAGCCGTAGACCGTGATGCCCGTCGTCGCGACGGTGGCCGAGCCGGACGGCCGGGATCGGGCGTCGGAGGTCATCGCCGGTGCGGGTCCGCTGGAGCTCATTCGACCAGTCAAGAGAGCGTCGTGTGGCTGGGGCGTATCGCTTTGTGCATACCCGGATGGTACCGGCCGTCCGGCTACCTGTGGACATCTCGCACCTTGTCCGGCTAGCGTTCCGGCCATGACGTCGCACCTCACGAGCCAGGACTGGTGGCCCGCCGAATAGGCGAGCCGCGACGCATCCACACACGTCCACGACCGCCTCTCCCCGAGGCGGTCGTTCGTGTTTTCCACGAGGCCGCGGACCGGGGCGGGGCACCCCCAACCGAGAGGCCCCGCATGTCCGACAGCCGTACCCCCGCCACCGTGAACCACCCGCTCCTCGGCCGTGTCCTGGCCTCCGACGGCACCCTCCCGTTCGCGCTCCTGCGCCGCGAGGGCAGCCTGGAGGTCGAGGTGCTGGTCGGCGAGGTGGTCGACGTCGGCCTCCTGGGCGACATCCCGCTCGACGGCGCGCCGGTGCTCGCGATCGTCCCGTTCCGCCAGGCGGTCGAGCGCGGCTTCACCGTGCACGACGACGGCGCCCCGCTGCGCTGCCTCGTCGTCCGCGAGTCGGAGCGGGTCTCCGTGGCCGACGCCGTCGGCGTCCTCCCGCCCGAGCCCGTCGCCGCCGAACCGCTCGGCTTCGACCTCCCCGACGACGAGTACGCGAGCATCGTGCGCCGCGTCATCGACGACGAGATCGGGCAGGGCGCGGGCGCCAACTTCGTCGTGATGCGCCGCTTCGAGGCGCAGACCTCCGCCGCGCCCGTGACCACGCTCACGTCGTGGTTCCGTGCGCTCCTCACGCACGAGATCGGCTCGTACTGGACCTTCGCGGTGCACGCCCCGGTGTCCGACGGCGAGGCGCTGTCCCTGGCGGGCGCCACGCCCGAGCGGCACCTGACCCTGCACGACGGCGTCGCGCGGATGAACCCGATCAGCGGCACCTACCGCCACCCCGCGACCGGCCCCACGCGCGACGGCGTCCTGGAGTTCCTGCGCGACACCAAGGAGAACGAGGAGCTCTTCATGGTGGTCGACGAGGAGATGAAGATGATGAGCGCGCTCTGCCCGGACGGCGGGCGCATCGTCGGTCCGTACCTCAAGCAGATGGCCCGCCTCAGCCACACCGAGTACCTGCTGGAGGGCCGGACCGACCTCGACCCCCGTGAGGCGCTGCGCCAGACGATGTTCGCGCCCACCGTCACCGGGTCGCCGATGGAGAACGCCTGCACGGTGATCACCCGCCACGAGACACGCCCGCGCGGCTACTACTCGGGATTCCTCGCGCTGTTCGAGCCTGAGGAGCCTGCCTCGTCGGGCTCTGCGAGCTACTCCCTCGACGCCCCGATCCTCATCCGCACCGCGTATCTGCACGACGGCGGCCGGGTGTCCGTCCCGGCGGGAGCGACCCTCGTGCGCCACTCGGTCCCCGAGCACGAGGTCGCGGAGACGCGGGCCAAGGCGTCCGGCGTGCTGACCTCGCTCGGGCTCGTGCCGCGCGGTGCCGGACCCGATGTCGCCGTCGACCTGAACGCGCAGCCCGGCGTCGCCGAGACGCTGGCCGCCCGCAACAGCCAGCTCGCCGAGTTCTGGGTGCGCCCGCAGGACGCCGTCCGCCCCGCTACGGCGACGGCCCTCACCGGCCCGAACGTCCTGATCGTGGACCACGAGGACCAGTTCACGACGATGCTCGCGCACCAGCTGCGCCACCTCGGCATGAACACCCGCATGGTCCGGTGGGACGCCGACTTCGACGTCCTCGCGGACGATCTCGTCGTGCTCGGCCCCGGGCCCGGCGACCCGCGCGATCACGAGGACCCACGCATCGCCTCCATCGCGCGGCGCATCCACGAGCGGGTCGCCGCGGGCCGGCCGCTGCTCGCGGTCTGCCTGAGCCACCAGGTCCTCGCGGGCCTCGCCGGCTTCCCGGTCCGCGCGCTCCCCGCGCCGCGCCAGGGCGTGCGGCTCGACGCCGACGTGTTCGGCAGCACGGCCGCCGTCGGCTACTACAACACCTTCGGCGCGTACGTCACCACGACCAGCGCCGCCGACGACGGTCCGGTGCCCCGGCTCGCCCTCGAACCGTCCGTCGACGCGGACGGCGTGCTCACCGCGCTGCGCGGCCCGCGTGTCGCCTCGGTCCAGGGCCACCTGGAGTCGGTGCTGTCGTCCGACGGCCTCACGGTCCTCGACGCCCTGACCCGGCACGTCCTGGGGGTCCCGGCGGTGCGGTGAGTCGGGGGTCTCGACGAGCGACCCCTACACGCTGCACGCGACGCGCCGGTGACGCCATGCAGGGTGTAGGGGTCGCTGAGCGAGCCTGTCAGTCCTAGGTCAGGCCGAGGCCCTCGGCGAGGTCGGACAGGGAGCCGGACGGCGCCGACGGGCTGGGCGACGTCTCGGGCGGCGTCGCCGGTTGCTGGGTGGGCTCGGACGGGCTGGGTGCCGGCGAGGGGGAGCCAGGGGGCTCCTCGCCGGGATCCGAGGGAACCGGCGTCGGTGTCGGGACCGGCGTCGGCGTCGGGACGGGCGACGGGACCGGAGACGGGACGGGACCGGCCGGGGGAGTCGTCGGCTTCGGCGCCGGCTTGCTCGGCGTCGGCTTGGGCTTCGGCTCGCTCGGGCTCGGCTTGGGCTTGGGCTTCGCGGCGGGCTTGGCCGGCTTCTTCGTCGGCGGCTTGGCGCTCGGCTCGTCCTTCGGCTTCGTCGGCCGCTGACGGGCCTCGGAAGCGGGGGAGTCGTCCTTCGGCCGGCGCTCGGCCGCCGTCGCGGACCGTGAACCGGTGCTGTCGGAGGAACTCGACGCGAAGGCCGGGCCCCACGTCTCGACGTCGGACGGGTCGACCGCACGGTCGGGAACCGGCCCGGCCGCGAAGAACTCGAAGTGCCACGGCTCGGGCTTGGCCCCGCCCAGCCGGGCCCACGACGGGTTGTCCCACCCGTAGTCCGGGCCGTGTACCCGCAGCCAGGTGTACTCCGGGGACGCGCCGCTCGAGATCGGGTTGCTGAGATCCACCGCGAGGCCCCAGCCGTGGTTGGACGTGCCCGGTACGGCGGCCAGGTGCGGCTTCGAGCCCGCGAGGCTGATCTGCTCCACGTAGGTGCGGTACGAGTCGGTGATCGGGATCGGGTAGCCGAACTTCCGCTCGAACTTCTTGTTCAACGCCGTCAGGCGCTCCGCGGCGTCGCACCGCAGCATGTGCCCCGGCGCGAACTCCAGGTCGCAGAGCACCGCTGCGGGGATCCGGCCGTTGGCATAGCCGAGCGTCGAGTCGCCGAACACCGCGACCACGTCGTGCAGGTTCGAGCGCAGCGAGGAGCCCTGACGCCCCGGACCGCCCGCGAGCAGCGGTGACCCGTCGAACCGGTCCGTGTGCTGCACGTCGACGGAGGCGTCAGGCATCGACTGGTCCAGCATGCCCGCCAGCCGCACCGCCGCGACCATCACCTCGTCATAGGTGACGTGGCCGGTCTCGGGGCCGACACCGTGCGGATCGCCCTCCGTGTCCTGGTCGCCTTCCGCGTGCGAGTGGTATTCCGCGGCGCGCACGTAGGACACGGCGACGGCCGACAGGACCTCCTGCCGCGCGGGTTCCTCGACGTCCTGCGGGCCCCGGCCCTTCTTGGCGGCGCGGGCGACGGGTGCGTCCTGGACCCGCAGGCCCCCGTTCTGCTCGTCGGACGGCTGCTGCTGCGCCTGATAGGTCGTGTACAGCATCCCGAGCTCGGCGGCGGCCTGCGCGATCGTCGGGCTGAGGTCCGGGCCCTGCTCTCGCGCCAGCTTCTCGACCCGCTCGAGGAGCACCACGATCTGCTCCACGCTCACGTCCGCGGGGACGGCCCGGACGACCGGCTCGGTCCTGAGCTGTGCGCGATGCTCGGCGGAGTGCTCGGCGGGGTGCTCGGCGGGACGTTCGCCATCAGCGGAGGACACCTGCCCGGGTGGGACATTCGCCGAAACGGTGAGGAGCAGACCTCCCGCAGTGACGGTGGCGATAACGCCGGCCCAGCCGGTGCGGACCCATCTTCTGTGGAGAGATCTGTGAGAAACCGGTTCGGATACGGGCACAGCGAACTTCTTCGCCTCGTCCTTCACACGTCGCTCCCTCGGTTGGTGCGTTCATTCGTGGTGCGTGCTGCTCAGGTCTGTCCACGGCGGTTAAAGGATCTCTTGGGGGCCGTTAAAGGAGTATCACGAGTTGGGTTGACGCACGAGGCGAAGGCCCTGCGGCCTGTCGCCCTTCCGGTCGCGGAGACGGGGGCCGGCCGTAGGCTTCCTCTGGCATTGCCCATTGAAAGTCATGGGAGTTTCCTGAAAGGGAGCGAGCGTGGATCCAGAGGACGGGCCCCGGGCGGGCGGCTGGCCGGCAGGATCGTCGGGGCAGGCACCGGACCAGGGCGGTGGGGGGCCGGATCGCGTGGTTCACGGCCGGGACCGGGAACTCAGGCTCGTCGAGGCGTTCCTGACCGGTCTCGATCCCACGACCCTGGTCGTGAGCGGTCTCAGCGGTATCGGCAAGAGCACCACGGTGCTGGCCGCGTTGCACCGGATCGGCGCGCAGACCTCGGCGGTGCGGGTCGTACGGTCGTGCTCGTCCCGTCCGTACGCGCAGGCGCTCTCCGGCCGGCTGCACCTCGACCTGTCGGCACACTCCGTGCCGGTGGGGCCGGTGCCGGTCGGATCCGCGCCGCTCGGATCCGCGCCGGGGCACGAGCTCGACGCGGCCGGCCTCCTGGAGGCGGTCGGCTCCGCCGTCGGGCCGGAGAGCGCGGGGCCCCGGATCCTGTTCGTCGACGACCTGGACGTGCTCTCGGCCGGCCGGGCCGCCTGGCTGCAGCAGCTCGGGGACCTGGCCTACGAGCGCGGCTGGCGCATCCTCGCCGCGGCCCGGCACGTTCCGGTCGGTCCGCTGCCCGACGACGTCGAGGTGCTCGACCTCGGACCGCTCGACTCCCGGTCGCTGCGCCTTCTGCTGGACGCCGCGCTGCGGACGCCGCTGGCCGCCGACGTCGCCGAACGGCTGCACTGGTGGAGCTCGGGCAACCCGCGCCTCGCCCTCGAGCTCGCCGACCGGCTCAGCCCCGGGCAGCGGCGCGGCGGCGAGCACTGGCCCGGGCCGGACACCGTCGGGCCGGTGGCCCGGCGGACGTTCCAGGTACTGCTCGGCGGGCTCGACGCCACCGCGACGTCGCGTCTCGCGAACCATCCGGTCCTGGCGGCGGCCGGCGTGCTGGACCGTACGGTCGACGACTCCGATCAGTGGAGCGTCGGGCTCGGCACCATCTCGGTCCCGCCGGGTCCCGGCGACGTGAACCGGCTGGCCGCGCGCTACCCGCTGCTCGCGCTGCTGTGCCGGGAACAGGCCCGCGAGGCGGCCGACGGCGGACGATCCGGCGGCGGGCCGGCCGACCCGGGAACGGTGGACGGCGGACCAGGCCCGGGCGTCGACCGACCGGCCTTCCCGGTCGCCGCCACCCTCGCCGAGGTGATCCTCAACGGGCTGCACCTGGACGCCGTCGAGGGGCTCTCCGCAGGCGAGCGGGAACCGCGCGCGGCGGCGCGTGCGGTCGGCCTCACGCTGCTGAGCGGGGCGACGTGGGCGGACGACCGGGCCCGCTGGTGGACGCCCGCGACGGTCAGCCCGGAGTGGACGGATCACCTGTGGTGGAGCGGGGCGACCGCCGTCGGACCCGCGCAGAGTGCGGCGGGGGGAGCGCGCTGCCGCCGCGCTGATCCAGCTCGAGCGCACCGGCTGCCTGGCCGATCCGGCCGGTCTCCGTGCGGACCTCGACGTGATCGGGTCCACGCGACGCCTGGACTGGGTGGGCGTCTGCCTCCAGGTGCGGGCCCGGCTGCTGCTGGGCGACGCGGCCGGGGCGCGGCGGCTCCTGGACGGTGAGTCGGGCACGTCGTCCGGCAGGACCGTCGCGGAGGTCGTGGCGAGGCACCTCGCCGCCGCCCGGGTCGCGATGTTCGAGGGGTGCGCGGCCGACGTCCGGCAGTGCCTCGAGAGGGTGACCGACCTGCGCCCCAGCGTCGCGGACTGGCTCCCGGTCCAGGGGCTGCGCGCCCGCCGCGGCGGCGATGCTCGACGGGAGGGCGCCGGCCGGCTCGGTGCCGCTCGCGGCCGAGGCGTGGTCGACCAGGGCGCTCGGCGAGTTCGCCGTGGACCTCGGCACGGCACACCTCGCCGTCGGCCAGGCCGAACGGGCCGCCGAGCTCCTGGCCCTCGGGCTCGAACGTTGCCAGTGGCCCTACCGGGGCCGGGTCCAGGCCCGGGCCGACCTGGTCGAGGCGGTCCTGGCCTCGAGAGGCGTCGGTGGCGAGGTGCCCCGGCCCGCGCTCGCCGACCCGCCGATCGAACCCCACGAACGGGCCGGCGCGGACACCGGCGCGGCCTACGCGCGGCTGCGGGCCATGCTGGCGGCCGCGGGCCCGCAGGGGGACGGCGTCGAGGACTGGCTGCCTGCCTCGCACCTGGTCTCGCCGTGGCAGCGGCTGCGGTCGCTCGTCGCCTACGGCCGGTACTGCCTGGCCCACGGGGACCGCGTGGCCTCCGAGCCCGCCCTGACGGAGGGCCGGGTGCTCGCCCGGCTGGCCGGCACGCCCGGCTGGCGCAAGGCGATCGACGCGTGCCTCGCCGGCTTCGGCGCCTCGGACGGTCCCGGCTGGGCCCGGCTGAGCGGGAACGACCGCGAGTTCGTCCGCCTGGCCCTGAAGGGCGTCACCAATGCGCGGATCGCGGAGGCGGCATACGTCTCCGAACGCACCGTCGCCAATCGCCTGCGCCAGATCTATGCCCTTCTGCGGGTAAGGGACCGCAAGGAATTGATGGAGCTGGCCGAGACGGACCCGCCCGGCTGGCTCAGCGGTAACGGCTGAGGTATTTTTCACCCGCTCCTTTTCGAGCCCTTTCGTCGCTTGCTGGGTCAGTGACCGAAATTCCCCGTCCTTTGTGCTCCGAGTTGTCCTCGGTTGCATCGACGCACTTCCTCATGCGTGATCGTGCGCCCGTGCATGATTGCCGTTCACGCGTGGCAGATCATTTCATTCCTGTGTCTTCTGAGGGCGGGCACGTACCGGACCTGGTGCGGGTCACAGCAATTCCGACGCCGTTGCAGCAGGCGCGAACGTGAGGAGTGATCTTCTTGATCTCGACGCATGTGCCGTTCATTCGAAGGCGAGATTCCCGAGGGCGAGTGCGAGGTGGCGCGACGTGGCGCAGAGGCCTCGCCGCAGTGGCCGCCTCAGCGCTCCTGATCACCGCGGTCGGCGCCCCCGCCGTCGCGGTGGACAACTACCCCGACGAGCCCTCCGAAGCGGAAGCCAGCGTGCTGGCGTCCGAGCTCATGCAGCAGGAGCTGCTGGGTGCGGCAACCTCCGACGCCGGGTCGCTCAGCAACCCCGGCCCGAACACGGAGAACCTGAACGTCGACCTCCTCGGTTCCCAGGTGCTCGCGCTCGGCGACATCCAGCTCCCGGTGGACCAGTTCCTTGACTTCGGCCAGATCGGCGCACTCGCCAGCACTAGCGAGGCATCCGGTCCCGTGGACGCGCACGCGGTGTCCGGCCTGCTGGGCGCCGACGGCGGCGTCACGCTGGACGGCGCGGAGGACTCCTTCGGCACCGCGTCCATCGACGTGCTGTCGCTGGCGGACCTCGTCGGCGTGGACGGCATCACCGACGCGGTGGTCGACGAGCTGACGATCGAGCTGGGTGCGCTCGGCGCCGAGGTCATCGCCGAGGACGGCGTGATCCTCGACCCCGACGGCGGCGTGACCGGACCGGGGCAGTACCGCCTCGCCGACGGCACGCTGCGCCTGCACTCCCCGGTCATCGAGGGCGCTGCCGACACCGTCTACGACATCGGCGGCGCGATCGACACGCAGATCGAGACGCTGGTCAACGACACGCTCGACATCTCGGCGCTGACGGCGCTGCTGGCCGCGGTCCCCGGGATCCCGGAGCCGACGGTCACCGTCGACTCCGACATGCAGGAGACGCTGTTCCAGTCCGTCGTGGGGGAGCCGATCACGTCGGCGAACCAGCTCGTGACCCTGGACCTCTCCACCGGTGAGCTGCAGGTCCACCTGGAGCACCTGGTCGAGGGCAACGACCCCTGGGGTGGTGGCGACGACGTGGGCATGAACGGTCTCGCCCCCAACTACGAGCTCATCGACGACCAGACGTACCCGCAGATCGCCGAGGGCGTCCACGAGATCATGCAGGAGGCCACGCGCATCCTGATCGGTGCGATCGAGGACTCCCTGAACGCGGTGACGATCGACATCGCGTTCTACGACCAGTCGGCGCTCGGCACGCTCGACGTGTCCTGGTCGGTGCCCCTGGCCGACGCCGTGAACGGCGACTTCCCGCAGGTCGTCAACAACAGCACCGGCGTCCAGGCGGTCACCGGAACCCTGCTGGCGACGACGATCAACGGCCTCGGCAACACCGCCGCGCCGATCTTCGGCGCCGTCTACGACCTCATCATCAGCGACGCGGGCGACCAGATCTTCGAGCTGCTGATCAACGACATCAAGTCGGGCATCACCGGGACGATCGGTGCCGCGCTGTCGCCCGTGTTCGACATAGTGGTGCAGTTCGTCTCGCTGCAGATCAACCACCAGGAGGCGGCTACCTGCACCACCGCCGACGGCACGGAGCTGCTCGGCCAGCTCGAGGTGTCCGCGCTCAGCCTCGGACTCGTCCAGGCGGCGGACGCCGGCCGGATCGGCCTCGGCAACGCCGGCGTGCGGATCGACGCCTGCGACCTGGCGGCCATCGCCCCGACCCTGGCGGTCGACCCGGGCGAGGTGGCGCCGGGCGGCACGACGACGGTGACGGGCGAGGGCTACACGCCGAACGCCACGGCCACGGTCCAGCTCACGGACGCCGACGGCAACCCCGTCGGTGACCCGATCACGGTGGACACGGACGAGAACGGTGGCTTCACGACGCCGCTCGTGGTGCCCGACGACGCCGAGCCCGGCGACTACACGGTGGTCGGCACGGACGACACGACGGATACGCCTGCCGAGGCGCCGCTGGTCGTGACCCCGCCGTCCGCGATCACCCCGGAGCTGAGCGTCGACCCGGCGGAGGTGGCTCCGGGCGACTGCACGGAGGTGTCCGGCTCCGGCTACACGCCCAGCGCGACGGTCACGGTGCAGCTCACGGACGCCGACGGCAACCCGGTGGGCGAGCCGGTCGTCGCCGACACGGACGAGAACGGCGCCTTCACCACGGAGCTCTGCGTCCCCGAGGACGCCGAACCGGGTGACTACACGGTGGTCGGCACGGACGACACGACGGGTACGCCCGCCGAGGCGCCGCTCGTGGTGACCGAGGCGCCGGCGATCGACCCGTCGATCACGGTCGACCCGGCGGAGGTCGTGCCGGGTGGCACGACGACGGTGACGGGTGAGGGCTACACGCCCGACTCGACGGTGACGGTGCAGCTCACGGACGCCGACGGCAACCCCGTCGGGGACCCGATCACCGTCGACACCGACGAGAACGGCGGGTTCACGACACCCCTGGTGGTGCCCGAGGACGCCGAGCCCGGCGACTACACCGTCGTCGGAACGGACGACACGACGGACACGCCGGCCGAGGCGCCGCTCACGGTGATCACCGGTGCCGAGCAGTGCGAGTCGGCACCTGAGCTGACGGTGACGCCGAGCTCTGTGCCGGCCGGCGAGACCGTGACGGTGGTGGGCACCGGCTTCCCGGCCGGGGTCGATGTCACGGTCCAGCTCACCGACGCCGAGGGCAACCCGGTGGGTGACGCCGTCACGGTTACTCCGGACGAGGACTGTGGCTTCACCACGGAGTACACGGTGCCTGAGGGCACCGAGCCCGGTGACTACGAGGTGGTCGCGGAGCCGGAGGACGGCAGCGAGGGTGCCGAGGCGCCGCTCACGGTCGAGCCCGCGGACATCACGCCGTCGCTGACGGTCGACCCGACCGAGGTCGAGCCGGGTGCCTGCACGGAGGTGACGGGTGAGGGCTACACGCCTTCTTCGACGGTCACCGTCCAGCTGACGGATGCCGACGGCAACGCCGTGGGCGACCCGGTCGTCGTCGACACCGACGAGAACGGTGCCTTTACGGTCGACCTGTGCGTGCCCGAGGACGCCGAGCCCGGTGACTACACCGTGGTCGGGACCGACGACACCACCGGTACTCCGGCCGAGGCGCCGCTGACCGTGATCACCGGTGCCGAGCAGTGCGAGACGGCACCCGCGATCACGGTGGAGCCCAGCTCGGTGCCGGCCGGCGAGATCGTGACGGTGGTGGGCACCGGCTTCCCGGCCGGCGTCGACGTCACGGTCCAGCTGACCGACGCCGAGGGCAACCCGGTGGGTGACCCGGTCACCGTGACGCCGGACGAGGACTGCTCGTTCACCACCGACTACACGGTTCCGGAAGGGACCGAGCCCGGTGACTACGAGGTCGTGGCGGAGCCCGAGGACGGCAGCGAGGGCGCCGAGGCGCCGCTCACGGTCGAGCCCGCGGACATCACTCCGTCGCTCACGGTCGATCCGGCGGAGGTCGCGCCGGGCGGCACCACGACCGTGACGGGTGAGGGCTACACGCCCGACTCGACGGTCACCGTCCAGCTCACGGACGCCGACGGCAACCCCGTCGGTGACCCGATCGTGGTGGACACGGACGAGAACGGTGGCTTCACGACGCCGCTCGTGGTGCCCGAGGATGCCGAGCCCGGCGACTTCACGGTCGTCGGCACGGACGACACCACGGGTACTCCGGCCGAGGCGCCGCTGACCGTGATCACCGGTGCCGAGCAGTGCGAGTCGGCGCCGGAGCTCACAGTGACGCCTGGCTCGGCACAGGCGGGCACGGACGTCACGGTTGTCGGCACCGGCTTCCCGGCCGGCGTGGACGTGACGCTCCAGCTCACCGACGCCGAGGGCAACCCCGTGGGTGAGCCGGTCACGGTCACACCGGACGAGGACTGCTCGTTCACGACGGACTACACGATCCCCGAGGGCACCGAACCCGGTGACTACGAGGTAGTGGCGGAGCCCGAGGACGGCAGCGAGGGTGCTACCGCACCGCTCACGGTCGAGCCCGCGGACATCGACCCGTCGATCACGGTGGCTCCGGCGGAGGTCGCGCCGGGTGGCACCACCACGGTGACCGGCGAGGGCTACACGCCCGACTCGACGGTGACGGTGCAGCTGACGGACTCCGACGGCAACCCCGTCGGGGACCCGATCACCGTCGACACCGACGAGAACGGCGGGTTCACGACACCCCTGGTGGTGCCCGAGGACGCCGAGCCCGGCGACTACACCGTCGTCGGAACGGACGACACGACGGACACGCCGGCCGAGGCGCCGCTGACCGTGATCACCGGTGCCGAGCAGTGCGAGTCGGCGCCGGAGCTCACGGTGACGCCGAGCTCTGTGCCGGCCGGCGAGACCGTGACGGTGGTGGGCACCGGCTTCCCGGCCGGGGTCGACGTCACGATCCAGCTCACCGACGCCGAGGGCAACCCGGTGGGCGATCCGGTCACGGTCACTCCGGACGAGAACTGTGGCTTCGCCACCGACTACACGATCCCCGAGGGCACCGAACCTGGTGACTACGAGGTCGTGGCGGAGCCGGAGGACGGCAGCGAGGGTGCCGAGGCGCCGCTCACGGTCGAGCCCGGCTCCGGTCCCGGGGAGGAGTGCACGGACCCGACCCTGGTCGCCGACCCGACGACCGTCGAGCCGGGCGGCGAGGTGACCGTCACCGGTACGGGCTTCCCCGCGGGTGTCGAGGTCAGCGTCACGCTGACCGACGCATCGGGTGACCCGGTCGGCGACCCGGTCACCGTGACCCCGGACGAGGACTGCGGGTTCACGGTCACCATCCAGATCCCGGACGACGCGGATCCCGGCGTGCACGTCATCGTCGCGGAGCCCGAGGACGGCAGCGACGGTGCCGAGGTACCGATCACTGTGACGGGACCTGACTCCAGGACGCTGACCGCCTGGTTCGAGGAGGACTCGGTGAAGCCTGGTGCGAGCCAGACTCTCTACGCCTCGGGCTTCGAGCCGGGTGAGATGGTCGTCGGCGTGATCCGCTCGACGTCGGTCAAGCTGCAGGCCGCCGCCGCGGACGACACGGGCAAGGTCGAGTGGACCTTCATCGTCCCGGCCGGGCAGAAGGCGGGTTCGTACATCGGAACCGCCACCAGCCAGACGGTCGGGGACTCCGCGGCTGCCTCGTTCAAGGTGGCGCTGACGTCCACCGGTGGTGGCAACGGTGACGGGGACGGCAACGGGAACGGTGATGGGAACGGCAACGGGTCGGGCAACGGCAACGGTTCGGGCTCCGGCTCGGGCGGTCTGGCCAGGACCGGTGCGGACGTCGCCACCCTGGTGACCATCTCGATGCTCCTGCTCGGGGCCGGTGCGGTACTGATCCGGCGTCGACGTGAGCTCGCGATGGCAGCGGCCACGGCCATGGGCAAGATGCCTGACAAGGAGTAGCAGGAAACCGCTGACGGCCGGTGATCCGGCCGGCGGGTGAGCCGGCCCGGCACGAGAACCTTCGTGCCGGGCCGGCTTGCGCCTCTGCGACGAGCCGGATGTGCCGCCCGCCGCGCAGGCGGCAGGTCAGCGGTCGATCGAGGCCATGTTGGCCTCGTCGTGCCGCTCGCCCGCCGCGGGCTCCAGGCTGTTCAGCCGCTCGAGCTGGCCGGCGGTGAGCACTACGCCGTCCGCGGCGGTGTTCTCCTCGACGCGTGAGACGCGCCGCGTGCCGGGGATGGGGGCGATGTCGTCGCCGCGGGTGAGGATCCAGGCCAGGGCGGTCTGTGCGGGGCTCGCGCCGATCTCGGCGCCGATCTCCCGGACGGTGTCGACGACGGCGAGGTTGCGCCGGAAGTTCTCGCCGGTGAACCGTGGGTTGGTCTTGCGCCAGTCGTCGTCGGCGAAGTCGTCCACGGAACGGATCTGCCCGGTGAGCAGTCCGTGGCCCAGCGGTGAGTAGGGGACGAAGCCGATGCCCAGCTCGCGCAGCAGCGGCAGGATCTCCGCCTCGACGTCCCGCGTCCACAGCGAGTACTCGGTCTGCAGCGCCGAGACCGGCTGCACGGCGTGAGCCCGCCGGATCGTCTCGGGTGCTGCCTCCGAGAGCCCGAAGTGCAGGACCTTGCCCTCCTTGACCAGGTCGGCGACCGCTCCGGCGGTCTCCTCGATCGGCGTGCCCGGGTCGACCCGGTGCTGGTAGTACAGGTCGATGTGGTCGGTGCCCAGGCGCCGCAGCGAGCCCTCGGCGGCGGTCCGCACGTTCGCCGGGCTGCTGTCGATGACGCCCGGGCCGGCACCGGAGTGGGACACGAGGCCGAACTTCGTGGCGATCCGCACCTGGTCGCGCCGGCCCTTGACGGCCTCGCCCACGATCTCCTCGCTCAGGAACGGGCCGTAGACCTCGGCGGTATCGATGTGGGTGACCCCGAGGTCGAGCGCGCGGTGGATCGTGCGGATCGACTCGGCGTCGTCGAGCGCGCCCCCGCTGGTGTACGTGCCGGCCATGGTCATCGCGCCGAGGCCGATGCGGGAGACCTCCAGGTCTCCGAGGTGAGCGGTCTTCATGGTGCTGCTCCTTCCGGCTCAGGCCTGGTCGGTGGGCATGACCCACAGCTCGGCGACGGAGGCGTGCCGCGGGCGGGTGACCATGTAGGCGACGGCGTCGGCGATGTCCTTCGCCTCGAGGACCTCGGTGGCGGCCAGGAAGTCGTCGATGTGGTCGAGCATCGCGCCGCTGTTGTGCGAGCCGAGCTCGGTCGCGGTGCCACCGGGTTCGATGACTCCGACCCGGACGTGTCGCTTGGTGACCTCCTGGCGGAGCGACTCCGTGAAGCCGTTGACGCCGAACTTGGTGAGGTTGTAGACGCCGTAGTTCGCCCAGGCCACGCGGCCCGCGATGGAGCTGATGTTGACGACGTCGGCCACGCGGCGCGGGTCGTCGTCCGCGGCCTCGAGCAGGTGGGGGAGGGCGGCGTTCGTGGTGTAGGGCAGGCCCTGGACGTTGATCGCGAGCATGCGCTCCCACTCGTCGACGTCGGCGCCGACCACCGGGCCGAGGAGCATCAGGCCCGCGTTGTTGACCAGCACGTCCAGGCGGCCGAGGCGGTCGACGACGGTCTGGACGGCGTCCTCGGCCTGAGCGCGGTCGGTGATGTCGGCCGGCACGGCGAGGGCCGTGCCACCGGCGTCCTTGATGCGCGCGGCGAGATCGTCGAGGCGGTCCGCGCGCCGGGCGACCAGCGCGACGGACGCACCCTCCTGCGCCAGGCGCAGCGCGGTGGCCTCGCCGATGCCGCTGCTCGCGCCGGTCACGACCGCGACCGTTCCGGTCAGCTTCCCTCTGGACTGCTCGGCCGAGCCGAGCTTCGTGTTCTCCATGCCTCCAGGAGACGTCGCTCGGCGCGGTGCAGGGAGTCCCGCTCTACAGGGTCAATGCCAGTGACCCCCTGGACCGGCGCCGGGTGCCGCGCCGGCTACTTGGTCCGCTCCGCCGGCTCCGGCCGCGTCTCCGGGTGCGCCACGGGGAACTTCACGCCGGTGAGGTCCTCGGACACGGACCACAGCCGCTGCTGAAGGGTCTGGTCGTAGGACTGCGGGCTGGACGGGGTCACCCGTGGGTTACCGCGGAGCTCACCCCTGCCGTCAGGGCCGTAGTACTGCCCGCCGAGCACCGCCGGGTCGGTCGCGGCACGGAGGCTCGGCAGCGCCCCGTGCGCGGCGTCCTGGCTGACCAAGGGCGCGAGGACCGGTGTGATCAGGCGCAGTACCGCTGACGGGTTTCGGACCAGCTCGGTGTAGGCCAGGCCGGGGTGCGAGGCAACGGAGACCGTGGTCCCCACGGGCGCGAGACGGCGCTGCAGCTCGTAGGTGAACAGGAGGTTCGCGAGCTTCGACTGCCCGTAGGCCCCGTTGCGGTCGTAGGACCTCTCCCACTGCAGGTCGTCGAAGTGGATCGCGGCGCCTCGGAAGCGGTGGGCGATGCTGCTGACCGTCACCACCCGCGAGCCCGGCACGGGCAGCAGCAGATCCAGCAGCAGCCCCGTCAGCGCGAAGTGTCCGAGGTGGTTGGTGCCGAGCTGCAGCTCGAACCCGTCCTTGGTCGTCTGCTTGGGTGGGTGCATCACGCCCGCGTTGTTGATCAGCAGGTCGATCGAGGCGTACTTCGTGTGCAGCTCCGCCGCGGCGTCGCGGACCGACTCCAGCGAGGTCAGGTCCAGCGCCTGCACGCTGACGTCGCCGGAGATCCGGGCGGCCGCGGCCCTGCCCTTCTCGACGTCGCGCACGGCCAGCACCACCCGTGCGCCGTGCTCGGCGAGGGCCCGCGCGGTCTCGAAGCCCAGGCCCGTGTTGGCGCCGGTCACGACGGCGACCCGGCCGTGCTGGTCGGGGATGCTCTGCTCGGTCCACTGCTCGCTCATGCTCATGCTCCCTTTTACGGACCACCGGTCTGTTGTGGCTCCGACCGTAAGAGACCTGCGGTCTGTTGTCAATAGACTGGTGGTCTGTAAACTGGCGGGCATGACGTTTCAGCGAGCGCGCAGCGAGGAGCAGCGGGAGATCCGGCGCCAGGCGATCCTCGACACGGCGCGGTCGATGCTCGACGAGATGCCGGCGGCCGAGGTGGGGCTCAACGAGCTGAGCCGGCGGGTCGGGCTGGCGAAGTCCAACGTGCTGCGCTACTTCGAGTCGCGTGAGGCGGTGCTGCTCGAGCTGCTGGCCGGCGTCCTGGAGGCGTGGATCTCCGAGGTGTCGCAGGAGCTCGCCGACGGCGTCGACCCACGGCTCTCGGCGCGGGAGCGGGGCGACCAGGTGGCCGCGGTCATCGGCCGGTCGCTGGCGCGTCACACGGTGCTGTGCGACCTGGTCAACGCGCAGGCGGGCGTCCTCGAGCACAACGTGTCCGTCGACGTCGTGCTGCGGCACAAGCGGTCCGCCCTTGCCAACCTCGGGACGGTGGTCGAGCTGCTCCACCACCACCTGCCGGAGCTCGGCGACAGCGCCGGGACGGTGTGCATGACGGCGCTGGTCCTGGCCGGCGCGATGTCGACGTACCGCGTCCCGTCCGCCAGCACGCTCGCCGCCTACGAGGCGGACCCCTCGTTGACCAGGTTCCAGGTGGACCTGGACTCCGACCTGGAGAACGCCGTCTCCCTGCTCATCGCGGGTGCCCTGGCGCGCCCCGGCGTCCGCTGACCCCAGGATGGTCTGTCGAGGTCCGCTTCGATCAAGCGGTCCGGCCTGGATGTGGGGCCAGAACCATGCCGAACCGCTTGATCGATGCGGACCTTCGAGGTGGCCCTGCTAGCGGGCCGGGGCGCTCCGCAGCAGCGTTCCGAGCCAGGCGGCGGCGTGCGTCCGGGCCGAGGTCGCCGCGGCGAACCGCGCGGCGTGCGCGTGGATCTCGGAGGGCTCGTAGACCTGGCGGCCCAGCAGGAGGGCTGCCTCCTCGCGGTGGTGCCTGGCGCAGAAGGCCCGGACCTCGGCGGCCTCGAACAGGTCCCAGGACGACATCAGGTTGGACGTGCGGCCCGCGCGGGCGAAGGCGGCGGCGGGCGCCAGGTCGTCGAAGAACGCCCAGCGGTCGGAGAGGTCAACGGCTGCTCCGCGGCAGATCCGGAACGCGGCCGTCTCCACGGCTCCGGGCAGCGCGGGCTGGTCGACGACGGCCGTGTACTCGCCGTCCGTCGTCGTGTGGGGGTAGGCGGTGTGGGGGGAGTGCTCGCCGTACTGCCGGCAGATCGACGTCTCGATAACCTCGAGGACGGAGCTGGTGGTGCTGGGTGGCATATCGGTCCTTCACCTGGTCTTGCCCGGGTCTGTTGGCGGGCATACGGGAAAGTATCCATGCAGAGGCATGGAATTCCGGTCATGATTCACCCTGGGCGCGGAGCGATGTGGGGGGTGCTTCGCCTGGGTGGTTCGGCGGACGTGCTGTCGATCAGTCCTGTGGCCCTGAGAGCCATACGGTCATTCTGTCAAAAAAGGGTCCAATTCGCCCGCTATAGCCGTGCCGGATTCGGATACCGCGCTCGCGGTACGAAAGATGCCACGTCTGGGGGCGGCAGGCGGCGTCAGCCTGCGCTCAGTGATCTTCCGGGTCGACGACCAGTCCCATGAACACCTCGAGGAGCTCGAGCGGCTTGCGGGACGGGTCCAGGAGGGCCTGGATCCGGAGCCCGTCGATCATCGCGAGGACAAGAGTGACCTTCTCGTCCGCGGAGAGGTGGGCGCTGTCGCGTGAGGTGGGCAGCGCGCCGTCGTGGAACCGGGTACGCATGCGCTCGCGGCGCCCGGTGAAGAAGTCGTGCGCCGGGTGGTCCGGGTGGGTCGCCGCTATCGCCAGCGCCATCCAGCTGCGCTGGTAGCCGGGGTCCGAGAACTCCTCGCGCAGCACCGCGCTCAGGACGCCGGGACCCGACATGCCGGTCTCGATGATGCGGGCCGCGAGCTGTTCCTCGTGCTCCTCGCGCTGTGCGAGGGCCGCGAGCAGGAGTTCGTCCTTGCCGGAGAAGTGGCGCAGCAGGGCGGCGTGCGTCACGCCCGCCCGCGCGGCGATGTCCCGCAGCGATGCCCGCTCGTACCCGTGCTCGGCGAAGCTCGCGAGCGCCGCACCGACGATCTCGGCCCGACGGGCGGGCGTTGACGCGTACGGCCCGCGCCGCTGCCCGGCGGCGCTCTTGTCCGTGGTGGAAGAAGTCACGAGGTCCCTGGTTCGACTGCCGCCCGGTGGGCGTGCCCGGCTCTGTTGCGGGAAATCCTAGTCTTGCCCGAACTCTAACCACTGTGGTTACATTTGGCATCGGCGCCGCTGCCAGGGGCGCTTTCGTCACCGCTCCCACCACAGCGAAGGACCGCCCATGAACGACCAGGCCCAGTTCCTCTGGGGCGCCGCCACCGCGCCGCACCAGATCGAGGGCAACAACGTCAACAGCGACTGGTGGGCCCGCGAGGGCTCGATGCCCGGCATGGAGCGCAGCGGGGACGCGATCGACAGCTACCACCGGTTCGACCAGGACATGCGGCTCCTGGCCGACGCCGGCCTGAACGCCTACCGCTTCGGCATCGAGTGGGCGCGGATCGAGCCCGTGCCGGGCCGCTTCTCGCTCGCCGAGCTCGCCCACTACCGGCGCATGATCGACACGGCGCTCGGCCTCGGCCTGACGCCGGTGGTCACGCTGCACCACTTCACCGCGCCCCAGTGGTTCGCCGAGGAGGGCGGCTGGCTCGGCGAGAACGCCGTCGAGCACTTCGCGCGGTACGTGGAGCGGGCCACCGAGATCCTCGACGGCGTCCCCTGGGTCGTCACGATGAACGAGCCGAACATGCTCGCGATGATGGTGACGATGGAGCGCGCGATGCGCTCCGCGCCGGCCGACGCCTGGCAGAGCCCCACCGTCGACAACGACCCGCGCCCGACCCTGCCGCCGCCCGCCCCGGAGATCGGCGAGATCCTCGTCGAGGCGCACGAGGCGGCCCGCAAGATCGTCCGCGCGCGGACGGGCGCCAAGGTCGGCTGGTCGGTCGCGAACCGTGCCTTCGTCGCCCGGCCGGGCGGCGAGGAGAAGCTGCGCGAGCTGGTGCACATCTGGGAGGACCTGTACCTGGAGGCCTCGCGCGGCGACGACTTCGTGGGCGTCCAGTCGTACTCCAGCCAGTGGGTCGGCGAGGACGGCATCGAGCCGCACCCGCCGCATCCCGACAACACCCTGGTCGGGACCGCGTACCGGCCGGACGCGCTCGGCCTCGCCGTCCGGCACACCTGGGACGTCACCGGCGGCGTGCCGATCCTCGTGACCGAGAACGGCATCGCCACCGCCGACGACGAGCGCCGCATCGCCTACACCGGCGAGGCGCTGCGCCACCTCTTCCAGGCGGCCGACGACGGTATCGACGTGCGCGGCTACCTGCACTGGAGCGCGCTGGACAACTACGAGTGGGGCCACTGGGAGCCGACGTTCGGCCTCATCGCCGTCGACCGCGAGACGTTCGAGCGCCACCCCAAGCCGAGCCTCGCGTGGCTCGGGGACGTCGCGCGGCGGGGCCGTCCGTGAGCGCGCACCTGAAGCCCCGCGCCACCGCGACCCGCGACCTGATCAACCTGGACGGCCTGTGGCGGTTCGCCCTCGACACCGAGGCCGGTCCGGAGCCGTGGACCGGACGCCTGGCCGGGACCCGGGAGGCCGCCGTCCCGGCGAGCTACAACGACCTGTTCACCGACCGCGCCGTCCGCGACCACGTGGGCCTGGTCTGGTACCAGCGCAGTGTGCGCGTGCCGCGCGGCTGGGCCGGCGAGCGCGTCGTGCTGCGCTTCGAGGCGGCCACCCACGCGGCGGTCGTGTACGTGGACGACGCGGTCGTGGCCGAGCACGTCGGCGGCTACACGCCGTTCGACGCCGACCTGACCGACGTCGTCCGGCCCGGCGAGGAGTTCCGGCTGACCGTCGGCGTCAGCAACGAGCTGAGCAACGTCACCATCCCGCCGGGCACGGTGACCATCGACGGGGACCGCAAGAAGCAGTCCTACCTGCACGACTTCTACAACTACGCCGGCCTGCACCGCTCGGTGTGGCTGCACAGCACCCCCGCCACGCGGGTCGACGACGTCACCGTCCGCACCCGGATCGAGGGCGCCGCCGGGCTGGTCGACTACCGCGTGGACACGAGCGGCACCGGCTCCGGCACCGCCGACGTCCGCGTGCGGATCCTGGACCAGGACGGTCGGCAGGTCGCCGAGCAGCACGGGGCCACGGGAACCGTCCGGCTCGACGACGTGCACCTGTGGCAGCCGGGCCGCGGCTACCTCTACGACCTCGTCGCGGAGGTGCTCGACGGCGACGCGGTGGTGGACAGCTACCCCGTGCCCTTCGGCGTGCGCACCGTCGAGGTGCGCGGCACCCAGCTGCTGATCAACGGCGAGCCGTTCTACTTCACCGGCTTCGGCAAGCACGAGGACACCCCGGTGCGCGGCAAGGGCCACGACCCGGCCTACCTCGTGCACGACTTCGAGCTGCTGAGGTGGGTGGGCGCCAACTCGTTCCGCACCGCCCACTACCCGTACGCGGAGGAGGTGCTGGAGCTCGCCGACCGGCTCGGGATCGTGGTCATCGACGAGACCGCCGCCGTCGGCATCAATCTCGCCGTGCAGGGCGGGCTCACGGGCAAGGCGCCCACGCCCACGTTCTCCCCGGAGACGTTCAACGACAGCACGCGCGAGGCGCACGCCCAGCACCTGCGCGAGCTGATCGCCCGGGACAAGAACCACCCGAGCGTCGTGATGTGGTGCGTGGCGAACGAGCCGTCGTCCAACGAGGCCGGCGCCCGCGAGTACTTCGAACCCCTGATCGGCCTGACGCGGGAGCTCGACCCGACCCGCCCGGTGACGATCGCCAACGTCATGTTCGCCACCTACAGCAACGACCTGCTCGTGGACCTGCTCGACGTCGTGAGCCTCAACCGCTACTACGGCTGGTACCTCGGCACGGGCGACCTGGAGGCTGCCGAGCGGCAGCTCGAGGGCGAGCTGCGAGCGTGGGCGAGCACCCACGGCAAGCCCATCCTGATGACCGAGTACGGCGCCGACACCATGCCGGGCCTGCACTCCGTGTGGGAGCAGCCCTGGAGCGAGGAGTTCCAGAGCGCCTACCTGGCGATGTACCACCGCGTCTTCGACCGCGTCCCCGAGGTCATCGGCGAGCAGGTGTGGAACTTCGCCGACTTCCAGACCTCCGACGGCATCCACCGCGTCGACGGCAACCGCAAGGGCGTCTTCACCCGCGACCGCCGTCCCAAGAGCGCCGCCCACCACCTGCGTGCCCGGTGGACGGCGACCGGAACCCGCAAGCCCACCGACAGCTGAACCACCCCGCGCGCACCGCCGCACGCCCCCCGTGACGAAGGAGTCACCATGTCCCAGACCGAGCCCGCCGGCGACCAGCCGGCGGCCCCCACCTCCGTAGCCACCTCCGCCGAGGACAGCGGCGGTGAGCGCGCCGTCGTCGCGCCACCGCTGGAGAAGATGAGCACCAGCCACATCGTGTGGCTGATGGTCGCCAACTTCGGTGCCTCGATGGCCCTCATGGTGCCCCTGTCCTACGGCCTCGCCGTGCGGATCTCCGAGCTCGCGCCGGGCCACGAGGAGGTGCTCGGCTACGTCACCGGCATCGCCCAGGTGGTCTACGTGGTGCTCAGCCCGATCATCGGGCTCTGGAGCGACCGCACCCGTTCCAGGTTCGGACGGCGGACGCCGTTCCTGGTCGTCGGCTCGCTGCTCGGCCTCGCCGCGCTCGGGATCGTCGCGCTGGCCCCGACGATCCCGCTGATCGGACTGGGCTGGGTGCTCGGCATGGCCGGCTGGGCGACGGCGGGCGGCGCGATCCAGAATCTGATGGCGGACCGCGTGCCCGAGGAGCAGCGTGGCCGGGTCTCGGCGCTGACCGGCGTCACGTCGCAGGTCGCGCCGGTGGTCGGCATCGGCATCGCCTACGCCGTGGCCTCCAGCACGCTGCTGGTCTTCCTGGTCCCCGGGCTGGTCGGCCTGGTGCTGATCCTGCTGCTGCCCGTCTTCAAGCCGGAGGGCAGCTCCGCCGAGCTCGTCCGGTCCACGCACATCACGGTCAAGGAGCTGTTCGCGAGCTTCTGGTTCAACCCGCGCAAGCACCCCGACTTCGGCTGGAACTGGCTCGGCCGGTTCCTGTTCTTCATCGGCCTCTACTTCAACACCACCTTCGGCACCTTCTTCTACGCCCAGCGGCTGGAGATGCCGGTCAAGGAGGTCGCCGGGGTCGTGGCCTCGATCGGCATCCTCGGGATCGTCGCGGCCACGGCCGGCGCCATCGTCGGCGGCTTCCTCTCGGACAAGCTCGGCCGGCGCAAGCTGTTCACGCTCATCGGCGCGCTGCTCTTCGTCGTCGGCGCCGTGATCGAGGCGTTCTCCTACTCGATCGTCCCGCTGATCGTGGGCGGCGTCATCATGCAGCTCGCCATCGCCGCCTTCTCCGTGGTGGACCAGGCCATCGTGTTCGCCGTGCTGCCCGACCGGGCGCAGGCCGGTCGCTACATGGCAGTGGTCGCCTTCGCGCAGAAGATCCCCAGCGCCCTCGCGCCCCTGATCGCCCCGCTCATCATCACCGCGGGCGTCGTCGGGGCCGAGAAGAACTACACCCTGCTCTACCTGGCGGGCGCGGTCTTCGCCCTGGTCGGCGGGTTCACCATCCTGCTCAAGGTCAAGTCGGTCCGATGACCTTCCACCCCCGTCGCCCGACCTGGAGGACCAGCTCGTGAACGCACCCCAGCACCTGACGACCGACGCCGGGGGCGGCTCGCTCGCCGTCACCGGCGCGCGGCCGCACCTGTCCTGGCGCCTGCCCGCCGGCCGGGCGCACCAGGACGGGTACACGCTGGCCGTCCGGATCGACGGCGTCGACCAGCCGGAGGTCACCGCGACCTCGCCCGCGCACCTCTTCGTCGACTGGCCCTGGCGGCCCTTGAGGAGCGGGGAGACGGCGCACTGGCGGGTCCGCACGCACCACGGCGACGAACGATCCGACTGGGCGGAGTGGCACACGTTCGAGGCCGGGCTCCTGGACCCGGACTGGTCGGCGGCCTGGGTCTCGCCGGACGAGCCGGACGACGCCGGGACGTCGAACCGCCCCGCGTACGTGCTCGCCGGCGCGTTCACGGCGCGGGCCGGTGTCGCCCGGGCCCGGCTGTACGTCGCGGCCCTCGGCCTGTACGAGGTGTTCGTCAACGGGCGCCGCGTCGGGGACACCCAGCTCGCCCCCGGCTCGACGTCGTTCGACCGCACGCTGTACGCCCAGGCCCACGACCTCGCGCCCTACCTGGTCGAGGGGGACAACGAGGTCGAGGTGCTGCTCTCGGACGGCTGGTACCGGGGCAAGGCCGGGACGTGGCGCACGCCGGCACGGTGGGGTGCCCGCACGGGCGTCCGACTGGAGGTGCACCTCCAGGACGGCGCGGGCACACGGACGGTCGTGGGAACCGGCGCGGGCTGGACGTCCCGGCGGTCGTCGATCACCCACGCCGACCTGATGGACGGGCAGGTCACCGACCTGCACCGGGATCCGGGCGCGCCCGAGCCTGTGCTGGTCGACGCCGTGCAGGCGCCGCCGGTGGACTGGTCCCCGGCGCCGCCCGCGCGGGTCGTCGAGAGCCTGCGGCCCCGTTCGATCACGGTCGCCCCGTCCGGCGCGACCGTCGTCGACTTCGGGCAGAACGCGTCCGGCTGGGTGTGGCTGGCCGACCTCGGGCCGGCCGGCATCCGCACCGTCATCGACCACGGCGAGCACCTCGGCCCCGACGGCGACCTCGACACCCGCCACCTGGACAGCTCCCGACCGGGCGAGGAACCGATCCCGTTCGTCCAGCGCGACGAGGTGGTCTCGTCCGGCGACCCGGACGAGGCCTTCGAACCCCGGCACACGGTGCACGGCTTCCGATACGCCCGGCTGACCAGGGACGATGTCGCCGCGGCCCCCGACCCCGCAGACCTCACCATGCAGGTGGTGCACACCGACCTGACCAGCACGGGGACGTTCGAGTGCAGCGACGCCGACCTCAACCGTCTGCACGAGGTGGCGCGCTGGAGCTTCCGCGGCAACGCCGTCGACGTCCCCACCGACTGCCCCACGCGCGAGCGGCTGGGCTGGACGGGCGACTACCAGATCTTCGTCTCCACGGCCGTGCGCCTGTTCGACGTCGACGGCTTCTCCCGCAAGTGGCTCCGGTCGGTGCGCGACGACCAGCTCCCCGACGGCCGGATCGTGAACTCCTCGCCCGACCCCAACCATCTCAAGGCCCACCCCGACCCGATGGTCGACCACATCACCGGATCGGCCGGCTGGGGCGACGCGATAGTGCACGTCCCCTGGGTGCTGTACGAGACGTACGGCGACCACGTCGCGCTCCGGGAGAGCTGGGACGCCATGGTCCGCTGGTTGGAGTTCGCGCTGCGCGCCGCGGCGTCGGCCCGCCATCCCTCCCGGGTGGAACGGTCCAGCGAAGCCTTGCCCCACGAGCGGTACCTGTGGGACGGGACGTTCCACTGGGGCGAGTGGAGCGAGCCCAAGACGCGGTCCGCCGACGGGACGCTGGTCTCCGCGCTCGGCTCCGACCCCCGGGCCTGGTTCATGGCCGACAAGGGGGAGGTGGGCACCGCCTACCTGCACCGCTCGCTGCGCGAGCTCGCCGACATCGCCCGCGTGCTCCGCAAGGACGACGAGGCCCGGCACTACCGCGAGCTGGCCGGGAAGGTCCGCGACGCCTGGCAGACGGAGTTCCTCGGCGCGGACGGCCGCGTCGCGGCCGACACCCAGGCCGCCTACGTCCGGGCCCTGACCTTCGGCCTCGTCCCCGACGACCTGCGCTCCGCCGTCGCCGAGCACCTCGTGACCCGCGTGCACGACGCCGACGACCACCTCACCACGGGCTTCCTCTCCACGGCGGACCTGCTCCCGGCGCTCGCGGACGCCGGGCACGCGGACGTCGCCTACGCCGTCCTGCTGCAGCGGACCTACCCGTCCTGGCTGGGCATGCTCGACCGCGGCGCCACCACCATCTGGGAGGACTGGGACGGGATCGACGAGAAGGGCGAGGCC
Source organism: Promicromonospora sp. NFX87 (assembly GCF_048564965.1). NCBI lineage: Bacteria > Bacillati > Actinomycetota > Actinomycetes > Micrococcales > Promicromonosporaceae > Promicromonospora > Promicromonospora sp. NFX87. Next base: position 4,362,458 of record NZ_CP183413.1, on the reverse strand, counting down.
AACGCCTCCCTGAACCACTACAGCAAGGGCGCCGTCGTCCGGTTCCTGCACACCCACACGCTCGGCCTGCGGCAGGCGCCCGGCTCGGTCGCGTGGGAGTCGTTCGACGTCGCCCCCGTGCTCGGGGGAGGGCTCACGTGGGCGCGCGGGACGTTCGACGGCCCGCAGGGTCCGATAGCCGCCGAGTGGCGGGTCGCGGACGGCGTCTTCCGGCTGAGCGTCACCGTGCCTCCCGGGTCGACGGCGACGGTGCACCTGCCCGACGGCACCTCCCTACCGGTCGGGCCCGGCCGCCACACGGCCGAGTGCGCCGCGCCGGCGTCGTACCTCCCCGCACTTTCCTGAACACCCTGAAGAAGAGGAATCACACATGCCTGTACCCGACGTCTCCCAGCACTCGATCGGCGAGCTCGTCACCCTGCGCGGCCGGACGGCCGTCGTCACGGGCGGCGGCCGCGGCCTCGGCAGGGCGATCGCCGCCCGGCTCGCCGAGGCGGGCGCCCACGTCCTGGTCGGCGACATCGACGGCGACCTGGCCGGCAAGACGGCGGCGGAGCTCGCCGAGCGGTACGGCGCCGACGCCGTCGGCGTCACGATGGACGTGACCGACTCCGCGAGCGTGCGGGCCGCCGCCGACCTCGCCGTCGACCGGTGGGGACGCCTCGACGCCTGGGTCAACAACGCCGGGGTCTTCCCGCACATCTCGGTGCTGGAGATGACCGACGAGGAATGGGACGCCGTCTTCGCGGTGAACGCGCGCGGCACCCTGGCCGGCTCGCGCGAGGCGGCCCGCGCCATGAGCGCCGGGGGCCACGGCGGCGTGATCGTGAACGTCGCCTCGACGGCGGCGTTCCGGGGGAGCGCGCCGGGCCTGGCGGCCTACGTCGGCTCCAAGCACGCGGTGCGTGGCATGACCCGGCAGCTGGCGCTGGAGCTGGCACCTCTTGGCGTCCGGGTCCTGGGGGTCGCACCCAGCTACGTCCCTACCGAAGGGAACCAGCTCGCTGCCCAGGCGGCCGGGATGCCCGCGACCGACTCGGCGTCGACGGCGCTGATGATGACCGCGCCCGTCGGCCGCATCGGGACGCCCGACGACATCGCCCGCGTCGTCTTCTTCTGCGTGAGCGACCTGTCCATGTTCATGACCGGCAGCACCCTGCTGGCTGACGGTGGTGACACGGCGTAGGTCCGCCGCGATCCCGTACCGCGATCGCGTTACGCGCGCATGCCGCGTCAGGTGGATGCCACCCGAACGGTGCCCCGGCACACTGAGGCCATGGAATGGCCCACGGAGACCGCGACCGGCGGCTCGTCCAACCCCGGGAACGGACGATTCCGGGTGCCGACCTGGGCCAGGGACCTGATCGCCGCGGCGCTGGTGGTCATCCCAGCGTTGGTGCCTCTCCCCGGGGACAAGTTCCCGCCCGAGGGGCCCCTCGAGATCGCCGTGGCCGTCGCACCCGCCCTGCTGCTCCCGCTCCGGCGACGGTGGCCGATCTCGATCCTCGTGGTCTGCATCGCGCTGTACGGCATCGCGGCCCAGGCCGGAGCGTTCGCACCCGGCATCGTCCTGGCGGCCTCCATCGCCATGTTCGCCGTCGCCTACCGGTCGCCGCGGCGCGAGACCCTCATCGCGGGTGGGGGCACGATCCTGGCGATCGTGCTCCTGAGCTCCCTGTCGGGACTTGGCGGCATCCTGGATTCCCGCATCGTCCAGCTTGCCGCGACCATCGCCTTCGCCACAGCCGCTGGAGATGCCTCCCGGTCCCGGAAGGAGTTCATCCGTGCCATGACCGACCGCGCCGTGCGAGCAGAACAGGCCCGCGACTCCGAGGCCAAGCGGCGCGTCACCGAGGAGCGGCTGCGGATCGCACGCGACCTGCACGACGCCGTCGCGCACCAGATCTCCGTGATCAGCCTCAACGCCGGAGTCGCCACCTCGACCATGGACACCCGGCCGGAGAAGGCCAGGGAAGCTCTCGGCTCGATCCGGACCGCCGCGCGCACGGTGCTGGGCGAGATCGGCGACCTCCTGGCCGTGCTGCGCGCCGACGGCGATACGTCCGCGACCGATGCCGCTCCGCAGCCCGGCCTGGCGCAGCTCGACGCCCTTGTCCAGCGGTTCGAGGAGGCGGACCTCTCGGTCCATGTCCGGGTCGAAGGCGATCTCGGCCGGGTCACCGGCGCGCCCGACCTGGTCGCCTACCGGGTGATCCAGGAAGGTCTGACCAACGCTCACAAGCACGGATCCGACCACCGGGCCCACGTCCTGATCGAGGTCCAGGACCAGCATGCCCGAATCGTGGTGGCCAACCCCGTCGTGCCCGCACCGCACGACCTGCCGGATGCGGAACGGCTGGGCGGCCACGGGCTGACGGGCTTGAGAGAACGCGTCGGATCGATCCGCGGCACCGTCGAGACCGGGCAGACACCCGGAGGATTCCGCCTCGCCGCGACGCTACCCCTGACGAAGGAGAACAGGCGATGACCACCGTGCTGATCGTCGACGACCAGTTCCTCATCCGCCAGGCGGTGCGAGACATCCTGGACAACGAGGCGGACATCTCCGTGGTCGGAGAAGCCGTGAACGGACGCGATGCGGTCACCCTGGCGACCTCGCTCCAGCCCGACATCGTGCTCATGGACATCCGGATGCCGGAGCTCAACGGCATAGAGGCGACCCAAGCGATCTGTGCCGTGCCGTCGCTGGAGAACACCCGGGTACTCGTCCTGACCACCTTCGAGGAGGACGAGTACCTCGTCGCAGCCCTGCGGGCAGGGGCGAGCGGTTTCATCGGCAAGGGCGCCGAGCCGGACGAGATCACCAGATCCGTGCGGGCGGTGCACGCCGGCGACGCTCTGCTGTCACCCGCTGCCACACGAGCCCTGATCACGAGGTATGTGCTACCAGCTTCTACCGCCGGGCCCCGGGCCACGACGGCCGTGCCACCGGCACTGGCGCAGCTGACCGACCGGGAGCGGGAGGTGTTCCTCCTGGTCGCCCGTGGCAGGTCGAACCAGGAGATCGCCGACGAGCTGGTGATCTCGCCGCACACCGCCAAGACCCACGTCAACCGCATCATGGCCAAGCTCTACGCCCACGACCGGGCGCAGCTCGTCATCCTCGCCTACGAGAGCGGGATGCTGGCCCCGGGCGGGGTCTGACCACTGCCCGAGGGCTTCCGTACCGCCGCTCGTGTACCGCGACCGCTGTACGGAAGATGCCGCGCCGGGTGGACGTAGCGCACCCAGGCCCGAAGCGAGAGTTGGGGCATGACCACGTCCCAGCCCGTGCCCGCCGCCGCGGGCGCCATCCCACCGGCAACCACCGATGCGGCAGCGCAGCAGGCGCCCGGGCGCCGCATCCTCCTCGTCTTCGCGGGCCTGCTGGTCTCGATGCTGCTGTCCTCCCTGGACCAGACGATCTTCTCCACCGCGCTGCCCACGATCGTCGGTGAGCTGCACGGCGTGAACCACATGCTGTGGGTCACCACCGCCTACCTCGTCGCGGCGACGATCATGATGCCGATCTACGGCAAGCTCGGTGACCTGATCGGCCGCAAGGGCCTGTTCATCGGCGCGCTGAGCGTGTTCCTCGCCGGGTCCGTCGTGGGTGGGCTGGCGCAGGACATGACCTGGCTCATCGTGGCGCGCGCGATCCAGGGCATCGGCGGCGGTGGCCTGATGATCCTGTCGCAGGCGATCATCGCCGACGTCGTCCCGGTCCGGGAGCGCTCGAAGTACATGGGTGTGATGGGAGCCGTGTTCGGCATCTCCAGCGTCGCCGGGCCATTGCTGGGCGGCTGGTTCACCGAGAGCATCGGCTGGCGGTGGGCGTTCTGGATCAACATCCCGCTCGGTATCGCCGCTATCGCGCTGGCCGCGGTGTTCCTGCGCCTGCCCCGGCACGACACGAGGGTCCGGTTCGACGTGTGGGGCACGATCACGATGGCGGTCGCGGTCACCTCGATCATCCTGGTCGCTTCGTGGGGTGGCACCGAGCACGAGTGGGGATCGGCGACGATGAACACGCTGATCGGCCTGGCGGTGGTGTTCAGCGCCTTGTTCGTCCTGGCCGAGCACAGAGCGGCGGAGCCGCTCATCCCGCTCGCGGTGTTCCGTAACCGCAACTTCGTGCTCGCGACCGCGGCGGGCCTGTTCATCGGTGTGGCGATGTTCGGCGCGATCGCCTACCTGCCGACCTACCTGCAGATGGTCGCCGGCGTCGATGCGACGGTGTCCGGGCTGCTGATGATCCCGATGATCGTCGGCCTGATGACGACCGCCCTCACCACGGGGCAGCTCGCCGGAAGGACGGGCCGGTACAAGTGGATGCCGATCGCCAGCATGGTCGTGCTCGGCGTCGCGCTGGGGCTGCTGTCCACGCTTACCCCGACCACCGCGCTGTGGGTACTGCTCGCCTATCTGTTCGTCCTGGGCGCGGGAATCGGTCTGGCGATGCAGATCCTCGTCCTGGTCGTGCAGAACTCCTTCCCCGACAGTCAGGTCGGGACCGCCACGGCCGCGAACAACTTCTTCCGCGAGATCGGTGCCTCGCTCGGCGGAGCCGTCGTCGGCGCGCTGTTCACCTCCCGCCTGACCACCCTGCTCACGGAGCGGCTGCCGGACGGTCAGGCCGGAGACAGCAACTCGTTCACGCCCGAGCTGGTGAACAGCATGCCCGACGCCATCCGTGACCTCGTCGTCGGGGCCTACAACGACGCCCTGACCCCGGTGTTCGCGTCGCTCGTCCCGATGCTCGTCGTCGGGCTCCTGCTGGCCGTCTTCATCAAGGAGGTGCCCCTGCGCGCCTCGCTCGAACCGGCCGAGGAGACCGGCCCGGAGGATCCGAGCACCCCCATCAATGCCTCCACCGACGCACGCACCACCACCCAAGGAGCTCTGCTTCCGTGAACGCAGTCCAGATCCCCGACCTGACCGGCCGCACCGCGGTGATCACCGGTGCCAACAGCGGCATCGGCCTCCCGACGGCCCAGGCGCTGGGCCGGGCAGGTGCGCACGTCGTGCTCGCCGTCCGTGACCTCCGCAAGGGCGAGCAGGCAGCGGCCACCATCCCGGGCAGCAACGAGGTCCGCCGTCTCGACCTCGCCGACCTCGCCTCGGTACGCAGGTTCGCGGCGTCCTGGGAGGGTGACCTGGACCTGCTGATCAACAACGCAGGCGTGATGAACATGCCGGAGGGACGTACCAAGGACGGGTTCGAGACTCACTTCGGCTCGAACCACCTCGGCCACTTCGCACTCACCAACCTGTTGCTGCCATACGTCACCGACCGCGTCGTCACGGTCTCGGCCGCCGCACACCGATGGGTCAAGGGAATCAACTTCGACAACCTGAACCTCACGGGAAGCTACAGCCCGAGCCGGGCCTACGGGCAGTCCAAGCTGGCCAACCTGCTCTTCACCCTCGAGCTGCAGCGGCGGCTCACCGAGGCCGGATCGCCCGTGCGTTCGCTCGCCGCACACCCCGGCCTGGCGATGTCGAACCTCGGCCCGAGGACCGGTCTGGGCGCCCGGATCCGCCCGGTGCTGTTCAAGCTCGTCGCGCAGACCACGGAGGCCGGCGCCCGGCCCACCCTGCTGGTCGCGACCCAGGACCTGCCCGGCGGCAGCTACGCCGGCCCCGACGGCATCTCCGGCATGCGCGGCGAACCCACGCTGGCCGGGCGGACCACGGCCGCGAGCGACCCCGCGGCGGCGCGGCGCTTGTGGGCGCTGTCCGCCGACCTGACCGGCACCGACTTCCCGGGGGGGGAACTCGGTGAGCGCCACCGACCGACCCAGTAGCGAAGTACAAGACGGAGGTACTGCTATGCCCGGTCGACCGAGACCGTGATCGACCGCCCGGCGTAGGCGCAAGCCGACGAGGGGTTCGCTTGTACAACGAGTTGTAACCGTGGTTACATCCACCCATGACCGGAGAGTGGGTGCTGCTGAGCTACCGGCTGCCGCGCGAACCGTCGTCGCCGCGCGTCGCGTTGTGGCGGCGGCTCAAGCGGCTCGGCGTCGCGCAGATCTCCGACGGGCTGGTCGCGCTGCCCGCCGACGCCCGCACACGTGAGCAGCTGGAGTGGGCGGCCGGCGAGGTGGTGGAGCACGGCGGCACGGCCAGCGTCTGGCTCGCCCGGCCGGCGTCGGCCGCGCAGGAGCGTGAGCTGGCGACCGCCATGGCGGCGGACCGGGCCGCTGAGTACCTGGAGCTGGAGACGGCCGCCCGCGAGGCGCCGGCCCAGCCGCTCGCGGAACGGCGCAAGGTGCTCGCCAGGCTGCGCAAGACCTTCCGTGCGGTGTCCCGGAGGGACTTCTTCTCGCCGGACGAACGGGAGCGGGCGTTCGCGGCGCTGCGCGAGCTCGCGGACGAGCCCCGGGTCGACACCGACGGTGTGCTCGCGACGCCGTCGGTGCAGAGCGAGCGGGGTGTGCGATGAGGTGGGCGACGCGCGCCGGGGTGCACATCGATCGCGCGGCCTGCGCCTGGCTGATCCGCCGGTTCGTCGACCCGGACGCCGAGTTCGTGTTCGTGGGGGACCTCGCCCACGTGCCTGACGACGCCACGCCGTTCGACATGCGGGGCGTCGAGCTCGGGCACCACGGCGACCGGTGCAGCTTCGAGACGATCCTCGTGCGGTACGAGCTCACGGACCCGGTCCTGACCCGGATCGGCCAGATCGTGCACGAGGCCGACCTGGACGACGCGAAGTACGACGCGCCGGAGGCACCCGGCCTCGACGTCGTGCTGCGTGGGCTGTCCATGACGGGCGACGACGAGCACACCCTCGGCGTCTCCGGCCCGCTCTTCGACGGGCTCTACGAGTTCTTCCGGCGCTCCTACCTGCTGGGACGCGAACCCGCCTGATGCCTGACCAGATACCCACGACCAGACACCCATGACCAGGAGCGACATGACCGACGACGAGACCGGCGCGACCTCTGCGGCCGCGTCGCCACCGCGGGACCTGATCCCCTTCCGGACCGCGGTGCGCGCCTGGTTCGCGATCTCGTGGCAGACGTTCGGCGGCCCGGCCGGGCAGATCGCCGTCATGCAGCGCACCCTCGTGGACGAGAAGCGGTGGATCGGGCAGGGGCGGTTCCTGCACGCGCTCAACTACTGCATGCTCCTGCCCGGACCCGAGGCGCAGCAGCTCGCCGTCTACACCGGCTGGCTGCTCAACGGCTGGCGCGGGGGCCTCGTCGCGGGCGGCCTGTTCGTCCTGCCGGGGATGCTCGCGCTGCTGGTGCTGTCCGCGATCTACGTCGCCTTCGGCGAGACCACCGTCGTCTCGGCGGTGTTCGCCGGCCTCGCCCCGGCCGTCCTGGCCATCGTGGTCCAGGCGGTGCTCCGGGTGGGCAAGCGGGCCCTGACGAGCCCCGCGCTCGTGGTCCTCGCGATCGCCGCCTTCGTGGCGCTCACCTTCTTCGCGGTGCCGTTCCCCCTCGTCGTGCTCGGCGCCGGTGTGATCGGGTGGCTGGTGCACCGCTACGCACCGGCCTGGATCGCCACCAAGCCGCGCAGCGACCAGGCCGACGGCCCCGCCCCGCTCATCCCCGACGACGCCCTGCACACCGAGAAGCCGTCCGGCCGCCGGGCCCTGCGCGTCCTGGTGCTGGGCCTCCTGGCGTGGTCGCTCCCGGTGCTCGCGGTCGCGCTGCTGACGGGGGTCGACAGCGTGTTCACCCAGCAGGGGCTGTTCTTCTCGGGCAGTGCCCTCGTGACGTTCGGCGGCGCCTACGCGGTGCTGGCCTACGTCGCGCAGCAGGCGGTGCAGACCTACGCGTGGGTCACGCCCGGCGAGATGACGCGCGGCCTGGCGCTGGCCGAGACCACGCCCGGGCCGCTGATCATGGTCGTGCAGTTCGTCGCGTTCCTCGGCGCCTACCGCAACCCCGGCGACCTCGACCCGTGGGCGGCGGCCGTGCTGGGCGCGCTGCTGACGACCTGGGTCACCTTCGTGCCCTCGTTCCTCTTCATCTTCCTCGGCGCGCCCTACGTCGAGCGGCTCCGGGGCAACAAGACCCTGAGCTCCGCGCTGACGGCCATCACCGCGGCGGTCGTGGGCGTCATCGCCAACCTCGCCCTCTACTTCACCACCCACACGCTCTTCGCCACCTCGAACCTGTGGTCCGCCGGTCCGCTGAGGTTCGACGCCCCCGACCTCACCACGATCCAGCCCGCCGCGCTGGGCATCGCCGTCGTCGCGGCGCTGCTGCTGTTCGTGGTGCGCTGGTCGGTGCTGCGAACGCTGGGCGTGTGCGCCCTGCTCGGTCTCGCGCTCGGCCTCGCCGGCCTGCTCTGACCCCTGTGTGCGCCGTCGCGCTCGCCGGACTCCGGAGCCGGACGACGTCGTCGTTCGGCTTTTCCTTGTCACCGTCGGTGCTGGAGGCGCACAGTGGGGCGCCGTCACCACAGCCGTGGGGTCGGCGTCAGCCCCCGGTGAGAACCAAGGTGACGGAGCGCGATGCGCGAGCGGGATACGTCGGACGCGGTGCGGGACTGCCTGGCACCCCTCAGACCCGTGCATGCGGAGCTCTACGACCGGGCCGTCGGCTACGTGCTCGACGGCGCCGCGCCGCACGTGCTGCACCTCCTGGCGAACCAGCAGCCGCTCGACGTGACGCTGGTCGTCCGGCCGGACGCCGTCGTCACCGCGGAGCGGCTCGACGCCGTTGCCGCCGCGCACCCCGGCTGGACCCAGGACGGCGCACAGGCCGCCCGCCGCACGGTCTACCGGACGGCACCGCCTGCGGTGCTCGCCCGGTTCGGTCGGCTGCTGACCAGCGTGTCCCAGGACGACGGCGCCGACGTCGCCGAGCGGTTGGTCCGGCTTGTCGACGACGTCAGCCGGCTCACCGCGGGCGCCCGAGGACGCCGGGGGAGCGAGGACGTCGAGGAGACGCTCGCGCGCTGGACGCCCGAGCTCATGTCCGAGGTGGTCCGCGAGTACGGGCTGCCCGACGACGCGGCGGTCGCCGTCGTGCTCCAGGTGCTGGTGCGCCGCGACCGGACGAGCGATCAGCGCCGCTGCCTGGTCCTGACCCCGGCGGCTGACGCGTTCCTGGTGCGGCACGCGGGCATCCTGGCGCGTGTGGTGACCGCGCTCGACGCGGCGGGCAAACGGTCCTTCCTCGATCTCGCCGCGCGGAACCTGGAGGCGCACGCCGGGCTCGTCTCCGCCCTGGCGGTCGACAAGGCGCCGGAGGTACGCACGAGCGCGACGGACCTGATCGCACGGCTGGCCGACGGCGCGCAGGTGCGTGCGCTGGCCCCCCACCTGACCGTCGCGGACCCGGACCGGCTCGGTGCGGTCGTCGCCCACCTGACCGCTGTCGACGGCGGCGTCGCGGCTCTGGGGGACGCGCTGGCCGGGCTGGCCTCGGGGCGGCTCGACGACGAGCGGGAGCAGCTGCTGCGGCGCGCGCTCGACGGTGAGCTCAACCCCTGACCTCGCCGCTGGTCGCTACCCCACCCCGGTGGTCGAGCTTGTCGAGACCGACAGATCCGACAGGCCCAAGGATCGTTCAGCCGATGCCGCCCAGCAGCGTGCCGGGCAGGCCGACGGTGAACCCGTTCATGTCCTGCCTGCCGTGGTCGACGCTCCGGCCGTTGCCCTTTCCGATACCACCGCGGTGCCCGTGGCCCTTGCCGTTCCCGCGGCCGTCGTCCTGACCGTCACCGCGCTCGTTGCCCTGCCCGTGCCCGTTCTCGTGACCACCCCCGTGGCCGTTGCCGCGCCCGTTGCCGTTCCCGGGGCCCTGGGCGTCTCCGGGTCCCTGGTCGTTGTACTTGGTGGGGCCCCGGCCGTTCGGGTTGCCGGGGTTCCCGGGCGGCCCGCCGGAATCGACGGCCGGCGGCGGGGTCGGCTTCGGCTCGGGTTCCGGCTCAGGAGCCGGTTCCGGAGGCGGTGCGGCGGGCTCGTCGACGGGCGCCCGCGGCGCGGTCCGGTCCACGGCCGGCTTGATGTCCGGAGCGGACGGCGGGTCGTCCGCCGGTTCCGGCTCGGCAGCCTTCCGCTCGGGCGCCGGCGCCGGGACGGCGTCCTCCTTGGGCGTGGTGGCCGGGCGCGGCGCGGGGTCTGCGGGCGGGATGGCCGGGGGCCGCTCCTGCGCGGGTGGCTCCGGCAGACCCGGCAGGCTGGGTGGCTGGCCCTCCCTGAGGGCCTGGACCGGGAGCTCGTCGCCCTGGTTGGCGATCAGCGCCGCCGCGCCCGCACCGACCGCCAGGACGGCGAGAACTCCTGCGGCCACGGCAGTCTCCTTCTTCCCGAACGAACGTGGCTGCGCCTTCGCACCGACGGCGCCACCGGTGCCGACCGCACCGGTGCCGACCACGCCGACGGCTCCGGTGGCCCAGCCACCGGCGACAAGGTGTTGTCCCAGGTCGCGGAGCATCCAGGAGACCTCGCGGACGTCGACGAACGCCCGGGTGCACTCGGGGCAGCCGTCCATGTGGACCTCCAGGCGCTGCTGGCGGCGGGGCAGCAGGCGTCCCTTGAGGTAGTCGTGCATGGCGGCGCGGGTGGTGCGGCACTCGGGTTCGTTGACGCCCTGGGCGTGGGCGGCGGCGAACGCGCCGGCGAGGCGTTCCTCGGCGCGGCGCAGCCGCATGGTCACGGCGTGGGGCCGTACGCCGAGGTTGGTCGCGATGTCGGAGACCGCTCGGTCGTGGACGTGGCGTTCCAGGAGGAGCTGGCGGTCGTCGTCGGCGAGGTCGGACAGTGCGGTGCGCAGCATGGTGATGTCGGCGTGGCGTTCGGCGTCGAGCTCTGCTCCGGCCATGGGGGGTGTGAGGCCGTCGAGGGTGTCGTCCTCGACGGGGTGGGCGCGGCCGGCCTCGCGGGTCATGCTGATGGCTTCGTTGACCGCCGCACGTCGCCAGTAGGGGGCGGGGTCGTCGATGGTGGTGCCGGTGGAGGCGATCCGGACCATCTTCTCCAGGGCGCGGCTGGCGGCTTCCTCGGCGTCGATGCCGGGCACGCGTGCGGCGACCGAGCGTACGACGTTGGACCGGTGCACCACCCAGTCGACCCGGAGGTCACCAGTGGCGGTCACGCGACGCTCCCCACGTAAAGCTGCTCGTCATCGAAAGGCCCGGATGGGCATGCCCGGATAAAAATGTCCGGAACGGGTCGGGTCGGCGGCGTCCGCCCAACACCACCGCCTCAAGCATACGGAAACGCCGTTCCGCGCTTGTGATCTCGAAGATTGGAAGGCTGCGGCAACCCGTGGTATCACCCGTAGGGGCTTGCGGGCGGTGCTCCGCCTGTGAATCCATGGCGGCATGAAGTCACTTCCTGTTCCCGGAGATCAGTCCATCTGGTCAGTGGGCGACCTGGCCGTGCGGTTCGGCCTTGAGACACACGTGCTGCGCCACTGGGAGGCGATGAACCTGCTGAGCCCGGCCCGCGACGGCGCCGGCCGGCGCCGGTACGGCTCCGACGACGCCTTCCGCGTCGCCACGATCATCCGCAGCAAGGCTGCTGGTATGAGCCTGGAGCAGATCCGCGTGATGCTCGACGGCGGCGCCTACGACCGCCACGTGATCCTCGAGGAGCACATCGCCGACCTCGGGCGGCGGATGGCAGACATGGAGCGGTCCCGCGAGATGACCCGCCACGCCCTCGAGTGCCGCGCGCACGACATCACCTCGTGCCCGAACTTCCGCGCGCACGTCCAGGACATCGTCGACAGAAGGGCCGGCCACCGACAGCCCCTCGCCGAACCCCTGCGCCGATCCCGCTGAGCGCGCGACTGGGCCCGGGGACCCAGTCGTTCTGGGCGCACAGTTGGGCCGCCGGGCCGTCGTGACCTGCGGGTCCGCTCTCTAGGTTGGGCGAGTGACCAGTGCCGAGCCCCGGAGCCGCCGTAGCACCGCGTCGCCGCGTGCCGACCGCGAGGCCGGGCAGGCCATGCCCGAGTACGTCGCGGTCGTCGGGTTCCTCCTCGTCCTCGTCGCGCTCTTGTTCGTCGCGGTGGCGCCCGTCGCGGCCGACGTCCGTGACCAGCTCGTGTGCGCGGTGAACTCGGTGGGCAAGGAGCCGGGCACCGTCGTCTGTGACAGCACCGCCGGTGAGCCCGGGGGCGAGGAGTCGCCGGGGGACGGCTACGGCCCGCCGTCGGGCGACTGCCAGGACGACGTGACCTTCGACCTCGTGGACAACCCCGCAGCGGCGGAGGACACCGAGGTCGTGCAGATCAACTGCGTCTGGTATCCCAACCCGAAGAACTGCATGGAGGAGCACCAGCCCGCGGGACACCAGGACCGGCCGCGCGCGGACCGCGTCTACCTGGAGGAGGAGATCCAGGACTTCGCGGACTGCGTGATCAACGGCTGGGGCCCGCCGAAGGACGACCCGAACGACCCGAGCTGCGTCAACACGATGCCGACCAGCGGGGAGTTCGACGAGGACGCGCCGCCCAAGGTGCAGGTGGGCTGCCGCGAGCTGCCGGTGCCCAAGGGCTGCGAGAAGGAGTGGAAGGCCTACGAGGACGCGGCCCCGGGCAAGGACCGCGCGGCCCGCTCGGGCGAGCTGGCCAACTGCGTCACCACGCGGTACACCAGCATGGAGCCGCCGTGCGTGATCGAGGCCACGGGGCACGTCGAGAGCGAGAACGTTCAGTTCCTGTTCTTCCGCTGGGGCAACAGCAACGGCACGCTGATCGAGAAGCTGGGCGACGGCCGCATCCGCATCCATATCCTGACCGGCGTCGAGATGGGGGCCGGAGTCAGCGGCAGCGACGTGGGCGGCACGCCCGTGGCGTTCGACATCGCCGGTATCACGGGCTACTCGAAGGACAAGACCTACGAGTTCACCGACATGCGCAAGGCGCAGGACTGGATCGACTGGTACAAGAAGTACGACGCGGTCAACGGCAAGCAGGAGAGCTGCTCCGGAGCCATGCAGCAGTGGGCGGGCGGCTGCGGCAAGAACCCCTACTTCGAGGAGGCCGAGGAGCTGCGGGGCCAGGAGCCCGAGCACCACGAGCTGGCCGAGGCCGACAGCGACATCAAGAAGGTCAAGCTCAAGGGCGGCCTGAAGTGGGGCCCGCAGACCGGCGCGATCGCGCTGAAGGGCACGGTCGAGGGCGGCTACGAGGGCGAGGTCCAGGTCGAGGACCGCCGGTGGTCCGACGGCAGCCGGCAGGCGACCTACACGTCGTCGGACATCGGCGGGTTCCTGATCGGCGCCGAGCTGTCGGGCAAGCAGCCGTTCACCAAGAACAGCAACGGCGCGGGCAAGGGCAAGGGGCAGCTCGGCGCCGAGTGGAAGGGCACCACCAGCACGTCGGTGGTGTGGAACAAGGACGGCAAGCTGTCCCGCCTCATCATCGCCATGGACGACCAGGTGCTGAGGACGCTCTACAAGGGGGGCATCGACGTCGACGTCGTGCTGCCGTACGGCTTCAAGGTCACCGGCGGGTACAGCAAGCAGGAGGAGGAGGGCACGCTCACCAAGCGCGAGCTGATCATCGACTTCGAGCAGTACCCGGAGCTGCGGGACACGCTCGGCCCCAAGATCGACAAGATCTTCCCGCGCGACCGCGAGGGCAACCTCATCAAGGGCGACGTCGAGATCAACGGCGAGGACGGGGAGGGCGGCGAGCTGTACGAGGCCGCCCAGGACTACGCCAACGTCCGCGAGCTGAAGTACGACATGGACCGGGTCACCGGGAGCGGCGGGTTCGGCCTCAAGTGGGAGGGCCTGGACCTGTTCAAGGTCGAGTTCACGACCGTCGACGACACCCGCACGCTGTCGGAGTCGTCGTTCGAGGTGACCGACGTGGACGGGAACCGGCAGACGACGTCCCCCGCGCCGCAGTGCCGGGCCAAGGACTTCAAGATGCCCGAGGGCTACTACAGCAACGACTACTCCGACCCGCCCACCAGCCGCGTCGACTCCCGGCACGACCTCGGTGCGCAGTACGTGGACAACGAGTCACCCATGTACACCGAGGGCACCTACCCCGGCACGAACTACGGCGGCAGCGTGCCCGGCGACCGGGCCGACCGGGTCCGCTCCCTGGTGGACGAGTACTCCAAGGCCTTCCCCGACAAGAACATCCTGGTCGTCAAGGACTTCGAGAACTTCTCCTTCAGCAACCTGTTCGGGTTCGTGCACCTGGCCACCGTCGACGGCATGGACGTGATCGCCCTGAACTCCGGCACGGTCAAGAACAAGGGGGACGGCGGTTGGATCAACTGGGGCTTCACCGGGATCTACGACTACGACCCCGAGACCAAGGTCGTGAAGTTCAAGCAGCGGTGAGGTCGAGGGTCAGGCGGCTGTCCGGCACCAGCCCCCAGCGGGCGAAGCTCCCGGCCGGGGCCTCGAGCACCTGGGTGACGCCGCGGCGCGGCCGGGTCATGCCCCAGGGGCGCAGCACCTGGGTGTGCAGCACCCGCAGATCGGCGGAGAGCAGCGCGACATCGAGCGGCACACGCATCCACGCGCCGTGCACCGAGGTGCACGGCCGCAGCAGCAGCGCGTCGGGCAGCGCGCCGCGGAACAGCAGCCCGCGCGCCCTGGTCAGCACCGTGTCGGCGACCTCGACGTCGACGACGGCGTCGCCGTCCACCACGAGCCGGACCTGCTTCACCAGTGTGCTCCCGTCGCCGAGGGGCGTGCTCCGTCCGCGCACCGCGCGACGTGCGCGGTGCCGGGGAGAGGCTCGCGCGGCCGAGTGAACGCCCCGCGAACTCTTGTCGAAATGACGACCAATAAGGGGGATATGTCCATATTGAATGTGAGGATATCGATGTCTCGGGGGCGGCACTGGTGGAGTACTCGATGAGGGGACAGTCGTGCAGGTGATCGCGATCGGTGCGCCGGAGGGCGTGCACCCGTCGGTCCACCGGGTCGGCCGCACGCTCGACGAGGTGCTGACCGCCGTGTCCGGCCTGCTGGCCGACGACGTGGTGGTCGCCACCCGCGACGACGAGGCCCGCGCCGTCGCCCGGTCGGCCCGGCTGGTCCTGGGACCCGAGCGGGTCGGCCTGCTGCACGTGGACGCCCCGGTCACCGCGTGGGCGGTGCTGCTGGCCGGCATCTCGACCGAGGGGCTCACGGCGTCGGCCGCGCAGGCGGTGGCCACCGAGGTGCTCGCCCGGACGGCCACGCGGGTGCTCCTCTCCAGCGTGGCCGGCCTGGACCGGCCCGCGCCCACGTTCCGCCAGCACGCGGGCAGCTACCTGCCGCGGACGGCGTTCGTGGTCGACCCCGGCCGGGGACGGGTCGGCCGGTTCGGCGGGAGCCTGGGGCTGCCGGACGGCGGAGACCTGCTCGTCGTGGCCCGCTCCGCCCGGCCCGTGGTGCCCGCCGAGGCCGGCGACCTGCTCTCCCGGGGCCCTGACACAACGTTGAACGGCGCCCTGCCGGGCTGGCCCGCCGCGCGCTGGTTCGAGGCCTCGACCGTCGTCGGAGCCCTGACCTCGGCGGTCGCAGCGGCCGTGTCCGACTCGTACCGCTGGGGCGCCTGCGACGTCTGCGGGCGGGCCGTCGCAGGGGCCTGCATCTTCTGCGGCGTCACGGAGCGGCGTGCCCGGCTCCCGCGCGCGGATCGTCTCCGTCCGGACCGGCCCGGTCCGGTCCGGCCCGACAGCCAACCCGACAACCTGGGAGTGATCAGTTGAACCCGCGCCAGCGCCGTGGAGTGTTCTTCCTCGTCGTCACCTCGATGCTCGCCGTCGCCGTGTTCGCCGGCGTCCTCTACTACGTGCGCACCGTGAGCACGCAGGTGGGGCCCATGGTGACCGTGCTCCAGCTCAACCGGTCGGTGGACGCCCTGGAGCCCGTCGACGAGTCGATGCTGGACCTGGTCAGCGTCCCGGAGCGCTGGGCACCCGAGACGGCGGTGCGGGACGTGGCGGACACCGCCGACCTGGTCGCGGCCACCGCCTACGAGAAGGGCTCGATGCTGCAGACCGGGATGCTGGTCGACCGGCCGGGCGTGCAGCCGGGGTTCCGCGAGGTCGCCATCCTGGTGGACGCGGAGACGGGCGTGGCGGGCAAGGTCGAGCCCGGTGACCACGTCGACATCATCGCGACCATGGGCGGCAGCGGGGACGTGCGGCCCGTCTCCCGGGTGTGGGTCTCGAACGTGCTGGTCCTCGAGGTCGGCCTCCCGCGGACGGTCGAGGATCCCGACGACCTGTCCACCACGACCAGCGGCCTGCCGGTGACGTTCGCGCTGAGCACCCAGGACGCGCTGACCCTCGCCTACGTCGAGTCCTTCTCCGTCAAGCTGCGCCTCGCCCTGCGGGGCGCGGGCGACGAGGACCTGCTCCCGGCCGAGCAGCGGGTCTACGACGGCACGATCCGCGAGGGGCGGGACTGACCATGGTGACCAAGGTGCTGCTCGCGACGCCCTCGCACGAGGTCCGGGACCATCTGGGCCACGTGTTCGCCGAGTCCGACGGCTTCGAGCTCGCTGCCGCGGTGTCCGACGGAGCCGGGGTGCTGACGGCGCTCGACCGGCAGCCGGACATCGGGATCGTCGTCGTCGACGAGGCGGCCGACGACGGGCACGGGCACGCGGTGGCCCGGACCGTCGGCCTGACCACTCCGCTCACCGGCATCGTGATGGTCGTCGACGCCCACAGCCCGGCCGAGATGAGCCAGGCCATGGCCCTGGCGATGGAGGTCGGGGCGCGGTCGGTGATCGCGCGGAACGCGGGCCTCGAGGAGGTGCTGACCCGGCTGGAGGCGGTGGCGTCGTGGTCGGCGACGGCCCGGGCCTCGATCGCCGCGGAGCGCAACGGCGGCCGCAGCGGCCAGGTGGTGGCCGTGGCCGGGGCGAAGGGCGGCGTCGGGACGTCCGTGCTGGCGCTGCTGCTCGCCCGGACGGGGCGGGCCAGGGACACCGTCCTCGTCGACCTGGACCTCGGGGCGGGCGACCTGACCGCGTACACGGGGGTGCGCACCCGCCGCTCGGTGGTCGACCTCGCCGCCGTCGAGGGCGAGGTCACCGGGCGCATGCTCCGCGAGACCACGTACGAGGTGCCGGGCGGTGTCCGCCTGCTCCCGGCCCCGAGCGAGGGGGAGCGCGGCGAGGAGATGACGCCGGCCGCGGTCCGGTCCGTGGTGAACGCCCTCCGGTTCGAGTCCGGCCTGGCCGTGATCGACGTGGGCGCGCACCTCGACGAGCCGCGTGCCACGGCGCTGGAGTTCGCGGACCGGGTGCTCCTGGTCACCACCCCGGATCTCCCTGCCCTGCGCGCCGCCCGGCGCACCCTGGCGCAGTGGGAGCGGCTGGCGGTCCGGCGGCCCGCGACGGTCGAGCTGGTGCTCAACCGGCGCACGTCGCGCGACGAGGTGACGCCCGCGCTGGTGGAACGGATAGTGGAGCGCCCGGTCGCGTTCACGGTGCCGGACGGCGGGGCGGCGTTCTCCGGGGCCGTCAACACCGCCACGCTGCTGGAGACGCCCACCGCCGTGCACGCGGCGGTCGCCAAGGCCGGCGCCGCCGCGCTCCGGCGGGACGCCGGGGCCGCGCACGAGAGCACACCGGACGGGCCGACGGAGGTGGAGTCGCTGGTCGCCGGGTCGGCGCGGAGGGCAGGCGGGGGAGAGGGCGCCGGGCGGAGGCGGACGAGCCGCCGGCGGCCGCGCCGCTCGGACCCCGAGGCCGGCCAGGCCACGGTCGAGCTGCCCGTGGTCATCCTCATGGTGCTCATGGTGGTGGTGCTGTGCGTCCAGGGCATCGGGTGGGCCTCCGGCCTGCTGGCGGCGCGCGCCGCCGCGCAGGAGGGAGCACGCACGGTCGGCGTCCTCGGGTACTACGACGCGCAGGGCACACGCCGGGACGACGTGGTCGAGCAGGTCCGCGACGACGTGCGGGAGCGGCTGCCGGACGCGCTGCGGGCGACGGTCAGCGACTCGGACATCGAGGTCCTGGCCGACACGGTGAGCGTGCGGGTGACCGTCTCGACGCTCGTCCCGGGCGTGGACCTGTCCGCGTCGTCGTCGGCCGCCGTCTACCGGGAGGGCTGATGGTGCCCCGCCGCGAGCACGGACGGTGCCGCGGGCACGGACGGTCCCGCGGGCACGGACCGGGACGCGAACGTGGACAGGCGAGCGTCGAGCTCGTCGGCATCGTGTTCACGATCGTGGTCGTGGCGCTCCTGTCGATCCAGGGCATCACCGTGGCGCAGACGGCGTCGATCGCGCAGGAGGCGGCCCGCAACGGCGCCCGCGCCCTGAGCCTGGGCCAGGACTGGCAGGCGGTGGTGGAGCGCACCGTCCCCGAAGGGCTCGACCTGCGGGAGGCGGACCCCGTCGTCGCCGACGGCGCCGCGCGCCTGCGCGTGACCGTCGCCGCCCCGCTGGGGCTCGCCGGGATGGAGCTCGTCGACGTCTCGCTGACCAGGACCGCCGTCTTTCCAGTGGAGGAGTGACATGGCGCTACGTGACCGGCTCGCCGCCGACGAACGGCACGGCGAGGACCACGACCTCGCGAAGATGTACCGCGAGCGGCTGCTCGAGGAGATCGACGTCGACGAGCTCGCCCGGCTCTCGCCGTCCCAGCGGCGGGTGCGGCTGGAGCGGGTGCTGTCCCGGATCCTGTCCGTGGACGGGCCGGTGCTGTCGGCGCGCGAGCGCAGCGCGCTGGTGCAGCGGATCACCGACGACGCGCTCGGGCTCGGCGTGCTGGAGCCGTTGCTGGCGGACGAGTCCATCACCGAGATCATGGTGAACGGCCCGCACGACGTGTTCATCGAGCGGTACGGCAAGGTCGAGCGGGTGCCCGCCCGGTTCGCGTCGGTGGAGCAGCTCTACCAGACCATCGACCGGATCGTGTCGCAGGTGAACCGCCGCGTGGACGAGTCCTCGCCGATGGTGGACGCGCGTCTGCCCAGCGGCGAACGCGTGAACGTGATCATCCCGCCGCTGGCGCTGGACGGGCCCACCCTGACGATCCGCCGGTTCCCGACGCCGTTCCGGATGGGCGAGCTGGTGGAGCGCGGCACCCTGGACCTGAGCACGGCGAGCCTGCTGGCCGCGTGCGTGCGGGCGCGGCTGAACATCGTCGTCTCGGGTGGCACGGGCTCGGGAAAGACGACGTTCCTGAACGCGCTGTC
Organism: Promicromonospora sp. NFX87; assembly: GCF_048564965.1. Lineage (NCBI taxonomy): Bacteria > Bacillati > Actinomycetota > Actinomycetes > Micrococcales > Promicromonosporaceae > Promicromonospora > Promicromonospora sp. NFX87. Next base: position 4,343,366 of record NZ_CP183413.1, on the reverse strand, counting down.
GGGCCTGATCCCGGAGCACGAGCGGATCGTCACGATCGAGGACGCCGCCGAGCTGTCCCTGCAGCAGGGGCACGTGGTGCGGCTGGAGTCGCGCCCGGCGAACGTGGAGGGGCGGGGCGCCGTCGCCATCCGCGACCTGGTGCGCAACGCCCTGCGCATGCGGCCCGACCGGATCATCGTGGGCGAGGTCCGCGGCGGTGAGACCCTGGACATGCTGCAGGCGATGAACACCGGCCACGACGGCTCGGTGGCCACCGTGCACGCCAACACGGCGCGCGACGCCCTGGGCCGGCTGGAGACGCTCGCCTCGATGAGCGAGCTCGACCTGCCGGCCGCGACGCTGCGCGACCAGATCAACTCGGCGATCGACCTGGTGGTGCACCTGGAGCGGGCGCAGGACGGCTCCCGCCGCGTCATCGAGGTGCAGGCGGTCACCTCGCAGCGGCGCGAGGAGTACGCCCTGACGCCGCTGATGCGGTTCGTCGCGGACCCGATCGGTCCCGACCGCACGGTGAGCGGCGAGTTCGTCCGCTCCGCGGCTCCGCGGGAGCTGGTGGAACGGCTGCAGCGCGCCGGCGAGACGCTGCCCCAGGCTGCGGAGCCCTCGCTGGTCGAGCCCACGGTGGTCGAGCCCGTCGAGACCCCGGGCGGTGCCCGATGACCGTCCTGTTCATCGCCCTGGGCCTGCTGGTCACGCTCGTGATGGCGGCCGCGACGGTGGCCACGCTCGTCAGCAACGCCGAGACCGAGCGGCGCATGGTCGAGACCGCCGACCTGGACCGGCTCGCCGGTGTCTCCGTGTTCGCCCGTCTCGACGAGCGGCTGACCCGGGCCCGGTGGGGCCAGCGCCTGGTGGCGCTGCTGGCCGGGGCGGGCCTGCCCACGTGGTCGCCGTCGCTGTTCCTCACCTCGGCGTGCGCGGGGGCGGTCGTGGCGGGCCTGATCGTCCTGCCGCTGTTCGGCTGGGCGACGGCGGCGCTCGCGGTGCTGCTCGTCGCCGTCGGCTCCCGGCGCTGGCTGGACCGGCGGCGCGACCAGCGCGTGGACCGGTTCGTGGCGCAGCTCCCGGAGCTGGCCCGGCTGCTGGCGAACGGCGCGTCGGCCGGGCTGGCCGTACGCCGGTCGCTCGAGATGGCGGCGCAGGAGATGACCGAGCCCGCGGCATCCGAGGTGGCGCAGGTCGGTGCCGAGATGGCGGTCGGCCGCTCCATGGGGGACGCCCTCGCGAGCCTGAGCGAGCGGCTGCCGTCCCGCGAGCTGTCGGTGCTCGTGCAGACGCTCACGATCCAGGGACGCTCGGGCGGCGAGCTGGTGACCGCCCTGGCGGGGATCGGGCAGACGCTGGAGGAGCGGCGGCGGCTGCGGCGCGAGGTGGTGACCGCCACGATGGGCGCGCAGTTCTCGGGATACACGGTGATCTTCCTGGCGTTCGGGGCGGTGGCGCTGATGAACGCGTTCAGCCCCGGCGTCGTGGACGTGATGATCACCAACCTGGCCGGCCAGGTGGTGCTGCTCGTGGCGACCGGGCTCTTCGTCGTCGGGTACCTGCTCGTCCGTCGTCTGGCGAAGGTGGAGGTGTGACGTGCCGGAGCTCGTGATCGCGGCGGCCGCCGCCCTGCTGACGGTGTTCGGGATGGTCTCGGGCCGCCTGCTGACCAGCACCGGGCTGGAGGACGTCGAGGCCGAGTACGCGCCGGACGCGGAGCCGAGGCAGCGCGGGTTCGTCGCCGTGCTGGACCGTGTCGGGGCGCCCCTGCTCCCGCTGGCCGTGCGGCTGCACGGGCGCCAGCGTCTGCAGCGGCTCGACACCGCGATCCGCCGGGCGGGCCGGCCGGAGGGCGTGACGCTGACGATGTTCGTGCGCCGCGAGGCGGCGCTCGTCCTGTTCGGCCTGCTGTTCGGGCTGTTCTTCACGCTCCAGGGGCTGTGGTCGGTCGGCGTGCCGCTGGCGGTGGCGCTGGCCGGCTGGATGAGGCTGTGGCTGGTCACGGAGGCGAACCGGCGGCGTCGGCAGATCGACGCCGAGCTGCCCGACTTCCTGGACGTGCTCAGCGTGACCGTGACGGCGGGCCTGGGCTTCCGGCAGGCCCTGGAGCGGGTGTGCGACCTGCACGGCGGCGCTCTGGCCGCCGAGATGCGCACCGCGCTGCAGGAGATGAACGTGGGCGCGTCCCGGCGGCAGACCTTCGTGGCCCTGCGCGAGCGCAACCGGTCCGCCACCGTCGGCACGTTCGTGACGGCGCTGCTGCAGGCCGAGGAGCTCGGGGTGCCGCTGGCGGACGCGCTCACGGACATCGCCTCGGACGTGCGCCGCGAGCATGCGGAGACCGTGCGCCAGCGCGCGGCCCGGGCCGCGCCGATGGTCTCGCTGGCCGTGACCATGACCATCCTGCCGGGCGCGCTGATCCTGATGGTGTCGGCGGTGCTCATCGCGAACGCGGGGGTCCTCGGTGACCTTTTCTGACCGGCTGAGCCCGCCGCACGCGATGGACGCGCTGACCCGGCGTGCCATCGGTCCCGCGGTGCGCCTGCTGTGCCAGATCCGGCTCGTGGTCCTGGCGTTCGCCCTGGTGCTTGCCCTGCTCGACGGCGCGGGCTGGTTCGGTGTGTTCCTCGTGCTGCTCGCCGCGCCCTTCTCGTTCGTGCCCGCGCTGAACTGGGAGACCCGGGGCCGCGTCTACGCCCGCAACGGGATCCTGCTCGCGGGGGACACCGCCGTCGCCGTCGTGGCGCTGCTGCCGCTCGCCGGATCGCCGCTCATGGCGATCTACGCCGCGGCGACCGCCGCGCTCTGGGGCCTCTTCGCGGGCCTGTGGCTGGCGCTGGTGATGGCCGCGCCCCTGTGCCTCTACCAGCTCACCGGGTACGACGACGGCTGGCGCGGCCTGCTCACCGGCGTCGCCGGTGCGAGCCTCACCATCATCATGGCGTGGACCGGTACGCACCTCGGACGGCGGCTGCGGCGTCAGGCGATCCTGTCCGCTGAGCTGGCGACGGTACGTGCCGAGCAGGCGGCCCTGGCCGAACGGCTGCGCCTGGCCCGGGACCTGCACGACACCGTGGCGGGCGACCTCGCCGGGCTCGCCCTGACCGCGCACGGGCTGGCCGACCGGCTGGACCGGGAGGGTGCGGCTCCGGGCACCGTCGAGGTGGCGCGCGGGCTCAGCGGCGCCGTCCGGACCGTGCACGAGCACACCCGCCGCGCCCTGGGGGAGCTGCGTGAGGACTACGACGGCGTGTCCGGGCTCCTGACCGGGATCGCCCGGCGCTGGACGGAGCGGACCGGCGTCCCGGCGGTGGTCGACGTCGGGCCCGGCGTGGACGACGCGGCGGGCGAGCGCCGTGTGCGGCACGTCCGCGCGCTGGTGACCGAGCTGCTGGAGAACGTGCGCAAGCACGCGGACGCCTCGCGCGTCGAGATCGCCGTGACCGCGGCGGACGGCGTGGTGGAGCTCGTGGTCGCCGACGACGGCGTGGGGCTCGGCCCGGGGGCGTCCGGCGGCGGCCGGTACGGGATGCGCGGCGTCCGCGAACGGGCGGAGCTGTGCGGCGGCGACGCCACCTGGGCGCCCCGGCCGGACGGCGGGACCGTCGTCCGCGTCGTGCTGCCCAGGGAACCTGCCGGCGTGGGTCCCCGGCCCGTGGCGGAGGTGGCCTGATGCGCATCCTCGCCGTGGACGACAACCCCATCATCCGGATGGGCCTGCGGACGCTGCTGGACGGCGCGCAGGGCGTGACGTCGGTGCTCGACACGGGCGACCCCGACGAGGCCGTGGCGCACGTGCGGGCGGGCCAGGTCGACGTCGTGCTGCTGGACGTCCGGATGCCCCGGATGAGCGGGCTGGAGCTGCTGCCCCGGCTCGCCGGCGCGACCGTCGTGATGCTGACGCACACCGACGACCCGGCGACCGTGTCGGAGGCGCTCGCCGCGGGGGCGGCCGGGTACCTCGTGCACGGTGCGCTGGAGCCGGACGCCATGGTCGACGCGATCCGGCTCTGCCGGAACGGGAGCCAGGTCGTCTCCGGGGTCTCCACCGCCCCAGCCGTACCCGGCCGGGGCCCGGGCCTGCGGGACCTGCTGTCCCGGCGGGAGGCCGAGGTGATGGACCTGGTCGCCGACGGCCTCTCGAACGGCGAGGTCGCGGCTCGCCTGTTCATCTCCGAGAAGACGGTGAAGAACCACGTGAACAGCCTGTTCGCCAAGCTCGGCGTGACCAGGCGCAGCCAGGCCATCGTGCGGTGGCTCCAGCGGGACCCGGACCACGGTAGGGCCAAGGGCCCAGGCAGAACGGGTCCCACGGTGGGACCGGGCACCCTGGGCGCGGGGCGCGGCCATCCATAGGTTTGCTGGTGTGGCCGCGTCCTTCGGACCCGCGGCCGGCAACCGGACACCACACGTGGAGGACAGCATGAACAAGCTGATGGAGAAGGTAGTCGCCACGCAGGTGGGCGCGCGGGCCTTCGCCGAGCGCGCGGCACGGCTGGCCCGTGACGACGAGCGCGGACAGGGCTCGGTCGAGTACGTCGGCATCATCCTGGTCGTCGTCGCGATCGTCGGCGCCGTGGTCGCGGGCGCCACGCCCGTCGGCACGGCGATCCTGACCCAGCTCACGACCGCCGTGAACAACATCGGTGGCGGCGCCCCCGCCCCCTGATCCAGCCCCGACGACGGAGGTGTTGATGCGTCGAGCCACGCTCACCGTGCTCGCGCTCGGTCTCGCGAGCCTCGCGGCCGGCTGCGGGCTCGTCGGAACCGACGAGCCCGGCCCGGCCGAGCCCTCGGCCGGTGCATCGGCATCCGTCACCTCGCCCTCGCCCGGAGGCTCACCGCCCCCGGGCGAGGTCGTGTCCGTCGACCGCGAGTGGCACGGCGCGCGGGTGCACCTCGACGTGCCGCCCGTCGAGTCCGACGGCGACCTGGCGGTCCTGCGGTACGAGTTCGGCGCGACGGCGGCCGACCCGGCGGAGCCGCCGTCGTTCTCGACCGTCGTGCTGAACCTGGGCGGGCTCGGCAGCGCGGCCACCGACGGCCGGGGTGTGCGCCTCTTCGACACGGGCGAGGGCCTCGTCCACCCCGTGGCGCGGGCACCCGGCGGAAACCCCGCCGCGGTGATCGACTGGACCGAGGACGGCGCCCTGCGGGGCTCGGCCGTCGCCGTCTTCGCCGCGCCCGCGAACGAGTCGGTGGACGTGCTGCTGCCCGGCTTCGGCGCCGTGACCGTGCCCGTCGTCCCCGCGGGCGAGGGCTTCCAGGACGCCGTCGACCAGGTGGGCGGCGTGGACGACGCCGAGACCAGGCCGCTGCGTGCCTTCACCCGCGCCTACGACGCCGATTCGGCGACGGCCGCCGAGGACGACGACGTCACCGTCACGCTGGCGTCGGACGTCCTCTTCGCCTCGGACCAGCACACCCTGTCCGCGAAGGCCCGCGGCGTCGTGGACCGCGCCGCGGCGTCGATCCGGGAGCAGGCCGACGACGGCGACGTGCGCGTGGAGGGGCACACCGACGACGTGGACACCGACGCCTACAACCAGGCGCTCTCCGAACGCCGTGCCGCGGCCGTGGCGGCTCGGCTGCGCGCGCGGCTCGGCGACGGCTTCACGGTGAGCGAGGAGGGCCGGGGCGAGGCCGAGCCGGTCGCCGAGGGGACCAGCCCGCAGGCCCGGGCCGCGAACCGCCGCGTCGAGATCGGGTTCCGGGGCCACCTCGTCGTGGAGGCGTCCGAGGAGGGCGACGTTCCCGAGGCGGACGTCCCGACGGCGCGGAACGGCCCGGTCACCATCGCCACGAGCGGTGGCGAGTACACGGTGGAGGTCGAGTCGATGGTGCGCGGGCCCGGGGCGATCATCGGCACGCTCACGGCCGAGCGCACCGCGGGCGCGGCCATCGACGTCGCCTGGTTCCTCCCGTCCTACCTGGAACAGATCGGCGACCGGCGGTTCGGTGTCCTCGGCGACCTGGCGGGCCCGCACAACCTGTCGTTGCTCGGTGCCCAGGAGCGGGTGCTGCCGTTCGACTACGTCGAGCAGAGGAAGTCGGGCGGGTTCGTCCTGCGGCGTCTGCTCGGCGACGAGGAGATCAAGCCGCTGAACCGGGGGGAGCGGACGACGATCACCGTGGTCTGGCCCGACACCGGGCAGGACACCGTGACCGTCGACGGCCCGGACCGCTTCCGGATCACCGACGTGCCCGTGACCGATTCGACCGTGACCGATTCGACGGAGGAGTGACCGTGGCACGGACGACGCCGGACGACGGCGAGCGCGGGACGACGCCGGACGACCGCGAGCGCGGGTCCATGCACGTGATGACGATCCCTGTCGCCGTCGGCATGGTGACCGTGGCGGTGCTGGTCGTGACCATGCTGGGCTCGGCGACCGACGACCGCCGGGAGGCCGGCACGGCCGCCGACGCCGCGGCGCTCGCCGCGACCCAGGAGTGGGACGAGCACCTGGGGCTGCTGCACGGCCTGCACCTCGGTGTCTCCGCGCCTGAGGAGTTCTGGGGGCTGGCCGAGGAGGCGCTGCTCAGCCAGGGCCTCCAGGAGGAGATGTACGAGGCGGCCGAGGCGTACGCGGAGGGCAACGGTGCCGAGCTGGTCGGGTTCGACGTCGACCCCGAGCGGCTCCAGGTGACCGTCCGGGTGGAGCACGACGAGGCGGTGCCGGGCACCGCGATCCGCCCGGAGGCGTCCGCGACCGCCGGCATCACGCTGCGCGGCGGTCTGTGCGTGGACGGCGACGGCCTGGGCTGGCTGATCGACGGGCTGTGCCTGACGGAGCCGGAGGACGACGCGGAGGAGGAGCCGGACGACGTGGAGGAGGAGCCGGACGGCGACGTGGAGGAGGAGCCGGACGAGGGCGACGACGAGGAGGATCCGGACGAGGACGACGACGAGGAGGACTGGACCCCGCCGGAGGTGGACGGCTACTCCAGCGCCGTGGTGCTCGTGGGCTGAGCCGCATCGGCTTGCGCACAGTGCCCGGTCCGTGACTTCATGTCGACATGAAGTCAGTCCCGGTACCTGGAGATCCTTCGATCTGGTCGGTAGGTGACCTCGCTGCGCGGTTCGGCCTGGACACCCACGTGCTGCGCCACTGGGAGTCCATGGGCCTGCTCAGCCCGGCCCGCGACGGCGCGGGCCGCCGTCGGTACGGCCCCGACGACGCCTTCCGTGTCGCCACGATCATCCGCAGCAAGGCGGCGGGCATGAGCCTCGAGCAGATCCGCGTGATGCTCGACGGCGGAGCCTACGACCGCCACGTGATCCTCGAGGAGCACATCGCGGACCTCGACCGGCGGATGGCCGAGATGGAGCTGTCCCGCGAGATGGCGCGCCACGCCCTCGAGTGCCGCGCGCACGACATCGCCTCGTGCCCGAACTTCCGCGCGCACGTCCAGGACATCGTCGACGGCAGGGCAAGTCACCGTCCGCCCCTCGCCGAATCCCTGAGGCAGAGACACTGACACCCAGCTCAGGGGCTTCCCTGGCTCGTCCCTGGCTTGTCCCCGGAACCGCCCGAGAACCCTTGGTTCGCAGGTCAGAGCCGTGAAATAACCTCCACATGAAGACGCCCAGACTCATCCCGTCAGCACTCGTCGCGACGGCCCTCGTGGCCTGCACGGCGGTCGTCGCACCCAGCGCGGCGGCCGGTCCGGCGGTGGTCGGCCCGACGTCGGCTACCGCGTCGTCGGACGACGACACCCCGGCACTCTTCCTGTCCGAGCCGACCGGGCAGTACCCCGTCGGCATGAAGCCCGTCCACCTCGTCGACGAGGACCGCGCCGACCCGTGGCGGCCCGAGCGGCGCCGGGAGCTCATGGTGTCGGTGTGGTACCCGGCGCTGCCGTACGGCGAGCCCGCGCCGTACACGACGGAGGCCGTCTCGGCGGCGATCGTCGCGACCGCGGGGCTTCCGGTGGCGCCGGACATCCTGACGACCGTCGAGACCAACTCCTACGACCGCGCCCCGGCGCTGCCGGGCCGGCGGTCGCTCGTGGTGCTGTCGCCGGGCGCCGGCCTCAGCCGGGAGTCGCTGACCTCGCTCGCCGAGGACCTGGCATCGCGCGGGTACGTCGTGGCCGGCGTCGACCACACGTACGAGGCCCGTGCCATCCAGTTCCCCGACGGCAGGGTCGCCCCCTGCCTGCTCTGCCAACGTGAGAACAGCGCGGAGGTCGGCGCGTGGGTCACGCGCGGCCGCGCCCTCGACATCGACTTCGTCCTGGACGAGCTGACGCACGGCCGGCTCTGGCGGCACGGGCCGACCGTCGACGCGCGGCACATCGCCGTCGTCGGCCACTCGCTCGGTGGCGCGTCCGCCGCGGCCGCGATCGTCGACGACCCGCGCGTGGACGCCGGGGTCAACATGGACGGCACCTTCCAGGTGGACTTCCCCGGGACGGGGATGGACCGGCCGTTCCTCATGCTGGGCAGCGCCTCGCACGAGCCGGGTGCCAGCGACGGGACGGACTGGCCGGACAACCGGGCACGCCTGGGCGCGACGGGCCTGTGGCTGCAGGTTCCGACCGCCAACCACGGATCGTTCACGGACCAGCTGATGTTCCTCGACCAGCTCGGCGTGCCGGGGCCGGGCGGGTTCATCGGTGGGGCTCGCGGCGTGGAGATCACCAACGCCTACGTGGGCGCGTTCCTGGACCGCCACCTGCGCGGCCAGGCCGCACCGCTGCTGGACGGTCCGGTGGCCGAGTATCCGGAGGTGGAGTTCCGGGACGGGCAGTGAGCCGCGCAGCGACCGGTGCGTCGGCCGGTGCGTCGGCCGGCGCAGCCCCGAATTCCCCCTGACGCGGCGCGCCTCGATCCCTAGGATCTGGCGCATGTCGAACCCAGCCACCCACCCCGCCGTCGAGAAGGTCACCGCTGCGCTCGCCGAGGCCGGCGCCACCGGCCAGGTCCGCTGGCTGGACGACGCCGCGACCACCGCAGCGCTCGCCGCCGCGCACCTCGGCATCGCAGTGGGCCAGATCGCGAACTCACTGGTGTTCCTCTTCGACGGCGTGCCCACCCTCGTGCTGACCTCCGGTGCGCACCGGGTCGACACGGCGTGGCTCGGGGAGCAGATCGGCGCGACCATCACCCGCGCGTCCAAGGAGCAGGTCAAGGAGGCGACCGGGCAGGTGATCGGCGGTGTCGCGCCCGTCGGGCACCCGGCGCCCGTACCGACCTACGTCGACACGGCCCTCGCCGCCCACACCGAGGTGTGGGCGGCGGCGGGCCACGCCAGGACGGTGTTCCCCACGACGTTCGACGAGCTGGTCCGGATCACGGGCGGGACGCCGACGGCGGTGGCGCCGACCTGAGGGCTTGCCCCTCAGGGCCCGAGAGCCTAAAGTCATCTGTGACATCTGAATCAGTTGTGACATTTGAACGGGAGGTGTGGCGATGGCTCTTGAGACGGCGAACATCCCTGCTGTCGAGCTTGATGCTCTCGAAGAGTTCGCGCGCACCAGCGCAGGTCCCGAACTGCGCGATGTGTTGCTGACGCTGAGTCGTGCTGCGCGCGATGGCTCGCAGTTTTCGATCATTGATGCCAACGCCGTTCTGTCGCCGAATCAGGCCGCTGAGCGTCTCGGCATGAGTCGCACGCACCTCTACAAGCTCCTGGACGGAGGCGAGATCGTGTTCCATCGCGTGGGCCGTGATCGCCGCATCAGAGTGAGTGACCTGATCGCCTTCGAGACGCGCCGTCAACGTGGTCGCCGGGAGCTTGCCGAGCGTTTTGCCAGCCAAGACCGCACGCGCGCGAATGCGATCGACGAGGTCGCAGATGGTCTTTAACCCGCCCGAGCGTGTTTGGCGAAGCACATCTATGGTTGTTTGGTGCACAGTCGACGAGCTCGCCCTACGCTTCACCTGCTATCGGAGCATCTGACTTCCGGATGGACTTCGCCGCTGCCCGGGAGGGCGCTCGCTGAGGGCGACCTCAGCCGACTGCATCCGTTGCCGGAACTGCCGCACCCGATCATCCGGAAGGCCGCGGCGTCGTTCGCTCACACGGCAGATGCTGACAACTTCGTTGGCACGATCACGAGCAGCACCGAGTTGCGGCTCTTCGAGATCAAGGCCGGTCAGTGGCGTGGCGGTGTGTGGCAAGACGCTGAGACCAAGGTCAACTGGTTGGTCGTCGCAGGGCTTGCCAAGGGCGAGCATCAGGATCACGACGACTTCTACATGCGCGTGAAGAGGGCCAACGACGGTGGGGTAACCGATCAGTGGCTGCCGACCGAGGCGGACTGGCGCCTGCTCAAGCAAGAGACGGCAGCCCGATTGATCACCGAGTGGGAACTGGCCTTGCAGTCACAGATGTTGGACTCCGTGCGCGTGGTCCAGCGCGGTGGGACGACGAGCGGTGCTATTCGTCACGTGTCCACCGAGAGGCCTCCCATCGGACGGTTCACGAGCTCGAACTCTTCCCGGAGCCTGCGTTCGCTGGAAGCAACCTGCTCTGGCAGGCGACGCTCCGCTCGCTGATCTCACTCAATCCACCTGAGCAGGGTTGGGACCGCGACAGGAACTCGTACATGACGATCGCAGAGCCTGGCGCCCTCTCGATTCGAGTCTGCGAGCTCGAACGGCTCGTGGGAGAAGGTGAGCTGGGCGAATCAGTGCCCGGCGCCCACAGCCATTACACACATCGCATGCACCTCGCGGGACAGACCGTCGCGGGCAGGGCTGCGCGTGCCCTTTGCGGCGTCTTCTTCGTGCCGACCCAGGATCCTGAGGGTCTGCCGGTGTGCTCCAGCTGCGAGCAGCGCTACAACGAGATGCCTGGCTGAGGGCGCCGGAGCCGCGTCTCGTGCCGGGCTCCGCGGCCTACCGGAGCCCCGTCACCGTCACCCGGATCGACAGCAGCATGTGCGTCGCCGTCACGAACAAGGTGTTGCGCTTCGGTCCGCCGAACGTCAGGTTCGAGCAGACCTCGGGCAGCAGCAGCTTCCCGAGCAGGGTGCCGTCCGGGTCGAAGCAGTGCAGGCCGTCGTGCGCGGCGGCCCAGAGCCGGCCCCCGTCGTCGACCCGGACGCCGTCGAAACCGCCCGCGTCGCAGGTGGCGAACACCTCGCCGCCGGACAGCGACAGATCCTGCCCCACGTCGAAGCGACGCAGGTGCCCGCGCTCGGTGTCGGTGACATAGAGGCTCCGCTCGTCCGCCGAGAACGTCAGGCCGTTGGGCCGGGAGAAGTCGTCGGTGACCCGCGTGACCGAACCGTCCAGGTCACGGCGGAAGACGTGACAGCCGTCGATCTCCGGCGTGGCCCGAAAGCCCTCGTAGTCGCTGTCGATGCCGTACGCGGGGTCGGTGAACCAGACGCTGCCGCCGCTGTGCTCGACCAGGTCGTTGGGGCTGTTGAACCGCTTGCCCTCCCAGCGGTCCGCGAGCACGGTCACGGTGCCGTCCGGCTCGGTGCGGGTCACCGAGCGGGAGCCGTGCTCGCACTGGAGCATCCGGCCCGCACGGTCGATGGTGCGGCCGTTCGCGTACCCGCCCGGGCTGCGCCAGACGCCGACGGCGCCGGTCGTCTCGTCCCAGGACAGGACCCGGTCGCTCGGGATGTCGCTGAAGAGCACGGTGCGCCACGCCGCGGAGTAGGCGGGACCCTCGAGCCAGCTCCCGCCGTCGTACAGCACCTCGACGAACCGGTCCCCGCGGACGGGGGAGAACCGCTCGTCGTGGCGCTCCCACTGGGCACGGATCCTGGTCACGGTCACGGGAACATCATCGCGTGTGAATCCGCGAACCGTGAACGGAGTGTGAGGGGTTCCGTCCCCGCACAACCAACGGTGGGTCGAGAAGCGTCAACATGACGTGAAGCAAAACGTCGGTACGGAAGCGAAAGCGGAAGCAGCCGTGCCGACGCACGTGCCGATCCGCCCTGCTCGGCACGCGGCCGTGAGGGCGGTGGCCGGTGCCAGGCATCCCCGGCTCGCGGGCATCGATGCCGCGCGAGGGCTCGCCCTCGTCGGGATGATCGTCGTCAACGTCGGGCCGGTGGGCTCGCAGTCCCTCCTCCAGCGCCTCTACCTGCTGCCCTACGGGCGGGCCTCCGTGCTCTTCGTCGTCGTGGCCGGCATCGGCATGGGATACCTGCTGAACCGGCGGCCGGAGCGAGAGCGGTGGTCGACGGTCACCTGGCGCGCGGCGCTCCTCTTCGGGGGCGGGGCCGCGCTCCAGGAGCTGACGGACCAGGTCAACGTCATCCTGCCCACCTACGCGGTCCTCTTCCTGCTGGCGCCGCTGCTGTGGCGGCTGCCCGACCGCGCGCTGCTGGGTGTCGGCGTCGTGATCGCGCTCGCCGGGCCTGCCGTCATCGTCGCGCACGAGACGATCTGGCCGGGCCCGCAGCCGGTCGACCCGGTCACCCTCGGCACGCCGCCGTGGGAGGCGGCGTACTCGCTCCTGCTGACCGGCCGGTACCCGCTGCTGAGCTGGACGGTGCCGTTCGTCGCGGGTCTGTGCGTCGCGCGGCTGGACCTCACCGACACGGCGGTGCTCCGGCGGCTGACCGCCGGTGGGGCCGCCGTCGCGGCGGTCGCGGTCGCGGTCGCCCAGCTCGCGTACCTGCTCATCGGGCCGGACGCGGACCATGGCCCCTGGCGCCTGCTGACCGGCGCCGCGCACGGCCAGATGCCGTTGTGGCTGGCCAGCAGCATCGGCGGCGCGGTAGCGGTCGTCGCGGCATGCGTGCTGGTCCTGCGCCGGTTCGAGGGGTCGCGGGTCCTCGGCTGGCTTGTCGCGTGCGGCCGGCTCTCGCTGACCCTCTATGTCCTGCACTTCGTCGTGCTCGCGGTGATCAAGCCCGCGCAGGGGTTCTCGTTGGGGCAGGGCGTCCTGATCAGCTCGGTGCTCGTCGTCGCCGTGGTCGTGGCGGCCGTCCTCTGGGCGAGGACGGGCCGGACCGGCCCGATTGAGCAGCTCCTCCGCCGGTCGTGGCTCCTGCCGCCGACGACGCGGGTACGCACCCCCACGCAGACGCACCGAACCGAGGAAAGGGCAACACAACAGTGACTGACCAGAAGAAGCGGCCGGGCATCGCGGCGGCGTTCGTGACAGCCGCAGTGATGGTGGGGCTCGGCGCCTGTACGGCGGCGCCGCCCGATCCAGGGCCCGGCCGGTCGCCGTCCCCGTCGGCCTCGTCGTCGGGACCCGCACCCTCGTCCACGCCCCCGCCCGCAGCGGAGCCGGAGCTGGGCGCCCACGGCGTCAGCGCCGGACACCCGCTGGCCGCCGAGGCCGGCGCGCGGATGCTGGAGCGAGGCGGCACCGCCGTGGACGCCGCGGTCGCCGCGGCCTTCGCGGACGCCGTCCTGCAGCCGGCCAGCTCGGGCATCGGGGGCGGAGGCGCCGCGATAGTCCTGGCCGAGGGGGAGGCGGCGAACTACGAGTACCGCGAGGTGGTCAACCAGGCCGGCGAGATCCCGGACAGCGGCGCGGGGATCCCCGGTTTCGTCGCGGGGATGGAGCGGCTGCACCGCGACCACGGATCTCTGCCCTGGGCCGACCTGCTCGAACCCGCCGTCGAGATAGCCCGGTCCGGCGCGCCGGTCTCGCGGTACCTCGCGTCCCAGATCGCCGGCGCCCCCGGTCCGGAGGTCACCGCGTCGCTCCCGCACTTCCGGCGCGACGACGGCTCGGTCCTCCGCCGGGGCGACGTGCTGGTCCAGGAGGAGCTCGCCACCACCATGCGCACCCTCGCCGAGGACGGCGCCGACTCCTTCTACACCGGCAGCCTTGCCCGGACGCTGGCCGAGACCCCGGGGATCGACCTGGAATCCCTCGCCGCCTACGAGGTCGACGTCTACGAGCCCGCGGCGGGCCCGGTGGGCGAGTTCACCATGCTCTCCGGAGCGCCGGCGCTGCCCGGCGCCGCCATCATCCAGCTGCTGCAGATCGCCGAGGCCGCGGGCATCGCCGACGTCGATCCCGACTCGCCCGAGTACGTCGACATCCTGTCTCGTGCCTGGCAGGTCGCCGACACCTCCGTTCAGGAGCACTTCGGGGACCCGCGCTTCGTGGACGTCCCCGTGGAGTCGCTCACCGACCCCGAACGGAACGCCCAGCTCGCGGCGACCCTGCCGGGTGTGGCCGAGACGAGCCAGAGCTCGGCCGCGTTCGCGAGCTACGAGGGCGCACCGAACACGACCCACATCTCGGTGGTCGACGCCGACGGCAGGGCGGTGTCGATGACCAACACCATCACCAACTACTGGGGCAGCGGGCAGTACGTCGCGGGGTTCTTCGTCAACAACCAGCTCGGACGGTTCGGCGACGTCGGGGTCGACGGGGCGAACCGGCCGGAACCCGGGCGCCGCTCCGTGACCTGGAGCTCGCCGTCCATGCTGCTCGACGAGCGGCAACGGCCGGTGCTCGTGGTCGGCACCCCGGGCGGCCAGCAGATCCCGAGCACCATCGCGAACGTCGTCGCCCGCTGGGCCCTGCACGGCCAGCCGCTGGAGACCGCCGTCCGCTCCGGCCGGTTCTACCTGACCGGCGGCGAGCTGCGCCTGGAGACCCCGCAGCTCGCCGACGCGATGCGGGGGATGGGCTACGACGTCGTCGTGACGGACGAGGCGGCCCGGCCCAGCTACGGCTCGGTGCAGGCGCTCGTGGTCAGGTGGGGGCAGGGGCGGGTGGGCGGCTACGCCGACGAGCGCCGTTCGGCGGGCTACGTGGTGGGCCGGGGCTAGCCCGGCTGAGCCCCGGCCAGCACGGCCTGCGCCGTCGTGACCTCGATCAGCGGCGCGTAGAGCCGCATGACGTCCAGCGCGCGCTCGTGGTTCTCCGGCGTCGAGCCGGCGCAGGCGTCGGCGACCACGAGCACGCGGCGGCCCGCGTCGGCGGCGGCGAGCGCCGTCGAGATCACGCAGCAGTCGGTCGCGACGCCGGCGAGCACGAGCGTGCCGGCGTCGTGCGTGGCGGCGGCCAGCTCCGGGCCCCACTTGCCGAACGTGGGGAGCGCGACGACGGGCGCCCCGGCGTCCGCGACGTCGGCCAGGTCGGTGATCTCGTAGAGCGGGTCGTCCTCGGGCACGAGTGCGAACGGCCACTGTTCGAAGTAGGCGCGCCAGGCGCCGTCGGGCACCGTGGGGGCGATGTACCTGGTGAGGACCGTGCGGCCCGAGAAGGCGGGGAGCAGACGGCGGGTTCCGGCGAGCGCGGCCGGGTAGTCGGGGGAGGCCCATGGGCTGGGCGGACGCGCGAAGACGTCCTGCATGTCGATGACGACCAGTGCCGTGTCGAGCCCGGGCGGCGCGACGGCGGCCGCTCCGCCGTCGCTCACCGCTCCTCCTGGCGGCGGACGGCGCGCGCGGTGAGCAGGAGCGTGCCGAAGAAGCCGAGGGCCAGGGCGACGAGCACGCCCAGGTTGGCGTACGCCCAGTTCCCGTCGACACCGCCGAGCGGGCCCAGCAGGTAGCCCTGCCAGGCGAGCCACGGCGCGTAGGTGTTGGTCACGAGGCCCCACCCGATGGCGGTGCCGCCCAGCACCAGCGCCACGGCGGACCAGTTCACGGATCCGTACCGGCCGGCGGCGTCGTACAGGTCGGCGTCGGTGTAGTCGCGGCGGCGCAGCAGGATGTCGGCGAGCAGCACGCCGCACCACGCGGCGACGGGTACGCCCAGCGTGATGAGGAAGCCCTGGAAGGGGCCGATGAACGAGTCCGCGACGAACACGACGTAGATCGCGCCGATCACCATGAGCCCGCCGTCGATGGCGGCGGCGACCCAGCGCGGGGCGGGCAGGCCCAGGGACAGCAGTGCGAGGCCTGAGGAGTAGATGTCGAGCGCCGCGCCGCCGATCAGCCCGGCCAGGGCCACCACGACGAACGGGATGAGGAACCACGTGGGCAGGAGCGTGGACAGGGCGCCGATCGGGTCGGCGCCGATCGCCGCGTTCAGGTCGGGGTCCGAGCCGGCGAGCAGCAGGCCGAACACGAGCAGCACCACGGGGGCCAGTGAGGCGCCCAGCGTGGTCCAGCCGACGATCCGCGGGCCGGAGGCGGAGCGGGGCAGGTAGCGCGAGTAGTCGGCGGCCATGTTGACCCAGCCCAGGCCGAACCCGGTCATCATGAACACGAGACCGCCGATCACCTGCGGTGCGCCGCCGGCGGGGATCGCGGCGACGGTGGCCCAGTCGACGTGGTCGGCCACCAGGATGATGTAGACGACGGTGAGCACGGCGGTCAGCACGGTGATGATCACCTGCAGCCGCATCACGAGGTCGAACCCGAAGACGCCTGCGGCCACGACGATGCTCGCCACGACCACGAGGGCCACGATCTTGGTGACGGTTCCGCCGCCCCAGCCGAGCGCCCCGAGCACGGTCGAGGTCGCGAGCGTGGCAAGGGCCACGAGCACCGTCTCCCAGCCGACGGTGAGGATCCAGGACAGCAGGGAGGGCAGCTTGTTGCCGCGCACCCCGAACGCCGCGCGGGACAGCACCATGGTGGGCGCCGAACCGCGCTTGCCCGCCAGCGAGATGAACCCGCAGAAGAGGAACGACACCACGATGCCGAACGCGCCGATCACCGTCGCCTGCCAGAACGAGACACCGAAGCCGAGCAGGTAGGAGCCGTAGCCGAGTCCGAGCACGGACACGTTGGCCCCGAACCAGGGCCAGAACAGGCTGCGGGGCGCGCCGTGCCGCTCGGACTCGTCGATCGTGTTGAGGGCGTTGGTCTCGACCGCCGTGGGGACGCTCATGGTGGCGATCCTGCCACCTGCCGGTGACACGCACGAGAGGCCCGCACCGATGTGGTGCGGGCCCCTCGGGTGGCTGGGTTCAGCCGGCGCGGACGTCAGCCGACGCGGATGAAGGTCGGGCTGTTCTGCCAGATCTCCGTGTAGCGCACGGTCTGGCCGGGGACCGGCGCCTCGACCTGCATGCCGTCGCCCGCGTAGATCGCGACGTGGCCGGGGCTCCAGATGAGGTCGCCCGGCTGGGCCTCGGCCTGCGAGACCGGCGTGCCGGCGTAGCGCTGCTCCGCCGAGGAGTGCGGCAGGTCGATGCCGATCTGCGCGTAGACGTACGACGTGAACCCGGAGCAGTCGAACCCGGCGGGCGTCGAGCCGGCCCAGACGTACGGCACACCGAGGTACTGCATGGCGATCGACACGATCTCGGACCCTCCGGCGGAGGCCGGGGCGGCCTGCTCGACGGGCGCGGCGGTCTCGACGACCTCCTCGACGACCGGCTCGGGCTCGGGTTCCGGGGCGGGGGTCACCTCGATGGTGCCCGTCTCCAGCGTGAACTTGCTGTCGGCGGCTACCTGCACGGCGGGTGCGGTGTTCACGGCCTCGACCACCACGGCCTCGGCGACCGAGCCCTGCGACGTCTTGTTCAGGAGGTCGAGCTCGGCGGTGGACGGGCTGTTGTCGGCCACCGGCGCGGCGTCCGCGGGAACGCTGAGCAGGGAGACCGCCAGGCCGGAGCCGGCGACGACGAGTGCGCCGCGGCGGGCGGCACCTGAGATGCCCCGCGCCGCGGCACGGGAGAGGGGAGTCAGCGGGGTGATCGGTCTGCGGGCAGCACGGTGGCGCCCAGGCGTGCGAGTAGTCAAGAGCTTCTCCTGACGCCTACGAGGTGAGCTGTCGGATTCGGATCGGAGAATGACCCGGCCGCGTACTACCGGTGCGGCTTCACCCCAAGGACACCGTCTCGGTGCCCGCTTACCTGGTTCCCCCGTCCCTGTCTTTTGTCTGTGCAGTCTCGAGGAGGTGACAGGGCTCGGCGCCCACCTCGAGTGCCCGCGGACTTCCCGCGAACCGGAGCGACGCTAACCCCGTCCGGCCGCAAAGTCACAATCGCATCACGGCTCACGGGCCAGATCGCGTCCTACTTGACCCGAATTGTCCCTATGAGGTAGATCACTCCGCCGCCGGGGGAACGTTGTGATTCCGGGCAAACAGGTTGCTCGGGTCGTATTTCCGCTTCACCGTGGCAAGTCGCTCGTAGGTTCCCGCCGGATAGACCGCCGCGACGTCGTCCGCGGTGGTGGTCCCGAGGAAGTTCGAGTAGGCGCCGTTGACGTGCGGCGCGAGCCTGGCCCAGATCGCCGCGAGGCCAGGACGGGCGGCCTCGATCACGGGCTTCGGGCCACCGGCCACCGTCGCGACCAGCAGCTCCGCACTGCGGTGCGCGTACGCCGTCGCGTCGTCAGGGACTCGCGACACCGCGCCACCGACGCTGCGGACCGCTATCGACGGCGCACCCGCCGACGTCCCGACCTCGGCGAGGATCCGCAGCACGTCGGGCACCGACTCCCGCTCGACGAAGCCGCTGTGGCCCAGCAGTTCGAGACCCGGCGGCAGCGCCGCGCCCTCCACGAGGATGTCGGCGTAGGCGTGCGGCGCGACGTCGTCCTCCAGCACCGTCCCGAGCCGGCGGATCGGGTCGAGCGCCCTGGCCGCGAGCTCCGGGTCGTCGCCGTCGAACGCCACATGGATCTCGAGCGGCGCCTCCGGGCCGCCCGCGAACGGGTTGGCCACGTTCGCGATCGAGGTGAGCTCCTCGGGCGCCGTGCGGAGGTGGTCCGCCCAGCCCTGGAGCACGACGGCGGTCTCCGCGGCGGGGAACGTGATCTTGCCGAAGAAGACCGCTGTCGTCGGGTGGGCCACGAACTCGAAGGAGGTCACGACGCCGAGGTTGCCGCCGCCCCCGCGGACCGCCCAGAACAGCTCGGGGTTCTCCTCGGCGCTCGCGGGCACGACCACGCCGTCGGCGGTGACCAGCTGCGCGGCCACCAGGTGGTCGAGCGTCAGGCCGTGCTTGCGGACCTTCCAGCCGATGCCGCCGCTCAGCGTCAGCCCGCCGACCCCGACGCTCCTGGTGTCGCCGGAGGAGATCGCGAGGCCGTGCGGCGCCAGCGCCTCGGCCACCTGGCCCCAGGTCGCGCCGCCGCCCACCCGGACGAGACGGCGGTCCTCGTCGATCACCTCGACGTCGGCGAGCCCGCTCAGGTCGATCACGATGCCGCCGTCGTTGGTGCCGAAGCCGGGAAAGCTGTGGCCGCCGCCGCGCACGGAGAGCGTCAGCCCTGATCCGGCGGCGAACCGGACGGCCGTCTGCACGTCGCCGACCGTCTTGGGGCGCAGGACGAAGGCCGGGCTGCCCGCGACCAGCTTCGCGCGGCTCACCGCCTCGTACTCTGCCGCGCCCGGCTCGATGACGTCGCCGCCGAAGTCGCGCCGGAGGTTCTCGATCGCTGAGGTCATGGGATTCCTTCCACAGGGGGCGCGTGGTGCGCCCGATGTGGAAGAGACTCCTCAGCTCAGAGAGATGTGACCGCGAGAGGTGTGACGGCGGTCACAGCTCGCCCATCAGGTCGAAGTCGAAGCCCTCGGCGCGCGCGAGGTAGAGGCGGTGCTGGGCGTGGTTGCCCTGGAACCGCATCGGGCCGCGCGGTCCTTCGTACACGACGCCGTCCACCGATCGGTCGGTCGCCGCGACGGCCGCGCTCCCGGCCCGCTCGACGATGGTGCGCAGCGCGAAGATCCCCTCGTAGCAGGCCTCCGCCGCGGCGCCGACGGCGGGGGCGTGCACGCCGTGGTGGGCCGTGTAGCGGCCGATGAGGTCGAGCGCCTCGCCCGTCGCCAGGCTCCGGAACCAGCCGCCCGTCGAGTACAGGTTGGCCGTGCCGCCCACGCCGCTGCCCATGAGCATGTTCTCCTCCATGAGCGTGCTGAGGCGGACCACTCGCTCGTGCAGGCCCTGCCGGGCGAACGCCCTGTTGAACCGCACGGCGTTCTGGCCGACCATCAGCATCAGCACGCCGTCGGCCCGCGACGCCTCGATGTCGTTCACGACGCCGCCGAGCTCCGCGCGGCTCGCTCCCTGCTCGGCCAGGAACCGGGTGCCGGCGAACTCGACGCCGAGCGTCGTGGCCTGGGAGGACAGCACCTGGAACGTGCGCCGTGGCCAGGCGTAGTCGTCACCGACGACGTACCAGGTCCGCACTCCGAGCTCGGCCCGGAGCCGGGAGATCGCTGGGAAGAGCTGCGCAGACGGGACCTCGCCGGTGACGTAGAGGCCCGGCCGGGTCTCGGAGCCCTCGTACGCGGCCGGGTAGACGTACGGCACGCGGCGCTGCACCAGCGGCACGACGGCGTTCCGCACCGCCGAGGTGTGCCACCCGGTCAGCGCGTGGATGCTGCCGCCGGTCAGCACCCCGGCCACCTGACGCCGCAGGACGGGGAGCGGCTGACCCGCGTCGAGGAACTGGGCACGCACCGGACGGCTGAGGATCCCGCCCGTCGCGTTCAGCTCCGCCACGGCCAGCTCCGTCACGGCCTGGCACGACGGACCGTAGATCCCCCCGGGACCCTGGAAATGCAGGAGGGCACCGATGACGAAGTCCGACATGACGCCCCGTCCCGGTGATGGGCCCTTTCCTGGGCTCGGCCTGTGTTGGCGGGTAGTGTACGAGCACACAGGAAGGGCACGCGCTCATGCGGACTGCTGATGAGACGGTCACGGCTACGCCCCACGGCGACGTGGCTGACGCGATGTCCGCGACCGTGCTGCGCGAGTCCGTCCTCGCTGCCCGCCGCGCTGCCCGGAACGCCGCCGAGGTGCTCGGCCCGGAGGGCTACACGCTCGACGAGTGGCTGGTGCTCGACGTCCTGGGCGCGGGCGACGGCCTGACCATGTCGCAGCTGCGCGAGGCGGTGCTCGCCGACAAGGCGACGCTCGGCCGCCGGGTCGACGACCTGCTGACCAAGGCGCTCGTCTACCGCGAGGTCGACGCCTTCGACCGCCGCGTGATCCGGGTCTACCTCTCGTCCCGCGGCCGCGACGTGCTCGCCCGGCTGACGGCGCGGCTCGCGCAGGGCTGAACGCCCTCCGCCCGTGGCCTGCTGGCGCGCCGGGTGTTCTGCCAACGCGTGGGCCGGGTGGGCGCCCCGGGTGGTGAGGTACACCCGAAGCGTGGGTGCCAGGTCTCCTGAATAACGTCCACCTGCGCCCGACTCAGTTCAGCCTGGCTGAATAGTTCGGGACGGGCCGCAATGCCGGGGCACAGCCGAACGCAGTTCAGCCCAGCTGGCACCCACCCAAAGGGCTCTGTGCGCCCCCGCGTCTTCACAACTGCAGGCTCGACGCACCTATGCCGTCGGCCGCCTGTTTCGCCGAGGGGAAGTGAGGTAGGCGCCCGCGCCCCAGGCCAGCAGCAGCACCACCGTGAGCACCACGCCGTACGGCTCGAGGCTCACCGAGGCTCCCGGCACCCAGCCCAGCCACGGCGCGTGCTCGACGGCGACCTGGACGAGAGTCACGAGGCCGATCCCCAGCGCGGCCAGCGCCGAGATGCCCGTGACGACGACGTCGTAGCGCATCCGGGTGCCCGTCTCGCCCACCTTGACGGTGCCCGCCATGCTGCCGTCTGCAGTTGCCCGGCCGCTGCCCGCGTGGGTGTAGACACGTCGGGCCACCGCGCCCTGGGCCGAGTCCAGCAGCGACATGCCCGCGGCGAACAGCACCGCGAGCGGCAGCGCCGAGTACCACGCGACCTGGCCGACGGCGGCGGACGCCGTGATCGCCAGCAGGCCGATCTCCGTGGCCGTGTCGAACCCGAGCCCGAACACCAGCCCGACGACGTACATCCGGGCCGGCCTGTCCGTCGACCACTCGAACCGGCGCAGCAGCCAGGTGACCGGACCGCCGGCGTGGTGCGTGTGGCCTTCCGGGTCGGCGCTCCCCGGGGCGGCGCCGGCCCGCCCGCGCAACGCGCGGCGCAGCATGGCGATGTTGACGGCGGCGATGGCCAGCAGGAACGTCCCCGAGACGAGCGGTCCCCAGACGCCGGTCGCACGGCGCAGCCGCGACGACTCGTCGCCGAGCATCGGCGCCAGGGCGTGCACGCCGAGGGCCAGGAGCAGGGCGGCGCCGAGGACCACCGTCGAGTGCCCCAGCGAGAACCAGAGCCCGACCCCGCGCGCGTCCCGGTCCGCGCGGACCAGCCTGCGGGTCGTGTTGTCGATGGTGGCGATGTGGTCGGCGTCGAACGCGTGGCGCAGCCCCAGCGCGTAGGCCGCCAGCCCCATCGCCACGGTGATCGCCCCGGTGCCGCCGTCCGCGGCCAGGGTCGCGGCCAGGCCGCCGATCCCGACGACGTGGAGCGCGACGACGACGGGGACCGTCGCGCCCCAGCGCTCGCGGTGGGTCGAAAGGTCGGTCGGGCTGGTGCTCATGTGTCCTCCGAGTAGATCGCGGGCTCCTGGCTGCGGTCCCCAGGCTTGGCAGTGCCATATCTCCGGGCTTTCCGGCACCTATGAGCCTGTTGAACCAGAGTCAGGAGCCAGGGGGCTGAGGTGGGTAGCTGGGCCCAGCCAGCGGGTGAGGGTTCCGCCGCGTTCCAGGTGGAGCACGACGGCGCCGTCGCAATCCGGTGCCGATGTCGGCTCCGAACGCTCGGGGGTGGCGGCGAGGCTTCCGCACACGTCGGTGACGGTGTCCATCACGGTGTGCTCGCCCAGGACGCCGGGGACCGGGCGGTTCCCGGACGCGGTCAGCTCCTCGACCAGGATCGGGCCGACGTCGTCAGCGATGTCCGTGCGGAGCACCATGCGGCCGCCGCGCTCGCCGGACCGCCCCAGCACCACGGTCTCCCGCAGGGTGAGGGCCGCACCGGCGCCGAGCCGCGCCGTCGTGGTGCGCCGAACGTCCGCTCCGGCGGCCACGATGAACGGCAGCCCCGCCCAGGTCAGGCGGGCCCCGGCACCAATACTGAGGTCCGCGTCCCACCGGCACTCCCGTCCCTCTCCGTCGTAGGCGACGGTGCCGCCGACGTCGGTCAGGGTGAGGGCGCATCCGGGGGCCACCTGGATGCTGACGACGACCTGGTCACCGCCGAGCAGCATGGCGCCGCCCGCGACCAGCGCGACCTCCGCATGCGACCCGTCGCGGGCGACGACCCGCGCCGCCAGCAGGCCGTCCGAGGTGCGGACGCGTACGGGCGCGCCGAACCCCGTCGGGCGTTCGACCGCGACCCGGGTCACCCGCGGGGACGACGGCGCTCGCAGCACCGCAGCCGTCGAGCTCCCGTCCGGCGTGCTCGACACGGTGTCCGGCCCGTCCCGCAGCGCGTCCGGCACGGACGGTTCTGTGCTCAGCATCGGCAGGTCAGTGCGCGTGGGCGTGGTCGTGTGCCTGGTCCTCCTCGTCGTGGCTGTGCACGTAGCCGCCGTCCTCGTCCGCGTGGAAGTGGGGCGCCATGGGGCCGGGATCCTGGGCGACGTGCGCCCCGGCCTGGAAGCTGGCCAGCACGCCGAGCACCCAGGCGCGCAGCTCGGCGACCGACGTCTCGTCGCTGCGGGAGAGCGCGACGACGGCGCGGTTCTCCCGTGCCGCCGACGCGTCGGCGACCATCTGCTCGACGTCCACGCCGACGTACGGTGCGAGGTCTGTCTTGTTGACGACGAGCAGGTCGGCCCGGCCGATCCCGGGACCGCCCTTGCGGGCGACGTCGCCGCCGCCGGCGACGTCGAGCACGAAGATCTGGGCGTCGACGAGCGCGGGGGAGAAGGTGGCCGTGAGGTTGTCGCCGCCCGACTCGATGATCACGAGGTCCAGCGGGTCGAAGTCGCGCTCCAGGTCCTCGGTGGCCAGCAGGTTCGCGGTGACGTCGTCGCGGATGGCGGTGTGCGGGCAGGCGCCGGTCTCCACGGCGCGGATGCGTTCGGGCTCGAGCACGCCGGCGGAGCGCAGGAAGCGGGCGTCCTCGTCGGTGTAGATGTCGTTGGTGATGACGCCGATGCGCAGCTCGGCGCCGAGCGCGCGGCACACCGTGGCGATCAGGGACGACTTGCCGACGCCGACGGGTCCGGCGACCCCGAGACGCAGGGCGCGATGAGCGGCAGACGTGTCAGACGCAGGGGTCACCCGAGTGACCTGCGCGTCTGACATGTCGAGGGCGGGGGAAGGGGCGGGGGCAGGTAGGGAATCAGGCACGGAACAACCTTTGGCTCAGGAGGGAGTGGGCCTGCGCCCAGCCCTCGGTCTGCGGGGAACCGGAGGCCGGGATGTCCTCCGGGGTGGTGCACGCCGCGACGCGCAGCACGTGCTGCTCCGCCGCGGCGCAGGCTTCGAGGACCCAGCGCGCGGGCGTGACCGGGTCGAGCGGTTCGAGCTTGAGCAGGGCCGACGCCGCGGTCTGGGCGTCGTCGTAGACGGTGAGGCGGACGGTGTCGGCGGCGGGCAGGCCGGTCGCCGCGGCGACCGCTCCCAGCACGACCGCGCGGGGGAGCGGCCCGTGGCCGGCGTCGTGCGCGACCAGCGCTTGCACGGCCGGAGAAGCCGCCCACAGCGTCCGCGCGAGTCGCAGGTAGCCGCGGCCGAGCAGGCGGGCGGCGTCGCGCAGGGCGGGCGCGGGCGTCCGGGCCGCCCAGGCACGGACGACGTCGGCGAGGCCGAAGCCGCCGGCGACCCGCGCGCCGTCGGACGACGTCCCGGCTCGGTCAGCGAACCCGCCGCCGTCGGCGCACGCGAGCAGCCGCGCCGTCACCACGGCGGTGCCGGCCTCGACCAGGCTCACGGTCGTCGCCCGCCCGACGATCCAGGCGGGCACGTCCCCGGTGGGCATGCCGCCCAGCAGCGCGGGCTCGAGGCTCGCCGAGTGCGCGTGCCCGCCGCTGGGCAGGCGGGCGTCCGCGAGCAGCAGCGCCACCGAGAGGGCGTGGGGTGAGGTCACGTGCCGCTCAGAACATCGAGTAGAGCTGGGCGAGCGGCAGCCGGACGGCGGGCGCGGGCTCGACGAGGTCGCCGTCCACCCGGATCTCGAACGTGTCCGGCCGGATGTCGATCCGGGGTAGGACGTCGTTGTTGCGCATGTCCGCCTTCCCGACGTCGCGGGTCGGTGCCACGGCGGCCAGCTCGCGCCGCAGCCCGAGGCGGTCCGCCAGCCCGTCCTCGATCGCCGCCGGGGCGACGAACGCGAGCGACAGGTCAGCGGCGATCGCGTCGCCGAACGCCGGGCGCTGCAGCACGGGCTGCGGCGTCGGGATGGACGCGTTCGGGTCGCCGAGCGCTGCCCACGCGATCACGCCGCCCTTGAGCACGACGTCGGGCCGGACGCCGAAGAACCGCGGGTCCCACAGGACCAGGTCCGCGAGCTTGCCCGGCTCCACCGACCCGACGTGGGCGTCGATGCCGTGACCGATCGCGGGGTTGATCGTGTACTTGGCGACGTAGCGGCGCGCGCGCTCGTTGTCCGCGGGCTCCGAGCTGCCGAGCGGGCCGCGGCGGTGCTTCATGACGTGCGCGACCTGCCACGTGCGGGTGATCACCTCGCCGATCCGGCCCATGGCCTGGGCGTCCGACGACGTGACCGACAGCGCCCCCATGTCGTGCAGCACGTCCTCGGCGGCGATCGTCGTCGCGCGGATCCGGGACTCGGCGAACGCCAGGTCCTCCGGGACCGCCGGGCTCAGGTGGTGGCAGACCATGAGCATGTCGAGGTGCTCGGCGACGGTGTTGACGGTGTGGGGGAGGGTCGGGTTCGTGGACCCCGGGATGACGTGCGGCAGGCCCGCGATCGTCAGGATGTCGGGGGCGTGCCCGCCGCCCGCGCCCTCGACGTGGAAGGCGTGGATCGACCGGCCCCCGATGGCGTCGACCGTCGACTGCACGAACCCCGCCTCGTTGAGCGAGTCCGAGTGCAGGGCGACCTGCAGCCCCCACTCCCCGGCGGCGCGCAGTGCGGCGTCCAGCGCGGCCGGGGTGGCGCCCCAGTCCTCGTGGATCTTGTAGCCGCCCGCGCCGGCCAGGGCCTGCTCCGCCAGGGCGTCCGCGCTCACCGTGTTGCCCTTGCCGAGCAGCAGCACGTTGACCGGCACCGGGTCGAGCGCCCGCAGGATGTGCCGCAGGTGCCCCGCGCCCGTGACCGTCGTCGCCTTGGAGCCCTCGGACGGGCCCGTCCCGCCGCCCGCGACCGTCGTGATCCCCGTCGCGAGCGCCTCGTGCAGCTGCGACGGCGACAGCAGGTGCACGTGCGCGTCGAAGGCCCCGGCCGTGAGGATCCGGCCCTCGCCGGAGATGACGTCCGTGGACGGCCCGATGACCAGGTCGGGGTGGACGCCGTCCGCGACGTCCGGGTTGCCGGACCGGCCCAGGGCGACGATGCGCCCGTCCCGCAGCCCGACGTCGGCCCGGACCACGCCCCACCAGTCCAGGACGATCGCGTTCGTGATCACCGTGTCCAGCGCGCCCTGCGCGCGGGTGCGGGTCGACTGCGCCATCGACTCGCGGATCGACTTGCCGCCGCCGAACACCGCCTCCTCGCCGCCGGCCGTGTAGTCCTCGGTGACCTCGATCCACAGGTCGGTGTCGCCCAGGCGCACCTGGTCGCCGACCGTCGGGCCGTACAGGGCGGCGTAGCGCTCGCGGTCCACCCAGGCCATCAGCGGTTCCCCGGTTCGTCGTCGGCCGCCGGTGGCTCCGCAGGGGCGGACGCCGGAGCGGCGACCGGCCCCAGCGCGCCGCCGTCGTCCTTGCCCCGCTGGAGGCCCGGGACCCGCCGCGCGCCGCGGATCGTCACGGCGTCGACCTGCCGGCTCGCGCCGGGCTCGAACCGCTGCGACGTGCCGGAGGGCACGTCGAGCCGGAACCCGTACGCGGCCTCCCGGTCGAACTCCAGCGCTGTGTTGGCGTCGGGCAGGTGCAGGTGGGAGCCGATCTGGACGGGGCGGTCGCCGGTGTTCAGGACGACGAGGCGCAGGCGTTCGTGCGGCGCGCGGTCGGCGTTGATCTCGATGCGGCCGGGGGCCACGCGGATCGCACCTGGTCCGGTCGATGTGTGGGCTGACATGAGGGCCTCTCTGCAGGACCGGCTACTGGACCGGGTGGTGGAGCGTCACGAGCTTGCGGCCGTCGGGGAACGTGGCCTCGACCTGGACGTCGGTGAGCATCTCCGGGACGCCGTCCATGACCTGCTCGCGGACCAGGACCTCGCGGCCGGTGTCCATGAGCGTCGCGACGTCGGCACCCTCGCGGGCGCGCTCGATCACCCAGCAGGACAGCAGCGCCACGGACTCCGGGTAGTTGAGCCGCACGCCACGCGCCAGGCGGTCGCGCGCGACCATCCCGGCGGTGGCCAGCAGCAGCTTCTCGACGTCGGCAGGGCTCAGGTGCACGGCCCCTCCAGCCAGCGGGCGGTCACAGGGTCAGCGCCGTTCGGGCTGCCTGGGCCGCGGCCGGGCCGCCGCCCTGGCCGCGGTGGGCGACCCGGCCGGAGGCGAGCACCGCGAACTCGGCGGCGTGCTCCACGGCGTAGCCGATGTGCTGCTCGACGAGCAGCACGGACAGGTCGCCGGCCGTGGTGAGCGCGGAGATCGCGGCGTAGATCTCGCCGACGACGTTGGGCTGGATGCCCTCGACCGGCTCGTCCAGCACGAGCAGCCGCGGTCCCGTGACCAGTGCCCGGGCGATCGCGAGCTGCTGCCGCTGCCCACCGGACAGCAGCCCGGCCTGGCGGCCCAGCAGGTCGCGCAGCGCGGGGAACAGGTCGAGTGCCTCGGCCGCCCGGCGTCGGGCGGCACGTCCGTGGGCGTCCGCGACCACCTGGAGGTTCTCGCGCGCGCTCAGCAGCCCGAAGGACTGCTGGCCCTGCGGCACGTAGGCGATGCCGCGCCGCACCCGCTGGTGCGGCGCGAGCCGGGTGACGTCCTCGCCCGCGAGCCGCACCGTCCCGGCGCGCACGGGCAGCAGGCCGAGCACCGCCCGCAGCAGGGTCGTCTTGCCCGCGCCGTTGTGGCCCAGCACGGCGGTCAGCCCGCCGTCGGGCACGGTCAGGTCGACGTCGTGCACCACCGTCGTGCGCCCGTAGCCCGTGGTCACGCCGCTCAGCTCCAGCATCACGCGATGTCTCCTTCACTCGGGGCTGTCGCCGGGGCCGTCGTCGGAGCGCCGAGGTAGACCTCGACGACCGCCGGGTCGTTCTGCACCTCGTGCACGGTGCCCTCCGCGAGCACCCGCCCCTGGTGCATGACGGTGACCGAGTCGGCGAAGGACCGGAGGAACTCCATGTCGTGCTCGACGACGACCACCACCCGCTGCGACCCGATGCGGCGCAGCAGCTCGCCGGTCTCCTCGCGCTCGGCCTGGGTCATGCCCGCCACAGGCTCGTCGAGCAGCAGCAGGTGGGCGTCCTGCACGAGCAGCATCCCGATCTCCAGCCACTGCTTCTGGCCGTGCGCGAGCACGCCGGCCGGCACGTCCCGCAGCGCCGTCAGGCCTACCGTCTCCAGCGCGTGCTCTACGGCCTCCGGTACGTCCCGCCGACGCCGCAGCAGGGTCAGCGCCCCACGCCGCGCACCGGCCGCGATGTCGAGGTTCTGCAGCACGGTCAGCTCCTCGAACACGCTGGCCGTCTGGAACGTGCGCCCGACGCCGGCCCGGGCGATGCGGTGGGTGCTGCGCCCGAGCAGCTCGGTCCGGCCGAAGGCGGCCGAGCCGGTGGCCCGGACCAGGCCGGTGACGGCGTCGATGAGCGTCGTCTTGCCCGCGCCGTTCGGGCCGATGAGGAACCGCAGGTCGCCCTGCGTGACCGTGAGGTCGACGTCGCGCACGGCGACGAAGCCGTCGAACTCGACCCGCAGCCCGCGCACCTCCAGGTAGTCGTGCCGGAACCGCGCGGTGTCCGTGCCGAGCAGCGCCTCGGCCGCGGCCAGGTCGATCTCGGTCCCGGGCTGTTCCGCGGTCGGTGAGGTGTCGTTCATGCGGGGCTCCTTTCCGTGGCCGGCCCGTCAGCGAGCAGGTCCGTGGCCGGCCCGTCAGTGGCGGGCTCGGCGGCGCGACGGCGCCGCAGCGTCCCGACGACGGACGCGAGACCGCCGGGCAGGAACGCGATGACCAGGACGAACAGGGCGCCCTGGAAGTAGATCCAGCCCGACGGGAACTGCTCGGAGATCGAGGTCTGCGCCCAGCTCACCGCTATCGAGCCGAGCACCGGGCCGAGCAGGGTCGCGCGCCCGCCGATCGCCACGCCGATGAGGAAGCCGATGGACGGCACCACGCCGACGTCGGCCGGCGAGATGATGCCCACGATCGGCACGAACAGCGCGCCGCCGACCGCCGCCATGACCGCGGCGACCACGTAGGCGACGACCTTCACGAGGGCGGGGTCGTAGCCGAGGAACCGGACGCGGTCCTCCTGGTCCCGCACCGCGATCAGCAGCTCGCCGAACCGGGAGACGGTGAGCTGCCGCATCACGGCGACCATCCCGAGCAGGACGCCCGCGGCGATCAGGTAGAGCATCTGCTTGTTGACCGGGTCGGCCAGGTCGTAGCCGAAGAACGCCCGGAACCCGTTGAGCCCGTTGGTCCCGCCGGTGGTCTGCTGCTGGCCGATGAGCAGGACGGCGAAGGCCGCCGCCAGCGCCTGGGACAGGATCGCGAAGTACGCGCCCCGCACCCGCCGGGTGAACACGGCCCAGCCGAGCAGCGCGGCCAGCCCGGCCGGGACGAGCACGACCAGCAGGATCGCCGAGACGGGGGAGCGCAGCGGCTCCCACCAGCCGGGTACCTGCCCCGTGCCGTACAGCAGCATGAAGTCCGGGACGCCGCCCGGACCGGCGTCGGCCAGCTTGAGGTGCATGGCCATCAGGTAGGCCCCGAGGCCGAAGTAGACCCCCTGGCCCAGGGTGAGCAGGCCGCCGCGGCCCCACGCCAGGCCGATCCCGACCGCGACCATGGCGAGGCAGAGGAACTTGGCGAGCAGGTCGAGGCGGAACGGGCTCAGCACCACGGGCGCGAGCAGCAGGAGCGCGGCCGCGAGGCCGAACATCACGAGCGTGCGGGTGCGCCCGGGGCGGACGAGTGCGGTCAGGACGGTCATGCGAGGCTCCTCGTCCGGACCGAGACCAGGCCCTGGGGTCGTAGCTGCAGGAAGGCCACGATGGCGACGAACACGAGCACCTTGGCGACGGAGGCCGTCGTCGAGTACTCGAAGAACGACTGCATCAGGCCCAGCGCCGTCGCGGCGATCACCGTGCCCTTGATCTGGCCGATACCGCCGGCCACGACCACGAGGAACGCGTCGACGATGTAGCTGGTCCCGAGCGTCGGCCCGACCGAGCCGAGCAGCGTGAGCGCGACGCCCGCGATGCCGGCCAGCCCCGACCCGATGAAGAACGTGACCCGGTCGGTCGCCCGCGACGAGATGCCGGACGCCTCGGCCAGGTCCCGGTTCTGCACGACGGCGCGGATGCGCCGGCCGAGCGGGGTGGCCCGCAGCGCCACCGCGAGGGCGACGACGCACACGAGGGCGAGCGCCAGGATGAACAGGCGCGTCCGGGGCAGCGCGAGCCCGCCGACCTGGACCGCGCCCGACAGCCAGGCGGGCGCGGCGACGTCGACATTGGGTGCGCCGAACACGTCCCGCGCGACCTGCTGGAGCACGAGCGCGACGCCCCAGGTGACCAGCAGGGTGTCCAGCGGCCGCCGGTACATGCGGTGGATGAGCGTCGCCTCGAGGAGCAGGCCGAGCAGGCCGCCGACGAGGAAGCCCAGCGGCAGCGCGACGAGCAGGCTCACCCCGGCGTCGCCGACCACGCCCTGGACGACGAACGCGGTGTAGGCGCCGGCCATCATGAACTCGCCGTGGGCCATGTTGATGACGCCCATCTGGCCGAACGTCAGGGACAGCCCGAGGGCGGCGAGGAGGAGGACGGAGCCGAGGCTCAGTCCGGCGAAGAGCTGGGCGAGGATGTCCATGCGGGTCCCGTTTCTTCCCGGGGCCCGGTCAGGACAGCCCGTCGGCCCAGTCGTAGCCCTCGAGGAACGGGTCGGGCTCGATCGGTTCCTCCGAGCTCCACTCGGTGTGGATCAGGCCGTCCGCGCCGATCTTGCCGATGAGGGCGGTCTTGGCGATGTGGTGGTTGTCGCCGTTGACGATCACCTCGCCCTCGGGGGCGTCGAAGGTGACGCCGTCCGCGGCAGCGGTCACGTCGTCGACGGCGAACGACTCGGCCTTCTCGACCATCGCCTTCCAGAGGTAGAGGGAGGTGTAGGCGGCCTCCATCGGGTCGGACGTGGGACGGTCCTCGCCGTACTCCGCCTTGAAGGCCTCGACGAACGCGTTGTTCGCGGGGCTGTCCACGGTCTGGTAGTAGTTCCAGGCGGTGAGCTGGCCCTCGACGTTGTCGATGCCGATGCCGCCGACCTCCTCCTCGGCGATGGACACCGAGACGACGGGCATCTCGTCGGCGGACATGCCGACGTTGTTGTACTCCTTGAAGAACGCGACGTTGGAGTCGCCGTTGAGGGTGTTGAACACGGCGTCGGCGTCGGCGGACTTGACCTTGTTGACGATCGTCGAGAAGTCGGTGTGGCCGAGCGGCGCGTACTCCTCGCCGACGATCTCGATGTCGTGGGCCTCGGCGTACGCGTTGATGATCTTGTTCGCCGTGCGCGGGAAGACGTAGTCCGAGCCCACCAGGAACAGGGACTTCGTGCCCTGCTCGGCGAGGTAGTCCAGCGCCGGCACGATCTGCTGGTTGGTCGTGGCGCCCGTGTAGAAGATGTTCGGCGACGACTCCAGGCCCTCGTACTGCACCGGGTAGAACAGCAGGGAGTCCTGGGCCTCGAACACGGGCAGCATCGCCTTGCGCGACGCCGAGGTCCAGCCCCCGAACACCGCCGCGACGCAGTCGCTCGTGATCAGCTTGCCGGCCTTCTCGGCGAAGATCGTGGGCTCGGACTGGCCGTCCTCCGAGACGATCTCGAGCTGCTTGCCGAGCACGCCGCCGTCGGCGTTGATCTCCTGGGCGGCGAGCTGCAGGGAGTCGTGGACCGTCTGCTCCGAGATCGCCATCGTGCCCGACAGCGAGTTGAGGAAGCCGATCTTGACGGTGTCGCCTGACGTGTCGACACAGCTCTCGGCGGAGCTGGACGCGCCGGGGCTGCCGGCGTCGACCCGCGCCCCGCAGGCGCTCAGGGCGATGACGCACAGGGCGGCGAGCGAGACGGTGCTCAGGCGCGTCGCGCCGTGGGGCGACGGGGACCGAAGACGCATGGGGGATGCTCCGTTTCATGGCCGACGGCCCAGGGTGGGCCGACCGTTTAGGTTCAAATGAACCTAAGTGGACGGAGATGTCGCTCCAGCTCTTCGGCGGTAACTTTCGTGTTTCCCTGTGGGCGCTTGTGTTTCGGCTGGGTACGGGGCCGTGACCTGCGCCGAGGGTCAGCTCGCGCCCCCCAGCACCGCCTCGGCCACGACCAGGTCCTCCCACGACATCCCGGTGCTCTTGAAGACCAGCGGCCGGGCAGGGTCCGGGCGGACGGCGCCCGTGACGACGTCGCGCATCGGGACCAGGTCCTCCGCACGGAGCGCACCCTCGGCGACGGCCAGCACGACGTCGCCCGCCTCACGCAGGGCCGCGGCACGATCCTCGACGACGACGGTGGCCCGGCCGAGCAGACCGGCGGGCAGCTCCCGGGCGTCCGGCTCGTGCGACCCCACCGCGACGACCACCGCGGCGTCGGCGATCAGGTCGGCGTCGAACAGCGGCTCGCGCGCCGACGTCGCGCAGACGACGACGTCGGCGGCGCGCAGGGCGTCGTCCGACTCCGGGGTGCCGAGCCGGACGAGGCGCGCGCCGTCGATCGGCCCGGACCCCGCCTGACTCGCGGGTTGAGCTTGTCGAAACCCAGGTCTCGACAAGCTCGACCCGCGAGACGCGCTCGACCAGCGAGAGGGGTCCCGGACGAGCTGGGTCACGGACGTGAGCCGGCGACGTCCGGCCAGAGCGGCCTCCAGCGTGGCGACGTGGCCGTGGGCCTGGGGTCCGGAGCCGAACACGGCCACCCGCAGCGGCGTCGTCCCGGCGCGGAGCCTGCCCCGCACCGCCGCGACGGACACGGCCGGCGTGCGGAGCGTCGTCAGGGCGATGCCGTCGAGCACGGCGACGACGCCGAGCGTCGCGGCGTCGAGCAGGAGGTACGAACCCTGGACCCGGGGCAGGCCCCGCTCCGGGTTGCCGGGTGCGACCGTGGCGACCTTGACGCCGACATGGGTGAGGGCGCCGCCGCCGTCGGACGGCATGAGCAGGAGCTGGCCGGCCTCCAGCGGGACGGCCTGGCGGGGGAGGTCGGTGGCGGGATCCAGCCCGCGGTCCAGCGCGGCGGTGATCGCGGCGACGGCGTCGGCGGGCGGACAGGCGGCGGCCACCGCCGCGGCATCGAGGACGAGGGGCGCGCTCATCCGCCCGAGCCTATCCAGGGAACTGACCATGTACTTGCTGCCAGAACCGGCCGTGCTCTGGCAGCAAGTACATGGTCATCGACCTCGGGCGGAGGCCTCCTCCGCCAAAGGTCGTAGGCCAGGTGCATGCTCGCGGGCGATGTGCCGCCGCTGCCCGCCCGACAGGCTTGGGGCGTCCGGAAGAAAGCCTCCGGACCAGCCCGAACACCCGCCGAGCGCGAGGAGCGCGACGATGTCCCCGACCTATGAACTACCCACCCAACGGCCCGGCCGCGTGCGCACCCTGGCGGCGCTCGCCGCCGTGGGGGCGCTAGCGATCACCGTCGCCGCGGGCCTCCCGGCGTCCGCCGCGACCGCCTCCGAGCCGACACCGCCCCCGCCCGTCTCCGCCCCGGCGGGCGAGCACGCTCTCGAGCAGGCGGACGTCGACGCCTGGCTCGACGGCCTGCTGCCCTCCGCGCTGGAGAGCGCGGGCATCGCGGGCGGCGTCGTCACGGTGGTCGACGACGGCAAGGTCGTCACCACCCGCGGCTACGGCTACGCCGACACGGGCACGACGGGCGGCGAGGCGGTACCGGTCGACCCGGAGAGCACGCTGTTCCGCCCGGGTTCGGTCTCCAAGCTGTTCACCGCCACCGCCGCCATGCAGCTGGTCGAGAGCGGCGACGTCGACCTCGACACCGACATCGCGGAGTACCTCGACTTCGACGTCCCGCGATCGTTCGACGGGCCGATCACCATGCGCCACCTGCTCACGCACACCGCGGGCTTCGAGGAGCGGCTCGGTGGCCTCATCGGCTCGGGCGACGTGTCGCCGGTGCTCCGGGACGAGCTGGCGGAGGACCCGCCCGAGCAGGTCTACGAGCCCGGTACCGTCCCCGCCTACTCGAACTACGGCAACTCGCTGGCCGGGTACATCGTCGAGCACGTGAGCGGCGTGCCGTTCGAGGAGTACGTCCAGCAGAACATCCTCACGCCCGCCGGCATGACGTCGTCGACCTTCGAGCAGCCGCTGCCCGACGCGCTCCGCGACCGGATGTCCAAGGGCTACGCGACGTCGGCGGACGCCCCCGGCCCGTTCGAGATCGTCGGGACGCCGCCCGCCGGTGCCCTGACCGCCTCGGCACCCGACATGGCGCGCTTCATGCTGGCCCAGCTCGGCGAACCCGGCACGGGTTCCATCCTGGAGCCCGGGACGCTCGACCTGATGCACGCCCCGGCGCTGGACGAGAGCTCGCTGGGCAACCTCGCGGCGTCCCCGCGGATGACGCTCGGGTTCTTCGACGAGAGCCGCAACGGGCGCTGGATCATCGGCCACGGCGGCGACACCAACTACTTCCACTCCCACCTGCAGCTCTACCCGGAGGAGCGCACCGGGATCTTCGTCTCGTTCAACAGCACGGGCGACAGCGGCCTCGCGACCCTCGAGCTGCGCGACGCGGTGCTGCACGGCTTCACCGACCGCTACTTCCCGGCGGAGTCCGCCCCGGCGGCCGGCACCGTCGACGACGCGACCGCCAAGGAGCACGCCGCGATCGCCGAGGGCAGCTACGTCGCCTCGCGCGGCATGCAGAGCACGTTCCTGGCCTCGATGGAGGCCTTCAGCACCACCCAGCTCACGGCGCGCGCCGACGGCCGCCTCCTGATCACGCCGGGTCCCCTCAGCGACTCGCCCGCCCTGTACGAGGAGATCGAGCCGTGGGTCTGGCGTGAGGTCGACGGCCAGCGCGTCATCGCCATGCGCGTCGCCGACGACAAGGTCGAGGCGATCGGCATCGAGGGCGCCTTCACCCTGCTGCCCGCCCAGCCGGAGCGTGCCCAGGCGGTGGCGCTCCCCGTGCTCGGCGTGTCCGCGCTGATCCTGCTCGTCGCGGCCGTCGCGTGGCCGGTCGGTGCGATCACGCGGCGGGTCCGGCGGCGGTCGGTCTCGGGGTCCACGGCCGTGCCCGAGCGGGCCGTGCGTCTCCACCAGGAGCGCTCCGGCCGGGTCGCCAGGCTGCTCACCAACATCGCGACGGTCTGCGCGGTGCTCGCCCTCGGCGGCTGGACGGCAACGGTGCTCACCGTGATGGGCCTCCAGGACGTCTCCGAGTTCTCCCTGCGCCAGCTGCAGGTGGTCCAGGGCCTCGGCGTGCTGGGTATCGTCCCCGCGGCGCTCCAGGTGGTCGGCGCGATCCGGCACCGCCACGGCTGGCGCAGGATCCTCGGCGCCGTGCTCGTGCTGCTCGCCCTGGCCGGAATCGCCTGGTTCGCCGTCGAGTTCCGCCTGCTCGCGCCGTCGGTATCGTACTGACGATGCCCACCACGGACGGCCCCACGGTGTTCGACGACGTTCCGGTCCCGCCGCGCGTCGGCAGGCTCGACAGCCTGCTGAC
This sequence comes from Promicromonospora sp. NFX87, assembly GCF_048564965.1. Classification (NCBI taxonomy): domain Bacteria; kingdom Bacillati; phylum Actinomycetota; class Actinomycetes; order Micrococcales; family Promicromonosporaceae; genus Promicromonospora; species Promicromonospora sp. NFX87. The sequence goes on along the minus strand of NZ_CP183413.1, from coordinate 4,307,782 downwards.
CCGGCTCGGCGTGACCACCCGGCCGGCGCAGGACGCACTGCTGGCCGCGGTCGTCGCCCTGCTGACCGCGGGCCTGCTGGTGGTGCTCTTCCAGTACGTGCTGGAGGCGGAGGACCTGACGGTCGGTCCGGCGCAGGGCGTCCTGCTGGCGGTCGCCACGTGCGCCCAGGCGCTGCCGCTGGTCCTGCGCCGCACCCGTCCGGTCCTCTGCCTGGGCCTCGTCGTGGCCGTTCAGGTGCTCGTCATCGCCGCTTCGCCCCCCGACCTGTCGGTCGGCGGCATCCCGCAGGTCATCGCCGGATACACGGTCGGAACGCTGCTGCCCACCCGCCGGGCCCTGATGGTCACCGGTGCGGCGGTTCCGGTCGGGGTCCTGACGGCGGCGGTGACAGCCCTCGTGTCGGGCAACGGCCTGCTGATGCCGGCCGCGAACCATCTCGCGGCTGGCATCGGCACCTACATGGTCAGCGCCCTGGTCGGCGGGGCGGTGGCGACCCGCCGCCGCTACGTCGAGCTGCTCCACCTCCGGGCCGCCGAGCTGCTCCGCACGCAGCGCGCGACCACCCAGGCGGCGATCTTCGCCGAACGGTCGCGCATGGCCCGCGAGCTGCACGACGTCGCCGCGCACCACCTGTCCGGCCTCGTCGTGCAGGCGGCCGCCGTCGAACGGCAGATCGACAGCGACCCCGAGGCGGCGAAGGCCGGCACCCGGTGGATCCGCGGGCAGGGCAAGGAGACGCTGGACAGCCTCCGCCTGATCGTCGGCGTCCTGCGTGAACGCCCGAGCATCGACGACGACGGGCACGACGCGCCTCCGCCCGGGCTCGATGCGCTCGACGGGCTGGTGCGGACGGCGCGCACCCTGGGGGACACCGTGGAGCTGGTCCGCGAGGGCCGGCCCCGCGACCTGGCCCCCATCGCGGACGCGGCGTTCTACCGCGTCGCGCAGGAGTCGCTGTCGAACGCCCGCCAGCACGCGCCCGGCGCACCCGTGCGGATGGCGGTGCGGTTCGCGGAGCGGGAGGTCTCGCTCGAGGTCGTCAACGAGCGGGGCACCGGGGCCGCCCCGGGGGACTCGTCCAGGCAGGGCATGGGTCTGGTCGGGATGGGCGAGCGCGCCCACCTGGTGGGGGCTGCGCTCACGACGGGCGCGACGCCGTCCGGCGGCTGGCGGGTCCGGCTCACGCTCCCGCTGCACCACGAGCCGGCACGTCACGTGCCGGACGCCGAGACCTCCGCGGCTCCCGCGGCGGTCCGCGAAGGGGGACAGGGATGATCAGGGTCATGCTCGTCGACGACCAGGCGGTCGTCCGCGCCGGCTTCCGGTTCCTGCTGGAGCAGGCCGACGACATCGAGGTGGTCGCCGAGGCAGCGAACGGTCTGACGGCGGTCGAGCTCGCCCGTCGGCACCACCCCGACGTCGTCTGCATGGACGTACGGATGCCCGGTGGCGACGGTCTCGCGGCGACCCGCGAGATCGTCGCGGGCGAGACGCCGCCCGCCGTGCTGGTCGTGACCACGTTCGACCTCGACGAGTACGTCTTCGGCGCCCTGGAGGCGGGCGCCTCAGGGTTCATCCTCAAGGACTGCGAGCCGGAGGAGCTGATCGACGCGGTCCGCCGGCTGGCCGACGGGCACGGCCTGATCGACCAGACGGTGACCCACCGGGTGATCACCGAGTTCGCGCGGCGCAAGGCCCCGCCCGCACCGGAGTCGGACCTCACCGCGCAGCTCACGGCACGCGAGGCCGAGATCGTCCGACAGCTCGCCAGGGGGGCTGTCGAACGCGGAGATCGCACAGGAGCTGGTGGTGGAGACGAGCACCGTCAAGTCTCACCTCGGACGCGCGATGGCGAAGATCGGAACCCGCGACCGGCTGCAGACGGTGGTCTGGGCCTACCAGAACGGCCTCGCCCCGGGCTGACGCCTCGTCTCCGCGGCCCCGCTGGGGGGACGGCCGTCGGGGCAAGGTAGACCCTGGCGAGGGGTGCCAGGTGTGCTGAACTGTGTTCGCCTCAGCCACGTCGGATTCGCCTGGGCTGAACTATTCAGCCCAGACCGCAAACTCGGGGCTCAGCCGAACACAGTTCAGCAGACCTGGCACCCGCCACCGGGGTATGCCTTGCCCGCTCGGTCTGGTCCGCTCGGTCTGGCTCAGTCGCCCTCGCCGGGCCGTCTATCCGGGTGGGCAGCCGACGGTCGCGCCGTCGCGTGCGAACGGGGCCGGGTCGAAGACGCCGAACCGTTCGCGGTACTCCGCCGCCCGGCCGGGCCACAAGAGCGTGAGGCGTCCCGAGCGTTCGTCCACGTACCAGCTGCGGCAGCCGCCACGGAGCCACACCGTGCCGGCGGCGCGCTCGTCGATCTCGCGCGTGTAGGCGGCCTCGGCCGCCGCCGACACCTCGAGCGGCCCGCCCGCCCGGTCCTGGTGGTCGAGCGCGCCGAGCACGTAGTCGATCTGTGCCTCGATCACCTCGAGGGCGGAGTGGTGGCCGAGCCCCGCGTTCGGGCCGTCGAGCACGAAGAGGTTCGGGAAGCCGTGCACGGCCGTGGAGGCGTGGCTCGTCATGCCGCCGGACCAGTGCTCGGCGAGCGTCCGTCCGCCGCGCCCCGTGATCAGGTCGGCGAACGGCGGCCGGGTCGTCTCGAACCCCGTGGCCAGCACGAGCACGTCGACCTCGTACCGCGCGCCCGACGCCGCGACCAGCGTCGATCCCTCGACCGCTACCGGCGGACCCGGCTCCAACGTGACGTGCGGCTGCTGCAGGGCCGGGTACCAGTCGTCGCTGAACAGCGCGCGCTTGCAGCCCACGGCGTAGTCGGGGGTGAGCAGCGCGCGCAGCGCCGGGTCCGGCACCTGGGCGCGCAGGTGCGCCTGCGCGCGTTCCCGCAGCGCGGCCTCCGCCGTCGTACCGGCGATCCGGGCCTCGAAGAGCAGGTCGGCCTCCTCCGCGAGCGCCGCCCGCTCCGGCCGGGCCTCGCCGGGCGCGTAGGCCCGGTCGCCGCGCGGCAGCACCCACGGTGGAGTCCGTTGCAGCACGACGACGGACGCCGCCCGGCGGGCCAGCTCCGGCACGAGCTGGACGGCGCTCGCGCCGGTGCCGACCACGCCGACCCGTAGTCCGTCCGGCAGGTCGCGGTCCCAGCGGGCGGAGTGGAACACGCGGCCGGGGAACGTGCCGAGACCCGGGAGGTCGGGCACGCGGGGCTCGCTGAGCCTGCCGACCGCCGTCACCAGGACCCGGGCGGTCAGGGGACCGCGCGACGTCGTCAGGCGCCATGCGGCCTCGTCGTCGTGCCAGCGGGCGTCCGTGAGCTCGGTGCCGAGGCGCAGGTGCGGGGTCAGCCCTTCGGACCGTGCGACGTCCCTGACGTACTCGTGGATCTCGGCGCCCGGCGCGAACACCCGTGACCAGGCGGGCTGGGGCAGGAACGAGTAGGAGTACAGCGCGCTCGGGATGTCGCACGCGACGCCCGGGTAGACGTTGTCGCGCCAGGTCCCGCCGACGTCGTCGGCCCGCTCCAGGACGGCGAAGCCCGTGCGGCCGGCACGGCGCAGGCGCGCGCCGAGGCCCACGCCGGCGAGCCCCGCGCCCACCACCGCGACGTCCACCTCGGTGGCCGCTCCGGCTCTGGGGTTCGTGCCCGTCACCCCACCTGCTCGTACGTGGTCGTGCGCTGGCGTACGGGCCGGCCCAGCTCGGCGGCGAGCCGCGTCACGTCCGCGACCGTCAGCTCGCGCCCCTGCTCGGGGCCGGCGTCCGGGTCCAGGACGCCGTCGAGCAGCACGCCGCCGAGGTCGTCGGCGCCGCCGGCGAGCATGCGCTGCGCACCACGCATGCCGAGCTTGGTCCACGCCGCCTGCACGTGGTCGATCCGCCCGTCGAGCATCAGTCGCGCCACCGCGTGCAGGGCGCGGCTCTCGCCCAGGGTCGCCGCCCGCGCGCCGGCGACTGGCACCGGCGACTCTGACGCCAGCCAGGGCATGGGGATCAGCTCGGTGAACCCGCCGGTCTCGTCCTGTACGCGGGCCAGCGTGCGCAGGTGCCGCACCTGGTCGCGGGCCGTCTCGACGTGCCCGTAGACGATGGTCGCCGTGGACCGCAGGCCCGCGGTGTGCGCGGCGGTGACGAGCTCGACCCAGCGCTCGGCGGGGATGTCGGTGCCTCCGGTGAGCAGGTCCCGGATCCGGTCGTCGAGGATGCGGGCGCCCGTCCCCGGCACGGTGTCGACGCCTGCTTCGCGGAGCGTCGTCAGCCAGTCGGGCAGGGAGAGCCCGGCGCGCGCGGCGCCGTCGGCGAGCTCGGCCGGGCGGAAGGCGTGCAGGTGCAGGCCGGGTCCGCCCCGCTTCACGGCGCGGGCCAGGTCGAGGTAGCCGTCCGCGCCGGCCGACGTCGGCGGCACGCCCTGCGCGCACACCTCCGTGGCGCCGAGCGCGACGGCCTCCTTCGCCAGCTCCTCGACCTGCTCGGGGGACAGGCCCCGCGACGCGTCGATGTTCCGGTTCACCGCGTAGGTGACGGCGTCGCCGACCCGTGCACGCCGTACCTGGTCGGCGAGCGCGGCGAGCTCCTCGAGGTCGGAACCGCGCGCCCCCAGCAGCTCGACCCAACCCGCGTCGTCGACCCCAACAGGATCGCCGGCGACGTCCCCAATCAGCCGCCCCAGCCTCCCCGCTCCGTTGAGTGCTGGATATTCGCCCTTCTTCGTTCCCGAGAGGGGCGAATATCCAGCACTCAACGGGCTGGAGGCGGGGAAGGTGCCCAGGAGGGCGTCCTGGCGGGCCAGGCCGTAGTCGTCCGCCAGTGCCAGGACGCGGGGGCGCAGGCGGTCGTCCAGCCAGTCCGCGCCGTCCCTGGCCTCGCGCAGGTAGTGCGGGTGCGCGGTGAGGCGTTCGCGCAGCGTGTACCCGCCCTCGCCCGTGAGCCGCGCCAGGTCCTCGATCTGGGGCCAGGGCCGCTCGGGGTTCACGTGGTCGGGGGTCAGCGGGCTGACGCCGCCCCAGTCGTCGATGCCGGCGCGCACCAGGAGCTGGAGCTCGGCGGCGTCGGTCAGGTTGGGCGGGGCCTGCACGCGCAGGCCCGGGCCGAGCAGCACCCTGGTCACGGCGACGGCGGCCGCGTACTCCTGGGTCTCCAGGTCCTCGGCGCCCATCATCGCGGTGGCCGACTTGGCGCGGAAGTTCTGCACGATCACCTCCTGCAGGTGACCGTGCCTTGCGTGCGCGTCACGCAGGGCCAGGATGGAGTCCACGCGTTCGGCGTAGTTCTCGCCGATGCCGAGCAGCACGCCGGTCGTGAACGGGATGCGGGACCGGCCGGCGTCGTCGATCACGCGCAGCCGCAGGGCCGGGTCCTTGTCGGGGGAGCCGAAGTGTGCCTCGCCCTTCTCGGTCCACAGCCGCGACGACGTGGTCTCCAGCATCATGCCCATCGACGGGCCGACCGGCTTGAGCCGCTGCATCTCCGCCCACGACATGACGCCGGGATTGAGGTGCGGGAGCAGGCCGGTCTCGTCCAGGATGAGCTGCGCCATGTGGCCCACGTACTCGAGGGTCGAGGCGTACCCGTGGCTGTCCAGCCACTGCCGGGCGACAGGCCAGCGGTTCTCCGGCCGGTCGCCGAGCGTCAGCAGGGCCTCCTTGCAGCCCAGCTCCGCACCCTGCCGGGCCACCTCCAGGACGGCGTCGGCCTCCATGTAGGGCGAGATGCCGGCCTTGGCGAGCTTGCCGGGCGACTGGACGAAGATGCAGTAGTGGCACCGGTCCTGGCACAGGTGCGTCAGCGGGACGAACACCTTGCGCGAGTACGTGATGACGCCGGGGCGGCCGGCCTCCGCCAGGCCGGTGTCGCGCATCGTGCTCGCGACGGCGAGGAGCCGGTCCAGGTCAGCGCCGCGAGCGTGCAGGAGCACCTCGGCGTCCGCGCGGTCGGGCGTGCTGCCACCGCCGTCCTCCAGCCGGTCGAGCGCCGCGTCCAGGACCGGACGGTCCGGGGCCTGCGGCTGGTCAGCGGCGCGCGAGGGCATGCGCAGGGTCAGGGGAACAGTCATGGGCCCACCTCGGGTGCGGGAACCGGATCGGGATGGTCCGGAGGGGACGGGCCGACACTATGTCATCGGGTGATGTCGGCTCACCGTGATCCCGCAGTGCGCCATGTCGCGTCACTCACCATCGGCGAGAGTTCCCTCCTCGGCGCTGACGAGTGTGTCGATCGTCGCGAAGAACGCCTCGATCCCCGGCAGGTTCGCACCCTTGACGCGCGACGCGGCGAAGTCCTCGGACGAGCGCCACTCCACGACGTCGAGCCACTCGTCGTCGGGCAGGCGCACGAGACGCGCCCCGAGGAACCCGGAGCGGTCGGCGCGGAAGTCGGCGAGCATCGCCGGTCGCGCGGCCAGCATCGTGGCGGTGTTCTCCGGTGCCACCCGGAACCGGGTCAGCTCGACGGACGTGCTCATGATCTCTCCTCGGACGTGCGGCTCCTGCGGTCGGGCTCACCGTAAGATCACCTACATTGAAAGTCAACATCGGTGACTATATGGTTCGGTGACTAGAGTGTGCGGGGGACCGCACCGATCGAGAGCGAGCAACCGTGCGACGTAGTGAGCGCAAGAGCACCGACCCTGACCTCGGCGTGAGCGCGGGCCGCCTGCTCTTCGCGGTGCAGGGCGAGCTGTTCGCCCGGCTCGCGGAGCAGGGGCACCCGGACCTGCGGCCCCAGCACGGGGCGGTGCTCGCGTACCTGGATCCCGAGGGCAGTCGTGCCACCGATCTGGCGCAGCGGTCGGGCCAGCACAAGCAGGTGGTCGGCAAGGTGGTGGACGAGCTCGAGGCGCTCGGCTACGTCGAACGCCGGCCGGACCCGGCCGACCGCCGGGCCAAGCTCGTGGTGCCGACGGAGCGCGGCCTGGACCAGATGGCCCGGTCCGACGCCGTCGTCGAGGCGCTGGAGCGCCGCCATGCCGAGGCGGTGGGCGAGGCGGCGTACGCCGAGTTCCGGCGGGTGCTGCGCGAGGTGACCGAGCTGCAGCGTGCCTGGCGTGAAACGGTGTGGAAATCCCCGATATCACCCGACGACCCACCTTGCTAGCGTCTGGGCGACCAGCAGGCCGGCAGCGTAGCCGCGACCTGCTCCGGATCAACAGACGAACTGAGGTGGTCCCATCATGGTCTCCCGCCGCGCCCCGATCGTCGTCGCAGTTGCCACTGCCGCGATGCTGGCGCTAGGAACGGCCCTCGTCCCTCTTCTGCCCGCCACAGCCGTCACCGCCGTCACGAGCGAGTGCTCCGCACCGACCTGGGCGGAGGGCACGAGCTACCGCGCAGGGCAGCAGGTCACCTACGAGGGCCGCTCCTACACCGCCACGCAGGCGCACACCGCCCACCCGGGCGCGGGCTGGGACCCGGCGTCGACGCCCACGCTCTGGACCCTCAGCGGTACGTGCGACGGAGGTCCGGATCCCGAGCCGACGCCGACCGACCCGGCTCCGGAGGCAGGCACGCCGGTCGCGGCCAACGGCCAGCTCAGCGTGTGCGGCGTGGGTCTGTGCAACGCGCAGGGCAAGCGGATCCAGCTGCGCGGGATGAGCACGCACGGCACCCAGTGGTACTCCCAGTGCATCACCGACGGTTCGCTCGACACCCTCGCGTACGACTGGAACGCCGACGTCGTGCGGATCTCCACCTACGTGCAGGAGGACGGCTACGAGACCGACCCGGCACGCTTCACCGCGCTCGTGAACCGCTACATCGACATGCTCACGGCGCGCGGCATGTACGCGATCGTCGACTGGCACATGCTCGACCCGGGCGACCCGAACTTCAACCTGCAGCGCGCCAAGACGTTCTTCACGGCGATCGCTGAGCGGAACAACGGCAAGAACAACATCATCTACGAGGTCGCGAACGAGCCCAACGGCGTGTCCTGGCAGACCATCAAGGGCTACCACGAGCAGATCATCCCGGTCGTCCGCGCGAAGGACCCGGACGCCGTCATCCTGCTCGGCACGCGGGCGTGGTCCTCGCTGGGCGTCTCCGACGGCTCCACCGAGTCCGAGGTCGTGAACAACCCGGTCAACGCCTCGAACGTGATGTACACGTTCCACTTCTACGCCGCGTCGCACGGGCAGGACTACCTGAGCGCGCTCTCGCGGGCCGCGGACCGGATCCCCATGTTCATCACGGAGTTCGGCACCCAGGACTACGCCGGTGAGGGCGCCAACGACTTCGCCATGTCGCAGCGGTACCTCGACCTCGCGGCGTCCAAGAAGATCAGCTGGGTGAACTGGAACTTCTCCGACGACCACCGGTCCGGCGCGGTCCTCACCCAGGGAAGCTGTGCGAGCGGTTCCTTCGGGGTGGGCAACCTCAAGGAGTCCGGCCGGTGGATCCGGGACCGGATCCGGACGGCGGACAACTTCTAGACCGGCTCCGCCGCCTGGCGCTGCGGTAGCAAGGTAGACACGACAAGAGGGTGCCAGGTCTGCTGAATTCCGATCGCCTCAGGCCCGTCGAGTTCATCTCAGCTGAACAGTTCAGCTGAGATGAACTCGACGGGCCTGAGGCGAACAAGGTTCAGCCCACCCGGCACCTACCGAAACAGCACTACGCGCCTGGACGCTCAGGAGCCGCCAGCAAGCCCTGGCCTGCGAGGATCGTCGAATGCGCATCATCCAGCTCCCGGCGCGGGAGATCTCGCGGTTCAACAGCCACGGCGTCGACATGGACCTTCTTCCCCAGGTGCTCGACGCCGAGCGCACCACCATGCACGTCGCCCGGATGGTCGCGGGCGGGGTGCTGGGGGAGCACCCGGCCGTAGGGCGGCAGATCTTCGCCGTCCTCGCGGGCGAGGGAATCGTCGCGTCGAAGGGCACGGCAGGAGACGCCGACGAACGCTGGGAGATCGAGCCGGGCCAGGCCGCGATCTGGGAACCAGGCGAGATCCACGAGACGACTGCGACCACCGACCTGCTCGTGGCGATCATCGAGACGAGCGACGGTGAGCTGGCGTTCCGGGAGCACGAGGTGCTGTTCGGTCCACCGCTGGGTTGAGCCGGCCGCCGTGTCGGGCCGGCCTTGTCTCCGAGGTCCAGACCACTACGCTCCATCCATGTCGCACACCGTGTACGTGATCGGCGCCGGGCCGGCCGGACTGGCAGCCGCCGCGGCCCTGCGGGCGAAGGGCGCGGACGTCACGGTCCTGGAGAAGTCGGACCACGTGGGCAACGCGTGGCGGCACCACTACGACCGCCTGCACCTGCACACGACACGTGGACTCTCGCAGCTGCCGGGTCTCCCGATCCCGCGCGAGTTCGGCCGCTGGGTAGCCCGGGACGACGTCGTCCGCTACCTCGAGGCGTATGCCGCCCACCACGACCTGCGGATCGAGCACGGAGTCGAGGTCACGCGCCTCGACCGCGCCGACGGCGTGTGGACGATCACCACCACCGGCGAGGGCGACGCCGAAGGCCGGCGCACGGCGGACGCCGTCGTCGTCGCGACCGGGTACAACCACACACCGCACCTGCCCGGCTGGCCCGGCCAGGACACGTTCCCCGGGCAGGTCGTGCACGCGAGCCGGTACCGCAACCCGGCCCCGTACGCGGGCAAGGACGTGCTGGTCGTCGGGGTGGGCAACACGGGGGCCGAGATCGCGCAGGACCTCGCGGAGAACGGCGCCGCGAGCGTCCACCTCGCGGTCCGCACGCCGCCGCACATCGTGCCGCGCAACCAGGGGCCGTGGGCCGCGCAGTACACGGGCCTGCTGGTGCGCCACCTGCCGACCGCCCTCGTCGACGCCCTCAGCGTCCCCGTCCGCAAGGCCAGCTTCCCGGACCTCGCGCACCTCGGGCTGCCGATCCCGGAGGTCGGCCTGGCCACACGCGTGGCCCAGGGTTCCATCCCCGTGCAGGACATCGGCCTCGTCGCCGCCGTCCAGGCCGGCACGATCCGCGTCGTCAGGGCGATCGAGCGGTTCGACGGCGGCGACGTCGTCCTGACCGACGGCGCCCGCCTCACCCCCGACGTCGTCCTCGCCGCCACCGGCTACCGCCGCGCCCTGGAGCCCGTCCTGGGCCACCTCGGCGTCCTCGACGAGCACGGGAAGCCGATCGCGACGAAGGGCCGTCCGGCCGCGCGGGGCCTCTACTTCACGGGCTTCACCAACCCGATCTCCGGCATGTTCCGCGAGATGGCGGCCGACGCCCACCGGATCGCACGGAACGTCACCGCCGGCCGCTGAGTCCGGCGACACGATGTCTCGATACAGCGAAATTGCTTGACAGCCCGACGTCGGACAGGCAGCGTCCGGCGCATGAACCGCCGAACGTCCCTCGCAGCAGGAGCCACCGCGACCCTCGTGGCCCTCACGCTCACCGCCTGCGCACCGTCAACGGGTAGTCCGGAACCCGGCGGGGCGGCGGGGGAGGGGTGCGACGGCGACGCGGTAGCGCTCGACGTGTGGTCCTGGCGCACCGAGGACGTCAAGACGTACGAGAAGATCTTCGACGTCTTCGAAGAGGCCAACCCGTGCATCACGGTGAACTTCCAGGCCCACCTCAACACCGAGTACGACCAGATCCTGCGCACCGGCCTGACCGGCTCCGACGGACCCGACATCGCGCAGGTGCGGTCCTACGGCCTGCTCCAGCCGCTCGTCGAGGGCGGCAACCTCGAACCGCTCGAGGACCTCGTCCCGGCGCTCGGCGAGTTCGACGACGCGATCCTCGACGGCGCTCGCGGGCGCGAGGACGGCGCGGTCTACGGCGTGCCCCTCGCCTCCCAGACGATCCAGGTCTACTACAACACCGCGATCTTCGAGGAGAACGGCCTGGAGGAGCCCGAGACCTGGGACGACTTCCTGGCGATCAACGACGAGCTGCTCGGGACGGACGTCACGCCGCTCGCGGTCGGCGCGCGCGACGGATGGTTCGTGCCCACCGTGCACGACGCCCTGACGTCCGCCCAGTACGGCGGCGCGGACTTCCAGCAGGCGCTGCGCGACGGCGACACCGACTTCACGGACCCGGCGTACGTCGACTCGATCCAGACGCTCAAGGACCTGCAGAAGTACATGCCCGAGGACGTGACCGGCGTGGCGTACACCGACGCGCAGGTGCTGTTCACCTCGGAGCAGGCGGCGATGTTCGCCGGCGGCTCGTACGAGCTGGCGTTCTTCCAGGAGGCCAACCCCGACCTGGAGCTCGGCGTGTTCCAGGTGCCCCCGCCGCCCGGCGCGGCGCTGGACCACCCGGTCAGCCCCGGGTACGCGGACGGGAACTGGGGCCTGTCGGCCGCCACCGAGCACCCGGAGGAGGCCGAGACGCTGCTGAACTGGCTGGCCACGCCGGAGTTCGGGCAGCTGGTCGCGGACGAGCTCAAGCAGTTCTCGCCCATCCCCGGCGTCGAGTTCTCGGACCCGCTCCAGCAGGAGATGTGGGACCTGTACCAGGAGAACCCTGCGCCGTACCTGCTGCTCGTGGACTACCGCTACGGCGACCCCGTCGGCACCGACCTGATGGGGGAGGCGGGCCAGAAGCTGTTCCTCGGCGACGCCGACGCCGAGCAGGCCGCGGGAATCATCCAGGACGGCCTCTCGGCCTGGTGGACGCCGGGCGAGTGAGCGGCCGTCGCACAGCGGCGCTCCCGACGTCGGTCGCACTGCTCTTCCTGCTGCCCGCGGCGGCGCTGTTCGCCGTCTTCGTGCTCTACCCGATGGCGACGGCCCTGACCTACTCGCTGTTCTCCTGGCGCGGCACCGCGCAGGACTCGTTCGTGGGGCTGGACAACTTCGTCACGCTGCTGACCACCGAGCCGTACCGCAGCCAGCTCCCGCGCGCCTTCGCGCACAACGGGCTCCTGTTCGCCGGCGCGATGGTCGTGCAGAACTCCGTAGGCCTGCTGCTGGCGTACGTGCTGCACAAGCGGGAGCGGATGCGCCGGCTGTTCCAGGTGCTGTACACGATGCCGTACCTCGTCTCGCCGCTGGTGGTCGGCTACCTGTGGTCGCTGCTGCTCTCGCCGCTGTTCGGCCCGGTGAACGCCGCCCTGCGCGCCGTCGGCCTGGAGTCGGTGGCGCAGCCCTGGCTGGGCGACCCCGACACCGCCCTGTGGGTGGTCGTGCTGGTGACGGCGTGGCAGTGGGTAGGGTTCCCGCTCCTGGTCTACGGCGCCGCGCTCGGGTCGCTCGACCCCACGATGGAGGAGGCCGCGATGCTCGACGGCGCGTCCTCCCGCCAGCGGTTCTGGTACGTCACGCTGCCCATGTTGGTGCCGGTGATCGGCACGGTGAGCGTGCTGACGTTCATCTTCTCCATGGAGGCGTTCCCGATCCCGTACGCCCTCGGAGGATCCAACGGCAGCCCGGCGGGGGCCACCGACGTCATGTCGCTCCTCTTCTACCGCACCGCGTTCAGCTCGGGAGCCTCCAACGCGATAGGTGTCTCGTCAGCGGTGGCGATCCTGCTGTTCGTCGTGATCGTCGGGGTGTCGGTGCTGTTCACGCGGTGGTTCCGCCGTGTAGAGCGAGGTCTGACATGAGGCGCGCGGCGGTGCAGGTGGTCCTCTGGGGCTACGCGGCGGTCGCGCTGGTGCCGCTGCTGATCATGGTGTGGAACTCGTTCCGCACCGATCAGGAGCTCGTCGCCGAGCCGCTCGGCGTGCCGGTCAGCCCCTCGCTGGACGCGTACCGCCAGGCCTGGGTGGAGGCGTCGTTCTCCACGTACTTCCTCAACTCGGTGCTCGTCACGACGGCGTCGGTCGCGCTGTCCACGGTCGTGTCCCTGCTGGCGGCGTACGCGCTGGCCCGCTCGCGCTCACGCCTCATGGGCGTCATCGAGCAGGTGTTCGTGTCGGGCCTGATGATGCCCGTGTTCCTCATGATCGTGCCGATCTTCTACCTGCTCGATCGCGTAGGGCTCGCCTCGACCCGGACCGGGCTGATCCTGGTCTACGCGGCGGTCTCGATCCCGTTCTCGGTGTTCGTGCTGGCCACGTTCCTGCGCCAGCTCCCGGACGAGCTGGAGGACGCCGCCCGGATCGACGGCGCGGGCCCCTTCAGGACCTTCTGGTCGGTGCTGCTGCCGCTCGTGCGCCCAGCGGTCGCCACCGTGGTGGTCTTCCGCTTCGTGCCCATCTGGAACGACTTCTTCTATCCGCTCATCCTCGTGCGCGACCGTACCCAGTACACGCTGCCCGTCGGTCTGACCACGTTCTTCGGGGAGTACCAGACGTCGTGGTCCACCCTGTTCGCGGGCCTCGTCATCGCTACGCTGCCGCTCGTGGTCCTGTTCCTCGTGGCCACACGGCAGATAGTGGCGGGTCTGACGGCGGGGATGGGCCGCTGACGGTCGGCGGATGCCGGACGGTGTGCGGCACGCCACCGGTTTGCATTCGGCGCCCGTGGTCGTGGGGCGTACCATTGACGGGTTGCCCGTGCGTCTCTCGCACATCGTCGTCAGCGCGGCTGACAGCGAGCAGCGGCAACTGAGCTGAGCATCCCCGCGCCACCCCGGGAAGCAGTAAGCCGGCGTGCGCGCACCCCCGACATTCTGGAGACCATCGAAGTGAAGAGCGCCGTCGAGACCCTGGAGCCCACCAAGGTCAAGCTGACCGTCGAGGTGGACTACGACGAGCTCAAGCCGAGCATCGATCACGCCTACGAGCACATCGCGGAGCAGGTGAACGTTCCCGGCTTCCGCAAGGGCAAGGTGCCCCCGCGCATCATCGAGCAGCGGGTCGGCTGGGGCGCAGTGATCGAGCACGCCGTGAACGACGGCCTCTCGGGCTTCTACCGTGACGCGCTCGGCGAGACCGAGCTGCGTCCGCTGGCCCAGCCCGAGATCGACGTGACCGACGTGCCGGCCAAGGCCGGCGAGGGCCAGCTGAAGTTCACGGCAGAGGTCGAGGTGCGCCCGGAGATCGAGCTGCCCGAGCTGTCCGACGTCGAGCTGACCGTCGACTCGACCGAGGTCACCGACGAGGACGTCGCGGAGCGCATGGACGCCCTGCGGGAGCGCTTCGGCACCCTGGTCGGCGTCGACCGTCCGGCCGTCGAGGGCGACTACATCGTCATCGACCTGAAGGCCGTCATCGGTGACGAGGAGGTCGACTCCGTGTCGGGCGTCTCGTACCAGATCGGCTCCGGCAACATGCTCGAGGGCCTGGACGAGGCCCTGACCGGCCTCTCCGCCGGCGAGACCACGACCTTCAAGGCGCCGCTGGCCGGCGGCGACCACGAGGGCAAGGACGCGGACGTCACCGTCACCGCGACCTCGGTCAAGCAGCGCGACCTCCCCGAGGTGGACGACGACTTCGCCCAGCTCGCCTCGGAGTTCGACACGCTCGAGGAGCTCAAGGACGACCTGAAGACCCAGGTCGCCGGCATCAAGACGTCCAACCAGGCGGTCAGCGCCCGGGACGCCCTCATGGAGAAGCTGCTGGAGACCGTCGAGGTCCCCGTGCCCACCGGTGTGGTCCAGGCCGAGGTGCACCGCCACCTCGAGTCCGAGAGCCGCCTGGAGGACGACGAGCACCGCGCCGAGGTCACCGCCGACGCGACCAAGGCGATCAAGAACCAGATCCTGCTCGACACCCTCGCCGAGAAGCTCAAGGTGCAGGTGAGCCAGGGCGAGCTCGTCGAGTACCTGGTGAGCGCCTCGCAGCAGTACGGCATGGAGCCGAGCGAGTTCATCCAGTCCCTCGAGCAGGGCGGGCAGATCCCCGCCATGGTCGGCGAGGTCGCGCGCTCGAAGGCCCTCGCGGTCGCCCTGCGCCAGATCGAGGTCAAGGACGCCGACGGCAACGTCGTCGACCTGAGCGAGTTCATCGGCTCGGAAGAGGTCGACGAGGCCCAGGCCGCGCTCGACGCTGCCGTGGCACAGGCTCAGCAAGCCGGTGACGACGAGGCGCCCGAGGCGGCTGCCGAGGGCGCCGAGCCCGAGTCGTCGGAGCCTGCCAAGGCCTGACGTACACCCGGCCCGAGAGGGCCGATGCATGACGCCCGACGGCGGTCCGCGTGCGGTGGTCGAGCTTGTCGAGACCGGTCTCGACAAGCTCGACCACCCAGCCGGACCGCCGTCCGCGTTCCCCCCGACTTCGCCGTGGGCAGCACCGATGCGCTGTAGGCGAAACGGGCTCCGAATCAGGAGTTCCGGCGGGCGGGGGCACGTTAGGGTCGAGCGAGACGTCAATGGGACGTGGTCCAGAGACGTGGTCCAACAGACGAGAGTCAGAACCGAGGAGATGGACGTGAACGATCTGCTGCGGATGGATGCCGGGCCGGTAGCACGGGCGGAGGGTGCTGGATTCGGGCTCAACGACTCCATCTACAACCGGCTGCTCAAGGAGCGCATCATCTGGCTGGGGTCGGAGGTGCGCGACGAGAACGCGAACGCGATCAGCGCGCAGATGATGCTTCTCGCGGCCGAGGACCCCGACAAGGACATCTGGCTGTACATCAACTCGCCCGGCGGCTCCATCACGGCCGGCATGGCGATCTACGACACGATGCAGTTCATCAAGCCGGACGTGGCGACCGTCGCGATGGGGATGGCCGCGTCCATGGGGCAGTTCCTGCTGTCCTCCGGCACGAAGGGCAAGCGCTACATCACGCCGCACGCCCGCGTGCTCATGCACCAGCCGTCGGGTGGCATCGGCGGTACGGCGACCGACGTCCGGATCGGCGCGCAGCTCATCATGCACATGAAGAAGGTGCTCGCCGAGCTGACGTCCGAGCAGACCGGGCAGCCGATCGAGAAGATCATCAAGGACAACGACCGCGACAACTGGTTCACGGCCGCCGAGGCGCTGGAGTACGGCTTCGTCGACCACGTCGTCGAGAGCGCTGCGCTTGCCGGCGGCGGCGGCATGGCCAGCTGACCGCCCGGAAACTCATCAAGACCTGATCGACGAGGAGATCCATCGTGAGTCCTGAAGCCCAGTTCATCGCAGCCGCAGAGCGCCTTGCCGGTACACGCGCCCACCCGGTCGCGGGGCTGCCCTTTGCCACCGCCGGCGCCATGCCGTCCGCCCGCTACGTGCTCCCGCAGTTCGAGGAGCGCACCGCGTACGGCTTCAAGCGCCAGGACCCGTACACCAAGCTGTTCGAGGACCGCATCATCTTCCTGGGTGTCCAGGTCGACGACGCGTCCGCCGACGACGTCATGGCCCAGCTGCTGGTCCTGGAGACCCAGGACCCGGACCGTGACATCTCGATCTACATCAACTCGCCGGGTGGCTCGTTCACGGCCATGACGGCGCTGTACGACACCATGCAGTTCATCAAGCCGCAGATCCAGACTACCTGCCTGGGGCAGGCGGCGTCCGCCGCCGCGGTCCTGCTGGCCGCCGGTCAGCCGGGCAAGCGCCTGGCCCTCCCGAACTCGCGCGTGCTGATCCACCAGCCCGCGATGGAGGGTGGCGGCTACGCGCAGGCCTCGGACATCGAGATCCACGCGAACGAGCTCATCCGCATGCGCGAGTGGCTCGAGCTGACGCTGGCGACGCACAGCGGCAAGTCGCAGGAGCAGGTGCGCAACGACATCGAGCGCGACAAGATCCTCACCGCCGCCCAGGCGAAGGAGTACGGTCTGGTCGACGAGGTGCTCCAGTCGCGCAAGCCTGTCACGGTCGTGACGAACTGACCGTTCCGGTCGGTTCCGTCGAGACCGCTTCCGACGCCGGGGCGCGCCACCAATAGCGGTGGACGACGAGCCCCGGCGTCGGGCATGGTGGGACACGCTGCACAGAACATGACAAAATTGTCATGATGTGGTGAATATCGGTCGTGCGACCCGCCGGGCCGCCGGGCTGACAACGAGCCACCGGTGGTGTGGAATGGATCTAAGACCGCTCGACGTTGCGGATCTGCTGGGTCAACCGGCCTGTGCGGGACTCCGTGAGGGTGCACAAGGCGAGGAGACAGGTAGTGGTGCGAATCGGTGACGGCGCGGAACTGCTGAAGTGCAACTTCTGCGGCAAGTCGCAGAAGCAGGTGAAGAAGCTGATCGCCGGGCCGGGCGTGTACATCTGCGACGAGTGCATCGAGCTGTGCAACGAGATCATCGAGGAAGAGCTCGGTGAGGCAGCCGAGCTCGGACTGACAGAGCTGCCCAAGCCGCGCGAGATCTTCGACTTCCTCGAGCAGTACATCATTGGCCAGGACCCCGCGAAGCGCGCCCTGGCCGTTGCTGTCTACAACCATTACAAGCGCATCCAGGCGGGCGAGGCCGGCCGGTCGATCAACCCGGACGAGCAGGACCAGGTCGAGATCGCGAAGTCCAACATCCTGCTCATCGGCCCGACGGGCACGGGCAAGACCTATCTGGCGCAGACGCTCGCCAAGATGCTCAACGTGCCCTTCGCCATCGCCGACGCGACCGCTCTCACAGAGGCCGGCTACGTGGGCGAGGACGTCGAGAACATCCTGCTCAAGCTCATCCAGGCCGCGGACTACGACGTCAAGAAGGCCGAGACGGGCATCATCTACATCGACGAGGTCGACAAGGTGGCCCGCAAGGCCGAGAACCCGTCGATCACGCGCGACGTGTCCGGTGAGGGCGTGCAGCAGGCACTCCTGAAGATCATCGAGGGCACGACCGCCTCGGTGCCGCCGCAGGGCGGGCGCAAGCACCCGCACCAGGAGTTCATCCAGATCGACACGACGAACGTGCTGTTCATCGTGGCCGGCGCCTTCGCAGGGCTGGACGACATAGTGGCGGCCCGCTCCCGCAAGCGCGGCATCGGGTTCAGCGCCCCCATGGAGTCGATAGTCCCCGACGCGGACCTGTTCGCCGAGGTGCGACCCGAGGACCTGCAGAAGTACGGGCTGATCCCCGAGTTCATCGGCCGTCTGCCCGTCATCGCCTCCGTCTCGCCGCTCGACCGCGACGCGCTGGTGCGGATCCTCACGGAGCCCAAGAACGCGCTCGTGAAGCAGTACCAGCGCATGTTCCAGATCGACGGCGTGGAGCTCGAGTTCGACGAGCCGGCAGTGGGCGCCATCGCCGAGCAGGCGCTCCTGCGGGGCACCGGGGCGCGCGGCCTGCGCGCCATCATGGAAGAGGTGCTCCAGCAGGTCATGTTCGACGTGCCGAGCCGTGACGACGTCGAGCGTGTGCTCATCACGCGCGACGTGGTGCTCGACAACGTGAATCCCACCGTGGTGCCGCGCAAGAGCCCCGTACGGGGCCGCCAGCCTCGCGAGAAGAGCGCGTAACCACTCGCCCCTTCCCACCCAGGCCCGCCCCGGGGTATGTCGAAGTAGAGCGCGTGTCCGAGTCTCCCGTGGTCACCACGGGAGACTCGGACACGCGCTCTACTTCGACATACCCCGGGGCTAGCGGGTGGGTGCAGCCACCGGGGCGCCGTAGAGGGCGTCGACGGCGCCCGCGAAGTCGGCTAGCACCTTGGCGCGCTTCACCTTGATGGACGGCGTGAGGTAGCCGTTCGCCTCCGTGAAGTCGAGGTCGAGCACCATGTACTTGCGGATCGACTCGGCCTTGGAGACCGCCTCGTTCGTGTGCTCTACCGCCTTGTCGAGCTCGGCCAGCACCTTCGGGTGCACACGCGCCTCGGAGACCGAGAGCCTGCGCAGCCCGTTCGCCGAGCACCAGCCGGGCAGCATCTCGGCGTCGAGCGTCACGAGGGCGCCGATGAACGGGCGCTGGTCGCCGACGACGACGACCTGGCTCACGAGCGGGTGGGCGCGCATGCGGTCCTCGAGCACCGCCGGGGCGACGTTCTTGCCGCCGGCCGTCACGATGATCTCCTTCTTGCGGCCGGTGATGTGCAGGTGGCCGTGCTCGTCGAGGCGGCCGAGGTCGCCGGTGCGGAACCAGCCCCCGACGAACGCCTCGGCGGTCAGCTGCGGCTCGTTGCGGTACCCGCGGAAGATGTGCGGCCCGTGCAGCAGCACCTCGCCGTCCTCGGCGATGCTGATCTCCGTGCCGAAGAACGCGGGGCCCACCGACCCGATCACGGTCTTCCCGGGCAGGTTGACCGACGTCGGAGCCGTGGTCTCGGTGAGGCCGTAGCCCTCGAGGATGGTGACGCAGGCGCCGCGGAAGAAGTGGCCGAGCCGTTCGCCGAGCGGCGCGCCGCCGGAGACCGCCCACCTGAGCTGGCCGCCCATGGTCGCCTTGAGCTTGCTGTAGACCAGCTTGTCGGCGATCGCGTGCTTCCTCCGGAGCGCGCGGTCGGGGCCGTCCGTCGTGTCCAGGGCGCGCGAGTAGTCCTCCGCGACGCGCGCGGACCAGGCGAAGATCTTGGCCTTGAGACCCGACGACGACGCCTTCTGCTCCGCGCTGTTGTAGACCTTCTCGAAGACGCGTGGCACGGCGAGCAGGTACGTCGGGCGGAAGGAGCCCAGGTCGGCCACGAGGTTCTTGATGTCCGGCGCGTGGCCGAGCACCGCGTTGCCCGCGACCGTCGCGACCTCGACGAAACGCGCGAACACGTGCGCGAGCGGCAGGAACAGGAGCGTGCGGGCGTTCTCGGCCTGCAGCAGCTCCGGGATGCCGATGGCGGCGTTGATCGCGAGGTGCGCGAAGTTGCCGTGCGTGAGCTCTACGCCCTTGGGCCGCCCGGTGGAACCGGACGTGTAGATGATGGTCGCCAGGTCGTCCCGCCGGACGGCGTCGCGCCGGTCGGCGACGATGCCCGCGGAGAGGTTGATGCCGGCCTTGCGCAGGTCGAGGATCGCCTCGTCGTCGATCAGGAGGATGTCCTCGAGCGTCGGCAGGCTGGAGCGCACGCCGCGGACGATCTCTGCGTGCGCGGCGGACTCGACGACGACGAGCCGCACGTCGGCGTCGGACAGGATCCACTGGACCTGCTCGGCGGACGAGGTCTCGTAGACCGGCACGGCCACGGCACCCGCGGCCCAGATGGCGAAGTCGAGGAGGGTCCACTCGTAGCGGGTGCGCGACATGATCGCGACCCGGTCGCCGGCGGAGATGCCACGGGCGACGAGCCCGCGAGCGACGGCGAGGACCTCGTCCTCGAACTGGCGGGCAGGCACTGCGACCCAGGGGCCGCCAGGGGTCTCGCGTCGCTCGATGAGCGTCTTGTCTCCGGAGCGGGCCACGCGGTCCGCGAGGATGGTGTTGATGCTGGTGCCCTCTGGCACCTCCACCAAGGCCGGCGACGTGGCGAGTGTCATCTGCTGCTCTCCGTTGAAGTCTTGAAGAGGTGAAGCCAGAGTTCTGGGCCTTCACCAAGTTGCGTGCCTGCTCGCAGACTGTAGCCGATCCGCGTCACGGGTCGGAACAGCCTTCGCCGGTACAGCCCTCGGCCGGTTAGCCTCTTCCTGTGTCTGACAACGAACCGACCAGCGCTCCGGTGCCGTCCGAGATCATCCGGCTCCGCGGGAGCATCGACAACATCGACGCGGCCCTAGTGCACCTGCTCGCCGAGCGGTTCAAGATGACGCGGAGGGTCGGCGAGCTGAAGGCCGTGGGCGGTCTGCCGCCGGCGGACCCGTCGCGGGACCAGCAGCAGATCGCCCGGCTCACGGCGATCGCGGAGGAGTCGGGTCTCGACCCCGAGTTCGCGGTGCAGTTCCGCCAGTTCATCGTGAGCGAGGTGATCCGCCACCACGAGCTGATCGCCGCGCGGCACAAGGGCGACAACCTCCCTGAGGTCGACACATACGCTTGAAGGGGTTAGCCCTTTGAGGCGCCTTTGCCGCTTGCTGGCCTGAGGTCAACATCCGGTGGTGAAGATTTGGTGCTCCGGTCACAGGCAATTCCGCCCTGGGGGTGGCGTCTCCTCGTGATCCGTCGTTTCCTGGAGGGAACGCCGGGGCGACGTCGTGCGGTACGGCATTTCATCGACCTCGGCGGGAGACGCGGAGGTTTGTATGAAGATCGACTGGCTCAAGCCCCTCCTCGGCCACCAGGGCCCCTTTGCGACCCTGCACCTGGACGCGACGCCGTCCGAGCAGGCCGCCGAACGTGACGTCGAAGGCCGGTGGAACTCGGCGCGCAAGGACCTGGCACAGCAGGGGACCCCGGACGCCGTGCTGGATGCCATGGGGGAGGTGGTGCTGCGACCCACCAGGGTCCCGGGACCGCACGGCCGGGTCGTCATCGCCGACGACACCGGCGTGCTGGTGGACCGCGTGGTGAACAACCCGCCGGCCGGCACGACGTGCTCGTGGGCCCCCGTGCCGGCGATGCTCCAGGCCGCGCTGGCCGCCGACGAGTCGGTGGAGCTGCTCAAGGTGATCGTCGACCGGCAGGGCGCGGACTTCGTCCGGGTGGGGCCGGACGGCAAGGTGCACAGCACGTTCCAGGCTCCGCACGACGAGATCGAGAAGACCGGGTCCACCAGGGTCAAGCGGGCTCGCATCGAGTCGCGTGCCGAGGACTCCTGGGAGCGCAACGCGGAGGCGATCGCGGCCGAGACGGAGCGGCACGTCGCCGACACCAGGCCGGAGCTGGTGCTGGTGACGGGGGACAAGCGCGTGGTGTCGCAGGTGCGCGCCGCCCTGGCCCCGCCGACGGCCGAGAAGGTGGTCGAGGTCTCGGGCGGTGGCCGCGGTGCCGGGGTGCACGAGGGCGCGTTCGCCGAGCGCGTGGGCGAGGCGCTCGACTCCTACCGCGAACGACGCCGGGAGCGCGTCCTGGCGGAGCTGCGGCAGGAGCTCGGCCGCGAGTCGAACGCGGTGATGTCGGTGGACGACGTCGTCTCGGTGCTCGCCCGCGGGCAGGTCAAGGAGCTCGTGCTCGCGGAGGAGTACGGCACGGGCAACGCGCCCATGAACGGGCGCAAGCTCTGGATCGGACCGGACCCGATGCACATCGCGGCCTCCCGGTCCGAGCTTGAGGCGATCGGAGTGACGGAGCGGCTGGAGGAGCTGCCGGTCTCGGTGGCGCTCGTGCGCGCCGCCGTGGGGCAGGACGCCGGCCTCACGTTCGCCCCGGAGGGCTCCGTCGAGCTCATGGACGGAGTCGCCGCGACGCTGCGCTGGCGTGACGAAGGCACGCCAACGGAGGCGCTCGCGAGCATGTCGGGGGATGATC
Source organism: Promicromonospora sp. NFX87 (assembly GCF_048564965.1). NCBI lineage: Bacteria > Bacillati > Actinomycetota > Actinomycetes > Micrococcales > Promicromonosporaceae > Promicromonospora > Promicromonospora sp. NFX87. Next base: position 4,285,759 of record NZ_CP183413.1, on the reverse strand, counting down.
GAAGGTTGCACTGATGTCCCGCGTTAACTCCAGGTGAATTCACCCGCCCGTTCTGGGGGACTAATACCCCCAGAACGGGCACGGAATCGTATGGATTTTCCGTTTTACCGTCTATGGGAAAATGTTGCGTGGAAACGTGTCCGTTTTGCCCATACACACGGAAACGCATTATCGGTACGGTCACGGGCCATGGGGATGATTCATTGTGAGTACGCGCGGCTAGCCGCCGAGGACTTCGACAAGGCACGCACCGATCCGACCTGGGCGCTCGAGCACATCGACGAGCTCGCCGGTGAGTGGGTGCAGATGGACCTTCCGGCACAGGAGGCGAGGTACTTCAGCATCGGGACCGTCTGGGGTCCGCTGCACAACGTGCTGCGGACGCACGGCGGGATGCCCGTCGACCCGGTGCAGGGTGGAGCCGCACTGGGCTCCGCCGCCGGGATCACGCCGGTGCGCTACCTGGGCCCTGACGACGTGGAGAAGGCCGCCGCGTTCCTGGTCGGCACGTCGTTCGACGCCCTGGCGCCGCTCGCCGACGCCGCTCAGGTGTGCGACGAGGACGTCTGCCCGGACCCGGGCGAGCACGCCGCCGAGACGGACGCCGAGCGTCTGGCGCAGGCCTACGGCGAGCTGACCGCGTTCTACGGTGCCGCCGCCGAGGCCGGCGACGCAGTGGTCCTGATGCTCAACTGACCCGAGGGTTCCGCGAAGTAGAGCGCCTGTCCGGGTCTCCCTGATGACACCAGGGAGACCCGGACAGGCGCTCTACTTCGCGGAACCTCTCAGGTCAGCCCTTGTTGCGCGGCGGGGCCTCGCCCAGCTCGCTCGAGGTCACCACCATGCCGCCCTGGACCGCCTGGTCGCCCTGCCCCTCGGCAGCGGCCACCAGGTCGAGCGCACCCGTGACGCGGCCTGCGGCCTTGATGTCCTCGACCGCGGTCTCGACGGCGGTCAGCGAGGCGGCGGGCACGGCCAGCGACGCGGCGACGATCGGGGTGCGCATCGAGGCCTTGGCCTCGGACTTCACCTTGCGCAGTGCTGCCAGGGCGTGTCCGGCCGCGGCGAGGTCCGCCGGGTCGGCGCCGTCGGACGCCGCACGCAGCGGCCCCGCGACGGGCCACTCCGCGCGGTGCACCGAGCCCTCGCGCCACCAGGACCAGACCTCTTCCGTGGCGAACGGGAGGTAGGGCGCCAGGAGGCGCAGCATGGTGTCGAGCGCGATCGCCAGCGTCGTGCGGGCCGACGTCGTCTCGGCGGAGAGGTTCGCCGCGTCGTCACCGGCGCCGTAGGCGCGGTCCTTGACGAGCTCGAGGTAGTCGTCGCAGAACGCCCAGAAGAACGTCTCGGTGAGCTCGAGCGCGCGGGTGTGGTCGTAGGACTCCAGTGCCGCGGTGGCCTGCTCGACCACGCCGGCCAGCCCCGCGAGCATGGACCGGTCGAGGGCGACGGTCACCGCTGCCGGGTCGAGCGCGATCTCGCTGCCCGCGCCGCCGCCGAACGACAGCGCGAACTTCGAGGCGTTGAGGACCTTGATCGCCAGACGGCGACCGATCTTCATCTGCCCCACCTCGAACGCCGCGTCCGTGCCCAGGCGGGCCGACGCCGCCCAGTACCGCACCGCGTCGGAGCCGTGCTCCACGAGCAGGTCCATCGGCGTGACGACGTTGCCCTTGGACTTCGACATCTTCTTGCGGTCCGGGTCGAGGATCCAGCCGCTGATCGTCGCGTTCTTCCAGGGCAGCACCTTGTTCTCCAGGTGCGAGCGAACCACCGTGGAGAAGAGCCAGGTACGGATGATGTCCTGGCCCTGGGGGCGCAGGTCCATCGGGTAGACGCGGTCGAACAGGTCCTGGTCCCGCTCCCAGCCGCCGACGATCTGCGGGGTCAGGGACGAGGTCGCCCAGGTGTCCATGACGTCGGCGTCGCCGACGAAGCCACCGGCCTGACCACGCTGGTCCTCCGTGTAGCCGGAAGGTGCCTGGGACGTCGGGTCGATCGGCAGGGACTCCTCGGCCGGGACGATCGGGTGGTCGTAGTCGACCTCGCCGTTCGCGTCGATCGGGTACCAGAGCGGGATCGCGACGCCGAAGAAGCGCTGGCGGCTGACCAGCCAGTCGCCGTTCAGGCCGTTGACCCAGTTCTCGTACCGCACCCGCATGAAGTCGGGGTGGAAGTCGAGCTCCTTGCCGCGGCCCAGCAGCTCCTCGCGCAGCGACTTGTCCCTGCCGCCGTTGCGGATGTACCACTGGCGCGAGGTCACGATCTCGAGGGGCTTGTCGCCCTTCTCGAAGAAGTTGGCCTTGCGCTGGGTGGCCACCGGCTCGGTCGGCATGTCGCCCGACGCGACGAGCGCGTCGACGATCGCCTTGCGCGCGCTGAACGTCGTCTTGCCCGCGACCTCGGCCTCGAACAGCTCGGCGCCCGGGCCGCCCGGGAGCCACTCCGGCACCTCACGCGTGATGCGGCCGTCGCGGTTGATGATCGAGCGCGTCGGCAGCTGCAGCTCGCGCCACCACTGCACGTCGGTGAGGTCACCGAAGGTGCAGCACATCGCGATGCCCGCGCCCTTGTCCGGCTCGGCCAGGTGGTGCGCGAGCACGGGGACCTCGACGCCGAACAGCGGCGACTTCACGGTGGTGCCGAACAGGTGCTGGTAGCGCTCGTCGTCGGGGTGCGCGATGAGCGCGACGACGGCGGGGATCAGCTCGGGCCGGGTCGTCTCGATGTAGACGGGGCCCTCGGTGGTCGAGCCCGTCGAGACCGGGTGGAAGGCGACCTTGTGGAAGTGACCGGGGTAGTCCCGGGCCTCCAGCTCGGCCTGGGCGACGGCGGTCTGGAACGTGACGTCCCACAGGCCCGGCGCCTCGGCCTGGTAGGCCTCGCCGCGCTGCAGGTTGCGCACGAACGCGCGCTGCGCCGTGGCGCGCGAGACGTCGCCGATGGTCTGGTACGTCTGGGCCCAGTCCACGGAGATGCCCAGGCGGCGCCACAGCTCCTCGAACTGCTTCTCGTCCTCGGCCGTCAGGCGCTCGCACAGCTCGACGAAGTTGCGGCGGCTGATCGGGACCTGGTCCGCGGCCTTGACGCTCTTGCCGGTGCCCTCGAACGGGGGCGTGAAGTCCGGGTCGTAGGGCAGCGACAGGTCGACGCGCACGCCGTAGTAGTTCTGGACGCGGCGCTCGGTGGGCAGGCCGTTGTCGTCCCAGCCCATGGGGTAGAAGACCTCGAGGCCACGCATGCGCTTGTAGCGCGCCACGATGTCCGTGTGCGTGTAGCTGAACACGTGGCCCACGTGCAGGGAGCCCGAGGCGGTCGGCGGCGGGGTGTCGATCGAGTAGATCTCGTCGCGGGTCTTGGTGCGGTCGAACGCGAAGGTCTGCTCGGCGGTCCAGCGCTCGTCGAACTTGGTCTCGAGACCGTCCGTGCTGACCTTGTCCGGTACCTCCTTGACCACCGCGCGGACGACGTCGGCGCCGGCTACCGAGGCGGCCGAGGAGTCGAGGGCGGGTGTGGTCGCGGCCGGGTCCGTCGGCCCGGAGGAGGCAGGAGTGCTCATGCGCACCAGTGTCCCAGATTCGAGCAAGCCGAAGTACACGTTTCCACGGTCACGGGGTGATCAGTAGTTCTGCCCCGCACGGCTCAGCCGGCATCGGCGAGCGCCTGCTCCAGGGTTGCGTCGGTGCAGGTGTCGGTGGCGACGGGACCGTCGATGGAGAGCTCGACCACGGCGTCCTGCTGCTCGGGCGACGACTGCCCGCCGCCGGTGAGCTCGACCGACCAGCCGTTGGCGGCCACGGACTCGACCCAGATGTCGCCGCCGTGCTCGGAGTGCTGCTGCTCGGACATCGGCTCCATGCCGTGCTCCTCGAGCACCGGGTCGACCTGCGCGGCGAGCGAGGCGAGCAGCGCCTGGGCGTCATCGATGGTGCCGGTCCCGTTGGCGCTCGTGACGAAGAGGTAGCAGAGCCCGTCCTCCTGCTCGGTGACCGACGGGTAGGTGGCCATGGACTCCGCCCACGTCAGGTCACTCGCGTCCGGGGCCTCCCGGAGGGCGGCCAGGACGTCGTCGTACAGGTCGGTGTAGGTGGTGAGAGCCTCGTCGAGGGGCGGCGCCTGCTCGGTGGGGCCGTCCGGCGTGCAGCCGGTGAGGGCCGTGGCCACCAGCGCGGCGGCCAGGGCGGCGGGGACGGTCCGGGATGCGCGCACGAGGTGCTCCTTGACGAGTCGTGGGCTGCTCGCCCGTGATCGGTCTCGGACGCTACCAGCGCCCGCGGCGGCTGTCTCGAACCTGGCAGGGGGAGCACTACCCATGGTCAGTGGGCCGTGGTCGGTGGGCCGCGGTCAGCCCGCCAGGTGGGACCAGTGCGGTTCCAGGTCACGCCAGCGCCCGACGGCGGCGACGCGTCCGCCGTCGAGCACCACCACCCGGTCGGCGGTCGCGAGGGTTGCCGCTCGCGACGTCGTGCCGACCACCGTCGTGCCGGCGGACCGCAGCCGGGACCAGACCTCCGCCTCGGTGACGGCGTCGAGCGCGGAGGAGACGTCGTCCACGAGGAGGAGGTCGGAGCCGGTGGCCAGCGCCCGGGCCAGGCCGAGCCGCTGCACCTGGCCGCCCGAGAGCCGCAGGCCGCGGTGCCCCACCAGCGTCGCCGTGCCGCCCGCCTCGGCGATGTCCCGGCCGAGCCCGGCAGCGTCTACCGGACCGGTGACGGGGCGGTCGTGGTCGAGCCGTACGTTGTCCGCGAGGGTGCCCGACACGACGTGCGGCACCTGCGCGACGTGTGCGACACGAGGCGGGCGCAGGAACGTCTCCGGATCGGTGATCTCCTCGCCGTTCCAGCTCAGCCGCCCGCCGACGTCGACGAGACCGGAGAGGGCCCCGAGCAGCGACGACTTGCCGGAGCCGACCCGTCCCACGACCAGCACGAGCTCGCCGCGCCGGACCGTGAGGTCCACGCCCGCGACGCCTACCGTGCCGTCGTCGTGCGTCGCGCTGACGCCGTCCAGCCGCAGCTCCCGCAGCGGGCCCGGCACGGCGGGGGCTGTTCCTGCCGGGTTCCATGTCGTCGGGTTCGACGCAGTCGGGTCTGATGCCGCGGGGGCCGGCGCTGCGGGGTCCGCCGTGCCGGCGAACAGGTCAAGGTCCTTGGGTACGTCGGCGAGCCGCTCCGTGCCGGCGTACCGGGAGGTGACCTCGACCCAGCGGCGGGCGGACGCGGCGCTGGTGACGAGCTGCCCCAGTCCGTACCCGATCCAGCTGAAGGTACCTATCGAGGTGCTGACCAGGAGGGCGGTGGCGAGCGACCACGTGCCGCCGAGGTGCAGCGACCACGCCAGGACCATCGCGATCCGGCTCAGCACCGAGGGCGCGAGACCGACGAGGAAGCTGGTGCGCTCCTCGCGCAGCGAGGCCTGCACGCGGCGCCCGTCCACCCGGGCGACCTGGGCGAGGACTCCGCCGGTCGCCGCAGCGAGCTTGACCGTGCGCACCGCGTCGAGGGCCGATCCGAGCAGGCGGCCCAGCTCGGCGGCGGCGTCCCCCGCACGCCGGGCGGCGGCCGCGACGGACCGGCTGCCCAGCACCTGCGCCGTGAACATCACCGCCGCCATGACCAGCCCGATCGCACCGGCGAGAAGGCTGTCGCTCAGCACCACGAGCAGCGCCAGCGTGAACGGTGCGGTGAGGACCTCGCGCCAGGCCTGGGTGTGGCCGGTGAGCCGGTACTCCTCCTGGGCCCGCGCGGCGATCTCGCCGGGGGCGTCGCGCACCGTGCGCCGCTGCGCCGTCTGCCCGCGCAGGACGGCGAGGCGCAGCCGCAGCCGCGAGTCGGCCCACCAGCGGGCGCTGGTCAGGCGGATGGTGAACGGCAGCAGGGTGTTGGCCACCACCGCGGCCAGGACGGCGCAGGCCAGCAACCACGGCGCCGAGCCCTGCTCCAGCTCGACGACGAGCGACGCCCACAGCCAGCCGACGATCAGTCCGGTGGTGGTGAGGTAGTCGGTGAGCTCCCAGACGACTGCGGGGAGCAGCAGACCGAGCGGCCGGGCGCGCAGCGTGCTCCACACGGCGCGGGCCATCGACGTGCGGGGCGGTGGCGCGGGATCCGGGCTCTGTCCGGCCCGCCCCGAGCTCGCCGCCTGGTCGCTGCCGGCGAGCTGTGCGGGCGGTGTCCGCGGAGCTTGCTGGGTGTCGGTATCGGTATCCGGGCCGGTGTCCGCGAGCGGTTCCGTGAGCCCTGCCGCGGCGACGAGCTGGGCGAAGTGCCCGTCCCCGGCCGCCAGCCGGTCCCAGGGGCCGTGCTCCATCAGGCGCCCGCCGTCGAGCACCGCGACCGTGTCGGCGTGCCGTGCGGTGGGCAGCCGGTGCGCGACGACCAGCGCCGTCCGGCCCGCCAGGAGCGCCTGGGCGGCGAGGGTCACCCGCTCCGCCGTCGCCGGGTCCATCCGGGCGGTCGCCTCGTCGAGCACGACCACCTCGACGTCGCGCACGAGGAGGCGCGCGAAGGCGACGAGCTGTTCCTCCCCGGCGGACAGGGTCACGCCGTCGGACCCGAGCCGGGTGTCCAGGCCGTCCGGCAGCGACGCGACCCAGGCCCGCAGGCCGAGGGCTTCCACCGCCTGCTCCACACGGTCCGTCGGTACCGGCGCCCAGAGCGTGATGTTCTCGGCGAGGGTCGCGGCCAGGATCTCGGTGCGCTGCCCGACGACGCCGACGCGGGTGCGCAGCTCGTGCAGGTCCAGGCCGGTGATGTCCCGACCCTCCAGGAAGACGCTCCCCGCGGGCGGCTCGACCGCTCGGGACAGCATCTTGGTCAGGGTCGTCTTGCCCGAGCCCGTCCGCCCCACCAGCGCGCACGTGCTGCCCGCCGGGATGGTCAGGGACAACGGGCCCAGGCGGAAGCCGCCGCCGTACCCGAACGTCAGGTCACGCAGCTCGACGTCCACCCCGGTGGCTCGGCGGGGGAACGCGTCGCCGCCGACGGGTTCCTCGGGGACACCCAGCAGGTCGCGCACGCGGTGGAACGTGCCGATCGCCTCCTCGACGCGCGGCAGCAGGCGGCCCAGGACGTCCACCCGGCCGACGAATCCCGTGACGAGCAGCCACAGCGTGACCAGCCGGGCGACGTCGAGCGTGCCTCCCGTCACCGCCCATACCCCGCCCACGAGGACGGCGCCGACGAGTGCGTCCAGCGGGAGCTCGGTGCGCAGCCGCACCCGGGAGAACACGACCGACCACTCCTCCCGCAGCCGGATCTGGCGCGCCGCCAGCTCGGCGTACCGGCGTAGCACGTACCGCTGGCCGTGGGCGGTGCGCAGGTCGTCCCGCGCGGCGATGGCCTCCTCGAGCTGCGCCATGTGGTCCGAGCCTGCCTCCGAGCTGCGTCTGCTGAGGTCGCGCAGGGGGCGCGCCGCCCGTCGCGCGAACACGAGCACCACGGCGGCCACCAGGGGGAACGCGATCCAGGCGGGCCACCACACCAGGCCGGCGGTCACCCAGCCGACCACCAGGCTGATCGCCGCCTGCCCCAGCGTGATGCCGATACCGCTGATCGCCCGCGTGAGCCGCTCGGGATCGCCGTTGACGCGGTCCAGGAGCTCACCCACCGCCTGCTCCTCGAGTGCGGGCAGGGGCTGGCTCAGGGCCGCTGCGGCAAGGTCGACCCGGAGCCTTGCTTCCGCGCGGGCCACCGCACGCTGCACGACCAGCCACGTCACGGCGTCGAGCACGATGACGGCCGCGCTCACCGCGGCGAGCACGATCAGCGTGTCCCGCGCCGGGTCGGCGGCCATCCGGCCCGTGACCACCGCGGCGTACGACGACGCCCCGGCCGCCAGGACCGCGGCCGGGACCGCGACGGCGGCCACCCGCAGCGCGCGACGACGCCACGAGGTGCGGCGCTGGTCGCCGGTCTCGTTCGTTCGACGGCTCGGTCGAGCCGGGGTGCGGGGCATGGCTCGACTCTGCCACCGGTCACTGACACTCCGTCCGGCCCGGGGGAGCCGCCGAGGGGTTCGCTCGCGGGGACCGTGGACCGGACCTGAGGTGGGTGTCAGAGAGTCGACGTAGCGTGGATCTCGTGACCTACCGCGAGCTCGCACCGCCCACCGGCCTGCTGCCGGTCGTGGCCTGCCTGTGGGAGCACGAGGTGCCACCCGACCATGAGCAGCGGATCATCCCCGACGGTTGTGTCGACCTGGTCCGGCTCGACGGAGAGCTCGTGGTCGTCGGCGCGGACACGGGCCCGGTCGTCGCCCGGTCGCACGCCACGGCGCCGCCGGCACGGACCAGCGGCATCCGGCTCCGGCCGGGTGCGGCGGGTGCCGTCCTCGGCATCCCTGCCTCGGAGGTGCGCGACCTGCGGGTACCGCTCGCCGACGTGTGGCCCGACGTCGGCCCGGCGCTCGCCGACGCGCTCAGCGCGGCGGACCCCAAGGGGCGGCTGGACCTGCTCGCCCGCACGGTGCTGCGGCGAAAGGCAGAACGGGACGGGCTCGTCGCGGCGGCCGCGCGGCGGCTCGGGGTGCCGGGCTCGCGGATCTCCGGCGTCGCGCAGGACCTGGGCGTGAGCGAGCGGCACCTGCATCGCCGCACCGTGGACGCGGTCGGCTACGGGCCCAAGATGCTGGGGCGGGTCGCCCGGCTGCGGCGGCTGATCGGCCTGTCCGCGGGCGCGTCGTCGTCCCTGGCGGAGCGTGCGGTCGCTGCCGGGTACGCGAGCCAGGCACACATGTCCGACGAGGTGCGCCGGCTGACCGGCCTCACACCCGTCCGTTTTCTGGAAGACGCCGCACTGACCGCCGCCTAGCGTCGAAGCCATGAGCACAACGACGAGTATCGACATCGAAGCCGCGAGGCGGTTCGTCTACGACGACGCCCGCCTGCTGGAGCGGCACCGCCTCGCGGTGCTGTTCGACGGCGCGCCGGGCAGCCGCGTCCTGGACGCCCTGCGTCCTTACCGGAACGACGACGGCGGGTGGGGCCACGCCCTGGAGCCCGACCTGCGCGGGCCGGACAGCCAGGTCTCGGGCGCGTTGTCCGCGCTCGAGGTGCTCGCCGAGCTGGGTACGGCAGCCGACCCGGCGGTGGCGCCGCTGGTCAGGGAAACCGCCGACTGGCTGGCGTCCGTCGCACTGCCCGATGGGCGGGTGCCGCACGTGCTGCCGACCGCCGCCGCGTACCCGGCCGCGCCGTGGATGCAGCCGAACGAGGGCGGCATGCTCACGTTCGCGATCGTCGGCCACCTGTGGGAGCTGGGCGCCGACCACCCCTGGCTCGACGACGCGACCGCGTGGTGCTGGGCCCAGGTCGAGGCGGAAGGAGGATTGGTGGGCGGCTACCCGGTCAAGTTCGCCGTCCACTTTCTCGACGCGGTGCCCGAGCCGGACCGCGCGGCCGCCGCGATCGAGCGGATCCGGCCGCTCCTGCGCGCCGACGGCACGATCCCTGTCGACGGCGGGCAGGACGACGAGAAGCTCAGGCCGCTCGACCTTTCCCCGAGGCCCGGTGCACCCAGCCGGGCGCTGTTCTCCGCGGACCAGGTCTCCGCCGAGCTCGACCGGCTGGAGAGCGGGCAGCTGGACGACGGCGGCTGGGAGTTCGACTTCCTGCACTGGTCACCGGGACAGGCAGTGGACTGGCGCGGCATCGTCACCCTCGGAGCGCTGCAGACCCTTCGAGCGCACGGCCGGCTTCCGTAGCCTGCTCGGTCGTGTGCCGCACGAACCGCGCCACGTCGGGCGACGTGGCGGTGCACGCCCAGGCGACCCGGAGCTCGCTGACCGACAGGTCGACGACCGGCACGACCACCGTGCCGTCCGTCGGCCGCTCGGGCACGTGGGTGCTCGGCATGAAGCCCACGGCCTGACCGAGGCGGATGCTGCCGGTGTACTGGGCGGCGTCGTGCACCGCCGGACCTGGCCGCCAGTCGTGGTACTCCAGGTCTGTCCCGGTCCAGTACGCCATGGCGGCCGGCGGGAGGTCCGGCCAGACCGGGAACGCCTCGCCCGCCAGCTCGCTCCGGTGGACGACGTCCCGCCCGGCCAGCCGATGGGAACCGGGGAGCACGGCGACTCGAGGAACCGCGCTGATGAGGTCGCTGTCCAGGCCGCGGTGGTCGAACGGGCTGCGGAGCAGCGCCACGTCCGCGGCTCCCGCGCGCAGCTCGCCGGCCTGGGCGCCGACCTCGACGATCGCCGCACGAGCGGGCAGCTCGTCCGGGTAGCGCTCGTTGTAGGAGTCCACCAGACGCCGCAGGGGTTCGACGTCGCACGCCCGGGCGGTCACGCGCAGGTGCGGCTCCTCCCGCCCGAACCTCGTCGCGCGGGTCAGCGCGGCCTCGGCCGCCTCGACGACTCCACGGGCATCGCCGCTGAACTGCCGCCCGGCCTCGGTGAGCGCGACTCCCTGTGGCTGCCGCACGAAGAGCGCGGACCCGATGGCGTGCTCCAGAGCGCGGATCGCCCGGGACAACGCGGGCTGGGTCATCCCCAGCCGCTCCGCGGCGCGGGTGAACGTGCCCTCGTCCGCCACCGCTACGAAATAGCGCATGTGCTTGAGATCGACATCCGGTGTCACGGCGTGAGCATCGCATGCGCAGGAGCCATGCCGCCAGGGCATACCCCCATGCCACGCGGGCCTTGGATCAATTCTCGCGACTCCGATGTGCTGTGTACGGGCCGGCAGACCGGCCCCCGTACACGGCGGAAGGAGAGAACGATGGCGCAGAACGCAGTAGTCACAGCGGGCACCCGGGGGATAGGCGCGGAGGTCGCGCGGGAGCTGGTCCGGCGCGGTTACACGGTGACCGTGGTGGGCCGTGACGCGGTGCACGGGCAGGAGGCAGCCCGCCGGATGGGCGGCGCGCGATTCGTCCAGGCGGACCTCTCGGCGCTCGCCGAGGTCCGCGCGCTCGGCGAACGACTCGCTGCCGAAGGCCCGCTCCAGCTCCTGGTGAACAACGTGGGCGGCATGTGGTCCGAACGCTGGGAGACGGCCGACGGCATCGAGGCGAGCTTCGCGGTCAACCACCTGTCCCCGACGGTGCTGACCGAGGCGCTGCTCGACGCGCTGCGCGCCGGCGGCCCGAGCCGGGTCGTCGACGTCACGTCGTCGTCCATCGGCACCCTGACCGGGCCGCCCGCGTACGACGACGTCGAACCGGACGAGTACTACGGGATGGCCGTCTCGGGCCGGGCCAAGCTCGCCCACCTCGCATACACCCTGGACCTGGCCGGACGGCTGCGGGGCACCGGCGTCTCGGTGTTCGCAGCAGATCCGGGGGCCGCGGCCACGCCCAACGCCGCGGAGATGACCCCCGAGATCCTGCCGCCGGCCCTGCGTCCCCACTGGCAGCAGATCCTGGACCTCCAGCGCCCAGCCGCCGAGGCCGCCCGCACCGTGGTGTTCGCCGCCACCGACTCGTCGCTGGCGGACCGGACCGGCGTCGTCCTCGATCCGGAGTGCCGGCCGTCGGACGCCCTGACCGGCGCGATCACCCCCGACCTCCTCGCGGCCTCCCAGGCTCTCACCGAACGGGTGCTCAAGGACACCCTCTGAACGAGGTCCCCGCCGTCTAGGCTGTCCGAGTGGTGACCATCGGCTATGCCGCGATGCTCGAACAGTTCGCGCCCCGGGAGGCCGTGGAGCTGGCGGCGCTCGCCGAGGCGCACGGCTTCTCCGGCGTCATGGCGGCGGACCACTTCCAGCCCTGGACCCCTGCCCAGGGGCAGGCGGGCTTCGTCTGGAACGTGCTCGCGGCGGCCGCCGAGCACACCACTGGCGACCTGGGCCCTGTGACGGCGCCGACGTTCCGGTGGCACCCCGCGGTGGTCGCCCAGGCGTCGGCGACGCTGGCGGCGATGAACCCGGGCCGGCACTGGCTGGGGGTCGGCTCGGGGGAGGCCCTCAACGAGCACGTGGTCGGCGGCTACTGGCCGGAGGCCGCCGAGCGGATCAACCGCATGTTCGAGGCGGTGGAGATCATCAAGAAGCTGTTCGCCGCATCGCTGGCCGGACGCGACGTGAAGCATGCGGGAACGTACTTCAAGCTGGAGTCGACGCGGCTGTGGACGATGCCGGCGGTGGCTCCCGAGATCCTGGTCGCGACGGCGGGTCCGGTCACCGCCCGCCGTGCGGGGCGGACGGCGGACGGGCTGATCACGCAGGCGGCGCCCCTCGACCGCATGGCGTCGCTGCTCACCCGGTTCGCCGACGGTGTCCGCGAGTCCGGCCGTGACCCGGGGCGGATGCCGAAGGCGCTGCAGCTCCACCTCTCCTGGGCGCCCACGCACGACGAGGCGGTGGCCAACGCCCTGACCGAGTGGCCGGTGGGCGGCATGCGGTTCCCGCGGTCCGACATCCGCTCGCCGCACGACTTCGCGCAGCTCGCGCGGATGGTGCGCCCCGAGGACTTCGAGGGACGCGTGCTGATCTCCGCCGACCCGGACGAGCACCGGGCCTCGATCCAGCGGTACGTGGACCTCGGGTTCGACCGCATCTACCTGCACAACGTGGGCCGCAACCAGCGCGAGTGGATCGAGACGTTCGGCCGAGAGGTGCTGCCCAAGCTCGTGCGGTGACGCGCTGCTCGCGGTCGGCGGGGCGACCTCCGGGCATCACGGAGTGACGGCCCAGTGGTAGCCGTAGCCGAACTTCTCCTGCTTCACCTCTACCGCTGCCAGCGGACCGACGTCGGGCAGCGTCACGGTGACGGTCACCGGGTTGACGTCCATGAGGTTGCCCTGGGTCCAGAAGGTGTCCTCCGCCGACGCGTCCGCGGGTGTGCTCTTCTGGGCCGTCCCGTCCCGCCCGACGGCGTAGATCCCGAGATGTGCGCTCGGCGTCGGGTTGCCGTACTCCTCCGTGCCCGTCTGGTCGCACGCGAGCGTCAGCGTCGCCCGCCGGCCCTCCACCCCGACCACGCTGGCGACCCAGCACGAGCCGGCGTCCAGATGCTTGACCGTTCCCTGTGCCCAGGGATGGTCCTGAGTGCCGTCGGCGGCCAGCTGGACGGGGCTCGGGCTGTTCTGCGGCGGCGCCGTGGTCAGCGTCTGCCCGCTACCGCTGGGCTCCCGGTCGTCGTCGGTGAGCGAGCTCCAGACGCCGAACGCGGCCCCGGCCAGCACCGCCGTCCCGGCGACCAGCGAGCCCAGGACCATCAGGGGCCGCCGTCGGCGTGCGCGGTGTCCGTCGCTCCGTAGTACGCCGCTCTGTCGTACGCGGCGCTCGGCGCCGCGGCCCCGCCGCGGCCTGGCCAGGGGAAGCGTGGCGCCGGCCGGCTCGGCAGCGCCGAGCGAGTGCAGGATCGCGTCGAGGGTCGGGCGATGCTCCGGGTCCTTGACGAGGAGTGAGTCGAGGAACGGGCGCAGGTACGGGGGACAGTCGTCGTAGGACGGCGAGGACGCGGCTACCCGGTACAGCACCACTGCCGGGTGGTCGCCCTCGAAGAGGTGGTTTCCGGTCGCGGCGTAGTACGCCAGCGCGCCCAGCGCCCACACGTCCGCGGCCGACGTCGTCCGGTTGCCCGACGCCTGCTCCGGAGCCATGTACATCGGGGTCCCGACCGGCTGCCCGGTCATGGTCAGCCGGGTCGCGCCGACCGAGGCGACGACGCCCAGGTCGATCAGGCGCGGACCGTCCGGGCCGAGGATCACGTTGGCCGGCTTGACGTCGCGGTGGACCAGGCCGGCGCGGTGGATCTCGTGCAGCGCCTCGGCGACCCCGGTGACCAGGCGCCGCACCTCGTCCTCCGACAGCGGACCCTGGGCGGCGAGGGCCTGCGAGAGGGTCGGCCCGGGGACGTAGTCGGTGGCGAGCCAGGGCAGCTCCGCGTCGGGATCGGCGTCGACCAGGTTCGCGATGAACGGGCTGCGGACCTTGGCGGCAGCCCGCACCTCCCGCCGGAAGCGCGCGCGGAACTCGTCGTCGTGGAGCTGGGCGCCCCGGATCAGCTTGATCGCGACCTGCTCCCCGCGACGGGTGGTCCCGAGATAGACGTCGCCCATGCCGCCGCTGCCGAGCCGGCTCCGGACCCGGAACGGCCCGATCGTGCGGGGATCGCCGGACCGCAGGGCGGCCGGCTCGGGTACGGGAACCGTCCTCTGAGCGGGCGGGTCGTGCAGCACCGGACGCTTCCCCCATCGATCGCAGTACGAACCAGGCACAGCTGAACCAGACAGGTGTGGCCTGGACGCCTGGCAGAGTACCGCGCCGGCACGGTCGCTCGCCTTGATACAACGGCCACAAGCGGACGCCGCGCTCCGGTGCGCGGTCGTGGTGTGAGGATGGTCCCCGTGGAACGACTCAGCATCTGGGCCCCCGACGGGCTGCCCGAGATCAGCCCCGGCGACGACCTCGGCGAGCTGATCGCCGGCCTCCTGGCGGCGCAGGACGAGCAGGACCGGCCGCAGGACGGCGACGTCGTCGTGGTGACCTCGAAGATCGTGTCCAAGGCGGAGGGGCGTGTCGTAGCAGCCGACGACCGCGAGCAGGCCATCACCGACGAGACCGTCCGGGTGGTCGCCCAGCGGCAACGCCCCGGACTGCCGCCGCTGCGGATCGTCGAGAACAAGCTCGGCCTGGTGATGGCCGCGGCGGGCGTGGACGCGAGCAACACCCCGGAGGGCACTGTCCTGCTGCTGCCCGTCGACCCGGACGCCTCGGCCCGGACGATCCGCGCCGCGCTCACGCAGCGGCTCGGTCTGGGCCGCGTCGGCGTGGTCGTCACGGACACGGCCGGCCGGCCCTGGCGTGACGCCCTGGTCGACATCGCGATCGGCTGCGCGGGGATCGCGCCCACGGACGACCTGCGCGGCAGCACCGACGCCCACGGTCGCCCGCTCAACGTGACGGTCACCGCCGTCGTCGACGAGATCGCGGCGGCGTCCGAGCTGGTCCGGGGCAAGTCGAGCGGGCGCGCGGTCGCCGTCGTGCGGGGTATGGGCCACCACGTCACCGCCGACGACGGCCCGGGTGCCCGCGTCCTGGTGCGCAGCAGCGCCGACGACCTCTTCCGCGAGGGTTCGGCCGAGGCCTACGCCCGAGGCCTGGCGGACGGCGGGACGCCGACCGGCTGACCCGCCGGGTCCCGGTGTACCCAGTGATCCCGCCCGAACGTCGCTCGATTCCGGGCCGGATCACTGGGCTGGGGGACGGCGGCCGGTGGCGCCCCGTCGATCAGAGAGACGGGCGGCGCGAGGTCATCCTGACGACCGGCGACGTGTCGTCCCGGTCCTCGGGGGTGACGGTCACCGACCAGTCCGGCTCCGGTCCGCCGCTCTCGGCAGAGTCCGACGCCGATACCGGGTTCGGGGCCGAGTCCGACCCTGACGCCGCCGCCGGGTTCGAGTCCGAGGTCGGGTCCGCGGCCGACGTCGGTTCGGAACCCGACCCCGACCCCGACTCTGACCCCGACTCCGGAGCGGGCGGCGGAGGCGCTGCGGGGACTCCGCGCGGCGGCGTGGGCGTTCCGGAGTCGGCGGTCGGAACCGGCGCGCGGGGTGCGGGGGCATCGGGGTACACCACACCGGCCTGCGGCGGAGCTGCTGGTGCCGGGGCGGCTGGCTGCGGAGCGGCGGGCGCAGGACCAGCAGGCGACGAACCAGCGGGCGCAGGACCAGCCTGCGGTGGACCAGCCGGTGCCGGTGCCGCACCTGCCGGCGGCACAGCGCTCTGCGGAGCGACGACCGGCGTCGGCGCCGACGGGACTGCCGGCGTCGGACCACCCGACGGAGCGACGACCGGCGTCGGGGCCGTGCCCACCGAAGGCCCGGGAACGCCCGGCGACGGCTGCCCGTCGGCCGGCCGCGGGGAAGGAACGGTTACCGGCGTCGTCCTGGCCGGCACCGAAACACCCGCCCCGCCCCGGGTTGGCGAGGCGACCGGGTCGACGTCGGGCAGCGGGGACTCCAGCAGGACCACGTCCACGCGCGACTCCCGCATCTCCCGGCAGGTCGCGAGGCCGATACCGCCCACGTAGTCCTCGAGCGTCTGCAGCAGCTTGAGCGGCGTGGCCAGGATCATGTGGAACCCGAACGCCGCGAACGTGTCCATGGCGGTGCGGGTGAACGCCGTGTCCGCCTTGTCGAACGCCTCGTCCAGGAGGATCGAGCCGAAGGCGGGCGTCGCGGAGTCCGAGGCGCCGGCGAGCTGGTACCGCAGGGCGGCGGCCAGGCAGAAGACGACGAGCTTCTGCCGCTGGCCGCCGGAGAGACCGGCGGAGGAGTCGTGCACGGCCAGCGCGATACCGCCCGCCGTGACCTCGACGCCCGTGAAGTGCACGTGCCGCCGGGTGTCGAGGCACAGCGCACGCCACGCCCGGTCGGCGGGATCGCTCGTCCCGAGGCGGCGCACCAGGCGCTCCAGCACCTCGTACTCCGGCTCGGTGTCGCTGGTGAGGGCGTCGAGGGTCGCGAGGAACTCCTCGACGGCCGCGGGCCTGCGCTCCTTGACGCGGATCTCCAGGAACCGGTCGGTGTCGAAGGGGGAGCGGCGCAGGGACGTGTTGACGCCGACGATCCGCTCCCGGATGGCCGCGGGTGCCTGCCGGATCTCGGCGGCGAGCTTGCGCAGCGCGCGCCGGGCCTGGTCGGTGAGGAGGTCCGAGAATCGCGCCTCCTGCTCCGGGAGCCGCGACGTGCGGATGCGCTCCAGCACCTCGAGATACCGCGAGCGGTCGCCGACCTGCGCCGTCAGGTCGCGGGTGATGGCCGGCCAGCGGCGGCGGAACTCGGCGAGCAGCCCGACGATCTCCCGCTCGGCGGCACCGGAGGTGCGCAGCCCGGCCTCCCGCTCCGCGTCGAGCGTGCGGGACACGGTGAGCGAGACGTCGTCGATCACCTCGTGCGTCACCGTCTTGCGGACGGCGGCGTACCGCTTCTCCAGCTCCTCGCGGTGCGCGAGCGGGATGGCGTTGGTCGGGGCGTCACCGAGCTCGGCGACCACGCGCTCCAGCGAGCGACGGTGCGCGCGCGCCTCAGCGAGCGTGTCGGCGGCCACCGCCGCGGCCGCGCGGGCCTGGTCCAGGCGGGTCTCGGCCGCCGCGACGTCCTGCGACGCCTGCAGCAGGTCCATCGTGCCGTCGAGCAGCCTGTCGAACGACGCCTGCGCGTCGGTCAGGTCGGCCTCGGCGGTCTCGATGTCCACCTCGCGCCACTCCCGGCGGGCCACGTGCCGCAGCGTCAGCTGGCGGCGCACGGCCTCACGCTGCTCGGCGACGGCGTCGGCCACGGCGGCGTCGGCCTCCGCGAGGCGCGCCTGCGTCGCCCGGGCGAGCTCCAGGAGCTGGTCGAGGCGGTCGTCGGCGTCCCAGCCGAGCGCCCAGTCCTCGACACCGGGCAGCAGCGGCTGCTCGATCTCCTCGGGCCCGTGCTTGATCAGGCCGGCACGGGTCACCGCACGCTCGTGCCGGTCCAGCCCGGACGGGTCGTCCACGCACAGGTAGTCGTACTGCTCCGACAGGCGCCGGTGCAGCCAGCCCGACATCGGGCCGTCCTTCACCTCGACCTTGTGCACCAGCGAGGCGGAGTCCGTGGAGCGCGGCGCGTCGTTGCGCACGCCGACCACGCGGTAGCGCAGGCCCGGCCCGGCCCCGACGGCGCTCGCGACGGCCGCGCGGTGCGCGGGGGCCACGAGCACGACGGTGGCCAGCGGCCGCAGCACCCCCTCGATCACGGGGCGCCAGTCGGCGTCCTCCTCCCGGACGCGCAGCAGCTCGGCCGCGAACGGGAGCGCGGAGATCTCGAGCCCCGCGGCCTCGGCCACGGCCCGGCGGGCCGCCGCGAGCTCCGCGGGCACGTTCGTCTGGGTCTGCCGTACCGCCTGGATCCGCGTGGCGACGGCCTCGTGCCGCAGTCCGACGGCGGAGCGCGCCGCCAGCGCCTCCCGGATCCTCGTGTCGAACGCCTCGGGCGCACGCGACCGCCCGACCGTCGCGAGAGCGCCGGTGGTGACGGCGGGCAGCGCACCGGTCGCGACCCCGGCGGCCGACGGGACCGGGGCCGTGACGGCGGGCACCTGCCCCGTCGAGTGGGCGGGCGTGTGAGCGGGGGCGACGGCGGGAAGGGCGCCCGTCAGCGTCGGCACCGAGCCGGTGGCCAGCGGCCGGGCGCCGCCGAGCTCCCACCTGGCCTTCTCCTTGAGCGCCGCGAACTCCGCGAACGTCTCGGGCATGTTCATGCCCACGGACTGCAGGTCGGTGGAGAGCTCACCGCGCCGCGTACGGACCAGGGCGGCGATCTCGCCGGCCCGCTGGAGGCGGTCGGCCTGCGTGGCGAGCGCCTGGCCGCCCCGGGCGCCGAGCACGTTGACGGCCTGCTGGTGGGTGTTCGCCGCGACGTCGACCTCGGTGTCCGCGGCCTGGCGGTGGTGCTGCGCCCGGTCCTCGGCCGCCCGCGCCTCCGCCAGCGCGCCGTGCGCCAGGTCGAGCTTCCACGCGTCCTTGAAGGTCTCCAGCGACCCGCGCAGCGTGGCCGCGCGCACGCCGGCCGACGACCCCTCGTCGTACGCCTTCGTCAGGGTCGCGAGCCGACTCAGGTGCTCGATCTGCCGGCGCGAGGTCTCGATGTCGGCGTAGGCCCGCGCCACGTCCGCGAACTGGTCCACGGCCTGCGCCGCCAGCTCGAACGTGCTCGGCTCGTCGAGCATGTGCCCGCGGAACAGGTCGTCCAGGCTGCCCAAATTCTTCGCCGACTGGGTGCGGTGCAGCAGCACCAGCGCCTGCTCCGAGCCGATCCCCAGCGCCTGCGTGAACGCCGCGGCGAACGGCCCGTGCCGCTCGCTCACCGTCGCCGTGGGCCAGGCGCCGGTCACACCGGCGACGTCGGGCCCGGACCGGACGTACCGCTCGAACTCCAGCAGGCCCACGTCGTCCGGCACCACCACGTGCAGCATGGACGGGGCCGAGGACCCGCGCGTCAGGTGGAACAGGCGCACCAGCGTCACGGCGGCGTCCGGCGCGTCGGTGCCGTTCGAGTAGTGCAGCAGGATGCCCGACCACGTCGCACCCGAACGCAGGTGGTCGGCGACCACCTCGCCCGTGCTCTCGTCGGTGCGGTGCCGCCAGGCGCCGCGCACGTACGAGACGATGTCGCGGTCGCCCGCCTCGCGCTCGGTCGCGCCCGTGCCGGCGGCCGCCACGTTGAACCGCAGGTGCTCCGGCGGGGTCAGGACCGCCGCGACGGCGTCGACCAGCGACGACTTGCCGGAACCCGAGTGGCCGGTGAGCAGGAACCCCTCGCGGGGGACCGGCACCACGTGGTGCCCCGAGAACGTGCCCCAGTTGACCAGCTCGACGCGCGCGAGGCGCCACTGTCCGGGGTGGGGCGTGTTCATGCGCTCTCCTTCGCCAGTCGTGCGTACTCGGCGCTCAGCGCCGCTACCTGGTCCGCACCGAATACGGTCCGCAGCACCGGCGAGACCACGCACCGGTCCCCGCTGAGCGGCTCCAGCATGCCCGACTCGGTCAGCCGGGCCCACGTCGCGTCCAGCTGCCGCGTGAAGTCCATGGGTGAGCCCCCGCCGCGCCGCCGGTACTGGCCGAGATGGTCGGCCGCCTCGTCGCGGCTGACCGCGACCCGCCCGTCCGGCGAGTCCAGCAGCAGGGCACGCAGGTGCAGCAGCAGCGCGGTGTCGAGGAACGTGAGCGTCAGCTCGCGCACGACCTGCGGCGCGTCCGCCGCCGGCACGTCGCGCACGAATGCGACCTGCGCGTCGGCGTCGACCACCAGGTCGAGGTACTGGTCGGAGAGGCGCTCGCGGACCATGTCCTCGTGCGACAGGAGCGCACGCCAGGTGTCCGGGTCGGACTCTGCGGCCAGGTAGGGCCCGCGCACGAGGCGGGCCAGCGCGAGCCGGGCCGGGGCGGGCAGCGTGCCGTGATCACCCGGCCAGAGGTGCGCGCCGGTACCGGCGTCGTTCCCGGTGTCCGGGACGGCTCCGCTCCCGATGCCCGACGACACGCCGCCGCCGGCCGGCCGGCCTGGCCGGGCACTGGTGAGGTCTGTGGTGCCGGGCGTCGCCTGGCCGGTTCCTGTCACGGTGGGTTCGGTCACGGGACATGCTCCTCGAACTGGTGCTGGGGTAGTACGGCCCGTCGCACGACACCGCGCGAGGACCGCCAGTTCACGTCTTCGTTCTTTCCGGTGGCCACGCCGTTCTGCTCGGCGAGCGTCAGCAGGCCGACGACGCTCGCCGCGCCCTGGGTGGCCGGGTGCGCGGCGAGCACGGACGCGACGGTGGCACGGCCCACTGCCGCGACCCGCTCGTTCACGTGCCCGCGCAGCTCGTCCACGTCGATCTCGGAGTCGCGGGCCATCGCCCGCAGCGCCGAGAGCGAGACGATCCGGGGCGGGGGAGTGGGCGCGGCGGGCGGTGCTTCCGCGTCCTCCCCGCCCGGGTTGTGCGGCTGCAGGCCGCCCACGGACCGGGGTGCGACGGTGCCGAGCGGCAGCCTGAGGCGCATCTCGGCCCCGGGCGCGACGTCGGGGGCTGCGGCGAGGGCCGCGTCCTGCGCCTGGCCGAGCAGACGGCGCAGGGCGCGCTCGGCGGGCAGCTCGCCGGACCGGACCATGCGCTGCAGGGCGCGGCGCAGGCCGGCCATCGTGTCGGTGAGCTCGTCGGCGGCGTCCTGCAGCGTGGGCAGCAGACGGCGCAGCGCCGATGCCTCGGCGGGTGCCAGGTGGACCGTGTCGAGGACCCGGCCGACGTCGTCCTGCGCCGTGTGCTCCGTCTGCCGCAGGAGGTCGCGGAACGCGACCAGGCCGCGCCCCGCCTCGGACTCGGCGAGGTGGTCCACGCCGCGGTAGATGTCGTCGAGGAACGTGTCGCGCGAGCCGTCGGACTCCAGGAGGCGGCGCCGCAGCTCGCGGTCCGTGCGCTCCAGGTCGGTGCGGACGCGGGCCAGGTCGGCGGGGATGTCGCCGGCCAGGGCGAGGATCTCGCGGGCGCGTTCGGCGGCGGACTCAGGGGGCAACGGGTCCGAGTCGCCCCGGCGGGCCCGCTCGATCCTGGCGTCCAGGGCGGCGCGCTGCTCCAGCAGGGACGCGAGCCGTGTCTCAGGGTCGGGGTCCGCATCGGAGGCGAGCGTGTGCAGGCCGTCGAGGATCGTGCTGAGCCTGGAGGGCGTCACCGCCGGGTGAGGTCTGCTCAGCCGGGAGACGAAGCGGACGGCGAGCAGGGCGCCGTCGGACAGCTCGACGGTCTCGGTGCCGGGTTCGCCCGCCACCTGCGCGGCCCGCCGCCGCACGAGCACTCCCTCGTCGATCCACTCGGAGACGTAGAAGTAGCCGGAGTAGGGCAGCTCGAAACCGGCGCGGCGCAGCTCGGGCAGGTCGTCGTCGATCCGGTCCGCGAGCTGCTCCACGGGCAGCCTGCGGCGGGAGGCGCCGAGGTTGCGGTCCAGCAGGACGACGGCGGCCGCGGCGTTCCTCGAGCGCAGCAGCACCCACGCGGGGTGCTCCTGCAGGAGGGCGCGCACGCTGCGCGCCGCCTGGCCGCGCCGACCTGAGCCGTGCCCGGCGGACTGCCGGGACACGGCCGCGTCACCCGGTGTGCTCGCTGTGCCCATGGGGGCTGAGAGTAGTAGGCCAACGTGTCGGAGCGGCACCCCCGGCGGAATCCGTGACACCTGCCCTGTCGATGAGCCGCGACGGCCATAGACGTATAGAGTCAGTCGCACAGGGCTTGCCGGAAAAAAGATCTTCACTTTCCGGGAGGCCCTGTCGTGCGTCATGGCACGTTTTCGATGGCCGAGCGTCGACGGGAGGGGCGTCTTGCTCACCACTGCAGCCCAGATCGTTGTCAGGATCCGTGCCGAGCGAGGGCTCAGCATGAGTTCGCTGGCAGTGCTGGCGGGCGTACCCACGTCGACGATCAGCCGTATCGAGTCCGGTCAGGTGGAGCCCACGCTCGGCATGATCCGGCGCATCGCACTGGGCGCGGGCTACCACCTGCACCTGCAGTACTACGACCTGTTCTCGGGCAAGCTCGAGGACCACGTCGTCGGGGCCACGACCGCCGAGGGGCGGAACGAGGGCGAGGACGATCCTGACCGCTAGAGCAGGTCCGCCGTTGTCCGTTACCTTGTGTCCTTATGGGGTGTCTGCGCGGGGGGCGCGAGAGCTGCGGTGGAGGGCCTGGCCCGCATGTTCCTGCTGGTAGTGAAATAGCGCGTCATTACCGCGGAATCCCGGCCCGTACCCACACTCAGATTGTGCCGGTCATTCCTCCGAGCAATATGGTCGTCATATGCCGAACGTCATGATCCCCGCCGAAGTGCGGGAGGACGTAGAGACGCTGTGGGCGTTCCACGACCTGCAGCACGAGCCGCGACCGGTCGACGTCTGCATCGGTCTGGGCGGTCACGACCTCGGCGTGGCCGACTACACGGCCGACCTCTACCTCGACGGGCTGTTCCGGCAGATCGTCTTCACGGGCGCCAACGCGCCCACCACCATCGACGCCTTCCCGGAGGGTGAGGCGTTCGGCTACCGCGACCACGCCATCGCCCGCGGCGTGCCGGGCACCGCGATGCTCGTCGAGCCGGCCGCGACCAACACGAGCGAGAACCTCGAGCTGAGCCGCAAGCTGCTCGCCGAGCACGGGATCGAGCCCTCCTCCGTGCTGCTCGTCTCCCACCCGTACCAGCAGCGGCGCGCGTTCGCGACGTGCCGGGTCGTGTGGCCCGAAGTGGACGTGCGGTGCGTGTCCCGCCCGATGCCGCTCGACGAGTACGTCCGGATCAACGGTGACGCCGACCGGGTGGTCGACATGCTCGTCGGCGAGACGCAGCGCCTCACGCTGTACGCGGAGCTCGGCTTCATCTACCACGAGGAGGACGTGCCGGACGACGTGGTGGTCGCCTTCGACCGCCTCGTGGCCGCGGGGTACACGTCACGGCTCGTGGAGGACCGGCGCCCGATCGACGTGTGAGGTAGACGTCACGAACCGGACGACTCGTACATCCCTGGCGAGTCGTCCGGTTCTCCGTTACCTTCCGGGCATGGGCGATGAGAAGAAGCGCGGCAAGGATCCCAGGAAGTTCACCTGGCAGGAGATCCTGACGTTCATCGCGGGCGCCGGGTACGTGGCCAGCCCGATCGACCTCCTGTCGGAGGGCGTCCTGGGCCCGCTCGGCCTGGGCGACGACGCGATAGCGATCGTCATCGCCGGCGTGACCCTGTTCAAGGCGGTGCAGCGGTTCCGGCAGCACCGGCCGAAGCCGGGCGTCCCCGGGGACAGCACCCCCAAGCAGGGCGGCACGACGCCGGGGGCCGCGCCGTCGGGCAGCGAGACGCCGGGCAAGTACGCGACGGACAAGACCATCCCTGGGACCGCCGAGGACGTGACGCCGGGCCGCAGGCCCAAGCGCTGACACCGGTCGGGAACGGGCGGGCCGGGCGGGTCGTTGGGCGTTCGCGGGATCTGTCAGAATTGAGATTCTGCGTTTTTGCCTGAGGTTTCACCCGATCCACCTTTGACTCGAGGACGACGATGTCACGCACCATCCGCCGGGCTCTCGCACGACTGATCTGGGCCGTCACCGGCTACCGGATGCGCTCGGAACCCGCCCCGACCCGGCCCACGGTGTTCATCGGCGCGCCGCACACGTCCAACACGGACTTCTTCCTGATGCTCGCCATCGCGTTCGACATGGACCTCAAGATCCGGTTCCTCATCAAGGACTCCTGGTTCAAGGGCCCCATGGCCGGCCTGATGCGGTCCCTGGGCGGCATCCCCGTCGACCGGAAGGACCCGGCGAGCATCGTCGAGGAGATCCTCGCGGCCGTCGAGCGGGGCGAGGAGTTCCACCTGGTCGTGACGCCGGAGGGTACGCGCGGCGCCGGTTCGGGCTACTGGAAGTCGGGGTTCTACCGGATCGCGCTCAAGTCCGGTTTTCCGGTGACGCTCGGTTACGTCGACGGCGTGGCCAAGGTCGCCGGACTCGGGCCGAGCATCCAGCTCACCGGCGACGTCCGCGCCGACATGGACGTGATCCGCGAGTTCTACGCGGACAAGTCGGGAGTCAACCCGGCCAACCGCACCGAGCCGCGCCTCCGCTCGGAGGACGAACCCAGCTGAGTGCTGGATATTTGTCGATTCCTGTCCAGTATGTCGACAAATACCCAGCACTCAACGTGCTTGCATGGTTGACGGCGGTGTCGGCATCCGTCCGGGAGTGCGTCCCCTTGGGGCTGGTTACGGCTTCTTACGCGTCCGGTTCGTCGACGACCGGGGCCAGCGAGTCGAGCACGCGCGCCAGCCCGTACTCCCAGGCGTGCTCGGGGCTGGATGCCGCGTTCATCTCCTCGCCGGCGGCGCCGCCCACCCGCTGGGCCAGCGGGTAGTCGTCGCCCAGGTACCCGGCGAGCGGGCCGGCCCACCGGGCCCAGATCTGCGGCATCTCGTCGGCCCGCGGGTCACGTCGACGTGCGCGGGCGGCGGCCCGCACGAAGTCGAGCACGAAGGTGAGCGCGGCGTCGCGGGCGACGTCGTCCAGGGGCAGCGCGTCCAGGGCGTGCAGCTCGTGGTCGTACTTGGCGATGGTGCCGGGGCCGAACGCCGTGCGTTCGTCGTCGATCTCCAGCAGCCAGGGGTGCTCGAGGTGGAGGGCCAGGTTCGCGTCAGCGACCCGGCGCACGCGGGTGCGCCAGCCGGCGTCGCCGTAGGCGGGCAGCGGCATGCGCGCGTGGGCGGCGTCGGCCATCAGGACGAGCAGGTCGTCACGCTCGTTCACGTGCGTGTACACCGACATGGTCGAGATGCCCAGGGCTTCGCCGAGGCGCCGGACCGTGACCGTGGCGAGGCCCTCGGCGTCCGCCAGGGTGCAGGCCGCGTCGACGACCGCACCGGTCGTGACGCGCGACCGCGGGCCGCGCGTGCCGCCCTGCGGGGCGGCCGGATGGTCGCGCCAGAGCAGGTCGATCAGCTCGCGAGGCATGGGTCTCCAGAATCGGTGTGACAGGCCGGGAACATTCTGCAACCATCCTACGTTGTACGCCGTACAGAGTTAATCGCGACGCGAGGAGCCAGCTTGAAGATCACCGAGACCGCCCTGTCCCTCAACGTGCCCGACGTCGCCGCTTCGGCAGAGTTCGCGAAGCAGCACTTCGGATTCACCGAGACGATGTCCGCGGACGGGTTCGTGGCGCTCACGCACCCCACGGCGGGCGTCAACATCGTGTTCCTGCGAGTTGGCCTGGGCACCTTCAAGCCCGAACGCATCGCCGGACCGGCCGGCCAGGGCCTGCTCGTCGCGTTCGTCGTGGAGGACGTCGACACCGAGTTCGCCCGCATCTCCGCCGCCGGGGCGGAGGTCGTCACGCCGCCCGAGACCGAACCCTGGGGCGAGCGCTACTGCCAGTTCGCCGACGCCAACGGGATCGTGTGGCAGCTCGTCCACTGGGTGGCCTGACCGCGCCCGGCTAACCGTGCGCCCAGCCGGACCACCGGGTCACCCGCACCCTGATCAGCGGCCCGTCCGGCCTGCGCTCGCGGTACTGCGGGTACCGCGCGGCGAGCGCGTCCAGCGCCGCCGCGCGGGGCTCGCCCTCGTGCTCGACGGTCGCGGTGCCGTCGGCCCGCACCCACCAGAGGTGTGCCCAGTCGTCGTCGTACCGGTCCACGAGGAACGCGACCCGCGGGTTCTCGGCGAGGTTGCGCAGGCGCTTCAGGTCGCGCGTGGTCTTGGGCTTGTGGTCGACGGCGACCACGACCTCGTCGCCCGTCGGTGCGCCGGCCGCGGTGTCGGACGGCGCATCGCCCGTGGCGCAGTGTGCCGCGCTAAGCACCGCGAACGTCACCGGCACGAGGTGCGGCACACCGTCGGCGTCGGCGGTGGCGAGGTAGGCGTGCCGGGCCGCGGCGAACCGGGTCCGGCAGGCGTCGAGATCGAGGCGCACGACCTCATTCTGCCGAAGCGGGAGCTGTCGACCCCGGCACCTCAGGAGCTGACCATGCAGTTGCTGCCAGTCTGACCCTCGGACTGGCAGCAACCGCATGGTCGACTCCGTGAGCGGTCAGCCCTCGGCGGGCGCGCCCGCCTCGTAGTCGGCGGACAGCGTGACGTCGACGTCGATGTCCCGGGGCTGGAGCTCGACCTGCGCGCCGCCGTCGCCGTCGGACATCATCCCTGCGCGCATGGCGTACATCGGGGTGTGCCCGCCGCCTCCGTTGCCACCGCCGCGCAGGCCCGCCTCGAAGATCGCGACGGGCGCGACCGGGCCGAGCCCCAGGGCGTCCGCGTACGACTGCGCGCGCACCGCCGTCTCCTCGGCCGCCTCGATCCGGGCCTCGGCCAGGAGCGCCTTGCGGGTCTCGTCGGTCAGGTTCCAGGTGATCCGGTCGATCTCCACGCCGTCGACGTCCATGACGTCTGCGAGCCAGGTCGACAGCACCTCGAAGTCGCGAAACGTGACCGACAGCCGCGCCGAGGCGCGGAACCGGCGGATCCGCTGCTTGCCGCCCGTCTGGGAGTTCTTGACCCGGTCGTCGTAGACGTACGAGTGCACCGAGTCGGCGTCCCACCGCTCGGCGGCGCCCGTCGAGACGTGTGCCTTCACCTGCTCCACGAGGATGGTGTGCGTCCTGGCTACCTGCTCCACCACGTCGTTCCGGAGGGTGCCCGAGAACGCGACGTGCAGGTTGACGGTGCCCCGCTCCGCGGGATGGGTACGGGTGGCCTGACCTTCGACGGCGATGCGAGTCATACGCGGAGTCTGCCGACTACGCCGCCCCCTGCGCCACCCGTCAGCCGATGGTGCCCTTGCCCACCGTTCCGCGGACCAGGGTCGGCTCGAGTCCGCAGAACTCCCCGTACCGCGCCGCCTCGGCCTCGATCGCGGCCCAGACCCGCGGAGACGGCTCCTCGGTGAGCTCGACGGTGATCTCCACGCTCTGCGCCTTGAGGACCCGCGACCAGCCGCCGGCGATCATCCCGTCGACGGTCACGAGCCCCATGTACAGCCAGCGACTCGGCATGTCTTCCTGGGTCAGCGGGGGCCAGCCCTTGAAGTCGTGGCAGAAGAGCTCGTCGAACACCGACAGCAGGCGGACCGTGCCCTCCGGAGCGGGTTCCGGCAGGTCGCCGTCGGTCCAGAGGGTCATGCCGGCCAGCTCGTGGCGGGTCAGCCCGGCGTCGGCCACCGCCGCGCGGGCCGCCGTCTTGGTGAGAGTGGCCCACCATGCGGCGTCCTCGGCGCGGCACGGGCCGTGTCCCCGCACGTACGCGCGCACCAGATGGATCCGCGCCTCGTCCTCGTCCCAGGCCTTCTGCTCGGGAAGCAGCCGGTAGGTGGCCTGCTTGCCCTGCATGGGACCGCTCGCGACCAGCAGGTCGAGCTCGGCGTGCATCATGACCTGGCCCAGGTGCCAGCTGTCCACCGGCGCCCCCTCCGCCTCGGCGAGCGCCACGCCGATCTCCTTGCGGGTCAGCGGGCCGACCGCGAGAGCCTCCGCGACCACCGCGTGCCGGCGGGGGAGCAGCGAGTGGTCGAAGTCGCGCGGCCGCTCCGCCGACAGCATCGCCCGGCGCACCCGGGGCGCCGTGACGGTCATCAGGGGCGCGAGGTCGCCGGGGACGACGTAGTGCCAGGTGGGACGCAGGATGTGCGTGCGGAGTATCGACCCGTCGGCGAGCGCGGCCTGTACCCCGGCGAGCGTCGCCGGTGTCGCCAGCCGCTGCGCCACGCCCCACGCGGAGGAGTGCAGCTCCTGCGACTGGACGGCGCCCAGCCGGGCGACGACGGCTGGGACGCCGCCCGCGTCGTCGGGCGGCCGCAGCGTGCCCAGGCCCACCGAGGTGAGCCGGGCGCGCTGGATCTCGCGGATGTCAGACGTAGTAGGCATCGTCGCCGCCGTGGCCCGCCGCTCGGGCGCGGCGATGCTTCACCAGGCTTCGGATCAGCATGATCGCCCCGATCACGAACAGGATCATCACGGGGATGATCGCCAGCGGGGCGAGGACGGACAGGAAGCCGAGACCGATGCTCGTGACGTCCTCCGCGGCGCTGACCACCGGCGCCGCGGTGCCACCGGAGACGGTGTTGGCCACGACCCGCCCGCCGGCCTTCGCGGCATGCGTGCCGAGCGCCAGGACGATGCCCGAGACGATCGGGATCCACTGGCCCGACTGCACGAACGTGCTCGGGTCCGTGACCGTCGCCGTCTCCGACATCGAGCCGGCACCGAAGGCGATACCACCGGCGGTGGGCCGGATGACCGTCTGCACCACGTCGTTGATGGAGTCCAGCACGGGGATCTTGTCCGCGACGAACTCCAGCACCAGGAGGACGGTCAGGATCGCCAGGACCCAGCCGTTCTCCAGCCACGCCCAGCTGCTCGGCAGCGTCACGAGGTCCGTGAAGCGCGAGAGCACGCCGAGGAAGATGAGGGGGATCCAGGCGTTGAGGCCCGCCGACAGGGCGAGTCCGGTTCCGGTGGCAAGTTCGAGCATGACTCGAAGTGTTCCACGGCACACCGACACTCCGGGGCTCGAAAGTGTCCGGTGTGCCCGATCTGTTACCAGAGTGCAGCCCGGGGCGGCAGACCCGGCGGGTCGATCACGGACGTGCGTGCGTAACACCTGGAAGATGCGGACCCCGCGTGGAAGAGTTGCTGCTTCACCGCACTGGTGCGCTGCCCGGGAGGCACTTGATGGTCTGGACGATCTTCGCCGTGGCGTCGGTGGTGCTGCTGGGGCTCTCGGCGGGCGTGTTCTACGGGTTCTCGTCGTTCATCATGGGCGGCCTCGCCCGTGCCTCGGACGAGGCCGCCGGAGCCGGCATGAGCGGCATCAACGAGACGGCACTCCTGCCCCCGTTCATGAGCGTCTTCTTCGGCGCGCTCCTCGTCCCGGTGGGTACCGGCATCTGGGGCCTCGTCGAGGGGCACGACGGCGGCGGCTGGGTCCTCGCTGGTGCCGCCGTCTACCTGGTGGGCACCTTCGGCGTCACCATGGCCCTGAACGTGCCCCTCAACAACCGGCTCCTCGCCGATCACGACAAGGCCGCCGGCTGGCGCGCCTACTGGCGGCCGTGGACCGCGTGGAACCACGTCCGCACGGGTGCGGGCGTCGTGGCGACCGTGCTCGCGGCGGTCGGTCTGCTCTGACCGGTCGGCCTCCGGTGGGGGCGTCGGGGACAATCGAGCACATGCCCGCCATCGACTTTCACCGCACCCTGCCCGGATACCAGCCGACACCGTTGCGGGACGTGCCCGCGCTCGCGGCGGAGCTCGGTGTCGGACGGGTGCTGGTGAAGGAGGAGTCCAGCCGGCTCGGGCTGCCGTCGTTCAAGGTGCTCGGCGCCTCCTACGCGACGGCGCGTGCCCTCGCGGAGCGGTTCGGGCTGCCCGCGGCCACGCTGGACGCGGTGCGCTCCGCCGTCCGAGGCAGCGCCGTCCGGCTGTACGCGGCGACGGACGGCAACCACGGCCGCGCCGTCGCGCACGTGGCGGCCCTGGTCGGTGCCGCCGCGACCATCTACTACCCGCCGGGCATCACGGAGGCCGCCAAGAAGGCGATAGGCGCGGAGGGCGCGCAGGCGGTCGAGGTGGACGGGACGTACGACGACGTCGTGGCTCGCGCGGCGGCCGATGCGGCTGCCGACCCGGACGCGGTGCTGGTGCAGGACACCGCCTGGCCCGGGTACACGGAAGTCCCGCAGTGGATAGTCGACGGCTACGCCACGCTGTGCCTCGAGACCGACGACCAGCTCGCCGCGCTCGGCGTCGCCGGGCCCGACCTGGTGGTCGTGCCGGTCGGCGTCGGCTCGTTCGCGCAGGCAGTGGTGAGCCACTACCGCGGAGCGGGGTCCGACGGCGGCACGCTGCTCGCCGTCGAGCCCGACCGGGCCGCCGGGCTGGTCGCGTCGCTGCGCGCGGGCAGACCCGTCACGGCCCCGCCCGGCGAGACGATCATGACCGGCCTCAACTGCGGCACCGTCTCGGCGCTCGCGTGGCCCGTGCTGCGGGAAGGGCTGGACGGCGCGGTCACCGTCTCCGACGACCAGGCGGCCGCCGCCGTCGACGACCTGGCGCGCCTCGGCGTCGACTCCGGACCCTGCGGCGCGGCGACCCTCGCGGCCGCCCGCCTGGTGCTGGGCCAGTCCGGCTGGCGCGAGGCCATCGGCCTGCGGTCCGACGCCGTGGTGCTGCTCCTGTCGACGGAGGGCCGGGCGGCGAACCCCGTTCCCGAGGGTCGGGTCTGACCCCGTCCGTCCGCCCCCCCATCGCCCGCCAGGAGTGTGCTCGTGCCCGTTTCCCTTCCCGCCGCTCTCGAACCGATCCTGCCGCTGCTGCGCTGCCCGTCGTGCGGCGCCGAGCTGTCGCCCGCCGACGGGGCGCTGCGCTGCCCGCAGCGGCACAGCTTCGACCTCGCCCGGCACGGGTACGTCGGCCTGCTGACCGGCGCTCGCGCGACCAGCGGGGACGACGGGCCGATGGCGCGGGCCCGGCGCGACTTCCTGGCCGCTGGGCGGTACGCGCCCGTCCGTGACGCGGTCGCTGAGCTCGCCGCCGAGGCGGATCTCTCCGGTCGCCCAGGCCGCCAGGCGGGGCCGGCCACGGTGGTCGACGTCGGCTGCGGTACCGGCTACTACCTCGCGGGAGTGCTCGACGCGCTGCCCGACGCCGTCGGCCTGGGCCTGGACACCTCGGCCCACGCGCTGCGGGTGGCGGCCAAGGCGCACGAGCGGGCCGCGGCGGCGACATGGGACGTCTTCCGGCCGTTCCCGATCGCGTCCGAGCAGGTCGACGTGGTGCTCGACGTGTTCGCGCCGCGCAACCCGGCCGAGTTCGACCGGGTGCTGCGCCCGGGCGGTGTCCTGGTCGTGGTGCGGCCCTTCGGTGGGCACCTGGCCGAGCTGCGCAGCCAGGTCACGCAGATGGTGACCGTCGACCCGGACAAGGAGCGGCGCCTGCACCAGGCCCTGGACCCGTACTTCGAGCCCGCGCGCACGGTGGAGGTCGAGTACACGACGCCGCTGACCCGGCAGGAGGCTGTTGACCTGGTGCTGATGACGCCGAGCGCGCGCCACGTCACGGAGGCGGAGCTGGCCGACGACGGCGAGCTGCCTGAGCAGGTGACGGTGTCGGTGCTGGCCACGGCCTATCGCAGGCGGTGACCCTGTGGTGTGCTCCGTCGTCCCTGGCTCACGGTCCGGTCTGGTCCGCGGCGGTGGAGGGTAACGGTGACGGCGCCGCGTCGCAGCCGTTCGGTGGCTGTGAGTCGGACGGCTGCCCGGGCCTCTCCGGCCCCGGCGTCGGTCGCGACGCACGCGCCGATGACGCGCACTCGCGCGGACCGGGGGTCGGTCCGGTGCTCGGCGTGCTCGTCGGCATGGTGGGGGTCGGCGCGAGCGAGGCCGGAGCGCCTGGCATGACTCCGCCCGGTTCTGGCCACAGCAGAGCCGTGCCGATCCCGGCACTGCCGAGCAGAACCACCGCGGCCGCCAGCGCCCACACCGCGGAACGACGGCGGGGGAGTGCCGGCCGCTCTCCGTACCGGAGGATCTCCACCCCGGACGACGAGGCGTCGTCCGGCTCCGGCCCTGGCGCCGGCTGCGCGGCGGTACGGGACCGGGTGCGCACCAGGGCGTCGGAACGCGTGCGGGTCAGGTCCAGCTCAAGGTCGACCTGGCTCAAGGCACGCCGCGCGCGGGTCAGGGTGTCATCCGGCTTTCTCATCAGGTCTCCTGACCTTCGGTCACGGTGCGGTAGGCGGCGCGCAGCCGACGTCGTGCCCGGTACACGCGGGTGGCGGCCGACGCCGTCGTGCAGCCGAGCACCTGGGCGATCTCGGCGGTGCTCAGCTCAGCGGCGGCCAGCAGCTCGACGACCTCACGGTCGGTCGGGCGCAGGAGCGCCAGCGCGCGGTGGAGGACGTCGAGCTCGTCCACCAGGCGGGCGTCGTCCGGGCCGGGAGCCCTGGGGTGGCGCAGCGTCCGCTCGGCGAGGGCCGTCCGACGCCGCTCGGCCCGGACCTGGTTGGCCAGCACCCGCCGGGCGATGGCGAACAGCCAGGCCCGCGGGTCGTCGGGAAGCTCGCCCTTGCGCCAGGCGATCGCGAAGACCTCTGCCACGACGTCCTCCGCCTCGGCCGCGGCGAGCCGGGTTCGCGCGTACCTGTGCACCGCGCGTGCGTGGTCGGCGAACAGCGACTCGGTCTGGTCCGGCGTGAGCGGACCGGAAGAGACGTCGCGTGGCTCGGTATGGGTGGACAGGACGTCTCCCGGGGGTGCGGCAGTGGGACGGGTGCGGGCTGCTGCGGGCCTGCGAAACGGTCGGTGTCCGGGAGCGGGCTCGCCATGACACCCGGTCGGTGTCGTCCACGTCACATCACTGCGCGGTGATGGCGTGCGTCCCTGCTCACACTCACCGCGGCGCCACGCATCGCCCCGCTATTCGAACGTTACGAAAGCACGTACGCTATGTTCGATACCTGATGAAGGAGTCGTGATGAGCGCAGACATGGTGACGCACACCTATGTGCCAGAGGGATCGGAACCGGAAGCGGCTGAGGTGCTCAGCTTTCTGGCGGCTCATGCGGAGAAGCGTGGGGCCGAGCCCGTACGCCGGTTCCTGCTGGTCGGCAGTGGTGAAGGTGAGCAGATCGAGCTGCCTGGAACCGTGTACCGCGCCCTGCTGCAGGTGGTCGAGGCGCTCGCTGCGGGTAAGGCCGTCACGGTCTCTCCGACCGAGCCGCAGTTGACGACCCAGCAGGCGGCAGACCTGCTGGGCGTATCGCGTCCGACGGTGGTGCGGATGGTCGAGTCGGGTGAACTGGCTGCGGAGCGCAACGGGAACCGGCGTCGACTGCTGCTGGGCGATGTGCTCGCTTACCGTGAGCGACGTCGGGCGCGCCAGTACGCGATGCTCGAGGCGACGGCGGTGGACCTGGACGACGAGGACGACCCTGCCGAGATGATCGAACGATTGCGTGAGGCGCGAAGCGCGGCTGCAGCGTACCGGCGAGGGTGATCGAATGTTCACGGCGTTGCTGGACACATCGGTCCTGTGGCCGAGCCTGCAGCGGGACTTCCTGCTCAGTATGGCCGCTGAGGGTCTGTATCGGCCGATCTGGTCCCAAGCGATCCTTGACGAGCTGGTGCGGGTCGAGGCGGACAAGCGGGTCCGCCGCGGTGCCGAGCCGGAGCAGGCAGGCGGGGCAGCCCGTCGCCTGATCGACCAGATGGGTTGGGCCTTCGATGACTCGTGCGTCGAGGGTTGGGAGCCGTTGGAGGGCTCCTACGGTCTACCTGACCCGGACGACGAGCATCTTGTCGCGGCAGCGGTCGTAGGCGGTGCCGGCGTGATAGTCAGCGACAACGTCAAGGACTTGCCGGCAAAGCTCCTGCCGGACGGGCTGACGGTGGTCCGCGCAGCTCGGTTTGCGGCGGACTCGGTCTCGGTGTCACCGGAAACCGCTGTGCGGGCACTGGGCAAGATCAGCGCCAGGTACTCCAGTCCGCAACGCACTATCGGCGATCTGCTCGACCTTCTGGACTCACGCTATGGCATGCAACAGGCGACAGCGATGATTCGCGAAGCGCACTGAACTCGGCGTTGCGGGCGGTTCAGCGACGGGTGTCTCTCAGCCTGCTGCCTTGGCTGCGGCCTTCTGGGCCTTCTTGAAAGCGCGGACCTCCAGCAGCGCCTCGGCGCTGGTCACGTCGGCGATCGAGCGGTGGGAGCCCTCTTCGCCGAACTCGCCTGCTGCCTCGCGCCAGCCCTCAGGCTGGACCTCGCGCTGCTTACCGAGCAGGGCGAGGAAGATCTTGGCCTTGCGCTCCCCGTAGCCGGGCAGGGCGTTGAGCCGCTTGAGCACCTCGCGACCGGTCGGGGCTCCGCCGTCGGCGCCGCGCGCGGTCCAGATCTTCGCGGCGTCGCCGTCGTACTCCTCGACGATCGTGCGGGCGAGCTCCTGCACACGACCTGCCATGGACCGGCCGTAGCGGTGGATCGCCGGGGGTGTGGTCGCCATGGTGGTGAACTCGTCAGGGTCGGCCTCCGCGATGGCGTGCACGTCGAAGGAGCCCATGCGGTCGCGGATCTTGGCGGGGCCGGCGAACGCATGTTCCATGGGGAATTGTTGGTCCAACAACATGCCAGTGAGGAGAGCGAACGGGTCCTCGCTCAGCAGCCGGTCCGTGTCGGGGTCGCCGGTGATCCAGAGCTGGGTGGCCATAGCTCCATCTTGACGGCGATCAGTCACTCAGGCCAACTGCGAGAAAACGCCCCGCGGACGTCGGCAACTCGCCGAGCGGCACAAACGCTCAGTCCACTGATCGCTTTCGTGACCAGCGCGCCCGACGTCGCGACACCCGGTCGGCGCCTACGATCAGACAAGAACGACAATTAGGCAGCGAGACCCGGGCAGTTCTCACGGTGGAAGCGGCTGTCGCCGCATCAGAGAGAGGTACTCGACTGATGGGTTCGGAGACGGTTCGGAAGACGGTCGACGCTGTCGACGAGGAGGGCGAGCGGTACCTGCGGGCGCTCTGCGACGAGCACGGCGTGACGGTCGAGCGGATAGGTGTCCGGACTCCGGACCCAGTTCTGCTCCTGGCGCTCGTCGGGCTCCTGCCCGTGGTCTCGTTCGTGATGGAGCGCTGGCACGACCGGTACCTCGGCGGGCAGATCATCGACCTGCGGCCTGGTGCGGAGCAGCTGGCCCGTCGCGATCGCGGGCTCGCGTACGGGTACGTGATCGTCCACGCGGTCGACGGCTCCGTGACGGTTCACGTGCAAGAGCTGCCCAACCAGACGTTCGAGATCGTCAAGGCCGTCGTCGATGCCATCGGTGGGATGGCGGGCAAGGGCGTGCAGGAGATCGCCCAGATCGCCAGGAACCAGGTTGGCGGCCAGGCCTCGGTGGAGATCGAGGACAAGGGCGCATGAGGTATCCGGGCCTGGAGCCGGTCGGCTCCGGCCCGGCTGCATCGGGCTGGGCACTGGCCGGGACCGACCTCGCCGAAGCGGAACGGGTCCTGCGTCGTCAGGGAACCGAGACGATCAAGCTGATCGAAGTCCTGCGAAGGCGTGGGTGCCTACCTCAGGCCGCACAGGTTCTTCAGGCTGCCCGCCGTGCTGGCCCGGAGCACGTGCTGCTGACCTTTGCCGAGGCGAACCTTCGATGGAACGAGAGCGACCTGCAGCGGGCGAAGGCCTGCTACAGCGCTGCCTTTCACGCGTGGGACCAGGCCGGGAACCAGGACGGACGCCTTGCCGCGCAGCTCGGCTACGCGCGCTGCGAGCGGATCACGGTGGGACGGACCGAGCGGTCGACGCTCGACGCCGCGCAGCGGACGGCAGCCGAGGTCCACGACGAGGACCTGCTTGCCGACCTGCAGCGAGAGCGCGCGGCGTGGGCGCTGATCGACGGCGAGCACGATGCCGCTCGACGACTCGCGGGTGGGGCGTCGGAGACTCATCGACGGACCGGTGATCTGTATCTTGCGGGACAGGCCGATGTTCTCGTGGCGCGGGCGTGGAACGCGGGCGGCGACGAGAACCGGGCGATCGCCTTGCTGCAAGAGGTCCGCGAACGGTCCGTCGAGATCGGTTCGGTCGACCTGCGGCTGCTGTCCGTCGTCTTTCTCGGGCAGATCCTCCAGCGTGGTGCCGCGCCCGACTCGGACCGTTGGCAGGCTGCCGAGGCGATGCTGGCCGAGGAGGTCGATGGCGCGCACGACCCGATCACGCGCGCCGAGATACTGCTTCCGCTCGCTCATCTCCACCTGGCGGCAGGAGCGTTCGACCAGGCGGCCGATGAGCTTGACGAGTACATGGAGCTGTACACGGCGGCAGGTGGGAACAGGGTCAGCACGGGCAACTACTACAAGGCGCGGGCGCGGCTCGCGCTGGCTCGTGGAGGTGGTGGCGGGGTCATCCGCTCGGTTCGGCACACCCCTCGCCTGATCGCTGCGGTCAGCGCTGCACGTCGAGACCTGCGTCGCGCGGCACGTTCCTATCGCGACGCGGGACTCGAACCCGGCCGGCGCAGCATCGAGTGGCACATCGGCGTGCTCGACCTGATGGCTGCGGGACGGCCCTTGAAGCGTCGGGCGTCGGCCGACGTCGCGAACCAGTTCGACATGGCCCTGGAGAAGCTCGTCCAGGGAGAGAGGTTCCGGACGACAGGGCGGTGGAAAGCCGCCCGGGCCGCCTATGTCGAGGCCGAGTCCAGGGCGATCGCCTGCGAGGCGACCGCGATGGCGGTGGCCGCGACGGCGTGCCGCGCGGAGGCCGCTTATGCCGCGGGTGCCGCGGACGAGGCGCTGGATGCGATCCGATCGATGTTGCGTCACTCGGAAGCGATCAGGGGAGCTGTCTCGCAAGGTTCCGCCCGAGGGAACGTGGGACTCGTTGCCCGTTCCAACTACGAACGGGCGGCGGTGCTCGCGGCCCGGCTGGGTGATGCGGACCTTGCCCTCGAGCTCGTCGAGCGTCTTCGCACCGAACGGCTGGCGGGGCTGCTACGCAGCGATAGCCAGGCGCTGCCCGACGACGTGCGAGAACTGCTCGCCGAGATCGACCGTGCGAGTTCGGCGCTGCTGGGCGCCATGCCTGGCGCGACCGTCGTTCGCTCCGTGCGGTCCGCGGAGGTCGAAGGAGCATGGACTGGTCTCTCGGCGGACGCGCTGACTGAACGGCTGGAGTCTCTCTACGCTGAGCTGGGACGGCGTACGTCTGATCTCTTCGCCTCTGCAGTGGGGGCGGTCCCGGTCGACTGGGAAGCAATCGCAGCGGTAACGCAGGACGTCCTGGCACTGGTGACCGTTCCTGACGACACGGGAGATGTGGTCATTGCTGTCTGGCGCTCGTCCGAGGGGAAGACTGCCGTCGCCGTCACCGAGGTCGACGAGGACCTGCTGCTTCTGCGTGACACGCTCGTGCGCCCGGGAAGCCAGGGCCTAGTAGATCGAGTCGGTCTCACCGCCTCCGATCTGCACGCCGTGGGTCGCCTTCTGCCGCCGGAGTTCGCCGCGGCGTTGGGGAACGCATCGTCACCCGTCAGGTTGGTCATCGTCCCGACGTCCTGGATGTGGGCTGTTCCGTTTGCTGGAGTGCCGATCGGTGGGGAAGGCGCCGGTCTCCTCATCGACAGGGCTGACATCGTCCTTGCGCCGTCGATCCGCTTCTTCATCGAGCTCGCGAGGCGCCGCGCGGCGGGCGCCGAGCACGGCACCGGTGCCGTCTCCTGGCAAGCGCCCGGCTCGGGGATCGTTGCGCCGGAGGTTGATGCGCTCCGACACCATGGCGGGGAGACTGTCGAACTGAGCAGTGCAGCTGAGGTTCGCGAGGCGTTCGTCCGCGGAGGTCACCGCTACCGGACCGCGGTTCTGGCGGCACACGGGAATCGCAAGCCCGGCATGGCGCAGGCCGTACTGGACGGCGATCGACCGGTGCTGTCAGCTTCCGACTACCTGGACGGCGAGCGAATGCCGCCACGCTTCCTGTCGCTCGCCTCGTGCCACAGCGGCTACCCAGGTGGAGACGATCCGCATGAACCCCTCGGCCTCGCTCTCGCGGCACTGACGGCGGGAGTCCAGCAGGTGGTGTCGTCGTCGTTCGAGATGGATGCGTACGAAGGCCCGGCGACGGACTGCCTCAGGCGCCTCTACACGGAGCTCGCGCACAACAGCGACGCGCCGGCTGTGCTCTCCCGGATCCTCCGCGAAGGCAGACACAACGAGGAGCCGCTGTACCGGTGGGCCGTCCTGTCCGTCATTGGAGCCCCGGCAGGCTGACTGGGAAGTGGCACGCCCACGCGTCCCACCTGAATCAGAGGATCAACCGGTCCACGATCTCCAACGTGTCCGACGTGAAGTGCCCGTCGTCGCGCACCACCAGCGTCCCGCCGAGCCTGTCGAACATGGCCCGCCCCTGGTCGGCGTCGCAGCCGAACTCGTCCTCGACCGAGTTGAGGAACACCAGGTCACGGACGTGCGACCGGATCGCCTCCCAGTCGTACGAGTCCTGCAGCACCGGCTCGGCATTGTCGTTCGGCACCGTCGAGTACCCGGCCACGAGCACCGCCTGCGCCACCGTGACGTCCAGATGTTCGAGGACCGCCAGCAGCAGGGCGGCCCCGCCCGAGTGCCCCACCAGAACGGTGTCCTCGGAGAAGGTGTGCGCGGCGAGCACCCTCGGCAGGAGCTCGGCAACCGGCTCCACGTTGATCCCGGGGTGGTGCGGCGTCTCGACGTCGTACCCGCGGGCACGCAGCCGGCCCGCGAGCCACGGGTACCAGATCCACTCCGGCCGAGCGCCGGTCCCGTGAAAGATGATCGCCCTGCGTCCCATCAGCCCTCCCTCGACACGGCTGACGTCTCGGGCACCACACCGAGGTTGACCTGGTCCAGCACCGGCTCGAACCCGATCGCCGCGTACACCTTGTTCGACACCGGGTTGTTCCGGTCGGTGTAGAGGCAGACCCGGTCGCCGGCGTCGAGCACGCGCTGAGCCACCTCGGCGACCATCGCCCGCGCGTACCCGCGCCCACGGTGCTCGGCCGGCGTGTAGACGGGGCCGATCCGGACCACGCCGAACGCCGGCGGCCGCATGCCCGTCAGGTGCACCACCTCGCCGTCGACGTCCCACAGCCAGAGGGTGCCGTCCTCGATCCAGCGCTGCGCGCCCTCGATCCGCAGCGGTACGGCCTCCGGCGGGCGCCCGGCCTGGGCGTCGGCCTCCGGGTGGAACTCGGCGAACCATGCGGTGACCAGGTCCAGGTCGGCCAGCGTGGCCGGGCGCGCTCTGCCGGACGGCGCAGGGTCCGGCCCGGTGACGCGCTTCGCCTCCCAGAGCCGGTCGGGGCGGTCCTCGAACACCGTCCCGCCGGTGGACCGCAGCACCTCGTCGGTGAAGATGCGAACGGCGGGCATCGGGCCGTTGGCCGAGATCAGGGGTGGCTCGCCGGACCGCGCCGTGTGGTCGAGCGCCGTGCGGGCCAGCAGCCGTGCCGCGTCGTCGGGCAGCGCCGGGACCCATACGGTGTGCGGCGCGTGCGGCATGGTGCGCATCGACACGGCGACCACCGCGTCGTCCGCGTCCCGCACGACCGCCCACCACATCGGGTGCTCCGGACGCGGCCCGCCGGGCGCGAAGGTCCGCGCGGCGTGGTGCGTGACCGACGCGACGACGCTCCAGAGCACAGGCTCGGCGGCCAGGAGGTCACCCGCCGCGGCCAGGACTGCCGCCGGATCATCGAGGAGCTCGACGCTGTGTGCGGTGGTCATGCCGAGATCCTGGCACGCGCGGCCCGCCCGATCGAGCTGTTTCGCGGGCGACCGTTCCCGGCGCGCCCCCGCGCAGCAGCTACCGGACCAGCCGCACCTCGAGCACGTCCGTGTCCGGGTCGGTGACGGTGACGCCGTCGGGCAGGAAGCCCGCGCGCTGGAAGAACTTGCGCGCCCGCGGGTTGGTCGCGTACGTCCAGAGCTGGGCCGACGTGCCGGGCGGGAGGATGTTCTCCAGCAGGGCGTGACCGACGTTGGTCCCGTGGAAGTTCGGGTCGACGTACAGCTCGTGCAGCTCGATGGCGCGGGCCGGCGGGTGGCCGAGGTGCGGGCCGGACGGGTTCTTCATCGCGAAGCCGACGATCTTGTCGCCGACCTCGGCGACGAGCGCCTTGTTGCCCGCGGCGAGGATGCGCATCCAGCCCTCCGTGCGGGTCCCGAGCGTCTCGGTTTTCCAGTGCTCGGCCGACAGGAGCTCGCCGAAGACCGCGCGCCGGGTGGTCCAGTGCACCGCGGCGATACCGACGGCGTCGTCCGGGATCGAGGCGCGGATGTGGAAGTCAGACATGAGTCGAACCGTAACCCGACTATCTGACCATCCGTACCTCGGCGAGGTCGGCGGTGGTCGTGTCGACGACCCGCGTGCCCTCCATGACGAACCCGTTGCGCTCGTAGAAGCGCTGGGCGCGCGGGTTGTCCTCCGCGACCCACAGCTGCGCGCCCGTCCCGGGAGGCACGACGGCGTCCAGCAGGGCCTGGCCGACGCCGGTCCCCTGGTGGGCCTCCAGGACGTACAGCAGGTACAGCTGCCGGTTACGCATGGGCAGCACGTCCTCCTGCTCGACGGCGTCGCCGGACATCGCGATGCCGACCACCTCGCCACCCACCTCGGCGAGGACGGGCGCCGCGCCGTTCGCCAGCCACCGCTCCCAGGTCTTCGTGCGCCGCTCGAGCGTGGCAGTGGCCCAGAACTCGGGCGGAAGGATCTGACCGTAGGTGGTGACCCAGGTCGTGTGGTGCACCCGGGCGACGGCAGCGGCGTCGGACAGCTTGGCTGTGCGCAAGTTCACGACGCGAAACATACTCCCGCGCCGGGGCGGTCGATGACACGCGACCGCCGCAGGGACGTCAGGCGGGGTGCAGCGTCCCGACCAGGCAGTCCTCGATACCGACCGCGGACAGGAGCTTCGACGGCACCGAGCCGAGCCACCCGACCGCCTCGTACGCCGGCACGAGCCGGACGTCCTTGACCAGGAAGTCGGTGCCGGCGCGCGTCAGCCGCACGGTTCCGGCGCTCATCGTGTTGCGGGCCCAATCGGTCCCGGAGCCCCACGGGAGCGGCAGCACCGCGACGATCTCCTGCTCGGGCCGGGCCGCGAACGCGACCAACGGGGTGCTGTATTCCTTCCCGGACTTGCGTCCGACGTGGTGCAGCACCACCCACGGCGAGACCTGCCCGGCGATGCGGAGCATCCACGGGTTGACGAGCTTGCCTGCCTTGACGACGAGATCCGGTGCGGCCATGGCTCCCATCATCGTTCAGGTACGCGGATCCGTCAGCATGGGGGCGCTACCCGCGCGCCGCCGGACCCTCAGTCGCGGTCGAAGGAGAGCACCGGCCGTCCCGTCCGCGGATGCGTCAGCACGTCGACCCGCACCCCGTACACCGGCTCCAGCACTGCCGGGACGAGCACATCGGAGACCGGGCCCGCCGCGACGACCCGGCCCTGGTCCAGCAGGACCAGGTGGTCGCAGGTCGAGGCCGCGAGGTTCAGGTCGTGCAGGGCGGTGACCACGGTGACGCCGTCCGCCGCGAGGTCGCGCAGCACCCGCATGGCGTGCAGCTGGGCGGCGATGTCGAGGTGGTTGGTCGGCTCGTCGAGCAGGATCAGCCGCGGCTGCTGCGCCAGGGCGCGGGCCATGTGGACCCGCTGGCGCTCGCCGCCCGACAGGGTGCCGACCTCGCGGTCGCCGAGCTCGGCGGCGCCCGCCGCGGCGAGGGCCGTGTGCGCGGCGGCGCGGTCGGCGTCCGAGTCGCCCGCGAGCAGGGAGCGGTGCGGGATGCGGCCCAGGAGCACCGCGTCCAGCACGGACAGCGGCAGGTCGGT
Source organism: Promicromonospora sp. NFX87 (assembly GCF_048564965.1). Lineage (NCBI taxonomy): Bacteria > Bacillati > Actinomycetota > Actinomycetes > Micrococcales > Promicromonosporaceae > Promicromonospora > Promicromonospora sp. NFX87. Next base: position 4,244,414 of record NZ_CP183413.1, on the reverse strand, counting down.
GCCGGCGTCCTGCTCCACCAGGGCGAGCAGCCGGGCGCGCTCGCGGCGCGGCATCGCGCGCAGGTCGGCGCCGTCGAACGCCGTCGCCGGGTCCGTCGCGGGTTCCGGGGCCGACGACGGCGCGCGCACCCCGCCGTCGGACGGCGACGTGGCGCGCCCCGCCTGCTGCACCCCGGCGAGAACACGCAGCAGCGTGGACTTGCCCGAGCCGTTCGGCCCCAGCAGCCCGGTGACGGCGCCGCCGGGGGCGACCACCCCGACGTCGTCCAGCACGACCCGCCCGCTGATGTCCCAAGACACCTGTCCAGCCCTCAACCCTCGTTGAGTGCTGGATATCTGCCCTGTCGGAGGCGTCTGGGTGGACAAATATCCAGCACTCAACGGTTTCCCTTCCAGAGCAACAGGGCGAAGATCGGGGCGCCTATGGCGGCCGTGACGATGCCTACCGGGAGCTCGCGGGGCTCGAAGACGGTGCGGGCGAGGGTGTCGGCCCAGACCAGGAACGATGCACCGGCCAGCGCGGACAGCGGCAGCAGCAGGCGGTGTCGGGCCCCGGTGAACAGCCGCACCGCATGCGGCAGGATCAGCCCGACGAACCCGATGGACCCGCTCTGCGACACGAGCGCCCCGGTCAGCAGCGCGACGCCGATCAGCAGGATCCAGCGCGCGCGGTTCACGGGCACGCCGAGCGCGGCTGCGGCCGTGTCCCCGAACGTGAACGCGTCCAGCACTGAGCCGGTCAGCGCCAGCAGCGTGCCGAGCACGAGAACCGCACCGCCCGCGATCGCCACCGACGTCCACGTCGCCGACGCGACCGAGCCCATGAGCCAGGACAGGACCTCGCGGAACGCGTCGCCCTTGGCGGACCAGAAGATCACGAACGACACGGCCGCCGCGCAGAGCTGGCTGATCGCGAGCCCCGCCAGCACGGTGCGCGTCGGCGTGATCGTGCCGAGCGCGCCCGCCAGCCCGAGGGCCAGGGCCAGCGCCCCGACGGCGCCCACGAATGCCGCGACCGGCAGCAGCAGCGGGACGCCTGCGAGCAGCACGAGCACCGCGCCCAGCGACGCGCCCGACGACAGCCCCAGCAGGTACGGGTCCGCGAGCGGGTTGCGGGTCAGCGACTGCATCACCGCGCCGCACAGTGCGAGCCCCGCGCCCACGGCGGCGGCGGTGAGGATGCGGGGCATCCGCAGCTGCCACACCATGCCGTCGCGCAGGGCAGAGAGCGGCTCGAGGCCGAGCGCGCCGCCCAGACCGAGGTGGGTCGCGACCGAGCGGCCGACCTCCGACAGGGCGAGGTCGGCCGGACCGATCGTCACCGCGACGCCGATGCTCAGGACGAGCGCGAGGGTCGCGACCGGTAGGGCCAGGCCGGGTCTCGACAAGCGGGTCCTGAGCCTGTCGAAGGGCGACCACCGGAGGCTCACAGGTCGAGGTCCGCCAGCTGGTCCACCACCGAGGCGACGGCGTCGACGTTCCGGACGCCGGCCTCGGTCGCCGGGAACGGCACCACGACGTAGCGCCCCTCCTTGACCGCCGTCATCTCGCGGGTCGCCGGGTTGGACTCCAGCGTCTCGATCTTGGCGTCCGCGGGGTTCCACGCGGCGTCGACCAGCACCAGGACGTCGGGGTCGGCCTCGACGACGTTCTCCCAGCCGAGCGAGGTCCAGGTGTCGTGGACGTCGGCCGAGACGTTGGTCAGCCCGGCCGCCTCCATGATCATCTGCGGCGCGCCGATGCCGGCGCCCACGTACGGGGTGTCGTCGCCCGAGGACCACCACAGCGCCGTCAGCCCGCGGTCGTCCGGCTCGATGGCGTCGAGCGCCGCCTGCTGCTCCTCGACCAGCTCGGTCGCGGCGTCCTCGGCGTCGAACAGGGAGCCCACCTCCGCGATCTCGTCGAACACCGTGTCGAAGGTGAGCGGGTCCGGCATGTACCCCTCCTCCTTGCAGGCCGCGGGGGAGACGTACGTGGCGACGCCGAGCTGGGCGAGGGTCTCGCGGTCGCCGGCGGTCTCCGCGGTCAGGTTGGACTCCCAGCCCGCGTAGACGAGGTCCGGCTCCAGCGCCAGCGTGGCCTCGGAGCCGGGCGCCTCGGCCGCGAACGGCTCCTCGACGGCGGGCACCGACTCCAGAGAGTCCGGCACGGGACCGTCGAGGAACGCCGAGCCGACGATCCGGTCGCCCAGGCCGAGCGCCAGCAGCGTCTCCGTGGTGGACGACTTGATGGTCACCACGCGCTCCGGCGGCGCCTCGACCACCGCCTCGAAGCCGCAGTTGTCGAGGGTGACGGGAAAGCCGCCCGACGCCGGCGACGCGCCCCCGGCGTCCGGCTCACCGGAGGCAGGGGCCGAGCAGGCAGCGAGGGCGAGCGCCGCGACGGCGGCGATCGCGGGCAGGACGACAGCACGGGACGGACGGACGCGAAGGGGGTGCACGCGAGGGCTCCAGGGGTCGACGAACATCCCACAGCGGGAGAGCCATGGGGTGAGCAGCGACGCGCCATCTCGCGTCCAGGCGGGAAGCGGCTCACACTGAGAGCCACGTCAACGAGCCAAAGAAGGCTCGCGACCCGCCGTCACGATACACCGGCCCGATTCGGCCCTCACGGCCGTTTCGCTGTCGGCGTCGTCTCCGGTCCGGAGTGGACCAAACGCCTGTGCCAGCGGCAGGCACCGCCGGAACAAACGTCACGTCCCGGAAACGGGTAGGGGCTCGCAGCGGAAACAGGCCCCGGCTTTGCTAGGTCACCTGCTGAGGCGAGGGAGTTTGCATGAGCACCGTGCGAGTTGCGTTCACACAGGCACGCTGGACCGGCGACAAGGAATCGATGATCGCCCTGCACGAGGCGTGGGCCCGGGAGGCCGCGAGCCAGGGCGCGCAGGTGATCGCGTTCCAGGAGCTCTTCTACGGCCCGTACTTCGGCATCACGCAGGACCCGGCCTACTACCGCTACGCCGAGCCGGCGGACGGGCCCACCGTCGAACGGTTCGCGGCGCTCGCGGCCGAGCTCGGCATCGTCATGGTCCTGCCGATCTACGAGGAGGCGCAGCCGGGCGTCCTGTACAACACGGCGGTCGTGGTCGACGCCGACGGCACCGTGCTCGGCAGCTACCGCAAGCACCACATCCCGAACCTCGACAAGTTCTGGGAGAAGTTCTACTTCCGGCCCGGCAACCTGGGCTTCCCGGTCTTCGACACGGCCGTCGGGAAGATCGGCGTCTACATCTGCTACGACCGGCACTTCCCCGAGGGCTGGCGTGAGCTGGCGCTGAACGGCGCGCAGATCGTCTTCAACCCCAACGCGACCAAGCCGGGGCTGTCCAACCGGCTCTGGGAGATCGAGCAGCCGGCCGCCGCGGTCGCCAACGGCTACTTCGTCGTGGCGAACAACCGGGTGGGCCTGGAGGACAACGAGTACGGCTCCGATGCCGTGAACTTCTACGGGTCCTCGTACGCCGTCGGGCCGGACGGGAACTACGTGGGGGAGGTCGCCTCGTCCACGAGCGACGAGCTCGTGGTGCGCGACCTCGACCTGGACCAGGTGCGCGAGGTCCGCGAGCGCTGGCAGTTCTTCCGCGACCGCCGCCCGGACGCCTACACGGCCATCACCGCCCCGTAGCGGACACGCAGGCGAAGTAGAGCGTGCGTCCGGACATGCGCTCTACCCCGCGGCAATGCGGACGGCGAAGTAGAGCGTGCGTCCGGACACACGCTCTACTTCGCGGCAGATGCGGGACCGGCATCCCGGACCGAGATCCCAGACCGACATGGAGGGCACGATGACGACACTCATCACCGGCGGGACGGTCGTGAACGCGACGGGCACGGTAGTGGCCGACGTGCTGATCGACGGCGAGAAGGTGGTCGCCGTCGTCCTGCCCGGAAGTACCGCCCTGGGGGCGGACCTGGCCGCCACCGCGGACCGCGTGATCGACGCGACCGGCAAGTACGTGGTGCCCGGCGGTGTCGACGCCCACACGCACATGGAGCTCCCGTTCGGCGGCACCGCCGCGAGCGACACGTTCGAGACCGGCACGACGGCGGCGGCGTGGGGCGGCACCACCACCATCGTCGACTTCGCCGTGCAGAAGCAGGGCGAGCGCGTCCAGGACGGCCTGGAGGCGTGGCACAAGCGCGCGGCCGGCAACTGCGCCATCGACTACGCGTTCCACCAGATCATCGGCGGGGTGGACGACGACTCGCTCGCCGCGATGCGCACCCTCGTCGACGAGGGCATCACCAGCTACAAGATGTTCATGGCCTACCCCGGCGTCTTCTACGCCGACGACGCCCAGATCCTGCGCGCCATGCAGGTGGCCCGGGACGAGGGCCTGCTCACGATGATGCACGCCGAGAACGGCCCGGCGATCGACGTCCTGGCCGCCCAGCTCGTCGCGGCCGGCAAGACGGACCCCTACTACCACGGGCTCGCGCGCCCCTGGCAGCTCGAGGAGGAGGCGACGCACCGGGCGATCATGCTCAGCGACCTCACCGGCGCGCCCCTGTACGTGGTGCACGTCAGCGCGAAGCAGGCGGTCGCCCAGCTCGCGGCCGCCCGGGACGCGGGCAAGAACGTGTTCGGCGAGACCTGCCCCCAGTACCTGTACCTGTCGCTGGAGGAGCAGCTCGGGGCCTCCAGCGAGGAGTGGGGCTCCTTCGAGGGCGCCAAGTGGGTGTGCTCGACGCCGCTGCGTGCGCGGGCGGAGGGACACCAGGACGCGATGTGGCAGGCCCTGCGGACCAACGACCTGCAGGTGGTCTCCACGGACCACTGCCCGTTCTGCATGACGGACCAGAAGGAGCTGGGGCGGGGCGACTTCCGGGCGATCCCGAACGGGATCGGCAGTGTGGAGCACCGCATGGACCTGCTCTACCAGGGCGTGGTCACCGGTCGGCTGAGCCTGGAGCGCTGGGTCGAGCTCTGCTCGGTGACCCCGGCGCGGATGTTCGGCATGTACGGCACCAAGGGCGTCATCCAGCCGGGAGCCGACGCCGACATCGTCGTGTACGACCCGGCGGGGCTCACCACCCTCGGCGTCCGCACGCACCACATGAACATGGACCACTCCGCCTGGGAGGGCGTCGAGATCGACGGGCACGTCGACGTCGTCCTCTCGCGCGGCGAGGTGGTCGTGGACGACGGCGGGTTCCACGGCCGGGCCGGTCACGGCCGGTTCGTGAAGCGCGGCCTGAGCCAGTACCTCGTTTAGGGCTTGGCCATCGGTAAGGGGAGCAACATGGACTTCGGGATAGTGCTGCAGAACGACCCGCCCGCCACGCGCGTGGTGGACCTCGCCCGCCAGGCCGAGGAACAGGGCTTCGACTACGTGTGGACGTTCGACTCGCACCTGCTGTGGCAGGAGCCGTTCGTGATCTACCCGGCGATCCTGGCGGCCACCGAGCGGGTGATCGTCGGCCCGATGGTGACCAACCCGGCGACGCGCGACTCGACCGTGCTGGCCTCCATGTTCGCCACGCTCAACGACACGTACGGCAACCGGACGATCTGCGGCATCGGCCGCGGCGACTCCGCCGTGCGCACGCTGCACGGGCGGCCGGCCAGCCTGGCGACCCTGCGGGAGTCGGTCACCGTGATCAAGGACCTCGGGAACTCGCGCGAGGCCGACGTGGGCGGAAGCCCCGTGCGCTTCGCCTGGTCGCACGGCTCCGAGCTGGACGTGTGGGTCGCGGCGTACGGGCCCCGGGCGCTGGCGCTGACGGGCGAGGTGGGCGACGGGTACATCCTGCAGCTCGCCGACCCGGACATCGCGGCGTGGATGATCGGCGCAGTCCGCGAGGCGGCGGAGGCCGCGGGCCGGGACCCGGACGCGATCAAGTTCTGCGTGGCCGCGCCCGCCTACGTGGGCGAGGACCGGCCGCACATGCGCGACCAGGTGCGCTGGTTCGGCGGCATGGTCGGCAACCATGTCGCGGAGATCGTGGCGCGGTACGGGAGCTCGGGCGGGGGCGCCCGGATCCCGGCCGCCCTCACGGACTACATCGAGGGCCGCAAGGGCTACGACTACGCCGAGCACGGCCGGGCGGGCAACAGCCACACCGAGTTCGTGCCGGACGACGTCGTGGACCGGTTCTGCCTGGTCGGCACCCCGGACGAGCACATCGCCCGGCTCAAGGAGCTCGAGGCCCTCGGCTGCGACCAGTTCGCCGTCTACCTGCAGCACGACTCCCAGGAGGAGACCCTGCGGGCCTACGGCGAGACGATCATCCCGGCCCTGCAGGGCCGCGCCGGGGGAGCCGGATGAGTCGCCCCTCCCGCTGGTCGAGCCTGTCGAGACCCCGCCTGTCGAGACCCCGTACCTCCGGACTCCTCGCCGGCGCGGCCGGCGTCCTCGCCCTGGCCGTCGCCTGGGAGTCGTACAAGGCCTTGATGCCCGACGACGGCTGGATGCTCGGCGAGGTCCGCGTGCTGCCCCGCACCACCGACGTCGCGATGCCCCACCTGTGGGACATGTTCGCCCGCGCCGCCGAGCCGCTGACCTCGGCCCCCGACTCGCCGCCGCTGTGGTTCGCGACGCTGCAGGGCGCGGGGTTCACGCTGGGCGTCTCGGCCGTGGGCTGGGTGGCCGGGGTCGTGTTCGGCCTGCTCGTGGCGGTGCTCATGGCGCGGTTCGTGCCGGCCCGCGCGGGGCTGCTGCCCTGGGTGGTGCTGAGCCAGACCGTGCCCCTGATCGCCATCGCGCCGCTGGTCAAGCGGTGGGGCGCCCAGCTGGAGGTGGGCACCTTCGACTGGCAGGACTGGATGTCGGTGGCCGTGATCGCGTCGTACCTGGCGTTCTTCCCGGTGTCGGTCGGGGCGCTGCGCGGGTTCACGTCCCCGGACGCGTCCGCCGACGGCGTCCGCCTCGACCTGTTCCGCGCCTACGGCGTCGGCTGGTGGACGACGTTCTGGCGGCTACGGGCGCCGTCGTCCGTCCCGTACCTGCTGCCCGCGCTGCGCCTGGCCGCCGCGAACGCCGTGGTCGGGACCGTCGTGGCGGAGGTGTCCACGGGCCTGCGCGGCGGGCTCGGCCGGATGATCGTCGAGTTCGGCGCCTCCGCGAGCGCGGACCCGGCCAAGCAGTGGTCGCCCATCGCGGGCGCCGTGCTCGTAGGACTCGCGGCGACGGGCCTGGTGGCGCTGGTCGCCCTGGGCCTGCGCCGGTACCGCGTGGAGGAGACGGCATGACGGCAGTGGTGGTGTCCGGCGCGCGCCGGGTGTTCGACGGCGGTTCCGGCGCTGGTTCAGGCGCGGGCACGGTGGCCCTGGCCGACGTCGACCTCACGGTCGGGGAGGGCGAGCTGGTGTCGCTGATCGGTCCGTCCGGCTGCGGCAAGTCGACGCTGCTGCGGCTGATCGCCGACCTGGACACCCCGACGTCGGGCAGCGTGACGGTGTTCGGCAAGACGGCGGAGCGGGCGCGCAAGGACCAGGACTACGGGATCGCGTTCCAGCAGGCGGGGCTGCTGCCGTGGCGCTCGGTGCGGGCCAACGTGGAGCTGCCGATGCAGCTCCGCGGGGCAGGCGGGAACCGGGCGGACCGGGCTCAGCGTGCGGCCCGGGCGACGGAGCTGCTCGCGCTCGTCGGGCTCGCGGACTTCGCCGACCACCGGCCGCACCAGCTCTCGGGCGGCATGCAGCAGCGGGTAGCCATCGCGCGGGCGCTGGCCCGCAGTCCGCGGCTGCTGCTGATGGACGAGCCGTTCGGCGCGCTCGACGAGATGACGCGCGAGCGGCTGCAGGACGAGCTGCTGCGGGTCCGGGCCACGACCGGCGCGGCCGTCGTCTTCGTGACGCACTCGATAGCGGAGGCCGTGTACCTGTCGGACCGCGTGGTGGTGATGTCGCCCCGGCCCGGCCGTGTGGTGGCGACCATCGACGTCCCGCTCGGCGACCCGGCCGACCGGGCGGCGCGCGGCATCGAGCTGCGCGAGGACCCGGCGTACTTCGAGCGGGTCTCGGCGGTGCGCGAGGCGCTGCACTCCGGCGAGGCCGCGGCCAGCGCGCCCGAGGCGCCGACCGCCACCGACCGGGTGCCGTCGTGACCCGGACCCGGTGGTTCGCGTTCGGCGCGCCCGCCGTCGTCGGCCTCGTGGCGGTCGCGCTCTGGCAGGCGGTGGTGACCGGGCTGGGCGTCGAGCCGTTCGTGGTCCCCGCGCCGTCGGACATCGCCGCGGAGCTCGGCGCCAACCTGGGCGTCGTCACCGAGGCGGCCCTCGCCACGGCGACCAACGCCCTGCTCGGCCTCGTGCTCGGGACGCTGCTCGCCCTGGCCGGCGCGGGGATCGCGGCCGCGTGGCGGCCCGTCGCCGACGCGGCGAACCCGCTGGTCACGGCCACCGCCGTCGTACCGATCGTGTGCCTGGCGCCCGTGTTCTACACGATGTTCGGCACCGACGCGCAGACCACGCGCGTCGTCGTCGCGGCGATCGCCGTGTTCGTCCCCGTGTACCTCAACACCCTGCGCGGGCTGCGCACCGTCGAGCCCGTGCACCGGGACCTGCTGCGCGCGTACGCCGCGACGCCCTGGGAGGCCACGCGGCACGTCACCCTGCCCGGCGCGCTGCCCTTCTTCTACACGGGGCTGCGGGTCGCGTCGTCGCTCGCCGTCATCTCCGCCCTGGTCGCCGAGTACTTCGGCGGGCCCGTCGACGGCCTCGGCAAGGCCATCACCTCGGCCGTCTCCTCCAGCCGCTATGCCCTGGCCTGGGCGTACGTGCTGGGCGCCGTCGCCACGGGGCTCGTCTTCTATGCCGTCACCGCTGTGATCGAGAGGAACAACCATGCACGGTAAGAATGTGCTGCGCACGTCACTGGGCCTGGCCGCGGCCGTCGCGCTGGCCGGCTGCGCACCAGCGGCCGGCGAGCCCGAGCCCGGCGCCGCCACGCCCGTCGTCCTGCAGCTCCAGTGGGTGGCGCAGGCGCAGTTCGCCGGGTACTACGCCGCCGTCGACCAGGGCTACTACGCGGACGAGGGCCTGGACGTCACCATCCAGGAGGCCGGCACCGACACCGTGCCGATCGACGTGCTCGCCGCGGGCGACGCCGACTACGCGATCTCCTGGGTGCCGAAGGTGCTCGGGTCGATCGAGCAGGGCACGAAGGTCACCAACGTGGCGCAGGTGTTCGAGCGCTCGGGCACCCTGCAGGTCGCCTTCAAGGACGCCGGGATCACCGAGCCCGCCGACCTCGCGGGCAAGAAGGTCGGCTCCTGGGGGTACGGCAACGAGTGGGAGCTGTTCGCGGGCATGCAGGCCGCCGGGATCCAGACCCCCGACGACATCGAGCTCGTCCAGCAGGCGTTCGACATGAACGGCTTCCTCGCCGGCGACATCGACGCGGCCCAGGCCATGACGTACAACGAGTACGCCCAGATCCTGGAGACCGTGAACCCCGACACGGGCGAGCTGTACCAGCCCGAGGACCTCGAGGTCATCGACTGGAACGACCACGGCACGGCGATGCTCCAGGACGCGATCTGGGCCGACGCTGCCCGGCTCGCCGACGACGAGGCGTACGCGGACACCACCGTCGCCTTCGTGAAGGCGTCGCTGAAGGGCTGGGCGTACGCGCGCGACAACCCCGAGGAGGCCGCCGGGATCGTCACCGCGGCGGGCTCCACCCTCGGCGCCTCGCACCAGCTCTGGCAGACCAACGAGGTCAACAAGCTGATCTGGCCCTCCACCAGCGGCATCGGCACGATCAACGCCGACCAGTGGGACCAGACCGTCGAGATCGCCATGGGCACCAAGAACGAGACCGGCGCGACGGTGATCTCCGCCGAGCCGCCCGAGACCGCCTACACCAACGAGTACGTGGAGCAGGCCCTCGCCGAGCTTGCGGAGGAGGGCGTGGACACCCAGGGTGAGGAGTTCCAGGCACTCGACGTGCAGCTCACCGAGGGAGGCAGCTGATGGCCGACGACGACGTCCGCGCGATCGCCGGGGCCCGCGACCTCCTGATGCAGTCCTGGTCGCCCACCTCCGCGACGCCGTCGGTGGTGATCGCCGGCGGCTCCGGGTCCCGCGTGTGGAACCACGCGGGCGACGAGTGGCTCGACATGTCGTCGATGCTGGTGAACACCAACATCGGGCACCAGCACCCGCGCGTGGTCGAGGCGATAGCGCGCCAGGCGGGCGACCTGGTGACGGCGTCGCCGGCGCTCGCGGTGCGGGTGCGGGGCGAGGCGGCCGAGCGGGTGCTGGCCCGCGCGCCGTTCGGGCCGGGCGGCAAGGTGTTCTTCACCAACGGCGGGGCGGACGCCATCGAGAACGCGATCCGCATGGCCCGCGTGCACACGGGCCGGGACAAGGTGGTGTCGCTCTACCGCTCGTACCACGGCAACACGGGCGCGGCGATCGTCGCGACGGGGGACCGGCGGCGGGTGCCGAACGAGTACGCGACCGGGCACGTGCACGCCTTCGGGCCGTACCTGTACCGGTCGGAGTTCTGGGCGTCGTCCACCGAGGAGGAGGGCGAGCGGGCGCTGCACCACCTGGAGCGGGTGATCCAGGCCGAGATCCCGGACACCGTCGCGGCGCTCCTGCTGGAGACCGTGCCCGGGACCGCCGGGATCCTCGTGCCGCCGCCCGGCTACCTGGCGGGCGTGCGGCGGATAGCCGACCGGTACGGGATCGTGCTGATCCTGGACGAGGTCATGGCTGGTTTCGGCCGCACCGGCTCGTGGCTCGCGCTCGACCAGCACGACGTGCGCCCCGACCTAATCGTCTTCGCGAAGGGCGTGAACTCCGGATACGTGCCGGCGGGCGGGGTGATGGTGTCGCCAGAGGTCGCGGCGACCTTCCAGGATCGGGCGTTCCCCGGCGGGCTCACCTACTCGGGCCACCCGCTCGCCATGGCGGCGATCGTCGCCACGCTCGACACCATGGCGGACGAGGGCATCGTCGAGAACGCCGCCCGTATCGGGGCCGACGTGCTGGGCCCGGGCCTCGCCGCGATCGCCGAGGCCAACCCGCTGGTCGGGGAGGTGCGCGGCCTCGGCGTCTTCTGGGCGGTCGAGCTGGTCGCGGACCCCCTGACCAAGGAACCGCTCGGTGCGCCCGCCATGGCGGCGATCAAGAAGAACCTGATCGACGGCGGTGTCCTGCCCTTCGTCGCCGACAACCGGGTGCACGTGGTCCCACCCTGCGTCATCACCCCGGACGAGGCACGCGAGGGCCTCGCCGTGCTCGCCGGCGTGCTCGCGGACGCGAAGTAGAGCGCTTGTCCGGACACACGCTCTACCTCGGCGTTCCCCAGTCGGCGAAGTAGAGCGACTGTCCGGACAGGCGCTCTACTTCGCGGGGGATGGAAGTCTGACGGCGGAGCCGTGGGTCCCGCGCGCGACCGGGAGCGCGGGTGCCTACGGTGAAGGGACCCCGACGGTAGGGAGACCCACCATGACGAAGGATTCGGAGAACCCGGCGGCGCACAACCCGGACCCCGAGCCGGACGGCCGCACCATGCCGCTGAGCGGCAACCTCCAGCCGGGCGAGACACCGCCCGAGTCGAGCCAGGTGAGCGCGCCGCAGGGCCATGAGGAGCACGGTCCGCCGCGCTGGGTGCCGTGGGCCTGGATCGTCGCGATCCTGGTCGTGGCGGGACTGGTCGCCGCGCTGTTCGGCGGCTACGCGGCGGGGCTGCTGCGCTGAGGTATGCGTCGAGGTAGAAGCATTACAGTGCGGCCATGAGCGACAGCACCGCCCCCGTGACCCGTCCCGAGACCCGTCCCGAGACCATGCAGAACCGCCGCGCCCTGGTGACCGGGGCGTCGTCGGGCATCGGCGCCGCCACCGTGCGCCGCCTGCGTGCCGACGGCTGGGACGTCGTGGCCGCCGCGCGCCGCGCCGACCGGCTGGAGGCGCTCGCCGCCGAGACCGGCTGCGAGGTCTACGCCGTCGACCTGACCGACGACGACGCCGTGGCCGCCCTCGCGGACCATCTCACCGCGACCGGCGGGCTCGACGCCGTCGTGAACAACGCGGGCGGCGCGTTCGGCCTGGACCGGGTGGAGAACGCCGACGTCGACGACTGGCGCCGCATGTACGAGATCAATGTGCTCGGCACGCTGCGCGTCACCAAGGCCGTGCTGCCCCTGCTGCGCAAGGCGGGCGCGACCAAGGGTGTCGCCGATGTGGTCAACGTGACCTCGACCGCCGCCCAGGGCGCCTACGAGGGCGGCGCGGGCTACACGGGTGCCAAGCACGCCGAGCACATGCTGTCCCAGACGTTGCGCTGGGAGATCGCCGGCGAGCCCGTGCGTGTCATCGAGATCGCCCCGGGCGCCGTGGCGACCGAGGAGTTCTCGCTGGTGAGGTTCGGCGGCGACGCCGAGAAGGCCGCCGCCGTCTACGACGGCTACACGCCCCTGGTGGCCGACGACATCGCGGACACCATCGCCTGGGCCGTGTCCCGCCCGGACCACGTCAACATCGACCTGGTGACGATCCGGCCGCGCGCGCAGGCCCACAACTCGAAGATCGTGCGCGGCACCGGGATCTGACCCACCGGCCTGCCGGGCACATCGCGACCGGGCAGTTTCGTGGCGTGGGCCGACGGGGAGTGCTACCCATGGTCACGGTGCTGCTGTGCGCCGTATGTTGCCAGCGGGCATTCCGGCGAAGGGGCGCAGACATGATGTACGGGTCAGACATCGAGGCGCTCCGCCGCCTCGGCGTGGCGCTCCAGCAGAACGCCGAGGCGCTCGAGAGCCAGCTCACCGTGATCGGCGCACAGGTGAAGGGCGTCCCCTGGTTCGGCCCGTCGGGCGAGATGTTCGAGGACGAGTGGGCATCCCTGCACCTCCCCGGGATGCGGGCCGCCGCACTAGGTCTGCGCTCCGCCGGCGAGGCCGCCGTCCGCAACGCGGACGCGCAGGAGACGACCAGCTCGGACCTCGGCAGCGCGGGATCGAGCGGTTCGGGCAGCACGGGCTCGGGTTCGGCCGGAGGGGGTCCTCTCGCGTTCGCCACCACCGGTGACGGCTCCGGCTCGGGTTCGGGCTCGGGCTACGGGTCGGACGGCGACGCCGACAACGAGACCCCGGAGCCGGGACCGGTGCCGCTCGAGGACCGGAAGCCGACGGGCGAGATCCTGGACCAGTACCAGGTCTCGGACGCCGAGCTGATCGAGTGGGAGCCGGGGTGGCCGGCGAGCATGTTCACCGATCCGGTCAGCGTCACCGAACGTGAAGGGCAGATGCTGGACGACCTGTCGCTGGGTGAGAAGAGCGACTTCAGCGACATCAAGGACGACGCGTTCGCGGCGGCCGATGACCGGTTCCCGTCGGACGACCAGAACGACGACCAGAACGACGCGTTCCGGCACGCCTACTGGAACGCCTTGATGGCCTCCCGCTACGGCGGGGAGTGGGCGGAGGACTACGGCACCGCGCACGAGCAGAGGCCGGGGAACCCGGCGTCGCGCGAAGCCATGGACCTGTACAACAACGAGGTGGGCCGGCGTATCGCCTCCGAGAACCCCGACGCGAGCCCCGAGGAGCTCGCCGGTCTCGTGGAGCAGGCGGTGCGGAACGGGGAGATGGTAGTCGTGGGACCGGACGGGCAGTCGCTCGTGTACTCCGACCAGATCGCGCCGGGAGAGACCGGCGACGCGGGCAACGACGAGCCCGCCGAAGGCCAGGATCCCGACTTCAACGATGCGGACGCCGAGTCATGACCCTCCGCAGGACCACCGCCGCCGCGCTCGCAGCCGTGCTGGCCGGCGCACTGACCAGCTGTTCGATCCTCGGAGGAGACATGCCCGATCTGACGTTCGACGACACCGTGAACGATGCGGTCCTGCAGGTCGCCCGGGACGGTGCGACGGTACCGGTGAGCGAGGTGGTCGACGTCGCATGGGACGAGGCCGCGCTCTTCGCCGAGGGACAGACGGTGGAGGCGATCGAGGAGGTCGTCGGCGAGACAGGGCTGAAGGGAAAACGCTATGTCTCGTCGCCCAGCCTGATCGTGCTCCGCAAGGACGGCGAGGTCGTCAGCCTGATCGGAGCCACCGCCGACGTCTTCGACGGGGAGTACGGCGTGCTGCTCGGCTCCGACGCGGTCCTCGCGCCCGAGGAGCGTGGCGTCGGACTGGTCGTCCTGACCACGGGGCCGTGACGCACCTTAAGAAGTTGTGACGGTCCGGAGCCAGAGCCCCTGTCGCGTCGGAACCCGTGCCACGCTGAGCGTATGACCCAGGCAACCGAGACCCCGGCGACCCCGCGGGCCGACCGCTCCCCGCACGACGCGCTATGGGCGGCCCTCGCCGGCATCCTCGCCGGTGCCGCGGGCCTGGCCGTCGCCGAGTTCGTCGCCGCCCTCGTCGCCCCCGGCGCGAGCACCCTGTTCGCGGGCGGCGCCGCGGTGATCGACGCCGTTCCCGGCTGGCTCAAGGACTTCGCCGTGCAGGCGTTCGGCACCAACGACAAGGCGGTCCTGCTCGGGACGATGGGCGTGGTGCTCGCCCTCGGTGCCGCGCTCGCGGGCCGGCTGGAGCTGCGTCGTCCGCCGTCGGGCGCGCTGCTGATCGGAGTGGTCGGAGTGGTCGGAGCGGTTGTCGCCATGCTGCGCCCGGACGCGACGCCGCTGTGGGCGCTGCCCAGCATCGTCGGGATCGGCGCCGCGGTACTGCTGCTCCGGTCGGCGATCGCTCGCCTGCGGCCCGCGGCCGACCTGCGGGCCGAGGCCGGCACCGCCCTGGACCGGCGTGGCTTCCTGGTCGTCACGGGGATCACCGCGGGTGTGGCGGTGCTGGCGCTGGCGGGCGCCCGCGCCGTGTCGGCGGGCTCGGCGGTGGTGAGCGCCGTGCGCGACAAGATCCGCCTGCCGTCCCCTGCCGAGACGGCGCCCCCGGTCCCCGCGGGCGCAGACCTGGAGCTCGACGGCCTGGCCCCGTACGTCACGCCGAACACCGACTTCTACCGCATCGACACCGCGCTGCGGGTGCCGCAGCTCGACCCGGCCGAGTGGTCGCTCAGGGTGGAGGGCATGGTCGAGGAACCGTTCACCATCACCTGGGACGAGCTCCTCGCCCTGCCGCTCGAGGAGCACCACGCGACGCTCGCCTGCGTGAGCAACCCCGTGGGCGGCGACCTCATCGGCAACGCCCTGTGGCTCGGCTACCCGATCCGTGCCCTGCTGGAGCGCGCGAAGCCGCAGGCCGGTGCCGACATGGTGCTCTCGCGCAGCGACGACGGGTTCACCGCCGGGACGCCGCTGGAGGTGCTCCAGGACCCGGACCGCGCCAGCCTGCTCGCCGTCGGCATGAACGGCGAGCCGCTCCCCGTCGACCACGGTTTCCCCGCGCGGCTCGTGGTCCCAGGGCTGTACGGCTACGTGTCCGCCACCAAGTGGGTGACGTCGCTCAAGGTCACCACGTTCGCCGCCGACCAGGGCTACTGGACCCCGCGCGGCTGGTCCGCGCTGGGGCCCATCAAGGTGCAGTCGCGCATCGACGTGCCCCGCGGGTCGGTGGCGGCCGGTGCGGTGACGGTCGCCGGCATCGCCTGGGCCCAGCACACGGGCATCGGCAAGGTCGAGGTCCGGGCCGACGACGGCGACTGGGTCACCGCCGAGCTCGCCGAGACCGTCGGCACGGACACGTGGCGGCAGTGGCGGGTGTCCCTCGACCTGGACGCCGGGGACCACACGCTCGCGGTGCGGGCCACGGACAGCGACGGACTGGTCCAGACCGACGCCGAGGCTCCGCCCGCCCCGGACGGAGCCACCGGCTGGCACACGGTAGGCGTGTCGGTGGGCTGACCCTCAGGCTCGCGTCGCCGTCAGGAGCAGGTAGTCCCAGCCCATGGCGCCGTCGGCGTCCTGGAACCGGGCGGCCAGGTCCAGGAGGGCCTGGTCGAGGGCGGCGGTGCGCTCAGCGGAGTCGGCCACGTTGCGGTAGACCGCGATGGTCGGGCCGTACACGGCCTTGAAGAAGTCGCGGAACTCCGTGCCGGAGGAGAACCGGGCGACGGGCAGTGTGCGCACCTCGGCGTGCAGGTCCGTGACACTGTCGCCGAACAGGGCGCGGACGTGCGCCTCGTCGCCCCACAGCGGCGGCGGCTCGGCGCCGGGCGGCGGGGGCGGCGCGTACGGCTTCATCGTCGCGAACATCTGGCCGATGAACCCGGCGGGCGTCCACGCGATGAGACCGATCGTCCCGCCGGGGCGGGTGACCCGCAGCAGCTCGTCGGCCGCCGTCCCGTGGAACGGGGCGAACATGACCCCGACGCAGGACAGCACGCGGTCGAACGCCGCGTCGTCGAACGGCAGGGAGTGGGCGTCGGCCTCCGCCCACGTGAGCTCGGCGCCGCTGGCAGCGGCGGCGGCCCGGCCGGCGTCGAACAGCTCGGGCGTGAGGTCCGAGGCGATCACGTGCGCGCCCGCGAGCGCGGCGGGGATGGCGGCGTTGCCGGAGCCCGCGGCGACGTCGAGCACGTGGTCGCCCGGCCGCACGCCGGTGGCCTCGACCAGGACGGGCCCGAGGGCGGGAATCACCTCCGCGGCGAGCACGGGGTAGTTGCCGGCCGCCCACAGGGCGCGATGCTTGGTGCGGACGGCGGTGAGGACATCTGGCGGGACGACGACGGTGTCGGTCATGGGACTGCTCCTTGTCGGGAGGTTCTGGGCCGGGAGGTTCTGGGTCCGGAGGTTCTGGGCCCGGAGGGTCTGGGAGTCCCACTGTCCGCCCGGGAGACGCGGGCCATCCAGTGCTGCGTCTGTACCGGGTGAGGTTCTCGTTCTGTACTGGTGCGCCGTCCCGGCCGGGCGTTGACTGGACGAGCGAGGACTCGGCGAGGAGGCTTCATGACGACGTACGGCCAGTTCTGCCCGGTGGCAAAGGCCATGGAGGTGCTCGACGAGCGGTGGACGCTCCTGGTGGTCCGCGAGCTGCTCGCGGGCAGCACCCGGTTCAACGAGCTGCGGCGCGGCGTCCCGAAGATGTCCCCCGCGCTGCTCGCGAAACGGCTGCGCTCGCTGGAGCGGGCCGGCGTGGTGCGGCGCTACGAGGCCGAGGGCCATCCCGGCTACCGGCTCACGCCCGCGGGCGAGGAGCTCCGGCCACTCGTGGAGGGTCTGGGCATCTGGGGAGCGCGCTGGGTCGGCGGGCTCGGTGAGGCCGACCTGGACCCGCACCTCCTCATGTGGGACATGCGGCGCACGGTGCCCGTCGACGCCTGGCCGCGCGAGCGCACCGTGGTCGCGTTCCGGCTCGACGGCGTCCCCGCGCCCGTAGCCCGCTGGTGGCTCGTGGTCCGCGACGGCGAGGTCGACGTCTGCGACTACGACCCCGGGTTCGAGGCCACGGTGACCGTGTCCGCCGCACTGCGCACGCTGGTCCGGGTGTGGCGGGGCGACCTGTCGTGGCAGGGGGCGCTGCGCGGTGAGGTGGTGAGCCTGGACGGGACCGCCGAGGCGCGCCGGGAGCTGCCGGTGTGGCTGGGGCAGTCGGCGCTCGCGGCGGTACCGCGGCCGTAGCGACCGGCCTTGGCGCGGCCGTGGTGCGGTGCCGCCGCCGATGAGTTTTGGTCGCGTGCGTCGTCGACATGATGACGCCGAGGTGCGGGCCACGGCTTGACCTCAACCATTGTTCAGGTACTGGAGTACTCCCATGAGCACCGATCCACCCGTCACCGACGACGCCCCGCGTCTCCACCTGTCCGACCCGACCGTCCGGACGTTCGCCCAGCTGCTGGTGAACGTGCTGCTCGCGGGGGTCATCAACTTCACGGTGTGGTTCGCCATCACCTTCTTCGTGTTCCTGCAGACCCGCTCGGTCTTCGCCACCGGCGTGATCGCCGGCCTGTTCCTCGTGGCGATGGTCAGCACGGGGGTGTGGTTCGGCAGCCTCGTGGACCACCACCGCAAGAAGACCGTGATGCAGGCGTCCGCTCTGGTCTCCATCACCTTCTACGTGACGTGCCTGGTCATCTACCTCGTCACCCCGGCCGAGGAGTGGACAAACCCGGGCAGCGTGCGGCTGTGGGTGCTCATCGTGCTGCTCATGTGCGGCGTCATCGCCGGCAACCTCCGCTCGATCGCGCTCCCGACGGTCGTCACCGCCCTCTTCGACGAGACCCTCCGGGACCGTGCCAACGGCCTGGTGGGGACCGTCACCGGCGTCTCGTTCCTGGTGACGTCGGTGATCAGCGGGCTCCTCGTCGCGTTCGACGGTATGCGGACCTGTCTGATCCTGGCGATCGGGGTCCTGGCCGTGGCGCTGGTGCACCTGCACTTCGTCAAGGTCCCGGAGGTGCTGTCGCACGCGGCGGCGGAGGGGGAGCCGCGGAAGGTCGACCTCAGGGGCACCATGAAGGTCGTCGGACGCATCCCCGGCATGTGGGCGCTCATCGCCTTCACCGCGCTGAACAACGTGCTGGGCGGCGGGTTCATGGCGCTCATGGACGCGTACGGGCTGTCGATGATGTCGGTGCAGGCGTGGGGCTTCGTGTGGGGCGGGCTCAGCGCCCTGATGATCGTGGCGGGCCTGCTCATCGCCCGCACCGGCCTCGGGTCCAACCCGGTGCGCACCATCCTGCTCGTCAACCTGGGGTTGTGGGCCGTCACTGTGGTCTTCCCGATGCAGGCGTCGGTGGTCTGGCTCGTCGCGGGGCTCGCGGCGTACATGATCGCGATGCCGTACGTCGAGGCCTCCGAGCAGACGGTGCTGCAGAAGGTGGTCCCGTACGAGCGCCAGGGCCGGGTCTTCGGTTTCGCCCAGTCGCTGGAGCAGGCCGCCTCGCCGCTGACGGCGTTCCTGATCAGCCCGCTCACCCAGTTCTTCTTCATCCCCTTCATGCGCGAGGGAGGCACGGGCGCCCGCTGGATCGGCGACTGGTTCGGCACGGGCGACGCCCGCGGGATCGCGCTGGTGTTCATCCTGATCGCGGTGCTCGGCCTGGTGCTGACGGGCTACGCCCTGTCGAGCAAGTACTACCGCCTGCTGAGCCGCCGCTACCAGGAGGCCCCGGGCGACCCGACGCCGTCCGACGGCCCGGACGCCGACCCGGCCGCTGAGCCGGCCGACGGTCCGGCCGCCGTCCGACCCGTCGCCTGACCACAAGATGACCATGCACTTGCTGCCAGATCCGGGCTCGGCCTGGCAGCAAGTGCATGGTCATCTTGTTCCGGCTGCCCGACGGCGGGACGGCCGCGGCGGCAGCTCCCGGCCGGGCCGCCAGCCCTCCTGGCGCAGGATCTGGGCGACCTCGCCGGCGAAGTGGCCGCCGGTCACGTGACCCGGGAAGAACCGAAGGACGATGTTCTGCCCCTCGCCGACCAGCCCGTTCTGCCGCGTCGCGTCCCGCCGTACCTGGCGATCCGCCCCGTGGAACTCGTGCGAGTCGATCTCGACGATCAGCCAACGTCCGTCGCCGAGGTACCAGACGAGGTCAGCTCGGCCAAGAAAACGCCCCCGGGCGTCGAAGAAATCACGCTGCAGGTCGTCGGGCGCGATGCCGGCGTCGTGGCACCGCAGCCGGGCGTGGCTCTCGGGCGGTGATTCCGCGCGGCCGTCGGTCAGGGGCAGCACAGCGATCACTGCGAGGGATCCCTTGCGGTTCACGAGCTGACCGCGGATCCTCGCGAGGTCCTCCGTCCGGATCAAGCCCTGGTTCAGCGCACTGTCCAGGCAGGCCACCGCCTGGTCGCGGGTCAGTGTCGGTAGCGCCTGGACCAGCGCGAGCACCACCGAGACCACCTCGCGGCCGGAGACCTCGACGGTCTCCAGCCCGGTTCCGTACTGCCGGAAGGCGATCCCGTCCCGGGACCTGCGCGCACCACCGCCCGGGAAGGCCGCCTCGGGGGCGATCCGGCGGGGTAGGCCCTTGACGCCGTGCAACACCAGGGCGCACGCGCCCACCGCGATGGCCCGGCGGTTGGTCAGCAAGGCCGTCCATGCCGACCGGAGCCGATCAACGTCGTAGGCGTGCAGGCCGGTCGGGGCGTCTCCCGTGTCAAAGACTCCGCGCGTCACTCGCCGCCACGATCCGCCAGCGACGAGGTTGCGGCGCCTCGACGGTCCGACACCGAAGGCGTCGCACTGCAGGGACGACACGAGGCCGGCCTGCTCGCGCGCCAGCCTCAGCAACCTCGGTGGGACGGGAATCTTCTTCGGCACGTCATCGATTACACCTGATGGCCATGGTTGCTAACCCTTGTTGTCCACAGGCGCAGAGATGACCATGCAGTTGCTGCCAGGACGGGACCGGTCTTGGCAGCAAGTGCATGGTCATCTTCATCAGCTCAGGGTGAGCGTGGCCAGGAATTCCTCGACGAACACAGGGTCCGCCTTCGGCAGGTTCATCGTGATGGTGTACCGGTCGGGCCCGTCCTCGCGGTGGACGAGGATCCTGACCAGGCCGCGGTCGGGGTCTGCCTCCGGGAATCCTGCGCTCTCGCTCAGCTCCGCGCTGACATCGACGGTCGCGACACTCGCGCCGGGCAGATCGAACGACGTGGCATCGGGTCCGGGCGTCTGGGTCAGGCCGGCAGCCTTCGTGTCGTAGAACTCGTAGTCGGGAGTGACATGGGCGATCCGGAGGAACGGCGGGGCGTCGGGGTCCTCGCTGCCGTGCCACATGTCGGACGTCTCGCCGGGCTCGTCCTGGACCGGACCGCTGGTGACGATCTCGGGAGGCAGCGCGTAGGTGAGGCCCTCCAGCTCGTGTGCGTGCCATCCGTCGGGCACGTTCGTCGCCTGCTCCAGTGCTTCCCGGGCTGCCAGCTCCACCTCCCTCGCCCGCTGCTCCTCCGCCGACATCGACGTCTCCGCCGACGCCGACCCACCCGGCAGGAGCACGCCCGCCGCCGTCGGGCCGCCGAGGGCGAACGCCGCCCCCGCGACCGCCGCGACCGTCAGCATGCCGCCACCGGTCGCGAAGACCGCACGGCGGGTCCGGGTGCGGCGGATCGCCACGCGCGACATGACATGGGGATTGGCCGACGTCGGCGGCGCGACGCCGGTGCTGAGGTCGCGCAGGTGCGCCACCCAGCTCTCGTCGACGGGCTTCGTGGTGGAGTGGTCGTTCATGCGTCCTGTCCTTCCGAGAGCAGCTCACGCAGGCGGGCGAGGCCGCGTGCGCCTTGGGACTTCACGTTTCCGATGCTGACGCCGAGCTCCTCGGCGACGTCGGCCTCGGACCGGTCGAGCAGATGCCGCAGCACGACCACCCGGCGCTGGCCGGGGCCGAGCCTGCGCAGCGCACGCACCAGACGCTCCCGCTCGGCGATCTGGTTCCCGCTGTCGAGCGCGGGGGAGCGGCTCGCCTCCTGCGCGACGACGACGTCCTCGGGCGACTGCAGGACCTCGCGGCGGGTGCGCCGCCAGCCGTCGATCCGTGCGGTGGCCAGCACCCGCCGGGCGTAGGCGAACGGGTTGCCGTCCTTGAGCCGGGACCAGTGCCGGTAGGTCCGCTCGAGCGCGATCTGGGTGAGGTCGTGGGCGCGGTGGTCGTCGCCGCACAGGAGGTACGCGATGCGGTGCAGCGCGGCCGTGCTCTCGACGGCGAAGAGCCGGAACTGCTCCTCCGCCGACACCCCGGTGCGGACCACCGAGAACTCCGGTGCACCGGCCGCGGCGTCCGTGGCGGCTCCGGGCTCCGGCACCGCCCGCAAGGTGGCGCCGACCGGCGGGCCGATCGCTTGGCTGATTGCGTTCATGCCCCCTGGACGCACGCGGGGCACGATCAGGTTGCACGCCGGACTTTTCCGGTTGCCGCCGCCCGGTACGATTGCCCTACAGGCATCGACCCGGCTATCACCGGCGAGCCTCCGGAAGAACAGGTCACCCCACCGCCGCCAGGCAGCGGGAACCCCAGTAGAACCGGACGGGTAGGCCCGTCACAGCCGTCAACGAGCGGCCGCGCGCGGGAGCGAGCGGCAAGCGGGGTGGTACCGCGGCGCACCCAGGTGCGGCGTCCTCGCAGCAGAAGCACCAAGAAGTCCACCTGCTGCCGAACCGCTGAACCGCCAGGAGCCAGAAGAACCATGGCCTATCCGCTGCACCGTCCGAGCGACGCCACCCCCGTGCCCGCATCGCCCAGCCTGCCCGACCTCGAGCGCGACGTCCTCGAGTACTGGGAGAAGGACGACACCTTCCGCGCGTCCGTCGAGGCCCGACCGGCCGGCGAGAACGGCAGCAACGAGTTCGTCTTCTACGACGGCCCGCCGTTCGCGAACGGCCTGCCGCACTACGGCCACCTGCTGACCGGGTACGCCAAGGACGTCGTTCCGCGCTACCGGACCATGAAGGGGCAGCGGGTCGAGCGCCGCTTCGGCTGGGACACGCACGGCCTGCCCGCCGAGCTGGAGGCGATGAGCCAGCTCGGGATCAAGACCAAGGACGAGATCGTCGCGCTGGGCATCGACAAGTTCAACGAGGCGTGCCGCTCCAGCGTGCTCAAGTACACCGACGAGTGGCGCACGTACGTGACGCGCCAGGCCCGCTGGGTGGACTTCGACAACGACTACAAGACGCTGAACCCGACGTTCATGGAGTCGGTGCTCTGGGCCTTCAAGTCGCTGTTCGACAAGGGCCTCATCTACGAGGGCTTCCGCGTGCTGCCCTACTGCTGGAACGACCAGACCCCGCTGAGCAACCACGAGCTGCGCATGGACGACGACGTCTACCAGCAGCGGCAGGACCCCGCGGTGACCGTCGGGTTCGCGGTGACGGAGGCCCCGGCGAGCTCGGCCACAGGCGACGACGCGCTCCGCGTCGGCGACCACCTGCTGATCTGGACCACCACGCCGTGGACGCTGCCGTCCAACCTGCTCGTCATGGTCGGCCCGGACGTCGACTACGCGATCGTCGAGTCGTCCTTCACCGGCACGCCCCAGCGGTACGTCCTCGCGGAGGCCCGCGTGGACTCCTACGCACGGGAACTTGGCGCCGAGGGTCCTGATGGTGAGCGAGTGGCGCCGAACGTCGTCGGACGCCTCAAGGGCAGCGACCTCCTGGGCGCCGCCTACGCGCCGCCGTTCAACTACTACGAGGGCCACACGGGCGCGCACCGCGTGGTCGAGGCCGACTTCGTCACGACCACCGACGGTACGGGCCTCGTCCACAACGCCGGCGCGTTCGGTGAGGAGGACAAGCAGGTCAGCGACCGCGAGGGCGTGGAGCCGGTCATCCCCGTCGGGGCCGACGGGCGCTTCACCTTCCCCGTCGAGGAGTACACCGGGCTGCAGGTCTTCGACGCGAACGCGGCGATCATCGACCACCTCAAGGCCCGCACGCGGGGTGCGGCCGACGACGAGGCGGGGCGGACGACGTCGGGCACCGTGCTGCTGCGCCGCGAGCAGTACGCGCACTCCTACCCGCACTGCTGGCGCTGCCGCCAGCCGCTGATCTACATGGGCGTGTCCTCGTGGTTCGTCGAGGTGTCGAAGTTCAAGGACCGCATGGTCGAGCTGAACGAGCAGATCACCTGGGTGCCGGACCACATCAAGCAGGGCCAGTTCGGCAAGTGGCTGGAGAACGCGCGCGACTGGTCGATCACGCGCAACCGCTTCTGGGGCTCGCCGGTGCCGGTCTGGAAGTCGGACAACCCGGCCTACCCCCGCATCGACGTGTACGGGTCGTTCGCGGAGATCGAGCGTGACTTCGGCCGGGTGCCGCAGGACAAGGACGGCAACCCGGACCTGCACCGCCCGTTCGTCGACGACCTGACGCGGCCCAACCCGGACGACCCGACCGGGCAGTCCACCATGCGCCGCGTCGAGGACGTACTGGACGTCTGGTTCGACTCCGGCTCGATGCCGTACGCGCAGGTGCACTACCCGTTCGAGAACGCGGACTGGTTCGAGCACCACTACCCGGGCGACTTCATCGTCGAGTACATCGGGCAGACGCGCGGCTGGTTCTACACGCTGCACGTGCTGGCCACCGCCCTGTTCGACCGGCCGTCCTTCCAGACGGCGCTCTCGCACGGCATCGTGCTGGGCTCCGACGGCCGCAAGATGTCGAAGTCGCTGAAGAACTACCCGGACGTCAACGAGGTCTTCGACCGTGACGGGTCCGACGCGATGCGCTGGTTCCTCATGTCGTCGCCGATCCTGCGCGGCGGCAACCTCGTGGTCACCGAGGAGGGCATCCGGGACGCCGTCCGCCAGGTGCTGCTGCCGCTGTGGAGCACGTACTACTTCTTCACGCTGTACGCCAACGCCGCTGGGGACGGCGCGGGCTACGCGGCGCAGCCGCTGACGCCCGAGCGCGTGGCCGGGCTGCCGGTCATGGACCGCTACCTGCTGGCGCGCACGCGCGGGCTGGTCGCCGACGTGACCGAACAGCTCGACGGCTACGACATCGCCGGCGCCTGCGACTCGGTGCGCCAGTACCTCGACGCCCTGACCAACTGGTACGTGCGCACCCAGCGCGACCGGTTCTGGGCCGAGGACGCCGACGCCTTCGACACCCTGTCGACGGCGCTCGAGATGCTGTGCCGCGTGATGGCGCCGCTGGCGCCGCTGCTCACGGAGGAGGTCTGGCGTGGCCTGACCGGCGGGCGCTCGGTGCACCTGGCGGACTTCCCGGTGGCCGAGACCCTGCTGGCCGACGACGCCCTCGTCGCCGCCGTCGAGTCCGCGCGGGCAGTGGTGTCGCAGACGCTGGCGCTGCGCAAGGCGAACAAGCTGCGCGTGCGGCAGCCGCTGCGGTCGCTCGTCGTGGCCGTCGCGGACCCGGACGGCGTCGCGCCGTTCACCGGGCTGATGGAGACGGAGCTGAACGTCAAGGAGGTGCGGCTGGTCGCCTTCTCGCCGGAGGTCGCCACCGAGTACGGCATCTCCGAACGCCTGGCGGTCAACGCGCGTGCCGCCGGCCCGCGGCTCGGTCGCGGTGTGCAGGCAGTGATCAAGGCGGCCAAGTCGGGCGCCTGGTCCAAGACCGACGCCGGTGCCGTCGTGGTCGCGACGGAGGGCGGCGACGTCGAGCTGCTCGAGACCGAGTACGAGCTGACGACGGTGGTCGCGCCCCGGGACGCGGCCGACGCGGGTGCCGAAGCCGTGGAGACCGCTGCGGCGGTCCTGGCCGGGGGCGGCTTCGTCGTCCTCGACCTCGCGCTCGACGACGCGCTGCGCGCCGAGGGCTACGCCCGCGACGTCGTCCGCGACGTGCAGGACGCCCGCAAGGCCGCCGGTCTGCAGGTTGCCGACCGCATCGCGCTCGAGCTGACGGTGCCCGCCGAGTGGGTCGCCGCCGTCGAGGAGCACCGCGAGCTGGTGACCCGGGAGACGCTCGCGACGTCGCTGGCCGTGACGGCCGGGGCCGAGCGGACGGTGTCGGTGACGAAGGCCTGATCCGCTTCCGCGAAGTAGAGCGCCTGTCCGAGCCTCCTCGGACAGGCGCTCTACTTCGCGGAATAGCAGTCAGCTGTCGAGGCGCGCGTCCCAGGCGTTCAGGATGTCCACCATCGGGATGCCGTATATGTACGAGAAGCACCGCGTGGACACCGACGTCTTGCCGCAGCTGCGCTGGTTCGAGCCGCCGTCGATCATGCCGCGGGCGTAGGCCCGCCCGTTGATGACCGCGTAGATCGGGCCGCCGCTGTCGCCGCCGCCGACCACCACACCGCCGTCGTCCCGGCTCGCCCGGAACCCGTGGCAGGTGCGGTCACCGCAGCTCCACGCGACGTTGGTGGCGCGGACCCGGGCGCCGCAGTGCTCACCGGTCACCGCCCCGGAGGCGCAGATGACCTGACCGACGGCGGGCCGCTGCACCCCAGCGATCGGGAACCGGTAGCGCGAGCTGCCGGGGGTCGCGTTCCACGGCCCGCCGAACACCGCCGTGCGTGATGTCCGCTGGGATTCGAACGGGGCGATGGCCTGGGCGTCGATGGCCGGGGAGTGGTGCGTGACCTTGCCCAGCGGCTCGCCGGCGCCGTCGCGGACGACCGACCCGACGCCCTTGTTGCAGTGCGCGGCGCTGATGATCCGGTGCCGTTCCGCGGAGTCGATGATCGGGAAACCGGTCGTGCAGTAGTCGGTCCCGTCCTGCGAGGCCATGGCTCCGCCGGCGTGCCACGGCGCGTCGTCGTTGCGCCGCGTCGTGGAGGTGGGATGGACCTCGGTGTTCACGACCTCCACCCGGACCGGCACCCCCGCGGCCCGCTGGAGCTTGCCCGCGAGCCAGCTCGTGCGGGCGGGGCTCGCGCCGTGCCCGATCTCGGCGACGAGGCCGGCGTAGTCCTCGGCAGGAAGGGCGGCGATCACGACCTCGGGCCCCTGCAGCGCCCGCTGGCTGTCCATCAGCCGGGTGCTCGCCATCCGCAGGTCGGCCTCGCTGAGGGCCGCCTGCTCGACGTCGACCGTCACGCCGTCGGGCGCCTGCGCCTCCAGCTCGTTGATCGACGGCGGGACCGCGCCCTTCCAGGAGACGGTCACCTTCGCGGAGCCGTAGTCGACGGCGACCCCGGCGAAGCCCGGAGCGGACGCGAGCTCCGTTGCGGCGTCGGCCGTATCGTCGACGGCGGACTGGAGGGCTGCTTGTCTCTCCGGGGAGAGCTGCTCGGCTTTGTTCGTATCGGCTTGGCTGACGGCGGTGGTGGCAGCCGTCGACGGCACGGTGAGCGCGGTGGCCAAGGCCATCGTTCCGATGATGATCGCGCGCTGTACCGTGCTGCTTCGCGTCATGCTGCCGATTCCCCCTGATGGACCGAGCACCGCCGGCCGACGGTGCCGTGACATCGTTCTTCACCGGGTGAAAGGCCGCAACACGTCCCGTGATGTGCGCGGGACGGAAGGGGCGTCGGCTCCGGGCCCCGCCGGCCCGCCTGAACGTAGGCCTGGTCGCACTCACGAGCCGAAGGTAGGAGTGGTCGCCTCACCAGGGCCGATGACCCGACTACTCCTACCCTCGACCAAGCCGGACGGCGGGCTCACCGGTCCGTCGTCAGGGCGGCGGTGTGAATGCCCGTTCGGTTGCCACGTCCAGCACGTCGAGCGCGATCGCCACGTAGGACTGGGTGCCGATCATCAGGCATCCGCCGCCCTGTGCGCGCGCGATCTCCAGACCCCGAGCGAGCGCGGTCCGCGCGTCCGGCACATCGTCGTACAGGGCCTCGGCCTTCGTGAACGCCAGGTAGTCGTCCGCTCGCGAGGGGATCACCAGCTCAAAGCCGCGCAGCTCCGCGAAGCACGCGGCGACGTCCTTGGTGTCCGGGAAGCTGGCCACCACCGTGTCCAGGCGGCCGTGCCATCGGAGGTAGTCAGCCACGGTGGCAGCGACACCCTCGGGCGAGATTCCGCCGTCGACCATCACGGACACGTCGCCGAGTATGTGCCGACTCATCCGGCCCGGAACCTGCACGCTCGCCAGCGCGGCGGCGGCGCGGGCATCATCGACGCGCCAAGCGAGAGCGGAGGCCACCGCACGGGCAGCAGTCTCCCCGGCCGCGGCATTCAGCCGGGTGATCGGCGCAAGACCTGCCGGCGCCGACGTCGGCGAGTCCGCGGTCACGGTCACCAGCTCGGCGCCGAACCTCGCGGCCGTCTCCTCGACGATCGCCGTCACCTCGGCGTCCTGCGCGACCGTCACGATCGTCCGCGTCCCGGGGCCCACGACGCCGAGCAGGTCGCGCGCCACGTCGTCGAGCGTGGGGCCCAGCAGCTCGCCGTGCTCGTAGAACACCTTCGTCACCGCGACGACGAGCGGCTCGAACAGGCTGACCTCGTCGGACCGTCCCCCGAGCCCCTCCTCCAGCACGAGCACGTCAGCGCCCCGTGCGGCGGCCCAGGCCGCACCCGTGATCGTGAACGACCCGGTGGGCGAGAGATATCCGTCGTCCGACGGCGGGACGGACTCCCGGGCTCGGTCCAGCGCCTGCGAGACGCGCTCGTACTCGTCGAGCGAGATGGCCTGACCGTCGAACCGCATCCGTTCCCGGTTCGTCCGCAGGCCGGGGGAGGAGACCAGCCCCACGTGGGCCTGACGGTTGTTCTCGACCAGAGCCGCGGAGAGTGTCGCGGCTGCGTGCACCGCCGTCGTTCCCTTGCCCTTCGAGCCAACCACCGCGAGCACGGGAGGCGTGGCGTCCCACGTGCCCATGGCCTGGCCCACCGCGCGGGCGCGGGCCAGGGACCGGCGCGTGCCGGGCTGCTTGGTGCTCCACTCCTGGAAGAAGGGTGCGTCTCCGGGAAGGTGCTGGGCGGTCACCCGCCTACCTTCTCACCGCCTCGACCGGCTTCGGGACCATGTGCTTCGACAGGGGCAGGCATCTGTTCGACCCAGTTCTTGTCCACTCGCGCCCGGCTCCGCGGTTGCGGGATGCGTAGGCGGGCCAGCGCGAACACGGACATCAGGGCTGTGCCGAGCCCCAGGGCGGGCCAGTGCGGGTCAGGCAGGGCGGCACCGGCGAGCACCAGGCTCGCCAGCGGCACGACCAAGGAGTTCAGGTTCCGCACCAGTACCGGCCGCAGGCGTCGGCGGACCGTGACGACTGTCGCGACCGGTGCGCCCAGCTGGTCGCGCAGGCGCGTCGACATGCGGACCGTGGTGTGTGGCGAGATCCCGTCCGGAAGATCCGGCCAGAGCCGGTTGACCCGCTGCACCTTCTTCATCGCGTCGGTGAGGGAACCCGTCATCGGCGGGTCGTGGTCCGCGACGGCCAGCGCGACCACCTCGCGGCCACCCCATCGGACCAGCACCTGCTGGCCTGACTCGACGCCGATGCGGTCGAAGACCGCCGGGTGCAACGTGACGATCGGCGCCCCGTCGTCGCCGGCGTGTGCCTGGATCACCCGGGCCGAGAACTCGGGCGCTCGGAAGAGGGCGCGCCACAGCCGCTCCATGGCGCTGTCCACGGCTTCGCTCGTTCGTTGGACCCGCTTGGCGGGCAGCCGGTGCCTGATCACTGCAGGCTCCGCGGCGACGAGGGCGACGAGCGGGTTGTCCGTCGCGCCGTCCGAGGCGGTGAGAAGGCGCAGCTGGTAGGCGAGCCGGACGGTGCCCGGCCGGACATGATCGCGCGCCACCGCATGTACCCACGCTGTGACGCCACCCTGCACCAGCAGATAGGTGCCCGGCTTGATGTCCTCCGGATTGACCTGTACCTCGTCAGCGGCCGGCATGTCATCGACCAGGGCGGAATAGGTCCGCAGCTGGGTGATCGGCGGCACCCGCACCGACACCGACGTAGCACCGCTCATGGCCGCGCGCAGCCGGCGGCTCACGCCGACCTCGCCGAGGGAGATGCCGCGGGCAGCGTCCGGAATTCCGTCGGCAGCCGCGCTCCAGGCCCACGCCACGATGGCGTGGTGGTCCGCGACGACCGTGACGGGCACCGGCCCGTTCGTCCCGGAGAGCAGGTCCGGGTGCACGACGGCGGTCGGCAGCCCCGAGGCGATGTTGACGGGCACGGTCGTGAGATCCGACGGAGCCGGCGAAGCCAGCCGCTCGATGGCGCCGACCAGCGCCGTGACGAGGCCGGAGAGGGCCGGCTCCTTCCCCGACGGCGGTCGCAGGTGCGCTCCGATCTCCACCTGCACGGCCGGGATGCCGAGCTCCTGCGCGAAGGCTGTGACCGTGGTCGGACGCATGGCGTCGAAGACCGCGTTCGTGGTGACACGCAGTCCGCTATCGGTCATGGCCGCGACGACGGCCGACGGGGCAGGTCCCGTGCCGGTCCCGAGGTCGACGTCGGACTCGGTGCGACTCCGCATGCCGTGTACGTCGATGACCGCTGCCGGCTGCAACTCGGCGAGGCGTTCCTTGAGCGGGTGCTCCTGGTCGTAGTTCGCGTCTCCACGGGTGCTCAGTGCGACGAGCGCCGTGCACCCGGTGACCTGGGCGAGCAGGATCGCGAGCCCGCCCGTCCCTCGGTCCGCAACCTTCGTGGTCCCGGCACGCTCATGGTTGGTGGCATGCGCCGCGGTCACGACGACATGCGGGTGTATGGATCCGGTGATCTCGAGCAGTCCGGGTGTCGGCTCCGACACACTCCTGGCGATCGGCGAGGGCAGGATCGGGTGCCCACCCTCATACCCGTTCTGGCTGAAGATCTCCTCCAGCGCCAGCCACCGGGCCGCGAGGCCATCGGTCGTGTCCGCCGTCTGCTGCTCGTCCGACACCTGCTGAGCCCCCGCACGAGATCGGCAACGTTGATTCCGGAACCCTATCCTCGTCACGTGGACGAAGCCTTTGAAGCAGTACGCCGCGAGATCGCGGCACGAGCCCCCGAATTCGACATCGACCCCACCATGGCCCGCGTGGAACGCGTCCTCGAGCTCCTCGGCGACCCCCACCGCGCCTACCGCACGGTCCACGTCACCGGGACCAACGGCAAGTCCTCCACGGCCCGGATGGTCGAGCGCCTCGTCCGCGAGCACGGCCTGCGCACCGGCCGGTTCACGTCCCCGCACCTCACCAGCGTCACCGAGCGCATCGCCGTCGACGGCGAGCCCCTCACCCAGGAGCGTTTCGTCGAGGTGTTCGAGGACGTCGCGCCCTACATCGGCGTCGCCGACCGTGAGTCCGAGGAGCAGGGCGGCCCGCGCCTGAGCTTCTTCGAGGTGCTCACCGTCATGGCGTTCGCCGCGTTCGCGGACGCACCGGTCGACGTCGCGATCATCGAGGTCGGCATGGGCGGCACGTGGGACTCCACCAACGTGGTCGACGGCGAGGTCGCCATCATCACGCCCATCGCCATGGACCACGAGCGGTGGCTCGGCTCCACGATCGAGGAGATCGCCACAGAGAAGGCCGGCATCATCAAGGACGGCGCCGTCGCGGTGATCGCGGACCAGCGCGACGCCGCCTTCGAGCCCATCCTCGCCCGCGCGCAGGCAGTCAATGCCCACCTCATCCGCGAGGGCGTGGACCTCGAGGTCGTGGACCGGCGGGTCGCCGTCGGCGGGCAGCTCGTCGACCTGCGCACGCCCGCCGGCGTCTACACCGAGATTTTCCTGCCGCTGCACGGCGCCCACCAGGCCCACAACGCGCTGCTGGCGCTCGCGGCCACCGAGGCGCTGATCAGCGGCGGGCGCGCGCTCGGTGCGGAGATCGTCGAGGCGGCGTTCGGCGACGTCGACGCGCCGGGCCGGCTCGAGGTCGTTCGGACGAGCCCCACCGTGGTGGTCGACGTCGCGCACAACCCGGCCGGCGCGGAGGCCCTGGTGGACGCGCTCGAGGAGTCGTTCAACCTGGAGCACATCGTGGCCGTCGTGGCGGTCATGGCGGACAAGGACGCCGAGGGGCTGCTGTCCGTGCTGGAGCCGACGGTCGCTGAGATCGTGGTGACCCGGAACTCCTCCGACCGGTCGGCGAGCCCGGAGGACCTCGCGGTGGTCGCCCGCGAGGTGTTCGGCGAGGAGCGTGTGCACCTGGCCAACCGGCTCGACGAGGCGCTGCAGCTCGCCGCCGACCTGGTGGAGGCCAACGACAAGCACGGCGGTGGTGTTGGCACCGGCGTCCTCGTCACCGGCTCCGTCGTCACGGTCGCGGACACGCGCATCCTGGTCGGCCGCGGCTGACCGGTCGTCGCGCCCACAACCAGGCGCCCACAACCGAAACGGGCGGGCGCTGTACTCGTGACGACGTTCTGGTGTTACATGAACTACAGGGGACTCGTGTGCGGGCCCGGCGTCAGCGCCAGGCCGGACAGCCCCGCGAGGAGGTCGCCGTGAAGAAGCTGCTGAACGATCCCGCCGATGCCGTAGCCAACTCCCTGGCCGGTTTCGCGCTCGCCCACGCCGACCTGGTCCGGCTCAGTACGTCGCCGGTGTTCGTCGTCCGTGCGGGCGGCGCGGTGACCGGCAAGGTGGGTCTGGTCAGCGGCGGCGGTTCGGGGCACGAACCGCTGCACGCGGGCTTCGTCGGCGACGGCATGCTCGACGCCGCCGTGCCCGGCGCCGTGTTCACCTCCCCGACCCCGGACCAGATCCTGCCCGCGATCCAGGCGGCCGACGGCGGGGCCGGCGTGCTGACGATCGTCAAGAACTACACGGGCGACGTGCTCAACTTCGAGACGGCGGTGGAGCTCGCGGAAGAGGAGGGCATCACGGTCGCCTCGGTGCTCGTGAACGACGACGTCGCCGTCGAGGACTCCCTCTACACCGCAGGCCGGCGCGGGGTGGCCGGGACGGTCGCCGTGGAGAAGATCGCCGGGGCCGCCGCCGACCGGGGCGCCGACCTCGCAGGCGTGGCCGCCGTCGCCGAGCGCGTCATCGCGAACGTGCGGTCCATGGGGGTGGCCCTGGCCGCGCCGATGGTGCCGCACGTGGGTCGCCACAGCTTCGACCTGGGCGACGACGAGATAGAGGTCGGGATAGGGATCCACGGCGAGCCGGGTCGCCGTCGGGTGCCGGCCGCCGACGCCGACACGGTCACGGAGATGCTGCTCACGCCCGTCGCGGAGGACCTCGGCCTGGCCCGCGGCGAACGAGTGTTGCTGTTCGTCAACGGTATGGGCGGCACTCCGCTGTCCGAGCTCTACGTGGTCTATGGTCGAGCGCGGCGCCTTCTCGAGGAGCGCGGCGTGACGGTCTCCCGTTCGCTGGTGGGCAACTACGTGACGTCCCTCGAGATGCAGGGGGCATCGGTCACCGTCCTCCGGCTGGACGACGAGCTGGAAGCCCTCTGGGACGCGCCGGTGACCACTGCAGCACTCCGGTGGTAGCTCCCTGGCAACGAGACTGGCGATGTGACACGAAGGGTTCCGGACATGGCGTTGGACGCGGACTGGGCTGAGCGATGGGTTCGCCGGACGGCGGACGCGATCGCGGACGCGAAGGACGAGCTCACCGAGCTCGACCGGCAGATCGGCGACGGCGACCACGGCGAGAACCTGGACCGGGGCTTCAAGGCGGTCGTCGCACGGCTCGACGACGCCGCGGCCGAGCCCGCACCGGCCGACGAGCGGACGGTCGGCGACGTCCTGAAGCTCGTCGCGACCACGCTGATGTCCACCGTGGGCGGCGCGGCCGGGCCCCTGTACGGCACGGCATACCTGCGGGCGGCCAAGGTGTCCGGTCGCACGCAGATCGACCCGCCCGCGGTGGTGGCGGTGCTGGAGGCCGCGCTCGAGGGCGTGTCCTCGCGCGGCAAGGCGACGGTGGGGGAGAAGACGATGGTCGATGCCTGGCACGCGGCGGTCGACGCGGCGGAGGCCGCGGCGAACGACGGCGGTTCCGAGCTGGACGTCCTGCGGGCCGCCGCGGAGACCGCGGACAAGGCGGCCACCGCCACGATCCCGATGATCGCTACCAAGGGCAGGGCCTCCTATCTCGGTGAGCGCAGCGCCGGGCACGAGGACCCGGGCGCGCGGTCCACCGCGCTCGTGCTGGGTGCGGCGCTGGCCGCGGCCCTCGCGGGACCGACGTCGGCCGACCCCCGCAGCGCGGCATGACGGCGCGGGTGGCCCTGGTCCTCGTCTCCCACTCCGCCGAGCTGGCCCGCGGCACGGCCGAGCTCGCGGAGCAGATGGCGCCCGACGTCCTGATCCGCGGTGTGGGGGGTGGGCCCGACGGCGGGCTCGGCACCTCGCTCGACGCGGTCCAGAAGGTGCTCGGGGACGTCCTGACGACGCTCGCGAACAGTGCTGCCGGCGGCGGCGTCGTGGTGCTCGGCGACCTCGGATCGTCCGTGCTCACGGTCGAGGCGGCGCTGGAGCTCGACGAGTCCCTGACCGAGCACGTGGTGCTGGCGCGCGCGCCGTTCGTCGAGGGCGCCGTCGCCGCGGCGGTGACCGCCCACGGCGGCGCGGACCTGGCCGCGGTCCTGGAGTCCGCGAACGCGTCGGTCCGGATGTTCGCCGCGGTCGAGGCGGCGCGGTCGCCCGAGGCGGGCGGCCCGCCGTCGGACGGCGAGGCCGGTGGCGAGACCGAGACCTCACGCACCGTCATCGTGCGCAACCCGC
Organism: Promicromonospora sp. NFX87; assembly: GCF_048564965.1. Lineage (NCBI taxonomy): Bacteria > Bacillati > Actinomycetota > Actinomycetes > Micrococcales > Promicromonosporaceae > Promicromonospora > Promicromonospora sp. NFX87. The sequence continues at coordinate 4,210,561 of NZ_CP183413.1, read as the reverse complement.
TCGGCCTGCACGCACGGCCGGCGGCACTGGTCTCGCGCAAGGTGGCCGAGCTCGGCGCCACCGTGACCATCGACGGCGTGGACGCCTCCAGCGTGCTGCAGCTCATGGCGCTGGGTGCCACGCAGGGCCGTGAGCTGCGGGTGGAGGCGACGGGGGAGCGGGCCGCCGAGGCGGTGAACACGGTCGTGGAGATGATCCACGCCGGCTTCGGCGAGGTGTGACCGCCGTCTCATATTTTTGCAGTTGATGAATTTTTGCGTGGGGTGCAAGAATTGAGGCATGGCCCCCACGACTCCTTCGCGCGCCGAGACCGCGACCGCTGACGCCGAGCCGCGCCCGGACCTGCGCGAGCTCGCCGCCGCTCTCGAGGGGACGCCCGTCGAGCAGGGCCTGCGCGAGCGGAAGAAGCGCGCCCGGCGCGCGGCCCTGATCGACGCGGCGCAGCTGCTCGTCGCGGAGCACGGCTTGGACGCCGTGACCGTCGAGATGATCAGCGCCGAGGCGGGCGTGTCGGCGCGCACCTTCTTCAACTACTTCGAGTCCAAGGACGACGCCGTGCTCGGCGCGGAGGACACGGGCCTGTCCGAGGACGTCGTCCGGACGTTCGTCGACGGCGGCCCCACCGGCCGGCTGCTGTCCGACCTGGAGACCCTGGTCGCCTCGCTGCTCACGCCGCACGCGGAGGCGCACGCCCGGGTGCGGCGGGCCATGGACCTCATGCAGCAGGAGCCCCGTCTGCTCCAGCGCCACGTGATCTGGATGGACCGGCACAAGAGCCGGCTCGTCGAGCTCTTCGATGCCCGCCGCGCCACGACGCCGTTCAGCACCGACAACGAGCTGCTGACGATGCTCGTCCTGCTCCTGATCCGGACCGCGCTCGTCGCCTGGGAGCACGCCGGGTACGCCGGCAACCCCGCCGACCACCTGCCTTCCGCCGTCTCGCAGCTGATCGACGTCGTCGCGCGCGACCTCGACACCTGACATCCGCCCCCAGCTCTACCTGATCCCCAGAAAGGCACCCTTCATGAGCCATGCCGTCACCACGGCGCCGGACAAGCCGCTGGTAGTCCTCAACCAGCGCACGATCTGGCTGATCTTCGGGGCCCTGATGGCCTCGATGTTCCTGTCCTCCCTGGACCAGACCATCGTCGGCACCGCGATGCCCACCATCGTGGGCGAGCTCAACGGCGTGGAGCACCAGGGCTGGGTGATCACCGCCTACATCCTCGCCATCGCCATCGCGATGCCGCTCTACGGCAAGTTCGGCGACCTCTACGGGCGGCGCTGGCCGTTCCTCGTCGCGGTCGCGCTGTTTGTCGTCGCCTCCGTCGGTGGCGGCATGGCGCAGACGTTCGAGTCGCTGGTGGCATGGCGGGCCGTGCAGGGCCTCGGCGGCGGTGGCCTGATGATCCTGTCCCAGGCGATCATCGCGGACATCATCCCGGCGTCCGACCGCGGCAAGTACATGGGCCCCATGGGCGCCCTGTTCGGCATCTCCGCCGTCGCCGGGCCGCTGCTCGGCGGCTGGCTCACCGACGGTCCGGGCTGGCGCTGGACCTTCTGGATCAACGTGCCCATCGGCATCGCCGCGTGGGTCATCGCGTACTTCGCGCTGAAGCTGCCGTCGCACCGCTCCGACCGGCCGACCGACTGGGGCGGCATCCTCACGATGGCTCTTGGCACCACCGGCATCGTGCTGCTCACGAGCTGGGAGTCGCTCGGCAACGACGGCTACGACTGGTCCGACCCGATGCTGCTCGGCCTGCTGATCGGTACGGCGGTCGTCGTCGGCCTGTTCGTGCTCATCGAGAACCGCGTGTCCGAGCCGCTGATCCCGCTGCGGCTGTTCAAGAACCGGACGTTCACCATCACCACGCTCATCGGCCTGGTGCTCGGCATGGGCATGTTCTCCGCGATGTCGATGCTGCCGACGTTCCTGCAGATGTCGAGCGGCGCCGGCGTCACCGAGTCGGGCCTGCTGATGCTGCCGATGATGGCCGGCGTGATGCTCACCTCGATCGTCTCCGGCATCGCGATCTCGAAGACCGGCCGCTACAAGATGTTCCCGGTGGCGGGCCTCGCGATCACCATCCTCGGCATGATCTGGCTGACGACCATCGACGGCGAGATGTCCCTCTGGCTGTTCGGGGCCATGATCTTCGTGCTCGGCGCCGGCATGGGCCTCATCATGCAGACGATCGTGCTCGCCGTGCAGAACTCGGTGGACCCGCATGAGCTGGGCACCGCGACGTCGTCGAACAACTTCTTCCGCGAGATCGGCGCGGCCGTTGGTACCGCCGCGTTCACCACCGTGTTCACGTCGCGCCTGTCGGAGAACCTGGAAGGCGTCTTCGCTGGTCTCCCGGAGGGTGCGGCGCCCGCGGGCGGCGGTTCGGGCCTGACGCCGCAGATCGTGGACCAGCTGCCCGAACCGCTCCGCAGCGGTGTGGTCGACGCGTTCGCGAGCTCGCTGGCCCCGGCGTTCTGGTACCTCGTGCCGCTGGTCGCCGTCGGTCTCGTGCTCGCGCTCTTCCTCAAGGAGGTCAAGCTGTCCAACGAGGCGGGCATGATCGCGCGCGGTGAGGCGGTCATGGAGGATGCCGCTGCGGAGGGCGCTGCGGACGGCGCTGCAGACAGCCCCGAGGGCGCCGCGGGGGATGACGCCGGGCGCGCTGCGAGGGATGCCGCCGAGGACAAGGAGACGGATACCCTGGTCCGGTGAGCAAGGATCAACCCGCCCCCGGTGACCGCATCAAGCCCAAGAAGTCCGCGCTGGTGCAGTTCACGTCGACCACGCTCCTGCTCGAGGTCTTCCTCGTGATCTTCGCGACGCTGGCGGTGTGGGGTCTGCGCAACTCGGAGTTCGGCCGCGGGCCACTCCAGATCGAGTCGAGCGGGGCGATCTGGGCGCTCGGTGGCGTCCTCGCCGTGGTGCTCCTGATCCTGTCCCGTGCCCAGGGCTCGGCCGCGGGCCGGGCGGCGGGCACCGTCGCGCAGGTCCCGGTGCTCGCGATGGGCCTGCTGGTGCCGATGATGTTCCTGGTCGGCGGGGTCTTCGTGGTGCTGTGGATCTACGCCCTGCGCCTCGGGACCCGCGTGGACCGGGAGCGTGCGGAGTACGACGCGGCCCACCCGGAGACGGCCCCGAACGAAGGCTGACCCTCGTCCTGTGGGTTGGGTATGTCGAAGTAGAGGGTGTGTCCGAGTCCGCACGGGGTAACCCCGTGCGGACTCGGACACACCCTCTACTTCGACATACCGACCCGCGTCGGTCCGCGGTCATTCGGCGTCTGTCGCCCGGATAGGGTTGTTCCATGACCGACGTCGCAGAGAAGACCCTGCCCACGGAGGCCTCGACGCAGCCCGTGGCCGAGCGCACCCTTGTACTCGTCAAGCCGGACGGCGTCCGCCGCGGCCTGTCCGGCGAGATCCTGCGCCGCATCGAGGCCAAGGGCTACACGCTGCGGGCCGTGGAACTGAAGAGCGCCACTACTGAGCTGCTCGCCGCGCACTACGCCGAGCACGAGGGCAAGCCGTTCTTCGGCCCGCTGCTCGAGTTCATGATGTCCGGCCCGGTCCTGGCCGTCGTGGCCGAGGGGCAGCGCGTCATCCCCGGCTTCCGCTCGCTGGCGGGCGCCACGAACTCGACCGACGCCGCCCCCGGCACCATCCGTGGTGACCTCGGCCGCGACTGGGGCACCCAGGTGCAGCAGAACCTCGTGCACGGCTCGGACTCGCCGGAGTCCGCGGCGCGCGAGATCGCCCTCTGGTTCCCCGAGCTGGGCTGACCCGACCTGCTCCTGCCGGATAGAACTGCGGCGAGGAGGTCTCGACAAGCTCGACCACCGCTGGTCGAGCTTGTCGAGACCTCCTCGCCATAGTTCTACTTGCCCTGGTTCTATCTCGCTGCAGTTCTACTTCGGCGTATACCCGCCGTTCGTCCGACGTTCAGCACGTATGCACAGTTAGGCTCACCCAGTGCACCTCAAGACGCTCACGCTCCGGGGATTCAAGTCCTTCGCGTCGGCGACCACCCTCGAGCTGGAGCCGGGCATCACCTGCGTGGTGGGCCCCAACGGCTCCGGCAAGTCCAACGTGGTCGACGCGCTCTCCTGGGTCATGGGCGAGCAGGGTGCCAAGTCGCTGCGCGGCGGCAAGATGGACGACGTCATCTTCGCCGGCACGACCGGCCGCGCGCCGCTGGGCCGCGCCGAGGTCGCCCTGACGATCGACAACACCGACGGCGCGCTGCCGATCGACTACACCGAGGTCACGATCTCCCGCACGCTGTTCCGCAGCGGCGGTTCCGAGTACGCGATCAACGGCAACAGCTGCCGCCTGCTGGACATCCAGGAGCTCCTGAGCGACTCCGGCATCGGGCGCGAGATGCACGTCGTGGTGGGGCAGGGCCAGCTCGACGCCGTCCTGCGCGCGACGCCGGAGGAGCGGCGCGGCTTCATCGAGGAGGCCGCGGGCGTCCTCAAGCACCGCAAGCGCAAGGAGAAGGCGCTCCGCAAGCTCGACGCGATGCAGGGCAACCTCGCGCGCCTGGGCGACCTGACCGCCGAGCTGCGCCGTCAGCTCGGCCCGCTGGGCAGGCAGGCCGAGGCGGCGCGCAAGGCGCAGACCGTGCAGCGCGAGCTGCGCGACGCGAAGTCCCGCCTGCTCGCCGACGATCTCGCGCAGCTCACCGCCCAGCTCGAGCAGGAGCGTGCGGACGAACGGTCGCTCAAGGAGCGTCAGGCCGAGACCGAGGCAGCGCTCACCGAGGCACGCGGCACGCTGGCCCGCCTGGAAGCGACGATGTCCGCGGAGTCGCAGCAGGTCAACCAGGCCGGCGACACGGTCTTCGCGCTGTCGCAGACGCGGGAGCGCCTGCGCAGCCTGCAGTCCCTGGCCGGCGAGCGCGCCCGTCTCCTGGGTACCGCGGAGCCGACCCGCCAGGGCCAGGATCCGGACGACCTCGAGGCGCAGGCGGCACGAGCCCGCGCGAGCGAGGAGGAGCTGGTCACCGAGGTCGAGATGGCCCACGAGGTCGTCGAGACCGCCGTCGACGCGCGGGCCGAGGCCGAGGCGGCCGCGCAGGCCGCCGAGCGTTCGCACGCCGCGCTGCTGCGCGCCGCCGCGGACCGCCGCGAAGGCCTGGCCCGCCTGGCCGGCCAGGTTGCCGCGCGGCGCAGCCGCGTCGAGGCGGCGCAGTCCGAGCTGGACCGGCTGCGCGAGGCCCTGCTCGAGGCGGAGCAGCGGGCGGAGAGCACGTCGCGCGAGCTCGGGGCGCTCGAGACCGAGGTCGGCGTGGGCGGCGGCGAGGACGGCGCGGAAGGGCTCGACGTCGCGCACGAGGCGGCTGCGGGGGTGCTCGAGCTGGCCAAGGCCGAGGTGAGGCACCTCCAGGAGCAGGTGACCACCGCTCAGCGTGACCGCAGCTCGGCGGCCGCGAAGGTCGAGGCGCTGGAGCTGAGCCTGGACCGCAAGGACGGCGCCGGCACGCTGCTGGCCGCCGACCAGGCGGGAGTCCTGGGCTCGGTCGCGGCGCTGCTGGGTATCGAGGCAGGTTTCGAGGACGCGGTGGCCGCCGCGCTCGGCCCGGTGGCGGACGCCGTCGCGGTCGCCGGCGTCGACGAGGCCGTGGACGCGCTGCGGCTGCTCCGTGACGAGGACGCCGGCCGCGCCAGCCTGGTCGTCGGCTCGGACCGGCCGGCCACCGTCGGCGCCGACCGGCCGACAGTGGATCTCCCCGCCGGAGCCCGGTGGGCGACGGACGTGGTGCAGGTCGCCGGCCCGGCGTCGGCGGCACTGCTGACGATCCTGCGTGACGTGGTGGTCGTGGACGACCTCGCCCGGGCCCGTGCCCTGGTGCGTGACCAGCCGGTGGTCGCCGTGACCAGGGCAGGCGACCTGCTGGGTGCCACGCGCGCCTGGGGCGGGTCGGCGGCCGCGCCGAGCGTGCTGCACCTGCAGTCGGCGCTGGACGAGGCCAAGGCCGCCCGCGATGAGGCCGCGGCCCGGGAGGCCGACGGGACCGCGCACCTGGAGCGAGCGCGGACCGAGCGGACGGCGGCGCAGGAACGGTATGACGAGACGCTCGCCCGGCTCGGGGAGGCGGACGCCGCGCGCGCCGCTGCCGCGGAGCAGCTCGGGTCGCTGGGCGCGGCCGCACGCGCCGCCCAGGCGGAGGCGGACCGCCACCGCGCGGCGCTGGAGCAGGCGCAGTCCCGCCGTGCGGAGGACGAGATCGAGCTCGAGGCGCTCGTCGAGCGCATGACGATCGCCGAGGAGGAGCCCTCCGACGGCGAGGGGTCGATCGACGACCTGCAGGCCCAGCGGGACGAGGCCGCGGCGGCCGCCACCGCGGCCCGGGCGCGCGAGACCGAGGCCCGGCTGGCCCTCCGGACCGCCGAGGAACGGGCGCGTGCCGTGTCAGGCCGCGCGCAGGCGCTGACGGCGGCCGCCGAGCAGGAGCGCGAGGCTCGTGCGCTGGCCGCGGAACGCGAGGAGCTCCGGCGTCGGGACGCCGAGCGCGCGACGCTGGTGCAGCAGGCGGTGGCCGTGGCGCTCGAGGCGATAGCGCGCTCGCTGGACCGGGCGGTGGCCGAGAAGGCGGCCGCGGAGGAGGCCCGGGCCGCCGGCTCGGAGCAGCTGCTCGCCGTGCGGGGCACCGTCGAGTCGCTGACGGGCCAGCTGCGGGAGCTCACCGACGTCGCGCACCGTGACGAGGTGGCCCGCGCGCAGCAGGTGCTGCGCCTGGAGCAGCTCCAGTCGCGCGCCTCCGACGAGCTGGGCATGGACCCCGACGTGCTCATGGAGGAGTTCGGCCCGCACCAGCCGGTCCCGGTGTACGAGGGCGACGCCGCCGTCCGCGGGCGCAAGCGCCGTGCCGTCGTCGAACGTGACGACGAGGGCAACCCCATCCGCTACGAGGGGGACCCCACGCTGCCGCGCGGCGCGGCCGCGCGCGAGGACGCGCTCATCGCCCGGACGCGCGCGCTGCACGAGGCAGGTCTTCGGCCCGACGACCCCGCGGCGACCGCCGTGATCGTCGCGGCCGCCGGAGCCGAGCCGGAGGAGGCTCCGGCCGAGGGTGAGGCCGCCGCCGGCGAGGAGCCGGAGTCCACCGAGCCGAAGCCAGACCGGATGGTCCCGTACGTCCGCGAGGAGCAGAAGGCCCGGCTGGCGAAGGCCGAGAAGGCGCTGTCCCGGATCGGCGCGGTGAACCCGCTCGCGCTGGAGGAGTTCGCGGCCCTGGAGGAGCGGCACCAGTTCCTGGTGGACCAGCTCGCCGACCTGAAGAAGTCCCGCGAGGACCTGCTCCAGATCGTCGACGACATCGACGAGCGGGTGCAGCAGGTGTTCGCCGAGGCGTTCCAGGACACGGCGGCCAAGTTCCTGGAGATCTTCCCCCGGCTGTTCCCCGGTGGTGAGGGCAAGCTGACGCTCACCGACCCCGACAACCTGCTCACCACGGGCATCGAGGTCGAGGCACGTCCGGCCGGCAAGAAGGTCAAGCGGCTCTCGCTGCTGTCGGGTGGCGAGCGCTCGCTGGCCGCGGTGGCGTTCCTCGTGTCGATCTTCAAGGCGCGGCCCAGCCCGTTCTACATCATGGACGAGGTGGAGGCCGCGCTCGACGACGTGAACCTCGGCCGCCTCATCGAGATCTTCAAGGAGCTGCAGAAGGACAGCCAGCTCATCGTGATCACGCACCAGAAGCGCACCATGGAGGTCGCGGACGCCCTCTACGGCGTGACGATGCGGGGCGACGGCGTCACGACTCTGATCAGCCAGAGGATGGGCGAACGCGAGACCGTCACCGCCTGAGGCAGAGCCTGAGGCAGAGCCTGAGGCAGAGCCTGAACCAGAGCCTGAGGTGCTCCGAAGGGTGAAATTCGGCACCCCTCGGCAGCGAAACGCCAGGTGTGAGGGATTTCTCCTCCTGAAATTGCGCGTGTCGCACGGCGTGTCGCGCCGCTCTGCGCGGCAGGACCGGACAAGACACGCCACAATGGGCCCATGTGGTGGTCGGTCATTCTGCTCGTGGTGTGCCTGGTCCTGGCGGTGGGCGTCTTCGTCGTAGCCAGCCAGATGGACGCGCCCTCGAACAGGAGTGAGGAGTTCTCGTTCCTCCAGTGGTTCCGGTCCGGCATCGCACACCTCCGTGGTGACGCCAAGCGGCGCAAGGACGGCCGCCGCCTCGGGGCCTCCGCCGTGGCGACGCACGCGGTGGGCGCGCCCTCCGTGTGGGTGGGCAAGCCCCCGGTGGTCAAGCCGGACACCAAGCCGGTGGACATGGGCATGTCCGAGTTCTTCGCCGCGACCATCGAGTCGAAGCCGGGCTACGTCGACGCCGAGGAGCTGACCGACGTCCTGAACCGGGCACGTGACCAGGCGCAGAAGACGCTGCACGTCCCGCTCGGCCCGGTGCCGATCAAGCCCGCCAACCTGGTACCCGGGCAGCTTCGGGCAGTGCGGCCGGTGCGGACCGTTCGTCCCGTCCGGCCCGTCACGCAGGAGTCGCCCGCGGAGGAAGGCCCGGCCCAGGCCGCGAGCTAGGCCCGCGCCACCACCTAGGCCTGCATCATCAGCTAGGGCTGCACCGTCCGGTGCGGGACGATCACGGGCGTGCCGGTCAGCGGGTCCGTGAGGATCGACGCCTCCACGGAGAACACCTCGCGCAGCAGGTCGGCCGTGACGACCTCGGCGGGGGAGCCCTCCGCGACGATCTCGCCGTCGCGCATGGCGACGATGTGGTGCGCGTACCGGCAGGCGAGGTTGAGGTCGTGCAGCACCATGACGACCGTCCGCGCCCGGTCCCGGTTGAGGGTCGCGACCAGCTCGAGCACGTCGAGCTGATGGGCCATGTCCAGGTACGTGGTCGGCTCGTCCAGGAGCAGCAGGTCCGTCTGCTGGGCGACCGCCATGGCGATCCAGGCCCGCTGGCGCTGTCCGCCGGACAGCTCGTCCACGTCCCGCGCGGCGAGGTCCTCGGTACCCGTGGCGCGCAGCGCGTCCGTCACGGCCTCCGTGTCCGCCTCGCCCCACTGGTGCCACCAGCTCTGGTGCGGGTGGCGACCCCGCGAGACGAGGTCGCGCACGGTGATGCCCTCGGGCGGGACCGGCGACTGGGGCAGCATGCCCATGACCCGGGCGACCTCCCGGGTAGGCCGGTCGGCGATCGCCTTGCCGTCCAGCAGCACCGTGCCGCTCGTGGGCGGCATGAGCCGGGCCAGCCCGCGTAGCAGCGTGGACTTGCCGCAGGCGTTCGGCCCGACGATGACCGTGACCTGCTGGTCGGGCACGTCGAGCGACAGCGCGCGCACGACGGTCCGGTCGCCGTAGCCGAGGGTGACGGCGTCCGCCCGCAGGCGGGCGTCTGACGCGATGGCCGTGTTCATCAGGGAGTACCTCTCGTCGAGCGGCGACGCTGCAGCAGGTACAGCAGGTAGGGCGCGCCGACCAGGGCGGTCAGCACGCCGACGGGGAGCTGGAACGGCAGCGCCGTGCGGGCGACGGTGTCCGCCACGAGCACGAGCGCGGCACCGGCGGCGCCCGCCAGGACCGGCGGGATGTCGGGGACGGCGGCCAGCCGGCGGGCCACCTGCCCGGAGACCAGCGCGACGAACGCGACCGGCCCGGCGGCCGACGTCGCCAGGGCGGCCAGCAGCACGGCGATCACCAGCAGGGCCGCCCGGGCGGCGCCCGGCCGGACGCCCCACCCGGCCACGACGTCGTCCTCGAAGAGGAGCGCGCGGTTGGTGTGGGCGAGGACCAGGGCGGCGGGCAGCAGCACCGCCACGCCGACGACGACGGGCACTGCCTCGCCCCAGCCGCGCGCGTTGAGGCTGCCGGTGAGCCAGGCCGCCGAGCGCTGCGCGTCGTAGACGTCGATCCGGGTCAGCAGGAACTGGGTCAGCGCCGTGAGCGCAGCGGACAGCGCGATGCCGACCAGGAGGATGCGCCTGCCGCGCAGGGCGCCGTCCCGGGCGAGCAGGGCGATCAGCCCGGCGGCGGCGAGGCCGCCCGCCAGGGCCGCGACCGGGACGGGGACGACGCCGACGGGTCCGCCCAGCGAGCCGACCGCGATGACGCCCACGACCGCTACCGAGGCGCCCGCGCTGATGCCGAGCACGTCGGGGCTGGCCAGCGGGTTGCGCAGCACGCTCTGGCTCAGCCCGCCGGAGACCCCGAACGCGGCACCGACGACGACGGCCAGCACGACCCGGGGAAGCCTGACCTCGAGCACCGCGTAGACGGTGTTCTCGGGCCCGTGTCCCTGGAGCGCCGCCCACAGGGCGGCGGGCGTCGTCGGCTCGTCGCCCAGGCTCAGGGCGGTCGCGGCCACGAGCGCGAGGAACAGCAGCGTCCCCAGCACGGCGACGACCACCCGTCGGCGCGGCCGGGGCCGGGGCAGCAGGGAGCGCGCCGTCCGGACGGGCCGGCGGGGCGGGGCGGCGGTCACCGGGACCGCTCCTTCGCGCGCCGGGTCAGCCAGATGAAGAAGGGCGTGCCGAGCAACGCCGTGACGACGCCGACCTGTACCTCCGCAGGGCGTGCGACCAGCCGGCCGACGACGTCGGCGGTCACCAGGAGCAGGGGTCCGAGCAGGGCCGAGAGCGCGAGCACCCGCCGCACGTCGGTCCCGACCAGGGCCCGGGCGACGTGCGGGATGACCAGGCCCACGAAGGCGATCGGGCCGGCCAGCGCGACGGCGGTGCCGGACAGGAGCACGACCGCCGCCCCGGCGAGCAGCCGGGTCCGCACGACGGCGACGCCGAGGGCGGCCGCCGTGTCGTCCCCGAGGGCCAGGGCGTTGAGCGAGCCGGAGACGACCACGGCCAGGATCCCGCCCGCGACCGCCGGCGGGATCGCCGGGAGCAGCACCGCGGGGTCGGGCAGGCTCAGCGCGCCCACCACCCAGAACCGGTACTGGTCCATGGTGGAGGCGTTGAGCAGGACCGTCGCCGAGACGGCCGCGCCGAGGAACGCCGTCAGGGCCATCCCGGCGAGCGTCATGTTCACCGGCGTCAGCCCTTCCGGCGACCGGCTCGCGAACAGGTAGACGGCGGCGGTCGCCAGGGCCGCGCCGGCCAGCGCCAGCAGCACGCGGGGTGTCCCCGCCCCGAGGCCGAGGAACGCGCTGCCCGCCACGACCGCCACGGCGCCGCCCGCGGAGATGCCGAGCAGGCCGGGGTCGGCGAGCGGGTTGCGGGTGACCGCCTGCGCGAGCACCCCGGCGACGCCCAGCGCCGAGCCGACGAGCAGGCCGAGCAGAGTCCGGGGCAGCCGCAGCTCCCAGATCACGGTCGCGGCGATGCCGTCGTGGCCCAGGAGCCCGGCGAAGGTCTCGGCGGGGGACAGGACCCGGGTGCCCACCGTGACGCCGGCCAGCGCGGCGGCGATCAGCAGGACGAGCGTGACGAGCAGGACGGCGGCGAGCGCCGTCCTGCTCGCGGCCACGGTGCGGGGTGCGCTCACCGCTGGTCGGCGGCGATGGCTTCCAGGTCGTCGAGGACCAGGTCGGCCCCCGTCACACCCAGACCCAGATACCAGGTCTCGTCCGCCACCTCGCGCACGACGCCGCCGTTCGCCACCGCGGGGACCTGGTCCCAGAGGGGGCCGTCGACCACTGCCGCCTGCTCGGTGGCGTCGGGCTGGCCGTAGGTGCCCCACAGCAGCCAGTCGCCCTCGGCGAGCGTGATCTCCTCGGCGGAGATCTCCACGGCGAGGTCCGCGATGTCCTCGGTCTCCGGCCGGGGGAGGCCGGCGTCGGCGAGGATGATGCCGATGAACGAGTCGTCGGCGTACAGCCGGATCTGGCCGGCCATGAAGCGCAGCATCGAGATGGTGGGCGCCGTGCCGCCGTTCGCGTCGGTGACCTCGGCCCCGACCTCCGCGGCGCGCGTCTCGTAGGCGGTCAGCAGCTCCTGCGCCTTCTCCTCCTCGCCGACGGCGGCGGCGTTGAGCAGGAAGTTCTCCTTCCAGAGCACGCCGGGGCGAGGCGCGAGGACGGTCGGTGCGATGTCCTGCAGCTGACGCTTGAGGTTGTCGTCGTCGATCCGGAGCGACGTGCCGAGGATCAGGTCCGGCTCGAGGTTCTTGATCTGCTCGAGGTCCAGGGCGTCGTACGGGCCCAGGTCCACGGCGTCGCCGACGTCGAGGTAGTCGGGAGCCATCCCGACGTCGGCGGGGTGGGCGATGCCCACGGGCTCGATGCCGAGGGACGCCATGTTGTCGAGCTCGCCCGTGTCGAGCACGATCACGCGCTCCGGCCTGGCGGGGATGACGGTCTCGCCGACCTCTTCGTTGGCCACGAGGTTGCGCACCGTGCGGGGGAACTCACCGGGTGCCGCGTCCGTGCCGAGCTGCGCGGCGAGCTTCTGGACGTCGGCGAACCCGTCCTGGCCGGCGGCGACGTTGGACTTGTTGTCGCCGTCGCCGCCCTCGTCGGCCGCGCCGCAGCCGGTGAGGAGGACGGCGCCGAGGGCCAGGGTGGCGACGGTCGCTGAGAGAGCGCGGGGCATGGTGGTGTTCCTCTGTGTCCTGGATGAAAGTGGCACGGCGACGTCACCCTACACTCGTGATTAGGCAAGCCTAAGAACGGTTGGTTGCCGGAGGCGCCTGGCGGACGCGGACAGCGGCTGCCGCGCCGCCGTCCACGGGATGGAAGAATCTGGGGCGTGAACGAGCTTCCCTGGATCGAGATCATCTCCGTCGTCGTCGCCCTCGCGGGTGGCGGCGGTATCGGCCTCCTCGCGGCCCGACGTCGGAGGCACACCCAGGACCAGGGTGGCGGCCAGGCGACGGTCGAACGGGAGCCGGAGGCCGCGGCCGAGCCGGGCACGGTGGCCGAGCCCGAGGTCTCGACGAGCCCGGCCCGCGAAGCACCGACCGTCGAGACCCCGGCACCCACCGCCGGCCGCCTGGTGCGGCTCCGCGACCGCCTCGCGCGTTCCGGCTCGCCCCTGGGCGCCCGGCTGCTGTCCGTGCTGTCCCGGGACTCGCTCACCGAGGACGACTGGGACGAGATCGAGGAGGAGCTGCTCCTCGCGGACGTCGGGGCCGGTCCCACCACCGAGCTGCTGGAGGCGCTGCGCACCAAGGTCCGGGTGCTGGGCGTGCGGGAGCCCGCCGCGGTGCGCGACCTGCTGCGCTCCGAGCTCGTGGCGCTCCTGGACCCGGCCCTCGACCGCACCCTGCGGACCGAGCCGACCACCGCTGAGGACGGCACGCACCTGCCCGCCGTGACCCTCGTGGTGGGCGTGAACGGCACGGGCAAGACGACGACGGTCGGCAAGCTCGCCCGGGTGCTGGTGGCCGACGGCCGCAGCGTCGTGCTCGGCGCCGCCGACACCTTCCGTGCGGCGGCGGCGGACCAGCTCACCACCTGGGGCGACCGGGTGGGCGTGCCCACCGTGCGCTCCGACCGCGAGGGGGCCGACCCGGCGTCGGTGGCGTTCGAGGCGGTCGCGCGCGGTCGCGACGAGAAGATCGACGTCGTGCTGGTGGACACCGCCGGACGCCTGCAGAACAAGGCGGGCCTCATGGACGAGCTCGGCAAGATCGTGCGGGTCTCCAGCAAGGTCGCCGCGCCGAGCGAGGTGCTGCTGGTGCTGGACGCGACCACCGGGCAGAACGGCCTCTCCCAGGCGCGCGTCTTCGCGGAGGTCGCCGGCGTCACGGGCATCGTGCTGACCAAGCTCGACGGCACCGCCAAGGGCGGCATCGTCGTCCAGGTGCAGCGGGAGCTCGGCGTCCCGGTCAAGCTCATCGGCCTCGGCGAGGGCCCCGACGACCTGGCGCCGTTCGACGTGGAGGAGTTCGTCGACGGCATCCTGGGCTGATTCCTGATCAGTAATTGCTCGCTGAAGCCCTCCGTAATGGACGACTGTCCAATACGTGAGAATGCCATGTGAGCGGGACGTTACAAATGCATAGCGATGGAATATCGAGCGGATCACGGTTTGGTCCAAAATTTCGCCCAACCCGGACGCGAAATGAGACGTTTACATAAACCCCGCCTGTGTCACGCATTCGTAACCTCGATGCAGGTCGCGCGTAACCGCATCCCGCGACGGTAGTCGCGGTGGGCCGCGTCATCAGGACCGGTCCGGGGAGAGAGGCAACTGATGGAAGAGTTTGCTCTGGACAGTGGAAACACTGCCTGGATAATCACCGCCTCCTCGCTCGTGCTGCTGATGACGCCGGGCCTGGCGTTCTTCTACGGCGGCATGGTGCGCGGGAAGAGCGTCCTCAACATGATGATGATGAGCTTCAGCTCGATCGGCGTGGCCGGTCTGATCTGGGTGCTCTACGGCTACTCGCTGACGTTCGGTTCGGACATCGGCGGCATCATCGGCAACCCCGCCGACTACTTCGGCCTCGCGATCACCGACGCCGACTCGCTGATGTTCGCGGCCGGTGTCCCGGCGACGGTCGCCGCGGCGTTCCAGGCGACCTTCGCGATCATCACGGTCGCCCTCATCTCCGGCGCCATCGCCGACCGCGTCAAGTTCGGCACGTGGCTCGTCTTCGCCGCCCTCTGGGTGACGCTGGTCTACAGCCCCGTCGCGCACATGGTGTGGGGCGGCGGCCTGCTCGGCGCCGACGGCCCGGTCGCGACCGCGCTGTCGGTCCCGATCGACTTCGCCGGCGGCACCGTGGTGCACATCAACGCCGGTGTGGCCGGCCTCGTGCTGGCACTGGTCATCGGCAAGCGCAAGGGCTTCGGTACCGAGGCAATGCGCCCGCACAACCTGCCGTTCGTCATGCTCGGTGCGGCCCTCCTGTGGTTCGGCTGGTTCGGCTTCAACGCCGGCTCGGAGTTCGCCGCCGACGGCACCGCCGGCCGCGCCTGGCTGAACACCCTCGTCGCGACCGGTGTCGCGATGCTGGCCTGGATGGCCACCGAGAAGCTTCGTGACGGCGCGCCGACCACCCTCGGTGCCGCATCGGGTGTCGTGGCCGGTCTGGTCGCCATCACCCCGGCCGCCGCCGCGGTCGACACCTTCGGCTCGATCGCCATCGGCCTCGTGGCGGGCGTCCTCTGCGCCCTGGCCGTCAGCCTGAAGTTCAAGTTCGGCTTCGACGACTCGCTCGACGTCGTCGGTGTGCACCTGGTCGGTGGCCTCGTCGGCACCGTGCTGCTCGGCTTCTTCGCCACCGGCGACGAGACGGCCGTCGCGAACTTCGGTACCTGGTACCCGGAGGGTGCGCTCAACGGTCTGTTCTACGGTGGCGGCTTCACCCAGCTGATCACCCAGATCGTCGCCGCGCTCGTCGCCGTCCTCTTCAGCGCCGTCGTCACCGCGATCATCGCCTACGCCCTCAAGTTCACGCTGGGCTGGCGCATCTCCGAGGAGGCCGAGGTCAGCGGTATCGACCTCGCCGTCCACGGTGAGACCGCATACGAGAACTCCGGCTCTACGATCACCGAGGTGCGCTGACCGTGACCACGGTGCAGCAGCCGACTCTCAAGGAGGTACGCGCATGAAGCTCGTCACGGGTGTCATCCAGCCCCACCGTCTCGACGACGTGAAGACGGCGTTGGAGGGTGCGGGGGTTCGCGGTATGACCGTGAGCGAGGCCAGCGGCTACGGCCGGCAGAAGGGCCACACCGAGGTCTACCGCGGTGCCGAGTACACCGTCGACCTGGTGCCGAAGGTTCGCATCGAGGTCCTCGTCACCGACGCCGACGTCACCGCGGTGACCGACGCGATCGTCGGCGCGGCCCAGACCGGCAAGATCGGTGACGGCAAGGTGTGGGTGGTGACGGTCGACGACGTCGCCCGCGTACGCACCGGCGAGCACGGCGACTCCGCCCTCTGACGGGAGTGTCTGCCGACGTATGACCAGTGACCCGGCGCCCGAGGGCGCCAGGGAGCAGCCGGAGGCCCCGTACCCCACCGCTGGGGTGCGGGGCCTCCGCGACGAGCTCCTCACCATCGCCGCGGACCTGACCGGTCCGGGCCGTTCGGGCCTGGCCCGGCGGTCCGCCGTCGGGCAGCGGGTCACCGACCGGCTCGGTTCCCTGTTCGCGGAGGCGACCAAGGACGTGGACCCGTCGGGTATCGCCCTGGCGGCGGTCGGCAGCCTCGGCCGGGGCGAGCTCGGGCCCCTGAGCGACCTCGACCTGGTGCTCGTGCACGACGGGCGGACCCACGGTCCGAAAGAGCTGCAGCAGGTGGCCGAACGCCTCTGGTACCCGCTGTGGGACTCGGGCGTGGACATCGACCACGCGGTGCGCTCCCTGAGCCAGTCCCGGCAGGTCGCGGCGAGCGACCTCCCGGCGGTGATCGGCTGGCTGAGCGTGCGTGCCGTGGCCGGTGACGCCGTCGTCGTGCACCGCGCCGCCTCTGCCGTGCTCACCGACTGGCGCGCCGCCGCGCGGCGGCGGCTCCCCGAGCTGATCTCGTCCACCCGGGACCGCGCGCAGCGCGCTGGTGAGCTCGCGTACCTCATCGAGCCCGACCTCAAGGAGGCGCGCGGCGGCATGCGGGACGCCGTCCTGCTGTCCGCGCTCGCCGCCACCTGGCTCACCGACCGTCCGCACGGCGCGGTGGACGCGTCCTACACGCACCTGCTCGACGTGCGCGACACCCTGCAGGTGGTCACGCGGCGGCGCACCAGCCGCCTGCTGCTGGCCGATCTCGAGGAGGTCGCCGAGCTCACCGGCTACGACGACGGCGACGAGCTGCTGGCGAGCCTCGCCGAGGCGGGCCGGGTCATCTCCTACGCGCTCGACATGACGGTGCGCGGCGCGCGGCAGGCCCTGTCGCGCCCGGTGGGCGTCGGCAAGCCCCTGTGGGTGCGCGGACGGCGCACGCCGCCGCGCCTCCGCTCGGTGGGCGACGGCCTGGTCGAGCACGACGGCGAGCTCGTGCTCGGTGTCGGGACCCGCCCGGCCGAGGACCCCCTGCTGCCGCTGCGGGCCGCCGCGACCGCTGCCAGGACCGGGCTCGTGCTGTCGCCCGTGACCATCCGGAGCCTCGAGCAGTGCCCGCCCCTGCCCGAGCCGTGGCCCCCTGCCGCGCGCGAGAGCCTGCTCGCGCTGCTCGCCGCCGGGCAGGCGCAGGTCCCGGTGTGGGAGGCGCTCGACCTCGCCGGGGTGGTCACCTCCTGGATCCCGGAGTGGGCGGACGTGCGCAACCGGCCGCAGCGCGCGGCGATCCACCGGCACACGGTGGACCGGCACCTCGTCGAGACGGCCGCCGTGGCGGCGAAGCTGCGCCGGCACCTGCCGGAGCTGGCGTCCGGTACCGGGTCGCACCCCGGGACGACGTCGGGCGACCTGCTGCTGCTCTCCGCGCTGCTGCACGACATCGGCAAGGTGCGCGGCGCGGCCGACCACTCGGTGGAGGGGGCCCGGCTGGTGCCGGGCATCCTGACGCGCGCCGGCTTCGCACCCCAGGTGGTCGACGACGTCACGCGGCTCGTGCGGCACCACCTCACGCTCGCGGACCTGGCCACCACCGCCGACCCCGACGACCCGGCCACGCTGGCCACGCTCCTGGACGCGGTGGACCACCGGCGCGACCTGCTCGACGTGCTGCGCGCCCTGACCGAGGCGGACACGACGTCCCTGGGGCCGAAGCACTGGACGGGCTGGCGGGCGAGGCTCGTGGACGGGCTCACGGAGCGGGCCCGCGCACTACTGCCCGGATGAACGACTCGTGACCCCCGTCGATTAGGCTGTGTCCGTGTTCAATTCCCTGTCCGACCGGCTTACCTCGACGTTCAAGAACCTGCGCGCGCGGGGCCGTCTCTCCGAGGCGGACATCGACGCGACCGTGCGGGAGATCCGCCGCGCCCTCCTCGACGCCGACGTCGCGGTCCCCGTGGCGCGCGAGTTCACCGCGGCGGTGCGCGAGCGCGCGCTCTCGTCCGAGGTCTCCGGTGCGCTGAACCCTGCCCAGCAGGTCGTCAAGATCGTCAACGAGGAGCTCGTCGACATCCTCGGCGGGGCCACGCGCCCGCTCACGCTGGCCAAGACGCCGCCCACCGTGATCATGCTCGCGGGTCTGCAGGGTGCCGGTAAGACGACGCTGGCCGGAAAGCTCGCGCACGCGCTGAAGGGGCAGGGCCACACGCCGGTGCTGGTCGCCGCCGACCTGCAGCGCCCGAACGCCGTGACCCAGCTGTCCGTGGTCGCCGAGCGCGCCGGCGTGCCGGTGTTCGCGCCGCACCCGGGCAACACCTCGGTGGCGGACGACCCCGCGGCCGACGCGCCGCTGATCGGCGACCCGGTGGGGGTCGCGCGGGACGGCGTCGCGTACGCCAAGGAGCGCCAGCACGACGTCGTGATCGTGGACACCGCCGGCCGCCTCGGCATCGACGAGGTGCTGATGCAGCAGGCCTCGGACATCCGCGCCGCGGTGAACCCGGACGAGGTCCTGTTCGTCATCGACGCGATGATCGGCCAGGACGCGGTGAACACCGCCAAGGCCTTCGCCGACGGCGTCGACTTCACCGGCGTGGTGCTCTCGAAGCTGGACGGCGACGCCCGCGGTGGTGCCGCCCTGTCGGTCGCCAAGGTGACCGGCCGGCCCATCATGTTCGCGTCCACGGGCGAGAAGCTGACGGACTTCGAGGTCTTCCACCCCGACCGCATGGCGAGCCGCATCCTCGACATGGGTGACGTGCTCACCCTGATCGAGCAGGCCGAGAAGGCGTTCGACGCCGGCGAGGCCGAGAAGATGGCGGCCAAGGTCGCCAGCGGCCAGGACTTCACGCTCGCGGACTTCCTGGTGCAGATGCAGCAGCTGAAGAACATGGGCTCGATGAAGAAGATGCTCGGCATGCTGCCGGGCATGGCCCAGATGCGCGACCAGCTCGACCAGTTCGACGAGCGCGAGGTGGGCCGCATCGAGGCGATCATCCACTCGATGACGCCCGCAGAGCGCGAGAACCCGAAGATCATCAACGGCTCGCGCCGCGCCCGCATCGCCAAGGGTTCCGGCACGACGACGACGGCCATCAACCAGCTCCTGGAGCGGTTCGAGAACGCCCAGAAGATGATGCGCCAGATGTCCAAGGGCGGCGGCATGGGCCCCGGCGGGATGCCCGCGATGCCCGGCGGCCCCGGCATGGGCATGGGCAAAAAGTCGCGCGGCAAGACGGCCCCGCCGAAGAAGGGCAAGAAGGGCAAGTCCGGGAACCCGGCCAAGCGCGCCCAGCAGGAGCAGGAGGCCATGCAGCGCGCGCTCGGCGGCGGCCCCGCGACCACCCCGTCGGCGCCGGCCGGCTCGGCCTTCGGCGTCGCGCCCAAGAAGGACGCGGCTCCCGACCTCAGCAACATCGAGCTCCCGCCCGGCCTGGAGAAGTTCCTGGGCCGGTGAGCGGCCGGTGATCGGCCGGTGACGGTGGCCTGTGATCTCACGGGCCGGATGGGGGAGCAACGAGTTCGGGAGAACGAGGGAGCCGCATGTCTGCGCTGGAAGGTCCGACCGCGGCGATCCGCGGGCGCATCCTGCTGGGTGACGACCGCGAGGCCGAGGAGATCTGGGTCCGCGGGGGTCGCGTCAGCCTGACGCGTCCGTCGGCGCAGGGCACCAACATGCAGATCCTTCAGGGCTGGGCACTGCCCGGCCTGGTGGACGTGCACTGCCACATCGGGCTGGCCGCCGACGGCGTCGTCCCGGTGGAGGAGGCCGAGAAGCAGGCGGTGGCCGACCGCGACGCCGGAGTGCTGCTGATCCGCGATGCCGGCTCGCCGCTGGACACGGCGTGGGTGCACGACCGCAGCGACCTGCCGCACCTGCTGCGCTCCGGCACGCACCTGGCGCTGCGCAAGCGGTACCTGCGCAACTACGGGCTCGAGCTCGAGTCGCCCGAGCAGCTCCCCGAGGCGGTGCGCACCCAGGCCCGGCGCGGCGACGGCTGGGTCAAGCTCGTGGGCGACTGGATCGACCGGTCCCTCGGGGCCAAGGGCGATCTGCGCCCTCTGTGGCCGGAGGACCTGCTCAAGGAGGCGGTCGCCGTCGCGCACGCCGAGGCCGCCCGAGTCACCGTGCACGCGTTCGCCACCGAGACCATCGACGGGCTGCTGGCCGCCGGGGTGGACTGCATCGAGCACGGGACCGGCATGACCGCCGAGCACATGGCAGCGGCCGCCGAACGCGGGATCGCCGTGACGCCCACCCTGCTGCAGGTCGGCCAGTTCGAGAGCATCGCGGCGCAGGCAGACGGCAAGTACCCGGTGTACGCGGCGCGGATGCGTGCCATGTACGCGAACCGCTACCAGCAGGTGCGCGACCTGCACGAGGCAGGCGTGCGGCTCCTGGTCGGCACCGACGCGGGCGGGACCATCTCCCACGGCCGGATCGCCGACGAGTGCGCCGAGCTGGTGGCCGCGGGCATCCCGGCCGCTGAGGTCGTGGCGATGGCGTCCTGGCGCGCCCGCGACTACCTGGGCTTCGGGGCCGTCGTCGAGGGCTCCAGCGCCGACCTCGTGGTGTACCCGGCCGACCCGCGCGAGGACATCGAGGTGCTGCGTCACCCCACGGCGGTGGTCCTGCGCGGCACGATCTACCCCACCGCCTCCTGAGCTGTCAGACGTACAGGTCACTCGGGTGACCTGTGCGTCTGACAGCTCGGCGCGGGTGTGACGCGAACGCGGTTGGTGGGGCGTCTCGCCGTCTGGCACAATGTGCACGTACTCGGTGTGCCCGGACCCCTCTCATCTGGTCAGGCCGTGTCTCGGTTCTACCCACCGCTTCACCCCACGTCGCGGTGCTCGGACCACCCCATTCAACAGGAGATACCACTTCGTGGCTGTCAAGATTCGTCTCAAGCGCCTCGGCAAGATCCGGGCCCCGTACTACCGTGTCGTCGTCGCCGACTCGCGCACCAAGCGCGACGGTCGCGTGATCGAGGAGATCGGCAAGTACCACCCGACCGAGGAGCCGTCGCTCATCGAGATCAAGTCGGAGCGCGCACAGTACTGGCTCGGCGTCGGCGCACAGCCGACCGAGCAGGTCGCCGCACTGCTCAAGGTGACCGGTGACTGGCAGAAGTTCAAGGGCCTGCCGGGCGCCGAGGGCACCCTGCGCGTCAAGGGCGAGAAGGTCGACGCGACCGCCGCCATCGAGGCCGTCAACGCCGATGCCGAGAAGGCCAAGGCCAGGGCTGCCGAGAAGGCTGCCGCTGCCGCCGCCGAGGCTCCGGCTGCGCCGGCCGAGGGCGACGAGGCCTGATGCTCTCGGAGGCCCTCGAGCACCTGGTGCGCGGCATCGTGGACAACCCGGAAGACGTTCGTGTCTCCGCGAAGACGCTGCGCCGTGGTGACCTGCTCGAGGTCCGCGTGCACCCCGACGACCTCGGCCGAGTCATCGGCCGAGGTGGTCGCACGGCTCGCGCTCTGCGCACCGTGATCGGTGCGCTTGCCGCAGAGGGCCCGGTGCGGGTCGACGTCGTGGACGTCGACCGGCGCTGAGCACATCCCTGCTCTGCACGACGACGAGGCCCGGTCCGAACGTGGACCGGGCCTCGCTCGTTCCCTGACTGACCCGCTGGCCGAACCTGTCGAGACCCCGACCTGGACCGTTGGTCGCCCTTCGACAGGCTCAGGAACCGCTGGTCGAGACCCCAACCTTCACTCTTCGAGGAGACACATGCAGCTGACCGTCGCCCGCGTCAGCAAGGCGCACGGGCTCAAGGGCGAGGTAGCCCTCGACGTGCGCACCGACGATCCGGAGACCCGGCTCGCGATCGGCGAGCGGCTCGAGACGGTCCCGGCCGATGTCGGACCGCTGACCGTGACGCACGCCCGCGAGCACCAGGGCCGGTGGCTGGTCACGTTCGCCGAGATCAGCGGCCGGACCGCCGCCGAGAACCTGCGTGGGACCGAGCTCGTCATCGAGGCGGACGCCTCCGACGAGGAGGACGCCTGGTACCCGCACGAGCTCGCGGGCCTGCGCGTCGAGCTCGAGGACGGCACGGTGGTCGGCAAGGTGGTCTCCCTGGAGTACATGCCGGCGCACGAGTCGCTCCTGATCGAGGAGACCCTGCCCGACGGCGGCACCGTCCGCACCCTGGTCCCGTTCGTCCTGGCGATGGTGCCCGTGGTCGACGTCGAGGGTGGTCGCGTCGTGGTGACCCCGCCCGCCGGGCTGCTGGCGCGCGACGCCGACGCCGCGATCGTCGACCGTGCTGATGATGTCGACGCGGTCGACCGGGAAGACGACTGACGTGCGCATCGACGTCATCTCGATCTTTCCCGACTACCTGGCGGCGCTCGACCTGTCGCTCGTGGGCAAGGCGCGGCAGCGCGGGCTGCTGGACCTGCGGGTGCACGACCTGCGCGACTGGACGGCCGACCGGCACCGCACGGTCGACGACACCCCCTTCGGCGGGGGAGCCGGCATGGTCATGCGCCCCGACATCTGGGGCCTCGCCATCGACGAGGTGCTGGACACCGGCGCGACGGGCGCGCACCTGATCGTCCCCACGCCGTCGGGCGAGGTGTTCACGCAGCGGCACGCCGAGAGCCTGGCGTCGGCGGAGCAGCTCGTGTTCGCGTGCGGACGGTACGAGGGCATCGACGCGCGCGTGGCGCAGCACTACCGGGACGCCGGGATCACCGTGCACGAGCTGTCGATCGGCGACTACGTGCTCAACGGCGGCGAAGTCGCCTCGCTGGTCATGATCGAGGCGGTGGCGCGGCTGATCCCCGGGATGGTCGGCAACCCCGACTCCCTGGTGGAGGAGTCGCACGGGGCCGCGGGGCTGCTGGAGTACCCGGTGTACACGAAGCCGCCGTCGTGGGCGGACCTCGAGATCCCCGAGGTGCTGCTGTCGGGGCACCACGCGAAGATCGAGCGCTGGCGCCGGGACCGCGCGCTGGAGCGGACGGTGCGGCTCCGGCCGGACATGATCGCCGCGCTCCCCGTGACGAACCTGGACAAGCACGACCTGGCGCTGCTCGCGGAGCTCGGCTGGGTGCCGAGCCCGAACGACGACGGCAAGCTGGCGCTGGATCGGGCAGGCTGAACATCACACGGCTCGATGTTTGGTCTGCCCGTTCGTGTGGCAGAATTACCCGTTGGTGCGTCGCCGGTCAGGTCTCTGCCACAGGGGACGGCCGGGGCGGGCAACCGCCCCTGACCGGGTAAAGCCGCACCGGCATCCACACCCTTCCGGGACCCGACGGCCAGCAGGCCGCGCCGGGGCCCACGATATTCGTGCCTGACCTGTGGCAGGCCCGGAGAGAACAATGCAGAAGCTCGACATGATCGACGCAGCCTCGCTGCGGTCCGACATCCCGGAGTTCCGCGCCGGCGACACCGTCAAGGTGAACGTCAAGGTCGTCGAGGGCAACCGCTCTCGTGTCCAGGCCTTCCAGGGCGTCGTCATCTCCCGCCACGGCGGCGGGGTCGGCGAGACGTTCGCTGTCCGCAAGGTCAGCTTCGGTGTCGGCGTGGAGCGCAAGTTCCCGCTGCACGCGCCGTCGATCGAGTCCATCGAGGTCGTCAGCCGCGGCATCGTGCGTCGCGCGAAGCTCTACTACCTGCGCGACCTGCGTGGCAAGAAGGCGAAGATCCGCGAGAAGCGCGACAACTGACGCGCCTGCGCGTTACAGCATCGGCATTGGCCGTCGTCCTCAGCTTCGAGGGCGGCGGCCTTCGTCGTACGTGACCTGCGTCTGTGTTGATATCAGACAGGGGTCGTGTGCGCTCGCGAGCCATTTCGCCGCAGGCGCTCGGAGGTGACAGAGTTACCCCCGTGACGAGTTTCGACCGGGTGGCGCCGCCCACCCCTATTGATGGGACGCCCTTGAGCTCAGCAGAACCGTGGGAGAGCAGCGGGGCGCATCGACAGGGCGGAGCCGCGCACGGTCGTGAACCGAGAAAGCAGCAGTCCGGCTTCGTCGCGATGCTCCGGGAGATCGGGATCATCGTCGTCAGCGCGCTGATCCTGTCGTGGCTCATCAAGACGCTGCTGGTGCAGCCGTTCTACATCCCCAGCGCGTCCATGGAGGACACGCTGACGCAGGGGGACCGCGTGATGGCGTCGCGCCTGACGCCCGGCCCGTTCGACCTGAAGCACGGGGACATCGTCGTCTTCGTGGACCCGGGCGACTGGCTGCCGCCGTACGTGCCGCCGGAGCGTGGACCGATCGGCGACGGCATGGTGTCGTTCCTGACCACCGTGGGCCTGCTGCCGCAGGACACCGGCGACCACCTCATCAAGCGCCTGATCGGGCTGCCTGGTGACACCGTCGTGTGCTGCGACGCCGAGGGTCGCGTGTCGGTGAACGGCACGCCGATCGACGAGACGTCGTACATCAAGCCCGGGTCGATCCCGAGCGAGGACCAGTTCGAGGTCACCGTGCCCGACGGCATGCTCTGGGTGATGGGCGACAACCGGCAGAACTCGCAGGACTCCCGCAAGAACCGCGGCAAGCCCGGCGGCGGGTTCGTACCCGTCGACAACGTGGTCGGGACGGCGTTCGCCACCGTGTGGCCGCTCGACCGGCTGAACTGGCACAGCAACCCCAGCGACGTGTTCGCCGGTGTTCCGGACGCGCCTCCAGCGGAGAAGTAGGTGGTTCGCGCGGTCCCGACGCTGCGACACGAGAGGGCGCTGCTCGCCTCCGGCGCCCGCCTCGTCGCGGGCATGGACGAGGTGGGGCGCGGCGCCCTCGCGGGCCCGGTCAGCGTGGGCGTGGTGGTGGTCGACGCCGCCACGCGCACCGGGCCCAAGGGCGTCGCCGACTCCAAGCTCCTGACGCCGACCGCGCGCGAGGCGATCGCGCCCGCGGTGCGACGCTGGGCGGTGGCCTGGGGCGTCGGCCACGCGGGTCCCGCGGAGATCGACGAGGTCGGGATCATCGCGGCACTCCGGCTCGCCGGCCGGCGAGCGCTCGCCCAGGTGCGCCTGATGTGCGGCGACGTCGACGTCGTCGTGCTGGACGGAAAGCACGACTGGCTCTCCACGCCGTCGCTCGACCTGTTCGCGGCGGCGGACGCCCCGGACGACGGCGTGCGCGACCCCGCCGTGCGGACGCTGATCAAGGCCGACATGACCTGCACGTCGGTGGCGGCCGCGAGCGTGCTGGCCAAGGTGGAGCGGGACGGCATCCTGGTCGAGCTGGCGCAGCGGCACCCGGAGTACGCCTGGGACCAGAACAAGGGGTACAGCGCCAAGGCCCACATGGACGCCCTGGGGCTGCACGGGCCGACACCGCAGCACCGCAGATCCTGGAACCTGCCCGGAACTGCGGCGTCGGTGGGATGATGTCGTCGTGAGCGCCGAAGACCTCGAGAACTACGAGACGGAGATGGAGCTCGCGCTCTATCGGGAGTACCGGGACGTGGTGGGCCTGTTCTCCTACGTGGTGGAGACCGAACGCCGGTTCTACCTCGCCAACCAGGTGGACCTGCAGGTGCGGTCCGCGGCGGGCGAGGTGTATTTCGAGCTGCGGCTCGCCGACGCCTGGGTGTGGGACGTCTACCGTTCCGCGCGCTTCGTGAAGTCGGTGCGCGTGGTGACGTTCAAGGACGTGAACGTCGAGGAGCTCGCGAAGGCGGAGCTGTCGCTCTGACGTCGTCCGTCTGACCCGCTCCCATCCGGGTAAGGGATCCACCCACTGTCCGGCTGATGCCTTGACCGTGCACTCCCGTGGCGGGCAGCCTCGCGGTTGGTAGATCTCGGTTACCGACGGAGGTAGAGATGCGTATCCCGGCGATCCTTGCGACGACATCCGTAGCTGCAGTGCTGATGGCCGGGACAGCGATCCCGGAGGACGCCGCACCGACGGCGGAGCTGTTCGACGACTTCAGCTACAGCGGTCCGAGCGACCCGCGCCTCGCCCAGCGTGGCTGGTACGTCCGTTCCGGCGGTGGCGGCCCGGGCGTGCCGGGCGCGGCGTGGTCGCGGGACCACGTCTCGTTCCCGACCGCCGACGGCGGCCAGGTGCTGGAGCTCAAGGCGTCCACCGAGGGCGCCGCCGGCGCCACCGTGCAGTCGGAGGTCTCCCATCAGCGCAAGTTCGCCGAGGGCACCTATGCCGCCCGCGTACGTTTCGCGGACGCCCCGGTCAGCGGGCCGGACGGCGACGAGACCGTCCAGAGCTTCTTCACGATCACGCCGCTGGACGCGCCCATGGACCCGGACTACGGCGAGCTCGACTTCGAGTACCTGCCGAACGGCGGCTGGGGCGAGTCGGGCCCGACGCTGTTCATGACCACCTGGGAGACCTACCAGCCGGACCCGTGGCTCGCGGACAACGTCCACGGCACGGTCTCGGCAAGCCTGGACGGCTGGCACGACCTCGTGATCCACGTCGCCGGTGGGCGGGTGACCTACTACCTGGACGGCACGGTGGTGGCCGACCACGGCGACGAGTTCTACCCGGAGACGTCGATGTCGATCAGCTTCAACCACTGGTTCATCGCCGGTGGCCTGGTCGCGGACGGAACGCCGCGCGAGTATCTGGAGCAGGTCGACTACGTCTACTTCACCGAGGACGAGGTCGTCCCACCGGCCGAGGTGACTGCCCGGGTCCAGCAGTTCCGGGCCGGATCGGTGGGCTGGCTGGACACCGTTCCGGCCGGGTGACCGGACCCCGAGGCATCCGGCGGGTCTGAAGATCCTCCGGGCCGGCACGGACCCGCCTGACGAGACCGCAACGGTTCGTGCACGACGCCGGACCTGTGGAACGTCGATCCGTGCACAGGTGGCTCGATACGCCCTGCCGGGCGGCCCCTGCCGTGACCAAGGTTGGTCACGGAGGTGGACGCGATGGCGAAGAAGGACGGCGTAGGCCGGTACGGCGAGCGCGTAGCGCTGAGGCACGTGGTGTCGCGCGGCTGGCAGGTGCTCGACACCAACTGGCGCGGCAAGGACGGGGAGCTGGACATCGTCGCGCTCGACGGTGACGTGCTCGTGGTGATCGAGGTCAAGACCCGGTCGGGCCACGGGTTCGGGCATCCGGCCGAGGCGGTCACTCCGCGGAAGCTGGCGCGGATCAAGCGGCTGACCGGACAGTGGCTCACCGCGTTCCGGGAGCGGCTCGCGGCGGCACGACTGGCCGAGGAGGGCATCGTGGGCAGTCCGGTGCCGGGGAGCCCGGTGCCGGTGCTGCCGGACGTGCGCACCCGCTTCGGGGCTATCCGGATCGACGTGGTCGCGGTGACGCTGCAGGAGCAGGGGTGCGCCGTCGTCGAGCACCTCGAGTCGGTGGCCTGATGGGGACGGCGACGACCCGAGGGGTCTCGCTCGTCGGGATGCAGGGGCACGTGGTGGAGGTACAGGCCCACCTCGCGGCGTCCGTCCCCGGGTTCACGCTGGTCGGCCTGCCGGACGCCGCCCTGAGCGAGTCCCGCGACCGGGTCCGGGCAGCCGTGACCAGCACGGGGCTGCAGTGGCCCGTCAAGAAGATCACGGTCAACCTGTCGCCCGCGTCGCTGCGCAAGCAGGGCAGCGCGTACGACCTGGCGATCGCCGTGGCGATCCTGGCGGGAGCCGAGGGGCCCACGTCAGCGGGTCTGCGGCGCGACGGCCTGGACCGGGTGGTGCACCTGGGTGAGCTCGGGCTCGACGGGCGGCTCCAACCCGTGCGCGGGGTGCTGCCGGCGGTGGCGGCGGCGGTGGGCGCCGGGTATCCGGACGTCGTGGTGGCGGCCGGGGACCTCGACGAGGCCCGGCTGGTGCCGGGCGCCCGCGTGGTGGGCGCCGCGAGCCTGGCCGAGGTGGTGGCGCTGCACGGCGGGCCGCCCGAGCTGGTGCGCGAGGTGGTGACCGTACGGCCGACCCGCACCGCGCTGGCCGCCCGCGTGCCGGGCGACCTGGCCGACGTCCTGGGACAGGAGCGTCCGCGTGCGGCCCTCAAGGTGGCGGCCGCGGGCGGTCATCACCTGCTGCTGGTCGGGCCGCCGGGAGTATGTGCTTAAGTGTTCATGTGGTGGCGTCCGACGCAGCGGGGCGCTGACCGGGGGTGTTGGCTGAGGCGGTTGGTCCTGCTGGGCCGATCGCCGTCCCCGCAGTGGGAGGCCTGAGGTCGTTCGCGGGTGCGACGTTCAGCCTGGACTGCGGCGATATCGAACTATTCACCTGATCCGGTAGTGCCGGTCGTCGAGGACGTACTCGATTCTCAGCTCGGAGCCGACGGCGCGCAGATGTTGGCGTAAGTCTCCGATCCTGACGTCATCGAGGTCGCCACGTTCGATCTTGGACGCCAGCCGTTGTCCGGTGTCTGTCCGTCGTTCCGGCTGAACTCGGCGATCGGTTCTGCGCCCTGTGGCGGCAGCAGGTCGGTGCGTTGCGTCAGTGCTGCCTTTGGCCCGGGGGAGTCGATCTGTCGGGGTTCCCAAAGTGTCTCGGCGTGCAGCGGTGGAGGCAGCGATTGTGGCTCCGGTACGGATGGCTTCGATCGGGATCGGGCGGAGTGCGACCGCGGCTACGGCGGCAGCCCTGGAGCTGGCCAGGTGTTGAGCGTGCGTCGTCGTGGGGTGGCACCGGGCGACGCGCCGTGAGGTATGCGGCGCTCTGTTGTTCGTGAGGGGCTCGGTCGCAGTTGCCGGGATACCAGGGGACGGAACAACATGTCGATCCGCGTCATTCGTGAACCTCGCGATCTCCGACGCGCTCACTGACCTGGGTTCGATCCGAGCCACCCGCATCCTGTCAGTGTGCCTTCGGTCATCGCGTGGGACGCGTTCGGGGCTGAGACGGCCCGGCCGGGTGGTTGATCTACTGGCGACGTCACCTCGCTGGGCGGACGCGCCGCCAGCGGCCTGCCACAGCACGTCGACTGGAGGCCGACATGGTCCGGCACGGTCCGGCACCGGCCCGGACAGCCGACCCGGTAGCGTCGCCGCGTCGTCGGGGTGCAGGCGCACGCGTGCCTCTTACCGATCGCCAGCCCGCACGAAGGTGTCATTGCCCCGACCTTTGAGTCTCGACACCACATCACCGGCCGAGAACCGGCCGTGGTACCGGCGTACGTTTGCGCCATGAGCGACGACCTAGGGCCGTGGGGCCCGTGTCCGGTGTGCTTTCAGAAGATCAACGACGTCTGGCCGCACCACAGCGGCGATGGCTATGTAACCAGCTGCTCGCATCATGTCCGGAGAGCAACCGAGTCTGGAGACTTCAAATGCGAGCCATATCGTCGGGCATAGCCGACCAACCCCGACGCGCCAGGAAGCTCCATATCGACACGGCTCGGCAGCTTTTCGTGAGCCGATCGCTGCATAGGCTTGCAGGCAAGCAACGCGCCCCAGACAGGACGAGCAGGTCGGACGATCGCCTCATGCCGAGTACTCATGAGTGATCTGAACCATGCCCACAGGGGGTACGTCTACCAGGACCTCTTGGCTGCGACGGAAGCCGTGGACGTCATCCTCGGCCGCGTCGAGCGCCTCTGGTGCGACACACGCTTGTGCGGTGAGTACGACCGATTCGACGACCTAACGGTCGAGTGGGTTGACGGTCGCCGCGCCCGGCGCCAAGTCAAGCACCAGGTGGACCCTCGCGAACTCGACGTCGACACGTTCGCCCGCTCCGCCCGATCCTTGCTTCTCAGTGAGGTGCTGCGCGGCATCAAAGCGGACATGGTCGCCAATCCTGAGGTTGCAGCCGCGACGTCGTACACGGTCTACCTGCGTGACACCGACCCGACCGATGCGGTCCTCACCACCGTGCTGGTGCCAGCCGAACCCGACCCGGGTCCGTCTGTTGCAGGAACATCCACGACGAGATATCAGTTCGACCCAAACGCCTTGTGGGCAGGCGTGCACCGTCCCGGGGCGGGAAGCCGTGCGGCCGGGGATGCATGGGACTTCTTGCGAGCACCAGCCACCAGGGCTGGCGCCGAACCCGCAGACTTCGTCGAGCTCACCTTCACCCGCGAAGAGATCACACATCTCTGTGAGCGGCTGATAGTCGAAGTCAACGCGCCCGCCATGTCGAGCGACTTCGCAGAGCCAGGGCCCCTCGAGAACCTGCTTCTCCGGCGACTGCGTTCCGAGATTGGTGTAGGTGAGTACCCCAACGAGAACCGCCTACCCGAGGACGTGGCCGCTCTGCTGGTCGCTGCCGCGGCGAAAGCGAGAGCCTCACACGAGCCACTGACGCGAGCCGAGTTGCTCCGCGCACTGTCGTTGAGGACCGACTACGGCAGCGTGAGCCGACGAAGTCCCGCAGTGGCCGGGCAGCAGGTAGGGCGGGCCGGCGCTGTTGCCGCTCTTCGCGCTGCCATCGAAGCATCTGCTCGGGTCGGCGGCCATGTGATTGCGCAGGCGCCGCCCGGGCAGGGGAAGTCGTGGGTTGCCGACCAACTGCGGGCGTCGCTCCTGGACGACACATGGACAGTGGCCGAACATTACTGCTTCCTCAACGACTCAGAGGACGAGCGCGACGACCGAGTCGCTACTGAGCGGATCTTCGGATCGCTGATGGAACGGGTGGCTTCTAATCATCCGGACCTAGCTTCGGAGCAGCGACCGATCTTCAGCGCTGACGAGCAGACCCTGATGCGTCTGGTGTCCGCGGTGGCCAGCCAGCCCGGGCATTCGGTAGCCCTGATCGTGGACGGTCTGGATCACGTGACCAGAGTTCGCGGCACCAAGCCTGGAGCGTTGTCCGCCTCGCACGCCCTGGCGGCGCAGATAGCGGCGCTGGAACTGCCCTCTGGTTGTGTGGTCGTTGTGTTGAGTCAGCCGGGCGAGCATCTGGCGCCGTTGGTCGCAGCAGGCGCAATCGCCGTGTCGATTCCCCCGATGGACCAAGGTGAGATGGGCGCGTTGGTTGACCGGTTGGGAATCTTCGGAGCAGCCGAGAACACCGGAGAGCGCGCCGAGGACGGCAGCGAACCTCCAGAGGCCCAGGATCACATCGCAGCCGTCGCTCACCCCCCTGAGCGTTTACAAGTCACCCCAGAAGTAGGAGAGCCCGCGGGGAACCCCGGTGGCGCTGTCGCCATGCCGTCGCAGCCGGGCGAGTCCGAGCGCCGAAGAGTGGTGGAGGCTATCTTTCAGCGCTCGGGCGGCAACCCGCTCTACGCGACGTACCTGGCCCGCGAGTTGATGCGCCCAGACCGCGCCGCATTGGACATGACGTCGGGGCCAGCCGCCGACGTGCTTGCGGCCATCCCACCCTACGACGGCGACCTTGAGCACTATTACGCACACCTGGCAGAGCTGCTCGACGACGTCGGGCAGGCGGCGGCAGACACGCTCACCCTGGTGGACTTCCCGCTGACCGAGGATGAATTGAAGGCGATCCAACCTGGCCAGGGGCACCGGATTGCAAAGGCGCTGAGGGTGCTGGAGCCCGTGTTGCGGACCTCTGCACGCGGGTTCGCCGTCTACCACGAGTCGTTTGCACGGTTTCTCCGCCGGGAGTTGGATGCCGATCCAGAGGCACTGATTGCGCGGATCGATGCAGTCACCACGTGGCTAGAATCCCTTGGGCTTCTCGAGGATGAGCGCGCTTTCGAGTCTATGCCGCCGCTGCTGGCCGCCGCGCACCGCTACAAGGACGTACTCGCTATCGTCGACGGGGCGTTCGCTGCACAAGCAGTCGGGGCCGGCTTCCCTCCGTCGGCGATCCGCGCCAACTTGGCCGTCGCGATCCGGTGTGCCCAACGCACGGGCGACTGGCCAGCGGTGGTGCGTGCGCTGGAACTCATGCGAGGCGTTGAGACCTACGAGCAGGAGCGTCTCGCTGACCTGGACATCCGGTTCCTAGACGTGCGACTAGCACTATTCGGGGGGCAGCAACTGGTCGATCGCATGCTGCGCAACGGCCTAATCACAATGCCAGCTGAGGCAGGGTTGTTGCTCTGCGCCGAGTTGGACCGGGCCGGTATCGCGCCGCCGTGGCGACAGTACCTGCACGCGTGGAGGGATCGCCGGGACGCTGAGTCCCGCCGGGATGGCGATGAGGTCGACGCTGCGAGACTGCGCGGGCGGCTGCGGTTGCTCATGATCGAGGGTGTCCCGGTGAGTGCGACCTCGAACGAGCGTCGTCAGACCGCCGAGCCTGGTCGAATCGACGAGCAGTCCGACGTGGAGCGCCTTCTCGCCCTAGCTCGGGCGTGGTGCGAGGCAGATCCGTCGCTTGGCCGGTGCCGCGTCGCCGTAGAGACGGTCAGCGAAGTCCTCGGCATCGAGGCTGCGGCTGTCATGGTGGAGGACGGCAAGGCCAAGGGCGCCTTCCTGCTGGCACTCGCCGAACAGGTAAAGGCACTAGGCGACGAAATCGAGGTGGCTCCGCACGGCTCGGCCGCGGGATGGGCAACTCAAGCATATGAGGAGGGTTGCCTCCGGGTTGGTCGCATCAGGCGCGGGAGCTCGGCGCAGAGACGGGCCCAGCGCCCTCGTCGCCGGGCGTGCCGAGTGGCACCGAGGCTGCTGTGGCCAAGGAAGACAGGGATCTGCAAGCGGTGTTGGCGGCAGTCGAGGCTGCGCTCCAACAGCACAGCCCGCGGAGCTGCGGGGTGTTTCTTGACGCATTGGAACGTTGCCGGACACAGCCAGTTGCTCTGGATGCCGTTATCGCAATGCTCGATGGCGAGGGCTGGTACCGATGCTGGCTTCGTTTCTGCGTCGACCTCGTACGAGCAGAGGTGTATGCGCCAGATGAGGCCAGCTCGCGAGCAATGGTGGCCCTGGCTCGACTGGCTGAGGACACGCAGCCCTTCACGGGCAAGCCCCGAGCCATGGACCTGTATCAGGAGATGGGTGTCATCTGGTCGACGGTCGCGAGGGCCGTACGGCTGTTAGACACAGACAACTGGACACGCGGCATCAAGCTGTTGCTCGACGTCGGGCGGAGTGTCACGACGAGCATGGACGGCGAGATGGGGGTGCCGCTGCCCCCGGACAGGGCACTGTCATTGGCTTTCGACACCGCGCCCCACGAGCACCTTCCCTTCCTCGGCGAGCAGATTCGCGCCGAGATCGAACTGTCAGCGGGGCGGTACTACAGCGACATCGCGGAGTTCCACTTGCTCGACGCCCAGGTCCAGTTGCGCCGGGCAGATGTCGCTGCGGAGCGCTCGGATGCTCGGGAGCGTGACCCCGAGGCCGAGCAGGCCCGTCAAGAGGCGATACGAGCGTGGAAATCGGCGTGCAGCGCATTGCTTGGCTACGGATGGCACAAAGACATCACAGTCTTCGAGGTGCTCGACCCTTTGGAGAGCCTGACCGCGCTCGATCCGGTCCGCGGACTTGAGCGGATGGTCAACGCCTATGACCTGGCATACAGAGCCTGGCGTCACAGCGACGGCCGCGAGACTAGGCACGCTCCACTGCGGTGGTGGGCGATGCTCGCGGCAGCCGACCCAGTCGCACACGCCGAGAACTCCTTGCAGCACGGCCTTGCCTCGCGCGGTGAGCGAACACGCTGGGAGAAGATGCGCCAAGACCTATGGACAGAACATGCGCTGTCCGCTGACCCGGTGCTCGCCGTCCTCGCGTCAGCAACGCTGCCGGATGCACCTCGCACCAACATCTACGAAGCGGCGCTGCGGCGTTTCACCGCGGACCAGTCCGAACCTGACAACAAGGCGCTCCGCGACGCGATCCTGCAGCGCGCACTGACTCGAGGTGACGAGGCAGTTGGTTCGTCACGAGACAGCGAGTCGACGGCGTACGAGGCGATCGTCGCCTCGCTGAACGCGATGGCGACCGAACTGGGCTTTAGACGGCTCGGTGGACAAATCGACGTCCCAGCGCAGAGTTCAGCATCAGACGCAGCCTTCGACCCAGACATGTCGCCGAGTCAGGGCTCTGGCGCTACCGACCAGGAGCGCGAGGATCAGGAGGCCGGTGACGCCGCGCTGGAGGAGGTCAGCCGTCTGGCCGAGAACGCACCTGGAGGAGCGGCCGGGGTCGCAGTCTTGACCCGCACCTGGCGACGCACTGGGGCCGGTGCCGGCCGCGGCACTACTCGTCGCGCGGTCGTGGACGCATACGCCGACGCAATCGGCGCCCGCTTGAAAGGCATGCTCGATGAGGGTCGGTCTGCCGAGGCCGCCGCAGCCCTCGAGGCACTTTCCGAGGTGACCTCACTCTACGATGCGCATCTGCTGCTGGCCCGCATCGGCGATGGGTTCACGGACGTTCCAGATCTCTCTGGGCCGGCACGAGCCGCGGAAGATGCTGTGCAGGACGGGCCACCGATGTCACACGTGATGCGGGAGATGGCTGCCCGCGCGCTCGCCCTCTCATGGACTCAGGCGCGAGGGGACGGCGGTTGGCTGGCGTTTGGCGGTAGCGAGCACATGGAGTTGCTGAGCAGGGCGACAGCGATCGCGCCGCAAGTGGCGTCCGAAGCGGTCGGGATCGCTGTCGAGCGTCGCCTTAACGGGCAACAGACAATGGGCGTGACCAGGGCTCTGATCGAGGCTGTCAGCGTCGGAGCGCTCAAGGTGCTCGCTCATCCCGATGGGCACGAGTCGCCCGGTGAGCACGACAAGCCCAGCGATGACGAGACGCCTGTCGGGCGCAATTCGATCGATGCTGCGTTCGCCGTGTGGGACGAGGCCTTCGCGGTCATCTCGGGTCGGGTCCCGCCGACATCTGGCGAGGAACCTGGTGAGTACTACGACGGCGTCCGGCATGAATCGCCCGCTGCGGAGCCAGCCATCTCGGCACAGGATTACGCGTTCGTGCTCGCCACCTTCGCTGGACTCTCACACCCGGGGCGAGAGCACCTGCGACGAACGATGATTGCCCTCGAAGACCTAGCAACGCTGCGGCCGGCGCTGTTCGCACTCGGGCTGGCGAAGGCTCTGGCCTCGATGACGGGAGCGGCGATTCCGGTGCTGCTGCTGACGATGGTCGAGCGGGTGGCAGCGCGGGACCCGTCGCTGCTTGAGCACTCCACCGACGAGCTCAGAAGTCTTCTGAGCTCCGACTACCTCGCTGTGCGCGCGCTGGCACGCCGCTTGCTTAGGCTCCTGACCGACGCGAAGCTGCCCGAGCCGATCTCGGACCCGAACGGCTTCCCCGATGCAGGTACAGGACCGGGCGATGCGAGCCTGCGCTGGTCGAAGGCCATCGAGGTGTACCGACGAGCACCGTTCCGCCCACAAACCGTGGACGAGCAAGTCGACGGGTTCGCGCCCGCGGTAGTAGAACTAATCGCGCGTGAGATGGACGACGAGCAATTCACTGACGAATGGCAAAGGGCCGCCAGAGACATGGGCAATCGGGAGTGGCCCGATGCTGTCCTGCTCGACCAGCATGCCGCTGAGGAGGCGCTGCAGCGCGCTGCCGGCGCCATTCGGGGCCACCTCGCTTCCCATGGAACTTTCGTCACGAACGCGGTCGGTTGGGAGGACGGGTTAGGTGAGTTCCTGAAACTAACCCCCGTGCCAGAGATGTTCGAGCGAGGACGGATCCCGCGTCCCACGCTGCCGATGCCGTCGGTGAGGATCGAGCCGACAGCGCAACCGGCCGATTCTGAGGCGGATCGATCAGTCGATGAGGGACACCAACCCAACCCGTGGCTGGTGCCTACGTCGGAGGCTGGCGAACCATATGCCGGTTGGTTCGTCCTGGCGTACTGCGAACTGCGCCGTTCCAGCGCGAAGCAAGGCCACGCCAAGCGGGACGAGCGTTCGTACATTGAAGCCGGTGTCGAGGTAGACCTCGCGACATTGGACGAGCCAGATTGGGGCCAGCCATTAAACGAAGTGGCGCTCGGGCAGTGGCTGTATCCGGAACGACGGGCCGAGGGAAGTGGCAGCCGGATTCGGTTGGCGGCCACGACACATCCTGTCGGCCCATTCGTCGACGACCTTGCCAGGCTCGGCCTGCCACTGATGCTCGCTCCGACGGCGGAGCTCGTCCAAGTGCTCGACCTGGCCGGTATCCCGCTCGACGGAGCCGAGATGGTCATGAGTGACGCAACCGGCCCCGCCCTCGCGCATGTGGTGTGGCGGGCTTCCTATCGGCACAGCGACTACTACATGTCCTACCCGCGGTTGGAAGGTGCGGCGTTGTTGCTCAGGCCGGACTTGGTGCAGCGCCTGAAGGACTTGTGGGGAGACCGGCTGACGTGGCGGTCGTGGTCAGAGATTGCAGCCGACTAGGCCGGGGAGCTGGACTTCGCTACGAGCTCGACACCGACGGGTTGGCCGGCTACACGATCTACTTCACCGAGTAGAGCCCGACCAGCCGGTGCCCCTTCGCCGAGTGAGACGACGGTGACTAGCTCCTCGGCGGTCGAGTACGGCGCCAGCGGCCGGCGTCCTTCTCTGCGAGGTCCGCGATCAGCAGGCTCCCGAGCTTGGCCCGGACTTCGGGGATGCTCAGGCCTGCCACGGTCGCAACAGATTCGATGGGCGCTGCCTGGCGGACGGGCAGAGCGTCGAGCACCCGGCGGGCAACCTGGTCGAGGCCATCCTCTGCCCGCGCTTCCACGACCCGTTCCGGGACAGCGTCGGTCGTCAGGTCACCGGCGAGTTCGGCCGCTTCGGCGGCGTCGGTCACGCACACTGCGGCTCCTGAGCGGAGCAGGTCGTGGCACCCGGCGGACGCCATCGACGTCACCGGTCCGGGGACGGCCCCTACGGGCCGGGCTAGGCCGGTCGCGTGGTTCGCGGTCGACAGTGCCCCGGACCGTCGCGCGGCCTCCACGACGACGGTCGCCCGGCCGAGCGCGGCGATGACCCGGTTTCGGGCCAGGAACCGCTGCCGGAACGGCACCGACCCGGGCGGCACTTCCGAGACCACGGCACCGTTTTCGAGGGCGGCCTCCATCAGTCGGCTGTTTGCCGCGGGGTAGAGCCGGTCGACGCTCGAGGCGAGGAGCACAATCGTGTTCCCGCGCACGGCGAGCGTGGCACGGTGCGCCGCGGCGTCGATCCCGTACGCGCCGCCGGAGACGACGGTGAACCTCCGCTCGGCCAGCCCGCATGCGAGGTCGCGGGTGACGGCTTCCCCGTATCCGGTGGAGGCGCGGGACCCGACCAGCGAGACCGACCGTCGCGTCAGTGCGGCCAAGTCCGCCTGGCCGCGGACCCACAACGCGAACGGTGCTGAGGGTCCGAGGTCTTCCAGCCCGGCTGGCCAACGGGGGTCGCCGGGCACGAGCAGCGTCCCGCCGAGCCGGTCCAGCAGCTCCAGGTCTTTGATCGGGTTGAGGCTCTCCAGGCGCTGCGCCCACCGCCGAGCCCCCGCCATGAGCACACCGGCAGGTGACGCTGGCCTGGCGTCGTCGGGCGCCAGGGACCGGGCCACCTGCTGTCCGGGTTCCAGTCGGGCCAGCTCCCGGGCGGCGTCGCCAGGCGCACCGACGGCCTGGGCCAGCCACTCCAGGGCGGGTCCTGCTCCCAGTGCGTCGACCAGGGCCCCGGCGACGGTGTCGGCTGGTTCGGCGAGCC
This sequence comes from Promicromonospora sp. NFX87, assembly GCF_048564965.1. Classification (NCBI taxonomy): domain Bacteria; kingdom Bacillati; phylum Actinomycetota; class Actinomycetes; order Micrococcales; family Promicromonosporaceae; genus Promicromonospora; species Promicromonospora sp. NFX87. The sequence goes on along the minus strand of NZ_CP183413.1, from coordinate 4,173,231 downwards.
TGCTCCATGCTGCCCGCGCGATTCGGTCGTCCCCGGGGTCGAAGGTGAACCGGGGCAGGTTGAAGAGCATCTCAGCCACGGGGACCACCTCGCAGCGCGATGGCCTCGCTGACCTCGTCCGTCCCGGGGGAGTCCAAGCCGCCCAGGTCGGCCATCGTCCAGGCGACGCGCAGCACCCGGTCAACGCCCCGCAGGCTCAGCCGCCCGGACGACAACGCGGCCGCGATGATCTGGTCGATCTTCCCGCCCGTGGGGATCCGCTCACGCAGCCATGCTCCGGAGACCTCGGTGTTGGTCGTCCACCCCGTCCCTCGCAACCGCTGTCTGGCGGCTTCTCGGGCGGCCAGCACCCGCTGGGCGACGACCACCGTCGGCTCTCCCGGGCCGCTGGCTCGTTCGACCGGGTCGACGGGCAGCACGTCGACCTGCAGGTCGACCCGGTCCAGCAGCGGACCGGACAACCGGCCCAGGTAGCGTCGTCGCATCGTCGGGGTGCAGGTGCACGCCAGGCCCTTGCCGATTGCCATCCCGCACGGGCAGGGGTTGGCCGCGAGGACCATCTGGAAACGGGCTGGGTACCGGGCGGTGCCGCCTGCCCGGTGCACCATGATCTCGCCCTGCTCCAGTGGCTGGCGCAGCGTCTCTAGGACACGCGGTTGGAACTCGGCGGCCTCGTCCAGGAACAGCACGCCGCGGTGCGCCCGCGTCGCCGCCCCGGGACGTGGCATCCCGCTGCCGCCCCCGACGACTGCGGCGACTGTCGCGGTGTGGTGCGGGTCTTCGTACGGGGGCCGGCGGATCAGTCCGCCGGCCGGGTCGAACGACCCCACCACCGAGTGCACTGCGGTCACCTCGACTGCTTCCGCCTCGGTCAGGTCGGGGAGGATCCCGGGCAGGCGTGAGGCCATCATGGTCTTGCCGGACCCGGGCGCGCCGACCAGGAAGAGGTGATGTCCCCCGGCCGCCGCGATCTCCAGCGCCCGGCGAGCGTCGGGCTGCCCGACGACGTCGGCCAGGTCACCCGGTTCCCGGACGAACCCACCTGAGCGCGTGCGTCGCACCGGCTCGATCGCCTGCATGATCGAGGCGTCGCCGCCGTGTAGCGCCACGACCTCGGCCAGGCTCGCCGCACCGACCACTCGGGCACCGGGCACCAGCCGCGCCTCGTCGACGTCCGCGGACGCCACGACCACCCGCTCGTACCCCGCCTCCACGGCGGCGGCTACGGCGGGTAGGACACCGCGCACCGGATGAACTCGGCCGTCCAGCCCGAGCTCGCCCAGGTGCACCACACGCTCCAACCCGCTTGCGGGCAGCTGTCCTGCCCCGGCGAGCACGGCAACGGCGATGGCCAGGTCGTAACCGCTGCCCTGCTTGCGCAGGGCCGCAGGGGAGAGGTTCACGGTGATCTTGCGCACCGGCCACGCCAATCCCGACGAGGTGACTGCGGCCCGTACCCGGTCCCGGGACTCCGCCAGCGCGGCATCGGGCAGTCCGACCAGGGAGAACCCCGGGACCGAGGCAGCCAGGTGCGCCTGTACCTCCACCACGTGGCCCCGCAGCCCGATCAAGGACACCGCGAGCGTCGTCGCGATCCCCACTCAGACCACCGCCCCGAGGCGCCCGACGAGCGGAACGCCCGCTTCTGACACCCTCCTCGCGACGACGTCGCCGTCGACCGCGACGTTGTCCATCGCGCTCCCGCGCCCGCGGTGCCAGGCCGCGGCCGGCACCGTCCAGCTCTGCTCGCGCACACACGCGAACTTCTGCCTGTACTTCGCTACGGCGTCCTTCGCTCGCATCCGTACCACCTCCGCACCCAGCCTGAGGTGCGACGGACCCGCTGTGCCCGTGACGAACCGGACTCTGTGGAGGAACGGGGTTTTCCACAGGACCGCGTCCCCGTCTCTCCCGCAGGATCTCTTGGCGCGGGTCTATCTCCGCAGGGACCAGTTCACCTTCAGGCCCCGAGACGGGTGGGCCCAGTCCTCGGTCATGAGACTGCCGCGCGATGCAGTGCCGCGGCGCGGCAGCGGGTGTCGGGCAGTTGTGCATACCAATGTCCGACCGCGATGTCGGTGTCCTCGTCTACCGTGGGAGCCGGATCGTGAGCGAAGTAGGAGGTCATGCGTGGTCGACGACGGCGAGGTAACGGAGATGGCAGGTGTCCCGACTGTCGACACTTCGCATACTCCCCGCGGTGAGCGGGCTGCTCGCGCACTGGTAGATGCCGTTGCCGCCGGAGACGATCGACTTGAGAACTACAGTCTTGAGATCAAGGGCACCCTCGACCTGACTGGCGCTCGTGACCGTGCCAAGCTCGCCAAGTTCATCCTTGGTGCGGCCAACCGCATGCCTGACAAGGCTGCGAAGGCGTTCGGCGGGTATGCGGTCATGGTTATCGGCGTCATGGACGGCCAGGTCGTCGGCGCTTCGCCGGTGGAGAACCTCGACATCGAGAAGGCGGTGACGCCGTACATCGGTGCTGACGGCCCGGCATGGGAGCTGATCCGGGTCCGTGTCTCGTCGGGGAACGACGTGCTCTTGTTGATCGTGGACCCGCCGCAATGGGGTCAGCCGCCGTTCCCGTGTTACAAAGACGGCGAGGGGCTCGTCGACGGCGACGTGTACGTGCGCACCGATGGGGAGACACGCAAGGCGAAATCGGGTGAGATCAAGGAGCTGTCACGGCGGGCCACCGTGGGTGCCAGCGTCGCGGTGGGCTTCGATGTGGATGTCGTCGGCGAGGTGATCCCGGTCGTGGTCGACACCGATGCGACGCTGGAGGCCTACCTCGCGGCCGAGACACGCCGGCTGCGCGGTCCGCTGCCTGTCCGCGCCCGCGAAACGACCGGAGCGGACGGCGCGGTTGGCGAATCACCCGGGCGTCGCCGTCGAGTCGTCATCCCGGAGGGTATGCTCGAGAACCTGGCGAACTTGCCTGAAGATGAGTTTGCACGGCGGCACCAGTCTGGACTTGAGGCGGCTGCTCGGGCCGCTCGTCGCACCGAGAAGTTCGCCGAGCAGGCCGCCGGTGCGCTCGGCCTCTTCATGGAGCCGGAGTCCCGCTCGGAGGGCGAGTACCGGGCCGAGGTCTCCGATTGGCGGACGCGGTTCCGAGCTGCCTGGCCTGAAGCGAGGGAGCAGCTCCTTGGTATGCGGCTTGCCGCTGTCGCGCCGCGGGTGGTGAATCGCGAAGAGGTCTTTTTGCACGATGTCGAGCTCGTCGTGCACCTGGAGGGCGACGTCCGCGGTGTCGAGGCGGACCCTGACCACGACAGCGAGCCGCACCTTCATAGGCTCGGCCTGCCACGTTCCCCACGGAAGTGGGGGCCGAAGCAGAGCGACCTCATGCGCAACATCGCTGCGGTCGGGCCCTTCCCGGTGATGCCGACGATGGGACCGTACGTGCCCCAGCCACGGATGCTGAACTGGGACAACACGGGATCAGTCACGCTCACCTTCGAGATCGGAGATCTTCGGCCCCGCGCCACGCACGTCTGTCCAGACAGCGACCTGATCCTGGTAGTCGACGATCCGTCCCACGAACCGATCCGCGGCACGTGGGAGATCACCGCCCGCGGTCACCACAAGGTCTACGCGGGGGAGCTCTCGGTCCCGATCGGTGCAGCCGTGGACCTGACACCCGAGTTCATGAGCATCCTCGGCCTCCACGACCGCGAGGACGGGGATTGATGGGCGAGCTGGCACATGTGGCGCTCCAGACGACGATCCGACCCCCGCGCGCGGTGATCTTGTTCCGCGGTGACGCGAACTGGCATGAGTGGGCACGACTGGCGCTGATGGCGGCGAGTCACACTTGGGCCGGGGCGGGCCACCTTCTCGTGCCCTACGACGCCGACGGAAACGTCAGCGACCGGATGCTGCCTGCGGTCGAGTCATTCGATCCGGACCACGTTCTCCTGCTGACCCCGACGCGGCGGGAGTGGGACCGCATCGCACCAGGGTCACTCCTGGCCGCCGGGCCCGACGGCCAGCAGCTCACACCCGAACAGGTGACGAGCGTGCTCACTGGTTTCGACGGTCAGCAGCCCCATGAGGATCTGGCTGGTGTGCGTGCTCAAGAACGCTTGGCGAACTGGTGCTCGCCGTTCTGGAGGCTGCTGCAGGGTGCCGACGGTCACGAGGCGCGACACCAGCATCGTTCGACGATCTGCGCCGACGGCAGGTCGGGGGTGGTCCCCGTGCCTGCCAGCTTGGTTACGAAGTCCATGGTCACCCCGGAATGGGCCTCTGCCTGCGTCGCAGTTCCTCGGCACTGGAAGTCCGATGCAGCGCTCGTGCTTGGCGGCCTGTGGGGAGTGCGGGAGGTCGACGACGACTTTGCTGAGCTCGACAGTCGCACCATGCTCCGAGACGTCCTCAGAGCGCCGGAGGTCCGTGTGGTCGATCCCGCGCTGTCGGCGGGGTTGCCCCTAGCTTCGGCTGTCTCGTTGTTCGACGTCATGGACCGCGACGTGACCGTCCTTGAGATGAGCCATCTCGGCCACAAGGGAGCCGTCGTGGTCGGCGACAGCGTCGAGGACTTCGCGCTCGCGCAGGCGTGTCGTGTGATGCAAGGGTTCGGGCTCTGGTTGCCGACCTCCCTGCTTGAAGACGAGGAGGCCTTCCTTGGCGCCGTAGTCCCGATGATCCAAGATTGCCACTCTCCGTACCAGATCGAGGAACAACTGCCCCGATACGCGACGACGTCGCTGGACGACGCCGTCGTCGATGAGTATCTCCGCCGCATCGACGAGATCGTCACAGGTCCCTACCCGGACGCTGCTCCGGGAAACCACGTCGCGCGCACGAGCCTGCCCAAGTTCAGCGGCGGACGGCGCACGCGTGGCTTCCCCAACGACTTCAACGTGCCGTCGATAGGGGCAGTCGAGGCCGACGGCCACGGCACGTTGACGATGACGACCCCATATGTGCTCCCGACGCCCAGCGTCGGAGGGTACTTCGGGACTCCCGTTCCCGCATGGATCGTCGACGTGGCCTTCGACGACGCGACCGCACCCGCAGGCCGTCCGATCGGACCCGACGCACTGGCTGTGCCGGCCCGAACAGGGCGCGAGCTGGTCCGCAGCAGCCGTGGCGGCACCTCCGTCGTCGCAGCCTCGTTCGGCATGTTTACGGGCGGCAACGTACTGCAGAACCGCCTCGCACGTCCCCGGCTCATCAGCCCTGGTATGAGGGCCTGGACGGGGGCTATGGCAGCCGAGAGACAGTTGCAGGTCCGCACCTCGCCAGCTGGCGCCAAGGCCGAGCTGGTCGCGCGCCGACTTGGCGGACGCGACTTCCTGATCGACCTCCTGAGCGGTCCGATGCACCCCGCGCTCGTGCTCTTCGCTGACGACGGCGAATCTCGCAACCAGCGGCAGAAGCGCCTTGAGGTGATGACGGCCGAAGAACGTGCGCTGCAGCCCCGATGGCTCGACGGTGTGCCCTACCCGAGCGCTGAGGCGATGCGCCACGCCGCAGGACACGTATCGGTGACGCAGGTCGTGGAGCTCCTGGACCGACTGACGCATGCCGATCTGGTGCGGCGCGGGCTCATCACGTCGTGCGACGACTGCCAGCGAGGCTCATTTGTCGCCGTGGATCGCCTCGGTCGGGTCTATGAGTGTCCTCGCTGCGGGGCTGAGAACCTCCTTGCCTCCGCGCGTTGGCGCTCGGGCGCAGAACCCACGTGGTACTTCGATCTGAACACCGCCTTCCGGCAGCTCCTGTCCGAACACGGCGACGTCCCCCTGCTCGCGGCCCACCAGCTCAGGACGACCGCTCGCCGCTATGCCGACGTGGGCGAGCTGGAGTTCCTTCGCGATGGCGGCCCGATCGCCGAGATCGATCTGGTCGCTCACGTCGATGGATCGGTCGTCGTGGTCGAAGCGAAGGCGAGCGCGGACCTCGGCGAGCAGAAGTCCGGCACGACGGCACAGAAGAGCGCCGCCAAGATTGCTGACGTTGCCCGCACCGTGCGCGCCGACCGCGTCGTCTTGGCGACCACGCAGGAGTCGTGGAAGGAACGCGACATCCCGCTCCTTGAAAGCGCACTGCGTCAACGCTTCCATCCTTACCCGGCACCATCGGTCGAAGTGCTGGTTGGGCTGGCACCGGTACGGGTTGCGTTACCGCGGCTGCACGAACCTCGTCCGATTCGAGGGCGAGGACGTCGACAGGTTCGGTCCTACCGATCGGCGGGGTCATGACACGCGACCCAATCCATCAGTCTCCTGAGGTGCCCGTCGCGCGCTCACGCAACATCTCGATGTAGTTCGGGCGGAGCACCCGCCGAGCGCGCGGGCGCTTGCCGCTGTTGATGTCGCGGACGTACCTGGCCAGGTGCGCCGGGTTCTTTCCGGACCAGCCGTGGGCGAGTGTCCAGCCTTGCATCGCGTCGGCGTCCAGCGGCACCCCCGCACCGTGCAGTGCCAGCAGGACGCTGACCACCTGGTCCTTCTCGAAGCCGGCCGCGATCGTGTTGTTGTGGTTGACCGTGAGCGTCAGCCCCTTGAGCGCCTCGACGGCGACCGGGTCGATGTCGGGGGACATGCTCTGCCAGTCCGAGCCGTCGCCGAGAATCTCCGGTCTCATCGAGGTTACCCACGGGCGGATATGGTCTGGTACCCATGTGATGACGCACAGGGCCGTGATGCCGTGGCCGTAGCGGACCAGCTTGCCGATGTCGTCCAGGTCTGGCCAGGCCATGAGGACGGGGCCCGTGCCCGCTGGCGTTCCGCCGCCGCGGCCGGTGATGTGCTTGACATCGCGGTAGCGCTGTACGAACCGCTCGAGCTCGGCGCAGTTCTCGAGGTTCGACTTCAGCGACGTCCATACGGAGATCGTGTCGCCATCCTCGAGGCGCTCGACGGACCAGTTGATCGCGGCGGTCACGCCGTCGTCATCGTAGCTGGCGACGGCGGTCGGGTAGTCGGTGTCCCGGTCGAACATGCTTCTCCCTCGGGGATGCGCGTGGGAGGCCCACGCTAGCGGGGGTCACCGACACAGACTCCGACACAAGTAGGACAAGTAGGAGGAGGCCAAGGACGTCCCGCTCATCTGACGGCGGCCGCCACAAGAGTCACCAGGCCTTCGGTCAGCCCGCAGACTCGGTGCCTCGGCGGAGTGTCACGTGGAGCATGCCGTTCTTGGGTGGGAGGTTGGCAACGATGCCGATCGTCTTCAGGTGCTCCAGAATCGTGTGGTGCGCTGGCGTGTCAGCGAATTTAGGCCGGTCCCAGCCTTTGTCAGCGATCACGGAGTACGGTTTGCCGAGGCTGCGCAGGACCTGGCGGAGGTCGTCGGCTGTGTACTGGCCCACGCCCTTTGCGAGCAGTTCGACCACGGACCGCGTACTGGCGCCTCGCTGGTGTATCTGCTGAAGGAACCCGGCCGACGGACGGTATTCGCCCCTCAACGCCGAGTCGGCCACTGCTTGGTACGCATCTCGGCTGACGTTCTCAAGCTTCGAGAGGCAGTTGGTCACCGCCAGCTTGACCTTGTTGGAGTTGATGGTGCTCCTCATGAGCGGGGCGACGAAGCCTGCCGGCAGCGTGTCGGGGCCTGTGAACGTGGAGAAGTTCTGGGACTGGCAGATGGCGTGCTCGAGAGTCGGCCAATCGTTCATGAGGCGGCTGCTGAAGGCTTCTTCGTCGTCCTGGATCAGGTCCTCGGCGATGAGCTGTCCGATGAGTTGGCCGGTCTCTGGTTCGATCGCGTCAGTCGACAGGCAGCCCGGTTTTAAGGAGAGCGCGAGGTCGATCCGTCCTTGAACGTCGGGCAGCTCGCTGCCGGCGTTGATCAGCGTCGTGGCCAGATCCTGGCGAACGGCCTCATCGTCAGGCACGCCGGTGATCGCCTCGACAGAGGCGAGGAGTGTGGCGAGATGGACATCGACGTCCCCTTCCCACTCGATGTAGGCGGCGATGTTCTCGAAGGTGGCTGGCGTGCGCAGTTCTCGGACGAGGGCCGGCCAGGCGAGCACCGGTACCTTCCGGAGGTTGTCGACCCTGCAGTCAGCGCTGGCGCGCGAAACGAAGCGGTCGAAGTCCTGGCGGCTCCACGCATCCTTTCCTCGTAGGGCTTCCACGAAGACTTCCTGCGAGGTGGCGGTGAAGGTCGTCTCGGGGGACTGGTCGACCGCATCCACGTAGTCGGCGATGTTCGTGAGAGCGTGCTCGTAGACCACCGAGGCTGGTCGCAGGTTGTCGAGAGCGATGTTCCTGGTCCGCGCGACGCGCTGAAGGTTGGCGGCGGTCACTTGATACGAAAGGGTCTGGGCCAGCGCGGTGCAAGTCTCGTCCGAAAGGTTGGTCAGATCGGGAAGGACGGCTCCAGTGTCGACGACGAGCTGCACGGCACGGGTGCTGAGCTTCTCGTTCCCGGGCTGGGTCAGTGAGGAGAGCCCGAGGTAGGACTCCTCCACGAACTCCCGGACAGGATCGTTCAGGTCGTAGGAGAGCTTCGTGTGGCGGCACGTCAGTGCCACGTCGAAGAGTTCGACGCGTGCGCTGTGTTCGATCGGCGCCTCGGACGCGAGGTAGATGAAGATCGTCGGCATGACAGGTGCGAGCTGCTTGATGAGTTCGTTTCTTGCGCCGCCGGCGCCCATGTAGTGGTCGATGAAGGTGCGCTCGGCGGACTCGTTCGCGGCCAGTAGTCCCGCCACGACGCGAGCGTCCTCGGGCCGTGCCTGTAGCAGGTGGTCGAGGATGGACACGTTGTACATGCTGCGATCACTCAGCACTGTCTTGCCCTGCTCCTCGAGCAGAGTGTCGACGTCCTCCGGATCGAGCGGGTAGTCCGCGTCGGCGGTGCCCTGGTCTACGTTCCGCATGATGTAGGTCATGGCCGCAGGCCGGATCAGCTGGCCGTAGAACGTGGAGACATGCAGGGGGAAGTACGAGGTGATGTACCCGTGGATCACCAGGTCGGCGGCCAGACGTGAAGGCGACAGGTGCTCCACCCATGCGCGGAAGGTTCGTTCGACTCCCTCCTCATCGTCTGCGTACGTGAACTCCGGGCGCTGGACGAGCTCGGCCCACGTGTGACGTCTGCTCAGGAAGGAGATCCTCTCCTTGTGGGACGTGATAGACGTGGCGTACCGCGCTGTGGATCTCGCGGCCGGCGCGTCCAGGTCGAGCGAGTCACCGAGCAGCGTCCGCAGCGCGTCCCGCGAGAGGGTCATGTGCTGATTGTTGTACCCCCTGTTGACGGAGAGGGTTACGGGAGGGTCGTTGGTGGCTAGACCTCGCCAGAACTCGGGCGTTCGGATCTTGTCGTCGCTGACGGCTTTCCCACCGAGGTAGATCTCACGCCTGACGAATGCGGTACCGGGCGCGTTGACGAGAACGTCGATGCACGCCCGAAGCCGATCTCCAAGGCTCGCGGCCCTCTCTTGGAGGCCCGTCTGACTGTCGATGCGCTGCTGCAGGCGAACGGTCTCCGCACGGGACGTCGTGAGCGTCTTCGCGACGAGATCGCGCCAGACATCGTGCAGTGCGTCGAGCGTGCTAGTCCCGAGACGGATGGCCTCGAAGTCCGCTGCGTGCGTGTTCTTGAACAGCACGATCGCGAAGAGTCGATCGTGATCGAGCTCGGGCACCGGGTTCGGCGGGTCGATCAAGCGGTTCTTGAAGACCTCATACTCGTTGACGACGTTGTGAATAAGGCGCATGTCGGCGACGTGGCGTGCGGCGACGTCCAGGAGGTTGCGAGAGATGGTGTGTCCGCGCTCGTCAAGAAGCTGGCGCATCAGGTCGCGCGCGTTCTTGTGAGTGATGAACGGCACGATCGGGATGATCAGGTCGAAGAACTTGGTCCGGTTGGCCCGGACGAGCTCGTCGCGGGCGTCGTCATCGGTCGAGACCTCGTCGCGGCCCAGCTTCTCGAACACCGAGTCGCACACCGCGTAGATGAATCTGATGTCACGTCTCTTGAGCTGCTTGGCTGCGTTGAGCAGACCGTTCAGAGAATGCAACGCCTCGAAAATGCTCGGGTCGTTGAAGCGGTCAAGATCCTCGAAGATGACGATGTCACGACGCCCGTGAGTCTCGAAGAAGTAGATGATCTCATCGAGATACTCGTCGAAGTAGCTCGTTGAGCGCGGCGGAAGGGTGATCGTCGCAGGTCCGGCGGTGACCTTCTCAATCCCGAGTCTGCCCTGCCGGAGAAGCCGGACTGTGAGGGCGAGCGTCGCGACGATCGCGACGATCGCCGCGTAGCCGGCCGTGGTACGGAGCCAGCCGGGCGGCGCAGGCGTGCTGCCCTCGGAACCCGGCAAGACGGTGGCATCGAGACCGCTGGCGATCATGACCACGAGCGCTGCCAGGCCGATGGCCATGGCGAGCCCGACTTCACGCACCCGTCTGAACCGGGCTATGCGACGAAAGCGCGAGTCGGGAACATCGGACGGGTTCTGCTGGTACAGAAGCTGCTTGACGATCTCCTTCTGAATCCGGTTCGTCGTCGTCACGGCTGCCGGATTCCGGTCGTCGGCGACGGCGGCGTTCTCGTCCTTCTCGCCAAGCGTCAACAGTGAGATCTCGATGACGCGCTTGGGATGCGTCGATGCGAGTTCGCGCAGCACGCTGCTCTTTCCCGCGCCGTACGTGCCGGCCAGAGCGATATTCCGGACGGCATCGTCCTTCAGTGCGGTCTTCAGCAGTCCAAGGTAGGTGCCGTGGTTTGCTTCGGATTAGCGGGGCGCTAGGCTCGTCAACTTCGGTACGCGAACGTCTGAGCCCGACTCGGCATCACGCTTCATACCGCGACGCTACTCGCAGATACGGACAAGCTCCCGCGTTGCGGACCGCGTTCGGACAGGTTCACCCTTCCGGAGCATCGCCGTTCGGGGAGTCCCGCCCGTGTGGTGGGACGGAGCCCGTGCTTGAGCGGCTCTGATGCACATGTGATGCGCACAGCGATTTGCCTCGTCGTGTGCGGATCGCAGGGCCTGGTGTCACCAGATCGATTCGCACACCACCGGGAGCATGAACTTAAGTGTTCATGTGGTGGCGTCCGACGCAGCGGGGCGCTGACCTGAAGTGTTGGCTGAGACGGTTGGTCCTGCTGAGCCGATCGCTGTCCCCGCAGTGGGAGGGTTGAGGTCGTAGTCTCCAGCGATGGATGAGGCTGTGTTGCGCACCGCTGTCGCCGCGTTGGTCGACGGCCGGCGACATCCGATCGCGGATGCCGTCGAGATCGTTCCGGATCTGGCCGGCCTGTATGCCGTCTACGGTGACGTCGAGGCTCGGAACACACTTGCCCTCGGTTCTTCCGATGTTCCCCTCTACGTGGGAAAGGCCGAGCGCAGCCTGGCCGGCCGCGACGTGCACACGCACTTCGCGACAGGCAGGACGGGCTCGTCCACGTTGCGCCGGAGTATGGCTGCTCTGCTGCGTTCGGAGCTTGACCTGCACGCGGTACCCCGCAACCTGGCGAGGCCTGACGGCAGCGCGAACTTCTCACTGGAGCCGGATGGAGATCGACGGCTGACGTACTGGATGCGAGCGCGCCTGCAGCTCGCATTCTGGGTGAGGCCCGATGGCGTGGTGCTCGATCAGGTTGAGACGGCAGTACTGAATCGGCTCGCGCCCCCGCTGAACCTGGCGAAGATGGGGCCGCGAGGGAACCGGCGGGTCAAGGTCGAACGAGCGGTCCTGGTCGCCGAGTCACGGGCATGGCACAAAGCGTGACGGAGCGCCGGCCACTAGTAATCCGCGCACCTCGAACCGTGGCTCGTGACGACTGGCGCCCTGCGCGAACGAGGACCAGAGCAGCGTAGAACGGCGCGATCGGTTACAAGATTTAGAGATCGCCTGTTTAGGCGTGCGCTTCATGTAGATCCCGCAGGCTTGGTCGACGTGGCCCCAGGGTCAGGACGATGCCCTTGGAACGATGTCGTTCGAAACGAGTTGAAAGGGAAGCGTAATGGCATCACAAGACTGAGAGCGCTACCGAGGGGTGAAATGTAAGCCAAAAGCCGATATCCCGGGAAAGATTGACAAGTCTGGACACGGCCGTCACTCTTCGGTCATGGTGGCGGTACATGAGCTGTACACGCGTGAGATGTACAAGGAGTTCGGGTACCTGGCCGGCTGGTTGCCTTCCACACGGCTGGAGCTCGGTGATGTCGGTACGTTCGCCGACCATCGTTTCACCAAGCGCACGACTCTGGCCGACCTGGGTGTCCCGTTCACCACGGACGCTGCTGGTGGCCTGGCGGATCTGGAGTACTCGTCGCGGGGTGCCGTCGCCGTTACGACCGACGCGCAGGCAGCCGCTGTTAGCCCTGGTCCGTTTGCCTCGCTCTCGATCACGTTCTCTCGTGGAGGTGCGACCTTCTTCTCGGCTGGTGGTTGCACCGAGCAGAGGATCGCGAACCTGCCCGGGTTGGAAGCGGCGCTGCTTCCGCTGTGTCGTGGCCGCATCTGGCGTCCGGAGTACTTCGTGGTCACCAGCCTCGTGTCCACCGGTCCGACTGTAATCGTCGTCTCGCAGGATCGCGGTGCCCGGATCGATCTCAAGCTCGGCGTGGACGTTCTCGGTGCGCCGATGTCGGTAGCGAGGGTTGCCGGGAACTTGTCGGTGATAAGCAGGGTGGACGTGGCTGCGAGTGTGCTTACGCCGGACGGGGCTACGCCTCTGTTCCGGGCGTCGCGGATGCGGCGGAAGCTGCTCGGCGAGCAGGAGTTGGTCGTCCGCGACGGAGATCGTGTGCTCGACCTGGAGCTGGTGTCCGCCGCATGGGACGACACGGCCGACTGAAGGGGCGAGCCGATGGCTGACGTGACCGAACCTGTGCCGTGGACTGACTACCTTCGTTCGTGCACGAACGCCGCAGAGGAGATGGCGGGGCAGGCCGGTGGTCCGGTCGAAGTTGAGTACCTGTTGGTGGTTGCCGCGTTCAACGACGACAGGGAGTCCCGGTCGCGGCTTGTACTACGGGCGCTCGGCGCGCATCACTTCTTCGAGGATGAGGGCTACGACCATGTGGCCGAGGTGTTCGGTCTGCCCGAGCGGTTTACGGTGTGGACGCCTGAAGCCGAGGCGGTGCTTGGCAGGCTCGCGTATTGGGTGAGCCGGACCGGTGACTACGCCGCCGACACTGCGCACTTGCTGCTGGCATGTCTGGAAGCGGGTTCCGCTGAACTGACCGACGCCGGTGTCACGCCACGGGACGCCGTGCGTGCCGCAGTCACCGTGCGTCGCGACGTTTCCCTGGCCGATCGGCAGCCACGGGAGCGGGGACCAATTCTGTCCGGGGAACGCGTTGACCGCCCTGTCTCGTACGAGTTCACCGCTCGTTGGGAGGCTGATGCCGGTCCGCGCAGGGCGCGGCACTTCCAGCTCCGTTCGCAGGGGGCCAACACCGCGGGCATGGGTTCCACGGTCCAGTTCCACATCACTCTCTTGCATGTCGTGACACTCACCGCGCTTGGGATCGTGTCGGTGGTGACACTGATCGGGATCGCTGGTGCCGCGCTCACCGTCACCTGGTGGTCCTTGTTGTGGCTGGCCAGTCAGCTCGCCCGGCGAGCTTGGTTGCCGATCGCAGCGCGCGTGTTCGTCGATGCGTTGCTGGTCGTGGTGTCGGTGCCGCTCGGGATTCCGTGGTGGCTTTCGGTTCTCGCGGTGCCGCATCGCGTGCTCGACATCCTGGAAGGCAGGCTCGGTCTGCTCGAGGTACGTGGCGAGACTGCCGATCCAGATCTAACCGAGAGCGACGTTAGGTCCGATCTCCGGATCAACGTGCGTGCGGGGGGTTTCTATTCGGCGCTGCGGTTGCGGGGGGAGCTGAGCAATCGATGAACAAGTCCACCTGGAACGTGTCCACTTTCGATCCCTTCGGTCCGGTCTCCGACCAGGAACTGCGTGACTGGCTCGTCCACCGCTACGAGCTCCCGGACGACGAGGTGGTGCTGGAAAGGGCTGCGCCGTGGGGGGTCTTGTTCACAACTGGAGTTGGCATCGGTGGCCGGCTGCGGGGGCTCAGGTGGCTCGTCTCGTCTGCGCACCTGACGCGGGTGGGCCGGTCCAGGGATGGCCAGATCGGCTTATACGAGTGTGACCTGTCCACGCTTTTGGATCGGACGGTGCTGTGGCCGGCACTGGTTGTGCGTCTTGCGGCCGTGGCTCTGGCCGTACTTGCCGGGCTCTTCGTGGCGGCACCTGGCCTGGTGGTGGCACTTCTCGGTCTCACGACCTGGACCATGATCGCCTGGCGGGCCCGGTTCGCGTTTCCGCTGCTGGGCGTAGCTCTCGCGCTCGTCGCGTGGATCGAACTGCCGCTGGTCCTGCTATTCGTGCCGATGACATTGCTGCTCGTACAACTCCGGGTGTCGGTGCCGTTCTTAACCACGGGCCTGTTGACACGGAAGGTGCTGAGCAGCCCCCTGCGCTTTCTCGGGTGGGGATTCTTGTTCCGGGCTTTGTGGGACAGCACCGCGTCGTCGATCGTGCTGGCTGTGGACAAGGCGACGCACGATGACCGTGCACGAGCTGGCGTCTTCATCGACGCCGCGCTCGGCAGGGTACCTGCACATCTGCACGCGGTGCTCGTACAGTGCCAGGCGCTGGCGGCGCTCGGCAGACTCGAATTCCAGAGCGCTTTGAAGCTGTCAGAAGATGCCCGTGCCCTCGCCTCGGACGCGCCTGTCGAGATCGCCGGCTGGTGCGCGCTCCAGTCGGGAGACGTGCTACTGGCAGCGGGCCAACTCCACGCCGCCGAGTCGCGGTGGAAGGAAGCCGCCGAGAAGCTCGACGGCACGCAACGTGGCCGCTACTGGGCAACTCAGGCTCACCTGCGTCTGATCGAGGCCCAGACCGCTGACCTCACCGATACCGGACGCTGCCTGACCGGTCTGCAGACCCTTTACCAGGTGCGCGTGGCCGCAATACGCGACGGCGACCTGCCGCTCCTCGATCGGACCGAGATGCACCTGCTGCGTCTGATGAACGAGGCTGGCAACCCGGAGGGCGTCGTCGTGTACCTGTGGCGGCAAAATGAATATGGCACCGGTCGGATACAGATCGGCGAGCGCACGGCTGAGTATGTGAAGCAGAAACTGCTGTTTGCCACGATGCTGCTCGACATCCTGGACAATCCGAGCAGTTACCCCGAGACGGCGGTGGAGGGCGACGAAGGCCGCCGCGAACTCTATTACAAAGCCGCCACTCTCATGGACCACGTGTTGAGTCACCTCAGCCGCACCACCGAGCCGGTGTTGCGGGCAGAGGCCTACGCCATCCTGGCTCGCGTCCAAGCCGCGACCGAATTGCACGATGACGCGCTGGGTAACGCGCTGGAGAGTCTCAACGTGGTCCAGCGCGTCCGCTACCAGCTGCCAACGAGCCAGTGGCGAGCGGCGTGGGTAGCCGCACACGCAGACACCTACGCGTTGACGTTGGATCTCGCAGCGACCCGGGGAAAGGACCCGGCGCTCGTGGCGGAACTGCTTGAAGCCATTCGTGCACAGGCCATCCCGGTCGAGGCCGGGTTGGAAGGTAACCACCTGCGTTCGGTGTTCGACTCAATCGTCTCCTCGACCGGCGTCCCGGCCGCGGCTGACCTCCCGGAGAAGGTCAAGACTGATCCGGTCGCCACCGATCCGCTGCTGACGGACTCGACCATCCTCGTCCAGCGGGCTTCGTGGATCGGTGGTGCCCCGACGACGGCGTTGGATCTGGACGCTGAACTCATGGCCATGGTGCCCTCGGGTTGGTACTGGAGTTTCGCCCGCGTTGGCGAGTGGATCTACCACACCGTGCGCAGCCCCGAGGGCACCTGGTCGGCAGACCGGCAGCCGTACGCTCCCTTCGCCGAGCCGTTTCACGATTTGGTCCGGCTCTTGCCAGTGGACCTGCCGGACACCGAGCCAGCCACCATCCGGATCAAGGACACCGCGCTCGTCGCCGAACACGGCCATGACCGGGTTGACAACGGTAGTACGACGGCGGCACAGGTATTCGCCAGGATCGTCGACAGCCTCGGCAGCACATTGGTTCCCGCCGTGCTCGCCACCGCCCTGACCACTGGCGGGCCACCGGTCCTGCTTGCTGTCGCGCCGACGGCGTCACTGATGACCGTGCCTATCTGGGCCCTGCGGATCGACCAGACTCACCGGGTCGCGGACGTAGCGGCGGTTTCCCATATCCCGTCGATCGCGCTACTGGCGCAGCGGAGACGGCTCGCCGTCGCACAGGATCGGGGTCCGCGCGTGAGCTCGGACCATGTACTGGCGATCCTCGCGCCGCACGAGGACCCGGAAGACCCCTACGGGTTTGTTCGCGACCTGCCCCATGCGGCGACGACGGTTCCTCCGCGCAGCCAGGAGGTCAACGGGCCCCTGCCCAAGTCTCGGTTGGCAGCGCTACTCGCTCCCTCCCGCGTCCAGGACGGGGTGCTCTTCTTGGCTGGCCACGTGGATCCACCACCGAAGGGGGAGCCGGGCCGTGCGGGCTTCCAGCTCGCCAACCAGGAGTTGTTCGGATTACGCGACTTCTATCGAACAGACGACGACGGCGCACCGGTGTACCGGGTGCCGCAGCGGGTCGTGCTGGCAGGGTGCGCGAGCCTCGGTGTCCACAGCTCACCGACCAAGAACCACGCATGGTCGCTTGTGGACGCACCGGAGTGGCTCGGGCTCGGGGCTGCGATGGTCTACGGCGGAGCACACCACGTGTACTGCACCTTGTTCCCCGTGGTCGACACCGAGCACACCAAACGCATCGACCTGGCGCTCGTGGAAGCAATGCGGCACAACACGGATCCGGCGTGGGCGCTGCGCGCGGTACAGCGTGCCGAACTCAAGCGATGGGAACGCGGGCAAGGTTCGATCCCTGCCGCATTCCTTGCCTACGCCTACGTCGGACTGGGTGCCGCACCGACCCACGGCCTGGACGCGACCATGAACATGTCTGATCAGGAGGAACCCCTGTGACCGAGCAACCCGAGTCCGTTCCGCCCAAGCGACCCGCGCAATCTCTCGACGCGATCCGAGGCACAAAACGCACGTTCTACCGACAGTTTCGCATGCTGGCGGGGCATACCCACGACGAGCGGGGCAAGGGAGACCGGCTGTCACCGAACGTACTTGCCGACGGCGAAATCCAGTTCGACGACACCGACGGCCAGGTCCTCGGACCGATTCCCGTGCGACTAGCCCGATGGGAGATCGCTACGTTCAACCCAGAACAGTTGAGCGTTCGCAGGGAGACTGAGTGGCGGATCCGGGGATTCAACCTGCTCGTCACTGACGCACGGCTGGTGCTGGTTGCGCACAAACCAGAGAAGGACAGTCGACGGTTCGCGGGCCACCTGCGGTATCCGTGGATCACGTCGATCGGATTCCGGCCTAAGCAGAGTTTCCTCAACGATTGTGAATTGGTTGTCGGAACACAGCAGGAGATCGCGGCCGACGTTCACTACTTCAACGAGCTCACGCTCACCCTGCACAACGAAGCCGACAGCGGCGAGCTAGCCCAAGCCCTGGTGAGGCGCCTTGCGCGCCATCACCTTGATCGCGGCACGCTACCCGACGCCGTGGTCGCAGAATTCGAGGTGCTGCGCGAAGCGGAGCGCCTACCAGATCCGGAGAAGGGCTCCCACGCCTGGTACTACCCGCCTGCGTTCAAGTCCTACCCGTACGGCGTCGGATACTCGGACCAGCAAGACGAGAACACCTGGCGTGGACCGCGCCTGGGAACGCCTTGACGCTCGTGAGCTGTGACGAAATCTACCACTTCGCCAGATATGAAAAAGGCGAAATTGGCATTTGCGGCCGGCTCGTGATGATGGTCTATGAGGCGGCCTCGATGATCGGAAGCAGCCTTGCCACCGCGCCGGTCGGATCTGGTTCGGTCTGAAGTGCGTGGTTGAGTAACATGATGGCGCGAGCTGCCATGAGTAGGGTGAGTACACTCGGGTCATAAGAAGGCCATGGCCTGACCGACTTATAGCCGTCGATGAATGCGCTGACAAGTGCTGCGTAGTCCTGGCGCTCCGCGCCATAGTACAAGGTGATCGCGATGTCCTGAATCGGCTGGCCGATCATGACGTCTTCGAAGTCGAGTAGACGCAGGTCGCCGTCAGCGCCTACCAGGACGTTCCACATCTCGATGTTTCCGTGCAAGTAAATTGGATCGGGCTGCGCTGCGATCTGTTCGAGTTCGCTGTCCGCTGCCCGTGTTACCTCGGCGATGGTCGCCGCTTCATTGCGGCTGAGGGTGCTGGCATAGGCAAGATCGCTAGTCACAAGGCGAGTGCCTTCGTAGTAGAGCGTTCGGTCCCAGTGGAGCGGAGACATCCCGCTCGGCGGCGTCCAGCCGGATGCAAAGGTGTGAAGAGTTGCGCTGACTGAGCCAAGCCGCCAATAGTTTTGTGGGGTCAAGTGTGCAGCCAAAGGCTCACCTTCGGCCCAGAGAAAAAGTGCACACTCGACCTCGGATCCGCCGGGCCCACTCGGAACCATAGTCACGTTTCGCGAGAGTTCTCCGGTGAAGGGCTCGACAGTCGCGACTCCGCTACCCAAGCGCACAGCGGCCAGCCATGCCATTTCGGTTGTCGAGCTGCCGGCGGGGCCCGTGCGAATTCGAAGAGAGAGCGGGTCGAGGTTGGGCCGCACCACTTTGGCCGTTACGTTCGTGTGAACGGTCAGATGCTCGATGGAGTAATCGTCGATTCCGAACGCCGCGAGTGCTCTGCGAATGATATCCATATACCGATTGGTGGCGCTACTTTCGAGCTTCTTGAATCCAATTCTTTGCGGCGGAATGTAGATCCCATCGTGATGATGTTCAATCACGGCATCTCCTTGAGGTGGTCTGGGCGAAGTGCGATTTTTAGTGCCGACGAGTTGCCGTGCCAGAGGGCATCAAAAATCTTGGGTCCGCTTGAGAGTGGATGCAAGTTGATCCAGTCCAATGGAATGAATCGGGCGAACTTGACGGCGTCAGAAAAATCGGGCGGGGTGTAACCATACGAGCCGCGGACAGTCTTTTCTGCGCGTACCAGGGTTGTGCTGTCGAATCCTGGATCACGGCTTTCGAGACCTAACCACACGGCGATCCCTCCAGGGTTCAATGCGCTTACGGACGTCTTGCGAGCAGCGCTGGTGCCAGCACAGTCGAAGACGATGTCGTAGCGACCCTCGACGGCGTGAACGGGACGCGCACCGATCGAGACCGCCGCTGCCCGGCGACGGTCAGTGGGTTCTATGACGTCGACCTGCGCGGCCCCTTCCGCAATTGCTGTGAGAATGACCGACAGCCCAATCGGACCCGCTCCGATGACTGCGAGGTGGCTCTCGGGAGACGCCTGCGCGAGCCGCCATGCGTGGAGACCGTTGGCCAGAGGCTCAGCCATCACTGCTTGAAGCACATTAATTTCGGGGCCGAGCGGTACGATCTGCGTGAGCGGGACCGCCACATATGAAGCAAACCCGCCTGGTCGATGAACGCCTAGAACGGCACGTGTGTCGCAGATATTCTGCTGTCCACGACGACACTCGTTGCATTCACCACATGAGACGATGGGATTCACGGCGACGAAGGTCCCGTTATCGAGGCTCCCGACAATCTCGTGCCCCATGACTACTGGGGGCCGGCGGTACTCGAGGAATTTCGAGTCATGTACCTCGCTACCGCAGATCCCGGTCAGTTCGACCTGCAAGACGGTCTCACTCTGTGCTGGCAGCGGCACGGGCATTTTGACAACATGAATTCTTTCGGCCCCCGCGAGCTCCAGCACCGGCATCGATGACGGCGTGCCATTCCGTTCACTCGACAAGGTTTGTCACCGGATCCACACGATTGGCGTCGTCGCCGGACAATCCGTCTAGAGCGCACAGAAGATCGGGAGGAAGGCTCCAGCTGTAGAGCGCCAGGTTCTCTTCCAGGTGGCTCAGGCAAGACGCCTTTGGCATCACAGAGACACCCCTCTCAAGGTTCCAACGCAAGAGTACTTGGGCGGGTGTCCGACCGATTGCGGCTGCTGCGTCCCGGACAACTGGGTGGTCCAGCAAGCCGTTCCTGTTTCCGAGTGGCTCCCATGCCTGGGTGTGGATCCTGCGACGTCGGTTGTGCGCACGCATTGCCGCATTCGGGATGGCTGCGTTGTGCTGGATCTGATTGACAGCGGGCACCACACCGGTTTCATGGATGACCCGATCGACGTGCTCCGGCTCAAAGTTCGAGACACCGATGACACGCACAAGTCCGCTGGACCTCAGGTCGATCATTGCTTCCCAGGTTGAGACATAGAGATCCCACATCGGCAGCGGCCAGTGAATGAGGAGCAGATCGACATAGTCAAGTCCGAGGCGGTGAAGTGATTGCTCCAGCCCACGTACCGCACTCTCGCGACCTTGGTCTGTACCGCGAATCTTCGTAGTCACGAATAGGTCTTCACGCCGCTCGGCAGATCGACGGACTGCGGAGCCCACCGTGGCTTCGTTCCCGTAGTACGGCGCCGTATCGATGGATCGGTATCCGATCACGATTGCCTGATCAAGGACCCGCGACAGCTGGTCGCCGTTCAGTCGCCAGGTACCGACTCCTACAAGCGGCATGTGCACGCCCGATGCAATCTCGACTGTGGTTGCCTGAGGTCTCGCCCGAAACGAGCTCGGTGGTGAGCTGTGCATCTCGGCTACGAACCAGCAGCCGGCGAAGAGGAGTGCTGACGGCCGTCGTGCAGTCGCCGGATCGCCCTGCGAGCAGCTTCGTACGTCCTTGTGATGTCCCCTTCTGTGTGAGCGACAGAGACATAGAGAATGCCCTTCGGCATCAAGTGGACTCCTTCCGCCAGCATCGCGGCAGTGAACGCGCCATATCTCTCGCTCGAAGCGCACAGTGTGTCCCCGTACTCAAGAATCGGCGATGGGCTCTGAAATCCGTGTCCGACCCCTGTGTCGCGGCGCACGTTGAGAGCATGGTCCGATCCGGACGTCGCAGCTTGAAGTGCTTCTGCGAGTAGTGTCGACATGACGTCGAGGTGTGCGTAGATCTCGGTAGTCGCTGCCTCGAGTTCACTAATGACGGCAAGTGCGGCGGCAGTGGTGACTGGGTTCCCGTTGTGGGTACCGGCATGAGTGACCCGGCCGTCGGCAACAACCGCCATAAGGTCTGTCCGCCCGACCACTGCGCTGATCGGCAATCCGCCGCCGAGCGCCTTGCCGAGCACAGTCAGGTCGGGTGTGCAGGCATATTTTGCCTGTGCGCCACCCAGCGAGATCCGGAAGCCGGTGATGACCTCGTCGAAAATCAGGACGGTCCCGTTTGCGCGCACGAGGCCCGCCGCCTCCTCCAGGTACCCGTCTGATGCATGGAGGCAACCTCCGTCAACGTTGACTGGTTCCATGATGACCGCGGCGGTGTCATCGTCGAGCACCTCTCGCAGCGCGTCGATGTCGTTCCAGCCCACAACGATCGTCGCCGCCATGGCACCCGGATCCTGGCCCGCCGAGCCAGGTGTGCGGTCGGTCTCGCCGTAGCTGCCGAGGTTTACGTTGTCCGCCCAGCCATGATAGTGACCAAGGAATTTCACAATCTTCGTCCTGCCTGTGGCTGCACGCGCGATCCGCAAAGCGACCTGGACCGCTTCGGTGCCAGTGTTGCTGAATATGCATTGTTCAGCGCTTGGTACCACCCGGCA
The DNA here is from genome assembly GCF_048564965.1 of Promicromonospora sp. NFX87. NCBI lineage: Bacteria > Bacillati > Actinomycetota > Actinomycetes > Micrococcales > Promicromonosporaceae > Promicromonospora > Promicromonospora sp. NFX87. Next base: position 4,151,570 of record NZ_CP183413.1, on the reverse strand, counting down.
GATGGCCTCAGCCAACTGTGCTTCGAGTGGATGATTGGCGCCAAACGAGATCCCGCGCCGCACTTGTGCCTCTATTGCATCTACGACTCGCCTCGGGTTGTGTCCGAGAATGAGTGGGCCATATGCGAGTGAGTAGTCAATGTATTGGTTTCCGTCGACGTCCCACATGGCCGCGCCATTCGCGTGCGTAAAGGCGATCGGCACAGGATGCTGCTGAGCGCGAATTCCGGATGATACCCCGCGAGGTATATGTCGTTGAGTTCGGGCGAAGTGTTCGTGTGAACCGAGAAACGGGGTGTTCATTCTGTGGAACCTCCACGGCCGATAGCATCAAAGCGGCTCAAGCAGGTCGCTGGGCCATTCGGTTGTTATAGGCAGGAGGCGCAGCAAGGACCGCTTGGTGGGACACCCTGTCTTCGTGGGGAATGACGTAGTCCACTTCTGTGCACGACCTCCTAGATTTGAGGTTGACCAGTAAGCGCCGGCGTACGCGCTCGGTCCACAGTGAGTCGGGCGAAGCCCGACAAGGTTGCTCATCTGAGTTGATCGCTCAGGAGCTGGTGTCGTGCGATCTGTGCGAGCATCGCGTCTGCTGGCGCCGTGCCTTGGTCGACCTCTCGGGTCCACTCGACGGCCCAAGCCGCGCCCTCGGCGCAATCGAGCCGGTGCTGCCATGCGAGCAAGGCCGCGGCATGTGAGCCGTCCAAGCGCAGGACTTGCTGCTCTTCAAGTTCCGTCGCAGCTTGTTCGTCACCCACACACGCACCAGGTCCCCATGCCTCGGCGAGCGCTGACACAATTTCGCCAACGGTGACACCCATGTAGGGCGGAGCGAAGTTCAATGGCAGCCCGGAAGGCACTCGCTCGCTGAGCAAGGCGCCAGCGAGCCGAGCTAGCCCATGCGCAACATCTAGCACGTGCTGAAACGGTCGTATTGCCAGTGGGTCGCGGACGGAGAATGGAGTGCCTGCCCGGAACGCCCGGAGCGAGTTGGGTACCAGCCGGTCGGCCCCGTCACCTCCACCGATGACGTTGCCCAGCCGCACGGACGACATGTGCGGTCGGCCCGGACCTGCGAGCATGCTGAACTCGCGGAACAGTATCTCGCTGATCATCTTCGACGCTGGGTATGGGCCTTCGCCGCCGAGCTCGGCGCCTTCCTTCAACGGGCCTGCCAGAGCTGCTGCCTGCGAGTAGCACTTGTCCGACGTTACGTGTACGACAGCGGGCGTCCTGGATCGGACCGCGACGTCAAGTACGTTCATCGAACCGTTGATGTTGATGTCGAATGTGCGATGCGGTGCTCTGTATCCCTCGAAGAGCAGAGGTTGAGCGGCGAGGTGGATGATTACGTCGGGGGCAACTGCCTGGACGGTGGCGTCCACCGCCGCACGGTCACGGACATCTCCGGTGATTGCAGCGACCCCGAGCCCTTCGAGCCACGTCGCGCGGTACGCGGACACCGGATCTTCCGACGAGGAGAACCCGATCGTGACCACCTCGAGGTGGCTCAAGAGCGCGCATAGCCATGATCCGATGAATCCACTGTGGCCGGTGACCAGAACTGTGCGGTTGCGGAGGGCGTTTAAGAGGTCAGATGCCATCGCGTCACCAGCCCCGTGAACCATCGCGAGATCGCGTAGCTGTCTCACTGCGACGGGAAGGACGAAACAGCCAGTCGCCGACGCCCGAGAACCAGCCACCGATCCAGGCAAGCTCGCCAAGTAGCCCCAGTGTGCCGCCATGGCGCATCTGGCCCAGTCGCCGTTCCAAGGCGTACCGCAACTTCACGAGCATGTACCAGTCACGTGCCGCGAGGTGCTTGCCGTAATAGCCTCCCTGCCCACGGCCGTATGCATAGCGGATCGAGATATAACGGCCCTTCGTACGCCAAGCGCGATGGTATACGACTGCGTCTGGCTGAAAGACGATCCGATATCCGGATTTCAGTAGACGGTAGCCATAATCGTTATCCTCAGCGGAGGGAAACCGTGTACCTGGTCCGATGCGTGTGTCGAACTCGCCGATCTCGGCGTAGGTACTTGCGTGCAGGGCAAAGTTGAAGGTGGCGAGCGGGTCGGTTCCAATCCTGCCAACGTACTCCGCTGGTCTGCTCGACTCGTGCAGTGAGGGTGCAAAAGTGCCTTCGCCCTCTGTATCTCCGGCAAGCACACGTCCGGTGATCACAGTGCGAGCCCCTGAGTCGAGAAGTGCGCTGACAATTGTCTGAAGCCAGGTAGGGCTCACCAAGCAGTCATCGTCGATAATGACGATTATGGGATGAGTAGCCCGGCTGAAGGCCAGATTCCGGCTGCGGCTGATTCCGACCGTGTCGGAGTGAATGTATGCGATGTCGACGCAGGGGTGAGTCAGGTTTGGTAGAAGGGAGTCGGCTTCGTCGCTCTGGTCGATGATGACGATCTCGTCCGGCACGGTCGAACCTCGCAGCACCGATTGGACGGCATCGGCCAACAGTCGAGACCGGTTCCGGGAGCTCACCAGGAGGCTCACCCGATGGCCGCGGATCATGCTGTCTCGCTCGACGGCCTGACGAGCTGGAAAGCGGAGTCGAACGCTCTGGCCGCCACATCAAGGTCAGGCATTGGCGTCAGCTCTGCATCGCCGCGCCGTGTGCAGATGACGAACTCGCGGCCGGGTAATCCAGCCTTCTTGTCCTGCCCCATGAGCTTCCAGATTCGCTGGAACCCGAGCCCTGGCGGGAGGTGGCTCGGAAGACCGCACAGCGCAAGAAGCTCACGCGTGTATTCGTGCAGATCGTGCACTTTCCCTTGGAGTTCGGCAATTCGAGCGGCAAACAGCATTCCAAGCCCAACTGCCTCACCGTGAGTGACCTTGCGGAAGTCGGTTGCGGCCTCCACAGCCTGCCCGAGTGTGTGCCCATAGTTGAGGTAACGACGAACACCGAGGTCTTGCTCGTCGAGGTCGACGAGCTCGAGCTTCACCTGAGCGCTTCGTTCAATCAATACCGGCAATCGAACGCTGATCGACCCGCCGGCGGCGTAGGCGTCCTCGACAATGGTTAGGATCTCGGGATCGCGGATGAACCCGCACTTCACGATCTCCGCGAGGCCGCTGCGCAGGTCGCGGGGGGTGAGCGTCGTTAGAACGTCGCGGTCGGCCACGATGAGTTCTGGCTGGTAGATCGTGCCGACGAGGTTCTTGCCGTCCGGCAGGTTGATGGCGCTCTTGCCGCCAAGCGCTGCATCGACTTGGCCCATGAGCGTAGTAGGGGCAAGTATCAGCCGAGTTCCGCGCTTCCAAGTCGCTGCAACGAAGCCGGTGAGGTCAGTCACGGTGCCGCCCCCGAGACCGATGAGGACACCGGTCCGTGGAAACTGTGCCTCGGCAAGCCGTCCGTATACGGAAGTGAGGGTCTCCAACGACTTGGCCAGCTCACCGTCGTGCACCGTGATGATGAGCGGCTCGCCAAGCGCTTGCACGACCCTGGGGAACCGGAGCAACAGTTGCTCACTGGTCACGAGTGCGACACGGCCGATGCCGCCAAGAACCCTGCCCCAGAACGCAGGGTCTTCGAGGACGCCCGATCCGCTCTCGAAGCGGAACGCACTCCCGGCTGCCAGCTCGGGAAGCGAACCGGTGACGTTCTCAGTAACCCCATCGATTTGCATTTTTCCCTTCCGGGCCAATGTCCGGCGAGGCTATCCGCAATAAGGGCAATTGTGTACAAGTTCGCGCCAAGATCACCCAGTTGGCTCTCGGTAGCGTCCACGAGTACGGCGGCTCGAACCTGAATGCGCTCTGCACGACCCCACGGGAAACCGACCACTACGCACCAGCCAGCGGACGCGATGGCCAGCCTGCTCATCTGGGTCTTCGAGAGCGCGCGGCCGAAGAGCCGGAGGCGGTCACCGAGATCTCCAGCAACGCCTCGTGCCGGCAGGATCACCGACCCAGGCCGAGCCGGGGTCGTGCACAGATCGCATGCCCTGTCACCGTCGCCCGGTCCGGCTTGGGTGGATGCCGTGGCAGAGGAGCGTGCCGTCGTGGTCCAGGAGACCGCACTGAACGCGCGGGCCGGATGGACCCGATAGACACGGCTCCCCAGACAAGCGCATCGAGGCGCGATCAGTGGTCCCGGTCGTAGGCTCGGCCTATGCCTCACGCGGACCGCGGGACCGGACTGACCAACGCGGTGGAACAGATCTTGGGCAGCCGCCGGGACTCGCTCCTTGAGGTCAAGGAGGCCGTGTGCAGGTTCGACGACTTGACCACGGACGTCAGTACAGTCGAATTCCTTCCGATGCCGATGAAGCTCAACCGGGTCGCGAAGTGGCGCGAGTCGGCTCTCCAGAGAGGCGAGGATTGGGCGTTCGTCGAGATGGACTGTGGCACACGCGTCCTCGCGATCGACGAGCCATCACCCCGCGGACTCGCTGATCCGCTCGCGGCAGTTATGTTCCCGGCAGTCCATTCGCGACTGGTCTCGTGGTGGCTCTTCCATGCCTGGCGATCAGTCGACCTGCTCACGGACACGCTCTTGAGCGTGGAGGGCTGGCGCTTGTACTCGGCCGCTGTCTCGTCTCGATCTCTCATCGAGCACACCGGATGCCTGCTGTACGAGGCCAAGAAGGTCGCAGCAGCCTGGGCCGCGGCCAAGGCCGTAGACAGTGACGCCAAAGCACGTGCTCAGACCGTCTACCGTGAGCTGGCACCGGTGTTGAACCAGGCCGGGTTCGGGTCGAGGATGAAGTCGGCGAACGAGGCTTTCAAGGCCACAAATGTGCAGACGTACGTCGACAAGCTGGCAAAAGACACGGGCAATCGCCACTTCCTGGACTGGTACGACTGGCTGAGCGATGCCGCGCACCCAGCCCTGGGTGCCCGCCTCGCGTTCGCGAGCGACGCACTGGTCCACGAACATGGCGCGGTCCTCCAGCGATACCACGCGCGATCACCCATGCACCTTCGGGGAAACGGAACGGTGCAGGACTTCGAGCATCCGATCTTCCAGAAGCCGGTCGACGCACTGATCGCATGCGGAAAGATCATCGAGAACCTGCTGGAGAGCAGCCTGGATATCGTGGACGACTTCGGACTCACCACGCAGGCGGCTACGTACACACGACGCTCCTATTGGAGGAACTTCACGCCAGCCGAGACGAGTGCCGTGTGTCCTTGCGGCCGTGAATCCGGGGAAAACTGCGAACATCGATGGGGCAAACCTGCGCCAGGGATCAGGGCGCTTGCCGGTTAGGTGCCATGTGACAGATGCGCGCGGCGTGGAAGCCGACGGGACGTGTTCGACCCGTCGTAACTAGTGTCGGCGGTCGGGGCAGTCGATGCCGCGGTCGAACATGGCGCGCACTCGCACTCGGTGATCTGCATCGTTGGGCTCAGGTGTGCCGGGTCATTGACACTCTTGGTCCGCAGCGAGCTCCAGGAAGGCCACAGGCCAGGGCGTCGGTACCGGAGAATCGCTACATGCCGATCATCCCGCCCGCCTCAACCCCGCCGCTCGCCGGCCTCGTGCAGCGTCCGATACGTAAGCTGCGCGACGCCGACGCGGCGCTCACGCTCGTCTCCGAGGCCTGGGACACGTTTCGCGCGTCGACCTCTGCGGTATTCGAGCCGAGGATCGAACTCGACGCGGGTGCGGTCGAGTACGTCGCCAGGATCCCCGTCGCGCCCCCAGTCGAGGAGTTCGAGGAGCGTCTACGTGCTGTGGTCGAGGATACTCGGTCCGCGCTCGACAACGCTGTCCACGCGATCGGAACGGCGCAAGGGGTGAGCCAGAAGGCGGCGAAGAACATCGCGTTCCCGATCCTCAGCGATCGCGCCGAGTGGGCGAAGGCGCGCCGTGGGCGGCTCAACGAGGTCTCTGAAGACGTCGTCGGCAGGATCGAGCAGGTGCAGCCGTACCATCAGTCCGACGACAGGTTTCCTCCCCATCCGCTGGAGGTGCTGCGCGAGTTCTCGAACGCCGACAAGCATCGCGCCGGGTTCGCAGTCGAGCTCTCACCGAGCGTTGTGACCGAGCGACTGCTCAGCGAGATCAATCTCGTCATCCCTTCGCAGACAGCAGCCGACGTCCCCCAGTCACTTACACCAGAGGACGTCAGCAGGATGGTCGACCTCGACCTAGATCACGTCGTCGACGGTGCCGTTGTCGTGCGGGTGAGGGTCCCTGGGCTGGCCTCAGCTGAGCACCTCGAGATCGGGCCGCTCGACCTGCCCCTCATGCTCAACGCCACCCTGCACGACGGCGCGCCGTCACATCCGGTCATCCCGACAATGCGCAACGCGCTGCGCTTCGCACGGGAGACGATCCGTTACGTCACCGGCGGCACAACCGACGTGCCGGTCCCGTTCTTCGCCGCATAGCTTGCGCATCGTCTTTCTCACCCCCGCTCTGCCACGAACCCAACCCCTCCGCGACCTTACGCGCGCATGTGGTGTAAGGCGCATATGACGAGGTCACGCGCGATTCCATCCTGTCGAGCACCTGGACATGGGCCCACCACCAGGAGCCGGCAAGACCATGCTGGCCTCCCGGCTGCCGGGGATCCTCCCCGACCTCACCGACCGCGAGGCGGTCGAGGTCACGGCGGTGCACTCCGTCGCGGGCACGTTCGACCCGGGCGGAGGGCTGATCCGTCGGCCCCCGTTCGAGGACCCGCACCACACGGCCACGCAGGCCGCGGTGGTGGGCGGCGGGTCGGGTATCCCGCGTCCGGGTGCGGTCTCGCGGGCGCATCGCGGGGTGCTCTTCCTGGATGAGGCGCGTGAAATCGGAATCACACTGGCTGGCCGCTATTCTTGCGACCGCACAGCCGTCTGACCGGGCCCCGAGCCGGGGTTCTTCCATTTCGCTCCTTGGCTCGGCCAACCGCCAGCTGCGACATCTGATGTCGGATGCGTGCTGCGCAGCAGGATCCGGTTCAGGAGCGCACGCGATGACGCGGTTGCGAGGGTCACCAACCGAGGATCCTGTAATTGGACCCATGCGTAACCAACTCACCGACAACAGTGTCGGATCGCCAGGGGAGTCCTAGCTGTAGCCGGAAAGAAGCCGGTCCGGGTCCCGAGCGGAGGGGACGCGAAACTGCCCATGAAGAAACAAGTTGTGGGGCCACCTCAACGTCTGAGCTTCCCTAGCCCTCGGATCGCCGAGGGCTCGCGTCGAGCAGGCCGCGAGCTGCTTCGATCCCCACGAGAGACGTCTTGACATACTGCAGATGCTCGTCGAGGCATGGGTCGAGTAGCGCCCCATTCACGATCGCGAGAAAGGCGCGGCATCGAGTCTCAAAATCGTCGAGCCGCTCCCGGACGAAATCTCGTGGGGCCCAAACCGTTCTGCTGGATGCCTCTGCCATGCCCTGTGAGATCAGCCAGGGAACCAGATCTTGGGCGGCCAACGATCTGGCGCGTGCATCGCCCCAGTTGATCGCTGGCTTGCTAGCGACGGCGATCTCTTTGTCGATTGCAGCACGGAGGCGCGGCACGTCACGGAGTAGAAGGGCGACGTCGGCTTCGACATCTCGTGCCGCGGCCCGTTGGTTGAGGCTCAGTGAAGTGAGGGACTGATCGGCGTTCGGTGCACTCTGGTCTGGGTCGGCGACCGGGAAGCGTGTTGGGTCGCCGGTCATGCCGAAGCCCAGCCCGACTCTGGGTCCATCGGTCGTCTTCTGCTTGCTTCCGTAGACGGCTGATACGTCAGCCACGTAGACGAGCCGGTTGGGGTGTCGCTCCAGAGTTCCGAGGGTCACGACGAATCGGTCGCCTTCGCCGGACTTCAGTTCGTGGAAGATGTCGACCTGAACCGCGCGTCCGACCGTGTCCAGGACTGTCGGCAACATGAGGTCGTACTTTGCGGTCGGTTCAATGGCGCCTCGGAGCGTGAGCCAGGCGACCGAAGGGGCGATTGGATCCCACACTGGCGCTGCGACAATGCGGTCAATCTGCAGTTCAAGAGCGGTCAGATGGGCATTGCCGCCGCCGTTGTTAATTACCTTGATATCCAGAGTGACCTTGTCTTCGCCAGGGCTGGTCATATCGGCGATAGCGACCCCCACGCTGACGATGTGCGGGTTGGCAGGCAGCGGGCGTCGTGCCCGGACCACCACCCATGTGCCCGCCACGGCGCAGGCGGCCGTGACGACACCGACGATCAGTTCCCACATGAGTCGAAGGGTACGGGAATTGGTTATGTTTGTCCGCAGTTTGCGCGATTCCGGACAAACGATTATGGGGCGTTTGATGCCCCACAATCCCTCTCGTTCGACACGAAAAGCAGCGTTTGAGGTCGTAAGACAGTCAAGACTATCTTTGAGCGTTCTTGGAGTAGCTCAGGACGCCACCACCGGGGCAACGTGCCTAATCTAGGGCTATCCCTGGGTTCTGGCATGTACGCGCATATTCCCCCATCGCCGCACTGTGGCGCCGCGGCGTCGGTCGCGTGGTCCCCGGCCGGCCAGCGAGTGCCCAGGCGGAATCTGCGTAACGTTCACCCGCTCTTCGCGGATCATTCCGGCGGATGGGTCATTACGATCGCCCGGTATGGAGACCGAGGAAGAGGTCGCGCAGTACGGTCGCGAGAACGACGCAACGATGTGGCGATCCGACAGGTGGTACCGCCTCATCTTCCAACTGCCCGTGCTCGTGTTGGTCATTGTGAGCCTCGGGTGGACTCCGTGGTGGTCTACCGCCCTCATGTTCGCGGGCGCGTTCGTGTTCAACTTCTTCTCGGTGTTCATACTGCTGATCCCCGATTTTCTAAGGTTCCTCCTTCAGGTTGGTGCGTTTGTAGCGGCGTGGCAGCTCGGGGCGCCGCTTTGGTGGGTTATCGCCTTTGCGCTTGGCGTCCCTGCCTGGCGTCACCTTGCGAGAGCAGTTGGTCGGGGCCTCGCGCGCTACCGTCCCCCGAGGCCGGACCCGGGCATCGGGAAAACCCACTGTCGCCATACCCGGGACAAACAACCGGTTATCACAAGGCTCGCTGCCCACGGACGTTGGGCAGATGCGCTCGACGTCGCCCTGACGGCACTTGCGGCGCACCCGCGCGACGACAGCGACTGCCTTAAGGACGTCGCGCTCCAGGCCGGTGAAATCGCACTCCGGGCAGGCCATCCTGATCTAGCGCTCAGTTGTGCGCAATACGTATACCGGGTCTCGCCATCGGCGACGGAGCACGAGTTCAGGGCTTGCTTGCTCGGGGCAGGCGCGGAGGCCGCCAAGTCGACGTTCGAGGGCAGCAAGAACACGTTGAGGCTGGCGGCTATTGCGACAGGTGGCAAGAGCAAGCTGGTAAGCCTGATCGCTCCGCCGACAAAGGTGGTAGCCAGCGTCACTGGTTCCGAACCCCTCGACGTAGACCAGATCATCGGTTTCACTGGGCGTCACCTCGGGACGGGCGAGGCGATGGCGGTCAGGCTGCTCGACTTCGCGGATTGGTTTCGCAGTGCAGGGTCGCTGGACGAGGCCCTCGTGCTGTACCGCCTGGCACGGCACGCGACCGAGTTCGACAGGCTCGTCGATGACATCGGCAAGGTTCCCGACCGGCTCGGACGCCGGTGGGCGCTACGCGGACACCGTTTTGCTCTCGCTGTCACGGGCCAACTGGAGGCGCGGCAGGCCTTGGGCCAGAAGATCCACAAGCGGACCGTCGCCGCGGGGCAGACTGCCCTGACAGTCCTCCTTCAGCTCGGTGACCACACCGTCGCGATGCGACTGGCCGCGGTGCTCGCGGAGGTGCTGGTCGCCAAGGGGCGTGCGAAGGATGCGCTCGCCACGCTCGCGATCGCCGACCGGATCGAGAACCGGCACGCCGCTCTTGTAGCGGACTGGGCCGCCGTTCGGCTGTGGCAGGACGCGGAGGAGAAGCTCCGCGATGTGCACGACTCCATTCGGCCCGACCAGACTGGGGCACTAAGAGAAGACGGACTTCCGTTCGATTCAAGATGGCTTGCTGGTACTGGCACTGCCGCTGCGCGAACGGGGGTCAGCCTCGCCCGGGACCTGGAGGACTTGCTGGGCGGTTGCTACGTTGTGGCGCTGCGGCACATGTCTGGCCATCTTGGCGGCGTGGGACTGCATGACGCGGCATTGCTCGCCGCCGAGGAGGTGGTGCGGATCCGGCGAGAAACTGATCCGAGCGATCTCGATCCGTTCGTGTATCTCGGCTGGCCGCTGTGGAGACTCGGAAGATGCCTGGTGGCTGTTGGTCGTCAGGACGAGGGGCTCGACGCTGTGCTTGAGGCTCTACCGTATTTCCGTGAGGGCGCGACCTCCGCGGCCTCTCGCGCCACCTGCGTCCTGGCAGTCCAGGAAGCCACGCGCATGCTGATCGACGCGAAGCGGTTCGAGGAAGCGTTGCCTCTCGCGCTGGAGCAGGTTCGTCGCTGCGAAGAACTGTCCAAGGTGACCCCGAATTATCGTAATGTCCTCGATGCGCTGGGGTATCTCCGTGACGTTTTCTTTGCGCTCGGGCGGCCGCAGGACGCCGCCGCACGGTACGAGCTTGTCGCACGACGATGGGAAGAAGATGCCGACGCCGACGGCGAAGAGTGGGAACTTGAGGCATATCGGCGAGCAGGCCGAGCGTGGTCCGAAGCTGGGGAGTCTGACCGCGAGCTCGAGCTGCTCCGAGAGCGCGACAGGGTGCTTCAGGGTTATGACGAAGCACACGGCGGCCGGTACTGGGTGGTGTGGGGGCGCATGGAGGTCAATCTCCGGATCGGGCGCATCCGATATCGAGACCCTGCGAAGTGGAACGAGGCACTGACGTCCTTCCGCGTCGCGCACGTGTGCCTGCAGGAGTTGGGCGAGACCTACACAGGCGACTGGCATCGGAGGCATTCGATGGTTCTGGGCTACATCGGGGATTGCCTGCTTGGGGGGACGCCGGAGGATCAGGCAACGGCGCGCTCGACACTCGCGGCGGCTCTGGACTCGGCTTACGCGGTAGGCAAGGGCGAGTCGGGGCAGTGGGCCGCGGGTATCGCCAACGCGGCAACACGACTCGCCCAGACCCTGCTGCGGGAAGGTGACGCACCCGGCGGACTCGCCGTCATCGATCGCGCCTTGGCCCATGTCCGCGACGTCGCCCCCGGGTTCGAGTGGCTGCATTTCTACGCGCACCTGTGCTGCATGGTGACCGCCGACCATGAGCGCGCGGAACTCGAGATCCGCGAAGCAGACCGGCTGATCGCGGCACATGGGACCTGGCTGCGGTACCTCATGTACCTGTGTCTTGGCATGGACGCGAAGGCTACGGAACTCATCGCGAATCGGCTGGCCGAAGGCGCCGGACTTGACCGAACCGACGTGTGGCTCTTGCGACAGGATCTTGATGACCTTGCACGCATCAAGGGACCGTCCGCGGCTCACGACACGATCCGAGCCCTCGTCGACGGCCAAACCGCGACATGACAGTGCCTCGTGTTACGGAAGACATGGGCTGGGACGGCGAAGTCGAGAGCCTGGTGAGCCGGCTCGACTCCGATGCCAATGCTGCCCTGTATGCGGCGCGCCACGAGTCAAGGACCCTTGGTCACGACCAGACGTCGACGGTCCACCTGGTGCTGGCCATACTCAGCGAGCCAGGTGGCGTCTCTTACAGAGCACTCACCGCAGGTGGAATGGTCTATGAGGACTGCCGGGCATTTGTGGCTTCGCTCGCCGGCAGCGGAGACCGTGCCGGACCCGCCGATGGCCGCCAAGCGGGATGGCTTGCCGAGGACGCCATCGCCGCGCTCCACGCTGCGTCGGCTGGCAACGGCGACGATGTATCCCTTGCGGACCTCTTGCTCGAAGCTGTACGGGAACCCGGGCCGGTCGCGAAGCCCTTGCTGCAGAGCTACGCCATCACGACGCAGTTGTTGGAGACATTCTTTGCCAGGGCGGCCGCCGAACGAATCCGCGCCGACTCTTGGGCCAACGAGGTTCCGGCCGCGGGTTTGGAATTCGCGTCACCGCTTGCGCACGACCTCGTCCGTTCCGCGATGGCCGAGGGCCTCACCATCGACGGGTTAATCTGGTCGCTGCTGACCTCAACCGATGGCGACAAATCCAGAGCCGGGCTGGCCCTGAGTTCGCTGGACGCGCCTTGCGTCGAGATCGCAAATCTTCTCAGGCTCACGGAACCCGCGCTCGTCGCGGACGACCCTACTCAGGCCCACGTCAACCTGGCTGCGGTGGCGGCAGGCGCCCCCCGCTGGCTGCCGCGGACAGGAGACCGGCGCGTGGACTCCGTACACCTCTTCCTTGCTGCGATGGAACACTCGCCACAAGCAGACTTCGCCACGGCGTTGAAAACACTTGGCATTACCGACGACTTCCTAGTTGCAGCTGCCGTTGATGTCCGCCGAGATACCGGCCCTCGTGACCGGTCGGGCGTACCAGACGCACTCATGGCGGACGGACCGCGCGGCCCCGCGCCGACGCTCCCACCAGCCGAGAGCGCACCAGCTCCGGGCGTGCGCAACCCCCGGTGGAACCGGCGCCTGCATCGGGCGTCGATGCCGTCCAACAGCCACCTCAACACCGACCTGCAAATCCACCGGCTGTGGCGATACAGCCTCGTAACGCCAATCTGTCTTGTCGCCTGCGTGATCTATGACGTGCTCCTCATCATCGAAGCGATCAGGACCGGCAACTGGTGGTTGCTCGGGGCCATCCCCCTTGGGACGCTCGCTCCGGCTTGGGTCCCTGTGCCTGTTTGGCTCGGCGCACCGCTCGTCGTGGTCTGGTTCATACCTCCAGTCGCGCAGCTCATGCTGGCCCTGATACTTGTCTCTACCGCACTTTCGACATGGATCGGGCTGCAATGGCGCCGCGCCGCCACAGGCGACCCCACCTACGGCCTCGCCCGGTGGCGCCGCGACACGTGGATATCGTCCCGCTCATTCATGATGGGCGGATCCCAGTGACAACGTCTCGCACTCCTACAAAGCTGTCACCTGAGAACAAGGAATGGCTGCGCGGACGCGGGGGAGAGACCGATCGCGACCTGCATGACCTGGCATTCCTCATGGACGTCCGTGTAGCGCTCCAGTCGCTTCCGAGAGTCCTCCCGCGAGTAGTCCTCGATGTGGTGGCTGACCACCCGAAGCTCCGCAAGACCCGGTCCACTCGAGACCGCATCGGCTCATACCATGCAGATCTCGACTGGATCCTGGGCGCCGAGCAGGTGCTCCGCCCGCTCACAGTCAGGCTGCTCCTGCTAGTCGCCGCAACGCTTGGCGGAATGCTCGTTGGCTTCCCATGGTGGGCTGCGGCGCTGCTTGGCCTCGGGTGTTCGCTCGCACTTGCCGGTCTGGCCGCCAATATCGCAGGGGTTGCAATTGGGGTCACAATCCTAGCGCTCTTCCCCGCGACTTGGAGCTGGGTGGTGATCGCAGGCTATGGGGCCGTCATGGTGCTCGCCAGCGAGCGGCTGCTGACGGTAATCGGTGGTGGTGCTTTGGGGCCCGGCCTCGGATTCATGCCGGTGCGTGTGATGACTTGGTTCCTCGTGAGGGGTGTGTGGAGCAACTTCGCGGTCGGAGTGGACAAAGCGCTGGGCGACGACGTGCACCGCGCCGAGCCATTCCTGTCTTACGTTGAGGACCGTGTCGGGCCGTACCGAACTGTCGTCGTCCACGCACGCGCACTCGTCCTCGCCCGCACAGGAGAGGCATCCGCAGGCCTGCGGATGATCGCAACGGACACTGTGGACCCGTCTTTGCCGCGAAGCGTCCGGGGATGGTGCCGGTTCGTGGTCAGTGACATCCTCGCCTACGCGGGTCAGGACGAAGCGGCCGTCGCACAGCTGCGCCGAGCGATCCCCCTGCTGCAGAACCGCCGCTCGCGGGGCGTGCGCATCGCAGCGCAACTTCGACTGATCGACAGTGCGATCAAACAAGGCGAGTTGGACAAGGCCATCGACACGCTGCGGGACCTACGTTGGTTCGCAGTCAGCAATCGACATTCCGACCTGGTCACAACGACCGAGGGCTATCTGGTCCAGATGATGCTCGCAGCCGGCAACGAGCCGGGCGCGCTGTGGACGCTAGCGACAGTTAGCCTCCCGGACTCGAGAAAAGGGCGTGCAAACGAGTCAAGGTCACGCACCGCGATGTGGAGCGTGCTGCACGCACAAGTCGCGATGCAGCAAGGGGAGGAAGGGGAAGCCCGCCGCCAGTCGGACAACGCGGTCCAACGAGCGGACGATCTCCCCGACTTTAGCGTCCGAGCGGCCGCACACCTCGTGCGCGCTGAGCACCTCTACCTCTTCACGGGTGCGCAGGACGCCTTGCCTCATGTTCTTGAGTCGCTCGGCTACCTGCAGCATGTGCGCTACGGACTTCCGGGATCGCACTGGCGCCGCGGCTGGGTACGCCTGAATTCGCGCGCGTACGAGTTGGCATTGGAAGTCGCCTCCGATCTCGACGATCCTCATCTCGTCGCGGAGATGCTCGAGAACATCCGGGCACAGGCGATTCCGGTTGGCCTCGACCATTCCGATCGGAGCCTGAGCGAGCTCCTTGAGGCCATCATGGACCCTTTCGCCAAGCGGCCGGGAGAACTACGGCACGACGACGCAGGGGGCACCAGCCAAGCGACTGGCGATGTCCTTGCCGCTGCTGGCGCAGATCCGCTGATGCCGCCACCTGCTGTCGGCATCCAGGGCGCATCATGGGTGAGAGGGCCGGCCGAGCGTACTCTCGATCTCGATGCTCTGATCGTGACCACGGTCGGGGATCTCGGGTGGTATTGGTCGGCATGCATCGGGGGTGGACGCTACTGGTGGACCGTGCGCCAGCCTGGTGGAACCTGGTACTGGGGGTCGACGGACCTCGCGGAAGGCAGTTTGGGCCGGGGCGCGTTCGATGACCTCATCCAGGCCATACCTGTGAGATTCACAGGTGAGTCGAACGAGGTGTACGGGCCAAGGGTCAGGTCGAGCGCGCTTGCCGGAAGCGCGACCGGGCACGAACTTGTGAACCGGCTAGCCGACGCGTTCCTCCCGCCGCCGATCCGAGACGACCTGGCAAAACGAGATCCCGATAATCCCATGTCACTGCTTGTGAGCCTTGCCGGGTCCCTTGCAGCCCTACCCGTCAATGCCCTCCACGTCAGCGACGGACACCGAGTGATCGACACCGCGGTCGTGGGCCACGTGCCTACCTCTGTCATGCTCGATCGCCTACATGCCGAGCGGTCGTTGAGCCGCGGGACGAAGAGCGCGATCACACTGTCGGTCGTCGACCCCGATCCGACATGGCATGCGATGGAACATGCAAAGGCGCCCGCCTCCTCCACGACGGTCTTGGGCCGACCAACCACAAAGGCGGACGTCATCGCAGCCCTGCAACACGCCGATCCCGAGGGCGTCTTCTGCGCCTTCGCTCACTATGCGCGCCGCAGCGAACCCGCAGCTGGTGGACTAGCAGTCGCAGGCGGTGTGCTGTCACTCCGCGACCTTGTCGGATCCGAAGAAGCGATTCGCGTTCCCGAACGTGCGCTCCTGTCCCTCTGTGAAAGCCTTGCGGCCGGAGCAAGCGAGACAATCACAGGCAATGAAGCGGCCGACCTCTACGCTGGGACGTGGGAGTGGCTCGGACTGACCGCGGGATTCATCCTCGCCGGCGCCCGACACGTCGTGGCGACCGCATGGCCCGTCATCGAAGATGAGCATGAGCAAACCAGGCTCATCGATCATGCTCTAGCCAACGCTCTGGCCCAGCCGCATCCCGCCTTCGCCGTACGCGCGGCCATCTTGAAGCTCGCCCCACCCGGCGCGACCGGCAACGGACTAGCTCCCATCCTATGGTCGGCATACACATACACAGGCTTGTTCACGAACGCTGAACCGGAGACCGTGACAGTGCCGGAATAACCGAGCCGAACAACGCACGGAGATGTGTATTGCCGTGACCATGTCGGCCCGGGACAGGCTTGCAAGAGCCGTGGAGTAATGCACGCCGCGACGTCGCACGAGAGCTGTGCAGCGAAGAGATGCTCTTCAACGTAGGTTCGAGGGAGATTGGTGGCCCGAGTGAATACACCGCCCGCGCGACAGACGCCTGCAGGTGTTCGCTTCGAAGCATCCGGCGATACGCCGGCGTACCTTTCCATGACACAGCACCGCACTCAAGCTGATGGGGGAAGGAACAAGTGGGTGATTCCGCCAGCGGGTGAGTATCGCGTGTTCGCCGATTCTCACGTAGCGCAATGGGTGTGTGTCAATGGCCACAACTGGGGCGTAAGTGCAGGGTTCGCGGAGATTGGCACGAACAAGGAACGCATCGCCAAGTTCCCACGGCCTTCGAATGCTACCGATGAGCGCCACGGGTACCCGGTCTCGGCTCGAGACCATCGGCGTGAACTGGTCCACCGTCCTCCGGCAGAGGTTACGACGCTGTGGCGAGACTCAGGTTTAATTTCCGAAATGGAGAAAGCGCGGATCGACAGAGGGAAGATATGATGCATCATCTTTCGGTGTTTATCGAGGAGCCTCGGGCGCTCGATGCATTCGCTTATCGTGGCCACCTATTCGTGCTGACTTTCGACGGATGCTTGATCACATACAACATCTCTCAGATCGCATCAAGTCTGGATGAAGAGCACGGTGATGACGGGCTAGTGGCGGCCTATGGGCTGTTCTCAAGCAAAGGTATTGGTGCGTCACCTAGAATGAAGAGCGCTTGGAAGCGATTCGATCACTCGTCCTCACGGTCTTTGGAATTGCCGTCGTCCCCCGTGGCGACTTCTCCATTCGCGATCGAAGCATCCGCTCACCTCGACATGCGCGTGTATTACAACCGGGTCTTCGTTGCGACAGATCGAGGTACCTTCTGGGCTCCGCTGGAGAGCACGGGCCAAGTGTCGTCGGACCGCGACGCGGTGAGGTCGATAACCAGGGCTCCGACAGAGTCATTGAGTACTGGGATGGGCGCGGTTGGTGCTTCCCTCGGCGAAGAGGGCCTGGCGATTTTCGCAAGGATCTACGCCGAAGATTGTGCACCGGAGAATCGTCTTCTGCGCCGGTCGATCCGTAGCACGATCGGTTGGGGCAGTGCGGTGAACTATCCAACGCATGATTCGTATGAGGTTCTTGAGAGTACGATTGTCGAAGACGGCCAAGGGAGGAAGGAACTCCTGGGGGTGCATGCTTCGTCCAGCAGCAAGGCCGCCGGCGTGGATGTTCAACGCGGCGGATATGTTACTTGGGAGTCGGGTCGGCTGCTCCTGGCCGATGCGGTTAGCGTGAGTTCGTTCGGCAGAGCGAGCAGCTCAAGTCGACGACGAACGCTAGCTCGAGCTGGTGGCGGCGACCAGCCGCTTTGGGTGGGTGTGACCGGTAACCGGTGCATCGTGACAGAGACGGCTGATCGCATCTCGGTCGCCAAAGCGGACCAGTACCTCATTCTTCACGAAGGACCGGCAGCATCGGTCCGAACTTTTAGTGGGTCCCAGCGCTACCAGCGCCTGGTGGCCGCCACTGTGGACGGTGGACTCCTGCTTAGCGCTGTATTCCGGTCGGACAAACTCTGATGAGTTATTCGGTCGATTCGGTCGATTCGGTCTGCGCGAAGCACCCTTCGCCCAGTGAGGCGGCGTGCATGAACCGCAACGTTGGCGGTGAGAGCTTGGCACCAGTGAGTCCGGGCGAGGCCGCACGAACCGGGCGGGCATCACCACCGTGGGATGACCACCCGTGTGGTCTCGGGATCGGCCCCGGATCGCGATGGGTTCCACGGAGTGACCGCTCGCGGTCCACGCGGACTTCACTCACCACGCCATCGGCTGGGTGATCTAGCCGACTCGGCGCGTACGGAGCTCGCGCGCGCTGATCTTTTCCGGTACAAATCCAAGCTATGGAGAACGAGCGCTTCCCAGTTCCTGCGCATGCGAGCGCTGTGTTTACTGAGATTGCGCAGGGATTGCGCGTGACCTGGCATATGTTGAGATCCTCACCGATCGAACCAAATTCCGGATCAAACTTGGCGCGTGCCGACGATCTCTATCCGTTCGAAAAGGTGTCGGTCAGGGCCCGGCACTATGTCTCAGCGGCGCTCGAGCACCTCATCATGTGGGCGGACTTCGCAGCTCCGCTCAAGTTCCATCCTGATCAGGCGACCATGTTCACCTTGCAGCCCGCCCTTGCGTTAGCGAGAGCAGCGCTTGAGAGCGCAGCGCAAGCGGTGTGGCTATTGGACACACTCGACCCAGTTGAGTGTGTGAGACGGCACCTCCGCCTGATTCGTTGGGACCTAGAAGAGCATCGAAAGAGCCACCTCGAACCCGATGGGAAAGATCGCGTTAAGCAGCGAGAGAACGAACTTGTGCAGCGAGTTGCGCAGGTATTCACTGAGCGCGATATTCGCCCACCACAGGGCTACCTGTGGGTGATTCAGCAAGCTTGCCGGCCTGATGATCTCGCCTTGGATCCGGCGCCTGTGGAAAGGTTATGGCGTGCGATGAGCGGAGCTGCCCATGGTATGTACTGGACCAACCAGGAACTGAGCAAGATCGAGGTTAACGAGGGTCCCGATCCGAACCGCTCCCGAACCGTCCTGGTTCCCGATGCCGACATAATGGCCGAGGCACTGGATGCCGCCTTCCGCATGACTCAGTACGCCACTCTGAAGTACCTCACCTACGCGGGAGCCGACATCGAAGGTCTGGTGGGCGGTGCTCAGCGTTGGCTGGCTGCCAGCATCACCCTGAAGCCAGGTGCGGCGTCGGACACCCGCCAACGTCTGGCGGCGTTGCGGCTATCACCAGATCCGATACGCATGGAGGAATGATGTAGCGAAACCGTCGGACGGTCCACGAGCTGGCGCTGGGAGTCCCTCAACCAGGGTTGACGCAGCCAGACTCGACTGATCAGTCCGTCACCGCCCGACACCCTCGCTTCTGGACGAATTCGGATTGTCGAGGTGACGCAATCCGGATCGGGCGTCGTTGACGCATACTGCATGTCGGCGATGCGCGAAATGCTGGGAGTGACGAGTATCCGCCTAGCGAAAGTTGACCCGTGGACGATGGAGAGTACGCCAAGTATCTCGAGATGGGGCGCGAAAACGCTGGCATTATCGAGCTCGCGACCAACCATTGCCAGAACATGCGGTTCGTGGAGTTCGGCGGTCGAGGAATGCTCGAAGAAGTTACCGGCCTGCCAATAAATATGCGGCGGGTCGAGTGCCCAGTCGCCATCGGGAACACGGCTGCCATGCGGCTAGAGCACATCGCTCTCGGCTTCTACGCCGAGCACTGCACAGGATGTGCGATGCGGAGGCCAACTGGTCGGCTCCCGACCTTGGTAACTCTTGCTCACGCTCGGGAAGAGGAAGCAGCCGTCGCGGAGGCTAACGCGGCGGAAGCTCTGCGCGCGCGAGGCAATGCGCGAGCCGAGCGTGTGGAGCGTCGGCGGACCCTTCGGGCGACGGCTGACCTGGCGAGCGTCGGGATACTGGACGACATCGATCTGCTTGACCCTGATCCCGAGCTAGACCGAGACATCGAGGCGCAGAAGGCTGCGAGACAGCGTCTGACCACGCTCGCAGCGCGCACGAGCGCCGGATTCGGCACTGCGATCATCGACGAGCTGTTCGATACGGTCGAGACGGTTGGCCTGGTCGAGTTACTCGAACCCTTGCGGATTCTCGCGGTTGCCCGACCAGAGATCGCGGAAAGATTGGTGGCCTCTGCGTTAGCGGTGTTGAGGAAAGGGCCGAGCCCTGAAGCGGGGCGCTGTTTGACGGACCATGCCGACCAGGTGGACCCAGCGTCCATTGACGACTATGTCATCCACTCGCTCGTGGTCTTGGCGGGATCCAAGACACCAGAGGACCATCACTTCTCCGGCCCAACGCCGGTCGTGCAAGCCAATGATCCAGGCCCGCTGCGGATCCTCGCTGCGCTGTCGCCCGGACCGCTGGCCACGAGGCTGGCGGAGATGCTTCCTCGACCCGCTGTCAAGGGCTTCATCACACCGCCCAATTATCGGCGGAGGCAGGTATCGGACTTCGACCGGCGTGCGGCGGCCGGCGCGATCGAGCAACTGGCCAGCACCCACCTTGAGTTTGTACTTGCGCTACTGCCGAATCTGACCGTGTCACTGAATGTCCCTCCAGAGGACAACTACGACCCAGGAACTCTGGGGACAGCAGAGCGAGCGCTGGCAAGGATGCTCGTCGCGGCCCCGGCTCGTGCGACCGCGTTGCTGAAGGCACAGGGAAGAACTGCATCCGAACGGGCGCGGAAAGGCCTCGTCGGTGCGGTACGCCACGCAGTCGACATGATCGACACCGAGTACGTGCACCGGCGCGCCCACGACCCCGTCCTGAGCGCTGAAGACGCCGCGGCGGTTAACGACGCGGCATTCACGTTCCTGATAGCGCTCACTGACGAGTCCTGGGGCCACGAGGCCACATTCGCAGCTGCAGAAGCGATTGAACAGATGGGCGGCCGGCACGGCGGCGGCCTTGACCAGCACGTGGATGCAGTCCTCGGCGCGTTCATCACGCTCACCCGGCGTCGTATGACCACCCCAGAAAGCGTGCTGACCTCGACCGCGCCAGCGGACCCGCACGCCGGGGTGGACGCATGGGGGAGGTACCAGAGCCTGTCCCAGTCGGCTCATCGCCTACTCCGCGCGGTCGAGAAGGCGTCGGATACCGACCCGCTTTCGGTGTGTCGCACCGTGACCACACTCATCACTAACGAACGCGATAGCGATCTCGGTGCTGAAGTGCTAATGCCGCTGTTGGCCACGCTCGGAGAGATCGGTCGCCAGCACGGTTCCACGCTGGGAGTAATCCAGGCCATTCTTCCGACGCTTCACACGTACCTGGTCGACGCCGACGCCGGCCCGCGGTCTGTGGCGCTCCATGCGTGGACCACCATCGGCGCGAGACACGCACTCCCATCGACTGTCATCGATTTGCTTCCGGCACTAGTCAACGATCTGCACTTCGTCGTGATCGATTCCGTTCTTGCAGCCGCCTGCCGGTTGTTGTGGCCTGAACAGGACACAAGGGACCGGTTGGCCGTATACGCGTTGCAGATCATGGACGGCGTCGATGTCTCCGAGCGTCTCGACACCTTCTTGACATCGCTGGCGGCGTTGCGCCGCCATATCCCCGACCTTGACGTGGTCGCGGTGCTTGAGAAGCGGGCCCTGGCGCGCGTACCCGCGCTCGAGTGGCACCAGGCATCGAAGTTCACAGAGCAGCCATGGCAGCCGGACGCACGAGTTGCTCCCGAACTCGCCGCGCAATGGCTCGCACTTGCGCCACACAACACCTACGGGTTGCGGCAGGGCGACGCGGCCGAAGAGGCGCTTAACGGTCTTCTCAACTGCGGCGCGGGCCTGCTCGGCGTAGTGGCAGAAATCATCGAAGCCGGGGCCCGTCATTCCCCTGAGTCGTTCCACGGGTCGTTGGAATACGCGGAGGTCCTCGCTCGCGCCGAAAGACGCGGCGACGTGGTTGCGCTTCTTCAGGCCGCGCTGACGCGAATCCCGAAGGAGCCCGCTCACGCCTCCCAGCGCTCGCTTACTGAGTTGGCGATCGCCATCGCACAGCTGCACATGGCGCTCGCAGCACAGCACGATGCGACGGAGCCGGACCGACCCGTCGTTCAGGTCGCGATCGACGAGGTCGGAACCGCGATCCGCGTGTGCCTGGACCAGTCGGAGGCCGGCCCAGATTGGCTTCGGTTGTACGCCCAGGCTGCCGCAGTGCGTGCCGCGATCGTGTGTTCCTTGCTCGATCTCCCGACACCCGAGCCCGTGCTCCGACTCGCCGACTCCTCTGCAGGTGGCGACGTCGTGTCTTTCGCACAGCCGACCGATCCAGCGGAGCAACTTGCCGCTCGCGCCGCGCGACTGCGCGCCCTCGCCAAGGTCCTGGAGGAGGGTGGGAAGTCGACCGGAACGGCGACCCACGCGGGGGTCGCCGCGACTGCTGCGCTGCTTCGTTGCGTTGCGCATCTCCTCGATGCGGAGGCTGCCGATTTCAATGCCGACCTCGTTCAGGCAGCCTCACATCGGACTGCGGCACAACGAAGAGCTGCCGCCATCGACCTCGCCAAACACCGGGCCGACGACCCGATCTTCCTGGCGGCACGTGAGCTTCGGGCCGCTTGTCTTGAACCCCGTTCCGAGCTCGGGCCCGTACTTGAGATGGCTGCGGCGCTGCCGGCGCCGCTCTTGTTCATCGAGTCAGCCGTACGAGAGCGTCGATTCGATCCGTGGCAGCCACCAGCAGATCCGGAACCTGACAGCCCTACGGTGGCCGTCGCACTCGTGTCAATCGATGACAAGCTTTTGACAGGACCTGCGATCGTCGACCCTGCTTTGGCTCACACGCTGACACTCCAGATTCAGACCGACCCGTGGCCGGACTGGGCAAGACGTCTTGACGCCGAACTGGTCAGCAGCCTGAACGACACCGAACTCCAGCGACCTGCCCTGACCTGGCAGCGCCATCAACACACCGACGACCCCAACACGTTCGAAGGGACCGGCAGCCTCCATGTGCGCTATGCCGTCCCCACCACTCAACATGCGCCACCCGTCCTTGTGCGCCTCACCTGGCGCGGAACCGACGACGACGGCACTCCCAAGAGCCAGTCGCTTGATGTTGCTGGTCACCGCGAGTTCCGTGTACGCCCCTATGACGCCGCCCGCGATGCAACCACGCAGTACGAGGTCTTCGACGAGCATCTCCTCGGCGTCTACGAGCAGCTTGCCGCCGCCGGCTACCCCCATAGCCAGTTGCAGGCATTCGCACGGCTTCTCAACGCCATCTCGCGAGTAGGCCTCGCCATGACCTGGAGCAAGAAGTACCGACGCGGACAGTACGTCAAGGAACGTCAGTTTCACGACGACGTGCACGCAGCGCTGTTGGCCGACCCAACGCTCGGGGGACGGGTGGAACGCGGCGCTGCCCTGGCCCTCGGATACCTCGACACCCGACATGACGGCATCACCGCAGAACTGAAGGTTGCACGCGATCAGCCCGTCACACCCGCGACAGCGACCAAGTACATCGGCCAGCCCACCCAGTACGCCGCCGCCGACGGTACCCGACTCTCGATCCTCGTCATCCTCGACATGAGCCGGAAGATTCTTCCCATCGGTACCCCGGAGAACTACCTGTTCATCCTCGACCCCAGGCAACACGGCACGTCCGAACCCCACGCCCCGAGCGTGGTCGTCACCCTCGTCATCAACGGCAACCTGCCAGTACCCAGCAGTTGGTCACGTCGAAAAACCCCGACAAGGGATGCAATGTGACTCGTCGGACGGGCACCAAGTCGCGGGTCCAGAGCGCGTTCCTTGGCCGAGCTGATCCCCCCAGCAAGACCCGTGGCGCGGCCGCGACGACGTCGAGATCGCGACATTGGAATGAGCTCACTGGCTCAACCACGAACGCAGCTACGGCTCGATCGACGGCGCCACCCCGGTCGAGCAGTTCGCAGGCAGGCAGGACAGGACGCGGGAGTTCGACTGTATGGGCGCTATGGTCTCCGTGACCGATTCGATGGGGGTGGCGCGTGGGCATAGGCCAGGCGCGTGGTACGTCTAACGATGTGGAGGCGATGGCCGCCCACTTCTTCGAGCCGAGCCTGCAGGCGTTGCGTCTCACGTTCGAAGATGTAGCGTCGTTCTCGCTCGAGGAGTGCGAGGAGGCACTCGCCCGGATTGATGATGCCATGGGCCATCCCGAGCAGTTCGGGACTCTCCGATTGAAATTCGACGTTACTAGCAGCTGGGTTGTTGCCAGGGCGAACATCGATGCCCACGTTGAGCAAATCGGAATCCTCCCACTCCTACTCAAGCAGAAGGCAGCCGTCCTCGACCGGATCCGAGACCTGCGGCCGGTAGACCAACTGAACCGTGTACGGGACGACATCGCGCGGATCGTATCTCCAGGAACTACGAAGGATGCTTTGCTACAAGCACTGCGCGACCACGCGGAGGAGGAACAGAAGGAATCTGAGCGCATCGCGCGAGCATCCAGTGAAGTGGAGCAAGAGCTGCTCGAGCATCGAGTCACGGGCGCCTTCGAGGCAAGGATCACTTCCGCGGAACTCAGGCTCGATCAAGCACGCAAAGACATCGACCGGGTCGAGGCGAAGGCGCTAAACAAGTGGGATGTCGTGACCGTCGTCTTCGCGGTCGCTGTTCCAATGATCGCGGCGGCAGCGCTCGTCGTGAGTCTCATCAAGTAGTTTCTAAGTGCCGCTTAAGCGGTACGCGGAGGCGGAGACAACGACCGTATGCCCGAAGGCTTGGCCATGCCTGCGCGTGCACCCGGGTGCTGTGAACAGCGCGTTCGCATGGGTAACGGTACGATCGGGAGCGACTTGCAGCACGGTGTGCTTTCCATTGGGTGCTGAAGCACCTGAGTTCGGCAGCAAGGTGTTGGAGACCCTGCGGCAGCCGCTGGAGCAGGGCGAGCTCGTGATCCACCGGTCGGGCGGCGCGGCGCGCTACCCGGCCCGGTTCCAGCTCGTGCTGGCGGCGAACCCCTGCCCCTGCGGGCTGGCGGTCGGCAAGGGGCTCGAGTGCAGCTGCTCGCCGACGGTGCGGCGCCGGTACTTCGCTCGGCTGTCCGGTCCGCTGCTGGACCGGGTGGACGTGCAGGTCGAGGTGCAGCCGGTCGACCGGGTGGAGCGGCTGGAGGGAACGTCCGAGCCGACGTCGGTGGTGGCCGCCCGCGTGCTCGCCGCGCGGCAGGCCGCACGGGCCCGGCTGGCCGACACGCCGTGGTCCACCAACGCCGAGATGCCCGGGCCGTTCCTGCGCGACCTGCTGCGGCCGCACCCGGGCCTGCTCGGCCCGATCGAACGGGCGATGACCGACGGGCGGCTCAGCCTGCGTGGCGTCGACCGGGTGCTGCGGATGGCCTGGACCATCGCCGACCTGGCGGGACGTGCCGCGCCCACGGTGCCCGATGTCGGGAACGCGCTGCTGCTGCGGACCGGGGGCGACCATGGGTGAGCCGCTCTTCGACCTGCCCCGCACGCAGCTCAGGTTCGACGGCGACGATCCGGTGCTGGCGCGGGCCGCGTGGAGCCGGATCGCCGAGCCGGGAGACCCGGTGGCCGGCGCACTGGTAGGCAACCTCGGACCCGTCGCCGCGCTCGACTGGCTGCTGGACGCGGCCCGGTCCCCGGACCGGGCGGGCGCGGCGCTCCGGCGGATCGGTGGTGGCAGAGCGCTGGACGCCCTGCCGGGTCGCGGTCCTGGGCCGGGCGCGGGCGGCCGGGCCGACGCACCCGGGCGCCTGCTCGGGCCGCCTGCCGAAGGACCCGCCGCCGGAGGACCCGCCGCCGAAGGGCTCGGGCTCGATGGAGCTACCTCAGGCACGCGGGCCGCGGACCTGGTCGTGGCCGCCGTGCTGCGCTGGGCGCCCCGGCTCGAACGGCTCGATCCCGAGGGCGAGCTCGCGGTGCTCGGCCGGTACGGTGGCACGTTCCTGACCCCGGACGATCCGCGCTGGCCGGCCGGGTTCGCCGACCTGAGCGTGGGCGGCCCGCTGGCGCTGTGGGTGCGGGGCGACCCGGACCTGGTGAAGCTGGCGGAGCGTTCGGTGTCCCTGGTGGGTTCGCGGGCCTGCACGGACTACGGGATCCGCGTGACGAGGACCCTGGCGTGCGGTCTGGCCGACCGCGGGTTCACGGTGGTCTCGGGCGGCGCCAACGGCATCGACGCGGAGGCGCACCGGGGCGCGCTGGTGTCCGGGTCGCCGACCGTGGCCTTTCTCGCGGGTGGCGTCGACAGGCTCTACCCGGCGAGCAACACCGACCTGCTCCGGCGGACCGTCGAGCAGGGCGCGGTGGTGAGCGAGGTGCCGCCGGGTTCGGTACCGGGCAAGCAACGCTTCCTCAAGCGCAACCGCCTGATCGCGTCGCTCACCTCGGGCACCGTCGTGGTCGAGGCGTCCGTCCGGTCGGGCGCGCTGTCCACCGCCAACCATGCGGCGAGGCTGCTTCGGCCGCTGGGGGCGGTGCCCGGGCCGGTCACGTCGATGGCGTCGGCGGGCTGCCACGAGCTCCTGCGGCGGGGCGCCGCCGTCTGCGTCACGGATGCGGCGGAGGCCGCCGAGCTGGTCGGGGACCTGGGCGAGAGCGCGCCGGAACGCCGGGGCGAGACCCGGCTGGGCGACGACCTCGACGCGGCGGGCAGGGCGGTGCTGGACGCGCTACCCGTGCGGAAGGCGGCGCACGAGCGGTCGATCGCTCGTGCGGCGGGCCTCGCGCTCGGCGACACGACGGGTGCGCTCGGGTTGCTGGAGCTCATGGGCCTGGCCGAGCAGAAGGACGGGGGCTGGCGCAGGCGCTGAGCCGCTGAGGCGCGGAGTCGCGGAGGTCGCGGAAGTGCCGGCGGAACCTCGCCCGCACCTGCCCCGTGGATCGGTCGCCGGACCGGCGCACGGGGCAGGGCAGGGCAGGGCGGTGTGGGTGCGGGCGAGGGTTCAGCGGGTCGGGTCGAGCATCAGCTTGCCGACCGTGCCCCGCGAGCGCAGGGCCTCGTGCGCCGCGCGGGCGTCGGACAGGGCGTACTCGCCGCCCGCCACGGCGCGGAGCCCGCCGGTCTGTGCGAGGTCGAACAGCTCGGTCAGCGCGGTGCCGTAGAGGTCGCCGGGCAGGCGGAACACGTGCGGGAGCCACATGCCCGCCACGGTGGTGCTGTGGCCGAGCAGGTTGCGCAGCTCGACGGGCTTCGGCGGCGTGCGTCCCGCCATGCCGTAGAAGGCCAGCCTGCCGAAGGGGGCGAGCGCCGCGATGCTCTGGTCGGTGGTGGTCCCGCCGACCATGTCGAGCACGATGTCCACGCGGCGCCCGTTGGCGTCGATGAGGGTCGCGGTCATGTCGTCCGCGCGGGAGTCGACGGCGACGTCGGCGCCGAGCTCGAGGGCCAGGGCGCGCTTCTCGTCGCTGCTCGCCGTCGCCACGACCCGGCCGGCGCCCCAGGCCTTGGCCAGCTGCACGGCTATCGTGCCGACCCCGCCGGCGGCCGCGTGCACGACCACCGACTCGCCGGGTTCGAGGTGGGCGTTCTTGCGCAGCAGGATCCAGGCGGTGGTGCCCTGCACCAGCATCGAGAGCGCCGTGAGGTCGTCCACGCCGTCGGGCACGGGGAAGGTCATCGCCTCGTCGGCGACCGCACGCTCGGCGTACCCGCCGCCACCGGCCAGGAGCGCGACCACCCGCCTGCCGTCCGGCGTGCGCCCGACCACCTCACCGCCGGGGACGAACGGGAGCCTGGTCGGCGTCTGGTACGAGTTCTCCACCTGGTGCGTGTCGGCGTAGTTCAGGCCGATCCGCGTGACGTCGATCAGCACCTGTCCGGGCCCTGCCGTCGGTTCGGGTACCTCGACGGCCTTCAGTACCTCGGGCCCGCCGAACTCGGTCACCTGTACAGCACGCATCTTTGCGCCCTCCTGTGCTCGTGTGATCAGCCATGCTCGCAGACCTCGCGCACGGCCGAAAAAGGCGGCGCGCCTGCTTCCACGCACGGGACGGTAGCTGCACACTGGCAAACGTGGACCTTACCGACCTGTCCGGCTTGCCTCGGCTACCCGAGCACATGTCCGACGCCGTGTCCCGGTTCGGCAGCTACCTCGACGCGCAGCGCGGGCACTCCGCCCATACGCGTCGCGCCTACGTCGCGGACGTGACGGACCTGCTCCGCTACGCGATGCGGCACGGCAGCACGCGGCTCGACGCCATCGACCTCGCGCTCCTGCGCGGCTGGCTCGCGTCCCAGTCCGACCGCGGGCTCGCCCGCTCCACGCTCGCGCGCCGGGGCGCCTCCGCCCGCGCGTTCCTGCGCTGGGCGCACCGTTCGGGACTGATCCCCGTGGACCCGTCGGCGCGCCTCGCGAGCCCCAAGGTGCCGCGCACCCTGCCCACCGTGCTCGACGTGGACGCCGCGGGCCGTCTGCTCGACGGCGCCCGGGCCGCGGCAGAGGAAGCCGACGAGGCCAACCGGCCGGCGGCCCTGCGGTCGTGGGTCGCCGCCGAGCTGCTGTACGGCGCGGGCATCCGGGTGGGCGAGCTGGTGTCCGTCGACGTCGTCCACGTGGACTCGCGGGACCGGCTCGTGCGCGTGCTCGGCAAGGGCGGCAAGGAGCGGGTGGTGCCGTTCGGCATCCCGGCGGCACGCGCCGTGGAGGCGTGGCTGGCCGACGGCCGGCCCGAGCTCGTGACGGCCACCACCGGCGACGCCCTGCTCGTGGGGGAGCGTGGCGGACGCTGGGGTCAGCGCCAGGTGCGCGAGGCGGTGCACCGCCTCGCGGCCCAGGCCGGGGTCGACGACGTGGCGCCGCACGCGCTCCGGCACTCGGCCGCCACCCACCTGCTGCAGGGCGGCTCGGACCTCCGCGCGGTGCAGGAGGTGCTGGGCCACGCGAACCTGGCGACCACCCAGCGCTACACCCACGTGGACGCGGAGCGGCTGCGCAGCGTCTACGCCCAGGCGTTCCCGCGCGCCTGACCCTTCCCCACCCGTTGAGTGCTGGGTATTTGTCCCCCCCGAAACGATTCGGGAGGACAAATACCCAGCACTCAACGGGTCGGTGGGTCCGGGAGGAGCACTATCGGTTGGGGGGTCAGCAGCGACAGCGGGTCTAGGTAGCGCTCGCCCCGGCGCACGCCCCAGTGGACGCAGGATCTCGGCTCGCAGTGGTTCGGCGTCGTGCCGCCGTCCGCCCGGCTGCTCTCCACCACGCCGATCGCCGAACCGGCGGCGACGGCGGTCCCGACCGGCACCGAGGCGGCGACCGGCTCCAGGCTGGTGCGCAGACCGTCCGGATGCGTGACGACGACCACCCCGCGCCGTGCGACCTGCCCAGCGAACGTCACCACACCCGGCCCGGGGGAGCGCACGCCGGAGCCCTCGGGGGCGACCAGGTCCACACCGCGGTGCCCGGGTCCCCACTCGTGCTCGGGCGCCTCGAACGGGCGGACCACCCCGGACGGCGGGTCCACTCCGGCGACCGGCGCCACGTATCCGCGGGCTCCGGCCGCGGGCTCCCCGGCGTCGACGCCCAGGAGCCCGGCGTCGGCACCCACGAGGACTCCGACGTCGGGGCCCGAGCGGACCGCGGCGGCGGGGCCCGAGCGGACCGCGGCGGCGGGTGCTGCCGCCCAGAGCGCGACGAACACGGCAGTGAGCAGCACGGTCAGGAGCGTCGTGGCGAGCCGGCCGAGGACGCGGCAGCCGGCGGGAGCGAGAAGTGGTCTCATGCACCGAGCATCAACCCGTGTCGGCACCTCCGGGGGCCGCAGGACCGCCGCCTGTGCACAGGTAGGCGCAGGCCCCGCCTGTGGTCGCGCTCGGAGCCCGCTGCCGCCGTGGCGAGGGTCTCCGTGGCTGGGTCCTCGTTGCAAGGGCTGGTCGGGTAGACTTCCACCCGCGACCGGCATGCACCCCCGATCCGGCAGACGGACAGCCTTGCTGACCGTCGGCCCGGCAAGGGGAGCACTCGATCGACAACGCGCGTCACACCGAAGTCGCGTCCGGCAGCGGTCCGGCCCACAGGGTCGGCGTCGGGCACGACGTGGCGCCAGGGGCACCGAAGCAATGCGGTGCCGATCCAACCCAAACCGCGGTCAGGGCTATCGGTCCTGTGCCGCCCTGAAATGCGTGCGGAGGACCCGGGTCGATCTCGGGCCGCACCGAAAGGACGTGTCATGGCCGTCGTGTCCATGCGCCAGCTCCTCGAGAGCGGTGTCCACTTCGGACACCAGACCCGCCGTTGGAACCCGAAGATGAAGCGGTTCATCTTCACGGAGCGCAACGGCATCTACATCGTCGACCTGCAGCAGTCGCTGCACTTCATCGACAACGCCTACGACTTCGTCAAGGAGACGGTCGCCCACGGCGGCTCGATCCTCTTCGTCGGCACCAAGAAGCAGGCCCAGGAGCCGGTGGCCGAGCAGGCCGCCCGCGTCGGGATGCCCTACGTGAACCACCGCTGGCTCGGTGGCATGCTCACGAACTTCACCACCGTGCACAAGCGCCTTCAGCGGATGAAGGAGCTCGAGGAGATCGACTTCGACGACGTGGCGGCCTCGGGCCTCACGAAGAAGGAGCTCCTGGTCCTGCGCCGCGAGAAGGACAAGCTCGCGCGCACGCTCGGCGGTATCCGTGACATGGCCAAGGTTCCCTCGGCCGTCTGGATCGTCGACACGAACAAGGAGCACCTCGCGGTGGACGAGGCCCGCAAGCTGGGCATCCCCGTCGTCGCGATCCTCGACACCAACTGCGACCCCGACATGGTCGACTACGCGATCCCGGGCAACGACGACGCGATCCGCTCCGTCACGCTGCTCACCCGCGTGATCGCGGACGCCGCCGCCGAGGGCCTCATGCAGCGTCACTCCGGTGGTAGCAAGACCGGTGCCGAGACCGAGGTCGCCGCCGAGCCCCTCGCCGAGTGGGAGCGCGAGCTCCTCGCCGGTGCCGAGGGCACCGTCGAGACCCCGGCGGAGACCGCCGAGGGCACCGTCGCCGCAGCGTCCGCCGCGGCCGCTGAGGCCGCCACCCCGGCCGCTCCGGCCGAGGTCGTCGAGGCCGCTGAGGCAGTGGAGGCCGCTCCGGCCGCCGCGCCCGAGGTCACCGCGCCCGAGGCCACCGAGGCTGCTGCCGCGGTTGCTCCCGAGGCCGCCGAGACCGAGAAGTGACGTGCTGCGCTGACCGGGTCCGGCTCGTCCGGACCCGGTCGGCGCACCGTTCCTCGGGTCTCACGACCTCCCACGAACAACACGACTGCACGGAGGACCAGAACAATGGCGAACTACACCGCCGCTGACATCAAGGCGCTGCGTGAGCGGACCGGCGCCGGCATGCTCGACGTCAAGAAGGCACTCGACACCGCCGACGGCGACGCCGAGAAGGCCATCGAGATCATCCGCACCAAGGGTCTCGCCCGCGCCGCCAAGCGTGAGGGCAACACGGCCTCCGAGGGCCTCGTGGCCGTCAAGGTCGAGGACACCGCGGCCGGCCAGGTCGCCACGATGATCGAGCTGAACGCCGAGACCGACTTCGTCGTGAAGAACGAGAAGTTCATCGCGCTGGCCGAGGCTGTTCTCGAGGCCACGGCCGCCGCCGGTGCCTCGGACGAGGTCGCGGCCTCCGCCGCCCCGTCCGCCGAGGGCACCGTCGCCGACCTCATCGCCTCGCAGGGCGCCACGCTGGGCGAGAAGATCGTCCTGCGCCGCGTCGCGCGCGTCGAGGGCCCGAAGGTCACGACGTACCTGCACAAGACGGCCAAGGACCTGCCGCCGTCGATCGGTGTCCTCGTCGTCACCGACGAGGCCGGCGCCTCGGTCGCCAAGGACGTCGCGCAGCACATCGCCGCGCTCGCCCCGAAGTACCTCACGCGTGAGGACGTCCCGGCGGACGTCGTCGAGAAGGAGCGTGCGATCGCTCTGGAGACCTCGAAGAACGAGGGTAAGCCGGAGGCGGCGCTGCCCAAGATCGTCGAGGGTCGCCTGAACGGCTTCTTCAAGGAGGTCGTGCTCGTCGACCAGCCGCTGGCCAAGGACTCGAAGACCACCGTCGGCAAGCACGTCGCCGCCGCGAACGGCTCCGTGTCCGCGTTCGTGCGTTTCCGCGTCGGTTCCTGACGCAGCTTGGTCGGCCCGGTCCGCGCTTCGGCGCGGGCCGGGCCGACGCATAGGCGGGTCGGTTCCCCCGGAGGGGACCGGCGCGCGCACCGGGCTCCGTCAGGGGCACGAGCCAGCTTCCCGGTAGTGATGACCGAAGGGTGACGGACCAGTGAGCGACGAGGCGACTCAAGACTTCGCGGTGGACATGGAGGGCAAGCCCGCCCGGCGTGTGCTCCTGAAGCTGTCGGGCGAGGCGTTCGGCGGCGGCAGCGTGGGGCTCGACGCCGTCGTCGTCCGGCGCATGGCCAAGGAGATCGGCGTGGCGGTGCGTGACGGCATCCAGGTCGCCATCGTGGTCGGCGGCGGCAACTTCTTCCGCGGCGCCGAGCTGAGCGTGGCGGGCATGGACCGCGCCCGCGCCGACTACATGGGCATGCTCGGCACGGTCATGAACTGCCTGGCCCTCCAGGATTTCCTGGAGCAGGCCGGCGTCAAGACCCGCGTGCAGACCGCCATCACCATGGGTCAGGTCGCGGAGCCGTACATCCCGCTGCGCGCGATCCGGCACCTGGAGAAGGGCCGCGTCGTCATCTTCGGCGCGGGTGCGGGCATGCCGTACTTCTCCACCGACACCGTGGCGGTGCAGCGCGCCCTGGAGACGGGCTGCGAGCAGGTCGTCATGGGCAAGAACGGCGTCGACGGCGTCTACGACTCCGACCCGCGCCGCAACCCCGACGCCAAGAAGCTGGACCACCTCACGTACACGGACGCGCTCGTGAACCGGCTCGGCGTCATGGACGACACGGCGCTGGCCATGTGCCGCGACAACAACGTGCAGATGCGCGTGTTCGGCATGGAGGGCGAGGGCAACGTGACCCGCGCGCTGGCGGGCGAGCCCATCGGCACGCTGATCACCTCGCGCTGATCATCTCGCCGAACCCCGCGTGACCCGGGCTCCGGTGAACGCGCGATCCTTTCGGTAGCCGGGCAAAGTGTCCGTAGAGTGGCCCCGGCACCACCCGTAGACGAATGAAGGAGCAGTGGTGATCGACGAGACCCTCCTCGAGGCCGAGGAAAAGATGGAGAAGGCGATCGAGGTCGCCAAGGAAGACTTCGCCGGTATCCGTACCGGTCGCGCCAACGCCGGGATGTTCAGCAAGATCACCGTCGACTACTACGGCGCGCCGACGCCGCTGCAGCAGCTGGCGTCGTTCAACATCCCGGACGCCCGCACCGTGATGGTCGCCCCGTTCGACAAGAGCTCGATTCCCGCCGTCGAGAAGGCGCTGCGCGACTCCGACCTGGGTGTGAACCCGGCGACCGACGGCAACGCGATCCGCATAGTGCTGCCCTCCCTGACGGAGGAGCGCCGCCGCGACTACGTGAAGCTCGCCAAGTCGAAGGCCGAGGACTCGCGCGTCTCGGTGCGCAACATCCGCCGCAAGGCCAAGGAGACGCTGGACCGCATCGTCAAGGACGGCGAGGCCGGCGAGGACGAGGTCACTCGCGCGGAGAAGGAGCTGGACAAGATCACCAGGAGCCACGTCGAGATCATCGACCAGCTGCTCTCCAGCAAGGAGAGCGAGCTGCTCGAGGTCTGATGTCCGCACCACCTCGAGACAGATCAGAGCGCGACAATGCGCAGACCGCCGTGAGCCCCGAGTCCGAGCCCGTATCCGCCCCGAAGAAGTCGCGCGCAGGCCGTAACCTGCCCGCCGCGATCCTGGTTGGCCTCGGCCTGCTCGGTATCGTCGGCGCGTCGCTGTACTGGCGACCGGAGCCGTTCGTCCTCTTCGTCGTCCTCCTGATGTGGGCCGGGCTGTGGGAGCTGCGCCAGGCTTTCGCGCGCCGTAACCTCCGTCTGCCGATGGTGCCCCTCTTCGTGGGCGCCGCCGGCATGATCGTCTCCGCCTACCGCGGCGGCGGGGAGGCGTTGTTCGTCGCCTTCGTGCTGACGGTCGCCGCGGCCGTCGTCTGGCGTGCGCTCGACGGGTCCGGCCTCGGCGCCGTCCGGGACTCCGCCGCGTCGGTCTTCGCCGCCGCCTACGTCCCGTTCCTCGCTGGGTTCGTGGTCCTCATGCTGGCGCAGCCCGACGGCGAGATCCGGGTGGTGCTGTTCATCCTCCTGGCGGTCGCCAACGACACCGGCGGCTACATCGCCGGCGCCACGATGGGCAGGCATCCGCTCGCGCCGACCGTGAGTCCCAAGAAGTCGTGGGAGGGCCTGGCCGGCTCGATAGTGCTGGCCACCGCGGTGGGCGTGCTCGGCGCCGTCTACGGGCTGGGCGAGAGCCCGGTCCTCGGGATAGCGCTCGGCGTCATGACCGCAATCACTGCGACTGTGGGCGATCTCGCTGAGTCCCTGCTCAAGCGTGACCTAGAATTGAAGGACATGGGCTCATTGCTCCCGGGGCACGGGGGCGTGCTGGATCGCCTCGATTCGATGATCATCACAGCGCCCTTCGTCTATCTCGTGCTCTCGGTGGTTGCCTGATGAAAACTCCCCTTGCCCAGCCCGTCGTACGTCCTTCGGACGAGACGCCGGCGATCCCGCTGCAGATGGCGCCCAAGCGCCGCGGCAAGCCCCCGAGGCACTTCGCCGACCTCACGCCCGAGGAGCGGGTCGCCTCGGTCGTGGAGGCGGGCGAGCCGGCGTTCCGCGCCAAGCAGCTCGCCACGCACTACTTCACGCACTACACGAGCGACCCGGCGAAGATGACCGACCTCCCGGCGAAGTCCCGGGACGCGCTCGCGACCACCATGTTCCCCGAGCTGATGCGGCCCACCCGCAAGCTCGAGGCCGACGGCGGCACCACGGTCAAGACGCTGTGGCACCTGTTCGACGAGGCCAAGGTCGAGTCGGTGCTCATGCGCTACCCGCAGCGCACCACGCTGTGCGTCTCCAGCCAGGCGGGCTGCGGCATGGCCTGCCCGTTCTGCGCGACGGGCCAGCTCGGCCTGACCCGGAACCTCTCGACGGCGGAGATCCTCGAGCAGGTCCGCGCGGCGTTCCGCTCGCTGGCCGAGGGCGAGATCCCCGGCGGTGTCACCCGGCTGAACAACCTGGTGTTCATGGGCATGGGCGAGCCGCTGGCCAACTACAAGGCAGTGATCGAGACGGTGCGGACGCTGGTCGCGCCCCAGCCCGAGGGCTTCGGCATGTCGGCCCGCAACATCACCGTCTCCACGGTGGGCCTGGTCCCGGCGATGCAGAAGCTCACCAAGGAGGGCATCCCGGTGACGCTCGCCCTCTCGCTGCACGCGCCCGACGACGACCTGCGCTCCGAGCTGGTGCCGATCAACACGCGCTGGAGCGTCGACGAGACCCTCGACACCGCGCGGAACTACTTCGAGGTGACCGGCCGTCGCGTGTCCATCGAGTACGCGCTGATCAAGGACATGAACGACCACGCCTGGCGTGCGGACCTGCTGGGCGAGAAGCTCAACGCCCGCGGCCGCGGATGGGTGCACGTGAACCCGATCCCGCTCAACCCGACGCCGGGTTCGATCTGGACCGCGAGCGACCGGGATGTCGAGGACGAGTTTGTGGCACGATTGCGCGGTCACGGGATCCCGACCACGATCCGTGATACCCGCGGGAGCGATATCGACGGGGCCTGCGGGCAGCTGGCGGCTGAGGAGGACGACGAGTGAGTGGGATGTTCAACAGCGTTCCCGCGATGCGCACCGGGTACGACAAGGACGAGGTCGACGAGTTCTTCGAGCACGCGCGGCAGGCGTACGAGGGACGTACCGCGGACCGGCTGACGAGTGCCGACATCCAGGCGTCCACGTTCGACCTGACCCGTGGTGGGTACAACACCCATGAGGTCGACGCGGCGCTCGACCGGCTCGAGGCGGCGTTCATCGCCCGGCAGCGCGCGGAGTACGCGGCGGCGCACGGCCAGCAGGCCTGGATGAACGCGCTCGCCGAGCGCGCGCGTTCGCTCTACGGGCGGCTGGGCCGGCCCGACGGCGAGAAGTTCGCCCCGGCCGACCGTGGTTCGCAGGGTTACGACAAGGACGACGTCGACGACCTGTGCGACCGGCTCATCGGGTACTTCGACCGGCAGGAGCCGCTGACGGCGGGCGACATCCGGTCGGCGACGTTCGGGCGCGCGCGCGGTGCGGACGCCTACGACGAGGCCTCGGTGGACGCGTTCCTGAGCCGCGCGGTGGAGGTCCTGCTCGGCGTCGAGTGACGCCGCCGAGATAGAACTGTGGCGAGATAGAACTATGGCCGAGGCGATCATCGCCTCGGCCATAGTTCTATCTCGCCACAGTTCTATCTCGGCAGAAGGGCGGGTTCTGTTGCTTCGCGGAGCAGGACCTCGTGCTGGGTCGCCTTCAGGAACGAGCGGATCGAGTCCCGGCTCCGCGTGAGGCAGTCGATGCGCTCCTGGACGCCGACCAGCTCCGTGGCGAGCTGTTCGGCCACCTCGCGCGGGCACGTCGGCTCGTCGCGGGCCGCGGCGAGCTCGGCGTCGAGCAGCACCTTGACCAGCCGCGTCGGGATGCCGGCCTGGACCAGGCCCGCCACGCGGGACACCCGCTCCACGTGGGCCTCGGTATAGGTGCGGTAGCCGTTGGGCGCACGGTCCGCCTCGAGCAGGTCCTGCTGTTCGTAGTACCTGATCAGGCGGGTGGTCACGCCCGTCCGGGCGGCGAGCTCACCGATCTTCATGTTGCCTCCGGGTTGGGCTTGACATTGACACCAGTGTCAAACTTTAGCGTTGCCGACATGGAGACAACAGGCACCGAACCAACCGTTGAGCCGGTCCTCGAGGACCCGCCGGGCGCGGGTATCCCGACCAGCCCCGCCGACGTCCTGCCCTGGCCGTCCCTGCTCGTGCTGGGCGCGGGGACCCTCCTCATGGTCACCTCCGAGATGCTGCCGACGGCCGTGCTGGAGCAGATGAGCACGGGCCTCGGCGTCGCCGAGTCGAGCACCGGCATGCTGGTGTCGGTGTGGGCGGCGGTCGTGGTCGTGCTCAGCTTCCCGCTGGTACGGCTGACACGCGGCAGGGACCGCCGCGCCGTGATCGCCGGCGGGCTGGCCGTGCTCGCGCTCTCGTCGGCCCTCACCGCCCTCGCGCCGACGTTCCAGCTGGCGGTCGGGGCACGGGTCCTGGGCGCGGCGGCGGTGGGCCTGCTGTGGGCCACCACCAACGCGCACGTCGCCGACCTGGTCTCCGACGGCCTGCTCGGGCGCGCCGTCGCCGTGGTGCTCGGCGGGGCGACGCTGGGGATGGTCGTGGGCACGCCTCTCGCCAGGCTCGTCGCCGACGCCGCCGGCTGGCGGGCCGCCTTCGGGGCTCTCGCGGTCCTCGGCGTCCTGGGGGCCGTCGCGGTCCGGCTGGTCGTGGCGCGTGCGGCGGTCCCGGCTGCTCCGGAGACTCCGCAGGTCCCGGAGGGCTCGGCGGGCGTGACGGCGGACAGCCCGGCACCTCGACGCGGCATAGACCGGCTGCTGGCAGTGACGGGTCTCGTGGCGCTGGTGCTGGTGGGCCACTACGGCGCCTACACCTACATCACGCGCCTCACGGAGGCGCCGGCCGAGGCGCTGCCCGGCGGGATGAGCGCGCTGCTGCTGGTGTTCGGGCTCGCCTCGGCGGTGGGCGTCGCACTGGCGGGCCGGTTCGGTAACCGGACCGCGCCCGCGCTGGTCGTGAGCGTGGCCGCGACCGCGCTGACCGTGGCGGCGCTGAGTGTCGTCGACGTGCACCCGGCGGTGGGGATCGCCGTCGTCGTGGCGTGGGGAGTCGTGTCGGGCGGCATGCCGCCGTTCGCCCAGACGCTGATCCTGCGGCTGGCCGGGCCCGAGCGGCGGTCGTTCGCCGGCGCGCTGATCCCTGTGCTGTTCAACGGCGGGATCGCGGTCGGTGCCGCGCTCGCGTCGCTCGTGGTGGCCGGCTCGGGTGTGACGGCGCTGCCGCTGCTGGCGGCAGTGGTGGTCGCGGCGGCAGCGATCGGCCTGGCCCTGTCGCTGCGTCGCGCCGCCGCATGACGAGAACCGCATGACGAGAACGGGATCGTGTTCGCGGGGAGTTCCCACGGCGAACACGATCCCGTTCTCATTGCCGCGGGCGTGTCAGCAGGTGCGGACCCGGGTCGAGGAGCTGGTGGAGACGTAGGCGTCCGAGACCCAGTTGCCCGGTCCGATGCGGTTCCACAGGTCCGTGGTGCCGTAGGTTCCCGTGATCCTGGCGCCGCGCGCGGTGCACTCGATCACCACGTTCGCGTGGTTGCCGGCCTGTCCGACGACGTCGTAGTCCGTGCTCGGACCCGAGCGCACGTTGAGCGGACCGTTCCTGGTCCGCACGACGCCCCTGG
Organism: Promicromonospora sp. NFX87; assembly: GCF_048564965.1. NCBI lineage: Bacteria > Bacillati > Actinomycetota > Actinomycetes > Micrococcales > Promicromonosporaceae > Promicromonospora > Promicromonospora sp. NFX87. The sequence goes on along the minus strand of NZ_CP183413.1, from coordinate 4,113,638 downwards.
GTCCGTCTCCGGTCCAGAGATAGGTGACGGTGGTCCAGGCGTTGTTGGTGAGCCCGACGGCGTCCCAGAACGTGCCGTCCCCGAGGTCGATACCCGCGGGGTTGGCGACCTGGCGGCCGAACCCGTCGCGCCCGCGGTTGTGGTCGTCCTGGTAGGCGGCCTGCGCCTGCGGCAGGCCCTGGGGCAGGTCGGACCAGGACTGACGCGTCTCGCCCCCGTTCCAGTAGTCGTCGGTGGTGTTCCACGGCCCGACGTCCCAGACCGGGGCGTACGCGCAGCGCCCCGTGCTCTCGGCGCAGACCCGGACCGAGTAGCTGCCCGAGTCCTTCGACGACAGCCCGCGCCGGGACGGCAGCGCGACGAAGTGGTCCCTCCTGGTGATGACATGGCCGTTCGCGGTGGTCCCGCCCACCAGGCCCTCGCGCGTGGCGAAGACCTTGTACGAGTCCGCGACGCCGTCCGGCGCGGCCTCTCCCTCTGCCTCCTGCAGCGACTGCGACCGGCGGGCCTCGGGGGTGAGCGTCACCTCCCGCACGGCCGGGCCGGTGCCGCCCTCGCCGACGAGCGTGACGCGCGCCTGGATCGTCTCGGCGGGTGCGGGGAGCGGGGATCCGGCGGGTACCCACTCGGTCCAGGAGTCGGGGCCCTGGTCGGCGAGCCGGCCGCGGACGTCGATCAGCACGGAGGTACCTTCCGGGGCGGTGGCGTCGACGTCGGCGGTGATGACGCCCGCGGGGGAGTCGAGGACCTTCGGCTCCGCGACCAGCTGGCCGGACGTCTCCTGGTGCACGCTGCCGCCGTCGGCGCGCCCGCCGTCGTCGTCGGCCCTGTCGTCCGGCACAGTGGAGCTGCCCGACGTGCCGGCGTCGTCCAGTCGGAGCGCACCGTCGGAGTGGCGCACCCCGGCGTCGTCGCCGGTGCGGGTGGCGAGGTCGACGGACCAGGCCTGGCCGACGGCGTCCGCACCGGAACCGGTGGCGGGGGTGACCGTCGCGACGGCGATCCCCGAGGTCACCAGGCCCGAGACGATCAGGCCGGAGGCGATCAAGACGGCGCAGGTCTTGACGGTCAGCGCCGCGGCCCGGCGTCGGGTCCTGCGTACCTGGGTGAGCATGTGCTGAATCTAAGCGGCTTGCTATTTCACCCGCGCGGTGAAGCGGGAGAAATCCTGGGACGTCGGTGCCCGAGCAGCCCGCCGGGTGGTGCATGATCGGGGAAGTACCCCAGAGAGATGACGAGCAAGGAGAACGACGTGTCCGAGTTCCTGGCCGACAAGCCCGGCAAGTTCGACCTCGACGGCGACGGCATAACCGACGTCGAGGTGGCCGACACCGACGGCGACGGCGTCGTGGACGCCCAGTTCGAGGACTACGACGCCGACGGCGTCCCCGACGTCGAGCTGCACGACACCGACGGTGACGGGCGGCCCGACGTCGTGGTGGAGACCGCCGGCGGGACGCGGACGATCTCCGTGGACACCGACGGTGACGGCGAGGACGACGCCGTGGACTCGTTCCCGGCCTGAGCCAGAGGGTTCAGCCCGTGGCTCAGGCTGCCGGCTGAACCGGTGCCGGACGCTGCGCCGGCCGGCCGTAGACCAGCCGGCGCAGCGCCACCTCGGCCGGCCCGCGCCGCCCGGTGCGCTCCTGCCAGACGGCGAACACCACGGTCAGCGCCCAGACGCCCACGGCGAACAGCAGCATGCTCCACGAGCTGAGGTGCCGGCCCAGGCCGAAGCCCCAGGCCGCCAGGACCGGCGCGCACAGCACGGACTGCAGCAGGTAGGACGTCAGCGACCGCTTGCCCACCGCCTGGACGGCGCCGGCGAACGGCCCGTCCGTGGTGAACAGGTTGTTCGACGGCGCGCCGCTGCGGCGCAGGGCGACGCGGTGGCCGATGAGGCCGAACAGGGCGACGTAGCCCAGCCCGCCGAAGAAGCCGGTGAAGATCTGCACGGGCAGGAAGACCCAGGCCGCGTGGTCGGGCACGGCGAGGACGCCGACGTGGTCGAGCGCGGCCGGCAGCGGGCCGAGCCAGCCGATGGCGATGCCGACCGCCGCCACCCGGCGCAGCAGCGGCAGGTGCTCGCCCGGGTTCTCGAGGATGCGGCGCCGTCCGGCCCAGAAGGCGAGCAGCAGCATCATCGGGACGACGAGGAAGAAGAGCCCCTGGCCGACGGTCCCGAAGACCCAGAAGCCCAGGCGCTCGAAGATCGACGCCAGGTACGACGTCGAAGCCATCGACTCCGTGGACGGGCCGGTGGTGTCCGCGAGGATGGACCGCGCGATCGGGTCGTCCGCGGGGATCTGAGCGGTGAAGTACGAGCCGACCACGGCGAACACCGTGCCGATCGCCAGCAGGCCGCCGAAGACCCAGGTCCACACGAGCAGCGTGCGGTCCTTGACCTCGAAGAACAGCCACACCATGAGCAGTCCGGCGAGGCCGTACGCGCCGAGCACGTCGCCCATCCAGAGCAGCGCCGCGTGCACGAACCCGAACCCGAGCAGGAGCCAGTTGCGCTTCTGCAGGAGCTTGCGAGCCGCTGCCTCCGACGTCCCGGAGGACACCTGGCGGTTGTAGAGCTGCATCATGCCGTAGCCGAAGAGGAACGCGAACATGGGGTAGGTCCGCATGTCCACGAACACGATGATGAGGAAGTCGGCGACCTCGTCGAGGGCCGAGCCGTCGACGGGGTGCGACACCCAGGGGTTCGTCTCGCTGCCCCACAGGTAGTAGGGCGTGTTCGCGATGGCGATCAGCAGGAGCATGAAGCCGCGTGCGAGGTCGGGCGCGGGCGAACGCTCGGCGGCCTGGACAGGACCCCGGGTCAGGGCTGTGGTGGACATGGGTACATCTCAGCAGGCCGGAGGCCTGACCGCGAGCAAAAGAGCGAGCTCTCGGGGCTACGCCGCGGGCTCGGCCAGCCGGGTGCGCTCCTCCTCGACGATGCGCCGAGCGAGCTCGGCGTCGGCGACGTCGGTGGCGCCCGGTGCCACGGCCACCGTCGAGCGCCCGGCGTACTCGGCGAACAGCTCGGCCTTGGTGCCGAGGATCTCCAGGAGCCGCTCGTCCACGCTGTTCTCGATCAGCAGCCGGTGCACCTGCACGGTGCGGACCTGACCCATCCGGTGCGCCCGCGCGATGGCCTGCGCCTCGACCGTCGGCTTGACCTGCGGCTCGCACAGGATCACCACGGAGGCCGCCTGGATGTTGAGCCCGACGCCGCCCGCCTCGATCTGGCTCACCAGCACCTTCGGCTCCGGCGCCTGCGTGAACTCGTCGACCAGCTCCTGCCGCCGCCGGGCGGGGACGGAGCCCGTGATGGGTCCGATGGCGAGCGGGCCCAGCTCGGCCAGCACCGTCTCGATCACGTCGCGGAAGAACGAGAAGACGACGACCTTGCGGTTGTTGTCCATCGCCTCGGCGACGATCTCGCGCAGCCGCACGAGCTTCGCCGTCGGCTCGGGGGCCTGGACGAACGCCGCCCGGCGCATGTCCGCGAACGAACGCTTCAGCACGGCCCGCCGGTAGGCGGCGCCGTCGTGCTTGCCGAACCGCTCCCACTCGTCCACCTGGACCAGCTCGGGCAGCTCGGTGAGTACGTCCTCCTGGTTGCGCCGCAGGTACACCGTGGCCACCGACCGGCGGAACGCCGCGGCCCCCGCCAGGCCCGCCGCCGGGTCGATCGAGTCGGCGACGTCGGGCTTGAGGTACCGCACGATGCTGCGGAACTCGTCGACGGTGTTCTCCATGGGCGTGCCCGACATGAACAGCACGCGCTCGGCGGCGTCGGACCAGGCCGCCGTCCGCTCCGAGCGCTGCGCGGCGGGGTTCTTCACGTAGTGCGCCTCGTCCACCACGAGCAGCGCGGGCCGGGGCAGCCCGGCGGCGCGCAGGTGCCCGAGCTGCGGGAAGGTGACGATGCCGACACCGCCGTCGGCGACCCAGGTGCGGATGCCGGCGTCGCGCTCGTCGCCCTGCAGCACCCGGACCGCCAGCCGGGAGTGGGCCGCGACCTCGCGGGCCCAGTTCGCCGCGACGCTGGCCGGGCAGATCACGAGGAAGTGCCGGCGGCCCCGGGCGGCCAGGTGCGCCATCACGGCGATGGCCTGGACCGTCTTGCCGAGCCCCATCTCGTCGCCGAGGATCGTGCGCCGCTGCACCAGCGCGTACCGCGCGCCGAACGCCTGGTACCCGCGCAGGGAGACGGTCAGGAGCGAGGTGTCCAGGTCCTGTGCCGAGACCTGGTCGACGACGTCCTCCGGCAGGTAGCCCTCAGCGGCCTCCACGTCGACGCCGAGGTCCACCAGCTCGCCCAGCGCCGTGTAGTAGGCGGCGGCGCGGGCCTCGTAGTCCCGCCACACCTCCGCGTCGGACGTGCCGGTCAGCGTGCGGTCCAGCCGGCGCAGGGCGTCGGTGACGCCCGAGTCGTCGAGCCCGTCCACCGTCTCGCGGAGCGTGGTCAGTGCGGAGTCGGCCGCGGCGTTGCGCTCGCGGCCGGCGAAGAACCGCTTGACGAGGGTGCCGCGCAGGACCCCCACCTCGGCCAGGCGGGCCAGCCGTGGGACGTCGACGTCGAGCCGCTCGCCCCAGGCGTCGAAGAACCGGGCGACCTGCTCGTGCGTGTGCAGCGCGCGCACCAGGTCGGTCGCGAGCGGGTCGGCGGGGTCTGCCTCGATCCGGAAGGTGAGCCCGTCGTCGACGGCGTCGAAGATCTGCTGGGCGGCCTCGCGCAGCAGGCGTGCGGTCTTGGGCCCGACGCCGGGGACCGCGTCGAGCTCCTCGTCGTCGGCGCGCAGCACCTGGGCCACGGTCCGGAACCCGGCCGCCTCGACGAGCCCGACCCGGATGCGTCCGGTGCTCACCTCGCGGATCCGGTCGACGGGCACCTCTGCCAGCTCCGCCAGCACCCGGGCGTCCCGGGCGGCGCGGTACGCGATGCGCACCCGTTCGGGGGCCGTGCCGCGCTCCGTCAGCGTGTCCGTGCCCAGGGCGTGCCGGGTGCGGGCCTCCTCGAGCAGCTCGCGCGAAGCGGCGCGTGACCAGGTCTCCATGGCGGCTGACGGTACTGGGTGCGTGCCGCTGGGAGGTACTCGCACACGCCGTCGTACCCCGGTGCATACCGGGACTGAACGCCCGTTCTGGTAGTTTCGTCGCACCGTGGACAGGAGGAACGAGTGAGCACGGACGCACTGCCGCAGCAGGCACAGGCGGCGCAGGTCACCGCAGCAGGGGAGACGACGGCCGAGGTGACGCCGCAGGTGGCGCCGGTCGCAGTCGAGAGTGGTATCGACAGTGGTCAGGCCCCGGCGCCGGTCGCGGGGTCTGAGCAGACCCCGGAGCAGGTCAAGGCCCCGGAGCAGGACGAGGCCCCGGAGCGCGAGGAGAACCTCGAGACGCGCACGGCCGCCAGGCTGCACGACCTGGTGGTCTCGGGCGCGGAGAAGCTGCCCGGCGAGGCCGGCAGCACCGTGTCGAAGATCGCCGTGGCGCTGCTGTCGTTCGGCAGCCAGGCCGCGGCGAAGGAGCAGGACAAGCCGACGACGAAGCTCGTCGGCGAGGCCGTCCAGCTGTACAAGAGCCTGGACGACGACGACCCGACCAAGCAGCGCGCGGTGCTCGAGCACGCGCTGGAGACGTTCACGACGTCGACGATCGGTGGCAAGGAGCGCTCGCAGGTGCTGGAGGTCGCCGAGGAGGCGATGAACCTGTGGGGCAAGCTGCGCGGGACGTCCTCGGACCTCGCGAAGTCCGACGCCGCGGCCTCCATGCGCTCGCTCACCAGCGTGCTGCGCAAGGAAGGCCGCGACGAAGAGGCGGACGAGACGGAGACCGAGGCCAAGCGCCTCGAGTCCTGACCTCTGGGCGCGCCCGGGAGGATGCCGAAGTAGAGCGCCTGTCCGAGTCTCCCTCGGTTACCACGGGAGACTTCGGACAGGCGCTCTACTTCGGCATCCTGCCGGTCAGGGGGAGCAGGCCGGGTCTTCCTCCAGGACGACGCCCTCCGGCATGTCGTCCGGCGTCGGGGCGCGGCCCGCCATGGCGCACGCCCGGGCGATCATCTGGTCGTCCGAGAAGGTCCAGCCCGTCGTGACGCCGTGGTCCTGGACCACGAGGAGCTGCCCGTCGGCGGCGTGCACGGCACCCGGTGCCACCTCGCCGCCCGGTGAGTACAGGCTGGTGGCGAGCTCGCCCATCTTCTGGCCGGTCTCGATGTCGAAGAACGCCAGCGCAGAGCCCCGGTTGCGCGCCACCAGGTTGGGCCCGGGCAGCACCGCCATGACGTCGCCGTACGTGCCGGCGAGGTCGAGCGACACGGGATCGCCGGCGCCGGTGACCGGACGCAGGCGTACCGCCGAGTCCAGGCCGAGCGTGACCAGCTGGTCCGGCAGGGCCGTTCCGTCGGTGCCGCCGATCATGTGCACCTGCGCCACGCTGCTGCCGCGCACGGTCCACACGTCCGTCTCGCCCCGGGCCGCGGCGTCGAGGTCGGCCACCCGGAGCGAGAAGTCGCGTGGCGCGACGGCCACCTCGCTCCCGTCGTCCGCGACGGCGACCCGGCCGGGCGCCGTCCAGCCGGGTTCGAGCCGTGGCGTGGCGCCCAGGGGGCCTGGCACGTACAGGGCGCGCTCCTGGAGCCCGGCGTCGAGCAGGTGCAGCCCGGAGCACGCGTCGACCAGCAGGATGTCGTCGCGTGTGCGGTGGGCGCTGACGACGGTCGCGCAGGCCGGGTCGCCCCCCTCGAGGCCCGGCGCGACCAGGTCGCGGAACCCCGCCTCGTACCCGGCGGCGGTGCCCCCGCCGGTCCGGTAGGCGTCGCCCTCGGGGGTGACGAGCAGGAGGCTGTCCCGGTCCAGCCAGACGGGCAGCAGCGGCCGGCCGGCGTCCGGGCTGTCGGCGGGCAGCGTCACGGTGCCACGGCCGTGGATGGTGACGGTGCCGTCCGACCAGGACGCCGCGGTGCTCGCGGCCCCCGCCGGCTCGTCCCGGTACGTGGCGAGGACCGCTGTCGGGCCGGCCGGGCCGTCGTCCGGTTGCGCGCCGTCCCCGTCGGTCGCGGCGGCCGCGGCGGCCGCCGCACCCGCCGAGTCCGGCAGCGGCACGTCGCCATGTGTGTCGGCGGTGGACCACAGCGCGATCCGGCCGTCCGACGCCGCCGCCACCCGGTCGGTCCCGACCAGGACGGGCGGGCCGGTCCGCCGGACGCCGGTCAGGTGCCAGGTGCGCCGCAGGTCGGCGTCCTCCGCGATCTCGCACGCGACGAGCCCACGGTCGGTGGCGATCAGAACCCGGGTGGTCTCGTCGTCCATCGCGACGACCTCCGGGTCGGACCACACGCGCGGGACCGGGCAGCCCGCCGAACGTACGGAGCCGTCGGCCCAGTGGTGCACGGTGACCGTCGTGCCGTCCTGGTCGGAGCGCAGCGTCGCCCAGTCGTTCAGCGAGGGGGACGGGACCGCGCCGTCGGGCAGCTCCACGGCTCCGGCATGGGTCAGCTCCAGGGTGTCGAGGCTGCGGACCTCGAGGGCGTCCGCCTCGGCGTCGGCCACGGCCAGGGTGCGGCTGGAGCCGACGGCGAGCGACGTGACCGCCAGCTCCGTCTCCACCTTGCTGCTGAACGCCAGGCGCTGCTCGTGCGGTCGCCGCGAACCGGCGTCCGACTCCAGGACCGCCAGGTCGCGACCCGCGAGGTTGATGCTGCCGATCCGGTTCCTGCCGGTGGTGGCGTCGTGCCACGCGATGAGGAGCGTGCCACCCTCCGGGGTGATCGCCACCGCCGTCGCGCCGGGCAGGTCGAGGTGCGTCTGGCGGCTCGTGCTGCCCTCGGGGAGCGGCCCGAAGCGGCCGACCGTCACGCCCAGGTCGTCCACCGCGGCGACCACCGTGCCGTCCGCGCTCCCGGCGACGAAGGGGCCTGCGCTCCCGGACCCGGTCACCGTGCCGGACGGCGTGCGGTCGCCGCGCAGGACGGCGGGCTCGCCGTCGTCGGGGTTCCACCGCACGAGGTCGCCCCTGTCGGTCCGCCCGACGATGCCTGTGCCGGTCGGTGCGACGTCGGCGAGCTCGGTCTCCTCCGGCACGTCGACGGTCCGCAGCAGGTACGGGTCCGCGGGCTCGTTCGCCGTCACCGCGTTGAACAGCGCGGTGCGGGTCTGCCCGTCCCGGAGCCGTTCGACCGCCTCCGCCGCGAGCAGCTGCGCCACCGCGGGATCGTCCTGGTGCACGACGTGCGACGTCGCGCCGAGCAGGTGGGCGGCGTTGGCGTTCACCGCCTCGTTCGCCCGGGACGCCTCCCGCAGGGCGTATCCGGACGCGGCGACGGACACGGCGAGCATGACGCCGAGGGCCGTGATCGTGAGACGGCTGACGAGGTTGGCCGAGCCCTGGCGGGCGATGTGGGCGCTGAGGATCTCCTCGGTGCTGACGTCCGGGCCGCGCAGCGGTGCGACGAGCTCGGCGAGCGCCGTCGCCCGGTCCGGGTGGCGCCGCCAGAACCTGCGCCGCTGGCGCAGCCGGGTCAGGTCGGTCCACTTGGGTTCGCGGTCGATCCGCTCGGCGAGCGGCGCGGGCAGCGCGGTGGTGCTGATCTTGTCGATCTTGTTCGCCGTCCAGACGATCTTGCCGCTGGTCAGCGCCACCAGGAGGGTCTCGGGTTCGCGATGGTCGAGCCACCAGGCCACCTCCTCCGCCACGAAGTGGGAGCTCGCGGCGCCCTCGGAGGCGAGCAGGATGAGGTAGTCGGAGCGCTCGAGCTTGTGCTTGATGGAGTCCCAGAGGCTGGGGTTGTTCGCCAGACCGGTCCGGTCCAGGAAGATGCGCAGGTCGCGGACACCGTCGCGCCTGTCGAAGTCGAGGAGCTGCGCGTGGAACTCGGGCGCGAACTCGCCGTCGGAGTCGCGGCTGTAGGACAGGAAGGCGTCGTACCCGTCGGTCCGCGGCGCGACGGACGCCCGGGCGGTGGGCAGCAGGCCGCGGACTCTCCGGTCGGTCATCCTTGCCCCCCGCTGCTCTCCTCGGCGAATGTCGCGGACCGGAGAGAAATGTATCCCCTGTGTGTAATGTCGCCGCTGGTCATGACGCTAGCGACCTTTAGCCTGAAATGCACCGTTAGGTGTGCTGGCGGGTCGGACGGGAGAGGCACGACATGACGGCACCGGAGCTCGTGGTTCCCCGCGGCGGACCGCGCCGGCTGCGCGTGCGCCGGTCGTGGGTGCGCGCGGGCTTCACCGCGCTGTTCGGCGTGGCCTTCGCACTGGGCCTGTGGGGCTTCGCCGTCTACCGGACGTCCCCGGACTTCGTCTGGGGCACCACCGGGTGGGACGTCGTCTACTACTCCGTCCAGCTCTTCGTGCTCGGCGCGGAGGCCACCAATGACGGCGGCGACCTGCCCTGGCAGCTCCAGGCCGCCCGGTTCCTCGCCCCGGTCGCCACCGGCTACGCCGTCTTCGAGGCGGTGCGCTCCCTGTTCGCCGACCAGATCGCGGCGATGCGCACCCGCCGGATGCGGGGCCACGCGGTGGTCGTCGGGCGCACGCCCGCCGCCGACCTCATCGCCGAGGCGCTCGCGGCCCGGGGCGCGCTCGTCGCGCGGACCGCCACGGGGGACGCAGCGTCGCTGCGCAACGCCGGTATCTCCGGCGCCGCGGTGCTCTACGCGTGCGAGGGCGAGGACGACGAGCCCGGCGTCAACGTGCTCACGGTGGCGGTGGCCAACCGGGCGCTCCGGCACGCGGGCCTCGACGGTCTGCGGCTGAACGCGCACGTCAGCGACCCCGACCTCGCGCTCGCCCTGCAGGCCCGCCACCTGAGCCACCCGCAGCCGGGCGTCGACTTCTTCACGCTGGGGGAGCTCGTCGCCCGGTCCCTGGCCCGGCGCGACCAGACGGTGGCCCGCGGCGCCACGCCACACATCTCGGTGGTCGGGCACGGCGCGTTCGGCAGGGCGCTCGTCGTCGCGTTCGCGCGGCTGCGGAGCGTCGAGATCGCGTCCGGCGGCGAACCGCTCACCGTAACCCTCGTCGGCCCCGGTGCGCGCGCCGCGGCACAGGCGTTGCGGGCGCGCTGGCCCAGCGTGCGGGCGGCCTGCCGGCTCGTCCCGGTCGAGACGTTCGCCGAGGTGCGCGCGATCGGCACGCCCCAGCGGGTCTACGTGTGCCACGACGACGACGGGGACGCCCTCCGGCACGCGCTGCGGGACAGCGACCTCTGGCGCGCCGGCGAGGGGGCAGTGGTGCTCCGCCTCAACCGCCTCGCGGGCCTCGGTGGCCTGTTCGGCACCCACGACGGCGCGATCCTCGACGACCTCGGCGGGCGGCTCGACGTCGTCGAACCGGGCACGCTGCTGCGTAGGGCGACCGCGCCGGGCGTGCTCGTGCACGACGACGTCTACGACCTCATGGCCGTCTCCGCCCACCTGACCTACCTGCGCAACCAGCGCTCGCGCGGCGTGGCCTGGGAGAGCACCCCGGCGATGGTCTCGTGGGTCGACCTGTCCGACGACCTGCGGGCCGCGAACCGCGCCCAGGTGCGCGCCATCCCCGACCGCCTGCGCCAGATGGGCTGCACCGTCGCACCCGCCGGGGACGGCGAGCACGGCCGCATCCCCGAACCCGTGGTCGACGCGCGCGCCGTCGACGAGCACGAGCGGTGGATGGCCGAGAAGACCGCAGCGGGCTGGACCTACGGGCCGCAGCGCGACGACGCCCGGCGCCTGCACCCGGACCTGCGCCCCTGGGAAGAGCTGTCCGAGGCGGACCGTGAGAAGGACCGCGCCGCCATCCGCGCCATCCCGGTGATCCTCGCGGACTTCGGCCTCCACGTGGTCCCGCTCGCCGACGACGCCGGCTGGGAGGCCGCCGGCGAACCAGTCCCGGACCCCCGCGGCGTGGTCAAGGGCTGGCGGATGTTCGGCCGCGGCCGTGCCGAGCAGGCCGTCGAGGACTGACAGGATGGGGCCCATGCGAAGCGTCACCCTCCTCGGCTCCACCGGCTCCATCGGCACGCAGGCCATCGACGTCATCGGGCGCAACCCGGACCGGTTCCGCGTGGACGCGCTGTCCGCCGGCGGGTCCGACCTGCCGCTCCTCGCCCGGCAGGCCGCGTCGCTCGGCGTGCGCGCCGTCGCGGTGGCCGACGACGCCGCACGCCCCGCGCTGCTGGACCTGCTCCGGGAGGCGGGTGCCGACGGCGTCGAGGTGCTCGCCGGACCGGGCGCCGCGACCGAGCTGGCGGGCCGGGGGAGCGACGTCGTGCTCAACGGCATCACCGGGTCCGTGGGCCTGCGCCCCACCCTCGCGGCGCTCGCCGTCGGCTCGACGCTGGCGCTCGCGAACAAGGAGTCGCTCGTGGTCGGCGGCGCACTGGTCAAGGCCGCGGTGCGGCGCGAGGGGCAGATCGTGCCGGTGGACTCGGAGCACTCCGCCATCGCGCAGTCGCTGCGCTCGGGGTCCGCCGCCGAGGTCCGCAAGCTCGTCGTGACCGCCAGCGGCGGGCCGTTCCGCGGCCGTACGCGTGCCGAGCTGCGCGACGTGACCCCCGCGCAGGCCCTGCGGCACCCCAACTTCTCGATGGGGCGCGTGGTCACCACGAACTCCGCGACCCTGGTCAACAAGGGCCTCGAGGTGATCGAGGCGCACCTGCTGTTCGACCTGCCGTTCAGCGCGATCGACGTCGTGGTGCACCCGCAGCAGATGATCCACTCGATGGTCGAGTTCGCCGACGGCTCCACCATCGCGCAGGCCGGTCCGCCGCGCATGCTCGTGCCGATCGCCTTGGGCCTGTCCTGGCCCGAACGCCTGCCCGACGTCGACGTGCCCATCGACTGGACCCAGGCGTCCACCTGGGAGTTTGCCCCCCTGGACGACGACGCGTTCCCCGCCGTCCGCCTGGCCCGGCAGGTCGGCGAGGCCGGCGGTACGCACCCGGCGGTCTACAACGCCGCGAACGAGGTGTGCGTGGACGCGTTCCACGACGGCGCCATCGGCTTCCTCGACATCGTCGACACGGTGGCCGCGGTCGTCGAGGCGCACGAGACGACGTCCGCGGGCGACGCGGGTTCGGTCGAGGGCGTCCTGGAGGCCGACGCCTGGGCCCGTGCCCGCGCGGCGGAGCTCCTCAAGTCGGCCTGAGGCCGCCGTCCGTCAGCCGAGGGTGCGGGTGGCGAAGCCGTGGTCGACCGGGCCGTGGCCCCGCCAGGGACCTGGCGTCGTGCCCGTGCCGCCGATGACCAGGTCGTCCGCGGCGCGCAGGGCTTCCGTCAGGTACTCCTTCGCCGCGCGTACGGCGGGCTCCCAGCCGTCGTGCCGGGGGCGCAGGACCGCGCAGGCCGAGCTGAGGGTGCAGCCCGTCCCGTGCGTGTTCCGCGTGGAGATCCGCGGGGCGGTCAGCGCGACGACGCCGTCCGGACCAGCGAGGTGGTCGACCGACTCCGCCGAGTCCAGGTGCCCGCCCTTGACCAGGGCGAACCGTGCCCCGAGCTTGAGCAGCGCGCGAGCCTGGTCGGCCGCCTCGTGATCGTCCCGGGCCTGCTCGACGCCGAGCAGCACCGCTGCCTCCGGCAGGTTCGGCGTGATCAGGTCGGCCAGCGGCAGCAGCTCGTCACGCAGCACGGCTTCGGCGTCGGGCGCGAGCAGGCGGTGGCCCGACGTCGAGACCATCACCGGGTCGAGCACCACGTAGGGCGCGCGTCCCGCGGCCCGCAGGTCACGCAGGACCGCCGCGACGGCCCGGGCGACGGCGGCGTCCGTCGTCATGCCGATCTTCACGGCGTCCACCGCGACGTCGGCGAACAGGGTCTCGAGCTGCGCGGTCACCATGTCGGCGGGCACGGGCAGCACCCTCGTCACGCCGGTCGTGGACTGGGCGGTCAGCCCCGTGAGCACCGCGCAGCCGTACCCGCCGAGCGCGGCGAAGGTCTTCAGGTCGGCCTGGATCCCCGCGCCGCCGGAGGGGTCCGAGCCGGCGATCGTCAGCGCCACGGCAGGGTGCCCGGGCGGGCGGGTCCGGACGACGGCGTCGTCGGGCAGGAGTGAGCCCATGAGGCGTCCCTTCGCTAGAACTACCTAGATCAGGTTCCACGGGTACGTCTCAGCCGGACTGGTGCCCGGCGCCCCGCGCCATTTCGGGCACACCCTACCCAGCAGGCTGTCCGGCCCCGTACTGCAGTCCGTCCACGAGCAGGTCGATCATGCGCCGGCCGTGATCCGGCTCGTCGTCGTGCATGGGCAGGCACAGCTTGGAGACGGCGTACAGGAGGTCCTTCGGGCTGGCGACCGCGCGGATCTCGCCGGCGGCGACCGCGGCGTCCACGAGCGAGCCCAGTGCCGGGCCGAGCCGCCCCATGAAGTAGTCCGGCAGCGCGTCGAACGCCGGGTCGCCCGAGTGCAGGGCGGAGGCGAGGCCGCGCTTGGTCGCGAGGAACTCGGTGTACCGGTGCAGCCACTTCTCCAGGGCGTCGACCGGTTCGTGCTCGGCGGCCAGTGCGGAAGCCGCGTCGGCGGTGGCGTCGACCTCGTGCTGGAACACGGCCTTGACCAGGTCCGAGCGCTTGGGGAAGTGCCGGTAGAGCGTGCCGACGCCGACGCCCGCCAGGTCGGCGATCTCCTTCGCGGGCGCGTCCACGCCGGACGTGCCGAAGGTCGACTTCGCGGCGTCGAGCAGCGAGTCGATGTTGCGTTGCGCGTCGGCGCGCAGCGGTCGCGGGGCTGTGTTCTGGGTCACTCCACTCCATCCCTTGCTATCCGGAACACCTTTCCATATAGTTCTGGAAGAGCGTTCCGCTTAGTTCCAGGGTACGACATCGCCGGGGCGCTCACCAGACCTCTCGACCCCAGGAGGGCCCCATGCAGTACCGCAACCTCGGCCGGACCGGCATCAAGGTCAGCCCCTACGCACTCGGCGCGATGATGTTCGGCGCGGTCGGCAACCCCGACCACGAGGAGTCGATCAAGATCATCCACAAGGCCCTCGACTCCGGCATCAACTTCGTCGACACCGCCGACTTCTACTCGCACGGGGAGTCCGAGGAGATAGTGGGCAAGGCGCTCAAGGGGCGGCGCGACGACGTCGTGCTCGCCACCAAGGTGCACCTGCCCATGAGCGACGACCCCAACCACCGCGGTAACTCCCGCCGCTGGATCATCGCCGAGGTCGAGAACTCGCTGCGCCGCCTGGGCACCGACTACATCGACCTCTACCAGATCCACCGCCCCGACCCCGAGACCGACGTCGAGGACACGCTGGCGGCGCTGACCTACCTCATCAACTCGGGCAAGGTGCGGGCCATCGGCTCGTCGACGATGCCCGCCGCCGAGATCGTCCAGGCCCAGTGGGTGGCAGAGCGGCGCGGCCTGGAACGGTTCAGGGCCGAGCAGCCGCCGTACTCCATCCTGAACCGGGGGATCGAGCGCGACGTCCTGCCGGTCGCCCAGCAGTACGGCATGGGCACCCTGGTCTGGAGCCCGCTCGCCGGCGGCCTCCTCACCGGCCGCTACCGCAAGGGCCAGGAGAACGACACGCATCGGGCGCAGTTCGGGATGGAGCATCTGCGGGACGAGGAGCGCCTCGACGTCGTCGAGCAGCTCATCCCCGTCGCGCAGGACGCCGGCGTCCCGCTGAACCACCTGGCGATGGCGTTCACGATCGCCCACCCGGGCGTCACCTCCGCGATCATCGGCCCGCGCACCATGGAGCACCTGGACAGCGCCCTGGCCGGCGCCGAGGTGGTCCTGAGCGACGAGATCCTGGACCGGATCGACGCGATAGTGCCGCCCGGGACCGACGTCGGCCGCCTCGACATGGCCTACGACCCGCCCGCCATCCAGCAGCCGCTCCTGCGCCGCCGACCCGCGGAGCAGCGCGCGGCCGCCTGAGGCGCCCAACCGATCCATAGAAGCGTGCCTCATGGCGGGGTGGGGACCGGCGCTAGGGTTCGCTCTATATATCCGATGTGTGACTGTGAGGCTGAGAAGACTTGGCGACGATGTCATGGAACCCCGAGATCAGGGCGCAGCGGATCCCCGGACCTTCAGCCCGCGCTGTAGTACTCCTCGGCCTGTTCTCGATACTCGGTGCGATTGCCGGTTCCTTCGTCTTCTTCGCCGTCGTGGTGCTGCTCCCCATCGTGTTGCGGGATCCCGACGCCGTTCCTTCGGTGGTGCCGATGAGTATCTTGGCAGTGAGCGGAACAGCGGCACTGACGGCAGTCTCCTGCGACGCCTACGTGTCCTACGGCCTCCGGACGGCGGAGTTACGGGCCGGGTACACCACCCTGTCCCGGACGTCGGTCAGAGTTCCGCACGTCGACCTGCGGAGCAACCGGGTGGTCCGGTTGGCCGGCGAGCCCCTTCTCAGCCCCGATGAGCATCGGCGTCGCCTAGCCCTCGCCCGGCAGTCCGCGCGACGAGACAAGGAGCTGAGACGGCGGCGAGGCGCCTCGCCGCCGCTGGTGACGAACGACTGGGCTGCCGTGATCAGGGACGTCGACGGTATCCCCCTGGCTGACGGCGACAACGTGACCGTGGTCAAGAGACTCACGGGCAAGGGGGCGTCCACTGTCGTGCCTGCCGGCACCCTTCTGCGCAACATCCGGCTGCGTCACACCAGTGACGACGACCGCCTCGTGGGCGCGGTCGTGCGCGGCGCTGGGCCGGTACGCCTCCGGCCCAGCGCAGTCAGGAAGTCATGACGCGACAGCTCACAGCTCGGACCACACCTCGCTCAGCACGGCCCGCAGGATCTCCTCGATCTCGTCGAACTCGGTCTGCCCGACGGTCAGCGGCGGCGCGAGCTGCACCACCAGGTCGCCGCGGTTGTCGGGGCGGCAGTACAGGCCTGCCCCGAACAGCGCCGGGCCGAGGAGCCCGAGCAGACGATCGGTCTCGGCACCGGAGAAGGTCTCCCGGGTGTCCTGGTCCTTGACGAGCTCGATCGTCTGGAAGTATCCGGCGCCGCGCACGTCGCCCACGATCGGCAGGTCGTACAGCCGCTCCAGGGTCGCCCGGAACGCCGGCGCGTTCCGGGCGACCCGCCCGGTCAGGTCCTCGGCCTCGAAGAGGTCGAGGTTGGCCATGGCGACCGCCGCTGAGACGGGGTGCCCGCCGAACGTGTAACCGTGCCCGAAGGTCGTGGTCCCGGTCGCGAACGGCTCGAACACGCGGTCCGACACGATGCAGGCGCCGATCGGGGAGTAGCCCGACGACATGCCCTTGGCGCACGTGATCATGTCGGGCACGTAGCCGAAGTCGTCGCACGCGAAGATCGACCCGATGCGGCCGAACGCGCAGATGACCTCGTCCGAGACCAGCAGGACGTCGTGCCGGTCGCAGATCTCGCGCACCCGCTCGAAGTATCCGGGCGGCGGCGGGATGCTTCCGCCCGCGTTCTGCACGGGTTCGAGGAAGACGGCGGCCACCGAGCCGGGCCCCTCTGTCAGGATCTGCGTCTCGATCTGGTCGGCGGCCCAGCGGCCGAAGGCCTTCGGGTCGTCGCGCAGGCGGTCGTCGGCCCGGTAGATGTTGGTGTTGGGCACCTTGTAGGTGCCGGGCACCAGGGGCTCGAACTGCTCCTTGATGCGGGGCACGCCGGTCACGGACAGCGCGCCGTGGGTGGTGCCGTGGTAGGCGACGGCCCGGGAGATCACCTTGTACTTGCCGGGCTTGCCCTGCAGCTTCCAGTACTGCTTGGCCAGCTTGAACGCCGTCTCCACCGCCTCCGAGCCGCCCGTCGTGAAGAACACGCGGTTCAGGTCGCCCGGGGCGTGATGAGCGAGGCGCTCGGCCAGGTCGATGGCCGGCGGGTGCGCGTACCCCCAGATCGGGAAGTAGGCGAGCTCGGCCGCCTGCTTGGCCGCGGCCTCGGCGAGCGCCTGGCGGCCGTGCCCGGCCTGGACCACGAACAGTCCCGACAGCCCGTCGATGTACTTGCGGCCCTGCGCGTCCCACACGTGGTGGCCCTCGCCGCGGACCAGCGTGGGCACACCGGCGTCCCACGCGGACTGCCGCGTGAAGTGCCCCCAGAGGTGACGGCGGGCGGCGTCGTCCCGCGCGGTTCCGCGCGGTGTGACGTTCCGCTCGAAGGCTGCGGCTTCGGGTGTGTCGGTCATCCGGCCAGGCTATTGCGGGTCAGCGCCCCCGCGTCCAGTTGAAGACCGCGACCCCCGTCACCAGGGCGCCGATCGTGACCAGCGCGGTGGCGGTGACGGCCTGCAGCGGGCCGATCAGGTCGGCGTCCAGCGCGACCTGGACGGTCCCGATCAGGGCGTAGACGCCCGCGAACACGGTGATGGCGGACAGCGTGCCGTCCATCAGCCGACGGCGCGTGCGCTCACGCTTGGCCTCGGCGGCCCGCTCCCGGTCGCCGTGCAGGCGTTCGAGGGCCGCGAGCCGCGCGGCGATCGGCTCCTGGAGCAGCTCGCGGAGCCGTTCGGTGACCACCGCCGCCTGCTGCTCGAAGTGCGCCGCCTGCAGCAGCTGGTTCAGCATCCTGGACTCCAGGGCGGAGGCGAGGAACGTGGGCGACGTGATGGTGGTCAGCGTGGCCCGGACCTCCGAGGCGAACTCGTGCAGGCGCAGCTGTTCGCGGGTGAGCCGTTCCTTGCGCTCGGCGAGGTCGGCGCCGTTGTTGACGTCGTGGTCGGCGAGCATCGTCGCGACGATCCGCAGATGGTCGGCGAGGGTGGCGTTCCACGCGCTGAAGAGCCCGTTCAGGCTGGCGACGAACTCGGCGAGCGAGCCGTACTGGGAGATCTTGAAGTGTGCGGTGCCGACCAGGGCGACCGTCGTCGAGTTGGTGGCCACCGCGACGACGTCGCCCAGGTGCCGCACGCCCTCCAGCAGCACGGGGTTGCGCTGGCGCAGCGTCCAGTCGCACAGCGTGGCGGTGCCGTAGGAGACGGGCTGGAGCAGCACCTGCGAGCCGAACGCGGCGATCAGCTCGTCGCCCATGGCGACCGGCGTGCGCTCCGCGCGGGGCGCGGCGGGTCCGCGCCCGCGGCTCGCCTCGTAGACGGTGGTGACGACGTGCGCCCGCCCCTGGGCGATCTCGGTGCCCTCCCGGACCAGGTCGGTGGTGGCCCGCTGGAGCAGGTCGGCGAGGTCGAACAGGCGCTCGGGGGGTGGGCTGTCCGCGTGGTCGACATCGACGGGTGCGCCGTCCGGCGAGATCCAGCGCACCCGGATGTCGGCGTGCAGGTTGGACAGCCGGAACCGGGCGTCCCGGACCTGCTGCGGCGACTGCTCGCGCGCCGAGTAGCGGAACCGGACGTAGTGGTTGCCGAACTCGGTGAACCGCACGTCGCAGGACAGCTCGGCGATGAACGAGCCGTCGGGCTGTTCCAGGCGCACGTTCGGCATCGACAGCGACACCCCGCCGTACGGGCGGGCGGCCCGGTCGACGCTCGCCCAGACGTCGTCCATCTTGAGGCTGCCGCGCACCGCGAAGGCCTGGACGCCCAGCAGGCGAGGCCGCTCGTCGCGGTCGGCGAGCTCACGGATCGCCGCCACCGCGGCGGTGGGGCTGACGTCGCGCAGGCCGAACGGGTAGATGTAGACGGTCCGCAGCCGGTCGAGCGTGAGCCAGGGGGCGTCGAGGTTGCGGTGCAGCTCCGTCAGGTGCATCCGGTAGGCGCGCAGCTCGCTGGCCAGGATGTAGTTGAGGTGCCGGTCGGTCTCGGCGGCTCGCAGCCCCTCGATCGCGGGCGCGAGCCTTGCCGGCCTGCCGGACATCGCGTCGTCGGCCGCCCCGGCGGCCTCCGAGAGCGCGCGGAAGTACCGGATACGGGTCACCGCCTGCGGCACGAGCGCACGCCGGAACGGTGACCTCGCGTCCGGGATCGCGCGGGCGGCCCGGAGCAGGTCGCCGCACCGGTCGCCGGCCTGCGCGGCGGCGTCGGCCAGCCGGGCCAGGCTGCCCGCGCTGCGGGCGGCCGAGGTGTGCATCTGGGTGATGAGGGTGCGCAGCAGCACGGCGACGGCGTCGCCCTCCGCCCGGCAGACGTCGTCGGGCGCGCTGTCGCGGCACGTCGCCCAGGTCTCGACGAAGGCGCGCAGCGGGACGATGATCCGTCCGTGCCGGAAGGTGTACTGCAGCGCGTCGCTCGCCTGCGACCACAGGTAGACGCCGAGCAGGGCGGCGGCCCGCGGCTGCGCGACGACGGCGGTCAGCGCGGCCGCGGTCTGCGGGCCACGGGGGTCGCCGGGCAGCGGGTGTCGGCGGTTCGGCGCCTCGCCGTCGTCGCCCATGTTCCAGCGGGAGGCCGCCCAGATCGCGCTGACGTCGACGCCGATCTCGCGGAGCTGCCGGGCGACCCGGGAGTCGCCGTCCGCGGCGTGCCAGGCCTCCGTCTGGAACATCGACGTGAGGCTCTCCGTGAGGGAACCAGGACCGTGCGTGTGCAGCTCCCGGAACTCAGGGATGGACGAAACCGACATGCCGCCAGGTTAATGATCGGTAACCGATGTATCAACGAATTGCCATTGAAACTGCCACCGAATCGGATGAACGTGAACGTCAGGTGGTCGTCGCGGGGAGACGTGCACCGCCTTTCGAGGGCGTCAGCGGGTGACGTAGTCTCGGTCCGTGAGCATCGTTCCGCACATCATCGGTGTGCTCGTCCT
Organism: Promicromonospora sp. NFX87; assembly: GCF_048564965.1. NCBI lineage: Bacteria > Bacillati > Actinomycetota > Actinomycetes > Micrococcales > Promicromonosporaceae > Promicromonospora > Promicromonospora sp. NFX87. The sequence goes on along the minus strand of NZ_CP183413.1, from coordinate 4,094,025 downwards.
CCTGCTGGGCGTCATCGTCTCCGTCGGGCTGCACGAGCTGGGGCACATGATCCCGGCCAAGAAGTTCGGCGTACGGGTGAGCCAGTACTTCGTGGGGTTCGGGCCCACCCTCTGGTCGCGGACCAAGGGCGAGACGGAGTACGGGATCAAGGCGATCCCGCTCGGCGGGTTCGTGCGGCTCGTCGGCATGATGCCGCCGGCGCCGGCCGGCACGCGCCGCGGCACCGGCTTCTGGAGCGAGCTCGTCGCCGACGCCCGGGACGCGTCGGTCGCGGAGGTGCGTCCCGGTGAGGAGCACCGCGCCTTCTACAACCTCTCGACGCCCAAGAAGCTGATAGTGATGTTCGGCGGGCCGTTCGTGAACCTCGTGATCGCCACCGTCCTGATCGGTGTGGTCCTGGTGGGCTACGGCACGCTGACCGTCTCCACCACCGTCGCCCAGCTCTCGGAGTGCGTGCCGGCTTCGGTCACCTCCACCGCGTCGGGCGACGACTGCGAGGGGCAGCCCGCCGCCCCGGCCGCCGCGGCGGGCCTGGAGCCGGGCGACGAGATCGTCGCGTTCGGCGGCGCCGAGGTGCACAGCTGGCAGCAGCTGGTCGGCCTCATCAACGACTCCGCCGGGCAGACGTCCCAGGTCGCGGTGCTGCGCGACGGCGAGCGGGTCACGCTCGAGGTGACCCCGGCCAGGACCGACCGCCCGGTGGTGGACGAGCAGGGCGTAGCGGTCGTCGGGGCGGACGGTGAGCCCGTCGTCCAGCCCGGCGGTTTCGTGGGCTTCTCGCCGCTCCAGGTGCGCGAGCCGCAGCCGCTCTCCAGCGTCCTGCCCGCGGTCGGCGAGCAGACCTGGCAGACGCTGACCATGGTCGCAACGCTCCCGGTCCGCGTGGCGGACGCCGCGACCCAGGCCTTCACGCCCGCGGAGCGCGCGCAGGACTCCGTGCAGTCGGTGGTCGGCGTCGCGCGCATCAGCGGCGAGATCATGGCCCTGGACGAGGCGATCCTCGACCGCGTGATGATCTACCTGAGCCTGCTCGCGAGCCTCAACATCGCGCTGTTCGCCTTCAACATGATCCCGCTCCTGCCGCTCGACGGCGGGCACCTGGTCAACGCTCTCTACGAGGGCGGCAAGCGGACGCTCGCCAGGGTGCGCGGGGCGGCGGTCCTGCCCGGCCCGGCGGACGTCGCGCGGATGACACCGGTGGCCTATGTGGTCTTCCTCATCCTGCTCGGCGTGGGCGGCGTCCTGATCGTGGCGGACCTGGTGGATCCGGTGCGGATCACGTGATGCCAGACACGATGTACGTTTCGCACCTTCTGAAGCAGGGATACTGAACTCGTGAGCGCAATCAGCCTCGGCATGCCGGCGGCACCCCCGCCGGTACTCGCCCCCCGCCGCAAGACTCGAAAGATCAAGGTCGGCAAGGTGGAGGTAGGTGGTGACGCACCCGTGAGCGTGCAGTCCATGACCACCACGCCCACCACCGACATCAACGCGACCCTCCAGCAGATCGCGGAGCTCACGACGGCAGGCTGCGACATCGTGCGCGTCGCCGTCCCGACCTCCGACGACGCCGACGTGCTGCCGATCATCGCGAAGAAGTCGCAGATCCCGGTGATCGCGGACATCCACTTCCAGCCGAAGTACGTCTTCCAGGCGATCGACGCCGGCTGCGCCGCCGTCCGGGTCAACCCGGGCAACATCCGCAAGTTCGACGACCAGGTCGGTGAGATCGCCCGCGCCGCGAAGGACGCCGGCATCTCGATCCGTATCGGCGTCAACGCCGGCTCGCTCGACAAGCGCCTGCTGGCCAAGTACGGCAAGGCGACGCCGGAGGCCCTCGTGGAGTCCGCGGTGTGGGAGGCGAGCCTCTTCGAGGAGCACGACTTCCACGACTTCAAGATCTCGGTCAAGCACAACGACCCGGTGATCATGGTCCGCGCGTACGAGCTGCTCTCCGAGCGCGGCGACTGGCCCCTGCACCTCGGCGTCACCGAGGCGGGCCCGGCGTTCCAGGGCACCATCAAGTCCGCCACGGCGTTCGGTGCGCTGCTCAGCAAGGGCATCGGCGACACGATCCGCGTCTCCCTCTCGGCCCCGCCGGTCGAGGAGGTCAAGGTCGGCAACCAGATCCTGCAGTCGCTCAACCTGCGTCCCCGCAAGCTGGAGATCGTGTCGTGCCCGTCCTGCGGGCGCGCGCAGGTCGACGTCTACACGCTCGCCGAGAAGGTCACGGCCGGGCTCGAGGGTATGACCGTCCCGCTGCGTGTCGCCGTCATGGGCTGCGTGGTGAACGGGCCGGGTGAGGCGCGCGAGGCTGACCTCGGTGTGGCGTCGGGTAACGGCAAGGGCCAGATCTTCGTCAAGGGCGAGGTCATCAAGACCGTCCCGGAGTCGATGATCGTCGAGACTCTCATCGAAGAGGCGATGCGGATCGCGGATGCGATGCCTACGCCGGAGAATGATGTGCAGGCTGGCCCACCCGTCGTCTCGGTCGGCTGAGAACCTGATCTAGACGGAGCACGGAACGGAGCAGAGCATGGCTCGCTGGCGCACCCCGGTACCCGCCGGAGCGCGCCCCGACGGGCCTGCTCAACCGGGCGAACAGGACATTCTGCCGCAGCGTGACCGTCCTGATGTCGCCCGCCCGCTGACTCGTGCGGACCTGGCGCAGGCCCTGCGGGTGTGCGCGGTGGACCCGGTCTCGTCGGTCCTCGCGACCGCCCGGCTGGAGATCGCGGCGCGCGCCGGGTTCGGCGCCGCCTCGGGTCAGGCCTGGGGCTTCCCCGCCGTCGGAAAGCTGGAGGCGGTGTGCTGGGCCGGCGCCAACCTGGTGCCGGTGATCCCGATCGCGGATCCGGCGCGGCGGGCCCAGGCGGTCGCCGCCTTCGCCGAGCTGGCGCGCGTGCACGGGCGCAGGTCGTCGTCGATCGTGGGGGAGCAGTGGGCGGCGCTGGGGCTCTGGGAGCACCTGTCGCCCCACTGGCCCCCGGCCCGCGACGTGCGCGCCGACCAGCCGTCCATGGCCATCGGGACGGCGCCGTCGCTCGCGCCGGAGCCCACCGTCCGCCGCTCGGTCCCCGCCGAGCTCGGCCTCGTGCTGCCCGCATGCGTGCGGATGTTCACCGAGGAGGTCGGCTACTCGCCGGTCGCCTCGGGCGGGTCCGCGTACGCCGAGCGGGTGCGGGCCCTCATCACGGAGGGGCGCTCGTTCGTCCGGGTCGTGTCCGACGGCGGCGGGCGGCCCGCCGTCGGCTTCAAGGCGGAGCTCGGCGCGGTCGCCGGGGGAGTCGCCCAGGTCCAGGGCGTCTGGGTGGAGCCGGCGTTCCGCGGTCGCGGCTGGTCCGAGTCGGGGATGGCGGCGGTGGTCGCCGCGACGCGCGCGTCCATCGCGCCGGTGGTGTCGCTGTACGTGAACGCCTACAACGAGCGGGCGGTCGCGGCCTACCGTCGGGTGGGCTTCGAGCAGGTGGGTACGTTCGCGACCGTGCTGTTCTGATCTGACGTACGCGCGGGTCAGCGCAGGAGCTTGGACATCCGGCGGTCCGCCAGAGGCTTGCCGCCCGTCTGGCACGTCGGGCAGTACTGCATGCTCCGGTCGGCGAACGACACCTCGTGCACCGTGTCGCCGCACGGCGTCCCGTCCCAGCCCGGGCAGGGCAGCCCGGTGCGGCCGTGCACCCGCATGCCTGCTCGTTTGGCGTCCTTGAGCTCCTTGGCCGGTTTGCCCGACGCCGCCGTGATCGCCTCCGCGAGCACCTCGCCGATCGCGGTGTGCAGCCGGGCGGTCTCCTCCGGGGTGAACGACCGCGTCAGCTTGTAGGGGCTGAACCGGCTCGCGTGCAGGATCTCGTCGCTGTAGGCGTTGCCGATGCCCGCGATGGCACGCTGGTCCCGGAGCAGCCCCTTGACCTGCTGGTTCTTCGCCGAGAGCAGGCCGGCCAGCACCTCGGTGGTGAACTCCGGGGACAGCGGCTCCACCCCCAGGGACGCGATCATCTCGATCTCGGCGGGGTCGCGGACCACGTGCACCGCCAGACGCTTGCGGGTCCCGGCCTCGGTGAGGTCGAACCCGGAACCGTCGTCGAGCCGCACGCGCAGCGCGAGGACGGCACCACGGCCGGAACCGCCGAGCGAGGGCCGGACCGGCTTGGTCGACAGCTCGTCCGCCCAGCGCACCCACCCGCCGCGCGAGAGATGGAAGACCAGGTGGAGCGGGGCGCCGTCGGGCGTCGCGGAGCCAGGGGCGGGCGAGACCACGACGTCCAGCCACTTGCCGTGCCGCGCGACATCGGTCACCTCGCCGCCGGCGAGCGCGTCGACCGGCGGGTCGTACGTCTTGAGCGCGGCGATCGAACCGACCTCCACCCCGGCGACCGTCCGCCCGGACGCCCGGGCGCGCAGGAAGTCGGCGAGCGCGGCGACCTCGGGCAGCTCCGGCATGGCCTCATCCTCCGACGCATCCCGACCCGCGGCAAGGCCTGTTCGCCGCGCTGCCGAATTTCCGGCGAGCCGCAGCGGCCCGCGCGGATAGGCTGTGCCCCATGTCTTCCGCACGCCTCATCCAGGGCGACGTGCTCCGCATGTCGTCCCTCTTCGTCCGTACCCTGCGCGAGGACCCGGCCGAGGCCGAGGTCGCCAGCCACAAGCTCCTCGTGCGGGCCGGGTACATCCGCCGCGCCGCCCCGGGGATCTACTCGTGGCTGCCGCTCGGCCTGCGGGTGCTGGCCAAGATCGAGGCGATAGTCCGCGAGGAGATGGTCGCCATCGGCGGCCAGGAGGTGCACTTCCCGGCACTCCTGCCGCGCGAGCCCTACGAGGCCACCGGCCGCTGGGAGGAGTACGGCGCCGGCCTGTTCCGCCTCAAGGACCGCAAGGGCGGCGACTACCTCCTCGCGCCCACGCACGAGGAGATGTTCGCGCTCCTGGTCAAGGACCTGTACTCCTCGTACAAGGACCTGCCGGTCACGCTCTTCCAGATCCAGACCAAGTACCGCGACGAGGCGCGCCCCCGCGCCGGCCTGATCCGCGGGCGCGAGTTCATCATGAAGGACTCGTACTCCTTCGACGTCAAGGACGAGGGCCTCGAGGTCAGCTACCAGAAGCACCGCGAGGCGTACGAGAAGATCTTCACGCGCCTCGGCCTGGAGTACGTGATCGTCTCCGCGATGTCGGGCGCCATGGGCGGCTCCCGCTCCGAGGAGTTCCTCTCGCCCTCGCCGATCGGCGAGGACACGTTCGTGCGCTCGCCCGGCGGCTACGCCGCCAACGTCGAGGCAGTGGTCACGCCCGTCCCCGAGGCGATCCCGTACGACGACGCGCCCGCCGCGCACGTCGAGGACACCCCCGACACCCCGACCATCGCGACGCTCGTCGCGCTGGCGAACGAGAGGTTCCCGCGCCCCGACCGGCCCTGGACCGCCGCCGACACCCTGAAGAACGTGGTGCTCGCCCTGGTTCAGCCCGACGGCACCCGCGAGCTCGTCGTGGTCGGCCTGCCCGGCGACCGCGAGGTGGACCTCAAGCGCATCGAGGCCGCGCTCGCCCCCGCCGAGCCCGAGGCCGCCGCCGAGGAGGACTTCAAGAAGTTCCCCGCGCTGGTCAAGGGCTACATCGGCCCGCAGGCGCTCGGCCCCCAGGGTGAGCAGATCGAGGGCGCCGACGGCGAGAAGGTCCCCGCCATCCGCTACCTCCTCGACCCCCGGGTCGTGCCCGGCACCCGCTGGATCACCGGCGCCAACGAGCCCGGCAGGCACGTGTTCGACCTCGTCGCGGGCCGTGACTTCACGGCCGACGGCACCGTCGAGGCCGCCGAGGTGCGCGCCGGTGACCCGGCGCCCGACGGCTCCGGCCCGCTGGAGCTCGCCCGCGGCATCGAGATGGGCCACATCTTCCAGCTCGGCCGCAAGTACGCGGAGGCGCTGGGTCTGGTCGTGCTCGACGAGAACGGCAAGCAGGCGGTCGTCACGATGGGCTCCTACGGCGTCGGCGTCACGCGCGCGCTCGCCGCGCTCGCGGAGGCCAACCACGACGAGAAGGGCCTGGCCTGGCCCGCGCACGTCGCCCCGGTGCACGTGCACCTGGTAGCGGCGGGCAAGGGCACCGAGATCTTCGAGGCGGCCGAGACCATCGCGACCGATCTCGCCGCCCGCGGCGTCGAGGTGCTCTACGACGACCGGGCCGGCAAGGCGACACCGGGCGTGAAGTTCAAGGACGCAGAGCTGCTCGGCGCCCCGCTGCTCGTCGTCGTGGGCAAGGGCCTGGCCGATGGTCTGGTCGAGGTCAGGCCGCGCGTCGGCGAGGCGGAGCAGCTTCCCGTGGCTGACGTCGTGGACGCGGTGGCGGAGAAGGTGGCCGCGCTCCTCGCGTGAGCGGTCTCGCTGGTCGAGGTCTCGACGAGCTCGACCAGCGGGGGCCGACGTGAAGGATCAGGCCTGTTCCGGGAGGCCCGGGAACGGTGTCGCCGGGGCGCCCCACCGGGCGGCCACCAGAGTGGTGTCCGTCATGAGCGCGACCAGGACGCCGCGGGTGCCCGGTTCGGCCACGCCGACCAGCGTGGCGTAGTTCTGCGTGAGGTCTTCCTCGACGTCGCGGGCCAGGTCCGGCGTCGCCGTCTCCGGTCCGGGTACCGCGTAGGCGACCCGGCGCGGGTCCTGGTCGGTCCCGTCCACACCCGCCAGGAGGGCCCAGGCCTGGGCCCGCGCCCGGTGCACGCGGGATCTGTCGTAGGCCCGGTCACGGACCTCGCCGTCGGCCTGCGCCGCACGCACCTCGAGGGCGTAGGCGGCGGTGTCCTCGGCCAGGACCAGGGTGGCGAGCTCCTCCGCGGACAGGCCGGTGGGTACCGCCGCGAGCTCTTCCGTGGCCGACGCCGGAGTCGCCGCGGCCTCTTCGCCCTCGCTCGGCTCGGCGCCGTCCTCGGGAGGCTCGGGGATCTGGGTCGAGGGGAGCTCAGGGCCGCGCTCGTCGATCAGCCCAGCGAGATCCTGGGCGTACCGCGCCTGGGCGGCGGAGACGGAGCCGAGCAGGCGACCGAGGGGGCCCGACTGGGCCTGGTCGGCGGCGGCACGGGTCCGGGTCGCGGCATCGCCGAGCGAGGTGAGGACGGCCTTGGGCGTCTGCTCCGGGGTGGTCGCGGAGGGCGAGGCATCCGACCGTTCGGTCACGATGTCGCCCAGACCGGAGTCGTACTCGCCTCCGAGCTGCTCCGCCTGCAGCGTCGTGGCCTCGGCGATGGCCGTCAGCTCGGCGGCCACGTCGGACTTGACGCCCTCGGCCACCGCCGCGGCGGCGGCCTGGTCCGCGACGAGCAGGGCGTCGGCCACGGCGGTGCGCCGCACGACCTCCACCGCATCCGGGACCGGCTCGGTGGGTGGCGGCGACTCGAGCCGCACGCCGCAACCTGAGAGAATGATCGCGCAGGTCAGGGCCAACGCGGTCAGGGCTGACCGGCTTCGGGTGCGGGCCCTCGGGCCGTTGGGGTTCATCGTGGCCGATGATGTCATGTTCCAGAAGCCGATTCGTGCCCGGACCGATTGCGGTCGGGTCACGGACATCACGTTCTACGCGAAGTGCCGAGGCCCGGCGCTTCGTTACGCTTGACGCAGACAACAACAGCACATCGGTCGAACCGTTCCGGCTCGAACCGTGCCCCCGCGCACGTGGGGGAGCCGACGGGAGGCAGTCGATGACACAGCAGGCGGATGCGGTCCGCGAGGTGGTGGGCCCGGTGGTCGAGGCCGCGGGGCTGTACCTCGAGGAGGTGACCGTCACCCGGGCGGGGAGCACGTCGGTGGTGCGGATCACCGTCGACCTGCCGGACGACGCCCTGGGCAGCCTCGACTCCGACAGGCTCGGCGACGTCTCGCGGGCCATGTCGGCGGCACTGGACGAGGACGACGTCGTCTCCGGTGCCTACACGCTCGAGATCTCGACGCCGGGCACGTCCCGGCCGCTGACCGAGCTGCGGCACTACAAGCGTGCCCGGACCCGGCTGGTCACGCTGAAGATGATGGACGGCAGCCGCGTCGAGGGCCGTCTCACCGACGTGCTCGACGACGGTGACGGCGACGTCCTGGTGCTCGACGGCGACAGCCGGATCCCGCTGGGCGACGTCCGCCGGGGCAAGGTGGAGGTAGAGCTCAAGAAGCTCGAGGCCCAGGATGCCGAGGCATCGGAACTGGGCGAGAGTGCAGGTGAAGACACCGACGACGACTCGGACGGTGCTGGTTCTGACAACGCGACCGAGGGTCACCCCGGCCGCAACGAGGAAGGCTGACATGGACATCGACATGACGACCCTGCGGATGCTGGAGCGCGAGAGGGACCTCAGCCTGGACATCCTCGTGGCGGCCATCGAGCAGGCGCTCCTCTCGGCCTACCACCGGACTCCTGACGCGTACAACCGTGCCCGCGTCGAGGTGGACCGCGCGTCGGGCCACGTGACCGTGTGGGCGCGCGAGGAGCTGCCCGCGCCCGAGGACCCGGAGGACTCCGAGGCCCGCCCCGTCGTCGAGTACGGGCCCGAGTTCGACGACACGCCGCAGGACTTCGGCCGGATCGCCACCGCCACGGCCCGCCAGGTGATCGTGCAGCGGCTGCGGGACGCCGAGGACGACCAGGTGCTGGGCACCTTCCGCGGCAAGGAGGGCGAGGTCCTGGCCGGCGTCATCCAGCAGGGCCGTGACCCGCGCATGGTGCTGGTGGACGTGGGCGGCACCGAGGCGATCCTCCCGCCGCACGAGCAGGTACCCACCGAGGAGTACGTGCACGGCGAGCGGCTGCGCGCCTACGTGGTCGAGGTGAGCCGCGGAATGAAGGGCCCGCAGATCACGTTGAGCCGTACGCACCCGAATCTCGTGCGGAAGCTCTTCGAGCTCGAGGTCCCGGAGATCGCGGACGGCTCGGTGGAGATCACCGCCATCGCCCGCGAGGCGGGGCACCGCACCAAGATGGCGGTCCGCACCCGGGTGGCCGGGCTCAACGCCAAGGGCGCCTGCATCGGCCCGATGGGCGCGCGCGTCCGAGCGGTGATGGCCGAGCTGCACGGTGAGAAGATCGACATCGTCGACCACAGCGACGACCCGGCGCTCTTCGTGAAGAGCGCGCTGTCGCCCGCACGTGTGTCGTCCGTCACAGTGGTGGACGCCGATGCCCGCGCCGCACGCGCCGTCGTCCCCGACTACCAGCTGTCCCTCGCAATCGGTAAAGAGGGGCAGAACGCCCGTCTCGCCGCGAAGCTGACGGGCTGGCGCATCGACATCCGCTCCGACGAGGCCGTCGACGCCGACGCAGGTGGCGCGGCTTCCGACACACAGAGCGGCCGGTAACGCCCGGTGGGTCGGCGCGGTAGACTGTCTGAGTCTGGGCCACGTGCCCGTCCTTCGACATACCCCGTTCCAGCCCTCAAGGGTCCGGTGCGCACGTGTGTCGGATGCCGGGAGCGCGACCAGCGGTCTGCACTCCTGCGTCTGGTGCTGGACACCCCGATGCATGATGACGCCGTGGAAGCCTCACGGCGCATCGTCATCGACGTCCGTGCCTGCCTGCCGGGTCGCGGTGCCTGGGTTCACCCGGAACCGCGGTGCCTGGAGCTCGCTGAGCGTCGCAGGGCCGTACCGCGCGCACTGCGCGTCGACGGGCCCCTCGACCTCGGTGAGGTACGAGCACACCTCGGCCAGTGAGTGCATCAACCGCAGGACTGTTCCGACCGGACGCAACCGTGCGTCGGGCCGAATTATGCGATTCGTCGACAAGGAAGCGGGTCAGACGCCGATGGGCACCCGATGAGCCCCCAGCGATGAGTACTCAGTACTAACGGTGGTCCTCCCTGTCTTGGGATGGACCGAGACAGGAGAGTTGTGGCTAAAGTCCGCGTCTACGAGCTCGCAAAAGAGCTCGGAGTGGAAAGCAAGACCCTGCTTGGCGAGCTGAAGTCGGCAGGCGAATACGTTCGCTCGGCGTCCTCGACGCTCGAGCCGCCCGTCGTGCGGCGCATGCGCGACAAGTTCCCCGCCGGTGGCGCAGCGGGCCCGTCCGACAAGGACGCGGCGAAGCCCGTGCCGAGCGCACCCAAGCCGGCCGCGAAGCCTGCGGCCCAGAAGCCCGCCGAGCCGACCCCGGCTCCGGCGCCCGCACCGAGCAAGGCAGAGGCCGCGCCCGCGCCGGCCCCCAGCCCCGCTCCGGCTCCGAGCAGCCCCGCGCCGGCGGCACCCGCCCCGGCCCCGGCTCCGGCAGCTGAGAGCCAGGCGGCGTCCGCGGCGTCCGCCACGCCGGCAGCAGGCCCCAAGCCTGGTGCGCCCAAGCCCGCCGCGGCCCCCAAGCCCGGTGCGCCGAAGCCTGCCGCCGCTGCGCCCTCCGGCGCGCGTCCGGCACGGGACGGCAACCGTGGTGGCCGTCCCGGTGGCGACCGTCCTGGCGGCGGCAACCCGCGCCCGGGCAACAACCCGTTCGCGACCAGCCAGGGCATGCCCCGTCCCGGTGGCGGCCGTGGCCGCCCGGGTGCGGCAGGCCCCGGCAGCGACCGTCCCGGTGGCAACGAGCGTCCCGCACCCGGCGGCAACCCGCGTCCGGGCAACAACCCGTTCGCACCCAGCCAGGGCATGCCGCGTCCGGGGCAGCGCCCCGAGCGCACCGAGGCCCCCAGCGGCGAGCGCTCCGGCGGTCCCCGTCCGGGTGGTCCCCGTCCTTCGGCACCCCGTCCCGGTGGTACCGGTGGCGGCGGTCCGCGCCCGAACCCCGGCATGATGCCGGGCAAGACCAACATGCCGCGTCCGGGCGACCGCCCGGCTCCGGGTGGCGGTCGTGGCCGTCCCGGTGGCGGTGCAGGCCGTCCTGGTGCCGGTGGCGGCGCCGCGGGTGCAGGTGCTCCGGGTCGTCCCGGTGGCGGCGGCGGTGGCGGCTTCGGCGGCCCGCGTCGTGGTGCCGGTGGTCGCGGTGCGACCCAGGGTGCCTTCGGGCGCGCCGGTGGCAAGCCGGTCCGCGGACGTAAGTCGCGTCGGGCGAAGCGCCAGGAGTTCGAGGCGATGCAGGCCCCGTCGCTCGGTGGCGTGCAGGTCCCTCGTGGCAACGGCACCACCGTCGTCCGGCTGCGCCACGGCGCCTCGCTGAACGACTTCGCCGACAAGATCGACGCGAACCCCGCGGCGCTCGTGACCGTGCTGTTCCACCTGGGCGAGATGGCCACGGCCACGCAGTCGCTCGACGAGGACACGTTCGGCACGCTGGCCACGGAGCTCGGCTACCAGATCGAGATGGTCTCGGCCGAGGAGGAGGACCGCGAGCTGCTCGGGGCCTTCGACATCGACCTGCAGGCCGAGGAGGACGACGAGTCCGACGAGGACCTGGAGATCCGTCCGCCGGTCGTGACCGTCATGGGTCACGTCGACCACGGTAAGACCAAGCTCCTCGACGCGATCCGTAACGCGGACGTCGTGGCGGGCGAGCACGGCGGGATCACGCAGCACATCGGTGCGTACCAGATCACGCACGAGCACGACGGCACCGAGCGTGCCATCACGTTCATCGACACCCCGGGTCACGAGGCGTTCACCGCCATGCGTGCACGTGGTGCGCAGGTCACCGACATCGCGATCCTCGTGGTCGCGGCCGACGACGGCGTGATGCCGCAGACGGTCGAGGCCCTGAACCACGCGCAGGCAGCAGGCGTGCCGATCGTGGTCGCGGTGAACAAGATCGACGTCGAGGGTGCGAACCCCTCGAAGGTCCGTCAGCAGCTCACCGAGTACAACCTGGTGGCCGAGGAGTACGGCGGCGACACGATGTTCGTCGACGTCGCGGCGAAGCCGGGCATCGGTATCGACAGCCTGATCGACGCCGTCCTGCTCACCGCGGACGCGTCGCTCGACCTGCGGGCGAACCCGACCAAGGACGCACGCGGTGTGGCCATCGAGGCGAACCTCGACAAGGGTCGCGGTCCCGTGGCGACGGTGCTGGTCCAGGCCGGCACGCTGCACGTCGGTGACGCGATCGTCGCGGGCACGGCCTACGGCCGCGTCCGTGCGATGTTCGACGAGCACGGCAACGCGGTCGAGGCTGCCACCCCGGCCCGCCCGGTCCAGGTGCTGGGTCTGACCAGCGTCCCGGGCGCCGGCGACACGTTCCTCGTGGCGCCCGACGACCGGACCGCTCGCCAGATCGCCGAGAAGCGTCAGGCGGCGGAGCGTGCAGCGACGCTGGCCAAGCGCCGCAAGCGGATCAGCCTCGAGGACTTCGACGTCGAGCTCAAGAAGGGCAAGGTCGAGAGCCTCAACCTCATCCTCAAGGGTGACGTGTCCGGTGCCGTCGAGGCACTCGAGGACGCGCTGCTCAAGATCGATGTGGGCGAAGAGGTCGAGCTGCGTGTCATCCACCGTGGTGTGGGTGCGATCACGCAGAACGACGTCAACCTGGCGACCGTCGACAGCGCCGTGATCATCGGCTTCAACGTGAAGTACGGCGAGCGCGTCGAGGAGCTGGCGGAGCGCGAAGGCGTCGACGTCAAGTTCTACTCGGTCATCTACCAGGCGATCGAGGACGTCGAGGCGGCCCTCAAGGGCATGCTCAAGCCGGAGTACGAGGAGGTCCAGCTCGGGACCGCGGAGATCCGCCAGGTCTTCCGTTCCTCGAAGTTCGGCAACATCGCCGGTTCGATGGTTCGTTCGGGCAGCATCCGCCGCAACTCGAAGGCGCGTGTGCTCCGCAACGGCACGGTCGTTGGCGACAACCTCACCATCGAGTCGCTGCGTCGCGAGAAGGACGACGTCACCGAGGTCCGCGAGGGCTTCGAGTGCGGTATCGGTCTCGGGTCGTTCAACGACGTCAACGAGGGCGACACCATCGAGACCTTCGAGATGCGCGAGAAGCCGCGCGTCTGACGTTCCCCGCTGAACCGGAGCCCGGTGCACGTGTCAGACCCGGACCCACGTGTCAGACGTACAGATCACTCAGGTGACCTGTACGTCTGACACGTCCGGGAGCTTCTGACAAGTGCACCGGGCTCCGGCTCGGCGACCCCGGAAAGGAAAATGGATGGTCGACTCCCCGAGATCTCGTAAGCTCGCCGACCGCATCAAGGTGATCGTCGCGCAGATGATCGATACGCGGATCAAGGATCCGCGGCTCGGTTTCATGACGGTCACGGACGTCCGGGTGACCGGTGACCTGCAGAACGCCTCGGTGTTCTACACGGTCTACGGCTCGGACGAGGAACGGGAGGGTACGGCCGCGGCGCTGAAGAGCGCCACCGGTCTGATCCGCTCCGAGGTGGGCAAGCAGACGGGCATCCGCCTGACGCCCACGCTCGAGTTCCACCTGGACTCCGTCCCGGACACCGCCGCCAACCTCGACGCCGCCCTGATCGAGGCTCGCAAGCGCGACGCCGAGCTCGAGGCGCTGCGTGCGGGTGCCCGGTACGCGGGCGACGAGGACCCCTACAAGAAGCCGCGCGAGGCCGACGAAGAGTCCGAGTGACCTCCGTCGCGACCCTGACGGGCTGCGCCGACGCCACCTGACGTCCGGCCGGAACCAGTGCGTTCCGGCCGGCGCGGGTGGCTTCGTCGTCTCCCGGCGCCGCGCGTCACCCCTGAGCCACGAGATACTGGTACCCATGACTTCCCCCACCCAGCAGGCTCCGGCGCGCCGTCCGACGGCTGCCGACGGCTTCGTCGTCGTCGACAAGCCGCAGGGCTGGACCAGCCACGACGTCGTCGGGCGCATGCGGCGCCTCGCCGGGACGCGCAAGGTCGGCCACGCCGGCACGCTCGACCCCATGGCGACCGGCGTGCTCGTGCTGGGCATCGGCAAGGCGACCCGCCTGCTCACCTACGTGGTGGGTGCGGACAAGGACTACGACGCGACGATCCGGCTGGGCGTCGCGACCACCACGGACGACGCCGAGGGCGAGGTGCTCTCCGTGGCCGAGCCCGGCGCCGTCGAGCGGGTGGACCGGGCCGCGCTGGACGCGGCCGTCGCCGATCTCACGGGCGACATCCAGCAGGTGCCGACGTCGGTGTCGGCGATCAAGGTGGACGGCAAGCGCGCGTACGCGCTGGTCCGGGCAGGGGAGTCGGTCGAGCTGCGGGCACGACCGGTCACCGTGTCGCGCTTCGAGGTCCTGGAGGTCCGCCCGGTCACGGCGACGGTGCCGGACGGCGACCCGGACGTGCCCGGTGCGTCACCGTCGGTCGCCCTTCGACAAGCTCAGGAACCGCCTGTCGAGACCCCGACCCGCGACGTACCAGCCGTCGACATCGACGTCCGCGTCACTGTCTCCTCCGGGACCTACGTGCGCGCCCTGGCGCGCGACCTGGGTGTGGCCCTCGGCACCGGCGGGCACCTGACGGCGCTCCGCCGCACCCGCGTGGGCGGCTACGACCTGGCCGGCGCCCGCACGCTGGAACAGCTGGAGACGCAGGCGGACGCCGACGGCACGCTGGCCACCCTGCCGATGGCCGAGGCGGCCCGGGCCACGTTCCCGGTGCGCGAGCTGGACGAGGACGAGGTCCGGGCGCTCGGCTACGGGCAGTGGGTCGCGCCGTCGGACCGCAGCGAGGTCGTGGCGGCGCTGTCGCCGTCGGGCGAGCTCGTGGCACTGCTGGAGGACACCCGTCGGCGGGGCGAGAACCTCGCCAAGCCCGTGCTGGTGCTCGCGGCCCACTGAGCACGGGCACTCCCGGCTCCGGCTAGGCTTTCAGGGATCGGTGCGGGCAGTCGCGTGTGCGACGGCCGCACCCGCGCCACCCGATTCATGAGGAGCAACCCGCGTGCAGCTGTGGACGGACCTGGAACAGGTTCCCCCGGGATTCGGGCCATCTGTGGTGACGATCGGCAACTTCGACGGCGTCCACCGCGGCCACCAGGCGGTGCTCGACCGCATCCTCCGGCTCGCCCGGAGCGACGGGGCCAGCGCCGTCGCGGTGACGTTCGAGCCGCACCCCTCGGCCGTGCACCGGCCCGAGTCGGCTCCGGAGCTGATCACCGGGCTCGAGGACCGGCTCGCGCTCATGGAGCGCACCGGCCTCGACGCGACACTCCTGGTGAACTACACGCTGGACTTCGCGGCGCAGACCCCCGAGGAGTTCGTCTCGCGCTACCTCGTGGAGGGGCTGGGCGCGCGCACGATAGTGGTGGGCCACGACGTGCGCTTCGGCAAGCAGAACGCCGGCACGCTCGCGACGATGGTCGAGCTCGGCGGGCAGCACGGCTTCGAGGTGGTCGCCATCGACGACGTCGGCGACTTCCTGCCGCCCGAGGGCGACGGGCACCAGCGCTGGTCGTCGACGGCGGTGCGCGCGCTGCTCGCGGAGGGCGACGTCGACCAGGCCGCCGACGTGCTCGGCCGCCCGCACCTCGTGCGCGGCACGGTGGTGCACGGCGACGCGCGCGGCCGCGAGATGGGCTTCCCGACCGCCAACCTCGGTGACATCACCGGGCTGGTCCCCGCCGACGGCGTCTACGCCGGGTGGCTGCGCCGCGGTACGGCCGCGACCTGCGCGAGCCTCGCCGGACCGGAGGGCGACCGGGCCGCCGTGTCCGGTACGGGAATGGGGCAGGAGGCGATTCTCCCGGCCGCGATCTCCGTCGGCACCAACCCCACCTTCGACGGCGTGGAGCGCCGGGTGGAGGCCTACGTGCTCGACCGCACCGACCTCGACCTGTACGACCAGACGGTGGTGCTCGAGTTCGTGGCCCACCTGCGGCCCACGCTGCGCTTCGACGGCATGGAGCCGCTCATCACCCAGATGAACGACGACGTGGCGCGCGCCCGCAAGATCCTGCGCGCGTAGTCCGGGAGATCTTGCGGACGTTCGCGCGTTGAGGTGGGCATGACGCTCCTCGAACTGTCCGACCTGGTCGTCGGGTACGGCGGCAACGCCGTCTGCCCGCCGGTCTCGCTCACGCTGGCCCCCGGCGACGTCGTCGCCGTGATCGGCACCAACGGAACCGGCAAGTCCACGCTGCTGCGCACGGTGCTCGGTCTCCAGGAGCCGCTCTCGGGCACGGTCAGCGCGTTCGGGCGGGTGGTCGACGAGCGCGAGCGAGGGTTCCGCACCCGGGTCGCGGGCGTGCTGGACGATGACGCGTTCTTCCCCGGCGTGACCGTCCGCGAGCACCTGGTGCTCACCGCGCGCGGCCACGGCGTGCCGGACGCCGGTGCGGTCACCGACCAGGTGCTCGACCACGTGGGCATCAGCGGGCACGGCGGCGCGATGCCGCACACGCTCTCGTCCGGGCAGCGCCGCCGCTTCCTGCTGGCGAGCGCCCTGGTCCGGCCGCGCGACCTCCTCGTGCTGGACGAGCCGGAGCAGCGCCTCGACACCGCCATGCGCGCCCGGCTCGGCGACCTGCTGCGCGCCGAGGCCGACGCCGGCACGGCGGTCCTGTTCGCCACGCACGACGACCGCCTGCTCGCCGCGACCAGCGCGAGCGCCCTCTACCTGTCCGACGACGGCGCCGTGCTGCTGCCGTCCGCCGACGCGCCGGGCGTGCTGGCGGGCTTCCGGTGACCCGCGAGCCGGACGCCGTCGTCCCGTCCCCGCTGCCCCGGCTGGCCGGGGACGAGGAGGAACAGCTCACCGGCGCCGAGCTGCGCCGTCTGACCGCGCGTGTGCGGGCGCACAACCTGCCCGCCGAGGCGGGCCGGGTGGCGATGGACGTCGCCGAGGTGGTGATCTCCCTCGCGATAGTCACGCTGTACGCGTGGGGGTTCGGGGCGCCCGTGCGGGAGCTGCTCGGTTCCGACGCGACCCGGTTCGGGCTCGGACCGGGGCTGATCCAGGCGATGGTGCTCGCACTGGCGGTCGTGGCGGGTGCCGTGGTCGCGCTGCGCGTGGGCCCCGCGGGCCTGCCCGCCGCCGGGGTGCGCTGGTGGGTGCCGACCCCTGCCGACCGCGCGGGCCTGGCCTCGCCGTCGGTGGTCCGCACGGTGCTCGCCGGGATCGGCGCCGGGCTGGTCGCGGGCGGCGTACCGGCGGCCGTCGTGGGCGTGAGCCCCACCGGGATCCTCGCCGACGCCGCGTTCGGCGGCGCGCTCGGCCTCGTCGTGGTGGCCGGCACGGGCGCGCTCCAGGTGACCGGGGCGGCGTCGGGCGACCGTGCTGGGCGGGTGCTCGTCCCGCTGCTCGCCGCAGTACCGGTCGCCGGGCTCGGCCTGGCGCTCTGGGCGCCCGAGTGGGCGGCCTGGTCCGTCCCGTTGCCCGTGCTCGCGGCAGCGGTCGTCGTGGGCGGAGCGGCGCTCGCCGTCTGGGCCACCCGCCTCGACCGGCTCCGCGCCGGCGAGCTGCGCGCCCGCGCGTCGGCGGCGATGCAGGCCTCGGCGGCCCTGCTCTCGCTCGACAGCGGCGGCATGAGCCGTGCCCTCCTCAGCGGCGGCCCGACGGCGTCGCGCGTGCTGCCCTGGCTGCCCGGCACGGCCCGCGGTCCGGCCGGCGCGCTCCTCGCCGCCGACGCCACCCTCCTGGTCCGCTCGCCCGCAGCCCTGGCCGGGCTGGTCGCGCTCGCCGCCACCGGGGCCGTCGCCGTCCAGGTGCCCGTGCTGACGGACGGGATAGGGCTCTGGGCGGTCCTCGCGTGCGTCGGGTACGCGGGGGCGCTCGCGGGCGCCGTCGGGCCGCGGGCGGCGGGGGAGAACCCCCGGCTGGACTCGCTGGTACCGCTGGGTGCCCGCGCCACGCGCGCGGTACGCGCCGTCTGGCCGGTGCTGACGGCGGCAGTGGTGCTCCTGGCCGTCGCCGCGACGGTCGGGGGCGGGCAGTGGCTGGTGATGGCGGTGCCCGCCGCGGTGGTGCTCGGGGCCGCCGCCGTGCGGACCGCCTACCGCGGGCCCGTGCCGTGGGACGTGCCGATGATCGCGACGCCCGCGGGCGGCGTGCCGACCGGGCTGGTGCTGCACCAGTTCAAGGGACTGGACCTGGCGGTGCTGGGCACGCTCCCGCTCGCGTGGGTTGCCGTCTCCGGGGTCGTGGCGCCGTCGTTGGTCGCCGTGCAGGTGCTGTTCGCGGCCGGCGCGGTGCTGTGGGCGGCGCACGTCAAGCGGACCGACTGATTCGGGTCTGGCCGAATCGGTCACGGGCCGGGGTGCGGTGCTCTCTGAGTTGGTGAAGGCCTTCACCCCCAGAGAAGGAGAGACCATGGTCCAGACCACCGAGGCGCTGCCCCAGGGCGAGCCGAACCACGCACCCCACGAGGAGGTCGACCTCGCGCAGACGCCGGCCGGCCGCACGGTGCGGCGGATCGGGCACGGTGGCGTGTTCGTTCCCGCCGACCCGGACGACGCGGCCGAGCCGCACGAGAGCACGGCGACCCTCATGCCGCGCACGGAGGCGGCCGTGCGGCGCGACCTGCGTGAGGACCGCTTCGACGCGACGACGTCGTTCGACTACCTGCTGAGCGGCCTGGCCGGGAGCTACCCGGAGGCGCACCTGCCCGTGGGTGGTGGCCGTCTGGACGAGACCCGGGACGCGCTCATGCGGCTCGGGGCCGCCATGATCGAGCCCGCCGCCGCGCCCGGGCCGCTCGACGCGACGGTCCCCGCCGTCTACACGTACTGGGGCCAGTTCATCGACCACGACATCACCCTGAACACGAACGGGCCCGACGACGGCTCCGGCCCGGGCGGCGACAAGGCGCTCGGCGACGTCGTCAGCGACCCGTTCCGCGTGTTCCGGCCGAAGACCGTCGTGCGCAGCCTCCACAACGGGCGTGTCCCGCTGCTCGACCTCGACAGCCTGTACGGCTCCGGCCCGCGCTTCGCGGACGAGAAGGACCGCGGCACCACGCGCAGCGAGGCGGCGTACGTGCCGGACTCGGCCAAGCTGCGCCTCGGTCGGGTCGACACCGAGCCGCTCGGGCCGTTCTCGCTCGTGGCGCCCGGCGACGACCCGCAGCGCGACCTGCCGCGCAGCACCGCGCCGGGCAGCGAGCGCATGCCGCTGATCCCGGACAGCCGCAACGACGAGAACCTGGTCGTCGCGCAGTTCCACGTCGCGATGATCCGGTTCCACAACGCCACCGTCGACTGGGTGGCGCGGCACGAGCCGTGGTCGGCGACCACGCAGCGCGAGCTGTTCGACCGCGCGCAGCAGCTCGTCCGGTTCCACTACCAGTGGCTGGTCGTGCACGACTACCTGCGCACGCTCACCAAGCCCGGCGTGCTCGACGCGGTGCTCGCGACGGGGCCGAAGCTGTTCCGGCCCGCGCGCCGCGTGGCGATGCCGCTGGAGTTCGCGGTGGCGGCGTTCCGGTTCGGGCACTCGATGGTGCGCGGCACCTACGACTACAACGTCAACTTCACGCGCAACGGGCCCGGCGGGCCCGCGACGCTGGACCAGCTCTTCCAGTTCACGGGCAACGGCGGGCTGTCGCCGAGCCCCGCGAACCCGCTGCCCGCGCTCCCGTCGAACTGGCCCATCGAGTGGGCGCGGTTCACCGACAAGGGTGACGCGGCCGCCTTCCGCAAGGCCCGCAAGATCGACCCGTTCCTGGCCGACGGCCTGGGTGACCTGCTGAACGAGGGCAACGCCGCCGCCGGCCCGGTGCGGGCGCTGCTGAAGCACCTCGCGCAGCGCAACCTGCTGCGCGGGTACATGCTGGCGATCCCGACGGGCGAGGCGGTGGCCGAGGCGCTTGGGGCCCGGCCGCTCACGCCGCAGCAGCTCCGGCAGAACGCGTCGCCCGAGCTGGTGGCCGCGCTCGACGACCTGGACGGCACGCCGCTCTGGTACTACGTCCTCAAGGAGGCCGAGATCCAGGGCAACGGCAACTTCCTGGGTGAGGTCGGCAGCCGGGTCCTCGTGGAGACGTTCCTCTACCTGCTGCGGCTGGACGACGAGTCGTTCATGCGCCGTCCCGGCCGCGACTGGACGCCGGCGAACGGCGTCCGGTTCGACGACCGGCGCCTCATCACGACGCTCCCGGACCTGCTGGCGTTCGCGGGCGTGCTCCCGATCCGCCAGGACGAGGCGGGCCGCCCGGTCTTCCGCAAGGTCAACGGCACGTACGCGGGCCACGACGGCGCGTGAGCCGGCGTGGTCGGTAATTCGTCAGGTGATCGGCAACTCGGGTTGCCGATCACCTGACAAACTACCGACCACACCGCCGGGTCTCTGACCAGGCCGGACCAGAGACGAGCGTCATACGCGGCACCGCGGCCGCCGTCGGGCAGAGAGGCGTGGCACTGGTAATGTGGTACCGCCGTCTGAACGGCCGCGGATCGAGAGCGCCCCGGTGAACTAGTCCCGGAGCACCGCGCAACGACACTGAAGGAGAGCCATGCCGCTCGACACTGCCACGAAGCAGCAGATCATTTCCGAGTTCGGAACCAAGCCGGGCGACTCGGGCTCGCCGGAGGTGCAGATCGCGCTCCTCACGCAGCGCATCAAGGACCTCACCGAGCACCTCAAGGAGCACAAGCACGACCACCACAGCCGTCGTGGTCTGCTGCTCCTCGTGGGCCAGCGCCGTCGTCTCCAGGGTTACCTCAAGGGGATCGACATCGAGCGCTACCGCGCCCTGGTCGACAAGCTCGGCCTGCGCCGCTGATATGACGCCTACCAGCCCGGCCCCCGCTGCGGGGGCCGGGCTGGTCTGGTGAGATGCTGTCGTACGACAACAACGCGCCGCCCGTGACCTCGTCCGGTCCTCGGTAGTGGCTTCCCGAACACCTCGCCCGTGGCGAGCGGCGGTTCGGTAGGCCTCGATCGATGACCGTCGGGCACGGGGGCGTTCCAAGAGAACACCCCAACAGAAGGAGGGCACCCGTGGAGGGTCCCGAGATCCAGTTCGCCGAGGCCGTCATCGACAACGGTCGCTTCGGCACCCGTACTGTCCGGTTCGAGACCGGGCGCCTCGCCAAGCAGGCCGGCGGTGCTGTCGCCGCCTACCTCGACGGCGAGACCATGCTGCTGTCGACCACGACGGCCGGCAAGCACCCCAAGGACCAGTTCGACTTCTTCCCGCTGACGGTGGACGTCGAGGAGCGGATGTACGCCGCAGGGCGCATCCCCGGCTCGTTCTTCCGTCGCGAGGGTCGCCCGTCGACCGACGCGATCCTGACCTGCCGCCTGACCGACCGCCCGCTGCGCCCCCTGTTCGTCAAGGGTCTGCGCAACGAGGTCCAGATCGTCCTCACGGTCATGGCGCTGCACCCGGACGACGCGTACGACACCCTGGCGATCAACGCCGCGTCGGCGTCGACCCAGATCTCCGGCCTGCCGTTCGACGGCCCGGTCGGCGCGGTGCGCATCGCGCTGGTCGACGGCCAGTGGGTCGCGTTCCCCAAGTACTCCGACAAGGAGCGCGCCGTCTTCGACATGGTCGTCGCCGGCCGTGTCGTGGGTGACGACGTCGCGATCGCCATGATCGAGGCCGAGGCCACCGACAACGCGTGGAACCTCATCAAGAACGAGGGTGTCGCGGCTCCGAACGAGACCGTCGTCGCCGAGGGCATCGAGGCGGCCAAGCCGTTCATCAAGGCCCTGTGCGACGCGCAGGTCCAGCTCGCCGCGCAGTCCGCCAAGGAGACGCAGGAGTTCAAGCTCTTCCCGGACTACCAGGACGACGCCTTCGCGGCCGTCGAGGCCGCCGTCTCCGCGCCGACGCGCGAGGCGCTGACCATCGCGGACAAGCAGGACCGCGAGAACAAGCTCGACGAGATCAAGGCCGGGCTGCAGGAGCAGCTGGCCGGGCAGTTCGAGGGTCGCGAGAAGGAGCTGTCGGCTGCCTTCCGCTCGCTGCAGAAGAAGCTCGTGCGCCAGCGCGTGCTGACGGAGGGCGTCCGCATCGACGGCCGTGGCCTCGCGGACATCCGCACCCTCTCGGCCGAGGTCGAGGTGCTGCCCCGCGTGCACGGCTCGGCGATCTTCGAGCGCGGCGAGACCCAGATCCTGGGTGTCACCACGCTGAACATGCTCCGCATGGAGCAGCAGATCGACTCGCTCGGTCCGGAGACGCGCAAGCGCTACATGCACAACTACAACTTCCCGCCGTACTCGACCGGTGAGACGGGCCGCGTGGGCAGCCCGAAGCGCCGCGAGATCGGCCACGGTGCGCTCGCCGAGCGTGCCCTGGTGCCGGTCCTGCCGAGCCGCGAGGAGTTCCCGTACGCGATCCGCCAGGTGTCCGAGGCTCTCGGCTCCAACGGCTCGACCTCCATGGGCTCCGTGTGCGCGAGCACGCTGTCGCTGCTCAACGCCGGTGTGCCGCTGCGTGCAGCGGTCGCCGGTATCGCGATGGGCCTCGTGTCCGACACCGTGGACGGCGAGACCCGCTACGCCGCGATGACGGACATCCTGGGCGCCGAGGACGCGTTCGGTGACATGGACTTCAAGGTCGCCGGTACCAAGGAGTTCGTCACGGCCATCCAGCTCGACACGAAGCTCGACGGCATCCCCGCCTCCGTGCTGAGCGCTGCGCTCGGTCAGGCCCGCGACGCGCGCCTGACCATCCTCGAGGTGCTCGACGAGGCGATCGACACGCCCGACGAGATGTCCCCGAACGCCCCGCGCGTCATCTCCGTGAAGGTTCCGGTCGACAAGATCGGCGAGGTCATCGGGCCGAAGGGCAAGATGATCAACCAGATCCAGGAGGAGACGGGCGCGGACATCTCCATCGAGGACGACGGCACCGTGTACATCGGTGCTGTCGACGGCCCTTCGGCCGAGGCCGCCCGCGCGGCGATCAACGCGATCGCCAACCCGCACGTCCCCGAGGTGGGCGAGCGGTTCGTCGGAACCGTCGTCAAGACGACGTCGTTCGGCGCCTTCATCTCGCTCTCCCCGGGCAAGGACGGTCTGCTGCACATCAGCCAGATCCGCAAGCTCGTGGGTGGCAAGCGCGTCGAGAACGTCGACGACGTGCTGTCCATCGGCCAGAAGGTCCAGGTCGAGATCGGTGAGATCGACCCGCGTGGCAAGCTGTCGCTGGTCGCCGTGACCGACGAGGACGAGTCGGCTCCGGCCGACGCAGTCGAGCCGGCCACCGAGGCCACCGCATCCGCGGACGCCTGACATGGCGTGGCACCTGCCGCTCGTCCCGACGGGCGAGCCCGGTGCCGAGCTGACCGCCGGGCAGGACGGGGCGACGATTCGTCGCTCCGTCCTGCCCGGCGGTGTCCGTGTGCTCACCGAACACATGCCGGGCCAGCGCTCGGCGACGGTGGGTGCGTGGATCGGCGTCGGCTCGCGCGACGAGACCGACGGCCACTTCGGCTCGACGCACTTCCTGGAGCACCTGCTCTTCAAGGGGACCGCACGGCGGTCCGCGATGGACATCGCCGAGGCGTTCGACGCCGTCGGCGGTGAGGCGAACGCGGCCACCGGCAAGGAGCACACCTGCTACTACGCGCGGGTACTCGACTCCGACCTGCCGATGGCGGTCGACGTCATCTCCGACATGGTCACGTCCGCGCGCCTAGATGCCGACGAGCTCGAGACCGAGCGCGGCGTCATCCTCGAAGAGCTCGCGATGAACGACGACGACCCCACCGACGTCGTGCACGAGCAGTTCTCCGCCGTCGTCCTGGGCGACCACGCGCTGGGCCGCCCAATCGGCGGCACACCCGAGACGATCAACGCCGTCCCGCGCGCCGCCGTCTGGGACCACTACCGCTGGAACTACCGGCCGGAGACCCTCGTGGTCACGGCCGCGGGCGGCATCGACCACGACAAGCTCGTGCAGCAGGTCACCCAGGCGCTGACCGACGGCGGGTGGGACCTCGACGCCGCCGTCGCGCCGCGCGACCGCCGGGTCACGACCGAGGACCGCACGGGCGTGCCGGAGGCGGGCGCCGAGCTGACCGTGAAGCGTCAGGTCGAGCAGGCCAACATCATCGTGGGGTCCACCGGCATCGCGGCGACGGACGACCGGCGCTTCGCGCTGTCCGTGCTGAACGCCGTGCTGGGCGGCGGCATGTCGTCCAGGCTGTTCCAGGAGATCCGCGAGAAGCGGGGCCTGGCGTACTCGACGTACTCGTTCGCCTCCGCGCACGGCGGCCTCGGCACGTTCGGCCTGTACGCGGGCTGCGCCGCCGCCAAGGCGGACCAGGTCACGGAGCTGCTCGTCGAGGAGCTGGAGAAGCTCGCGAACGACGGGATCACCGAGTCCGAGCTGAAGCGGTCGATCGGGCAGCTGTCCGGCGGTACCGTGCTCGGGCTGGAGGACTCCGGGTCGCGCATGAGCCGTCTCGGCAAGGCCGAGCTCGTGTACGGCGACCTGCTGTCGCTGGAGGAGTCGCTCGAGCGCATCCAGGCGGTCACGGCGACAGAGGTCCAGGACCTGGCGCAAGACCTGGCCGCCCGCCCGCGCTCGATAGTCCGCGTTGGCCCGTTCGACAACTGAACTCCGTTGAGTGCTGGATATTCGCCCTCCCAGAGCCGCTGGAGGGGCGAATATCCAGCACTCAACGACGAAGTAGGAGTGGTAGATCGTGAGTGACATCAAGGTGGCCGTGCTCGGCGCGGCCGGGCGTATGGGGACCCAGACGTGCGCGGCTGTCGAGGCAGCGGACGGCCTCGAGCTGGTCGCCCGGCTGGACAACAGCGACACGATCACCAGCGAGACGCTCGGCGGGGCCGACGTCGCCGTCGACTTCACCGTCCCGGCCGTGACCGAGGCCAACGTGCACGCGGTGCTCGACGCCGGTGTGCACGCGGTGGTCGGCACCACCGGCTGGGACGACGACTCGCGCGCCCGCGTCGCGGCGCACCTCGCCGAGCTGTCCCCCCGGGGGACGGGCGGCACGGGTTCGCTCGGTGTGCTCATCGCCCCGAACTTCGGGCTGTCGGCGGTGCTGGCGATGACGTTCGCCGCCAAGGCGGCCCGCTACTTCGAGTCCGCCGAGGTCATCGAGCTGCACCACCCGAACAAGGTGGACGCCCCGTCCGGCACGGCCCGGCACACGGCCGCGGCGATCGCCACGGCCCGCGCCGAGGCGGGCCTCGGGCCGTCGCCCGACGCGACGGAGACGGGCTGGGAGGCACGCGGGGCCGACGTCGACGGGGTGCGCGTGCACGCCGTGCGGCTGCGGGGACTCGTGGCGCACGAGGAGATCCTCTTCGGCAACGAGGGGGAGCAGCTGATCATCCGGCAGGACTCGTTCGACCGGTCCTCGTTCATGCCGGGCGTGCTGCTCGCGATCCGCTCGGTGGTGTCCCGCCCGGGGCTGACGGTCGGCCTCGAGCACGTGCTGGACCTGTCGTGAGCGACCCGGAGACCCGCAGCCCGGGCCGCAAGCTGCCCAAGGGGCTGCCCGGCACGCTGGCCGTCACCGCGCTGCTCGCGCTGTACATCTGGCAGATCGCGGGGCGCGGCATCACGATGGTGCGCGCCGGCGAGCCCGTGCTGATCGCCATCGGCCTGGCCGTGCTGATCATCCCGCTGCTGGTCATCGGGCTGATCGTGCGCGAGTACCGGCTCGCGGCGACGGTGCAGACCATGGCGGACACGTTGTTCGCCGAGGGCGACCTGCCTGTGGACGACCTGCCCCGGTCACCCGGGGGGCGCATCGAACGGGCGGCCGCCGACGAGGCGTTCGAGCCGCGGCGGGCAGCCGTCGAGGCCGCGCCGGAGGACTGGCGCGCCTGGTACCACCTCGCGTTCGCGTACGACGCCTCGGGCGACCGTAGCCGGGCCCGCGCGGCCCTGCGCAAGGCCGCGGGGTTCTACCGCGCCAAGCCCGCGCGGGCCGCCCAGGACTAGCGCCCGCAGCCAGGACCAGCCCGCTAGAGCGCCCGCAGCCGCTCCACCAGCGGCCCCGCCGCCTCGGCGAGGAACCGGTCCTGGTTGTGGTCGCCCACCTGCACTATCGCGAGGTCGGTGAACCCGGCGTCCAGGAACGGACGCGCGCTCTCGGCGAGCTTGTCCAGGTCCGGCCCGCAGGCGATCGACGACGCGACGTCCTCCGGCCGCACGAACTGCGAGGCCCCGGTGAACCCCGCCGGCGTGGGCAGGTCCGCGTTCACCGACCAGCCGCCGCCGAACCAGCGGAACTCCGAGTGGGCGCGCTCTATCGCCTTGTCCTCGTCCGGGTCCCAGCAGATCGGCACCTGCCCGAACACCCGGGACCCGCCGGGGTGCCTGTCGTTCCAGCCCTTGACCACGTCGGCGTCGGGCATCGCCTGGACCAGGTGGTCCGCGAGCGGCGCGAACCGCTCGACGCCGTGCCTGCCCGAGAGGGCGACGCCGATCTGGACCCCGGCGTCCGGCACGTCCCAGAGGCGCGCCGAGTCGACCCGGAAGTACTCGCCCTCCCAGGTGACCAGCTCGCCCGTGAGCAGCTCGCGGATGATGTGCGTCGCCTCCTCGAGCATGTCCTGGCGGACGGCGATGGCGGGCCAGCCCTCGCCGATCACGTGCTCGTTGAGGTTCTCGCCCGAGCCCAGCCCGAGGGTGAAGCGGCCGTCGGCCAGGAGCTGGAGCGTCGCCGCCTGCTGCGCCACCACCGCCGGGTGGTACCGCATGGTCGGGCAGGTCACGAACGTCATCAGCTCGACGCGGCTCGTCGCCTGGGCCACCGCCCCGAGGAGCACCCACGCGTTGGGTGCGTGTCCCTGCTCGGGGAGCCAGGGGGAGAAATGGTCGCTGGAGAGCTCGAAGTCGAAGCCCGCATCCTCGGCGGCGACCGCGTACCGCAGCAGCTCCCGCGGTCCGCTCTGCTCGGTCATGAGGGTGTACCCGATGTGCATGGTGTGCTCCTTCCCGCGTCGTCCTCCCGACGATAGGCAGGAGTCGTTGCTGCTCGCCGCTCGGACCCTCAGCCGGCCGGCGATCGACTCACCCGGCGTGCGAGAACCGGTGATCCGCGCAAACATTTCGAGCGTGACCAACCGTCCGCACCGCCAGCCGTCCCGGCCGAGTGTCGCGCTGGCGCTGGTCCTGGCTCTGACGGGTGTGCTCGCCGGCTGCGGGCCCGCGGCCACCAGGGCGGACGACGCGGGCGCCCTCGGCAGCGTGTCCGACCACCTCGACGACGCGAGCTCGGCGGTCGCCACGGCGGAGCTGGCCGTGCGGGCGCGCGCCGCCGGCCGGCTGCAGGCGGTGACCGCCGACGCCACGGTCGGGGACGCCGTCGAGACGGCCACCGGGGCGGTGCACGGCATCGGGACGCTCGTCATCGCGGCCGAGGACGCCGACGAGGTACGGGGCGAGGCGCTCGACGCCGCGTCGGCCGCCGTCGGACCGGTCATCGCCGCGCGCACGTGGCTGGGAAAGCCGCCGTCGTCTGCCGACGAGGTCCTGAGCGCCCTCGACGCCGCCGCGAGCGGGCTCGACGACGCGAGCGGGGCGGTCGAGCAGGCCGAGACCAAGGCACAGGCCGAGCGGACGGCGCCATGAGGAGCCGCCTGCTGACCGTCGCCCTCGGCGTGCTGACCGCGATCGGCGGGTTCCTCGACGCGGGGGACCTGGTGACCAACGCCGTCGTCGGCTCGCGGTTCGGGCTGTCCCTGGCGTGGGTGGTCGTGGTGGGGGTGCTCGGCATCTGCGTGTTCGCGCACATGTCCGGCAAGGTCGCGGCGGTCTCCGGCCGGGCGACGTTCGAGATCATCCGCGAGCGCCTCGGCCCGCGGACCGCCGGGCTGAACCTGGCGGCGAGCCTCGCCGTCACGGTGCTGACCCTCATCGCGGAGGTGGGTGGCATCGCGCTCGCCCTGCAGCTCGCGAGCAGCGTGGACCACCGGCTGTGGGTCCCCGTGGCGGCGCTGGCGGTGTGGCTCGTCCTGTGGCGCGTGAAGTTCAACATCATGGAGAACGTCACGGGCCTGCTGGGCCTGGCGCTCGTCGGGTTCGCGGTGGCCGTGTTCCTGCTCGGCCCCGACTGGGGCGACCTCGGCGCGCAGCTGCTCCAGCAGGTGCCGGTGCAGGAGAGCGCCGCCGTGTACTGGTACTTCGCCGTCGCGCTGTTCGGCGCGGCGATGACGCCCTACGAGGTCTTCTTCTTCTCGTCCGGCGGTGTCGAGGACCGCTGGACCCCGCAGGACCTCGCGACGTCGCGCCTCAACGTGATGGTGGGGTTCCCGCTCGGCGGGCTGCTGTCGATCGCGATAGCGGCGTGTGCCGCGATCGTGTTGCTGCCGGAGGGGATTCGGGTCGACTCGATGTCCCAGCTCACCCTGCCGGTCGCGGAGGCGGGCGGGACTCTGCTGGTCGCGGTAGTGATCGTCGGGCTGGTGGCCGCGACGTTCGGCGCGGCGCTGGAGACGGCGCTGTCCACCGGCTACACGCTCTCGCAGTACCTGGGCTGGTCGTGGGGCAAGTTCCGGCGGCCGGCCCGGGCGCCGCGCTTCCACCTGGCGATGATCCTGGCGCTGGTGGTCGCGGTCGGCGTCCTGATGACGAACGTCGACCCGATCGCCGTCACGGAGTACTCGGTGGTCTTCTCCGCGGTGGCCCTGCCCCTGACGTACCTGCCGATCCTGGTCGTCGCGAACGACCCCGAGTACATGGGCGAGCACGTCAACGGACGCGCGATGAACGTGCTGGGCACGGTGTACCTCGTCATCCTCGTCGTGGCCGCCCTGGCCGCGATACCCCTGATGATCGCGACGGAGGCGGGCGGATGACACGACGCGGACGAACCGGCCCGCGCGACCTGGCCCGGGAGCTCGAGCCCCGGCAGCCCGGACGGATCCTGGACGCGCGGCTGCACCTGCTGGACCGTCAGGTGCTCGACGTCGACGAGGTGCCGGTGTGCACCCTCGACGACGTCGAGCTGGAGGTGGCCGACGGCGAGTACGCCGAGGACGGGCGGATCGACGGCAGCGTGCCCGTCGTGATCGCCGCGCTGCTCACCGGCCCCGTGCTCGGTACGCGGATCTTCGGCGGTCGCCCGCCTTCCTCGCGCTGGTACCGCCTGCCATGGCGGCACGTGCTGGACGTCGGTACCGCCCTGCGCCTCGGTGTCCACGGGGCCGACCTCGACGCGACCTGGCTGGAGCGCTGGACGCGCGACCACGTCATCGGCCGGATCCCCGGCGGCACGCACGACCCGGAGAGCTCGGGATGATCGGCACGAGGAGGCAACGGTGATCGCGTCGGACCTGCTCGACGTCCGGGTGCTCGACGACGCCGGCGCGCACGTCGGCTGGGTCGTCGACCTGCGTTTCGTGCTGGACGGGTCGCCCAGCACCTACCTCGCCGGCGCACGGCTGCACGGGCTCGTGGTCTCGCCGCGCACCCGCACGTCGTTCCTGGGTTTCGAGCGGTCGGAAGTGCGGAGCCCCTGGCCCGTCGCCCCGCTGCTGCGGTGGCTGCACCGGGGCACGTTCCTCGTGCACTGGCCGGACGTCGCCCGGGTGCCGGCCTCGCAGGACGACACGGACCCGGCCAGCAGGGCGGTCACGCTCCGCGCCGGCTACCGGCGCTACGAGCCGGGCCTCTGAGGGCGGGCGGCCGGTGGCCGCCCGCACGGGACGTGAGCAGCAGAGACGGCGGTCACCTGCGACCTTGATCACGAAGGGGCCCCGGGGGTAGAGCGCACCGGGAACCGGTTGTTTGAATTGTTGCCGCTGCGAACAGCGGTGCCCGCTGTGCGGCGTCTCCTCTACCGAAAGCTCCCGTGTTTTTCCCTGCCTTCTTTGGCGTGCGCCCGCGCGCGCCACGCGTGACCTCCGTATCTCCGAACCCTGCCCCCGACAGTTCCCCGTGGCGCGCACTGCGCCATCCCGCGATGCGCTGGTGGACCGGCGCCAACCTCGTCTCCAGCGCCGGGACGTGGATGCAGATGACCGTCCAGAACCTCCTCGTCCTGCAGATCACCGGCTCCCCGGCCGCGACAGGGCTCTCGCTGGCCGTCCAGGCCGCGCCCGGCCTGCTCTTCGGTGTCGCCGGCGGCGCGATCGTCGACCGGTGGCCCCGCAAGGTGGTGGTCGCGGTGAGCCAGGCGGTGCTGGGCGGGATCGCCCTCGCCACCGCCCTGTTGGTCGGCCTCGACGCGCTCAACCTGCCGCTCCTGCTCGTCCTGTCGGCGGTGACCGGCCTGGTGGCAGCGGTCGACGGCCCCGCGACCTCCCTGCTGGGCAACGACCTGGTGCCGTCCGACGACGTGCCCTCCGCCATCGGGCTGGGCTCGGTGACGCACAGCGTGGGTCGGCTGGCCGGTGTGGGCATCGCCGGCGGCCTCGTCGCGCTGACGGGTCCCGCCTCCGCGTACCTGGTCAACGGGCTCTCGTTCCTGGCGGTCGCCGCCCTCGTGCCGTTCCTGCGGCTGTACCGGCGTCCGCTCGTGGAGGTCCTGGCGGAGGGTGCGGTGCCGGCGCTCGAGACGACGGAGCTCGTCCCGGCGGCGCTCCCGCCCGTGCCGACCGAGAACGTCGAACCCCTCGGGCCCACCGTCCGTATCCGGCGGCGGGCCGGTTCGCTGGACGGCATCAGGTACTTCCTCGGCCGCCCCCGGCTCGTCGCCCTCCTGGCGGTGACGGCGGTGAGTGCCGTCTTCGGGCGCAACTACTCGCTGACCCTCGCCGTGCTCGTCACGGGTGCGCTCGCCGGGACCACGCAGGACTTCGCGACGGTCGCCGCGGTCCTGGCCGCCGGCGGCATCGTGGGCGCGTTCCTCGCGGGCAGGCTGCGCAGGCCGACCGTGGGGATCGTGGCGCTGCTCGCGGCGGCCGGGGCGCTGCTCCAGGTCTTCGCCGGGCTGTCGCCCACGTTCGCCCTACTCCTCGTGGTCGTGGCGCCGATGTCCGTCGTGGAGTCGCTCTCCGACACCGCGGGCGCGACCGTGCTGCAGACCGACCCGCCCGCCGCGATGCGCGGCCGCGTCCTGGGCGTGTGGCGCAGCGCGAGCACTGCCTGGGGCCTGGCGGGGCCGCCGCTGCTCGGCCTGATGATGGAGCTCCTGGGCGTGCGGGCCGCGCTGGTCGTGGGCGGCGCGGTGGTCCTGGTCGCCATCGCGGCGGGCGCGCTCCGGGCCGTGGTTCAGGCGGGGTCGGGCGCCAGGCTGGTCTCCGCGTCCGGGTGGGTCGGTACCCAGCGCACCATCACCAGCACGAGCCCCACGACGAGCAGGGCCGCCGTGAGCATGAACGGATAGGTGCGGTCGATCCCGGAGAGCCAGCCGGAGATCCAGCCGAACGGCGCCGCGGCGAGCATGATGCACGTGCGCTGGAGCGCCATCACGCGTGAGCGTTCGGCCTGGTCCACGTGCAGCGCCACGAGCGACTCCGAGAGCATGTACAGCATGCCCGCGCCGAAGCTGTCCAGCAGCAGGCACAGGCCGAGGAACGCGTACGTCGCCGGCGTCGCGCCACCGGCGGACGCCGGGATCGCCACCAGCACGACCTGTCCGGCGAGGTGGACCCCGAACCCCCACAACGTGGCGCGCCTGAGGTCGACGGCGGTGGTCAGGAGCGGGATCAGCGTGAAGAAGAAGACCACCGAGAGGATCGAGCGGACCATCGGGAAGAAGGGCAGCAGCGCGTCCGGCACGTGCAGGTGCTGGCTGGCCACCACCTGCCAGAACGTGGCGTTGACGAGTGTGACCGCGGCTGTCAGCGCGGCCACGGCCAGCGCGAGGAGCGAACCGCGCGAGCGCAGCAGCAGGCCGAGCGCGCCGCGGTAACCGGCCAGCATGCGCCACACGCTGTGCCCGCGGGTGGCGGCCATGCGGACGCGCCCCTGCCTGGTCTCCCTCGACCAGAGGTAGAGCCAGACGATCTTCACGGTCATCACGACCGCCGCGTTGATGTACAGGATGCGCACGGCGGGTTCGAGCCCGAGCTGCGCGACCAGGATGGCGGCCAGCGGCGCGAACAGGGCCGAGCAGTCGGCCGCCACCTTGACCAGCGAGTAGATCCGGGTGATCTGGCTCCGCTCGGCGTCCTCGACCATGAGGCAGTCCCACGAGTTCTGCGTGACCTGTAGGGCGCCGTTCACGAGCGACGCCGCGAGGAAGAACCAGAAGTTCTCCGCGAACGCCCACAGCAGGCACGGGATCACCCAGGCGATCACGTCGAACCACGCGGTCGTGGCGCGCCGGCCCAGCCGGTCGGTGATGATCCCGCCGGCCAGCCCGAAGGCGACCTGGGAGAGCATCGCGACGGTCGCCAGGAACCCGATCTGCTGGTCGTGCAGGCCCAGTGCCAGCATGAACACCGACGCGTACGGCAGCACGAGGGCCATGGACAGACCCCACAGGGGCTCGGTCCACACGCAGGCGCGAGGGTTGCCACGGAGCTCGACAAAAGTCCGCCAGAGCGGGTTGGGGGTGCGGATCACCGGGTTAGTGAAGCACCTCCACGGCCCTCCGGTCACGCTGCTTTCAGCCGGTGCTCGCCCGCAGGACGGCACGCTCCATGCAGACCAGGTCGTCCCGTTCGTCCCACGAGTCGACGACGGCGAAGCCGAGCTTCTCGTAGAGGGCCAGCGCGCCCGTGCGCCAGCTCCAGACGGAGAGCGCGACGGTACCGACGCCGACGGCGGCCGCGTGGCTCAGCGCGGCGCCGACCAGTGCCGAGGCGACGCCGTGGCCGCGGAGCTCCGGGACCGTCCAGAGCCGTTTGATCTCCGACCGGCCCGCCACCGGCGCGGTGACGACCAGGCAGCCCGCCGACCGGTCCTCGTGGTGCGCGACCAGGACGACGTCGTCCGCGAAGGCCGACCGGGGGTCGCTGATCTCCGCCCGGTAACGGGCGGGCAGCGCGTCCACGTGCGTGACGGCGGTGCCCTTCTCCTCCTCGGTCCGCAGGTGGTACGCGGTCAGGAGGGCGCCGAGCCCGAGCTCCGGAGGACAGTCCCGGCCGGAGGTACGGACGATGCTCGTCATTCTCTGCTTGTCATTCGGCGCTCGTCATCTGTGAGGCTCGTCCAGCAGTAGAGCCCGTACCCCTGGTCGGCCGCGCGTGCGGCGAGCGCCGCGAGCGGCAGCAGCGCCGCGGCGAGCTCGCGCGGCGGGACGGCGGGCGTAGCGGTGGCGTGCCACTCACGGGCCACCCGGGCGAGGCGTGCTGGTGCGGCGGACGCGAGGTCGTCGGCGAGCGTCTGCGAGACGGTGACGATCCACGGCCCCTCGTCGCCTCCGCTGCAGACCAGCGTCCCGTGCCGCGGATGCGCGGTGACCTCGCCGTACGGGCGTCCGGACAGCGCACCGGCGAGCCCGCCGAGCATCACGAACGGGTCCATCGAGGGCACCGCGACGGCGTCGAAGCGCGGCAGGTCGGTGCGCTGGTCCGGGTCGGCCGGACCGCCCGGTGTGCGGAGCGCCGTCGCTGCCACCTCATCGGTAGGTGCGGCGAAGTACTCCGTGCGTATCCCCATGAGGCTGATGGTCGCAAGGCCGTGTCACGGGACTGTCACGCGGGCGTGAAACCTGCGATTCGCTCGGTGAGCAGGTCGGTGGGCAGGTCGGTGGGCAGGTCGGTGGGCACGCCGCGAGCTCGGCGCCGGGCCCGGACGGCGCAGCCGTCAGATCGCGGCGGACCAGCGGTGCTCGACGACCTCGCGGACCCCGGTCGCGAGGGTGCGGCTGCGGCCGTCCTCGCCGAGCCCGCTGGACTCCAGGAAGGCGGCGCGCGCGGTGTCGTCCGCCAGGGTCCAGGTCGTCACGGTCTCCGAGCCGTCGGAACGGAGCCGGTCCACGGCGGCCGCGAGCAGGCGGGACCCGTGCCCCGCGCGCTGCGCCTCGGGCAGCACCTCGAGCGACAACACCTGACCGGGGGAGACGGCGGCGAACCCCACGACGTCGGGCCCCGCGAGCGCGACGAACACCGCGAAGCCGGGGCCGGGCGGCGAGGTGATGGCCGACGACCAGCGCTCCCGCATGGCGGGCACGTCGAGCGCGTCGATGACCCCCTCGCCGAGCACGCCGGTGGCGCGCCACGCGGCGACCTGCACGTCGGTCACGGCGGCCTCGTCGCCGGCGATCGCTGGGCGGACGGATACGTCGGCGGTCTCGCGAAACAGTGCCACCGCACCACCCTAGCCGCCGAGCGGGTCGTCCGGATGACCATGCGCCTGCTGCCAGGCAGGGCTCGATCCTGGCAGCAGGTGCATGGTCATCCGGAAGGGCTCAGCCCCAGCCGAGGGCGCGGAGGCCCGCGGCCGTGCCCGCAGCCAGCACGACGACCAGGATGAACGGGGCCCGCAGGGCGAGCGCGAGCGCCGCGACGGCGAGTGCCGGCACGCGCGCGTCCAC
Source organism: Promicromonospora sp. NFX87 (assembly GCF_048564965.1). Taxonomy (NCBI): domain Bacteria; kingdom Bacillati; phylum Actinomycetota; class Actinomycetes; order Micrococcales; family Promicromonosporaceae; genus Promicromonospora; species Promicromonospora sp. NFX87. The sequence continues at coordinate 4,059,904 of NZ_CP183413.1, read as the reverse complement.
GGTCAGGGTGCGGCCGTCGGCGAACCCCTGGACCACCACGAGGGAGACGAGCAGCGCGACCGTGACGAGCGCGGTGACCCGCTGGACGCGCTCGGAGGCCAGCCAGCCGCTCGGGATCAGGTGCCCGCCCAGCTTGAGGGCGAAGCAGGCCAGGGACGCCACCAGCACGGTGGCCCACAGGACGGTGGTGGTCATCGGGCAGGCTCTCGTTCGGTCTTGGAATCGGTCTTGGTGTCGGTCTGGTTCTCGGGCTGCCCGGCAGCGGTGGCACCGGGGCCGGACGGCGCGACCAGGCCCACGACGATCGCGACCGCCGCCGCGGCGAGCACCGGGATGCCCGGCGGGACGAAGGGGATGAGCGCCGCGGTGGCCACGACGGCGAGCCCCGCGACGAGCTGGGCACGGCGCGGTGCGAGCCGCGGCCACACCAGGGCCAGGAACGCGGCGGCGGCCGCCGCGTCGAGGCCCCAGGCGCGCGGGTCGCCGAGCGCGTCGCCGGCGAGCGCGCCGAGGAGCACGAACACGTTCCAGAGCACGAAGACGCCGACACCGGTGACCCAGAACCCGATCCGGGAGGCCGCGGGGTCGGGCTGGGCGACGGCGACCGCCGTCGACTCGTCGATGGTGACGTGGGCGGCGGCGAGCCGGCGCCAGCCGCGCACCTGGAGCAGCGGCGAGACCACCGCGCCGTACAGGGTGTTGCGCAGGCCGAGCAGGGCCGCGGTGGCGACCGCCGCGACGGGGGTGCCGGCCGCGCCGATGACGCCGATCAGGGCGAACTGGGAGCCGCCGGAGAACATGAGCAGGCTCAGGGCCATGGTCGGGCCGAGGCCGACCCCGGCGGCGACCGACAGGGCGCCGAAGGAGATGCCGTACAGGCCTGTCGCCACCGAGACGCTCACGCCCTGGCGGACGGCGGCGCGGGCCGCCGGATGACTGGGGAGGACGTTCACGCAGCGAGGCTACGTCGTCGTCGGGCACGCTCGGCGCGCCGCCCGCCCGCCGGACGGGTCTGTCCGGACGGGTCTGTCCGGACGGGTCTACCGGAGGATCTACAGAGCCACGTACACCGTCTCCTGGTACTCCTCCATGCCCGCCTCGCCGCCCTCGCGGCCCAGGCCGGAGGCCTTGACGCCGCCGAACGGTGCACTCGCGTCGGACACCAGGCCGCGGTTGATGCCGATCATGCCCGCCTCGATCTCGTCCATGGCGCGCTGGGCCCGGGCGAGCGACGTCGTGTACGCGTAGGCGGCCAGGCCGTACGGGGTGCCGTTGGCCAGCTCGAACGCCTCGTCGTCGGACCCGAAGGCCACTATCGGTGCGACAGGGCCGAAGATCTCCTCGGTCACGACCCGCGCGTCGGCGTCGACCCCGGCGAGCACCGTCGGCTCGAAGAAGTGGCCCGGCCCGTCGAGCCGCGAGCCGCCGGTGAGCACCTGCGAGCCGTGCGCGACGGCGTCGTCCACCAGGCCGGAGACCTTGTCCACCGCCGCCTCGTCGATGAGCGGGCCGACCTCGGTGCCCGGCTGGTTGCCCGGTCCGGTGACCTTCGCACCCATCGACGCGGCGAGCTTCTCGCCGAACGCGCGCGCGACGGCGACGTGCACGAGGAAGCGGTTGGCGGCGACGCAGGACTGGCCGGAGTTGCGCAGCTTCGCGATCAGCGCGCCCTGGACGGCGGCGTCGAGGTCGCCGTCCTCGAAGACGACGAAGGGCGCGTTGCCGCCGAGCTCCATCGACGTGCGCAGGACGTTCTTCGAGGCCTGGGCGAGCAGCGCCTGGCCCACGCGGGTCGACCCGGTGAAGGAGACCTTGCGCAGGCGGGGATCGTCGAACAGCGGCTCGGTGACCGGCCCCGACCGCGAGGTCGGGACGACGTTGACGATGCCGGTGGGCAGCCCGCGCGCCTCCGCCTCGGAGCGGATGATCTCGGCGACCAGCAGCGTGGTCATCGGCGTCAGCGAGGCCGGCTTGATCACCACCGTGCACCCGGCGGCGAGCGCCGGGGCGATCTTGCGGGTCGCCATGGCGATGGGGAAGTTCCAGGGCGTGATCAGCAGGGACGGCCCTACGGGCCGTCGGCTCACGTACTGCTTGTTGCTGCCCGACGGCGCCGTGCGCACCAGACCGTCGGCGCGCACCGCCTGCTCGGCGAACCAGCGCAGGAACTCGGCGCCGTAGACGACCTCGGCGCGCGCCTCGGCGAGCGGCTTGCCGGCCTCGGCGGTGATGAGCGCGGCGATGTCGTCCGCACGGGCCACGAGGCGGGCGAAGACGGCGCGCAGCAGCTCGGAGCGCTCGCGGGGCGGCACCGCCCGCCAGGCGGGAGCGGCGGAGTGCGCGGCGTCGAGGGCTCGTACGGCGTCGGCGGGTGTGGCGTCGGAGACGTCGAAGATGGGCTCCGCGGTCGCCGGGTCGGTGACCTCGAACGTGGCGCCGCCCGCGGCGGAGCCCCAGTGCCCGTCGACGAGGATGCCGGTGGGCAGGTGCGCCACGAGTGCGGGGGAGAGCGTCGTCGCCATATTCCGAGTATCCACGCCGGCGCGGCGCTCGCCCGGGGTAGTGCCGGGTATGGTCTCGCGCAGTGCCACCGGACGAGGGGATCACGATGACGGCGACCGCCGACCTGTACGACGAGCACGGCGAGGCGCTGGCCTCGCTCTCGGTCCAGCTGCGCGACTTCGGTGGGGTCCGTAGCTTCTCCGGCCCGGTCCGCACCGTGCGGTGCTACGAGGACAACGGCCTGGTCAAGGCGGTGACGCAGACCCCTGGCGAGGGCGCGGTCCTCGTCGTCGACGGCGGCGGCTCGCTCCGCAGCGCCCTGATGGGCGACCTCATCGCGGCCGCGGCGGTGGAGAACGGCTGGGCCGGCGCGATCATCCACGGCGCGATCCGCGACTCCGTGGCGATCGGCGGGCTGCGCCTGGGGGTCAAGGCGCTCGGCACCAACCCCCGCAAGTCGTCGAAGACGGGTGCGGGCGTGCTGGACGAGGCGGTGGAGATCGGCGGCGTCGTGTTCCGCCCGGGCGCCACCGTGTACGCGGACGAGGACGGCGTGCTGGTCGAGCGGTGACCCACCGGCTCACCCACGACGAGATCGCCGCCGTCGACCGGCTCGAGGAGCTCGTGCGACGGCGGTGATGTGGGCGGTAAACGGTACGGTAGAGCCATGGTTCTTCCCACTGACCCGACGCGCCCGTTCGGCGCTGTCCTGACCGCAATGGTCACCCCGATGACGCCCGAGGGCGCCGTGGACCTGAAGGCAGCGGTCAAGCTGGCGAAGAAGCTGGTGGACGACGGCAACGACGGCCTCGTCCTCTCCGGCACCACAGGCGAGTCCCCGGTGACGCACACGCCCGAGAAGGAAGAGCTCGTCGCCGCGGTCGTCGAGGCCGTGGGCGACCGTGCGGCAGTGGTGGCCGGCGCGGGCTCGAACGACACCGTGCACGCGATCCGCATGGCCGAGCAGGCCGCCGAGGCCGGCGCGGACGGCGTGCTCGTCGTCTCGCCGTACTACTCGCGGCCCAGCCAGGAGGGCCTGTACCAGCACTTCGTGGCCGTCGCGGACGCGACCGACCTGCCCGTCATGCTGTACGACGTGCCCGGCCGCACCGTGGTGCGCATCGCGCCCGAGACCTACCGGCGCCTGGCACAGCACCCGCGGATCATCGCGAACAAGGACGCCACCGGCGACGTCTACGCGGCCACCAAGCTCATCGCGGAGACCGGGCTGGCGTGGTACTCGGGCGACGACGGCCTGCTGCTGCCCTTCCTGAGCGTCGGCGGCGCGGGCATCGTGTCTGTCTCGGCGCACGTGGTCGGCGCGCACTTCGCGGAGACCGTCCGCCGGTTCGACGCCGGCGACATCGCCGGAGCCGTCGAGGTCTTCCGCACGGCGACCGGCGTCATCGACGCCCTCAACGGCGCGGGCGCCCAGGCCGTCATGGCCAAGGCCGCGGTCGAGGCGGTCGGCATCACGGACAACCGCTTCCTGCGCCTGCCCAACGTCGCAGCGACGGACGACGAGGTGGCCGCCCTGCGCGTGGTCCTGGCCGAGGCCGGTCTGCTGCGCGACGACGCCGCGCGCCGGCCCGAGGTGAGCGAGCTCGCGGAGGCGAGCTCCGCCGTCGGGCACTGAAACTCTTTCTGTTGGAACGAGGCCTTGGAGGCCACGTGAGTCATCCTCACCCCGAACTGTCCCTGCCCCCCGCGCTGCCCGAAGGCGGACTGCGGATCGTCGCCCTCGGCGGCCTGGGCGAGGTGGGACGCAACATGGCGGTCCTGGAGCATGCCGGAAAGCTGCTCGTCATCGACTGCGGCGTGCTGTTCCCCGAGGACAACCAGCCCGGCGTGGACCTGATCCTGCCGGACTTCGACTACATCAAGGACCGCCTCGACGACATCGAGGCGATCGTGCTGACGCACGGTCACGAGGACCACATCGGTGCCGTGCCGTACCTGCTGCGGCTGCGCGGCGACATCCCGCTGGTCGGCTCGCGCCTGACGCTCGCCTTCATCGAGGCGAAGCTCAAGGAGCACCGCATCAAGCCCTACACCCTCGAGGTGAAGGAAGGGCAGCGCGAGCAGCTCGGCATCTTCGACTGCGAGTTCGTCGCGGTCAACCACTCCATCCCGGACGCGCTCGCCGTGGCGGTCACCACCGCCGCCGGCACCGTGCTGCACACCGGTGACTTCAAGATGGACCAGCTGCCGCTCGACGGCCGCATCACCGACCTGCGCGCCTTCGCCCGCCTCGGCGAGAAGGGCGTCGACCTCTTCATGGTGGACTCCACCAACGCGGAGGTGCCCGGCTTCGTGACGCCCGAGGCCGAGATCGGCCCGGTGCTCGACGACGTCTTCGCGCACGCAGACAAGCGGATCATCGTCGCGTCGTTCTCCTCCCACGTGCACCGCGTGCAGCAGGTGCTCAACGCCGCGCACGTGCACGGCCGGCGCGTGGCCCTCGTGGGGCGCTCCATGGTGCGCAACATGGGCATCGCCGCCGACCTGGGCTACCTCGACGTGCCTCCGGGCGTGCTCATCGATATCAAGAAGGCCGACTCGGTCCCCGACGACCGGATCGTCTACATGTCGACCGGTTCGCAGGGCGAGCCGATGGCGGCGCTGTCCCGCATGGCCAACGGCGACCACAAGGTGCAGGTCGAGTTCGGCGACACCGTGATCCTCGCCTCCTCGCTCATCCCGGGCAACGAGAACGCCGTGTTCCGGATCATCAACGGCCTGACCCGCCTCGGCGCGCGCGTGGTGCACGGCGGCAACGCCAAGGTGCACGTCTCCGGGCACGCCTCGGCCGGCGAGCTCATGTACTGCTACAACATCCTCAAGCCCAAGAACGTCATGCCCGTGCACGGCGAGGTGCGCCACCTGGTGGCGAACGGGGCGCTCGCGGTCAAGACCGGCGTGCCGGCCGACCGCGTGGTGCTCGCCGAGGACGGCGTGGTCGTGGACCTCGTGGACGGCAAGGCGTCCGTGGTGGGCGCCGTGCCGTGCGGTTACGTGTACGTCGACGGGTCGTCGGTCGGCGAGATCACCGAGGCCGAGCTCAAGGACCGGGTGGTCCTGGGCCAGGAGGGCTTCGTGTCGGTCTTCGCCGTCATCGACACCGCAACGGGTAAGGTGCTGGCACCCCCGCAGGTTCTCGCGCGGGGTATGGCCGAGGATGCCTCGGTGTTCGACAAGGTGATGCCGGAGGTCACCGCGGCGCTGGAAAATGCGATCGCGGGCGGGGCCACGGACACGCACCAGCTGCAGCAGATCATGCGCCGCACCATCGGGCGCTATGTGGCGACGCGGCTGCGCCGCAAGCCGATGATCGTCCCGGTGGTTCTCGAGGCCTGATCCGGGCTGCGGTGCGGCTCGGCCTTCCGGCCGGGTCGGCCGGCTTGGCCGGCTGCGGGTGAGAGCGGGGTTATGTGCGTGACCAGCCCGGTCACGCACATAACCCCGTTCTGTTGCGCTGCCGCGTGTGAAATCACCCGCTTTATGGCAGATCGTCGTGGTCTCGCGCGGCTAGCGTTCGGGTGTTCCCCTGACACCTTGAGAGGCGACTCGATGACGCACGACCCGTACGCCCCACCCCCGGAGCCGACGTCGCCCGCAGTGCCCCCGCCGGTGCAGTACACGTACGGTGCACCCCTGTACGACGTGCCGCCCCTGCGCAGCGCGGCCGGGCTAGGAGTCGGAGCGATCGTCCTGGCGAGTGTCTGGACCGTGGTCCAGGTCTTGGAGCTGACGTTCGCACCCGAGGCGGCGGACGCGCTCCGCCGAGCGGGCGAAGCGGGCTTCGGCGGCTTGGACAGTGGGTTCACCTCGTACGACGCCGTCGGCATCGTGTCCCTCCCGGTGCAGGCGGCCGCGTACATCGTCACGTGCCTCTGGCTGTACCGCAGCCGGTCCACCGCCGTCGCCGCCACCCCTGGCTGGATGCACGAGCGCAGCAAGGTCTGGGTGTGGCTGGGCTGGTGGGTGCCGTTCGTCTCGCTCTGGTTCCCTCACCAGGTGGTGCGTGACATCCGCCGGGCGACGGCGCCCGGCCCCGTCTCCGGCATCGGCGGCTGGTGGGCGGCCTGGCTGGTCTTCATCCTCGGATCGAACGTCGCGGGTCGCCTGACGACCAGCACGGCGGCGGAACAGGCGCTGTTCGCAGCGGATGTGCTCGTGCTGCTCGAGGCGGTCTCGACCGTCGCGATGATCGTGGCACTGCTGCTCTGGATCCGCATAGTCCGGGACATCACGCGCTTCCAGGCGGAGCGGATCGCGGCGGCCGAACGGGAGATCATCTCGTGACCGACTCGCGGTCGTGGGCGCCTCCGGGACCGCCACCGGCATCGCCGCTGCCGGTGTTGACCGATGCGCAGGTGAGCGGAGTCGCATCACCCGGCGGCCGCCGACCGCCGACGGGCCTCGCTGTGGCGGTCATCGTGCTGGGCTGGACCTGGGTCGCCTGGCTGGTGGTCCTCGGCGCCGCGGCCGATGCGTCCGAGGAGATCTGGCGGGACGCGGTCGACAAGGGTCTGACGTATCAGGAGTCGGGTGCCGCACCGTTCGTTCTGGCCACTCTGCCTGTGCCCCCGTTCCTCGTCGCGGTTTTCGTGGTCGTGGGGCTCTGGCTGCACCGGAGCCGTCGGTTCGGGGAGGAGCACAGCCCGCGTTCGTGGTTCTCGCTGCGCATCGCCTGGACATGGCTGGGCTGGGTCGTTCCCTTGGTGTCCTTGTGGTTCCCTGCGTGGGTGGTATCTGACGTCTGGCGGGCGACACTTCGCAGACGCGTCGCCTGGTATCTGTTTCCCTGGTGGGGCTGCTGGCTCCTCATGCTGTTGCTCGCCTTTACGGCGGTGAACCGGCTGGGAGGATCTGCTGGGAACGGTGTGCTGGATGACCGCGTGCTCTTGATGAGCGAGCAGTACATCGCCAGCGCGGTCCTGGGACTGTTCGCCTGCTGGGCGTGGACGGCGATCGTGATGCGTGTCCGCCGTGGCCAGCTGGCCCTTGCGGGAGGTTCGGCACCGGACGGTGACGGGGCCGTCGGCTAGACGGCGTCCTGGACGGCGTCGGCCACCTCGTGCAGGCGTAGCCGGCGGTTGAGCCCGCCGGTCAGGCGCGGGACGAGCGTGCGCGGCAGCAGGCGGGCCGGCCAGGTCATGGCCCGGGTCACGGCGCGGCCCGGATAGGAGACCGCGCGCCGCCGGGCGTAGTCGTCCAGGGTGCGGGTCGCGACGGCGGCCGGTGTGTCGGCCAGCCGCTCGTCGATGCTGGCCGTGGTGCCGTCGAAGAAACCCGTGGCGACGGCGCCGGGGTGCGCCGCCATGACGTGCACGCCGGTGCCGCGCAGCTCCTCGGCCAGCGCCTCGGTGAAGGAGAGCACGAACGCCTTGGTCGCCGCGTAGCTGGCCTGGTAGGGCATGGGCTGGAAGGCCGCGGTCGACGAGACGTTGATGATGCCGCCCGACCCGCGCGCGACCATCGCGGCCCCGATCGAGTGGGTCAGTGCGAGCAGGCCGCTGATGTTCAGCCCGACGGTGCTCAGCTGCGGCCCGAGCGGTCGGCCGAGGAACGGGCCCACGCTGCCCGCACCGGCGTTGTTGAGCAGCAGGTCGACGGTCAGGCCGCCGTCGCGCAGCTCTCGCAGGATCCGTTCGGGACCGTCGGGTGCGGCGAGGTCTCCGGTGATCACCTCGGTATCGACGCCGGGGTGCCGTTCGCGGATCTCGGCGGCGACCGCTCGGAGGCCCGGTTCCGTCCGGGCCAGCAGGATCACGCGGGCTCCCCGGTGCGCCAGCTCCAGCGCGTAGGCCCGCCCGAGCCCCTTCGACGCGCCGGTGACGAGGGCGGTGACGCCGCGGTAGTCGTCGCTCACAAGATCCTCCATTGTTTCGAGTCTCGAAGTATCGGAGCGCTGAACGTAGCACGATTCCTTCGAGTCTCGAAGTATCGGTAGGATGCGGGGCATGACCACGCCCGACCTCACCGCGGTGGTCGCCGCGACGCACGACATCTGGATGCGCACGAACGACCTGCTGGGGGAGTCGTTGGCCGAGCACCAGATGACGCCCGCGACGTTTCAGGCGCTGTGGCTCATCGACCCGGACGAGCCACCGCCCTCGATGAAGGTCATGGCCGAGCGCCTGTACTGCAACGCGCCGAACCTGACCTTCATCAGCAACCAGCTCATCGACCGAGGGCTGGTGGAGCGCGCGGTCGACCCGGACGACCGTCGCTCCCGGGTGCTGGTGCTGACCGCCAAGGGCCGTGAGGTCCGCGACGAGCTGGTCTCGACGGTGCTGGAGAAGACCCCGCTGGCCGCGCTGTCGGCCGGCGAGCTCGCGCAGCTCGTCACCCTGCTGGGACGCGTCGCCCGGCCGGAGGCCACAAAATAGCCAGTTGGACGCGGGTTCACCCGCAACTGGTTGCTATCGGACATTGCGGTGTGAGTACGGTGGCGGGAACACATCGGAGGCCATTGATGTCCGACCCGCGCACCCCCCACCAGAACGGCGCTGCCACTCCCTGGGGCGAGCCCGTCCCGCAACGAGGCAGGCAGCCCCATCCGGAGCAGCTAGGCAGCCCCGCACACCCGCAGTCCCCCTACGCCGAGCCCCAGTACCCGGAGCACTACGCCGGTGCGAGCACCGGACTGCACGCCGGACCGCCCACACCGGTCAGCGGGCAGCAGCGAGTGCCCGTCGACCGGGCCCACCCGCCCGCACGGCGTCGCACGTCCAGCAAACCGCTGCCCGAGCCGCCCGCCGGACTGGCGGTCGGGACGACCGTGGCGGCGTGCTGCCTGCTCTTCGTCGAGCTGGCAAGTCTGGCGATCCTGATCTTCACGGGCGGCCGGGGCGAGGCGTCCGGCATCGACATCGGCCTGGGTATCCGGATCGATCCCAACGGCGCCACCGTGGCGCTCCTGTTCGGCCTGGCCGCCTACGTCGCCGCCTGCGTCTGGCTCCAGGCCAGCCGCACGTTCGCCGAGGCCTGGAACCCCGGAGCGCGGTTCGCGCACGGCCGGGCCTGGACCTGGCTCGGCTGGCTGGTTCCCGTCGCCTTCCTCTGGGTCCCCTTCCGGGTGGTCCGGGACATCCGCGACGCGGTCCTGCCCGACGGGCAGCGCCGGGTCTCCCTCGGCCTGTGGTGGGCCTTCTGGCTGCTGTCCGCTCTGCGCATCTTCACCTCGTCCGACCAGGACGTGGAGATCATCGTCCGGTCCGTCGCCGCCGTCGCGCTCACCGTCGCGTTCATCCACTGGGTAAGGATCGTCCGGGAGACCACGGCGGCACAGGAGAAGGCCGCGGGGTTCGCCTGATCGGGCCGCTGGCGGCACGTAACCTGCCGTCATGACCACACCCTTCTCGACGTCGCGGCCTCCTCGCGCAGAGCTGCACGTGCACATCGAGGGCACGCTGGAACCGGAGCTGGCGTTCGAGCTCGCCGCCCGCAACGGCGTGGCGCTGCCGTTCCCGGACCCCGCGAGCCTGCGTGCCGCGTACGAGTTCGAGGACCTGCAGTCGTTCCTCGACCTGTACTCGGCGGGCATGTCGGTGCTCCGCACCGAGGCCGACTTCGCCGACCTGACCCGCGCCTACCTGGTGCGGGCGGCCCGGGCCGGGGTGCGCCACGCGGAGATCAGCTTCGACCCGCAGGCGCACCTCGTGCGCGGGGTGCCGCTGGAGGCCGTCGTCGACGGTATCGCCGGCGTCCTCCGGCGCAGCGAGGCCGAGCACGGCATCACCACCCTGCTCATCGCCGCGTTCCACCGCGACCGCGACAGCGCCGACGCACTCGACGTCCTGGAGCGGCTGCTCGCGACGGACGCGCCGATCGTCGGCGTGGGGCTGGACAACGCGGAGGTCGGCTACCCGCCCGGCCTGTTCCAGGCCGTCTACGCGCGTGCGGAGGAAGCCGGGCTGCGCCGCACCGCGCACGCGGGGGAGGAGGGGCCCGCCCAGAACATCCGGGACGCGCTCGACCTCCTGCACGCCGAGCGGATCGACCACGGCATCGCCGTCGTCGACGACCCGGAGCTCGTCGCCCGCGTCGTGGCGGAGCAGGTCCCCTTCACCGTGTGCCCCGTCTCCAACGTGCGGCTCCGCGCCGTCCCCACCCTGGCCGAGCACCCGCTGCCCGCGATGATCGAGGCGGGCATGCTCGTCAGCATCAACTCCGACGACCCGCCGTACTTCGGCGCCTACGTGGACGACGTCGACGACGCCGTCACCGCCGCCTTCGACCTCACCCGGGAGCAGCGGGCGGCGCTCGCGGCGGCGTCGTTCCGGGGGTCGTTCCTCCCGCCCGACCGGGTCGCCGCCTATCTGGCGGAGGTCGAGTCCTGGCGGGTCGCCGGCGGGTGAGCAGCCGGGCGGGCTGACGCCGACCCCGGGGTCGGCATCAGCCCGCGAGCAGCGCCGGCCCGACCGTTCCGGCAGCCCGGTCGAACGCCGCCTCGCGTGCGCTCTCGTCCCCGGGCAGCAGGCCGGCCAGCTCGAGCGACACCAGCCCGTGCACCAGTCCCCACAGCCCGACGGCGGCGTTCAGCACGCGTTCGGGCGGCGCGCCGGCGAGCGCCCTGGCGACGGCGTCGTGCAGCACCTGGAAGGTGGGCCGGTCGACGGCGTCCGCCGGACCGCCGTCGGCCGGTGCCACCGCGCGGTAGAACATGACGCGGTAGAAGTGCGGGTCCGCCAGGGCGAACTTCCGGTACGCGCCGCCGAGGGCGCGCAGGTCCGCCGCGGGGTCCTGGCCCTGGCCGACGGCGGCGAGATGCTCGGCGAAGCGCCGGAAGCCCTCGTCGCTGACCGCCTCGACCAGCGCCTCGCGCGAGCCGAAGAGCGCGTAGACGGCGGAGGCGCTGGTGCCCGCCTCCGCGGCGACCTTGCGCACGGTCACGGCGCTCTCGCCGTCGGACGAGATCATCCGCGACGCGACCTCGAGGAGCCGGGTGCGCAGGGCGTCGTCGTGCAGTCGTGGTCGAGCCATGGCGTGAGTCTAGAAGCCTTGACGTCCGTTTGCGAACGTTGTTTGATAACACTGTTATGAAACATCGGAACAGCTAGTCCCTGGAGGATGCCGTGCTCGAGCTCTCGGATCCGGCCCGCATCACAGCGGGCATCGTGCTGCTGACCGTCGTGGGGATCGAGTCGGGCGGGTTCTTCCTGCTCAAGGTCTTCGGCGGCCGGCTGGTCACCACCGACCTGCAGAAGAGCTTCTACCGGGCAGGCCACGCGCACGCGGGCGTGCTCGTGATCCTCGGCCTGCTCTGCCTGCTCCTGTCCGAGGCGACGAGCCTGACGGGGTTCGCGCACTGGCTGGCCGCCACCGGCGTGCTGTACGCGGCGGTCCTGATGCCCGCCGGGTTCTTCTTTTCCGCGATGGGCGAGGGGCGGACGAAGCCCAACCGCGCGGTGGTGCTGCTCCCGGTCGGCGCGGCGGCCCTCGCCGCGGGGGTGGTGACGCTGGCGGTGGGGCTGCTCCTGGGCTGACGGCCGGCTCCTGGGCCGACCCCTGCTCCCGGGCGGATCCCGGCAAAGCGGTCAAGAGCCCGGTCCTGGGACACACCGCGAGGCTTCCTGCGCCCAGCCGCCCTCCCCGGTTACGGTGGCGACATCATGGCGACCCGCACGTCGGCCCGGCGAAGCTCCGGGAAGGGATCCGGGCAGGGCGCGAAGAGCGCCAAGCCCAAGGCTGCCGCGTCGAAGCGACCGGCGCAGCGCCGGGGGGCTGCCCGCCCGGCGGCCAAGGCCGCGTCCGGCCCGTCTCGCCCGCCGTGGCCGGTCCGTGCACTACGCGGGCTGTGGATGGGTATGGCGCACGCGGTGGGCGGCGCAACCCGCGCCGCCGGGCCGCGGACGGCGCAGGACACGTCCGACGGGGGCGCGCAGCAGGCAACGCAGCAGGGAGGACAGGAACTGGAACCGGACCACCGGCGCGACGGCGTCGGCTTCGCGCTGCTCGCGGTAGCGGTGATCGTCGCCGCACGCGAGTGGTGGGGCATCGACGGGCCGTTCGGCGACGGGGTGCACGCGGTGGTCGCCGGCACCTTCGGCATCGCGGGCGTGGCCCTGCCCGTGCTGCTTGTCTGGCTCGCCTTCCGCGTCATGCGCCACCCCGAGCGCGCCCAGCAGAACGGCCGGGTGGCGATCGGGCTCAGCTTCCTGGTGGTCGCCACGTGCTCGCTCGTGCACATCAGCGCGGGCCTGCCCTCGCCGACGGCGGGCTTCGCCCCCGTGCAGGACGCCGGCGGCATCATCGGGTTCCTCTTCGCGACGCCGGTGGTCACCGGCCTGACGCAGTGGTTCGCGATCCCGCTGTACGTCCTGGCCGGCTTCTTCGGCGTCCTCATCGTGACGGCGACGCCGGTCCATCGGATCCCGGCGCGCCTGCGCGGCATGTACGACCGGTTGACCGGTAACCACCGCGACGAGGCCGCCACCGACGAGGACGGGCTCGCGCTCGCCGACGGCGTCTCGCCGCACGACGGCACCACCGGGACCACGAAGCGCCGCAAGCGCCGCACCAAGGAGGAGATCGCCGCCGAGAAGGAGCGCCTCGCCGGGTTCGTGGGCGACGAGGCCTTCGAGAAGGCCGCCGAGGTGGAGGCCGCTGAGCGTGCAGCGAAGGCCGGCAGGCTCATGACGCAGCGCATCCCGACCAGCGAGTCCGCGGGCAAGGTCACCGGCGCTCCGGCGATCGGTCCAGGCGTGCTCGGCCCCGACGGCGAGCGGGCGGCGTCGGGCGCCAAGGCCGCACCCAAGGCGGACGGGCCCAGGCCGCCGCAGGCGGGCGAGCCGATGCCGCGGGGCGTGCAGCCCATGCTCGAGGGCGACACGGTCTACCTGCTGCCCGACGAGGAGCTCCTGGTCGCGGGAGCGCCCCACAAGGCACGGTCGGCGGCGAACGACCGGGTGGTCGAGTCGCTGACGGGCGTGTTCGAGCAGTTCGGCGTGGACGCCAAGGTCACGGGCTTCAGCCGCGGGCCGACGGTCACGCGGTACGAGGTCGAGGTCGGCGCCAAGACCAAGGTCGAGCGCATCACCTCGCTGTCCAACAACATCGCGTACGCGGTGGCCAGCGCGGACGTGCGCATCCTGTCGCCCATCCCGGGCAAGTCCGCCATCGGCATCGAGATCCCGAACACCGACCGCGAGACCGTGGTGCTGGGCGACGTGCTGCGCTCGGGCGCCGCGCGACGTACCGAGCACCCCATGGTGATGGGCGTGGGCAAGGACGTCGAGGGCGGCTACGTGGTGGCCAACCTCGCGAAGATGCCGCACATCCTCGTGGCCGGTGCGACGGGTGCCGGTAAGTCCAGCTTCATCAACTCGATGATCACGTCGATCCTGATGCGCTCGACGCCGGAGCAGGTGCGCCTCATCCTGGTGGACCCCAAGCGCGTCGAGCTGACCGTCTACGAGGGCATCCCGCACCTCATCACGCCGATCATCACCAGCCCCAAGAAGGCCGCCGAGGCCCTCGACTGGGTGGTGCGCGAGATGGACGCCCGCTACGACGACCTGGCGATGTTCGGCTACAAGCACATCGACGACTTCAACACGGCCGTCCGGGCCGGCAAGGTCAAGCCGCTGCCCGGCTCGGAGCGCAAGATCGCGCCGTACCCGTACCTGCTGGTCGTGGTCGACGAGCTCGCCGACCTGATGATGGTCGCCCCGCGCGACGTCGAGGCGTCGATCCAGCGCATCACGCAGCTGGCCCGCGCGGCCGGCATCCACCTGGTGCTGGCGACGCAGCGCCCGTCCGTCGACGTCGTCACCGGCCTCATCAAGGCGAACGTGCCGTCGCGGCTCGCGTTCGCGACGTCGTCGGTCACCGACTCGCGAGTCGTGCTCGACCAGCCGGGCGCCGAGAAGCTCATCGGTCAGGGTGACGCGCTGTTCCTGCCCATGGGCGCCGCCAAGCCGATGCGCGTCCAGGGCGCCTGGGTCACCGAGTCCGAGGTGCACCAGGTCGTCGAGCACGTGAAGAGCCAGCTCAAGCCCGTATACCGCGAGGACGTCGCCGCGCCCGCCGCGGCGAAGAAGCAGGTGGACGACGACATCGGCGACGACCTCGACCTGCTGCTGCAGGCCACGGAGCTCGTGGTCACCACGCAGTTCGGCTCGACGTCGATGCTGCAGCGCAAGCTCCGCGTGGGCTTCGCCAAGGCGGGCCGGCTCATGGACCTCCTAGAGTCCCGCGAGATCGTCGGGCCCTCGGAAGGGTCCAAGGCGCGCGACGTGCTCGTCGCCGCCGACGACCTCCCGTCGGCGCTCGCCCTCATCCGGGGTGACCAGCAGCCGGCCCAGGTCTTCGACCAGTCGGCCTCGGGGGACAGCGCGGACGACGGGCCCTCCGCGGCGCCGGACCAGTACGCCGACGGCACCGACGGCCACATGCCCCCGGTCGCCACGGACTACCACGACGACGCCGAGGCGCTGCGCTGACCTGATCCGCGAAGTAGAGCGCCTGTCCGAGTCTCCCGGCTTCAGCCAAGGAAGTTCGGACAGGCGCTCTACTTCGCGGATCAGGTCAGCGGGTGCGCGGGACCACGCGCGGCGGTTCGCCCGTGGAGGTGGGCGGCCGGTCCTGTTCCTTCGCGCCGTCCCCGGCTGCCTCCTGCGCGAGCAGGAGGCGTGCCTGGAGCTCGGCGCTCGTGAGCTGGGCGCCGTCCGGCCGTGCGATGGCGTCGCGGGTGCTCCGCAGGCGGTGGCCCGCCGCGCGGTCGACCGTGGTCGCCGCCCAGCGGACGCCGGTGACCCGGGTGCGTCCCTCCGGGGGCTGCACGATGTCCGCCACCATCAGCAGGCCGACGGCGGAGGCCGGCACGCAGCAGTCCGCCCCCTGGTTGGACAGGAGGTTGCCCAGGCCGTAGGCCACCCACATCCCGTCGCCCGCCGGGCCGCCGCGCAGGCGTTCGACGGGCTGTGGGACGTGGGCGTGGTGACCGATCACGAGGTCGATCTGCCGTGAACGGGCCAGGGCCTGCATCGCCGCCCGCTGGTGGCCCGTGGGCTCGGTGACGTACTCGACGCCGTCGTGCAGGCTGGCGACCACGAGGTCCGCACCGGCGGCCCGCGCCGCCCTGGCCTGCCGGGCGATCCGTGCGGGGTCGATGATGTCCACCGACCAGGTCCCGCGGGGCGGCTCGAGCCCGTTCAGCCCGTACGTCGCGGAGAGGTGGGCGATGGTGACGGTCCGGCCGTCGCGGTCGAGCTCGTAGAACTGGGCGCCGCGTGACTCCTGCTTGTCGCGCGCCGTCCCGACGTGGCCCATCCCGGCCTCGTCGAACGCGTCGAGGGTCGCCGCGAGGGCGTCGTAACCGCCGTCGGCCGCGTGGTTGGACGCCGTCGAGCAACCGTCCCAGCCCTGCTCGCCCAGGTCGCGGACGATCTCGGCGGGCGCGCGGAACACGGGATAGCCCGACGGGGCGACGCCTGGCGGCGCGACCGGTACCTCCAGGTGGCACAGGGCCAGGTCCGCGCCGGCGACCCACGGATCGATGCCCGACAGCAGCGGCGAGTAGTCGATGCCGTCCGCTCCGGTCGCGGACTCGTTGACCGCCTTGTGCGTCAGGACGTCGCCCGCGGCGAGCAGGGTGAGCTCGATGTCCTGCGGGGGCGGGGGCGGGGGTGACGGCGTGGCCGAGGGGGACGGCGTGGTGCTCGCGCTGCCGGAGGGATCCGCTGCCGGGTCGGTGGCAGGGGTGCAGCCGGCGGCGGTGGCGACGAGCGCGGTGGTCAGCGCCACGTGGGCCAGGAACCGCGGGGCGCGGACGGTATTCACCTGCGGATGCTATGGCAGGCAGTCCGCCGCAGCGAGCGTGACGCGCGCCCGGCGGTCCGGCCACGGGCGAACCGCCGTTAGGCTTGAGCAATGGTCAACGACGCTCCGTCGCCCTGGAATATTGCGAACGTCGTCACGATGATTCGCATCGCCATGGTCCCGTTCTTCGCCTGGGCACTACTCGTCGAAGGCGGGGACGACACCACGTGGCGGCTCGTGGCCACGGCGATCTTCGTGGTCGCCGCCGTCTCCGACAAGGTGGACGGCTACCTCGCCCGGTCGCGTGGGCTGATCACCGACCTGGGCAAGCTGCTCGACCCGATAGCGGACAAGCTCCTCGTGGGCGCGGCCCTGATCCTGCTCTGGATCCCGCTGGGGGAGCTGCCCTGGTGGATCCCGGTGATCATCCTCGTGCGCGAGCTCGGCATCACGTTCATGCGCATGGGCATGCTCAAGTACGAGGTGATGCCGGCGTCGCGCGGTGGCAAGCTCAAGACGGTGCTGCAGGCCGTGGCGATCTCGATGTTCCTGCTGCCGCGTGACGGCTTCGAGTGGTTCACGGTGATCGCCTGGGTGGTGCTGATGGCGGCGTTCGTCGTGACCGTCGTGACGGGCGTCGAGTACGTGTACCAGGGCTGGAAGATCCGCCGCGACGCGCGGGCCAGGACGCAGACCGTATGACCGCGCCCCGTCTGCTGGCGCAGGCAGCCGCACGGGGCTGGACGATCGGAGTTGCCGAGTCGCTGACCGGCGGTCTGGTCACGGCGGCGCTGGTCGCCGTACCGGGCGCGTCGAGGGTGCTGCGCGGCGGCATCGTCGCGTACGCGACCGACCTGAAGGCCGGGCTGCTCGGCGTGGACGCCGACCTGCTCGCCGAGCGGGGCGCCGTGGACGAGGCGGTCGCTGCCCAGATGGCGGCCGGGATACGCACCGCAACGGGCGCCGACGTGGGACTGGCTACGACCGGGGTCGCGGGACCAGATCCACAGGATGGTCAAGAGCCGGGTGTGGTTTTCGTCGCGGTCAGCACTCCGGTAGCGTCGGAGGTGCAGCGGCTTGACCTCGATGGTGACCGGTCAAAGGTGATCGCTGACTCCGTGCGAGGAGTGCTCGACCTGGCGTCGCTGCTGGTCGGCGAAGCCTCGGGTGAAAAAGTCGACACACCCCACGATGTTTCCTGAAGTTACAGACATGTGAAGTTTCTTGGTATAATCTTGCACAGGACTTGACGCAGGTGGACTTCGGGAACAAGGCTCATATCCACGACGTTGGTCCCGGTGTGATCATGAACAGGCCGACCACCCGGAGCGGGCGCAAGAACTCTTCGAGCGCGGGGTACGGTAGAACGAACTCCACGCACGGAGCACGCACCACACGCAAGGCACGTCCGGTCCAGACAGGGCAGGGCGTGAGTTCAGGGACAGGCACTGAGAGGGGGCGCGAGATGGTCGTACTACGGCGAGAAATCGGAGACGTGCTGCGTGACACGCGGCAGCGTCAGGGACGCACCCTGCGCGAGGTTTCGTCGGCGGCGCGAGTGTCGCTGGGTTACCTCAGTGAGGTGGAGCGGGGTCAGAAGGAAGCGTCGTCCGAGCTTCTGGGCTCCATCTGCGAGGCGCTCGACGTGCCGCTGTCCTTGGTCCTGCGTGAGGTGAGCGACCGCGTGGCGGTGGCCGAAGGATTCCAGATCCCCGACACGATCCCTGCGGACTTCGTCGCGGGGCTGCTGGCCAGGGGAGGCGACCGGACCGCAGCGCGGCGAGAGGTCGCGCAGTCGGACCTGGCACCCGTCGGCTGAGCCGACAGGCATGAAGTAGAACTGCAGCGAGATCGAACCAGGGCGGTACCTCCACATCGGGGGTACCGCCCTGGTTCTGTCTCGCTGCAGCTCTACCCCGAGCTGGGGGCCTGGCAGGTCGGGCACCAGAACACAGGGCGTTCGTAGGGCTTCTCGTTCGCCGAGCCGACGCTGATCGGGGTGCCGCACCGGTGGCACGGCCGGCCCGCCCGTCCGTGCGCGTGCATCTCGACGGCGCCCAGGCCGCGGGCCCGGCCCACCGCGACGCTGCGTTCCATGAGCCGGCGAGCGGTGCGGAGGAGGTCGTCGCGCTCATCCTCGGTCAGTGCGCCGGTTGTCGTCCACGGGAACAGGCGCCGCGCGAACAGCGACTCCGCCATCCAGATGGTGCCGATGCCCGCGACCGTGCGCTGGTCCAGCAGGGCGGCGCACAGCGGCCGGTCCGGCTCGCGGACGAGCCGTGCCGAGGCGGCAGGCAGCCCGGTGGTGGGAAAATCGGCACCGAGCACGTCCGGGCCGAGCCCGTTGAGGATGCGCTGCTCGTCGTGCGTGCGCAGCAGGTCGAGCATCCCGAGGTGCCATCCCGTGGCGGTCCAGGCGTCCGTCGCGAGCACCGCCCGGATGGCGGGGTTGCGGGCTGAGGCGTCGCGGGAGCCGGTGCGGTGGACCCTCCAGTACCCATCCATGCGTAGGTGCGTGTGGAGAGTGCGCCCGTCGTCGAAGCGGGTCAGCAGGTGCTTGCCGTAAGCGCTGGTCTCCAGCGCGGTGGCGCCTGTCAGGTCCACACCTCCGGCGCTCGGCCAGCGCAGCTCCGCGCGGACGAGCGGCAGTCCGCGGAGCGCGGCCGTGAGGCGCTCGGCCGTGAGGCGCAGTACATCGCCTTCTGGCACGTATGCTCCCCTCGTCGTGGGGCTTCAGCGTAGTGTGCGCCTGGGCCGAGATACGTCGCGCAACCGGCATATCACCCATTCGACACGGCCTGGTCCGGCGTGCGCCCGGATGGCCGTCCGTGCCGTATCAGGGATCGCCCGCAGAAAGATCAGGGCGCGATCAGGGGTAAAACTGATGGTTTCCACGGGTCCGCTCCAGGACCCTAGTCATATGACCGCCGCTGCTGTTGACCTGGGGAAACACCCAGACCTGCCGTCCGTGTCCGAAGTAGACGCCCGCAGCATGCGGACCGTCGGCTGGTTCGGGGCGACGGCTCTGCTGCCGATGGTCGCGGCGCACGTGGTGGGCGCTTCCGCCGTCGACCCGGTGCTCGATCCGATCAGCTGGTACGCGTTCGTGCCCGGCGGCGGCGAGATGATCCTGGCCGGCGGCCTGGTCCTGGCGGTGCTCGGACTGATCCTCATGGTGCGGATGTACCGCACCGGGCTGGCGGTCGGCCCGCTCCCCGCCGTCGCGATGATCGTGTTCGCCGTGGCGATGGTGCTGGTCGGTGCGTTCCCGACCGACCCGCCGGGTACCGCCGCGTCGTTCTCGGCCATCGTGCACCGCGTGAGCGCCGCGACGGCGTTCTGCGTGCTGCCGGTGATCGGGCTGAGCCTCGAGCGGTCGATCGGGCAGCCCCGGTCCGCCCTTCCGCGGGGCCTTCGGTCGGCGGCCATCGCCCTGGGCGTGGTGGTCGCGCTGTTTCTCGTGGTGCACCTGTCGCTGGTCTTCTTCGCGAGCTCCGGGATCTTCGCGTTCGGTCTCATCGAACGCGTGGGCTTCGTGATCATGATCGGCTTCCTGTTCCTGCTCGCCGCCACCATCGACCGGGAGAGCCTTACCGCGGAGACCGAGGCGACGGGTGCGTCGACCGGGCACCCGGCGGACGAGCAGGCCTTCCTGCTCAGCGGATCGAGATCCGCAGACCTCGTGGCGTGACCGCGAAGCCGGCCTCGACGAGTGCACGCGCCACCGGATGGTGCCGCGCGGCCTCCAGCGCCGGTATGCCGTCGACCCGCTGAACCACCAGGCGACCAAGGCGGCCCTCGCGGACCGTACGGGCCAGCGCGTCGGCGGCGACCGCGAGCCGTGCGGGGCTCTCGCTGAACGACAGCACGGTGCGTCCACCGCGCTCCACGAAGAGCGTGAGGTCGCCGTGGGTGAGCACCACCACCGCCCCGGCCTTCCGGCCGGGCCGGTGCGCCGTGACGGCTCTGCTCCCGGGGCTGCCGTCCGACGCCGCAGCGCCGTCCAGCGCAGGGCCGACGACGAGTCCGGCGCTGCTACCGGAGCCCGTGCCTGCGGCGCCGCCCGGCAAGCCGGCGGCCGGACCATCCTGAGCCGCCGGTCCTGTCGGCCCCGCCGGCCCGTGCGGCCCCGCAGGCCAGGCGAGCGCAGCCCCGTAGGGGTTGGCGGGGTCCATCGCGGCGAGCACCACCGCGCCGCTCGTGCTGCTCGCGCCCGTGCCGGTCGCGACGGCCGACGTCCGCTCGGCGACCTCCAGCTCGGCCTCGATGATCCGGGTGCGGTCCTGCGCGTCGACCCGCAGGCGATCGACGGCGCCCGGCAACGCGAACTGGGAGCCGCCCAGGTGCTCGACGAAGTACCCGCGGCGCACCGCGGCGCGTTCCTCCAGCCCGGACAGCACGCGGTACACGTCGCGGTAGCCCGCCCCGACGCCCTCGGCCGCCGCGCCGGACCGCGTGAGCACGCCGTGCCGTTCGAGCAGCACCTGGGTCAGGGCGTGTGCGCGCACGGTCGGGTCGGCCTCCCGCATCGGAAGGGCCGCCCAGCGGCCACCACCGCCCGGTACCGACGCGCTGGCCCGGAGGGCCGAGGCGGGCCGCCCGGGCGACACCGCGAACCGTGAGCGCCGCACCGGCCGGGCGCGCGCGACCGTCCGGGGTGCTCGATGGGCACCGGCGCCGCTGACCCGCTCCCGGAGGGCGCCCAGCCCGTCGTTCGTGACCTGCCCGGCCCAGACCAGGTCCCACAGCACGTCGAGCACCGCGTCCGGCTCGGCGCCGGTGAGCTCGGCCACGCGGGGCAGGAAGAAGCCGCCGGAACCGGTCAGGAGGTCCAGCACCGCACGGTGCAGCTCGGAGTCCAGCAGGCTCTCCTCCTCGACCGGTTCGAGCTCGGGGAGGGTGAGCGGGGCGCCGTCGGCCAGATGGAGCGAGACGAGGCCGTCCCCGCCGCCCGAGCCGGGCAGGCGGGAGTGCCCGGCCCACAGGACCTCGCCCGCGACGGTCAGCTCGTCGAGGAGGGCGGGGGAGTAGTCGGTCACGCGTGCGGGCAGCACCAGGGTCTCCAGGGCCGACGCCGGGACGGCGGCGCCCGCGAGCTGCTCGATGGCCTGCACGAGCCCGTCCGCACCCCGCAACAGACCCGTGGAGACGTTCTGCCAGCGGGGCAGGAAGACGCCGAGGGCTTCCTGCTCCACGGGCTCAACCTCGGCCCGCAGCACAGCGAGCGAACGCCTCCGCAGCAGGCGCAGCACCCCTGGGTCGCACCACTCGTCGCCGGTGCCGCCCAGCGAACCCGGGCGCAGGCTGCCGCGCGCGAGCACGCCGTCGCCCTCCAGCCGGGCGAGCCCGTGCACGACCACCGCGACACCCAGCCCGAACCGCTGAGCCACCGCGCCGGCGCCGAACGGCCCGTGCGTGCGGGCGTGGCGACGCAGGAGGTCACCGAGCGGATCGGGCACGGGTTCGGTGAACGTCTCCGGGATCCCCACCGGGAGCGCCACGCCGAGCGCATCCCGGAGCCGGCCCGCGTCCTCCGCGACCGCCCACTGCTCCGTGCCGGCGAACCGGATGCGGATCACGCGGCGGGTGGCCTCCAGCTCGTCGAGCCAGTGCTCCACCGCGTGCCTGGCCTCCTCGCGGGTGCGGGCCTCCAGCGCGTCGAGCGGATGCGGACCGGTGCGGCGGAGCAGGTCCCACAGGCCCTCGGCGTCGCGGGCCTGGCGGTCGGGTGCGAGCCCGGCCAGCTCGGCCTCCGTGCGCTCGACGGCACCCGGGTCCAGGAGGTCGGACAGGTCCGCGGAACCCTGCTCGCCGAGCAGCTCGGCGAGCAGCTCCGGGTCGAGCGAGAGGGCGGCGGCACGCCGCTCGGCCAGCGGTGCGTCGCCGTCGTACAGGAACTGGGCGGTGTAGCCGAACAGGAGCGACTGGGCGAAGGGTGAGGGAGTCGGCGTCGTGACCTCCACGACCCGGACACCCCCGGCCCCGATCTCGCGCATGAGGTCGGCCAGGGCGGCGACGTCGAAGTCGTCCTGGAGGCACTCGCGCGCGGCTTCCAGGACTATCGGGAAGTCGGGGAACTGACTGGCCACCTCCAGCAGCTGGGCGGACCGCTGGCGCTGCTGCCACAGGGGCTGCCGCTTGTCGGGCCGCCGCCGGGGGAGCAGGAGTGCGCGAGCAGCCGCCTCGCGGAACCGGGCCGCGAACATCACCGACGAGCCCAGCTCGTCGCGGACCGCGCCGAGGACCTCATCGGGGTCCAGGAGCAGGTCCTCGAGCGTGACCCGGCCGGGGGTGTGCTCAGGCCGCGCGCCGGTCTCGCCGTCGTCCGGAGCGGCGGAGCCCCCGTCCCACGTGTCGCCGTCCCAGCCGCCGCCGGAGTCGGGCAGCCGCAGCACTATCCCGTCGTCGGAGTGCATGGCGGCGACGTCGAGACCGAACCGGGCTCTGAGGCGGGCCGAGATCACGAGGGCCCACGGCGCGTGGACCCGTGCGCCCAGCGGCGAGTGGATCACCACGCGCCAGTCGCCGAGCTCGTCGCGGAACCGCTCCACGACCACGGTCCGGTCGTCGGGCACCCGTCCGGTGCCCTGCCGCTGCTCGACGAGGTAGGCGGCGAGGTTGTCCGCTGCCCAGGCATCCAGCCCGCCGTCGCGCAGGTGCTTGCGTCCGGCCTCGGGGTCGGTGGCGAGTGCGGCGTCGGCCTCGCGGACGAAGGCGCCGACGGCACGCCCGAGCTCGGCGGGGCGGCCCTGGGCGTCGCCCTTCCAGAACGGCAGACGCCCGGGGAGGCCCGGCGCCGGGGTGACCAGCACCCGGTCGGTGGTGATCTCCTGGATGCGCCAGGTGCTCGACCCGAGCGTGAACGTGTCGCCGACCCGGGACTCGTAGACCATCTCCTCGTCCAGCTCGCCGACCCGCTTGCCGCCGCGCATGCGTGCGCCGCCGCCGGTCACCGCGTCGGTGAGGGCGTCGCCCGGGGCTCCGCCGTCCGGTGCGTCCGTGGCGAGGAAGACGCCGTAGGCACCCTTGTCCGGGATGGTGCCACCGCTTGTCGCGGCGAGACGCAGGGCTCCGGGCCGGCCACGCAGCATGCCTGTGGCGCGGTCCCAGGTGATGCGGGCGCGCAGCTCCGCGAAGTCCTCGCTGGGATAGCGGCCGGCGAGCATGTCGAGCACGGCCCGCCAGGTGGCGTCGCCGAGGTGCGTGAACGGCGCGGACCGGCGGACGAGCGCGAGCAGGTCCTCCTCGGCCCAGTCGTCGACGGCCAGAGCCGCCACCACCTGCTGTGCCAGGACGTCGAGGGGGTTGGCGGGGACGTGCATGTGCTCGATCTCGCCTGCGCGCATGCGCTGTGCGATGACGGCGGCCGGCACGAGGTCGCCGCGGAACATCGGGAAGACCACACCCTTGGACACCGCACCCACCTGGTGGCCGGCCCGGCCGATGCGCTGCAGCCCGCTCGCCACGGACGGTGGCGCTCCGACCTGGACCACCAGGTCCACCGCGCCCATGTCGATGCCGAGCTCCAGGGACGACGTGGCGACCACGGCGGGCAGCCGGCCCTCCTTGAGCTCGTTCTCGGTGCGTGTGCGCTCCGCGCGGCTCATCGACCCGTGGTGGGCGCGCGCCAGGATCGTCCCGCCCTGGCCGGTGGCGTCCGCGGTCATGTCCCGGCCCGGCACTGCCTCCGGCATGCCGCGCTGTCCGGGCACGGGACGGGGGAGGCCGGCGCTGGTGCCCGACTGTCCCGGCACGAGCGCGGCCCAGGTGCTCGCGGGGTCGGCGACCTCCAGCCCCTGGCGCTGCGCCCACACCTCGTTCATCCGGGCGGTCAGCCGCTCGGCGCCCCGCCGGTTGTTCGTGAAGACGATCGTCGAGGTGTGGTCGGCCACGAGGTCGACCACGCGCTCCTCGACGTGCGGCCAGACGGAGGCCCTGCGCAGCGGCCGCGTGGCCTCGCCCGAGAGGTCGATCTCGTCGTCACCCGGCGACGCGGCGTCGGACGGACCGGTGGCTGGCGCGCTGTCGAGGTCCGCGAGGTCGGGGACGGGCACGACCACGTCGATGGCCCACTCCTTGTGCGACGGCGGCTGCACGACAGCGACCTCGCGGGCCGAGCCGTCGGCCCGCCCGCCGCCGAGGAACCGGGAGACGACGTCCACGGGGCGCACCGTCGCGGAGAGCCCGATGCGCTGCGCGGGCCGGTCGAGGAGGGCGTCGAGGCGTTCCAGGCTGAGGGCGAGGTGCGCGCCGCGCTTGGTACCCGCGACGGCATGGATCTCGTCGAGCACCACGGTCTCCACGCCGGCGAGGCCGGCCCGGGCCGCCGAGGTGAGGATGAGGAACAGGGACTCCGGCGTCGTGACGAGGATGTCCGGGGGCCGGGTGGCGAACGAACGCCGCTCGTTGGCCGGCGTGTCGCCGGTGCGCATGCCGACCGTGACGTCCGGGACCACCACGCCGTCCCTGGCCGCGGCCTGCCGGATGCCGGTGAGCGGGGAGCGCAGGTTGCGCTGCACGTCGGCGGCGAGGGCCTTGAGCGGCGACACGTACAGCACGCGGCAGCGGCGGGACCGGTCCTCGGGCGGGGGAGCTGACATGATCCGGTCGATCGACCAGAGGAACGCCGCGAGCGTCTTGCCCGACCCGGTCGGCGCGACCACGAGCGCGTGCTGATCGCGCGCGACGGCGTCCCACGCGCCCGCCTGAGCTGCGGTGGGCTGCGCGAACGCCCCGGTGAACCATGCGCGGGTCGCAGGTCCGAACCGGGAGAGCGGGTCGTCGGGTGTTGCCATGGACCCCATTCTGGCCCTGACCACTGACACCGGCCCGGAGTTCACCGAGCGGGCAGGGGGAGACGTAGGGTTGACGGGTGCGCGAACGGGATTTCTGGCAGCTGATCGACGAGGTGTTCGGTCCGGGCTACGGGCGCGCCCTCGCGCGCGAGCAGGTCCTGCCTGCGCTGGACGGCCGGACCCCGGCCGTCGCGCTGGAGGACGGCGACGAACCGCGTGACGTGTGGCACGCGCTGTGCGACGCGCTGGACGTGCCCGACGCCGAGCGGTGGGGCAAGGACAAGCACCGGCAGGCGCCCCCGCCCCGCCGCTGAGGCGCTGATCCAGCTGAGCGCTGATCGATCTTTCCGGGGCCGCTCGCCGCGGGCCACCGCAGGAAAAGATGTCCTGCGACACACCGATGTGTCCTGCCTTGCCTCGAACACGCGTTCGGCTAGACTTCGACCACAGGCACGGATTTCGGAACGTCGTCCACAGGCGGCGGCCGGAGAAGGCGTCCGTGTCAGTGGCTCCGCGTACGGTCGGCAACGACGTACAGAGCCATCCATGCCGGCGCACAGAGCGCCCTGAAACCGAAGGTGTTGCACATGCCCGCACCAGCAGATCGCGACAAGGCCCTCGAAGCGGCCCTCGCCCAGATCGACCGCAGCTTTGGCAAGGGCTCGGTCATGCGCCTCGGCGACGAGACCCGTGCGCCCATCGAAGTGATTCCGACCGGTGCGATCGCCCTCGACGTGGCCCTCGGTATAGGTGGCCTGCCCCGTGGCCGTGTCGTCGAGGTGTACGGTCCCGAGTCCTCGGGTAAGACGACCATCGCGCTGCACGCGGTGGCCAGCGCGCAGCGCCAGGGCGGCATCGCGGCCTTCATCGACGCCGAGCACGCGCTGGACCCGGACTACGCCAAGAAGCTCGGTGTCGACACCGACGCGCTCCTGGTCTCGCAGCCGGACACCGGCGAGCAGGCGCTCGAGATCACCGACATGCTGATCCGCTCCGGCGCGCTCGACATCATCGTCATCGACTCCGTGGCCGCGCTGACGCCCAAGGCCGAGATCGAGGGCGAGATGGGCGACAGCCACGTGGGTCTGCAGGCTCGCCTCATGTCGCAGGCCCTGCGCAAGATCACGGGTGCGCTCAGCCAGTCCGGCACGACCGCGATCTTCATCAACCAGCTGCGCGAGAAGATCGGTGTGTTCTTCGGCTCGCCCGAGACCACCACCGGTGGAAAGGCGCTGAAGTTCTACGCGTCGATCCGCCTCGACATCCGGCGTATCGAGACCCTCAAGGAGGGTACGGACGCAGTCGGTAACCGCACCCGGGTGAAGGTCGTCAAGAACAAGATGGCGCCGCCGTTCAAGCAGGCCGAGTTCGACATCCTGTACGGCCACGGCATCTCCCGCGAGGGCGGCCTGATCGACATGGGCGTGGAGCACGGCTTCGTGCGGAAGTCGGGCTCGTGGTTCACCTACGAGGGCGACCAGCTCGGCCAGGGCAAGGAGAACGCGCGGGCCTTCCTGCGTGACAACCCCGACCTCGCCAACGACATCGAGAAGCGCGTCAAGGAGAAGCTGGGCGTGGGCCCGAAGGTCGACGCGCCTGCGGTCGAGAGCGCGGGCGCCACCGCGGCGGCTTCCACGACCGAGACCGCACCGGCCGCGGGTACCGTCGCCGCGGCGAGCTCGTCCTCGCGGACGACGACCACGGCGAAGGCCACCAGGTCGACCACCGCACGTTCGAAGGCCACCAAGCCGGCGGTGTCGAAGACCGCCGAGAAGGCCGAGGCGGCCGCCGAGAAGGCGCCGTTCTGACGTGCAGTACGGTGATCCAGCGGATGGTCCCGGCGTGGGGAAGCGTCGGGGCCGTCCGGCCGCCCGGGAGGGTGGCCGGACGAGGAGCCGCGGAGGGCGCAGCAGCGCCGACCGGGCGCCCCGCAAGACCGTCGCGGAGCGCCTGGAGTCCGGCGAGATCAGCCGGGACGAGGCCGTCGAGAAGGCCCGCGAGACGGTCCTCAAGATCCTGACCGCGGCGCAGAAGTCCCGCCGCGAGCTGGAGCAGTCCCTGGCCCGCAAGGGCTACCCGGAGGACGTCGTCGTGCAGGTGCTCGACAGGTTCGACGAGGTGGGCCTGGTGGACGACGCGACCTATGCGGAGACCATCGTGCGCACCCGCCACTCCGAGCGGGGCCTCGCGCGGCGCGGCATCGCCGCGGAGCTGCGCAGGCGCGGCATCGACGAGGACACGGCCACCGAGGCCCTGGACCAGCTCGATTCCGACGACGAGCGGGCGGCCGGCGCCAAGCTGGCCACCAAGCTGATCACCCGCACGCGAAGCCTGGACCGCGAGGTGCGGGTCCGTCGCGCCGTCGGCTCGCTGGCCCGCAAGGGCTACGCGCCCGGGCTGGCGTTCGAGCTGGTCCGAGAGGCGCTCGCCGCGGAGGGCGAGGACACGGACGACCTCGGCTACGCCGAGGACTGACGTCCCTGCACGGCCTGCCGCGCGCTGTCTCGCACCGGGCGGCACAGGGCCGCACCGGGCGGTGCCGGGCCGCACCAGGCGGTGCCGGCAGAGCACTCGCCCGCGCCGGGCGGCGCCGGTAGCACCCGCTCGCGCCGGCCTAAGCCGGGCGACCGAACGCCGAAGCCGCCCACAGCGTGTGCTGAGGGCGGCTCCGGCGTCCGTGCGGTGGGACCGTCAGACGGTGCCTGCGCCTGCGCCCGGGCCCGGGCCGGCGCCGACGAACCCGCCGGCCGCGGTCGGGTTACCGATCCCGGTGCCCTCGACCGTGGCACCCGCCGTCCGGCTCGACAGGAGCCTCGCGAGCCGGTGCGCCACGACGGTGAGCAGCCAGTTGATCGCGATGAACACGATCGCCACGACGACCAGCGTCTGCAGCGGGTTCTGCTCCCTGGACGAGAGGATCTGGGCGGACCGGAGCAGCTCGGAGTACAGGATGAACTGGCCGAGCGCGGAGTCCTTGAGGACCACCACGAGCTGCGACACCATCGCGGGGAGCATGGCGACGAGAGCCTGCGGAAGCTGGACCGAGCGGAGCGTCTGCCCGGGCGTGAGACCGATCGCCAGCCCGGCCTCGCCCTGCCCCTTGGGAAGGTTCCCGACGCCGGCCCGGACCAGCTCCGCGATGACTGAGCCGTTGTACAGGACGAGCGCGACCACCACGGCCGTGAACGGCCGGTCGGCGATCCACTGCGCCTGCGCCGAGAAGTACATGTAGAAGAAGATCATCATCAGCAGCACGGGCACGGCGCGGAAGAACTCCACGACCACGCCGGAGAGCCACCGGACCGGACGGTTGCGCGACAGCCGTCCGATACCGAAGACGATGCCGAACGCGACCGCGCCCACCGTGGCGAACAGCGCCGAGCGAAGCGTGTTCTGCAGGCCCGGCAGATAGTAGGACTGCCAGGCCTCGGCGGAGACGGCGTTCTGCCACAGCGAGGCCTCGAGCTGCCCCTTTCCGGCGAGGACCGAGACGACCCAGCCGATCCCGGCGAGCACCGCGACGGCTGCCACGATGTTGCCGACCAGGGACGCTGCCCGGGCACGGGGCCCC
Organism: Promicromonospora sp. NFX87; assembly: GCF_048564965.1. NCBI lineage: Bacteria > Bacillati > Actinomycetota > Actinomycetes > Micrococcales > Promicromonosporaceae > Promicromonospora > Promicromonospora sp. NFX87. Next base: position 4,031,266 of record NZ_CP183413.1, on the reverse strand, counting down.
TGTGCGTCGAACAGGACGGACGCGCTCATCGCTTCACCGCCAGTCGTTCGGAGAGCCAGGTAGTGCCCACACCGATGGGGATCACCAGGATCACGTAACCGATGGCGAACACCAGGAAGATCGCGACCATGAGGTCCGGTCTGAACTCGATCATGGTCCTCATCAGCGACGACGTCTCGGTGGCGACCGAGGCGGCAGCCGCGACGGTCGAGTTCTTGAGCAGTGCGATGAGGGTGTTGCCGAGCGGTGCGATGGCCCCGCGGAAGGCCTGCGGGAGGATGACCAGGCGTGCCGCGGGCAGGAACGAGAGCCCGATCGCGCGCGCGGCCTCCGCCTGGCCCACCGGCACCGTGTTGACGCCGGACCGGATGGCCTCGCAGACGAACGCCGCGTGGTAGACGGACAGCCCGATGACAGCGAACCAGAAGAACGTGGTCGCGAAGTCGTCCGAGAGCGTGAGCCCCAGCTGCGAGAACACCACCAGGAACATGAACGTGAGGATGATCGTCAGCGGCGTGTTCCGGAAGATGGTCACGTACGCGGCGCCGACCCACTGGAGCGACGCGATCGGAGAGATGCGCATCAGTGCGAGCACGGTGCCGAGCGCCAGGGACAGCAGCGCGGCCCAGAACGTGAGCTGGATATTGACCCAGAACGCACCCAGGACGTCGTACTGAGCGAAGAGCTCGGCGAACCCGGAGAATAAGTCGTCCACGGTCACCTTTCAGGGAATTGGTCAGGGGTGTCGCGGCACGGGCCGCCGACACCGGACGCGCCCGACGCCGGACCGGCAGCCGCGTGGAGAGCGGGCGGCCCGGCGTCGAGCACGCTGGATCACATAACGGTCAGCAGGTCAGGCGCAGGCGTCCGGCGTCGGCGGGTTGAGGTCCGCGTCCGGGGTGTAGCCGGTGCCCTCGGTGTTCTTGGTCACGAGCTCTTCCCACGTGCCGTCGTCGATCATCTTGGTGATCGCGGCGTTGACCTCCTCGCAGCGGTCCGTGCTGTCGGCGGGCAGACCCACGCCGTAGCGCTCCTCGGAGAAGGGCGCGCCGACGACCTTGAACTTGCCGGCGTTCTCCTCGGCCGCGGCCAGGCCGGCGAGGATGATGTCGTCGGTGGTCACGGCATCGACGGCACCGGACGCGAGAGCCGTCGCGCACTCGGCATAGCCGCCGCGCTCCACGAGCTGCACGCCCTCGGCGTAGTCGTTCTTGATGTTCTCCGCCGACGTCGACCCGGTGACCGAGCAGAGGTTCTTGCCCTCGAGGTCCGTCGGGCCGGTGATGTCCGTGTTGTCCGCGGCGACCAGCAGGTCCTGACCGGCGACGAAGTACGGTCCGGCGAAGTCGATGAGCTCCTTGCGGTCGTCGTTGATCGAGTAGGTCGCGAAGATCATGTCCACGTCGCCGTTCTGCAGCGCCGTCTCGCGGTTGGCCGAGATGGTCTCGACGAACTCGATCTGATCCTCCGAGTAGCCCAGCTCGTTCGCGACGTAACGTGCGACGTCGGTGTCGAAACCCGTGAACTCCTCGCCCTCCTGGAGGCCCAGGCCCGGCTGGTCGTACTTGATGCCGATGCGGATGGTGTCGCCACCGCCACCGTTCGCGGTGTCGTCGCCGCCCGGCTCGCCGCCGACCTCTGCGCCGCTGCAGGCGGAGAGAGTAAGAGTGGTCGCTGCCGCCATTGCCAGCAGCTCCATGGTGTGCTTGCGCATGATTCCCCTTCGGTAAGTACGGGATCCGGTACGGAACCCTTGGCTGGGATCAGTCAGTGAAGTTCGGTGGGAAGTTCAGTGGGTAAGGATCTTGGAGAGGAAGTCGCGGGCACGCTCGCTCTTGGGCGCCGTGAAGAACTCCTCGGGGGGAGCCTCCTCGACGATCTGGCCGTCCGCCATGAAAACCACGCGGTGCGCCGCCTTGCGGGCGAAGCCCATCTCGTGCGTGACGACGATCATCGTCATGCCGTCCTGGGCGAGCGACACCATGACGTCGAGGACCTCGTTGACCATCTCGGGGTCGAGCGCGGAGGTCGGCTCGTCGAACAGCATGACCTTCGGCTTCATGGCCAGGGCCCGGGCGATGGCCACGCGCTGCTGCTGCCCACCGGAGAGCTGCGCGGGCATCTTGCGCGCCTGGCTGCCGACGCCGACCCGCTCCAGCAGGGTCATGGCCTCGGCCTCTGCGTCCTTCTTCGACAGGCCGCGCACCTTGCGCGGTCCGAGCGTCACGTTGTCGAGCACGGTCTTGTGCGCGAACAGGTTGAACGACTGGAAGACCATGCCGACCTCGGCCCGCAGCTGTGCGAGGGCCTTGCCCTCCTCGGGCAGGGTCTTGCCGTCGACGGAGATGGTGCCGTCGTCGATGGTCTCGAGGCGGTTGATCGCTCGGCACAGCGTCGACTTGCCGGACCCGGACGGGCCGATCACGACCAGCACCTCGCCCTTGCGGACGGTGAGGTCGATGTCCTGCAAGACGTGCAGCGCACCGAAATGCTTGTTGACGTGCTTCAGCTCTACGAGGGGCGCCCCGAGGACGCGGTCCGACGTCGGAGCGTCCACGGTCTCGTCGGCCGCCGGTTGGCCGGTGGTCGGGGTGCTCTGGTCCATCCCTTGAACCTAACGATCCGATGTTTCAAGGACCAAGTCGACGGGTCATCGGGGGACAACGTTTCGGTAACAGATGCCCGCAATGGACCAAGATCTTCGTGTTCGGCGCGGCTCGACAGGGGTCGTAAAATCGATGGGATGTCCACGACCGCCCTCACCCCAGCCCTGCCCGACGTCGCCGCGACCGACCGCTGGACCGATCCAGCCGTCCATGACGAGGCTCCGGAGCAGCCGCCGCGCACCTACATGGTGCGCACGCTGGGCTGCCAGATGAACGTGCACGACTCCGAGCACATGGCCGGGATGCTCGAGGAAGCCGGCTACACCCGGGCCTCCAGCCAGGACGAGGCCGCGAACGCCGCCGACGTCGTGGTGATCAACACGTGCGCCGTGCGCGAGAACGCCGCCAACAAGCTGTACGGGAACCTCGGCCAGCTCGCCGGCATCAAGGCGACGCGTCCGGGTATGCAGATCGCCGTCGGCGGATGCCTGGCCCAGAAGGACCGCGGGGACATCGTGGCGAAGGCGCCGTGGGTCGACGTCGTCTTCGGCACCCACAACCTCGACGCCCTGCCGGTGCTGCTGGAGCGCGCCCGGCACAACGAGGCGGCACAGGTAGAGATCGCGGAGTCGCTGCAGGTCTTCCCGTCCACGCTGCCGACCAAGCGGGAGTCGGTCTACGCCGGCTGGGTGAGCATCTCGGTGGGCTGCAACAACACCTGCACGTTCTGCATAGTGCCGCACCTGCGCGGCAAGGAGCGCGACCGCCGGCCAGGGGAGATCCTGGCCGAGGTCGAGGCGCTCGTCGCGGCCGGCGCCATCGAGGTGACCCTGCTGGGCCAGAACGTGAACAGCTACGGCGTCGAGTTCGGCGACCGCGGCGCGTTCGCCAAGCTCCTGCGCGCCTGTGGCCGGATCGAGGGCCTGGAGCGGGTCCGGTTCACGTCCCCGCACCCTGCCGCGTTCACCGACGACGTCATCACCGCCATGGCCGAGACGCCCAACGTGATGCCGCAGCTGCACATGCCGCTGCAGTCCGGCTCCGACCGGATCCTGCGCGCGATGCGCCGTTCCTACCGCTCGGAGAAGTTCCTCGGCATCCTCGACCGCGTCCGCGCCGTGATGCCCGACGCCTCGATCACCACCGACATCATCGTGGGCTTCCCGGGCGAGACCGAGGAGGACTTCGCCGAGACGCTGCGCGTCGTCGAGGCCTCCCGGTTCAGCTCGGCGTTCAGCTTCCAGTACTCGCCGCGCCCCGGCACGCCGGCCGCGACCATGGACGGCCAGCTGCCCAAGGAGGTCGTGCAGGAGCGGTTCGAGCGCCTGCTCGCCCTGCAGGAGCGCGTCGGCGCCGAGGAGGCCGCGAAGCAGGTCGGTCGCACGCTCGAGGTGCTCGTCGCCGAGGACTCCGGGCGCAAGAGCGGCGAGCGGCACCGCCTGTCGGGCCGCGCCGAGGACAACCGCCTGGTGCACTTCGCCCTGCCCCAGCACGACGCGCTGGCCAGGCCGGGCGCCTACCTCGCCGACACCGACCTCTCGCAGGCACCGGCGAGCCTGGACGACCCGCGCCTCGCCGACGTCGTGCCCGACGGCCTGCCGCGGCCTGGCGACATGGTGACCGTGACCGTGACGAAGGCCGCCCCGCACCACCTGCTGGCGGACTCGCCGCTCACCGACGGCCTTCCCGTGCGGCGGACCCGCTCGGGCGACGCCTGGGCGGCGCGGGAGAAGGCACGGCTCGGCGGCGGGGAGGACGAGCACTCGCACGGCACGTCCGCGGCGGTGTCCGGCCCGGTCTCGCTGGGGCTGCCGACGCTGCGTCGCTGACCTGGAAACCCGGGAGGGCAGGCGCTAGCTGCCTCGGTTGCCCCGCGCCAGCCTGCGAGCGCGGGCCCACTTGCGCGCGGCGACGACCGCGAGGCAGAGCCCCAGCACCCCGAACGGGATCACGAGGTACCACGGGAACATGTCGCCCTCGGCGTAACCGCGCCACTCGTACTCGCCGGCGCGGCCGGTCACCTGGGCGGTCCACCAGCTGAGCGTCGCGAACCCGGCCGTGCCCCAGCCCACGACGGACATGGCGGTCCACATCCAGGCGAGACGACGGGCGCGGGCAGGGTCGCCGTGGTCCGACCAGGGGTTCTCGGGGCCGGAGGTCACGCGACCGCCTGCGCGAGGATGCGGAACGTCGGGTCCGGACGTACTGGCGCCGGATCCAGCTTCTCGCCGACCGGGCCGTGGACGAGCTGCCAGGAGTCGTCGGCCGCGACGCGCACCGCCGCCGTCCGGGCACCGCTCGCGTCGGTGACCTTGACGCTGCCACCGAACGGCCGCCCGTCGAGGTTGCGGAACGCCGCCTCGACGTAGCGTGAAGCGGCGACCTGTACGGGCTCCGAGGGCTCCAGCGGCAGCACCTGCCAGATGCCGTTGGGTCGCGGCTCGATGACCACGGAGCCCTGCGGCGAGCGCACCAGCAGCGCCGCGCTGTTCACGCTTCCGGCGATGCCGACGGCTTCGACCCAGGTGTCTGCGGTGAACAGGACGTTGGCCAGCGCCGCCAGCTTGCCGACCGGCACGAGGGCGCCGTCCTCGGTCCTGGCAAGACGTCGCACGACCAGCGAGCTCAGGCCCGCTCCGTGCAGCGGAGAGTCCCGCGGGACGTCCGGCAGGCGCAGCAGCTCCGTGGTGCGCCTACCCGCCTCGGTCTGACCCTGGGCGAGCAGGGTCAGGAGCTCGAAGGCGGTCAGCTCGAGGAGTGCCACGTCCGAGTCTGCGGAGACGTCCCGCTCAGGGGTGAAGTTGTCGGTCATATTCCTGTCCTCCCAGTGGCCGCTGAGGGCCTAGGTCTGCCTCAGGCTATGTCAGTGGTGTGATCAGTCGAAGAGACCGCCGATGGCGTTCCCGGCCCCCTTGAGCATGTTGCCGCCGGCCTCGAAGACGTCGCCGGCGTCCTCCGCGATCTCGCTCACGGCCTCGGTGCCGCGATCCCAGGCCCAGCCGCCCGCGTCGGTCACCGCCTCGGAGAACTGCTTGTCGGAGAACGCGTTCCACGCGAGACCCACCGGGCTCATGTTCACGAGGTTCTCGCTGAGCGGGCGGTCGGAGACGAGACCGTTGATCAGCGAGGCCGCGCCCCAGGCCGCTGCGCCGGCGGCCACGAACGGTCCAGCGGGAGTCGCGGCGGTCGCGAGCACCGCGACGCCGAGGCCTGCGGTGATCGCGCCGTCGGCGCCCCCGTAGAAGTCGCCCTCGGACCACTCGTCGTACGCCTGGAGGCCACCGGTGACGATCGACCCGACCGCGAAGAACTTCCCGAACGCGTCGAGCATGTGCCCGCCGGGGCCGAGGTCGCTCAGTGCGTCGACGCCACTGCCCACCTTGGCGATGAGATTGATGAGGTCCTGTCCCAGGCCGGCGGCGGTGAGCCCGTTGGCCCAGCCGGCGAGTCCTTCGTCGAACCACTCAGGAAAGCCGTCGTCCTCAGGGTTCCAGGTACCGCCGCCACCACCACCGCCCCCGGCCTCCTGCGTGCTGATGCCGCCCCCAGCGGGTCCACCGACGCTGCCACCGCCCGCGTAGTCCTCGCTGGTCCGCTCCTGGTCGTCCGCGTTGCGTTCGACCGTGATCCTCGCCTCCGCGAGGCCGGTCGCGGCCAGCCGGAGAGCCGGCGCGTGGTGACCGTCCCACTCCTCCCGGAACTGGTCGCCGCTGGGCCCCAGCCAGTCGACGCCGGCCAGCACGGACGTGACCTCGGAGACGGCGTCGTCCAGCGACTGCGACGCCGCGTCGAACTCCCTCGCAAGGTTGCGCAGCTGTGCGAGGTCAGCACCCCACATCTCACCCATCGGTTCCCCCACCACTTGCCCGGCCATCAGCTAGTCAGGACCGTAACCGACCGGCTACGACGGGGCGACCAAAGGCAACGGGCAGAACTACCCACCGGGTTCGCCCGGCGGCTGCCTCCGCGGTGGCGCTGCTTACTCCTCGTCCGACGACGGCTCGTCCGGCTTCTCGTCCGACGGCGGGGCCAGCGACGCGACAGTGGAGAAGAACTGGCTGGCCGTGACCAGGCCGCACGACACCGTCTGGGCGAGCTGGTCCTCGGTCGCGCCGTGCTCGAAGTCCACCGACACCTCGGCGTACAGGGCGAGCCCCGAGGACTCCTCGCGCGTGTAGACCTTCGGCCAGATGCGCTCGCGGTTCCAGTCGTTGGCGGCCTGCAGCACGGCGAGGCGCGCCCCCGCGGGCAGCGTGCCCGCCCAGCGGCCACGGACCTGCAGGATCTCGTCGTGCTCACCCAGCAGCAGGAACCAGAACCGGTTGCCGTCCCAGGTACCCGTGACGTCGCCGTCGTCGTCGATCCGGAACCGGTAGCCGCGCCGCGAGAGGTCGTCGCCGACACGCTGCGTGCTCAGCGGTCGAGGCTTCTCGACCTGCGTGTTGGTGATGGTCCGGACCTGCGTGCCGGAGGACCGCCGCGCGGCCGGCGGACGCGGGTTCAGCAGTCGTGCGAGCCAGCGGCCGGCGCCGCGGCCGCCACCACCGATGGGCGGGCTCATGGTGCGGACCTCAGCGGATCGGGGAACGTCTCGTCGAGATGCTCGAAGAACATGGAACCCGTGGTCAGCCCGCACTGCAGGAGCTGGTCGAGCTGGTCCTCGGTGACGCCGTGCTCCAGGTCGACGGTGACCTCGGTGTAGACGAGCACCGCCCCGTTGTCCCGGACCCGGACGTACGTCTTGGGCCAGATGCGCTCGGCGTTCCACTCGTTGCAGAGCTCGAGGATCTCCTCGAGCCGCTCGATGGTCAGATCCCGGTGCCACTGCCCGCGCACCTGGAGCACCTCAGAGCTCTCGCCGACCATCAGGAAGTAGAACAGCCAGCCGTGCCAGAGCCCGCCGACGTCGCCCTCCGAGTCCACGAAGTAGCTGAACCCGTTCTCACCCAGCCACTCGACCACGCGGTCGCGCGTCAGGGGCTCAGGGATCGAGGACGGATCGTCAAGACCGCCCGTCAGCTCCCGAAGCAGAACCCCTTCGACCTGGGCGCGGAGCTCGTCGTCGTCGAGTTCCCTGGGCTCGGGCTGCTGCGGGCCGGTGGCCGCACGGTCGCCGTCGCCCGCCGTGTTACGGCGTCGTGACCCGAAGAACCTCACCAGCCCACAGTACCCGCCCGACCCCTCCACTCGCTGCGTCGGACACGTGGGAAATGGGGTGGAATCGTCCAGAGGCTTGTGCGCGGGGCCGGATCGGCGCGGGCCGTGTAGTTTCGTGGATCGTGCGTGCCGTGATCCTGCCTGCGACCCCCTTGCTCGTCCCGGGGCTCGCTCCCGGCCTGAGGGCGGACCCCCTCACGGCGGTACGCGGCGCGGTCCGGGCCGCCCTCGCGGAGCTCGTCGCAGGTGGTCGGCTTCCACTGGTCCTCGCGCACGGACCCGCGCTCCGGCACGGGCGGATGCGCCCGTCGCTCGCGGGAGCCGGGATCGGCGACCGCTGGCTGCCCGGCACTTCGGCTGCCCCGTCCTGGGCGGACGGCGCCCCCGCGGGCACCGGCGCGTCCGTCGCGCTGCTGGCGCTCGCGGACGTGCTGGGCGACCGGGCTGCCGGCGTCGAGACCCTGGAGGTGCCGGCGGACTCGTCGCTCGCCGACGGCGCTGCCGGCCTGCTGCGCGGCGCGACCGGTCTGGTCGTCGCGGGCGGGGGAGTGCCCGGCGGGGTGGACGACGGTCCCGAGGTGCTCACCGACGGGATCCGGGCGGCGCTGCGGGCGGCCGGAGCCGACGCCTGGCACGCCGAGGTCCAGGTGTTCGAGCAGTCGCACGGCCACCTGCCGCCGGCCTACCGCGTGACCACGCTGATGTGAGGGCTGGCGTGAGAGCCGGTGTGCGGGACGGTGTCGGCGTCGGCCCGTAAGGTTGCCGCGTGATAGTCGTCGCCGTCGTGGGTCCCACCGCCACCGGAAAGTCGGACCTCGCGCTCGACCTGGCCCAGGCGCTGGGCGCCGCCGAGATCGTCAACGCCGACGCCTTCCAGCTCTACCGCGGCATGGACGTCGGTACGGCCAAGGTGCCGCCGGGCGAGCGGCGCGGGATCGCGCACCACCAGCTCGACGTGCTGGACCCCGCCGAGGACTCCTCCGTCGCGCGCTACCAGGAGTCGGGACGCGCCGACCTGGACGCGATCGCCGGGCGGGGCGCGCGCGCCGTCGTCGTCGGTGGATCCGGGCTGTACGTACGGGCGCTGCTCGACGCGATGGACTTCCCGGGCACCGACCCCGAGGTCCGGGCGCGGCTCGAGGCGCGCGCCGAGGCGGAGGGCCGCCGCGCCCTGCACGCCGAGCTCGCGGGCCTCGACCCGCAGGCGGCGGAGAGCATCGACCCACGCAACACCCGCCGGATCGTGCGCGCGCTGGAGGTCATCGAGATCACCGGCCGCCCCTACACGGCCAACCTGCCTCGGCAGGAGTACGTGCGGCCCGCCGTGCAGATCGGGCTCGACTGCTCCCGCGAGGTGCTCGACGCGCGGGTCGCGTCGCGCGTCGACCGCATGTGGGACACGGACCTCGTGGACGAGGTGCGCGCCCTGGCGAGCCCCGAGCAGGGCGGCACCGGATCCGGCCTCGGGGTGACCGCCGCGCGCGCCGTCGGGTACGCCGAGGTGCTCGCCTGGTGGCGCGGCGAGCTCACCGAGGCGGAGGCCAGGGAGGCGATCACCGCCAACACCCGCCGGCTCGCCCGCAAGCAGATGGGCTGGTTCGGTCGCGACCCGCGTGTCCACTGGCTCGACGCCGCCTCGCCCCACCTGCTCGACGAGGCCCTCGAGATCGTCGCCGCGGCTGACGACGGGACCCTGCCGGTTGCCGGATCTGAACCCATGCGCCGTAGCCTGGGCTCATGACGCAGCCCGCGACCAGCCCCGTGCCCTCCGGCCCGACGCCCCGCACGCTTGCCTTCACGAAGGGGCACGGCACGCAGAACGACTTCGTGCTGATCGCGGACCCCGAGGGCACGCTCGACCTCGGGCCGGCCGACGTGCGCAGGCTGGCCGACCGCCGCTCCGGGATCGGCGGCGACGGCGTCATCCGGCTCGCCCCGACCGCCGCACTCGCCCGCGCCGGCGAGGAGGCCGCCCAGGAGGTACTGGCGCAGGACCCCACCGCCGAATGGTTCATGGACTACCGCAACGCGGACGGCTCCGTCGCGGAGATGTGCGGCAACGGCGTGCGCGTCTTCGCGGCGTTCGCCGAGCAGGAGGGGCTCGCCGACCTGTCCGCCGGGCCGCTCAGCCTGGGCACCCGGGGCGGCGTCAAGCGCGTCACCAAGGAGCGCGGCGGCTGGTACGCCGTCGACATGGGCCCCTGGTTCCTGCCCGGCGGCGAGTCCGCCGCGGCCGAGGGGTACGACGCGGCGGTGGCGGTCCACGGCTGGACCGCACCGCGTCCCGCCCTGAGCGTCGACCTCGGCAACCCGCACACCGTCGTCGCCCTCGCGAGCCTCGACGAGCTCGACTCGCTCGAGCTCTTCCGCGCCCCCGAGGTCGCACCCCTGCCCCCGCACGGCACCAACGTCGAGCTCGTGGTGCCGCTCGGCGAGGAGGAGGGTCCGGACGGCGTCGTCGGCCGCCTCCGCATGCGCGTTCACGAGCGCGGGGTCGGCGAGACGCCGTCGTGCGGCACCGGCGCGTGCGCCGCGGCGCTCGCGGTACGTACCTGGCAGGCCGGGTCGTCCGGCGCCGGCGCCCCCGACACGTGGATCGTCGAGGTGCCGGGCGGCGAGGTGCGGGTGCGCGTCCTGCCGAGCGGGAACGTCGAGCTCGCGGGCCCCGCCGAGCTGGTCTACTCGGGCCACGTCGCGCGCTAGCTCAGACCCCGGCGCACGTGTCAGACGTACAGGTCAATCGAGTGACCTGTACGTCTGACACGTACGTAGCCGTCTGACAGGTCAGCCCGCGACCCGCAGGACGCGGAAGCCCTTGGACGACGCCTCGCGCTCGACCTGCAGGCCCAGCGTGTCGGTGATCCAGCGCGCCAGCGAGTCGGAACCCAGGTTCTTCTGCACCACGAGCCACGCCTCGGCGCCGTCCCCGAGCCTCGGCAGCCACCGGGTCAGCAGGTCGTGCAACGCCTCCTTGCCCACGCGGATCGGCGGGTTGGACCAGCACGTGTCGAACGTGATGTCCTCCGGCACGTCGTCGGGCAGCGCCGCGCGGACGTTCGTCAGGCCGAGCCGCTCGGCGTTGCGTCGCACCAGGTCGAGGGCCCGCTCGTTGACGTCGACGGCCCAGACCGTGGCGTGCGGCGCCTCCAGCGCGAGGGAGATCGTGATGGGACCCCAGCCGCACCCCAGGTCCAGCAGGTTGCCCGACGGCGGGGGCGCCGGGACCTCGCCCAGGAGCACCGCCGTGCCCTTGTCGACCCCGCCGGGCGAGAAGACCCCCGGTGCCACCTCGACCTCCAGCTCACGACCGGCGAGGTGGATGGTCCGGGTGCGGCGCTCGTCGTCCGAGGCGGGCTGCGCGGTGAAGTAGTGGTCGGTGGACACCGCGTCATCGTAGGCGCTTGCCGCCCGCCGTGACCGGTGCCAGCCTTCCGGCATGGAGATCGTGCCGGCCACCCCGGACCGGTGGGACGACGTGCAGACCGTGTTCGGCCTGCGGGGCGGCGCCCACCACTGCCAGTGCCAGCGCATCCGGCTCGGCGACCGGGCCTGGTGGTACCTCTCGGTGGAGGAGCGCGGCCACCACCTGCGCGAGCAGCTCGACGCGGGCCCGGACGCGCCGACGACCGGCGCCCTGGTCGCGTACGACGACGGTGAGCCCGCCGGCTGGGTGGCGGTCGCGCCCCGCACGGAGTTCGTCCGGTACCGCGGCAGCCAGGTCCCGTGGGCGGGCCGGCACGAGGACAAGGACGACGACGGCGTGTGGGCGGTCACGTGCTTCGCCGTCCGCGCCGGCTATCGCAAGCAGGGCCTGATGTACGAGCTGGCCGCGGCCGCCGTCGACCACGCGCGGGAGCGGGGCGCCCAGGCGGTCGAGGGGTACCCGATCGTGTCGAACCCAGGCCAGGAGATCGCGTGGGGCGAGGTCAACGTCGGTACGCCGGGACCGTTCGCGGCAGCGGGCCTGACGGAGGTCAGCCGGCCGACCAAGCGGCGCCGGGTGATGCGCCTGGACTTCTGACGCCGGGCTCCCGGCAGCCCGGCCCGGAAAGACATAGCCGCGGGACTTTCGACCGTGGGATCCTTGTTGTACAGCAGGTAAGAACAATCGAGAGTTAGGTAGTACATGACCCACACCCCGACAGAGCCCGAGCTCCCCGCAGAGGAGACGCCCGAACTCCGCGAGGTCCAGCCTGATGCCCAGGCGATCGCGAACGATGTCGTGGCACGGGTTCTCGCTCGGGCGGGGACCGCACGTGCCGACGGCGCCACGGTGCACACCGTGGCCGACGGTGACCAGCTGGAGCTCGAGGAGCGCACAGCACTGCGCCGCGTGGCCGGTCTGTCGACCGAGCTCGAGGACGTCACCGAGGTCGAGTACCGGCAGCTGCGCCTGGAGAAGGTGGTGCTCGTCGGCCTGTACTCGGGTGGCGAGCACGCGGCCCGCGACGCCGAGATCTCGCTGCGCGAGCTCGCGGCACTGGCCGAGACGGCCGGTTCCCAGGTGCTGGACGGCATGCTCCAGCGCCGGCAGAAGCCCGACCCGGGCACGTATCTCGGCTCCGGCAAGGCCCTCGAGCTGGCCGAGGTCGTCATGGCGACGGGTGCCGACACCGTGATCGTCGACGGCGAGCTCGCCCCGTCCCAGCGTCGTTCGCTGGAGGACGTGGTGAAGGTCAAGGTCGTCGACCGCACCGCCCTGATCCTGGACATCTTCGCGCAGCACGCGAAGTCCCGGGAGGGCAAGGCCCAGGTCGAGCTCGCCCAGCTCGAGTACCTGCTGCCGCGCCTGCGCGGCTGGGGTGACTCGATGTCCCGCCAGGCCGGTGGCCAGGTGGGCGGCGCGGGCGCCGGCATGGGCTCGCGTGGTCCCGGTGAGACCAAGATCGAGCTGGACCGGCGGCGCATCCGTGACCGGATGTCCAAGCTGCGGCGCGAGATCGTCGCGATGAAGCCGGCCCGCGAGACCAAGCGGCTGAGCCGCAAGCGCAACGCGATCCCCGCGGTCGCCATCGCCGGCTACACGAACGCCGGCAAGTCCTCGCTGCTGAACGCGCTGACCGGCGCGGGGGTGCTCGTCGAGAACGCCCTGTTCGCGACCCTGGACCCGACCGTCCGGCGCACCAAGACCGAGGACGGCCGCGTCTACACGCTGACCGACACGGTCGGGTTCGTGCGGCGGCTGCCGACCCAGCTCGTCGAGGCGTTCCGGTCCACGCTGGAGGAGGTCGGCGACGCCGACATCCTGCTGCACGTGGTCGACGCGTCCCACCCGGACCCCGAGGGGCAGATCGCCGCGGTGCGCGAGGTGCTCTCCGAGATCCCGGCCTTCGACAAGGTGCACGAGATCATCGTGCTGAACAAGGCCGACATCGCCGACCCGACCGTCGTCGGCCGGATCCAGCGGCGCGAGCGGCACACCGCCGTCGTCTCGGCGCACTCTGGCGAGGGCATCGCCGAGCTGCGCGCCCGCGTCGCGGCCGAGCTGCCGCGCCCGGGCGTCGCCATCGACCTGGTGGTCCCGTACGAGCGGGGCGACCTGGTGCACCGCGTGCACGAGCACGGTGACATCGACCTGACCGAGCACGTCGCCGCGGGTACCCACCTGCGTGGACGGGTGGACGAGCAGCTCGCTATCGAGCTGCGGCAGGTCGCCGTAGCCTCCTGATCCACCGCCGGCGTCCGACGCCGGGTACGCAAGCCGCTTGCAGGGGTATGCAATCCCTGCAAGCGGTTTGCGTTGTCCGTGACTAGGATCGACGTCATGTCGAGACGGTTAGCGGATGTGGCGAAGAAGGTCGGCGTGAGCGAGGCGACGGTCAGTCGTGTGCTCAACGGAAAGCCAGGAGTGTCCCAGAGCACCCGCGACGCCGTGCTCACGGCGCTGGACGTGCTGGGCTACGAGCGCCCCACCAAGCTGCGGGGCAGCCGCGGCAAGCTCGTCGGGCTGGTCCTCCCCGAGCTGGTGAACCCGATCTTTCCCGCGTTCGCGGAGGTGATCGGCGGCGCCCTCGCGCAGCAGGGGTACACGCCGGTCCTCTGCACCCGCACGGCCGGCGGTGTCACCGAGGCCGAGTACATCGACCTCCTGCTGCAGCAGCAGGTCTCCGGCGTGATCTTCGCGGGCGGCTTCTACGCCGAGCGCGAGGCGGACCACTCCCACTACCGGCGGCTGGAGGACCTCGGGCTGCCCGTGGTGCTCATGAACGCGTCGATCGAGGATCTCGGCTTCCCGCGGGTCGCGACCGACGACCTCGTGGCGATCGAGCAGGCGATGGGCCACGTCGCGTCGCTCGGGCACCGGCGGATCGGCCTGCTGCTGGGCCCGGCCGACCACGTCCCGTCGGAGCGCAAGCTCGCCGCCGCCCGCCGGTTCGCGAAGCGGAACGACCTCGACCTGGACGACGGCCTGGTGGTGCACTCGCAGTACTCGCTGGAGAGCGGCCAGGCGGCGGCCAACCGGCTGATCGAGCGCGGCGCGACGGCGATCGTCTGTGCCAGCGACCCGCTCGCCCTCGGCGCGATCCGGGCGGTGCGCCGTGTCGGGCTGTCGTGCCCGGCGGACGTCTCGGTCGTCGGCTTCGACGACTCGGCGCTGATGAACTCGACCGACCCGGCCCTGACCACCGTCCGCCAGCCGATCGAGCCGATGGGGCGGGCCGCCGTCGACCTCCTGGCCGCGCTCATCGACGGCAGCGACGTGCCGCGCGACGAGCTGCTGTTCGAGCCGGAGCTCGTGGTCCGCGCCTCCACCGCCGCGATGAAGGTTGTCACAAATCGATAAGGTTACTGTCGAGTTCTTGCGTACCCGTTGTCATGTGAATTACGGTTCACCGCATGACGACGACGTCCGAGCCTGCAGCAGACCCGCGATCCGCCGGGCCCGAGTGGTGGCGCAGCGCGGTGATCTACCAGATCTATCCGCGCAGCTTCGCGGACGGGAACGGCGACGGGACCGGTGACCTCGCCGGCGTCCGCTCGCGGCTGGGCTACCTGCGGGACCTCGGCGTGGACGCGATCTGGTACACACCCTGGTACGCCTCGCCCCTGGCGGACGGCGGCTACGACGTGCGGGACTACCGCCGGATCGACCCGGCGTTCGGCACGCTGGAGGACGCCGAGGCGCTGATCGCCGAGGCCCGCGAGCTGGGCATCCGGACCATCGTCGACGTGGTCCCGAACCACATCTCGGCGGAGCACGAGTGGTTCCGCGCGGCGCTCGCGGCGGGCCCCGGCTCGCCGGAGCGCGAGCGGTTCTGGTTCCACGACGGCGCCGGACCCGACGGGGCGCAGATCCCGACCGGGTGGGTCTCGAGCTTCCAGGGCCAGACCTGGACCCGCACCACCAACCCGGACGGCACGCCCGGCCAGTGGTACCTGCACCTGTTCACCCCGGAGCAGCCGGACCTGAACTGGAACCACCCCGACGTCCGGCAGGAGCACGAGGACGTCCTGCGGTTCTGGTTCGACCGGGGCGCGGCCGGCATCCGGATCGACTCGGCGGCGCTCATCGTCAAGGACCCCGCACTGCCGGAGGTCCCGGAGACGCCGGGCCCGGGGGAGCACCCCCACCTGGACCGCGACGAGATCCACGACATCTACCGCGGCTGGCGGACCGTCGCCGACTCGTACGAGGAGCCCCGCGTGCTCGTGGGCGAGGTGTGGCTCGCCGACCACGAGCGGTTCGCCCAGTACCTGCGCCCCGACGAGATGCACACCGCGTTCAACTTCGACTTCATGGCCCGCCCCTGGGACGCGAAGGAGCTGCGGGAGTCGATCCGGATGACGCTGGAGGCGCACGCCCCCGTGGGCGCCCCGGCCACCTGGGTGCTGTCGAACCACGACGTCACGCGGCCCGTCACCCGGTACGGCCGGGAGGACTCGTCCTTCGACTTCGCGGCCAAGCGGTTCGGCACGCCGTCCGACCTGGAGCTCGGCACGCGCCGGGCGCGGGCCGCCGCACTCCTGGTCGGCGCGCTGCCCGGCGCCCTGTACGTCTACCAGGGCGACGAGCTCGGCCTGCCCGAGGCGGAGGTGCCGAGGGAGCTCATCCAGGACCCCATGCACTTCCGGTCCGACGGCGTCGACCCCGGCCGGGACGGCTGCCGTGTCCCGCTCCCGTGGACCCGGACCGGCACGAGCCTCGGGTTCGGGCCGGACGGCGGCGCGGCGCCCTGGCTGCCCCAGCCCACCGGCTGGAGCGACCGTTCCGTGGAGGCGCAGGCCGGCGACCCCGGCTCGATGCTGAGCCTCTACCGCCGTGCGCTGCACCTGCGGCGCGACCTCCCGGCGCTGCACGCCGAGGAGCTCACGTGGCTCGGTCTCGACGGCGACAGCCAGGGCGACGACGTCGTCGCCTTCACCCGCGGCGCGCGCTTCGCGTGCGTCGTCAATCTCGGGACGGCTCCCGTCCCGCTGCCCGCCGGGGCCACGGTGCTCCTGGCGAGCGGCCCCGTCGACGGCGAGATCGGGCCGGACACCGCCGTCTGGCTCGACCTGCCGTCCTGACCCCCCTTCCCTACTCGTCTTCCCCCAGAGATGCCGTCCCAGCGGCACACGACCAAGGAGTGACAATGAAGTCAGCACAGAAGCGCGCGGCGATCGCCCTGGTGGGTGTTCTGTCCGTCGCGGGAACCCTCACGGCCTGCGGCTCGTCCGAGGACCCGGCCGCGGAGCCAACGGGCCCGGTGACCATCGAGGTCTCCATCGACGCCGGTCTCGAGCAGGAGGCGATCGACGCGTTCGACGAGCGCATCGCGCAGTTTGAGGAGGCCAACCCGGACATCCAGGTGGAGACCAAGGAGTTCACCTGGTCCGGCACGACCTTCGCCGCCGAGCTCGCGGGCGGGACGCTGCCCGACGTCTTCCCCATCCCGTTCACCGACGGCCGCGCCCTGATCGAGCGCGGGCAGATCGCCGACGTCAGCGAGCTCGTGGCCGAGCTGCCCTACGCGGACCAGTTCAACCCGGTCATCGCCGAGGCGGGCCAGGACGCCGAGGGCGGCATGTGGGCCGTCCCGATCGCCGCCTACAACCAGGGCCTGCACTACAACCGGGCGCTCTTCGAGGAGGCCGGGCTCGACCCGGACGACCCGCCGGCCACGTGGGACGAGGTGCGCGAGGCGGCCAAGGCCATCTCTGACAAGACCGGCCAGGCGGGCTACGCCCACATGACGCAGAGCAACACGGGCGGCTGGATCCTCACCACCGAGACGTACGCGCTCGGCGGCCGCATCGTCGAGGGCGAGGGCGAGGAGACGACCGCCACCGTCGACAACGACGCCACGGTCCAAGCCCTCGAGATGCTGCAGGAGATGCGCTGGGAGGACGACTCCATGGGCTCCAGCTTCCTGTACGACTGGGGCACCATCAACCAGGACTTCGCCGCCGGGAAGATCGGCATGTACATCTCGGGCGGCGCGAACTACCCCAACCTGTTCACCCAGAACCAGATGAACCCCGACGAGTACGGCGTCACGGTGCTGCCCCTGGAGGGCGACGACGCCGGCACGCTCGGCGGCGGCACGCTCGCCGCGGTGAGCTCCGCGGCGTCCGAGGCCGAGCAGGCGGCCGCCGTGAAGTGGATCGACTTCTACTACATCTCCAAGCTGACCGACCAGGAGGCCGCCACGGCCGACGCCGAGGTCCTCGCCGAGACCGACCAGCCCGTCGGCGCTCCGGCGCTGCCGATCTTCGACCGGGCGACGTACGAGGAGCAGCAGGGCTGGATCAAGGATCTCGTCAACGTCCCGCTGGAGAACTTCGCGCCGATGACGGAGCAGATGTTCGACCAGCCGGTCATCCCCGAGCCCGCCGTCGCGACCCAGGACGTGTACGCAGCGCTCGACCCGGTGGTCCAGGCGGTGCTGACCGACGAGAACGCGGACATCGACGCCCTGCTCGCCGACGCGCAGACCCAGGTCCAGACCCTGCTCGACCGCAGCTGACCCAGCGCCGGCCGGACTCACCCGCCGTTGGTCGAGCTTGTCGAGACCCGGGTCTCGACAAGCTCGACCAACGGCGGTCCCGGCCGACGGCGGGAAACGCTCGACCGACGAAGCGAAGGATCCACGATGACGACCATCTCCAGCCCGCTGCGAGCCGCGGCTCCGGCACCACCACCGCCGTCACCCCCGAGCCCCCGCCGCACCCGGCGTCGCACGCCCAAGGACTGGCTGCGCGAGGGCGGTCTGAGCACCCTGATCATCGCTCTGCCGATGATCCTCGTGTTCGGCGTCTTCTCCTGGTTCCCGATCGGCCGCGCGCTCGTCATGAGCGTCCAGGAGACGAACCTCGTCACCGCTCCCGTGTTCGTGGGGCTCGACAACTTCGTGTTCGTGCTGCAGGACCCGCTGCTGGGCAAGGCCGTCCAGAACACGCTGTGGTTCGCGCTGCTCGCGCTCGTCTTCGGGTACCCGCTGCCGCTGGCCGCCGCGGTACTGATGAGCGAGGTGCGGCGGATGCGGAGCCTCTTCTCCGCGCTGGCGTACCTGCCCGTCGTCGTGCCGCCCGTCGTGGCGGTGCTGCTGTGGAAGTTCTTCTACGACGCCTCGGACACCGGCGTGTTCAACACCATCGCGGGCTGGGTAGGGCTCGGCCCCTACCCCTGGCTGCAGGACGCCGGCAGCGCGATGCCCTCCCTCGTGCTCGAGGCGACCTGGGCCGCGGCGGGTGGGACGGTGATCATCTACCTCGCCGCGCTCGTCGGGGTGCGGACCGAGCTCTACGAGGCCGCTGAGGTCGACGGCGCGGGCGTCTGGCGCAAGATCTGGCACGTGACGCTGCCGCAGCTGCGCGGCGTCCTCTTCATCACGCTGATCCTGCAGATCATCGGCACCTCGCAGGTGTTCCTCGAGCCGTTCCTCTTCACCGGGGGCGGCCCCAACAACGCGACCCTCACGATCCTGATGCTGATCTACGACTACGCGTTCGGGAGCAGCCTCGGCGGCAACTACGGGGCCGCCACCGCCCTGAGCCTGATGCTCGCGGGCGTCCTGGCAGTCCTCTCCGCGGTGTACTTCCGCGTGACCCGACCCTGGAGCAGCTGACATGGCAGCCACCATCGAACGCGGCATCGTCTCGACCCACGACCGACGCCGGCCGAGCGTACGGACCTCCCTCGGCGTGCTGCAGGGCGGCCTGCTGGTCACCCTGGTCGTCGTCGGGCTCGGGCCGATCCTCTGGCTCGCCAAGGCCGCCGTCACCCCCACGCAGGAGACCCTGCGCGAGCCGCTCGGGCTGTTTCCCACCGGCATCGACTGGGCCAACCTCGCCACGGCGTGGAACCGGGCCGAGATCGACCACTACTTCGTCAACACGCTGATCGTGGCGGTGGGGGCCTGGTTCTTCCAGATCCTGGTCGCCACCACCGGCGGCTACGTGCTGTCGGTGCTGCGGCCCCGGTACGGCAACGTCATCTTCTCTCTCGTGCTCGCGACGCTCTTCGTGCCGTCCGTCGTGCTCCTCGTACCGCTGTACCTGACCATCCTCGACGTGCCGATAGTCCACATCAGCCTGCTCAACACGTTCTGGGCGGTCTGGCTGCCCATGGGCGCCAGCGCGTTCAACGTCCTGCTCGTCAAGCGGTTCTTCGACGGCCTCCCGCGCGAGATCTTCGAGGCCGCCCGCGTCGACGGCGCCGGACCCTTCCGGCTGCTGTGGAGCATCGTCCTGCCGATGTCGAAGCCCATCCTCGGCGTCGTCTCGGTGTTCGCCGTCATCGCCGCCTGGAAGGACTACCTCTGGCCGCTGCTCGTGCTCCCGGACCCGGAGAACCAGCCGCTCTCCGTCCGGCTGCCCGCCATCGCCCCCTACCTGGAGCTCGACGTGTTCCTCGCGGCGCTCGCGATCTCCACGGTGCTGCCGATCGCCCTCTTCCTCGCCTTCCAGCGCCTGTTCCTCAGCGGCGCCGGACTGGGCGGCGCGGTGAAGGGATAACCCCTCGGCCGGCCGCCGGCACCTGTGGACGAGATGGGGTGCATGTCGGTGGTCCGGCCTAGGATCGAGCGTGTGACCAGCCTTTCCGACGCGCCTCCCGAAACCACCGACATTCCCGATGTCGAGGAGCTTCTCGACCTCGCCGTCGGTGAGCTGGGTGGTGGGCGCCGGGACGGCCAGCACCGCATGGCCGTGGCCGTCGGCGAGGCCATCGAGAAGGGTGAGCACCTGCTCGTCCAGGCGGGTACCGGCACCGGAAAGTCGCTCGGCTACCTGGTGCCCGCCGTCCGGCACGCGGTCGCCGCCGACAGCAAGGTCATCATCTCGACGGCAACCCTGGCCCTCCAGCGCCAGGTCATCACGCGCGACCTGCCGCTCGTGGCCAAGGCCGTGACGCCGCAGCTCCCGCGCGAACCGAAGATCGCACTGCTCAAGGGCTGGCACAACTACCTCTGCGTGCACAAGGTCGGCGGCGGCTACCCGGTCGACGAGCCCACCCTGTTCGACCTGCCCGGCGGCGAGGACCACCCGCGCACCGAGGAGCCCGCGGCTTCGGGCGGCGCTCGCGGACGGCGCAGGGACGACGGCGCAACGCTCGCCGACCACGTCCGCCGCCTGCACGAGTGGGCGAACGAGACGGAGTCGGGCGACCGCGACGACCTCGTGCCGGGCGTGCCGGACCGGGCATGGCGCCAGGTCTCGGTCACGGCGATGGAGTGCCTGGGCGGCAAGTGCCCGATGCTCGCCGAATGCTTCCCCGACAAGGCGCGCGCCGCGTCCCGGGAGGCCGACGTGGTGGTGACCAACCACGCGATGCTCGGCATCGCGGCCACGGGCAGCCCGGGCATCCTGCCGGAGCACGACGTCGTGGTGGTGGACGAGGCGCACGAGCTCACGGACCGGGTCACGTCCTCGGCGACCGTCGACCTGTCCATGGCCTCGGTCGAGAACGCCGCACGTCTGGCACGGCGGCACGCGGGCACCAACACTGACGCCCTGGACGCCGCCGCGCAGGCGCTGGGGACGTTGCTGGTGACGGCCCCGGCGGAACGGTTCCCGAACGGCCTGCCCGACGAGCTGCGCCTGGCGGTCGGCGCGGTGCGCGACGCCGCCCGCGAGGTGCTGAGCACGCTGAAGCCGGAGGCGGGCGGCGGCAAGGGACAGGCTCCGGCGCAGCCCGAGCCCGGCCTGAAGATGGCCCAGGGCGCCATGCTGCAGCTCTTCGAGACGGCGGAACGTATGTCGTTCCAGGACACGACCGCCGACGTGCTGTGGTGCTCGCGCCCGGACAACAACTGGGGCGGGTTCGCCGACAACGTGACGCGGCTGCACGCCGCGCCGCTGCACGTGGCGGGCCTGATCCGGATGCACCTGCTGGGCGAGGCGACGGGCGTCTTCACCTCGGCCACGCTGGCTCTGGGTGGCACGTTCGACGCCGTGGCCGGCACGCTCGGCCTCAAGGGCGAGGACGCCCCGCCGTGGCACGGCCTCGACGCAGGCAGCCCGTTCGACTACCCGCGCCAGGGCATCCTGTACATCGCGCGGCACCTCCCGGCGCCGGGCCGCGAGCCGACGACGGAGGCGCAGCTCGACGAGATCGCCGAGCTGATCACCGCCGCCGGCGGCCGCACGCTCGGCCTGTTCTCGTCCCGGCGTGCGGCGAACGCGGCGGCGGAGGCCATGCGGGAGCGGCTCGACTTCCCGATCCTGGCGCAGGGCGACGACCAGCTGCCCACCCTCGTGCGCGAGTTCGCCGAGGATCCGGAGGCCTGCCTGTTCGGCACGCTGTCCCTGTGGCAGGGCGTGGACGTGCCCGGGCCGTCGTGCCAGCTCGTGCTGATCGACCGCATCCCGTTCCCGCGCCCCGACGACCCGGTCAAGGCCGCCCGCGCCAAGGCCGTGGAGCAGGCGGGCGGCAACGGGTTCATGGCGGTGTCCGCGCAGCACGCGGCGCTGCTGCTCGCGCAGGGTGCCGGGCGTCTCGTGCGGAGCATGGACGACAGGGGAGTGGTGGCCGTCCTGGACCCGCGCCTCGCGACCGCGCGCTACGCCTCGTTCCTCACCCGTTCGATGCCGGGGTTCTGGCCGACCACAGACTCGGCGCTGGTGCGCGCCGCGCTGGCGAGGCTCGACACCTAACCTGGGGGCATGGCAGCCCTTTCGGACATCCCGGCCGTACGTCCCTCCAATGCCCGTACCACCAAGCTCGCGGTGGTGGGCGCGGGCGCTGTGGGCTCCACGCTGGCCTTCGCCGCGCTCGCGCGGGGCTCGGCGCGGACCATCGCCCTGCACGACGTCAACCGGGCGAAGGTCGAGGCCGAGGTGCTCGACCTCCAGCACGGCCTCATGTTCACGCCCCAGGCGCAGGTGATCGGCTCGGACGACGTTGCGGTGTGCGCGGGAGCCGACGTCGTGGTCGTGACCGCAGGGGCGAAGCAGAAGCCCGGGCAGACGCGGCTCGACCTCGCCGAGGGAACCATCGGGCTGATGCGCGACATCCTGCCCGGCCTCGTCGAGGTCGCGCCGGGTGCCACGTACGTCATGGTGACGAACCCGGTGGACGTCGTGACCTACGCGGCGCTCAAGATCTCCGGAGTGCCGCGCGAGCGGATGTTCGGCAGCGGTACGGTCCTGGACTCCTCCCGGCTGCGCGTGGTGCTCGCCGAGCGCTGCGGCGTGGCGGTGGGGAACGTGCACGCGTACATCGCCGGGGAGCACGGCGACTCGGAGATCGCGCTGTGGAGCTCGGCGTCGATCGGCGGCATGCCGCTGCTCGACTGGGAGCCGCTGGGCGGCAAGCCGCCGCTCGACGCGGCGGTCCGTACGGAGGTGCACCGCGAGGTCGTGGACTCCGCGTACCGGATCATCTCCGGCAAGGGGGCGACCAACTACGCCGTCGGCCTGGCCGCTACCCGCATCATCGAGGCGGTGCTCAAGGACGAGGGCCGGATCATGCCGGTGTCCTCGCTGCTGGACGACTACCACGGCATCAGCGACGTGTGCCTGTCCGTGCCGTCGCTCGTGGACCGGCGGGGTGTCACGGACAACGTGCGGGTGCCGATGTCCGATGACGAGCTGGCGGGCCTTCGTGCCTCGGCAGAGAACGTGCGGGCCGTGCAGAGGCGGTTCGGCTTCTGACGGCACCGCGAAGTAGAGCGCCTGTCCGCCCTACGCACGCTGAGCGTTGCGCAGGGCGGACAGGCGCTCTACTTCGCGGTCTTGTCAGAGGCTGCGGAGGACGGCGACCACGCGGCCGAGGATCTGGGCCTCGTCGCCGGGAATCGGCTCGTAAGCCGGGTTCTGCGGCAGCAGCAGCACATGACCGTCGGTCTGCTTGAACGTCTTGACCGTGGCCTCGCCGTCGATCATGGCGGCGACGATCTCGCCCTGCTCCGCGACGTTCTGCTGGCGCACGACCACCCAGTCCCCGTCGCAGATCGCGGCGTCGACCATCGAGTCGCCGGCGACCTTGAGGAGGAACAGCTCGCCGTCACCCACCAGCTGGCGGGGGAGCGGGAACACGTCCTCGACGACCTGTTCGGCGAGGATCGGGCCACCGGCCGCGATACGGCCCACGAGCGGTACGTACGACGGCGGGGGAGTGCTGGCGTCGTCGGGCACCGAGCCGCCCCAGTGGACCTGGCCGCTACGGCGCGGCTCGGGCCAGTGGATCTCGCCGCGGGTCGGCTTGTCGACCTGCTCGGCCATCGGCTCCACGAGCTCCATGGCACGCGGCCGGTTGGGGTCGCGGCGCAGGAAGCCCTTCTTCTCGAGCATCTGGAGCTGGTGCTTGACGCTCGACGGACTGGCCAGCCCGACGGCCTCGCCGATCTCACGCATCGACGGCGGGTAGCCCCGCGTCTCGAACGACTGCCGGATCGTGTCCAGCACGAGGCGCTGCCGTTCGGTGAGGCGGTCTGTCGGCGAGATCGTGTGCACGTCAGCGACCGCCTTGTCGGCCGGCGTGTCCAGCGTGGCGACGCCGGAGGCTGCCGTGTCGACGGCTCTCGTGTCGCTGGTCCCGTCCCGTCCCGTCATGCCCGTGCCCCTCCCGTTCCGACAAATGTTCTCCTGTGCGCTACCCACTCTAGGTCACAAACGCGCTCGGCTCAAACGAATGTTCGAGCGTGTCTCGACATGGACGGTGTCCCGTGCTACACAATGGTACGGGCGTTCGACGAACGCTTGTATGAACGACAGAAGCTCTGCACCTCGAGGAGGGGCCATGGGGGACGTGATCCCGCTGCGGCAGTACACCCCGACGTATGAACAGGCGTATGCGCCGTCGTATGGCCGGGCGTACGCACCGGCGGCCGGACCGGCTGCGCTCCGTGCGTACGCCCCGGCGGAAGGGCGCACGATCGCCGACCGGCTGGGCCTGGCCGGCCTGCGGCTCACGCGGCGTGGCCGCGTGGTCCTCGTGCTGCTGGCCATGCTCCTGCTCGCGCCGATGGTCACGTGGGGGGCGACGGCGGTCGCCAGCTCCCCGGGAGAACCCACCGAGGTCCGGGTGCATGCCGTGCAGCCGGGAGAGACGCTCTGGGGCTTCGCCCAGGAGGTCGCGAGGCCCGGCGAGGACGTGCGGCACGCGGTCGGCCGGCTGCAGGAGCTGAACGAGATGTCGACCGGCACGCTGCGCGTCGGGGAGCTGCTGCTCCTGCCCAAGGAGTGACGAAAGGCCTCGATTCGCCGACGAATGTTGCGGCTATGTTGCAAGGGGGTGGTTTGCCCGCTTACGGTCGGGGCGCGACCGGAGGCCTCCGGTCGATGGTCGACCACGCAGGAGTGAGCATGCACTGCCCGTTCTGTCGCCACGCCGACTCGCGTGTGGTGGACTCGCGGACCGCCGACGACGGCCTGTCGATCCGGCGCCGACGGCAGTGCCCGAACTGCAACCGACGGTTCACCACCGTGGAGACCGCGAGCCTGTCCGTGGTCAAGCGCTCCGGCGCCACGGAGCCGTTCAGCCGCGACAAGGTCGCCGCGGGTGTGCGCAAGGCGTGCCAGGGGCGCCCGGTGAGCGACGACGACCTGGCGATCCTGGCCCAGCGTGTCGAGGAGACCCTGCGGAGCAACGGCAGCGCGGAGATCGACGCGTACGAGGTGGGCCTCGCCATCCTCGGCCCGCTCCGCGAGCTCGACGAGGTGGCCTACCTCCGGTTCGCGAGCGTCTACCAGTCGTTCGACTCGCTCGAGGACTTCGAGAGCGCGATCACCTCGCTCCGTGCGGAGCGCGCCGAGCGGGCGGCCGCCCAGGCATAGGGCGTCGTGGGGCCGCCGCGCCGTCGTCGGCCGGAGTTGCCTCGGTGGAATCCAAAAATGTTGGCACCTGGCTGTGCCGTGGTGCAGGCTGGGGCCGACGACGGACCCGATCGAGGGACCCCCGGAACAAGAGGAGGTGATCGGTGTGACGGACGACAAGCCCAATGCCGAGGTAGCCGAGACCAAGGGCGCGGAAGAGCCCAAGGTCGCGACAGCGCCGAGCACGGACGCGAAGGCGAAGTTCAAGGAAGCTCTGGACCGCAAGAATGCGGCTCGGAGCCGGACCTCCGCGGGCGATGTGAACACTGGTGCGGTGCACGGTTCGGAGACGACGGGCCCCGTGCAGAAGATGTTCCGCCGCAAGTCCGGCTGAGACTGTTCGGCCGAGGCCGTCGACCAGGTATCTGACCTGGTCGGCGGCTTTTGTTGTCTCGCGAGGCGCCTAGCAAAGGGATAGGTGACCCGCGATGACACAGTTCGTGACACGGTTTGAACGCTCGGGAATGACCGATAGTGCCTACGGATGCTCGACGCTGTCGGCGCCGTTGGCGCACCTCAGATACATGAGCGCCTCGCACGACAAGCCAATGGACCGCACACCGATGTGGACCCTCGAGGAACTGTGCACGGTCCTGCGCACCACGCCCGCGACCATCTACACCTGGCGGAAGCACGGTCAGGGGCCCCGCGCCTACAAGGTCGGTCGGCACCTGCTGTTCGCAGACGCTGACGTGCGCGCGTGGCTCGAGTCGCGCGTCGCGGACACCGAGTGTGGTGACGACGAGGCGACACCCGAGCGCCGCATCACCGGATCGGGGTGGTGAGCAATGGGCAGAACGGAGCTCCAGCCGGGCGAACACGGCAGCATCTCCATCAAGCAGACCGGGCCGAAGACATGGCGGGCTCGGACACGGCTCAAGCTCATGACCGGAGAGATTGTGCCGGTCTCTCGAAACGGATCCCGTGAGGACAAAGCACGCCTCAAGGTGCAAGCCGCGGTGGCCGAACTGCTCAAGGCAGCGCGCGGCTCGGATGAACTCAAACCAGATTCGAAGGTGGGACTCGCATGCCGCCAGTGGGTAACTGAGATACGAGTTCGGTCGACCTGGCCTCGACCTCCGATGAGGGCGCAGACGATCGACAAGTACGAGTACCAGCTCGACCGGTACGTGGTTCCGGTGCTGGGACCGAAGCGCCTGAACGAATTGACTCCGGCTTCGTGCCAGCGTCTCATCGACTCGATCGTTGCTCGTGGCGAGCCGGGCAAGAAGGACATGACGAACACCGCTGTCCGGATTCGAAGTGTCCTCAACATGGTGCTGGACCGCGCAGTCATCCATGACGCGATCCGTGACAATCCAATGCGCAAGACGATCACGCCGGACCTGAAGCAGCCCGTACCGCGCGCGATCACAGCGACAGACGTGTACCGCCTGCGCAAGGCCGTCCGCAAATGGGTCGAGGGTGGCAAAGACCGCCCTGGACCCGATCCAAGCAGGAACCTGGCAGTCGTGATCGATGTCCTGCTGGGCACCGGCGCCCGCATCGGTGAGGCGCTCGCACTGCGGTGGGATGAAGTCGATCTCGATTCTGCGGAGGGAGTACCGACGGTCACAATCGCAGCCACGATGGTCCCCGTTCGGGGACGGGGTTGCGTCCGACAAAGCATCCCTAAGACCGATGCAGGCGAACGCGTGATCACCCTTCCACCATTTGTCGTCGAATCCCTTCGAACGATCCGGCCGGCAATGGTCACGGCTGCGATGCCAGTGTTCCCCTCTCGCCGCTACCGCGATGACGGCACTGTCCTGCGTTGCCAGGCCCCGTCGAATCTTCGACGGCAGCTCCGTGCGGCACTCGCGGCAGCCGACATGACGGGAGAGGTGCATCCCCACCTTCTGCGATCGACCGTCGCCACGTTTGTCGCTCGCAAGCGTGGTGTGGCTGACGCCGCAGCTCTGCTTGGACACAAGATCCAGGCTGGTGTCACCGGCAGGAGCTACATCGAACGGCTCCGGCATGCGCCTGACGTGTCGGCCGTACTGCAGGCGATGGTCGAGATCGGAGAACAGGAGGCGCGGTTGCGAGAGCAGGATCAAGGTACCGAGGGCGACAGCGCTCGTGGCAATGACCGTTCGGACACTCGTACCGAGGTGCAGGCCGCATGACCAGTTATCCGCGGTGACGTTTCCTCGGCGGCTCGCGGCTAACCGGTCGCGCGCAGCCGCGAGCCGCCGAGGATCGTGCGCCTCTTCAAGCCGACGCCACCATGGCCCAGGGCTGATTGGTGTGCTGATGATCGGTGCAACCAAGTGGGCGACCGGTGCGGCAGGCTGCGGACTAGCATCGCGATAGATCACAGGGCGCTGTATTAAAGGTCCGGTGTATAGGCCGGAGCCATGGATTCCGAGTTCTGTTGCGGGCCGGTCCCTGGTCCGGGAGGACCGGTTGCACGGGATCGCAGCCCGTTAATCATGACGGTGGCGATCTGGTCGAATGCGACCTGCAGCGAATGGCCGAGCGGTTCCGACCAGGGGTCGACTGTGAAGGTCGCTGAGTTGACCTCGGGCTTGAGCTGGCCGAGCACGTGTTCGGGGTTGTCGAGCCAGTAGTCGTTGAGGTGGCCACGACCGGACGGGGTGATCACGTCCCGTGCCGCAGGGATGCCAGGGCCTGGCTGACCGGGCTGGCGGTGGTAGAGGAACAGGACGTCGGTCGGGCCTTCGGCGTGGCTATTCGGTCGCATCGCTCCGCTCGGGAGCCGGACTGCGCCGACTAGGTCGGCCTTCGCGTCGACGGCCTGGCGGAGGGTTTGGTTGGGGTGGTCGAGGAACACTGGGGAGGCGACCGCGACCGTGATCCCGCCTGGCGTGCTCTGGTCCAGTGCGCTGATCAACAGTTCCTGGTGGTAGGTGCCCAGGCGTGCGCGCCGGTCGGGATCGAAGAGCGTCACGTCGTGGAAGGGCAGGTTGGCCAGTACGAGGTCGTAGCGTCCGGGGTCGTTCTGTGCGCCGAGTTCGTGTACGGGCAGGTAGTTGTGTGGCCACTGGCTGGTGGGTGGGATCGGGGTGTGGAAGACGAGGTGCCGTTGTGGGTCGCGTGGGTAGTGGGGATGCGGGCCGAGGCCGGCGAGCATGTCGGCGTCGACACCTGCGGCGACCAGATGACCAGAGATCTGCCCGGTATGGTGTGTGACGGACTTCAGGGCTGGCCACAGGTGGATCGCGATCTGCCAGTGCCGGTCGACGCCCGAGATCTGCTGGTGTGCGTCCAGGGCGCGGCGGTCCATCACCGCGGTCGCCCGCGCCACGACGTCCATCTCGGGTTGCGGCTGCCCCATGATCAGGTCTGCCGCGAGATGCGCGCCGCCCTCGACGCTCTCGTCCTTCGCGTTCATGGCGTCTCCCATCGTCTGTCTCTATCCTGGGTATCGGTGCTGTCGGCGGCTGCTGGGGCGCAGCCGAAGGCTTGAAGCGTGCTGTCTACAGCTCGCGTGGGCCCGCTTCTGAATCGAGGGTGGCGGCGTCCATGTGGCTCGTGGGCGCCGACGGCGGCGTTCGGGGTGCGATTGACGTCTTCCCATTGCCAGGCCCTGCTGTGGAGCGCTGAGCGGACCAGGCCGTCTCGGCTTCGGCGAGACGTTGGTTGACGTCTTGCGCCAGGACCGGGCCCATGGGGCGAGGGTCGATTCCGAGCCGGACTGCTTGGGAGACGAGAGTGGTGAGATCCGCATCCTTGTCTGCGTGGCGCAGCAAGCCGTGAACGATCGGCGCGGGCCGTGCGGCGAGGAAGATGGCTGCTGCTGCGGTGGACGCGAGCTGGGGTCGCTGCTCGGATGGTGCCGCGCGAAAGGTACGCACCAGGGCATCGGTCCGGGCGTCCATCAGCCCGTTGTCTCTGATGGCATGGACGAGCACGGTGTCGCGGGTGAGGGCAGCGGTGGTGATCAGGTGGGACAGGACTGTCATCTGTTGGAGGTCGTCGACCCGGCTCGAGGCCAAGGCATCCAGAGCGCGTTGTGCGGTCTCGGCTTGCATCAGGGGCGAGCTGCCCCGGATCTTGGTGGCCAGGCCAGGGTCGAGAGGCCCGAACAGCGGGGTCGGCAACGGCGCCACGGACTCCAGCAGTTCGGTGCGCGAGGCGGCCGGTGCGGGAAGCCCGTCTAGCGCGGCCTGAGGTACGACGCCGGTGACGGCGACTGCACGTCCCCATTCGCCAGTCGTGTTGTTACGGACCCGCCCGTGGCCGTCGTGGACGTGGATCTGGATGGAGGAGGACAGGCCGATAGCGTCCTCGACGGCGTCGGCCATGACACGTGAGCGTGCCGGTCCGTCGGGGCCGTAGGCGATCACGACCAGTCGTGCCACGGGGAGCTTCCGAAAGGCCCCGGCGAGATGCCCGGCGGTCTGCTCCGCGAACTCGTGCTCGTCGCCGTGGCCGTCGCTCCAGTCGATCGCGGCGTGTGCGACGGTCTTCCCGCCGGAGTCATACGCTCCGACGACGACGTCCTGGTCGCTGAGCTGGTGGCCGATCGTGTAGGGCAGCTTGGCGAGGTAGTTGGCGAGCTTGCTCTCGTTCATGATGACGGCGTCCTTCCTGGTCTGGAATGCGGTTGGTGCGGCGCACGGTCAGTGCCGTATGCCGGCATGCCGGCGACGGGTTGTGTTAGAGCAGGTCTGGGCGTGGTGGCTCACAGCCCGGGCGGCTCCGGACCTGGACTCGTCGACGGCGCGGGGTGGTCGGGCGTGATCGGGTCGGCGTTGCGGCGCTGGGCGCGCAGCCGTGCGACCACAGCGCGCGCCTCGCCCAGGTCCTGGGCTCGTATCGCGGAAGGACGCGTTGGGGCCCGGCCACCGGATTCGCGCATGGAGTCGATCGACACGTCCAGATCAGCCGCGTCGGCCGGCAGCTTCAGGCCACGGGCGCGGGCGGAGCGGACGATGGCATTCAGGCCCGCTCGTAGTTCCGTAGCGAGGCCCACGCGCCCGGGGACGACAGTCGTGTCCGCTGGTCCCCAAGGGTTGTCGCGGCTGGTCAGGGTGCCCAGGACGTGGTCGGGGTGGGCGTCGTAGTACTGGTTGACGTGCACGTCGCGGCCGTCGAGCGTGACCGGGGTCGACTCCGTGAATGGGGTCGTGCCGGGTGACCCACGGTGGTGGAGCAGGATCAGGTCGACGGTGCCGTCGTTGCCCGGGGCTCGGCGCAGCGTTCCGGCAGGCAGGCGGAGCGCGCCGAGCAGCTCGACCGCGCGGCTCATCTCACGCCGCACGTACGGGTCGGTGTCGTCCAGAAGCCGGCTGGAAGCAAGGAGGACGCTCAGCCCGCCGGGGCTGGTGAGTCCGATCGAGCCGAGCGCGTTGATCGCGTGCTGCTGCCACTGTCGAGCGGAGCCCACGGCCGAACGGGTCACGAGGTCGTTGGCCGGCATGTTGGTGATCACCAGGTCGAACGGGTCTGGCTGTGTGCCGGGGTGCTGGTGCAACTGCAACCCGGTGTGTGGCCAGGACGATCCCGGCACGAGGCCGATGAGTTCGGCCGTGGCACCTGGTGAGATCAGGCGTTCGGTCCGGGGAAGGCCGGCGTATACCTCGGCGTCCTCGCCCATGACCAGCATCCGTCCGCTGACACCGAGCCGACGCAGGGACGTCCAGAGTTCCTTGGCGATCAGTGCGTGCGGGGCGGTCGCGTCACTGGTCTCACGGTCGGTGAGGGCGGCAAGATCGGCCAGTTCAGCGAGGCCGGGCTCGAACTCGGGGTTCCAGGTCGGGTCCATGGTCAGTTCGCCGCCTCAGCCCGGTCGTCGACCGCTGCTGCGCTGGGCTGCTCGTGGCGTGGCCTGCTGGTTCTCTCAGCGGACACGTTGTGGGTCATCGTCCTGCTCCTCCCGCGTTGGTGTGTCGGGAAGGTGTGCGGGGGACGACACCGCTCTCGGGACCGGACGCAAGCTGCTCAGGTGGCAGGCAGAGTTAGATCAGAACGGGGGTTCGACGCCGGAGTCTGTTGGCGGCTCGTAGCGAGGTGGCAGGAACCCGAAGGTCACCGCCTGCCCGCGCGGGCGGGGCGGGATGAGGCCGCGTAACTGCAGCTGCGCGCGGATGTGCGCGGTCTCGCGTGCCGCGGCGCGGTAGCCGTCGATCGTTGGGCCGAAGCGTTCCCAGCGGGTTCCGTCCTCGTCGGACACGATCTCTTCCCGGTACCCGCGGCCCATGTCCTGCAGGACTTCCCCAGCGAAGTCGGGGGCGTCCACGACATTGGATGTTGCCGCCCGCCTCGATCAGCCGGTACAGGCAGAACGACGGCTGCGGGTTGGGGTCGTAGGTCCAGATCTGGGAGTCGTAGACCCGCTGGCTGTAGGCCACGTATTCCTGCCAGACACGTCGCGCTGTACGCAGCCGGGACGCGTCCGCTCCGGGACTCATGCCGGGGACGCCGAGGGCGAGCGCGTGCCAGCGCTCGGCACGCAGCGCTTGGTCGAAGCTCATCGCGGGCATGACGTGCCTCGCCTCCGGTCAGGGTGTGCGACTCCAGCGGCGCGGGCGGTGGATCCTGCTGGCCATCAGTGCAGGGACGGTTCAGGCCCCACCCGTGGGTTTCGGGCTTGGCGCTACAGGGCGGGCAGGTCGGGACCTGTACTCGGACCGTGCGGCATGTCCTGCTGGGGTGCAGGGTGCGCGCGGCTCGTAGGGCGTCGCTTCGCGTAGAGCCCGTCGTCGATGGCGATGTCGACGTGCGTGGCCAGGGCCTCGGACAAGGTCCGGCCGAAGTCGCCGCCCATCGGGGCGACGGTCGTCATGTCGGGGTCGATTGGGTCGGGCACGATGTTGCCCACCGCCGCCCAGGGCGCGTTGGCGTAGCAGTCGTTGATGAGCATGTCCGGGGCGTCGTGGATGTGTACTGGGCTGCGGTCGATGAAGTCCAAGCCGGCGGGCGGATGACCGGGTTCGCGACGGCGCAGCATCAGAATGTCCACGGGACTGTCCAGCAACGGTGCCTGGCGCAGTGCGGACGCGGGCAGGCGCACGGCCCCGATCAGGTCCGCGTGCTTGGCGATCGAACGGCGTGGCTGGGCGTCCGTCCCGTCGAGGAGCTGGCGGTGGGCGATCGTGACCAGGAGCCCGCCGGGCCTCAGCCACGTCAGGGCGTCACGGATGACCCCGTGGTGGAACATGACAACGTCGGTCTTGGTGGACCGGGTCAGAGCCCGTGCGTCGACCAGAGGAAGGCTGGCCAGGACTAGGTCCGCAGCACCAACCTCGTGGTCACGTGCCGACCGCAGTCGCAGACCCTGGTGTGGCCACCGGTCGGTGGGAGGCATACGAGCGGCCAGGAGCTCACCTTCCTCGTAGTCGTCGATGCTGTCGGCGGGCCTGGGGCCGTCGGGCGACGCGCCGGCGAGAAGATCGACGTCTTCTCCGACAGCGAGAAGCTGCCCGGTCGCGTACTCGAGCCCACGTAGCTGCGGCCACAGCTGCGCAGCGATGTTCTGGTGTGCCACGGCGGCCGAGGTGTCGTGGTGGTTCTTCTTGGCGAACACCTCCAAGAGCATCTCCGGATCGGCCTGGACGAACTCGATATTGGTTCCGTCGAACTCCATGACGAGTGCTTCTCTCTTCGTCGTTGCGGGTTGGTTGTGAGCCGTGTTGTTGGTGGTCACAGGTGCGGGCCGGGCGGTTCCTCCCGCCGGTGGGCGGCGCCGTGCCTAGGCGCAGGACTGCCGTGTTCCGTCGCCGGGCTCGTCGTCGTGCTGACGGGAGCGTGCTGGCGGGCAATCTCGCCGAACACGGTGTTGAGGCGACCCGGCCAGGTGCGGTCGGGGTCGTGGACGGCCAGCTGCTTCATGCCCCAGTAGTCGGTGCCCACATCGGGAGTGCCCAGGACGCGGTCGGGGCGGGTGGTGAAGTAGGTGCTCTCGTGCAGCCCGTCCGTGGGTGACCACTGCACGCTGGGGAACTGCAGACCCGGTTCGGGGTGCGGGGTCTCGCGGCGACGCAGGACCAGGACGTCGAGCGGTGCGTCGCAAGCGGGTGCGGCCCGCAGCGTGTGGGAGGGCAGCCGGGCCGCGCCGAGGAAGTCGGCCATCTGGGCCAGGCGTGCCCAGCGTGATGGGTCGGGGTAGTCCAGGACCATGTGGTTGGCCAGAAACACGGCATGGCCGCCCGGCGCCAGCCCCTCCAGGGCTTCGATGGCCTGGACGTGGAAGCTGTGCAGTCGCATCGCGCGGGCCTCGCGGCTGCGCAGGTGGATGTCGCTGTACGGCATCGACGCCACCGCGACGTCGAACGGCCGAGCAGTAGCCAGTCTCAGGGGGTACCGGGTGACTGGGAACGCGTCGCGGTAGGCATCCGGCCTGGCCCCTGGCACGGGGCCCTGCCACCGGTCGTGTATCGGGAACCCGTCATTGTCGCGAGCCTGGGGCCGGTTCGGGTCGCCGGTCAGGAGGACCTGCGGGTCCACGCCGAAGGCCAGCGCCCGGCCGCCGACCGGGGCGCCCAGACCTCGCAGCAGGTCCCAGACCATGGGCGCGAGGTGAGCGTGCGCACCGGTGGCGTCTGCGTGAGCGTGCACGGTCACGGCAGCGATGTCTGCCCGTTCCCGAGCAAGCTGTATGTGCGACGCGCTGGTCATGACCGGTCCTCCTCATCCGCGACGTCGGACGTCACCGAGCCAGGTGCGGGATCCTCCGGACCGGTCGTGGGCAGGCCCCAGGAGCGCCGCAGCCGGGCGATCCGCTCGGCGCGGGCCAGTTCGACCTCGGCCTGGGCGTCGGCCTCGATGCGGCGTCGCCGGTCGACGTCGTCGGCGACGAAGACGGCGAAGTCCGCGGCCCGGTCGGTGACCGTGACGGGGGTCGGGCTGGTGGCTGTTTCCTCCCCGGGCCAGGTGGTCAGTCGAGTGGGGCGGTCTTCGGTCAGCGTGGTGCCGCACCGCTGGACCCAGTCCCGCAGCCGGCGCCGGCAGTCGCCCAGGTCCCGCAGCCACATCAGCGGTGCCCCGGGGTGGGCGTCCTCGGCATGCCCGGCCAGCCACGAGGTGCGTAGCGCGGACAGCTCCCAGACCAGCTCGGGGTGCCGGTGCCACATCGGCGGCAGCTCCTGCGGCGTCAGGCCGAAGTCGCCGCGCAGCCAGTACACGAACGCGTCCAGCTGCCACCACTCCTGCTCGGCACGGTCCGCGTCCAACGTGTTCCAGTTGATCGGCACCACAGGCTCCGGCTCCGCCGGAAGCAGCAGGTCAGCATCCGGGGCCGTCGAGGCTCTGAGCGGGTCCCGGGCTGCTGTAGGGCTCGCGGGCCACGGACCGGTCTCCTCGACGGCCTCGTCCACTGCGTCATCCAGGCCCTCGACGTCGGGCAATGGGTCTCCGGGGCGCCAGCCGAGCATCCGCAGGAGCGAGATCTGGGAGGGATCGTTCGGCACATCGTCCGGTATGGCCAGGCGCTCGTCCTGTGGGTCTGAGCCGGGCAGGTCAGGTTCGATCGGATCGGCGCCGGATGCTTCGTCTGGGCCGTTCACGACGCACGCCCAGAACCGGGCTGCGCAGCCGGTGCGATGGCCGGACGGAGTCGGCGGCGGGTGCGGGTGACCTTGTACCGGGTGCGGGCTGCGTCGTGCCCGAGCCTGCGCGCGACGAACTCCTCACGCTGCACCGTCTGCCCGTCGCGGGTGACGTCGTAGGTGTTGACGTGCCCCGAGGCGATGAACGCGTCACCGGGCCGGAACCGTGTCCGGGCGCGCTGGGTCGACTCGTGGAAGACGACCAGGTCGCACGTGATCGGCTCCTGGGGTGTGAATGTCTCGCCCTCGTGCCGCCACTGCTGGGCGCGTACCCGCGCACGCAGCACCGGTATGCCGGACCGTGTGGTGCCGGGCCGTAGCCCGGTCAGGAACACGCCTTCCAGGCTCTGCCGAATGGGGATCGTCATGGTGGCTCCCTGCTCGGGTCGCGGGCGCCGGGGTGGCGCCCGTATCCCTTGCCAGGTGCGCGCTCAGCACCGCCCCACAGCCATGAGAGTGGGCCGGCTGATCCGATAGATCAGCCAAGTGGGTGTATGCCAGGGACGTCGTGCGGGGGCCCGGCCGACCGGCATGACGACGAAGGTCTAGTTCCACCCGATGGTGTGCCCGGGACCCGCCTCGCACGGTCCGACCTGCGCAGACGGGTCGGCGCGGCGGCAAGGTTCGGGGTGGGAGGCTTCACCGGGACGTCTCCGAAGGCGGCCGCGGGCAGATCGTTGATAAGGCACGTGAGGTCGTGCACAACGGCGTCATCCCGCCCGGCGGCGGGCTGCGGCTCGCGTGGCGAGCGCTGTCGGTGCGGTGGTGTCGTGCCGGGCGACCTCGAAGCGTGTGCCAGCGCCGTCGGCGCGCGACTGGCGGACCACGGACAGGCGGGCCTCGCGTAGGCAGTAGTCACCGTGGTCCGGGCCGCTCCACCTGGCCTGCTCGACGTTGAGCACCAGCGCCGCGCCCTCCCAGGGCATCGGCGAGAGGATCGTTGCGGCGCGCTGGCGTGCCCGGGCCAGGAGGTGCCGACGCTCGCTCGCTGTCGTGACGGCTTGCGGGCCAGCGACGGCGATCTCGACGCCGTCCAGGAGTGCGGCGAGGATTGCGGCAGCGTGACCGCCGAGGTCGGGCACGACGACGACGCGCTCCAGGTCGACGCCTGCCTCCGCCAGCGCCAGCGGGCTGAGCTCGGGCCAGCCGACCAGGGCCACCCACCTGTCGCGCTGCGTGGCGCCCAGGAGCCAGCACATCAGGCTCGCGGAGTCCCGCACGGTGACCGCTGCCCCGGTAGGTAGATCGCCGTCGGGCAGCAGGGCGGTCAGCGGGGCAGGCCCCGGTGGAGCGAGCGTGACGACCGGGTCGTGATGCTCGACCCCGACACGACGCTCCACCGACTGGAGCGCAGCACGGGCCCGATGCCATGCCGTCGGAGCCGCCGCCGTGTCGAACATGTGTTCTAGTGTATGCGCGAACACTGCGGAGCAGCCGGTCCGCTCGGCTCAGGTCGAGGGCCGGGGGTTCTACGGCGGTCAGCGCCGGGGAGGTTGGTAGGTGTCTGCCCGGTCGGGCACTCCGATGCTGAGCATCTGCCAGCCCTCGGGAACATGGGCGTCCAACTCGTCGCGGCCCGCCTCGTAGGTCGAGGCTTCGACCTCGATCTCGCGGGCCTGGGACGGCTCGTCGCCGCGGACGGCGGCGCGGGTGTCGATCGTGGCCACGACCCTCATGTTGGTGCCCTTTCTGGTGCTCTCGCTCAGCTACATGATGCGGCCGACCACTGACACCCGCGTGCCCGGCGAGAAAAAGCCAGTGGTGATAGGTGACACGGCCGCTGGTCCCGATGAGAGCGCCGTCGCTGGGGGTGACGGTTGTGCCCTGTGCCCTGGTCCTAGTCGGCGTCGAGCAGCAGGCCGTCATAGGTGCAGGTTGTCGCTCCCGCCGGGACGCTCGACGCGGTCGATGGGCCCGGGTGCGGATGGTGTCCGAGGTGGCTGGTCGGGTGCCGGCGGGTGCAAAGAGCCAGGTGCGGACAGCCCGAGCTGGGTCGCGGCGCCCCCGATCCGCGTGAACGCCTCCTGCATCCGCTCACCCAGACGGGTCCGGTCAGCGACCGGGACCAGCGGCGCCGAGCTGCCGGACCCGGGTAGAACCCGGGCCAGAACATGTTCGGGGTGAGCGGAGAAGTATTCGTTGATCGTCACCAGACGCTCGCCAAGCTCGATCGTCGAGATGTCGGTGAACGCGTGGCCCGCGCTGCGTGAACCGGAGGGGCGGCGGCGCAGCAGGACGACGTCGAACGGCACGCCCGGCCCACCGGGCGAGGGGCGTGGCGGCACGCGCAGGGCACCGACCAGGTCAGCCTGCCGGGCGAGGTTCTTGCGCCCGGTGGGGTCGGGGCTGTCCAGGACCTGAGGATGCACGAGTGAGATGCTGATCCCGCCCCGGGCCGACAGGACGACCCCTTCGGTGAGGACCTTGGTCCCGTAGTCGGCCAAGGCCTGCGCCCGCTGCGGGGTGGAGGGAGTCTGTTTGAACGGGACGTCCTGGAGCACGACGTCGAGCTGGCCGCGGTGTACGGGGAGGCGGGGCAGGTCAGCGCCCTGGTGATGCAGCCGGATCCGGTCGTGCCCGGACGTGTCGGGGATCATGGCGACGAACGCGAGGTACCCCGGGGGTGTGCCGGCGCGCCGCAGGTGGGGAGCCCGGCCAGACAAGGCGTCGCTGTTGGCTCCGCGCCCGCCGAGGTACCCGCTGTCGTAGCCGAGGGCACGCAGTACCGGCCACAGGTGTCGGCCTACCTGCCAGGCGTCGGCGAGGGCGGCTGGGTCGCCGGCGCCCATGGCGCGGTGCAGCTCGGCCGGTGTCAAGGGGCGGGTAGTTGTCGTCGGGTTCATCGGGCTGCTCCTGTCGCTAGACGGTCGTACTCACACGGCCGTGCCCAGCACGGTCCGGGCGAGCCGGGTTCAGAGGGGTGGTACGGGGTCCGCCTGTGATGGGCGGTTGGTCTCGGCACTGGCCCGCGGCCTCGTGTGCGGCGTCGGGCGGGGCGTGGGCAGGACGTCGAGGCCCGGGGCTGTCCTCGGATCCGCGGCCGGCCTGTGGGCGCGGGTGATCTGGTCGAGCACGCGTGGCAGTCGGTGCTGCCAGGTGCGCTTGGTGTCGACGACGGTGAGTCGTTCTTGGTCCCACTGGTCGGTCTGGGTCATCGGCAGGCCCAGGACATGCTCACGATGCGATCGGTAGTAGGTGGTGACGGGGATCCCGGCGCCCGGCATCCACTGCGACCGAGGCACCACGAGTGCGCTATCTGGTCCGTCGGGTCCGGGGGAGTGGCGGCGGAAGATCAGCAGGTCGGCCGGTGCGTCGCACTGGTCCTCGGTTCGCAGCGCGTGGGTCGGCAGGCGGGCGGCGCCGAGGAAGTCCGCGACCTGTCCGGTCTGTTCCCACGGAGAGTGCGCGGAGCCGTCCAGTCCGGCACCGTCCAAGATGGAGTGATTGGCCAGTGCGAACACGAGCCCGCCCGGCGCGGACCTCTCCAGTGCGATGGCAAGGTCTTCGTGGAACCGGCGCTGCTGGTAGGACCAGGCCACCAGGCTACGGACGTGCACGTCCAGCCCGACCTGGGAGATCACCTGGGCGGTGAACGGGCCACGGGCCCCGGCATCGGCCGGTTGCGGGTTGACGGTGTAGGCGGGGTAGGGCCATCGTGGCGGGACCTGAGCTCGCCACGGGGCTGATCCTTCCCACATGGTCGCCGTCGGGTGCATGACCGGGGTGGTGCCGATCAGCTGTGCGGAGCAGGACCCGGTCACCAGGACATCTGAGCCGGGCGGCACGCCCAGGGCCAGGGCGGTGTGCCAGATCTGCCGGGCGAGGAAGTGATGCCCGCTGGTCGCGTCCGCCCGGACGTGCGCGGTCATCGCGAGCCGGTCGGCCTCGATCAGACGCTCCTCGTACCGGTCCATGACACTCCCTCCCTGAGCTCCTGCGCCCTAGCCCCGCTTGAACCGGGCCCGCGCGCCGCGTGCGATGACTGGTCCAGGCCCTGGCCGGGTGTGCGGCCCGCACTTCGGTCGTTGTTCAGGTGTGCGACCCGCACCACTCGACGTACTCATGCGGAACGGTCGGCACCCTGCTATCGGTCAGGAAGCAGTCGGTGGGGTCGGACGGGAGCGGCGAGCTGCCGTCTGCAGCAACGTCTCGACTTGGGTGCGGTCCGTCGTGAGCTGGTCGGCGTCGGGCCTAGCGGTCCAGGTGCGCAGGTCGGTGATGATCGGTGGCGCCGCGCGCAGCAGGACCAGGCTGATCCCGAACGGCAGCATGCGGATCGCCTGCGCCGGCATGATCGCGACCCTGCGGACGGCGCGTTGCAGGGTCCGGGCGCCACGCTCGCCGCGGATATGGGTATCGGTGAATTCGTCGCGTTCCCCGATCAAGCTCGAGAAGTCCGCCAGGTCCTTCGAGGAGGAGGAACCGCCCAGGATGACCTTGACGATCGAGGCGTCCCAGATCGCGTTGGCTGCGTTCTCACCCCACTTGTCCCGCGCCTGAGCCAGGGACTGCAGTACGGGCATGGTTGTCAGCCCGGTGCCGCCGCCTTCCGCCATCAGCGTCGGCAGGGACGGCAGGGGTGCGAGGTTGCCGATTTCGTCCAGCGCGAGCAGGAGCGGCGGGTCCAGCCGGGCACCAGGGGAGGCGGCAGCGAGGTGCCTGGCAGTCTCGACCAGGTCCTCGATGAACGCCGCCACCAAGGGTCCGGAAGTGACCGATCCAGCCCCGGTAGCCAGGAGATAGAGCGTCCCGTTGTCCCGCAGGAACGCCTCGGGGTCGAACGACTCGTCTGGGCCGGGGGAGACGCTGTCCAGGACGCGGGGGTCGGCCAGGCAGGCCAGCGCCTGCTTGACGCCCATCCACGCGCTGTCTCGGG
Source organism: Promicromonospora sp. NFX87 (assembly GCF_048564965.1). NCBI lineage: Bacteria > Bacillati > Actinomycetota > Actinomycetes > Micrococcales > Promicromonosporaceae > Promicromonospora > Promicromonospora sp. NFX87. The sequence continues at coordinate 3,991,874 of NZ_CP183413.1, read as the reverse complement.
TGCGAGGGTCCGCCTGGATAATCGACTCCAGCGACTGCCCCCACCCCGTGGCCGCGCCCGGGTGAGACGCGAGGATCGCGGCAGCGTCCTCAGCAGCCGAGGGCGAGTTGGACCACGCGAACAAGTCCCGCGCCGATCTGCCGTCGAGGGCGGCGGCGTGCAGCATCGCCTGCAGGGCGGAGCGGGTCATGCCCTCCCAGAACCCGCCGTTCTCCGTGCTGCCGCCACCGAGCCCGGTCGCGGAGGCGAGCCCAGTCGCGCGGATCATGGCCGTCAGGGGATCCTCGCAGCCGCGCACGATCGACCACCGAAGCCCGGCAGGCAGTCCCTTGGCCAGGTGCTGCGGATCGAACACCGCCACCGGTCCGACCCGCTCCCGTGCCTTCAGGGTGACGGTCAGGGCATCGGGCCGGGTCGAGGTCGTGACGACGGCGCCGGGGGCGTCCAGGATCGCGTTGACCACCATATGCAGCCCCTTGCCCGACCGCGGTGGGCCGAGCACCAGGATCGAGTCTTCGACTGATGCCCACACGCCTTGCCCGTGCGCGGCCCCGAGCTGGTACCCGACCTCCGGTGCAGTGGGCTTCCGTAGTGACGGGCGCAGGGTCCGCGACCGTTTGAGCAGGACCCGCTCGGAGGCGGTGTGGGTGACGTCGCGACGTGTCGCCGTGCCCGGGGTGTGGTGCGGGCTGCGTGCCTGCCGGTGGTTCATCGCCAGGACTGCCTGGGTGGCCTGCCAGACCACGACACCCAGGAGGCCGAGGAGAAGGGCAACCGCAGTCCAGTACGCGGCCGGATGCAGACCGTCTGCTCCGAGCACGCCGGCGGGGTCGGCCGGTCTGAGCAGGACACCCAGCCCAGTCAGAGCATTTCCGGTCGGTGCGTCGGCGCCGGTAGCCCACGCCGCGAGACTGCCAGCCGCGCGCAGCACCGTGGCCAGCCCGAGGAGCACGCCTAGCCCGATCAGGCCGAGGTCGGTGAGCTCGTCACCCATCGCGCGCCCAGGCGCGGACGACGGCGTCTTCACAACGCCGCCAGACCGTCGTCCGGCGTTACCCGCGGCGCAGGCATGGGCCCGGTGGGCTGGGGGAGATGACCTGAACGGGTCTGCTGCCGGCCCATGTCGTAGTTGCGTGCTCGTGGAGATGGGCGCGAGAGCGTCTCGACGGCGTCGGTGGCCTGCCGGGGGAGTGGCGCCTGGTCCAGTGGGAGCGTGGTCCCGGAAATCTCGCCGTGGACCAGGACCGTTCTGTTGGCGAGCGCGGCGGGCTGCCGGTAGCGCACATGTCCTTGCTCGTCGGCGTGGGTGCGGCCCACGACGACGGTGATCGCGACCGGCTCACCCGGTGCGTACCGGCCCACCTCTGCCTCGGCAGAGGCCGCACGACCATCCAGTTCTGCGGGCTGGTAGGTGTTCGGGTCGACGATGTCGTTGTAGGGCTGGCCGCCGTCGACGATCTCGACCAGGACGGGCGTGCCCAGATCGTTGGCGATCTGCTGCTGGGCCCACGGGACATCGCTGCGCCCCAGCGGCACACCCGGTCTTGTCGTCGTGGTGTCCCCGGTCGGGGGCTGCCAGGGCTGGCCGTCGACCGTGACGGCCAGGCGACCGTCGGGGTCGATGTCGAAGCGTGCTCGGGGGAGCGTCACCGGCACCTGCTGGCGGTTCACAGCGCCGGTCCTGCCGTGAAGGGTGTGCTCGGCGCTGGCCGGGCCGGTGCCAAGCGCGCGGCGCGTAGCGGCGTGCGCCGTGGCCCCGTCGTGGCGTCTCGATCGGCGATCTTCGGCTCGAGCGAGCGGGTGTCCTTGTGCATCCGGTCCTCCCACACGTCGTGTGGGAGGCAGGTGCGTCAGCGACGTCGCGTCCGATCGCCAGCGCCGGTACCGGCCACGAGCTGCCCGCGCGGCGGACGTCACGGGCCGCCTTCGCGTTCAGCTAGGAGCGGCGGGACTGGCGCCTCGGCGCCCCAAGCAGGTCCTGGGCCGCCCGGACCCGGCCGCGTCCCGGGTCGTGCCGTGCGCGGTCGGCAGGCAGGATGAAGTGGTGGAACACAACGCTCCGGCGCCGTCTCGACGCACCGCAGACCACGAGCGGGCTGCGCGCCTCACCCGCCGCGAGGAAACAAGTGAGGCGAGCTCGGGCAGGAGGTTCTCGTGACTTCGCAGCTGCTGGCTCTGCTGATGGTGGGCGCGATCCTGCTGGCGTTCTTCGGCGGGTACCTGATCGGGCGTTGGCACGCCGACCACAGCCGGATCCCCGGTAGCACCACCCGGCAGACACCCGAACCTGGCTCAGAGAACTCACCCTGGTGACCTGAGGCGCAGGCTCGGCGACCTGCGGCTAGCGCGCGCTGTCCGGTCGGTTCTCCCCGGCGAGCCGGCCGCGGGCAAAGGTCAGAGGGCGACGTCCGATGATTCGTCGGGTCCCGGTCGAGGGGTGAACGGCCACGGCTCCTTGGCCCGTGTCGTGGTGGCGGGTCGTCCTTCGCGGTGGAGCGCCGGGGCGTGGGCCTCGTTGTACACCCGGAGGGATTCGGTCAGTGCTCGCTTGAGCAGAGTGACAGCCCGGTCAGCGCTGGCCAGCGGCAGGTGCAGCAGGTCGGCGACGCCGCTGGCAGTCAACGGCTGCAGGTCATGGTCCCGTACCGAGTAGGTGGTGCCCCGGACAGCGAACTTCACGGTGAACCGTGCGCTCGTGACCGGCTGGTAGGCGTGGATAACGGCCGAGTACATGGGGCGATTCCAGCCTTCACCGTGGAACCGGAACTGGTCGAACTCGACATGGGCGGGATCCAGCCCCGGCAGGAACTCGATCGCGTCCAGTGCCCGCACCACGGGCAGGTTCCACGGTTGGGGAGATTTCACGTCGTCGGTCATCGCAGACTCCACATCGACAGTTCAGCGAGGGCTACGGGGATGCTCTGGCGTCAGAGCGGGATCAGGGCCGGTGGGGTCGGCGGAACGTCCCTCCCCGGTCGTGACACCGAGGACTCATGCCCGAGGGAGTGGCCGGCCGCTGGCGCGGGTCGGGGCGCGGTGACCAGGTTCATCGCGTCGGTGGGGTGGGTGATGATGCGCGCCACGCGGCGTTGCAGCAGGTCGTTGGTGCCGGTGCTCGTGCCGCTGGTGATCGGTCCGGGGACGGCCCCGACGGGCACGCCCAGGCGCACGGCGTGCTGGGCGATCCTGATCGCGGGGCAGCGGTAGGCGCCCTCGGTGACCACGACGGCGTCGGCTAGGGACGCCAGGAGCCGGTCGCGGGCCTGGGCGTGGGCCCGGCTCGTGGGCCGACCGGGTGGGCAAGCGCTGACCAGGACACCACCGTTGGACACGGTTGTCCGGAACAGGGCGGCATCGTCGCCGGGGTAGGGGCGGCGGTCCAGCCCGGCGGGCAGCACTGTGATCGCAGGCCCGCCCGCTACTGCTGCGCCCAGGAGGGCTGTGGCGTCGACGCCAGGCCAGCTGGACCCGAGGATCGTCAGTCCGCGGTCGGCCAGGTCGATCGCCAGGGTTCGGGTGACGTCCCGGCCGTAGTCGGTGGGGAAGCGTGCCCCGAGCACCGCGACCCGCGGTGCGCTGCTGGTCAGGTGCGAGGCGTCACCGCGGGTCCACAGCACCAGCGGGTGGGTCGCCGGGGACCCGGCCAGGGCTGGCCAGCCGGGATCACCGGGGATCAGGGTGCCCAGCCCGCGCTCCTAGGTCTGCATCAGGACCCGGCTGACCTCGGTGAGGTCCAGGCGAGCGGTGGCGTCCTGGCGCCAACGGGCCAGGCGTGGGGTCTCTTGCTGTAGTGCACCGTCGGTGATCTGCCGTACGAGGTGGACGGCGCCGTGCGCGGCGGCGAGCTGGGGTGCGAGCTCGTCACCGGGCTCGCAGCCCAAGGCCAGGATGATCCGCGCGGTGCGCTCGTCGGCGGCCATGTCCGCGATCTCGGACAGGGCTCGCCTCATTGCCGGCGTCAGGTCCTGTTCCGTGCGGTGCGGCTCCTGCTCGTCCATGCTGTGCCCCCTGGGTGTGCGTGCCACTGGTGCCAACCAGGTGCACCCACACCGTCAGGACCTCAGCAGTGACGCCCAGAGGAGCCGGTCAGGGACGATGGCGCCGCGTGCAGCAGGACATGCGGCATACATGACGGCGAGCCGCGGGCCGCCAGCATCGGGCCGGGGCGCCCGTAGCTGCCTCGATCCTGGCCAGCGCCACGGAAACGTCCACCGGCCGACCGTCGGGGCCGTGCAGCACCCGGACCCGCACCAGGCCACCGCGGGGACGGAGGTCCCACCACTCGTAGCCGTGGTCGGACAGGACAGCATCGAGGTACCCGAAGGGCCCGCCTTGCTCGACGAGCTGGCCAGTGCGAGCGGCGCGCAGGGCCTCGACACAGGCCATGCAACTGCCTCGCAGACGATCGCGCGATCGTGGCGACGTAGCGAATTCTGCAACCGGACGAATGCGAAGACAGGTCCGGCACTTTTTCTTGGGCAGGGGCGTCATGGCGGAGAACTTAAGCGCACCAGTATCGACATGTCAACGGCATGAGGAAGTGCGCAATGATAACATTTCCGGACTCTGTAAGTTCGGAACTTCCGGAGCGTCGTCGCAGGTTAGGACATATTTAATGTCCTAAAATGGCCGTGTGATTACAGATCATCAGCAGACTGGCCGCATAGTGGTGGGCTAGTCGCGTGACACGTGTCAGTCATGGTGGCGAGCATAATGGTGGAACAGTTAGTCCGAGTGGTGGGTGTGTAGTACGGAAATGGAATCGGCGCGGTCCTGTGGGGCCCGAAATCGCCTTGTCATACCGGCGGCGCGCACGAGGCGGCACCCTCCGCCCAGCCTGTTGGCGTCCCCGTGCTGGCAACCGGCTTGTGTAGTGCCGAGCTACAGGACAAGGTGTCCCGCGTGCAGGCTGATGTGATCTGTCTAGCGGGATCCGGATGCCTTCGTCCCAGTTTCGAAGAGTTGGGCTTCGTTGGGGTGGAGCTGAGCCTGGACCAGGAAGGACCTGTTGCGGATGCGCCACAGGCCTTGGCCCAGGCCGAGGGTGGGCAGGAGCGTGGCCTCGGTACGAGTCAGGTTCAGGGCTTGGGCAGTGGTGCCGAGCTGGTCGGTCTCCTGCCGGTAGATGACCCGGGTCTCAGCGTTGGCCAGCAGAGCGGCGGCCAGGGAGCGTTGTGCGCTGCCGGTGTCGCCGACGTTGTCCAGGTCGGACAGCCGGTGGATCACCAACATATTCGCGATGCCGTAGTGCCGGGCCAGGCGCCAGTGCGCGTCCATGCGGCGCAGCAGCGCGGGCTGGCTCATGAGTCTCCACGCTTCGTCGTACACGACCCACCGCTGGCCGCCGTCGGGGTCGGCCAGGACGCCTTCCATCCAGGCCGAGGCGCAGGTCATCAGGACGCTCAGGGCGGAGTTGTTCTCCGCGACCCGGGACAGGTCGAGGGACAGCATCGGCAGCGATGGGTCGAACTGGATGGTGGAGGGTCCGTCGAACAGGCCGGCGAGGTCGCCGCGCACGAGCCGGCGTAGTGCGTGGGCGACGTGCCGGCCGTCCTCGGCCAGGCGTCCGTCCGTGTCATCGGCACGGTCCGGGGCCATGAGGTGGTCGACGACCCGGGGGAGGACGGGGACCTCGCTGGTGCGGACGGTGGCGTCCAGGGCGATGTCGATCGCGGTGTGCTCGACCGGGTGCAGCGGCCGGCCGAGCATCGTCTCGGTCAACGCACCGACCAGCGTCCGCCGCCTGGCGGCGACCTGATCCGCCCAGGCCGCGTCGTCGGTCCCGGCAGGGCGGTGGCCTTCGTCGAGCGGGTTCAGCCGCGCGGCCATCCCCGGCCCGAGGGCGATGGCCCGGCCGCCGACGGCGTGGGCGACGGCGGTGTGCTCGCCCTTGGGGTCGCACGGGATGTAGACGCGGCGCCCGAACGCGAGGGAGCGCAGGTACAACGCTTTGGCCAGAGCAGACTTGCCGGCGCCAACGATCCCGGCCACGACCATGTTCGGCGCGGTGACCAGACCACGCCGGTACAGCACCCACGGGTCGTACACGAACGAGGACCCGGAGTGCAGATCGCGGCCGACGAACACCCCGTCCGCGCCGAGCCCGCCTTCGGCGAGGAACGGGTAGGCGCCGGCCCAGGTCGCGGACGTGTCCTGATGCTGCGGCACCCGGAACCGGACGGGGGTACGCAGCGTCGCTGGGCCGTGGTCTCCGGAGCGGGGCAGGAACTGCAGGTCGCGGGTCTCAGCCCGTTCCGTATGCAGACGTAGCTTGTCGGCCTGCATCCGGTCCTGACGAGCCCGGGCCAGCACAGCGGCAGCGGCCCGTTGGCGGCCCCGGCGCACCGACCTCGGTTCATGACCGGTGGTCAAGGTCGCGGTGTGGACCCGCTCGGGTTCCCCCGGCGGGGCAATGCCGGGGTTGGAAGTCTGTCTAGGGCCCTGGGCGGGAGTCGGGGTAGTCATCGCGACCGCTTCCCGGCGCGACCAGTGAACATACCCGGGCCGTCGTCGGCGTCGCCCTCGTGGCGGGCGTGACGTGCCTGGGCGCGGGGTCGGCTCCCACCCGCAGCGGCGGCGGTGGTGTTGGTGGCCGGGTACCAGGCGATGGCGCCGGAGTGGCCCATGGCCAGGTCGAGACTGACGTAGGCCCGGCCGAACAGTTCGACGGCCTTGCGGAGGTGCTCGATCGCGGTCAGGGCGTGGACCTGCCCGGTGGAGGCTTTGCCCTGGTCGTCGTGGGCCAGGTGCACGTTGTCCCGGTGGGCGGCCTGGACCTGGGTGGTGACTTGTTCCAGGCGGCGGACCACGGCGGCCAGGTCGGTGATCACCCAGTACGTGTCCGCGGGGTCGTCGAGCTGCTGGGTCGAGTGCGCGAGCCGGCGCAGTGCCTCGGCAGCGTCCTCGGCGTCGTGCTGCGGGTTGGTGGTCTCCATGACGGACTCCCTGAGCCTCGGTGAACGGAACACCGAGCAGGTGCGCGGGCGTCACCGTCAGCGGCTGGCGCCGTCACAAGGACAGGCCGTGGTCAGGGTCGTGTCCGGTTGGGCGAGGCGGGAGCGGTCTGGTCGACCGCGACGCGTGCGGCGGCTGCCTGGGAGCGGCGGGTCGGTTGACTGGCGTGGGGCTGGTGAGGCCGGTGTATCGCCCCGGCCAACCGCCCGGAGCCTCCGTGGGGAACTCGCGCAGCAGGTGCACAGTCCCCAGACCTGGTTGATACGTCAGGACGTAAGGACCGTCGGTGGCTTCGTGCGTGCCCGCGTAGTGCGGGACCTGCGCGTGGTAGTACTTGTTGAACAGGGCTGCCTCGAGGGTCTCGGACCCGAAGTCCCACTGCGCCAGGTGATCGATCGCGGCCTGGGTGCCCTGCTCCTGCAGGAGGTCCACGATCGCGTGCCCTTCCTCGTCCTGGACGAAGACCACCGTGTAGAACCGCCCGGGCGGCCACGCCGGCCCGTCGTTGGCGGCCGTCGGATCAGGAGGGGCGATCGGTGGCGCATCCACCGTGGTGGGCTCGACCGCGCCAGGCTTGTCTGGGTGCTCGAGGTCGAAGGCGAGCATGGTCAGCTCGTCGGAGTTGAGGTACGCGGCCTCGGTGACCCAGGCGGGGAACAGGTCCAGGTTCTCCGGGGCGCTGAGCGGGTGGCTCATCTGGTACCGGTACGCGTCGGCTGCCGCGGACAAGAACGTCACCAGCGTCCCCATCCCGGTGAGGGTGTCGACGCTGGCGCCGACGCCGGAGTGGATGTCGCGTCCGTCGTGCGGCACCAAGCCAGGGACGGTGGCGTGGGCGATGCGGTAGGCGTACCGCTGCCGGTAGCCGCCGTGCTCGTCCGGCGTGGTGCCGTCGTGCCACAGCGCCAGGCTGAGGGAACCAGCCTGGCGCGTGACCAGCTTCCGTGTGCTGGGGGAGGGGGCGTCGTTGTTCATGCCAGATAGGTGTGCTCGACAGGCACGGACATCGCCGGCCGTGTGGTGCTGTCACGGGCTGGGCATGCCACCGGCCGCGCGGTCCCGGGATGGTCCGCACGGCCGGTCCTGTCGTCCCGTGGGACTTTGCGCTGTCGTACTGCCTGCGCCGCAGCATGCGGGCAGCGGGCAGGTTCGTGGTGGTGGTTACAGCGAGGGTTGGTGCGTGGGCTCCTCGCGCCGGGAGTGTTCCGGGCCCGGACCGGGGCTGGGCGGCTTGCGGTCGGTCTCAGCGGTGCCGGTCAGGCGGGTGGTCTCGTTCTTTGCTCCGGCCAGGAGCTGGCAGGCGAGGTAGATCAGGTTGGTGGCATCTGTGAACCCGTTAGCCGCCCGGACAGCGGGCGAGCGGCGGGGGAAAGCACCGAGGTCGCCGTCCGGCGCTGGCGGTGTGGGGTGGTCGAAACTCAGGCGGGCCAGGTGTGTGGTGACAGTGGCCATCTCCCGCAGCGCGCTCAGGAGCTCGTCGGTGATCTGGGGCGCCTGGTCGTCCAGGCTGGTCAGGCTGCTGGTCTCACGGGCCAGGCGCCGCATCGTCTTCGCGACGGAGACCGCGGTCTCGACGGGGTCCGCATCGATGACCCAGGGCGAGGGCGAGGTGGTCATGGTGGCTCCTTCTCGGGCGCAAGCCGGTCCGTGGCGCAGGTAGTAGTGGTCGGGAACGGCGTCAGGGTTCGAGGTCGTCGAAGTCGAACGTCTTGTCGGTCGGCCCGACCAGTACCTCCTCGTGCAGCTCCATGCCCTCCATCAGCTCGTCGAGGTAGTCGGAGGTCATTTGCTGCAGCCACTGGGGCAGGAAGTCCATCGAGCCGTCGGGCTCGGAGTTAAGGATGGTGTGGCCGATCGCCCACAGGTGCCCGAGCAGGTAGCACATGGCCGCGTCGGTATCGACGGCCCCCTGGTTGTGCAGGTCGGACGCCTGATATCGCTGTCCGGCCCGTTCTTGGTTGATTACGAGGTAGCTGTACCGGTGCAGGACGTCGCCGTTCTCGCCCGGCTCGTCGCTGAGGTGTCGTAGCGAGAGGTCGAGCGGGCCGACCTGAGTGATGACCCGTCCCGTGTTGAGTTGAGGTGTGCGTGTGTTCATGAGCCTCAGGTGCGCCGGCACCACCACGCACCGCTCGCACGAATACTCAGCCGGGCAGGACCGAGCGGGCGAACGCCTGTGCCTGTTGCCCCCAAAGTCGTCGGGTCTCGACCCCGGCTTGGATGGCGGCCTGCTCGACGGCGGCGACGTCGTGCTCGAGCTGCTCGACGTCGGTGGCGCTGATGGTGATCAGTCCGGTGGCGGTCAGGAGGCTGTGGCCGGCGGCGAGGTCCGCCTCCTGCTGCAGGACGTCGGACAGCTCGGCCTGGTCGGTGGCGTCAGTGGTCTGTCCCATCCGGGCGCGCTGGGTCGCGTCGGACAGGTGCCCGGTGCGGCGGCGACGTAGTTCCCGCATCGCGACGTCCGGACGCACGGGCCGGTACGTCAGGGCAACGGACCGCTGGACACCGGAGGACAGCAGCAGCGGGGCCAGGAGCCCGGGGTAGGACTGAGCCTGGGGCCACTGCGAGATCCACAGCACACAGTGACGGGCGCCATCGGCGCGCAAGCTGCCCCAGGTCTCGGTCACAGCGATGGGTCCCGCGGCGGCGAGCTCCCGCCCGAGGGTGGGGTGGCGTTCCAGGGCGGGTCCGATGGCGGGGTCGTAGGCGGTGCGCAGGTGGATGGCGAGCTGCCCGGCGTCGTAGGGGGCACCGGGGGTCAGGTCTGCGGCCCGCAGCGCGATCGTCAAGGTCTCGACCTCCTGCCGCAGCACGGCCGCGCCACCGCGGAGTCCGCCACCGGCAGCCCGGATGGTGCGTGCGGCAGCGTTCATGTCCAGGGACAGGGCGATGCTGGTGGCATGCTGCTCCCCGGTGGGGCCGGCTCGATCGATCAGGTCGGCGTACGTGCGTGCGGCGAAGGACCCGTCGTCGATACCGTGGGTCTGCCACCAGTCGGCCAACGAGGCCCCCGAGCCAGGCAGCGTGCGCTCGATCACCTGGAGCGCGGCGATGTGTCCGGACCGGGAGACCGTGGCCAGGACCCGGCCCCAGGCCGTGACCCGGCGCTGCTGCTCGCCCGGGTCGAGCAGCACGAACGCCGGGTGGGTGACGGGCAGGATCGCGGTGAGAGTCGGGGCGTGGGGGTCGTGCACGAGCACGGCATCGGTGACCGGGTCGGTGTACTGCCGCAACGACGCAGCGTCCCCGGGCAGGGCCAGGGTCCCGGCCGGGCGAGGCCGCGCCGACCGGCCGGTGATCCGGGCGCGGTAGTGCAGTTGGCCGGTGATGGTGCGCCAGGCCCAGGAGCCCGCGATCGGGACCCAGGTGACCGCCTGCCGACCACCCACCGGTATCAGCGCGGCCGCGACGGCCACGATCAGGACGGGGATCGCGTACAGCGCACCGGTGCCGGTGTAGAGCGCGACTACCAGAGGCAGTCCACCGATGCCGATGGTGGCCAGCTGGGTCGCGGTCAGGCCCAGCAACAGGGCCCGCTTGGACAGGCGGGAGAACTTCACCGCACGCAACTGCCCGGTGGGGGTGTGGCCGGTCATGGTCTACTCCCCGTCCTGGAAGAGGATCCCGGGCTGCTCCCGAGGCGATGCCGACGGCGGCTGCGGATCGGCGCCAGCCGGGAGTGTCCCCCGTGCGCGGGGCGGGGTGCCGGATGGCGTGGGCTGGTCGCCGGTTGGCGCGGTCGCGCCGTCGCCGGTCTGGGCAGCCTGGCCGCCCAGGGCTCGGCCTGCGGCCGGGCCGGCGTCGAAGGCGGCTTTCGCCAGAGCTGCACCGGCGACCACAGGAGCCGCAGGCCCGGCCGCCGCAGCACCTGCACCGGCACTTACACCGGCACCTGCGCCGGCACTGGAACCAGCGCCGGTTCCGGCCGCAGAGCCAACGCCGGTTGCTCCCGTGCTGCCGCCCACACTGGTGCCGCTCGAGGCGGTGGTGGTGCTGGAAGCGCCCCGGCCCCCACCAGCGGCGCCGTCATCACCGCCGTCGGTCGTCCCGTCGGAGCCCAGGACCTTGGCGGGGGTAGGTCTGGGCCATCCACCGGGCAGGTAGGGGACGGGACGGTTGAGTGCTTCCTTGGCGTCGGTCTCGGTGGTCATTGTCTGGTAGAGGTCGAAGCCCAGGAAGTTGAGGAACTTGTAGGTCAGGTACGGCGCAAAGGCGCCGATCACGAGGAGCACTATTCCGGTGAGGGGTTCTGCGACTGAGGCGATGTCGGCTTCGATGGGGGCGGACATCTGCTCGGTCGCGATGAGGAAGATCACGACCAGCACCAGCTTGGACAGGATGAGCGCGATGGTGAAGGTGGCCCACTTGGTCGCCCACCCGCGGGTCGCGTCCCACGACGCTCCGGCCAGCGCGAGCGGGGCAAGCGCGATCGCGACAAGGATGAGGGCGGAGCGCACCAGCAGGCTGATCCAGACCGTGAACGCCCCGGTGAACGCCAGCCCGGCCAAGAAAAGTGTCAGCAGCGGGCCGACACCGACGACCATGGTGGAGATGGAGATGCCGGTGACCATGACGATCAGCCGTTCACCGACCTCCTCCATTGTGGTCCCGGCAGCGCGGACCAGGCCGTGGCAGAGCTGGTCGGTGATCTCCAACAGCGCCGCCGTCAGCGTGACCACTAGGAAGCTGCCTAGGATCGACGTACCCAGTCCTAGGACGCCGCGCCCGAGGGCGCCGGGGTCGCGGCGGACCATCCCCGTGATGACCTGCAGCAGGAAGAACAACAGCATGACCAGGATCGCGATGCCGAACACGAGGGCGTAGACCCGCCGAAAGGGCGTGCCGGTCACGTCGGTCATGGTCGTGGTGACCATGAGGGCCCACATGCCTTCCAGGACCCAGGCGGCCAGGTCACCGACCATGTCCGCGAACGGCTGGATCGGGGAGGCCACCGTGTTGGCGGAGCCGGCGCAGACCTGCGCGACGACGGGGAGGGAGCAGATGTCCATCAGATCTGCTGCCCGAGGTCCCAGCCGAAGTTGACCAGCGCCACCGCGGCTCCACAAACGACACCGGCCGCAGCGGCGACCAGGATCCCGGTCTTGCCCCGGCCGGCCAAGTGCGGATTGGAGCTGTTAGCACCGAAAGCCCAGATCACCGCCGCGATGATCAGGGCGACCACGGCCAGGATCAGGCCGATGCTCATGATCGCCCCGACGATTTCCCGCAGCTGGGGGATCCCCGGCAAGCCGTTCGTGTTCGGCCGGATGTCGATGGTCCCGGGTACCCGGGTCGCGATCCTGGCTGCGGTCAGCGCGGCGTGGTTGGCGGCCACCGAAGCAGCGTGGGCGGCGGTCTGAAAGTGCAACATGGCGGTTCTCCCTCAGCGCGGTGATGTCTGCGCTGGGCAGGTGTGCCGCCCGCACCACGCCGGGTCACCGGCTCGTGTTGTCGGCAGGTGCTGCTAGAGGGTGTGGCCGAGGTCGATGAGCCAGTTCGTCCAGGCCAGGGCACCGCCGGTGAGTACGGCGCCGGCGACGGAGATGAGGACGCCGGTGCGGGCCTTGCTGGTCGCCTGCCAGTTCCCAGACGCTGACGCCAGGGCCCAGGCGAACGCGCAGACGGCGAGCATCGCCACTGCGGTCACCAGGGCGATGGTCAGCAGCGCGCCGATGATCGGGTACAGGCGGCTCCCGGTCACCGCACCAAAGTCCGGGCCGACGCCCGCGACCAAGCCGGCGGCGAGCACCAGCGAAACCGGTAAGCCCGTCATGACATCGCCTCCGTCGAACACGAGCCGGTGGCGGGCAGGACGGCTGAGCCGTCCATGGCTGCGGGCGAGTGCGCCGCCAGCCATGGTTCGGGGTTGATCGCGGCGGAGGAGGGTCCGCCGGGCCGGATCTCCAGGTGGAGGTGCGGGCCGGTCGAGCGCCCGGTTGATCCGACCTGCGCGATCTGAGCCCCGGCGGTCACGTGGTCGCCTTCGGTCACCGTGGTGGAGCCGTCGCTCAGGTGCAGGTACGCCGAGCCCACACGCTGGGTCCCATCGGGGCCGGCGATGGTGTGGTCGAGGACGATCATGTTGCCGCCGGTCGGGCTGGTCTCGACGGAAGCGACCACGCCGTCTGCCAGTGCCAGGACCGGGGTGCCGGCCGGGGCGGCGTAGTCCACCCCGGCGTGCAGCTTGTAGTGCCCGGTATCGCCGAGGTCGCGCATACCGAAGCCTGAGGTGCGGGTCCAGGTGTCGGCCGGCAGCGGGAACACCACCCGTGATGACACCGCCGGACCGCTTGCCTGGACGGGTACTCCCGGCCTGGCGGATGCGGTGAGCTTGTCGAGGATGGCGCGCGCGACCGGTTCGTACTGCGCGTACCGGTCCGGGAACGCTGAGACCTCCACCGCCTGCGCGGCGGCTCCTTTCGGCAGCTGCTGCCAGTCGGGGATGTCCAGCAGGCCCCGCGGCGATCCGCGGTTCGGTCCGGTGGGTCCGCCGTAGAACGCTGCGGCCTGGTAGGCGGGGTCCATGAGCTGGGCGACGGTTCCCCACCCGGCGGCCGGGCGCATCTGGAACAGGCCGAGGCTGTCGTGGTCCTGCCCGGTCCCGTCGTGCGGGTAATTGGTCGAGTCGGGGTAGGCGCCGGGGTTGGCCAGCATCCGCAGGTGCGACTCGGTCAAGGCCGCCATGAGCGCGACCAGGACCCCGTCCCGCCCGACCCCTGCCGTCCTGGAGCCGGTGGTGATGATCGTCGCGGCGTGACCCAGCTGTACCCGGTCGAGCCGCACAACGTCCCCACCGGTCGTAGACGCGGTCAGGTCCGCGGGCAGCGAATCGACGGCGCCCACTGCCGTGCCCCCGGCTCCGCATCCGGTGCTGGGTTCGGGGGCGAGGAGGGCGTAGGCGGTCAGAGCGGTGGGCGGCCCGAACAGGAACAGCACCACGGTGACGATTGCGAGAACGCGCATCATGGGCGTTCCTCAGTGCAGGGCGGCGTCGGAGGTGGACAGCCGCAGGAGGTGGCACTGCTCGTAGGCCGGGCCACAGACCATGAAGATCGTGAACTGCACCTGCGAGCTCGCCGCGACAGGGGCGCCGTCCCAGGTCCCAGCCCGGTGACGCACCCCGGTCACAGTGCGTGCCGTCGTCCCGTCGGCGACGGCGCCATCGGGCGCCTGAGCGAGCGCCGCACGCCACTCAGCCGGTTCGACGACGTCTGTTACCTCGAGCCACTGCCGTGTCTGGTACTGCGCCAGATGCGTCCAGGCCTTCGGGCTGGGCAGGTAGGTCCGCAGGTCGACCAGCAGACCGGGCGTTTGCTCACCGGTCGGGTCCGCGACCGTGAGGAGCTGCTCGGTCAGGTCGGGCAGGTTGGAGCCGGTGGTGTCCCAGGCAAACAGGGCCTCGGCCACCGATCGCGCGAACGCGTCCGGGGCGGTCGTCTGTGCGATCGGGCCGCCCCCGTTCGTTGTGGGGTTGGTGGCGGTGCCAGCTGGAGTCTCGATCTTGTCCGGCGCGGCGGACGGCGCCGCCGACGACGCGGCGGCGTGTTCGTCGTTGGTAGTCCTCGGTGCCAGGAGCCGCAGCCCGCCGGCAACGAGCGCCAGGGTGAGCACGACGATCAGGACGCTCAGGACGCGGTGCGTCAGGATCCAGGTCTTCAGTGTGTTGCGCATGGTCATGCCTCCCTCTGGTCGCGGCGTGCTGCCTGGGCTTGGTCTCGTGCGGCGCGGGCTGCGGCGGCGAACCTGGTGGTCTGGTCCAGGACGTTCTCGAACACGGCCCAGTCCTTCTCGTCGGTGCCGGCGCCGACGTCGGTGGGGTCGTAGTGCTCCCACCACCCGTCCAGTCCCTGCCACAGCAGGGCCCACGCCCGCAGCGAGTGCCGTCCCTTGCCGCGGGTATCCCGGGCGGGCTCGGGCTGGCTCAGGCGCTGGACGGCGGCGGCGACTACCTCGTTGACCTCGTCCTGGCTGACGGGCTCCACGGCCTGGGCAGTCGGGTCGGTGGCGGCGAGCTCGGCCTTGACGCGGTCGTACAGCGGGAACACGGACGCACCGGCACGGACCTGCTCCAGAGCGTCGGCGGCCAGGACTCGGACCCGGTCGGGCCGGGTGGAGTCCTGGGCGATGTCCGACAGGGCCGCGATGCGGTCCAGGCGGGAGTAGGACGCCTTCCCGGTGACCATCTGCGCGGCCTGCCGGCGGGAAGTTCGCAGGTCATACGGTTCTGCCAAATTGGCAGAACCATAATTTTCCGTTTTGTCCCCAGCCTCTGCGTGGTCGGTCGCATCAACACCGGACGGTGTGGTTCCCGGGCGGTCGGTGGGCATGCCGGGACCGCTGAACTGGGTGACCTGCTTGCGGCGTGCTCCGTCTTCGGCGATCAGCTGCTTGATCTCCCGGTACAGCTGCGCTGCCTCGACGTCGTCGAGAGGCTTGCGCAGCTGCTCCTCGTCGCGTTCGGCCAGCACTTCCTGCAACCTGGTGGAGATCCCGCGCCGCACCCACGGCCGGGTCGTGGTCCATCCCAGGCGCTGGATCGCGACCAGGCGCCTGAACCCGCACACCAGCACCATGTCCGGGGTCACGGTGATCGGCTGCAGCAGCCCGAACCGCTGGATCGACGCGGCCAGCGCGTCGATGTCCCCCAGGTCGTGCCGGTGCCGGTCACCGACTGTGATCGAGTCGACGGCGACGTCCAGGCGCAGCAGACCTTCTGCAGTGTCCTGCTTCTGGGCTTTGAATTCAGGCATCGCACACCACCCGCAGATCGGGCCGCGGCGAACCAGCGGCGGCGTGGACGCGACCCGGCGATGCCTCGGGGCTCGCGGCCTGGAGCGCGCGCACGAGGCGGGTGTCTGTCAGCATCTCCGTGGTGCGCTGACCGCGCATGAGTCGGACCAGCAGCCCGTCGCGGACCACCAGGGCGGGGTGGTGAGGGTGTCCGAGGACGACGGCGCACAGCGCGGTCCACCGACGCAGCTCCAGATCGAACCTGCCCAGCGCGGTCTTGTCCCGGCGCAGGTACTCGAACGCCCGAGCCGTGTCTCCAGTGATGGTCAGGCGCTCGGTGATGTAGTCCAGGCATGCCCGGGCGTCGGCGGGGTCCCAGCCGAAGCCGGCCAGAAGCTTGGCGGCCAGATCCAACGCTGTGCGGGCCTCGACCGCCGCGACCTGCGACGGCCGCGACGAGACGATGCCGTCGTCCGCATCGAGGTGGTCCAGCAGCACCGGGTCGACCGAGACTGCTTCACCGGTGATCGACTCGATCGACCGAGCGCCGTCGAGCTCGTAGTCACTGAACCGGGTGGCGTCGTGCTGGTCGGACGTCAGCAGCCGGCGGGCACGCGACTGGTCACACAGCAGACCGTTGGCCCGGTCCTCGGCCATCAGCGACAGCTGTACCGCCCGGGTCACCACTCCCCACGGGTCGTCGGCCTCCGCGGTCGCCGGGGCACGTAGGACCTCGAACGCCGCAAAGGCGGCGTCGTGCGGGGTCTGCCGGTACTTCTTGGCCATGCCCGCGTACTTGGCCATGCAGAACTCGATCAGCTCGGTGGCCTCCGGATCGGTCGACCACCCGCGCGGGCCATCCATGTGCAGGCGGATTAACAAGATCCGCAGGCCCTCACCGGTCGTGAACAACAGCCGCTCGCCCTGGGTTGTGCTGGCTTCGGGTGTGGTGGGAAGCGTGGTGGTGGTCATCGAACGCCCATCCCTTCGGTGCCTTGCTGTGGTTCGGTTCGTTCCTGTCGCCGGCCGCTCGGGGCGAGGAGCCGCTTGGCGGCGCCGCCGGCGTTCTTCACCGCTGCGGTCGGCCGGCGCAGTGCCCGGCGCACGATCGCGGCGTGCAGGTCGACGCCGCGCACAAGGACCCGCCTGGCGAGCAGCGAGGGCAGGTCCCCGGCACGAACCCACGCGACTTCCCGGTCCCTGGCGGAGCGGGCCGGGGCCTTCGCCCGGGTGGTATTGCGGCGTGCTTGGTCGTCGAAGGCGTGCGGATCGGTGCCAGGAGACCGGGCCGGGTTCTTCGGCTGGTCCGCCTGGGTGCGGGTGCCCCGGCCGTGCTGCGAGTGCGGGGATTGCGGGTTCACAGGCTCACCACCTCCGGGGGCCGGCGGCTGGAGCCGCCGGGATCGGGACGGAGCATCGACTTCGCACCCGCCGGTGTCACGGGGCGCGGGCCAGCGGCGTGGCCCGACCTCTGTCCTGACCGCGTCGCGACGTCGGGTGCCAGCGCCGGCTGTCCGTGTCGCATGGGGTCGGGGGCAACGAGGCGCCGCAGCAGGTCCGCGTCGACCGGCCCTGTGCGGTCGCTACCGGGACCGACCAGCTGGGAGTGCGCGACGACGCCGTCGGCGCGGAGAACCACTGACGGTGGCAGGAGGACGTGGCCGCCATCGCCGTGGAATCTGAGACCTGACCGCGGTGCGTCCCAGGACGGCTGGGTGGTCTGCGGTGAGCGAGGGAAGATCAGGCTCAGACCACCGGTCGGGGTGCTGATCGCCAGTCCCGGCCGGGGCAACAGGCCTGCCCGCATGACGCTCTGGAGCGCGCTGATACCCGACAGGGTGCGGTCGGTGCGGACCTCCAGGACGTCGAGCCGGGAGGCGGACCCCGTCGGGACTGCGAGGTTGGTAGTCGGGTACCGCGACCACCACCACGCCACCCGGTCCAGGTCCGTGGACGCGCTATGGAGGCCTCGCACCGTCAGTGGGCGGGTGCTGCCCTGGATGCAGGGGAAGACCGGCACGCCCGCGGCAGCGAGCACCCGGGCAGCCTCACCAGTGCTGCTGGTTGCGGCAGCGCGCCGGGCAGCCGTCAACGGCGCCGGGTCGAGCTCGTGCGTGGTGTCCATGGCTCGACCTTGACGATCCAGCGCACGCTTTCCGCACACCTACCACCGCGCACACCACGGGTGCGCGCGATGTTCGTGCTGGTCAGGAGCGCACACCAATTCGTTTCAAACAGGGGTTGCGAGCCTTACAAGGGGGCGCGCAGGCCGGTCCAGATCAGGAAGCGTGGCCGGGTGTGCGGCAGGTGCGCGCCCAATCTGCCGCAGGTGTGCGAGGTCCGCCGCCTCTTATTTCTGGACCTACTCGGTGCGCCCTGGCTTGCCCGTCGCACGGCCGCCCGTGCGCGCTATCGCAGGGGCCGCCGAGCCCGACGTTCCACCCATGACCCCCGGGGCGTTGTGGCGCGGAAAGGCAGGGCTCTGCCGTCTTGCTCGCCTCTCGGACCGGGACCTGCGTCAAGCAGACCCGCTCCTCAGGCTCCCCGATCTCTCTTGCCGGAGGGTCGTGGTGTCATGCCGCGCCGGGTGGTGATGTCGCGGGTACGTTCCGGTGGGTCGGGCGGCGGCCACTCGTCGTCGGTGCGGTCGTAGATCTCCTCGGCCAGTCGCTTGCGAGCTAGTTCGGCGTGCCCGGTGACGTACTGGATGGTGATGTCGTCCAGCCGTGAGGTCTCGTCGTCAGGGTTGGCCTGCTTGCCGACCTGTGCAGCCCAGCGGGCCAGCTCGATGTCGTCCTCGGCCATCGCACGGGTGTGGACCAGGTGGGCGACGTCGCCGATCGCTGCGGTCATGGTGTGGTCGATCCGGTCGCCCTCGAACAGCCAGGTCCACCCCTTGGCGCGGGTCTGGTCGAACGGGCGACCACGCACGAGCTTTAGCGCGGTGACCAGATCATCGATCCCGTCGGCACCCCGGGCTCGCGCCCGGGCCTGCAGGCGTTGGAACAGGTTGATATCGACCAAGAGCCCCTCGACCTGGTAGGCGGGTGTACCGGATGCGGCGAACGCGGTCGTCTTGTTCGCGCCGGGGACGTAGGGCCGCCCGGTGGTGGGGTCGGTGCCGAGCCAGGCACGCACGCCGGTGACCAGCGACCGGCCACGGCCTTCCGCGATCGCGAAGCCCTCGGCCAGCTCCGCCGGAGTTACACCACGCGGACGGAGCGCGAGATAGGCCAGGGTCTCCACATGCAGGGCTTTGAGTCGTGCAGTGTGCTCGGTGATCCTGCCGTATGCGGTCGCGGTCACCGGGCCGAGCAGCATCAGCCGGGGACGCTTGTACTGGTCGGGGTCGAACCACGCGGTCACGTCCTGGTCCAGGGTGGGGTCCGCGTCGTGGACCGTCTGGCTCGCCGGGCGCTGTGGTGGCACCACCGGTGCCAGGACCTCGACGTCCTGTGCCGTGGTGGCAGCTGCCTCGACGTAGCGGGCGGTCGGCGCGGGCAGGAGCGACCAGGGGCCGGCCGGTGCTTGCGGGTCGACCGGGCGCGGCTGCGCTGCCGGTGTCTCCGCGCCCGCCGCAGCAGGAGCGTGCCCCGCGTGGACAGGCTCGAGCGGTGCCGTCCGCGCCGGTACAAGACCGACCGGCTCCAGGGTCGTGGACCGGGCTGGTTCTTCCGCGGCCCGGGTGACCTCGACGATGGCGACCGACGCGGCGAGCTCGTGCTCGGCCAGCCCGACCGCAGCCAGGTTCCAGCCGAGGGCAGGCACGCGCAGCCGGCCCTCCAGGATATCGAGGACGAGCCCGGCAGAGGCCGGCGCGGCGAGCACAGGTGCTGGTTCAGCGGTCGTGCCGAGCAGCACCACCGCGGCGCCGGTCCGGCCACCTGCCGCGTTGTCGGCCTGGTCGCCGGACCGGTCCCGGTCCGGGTGCAGGTTCGCGGTCAGGGAGTGCAGGGCGGACCGTGTGGTCGTCCCGATGCCTGGTACGGCGATGAGGGCGTGCGACTCGTCCCGCTCGCGCCCAGCGCTCTCCCGCCGGGCCTTGACGGCGGTGTCGACCTCGCTGACGCAGGCGAGCGTCTCGTGGTCGTCGGTGTGGTCGTGGTGGTGCCGGAAGTCGGACAGCCCTGTCACGTCCCAGCCGGTGGCCAGGGTGTGCAGGGTGGTGTTCTCGGTCCACGGGTGCAGCAGCAGCTCGGCCGTGATGTACCGCCCGAAGGCATCGACCGATTCTTGGTCACCGGTGACGGTCACGGTGCGGGCCTGTTCGAGGTCGAGCAGCCACACGTGCCCGGCCTCATCCATGCCGACGGTCACCAGCAGCGGGTACGGCGCCAACACATCGTTCGTCACGGACTCGGCCGGAGCCTCCGACAAGGCAGCGGTCCACCGGGTGCCGGACCCGACCCACGGCAACGGCAGGTCCGCCGGCTGGGCCAGGTGGACGACGGCGTCGGTCCCGGTGAGCTCGACGCCGACCAGCGCGGGCATCCGCCCGGCCGGGTCGTCCCGGCGTGGTTCGGCCAGGCCACGCAGGAGACGGTCCAGGGCGTCGATGTCGCCGGCCCAGGCCTGCCCGGTGGTCGTGATCGTGCGTTCGACCGGCACCGTGCTGTCAGGCGCGCGGGCAATACGGTGGCCCGGATACCGGTAGCGCCACTGGGTCGCGCGACGGCGGCGCAGGGCGACCAGCAGTCCCGCCGCGAGCATCGCGCCCCCACCGGCGAGCCCCGGCACGAGCCACGCCGGACCCACGAAATCGCTCCGGTCCTCCTCTGCCGGTTCCTCCGGTGCCGGCGGGGCACTGGTGGTCTGCCGCTCGCCGGTACCCGTGGGCGCGGACGTGGGGTCGGCCCCGGGCGTCGTCGGCCCTGCCCAGGGATTGGTGTGCGGGGCCGGTTCGCGCGTCTCCGGAGAGGTGGCGTTGTCGCGCACACCCTGGTGTGCGGGCTCATCCGGAGGTGAGATGCGTGGAGCCGCGCTGGTCTCGTCGGTAGACGTGTCGGTCCTCGGTCGCTCCTGCGGCGGGCTCTGCTCGGGTGGCGTACCGGGCAGGGCATCCGAGCCCTTGGCCGCTGTCTCCTCACCGGCAGGCCCCTCTGGGGCTGCGTCGTGCGCGGATGTGGATGCGGTGGGCTTCGACGGGGCGGGTGTGATGGCGGGGATGGTCAGGCGCCAGCCCGGCTTGATGCGGTCGGGGTCGGTGAGCCGGTCTCCGTCGGGCTGCAGGGTCTGCCGGGAGGCACGTGCGATGTCGGGGTAGCGGTCGGCGTCGCCGAGCTCGTCCAGGGCGATCTGCGTCAACGTGTCCCCGCCCTGGACGACGTAGGTCTCGTCGCGCGGTGCCTCGTGGTTCGCCGTCGTCTCGGTCGCAGCTACCTTCGGTCCAGCGTTGTCCTCGGTGTCGTTGGCCATTGGGGCGGGCAGACGTAAAACGGTTCCGGGGACGAGGAAGTCGGGTCGGCCGGCCAGGACGCTCTCGTTGAGGTCCCTCAGCTCGGTGAACCGCATGGGGTCGCCGAGCTGGTCGCGGGCGATGCTCCACAGGCTGTCGTCCTCGACCACCGTGTACGGCATGGTCCGCGGCCGTGCGGGTTCGGACGTCGAGCCGCGTTCGCCCTGGTCGGGTCCGGTGTGCGCGGTGGTGTGCGCTGGTGTGCGGGCCGATCCGTGGTCGGTGGCTGGGGTGGTGTGCGCACTGGTGGGTGAGGTGGCTGCGTCGGCCGGGGTTTGGGCTAGCGCGGGTGGTACGGATACGGCGAACAACAGTGACGCGGTGGTCAGCAGGCGTCGAGCCAGACCGCGTTGAAACCCGAGCCGCCCCGGGATCGCGATCCGGCCGCTCAGTGCGACGAGCTCGAGGACGATCGTGAAGGTCAGGTAGGCCCAGGCCGCCCAGGTCACGCAGCCCAGCACGATCACGACCAGGGTGGTGCTGCCGGCACTGGTCAGGACCAGCCCGAGGTCGTCCCACCCGAACCCGGTGGGCAAGAGCCGGTGGCGCGCCAGCTCCAGCACGACGGGGACGCCGACCACGAGCAGCAACAGTCCGATCGTCGCGGCCAGGCCGCGCAGTCGGTCACCGGTCGTGGGTCGCACACCAGGGTGTGCGGCTCGCCTGTTGAGCGGGGTGGTCATGGTTGGCCTCCGGTCTCGGTTCCGGCGAGGGTGCGCACCAGGCGTGCGGTCGCCGTCCCGGTTACCTGTCGGGGTCCTGCGATCGAGCCGACGATCGGTGACTGGTAGGTGTCCGTGACGGTCACGGTGAGCGTGGCGTCGGCTACGGTGACGGCCCCGGAGACTCCTGCGGTGGACAGGTAGGTCTGTGCGGCGGCACGGGCGGCGTAGGGGTCGACCGTCAAGGTCTGGGACCCGGGTGTCGTACCTGCGGCGAGGGCGATCTGCTGTCCGCCGGTGCGTGCTGCTTGGGCGGCCAGGTCGTTGGCTCGCTGCTGGGCGTGCAGGGTTCCGCCGAGCTCGACGACGAAGGCCGCGCACAGCAGTAGCGTGATCACGCCCACGACGAGGAACGGAAGCACCGAACCCGCCTCAGGGTCTAGCCCGGCCGACGGTGCGTCGGCAACGGGAGGACGCGTCACTGGGACCTCCAGGTGTCGACGGGGGATGACATCGACGCCGAGATGGTCACCGGCCGTCCGATGGGTATGCCGAGCCGGTTCGGATCGAGGTGGCAGGTGACTGTGGCGGACACCGTCGAGGGCTGCCCCGCAGGGGCCAGCAGGCCGGCGGTTTCGACGACGACGTCCGTGGCTGCACAGCGCAGGTCCTGGTTGGCCAGAGTCATGGCTGCCGTGGCGCGTGCTCCGGACTGCGCCTCGGGTGCGGTACGGGCGAGGGAGGCGGTCCGGGCGGCGTCGGCCGCAGCGGCTTGCACGGACTGTTGGGCCAGCGTGTACAGGGCGAAGAACGCGATCATCCAGCACACCGCCATGACGGGGAGCGTCATGGCCACGACCTCGATCGCAGCCACCCCGGTCTCGGACTGGCCTCGCCGGCCCGTGCGCGCATTGCCTGGGCGGGTCATGGCGCCCCCGGAGCAGTGAGGTGTTCGACGGGCATCGATGCGGACTGGGTGATCGTCAGCTCCCACCCGGCCACGAGCGACTGGGTGCGGCCAGTCAACGTGACTGTGGCCGTGGTGTCGCTGCGTGTGACAGTCGCGCGGGGCAGCAGGAGGAAGCCGCGCCCGGTGGTGCTGGCGAACTGGATGGCGGCAGCCTGCCCGCTGCCGGTCGTGCCGGTTTCAGCGGCGGCTACGCGGGCGCCTTCGCTGGCTGCGGCGATCGCGACCTGTCGTCCGGCGAACCACAGCGTCGCCTGGACCGCGGCGATGATCAGGAAGATCACCAGCGGCAGGAGGATCGCGGTCTGGATCGCGGCCTGCCCGGCCTCCCGACGGCGCGCACACCAGGGTGTGCGCGCTTCGAGTGTGGGCAGGGCGCGCCCACGCCGGACCGGCGCGGGTGGCTGGTCCGAGGTGTGCGCAGTTGCGGTGGGCACGCCGGTCCTTTCAGAGGTCTGGGCGGGGTAGGTGTCACACCGGCGTCAGCAGGCGCATGACCGACGGCGCCAGGAGCAGGGCGATGAATGTCAGGGCCATGACGGCGCCCGAGGCGCTCATGCGGACGGCGATGGCATTGGCGGCGGCGAGGTCCTGGTTGCGCAGCGCGTTGCGTTGCGCCTTGGCGCTCTTGCGGAGGTTGTCGTAGATCGCAGTGTTCTCGGTCGCGGACTGCTCGAGGGTCTCGGCCAGGTCGCGGAGCTCGCCGACGCCGACCTGGTCGGCCAGGTCCTTCAGCGCGTCCCAGGGCCGTGTCCCGGACATCTGGGCTTGGGCCAGGGTGACGGCGATGCGGTTCAGCACCCAGGACCCGGTGCCCTGGGCGGCCTGTTCCATGGCTTGGGGGACACCGGATCCGCTGATGCGGCGCAGCGCGAGCAGGCTGGTGTAGAGGGACAGGGCACGTCGGAACTCGGTGTGGGCTTTGGTCGCCTTGTCGGCCACGGTGTAGTGCGGGATGTGGAACAGCGCGGCGGCCAGCAGCGCGGCACCGAGCGCCGGGACGGTGAACGGCACCTGGATGCCGAGCAGGCCGAGACCCAGCGTCAGCAGGGGAGCGGCGACCACTCCCATGACGGCGCAGACCAGCTGTTCGCCGTAGAACCGGGCGGGCGAGATGCCGAGCAGTGCCAGGTCGCGGTGTGGTGTGCGCAGCCAGAGTGAGGCCGGCAGGTGGTCGCTGCCCCACCGGCCCAGCCGTTCGGTGCTGCTCGGCACGGACTGATTGTGTGGCGGGGTCCGGGACGGGTGGGTCGCCGGGGCGAGGCGGGTCAGGCCGTCGGCGAGGTCGACGTGCGCGGGCAGTAGCTGGACCACCAGGAGGGCGAGGGCGAGCGCGAGAGAGCCGCCGGTCAGGCCGGCCCAGAAGAGCCCGGTCACGAGCGGCCTCCGGCGGTGAACAGGCGAGTGGGTCCGGTGCCGTTGGACATCCGGTTGAACCAGAACAGGGTCAGGGCGAAGAAGCTGGCCAGGACGAGGAAGACGACCTGGCCGAGCGGGGTGCGGTAGGGCTGGATGTAGGTCCCGTTCAGCAGCATTGCGCCGAGGGTGCCGACGGTGATGACTGTCAGCCAGGTTGCGGTAGCGCGGTACGTGGCGCGGCTGGCCTCGACCTCGCGGCGGGCACGCACCTGGTCGGCGACGTCGTCGGCCAGGTCGTCCAGCACCTTGGCGACGGGGCCGCGGAGCTCGATGGCGGTGACCAGGGACTGGGCGACCATGTCCGCGGTCGGGTCGGCGAGGTCGTCGGCGAACGCGGACAGCGCCAACCGCGGATTCCAACTCGACTCCAGCCGTGCCGCCAGAGCCTGGACTTGTGGTGCGATCGGGGCCGGCGCAGTCCATGCCGTGGACCGCAGTGCGCTTTCCAGGCCCTTGCCTCCCGAGAGTGACCCGGCCAGGGACCTCGTCCAGTCCTGGATCGCTTCCAGGCGGGCGATGCGTTCGCTCTGGGCCCGGTTGGACAGCATCGACGGGACCCCGACCGAGACCACCGGTCCAACAAGCAGGAGCAGCGGCCAGCCGGTGATCAGCCACGCGACCAGGCCGGCCACGAGCCCGATCCCGAGCAGGATCCGGGTGCGGCGCGGCATCCGACCGAACGCGGCTCGGGCACGATCGATGAGGCTGGTGCGGGGCGGGCGCGCGGTCTGCGGGAGGGCCGGCGGTACGGGGCGCAGGGCGTGAACGAGGCCGACCAGGCCGCCACAGATCAGGGCGCCGCACAGGGCCGCGATGATCATGACCGCACCCCCGCCGTGGCCCGACCCGACACACCGGGGCGCTGCAAGGCTTCGGTGAAGCCCTGCAGGTCGAACCCGTAAGCCTCCAGGCCCTGATGGTCCAGGTCGGGCATGGTGCTCGGCACGGCGTTCCCGTCCGGTCCGGGAGCGAAGATCTGGGTGGTGGCGTACCCGGTCTCCCGCTCACCGGGAGCCACGGAGATGATCTCGGCGACCTGGCGGCGGGGTGTCTGGCTGGTGGGGTCGTAGGACAGGTCGACGTGCACGATCAGATCGATCGCGTGCGCCAGCTTGGAGGTCGCCAGGTCGTGCGTGACCTGCTCCTCGCCTTCCATCGCGCAAGTCACCAGCTTCCGGATCGCGGCGACCGCGCTCGTTGCGTGCGTGGTGGACAGCGACCCGGTGCCGGACTCCATCGCCTTGATCATCGGCCAGACCTCCGCGCCGCGGACCTCCCCGACGATCAGGCGGGACCGGTTGTACCGGAAGGACCGCCACAAGGCCTCTGCGATGGTCGACTCCCCGGCCTGCCGCCCGTCCAGCCCGACCTCCCCGGACCCGGGGCGGGCCTCCCACGCGATCACGTTCGAGCGCAGATCCTGTAGGCCGAGCTCGTACTCCGTCTCGAACGTCGCGATCCGTTCCCCGGCCGGGATCTGGTCGCACAACGCGCGGGTCAGGGTGGTCTTGCCGGCGCTGGCCGCGCCGGAGACCACGATCGACTTGCGTGCCCGGACCGCTGCGGCCAGGAACGAGGCCGCTAACGGGTCGAGCATGCCCAGCTCGACGAGCTGGTTGAGAGTGACCTGGACCAGGCGGTGGCGCCGGATGACGACGACCGGCCGGTCGGTCACCCACGCGCTGGCGGCCAGGCGGGCACCGATACCGGGCAGGCGCATGTCCACGTACGGGTTCCGCTCGGAGAACGGCCTGGCACCGGAACCGGTGCGTGAGGCGATGTCCTGGATCAGGCCGATCAGCTCGTCGTCGGAGTCCGCGACCGGTTCCCCGACTGCCCAGGTGCCGTCGGCGAGCTGCAGCTGAACATTGCGGTGACCGTAGATTTCGATGTTCTCGACGTCGTCGTTGTCCAGCAGAGGCTGCAGCCGGCCCATGCGGAACAGGCTGTTGAACACCGCGTCGCGCAGCGCCTCCCGCTGCGCAAGCGTGAACTCGGCCTTGTCGTCGTTGCGGCGGTCGGTGGAGGCCTGCTTCACCAGCCGGTTGATCGCTTCCTTGCCGGCCTCCTCCCGGACCAGTGCGTCGGTGCCGGGCTCGAACTGCTCGGCCTGTTCGGTGGAGACCTGCTCACGCAACGCGGCTACCAGCTCCCAGTCGACCGGCACCGACCGCGACACCGTGACAGCAGAGTGATCGCTGAGTACACCGTCATGCCCCGGAGCCGAACCTGCGGGGGATGGTCCGTTGCCTGTGGCTGTGGGCGCTGATTGCCCGGTGCCGACCCAGGGGTTGGCCTTGCGGCGTAGGTTCGGCGGTAGTTCGTGCGGCACGGGGCGCGTGAAGTACGGAACGTCCGCCGGGTCGGTTCCCTCGGGTGTCTCGGTGCGGGGCTCGGCAGTCATGCCTGCTCCTGTCGCCGATCAGCAGCGGCTGCCCATACCGCCGCTGGACCCGGTACCCGCTCCTGGGCCCTGTCCGTCGCACCGTCCGGTTCGGCGGACGGCGCGGTAGCCGGGGGGGTACCGAAGGAGGTCTGCTTCCGCAGGGCACGCGCGGTCTCCTGAAGGGAACGGGCGAAGGCTCCCTTGGGGAACCGAGGGCGTGGTGTCGTGCCCTGGTGGTAGGTCTCGGCGTCCTTGGTGGAATGGGCGATCTGTCCGACCAGCGGCAACCCGAGAAGCTTGGCCGCTCCGCGCCCGGAGTACGGGCGGCCGGGACCGATGACCAGAAGCCCGGCCTGCTTCCACGCCCGGGTCCGTACGACGAGGTCGGCGTGCGACCGGACGGCCGCGAGTGCGGGCAGATCCGTTCGGGTTATCAGCACCGTCAGATCGGCGCGCTCGAGCAGCAGCCGTGGTGACTCGGCCATGCCGAGACGGCCGGTGTCGACGATCACGTCCTGCCCGGCCGCGTCCAAGCCGGCCAGCACGTCCGCTAGCGGTGCCCACAGGTTGCCCAGTTCTCGTGCCTCCAGGTGCGACCTGGCACCGGGCACGAAACGCACCCCCTCAGTGACGGGTACCGCCACACGATCCAACGCCTCAGCGACCGGCTCAGCCGCGAACGCAACGTCCAGCAGACCCGTGTCGTGGTCCCGAGCACCCTGGAACCACCCGGCCAGGATCGCGGACCCGCCCACCGGGTCGGCCTCGATGAGCGTGACCGGGCGCGGCCATGCGACGGCCAGACCGAGCGCGGTCGTGGTCACGCCCGGAGAACCGGACGCGGAGCAGAGCGCGATGACCGCCATCAGCCCTCCCCGGTCTCGGACGAGGCGCTGGGCGAGGGGGAAGGCTCCGTCCCGTCAGTGGGCGGAGCTGTGTTCTGCTCGTCGAGCTCGCGAGAGTCCAGGACGAGCGTCACCTTGCCCGCGGCGGCCTCAGCAGCAAGCGTGATGGCCTCTTCGTGGGAGACCAGGACGTCGACCACGGTCTGCCCGTCCGGAGCAGGGGGGTTGACCGCGACCACCTGCGCCTCGTGGAACGTCGGTGCCTGCTCGCTGGCGCCGTCGGCCGAAGTGACGACCGCGCGGACCCGGTCGCCGGGCAGCAGCGCGAGGCCGGGCGAGACGGGTGGCGGCAGGACTATGCCCAGCACCGACATGCCTGACGGTGGTACCAGCTCCGCGGTCACCACCCCGGTCGTCAGTGGAGCACCGGCCGCGACGTCCCACGCGGCTCGCTGCCCGACGACGTCGCCCCGTGCCCCGGCCCCGATCAGGTCCAGGGCGACGTCCGCGCCGACCTGCGTCTCGGTCAGGTCCTCGGCTGTGATGACCGAGCCGCGCACGATCGTGTCCCTGGCCACCAGCACCGTGCGGGTATCGGTCAGCGTCGCCCACAACAGCACCGCACCCAACGCGCCGACTCCGATCGCCGCGATCATCACGATCGCCAGGATGGGACGTCGCTTCAGCTTCGGTGGCGCGAGCCTGGCTCCTGCCGGTGGCGCACCCGGCGCCGATGGCCCTTGCGTGGTCGTGCTCGTCATCCCTGCTACCCCCTTGACTGCCCTGCCTGGCAGCGCGTCAGTTCACCAGTACCTGTGCCTCGCCGACCGAGACCTGCACGCTGCTCGACAGGTCCTCCACGTCCAGGGACCCGGATTGCCCGGCACCCTCCCACTCCACGACCCACTCGCTGGTGGCCGTGACCGTGTACTCCTGCCCGGGCTGATACCCCGACTCGCGGGTGTAGGTGTGCCCGCAGTCCGGCGACTCCGATCGATCGAAACGGGGCTCGTATGGCGTGCCTGGGCCGGCGCACACCACTTGGGTGCCGTCGCCCATGTCCCACACGATCCGCTCCACCCGAGCGGTCGCGGTCACCGTCACCGACCCCGACGACGCCGTGCGCGTGATCGGTCCGAACGTCTGCTCGCCCGGGTCCTGGACCCACAACCACGTCGGCCATGCCACGACGCCGGGACCGTTCGGATCCGGCGACATCCCGATCTCAACCGCGCGCAGGTTCATCCGCTCAACGGCGATCTGTGCCACCTCACCGGGCGTAGGACCGGCATCGGTCGCGTTCGGGGGCTCCGCTAGCCACATCGTGCCCCGCAAGCCACCCGCCACGTTGTAGCACCCATAGATTGCGCCATCGCCCGGGGAATGCCCGTCCCACTCTGGTGCTGTGGTCGGTGGTTGGGGGGCGACAGGGGCGGCGCTTACGTAGCAGTTCCACTCGTTGCTCCAGATGCCGTGCTCTGAAGTGCACGGGACGGGCGAGGAGTCGCCGGCGGAGTACCAGGCCTCAGCCTTCCAGATGCACGGTGAGCCGGGACCTGTAGCGGGCTTGCGGTCGGACGCCGGTTCTGCGGAGTCATCGAATGAACCCCCGGGTCGCTCTGGAGCGCCGGGATCGGTCGCAGTGATCAGGCACCTGCCGGTGTCGCGGCTGACCTGACAGTGCGGTTCGGTACCGAACGCTGGCGATGCCCAGGGCAGTATCAGTGCAGCACTGAGAATCGCAATCACGAGGCGGCGCACGGTGATTTCTCCAAAGTCTCCAGTGCCGCGACCCGCCACCCACCCGATGGGTCGTCCTCGTACGAGTAGTTCGCGACCTGCAGGCGCTCCCACGCCCGGTCATCGCGGTCCGGGCTCACGACAGAGGCGCCCTCGGCATCGAGGATGTCAACGTCGCTCACGTCATAGCAGACATCGACCTGGACGGTGGGGACCAAGCCCGCCGCTGGGTCAGAGTTGTCCAGGGTCACCGACTGCACCGTCAGGTCGGAGATCCGGGTCGTGCCGGTCTTGCGCCACCCATCCTTGCGCCACTGTTCGAGGTCGGCTTGCCGCACCTGAAGCTCCACGCTCGCCGCGACACGCTTCAGCCGAGACAGGGGCGCGTCCCTGTCCGCTCCGATCTGGTCAATCACCGCGTAGTACTCGTAGACGAGCTCCTCGGCGTCCATCCGTGCGAGCGTTTCCGCATCGGTCGGTGCGGGCGACGGTGCCGCGGAGACTGACGGGGAACGAGAGACAGGTGATTGGCTCGGCGTCGGGGAGTCCGAACCCGTGCCAGCGGTACAGCCGGTGGCCAGCGCGAGCAACAGTGTTGCTGTGAGAACAGGACGTGTGGTTCGCATGCTGGGGGGCCTGCCTCCCTCGGCGTGCCGCTGGGACGGTCCGCCGTGATCGCCGACGAGGTCGAGTGCGTCACGCGGGTGAAAACTGGGGGAAACCATTACCCCCGATCTGGATCGTTCATGCAAGGCAAATGGCCTTTCTGTTACGCGCGTGAAACAGAGCGCGCTGGGCGCTGGCGTGAAATTGGTTGCAGATGTCACGCGTGGAACCGTTGCAGATGAGCGCACGCTCTGCGCACACCACATTGCGCGCACACCATGGTGTGCGCGCGCATCGCCGCAGGTCAGATGCGCACACCAAGTCGTTCGCTCGGTCCCCCACATCGCCGCTACGTAGAGACCTCAGCCCTTTTTGGACGAATGTCCAAAAAGCCCGCACACCATAGGTGTGCGGGCTCCGCAAGGCGATAGCGTCATGAATTCACGATCTGAAATCGTGCCGCTGGTGGAGAGGGGCATGTGCCGAGCCCGTCGGCGCCCGCCTCTGCATCCCTGCCGGCCGTCGCGGAAACCTGCGCCGAACTAGGATCAAGCCCACTCTCGGGGCTTCCGGGTGATGGTGACGAAGACGAGCTGCGGACCCAGGACCCAAGGTTGGAGCGAACGACGTGTTGGCAGAGCGAATGACGGGCGCCGAGGTCTTGTGTGAGAGGGAGAGTCTCGGGCTGACGCAGTCGGACCTGGCTCGACTGCTCGGCAACAACGCCGACACGATCCGGGACTGGGAACGCGGCAAGACCTTCACCCCGGTGCGACTCGCCGCCCAGATCGCCGAGGTCGAGGCGCTCCTGGAGGAGGCGACCGAGCGAGCGGTGGCAGAGCTTGTCGCCGAACTGCGGGCGATGCCGCGACCGCGCGCGGTGGTGTACGGGGAAGGAGAACGACCCCAGCAAGGAGACGTGGAGCGGTTCGGGGTGCGTTGGTGGCGTGGTGTCGCCAGCAAGGCCAAGGCCCAGGTGCCCGGAACCAGAATCGGTACACAGGCCGATTTCGACGCCATCGACAGTGAAGCATGAACAAGAGGTTCGAACGTTCAGAAATGGCATGACTTTAAGGTGGTTTCGAATCGCTGAATAGTCCTTAGTGGCGTAGAATTGTGGTACAGGCCAAGGGGAATAGCCCCAGGTCAGGACGGCACAAGGAGCCGAGCATGTCTGTGCAGACCGAGAACAAGAACGTCGAAAAGCGGGCTGGAAACGGTCCCGACGCAAGGGTCGAATTCGGCCTCGTGGACCCGCGCACACTGCTGGTGGAGACCAACGTGCGCGCCGAGGCGAACCTGACGCCCCGGTTCCTCAAGAGCGTCCGCGACAACGGGGTGCTGATCGCGATCCTCGTCCAGCGGACCGAGCAGGGCCTCCGGGTCCGGGCCGGGCAGCGCCGCACGCTGGCCGCCATCGAGGAAGGCCTGGAGACGATCCCGGCGATGATCGTCCAGGGCGATGAGGACCAGGTCCGGCGGATCCGTGAGCAGATGGCCGAGAACGACGACCGGCAGGGCCTGCGGCACGCCGACCGCGTGGCAGCGTTCGAGCAGCTGTCCCTGCTCGGCGTGTCCGCCGTGGAGATCGCGAACACGACGGGGCACAGCACGAGCGACGTGAAGGCAGCGCTCACCGTCGCGAAGACGAAGAAGGCCAAGGCGGTGCAGGCCAAGTACGACCTCACCCTGGACCAAGCCGCCGTCCTGGCCGAGTTCGAGAACGACACCGAGGCCGTCAAGGCGCTGAGCGAGATCGCGATCAAGAGCCCCGACCGGTTCGCCCACGCCGCTCAGCAGCGGCGCGATGACCGCGACGCCGCCGCCCGGCTGGCCAAGGCGGTCAAGGCACTCGGCGACGCCGGGATCAAGCAGGTCACCAACTGGAACACCGAGGTGAAGGACAACAAGGCAGCCCAGGAACTGGACAAGCTGCAGACGGGGGAGGGCAAGACCC
Source organism: Promicromonospora sp. NFX87 (assembly GCF_048564965.1). Lineage (NCBI taxonomy): Bacteria > Bacillati > Actinomycetota > Actinomycetes > Micrococcales > Promicromonosporaceae > Promicromonospora > Promicromonospora sp. NFX87. The sequence goes on along the minus strand of NZ_CP183413.1, from coordinate 3,960,153 downwards.
TGACTCCCGAGGAGCACGCCATCTGCCCCCAGCGCGCCGCCTACATCAGCACGTCCTGGAACGGTGACATCCACACCCGGCACGTGTGCCTGGACTACAAGGCGGCCGGGCACAAGCTGAACCGCACCAACGTCAACGACACCCGCACCGAGCAGCAGAAGCAGGCCGCCAGCGCCGAGCGGGCCGAGGTGATCACGAACAACAAGGCCTGGAAGTCTGCCGAGACCGTCCGCCGCGAGTGGCTGGCGCAGTTCGCCAAGCGCAAGAGCGCCCCGAAGGACGCAGCCAACTTCGTCGCCGGGTCGTTCACGGCCGACACGCACAGCATCGAGAAGGCAGGCTCGGGCGCCCACGGTCTGGCCTGCGAGTGGCTCGGTCTGAAGACGACCGGCGGGTGGGGCAGCAGGCAGGCCCTGAACGACCTGATCGCCAAGGCGACCCCGGCCCGCGCCCTGCACATCGCGCTCGTCCTGGCCCTGGCGGCCATCGAGGAACGCACGGGGCTGCACACCTGGCGCAGGCCCGGCACCGAGTCCCGCTACCTGCGGGCGCTGGAAGCGTGGGGGTACAACCTGTCGGACGTCGAGCAGATCGCACGTGGCCCGCTGGAGACCCCGACGGCGCGCGCCACGAAGCAGGCAACCCCGAAGACGGCACCGGCCGCACCGGCGACAAGGCCCGAGGCGCAGCCCAAGGCCGACAACGCAGCACCCGCCACCAGCCACACCAAGGTGGCCAACCCCGAAAAGGCGGCCAATGTGACCAAGGGCCAGGCCAAGCTTCAGGCCTCGGCCACGACCGACAGCAACGCAGCCGAGGCCCAGGAGAAGCCCGTCCCTAACCGGATCAAGGCCACGACCCCCGACGCCGGGGCAGCGACCAAGCAGGCAGCCGCGAAGCAGCAGCCAGCAAAGCCGAAGGACCAGAAGCAGGCCCACGCCCCGCAGCCCGCTACCGCCGGATCCCGGTAGTGCTCGCCGCGTAGCATCAGCGCTCGGAGGCCGCCATCCCCGTACCGGGGGATGGCGGCCTTTCGCATGCCCGGGGAGGTCGCTCGCTCACTCGCCGGAGGGACCCCGCCACCCCGCCCTGGTACCTGGCAGCACGACACACGGTCGACGAGCAGACGACGACGCACACGGACGCGACGACGTACACGCGACGACGCACACGCGCGACGCGACGACGCGGCTGCGTGGCACGGGCAGGCGAGCGGACAGACGGCGGGTCCCGCGGACCGCCCGACGAAGGCCACACACCTCTTGCACAAGCCGTGAGCGGGGGTCGCCGAGGCGACCCGGAACAGCCCGACAAGCCTCTGGGGAGGGGTGGGGGAAATGATGACGGTCCACGCGCTCAGCGCTGGGAGCGGGTACACGTACCTCACCCAGCAGGTCGCGTCCGGGGACGTGCCGCGCGGGCGAGGCATGTCGTTGACCGACTACTACATGCAGCACGGCAACCCACCCGGCCAGTGGGTCGGCACCGGGCTGGAGCAGCTCGGGGTGTCAGGGCAGGTGCTCGAGAAGCAGATGAAGTCCTTGTTCGGGCAGGGCCGGCATCCGGATGCAGAACGTTTGGAGGTCGAGGCGCTGGCCCGGGGCATGTCGAAGAAGGACGCAGCCCGTGAGGGTGCTCTGGGTCGAGCCTTCCCGGAGTTCAAGGCCCGCCCTGATGACGGCTATACGGCCGCGCTGGAGGCGGCGTTCGCTGCGTTCGCTACCGAGAACGATCGTCCGCCGGAGGCGGGGATCGAGCGGGACCTGATCCGCTGGAATGTCGCCCGTTCACTGGCGCAGCGGGAGCACAGCGACAAGGGCGCCTCGGGCGGGGTATCGGATGCCGATGTCACGCGGTGGATGGCCAAGCGCGGCCAGCAGCCGCGCAAGGCGGTAGCCGGGTACGACCTGGTGTTCACGCCGTCCAAGAGCATCTCGGTCCTGTGGGGTCTGGGCGACCCGGCCACGCGCGAGGCGATCACGAGCGCGCACACCCAGGCCTGGCAGGACACCCTCGCGTGGATCGAGTCCGAAGGAGCACTGACCCGTGGGGGTGCGGGCGGTGTACGGCAGATCGACACCCACGGTCTGACCGCGGTCGCGTTCGACCATCTGGACTCCCGGGCTGGTGACCCGAACCTGCACACGCATGTCGCGGTCTCCACCAAGGTTCTTGGGGTGGACGGTATCTGGCGGGCGTTGGACGGCCGGGTCCTGTATTCGCTGGGCGCTGCTGCGTCGGAGCGGTACAACACGCGGATCGAGCAGCTCCTGGTCGAAGTGCTGGGGGTCGCGTTCCATACCGAGTCCCGGGGCCGTGGCAAGCAGGGCGTCCGGGAGATCGTCGGGATCCCCAAGCAGCTGCGGGACGCTTTCTCCCGACGCCGCGCGGCGATCCAGGAGTCCTACGAGACTCTCCGGGCCGAGTACCGGGCGAAGTACGGGCACGAGCCGGCGACGAAGACTGCTTTCGGGCTGGCGCAGCAGGCCAACTTGGACACCCGGCAGGGCAAGGGCGTCCCGGTCGGGCTGCGTCACCGGCTCCCGCAGTGGGCGCAGATGGCAGCCGGGGTCTTGGGCGGTACGGACGCTGTGGCGCGGATGCTCGCGCGTGCACTCAACCCCCGTCCGGGCACGGGGCAGTTTGTGGTCGACGAGCTCAAGGATCTGTGGCCCGCCGTCGCGCAGGACCTCGCCGGGCGGGGGATCGCCCGGTGGGCGGCCCAGGACGTCACCGACGCGGTGGAGCGGCTCGCGGCGGCCCGGCCGCGCGCGCAGGTCTTCCGGCAGCTGCGGTGGCGCACATCAACCGGCCGCCAGATCGTCCTGGCGGACCTGGCCGCGCAGGTGCTCGCCCAGGGCGACCTGGTTGACGCCTGCCTGACGAACGTGGCGGGCAAGCGGGCGACGTGGACGACCTATCACCTGCAGGCCGAGGCCACGCGTCTCGCCCGGGAGCACGCCCCGAAGGGAACTGACCTGCTCGCCGTAGCCGCATCGATCTCGGGGCACGCGGAAGATGCCAGTCTCGTGATCACGCCCCCGGACCTGAACGAGCCGCCGGACGTGATGCGCCGCAAGGACGGCGAGAGCGTCTACTTCGTGCACGGCTCCACCCGATACACGTCCCTGGCGGTCCTGGAAGCCGAAGACCAACTCTTGGCCGCCACCCGCGCCCCGGGAGGCCTCATCGTCGACCCAGGTGCAGTAGAACGCGCCATCGAGCAGGTTCGAGTGGACAAGGGACAGGTGCTGAACCGGGGGCAGCGGGACCTGGTCGCACACTTCGCGACGAGCGCGGTCCTGGCGGCGGGGGTCGGCCCTGCCGGGACCGGGAAGACCACCGCCATGCGCGCTTTCGCGGACGCCGTCCAGGAATCGGGTGGCAAGCTCATCGCCCTTGCCCCGTCGGCGGCCGCCGCAGAGGTTCTTGGTGCCGATCTCGGCGAGGGGATCACCGCGGAGACCCTGGACATGTTCCTCCTGGCCAACCACGGCGCCGGAGGAGAACGCCTCCGCGAACGCCTCACGGTTGAGCCGGGGACCGTGGTGCTTGTGGACGAGGCCAGCCTGGCAGGAACGCTCGCTCTAGCCGAAGTCCTGGCCATCACCCGGGCCGCCGGTGGCAGTGTTCGGCTGCTCGGTGACCCGGCCCAGCTCGGTGCCGTCGCCGCCGGTGGCGCTCTGCGATTGATCGCGCAACAGGCGGGTGCGGTCGAGCTGACCCAGATCCACCGCTTCCACACCACCGGCGAAGCCGACGCTTCCCTCCAGATCCGGGACGGAGACCACCGGGGCCTGGACTTCTACGTAACCCAGCACCGCACCCAGGGCGGGTCGGCAGCGGCGATGGCGGAGGAGATGTTCGCGAACTGGCAGACCGATTCCGACCAGGGCCGCAACACCATCATGATCGCCGCGACCAACACCCTCGTCACCGAACTGTCGACCCGTGCCCGGCTGCACCGCGTCACCCGTGGCGAGGTCGAGGAAGACAGCGTCACGCTGCACGACGAGAACCGGGCCGGGATCGGGGACGTGATCGTGACCCGGCTGAACAACCGTCACCTGCGCGCCGAGCACGACGACGGGCACGTCGACTGGGGCCGGGACTGGGTCCGCAACGGCGACCTGTGGCGCGTCGTCGCCCGTGGTGAGGACGGTGCCTTGCGGGCCCGGCACATGGAGTCTGGGGCGACGGTGGTGCTGCCAGCGGACTACGTCGCGGCGCATGTCGAGCTCGGGTACGCCGCGACGATCCACCGCGTGCAGGGCATGACCGTGGACACCTCCCACGCGATGGTCGGCGTCGGGATGACCCGCAACGAGCTCTACACCGCCATCACCCGCGGCCGGGATTCGAACCGGGTGTACGTCGAGACCGACGACGTCCTGGACCTGGACCCGCACCACCAGCCCGACCTCGAGCGTGCGGTCCTGAACGCGCTCAAGGGCGTCCTGGACCGCGACGGTGAGGAGCAGTCCGCGTCGAGGGTGATCGAGGAGGAGTGGGACTACGCGCACTCCCTGGCGCGCCTGGTCCCGGAGTACGAGGACGCGTACCTGGCCTTCCTCGAGCCGGACCGTAGCGGGCGCCTGGCCGAGGCCGTGCGGACGGTGCTGTCCGAGCGGGTAGCGGACCAGGTTGTGTCCGACGAGATCTGGCCGGTGCTGGCCAAGCAGCTGTCCATGCACGAAGCGGCCGGCACCGACGCCGCGACCGTGGTCCGGCGCGCGGCCGGGACAGGCTTCGGGGACGCGCAGTCGATCGCGAAGGTCCTGCACCACCGCATCGGCCTACCCCGACCCCAGGATCATGACGAGCGGGGCCTGCCGGCCTGGATCACGACCGCGCCCGACACCACGGACAAGGTGCTCTGGGGGGTTGACTCGTCCGCTGCCGCGACGGTCGGCGCGGAGGGACCTGGTGATCCGGTCGCAACCACGTCGTCGCACGACGCATCGTTGGGCGAGGCTGGGACCGACAGCGGCGCCACAACTGCACCGGGTGTCCAGGCCAGCACGGATCGCAAGCCAAACGGGGTCGGTGACGCCCAGGAGCCCGTGGCGGTCGACGTGGGGGAGCGAAACCTGGTGGTCGAGATCACCGGCCACGCCTGGACCTGGTGGACCCGGCAGGAAACCACCCAGCACTGGGCCACCCGGTACATGACCAGCCGAAGCCTGACCGACGCAGAGTGGGGCGTTGCCCCCGGCACGTGGACCAGCCTGACTGACCATCTGCAGTCCCTGGGGTACACGGCCGACCAGCTCGTCACCGCTGGGGTGGCGACCCGGACCCGGGGCGGGCGGGTCATCGACAAGTTCCGGAACCGGATCGTGTTCCCCTATCGCGACCAGACCGGGGCTGTCGTCGGCGTCACCGGGCGCCTCAACCCTGCCGAGGTGGAGACGGGCGATGGGCGTGCCCCGAAGTACCTGAACACTCCCGAGACAGCGGCGTACCGCAAGGGCGAGCTCGTCTACGGCCTGGACCCCGACGCTGTCACGCGTCTCGCGGCCGGGGCGCGGCCGGTCCTGGTCGAGGGTCCGACCGACCACGCCGCCCTCCACCTGGCTGCCGCCCGCCTCGCGGAGCAGACCGGGGTCCAGATCGTGCCGGTGGCCGCGGGCGGTACCGGCATCACCGCACAGCACCTGCAAGCCCTGCGGGACGCGACCGGCCGGGATCTCACCGACCTAATCGTCGCCCTGGACCCCGACACCGCCGGGCGCACCGCCGCGGCCCGAGTCTGGGCCATGCTCACCCCCGAGGAAGCCGCCCACGCCCAAGCACTGGACCTGCCAACTGATCCCGCCCAGACCGCGACCGACGATCCCGGGGCCCTGGCGGGCGCGCTGGCAGAGACGGTTCCGTTGGCGTGGTTCGCGATGGAACCCAACCTGCAGACCATCCGCGGTCTGGACCACTTCGAGCGGCAGATCCCGATGCTGCGTGCGCTGGTCGACCACATTTACGGGCGGGTCGAGCTGGACCAGTGGTGGCCCCTGATCGAGCACGTCGCCCAGACCGTCGGCCACACACCAGGTGCCGAGAACCATGAGCAGCTTGATGTCGGCTCGGTGCGCAAGGTCATGACCGACCATCTCGCCGGGCGCATCGCCAGCGAAGCTCAGACCGGTGCAGGCATCGGCGTTGACGGCGCAGCCCAGGAAAGCGGGCCCGCACCGGCTGGGAGTGAGCGACCGGTCATCGATCCGCTCGTACGGGCGTGGCTTGCGCGGCATGCCGACCTCATCGCGACGCGCTTGGACGCCCTGGTCGACGATGCGGTCACGAGCCCGCAGCTGTGGATGGAGAGCATCACCCCACCGCCTCCGGACGTCGGGGCACGCGGGGCATGGCGGGCGGCGATGCGCCAGATCGTGGCCTACCGCGACCGCTACCAGGTCACCGACCAGGTCACCCCGCTCGGACCGCGAGTGCCCGAAGGTGAGCGTGGTGAGGCATACGCTGCCGCCGCACGAGCCCTGGAAACCATCACGACCAACCAGGAACCGGCCCGGCAACTAGGCCGCTCGGGACCGCGGCCGATGGAGCGCGTCCCGGTGGTCCTGGCCGACGCACGCGCCCGGGCCGCCCAGATGCACCGCGACGTAAACGAACGAGCGCGACGCGACGCCGCCGACCGGGCGTCCGAGCGGGTCGGCAGCTGGGCCTGGTAGGAATGGCGCATGACCAGGGTCCCGCCCATTCACCGGCACCTGGACGACCCCACCATCACGCGTCGTCGCGACCTGCTGACCGATGCCGCCCGAGGTGAGCAGCAGGATTGGGATCATAGGGCGGCCCATCCGCCATCTGCCGGGATGATGGCTCCATTGATGTTGGCTGCTGCGTCGGATGCGAGGAAGACAGCGACGCTGGCGATCTCGTTGGCCTCCGCCACGCCGATCCCGATGCCCATCTCAAGCACCGGTGCCAGCAGGTCACGCCCCTCCGGGTCGACAGGTGTGGTGCTCGTCCCGATGTTCGTGCGGACGGCGCCGGGGGCGATCGCGTTGGTCCGGATGCCCGCCATGCGATAGGCAGCCGCGAGGCTCTTCGTCATGCCGACGACGCCGTGTTTGGTGGCGGTATAGGCGATCCCTCCCGCGCCGCCGCGCAGGCCGGCCTCCGAGGCGACGTTGACGATGACGCCGTGCTCCTGTCGGAGCATGTGGGGCAGAACGGCGCGGGTGAGCAGGAACGGCGCAGTGAGATTGATCCGCACCACCCGCTCCCACTCGGCGTCACTGACCCTGGCCGGTGGGGTCTTGCTGTCCGTGACGCCGGCGTTGTTCACCAAGAGGTCGGCGCCGCCGAATCGCTGGGTGGTCTCGGCAACCAGGCGCTCGATGATCGCGGGATCGCTGAGGTCCCCGGTGACAGCTAGGGCATCACCCCCGTCACGAGAGATCTCGGCGACGGTCTTTTCGGCGCCCTCATGATTCAGATCGGCGACGACCACAGTGGCACCGGCCCTCGCGAACTGGTGGGCGGTGGCCCGGCCGATGCCGGACGCCCCACCGGTGATGATGGCTACGCGCCCGTCCAGGCCCGGGATGGTGGTCATGAACGGCTCACCACTCGACCGGCAGGCTGTTGACGCCGTAGACGAACGTGTTCTGCTTGAAGTCGATCTCCGCCAGGGGCGCCGTGGTCCGCAGCCGGGGCAGGCGTCGGAAGATCTCCGGTAGCACGATCTGCAGCTCGGCACGGGCAAGTGGCTGGCCGAGGCACTGGTGGATGCCGTAGCTGAAGGCCACGTGCTGCCGGGCGTTGGTGCGGGCGAGGTCGAGGGTGTCAGGGTCGCCGAACATCTCCGGGTCCCGGTTGGCCAGGCCGAGCGGCACGATCACGCCGTCGCCGGGCTGCAGGGTCACACCGGCGATCTCGACCTCCCGGATGGTGTAGCGCCTCACTCCGCCGTGGACGATGGTGAGGTAGCGCAGCAGTTCCTCGGTGGCGTTGGCGGCCTCGGCAGGCCCCGCGAGGAGTGCCGGGATCTGGTCAGGGTGATTCAGGAGGACGATCACGCTGAGCGCGATCATGTTCGCGGTCGTCTCGTGTCCGGCGAAGAGGAGAAAAGCCGCGAGGTCCGCGGCATCGCGTGCGGTGATCTCCCCGGCATCGACCTGCTCGGCGAGGCGGGTCACGATGTCGTCGCCGGGCTCAGCGCGCTTGCGTGCCAGGAGTCCGTCCAGGTATTCACCGAGCTCTTGCTGGGCTGTGACGACTTGCTGCGGCGTCGCTGCGATGTCGACGAAGACCTTCGCGTACTGCTGGAAGGTGTCGTGGTCCTCGTAGGGGACGCCCAGGAGGTCACAGATCACCAGCGACGGCAGCGGCAGAGCGAAATCCTCGACCAGGTCGACCGGCGTGCCCTTGGCGATCATCGCGTCCAGGAGGTCGGTGGTCAGGTGCTCGATCGCGGGCCGCATCGCGTTGATGCGCTTGACCATGAACTCTCGAGTGAGCGTCTTGCGCATCATCGAGTGCACGGGCTCGTCGTAGCTCTTGAAGAAACCTCGGGGGCCCTGCGGCTGCCCCTCACGCCAGCTGGGAAACTCGGGCATGCCGGGGCGTGGGGTGGGATCCGTGCTGAACGCGTCGCTGCCCAGCACGAGGCGCGCGTCCTCGTAGCGTGTGATGAGGTACGGCTGGAGCCGGCCGTCATAGATCGCGACGCGCGGCAGTCGCTCCTCTGAGCGGAGGTCGTTGTGCGTGGGCGGGGGGTCGAGCGGCCTGTCGGACGAGCGGTCAAGGCTGAAGTCGGCGGGTGTAGCGGTTGGCATGTCAGTCCTCCGGTAAGAAGTGGTTGGGTTCGGGCGGGTGGTGTCTCAGGCGGCAGTCATGAGGGTCCTGGTCGCATCGGTCCAGGACGTTCCGGCTGCGAGGGCACTACGCCAAGGTCGAAGAACCTTCGGGGACACCCCGACGGACAACACCCCGCTGAGACGGTCTTCGGAGCGATACGCGACGAGGAACCGGCCGGAGGTCGGGTCGCCGTCTAAGACGGAGACCTCGTCGTGGCCGCGCAGGTAGCCGTGGGCCTGGATCTTCAGGTGGTACTGGTCGGACCAGAAATAGGGGACGGGCGCGAACGGCCTTCGCGCGCCGTCATCGACGATGTTGCGGGCGACGGCGAGACCCTGCTCGGCGGCGTTGGTGCGGTGCTCGATCCGCATCGAGGTACCGAACAACGGGTTGTGGAACCGCGCCACGTCACCGACGCCCCAGACACCGTCGGCGGCGGCGCAGTACTCGTCGCATACCAGTCCGTCGTCCACGGGCAGTGCACTGTTGGCGAGCCATTCGGTGTTGGCCACTGAGCCGATGCCTACCACCACGTCGTCGGCGGCGACTGTGGTGCCGTCGTCGAGGGATACGCCGGCGACCCGGCCGTCGGCATCGGTGACGATCCCCGTGACGGTGGTGCCCGTTCGCAGGTCGACCCCGTGTTCGCGGTGCACCTGGACCAGTGCCCTGCCGACCACCTCGCCGACGGCGTGCGCCAGCGGCACGCGGGCGGGCTCGATCATGGTCACCTCCAGGCCGCGTCCGCGGGCGGCTGCCGCTGTCTCGGCCCCGATGAAGCCCGCGCCGACGACGACGAGACGCCGCCCGGGCACCAGGCGGGACCGTAGGGCGAGCGCGTCCTCCAGGCGGCGCATCACGTGCAGGCCCGGCGCCCGGTGGTCGACACCGGGAAGGCGCCGCGGGCGCACTCCCGTGGCGACGACGAGGTGGTCGTAGCCGAGCCGATCACCGCTCGCCAGGGTCACCGTGCGCTCACTTGCGTCGGCTTCTGTCGCGGGTTCTCCCAGACGCCACTCGAGCCCGAGTGCTTCGAGGTCGTGGTGCGACCGCAGTGCGAGACGGTCGGCCTCCCACTCGCCGTTGAGAATCTGCTTCGACAACGGTGGCCTGTCATAGGGCAGGTGGGGCTCGTCTCCGACGACGGTGATCGGCCCGTCAAACCCCTGGCGGCGCAGTCCTTCGGCGGCCGCCAGACCGCCGGCTGACGCACCTACGACGACGACGCGCGTCACTGCTCGGCCACTCGGATGGCGGCCGCCGGGCACACGGCGACCGACTCTCGGACCCCCTCGTGGTGCTCTGGGGCGGGGTGGTCATCCAGGAGGACGACCAAGCCGTCATCGTCACGCTGGTCGAAGACCCCAGGGGCGATCATGACGCACTGCCCGGACGCCACGCACTTGGGGACGTCTACTTCTACTCGCATGGTGAAGTTCGCAATCTCTTGAGGACTGGCAACGGATCGCCTCCACGGCGGAGTTGCTAAACAGTGTTCACCAACTCGCTGAACACCGTATAGCATTTGGCTGTCGGGTGAAAACCGCCTCGTCGGAGCGGCTGGTTGATGCGACGCCGGTAGGGACCTGCCCATAGGCTCACGCCGTGTTCGACGGAGGGGTGCCGAAGGGATGAGTGCCATGCAACGACCTGGTGTCGTCGACAGCGTGGGCGCGGGTCGTGTGCCCAACCGTTGGGGCGAGGGCCAGCGGCTGCGGCAGGAAATCCTCGATGCCGCGGGGCGGTTGCTGCGCGATGTGGATGGCCCGGAGCGGGTGTCATTGCGGGCTATCGCTCGTGAGGCAGGCATCTCCGCCGGTGCCGTGTACAGCCACTTCAAGGACAAGAACGACCTGATGTGGACGCTGCTCGACGGCGCCTACACAGCGCTGTCCGAGCAGATGTGCGCCGCACGGGACGCGGCGCCGGCCGATGATCCGTGGGCAGGCTTGCGCGCAACTGTCGATTCCTACTGCGAGCTGGCGACCGGCGCACCGCACCGATACGACCTGCTGTTCCGCATCGGTCCGGGGCTCCCACCGCCCCAGGGTCTGCAGCAGCACCCGATGGCCCGGCTCCTGGACGTATGGCGTGAGACGGTCGTCGCATATCTCACTGCAACGGGCCACGGGTCCGACGGTGCGGACCTGACCGCGAAGCTGCTGTGGAGCGGTCTGCACGGGCAGCTCGGGCTGTGGCGCAACGTGTCACCACTGGCCGACGATGTCGTGCTTGAGGATCTTCGGGACGGCATTCTTCGAGCCCTGTTCGGGCGCGACTGAACGGCTCAGGCTGTGCGCAGCTCGTCCAGATAGCCGGTCAGGAGTGTTGCGGGGTCGACTGCGGCCGGGGCGTAGAGCCACTGCAGGTGCAACCCGTCGCTGAGGGCTACCAACCAGAGCGCCTCAAACCATGGATCTCGCTCGCCACGGACGCTGCCCATCTCCTGGGCGCGGGCGATCGCCGTCGCGTAGTCACCAATCCTGGCTCGGTATCGGCGAGCGAAGTGCTCGTGGGCGGGGTGATCCGCCGCCACCGCCTCGGTGCGGAGCGTCGCCTGCAACCGGACGCACTGGGACGCGTTCTCAAGATGGTGTTGGACCCGCTGCGGCAAGCTCCACAACCGGCCGGGCTCGGACCCGCCGTCATCCTGCATGCCCGCAAGCTCGGCTTCCTGCTGGTCAAGCACAGCGATGAGCAGCTGCTGCTTGCCGCCGAAATGGTGGACCAACGTCGACGGGCCGGTACCCGCCGCGGCGGCGACCTCCCGGAGGCTGGTGAGATGGTAGCCATCTGCCGCGAACCGCTCCGCAGCTGCCGCGACAATCTCGGCGCGCCGGGCGCGACCTGACGCGTACCCGTCCGAGTCCGCCCCGGACATGGCAGGCGGCGCACTGGCGGCGGGCGGCAGGGGGGTCATGAGCTCGCGCGGTGTTGCCGCCCCGAGCGTGGCGAGCCGGCGGCCCAAGGTCGATGGGACGTCCACCTCGGGCAGGTAGAGCGCGATCAGCTGGGCGCCGTCCCAGGCCGCTGCCATCCGAATGCCCTCCGCGTCCGCGTCAACGGCGCTGTGCATCTCGGCGGCGAACTGCCGGAACGCTTCGGCGAACCCTTCTCGTGCCATCTCGTACCGGGCTGCCACTGCCTGGTGCTCTGGATGGCAAGGGCTGAGGGCGATCCCGACGAGCCCGAGAAGGAGCCGGGAGTAGCCCGGCGACGCATCGTTCTGGCGTGCCACCTGCACGAAGGCGTCAAGTGAGGTCGCGCCGTCGGAGGCTACGTGGCGGTTGACCTCGTCCAGCTGCTCGACGACGGCTCGCAGGAGGTCGTCCTTGGACGCGAAGTGCCGGAGCAGTCCGGGATGACTGATACCGCCGGCAGCGGCGATGTCCCGCAGGGACACCGCGCGGTAGCCCCGCTCGGCGAACAGGTTCGCGGCGGCCCCTATCACCGCGGCGCGGGTCCGCGCCGCGGACGCTCCCCGGGATGCTGCTGGGAGCTCGTCCGTGGTCTGGCGCGTCATGCTGACCATCCTACGAAGTTACCATGCGTTGCATTTTCAGTTACCAGATGTTCTACTTTTGCCATCGCGCCGAAGGAGGCGCCGTCCAAGGAGAACTGCCCACCATGACAAAGTCGTCACTCACCACACCATCAGCGCCTGACTTCCCCGCCGTGCAGCCCGCCAGATCGCCCCGCGGCTACGTTCCGGCCTTCGCCGGCGCCACGTTCGGCGTCATGCTGGCGCTACTGACCCCGGCGCTGGTCACGCTCGCCTTCAAGCTGCAGCACATCACCGCGACGCCCGCTGAAGCTGCCACCGCTATGGGCATGGTCACCGGAGTCGGTGCTCTCTTCGCTCTGATCACCAACCCGCTGGCAGGTCGGCTCTCCGACCGCACCGCCCATCGGTGGGGCATGCGACGACCGTGGCTCGTCGGCGGCGTCTTGGTCGGCCTCGTCGCCTTCACAGTGATCGGTGTGGCGCCCAGCGTCTGGCTCGTGATGATCGCGTGGTGCGTGGCCCAGGCGGCCATGAACGCCGTGCTGGCCGCGGCCAACGCCACCGTCCCGGACCAGGTCCCCGTCGCCCGGCGCGGCATGGTCTCCGGCGTCGTGGGCCTCGCCGGGCCCGTAGGAATGCTGGCCGGAACGGCGCTCGTCAACGTGCTCGACACGGACGTCGCCCGATTCGCCGTTCCCGCACTCGTCGCAGCCGTCACCGTCCTGGCGTTCAGCTGGGTGCTGCAGGATCGTGTGCTGCCGCATCGCCCGACCACGCCGTACACCCTCAAAGAGTTTCTCGGTTCGTTCGTCTTTAACCCGGCCAAGCACCCCGACTTCGCGTGGACATGGCTGACGAAATTCCTGGTGATGTTCGGGTATGCGGGTGTGGCCACGTTCTTGCCGTTCTACCTCACGCAGGAGTTCGAGCTGGCCGAGAAGGAAGCGATCAGCGCTGTCCTGATCTCCAACATCGCCTTCATGGGCGCCATGGCGCTGTCGGGACCGGTGGGAGGGATCCTCTCGGACAAGATCGGCAAACGGCGCCCGTTCGTCGCCGCGGCCGGCCTGGTCATGGTGGTCGGACTTGTCGTGCTCGCCTTCGCGCCGGATGTCACGACCGTCATCATCGGCCAGGCCATCATCGGCCTCGGAACCGGGTCGTTCATGTCCGTCGATCTCGCCCTCGCCACCCAGGTGCTGCCCGACCCCGATGACACCGCCAAGGACCTCGGGGTGCTCAACATCGCCAATGCGCTGCCGCAGTCGATCGCCCCGTCCATCGCACCGCTGATCATCGCCGCCGGCGCCGGCACCGCGATCGGCGGCTACGCAACCTTCTACCTCTTCGGCGCCGTCGTCGCTCTGGCTGGCGCAGTGCTCGTCTACCGCATCAAGGGAGTGAAGTAAGCATGTCCACCGTCGACACCAGCTACCTGAACCGAGACCTTCCCGTCGAGGAGCGGGTCGAGAAGCTGCTCGCGCAGATGACCCTGCAGGAGAAGGCCGGGCTGCTGTTCCAGACCATGATCAGCATGGGCCCCGACGGGCAGCTCAGTGACGGGGACTCCGTGTTCGGGCTGCCGAGCAACAAGGAGTACCTGACAGGCCGCCTGATGAGCCACTTCAACATCCTCAGCGCCGCCCCCACGGTCGAGGCCATGGCAACCTGGTACAACCGCCTGCAGGAGCTCGCGGCAACGACACGACTTGGTATCCCGGTCACGATCTCGAGCGACCCGCGCCACTCGTACACCGACAACCCGCTCCTCGGCGTCGCCACCAGCACATTCTCCCTCTGGCCCGAGCCGCTCGGCCTGGCAGCCATCGGCGACGAGAAGCTGGTGGAGACGTTCGGCGACATCGCCCGACAGGAGTACACAGCCGTCGGAATCCGTGTGGCCCTGCACCCGCAGGTGGACCTGGCCACCGAACCGCGGTGGTCGCGGCAGTTGCAGACGTTCGGCGAGGACCCCCATCTCTCGTCACGGCTCGGCGCCGCGTACATCCGCGGGTTCCAGGGGGCCGCCCTGGGCGCGAACTCCGTCGCCACGATGACCAAGCACTTCCCTGGTGGCGGGCCGCAGCTCGACGGCGAGGACGCGCACTTCGCCCACGGTCGCGAGCAGGTGTACCCCGGCGGACAGTTCGAGCTGCACCTCAAGCCGTTCGAAGCGGCGTTCGACGCCGGTACCAGCCAGATCATGCCGTACTACGGGATGCCGATCGGCACTGAATACGAGGAGGTGGGCTTCGGGTTCAACAAGAGCGTCATCACCGGCCTGCTTCGCGAGCGCTACGGATTCGACGGGATCGTCTGCACCGACTGGGGCCTGATCACCGACAACGAGGTCTTCGGCGAACCGTTCCCCGCCCGCGCCTGGGGTGTCGAACACCTCTCTCCTCGCGAGCGCATGGTCAAGGTCCTCGAGGCCGGCGTCGACCAGTTCGGCGGCGAGGCAAACCCGGAGCTGCTCGTCGACCTGGTCCGCAACGGCGACGTCAGCGAAGCACGACTCGACATCTCAGCCCGCCGCCTCCTGCGCGAGAAATTCGTCCTGGGCCTGTTCGACGACCAGCGGTACGTCGACGTCGCCCACGCTGCCAGCGTGGTCGGGAGCACCGAGTTCGTCACGGCAGGCGAGGCGGCGCAGCGCGCCTCGGTCACGCTGCTCACCAACACGGTCGTCAAGGGGCACAGCATCCTGCCCCTCGGTCGTGGAGCGAAGATCTACGTCGAGGGCGTGCCTGCTGAGGTCGCGAATGCCTACGGCAGTGTCGTAACGGACCCCCAGCAGGCCGACGTCGCAATCCTGCGGCTCCAGGCCCCGTTCGAGGAGCGGACCGCCACGTTCGAGAGCATGTTCCATGCCGGGTCACTCGACTTCCCGGAAGACCAGCTCGCGCACGTCCGGGAGATCGCGGCAGTCATACCGACCGTGGTCGACGTCTTCCTCGACCGGCCCGCCGTCCTCACTCCGCTCGTGGACCACACGGCGGCGATCGTCGGCACGTTCGGAGCCAGCCCGGAGGCCGTCCTTGACGTGATCTTCGGTGCGGCGGAACCCCAGGGCAATCTGCCGTTCGACCTGCCGAGCAGCATGGAGGCGGTGCGCGGGAATCGCCCCGACGTGCCCTTCGACACCGCGGACCCGCTGTTCCGCTTCGGCCACGGACTGCGCTACAGCTAGCCGGAAGCGGTCCCGGCAGGTCGTGTACGCGACCCGCCGGGACCGCCCAGTGACAGGGTTCAAGGGTTGCCGGCGGCCAGGGTCCTGGCCCAGATCCGGGACGGCGGGGTGAGCGGCTCGGCCCCCGCCTCGTGGAAGGCCTGCAGCATGTACTCGCCGAACCGCTTCCATGCCAAGGGTGCGATGCGCTGGGTGCCGCGCAAGCCCCGGGCGGCGTGCTGCAGCAGCAACAGGTCGCTGTGGTGGAAGTCGGCCCGGATAGCGCCCGCCTCGCGGGCGCACTCCACCAGTTGCACGGAGGCATCAAAGGCACGGGTCAGTTCGGTGCGGAACAGCTCGGTCCCGCTGCGGGAGGAGAGCAGGACGTCGCTGAACGCGGCGTCGATGGCTTGCTGTTCGAGGATGAACATCACGTAGTCGCGGAACGCCTCCCACGGCTGTGTCTCTGCCTGCATGGCGGCCTGCTCGGTGCGTTCGGCGTAGCGGCGCATCTTCTCTTCGAGCACCACGCCCATGAGTTCCTCGACCGAGGAGAACCGCCGGTAGATCGTCCCGACTCCTACCCCGGCGACGTCGGCGATGTGCTCCAGCGTGACCTCGCTGCCCTCCTGAGCAAGCACGGATCCCGCAGCGCAGATGATCGCCTGCCGGTTGCGCTCAGCGTCCGCTCGCAGGGGTCGCTTCTCGGTGCTCATGAGACCAGTCTACCTATCTGGAATAGGCGCTCCAGTTCCGTGGTTCACTAGGGCGTGGAAGCGGAGCAACAGCTCCACTTGAACCGGATAGTAGGGAAGACAGACATGAAGGTTGTGGCACTGCGTGCGTTCGACTCCGAGCCCGAGGTCACCGAGGTAGACGTTCCCCAGCCCACCGCAGGCGAGGTCCGGGTCCGCGTCCACGCGGCATCGGTCAACGGCTTCGACCTGTCGGTCGCCAAGGGGATGCTGCAGGGCGCGATGGAGCATCGGTTCCCGGTCGTGCTGGGCAAGGACTTCGCCGGCGTCGTCGACGCCGTAGGCGAGGGCGTCGAGGACTACGCGGTCGGTGACCGCGTGTTCGGCGTCGTGACCAAGAACTTCCTCGGTGATGGCTCGTTCGGCGAGTACGTCACCGTGCCCACCGCCGTGGGGATCGCGAAGCTGCCCGAGTCCGTCGAGTTCACGCAGGCGGCAGGACTCGGCCTGGCCGGGACCGCGGCCGTGGACGCCATCGACGCCGCCCAGATCAGCGAGGGCGCGACGGTCCTCGTGGTCGGCGCGACCGGTGGCGTGGGGCAGCAGGCGCTGCAGCTCGCCGCACGCGCCGGCGCGACCGTGATCGCGACCGCGCACACGGAGAAGGAGACCGAGCAGGTCGTCGCGCTCGGCGCCGCGCACGCCGTCGACTACACCGGCGACGTCGTCGCCCAAGTGCGGGAGATCGCGCCCGACGGCGTGGATGTCGTGCTGCACTTCGCCGGCGCGCCCGACGCCGTCGTCCCCATGGTCAAGGCCGGCGGAGCGTTCGTCTCCACGATGCTGATGAGCCCTGCGGACGTCCCGGTCGAGGGAGTGCGCGTCGTGGCGATCTACGCCAACCCGGCGCCCGAGACGCTGGAGCGGATCGCGCGCAACCAGGCCGAGCAGCACACCACCGTCACCGTGCAGCACGTGTACGACCTCGCGCAGACCCCCGACGCGTTCGGGCACTTCACCGCCGGCACCCTCGGCAAGATCATCATCTCCATCGCCTGACCATCTCAGGCCGTCGCCGCGCGGCTCCGCCCACATCCCGCAAGGACGGGCACGGCCGCGCGGCGCCCCGGAAGGAACCCCATGGAACTCGGTGTCTTCTCCCTGAGCGACATCTACCCCGACAGCCCCGACACGGCCGCCAGCCGCATCGACGACATCATCAGCTACGGCATCCTGGCCGAGCAGCACGGCCTGGACGTGTACGGCATCGGCGAGCACCACACCCGCCAGTTCGCCGTCTCCTCCCCGGCCGTCGTGCACGCCGCCATCGCGCGCGCGACCCAGCGCATCAAGCTCACCACCACCGCCAGCGTGCTGAGCGTCCTGGACCCGGTGCGGGTCTACCAGGACTTCGCCACCCTCGACCTGGTCAGCCACGGCCGCGCGGAGATCATCGCCGGACGCAGCGCGTTCGCCGAACCCTTCGCCCTGTTCGGCGAGGACATGGCCCAGCTCGACGACCTGTTCGCCGAGAAGCTGGACCTGCTGCTACGCCTGCGCGAGCAGAAGCCGGTGACGTGGGAGGGGCGCTTCCGCCCGCCGCTGCACGAGGCCGAGGTCAACCCGCCGACCCACGGCGACCTGCCCGTCTGGGTCGCTGTCGGCGGCACCCCCTCCAGCGCGCTGCGTGCCGGACGCCTCGGCCTGCCGATGGCCCTGGGCCTGATCGGCGGCACCATCGACCACGCCAAGCGCCTGATCGACCTGTACCGGTCAGCGGGCCGCGAGGCCGGCCACCCCGACGAGCAGCTCACCGTCGGCATCACGAGCCACTTCTACGTCGGCGAGTCGCAGGAGCAGGCGCTGGAGGAGTTCTACCCCTACTACCACCGCTACCTCTCACCCGAGACGAACGGCGGGCGCGGGTTCTACGTCGACCGGCCGACCATGCAGTCCATGGCTTCTCGCCGTGGCGCGCTCATGGTCGGCGGCCCCCGCGAGGTCGCCGAGAAGATCCTCGAGATGCGCAGCGTGCTCGGGATCGACCGGTTCCTCGGCCAGGTCGACCTCGGCGGCATGCCCCAGCAGATGGTCCGCGACTCCATCCGGCGGTTCGGCGACGACGTCGCCCCCGCCGTCCGCCACGTCCTCGCGGCCTGATCTCTACGTCAGCTTCGACCAAGAAAGAAGGTCATGAACACATTCACGGGCAAGGTCGCTCTCGTCACCGGAGCGGCCGCAGGGATCGGTTACGCGGTCGCCGAGCGTTTGGCGCAGGAAGGTGCGAGCGTGGTCCTGTCGGGCCGGAACGAGGCGAACACCGTAGCCGCTGCCGAACGAATCACTGCCTCAGGCGGTGACGCGATCGGAATCCGCCTGGACGTGTCCGACCAGGCGTCGGTCGAGGCCGGCATCACGCACATCGGTGAACGCTTTGGACGACTCGACCTCGCGGTCAACAACGCTGGTCTCGCCACCGAGCCCACACCACTGCACGAGCTGTCCGTGGAGGATTTCGACCACACGCTCGCAGTCGACCTCCGCGGAGTGTTCCTCAGCATGCGCTGCGAGATACCGCTGATGCTCGACTCGGGCGGAGGCGCCATCGTGAACGTGTCCTCTGGTGCCGGGCTCAAGAACGCCCCGGGGATGGCCGACTACACCGCCGCCAAACACGGCGTGATCGGACTGACCAAGAACGCGGCACTGCAGTACGCACGGCAGAACATCCGCGTCAACGCCGTCGCCCCAGGAACGATCGCCACACCGGGAATCCTCAACGCGCCGGAAGATCTGCGGTCCCAATGGGCCGACCTCATCCCCATGGGACGGATGGGAAGACCCGAAGAGGTCGCGGACTGCGTCGCCTGGCTCACCTCCGACCGCTCGACATTCGTCACCGGGGCCGTGGTCACGATCGACGGCGGCTTCCTCTACAGCTGATAGAAACGAGAGCACTTCCATGAACGTCACCGTCTTCGGCGCCACCGGCGCCATCGGCTCCCTCACCGTGGCCGAGCTCCTCGACCGCGGTCACACCGTCACCGCCTACGCCCGCAACAAGGCCAAGATCCCGGCCACCTGGAGCGACCAGGTCCGCGTCGTCGTCGGCGAGATGTCCGACAAGGCTGCGATCGACTCCGCGGTCGCCGGAGCCGACGCCGTCATCAGCGCGCTCGGCCCCGTGCTCACCCCGGGCGAGCAGGGGCACCCGCTCACCGAAGGCACCCGCCACGTGCTCGACGCCATGCAGCGGCACGGCGTGCGGCGCTACGTCGGCCACGCCACCCCGGCGGTCTGGGACCCACGCGAGCGGCCGACCTGGCAGACCCGGCTCATCCGCTTCCTGCCCAAGACGTTCGGGCGCCGCGCCTACGAGGAGATCCGCGGCATGACCGACCCGGTGCTGGTCTCCGGCCTCGACTGGACGATCGTGCGCTTCATCCGCCCCACCGACGGCCCCAAGCAGGGCAGGGTCCGCTCCGGCTTCTTCGACACGGACAAGCTCGGCTTCGCCGTCACCCGCGCCGCCATCGCCGCCTTCACAGCGGCCCAGGTCGATGACGACACGTACGTCGGCCGCGCTCCCGTCATCAGTAACTGACCCGCACCGAGTCGGCGGCGCCTCGGCGCGCGCCCGCGCCCCTGCCGTTACCCCACATCGAAGGAAGTCATGTTCATCGCCCTTGTCGTCGTCACCGTCCTGCTCGCTCTGCTCGTCCTCAACTCCGCTGTGATGAAGCTGCGCAAGAACGAGCAGGTCGTCGCCGTCATCGGCGGCACAGTCGGCGTTCCCGAGCGCTACTTTTCCGTGCTGGCCGCACTGGAGATCGCCGGCGCGCTCGGCATCGTGGCCGGCCTGTGGATCGAGCCTCTGGGCATCGCCGCCGCAGCAGGCCTGACCGCCTACTTCATCGGCGCCCTCATCGGCCACCTCCGCGTCGGCGACACCAAGGGCCTCGCGATGCCGCTGCCGCCGCTGGTCCTGTCCGTCGCGGTCCTCGTGCTGCGCATCGTCACCGCCTGATCAACCACCACCTGAATCACCGAAGGAAGAACACCATGACCATCGCCATCATCGGCGCCACCGGACAGCTCGGCGGCCACACCATCGACGCCCTCCTCGAACGCGGAATCCCTGCCGGCGACCTCCTCGCCCTCGGCCGCGACACCGAGCGCCTGACCGCCCTGACCGAGCGCGGCCTGCGCACCGCGACCCTCAATCTTGACGACGTCGACGGCACGGCCACCCAGCTCGCCGACGTCGACAAACTGCTCCTGGTCTCCGTCGGCGCCCCCGGCCAGGCACTCGCGCCGCGCGGGAACGCGATCGAGGCCGCTCGTCGCGCCGGCGTTGGGCACCTGGTCTACACCTCCGCGCTCCAGGCGCCCACGACCATCCTCGGCCTGGCTGCCGAGCACAAGGCCACCGAAGAGCTCGTCACCGCCTCGGGCCTCCCGGCCACGTTCCTGCGCAACGGCTGGTACACCGAGAACCACCAGCAAGACTTCACCAGTGCCCGTGAGACCGGCGTCATCGCGAACTCCGTCGGCGACGGACGTCTCGCGACAGCGAGCCGGCGGGACTTCGCGGAGGCTGCCGCCGTGGTGCTCACGACGCCCGGCCACGAGGGCCGCGCCTACGAGCTGTCCGGCGACACCGCGTGGAGCTTCGAGGAGTTCGCCGCCATCGCGGCGAAGGTCCTCGGCACGTCGGTGCGCTACGAGGCGCTCACCCCGGAGCAGGAGCACAAGCAGCTGCTTGCGTTCGGCCTCGACGAAGGCACAGCAGGGTTCATGGTCGCGCTCAACGGGAACATGCGCGACGGCGCCCTCGCACCCACCCCGGGCGACCTTGCCCGCCTCATCGGCCACCCCACGCAGCCGCTCGAGACTACCCTGCGCGCCTGGGTCTGACCCAGGCCACCGGACCGGGAGGAGGGCCACGCCCTTGGTCCCCTCCCGGACTCTCTCGCCGACCGCCAGCCACCCGTCAGGAGAACAGCACGATGAACAGCGCTTCTCGACCCGTCATCGGCGTCTTCGGCGCCGGCAAGTCCGGCGTCGCGATCGCACGCCTCGCTCTCGATGCGGGATACACGGTGCGGATCGCGTCGTCCGGTACGGCCGAGGACACGGACCAGCTCCTGCGCTTTGTTGCACCGGGCGCCGTCGCGACCACCGCTCACGACCTGCCGGCCGAGGCCGACGTGCTCGTGATCGCCGTGCCCCTGCGCAGGTTCCGCGAACTACCCCTCGATGCCCTGGCTGGGCACGTCGTCGTCGACGTCATGAACTACTGGCCACCGATCGACGGCGCCCTGCCAGAGTTCGAGGCGGCCGACCAGCCGTCCAGCACCATCGTCCGGGACGCACTACCCGAGACGGCGCGGCTCGTGAAGACGTTCAACCACCTCGGCTACCACCAGATGGAAGAACTGCCTCGCCCCGCCGGTGCGCCCGACCGGACCGCCATCGGCATCGCCGGCGACGACACGGCTGCCGTCGAGACCGTCGCCCACATCGTCAACGCGCTCGGCTTCGAACCCGTACTCACCGGATCCTTCGCCGCCAGCGCCCACCTCGAGCCTGACGGACCCGTCTTCGGCAAACAGCTCGATGCCGCGGCCATGCGCCAGGTCCTCGAGCTCAGCAGGAGCGACCGCGCGGCCTGACCGTCTGGGGTTGGTCCTCAGGCGTCGTGCCCCGCACCACGGTGTGCAGCCGTGGTGCGGGGCACGATCGCGTGACCTGGGGCGGTGGCCCTCACCCCGGTGGCGAGCTCAGAGCAGGACTGTCGGGTCCCACGGCTGCTCGGGGGCGAACTCGTTGTTCCAGGCGCGCTTGTGGAGCTGCCATGCGTTGGCTCCCGCCTCGCGGGCCTCGACCATCAGGCCGGGATCGACGTGCACGCCCAGCGGCCGGTGAGCGAAGTCGGTCGAGGAACGCATGTGCTCGATCGCCGTGAAGGGGTCGCCGTAGTTGTTGACGTTGATCTCGATGACGTTCTGGTCGGGGTCCGCGTAGTAGAAGGCGGTCTGCAAGCCCTCGTCCACGGCCAGGACCGGCAGGATCGCCTCGCGCTTGAGCCGCACGTACGTGCCCAGTAGCTCCTCCACGGTGTTGTACTCGAACGCCAGGTGTTGGAGGCGGTGGTGCCTGGCTCGCTCGGGGTCCGGCTCCAGGCCGGGGATCTCGATGATCGCCATTCGGTGGTTCTGCTCGTCGTTGGACAGCCACACCGCCTTGACCTCCAGGCCCTGGCTGCGCAGCCCCGTGGGGTCCTCCGAGGTGTGCATGGCCTGCATGCCCAGCACGGTCTCGTACCAGGCCAGCAAGGGCTCCAGGTTCCCGGTGGTCAGCCCGATGTGCTGAAGGCGGGGGTGAACGGCGATCTCGGTGTTAAACGTTGTCGGCTCGGCCATGGCTGGCTCCTTCGGATCAAATGGAACGGCCTTCCCGTTTCCGGGTTGGCCTCACCGTAACACTCAACTGGGCCGCCCGTTCCACTTCGTCGTAGACTGGGGTTGTGACCGACTTGAGCACCCCCGGCGAAGCCCTGGACCAGGACGGCAGATCTACCCTGCGCGTCGATGCCGAGCGCAACCGCGACCGCATCCTGTTCGCGGCTCGCTCCCTCTTCGCGACCGAAGGGCTCGGCGTCTCGATGGCTGCGGTCGCCCGCGAGGCCGGCGTGGGAAAGGCCACCCTGTCCCGGCGCTTCGCGACTCGTGCCGAGCTGATCGACGCGGTGTTCGCCGACCGCATGGAGGCTTATGCGGACGCGGTCACCGACGCACTCGCCGACCCGGACCCATGGCACGGGTTCTGCGGGTTCATCCATGCCGTGTGTGCCATGCAGGCGTCGGACCGCGGGTTCGCCGACGTCCTGACGATGGCCTTCCCGGCGGCCGATGTCCTCGAGGCTCGTCGCGACGAGGCCTACGAAGGGTTCCTCGAGGTCGTCGCGCGAGCACACGGGACCGGCCAGCTACGCGAGGACTTCACCAGCGAAGATCTCGTCATCCTGCTCATGGCCAACGCCGGAGTCATTGCTGCGACGGGCGATGCTGCACCAGGAACCTGGCGGCGCCTGGTCGGGCACATGCTGCGCTCCTTTGCCGCTGACCGGGCTGAGGTACCGCCGCTACCCGACGCGCCTGAGCGTGCTCCCCTCTACCGTGCGATGGTTCACTTCTCGGGCTCGGGTGAGCATGCGGCCCTTCCACGAGCGCCACATCCGTCACGGTCATGACCCTTCTTGCGGGTGGTGCGACGTTCGTCGACGGCGAGGGCGCGTGCGTGCGGTCCGACTGTCGGTGACGGGTGATCATATGGATACCAACAGCTGCCGCAGCGCCGCCGAGGAAGATGCCGCAGATGCCGTTGTAGCGTGACGGATCCTCGCCCGTTGGCGACATCGACAGCAACGCGGTCTGCGTCAGCACGAGAAGCATGAGAGACGAAGCGAGACTGCTGAGCTTGATCGCCTCCATGAGCACGTCCTGGATCCGGCGGGAAGAGAAGATCCCGTGGACGGAGATCCCGAGCTCGGTAAACGCGACGGCGGCGATACCGATCGCCACGTCACGCCCGTATCGACCACTGGCGTCGTGTCCCAGTGCGAGGGGCAGGCAAGCGGCGACATAGGCCAGAGCGAGGACAAGGACGATCACCCCGGTGGCTCGGTACGTTCGTGGGATGGCGGTCATCGACCCGTGGCGGCGGGCGTGCCGGTGGGCAACGATGACGAGGAGCTTGACGACGGCGAGACCGAACGTCAGCAGCACGTTCGCGGCCAGGAACAGCGACGGGGTGTATAGCAGCAGAATGCCCTTGGTTCCGGCTACGACGAGATGCCCGGGGATCGCCATCGCCGAGAAGTAGATGTTGCGGCGGCTGGTATCACGCAGGGCGTGCAGGAACCCGTTCCAGCCTTGCGAGGCTCCGGACAACCGCACCGAGCTCATCGCGCTCGACGAAACACGTGGACCGCGGCGCTGACCGCGAGCACTGCGGCGTAGATGACGCCGAAGGCGGCGACAGGGGACCGAGTGAGCATGACTTCCTCCGTGGTGTGCGCTGGACGCCCAGGTGGCGGAGCGCCATCAAGGCGCCTCGCTCAGGTTGCCAAGCGGCACGGCGGACGTCGTCGTCCGCGCAGATCGCCGGAGGTACTGCGGCCGCAGTAGCTCAGGGCTGGGGTGCGCGGATCCCCGCCCGGAACGCCAGGGAGACGAGCTGGGCGCGGTCGCGCGCGCCGACCTTCATCATGGCCCGGTTGGCATGCGTCTTCACCGTGAACGGTGAGATGAAGATCCGGCGTCCGATCTCGGCGTTGTCCAGGCCCTCGACGATGAGGGTGACGACCTCGAGCTCGCGCGGGGTCAGCTCGGCGAACAGCTTTGCCTTGTCGGGTTCGGCGGCGACCGGTGCCGGGCCGGTGAGATGCCCGACGACCGCGTTCAGCGCCGTCGGCGAGAACGCGTGCTCGCCGACGGCGACGCGGCGGATGCCGTCCGCGAGCTCGGCGGGACCGGCGCCCTTGCTCAGGAAGCCGTCGGCGCCGGCGCGCAGCGCCGCGAGCACGTTCTCGTCCTGGTCGAAGGTGGTGAGCACGAGGATGCGTACCTCTTCGGCGGACCTGAGCGCGCGGATGCGGCGTGTGGTCTCGACACCGTCGATACCCGGCATGCGCAGGTCCATCAGGACGACGTCGACCTCGATCGACTCGAGAAGGCTGAGCGCGGCGATACCGCTCTCGGCTTCGGCGGCAACGACGAGGCCGGGCTGGGCATCGAGGATGACCCGCAGCCCGGCCCGGATCATCTCCTGGTCGTCGACGAGCATGAGACGCACGGTCATGTCGCTCCACCGCCGACAGGCAGGGTGGCGGAGAGCCAGAACAGCGGCCCGTCGGAGCGGATCTCGACCCGGCCGCCGACGGACTGGGCGCGTTCGCGCATGCCGACCAGCCCGTTGCCCCCGCCCGGCGATGCCGAGCCCGTCCGTACCCCGTACGCGTTGGCCACCTCTATCCGCACTACATCACCGTCCTGGTCGTCCCGCGTGACGGTCAGCGATGCCTGCCCGTCCCCGTATCGATGGGCGTTGGTCAGCGCCTCCTGCACGATACGGTAGGCGGCGATGCTCACCTGCGACGGGATCTCGCAGCCGAGGTCTTGCACGGACTCCTGCACCTGCATGCCGGCGGTGCGGTAGGTCTCCACGAGCTGGTGGATGAGCTCATGGCTCGGCGCTGCCCCCAGGCCCGGGGCCGCCCGCTCGACGCCCAGGACCGCCAAGATCTGCTGCGTCTCCCGCAACACCTCCTGTACCGCGCCTCGAGCGGCCGCCAGGCTGGCCTGGGCGCCCGCGCCGTCGTTCGCGGCATGCACCTCGGCGGCACCGAGATGCATGTTCACGACGGCGATCTGATGCCCGACGCTGTCGTGCAGGTCCCTGGCGATGCGCAGCCGTTCCTGGGCGATCCCTCGGTCGACGGCAGCGAGCCGGGCCACTTCCGACTCACGGATGCGCTGTTCGACTTCCCGCCGGTACCGGATGTTGCTGCGCACGGCGCTGCCGGTCGCGGCTCCGACGATCGCCGCGAAGGCGAAGACCGACGCGCTCGCGTCGACCCTGACGTCGATGACGCCGATCGAGTAGTAGACCGACCCGAAGTTCACGGCGCCCAGGAGAGCCCCGACGACAAACCCGGGAACCGAACGCAGCGCGAACAGGAATGCCGCGAAGCACACCATCGACCACGTCGCTATCGGCTCCTCGCCGATCGCGGCAGCAAGGATCGGTGCGACGGCGACCACGGCGAGCCCGGGAGCGGGCGATCGAAAGCCGACGGCGACACCGGCCAGGACGACCAGCGGCGGAATCCAGGAGAGCCAAGGGCTCCCGGCCATGGCGCGGCCGACCAGGTCCGCTCCTGCCGCGGCCACGAGGATCACGCCGACCGCGACCTCGGCGGCCCGGGGTGCGCCTTGCCACAGCGCGCGTGGTCCTCGTTGCGGGGGAGGGGTGGTGTTCATGGCGTCGATCCTGGCACCCCAGCGACGGGTTGCACCTACTGCAGCCGCGGTATCCAGGCCGATCCGGTTGGACGATTCGGGCCTGGGCGCGCGAGGCGAGCATCGATACATGACGACCACGACCGGCCGACACATCGCCCCCCGGGGCGTCCGGCGATCGAACATCCCGATCAGATCGAACGTTCCGACCAAGGAGAACACCCCCATGAGCACCCAGACCGTGACCACAGGGTACGAGTACGTGAAGGTCCGTGCCCCGAAGGAGCTGGAGTCGCTGTACCGCGACGCGTACCGGAGCTTCGGCTGGAGCTTCGAGGGCTCCGAGCAGCGGTCCCCGATCCGCCCGCTGCCACTGCTGCCGGCGATCCGCTCCAAGAGGGTGACGCTCTCGTTCAAGCGGGATCGAGGCATCAAGAATCTCCCGATGCTGCGGGAGCTGCAGCGCACGGTGGACGCCTCGCTCGCATCGGTCGCCCGCCTGGAGCGGTCCAGGACGAGCGTCGCGGCCGGGTGGGCCATCGTGTTCGGCGTCATCGGTGCCGGCCTGCTCGCCGGCTCGATGCTCCTCGGCCCCCTGGGGCAGATGCCCATCCTCCTGGGAGTCGGCGGGCTGGTGAACTGGGTGATCGGCGCCATCGCCTACTTCAACCTCAAGGCGTCTCGCGGCGCGAAGCTCGACGCGCGCATCAGCGCGGAGATCGACATGACCTTCGACGCCGCCGAGCAGGCCGCACGGCTGATCCGCTGAGCGTCGAAGAGGAAGAGCGAGAGGAGAACAGGACAATGAGCATGGACAACCCTTCTGAGGTCACCCCAGACCAGAACGCCTCCGAGGAGACCGCTACGCAACCGACGGGCTTCATCGACTCGCACGTCGAGAACCAGACGCGTCGCTTCGCAGACCACATCAAGAGAGCGGAAGCGCTGTACCGCAAGCTCCCGGGCGTGCGGAAGAACGCCGGCTGAGCCGACCAGAACGAGGAGACGAGGCCCGGACGAACAACGCGTCCGGGCCTCGTCGTCGCGCCCGACCCCACCACGCTCGGTCGGTACGGAGGACGGAAACCCCGCAATGTGCACGGGCCAGGCGCAACGCGGCTCCGCCTGATCGCAACGATCGAGCGGAGCCGCGTCCTGCTGCTTGGAGCCGCATCACACGTCAGTCGAAGGTGACGACGACCTTGTCTGCGGCGCCCGGCGTCCGGGCGAGCTCGAGCGCATCCAGGGCCTGGTCGAAGGGGAGGGTGTCGCTGACGATGACCGCGTACTTCTCCCAGTTCTCGACGATGTCATCGGTCACCTCGAAGATCTCGGTCGGGTAGCCCATCGCCCAGACCAGGTTGAGCTCGGTGGTCAGGATGGCGCCGAAGTCGAGCTCGACCGGCTTCTTGTGCACCGCGACGACGCCGAAGGTCGCGCCGTGCTTGGCGATGCTGGTCACGGTGGTGGGGACCGGCGGAGCGCCGGCCGCGTCGAGGTAGATGTCGGTGCCCGGGCGCACACCGCGGACGTGGGCGCTCGCGCCGTCGCCGTGCAGCTCCACGAGGCGTGCGGCGACGTCCTCCTCGGCGGAGTTGATCACCGCGTCCGCGCCGACCTGGAGAGCCTTGTCCAGCCGGGACGGGATGATGTCGACGACGACGATGTGCTCGACGCCCTTGCGGCGGTAGCCGAGCACCGCCCCGAGCCCGATCGGTCCGGCGCCGAACACGACCACCTTGTCGCCGGGCTTCGGCTCGGTGCGGTTGACGGCGTGGTAGGCGACGGCCATCGGCTCGTTGAGCGCGGCAACCTGCCAGGGGATGTGCGGCGGGATGACCTTGAGCTGGTGTCCGGGCTCGAAGTCACGCACGAGCACATACTCGGACAGCGCGCCCTGGGCACCGCCGGAGCCGAGGAGACCGTCGGTGAACGCCATCGTGTCGACGACGACGTGGTCGCCGACCTGGACGTCCGAGACCTCGGCGCCGACCTCGGCCACCTCAGCGGCCGGCTCGTGACCGAGCGGGGTCGCCCCCTGGCGTGGCGGGATGCCACCGACCTGGGAGTACAGCGCATCCGAGCCGCAGATGCCGCATGCCTTGATCCGCAGCAGCACGTCGGACGGTCCGGGCGTCGGTATCTCGATGTCGACCCAGCTGTTCGTGCTCGGCGCGGTGACGTGGACAGACTTCATGGGTGTGGCTCCTCTGGGATGGGTGGGAGGTCTTTGCCTCGACGCGCTCGATGCGCATGACTGATCGTCTCCGCGCGCAGTGCGACGTGCATCGTTCAGCAGGACCGGTCGCTCTACTGCGGCTGGAGTAGGTGCGGCTGGAGTGGGGACTGCTTGCCCTTCCGCGAACGGGCGACTCACGACGGTATAATTTAAGTCAGGCAGGTGCCTTAACACTGCCGCCATCTGACGGAGGAACTGATATGGCAAGTGACGTCGCAACAACCACCGGCGTGCTCGACCCGACGTGTGCCCTCGTGCTCGTCGACCTGCAGGTCGTCACGATGAGCTTCCCCGCCGCACACAACATGGGCACCGTCGTCGCGCACGCCGCACGGCTCGCGTCGTCCTTCCGTGAGCGAGCGCTTCCTGTGGTACTCACCGTCGCGGACCTCAACCACCCACCGGCGGGCAGAACACAGTTCGCCCGTCCGAGGGCCGAGGTGCCCAGCGCGTCGTTAGCGCTGTCGGACGCGCTCGGTGCCGACGAGTCCGACATCGTGTTGACCAAGTCCGGCTGGGGTGCGTTCCAAGGGACAGATCTCGACGAGACGCTCCGAGCCCGAGGCGTCACCCAGGTGGTCGTCGCAGGCCTCGCAACGGGGTTCGGAGTCGAGTCCACGGCGCGGCAGGCGTATGACGCCGGCTACCACGTCATGCTCGTCGTCGATGCGATGACCGGGCCGGATCTCGAGGGGCACGACCATACGGTCGCGCGTGTGTTCCCTGCACTCGGTCAGGTCGTCACGACGGACGAGGTGCTCGCGTCGCTGAACGACTGACGAGGTGTCAGTCGACCGGTGTGACCGGCGCCTGCCAGATGCCCGTGATCGCGTCGATCAGGCCGATCGCCGTCGCTTCCCAGGAGGCCCGCGTGGTCGGGCCGCCCTCCGCCAGTGCCCGCTCGCGGTCGGCGCAGGCATAGATGACGAGGTTGCGGACCATGCGCTCGCGTTCCTCGAACACGTCGTCCGGCAGGTCCGGGAGGCTGTGGCGTAGTCCTTCCGCGCTCTTGCGCCGGGAGTCCGACGCCGTCGACTCGTCGAGCTCGGCGATGTAGAGGCTCGGGTCGGTCATGATCTGGGCGACGAGCCGGGCCCACCAGGTGGCGCCGGGAAGCGACGCGAGGTGGTCGGTGATCGGCCGGACGGTGCAGGCCACCCAGTCCCGGACGCCGGGGTCGTCGCCCATCTCGGCCAGGAGCCGCCCGCGTATCTGCTCCATGTCCACGGCATGGCGGCTGACGACGGCTTTGATCAGCTCGGACTTGGTACCGAAGTGATAGCCGACGGCGGAGTTGTTGGCCTGGCCGGCGGCCTCGCTGATCTGCCGGTTGGACACCGCGAACAGGCCGTGCTCGGCGAAGAGCTGTTCGGCGGCATCGAGGATCCGCTCGCGGGTCTGGGCGACCTTGTCCGCCCGCGTCGGCTTGGCTTGCACGGTTACCTCTTGTCTCTCGTTCGTGGACCTCCCTGTTGCTGGAGGTGGGCTATAGCTTATAGAGCTTTGGTGCGGCGGGGCAGGAAGGCCGCGATGCCGAGCGCGACCAGGGCGGCGCTCGCGCCGATCCCGAGCACGACCTGGAAAGCGGTCTGCGACGGCAGCTCGGCGCCGCCGGCGGTGATCGTCAGCTGGGCCAGGACGACCCCAGCGACGGCGGAGGAGACCGAGGTCCCGATCGAGCGCATCAGGGTGTTGAGGCTGTTCGCCGCGGCCGTCTCCGACCGGGGCACTGCGCCCATGATCAGCGCGGGCATGGCGCCGTAGGACAACCCGACGCCCGCGCCCATGATCGCCGAGACGACCACCAGCTGCCAGATCTCGGCCATGAAGAACACGCCCAGGCCGTAGGAGAGCGCTACGACGCCGGCGCCGATCATCAGGGTGGTCCTGGGCCCGAAGGCGTCGGTGATCCGGGCCGAGACCGGAGCCATCGCCATCATCACCAGGCCCATCGGGGCCATCACCAGGCCCGCCGCGAGCATCGTCTGCCCGAGACCGTAGCCGGTGGTGGTCGGCAGCTGCAGCAGCTGGGGCAGCACCAGGGACATCGCGAACATCGAGAAGCCGAAGATGATCGAGGCCAGGTTGGTCAGCAGCACCTGGCGGTGGGCGGTGGTGCGCAGGTCGACCAGCGGGGCGGGTGTTCGCAGCTCCCACCAGCCCCAGGCCAGGAAGAGCACGAGGGCGCCGGCGAAGAGGCTGGTCGTCAGCGGGGCTCCCCAGCCCCAGGACGCCCCCTTAGAGATCGCCAGCAGGAGTGCGATCAGGGCGGCAGAGAGCGCGATCGCGCCGGGCAGGTCGAACCGGCCGCCCGCCGGGGCGGCGCCGGACGGAATCTTGGCCCACACGAGGACGAAGGCACCCGCGCCGAGGACCGCTGACGTCCAGAACAGCACGTGCCAGTCGGTGGTCTGCGCCAGGAGGGCCGCCACGGGCAGTCCGATCGCACCGCCGACGCCGAGCGAGGCGCTCATCACGGCGGTCGCCGAACCGAGCTTCTCGGACGGGAGCTCGTCGCGCATGATGCTGATCCCGAGCGGTATGACGCCGGCCGCCAGGCCCTGCAGGACCCGGCCGGCGATCAGGGGCACGAGCGTGGTGCTCAGACCGGCGACCGACGATCCCACCACCAGCAGGCCGAGGCTGACCAGCAGCAGGCGGCGCTTGCCGTACATGTCGCCGAGCCGGCCGACGATCGGTGTCGCCACCGCGGCGGCCAGCAGGGTAGCGGTGACGGCCCAGATGGTGTCTGCGGCGGAGGCGTTCAGCAGCCGGGGAAGCTCGGGCACCACCGGCACGATCAGGGTCTGCATGAGCGCGGTGACGATGCCCGCGAACGCGAGGATCGGCACCAGGAGGCGGGTGCCGTGGCCCCGCTGTTCTTGGGGCGGCGCTTGAACGGGCGCGACGAGGACGTCAGACATGGGTTGCCTTCCGGGAAGAGGGTTGGTGTCCCTAAAATTAAAGCAGTCGCTTGACTGATGGCAAGTGGGTCGCTCTACTTGGAGCCACGGGGTGAAGTTCCCGCCCCGACCTGAGGAACCCCCACAGAGAGGTCCTGTTCATGACCGAGACCGAGATCCCGACCCTCCCGTTTCCCACCGACCAGGCGCTGGAGCCGCCGGCCGAGTGGGCCGAGCTGCGGTCCAGGTGCCCCGTGGCCCACGTCCGGCTCGCCAGCGGTGACCAGGCCGCGCTGGTCACGCGCTACGACGATGTGAAGGCGGTCCTGTCCGACCCGCGGTTCGGCCGGGGGACAGGCAAGAAGGACGCCGCCCGGATCGCGGACACCGACGACGGCGGCATCATGAACAGCGAGATGGCGACCGTGCTGCCGCAGGAGGGCGAGGGCCACCTGACCTGGCGGCGCCTGGTCGGCAAGTGGTTCACCGCCAAGCGCATGGCCGCCCTGCGGCCGGGGATCGTGGCGATGGCCGACCAGCTCATCGACACCATGGTGGCCGACGGCGGCCCGGTCGACCTCAAGGCGTCCTTCGGCTTCCCGCTGCCGGTGTGGGTGATCTGCGACATGCTCGGCGTACCGGACAGCGACCGGGACAAGTTCTCGCACTGGTCGGACTGCATGCTCAGCATGACGCGCTACACGCAGGACGAGATGGCCGCTGCGATGGGCGAGTTCGGTGCGTACATGGCCCACCATGTCGCGCTGAAGCGCGTGACCCCGGGCGAGGACCTGCTCAGCGAGCTGATCGCCGCCACCGACGACGACGGCGAGCCGCTGTCGGACGCGGTGCTGGTCGCCACCGGCCAGGGGCTGCTCGTGGCCGGCCACGAGACCACCGCGAACATGATCACCAAGATGGTCGCGATGCTGCTCGCGGACCGCACGCGCTGGGAGCAGCTGCTGGCCGACCCGAAGCTCGTCCGGTCCACGGTCGAGGAGGCCCTGCGCTTCGATGCCAACGCCGGGCTCGGGATGGTCCGGTACATCGATGCCGACATCGAGCTGTCCGGCGTCGCCGTGCCGAGCGGCACGACGGTCATGTGCAGCATGGCCGCCGCGAACCGGGACGAGGCGGCGTTCGCCGACGCGGACCAGCTCGACCTGACCCGCAGCCCCAACCCGCACCTCGCCTTCGGCGCCGGTGCCCACTCCTGCCTCGGCCAGGCCCTGGCACGGACAGAGCTGCAGGCCGCCCTGGAGACGCTGCTGCGCAGGCTGCCGACGCTGGAGCTCGCGGTCGGCGTCGACGAGCTGGAGCGGGTGGACGGTCTCGCCGTCGGTGGCCTGACCAAGCTCCCGGTGCAGTGGTGACGACGACCGGCACGCGTGCCCGCGGCGATCAGGTAGCGAGCACACGGGCGGCGATCCTGTCGACCGCCGAGCGGCTCTTCGCCGAGCACGGGGTCGCCGCCGTCTCGGCCCGCCAGATCAGCGAGGCGGCCGGACAGGGCAACAACGCGGCGGTCGGCTACCACTTCGGTACCAAGCTGGACGTGGTCCGCGCGATCCTGGCGGGCCACAACGAGGCGATCGAGGCCCGCCGCGCGCGGCGGGTCGCCGAGGTCTCGGGGTCCACCGAGCTGCGGGACTGGGTGACCTGTCTGGTCCTGCCGTCGGCCGAGTACTTCGCGAGTCTAGGGACGCCGACCTGGTACGCCCGGTTCAGCACCCAGATCATGACCGACCCGGTGCTGCGCCCGGTGATGCAGGAGGACTCGCTGGGCGCGCCGTCCCTGCGACAGGTCCTCCACGGCATCCACCTCTGCGAGGCTGACCTGCCCACCGCCGTCCGCCATGACCGCGGCGACATGGCCATGTACCTCCTGCTGCACACGTTCGCTGACCTCGAGCGCGCACAGGCTGACGGCGACGCGACCGGACCGGCGAGCTGGGCCCGGGCGGCGAGCGGTCTCGTCGACGCGATGGTCGGCCTGTTCCAGGCGCCCGCCACTCTGGCGATCACCGACACGAACTCATCATCGAAGGAAGGAACGTCATGAAGGTCATCGTTGAGGAAGACAAGTGCTGTGGTGCGGGGACGTGCGTCTTGGTCGCCCCGGAGGTGTTCGACCAGCGCGACGAGGACGGGATCGTGGTGCTGCTCGACGAGACACCGGGGGTGGACCAGCACGACCTGGTCCGAGAGGCCGTCAGCGTCTGCCCGGCGGCCGCGATCAGCCTGATCGAACCATGAACCCGCCAGAGAGCGTCCTGATCGTCGGTGCCTCCGCCGGCGGCCTGACCACCGCCGAGGCGCTGCGCCGTCAGGGGTACGAGGGGCGGCTCACGCTGCTCGGGGCTGAGCGCCACCTCCCGTACGACCGGCCGCCGCTCTCCAAGCAGGTGCTGTCCGGGGCCTGGGAAGCGGGCCGTGCGCAACTACGAGCAGAGCCGGCGCTGCAGGCGCTGGACGCCGAGCTCGTGCTCGGCGACCGGGCCACCGGCCTGGACGTCACGAACCGCATGGTCCGGACGGAGTCGGGCCGTGTGCTCGGCGCCGACGCGATAGTGATCGCCACCGGCGTACAGGCCCGGACCTTCCCGGGCCAGGATGACCTGGCGGGCGTACACGTGATCCGCACTCTGGACGACGCCGTCGCCCTGCGTACGGAGCTCGCGACCGCCCGGCGGCTGGTCGTCGTCGGCGACGGGGTGCTGGGTGCCGAGGTCGCGGCGACCGGACGCGGCCTCGGCCTGGACGTCACCCTGGCCGGGCCGCAGTCCGTCCCGATGGAGAACCAGTTCGGTCCATGGGCCGGCGGTCTGCTCGGGGACTTCCACACCGAGCAGGGCGTCAGGCTGCGGCTCGGCACCGGGGTCAGCGCTCTGGCGGCCGAGGCCGGCCGCGTGGCCGGAGTGGTCCTGGCGACCGGCGAACACCTCCCGGCCGACGTTGTGGTCGTCGCCATCGGCGGCATCCCCGCCACCGACTGGCTGGCCGGCAGCGGGCTGACGATCGAGAACGGCATCGTCTGCGACGCGATGTGCCAGGCCTCCGACGGGATCTACGCGGTCGGTGACGTGGCCCGGTGGCGGCACCTGGGGCTGGACGCCATGGTGCGGCTGGAGAACCGGACCAACGCGACCGAGCAGGCGGTGGCGGTCGCCAAGAACATCCTGGGCGCCGACCTGCCGTACGTCCCGGTCCCGTACTTCTGGACCGACCAGTACGACGTCAAGGTGATGGTCCACGGACTCACCCCCGCCGATGCCGAGATCGAGGTCGTCGAGGGCGACCCGGCCGCACGCCGGTTCGTCGCGCTCTGTCGCAGCGACGGGATCGCCCGCGCAGTCCTCGGCTGGAACATGCCCAAGCAGACCCGGCTGCACCGCCAGCAGGTCGCTGACGCGCTGACCCTCGCCGCGCACTGACCGCGCTCCGGACAACCAGCCGCCGTCCCAACACGGTGCGGTCAGGTGCTGGCGGAGGCGCTGCTGCCGCAGATCGTGTGCGAGTCGGGCCACGATCTGCGGCCGCAGCGTGGGACCACGCCAACCGCAGCTGCTGGCGCCCCTCGCGGGAGCCAGGCTCAGTGCAGCGCGGTCCGGCGGCCCTGCAATCGTCGATTCGTCCATGCGTTCCGGCGGGATCGAACATTCCCATGGCGTGGCGCCGGCTCCTAGTTTGATGCCGATGCTCAAGGAAGAGCCCAGTCGGTCACGCTGCCGGACCCTGCCTTCACTCGTCAAGGGAGACCTCATGAGAAAGCTCGGAGCCCTTGCGGCCGGCGTCGCGCTGGTGGCCGCCTCGCTCACCAGCTGCCCTGCGGTCGCACTCGCGGAACCTGGCGCTGCCCGCTTCGAGGCGAGCGGCGCGGAGCCTGCGGGCACGAGGATCGAGCAGATCGACGGCACGGGCGTGCTCTTCCAGTACGACCACGTCGTCCCGGCGTTCGATGCGGGGGACACCCACGGGAACGCCCGTGACTCGATCTCGCTCGACGGGACCTGGGCCTTCCGGTTTGACCCCGACGACCGGGGGACGCGCGACGGCTGGGCCCGGCCGGACACCGACCTCAGCGGGTGGGACACGATCGAGGTGCCCTCGTCCTGGGACCTCAAGGACACCCCTGATTTTGACGGATACGACGGAGCCAACTTCGGCACTGGAACGGCCTTCCAGGACGGGTACGCCTGGTACCGCACGACGATCACGGTTCCTCGGCGGTGGGCGGGCGACCATGTCCGGCTCTCGTTCCTCGGCGTGAACTACCGCTCCGACGTCTGGGTTGATGGCGCCTTCGCGGGCGCGCACGAGGGCGGGCACACCGCGTTCAGCCTGCCGGTGGGCGAGCTGCTGAGCCCGGGTGAGGAGGCGACGATAGTGGTGCGTGCGGAGCGCCGCGCGTCCTTCGAGGACTACACCACCGGGACCGGCCCGGTCACGGATCGGTACGCCATACCGTGGAAGCCCGTCGACTACTGGCCGTACGCCGGCATCACCCGCTCCGTCCGGATCGAGGCCGTCCCTCGGGTCAGCGTCGCCAAGGTCCTGGTCGACGCGGCGGACGGCCGGCTCGACATCCGTGCGGTGGTCGAGAACACGGGGGACCGCCCTTTCACCGGGAGCGTGCGCCTGAGCCCTGGCGCGCGGACGGGCGGACACGCCGCGACGGTGCCGGTCGCCGTCGGCCCTGGCCAGGTACGTGTCGCGCGGGCGGACGTCGCCATCCCGCGGGCCGTCGGCTGGAGCGCCGGGTCCCCGCACACCTACACCGCCGTCGCTGAGCTGCGCACCGGGTCCCACCGCACGGCAGAAAGCCACGCGGGAGGAGGCACGCTCGACAGGCTGTCGACCACCTACGGGATGCGGTCGGTCACGGTCTCCGCCGCGCAGCTGCGGATCAACGGGGAGGCGACCTTCCTCAAGGGCCTGAACTGGCACGAGGAGACCGGCCGGAGCGGCCGGTCGCTCACCCGGCATGAATACGACCACGAGCTCGGGCACGCCCTGGACCTCGGGGTCAACCTGCTGCGCAACTCCGTCTACAACCGTCACCCGTACGCGTACGAGTGGGCGGACCGGCATGGCGTCTACATGATGGACGACACGGACAACATGTGGCTCAACACCGACCAGCAGCGACTGCAGACGGAGAGCTACGGGTTGTCGCGGGCCATGGCGGCGACCACCGCGTGGAACCAGCACAACCACCCGTCGGTGATCCTCTGGGGGTTGCAGAACGAGTCGGAGATCGATCCCGGCGGCGCGCCGGTCTACCGGGCCTGGATGAAGGACATGAAGGACGCGATCACCGCCGTCGATCTGCAGGACCGGCCGGTCACCTGGGCGTCCAGCACGACCAACGACCCTGCCTTCGGGCTCGCCGACGTCATCGGGTTCAACGAGTACTTCGGCTACTTCTACGGCGAGAACGAAGACCTCGGACCCGCGATCGACGCTGTGCACGCCCGCCATCCGGACAAGCCGATCCTCATCACCGAGAACGGCTCCTGGTCCTACCTCGGCCGCCGGGGAAGCCCTGTCGAGCAGGGGACCGAGGACTGGCAGGCCGCGAACCTCGACTCCCACTGGCGGCAGGCGTCGGCGCGGTCCTACGTCGCCGGCTACACCCACTGGGTGCTCAAGGACTACAAGCAGCGCCTGGGCTACAACATGGACCTCAACGGGATCTCGGTGATGGGGCTGCTCGGCTGGGACTCGACAACCCGGCGTCTCGCCTACGACGCATATCGCAGGATGGAGACGCCGTACTAGAGCGGTACTCCGAGCACGAGTGTGGGAGTCGTGGCAGCGCCCGAAGGGCTGACACGGTTCGTGACACGGTTGCCCGCTGACACGCGTGCTGACACGGGTGTTGTGCCTATGAACGCCCGCGCTTGCCGATGATTGCCCATCCATGTGAGGCTGGGCTGACATCGCACAGAAACGGCGAGATTTCGCCGTTTCTGACGCTCACCAGGGCGATCGCGATGGCTGCGTCAGACGGCTCTGCAGGCGTCGAAGAGTTTCGCTTCACCGAGAAGAGGCTGGGGGTTCGAGTTCCTCCGCACACCATGCGGTGGATCTCGGCCGGCTGGAATTGCCGCGGCACAGGTCTGCCTCCGCCACCAGGAGCACTGTGCGGGGCCCGACACTGTTGCGGGGCTTGTGCCGTCGGCAGGTGGCCTCGCCCTCCTATCGGGTACCCGAGCGGGCGAGGATTACTACTTACTGTGGGAGTAGGGGCAGTCAGGCGCTGCGGTCTGGACGCAGGACATCGCCCATGGCATCCAACCGTCGAGCGGCAGCTTCGCGGACGCGATCATCGGCGTCGACCGCGAGCATCTCCAGGACCGACCCGATATTGGGAAAAGTGGCCACGCGAAGGCGCACGTCCACGTCGTGATGGGTCGCGTACCGGGATGCGATGGCCCCGCTGCAGGCGGGGTGGTCCAGCACGTGGTGGATGAGCTGTGCGTCGGCGTCCTTGTCTCGTATCGAGGGTGCGATGACGGCAAGCAACTCGAGGTCTGTGTCGGGGTGGGAGACGAGGCTGACCAGCTCAGCCAGATCGCCCCGATGCGCGGCGGCGGAGTACTGCCCGTACAGGCCTTGGGATCTGGACCTTCTGGTGCGACTACCAGCCAAGCATCGAACGATAGTTCGAGCGTGTCAATGCAGGTTTCAGAGCAAAGGAACACGTGTTCGACTCTGAGGTGCATACTGATGTCATGAACGGCCGCGCTTCCATCGATCGCTCGCTGCTGGCATGGGCGGAGCACCGCGAGCTGTGGCAGGGCGTGCTCAACGAGCGCTTCATCCCCGAGCGGGTCGTGGAGCAGGCATGGCGTGGCTCGGACGCAGTGATCGCTCAGGTGGAGTGGGAGCTCGACGGCCTTGAGGAGATCGAGACCATGGTCCTGGCCAAGGCGGGTGATCTCAGGCAGGTCCAGCTGATCGACGACCGGCGGTTCATCAAGACGCTGTGGCTGTACCGCGATCACATCCGGGAGATATCGCGGGACGAGCCACAGCCCTGAATCGCGCTGTTCGCGGCCGGGCCGATCACGTGGTGATCGCGCCCTAAAGACGCACGACGACATCGCCACCGGAAGCCCTGGACCTTCGCGTCTCGACCAATGTTCACGCGGGGAGCATCACCAGATCGTCGGCGTCGGTCCCTGTACCTGTGTGGCCGACGGGCGGGGTCGTCGAGGTCGCTTGGCCAAGCGGGTGAGGCTGGCCGTGAAGTACATGAGGAACGCGATGGTCCCGGTCAGGGCGAACTTGGCGGCGTTATACACACACAGCCACGCCACCACCAGGTAGATGCCGTCCGCCGGCACCAGGTAGCTCTGAACCAGGCCCGCCGCGACCAGATAGCCCGGTACCAGGAGCAGAGCGATGGGCAGAGCCCAGACCCGGTTGACGCGCCGGAACATCCACACCACGATCCGGGTCGTCGGGGTCAGGAGCCAGCCGAGGTTCTCGGGGCCCTCGGGCAGTTCGCGTGGGGGCTGCTGTGGGACGCCCAGGCTGCGCCCGTGCGGGCCCTGGTCCTTGACGAACAGCAGGTGCTTGACACCTTCGGGTGTTGCCGTCACGGTCTACCTTCCCTGTCCGAGCGACGTCAAAAAGGAACGGCACGAGTTGGGCTGGTGTGCCGTTTGGGTGTCCGGTATCGACGATACGGTCGAGTCGAATGCCTGTCGCACGCTACGGCTGAACACTGTCCAGGAGCGGATTGCCGGCGTCGCGGGGCCGGTCAGTTCTCGCAGCTGGTTCGTGATCTGCGCGAGACGACGCGCGCGGGTGGGGCAGGGCGTGTCGGTGTTCCCGGTTGGTGCGGTCAGGTCGGCGGCCTCCCAGGTCAGCCGGTGGATCTCGACAGACTCCGTGGGCACGACGCCACGTAGCGGCTCCAGGAGATCAACCAGCCAGGCAGGCACCGCTCGCTGCTGGGGCCGGAGCGCGTGACAGGCCAGAGCGCTCAGCAGGAGCCCGGCCGCTGCGAGCCACGACCGGGCAAACGGTTCGAATCGCAGCAGGAGCACCAGGCTCACCGCCGACAGCATGACCCCGAGGGTGACGAGGTAGTGCTCGCGTGCGAGGTTGCGTGTGCGGGTGCGCTCATCAGGTCCGGGGTCGATGACGATCGTGGTGGCCGCTGGCCAAGCGAGCCGGATGCCGGCCGCGGGCGCGTGCAGGGTGTGGTGGCGCGCCATCATGCCTCCCTGCTGGTGGTGGGCGTGGTGACGGTGACCAGTACGGGTCGCTGCGCGGACAGGGTCGAGACCCAACCGGTCCAGATCCGCCAGGCAACGGCCGGGTCGTGAGGCACTGCCGGGAGGTCGAGCAGCACGGCTAGCGTTTGGGCGTCGGGAGTCGTGCCCACCGTGAGGGTGATCTCGATGACCGTGACGGTCTCAGGCCCGACGGCTCGGACCGTGGTCTCGACGTCGATGTCGAGGACCTGGACGCCGCACCAGTGGGCGATGACGGCTCTCTCCCATCGGTACTCCGGCGCCGCCGCAGCGGTGGGGATCCTGGCACGGGGCACGGGGCACGGGGCACGGGGCACGGGGCACGGGGCGCTGTGGTGATCATCGAGGGCCGCCGACCGCCAGGATGGGCCCGGTCGGTTGAGCCGGAGCGGCTGCGACGAGGTGCTGGTGGGCGATCTGCCACGCATGGCACGGCCGCGCCTGGCGCCACCACACCCACCTGGCGGTGCAGCGGTGGCAGCGACGGTCGGCGTTGGGGGCGTGCCTGGCCAGGATGGCGCGAAGGGCGTGGATCATTCGTTCCAGCTCGGTGGGCGCCATGACGGCCACGGCTGCGGCGTCGGCGTGCTGGAGTAGATGGTCCACATCGTTGAGGTAGTCGCGCACGATCTGGTCTGCGGTGCTGTGCATCGTGGGGCCTCCTGGTCAGGGTGTACCGGGCTGTGGTGTGTCGGGGTGCCTTGCTCTCGAGGTGCATGGGCGCACTCGCGGTCTCCGATCAGTGACGCCAGATCACGGCGGCCCATACCAGGGCGGCCGCCACGGCCAGTACGTAGACGACTAGTGCGATCTCGTACATCGGTTCCTCACCGTCCGTGTGTTGCCGATCTGGGTTGTGGTCAGTCGTTGAGGCGGACCTGGTAGGAACCGCCGTGCGGCACGACGACGGCGTCGAGCTCGTGCGTGGTCCGTGGTCCTTCTGATCGCCATTCGCTGATCAGGTCGAGGAAGCGTGCCTCGGTCGGTGACGTGCCCGGCTGCGCGACGAAGTGCGCGGGCGTGATCATCGCCGCCTCCGGCGGGCCCTCTGGGCGGACGGCCAGGCCGTAGGCGACCGGTGCCTTGCCGCCGATCCCGATGCCTTCGCCGAACTGGGTGAAGGCGGTGAACAGGCCTGCTGGGTTTCGGGCGAGCAGCCAGTGCTTGAGGTCGAGGTACTCCCCGGGGGTGCCGGGCCATGCGGATGCTTCCCCGGCGCGCAGGAGCGCCAGCAGCTCGGTCGCTGTTGTGGTGTCGTGGCTGGTCGTGGCCAGGTAGTACCCGGGGTAGTCCCGTGCGGTCACTGCGGTCACGTGGGCGGGCAGTAGCGGCGGTCCCATGGGCGGGCAGCGGGTGGCGTGCACGGTGACGTGCAGGTCATCGGTGGGCACCTTGGTGATGTGCGCGACGGCATACGTGCCTGGCAGGTCGGAGATGGTGCATCCGGTGACCAGGACCCCG
This sequence comes from Promicromonospora sp. NFX87, assembly GCF_048564965.1. Classification (NCBI taxonomy): domain Bacteria; kingdom Bacillati; phylum Actinomycetota; class Actinomycetes; order Micrococcales; family Promicromonosporaceae; genus Promicromonospora; species Promicromonospora sp. NFX87. The sequence goes on along the minus strand of NZ_CP183413.1, from coordinate 3,919,066 downwards.
CCAGGGGCGAGCTGGTCGATCCATGCGCCGGGGATCGCCGGGGGAGTGGCCGGGACGTAGATCCGGTCGTAGGGCGCGAGGTCGGCGTGCCCGGCCAGGCCGCTGCCGGTGGCGGCCACGGCGCGGTGCCCGTGGGTGGCGAACAACCTCGCGGCGCGCGTGGACAGCACGGGGTCGGGATCGATCGTCAGGACGTGGCCGCCGGGTCGGACAATGTGCCCGATCAGCGCTGCGGAGTAGCCGGACCCCGTGCCGATCTCCAGGACCCTCATATTCGGTCCCAGGTCCAGGGTCCGCAGGTGCCGCCAGGTGGTGGCACGGGCGATGACGGGCTCGACGGCGTCACCGTCAGGTCCGAGGTAGATCTCGTACGGGACGGTCCGGGCGGCGTCGGCGACGGCGTCGGTGCCCGTGATCATGGTGCGCGTGCTGGTCATCGTGCGGCTCTCCAGTGCTGGTACAGGCAGAACGGATCGTGGTGAGTGGTTGCTCAGCGGGGGACTCTCAGGCGCGGACGCCGGTCAGCTGCCGTGCGTCGGCGTCCCGGAGCGCGTCGAGGGCGGTGGCGGCTCCGTGGTGCTTGATCGGGCCAGTGACATGCTTCGCGAGGGCCTTGATCGAGGTGGGGGCTTGCCCCATCGCGATCGGGTAGGCGGACCAGCGCAGCATCTCTACGTCGTTCCAGCTGTCCCCGATCGCGACCGTGTGCTCGGGCGGGACGTCGAGGTGGTCTCGGACGGTTTCCAGGGCGGATGCCTTGGACAGGCCGCGCGGGGTGACGTCGACCCAACCCAGGCCTGCGGTGCTCGGGGTGACACCGAGATGCCGCAGGGGTTCCAGGAGGGTCCCGATGCCCGGCGCGCACAGCACCACGCGAGTGGCCGGCGTGGTCCACAGCTCGTCCAGGCGTGCCACGACGCGCTGCTGCCCGTTGAGATGGCCGGGGTCGAACTCCTGGTTGACCCGCCAGCCCCAGCCGACCAGTTCCACGGCCATCTTCACGCGGGGCATACGGGCTCGGGCCAAGTGCGCGACGGGGTCGACGTCGAACGTGCGGGCCTCGTGCACGCGGTACCCGCCCGGCTCCTTCTTCGACAGGTACGCCGTGAGGGCACCGTTCGACGCGACGACCCAGACGTTGTCCAGACCGAGGCCATACGCGACAGGCAAGACGCCGACCAGCGAGCGTCCCGTTGCCAGCACGACGTGATGCCCGGCGGCTCGGACCTTCGCTACGGCTGTCTTGGTCACCTCCGGGACCGACTTGCCGGTCTCAAGGAGGGTGCCGTCGATGTCGAGTGCGATCAGACGCGGCATCGGCCGGCTCACTGCAGGCCTCCGAAGGGGTGGCGGAGCGCGCCACGGACCTGGAACTCGAGCCCTTCACGTGTTCCGGACCACAGGGTGTATCCCGGGCTGATCATCCGGTGGTCCACTGGTGAGTCCAGGCCGAGTGCCCGGGCGATGCTCTCGCCGTCGTCCAGGCAGGCTGGCTGGATGGTGACCCGCCCGTTGCCGGTGGTTTCCACGAGCTCCACGCATTCCTCGCCAACCTCGACAAGGGCGGCACGGGCGACGTCGAGTGCCCGGATGAGCGAACCCTCGCCTTCAGCGTGGTGTGTGGCTTTGTCCATCGGATGCTCCCTGGTGCTCCGTGCGGCAGCGTCGTGCGACCGGCTCGCAGCTGTGCGTCTCGCGCCCTCGAAACCCCGAAACGGGTACTGGTTGCGGCACCGCTGGACTGATCGGTCAAGCACACCGCGTGCCGCGATTGCGAACCACGGCCAAGGGACCGCACCTCCGCTGCGTTCTCGCGGCAGAAGAGCCGCATCCACTCGTCGAAGCCTCGTGATCACCCGGAATCCGGGGTTATGGTGAGCGTCCGACGCCTACGTGACAGGAGACGAAGGCATGCCATCACGTCGAGCACGGCTTGCGGAGGCACGTAGGACGGCGGGATACAGCCAGGAAGGGCTGGCCGACCAGCTCGGCATCGACCGGACTACCGTTCAACGCTGGGAGTCAGGCGATTCCGAGCCCCAGCCCCTGCAGCGAGCCAACCTGGCCGCAGCCCTCGGCCTGACAGGCGAGGCACTGGCAGCCGTCCTGAGCGCAGAACGGCCCGGGTCACAGGTGTCGAGGGTGACGCCGTCGGTGCTGGAGTCGGGGCGGCCGACCCTGCCCTCGCCGGAAGGCGACTTGCTGGGGCTGCTGGATGCCGCCCGCCCCCTCGTCGACGACACGCTGGCGGCCACGACCGTTTCGCGAGGACGCCTCGAACTGATCGAGGAACGCGTCGCGGAACACCTGATGACCTACACACGCACCGCCCCCGCCGCCATGCTTGCTTCCCTAGCGCCCGACATCGTCGAGGTCCAGGCTGTAGCGGCCACCAGGCAGCCCGGCATGGTCCAGGTGAAGCTCTCGGAGGCGCTCGCGGTCCTGGCGCTTCTGACGGCCGACGGCCTCATGAAGCTTGGGGAGATCCGACGGTCTCGCTATTGGTACGGCACCGCCCGGCTGGCGTCTGACGACACCGGGAACCTGCAGTTGCAGGCGCGGGTAAGGGCTCAAGAAGCGATGCTGCCGTACTACTACGGGCGCGTCGAGCAGGCGATCGAACTGGCTCGCAGCGCGCAGGCCTTGCTGCCCGGGGTTGCGTCTGACGCGACCGCGCTCGCCGCTGCCGCGGAAGGGCGAGCCCTGGCGCGACTAGGGGACGCCCGCGGCGCCGAGAAGGCGATGGTTATGGCGCAGCGGTACTACGACCGCGCAAGTTCCCCCGAGCCCTCCGACGCGGCGTTCCAGTTCACCTACAAGCGCCTGCTTCTCTACCTGTCGGGAACACTGACATACCTGGGGGAGCCGGTGCGCGCCATGCATGTCCAGGAGGAGGCGCTCAAGCTGTATGACGCCGACCCTCACATCGTGATCGACCCTGCCCTCATCAAGCTCGACCAGGCAGTCGGCCTGGCCAACGAGGGCCGTCTCGACGAGTCATGCCAACTGGCCGTTCAGGCCGTCACGTCGCTGCCGGACGAGCACCGAACCCGCGTCGTGCTCACCAGAACCCAGGACGTAGTCCAGGCGCTGCCGGAGGGTCGGCTCGGGCGGCCGAAGGCCGCCGAACTCACTGAGCTGATTGCCACTGCGACAGAAAGCAACCGTTGACTGCCGACAGGACAGACACCGTCGAACACGTACATACCCCGGACCGGACCAGGACCATTGCCGAAGCTGCGGCTCGTATGGCTGGCCTGGATCCTGCAGGCGCTGTCCTGATCCGCCATCAGACCAACGGCGTCTACCGGCTGGTCACGGCACCGGTCGTCATCAAAGTGGCACCGCCCGGCGAACAGAACCTCGCCGAGGTCGTCAACCTCGTGTCCTGGCTGCACGACCACGCGGTGCCGACCGTTGCCCTGTGGGACGGGGTGAGCCAGCCGCTGGAGATAGCCGGCTCTGGGGTGACGCTCTGGCGCTACCTGCCGCAGGACCGGCCAGTCCGAGCCGCCGATATTGCCGAACCGCTCCTCGCTCTCCACGACGCGCCGCTACCACCATTCTCCTTGCCGCTGGTTGACCCATTCGGCGAGATCAGGCAGTCGATTGCCAGCAGCCGGCTCCTGACAGATGACGACCGGGCCATGCTCACCGAGCACTGTTCTCTGCTCACCCAGGACGAGTCGCGTCTCAACTTCGGTTCCGCCCCGGGCCTGATCCACGGTGATGCGCACCATCACAACACCCTGCTGGACCCCGTCAGAGGTGGAGCTGTGTTGTCCGATTTGGACACCGCTGCGGTAGCACCTCGGGAGTGGGACCTGGTCACGGTCGAGGTGCACTGCAGGCGCTTCGATCACCCACCTGCGGAGTATGCGGAGTTTTGCCAGCGGTACGGCAGGGACGTTCGCGAGTGGTCTGGTTATGCCTGGCTCCGCGATGTGCGAGAGCTGCGCATGATCACGACCAATGCCCGCAAGTCAGCACCAGGGTCCCCTGCAGCCGCCGAGGTACGCCGACGCCTCGACCACCTACGCAGAGGTGAAGCATCGATCTGGCATATCCTCTAGATGCCCTGAGCAACACCTCCGCGAGCTTGTTATGCCGCGCCGTTCGGCTGGCGTCTAGCGCACCGCCTGAACCCGGTGGTGCGCTAGGCGCTAGCCGGGACTGTCGTACCGCTCAGGCCGCTTTGAGCGGGCCATAGATCAACATGAGCGACGCCGAGTAGATCGGCTATCGGGGTCGCCGTGTAGCGGCGGGTTGACACAACCTTGCGTCGTCAGCGATGCATCGTCTTGGGGTCCACGCCGACACGGCCGGCGAGCAGGCCCGTTCATGACGTGGCGGTGATCGCGGTGCGTAGTCGTTCGTTCGCCACTCTCGGCAGCCCGGTCCGAATCAATGTTGCACAGGATGCCGGACATTTGAAATGCCCCCCAGATGCCCTGCGGATGCGGTTACGGCGTCCCTCCTCGTTGAGGCGAGATTAGTCATGCCCGCTCGTCCCCGGCGACGAGCGCTACAAGACACGCCCCTACGGGAGAAGACAGACCGTGACTGAGCAGGCCATGACCTTGTTACTGGCAACGCCATTGTTGCTACAGCGCGCCTGGTGGCGCTTGACGTTGACGGCACACTTGCGTTGGACGGGAAGATCCCTGACGTGACAGTGAAAGCCGTCCAGGCGACTTTGGCGTCAGGCCATCACGTGGTGATCGCGACGGGCCGGTCCCTGGTTGGGGTGGCGCCGATCATCAAGCGGCTCGGGCTGCGTCGAGGTCACGTGATCTGCTCTAACGGTGCGGTGACGGCGTGGATCAGCAAGAGTCGTCTGGTCATCCAGGACGTGGTGCGGTTCGACGCCGGCCGTGCACTGCAGCGGGCCAGCGAGGCGGTCCCGTACGCGCTACTTGCAACCGAGATCCTCGGTGAGGGCTACCAGGTCAGCGCGAAGTTTCCGGACGGGCTACTCAACGGCCGGCAGCACGTCGTGGGACTCGCATCTGACCTGTGGGCCACGCCCACTACTCGCGCCGTTGTGCACGCACCCCACATCGCATGGCTGGGGCACGAGCTGGGCTGGTCTGACGTGACGGTCACGCTGGGCTCGACCATCCAGCCCGGTGACTGGCTCGACCTGACGGCGCCAGGCCTCTCGAAGGCAAGTGCCCTGGAAATGGTTCGCCGTCGCTTACGAGTTGCTACGCAGCACACGATCGCGGTCGGCGACGGGTACAACGATCTGCCGATGTTCGAGTGGGCGGCCCGCGCGGTTGCGATGGGGAACGCCCCTGCCGAGGTCCGGGCTGCTGCCGGTGAGGTGTGCGGGAGTATCACCGAGCACGGCGTGGTCGATGTGCTGCGCTCGATGGCGGGTGTGCGACGAGCCTCGTCATTGCCAGGCAGAAGACGCAAGATGACTTCCCCTCCGAAGCCGTCTGCGTGACGCACCGGCACCACGACCCAGCGGGAACTCTGTGCTGATCACTGGCGGCTTGGCGACACGTCCGACATCGTTGCGACGGATGCGGCGGCGTCGGCATGCTCAGCGGCGGGTTCCCTACGAGTTTTGTCGTGGCAGATGGTCTGTGCGGTGTGACCGACACGAAGCCGTTCTCCGGCAGCGAGGCCTTGCAGGTCCGGTAACGTCCCCGAGGCCGAGGGACAGGGGCGGGCGATGAACAATGCGTTGAGACGGGCGATGGAGCAGCGACGAATGCGCGTGGTCGACCTGGCCGCTCTCGTTGGCGTCGATCACAAGACGGTTCAGCGGTGGCTCCATGAGGGCCGCGTTCCGCACCGCCGGACGGCGCTCGACGTCGCAGAAGCGCTGGACGTCGCGCTCGAGGTTCTCTGGCCAGAGGCGAACGAGGTAGCCGTCCGGATGCCTACTGAGGTTGTCGCTCTGTATTCGCACCGCGCGGCGGTCCCGAAGCCACTCTGGTTGGACCTGCTGCGGTCAGCGAGGACGCAGATCGGTTTGCTGGCGTATGCGAGCCAGTTCCTGCCCGAAGAGAACCCGGGAGCGGTCGCGCTGTTACGGCAAAAGGCTCAGTCCGGCGTGCGCGTCCGGATCGCACTGGGGGATCCTGACAGTCCTGAAGCCGCCCTGCGGGGCGCTGAGGAAAGGCTGGGCGACGCACTGCCTGCACGGATCAGCATGGCGATGGCGTACTACCGTCCCCTGCTGGGTGTGCCAGGTGTCGAGTTCCACCAGCACAGGACGACGTTGTACAACTCGATCTTCCGGTTCGACGACGAGATGCTCGTCAACCAGCACGTCTATGGCGCCTACGGTTACCTCGCGCCGATCTTGCACTTGCGACGCGACCCCGCTCACGACATGTTCGACATGTACGCGACCAGTTTCGAGCGCGTATGGGAGGCTTCCCGCCCCCTTGACTACGGAGTGTCCTGACCCCTGGACACTTCGAGTGTCCAGTAGCGTCCTGTCGGTGCCCAAACTGATGGACCGGGTCAACGACCCCCTGGCGAAGTTCCTGGCGGCGCGGCGCCTGACTGCTGCGGATCTGGCGCAGCTTGTCGACGTCGACCCCAAGACCGTTGACCGCTGGCTGCGTCAAGGTCGAAGGCCGCATCCTCGAACAGCGGCCCTGGTCGCCGAGGCACTCGGCGTGACCGTGGATGAGATCTGGCCCGCCACGGATGTCGGCACCATCATCCATCCAGAGGTCGTCGCCTTGTACCCGCACCGCGCGGCGTCGCCCACCGTTCTCTGGCTCCGCCTCCTGAGCGAAGCGACGAGCGAGATCGCGCTGCTCGGGCACGCGATCCTGTTTATCCCCGAGCAGAACCCGTCCTCGATCGAGGTCATGCGACGCAAAGCCAAGGACGGCGTCCGCGTCCGTATCCTCCTCGGGGATCCCACCAGTCCCGAGGCCGCGCTGCGGGGCGAGGAAGAAGGAGTCGACGACGCCGTCCCAGCCCGCATCCGCGCGGCGCTGAAGTACTACGGGCCGCTCCTGGACGAACCGAACGTCGAGTTCCGTCTCCACCGCACCACCCTGTACAACTCGATCTTCGTCTACGACGGAGACATGCTCGTGACCCCGCACGTCTTCGGTGTGCCCGGCTACATGGCCCCGATGCTTCACTTGCAGCGCGATCCGGAACGCGACATGTTTGACATGTATCTCGACAGTTTCGAGCGGGTCTGGGCCCTCGGAGTACCGCTGACAAGCCCAGTGGAGGAGTGAGATCCATGACGCGCACTGACTATGTGAACGACCCGCTCGCGCCGAAGCCGAACTCGATCGTCCCTGCGGTGAGCGTGATTGTCCGTGACGAGGCGGATCGCGTCCTGCTGATCCACCGCACGGACAACGATCTCTGGACGATTCCCGGCGGTGCCATGGAGCCCGGCGAGTCCGTCCGCCAGGCCGCAGTGCGCGAGACCAGCGAGGAGACGGGCTATGACGTCGAGATCACCGGACAGGTCGGTATCTATACCGATCCGAACCACATAGTCGCCTACTCCGACGGCGAAGTTCGCTCACAGTTCTCGATCTGCCTGACCGGAGTCGTCGTGGGTGGTCAGGCACGGACTTCGTCCGAGTCGTCAGAGGTGGTCTGGCAGCCGCTCGATCAGCTCGACGCCCTGAACATCCACCCGTCGATCAGGCTCCGGATCACGCACATGCTCGACACCTCACGAACGGAGCCCTGGCTGAGCTGACGGCGGACAGGCTGGACGTAAATCCCACGAAGCCCGCACCGGACACTCAAGATGTCCGCAAATGGGGCCTCAAGTGTGGTGATGGCGTCCCGCTCACCGCTGGTCTCCTTGGGATCGCCGTGAACCCCTTTCGCTCGGGAAGGGGCAGGTGGATCCCTCTGGAGGCGCTCGTGTCCGTCACCGTTCCGCTGCTCACCCCTGACCAGATCGCCCGGCTACCCGAAGCGGCGCGCAGCGTCGTCGACTACCGCAAGTCGGGGCTGTCTCTGAACCACATCCAGGGCTGCCCGCTGGACTGTGCCTACTGCATCCGGCACACCTACGGCGTGTGGGAGATGACTCAGCCTAGGGCGTTGATGCCCGACGACGAGGCCGTGCGACAACTGGTCGAGCACCCCTACTTCCAGGCGCACCACACTCCGGTGCAGATCTTCAACCGGGCCACAGACCCGTTCCTGCCCCGCGTCAAGGAGCATCTGTTCGCGGTGCTGGAGGACCTGGACGCACGCGGTCTGACCAACCACGTCCTGGTTATCACGCGCTACCGCGTCGACCCTGTGGACTGCGAGCGGCTCAACCGGCTGGCCAGCATCCGGGTCACGATCCTGGTGACCTACTCCGGGATCAGTGACAAGCGGATCGAGCCGGTCAAGAGCGAGATCGCCGAGAAGTCCCTCAAGACCCTGTACGCACACGCGGACCGGTATCGCGTCATCCTGTACTGGCGTCCGTTGGTGCCCGGTCTGAACGACACCTCCGATCACATGGCCAAGGCAGTCGAGCTGTCCCACCACGCCCACGGCACGGTATTCACTGGTCTCTTCTACAAGGACGAGATCGCCGACTACTACAAGGCCAATGGCCTTCCAGAGCCGTACGAGGACACCGCACGCCGCAAGGTTGTCCCCGAGACTCTGGAGCGCCGGGTCCTGGAGGCATTCGCTGACGGTGCCGGCGGGCCGTTGTTCCGCAAGACCAGCTGCTCGGTCTCGTTCGCCCACGAGGTACCGGACTACAACGGGCACTACGGCGTCCGTGAGCTGTGCGACATCTGCCCGGTCAAGCAGCTGGCGTTGTGTGCACAGCACCATCAGGTCCCGACTGAAGACGCGGTACGTGACCTCGCGCGCCGGCTACCGGGCAGGGAGGATGTCGAGATCGTGGACATCACCGAACGCGCCGTGTTGGTCGCCGGGCTAGACGAATCGCCTCGGTACTTCCTCCAGCACGGTCTCGGGTTCCAGTTTCACGACACGCGCCACCCGCACAAGCTCCGCCTGCACGGGCGCGCCGACATCGGGTGGGTCCCGAGCGAGGAGACACCCGTATGAGCATGGTTTGGGACGAGGCCGACTACGTCGTCGTCGACGTCGAAGGCAACGGCGCACGGCCACCCGAGCTCGTCGAGGTCGCCGTGGTGCCGGTCCGACACGGGAAGATCGAGAAAGCCAGGACGTGGCTCCTTCGCCCGCCGACACCGATCTCTTGGCAGGCTCGCAAGGTCCATGGCATCAGCAATGACGACGTCGCCGGTGCGCCCGCGGTCGGAGAGGTCGCCCAGGAGATCCGGGCCGTCCTTGGGGACGCGATTCCGGTGGGGCACGGGGTGCACGTCGACGTCGACGTCCTGCGTCGATCACTGCCCGGTTGGGAGCCACCGCTTGCGCTCGACACGTTGAAGCTGGCACGGCGCGCCTTCGACCTGCCCTCCTACGCCCTGGGCTCCCTGGTCGAGCACCGTCACCTCGCCGACGGCCTGCCACCCGAGATGCGACCGCACCGGGCCGACTACGACGCCACGGTCACCGCGAGGCTGTTCGTCCAGCTCGCCACCCTCACGCCAGGTGTGACCCTGGACGCGCTCAAACAAGCCGGGGCAATGGGCTCCTCGTCCAAGCAGGCTCCTGCAGTAGCCACCGACGCAACGCTGTTCGACCTATGACCGCCCTCACCCCACGCCGTGACGGGCTGCTGATCGCCGTCGACGGCCCGTCCGGCGTCGGCAAGTCCACCCTGTGCACCAACCTGAGCGCGCTCCTGCGCGCCGCGGGTCTCGACGTCCACCAAACCACCCAGCCCTCCACCGGACCGATCGGCACCCTGGCGCGCGAGCTCACCCAGACAGTCGCCGGCCACGCCTTGGCATGCCTGTACGCGGCAGACCGGTACCACCAGGCGACCACCGAGATCGCGCCCCGCCTGGCGGCAGGACAGACCGTGGTCACCGACCGGTACACGGCCTCCGGCATGGTCATGCAACGCCACGACGACGTCGACGTCACCTTCCTCGACACGATCAACACACCGGTCCTCCGGGCGGACCTGACGATCCTGCTGACCGGCGCACCCGACGTCGTCCGGGCCCGCCTGACTCAACGCGGAGCGCACAACCGCTACCACGACCGGCCCGACGCGACCGTAAGCGAAGTGACCTACTTCCGCGAGGCCGCCGACCGGCTCGCCCAGACCAACGCCCGGATAGAGCACGTCGACACCACCCGCCTGGACGCGGCTACCGTCGCCGAGCGGGCTGCAGCGCTCGTGCTTCAGGTCCCGCGCGACTTGAAGGAGGCCTCATGACCAGCACCGCCCCCGCACCTGCCGAGTTGGGCGGGATGTTCAGCATCGGTGGGGACCTCCCAGTCCGCCGCATCGGGTACGGCGCCATGCAGATCACCGGCCCCGGCCACTGGTTCCACCCCGCCGACGTGGACGAGGCCAAAGCGGTTCTGCGCGAGGCGGTCGACCTCGGTGTCAACCACATCGACACCGCCGACGCCTACGGGCCGGAGACCAGCGAACGCCTGATCCGCAAGGCCCTGCACCCCTACCCGGACGACCTGGTCATCGCCACGAAGGGCGGCATGACTCGGCAGGGCCCGAACCGGTGGGCACCTGTAGGCCGCCCGGAGTACTTGCGCCAGTGCGTCGAGATGAGCCTTCGACGCCTCGCCCTGGACCGGATCGATCTGTACTACCTGCACCGCATCGACCCCCACGTGCCGCTGGCCGACCAACTCGGCGAGCTCGCCACCCTTCGTGACGAGGGCAAGATCCGGCACATCGGGATCTCCAAGGCCACCGTCGCCCAGGTCGAAGCTGCCCGGGCGATCACGCTTATTGCTGCTGTGCAGAACAAGTTCAACCAGCTCGAAGGGGACCGGACCGCCCTTGAGTACTGCACCGAACAGGGCCTGGCGTTCGTGCCTTACTCACCGCTCAGCGCTGGAACCCTCGCTCGCGCCGGCGGCGCGCCCGAAGCCATCAGATGGCTTCTGAACCAGTCGCCTGCGGTCCTGCCGATTCCTGGGACGACATCGATCGACCACCTCCACGCCAACCTCGCTGCAGCAACCCGGAAGAAGGCCTGAATGACCCAGCCCGACCTCGCCCCAACAGAGCTCGATGACGCACCCGTCCCGGTCGCGCGAAGCGCCGAGGCACTGCGCGAGCAGATGGTCAAGGAACTCATCGAGGAGGGCGTGCTCGACGATCCAGCGATCCAATCAGCGTTCCGCGCCGTGCCGCGTGACGTGTTCGCGCCCGCAGGTATTCCGACCGAGCTGCCGTACGCAGTCCACGACGCGCTCCGGACCCGCTTCTCGGACGACGGCAGAGCCCTGTCCTCCTTGTCCGCGCCCTACATGCAGGCAGGCAACCTCCGCCAGGCCCGTGTCGAGCCCGGGATGCGGGTCCTGGAGATCGGCTCCGGAGGCCCGAACGCGGCGATGCTCGCGCACCTAGTCGGCCCGACCGGCGAGATTGTCACCGTCGACATCGACGAGTCGGTCACCGCGCGCACCACGGCGGGACTTGAACGCCTGGGCCTCGCCAACCGGGTCGAGGTCATCACGGCCGACGCGAGCCAGCACCTGGGCCGCGGGGTCTTCGACCGGGTCATGGTCACGGTCTCGCCATGGACCATCCCGAAGGTCTGGCTGGAGCAGCTGACGCCCGACGGCGTCCTGGTCGTACCGCTACAGGTCGCCCCAGGTCTGCAACGCATCATCGGGTTCCGCTATCAGGACGGACACCTGATCTCGGAGTCGACAGTGCCCGGCGGGTTCGTTGCCCTGCAGGGCACGGACCGGTACGAGCCGCCGTCGGTCGAACTGACCGGACCCTCTGGCAAGCCGGTCACCTTCCGGTTCGCCGACCGGATCCCTGACGGCTTCGCGGTCACCGGCGATGTCCTGGCTGCCGAACACACGGAGGCGTGGTCCGGCGTGATCTATGCCAGCCGCACGATCTGGCTGGACCTGCTGACCTGGGTCCTCATCCAGCCGGGTGGGTGCTCCATGGAAGCGAAAGATCCGACCGACCGCGGCACGGAGAAGTCGTTCTACCCAGCCATCACCGAGCAGGGTTCCTTCGCCGCACTGGCGTGGCGTCCGCTGGGCGGCGGGAACGAGCTGGAGATCGGTGCCGTCGGCAAAGGACCAACTGCAGGCGCTCTCACCACACGCCTGGCCGAGGCCGTCCGGACCTACGGCAGCGACCATACCATCGCGAATTCGACCCGATCTTCGAGTGGTGGCCCGAAGGCACGGCACCAGATCTCGCGTCAAGCGCGAAGGCTCTCCCACGTCCCTACGGGACCCTGACGGTCCGCTTGCCCGCTGCGCTCCGTGCGTAGGCAGTCGTGCAGGCGCCACGGGTACGGGCTGGCGGGTTGACGGATGTGATGATTGCCCGAGCTCTTGCGTGCCGCTCGCCGTTGAGGGGCGCGTCCCACGGTGTTACGCCCGTACGGTGGCGAGCTCGGCCCAATGGGTCGTGGCCCGTGGGGTGAGCATCGCGCGCTTCATCTGCCAGGACGGACCCGGACGGAATCCGCCGTAGCCGAGCCCCAGGGATTCCTTGCCGGTCTTCTTCTGCACCCGGTCGATGAGAGTGGCAATCCCGGCGTCCTCGTGACGGGAGCGGAAGAGCTCGAACGGGAGCTGCGCGCCGGCGGGGGTGAGGTCGGTAAGCAACAGCCCGGCGCGCGCGTACCGGGCACCCTCGACGATCTGAGGCAGCAGGCAGTGGGCGGCCCGGGTCAGCTCGACGGGGTCAGCGGTCGGGAAAGGGAGACGCACCGCGACCGACGGGTGGTGCTTGTCCTGAGCCCAGTGGCTCGTGCCGGCGAACGCGGTCAAGGTCCGGGCGACCTGGGCGTGCTTGACCAAGCGCGTCGCGGCCTGCTGAGCGTAGATGCTCAGCGCCTGACGCATGGTCACGACGGAGGTGACCTTCTCGGAAAAAGAGCGCGACACGATGATCTGCTGCTTCTTCCCGGTGCGGTCCTCCTCGGGCCCGATGCACGCGACCCCACGCAACTCCAACGCGGTACGCATCACGACGACGTTGAACAGTGCTCGGATATGCGCCGGGTCGACGGTAGCCAGGTCCCAGACCGACAGGACGCCGTGCCCACCCAGGCGTTGCTCCAGGCGTGAGGCGATGCCCCAGACCTCGGAGACCGGCAGCGCCCGCATCAGCCTCTCGCGCCAGCCGGAGTCGATGGCCGGCCACACGCACACGCCGTCGAAGTCGCCGATCTTCTTCGCGGCGCGATTCGACAGCTTCGCCAGGGTGCGGGTCTCGGCGATCCCGACGCACACCGGCACACCGAGCAAGCGACGCATCGTGTTCTTGATGTCGTGCCCGAGCCGGGTCATCGCCTCCGGGTCCGCGGCAGTGCGCCGGTCGACGGTGAGGAAGGCCTCGTCGATCGAGTAGACGTCCAGGTCGTGGGTGAAGCGCTCGAGGACCTCCATCACGCGGCGGGACATGTCGCCGTAGAGCTCGTAATTGCTCGACACCGCCACGACGCCGGACCGGGCGGCCGTCGGGCGTAGCTCGAACCAGGCCTTGCCCAGGTCGAGACCGAGCGCCTTCGCCTCACGGGAGGCCGCGACGACCATGCCGTCGTTGTTGGACAGCACGACCAGCGGCACGCTCTGTAGGGCGGGGTTGAAGACCCGCTCGAAGGAGGTAGGCGGAGTTGACGTCGACGTGCGCGATCACCGGTGGCCTCGCAGGTGGTGGATGCAGTAGGTGACCACGCCCCAGATCTGCAGGTCGGATAGCTCGGGCACGGTGATGTCGGGGTGGTTCGCGTTGTCGGCCCGCAGCACGACGCCGTGCGGGCCAAGCTCGAGGCGCTTGACGGTCAGCTCGCCGTCCAGGACGGCGACGACGACGTCATCGTGGCGTGGTGTCTTGGACCGGTCGACGAGGAGCTCGTCGCCGTCGCTGATACCGGCCTCGATCATCGAGTCGCCAGAGGCGCGCACGATGAACGTGGCCGCGTGGTCGTGCACGAGCATCTCGGTCAGGTCGATCGCGCCGTCGTAGTAGTCCTGCGCGGGGGAGGGGAACCCTGCGGCGACGGAGACGGGAGCGATCCGCAGCGCGTTGGTGCTGGTGGGGCTGAGGGTGGCGGCGCTGGCGGGGCGTGGTGACAGGGCGAGCATTACGCCTCCCAGACCGCACGATGATAGTACATGCGTTCGAGTGTATGTCCGGAATGGCGCCGGGTAGCAATGATGCAGGTCAGCGGCCAGCGCGCGGAGTCATGGCTACGGGGTGACTGTTGACCTATGGCGGCAACCTTGCCTACCGGGCTCACTGGCCCGGTCCCGGTGGCCCTGGCTCGCGCTGTCGAGCAGATTCCGCGTGTAGGCGCGCTGCCTGGCGGGTGCAGGTTCGAGCCCAAATGGGACGGCTTTCGCCTGATCGTCACGAGTGATCAGGGCAGTACCAGCCTGTGGTCGCGCCGCGGCACCGACTTGTCGACGACGTTCCCCGAGATCACGGCAGCATGCGTAGACCAGCTCGCGCCCGGGACCGTGCTCGACGGTGAGGTGGTGATCTGGTCCTCCGGCCGTCTCGACTTCGGCGCTCTCCAGATGCGTATGGGACGGGGTCCTCGCAGCGCCGCCGCGCATGCGGCCAGTCACCCGGCCTCGTACGCCGCGTTCGACGTCCTGGCCAGCACCGGTCGGGATGTGCGCCGTCTGCCGTTCGACGAGCGCCGGCGCATCCTGGAACGGCTCGCCGCCGCCTGGCGCCCGCCGCTGAATCTCTCACCGGTCACGAATGATCGTGACGTCGCAACCGAGTGGTTCGAGACCTACTCAGCCGTCGGCATCGAGGGCCTCGTGATCAAGGGCGGAGGCCAGTCCTACCCAGCGGGCCAACGGGGTTGGTTGAAGGTCAAGCACCGCGAGACCGTCGACGTCATCTGCGGCGCGGTGATCGGCACAAGATCAGCCCCGCAGGAAGTCATCGCGGGTCTGATGATCGACGGCGAGCTGCGGATCGTCGGACGGACAACTCTCCTGTCACCGTCGGCTCGCCGCGCCCTGACGCCATGGCTCGTCCCACCAGCAGGAAAGCACCCCTGGCCCGTTCATGTGTCTCGGACGGCGCTGGCACGTTTCACGACCACACGGAACGACGTCATCAACCTGACCCTGGTCGACCCGATCGTGGTCGAGGTCAGAGCCGACGTGGGGTGGGACGGACACAGCTTCCGCCACCTCCTGCGGTTCCTGCGTCCCCGCCCCGACACCGAGGTCAGCAGCATCCGGCCGCCCAATGTCACAGGCTCTCCTGCCGCGTAAATCGTGCCGCGGGTTAGCCGGTGAGCGGTAGGGCTCAGCCGACCGGCCGAACCAGGTCGGGGCTGTCGTCGCGTACTTTCCCACGGCCATGTCGACCTTCACGCGAGTTAGGTGTGGCGTCGGGGTCGACGCGATCAGCGCATCGATCTGATCAGGGTCGGTCGGCTCCGGGTCGAGCCAGACATCCCATTTGTCGTCGGACAGCAGCCTAACCATCCATCGCCGAAGACCACGCCGTGTGAACCTTGCCCCGAGCGCAAGGTAGCTATTCGAGTTCGGTGACGCCGTACAGCATGCGGAGCCGGTGGGCGGTGGTGCCGCTGAACTGCCAAGGCAGGTTGGCCTCGGTTGGGTTCTCGACGTTCGCGCTGTGACCGGGCAGGTTCGCAAGTGGCAGATGCTTCATGATCGTGTTGAGGGCGATGAGGCTGGCCGGGAAGATCTTGTTGACGACGCTTCGCGCGTCGAGGACGAGCGTCCCATCGAGCGGATCGGTGGGTAGCGACGCACCCGCCCGGCGGACAGTGACGCCATGCCGGCCGACCCCAGGAAGCCACGCACCCTGTGTGACGCCGCCGGACGGCAGGACCTTGACTCCGAGATTGGCGGTGTTCCATCCGGGGTGACGCTTGCGCAGAAAGCCCCGAAGCTTGTCTTGTGTCTTCGGCTCAATGGTGATGTAGAAGCTGCCGTCGGCACGGGTGAGATCCAGGGCCTCGTTGTGGACGCTGTTACGAAGGGCGCGTAGAACCTCGAAGGTGTTTTGCACCTCGGTTTCGCGCTTCGTCTGGTCGAACAGGGCTTTGGCGACGGGTTCCAACCTGCTTTGCCATCCACCGGTCTGAATGTTCTGCCAGCCTGCTCGTGTCCCTCCGTTGAGATGCAGCACTCGGTCGGTGATGCGGGCAGCGACGTCGAAGGCGCCGACTAGGGAGAACAGGAGCGAGTCCATCTCGCACAGCATTTCCTCAGGTTCATGGTTGGCCATCGTCGTGGACAGCGCGAAGACACTGTCGCGGAACTGAAAGGACCGCGAGATGCGGGTCAAAAGCGTCTTGTTGAGAGTTTCCATGGTGAGGTCGCCCTCGGCGTCGTACCAGGCGCGACCGGCTCGATTCCAGCGCTCAAATGCGGGTGTCGCTGCGTAGGCGGCGCTGCGCCTCATCGACGTCGGATGCCACGCCGTGGCCGTACCGCCGATGATGACAGGCTGCTGGCGCCATCGTAGGTAGAGACCAACGATAGCCAGTGCCTCCCCTGGCGAGAACACGCTTGCCAGTAGGCGGCTGTGTGGACGGCTCCGTTCCGCCAACAACCATCCGCGGCTCGTCACAATGAGGTCTGCCTTCCAGTCACTACCGGTGCGGTAGAGCAACACCCCGTCGCGGGCCTCGTTCGCATCGATGCTGTGCTTGGTCGCCATCTCCGTGACTTCGCGAGCAGCCTCTGGGTAGTCCGCGAGATCGCGCTCCGCGAACTCGTCGGCTGCCAGCCTCACCTCGAGCGCGTCATGGCCGAAGTAACTACGCAGCAATGCCGCCGCGTCGGGGAATCCCGTGCTCCCGCCATCTAAGAATGGGTACCCCTGGAAAGCGCCCTGGCCGTCTACTGGACCCGTTGCAAGCGGCTGGTCGACAAAGATCCGCAGCAGCTGCGACTGTGAACGATCGAACGGACTCGGCGTCCGGGACGAGCGTAACGCTGGCGGCGTGTACGAGGGGAGGGGCACCTACCCACTACAGCACCACGTAGGCCCCAAGGGCGACTCCCGCGGGTCGAGGGGGCCCGGGCTGCAGCAGGTGGAGAATCGTCTGGTGCCTGACTCCTGCGCCTTCTGCGGTTCGATCGAGCCGCTGACCCGTGAGCACGTCTTCGGTCAGTGGGTGAGCAAGATCGGTCTCGACCTCAGCCCTGTGCGTCACCAGGCGGGTCCGCTGAACGGGCTGCCCCGCGACATGGGCGAGCAGCCTCCGTACCGGCAGACTGTGAAAAAGTTCTGTGCCGCCTGCAACAACGGCTGGATGAGCCAGCTCGAAACTGCCGCTCAGCGGGTCCTGACTCCACTGATCCTCGGAGAGTCGGGGGCGATTGAGCCGGAGGATCAAGCTCTGATCGCGATGTGGGCGCAGAAGACCACGCTCACGGCGATGCTGCTCTTTAGCAAGGAACAGCAGAAGGCAGGTTACGGACTTCCGCAAAGCGAGTACCTGGCCTTCTACGACGGCAGGGAGCGGATGCAACCCCTCGAGGCAAGCCGGTTTTGGGTCGGACGGTACGACGGGACGGCGGGGTTCGCGGCGGTCGACGTGACTCCCTTGACGGTTCGTATTCCGGGGGTGCCGGAGCCTGACCTGCCACAGGGCTATGCGATGACGATCGTGCTCGGCGAGCTCATCGTGCACGGGCTGCGGTTCACCACGCCTGCCTTGGAGGTCGACGTGGCGATGGATCTGGGGATGCCGCAGCTGTGGCCGTCTCGGGTGTCGGTGTCGTGGCCGGCAGGGCAGCCATGTACCGAAGCGGCATTCCGGCGCTTCGCGGCTGGAGAGATGCTGCGCTCGACCGTTGAATATGTGGAACTACGACCTTGGACGGGGGCGACTGAATTGTCGCGAAGCGTCGTTGTGGACGGCAATGTCAAGCTACCCGCATTGTGTGGAAAACACTTCCTCTACTATCCGATCAGTCTCGCTGAGGAGGCATTCCGTGGAATCTTCAATGCGTTCACAATGGCTTGTGAGTGTCAGACTGCATATCTGATCCAGACGGAATCCGACGGAGCTCATTGCAAGGCAGCTGGCACTGCAGACTGGATCTCCGAGATGTACGAGGACTTGCCTGGTGACGAGGTCCTGATTCGTGACCAAGTGGGCGACTTTGTTTGCAAGAGGCTGCCTGCCGAGGCGATGACCGTCGCCATCTAGGTCGACCGCGGCGACCCAACGCGGCGGGTCGGCGGCGTGACGAGGAGGATGCGCAAGAACCCATGCTCGGTGGGGTCCGGAACGAAACTAGTGAGGAGCCGGTGATGGCAGGACTGACGCGAACTTGGCGGCCCGTTGGAGTTGATTCTGATCTCGAGCGCGGCCCCACCAGCATCCCGGCCGTGCCCCATCATGGTGGCCACATGGAATTGCTTCCCCTTGAGGTCTTGCCCTGGCCCGACTTCGAGAGCTTGCAGTGGCGGATCCTTCGCGACGTCGAGGGCCTTCGGCACGCTCAGATCTACGGCGATCCGGGCCAGGCCCAGCGCGGGCTCGACATCGTCGCGGTGGCCGCAGATAACTCTGGTGTCGCGCTGCAGAGTAAACGCGTCGAACAGTTTGGGCCGGCGAAGATCGCTGCCGCCGTCGAAGCCTTCCGAACGACAGCGCGTCCCTTCGATGTATCCCGCTTCATCCTCGGTGTCAGCCGCGAAGTCCGACGCACTCAGTCACTCGACAGCTTCAAGAAGCTCCAGGAGGAACTCAGGCCAGTCGAGTTCGAACTGTGGGACAAGCGCGAGCTCTCCTACAAGCTCAAGGGTGCCCCTGAGATCGTCATCGAGTACTTCGGTAAAGACATCGCCGAGATCTTCTGCGACCCGTTCACCATCGGCCTTCGCGTTGTGCCGGACCGCGACGTCGTCGCTGTGCGCGAGGCCATCGCTCGAACACCAGAAGAGACCACCGGAGCCGGAGAGAAGATCGCCCAGGCAACAGCCCAGGCCGAGCTCGACCCGGCGGCCGCACTCGCGCTGGTCGAAGAAGCACAAGACGCCCTAACGGACGGAGGATTCGCCGGCCACGCCGCTCAGCACGAAGCCCTGCGCTCCTCGCTCCTGCTTACCGTCGGGCGAGGTACCGACGCAACCAGAAGGCGCCTTGACCAGCTGTGGCTGGCCCTGGACCACGGACAGACGACCCTGGCCGACATCGCCAGCCGCGACATCAGCAGACTTGCGGCGCAGATCAACCAGAAGGCGGCACGAGACCACCAGGCAGTCGCCGATCGTGCCGTGTATTTGTACGCCAACCCCCTAGGCGTCCTCCCCAACCTCACGGACCTCCTGATCGGAGACGTCCTCGATCGTGCTCGAATGGTGGCCCTCGCGGGCGAGACGGCGTTGGCGGCAGGCAACTACGCATGGCTGAAGAAGGGCGCCACACGAATAGGCAACGTCGCAGCCAAGCTTCCCGTCGCCTCGCAGAACGACACGCTGCGAACCCGGCTTCGTATCCTCGCCGCCGAAGCGTCTGGCAAGTGGGCCCCGGTCCTCGTCGACGCCCGCACGCTAAGACTCAGACACGGTTTGGCCGCGCTCGTTCAAGCGCGGTACGCACGACACCTTGCGCTCAATCAGAAGTTCGCCGAAGCCGACGCCTCCTGGGACGAGGCAGCTGGCAACGCCTGCCTGGCACGACGATGGACTGACGCCTCGCGCTGGATCTTCTGCCGCCGTGCCTTCAGCGGCCGCTGGCGACCCTTTACCGCCAACGATCTGCTCCCTGTCCAGACGGCTCTGTCGGCACATGGACCTGACCCGACCGTCTTGACACGTGACGAGGACGCACTTGAGTACGCCTACGGCATGTTGGCCGACGACAAACTCCGGCCAGCCGCAATTGCCGCACAACGCGCCCTCCGAGACGCGGTCACCCTGAGCGACTGGGAAGGAGAACGACGAGCGCGGCGACTACTCGCCGACATCCTCCGCGCATCCGGCGAACACCTGATGGCTGCGAACCACCTGGTCCTCGTCGGGGAGGTCAACACCATCAAACAGCTGGGGACAGACCAATCCACCCAGTTCCTCGACGTGACGCCACACCTAGACGCCAAGCCCTGGTGGATAGCGGGCGCCGCCTACCGCCTCATCACAGCACAAGCGGATCTGATCCCCGACGATGTGGTCCCGGTCGTCGCCCGCCACGCTCTGGCCGAACTTGCAGCGGCCACGAAGGGCACTCTCGTCGACCTGCCGACATTCACAGGTTCGCGCTACCTCGGCGCCATCGCCGCCCTCGCGGGGATCTCAGAACGCCTCAGTGACGAACACGCCAGCCGGATGCTGGCGTACTTCGAAGCTCAGACGCCGGTCGACGGCCATCGATACCACGACGAAGACGAAGCGAAGGGCGTCGCCGGCATCCTCGCCACCCACCCCGAGCTGGCCGACCGCGCCCTTGGGCACCTGGTCCGGCTCTTGAGCAGATCCGAACTCTCCCGCAGGGCAAAGGCCCACGAAGCTGTCACCGACCGCATGGCACAGGCCCGCCCGCTCCTTATAGAACTAGCGAATGCCAACAACGCCTGGGCCCGGGAACTCCTCGACTCAGAGAACCCCGAGGAAGCCCCGGCTCAGCAGATTCAGGAAGCGCGCGTCCGGCTCGAGGAACAGCTCGTACATACCCCGGGCGTCGTCACCGTTGGGTCCGGCTCAAGTTCCATATCTGATTCAGTCCTTGTACGGACCCTTCCTGTGCGCGACCAACAGGCAGCGCTGGGACAACTCCTCGAACGCGGCGCCAGCCCCTTCGTCTCGGCTCCCGACTGTGCCAGCTACCTGATCGCCGCATCGAACCTTCGGCCGCCCGCTGACAAGGTGAAACGACTTGAGCTCCTTGACCGCGCGCTCGCTCTAGTGCTGTCGCCGCCCGAGTCTGTTGAGGATGCACTGAATGCTCACTTCAGGCACCCCCTAGGCGCCGTTCGGATGCCTCGGAACCGAGGCACCCGAGGCGAAGCCGCCCACCTTGCGGCCACATTGGCCCGCACACGCCACGACAAGGAACGAGTCCGAACAGCTGTCTTGGGATTGATCGGCGACGAAGCAGTCTCGGAACTCTGGGCGACCCAAGCGCTTCAGCGCCTGGGCGACACGATGGCTCCCGATGTCGGATTCCTCAGCGGCCAGCATTGGGCATTGAGGTCGTTCAGCGCCTTCCTGTGGTCCAAGACCACAGAACCTGAACCAGTCGGACACCGGCTGGCAGCTGATCCCGACGTCCGCGTGCGCCGCGCTCTGGCATTGCATCTGGCGCAAGACCAGGCCAACGAGGACGTGGACATCGTATCCGCGGCATCGAACGGCGCCTCGGCAGCCGCGAGACGTCGCGACGTACGGACGACGATCCTCGGAGTCCTGCGCGACGACCCATGCTTCAGCGTCCGAAAAGCGACGGTCGCGGCAACGCCACCCGCCATGGAGTAGCCCTTCCGACCTGACCTGCGTCACTCCACCTCACAGAGTGCACGCTGCCCGGGCGCGTGTGGGCAGGGCGCCGGCTTGTGCCGCTATGACCGTGCAGCGGCGAGTTGTCCGCTGTCGATTGCTGCCGCGTCCATCAAGTAGCAGAACGGAGGGGTGTTCAACCCTCAGCGGCTTGCCCGGGCTGGTGATGTATGTCGTTGCAGCGCGGTCAGGAGCAACTGCGCGAAGCGCCTCGGCTACGGATTCCCTCCGTGTAGCCGCCAGATAGGCCACTCCTTCATCGCACGAAGCTTGTCCTCCGGCATTTGGCCGATCAGGTGCTCAGCCTCATCCTTGTCTTTAAGTAGGAGGACACATGCCAGTTCAAATTCGTCCGCTCGCTCCGGCTGAGCCTTTATCACGGTACGTCTAAGTTCACGGATCGAAGCAAGTTCGCTGGGCGTAAGGTCCCTCTCGCGCCATTCGATCTGCCACCGGTTGATGAGATG
Source organism: Promicromonospora sp. NFX87 (assembly GCF_048564965.1). Lineage (NCBI taxonomy): Bacteria > Bacillati > Actinomycetota > Actinomycetes > Micrococcales > Promicromonosporaceae > Promicromonospora > Promicromonospora sp. NFX87. The sequence goes on along the minus strand of NZ_CP183413.1, from coordinate 3,897,070 downwards.
GATCTCTTGCTCGCCCTCGTTACGAATGATCCACTCGTTGAGCGTGCGCGCCCCCTGTAAAAACTCATCTTTGCGTGAGGTGCAAGAGTCCGCGGCCAGGATAAGGTCGAGTACGAACTGGTTTGCGCGCCCCGTGGTGCGGTCAGACTCGGCAATTTCATTATATGCGCGGTCAACATTGCCAAGACGCAGATTGAGTATTTTCGGAAGCCGCTCTTTCCCGATGATGTCATAGGCCGTCGCCACGGTCGGATCTTGCGCGTCAGATTCAGCGCGAATCCGGAACGCCCTAGATGTCTCGGGGTTGAAAGGGTCGACGAAACGCCAATGGTCCGGAGCGCTTCCCGGCAGCACCAGGAGCATCAATGCCCAACTGCCGAGTGGAACGGTGCTCCTGCCAGTTTCGCCGTTCGCGTTATAGAGCTCCTCGCCCTGTACGAGAGCGCGGTGCACGGTGAGCAGGGTTCGCGTCTGTTCGTCGTCAAGTTCATCAAGGTCGACGAGAGCGCCTTCCACGTCTAGATGCGCAAACAGCTCTCCCAACTTACGCAGCGTCTCCAGATGCTCCCGGATTTCATCGACAGGCTGCCCGGACTGCTCGGCATCCGCCATATCACCTAACGGGATCGCACGTCCGTTAACTTCTAGTTCACCGCGATCTGCGATCCCAATGAAAAACTCAAGCGCCTTGACGCGTTCAGCGTAGTTGCCTTGCGGCGTCATGTTTACGTTGAACTTCTGGCGTTCCTGTGTTCTATTGAAAAGCAGAGTTAATCCACCGGCCAAAGTGGCTTCCACGGTATTCGCGTCGATTCGACGAGTTGTAACCCGATCGTAAGTCGATTCGCCAGCGCGAACAGTGGCGTCCACCTCATTCGCGATGTAGTCGGATGGGATGATTTCGAACTCGCCGCTTAACTGGAACGATGACCCTTGGGAAGTGGTTACCTCCAGGGCGAAATCAGTTTCGTCCAGCGTAAGTGTCAAAGGTGTGCTCAGGTCGAGCTTCGCGGTGGTGTATACCTTGATGCTCTGCACATCCTTGAAGAGAACCGGATCGAACACGAGCGAAGTTAACTGATTCTTCGCCTTGATCGCGAGGATGACGATCTCCTCGATGTCTTCTGGAGTGTCGGGAAATCTCTTCAGCGGAACACTAATTGATGCCTGCTTCTCCGGCGCTTGCTTGATGAGGTGAGCGATCTTGAACGGGGAAAGCAGCGCGTATTGCGGGGTGCGCTTTCCTGTCTTCGCATCGATGGAAACAACGAAGTAGATTACGCCGCCGTCGCGTTGGTAGCTGATTAGGTCCGTGCGATCGATCCGGTATGTCGCTTTGGGGCGGCGCTGATTCTGCGGTGCCGTGCGCCCCTTCACTTGTACAGAGGCTCGACCCAGCCAGTCTTGGTTCTTCCCGCCTGGGGAGCTGTAGGCAGCGATGTGGCCGTCGGTGAGAGGCGTTTTGTCGTTCTTGTCGATGAACGGCCGTAGGCGTGGACAGTACGCGACCATGTCACTGATCTTGTTTACGGCCAGCGTCTCGATGTCCACGAGGTTCATCTTCTCAACCCAGAGCGGTGGGCGCGCCGAGGCACGTGTGCGGGCTGCCGTCAGTCGACAAGGTTCACCCAGCGGGGCGCAGCCGGATGGCGAACGAAATGCGATTCCAGATGGCCTTGCCCGTCCGGCGGCTATTGCGCGCGAAGCTTGTCCGGCTGGCAATGGCAGGTGACATCCGACGGCGGCCACAAGTCGAGGGGCCTGCCGACAGCCTTCAGGGAGGCAACCACAGTGTCGTCGACCCCCGGCATCTGGGTGATTGCTGATCAGGCGGTGGATTGGTTCCTCGCCCCGTGTTCGCAGGTGAGGGTGCTAGGACCGACGGTCTGAGCCGCAGCTGCGTCAGGCGCGGCCGAGGTGGAAAGCCTCCGGCCCGACGAGGCGTGTCGGTGAAGTAGCAGGCAGGGCGACCGCACTACCGGACGCGCTGTGAAACGAATCCGTCGGCGTTGCGACGTCAGGGAACGGGCGATGGCGCTGTGATCGGGGACGAGAGCGCTTGGTGGAGGTAGATCAGGACTCGCGGCCGCATAGGGCGTCTCCGGGCGAAGGAACTCACAGGTTCGGGCCTTCGATGTTCGGAGCACTGGTTCGCTCGTCGAACGCAGGCGCAGCGTCCGACGCCGGGGCGGCTGCCAGCTGTCTTGCCGGTAGATGCTGATGTGTGGGACTTGCAGGCCCAGCAGCATCGGCTCCCGCGGTGGCGAATGTGCAAGGCACAGCTGTTCCGTGGTGCATGCCGGTCCAGGAGATGTCACCGACGACGCGGTCCTTGCGTGCCAGGGTGCGCCGGCTGGTGGCTTCAAGAGCGTCGATCGAGGAGCTGTCGAGTGCTTCGTGGTGTTGGGTGCGGTCGGTGATCGGTGGCATGTCGGGAAACGCGGTTTCCCACATCCGGAAGTAGAGGCCGGCAGCGGTCGAGTTCAAGGGAGCGACCAGGCTGGCTTCCGCGCACGCGCAACATATCTCGGCGGCTGTGCCGGGGCGGGTGTCCTTCCCGGTCGCTAGCCGGTCGAGGAGCTCTCGGTAGTGCGAGCGGCTCACGAATTCCGTGGCCATCAACCGATGCGTGGGCCTGAGGAGTGTGGACCCGTGGTACAGGAGATCGCCTTGGGCCGGGTGCCGGGTGATGGCGGCGTCGATCTCGCTCTCGGCCCACTCGATCTGTTCGAGCGTGGTGCCGATGAGGTCGATGGACTCCTGCAGGATCGCGGACAGAGGATCGTTCTGATGCGCTTTGACCATGACGGTCGACCTCTCTGGGCAGCGCGAGGACGATGGCTGTGGTGGTCCCGTCCTCGGCGCAGGCGGGCATTGTCATCCCAGAGGTGTCCGACCTGCGCCACCGAACTGATCCATGCTCGGCAGAGCAAAGGGCGGTCGTGCTGATCTATGTGCCACCGCGGCACCGGGACCGCTGCACGGATAGGTGACAACTGACGCGGGCGGGGGAGATAGCGCAGACCGCCTACCGTTCATCGTCCGCAGATAGGAAAGCGAGCGGGCGAGGGTGGTGGAATCGTTGCGCTATGACGCTCACGCCCCGGCCACCGGTCTCCGAGAGTGCCGGCGTCGACTACGTCGGCGGGCTCGCCCAGGCGTGGGCATCGATTGAGGCCGTACAACCGTGGTTCGACGATGGGCCTGACGGTCCTCGCACCCTGGATGAGATCGTGGACGGCTTCCTGCAGAGCGAGGATCCGTACCCGGCGGGCACCGCGTTGTTCGCGGCGCGCTGGCGGCCGGGGCGGTGGGGCCCGGGCATGATCATTGCGCGCGTCGACGTCGATGAGTGGGCGGTGGAGTATCTCGCCGAGCACGGCCCCGTGTTCCGTGACCATACCGAGCTGTGCCCCGCCCTCGGGCCGGCCATGTGACCTCATCGGGCGACCACGGGCATTGCGCGAGCCGAGCGCTGTGGTTCCACTGCGCCGAGGGCGGCGGGCAGGCATATCATGATTTCGATCTATCCGGGCCCAGGAAGGAACGGTCCGGACTTCAGCGAGAGTGGCACGTAGATGGCACGGCGCCCGATGGGCTTCCGCTGGATCCGCGGATTCGTAGGCATCGAAGGGCCGTAGGGCGATAACTGGGACTTCTGTTCAGTCTGATTGAGCTCCATGCCGTGGAGTACCGGCTGCTGTGCTACCGGAGGTACGCCGTTGACCCGGCAAGAGACTTCCGCCAGTCGGGCCCGCAAGGCGCCGCAGCCACCGGTCACTTGGCCCGCCTGCCCAAACTGCTGCCTGACGGTTCCTGCGACCGGTGTGCGACTTTTGCGGCTTGGAGTTCGACGGCACCTGACGCCTGGTTGGCTATTCGTCCGTCGGCTTCTTCATGTTGATCGTTATCTCGTCACCCTTGACCGAAGATGAACTCGCGATCTCGAGCGCCTCCAGTCGTTTCGCGAGCGCTAGGTCAGCCGGGGTGTTGGGAAGTTTGGGGTGCTTGCCATTGCGTTGCGCGACCGAGGGGTATTCATCGCCCATGTTTGTAAGGATCCGAGCGAGCTGCTCGGGGTCAAGCGACGGTAGGTGAGGCTCGAGCAAGCGCACGACGAACTGCGCAGGAACGCCGGCATCCGCCTGTAGGACGACCTCCTCATACGGGAGCGGGAGGCCGTTGGCGAGCGCGTAATCCGCTACCGCCTTGAGCGTGTCGCGGTCTGCGTCGACCGTGAACTCGCCAATCCTTTCGGTCACAGCCCGCTTGACCGGTTTAGGGATGCTGGCGCTCCGCAGCAGGTTGGCCAAGTCGTGAACGGGTACCTCGGTCGGAGTCATGAAGACGGCGAACTTGGTCGACTGCGAGATCGCATATTCGCGCGTCGCCCAGTCCTGACTAAGCGCCAGGTCAAACGACTCAGCGTCGTCCGCGATGACCTCGTTCTTGACTAGCAAGCCAACCAGATTGCCCTTCTCGGGTGTGACACTGGTGGCCGGGAGGTAGTCGTCGAGGTCAAGGCTCGCGACCAGGCCGGCGCGGAGCTCGGGCGACGGTAGTTCGGACACCGCGGCGAGCACGCGCGAGGCGAGTGCTTGCTTGGCGGTCTCGTCTGAATCCGAAACAGCTTGGATCACCCGAGACTTCGTCAGCAGAGCTGCCAGATTCTCGTCCAGGCTTCCGACCTCATCGATATAGGCGGTCAAATTGGCGAATGTTGCCAGGAAGCGCCCGTTCAGTGCCAGAACCGGCCAGGCCGCGGTGGTCACATCTAGGTCGCTGACCATGCAGGTGTCGGCGGCACCGTCGACGACTGCGGGCAGGAAGTCCTCCGCCCGGTCGACGACGTCCTCAATTACTTCGACGAACATCTCGTTCGCCTGGACGGTGGGCTCGTCGTCGTTGAGTGCCTCCAGGTAGGCGGCGTGGTTAGCGAGCACGTAGGAGTAGACGGTCTCGTTCCGCTGCTTGATCGCGTCCAGGGCGAGCGATGTCTTGTCGCCCAGGGCCATTACCAGGTTGCCGTGCGTGATGACATAGCGGTCCGTGGCTACGACTGCCCTCAGCACCTCGCCCCGAAGCGGCTCAAGCGTGGCTAGACGGGCATCCATGGACGTCAGGAGCCCGGTGATGCGTTCGGCCGTCTGCTTGTCGGTCTGCTCGTCGACAACCGGGGCGAGCGAGCTGTAGTGCTCTTCAAAGTACGCCTTGACGTCGGTGTCGACCACGTACTCCACGTCAGGGTTCGTATGGGTCAGCGCGGCGCCCAGCAGCTGGGACCTGACGGCCTCGTCGACCTCAGCGTCACTGACGAGGAACTGGAAGATCTCAGGCCAACGCGGGGTTGCCCGATGGATCAGCGTGTCCTGGTGGCTGCCGCCAGTGAGATATGCCTGGACGAAGTCGCGCCCCGGCTCGCCTGGGCGGATAAGCGCACCGATCAGCAGGTCGGAGCGGTTGTCGTCGGTGCCGAGTAGGCGGTCGAGGACCGCGATGTTGTAGCTCCCGTGCTCGTGGAGAACCGCCTCTCCACGCTCGCGCAGCACAGCGTCGACGTCGTCGGGATCGAGAGCGAAGTGGAAATCGGCGACGTTGGGGTCGACGTTGTGCATCAGGAAGTTCCGGGCACGCGTGCTTACCCGGAGGCTGTAGTACGTCGAGCTGTAGAGCGTGAAGTCCCGGTTGATGTATCCAGAAGCGACGAGCTGTTGGGCCAGATTCTTGCCCAGATATCGGTCTGCCAGGATCGCAAGTGAGACCCCCTCACCGTCCTGCGTGACCTTGAGGTCTGGTCGGGCGATGAGGTCGGCGATGTCGGCCTGCAGAATGAACTCGCGTTCGGCCTGAATGTCGGTGAGCCGCTGTGGCAGCTCAGCCCGGTCCGCTGCCATCCACTCCTCGAGGGTCAGCGGATCCCCGAGCGCCTGAGCAGCGTCCGCCCTGGTGATTTCGACCTCGACGGTGAACATGTTGCCCCATCCCGAAGGCTGGAAGCCTGGAACCTTGACGGTGATCGGACCTTCCTCTGCGACGAAGCGTGCCCAGAATTCGGTGGTGCGTAGGTCTTCCGGAGTAAGCGACTGACCAGCGAACGAGATCGAACTGCCATGGCGGGTCTGCGTCTTGATCTGTCTCGCACTTCGCTCGATGTACTGCTCGAGGGCGGCACCGAGTTCGTCGCTCCGAGACCCAACGCTGTCGAGTTTCGCGAGGCGACTCCGAAGTTTGCGAGCCTCGATGTCCAGGTTTGCGATGTTCTCGGTAACGAGGTCACGGCTCGCCTTGTATAAGCGGTCGAGGTTGCTCGTGCCCAGCCGGATCGCTTCAAAGTCGGACAGATGGGTGCCCTTGTACAGCATCATCGCGAAGAGCGAGTCCTCAGTGAGTTCGAGGCTCTCTTCGGTCGTCGGCAGCACCTTCTGGCGGAAGATGACGAACTCGTTCCGCACGTTCTTGATGAACCGCATGTCTGCCTGGTAGCGGGCGGCGAGGTCGATGAGGTCACTTGATACCTCGTGCTCAATATCCCTCAGCACTCGAACCATGAGGTCGCGGGCACTCTGGTGCGTGATGAACGGGACGACTGGGATGACGAGGTCGAAGAACTTGGTCCGGTTTGCCCGAGCAAGCTTGGCGTCGTCATCGTCCGGCTGCTTGACGGCAGCCGAAGCGGGCACCGTCTCAGGAAGGTCCGCACCCGCTTCGCGCGCTGCCCGAATGCCGAGTTCGTCGAAAATGCTGTCCTTGATCGCGTAGATGAAGCGGATGCTCCGGCTGTCGAGCTGCTTGGCGCCGTTGAGCAGGGTGTTGAGCGCCCGGAGCGTCTCGAAGATGTGGGGATCGTCGAAGCGGTCGATGTCCTCGAAGATCACGACGTCGTACTTGGTGACGTCGAAGAAGTAGACGATCTCGTCGAGGTAGCGGTCGAAGTAGGACGTCGAGTCTTCCGTCAGCGAGATGGTCGCCGGGCCTGCCGTGACCTTCTCGACCCGCAGCCGATGGTGCGTCAGGTAGCGGATGGCCAGCGTGAACCCGCTGGCGACGAGCCAGACTGCGCCGAACGTGATGAGCGGTAGATGGACTTGGACGGCTGGCGACAGATAGGGCTTCGCTAGCTCGGCCAGCTTGTCGCTCCATCCGGTCAGAAGGAACACCAGAGCTACGACGGGCCCTACCAGCAAAGCCGTGACCAGTTCGCGCCGGAACTTGAGCCGGCCGATGCGGCGGAAGCGCGACCCAGGAGCCATCGCCGGGTCCTCGCTGTAGAGGAACTGCTTGACGATCTCCTTTTGGATCTGGTTCGTCTTCGACTTTGGCCCCGAGTCGTCACTGTCAGAGTCGTCGATGCCGAGCGTCGACAGCGAGACCTGGATGACCTTCTTCTGGTGAGTCTTCGCGACCTGCTGCAGCACGCTGCTCTTGCCGGTGCCGTAGCTGCCAGTGAGAGCGATGTTCAGGATGCCGTCCTTGTCCTTGTCGGTGAGGGCGGCCTCCACCGCGTCCAGGTAGACCTTGTGGTTGTCAGACTCGTATTCGGGCGTGAGCGGAAGAAGCTTGGGCTGCTTCGCCGCTTGGTTGTCTTCGTTCATCTAGGGTTGGGTCTCCTGTGCCTGAGGTGCGCCAAGTGCTCTGAGGGCTGCACCCACAGGCTACTGACGCCCACCCACACGCTTTCGGATGGCCTCCTTGCCGAACGCTCCACACTGACGCGTTCACGATCGCAACTTTCCGTAAGTAGCGTGCGGGTGCCGTGGCCGCCCCGTAGTAGTTCGGGCATGACGACTCTTCTCGAACCCGACCCGATCCACGGCGGCCGCGACTTCTCCGGCCTGACGGCCGTGGATGCCGCCCGTGTGGCGGCAGCGATCTCCGCCGAGCGCGCACCATCGACCCTGGCCTCGTACGCCTCGGCGTGGCGCCTCTTCGCCCGATGGTGTGCGGACCGTGGGCTCGCGGCGTTGCCTGCCGACCCGGCGACGGTGTGTGCCTACCTGGCCGAGCGGGCAGACCGTGGTCTCGCCAACGCCACGATCACGGCGTGCTGTGCTGCGATCAGGTACGAGCACCAGCGGGCCGGCGCCCCGGACCCGATCGCAGACCCGACTGTCGCGAGGGTGCGACGAGGCCTGCGGCGCATCCTCGGCGTCGCGCCCCGTCGGCAGGCGCGTGCCTTGATCACCGAGGACATCCGGTCCATGGTCGATCAGATCGACGAGCGCACCGCGGCGGGGGCACGGGACCGCGCTCTGCTCTTGCTTGGCTTCGCTTCAGCCCTGCGTCGGTCCGAACTGGCGGAACTGGCGCTCGACGACGTCTTGTTCGTACGAGACGGCGTACTGCTGAACATCCGGCGGTCCAAGGGTGACCCCGATGCGGAGGGGCAGGTGGTCGCGGTCGCTGTCGGTGCGCACGCCGGGACCGATCCGGTGGCAGCACTGCGCTACTGGATCGCCGTGCGCGGAACCAGGCCGGGGAACGTGTTCACCAGGGTTCGCTCGAACGGCCGCGCGACTGTCGAACCTATCAGCGGCCACACCGTCAGGTGCATCATCCGCACTCGGGCCGCGGCTGCGGGGATCGAGAGCGAACGGGTCTCGGGGCACTCATTACGTGCCGGGCACGCCACGGCTGCCGCCCTCGCCGGTGTCCCCCTGGACAGGATCGCCGCTCAGACCCGCCACAAGGAGATCTCCACGCTCGTCCGGCACTACATCCGCCCGTTGGACGCGATGGCAAACACGTCGAGTCGGTCATTGGGCCTGTGAATCCTCAGATTGCTACTCATGCGGCCCGGGTCGTCGTGCAGCCATCCGACCAGGGTGGTCTCACTGCGTAGGCGGTCGGGCTCCGCCGGCGGGCAGCGTGCTCGACCGTCTCGAGGGGCGCCGCGGTGACTGCACTTGCGGCCTGGACGTCGGACGGACGCGGCTATCTGATCACCCTCTCGACACTGTCAAAGGAACCTCGGCGGAGAGCGACACAAGCAGCTGTTCTCTTCCGAGCGGAGCGTGCGGCGCTGGATCGACGCCCAGGCGGGAACCCGGTCCGGCGGCAGGGCGCCACCTGTATCGAGGCCGCCGAGTTCTACGGCCCGTACGTGCACGAGGAACTGGCCGGCGAGACGATCGCCCCTGCGCGACCGCTGGTGCCACACCCCGTCGCCGTCATTCAGCCCTGGATCTCTTCCGTCGCGGCGCCGGGCTGCTCGGTGAGCTCCGCCTCGTCCTGCGTAGCAGCCCATGAGGCGAGCAGTGCCAGCCCATCCGCGGCGGGAGAACCCGCGGCCGCCGTGTAGACGTTCAGGACTAGCCCGGCCGCGGACGGCAGTTCCATCGACTCGAAGTCCAGATCGAGCCGGCCGACCACCGGGTGCTGGAGACGCTTGTGTCCACTGCGGTGCAGGCGCACGTCGTGCGAGGCCCACCGCTGACGGAACAGCTCGCTCCTCGTCGAGAGCTCGCCGACCAGCGCGATCAGATCCTGGTCGTGCGGCGCACGCCCGGCCTCCAGACGCAGGTAGGACGCCGCGTCCCTGGCGACGGTCTCCCAGTCCACGAAGAACTCCTGGGCGGCCGGGTCCAGGTAGACGAAGCGGGTGGTGTTCGCCGGGCGGCGCGGGTCGGCCAGGACCGGCGCGTACAGGGCCCGGCCCAGGCGGTTCATCGCGACGATGTCGTGGCGGCCGTTCCGGACCCAGGCGGGCGCGTCGCTGATCGCGTCGAGCACCTGCTGCACAGCCGGCCGCACGGTGTTCGGCGCACGCCGCTGCCGGCGGCTACCGCCAGGCGTCGCCGTGCGCGCCAGCGTGAAGAGGTGCTCGCGTTCCGCCTCGTCCAGGCGCAGCGCGTTGACCAGCGCGTCCAGCACGCCGTCCGAAGCCCCGGCAAGGTTTCCGCGCTCCATCCGCACGTAGTAGTCGACCGAGACACCGGCCAACATCGCGACCTCTTCGCGGCGCAGGCCCTTGACCCGTCGGTTGCTGCCATAGGCGGGCAGGCCCGCTTCTTCCGGTGTGATGCGCGCCCGCCGCGAGCTGAGGAACTCGCGGACCTCGGCGCGGTGGTCGATGTGTCCCATGCCTCCACGGTAAGTCGCCCCAACCCCGTGAGGGAGGCACTGGCGTTACCCGGAACGTCCGGGTCTCCCCGCCCGGAGCGAGGCCAAGGCCGCTGGTGTCGGTCGGGTTCAGCTCGGTCGGCGTCGAGGAGGACGTGCGGTTCGACAGCCGAACTCGAGACGTCGGACGAGATGGACGCGACCTGCCACGCGAGGTACGACCGGATCGGGCTGGGACCGGTCGGCGCCGTCACCGGGCCAGGAGCGCACGAGACCACGCTTCGGAAGGTGCCACGCGACCAAACGAACAGGTGCCGGGCGTCCTGCCGCCGGGACCTCCTCGACGCCGTCAGCGCTGGTACTCCTGGTCGGTGACGTGCTCGAGCCAGGTGGTCGTGGTCGCGGGCTCGTCGGCCATGTCGAGCATGGCGAGGTGCTCCATGAACGAGTCCGGAGCCGCGCCGTGCCAATGCTCTTCCCCGGGCGGGCAGTACAGGGTCTGGCCTGCTGTGACCTCGACCTTGTTGTCCCGGGTCCCGACCCACGCGACCCCTTGCGTGATGTGCAGGGTCTGGCCCAGGGCGTGGGAGTGCCAGGCTGTGCGGGCACCTGGAGCGAACCTGACCTTGGCCACGACCATGCGCTGACCCTGTACGCGTGGATTGGCCACCGGGTCCAGCCAGACATCGCCGGTGAATTGCTCCGGCGGGTTCTTGGTGGTGGGCGTGCGCTGATCGATCTCCATGGTTCTCCTTCGTCCTACGTGCTCGTGACCGGACGGTGCGCCTGGTCATCAGGTCAGGTAGTCATCACGCACCGATTTGCGTAGAAACCCGGCGGTCGCGCTCAGGAATCGGCGTCGGTACTGCGGGTCAGCGGCTCGAACCGCTCGACATCGAGCGCCTGTTCGGCCGCTGCGGCACGGAAGCCACTGAGCGCGTCCGTGCCCAGTAGGAGCAGCCGCGGCGGCTTGGCGGATTGGGCTGCGGTGAGGATCGCCGCGGCGGCTTTGGCCGGCTCACCGCGCTGCGGTCCGAGCGCTTGGCCGTCGGTACGGCCGAGGACTTGGTCGTAGGCGTCGATCGTGGTGGACGACCGGTCGGCTGAACGGCCACGGAAGTCGGTGCGGAACGATCCAGGCTCGACGACCATCACTCGCAGCCCGAACTGCTCGACCTCCTTGTCCAGCGACCCGGACAGCCCTTCCAGGGCGGCCTTGACCGCCGAGTAGTACCCGCCGCCCGGGAGGGTTATGCGGGCGCCCACGGACGAGACGTTGATGATGAGTCCCGTACCTCGACGGCGCATGCCCGGCAAGGCCGCCTTGATCAGGGCGACGGGACCGAAGAAATTGGTGGCGAACAACCGCGCCACCGCGTCGTCCTCGCCTTCCTCGACCGCTGCCGTGTACCCGTAGCCCGCATTGTTGACCAGGACATCGATGCTGCCGAACCGGTCCTCAGCCTCCGCTACGGCGCTCGAGATCGACTCCTGGTCGGTGACGTCCAGGCGGACAGCGAGACAGGTCCGTGGGTACGCGGTGGTCAGATCGCTCACGGCCGCGGTGTCGCGCGCGGTGGCCACAACCTGATGCCCAGCGGCGAGCACATGCTCGGCCAGCGCCCGCCCCAGGCCGCCGGAGGATCCTGTGATCATCCATGTCGTCATGATTGTCTGCTTTCCAAGTTCTGATCGGTCCTGCTTCAGTCGGAGAAGTCCGTCGTCGCGCTGAGGTGTTCCCAGGCGTCGATTTCGTCCAGACGGCCGCGCAGCTCCTCGCGCACGACCACGAGGGCGTCCGAACCGAGCAGGAGGCGGAACGGCGGGTGTTCGGCCTCGACCGCGGTGATGATCGCGCGGGCCGCGCGGGCGGGGTCGCCCTGCTGGGTGCCGTGCGTCCGGTCGTTCTCCTTGCGGCGGCGGCCCGCGGTGTCGGCGTAGTCGTCGATCACGGTGCGGGACTGCAGCAGGGAACGTCCCGAGAAGTCGGTGCGGAACGCGCCGGGCACGACCACCAGGACGCGGATGCCCAGCGGGCCGACCTCTCGGTTCAGCCCGTCGGACATCGCCTCCAGGGCGGCCTTGGTGGCCGAGTAATAGCCCGACGCCGGGTTGGACCGTGGCGCCCCGATGGACGAGACGTTGACGATCGTGCCCGAGCGGCGGGCACGCATCTGCGGCAGCACGGACTTGATCAGGTTGACGGGCCCGAAGAAGTTCGTGGCGAACAGCTCGGCCGTCTCGTCGTTCGCGGCTTCCTCCACCGCTGCCCGGAATCCGTGTCCGGCGTTGTTGACCAGGACGTCGACCCCGCCGAATTTCTCCGTGGCCTGCGCCATGGTGGCCTCGACCAGAGCGTGGTCACCGACGTCGAGCGCGACCGCGAGTGCCGTGTCGGGGTATGCGGCAGCGAGGTCAGCGACGGACTTCGCATCGCGAGCCGTCACGACCGCGTTGTCGCCCTTCTCGAGCACAGCTCGCGCGAGTGCGTGCCCCAGGCCGCTCGACGCTCCGGTGATGAGCCAGGTAGTCATGGCTGTGCTCCTCCTGCAGATCTCGTGTTCCCGTCAGCGACGCTACGGTCAGCGACCTGTCGCCGCCAACGCCACGCTAGGCCGCGGGCCGAGCTTCTGGGAGGCACGGGTAGTACCCCCGAACACGTTCACCACAGAGATCACCGGTGAAAGACCACCGGCTACTAGGCGTCGAGCAGGAACATCGCCGCCTTCTCGCCGATCAGCGCCGATGGCGCGTTCGTGTTGCCCGTGGTGATCGTGGGCATGACGGATGCGTCCGCCACCATGAGCCCCGCGATCCCGCGCACGCGCAAGGTGGGGTCGACGACGGCGCGCTCGTCCGAGCCCATCCGACACGTACCGACCTGGTGGTGATAGGTGATCACGCGCTGGCGGACGTAGTCCACGAGTGCCTCGTCGCTCAGGTCGCCCGACGGGTAGTGCGGTCGTGCCTTCCAGTCCGACGCGAGAGCCTCCTGCGCCCCGACCTCGAGGCATTGCTTGACGGAGGCGAGGAGAGAGGTCACGTCGCGCTCGTCCTCCAGGACGTGCGGGTCGATGAGGATGCCGTCGGCCGGGTCGGCGCCCGCCAGGCGCAGAGTGCCGCGCGACCGTGTGGTGACGATGCCAGCCATGAGCGAGAAGCCCCATGGGATCGGGTCCATGTCCGGCTCCAGCATCGGTACGGCGAAGTTGATCGGCTGGGTGTCCGGCACAGCGAGCGAGGGGTCGGAACGCCAGAACCAGTGCGTCTGCGTCACGCTGCGGTGCGGGGACGGCGGATCCACCGCACGCTGGGTGGAGAAGATGACCGGAACCAGGTAGTGGTCGTGCAGGTTCTCGCCGACCGGCAGGTCGGCGACGACGTCGATACCGAGGGCGGCGAGGTGCTCTGCTGGGCCGACCCCGCTGCGCAGCAGCGTCTCGGCGCTGCCCTCGGCGCCCGCGGAGAGCACGACCTGGTCGGCAGTAAGCAGTCGGCCGTCTGCCAGCTCGACTCCCGTCGCGCGGCCGTTCTCGATCCGTACCCGGTGCACGACGACGCCGGTGAGTACGGTGAGGCGGCCTTCCTCGACGGCGGGCTGTGCGTAGGCGTCCCACGTCGAGACACGGTCGCCGGCGGCGACGGTGATCTGCTGGACCGAGACGCCGTCGAGCTCGTCCACGTTGTAGTCGAGGTTGTGGGGGAGACCTGCCTGCACGGCCGCGTCGATGATCGCCTGCTGCACCGGGTGGAGCGGCTCGTTGGGAGCGACGGGCAGCAACCCGTCCGTGCCCCGGCGCCCGTCCGGGGTACCGTGCCACTGCTCGATGCGCCGGTACACGGGCTCGACATCCGACCAGGACCAGCCGGGGCAGCCGTCAGCCGCCCAGCCGTCATAGTCCTCGGGCGCGCACCGTACCCAGATCGCGGCGTTCAGGGAGTGGGAGCCGCCGAGCACGCGCCCGCGTGGCAGGTGGATCCGTCGCCCGGCGGCGTGCGGCTGGGGCACCGTGTGATAGCCCCAGTCTCGCTCGGTGTGCCACAGCTGGTTGAGGCGGCCGACGTCCTGGATCATGTCGTCGCGGTTGGACCCGCCCGCCTCGAGGATCGCGACCCTGCGACCCGCGTCCGCCAGACGGCGGGCGACCACGCTCCCCGCGGTCCCTGCTCCCACGACGACGACGTCGTAATCAGCCATGGCTGTCTCCTTCTCCTTCCAGACGGCGACCGGCGTGCCGTCCTGGTTGTTGCTCGGTAGCTGCGGGGTCATCGTTCGGTGAGTCGGTACGCCGCCGTGAGCCTGTCGGGGTGGTCCCGCAGGTCGTCGGCTCGCGCGCGCAGGGTGACGGTGCCCTGGGCGAGCACCGTGACGCTTGTCGCGAGCTCGAGCGCGACACGGGTGAACTGCTCGATGAGCAGCACCCCGACGCCTTGCGCGGTGACTGCTCGCAGCGCGGGTGCCAGGCGCGCGACCACCGCGGGCGCGAGCCCGAGCGACATCTCGTCGATCACCAGGACCTTCGGCCGAGCGGCCAGCGCGATGGCCAGCGCGAGCATCTGCTGCTGGCCTCCGGACAGCGAGTCCGCGGGCCGGTCGGTGAAGCCGTGGATCTCGGGGAACAGGTCGAGCATCGAGTTCACCGCGGCCGCGCGTTCGGTGCGCGGCAGAAGGAGCGAGGCGATGGTGAGGTTGTCGGCGACCGAGATATCACCGAAGACCCGGTGCCCCTCCTGCATGGTCGCTACACCCGCGCGACGCACCTGGTTCGGTGCGAGACCACGGATGGTCGTGCCGCCGGTCGTGATCGAGCCGCTGGCGTCGCGCAGGATCCCGGCGACCGCCAGCACGATGGACGACTTGCCCGCACCGTTGGCACCGAGCAGTGCCGTGACCTCACCGGCATGCACGGTCAGATCGATGCCGTGCACCACCTCCACCCCGCCACGGTGGACGCGCAGGTCGCTGATCTCCAGAGCGGTCACTTCGGCACCTCCTCATCGATGCCGAGGTATGCCTTGCGTACCTCGGGGGAGCCCAGCACCTGGAGCGTCGGGCCGGCTGCGATCCGGCGGCCGAAGTCGAGCACGACCAGGGTGCCGCAGGCCGCCCGCACCAGGTCCATGTCGTGGTCCACGAGCAGCACCAGCGCCCCCACCTCCTGCGGGATACGCGTGATCAACGCGAGCAGACGCTCGGACTCCGCCGGGTCGAGCCCCGCTGCGGGCTCGTCGAGCAGCACGAGGCGAGGCGTCCCCACGACGCAGGAGGCGATGTCGACCAGCCGGCGCTCGAACATCGTCAGCTCCGCGCCCAGCCTGTGCGACCGCGCGAGCTGCACGTAGTCGAGCGCGTGGTCGACGTCGCTGACGGGGGATCCGCTGTGCTCGGCGGCGAGCAGCACGTTCTCGCGCGCCGTGAGGGAGCGGACGACCTGTTCCTGCTGGAACGAGCGCCGCAGGCCCCAGCGGGCGCGGCGGTGCGCCGGGACGGTGAGCAGGTCGTCGCCGTCGAGGTCGACCGATCCGGCCACCGGAAGAGCGAAACCGGACAGCACGTTGAATGCCGTCGTCTTGCCGGCGCCATTGGGTCCGATGACGCCGCAGACGCCCGACTCGAACGTCATCGAGACGTCGTCCAGCGGGGTGACGCCGCCATAGCGGACGGTGACCCCGGACAGGGTGAGCCGGCTCATGCGGGCACCTCCCGCTGCGGACGCAGCCGCCGCCACAGCCCGCCCAGCTGACCGGCGATGCCCGCCGGGGCCGTAGTGACCGCCTGCACCAGGCCGAGGCCGAGGACTACGAGGACGAGGTTCCCGTCGAGGCCGACCGTGTTGAGCAGCTGCGGCAGACCGTAGAACAACAGCCCGCCGATGACCGCGCCCAGGAGCGAGAACGTCCCCCCGATGAGCACCGTGGCGAAGAGCAGGACCGACTGCTGTGCCTTGAACGACGCGGGGTCGAGGATTCCGGAGCTGGCTGCCAGCAGCGCACCGGCGATACCTGTCGCACCGCTCGTCACCGCAAGGGCGAGCAGGCGGTGGGCGACGGTGTTGATGCCCAGGGAGACCGCGCCGGCCTCGCCCTGACGGATCGCGGCCCAGGTGCGGCCGGGCCGGACCACGAGCAGCCAGCGCAGCAGCGCCAGGACGACGACCACCACCACACCGACGTAGCGGAAGAACTCGTCGTCGGACTGTCCAAGAGCTGGCCGCGGCATGATCACCGCGAGCGTGCCGCCCGACACACGGCCGAGGAATCCGTCGCCTCCGTTGGGAAACCCGGCGTAGGTGACGAGCACCTCGAGGGCGCCGGCGACCATGAGCGTGACGATCGCGAGGCTGAGGCCCGACAGGCGCAGGGCCGGCAGGCCCACGAGTACGCCGACGACGGCGGTGACCAGTGCCGCGACGATCATGACCGCCTCGAACGGCAGGTGGGTGGCGTGATAGATCCGCAGCGCGACCCAGCCGCCGACGGCGACCAGGCCGATCTGCATGATCGACACCAGCCCCAGCCGGCCGTACAGCACGGCGACACCGGCGGCGGCGAGCATGTAGATCGTGCACACCGTGAGGGTGCGGAGCGCCAGCCCCGCGCCGATGCCTGGAAGGAACGGCAGGCCGAGCGCGACCACGAGACCGACGGCGAGGCCGACGAGTGCGCCGCGAACGTCTGCCCGGGCGAGGAAGGCGTTCATGCGCGCACCACTCCGACCGTGACGACCCGTCGCCGGCTCGCGAAGAGGATGACGGCCGTCGCGACCACGAACGGCACCGCTGTGCTGAAGGCGCTGACCGTCGGCCAGGCTGAGACGAGCGACTGGGCGACACCGACCGCGAGACCGCCGAGCAGGGTGAGCCAGAACGAGACGAATCGACCGATGACCACGGCGGCGAGCTCCGGGATGATCAGGAACGTGAGGAAGGCGGGCTCCAGCCGCGTCTGGTCGGCCAGCAGGATGCCGGAGACACCGGCGATCGCGCCCGAGACCGCCCAGGCGGTGTTCTCGACGAGCCGCACGTTCGTGCCGACGACGGCGGCGAGCTCGCGGTCACTGGCGAGCGCCCGCATCGACGTCCCCATCGACGTGTAGCGCAGCGCGAGCAGCGTACCGACGACGACAAGCAGCGCGAGCCCGAGACAGACGAGCTGGGTGACGTTGACCCGGGCCCCGAAGACGTCGAAGGAGATACGGCTCGTCTCGAGCCTGATCGTGCGGGCCTTGTCGTTCCAGACGAACAGCATCGCGCCCAGCAGGGCGAGGGCGAGCCCGAGCGTCGCGACCGCCTTGCGGAGCTGGTCCACCCGGGCCAGGTAGGGCCCGGCGACCAGACCGAAGAGGAGGGCGACCGCAGCGCCGGCGGCGATGCCCAGGGCGATCGCGACCGAGGGCTGCATCCGCAGCTCGACCGTCTGCCACACCAGCAGTGCGGCCATGCCGCCGACCGCGCCGTGGGCGAAGTTCAGGACGCCTGTCGTGCGATACAGCACGAGCACCCCGACCCCGGACAGGGCATAGACCGAGCCGATCACGAGCCCGGCGACGACGAAGGGAAGCAGGTTCACGTGGCGTCCGTCCTACTCGGTGAGCAGTCCCTCGGACTGCTCCCGTTCGAGGATGTCGGCCATGTCCGGGTCCGCGACGTCCTGGCAGCCCTCGAGCTCGACGAAGGCGCCGTCCTCGATCACCGCCATGCGCGTGGCGTGGTTGGCATGGTGCTCGTCCGCCTCGCCGTAGTACCAGGGCGCGCAGAGCAGGTCGGACTCGTAGCCGGTCACACCCAGGAGGGCCTGCGACACCGTCTCGCGGTCCAGGGTCTCGGCGTCGAGCGGCAGCAGTGCGTCCACGAAGATCTTGGCGGCGAGGAATCCCGCCTGGCTGAACGTGTCGCGCGGAGCGTCGGCGTCCCCGTACTCGTCCATGACCGCGCGCCACTGGTTGGCGTCCTCGCCGTCGGCGGTCACGAGCGCGAGCTCCGAGTTGGCCACGAACCCCTCCCAGTAGTCGCCGATCTGCTCGCCGAACTGGGCGTCGTAACAGGAAGCGGTGCAGGCCCACTGGATGTCACCCTTCGCGTCCTGCTGCTCAGCCGCGGCGAGGATGGAGGCAGTGATGGGGGCGGGGTCGACGATGACCAGGCTCGCCGGTGCGGCCTGCGTCACCTGACTGACCAGCGGCAAAAAGTTGCTCTCCGCCGGGTCGGACAGGACGTTGCCGGCCAATTCGATGCCGGCCTCCGCTGCGTACTTCTCGATGCCGTCGGCCACCCAGTCGCCGTTGCCGCGGGTGTTCAGACCGATAGCGAAGAACGGATCAGCCTGGCCCTGCCGCTCGAAGTACTGCATCGTGGCCAGCGCCGAGGTGCGCGGGCCGGCGTTGACCGGCGCGATGTTCGAGGACTCGAAGCAGGCCTGCGGCACACCGACGCCGGTGATCGAATACAGGCCGGCCCTCTCGTACTCGACGTTGGCGACATCGCAGCCGACGAAAGTTGCGTCGCCGACCATCGCGACGATCGACGTGTCGGACGCGTAGCCGGCTGCGAGCTGCGCGGTACGTGTCGGGTCCAGGGCGTCGTCGCCGACCTCGTACTCGATCGGCCGGCCGTTGATGCCGCCGTTGGCGTTGACACAGTCGAAGTAGGCCTGCGCGGAGCCGGGAGACGACGAGAAGTCGACACCACCGGACGCGGTCGCGACCGCGGCCACCTTGATGGGCTCACCACCAGCCTCCTCGCCGGTGCCGAGGCCGCAGCTGAGGTCATCCGCGTCAGCCGAGGGCGCGCCCTGGACAGGTCCGTCATCACTTTCCGGGACGCAGGCGGAGAGCGCGACGACCAGTGCTCCCACGCCGAGGGCGGCTGTCGCCCTGAAGATGCGATTCATTGCAGCACTCCTTCGTACTGGGACAGGAATGGATGCACGCCCTGCCAGGTGCAAGCCAAGCGGACGCGGCACGGGCACGGATTGAACCCGGGCGAAGAGCGGTTGTCGTTCCGTGCAGGGCGCGGGTGAACCGCCAGGTGCGGGTACCGGTCCGCGGCGTTCGGGACTACGATCGCCAAAACCTGGGCCACATCGTCGTGGATGGGCCCGACCGGAGGTGAGAGATGTCCTCGACCTATGCGCCCTCGCTCGCCACGGCCTCCCCGCTCCAGCGAATCGGGTCGCTCTCAGACTTCCGAGACATCGTCGACCAGTCGTTCGTACCCCTGCGGGTGTCCAGCCAGCGCGCGCACGACTTCCACGCCTCGCTCCGCGCGGCAACCCTGCGGGACTTCAACCTCGTGGAGATCGCGTCGGTCCCGCACGTCGTGGAACGGACGCGCAATCTCATCGGAGCGAGCACGAACGAACCCGCGTACAAGGTCAGCCTCATGCTCGAGGGCACCGGCTACATCTGCCAGGACGGCCGCGACGTCGTACTCAGCCCTGGCGACGTCGCCGTGTACGACACGACGCGGCCGTACACGCTCGTATTCGACGACCGCATGCGCACCATCGTGGCGATGTTCCCCAAGCGGCTCGTCGACCTGTCCGATGAGCGCGTCGCCCGCCTGACCGCGACGTCCCTCGGCCGCGACGACTCGCTGGGCGAGATGGTCAGCTCGGTCCTGGAACAGCTCGCCGGCCGGCTACACCTCGTCAACGCTTCGACCGGATGGCGACTCGCCCGCAACGCCGTCGATCTCGTGACGATCCTGCTGCGTGACCAGCTCGGCGAGGACCGGACCGTGCCTGCGGAGCAGCTGCTCGATGCGATCTACGCCTACATCGAGGAGAGCCTGGCGGACCCGGCGCTCTCACCGACCGTGATCGCCGAGGCGCACTACATCTCCGTCCGCCACCTGCATGCGCTGTTCCACCACGCGGGTACCTCCGTCTCCTCCTACGTCCGCACGCGACGCCTCGAGCGGTGCCGCACCGAACTCGCCGACCCGGCGCTCGCGGGAGTCACCGTGACGGCGATCGCGTCGCGCTGGTCGTTCGCGGACGCCCCGCACTTCTCCCGAACGTTCAAGGCGGCCTACGGCGAGACGCCGTCGGAGTTCCGCGCTCGGGTCGCCTGAACGCACCCGCGCCCCGACGACAGGCGCGGCACTGCGCGAGCGCGCAACGGTTGCGCGCAGAGGGACAAGCCTTAGCCCCCGACGTTCGGCAAGGATCGGTCATGCCGACGACGGTCGAGGAGGCGTGATGACGCGCGAGCACGAGGGCGGGGCTCTCCGGGTGGTCTTTCCCCGGAAGAGCGTCGTAGCGCTGGAGCGCTCCGCCGTACCCGAGCCCGGGCCGGGCGAGATCGTCGTCCGGATCGTTCGCGTCGGCGTGTGCGCGACGGACCTGCACCTTCTTGACGGGCACATCGGCAACCCGTTCCCGCTCGTGCCCGGGCACGAGTTCGTGGGCGTCGTCGCCGCCATCGGGCCCGAGGACGACCGAGGGCTCGACGTCGGTGCCCCGGTCGCCGTCGAGATGCTCGTGCCGTGTCACCGCTGCGACCGCTGCCGGGAGGGCCGCCACAACCTGTGCGAGCTCGACGACCCCGTGCGCCACCCTGGCCCGGGCCGGCAGATGGGCGTCAACATCCCTCGGACGACCCGCCCGTTCTCCGGCGGGTACGCCACCCACCTCGTCGTACCTCGCGAGGGTGTCGTCCACCGCGTACCGGCAGACCTCGACCTGGAAACTGCCGTGCTCGTCGAGCCGCTCGCCGTCGCGGTCCGCGCCGTCGAGCGAGGCCGGGTAGGCCTGGGCGACAAGGTGGTCGTCATCGGCCCCGGTCCCATCGGGCTCCTGGCGGCGGCTGCCGCCTCGGCCGCAGGTGCGAGCGAGGTCGTCGTCGTCGGCGGCCGCGCCGAACGCCGTGCGCTGGCCCGGGCGTTCGGCGCCACCGAGACGGTCGCCGAACGTGGCGAGCGGCTCGTCGCAGCGATCCGGGAGCGTCTTCCTGGTGGCCCCGACGTCGTGATCGAGACGGCCGGCTCGGTCGACGCGCAGCTCGACGCGATCAGGATCGTCCGCCGTGGTGGCCGGGTGGTCCTCGCCGGAGCGTGCGGCTCGGGGCATGTCCTGTCGATCCCGTCCGACGGGTACCTGCTCACCCGGGAGATCGACGTCTTGCCTTCGTTCCTCGCAGCGGGCGGCTACGAACGCTCCCTCGGCTTGCTCGCGCAGGGGCGCTTCCCGTTCGCGTCGCTCGTCACGCACGTCTATCCGCTAGCCGACGTCGAGCTGGCGTTCGCGGCGGTGCGGGAGCGCACGGAGGGGCTGATCAAGGCCGTCCTGGTCCCGCCGACGCCGTGACCGGCACCTTCACCGGCACGGTCCAACCCACGTCAGGAGCATCATGACCCAGTCGCAGCGCATCGAGGTCGGGGCCCGCGTTGACGCCGCCGACCAGTCGCAGTGGAAGACCTACGACGACTTCGCCGCCGGGATCGACACCTACCGGCTACCGAACGTCGACCTGACCGGCCGCACCGTGGAGCTACGGTTCGACGGCGGTACCGAGCTGAGTCTCCAGTTCGTCGACGCCGCCACCGTGCAGTGGACCTCGGCGGAGCTGCTCGGCGCCGCCGACGGCACCGCCGACCCGTACGACGCGGTGCGTGTGCGGAACGATGTCGTCTTCCTCAACGTGCCGTTCGCCTCGCGTGACCGGGAGGCGCTGACCGTTGTGTGGTCCGAGCGCACCGGCCGTGCGCTGCTTGCCCACTCGGTCGTCGCACTGGAGAAGACCGAGGGCGTGCCCCAGGTAGGACAGACCTTCGCCGCGGGGGAGGTGGTCGGTGGCACCGTGACGGGAGCCAGGCCTGGCCCTACCCGCGACCTGGTCGGTATGCGCAACGTTTACCGGTACAGCCCGCACCACCTGTACGAGCACGTCTACCTCAGCTCGGAGCGATACGCGTGGCAGTGCCTCCAGGGCGAGCAGCGGGGCCACGGCGATGTCGACCTGTCGACGCTGTGGAAGTTCGCCGACGGCCTGTACCTGTTCTGCTTCCGCGAGTTCGCGATTCCCGTGGCGAGCGTCTGGCTGCATGACCTCGGGTACGAGCTGCGGACCACCGGCATCTTCCTCGGCATCAACGCCGGGGGACAGGCAGACCACCGGCGGGCCGGCGGGCACGTCTATCCGCTCGGCGCCGTCCGGTACCCCGACGTGCAGCCCGTCTGACGTCGCTGCCCGCCCGATCCGCAACCGAAAGAGGCCTTCATGACGACCAACCACGACATCGTCGCCGCCCACTACGCCGCCTCCGACGCCGGCGATCTCGACGGAATGCTCGCACCTCTGTCGGAGTCCACACGTTGGACCGAGGCGGCGGGATTTCCCCGCGCGGGCACTTACACCGGGCCCGACGAGGTGCGGAGGAACGTCTTCGAAGCGATCGGCCGCGACTTCGACGGGTTCCGGTTCATCCTGGACGAGCTGCTCGACGCCGGCCCGGTGCAGGTCGGGATCGGCGCCTACACCGGGACCCATCGAGCGACAGGCAAGTCGTTCACGGCGCGGGTCGCGCACGTGTGGCACCTGCTGGACGGCAGGGTCACGACCTTCGAACAAATTGTTGACTCCGTGCCGGTACGCGCCGCGATGGTGTAGTGCTGTGCCGACCAGCGACAGTCGGTGATGCCTTCAGCCGCTGATGACCTGCGGAACGGCAACGGACTTGAGGCCCTCGACGCCGAACTCAAGACCGTAGCCGGACTGCTTGGCCCCGCCGAACGGCACGAACGGGTGCACACCGCCGTGGCTGTTGATCCAGACGGTCCCGGCTTCCAGGCGGGTCGCGACGGCGATCGCTGCGGCCCGGTCTGCCGACCACACCGAAGCACCAAGACCGACCTCGGCCCGGTTCGCCGCGGCCACCATGCCGTCGACGTCGCTGAACCGGACAATCGGCAGGGCGGGCCCGAACTGCTCCCGCTGGACGAGCTCGGCATCGTCGTCGATGTCAGCGACGAGGGTGGTGGGGTAGAAGTATCCGGGCCGGTCGCGGTCGGGGTCACCGCCGAGGACGACGCGAGCACCGCGAGCCTTTGCCTCCTCGACGAGAGCGTCGACGACGTCGAACTGCATCTTGTTCTGCAGCGGCCCGAGCACGCTGGCCTCCTCGGTGCCCACACCCATCGGCATCCTGGAGGCAAGCTCGGCGAGGGCCGTGACCACGTCGTCGTAGACGTCGTCGTGCACGTACAGGCGCTTCAGCGCGGCGCAGGTCTGACCTGTGTTGATGAACGCGCCCCAGAACAGGTCCTCGGCGATCGCGGTCGGGTCGACGTCGGGCAGCACGATGCCCGCGTCGTTGCCGCCGAGCTCGAGTGTCAGGCGGGTGATGTTGTCCGCGGAGGCCGCGATGATCTTCGAACCGGTCGCCGTGGAGCCGGTGAACATGACCTTGCCGATCTCGGGACGGCGCACCAGCGCGTCGCCGATGTCGCCGGCACCCGTTACGACCTCGAGCACGCCAGCGGGCAGCACGTCGTTGAGGACGGCGGCCAGGGCCAGGCCCGAGAGAGTGGTGTGCTCCGACGGCTTGGCGACGACCGTGTTGCCCATGCGCAGCGAAGGGGCGATCTGCCAGATCGCGATCATCATCGGCCAGTTCCAGGGCGTGATGACGCCGACAGTGCCGACCGGCCGGTAGTGGAGCTCGGCGTGTCCGGACTCGTCGTCCAGGACGGTCTCCGACGGTAGATCCAGGGCCGCATTGGCGCGCAGCCAGCTCGCGCACGCACCGACCTCGAACCGCGCGTTAGGGCCGTTGAGGGGCTTGCCCTGTTCGCGCGAGAGGACCAGGGCCAGGGCCTCGGCGGACTCCTCGACTGCGTCGGCGAGCGCGAGCAGCGTCTGGCGGCGCTCGTCGTCGGACTGCGCGACCCAGGCGGGCCGGGCGTCGACCGCCCGGGCGACCGCGCTGTCCAGGTCGGCGAGGGTATGGACCGGGGCGGACCCGATGGGCTGCCCGGTCGCGGGGTCGGTGACCTCTCTGGCCGGGCCGCCAGCGGCGGTGACCTTGGCCAGGAGTGTGTCGTACGTGTACATCGGGCCTCCTTGACGTGACGCGCGTTCGGGACGATTGTCGGCAGCGCCGGAGCCTGCCGTATTGACCCTCAGCGCAAGGGACGGTGCAGTCCGTGCATGGCGGACGGGGCCCCGCCGATCGGCCGGCGGGCCCCCGTCCGTTCAACGGGCGACGTCGGAGGCTCGGGCCGCCCGGACGGCCTCACGCTCGTCGAACCCGAGGACGTACCCGTCCCGCCGAGCCTGCCGCATCGTGTCGCGGACGAGCTCGACGTAGTGCCGATGGGTTCCGTAGCGCGCGGTCAGCTCGTCGTCGGTGTAGCCGCGATGGTGACCGGAGACCGAGCAGGGGAACGTGGTCCCGTTGTTCGCCATCTGGAATGCCGTCGGGGCGGTGAACTGGGACAGCCGGATCCCGCCCCGAACGTTGCCCGCGGCGTCCCGCAGGAGTGCGCCGTCGGCGTCCCGGCCGAAGGAGACGGACGGCGCCGCGGTTCTGCCCCGGGTGACCCACGTGCGGACGGAATCGATCGCGGCGTTCACGACCAGGCCGGAGTCGACGGTGCTGAAGGCGGGGAGGACCTGGCAGGACGGCGCGATCAGCTCGGTGAACGAGATCGGCCCGTCCGGGCCGGGGATCGACCGGTCGCGGAGCACCACGGCGTCGATGTACCGCGCGCCGTACAGGGACGCGTGCGTGGTGCCGGCGACGTCCCAGGCGCGGGTGTACCGCGCGGTGGTGACGGGCGGCCAGTCCGGGGCCAGTGCCTCGGAGTTGACGCTGATCGCGGGCACGGTCAGATCCGAACGGAGCTGGTCCGACCGGTCCCAGTAGACGAACCCGTCGAAGAGGCCGTAGAGCGGCTGGATCGTGTTGTAGTACGTCGTCAGGCGGATGCCGGACTGGGACTGGCCCGTCGCGATCACGTTGTCCACCCTCAGGCCTGGCAGCGGCCGGTGGCGACCCGCGTTGTCCTTCAGGGCCTTGGCCACCTGGGTCAGGATGTCGAACGACAGCGGATCTTCCGGGCAGAGACTCGTCCCGTCGGGGCCGCACGCGTCGGCGTCGACCGAGAGGCTGTCGTAGCGCTCTGGGCTCCACGTCCTGAGCCGCTCGACACCGGCTCGCTGGGCCGAGACGACCGCTACCGCGTAACCCTCGCGCAGGAGGTACTCGTGGGCCTCGTTGAACACGAACTCGCCGTCCAGGCCGAGGGTCACGTTGGCCCACTCGACGACGAGCGAGCCGTTGAACTTCTTGCTCTCCGGTGCCCGGACGAGCACGCGGGTGCGGTAGGGCGACCCGCGGTCGACGACGCGTGCGGTCTCGAGCGACGTCGACACGGCGCCGGCGTAGCGCGCGGCCGTGCCGTCCGCGTAGAACTCGCGCTCGGTGTAGCCGGCGGCGGCGAGGTCTACGGCTGCTGCTGACATCGGCGCCGTGCCCGGAACATCGACCTCCGTGAGGGCGGCGGCGCGCACGGGCAGGCTCCTGGTGGCGGGCTGCGCCGGTGATGCAGAGGCCGCAGGGAGCGGGGCGAATGTCCCCGCAAGCACCAAGGACAGGACGGCGGCGGCCATCCTGCGTGGGGCGGCTGCCGGAGTGCGTCGACAACGGATTCGCATGGTCATATCTCCCTCGGCACGATGGGGATCTTCGAGGTGCCCATGGCCACGGCTGCGCGGGCCTGCACCTCGTCGTGAGCAGTGTCGACCGGGCTGCGCCGACGGGGCTTGTGCATCCACGCCCGGAGATTGTCCGTGAGCGCGGGCCTGGTGGTCGGTTCCTGGGCGCATTCCCACGACCGGGTGCTGCCAGGGAGGTAATGCCAGTACCCGTAACACCAGAGCCTTCCGCGACCGTTCGTCCGAGGCTTCACTGGTGGCAGTCGTCCGCGCCCCGGCAGCACGCCCCAGCAGTTCGTCGTGGTGGCGGCGGACGCGTGTTCCACCTGTTCTGCCGCTCGCTTGGAGATTCGTGCTCACCGTCAATGCCTATGCCGCCCCGTCCGCTACCGAACCGCTCGGCCCGACGACGATCGAGCGTCGCGACGTAGGACCGAAGGACGTCCTGATCGAGATCCGGTACGCCGGTGTGTGCCACTCCGACATCCACACGGTGCGCGGCGACTGGGGCCAGATCACCTACCCGCAGGTGGTCGGGCACGAGATCGCCGGGATCGTCACCGAGGTCGGCTCCGAAGTCACGCGGCACGCCGTCGGTGACAGGGTCGGCGTCGGCTGCATGGTGAACTCCTGCCGTGAGTGCGAGAACTGCCTGGCGGGCATGGAGAACTACTGCCTGGCAGGCAACACGCAGACGTACGCGTCCGTCGACCGGGACGGCACGATCACGCAGGGCGGCTACTCCACGCACGTGGTGGTCGTCGAGGACTTCGTGCTGAAGATCCCGGACGCGATTCCGCTCGACAAGGCGGCACCGCTGCTGTGCGCGGGGATCACCACCTACTCGCCCCTGGCTCATTGGAACGCCGGTCCCGGCAAGAAGGTCGCCGTCGTCGGCCTGGGCGGCCTGGGCCACCTCGCCGTGAAAATCGCGCACGCCATGGGCGCTGAGGTGACCGTGCTCTCACGGACGCTCAGCAAGAAGGACGACGGCCTGCGCTTCGGCGCCGACGACTACCGGGCCACGAGCGACCCGGACACCTTCGCGGACCTGGCGAACACGTTCGACCTGATCGTCAACACGGTGTCCGCAGGCATCGACCTTGACGCCTACCTGTCGCTGCTACGCCTTGACGGCACGCTGGTCAACGTGGGAGCGCCTGCCGAGCCGTTGCCGTTGTCGGTGTTCACCCTGTTCGGCAACCGGCGCTCCTTCGCGGGCTCGGGCATCGGATCGATCGCCGAGACCCAAAAGATGCTCGACTTCTGCGCCGAGCACTCGATCGCGCCAGAGACCGAGCTGATCGCCGCCGAGGCGATCAACGAGGCGTACGAGCGGGTGCTGAAGTCGGACGTGCGCTACCGGTTCGTGATCGACATCGCGACGCTGGCCTGAGGCGTGCTCGCCGGAAGGCTCGCGCGACCCGCCGGGTTCGTCGCCGCCTCGATGTCGCTCGTCGCGGTGTTCCTGTCCTCCGGTACGCCGATCCCGCTGTACAACACCTACCGGGTAGGCAACGGGATCACGAACGCAGACCTCGCGCTGACGACCGTCATCTACCTGGTTTCCACAGCGTTGTCGCTGCTCGTCCTGGGGCGCCTGTCGAACCACCTCGGTCGGCGTCCCGTGGCGGTAGCGGCCGTCCTCAGCTCGATCCTGGGTTGCCTCGTGCTGATGCACGTCTCCACGCTCCCGATGCTTGTCATCGGGCGGGTCCTGCAGGGCCTCGCGTGCGGCGTCGCGTCCGGCGCCCTGGGTGCGATGGTGATCGATCTGGCACCGCGCACCCGGTGGCAGTGGCTGCCCGCCGTGATCACCAGCAGCGCGCCGCCGTTCGCGATCCCGCTCGGCGCGCTTGTCTCGGGCGCGCTGGTGGAGTACGGGCCGGCCCCGAGACAGCTCGGCTACGAGCTCGCCGCGATAGTGCTCGCCGTCTGTGGCGTGCTGCTGCTCCTGTGCCCGGAGCCCACGGCACGCACCCGGGGCGCCCTGAGATCGCTCCGGCCCAGGGTGCACGTTCCGCAGGGCGCGGCGCGCATCGTGGTCGCGGCCGGCGCGACGCTCGTGGCGACCTGGTCGTTCTCGGGCTTCTACCAGGCGTTCGCGCCGAGCCTGGCCGCGGACTACCTCGGCACGACCAACGCGCTGATGATCGCGCTGGTCTTCTCCTCGATCGTCGTGCTCAGCCCGGTCGGCGGTGCCATCACCGGTGGGCTCCTGCCGGTGCACGCGCTGCGCTGCGGGCTCGTCGTGTTCGCGGTGAGCATCGGACTGGTCCTGGTCGCGCTGCACGCGGCGGCCATCGTGCCGTTCCTCGTCGCCAGCGCGGTCGCGGGGATCGCGCAGGGTGCGGCGAACGGCGGCGGGATGCGCTCCGTGCTCGTCCGGGTCGGTCCGGCCGACCGTGCGGGCACGCTCTCGACCCTTTATCTCATCTCGTACGGCGGGGCGGCGTTGCCTGGTCTGGTGGCCGGGCGGCTGGCGGACACGGTCGCGCTCCCCGACATCGGGATCGGCTACGCAGGCCTGGTGCTCGTCGCCGCCGTCGTGGCTCTCCTCGCCGGCCGGAACACCGCCGGGACGCGGTGACGCAGGGACCTGCCCGCCTTTCAGAACACCATCGACCAGTTGCCCACATGCGACAGATATGGACAAGGCCTGATGACACGCACCACACGTCGAGACTTTCTCGTGCTCACCGCCCTCGCCCTGACCGGGATCGGGGTCGCGGGCTGCTCCGCGGACGAAGGGCAGGGCGGAGCCACTGACGATGCGCCGCTCGCCGTACCGCTCGATGGGTCGCGAACCCTGATCGCGTACTTCTCCGTGCCGTTGACGGACAGCCCGGACGGCATGAACCAGGACGAGGAGAACAGCACGCACGTCGTCGACGGTGAGGTTCTCGGCAACACCCAGTACGTCGCCCAGCTCATCGAGGCGCGCACCGGCGCTGATGTCTTCCGCATCGAGACGGCGGCAGACCTGCCCCTCGACTTTCCCGTGCTCGAGGAGCAGGCGCTCCAGGAGCAGGAGTCGGGTACGAGGCCCGAGCTGAGGGCCCTGATCCCGAACCTCGACGACTACGACACCGTGTTCGTGGGTTACCCGATCTTCTGGTACGACCTGCCGATGCCGCTGTACTCGTTTCTGGAACAGCACGACCTCGGTGGCAAGACGATCATCCCGTTCAGCACCCACGGCGGCAGCCGTCTGTCGGGAACGGTCGAGATCATCACGGAGCTGCTCGCGGACTCGACGGTCGTCGGCAACGCGTTCACGATCTCGCGCGACGACATGGACGACGCCGAGTCCGAGGTCGGCACCTGGCTGGACAGCCTCAACGCATGAGGGCGAGAGGCAAGGCCGTCGTCCTGATCGCGGTAGCGGTACTGGCCATGGCCGCACTGGTCTATGTCAACCTTCAGCACGTGCGCGGCGGGGTGCCGGGAATATGACGATCCTGCGCAAGCTGCTCTTCTGGTGCCTCGCAGTCGTGTTCCCGGTGCCGCTCATCCTGACGTACAACTCGCTGGCCAGGGAGCCCGAGCAGCTTCGGTTCTACATCGTGCTCGGCCTCACGGCCTACGCGTGGTGGCTGCTCGCCGTCCTCCTCAGCGTGCGGCCGCCGTGGCTGGAGCGACTCGTCGGGCTGCCGTCCATCTACGGGCTGCACGGGATGCTCGGCGTCCTTGCCGTCGGCCTGGCCTTCGTCCACCGGGACAACTCCTACTCGGGCAACCGCCTGGCGATCTTCCTCGGGGACTGGGCCTTCTACGCCGCGCTGACCGTGCTCTGCTTCGCGGTGTTCTTCATGAGCGGATGGCTCGTCGACCGCGTGCGGCTGCTGCTGCGAGCCAAGCAGGTCCTGGAGCGCGTTCTCCACCATCAGCTCTCGGTCTGGATCCATCGCCTCAACCTGGTCGTCATCGCAATGATCTGGCTCCACGCCCACCTCCTGGTGCGGGTGAACCAGTACTTCGGGTTCATGGTGCTCCTCGACCTGTACACGGTGACCGTGCTGAGCATCTACGCCTGGAAGAAGTGGATCGCACCCGACGGCTACCTGGTGGGGACGGTGGTCGGTAACGAAGAGCGCGGGGGATCGACCCGGCGGGTGTCCGTGGGCCTCGACGGCGCCGCGGCGAACGTCCGGCCCGGTGACTTCTTCTTCCTCCAGTTCGAGGACTCGGCAGAGGTGAGCCGCGAGTGGCACCCGTTCTCGGTGACGGACGACGACCAAAGCACCCTGACCTTCACCGTTCGTCAGCACGGGGACTTCACGCGTCGCCTCGGTCGCGTCCGGGTGGGTACGCGGGTGCGCCTGGAGGGGCCGTTCGGTCGCTTCGAGTCGGTGGTTCGCAAGCAGGACCAGGACGCGCCGCTCGTGCTCCTCGGGATGGGCGCCGGCGTCGCACCCCTGATCAGCCTCGCGACGGCCCACCACACCACGCGGAAGATTCATGTCCTGTGGGCCGTGCGCAACCCGGAGGACGCCTATTACCGAGACCTCCTCGCACAGCTCCAAGCGGCGTCCGGGGAACGTATGCACGTGACGATCAACGTGGGGCGGTTCCGCCGTCAGGACCTCGCCGAACTGCTCCCGGCACCGGTTCTCAGGAACGGCGCTTTCTTCGTCGTCGGCCCCAACCCGGCCGTGCTGGCGAACCAGCGGCTCCTGCGGAGGATGGGCGTCTCGACACGGCGGATCCATCAGGAGCGTCTCACGATGTAGCGGCGCGGCTCCGGCCAGGATGGCCGCAGCACGTCGGTTCTCACCGCACGATCCTGTCGCCCCCACCACCGACCGCCGCGTCGTTGTACTCGGCTTCGCTGACCTGCTCACCCCACTCGACGCCGACCACACCGGCCTCCGCGTCGATGTCGGCGAGTGCGAGGTGTGTCATGAAGGAATCGGGAAGCGCACCGTGCCAGTGCCACGTATCAGCCGGGGTGTAGACGGTGTCTCCCGGCCGCATCACGATGGTCTGCCCGTTCCTGGACCGGACGAGCCCGTACCCATCGGTCACATGAAGGGTCTGGCCGCGGGCGTGGCGGTGCCAGGCGGTGCGCGCTCCCGGGGAGAACCGCACCGTTGCAAGTCGAGCACACCCTGGCTCTGCCCCGTCAGTGATGCCGTCCACCCACACATCGCCCGTGAAGCGGTCTTGTGCCGCCTTCGCCGTGGGAGGCGAGGGAAGAACAGTCATCGGGCCATCGTCGAGCCGGCTACCGCTCATCAAGCACCTGCTTGAGAATGGTCGCCGCGCTCATCCCAGCCGGCCAGCCCGCGTAGAACGCGAGATGGGTAGCGAGTTCGGCCAGCTCTTCCCGGGTCACGCCGTTGTCGAGCGCCAGGCCGAGGTGGGACCGGAGCTGGTCGGCGCGTCCGAGTGCGGTCAGCGCCGCGACCGTGATCATGCTGCGGTCGCGCGGAGAGAGCTCGGGACGCGCCCAGACATCGCCGAACAACACATCGTCGGTCAGCTCCGCCAGCTTGGGCGCAACATCGCCCACCAGCTGCTGAGCACGACTCTTTTCCTGTGCCACTTGGCACCTCCGTTGGTAGGGGACACGGATTCTTTCCACCGAGACGCTTGAGGATCGTGGAGCGTCAGCCGAGCTGGCTGGCCGGGCGCAGGAGGATCTCGTTGATGGCCAGGTGACGGGGCCGGGCGAGGGCGAAGGCGATGACCTCGGCGATCTCCTCCGGCTTGACCGCGGCCACGTCGTAGCCCTGCTGCACCGCTTTGCGCGTCTCCTCGTCCGTGATGTGCGAGGGCAGCTCGGTGTCGACCACCCCGGGCT
Source organism: Promicromonospora sp. NFX87 (assembly GCF_048564965.1). NCBI lineage: Bacteria > Bacillati > Actinomycetota > Actinomycetes > Micrococcales > Promicromonosporaceae > Promicromonospora > Promicromonospora sp. NFX87. Next base: position 3,865,547 of record NZ_CP183413.1, on the reverse strand, counting down.
CGATCAGCGTGACACGCACATCCGGCAGCAGCTCCTGACGCAGCGACTCGGACCAGCCGTTGATGCCCCACTTGGTGGCGGCGTAGACGCCGTTGGACGCGCGCGCGGTACGGCCCGCGACGGAGGAGATGTTGATGAGGTCACCGCCACCGTCCTTGAGCTGGTCGAGAAACACCTCAGTGGCGGTGATGGCACCGAGAAGGTTGACCTCGACCATCGCCCGGTAGTCGGAGCGCTGGGCGGACGAGAATGGCGCGAGGAGCATGATCCCTGCGTTGTTGACCAGCACGTCGGCCCCGCCCAGCTCGGCCTGTACCCGGTCGGCGGCGGCAACGAGCGCGTCCCGGTCCGTGACGTCGGCCGGGAGGGCGATCGCACCGTTCCCGATCTCCGCGGCGAGAGCGTCGATACGGTCAGCTCGGCGGGCCAGGAGTGCGACCCGGTAGCCGTCGGCGGCCAGCGCGCGGGCCGTTGCCGCGCCGATCCCGGACGAGGCTCCGGTGATGACCGCAGTGCGGCCTGTGCTGTTGTTCATGGGATTCCTTCCTCAGCTGCCTGAAGGGACGTCGTTGGTCGTGCTTGATCATGTCGCCGAACTCGTGGGTGCGCGCTCGGTCGACGGCGGCTCAGTCGACGGCTGCCTCCTCCTGGATCTGGTCGACCGCGTCGTTGAACCCTTGTGTCGTGCCGCTGGATCCCGCGAGCTTGTCGAGCTCGACCTCGTCGATGCTGCGTCCGACGACGACGCCGGGTACCGCCTCGGCGAACCGTTGCTGGAGGTCCAGGGACGTCTCGTCCTCCGCCTGTGGGGTGACCCCGACGTCGGTGATGACGCCGTCACGAAGGCTGAGGTCGACGATGATGCTGGAGGGGAGCCCTCCGTACCAGCCGGTCGCGGTGTACTGCCCGTCGCGGTACTCGGCTGGGTCGCCCTCCGGGGCTGACGGGGTCGGGGACTGCCCGGACGGGGACTGTGCGGGCGAGGACTCTGCGCGCGGAGAATCGGCGGGTCCGGGATCGGTGGTGGTGCACGCGCTGGTCAGCGCGGTCAGGGTGAGCCCAGCGGCGGTCAGGGCGGTCGCTGTCGTCCGTCGCATCAGGACGGCCTCCTTCGGGGTGCGGGTCTTGAAACTCAGGGGTACGTGGAAGTGAACAGCTCGATACCGGAGCCGGGGGAGTGCTGGACCCGGCCGTCGGCGAGCACGCGCACGAACTGTGCGTCGAGACCGGTGAGCCGGTCCGGACCGGTCAGGAACAGCGCGGTCGCCACGCCGTCGGCGACGGCGGCCGAGTCCGCGACGGCCCACGTCGCGGCGACGTCGCGGACCGGGTGGCCGGTGCGGGCGTCCAGGACGTGGTGCAGGCCGCCGCCCCAGGCGCGGCGGTTGGTCGCCGACGCGCACAGCGCCCGGCGCGCCAGGGTTGCGACGCCCAGCACACGTCGGGGGTCGGTCGGGTCCTCCAGACCGACGCGCAGTCCGGGCCGGCCCTGCTGGACGAGGTCGCCGCCGGCGTCGACGACGAAGCGCTCCACGCCAGCCACCCCGAGCACGTCGGCGACGAGGTCCACCAGGTAGCCCTTTCCGGCCGCTCCGACATCGATCACGAGCGGCCGACGGGTCCGCAGCGTGGTCCCTACCCGCTCGACGTCGTCGGACCATGTCGGCCGGGTCGCGTGCTGCCTTCGAAGGTCGTCGTCGGAGGCGGGGTGCAGCGTGTAGCGCGCGTCGTAGCCCAGCAGCTCCAGTCGAGCCCCGACCAGAGGGTCGACCGCGCCGTCGGTCGCCTCGACGAGCCGGTCGTACAGGTCGAGCAGCGGCAGGTCACTGGCCGGGACGTCGAAGGTGCCGCCGTGCCGGGAGTGAGCGATGCGGGTCACGAGCGAGTCGGGCCGGAACCGTGACCAGGTCCGGTCGAAGTAGTCGATCACTGTGTGCACACGCTCGCGGACATCCGGGGCCAGCACGTCCCCGGCATCGATGGTCCAGCGCGTGCCGATCGCGTCAAAGGACATGACGCGATCGGCGGCAGCGGCGCTCCTGCTCGTGGCCCCGGCGTGCGGCTGCCGGCCAATGGCGGGAGTGTTGATCTGCATGGGACCCAGTCGACACCAGATCGGCCCAGCGTGGGAGTCATGGACGTTCGGGGTACCAGCAGGGCCTCCCACGACGGCCGAACCCTACTTAGCGTGGAGGACATGACGATGAGCTCCATACCCACCCTGACGCTGAACAACGGCGTGACGCTGCCCGCCATCGGGTACGGCGTCTTCCAGACCCCGCCCGACGAGACGATCACGGCGGTCGAGGCCGCGCTGCGCACGGGCTACCGGCACATCGACACCGCTGCCGCGTACGGCAACGAGCGCGAGGTCGGCGAGGCGATCCGCCGCTCCGGCGTCGACCGGTCCGAGATCTTCGTCGAGACCAAGGTCTGGATCAGCGACTACGGCTACGACGCCACGCTGCACGCGTTCGCCAAGAGCGCGGGCAAGCTCGGCGTCGAGACGATCGACCTGCTGATCCTGCACCAGGCGCTGCCCTCCCGGTTCGACCTGACCATCGAGGCCTACCGCGCGCTGGAGACCCTGCTCGCCGACGGCAAGGTCCGCGCGATCGGCGTCAGCAACTTCATGCCCGACCACCTGGAGCGGCTCGCCGAGGCGACGAACGTGGTGCCGGCCGTGAACCAGGTCGAGGTGCACCCCTACTTCCGTCAGCCCGACGTGCTGGCCGCGGACGCCGCGGCCGGGATCCTGACCCAGGCGTGGTCGCCCATCGGCGGCATCACGTTCTACCGCGACGGCGAGCACTCCAGCACGCTCAAGGACACCACGATCGTCGGCATCGCTCAGGCCCACGACAAGTCGCCCGCCCAGGTGATGCTGCGCTGGCACCTGCAGGAGGGCAGGTCGGCCATCCCCAAGTCGGTCACGCCGCACCGCATCGAGGAGAACTTCGACGTGTTCGACTTCGAGCTCACCGACACGGAGCTGGCGGCGATCGACGCCCTGGACACCGGCGTGCGCGGCGGCCCCGAGCCCGCCGACGTCACGCTCGAGGCCTTCGGCCGCGACATCCCCGAGGCCTGACCACCGGGAGGAAAGCACCATCAACGCACTGCGGGCGCTCGACGACGTCGTCCCCGCGACCGGACTCTCGGAGGAATCATGAGCACCTGGACACCTGAGGACCTCGCCGCCATCGACGACGACGGCGAGCTGCGCGTCGCCGCCCACCGACCTGACGGCACCTTGCGTGCGGCTCGGATCGTCTGGCACGTCGTGGTGGGAAAGGCGCTGTTCATCCGGTCCGTCCGAGGCCAGGACGGTGCGTGGTACCGCGGCGTCCTGCGTACCGGCACCGGTGCCATCGACGCCGGCGGTGTCCACACCGAGGTGACGTTCACCCCCGACGACGGCCAGGACGAGGCGATCGACCAGGCCTACCATGCCAAGTACGGCGACGGCTCGGCGGTACGGTCGATCACCAGCCCGATCGCGACGGCGACCACCCTGCGCGTCGACCCTCGGTGAACGAGCCCCTGTGAACGTCGACCGGAGCCGGGCCGAGCGGGGCGATAGGATCCCGAAACAGCGGACGGCCCGGTCGTCGTGGCTGGCACGCCGCGCCGGGGGAGACGGGGGACGGGCATGGTGCAGGGTGGCAAGCGGCCGCCGACCATGGTCGACGTCGCACGAGCCGCCGGTGTTGCCCACATCACCGTGAGCCGGGTCGTCAACGACGAGCCGACCGTGCGGCCCGCGACCCGCGACCGGGTCCTCCGGGTCATCGACGAGCTGGGCTACCGGCGCAACGACAGTGCCCGCATGCTCAAGAGCGGGCGCTCCACGATGCTCGGCGTGGTCATCGCAGGCTCGGAGCTCTTCGAGCTGCCGCGGGTGCTCCTGGGCATCGAGCAGGCCGCCAAGGACGCCGGGCACTGGGTCAACCTGGCGAGCTGGCAGGGTGGCACCCACGAACAGCTCGAGCAGTGCCTCAATCGGCTCGTCGGGCAGGGCGCCGCCGGGGTCGCGGTCATCGCGGACCGTCCGGTCGCGCTGGAGGCACTCGACCGTGCCGTCGCACACGTGCCGATCTCTGTGGTGATGTCGGGCAACGTGGCGAACCCGGCCATCGGGTCGGTCGAGCTCGACCAGGTGGAGGGCGCGCGCCTCGCCACCCGCCACCTGCTCGACCTCGGCCACCGCGACGTCGTCCACCTGAGCGGACGCATGGAGACCTACGACGCCCGGGCCCGCGTGGACGGTTGGCGCGCCGAGCTCCAGGACGCCGGGATCGCCGAGCCGCGCGTCCTGCACGGCGACTTCAGCGCGCGGAGCGGCTACGCGCTGGCCACCGGACTGGTCGACGCCGGCGACCTGCCGACCGCGATCTTTACCGGTAACGACCAGATGGCGGTCGGCGTGCTGTCGGCCCTGGCCGCCCGTGGCCTCTCGGCGCCAGACGACGTGTCACTGGTGGGGTTCGACGATATGGCTGGAGCCGACTACCTCGTGCCGGCCCTGACCACCGTCCGGCAGGACTTCGTGACGCTCGGCCGCCTCTCGATCGAGGTGCTGCTGGACCTGATCGGCGGGGGAGCCGCCAGGCACCACCTGCTCCCGCCGTCGCTCATCGTGCGCGCCAGCACCCGCGCCGTCTGACGTCGCCGTGGGCGCGGCGTACCGGACGCCACGGAACACCAGCGGATCGGCGCTCTCGGGCGCCTCGTTCACCAGACCGAGCAGCACCCCGACGAACCCGCCGGCGGTCTCCGTGCTCAGCGCGGTGTGCGGGAAGGTCGCCAGCACGTCCTCGCCGATCCGCGTGACGCAGGAGAACGTGTAGGACTGCCCGTCCGACCGGATCCGCAGCACGACGTCGCTCGCGACCGGCACCTCCGAGCGCACGACCTCCGCGCCGCCCACCCTTCCGGCCACGCGGACGACGCACCCGTCGGGCCGACGCCGGACCCGCGCGGCGAGGTACGTGTTCTCGTCCTGGAAGGCGACCACCCCGGCGTCGTGCCCCGCTATCCGGTCGGTCTCGAGCATCGTCTCGAAGACGAAGCGGTGCATGTCCTGGCGTCGTGCGAGGAGCGCCGGCCTCCCGCGTCCGGAGAGAGGTTCCGGCCGAGGGCGGAGCGTGATCGTGTCGTCCGCGACGTCGGCGGGCACCGGGCCACGCAGCGACACCCAGGTCGCCGGCCGGGTGGTGGTGTCCGGCAGACCCGGCAGCACCCCCTGCACCCGGCCGGCGCCCGGCGCGAACACCGGGCCGTGCTCGTCCCACTCCACCGGCACGAGCAGCACCTCACGGCCGAGCGTGTGGTGCCCGTGCACCGGGCGGACGCCGAGCACCAGCGCCCAGGCCGTGCCGTCCGGCGCCTCCACGATGTCGGCGTGGCCGACGTTCTGCACGAGCTCACCGGCACCGAGGTGCCGGTGCGTGAGCAGCGGGCTGCGCGGGTCGGTCCGGTACGGTCCGGTCACCGCGTCGGAGGTCGCGCTCGTGACCGCGTGGTTGCGCTCCGTGCCGCCCTCCGCGCCGATCAGGTGGTAACGGCCGTCGCGCTCGTAGATGTGCGGGGCCTCGACCCACTGCCCGCTGAGGGCGCCGTGCCACAGGACGTGCGTCGGGCCGACCAGCGTGAGCGACGGGAGGTCGAGCTCCCGCAGCCAGATCTCGCCCGGCCCGGTGGCGTCGGGCGCTTTCGCGTCGCGGGCGGCGGTGAACCACGCCCGGCCGTCGTGGTCGAAGAAGAGCGACGGGTCGATCCCGTCGGCCTCCAGCGGGGTCGGGACGGCCCACGGCCCGCCGGGGGTCGTCGCGGTGGTGACGTATGTGGTCGCGCCCTGCCGGTCCCGGGCGATGGTGAACACAACGTAGAACACGCCGTCGTGGTGCCGGATCGTCGGCGCCCAGACGCCGTCGGACACGGTGCTGCCGTCCAGCGGGATCCAGCTCTCGCCGTCCAGCACGTGCCCGGCGAGGCGCCAGGTGGCCAGGTCACGGCTGTGGTGGACGGGGATCCCCGGGTGGTAGGTGAACGTCGAGGTCACCATGTAGTAGTCCTCGCCGACCCGGCACACCGAGGGGTCGGGATGGCAGCCGGGCAGCACGGGATTGGGGACCAGACGCATCTGCGCTCCTTTGCGCGACGGCTCGCGCTTGACGAAATGGCAACGTTGCCATCAGCATAGGGGCATTCCCGAGGAGCCCTGGAACGACTTACCGGGTCCGGTCTGTCCCACATCGAAGGAGATGTGCCATGAGCACACACAGCAGTGAACCCAGGCGCGCCCGGCGCACCCTCGGCGCCGGTGCGGCAGTGGTCGCGGCAAGCCTTGCCCTGGCGGGATGCTCTGGCGGAGCCTCCGACGAACCGGCATCCGACGGCCCGGTCACCCTGGAGTTCTGGACCTGGTCGCTGAAGGAGGCGGACCCCGCGGCGCAGGCGATCGTCGAGCAGTACGAGGCCGAGAACTCTGGCGTCACGATCAAGCTGTCCGAGGTGGGCGGCACGCCCGAGACCTCGTCAAAGCTTCTCGCGGCCGACCGCGCCGACGAGGTGCCCGACGTCGTGCAGGTCGAGTACCGCGCGCTGCCATCCCTGGTGACGGCGGGCGTCGTCCGCGACATCACCGAGGACGTCGAGCCGAACCGCGCCGCCGTCGCCGACAACATCTGGGCGCTCAGCACGCTGGGCGAGAGCGTCTACGGCGTCCCGCAAGACATCGGCCCCATGATGCTCACCTACCGCACCGACCTGTTCGAGGAGTACGGCGTCGAGCCGCCGACGACCTGGGAGAAGTACGCCGAGGCGGCCGAGAAGATCCACGCCGAGGACCCTTCGGTGTACCTGGCCAGCTTCTCGGCGACGCAGTTCGAGTTCTTCGCGGCGCAGGCCGCACAGGCGGGCGGGAAGTGGTGGGACACCGACGGTGACACGTGGTCGGTAGGCATCGGCGACGATGCCTCCCTCGAGACCGCCGACTACTGGCAGGACCTCGTCGAACGGGACCTCCTGTCGGTCGAGCCGCTGCTCACGCCGGAGTGGAACGCCAAGGTCAACGACGGCAAGATCCTCAGCTGGGCCGCAGCCGCCTGGGCCCCGAGCGTCATCCAATCGGTGGCGCCCGACACCGCGGGCAAGTGGGCCTCGATCCCACTGCCGCAGTGGACCGAGGGCGATGCGTCGGTGCCGTTCCTCGGCGGGTCCACCTACCTGGTGCCCGAGAAGTCCGAGAACGCGGCGGAGGCCGCGAAGTTCGCGGCGTGGCTCGGCGCGTCCGACGAGGGCTCCGAGCTGCTGCTCACGCTCGACCTGTACCCGGGCGGCAACGCCGGCCGCGAGGCGACGCTCACGAACGAGCCGCCGCGCCTGATGCCGCAGCAGAACGACTTCTACGAGATCGCCGACCAGGTCATCGACGACACGACCATCCCGGTCGTGTGGGGCCCCAACGTCAACGTCGCCACCAACGCCTTCGGTGACGCGCTTAACAAGGCCGCGCTGGACGGCACGTCATTCCGGGACGTCTACACCGCTACCCAGGACACGGTGGTGGCCGACCTGGAGAAGTCCGGATACACGGTCGAGCAGCCATGACGGCCGTCGAACTCGCCCGCGGGCGTGGGGCCGCGCGCCTCCGCCCGCGCGGCAGCCGGAACCGCGAGCTGACACCGTGGCTGTTCGCGACCCCGGCGATCGTGCTGTTCGTCTGCTTCCTGCTCATCCCGATCGGCTACGCGCTCTACCTGAGCTTCCGCGGGCTCCGCATCGAGGGGGCCGGCGCGTTCGGACGGCGGACCGAGGGTTTCGTCGGCCTCGACAACTACGTCGCGGCGGTCACCAACCCCGAGCTGCTCGCCGGCTTCGGCCGGTCGCTGATCTACGGCGCCATCGCGATCCCCACGGTGCTCGGGCTGGCCCTGCTGTTCGCGCACCTGCTCGACACCCCGCGGGCACGGCTCACGAGCTTCGCGCGGACGGCGATCTTCCTCCCGTACGCGGTGCCCGGCGTGATCGCGAGCCTGCTGTGGGGCTTCCTCTACCTGCCCAGCACGAGCCCGATCAGCTACGTCGTCCGCGAGCTGGGCGGCAGCAGCCTGGACTTCTTCGGCCACCCGACGCTGTACTTCGCGCTCGCGAACATCGCGCTGTGGTCGGGTGTCGGCTTCAACATGATCATCATCTACACCTCGTTGCGGGCGATCCCGCAGGAGATCTACGAGGCCGCGCGGATCGACGGCGCCAACGAGTGGCACATCGCGTGGCGGATCAAGATCCCGCTCGTCACGCCGGCGCTCGTCCTGACGGGGCTGTTCTCGGTCATCGGGACGGTGCAGCTGTACAGCGAGCCGGCCACGCTGCGCCCGCTGGCCAGCACCATCTCGTCGACCTGGGTGCCGCTGATGGCGATCTACCAGGAGGCGTTCGGCAACGACAACCTGGGCGGTGCGGCCGCCGCGTCGGTGCTCCTCGCGGTCGGCACGCTCGTCCTCTCCCTGGTCATCCTGCGCTTCTTCCAGCGCCGAGCGTTCGGAGACGCCTGATGAGTACCCTCACCGCGCCCCGCCGCCCTGCGACGGCGACCACCACGGCCCGACGTCGGCCCGGGTTCTCGCCGGTCGCCACGATCGTGCTGCTCGCGGGCGCCGTCTACTGCCTGGTCCCCGTGGCCTGGGTGGTGATCGCCGCGTCGAAGTCGCCCCGCGAGCTGTTCACCAGCTTCTCGTTCGTGCCCGGGTCGGGCCTGGCCGACAACCTCGCCGACCTGGCCACCTACGGCGGCGGGGTGTTCTGGCAGTGGGGCGCCAACAGCCTCCTGTACGCGGGTGTCGGCGCGGTCGCCTCGACGATCGTGTCGGCGATGGCGGGGTACGCGCTCGCGAAGTTCCGCTTCCGCGGCAGCGAGACCCTGTTCGCCGCGATCCTCGCCGGTGTCCTCGTGCCCGGGATCGTCCTCGCGATCCCGCAGTACCTCCTGCTCGCGCAGCTCGGCCTGGCGGGGACGCTGTGGTCGGTCTTGTTGCCGTCGATCATCAACCCGTTCGGCATCTTCCTGTGCCGGGTGTTCGCGCAGGCGGCGGTGCCCACCGACACGCTCGAGGCGGCACGGCTCGACGGCGCGGGGGAGGCACGCATCTTCACCATGATCGTGCTGCCGATGATGGCCCAGGGTCTGGTGACGGTGTTCCTGCTGCAGTTCGTCGGCATCTGGAACAACTTCCTGCTGCCGTTCATCATGCTCTCGGACCAGCGCCTGTACCCGATCACACTGGGCCTTTACACGTTCCTCTCGCGGGGCGCCGGTGACTCCGACCTCTACCCGCTCGTGATCACGGGTTCGGCCGTCTCCGTGATTCCGCTGATCCTGATGGTGCTGCTGCTTCAGCGGTTCTGGCGGGCGGACCTGCTGGCCGGCGGCCTCAAGGGCTGAGGGACCGGGATCGAGCAGCCTGCCCCCGCGTCGGGGGCTGGCTGCGCAGCGGGTCCTGACGGCGGCCGCTCAACCGGATGTGGGCGACACGTCGGCCGTGGTAGTGACCCAGGTGCGCAGCAGGTCGAGCGCGTCGGCGGACGGGGTGCCGGGCTCGGCGAGGTAGGTGACGAGCCGCGCGTCTGCGACCGACCCGAGCGCCATCGACTCGTACTCGACGGTGACGTCGCCGACGACGGGGTGGTGGAGGGCCTTGGTGCCCGCGGAGTGGACGCGCACCGTATGACCTGCCCACCAGGTGCGGAACTCCGGGCTGCGGGTGGCGAGCTCGCCCACCAGCGCCGTGAGGGCCCGGTCGCCGGGGTCGCGGCCTGCGACGAGCCGCAGGGTGGACACCACATGGTGGCCACTGCGTTCCCAGTCGGCGTAGAAGTCTTGGGCGCGGCCGTCGAGAAACAGATACCGGGTGTGGTTGAGCGGCGCCTCGCCATCGGGGAACAGGTGGGGGAAGAGGGCGCGGCCGAGCGCGTTGGACCCCAATGGGTCGCCCAGTCGGCCGAGGACGATCGCCGGCACGTCGCCCATGGTCGCGAGAAGATGGCTGATCCGTGCGGGCAACAGAGGCCGCGGGCGCGGTCTTCGCGGGGGACCCCCATCGAAGGCGCGGGCCAGATCGAACAGGTGCTGCGTCTCTGCGTCGTTCATGGCAAGGGCACGCGCGAGAGCATGCAGCACGCTGCCCGAGACCCCGCGAAGGTCCCCGCGTTCTATCCGGGTGTAGTAAGCGGTGCTGACCCCAGCGAGCTGGGCGACCTCCTCGCGGCGCAGGCCCGGGACGCGACGCTCGCCGCCGAACACAGGCACGCCCGCCTGCTCCGGCGTGAGGCGCGCGCGCAGGCCCGTGAGGTACTGCTTGACGTCCTCGTGGAGATCCACGTCGTCGACGCTAGAGCCTGTGCCGCCGTCGAGGGAGGCACTGTTATTCACCCCCTTGGGGGATAACGCCAGTGACTCCCACCCCGTCCGCCGGGGTGCCTAGTGTCGATGCCGGACGACTAGCCACCGAAGTCGAAGGGACGAGCCATGGTTCAGCACGAATCGCCGGCAAACGATCCGCAGCGTCTGGGGCGGCGCGGCTTCCTCGCCGCTGCGGCCGGAGCGGCTGTGGCACCTGCGCTGCTCGGCGCGGGCGCCGGCGCCGCGGCGGCGCAGGAGGGCGGACGCGGTGGGGGCCGTGGACACGGCGGTCGCGACGCGGTGCGGAAGGCGACCACCCTTACCGGACGGCGGAGGCTCGGGAGGCTGGAGGTCTCGTCCCTGGGGCTCGGCTGCCAGACCATGCCGGGGAACTTGTACGGCCCCGTGAGCAGTCGCGAGAACATGGTGGCGCTGATCCGCACCGCGTACGACCGCGGCGTGACCTTCTTCGACACCGCCGAGGCGTACGGGCCGTTCGAGTCCGAGCGGATCGTGGGCGAGGCATTGCAGCGAGTCCGCAGGCACGTGGTGATCGCCACCAAGTTCGGGTGGAACATCGATCCGGACACCGGCGAGCGGCTGGAGGGCCTGAACAGCCGACCGGAGCACATTCGTCGCGCGGTCGACGGGATGCTCGGGAGGCTGCGCACCGACTACATCGACCTGCTCTATCAGCACCGCGTGGATCCTCAGGTGCCGATCGAGGATGTCGCGGGCGCGGTCAAGGAGCTTGTCGACGCGGGGAAGGTGCGGTACTGGGGACTGTCGGAGCCAGGCCTGCAGACCGTGCGGCGAGCGCACGCGGAGCATCCGCTGACCGCGATCCAGAACGAGTACTCCCCGACGTGGCTCGGGCCGGAGGCCGAGGTGCTGCCGCTGTGCGAGGAGCTCGGGATCGGCTTCGTCCCGTGGAGCCCGGTCAGCGCCGGGTTCAGCACCGGGACCATCAACCCGTCCACCCGGTTCGCCAGGGGGGACTACCGCGTCGCCATCCCGCGGCACTCACCTGACGCGATGCCGCACAACATGCAGCTGGTGCAGGTCCTGAGCGACTGGGCGGTCCGCAAGGGCGCGACCCCGACGCAGATCGCACTGGCCTGGCACCTGGCCAAGCGGCCCTGGATCGTACCCATCCCCAGCACAACCCGGCTCTCGCACCTGCTGGAGAACCTCGGCACCGAAGAGGTCGAGCTCGGCCGCTCCGAAGTCGAGGAACTGAACCGAGACATCGAGGGCGTCGAGATCCAGGGCGCCCGTCAGCCGGAAGGGGTGTTGGCGGCCTGCGGGGTCGAAGCACCGCTGCGCGCCACGAGTTAGTGCTCGGATCGTCGGTGATCCACCTTCTTGCTGGTCGGAGGATCAGTCGGAAACCCAGATCTCAATCCTTCTTCGCAGCAGACACGTCGACGCACAGGACTCCCTTGTTACCGTCCTGGTCGGCGATCACGGTGAGCATGGGCGAGTTGCTGTCATCGGCGACCGTCCCGCCCGCGGCGAGCGCGGCGGCAATCCGTTGCTCGGCGACCTCGGGCGCGACATAGACCTCGACGTGGAACCGCTGAAGCGGGGTCTCGTGCTCCTGGGCGTCCCCGAACCACAGGTTCGGAACCCGTCCTGTCGCATCCCGGATCTCGTCGCTGGGGGACCCGCGGCCCTGGGACTCGGCGCTCCCGGTCAGGAGGGCGGCCCACACCGGGGCGATGGTCGCGGAGTGCGTCGTGTCGAGCCCGAGCTCGATGTGACTGACCGAAGCGGGCTGGGCGTCGATCTCGTGGTCGGCGGCGATCTCGGTGATCCGTCGCGCGAGGTCGATGTCCTGATGGGTCACCCATTCGACGACATGTTCGGTGCCCTCCGCGTCGCGGTAGACGGCGTCATCGCTGACCAGCTTGAGATCGACGTACCCCTTGCCGATCGACACGCGCGGGTGGTGGCCGAGCGTGTCGCCCGCCTCGCCGACCGCGACGACGAACCGTGCGCCGGCGCCGAAGTCGTCAACCACGTAGCGGGCATGCAGTCCCTGGGCTAGCTTGCGCCAGTCGGTCAGGTCGGCCGCGGCGATCTGTGCACCGGTCAGCATGTCCATGGACGAAGACACTAGTCCGCGGACCTGTCGGGTGTCAGGCGCTCGGCGACGGCGGACTCCTGTGCCAGGCGTCGCAGGGCGGAGAGGACCGCGTCACCGAGCACGGTCGCCGCGATGACGGCCTCGGCGCGGGCCTCTTCGCCGTCGAGGGCGAGGAGCTCGTCGGTCTCCCGCCGCGCCAGGGTGTCGGCGGCGGCCGCGTAGGAGTCGAGGGCCGCGAGGAGCTCGTCGCGGCCGATCTCCTGCAGGGTCACGAGGGCGGAGGCGAGGGCAGCCCGCGCGGGGTTGTGGTCCCGTACCTGCCAGCCCTGCCGCGCGATGAGGTCGTTCACCCGCTCCACCGCGTCCGGCGGCAGGTCCGCGCCGGCGGGGCCCCGACCGACGGACAGGCCGTACTGCACCTGGCCGAGGACGCCGAACTCGTTGCCGGACTTGGCCGCCATGGCCGAGATCACGCCCTTCGCGGCTTCCACCGAGAGCCCGCCGACCTCGAGCAACGCTCGCACCAGGCGGAGCCGGCGGACGTGCGAGTCGTCGTACGCCGCCTGGTTGGGGCTCGTGAAGTGCCCCGGGGCAAGGAGGCCCTCACGCAGGTAGTACCGGATCGTGGGGGCGGGGACGCCGCTTCGCTCGCTCAACTCAGCCATCCGCATGGGCCCACCCTACCTTCGAGAGAAGCACAGATACATGTAGTGCTACTACATGTATCTGTGCTACACATGAGGCCTCGGTTCTCGAAGGAGGAGCTCATGGCCGTCCCCGCCCGTCTCTCGTCCCCTGGTTCGACACCTGATGCGATACCACCCCGGTCACCGTGGCCGCTCCGGATCACCCTGGGAGCGATCGAGGTGCTGACGATGACTCCCGCGCTCGCGCTGATCTCGCCCGGGCAGCTCGCCGGGTACGGCGTGACGTCACCCGACCTGGTGGTGACCACGCTGCTGCAGCACCGAGGTGCGCTTCAGCTCGCGCTCGGGGCGGCGATCGTCTGGGCGGGCTTCGACAGCCGGGTCCGCGTACCGATCGTCCTCGCCGCGACCTTCACCAAGGGTGTCGGGGTGCTGCTCACCGTCACGCGGCCGGAGGTCTTCACCGCGTCGTCGGGCAATGTCGGCCTCTGGTTCGACATGGCCTGCCTCGTGGTTCTCCCGGCGGTCGCGGTCATGACCTTGCGTCGCCAGCGTCTCGAGCGCACGCGATGAACACGACCGCACGGCGCCGCCGTGGGTGGGTGATCGCGGTCGCCGTGGTCGTCGCCGTGCCGGTCGTCGGACTGGCGGTGTTCCTCCTGGCAGTCCCCGCGCCGGTGGACGGGTTCGACCCCGAACCGTGGCGGCCGGGGCCGAGTGTCGAACTTCCCGAGGACATCACGACGTCCGTTCGGGTGGAGGACTTCACGACCGAGCCGATCCACGGCCCGGAGGACATCGTGACGGACGCCGACGGGAACCTGTACACCGGCGACCGCGGCGGCGTCATCTGGCGGTACACGGCCACGGGCGGCGGGCCGGTCAGGTTCGCCGAGCCCGGCGGGCGTCCGCTCGGGCTGGCCTTCGCCCCCGACGGGCGGCTCGTCGTGGCCAACCACGGCCTCGGCCTGCAGGCCGTCAGCCCTGACGGTGATGTCGAGACGCTGGTCGACGAGGTCGCCGGGGACCGAATCCTCTTCGCGAACGACCTCGACATCAGCGAGACCGGCGTCGTCTACTTCAGCGACTCCAGCTTCCGCTACAACACCACGACCCTCGGCGCGGAGTCCTCGTCGTACCTCCTCCCGGACGCGATCGACGGGCGGGCCTCCGGACGCCTGCTGTCGTACGATCTCGTCACCGGGCGCAGCGAGGTCCTGCTCGACGGTGTCCACTTCCCCAACGGGGTCGCGCTGACCGACGACGGCTCGGCGCTGTGGGTCGCCGAGTCCAACCGCTACCGGGTGTTCGAGTACGACCTCGCCACCGGCGCCACCGGGACCGTCTACGAGGACCTGCCGGGTACCCCCGACAACATCGACCGTGACGCGGACGGGCGCATGCTGCTGGCGATCTACGAGCGCAACCCCGCCCTGGACAACCTCGTGCTGCCCTACGCGGTCTCGCGCCAGGTCCTGATCCGGCTCCCCACCGACCTCTTCGTCAACGAGGAGGACCCGCTCAGCGGTGCCGTCCTCCTCGCGCGCGACGACGGCACCGCGGTCCACTACCTCACCGGCCTGACTCCCGCCGCCACCAGTGTCTACCCCGACGGCGACCGCTGGTACCTGGGCGCGCTCCTGGGCCAGCCGGTCCGATGGATGCCGGCGCCGTGAACGCGGACACGAGCACGCCGAAAGGCAACGGGCCCGCGTCGTTCGAGCGCGGCCACTCGGGCACACGACGCCAGCGGGTCCCATCGCCCGTCCCATGAGGTGATCGAGACCGCACGCTCAGCACGTCACGCACGCCCTTCTCGACGTCAACTCAGCGTTGAGCGACGCGGCGGTTCTGCATGGATTGCAGAAGGCGTCGACATGGTGCGGGGCAAGCGTGTGACTGTCTGAATCGGAAGACGACGCTCGAATCTGTCCTTGACACGAGCGGCTCGGCGATAGGGCGCCGAGGTTCGTGGGAGCACGGCGTAGGCAGCATGCTGCCCACAGGGGGCACGACAGAACCTCCCACGCGCATCCGGACCGACGTACGTTGAAGAGAGCCGACCTGCTCGGTCTTGATGTCTCCGTAGCCTCGGGCCACGCTCCACCTGCCAGACATCAAGAGCGTTCGGCAACGTCGGAACGAATTGAGGAAGCAAGGAGCAGCACATGACAGACCCAGCATCTACACCGTCGGACTCGGCCGCGTTCAGACTGGTCGGTGACCTCTCACCCAAGCTGGCGCAGCTGACCGACGACGTGCTCTTCGGCGACGTGTGGGAGCGCGTCGGGCTGAACAAGCGGGACCGGAGCCTGGCGACCATCTCGACGCTGGTCGCGACGGGAGCGTTCGAGCAGCTGCGGTCCCACATCGCGATCGGGCTGGGCAACGGGCTGACGCGAGACGAGATCGTCGAGACGATCGTGCATCTGGCGTTCTACGCGGGCTGGCCCAAGGCGATGTCGTCGATCGGGGTCGCCCGCGAGGTCTTCCAGGCCCAGGACGCGACCGAGGAGGCCCGATGAGCACCCGGATCCAGCCGAAGACACCGACCGCCAAGGGCCCCGCCGAGTGGTTCACGGGCGACGTGTACTTCAATGCGTACTACGCGGGTCAGGAGCCGTCCCGGTCGCGGCTCAACCTCGTGCGGTTCACGCCCGGTGCGCACACCGCCTGGCACAAGCACGCCGTCGGGCAGACGCTGCACGTGACCGAAGGCCTCGGATACGTGCAGAGCCGTGGCGAGGAGCTGATCGAGCTGCACCCGGGCGACACGGTCTACACGCCCGCGGGGGAGTGGCACTGGCACGGCGCGACAGCTGGCAACTTCATGTGCCACCTCGCGATGTGGGAGGCACCCAGCCCCGGTTCGGACGAGCCCGAGACCACCTGGGGCGACCTCCTGACCGGCGAGTACCCCGGCTGACCAACTGTCGCCCTCTGCCCTACCCACCGCCGAACTCAGGAGAACTCCATGTCACACACCTTCGCCGTCATCGGTGCTGGACCCGGCCTCGGCGCCGCCGTCGCGCGACGCTTCGGGCGCGAAGGCTTCCACGTCGCGCTCGTGGCCCGCACCCAGGAGAAGGTCGACACCCTGGCCACAGAGCTCCGACGCGAGGGCATCGAGGCTGCAGGTTTCGCCGCCGACGTCCGCGACCGGGCAGCTCTCACGACAGCGCTCACAGCAGCGGCAGAACAGCTCGGACCGATCGAGGCGGTGCAGTACAGCCCCGTTCCGGCGCGCGAGTTTATGAAGTCACTGCTCGAGACCACCCCGGAAGACTTGGCGGGCCCGCTCGAGTTCTCCGTGCTCGGACCCGTGGCTGTCGTCCAGCACGTGCTACCCGGCATGCGTGAACTGGGCCGCGGTACCTTCCTGTTCGTCAACGGAGCCAGTGCTGTGCGCCCGCGCGGCGCAGTGACCGGCACCTCCGTGGCCTTCGCCGGAGAGAGCGCCTACGCGCAACTGCTCCACGACGAGCTGGCCGGCTCCGGCATCCATGTGGGCCAGCTCATCATCCCGCGCGGCATCGGCGGGGGAGAGCCCTCGCACGAGCCCGACGCGCTCGCGGACAGGCTGTGGGAGATCCACAGTGAACGTGGCCCGTTCCGGACCTACGCCGCGAACCTCGACTGACATTCGTCTCGCGCGTGCTACCTGGCGAGCGCGCATATCAAAGGAGCGCAGATCTGATGGCCTTGAACGAGACATACACGCTGTCGAACGACGTCCGCATCCCGAAGCTCGGCCTCGGCACGTGGTTCATCGACGACGACAAGTCCGCCGAAGCAGTGCGGGCCGCGATATCGATCGGGTACCGCAACATCGACACCGCGCAGGCCTACGGCAACGAGCGCGGAGTGGGCGAAGGGGTCCGGATGAGCGGCGTCCCGCGTGAGGATCTGTTCGTGTCCACGAAGCTCGCGGCCGAGATCAAGGACTACGACGGAGCGGTCGCGGCGATCGACGGCTCGCTCGCCACGCTGGGTCTCGACTACATCGACCTGATGCTGATCCACAGCCCGCAGCCCTGGGACGACTTCCGCGGCGGGGACTACGCCGAGGGCAACCGTGCGGCGTGGCGCGCCCTGGAGGAGGCATACGAATCGGGCAAGGTGCGCTCGATCGGCGTGTCGAACTTCGAGGAGGCCGACCTTGAGAACATCCTCGGTTCGGCCACGGTGAAGCCCCATGTCAATCAGCTGCTCGTCCACGCAGGGAATACTCCCGCCGAGCTGATCGCCTACTGCGGGAGCAACGACATTCTGGTCGAGGCGTACTCGCCCATCGCGCACGGTGAGATCCTCCGGAACCCCGACGTCCAGGCGATCGCCGACCGGTACGGCGTGACTGTTCCGCAGCTGTGCATCCGCTACACCGTGCAACTGGGCACCGTGTCCCTGCCCAAGACCGCCAACCCCGAGCACATGCG
Source organism: Promicromonospora sp. NFX87 (assembly GCF_048564965.1). Lineage (NCBI taxonomy): Bacteria > Bacillati > Actinomycetota > Actinomycetes > Micrococcales > Promicromonosporaceae > Promicromonospora > Promicromonospora sp. NFX87. The sequence goes on along the minus strand of NZ_CP183413.1, from coordinate 3,847,970 downwards.
CAGCAACGCGGAGATCGACTTCTCGATCTCCGAGGAAGACATGGCGGCGCTGCGCGACCTACGCGCTCAGGACTACGGGGAGCACAGTGTCTTCCCGGTCTACAGCGGCAAGTAGCACCGACACGGGCGGTCGGTTGTCGCGCGTCGCTCGGGCCGCGCAGTGCGTCTAACTCCAGGAACTCCTTGGGTGCGAAGGCCTCGCTCTCGCTGAGAGACGTCCAGCGACGTCTGGATACGGGAGCCACGGGAATCCGCCCGAGGCTCTGACCAGTCAGAACGGGCTTGACCTGGTCGGACGGCCATCACCCCAGAAGTCACACGGAGAAGTACTTCGGCTTCATCATGCTCCTCGACCTGTACACGGTGACGGTGCTGGGCATCTACTTCTGGAAGAAGTGGATCGCACCCGACGGCTACCTGGCCGGAACGGTCGTGAGCAACGAGGCGCGCGGGCGATCGACCCGCCGCATATTGGTGGGACTCGACGCGACGGCGGTGAACGTCCGGCCCGGGGACTTCTTCTTCCTCCAGTTCGAGGACTCGGCAGCAGTGAGTCGGGAGTGGCACCCGTTCTCGGTCACGGACGACGACCGGGACACCCTGAGCTTCACTGTTCGTCAGCGTGGAGACTTCACGCGGCGCGTCGGTGGCGTCCGGGAGGGCCCCCGGGTGCGGCTGGAGGGACCGTTCGGTCGTTTCGAATCGATCGTCCGGAAGCACGACGAGGATGCGCCCCTCGTGCTCATCGGGATGGGCGCCGGCGTCGCGCCGCTGCTCAGCCTCATGGCCGGCCACCACACCAGGCGAAGGATCCACGTGCTGTGGGCTGTGCGCCGTCCGGAAGACGCGTACTACCGGGACGTCCTCGCGCAGTACCAGCTCGCATCCGGGCGCCGCATGCAGGTGACGATCAAGGTCGGACGGTTTCGCCGCCAGTACCTCGACGGTCTGCTCCCGACGCCAGTCCTCAGGACGGGGGCGTTCTTCGTCGTGGGTCCCAACCCGGCCGTGCTGGCGACCCAGCGTCTCCTGCGCCAGATGGGTGTCCCTGCGCGGCGGATCCATCAGGAACGCCTCACGATGTGAGCAACGCGCGAGCCGGCTTCACTCTTCCGTGACGAGGCTGCGGGACGACTCGGCCCGGCTCGCGGCAAGGCTCCCGAGGAGCTTCATGCGCTCCTCGGTCGGCGAGCCGGCCGCGGTCGTGAAGACGAACAGCGTCCAGCCGGGGTCGCTCGGCAGGACCGTTCCCTCGTAGACGAACTCCAGGTCACCGACGTCCGGGTGGTGGATCCGCTTGGTTCCGGTGTCGTGGTAGCGGACGTCGTGCGCGGACCAGCGGTACCGGAACGCGTCGCTGCGCGTCACGAGCTCGCCGATGGTGTCCGTGAGGCCCTTGTCGTGGGGATTGCGCCCGGCCGCCGAACGGAGCGACGAGACCGTGTTGTCCGCACCCTGTTCCCAGTCCGGGTAGAAGTTGCGGGAGCCCGGGCTGAGGAACATGTACCGGGGCATGTTGCGCCCCACCGAGGGGTCGTCCAGCATCGGCGCGAGCAGCGCCCGGCCGAGCTGGTTGGTGGCCAGGATGTCCCCGCGCTGGTCGGCGATCCACGCCGGCGCCTCGGTGACCGCGTCGAGGAACCGCTGGAGCGAGGGGCGGACCGTCGTCCGCGCCGTCGGGCGCCTGCGGCGCCGGGCCGCCGATGCCGGTGCGGACGCGCGGGCGAGGTCGTTGAGGTGTGCCGTCTCGGCGTCGTCCAGATGGAGCGCCCGTGCGAGCGCGTCGAGCACCTCGGCGGAGACCCCGGCGAGACTCCCGCGTTCCATCTTCGCGTAGTAGTCGACGCTCATGCCCGCGAGCATCGCGACCTCCTCGCGCCGCAGCCCGGGCACCCGGCGGCGGATGCCGCCGATGATCCCGGCCTGCTCCGGGGTGATCCGTTCCCGTCGGGTGCGCAGAAACTCCCGTATCTCGGTCTTGCTGTCCATGCCATCCACGGTACGACCCGGGCCGAAGCGGAAGGAGTGACGGCCAGTACACGGATAAGCCGTCACTCCCGCGGCCGCTCGCGCGGTGCTGTGCTGGTGGCACCGGAACGAACACCACCATCACGAAAGACCACACCACCATGAGTGACTCCCAGAACCGCAGCCGCGTCGCCGTCATCACTGGCGCCTCCTCCGGCATCGGCGCGGCGACCGCCCGCTCCCTCCACGCAGCGGGCTACCGCGTCGCGCTCCTCGCGCGACGCGTGGACCGGATCGAAGCGCTCGCCGCCGAGCTCGGCGACGGCGCCGTCGCGATCGAGGCGGACGTGACCGACCGCGACGCGCTCGTCGCGGCCGCCGCTCGGGTGGAGCAGGAGCTCGGCACAGCCGACGTCCTGGTCAACAACGCCGGAATCATGCTGCTTGGCCCGTTCTCGTCAGGACAGCGCGAGGACTACCGAGCCATGATCGAGGTCAACCTCCTCGGGGCGATCACAACCACGGAGGTCTTCCTCGACCAGATCAAGGACGGGGGTGGCGACATCGTCAACATCTCCTCCGTGGCCGGGCGCGTCTCCGGCCCCGGCAGCGGCGTCTACTCCGCCTCCAAGTGGGGCGTCAACGGGTGGTCCGAGTCGCTCCGCCAGGAGCTGCTACCGGCGGTGCGGGTCACCCTCATCGAGCCCGGCATTGTCGCCACCGAGCTGCCCACGCACATCACCCACGAGGCCACTCGCACGGGAGTGCAGCAGGCCTACGACGTGGCCACGGTCACCGCCGAAGACGTCGCGGAGGTCATCACCTTCACGCTCGGGCGCCCGCGCCACCTGGCCATCAACGAGATCATGCTCCGCCCCGCGGACCAGGCCCTCTGACGACCCTGCCAACAAGAAAGCTGGAGAACCGCAATGTCTGATGCCACCCTGACCCTCAACAACGCCGTCGAGCTCCCACCGATCGGCCTCGGCGTCTTCCAGACGCCGCCCGACGCCACCACGTCCGCCGTCGAGGAGGCGCTCCGAATCGGCTATCGCCACGTCGACACCGCCGCGGCTTACGGGAACGAGCGCGAGGTCGGCGAAGGGATCCGCCGGTCCGGTGTCGCCCGCGAAGAGGTGTTCGTCGAGACCAAGCTCTGGATCAGCGACTACGGCTACGACGCCGCCCTGCACGCGTTCGACAAGAGCGCCGGCAAGCTCGGCGTCGAGCAGATCGACCTGCTCCTGCTGCACCAGCCGCTGACGAGCCGGTTCGACCTCACCCTCGACGCGTACCGCGCGCTCGAGACGCTCCTGTCGGACGGCAGGGTCCGCGCGATCGGCGTCAGCAACTTCATGCCCGAGGTGCTGACGCGCCTGCTGGACGAGACGTCGGTAGTGCCGGCCGTCAACCAGGTCGAGCTGCACCCTTACTTCCAACAGAAGGAACTGCAGGCTCTGCACGCCCAGCACGGCATCCTGACCCAGGCGTGGTCGCCCATCGGCGGCATCACGAGCTACGGCGGCGGGGAGAAGAGCACGTTCGACGACCCGACGCTGGTCGAGATCGCCCGCGAGCACGGGAAGTCGCCGGCACAGGTAATGCTGCGCTGGCACCTGCAGGAAGGGCGGTCCGCGATCCCGAAGTCGGTCAAGGCAGTACGGATTGCCGAGAACTTCGGGGTCTTCGACTTCGAGCTCTCCCCGGAGCAGCTCGCCGCCATCGACGGGCTCGACACGGGCGTGCGCGGCGGCCCGGACCCCGACTCCATCACACTGGAGAACTACGGGATGCCCATTCCCGAGGCGTGACGCGGGCGCAAACTCGCTGTGTGCCGGTCGCCCCGTCTCGGGGCGACCGGCACACAGCTTTCCTGCTACTCCGCCGCGCCCGGTGTCTGGTGCCCCGTCGTCTCGGACGCCACGAACGTGAAGTGCCCCGAGCCGACCGAGTAGACCGCGTACTCGCCGTCGACGCGCTCGAAGGTCGCACGGGGCGGCGTCCGGAGTGCCCGCTCCCCGCCCGTCGGGACCCAGACCTCGGCGGTCGTGTTCGCCGGCACCTCGACGGTGAGCTCGAACCGCCCGTCCGACCTCTTCCACGCACTGGCGGCTGTCCCGCGCGGCGTCTCGAAGCTGCCCCTGACGTGGGTGAGGTCGCCGACGGGCTTGGGCTGGAAGACGAGCTCGCCGTAGCCGGTAGTGCCCTCGGCGGCGCGGATGCCGACGAGGCCGGTCTGGAACCACTCGACGATCTGGGCGAGGATCATGTGGTTCTTCGAGCTGCCACGGGTCCACCGTTCACCGATGGTGGTGAAGCCGCCGGGGTTCTCGACCGTCGAAGCCATGAAGTGACCGTAGCTGGGCTCGGTGTCCTGCTGGACGACGTCCCACAGCAGCTCGTCGTTGCCGGTCGCGGTGAGCTGGCGCACGGTGGCGGCGAGGCCGATGGTGCCGGCGCTGAAGTGCGGGCCGTCACCGTTCGGGTGGAATTCCTCGACCGCCGCGACCAGCCGCGCCGTCACCGACTCCCGGTACTGCTCCGGCACCAGCCCTGCGTCGAGGGCGAGCGCCTGGGCGGCCTGGGTCGCGCCGGTCGTGCCGGCGTCGCCGTCGGCCGTGTAGTGGCCGAGCGTGGTGTTGAGGAAGGTCTCGTTGTACGCGGTCTTGATGTCGGCGGCGAGCTGCGTGTACCTCGCGGCGTCCTCGTCGTGGCCCGTCAGGTCCGCCATCATCGCCATCTTGGTGACCATGACGTAGTAGCCCCACGTGCCGGTGATGCGGCCGGAGGTCTGCTCGGCGGCGACCCAGTCGGCCAGGGCCGCGTTGACGATGTGCTCGCCTCCGCCGGTGCCGGCCTTCTCCCGCTGGATGTAGTCGACGAAGTCGACCATCCGGTCGTAGTAGCGCGTCATGGTCTCGGTGTCGCCGTAGTACTCGTAGAGGAACGCCGGCACGAGCACGATGCCGTTGCCCCAGTTGATCTCGTCGCCGAACTGGCCGGTGTAGCCCCAGTCGTACACGGGCGTCTTGAGGGCGACGTTCCCGAACATCGGCGTGTCTGCGACCGACTGGCCCTCCACCAGGTGCCGGGCAGTGGTGCGCAGGTAGGCGTCCAGCTCGAAGGTGCGGTGGATGCCGCCCATCGGCATGGTGTAGTCCGCCGGGTAGGAGAGCTTCTCCCGGCCGGGGCAGTCGGTGAACACCGACATGAAGTTTCCCGCGAACGAGTAGTGCACCATCTCGTTGATGCGGTTGAGCCGCTCGCTGGAGGAGCGGAACGTGTTCACGTCGGGTGCGTCGGCCTGCAGCCGGACGCCGGTCACGATCTCCGGTGCTGGTGTGAAGCCCGTGGGCAGTCCCTCGATCTGCACCCACTGCATGCCGAAGTAGTTGAACCTCGGGTGGTTCACCTCGCCGCCGCGGAGCCCGGCGGTGGTGTAGGTGTTGAACAGGTCTGCGCCCCGGCCGCCCGGGCCGAGGGAGGACTGGTTGACGGTCCCGTCGGCGTTGAGGGACTCGGCCGGCTTGACCTTGATGACGGTGCCCGCGGGCAGATTCGGCAGCCTGAGCTCCGGCCAGCCGACGATGTTCTGCCCGAGGTCGAACACCCACACACCGTCGCGCGGGCTGGTCACGCTGACCGGGGTGAAGCGCTCGCGTTCCACGATCGGCTCGGCGTCACGGGCCACGAGCCGGGTGGTGAGGTTGGGTGGCGGGGCGATCCCCGCGGCGGTCCAGTTCGCCGGGCTCCCGTCGCGCCGGGTGGCGGACGGCGTGAGGTCCGCGCCGGGCCGGTCCCAGCCCACCGGCTCGCGGCGGGCGTCGTAGTCCGACCCCGAGTACCAGGCATCGGTGACCAGCGGTCCGGAGGCCGCCCGCCACGAGCGGTCGGTGACGATCGTCGTCGCCGTCCCGTCGGTGTACCGCACCTCGATCCGCCCGATGAACCGCGGCGTCACCGCCGCACCCGCGCTCGGGTCGCTGGCCGCGAGGTTGTTGCCGGAGCCGGTCACGGCCGCGCCAGCCCCGTGGCCGGTCGTGAGCGCCGGCTCGAACGAGATGCCCGTGCCGTCCGGGCCGGCGGTGCCGATCGTGGTGATGCGCCGGGACTCGAGCCGCTCCCCACCGTCTCCGGTGTCGATGTTGATAGTGCCGCCCACGTGGTAGCCGGTCACCGAGCTGACCAGGACGCCGGTCGCTCCCGCCGCAACGTCGGCGGCGAGGGTGCCGGATCCCTTGAGCTGGCTCTGCCACCAGGAGTACGGAGAGGTGCGGCCGACGGCGGGGTTGGTGACGCTGCGGCGGACGTAGGCGGGTCCGTTGCCGAGCGCGACGCCGACGGCGTTCTCGCCGCGTGCGAGGTGCCGGGTGACGTCGTAGGTGCGGTACTCGCTGGAGAGCTGGTAGTTCGAGTTGCCCGGCGCGAGCACCTCGTTGGTGATCTGCCGGCCGTTGGCCGTCGCGTGGTGCAGGCCGACCCCGGAGAGGTACAGCGTCGCTGCTGCGACCCGCTTGCGGGCGGGTACCTCGAACTGGCGGGCGAAGATCGGCAGAGGGTCGGACTCGGCGCGCCCCGCCTGCTCGATCCAGCGTGCCTCGCCCCAGTCGTCCTGGTCGAGCAAGCCCACGCTGAACGATTCCGGCTGGCTCCACGCGGTGCGCTGGTTCAGCGCGTCCCAGACGCGAACCCGCCAGACGACCGTGTCGCGCGAGGCGAGCTCGACGCCGAACGGGACGTTGGCCTGGGCGTCCGACTCGACCCGGCCGGAGGTCCAGATCAGTTTTCCCGATTCGAGAGCTCGCCGGGACGTCGCGGCCTCGACCTCGTAGGCAATCTGCCGGTCGAGCGCGCAGACGCCGTGGGCCGCCACGCCGGAGCAGGGGTCGCCGCGTCGGTTGTCCGCGGTCATCTTCCAGCCCAGGCCCGGTCGCGAGGTGCCGATCCCGAGCGGTGCGTCGGTGCGCCCGTCCACGCTCAGGTCGACGATCTGGACTGCGCTCGGCCTGTTCCCAAGAAGGGACGGTGGGGCGGCGGTCGCGGCCGGGGGAGCGATCAGGGCCAGCACGACCACAGCGATCGCCGGAGCCCGCAGGCGCCGCCGGACGGACAGCCGAGGTCGAGACGAACGTCGTCCCGTGAAGCGAGCGACGATGTGATGGAACCACGGTGCTGTCGACATTCCACACTCCCTTGTGTGTCATGGACGGGCTGAATCGATTCATTCCAGGGGTAATGAACACGGTCGACCCGGGCGAGGGACGGATGTGCGACCACGGTATGACGCGGCCGCGCAGCTGTTTCACGTACCCTGACCTGCATGGGGTGGTACGAGCGGTGGGCGCTCTGGTCTGACGGGCATCGATTCGCGATGGACCTCGGCACAACCCTGCTGGCAGCCCTGGTTGCGGTCGCCGGGTCACTGATCGTCTTCGCCGACCAGTACGACGCGCGGTGGATCGTCATTGCCTCCATCCTCGTGCTTGCGCCGCTGTCCTGGAGCCGCACACGCCCCTTCGCATCCGCTACGGCGGTCTTCGTCGCCTGCATGGTGCAGCTCTGGGTGTTCGACATCCCCTACCTCATCGCCGATCTGGGCGTCATCATGTCGCTGTACTGCGTCACGGTGTACGGCTCTCGGCGGGCCTATCTGGCGGCCTGCGGCATGGCCGTGTCCGGCTCGGTGGCTCTCGGGCTCTCGTTTTCCCCGTCCCTGCACAGCCTGATCACGATCATCCCTACGTGGGCGATCCTCGCCTCGTCCTTCGCCTTCGGGCTCGTGCGGCGCTCGCGTCGGACGATGTTCGAGGCCATGCGAGACCGCACCGAGCGCCTCAAGATCGAGCGCGACCAGCAGGCCCAGATCGCCACGGCCGCCGAGCGTTCCCGCATCGCGCGCGAGATGCACGACATCGTCGCCCACTCCCTGTCGGTGGTCATAGCCCAGGCCGACGGCGGGCGGTACGTCGCGCCGGTCGATCCCGCCGCCACTGCGCGGTCCCTCGGAACGATCGCCGAGACGGGCCGCGCTGCCCTTGCCGACATGCGCCGGCTGCTCGGCGTGCTGCGGGACGACCAGCCCGGCAGCGCAATTCCGCCAGGCCTTGTGGCGCAGCCGGGCGTTCCACGCCGCACCATGGCGACGGCCGGACTGGCCTCGGGCGCGGGCACCAGCGGCACTGTGGGGGCGGCTGCCGGGCGGGAAAGCGTCCGGCAAGAGGCTTTGGCGCCGTCGGGCGGAGCTGCGCCCTTGCGGCCTCAGCCCGACACGGCTGACCTGGGCGATCTGGTGGACCAGGCCCGCGACGACGGCCTTCGGGTTTCCTTCGCTCGGGTGGGTGTCGAGCGGCGTCTTCCTCCCGGCGTCGGGCTCACCCTGTACCGGGTGTGCCAGGAGTCGCTCACCAACGTGCGCAAGCACGCCGGCCCGCGGCCCGCCGTCACCATCCTTGTGCGCTGGGGCGAGGACCAGGTGGAGCTGCGCGTGGACGACCAGGGGCGCGGGCTGGCCGCCGACGCGCCCGGCTCCGACGCGGCGCCGCCGGCCGTCGGCTACGGTCTGCTCGGCATGCGTGAGCGTGCAGAGATGTTCGGCGGTACGCTCACGGATGTTCGGCGGTACGCTCACGGCCGGACCGCGCCAGGGTGGCGGATTCTCCGTGCAGTTGGTGGTGCCCATCCCGCGGGCGTCCAACGCGCTGCCTGACCGCGACCAGTAGAGGTCCGCTTGTGCCCGATCGGGTCGCCACGAACGCCCATCGTGCGAGCTCGGACGTCTGTGGGACGGCCCTGCCCAGCCGCTCGCGGAGCCGCAGGCCGGCGACGAACCGGGTGGGTGCGCCCAGGCGGTCGAGGACGGCGCGATGTCGGCGCGCGCGGTCCGGACGCTCACTCCGAGCTTCCGCGCGATCTGCGGCCTTGCTGGCGGGCGAGTTCCTCATCGTCGCGTGCGTCTGAGCGATACACCGGTCGCCTCTCCCGGGATGGCTCATGGCCGGGGCTGCCTTTTTCGCGGTCATGACCTGGTACCCGATCGCGCGGTCGACGCAGCACCTGATCGTGCCGGCCGAGAACCCGGCCCGGGTAGAGCGAGCCCACCGGGTGGCGAGGCGGCCGCCACCGGGCAGGCTTCCAAGGAGAAGACGCAGCCCGGCGTGGAAGGGGAGAGGGACCGTGCCGTGGAGCTCACCGGTGCTTCGGTCGCGGCGCTCCGTCCGCGTGCCGACATGCCAGACGTCGACGCCTACGGCCAGTGGCTCGTCGGGATTGCCGAGCATGTCGCGAAGGCCACAGGGTCCAGGGATGGTGGGTTCTTCAGCAGGAGGCCAAGCTCTCGCGGGCTGAGCGGGAGTTCATCGAGCGGCTCGCGGCCGCGGTCGGGCAATGACCGCGGCCGCTAGGAGTTAGCCGGTGTGGACGCGGACGTTGGCCTCCCTCTCCACTTCGGCGACTCCTTGGAAGATGGCTCGGTGGCACTGGTCGTCCTCGACCGGTTTGCCCCAGACCCCGGTGTGGATACCGCGCGCCTTGTGGTTGGAGTAGATGGCGCCGCCGCTGTCCCCCGGGCCATGGCAGTAGTGCGCACGCGCCCAGCCGCCCGTTCCGCCGAGATTGAGCTCGACGACGTCGCCGCACGACGTGCCTGTCGTCCTTCCCGAGAGGCAGACCCTGGTTCCTACGGGGCTCGTCTCCGTTGCAGTGATCGTGTAGGACTCGTTCGGAACGGTGTCAGCGGAGTCGTAGACCCTGACCCAGTTGCGGGGTGCCCAGCCGCTGACGTTGTTGATCGTCACGATGCCCCAGTCGTCATTGTTGCTGTCGTTCCGGTTGTGCATGTGCCCGACCCGGTGGTACATGCCGGTCTTCGGCTGGTAGACGTCGAAGACGTGGTCGACGTACCCGCAGTGGCCGGCGGTCATCATGTACCAGTTGCCGTCGCTGACGCTGCGAGCGTTGAACGCCGTCGAGCAGTCACCGCCCGAGGTGTTCACCGTATGGAAGTTGATCCCGCCGCGCAGGGGCGCATCGCAGGTGCGCGGGCTCAGCATGCAGGCCTCGTTGTGGATCGTGGTCGCGTCGATGCTTGAGTCCACGGTCAAGCGGGACCCGAGGGATTCCTGCAGGGACTGGACGACCGTCGAAGCCGAACGGACAGCGAGCACCGTGTCGGGAGCGTAGAGAACGTTCCGGTTCTCTGATGGCCTTGTCGCGATGCCGGCGACCGGACCGGCCTGGCCGGACAGGTAACTGATCTGCTTGGTTGCGTCCTCGAGCTCCGCGAGGTCCTCGGTGAGCTGGGCCCAGGTGTTCTGGACCGGGACGATTGTCGTGGCTTCGCTGATCCCGGCGGCGTCGACCGCTTCTTGTGTCTCGGATGTCGAACCGACGACGCCGATCTTGACCTGGCCGCCCTCGGCCTGGTCGATCCAGAGGCCACCGAAGTGCTCGGCATCCTCGACCGCGAGCCTGTCGTGGAGTTCGATCGCGGCTTCCTGCCAACCGATGCGGGCCTGGGCCTCCTCGATCGAGATGTCGAACTCGGCGGCCAGCGACGTGACCGCGGGGTCGGTGGGATCGGCGAGATAGCCGACCGGAACCCTGGGATCTGATGATGTCCCCGATGCGGCGCTCGGACTCGCGAGCGCCATCACCAGGGTCGCAGCCGCGGCGGACACGACGACGGCGACCTTTGTTTTGCGCATACCTGCTCCTCGACATCGTGTTTGGTCGGAGTGCTCGGAGTGTCTGCGTACTCGGGCAGGACCTCACAGGTGTGTTCCGGTCGATACCCGGCAACCGTACGGAGACCGGGCATATCGGCGATGAACATCGAGTGAAATCCTTGACCGTCCGGACCGCGCCTGGTGGGGCGGAACGAAGTTGACGAGACAGCGATCGCTCAGACGTCGGGACTTGGCACGGACGAGCTGCGCGTGGCACTTACCGCGCTGGAGAGGGACAGGCTGGTCGTCCAGGTGCCGAGCGCACCGGGAACCTCGACGGACGGTCGTTGGACGGCCGGGCGTAGGCGTACGCCCACCTGGTCGAGGCCGCCCTGGCGGCCGATGGGATGCTCAAGTCGCGGGTGCAGCACCTGATCGAACCGGCTGTACCGGTCGGCGAGCGGACCGACGTGCCCGCCACCGCCCACATGTGCGGATGCTGGTCGAGCGTGCCCAGGCTGATCCGCCCGACTGGCTTGCCAACTCCGTCTGAGGCCTGCGACAGGAGCCGACGCTCAGCTCAGTGCCGTAGCGTCATCGGCGGCGGACACCGCGAAGCAGGTGATCAGCTGGTACATCTCCGCTCGTCCCTAGCAGCAGCGTCAGTTCGTCACGGGAGTGCTCCGGGCGGGGGGAGCGGCGTGTGGTCCACGACTTCGCAGTACTCCCGGCGGGTGACGCCGCGTGCCTGGCGGCAGCCCGTGGTTACTGGGATGCCGTGGCGGCCACGAGTTACCCATGCAACGCGGAGACGGCGGCGCTGGTCGAGGTGTCCCTGCGGCAGCGCCGCATCGTGACGCTCATGCTCACCAGTTCCTCGGACGAGCAGATCGCCGGCAAGCTCGGCGTGAGCGTTCGGACCGTGCGGGGGGGACATCGCTGCCGTTCTCAGCGTGCTGGACGCGCCCACGCGCTTCGTCGCCGGTCTTCGGCTCCGTGAGCGCCTCGGCGTTCCTGCTCCAGGGCCACCGGATTCGGTGCGCTAACCCAACGCCGTTCGGTCGGACGTCGTTTGTCGGTGCATCGTCGCGGGCGCCGATCTTTCGTAGTGGGTCACCAAGGGTGTCTTCGTGGCTTGCCGAAGAGGACGAGCGTGCGCACCTCCGGCACGCCGGATTCCTTCAGTGACTTGGAGCAGGGGATAGGCGTCCTCCTTCGTGCATACCAGACAGTGGTCTCGCATCGAGGCCGCGCGCCGCCCAGGAATTCGTCTCGCCTCTTGTCATGCGGGAATTTCATGCGCTACGTACTCTTCCTTCTGGAACACACCCGAAAGTCAGGTATCCGCGGAAAGGGGCCGTCGTGGCTCAGCAGGACGTTCCTTCCACACCGGTGTCCTCGGAGGGTGTTGCAAATGAATCGGCTGGCAAAGGCAGCGGCGCGCTGGACATCGGCGTCCACGGGCGCGACCGTGAATGCCGGGCGATCGGTGTGTTCGCAACAGACCTGGACTCGACGACACTTGTGGTGAGCGGCCTGAGCGGCACAGGAAAGACCTCGACAGTGCTTGCCGCTATGCGCGGTAGTGGTGTCCAGGAGTCGGTAGTGCGGCTGGTGCGCTCCTGTTCGTCCCGGCCGTACGCGCAGGTGCTGGCCGGCGGGCCGTGGCTCGATCTGTCGAGCTGGGTGGTGTCAGCCGGCGAGCAGTTCGAGCTTGACCCGGAGGGGCTGCTGGAGGCCCTCGAAACGGATCTTTCGACCGCGCGGCAGGACACTCGTCGTGTCTTGTTTGTCGATGACGTCGAAGTGCTCACACCTGACCGTGTCGGATGGTTGCAGCGACTGGCCGACCTGGCGTACGAGTGTGGTTGGCGTGTGATCGTCGCGGTCCGGCACGTCCCGCAGGATCGGTTGCCGGACGACATCCAGGTTCTCGCCCTCGGGCCGCTGGACGACGCGTCACTGCGTGCGGTCCTGGAAGAGGGGCTTCGAATGCCGGTCGCGAAGGACGTCGTGGCGCGACTGCGCTGGTGGAGCTCGGGTAATCCTCGCATTGCACTCGAGCTCAGCGGTGGTCTCAGTCCCGCTCAGCTGCGCGGCAGCACCGAGTGGGCCGGGCCGGGTCGTGTGGGTCGCGCTGCGCGGCGGGCCTATCGGGTGCTGCTGGACGGCCTCGATGTGCCCGAGCTCTCCGCACTTGCGCGAGCCACCGAGCACCCCCTGCTCGCGGTGCTGTGCCGGGAGATGGACGGCGGCTCGGAAGATTCCGCCGAGACGAGCATCGCGGACGACGAGGTCGATCTTCCCGGGGCGGTAGAAGCGGCACTGGACGCGCTTCATCTCGAGGACCTGGCGGGCATCTCAGCAGCCATGGTCACGCCGCGGGTCACGGCGGGCGTGGTCGGCGTCGCGCTCCTGACCGGGACCACGCTGATGACCGGGAGGGCCGGCGAGCGCTTCCTGAGACAGATGAGCACCGCGTGGACCGACCAGATCTGGTGGCGAGAACCCGCCGCCGTGGACGACGCGACGCGTGCTGCCGGTGCCCGCGTCGTCGTGGCCCTGATCGTCCTGGAGTGCACCGGCATTCTGATAGACCCCGTCGGTCTTCGCCGCGACCTCGCTCTGATCGACCTGGCGCCCGACCCGCACTGGGTCGGGCTCTGTATCCGGGTGCGGAGCCGCCTGCTGCTGGGCGAGCCGTTCGAGGCACGGAAGCTCCTGGAGGACCCGATCGGTGGGACTTCGGGTCGGTCGGTCGCGGAGATCGTGGCCAGAGACCTCGCGGGCGCGAGTGTCGCGCTCGCCGAAGGCCGCCCGGCGACTGCGGACGAGCATCTGTCGCACGCCGCGCAGCTGCGGCCCGGTATCGACAACTGGTTGCCGGTGCTGGGGCTGCGCGCAGTGACGGCGGCGTTGCTGGACGGGCAGGTGCCGACCGATCGCCTGCCCTCGACCGACGCCTGGTCGGTGCGGGCGGCGGGGGAGTTCGCCGTGAGCCTCGGAGTGGCACATCTTGCCGTCGGGCAGCCAGTGCAGGCTGCCGAGTTTCTGGGCACCGGGCTCGAACGCTGCGCTTGGTCATACTGGGGCCGGGCGCAGGCCCGGGCAGACCTGGTCGAGGCCGCCCTGGCTGCCGACGGCGTGCTCAAGCCGCGGGTGCAGCGCCTGATCGAACCGGCCGTACCGGTCGAGGAGCGGACCGACGTCCCCGCCGCCGCGGCGCATGCGCGGATGCTGGCCGTCCTGCGTGGCGCGAAGGCCCCGGCCGACCTTGAGGAATGGCTTCCCGCTCTGCGATCGCCGGTACCGCCATGGTTGCGGCTGCGGTCGCTGACCATCTACGGGCAGCACCTGCTGCTGGTACACGGCGACCGTGAGGCGTCCCGGCGAGTCCTGCGCGAGGCGCGATATCTCGCGAGCCTCGCCGGGGTGCCCGGTTGGCGGGCGGCCGTCGACGCACTGCTCGCTGGGTACACCCGTAGCCGGCCGGGCTGGGAACGCCTGAGTGATGACGAGCGCGCCCTTGTTCGGCTGGCCGTGCAGGGCGCGACCAGCGCGCAGGTCGCCGACGTGGTCTACCTCTCCGTGCGGTCGGTGGCCAACCGCTTCCGTCAGATCTACGAGCTGGTGCAGGTCCGAGACCGCAGGGAGCTGGTCGAGCGTGCCCAGGCCGATCCGCCCGACTGGCTTGCCGACTCCGTCTGAGCCATGGGAGTCGGCCGGTTCAGCTCAGCGCTATGGCATCAGCGGCCGCGGTCACCGCGAAACGGTTGATCAGCTGGTACATCTCTGTCCGTTCGTAGACCTGGCGGCCGAGCAGCAGCGCCAGTTCGTCGCGGGCATGCGCCGGGCAGTAGGCGCGGATCTCCGCAGCCTCGAACAAGTCCCATGACGGCATCATGTTCGACATGCACCCAGTACGGGCGAAGACCGCGGCTGTGGCGAGGTCGTCGAAGAATGCCCAGCGGTCTCCGACGTCGACGGCGGCCCCGCGCAACACGCTCACTCCGGGAGCGTTCTGTGCCGGGGGAAGCGGTGCGTGATCCAGGACCGTGCTGTACTCACCGGGATCCGACCGTGCAGGGGATCCGGGATACCGGCTGGAGCCTGGGCAGCTCAGCGCTCCGAGCTCGTGGTCAATGGCGGACAGTGGCATGAGGGTCACCAGAGGGGTCCTTCAAGGGTCGACGGCGTGATCGCGGCACGGCGAAACTGCCCGAGGGCGACCTTTTCGGCAGGGCTCTGGAGCACGTTCCACGTTAGCGGCAATTGGGGCAATTCGCGCGTTTTGGGCGCGGGGTGATGCCTGGGGTCGAGCGGTGAGCGGGCACTCACGTTCAACGCTTGAGTTCAGCTGGTGGATACCAGGCTGTCGGGCTTGAACTCGGTCCAGTCGACAGATGAGCTCAGTAGGTCGGTCAGGCCGATTTTTCTGACCGGGACATCTTGGTCCGAGATTGCGGTCTCGGCGTCGCTGTCCCAGGTGTCGGTCGTTGCGACCACGAGCCGTCCGGTGAACGGTGCTTTGCCCGACGCCGAGAGAAATTTCTCGATGTCTTTTTTCGGCAGCGGTGAATCCGGGTCGTGGAATACGCACCGGACTGCCGACAGGTCGCCGGTTTCCTGCTTGCGGGCGACCAGATCGACCCAGGCCTTGTCGCCCTCGCCGTCCGGCCACTGCTCCCACGTCCATACCTCGTCGAACTCCGCCGACCATAAGGTGTCGGTCCTGAGGAATTCCCTCACGAGGCCCTCGAACTTACGATCACGGTCTGCCTCGGAGGTGGACCTGAACAGGAAGTCGTCGAGGAGAGCGCCAAGTGTTGTCACACGGAAATCATGCCAAGAACCGATCCCGGACGGACGGGCAAGAGGCAAGGTGTGCACTTGCTTGCGTTGCTGCATGCGCGAGTCCTGTGGACCATTGCCCGCGCTGGCGAGGTACGTCGAGGCGGTGGTGTCCAGGTCCTGACTAGGTGGCCTCGATGGTGGATGCGCGACGAGCGCGGATCCGGTGGACGATTTCGATCAGGCCGCTCAGCATGAGTGCCAGGCCGATCCCGACACCGATGGCCAGCAGTTCGTTGTCCTGGAAGAGAGAGCCGCCGACATAGCCGGCAAGCGTGCGGTAGCTGCTCCACGCGAGCGCGGCGACGGCCGTGTAGCCCATGTACGTGACGATCGGGTACCGAACCAGACCCGCGCTGAGCGTCGGCAGGAATCGGAGGGGCAGGAACCGCGTCGAGACCAGGAAGAAGCCCCCACGGGCCTCCAGCTGGCGAGCGACCCAGTCGTGGGCCGTCCTGCGCTTCGTGCCCTCGGGCAGCCGCTTCAGCAGGCGGGGGCCGAACAACCTCCCGACGAGGTACGGGAACATATCGCCGAGAAATACCCCGAGTGTGACGCTGGCGACGACGAGGGCCAGATTCGTCTCACCGAGCGCGGCGTAGACGCCGGCCAGGACGATCACCGGTTCGCTCGGCACCACGGGTAGGAACGCGTCCAGCACGGAGATCCCGATCAGGACGAGATAGAGCCACGGTGAGCTGATCAACGACTCGGCGAGCTGTAGCCAGTCCATCAGAGGACCTCGGCCATCGAGTGCGTCGCGACCGAGATCTCGACGTCCTTGTCGAGATCGAGGGACATGAAGCGACCTGAGCTGCGGACGTGGTCGAGGTAGTCCGGAGCGCCATGGGCGTTGTCCGCCACGAGCAGCGATCCGGCGTCCAGGCGGGGCTCGAGCAGCCGGGCGATCTTGAGGTAGAGACTGCCGGCTCCGTCGAGGAACACGAGATCGATACTGTCGGGCAGGTCCCGCGCCAACGTCTCGACGGCGTCGCCCTCGCGGATCTCGACGATGTCGGACAGATGGGCCTCCGCGATGCTCGCACGCGCGGCGGCCACCTTCCCCGGCTCGAACTCCGTGCCGATCAGTCGGCCCCCGCCGTTGTCCCGGAGGGCGGCACCCAGGTGGAGGGTCGATATCCCGAACGACGTCCCGAACTCGACGATCGACCGAGCTCCCCGCGTGCGCGCGAGGATGTACAGCAGCGTTGCAGTTCGGCGGGACACCGCGAGGTGGATGTCCTTCGCCTTCGCGTAGAGCGCGCGATAGTCCAGCGTGTTCCCACGCCATGCCTCCAGCTCCTGCGGCGACAGATCGGCGAGGCGCGCCCGGAATACCGCCTTCGACGCCTCTGCGTCGACGTACAGCTTCTCGATCACGGCTGACACAGGATCTGATGTGAGCGCAGTACTCATTCTGGCCTCCAGCACGACGGGGACGGGTGGCGGCGCCAACGTTAGGAGGGAAAGCGAACTTGCATCAAGTGCATGTTGGTGAAGGGGTGGGTTACCCGGGTGCAATTTACTGGGGTTGGCGCGAACTGACGGCCCCGGCTCAGGCCTTGGGGGACAGGTGTCCAGGGGAGCAGGTCAAGCGGTGCATCCGGGTCTGCAGGTCGGTACGTCGTACTGCGCGCACGCCGGGATCGAGGACGAGAACGCTTGACGGAGAGGGGGTGGGAATCGATGTCGACGGCCGGGCCGTGGCCTGGTGTGGACGAGCGCGCAGGACAACGAGGGGACCGGGTATCTGCTTCTCGACGGCCGGATGTATCGGCTGCCCAAGCGGGCTAAGGCGCGCGCGTTCCCGTCTCACGCGGGCGGTTCGGTGTGGTCCTCGATCCAGTCGAGCATGGTGGCGAGGTGGCCGCGAAGCCCGCTGCCGAGGGGCGTCAGGCCGTAGGTGACCTGGGGCGGCGAGGTCGGCTCGACCTTGCGCCAGACCAGGCCGTCCTTCGCCAGGTTCCGGAGCGTCTGGGACAGCATCTTCTCGCTGATGCCCTCGATGTGGTTGCGTAGCTCGTAGAAGCGCAGCGGCTGCTCCTGGAGCCTGAGCAGGACCCAGACACCCCAGCGACTCGTCACATGGTCGAGCAGCTGCCGTGCCGAACAGTCGGTGTGAAACGGGTCACGATGCCTGGTCGTCCCGGGCTGCCCTTCCAAGATTCCGGTGCTCATGTCAGGACCTTACTTCGAGGTACGTCCTTTCGAGAAGTAAGTGCCTTTCCTAGAGTCTGCCGCGTACCTGACTCTGGAAGGAATTGTCATGATCGTAGTCACCGGATCCACCGGCAACATCGGGCGCCCGCTGCTCGATGCGCTCACCGCTGCGGGAGAGTCCGTCACCGCCGTGTCCCGCAACCCGATCGAGGTCCCGGACGGCGCCCGGCACTTCGCGGGGAGCCTCGCCGCCCCGGACAGCCTGGAGCCCGCCATCCGGGGCGCGGACCGGATGTTCCTCATGGTTCCCGACCCGGCGCTGCCGGTGGCGAGGATCGTCGAGACTGCGCGCGCCGCCGGCGTCGGCCGCATCGTCCTGCTGTCCTCCCAGCGCGCGCAGTCGAGGCGGGACCCTGTCCTGACGGACATGGAACGGACGGTCACCGAGGCCGTCCCGGAGTGGACGGTGCTGCGTCCGGGAGGCTTCGCCTCCAACGCGCTGCTATGGGCCGGTTCGGTCCGTTCCAGCAGGACGGTCCGAGCACCATTCGGCGACGTCGGGCTACCGCCGATCGACCCGGCCGACATCGCCGCCGCGGCCGCGGCGGCTCTGCTGGGCGACACCCATCTCGGCCGGACCTACACGCTGAACGGCCCGACCGCGGTGACGCCGCGCGAGCAGGTCGCCGCGATCGGCGCCGCGCTCGGGGAGGCGGTCGAGTACGTCGAACAGACCCGCGAGCAGGCGTTCGCCGAGCTGTCGCGGATCTGGCCGCCCGCCGTCGTCGACAAGACCCTCGACGCGCTCGGTACCCCGACCGACGACGAGCGCGAGCCCTCGCCCGACACCGCGCTGGCACTGGGCCGTGCCCCGCGTAACTTTACCGACTGGGTCGCCCGTAACATCGACGCCTTCCGGTAGACCCGCGAATCGCGCGTCTCGC
This sequence comes from Promicromonospora sp. NFX87, assembly GCF_048564965.1. Taxonomy (NCBI): domain Bacteria; kingdom Bacillati; phylum Actinomycetota; class Actinomycetes; order Micrococcales; family Promicromonosporaceae; genus Promicromonospora; species Promicromonospora sp. NFX87. Next base: position 3,829,384 of record NZ_CP183413.1, on the reverse strand, counting down.
CGCAACGCGCAGTGCCGGTCTGAAGGCGATGCGCCCGTCACCCCAGGAGGTGACGGGCGCATCGTCGTCCGCGCCCTCGGCCGCGGCGGCTACTTGCGGGCCCTGCCCCACGGCTTGAACACCGAGAGCACCATCGCGAAGCTCAGCAGGGCCAGGGCGGTGGTGGCAAGGAACGCGACGAACCAGATGTCCTGCAACGGCTGTTCGCCCGTCGATAGCTCCGTGATCGGTCCGAGGAACGCGACCAGCAGCACGCAGGCGACGACGTTGAGGACCAGCTTCACGGCGACCCACCAGTAGCGGACGAGACCCCACTTGGTCGCGAGGCCGAGAACGACACCGGTGGCGAGGCAGACGACTCCCGCGACGAGAGCCGCGACCAGCAGGGGAACCACGAAGAAGTCCGCAAGTGCCTGGTACACCTCGGCGCGGTCGCCGCCCGCGCGCAGCCAGCCGATCGCCACCAGGGCGACGGAGACGATGTCGATGCCGAGCCAGACGCCCGCCGACGCGACGTGCGTGACCAGGATGCTCTTGCGCAGTGCGGTCGGGATGTGCCAGAGGGCTCGGTTTGCCCTTGCAGCCGGGGTGGCTCGGGGAGCGGTGAGCGTGGTCATTGTTGTCCTTGTCTACGGATGCGAGGGGGGCGGTCGACGTCCGAGCGGGATCGGCTCACTCGACGGTGCGGGCCAGGATGCCGAGGGTCGCGCGCAGCGCGGACTCCCCGACGGTCGGGAAGGAGATCTTGCCGCGATAGCGCGGGTCGATCTGGCTCCAGTCGTAGTAGGAGCGGACAAGGGTTCCGGTGCCGAGCGGTTCGAGGCGGTAGCCGTAGCGGTGTCCGACCGGTACTTCGGTCCGTGCGGACAGGACGGTCCATTCCAGGTGGCTGTTCGTCTCGTAGCGGGTGATGAGCACGGTGACGTCGTACTTGCCGATCGGCGCGTCGTTGAGTGCCTCGCGGTCCATGTGGACGACGAACTCGTCTCCGACTGCTTCGACGAGCTTGCCGTCGGCGGCCTGGAGCATGCCGGAGCTGTCGATGGCGACGTGCCCCCGCGGTTCTGTCAGGAGCGCGAACACCTTCTCGGGCGGTGCGGCCACACTGCGGGACACCTCAAGACGTTCTGTGCTCTTGACGGACAGCTTTTCGCTCATGGGGTCCTCCGGGTGCTGATCGGTGCGGAACTAGGATCTGGTCTCGTGCGATGGGACCTGAATCTGCTGACAGTGCTGGACGCTCTGCTCGAAGAGGGCAGCGTGATGGGCGCGGCCGACCGGCTGCACCTGTCCTCACCTGCGGTCAGTCGCACCCTCGGCCGCCTTCGCGCTGTCACCGGGGACGACATCCTGGTGCGTACGGGGCACTCGATGGTTCCCACGCCGTACGCTCTGTCGGTCCGGGAGGACGTGCACCGGCTGGTCCGGCAGGCGCACGAGCTGCTGTCGCCGGTCCGCGAGCTGGATCTCGCCGCGCTGGAGCGCACGTTCACGATCCAGTGCCACGACGCGTTGGCCGCGTCGCTGGTACCGGTGCTGGTCGGGCGCATCCAGCAGCACGCTCCAGGGGTGCAGCTGCGGATACTCGCGGAGAAGCCCGTCGACACCGACGACCTACGACAGGGCCGCGTCGATCTCGAGCTGGGTGGCGACACGCCTCGTCTGCCCGAGTTCCGGTCCGAGCCGCTCGGCAAGGATCGGCTCGTCGTTGCGATGCGCGCGGGCCACCCCTGTGCCTCCGGTCTCGACCTGGCCGGCTACGCGGCGTACCCGCACGTGGTGATCTCACGGCGTGGCCGTCTCGCCGCGCCGATCGACGACGCCCTGGCCGCCGAAGGCTTGCGTCGCCGTGTCGTCGCGGCGGTGGCCACGGTGTCCACCGCCCTGCAGATCGCCGCCCGCGGCGACATGCTGGTCACCTGTACGGCGAGCCTCGGCCGCCCGCTCATGGAGGTGTTCGGACTTGTTGCCCGGCCGTTGCCGATCGAGGCCCCGGCGGCCACGATCAACAGCATCTGGCACCAGCGCTACGACTCCGACCCCGCCCACGCCTGGCTCCGCGAGCAGGTCCGGGCGTCGCTCGAGGAGATCACCGGTCCCTGACGGCTCCGCCAGCGGCAGTGCTACGGCACCGGGAAACCTGGGTGTCTCTGCCTCGTCGAGCATCGCCGCGGCGACGGTCTCCCGGCTCACCTTCGCACCGAGGTCGAAGGGAGGTGCTGCGTCGAGGCCGACCGTGCGCCGACCGGGACTCTCGGCTCCGTCGTCGAGCATCCCGGCGTGGAAGACGGTGCCCCTGGCCGCGAGAACCGTGTTGTCGGCTTCGATCTTGTCCGGGAGCCGGTCGCCCAGGACCTTGGCGAGTATCGCCGCGCCGGGCCCCGCTACCTCGGCTGACCTGCCGGTGCCGTAGGCGCCCAGCCAGATGATCCGCAGGGGGCCGGCGGCGGCGACCGCCCGGGCGCCGGCCAGCAGAGTCCCGGCCCGGTCCGTGCCGAGTGCGGACACGAGCACGGAGTCATGGTCGACGACAGCGGCGATGCTTGCCGTGTCGTTCACATCGCCCGCGACCTTACGCAGGTTCGGAGACTCGGTTAGATCGATCCGCTCGGGATCGCGGGCGACGGCGGTCACGGTGTGACCCCGCCGCAGGGCCTGTCGGGTGAGGGCGATTCCGGTCCGGCCGGAGGCCGCGAGGATGGTGAGGTGCATGCCAAGAACGGTAGGGATCGCGATACTTAACATCAAGTGCACGTAATTGACTCAATGAGTTACCCAGACACAATTTACGCCCCGGGCTGCGCAGATGAGCGGGTGAAGGATGTCGGGGCGGCCTGACCGAAAAGGCGATCGCCCGGACCCATGAGATCAGCCGGCGCACAGTCCAGACAGAGGTCACCGCGCTCGCGGAGGAACTGGGTGCGCACGAGGTTCCAGATCGGATCGTTCGATCACCACGTCAACGGTTCCTCGAGCCCCGCTGGGGTCAGGCTCCTCGTACACGATGCGGTAGGCGACCTCCGCTGAGCCCCCTGTCCGAAGGACCCTCTGGCGGTGGCCGCATAGGCCAGGACGCGGCCGAGCGAGAAGACGTCGCTGCGCTCGTCCACCCGCCGTAGGCAGGCCTGCTCCGGGGACATGAAGGCCACGGTCCCGAGCACTGTGTGACTGGGGGTGTAGGACGTCTCGTCGAGCGCGCGCGATGCCGAAGTCTATGAGGCGTGGTCCGTCTCACGTGAGCAGCACGTTCCCGGTCTTGAGATCGCGGGGCACGAAGTGCCCTGGGCATGGACTGCTGCCAGCCCCTCGGCGACGCCGGCACCGATCGCGACAACCTCTGCGGGCGGGGAGCGCGCCGCGCTCGGCGACGGCGTCCGCCAGCGAGGGCCCTTCGATGTACGCGGTCGCCAGCCAGGGTGCGTCGGCGTCGACACCGGCGTCCACAACCTGGGCCGTATAGAAGCCGCCGCCCCGACGGCTTGTCCGCCAGCTCGGCCCGGGGGACCTTGACCGCCACCTTGCGACCCCCGCGCGACTGGCCGAGGTGCACGTGGCCCATTCCAGCGGATCCCAGGCACGCCACGAGTTCGTAGTCACCCAGTAGCGTCGGCTCACCTGGACGTAACGACTCCACTCGGACTCTTCCTACCTCGTACGACGCGCCCGCGGTGAGCTCGGCGGTGTCGGGCTGTTCGCTCGATCGCCCGGAGCCGTGTCGATATGTGCCAATGGCGCCCATAGTAGATCGCGCATATCTCGCGCAATTCACCCAGCGTTGTACGCTCCATTCGGTATCTTCTATCCAAAATCATGGAGTGTGCTGGAAGGGGACAGCCGTGGGTCCAGATAGCGAGTCTTCAACAGGAGCGCATTCGTCCGAATGGGTCGAGGGTATGGGTGTCAGAGGGCTGGACCGCATGGTTCATGGACGTGACCGGGAGCTGAGAGCGATCAGCGCTTTCGCCACCGAACTGGACCCGACAACTCTTGTCGTGAGTGGCCTCAGCGGTGTCGGCAAGACTGTGACGGTGCTGGCGGCACTGCGGCAGATCGGTGCGCACCCGACGACCGTGCGAGTGGTGAGATCGTGCTCCTCGCGACCGTACGCGCAGGGGCGCTCGGGACGAGAACGCCTTGACCTGGCCAGGTGGACCGCGCCGGCGGAGTCGGAGCCAGGGTACGAGATCGATGCGGATGGGCTCCTGGATACTGTGGGTGCCGGATTCGAGCTCGCCGGCACGGGCCCTCGCGTACTGTTCGTCGACGACGTGGACGTGCTCTCGACGGGTCGGGCAGCCTGGCTGCAGTACCTCGGTGACCTGGCCTATGGGCGCGGCTGGCGTGTGGTCGCCGCGGTCAGGCACGTTCCCGAGGGGCCGCGGCCGGACGACATGGACGTCCTTGATATCGATCCGCTGGACGAAGCGTCGCTGCGCCTTGTCCTGAACGGGGAGCTCGGGCTACCGCTGGCTGTCGACGTCGCAGAACGACTGCACTGGTGGAGCTCGGGGAGTCCAAGAATCGCGCTCGAGCTGGCGGATGAGCTGAGTCCTGCGCAGCTGCGGGGCGATGCCGGGTGGATCGGACCCGAGACGGTAGGACCGGTGGCCCGGCGCGCTTACCGCTATCTGTTGGACGGTCTCGCTGTTCCGGCTCCCGCAGGACGCGAGCTGGGCGAAGTTCGCGCAAACCGTCCTACCTCGTACCATCCGCTGTTGGCACTCCTGCGTGGGGAACCGGTCGCTGGAGTGCCCCAAAGCGACGGGTATTCCGTCTTCCCTGGTTCGGCGACCCTTGCCGAGATGATCCTGGACGGCCTGCACCTCGACAGCCTCTCCGGAATGCCGCAGATCGACGGTGAGCCCCGCGCCGCAGCACGCGCGGCGGGAGTGACGCTCCTGACCGGGACGACGTGGGCGGACGACAGCGCCCGCCAGTGGGTACCGGCCTCGGTCGGCCCGGAGTGGACCGACCACCTTTGGTGGCGAGAAGGTGCCATCGTCAACCACAGGCAACGTGCCGCCGGATCCCGCGTTGCCGCGGCGCTGATCAAGCTCGAGCGCACGGGCCGGATTTCCGATCCTGATCGGCTTCGTACCGATCTCGGCGTCATCGGATCTACGAGCGACCTGCACTGGGTTGGGCTTTGCATCCAGGTACGGGGCCGTCTGCTCCTGGGCGACGGGCCGGGGGCGCGTCAGCTGCTGGAGGATCAGCAGGGCACCGTGTCAGGCCGCTCGGTCGCCGAGATCGTGGCCAGGGACCTGGCCGCGGCCAGGGTCGCGATGTTCGACGGTCGTGCAGAGGACGCCCGCGCGCGCCTGGCGCATGCAACGGAACTCCGGCCGAGTGTTGCAGACTGGCTCCCGGTTCAGGGGCTGCGCGCTGCCGCTGCCGCGATGCTGGACGGAAGAGAGCCCACAAGTCAGCGGCCGCCACGGCCAGGGACCTGGTCGACCAGGGCGCTGGGCGAGTTCGCTGTCGATCTTGGTGCGGCACATCTCGCAGTTGGGCACGCCGCGCGGGCCGCCGAGCTGCTGACGATCGGGCTTGAACGTTGCGCCTGGCCGTACCGCGGCCGTGTCCAGGCGAGAGCCGATCTGGTCGAGGCCGCCATGCACTCCGGTGCGATCCGCGATGAGGTTCCACGGTCGGTCCGCCGGCTGGTCGAACCACCCACCGAACCCCAGGAACGAGCCGACGCCGAGCCTCGCGCCGCCCACGCGCGGATGCACGCCATCCTTGCAGGCCAGGCCGTAGGCCCGGCAGGTGTCGAGGAATGGCTGCCCGCAGCACCGCCGTCGGTCTCGTTGTGGCAGCACCTGCGGTTCCTGGTCGCCTACGCGGGGTACAGCAAGGCGCGCGGCAACCACGAATCGACCGAGTCCGCAGTCCAAGAGGCACGGGCACTGGCAGCCCTGGCCGGGATGCCCGGCTGGCGGGTGGCGATCGATACCTACGCGGCAGGTCTCAGCACTGCTGACAGGCCTGACTGGAGCGGCTTGAACACTGGCGAGCGCGAACTGGTCCGGCTGGCGCTCGGAGGAGCGACCAACGTGCAGATCGCCGAGATGACCTATCTGTCCTTGCGGACCGTCGCCAACAGGTTCCGCCAGATCTACGCGCACCTGCAGGTGCGCGACCGGCGGGAGCTGAACGAACTGGGTACGGTCAACCCGCCTGGATGGCTTGCTGACCAGCGGTGAGGTATTTTCACGCCCTCGCCTCCTTTGTTTGCCGCGCATTATGTGCATCTTTCGGGAATTGCCTCTGGTGGGCGCTCAGAACAGCCGTCGATTGCATCAGCGCAACAGAAATGCACTTTCGTGCGTTCGTGCATGGTTGTCCATTACGGGTGGCGGGCCATTGTGATCCTGTGTGTTCTGAGGGCTGGACCTGTATCGCATCTGGTGCCGTCTGGGGTTGCCCAGATGCGATACAGGCCCTCAAATGTGAGGCGTGATCCTCGGGTGTCGAGCGGGCCTCACCGCCGGAGCGAGGGAAGCACGACCTCGTCGACGATCGCGCTCACGTCACGCTGCCCGAGCGGCCCCGCGACGAGATGACGGGCGAGGACCAGGGCCGCACCGGCGCCTGCTCGTGACGGGGTCACGGCGTCGGGACTGATCTCGCCACGGGCCGCAGCCCGCTCGAGAGCTTCGGTGACGAGTCGTTGCCGCGGTTCGACCAGGAGCGCGACGATCCGGTTCCACAGCTCGGGTCGGCGCTCGCGCTCCAGGAGAATCGGTGTCAGCGCCCGTCCGACCGGGGTGGTGAGGCCGTCGGCGAGGTCGCTGAGGAAGGCAAGCAGCTCGGTCCGGAGATCGCCCGCGGGCTCCAGACGCGTACCGCCGGGGTGGAGGCTGTCCTCCGCGTCGTCCTCTGCTTGTGCGAGGGCGGCCAGGACGAGCTGGCCGGTATCGGTCCAGCGACGATAGAGCGACGCCTTTCCCGCTCCGGCGCGGGCGGCGATGCGCTCGAACGTGAGCCCGGTCATGCCGTGCGCGGCGAGCTCGGCGAGAGCGGCGTCGTACACGGCGGCCTCGAGTGCGGTGCCGCGCCGGCGGCTGTCGGCGTTCATCGCCACGTCCGGACAGCCCAGGGGTGTGGTCGCATGTCGATCCGGATCATGACACCGCCGTGCCGGCGACCCAGATCGCGTCCGGCTGCCGGAGAATCTCGGGAGAGCGGGTCGGGTCAGCGCTGACGAGGACCAGGTCCGCGCGATGGCCCACGACGACACGGCCGCGGTCGGTCAGGCGGAGCGCGTCGGCCGCTGCGCTCGTGGCGGCACGGAGGGTATCCGAGGCGTCCAGTCCCGCCTGCCGCAGGTAGGCGAGCTCGTCGTGCAGCGAGGCCCCGTGCGCAATTGGCGCCAAGGGTATCTCGTTGGCGTCCGTCCCGGCGATGATCGGGACGCCAGCGGCATGCATCGCCCGGACGCACTCGACCGCGTTCCGGAACGCGCCTTCGGCGTGGCCGCCGAGCCGCGCGTGCGCCATCGCGTGCATCATGATCAACGTCGGTGACGCCACGGTCTTCTGGTCGAGCATCCGCTGCACCGTCGCGTCGGAGAGCGGGCGGTCAAGAGGGGAGTGCGTGAGGATGTCGGCGCCCGCGTCGAGGCCCCGGTCGAACGCTGCGGCGGTCACGACGTGTGCGACGGTCAGCAGCCCGCGCTCGTGCGCGCCCTCAACCAGGGCGGTGATCGTCGCGACGTCGAGGGCAGGAACATCCGTCGCCGAGGGGTCCTCGATGATGACCTTGACGAGGTCTGAACCGTGCTGGGTGCGCCAGTCGAGGTACCGCGCCGCATCCGCGGGGCCTGCGACCCCGCTCGCGGCAGGGAATCCCATGCGGGCGATCTGGAGGCTTCCGGGCGCGGACGCGGCAGACCCGGCACTGAGGATCGACGGCACGCCGTGCTCGGCGCGCTGGGCGTCGATCACAGAGTCCGGATGGGTGCCAAGGTCTACGACCGTGGTGATCCCGGCGCGAGCGGCCGCGGTGAGTGCGTCTCGGCTTCCGAGGTGCACGTGCGAGTCGATCAGCCCGGGGAGCAGGAACCGGCGAGCTCCGTCGGTCGCGTCGGCCGGGCGTACCGCGCGAGCGGCGGGCCTGACCTCCAGGATCGTCTCCTCGAACACGACGTCGACCGGCCGCCCGGGTGAAGGGCTGTCCGTATCGATCAGGTGCACGTTGCGTAGTGTCGGCATGCTCGTAAGATACAGTTTCGTTCACTATTTACAAGAGAGTGGTTCAGATCGAGGGAGACAGATGACCGTCGTCGCCAGCAGGCACGCATGGCTCACGTGGATCGTCCGGGCGGTGGCGGCGGCAGGGGTCGGCGTCGTGGTGTGGGCCTGCTCGACCGGATGGGGAGCGGTGGTGCACGGGCACCCCGCGTTCGCGGTGCTGCTGGGGCTGACGGTCCTGGGAAGCGGTCTCGTTCTGTGGCGCAGCCTGCGGCCCCGCAACCCCCGCCAGGGCCGGCACGTGGTGCTCGACCTCGTGCTGGTCGTCGTGGGCGTCGGGTGGGTCGCCGTCATGGCCTGGCTGCGCCCGTTCGTCGCCGTCGAACCGGCACTGACCGCGATGGTCTCGGACACTGACGTCACGGTCACCGAGACGGCGACGCGTGTCGAGCTCGCCCCGGCCGGGGGCATGAACGCAGGCGGGACCGCCGTCTTCTTCCAACCGGGCGCCAAGGTCGAGGCCAGGGCCTATGCCGCGGTCCTGCGTCCGCTGGCCGAGGCTGGGCACACGGTGGTGATCGCCAAGCAACCGCTCGGTGTCGCCTTCCTCGCCACTGGGGCGTTCGACGACGCTCGGGCGCAGTACCCCGACGCCGACCGCTGGGTCGTGGGCGGGCACTCGCTCGGCGGCGTCGTCGCGTCGACGCAGGCGGACGCCGCCGATGTAAACGGAGCGGACGCCGCGGACGGTGCGGCGCCCGCCGTCGGCCTGCTGCTGTACGCGTCCTATCCGTCGGGGGACGTGAGGGTGTCGCTGACGGCGGCGGTGGAGTCCGTCTCGGGTTCCGAGGACGGGCTCTCGACCCCGGACAAGGTCGCGGCATCCCGCGCGAGACTGCCGGCTGAGAGCACTTTCACGGTGGTGGACGGCGCGATCCATGCCTTCTTCGGCGATTACGGTCCGCAGCCAGGGGACGGGATCTCGGCCATCTCCCACGGCGAGGCCCGGTCCCAGATCTCGTCTGCCAGCACACAGTTCGTCGACTCCCTGAGCCGGTAGCTTCGCCCGGTCCGCCGCCCGCACGTCGGCGCCCCCGGATTCGTTCGTCTGACTGCCGGACAGGGTGGGCGGTGACCGCGTAGCTGGTCGCCGCCCACCTGCGGATCCGACGTCAGATGGCAAGCTGCCTCTCAGTAGCTCAGGGTGCGCTGTGCCTGATCAGGCAGTCCAGATCCAGTTCTGGCGGTGGTAACGGACCGCGAGTCCGGCCTTGATCTGGTTGTCGAGGGAGGGGTTGGACTGCCCCGGCTCGGGTAGCACGGCTTCTCCGACCACCCAGGCTGCGCCGGCCTCGCGGGCGGCTTCGAGGCGCGCCGCGATGAGCGCTGACTGCGCGCCGCGGCGGCGGTGCGTCGGCAAGGTTGCACCGGAGTTCAGCGACGCGACGCTGCCGTGCAGGTAGAGGTTGGCACCGGCGACGATCTGGTCACCGTCCCAGGCGGCGAACGGCCGGGTGGCAGGGTTGTGCACGCTCTGGGCGATCATCGTGTCCACGCGCTCGTCGTACATGCCGAAGCTCCGGTTCACCGCGGAGGCCCACTCCGCGGCGTCCGACGGCTCCACAGGTCCGACGCGCAGGTCGGTCAGCGCGTTCGCCCTGGTCTCCTGGATCGGTGCAGCGAGCTTGGCCCAGTGACCTCCGGCCTGGAGGCCGTGGATCGCGGAGATCTCGTCCCAGTCCTCGGGCAGTACGGACGGTGCGATCTGGATGACCGCCATCGGCGCGCCGTGCTCCCGGTAGAACCCCACCACCTGATCCATCAGGCTCCGTGTCACGGGCTCGGCAAAGCCGAACCCGAGTGCTTTGTTCCAGTACTTGTAAGGGTCGTTGCTGGCGGCCAGGACCACGCCCCCACCGATTCGTGCGGTGGCGATACCCAGCCCCTGCCGGGCCGGCTCGGGAGCCTGGCTCTCGTAGCCGTGCATCATCTCGGCCTCGACGGTCTCGGCGAGCTCGGTCGGGTCAGTCGTCTGTGTGTTCACGATGTATCGAGAGTCCCGTCCCGGCAGAAGTTCGATGGCTCGGGTGTGATGTGCGTCACGTCAGGCGCGGTGGGCTCGAGGGCGGTGCAGCATCCGGGCGCGGCGTACCTGGCCGCCGTCGACCTGGAGCACCCAGAGAGCGCCCGGCGGGCAGTGGAACGGAGCCTCTGGCGGACTGAGCAGGTCCATGTCCCACAGGACAAGGCCCCCACCCGCGATCACGTCGACGAGTCGATGGCGTACGCCGTCTGCCATGTTGGACTCGACCGCCCGGACGACGGAGTCGTGACCGGTCGTCATGCGTCCGCTGGGCCAGGACGAGGCCAGGTCTGGAGCCCAGTACTCGGCCAGGGCGCCGGCCATCGCGCCGCGCTGGGCCGCCGCGAGCGACTCGACGGCCTCTTGCCTGCGGGCTCGGGTGAGCTCCGCTACGTCGTCGTGCGCGCTGTCGGCGGTGGCGAGCAGCGCGGCCGCCAGCTTCCGCCGCGCCGCCGCCAGCCTGCTCCGAACCGTACCGACCGGGACTCGCAGTGCCTCGGCGATGTCCTGGTAGGCGGTGAGCCCTGTGAGATGCCGCAGGACAATCACGAGGCGCTGTTCCGAGGGCAGCTCGGCGAGAGCGGTCCACACCCAGTCGCGCGTTGCGAGTTCGTCCAGGAGCTCGGCCGGGTCCGGTTCTGTGGATCCGACCGCGGTGAGGACCCCGCTGTCCGCCGGCAGGTCGACCCTGGCACGTAGGCGTGCCAGGCTCGCGTTGCGGGTCACGGTTCGCAGCCACGGGCCGACGGCGGAGGGGGCGCGCAGGCCGTCGATGTGAAGCAGGGCCACGACTGCGGCCTCCTGGACGGCGTCCTCGGCATCTGCCCGGTGGCGCAAGATCCTCGTTGCGACGGCGAGCATCGCGGCACGGTGCCGGGCGATCAGCAGTCCGAGTGCGGCGGTCTCGCCGCGCCGTGCCGCATGGACGAGGTCTACGTCTGTCGGGGCGTCGGTCTCGGGGGAGAGCAGCACGCTGGCGAGTCTATGGGTGGCACGATCCCGGGTGCTACAGAGGTGGGGCCGTCTCCCTCGACGGGACGGGCGACAGGACGGCAGTGGGGCCCTGGAAGTTCCAGGGCCCCACTGCATTCGGTCGTCGGGACGCTCAGCCCCAGTTCTGCTGCTCGCCATCCTGCTCCGGCGAGCCGTACTGGCCCTCGTCCGAGCCGAACTCAGCTCCGGTCTCGGTGCCACTCTCGGGCTGCTCCGCGGACTGCACGTCGCCGGCCTGGTCGTAGGCCGAACCCTCGCCCTGCCCGTAGGCCGGGCTCTGGTCTGACGACGACTCGCCGTACGACGAGCTCTCGGCGGACGAAGCGTTCTGGTACTCGGCGGCGGGCTCGGACTCGCCGTAGGGCGCGCCATCGGAGGGCCGGGACTGCTCGTAGCCGGACGACTCGCCCTGGCCGGCGGTCTCGGACTCGCCGTACGAAGATCCCTCCTGAGTCCCCGTCGACTCGTCGAACGAGTCCTCGGAGCGCTCCGAACCGTAGGCCGCGGTGTCGCCCTGGTTCTCGCTCGAGCCGAAGTCCGACGTCGGCCCCTGGTCGAACTGGCCCTGCTCGGACTGCTCGTAGTTCTCGGTCATGATGACTCCTCACGTCTGCACGTGGAGGTGTGCCGAATTGCATCCCCCTGCGAAGCTCGGGACGTATTCCCGAACACACAAGAACGTACATAGGCCGCTGAGCGTGTGCCACCGGGGCAGGGAAACGTGTGGTGCACAGAATGCGAATGGCTGGTCAAGTTGACAGGCTTCGCGGACGTGATCTCGCTGACGTACCTATGGGGCGATGTGCTCGTCAAGAGCTGGCTCCAGGCATGTCCACGTCAGGCACCGGGTGGAAGTATTCGGCGGGCCGGTAGCTTCGGAGAGGGATTGAGGCCGATCCTACGAACTCGGCGACGAATTGGCTCAGCTCAGTTCGTTCGTAGACCTGCCGACCCAAGAGGAGTGCAGCTTCCTCGCGTTGGTGCGTTGCACAGAAGGCGCGAAGCTCTGCCGCCTCGAACAGTTCCCAGGTAGCCGCCAGGTTCGACATGCGTCCTGCACGCGCGAAGCTGGCCGCGGGAGGAAAGCTGTCGAAGAACGCCCACAGCCCGTCGATCTCGACGGCGGCTCCACGTAGTACTTGCACAACCGAGGTCTCGTGCGCCCCCGGCAGTTGCTCGTGGTCGACGACGGCCCAGTACTGACGGTCCGGCGTGCCGGGTCCGGCGTCGTCGGCGTACGCGCTGCAGATTGACGTGGTGAGACCAACGTCGATCGGTGCGGCGGAGTTGTGTGGCATGTCGATCCTTCACATAATCTTGCCCGATTCCAGTTCGCGGGCATACAGGGAGAATGTCCATGCATTTGCATGGGATTCCGGTGACTCTTTACCCGGTGGCGGAGCGGTATGGGGGTGCTTCGCGGAGCAGATCTGCGGGTGGTTCTTCTGGCGGTGCTGTGGTCCTGCTTGTGGGGATCGTGGCGGCGACTTCGGGGTTGACGTGGCCGTCGACGCCTATCCGGCGGCTGCCACGGCCTTGGGCTGGTACTGAGCCCAGTCGACGGATGAATCGAGCATCTGCGTCAGGCCAACGCGCTTCACAGGAATCTTTTCGTCCTTGATCGCGATCTCGAGCTCCTCGTTCCACGTGTCAGTCGTCGCGACCACGAGCCGTGCGGTGAACGGCGGCTTGTTCGACGCCGTGAGGAACGGGTCGATATCCGGCTTCGTGAAAGACTTGCTCGGGTCGTGGAATGCGCACAGCACGGCCACCAGGTCCTCCGTGTCGTGCTCGCGCGCGACCAGATCGATCCCGTCGCCCGTGCCTTCGTGCTCGGGCCATTCGTCCCACGACCACACGTGGTCGAACTTGCCTTCCCACTCCTCGTCGGTGCGAAGGAACTCCTTTATCAGTTCCTCGAACTTCTGGTCCCGGTCGGCCTCGGACTCGGTCCTGAACATGAAGTCGTCGAGGAGCCTCTCGAGTGCGGTCATGGGGGACATTCTGCCAAGACGGGGTCGTCCCCGCCCTTCGTGCCGTGGTAGTTAACGTGTCGTTCACCTGACTCGTGGACGCAGCAGTGGCCCTGGCTGATGGCGGGGAGGGCGCCGAGGCACAGGAGGCCGCCCCGGCCACAACTACGTCTTCGACCTGTGGATCCGGCGCTATCCCGAGCTGAGGGCCGTCCGCGTCTCCGAGACGCCCAAGACGTGGGCGGCGTATCGATCGAGGGGGGAGCGAGGCTGCCTCCGACATCCCGGTCAGGTCGTGCCTGTGGGCGGTCGATCGCGCCGTGCGATCCGGCGACCGGCGGCGACGGCGCTCCGGCCACGGTGCACCCGGGCCGCCTCGCGGACGTCGGTGAGTGCGCGGATGCACTCGGCGCACTCGTAGAGGTGGGCTTCGAGGCAGCCTCGCCGCCGCGGGAGCAGGCGCCCGGCGAGGTAGTCGCGTATGGCAGCACGGGTGCAACGGCACTCCGGCTGGTTGACACCGAAGGCGTGTGCCGGAGCGGGCGCGGACGCACCGGATGGCATGGTGATGGCGGACAATGCGATCCGGAGCCTGTTCACGGAGGCCTGGCGTACGTCGCTCGGGGTGCTGCCCGTGCCGTCGTCTGCGTGGTCACGCTTCGGTCCGGCGATCGGCAGGACGCTGATGAGGATCACGTCGGCCCGCTCTCTCTGCGCTGAGTACCGACATCGGTCGGCGGAGCCATCATCGCACCGCGATCCCTGATCGGTCGCGACGAGTGTGGATGCGTCACGACGCTGATCGAGGGGTCCCGGGCAGACCTACAGCTGACACTCGGTGCACCGTCGGTCCGCCGGCTACCTTGGGCACCGCGGCGGGCGGAGACCTCTGGCTTCGCGAGCGCCGAGGCTGCTACCCGCTCGCCAGCATGCTCAGCTCGCTGACAGTCGTATCGCGTAGCCATCGGTGCGCTGGGTCGCCGTCGTTGCGAGTGTGCCAGCTCATGGTGAGCGGGAGCTCGGGGATGGTGAGCGGCAGGGGTGTGGTGATGAGGTCGAGGGCGTCGATGTCTTGCTGACAGATCCCCTCGGGAACGGTCGTCAAGCTGTCCGTGGTGTGCACGATCCGCAGGGCGGCGGTGCTCGATGGTGCGGTCGCGATCACAGTGCGCGCAAGGCCCAGCTCGTGGAGGGCATCGTCGACGGGATCGGCGAAGCGGCCGCGTCGCGAGACGTTCACATGTGTGGCCGCTGCGTACTCCGCAGCGGCCAGCGGTCTGCGGGCCAGAGGATGGTCGCTGCGCATCGCGACGACGATCCGGCCGGCAGCGATCGTCTGCGACGCGACGTCCGTGGTGACGCCGGCGGAGGACCCGATCTCGATGTCGGTGCGCCCGGTGCGGAGGCCGTCCGCGTCGGTGCTGGACTCACCGAGGAACCGGATCCGTACGCGCGGCGCTTCCGCGATCACTCGCCTGATGAGCCTCGGCGCGAGCGCGTTGGTGATGGCGTCATGGCAACGGTACGTGAACGTCGTGGCAAGCCTGTCGAGTTCGAGCTCGTGACGTGGCGTGAGGACGGCGCGTACCTGCTCGGCAAGCTGGTGCACCTGGTCGCGCACCGCCAGCGCATACGGGGTGGGCATCATCGTCCGCCCCGAACGCACCAGGATCTGATCCCCTGTCGATTTCCGGATCCTCGCGAGCGTCCTGCTCATCGCCGGCTGGGAGAGGTGCAGGCGCTCGGCGGCGCCACTCACGCTGCCCTCGTCGAGCAGGACGTCGAGGGCGGCGAGCAGGTTCATGTCTAGTTGCACACAGGTAATAGTACAGATGCAAAGCATGCATTGGACATCATGAACTGGTCGTTCTTGAATTGACCCAGCAGGAACACGCGACAGTCACTTTCTGAGAGAGGTCCAGATCATGATCACGAGCCCTACCCTGAACGATGTCAGCATCGACGCCGCCGAGGACGCCATGCTGGTTCCGGGCATCCGGTCCGCGCTCGCTGCCGCCGGCGAGGTGCTGGTGCAGCGGTTCGAGTCGAAGACCGAGTTCGTGACACGGGACGACGTCGTCGAGGGGATCTATGCGAACGACCGAGCGTCGCTGGATGTGATGCGACCTGCCCTGACCGCGCTCCGGCCTGAAGCGGGGTGGGCTGAGGACGAGCTGGAGAGCGGTGCGCTCCCGGACGGGGAGTGGTGGGTGACCGACCCCGTGGAGGGCAACATCAACCACATCCACGGCATCGCCGACTGGGGCGTCACCGCGACCCTGGTGCGGGACGGTGTCCCTGTCGTGACCGTCGTGCATCTTCCGTTGACGGGGCAGTTCTACACCGCGGTGCGCGGAGGCGGAGCCTTCCTCGATGGTGAGCGGATCACCCCGTCGGTCAAGGCGAAGCTTGATGCCGCGCTGGTCGGTTCCGGTCAGGCCTCGCCGCGCGAGACCAGCGAGACGTTCGCCAAGATCGCCCGCTCCACCGAGGCGATGCTCAACGCAGGACTGGTGTTGCGCCTCTCGGTCCCCGCGACCCTGCAGCTCATCCATGTCGCGACCGGCCGCATGGACCTGTTCTGGCAGCACAGCGCCGTGCGGTCCGGCCTCGTCTCGGGCGCACTGCTCGTCTCCGAGGCCGGCGGGGTCGTCTCCGACCTGCGCGGCGGCCCGTGGGCGCTCGACAGCACAGGCTTCCTCGCCACCACCCGTGAGCTCCACGGGGAGGCGGTTGCGATCCTGGCGCCCACCGCCTGAGTGTTTACGCCTCGTGGCTCTGCTCCCGCCCGACCCGCCGACCGCTCATGGCCGGCGGGTCGAAGCGTCCCAGATCCAGCTGACTCACGGCCAAGCCCCGGCGTGGCCATGGCGAACCCGTGAACTGTCGGCAGGCGCGCGCAGCCGGCGTACGCGGGCGAAGGCGTCGTCGAAGAACGCACGGTCCCCATCGAGTTCGACCGCCGCACCCCGGTATATGTGCATGCCGTCCGAATCCTGGTTCCAGGGAGGTAAGGGGGTCGAGGACGGTCAGATACGCGCGTCGTCGAACGCCCCGCCCGCGAGGCCAGGGCCCAGATCTCGACCGCTAGCCCGCGGTTCGTCGAATCCTGGAGCGGTTCGTCCAGCTACTGATCTGGGTTGATGGTCGGTACGAACGTCACGGGGAGCCTGGCCGCGGACCGGGACCAGAGCGAGGTGCCGAACTCCAGCTCGTCGGCGGGGACCGCGAGCCGTAGCCCGGGCAGGCGGATCAGGGCCTGCTCGACGCCGGTCTTGGTGATGATGCGGGAGAAGCGGTCGGCGGGGCAGCGGTGCACTCCGGCGCCGAAGCCGAGGTGGGCCCGCGACGTGCCGGACCAGATCGGGTCCGCGCCCCGGTGCGCGGACGCGGTGGCCTCGGCGATGGCCACGACGACCGCCTCACCCTTGTGCAGCCTGCGGCCACCGAGGTCGACATCGGCGGTGACGAAGCGGCATGTGGCGTTCCACATCGGGGATTTCTGGGTCATGACCGTGTCGATGGCCTCGTCGATGCCCAGCCGGCCGCTGCGGACGCGCGCGCCGAAGCCAGCGTCCGACAGGAGCTGGACCAGGGACGTGGTGAGCCAGCCCACGGCCAGCTCGTGGCCGGCGACCTGGACGAGCGCGGCGGCGTGCACGGCCTCGGTGGGTGTGCGGGCGTTCGGGTGGTGGACGATCGTCGACAGCGCGTCGTCGGTGGGGTGCGTCCTGCGTACCGCGGTCTGCTCGGAGAGCACCGTCATCACCCCCATGACACCCGACATCGTGCGTCCGGCGTCGTTGGAGAAGGCGTCGCTGACGTGGTTGACCAGCCGGCTCGCCAGCTCGGGGTCGAGACCGAACATGGTGGCGACCGCCTGGGACGGGATGAACTGTGTATAGGCGGAGACGAGGTCGGCGGTGCCGTCCTCGGCGATGCGGTCGAGCATCCGGTCACAGGCGGTGCGCAGCTGTGCGGCGAAGGCTCGCTCGTCGATGACGTCGAACGCGTCGTCGACGATCGCGCGCAGCCGGGCCTGCTCCGCGCCGTCGACGAAGTAGGCGCTTTCCCGTGGTTCCAGGAAAGCGTGCAGGGCGCTGCCCGGTGGCACGCGGCCGTCGTGGAACGGCGGCCAGTTGACCACGTCGCGGGAGAACGTGAGCTGGTCGCGGAACACGTGCATCGCGTCGGCGTAGTCGAGGACGAGCCACGAGTTCACACCGGTGACCAGCTCGACCGGTGGCACCGGTCCCCACTGGGACCGAAGCTGCTCGTAGACCGGTTCCGGATCGTGCGTGAGGGTTGTCCGGGCCAGCGGGGTGAGCCCCGACAGCTCGTCCAGCCGGACATCGCTCCCGGTGCGGTCACCTGAGAGTGTCGACACCGTATTCCCTGTCACGTCTTCGTTCCTCGTCTCGTCGAATACGCCTGGTCAGTGCCCGCACCGTGGTGTGCGGGGCAGTGCCCGCCCGGAAGCACGGTAGCGACTGCCCCCCGGGCGGGCGTGCCTCATGGTTCTAGGACCACGGGTACGCCGACGTGGCCGTTCATGATGAAGCCCGGGCTGGCCGGGATCGTGGCGGCGTCCTGCGCGAGCCGCATGTTCGGGTATCTGTCGAACAGCGCCGGCAGCGCCATGATGGCCTCCAGGCGGGCCAGCGGCGCGCCCAGGCAGTGGTGCACACCGTGGCCGAAGGACAGGTGGTCCGTGCGCTCCCGGCTCGGGTCGAAGGCGTCGGCGGTGGCACCGTGCACCTGGGGGTCGCGTCCGGCTCCGGCGAACGACGGCAGGATGGCCTCGCCCTGGGCGATCCGCACGCCTCCGATCTCCAGGTCCTGGACCGCGTACCGCAGCGGGATGGCCGCGGCGGGGGCGCGCAGGCGCAGGGTCTCCTCCACGACCGCTTCCCAGGTGATCCGCCCGTCGAGGACCGCGGCCAGGTGCTCGGGGTGGCTCAGCAGTGCGACGACGGCCTCGTCCAGCAGGTTCACGGTGGTCTCGTAGCCCGCCACGATCGTCATGCGGATCGTTACGGCGAGCTCCTCCGGGGTGTACCGGTCGTCGCCGTCGTGCGTACGCAGGAGGTCCGAGGCGAGATCGTCACCCGGGTTGGCCTGCTTGCGGGACACGAGCTCCTGGATGGTCTCGTTCAGCTCGATCAGCCGGGCGACTGCCGCCTGCGGCGTGATGGTGGAGTCGAACAGGGCGTCGGAGCAGATCTTGATGGTCGGGTACAGGTCATCGGGCACCCCGAGCAGCGCGCCGATCACGTCGATCGGGATCGGGAAGCAGAACGCCGCACGCAGGTCGACGACGCCCGGCCCGTACCGCCCGGCCAGGGCGGCGGGGTCGCCGTTCTCGATGGCGGCGAGCGCGGACGCGGTGGCCACCTCGATCATCGGGGCCATGGCGCTCGTCCGGCGCGCGGTGAACGCGGGTGCCCCCAGCCTCCGCAACCGCCGGTGCTCGGACCCGTACGCCGTGAACATCCCGACCTTCATGACCCACTGCATGAGTGGCCAGTCCTGCGGGATCCGGCCCTCGGTCATGTCGGCCCAGTGCACCGGGTCCTTCGACACCATCGGGTTGGTGAGCAGCTCGCGCAGCTCGCCGTAGCCCGTCACCATCCAGGCGGGTACCCCGCCCGGGAGCTCGACCCGCGACACCGGGCCGTCGGCACGGAGCATCGCGATCTCGGAGTAGATGTCCTGGCCGGTCGGTTCGAGCACGTGTGCGGTTCTGGTCATGACTCTCCCCAAGGACATACCGCGACATAGTGTGACATGCGGCGCATGGTACGGGGTCGATGTGAATCAGAAAGACAGAGCATCGCGCACGAACCAGCCGGCTCGACAGTCGTCCTGAACCGTGGTTGGTGTCATTTGTGCCGACGCGGGCAGGTACGCGCTCTCGCGCGTTGGTCACCGCCGCCAGCAACATTCTCACGCGTTACCGGCGGTTCTGGCAGCAGGCTTGGCCACGCGACCAGTAGCCGGTGAACGTGGGAGACTGGGTTTCCCATGCCATCGGCCCGACCGGAGACCAAGCACGCCCCGTGAACAGCAGCGCAGAGAGCCCGACCCGGCGTCAGCGCCTTCGCGAGGAGGTGCTGAACAACTCGATCGCTGCGGCGCGCGGCCTGCTCACGGAGGGCGGGCTCGAAGGTGTAACCATGTTGGCGGTCAGTCGGGTCGTCGGGATCGCCGGGCCTGGGCTCTACCGGTACTTTCCGAGCCGTGCCGATTTGCTGAAGGCGACGTACCGGCACGTGCTCGACGAGCTGGTCGCGCACGTGCGTGCCGCAGTCGCGCGTCAGCCAGCCGGTGACCGGGCTGCCGAGCTGCACGCGATGACGTACGCGATGTTCGCCTGGTGTGTGGCGCATCCTCACGAGTTCGATCTGTTGCTGGGAGCCGGCTTGCGTCTCAGGGACGACGCACCGGTAGGTGGCGGCACGTTCTACGAGGTGGCGGCCCTCGCATTTCCTCCGGTAGCTGCGCAGTGGGCCGACGGCGCCGTCCGGTTCGACGAGCCAGTTCCTTCGGAGCTTGAGCCGGAGCTGGCTGCCCGCCGCGATCTCCTCCTCGCGGTGTTCCCCGACGCTCCCCGGGAAGTGCCGCTGGGGCTGGTCGCCGCAGTCCGCGTCGCCTGGCAGCGCACCTTCGGCCTGCTGTGCATGACGGTGTACGGGCACATCGCCGAACCGGACGGCCCCGTCAGGCGCGACTACGTCATGGCTCTGCTCGAGGAGCTGAACGCCAGCAACCTCGCGATCTTCGGCCTGGAGATCAGCTCCGCAGTCGTCCTGGAACCGGTCTTCACGGGCACCACCGGCGGGGGGCGGGCATGAGCACGCAGGGTGCCCCGGGCCGTCGCGCGCGTCTGCGCCGCGAACTGCTGACTGAGGCGTTGGCCGCCTCACGCCGGCTGCTGGAGGAACACGGTCCGGATGGCGTCACGATGCAGGCTGTCGCGAAAGCCGTCGGGATCGCCGGGCCTGGGCTGTACCGTTACTTCGACGGTCGCCCAGGCCTGCTGCAGGCCACCCACCAGGATGTCGTCGACGAGCTCCGGGCCTTCGCCGAGGAGGCCAGGATGCGGCAGGCCGCCGACAATCCCGACGCACAGTGTCATGCTGTCGTCCACGCGCTGTTCCGCTGGTGCCTTGCCCACCGCAACGAGTACGACCTGCTGATGTCGGGGCGGCTACGCATCTCCGGCTCGGGTGAGGCCGCGCCCGGCGACGCTCGTCACGCGCCCCTGATGACTCTTGACCGTGTGGGCGCGGTGTTCACGCCGATCGCGCTGGCGTGGTGGCAGGCGGGCTGCCGGCTGATCCCGGACGACGCGCTCCCGCCTGCCCTGGTGCCTCACCTGCGGGCCGCCCGGGACGCCATGCTTGCGATCCCGGGCTTCCCGCAGGACGTCCCGCTCGGGCTGCTGCACATGATGAACCTGTGCTCGGCCCGGCTCTGGGGGCTGCTCACGCTGACCGTCTACGGTCACCTGGGCGACGTCGACGGCCCAGGGGGCGTGGCGCACGTGGACGGGCTCGTACGAGACCTCGTCGTCGACCTTCTCGCGGTCTTCGGCAGGGAGGTCTCCGACGACGTCGTGCTGGTCCGGAGCGCCGTACGCCGATCGTGATCTCGCGGCCCGGTGGTGTTCGCCGTCGGGCCGCGGCCGGCTGGGCGCCTACTCCAGGGACGCCGCGCCGAGGCGGTCTGCGACGGCCACCAGCACGAGGAAGTTCGGCACGTCGTTTGCCAGCACCGACGACCGGAAGAGCTTGCCCTGGCGCTTCACCTGCAGGTATCCGTTGTCGATTCGCAGGCTCGTGATCTCTGACCACGGGGTGAGCTTCTTGCCGAGGACCAGCCCTTCCGGCGTCGCGGACGCCGGCCCGAAGTCGACCGGCCTGCCGGCGGTGAGCTCGGCGAGGACGCGGGGCGCATTTGCGCGGGTGATCCCGTCCTCGAGCGCGGGGCCCCAGATGTCGATCCGTTCGAACTCCGCTGCGCGGGTGATGTTGCCGAGGTCGACGCCGTCGCTGTTGGCGATCATCGTGCTGAAGGCGACCGTCTGGCCCATGACCACCGGTGGTGTCGTGGCGTTCAGCAGGCCGTAGGACCATCGGGCCTGACCGTCCGTCTCCCACGAGGCCCGGACGCCGACTCGGACCAGCCGGGTCTCGTCCCAGCGGTAGGGCAGCACGCGACCCTTCGCACCGAGGACGACCACGCCTTCGTCGTAGATGTGCATCGCCTGGTCGCCCTGGGCCTCCTTGGCCTTGATCGTCATGCCCGCCACGGCGCCACCGATCAGCACGACGAACAGGACGATGAAGCCGATCCCGATGACGGATGCGAGCAGGCCAGTGGACGCGAGCATCCAGAGGACGAGGCCGAAGAGGATCAGGGGCGGGATCAGCATGACGGCAGGGCTCCGTCTCGGCTTGTTGCCCGCCGCGGTGAACTCCGCACGGTGCTCTCCGAGCCGTAGTGCCTGAGCGGCCTCGTCGATCGACTGCTGGCTGATGGGGTCGGGCATGGAAGGCGTCTCCTTGTGCTGGGCCGGCGTGTGCTCGAAACCTAGCGAATCGGTGCCCGACTTTCAAAGAGGCTCTATTGATGGGAGGGGGTATAACATAGCGCGGCAGGCGACGAAGGCTCCTGGCGTCGCGTGGGGCGCCACGGCGCAGGGTGAGATGCGCTGGTGGCGCAAGTGCGGTCCTCGTCCACGGCTCCGGCGGGCTTGACGCGCTCCGGGCCTACTGGCCGCCGTCCGCCACAAGGCGAGACGGCCGAACTCGTGATGGAAGGAAGTCGTTGAGCGAGCATTCCCCCAGCAAGGTGCCCTCGCCCGGGCAGAACGAGCAGTTGAGCCCCGCCAAGCAGACCTTCGGGTGCCTGGTCGTGCTGCTCGTCGTTGTCGGCATCCCCGCCGCCGGGATCTACGCGTTCGTCCAATGGAGCAACAAGCCGCTGCACCAGGTCGCGGAGGACCTGCGGGACTACGGCACGCTCTGTAGCGGCCGGGAGATTCCCGGAGCGCCCGCATACACACCCGGTTCGGGACCACACCCCATTGCCGTGTTCGAGAGCGTCCGAGAGGGTGACGAGGGGCTGTCGGACGTGTGGATCCGATCAGGAGAGACAGGTGACCCGTTCAACCCGGAAAATCCGGGCGTCGTGGAGCTCGTCGCGTGTGCGGAGCGCACCGATGCCGGAGAGGTTGTCGCCACGTGCGACTTCACGGGCGAGTCGGTTGGAATGCGGAGCGCGACTGCGGAGATTACGGTGTATGAGGCTCGCACCGCCAATCAGGTGGGAGAGTCGGTCAAGGTCGTGGGTGAGGACACCAGCTGTCCGGGCTTCGTCACCTTCAAGGGCGCGCTGAAGCTGTACTCCATCCCCTCGGAGAGCCAGTTTCTCGGTGTGCTCGAGTCGGTGGTGAACGACTGACCGATCTGGCACGACGATGGGCCCCGGACCACAGGTCCGGGGCCCATCCGCACGACCTGCGCGACTGGCTGCTTCACCTGCTGTCGTCGAGATGGTGCGTTAGTGTGACTTCGCTGGTCAGACCACCCAGGGAGGGCATGTGGCAGGTGTCGTCGTGGGTCCACGCCGTGCCGATCCGTTTCTCGACCGTGTCGATCCTCGCGCGGAGATGCAAAGAGTGTCGACAGAGCAGTGGGCGCGGGGGCGCACATCTCTGTTGTTCCTGCACGGTCCGGAAGGCATCGGCCGCTCGTGTCTCGTGGCCGAGTACTTCCATGCCAACCGGGCGTTGTTCGATCTGTACATCGACGTCGTTGCGCGCCAACCCGACGACAGGCCGGTGTCGCAGGGGGAGCTTCTCGGGCAGGCCTTGCGTGGGCTTGGAATGGCCGACGCCGACCTGCCGATCTCTGACGCGGCGCGGTTGGAAGCGTATCGGCGGCTCTCGGCGCGCAGGCGATTCCTGATCGTCGTCAAGGACCCCGTGAGCGCTGAGCAGGTCCGCAACCTGATCCCGGCCGACGCGCCGGAAGCAGCGGTCGTCGCGACGACGCGCACGATGCAGCGCGACCTGCTGACGCTGGAGTTCGCGGACGTGTTGCTGAGCAAGCTGCCGCCTGCGGAGTCACGGGAGCTGTTGGAGCACTGCATGGGCGCCGCTGCGGCCCAGGTCTCCTCGGCGACCATCGATGAGCTCGCTCGTCTGTGTGACGGCTTTCCGCTGCTGATCCGTATCCTCGGTGCGCAGCTGAAGGGGCGACCGCGTGTTGCCCAACGGTATCTGCGGGATCTCCGCGCATCGCAGTCCGCTCTCCTGATGATGGGTGAAGCGCGGCGCTTCGCCAGTTTCCTGGACGTTGCCTACGGCGACCTGGAGGAGGTGCTGAAGCGTGCGTACCGACATCTGGCGTTGCTACCCGGCTCGAGCTTCGGCGCCGACGCGGCTGCGGTCGTGCTCGGGGTCGACGTCGATCAAGCCGAGCGTCTCCTGGATGATCTCGTGGACAGGAATCTGGTTCTGTTCGACGACGACATCGGCCGGTACTCGTTCTACCGGATCGTGCAGGCGGACGCCCGCCGGCGGTTGCTGGAGGCCGACGGTCCCGAGGTCGTTCGATCGTCGACGGGGCTGATCACGATCTGGTATCTGCGCGAAGCCGTGCCTCGTGACGCGGTGCTGGCGAGCCGTTGGCGGGTCGGTGCAGAGTTCGATCGGCATGCCGCCGCGGATCTGGAACCCCTGTCGCGTGCTTCCGCGACAGAGTGGTTCGATGCCGAATGGGAGTCGGTGGTTGCCTGCGTGGGTGCCGCGCACGATCAAGGGCTGCACGACGTCGCGTGGCAGCTCTGCGTCGCCGTGTTCAAATACCTGCATCTGCACGGGCACGTCGACACCTGGCTCGACAGCCATCGGCTCGGTGTCGCCTCGGCGCGGGCATGCGGGGATCACCTGGGCATGATGCAGGTCACGTCCCAGCGTGGCGCGGCCTACCTCGCGATCGGTGACACCGATCGAGCGCGTACTGATTTCGAGGCGTCGCTCCGCGCGGCGGTTCAGGCCGGGCACCGGCTCGGTGAGCAGAGCGCCTGGGAGTGGTTGGGCAAAGCGGCAGCGGAGGCCGGTGAACTGAGCACGGCGTTCCGCTGCTACGACGAGTCGGAGTCGGTGATCGACCGGTCCGTCCTGGAGATACCGGCCGAACAGCAGGCCCGGATGCGGGCACTGCTGGGCCTCCATCGCGCCAGGGCGCGGCTGGTTCGCGGGGAGCTCGAGCGCGCGGATGCTGAGGCCACCGACGCGCTCGAGTACTTCCGGTCTACCGAGGAGCTGGACAACCAGGCCAAATGCCTGATGGCCATGGGTGGGGCTGTTTCCGGTGGCGAGGACTTCGTCAAGGCCGCGGAGTACTATGAGCGGGCCGCCGCTCTGTTCTCTGCCGACGGCGCCCGCCGCGCTCAAGCGGGCGCCATGCTGAAGCTCGGCGATGCCAGGAGAGCGGTCGGCGACGACCGCGGCGCCGCGAAGGCGTTCAGCGTCTCGCGGGAGCTCTACACCGCGCTCGCCGACGCGACCGCGGACGAGGCGGGGGCGCGCCTTACTGACCTGAATGAACAGTGATAGTTGCTTGGACAGGGCGCGCCCCGAGTCGCACGGTGATGCTTTTCGGGAGTGACTGCCAGGTGCGACCATCGGACAACCAGGTTCGGATCGCAGATGCGCAGGCTATGAAGGCGCTCTCGGCCGTCTTCGCCGTCTCGGGCAAGGCGATGGACGCGATTCCGCCATCACGATGCATCACCCGGGCCCCGGCCACGGCCAGCGTGCAGGCCGGCCGGTCCGCGAAGACCGCCTCGGCCTCATCAGGGTGATCGAGCAGCACGATCGCCGCATTGCCGTACAGGTCCCGCCGCGGATGGCGGTGGTGGACTACCAGGTGACGGTCATGGTTGTTCGGGGGGTGCTCGGGACGTGCGTCGACGTCTGCCGGCCACCGTGCCACGGCAACTTCCTGTTCGCACCAGTCAGCGGTGACCCACCACGCCTCGACCTGCGACTGGTCGGGGACAAGAGCGGTTGGGGCGTACGGTGCGACCAGCGGTGCACGACCTGGTTCAGGCAGCCCCATGAGCTCGTAGAAGAGGTTCCTCAGCCGACCGGCCGACTGACCGGGCAACGAGGACGCCAGCTCGCGGACTTCTGTGAACTCGGCGGCAGCGCCGACGGCAGCGTCCAACTGCGCCGCGAACGGTGACAGGAGATCCAGGCGTCTCGCGGCGCGTCCCAGGGCCTCCACCGCGGATCCTGCGGCGACCTGGTGCCCGGGAAACGACGCGAGCAGGACGGCCCGCTGTACGGCCGCCGCATACGCCGTCACTGCGCCGTGATCACCGATCGCCACGTCTGAGGCCAGCACCGCCTGCTGCCATCCTTCGGCGGGCGGGACCAGGCGAAGGCCCGCACGGAGGCAGTCGCCGAGCCACAGCCTTATCTGCGCGGGCCCGTGACCGAACCAGGTATTGGGGTGCAAGGCCGCGACGACCGTGTACCTGTCCGTCGGCAGCTCGGCGAGCAGTTGCGCGATCAGGTCCGGATTTCGTCCGAGCAGTGAATCGGGACCCCAGGTCGACGTCACGAGGACGATCGTCGTGTCGTCGTCTGCTCCGAGGGCATGTCGGTAGCGGTGTCGGCCCGGTTCGCTCACGATCATCCGGTCAAGACACGGGTCGCCAGCTATCAGCGCGGAGTCCAGCGCCTCAGGTACCGCGACTGCGAGTCGGGCATGCTGCTCGTCATGGGACAGCACGATCGCGCTGGGGACGACTGCGTCGTCGTGTACCAACCATTCGCGGGAAAGGCCGTAGACGGAACGGTTTCCCGGTTTCCCGGTTTCCCGGTTTCCCGGTTTCCCGGTTTCCCGGTTTCCCGGTGAGTATTTAGTATAACCCATTCCGTGTGACAAAATTATCAGCGGCGCGTTGATGTCGTGCAGATTCCCACTGTTGTGAACTGAGAGTGCGAGATCGAACTCGGTCGCGACCACCTGTTCCCAAGGCATCACCAGCGCGCCGATCGCAGCTAAGTGCTGTTCCACGCCGTTGGTGACGGCAGACGCCCACGGGCAGGTATAGACGACCTGTACACGCGGGTCGCTGTCGAACACTGGCAGGATGTCAGCCAGCCGATTCGCCGCTGTCACCGTGTGGACCACGGCGAGAACCGACCGCTCCGACGCGACGGTCCGCCACCGTGGACCGTCGGGTCCGAGCGGAACCCTGAGCCACTGGCTTGCGCGCACGATCCTCATTCCCGCGATTGCTGACGTCCATGGCACCCTACCTGCCGTTGGTCGGTATCGTGATCGCGTGATTCCGATCTGGGTGACTATCGTCGTAGCGGTGCTGAGCACGCTGGGTGCACTGGGTGCACAGTGGCTGAACGGTCGGCAGTCCGATCGGCGCGTCGAGATCGAACAACGAGCCAAGCGTGAGGAACGCCTTCAGCAGCACCGCGAGGAGACCAATGCCGCGTTCCTCATCGCCGCGCGGTCGTTCCAGCGGGCCATTCGTTCAGCATCCAGCATCGACGCCGGTGACGACGCATTGAACTCCCTGCGTGACACCGCGACGTATATCGAGCTGAATGCGCCGGAGCTCGCCGACGGGCCCCTCGCGTCTGTGCTTGACGCCGCGGTGCGCCTCCACGACCTTGTCATCCGAAACGCGCCCACGGCTCCTGCTGTCCAGGAGGCCGACGCCGAGTTCCGGCAGGCGCTTGGCCACCTGGTTGAACTGATGCGCGACAATCTGGGAACCGGAGATCGGCTCTAGTACTACAGCCGTAGATCGGGCCGTTGATCTGGGGTGATGCCTGGACGTGGGGCGGCCACCACGGCCTGCTGGTGCGCCGCAACGACACCACCGGTGAGCTGGCCTGGTACCGCTGCTGGACCCCATGCCCGGCCGGGATCGGCGACGTCGTGCGGGTCGTGGGACGCCGCTGGACCGTCGAGGAGAACTTCCAAGCCGCCAAGGGCCACGCCGGCCTGGACGAGCACCAGGTCCGCCGCTGGAGCTCCTGGCACCGGTGGACCACACCCTGGCGATGCTCGCCCACGCCTTCCTGACCATCCTCGCCACAGTGATGAACGACGCCGAACCTGCCGACGACGCCGCCGGCCTGATCGCGATCACCCTCGGCGAGGCGCGACGACTGTTCGCCGCCCTAGCCGCCACGGTCACCAACACCGCGCCCGACGCGCCCACTACCAACGACGCGAAGGTCTTCAACCCTCAAACCATCCTCACGACCAGTGACGCCGACGTCCTCATCCACAGCGTCGGTCAACACCCCACTGGGTCGGCCGCGACACCAACCTGCTCGACGGCCGCAACCCGAGCGACACGATCGGCGCTCGTCGGCCGAGCACCATGCACTCTGATCGCGCCGGTCCGAGCGCTCTTTCGCCCTCAGGATCTCTGGACCAGATGGACGGAGACCCTGAGGGCGAAAGGGTGTTCAGGTGGGACCGGGAGGGGAAAGGCGTCCGCGCCCTGCCACTCACACGGTTTCGACGAGGTCAGCCGCAGTGGACGTTGTAGCGCCAACCGCCGCCACTGTGGATGTACCAGCCGAGGTTGATGCAGCTTGATCCGGCGTCGGTGAGGATCACGGCACCTGCATAACTCGAGTAGGACCCGCTGTCCACGGCGTAGTCCCCAGTGTTGCTGGAGCGCTCGATCCGTACAGTCATGTGCGTACTGCTGCCGGTCAGGTTGATGAGCTGGGCGCAGTTGGCATTCTTCGAACGGCTGTAGAAGACCTGGAGCCGCGCTGCGCCGTTCGACACCGTCTCGTTCCGGATCCGGTTGTCGGTGGTGTACCCGAGGCCTCCGCAGGTGCTGTTCACGTACCGACCGTCTCCGCCGCTGCTGCCAGCGGCATATGCGCTGGACGGCGCCATGAGCAGCAGCATGGTGGCCGCCATGACCAGCGCGAGGGCGGCCGAGGTCAGGCGTCGGCCTGAAGAAGTGAGTGCGGTGAGGGGTGTGCTCACATTTCTCCTTTGATTGTGTGTGACTCGGGACATAGGGGATGTAGCGGCCGAAATTTATCAGGAGCGGCGACAGGAGGGCCACCAAACATCCGGCTCGCCAACACCAGAGCGATAGTCCAAGCTATGACCTCAGCCCATCGACCCGATCTACGGCTGTAGTACTAGGCCACGTGGGGTCAGGGCCGCCACTCTGCCCGAGCCCCGAGCGCGTAGATGCCGACCGCCCAGGTGGTCACATCGTGAAGGCCCTGACGGCCACGGCGACCGTCCCGTCGCCCTGGTCGGTCGTGCTGATGTTCAGGTTCCAGCCGTTCTCCAGCGTCTCCAGCTCGTCGCCGCTGAACTGCAGGCACGTGTCGCCGTCGACGCAGTGCCCCGGCTCCGGCTCGGTCCAGGGGAGCTCGGACAGGAGCCACGCGTCGACGTCGTCCTGGGGCGCGACGAAGTCGATGGTGACATACGGGTCCTGGAAGCCGCCGGAGGCACAGGTCGCCCCGGCGCCGGGGCCGCCGTTCGTGTCCGCGTCCACGGGCAGGGTCTTGAGCCCGGCGGCGCGTATGGCGCCCCCGCAGTCGTGCGCTGCGGGCGGAGGCTTCGGGGCGCTCCAGCCGCCGGTCGTCAGGAACAGTACGACAAGTCCGACGATCGCGAGCACCGGCAGTGCCAGCACGCCCAGCACCACCCAGAACCACACCCTGCGGTGCAACGGCTTGCGTTGGGGGAGGAACGGTCCGGTCGTGGACGGCCCGGCCGCGGACTGGGCGGTCATGGTGGCAGGCTACCGCCATCGTCAGGTGTGCGAAATGTTCGTGCATGGTTGAATTGTTCGATATGGGTTTCGCGCGGGGCTGATCGGCCACGATGACGGGGGACAGGACTATGAGCGCGGTTCATGCCATAGGTCTCGCCCTGATCGTGACGATCATCGTGGGCACGGTGGCC
The DNA here is from genome assembly GCF_048564965.1 of Promicromonospora sp. NFX87. Lineage (NCBI taxonomy): Bacteria > Bacillati > Actinomycetota > Actinomycetes > Micrococcales > Promicromonosporaceae > Promicromonospora > Promicromonospora sp. NFX87. The sequence goes on along the minus strand of NZ_CP183413.1, from coordinate 3,800,136 downwards.
GTCGTGGTGATCATGCGGAGCGGACCCATCCTGCCCCCGGTGGTCAGGCACCCGGTGTGCGCCACGTGCGGGCACTTCGAACCTGAGCACTACCGGGGCCGATGCCGTCATCGTTACGGGCACCCGAGCTGGAACAACGATAGCTACGGCTACAGCCAGCGGTACAGCGACGAGGTGTGCCCCTGTACCGAGTTCCGGCACGAGGGCGGCACTGAGAGCCCTGCTGAACGACCATGAGGGCGATGCTCGAGATGCCCCGGATGTGCTTGACCGTGTGTCAGGATCTGCGAAATGTCAGTTGTGCGAGGGCGGATGACGCGCTGGAGATCGTTGAGTGATTCCGAGGTTGTCGAGCTCGCGACGCGGTTGAGGTCGTTGGACTGTACGTGGGAGCTGGGGGCTACACGGAGCGCGAGGAGTTCGACCGGTAGCGCGAGCCCTACGGTCCTTGAGCCGCTGCAGATCCTCTCCGAGGTCGCCGCCGCATTCCCGGCGGCCGGCACTCCGGCCACGCCGCCCTGTGTGCGGCGGTTCGGGCAGTACTGGATGCCACCGCCGTGGTGGCGGCTGGGGACGAAGCGGCACCGCGAACCTGAGACCACGTGGTTCCGTAGTACTAGGTCTCGTCTCCCATGTTTGCCAGGTCGTCCAGGAAACGGGCGACGATCTCCCTCTCGACCGGGCTCAAGCGAGCGGCGGCTTCGAACCGACGGCCGTGGTCAGCACCCACGGTGTGCAGGGCGACCCGGCGGGTCTCCTCCGTGACCTCGATGATGAGACTGCGCCGGTCGGAGGGATGGGGGAGCCGGCGGATGTGACCGGCTCTGGCAAGTCTGTGGAGCAACTTCGTCGTCGAGGCGGAGGTGATGCCCAGATGGGTGGCGATTGCTCCCGGCGTCACCGTCTGTGCTCGGTTCTGGGCGGCGATGACGAAGCGCAATGTACGTATGTCGGTCTGGCCGAGCTCCATATGGCGGCGGGATGCCTCGCTCAGGCGGCGTTCGGCCTTGCGCCAGTTCCGCAGTCCTTGCAGAACGCGTACGACTTGGTCGGTCTCGTGGTCCTCAAGTTCCGTTTGCCGTGCGGTCTCTTGCTTCGGATCCAGCGCCGACGGTTCAGGTGGGTCCGGCGGCTTAAGTTCAGAAACCATGTCTGGTCTTCCCCTGGGACAGCGCTTTGCTTGAATGTAGTCTGGCTAGACAAAACGAACGGAGAGGACGCGCGGCGGACAGTGAGGTCCTGCTGGACGAGAGCCGGACAGTGCCCCGTTTGAAGGTGGACCGGCAGTTCTGGCCCGCAGTGCACGGCTCGATACGTGACGGGCGGCGATGGCGCGGTCGGTCCTGAAGTCGGAAGCCGAGCCCCACGGTCCGAGGGCGGAGCAACCTTTCATTCGTACATGGTCACCTGCCTCCACCCGTAAGGCGCCCTGCTCTCACAGGTACGGTCACAGGCCCCCGCTCCTCCTCGCGCGCCGCTGGACCTCGGGGCGATCTCGGTGGGCTGAGTCATGCTGGTGCCTCCTGCGGGCCTGCTCAAGCGTTGTCGCCGACAATCCTTGCCCAGGCACGGTCGGAGGTTCAGCAAGCCCAGTCGAACACCCCGGACTCGAGGTCGATCTGGCAGTTCCCGCCGCCGATGTTCACGCCGGGCAGCTCTTCCAGCTCCAAGTAGTAAGGAGTCAGCCCTTCGGGCAGTTCCTGGACCGGCATCGCCGTGCCGCCGAGGTGGCACGTGCACGGGTCGGCGAACGGCCGGGCCCAGTCGCGCAGCCCGTGGTCGTCGTCGTCACCGTACGGGGGCAGGTACCCGGTGACAGGGTCGCCGTCGGCGGGCGCGTCGTCGACGGGCGCCCGGCCCGCGTTGGGGTCCTTCCGATCGACGAGCCAGGCCGGGACCGTGGGGTGGTCCTGGTCCCAGGCGTTGGGGCCGTCGTCGTCGGCGACGTGCTGACCGGGGCGGCGCGGGTCGGCGGGCACCTCGCCGGGGCCGGAGGCGAGCTGCTCGGGTGTGAGCCAGACGAGAGCCCAGGAAAAGCCCATCTCGTCGGTGTACTGCTGCTCGTTCGGGTTCTTGGTGGCCGTGGTCAGGTCGGTGAAGAACGGGTCGTCGAGGTCCGTCTCCGGCGCCAGCGGGCGGGCGGCGTCCCCCTCGCCCGCGAAGAAGGACACGGCAGGCAGGACTGCTCCGCGGCGCTGATACTCCGCGGGGAGCTCGAGCGTCAGGACGTGCATCATGGGTAGTCGCGTCAGGGCGCCGCGGGGCCATGCCGTACCCAGGCGCGGCCCGCGTGTGCCGATCCAGCCAGCCCGGAACGCGTCCGGGACCGGGGCTCGGGTCCCCGCGGGGTGGGTCGAGATCGAGAGGGCGTCCTGCTCGTGCCCGAAGAGGATGTCGTAGGCCTTCAAGGGTCGCAGCGTAGAGCCAGACCCTGACACCGACCCTCGGACGCTAGCCTGCGGGTTGGTCCAACGTCGTCGGGTCCGGTGCGGCGAAGGGTGCAGGTCACGGCAGGACCTTGTCAGGCAGTGAGGGAACCGGGACCACGACGCCGGTTGAGGCGCTGGCCGGCGAGAGCCGCTCGCCCGGTGCGACTACGACCGCGAGCCGTAGGCCGGAGCACACACCGGCCACCGTGGCCGTCTCGGGCGACCACGTCACAGCATGCATGTCAGGACGGGGTCGCGTCGGGAACAAGTTTGGCTATCTGGTCCCGGGATCGGCTGAGGAGGTCCTCGGAGAAATGTGGGTCGTCGCCATACTTGGTGGCGAAGGCTATGTCGACGGCGTCCTTGACGGCGTCGTCGGTAACGTGCTCGTAGGTCACCGGGCCGGCGTAGCCGCCGCCGGAGGCCATACCTGCCTTCTGGCGGACGGCTGCGGCGAACCATCGGGATGCCGGGTTGTTGCTTCGCACGTAGACGGCGTCACCGACGGGGACGGACCAGACCCAGATCGCCGTACCAGGTGTGATCCCGTCCTCGCGGTACGGTGCGATGTGGAAGTCGTCCGTGGCGGCGACCCTGGCGAGCTGGGCGGGTGTCCATCCCGGCATGTGAACCTTCTCCTGGCGGTGATTCCTCGGGGTTACGCGCTTCGGACTACTTGCTGTCGATGCGGCCGAGTGCCGCACCGGTCTCGGCCAGTGCTGCGGTGGCCTTTCCCCACCCGGTGTCTGCCGGGTTCAGCGTGCTGCGCAGGTAGGCGGTGGTCAGTCGCTGCAGGACCGCGACGCGCTCCGGGTTCTCGTCGGTGGTCTCGGCGGCTTCCCAGTTCGGGATGCCGCCCAGGGAGTGCTCGGCGCCGAACAGGGTCAGCAGGTCGGTCGCGCCCGGGCTGTGGACGTACGCGTCGGTGAACCAGTCCGGGCCGCGGCTGGACATCTTCGACTGGTCGTGGTCGCCGGCCACCACGAGCGTGGGCGTGGTCAGCTCGGTGAACGACGGGTTCATGAACGGGAAGTGCTCCTGGGCGAACGGGTGCAGCTCCTCGCCCCCGGTCCCGGTGGCGGCCAGCAGCACGCCGGCCCGCACACGCCGGTCCGCGTAGTCCTGGCCGGCCTTGCCCGTGCTGTCGAGAACGCGGGCGCCGAGCAGCATCTGCACGGTCTGGGCGCCCCAGGAGTGTCCGGCCGCGACGACCCGGTCGCGATCGACCCGCCCGGCAAGGCCTGGTAGGGCACGTTCGATCGTGTCGAGCTGGTCCATGGTCCGCACCAGGTCGGCATGCCGCTCGGTCCAGACCTGTCCGAACCCGGGGTGGTCGAAGGCGATGCCGTCGCGACGGGAGTCCAGGTGCGTCGGCTGGACGACGACGAACCCGCGAGAGGCCCAGAAGCTCGTGAGGGGTGCGTAGCCGTCGAGCGACCACCCGTTGCCGTGCGAGAACAGGAGCACCGGGAGGTGCTGCCCGGTCACGGGGGCGGAGACGCGCACGTCGAGCGGAAGCGCCCGCCCCGGTGCGTCGAGGCGCACCGGGGCGACCGAGACGACCGGGTCACCGGCGCCGACGACGGCGTCGAAGGTATGGACGACCGGGGTGTCGGTCGTAGCGGGAGCAGCATCCATGGGAGATCACTCGTCCTTTGCGTTCGGGGCCTCCGCCGAGCACAATCGAAGCGGAGCGCCGCTCCGAAACGATACGGAGCAGCGCTCCGTTTTGCAAGCCTCGACGAAGGTGCCCTATGACGACTCCCGGTCCTGCCGGCTCGACACACCGCGTGAAGCGCGTCGATGCCAGGCGCAACGAACAGACCCTGCTGGAGGCTGCCGCCGCCGTCTTCGTGACGGACGGCGTGGATGCGCCTGTGCGGCTGATCGCCGAACGCGCGGGGGTGGGCATGGGGACGATCTACCGGCACTTCCCCACGCGTCCCGCACTGGTAGCTGCGGTGTATCAGCACCAGGTAGAGGCGCTGGCTGAAGCAGGCCCTGCACTCCTGCGCGAGTCCGACGACCCCGGAGTCGCCCTCCAGCGTTGGGCGGCCGGCTTCGTCGACTTCCTCGTGACCAAGCACGGGCTTGCCGGTGCCCTCGGGCCCGACACCGAGGGCGTGAACACCCTGCACCAGTACTTCGTGGACCGGCTCGTCCCGGTCTGCGACGCCCTGCTCGACGCCGCACTCGAACCGGAGGCCTCCGGCCGGGTGTCCGGGTACATGCTCATGCGCGGCATCGGGAACCTCTGCATCGGCGGCGGCAACGACCCTGACTACGATGCCGCCCGCCTGGCCGGCCTCCTGGTGGCCGGGGTGCTGACCGGGGACAGCACAGGCATGACCCAGAGCGCGTCTGGCTGACGCCCGCGCGCCGATCGCCCGAACGGCGCTGAGTGTCGGAGCCTCCCGCGGAACAAGGGTTGTCTCCGGCGACGGCACCGTCGTCGGGCGCAACGCCGATGTCGGGACAGTCGACCGGGTGAAATCAGCTCGAGTGCCTGCGGCAACGAGCTAGGGTCTGGCGAAAACTCAGCGGGCGAGTCACGGCGACCGCCCGTCGCCGAGGCGATGGGGGCTTGGTGCGACGACCCGTGCCAAGGAGGCAGCACCATGATCCCGGACGACCTGCACCGCTCGCTCCAGACGACCGCACCGCCTGCGGTCCGGGTGCTGGAGCACCTGGTAGGGCGGGATGCCGCCGACGAACCGACCGTGACCGAGGCCACGGGCCTCGATGACGCCACGGTGCGCACGGCCCTGACCACGCTCGAACGGGACCGGCTCGTGGTGCGGGTCCCTTCCCCGGGCGGGGACGGCACGCGCTGGGCGGCGCTCCCGCCACGGTCGGTGCTCACGACCCTGCTTGCCAGACGGCGCCTCGAGGTCGCGCTCTGGGAGGTGCACCTCGACGAGCTGGAGCGCGCGTACCAGGAGTCGACGGGCCAGGCCGACCCGACCGGGCTCGTCGATGTCGTGCTCGGGACCCAGCAGGTCAGTTCCATGTACTGGCACCTGATGGAGACCGCGACGCACGAGGTGCTACACCTGGCCCGGCCCCCGTACCTCCAGCCCACCACACAACTGCTCGACCAGGTGGACCGGCCGCCCATGGACCCGGGCGTCCAGATGCGCAGCGTCTACGAGAGCGCGACGTTCACCGACCCGGTCTCGCTGGGCACGGCCCTCGGCGGGCGGTCGACCGGGGCCGGGGTGCGGCTGTCGCCGCAGGTCCCGCTCAAGCTCGTGCTCGTGGACCAGAAGATCGCGATGCTGCCCGCGAGCGGGGACGACGCCGGGGCCGCCTCCCTCGTGGTGCGCGCCCCCGCGCTGGTGGAAGCGCTCGCCGAGCTCTTCGAGCGGGTCTGGAACAACGCGCTGCCCCAGTCGATGTGGGCGGACGCCGACACCGGACCGGAGCCGCACCACGACGCGCCCTCGAAGCCGGTGACGCGGCTGCAGCTGGAGCAGCGGACCAGGTCCATCCTCGACCTCATGGCGGGCGGGCTGACGGACGAGGCGATCGCCCGGACCCTCGACATCAGCCGGCGCACCGTCCAGGCGGAGGTCACCGCGCTCGCGGAGAGGTTGGGCGCCCGCACACGGTTCCAGATCGGGCTGTTCGCCGCCGAGCAGGGCCTGCTGACGCGTACGCGCGCGTAGTCGCCGCCCCGCTGCTCATCTGCGCAGGTGCGCATTCTTCTCCTTGTTCGCGATGTCCAGGGATCACACAGTTGTCCCACTGGAGGACGCAAGGACGCGGTTCTCATCACTGCGACCGGTCCGTGAGGGCCGAAGGAGGAACCATGCGCATCCAGAGACCACACCGCGCCGTCGCGCTGGTGGCGGCGGCCGCGCTGCTCGGGGCCGGGATCCCCACGGCTCACGCGGCACCGGCCGGGCAGGAGATGGTGTCCGCCACCGACACGTCCGGGACCGACACTTCCGCCACCGACACCCCAGCGCTCGTGGACGGGCTCGACGAGCCCGTCCGGGCGGATCTCGCTCCGGCGACGGCGGCCAGGACGCACCTCGAGGGGCACCGGTCGCGCTACGGGATCGCCGATGCCGACGCCACGCTGGCCACGGCGGACGTCCAGCGGGAGGGAACCCGCGAGACGGTCCGCCTGGACCAGCGGTACCGGAAGCTGCCCGTGGTGGGCGGCCAGTACGTCGTCCGCATGGAGAAGCGGGACGGCGAGCGGACCGTGACGGGTACCTCGGGCTCCTACTTCACGGAGCTCGACGTCGACACGACCGCGCCGGTCCTGCCCGCGGCGGCCGCCGTCGAGCGGGCCGTCGAGCAGACAGGCAAGAGTCTGTCCGCGGGGCTCGCCGTCGTGGCGGGCGGGGTCCGCCCGGGCAGCACGCCGTCGGCCGGCGCGGCGGGCCTGAAGGGGACCGACGAGGGCCTCGCGGTTGTGCCCACCGGGTCGGGCGTCCTGGCCCGGCACGTCGTCGTCCGCGGGACCGCACCCGGCACGGCCGAGCCCGTGCTCACGGACGTGTGGGTCGACGCCGCGACGGGGGCCGCGCTCCTCAGCTCGAGCCGCGTGCGCACGCTGGCGGCACCGGGCCGGCTCACCGAGGGAGCAGCAGGGACGGACACCGCGGAGGTGACCGAGCCGCCGCCGTCGGGTACTGGCGTCACAGCCGTCGTGGGGACAGGTAGCAAGGCGGACGGCACCGTCGTGGAGGTGGCGCTGCAGCGGGACGACGCCACGGGCACCTACCGCACGGCCGACCTCACGCACACCCTCGCGGACGGTCGGACCGTCCCGGTGACCACCTGGGACGCGACGAGCAACGACTACTTCGACACGGCGGGCACGTGGCCCGAGGGGATCGCGCCGTTCGTGTCGCCCTCCAGCACGCTGGGTGCCGACCTGACAGATCTCGGCGCGGTGGACGCCCACTGGGCGGCGGCGCGGGTCCTGGAGTACTACCAGGCGGAGCACGGGCGGGACAGCCTCGACGACGACGGCATGGCGATCGACTCGTTCGTCGGGATCACCTACGGGGGCAACCCCTTCGTGAACGCCTTCTGGGACGGCAGCAAGATGGTCTACGGCACCGGCGACGCCGAGTACAAGTCGCTCGCCGCTGACCTCGACGTCGTCGGTCACGAGATGACGCACGGTGTCGTGGAGCACACCGCGGGCTTCCTCTACAGCGGGCAGCAGGGGGCGCTGAACGAGGCCATCGCCGACTACTTCGGCAACGCGATCGACGTCGACGTGTCCGGGATCTCGATGAGCGACCCGGAGGCGAGCCTGCTCGGCGGCGACCTGTGCCGCACCACGGCTCCGGCCGACTGCGCCCTGCGGGACCTCGACGACGGCATGACGACGGCGGACTTCCACCACCTCATCGAGACCGGCCAGTTCGACAACGGCGGCGTGCACCTGAACTCGACGATCCTCTCAGGTGCCCTGTGGGACGTCCGTGAGGCGCTGGGCGGCGAGACGGCCGACAAGATCGTCTACCGGGCGCTGACCGAGTACCTGACGCCGCTGTCCGACTTCGTCGACGGACGCGAGGCGGTCATCGCCTCGGCGCGGTCCTACGGGCTCAAGGGCAAGCAGCTCAAGGCCGTGGAACGGGCGTTCGACGTGCGCGGCGTCACCGAGCAGTGGGAGAAGAACCTGCCCGGCAAGGGCACGAACCTGCTCCTGGACCGACTGGACACCGGGCTCTACGTCGACATGCAGCCCGCCACGGGCGGCGGCTGGTGGGCGGTCCCGCGCTCGAGCGCCGACGGCACCGAGCCGACGTCGATCTGGGTGGGCCGTACCAACGGACGGGGCGAGGCCCGGCGCGTCTCCGCGGACGACGGCCGGTTCAACAGCTTCGCGCAGACGGACGGCCGGCGGGTCGTGTGGCTGTCGGTCGCCGCGGACTACGCGGACGCGCGGATCATGTCCGCCCCGCTGTCCGGCGGGCAGGTGACCGAGCTGTACAGCACGACGGCCCGGATCACCGGACTGGGCATGGACGGGGACCTCGTCGCCTGGTCGGAGTCGGACTACGAGGCACGGATCGAGGACGTGCGCTACCTCAAGGGCCGCTCGGCGCAGGTGCACACCGTGGAGCGTGACTGGGTCGGCAGCCCGTCCGCACCCGTCGTGAAGGCCGGCCGGATCGCCTTCGTGCGGTACGAGATCTTCCTGCACGACGACTGGAGCTGGGACTGGGCGCTCGGCGTCGAGGTACACGACACCCGCACCGGCGAGACCGCGGTGGCCGGCCTGGACGCGGGGGCGGAGAGCGTCAGCTACCCGTCGCTCACGACCAAGGGCGTCTACTGGGTGACCGACCTCGACCCGGGGTACACGGAGGCCGGGGCATGGAACAACTCCGTGCGGGCGTACACGTTCGCCACGGGTGAGAGCGAGATCCTGTTCCACGAGACCACGTCGCCCGAGCCGAAGCGGGCCTGGGTGCTGACGGCGTCCGACACGACGCTCACGGTCACCGAGGACGCGCCGAAGGAGGCGTGGCAGTCCGCCACGATGCCGACGGACGCGCTCATGCCGCGCCTGAAGCAGTACACGCTCGACGGCCGGTACCTCGGGGAGGCCTCGTGCAGCCCGGGCGCGCAGATGTTCGCCGCGGCGGGCCCGGGGCGGACCGTCGTCTTCAAGTCCTCCGCGACGTCCGTCACCGGCCTGGCGGTCGCCTCCGGCGCGAAGCGCTGCGGCTGACCACGCCGTCCCACAAGCTCCGTACCTAGCTCAGGAGACCACGTGCTCATACCACGTTCGCATGCCCGAAGGGCGGTGGCGGCAGTCCTGTCCGCCGCCACCGTCCTGACCACGGCCCTGTGGGCCGTGCCGTCGGCGGGGGCCGCACCGGCCACCGATCCGACGCCGCCCGCGGGCCCCGACCGACCGGCCGAGAAGGTCACCGACGAGGTGGCCGAGACGCTGGCCGAGGAGGTGCGCGCCGACTTCTGGGTCCAGCTCGCCGACCGGCCGGACCTGGAGCCCGCCACGGACATCGCGGACTGGGGTGAGCGTGGGCAGTACGTCTACGACGCCCTGGTCGAGAACTCCGAGGCATCCCAGGCCGGCGTGACCGCCCAGCTCGACGCCGCAGGCGTCGAGTACCAGACGTTCTGGATCAGCAACGCGATCCACGTCCAGGACGGTACCGAGGCGCTCGCCGAGCGTGTCGCCGCCAGGAGCGACGTCGCCCTCGTGCACGAGGAGATCGCGATGGAGCTGGTAGACCCGCCGACCGGGTCGGCGGCCCCCACGGGCCGCACGGCGGCGAACGAGCGGGCAGCTCAGGCCGCCGAGGCCGCCGAGGGCTCCGTCACCTGGGGCATCGACGAGATGAACGCGGACGACGTCTGGGACCTCGGGTTCACCGGTGAGGGGATCACCGTGGCAGGGTTCGACACGGGTGTGGACCTGGAGCATCCCGCGCTGCGGGCGAAGTACCGTGGTATGCAGCCCGACGGGTCGGTCGAGAACGACTACAACTGGTACGACCGCCCCGGCCTGTGCGGCGGCTCACCGTGCGACCCGATCATCAACCAGACGGGCGGCCACGGCACGCACACGATGGGCACGATGGTGGGCGACGACGGCGCGGACCACCAGATCGGCGTCGCGCCGGACGCCCGGTGGATCGCGACAAACTGCGTGGACCGGTGCAACGGCTCGATCGAGCGCGCCGACTACCTGCGCAGCGCGCAGTGGCTCCTGGCGCCCACCCGCGCCGACGGCAGCGACCCCGACCCCGCGATGCGCCCGCACGTGGTGAACAACTCGTGGGGCATCCCGCAGTCGCAGGAGGACTCGCTCCCGATCGCCGACTGGATGGGCGACGAGACCGAGGCGTGGGAGGCCGCCGGGATGTTCGGCGTCTGGGCCGCGGGCAACGAGGGCGAGGACGGCTGCGAGTCCGGCCGGCTCCCCGCGCGCTACCCGCACACCTACTCCGTGGGCGCGTACGACGCGGCGGGCGACATCGCGTACTTCTCGTCACGCGGCCCGGGCAGCGACGGCAAGCTGAACCCCAACATCGCGGCGCCTGGCGTCGACGTGCTCTCGTCGGTGCCCGGCGGCGGCTACGGCACGAGCAACGGCACCTCGATGGCGGCCCCGCACGTGGCCGGCGTCGTGGCGCTGCTGTGGAGCGCCGTGCCCAGCCTGGTCGGTGACATCGAGGGCACCATGACCCTGCTGGACGGCACCGCGCACGACACCGAGGACCTGACCTGCGGCGGCACGGCCGCGGACAACAACGTCTGGGGCGAGGGCAAGATCGACGCCCTCGCCCTGGTGCAGGAGGCCCTCGCCTCCGGCGGAGCCGGCACCCTGGCCGGTACGGTGACCGACGCCGACGGCGCGCCCGTCGCAGGCGCCACCGTCGCCGCGGAGGGCCGCCACTCGCCCCGGACCGTCACGGGCCGCGACGGCAGCTACACCCTGAACGCGATCGCAGGCGACTACGAGGTGACCACCAGCGCCTTCGGCTACCTGCCCACCTCCGCGGGGGTGACGGTGGCGGTCGACGAGACGAGCACGCTCGACGCGACGCTCACCGCCGCGTCGCGGCACGACGTGACCGGCACCGTGGTCGACCCGGACGGCGCGCCCGTCCCGAACGCCGACGTGGCCGTGGACGGCACCCCGCTCGACGTCGTCCGTACCGGTGCCGACGGGACCTTCACCGTCCCCGCCGTCCCCGAGGGCGACTACACGCTCGCCGTGCGCCCGAACGCCTGCCTGTCGCCCGCGACAACGGCGTTCGCGGTGGACGGCGCCGAGTCCCTCACCGTCACGGTGGGCCGCGTCGTGGATCTCGGCGGGTACAGCTGCACGGTGTCGGAGAGCGACTACCGCCGGGGTACCGACAAGGTCGCGCTCCGGACCAGCGGGATGATGACCGAGGTGGCCCTGCCGTTCCCGGTCGCCTTCTACAACGGCACGCACGACACCCTCGCCGTCGGCAGGCGCGGGCTCATCTCGACCAGCCTCTCCGACCCGGCCGGGCCGGGCACCGGTGGGGCGGCCATCCTCCCGTTCTGGATCAGCCGGCCGCTGACGATCGACGAGCAGGGCGGCGTCTACACGGGCACCACCACCGTCGACGGCCAGGACGCCTTCGTGATCGAGTACCGGAACGTCCAGGCGGAGGCGGTCGACAACATCACCACGGCCCGGATCAGCTTCTCGGCCACGATCACCCGCTCGGGCACGGTGATCCTCGCCTACGGCGACGGCGTGGGGGAGGACGGCCCGCTCAGCGCCGGCTCGACAGCCACGACCGGGATCCAGGGCTGGGCGGGCGTGGACGGCATCCGGTTCTCGGAGGACGCCCCGGTGCTGCACGACGGGCTCGTGGTCACCTACGACCTGCCCGACTTCGGCTACCTGGACGCCACGATCGTCGACGACAACGACGGGCTGCCGGTCGAGGGTGCCGACGTGGCCTTCACCCGGGACGGCAAGCTCGTGGAGAGCGTCGTGACGAACGGCACCGGGCGGGTGCACCGCCAGCTCCCGACCGGGGACTACACCATGACGGTCTCCGCGCCGGACTACGTCACGCGGTCGTACGAGTTCTCGCTCGGCGAGCTCTACGGCAAGGCGCGGGTCGACGCGCGCATCACCACGGGCGTCGCGGACCTGGCGGCCGACGGCCTGGAAACCCTGCTCGGCACGGGCCAGCACAGCACGGGGTCGCTCACGCTGACCAACACCGGGTCGGCCCCGGTCACGTTCGACCTGGCCGAGGTGGCGCGGCACCCCGAGCTGGACGGTGCCGGGGCGACCACGAGCACCCTGAAGGGCACCAGGAGCAGCATCGACCTGGACGCCTGGGAGGCAGGTGCCGACCAGCGGCACGCGGCGTCGAGCGCGGACGTTGCGCAGGCGGACGCGGCGGCGGACAAGAACGCGGACGCGGACACGCTCGCCACCGACACGCTCGCCGGCGGCGACGTGATCACCCGGTTCAAGCCGTCGGGGAACGTGGACGACGGCGAACCGACCGGCCTCGGCTACGACGGCGACGTCTGGGTCCACGACTACGAGGCCAGGACCAACACGGCCTTCACTGTCACCGGCAAGAAGACCGGCAAGACGTTCGCGGCCGACTGGAACCCGGACTACCGGGCCTTCGACCTGGAGCTCGACACGCGGACCGGCGACATGTGCCAGATGGAGGACAGCCGGGCCAGCTACATCCACTGTTTCGACACCGAGACCGGTGTCAAGACGCGTGAGATCAAGGGCGACTGGTCCACGGTGCAGCTCACGGGTCTGGCCTACGACGCGGGCCGTGACGTGTTCTACGTGGGCGGCCGGGCCAACGGCCTGATCGGGACGGTCGCCGGTACGTCCCACGAGACGCCGGGCGAGCTGCTGTCCTACTGTGCGCCGCCGCTGCCCCAGGTCATGGGCCTGGCGTACAACGAGGCCTCCGACACGATCTGGTACACCGACCGTGCCGCCCGGGACAGCCGCCTGCTCCAGGTGGACCCGGTCGACTGCTCGCTGGTCAACGCCTGGTGGTTCCCGGATCGCAAGGGCTACCAGGGCGGCGGCCTGGCCACCGACGCCAGCGGCGCCCTGTGGGCCACCGACCAGATCTCGGACGAGGTGCTGCTCGTCGACGTCGAGGACGACCAGGTCACCGACCTGCCGTGGCTGTCCCTGTCCACGACCCACGGCACGCTCGCACCGGGGGAGTCGACCACTGTCGACGTCGCCGTCTCCACGGACGGCGTCGACGCCGGGACGCTCGCCGCGAACATCGTGGTGCGTTCCGACGCGGGCCGGCAGTCCAAGGAGTACGTGCCCGTCACCGTGACGACCACCGCGTACCAGGTGGCCGTGAACGCGGGCGGTGGCGTCCTCACGGACGGTGCGGGCTTCGCCTGGTCGGCCGACCAGGCCCACCGCGACGGCGGCTGGGGCTACGAGGGCCATACCCGGACCGTCTCCACGCGGTCCGCCATCGCAGGCACGGCGGACGACGCGCTGTTCCAGACCCAGCGCACCCCGGCGCGCAGGGATCTGACCTACTCGTTCGACGACGCCCCCGCCGGCAGCTACCGGGTCGATCTCGGGTTCGCGGAAATCGAGCGGGCAGCGCGGGGAAAGCGGGTGTTCGACGTGCTCGTCGACGGCGCCCTGACGCACTACGCCTACGACCCGGCTGGTACCGCCGGCCAGCGGACGGCGGACGTGCGCACCGCCGTCGTCGAGCACGACGGCGGCCCGCTGACCGTCGAGCTGCGGGGGACGAACGGCCTGCGGGCCCCGAGCATCGCGACGCTGCTCGTGACCCTCGACCCGCGCGCCGCGGGCGAGGGGCCGCAGGAGCCGGCCGAGCCGGAGCGGCCGGAGGACGTCCCCGTGTCGCCCGCCGGCCGCACCTATGAGCAGAAGGTCACCACCGGTCTGTACCGGGAGGGCACCACGCGGACGCCGTGGACCGGCACCAGCGGGTGCGGGCCGCTGTTCTTCACCTTTGACTTCCCCTTCTACGACACCGCGTGGGACGGGGTGTGCGTGTCGCCCGCCGGGGCGCTGACCTTCGACAGGTATCGAGGGAGCGGGCAGAACTCCGACCTGCCGTCGTCCGACGGCGCCGACGCGATCTACCCGTTCTGGGACACCCTGGAGGTCGATGACGCGGCGGGCATCTACATCGGCGTGACCGAGGTGGACGGCGTGGATGCACAGGTCATCGAGTACCGGGACGTCACCTTCCAGGACGCGCCCGAGGAGCGGATCAGCTTCTCGGTCACGCTGGTGGCGGACGGGCGGATCCAGATCGGCTACGGCCCGGGCGTGGGCGGTGAGAACCCGCTTACCCAGGGTTCGTCGGCCACGGTCGGCGTCGAGAGCCTGACGGACGCCCACCAGGTCTACTCGTACAACCAGGCCGTGCTCGGCGCGGGCACGGGCCTCGAGTACGTCCTTCCGGCGTCGGGAACGCTCGAAGGTACCGTCACCGACGCGAATGACGGCAAGCCCGTCGCGGGCGCCGTCGTCGTGCTCACGGCGCCGGACGGCGGTACGCGGACGATCACCACGACGAAGCAGGGGCGCTGGACGGCCCAGGCGCTGCTCGGCGAGAGCACCGTGGAGGTCCGGTCGCCGAACTACGTGGCCGCGACGCGCACGGTGACCCTCGGCGAGGGCGGACAGGCCGAGACGCTCGACACCGAGCTGACCACGGGCGTGGCCGAGGTCTCGGGTGACGAGCTCGACTGGCTCCTCGGACCGGACCAGACCGCGACCGCCGAGGTGAAGGTGACCAACACGGGCTCGGCGCCGCTCCGGGTGTCGTTCGCGGAGCAGGACGGGGCCGTGGACCTGCCCTGGCTCGCCCTCTCCGGAGCGACGCCGGACAGCCCGGCGGCGCTCGCCGTCGGCGAGTCGACGATGGTTACGGCGACCGTGGACACTGCGGCGACCACGCCGGGCAAGCTGACCGGCGACGTCCTCGTGTCGTCCGACGCCGGACGAGACGCGGAGCAGCTGCTGCCCGCCACGCTGGGCGTTTCGGCCTACTGGCTCGGAGTCGACGTGGGCGGCAAGGGGCTCACCGGGGCGGACGGCACGGTCTGGTCCGCCGACCAGGCCCTCGACCGGCGGAAGCCCGGCGCGACGTGGGGCCACGTGGGCGGTCGAGTCTTGTCCACGCGGGCCGGCATCGCAGGCACGGACGACGACACCCTGTTCCGCACCCAGCGGACCGGGCACACGTTCTCCTACCTCTTCGAGGACGCACCGGCCGGCACCTACCAGGTGGGCCTCGGCTTTGCCGAGCTCGACCGGGTCGGTGCGGGCGCGCGCACCTTCGACGTGCTGGTGGACGGTGAGGTCGCGCTCTACGAGCACGACGTGCACGAGGCGGTGGGCCGGCTCACCGCCGACACGCGTACCGCCACGGTCACCCATCCGGGCGGTGACCTGACGGTCGAGCTGGTCGGCGAGCTCGGCGACGGCGAGCCGATCCTCAGCTCGCTCAGCGTCCACGAGGACCCGCGAGGCTGACGCGCCAGAGGCCCGGTCGTGAGTGTGCGACCGGGCCTCGGGCGGGGGCTGCCGTCGAGGATCTTTTGGTGCATTGCCGGTGTACCTGTTCGCTGCCGACGTCATCAGCGAGGACCTTGTCCGCCAGGTCGACGCCGGGCTCCGGCTGGCGGACTGACCGGGGAAGGGCGAGGCGTGAGTCCCCGAGGGCTCACGCCTCAGTCATGCCCGGTCGGGTGTCTCGAGCGCGGTGATGCAGCGCTGGATCCATTCGGCGAGGAGTCCTCGTTCGCCGGTGGTGAGCGGGGAGAGCTCGTCTATGACCGCGCTGACATGCACGAGCGCTGTCAGCGTGCCGTGCGGCAGGTCGCCGTCGGATTGGCTGTGCCGGCTGATCGCTGCGAGCACGGCGTCGAAGACCATGTCGACGAGGCCGAGGTCACGGTTCTGGGCGGGTTGAGCGATCAGCGCCAGGACGGTCCCGTTGCCGGTCGCGTGGATCATGTCCACCGCTCGCCGTTCGCTGACGACGAGGAGCCCGGCGGAAGCCATCCGGGCGACGTGTCGACGTAGCATCTCGATGCCCTTGGCCGTCGCCGGGGACAGCTGCTCGTGGGTGTGGGCGGCGAGCATCACGTACAGATCGGGGTTGGCGAGCCCGAAGTCGATGTGCCGATGCCAGGCGGCACGCAGTGCAGCGGCCGGATCCAGGTCGTCGTCCGCATCGACCGCCTTGGCCGCGGAGTGCTTCTCCATGGCCGCCTCGGCAACTGCTTGGACCAGGCCGTCCTTGTCGCCGAAGTGCCGGTAGATCGTGGGCGCCTGGAAACCGGCCCGCTCCGCCACGGCACGTGTGGTGACCGCGCGGGCCCCTCCGTCGCGCAGCAGCTCTGCGGCGGCGTCGACGATCCTCGCGCGAGCGGTGTCGCGTTCCAGGGCTGGTTCGACTCTCTCCATGAACCAATGATATCAGGCTGGTGGTACCACCGTTATTTCCCGTGATACGTTTGTCGGGTTATCACTGGAAACACGATCGCGGCCGAGTCGATCACCGACTTGCCGGGGAGGACCAGACAACATGCCGAACAAGATCAAGATCGTCGCCCTCGAGGAGCATGTCGCGCTGCCGGCGAACCTCGACGGGTGGAGCAGGGCCGGGATCCCGGCGAACCCGCACATGGGCTACGGCGACGACCCCTTCGCCCGCAGGCTGCGCAGCCTCGGCGAGGAGCGCATCGCTGACATGGACAACCAGGGCATCGATGTCGCGGTGCTGTCACTCAACTCGCCTGGCGTGCAGAACCTCAAGCCGGTGGACGCAGTCGCTGTCGCCCGTGACGCCAACGAGCAGCTCGCCGCGGCGGTCGCACAGCACCCGGACCGGTTCCAGGCGTGGGCTGCGATCCCGACCCCCGATCCCGTGGCAGCAGTCGAAGAGCTCGAGTACGCGGTCACCCGGTTGGGTCTACGGGGAGCGATGCTCTACGGGCGAACCGGCGAGGACCTCGCTGACCACCCGGCATTCGACGACCTCTACGCTGCGGCGGAGCGCCTGCGCGTGCCCCTGCACTTCCACCCCCAGACACCCGCTCAGCCCGTGATCGACGGGTACTACTCGGGCCTCGGCCCGGTCGGCATGGGCCTGGCGACCGCGGGCCTGGGCTGGTACTACGACCTCGGCGTGCAGTACCTGCGCATGATCTTCTCGGGCGTGTTCGACCGTCACCCTGACCTGCAGGTCGTCGCCGGGCACTGGGGCGAGCTGGTGCTCTTCTACCTCGACCACACCGGCATCCTCGCTCGGAACGCCAACCTCCAACGGCCGCTGCTCGACTACTTCAAGCACAACTTCTGGATCGCCGGGAGCGGCACCGTCAGCGAGCGATACCTGCGCTGGACCGCTGAGGTCGTCGGTACCGAGCGAATGGTCTACTCCACCGATTACCCCTACACCTTCGGCACCCGTCCCGGTGGTTTTCCGTTCCTCGACACCAGCGAGGGCGTCGGGCGCAGCTTCCTGGAGAACGCGCCCTTCAGCCACGAGGAGAAGGTGGCGATCGGATCCGGCAACTGGGAGCGCCTCACCGCACACCTCGACAGCGACACCACGGCAGGGAGCGCCTGACACGTCGAGAGTCACCGGCGCAGGCGTACCCCTGGCGGGGTGTGGCTAGCACCGCGACCCGGCCGAATACTGGGGGCGTGGACGAGAAGCGACAGCTCGGGGAGTTCCTGCGGACCCGCCGCTCACAGCTCAAGCCGGAGGACGTCGGCCTGACCGCCTATGGCGACCGGCGGCGGGTGCCCGGGCTGCGCCGCGAGGAGCTGGCGCTGCTTGCCGGCGTCAGCTCCTCGTACTATTCCCGGCTCGAGCAGGGCCAGTCGTCGAACGCCTCTGCGGAAGTCCTCGATGCGATAGCGGTGGCGTTGCGTCTGGACGACGCTGAGCGTCAGCACCTGCACAACCTGGCGGCCGGGACCCGCCGTCGGACCCGGGGTCGACGGGCCGCCCCTGAGCGGATCACCCCGGCGGTGCGCCAGCTCGTGGAGGCGCTGGGCGAGGCGCCCGTGCTCGTCCTCGGGCGACGTAGCGACGTGCTGGCCTGGAACCTCGCAGGACACGCCCTGTTCGCCGGGCATGTGGATCTCAGGAGTCCGGATCAGCCGGGCAACCGGCCCAACGTCGCCCAGATGGTGTTCCTCGACCCGCACACCCGTGAGCTCTACGCGGACTGGACCAAGAAGGCCCGCGCTGTGGTCGGAAACCTGCGCCTGGCATCCGGGCAGCACCCCGACGACCCGTCCCTCGCCGTGCTGATCGGTGAACTGTCCGTCAAGAGCCCGGAGTTCCGCCGCATGTGGGCCGAGCACCGCGTGAAGTCCGGGGCTGAGCCGGTGTACGACATGCGGCACCCCCTGGTCGGCACGATGAGGGTCACCCAGCAGAGCCTTCGCACCGAGCGCGGGCAGAACGTCGTCGTCGCCACCACGGAGGTCGGATCCCCCTCTCGTGCGGCCATGGCGTTGCTGGTGCACGCGGCCGCCACGGGCCCGGGGGACCGTCCGGCTACGACGGCGGCGCACGTGGCGCGTGCCGACAAGCCGCTCCGTACCTGACGTCGGATGGCACGGCTCCGCGCCGATCCCGCCAGTCCGCACTACCGCACTGTGAACGCGCCCTCACGGCGTGCGGCTCACGTGCGCCCAGAACCGCACCACCACCGATGCCACCCCGGCGCGCATGTCGTCGCCGAGCAGGGCGGTACCAACGAAAGGAAATCTGATGCGCAGAAGGATGACCATCGCTTCAGCAGCCGCGACGGCTGCCGGGCTCGCCCTCGCGGGGGTACTGGCCACCGGCGCGGCCGCGGAACCGGGCCTCGGCGCGGCGCCCGTCCCGGGTGTCGCCGCCGGGCAGACGGCCGAGGCGGGCCAGTATCGCCCGGTCATGTCCGACGCCGCGCGCCGTGCCCGGATCGCCGTGCACTTCGACCTGGCCGCGGGGCAGATGCCCGAGAACATCGCTCTGTCGCCCAGCGGCACCGCGTACGTCACGTTCGCCGGGGCGCGACAGGTGGCCGCCGTCCACCGGGACGGCACGATCCGCACGCTGGCAACTCTGCCTGCTCCGGCCGACGGCGGCGCAAGCACCCCGGCACTCGGCTTCGCCCTGACCACAGGCATCGTGCGCATGCAGGACGGCACGTTGTACTTCCTTTATGCCAGCGGAGACGCTCGGTCCACCGGCCTCTACCGGCTCGAACGTGGCAGGTCCCCGGAGCGGGTCGCGGCTCTGCCCGCGAACGGGCTGCCGAACGGTCTGGCCTTCGACGAGCGCAGCAAGACCTTCTACATCGCGGACTCGGTCCTCGGGACGATCTCGACCGTCCGGGCGGGCGGCGGGCGGGCGACCGTGTGGTCGTCGGCGCCGGAGCTCGCCTCGACGGGCTACCTGGGTGTGAACGGGATCAAGGTCCGTGACGGCGCAGTGTGGGCCAGCAACCTGGACCAGGGCACGATCGTGCGGATCGCCGTGCGCGACGGCCGCCCGTCGGGCGTGCGGGTGCTGGCCGACGGCCTGGTCGGCATCGACGACTTCGCCTTCGTCGGCAAGGACACCGATCACCTGGTCGCCGCTCTCGTCGGACAGAACACGGTGGTGCGCATCGACCGGCGCGGGCGGGCCACGACCCTGCTCACCGCCGCTGACGGGCTGCAGAACCCGACCGCAGTTGCCGTCCGCGGGGCGGCCCTCTACGTGACCAGCGCCGCGTACCTCACCGCCACGGATCCCAACCTGATCGTCGCGGTCGCGGCGCGGCGCTGAGGTCCGACGTTCTGCTGACCCTGCGCCGCTGCGCAGGGTCAGCAGAACGGCTCAGCCCCCCATGTTCCCCAGGGCCGTCTGGACCCACAGGATCGAGGCGCCGACGATGCCCAGGAAGGTGAGCGCCGACAGGCCCGCGGCGGTACCGAGGCCCAGGCGCCGGCGAGAGACGAGGAACACCGCTACGGACGCGGCGACTGCGAACAGTGCCAGATAGATCGAGAATGTCATTGTTCCTTCTTCGGTTCT
Organism: Promicromonospora sp. NFX87; assembly: GCF_048564965.1. Classification (NCBI taxonomy): domain Bacteria; kingdom Bacillati; phylum Actinomycetota; class Actinomycetes; order Micrococcales; family Promicromonosporaceae; genus Promicromonospora; species Promicromonospora sp. NFX87. The sequence goes on along the minus strand of NZ_CP183413.1, from coordinate 3,780,122 downwards.
AGGGGCTTGGTGTGGTAGGGGGCGTGGTCGGTTCACTCGGCGTAGGGCAGCACCTGCAGACCGGTGTCGCTGCCCCCGGCGGTCGTGATCCGTCCGTCCTGGACACCGACGACGCCGTACGCGCCGTGCAGCTCGAACAGGCCGGAGTCGCCCGCCAGGACCACCTGCCAGACCTGCGCCGCGTCACCGGCCTTGCAGGGCTCGAGCGCCAGCGCGGCGCCCTCGGTGTCGGTGACGCAGTAGCCCCCGGTGGGCTCCTCGTACCAGAACGGGGGCTTGATGAGCACCCGGTTCTCCTCGGGCACCGCGGCGGGGTGGAGCGACATCATGGTGGTGTCCGTTCGTCCGGTCCCGGTGAAATCGACGCCGTCCGCGCCCACCTCCAGGAAGCGGTCGGCGCCGTCCCCGGCGACGTCGATCAGGACGCTCGTACCCTCGCTGATCCCGGTGATCCCGAGACCGGACAGGTCCGAGACCTCGGGCGCGCCTGGTTCGCCGGTGGACGGCGTGGTCACGGTGTCGTCCACGTCGTCGGCAGGCGGCTCCGGGGCGGCTGGTTCGGCCGCCGGGGTGTCCGCCGGACTGGCGGCGGGGGTGGGGGTGGCGGACAGCTCTTGGGTGACCGGTGCTGACGAGGCCGGTGACCCGCTGCCGGCGGGCTGCCCGCCAGAGCACGCGGTGAGCAGGGCCGCGGAAGCGGCGAGGACCACCCCGACGGTCGAGGGACGAAGGCTACGCACGGACTTCGCCGGCTTGGGCAGTGGTGTCGGGTTCATGCCGCAGAGCCTGCCGGGCAGCGGCCGACGGGGGTTCCACCTGCGAGCCGGGGCCGGCTCAGCGCTAGGCCGATCCTCGGGCCGGCCGCTCCTCCGAGTGGTGGAGGGGTAGAGGTGTACGCGGGACTCGTGCCGCGCGCGGGAACGCGTCCGCTCAGGCGTCGACCAGGCCCGCCCGCCATGCCCAGGACGCGACCTCGACGCGGTTGCGCACACCGAGCTTCGCCTGCGCGGCGGCCAGGTGCGTCTTGACGGTGGACACCCCGACGAAGAGCTCGCCCGCGATCTCCAAATTGGTCAGCCCGCGCGCCACCGCCCGCACGACGTCGTTCTCGCGGTCCGTCAACGGCTGCCCGGGGGTGCCCGTCCGGATCTGTGGCCGGTCCCGGAAGCGTTGCAGAAGCCGGACCGTGACCTGCGGGGACACCAGGGCGTCGCCTCGCAGGGCCGCGCGGACCGCCTCGACGAGCAGGGTCGGCCCTGAGTCCTTGAGCAGGAACCCTCTCGCCCCGTGCTGGAGCGCGGTGTCGACGTACTCGTCGTCGTCGAACATGGTGATGACGACGACGGCCATGGGGTCGGCCACGTCGGGCCCTGCGAGCAGCCGGGTGACCTCGAGCCCGGTGAGGCCGGGCATCCGGATGTCGAGGAGGCAGACGTCCGGGCGCAGCCGCCGTGCCTCGGACAGGGCCGCGTGCCCGTCGGGCACGTCGGCCACCACGGTGATGTCGGGCTGGGCCTCCAGGATCATGCGGAACCCGACCCGCATCAGCTCCTGGTCGTCGGCGATCAGGACGCGCACTGTCGTCTCCCGGCGATCATGCACGAATGATAGGGCGCCAGGCCGGGGGACCGGACCACCGGGCCTACCGGCCGGAGAGATGCAGCGGTACCTCGGCGGTCACGCGCCAGCCGCCGGGCGTGGGGCCGGCGTGGAGCTGTCCGCCGAGCAGGCGGGCCCGTTCGCGCAGGCCCACCAGGCCGGATCCACGACGCCGGGACCTGGTGGCTGGGCCGGGCCGGCCGTCGTCGGTCACCTCGATCCGGACGCGGCCGTCCGCTGCTCGCACCGAGGCCGAGATCTCCCGGGCACCGGCGGCGTGCCGGCGCGCGTTGGCCACCGACTCCTCCACGACGCGCAGGACGGACGTCGCGACCTCGTCGCCGACCGGCTCCGCGAGGTCGATCGTCAGGCGCACCGGCGGGTCGCCGGCCGAGGTCATCCGGCGCAGGTCGGCCGCCAGGTCGGTGGTCCGTGCCTGCGGCACCGCCGGGTGGCCGTCGTCCTGCTCGCGATCCCGCAGCGTGGCGACCAGTCGGCGCATCGCGGCGAGCGCCTCCATACCCGAGCCTTCGATCGCGGGCAGTGCCCGCGCAGCTGCCCCGGGGTCCGTGACCGACAGCTCCTGTGCGGCCTGGGTCTGCTCCATCATCGCTCCGACGTGCCCCGCCACCACGTCGCGGAGCTCGCGCGCCAGCCCCAGGCGTTCGCGGTGCTGCGCCGCGACCACAGCGGCTCGGCTCGCCCGGGCGCGGTCGCCGTCACGGATCCGCAGGTAACACCCGTACGCCGTCGGCAGCAGCGCCATCGCCGCCCCCGAGAGCGACACGCTCCACCACGGCTCCGGGAGCGACCCCTCGGGCAGGGACCAGTACCGCGGGCGCAGCTGCGTCGCGGCCACGCCGGTCGCCACGACGAGCCCGACGAGCCCGGCCGCGCCGAGCGGCCGGACCTGGCGGACCACCGACGCGATGACGGCACCCAGGGCCGCGAGCTCGGTCAGCGCCAGCCCCGCCAGCATCTCGGCGCCGGCCGTCCGCAGCACCACAGGCGAGGCCACGAGCATCGCCGCGGCCCCGACCGCGGCGATGACCGGCCTGGCCCGGGCCAGCAGGGCCAGTCCCGCCAGCACGACGACGGCGGGCGCCACCCACGCCTGACCCGCGGTCCCGAGCTCCCGGGCGAGCTGGAGGTCCAGGACAGCGAGGACCACGAGCGCGACGACCAGCGGCCACTGCCGCCATACAGCAATGAGCACGGTCTCCACCCTTCCCTCGGGTGCCCGCACGGTCCATGCCGGGCCGTCGCCAGAGCGTCGGGACACAGTACTGGTTCCAGAGAGCACCGGCCGGCGCCTGCGCTATGGTCGGGCGTCCGCGTGGCGCCTCTGGTCTCCGACCGGGGCACGGCTTGGGGTGGTGAGCGTGTGAGAACCGAGCTGCTGGGCATGGTCGCACGGGGATGGCCCCTGGCCGGATTGCTCCTGCTCGCGTTCGCGCTGGACAACGCAGCGGCGAGCGACGTGCCCGGCGTCGGCCGGCCGGTCGAGGTGGTGGGCTCGCTGACGGTGAGCGTGCTGGCGATGGCGGCCGCTCGCTGGCCGGCCGTCGCGGGCATCGGGACCGCGTCGGTGCTGTTGCTGTCGTCGTCGGCGCTCCGGGTAGCCGACGTGGCCCCGGAGCCGGCCTCGGCCGGGCTCGGCGCGGTCGAGGCCGTGGCGACCCTGGCCGTCGTCGTCGCGGTCGCCCGCCGGTCGCCCCGCTACACCGCCGTCGGTGTCGTGGTCCTGCTGACGCTCTGCTGGCTCCTGGTCCCGGCCCTGCGGTCCGGGCAGCAGCCGCAGGTTCCGGGCTGGGGTGCGGTCCTGCCGGTGCTGGCGATCCTGGCCGGCTGCTCCCTACGTGCGCGTGACGCCCGGCGGGCCCGGGAGCTGCAGGCGGTGGCGGACGCCGCGCGGCTGCGCGAGCGGGTGGCCCTGGCGCGGGAGCTGCACGACGTCGTTGCGCACCACATCGGGGGGATGGTGGTGCAGGCGCAGGCCGCGCAGGTGGTCGCCGGGCCCGACCCCGGCGCGCCGGCGCGAGTGCTCCCGGCGATCGAGCGTGCGGGTACGCAGGCGCTGTCCGCGATGGAACGCATGATCGCCACGCTCGGGAGCGCCGACCACGGGCCAAGCGCGCGGAGCTCTGACCTGGCCACGGACCTGCGGATCGTGACGGCGGTACCCGACGGCGGCACGCCGACCCGGCTGTCGGTCGAGCTCGCCGAACCCGTTCCGGCGGAGGTCGCCACCGCCGTCCTGCGGATCGTCCAGGAGTCGGTGACCAACGCGCGGCGGTACGCCACCGGCGCGCACGAGATCGCTGTGACGGTACGAGCCGGGAACGGGACCGTCCGGGTGTGGGTGCGCGACGACGGCCGGCATCCAGGACCGTCCAGGCGATCCGGCGGGGGCGGCTACGGCCTGGTCGGCATGCGGGAGCGGGCCGAGCTGCTCGGCGGACGGCTCGACGCGGGCCGGGCCGCCGCCGGTGGCTGGCAGGTCCTTGCGGACATCCCGCTGCGGGCCGCGGAGACCGGAGCGCACGGGACGGGCGGGTGAGCACGCGGACCCGCCCGGAGCCGGCCCACGGTGACTCCCGTCCCTGCCGGGCTCCAGCACGCCGGGTAAGGAGCCCGGCGGCAACCCTGACAGCAGCGGAACCATGACTACGGCTTCGTAGGGGTTGGCGACGCCCCAGCAACCTGCCAGGATGGCTGCCGCTGTGCTGAGTCGGACCATCGTCCGCACGCTTCACATGCCCTCACCCTGCCCGGTGGCGAACCAGTCAGGGGCGGGTCCGCAATGGTCCACGTGGTGGTCTGTGCAAGCCGTGGAGCGCTACGTGGTCGGCGCGGCGGCAGTGGGTTCGAGTACGACCACGGGGATCGACCGCTCGGTGTAGGAGGCGTAGGTGGCGTAGGGCTTGTAGACCGTCACCGCCCGCTCCCACAGACGTGCCCGCTCCGCGCCCTCGGCGACGCGGGGTCGGACGTGCCGACGCTCGCCGCCCGGTAGCTCCACCTCGGTGGTCTCCATCGCCATCAGATTGTGGAACCACGCCGGATGTGCGTCCACCCCACCTTTTGACGCGATGACGACCAGCCGAGGCGAGTCATCGACGTAGATGAGCGGGCTGATCCGCGCCTCGCCGGACCTGCGGCCGACATGGTGGAGCAGCAGCACGGGTGCGCCGCCGAGGAATGACCCGCCTACCCTGCCGCCGGTCCTGCGGAACAGGTACGAGTTGAGGTGCGCCAGCTTGCGCTGGAACTTCCAGTAGGGGGACGTCGGCGCGGGAGGCTTCGGCATGGCTCGAATATGGCATGGGCTGACAAGTGTCGTCAACTGCCAACTGTCTCCTGGTGACGTGATGAGAGTATGCTGACCCGCATGGAGAAGCCCGGCCTGCGCGAACGGAAGAAGCAACGGACGCGCGAGGCGCTGATCGACGCGGCCCACGACCTGTTCTGTGCCAACGGTTTCGACGCCACGACCGTCGACCAGATCGCCGAGGCGGTGGAGGTCTCCCCACGCACGTTCTTCCGGTACTTCGCCTCGAAGGAGGACGTCGCGCTGTCGCGCGCGGACGAACAGCTCACCGCCGCACTCAAGGCGTTCGCCGCGCAGCCGGCGGACATGCCGGTGCTGACCGCGATGCGGGCGGCTGCCGTCGACGTCATCCGGAGGTACGAGACCGACGCAGACTTCCAGAGCCTGCAGAGCGTGATCTCGGCCCACCCGGCACTGACAGCCGCACGCGTCGAACGGGCCACTGCCCGGTTCGACGAGGTGACGCGCCTGATGGGTACCCGGATGGGGGTCGACCCGGCCGAGGATCCACGCCCGCACCTGGTCGCCTCGGTCGCGCTCTACGCGGTACAGGCGACCGTCGCGGCGTGGCGTGCCAGCGGCCGTCAGGGCCAGGAGTCTGAACTGACCGGCCAGGCGTTCGATCTGCTGTCCGAGGGTCTCGACTACCCGGCCGAACCGGTGTCCACCCGCCGGTAGCCTGTTCGGCAGCCGCGCTCTGACAGGCTCTGAGCCGGCTCGGATGGCCAAGCCAGACCCGCCGGTGTGGGTCTGTGAGAACCCGCAGGTGGTGCAGGCGACGGCCCGTGCCGGTCGCGTCTCGACCGTTGTCTGCACGGGGCGGAAGCGCTCGGGGCGACCGGGCCTCAGTAGCTCGGCCGGTCGCCGTCATGCACGGTGCCGAACCGCGCAGCGAGCGACTCCGACCCGCGGGCGAGCAGCGCGACATCCGCGCCGACCAGCACGAACGAGGCGCCTGCCGCGAGATACGAGTCGGCGCGAGCCGGGTCGAACGCGTTGACCCCCACGGGCTTGCCCTGGTCCCGGACCGCGTCGAACGTCCGCAAGACCGCTGCGATGACAGCAGGGTGGCTCTGCTGTCCCAGGAGGCCCATTGACGCTGCGAGGTCGGACGGGCCGACGAAGACGCCGTCGACGCCCTCTACGGCGGCGATCTCGCCCGCCGCCTCGACCCCGGCGGTGCTCTCGACCTGGACGAACAAGGACGCGTACTCGTTCGCGTCGGTGAGGTAGCCGTCTACCCGGTTCCATCGGGCCGATCGAGACAGCGCCGAGCCGACACCGCGTCTGCCGATCGGTGGGTAGAGCACCGCTTCGACGGCGGCACGGGCCTGGTCGGCCGACGACACCATGGGCACGAGCAGGTTCTGAGCGCCGAGGTCGAGCACCTGCTTGATGATCACGGGGTCGTTGACCGGCACGCGGATCATGGGTGTCGGCGGGTAGGCGGCGACGGCCTGGAGCTGGGTCAGTACGGATTCAAGGCCGTTGGGTCCGTGTTCCATGTCGATCAGCAGCCAGTCCAGGCCGCCGCCCGCGCAGATCTCGGCCACGAGCGCGCTGCCGCTGCAGACCCACATCCCCGCGAGCGGGCGGGACGAGCTTTCCAGGGCGGAGCGGAAGGTGGCGTTCAGATGAAGCGGCATGTGATTGTTCCCATCGGTCCAAAGTCGCACAGGACGCTGTCGCCGGGGGCTACCCACATCGGCCGGGTGAATGAGCCCGACAGGATGATCTCGCCCGCTTCGAGCCGTGCCCCGTGCTGGTGGAGCTTGTTGGCGAGCCACGCGACACCGTTGGCGGGGTGGTTGAGCACCGCGGCGGCGACCCCTGTCTCCTCGATGGTCTCGTTGCGATAGAGCAGGGCGGAGACTCGCCGCAGGTCCAGCCGGCCGGGTCGGGTCGGGTTGCCGCCCAGGACCATGCCGCCGTAGGCGGCGTTGTCCGCGATCGTGTCGACGATGGTCCGGCCCTCGAGCTCGATGTGTGAGTTGAGGATCTCCAGGGCGGGGGTCACGTACTCGGTGGCGCGCAGCACGTCGAACACGGTGCAGTGCGGACCTTCGAGCCGGGTCGCGAGGACGAACGCGAGCTCGACCTCGATACGCACGTTGGAGTACCGGTCGTGCGGCACGAGCGAGCCGCTGTCCCAGACCGTGTCGTCGAACATGACGCCGTAGTCGGGCTCTGTGATGCCGGTCGCGGCCTGCATGGCGCGCGATGTCAGACCGATCTTGCGGCCTACCAGCCGGCGGCCCGCGGCGAGCTCCGTGTCACGCCACACACCCTGGATCGCATACGAGTCCTCGACAGTGGCCTCGGGGTGGCGCGCGGTGATGCGTGGGACGACACCACGGGTGCGGCCCGCCTCGGCGAGCTCCGTCGCGATGGCCGTGATCGTCTCGATGGGCAGCATCAGCCCTCCTCGTTGTCGTCGGCAGGGTTGTCGTAGGCGGGGTCGTCAACGGTGGGGCCGTCGGTGGTCGGTGCGCCTTGCCGTGCCTCGTACCGGGCACGCCACTCGGAGTTCATCGGGAACAGTCCGTCGATCGGGTTGCCCTCGGCCACGCGGTCCGCTGTCCACGCGTCCTCGTCCTCCTTGGCGAGGGCCTCCTCGACGACCGCCTCGGCGAGGTCCGGCGGGATGACGATCACGCCGTCGGCGTCGCCCACCAGGATGTCGCCGGGCTGGACCGTCGTCCCCCCGCAGGCGACGGTGATGTCGGCCTCCCACGGCACGTGCTTGCGGCCCAGGACGGCGGGGTGCGCGCCGGCGCAGTAGACGGGGAGGCCGACTGCGGTGACGGCCACGACGTCACGTACCCCGCCGTCGGTGACGATCCCGGCCGCGCCCCGGGTGTGGGCGCGGATCGCGAGGACGTCGCCGAGCGTTGCCGAGCCGCGCTCGCCGCGGGCCTCGATCACCAGCACCTCGCCGGGGCCGACGGAGTCGAACGCACGCTTCTGCGCGTTGTACCCGCCGCCGTACCGGGCGAACAGGTCCTCGCGGTTAGGGACGAAGCGCAGGGTGCGCGCGGTGCCGACCACTTTCGCGCCCGGGTGTAGCGGCACGACACCGTCGACGGTCACGTTGTCGAGCCCGCGGCTGCGCAGCTGCGCCGACAGAGCCGCCACGGGCGTCCGCAGGAGCTTGTCGCGCAGGTCGCCGGACAGCGTGGGGGAGCCGGAGCCCCAGTCGGCTCCGGCAGGACGGCGAGCGCCCCAGGCATCGGCGCGCAGGGCGTTGTCGGCGGCGGGCAGCGAGCCGAGGGCGTCGTCGAACGGGGCCTCGCCCTGGATCACCGTCGTGACAAGCCGGCCGGTGGTCGGTGCGCCCGGGGTTGCGGGGGAGTCGACCTCGACCTCGCAGACGTCGCCGGGTACGAGGACGCTGGATCCGGCAGGTGTCCCGGTCAGGACGATGTCGCCCGGCTCGAGCGTCATGTGCTGGGAGAGGTCGGCCACGATCTGGGCCAGCGGGAACAGCAGGCCGGCGCTCGTGTCCTCCTGGACGAGCGAGCCGTTGACCCACGTGCGCACGCGGAGCCCTGCAGGATCGAGCTCGCGGGCGTCGAGGAGCGCCGGGCCGACGGGCGTGCAGCCGTCCGCGCCCTTGGACCGCACGTTGGAGCCTTTGTCGTTCGGTCGCAGGTCGTACAGGCCGAGGTCGTTGGCTGCCGTGACCCAGCCGATGCACGCCCAGGCCTGGTCGATCCCGACCCGGCGTGTTCGGGAGCCGATCACGAGGGCGATCTCGCCCTCGAAGGCGAGGAGCTCGGTGCCGGCGGGCCGCTCGACGACATCGCCCGAGCTCGCCATCGAGCTGGTCGGCTTGAAGAAGTAGGACGGGTGCTCGGGGAGCCGCCCCTTCTCCCGCGCGCGTGACGCGTAGCTGAGATGGACCCCGATGACCTTGCCGGGGCGGCGGGGAAGCACGCCGAACCGCGGGTCGGGATCGCCGTGGGTGGTGGTACCGGGGTCTGCGCTGGGTGTCATGGGCTTCCTCGTTGCCGGGGCGGTGGGCCGATCGTGCGTGTGGGCGATCTGCGGATCAGTGCAGGCCCAAATAGTCCTCGAGTGTGGCGGGCGAGGCCTGGAGCAGTGGTTCGTGCACCGGCTGACCGGGGAACTCGCTGGCCTCGAAGAACCAGCGCCGCGAGGCCGGCATGCCCCAGAGCTGCGCACGCCGCGGGTTGCTGACGTCCCAGCGGATCGGCTCCTCCTCCAGGTCGATGAACTGGTAGTGCGTGGTGAAGAGCTCGATGCGGTGCTGGTCGGGGTCGCGCAGGTAGAGGAACAGCGCGTTGCTGATCCCGTGCCGTCCCGGACCCCTGTCGATCTCCTCGCCGAAGCCGAGCGCGCCGGCGACGTCGGCCGCGTGCAGAAGCGCCGACGCGTCGGGGACGGTGTAGGCGAAGTGGTGCAGCCGAGGTCCGCGGCCGTTGGTGAAGACGAGGTCGTGGGTGTTGCCCTTGACCTCCATCCAGGAGCCCCAGAGCTCGTCGGTCCCGTCCTTCGCGGTGTACTCGGACAGCCGCATGCCGAGGCCCGCCCAGAAGTCGGTGGCGGTCTGCACGTCGTGCGTCACCACCTGGTAGTGGTCGAGCCGCTGGGGCGCACCGGCCACGAACTCGTGGAACTCCTGCATCTTGCGCGGTACGAGCTCCATCGACGACGTGAGCTCGATGTGGGTACCGACGGCATCGCGGAACCGGAGGGTGGGGCCCTGGTGGTCCCTCTCCACCCGTTCGTGCTCGATGCCGTGGGTGGAGAAATACCGCTCGGCCGCCGTGATGTCCTCGGACGCACGGACGCGCAGGCCGATGTGCAGGGCCTTCGCCTCGGCAGCGCGCTCGAGCACGAGGCTGTGGTGCGCAGACTCCTCCAGACCGCGGAGATAGACGACGTCGTCCGTCTCCTCCGTCACGACGAGTCCGATCGTGTCGCGGTAGAAGTCGCGGCTCTTCCCGAGGTCGGTGACGGCCAGAGACACATGACTTGCCCGGGTGACGGTGAACGGCGGCGTGTGGCTCGTGATGGGAAGCATGCTGAAAGGCTGGCACCCGAACTGGGTGGCACGGAAGAACGAAGTGGCTCTGGCTGCCATAGGGGATCGCTATAGCAGGCGCCGTCGAACTAGGCTCTGTGTATGGAACTGCGGCAGCTCCGGTATTTCACAGCTGTGGTCGCGGCCGGGTCGTTCACGGCGGCGGCCACGGAGCTGCACCTGTCTCAGCCGCCCCTGAGCGTCTCTGTCTCCAAGCTGGAGTCCGAGCTCGGGGTGCCGCTGCTGGTCCGCACGTCGCGCGGCGTCGAGCCGACCAGCGCCGGACGCTTTCTGCTCGACGCGGCGTCGCGGGTGCTCGGCGACGTCGACGACATCACAGCAGCCCTGCGGCGGTTCGGCGCGGGGGCGGCCGGCTCGCTCACCCTGGCGGCCGTCCCGGTGCTCATGTGGCACCGCGTACCCGACCTGATGCGCGAGCTGTCGCGGGAGGCGTCAGACCTGGAGATCCGGCTCGTCGACCCCCCGCCATGGACCGCGATCGAGATGCTGGAGCAGCGAAAGGTGGACCTCGCCGCCGTCGTGGTCGACGATCCCCGCCGGTTCGCCGCGCGGCACGGCGACACGTTGGACATCCTCGACTGGGGGCCGGTCCCGCTGGTCGCGGTGCTGCCTACGGAGGCGTGCGATGCGCCGGACCCGTTCCCGCTGCGGGCGTTCGACGGCGAGCCGGTGCTGCTGCCGCGGCGTGCACCCGCGGTCCGGAGCCTCCCGGAGGCGGTGGAGGAAGAGTTTCGCCGGCACGGGGTCGTTCCGGGCTTGGTACGCACGGTCGACACCATCCAGGCCGGGCTCCCGCTGATCGAGGCAGGGGTCGCCCGCGCGATCCTGCCCGACCCGGACCGAGCGAGCCTGGCCCGGTTCGACGTCACCGTGCGCGCGCTAGATCCGGCGCCGCGGCCGTTGCGGGCGCTGGTGCTCTCCCGTCGCGGCGGTGACGCCGACCCAGGGGTCGCGCGCGTGCTACGGCACGTCGCGGCCCGACAGGAGAAGTAATCCTGTGTGATTTCCGATAGGATCGACGCATCGATGAGTTCGCCCTGTCCTTCCGCGACGACGCGGTCCCGACGGCGCTGCTCTGACTGAGGAGGGAGTGGTCGTGGCTCTGAGCAAAGCCGACCAGTGCTACGAGATTCTGCGCAAGGGCATCATGGAGGGCACCTTCAGCCCTGGCTACCGTCTGGTGATCGACCAGCTCGCGCGCGAGTACGGGATCAGCTCGGTGCCGTGGCGCGAGTCGCTGCGTCGGCTCGAGGCCGAGGGCTGGGTCGAGATCGTCCGCAACGCCGGAGCGGTGGTCAAGACGTTCGACACCGGCTCGTGGGAACGGACCATGCAGCTCCTGGCCAGGCTGGAGGGATACGCGACCGCGCTGTCCGCCCCCCGCCTCACCACGGCCGACCTGAAGCAGGCGCGCACGCTCAACCGCGAGATGGGCGAGTCGCTGTCGAACTTCGACCCGGCGCGGTTCGGTGTGCTCAACAGGGAGTTCCACCTGCTCCTGTGCTCCCGGTGCGACGACGAGCGCCTGAACGCGTTCGTCGAGGACGAGTGGACGCGGCTCGAGCTGATCCGCCGGTCGGCCTTCTGGTACGCGCCGGGCCGGGCACACGCCGCACTTGCCGAGCACGACGGGCTGGTCGACCTGATCGAGGGCGGCGCGGACCCGGACGTGATCGAGACAGCTGCTCGTCGGCACGAGCTCAACAGCGTCATCGCGGTCGCCGAGCACGAGGCCCAGCTGGCGCAGGAGGCGGCCGGTCCCGTGCAAGCAGGCTGAGCGTGACCAGCCGGCCCGGCAGCGCCGAGCCGGCTGATCCGGCCTTGCTCAGGTTCGGGGTAGGTCAGTCGTCCGCAGCCTCCGGCCCTGCCACCAGCTGTTGCACGTAAGCCCGCCCGTAGTCGTTCCCGTTCGGCAGCCGGAGCGTGGTGTGGACGTGGAAGCGCGCGGGCAGCTTGTTGGCGAGCCAGACTCCGGCGTGGTGGTCCAGCTCCGCCAGCACCACCGGACTGTGGACACGCAGGTAGAACGGCTGGGAGCCGTCCGTGGCCCCGTACCAGGCGAACCAGGTCTCGTCCCGGTGGTCGTCGACCTCCTGGAGCGCGAGCTTGCGCTGCGGCTCGGTCAGCAGGAGGAAGAAGTCCTCCACGATCGCGCGTAGCACTCTCCACTGGTCCTCCGACAGCGCGTCCGCGCGGAGTCCTTCGTACGGGATCACGCGGTTGTCATGGAACGCACCGGCGACGTGCCGTTCGTCCGCCGGATGCAGCCGCCCCTCGGGCATCGCCGGGTCGAGCACCGACGCGTAGACGACCGCCTCGGCGCGCTGCTCGGTCGTGAGGGAGGACGCCAGCTCGATCGCCAGGCGCTCGCGGGCGTCGAAGAGCGGTGGTCGAGCGTCGTCGGACAGCGCCGGCTCCGCCCCGAGGAACACGGGTGCGACGACGTGGCGCCCGGCGACCGAGACGAAGCTGACGGCCACGTGGTGGCCGAAGACCTGCCAGCCCCAAGCGCCGTGCAGTGACGGGACGCCGAAGAGCGAGACCCAGTAGCTGCGGTCGTTCATCAGCGCGGGCAGGCCCACGAGATCCCCGAGGAAGCCGTTGAGTGCCATGGCCTCCTCAAGACGTTCGAAGCCCTCGGGGCTCAACGAGGCGCGGACCATGTCGAGAACCGCACGCACGGCCGGCTCGTTCAGCTCCTCCAGGCGTAGCCCGACACGATGGATGACGAACTCGGGGTTGCTCCACGCGCGCCACTCGGACGCGTCGACCGGATGACAGAACTGCTTCCGTTCGTCGGCCGTCAACGCGTCGAGCAACTGCTCGGCGGCCCGCACCGGCGCCGCGTCCGGCATGTCGACCGGCCGCAGCCGGTGCACGTCGTCGCGGACCACCCCGTCCGATGTCACGCCGACAAAGGGCTGGTCGTATAGCTCCTGCCACGATGCGAGCAGCTCCTGGACGAAGTCGGGCGACCGCTTGCGGCGCGAGAACTCCTCGTACCCGAGCCCGCGCCACTGGACCACGTCCGGGTCGTCCGGGTCGGGGAGGTAGGCACGGAAGCTCTCGTCCGTGAGCAGCACCTCCTCGTGGCGCCCGGTCACCCGCGCCGTCGAGAAGAAGCCGTCGATGTCCTGGTCGCCCTGCCTGTCCTGCGGTTCCGTCACGATGAAGCCTCTCTCGTCATGCCGCCGCGGCGGTCGCGGCGCGGCGTGCCACCCTGGTGGCGCGCCGTTCCTCGCGGCCAGCCGGGTGCGCCGCGGGGCTCGCGGCGAGCAGCGCCTTGGTGTAGTCGTGCTGCGGCGCTTCGAAGATCTCGCGGGTCGTGCCCTGCTCCACGAGCTCGCCCTGGCGCAGCACACCGATGCGGTGCGACACGTGGCGCACCACGCCCAGGTCGTGGGTGATGAACAGGTAGCTGACGCCGCTCGCTGCCTGCAGGTTGGTCAGCAGGTCGAGGATCTGGCTCTGCGTGGACAGGTCGAGCGCGCTGACCGCCTCGTCGCACACGACCAGGCGTGGCCGGAGCACCAGTGCCCGGGCGATGGCCACGCGCTGGAGCTGTCCGCCCGACATCTCGGACGGGAACCGCGACAGGTGCGCCTCGGTGAGGCCGACCTGCTCGAAGGCCTCCACGGCACGGAACCGCTGCTTGTCCCGGCCGCGCAACCCGTGACGGGCGAGCGTGTCGGTGACGGCCTTGCCCACCCGGTGACGAGGGTTCAGGGACGCGACCGGGTCCTGGTAGACGGCCTGGACGTCACGGCGGTACGACAGGGGGGTCCGGCGGCCCAGTCCCGCGACGTCCCGGCCGTCGAACACGACGGACCCGCCGCTGACGTCCGCGAGGCGCAGGATCGCGCGGCCGGTAGTGCTCTTGCCCGAACCGGACTCGCCCACGAGCCCGTAGGTCTCGCCCGGCGCGATGGTGAAGCTGACCCCCTTGACCACCGTGAGCGTGCGGCGGCGCCATGCGGCGGCGCCGGCGACGTCGTAGTCGACCCTCAGGTCCCGGACATCGAGGAGGGGCTGGGTGTCGCTCATACGGGCCTCGCTTCGTCGTGCGCCACGTCGCCGTGCGCCGAGGGATGTGCTGCGAGCAACGCCGCGGTGTACGGGTGCCGCGGGTGGTCGAACAGCGACCTGACGTCGTCGACCTCGACGAGCTCGCCCTGGTACAGGACGGCCACCCGGTCACAGGTCTCGGCGGCCACGCCGAGATCGTGGGTGATGTTGATGATCGACATGCCGAGCCGATCGCGCAGGTCGAGGACGAGGTCTAGCACCTGGCTCTGCGTCGTGACGTCCAGGGCGGAGGTCGCCTCGTCGAGGATAAGGAGATCGGGCTCACCGGCCAGGGCCAGGGCGATCGCGACCCGCTGCGCCATGCCGCCCGAGAACTGGTAAGGGTAGTGGTCCAGCCGGCGCCCCGGGTCCTTGACACCCACGAGGTCGAGCAGCTCCGTGGCGCGGGCACGAGTCTGGGCCAGGGACAGCTCGTGGTGGATACGCAGCACGTCGGTCAGCTGCCGCCCCACCGTGTGCACGGGGGACAGGTTCGCCTGCGGGTTCTGGAAGACGACGCCGAGGCCCGCGCCACGCAGCGCGGTGAGCTGATGCTCGGAGCAGCCGGTCAGCTCGGTGCCACCGAGCGTGACGGAGCCGCCCGCTACGCGGACCCCCGGCGGCAGCAGACCGAGGATGGCCTTGGCGAGCATCGACTTGCCCGAGCCGGACTCACCCAGCAGGCCGAGGATCTCGCCGCGCCGCACGGTGAGCGAGACGTCGCGCACCAGCGCGACGGTCTCACCGTCGGGCCGGTCGGCCACGATGCTCACACCGCGCACATCCAGGACGACCTCGGCGTTGTGCCGGCCGGCCGGGCCGGCCGCCTCGGCGGCGCGGACGTCGGCGAGGGTTGGCGCGGCCTCGCCCTCGGGCGGCAGGACCCGGCCGAGCAGCTTGGTGCGGCGATAGGGCTTGCGTCGTCCGGAGAGCGCGTCGTTGATGCCGTCGCCCAGCAGGTTGAGTGCCAGCACGGTCACGACGATCGCGATACCGGGTGGGATCGCCATGAACGGGTGGTCGGCCTGGTGCTCGGTCGCGACGCCCAGCATCCCGCCCCAGGACGGCTGGTCGTCCCCGAGCCCGAGGCCCAGGAAGGACAGGGCGGCCTCCACCTTGATGGCGGAGCCCAGGAAGACGGCGGCCTGGACGATGAGCGGGCCGACCAGGTTGGGCAGGACCTGCCCGAACAGCACATGCTGGCTGCGCATCCCCGACACGCGCGCGGACTCGACGTACAGCTTCTTGCGTTCGGTCAGTGTGATCGCGCGGGTCAGGCGGGCGAAGTTCATGGAGAAGATGAGGCCGATCGCGAGGATCAGGACCGGCATGCCTCGGCCGAGGATCGCGATCACGACGAACCCGACCATCAGGCCGG
The DNA here is from genome assembly GCF_048564965.1 of Promicromonospora sp. NFX87. Taxonomy (NCBI): domain Bacteria; kingdom Bacillati; phylum Actinomycetota; class Actinomycetes; order Micrococcales; family Promicromonosporaceae; genus Promicromonospora; species Promicromonospora sp. NFX87. The sequence continues at coordinate 3,764,681 of NZ_CP183413.1, read as the reverse complement.
GCAGTGCGTCGGCGATGTCCAGCGCACGGGAACCGATCCGGTCGTACCAGCCGCCCTTGTACCCGAGGACCAGGCCGACCGGCACTCCGACGAGCATGGCGACGAGGACCGAGCCGCCGGCCACTACGAGCGCGGTCCGCGCCCCGTAGATCAGCTGGCTGAGCAGGTCACGGCCCAGGTCGTCGGTGCCGAGCGGGTGCGCGGCGGTGGATCCGGACAACGGGGCACCGAAGTCGGTCGCCTCGGGTGCATACGGCGCTACCAGGGGTGCCGCCAGGGCGACGAACGCGAGGACTGCTAGGGCGACGATCGCGAGGAGCGTCGCGGGCTGGTGGCGCAGTCGGCGCCATGCCTGGGAGATCCCGTTCGCCGGGGTGCGGGGGAGGGGCGCACCGGTCTGCGGGCCGGCGGCAGCAGCGGTACTCACTGAGGCCTCGCTTGGGGGTTGATCAGTCCGTAGCTGATGTCGAGCAGGAGGTTGACGACGATGACGAGGACCGCCGTGATCATCACGACGCCCTGCACCACCGGGAAGTCCTGGCCGATGACGCTCGTCAGCATGACGCTGCCGAGGCCCGGTAGGGCGAACACCTTCTCGACCACGAAGCTGATCCCGATGAGGATGGCGAAGGTGACGCCGGTGGTTGCCAGGACCGGCACGAGGGCGTTCTTCACGCCGTACCGTGCGACCAGTAGTCGGCGGGAGACACCGGCAGCCGTGAGGGTGTCGGTGTACGGCGCGGCGAGCGACGTGACGACGGCGGCGCGCGTCTGGCGGGCGATCATCGCGCCGCCGGTCAGGCCGAGCGTGATGGACGGCATGACCAGGCCGCGCAGCCAGGCGAGCGGGTCGTCCGTGATCGGCGTCCACGCGACGATCGGGATCCACCCGAGGTGCACCGCGAAGACGGAGGTGAGCAGCAGGCCGAGCCAGAACTCCGGGATGGCGAGCCCGACGACGGTGCCCCCGGTGACCAGGCGGTCGGCCAGAGTCCCGGGGCGGGTACCGGTGTAGATGCCGGCACCCACCCCGAGGACGATCGCGACGACCATTCCCCCGAGGACGATGGAGAGTGTGGCGGGTAGTCGCTGGGCCAGCATGTCGGCCACCGGGATGCCTGCCCGGAACGACATGCCCAGGTCACCGGTCAGCAGGCCGCCGAACCACTCGGCGAACCGTTCGACCGGTGGCCGGTCGAGGCCCAGCTGGGCCTCGACCTGGGCGATGGCCTCCGGTGTCGCGGAGGCGCCCAGGATCGCTGCCGCCGGGCTGCCGGGCACCAGGTACGTCAGGGAGAAGACGACGACCGAGATGATCAGCAGCTGGGGTACGGCGAAGAGCAGTCGGTAGGCGATGAGCTTGCCCATCGGATGGATCTCCTCGTCTCGAGAGAGGGTCGTGCTCGGCTGTCAGGAGCCGGCGGGGCGGAGGTCGCGATAGTTGACCAGGTTGGTCTCCCAGGTCTCGCTGGGCGCTGCGACACCGGTCACGGTGTCCGCGTTCCAGGCGAGGAGCTCCTCCCCGGCGACGTGGGCGCAGGTGAGGGCCTCGTCGGAGATGATCTTGGTGACGTCGGCCCAGAGCGCATCGGCCTCGGGCGAGCTGCCTGCGGCGATCGCCTTCTCGGCGGCGGTCTTGAGCTGGTCACTCTCGACACCTGTCGGGTTGCCCGGTGCGTCGGCGGCGAACCAGGACGAGTACCAGTCGAACGGTGTCAGCTCGTCGTTGCCACCGAGCCCGATCGGGTAGCGGCCGCTGTTCCACTCCGAGAAGTACTGGGGCGGGGGCGCGCTCTCGACCGTGATCTTCATCCCGAGCTCGCCCACCTGCTCGGCGTAGATCTGCATCTGGCGCTCGTTGAACATCGTGGCCAGCATCTTCACGTCCACCGTCGGGTTGCCGGCCCCCTCGTAGAGCTCCTGCGCCTGGGCCAGGTCGTGCTGGTAGCCGGCGATCACCGGGTTGTATCCCTGCTCACCCTCGGCGAAGTGCTGGGTGCGCACCGTCCAGTCGGGCTCGAGCTCCGCGAGCACCTCCGTGTCGATCGCGTAGCAGACCGCCTTGCGCACGGCGACGTCCTCGAAGGCTCCGCCAGGGCCGCGGTCGAAGAAGATGGGGTTGTTGCGGATGGCGGGATAGGCCAGGCGCTCGACGTTCGTCGCCGCGTCGAGGGTGCTGAACTCCGAGACCTCCGTGTCCGTGAGGTCGATCTCGCCGCTGGTCAGTGCCGCTGTCGCCGCGGAGTCCTCCGGGATCGAGACGAGCTGGATGGTCTCGAAGCCCACCGGGTCGCCCCAGTAGTCCGCGAAGGGGCCGAACGACAACCGGGTGCCCGCGACCGACGCCGCCTCGTCGTAGGCCCAGGGGCCGGTGCCGACGGGTGTCTGCGCGATCGTGCCCGCCTCGATCGCGGCGGGGCTGGCCATCGGCGCAGCGCGGGTCGTCAGCGTCGTGAGCAGCGACGGCGTCGGCTCGGACAGGTTGAGCCGGACGGTCAGGTCGTCTATGACGTCGATCGACTCGATCACCTGGAACGGTCCGGCGTACGGGCCGGGCGTGTCCTGGATCGTCTCGATGTTGAGCTGCACCGCGTCGGCGTCGAACGGGGTGCCGTCGTGGAACGTGACGCCCTCGCGCAGCGTGAGCGTCAGCTCGAGGCCAGACTGCTCCCACTTGGTGGCGAGCACCGGCTTGATCTCGCCGTCCTCGAGCGCGACGAGGTTCTCGTAGGGAACGCGCAGGAAGCCCGCTTCCATCTCTGCGCCGGGTGCCCAGCTCTCGGGGAAGCCGCCCCAGTTGACCCGCAGGACCGAGCCGGCCGCGGAGCCGTCTCCGGCGGTGGGGTCGTCGCCGGAGCTCGTACCCGAGCAGGCGCTCACCGTCAGGGCGAGCACCACTGCGGGGACCAGCACCCGCGAAAGGCGTGTCTTCTTCATCATGGTCAGGCGCCTCCTTGCGCCGTCATACACAGGGGAGAAGGGGTCGACGGAACCCGGGCGACGTCGTCGACGCCCGATCGGTCCCTCAGTGGGTGGCTGTCTAGATCGGCAGGTTGAACAACCGCTTCGCGTTGCCGGACAGCACGAGCTCGCGGTCCTCGTCGCTGATCTCCAGGTCGTTCTGCACGAAGTCGACGCCCTGGCTCATCCAGCCGTAGAACACGGGGAACGAGGAACCGAAGAGGTAGTGGTCGGCGCCGTTGATCTTGAGCGCCGCCTCGACCTGGACCTTGCCCCAGGAGTGCGGATGGGTCAGGTCGAAGTAGATGTTGTTCTCGAGGTAGCTCTTGATCCTGTCGCCGCCGGTCGGGTCAAGGCGGTCGATCGCCTCGGCCTTGTTCGACTTGTGCGGGGTCAGCAGCGCCGTGTTGGCGAACCAGTTGCCGCCCAGCATCGTATGGACGAACCGCAGGTCAGGCATCCGGTCGAACATCCCGCTGAACAGCTCGCGGCCGACGGCGATGCCCTGGTCCATGATCCGCCCGTACTCGCGGCGCAGGTTCGTGTAGTCGACCACCGACTTCCACTCGACCGGCAGCGGCGTGTGGTGGACGATCACCGGGATGTTGAGCTTCTCGATGACCTTGAGATAGGGCTCGAAGGCCGGGTCGTCGAGGTAGAGCTGGCCGTAGTGGCAGGCAAGCTGCACACCCACCACGCCGAGCTCGCCCACGCAGCGTTCCAGCTCGTAGACGTTCTCCTTACCGCCCCACGGCGGCACGCAGGCGGTCGAGAAGAGCCGGCCGTTCGAACGCTGCACGATGTCGAAGGCGTTGTCGTTGACCTCCTTGCAGATCTCCAGCGGCAACCACTCCTGCCACACCGGCACCCGCATCACGCCGTAGTCCACACCGGCGTCGTCCATCGCGGCGAGCTTGGCCGCCACGGAGTAGTCGCCGTCGACGTAGTTGAGGTTCTGGAAGCCCGCGGGCTTCTCCAGGATCAACTGCTGCTTGCCGCCCTCCGTGGTGGCGACGCGGGCGATCTCGCCGAAGCCGCGCGGGGCGCTGTCGAGGAAGCCGTTGAGGATCTTCTCGTTGGAGAACAGGTCCTCGGGCAGGTGGTGGATGTTGATGTCGACGACGGCCATTGTCGTTCGCTGCTCCCGTCTTGCGGTGGATCCCTGAGCACCTCTGCGTGCCCGGACAGGGACGGATCGTGTGGGAAATCATATGCAGATCGACGCAGGGGCGGCAAGGGTCGTTCTCTCCGCGAGCGCCAAACTCGACCAGCAGGCCCTGAAATTCAGCCATTCCCCAGAATTGATGGAGTAGAAGCGTCGTCGGAGCGGACGGTTCACACTTGAAATCGTGTAGGAAATGATCCTACGATGCCGCCACGCTTCAACGTCGAGCGAGAGTCCAGCGGTCACCGGCGACAGCACAGATTGCCACGCCGGCCTGCGGCCACCTCCCTCGAACCTCTGTCAGACGGAAGGTGGCTGATGAACGACCTGCTCACGCGGGATGTCGAGTACGAGCACGACGGCACCCGGATGGTCGGTGCCCTGTGCGCGGTGCCAGGCGCTCGGAACGCGCCCGGGGTCCTGCTGATCCACGACGCCTTCGGGCTCTCCGAGGAGATGTTCGCGGTCGCCCGCCGGATCGGGCGTCTCGGCTTCGCGGTGTTCGCCGCGGACGTCTGGGGCGACCGGACCCAGCCTGCGACCGAGGCGGAGATCAGGCCGCTGCTCGGCAGCATGGTCGGCGACCGGAGACGTTGGATGGGGCGGGTCGCGGCGGCGCATGCCGCTGCGACCGCCCAGCCGGAGGTCGACGGGTCCGCCCTGGCCGTGCTCGGCTACTGCTTCGGCGGGTCCTCCGCGCTGGAGTACCTGCGCACAGGTGGGGACGTGCGTGGCGTCGTCAGCATCCACGGCGGTCTCGACCTCCTCGACGCCGAGGGGGACTGGTCCGTGGCACGCTCGGGCGTCCGGGTGCTGCTGTGCACGGGCGCGGACGATCCGATGGCCACCGCCACCCAGCGGGTTGCGCTCGAGACGGCGATGAGCCGCTTCGGCGTCGACTGGGAGGCCGACCTGTACAGCGGGACCAAGCACGCCTTCACGAGCCCGAAGGCCAAGAACTCGCCGAACCCCGACGTCGTCGCCTATCACCCCCGCAGCGCCGCGCGGGCGTGGGAGGCGACGGCCCGGTTCCTGCGCGAGCAGTTCCCCCAGGCAGCCCCGGTCGAGGACCAGGCCGTGCCGGACCGCCTGGACCGTCGATGACCACGACACCACCAGAGAACGAGGACATCATGCTCGACATCGCCATCATCGGAGCCGGCCCGGCAGGCCTGGCCGCCGCGCTGCGCCTGCACCAGCAGGGCTTCCGCCCCCGCATCTACGAGAGCGTCACCGAGCTGAAGCCGCTCGGCGTAGGCATCGACGTCAAGGTGTACGGCGCCAAGGAGCTCGACGAACTTGGGCTGCTCGAGGAGTTCCGGGCCATCTCCGTCGACGCCAAGGAGTCGATCTTCTACAACAAGTACGGCCAGGAGATCTACGCCGAGCTATGCGGGGTGCACATGGGGTACCTGTACGAGCAGCGGTTCGTGCACCGCGGCTACCTGCAGATGCTGCTCTATCGCACGGTGCTCGAACGGCTCGGCCAGGACGCCGTGGTTACCGGCGTGCGCTGCCTCGGCTACACGCAGGACGCCGACGGCGTCACGCTCGACGTCCGCCACGGTGACGGCACCGAGGGCACGGTCAGGGCCGACGTCGTGGTCGCCGCCGACGGCATCAAGTCGACCGTACGGGCACAGATGCACCCCGGGATGTCCGAGCCGGTGTACTCGGGCATCACCATGTGGCGTGGCACCACGCTCATGGAGCCGTTCCGGGACGGGCACACCATCCTGCACATCGGCGCCCCGCAGAGCTCCAGCATGATCGTCTACCCGATCGCCGATGACTTCGAGGGCACCGGCAAGACGCTCGTGAACTGGGTGGTCGAGGCCACCCGCACCGAGTCCGTCGAGGACTGGAACCAGCTCGGGGCCGTCGAGGAGATCATCGGCTACTACGACCAGTTCGAGCTCGACTTCCTCGACGTCCAGCAGATGCTCCGCGACGCGCGTGAGGTCTACCTCTTCCCGCTGATCCGGCACGACCCGCTGGAGACCTGGGTCGACGGACGTGTGGTGCTCATCGGCGACGCGGCGCACGCCATGTACCCGCGCGGCGGCAACGGCGCGTGCCAGGCGATCGTCGACGGCGGCGCGCTGGCCGAGGCGCTCGCCACGCACGACGACCCGCACGAGGCGCTCAAGGCCTTCGAGGCCGCACGCATCGACCAGGTCAACGGCATCGTCATGGCACACCGCGGCGAGGGCTACGAGGTGATCCGGCGGATTGTCGAGGACCGCACCGAGGGGCAGCCGTTCGAGGACATCGAGCAGATTCTTCCCCTGGCCGAGGCCGACGAGATCTTCAGCAAGTACCACAAGCTCGTCGGCCAGCCCCGGCCGGGCTGGGAGTCGGGCCAGGCCACCGGGTTCCGTACCTGGGAGCGCGCGGGGGAGACCCGATGAGCGCCGTCGTGACGGCCGACGCCGCAACCCGGGCGGAGCTGCTCGCGGTCGAGGAGCGCCGGCGTCAGGCCCTGATCGACGTCGACCTGCCCGCCCTCGACGACCTCTACGACGACTCGCTCGTGCACATCCACGCGCCCGGCCTGACGCACACCAAAGCACAGCTGCTTGAGCACGTGGAGACACACCGCGCCTACCTCGACATGGTCCGCGGCGAGCTCTCCGTCCGGCTCGTCGGGAACGTCGCGGTGATCACGGGACGGCTCACCAACCGTATGCGGGCCCCGGGCGGCGGGGAGCGGGTTCTGGGTGGCGTCGCCACCCAGGTGCTGTGCCGCTGCGCCGACGGAGCTTGGCGGTTCATCAGCTTTCAGATGACACCCGACGGGGAACAGGTCTGGCCCGCCCTGCCCTCGCAGCAGGAAGACGCTGCCGGGGCGCACGACACAGCACAAGACACAGCAGAAGAGGGAGACCAGGAACGATGAAGATCGCACGATTCCACGTCGGCACCGGCCCGACCCGGCTCGGCCTGGTCGACGGCGACACGATCACCGACATCTCCGACGTGCCCGGTGTGGGGACGTCATTGCGCGCGATCCTGCCCGTGCTCGACTCCCTCCGCGACGCCATCCTGACGGCCGGCGGTGAACGGCACCCACTCGACGCCGTCGTACTTGAGGCGCCGGTCGACGATCCCCAGAAATACCTCGGGATCGGCATGAACTACCGCGAGCACGCCGAGGAGGCCCGGCAGGCTGGCATCCCGATCCCGACCAGCCAGCTCTGGTTCAACAAGCAGGTCTCGTGCATCGTCGGACCACGCGACGACATCCACAAGCCTGCGGTCTCCGACGAGCTCGACTACGAGGTGGAGCTCGCCGTCGTCATCGGCCGGCGCTGCCGGCACGTGGCCCCGGCAGACGCGCGCTCCGTCATCGCGGGCTACCTCGTCGCGAACGACGTCTCCGTGCGCGACTGGCTCATGAAGCGCTCGCCCACGTTCACCCTCGGCAAGTCGTTCGATACCCACGGCCCGCTCGGGCCCTGGCTCACCACGGACGACGAAGTCGCAGACCCGCTGGCTCTGCGCATGCGCCTGACGGTCAACGGCGAGGTGCGCCAGGACTGGACCACCGACGACATGATCTACGACATCTACGAGCAGATCGCCTACCTCACGCAGGTGATGACGCTGATGCCGGGAGATGTCATCGCCACCGGTACACCGTCCGGGATCGGCGCTCCGACGGGCCGGTTCCTCAATGTCGGCGACGTCGTGCGCGCAGAGATCGACGGCCTCGGCGCCCTCGAGAACCGCGTCGTAGCGGAGCCCTGAGCGATGGTCATCAGGGAAAGCATCGAGCTGCCCGGGTTCGCGCACGCGAATCCCGTGCCGGTCGCCAGCCGTATCGGACCCTTTCTCGCCACCGGCGTGCTCACGGGCCGCGATCCGGTGACCCGCGCCATGCCGGAGACGCTCGCCGACCAGTGCACGAACGTGTTCACGCACGTCCGCGCTGTGCTGGCTGCCGCAGACGGCAGCACCGACGACATCCTCAGGATGACGTTCTGGCTCGCCGAACCCGGAGACCGCACTGCACTCAACCGCGAGTGGACTGACATGTTCCCCGAGCGGGCACACCGCCCGGCCCGCCAGGTCGTGGCGGCCCGACTCAACGGCGGCGCGCTGGTCCACTGCGACCTGCTCGCCGTGCTCAAGACACCAGAAGCAGGAGAACGATGACGAAGGAGAGCCCGATGAACGTCGACCACGAGGCCAGGCTGCTGGCCAAGGTGCCGGACGGCCTGTTCATCGGCGGACGGTGGCGGCCCGCCACCGACGGGACACGGTTCGACGTGCACGACCCGGCGACCGGCAAGGGTGTCAAGGAGGTCGCGGACGCGACCGTCGCGGACGGCACCGCCGCCCTCGACGCCGCATGCGACGCATTCCCAGTCTGGGCGGCCGCGCCCGCACGGGTACGCGCCGAGATCCTCCGCCGTGCGTTCGACCTGGTACAGGAGCGAGCCGAAGAGCTCGCCCTGCTGATGACCATCGAGATGGGCAAGCCGCTCGCCGAGGCCCGCGGCGAGGTCGCCTACGGCGGTGAGTTCCTCCGCTGGTTCAGCGAAGAAGCGGTCCGCGTGCAGGGCCGCTACGGCCCCAACCCAGCCGGCACGGGCCGCATGGTCGTCACCCACCACCCCGTGGGGCCGTGCTTCCTCATCACCCCGTGGAACTTCCCCTTGGCGATGGTCACCCGCAAGGTCGCCCCGGCGCTCGCGGCCGGGTGCACCGTCGTGATCAAGCCGGCGGCCCTTACTCCGCTGACCACGCTCGCGATGGTCCAGATCCTGCACGAGGCAGGCGTGCCGGACGGCGTCGTCAACGTCGTCACCACGACCAGGACGGGCGTGGTCTCGGAGGCGATCATCCGTGACCCGCGCCTGCGCAAGCTGTCGTTCACCGGCTCGACGCCGGTGGGCCAGAAGCTTCTGGCGCAGGCGGCGACCGGTGTGCTGCGCACGTCGATGGAGCTGGGCGGCAACGCGCCCTTCGTCGTGTTCGACGACGCGGATCTCGACCGGGCGGTCGACGGTGCGATCGCGGCGAAGTTCCGCAACATCGGCCAGGCCTGCACCGCCGCCAACCGGATCATCGTGCACCGGTCGATCGTCGACGAGTTCACCCACCGCGTGACCGAACGTGTGGGAGCCTTCCGCACCGGCCGCGGCACGGAGCACGGGGTGACGATCGGTCCGCTGATCGACGAGCGAGCCGTCGTCAGGACGGGCGAGCTGGTCGACGACGCCGTGGGCCGTGGTGCCACTGTGCGTGCGGGTGGCGGCGCCGTCGACGGCCCTGGGGCGTTCTTCGCCGCGACCGTGCTCTCCGACGTCCAGCCCGGCAGCGCGATTCTGCGTGAGGAGATCTTCGGCCCGGTGCTGGCGATCGTGCCGTTCGACGACGAAGACGAGGCAGTCCGGATCGCCAACGACACCGAGTACGGGCTCGTCTCGTACGTCTACACGGAGAACCTCGCACGTGGGCAGCGCATGGTCGAACGGCTGGAGACCGGGATGATGGGCCTCAACGTCGGCGTCGTCTCCGATGCTTCGGCGCCCTTCGGAGGCTGGAAGCTCTCCGGCCTGGGTCGTGAGGGCGGCACCGAGGGCATCCACGAGTACCTCCAGACCAAGTACACACTCACGCCCGACCCATTCGTATGATCCATGTCGGCCCCGCCCCACGAGGAGGGCGGGGCCGACGGCGTGCGCGTGCCCCGGGCAGGCAACCGCGGGTTCAGGCGTGTCCGGCCTGGCCCTCGACCGTCTCGGTGACGACCTGCCCCCCGGTGGCCCGGCGAGCTCCGCGCAGCGTGATGAGCGCGACGACGGCGACGGCTGCCGCCACGGCCGCAGCCACGAGGAACGCGGCGTGCATGCCGGAGACGTAGGCGCCCTCGGCGAGCGATGCTGCCCCCGCGTCCAGGCCCGCGGGCACGGAACCCTGCGCGAGACCCTGGAGCTCAGCTTCGCCAAGACCGAGCGACGTGGTGCCGGAGTGCACGTTGGCCGCGACGACGGCGGACATCACGGCGGTGCCGACGGCGCCGCCGATCTGGATGCAGGTGGACTGGAAGCCACCGGCGACACCGGCGAGGTGGACGGGGGCGGACCCCACGATCGCCTCGGCGCCTGCCGTGATCGTCATGCCGGTACCCATCGCGAGGACCACGAAAGCGACTGCGGTGACCACATAGGGCGACGTCGCGGAGACGGTCAGGAGCGCGAGCAGGGCCACGACACTCAGCCCGAGGCTGAGGACCGCGGTCGCGCGTGTGCCAATCCTCGTGACGAGGACGGAACCGACGGGCGCCGAGACGATCGAGACCGCGGACATCGGTAGCAGCATCAGTCCTGCCTCCAGGCCCGTGGCCCCGCGGAGGTTGATGAAGTACATGGGCAGCACGAACGTGACGCCCATGAGGACGAAGAAGTTGGTGGCGATCATGAGGCCGCCGGTGCCGACCGAGGTGCCACGGAACAGTGACAGGGGCAGCAGCGCGTCGCCGGTTCGGGCCTCGGTACGAGACTCCAGGGCGATGAAGCCCACGACCACCAGGATGCCGGCGGCAAGCAGCCCCAGCGTGCGCAGGTCGCCCCACCCCCAGGTCTCGGCCTGCACGATCGCGAAGACCGTGGCGACCAGGCCCGCCGCGAGCACGACGACGCCGCGCACGTCGAAGCGCCCCGATGCGGGGAAGCTGGTCCGCGGCAGGAGGCACAGCCCGTAGACCAGGCCGACGGCGGCGACAGGCACGTTGACGAAGAAGACGGACTGCCAGCCGAGAACGGACTCCAGCGCCCCGGCGAGCGTCGGGCCGACAGCGATGGCGATTGAGGAGATGCCGCCCCAGATCCCGACAGCCATGCCGAACTTCTCGCGCGGGAACGTGGCCCGCAGGAAAGCGAGGGTCTGCGGCATGAGGATGCCCGCCGCGACACCTTGCGCGACGCGGAAGGCGATCAGGCCGCCGGCGGTCGTGGACAGTCCGATGGCGACCGAGGCGAGCGTGAACAGGACCAGGCCGACGAGGTACAGCGTGCGGTGTCCGTACCTGTCGCCGAGCTTGCCGGCCAGGATCAAGGTGGCGGCGAGGCCGAGAAGGTAGCTGTGGGTGACCCACTGCAGCTGGGCGAATGTGGTTCCGACGTCCGCGGCGATCGCCGGGTTGACGATCGACACGACGGTTGCGTCGAGGCCGACGAGGAACAGTCCGAAGGCGACGCCGATGAGCGTGAGCCAAGGTCGGCCGCGCAGCGGCGTACGTACGGGCGGCTCGGCGGACTTCCGAGGGGCAGACGAGGTCGCGGTGCTCAATGGTCTCCTTGGAAATGGTGCGGTGCGGTGCGGGGCGAGCGGTCAGCGTCCGCGCGGCAGCGAGAAACCCGGGGGACCCGAGAGCTCGGTGGTGATTATGAAAGTATAACTACTCTGCCGACTTAGGATGTGACCATGTCCGACGAGATCACCGTCACGCCCGACGAGGACGTGACCCTTGGCCTGATTGCTCTGGCCGACGTCGTGATCGAGCTGTGCCGCCATCTCGACCTCCGGTCCGCGGGGCTCCGGGGGATCGTGCCCATGACGGGCACGGACGTCGCCGTGATCCGCGCGATCCACCAGACCCCGCGCACGTCACCGTCTCGCATCGCCGAGGCGACAGGTCTCGCGCGCAGCAACGTGAGCACGGCACTGCGCGCGCTCGAGGGTCGCGGGCTGGTGGTGCGTGACCACCCGACGGGTGACGGGCGCACGGTCGAGATCGTGGCGACACCCCTCGCGGAGGAGCATCTCGCTCAGATCCATGAGTTCTGGGCCGGTCGGCTCAAGCAGGCGCCTCCGGCGATACGCACTGCCGCACTCGACGCGCTGCCCGCCCTGACGGACCTGCTGGCCGCCCTCGCCCGGCCGGGCCACGTGGACAGCAGCAGCGCGGCCAGCACGGCGACGCCGTGACCGAGAGCGAGTCCGGTCAGCAGCCGAGCCCTTGAGCGATAGGGCCGGTCGTGGCCGAATGACTGCCGCGCCGCGCCGCGGCGGGCACCCAGGCGGATTTATCAGCGATTTGATGAAGCGTTGCGGTGCGGCTGAGCCGTCCTCGCCGAGTGTGGTTCCACCACCAAGGACGACCACTCGGAGGACAGCCCCATGAAGACGAAGATCCGCAAGGCGGTCGCGATCGGCCTGCTCGGCCTGATGCTGCCGCTCACCGCTTGTTCGGCGCTCGTGGCCGAGAGCAGCACGGAGACTGCCACGACCAGCACCGAGAGCAGCGAGTCCACCACGGACACCAGCACCGAGGACTCCACGACCGAGTCCGACGATTCAGGGATACCGGCTGCTCCTGAAGGGGCTGCGCCAGAGGGCGGAGCCGGGCCAGGTGGTGAGGCGGGCGCAGACACCGTCGCCACGTCCACCGACGACCTGGACGCGCTGATCGAGACCGCGCTCGGCGACGCGAACCTGGGTATCCACCGGGGCCACCAGCCGATCGAGACGGTGCTCGACGAGGTGCTCGCGATCAGCCACGACGAGCTCCACGTCCGGATGGACTCGGGTCAGAACCTGGCCACGGTCGCCGAGGACCTCGGCATCGACCCGCAGACACTGATCGACGCACTGGTGGACTATTTCCAGCCCGTGATCGACCAGGCGCTGGAGGACGGGGTGATCGACGAGGCACAGGCCGAGGACTACCACCAGCAGCTGGTCGACGCCTTCACCGAGCGCGTCAACTACGAGGGTTGAGCGGCACCCGCCGCGCGAGGTCCGACATGAGCCACCTCCTGCGCATCGTCCGGCGCGCCGCCGCTACCCTGGTGGTGGCGGCGCTCGCGCTGACCCTGTTCTTCCCTACGTCGGTCGAGGCGCACTCGCTCGACAGCACCACCGCCTCGGTCGTGGTCGGCGAGGACGGGGTCGACACCTCGTTCACGATCGCCCTCGCAGCGCTCGACGACGCCCTCGGAACGACCCTGGCCACCGACCCGAGCTCGCTCGGTGAGCATACCGACGAGGTCACCGACTACCTCGCACAGCATCTGACGGTGACCGGTGCCGACGGCTCGGTGTGGGCCGAGTCCTTCTCGGACCTGACGGTCGAGTCGGTCGAGGGCATCGACTCGCTCACGGTCGACGTCTCGGCCGACGCGGCAGATGCCGACCCGTCGTCCTTCACGTTCGCCTACGACGGTGTGGTGGAGGCGGTCGACGGGCACGAGGTCGTCGTCGTGCTCACCGACGCCTCGGGCGACATCTCGACGGCCGGGGTGATCGACCAGGCTGGCGGGAGCGTCACCGTAGGTGACGTCACCTCGGCCGCCGTGGGCACGACCGAGGCGAGCACGGGCGTCCTCGACATGATCGGGTACGGGTTCCACCACGTGCTCGACGGCGCGGACCATCTGCTCTTCCTGCTGGCGCTCCTGCTACCGGCGCCGTTGCTCGTGGCCGGCCGCCGCTGGGCCGCCGGCAAGTCCGCGGCCCGGTCGCTGGGCTCGGTGGTCCGGATCGCAACGGCGTTCACCGTGGGCCACTCGGTGACGCTCGTCGCGGCGGCGATGGGCTGGGTGAACGTGCCGAGCGGGCCGGTCGAGGTGCTCATCGCGCTGTCGGTCGCCGTGGCCGCCGCGCACGCGGTCCGTCCGCTGGTCCGCCGGGGCGAGAGCGTCATCGCCGCCGGGTTCGGCCTCGTCCACGGTCTGGCCTTCGCCGGGATCCTCGCAGACCTCGGTCTGGACGGCACCGCCTCCTGGACGGCGCTGCTCGCGTTCAACGTGGGTATCGAGCTGGCCCAGCTCGTGACGATCGCGCTGACGTTCCCGGCGCTGTACGTCCTCTCGCGCACCCGCTGGTACACCCCCGCGAGGTTGACCGGCGCCATCATCGCGCTGGTCGCGGCGGCCGGGTGGGCACTGGACCGGCTCGGCGTCCTCGCCAACCCGCTGACGGGGCTCGAAGAGGCGGTGATCGCCCGCCCCTGGGTCGTCGTCGCGGGATTGGCGGCCGTCGCCGCCGCAGCCCTGGTGCACCAGCGCGTCGCGCCGGACCGCGACCGGGTGGCGGCGTGACGCTCCCGGGCTACTCTGCGGACATGCCCACGATCTTGCTCGTCGAGGACGACCCGGCCATCCGGGCGTCCCTGACGCGCGGGCTCGTCGAGCAGGGTGCGACCGTGAGCGCGGTCGGGTCGGCGGTCGAGGCGATCCGGGCGCTGTCCACCGACCGCCCGGACGTCGTCATGCTCGACCTGGGCCTACCGGACCTCGACGGTTCCGACGTGCTGACGATGGTGCGCGCCACCAGCGACGTCCCCGTCGTGATCGCGACCGCGCGGGACGACGACGCCGAGGTGGTACGGCTGCTCGACGCAGGAGCGGACGACTACCTCGTCAAGCCGTTCTCGGCGGCACAGGCCATGGCGCGGGTACGCGCCGTCCTGCGGCGCTCGACCGCCCCGGGCGAGGCGGCGACGGACCACCGGGTGGTGGTGGGCGAGCTCGTGATCGATCCGCCGGCACGCACGGCGACCCTCGCGGGCCGCGAGCTCGACCTCAACCGCAAGGAGTACGACCTGCTGCTCGCCCTCGCCACCCGGGCCGGCGCCGTCGTGTCCAAGCGGCAGCTGCTGGCCGAGGTGTGGCAGCTGCCGTGGGGCGGCGCGGACCGCACGGTCGACGTCCACCTGTCGTGGCTACGGCGCAAGCTCGGTGAGACCGCCGCGGAGCCGCGATACCTGCACAGCGTGCGCGGTGTCGGCGTCAAGCTGGTGGACCCGGCGAGCAGGTCGTGAGCCTCAGCCTGCGCGCACGCGTCCTGACGCTCGGCATCGGCGCCGCCGTCGCCGTCCTGCTGCTGCTCACCGTGCCGACGGTGCTGGTGGTGTCGCAGGACGCGCGCGAGGACGCCGACCGCGGGGCCGAGATCACCGCACAGTCCGTCGCCGACGCCGCGGAGAACAGCAGCGGTACCGCGACAGACCTCGAGGACCTCGTCACGCTCACCAACGAGCGCGACGACGCGGAGGTCACCGTTCTGCTCCCGGACGGCACGGCCCTGGGCGCCGAGCGGCCCGAGTGCGTCGCCACCGCCGTCGAAGCCGCTCCCGACGGCGACGGCGACGGCAGCGGTCCGGGTCGTGGGCCGGAGGACAGCCCGCCCGACCAGATCGACGGTGGGCGGCTCGTGACGCTCGCAGCCCGGTCGTCAGCCGGTGACGTCACGGTGTGCGCTTTCGTGCCGTCCTCGACGGCTCGGCTGCAGACCCTGACCCGGCTCGGCGCGATCGGCGGAGCCGGGCTCGCGGTGCTGGTCGTCGTCGCCGTGGCGGCCGTGCTGGTCGCTCGCCGCATCGCCCGGCCGCTGGCCACAGTCGCGGACACGGCCGACCGGCTCGGCCGTGGCGACCTCGGCGCCCGCGTCCCGGACGAGGGACCGCCGGAGGTCCGCCGCGTCGGGGCCGCGCTCAACGGCTTGGCGACGCGTATCGAGGAGCTGCTCCGGACCGAGCGCGAGACGGTTGCCGATCTTTCCCACCGGCTGCGCACCCCGCTGACCGCGGTCCGGCTCGACGTCGAGTCCCTGCCCGACTCCCCGGCCCGGACGGAGCTCGAGGACCACGTCGCGCAGCTGCAGCGCACCCTGACCGCCGTGATCCGGGCCGCCCGGCGGCCTCAGCGGGAGGGCGCCACGCCCCGGTGCGACGCCGCGGCCGTGGCTCGCGAGCGCTTCGGCTTCTGGGCCCCGTTGCTGGAGGACCAGGGACGGGTCACGACGTTCGCCGCCCCGCCCGGGACGTGGCCGGTCCGGTGCGCGGCGGAGGATCTCGCTGCCGCGCTGGACGCCCTGCTCGAGAACGTGGCTGCGCACACGCCGGACGGTAGCCCGGTCGCCGCCGAGGTTACCCGGGGGGACGGTGGCACGGTCCGCGTCGACATCAAGGACCAGGGGCCTGGCCTGCCTGCCTTTGCTCTCGAGCGAGGGCGCAGCGACCGTGGCTCGACGGGCCTGGGGCTCGACATCGCCCGTGCCTGCGCGGAGGCGACCGGAGGACGCCTCGAGGTGCGGTCCGAGCCTCCGTGGTCGACCGTCCGCCTGGAGCTCGGCACCACCTGACGGGCCGGTCGCCTTCAGTCCGTATCCGGCTACAACCCGGCCAGGCTTCGACGCGTCCTGGTCGGTCCGGCCACCGTTTCCGCTCGGATCGTCTCGAGTCCGGCGCGATGGCTGGTGCCTTCGAATCCCGGGAACCGCGCCTTGAACTTCGTGGAGTCGAAGCGGTTGTCGTGCTCGTATCGCGGCAGCAGCTCCCCGAGCTCGCGGACCTGCGCGAAGACGAGGCCGGCCGCCTGCAGAGCCCACTTGGGGAGCACGGTGTGTCCAGGGTCTCGGCCGAAGACCTCGCTCGCCATGGCGACGAACTCCCGGTAGGTGGGCCGGTCGTTGCTGACCGGGAGGTGCCAGGTCTGCCCGAAGGCGTCCGGGGTGTTGGCCAGGACTGCTAGTCCGCGGCTCGCGTCGGGCGTCCAGATGAGCGTCCGCATCCTGTCGTCGCGCACCGGCACGCGCGGCTTCTTGCCGACCTTGAGGTTGTCGACGATCAGGGAGTTCGTGATGCTCTGGGTCCGGCCCGGACCGTAGAACTCGGGAGCTCGGGCGACAAGGACCGGGATGTCCCCCCGCGCCATCTCTTCGAGTGCCATCGATGCCATCGCTGCGCGGACCCTGCCCTTGCGTCCCACCGGCGCGAAAGTCGTGTCCTCGGTCTGGACGCGGTCGTCCTGCGGGTACATGTAGGTGTTGTCGAAGTACGCGAACTTCGCGCCTACGTTGCGGGTCGCCTCCAGCGCGTTCTTGAGCATGGTGGGGAACTGCTTCTCCCACAGTGCGGTGTTCGCCGGCAGCCCGGCGGTGAAGTAGACGATGCTGCTGCCCTCGACGGCCGCAGCCGTCTGTTCGGCATCGAGCAGGTCGGCACGCGCCAGGGTGTCGGAGTCGTTGACCTTGTGCGGATTGCGGCTGACGAGCCTGAGATCGTTCGTGTGCTCGCGTCCCAGCTCCCGAGCTAGCTCGACGGCGATCTGGCCGTTCGCGCCCAAGATTGTCTGCATGTGATCCTCCGACCTCCGCCGGCCGCCCCTGGGGCCAGGGCGCGGCCGATGGTGGTCTTGCGTACGATAATGTTGACGGTGCACACATCAGCGTAGGAGGCGAAGTAAGCAGTGTCAACATCGACCTCACGGGCGAGCTATCACCACGGCGACCTTCGTGCCGCACTGATCGCGGCGGCGATCGAGTCCCTGGAGGCGGGGGAGGCGTTCTCCATGCGCGCTGTCGCGCACCGTGCGGGTGTCTCTCCGACGGCCCCGTACCGCCACTTCGCCGACCGTGGCTCCCTGGACGCGGCGGTCGCGGTCGAAGGGTTCGAGCGCATGCGCGAGGGCCTGCGTCAGGCTGCGGCCGAGCTCCCCGAGGGTGCGGATGCGGTGGACGAGATCACCGCGCTCGGGGTGGCGTACGTCTCGTTCGCGCTGCAGCGCCCGGCGATGTTCCGGCTGATGTTCGGCAACGAGTGCGACGACGCGAACAGCGAGCGAGTCCAGGCGTCCCAGGGTCTGCACGCCGTTCTCGAGCAGACCGTCGTGCGCCTGTTCCCCGCTGCGGATCCCACGAGCCTGTCCACTGCGCTGTGGGGCCTGGCTCATGGCCTGGCGTTCCTCCACCTGGACGGCAAGCTCCGGCCCGAGCCGGGCGACGAGGTGGCCGGCCGCGTGCGAGCGTCGGTCGCCGCGATCCTCGCCCTGCCCGGTGGCGCGCCGACCGGCCGCACATCTGACCGTCACCACCCGTCAGGAGCACGCCCATGACGAAGCGCATCCTCAACGTCGTCACCAACGTCGGCCACTACGACGACCCCGGCCACCCGACCGGGCTGTGGTTGTCCGAGCTCACACACGCCTGGCACGTCTTCGCTGAACACGGCTACGAGCAGACCATCGTCAGCCCGAAGGGCGGTAGCGTGCCCTTGGAGCCGCGGTCGCTGAAGTTTCCCAGCTACGACAGGACCGCCAAGGCCTGGCACGACGACCCAGCCCGGATGGCACTCCTGGGGGACACCGCCAGCCTCGACGACGTCGACCCCGCCGGCTTCGACGCCATCTACCTCACCGGCGGCCACGCCGTCATGTACGACTTCCCCGACAGCGAGCCCCTGCAGCGCGTCACCCGGGAGATCTGGGAGAGCGGCGGGATCGTCTCCTCCGTCTGCCATGGCTACTGCGGCCTGCTCAACACCACGCTGTCCGACGGCTCCCATCTGGTCGCCGGGCGCAAGGTCACCGGGTTCGCCTGGCAGGAGGAGGTCCTGGCAAGGGTGGACAAGCTCGTGCCGTACAACGCCGAGGAAGAGATGAGGAGCCGCGGCGCGCTCTACGAAAAGGCCAGGTTGCCGTTCGTGTCCTATGCCGTCGATGACGGCAACCTTGTCACCGGGCAGAACCCCGGATCCGCCAAGGAGACCGCCACCAAGGTCGCCACACTGCTGGACAGGTGACCTTGCCCTGACCTGAGGCGAGCTGTCGGACCCGATGGACGTGCTCACCCCTGCGCTTCAGGCGCCGAGAGGCTGGGACGTTCTGGCGATCATGCACCGCCGCAGCTACCGATCATGAGCCGACGAAGACGTCGGTGCGCACCCGCCGGACGCCCGCGGCTCGCGCCTGGCGCCGCACCGTCTCGACCGTTCTCGGCGGTCCGGAGACCATCAGCTCGCGGTCGGAGAGCCCCGGGGCCGCTGCAGCGAGCATGCCGTCGGCCTCCAGGCTTCCGTCGACCCACGTCCAGCCCGAGGGCAGGGCACTGCCGTCACGCAGCACCGGCCCGTGGGGGCCGCACCCCGGCGCTCCGGCCGGCACCACCGCGACCACCCGCGATGCTCCGGGCACCTCGCTGGGCAGCGGCAGCTCCGCGGCGTCATGCACCCCGTGCACCAGGACGATGTCGCGGCCGGGCAGCGGCCTGGCAAGGTGGGCGAGGAACGGCGTGATGCCGATGCCAGAGGCCACGAGCGCGAGCCGGGGGCGTCTGGTCTGCCGCCCGCGTCCCGGGATCTCTCTCGAGACATCCGGGCCTCCGGGCAGGAGGAAGTCACCCGCCACGCCGGTGGCGCGTACCTCGTCACCAGGAGCGAGACGTGCCAGCGCCGACTTGAACGCCGAGGGCTGCTCACCGACCCGGGTGATCAGGCGCACCTGGCCCGAGGCCGGGTCCGACGCGAGCGAGAGCACACGGCGCCGGCCGCAGGCATCTCGCCCGGCCGACGGGACGTCGATCTCGAGGTACTGCCCGGGCCTGGCGCGCAGCGGCGCGGTGGTCTCGAACCGCAGGTCGAGCAGGGTTCCGCGCCGCTGCGCGGCCTGCAGCCTGAGCACGACGGCGCGCCGCTGGCCGAACACGAAGGCGAGGACGTTCCCTGCCACGAGCGCGAGCTCGGGGTCACCGGCACTCCCACCAGGAGCGGCAGCGCCGATCCGACCGCGACCACCGCGGCGACGGCGGCTCGCTGCGCCCGCCGCGGCGGTGCGGTCAGCGGCTCGGTGAGCATGAACCCGGCCAGGAACACGATCGGGCCGGCGCTCAGCGCCCACCACGCGGCGTCCCCGAGAGGTGTACCGAGCATCAGGTAGCCGGCCGTCGTCAGCGCCCAGGCCGGCACGGCGTACGCGGCGGCGAAGCCGAACCCACGCGTGCGCCACAGCACCAGCAGCGCACCGGCCGCGACCACGGGCAGCAGTGTGGCGCTGCCGACCCACCACAGGGCCGAGCCGACGTCCGGGACGACGAGCCCGACCAGTCCGACGGCGACCGCTCCGGCCGCGGCCGGGTTGAGCACGTGCCGCCCGCGCCAGGCCAGGACGAACTTGCTCAGGCCAGCCACCAGGCCCGCGACCGCAGCCGTGCCGAGGGCGGCGGGAGTCAGGTCGGGCCACAGCAGCAGGAACAGGATGAGCCCGGTGATCGCCCAGGAACCGGGATGCGGGCGGGCGCCCGTGAACCGGGCGCCCACCGCGGTCCCGGCCCAGGTCGCCGCAAGGGCGATGGCGGCACTGGCGACCATCGCTAGCGGGTCGGTCGACAGCGCTCCCCAGGCGGCGAGCACGGTAGCCGTGACCGCGATCGTCCCCAGGACGACCAGCACCAGGACGTACATCGAGACCCGGCTCAAGATCGCGTCGACACGGGCCGGGAGACCGACCCGGCGGGCGGCGGCGGTGGTCGCCGCGGGCGCGGTGGCGCGGGCGGACGGCCGAGTGATCACGGGGGTCACAGGAACACCTGCCCGTCGATCCCGCCGGCCTGCAGCGGGCCCCGACGCGGCATCCGGACGAGGCCGGTGACCGGGAGGAGCTCCCGGACGGCGTCGGCGTCGAGGAAGAACGCGGCGGTCGCGGCGGCGTCGGCCAGCATTGCCGTCGGGGCGACGGCCCACGTCGCGACGATGTCCGAGGTGGGCCGGCCCGTGCGGGCGTCGAGCATGTGGTGCAGCCGGTCGCCCCAGACGCGCCGGTTGGTCGCCGACGCGCACACCGCGCCCCCGCCGGCAGGCAGGCGCACCACGCCGACGGCCCGGCGCGCATCGCCGGGGTGCTCCAGCGCGACACGGAGCCCGCGGCTGCCGACCTGGCGGATGTCTCCGCCGGCGTCGACGGTGAACTGTTCGATCCCGGCGGCCTCCAGTACGCCCACGACCAGGTCGACGAGGCGTCCCTTGCCGACCGCACCGACGTCGAGCAGCACCGGTGCGGACGGATCGACGGTCGACGTGGCGGGGTCCCAGCCCAGCGCGGGCCAGGCCGGCACCGATCCGCGTCCTGACGAGCTCGGCTTCAGCGTGTAGCCGGCGTCGTACCCCAGGTCCTCCAGGGCATGACCGACCAGCGGGTTCACCGCGCCCTCGGTCGCCGGCGCGAGCGCGGCGTAGAGACCGAGCATCGCCGCGCCGTCGGCGTCGACGTGATGCCTGCGGGGTCTGCGGGCCAGGTCGTGCACGAACGAGTCGGTGCGGAACCGTGACCAGGTGGCGTCGAAAGCGGCGATCTCGCGTCGCACCTCCGCCTGCGTCGTGACCGGCAGCGGGGCGGGGGTGTCGATGATCCACCGGGTCCCGATCGCCTCGAACTCGAGGCGGGCCGGTGCTGCCGGGGGTGCGGTCCGGGTCGCGTCACGCACTGGCCTGCTCCGCGATCTGCGCGACGGCCGCCTCGAAGCCGCCGGAGGTGAGCGAGGAACCAGCGACCTTGTCCACATCGAGCTCGTCCAGCGCGACGCCCACCACCTCGTCGGCGATGCCCGCGGCGAACTGCTCCTGGTACTGCGCGGACGTGCCGTCGGTGGCCTCGGGCGTGACGGTCACGGCGGTCACAACGCCGTCGGCGATCGTCAGCTCGACACCTACCGTCTCGGTCCCGGCCGGGGACACGTAGCTACCCTCGGCCGAGTAGGTGCCGTCGACGTAGGTGCTGGAGGCCGCATCGGAGCTGGTGGTGCTGTCCTCGGACGTCGTGCTCTCACTCGAACCAGCGTCGCCGTCGGTGCCGGACGTGTCGGTGGTCTCCTCGACGACGGTCTGCGTGCCGCTCTGCGCAGCAATGGCCGAACATGCGCTGACGGGTAGAGCCAGGCCGAACAGCCCGATCGCGAGTGCCCTACGAATCCTGAGGTTCATGAGTGCTGCCTTCCGGGGTGTGGTCTTGCTGACGGACACCACACTCGGCCAGGCCGGATCAGCCGCGCCGCAACGCACCGTTAAATCGACGTCAAGACCACCTGGAACCCCGCGGCATGCCCGGCACGTCCTGTGTCAGCCGTGCGCGAGGAGCTTGAGGCCGACCACGCCCAGCGCGAGGACGGCGAGGACGCCCAGGGCCAGGAGCCTCGCCGGCCAGGACAGCCTGGTGCGACGAATGCCGAGCCAGGTGATGAGCACCAGCGTGGCGATGAGCGCACCGACTCCGATACGGAGTGCGACGTCGAGCGTCCACCAGCCGAGGCCCGCCGCTGCGAGGGACACCAGCGGAAGGACCAGTGTCAGGAGCGCGTCTGCGCTGGTCCGTGTGATGGCGGCGAGGTGGCTCCGGCCGGGGAACCTGCCATGTGCGGCCAGGTGTGCGATGAGCTCGGCGAGCCAGGCGGCGGTGACGGTGCCCACGGCCGTGATGGTCAACGACCCTGCGGCGACCCCCACGGTCAGATCCTGCGTGTGACCGAGCAGCGTGAGGATGACCGCCAGCATGGCGAAAGTGACGTAGACCCGTTCACGGAGCTGCTCGCTCAGACGCTCCCTCTCCTGCGGGCTGAGTGCGGAGAAGCTTGGAGCGGCAGGGCGACGAGGGGTGCTCATGAGGTCATTGTGTCGCGCGCCCACCGGGCTGTGACGGACGGGTCTGACGTTGCACGGGCGGTCCCGCGGACCGAGAAGTATCTTCAGATGCATGAAGACCAGGCAAGGGCGTGCGAAGCGGCCCCGCCGCACGGCGGCGTGGAAGGTGCTGGCGGTCGGACTGACCGTGTCACTGGCCGGATGTACCGGCTCGGACGGTACCTCCGCGGGTTCGGCGGAGACCAGCGCATCAGCCTCGAGCTCGTCGACCGCGTCAGCGACGGCCTCCTCCGAGGCGGGCGCCGACGTCGTCACCCTTGCCGAGGCGTTCGCCGCGACGCTCGACGACGAGCAGCTCTCCGCACTGAACCAGGACTACACCTTCGAGAACGCGGCCAACTGGTCGAACCTCCCCAACGCGCTCCTGGCCGGCGGCATGGGCGGTGGGCCGGGCGGCGGCTCGAACAGCACCGGCCGGGTAGGCCTTCAGACGAGCACGCTCACCGACGAGCAGTGGACCGCACTGGAGGATCTGCTCGCCGGTGCGACAGGTACCGCGGAGAACGAGGGCTACGACGAGATCGTCCAGCACCTGGAGGCCGACGACTACCTGGGCGACAACGGCGGTGGTGACGACTACGGTCGGGGCAACTTCTTCGTCGCGTTCCTCGGGACTCCCTCCGCGTCCGGCACCTGGGAGCTGCAGTTCGGTGGCCACCATCTCGCCGTGTCGAACACCTACACCGACGGCGCCCTGGTCGGGGCGACGCCGTCCTTCCGCGGGATCGAGCCGATGGACGAGGTCGAGGTCGACGGCGACACCGTCATCCCCGAGCAGCAGGAACGGGCCGCGTTCGCCGAGCTTCTTGCGTCGCTCGACGACGACCAGCTCACCACGGCGACCCTGTCGGACTCGTTCAACGACATCCTGCTCGGCCCCGGTAAGGACTGGGCGTTCCCCGAGTCGTCCGAGGGCCTGGTCGGTTCGGACCTGACGGACGACCAGAAGGCTCTGCTGCTGACCGCGATCGAGACCTATGTCGGAGACCTGGCAGACGGGGACGCCCAGACGATCCTCGCGCAGTACGAGGACGAGCTGGACGAGACGTACGTGGCGTACACGGGTGACATCGCGATGGAGAACAACGGCGACTACGTCCGCATCGACGGCCCGTCGGTATGGATCGAGTTCTCCATGCAGAACGGCGTGATCCTCGACGGCGCCCACCCCCACGCGGTGTGGCGCGACAAGACCGCTGACTACGGCGGCCTCACGTCCTGACCATGCGTCGGCTCGCGATCCTCGCCGTCTCCGGTGCGGTCCTCCTGCTCTCGGTCGCCCCCGCGGCGGCACATGTCGTACCGGCCACGACGATCGAGCTCGACGTCCACGAGTCCGACATCACCGCGACGGTGACGATGCCCGCGGCCGACCTCGCCACGGCGAGCGGCATCGCGCTACCCGACGGTACGTTCGGCGCGTCGACGTCAGCCCAGGTGAACGCCTACCTGCGCCAGCACGTTGCCCTGACGTCGGACGGCGAGCCATGGACGGTCGAGGTCGACGACCTCGCGGCGACCCGGACCGAGCAGTGGGGAACGGGTGCGTTCCCGTCGGTCACCGCTGAGCTGACGCTCGTGCCGCCGAGTGCTGACCGCATGCGCGCCTTCACGCTCGTCTACGACGCGATCATCCACCAGGTGATCACCTCGGACATCTTCGTGACGCTCCACAGCGACTGGTCTGCCGGGCAGGTCGAGTCCGTGCGCGACCTGGGGACGATCACGCTCGATACCCGTACCGGCGAGGTCGCGCCGCTCGAGGTCGACCTGGACGACGGGAGCATGTGGCAGGGCTTCGCCGGCATGGTCCGGCTCGGCGTCTCGCACATCGCGGAGGGCACCGACCACCAGCTGTTCCTGCTCACCCTGCTGCTGCCCGCGCCCCTGCTCGCGGCGGGCGGCCGGTGGAACAGGACCGCGCCCACCGGCACCGCCGTGCGCCGGATCACGACCATCACCATCGCATTCACCGTCGGGCACTCCGTGACCCTCGTCCTGGGCACCCTGGGCCTGCCGGTGCCGCAGCAACCGGTCGAGGCGTTGATCGCCGCAAGCATCCTCGTCGCAGCAGCACACGCCGTCCGTCCGGTCTTTCCGGGGCGCGAACCGATCGTCGCGGCGGTCTTCGGTCTCGTGCACGGGATGGCGTTCTCGACGACGCTCTCCTCGATGGACCTGTCCGGAACACAGCTCGGCCTGAGCCTGCTCGGCTTCAACCTCGGCATCGAGATCATGCAGCTTGTCGTCGTCCTGATTGTGCTCCCACCGCTGGTCGTGCTCGCACGGACCCGCTCCTACGGGCCGATGCGTGTGACGGCCGCCGTGGTCACGGCGGTGGCCGCGACCGGTTGGCTGCTCGACCGGCTGGGTGTACCGAACGTGGCCGCTCGGGGCGCGGATGCGCTCGGCGTCGGCTCGCCGTGGATCGTGGGCGCCCTCTGGTTGGGTGCGGCCGCTGTTCTCGCGACGCGGGGCACCACTGGGTTGGCCGCGCCGTACGGCAACCGCGCTACCCGGGGAGCGCATCATGTCCGTCGTCGCCGTGGTGCGCCAGTCGCACGGTGAACGTCGTGCGACGCGGTCCGTGCCCGGGCCGGCGGACGGGGCGGCACCGGCGGCGGGCGTGCCCAGCAGGGCCGAGGCGCCGACGGCGGCGACGGTCCCGGTTTCGTGCGCGACCATCGCGACCTTGACGACTTCAAGAGGTGGGTGGACAAGACCCTCGACCATCGACACCTCAACGAATCGATGGGGGCTCTCCTACGGCCGAGAACTTGTCCACATGGATGTTCCGTCGATGGGCCTCGGTGTACCCCGAGCTCCTGGCCGAAAGTCGTGGTGAAAGTGGTGTGACATCGACGATCGCCGTGCGTCTGAGGGGCATGACGGATACGACAGTGCCTTCGCCCAGGACCGACGACGCTCAGGGATCCATCCGCCATGTTCGCGCGGTAGACGTCACGGTCGGCGCAGCCCTGATAGCCCTCGACATCGACGGCACGCTGCTCAAGGACCGCGGGACCGTGCCGGAGGAGACGGTCGCGGCGGTCGCCGACGTGCGGCAGTCGGGGCACCACGTGGTGCTCGCTTCCGGCCGCTCGCTGGCGGGCGTGCTGCCCGTCGCCCGCCAGCTCGGCATCGACATGGGCTGGGTGGTCGCGTCGAACGGCGCCGTCGTGGCTCGGCTCGACGCCGGCCAGCCGGGCGGTTACGAGCTCGACACGGTGCACACATTCGACGTGGAGCCGGTGATCCGCCGTGCCCGCGCCCTGGTCCCCGCGGTGCAGGTGGGCGTCGAGGAGATCGGCTGGGGCTACCGGGTGACGCGCCCCTTCGAGCCCAGCTCGGTGAACGGCGAGCAGCGGGAGGTCCCGGACGCCGAGCTGTGGGACGTGCCCGCAACCCGCGCGATCCTGCGGGGCGACGGTGTGGCCCGGCTTGTCGAACCCCTGCGCTCCCTCGGGGTCACGCCGGTGCCTGCGGCGTCGGACTGGGTCGACGTCACGCCCCGGGACCTGAGCAAGGCGACGGGGCTCGAACGAATCCGCGAGCAAGTTGGCGCAGACTCTGCCCGGACAGTGGCGGTAGGTGACGGCGTCAACGACCTGGAGATGATTGTTTGGGCGGCGCGCGGCGTGGCGATGGGGCACTCGCCTGCGGTCCTGCGCGACGCCGCCGACGAGGTCACCGGCACGATCGACGAGCACGGTGTCGTACCGGTGCTGCGGTCCGTGGGCACGACCACGGCAAGGTCGTAGTCACGGAGCCCTGTGCGAGCCCTGCCGATCGCGCCGACGACCGAGGCCGGGGCAACACTCAGGGACCCGGTTCCTGGGCCATGCCACGCCATGCGACGCGGATGGCTTCCTGGCAGCGGGCGATGGCTTCGGGGTCCTCGAGAGTCACGCCTCGTACCACGAACTGGTAGTAGAAGACCCCGTTGATGAGGTCGATGCAGGCGTCGATGTCGATGTCGGGGCGCAGGACACCCTGGTCGATCCCGGCGCGCAGCACCGCGACCATCCCGCTGCGGCGGCGCGCGACGTGCGACCTCCAGTAGGCCTGTGCGAGCCTGCGGTCGGTCATGGCCAGACGTAGGCGCAGGCGGAACCGCTCCTCGGGGTACTTCTCCCGCGCACCGGCCGACGACGCGGTGTAGATGTCCAGCACGTTCTGGAGCAGGTCGCCGTCGAGCGGGATGACATATGGCTCGCGGCCGCGGTCCAGCGCCGCCGCGACGAGGTCGGTCATGCTCGGCCAGCGCCGATAGATGGCGGCCCGGCCCAGGCCGCTGAGCTGCTCGACGCGGCTGACCGTGATCTCCTCGCCGCGCTCCATGAGTTCGACGGCGGCGTCGAGGATCCGCTGGTCGTGGCCCTCGGACCGCGGGCGGCCGGGGCCGCGGCGGTCCGCCGCGGCCCCGGGCGGGGCAGGTGTGGTGCCTCCCACGGTGCTTACGCCGCGCCGGTGGTCGTCAGCGCCCGCTCCCGCAGGCGTGCGACGAGGTCGTCGGTGAGCCCCGCCGCGCGCAGCGGCGCGAGGGGGTCACCGTGGCGTTCGGCAAGCACCGTGAGCAGCCCGTGCATGGGCTCTGGCGAGAACTCCGAACGCATCGCCGAGCGGGCGGCGGCGTCGAGGTCGTAGCCGAACTTCTTCATGAGCGGCGTCATGACGGGCGCAATGCGTTCCATGATCGCGGCCGAGTTCTCGCCCGTACGGGTGTAGTCGGCGACGATGGCCTCCCCCTCGGCGCCGAGCACGAGCAGGATCGCTGCCGCCAGCACCCCGGTGCGATCCTGGCCGGCCGCGCAGTGGAACGCCACGGTGCCCGGCGCGTGCGCGATGATCGCGAGCGCGGTGACGATCTGCCCGGCGGCACCCTCGTACATCCGCACGTACATCCGCTCGAATGTGGCCTGCTCGAACGCAGGCTGGTCGAGAGGGACGTCGCTCGCCTGACCGATGTCGGCCATGAACGGCACGTGGTGGTAGTTGACCCCGGTGCGAGCGCCGAGCGGGCCGCGACCCGTGATGGTGGCCTCGTCGGACGAGCGCAGGTCGATCACGGTGCGCAGGCCCGCCACGACCAGGGCGTCGGCGACCTCGGGGGTCACTATCGAGAGGTCGTCGGCTCGGATCGCGAACCCTTCACGTACGGTTCCGCCGGCGACGGGGATGCCGCCGAGGTCGCGGAGGTTGACGGGTGCGCTGAGCGGGACGACTACGGGTGTGGTGCGGGTGACTGTCATGTGATCTTCCTTCGGATGACGGCGCTGGCCTGGTCGATGACCGTGACCAGCACGATGATGCAGAGGACGATGGCGGACAGATGTCCGTAGTCGTACATCTTCATGGCGGTGGTGAGCTCCAGTCCGATGCCGCCGGCGCCGACCATGCCGAGGATGGTCGCGCCGCGCACGTTGCCCTCGAAGAGCAGGAGCGTATAGGAGACGAGCAGGGGTCCGGCCTGCGGCAGCACGCCGTACTGGACGACCTGGCGGCGGGAGGCGCCGACGGCCTGCACGGCGGTGACGGGTCCGGCGTCGACCGCCTCCATGGCCTCGGCGAAGGTCTTGCCGATGGAGCCGACGGAGCCGACGGTCATGGCGAGGATGCCGGCGAACGGGCCCAGGCCGACAGCCGAGACGAACATGAGCGCGAACACCAGGTCGGGCAACGACCGGATGATGTTCATGACCCAACGGGTGGGGTAGTACAGCCAGCGCGGGGCGATGTTCGATGCCGCCCCGAAGGCGACGACGAGGGACAGGACGGCACCGAGCGCGGTACCGACGATCGCCATCTGCAGCGTCTCGATCAGCTGTTCCACGATCGTGGGCAGCTTGTCCCAGGTGGGCGGGAACAGGCGCAGGAGGAAGTCACCCATGTTGGTCGTACCCTCGCCGAGTTTGGCGAAGTCGAACTCGGCGCCCACGAACGACCACACCATCAGTACGACGACGACCGGGATGCCGAGCAGGAAACGCGCCCGGGGGACGTTGACGGCGCGTTCCAGCCGGGTGCGCTCGCGCGTATCGAGCTGCGGTCGCGTGGCCGGCTTCTCACGGCGAGAGGTCTCGTGGACGGTGGGTTCAGACGAGATCCTGGACAAGGCCGGCCTCCCTGTCGTCGTGGGCATAGAGCAGGTCGAGCGCAGCCGCGTCGAGCTGTGCGGTCGGGGCGGAGACGAGTACTTCGCCGTGCCGCAGGCCCACGATCCGGTCCGAGTGCTCGAGGGCGAGCGGCAGCACGTGCAGACTCACGAGCACGGGGATCCCGTCCTCGCGTGCGATCTCGTGCAGCAGGTCGAGCACCGACTGCGACATCGTCGGGTCGAGCGAGGCGACTGGTTCGTCGGCGAGGATGAGCTGGGGCCGCTGCATGAGCGCCCGCGCGATCGCGACGCGCTGCTGTTGCCCGCCCGAGAGCGTGCGGGCCTGGTCGGTCGCCTTGTACGCGATCCCGACGCGGTCGAGCAGCTCCATCGCGCGCTTGCGGTGCGCGGTGGAGAAGCCGCCGACCAGGTTGATGGCACCGGCGTCGTGCAGGGCGCCGGTGAGTACGTTGGTGAGCACGCTGAGCCGGCCGACGAGGTTGAACTGCTGGAAGATCTGGCCCACCGACGCGCGGACGTGGCGCAGCCGGCCGCGGCGTAGGTCCGTCATGTCGACGCCGACGACGCGCACGGTGCCGCTGTTGATGGGCGCGAATCCCGTGAGGCTCTTCATGAGGGTTGACTTGCCCGAGCCTGACGCGCCGAGCAGCGCCACCATCTCGCCGGGATGCAGGTCGAGGTCGACGCCGTCGAGCACCAGGGGACCGTCGCCGTAGGCGACCGCGAGGT
Source organism: Promicromonospora sp. NFX87 (assembly GCF_048564965.1). Taxonomy (NCBI): domain Bacteria; kingdom Bacillati; phylum Actinomycetota; class Actinomycetes; order Micrococcales; family Promicromonosporaceae; genus Promicromonospora; species Promicromonospora sp. NFX87. Next base: position 3,735,290 of record NZ_CP183413.1, on the reverse strand, counting down.
CGCGTACGGTCACGAGCGGCGAGGTGTGCCGTGGCGATGCCTGATCCAGCGCTGGAGTCGTCATGGTGGTCCGCCGCTCAGCCGAGGTCGGAGATGTCGACGTCGGCGATGGCCGCGATATCGACGAAGGGCTGGAAGATCGACGGGTCGGGGTCCACGACCGGCTCGGTGCCCTGCATCGCCTCGAACATGGCGCCGAGCGACTCGGCGTTCTCCTCGACGAACACGTTCGGCAGCGCCTCGGCGAGCAGCTCTCGCTTGTCGTCGGCGATCTGCTGGTCGGCGAGGACGGTGACGGCCACGGGCATGGAGGCGCTCTCGCCGATGGACCGGGTCTCGCCCTTCTCGAACGGGAACATCCCGTTGTCCTGGCCGGCCATCGTCGGCATGATCGTCGAGGTGCAGGCCACGTCGACATCGCCCTCCTTGAGAGCGATGAAGCTCATGTCGTGGCCGCCAGAGAACATCGCCTTGTAGTCGGTGTCCTTCTCCAGCCCGGCCTCGTGCAGCATCGCCACGGGCATGAAGTAGCCCGAGCTGGAGGCCGGGTCAGCGAACGCGACCACGGTCTCGGGCGTGATGTCGTCCAGCGACCTCAGCGGCGAGCCGTCCAGCACGAGGCAGGTAGAGACCGGGTCGTCGTTGCCGGGCCAGGCGACGAGGGAGTCCACCTCACCCGTGTTGACGGCGAGGGCCGAGGGGAAGCCGCTCATGAAGCCGATGTCGACGTGGTGGTTGCGCAGCGCCTCCACGACGGCGGTGTAGTCGGGCACGTCGACGACCTCGACCTCGCGCCCGGTCTCCTTCGCGACGAGGTCGGCGAACGCCTCGACCGGGTTGGTGGCGGCCGGGTCGTCGCCGAGTGGGGTGGTGGCGAAAGTGATCGGGGCAGCTGGGTCCGGTGCCGGTGTGGCGTCGGCGGAGCCGGTGCAGCCGGCGAGGAGGGCGGTGGCGCCGAGGCCGAGCAGTCCCAGGGCAGGCAGAGCGCGGGAGCGCATGGGAGTTCCTTTCGGGAGGGCCGGACGAGGCCCGATGGGATATCGCGACTGGCGATACCGGAATGACACCCTCCGAAGGTGACTGCGAATTACGAGACTGCTGTACCTGGAACCGAAGAACTGGTGAACAACGAGAACGTCATGCTGCGCTACGTGGAGGACGCAGGGCCGTCATGGTCGTTGTGGTGCGGCAGTCGTACGGTGAACGTGGTTCCGGGTGGTCCAGGTTCGTCCGCTGTGGCGGAGCGGACCTCGATCGTCCCGCCGTGCGCGGTGGTGATCGACTCGGCGATGGCAAGGCCGAGGCCGGTCGAACCGCCCTCGCGGTTGCGGGCGGCGTCGCCGCGGGTGAAGCGGCGGAAGAGCGTGGTGCGTAGGTCGGCCGGGATGCCGGGGCCGTCGTCGGAGACGGTGAGCAGGACGGCGTGCCCGGTGCGTCCGAGCCGCACCTCCACGTGGGTGCCGGGCGGGGTATGGGTACGCGCGTTGGCGAGCAGGTTCGCGACAACCTGCCGGAGGCGGGCTTCGTCCCCGGTCACGACCAGGTCGTACGCTGCGTCGTTCCCGCCTGGCTGCGGGTCATGGTCCGGCCCGTCCGGCAGGTGAAGCGCCCACGTATGGTCCGGGCCGGCCGCGTGCGCGTCCATGACCGCGTCGACGGCCAGGGCAGCCAGGTCGACGGGCGAGCGGTCGAGCTGTCGTCCGGCGTCGAGGCGGGCCAGCAGCAGCAGGTCCTCGACCAGATCGGTCATGCGCACGGCTTCGGACTCGATGCGGTCCAGCGAGCGTGCCGCGGTGGGCGGGAGCTGCTCGGAGGTGCGGTGGACGAGCTCGGCGTAGCCGCGGATCGAGGCGAGGGGCGTGCGCAGCTCGTGGCTCGCGTCCGCGACGAAGCCGCGTACCTGGGTCTCGGAGTCGTGCCGGGCCTGGAGGGACGTCTCGACGTTCTGGAGCATGCGGTTCAGGGCGGCGCCGACCTGTCCGACCTCGGTCCGTTCGTCGGTGAGTGTCTCGGGCAGGCGGGGGATGGCGGCAACCGCTCCACGCGAGAGGTCGAGCTCCGAGACCCGGCGCGCGGCGTCGGCGACACCGTCTAGCGGCCGCAGGGAGCGGCGCACGAGCCATGCACCGAGGATGATGGCCGCGAGTACCGCGGTAGCCCCGAGGGCGGTCTGGACCAGGGCGTAGTGCTGGACCGTCGCGTTCACGGCCTGGGTGCTCGTCGCCACGACGGATGGTCCGTCGTCGGTCGTGAGGTGCACCGCACGGAACGAGCCGAGCCCGCTCAGCTGCACGTCGTGCGCGCGCCCGTCGGCGGGAACCTCCAGCAGCTCGGCGACCTGGTCCTTGTCGAGGTCGAGCTCGTCCAGCGAGGCGGTGACGTGGTCGGCGACGACGAGCTCGCCGTCGAGATACCGCACGACCGCGCTGCCGGGGCCCAGGCCGGGCGGGAGCGTGCGCGGCGTGGCCACGTCCGAAAGCGCGTCCGGTGCCGTCGCTGCGGGGGCGCGGTCGCCGGGTGGCAGCTGCGCGGGCCCGTGCGCGAGCCCCTGGCTCGCCTGGTCCAGCTCGCGGTCGAGCTGTGCCACGAGCTGGGAGCGGAGCCCGGCCGTCGACGCCAGTGCGAGGGCGAGGGTCGTGACCAGGACGACGGCCGCGAGCACGAGCACGAGCCGCCGGCGCAGCGCGACGGCCCTGCGCGCCCGGTGGTGCAGGTCGTCAGCCATGTGCTGCTCCGGCGTTCCTGGCGGGCTTGAGCGTGTAGCCGACGCCGCGCAACGTGTGGATCATGGGGTCACGTCCTCGGTCGATCTTGCGCCGCAGGTAGGACACGTACAGCTCGACGATGTTCGCCTGCCCGCCGAAGTCGTAGTTCCAGACCCGGTCCAGGATCTGTGCCTTGGAAAGTACGCGGCGTGGGTTGCGCATGAAGTAGCGCAGCAGCTCGTACTCGGTCGCCGTCAGCCGGATCTCCTCGCCCGCGCGCCACACCTCGTGCGCGTCCTCGTCGAGCGTCAGGTCGCCGACGACGATGACGGCGCTCTCGGCGTCGGTGACCGCGCCCCGCCGGCGCAGCAGGCCACGCAGCCGGGCGACGACCTCCTCGAGGCTGAAGGGTTTGGTCACGTAGTCGTCGCCGCCCGCGGTGAGGCCCGCGACGCGGTCCTCCACCGCATCCCGCGCCGTGAGGAACAGCACCGGCATCCGGTCGTCCAGGACGCGCAACCGCCGCAGGACGGCGAACCCGTCGGTGTCGGGGAGCATGACGTCGAGCAGGACGGCGTCGGGGGCAGTCGCGCGTGCCGTGCGGACCGCCGATACACCGTCGTGGGCGGCTGACACGTCCATGCCCTCCAGGCGCAGCGCGGAGCTGAGCAGCTCGGTGAGGTTGGGCTCGTCGTCCACCACGAGGACCCGGACGGGTGTTCCGTCGGGCCGGGTCAGGCGTGGCTGGTGCGGGTGGCCGGCAGACGCGTGGGCTGTGGTCATCAACCCACGGTGGCCCCCAAACCAGTGGTCTTCCTGTGCCGCACCTGTGCGTTCGCCATGGCTCGGCCGTACACATGAGATGCATAGGCTGGCCACAGTTTCACCCGGGGTTTCGCCGCCTTTGATCGAAGGCATGGACTCGACACTCTCCTCCGACGCCGGTCTCCGACCGGCCCCTGACGCCGCGGAGCGTCCGCCCGCCGCACCGGTGCTCGACCTCGTGATCCCCGTCTACAACGAGGAGCACGGGCTCGAGCGCGCGGTGCGCGCCACCCACGCCTACCTGACGACGCGCTTCCCGTACCCGGCGCGCGTCACCGTGGTCGACAACGCCTCGACCGACGGCACGCTCGCCGTCGCGCGCCGCCTGCTGGCCGAGCTCGACGGCGTCCAGGTGCTGCACCTGGACGCCAAGGGCCGCGGGCGAGCGCTGCACACCGCCTGGCTCGCCTCCGACGCGCAGGTGCTCGCCTACATGGACGTCGACCTGTCGACCGATCTGTCCGCGCTGCTCCCGCTCGTCGCGCCACTGGTCTCCGGGCACTCCCACCTGGCGATCGGCACGCGGCTGGCCCGGGGCTCCCGCACCGTGCGGGGTCCCAAGCGCGAGCTCATCTCCCGCGGCTACAACCTGCTGCTACACGGCACGCTCGCGACCCGCTTCTCCGACGCCCAGTGCGGCTTCAAGGCCATCCGCGCCGACGCCGCCCGCGAGCTCCTGCCGCTGGTCGCCGACACGCAGTGGTTCTTCGACACCGAGCTCCTGGTCCTGGCCGAGCGAGCCGGGCTGCGTATCCACGAGGTGCCCGTCGACTGGGTGGACGACCCGGACAGCCGGGTCGACATCGTCCCGACCGCGCTGGCGGACGTCCGTGGCATCGTGCGCCTGGGCCGCGATCTGCTCTCGGGGCGGCTGCCGCTCGCGGAGGTCCGCACGCACCTGCCGGGCGCGACCTGGGCGGTCGGCGCCGCACCCGTGCTCGAACCGCGCCGGTCGCTGCTGCTGCACCAGCTCGTGCGCTTCGGCGTCGTCGGTATCGCGAGCACCGTCGCCTACGTGCTGCTCTATCTCCTGCTGGCCGGGATCACCGGGGCTCAGGCGGCGAACTTCACCGCACTCGTGCTTACCGCGATCGCGAACACGGCGGCCAACCGCCGCGTGACGTTCGGCGTGCGAGGCCCGGACCGGCTCGGTACCCACCACGGGCAGGGGCTGGTCGTGTTCGGCCTGGCCTGGGCACTGACCGCCGGATCCTTGTGGGCGCTGCACACCGCGACGCCCGACGCCGGCCGCGGTGTCGAGCTGGCCGTGCTCGTCGCGGCGAACCTCGTCGCGACCCTCCTGCGGTTCGTGCTGCTGCGGGCCTGGGTCTTCCGCCCGCGTCAAGCCGCCGCCCCGACGGCGTCCGGCTCCGTCCCGTCGTCCGCCACCCCAGCTCCCGTCTCCGAGAGGAACCCTTCATGACCACCATCCCCGCACACGCGACCCCGGCAGTCGGCATCGTCGTGCACCCGCCTGCCGACGCCGCGCCAGAAGCCGCCGCGGACACCGCGGCCCGCACACGCTGGGAGCGGCCGGCACTGCTGGGCCTTCTCCTGGTCACGGCGGTGCTCTACCTGTGGGGGCTGTCAGCCTCCGGATGGGCGAACTCGTTCTACTCGGCCGCCGTACAGGCCGGCTCCGAGTCGTGGACGGCGTTCCTCTACGGGGCGTCCGACGCCGCCGGCTCCATCACCGTGGACAAGCCGCCAGCCTCGCTCTGGGTCATGGCACTCTCCGTGCGGCTGTTCGGGCTGTCCTCCTGGTCGATGCTCGTGCCGCAGGCCCTGATGGGTGTGGCCACGGTCGGCGTCCTGTACGCGACCGTGCGCCGCACGTTCTCCGCGCAGGCCGCCCTGCTCGCGGGCGCCGCCCTCGCCCTGACCCCCGTCGCGGCCCTTATGTTCCGCTTCAACAACCCCGACGCACTCCTGCTCCTCCTGCTCACCGGCGCCGTCGCGGCGGTGCTGCGGGCGGTGGAGGGGCCACGCACCACGCGCTGGATGGTGCTCGCGGGCGCCCTGGTCGGCCTCGCCTTCCTCACCAAGCAGCTCCAGGCCTTCCTCGTCCTGCCGAGCCTCGCGCTGATGTTCCTCTGGGCGGCGCCCGTGGGCCTCGGCCGCCGCATCCGCGACAGCCTCCTCGGCGTCCTCGCCATGGCCGTGACAGGTGGCTGGTGGGTTGCGCTCGTCGAGCTGGTACCCGAGTCGATGCGGCCGTACATCGGCGGGTCCCAGACCAACTCGTTCCTGGAACTGACCTTCGGCTACAACGGCCTGGGCCGCATCACCGGCGACGAGGAAGGTTCCGTCGGGGGAGGCGGAGGTGGCGGTATGGGCGGCGGATTCGGTGGCTCCACCGGCCTCGCCCGCCTGTTCGACGCCGAGAACGGCGGTCAGATCACCTGGCTCGTGCCCGCCGCCCTGATCCTCGCCGTCGGCGCCCTGTGGGCCCGCCGCCAGGCGCCGCGCACCGACGTCCGGCGCGCGGCCGTCGTCGGGTGGCTCTCCCTGCTGCTCGTCACCGGCGTGACCTTCTCCTTCATGGCTGGCATCTTCCACGCCTACTACACGGTCGCACTGGCGGCACCGGTCGCCGCCCTGGTCGGCATCGGCGGCTGGACACTCTGGGCCGAGCGGCGCTCGCGGTGGGCGCTGTGGACACTCGCGGCGGCCTCCGGTACGACGACAGCATGGGCAGTGGTGCTTCTCGGCCGAAGCGCCGACTGGCTGCCGTGGCTGCGCTGGACGGTCCTGGCCGTGGGCGCGCTCGGCACTCTCGTACTGGTTGTGGCGTCCGTGCGGGGCGGGGCGGGCACGCTGGCGAAGGCCGGGGCTGCGCTCGCCCTGGTGGCGGGCCTGGTCGGACCGGCGGCCTACACGCTGCAGACCGTCGCCACTGCGCACACCGGGTCGATCGTGACCGCGGGGCCGGCTGTGTCCTCCGGCTTCGGCGGGACGGGCGGGGGACAGATGCCCGGTGGTGGGCAGGGTGCCGGGTTCGGCGGTCAGGCGCCCGGCGGGCCGGGTGGCCAGACCGGCGGCCAGACGGGACAGCCCCCTACAGGCGGTCAGCCGCCGACCGGGACCGGTGGCACACCCCAGGACGGGAGCGCTCAGGGCGGTTCCCAGATGACGGTGCCCGGCGGCCAGGACGGCGGCACCGCCGGTGCCATGGGCGGTGGAGGCGGGATGAGCGGCCTCCTCGACGGCGCCGAGGTGTCGGACGAGGTGGCGGCGCTCCTGCTCCAGGACGCCGACCAGTACACCTGGGCGGCCGCCGCCGTCGGCTCGCAGAACGCGGCGTCCTACCAGCTCGAGACCGAGCAGCCGGTGATGGCCGTCGGTGGTTTCAACGGGTCGGACCCGTCACCCACGCTGGAGCAGTTCCAGGAGTACGTCGCGGCGGGCGAGATCCACTGGTTCGTGGGCGGGGGCGGGTTCGGCGGCCAGAACGGCGGCTCGTCTGCGTCGAGCGAGATCGCCGCCTGGGTCGAGGAGAACTTCACCGCGACGACGGTCGACGGCGTCACGCTCTACGACCTGTCCGGCGCAGCGGGCCAGCCCTCCACCCAGACGCCGGACGCCTGACGCCCCAGCGCCTCGAGCGCACCACACACGGGGGTGCTACCGCGCACTCCATGCCGGGAGCCCGCGCCACGGATCACGAACCTGGTTCTGGCGCCACGGCCCGCGTGGACGAGCTTGCCGGGAGCGAGATCTTCACCTCGCTCCCGGCAGTCGAGGGCGAAGTAGAAAGGAGCGCGCGGTCGTGACGCCCCGGTTCCTCAGGGGAGAACTTCGGCGGTGCGGTCCCAGTCGCGCGGGGTCAGGTAGGGGCGGCGGTGCTCGTAGTCGTTGGACAGGAGGGGAGGAGATGATCGTCCACGGCGGCGACGTTGCAGGCCATCAGGACGTTCCAGACGGCCCCGATGCGCAGGTCGCCGCCGGCCGGCCCGGACAGGAACCGTGCACGGGCAGGCCGAGCTCGTACTTGAGCATGGTGCCGGTGGTGCCGGTCGCGTAGAGCTGGTGCTGCGAGAGGCTGTCATGGTTGCACTCGGCCCAGCGCAGCAGCTCGGTCTTTATGTTGTCGTGCGCGAGCAGGGCGATGTGGCGTTGCTTGACGGCCGGGTACATGGGGAACCTCCGTTGACGGTGTAAGTACCGACCCGAGCCTGCCGAGGAGCCGAACGTGTCCGCGCTTCGGTCGCTGCCATCCTCGGCTGAGATACGCATGAGTCCTCGCCTGTCGGGATGCGTGTTGACGCTGCTCATCTGGCTCGAAGCACTCATGCGAGTGCCGTTCACAGGAGCAAAGGTGGCGGGTAGCACCGCCACATCTGGGCCCGGGCGGCGGCTATCGTGTTTTGCAAGATACCTGGTAGCGTGTACCGCATGATACCGACCTCGGACATGGTCCTGACGCAGTTCCGCAAGGGGGTCGTGGAGTACTGCGTCCTGGCTTGCCTGCGCTCGGCGCCCGCCTACGGGCTCGAGCTCGCCGAGCGTCTTGGCGCCAACGGCTCCCTGCTGACCAGCGAGGGCACGCTCTACCCGCTGCTGTCGCGTCTGCGTCAGCAGAGCTGGGTGACCACGACCCAGGTCGCCTCAGCGGTGGGTCCTCCGCGCCGGTACTACGAGATCACCGACGAGGGCCGGGCGGCGCTGGAGACCTTCACCGCCACCTGGTCCCGTTTCACGACCGACGTCCGTACGATCCTGGAGTCCTGATGACCGCAACGCCCGACTACCCGCCCCTGGTCGAGGCCTACCTCGCCGACCTGGACCGCGCCCTGGCTGGGGCCGACCCGCGCGAGCGCGCCGAGACCGTGGCGGCGGTGCGCGAGCACGCCGCCGAGCTGCTCGCGCGGTACGGCAGCGACGACGAGTCGGCTCGCCGCGTGCTCGACGAGCTAGGCCCCGTGGAACACATCGCAGCCGAGGTGGCCCCCGCCCCGGTGCCCGCCGCCCCGACGGGAAAGACCGAGGCCACTGACGTGGTGCTCGCCGTGCTCGCCGTCGTGCTCTGGCCGCTGGCCCCGGTCCTCCTCGTGTGGGCGATCGTGCGGCTGCGCTCCGGCGTGGGCAACCGCGCCCTGCAGTGGCTCACCATCGTGCTCAGCGCCATCCCCACCGTCGGTGGCGTCGTGCTCCTCCTGATGCACGCCTTAAACCTGTCCTATCTTCGGTAAGTAGATCGGGCTTGCATTTTGCAGGCCTGGCGCGAGTGGACCACGGTGCCGGGTCATGGTCCACCATGCGCCCACCACGCTCGGCCCTTCGTCACGAACCGATGACGTGAGGGCCGGGCCATGTGTTGTCGGGTGAGGATCCGTCCACCAGGACCCGGCCGGGGAGCCGCCATCTCGTCGGGCAGTGCCCGAGATCGGCACGGCGAAGCCCACTCAGGCACTCGACCGCATCGACGTCTGCCGTCGTATAACCCGCGCTCCCGAGCCTCTTGACGTGTGGTCCGAGTGGCGCTGCAACCCCGCGACGCCAACATCATGACAACCCGCCGTGCTTCGAGCTGATCCCTCGTCGGCGGGGAAGCGGTAACGCTGTCCTTATTCCCCCTGGTTCCCCACGGGGTCCTCTGCCCAGGGTCTGGGTGGGGTCGTGGAGGACGGCAGGGCGAGGAGCCGGCGGGGCCGGGAAGCCCGTAAGGATTCCCGGCCCCGCACCACCACAGGTCTTCTCGTTACGGACGGCCCACTGGGGGCACGTCAGCAGTCGTACGACTCGGACTCGAGATGCTGGGCTTCGCCATTCCCGGTAGATCCGGCGGCCCTCCAGTGAAGTATCGCGTGGACCTTGAAGGAACTACCGTGGCTGCAGGCCCAGTGCGCTGTCTCCGCGCGGTCCCACTCCCGGTCCCACCCAGGGCTCGTGGCGACGTCGATGGCGCGCCATCCCAGGTTCGAGTCGTACGCCATGAGGTCGACCCGAGTCACCGAGACGTCGTAGTTCGAACCGTCCGTCTGGTCGTCGGTGATGCTTGCCGCGGCGCTGAGGCCCGTGCCATCCGTGTCGAGCCGCACGCAGCGGATGACCTTGTCGCCCACGCACTTGGGGTCGAAGGCATCAGCCGAAGCAGGCGGGGCGACGGCGAGCGATGTCATCACGGCACCGACTGTTGCGAGGACGGCGAAACGGCTGCGTGTGCGCACTTGGTTCCCTTCACTTGGTAACTGGGTAGTAGGTAGACCGCATCATCTCGGCCAGCCCAGAGGTTAAGGGGACGGCCCGAAGGGGTCAAGAGACACCAAGATCCCCGGAATCGATCGGCTCTCCGATCTGCCCGCACCGCAGAACATGGCTGACAGCTGCGTGCCATCGCGGCATCGGGACTGTTACACGGTGACACCCGACTTGTGGTGCCGATATGCGCTGCACTGGACGGTAGCCTTGCCCGGACGGCGGCCGGTCGCGGGGCGGTGTCGGCGTGGCCGGCGTGGCCGACCGCACTGGACGTATCGCCCGGCCCGCAACCGGCGCACAGTTTTGCCAGAGAGCTGCATCGTGGGCCAGGAAGCCGAGGCTTCGGCTGAACCTTCCCGGGAAGGGGTGCGTCATGGGGAACATGAGCATCCACGTACCCGAGCGGGCCGAGGTCCGCGTGGTCCGATCCAAGGACCAGGAGTTCGTCGCGTTCGTCAGGGACGCCCGCCCGTACCTGTTCCGTACGGCTTTCCTGCTGTGCGGTGACCCGTACCGTGCCGAGGACCTGGTCCAAGGCACGTTCGAGCGCGTCTACCGGTCGTGGCACCGGGTGAGAACCGAACCGCGTGCCTACGCCCGTCGGATACTCGTGAACCTCCGTACCGACACCTGGCGCCGCACCAGCCGCACGGGCCTGCCCGGCGACGACATGATCCGGGTTCCTGACACCCCGGACCATGCCGCTCGGGTCGCCGTGCGGGACGAGCTCGTGCACGCGCTGGCGCAGCTACCGCTGCAGCAGCGGCGGGTGGTGGTCATGCGGCACCTGCTGGACCTGTCCGAGGCGCAAGTCGCCCGCGAGCTGGGGAGGTCGGTGGGGACTGTGAAGTCGGCGAACGCGCGCGGTCTGGAGAACCTCCGAGCCATCCTGGAGCGCGCAGACCTCGCGGACATCCCGGTGCCGCACCGCGACGCGGCCGAGACGCTCGGCGGGAGTCGTGCTGCGCTGCGCAGGCGGCGCACCACACAGGGGGTGCTCGGCGGCGTGGCTGCGCTCCTGGTGGCCTTCTTCCTGACGGGGCCGGTCACGCTCCCGGGCGTGGGTCCAGTCGCGCTCCCGGGCAGCGAGTGGCTCCGTTCACTCGTGGGTCTGGAGCGGCCGGAGGACAACGCAGACGGGTGGCCCGGTGACTGCCCCATGGAGACCTCAGGTCCGGTTGCACCGCCCTGGCTGGAGGGGCGTTGCGTGCTCAGGGCGGATGTGGGGAGCGTGCAGGACGTCGTTGAGGCGGGAGTCGTCGTCGGCGTAGGCCAACCTACGCCGGGTAGCGGTCTGACAGGCACCCTGGCGACGGACGGCTCGATCCTGATGCTCACCGAGGTGGCCCCAGGCCCGGACGACAGCGACGTCTACCTCGACCGGGAGCTTGCGCTGGAGCTGCGTGCGGCTGATGGGGCGAGCCGCCCCGTGGCAGTCAACGGCACCGTCGACGGCCACCGAGCCGAGATCGTCGACGTCGTGCGGCAGGGCGACCGGGTCGCCTGGCTGGAGGTGGCGACGCAGGAGAGCGAGCTGTCGCCCTGGGCGGTCCGCGTGGTCGACGACGCGCGAGACCCCCAGGTGCGCACGCTCATGGAGTCGTCGAGCGATCAGGTGCCTGTGGGATACCGGATCGGGCTGAGCGGCGACTACGTGCACCTGCAGCGCCTCACGGGCGAGGGCGGGATCGAGCAGCTGCGGGTCCAGCTGGCGACTGGGGAGACCGAGAGCGTGATCGTCAGTTCCACCGCGTTCGCCGCCTCGCCGGACGGGGTCGAGTGGGCGAAGGGCGACGTTCGCACCGGGATCGAGCTCGCTGCTCGTGGGGATGACGGCGTCCCGCGGGCGCTCTTGTCCCTCCCGCCTACGGGCGGGTACCCGGATGAGACGGTGAACGAGATGGCGTCGTCGGAGGCCGTGCTGGCGTGGGCCATGGCGGGTGACCTCCATGTGCTTGACCGGGAGTCGGGGGCGGTGACGCTGGCGGAGCTGGACGGAGCGGCAGGCGGGATCGATGCGGACGGCCGAGTGGTGGCGTGGACGAGCTGGCGGGACGGTGTCGGGGCGGGGTATGTGCTTCTCGACGGCCGGGTGTACCGGCTGGAGGGCAGGACCGTCGAGGTCGCCGTGGAGGGGGAATGGCTCGCGTGGGTCAGTGTGCGCGCCGGGGAATCCTCCCCGCGACAGCACCTGGCGCGGATCGTGGGGGCGGGGCGTTGACATCCGGACCGGACGAGGACTGGTCGGCACGACCCAGCGCCGTACTGACCAGTTGGTGGCCCAGGCCGTGAGATGCGCTAGGGAGCTCGGCGGTGCCTACCACCTATGTTCCCGCCGGCAGCAAGGCGCTGGTTGAGCAGGCGGCGGGTCCATGAGGCTTCTCGTACGTCGATGAAAGCGCGTGTGCATCTGGGATCGCCTGGTCCGCTCGGGGCTTTTCGCTATTCCGCACCTGGTAGGTATGGACCTCGAGAACGCCTTCGAGCCCGTGCTCACTATGTCGGAGCTCGCCGCCACCTTGCGGGTGAGCACGCAAGCGATCTACGACCTGCGCCGCACCGGCCGTGGGCCGCGTGCGATCCGTGTGGGCAAGGAGCTGCGGTTCCGGCGCAGCGAGGTCGAGGCGTGGCTGGTCCAGATGGAGAACGAGGACGCCGCCGTCGTCACGAGGAGCGTGCCTCATGAGCGGGCGTCCCCGGACCACGATTGGGACCTAAGGCAGCGTCTGGGGTCGTCTCGTTTTCCTCAGAACCTTCGCCGCGCCTTGGCGGGGCCGTCGCGCGCCGCTTCATGGACGTCCGGTGCTGGTGATGTGGGGGTAGATCGGTAAATTGCAACCAGCCCGAGATGCTCTGTCAGTCCTCAATGTCGGTGGCAACTGGTACTGCAGAGGCCCGGGCGCGGCGGATTCCTGGTCAGTGCCTTCCGTGCGGGGTCCGTCTGCATGTGGCCCGCCGCTGAGGGCGCGACGAAACTGGCGCAGGGCTGCCGGTCCACACACTGACGGGCACCCGCGACTGTTCGGGTGGTCCCCGATCAACGGGTACGTGCCGTCCTCGCCATCAGCGCGATTGCTCCCTCGCTCTCCCGGGGCCTGGGTTACCAAGCCGCGCCAAATGGGGTAGTTAGAGGGTCTAAATACATCTGTCTAGTGATAGAAGCCGCGAGCGCACTTCCTTCATGATCGGCGACGTTGGTTACGGCGCTGAGAGGGACTGGACAGATGTTGAGTCGAGCGGCAGGAACGCTCTGGGGTAAGTCGGGCGTGGGCGAGGCGGGGGAAGTCGAGAGATGGCTTCAGCTTCAGCAGCATATGGAGGACACTGCAGCGGTTGCGGGACGCCTGTGGGACGAATGGCTCCCGCCGATGACGCGACGTCTCCTTGCCGATCCGGTTGGCGGTGAAGCTGCCGCGCGTGATCTTGTCGTCTTCCTCGCTGGTGTGCACGACGTGGGAAAGGCGACTCCGGCATTCCAGGTGCAGGTTCCGGTCCTGGCGAATGTGGTCACAGAGGCTGGTCTGCCGATCGAGCGGGAGATCCCGAACCGGACTGAACTGCCGCATGCGCGAGCTGGTCAGGTGATCCTGCAGCGTTGGCTCGCTGGCCGCGGCTGGGAGCCTGTGCCGGCACGGTCGCTGGGATGTGTCGTGGGTGGGCATCACGGTGTGCCGTCGAGTCCCACGGAGCTCAATGCAGCGCGAGACCGCGATGAACTGTTGGGGACCGGTGCGTGGGTCGCGGTGCAGCACGAGCTGCTGGATCACGTCGTCGCCGCTTTCGACCTGGCGGCGTCGGTCGAACAGTGGCGTGGTTGTCGCGTCCCGGCCACTGCGCAGATGCTCCTGAGCGGCCTGGTCGTGATGGCCGACTGGATCGCGAGCAACCCGGACCTGTTTCCGCTTGAGGCTCTTGAGCAGCGGCCCCTCACCGATGGTCGCTTGGACCGTGCCTGGGCCAGGATCGACCTGCCGCGTCCATGGGCCGCGCTCACGTGCGGCGACGACGCGGACGTTCTGTTGCGCACTCGCTTCGGCCTGTCTGACGGCGCCGTCGCGAGACCGATCCAGGTGGCCGCCTTTAAGGCTGCGCGCACTGTGGATGTGTCAGGCCTGATGATCCTCGAGGCCCCGATGGGCGACGGGAAGACCGAAGCTGCTCTGCTCGCTGCCGAGATGCTGGCCGCGCGGTTCGGCGCCGCCGGAGTGTTCGTGGCGATGCCGACGCAGGCTACGGCGGACGCGATGTTCGCGCGTGTCCTGCAGTGGCTGCGGGCGGTCCCCTCGGCTGAGTCCGGCGACGCTACGGTCGACGCCGACGCGCGCAGAACCGTTCACCTCGCACACGGCAAGGCGCACCTGGACCCGGTGTTCCGTGCCCTGCGCACGCCTGGAGGCCGCGGCGTGAGCAGGATCGACCAGGACGACGACCGGCTACGGGGCGATCGTGACCACGGCACGCCGTACGTGCCGTGGTGGTTCAGCAACCCGAAGCGCGGAGCATTGGCCGACTTCGTGGTCGGCACGATCGACCAGGCGCTCTTCACGGCGCTCCAGGCCCGGCACGTGGTGCTTCGCCATCTCGCCTTCTCACGCAAGGTCGTGGTGCTCGACGAGATCCACGCGTTCGACGCCTTCTCCAACCGATTCCTGGAGCGCGCCCTGGAGTGGTTCGGCGCCTACGGGATCCCCGTCGTAGCGCTGTCCGCGACGCTCCCGGAAAAGCTTCGAGCGTGCCTCGTCAACGCCTACCGCGCGGGTGCGAAAGCGGCGGCCCAGCCGGCTGAGGAGGTTCCTACGCGTCGCCTGTCGCGGGCTGAACGACGCCTGGCCCACGAGCAGGCTTCGTCGGCTCGGTCTGTTCAGGCCACTGAGGTGTTTTCCGGAGAGGTTGTGGACAGTCCGGATGCGACGTCCTTCGTGGGCTATGACCTGGACGGCGTGCGTCACCGTCGCGGTGTGGATTCCGCGGGCCGTGGCTCGTCGGTGACCCTGGAGATCCTGCCCGACGATGGCCTGCCTGCCCTGGTGACGCAGGTGGCAGAGGGGCTGGGGCTGGCTCGGACATCGGACGGTGGATGGGACGGGCGCCCGGAGGGTTGTGTCCTGGTCCTGCGGAACACCGTGCGCCGTGCTCGCGAGACGGCGGCGGCTCTGCGCGCGGTGCTGGGCAACGGGGTCGTCCGGCTGCACCATTCACGGTTCATGGCGGCCGATCGGCAGTACAACGACGGTGAGATGCGCCGCGAGCTCGGTCCTCCCGGCCGAGACGGCAGTCGAGGGGACCGCCCGCTGGCGCGTGTGATCGTCGCGACGCAGGTGGCCGAGCAGTCCCTCGACATCGACGTAGACCTGCTCATCACGGACCTCGCGCCGATGGACCTGCTTTTGCAGCGGATGGGCCGACTGCACCGGCACGCGGATCTGGCATCGCACCGTCCTGAACGGTTGCGGCAGCCGCGGTGTGTCGTGACCGGCGTGAACTGGTTCGGCGACGGGCTCCCCCAACCGACCCAGGGCACTCTGATCTACGGCATGGCACCACTGCTGCGGTCGGCCGCACTCGTGCGCGAGGTACTGGACGGCGACGGCGTGGTGCGGCTCCCAGACGACATCGGGCCGATGGTTCAGCGCGCCTATAGCGACAAGGTGCCAGGCCCGACGGCGTGGCACGAGGCTATAGCGGACGCGGACACGCGGGACCGAGCTACTGCGGACGACCAGGAGAGCCGCGCTGGAGCGTTCCTACTGCAGAAGCCGGGGGAGCTGGAAACGCTCGACGGCCTGCTGGACCACCACGACAAGGACGTCGAACGCGACGGCCGAGCCCAAGCACAGGTCCGCGACAGCGAGGACTCGATCGAGGTGCTGCTGCTCCCACGCGTCGGCCCCGGCACGTTCGAGGTACCGCGATGGTTCGACGGGGAGCTTGCCGGGACACATGTCTCCGCCGACTTCCCGCCAGATCGCGAGGTGGCGCTCGAACTTGCTCGATGCGCGGTCCGGCTGCCGCTGGAGGTCACTCAGGGCAAGGACGGCGACAAGCTGCTCGATGCTCTGGAGACCAATTGGTTCCGACCGTGGCAGGACCTGCCCGATCTGCGTGGCCAGCTCGTGCTCCCGCTCGACCAGGAGCCGCGCCCGTTCGCGGGGTACCTGTTCACCTACACCGCCGAGGAAGGACTGGACGTGAAGCCAGATGAGTGAAAACCGTGCAGCAAGCTTCGACCTGACCAAGAAACCCTGGATCCAGGTCCTTGGCACCGACGGACGACGCCGGGAAGTGTCGATCACCGAGTTGTTCCGCGAGGCGGAGAACCTGCGGGAGATCGTCGGCGAGATTCCGACCCAGGGCTTCGCGATCCTGCGGCTCCTGCTGGCCGTCCTGCACCGTGCCGTCGAGGGGCCGGCGAGCGTGGCCGACTGGGTCAGGATCCGCGACGACTGGAAGCAGACAGTGGCCGACGTCGAGGAGTACCTGGACGAGCACCGTCACAGGTTCGACCTGCGGCATGCCGCGGCGCCGTTCTACCAGGTGGCCGATCTCCGGACGGGTAAGAACAAGGCCTTTGAGCTGAAGAAGATCATCGCGGATGTTCCCGACGGACACCCCTATCTCACCCCCCGGACCGGTCGAGGCATTGAGCGGATCTCGTGGGCGGAGGCGGCGCGGTGGCTGGTGCATGTCCACGCCTTCGATACGGCTGGGATCTTGTCCGGTGCGGTTGGTGACCCAAGGGTGCGAGACGGGAAGGGCTACGGCATCGGCACGGGATGGGCCGGCATGCTCGGCGGCCTCTTCCTGCGCGGCGAGACCCTCAAGGAGACGCTGCTGCTGAACCTTGTCGGGCATGTGGGTGCAGGACTTGAGATCAGCGGTGACGATGTGCCGGTCTGGGAGCGAGAGCCGCACGGGCCTGCGCCCGAGGGCCGCCCACCGGCAGGGCCGGTCTGCCTGTATACATGGCAGTCGCGACGGGTCCGGCTGGTCGGAGATGACGTGGGGGTTACGGCTGTCGTTCTCGCGCAGGGCGACAGGAACACACCGCAGAACCAGCATCATCTGGAGCCGCTGACCGCGTGGCGGTACTCCAAGGCGCAGACAGCAAAGGCGAAGGGCAAGCGGCATACCTACATGCCGCGCGAACACGACCCGGCGCGCGCCATGTGGCGAGGCCTGCCCGGGTTGTTGGCCGGACAAGGCGAAAAGAACGGGATCGAGCCGGGCGTCCTGCGCTGGGCCGCTGTTCTCGAAGCCGACGGGCACCTTCCCAACGGGGCGCTCACAGTGCAGGCCGTAGGCATCAAGTACGGCACCAACAACTCGGTCGTCGAGGAACTGGTGCACGACCACCTCGACCTACCGCCGGAGATCGTGGCGCACGGTGACGGGGCTGCCGCACACCTCGCGCGCCGTGCAGTCGACCAGGCGCAGCTCGCGGTGAGCGCGCTGGCCAACCTGGCCCAGAACCTGTACCTCGCCGCCGGTGGAAACAGCGATTCCGACGGCCCGGCGACCCGCGCCCGCGAGGCCGGCTACCACGATCTGGAACAGCCGTTCCGTCGCTGGCTCCTGAAGCTCGAGCCGGACACGGACATCACCGAGCTTGAGAGGGCGTGGCAGAGCGAGGTACGCGGCGTCGTCGCCCGGATCGGGCGCGAGCTGGCCGAGGGATCCGGCCCGGCAGCTTTCGTGGGGCGCAAGGTCCGCGGCAAGCAGATGGATCTAGGCGTCGCCGAGGTGCGGTTCTGGTCGCGTCTGCGCAAGGACCTTCCACTGGCCGTTCGCCCGGCCGACACAGAATCGGACAGAGACAACGAGGAGCACCATGATGGCTGACAACACCGCCCTGAGGTCGGCGGGCCGGACCGACGCCACTGCCGTCGAAAAGTTCGTGGCGAGCCGTGTGAAGCACTTGCAGGACACGCGGCTGGAGCGGGGCGCGCGCGGGTCCCGGACCGTGGCGCTGCTCGCGCGTCTGCGCCGCGTCGCGACGGCGGAGCCCGGCGTGGACCTGAGCGTCTGGGACGACACGCTCGCTGGCGCACCCGGCTCACCTGATGGTTCGTCGCTCTCCAAAGCGACCGAGCAGGAGCGCGCCATCCACCTGGCCCTGGCGATGTACGCCACGGCCCAGCAGAGCCGGACCGAGAGCGCCCACGAGTACGGCACCGGGCTCGGGCGCGCGGTCCGCCGGCTGGAGGGGCGGCGGCCGAACGTCGGTGGCGGCGACACCTCCCCGGTCCGGCGGCGCTTCGACGCACTGGCGACGTCAGTCACCATGCCCGAGCTCGCGGTACACCTGCGCGGGCTGATCACCCAGCTTCGCGGGGAACGGATCACGCTCGACTACGCCCGCCTGGCCCGCGACCTGTTCGTCTACCAGCTCCCTGGCCAAGCCCACACGGTGCGCCGTGCCTGGGCGCGCGACTACGCCGCGGCAGGCGCTCGAACCGGCCGTGACACAACGACCACCACCGACACGACCATAACTAACAGGGAGAACTGAGATGACCCGCACCATCGTCGACATCCACGTGCTGCAGACTGTCCCGCCGAGCAACCTCAACCGCGACGACACTGGATCGCCCAAGACCGCCTGGTACGGCGGCGTGCGCCGGGCCCGCGTCTCCTCACAGGCGTGGAAGCGTGCCACCCGCAAAGACTTCGAACGCACCGTGGACGCCATCGACCTCGGGGTGCGCTCCAAGCGTGTGGTCGAACTACTTGGCGACGAGATCCGCCAGCAGTCGCCCGAGACGTCCAAGGAAGACGCGCACAAGCTTGCAGCAGAAGTTCTCACGGCAGGCGGGATCAAGCTGAGCAAGCCCCGTAAGGGTGAGATCGAGGAATCCGGCTTCCTCCTGTTCCTGTCCCACCAGCAGGTCACCTCGCTCGCCGGGCTCGTGCTGGAGGCGTCACAGGCCGGGACGACGCCGGACGGTAAGACCGTCAAGGCACTCTTCAAGGACAAGAACTCCATCGACCTGGCGATGTTCGGCCGCATGGTCGCGAACATCACCGACCTCAACGTCGACGCCTCCGTCCAGGTGGCCCACGCGCTCTCGGTGCACGCCGTCGAGGCCGAGTTCGACTACTTCACCGCCGTCGACGACCACAAGGCCGATGACGCCGACGAGGACGCCGGCGCGGGCATGATCGGCACCGTCGAGTTCAACTCCTCGACCCTCTACAGGTACGCGACAGTCGACGTGGACCTGCTGCAGAAGAACCTCGGACAGGATGCGCCCACGGATCAGGCGGTGGCGACCTTCGTCCGGTCCTTCGTCCGGTCCATGCCCACCGGCAAGCAGAACACGTTCGCCAACCGGACGCTGCCTGACGCCGTCGTGGTCACCGTCCGCTCCGACCAGTCCGTCTCGTACGTGGGCGCGTTCGAAGAGCCCGTCCTGGATGCCGAGACCGGAGGCAGGGTTACAGCGGCTGCGAACGCACTGGCGGGCTACGCGAAGGAAGTCACCGACGCTTTCGGCGGGGTACCTGAGCAGACATGGGTCGTCTCCCTCGGGAGCCGGGCCGCAGCGCTCGACGCGCTGGGAGAGCGCGTCTCGTTCGACGACCTGCTCAGCGGGCTCGAGCAGACCGTCGCGGGCAGGCTGGGTGGCACGGCGTGAAGACCCTGCTGCTACGGCTCGCTGGCCCGCTGCAATCCTGGGGCGTGCAGTCACGGTTCACCCGGCGCACCACCGAACGCGCCCCCTCCAAGAGCGGCGTACTCGGCATGATCGCCGCAGCTCAAGGCCGGCGCCGCACCGACACCCTCACCGACCTGCTCGGGCTGCGATTCGCGGTACGCATCGACCAGCCCGGGCGACTGGACCGGGACTATCAGACCGCACGCATCTTCGAGGGGCCCAAGGGAACAGCGCCGTCGCAGCGCTTCTACCTGGCGGACGCCGTCTTCGTGGCCGGAATCCAAGGTGACGACGAGGTGATCAGCGGAATCGAGGACGCGTTGCGCCGCCCGGCATTCCCGCTGTACCTAGGGCGACGTTCCTGCCCGCCCGCCGGCCCAGTCGTGATCGGCACGCGCGCCGACGGTCCATACCAGGCGCTCATGGTCGAGCGTTATCACGCATCGCCGTTCTGGGCGCGGAAACAGCCACCCGACGTCGAGCTCGACTTGCTGGCCGACGGTGGCGTCATCCCGGTGCCGGAGGTACGGGAAGCGCCGGTGACGCAGCGCGACGTCCCCTTGTCGTTCAGCCCAAGCCTGCGGCAGCACGACTGGCGCTCGGTCGAACGCACCACGCTGCAGTTGACCAACCCGCTCGGGCGCGTCACCGTGACTGCCGGGCCGGGACCTTTCACGCATGACCCGATGACCGCGTTCGAGGAAGGCGACTGATGTACCTCACACGGTGCGAGATCAACCCGGTCGCACGCGGTGCGCGCAAGCTGCTCGGCTCGCCGCAGGCGATGCACGCCGCCGTCCTGGCGGGCTTCCACGCTGGATCCGGAGACGTCGGGCGTGTGCTGTGGCGCGTCGACCAGGACCGAAAACACACGTGGCTGTACCTGGTCAGCGCAGCCGAACCGGATCTGACCCATCTGATCGACCAGGCAGGCTGGCCCGCCACCCAGACCTGGGACACACGTGACTACGGCAGGACGCTGGCCCGGCTCGAAGCCGGGCAGAGATGGGCGTTCCGCCTGCGGGCCAACCCCACCTCGAACGTGCGAGACGGGAGCGGAGGGCGGGGCAAGCGCGTCGCGCATGTGACGGTCGCACAGCAGATGGACTGGTTCGTGCGTCGGGCGCCGTCCTTCGGGATCGACGTCGGCAAGGACGAGGAACCTACAGTGGTTCTCGCCGGACGTGGCGTCGACGAGTTCCGACGGCGCTCCGACAGTTCCGCACGAGGCGGCGCATCTGGCCGCACGCCATCGTGGGGGCAGGTCACCGTGGCCTGGGCACAGTTCGACGGGACGCTCACCGTCGTCGACCCCGATGCGCTCCGTGCAGTGCTCACCGGGGGAGTCGGATCGGCCAAAGCGTACGGATGTGGGCTGCTGACCCTGGCGCGCAGCGTGACGCCATGACCTGGGGTGCTCGGCGCGTGGACGTCATCAAACTCTCACGCGCGCAGAACCATTTGACGTTCGTCTACGTCGAGCACTCGGTGATGAGCCGCGAAGCCTGCGCGGTGGCGTCGCTTCCGGAAAGTCTTGGGATGCCGCCGGGCCGCGAACGATCCAGAACGGTACGGCGGGCCGTGCAACTACTGGGTCAGGAAGTGTCCTCCCCGCCCTACGCGGGGGCGAGCCGTTCCAGAACGTGCCCGAGATGCTGCGGATTCGGTCCTCCTGCCGTACGCAGGGGTGAGCCTCCGGGATTTCGCCGGGTGTCCGCGACGATCGAGTGGTCCCCGCCACGCGGGGGTGAACCCTGCGGCCAGGTGGACAACGCGTTCGGAACCGGGTTGCCCCGCTATGCGGGGTGAGCCGAGCGGTTGCCGGGTCTCAAGCGTGCGGCGGGTGTGAGCCGAACCGGCGGCGCCAGGTCCCCGTGATCGTCGCGGAGTCTTCCCCGCCCGTTGCGGGGGTGAGCCCATCGTCAAGATGTACTCGCGGATGCTGCCGACGTCCTCCTCGCCCGTCGCGGGGGTGAGCCCTGCCACCACAACTTCACTGAGCAGGAGCGCGAGTAGTACCCGCCGGCGCTGGGGTGAGCTGTACGAGAAGGCCGAGGGCCTGGCAGTCCTGGCGGTCCCCGCTCCTCGCGGGGTGAGCCCATCCACGACAACGGACCTACACAAAAGGAGGCTCAGTCCTCCCCGCCCGTCGCGGGAGTGAGCCGGGCACGTTGCGCGGGTCAACACCGGCGTAGTCGTCGTCCCCGCCCGTCGCGGGGTTGAGCCCAACGCCTTCTACCTGCAAGCCCAGACCGATGGGTCGTCCCCGCCCGTCGCGCGGATGAGTGAGCCCACCGCTTCGTCGAAGGGCGCGTCGTTGGCGATGTCCTCCCCGCCCGCCGCGGGGATGAGCCCGAGGACGGCAGCATCCTGCACGGCCATTGCATGTCTTCCCGCTTCTCGCGGGGGTGAGCCGACGATCACGATCGCGGTGACGACCGAGATGGTTTCCTCCCCGCCCGTCGCGGGGGAGTGAGCCGTCCTGGGCCGGTGACATCGTCAAGGTGCTGCAGTCTTCCCTGCCTGTCGCGGGGGTGAGCCCAAGAACCTTCGCGTCGTGTACGCGGACCACACGTCCTCCCGGCCCGTATCCTGGGGTGAGCTGGTGCGCATGGCCGACGCGAGCGCGGCCGACCTGTGATCCCCGCCTGACGCGGGGGTGAGCCGCACGATGACGCGCTGTTGTGGGGCGCGCGGCTGTGGTCCCTGCCCGTCGCGGGGGGTGAGCCGGACTCCACCGGTGGTGTGCTCGGCAGCACCGCGTCCTCCCTGCGCGACGCGGGGGTGAGCCCGGTGGCTTCGAGCCAGACCCGCCGGACGCCGGGGTGAGCCGGTGTTCTCGAACAGCATTTTCTCCATCGCGGCGTCCTCCCTGCCCGATGCGGGGGTGAGCCCGCGGCGGTGAGCATCGTCCACGCGACTCGTAGTCCTCCCTGCCCGACGAGGGGGGGGGTGAGCCGCGATGACCAGCGAGACCGAGTTCTGCCAGAATCGTCCTCCCCGCCCGACACGGGGGTGAGCCGACGCCCGATTCCCGGGGCGCCGCCCTGCTCGACGCGGGGGTGAGCAGGGCAAGCCTGGTTGGTTCCGCATCGCCGTGGACGGGCCTTCGAAGGGTGAGGCCGCTGAGGAATTGGGTGACCCGCGACAAGAACGGAAGAAGTTGCGCCCGGAGAACTGGAGCATCGCGGCACGACGGCGTCGCTTCCGCAACGTTGTGGAACGCCGCCGCGACGGCGAGTGAATGTATAACGGCGTGGAGGGGCGTATAACTGCTGGTCAGGAAGTGTCCTCCCCGCCCGACGCGGGGGTGAGTCCTTGACCACCGCGGCGCGGCGGGCAGGCCCGTAGTCCTCCCCGTCCGACGCGGGGGTGAGCCCCCGTCGACGAGCGCCGCCAGGACCACCCCCGGGTCCTCCCTGCTCGGCGCGGGGGTGAGCCCGCGCCGACGAAGCCGCCGCCCGTCAGAGGGTCGTCCTCCCCGCCTGACGCGGGGGTGAGCCCGCCTTCGCACAGTCCTGCGGGGCTTGCAGGGTGTCCTCCCCGCCCGAGGCGGGGGTGAGCCCCGCAGACAGAGCGTGCTACGGCTCACCGGCTGGTGGTCCCCGCCTGTCGCGGGGGTGAGCTGGCCGACGAGGACCGTGAGAAGGTGCGCGCGCAGTGGCCCCCGCCCGACGCGAACTTGCGCTTGGGCGTCGCCCGACGCATGTACTCGATGCGGTTCCCCGGGTGAGGACGTGGAGCACCTGACGATGCAGCAGCTGCGCGGTCGGGAGGGTGCATGCGTCCGTAGGCGTACGCGGGGGTGAGCCTCAGCGAGGCCTGCTCCCCTTAGACAAGGGAGCGTCCTCCCTGCCCGACGCGGGGGTGAGCCGACCGAGGACGGGCAGCAGCGCACGCGCCGATTGACCTCCCCGCTCGTCGCGGGGGTGAGCCGGTCAGCTTCTACCAGGACCCGGAGGACACGCGGCTCTCCCCGCCCGACGCGGGGGTGAGCCCGCGCACCGGCACCACATCCACATCAGCGCCCGGTCTTCCCCGCCCGACGCGGGGGTGAGCCGTGGTTGTGGATCGCGTGTCCGCCGCGGTTGTGGTTTTCCCCGCCCGACGCGGGGGTGAGCCCGGAGTGGAGACCTCCGATGGCCAGCAAGAAGTGTTTCCTCGCCTGACGCGGGGGTGAGCCGATCAGCGTCCGGATGCCCGGCCAGGGTCGGCCTCTTCCCCGCCTGTTGCGTAATCCCGACACCTGGTCGCGGTTCTACCGGTCCGCCGGGTCCTCCCCGCCCGTCGCGCGGGGGGGTGAGCCCACCGACAAGCGCCTCTATGCGCTCGCGGCGTCGTGGTCCCCGCCCGCCGCGGGCGTGAGCCGGACGGGTCGTTGAGCAGGTCGAACTGCTGGCCGTGGTCCCCGCCCTGCGCGGGGGTGAGCCCGGTGGATCGAGCCATGAGGAGGTTGCGGAAGCTGGTCCCCGCCCCGTCGGGGTGTAGGGCGAAGCCCCCCCGAGGTCGTAGACCCGTCTTCCCCACCCGTCGCGGAGGTGATCCGGACGTGGATACGGGCAAGAAGATCCGCCAGCCGTCTTCCCCGCCCCTCGCGGGGATGAGCCCAGCCCGACGAGCTCGGCCACCAGCGGGTCGAGGTCTTCCCCGCCCGTCGCGGGGGTGAGCCCTCCTCCTCGAACGTGACGATGCCTGCCTCGACGTCTTCCCCGCCTGTCGCGGGGGTGAGCCCGGGTTGCCCCACTTCGACGGCCGGGCGACGACGTCTTCCCCGCCCGTCGCGCGGGTGGGCCCGACTGCTGCCACTCGCCTGGCGGGACCGGACGGTCTGCCCCGCCTGTCGCGGGGGTGAGTCGGAGAACCAGCGACGACGACTGAGAACACGCCCCGTCTCCCCGCCCGTCGCGGGAAGGAGCCCTGCTACCAGGGCCGGTCAGCCCGGACCTACACGTCTTCCCTGCCCGTCGCGGGGGTGAGCCCGTCAGCGGCGGCTGCAACCGGGCATTGCGCGCGTCTTCCCCGCTTGACGCAGGGGTGATCCGACCCGCACAGCGCTGCTGGACACGTTGAACGCGTGGTCCCTGCCCGACGCGGGAGTGAGCCCGCCTTGGACGCCCCGCCCCGCGACGGCAGGGCGTGGTCCCCGCACGTCGCGGGGGTGAGCCCCGGATGGCGGTGAGGCATGCCTGCGAGGAGGAGTGGTCCCCGCCCGCCCCGGGGGTGAGCCCCAGGATGGTGCAAGCGGCGCAGAATCGGGCAAGCGGTCCCCGCCCGTCGCCGGGGTGAGCCCGGCGCCCCGTTCCTCAGACCAGGGGAGCGGGGGTGGTCCCGCCCGCCGCGGGGGTGAGCCCGCCTCCGACCTGGCCGACCTGGTCGCCTGGCTGTCCTCCCCGCCCGTCGCGGAGCGTGAGCTCGTGACGGTGACCTTCTGCTCCGAGTGCTCGTCGTCCTCCCCCCGGTCGCAGGGGGTGTGCCTGACGGGCCGTCGAGCGCGGCCCGCGATCGGGTGTCCTCCCCGCCCCGTCGCGGGGGTGCGCTGCAATGGGGAGACGTTGCCCCGGTCGCCCTGGGGTCCTCCCCGCCCGACGCGGGGGTGAGCCGACCAACCACAGCACCACATTGCCGCGCGAGTAGTCCTCCCTGCCCGTCGCGGGGGTGAGCCCGGGCTCGACCACCAGTACATCGACGCCGGCGGCGTCTTCCCCGCCCGACGCGGGGGTGAGCCTTGGAACGCGCCGAAGGGTGGCAAGAAGACCACGTGGTCCCCGCCTGACGCGGGGGTGAGCCCCCCACGCTTTCGGGGTTGCAGCCGAGTTGGGGCGGTCCCCGGTCTACGCGGGGTGGGCCTACTCAAGGCACGGGGGGCAGCACTTCGTCTTCCCTGCCCTGCGCCGGGATGAACCTCTCAAGGAGGGCTTCGAGTTCCTGTGGGACGTCTTCCCCGCCCAGAGCTGGGTGAGCCGCATCGGCGGAGCGCCTCCGTCAGACGACGAGCCTTCCCTGCTCGACACCCCATACCTGCCATAGCCGTGGTGGCCCAGTAGCGTCCTCCTCGCCCTGGCGGGGGTGAGCCGATCCGCGAGTGCCTCGACGAGGCGCGGTACCAATCCTCCCTGCCCTACGCAGGGGTAAGCCTGCCTGCGGACGACAGGACTAGACCAGCGATCGTCCACCCCGCCCTACGTGGGGATGAGCCGATGACCCGGCCTTACCGCGTCATCGCGGACGAGTCCTCCCCGCCCGTCGCGGGGGTGAGCCGAAGATGCCAGGCCGCACGGCACACGGACCCGCGTCCTTCCCGCTCGTCGCGGGGGTGAGCCGAACACGCCCTTGTCGGAGTTGTTCAGAAACACATCCTCCCTGCCCGGTGCGGGGGTGAGCGCGGATGCCGTCCGTGTGGAGCCAGCCGAGGTCGTGGTCCCCGCTCGACGCGGGGGTGAGCCGCGCACCGGGAGGCCCTGAGCGACGAGCAGCGGGTGGTCCCTGCCTGACGCGGGGGTGAGCCGTTCGCCAGGACAGGCAAGCCGTTCCCGGCATCGCGGTCCCCGCCCGACGCGGGCGTGAGCCGCGCACGATCGGCGGCTTCGCCGCCAACTTCGAGTGCTCCCTACCCCACGCGGGGGTTGAGCTCCTGACCGTGGCTGCCACGCGGCCGTACGGCGAGTGGTCCTCGCCCGACGCGGGGGGGGGGAGGAGCCCGACGGCGACGCCTTACGTCGGGTCTCCGGCCTGTCCTCCCCGCCCGTCGCGGGGATGAGCCGAACCTCATGGGCACCCAGCCCGCCAGCGGCCGGTCCTCCCTGCCCGTCCCGGGGGTGAGCCGTCGTGGACGTCGCGACCCGGGGTGTATCCGGGGTCCTCCCCGCCCAACGCGGGGGTGAGCCGCTCGCCAACCGGGCCGCGAAGAAGATCGGCGACGTCTTCCCCGCCCGAAGCGGGGGTGAGCCCGGCACTCGAGGCGGGGCCTACGCCACCCCTTCGGTGGTCCCCGCCCGAAGCGGGGGTGAGCCGGCGATCGACTAGCACTCCGAAGAGTGCCGGGCGTCCTCCCCGCCCGAAGCGGGGGTGAGTCCTGCTTCGCCTTGCCCGCGTACGCCTTGACCGCGTCCTCCCCGCTTGTCGCGGGGGTGAGCCCGAGGTAGGGCTGTGGTTGCACTGGACCGACGTGTCCTCCCGTCCGTCTCGGGGTGGGCCCGACCAGGAGGAGACGATGTCGCCCGCACGCGCGTTCTTCCCGCCCGACACGGTGTGATCCAGCTGGCGGTGGGCGAGGGGCTGGGGCGCGGGTTCCGTGGTCCCCGCCGACGCGGGGGTGAGCCGTTCACGACGTTGTAGCAGTACCGGCAGATGTCGTGGTCCCTGCCCGACGCGGGGGTGAGCCGTGCTGCTCGCCCGACCAGTGCGGGTCGTCGCGGTGGCCCCGCCCGACGCGGGGGTGAGCCCGACTCGCGCTCATTGGGCTGCTGACCCAGGTCGTGGACCCCGCCCGACGCGGGGGTGAGCCAGGATGCCGCCGTGCGCGTAGATCGCATACTGAACGTCCTCCCCGCCCAACGTGGGGGTGAGCCCGCGTGCCCGCTCAAAGTTGTGAGCGTCGCGCGGCCAGCCTGATCAGTACCGGCAGGCAGCGTCGCTGAGGACACGCGGTTGCGAACGCGACGCACGTTGTCGCGTGCCCGCTATCCTGAACGTGGGCGTGGCGTCTGCCACGTGCACCAGCGAGCAGCCCCACGCGGAGCCCTCGCCGCGTCGGCGGTCCTTGGCCGGTGACTTCGAAGCCCCAACGGTCCCAAGTCCCAGGGAAGTCCCAGCCGCTCGCGGCATGTGATGAACCACCAGGTCAGGACCGGTATGCACAGTTCAACGTCTGAAACCCAGCATCCTCGGGCCTGGTCGGGACGATCTACGAGGTCTTGACGCCGGGGATTCAACGCACTGATCGTCCGGTTCCAGAGTGCGAACTCTCAGCCCGGGGAGCAGAGCAGAATTGGCGCGGTGGGTGCGCGCTGCCGGAGGCGGTTGGCTGACACGGTTCGTGACACAGTTGCCCGCCTCCGGGCCCGCCTGACACGCGAAATGACACACTTGCAGCACCCGCTGACGCCCACGGTTGCCCACTGTCGCGTTGTCGTGGCACTCTGGGGCGTACAGTCCGGGAACGGCAGAATCAAGCGCCGTTCTGACCGCCCAACGCGGCCAGCAGCACGGATTCGAAACGCGCCTCGCGAGCAGTCCCAGCAGTTTGCCGCGGAACAGAAGATGTTCCGCCGCAAGTCCGGCTGATCCTCGGTGGTGGAGGCCGCTGACCTGGTGAACAACCGGGTCGGCGGCCTTTGTCGTACCTGCTCTCGGAAACCGAATCACGACGACATCGACGCCGTCCTCGCCGAGGCCGCCGTCAACGCCGTCGGAACGTGGAAGTGACGTCGCCTGCGCCGTGCGGCCTCCCGCGGAACGTTGTCCGGTAGGCGTGCGGGGTGACGCCGGTGGCGCGGCGGAAGAGCGTCCGAAAGTTGCTCGGGCTCGGGAACCCGACCTGGCGGGCTATGCGTTCGACGCCGTGATCGGTGGTCTCCAGCAGCTCCTGCGCGTGCCGGATCCGGACGCCGCCGAGCCACTGCACCGGGCTCTGACCGGTCTCCTCGTGAAACCGGCGGTTGAGCGTCCGGGCACTCATGCGGGCCGCCGCGGCGATGTCCGCGAGTGCGAGGTCCGAGTGGGCGTTCTCCTCGATCCACATCAGTACCGGTTCCAGCGTCGCGCTCTTGAGCACGGGCGGGTTGCGCAGGATGAACTGTGCCTGGCCGCCGTCGCGGTGCAGCGGTGCGACGGACAGCCGTGAGGTGTCGGCCGCAACGGCGACGCCGTGGTCACGGCGGACGAGGTGCAGGCACATGTCGAGCCCGGCCGCGGCGCCGGCCGACGTGACGATCTGCCCGTTGTCGACGTAGAGGGACTCGGCGTCCACCTCGACCGACGGGTACCGCTTCGCGAGGGCGTCGGCGGCGAGCCAGTGCGTCGTCGCGCGCAGCCCGTCGAGCAGGCCGGCCTCGGCGAGCGAGAACGCTCCGACGCAGATGGAGGCGATGCGCGTGCCGTCCTCGGCCGCGGCCCGCAGCGCGTCGAGGGCCGGTGCGGGGGTCTCCTCCTCGGGATGGATGCGGCCGGGGACCACGACGGTGTCGGCCCGTCCCAGTGCCTCCAGGCCGGCGTCGACCCCCAGCCGGAGCGGGCCTGCGTCGACCACCGGCTCGGTGCCGCAGACGATCACCCGGTAGGCCGGGCGGCCGTCGGGCAGCCGGGCGCGTCCGAAGGTCTCGATCGGTGTGGCCAGATCGAAGACGATCGTGTCGGGCAGGGCGACGACCACGACGGTGTGCACGGGCCCACGGTAGCGATCCGAACGGCAACACCCGGCGGTCGAGGCGGTGCTGGCCAGATCCAGTCGGACAATGGCACGCGAGCCAGTGGTTCGACCCGGGAGCTACGTCGAGCATGGACTGCGGGCGGCCTCGATGCCCTTGCCTGACGACCCGCTGATGTCTACTGCTGAGGAGTTCTCATGGCCCTGTCGGCCCAGGTCCTGCTGTTCGATGGTTTCGACCCGCTGGACGCGATCGGTGTGTTCGAGGTCCTCGCCGCGGGGAGCGCCGCCGTCGGCGGTGAGCTCGCGGTCGAGCTCGTCACCGCCGAGGGCCCGCGATTCGTCGTCTCGGGGACCCTGGGCCTCACCGTCCCCGCCACGGGGACGCTGGACCCGGAGAAGCCCGGCTACGTCGTCGTCCCGGGGGCGAGCGGACCGATCGACGGTGACCCGGACGACGGCATCGACACGATCCCGGTGCTGTTGTCCCGCTTCTCGCAGACGGCGGCTATCCCGCTGGTCAAGCAGGCGATGGAGAACCCGGCGGTCACCGTCACCGCTGTGTGCGGGGGTTCGTTGGCCCTGGCGATGGCGGGGCTGCTGGAGGGGCGCCACGCCGTCACGCACGTGCTCGGCATGGACATGCTGGACGCCACCAGTGCGCTCGCCGTGCAGGCGCGCGTCGTGGACGACGGCGACCTGATCACCGCCGGCGGTGTCACCTCGGGGCTCGACCTCGGCCTCTACCTGCTGGAGCTCGCGTACGGGCCGAAGATCGCCCGGGCCGTCGAGACGCTCTTCGAGTACGAACGGCGCGGCACGGTCTGGTCCAACACCGGCCGGGTCCCGCAGGCTGCCTGAGCCCCTGCGCCCGCGACACCTCGAACACGGAGCGACGAATGCACACCATCACCGGAACCTGGGACGTCAGGCTGAAGACGCCCATCGGCACCCTCGAGACCCGCTACACCTTCACGGAGGACGGCGGAACGCTCGCCGGAACCGCGGAGGGTCAGGGCGAGACCGGCACGCTGGAGGCCATCACCGTCGAGCCCACGACCGACGGGGAGCGCGTCACCTGGTCGCAGAAGGTCACCAGGCCCGTGCGCCTCAACCTCGACTTCGACGTGATCGCGACCGGCGACCTGCTCAAGGGTCACTCACATGCCGGAAGGCTCCCGCGAACCCAGGTCTCCGGCACGCGGCGGGCTTGATGACCTCAGCCCGCGTCTGGCGCCACTGGTGATTCCCCAGGAGGCGCAGGCGATCGATCGCGCCGCGCTAGGTCCGCGACGTGTGGCGCGCATGCCCCCGGCCCTCCGCGCCCGGGGCACCGGTCAGGAATCGAGAAGCCGTCCACCGCGCGAAAACCTAACCTGGACGGTGTAGTCAACACCCACACCAGGAGGAATCCCGATGGCCGACACGGCTGGCGCGAAGGCGAAAGAGGACGGCTTCTCCGCCCAGGAACGCGCGGCGATCAAGGCGCGCGCGACCGAGCTGAGGACCGAGGTGAAGCGTGCGCGCGGGGCCGAGAAGGCAGCCGCCGACGAGGCCGACGTCCTGGCCAAGATCGCCGAGATGCCCGACGGCGACCGCGAGCTGGCCGAGCGGGTGCACGCGATGGTGACGACGGCGGCGCCCGAGCTCGCGCCGAAGCTGTACTACGGGCAGCCCGGCTACGCCCGCGGCGGCAAGGTGCTCTGCTTCTTCCGCAGCGGACAGCAGGACAAGGAGCGCTACTCGACCTTCGGGTTCAGCGCCCTGGCGCAGCTGGACTCGGCGGACGGCCTCTGGCCGACGGCGTACGCGCTGACGGACGTGTCCGAATCCGCGTGGGAGCGTCTGGGTGAGCTCGTCCGGCAGGCGGCCGGGGGCCCGGGTGCCGGCTGACGCGGACTCCCGGCGGCCCGGGCTCACGCCTCGGCGTAGGCGTCCGCGTACTCGGCGGTGGGCGGGATCGGCTGGATGACGTCGAGCAGGACGCCGTCCGGCGCGGCCACGATGAAGTGCCGCTGCCCGAAGTCCTCGTCGCGCAGCGGCAGCAGCGGCTCCAGCCCGGCGTGGCCGGTGAGACGCGCGTGGACCTCGTCGGCGTCGTCGACCTCGAGGTTGACCAGGACTCCCTGCGGCAGGGTGCGGTAGCCCGCCGGGATCGTGGGGTGGTCGTGGGCGACCAGCGCGAGCTCGAACGCGCCGAGCCGCAGGCTGACGTACCAGTCGGAGTCGTAGGTGATCTCGAAGCCGAGGAGGTCGCGGTAGAAGGCGGAGGCGACGGCGACGTCCCGCGACATGAGGACCGGGTAGAGGCCGGTGACGTTCATGGGGAGCTCCTTTTAAGTACAGTGTGTATGTAAGACTCAGGTTACATACACCGTGTACGTAAAGGAAGTGCTCTTGCCTCGCGCCTCAGCGGCGGACGCCGCCCAGACCGCCCGGACGGTCCTCGACTCGGCCACCGACCTGCTCGCCGCCCGGGGCTTCGCCGCGGTCTCGCTCGACGACGTCGCGGGCGCGGCCGGCGTCACGCGCGGCGCGGTCTACCACCACTACCGGAGCAAGGCCGGACTGTTCCGCGCGGTCGCGGCACGGCTCCAGTCGGAGGTCGGGGAGGCCGTGGTGGCGGCCGCCGAGGGCGCCGGCGCCGACCCGCGGGCGCAGCTGCGCGCAGGCTGTCACGCGTTCCTCGACGCCATCACCGCCGCCCCGGCTGTGCGCGTCCTCCTCATCGACGCGCCGGCCGTCTTCGGCTGGGAGCAGTGGCGCCGTCTCGACGCGGAGAACTCGGTGGTGCACCTGCGTGAGGCGCTGTCCGACGTCGGCGTCCCCGCCGCGCTGCTCGACGCGACGGCCGCCCAGCTGTCCGGCGCCATGAACGAGGCGGCGCTCTGGATCGCCCAGCAGCCGCAGGGCAGCGAGGCGCGAGACGCCGCGCACCAGGTGCTCGACCGGGTGCTCGCTGCCGCAGTCGGCTGACGCGCGGAGCGCGCTGCCCTGGGCCGCACGAGCTGGCTACCTGGCAAAACGCTCGACGGTCCTACCCCGTCGTCGTAATTCACCCTGCTACTGTCGAGGCGATCATGTGAGCCAGAACGGACCGCGAGGAGGCGGTGATGACCGAGATCGAACCGGTCTACGGGGCGGGCACCCTGCTCCTGATTGCGGCGGCTGCGGTCGCCTTGCTCCTGTTCCTGATCATCCGGCTCAAGCTGCACGCGTTCGTCGCGCTCGTGCTCGTCAGCCTGCTCACGGCGGTCGCCGCGGGCATCCCGATAGCGGACGTCCCCGACGCGCTGCTGAGCGGGTTCAGCGGGACGCTGGGCTCGGTGGCGCTGCTGGTGGGCTTCGGCGTCATGGTCGGCAGGCTGCTGGAGACCACCGGCGGCGCGCAGGTCCTTGCCGACACGCTCATCGCGAGGTTCGGCGAGAAGCACGCGCCGTTGGCGCTCGGCGTCGCCGCGCTCATCTTCGGCTTCCCGATCTTCTTCGACGCCGGTCTCGTGGTGTTCCTGCCGATCATCTTCACCGTCGCGCGCCGGTTCGGGGGCGGCATCCTCCGGTACGGGCTGCCTACGGCCGGTGCCTTCGCCGTCATGCACGCGGTGGTTCCGCCGCACCCCGGGCCGGTCGCGGCCGCCGCCGCGATGGGCGGGAACATCGGCCTCACCCTTCTCCTGGGTGTGCCGGTGGCGGTGGCCGCCTGGTTCCTCGGCGTCCACTACGTGGCCCGGTACCTGAGCGCGCGGTACGTCATCGACATCCCGACCGCGGTGTTCGGCCAGCTGAACGGCGGCCGGGACCAGGACGCCGCAGGCGACGGGGGCACCGGAGCGGGCGGTGCGGCAACCGCCACCGCCACCCAGGCCCCGCCACGGTTCGGCACCGTGCTGTCCATCCTGCTCCTGCCGCTGGTGCTGATCTCGCTCAACACGGTGGTCAGCACGCTGGTCACGGCGGGCGTCGTCGCCGAGGACGCCGTCTGGGCGAACGCTCTGACGCTCGTCGGGCAGACCCCGATCGCCCTGCTCATCACCGTCCTGGTCGCGCTCGCGGCGCTGTCCCGTGGCCGGTTCTCGATGGGCCAGGCCACCGGCATCCTGGACGACGCCCTCGGCCCGATCTGCTCGATCATCCTCATTACCGGCGCCGGCGGCATGTTCGGCGGGGTCCTGCGCGCGAGTGGCATCGGCTCGGCGCTCACCGAGGCGCTGTCCGACCTGGGCATGCCGATCCTCCTGCAGGCGTTCTTCATCGCGACGGTGCTGCGCGTCGCCCAGGGGTCCGCGACGGTCGCCCTGACGACGACGGCCGGGCTGATCTCGACGCAGGTGACGGCGGAGGGCCTCAGCGACGTGAAGATCACGCTCCTGGTCTTCGCGGTGGCGGCCGGCGCGACCGTCCTGTCGCACGTCAACGACTCCGGGTTCTGGCTCGTGAGCAGGTTCTTCGGTATGGACGTCAAGACGACGCTCAAGACGTGGACCGTCCTGGAGACGACCCTCGGCCTCGCCATCTTCCTGATCGCCGCACTGCTCTGGCTCGTGACCGGATGAGCGCGCCCCGGCACATAGTGGTCATGGGCGTCACCGCGACCGGCAAGACGACGGTCGGCCGCGCGCTCGCGGCAGCGCTCGGCGGCGTGTTCGTCGAGGGCGACGCGTTCCACCCGGCCGCGAACATCGAGAAGATGTCGGCGGGCATCCCCCTGGACGACGACGACCGGCGTCCGTGGCTGCGTTCGCTCGCCGACGAGATCGCCCGGCTCGACGCCGCGGGCGAGATCTCGGTGACCGCCTGCTCCGCGCTGCGCCGGGTGTACCGCGACTGGCTGCGCGAGGGGTATCCCGGGCTGTTCTTCGTGCACCTCGACTCGACGTTCGACGTGCTGCTCGACCGGATGCGGCACCGCACCCACTTCATGCCGCCGTCGCTGCTGCAGTCCCAGCTCGACACGCTGGAGCCGCTGGAGCCGGACGAGGCGGGCGTCGCCGTCGACGACACGCCGCCCGCCGACGTCGTGATCGCGACCAGCCTCGCCGCCGTCCGGGCGGCGTGACGCTCCCGGAGACCCGGTTACCTACAGCGCGAACTCCTCCGGGGGCCAGCCGCCGGGGACGGGCTGCTGGAGCGGCGACGGGAACGTCACGGGCAGCCGGGCGGGGAAACGCATCCACGGGCTGGTCGCCCACTCGACCTTGTCGGGGTCGCCGACCAGGGTGACCTGCAGGCGCTGCAGCAGCTCCGCGACCGCTATCCGGGCGATGACCCGCCCGAGGCGCGGCGCGGGGCACCTGTGCGGACCGGCGCCGAACGACAGGTAGGCCCGGTTGCCCACGGTGTCCCACGGGTCCGCGCTCTGGACCTGCGGGTCGTGGTTGGCCGCGTGCACCCCGACGATCACCGCCGCCCCGCGCTCGATCAGCTTGTCGCCGATCGTCACCTCGCGCGTGGCGAACCGCGGCATGAGGTTGGGGTTCGTCGTCGAGCGCCACAGCACCTCGTCGAGGGCGTCGTCGATGTGCAGCCGGCCTCCGGAGACCCGGTGGGAGAAGCGCGGGTCGCTCAGCACCAGTGCGAGCGTCTGCGCGATCCAGGCCAGCAGCGACTCGTTGGCCGCCAGCGTGATGGCGGTCAGGGTCTGTGCCCGTTCCAGGTCGCTCTCGAAGTTGTCGTGCACGGCCAGGATCCCCGCGATGTCGCGGGTGCCGAGCGCCCTGCTGTGGGCGATGTGCTCGGTGACGATCTCCAGCAGCTCGACCGTCCGCTCGCGCGCCGCGGCGCCGGACTCGAAGATCGCCCGGGTGATCTCCTGGAGGCGCTGCGCCTGGCCCGGTTCGAGCCCGTCGAGCTCGGACAGGACGAGGAACGGGACGACCGCGGCGTACTCGGCGACCAGGTCCGCGCGGCCGCGGTCCTCGAACCGGTCGATGAGCGACCCGCACAGCCGGCGCGTGATCGCACCCGCCCTGGCCTCGTCGACCTGGCCCAGCGCGTCGTCGACGGGCGGCCGCATCCGGGCGTGCTTGGCGCCGTCGGCGTCGGCGAGCGTGGGTTTCGGGGCGCGGGGGAGCACCAGATGCAGCGCCGACTGCGGGCCGAGCAGGTTCTCGGCGTGCCCGTGCCAGATCGACGGGTCCTTGATGAAGGTGCGGTCGTCCCGCAGCACGCCCACCGCCTCGTCGTGGCCGAGCACCAGCCAGGCCGGCACGCCCGGCTCCAGGTCCACCGGCGCGACCGTTCCCCACTGGAGCCGCAGCCGTTCGTACACCTCGTTGGCGTCGGCGGCCGCCGTCGTCTCCACGAGGAGCGTGCGGTCACTGACTTCACCCAGCCGTACCAGCGGGCCCGACGGCGGTCGTGCGGTCACGATTCCCCTCTCGACGACAGCCCGGCACGACGGTGTGACGCCGAGCACAGGCACTCGCTTGGGATGCTAGTGGACGGACGCTCCGGATTGGCAAACAGCTCCGTCACGATCCGGCCGGGCCGGTGCCCGGCGGCTTGTCGCCGTCCGCCGGTATGGGCAGGATGTGCGCCATGCCCCAGGCCACACCACTGCTCCGACTTCTCAACGTGCTGCTCACACCCGGTATGCGCACCCGCAAGGACCCCGACGCCGTCTTCGAGCGGCTGCTCCAGGAGGTCCAGGAAGGGCGCGTGCCGCTCGGCGCCGACGACCTCGCCGCGCTCGACGGGCTGCGGCTGCTGCTCGCCGACCACGCCGCCAACCCCGACCTGAGCGGCATGGGCTGGATGAGCACCCAGCAGCAGATCCGGGAGCGGCTGGACAACCGCGCGGTGGTCCGCGACATCCAGGCGAAGCACCCCGGGGTGCGCGACGAGCCGGTGACGGCGCCCGTGTTCGTCGTCGGCCTGCCGCGGACCGGGACCACGCTCACGTACAACCTGATCGCGCGCAGCCCCGGCAACCGCGGTCCCAAGCTGTGGGAGATGACCAACCTCGGCCTGCCGCGTCCCGAGGCGGAGCGCGAGAAGCTGATCGCGCAGGCCCGCAAGCGGTTCGCGACGGTGGCGAAGCTCAGCCCCGCGTGGGCGCACCTGCACCCGCTGGTCGCCGACAGCGAGGAGGAGGACTTCATGCTGCGCGCCCACACGGAGATGTTCGCGACGTGGGGGCCCGCACCGCGCTACCTGGACTACGTGGCGGACGCCGACCTCACCGCCGACTTCCTGTTCCTCCGGGACGCCCTGCAGGTCATCGCGGCGGGCGAGGCGCCGGACCGCTGGGTCCTCAAGCACCCGATGGACCTGTGGCGGCTGCCGGAGATCCTGCGCGCCTTCCCGGACGCGCGGTTCGTCTGGACGCACCGGGCGCCCGGGGCCGCCGTCGCCTCGGGCTGCTCGATGGCTGAGGCGACGCACACGATGTACATCAAGCCTGGCCGGATCGACCTGGCCCGGATCGGCCAGGAGTGGCTGGGCATCTCCGCGGGCGGGGTCGAGCGCGCGATCAAGCTGCGGGAGCAGCTCCCCGACTCCGCTGTGGTCGACGTCCTCTACGACGACCTGCTCGCGGATCCGGAGACGGTGCTGCGCGGGGTCTTCGACCGGGTGGACCTGACGTGGGGCGAGCAGGACGACGCGAACCTCGCCGCGTCGCTCGACCGGACGGGACACCGCCCGCACGCGTACACGCTGGAGCGCTACGGCCTGACGGAGGCGAAGGTCGCGGAGGCGTTCGCGTCATACGAGCTCCCACCGTCCGCCCTCTGACCAAACTGTTGAGTGCGTGATATTTGCCCTCCTGACGGTGTCAGAAGGGCAAATATCACGCACTCAACGAGGGGTCAGCGGGCGGCCGGGCCCGGCGGGAACTCCGGGCGCTCGAAGGCGTCGCGGATGCGGAGACGGATCGTGGCGTCCAGCGCCTGGAGCTTCTTCGAGGCGCCGCGCTCGGTCACGTCGGAGATGTCGGTGACCACGTAGCCGATGTCGCCGCGCGTGGCGAGCATCTGGCCCTCGATGTTGGCGCCGTGGTCGGCGAAGATCTGGTTCACCGTGGCCAGCACGCCGGGCACGTTGCGGTGCAGCAGCTTGATGCGGCCGACGCCGGTGTGCTCGAGCTGCAGGTTCGGCAGGTTGACGCTGAGCATCGTCGAGCCGGTCGCCACGTAGTCGCTGAGCTTCTTGGCCACGAACTGGCCGATCGCCTCCTGCGCCTCCTCCGTGGAGCCGCCGACGTGCGGCGTGAGGATCACGTTGGGCAGGTTGCGCAGCACCGACTCGAAGGCGTCGCCCCGCTTCTTGGGCTCCTCCGGGAAGACGTCGACCGCGGCGCCCGACAGGTGTCCCGACGTGATGTGCTCGGCCAGCGAGTCGACGTCGACGACGAACCCGCGGCACAGGTTGAGGAAGATCGCGCCCTGCTTCATGCGGGCGAACTGCTTCTCGCCGAACAGCCCCGCGTTGCCCGAGCGGCCGTCGACGTGCAGCGTCACGATGTCCGAGGTCTCGAGCAGCTCGTCGAGCGTCTCGGCGCGGCGGGCGTTGCCGAGCGCCAGCTTCTCGGCGGTGTCGTAGAAGATCACCGACATGCCCAGGTTCTCGGCGAGCACGGAGAGCTGTGAGCCGATGTTGCCGTAGCCGATGATGCCGAGCGTGCGGCCGCGCACCTCGTGCGACCCCTCCGCGGACTTGTCCCAGACGCCGGCGTGCAGGGCGCGGTCGCGCTCCGTCATCCGGCGGGTCAGCGAGATGATTTCGGCGATGGCGAGCTCCACCACCGACCGGGTGTTGGAGAACGGCGCGTTGAACACCGCGACGCCGCGGTTCGCGGCGGCGGTCAGGTTGATCTGGTTCGTGCCGATGCTGAAGGCACCCACGCCGACGAGGCTCGTCGCCTCGGCCAGGACGCGCGCCGTCACCTCGGTCTTGGACCGGATGCCCAGGAGGTGGACGCCGTCGAGCGCGGCGATCAGCTCGTCCTCGTCGAGGGCTCCCTTGCGGTAGTCGACCTCGTACCCGGCCGATTCCAGGATCGGGACGGAGGTGGGGTGGACGTTCTCGAGGAGAAGGGCTCGCTGCACGCACCCATGGTGCGCCAGGCACACGGGAACCAACAAACGCACGACCCCCACGTCCCGCCCACTGGGACGGTAAGCCGGGATTCGCGAAGTAGAGCGCTTGTCCGAGGCTCCCGGCTTGACCCGGGAGACTCGGACAGGCGCTCTACTTCGCGAATCCCGGCTTCAGAACCCCTCCGGGAGGTTGCGTGTGTGTATTACCACCAGGCGCTGGGTCGGGCGGGTCATCGCCACGTAGAGGTCGCTCGTCGCGCCGGCGCCCTCGGCGATGGCGGCCGGCTCCACCAGCACCACCGCGTCGAACTCCAGGCCTTTGGTCTGCCGTGGCGCGAGCACCGGGACCTGCGCGTCCTCCGGGCGCTGCGCCGCCAGCCGGCCGGCCTCGGCGGCGCCGACCGCCTCGGGCAGGGCCGCGGCGACCGCCTCGGCCAGCCGCGCGACGGCGGCCGACGGCGCCACGACCGCCACGCGCCCGGCGTCCGGTCCCACGAGCTCCTTGACGAGGGCTATCGCCTCGGCGACCACCGCGTCGTCGTCCGGCAGGCCGTCGGGGCCGGCCGCGGTACGGACGGCGGTGAGGGAGCCCTCGACGTCGCGCGCCGCGCGCAGCTCCGAGACGGGCAGCCCGGCGGCCCGTGCGACGGCCTGGGCCGTGTCGGCGACCGTGGACGGCGTGCGGTAGGAGACCGTCAGCTCGGCGAGCCGCCACCCGTCGTGCAGCAGCGGCGTGAGCATGCGGTCCCAGTTGCGCGCGCCCGCGGCGGACGACGTCTGGGCGACGTCGCCGACGATGGTCATCGAGCGGGTCGGCACCCGGCGCACGAGCGACCGCCAGGCCATGGGGGAGAGCTCCTGCGCCTCGTCGACGACCACGTGGCCGTAGGTCCAGGCGCGGTCGCCCGCCGCGCGTTCGGCGGTGGTCAGCGACGGGCCGCTCGCGGCGAAGCGGGAGGCGAGCATCTCGGCGTCCACCAGACCGTCCCCCGCGCCCGTCGAGGACAGCACGGTGCGGGCGTACTCGATCTCCCGAGCCTGCTCGGCCTCGCGGTTGCGGGCCTCGGCGAGTGCCACGGAGTCGTCCTCCCCGAGCAGCTCGTACGCCTCGTCGAGGATCGGT
Source organism: Promicromonospora sp. NFX87 (assembly GCF_048564965.1). Taxonomy (NCBI): domain Bacteria; kingdom Bacillati; phylum Actinomycetota; class Actinomycetes; order Micrococcales; family Promicromonosporaceae; genus Promicromonospora; species Promicromonospora sp. NFX87. The sequence goes on along the minus strand of NZ_CP183413.1, from coordinate 3,696,378 downwards.
ACGTCGGACTCCGTCCACGGCGCGCCGGCCTCCCGGAACAGCAGGCGCCGCTCGCGTGCGGTCAGCTCGGGCGCGGCCTCGGCGAGCCGGTGCGGCTTCGAGTACAGGTCCCTGACCAGCTTCTCCGGGGTGATCGGCAGCCACGCGATGTTGAGCGCCACGCGGACCGTGCGGTCCGAGCGCAGGTCCTCGAACACCGACGAGCGGTCCTCGCCCGACAGGAGCCCGCCCGTGAAGTCGCGGTACTGGTCGGTGAGGCGGTCGAGCATGTCGCGCACGAACGCCCCGCGCGCCAGGTTGTGCGGCTTGTGCGTGCGGCGGGCGCGGGCGATCGCGTCGCTGATGTCCTTGGGGCGGATCACGAAGTCGTGCCCCTCCACCCGCACCGGCGTCTCGTGCTCCGGCACGCGCTCCCGCGCCCGCACGGCGCGGCGGATGACCTTGCGCCACAGGAGCAGGCCCTTGAGCCGGGCCACCTGCCCCTCGTCGACGGCGGTCGCCCGGATGCCGGGGATGAGGTCGCCCACCGTCGTCGAGACGACGCCGGTCTCGCCCAGCGACGGCAGCACCTGGTCGATGTAGCGCAGGAACGCGCTGGACGGGCCGACGACGAGCACCCCGGACCGCTCCAGCAGGCGCCGGTGGGCGTACAGGAGGTAGGCGGCGCGGTGCAGCGCCACCGCCGTCTTGCCGGTGCCCGGGCCGCCCTGGACCACGAGCGCGCCCGACAGGTCGGAGCGGATGATGCGGTCCTGCTCGGCCTGGATGGTCGCCACGATGTCCGACATCCGGCCCGTGCGGCCCTGGGCCATCGCCGCGAGCAGCGCGCCCTCGCCGGACAGCGCGTCGGGGTCGATCTCGGCGTCGAGGTCGAGCACCTCGTCCTCCAGGCCGGTCACCGACCTGCCCTTCGTCACCAGGTGCCGACGTCGCCGCACGTCACCCGGGTGCAGCGCCGTGGCGCGGTAGAACGCCTCGGCCGCGGGGGCGCGCCAGTCGGTGAGCATCGAGCGGTGCTCGACGTCGGTCAGCCCGATCCGCCCGACGTACCGCGTGGCGCCGTCCGCCAGGTCGAGACGGCCGAAGACCAGCCGGTCCTCCACCGCGTCGAGCTGCGCGGCCCGGTCCTCGTAGAGGGTCGCGAAAGCGTCCCGCTCGCTGCGGTTCTGGTGCGTACCGCTGGCGCCCGCCAGGCGGACCCCCCGCAGGCGGTCCGCCGTGGTGCCCCGAAGGGTGTCCAGACGGACGTACATCGTGTCGACGACTGCCTGCTCGTGGGCGAGCTCGCCCGCGATTCCCGTCACGCCATACCTCCGTGGTTCACCAGCGAAAAAACCTCGGTCAGAATCAACCGGCCGACCATTATCGCCCACCTGTCGGCCTGTCCGCTGACACGGCGTCATCTCGCTGGATAGGATCGCCGCCATGGCACTGGGCGGGGCAGGTTCTGCGGGGCCCGGGAGCGGGCGCGGACCCGAGGCGCGCCCGGCCTGGATCGACGGTCCCATCTCGGTCCTGCTCGTCGAGGACGACGACGCGGACGCGTTCCTCGTGAGCGAGCTGCTCGCCGACGCCGACGTCGAGGCGGACCTGCGCGCCGAGCTGCACCGGGCGCGGTCCGTCGACGAGGCGCTCGGGGTCCTCTCGATGGTCGCGGTGGACTGCCTGCTCCTGGACCTGGGTCTGCCCGACGCCGAGGGGCTGGGCGCCCTGCGCCGGGTCATCGACGGCATCGACGTGCTGCCCGTCCAGCCCGCCGTCGTGGTGCTGACCGGAAACACCTCGCACGACCTCGGCGCCGCCGCCGTCGCCAACGGCGCCGACGACTACCTGGTCAAGGGCGAGGTGGACGGCGACGCGCTCGCCCGCTGCCTGCGGTACGCGACGCTACGGCGCCGGTCCGCGGCCCAGCAGATCGCGCTGTACCGCAGCGAGGTGCGTGCCGCCGAGACCACCCGGCTGGAACGTGCGCTGCTGCCCAAGGAGCTGGTCACCGACGAGAAGGTCTCGGTCATGGTCGGCTACCTGCCCGGCGGGAACGGGCTGCTCGGGGGCGACTTCTTCGACACGGTGGAGCGCCCCGACGGCACGCTCGTCACGGTCATCGGCGACGTGGCGGGGCACGGCCCGGACGAGGCGGCGCTCGGTGCCGCGATGCGCACCGCGTGGCGCACGCTGGTGCTCGCGGACACCCCCGCCGACAACGTGCTGCCCCTGCTCGAGCGTGTGCTCCTCGCGGAGCGGGGCCGCCCGGAGGTGTTCGTCACGATCTGCCAGGCGGTGATCTCACCCGACCGCCGGCGCATGGACGTCTACCTCGCCGGGCACCTGCCGCCGCTGCTCGTGGTGCCCCGGACCTCCACCGACTCTGCCGCGCAGGTGACGCACCACTGCGAGGAGCTGCCGTCGGTGCGGCGGGGCCGCGCGCTGGGCATCCCGGTGGACGGCGGCTGGTCGGCGCACACCGTCGAGCTGCCCGAGGTGTGGACCGCCGTGCTCTACACGGACGGGCTCGTCGAGGCCGCGGTCGGGGCCGACCCGAAGGGCACGCCCGTCCTGGCGCCCAGCGCGCACGGACGCATGCCGCGGCTCGGGGCGCACGGGCTGCGCAGCGTCGTGGAGCGAGAGATGGACCAGGGCACCGACGAGGTGGTGACCCGCGTGCTGCGCCGCGTCCGTGAGCTGCACGGCGGCCCCCTCGTCGACGACGCGGCCCTGCTCTTCGTCGGCTGGGCCGGCGCCGGGGCGACGGGGCCGCCGGAGCGGACGTCGACGCTCGCCGACTCGGTGGAGTGGTCGCGCGCATGACGCTGGTTCCGGACGAGCACCGGTTCACCGGTGTGTCCATGCGACGCCGGCTCGCCCGGCTCCTGGGTGCGGTCGCGGCCATGCTCATCATCGCGCTCGCGGTCGCGGTGCTGGCCCTGGTCCAGTCGCGCAGCCTCGACGCCAGGGCAGACGGCCCGTACACCCGCGCGCTGGTCGACGGCGAGCGCGCCTCGCTCGCGCTGGGCGACGCCGAGGCCTCGCTGCGCGCCTACCGCGCGACGTGCGACGACGCGGCGCTCGAACCCTGGACCCGGGCGGTCGGGTCGAGCGGCCGCATCATGCTCCTGGCCGACGTCGAACGGCGCGAGCTCGCGTCCGACGCCGAGGTGGCGCTGGCCCACGAGGAGGCGGTGCGCCGCACCGACGCCTGGTTCGAGGAGTACGCCGAGCCCGTGGTGGCGGCCGTCGAGGCGGCGCCGGCCGGCCAGATGGCGTGCCGGATGGAGCTTCTCGGCACGGCGCCGGCATCCGCCGAGGGCGAGGCGCTCTACGACAGCGCCCGCACCGCCGTCGTGCAGTACCTGGCCGAGCTGGGCGCGCAGCGCGACGAGATCATGGAGACCCGGGCCGTCTGGGAGCAGCTGCTGCTGGGCGCGGTGGTGGCCCTGGTGCTCGTCGTGGTGCTCATGGGCACGATGATGTGGCTGGCCCTTGAGACCTGGGTCATCCGCCCGCTCACCACGCTCACCGCCGGCGTGCGGGTGGTCAGCAGCGGCGTGCTCGGCCGCGAGATCCGTCCGGTGGGTGCGGGGGAGGTCGCCCTGCTCGCCATGCACGTGGAGACGATGCGGCGCGAGCTGGTGCACCAGGTGGAGGAGATCCGGCTGTCGCACCAGGAGGTCGAGAACGCGCACGGCCTGCTCAGCGAGCAGGCGCGCGAGCTCGAGCGGTCCAACCGCGACCTCGAGCAGTTCGCCTACGTGGCCTCGCACGACCTCCAGGAGCCCCTGCGCAAGGTCGCGAGCTTCACCCAGCTCCTGCAGAAGCGGTACGGCGGCTCGCTCGACGACCGCGCCGACCAGTACATCGAGTTCGCGGTGGACGGCGCCAAGCGCATGCAGCGCCTCATCCAGGACCTGCTGAGCTTCTCGCGGGTGGGCCGGACCGGGGTGCCGCGCGAGGACGTGGAGCTCGAGGCGGTGCTCGCCGGCGCGCTGTCCGAGCTGTCCGAGCGGGTGGTGGAGACGCAGGCCGAGATCGTCCACGACCCGATGCCCGTCGTGCACGGTGAGCGTGCGCTGCTGCAGCAGCTGTTCGTGAACCTGGTGGGCAACTCGCTGAAGTTCCGCGACCCCGAACGGGCGCCCAAGGTGCGCATCGAGGTCCGGAGCATGCGCGCCCACTGGGAGATCTCCGTGGTCGACAACGGCATCGGCATCGACGCCCAGTACGCGGAACGGGTCTTCATCATCTTCCAGCGGCTGCACCCGCGTGACGAGTACGCGGGCACCGGCATCGGCCTCTCCCTGGTGAAACGCATAGTCGAGTACCACAAGGGCCGTATCTGGATCGAGCCGGCGGCCGGCGGCGGCACCATCGTGCGGTTCACCCTGGCCAGGCGGCAGGGGCAGCCCGGCGGAGGGCGCCTTTCGACCGAACGTGCGCAGTCGACTACGCTCGGATGAGGCGGCCTGACCAGGGCCGACGGCGGGTCGCGACGACGGGTCCCGTTGTTGCCGAATCCAGGGGACAGGTACGGGCGTGAGCGGTCACAAGGTGATGGAGATCCTCCTGGTGGAGGACGACCCGGGCGACGTCCTGATGACCCGGGAGGCGTTCGAGGACCACCGTGTGCCCAACAACGTCTCGGTGGTCGGTGACGGCGTCAGCGCGCTCGAGTTCCTGCGCAAGCAGGGGCCGTACGCCAAGGCCCCGACCCCGGACCTGGTGCTGCTGGACCTCAACCTGCCGAAGATGGACGGCATGGAGGTACTCGCGGTCGCGAAGGGCGACCCCATGCTGCGGCACATCCCGGTGGTGGTCCTGACCACGTCCGACGCGCAGGAGGACGTCGTCGGGTCGTACTCGCTGCACGCCAACGCGTACGTCACCAAGCCCGTCGACTTCGACCGCTTCATCGACGTGGTCCGCCAGATCGACGAGTTCTTCGTCTCCGTGGTGCGTCTGCCCGGTCGGTAGGGGCCCTGCGCTCGGTGGGGTTCCGGGACTCGGTAGGGTTCCCGCGACGCTGAGGGCGTAACGGGAAGACACAGGGCCGTCGCGGCGTTGGACCTCAGCAGAGCACCCGGTCATATCGGGTGATCGCCGAACCACCCCGACGAGCGAGGGAGCGCACGTGCTTGACCCCCAGGGCATCTACGACGTCGACGAAGCAGCGGTCGAGCGCACGCTGGGTCGCAGCGTGCCCGGAAGCACCGACGGACCTGTTCTGCTGCACGCGGTCCGCGGGTTCGTGGACGCGGGCAGCGCGGGCGACCTCGCCGTCGAGCACCTCGTCGACGAGTTCCGCGTCGAGCGCCTGGTGACGTTCGACGTCGACCAGCTGCTCGACTACCGCTCCAAGCGGGCCACCATGACCTTCGACTCCGACCGCTGGTCGGACTACCAGGCGCCCTACCTCGCGATCGACCACGTGACCGACGCCGAGGGCACCGGCTTCCTGCTGATGCACGGCGCCGAGCCGGACCTGCAGTGGGAACGCGTGGTGGCCGGCGTGATCCAGCTGGTCGAGCGCTTCGGGGTCAGCCTCGTCGTCGGTATCCAGGGCATCCCCATGGGCCTGCCCCACACGCGCCCGCTGTCCCTGACCGCCCACGCGACGCGGCCGGCCCTCGTCGACGACTACACGTCGTGGTTCGGCAGCGTGAAGGTGCCGGGCTCGCTGGCCGCGCTGCTGGAGTACCGGCTCGGCGAGGCGGGGCACGACGCGATGGGCTTCACGGTCCACGTGCCGCACTACCTCTCCCAGGCGCAGTACCCGCCGGCGACCGTGGTGGCGCTGCACCACACGGAGCGGGCCACCGGGCTCGACCTGGCGATCCCCAAGCTGGAAGAGGCAGCCACCGACGCGAAGATCGAGGTGGAGAAGCAGGTTGCCGACTCGGCCGAGATCGCGGCCGTGGTCAAGGCGCTGGAGGAGCAGTACGACGCCTTCGCCCGTTCCGTGGGTCGCCCGAGCCTCCTCGCGGAGACCACCCCGATCCCCAGCGCGGAGGAGCTCGGCGCGGAGTTCGAGCGGTTCCTCGCACAGCAGAACGGCGACTGATCCGGGAATCCCGCGGGGGGCGCGCACCGAGCAAGAGGTCGCGCGCCCCCGCGGAACCGCAGGTCTGAGCCGCACAGCGGACGCCTGAGTCGGAGGCTGAGGCGCACACCGGCTCCGTTCGAACAGGCAAAAAGGAGCCCGGTGTGTCATAGCTGCGGCAGAAATGTGCCTGTTCCGTGGCACATTTGAGTGGTACGTGCCACACTGGCGCACGTTGCAGTGACGTACCAACGCCACGTCCGCCGTGTCGTGAGCAAGCGGGGAAAGCATTGCGGCACGGGGGTGGGCATCGGGCCCGCCGTCGGTTCCCGGACGGAAGGTCGAAGGACAGCATGGCGCAGGGTTCTGTGAAGTGGTTCAACGCGGAAAAGGGTTTTGGGTTCATCGCCCAGGACGGCGGCGGCGCCGACGTCTTCGTCCACTACTCCGCGATCCAGTCCAACGGGTACCGGTCTCTCGAGGAGGCCCAGCGGGTCGAGTTCGAGATCACCCAGGGTCCCAAGGGTCCGCAGGCGGAAGCAGTAGTCCCGCTCTGAGGTATCTGTGAAAGGCCGCCACCCCTCGGGGTGGCGGCCTTTTCGCGTCCTGGGCGGGGGTTCGCTTCCGTCGGGCGACCGGGTCAGGGCGCGGCGGTCTCCAGCGGTGCCGCCGTCCCGGCGAACGCGGTGGCGTCGTCGCCCACGAGCAGGGTGGCCGGCACCGCGAGCGTGCGCAGGGCGCGCCCCAGACGGGCCTCACGCAGGTCGGGGCGCACGATGTCGCCGTCATGCGCTGTGCGGGCCTCTGCGGCCCCCTGAGGCACGTTGTGCGGCTCTTCGCCGTGGCGGGCGGGGTCGTGGCGGGCCGCCGGAGGGTCCTTCGGCAGCTCCCGGACGGCGGCGAGGACCAGGTTGCCGTAGCGGCGGCCCTTGAGGATCGCGGGCTCGGCGACGGCGGCGAGCCGGCCCGAGGAGGCGGCGTCCGGCCCGAAGGCCTGGGCGAGGCTCGCGACCTCGCGGCGGGCGGTGGTCAGGGGCGGCTTGTCGGCGCAGTTGACCAGCAGGACGCCGCCCGGGCGGAGCACGCGGTGCGCCTCGGCGGCGAACCCGGTGCCCACGAGGTGGGCGGGCGTGCGGTCCCCGGCGAAGACGTCGCGGACCACGACGTCGTAGGACTCGTCGCGGGCGGACGCGAGTGCCCGCCCGGCGTCGTCGGCGCGCAGCCGCAGCAGGGGTGAGCGCGGCAGGGCGAACCACTCGCGGACGAGCTCGAGAAGCCGCGCGTCGAGGTCCACGCCGAGCTGGCGTGAGCCCGGCCGTTCGTGCTCCACGTGCCTGGCGAACGCGCTGCCGGCGGCACCGAGGTGCAGCACCTTGAGCGGTCCCGGCGGCAGCAGGGCGACGAAGGCGGCCATCTGCTGCATGTACTCGAAGTCGAGGAATCCCGGGTCCGACAGGTCGAGGCTGGAGCTCGGCACGCCGTTGACGTGCAGCGTCACGCGCTGCGGGAAGTCGGGGTCGCGAACCACCTCTGCGGTGCCGGTGCTGATCGGCACGGGGCCGACGGGCAGCTCTGCGGTGAGTGTCAGTGGTGCGGAGGAGGATGGGCTGCGTCGGGCGGAGCGGCGGGCCATGGGGACAGTCTCTCCCGGGTCGGCGGCTCGCTTGACAGAATAGAACGTATGTTCGATAGTGTCGCACAAGGGGTTCGATCGGAGGTTCGAGATGGGCACCATGCACTCTCAGAGCGCGCGGGACGTCGTGTCCGCGCGGATGCTCGTGCCGGTCCCGCCAGGCGTCAGCGCCCTGCTGCGCAAGGCGGACGCGGAGCTGGCCGAGGCTGCGCGTTCGGCAGACCCGGGGGACCGGTTCGTCCACGCGCACCTCGCGGCGATCCGTTCGGCGGCCGCCGTTGTGGCGCTCCGTGGGCGACCGTCGGCGCGTTCCGGTGCGCGGACGGTGTGGGACATGCTGGCGCACGCCGAGCCGGAGCTGGCGGCCTGGTCCGGCTACTTCGCGGCGGGGGCGTCCCTGCGGGCTGCCGTCGACGCGGGCCGCCCGGAGCAGGTGGAGCCCGCCCGGGCCGACGAGCTGCTCGCGTGCGCCGAGGACTTCCGGGACGAGGTGGCGATGCTCGTGGACCCGCAGGCCGGGTTCTCCGCGCAGCGCCTGACCCTGGTGCCCGAGGCGTCGTAGCAGGCGCGTACGCGGCCGGGCGGGTGTGTCCCGCCTGGTCGATACTCGGAGCGATTCTCGGAGCGCTGAGCAAGCACCGAGCAACAGCAAGAACGGAGCACGTTCGTGAGCAAGGGGCCGCGGTCAGCGGCGGCGAGACGCAACTGGGGATCGGACGAGTCCGGCTGCTCGGTGCTGCACCTGGACATGGACGCGTTCTTCGCGTCCTGCGAGCTGGCTCGCCGGCCCGAGCTGCGCGGGCTGCCGGTGATCGTCGGTGGCCAGGACCGCGGGGTCGTGCTGGCGGCGACGTACGAGGCCCGCGCGTACGGTGTGCGGTCCGCGATGCCGATGACGCGGGCCCGTCTGCTGTGTCCGCAGGCCACCGTGATCAAGCCTGACCACACCCTGTACCACGACGTGTCCCGGTCGGTCATGGGCATGCTCCAGGAGGTCACACCGCTCGTCGAGCAGATCAGCGTGGACGAGGCGTTCCTCGACGTGAGCGGTGCCCGGCGGCGGCTCGGCCCGCCCACGGTGATCGGGGCCGCGCTGCGCCGTCGTATCCAGGCCGAGCACGGCCTGACGGCGTCGGTGGGCATCGCCCGGAACAAGTTCGTGGCGAAGCTGGCCTCGACGCACTCCAAGCCCGACGGGCTGATGCTCGTACCCGTCGAGGCCACGGTGGACTTCCTGCACACGCTGCCGGTCGGCGCCCTCTGGGGTGTCGGCGAGAAGACCGAGAAGGCCCTCGCCGCGTGGGGCATCACCACGGTCGAGGAGCTGGCGCACACGGACCTGGCGAGCCTGCAGACCGCCGTCGGGCGGGTGAGTGGCGCGCACCTGCACGACCTCTCGTGGGGTCGCGACCCCCGTCCCGTCGTGCCGGAGCACCGGGAGCACAGCATCGGGGCCGAGACCACCTTCGGCACGGACCAGGACGACACCGTGGCGGTCAGCCGGCGGGTGCTCGAGCTGTCCGACCGGGTCGCCGCCCGTATGCGCCACCAGGGCGTCATGGCGCGCACGGTGTCCGTGAAGGTCCGGTCCAGCGACTTCGCCACGTTCACCCGATCGCGAACGCTGGAGGGGCCCACCGACGTCGCGCGGGACATCTACCTGGTCGCTCGGGAGCTCGTCGCGGGGGTCGATCTGGGCGGGCTGCCGGTCCGGCTGGTCGGTGTACGGGGTGAAAATCTCCAGCAAAGAGATGGTTCCACGCAGCAGCCGACGCTCGAGGAAGCGGTCGATCCGCGCTCCGGAGCCCAGCGAGAGGCTGAACTTGCGCTCGACGCTGTGCGCGAAAAGTTTGGGAAAACAGCGATCGACCTGGGTGTACATCACAAGAACGGCGCGCATCGATACTGATCTGCCCCTATAGTCGCTGGTATGCCCGGGATGTCGACTACCAACGACGGCCGGGTCGTCCTATCCTGGAAGGGACACTGTTCCTTTGCGAGATCCGGGGGTCTCGATGCCTCTGTCCGAGTACGAGCAGCGGGTGCTGGAGCAGATGGAGCGTGCTCTGACGTCAGACGACCCGCGGCTTGCAAATACGCTTCAGTCCACAGGTCGGGGTAACGCTCTTCGCTATGTGCTGTCCGGGGTCGGCGTTGTCGTCGGCCTGCTTCTTCTTGTCGTAGGTGCGGCGACGTCACAGACCTGGCTCGGCGCCATCGGCTTCGTGCTGATGTTCGCGGGCGTGGTCTTCGCGTTCCTCGGACCGCGCAAGAAGCAGCAGGACGGTCCGGTCGGCGTCGTTGCTGACGACGGCACGGTCCAGCCGCCGCACGGGGGAGCGCGCAAGCCCCGTAGGCGGCAGGGCGGTGGCAGCTCAGGCGGCTTCCTGGCCCGGCTTGAAGAGCGCTGGGAGAACCGGCGCAACGAGGGTGGTCGCTAGCCGACCGACAAACGTCGGTGGTCCGGTACCGGACCACCGACCCATGTGCGTGTCAGGCACAGCGCTACGTGCCTGACACGGCCACATGAACAGGAGCCGGGCCCCGCGGGGCCCGGCTCCTGTCATACCCGCCAACGGTCAGGGCTTGGTGGTCAGGGCGTGGGTCAGGTCCGTCGTGATCGCGGTGGTCAGCTCCTCGAGCTCCTCCGGGGTGGGCGGCGTCGACGTGCGGGCGTAACGCTCCTCCTCCGCGGCGTCGGCCAGCGCGGTGAGCCGCTCCGCGACGTCGTCGGGCAGGGGTGTGCCGGTCCGGGTGCGCACCTCGTCCGCGATGAAGGCCGGAGCCCTGCGCAGGGTGACCGACGGGCCGAGCCGCACGTCCTGCTCCGCGAGCAGCGCAAGGACACGCGACCAGGCGCGTTCGGGGTCGAGCACCTCCACCTCGGCCCGCCGGCGCAGCAGCAGCCATGCGGCACCGCCGAGCACGCCGAGCGCGATGATCACCGCGACGACCCAGGCCCAGCCGGGAAGCGTCTGGTCGGAGACGTCGTTGCCGGACGACCCGCCCGGCGTGGCAGCCGGGTCGGTCTGCTTCGTGTCCCGGGTCGGCTGCTGCGTCGGCACCTCGTTGGCCCGCGGGGCCGTGGGTGAGGCGCTGGGGGCACTGCCGACACCCGGGTTGGCGTACGCGGGCAGCGGGCCCGTCTGGACCTGGGGAGTCGGCTCGAACCGGACCCACCCGACCGTCGGGAAGTAGATCTCGGGCCAGGCGTGCGAGTCCTGGCCGGTGACCCGGTAGCCGTTGTTCCCGTCGGGCCGGCCGGGCAGCCAGCCGATGCCGATCCGCGCGGGGATGTCCAGGCTGCGCGCCATCACCATCATGGACAGGGCGTACTGCGTGCAGTACCCCTCCTTGTCCTGCAGGAAGTCCCAGACGGTGTCGGACGAGCCCCGGTAGTCGGCGTCCGGGTCGTACACGAACCCGGCGCCCGACCGCAGGTGGTTCTGCAGCGCCACCGCCGCGTCGAACCGGGTAGGTGCGTCCCCGGCGACGTCTTCGGCGTACGCGGCGATCTCGGCCTGGTGCTCGGTCTCGGGCACCTCGGTGTAGCCGGCAGACCGTGGGTCGCCGGACGTCGGCGCGGCGCGCAGCACCTCCGGCGTGAGCTGCCGGTCGATGATCTCGACGCTGTACGGGGCGCCGGGCTCGGCGCCGCCGGGACCGCGTACCTCGTCCCGGAGCGCGTCGTAGGCCCAGTCGCCGCTGACGTCGACGGTGCGGGGCTCGAGCGGCAGCGGCAGCTCTGCGCCGGTGAGCTGCCCGATCTGGATGTCCATCCGGCGACGTTCGCCGGCCCCTCCCTCGCCGTCGGGCGCCAGGACGGTGGACGAGTCGAACTCGGCAAGGCCACCCTCGGACACCGAGCGGTGGGTCTGGACGCCGTCGAAGGCCGTGAGGGTCATGACCCGCAGGGGGCCGGCCGGTTCGTCGCCCGCGAGCGTGTACGTGAGCACGGTGCTCGTGGAGCGAGCACTCAGGGGCTGGCGCATGTCCAGCTCCGACGAGAGCTCCACCGTGTCGGACGGCGTGGAGATGAGCTGGCTCCACGTCCCGGCCAGCGCGGGCAGCGCTGCCATGCCCGTGGCGACGCCGAGCGACGCCGCCGCGACCGCCGCGGCCGTGACCGCGGTGATCCACGAGCGGAACCGCTGGGCACGGCGGACCGCCGCGGAGTCGGACTCGCTGTGCCGGCCGGGGGTCACGCCCACCGGGTCGACCGTGAGCAGCAGGAGCATCGCGGTGACGCTGATGAGGAAGACCTGCCACTGCACCTCGCCGATCAGGGTGAGGGGCGGGGTCCACAGGAGCAGCAGGGGCACGCCGGCGAAGCCGGGCATGCGGGCACCGGCGAGCGAGTCCACCACGAGCAGCACCAGCAGCGTGCCACCCACGGCGACCATGCTGATGGCCTCACCCGGGCCGACCGGAGCCACCTGCGTGCTCATGGTCTCGGTGGCCTGCCGGAACCGCTCGATGACCTGGTCGAGGGAGTCCGGTCCGACGAACGGCTCGAAGCGCTGGCCGGGGCCGCCGTACCGGGCCAGCACGTACCAGCAGGCGACCAGCACGCCGGCCGCCGTCGCGATGAACGAGGCGTTGCCCGACGCGCGGTCGGCGGCCCGGTCGGCACTCAGGCCCTGGCCCGCGGCGCGGCGTGCCGCGGCCCGGTCGACGGCGGCCCGGAGCAGGAGGTAGCGCACCAGGCAGCTGGTGGCGGACACGAGGACGACGCCGGTGGTGCCGGCCGTGAGCCACGGCCCGGGGTCGATCACGAGGGTGAGCGCGTGCATCGACGCGATGACGGCGATGGCGACCAGGACGCCCGAGGCGACCGTGCGGACCAGCGGTCCGCGGTGTGCGGGGATCATCGTGCACGCTCCGCGAGCAGGGCCCAGGCGCGTTCCGGGTCGGTCCGGGCCTCTGACGTGCTGACCTGCCAGCCGGACGCGCTCAGCTCGGCCGCGGTCTCGTCCATCTCGTGCTGGAACCCGGCTCCTCGGGGGGTCACCAGGATCGCCCAGCACGTGCCCTCGGCGCCCAGGGCGGCGAGCTTGTGGCGGGCGTCGGGGTCGTGCGGGCCGAGCACGGCGATGACGATCTCGCCGGGTGTCCTGGCGAGCCGGAGCGCACGCGCGGTCGTGCTGGTCGCGTGATTGCCCTCGGCGGACCCGCGGTGCCCGCGGATGTCCACGCAGGCGTCGAGCAGCGCCGACCGGCTCGCCCGGGTCGTCGCGAACCGCTCGCCCTCCAGGCTGGGGGCGACGGTGGTGGTCAGCAGGCGGGTCGGGTGCCCGGCGTCGAGGAACGACGTGGCGATCGAGGCGGCGAGCTCCACCGCCCACTCGCCGTCGTCCACGGCCGCGGGACGGCGCGGGCTCCCTGCCTCCTGCCAGTGGGGCAGCAGCGAGCGGTCGAGCAGGACGGTCACCGGGCGTACGCCGGCGCTCTCGTCGGCGCGGACCATGAGCTGGCCGCGGCGCGCGGCGCTCGCCCAGTGGACCCGGCGCGGGTCGTCGCCCGCCACGTACTCGCGCAGCACCGAGTCGTCGGTCGACTGCAGGCGCGCGCCCGTGGCCGAGTGGTCGACGTCGCCCACCGAACGCGTGCGGACGGCGAGCTCCACGGTGCGCGGCCACACCGGCACGTGCGTCGCGGCGCCCAGCGGCTGGGTGGCGCGGACCAGGCCGAAGACATCGGTCCGGGTGGTCAGCAGCGGGCCGAGCGACCAGCGCCCGCGCCGCGTCGGGGTCAGCGAGTAGTGCACGGCGATCCGGTCGGCGCGGGCCGACACCCGGGCCCGGATGCCCTGGTGGCCGGCGAGCTCGTGCGCCGCCTGCTCGGACAGCCGCAGCCGGGACAGCCGTTCGTACGCGGCGCCGCTGGCGTGGTGCGCGGAGACGAGCAGGCTTACCTCCGCGGTCCGGTCGCGGACCACCGGGTTCGGGGTCACGGCACGGGTCACGTGCAGGGCACCGCGCCCGGACTCGAGCCGCTGGGTCCCGATGGCCACCCAGGCCACCGCGACGGCGAGCAGCGCGGCCGCGCCCAGCCCGACCAGGTCGGGCAGGGTGAGCACCAGGCCGAGGGGCACCATCGCACCACCCAGGCAGGCCGCTCCGATGCCTCGCGGGGTCAGCCTGACCCTGCTGATCCGGACGAGCGTGTCACGCCACGTCATGTGCTTGTCGCCCTGGCCGCTCAGAACTTGCGCCGGTCGGCGGGGCCGAGGGCGGGCACCGGCGTGCGCTGCACTATCTCGTCCACGAGCGTCTCGGGGGTCACACCGCTGAGGCGGGCCTCGGTGGTGAGGATGAGGCGGTGCGCCAGGACCGGCCGGGCGAGCCGCTGGACGTCGTCCGGCAGTACGTGGTCGCGGCCCGCCATCGCGGCGATCGCCTTGGCGGCGCGCAGGAGCTGGAGCGAGGCGCGCGGCGACGCGCCGAGGCGCAGGCCCGCGTGCTCACGTGTGGCCCCGACCAGGCCCACCACGTACCGCTTGACCGACGGCGACGCGTACAGGGACCGCGCGAGCTGGGAGAACCGCAGCATCGAGCGCCCGTCCGTCACGGGCTGGAGGTGGGCCAGCGGGGTGCTGGTCTCCTGCCTGTCGAGCATGAGGATCTCGGCGTCGACGTCGGGGTAGCCGACGGTGATGCGCGCCATGAAGCGGTCCCGCTGCGCCTCGGGCAGCGGGTAGGTGCCCTCCATCTCCACGGGGTTCTGCGTGGCGACGACGAGGAACGGCCGCGGCAGCTGGTGCGTGGTGCCGTCGACGGTGGTCTGGCCCTCCTCCATGCACTCCAGCAGCGCGGACTGCGTCTTGGGGGAGGCGCGGTTGATCTCGTCGCCGATCACGATGTTGCTGAACACCGGGCCGGGCCGGAACTCGAACTCGTGGCTCCCGGTGCGGAAGATGTTGACGCCGGTGAGGTCGCTCGGCAGCAGGTCCGGCGTGAACTGGATACGGCCGACGTGGCAGTCGATGCTGCGGGCGATCGCCTTGGCGAGCGTCGTCTTGCCGACACCGGGCACGTCCTCGACCAGCAGGTGGCCCTCGGCCAGCAGGACGGCGAGGGTGATGTCGGCCAGTCCCGGCCGGCCGGTGACCACCGACTCCACGGCTCCGCGGACGCGAGCCATGGTTTCCACCAGCTCGTCGAGCGCACCCGACCCGGGCGCCGCCTGCGGGGCGGCCCCGCCGCTGTAGTGAGTTTCCGCGAGGCCGGGCGCGGCGGGTTCCGTGTGCACAGGTGGAGACCTCCATCAGGGCCGAGCTACCGGCCGGGGTTTTCGGCGCGAAGCCACGCCGATTCGGAGCCGGAGCGGCTCACGCTGCCCGGCTGGTCCAGCGTAGTAGAGATGTAAAGCACTGAGTTGTCTGCGTCACGCAGTCTTCACAGGTCCCAGAAGGTGGTTTGCCCGGCGGGATCCGCCCCCTGCCAGGGCTGTGGACTGGCGCGGGAGCGCGGCTCGGTGCCAACTACTCCGACATTCCACGCCGCGCCCGGCGCGAATTTACTCCACCCACTCTTTACCTCTTTGACCTGCGCATTGAGGGTCTGTGGGTAGTTCTCCCCATCGTTTTTCCGAGTGGTGTGGTGGAAAGTGGAGTAGCGTGGAGTGTGCGGGAGCGAGAGGAGGTGCTGGCCCATGGCTGCGATGGCAGAAAATTTCGCGGGTCTGGGTCTGCTCCTCGGTACGTACACCCCGAAGCTGGACGAGAAGGGCCGGTTGATCCTTCCCGCGAAGTTCCGGGGGCGTCTGTCCAGCGGTCTGGTGATGACCAAAGGGCAGGAGCGGTGCCTCTTCCTTCTCCCGATGGACGAGTTCCAGCAGATCTACACCCAGATCCGGCAGGCGCCGGTGACGAGCAAGGCTGCACGGGACTACACGCGAAACTTCCTCGCGGGAGCTAGCGACGAAGTACCGGACAAGCAGGGCCGGGTCTCCATCCCGTCACACCTGCGCGAGTACGCCGGCCTGGATCGCGAAGTGGTCGTGATCGGGGTCGGGAGCCGCGTGGAGGTGTGGGACGCGCAGGCCTGGTCGACATATCAGGAGCAGACCGAACCCGACTACATCGATCAGGCCGAGGAGATCTTCCCCGGGCTGAGCTTCTAGACAGCTTCTAGGGCAGGGCGAGGCAGGCGGCCGTACGGCCAGGCCTCCTCCCGCTGGATCCGGCGCACTTCCCCGCCGCCGGAACCGTGCGGAGGGAGACCTGACCGGACGGCCGGCTCCTGCAGGTTCAGCAGCACGCCAAGCAGGACCCCAAGCAGGACATCAAGCAGGACAGCAGGGCACGACGCAGGAAAGGAGCCACCGATGAACGCGACCGACAACCGTCCAGGTACCAACAGCGACGCCGCCGACCGCCACCTCCCGGTGCTGCTCCAGCGGTGCGTCGACCTGCTCGCGCCGGCGCTCGCCGCGCCCGGCTCGGTGCTCGTGGACTGCACGCTCGGCATGGGCGGCCACACCGAGGCGGTCCTCGACCAGATCCCGACGGCCCGCGTGATCGGCATCGACCGGGACCCTCAGGCGCTCGCCCTCGCGGGTGCGCGGCTGGCCCGGTTCGGCGACCGGTTCACGCCCGTGCACGCGGTCTACGACGAGATCGGCGAGGTCGTCGCCGAGCACGCCGGCGGCTCCGTGCAGGGTGTGCTCATGGACCTCGGGGTGTCCTCGCTGCAGCTCGACGAGGCCGAGCGGGGCTTCGCGTACGCGCAGGACGCGCCGCTCGACATGCGTATGGACTCCACCCAGGGGCTGACGGCGGCCGACGTGCTCAACACGTACGACGAGCGCGACCTCGCGCGGATCCTGCGGGAGTACGGCGAGGAGCGCTTCGCGAGCCGGATCGCGAAGGGCATCGTCAGGCTCCGGGCGGAGCGGCCGTGGGACCGCAGCGGCGAGCTCGTCGACCTGCTGCGGGCCAGCATCCCCGCGGCCACGCGCAAGACCGGCGGACACCCGGCCAAGCGCACGTTCCAGGCACTTCGGATCGAGGTGAACGGTGAGCTCGAGGTGCTCGAGCGCGCCGTGCCCGCCGCGATCGAGGCGCTCGCCGTGGACGGCCGGATCGTCGTGGAGTCGTACCAGTCCCTGGAGGACCGGATCGTCAAGCGTGCCATCGCGCAGGGCACGACGTCGTCCGCCCCCTCGGGACTGCCCGTGGAGCCGGAGACGCACCGGCCCTACCTCGAGGCGCTCACCCGGGGCGCGGAGGAAGCCGACGCCGAGGAGCTGGAGCGCAACCCGCGTTCCGCCTCGGTCCGGCTCCGCGCCGCCCGGCGTCTGCGCCCCACGCCTGACCACCTGCTCAACCGCAACACCCAGCACCACACCGCGAAGGAGGACCGCCGATGAGTGCCACGACCGCTGCGACGGCCCGCGCCGCTCGTCCCGCCGAGCTGCCCCGTACCCGCAGAGCGCCCCTGACCGCGATCTCGGGAGGTGCCGGCCAGCGCGGCCGCCGCCTCGACGCCGTCCGCGCGCCGCTGCACGCGAAGAGCCGCGTGCCGTTCCTCGTGCTGTGCGCGACCCTGATGATCGGCTCGCTCGTGGCGGTGCTGGTCCTGAACACCACGCTCGCGCGTGGCTCCTACGAGATGTCCAAGCTGCAGGGTGAGGTCGCGCAGACCGCTCAGGACGTGCAGGGCCTCCAGGAGGACCTGAGCGCCGCCGAGACGAACCTGGACGACAAGGCCCGCAGCCTCGGCATGATCCCGGCGGAGAACCCGACGATGGTCAGTATCGAGACTGGCAAGGTGGTGAAGGGAACGGGTCAGTGACCCGCCCGACGTCGGACCCGGGCCGGCAGCGCACCCCGACGGGGCGCGCTGCCGGCCCGCGTTCCACGCAGCCGCGCGGTGCCCAGGCTCGTTCTGCCCAGCCCCGCAAGCCGCAGTCCGGTACGCCTCAGCCCAAGCGGGCTCAGCCGAAGCCCCAGGCCAAGAAGCCTCAGGCCAAGAAGCCTCAGGCCAAGAAGCCTCAGCCGAAGGCGCAGCCCGGGAAGGCCCAGCCCAAGGCCCAACCGAAGAAGCCTCAGCCCAAGGCCCAGCCCAAGAAGTCCCAGCCCCGTGCGACGAGCACCCGGCTGGGATTTCAGGCGCCCGCAGGACCCGGCAGCAGCGCGGCCCCGACACGCCCCGCCCAGTCGCCCGCCCGCTCCCGGGTGGCCCGCCCGCTGCCGCCCCGGCCGGGCCGGCCGGAGGCGCGGCAGCGCTGGCTGGTCGGCATCGCGGCGCTCGTGGTGCTGATCTTCCTGGTGCGGCTCGTCCACGTGCAGCTCATCGAGGGTCCGAGCCTCGCCGAGAAGGCGCAGGCGGCCCGTACGGCGACCGCTGTCACGCCGGCACACCGCGGTGACATCACGGACGCCGACGGCGAGCTGCTCGCGACGTCGGTGGACCGGTACACGGTGGTCGGCGACCCGGTGGCGATCAAGGACTTCCGCGGCGCGGCGCGCGGCGTGGAGGACGGCGCGCTCGGCATCGCGCACCTGCTCTCGCCGATCCTCGACATACCCAAGAACGAGCTGGCGGCCCAGCTCGTCGGCAAGTCCCGCTACAAGGTGCTCGCCAAGAACGTGGTCCCAGAGGTGCAGCGCGCCATCTCCGCGCTGGAGATCCGCGCGTACGTCCGGACCGACCTCACCTCGCGGCGCACGTATCCGGCGGGCACGGTCGCGGGCTCGCTGGTCGGGTTCGTGAACGGCGAGCAGACCGGCCAGGGCGGCATCGAGATGGCCTACGACGACCTGCTGGCCGGCACCGCGGGCACCGACACCTACGAGCGCAGCCTCGACGGGCTGCGGATCCCGGCGGCGGGGCAGGAGTCGGTGCCGGCGGTGCCGGGCAGCGACGTCAGGCTCACGCTGGTGCACGACATCCAGTGGAAGGCCCAGGACGCGCTCGACGAGGCCAAGCGGAAGACCGGCGCCGCGTACGGCATGGCCATCGTGCAGGACGTCCGTACCGGCGAGATCCTGGCGCTCGCCGACTCGGACTCGGTGGACCCGAACGACCGCTCGACCGACGCGGTGGCGGACGGTTCGCGCGTGGTCAAGGACGTCTTCGACCCGGGTTCGACGGGCAAGGTGATCACCACGGCAGCGGCGCTGGAGGGCGGCCACTGGACCCCGGAGAGCCGGTTCTCGGTGCCGGACACGTACACGGCGCCGAACGGCCAGACCTTCCACGACTCGCACGACCACCCGGTGCAGCGGCTCACGCTGACCGGGATCCTGGCGCAGTCGTCGAACACCGGGACCGTCCAGGCGGGCGAGAAGATCCCCCTGCAGGAGCGGCAGGAGTACCTGGAGAAGTTCGGCTTCGGCCAGCCGACGGGCCTGCAGCTGCCCGGCGAGTCGGTGGGCTTCATGCCGCCCGACGACGTGGCCGACTGGGACGGCCGCACGCAGTACACGGTCCTGTTCGGCCAGGGTCTCTCCGTGAACGCCATGCAGGCCACGAGCGTCTTCTCGACGGTGGCGAACGGCGGGGTGCGGATGACCCCCACCCTGTTCGAGGGCTCGACGAGCCCGGACGGCACGGTGACGCCGGCCGACCGCGAGCCGGGGAAGCGGGTCATCTCCGAGGAGACCGCCGACACGGTCGTCAGGATGATGGAGACGGTGACCGAGGACGGCGGTACCGGCACCAACGCCGACATCCCCGGCTACCGGATCGCGGGCAAGACCGGTACCGCGCAGATGCCCGCGGGCAACGGCTGGACCTACATGGCGTCGTTCATCGGCGTCGCCCCTGCCGACGACCCCCGGTACACCGTCGCCGTCTTCCTCAAGAGCCCGAAGAGCTCGATCTTCGGTGGCGACGTCGCCGCTCCGGTGTTCAGCGACATCATGGGGTTCACCCTGCAGAAGATGGACGTGCCGCCTAGCGAGCGGGAGCACCGGCGGCTCAGGACGGAGTGGTAGCCCCGGGGTCCGTGACCTCCACGGTGACCGCCACCGTGATCTCCACCGGGCTGCCCAGCGTCGCCGTCAGTATCGACTCGATGGCGAACCGGGTGGACTCCGCGAGGTCGACGGCGTCCGGGTCGAGCAGCCACTGCAGCTGAAGGCCGTCCATCAGGGCGATGACGGAGTTGGCCGCGCGCTCGGCCTCGCCGTCGGGCAGCGTGACGTCGCGCTCCTGCGCGATCGTCAGCACCGCCTGCGAGATCTCGCCGCGCAGCACCGAGAACCGGTGGGCCACCCAGCTCGACGCCGGGTGCCCGTCGGTCACCGACTCGCCGGTGAGCACCGCGTACGCCTGCACGATGCCGCGCCGGTCGGCGTTCAGGCGTGCGGTGGTGACCAGGTGCCGGAACAGGTCCATGCCGCCGGGGATGTGCTTGCCCTCCAGGTGCTGCACGTCCACGCGGTCGCGGTACTCGAGCACCTCCCACAGCAGCTTGTCCTTGCTGCCGAAGTGGTGCAGCACGCCTGCGTGCGTGATGCCGACCTGCGCGGCGACGTCGACCAGCGAGCCCTGGTGATAGCCCTTGGACCCGAAGACCCGCGTGGCCGCGGCGAGGATCTCCTCCCGCCGGTGGGCGCGGGTCGGTCGCTTGGTCTTCGGGGCAGCCTGCTCGGTCGCTTCGGACATGCCCATACGATACGGGGTGAACGGGCTTACTAACCAGTAAGTAAGTGTGGTTGAATGCGTGGCAGCCGTCCGACGCTGAACGGAGCACACGTTGTCATCGCAGGCAATCACCCGACAGGCCAGCACCACGCAGGCCGTCAACAGGCAGGCCGCCACCTCGCAGGCCACCGCCCCGGAGCCCGAGCTGCTCCGTCTCCTCGACGAGCTGTCCACCGAGGAGAAGGTGTCGCTCGTCGTGGGCGCCTCCATGTGGGCGACCACCGCGGTGCCACGCCTCGGGCTGGAGCCCGTGGTGATGTCCGACGGTCCGGTCGGCGTGCGCGGCCCGGGCGGCGGGACCTCGGCGATGTTCCCCGCGCCGTCCGCCCTCGCGGCCACCTGGGACCTGGACCTGGCCCGCCGGTCGGGTGCCCTGTTCGCCGCCGAGGCGAAGCGGCACGGTGTCGACGTGGTGCTCGCCCCGCAGGTGAACCTGCAGCGCACGCCCGTGGGCGGCAGGCACTTCGAGTGCTACTCCGAGGACCCGCACCTGACCGCCGAGATCGCGGTGGCGCTCGTGGGCGCCGCGCAGGAGCGGGGCGTCGGGATGTGCGTCAAGCACTACGTCGCCAACGACTCCGAGACCGAGCGCACGCGCTACCTCGCTCGGCTCGACGAGCGCACGCTCCGCGAGGCCTACCTGGCGCCCTTCGAGCGGCTCGTGCGCGACGTCGGCCCGTGGTCGGTGATGGGCGCCTACAACGGCGCCGACACCGGCGGCGTCTCCGCCAGGCTCCTCGAGCACCGCCCGCTCGTGGTCGACCTCCTCAAGGAGGAGTGGGGCTACGACGGCCTGTTCGTCAGCGACTGGGTCGCCACCCAGTCGGTGGCGCCCGCGGTGCGCGGCGGCCTGGACCTGCAGATGCCCGGGCCTGACGGCGCCTGGGGCGACGGCCTGCTCGACGCCGTCCGCTCCGGCGAGGTCGCGGAGTCCGAGCTCGACGACAAGGTGCTGCGCCTGCTGCGGCTCGCGCGCCGCACCGGCCGCCTCACGCTGCCCGACGACGGTGCGGCCGACCGCACGGGCGTGGTCGCGGCCGGTGTCCACGCCGCGATCGACCATGCCGCCGCGAGCACCGCCGAGCCCCCCGCCGAGCGGCTCCTGCGCGAGCTCGCCGCGCGCTCCGTCGTCGTGCTCAAGGACGACGCCGGGCTGGTGCCGTTCGGCCACGACCCGGCCCGGCCGCTGCGTGTCGCGCTGCTCGGCCCCGCGGCCGTCGAGCCGTTCTTCCAGGGCGGTGGCTCGTCGTTCGTGCACCCCGACCGCCTCACGTACCCGGCCGACGAGCTGCGCGCCGCGCTGCCGCAGGGCTCCGAGGTGACGCTGCTCGCCGGCGCGCGCGCCCTGCACAACCCGCCGGAGCTCGACGTCGACCGGTGCACCGACCCGGCGACCGGCGAGCCGGGGCTCCACGTCGAGCTCCTCGCCGCCGACGGCAGCACGCTCGAGGAGTACACGGCCCGCGAGTGGACCGGCTGGCTCCACGACGTCCGGCCCGACGCGGACGCCGTCCGGCTGCGGGCGCTCGTCCGCCTCGACGAGGCGGGCGAGCACGAGCTCGGCGTCGGCACGGTCGGTGTGCACCGGGTGACGATCGACGGCGCCCGGGTCGCCGAGGGCGACATCCGCGTGGACGAGGGCATCGTGCTCTCCTCGGGGCACAACCACCCGATCGCGGAGCTCGTCGCGGCGAGCGGGTCCGCGGTCCTCGACGCGACTCTCCAGGTCGTGCACGCGGTGGGCTACGGGCACTTCGTGCGCGCCGCCCTGGTGCACCGGCTGCCCGGTCCCTCGGTGGCGGACGAGCTGGCCTGGGCGGTGACGGCCGCCGCGGCTGCCGACGTCGCCGTCGTGGTCGTCGGCACCACAGCCGAGGTCGAGTCCGAGGGTTACGACCGCCCCGACCTGAACCTGCCGGGCAACCAGGACGAGCTCGTGCGCCGCGTCGTGGCGGCCAACCCGCGCACCGTCGTCGTCGTGAACGCCGGTGCGCCGGTGCTGCTGCCCTGGCTCGCCGATGTGCCGACCGTGCTGTGGGGCTGGCTGCCGGGGCAGGAGGCGGGCACCGCGCTCGCCGACGTGCTGACCGGCGTCACCGAGCCGTCCGGCCGCCTGCCGTGGACCCTTCCCGCGCGCTTCGAGGACGTCCCGGTGCCGCACGCGCGGCCGGTCGACGGGGTCGTCGACTACGCCGAGGGCACCGACATCGGCTACCGGGCCTGGGAACGCCGGCTTGGGGCCGCGGCCGACGGCGGCTCTGCCGGCTCGGACGCACCCGTTCCGGCCGCCCCCTTCGGGCACGGCCTGGGCTGGACCACCTGGGACTACGAGGACGCCGTCCTCGCCCGGGGCGAGGCCCACGGCTCCCCGTCGACCCTGACCGTGTACGTGACGGTGCGGAACACCGGCCGTCGTGCGGGCCGCGAGGTCGTCCAGGTGTACATCGAGGCGCCCGACGGCGGCCCGAGCCGCCCCGTGCGGTGGCTCGGCGGCTTCGCGGTCGCCGACGTCCCCGCCATGGGGAGCGCCACCGTCCGCGTACCCGTCCCGGCCCGGGCGCTGCAGGTCTGGGACCCGCAGACCAAGGACTGGGTGACGCCGCCGGGTGTCTACCGGCTGCGTACCGGCAGGTCCGTCGCGGACCTGCGACTGACCAACGAGCTGACCACATAACCATCCGTCCCGCACACGCGGGAGGAGTGCAAGGAGGCACACCGTGAGGATTCACAAGCACGTCGCCGCGGCGGCAGCCGCGGCAGCCATCGCGCTGCTGGCCACGGCCTGCGGCGGGGGCGGCGGAGGCACCGACGCCGCGGCCGGCGGAGGCGGCGAGACCCTGACCGTCGGCATGCCGAACGGCGTCCAGACGGAGAACCACAGCCCGTTCGCCACGGGTTCGTCGGCGCTCTCGCTCGGCTACGCGTTCACCATCTACGAGCCGCTGATGATGCGTAACCAGGCGCGCCCCTCGGAGGAGCCGTTGCCCTGGCTCGCCGACAGCGTCGTCTGGAACGAGGACTTCACCGAGGCGGTCATCACGCCCCGCGAGGGCGTCACCTGGTCGGACGGCGAGGAGTTCACCGCGGACGACGTCGCCTTCTCGATCCAGCTGCGCAAGGACTTCGACGCGCTCAACGCCGCGGCCCTGCCCTACGACACCATCGAGACCGACGGCACCACCGTCACGGTGACGTTCACGGCCGGGCAGTTCGTCAACCAGTCCAAGCTGTACGACCTGGTCATGGTGCCCGAGCACATCTGGGCCGACGTCGAGGACCCGACCACCGACACCAACCCGGAGCCGGTCGGCACCGGGCCGTACACGCTCGAGTCGTGGACGCCGCAGGCCGCCACCGTCGTCGCCCGCGACGACTACTGGGGCGGCGAGCCGGCCGTGCCCGAGATCCGCTACTCGTCGTACAACGACAACAACGCCCTGACCACGGCGCTCACCACCGGCGAGGCGCAGTGGGGCTGGACGTTCATCGCCGACTTCGAGAACGTCTACATCGCCCAGGACCCCGAGCACTACAACCAGTACGCCGCGGGCGGCCTCGGCATCGACGTCCTCTACCTGAACAACGAGACCAAGCCGTTCGACGACAAGGCCTTCCGGCAGGCCCTGAACATGGTGATCGACCGCCAGGAGCTCGTCGACGTCGCGACGTCCGGCGTGAACCCCGCGCTGACCAGCGTCACCGGCCTGCCCCTGCCCGCCGGTGAGGAGTTCCTCTCGCCCGAGTACGCCGGCCAGGAGTACGCCGTCGACGTCGAGGGCGCCCGCGCCCTGCTCGAGGACGCCGGCTACACGTGGGAGGGCGAGAAGCTCGTCGACCCCGACGGCGAGGAGGTCACGTTCGAGCTGGTGAACCCGGCCGGCTGGAACGACTACCTGACCGCGCTCGACCTCATCAAGAACTCGGCAGCCGAGCTCGGCGCCACCGCCACGGTCAACCCCGTCAACCAGGACGGCTGGTTCGCCGACGTCATCCCCGGCGGCGACTTCCAGGCCACCCTGCACTGGACCGACGGCGGCGCCACCCCGTGGGACATGTACTCCGACATCATGGACGGCGCCCACTACAAGAAGCTCGGCGAGCCTGCGACGTGGAACTTCGGCCGCTTCCAGAACGACGACGCCACCCAGGCGCTCGCCGACTACGCCGCCGCGCCCGACGAGGCCGCCCGTGCCGCCGCGCTGGAGACCGTCCAGAAGGTGTTCGTCGAGGAGGTGCCGGGCATCGCCATCTGGACCCGTCCGGCCACCGCGCAGTACTCGACGCAGAACTACGTGGGCTGGCCCTCCGAGGAGGACCCCTACAACCAGCCGCAACCCACCGGGGTGCAGGCCGCCCAGATCCTGATGAACCTCGAGCCTGCGGACGGCTGATGAGTCACAGCACACCGGTGCTGGCCGCGCACGGCCTCACCAAGCACTTTCGGGCGGGTGGACGCCGCATCGCCGGCCGTCCGCCCGCCCGGGCGATACACGCCGTGGACGGCGTGGACCTCGAGCTCCACCGCGGCCAGGTCCTGGCCGTGGTGGGGGAGTCGGGCTCCGGCAAGTCCACCGTCGCCCGGCTGCTGGCCGGCCTGATCCCGATCACGGCCGGCCAGGTCCTGCTCGACGGCACCGAGGTCCAGGTGCGGGGCCGGCGGGCGTTCCGCGCGTACGTGCGACGCGTGCAGATGATCTTCCAGGACCCGTTCGCGTCCCTGAACCCCGTGCATCCCGTGCGCTACACGCTCACCCGGGCGCTGCGGCTGCACCGGGGCAGGCTGCAGGGAGCGCAGCTGGAGGCCGCCCTGACCGAGCTGCTGGAGCGCGTGCACCTCACGCCCGCGGCGCGGTACGTCGACAAGTACCCGCACGAGCTGTCCGGCGGACAGCGGCAGCGCATCGCCATCGCGCGGGCGCTCGCTGCCGAGCCGGAGGTGCTGCTCGCGGACGAGCCCGTCTCGATGCTCGACGTCTCGATCCGGCTCGGCATCCTCAACCTCCTGGCCGACCTGCGCGACCGGCTCGGGATCGCCGTCCTGTACATCACGCACGACATCGCCTCGGCGCGCTACTTCGCCGACCGGACGACCGTGCTCTACGCGGGGCAGGTCATGGAGACCGGGGACAGCGAGTCGGTCACCCAGGAGCCCTTGCACCCGTACACGCGGCTGCTCGTGGCCTCCGCGCCCGATCCGGACGACCTCGCGGGCGCCGGTGCGGCGGCCGTGCGGGACCAGGGGACCGGCGGCGAGCCGCCGAGCCTCGTGGATCCGCCGCCCGGGTGCCGGTTCGCGCCGCGCTGCCCGTACGCGACCGACCTGTGCCGGGCCGAGACGCCTGCGCTGATCGAGGTGTCGGCCGGCCGGTCGGCGGCGTGCTGGGGGTACAGCGAGCGGGAGGACCGGCCGTTGGTGCCGGCGGGGGTCTCGACAGGCTCGACGAACGGGGCAGGCGCATGAGGTTTCTGCTGCGCAGGGTCCTGTTCTACGCGCTGACCGCGTGGGCCGCCATCACCATCAACTTCTTCATCCCGCGCCTGCTGCCGGGCGACCCGGTGACTGCCCTGCTGGGCCGCATGCAGGGCCGCATCGACTCCAACGCCGAGCACTCGCTGCGTGTGCTGTTCGGGCTGGACCAGGACACCACCCTGTGGCAGCAGTACGTCGACTACTGGGGTCTGCTGTTCCGGGGCGACCTGGGCCTGTCCTTCACGCACTTTCCGACGCCGGTCGCGGACATCGTGAGCCAGTCGCTCCCGTGGACGGTCGGGCTCGTCGGGGTGGCGACGATCATCGCGTTCGTCATCGGCTCGCTCATCGGCACCTTCCTCGGCTGGCGCCGCGGTACGTGGGCCGACGGGCTGCTGCCCGTGGCGACCTTCTTCCAGGCGGTGCCGTACTTCTGGCTCGGCCTGATCACCATCGCCGTCCTGTCGGTGAACCTGGGCTGGTTCCCGTCCAGCGGCAGCTACGACCGCGGCCTGGTGCCCGCCTTCACGGGCGAGTTCATCGGCTCGGTTATCTACTACGGCTTCCTGCCGGCCCTCACCGTGGTGCTGTCGTCGGTGGCGGGCTGGGTGCTCGGCATGCGCAACATGATGGTGACGGTCTCCTCGGAGGACTACGTCACCGTCGCGCACGCCAAGGGCCTGCCGGAGCGCCAGGTGATGCTCGGTTACGCGGCCCGCAACGCGGTGCTGCCGCAGGTCTCCAGCTTCGCGCTGTCCCTCGGCTTCGTCGTCGGCGGCACGCTGATCATGGAGATGGTCTTCTCCTACCAGGGCATCGGCTACACGCTCTACCAGGCGGTCTCCACGCACGACTATCCGCTGATGCAGGGCTGCTTCCTGGTCATCACGCTGTCCGTCCTCGTGGCGAACATGGTGGCCGACCTCGCCTACGCCCTGCTCGACCCCCGCACCCGGACGGAGGACCGATGAACAACCGGCTGATGTTCCTGCGCAACGGCAAGGTGATCACGGGCCTGGTCATCCTCGGCTTCTTCACGCTGCTCGCGCTGTTCGGCCCGTGGATCGCGCCGTACGACCCGAACCAGGTGAGCGACGCGCTGCTCAGCCCGCCGTCGGCGGCGCACTGGCTGGGGACCGACCACACGGGCCGCGACATCCTGTCGCAGCTCGTCGTCGGCACCCGCGGCGTGCTCGTCGTCGGCCTGGTCGCCGGCGTAAGTGCCACGGTGGTGGGCGTGCTCGTGGGCGTGACCGCCGGGTTCGTCGGCGGCGTCGGCGACGAGTCGCTGTCCGCGCTGTCGAACATGTTCCTCGTCATCCCGCAGCTGCCGTTGATCATCCTGATCGCCGCGCAGCTGCCGTCCGCGGGCGGCCTCACGGTGGCGCTCGTCATCGGCGCCACCGGCTGGGCGTGGGGCGCGCGCGTGCTGCGGGCCCAGACGCTGTCGCTGCGCAAGCGCGACTTCGTCGAGGCGGCACGGGCCAACGGGGAGCGCACGTGGCGCCTCGTGCTCGCCGAGGTGATGCCCAACCTGACGGCGGTGATCGCCTCCGGCTTCGTCGGCACCGTGACGTTCGCCGTGCTGTCCCAGGTCACGCTGTCGTTCATCGGCATCACGCCGGTCAGCGACTGGAACTGGGGCACCATCCTGTTCTGGGCGCAGAACAACCTGGCGCTGCAGCGTGGCGCGTGGTGGTGGTTCGTGCCGGCGGGCGCGTGCATCGCCCTGCTGGGCATGGCCCTGACGCTGGTCAACTTCGGTATCGACGAGATCGTCAACCCCCGCCTGCGGTCCACCGGCCTGCACGCACGCTCGCTGCGCCGCCGGGGCATCCGGCCGCGCGTGGGGTTCACCCCGGTGGTGCGGGAGGCACGGTCATGAGCCAGACGGACATCGGTACCCAGACGAGCGCGCAGGCCGAGGCGCCGACGCCGTCGGACCCGGTCCTGGAGATCCGGAACCTGAGCGTCGACTACGGGTTCGGCGACGACCCCACGCATGTGCTGCGCGAGGTCTCGCTCACGCTGAACCGCGGCGAGGTGCTGGGCCTGGCGGGGGAGTCGGGCTGCGGCAAGTCCACGCTCGCCTACGCGGCCACCAGGCTGCTGTCGCCGCCCGGTCTCATCACCGGCGGCGAGGTCTGGCTCACCGGCCGCGACGGCAGGCGCGCGGACCTGCTCTCCCTGTCCGACGCCGAGCTGCGGGCCGCCCGGTGGCGCGACATCGCCATCGTGTTCCAGGGCGCGATGAGCTCGCTCAACCCCGTGTTCCGGGTCGATCGCCAGCTCATCGACGGCATCCTCGCGCACCGGCCCCGCATGCGGCGCGAGGAGGCCCGGGAGCGGGCGGCCGAGCTGCTGCGGCTCGTCGGCATCTCGGCGGACCGGCTGCGGTCCTACCCGCACCAGCTCTCCGGCGGCATGCGGCAGCGCGTCATGATCGCGATGGCGCTCGCGCTGGAGCCGCAGGTGCTCATCATGGACGAGCCCACGACGGCGCTCGACGTCGTCATGCAGCGCCAGATCCTGGAGCAGGTCATGGAGCTGCGCGAACGGCTGGGCTTCTCCGTCGTGCTCATCACGCACGACGTGTCCCTGCTCGTCGAGGTCGCCGACCGGATCGCCGTCATGTACGCGGGCGAGATCGTGGAGACGGCGGCCGCGCGGGACGTCTACGCGAAGCCGCGACATCCGTACTCGGCGGGGCTGCTCGGGTCGTTCCCTCCGCTGCACGGTCCGCGGCGGGAGCTCACCGGTATCCCTGGCGCGCCGCCCGACCTGTCCCAGCGCCCGCCGGGCTGCCCGTTCGCGCCCCGGTGCCCGCATGCCATGGACGTGTGCCGTACGGAGCTGCCCGTGCTGGGGCGGACGACGCAGGCCGAGGAGGGGCGTCTGGTGGCGTGCCACCTGCACACGCCCGGGCTGGTGGGCGGCGAGCTGCCGGACCTGGTGGCGCGGTAGCGGGGTGCCCTAGCCTGCAGCCATGTTCGAGGCCTCCTTTCTCTGGCTCCTGATTCCGCTCGGCGCGCTGCTCGCCGTGGTCTTCGGTGGCGTGTTCGTCATGCGTCTGCAGAAGAAGCTCCGGGAGCCGCTCTTCCCGGGCGGCACGGAGCCGACGGGCGGGGGCGCCGGCGGCCCCGAGCCGACGGGCTGGGGCGCAGGCACCGGCACGTTCCAGCAGGGAGCCGGGGAGAGCCGTGAGGACTTCGTCCGGCGGCACCGCCACCGGCCGGGCGTCGTCGCCGACGGCGTGACCCTGGTGGACCTGTACGACCGGATCAGGCGGCTTGAGCACCGCATCGCGGTGCTCGAGGGCGACCGGGACGAGGACGTGCGTGGTCCTCGCCCGTGAGCCTCGAAACATCACCCTCGGCGGGTAATAGTTCACCCGTCATTTGATAATATTGGCCCCTTCTTACCCTTAATCTCCCCTATGTGGATATTTTGGGCATGGGTGGGGCGCGCCGAACAGCATCTGCGGTGGGGGACCGTCTGGCGCGAGGGATCCGGACGCGCGCCGGCAGCGGGGTAGCCGCGGTGACGGCGCTGGTCGTGCTCGCGACGGGTGCCTCAGCGCTGGTCACGACCGGTGCTGCCGACGGGATGCTGTCGGCGATGGGTCTGAGCGACGAGCCCGTGCTGGAGTGTCCCGTCGAAGAGCCCACGATGGCGGACGCCCTGGCCACCGCCGCACGGTGTGGCCACGAGGTCGAGGCGCTCGACGAGAAGACGCCCTGGCAGTCGTACTTCGGCCAGCCGTCGGGGCAGGTGCGGCTCGAGGTCGGGAGCAGCGCTGACGCGTCCGACGCGGACGGTGACGGAGACTTCGAGCCGATCGAGACCGCGGTCGCCGAGGACGAGGCCGGCCGCCTGAGCCCCACCGCACCGGCGGTGGCGATGAGCTTCTCCTCGGGCGGCGACGACGCCGCTTCCGAGCCGGACGTGCTGGCACGGATGACCTCCGCGGACGGACAGGTCGTGGACGTCGAGGCGCCCTTCGAGCTCACCGAACCGGTCGTCGACGGGGACCGGATCGTGTACCCGGACGTCCTGTCGACCGGAGGCAAGCCGTCCGGAGTCGACCTCGTCGTCGCGGTGAACGCTGACGGTTCGGGGTTCAGCCAGGTGCTGCGGATCGCGGACGAGAAGGCTGCGCGCAACCCGCACGTGGCCGGCCTCGACGCCGACTTCGGCCTCGGCGTGAGCGCCCAGGACGCCGCCGGTGCGGGCCTGGAGGTCGCGCGGGAGCACGGCGCGTTTACCGTCACCGATCCGCACGCGACCGAGCCGGACGCCGACGGCGGCGACCCGGAGGTGTTCCGGTCGTCCCGTCCGCTGGTCTGGACCTCTGAAGCGCCTGCGGAGGAAGCATCCGTGGGCGAAGAGCGTGCGGACCAGGCTGCCGGCACGACCGCCGCGCCGGCCCGGGCGGTGTCGTTCTCCGAGGCGGAAGCGAGCCCGTCCGCCTCGACCCTGTCCGGCTCGGCCGACCCGCTGGCGGGTCCGCTGACCCCGGGCGCTGTTGTCGAAGTTCCCGTGGACGACGGCGTCGACACCGAGGATGTGGTCGGCGCCGCGATCGAGAGCGCGGCGACCGAGGAAACTACACAGTTTCCGATGTTCGCCGCTCTGGCGGTTTCCGGAACTCTCTCCGAGGTGACGGCGATCCGCAGCGCCTGGCCGGACAGCTCCTCCTCGTACCAGTTCGACGGCGACGCCGGCGTCGGCCGCTGCTCGGCGCCGGACCAGTACGCGGGGTACCAGTGCGGGCTGACCAGCACGCACCGAACCCTGTACGAGTTCGGCGGCCTGAGCGGGGTGGGAGGTCTGTCGTCGGCGGACGTGACGCAGGCCGTCTTCAACATCAACGCCACCTTCTCCTACAACTGCGACAAGACCGGCGTCTGGGTGTACCAGGCCGGCGGGAACGTCGTCAGCAGTTCGACGACGTGGCACAACCCCGGGTCTTGGTCGACGAGGCTCGATACTGCGCTGGTCACGCACAGGACGGGCTGTGACGGCATGGTGCGGTCGGTCGGGTTCGACGTCACGGCGGGGGCGAAGAAGGTCGCGTCGTCGAACTGGTCGTCGCTGACCCTGGGTGTGCGCTCCGCGAACGAGACGACGATGACAGGCTGGAAGCGGTACATCGGCCGGAACGACGGCAACGGCGGCACCAGTGGACGCGCCACGCTCTCCGTCACGTACAACCGCGCCCCGGGTGTTCCGACAAGCCTGACGACGTGGTATGGCAAGACAGACTTCTCGTGCAGGACCGGGACGGATCGCCCGATGCTGCGCACCACGACCCCCAAGCTGTCCGCCTTGATCCGCGACCCCGACGGGAACACGACCAAGGCGCGGTTCCAGATCTGGCGGATCAACAGCAGCACCCAGGTCTGGGGCGCGTACATGTCGTCGTACCTGTTCTCCGGCCGGACGCACACCATCCAGGTACCGTCGGGCAGGCTGGCCCACAACACCGTCTACCGGTGGCGCGTGCTGGCCAAGGACTCGACGGGCCGAGAAGGCGCGTGGTCGCAGTGGTGCGAGTTCGGGGTGGACATCATCGGGCCGAAGACGCCCACCGTCACCGTTCTCACCTCGGGTGAGGGCATCGAGGCGGCCTATCTCGACGACAACCTGGAGCACGGCGGTGTCGGCCTGACCGGAAAGTTCCGCCTCGGCCCGAACGGCTCCACCGACGTAGCGAGGTACGAATACTCGTTCGGCGCCCAGAACTTTGACAAGCCCGCCAAGGCGCAGTCCTCGGGAACCGCGACGATCTCGTTCACGCCCAAGACCTCAGGTCCGCTGCCGCTGTGGGTGCGTGCGTACGACCGCGCGGGCAACCCGTCGGATACCCCCGACCGCGTGCATTGGTTCGACGTCGCCTATCCGGAGTCCACAGGCCTCTGGCGCTTCGACGAGGGCACCGGGACCACGGCGTTCGACGACTCCGGCTCGGAGGTGCCGCGTAACCTCACCCTGGGTTCGGGGACCACCTGGGGCAACGGCCCGCACTCACTCTTCGGTTCCCGGACGGGCGACCGTGCCCTGTCGCTCAACGGCGTGAGCGGCCAGGCTGCTGCGCCCGCCGTCGTCTCGTCCGCGAAGAGCTTCGTCGTCACGGCGCACGTCCGGCTGGACCCGGGGGCCGCGCAGGACCAGCAACACGTGGCGCTCTCGCAGAACGGGACGACCAACCCGGCGTTCACCCTCGGCTATCGCACGTCGTGCGCAGCCACGGGCAGCCAACCCTGCTGGTCGATGATGATGTACCGGTCGGACTCCTCGGACCTGACCAACATCGCCGCCCAGTCGAGGATCGCTCCGGTCAGAGGCCAGTGGGTCCACCTGACCGGTGCGTACGACGCAGACACGGACAAGGTCTCGCTGTGGGTGTGCGAGATCGGCACCCCCGACGTCCCGTCACCGGCAGAACCCGTGCGCGCCGACTCGACCACGACACTGACCGCACCGTGGGCGTCGACCGGCTCCTTCAACGTGGGCCGCCGCACCCTCGCGGGTGTGTCCGACAACTACTGGCACGGCCAGGTGGACAACATCCGTGTCTTCGACGGCCAGGTCCTTGCGGAGAACAAGATCCGCCGGCTGTGCCAAGGGGCGGACGACGTCGACTTCAAGGGCGGGGCCCCCGCGCTGGACCCGACCCTCAAGGACAAGTCGGCCGAGGAGATGAACCAGTGACCGCACGAGGAGCGGGTAGAGACGTGCGGAAGCTGACGAGCCAGATGGGGACAGCGGTGACGGGTATGGGTGCGCGGATGCGTGACGGTCTGACCAGGGCCACGGTTGGCACGGCACGAAGGGTGCGGTCTGGGTGGCGCAGCGGAGCCCGCCGCGCCGGTCTGGTGACCGTCGCGAGCGGACTGGCCCTCGCGCTGGTCGCGGAGCCGGCGCTCGCGGTCGGCCCGCACGTGGGCATCGACTGCCAGAGCACGGCGGCGGACCAGAGCACGGCGCTGGAGCTGGCGGACGCCTGCGGGCGGGATGTCGAGATCACGTCGGCACGCTCGCCGTGGTCGACGTTCACCGCTACCGAGGACGGCCTGGTTTCCCACGAGCTCACCGCGACCGCCTCGCGGACCGCGGTGACCGGCACCTGGGGACCCGTCTCGAACCGGGTCGTCGACGCGGACCCGACCGACGGCGTGCTCTCGGTGGCGGCACCCGTCTACCCGATCACGCTGTCGGACGGCACCGAGGGAGTGCCGCTCGCGACGATCACCAAGGACGGGCACTCGCTCACCTACGACAGCCCGTTCGACCTGACGGAGCCGGTCGTCGAGGGCGGCACGGTGACCTATCCCGCTGTCGCAGGCAAGGGCGCCGACCTGGTCGTCACCATCAACCAGGACGGCACGGGCATCTCCACGGCGCTGCGGCTGGCCGATCGCGCCGCCGCCCGGCGCGCGGACGAGCGGCTCGGTCTGAGCGAGCTCACCTTTCCGGTCACGACGTCGGCGGGTCTGACAGTCATGCAGAACGCCGCAGGCGGTTTCGACGTCGTCGACCCGTTCGGACAGGACATCTTCCGCGCTCCCGTGCCGAAGATGTGGGACTCCTCCGCCTCCGGCGCGCCCGACGAGAGCGCCGCGGGCTCCGGGCTGTTCAGCTCCGGTGCCACGCCGCGGGACGCCAAGGCCTCCGCGGGGCCGACGCCCGCCGCGCGGTGGGACAAGATCAGCGACGTGGACCCCGCCGACCCGGCGGCCCGTGCCACGGCGCCGTTCTACGGGGACCAGCAGGTGTCGATGCCGGTGGACCTTGTCCCGGCTCAGGCCCGCCACACCACTGGTGCGCTCACGCCGGCGCCGTCGGCAGGCGCGGGCACGGGAGCAGGTGCGCTGAGCGGCGCCTCTGCGCCGGGTACCGACCTGACCGGCGGGCTGTCCGTGGGCGGGGGCTCCCTGGACGGGCTGGGCGGGTTCGGCTCCGCCGGTGCCACCGAGCCCTCGACGGTCGGTGTGCGGATCCGGCCCGACCGGGACTTCCTGCTCTCGGCTCCGGACACGGTGTTCCCCGCGCTCATCGACCCGACCGTGACCTCCTCGGGCAACGAGTGGCTCCTGGCGCGCGAGGGCGCCCCAGGTACCACCAGCGAATACATGTTCCAGGGCAGCAAGGGCCTTGGCCTGTGCGACGCCGCAGTCGTCGCCACCTGCCCCGGGACAGTCCGGTATCGGCTCGGCTGGCAGTTTGCCGGCCTCGACCACCTCGGACTGCTCGAATCTGCTGACATCTCGTCGGCCACGTTCAGCGTCTACGGTGACGACAGCTGGGACTGCACGGCCCGTACGGTGCGGCTGTACGCCACGAAGCCGATCGACGCGGAGTCGAACTGGGAGAACTGGGGCGCTCCTCCGTTCGGTACCGAGCTGTCCCGCGTGACGGTCGCGCACAAGGAGGCGTGCGACAACGCCGGATGGGTCGACTTCGACGCGACGACGGGCGCCAAGAACCTGGCCGCGACCGATACCGGCACGCTCAGCCTGGGCCTCGTCGCCCTCGACGAGACCAACATGACGCAGGGGTGGAAGCGGTACCGCCACGACGCCAAGCTCACCGTCGAGTACGAGCCCCCGGCCGTCTCTCCTAACGCCGAGGGTGCCGACCTGGCGGCACGTACGGAGAACCTCGACCCGGCCGAGCAGGCCGCGGACGATGCGGCACCGGATGCCGCCACGCCGACACCGGAGCCTGTGGCGAGTCCGTCGGAGCCGACAGCGGACCCGGCGCTCGTCCCCGTGCAGAAGACACCGGACGCCGCCGAGGCGACCCTCCCTGTGCCCGAGACGTTGACCGCTGTCCCGGCGACGGCGCTGGGCGGGCTCGACCTGAAGATCGGTGCCCCGGCCCCTGCCGCGGGTACCCCCGAGGCCGCTTCAGAGGTGCACGTCGAGGTCGCTGACCAGGCCGCGGCCGTCGGCGCCGGGATCTCCGGTGTGCTCCTCGACGTCACCGACACGTCCGCCGAGGCCCCGCCGGAGGACGGGGTGCGGCAGGTGCAGGTCCAGGTGGACTACGACAAGTTCACCGATCTGGCCGGCGCCGACTGGTCCAGCCGTCTTGGCATCGTCCGCATCCCGGAGTGCCATGCCACGACCCCGGACCTGGAGGAGTGCTCGCCCACGCCGGTCGACTCGACGAACGACACCGAGCAAGGCACTGTCACCGCGACGCTCGACCTGGCTGCCGCCGGCAGCCCGGCCGCTGTCGCAGGCACCGATGCGGAGTCTGCCGGTGCCGAGAAGAGCGCCGGTGCCGAGGCACAGGTGAGCGCGCTCGCCGCCACCGGCGGCGACACGTTCGCGGTCACGGCCGGTACCAGCTCCGGCTCCGGCGACTGGGGCGCCACACCGTTGTCGTCGGCGTCCTCGTGGTCGGTCAGCGGCGGCACGGGCTCACTGGGGTGGTCGTACCCGATCCAGGTCCCGTCCCCGGCTGCCGGGCCCTCGCCCGAGCTCGCGATCGGGTACTCGAGCGCCTCCCTCGACGGGCGGGTGTCCAGCACGAACAACCAGTCCTCGTGGGTCGGGGACGGGTGGGACATGACCAGCGGCTTCGTGGAGCGGCGTTACGTGCCGTGCTCCGAGGACCGCGACGAGACCAGCGGCGGGCAGAACCCGAACAACGCCTCCCGCAAGACCGGTGACCTGTGCTGGGACAGCGACAACGCCTTCCTCGTGTTCAACGGCACCTCCTCGGCACTGGTGAAGGACGACGCCACCGGGACGACCGACGCCATCGAGTGGCGTCCCGAGTCCGACGACGGCACGCTCGTGCAGCAGTACGGACGACCGACAGGCGATGCCGCCAAGGACGATGCGAACTGGGCCGGGGAGTACTGGAAGGTCACGACGACTGACGGCACCACCTATTTCTTCGGCAAGGACGGGCGGTACTCCGGCGACACGCTGGCACAGAACTCCCGCTGGACCGTTCCGGTGTACTCCAACCACCCGAACGAGCCCGGGTACGAGTCCGCCTTCGCGGAGTCGGGCCACCAGATGGGGTGGCGGTTCAACCTCGACTACGTCCGGGACACGTCGGACAACACGATGACCTACCGGTACGAGAGCGAGACCAACCGGTACGGCGCGAACAACAACACGGGCGCCACGCGCTCCTACACCCGTGGCGGCACGCTCGACTGGATCAGCTACGGCACCCGCGCCGGGTCCGAGCCGGTGAGCGCAACCGGAGCCGGCGCTCCGCACCTGGTTGACTTCGCCACTGCCGAGCGCTGCCTGGCGGCGGCGGCGGACTGCGAGAACGCCGACCGCGGTACGACGGCGGGCGCGGTGCGCTGGCACGACACACCTGTGGACCTGCTGTGCTCGTCGAACATCAGCTGCCCGGACGTCCGGAGTCCGGCGTTCTTCTCGACCAGGCGCCTCACGACCGTCGTGACGAAGGTGAACGTCGGCGGCACGCTGACGGCCAAGGACACGGTCGCGCTGACCCAGACGTGGCGTGACCCGGGCGACGGCACGGGCCGGATCCTGTGGCTCGACGCCATCAAGCGCACGGCCAACGGCCCCAGCAGCGCGGCGTCGGACGACATTGTCTTCGACCCCATCCGGTTCACGGGCAGCGATCCGATGCCGGGTCGCGTCGCGGACACCGTCGACGACGGGCTGCCGGTCATGAACCGCATCCGGGTCGCGAGCATCACCACCGAGACCGGTGCGACGATCTCGATCGAGTACACCCCGACGGAGTGCACGGCGGCTTTCCACGAGCCGGTCGCACAGGGCTATCTCGATCTTGAGAAGCAGCAGAACAACGAGTCACGATGCTTCCCCGTGGTGTGGCACCCATGGGGCATGCCGCTGCCGCGCAGCGAGTACTTCCACGCCTACATGGTGTCCAAGGTGACCCAGTCGGCGGGCAACAGTGGTGCGTTCAGCGTTCCTGTCGTCACCTCGTACTCGTACGGCTTCGGCATCGAGTGGGCGCGGATCGATGACCCGCTGACCCCGAAGAAGGACCGCACCTACTCGGTCAACCGCGGGTACAAGACCGTTACCACCACCACGGGGTCCAGCTCGGTCGGTGCGAAGACCAGGACCCGGTACCTGCAGGGCACCGGCGAGCTCATCAAGCTGGAGCTGGGCTCGATCACCACCCGCGATGTCAGGGACCACGAGCGGTTTGCCGGGATGCCGGTCACGAGCACGGTAGTCAACAGTCAGATGGATGTCTCGAAGACGATCACCATCCCCGAGGCGGAGGAGACGGCGAGAACGGGTAGTGCCGGGACGGATGACCTGCTGGTCGCTCACCGGACCACCCGGGTGGACGTCTACACCGCGTCGTACACGGCCGACGGCTCGCAGGAGTACGTGACGCGCACCGATACGGAGTACGGCGAGCACGGCGAAGTCCTCAAGGTCGATGACTACGGTGCGTACTCGGAGACACCCGAGGACAACGACACTTCGGACAACCTCTGCACCACCACCGGCTATCTGAAGGACAGCGCCAAGCATTTCGTGGTGCCGATTACGACCAAGACGGTCAGCGTGCGGTGCGCCATCACGGAGACCACTCCCGACCAGTTGATCGGGGCGTCAGAGATCAGCTATGACGATCCTGACGACCGGGGGCTGCCGACGAGCGTCAGGACGAACGACAAGGACGGCGTTCTCGACGAGAAGTCTCCGATCGTGTACACGGAGTATGACGACCGGGGCCGAGTAGAGAGCTCGACCGACCCGCTGGGGCGTGTGTCTGAGACGCTCTACGACGAGAACGCTCATGGTGTCCCTGCCACGGTGACCACCAAGAGCCCGGACCCGGACGGCGCGGGCGACGGCGATGGTGATGGCGTCACCCTGACCGAACACGAGTCGACGACCACCCTGCACCCGCTGCTCGGTGTACCGACCAAGGTGAGCGACCCGAACGACCGCCTGACGACGGCGACCTACGACGCCGCCGGTCGCCTACTGTCGGTGAACTATCCGGACCGGCAGGGCGAGTCGGCGAACGTCACGTACGCGTACTCGACGTCGCGCACCGGTGTGAACGCGGTGACCACCAAGACGCTCGCCGCGGACGGGGTCAAGTACCACGTGTCCGTGGCTCTGTACGACGGTCTGCTGCGACCCATCCAGACGCAGACCGAGTCGCTGGACGGCGACGAGGAAGCCGTCAACGGCCGGCTCGTCACCGACACGGAGTACGACGTGAACGGTCGGGTCGCATTCACGACCTCGGGCTGGTTCGCGACGGGAAAGCCGAGCACGACCCTGGTGGGAGCGTCCGTCGAGCCGGACGCCAAGACAGCCTTCACCTACGACGGCCTAGGGCGGGTCCGGACCGAGGCCCTGTTCACGGGGACGCCCTCGCACCCGCTCCACGAGCGGTGGCGCACGACCACGTATTACGACGGTGCGACGACGGTCGTGATACCGCCGGACGGTGCGACCCCGACCCAGACCAAGGCCGACGCCCGTGGCCGGACCGTGGAACTGAGCCAGTTCCTGCGCGACCCGGTCAAGGACCTGTCTGTGCGCACGCTGGCCGGCGTACTGGACCTGGACGAGCAGACCACCAAGTACGAGTACGACAAGGCCGGACGGCTGTCCAAGGTCTTTGACCCCGCCAGCAACGAATGGGAGTACAAGTACGACAAGCTCGGCCGACAGTACGAGGCCAACGACCCGGACGCTGGCAAGACGAAAACGGAGTATGACGCCGCAGGCCAGGTCACGTCGGTGACGAACGGCGCCAACCAGCAGTTGCACTACACCTACGACCAGCTGGGCCGCCGTAAGACGGTCCGGCAGGACGCGGCCACCACAGGCGCGCTCCGCGCCAAGTGGACGTATGACGTCTTGACCTCCTACGCCGGCACCAACCCGCCGTCGGCCAAGGGCCAGGTCACGAGCTCGACTCGCGTTGCGCCGTCGGCCGACGGCGGTGGCGAGTTCGTCACGGCCCTGACCGGGTTCGACGCGGCCTATCGGCCGACCGGGACGGTGACCGTGATCCCGGCGACCACGCAGATGGGCGCTCTGAAGGGCAGCTACGAGCAGAAGGTCACCTACACCGCGGACGGGCAGGTCGCCTCGACCACGTATCCGGCCGCCGGTGGGCTGAGCAAGGAGACGGTGACCACCCACTTCGATGAGGAGACGAGCGTCGCCGAGTGGATGGGTGGCGGGTTCGGGTGGGGCACGTATGTCGCCTCCAGCCGCACCGACGTCTTCGGCAGACTGTCCTACCTCGACCTCGGCAACACCTACGGCACCGTCGTGTCCTACGGCTACGAGGTCGGCACCAGCCGGCTGATGAACGTGAAGCTCGACCGCGAACGGATCGGCGGAACCGAGCTCGACATCAAGTACGCGTACGACGACGCAGGCAACGTCCTCAGCGCCAAGGACAAGCCGACCACGGCGGGCCGCGCCGCGGACCAACAGTGCTATCAGTACGACGCGCTGCGCCATCTGACCGAGGCCTGGACGCCTGCTACCGGCAACTGTGCGCTGGCGAAGTCTCCCGCCGCACTGGGCGGGGCCGCCCCCTACTGGGCCTCCTTCCAGTACGACGACGTTCTTGGCAATCGCACCGACGAGACCTACACGACTCGCGGGCTTGCTGGCGATGTCGACGGCGGAGT
The DNA here is from genome assembly GCF_048564965.1 of Promicromonospora sp. NFX87. Lineage (NCBI taxonomy): Bacteria > Bacillati > Actinomycetota > Actinomycetes > Micrococcales > Promicromonosporaceae > Promicromonospora > Promicromonospora sp. NFX87. The sequence continues at coordinate 3,656,925 of NZ_CP183413.1, read as the reverse complement.
GACGACCACGAGGGGCTACGACTATGAGGGCAGCAGGGACCTTAATGGGAACGGCAACTCGACTGATCCGGGTGAGTTCGCCGGGCCGCACGCGGTCACGTCGATCACCACGGACGGGCCTAGCGGGACCACGGGAACGTCATTCACCTACGACAACTCGGGCCGGACGCGGACCCAGACTCAGGACAGCGATTACCTGACCAGCAAGCTGTCCCTGGGCTGGGACCACGAGAGCGAGCTAGCCTCGACCAGCACTGCCACCACCGTGTACCCGGAGCCCGAGCCTGGCCCCGGGGACGACGACAGCGACGGCGACCAGTCCTCTGGGACCGGGCCCGACCGGGGAACGGGTACGACGACGACCGTCACCGGGCGGAACCTGTACTCCGCCGACGGAGATCGCCTCGTGCGGACTGCTCCGGACGGGACGATCACGGTGTACCTCGGTGGTCAGGAGATCACCAAGGCACCCAACGGAACAGTCACCGGCGCCAGGTACTACAGCTTCGCCGGCCAGACGGTCGCGATGCGTACCGCGAACGGGCTCGGTGGTGTGACCTCGCTGATCAACAATGCGCAGGGCACGCCGCTCGCCTCGGTGCACAACACCAACTGGACCACCAGCAGTGTGGCCAAGCACTACACGCTCCCGTTCGGTGAGCAACGTGGCGGGGACCCGACACCTGGCGACCACGAGTTCCTCGGCAAGGTCCGCGACGGTGCCACTGGGCTGACCCTCGTGGGGGCTAGGTGGTACGACGAAACGGTTGGCAGGTTCCTGACCGTGGACCCGGTCATGGACCTGACCGATCCGCAGCAGTGGAACGCGTACACGTACGCCAACAACAACCCGACCACATGGTGGGACCCTGACGGACTCGAACCACGGCCCTGGCACCAGGACGGCGTGGGCTTCAGCCACCCCAAGTCCAAGGCGTACCTCCGCAGCGAAGGCTCCAACAGTCGCGGGTGGGACACCGGCTGGGGTCCAGGCACCTACTCCGGACCTATGACCATCTCGACAGGGATTCCTGGTTTGGTCGATGGCTCGGGAGGGAGCTGGGGCGATCCCGTGGAACTGCACGGTGATTACGAGGGCCCGCAGCACACTCCCGGCTATGACTTCCTGGCCGGCGTGTACTCACCACAGACGGAGCAGGCCCTCAACAGTGCCTCTTGGTTGACCATATACGCCGACGCCGCACAATTTGGCCTCGACTTGGCCTGTATGGAGAGAGGCTGTCCTGACAGTCAGGAAGTTGGCGCGGGTGGCGCAGCCGTCTTAGCGGCTGGAGCTCTGCCAGGGCCGAACTTTGCCAAGGGTGGCGACGAGGTTGCCGACGCCGCAAGTACCGCGGCCAAACCAGTGCTTGGTGCTTCAATGTCATTCGGTAACGTGATGACTTCTTTCCGCAAACTTCCGCCGGGGAGGAACCCAAAGTACGTCAAGAAGGTTGCGTCGGAGGACGAGCTGGAGGCCGTCTTTAACAGCTGGACGGCCGGTGCACAGAAAGTTGAGCCTCGAGGCGACAAGGCGTCTGCGGCATTCGAATTGGCGGACGGTACTCGGTTACAGTGGCGGACGTCGTCACTGTCCGGTGGCGCAACCATTGAAATCGTCCCGACTGCGGGCAGGGAGCGAAAGGTGCACATTGATTGACGACGATGAGATTGTCGGTGAGTTTCTTGAAGACGGCCTGGATGACTGGGTCTCGCTCCACAATGTTGTGTGGTTCACAACTCGCGGAGAAATCACTGAAAAATCAAAGACGCACGCCATGGAAATACTCGGTCGGCTCTATTCTGACGGTTTGATGGTCCCGGGACGGCTTGGCGATGTCGGGTTCGAGGACTGGCCGGGCGGAGTTAGCGAATGGGTGACCAGGTCGAGATCCGAACTGGACGAACTCGATTGGAAGCCAATGGGTGCAGGCTTCCGGCTGCGCCTGACGGAGCATGGCGAAGCGATTGCTCGCGAGGCTGAAAGTCGCTCGTGATCCGAATGAACGAAGCGTGCCGAGCAGAGCTTCTGCGCTGTTATCGCAGAATGCTTCTTCACACGTTTCTATAGCAGCGGGAGGATATTTTGACGATTCTTCATGTCTGTGCAGTAGTACAACGTCCTGACGGCTCCAGGCGGCCCACGGTGGACGCCGTACGGGATCGTGTCCTAGAGAGGCGCTGATCACCGTGGCCGAGTGTATTGATCGCTCTGGCTGGCCTCTTTTCAGTTTCTGCCGATATCCGACGTGCTGGTGAGCAGACTGGTCTCGACACAACCACCACCCAAGCCCCACAGACAGGACAGGCCCCTACCCCCGGACGCGGTAGGTTCTACCCCGTGACATCCCCGTTCGACCGGATCCGCCCGGCGGCCACCACCGCGCGCCAGGTCTCCGACCTCGCCGCCGCGTTCGGCCTCACCATCGCCCCAGGTCATCCCGCTGATGCCGCGGTCACCTGCGTGGCCTCGGACAACCGGGTCGCCAGGCCGGGAGACCTCTTCGTGGCCGTCCCCGGCGCCCGCGCACACGGCGCGCAGTTCGCCGCCGACGCCGTCGCGCGCGGTGCCAGCGCCATCCTCACGGATGCGCGCGGGGCAGAGCTGATCGGCGCCGACAACACGGTCCCGGTGCTCGTCGCGGACGAGGACCCCCGCGCCATCCTCGGCCAGGTCGCCGCCTGGGTGCTGGGCAACCCCGCCGAGGACCTGATGACCTTCGGCGTCACCGGCACCAACGGCAAGACCACGACGACCTACCAGCTCGACCACCTCTTGCGGTCGCTCGGCTGGACGGGCGGCCTCATCGGCACCGTCGAGACCCGCTCCGGGGACCGCGTCATCCCCAGCGTCCTGACGACCCCCGAGGCCGCCGACCTCCAGGCCCTGCTCGCCGCGATGCGTGAGGACCACGTGCGCACGCTCGCCATGGAGGTCTCCTCCCACGCGCTCGCGCAGCACCGGGTCGACGGCGTCGTGTTCGGCGTCGCCGGGTTCACCAACCTGACCCAGGACCACCTCGACTTCCACGGCGACTTCGAGTCGTACTTCGCCACCAAGGCCGACCTGTTCACGCCCGCCCGAGCCCGCCGCGGCGTCGTCACCATCGACGACACCTGGGGCGAGCGCATGGCCGAGGCCGCGCAGATCCCCGTCGCGACGCTGTCGACCAGCGCGAAGGACGCCGACTGGACCGTGACCGACGTCGCGCCGTCGGGCACCGGATCCGCCTTCACCCTCACCCACCGCGACGGGCGAACCCTGCGCACCTCCACCTCGCTGCCCGGCGGTTACAACGTGGCCAACGCGGCGCTCGCGGTGACGATGGTGCTCGAGGGCGGCTCGGACATCCGCGACGTGACCGACGCGCTGGCGGCCGGCGACGGCCTGAGCGCCACAGTGCCCGGCCGCATGGAGGTGCTCGCCACCGCACCGCGCGTGGTCGTGGACTTCGCGCACAACACCGAGGCGCTCGAGCTCAGCCTCGCTGCCCTGCGCCCGACGACGCCCGGCAAGCTCTCCGTGGTCTTCGGCGCCACGGGCGACCGCGACCCGGGCAAGCGGCCGTTCATGGGCGCCGCCGCCGTCCGCGGCGCGGACGTGGTCTACGTGACCGACGACGACCCCCACGACGAGGACCCCGCGAAGGTGCGGGCCGAGGTGCTCGCGGGCACCGGGATCGAAGGCACGCCGAGCCGCACCGTCGATGCGGTGGACGGCAGCGGCTCGCGTACCGTGGAGGTCCACGAGGTCGCCCCGCGCGCGGACGCCATCCGCGCCGCGATCCTCGCAGCCGGGCCGGACGACACCGTGCTGGTCGCGGGCCGCGGGCACGAGACCGTCCAGGAGATCGCCGGCGTGGACCACCAGCTCGACGACCGCGTCGAGGCGCGCGCCGCGCTGGCGGACCGGGCTGTGCAACCTCAGCAGAACGTGTAACCCCAGCAGAACGTGTAACCCCAGCAGTACGCGCGAGCCCAGCAGTACGCGTAGCCAGAGCAGGACCCCGTGCAGGAGAGGACACCACAGGCATGATCGAGCTGACTGCGGCCCAGGTCGCTGCAGCCACCGGCGGGCGGCTGCACGCCGACCCGGACGTCACGGTCACGGGGGCGGTGATCATCGACTCGCGCGACGCCGCGCCCGGTGTGCTCTTCGTGGCGCTCCCCGGCGATCGGGTGGACGGCCACGACTACGCGCCCGCCGCGGTGGCCGCTGGTGCCGCGCTGGTGCTGGCGTCCCGCGAGCTGGACGGCCTGCCGACGGTAGTGGTGGACGACCCCCAGGCGGCCCTCGGCGAGCTGGCGCGCTACGTCCTCGCGAGGGCGCGCAGCGGCGCCCACGGCGGCGTCGTGCCCCAGGTGGTGGCCGTGACCGGCTCGGTGGGCAAGACGACCACCAAGGACCTGCTCGGCCAGCTCCTCACCCCCGAAGCGGGCGGCGAGGACGCCATCATCTTCACCAAGGGCTCGTTCAACAACGAGATCGGTCTGCCGCTGACGGTCCTGCGGGTCACGGCCGCCACGCGCTACCTGGTGCTCGAGATGGGCGCCGACCGCCTCGGCAACATCGCGTACCTGACGGGCATCGCGCCGCCCGACCTCGGCGTCGTGCTCGCGGTGGGCGTCGCGCACATCGGCCACTTCGGCAGCGTCGAGATCATCGCGAAGACCAAGTCCGAGATGGTCTCCGGCGTCGTCGACGGCGGTTCCGTGGTGCTCAATGCCGACGACCAGCGGGTCGTCGCCATGGCGAGCCTGGCCGGTCCCGGCACCACCGTGCAGACCTTCGGCACCATCCCGTCCGCCGACGTCCGCGCCGAGGACATCACCATCGACGCCATGGGCCGGGCGAGCTTCACGCTCCGCGTCGCCCGCGCCGGCGAGGCCGACGAGCAGCGCGCCGACGTCGCGCTGCAGCTCGTCGGAGCGCACCACGTGAGCAACGCGCTCGCCGCCGCCACGGTGGTGCTGCGCCTCGGCGTGCCCCTGCCCGACGTCGCGAAGCGGCTCTCCGAGGCCACCGCGCTGAGCCCGCACCGGATGGCCGTCACCGAGCGGCCCGACGGCGTCACGGTGATCGACGACGCGTACAACGCCAACCCGGACTCGATGAAGGCCGCGCTGCGCACCCTCGCGGTGGTGTCCGGCCGGACCCGCCGCTCCGTTGCGGTGCTCGGCGAGATGCTCGAGCTCGGCGACAGCGCCCGTGCAGCGCACGACGAGATCGGCCGGCTCGTGGTGCGGCTGAACATCAAGCAGCTCGTCGTGATCGGCCAGGGCGCGTACCACATCCACGAGGGCGCCATGCAGGAGGGGTCCTGGGGCTCGGAGTCGATCTTCGTGCCCGACATCGCCGCCGCCCGCGAGCTGCTGGACGAGTCGCTGGAGGCCGGCGACGTCGTGCTCGTGAAGTCTTCCCTCGGCGCCGGGCTGACCGCGCTCGGGGACCACCTGTCGGGTGCCAAGACCACAGAGGACAACCACAAGTGATCGCGATCCTGGTCAGCGCCGCAGTGGCGCTGCTCGTCGCCCTGCTGGGCACACCGGTCTTCATCAAGTTCCTGATCCACAAGAACTATGGCCAGTTCGTGCGCGAGGACGGCCCCACCGGGCACTTCATCAAGCGTGGCACACCTCAGATGGGCGGCGTCGTCATCATCGCGGCGACGGTCCTCGGCGTCGCCGCCTCGATGCTGGTGTCGCAGCGGCTGCCGAGCGTGTCGGCGCTGCTGGCGCTCTACCTCATGGCGGGCCTCGGCCTGATCGGGTTCCTCGACGACTTCACGAAGATCCGCAAGCAGCGGTCCCTCGGCCTGACCCCGCGCGCCAAGCTGATCGGCCAGGGGATCGTCGGCATCTCCTTCGCGGTGCTCGCGCTGCAGTTCCCCAACGAGAACTCGCGGACCCCCGCGTCGACCAAGATCTCGTTCCTGCGCGACACCGACTTCGACCTCGACCTGGGGATCGTCGGCGCCACCGGCGCCACCGTCGGCCTCATCCTCTTCGTGATCTGGGCCAACCTGCTGGTGTCCGCGTGGTCCAACGCGGTGAACGTGACCGACGGCCTGGACGGCCTGGCGACCGGCGTCTCGATCATCACGTTCGGCGCGTACGTGCTGCTCGGGATCTGGCAGCTCAACCAGTCGTGCCAGCTCGTCGCCACCGCCGGACCACGCTGCTACGAGGTGCGGGACCCGCAGGACCTGGCCATCGTCGCCGCGGCGGTCACGGGCGCGTGTGTCGGGTTCCTGTGGTGGAACGCCAACCCCGCCAAGATCTTCATGGGCGACACCGGCTCGCTCGCCCTGGGCGGCGCGCTGGCGGGTCTGTCGATCCTGTCGCGGACCGAGCTGCTCGCGGTGATGCTCGGTGGGCTGTTCGTGGTCATCGTCTCCTCGGTGGTGATCCAGGTCGGCTTCTTCAAGATGACGGGCAAGCGGGTCTTCAAGATGGCGCCGCTGCAGCACCACTTCGAGCTGTCCGGGTGGGGCGAGGTCACGATCGTCATCCGGTTCTGGCTGATCGCCGGACTGCTCGCGGGCCTGGGCATGGGCATCTTCTACGCCGAGTGGGTCGCCTCGTGACGGACGTGCCCGGCTCCGACTCCTACGGGACCGTCGAGCCGCGCGTCCCGCTCGGCGAGGCCCGGGTGGTCCTGGCCGGCCTCGGCGTCACCGGCCGTTCGCTGCAGCGCGTCCTGACCCCGCGCATCGCGTCCCTGGTCACGGTCGACGACAAGGCCGACGACGCCGACCACAGCGCGCTGGACGCCGACGGCGCCGCGGCCGTGCTGGCGGAGGCGGACCTGCTGGTCGCCTCGCCGGGCTTCGCGCCGCACCACCCGGTCGTCGCTGCCGCGCTGGCCGCGGGCGTGCCCGTATGGAGCGAGGCCGAGCTGGCGTGGCGCCTGCGGGTAGACCGCCTGGGCTCCGACCAGCCCGCCGAGTGGCTGGGCATCACCGGTTCCAACGGCAAGACGACCACCGTCGAGATGCTGGCCGCGATCCTGCGGGCCGCGGGCCTGCGCACCGCCGCCGTCGGCAACGTGGGCAGGTCCCTCGTCGAGGCGGCGCTCGACCCGACCCTCGACGTCCTCGCGGTGGAGCTCTCCAGCTTCCAGCTCCACTTCACGCACACGATGTCGCTGGAGGCCGGCGCGGTCCTCAACGTGGCCGCTGACCACCTCGACTGGCACGGCTCCCTCGACGCGTACGCGCGCGACAAGGGCCGCATCTTCGAGAACGTCAAGGTCGCCTGCGTCTACAACGTCGCGGACAAGCGGACCGAGGACCTGGTGCGCGAGGCCGACGTCGTCGAGGGCGCCCGCGCCGTCGGCTTCGTGGCCGGCATGCCGGGCCCGGGCGACCTCGGCCTGGTCGACGACGTCCTCGTGGACCGCGCCTTCCACGCCGCGGGCGACGACCCCGACCGCCGCAAGAGCGCCGCGGAGCTCGGCACCCTGGCCGATCTGAAGCAGCTGGGCGACCACAACGGCGTCGTGCCTTCGCACATCCTGGCCGACGCCCTGGCCGCCGCCGCCCTGGCCCGCGCGCACGGCGTGCCCGCGTCCGCCGTCCGCGACGGGCTGCGGTCCTTCGGGCCGAGCGACCACCGCATCCAGCGCGTCGCCGAGTCGGACGGCGTCACCTACGTGAACGACTCGAAGGCCACGAACGCGCACTCCGCGGCCGCCTCGCTGGCCGGTTTCGCACACGGCACCGTCGTCTGGATAGCGGGCGGGCTGCCCAAGGGCGCCACGTTCGACGAGCTCGTCTCGTCCCGCGCCGACCGGATGCGTGCGGCAGTCGTGATTGGCGCGGACCCCCGGCCGCTGGCCGACACGCTGGCCCGACACGCGCCGAAGATCCCGGTAGTGGTGATCGATCCCGGTGACACTGGTTCCGTGATGCGCCGGGCGGTAGCCGCAGCGCGGGACCTGGCCCAGCCAGGGGACACCGTGCTGCTGGCCCCTGCCGGTGCGTCGCAGGACCAGTTCACCTCGTACGCCCAGCGCGGCGAGGAGTTCGCACGCGTGGTGCGTGAGCTCACCGCCTGAGCCGGAGGGACGGGTATGGCCACGACGAGTACGAACCGCGGCGCTCCCGCGCGGTCCTGGCTGGGCCAGTGGAACTCCAACGTCTCCAGCTACTACCTCCTGGTGGGTACCACCGGTCTGCTGACGGTGATCGGGCTCATCATGGTGCTGTCCAGCTCGACAGTGACCTCGATCGCCGCAGACCAGTCGCCGTACGCGGCTTTCCTGGTCCAGGCGCAGTACGCGCTGATGGGCCTGCCCGTGCTCCTGGTCGCGGCACACCTGCCCGTCCGTTGGTACAAGCGCCTGGCGCTGCCCGGGCTCCTGCTCGCCCTGGCACTGCTCGTGGCGGTGATCTTCCTGGGCGAGATCCGGAACGGGCAGCAGAACTGGCTCCCGCTCGGGTCATTCGCGTTCCAGCCGTCCGAGCTCGCCAAGCTCGCGCTCGCCATCTGGCTCGGCACGGTGCTCGGCCGCAAGCAGGCCCTGCTGGGCAGCTGGTCGCACGCGATCCTGCCCGCGGCACCCGGGGCCGTGGTGGTGCTCGGGCTGGTGCTCGCGGGCGGAGACCTCGGCACGGCGCTCGTGATGGGCCTTCTCGTGGCCGGCGCCTTCTTCGTGTCCGGCGTGCCCATGTCCCTCATGACGCTCGGCGGCGTGCTCGCTGCCTTCGTCGTGGGCTACGTGTTCATCCTGCAGCAGGACGGCGGCGACCGCCTCCAGCGCATCATCGCGACCTACGGCGCCGAGTGCGACGCTGCCTCCGACTGCTACCAGTCGCTGCACGGCCTGTTCGGCCTGGGCACCGGCGGGCTGTGGGGCGTGGGCCTGGGCGGGAGCCGCGAGAAGTGGAACTACCTGCCCGAGGCGCACAACGACTTCATCTTCGCCGTCATCGGCGAGGAGCTCGGCCTGTTCGGCACGGTGCTGGTGCTCGCGCTCTTCGCGGTGCTCGGGCTGGCGATGAGCCGGGTGATCCGGCGGCACACCGACCCGTTCGTCAAGGTCACCACCGCCGCCGTCGGCTGCTGGATCGTGGGCCAGGCGTTCGTGAACATCGGCGTCGTGATCGGCGTCCTGCCGGTGATCGGGGTGCCGCTCCCGCTGGTGTCCGCCGGTGGGTCCGCGCTCATCACGACGATGGCGGCGCTCGGAATGGTGATCTCTTTTGCCCGGACCGAGCCAGGGGCTGCCAAGGCACTGGCTGCACGCGGTAGCGTCGTCCGCAAGTCACTGGCTGTGCTGGGCGGCGCGGTTCGTAGACGGTAGAAATGTGCACGGTGGCTCCATCCGTGACGAGATCCGGCAGCTCGGGTCGTGTCGCGGCGGGGCGGCCGCGCACCGATCCGCCCGCGCCGTTCGGCCGGGCGACGACGAGAAGGTGATGATGAGCTCAGCAGTTGTGTCGGTGGTGCTCGCCGGTGGCGGTAGCGCAGGACACGTGAACCCCCTGCTCGCGGTGGCCGACGAGGTTCGGCGCAGGGAGCCAGGCGCGCGCGTGCTCGCGCTCGGCACCACCACCGGTCTGGAGGCCGAGCTCGTGCCGGCCCGCGGCTACGAGCTGCGGCCCATCCCGCGTGTGCCGCTGCCGCGGCGCCCCAGCCCGGACCTGCTGCGGCTGCCGGGCAGGCTGGCCGCCGCGGTGAAGTCTGCTGAGGACGCGATCGACGAGATCGACGCGCAGGCGGTCATCGGGTTCGGCGGGTACGTGGCCACGCCGGCGTACCTCGCGGCCCGGCGCAAGGACATCCCGATCGTGATCCACGAGCAGAACATGCGCCCCGGTCTGGCCAACCGCCTGGGTGCCCGGTGGGCGTCCCGGGTCGGGCTGACCTTCGCCGGCACCCCGCTGCGCGGCGGCGTCCTCACGGGACTGCCACTACGCCAGGCCATCGCGGCGCTCGTGCAGGAGCGCGAGGCCGACGCCGCGGGCGTCCGGGTCCGCGCCGCCGCCGAGCTGGGCCTGGACCCGGCGCTGCCGACCCTCGTCGTCACCGGCGGTTCCCTCGGTGCGGTGAACCTGAACCGCGGGGTGTCCGGCGTCGCCGCCCAGATCCTCGCCGCGGGCGCCCAGGTGCTGCACCTGACCGGCAAGGGCCGCAGCCCCGAGGTGCTCGAGACGCTGGCGGCGGTCCCCGACCTCGACCGCGCGCGCTACCAGGTCCGCGAGTACCTGGAGCAGATGGAGCTCGCCTACGCGGTGGCGGACCTGGTGGTCTGCCGCTCCGGCGCGGGCTCGGTCGGCGAGCAGGCGGCGCTCGGCATCCCCGCGGTCTACGTGCCGCTGCCCATCGGCAACGGCGAGCAGCGGCTCAACGCCGCGCCGCTCGTGGAGGCCGGCGGCGGCCTGCTGGTGGACGACGCGGACCTGACACCCGAGTGGGTGTCCACGAACGTTCCCCCGCTGCTCGCGGACCGCGAGCGGCTCGGTGTCATGGCGAAGGCCGCTCGGTCGGCCGGCACCACCGACGGCGCCGCACGTGTCGTCGATCTCGTCGAGCAAGCCGTACGGTCAGCAGGTACCGACACCACGGAGGTCAGGTCATGAGCACCACGGTCACGGATCAGATGACGGATCAGGTCGCGAAGCTCGGACGCGTCCACATGATCGGTATAGGCGGGGCGGGCATGTCCGTCGTGGCGCGCCTGCTCGCCGGGCGCGGCGTGCCCGTGCAGGGCTCGGACGCTGCCGACTCGGAGACGCTGGAGGCCCTGCGGTCCGAGGGCGTCAAGGTGTGGGTCGGGCACGACCCGGCGCACCTCACGGGCGTGGACACCGTGGTGATCTCGAGCGCCGTGCACGAGGAGAACCCGGAGCTGGCCGCGGCCCGCGCCCGCCGCCTGAACGTGCTGCACCGCTCGCAGGCGCTGGCCGCGCTGATGGAGGGCCGGCGCGGCGTCGCCGTCGCGGGCGCGCACGGCAAGACGACGACGTCGGCAATGATCGCGACGATCCTGCGCGAGGCGGGTCTCGACCCGTCGTACGCGATCGGCAGCACCGTCCGCACCGCCAGCGGCTCGACGCCGGGCGGGCACCTCGGTACGTCCGACGTGCTCGTGGCCGAGGCCGACGAGTCGGACGGCTCGTTCCTGAACTACACGCCGACCATCGCGGTGGTGACGAACGTCGAGGCGGACCACCTGGACCACTACGGCACCCCCGAGGCGTTCAGCGGAGCGTTCATCCGGTTCGCGCGCCGGCTGGTCTCCGACGGCTGGCTCATCGCGTGCGCCGACGACGAGGGCTCGCTCTCGGTGGGCGCCACCATCTGCGCGACCGGTGGCCACGTCATCACCTACGGCACCAGCGACACGGCTCGCGTGCGGGTCACGGACATCTCGACGACGCCTGAGGGCACCACCGCGGTCCTGCGCGGCGACATCCTGGGCACCAACGAGCAGGTGGCCGACGGTGCCGGCGTGTCCGGCAACGTGCCGGGCATCCTGATGCGGCTCTCGGTCCCGGGCAAGCACAACGTGCTCAACGCGACCGCCGCAGTGATCGCCGCGGTGCAGCTGGGCGTCGAGCCCGCGCAGGCGGTCACGGGAGTCGAGGCGTTCGTCGGCACGGGCCGGCGCTTCGAGGAGAAGGGCACCGCCGACGGCGTCCGCGTCATCGACGACTACGCCCACCACCCCACGGAGATCCGGGCCATCCTGACGGCCGCACGCGAGATCGCCGACGGCGGCCGCGTGCTGGTCCTGTTCCAGCCGCACCTCTACTCGCGCACCAAGTTCTTCGCCGACAAGTTCGCGCTGGAGCTGTCCGCGGCCGACGAGGTGGTGGTCACGGACATCTACGGCGCCCGGGAGGAGCCCGACCCGACGATCACGGCGAACACCATCGTCGACCTGATGGCCGACCACGGTGCCGTCTACGCGGTGCCGGACCGGCTGGACGCCGCGCACGCGATCGCCGACCTCGCCCGCCCGGGCGACGTGGTGCTCACGGTCGGCGCCGGCGACGTGACGCAGCTCGGGCCCGCCGTACTGGCGCGCCTGAACGGCCGCGTGGCGACCGGCTCGAACACGGGGCTGGGCGAGGACTGATGCGACCGCCCGCGCGTCCTCGCGCCGCGGGCACGGCACGGCCGCGCCCCGCAGGTGAGGGTCCGGCACAGCAGGAGCACGACGGCCAGGAGGCCACGGGGCCGACTACCCGTGGCACCCGGGGTCCGGGTCCGGCGCAGGAGTCCGCTCAGCGGCCTCCTGCGGCCGGGCCCGGCCGCAGGCCGTCCGGTACGAAGGCACCGGCCCAGCGGCGCCCCGTCGAACAGCTGGTACCGCGGGCGCCGGAGACGTTCCCGGCGAGCCGCCCGGGCACGGCCCGCGCGACGACGTCGCGCACACGCGACGACGTGGTCTCGGACCAGCTGGCGGACCGGCTCGCCGAGCGCACGGCGATGGCCCGCTACCGCATGTGGCGGCGGATCGGCTGGACCGCCCTGGCGCTGGCGGTCACCGCCGGCCTGGTGTGGGTCACGTTCTTCTCGCCGCTGCTCGCGCTCGACCCGGAGCAGGTCCAGGTGACCGGGCAGGGCACCACCGTCGACGTCGAGCAGGTGCGCGAGGCGGTGACCGACGAGGCGGGCGTACCGCTGCCGCGGATCGACACGGTCGGTCTGCGCGAGGAGATCCTCGGAATGAACGCCGTCAAGAACGTGGCGATCACGCGCGCGTGGCCGGACGGCCTGACGGTGCGGCTCACCTCCCGCGAGCCGGTGGCCGCCGTCCCGCAGTCGGGCGACGTGTACGCGCTGATGGACGCCGAGGGCGTGCGGGTCGGCACGGTGGAGGACGCCCCTGACCACCTGCCGTCGATAGTGGTCTCGCTCACCGACGACGAGGCCGGGCGGCGGGCCATGAACGCGGCCCTCGAGGTCCTGGGCGCCCTGCCGCGGAAGCTCGCGGGCAGCATCCAGACGGTCAGCGCGGCGACGCAGGACGACGTGCGCACCACGCTGTCGGACGGTCGCGTGATCCGGTGGGGGAGCGGGGCGCAGGTCGAGCTCAAGATCAAGGTGGCGCAGACCCTGCTCCGCGCGGAGCCGTCGGCCACGACCATCGACGTCTCGTCGCCCGCCCTGCCGGTCACGCGCTGACCGGCACCTGCCGGTTTCGACCCCGGTGGGGCGAATGACGCCGAGGTCGGGCTTGTGACGTCGCAGGTCAGGCGCGGATCACCGCAGAACGGGCTTCTGACGTCGCAGGTCAGATCGGTCGCGGCCCAAAATGACATCCGTGTGATTTCTCGCGTGCATCGGTGCGCGACACGCGCAACGATGTCTTCGACACACCTCGACGACGCACCTACCGTCGAACTCAGCAGCAACCTGACATAACTCTAACCCTCTACCTCAACCTGAGGGTTCTGGGATGAGAGTCGGGACTCGGGACCCGATCGAAAGGCAGACGACGTGGCAACTCCGCAGAACTACCTGGCAGTAATCAAGGTGGTCGGTATCGGCGGCGGTGGTGTGAACGCCGTCAACCGCATGATCGAGGTCGGCCTCAAGGGCGTCGAGTTCATCGCGATCAACACAGACGCACAAGCACTCCTGATGTCGGACGCCGACGTCAAGCTCGATGTCGGACGGGAGCTCACGCGCGGCCTCGGCGCCGGCGCGGACCCCGAGGTCGGCAAGAAGGCGGCGGAGGACCACGCGGAGGAGATCGAGGACGTCCTGCGCGGCGCCGACATGGTCTTCGTGACGGCGGGCGAGGGCGGCGGCACCGGCACGGGCGGCGCGCCCGTCGTCGCACGCATCGCGCGCTCGCTCGGCGCGCTGACCGTAGGGGTGGTCACCCGGCCGTTCACGTTCGAGGGCCGGCGCCGTGCGGTGCAGGCCGACAGCGGCATCGAGAACCTCCGCGACGAGGTCGACACGCTCATCGTGATCCCGAACGACCGGCTCCTGTCGATGTCGGACCGGAACGTATCGGCGATCGCGGCCTTCCACTCGGCCGACCAGGTGCTGCACTCCGGTGTGCAGGGCATCACGGACCTCATCACGACGCCCGGCCTGATCAACCTCGACTTCGCGGACGTGAAGTCGGTGATGCAGGGTGCGGGCTCCGCGCTCATGGGCATCGGCTCCGCCCGCGGCGAGGACCGTGCGGTCCAGGCCGCGGAGCTGGCGATCTCGTCGCCGCTGCTCGAGGCCTCGATCGACGGCGCGCACGGTGTGCTGCTCTCGATCCAGGGCGGCAGCGACCTCGGTCTCTTCGAGGTGCACGAGGCCGCGCGCCTGGTGCAGGAGGCAGCGCACCCCGAGGCGAACATCATCTTCGGTACGGTCATCGACGACGCCCTGGGCGACGAGGTGCGCGTCACCGTCATCGCGGCGGGCTTCGACGGCGGCCTGCCCAAGGAGCGCAAGGACAACCGTGCGCTCGGCCAGGTGGCCGGTGCCGTCGCGACCCCCGCGGCGACGCGGAGCCCCGCGACCGCCCCGGTGCCGCTGCCCGACGTGTCCGACGCGGCGCGCCGCGCACCGGAGCACCACCACGGCAACGGCATGCCGCCGTCGGTCCCGCCGGCGCACCAGCCCTCGCCGGTGTCCACGCTGCCACGCATCATCGACGACGAGGGCTCTGACGACGTGCCGCGCACGCTCGACGAGCCCGCCGTCGTGGTGCACGGCTCGTTCAACCGGCAAGACGTCTCGCGCGAGCAGGGCGAGCGTGTGGAGGTGCCGCCGCTGTACGACGAGAACCCGCGTCGTGTCTCGGAGGACCTGGACGTCCCCGACTTCCTGAAGTGATCCGGACCGGAGTCGTCCGCCGGGTACTCTCGCACCCGTGAGCGACAGCCGGACACCTTCAGGCGTGCACCCCGTCGATCTTGGCGACGGGGTGCACGCCTTTTTCACCACCGGTACGGGCGGCGTCTCGCCGGCCCCCTGGAGCACGACTGACGGCGGCGGCCTGAACCTGGGCCTCAACGTGTCCGACGACCCGTCCCGGGTGGCGGTCAACCGTTCCCTGGTCGCCGAACGGCTCGGCGCGCCGGTGGTCTTCGCGACGCAGGTGCACGGCGACGAGGTGCTGGAGCTCGGCCCGGCCGACCGTGCGGCGTGGGCCGCCGCCTCTCCGCCGGGGTCGGCGGGGGAGGGCGACGCGCTGGTCACCGCGGAACGCGGGCTGGGCCTCGGCGTCCTGGTCGCCGACTGCGTACCCGTGCTGCTCGCCGATCCGGAGGCGCGCGTGGTCGGCGTGGCGCACGCGGGACGCAAGGGTGTGCTCGCCGGTGTGGTGCACAGGGCTCTGGACGCGCTGGTCGCCCGGGGTGCGGACCCCGCGCGCGTGCGCGCCGTCGTCGGGCCCGCTGTGTGCGGGCGGTGCTACGAGGTTCCCGCCGCCATGCGTGACGAGGTGGCCGGCGTGGTACCCGAGGCCTACGCGACGACAAGGGACGGAACACCCGGGCTTGACCTGCCGTCCGGGGTGCTGGCGCAGCTGGCCGCGCGCGGTGTCGCGGCGGGCCGGGTGCATCGCTGCACGTTGGAGGATCCGGAGCTGTTCTCCCACCGCCGGGCCAGCGGGGCCGGTACCACAACGGGCAGACAAGCCGGGATCATCGCGCTCATTTGACGCCAGCGCCCGGATCGTCCTTCCGCGACACGCCGATGGCAACGCTCTGACCTGCGAAATCACACGGATGTCGTTTTTAGCGAGCATTCGCTGAACAACTTTGGCAAAGTTGTTCGTGGCACGGCGTGTCGCACTTCCGGGTCGGATTGCGCCGGGCTACTTTTGTCAAGGCGACCTCGACCAGGGGTCAAGGTCGGACCTGCTTGCGGGCCCGCTGGACACCGAGACAGAAGGACGCACAGCAGGCGACGAACGGAGAATGAGCGATGGCCGGAGCGCTTCGCAAGACCATGCTGTATCTGGGCCTCGCCGACGATCAGGGCGAGCAGGAGTACCTCGACGACTACGACGAGGGCCTGGAGGAAAACGTGGAGGACCACCGGCACGCGCAGGTCACGCCGCTGCACCGCGATGGTGTACCGCGTGAGGCCCTGTCCTCCTCGGACCTACGCCGGATCACGACCGTGCACCCCCGGTCGTACAACGACGCACGGAACATCGGCGAGGCCTTCCGCGCCGGTACCCCCGTCATCATGAATCTCTCCGACATGGACGACGCCGACGCCAAGCGCCTGGTCGACTTCTCCGCCGGCCTGATCTTCGGTCTGCACGGCTCGATCGAACGGGTGACCAACAAGGTCTTCCTGCTCTCGCCCGAGCACGTGGAGATCGCGGCCGAGGAGCAGGCTCCGCCCGAGAAGACGAACGGGCGCGGCGGCTTCTACAACCAGAGCTGAGCCCGGCAGGGCTGGACGACCCGGCTCGACGATCCAGCTGGACGATGTATGAGGGGCGGTCGCTGCGGCGGCCGCCCCTCACATGTCCCTCGACGGCCTGTGGTGTTGGGCCTTGCCCTCATGTGCTTCCCAGTTCAGACAGGTTAGGTTGTGCCTTGTGACTGTGATCTGGCAATTCATCGGCTTCGTTCTGTGGCTGTTCCTCCTGTTCCTCATCGGACGGCTGGTCTTCGACTGGGTGCAGTTCTTTGCCCGGGACTGGCGACCGCGTGGCGTGCTGCTCGTGATCGCGGAAGCGATCTACACGGTCACCGACCCTCCGCTGAGGTTCCTCCGTCGTCTGATCCCGCCGCTGCGGCTCGGTCAGGTCCAGCTGGACCTCGCCTTCATCGTCCTGTTCTTCGGCGTCTCGCTGCTCCAGGGCCTGGTCGGGTTCCTCGCGGCTGCGTGAAGGTGTCGAATCTGTGCCGGTTCATGGCGAGTCCGATTTGGGCTGTTGTGCCGAGGCCCCGGAAACATTGACCAGAGCATGGATATGGCCTGGGGTGACACGGCACACTCTGTGAGGAAATCGTGCCCGGCGGTGCTCCCGGTGTCCCACGCCGATCTCGTCCGCTACCGTGGGCTTCGACGGAGGGCGCGCGGCTGGGCAGCGCCGACGTCCGAGTTCTGCGTTCCTACGTTCTAACTTTCGAGGTGACACGATGGCACTGCTTACTGCAGAGGACATCCTCAACAAGAAGTTCTCCGCGACGAAGTTCCGCGAGGGCTACGACGTCGAGGAGGTCGACGACTTCCTCGACGAGGTCGTGCGGACCCTGACCAACGTCCAGGAAGAGAACGAGGGTCTCCGGCAGAAGGTCGCCGCCGCGGAGCGACGCATCGCCGAGCTCTCGCGCAACGAGGCCGCCGGTTCCGCCCGCGCGCAGGCCGCGCCGGTCGCGGCTCCGGTCATGCCGACCGGTCCCGCAGGAGGCCCCAAGGGCAACGGCCCGGAGCCGGAGTCGGCGACCGGGATGCTCCAGCTGGCCCAGAAGCTGCACGACGACTACGTGCGTTCAGGCCAGGAAGAGGGCGACCGGCTCATCACCGAGGCCAAGACCGAAGGCGCGCGCATCGTGCGCGACGCCGAGGAGACCTCGCACCGCACGCTGTCCCAGCTCGAGCAGGAGCGTTCGCTGCTGGAGCGCAAGATCGACGAGCTGCGCCTCTTCGAGCGCGACTACCGCACCCGGCTGAAGAGCTTCCTGCAGAACCTGCTCGGCGATCTCGACGCACGTGGCTCGGCCCTGCCGCCGCGCAACAACCAGCAGTCCGGCCGTCCGGCAGAGATGGCTCAGGGCATCTGACAGCACCGTCTGTCGAGAGTGTCCGTCGAGCATGGCGGCCGGGCGTCCCCACCTCACGCCCGGTCGCCGCGCGCGACAAGCCAGACGCACTCATGATTGGGGCACGCCACATCGGCGTGCCCCGTTGTGCGTCCGGCCGCTTGTGCTTACGCTTCGTTGACTTGACCACCGGGGGCGACCGTGAAGGGGAACCCATGACCAAGATCTCGACCGCGACGCGAGCCGCGATCAAGCAAGAGTTCCCGAACCTTACGCGCGACGTGAAGAAGTTCCCCGTCCGCGAAGGCGAAGAACCCTGGACCGTACGTGAGGCCGAGGAGCTGGCCGCACTCCTCGTCGAGGACAAGGAACGGCTCGAACGGGAGCTGGAGTCGGCCGACCGCGAGCTGTCGGACCTTCTGCGCAACTCGGGCGACGGCGCGGGCGACGACCAGGCCGACTACGGCTCGAGCGCGCTCGAGCGCGAACAGGAGCTCACGCTCGTCAACAACATGCGTGACCTGCTGGACCAGACGAACCACGCGCTGGACCGCATCCGCAAGGGCACGTACGCCACGTGCGAGCTCACCAACCTGCCGATCGGCAAGGCGCGGCTCCAGGCCTTCCCCAGGGCCACGCTGTCGGTAGAGGCCAAGGCGCGCGAAGAGCGTCGCGGAGCCTGACCGGCGGGGCAGCGAAGCCCCGCGGTCGGCCGCCCCGAATATCCGATATCAAGATTGTGATGTCTGGGTTACGGGTATTCCTGGCGGAATGCCGCGGGGTTCGGTCCGGGAATGTCTTGTTTTATTCCCTGTGCGCCGCGTCACGTTCGAATTGACAGGGTGAATTCCTCGTCAGATGCTCGTCGAGATGAATCACACGTGTGTGGTTCGTCATCTATTCGTCTGAGCTATATCGAGGGGGAAAACACAATGATCCGAGGATTCCGTGCAACCTGCCGTGCAGGGGCAGCCGTTGTCATGTCGGCCGGCCTGATCGTCGCCGCTGCTTCGGGTGCGAGCGCCATGGTCGCGGGCGACGCGCCCGAGCTGATCAGCGCACCCGCCGGCAGTGCAACGGACGCGGCCGCCGCGGCTGAGCTGCTCGGCACCACGGACCCGCTGGGTGTCGTCACCGCCGACGGTGCGTTCGACCAGCTCGAGGGCTACGGCACGTCCGAGCTGCCCGCGGGCGTCGACGGTGCGATGGTCCCCGAGGAGGTCGCCACCACCGGTGACGTCGTCTCCTACGAGGAGAGCGACGGCAGCTTCAACGTTCTGAACGACGTGTGTGTCGCTCCCTGGTACTGGGAGGGTCCGGGCAACGTGGGCAGCACCGCCAACGTGACCGAGTACAAGGCCTGCAACGACGGTGACACCGAGCTGGGCGGCGACGGTTCGGTCAACATCGCCAACAACGTGTGTGTCGCCCCGTGGCACTGGGACGGCCCGCTGAACCTGTTCAACACGGGTAACTTCACGAAGTACGCGGCCTGCAACTGACGCTCGCGTCAATTGACTGCCGCCGTGCGGTGACGCGACGGTAGTGCTGCACCAGGCGAGGCCCTTTCCCGGATTTCCGGGAAAGGGCCTCGCTGCTTTGTCGGACGGCGCCGCCTTTTGATTCGGAATCAATTGTTGAGTGCCGAGGAACAGCCGGTGGCACAGGAACACGACACCCTTCGCCCGGCCTCCGCGCGGGCGGGCGCGGGTACCGTCCGTGGCATGGGAGAATTTGCCTGATGTCTACTCCCGCTGAACCTTCCGCCGTGGCCGGCGGCGAGACGGATCCCGCAGCAGCCACGCCCCCGTCGTCCGGCAGCCGTGTGCTGGTGGTCTGGACCGTCGTCCTCGCGGCCTTCGTCCTGGCCGCCGACCAGCTCACCAAGTGGTGGGCCGAGTCAGCGCTGGACGTGAACGCGCCGACCATCCCGATAGTGGGTGACCTGCTCGGCATCCGGCTGATCTACAACCCGGGCGCCGCGCTGTCGATCGCGTCGGGCTACACCTGGATCCTGACCATCGTGGTGACGGTGGTCGTGGTCTTCATCGTCCGGGCGATCGGACGGCTCGGCTCGCGTGGCTGGGCGGTGGCGCTCGGCCTGCTGCTCGGCGGCGCCGTCGGCAACCTGGTGGACCGCCTCGTGCGCGAGCCCGGGTTCGCGCGCGGCCACGTCGTGGACTTCATCGACTACGCGGGCTTCTTCGTCGGCAACGTCGCCGACATCGCCGTCGTCTCGGCGGCCGTGCTGATCGCGCTACTGTCGCTGCGGGGCATCGGCCTGGACGGCAAGCGGCACACGGACGACGCGCAGCCTGCCGAGCGGCCTGCGGACCGGCCGGACGACCAGAACGACCCCGCCTGATGGCGCTGCGTACGCTGCCCGTGCCCGACGGGCTGGCAGGCGACCGCGTGGATGCCGCCCTGGCGCGCATGCTCGGCTTCTCCCGGACCCGCGCGGCGGAGCTCGCCGAGGCGGGTGCCGTGCGTCTCGACGGGCGCCAGGTGCGCAAGTCGGACCGGGTGGTACCCGGCGGCTGGCTCGAGGTCGACATGCCGGAGGAGCGTCCCGCCGTCGAGGTGGTCGCGGAGCCCGTGCCCGGCATGGGCATCGTGTACGACGACGACGACCTGGTGGTGATCGACAAGCCGGTCGGCGTGGCGGCGCACCCCTCGCCGGGCTGGACCGGTCCCACGGTGGTCGGGGCGCTCGTCGCGGCGGGCTATCGCGTCTCCACGTCGGGGGCTGCGGAGCGGCAGGGCATCGTGCACCGGCTCGACGTCGGTACGTCGGGCCTGATGGTCGTCGCGAAGTCGGAGCTCGCCTACACGGGCCTCAAGCGCGCCTTCAAGGAGCGCACCGTCGACAAGATCTACCACGCGCTCGCCCAGGGCCACCCTGACCCGACGTCGGGCACCGTGGACGCGCCGATCGGCCGGCACCCGAGCTCGGACTGGAAGTTCGCGGTGACCGCGGACGGCAAGCCCTCGGTGACGCACTACGAGACGCTCGAGATGCTGTCGTCGGCCTCGCTGCTGGAGGTGCACCTGGAGACCGGGCGCACCCACCAGATCCGCGTGCACCTCGCGGCGCTGCGCCACCCGCTCGTCGGCGACCTGACCTACGGCGCGGACCCCGTCCTGGCCGCCAAGGTGGGGCTGAAGCGGCAGTGGCTGCACGCGCACCGGCTGGGCTTCGAGCACCCGACGACGGGTCGCCGGGTCGAGGTGGAGTCGCAGTACCCGGCTGATCTGGAGGCCGCGCTCGAGGTCGTGCGGGGCGCGTACAAGTGATGTGAGGTTCCGCTCGGCGTTGCTGGGCGAGAGTGTCGGTGGCTCGATTTAGACTCGCCGCATGCCCACCGCCACCGCTTCGAAGAGCGACGACTTCGTCCACCTCCACGTGCACACCGAGTTCTCGATGCTGGACGGTGCGGCGCGGATCGGTGACCTCATGGAGGAGGTCGTCCGGCAGGGGCAGCACGCCATCGCGACGACCGACCACGGGTACCTCTTCGGTGCGCACGAGTTCTGGGCCCAGGCGCAGAAGGCCGGCGTGAAGCCGATCATCGGCGTCGAGGCGTACGTCACGCCGGGGACCAGCAGGTTCGACCAGAAGCGGGTGCGCTACGGCGAGGCGGGCCAGGAGTCCGACGACGTCTCGGCGCGTGGTGCCTATACCCACATGACGCTGCTGAGCAAGAACAACACCGGCATGCACAACCTGTTCCGGGCGTCGTCCCTGGCCTCCCTGGAGGGCCAGATGGGCAAGTGGCCCCGGATGGACCGGGACCTGCTGGAGCGGTACTCCGACGGCCTCATCGCGACGACCGGCTGCCCCTCGGGCGAGATCCAGACGCGGCTGCGGCTCGGGCAGTGGGACGAGGCGGTCCGGTACGCGGGTGAGCTGCAGGAGATCTTCGGCAAGGAGAACTACTACGTCGAGCTGATGGACCACGGCCTCGACATCGAGACCCGCGTGACCAAGGAGCTCCTCGAGCTCGCCAAGACGATCGGCGCCAAGCTGGTGGCCACCAACGACCTGCACTACGTGCGGGAGGAGGACTCCACCAGCCAGGAGGCGCTCCTGGCGATCAACTCCGGCTCCACGCTGGACGACCCGAACCGCTTCAAGTTCGACGGCTCGGGCTACTACGTGAAGTCGGCCGCCGAGATGCGGAAGGTCTTCAAGGAGCTCCCCGAGGCGTGCGACAACACGCTGCTCATCGCCGAGCAGTGCGAGGTCTCGTTCGACACCTCGGCCAACTACATGCCGCGCTTCCCCGTCCCCGAAGGCGAGGACGAGATCTCCTGGTTCATCAAGGAGGTCGAGGCGGGCTTGCTGCGGCGGTACCCGAACGGCTACTCGGACGCGGTGCGCAAGCAGGCCGACTACGAGGTCGAGGTCATCATCCAGATGGGCTTCCCGGGGTACTTCCTCGTGGTTGCCGACTTCATCAACTGGTCCAAGGCCCAGGGCATCCGCGTGGGGCCGGGGCGCGGCTCGGCCGCCGGGTCGATGGTCTCCTACCTGATGGGCATCACCGAGCTGGACCCGCTGGAGCACGGGCTCATCTTCGAGCGGTTCCTCAACCCGGAGCGCGTCTCCATGCCCGACGTCGACGTCGACTTCGACGAGCGTCGGCGCGGTGAGGCCATCCGGTACGTCACGGAGAAGTACGGCGACGACCGCGTCGCCCAGATCGTCACCTACGGCACCATCAAGGCAAAGCAGGCCCTCAAGGACTCCGCCCGGCTGCTCGGCATGCCGTACGCGATGGGCGAGAAGCTCACCAAGGCGATGCCGCCCGCCGTCATGGGCAAGGACATCTCGCTCAGCGGCATCTTCGACCCCAAGGACAAGCGCTACTCGGAGGCCGCGGAGTTCCGCCAGGTGCACGAGGCCGACCCCGAGGCGCAGCGCGTGGTCGAGCTCGCGCGCGGTATCGAGGGCCTGAAGCGGCAGTGGGGCGTGCACGCGGCCGGCGTCATCATGTCGAGCGACCCGCTGATCGACATCATCCCGATCATGAAGCGCCCGCAGGACGGCGCGATCATCACCCAGTTCGACTACCCGACGTCCGAGGGCCTCGGCCTGATCAAGATGGACTTCCTGGGCCTGCGCAACCTCACGATCCTCGACGACGCGCTCGAGAACATCGTGATGAACGGCAAGGACCCGGTCGACATCGAGAACGTCGCCCTCGACGACAAGGCCACCTACGACCTGCTGGCCAGCGGTAGCACGCTCGGCGTGTTCCAGCTCGACGGCGGGGCCATGCGGTCCCTGCTGCGGCAGATGCGTCCCGACAACTTCGAGGACGTCTCCGCCGTCATCGCCCTGTACCGGCCCGGGCCGATGGGCATGAACTCGCACATCAACTACGCGCTGCGCAAGAACAAGCAGCAGCAGATCGAGGCGATCCACCCGGAGGTCGTCGAGCCGTTCGCCGAGATCCTCGACGAGACCTACGGCCTGATCGTCTACCAGGAGCAGGTCCAGCGCGCCGCCCAGATCATGGCCGGCTACTCGCTCGGACAGGCCGACCTGCTGCGCCGCGCCATGGGCAAGAAGAAGCCCGAGGTGCTGGCCAAGGAGTACGTCAACTTCGAGAAGGGCGCCAAGGAGAAGGGGTACAGCCCCGCCGCCATCAAGGCCGTCTGGGACACGCTCGTCCCATTCGCCGGCTACGCCTTCAACAAGGCGCACTCCGCCGGCTATGGCCTCGTCGCATACTGGACGGCCTACCTCAAGGCGAACTACCCCGCCGAGTACATGGCCGGCCTGCTGCAGTCGGTGGGTGACAACAAGGACAAGATGGCGCTCTACCTCAACGAGTGCCGTCGTATGGGCATCACGGTGCTCCCGCCGGACGTCAACGACTCCTCCGCCAAGTTCACGGCAGTCAAGGGCGACATCCGCTTCGGGCTCACCGGTGTGCGGAACGTGGGCCGCAACGTCGTGGACGCGATCGTGGAGGCGCGCGAGGAGAAGGGCACCTTCACGTCGTTCCAGGACTTCCTCGACAAGGTCCCGGCGCCCGTCTGCAACAAGCGCACCATCGAGTCGCTCATCAAGGCCGGTGCGTTCGACTCGCTCGGGCACACCCGCCGCTCGCTGCTCGTGGTCCACGAGCAGGCGGTCGACTCCGTGATCGGCGTGAAGCGCAAGGAGGCTGAGGGTCAGTTCGACCTGTTCGCGGACTTCGGTGGCTCGTCCGACGACGAGGCAGGCATGGGCTTCTCCGTCGAGGTGCCGGACCTGCCCGACTGGGAGAAGAAGCAGAAGCTGCAGTTCGAGCGCGAGATGCTCGGCCTCTACGTGAGCGACCACCCGCTGTCCGGGCTGGAGCACGTGCTGCAGCGCGCCGCTGACACCTCGATCGCGTCCCTGATCGCCGACGAGGGCCGCCCGGACAACTCGCAGGTGACCGTGGCCGGCCTGCTCACCTCGGTGCAGCGCAAGATGAGCAAGAACGGCAACCCCTGGGCGGCCGTGACGGTCGAGGACCTGGAGGGCGCCGTCGAGGTCATGTTCTTCGGCGAGACCTACCTGGCGTACTCGACGATGCTCGTCGAGGACCAGGTGGTGGTGCTGCGGGGCAGGGTGCGCCGTCGCGACGAGACCCTGTCGCTCCAGGCCATGGAGCTGGCCCTGCCCGACATCACGGTGGGCTCCGACTCGCCGCTGGCCGTGACGGTGCCGCACACCCGGGCGATCGAGGCCACGATGGTGCGGCTGCGCGAGGTGCTCGCCACCCACCCGGGTTCGGCGGAGGTGCACGTGGTCGTGGCCGAGCCGGGCAAGAAGACGCTGGTGCGGGCGTCCGACAGCCTGCGGGTGGAGAAGTCGCCCGCCCTCTTCGGCGACCTGAAGGCGCTGCTCGGCCAGGGCTGCCTGTCGTGACCGAGATCCCCGGCGTAGCACCGGTCGAGAGCGACCGCTATGACGAGCGCGACCACGAGCGGTTCGTGCTCGTCCCCGCCGCGTACCTCTTCCTCCGGCGCGAGGGGCAGGTACTGCTGCAGCTGCGGCAGGGCACCGGCTACCGCGACGGGTTCTGGGCGTGCGCGGCGGCGGGTCATGTCGAGGAGGGTGAGTCGGTGATCGACGCCGCCGTGCGCGAGGCGGCCGAGGAGCTTGGTGTGGTCGTGGCACCCGAGGACGTCCGGCCGCTGACCGTCCTGCACCGCGGCGAGCCGGGCGGGCCCGCGATCGAGCAGCGGGTGGACTTCATGTTCGAGGTCACCCGCTGGGCCGGGACGCCGTCGATCCAGGAGGCGGACAAGGCAGCCGACCTGGCGTGGTTCCCGTTCGTCGCGCTGCCGGAGCCGCTCGTCCCGCACGAGGCCGCGGTGCTGCGCGCGGTGCACGACGCGGGCCGGCACGGCACGGAGATGCCGCGCCTCATGACCTTCGGCTTCTGACGATCTCGCCGAGGTAGAACTGTGGCGAGGTAGAACCGCAGCTCTCGCCACGGTTCTACTTCGCCACAGTTCTACTTCGCCCTGGTTCTATCTCGGCGAGAGAGGGCGGAGGGTTACAGGCCCTTGCACTGGCCCAGCTCCTTGCCCTTGGTCGTGTTCGGCGAACCGTTGTTGACCGGCGGCGGGTCGTTGTGGAGGCAGGTGAGTGCTCCGGTGATCCGGTTGCCACCGATGACCGGGCCTTCCGACCTGGTCACGGTGACGGGGCCGGTGATCCGGTTGCCCGCGCAGTCCGCCGTCGGGTCACCGATCATGACCCCGGAGCTGCGGGTCACGGTCAGCGTGCCCGTGATGCTCGTGTCGCAGACCCGAACCTCTGACGCCTCCGTGGCTTGCACGAGCGCAAGGATCCGCGAGTCGGTGACCCGCAGCCCCGCGCCGTCGGACACGGCGACCCGGCCGGTGATGGTCGCGCCGTCGATGCAGGTGGTGCCCTCGTCGACGACGATCCGTCCGTTGTGCCGGCCGGTGATGGTCTCGTCGCACGGCGCCAGACCCGTCACGGCGACGTTGACCGCAGCTACGGCGGGTTCGTCGAACGGGTCGGACGTGACGTGCTCGGCGGAGTTGACGTAGACGCCGGTGAGCGCGTCCGGATCGACCGTGACCTCGTACGAGAGCTCGACCGGGTCGACGTCCGGCCCCACGTAGTCGAAGCAGATGGTGCTCCCATCGACGACTGTGCCAGCTGGGTTCCCCGCGTTCACCACGGTCGTGCCGACGGTGCCCGCCAGGTTCTCGACCCCGATGGTGGCCGTGGCAGGCAGTGCCCCGATGTCGCCGTACTCGAACCGGATCTCTGGGCGCGTGTCACTCACGTCCTTGTAGACCCATGCCTGGAAGGTGCCTACGGAGTTCGACAGATCTGCGGGGTCGGCGTCGTATGGGAACGGGTCGTCCCACTGAATTACTGCTACCGCGTTGTTCGAGGTGGCGAGCCGAACACCTCGACCGTGTGCCTGGGAGAGCTGGAGGTCCGCCCAGAGCGGTGCGATCACACCGTTGGGGGCAGCTTCGGTCGGGAGTTCCTGGGGAACCCAGGGCTGGCCGCCATAGCCGCCGGTGACTGTGATCAAACCGTCGTCGCTCACCGTGAGTCCGGGGTACGCATCGCCGTAGTGGGTGAACGGACCGATGTTCGCGAACGCGTTCACGGCGACCGAGTCACCATCGAGCGAGCTGAACCCGACGCCGGCTGCTTCTAGGTCCACAAACCGGGAAGCCGCCGCGCACTGCGGGTCGTCGGCGGGAGTCGACGCCTCGTAGGTGCCGGTGGCACCCACCTGCGTGGGCATCTCGACCTCCCACGTGATCGTCTGTCCCTCGACCACGCCGCCGCCTGTCACCGACGCGGGGTCGATGGTCAGCCCCTCGGGCACGGTGTCGGTGACCGTGTAGGTGAGGTCCTCCGGCGTCACGTTGGGCGCGACAGTGATGTCGTACCCGATCGTCTCGCCGATGACGGCGGTCTCCGTCGACGCGGTCTTGGTCACGTCGTCGGCCACCCGGCTGAGCCGGACCGGGATCTCACCGATGTCGCCTGCGTTGTCCGGCGAGGTACCGAGCACCGCGGTGCCGAAGTACAGGTCGCCCTCGGCGGCGTCGGGGAGATCCCAGTGCACGCGCACGTCGTACGGCTCGCCCACGGGCACCTCACCCTCGGGGCCGGCCACGCCTGCGTTACCGAGGTCCTCGGACGGGACGACGGCGGTCGCGAGCGTGTGCGCGTCCGGCTGGCTGGTGCTGCCGCCCCAGTTCTGGACGACCACCCACCACGTGCCGGCCTCCGGGTCGGGGACGTCGCAGGCCTCGGCGGAGGACGACGTGGTGGAGGCGCACACCTGGGTCGCCGCGCTCGGCGTGTCGCCGGTGCCGACGAACATGTCGAGGTCCGGCGCCTCCGCTGCGGTGATCTCCGCCACGAGCCGCGCCGCGTCGTCGGGCACCTGCAGCGTGGTGACGTGGACCTGGCTCAGGTCGTCGAACGCGTCACCGTTGGTGGGGTCCTGGCTGAGCGAGGCCTCGTGGAGGTCGGCCTCGACCAGGCCCTTCACCGAACCGGTGAAGTCGCTGACCGTCGTGGACCGGATGTCGGTCACGGCCTGCGAGCCGGTGTTCCGGCGCGTGGTGATGTCGATCTCGTCGGGCAGGATCGCCCCGGACGGGACGACGGCGACCGGGAGGGTCACTGCCGGGACGTCCGGGTTGCTCGGGGTGAGCGTGATGCGTCCGAACAGCGTCTCGCCCTCGGGGGCGTCCGCCACGTTCGCGGTGACCGAGATGCCGAGCGCGTCGCCGGGGGAGACGGTGGCCTGCGAGAGCGTCACGTCCACCGACAGCCCGTCGTCGGCGACCGCTTCCGCCGTCCACGTGACGTCAGCCGAGGCGGACGGCGGCGGGACCGCCGTGCGCTCCCACGAACAGGTGGCCAGGCACTGGGTGTTGGCGAAGGACGGCAGGTTGAGGTCCTTGGGGTCGCCGCCCGCCTCCGGGTCCGCGGCCAGGTAGTTCGCCGGCGTCTCGTCGAACAGCAGGCCCGCCTGTGCGGCGGCCCCGATGTCCATGTGGCCGCTGCCCTGCTCGTACGGCGTCGCGGGGGAGCCGTCGAAGTCCTTGACGCCGGTCCGTGCCGTGGTCATGAGCGCCGACTGCTGCTGCGCGGGGGTCCAGTCCGGGCGGGCCTGCGTGAGCAGGGCTCCCGCGCCAGCCACGTGCGGGCTCGACATCGACGTGCCGGAGATGATGCCGTACTGGACGTGGTCGTACGCGCCGTCGGCCACGCCGTTCGCGGCGAGGATGTCGACGCCGGGCGCGGTGATGGACGGGACGATCGTGTCGACGGCCCGGTTGGGCCCGCGCGAGGAGAAGCTGGCCATGGTGTCGCCCAGCGCGTCGTCGATGGTGAAGTTGGTGCCCGAGATCGCGCCGGTGTGCTCGGAGCCCTCGGCCAGCCAGGCCCGCAGCGTCTGGCCGTCGGCGTAGCTGATGGCGACGCCAGGGACGGTGAACGCGTCACCGAGCAGGGAGCCGGCGTTGGCCTCGTCGTTCGTCAGCACGAAGCCGGTGGCGCCCTGCGCCGCGACGTTGGAGGACTTCTCGACGCGGCCGTTGCCGCCACGGGCGCAGACCACGATCTTGTCGGCGTAGTCCGCCTCGTGGCCGGTAGTCGCGGTGCACTGCGGGTCGCCCACGGAGCCCGCGTCGATGATCGCCGTGGCGGGCAGGGGCCCGGTCAGCGACTTGCCGGTCAGGTCGGGCAGGTCGGTCGTGCTGCTCGTCAGGTTCGTCAGGGCGTTCAGCGCGTGCCGGTTGTGGGTCGAGGCGCCCACCGACGTGATCCACGGGGCGTCGGCGGGGGAGCCGGTGGTGGCGAACCCAGGACCGTCGTTGCCGTTGGAGGTCGCCACGAAGATGCCCGCGGCCCGCGCGTTGAGGAACCCGATCGAGTCGAAGTCGTTCCACAGGTCGGACGGCGAGGACGAGCCGATCGAGTAGTTGATGACGTCGACGCCGTCCGCGATGGCCTGGTCGATCGAGGCCACCAGGCCCGCGGTGGTGCAGCAGCCGCGGTAGCTGATCACGTTGGCGTGCGGCGCGACGCCGGAGATGTCGAACGGCGGCGGGTTGGTGCCCTCGGGGGCCGTCGGCTCTACGTCGTCGACGACGTTGCCGCCCGACGTCGAGGCGGTGTGCGAGCCGTGGCCGTCCTCGTCCAGGGCGCTCCGGTCGTCGGCGGCCAGGAAGCCGTAGGCGCCGATCAGCTTGCCGTTGCACGGGAACTCGGGGTCGTACTGGTCGGTGTTCGCCGGGTCGCACGCGCCGAGGTAGTTGCCGGCGCCGAGCGGGTTGGTGTGCGTGTAGCCGTCGTCGCCGGTCTCGGCGAAGGAGGGGCTGCTCGGGTGGATACCGGTGTCGATGGTGCCGATGACGACACCCTCACCCTGGTAGTCCTCCGGCAGGCCCAGCTCCTCGACGGCGTTCCACAGCGCGTCCGCGTTGCTCCAGACCGGGCCGGCGTCCGTGTGCAGCTCGTGCTCCTTGTCGAGCGCGATGTGCGCGACGGCGGGGTCCTTGGCGACCTTCGCGGCCTCGGTCGGCGTCAGCACGGCGGTCAGGCCGTTGACGGCGAACTGGTAGGTGAACGGCACCTCGACGTCGTGCCCCACCGCGCGTTCCATGCGGGTGACGAAGTCGTCCTGCTCCGCCTCGAGGAACTCGGTGTACTCCCGTACTCGGGTGGCGGACGGGTCGAGCGTGCGGCCGGCCCGGGGCGCGGTGGCGTCCAGCCCGGCGACGTCGCCGGAGTAGGTGGGCACCGCGGCGTCGGCGAGCCGGATCAGGTAGGTGCGCTCCGCCTTGCCGCGGCCGAGCGACAGCTTCTGCAGGGTGGCCGTGCGCTCGACGCCGGGCTGCGGCGTGGTCTCGGCCGGTACCAGGTTCTCGGCGAGCAGGTCACGGGGGTCGATCTTGTCCGCGGCCGGTGGTGCCTGGGGCACCGCGACGGCTGCCGGCGCGACCGCGGCCGCTAGTGCCGTGACGGCCGCTATGACGAGCATGGGCGTTCTGGACCGGTGTGACATCTACGGCTCCCTCGATACAGCAGCGATGGAACGAGCACATAACGAGCACATGCAGGTGCTCGCTATTCCTCGCGCACGGTGGGAGCCGTGTCAATGGTTCCGCATGGGATTCACCCGGTGGAGGGTCGCGGCTGTCACAGATCTACGGGGCCGCCGGTCATCACTGGTACACCGATGTCTACGAGAGGCGCAGCGCGATGACAGTGTCAGAGAACCACGCAGCACATGTGCACGGGAGCGGCGAGCACGCAGGGCCCGAAGGCTGGAAGACAGCGGCCACGATGCTGCAGGACGCGTCGCCCATCACCGTCCCGGACGGCGCCTCGGCGATGACCGTGCACGTCGAGTGGGAGCCCGGCGACCCGGGAACTCCGCCGCACCGCCACTCGGGTCCCGCCTTCGGGTACGTGGTCGAGGGTGCGGTCCGGTTCGAGATCGAGGGGGAGCCCGAGCGCGTCATCGAGGCCGGCGGGACGTTCTGGGAGCCGGGCGGCGACGTCATCCACTACCAGGACGGCAACGCGCTGACCGACGCCCGGACGGAGTTCGTGGTGGTGATGCTGTGCGCGCCGGGCAAGCCGATGCTCGAGCTGGTCGACGAGGACGAGCTGGCGACCCGAGCTCACCTCCGCGCCCCGCGCCCCACCGCCTAGACCGCGAAGTAGAGCGCTTGTCCGCGTCTCCCCGGGATAAGCCCGGCGAGACGCGGACAAGCGCTCTACTTCGCGGTACCTCGTGGCGTCAGTGGAAGCGGCCCCGGACCGCCTCGCCGTGCGCGGGCAGGTCCTCGTCGTTGGCGATGGCGACTATGCGGTCGGCGAGCTCCTCGAGGGCGTCCCGCGTGTACTCGACCTGCTGCACCGACTTCAGGAAGCTGTGCACGCCGAGGCCGCTCGCGAAGTGTGCGGTGCCGCCGGTGGGCAGCACGTGGTTGGAACCTGCCATGTAGTCGCCCAGCGACACCGGCGACCACGGCCCCACGAAGATCGCGCCGGCGCTGTGCACGCGCGAGGCGACCCTGGCGGCGTCGGCCGTCTGGATCTCGAGGTGCTCCGCGCCGTAGGCGTTGACGACCGCCACGCCGGCGTCGATGTCGTCCACCAGGACGATCGCGGACTGCGGGCCGTCGAGGGCGCGCGCCACGCGGGTGGCGTGCTTGGTCGCGGACGTCAGGTCCTGGACCCGGGCCTCCACCGCGGAGGCCAGCTCGACCGAGTCGGTGACGAGCACGGATGCCGCCATCGGGTCGTGCTCGGCCTGGCTGATCAGGTCGAGGGCCACGTGCCCGGCGTCGGCGGTGCTGTCGGCGAGGACTGCGATCTCCGTGGGCCCGGCCTCGGCGTCGATCCCGACGATGCCGCGCACCAGCCGCTTCGCCGCGGCGACGTAGACGTTGCCGGGTCCGGTGATGACGTCGACGGGCTCGCACAGCGTCTCGCCGTCCTGCGGCTCGGTGCCCGCGGCGCCGTAGGCGAACATCGCCACGGCCTGCGCGCCGCCGACCGCGTAGACCTCGTCCACGCCCAGCAGCGCGCACGCGGCGAGGATCGTCGGGTGCGGCAGGCCGCCGTTGTCCTTCTGCGGCGGGGACGTCACCGCGAGGCCGGGCACGCCCGCCTCCTGCGCCGCGACGACGCTCATCACCACCGACGACGGGTACACCGCGAGCCCGCCAGGCACGTACAGGCCCACGCGCTGGACCGGGATCCAGCGCTGCCGCACGACGGCGCCCGGTGCGACGTCGGTCACGTGGTCGGCGGGAAGCTGCTCGGCGTGCACCCGGCGGACGCGGCGGATCGACTCCTCCAGGGCCCGGCGCACCAGCGGCGCCAGCCCGTCGAGAGCGTCGGCGAGGGCGGTCGCGGGGACCCGCAGGTGCTGGGGCGCGATCCCGTCCAGCCGGAGCGAGATCTCGCGCAGCGCGGCCGCGCCGTCCGCGCGGACCTGGCGCAACAACGGATCGACCACATGGACGGCCTCGTCCACTCCGACCTCGGCACGGGGTAGGACGTCGAGGAGGGCGCGGCGCCCGAGTGACTGGCCGCGCAGGTCGATGCGTTGGATCACCTTGCCAGTCTATGGCGGCAGGCGGGGGACAATGGTGTCGTGTCCAACTCTGCAGCCGAATCCGGTCCCGTATCCAGCCCCGGTCCAGTACCCGAGGTTCCGATCCGCGACGACGTCATCCGCCTGGGGCAGTTCCTGAAGCTCGCCGACCTCGCCGAGGACGGTGTGCAGGCGCGCGACCTCATCGCCGACGGCGAGGTG
This sequence comes from Promicromonospora sp. NFX87, assembly GCF_048564965.1. Classification (NCBI taxonomy): domain Bacteria; kingdom Bacillati; phylum Actinomycetota; class Actinomycetes; order Micrococcales; family Promicromonosporaceae; genus Promicromonospora; species Promicromonospora sp. NFX87. The sequence continues at coordinate 3,624,893 of NZ_CP183413.1, read as the reverse complement.
CGGGTCAACGGCGAGGTCGAGCTCCGCCGTGGCCGCCAGCTCGTGCGCGGCGACGTGGTCGCGGTCTCGCTCCCGACGGGCGAGGAGTCGGCCCAGGTCGGCTGACGCCCGAAGGCGCGGCGTGCTCGGTGCGGCGGGTCAGGACGCCATGTAGGTCGAGGCCATCACCTTGTCGACCGTCACGCGCAGCACTATGCGGTCCGGGTTCGGCCCCAGCTGGCGGTAGCGGCGCGCGTACCGCTCGACGGCGTCGGCGATCTCCGCCTCGTCCTCGCTGACGGCGATGGTGCCCTCGAGCGTGATCCAGCGGCCGCCCGCGACCTGGCAGAGCGCGGCGCGCGGGGCTCCGCCGTCGGCCAGGGGCGTGGCGTGCCGGGCCTTGAACGAGTTGCGGTTCGTCGTGATCCGGGCGACCCCTTCCTCGGCGTCCCAGGTGAAGGCGACGGGGACCACGTGCGGGGTGCCGTCGGGACGCAGGGTGGTGAGGGTCGCGAGGTGGCGCTCCGTGACGAAGACGAGCTGCTCGGGATTGAGTCGGATCACTCCGTGAGTCTAGGTCGGCGCGGACGGGTGTCCGGCGCCGCTCGGGATGCCTGGTGTGGGTTCCCCGTATTCCCCGCCGTGCGGTGTTTGGCTAGCGTTCCTGACAAATTACTGTCAGAGCCTGGGGAGTGGTCATGAGACGACGTACATCGTTACTGGCGGCAGGTGTCGCCGCCCTGCTCGTCACGGGACTCGCGATCCCCGCGGTCATCGCGCAGACCGGGCCGGTGGCGCAGGCCGCCGCCGCCGACTGCGCGGCCCCGACCTGGGCAGAGGGCAGCACCTATCGGACCGGCGACCACGTGACCCACCTCGGCCGCGGCTACACCGCCCTGGTCGGGCACACCGCGCACGTCGGCGCGGGCTGGACGCCCGGCACCACGCCGAGCCTCTGGACCGACGACGGCGCGTGCGCCACCCAGCCCGACCCCGACCCCACGGATCCGACGCCGGACCCCGACCCCACCGACCCGACGCCCGACCCCGAACCCACACCCACCGACTGCGGCCAGCGGCCGCGCCCGTCCGGCAAGGTGCTGCAGGGCTACTGGGAGAACTGGGACGGCGCGAGCAACGGCGTGCACCCCGGGATGGGCTGGATCCCGATCACCGACTCGCGCATCACCCAGCACGGCTACAACGTCGCGACGCTGGCGTTCCCGGTGATCCGGTCCGACGGCACCGTGCTGTGGGAGAACGGCATGGACTCCGGGGTGCGGGTGCCGACGCCCGAGGAGATGTGCGCCGCGAAGGAGAGCGGCCTGACCATCCTCATGTCGATCGGCGGCGCGACCGCCGGCATCGACCTGTCCTCGCAGGCCGTGGCGGACCGGTTCGTCCAGACGATCGTGCCGATCCTGCGCGAGTACAACTTCGACGGGATCGACATCGACATCGAGACCGGCCTCACGGGCAGCGGCTCCATCACGCAGCTCTCGACCTCACAGGCCAACCTGATCCGGATCATCGACGGGGTCCTCGCCGCCATGCCCGCCGGGTTCGGGCTGACCATGGCGCCCGAGACGGCGTACGTCACCGGCGGCAGCGTCGTCTACGGCTCGATCTGGGGCTCCTACCTGCCCGTCATCAAGAAGTACGCCGACAACGGGCGGCTCTGGTGGCTCAACATGCAGTACTACAACGGGTCGATGTACGACTGCTCGGGCAACTCCTACGCGGCGGGCACCGTCGCCGGTTTCCGGGCGCAGACCGACTGCCTGAACGCCGGGCTGAACATCCAGGGCACCACCATCCGGGTGCCGTACGACAAGCAGGTCCCCGGCCTGCCCGCCCAGCAGGGCGCGGGCGGCGGCTACATGGCGCCGTCGCTGGTGAGCCAGGCGTACGGCTCCTACAACGGGTCGCTCAAGGGCCTCATGACCTGGTCGATCAACTGGGACGGGTCGCGCGGCTGGACCTTCGCCGACAACGTGCGGGCGCTGCAGGGCCGGTAGCCGGGCAGGCGCAGTCAGCCCGGCCGGCTCCTCAGCCGGCCGGGCCTGACGTGCGTACCACCGCGTACTGATAGCGGTGGCTGCTGCCCGGGCTGCTCGGCCGCGTCCACCAGGACTCGATCTCACCGTGGTCGCCCAGGCGCTCGCGGACCATCGTGTCGGTGCGGCGGTGGAAGTAGCGGGGCGGCCCGTAGGTCTTGCCCGGTTCCGCGGCGGGATCGGCGAGGGCGCCGACGGTCAGCTCCGCCGCTCCCCACATCCCCACCGCGAACAGCCCGCCCGGCACCAGCACCCTGACGATCTCGGACAGCGCCGCCTCCAGCTCGGCGTCGTCGAGATGCATCAGCGTGCTCATGGACCAGACGGCGTCGAAGGTGTGGTCGCCGAACGGCAGGTCGGTCGCCGACGCGACGTGCGCGTCCAGGCCGGCGGCCCGGGCGACCTCGACCATGCCGGGGGACAGGTCCACGCCCGTGTACGCGAGACCCGCGGCGGCGATCGCCTCGCCGTCGCGGCCCGGGCCGCAGCCGACCTCCAGCACCGTGCGCCACCGCTCCTGCGCGAGCCGGGCCAGGAACTCCTGCTGCGCGGCGGTACGCCACGCCGGGACGGGCCTGCGGGCCCGGTCAGTGGCCTCCGCGTCGTAGTAGGCCTGGAAGTCCGCGCGGCGCGCTTCCAGGTCCGACGGCGGTTCGGTCGCGTTCGCGGCGGAGGTCACCCGGCGGATTCTAGGTACGTCCGGAGCGATCGGTGTGGATAACCCGCTCGCGGTGTCGGTGGCTCCTCATAGGATCGATGACGTGACCAAGGACCCCTTCGCAGACCTCCCCTTCAGCGCGGAGGAGCCGCCCGACGACGCCTTCCTGACCGAGGTCGGTGACCCGGCGCCCCCGCCGTCCGCCCGGAACACGCCGGAGGCGCAGGCGGCCAAGCTGCAGATGCTGCGCGGCCTGCTGGACGAGGATGCGGCCGCCGCGGCGGCGAACCCGCCGCGCAGGCGCAAGCCCGAGCCGACGCCGGAGCCTGTGCTGGAACCGGCGCCGGAGGCCGAACCCGAGCTCGCCGAGCCGGCACCGCTTCCGGTGGCCGCAGCCCTGCCGGGCGCGTCGCTGCGCGAGGAGGCCGAGGCCGCGCTCCGCGAGCTCGTCGGCCGCGACGAGGCGCGCCTGCGTGACGACCAGTGGACCGCCATCGAGGCGCTCGCCGCCTTCCACCGCCGGGCGCTCGTGGTGCAGCGCACCGGGTGGGGCAAGTCCGCCGTGTACTTCGTCGCGACCAAGCTGCTGCGGGCACGCGGCGCCGGGCCGACGGTGATCGTGTCGCCGCTGCTCGCCCTCATGCGTGACCAGATAGCGGCGGCCTCCCGTGCGGGCATCCGCGCGGTGACCATCAACTCGGCCAACATGACCGAGTGGGACGAGGTGCACGCGGCCATCTCGCGCGGCGAGGTCGACGTGCTGCTGTGCTCGCCGGAGCGGCTGAACAACCCGGGCTTCCGGGACGAGGTGCTCCCGCGTCTGGCGGCCGACGCCGGGCTCGTGGTCATCGACGAGGCGCACTGCATCTCCGACTGGGGGCACGACTTCCGCCCGGACTACCGGCGCATCCGCACGCTGCTGGCCGACCTGCCCACGGGGATCCCCGTGCTCGCCACGACGGCCACCGCGAACGAGCGCGTCACCCAGGACGTCGCGGAGCAGCTCGCCGTGCACGCGGACGGTGTCAGCGACGAAGAGGTGCTGGTGCTGCGCGGCGGGCTCGACCGCGAGTCGCTGCACCTGGCGGTGCTGGAGCTCGGCGACCAGCCCACCCGCGTGGCGTGGCTGGCCGAGGCGCTGCAGGACATCGACGGTTCCGGCATCGTCTACTGCCTCACGGTGTCGGCGGCGGAGCAGGTCGCCGAGCAGCTGCGCGGCTACGGCCTCGCGGTCGCCGCGTACACCGGCCGGACCGAGCCCGCGCAGCGCGAGCAGCTCGAGGTCGACCTCAAGAACAACGACGTCAAGGCGCTCGTCGCGACGTCAGCGCTGGGCATGGGCTTCGACAAGCCGGACCTGGCGTTCGTGGTGCACCTGGGCGCGCCGTCGTCGCCGATCGCGTACTACCAGCAGGTCGGTCGTGCGGGACGTGGTGTCGACCAGGCGCTCGTCGTGCTGCTCCCGGGCGTCGAGGACAAGGCGATCTGGGACTGGTTCGGCGAGCAGGCGTTCCCCGCCGAGGGCCAGGTGCGGGCGACGCTCGAGGCGCTGCGCGGCGGCGGCACCATGTCGACGGCGGCCCTGGAGACACAGGTGGACCTGCGCCGTTCCCGCCTGGAGACCATGCTCAAGGTGCTCGACGTCGACGGCGCAGTCCGGCGGGTGCGCGGCGGCTGGGAGGCCACCGGTCAGGAGTGGTCGTACGACGCCGAGCGGTACGCGAGGGTCTCCGCCAGCCGCACCGCCGAGCAGCAGGCGATGGTGGACTACGTGGGCACGCAGGGCTGCCGCATGGCGTACCTGCGGGCACAGCTCGACGATCCGGAGCTGGCACCGGGCTGGCGGTGCGGCCGCTGCGACCGGTGCGGCGGGATGGAGCTGCCGGAGGCCCCCGACGCCGAGGCGGTCGCCGCGGCACGCGCCGAGATGGACCGACCGGGCGTCGAGGTCGAGACCCGCAAGATGTGGCCCACCGGCCTGGCCTCGATCGGCCTGGACCTCAAGGGCAAGATCCCGCCGGCCGAGCTGGCCGAGCCGGGCCGAGCGGTCGCCCGGCTCGACGGCCTCGGCTGGTCCGGCCCGCTGCGCGACCTGCTCGCGCCGACGGCGGGCGACGGCGAGCTCCCGGTGCCGCTGCGCCGGGCCGCCGCGCGTGTGCTCGACGAGTGGAGCGCGCTCCGCCCCGTGGCAGAGCCCACCGAGGCGGAGGGCGAGGACGAGACCGGCGCCGGCGAGCCCGAGGCCGGCCCGCTGGTGATCGAGGCAGTGGTGGCGGTGCGGTCCATCACCCGGCCGCAGCTGTCGTACCACCTGGCCACCGGGCTCGCGAAGTACCTGGGCGTGCCCATGATCGGTGCCATCGGTCCGGTCGCCGGGCAGGAACAGCCCGGGCGGCACGACGTGAACTCGGCGATGCGGCTCGCCGGGGTGGCCCGGCGGCTGCAGCTGCAGCTCGGTGAGGGCGCGCGCCGTGGCCTGCCGGGCCGGACGGTGCTGCTCGTCGACGACTACACCGACTCGGGGTGGACGCTGACGGTCGCCGCACGGCTGCTCCGCGAGGCCGGCGCGGCAGCGGTGTACCCGTTCGTGCTGGGTGTGCGGTGACTCCAGCGATGAATCCCGCGGTGACTTCAGTGGCGGCTCCCGCGGTGACGTTGCCCACGCGCCCGGTGGGCGGACTGGCACCGGTCCGGTGCGCCGTGGTTCGTAGACTGGTCCGGTGATGACACACGCCGTCGACCAGCACAGTGCGGAGGAAAGCGCTCCCGCGCCCTCGGTGCGGCTGCCGCTGCGCCCCGAGCTGGCGAACGAGAAGCCGTACGGCGCTCCGCAGCTCGACGTCCCGGTGCTGCTGAACGTCAACGAGAACCCGTACCCGCCCGGCGAGGAGGTGGTCGCGACCATCGCCGAGGAGGTGGCGCGCGCCGCTCGCGGGATGAACCGTTACCCGGACCGGGACGCGACGGTCCTGCGTCAGGACCTCGCGGACTACCTCGCGGCGGAGACCGGCGTCGACCTGGGGCATCTCGACGTGTGGGCCGCCAACGGGTCCAACGAGGTGATGCTGCACGTGCTGCAGGCCTTCGGTGGTCCTGGCCGTACCGCGCTGTCGTTCGCGCCGACTTACTCCATGTACCCGGAGTACGCGCGGGACACGCACACGACCTGGGTGGTGGGCCGCCGGGAGGACGACTTCACGCTCGACCCGGCCTACGCCGCCGAGACCATCCGCGAGGTACGCCCGTCGGTGGTCCTGCTGGCCAGCCCCAACAACCCGACCGGCACGGCGCTGCCGACGGCCACCGTCGAGGCGGTCTGCGAGGCGGCGCTCGGCGTGGACCTCGACGGCGCGCACCCCGTCGTCGTGGTGGACGAGGCCTACGCGGAGTTCCGGCGTCCCGGTACGCCGTCCGCCGTCGCGCTGCTGGAGCGGTACCCGAACCTCGCGGTCACGCGCACGATGTCCAAGGCCTTCGCCGCGGCCGGCGCCCGGCTCGGGTATCTGGTCGCCTCCGGCGACTTCGTCGACGCGCTCCGGATCGTGCGCCTGCCGTACCACCTGAGCGCGATCACGCAGGCAGCGGCCGGCGCCGCGCTGCGCCACCGCGAGTCCCTCATGGCCCAGGTCGCCACGCTGCGTGCCGAGCGGGACGCGTGTGTCGCCTGGCTGCGCGAGCAGCGGCTCCCGGACGGCACCCCGTTCGAGGTCGCCGACACCGACGCCAACTTCGTGCTGTTCGGCAGGTTCGGCGATCGGCACGCAGTGTGGCAGGGTCTGCTGGACCGCGGTGTCCTGATCCGAGAGACCGGCCCCGACGGCTGGCTGCGGGTCTCGATCGGCACGTCCGACGAGATGGCCGCCTTCCGCTCGGCACTCACTGAGGTCCTGCAGGAGAACAAGCACCGAGAGGAACAGTCATGACGAGGACAGCACGCGTCGAGCGCGCCACCTCCGAGTCGAAGGTGCTGGTCGAGCTCGACCTCGACGGCACCGGGCGCACCGACATCAGCACGAGCGTGCCGTTCTACGACCACATGCTCACCGCGCTCGGCAAGCACTCGCTGATCGACCTCACGGTGCACGCGACGGGCGACACCCACATCGACGCCCACCACACGGTCGAGGACGTGGCCATCAGCATCGGCGAGGCACTGCGCGAGGCGCTCGGCGACAAGGCGGGCATCTCCCGGTTCGGCGACGCCCTCGTGCCGCTGGACGAGGCGCTCGCCCAGGCAGTGGTGGACGTGTCCGGCAGGCCGTACCTGGTGCACGAGGGTGAGCCCGCCGGTCAGGAGTACCACCTCATCGGCGGCCACTTCACGGGTTCGCTGACGCGGCACGTGCTGGAGTCGATCGCCCACCACGCGGGGATCTGCCTGCACGTGCGGGTGCTCGCGGGCCGCGATCCGCACCACATCGTCGAAGCCCAGTTCAAGGCGCTGGCGCGTGCGCTGCGCGCCGCCGTCGCCGTCGACCCTCGGGTCGACGGAATACCGTCCACGAAGGGTGCGCTCTAGCAGCCATGTCCGACAGCCCCAAGCCCGAGAACGACGGGTCCAGCAGCACGCCGCCCGGCGACGACCTGCCCGACTTCGATCTCGACTTCGAGATCCCGGACGACCTGTCGTCCCTCACCGGTAGCGGCGAGCCCGAGTTCGCCGCGATCATCACCCAGATCGCCGGGGCGGAGCCGCTCGCCGCGGCCAGCTCCCTCGCGCAGCTCGACCTCGACGCGGTTCCCACGTCGGTAGGCGCCGTGGGAGTCCTCAAGGACCTCGCCGGCGACGCGCCCGAACAGGCCGCCGCCGCGATCTCCCAGCTCGTGCGGGGCGTCCCGCTCGTCCTGATCACCCGCACCGGCGAGCAGATGACGGCGGTCCGGTTCGCCGACGGCGTCCGCGGCGACGAGCTCGCCCCCGGCCTTGTGCTGGGCGGTGCCCCCGAGAACGTGGTCGACCTGCTGACGGGCGCCACCAGCGTGGCCGACCTGGACGGCGTGGTCGGCTCGACCTCGATCAGCAAGTTCAAGGCGGTGCGGATGCTCACGTCCGCGGCGCGCAAGGCCCGCAAGGGCATGGGCAAGGGCGAGCCCGGCGCGGGCAGCGCGGACGGGGCCTGAGCGTGGGCGCGAACGTCGTCGTCCTCGACTACGGCTTCGGCAACGTCCGGTCTGCCGTCCGTGCCCTGGAGCGGGTCGGCGCGGACGTGACGCTGACCGCTGACCGGACCGCCGCGCAGGAGGCGGACGGCCTCGTGGTGCCGGGTGTCGGCGCGTTCGCCGCGTGCATGGCGGGCCTGAAGGCCGTCCGCGGGCACGAGGTGGTCGGCCGCAGGCTGGCCGGCAACCGCCCGGTCCTCGGCATCTGCGTGGGCATGCAGGTCATGTTCGACGCCGGCGTGGAGCACGGCGACCGTGCCGAGGGCATCGGCGAGTGGCCGGGCGTCGTCGAGCGGCTGGACGCTCCCGTCGTGCCGCACATGGGCTGGTCGCCCGTCGAGGCGCCTGAGGGCTCTACCCTCTTCGAGGGGATCGCCGACGAGCGCTTCTACTTCGTCCACTCGTACGCCGTGCAGACCTTCACCAAGGGCTACGACGAGAACGCGGTGAAGATCTTCTCGCCGCCGAAGGTGACCTGGGCCGAGCACGGCGCACGCTTCGTCGCCGCCGTCGAGGACGGCCCCCTGGCGGCCACCCAGTTCCACCCCGAGAAGTCGGGCGACGCAGGATCCCAGCTTCTGCAGAACTGGGTCCGCACCCTCAGCTAGTCCGCCACCTCGTGGGTCGAGCCTGTCGAGACCGGTCTCGACAGGCTCGACCCACGGAGCAGCACCCATTCTTCGGACAGATCGAAACTTGGAGAGACATGACCGACCGCCTCGTGCTCCTGCCCGCCGTCGACGTCGCTGACGGCCAGGCCGTCCGCCTCGTCCAGGGCGAGGCCGGCTCGGAGACCTCCTACGGCGACCCCCTGACGGCGGCCCTGGACTGGCAGTCCGGCGGCGCCGAGTGGGTCCACCTCGTGGACCTGGACGCCGCCTTCGGGCGCGGCTCCAACGCCGAGCTGCTCGCGCGGGTCGTCGGGGAGCTCGACGTGCAGGTCGAGCTGTCGGGCGGCATCCGCGACGACGAGTCGCTGGAGCGCGCGCTCGCGACCGGCGCACGTCGCGTCAACCTGGGCACCGCCGCGCTCGAGGACCCGGCCTGGACGGCCAAGGTCATCGCCGAGCACGGCGACCGCGTCGCCGTCGGCCTCGACGTGCGCGGCACCACGCTCGCCGCGCGCGGCTGGACCAAGGAGGGCGGCGACCTCTGGGAGGTCCTCGGCCGCCTCGACGAGGCAGGCTGCGCCCGCTACGTCGTCACCGACGTCACGAAGGACGGCACGCTGCGCGGCCCCAACCTGGAGCTGCTGTCCAACGTCGCCGCGCGCACCTCCGCGCACGTCGTCGCCTCGGGTGGCATCTCGTCGCTCGACGACCTGACCGCCCTGCGCGCGCTGGGCACGATCGAGGGCGCGGTGGTCGGCAAGGCGCTGTACGCAGGTGCGTTCACCCTGCCCGAGGCGCTCGACGTCGCCGGCCGCCCGGGTGCCGAGGCCGGAGAGTGAAGTCGATCCAGCCGTCCAGCCAGTTCGCGGACGACGACGGCTCGGCCGACGCCGAGCTGACCCGGCTGCTCGACGGCTACACGACGGGGACCACCCCGCTGCGCGACGTCGTCGCGCGGCTGGCCGAGACCCGCGTGCTGGTGCCGGTCCTGGCCGAGCTCGGGGTCGCCGAGCAGAACCCGGACGGGCTGACCGTGGACAAGGAGGCGTCGTCCGGCGTCGTGGCGCTGGAGGCACCGGACGGGCGCCGGGCCCTGCCCGTCTTCACGTCCGTGGCTGCCATGCGGGCCTGGCGGACCGACGCGCGGCCGGTGCCGGTCGAGGCGTCCCGGGCCGCGCTGTCCGCGGTGAACGAGAACTGGGCGCTCATCGTCGTCGACCCGGCCGGGCCGTCGACCGCGCTCGTGCCGCGGCCCGCCGTCTGGGCGCTGGCCCAGGGGCAGGAGTGGCGGCCGGCGCTCGTACCGCACGAGGACGGGATCGTCGTGGACCCGGAGGTCGCCTCGGAGGTCGCCGTCGCGGCGGCCCCGGTGCAGCACGTGGTGCGGGCGCACGCCGAACCCGGCCGTACGGCAGAGGTCGCCGTGGTGCTCGCCCTGAACCCGGGCCTGGACCGCGCCGGGCTGGACGCGGTGCTGGCCCAGGTCAACGCCCGGCTGGCGGCGTCAGAGGTGATCTCGGCGCGGGTCGACTCGCTGGAGCTGAGGATCGGCGCCGCGCGCTGAGCAGGAAGAAACAGCAGCAAAGGGCATTCGGCATTGCGTATACGCAACACTGCTTGTCTTCTCGCGCTATAACTGTTCATCGATGGCAGTATGACTCTCCTGCGCCGGATTGAACCGAAAGCGAGAGAGCTCTGCCTGCCCACGTGTTCGTCGACGAGTCCAAGAGCGGGGATTACCTGTTGATCGCCACGGCGGTCGAGCCTGCCAGACTGGCGACCGTGCGGAAGGTGATCAGGGGGCTTGTCCTACCTGGACAGCGCCGCCTGCACATGAAGTCCGAGAGCAACCCTCGGCGTCGGCAGATCCTCTCGGCTCTTTGCGAGGAGGGCGAGAAGGCGACGATCTATCGAGCGGGGAGCGCCTACAAGAGCGACATCCAGCGTCGTCGCGCCTGCTTGAGTTCGATGGTCGCTGACATCGCGAGAGCGGGGCACCCGAAAGTCTGCCTGGAGTCCGATGAGACGATGGACGAACGTGATCGGCGTGACCTGGCCTGCCTCATCAAGGAGCACGCATGCCCGGATCTGCTCTACCTGCATGAGCGTGCCGCTCAAGAACCGTTGCTCGCCGTGTCGGACGCGATCGGCTGGGCATGGGCCCGAGGCGGGGACTGGCGTCGCCGCGCATCGCCTCTGGTGGAGTCGGTCACCGACGTCTAGAAAGCGCGAAACCCGAGCGCCACAACCGTCCGGAAGGGTCTCGGGTCCACTTCTCGGGGCTACTGCCCCTCGCGCTCTCCAGGCTACACGGTGTGTGGGCGAGGGGCCATCCCGCCCAGATGTCGTCGAAGCTCAGCAGCCCTTCGCCGGGGTGAACGCCGTGTCGTCGGCGAGCATGTCCTGGAGCGTGGACAGCGGCACGAGCAGGCTGTTGTCGTCAGCGGTCTTCGCGTAGACGACGCCGATCACCCGGCCCTTGTCGTCCAGCGCCGCCGACCCCGACGAGCCGGGCTCGACCTGGGCGTCGGTGAGCAGCACCTCGCCGAGGTTCGCGTTGAGCGGGTCCCGCGTGGCGCCCATGACCTCGCCCTCCGTCACGGTGAGCTCGCCGCCCGCCGGATAGCCCACGACGGTGACGGGGTCGCCGGGCTTCGGGTCGGCCTTGGCCAGCTTCGGGAACGACGGCAGGGGGTCGGTCGTCCGGACGACGGCGAGGTCCGCGAGCCCCGCCGTCGAGGTGGCGCCGACCGTGATGTCGTGCCCGTCGTAGGTGCTGACCTCGAGGTCCTTCGAGTCGGAGACCACGTGCTTGTTCGTGATCAGGGTGTGGGCGTCGATCGCGAAGCCGGAGCCCGTCGACAGCTCCTCGCAGCCCACGTTGCGGATACGGACCGCCATGCGCTCGACGGCGTCGAACCCGTCGGGGCTCAGCGCGTCGCCGCCGGCCGCCGGAGAGAGGCCCACCGGGGACGACGGCACGATGTCGCTCGGGACCGGCTCCGGCAGGGGCGGCAGCACGCCGCAGCCGGCCAGCGAACCGGTGAGGAAGAGCGTGCCGACGACGAGCGAGGTGCGGCGGCCCGCGAGCGAGCGGCCCGCCGGCCTCACGGCCGCAGCTCCTTCTGCAGGGACTCGTTCGCGTTCTCCGCGTCCGCGCACAGCGCGTTGACCTGCTCCTCGTAGCGGCTCAGGTCCGCCGGCTCGTACTGGTCGGCCTCCTTGAGATAGCCGACGAGCTCCTCCTGGCCGGACACACACTGCCCGAGCGCCGACGCCACGGTGGCCGCGGCCGCGCTGACCTGCGTCTGGTAGTCGAGGTACTGCTGCGAGGCGACGTTCTCGTCGCCGAGCTGGGCCTTCTCGTTCGCCAGGTCGGTGATGCGCGACGTGGCGGTGGACAGCTGGTCGCGGGCGGCCTGCAGCTCGGTGTTGGCGCCCTCGAGCTGCATCCGCAGCGAGGCCACCTCCTCGGCGTACTCGTGCGCCTTGTCCTGCCACTCGCCGGCGTTGCGCTGCCAGCGGACCGTGGTCACCCACAGGTAGGCGCCGACGGCGATCGTGGCGACCAGCAGGACGGCGAGCACACGAGAACCACGGCCGCGCCGCGGCCCGGGTGCCTGAGCGGGTTCCGGTGCCGCCAGGACGGAGACCTCGGTCATCAGACGACGGAGCCCGTGTACTTCTCGCCAGGGCCCTCGCCCGGGGCGTCCGGGATCACCGAAGCCTCCCGGAACGCGAGCTGGAGGCTGCGCAGACCGTCCCGCAGCGAGCGGGCGTGCTGGTTGCCGATGTCGGGCGCGCTCGCGACCACCAGCGCGGCGAGCGCGGTGATCAGCTTGCGGGCCTCGTCGAGGTCCTTGAGCTCCTCGGCGTCGTCGCCCTCGGCCAGGCCACACTTCACGGCGGCGGCGCTCATCAGGTGGACGGCGGCGGTGGTGATGACCTCGACCGCCGCGACCTCGGCGATATCGCGTGTGGCCTGGTCAGTGCCCACCGGAGCCTGGATGCCGGCGGGGGTCTCGTCGCTGGAGCTCATGGGCTCCATCTTTCCATCCCGACAGGGGTGCGGGTGAACAACGAGTCTGGGCTAGCCTGCCTGGGTTCAACGGTGACACAGGGGAGGCCCTTCGATGCATGACGACATCACACTGACCACCGGGCGCGCGCAACGCGTGCTGACGGAGCGCATCTGGCCGGCGGTCCACGCGACGTCCGTACCGCTCGACGTCGAGTGGCACGCGCTGCCGGGGGAGCCGATCCCCCCGCGAGAGGGTCTGGCCCTCGCGATGGAGCCCTACGAGGTGGGCACGCCGTGGGGCGCCGCCTGGGGCACCACCTGGTTCCGGCTGACCGGATCGGTCCCCACCGAGTGGACCGGCCGGGCCGTCGAGGCGGTCATCGACCTCGGCTTCGACGCCAGCATGCCCGGCTTCCAGGCCGAGGCGCTGGTCTACCGCCCGGACGGCACCACGGTGAAGTCCATCAACCCGCGCAACCAGTACGTCCCGGTGGCCGACGCCGCGTCCGGCGGCGAGCGGGTCGAGCTGCTCCTGGAGGCGGCGTCCAACCCCGTGCTCCTCGGGCACGACCTGTTCAAGCAGACCCAGGAGGGCGACACCAGGACGTCCTCGCCGCGGTCCCTGTACACGACCCGGCGCATGGACCTCGCGATCTTCGAGGCCGAGGTGCACGACCTCGCGCTCGACGTCGAGGTGCTGCTCGAGCTGCAGGCCGAGCTGCCCACCGGCCCGCGCCGCATGCGGATCCTGCAGGCGCTCGACGACGCGCTCGACGCGCTCGACCTGCAGCGCATCCCCGAGACGGCGGCGGACGCCCGGGCGGCGCTCGCGGACGTGCTCGCCAGCCCGGCGGAGCCGAGCGCCCACGAGATCTCGGCCGTCGGCCACGCGCACATCGACTCCGCCTGGCTGTGGCCCGTCCGGGAGACGATCCGCAAGGTCGCCCGGACGACGTCGTCCATGGCGGACCTGATCGACCGCACCGACGACTTCGTCTACGGCATGTCGTCGGCGCAGCAGTACGCGTGGGTCAAGGAGCACCGGCCCGAGGTGTGGAGCCGGATCAAGGACGCGGTCGCGGGGGGCAGGTTCCTGCCGCTGGGCGGCATGTGGGTCGAGTCCGACACCGTGATGCCGTCGGGCGAGGCGATCGCGCGCCAGTTCTCGCAGGGGCAGCGGTTCTTCGAGCGGGAGTTCGGGATCCGCAGCAAGGGCGTGTGGCTGCCCGACTCGTTCGGCTACTCGCCGGCCCTGCCGCAGCTCGTGCGCCGCGCCGGGTTCGACTGGTTCTTCACGCAGAAGATCTCCTGGAACCAGGTCAACGTGTTCCCGCACCACACGTTCTGGTGGGAGGGCATCGACGGCTCGCGCGTCCTGACGCACTTCCCGCCCATGGACACCTACAACTCGCAGCTCTCGGGCGAGGAGCTGGCCAAGGCGACACACCAGTTCCGCGAGTCGCGGCGGGCCTCGGGCTCGATCGCGCCCGTCGGGTTCGGCGACGGGGGCGGCGGCACCACCCGGGAGATGACCGGCAAGGCCGAGCGGCTGGCCGACCTCGAGGGCAGCGCGAAGGTCCGCTGGGAGCACCCCGACACGTTCTTCGAGCGCGCTCGCGAGGAGCTCACCGCGCATGCGACGAGTGACAGCGCTGTCTGGGTGGGTGAGCTCTACCTGGAGCTGCACCGGGCCACGCTGACCTCGCAGCACAAGACCAAGCAGGGCAACCGCCGCAACGAGCAGCTGCTGGTCGAGGCGGAGGCGTGGGCCGCGACGGCGTCGGCCCGTACCGGCGCGGACTACCCCTACGACGAGCTCGACGCGCTGTGGCAGCAGGTCCTGCTGCTGCAGTTCCACGACATCCTGCCCGGGACGTCGGTCGCCTGGGTGCACAGGGAGGCCATGGAGACGCACGCACGGATCACGGAGGGTGCGCAGGCGATCATCGAGCGCTCCCTGCGGGCCCTGGTGGGCGAGGGCGACACGGCCCTGCGGGCCAACCCCGCGGTGTTCGCGCAGGCGGGGGTCCCCGCGCTGGGCGTCGTCCCGGCGACGGCGCCGACGTCGGCGCCGAGCACCCTGACCGAGCTGTCCGACGGCGGCTACGTGCTGGCCAACGACGTCGTCCGGGTCACGCTGGACGCGGCCGGCCACGTGACGTCCGCGATCGACCTGGCAAGCGGGCGCGACGCCGTCGCGCCCGGTCGCCTGGCGAACGTGCTGCAGCTGCACCAGGACTTCCCGAACAAGTGGGACGCCTGGGACGTGGACCGGTTCTACCGCAACTCGGTGACCGACCTGCGCGAGGCCGAGAAGGTCACCGCCGCCGTGGACGACGGGGTGGCCACGGTGACGGTGCGCCGGCAGTTCTCGTCGTCGAGCCTGGAGCAGGTGATCACGCTCGCGCCGGGCAGCCGGACCCTCGAGGTCGCCCTGCGGACCGACTGGCACGAGGCCGAGAAGTTCCTCAAGGTGGCCTTCCCGCTCGACGTGCGCGCCGAGCACATGGCGGCCGAGACGCAGTTCGGCTTCCACAAGCGGGTCACGCACACCAACACCAGCTGGGAGGCCGCCAAGTTCGAGACCTCCATGCACCGGTGGGTGCTCGCGGAGGAGCCGGGCTTCGGCGTCGGCCTGGTCAACGACTCGATCTACGGGTACGACGTGACCCGCGAGGTCTCCGACGACGGCGTGGCGCCGGCGCCCGGCGTCCCCGCGGTGACGACCACCGTGCGGCTGTCGCTGCTGCGGGCCCCTCGGTTCCCGGACCCCGAGACCGACCAGGGCATCCAGACGCACCGGTACGGGCTGGTCGTGGGCGTGGACACCGCGGCGGCCACCGAGGCAGGCGCGACGTTCGGTGCGCGGACGCGGGAGCTGCGCGGCGCGACCGGCGTCGAGCCGCTCGTCACTGTGAACGGCGGCGTGACGCTGTCCGCCGTCAAGCTCGCCGACGACCGGTCGGGAGACCTCGTGGTGCGCGTCTACGAGGCGCTCGGACGTCGCGCGTCGGGCACCGTCACGGTGGCCGCGCCGGTATCCGGTGCGCGCACGGTGAGCCTCATCGAGGACGACATCCAGGACGGTATCGAGGGCGGCGCGGTGGACATGACGGCGGACGGCGTCGTCGCGCTCGACCTCGCCCCGTTCGAGGTCCGCACGCTCCGCTTCGCGCGAGCCTGACCGGAGGTCGTGGCGCGAGATCCGCTGCAGCGGATCTCGCGCCACGACCGGTCAGCGGTGCGTCAGGATCCTTCCTGGCACCACTTCTCGAAAGCCTCCCTGCTCTCCCGGAGCTCGGGCGGGACGGCACGGGACAGGTCGTGCAGGCTCAGCGCATAACCGAACGCCGTGTCGATGTCTGCCATCCCTTGTCGGACGGCCAGTCTGACGAGGTCCCACGTGTCGATCGCGACCAGACCTCGGTACCGGGCTTGCCGCGCGGCATCGGCGTCGTCGGTGACAAACATTGCTCCGACTGTGCGAGCCTCCATCAGCACTATGGTCTCTGCCTCTCCCAGGTGTGCCCGTGCACTGTCGCCGGGCCGCGCCATGAGATCGCGCAGATCGCGAATGTCGATGTGCTCTTCCTCGGTCTGAGGCTCCCAGGGCACGCCGAGCAGGTCTTTGGCGAGGAGGAGCTCCAGCCGGCCTTCGACCTGCGAGGCGCCCTCGCACTCCTGGCTGACGGTGAGGCACCATCGGCCGCGGTCCCGCAGCAGCCGGCTCAACAGATCCATGCGGTTGATGAGCGCGAAGTTGATCAGAACGGTGGTGTCCGGGAAGACGAACGCGGTCATGCGAGAGATGTCCCGAAGGCAGCCGCCAGCTCCTGGACGCTCAGGCGTTGGGTGTCGGGCCTCGATACCTCGACGGCGTCCTCGTCCACACCGAGCATCCAAGCGAGCGTGGATGCTCCGAGCCGTCCCTCGGTGATGCCACGCTCGTGCGCGTCACAGATGAACGCCGGAAAGCGTCGTGCTGTCGCCTCGCGCCGACGCTCCGCGATCTCGGCCCAGCGGTCGGGCATCGCCGTAGCACGCAGGAACTGGACTGTCGGCGTCTCGAGCCAGCCGCGAACCGTTGGACGGAGCTCGAGGCCGAGTGCCTCGGCACGGATGCGTACTGCGGCAGTCGACACGCCCCAGTCCCACAACAGTGATCCGAGCTGGGTCGCCTCTGTGACGTCCTGCAGCCGCTTCATCTCGTCGGCGGGGAGCAGCACCTCTGCCGCGAAGCGGTTGGCAGCTCGCTCGGCCGCGGCGTTGGCGGAGGTAGTGGCGCAGTCGTCGCCGTCCACCAGGTGTCCGAGCTCGTGGGCGAGCGACCAGTTCTCGTAGAACCAGTTGGCTGTCTCGCGCAGCACGACGACCGCGCGTCCGCCGATGGACATCGCGTAGTCGGTACCGACCTCGCGGATCCGCACGACGTCGACCTCGAACCGCGCTTCGACGACATCGGCAAAGCGACGGACGCCGTCAGGGCCGGCCAAAGCCTGGCGCAGCTCGACGGCATCAGCCGGCAGGCGGGAGGCCGGTAGGGGCTCGCTCGGACAAGCCTGCTGGTAGGCCACCTGGATGTCGCGGAGGACTCCCGTGTCGTCGCTCGCCGACCTGTTGCTGTAGGTGCTCGTTCCGTGGTCGTAGGCGTGGCGGGCCGCAACCTGCAACCTGTTGGGGTCTTCCTTGCCTGTGATCAGCCAGTACACCTCGACGCCGAGCTCGTCGGCCAGCTGGACGATCTCGAGCGAGCCGAATCCTCGGACACCGTTGAGCGCGCGCGAGAGCGCATCAGCAGGCATACCGACCTTGTGAGCCAGCTCCTTCTGGGTGAGGCCCTGTTCCTGGAGGATGGTGCGGACCCGGCTGCCGATCGTGGTGTCCATGCTTCAACCGTACGCTCGAATTGGGATTAACCCAATCGCTGTGGCAGGGTGAACTCTTCGTCGTGGTGTGCACCCGGAGTGCCCTGGTGCTGCCCTTGACACTGCCAGGGTCACGCGGCACGCTAGCGGCGCTAAAGCGCTTTAGTCGGCGCAGCAGCACCAGAGACACGGCAAGTCCCCGGGGCGCGACGAAGCATTGCTGGAAGGAACTGTCATGAAGATCAGGAGCATCGGGGCCGCTGGAGCAGCCCTGACCGTGCTGGCCGCCCTCGGCGGCTGCACCCTGAACGGCGGGGACGACGCCGGGGCCGGGCCTGCCGCCGACACCACTGCGGGCGCCACCGCCGAGGTGACCGGCGAGGTCACGCTGCAGACCTGGTCGCTCAAGCCGAACTTCACGGAGTACGTCGAGGGAGTCATCACCGACTTCGAGAAGACGTACCCGGGCACCACCGTGACCTGGCTCGACCAGCCGGGCGACGGCTACTCGGAGACGCTGCGCGCGCAGGCCGCGGCGGGCGAGCTGCCCGACGTCACGAACCTGCCGCCCGACTTCGCGTTCTCGCTGTCGGACGAGGGCCTCCTCACGGACCTCACGACGGTCGACGACGCGCTCGAGGACACCTACGTGCCGGGCGCGCTGGAGGCCTACCGGTACGCGGGTACGGAGGGCACGTTCGGATACCCGTGGTACCTGACCACAGACCTGAACTACTGGAACACCGAGATGTTCGAGGCCGCGGGTCTCGACCCGGCGGCGCCGCCCACCACGCTGGACGAGCTCATCGCGCAGGCGCGCACGATGAAGGACGTCACCGGCGGCTACCTCATGAGCCGCAAGCCGGGACTCGGCGACTTCGCGGCGGAGGGTCTCCCGATCCTGTCCGAGGACGGCACGAGGTTCACGTTCAACACCCCGGAGGCCGCCGAGCTGCTCGACGCCTACCGCGACGCGTACGCCGACGGCCTCATGCCCGACGACGTGCTCACCGACGCCTACCTCGGCAACAGCCAGCTGTTCACCGAGGGCAAGGTGGCCTGGTCGACCGGCGGCGGCAACTTCATCGCCACCGTGCTCGAGAACAACCCGTCGCTCGAGGGCAAGGTCGCCCCGTCGCCGTACATGGGTGCCACCCCGCTGTACGTGCAGGGGCTGTCGATCTCGAGCCAGTCGACCAACGTGCCGACGGCGGTGGCGCTGGCACGGTTCGTCACGAACGCCGCCAACCAGGAGGCGTTCGCCCAGGAGGTGCCCGGCGTCTTCCCGTCGACCGCCGAGTCGCTGGAGAAGCCGGAGCTGGCCGAGAGCGACGGCACCCCGCAGGGTGCGGCGAAGCAGATCGCGTACAACGGCCTCGGCACGGCGCGGCTGCTGCAGCCGGTAGAGGTCAGCGAGGCGATGACCACCATCATCAACCAGCAGCTCGCGGCGGCGATAGCGGGGGACAAGACCTCGCAGGAAGCCCTGGACGCGGCGGTCGAAGAGTGCGACAAGCTGCTCGCCGACCAGTGATGTCGTCCGCGGGACACTCGAACCGCAGACCGACGATCGCCGACATCGCCGCGCGCGCGGGCGTCTCCCCGACGGCGGTGTCGTTCGCGCTCAACGACCGTCCGGGGATCAGCGAGCAGACCCGGACCCGCATCCTGGCCGCCGTCGCGGAGCTCGGGTGGCGGCCGAACGTGGCCGCCCGCGCCCTGGGCGGCCGGCGGGCCGACACGGTGGGCCTGGTCGTCACGCGACCGGCGCGGACCCTGGGTGTGGAGCCATTCTTCGCCCAGCTCGTCTCGGGACTGCAGGCGCGGCTGTCGGCGGACCTCGTGGCGTTGCAGCTGCTGGTGGTGGAGGACGTGTCCGCCGAGCTCGACGTCTACCGGCGCTGGGCGGCCGAGCGGCGTACCGACGGCGTGGTGGTGCTCGACCTCGAGAGCGACGACCCGCGCCCCGAGGAGCTGGCGCGGATGGGCCTGCCGGCGGTGCTGCTCAGCGGCGACGGCACGCCGGGCCCCGTACCCGCGGTCTTCGCCGACGACCATGCCGCCATGACCTTGCTCGCCGAGCACCTGGCAGCGCTGGGGCACGTGCACGTCGGCCATGTGGGCGGCGTCGCCGCGTACGTACACTCCGCGCGGCGGGCCGCCGCGCTGCACGACGCCGGGGCGCGCCTCGGCCTCCACATCACGACAGTGCCGGCGGACTTCTCGCAGGGCGAGACCGCGGCAGCAACGAGGGCCCTGCTGGCCCGTGACGAAAGGCCTACTGCAATCGTCTACGACTCCGACGTCGCCGCGCTCGCGGGCGTCACAGTACTGGCCGAGGCAGGGCTCGACCTGCCCGGCGACATCTCCGTGGCATCCTTCGACGACTCAGAGCTGGTGCGTCTCGCGCACCCGCCGCTCACCGCGATGACCAGGGACACCTTCGAGCTCGGCGAGCTCATGGCGGCCACGATGCTGTCGCTGGTCCGGGGGGAGCCGGTGCCCGACGTCGTGGACGCCCCCGCCCCCGTGCTGACCGTGCGCGGCAGCACGGGCCGGGTCCCGGAGGTGGCCGCATGACCGGGCCGGCACACGTTCCCGCGGGGCGGCCCGGCGTCGGCCTCACGAGCGAGCACGCGCGGCGGATCGGCCACGCCGGCGCGGGCCGCACGGTGGTGCTCGACGGGCTGGACGTCCCGCTCGAGGCCGGTACGGAGCTGCGCTGGACGCTCCTGCCGGTGCTCGACCAGGAGCTCACCTACCGCTCGACCTACGTGGCGGTCGACCTGCTGCTCGACGACGGGACGTGGCTCCTGGAGACCGAGCCCGGGCGCGAGCTGAGGGACCAGCACCGCATGCCCGCGACCGCCGTCGGGCAGGGCGAAGCGCGGATCCTGGTGCCCGACCACTGGAACGTGGTCCGGGTGGACCTGGACCGGGTGGCGGAGCTGCTGCCCGGCCGGCGCGTACAGGCTGCCGCCGTCGTGACCGCGCCGCCGGACGGTGGCGACACCGAGGTCTGGCTGGATGCGGTCACCGTCGGGCGGCGCCCGGAGCGCATGGTGACCGGGCGAACCGACCTCGTCGACACCCGGCGCGGCACCCACTCCTCGGGCGCGTACTCGCGCGGGAACAACGTGCCCGCGGCCGCCGTGCCGAACGGCTTCACGATGTGGGTGCCGCTCACCGACGCGTCGACCGAACGCTGGCTGTACTCGTGGGCCGCGCACAACGGGCCGGACAACCGGCCGCGCCTGCAGGGCATCGGCATCTCGCACGAACCCAGCCCGTGGATGGGGGACCGCGACCAGCTCGCGTTCCACCTGGTCCCCGCGCAGCCGGGCGAGGAGGGCGCGCCCGACGCCGGCCTGGAGGCCCGCGCGCTCGCCTTCTCGCACGACGCCGAGACGGCCCGCCCGCACCGCTACGGCGTCGACCTGGACGGCGGCTCCCGCATCGACGTCGCGGCCTCGGACCACGGCGGCGTCCTGCGGTTCACGTTCCCGCCCGGCGCCACCACCGGCCACCTGATCGTCGACGCCGTGAGCGATGCAGGAGCGGACGGCCCGCCCGTCGCCGTCACCGTGCACGACGACGGCACGCTCACCGGCTGGAGCGACCACGGCAGCGCGCTCTCGGTGGGCCGCAGCCGCATGTACGTGGTGGGCCAGGTCTCCCGGCCGGTCCTGCGCACGGGCCGGGCACGCGGCCGCGAGCACGCCACCTACGCGACGGTGGCGCTGGACCCGGCGGCAGGGCCCGGCGACCAGGCCGACCGCACGGTGGAGGTGCGCGTGGCGACGTCGTACATCAGCGAGGACCTCGCCTGGCGCGCCCTGGACCGCGAGGTGAGCGGTTCCTTCGACGACGTGGCCGAGCGCGCCCGCACGCAGTGGGAGGAACGCCTCGGCGTGCTCGATGTAGTGGGTGCCACCGAGGAGCAGCAGGTGACGCTCTACTCGAACCTCTACCGCCTCAACCTGTACCCGTCGTCGTACACGGAGTTCGGCACCGACGGTGAGCTCGTGCACGCCTCACCCGTGCTCGACGGCGCGCCCGTCCTGCCCGGCGAGATGTTCGTCAACCACGGCTTCTGGGACACCTACCGCACCTGCTGGCCCGCCTACGCGCTGCTCTACCCGGACGTCGCCGCGCGGCTCGCCGACGGGTTCGTGCAGCAGTACCGCGAGGGCGGCTGGGTCGCGCGGTGGTCGTCGCCGGGCTACGCCGACCTGATGACGGGGACGTCGTCCGACGTCGCCTTCGCCGACCTGTACCTGCGCGACGTGCCCCTGCCCGACCCGCTCGCCACCTACGACGCGGGCCTGCGCAACGCGACCGCCCTGCCCACCCGGTCCGGCGTGGGCCGCAAGGGCCAGGACTTCGCGCTCACCCACGGCTGGGTGCCGCGCGACGTCGACGAGTCGGTGTCCTGGGGCCTCGAGGGCTACATCAACGACGCCGGCCTGGCCCGCATGGCCGCGGCGCTCGCGGACGCGCCGGGCACGCCCGAGGACCGACGGCGCGCCCTGCGCTCCGATGCCGCCTACCTGCGGCAGAGCTCGCTCGGGTACGTGCACCTCTTCGACGCGGGGACCGGGTTCTTCCGGGGGCGCGGCCGGGACGGTTCGTTCGGCTCCGGCCCGTTCGACCCGGACGAGTGGGGCGGCGACTACACCGAGTCCGACGCGTGGAACTTCCTGTTCCACCCCGTGCACGACGGCGCGGGCCTGGCCGCCCTGCACGGCGGCCGCGAGGGGCTGGAGCGGCTGCTGGAGCGGTTCTTCGCCACGCCGGAGCGGGCGGACAAGCCCGGGACGTACGGGTCCGTGATCCACGAGATGGTCGAGGCGCGCGACGTGCGGATGGGCCAGTTCGGCCAGTCCAACCAGGTGTCGCACCACATCGCCTACGCGTGGCTGTTCGCGGGACGGCCGGACCGCGCCCAGGCGACCGTGCGCGAGGTCCTGGCGCGGCTGTGGACCGGCAACGAGATCGGGCAGGGGTACCACGGCGACGAGGACAACGGCGAGATGTCGGCCTGGTACGTCCTCTCCGCACTGGGGCTGTACCCGCTGGAGATCGGGTCCTCGCGCTGGGCGGTCGGCTCGCCGCTCTTCGAGCGCGCGGTGGTGCACCGGCCCGACGGCGACCTCGTGGTCGAGGCACCCGGCGCGGCCGACAGCTGGTACGTGGCGGGGCTGGAGCTGTCGGACGTCGATGGCGCGGCCCGGGCGGTCGAGGCTCCGTCGGTGGAGCACGGCGACCTGACCGGGGGAGCGACCCTCCGGTTCGCCATGTCCGGGACGCCGACGAGCTGGGGGGTGCCGGCGTCTGCCGACCCGGGGCGCGGCCTGGCGGGTGCGGGGCCGGACAGCGAACCGGTCCGGCCGTGGCAGCGGGCCGACGGCGGATGGCACGGCGCCGACGGGCCGCTGCCGCGGCTGACGGACGGCGACCTCACGACGGCTGCCGAGGTGGCGGGCGTGCTCGAGTGGCGTCCGTCCGGCGAGGCCCCGGAGGGTGCGGTGCTCCGTGCGTACACGCTGACGTCGTCGGCGGGGTCTGCGGGGGACGCGCAGCCGCCGTCGGCGTGGCGACTGGTCGCGGACGACGGCCGCGTGCTGGACGAGCGGTCGGGCGAGCGGTGGCCCTGGCCGGGCCAGCTGCGCCCGTTCGTGCTGGCCGAGCCGATACCGCTGACCGGACTCCGGCTGGAGCTTCACGACGGTGGGGCGCTGTCCCAGGTGGAGTTGCTCGTCGCCTGATCGACGCCGACTTCGGTTACTTGCATGGGACGTCCTGCGACTTCGGTCCTTCGCCACGAGATCGGTCAATCAGCTGACCGATCTCGTGGCAAGGACCGAAGTCATGGGCCCGGCCACCCCGAACTAGTTCCGGTATGTGAGATCTGGCCATAGATCGTTGACTTCTATCGGTTCCATTCGTATGTTCTCTGACATCCAGAAGAACCGCACTAATCCGATCGGAAAGATGTAGTAACGCTGGACAGGTCATGAGCTCCGACGCGAAGCCCCGGCTGGTCGGACGGCAACCCCCCGCGCGGGTGGGTGCCCCGGGTGAGGACCAGGCCACCGCCGCCGGCGGATGACAACACGCGTCGCTCGCCGCTGGGCGAGCAGGTGAGGAGAACCACGATGACCCGGAGCGCCGCCCCCGCCGTCCACGTGCCCCTGCCGTCCTGGAACGTCTCCCCGCGGGCTGGTGCTGCCCCGCGCACGGGTATGTGTTGTCGCCGTTCCTGCCGCTGACCGCGGCAGACCCGACCCTTCCTCTCCCATACCTTCCGGCAGCCACGCTCCCGGGTGACCCAGCAACGCCGAAGCGCACAGACCGTGCGCCGCCGGCCGGGTCGTCCGGGTGCCGCCGCGCAGCCGTAGCCCCGAACGGAGCCCTGCCGTGCCGTACCCACCGCAGCCCACGTCCATTACCTCCGCCTCCTCCTCGCTCCGTCCCGTCGTGCTCGGCGTGGACCTGACCTCGGCCGGCGCCCGTCCCGGCGCGCACCGCGCCCGCGGCCCGATCCCGCCCCGTCCGTTCGACGGCGAACGCTTCCTCCAGCTGGTGCGCGCCGCCGACCGCGGCCTGCTCGACCTCATCACCCTCGACGAGGACTTCCTGCTGCACCCCGGCCGTGGCCAGGTGACCGCCCGGCTCGACACGGTCGTCGCGGCGGCCCGCGCGGCACGGGTCACGACGGGGATCGGCCTGGTCGCCGCCGTCGACACCGTCCACACCGAGGCGGCGCACACCGCCGTCGCCCTCAGCAGCGTCGACCGGGCGAGCAGCGGCCGGGCGGGCTGGCAGGCCGTCCGGCAGACGGCGGTCCCGGAGCCCGACGAGGCCTGGGCAACCCGCGTCGACCTGGGCATCCAGTCCGTGAACCGCGTCTGGACGGGACGTCCCGGCACCGGATCGGGTGCGGTCGAGGTGGACGCCGAGGGCCGCTTCCGCGTCGACCACGACGGCATCCGGTTCGCGATCCGCAGCCGCCCGACCCGTGCCGGCGGCAGCGGTGCGGCACTGTCCCGGGTGCGTCCGCCGGTCGTCCTGCGCGTGCGTTCCGAGGCGAGCGCCAGGCTGGCGGGGCGCACCGCCGACGTCGTGCGGATCGCCGTGCCAGATGCCGCGCAGGCGGTCCGGCTGCGGCGCCTTGTGCGTGACTCGGCGCTGTCCGCCGGACGCGACCCGGAGGAGGTGCGGGTGCTCGCCGAGGTGTACGTGGTGCTCGCCGCCGAACGGGCCAGCGCCCGGGCCCGGCTGGAGCTCGTCGAGGCGCTCGAAGGTCCGGAGCCGGGGCGCGGCGCGCACGTCGTCGCGGACACGCCGGACGAGCTGGCGGTCCTCATCGCCGACTGGGCGGCCGTCGGCGCCGCCGACGGGTTCCTCCTGCGGCCGTCGTCGCTCGGCGCGGACCTCGACGCGATCACCGACCGGCTCGTACCGGCCCTGCAGCGGGCCGGGCTGTTCCGCACCGAGCGCACGGAGACCACGCTGCGCGGATCGCTCGGGCTGCCAGACGCCGCCGCCGCTTCCCGCGCCCTGCCCACGGGCCGGCTGCTGAGCGCCTGACGGCGCTCCGGCGATGGCCCTCCGACGGGCCGCCGTCCCCCATCGATCCTCAAGGAGAAACACCATGAGCACCCCTGAGCTGCGCAACCCCGAGAACGCCGGCGCCAAGGTCGCGGGCGGAGCCCTGCTGATCGACGTCCGCTCCGCCGCGGGCCGGTCGGCGACCGGCGAGATCCCCGGCGCCACGCTCGTCGACCGGAGCAACCTCGACGCACTGTTCGGACCCTCGGACAACCCCGCGATCACCCTCGACACACCGGTCGTCGTCGTGTGCGGCTCGGTCGACGGCTCCGGCCCGGTCGCCGAGGCGCTCGCGGCGCGCGGCTACACCGACGTCTCGCACGTCGACGGCGGGTTCCCCGCCTGGAAGGAGGCCGGCCTGCCCGCCACCGAGCCCGAGCCGAGCACCGCACCGAGCGCCGCACCGAGCGCCGCGCCATGACCGGGTTCGCCACCCGGCAGGTGCACGCAGGCGGCACGGAGCACCACGCCGGAGCGGCCGGCACGACACGGGGCACCGCACAGCGCACCGCGCCGGAGCGCCGTCCGACCCCGCGTGCCACGCCGGTCTACCTGACCGCCGGGTTCGAGTTCGAGGAGTGGGAGCAGGCCGGCGGCCACTTCGGCGCGGGTCAGGGCTACGCCTACACGCGCACCGGCAACCCGACCACGACGGCGGTCGAGCGCCGGATCGCGGCGCTCGAAGGCGGCGCGGACGCCCTGTTCGTGGCCAGCGGCCAGGCCGCCGTCACCGTCGCGCTGCTCGGCCTGGTCGCGGCCGGGCAGCGCGTGCTGGCCGCCGCCAGCCTGTACGAGGGCACGCGCGGGCTGCTCCTGGAGAACCTGCCGCGCCTGGGCATCGAGGCCGACTTCGTCGACGACGCCACCGACCCGGCCGCCTGGGAGCGCGCGATCCGCCCCGAGACCCGGGTGCTGTTCCTCGAGTCGATCCCGAACGCGCGCAACGACCTGCCCGACCTCGCCGCCGTGGCCGACGTCGCGCACGCCCACGGGCTGGCGCTCGTCGTGGACAACACGCTCGCCACGCCGTACCTGCTGCGCCCGATCGAGCACGGGGCCGACGTCGTGGTGCACTCCGCGAGCAAGTTCCTGGCCGGACACGGGTCTGTCCTGGGCGGCGTCGTCGTCGACTCCGGGACGTTCGACGCCGCCGCGTCGGGCGCGCTCTACCCGCACCTCGTGGCGCCGTCGCGCACCGGCGGGGCGAGCGTCGCCGTGCGGCACGGCGGGCTGGCCCGCCTGGCGTACGTGCGCGAGACGGTGGCGCCGCGGTTCGGCCCGACGCCGTCGCCCCTGAACGCCTTTCTCGTGGGGCAGGGGATCGAGACCCTGTCGCTGCGCGTGGCGCGGCAGAGTGCCACGGCGCTGGAGGTGGCTCGGTGGCTGGCGTTCCGGCCGGAGGTGGCGTCGGTGGACTACTGCGGGCTGGACTCGAGCCCGTCGTACGCCCTGGCCAAGCGCTATCTGCCCGACGGGCAGGGCTCCGTCTTCACCTTCACGCTGCACGGCGGCGCCCCCGCGGCCCGTGCGTTCGTCGAGGCGGTGGAGGTGGTCACGCACATGACCCATATCGGCGACGTCCGCTCGCTCGTGCTGCATCCCGCGAGCACCAGCCACGTGCTGCGCACCCCCGCCGAGCAGGCCGCGTCCGGGGTCCACCCCGGCACCCTGCGCCTGTCGATCGGTATCGAGGACCTGCCCGACCTGCTCGCCGACCTGGAGCGGGGGCTCAGCTCCGCCAGCAGAGCCGTACCCGAGGAGACGCCATGACCCGCCAGCAGCACCTGGGCTGGTTCCTGGCCCGCGGCTTCGGGCCGCACGGCTGGGGCCACGACTACCTGGACTGGAACTACGACTGGACCCGGCCCGACCTCTACACCGAGTCGGCCCGCGTCCTGGAGCAGGCCGGGGTCGAGCTCCTGATCATCGAGGACGCGCCCTCGCTCGGCAGCCCCGAGACCATCGACCTGCGCGTGCGGCAGGCGTTCGGCGGGCCCAAGCACGACCCGCTGCTGCTGGCCCCGTACCTGTTCGCGGCCACGAAGCACCTCGGCGTCGTGCCGACGGTCAACCCGGCCGCGGTGCTGCCCTACACGGGCGCGCGGCAGCTCGCGACGCTCCAGCACCTGTCGGGCGGCCGGTTCGGGCTCAACCTCGTGACCGACACGGGCAGCGCGCGCCACTTCTCCGCCGCGCCGCCGCTGGGGCACGACGCCGCGTACGACCGCGCGGAGGAGTGGCTCGACGGCGTCCGGTCGCTGTGGCGGTCCTGGGACGACGGCGCGCTGATCGCCGACCCGGGCGTCACCGGGCCTGACGGCGTCCGGTCCGGCGGCCGGTACGCCGACGGGGGCCTGCTGCGACCCGTGCGGCACCGGGGCGAGCACTACGCGTTCGACGGTCCGCTCAACGCCCTCCCGTTCGACGACGGGGCCGACGGCGAGCCCGTGATCGTCTCGCCCGGTGGCTCGGGCCGCGGGCTAGCATTCGCCGGGGCGAACAGCGACGTCCAGCTCGCGCTCGCGCCGCTGACCGAGCGCAGCGTGCGCGACTACCGCGCCAAGGTGCACGCCGCGGCGCGCGCGGCAGGCCGGGCGCTCGACGACGTCAAGGTGCTCTTCGCGATCAAGCCGGTGCTGGTGTCGAGCCCGCAGGAGGCCGACCGGCTGGTCGCGGCGTCGGCGAACCCGGACGACGCGACGCTGCTGCGGATCGCCGAGCAGCAGTCCAGCGACCTGGAGACCGACCTGACGGCGCTCGACCTGGACAAGCCGCTGCCCACCGGACTGTTCGGCGACCACGTCTCGCACGGCTCGATCCGCCGGCTGGTGGGCGACCACGACCTGGCCACGACGCCGCTGCGCGCGCTGCTCGGAGGGCTGGCCCGGCTGGGCCGGATCGCCGACCGCTCGGGCTGGGTGGGCACCGCCGGGGAGCTGGCCGACCTGATCGAGGAGCTGGGGGAGTGGGGCAACGACGGCGTGCTGCTGTGGGGCGACCTGCATCCGGTCACGGTGCACCGCACGCTCGACGAGTTGGTCCCGATCCTGCGCCGCAGGGGCATCCTGCGCACGGAATGGGCCGACGGCGGCCTGCGGGCCAACCTGCGCGCGTTCTGAGCGCCCCGCATCGAGCCGAACGACTGCTGCCGGACCGAACGGAAGGAGCACCGCCGTGCCGGTGATCGTCTCGAACCCGACCTGGGTCGCCACGACCTGGGACGACCCGCGGGCCGCCGAGCTGCGCGAGGCCATGACCAGCGACCTCGCCCCGCGCTACGCCGACCTGTGGGAGCGGCGCGACCGGCTGCTCGCGACCGCTGAGCCGGACGCGCTGAGCCGGGTGCCGACGGCGGACGAGGTGCTGGTGACCTGGATCGCCCTGGACGGCCCCCAGGCGGTCGCCACCGGATCGCTGCGCCGGCTGGGCGGCACGGCCCGCCACCCCGAGGTGATCCACGAGGTCAAGCGGATGTTCGTGCGGCCGTCGCACCGCCGCCGGGGTCTGGCGGCGGGCGTACTGGCCGCCGTCGAGCGGTCGGCGCTGGACCGGGGGATCGGGGTGCTCCACCTGCAGACCGGCATCCGCCAGCCCGAGGCGGTGGCGCTGTACGAGCGTGAAGGCTGGACCCGGACCGACCCCTACCCGCCCTACCCGGCGGAGACGAGCATCTGCTTCGAGAAGCGGTTGTAGCTCACGCTGACTCACGTTCAAGAGGCTTCAGGCTGCCGTAACCGCCGGGGTTACGGCAGCCTGAAGCCTGGGGCCGTCAGATCGGTCCGTTGAACTCACCGCAGTTCGGTCGCTTGCGTTGAGAGGACGCGTACCGGCGGCGCACTCGGACCGAGTTCTGATCAGCGTGCAGGGCGCGCGGTAGCGTCAGCCCCGTGAACCCCGAAGCATGGCGGCGCATCGTGGCGTGGCTCGTCGACTGGCTGTGCTTTCTCGTGTGGCTCGCGCTGGTCGCGGCGGTCGGGATCCCGCTGTACCTCGCCGGCGTGACCGGCCAGTGGTCCGCCCTGACGGCGAACGTCGTCTCCGCGCTCGTGACGGCGGTGCCGCTGACTGTCTTCCTCGCCGTGCTCGAGTCCGGTACGCGGCAGGCGTCGGTCGGCAAACGGGTGATGGGGCTCAAGGTCGTGGGCGTCCGGGACGGCGGGCGGCTCTCGTTCGCCTCGGCCCTGCTCCGGAACGCGCTCAAGGTCGCCGTGCCCTGGACGATCGGGCACGCCGCGGCGATCGCCCTCGTGGGGTCCACGACCATGAGCCCGGGCCTCGCGGCCCTGACGGCGGCCGCCTATGTGCTGCCGCTCGTCTACGTCGTCACCCTGTTCGCGGGCAAGGGCCGCACCCCGTACGACCGGGCTGCGGGAGCCGGCGTCGTCCGCGCCTGACCCAGCCCCTGTTGGTCGAGCTTGTCGAGACCCTGGTCTCGACAAGCTCGACCAGCGGTGGGTGGTCTCGACAAGCTCGACCAACGGTGTGACGGCGCGCGCTACGCCGCCCCGACGGCGGCCGCCGTCCGGCGGGTGAGCGGGGCGCGCAGCCCCAGGTGCTCGCGCAGCGTCGTTCCGCTGTACGACGTCGGGTACGCGCCGCGTTCCTGCAGCTCCGGGACCACCTTGTCGACGATGTCGTCCAGGCCCGACGGCACGATCCACGGGCTGATGTTGAACCCGTCGACGGCGCCCGTGCGCACCCAGCGGATCAGGTCCTCGGCGACGGCGGCGGGCGTGCCCTCGAAGCCGCGCTCGCTGCTGTTCCGGACCACCAGCTCACGGATCGACAGGTTCTCGGCCTCGGCCAGCGCCCGCCACTGCGCGGCGATCTCGCGGGTACGTGCTCCGGTCGTCGCCGAGCCGCGCTCCCCGCCCAGCTCCTCGACCACCGGGTCGTGCGCCGGGAGCGGGCCGTCCGGGTCGTAGCCCGACAGGTCCTCGCCCCAGATGTTGCCGACTATCGAGAGCGCGGTGGCCGGGGAGACCTGGTTCCAGCGCACCCAGCGCGCCTTCTCCTCGGCCTCGGCGGGTGTGTCGCCGACGATGATGCCGGTTCCGGGGAAGATCTTGATGTCGTCCTCAGGCCGCCCGGCCGCGACGGCCCGGCGTCGCACGTCGGCCGCGAACTCGAGGGCGTCGGCCAGGACCGCGCCGTGCCGCGAGAAGATGACGTCCGCGTTGGCGGCGGCGAAGTCCCGGCCCTGCGGCGAGTCACCGGCCTGGAAGATGACCGGGTGGCCCTGCGGGCTGCGCGGCGTGGTCGGGTCGAGCTCGACGTCGAACAGGGCGCTGTGCTCGGAGACATGGGCCACCACGCCGGGAGAGCTTCCGTCCGCCGCGTCCGGGAACGCGTCCCAGATCTGGCGCGCGATGTCGAGCTGCCCCTGCGCCCGCTCGTACCGCAGCGCGTGGTCGAGGTACCCGCCGCGGCGGAAGTTGGCCCCGGTCCACGCGTTGTCGGTGGTCACGACGTTCCACGCGGCACGCCCGCGCGAGAGCACGTCCAGGCTCTGCAGGCGGCGGGCCAGGTCGGCCGGGTCGTTGTACGTGGTGTTCTGCGTGGCCACCAGGCCGATGTGCGTGGTGATCGCGGCCAGCGCCGCGAGCTGGGTGATCGCGTCCGGGCGGCCGACGACGTCGAGGTCGTGCAGCGCGCCCCGCGTCTCGCGCAGCCGTAGTCCCTCGCCCAGGAAGAAGGCGTCGAACAGGCCGCGTTCGGCGGTGCGGATCACGCGCTCGAAGGTGGCGAAGTCGGTCTGCGAGCCGGACTCGGGGTCGGACCAGATGGTGGTGTGGTTGACCCCCTGGAAGAAGACGCCGAAGTGCACCTGGGCGGCGGGGCGGGTGATCGGATGGTCGGTGGGGTCGGGGACGGTCATGGCAGGTCTCTCCTTTGGGTGCGCTGACGCGTTCAGGCGCTGACGCGGAGGTCGTAGCGGTTGGCGGGGCGCGGGAGCCCGAGGGCGTCGCGCAGGGTGGCGCCCGGCCGGGGCGCCGCGGTCAGCCGCGCCGCACGCAGGGCGGGCAGGACGTCGCGCGCGAGCACCGGCAGGTCGACGTCGAGCACGGCGGGCAGCAGGCGCACGCCGTCCACCGGGCGCCGCCCGTCCGGACCGGGGGTCGCAAGGTTGACGAGCAGCGCCACCAGGCCCGCCGCGCTGCCGACGTGGCGGAGCGCGCCGGAGCCCCACGGCGTCCGGCTCGCGGGTGGCGCACCGGCGTCCAGCTCCGCGAGGCGGTCGGCGCCGGTACGCCCGCCGGCGTCGAGCACCACCTCGATGTCGACGCCCACGCGCGGGGACCGCTCGCGGGCGGACACGGCACCGGCCCGGACCGCCGCGACGTCGGACCCGCCGACGAGCGCGACGTCGACCAGTTGCTCGGTAGTGCTCCGGAGGTCGGCGCCGGGGCCGAGAGCCGGGGCGATGTCGCCGTCGGCCGCGAGGACCACGAGCTGCCCCTGCGGCGGGCGGGGCGTGATGAGCGGTCCCTTGACCGAGAAGCTCTTGCCCTCGAAGTCCACGTAGTGCACGCGGTTGCGGTCGAGGTACCGGCCGGTGGTCACGTCGCGCACCACCGCGTCGTCCTCCCACGAGTCCCACAGGTACCTGACCACCTGGACGACGTCGCGCGCCTCCCGCTCCAGGTCCGGGACGGCGGCGCGGCCGTAGGCGGCTGCCGTCTCGGTATCGCGGGTCACGGACGGGACCCAGCCGGCGCGGCCCGCCGTCGCGATGTCGAGCGAGGCGAGCTGCGCCGCGACGTGGAACGGCTCGGGGTAGGTGGTCGGCACCTGCGGCACCAGGCCGATCGCCGTCGTCGTGCGGGAGACGAACGCGGCGCGGGTGACGGCGTCCAGGCGGGCCGACGCCGGCGAGCCGGGCACCGCGGGCAGGAGCGCGTCGGCGAACGAGACGAACGTGAGGCCCGCGTTCTCGGCCTGCCGGACCGAACGGGCGAGCCGGTCGCCCGAGACGAGGTCGGCGCCGGCGAGGCCCGTGACGCCGGCGGACGCCGGGTGGGTCCCGGTGCCGTCGGCGTCGAGGCCCACGAAGAAGGGTGAGAGGGGCTGTGCTGAGGGCATGGGGTCCTCCGAAGTCGCAGGGTGGGGCCGCAGGGGTGGGACAGCGGCAAGACCGGGCTCAGACGGCGGTGTCGTCGCCGATCCGGTGGTAGGCGCGGTTCTTGTAGACCAGCGGGGAGGCGACCGGCTCCCCGCCGGTGCGCGTGAGGCTGGACTCCAGGGCCCGCAGCGACACCAGGTAGCTGTCTCCCACCGGCGTGCGCTGCACCACGCGCGCCCGGAACCACGACACGGCGCCGTCGATCACGGGCTCACCGCTGGGGAGTGCCGTCCAGCCGCCGTCGGCGAACCGGTCGATGCCGCTGGTGGCGAACCGGCCGGAGATGTCGTCCTGGTCCGCGGCGAGGAAGCTCACCGTGAGGGTGCGCGCGGCCGAGACCGCGGGCCAGGACGACGACGCCGAGGCGAGCGAGAAGGCGAGCAGCGGGGGAGCGGCGGACACCGAGATGACGGATGTCGCGGTGAACCCGACGAGCCGGCCCTCGTGCCGGAGCGCGACGACGGCGACCCCGGCGGGGTGGTTGCGGAACACGGTCTTGAACTCGTCGGGGCTCAGCTGGGGCTCGTCCTGCTGGGCCAAGAGCTCCTCCAGGGCGGACAGGTCGGTGTCCTGCTCGGGCTGTGCGGTCATGGCAGTGCTCCTCGCAACGTGTGGAACGGCGCGGTCTCGCGTCGGGCGGGTGGCCGTGGGGAGGTATAGGTCGCCGGAAGGCGGATGACCAGGACCAGACCCGGATTTCTCACTATCCGGACCTGACAGGGCGACGCGGTTCAGTCGAAGGCAGCCGCCAGCCGTTCGACGGCGGTGCGCAGCTCGGCATCGGTGCGGTCGCCGTAGGCGAGCCGCAGCCGGCGTGCCGAGTCGGTGCCAGGTCCCGACGCGAAGAACTCGCCCTGCTGGTAGTCGACGCCCGCGGCGGCGGCCCGGGCGTGCAGCCCAGCGGCGTCCACCGAGGGGTCGGCCAGCAGCGGCCAGAGGAAGAACCCGCCCTCGGGCGCGGTGATCGTCAGCCGTCCGGGCAGCCGGGTCTCCAGCTCCCGCACGAGCAGCTCCGCGCGGTGCCGGTACAGGTCGCGGGCGCGGGTGAGCGTGGTGTCGAACCAGCCGGGCCGGCTCACGAGCAGGTGCTGGACGAGGGTCTGGACGAACGTCGAGGAGTGCGAGTCCTGGCGGTTGCGCAGGCGCAGCACCGCGTCGACCAGGTGTTCCGGGAGCACGAGCCAGCCCAGCCGCAGGCCCGGGCCGAGCGTCTTGGTGAACGTGTTGACGTGCACGACGTGCTCCGAGTCGAAGAAGACGCGCCGCCCCTGGTCCTCGCCCGCGAACCGCAGCTCGCGGTACGGGTCGTCGGCGATCACCACGAAGCCGTACCGTGCGGCCAGCTCGACCAGGGCCGCGCGCTTGTCCGCCGACAGGGTGCCCTGCGAGGGGTTGTGGAAGTCCGGCACCGTGTACACGGCGGCGATGCGGTCGCCGTCGGCGAGGCGCCGGGCCAGGTGCTCGACGTCGAGCCCGTCCGCCTCGACGGGCACGGGCAGCGTCTCCGCGGCGATCAGCTCCAGCGTGCGGAGGAACAGCGGATACACCGGGTTGTCGACGGCGACAACGGCGCCCGGCTCGACGAGCGCCTGGACGGTCAGCGACAGGCCGTGCATGCCGCCGTTGGTGATCAGGATCCGGCGCGGATCGACGCCCTCGCGCTCCGCGATCCAGCCGCGGAGCCCCTCGAAGCCGTGCGATCCCGAGTACTGGAGCGATGCGGCGGCCCCGCCGGCGTCCCAGACCTCGCCGAGCGCCGCGCGCAGCTCGTCGAGGGGGAGCGCCGACGGGTCCGGGATGCCGCCGAGCAGGCGGATCGCGTCGGGGCGCGGGGAGAGCAGGCTCTGGTCGCCGAAACCCTTCGGGACGGTCAGGCGCCGCGCGAGGGCGGACGGGGTCAGGGGGATCGGGGTCAGAGGGGCCGCGGGCGCCGCCGGCGAGGCCGGGAGCGTGGGGTCGGTGAGCGTCATGCCGCGCAGGTATAGGGCACGCGGGCCGGGGCGCCGCCCGGTTTCCCGGAACTTCTCAGTTGCTGGACACCCCGGTGGCCGGGCTGCGCGAGCCGCCGGAACAGTGCCCAGGATCCGAGACGCCGGGCCGGACCGTTGACTCGCGGAGGAACGCCTCGTAGAACCGCAGCATGTCGACAACCACCCCGCCCGCCAAGAGATCGGCCCCAGAACCGGCCCAGGAACCGGCCCCCGAGTCGGCCTCCGAATCTGTCCCGGCCACCCGGCCGGCAGCGCCGTCCGGACTGGTCACCGCGCTGCGCGAGCACCTGGCCGCGGCGGACGTGCGCACCGCCCCCGACGACGTCGAGCAGTACCGCTCCGACGCGACGGGCCTGCGCGCCGCCCGGCCGCCCGCAGCCGTGGTCGTCCCGCGCACCGTGGAACAGGTCCAGGCGGTCGCGCGCGTCGCGAGCGCGTTCGACGTGCCGCTGGTGACGCGTGGCGCGGGGACCGGCCTCTCCGGCGGGGCGACGGCGCCCGCCGATGGGATAGTGCTGTCCACCTCAGGACTGACCGGCCTCCGGATCGACCCGGACGACCAGGTGGCGGTCGTCGGCCCGGGTGTCATCACGAACCACATCGACCTCGCCGCGCGCGAGCACGGCCTCATGTACGCCCCCGACCCTGCCTCGTCCGCGACGTCGACCATCGGCGGCAACATCGCGACGAACGCCGGCGGGCTGCGCTGCGTCAAGTACGGCGTGACGCGCGAGGCGGTGCTGGCGCTGGACGTGGTGCTCGCCGACGGCACGCTGCTGCGGACCGGGCACCGCAGCGTCAAGGGTGTCACCGGCTACGACCTGGTGGGCCTGATGGTGGGCAGCGAGGGCACGCTGGGGATCGTCGTCGGCGCGACGCTGCGGCTCCTGCCCGCGCCGACCGTGGTGCGCACGCTCGTGGTGTCGGTGCGAGGTCTGCCCGACGCCGGTCGCACGGTCGGCGTCGTGACCGGTTCGGGCGTGCGCCCCTCCACCGTCGAGCTCCTCAACCGCGCGACGCTCGTGAACATCGACGCGCACAGCGGCACCGACCTGGCGGGCCGGCACGGCGGCGGCCTGGTCCTCGTGCGGACGGACGGTCCGGGCGCCGACGCCGAGATCGTGGCGCTCGCCGTCGCGCTGGAGGCGGCGGGCCTGCATGCCGAGGTGCTCGACGACGCCGAGGGTGAGCGCTACTACGAGCTGCGCCGCACGGGACGCGGCCGCCGCGACGACCTGTGGTCGATAGGCGAGGACGTGGCGGTGCCACGTTCGGCGCTGGTGCCCGTGCTGGAGGCGATCGAGGAGATCGGCCGCCGGTTCGACGTCGAGGTGAGCGCCGTCGCGCACGCCGGCGACGGCAACCTGCACCCCGGCCTGAGCGTGCCGCGCCTGCCGGGCGAGACGGCGCCGCCGGCCAGGCTCCACGAGGCGGCGGACGCCCTGGTCCGGGCCGCGCTCGCGCACGGCGGCACGATCAGCGGCGAGCACGGCGTCGGCTCGGCCAAGCGGCAGTGGCTCGAGGCGGAGCTCGGCGCCGACCAGCTTGCCCTGCAGCGCGCCATCAAGGCGCTCCTCGACCCGGCCGGGATCCTCGCGCCGGACGGATTCCTGGCCCCGGACGGGCTCCTGCCCGACGACGACGGTGTTGCTCCGTAACCGTCGCGGTCCGTGGCCGCGGACGTCTCGTCGGGGCACACAGTACTGGTTCGGCGGGTGCCGGGTGGGCTGAACTGTGTTCGGCTGCGGCACGGGTTTGCGGGCTGGGCTGAATTGTTCACCCAGCCTGAACTTCTCGGGGCCAGGGTGAACAAGATTCAGCAGACCTGGCACCCACGCTTCGAGTACACCTTGCGACCCCGGCAGCCGTCTCAGATCGCTGTCTCAGAATTACGTCTCAAGATGTGAGAAGTCCGGCAGAAGGCATGGACGTGCGGCATCTGCTCGCTACCGTCCGCGCCAGTTGCCCGACCTCGCACTCGAAGGAGACACCGATGACCACAATGCGCACCGGCCGCTGGACCGGACGTACGCGGCGAGCGGTCCAGGCCGCCGTCGGCGTGCTCGCCACCGTCACCCTCGCGGCGGGCTGCGCGGCCGGCGGCCCGGCGCCGTCGGGCGGGGGCAGCGGCGAGCCGCACGACGGGGGCGACATCGTCTTCCTCATCGACTCGCTCGGCGACACCTGGATCCCCAACAACAGCTCGATCTCGAGCTTCCAGGGGCACATCTGGGGCCACGTCGCCGACAAGCTCGTCTACGTCGACCAGGAGGGCGCGGTCAGCCCCTGGATCGCCGAGAGCTGGGAGCAGAACGACGACGCCACCGAGTTCACGCTCCACCTCAAGGACGGGGTGACGTTCTCGGACGGCAGCCCGCTCGACGCCGACGCGGTGGTCCAGAACCTCGACACCTGGGCGTTCGGCAGGCCGGAGGAGGGCATCAACCCCGTCGGCCTGTTCCCCAAGACGTACGACCGCGCGGAGGCCGTCGACGCGACCACCGTGCAGGTGCACTTCGACGCGCCGACCCTCGGGTTCGTGCCGACGCTGGGCTACCACGGCTCGATCCTCGTCTCGCCGAAGACGCTCGACCGTCCCGCCGAGGAGCAGGCCGACCTGTCCAACGACATCGGCTCCGGCCCGTTCGTCGTCGAGTCCTGGAAGGAGGGCGACAGCGTGGTCCTCACCAAGCGCGAGGACTACGACTGGGGACCTGAGGCCGTCGGCCACACCGGACCCGCCTACCTCGACTCGATCACGTACAAGCTCGTCGCCGAGTCCTCCACCCGCGCCGGAGCCGTCCAGGCAGGCCAGGCCGACGTCGCCTACAACGTCCCGCCGCAGGAGCTCGCCTCGTTCAAGGACCAGGGCTTCGTCGTCGACGTGCCCCGCTACCTCGGCTTCGTCAACGGCTACCGGCTCAACACCCGCGTCGCGCCGTTCGACGACGCCAAGGTGCGGCAGGCGTTCCAGCACGGCATCGACCGCGACGAGATCCTGTCCACCGTCTACACCGAGGACTGGTCCGCCGCCGAGTCGCTGATCCAGAGCAACGTGCCCGAGGCGACCGACCACTCCGCCGAGTTCGCCTACGCCCCCGAGCTCGCCGCGTCCCTGCTCGACGACGCCGGCTGGGCAGAAGGCCCTGACGGCGTCCGCACCAAGGACGGCAAGAAGCTCGAGCTCACGCTCTACCCCAACCCGTACCTGGCGACGTCCAAGGCCGTCGACGAGATGGTCGCCCAGCAGCTGGGCGAGCTCGGCTTCGACGTCGACATCCAGGCGTACGACGTCGTCACGTACGGCGAGCGCGTATCGAACAACACGTCGCTGTCCAACTACGAGGTCACGCGCAGCTTCATCGACGTCGGCACGGTGGCGAGCATCCTCACCGACGCCGACAACGGCGAGGACTGGTTCGGCCTGGGCGAGAGCGACACCAGGACCAACGAGCTGCGCGACGCGGTGGCGCAGGCCACGGACCTCGACAAGCGGGCGAAGGCGGTCGACGAGCTGCAGGCGTACCTGCTCCAGGAGGCGTACTTCGCGCCGCTCACCCAGATCGTGCAGCGGATCTACGTGCAGAACCCGAGCCTGAAGGACGTCACGTACAACGGCGTCGCGTACGCGAGCTACTACACGGCCTGGCTCGAGGACTGATGGCCGGGATGGAGCAGCCATGAGCACGAGCTATCTCCGGTTCGCCGGCCGGCGCCTCGCCCAGGCGGCAGCGGTCGTGCTGCTCGCGTACGTGTTCACGTTCGTGGTGATCAGCGTGCTGCCCGGCGACCCGGTGACCAACACGCTCCGCAACCCCGAGAACGGGTTCACCGAGGAGGAGATCCAGCGGATCGTCGCCTACTACGGCCTCGACCAGCCGGTCGCGGTCCAGCTCTGGCAGTCGCTGTCCCACTTCCTCGTCGGCGACCTCGGCGTCTCCCTGCGGTCCAACCTGCCGGTGAGCCGCCTGGTGGCCGAGGTGCTGCCCTCCACGCTGGCGCTCGCGGCGTCCGCGCTGGCGGTGGCCCTCGTCCTGGCGTTCGCGATCGCGCTCGGCACCCAGGCCCTCCCGCGCAGGTACGGCCAGGGGGTGCTGCGCGCGCTCCCGTCGCTGTTCCTCTCGGTGCCGGCGTTCGTCGTCGCCCTGCTGCTCATCCAGGTCTTCGCGTTCCAGCTCGGCCTGTTCCGGGTGATCGAGCCCGACGGCGCGTGGGCCACGTTCTTCGCCGCCGTCGCGCTGGGCATCCCGGTCTCCGCCCAGGTCGCGGAGGTGCTGATCACCGGCCTCGACCACGAGTCGCGGCAGGAGTACGCGACGGTCGCCCGGTCCCGCGGCCTCGGGCGGGTGCGGCTGTTCGCCAGGCACCTGCTCAAGCCGTCGTCCCTCCCCGTCGTGACGGTGATCGCGCTGACGGTGGGGGAGCTGCTGGGCGGTGCGCTCCTCATCGAGACGGTCTTCGGCCGCACCGGCGTCGGCAGCCTCGTGCAGCGGTCGGTGTCCACGCAGGACCTGCCGGTGCTGCAGGCGGTCGTGTCGCTGGCCGCCGTCGTGTTCGTCGTCGTCAACCTGATCGCCGACCTGGTCTACCCGCTGCTCGACCCGCGGGTACGGCCGGACTCGGCAGGGGCCGCCGGGAGAACCCCGGTGGTGTCCGTCCTGGAGAGGGAGCTGAGCGCCTCATGACCGCCACCACCGTCGTCGGCTCGTGGCGCACCGCCGCGGCCCGGACCCGACCCGCCGGCCGACTCGCCGCCGTCCCACCCACCGTGGTGGTCGCGTTCGCGGTGCTCCTGGTCGTCCTGCTCTGGTCGCTCGCGCCGGGCATCTTCGCGAGCCAGGACCCGGTCAACGGCGTCCCGGCCGACAAGCTGCTCGGGCCGAGCGCCGCCCACTGGTTCGGCACCGACCACCTCGGCCGCGACCTGTTCTCCCGGGTGGTGCACGGCACCGCGTCGTCGGTCACCAGCGCGCTCGTCGCCGTGACGATAGGTGTCGTCGTGGGCGGCGCCATCGGCCTGGTCGCGGGCTCTACCGGTGGCTGGACCGACGTCGTGCTGGCCCGCGTCGTCGACGTGCTGCTGGCGATCCCGAGCTTCCTGCTCGCCGTCGTCGTCGTCAGCTCGCTCGGCTTCCAGACCGTCAACGCGGCGATCGCGACGGGCATCTCGGCGGTGGCGGTCTTCGCCCGCGTGATGCGCGCCGAGGTGATCAAGACGCGCCGCGCGGTCTTCGTCGAGGCGGCGGTGCTGCAGGGCGGCTCCCGCACGCACGTCCTGCTGCGGCACGTGCTGCCCAATGCCTCGCGCTCGCTGCTGGCCCTGGCGGTGCTCCAGTTCGGCCTGTCGATCCTCGTGATCGCCGGCCTCGCCTTCCTCGGCTACGGGGACCCGCCGCCGGCGTCGGACTGGGGCCTGCTCGTCTCCTCGGGCAAGGACTACCCGACGGCGCCGTGGCTCGTCTACGCCCCTGCCCTGGTCGTCGTCGCCACGGTGGTGTCGGTGAACCGCATCAGCCGCTGGCTGCGCCGGACCGACTGACCCCCGAACGCCCGCCCGTGACCAGTCTCCGAGGGAGCGCACCATGACACTGACCGCCGCAACAGTCTCCGAAGCAACCGCCACGTCCGAGGCGACCACCGCCGCCGAGGTAGAGGGCACGTCCGAGCAGCCCGCACTCCTGCGCGTCGAGGGGCTCACGGTCTCGTACGGCCGCACCGAGGTCGTCTCGGACGTCGGCTTCTCGCTCGGCCGGGGCGAGAGCCTCGCCCTCATCGGCGAGTCGGGTTCGGGCAAGTCGACCATCGCCCGGTCGCTGCTGCGCCTGCTGCCCGACGGCGGCGCGGCCAGCGGTCGGGTCGAGCTCGACGGGCGCGACATCCTCGCCCTGCCCGAGCGGCGGTTCCGCCCGCTGCGGGGGCGCGCACTGGGGTTCGTGCCCCAGGACCCGGGCAGCTCGCTCAACGCCGTCCGCACCATCGGCGCCCAGGCGCACGAGGCCGCCGCACTCACCGGCGAACGCGACGCGCGCGCCCGCCGCGAGCTGATCCACGACACCTTCGCCCAGGTGGGGCTCGACGACCCGCAGCGCGTGTACGACTCCTACCCGCACCAGCTCTCCGGCGGGATGCTGCAGCGTGTCCTCATCGGCCTCGCGGTGCTGCCGAGGCCCGCCCTGCTGATCGCGGACGAACCGACGTCGGCCCTGGACGTGACCATCCAGAAGCGGATCCTGGACCTCCTGTCGGAGCTCCGGCCCGACCTCGGTATCGGCCTGCTGCTCATCACGCACGACCTGGCGATCGCCGCGGAGCGGGCCGACTCGCTCGTCGTGCTCCGGGACGGCGCCGTCCAGGAGGCAGGGCCGACGGCGCGGGTGTTCGCCGCCCCCCGGTCCGGCTACGCGCGCGAGCTCCAGGCGGACGTGCCCGCGCTCAACCCGGACCGCTACCGCGCGCTGCGCGCCGAACGCCCGGCCCTGGCTGAATCTCCGGCCGCGGCCCCCGACGCTGCCCCGGCCGCCGAGCCGAAGGTGGAGCTGCGCGGCGTCACCAAGTCCTTCACCGTGGAGGGACGCCGCCTGATCGCGCTCGACGACGTGTCCTTCGCCGTCCCGCGCGGCACCACGCACGCGCTGGTGGGGGAGTCCGGTTCCGGCAAGACGACGGCGGTGCGCCTCCTGCTCGGTCTCGAGCAGGCCGACGACGGCGAGATCCTCGTCTCCGGCGAACCGGTGCACGGCCGCTCGGCCAAGGACCTCCGCTCGGTACGCCGGCACCTGCAGCTCGTCTACCAGAACCCGTTCACGTCGCTCGACCCGACCTGGCGTGTCGGACGGCTCGTGCGCGAGCCGCTCGACCGGTTCCGGATCGGCCGGCCAGGCGAGCGGCCGGCCCTGGTGCGGGAGGCGCTCGCGGCGGTCGGCCTGGCAGAGGACCTCCTGTCGCGGCGCCCCGCGGCGCTGTCCGGCGGCCAGCGGCAGCGCGTGGCGATCGCCCGCGCGTTGGTGCAGCGGCCGGACGTGCTCGTGCTCGACGAGCCGACGTCCGCCCTGGACGTGAGCGTGCAGGCCGACATCGTGGAGGTGCTGGTGCGCCTGCAGGCCGAGCTGGGCCTCACCTACGTCTTCGTCTCGCACGACCTGGCGCTCGTCCGCCAGCTCGCGGACACGGTGTCGGTGCTGCACCGCGGCCAGGTGGTGGAGGCCGGCCCGGTCGACCGGCTCTTCACCGCCCCGGAGCACGACTACACCCGCCGCCTCCTGTCGTCGATCCCGGCCCGCCCCGACACGGGTGGTCGGCAGAATGTCAGGTAGTCGGCATTCCGGGCTACCGACTACCTGACGTCCTGCCGACCACGTCAGCGGTTGACCACGTCGGCGGCGTGCACGAACCAGCTCTCCCGGCCGCCGCCCGCGTACCCGACGGAGTTGAAGTACTCCCAGCCGAAGACCCCGCCGAAGTCCGGGTGCCGCGCGGCGAGGGTGCCGACCGTGGCGTCGAAGGTGGGCCAGTCGACGTACCCGCTGCAGTTGGCGGGGTTGGTGACGGTGCCGGCCACGACGCGGCCGGGGGTGAACCCGTTCGCGAGGATCTGGTCGTACACGGTGGTGGTCCGCAGGTCGCCCCAGCCGCAGTAGAACTGGGTGTTGTACCAGTCGATCCGGTCGCCGGCGCGGCGTTCGAGCTCGGCGTAGGAGAAGCCGCCGGAGAACCTCGTGCGGCCCGCCATGTCGGTCGCGACGGGCGTCAGCGTGATGACGAAGTCCGGGCCGAAGTCGGCCCGCAGTGTGTCGACCAGGCGGATCGTGTCCGCGAGCGAGAACGTCTCCTCGATGTCGAGGTCCACGCCGTCGAGACCGTACGCGCGCAGGAAGTCCCGCAGCACGGGGTAGAAGCGGTCGAAGTCTTCGCGCAGGTACCGGTAGGTGCCGGGCGCGGCGCCGCCGACGAACGCGCTGACCGTGACGCCCTGGTCCTGCATCGTGGCCAGGTCGTCCCACATCACGCCGAGCTCCGGGTGGTTCGCCGGGATGTCGTTGACGGTGAGGGAGGCGTCCGCGTTCAGGTGGATGGCGCCGACGTT
Organism: Promicromonospora sp. NFX87; assembly: GCF_048564965.1. NCBI lineage: Bacteria > Bacillati > Actinomycetota > Actinomycetes > Micrococcales > Promicromonosporaceae > Promicromonospora > Promicromonospora sp. NFX87. The sequence continues at coordinate 3,582,731 of NZ_CP183413.1, read as the reverse complement.
GACGTCGGTGACCGAGCCGAGGAGCGGCTTGGGGTCGACGTAGCGGCGGACGCCGTCGGAACCGGTCTCGTAGATGGTCTGGTAGAACGCCAGGACGCGGTGGGACGCGGCTGTCGGCTCCGGCTTCGGGTCCTTCGGTGCCGAGGTGGCCGGTCCGGCCGCCGCCGTCAGTGCCAGCAGGCAGGCCGCGAGGGCGGCGCCGATCCGGATGAGCGAGCGAGACATCGTTGACTCCCTTGTTCCCGACGCGTTGTCATGGCGCACGGTAGCGGAGATCGGGTGAACGTAGGAGTGGTCGCCGCCTGCGGTCCGATGAAGCGACCGTCCCTACGTTCGACGGGATGGAGCGACCGTCCCTACGTTCGGCCGGGGCGGGACGGCAGAAGGCCGGGTCCCCACGAGTGGAGACCCGGCCTTCTGCTGGTGCGGGTGGATCAGACGGCGACGGCCGCGCGGAGCTTGGCGCCCAGCTCCCCGTCGACGTTCGTCCAGTACTGGAAGAAGCGCTCACGGATCTCGTCGATCGTGATGGCCTGGCCCTGACCGGTCAGGGTCTCCAGCAGACGGGCCTTGGCGCCGTCGTCGTAGACCTCGCGGTACAGCGTGCCGGGCTGGCCAAAGTCGCTGTCCTCGCTGTGCAGCGTGGCCGCGGTGCGCACGAGCTCGCCGTCCGACTCCCAGGCGCCGTCCTGGCCGCGAGCCGGGTCGGCGACGGGGCCACCGAACGAGTTCGGCGCGTAGTTCGGCACGCCGACCTCGTTGAAGTGGTGGCGCTGCGAGCCGTCCTGCGAGTAGTTGTGCACCGGGGCGGCGTGCGGCTGGTTCACCGGGACCGACTGGTAGTTGGTGCCCACGCGGTAGCGCTGCGCGTCCGGGTAGGAGAAGACGCGGGCCATCAGCATCTTGTCGGGCGAGATGTCGGTGCCCGGGACCTGGTTGGCCGGGGACAGCGCGATCTGCTCGATCTCCGCGAAGTGGTTCTTCGGGTTGCGGTTCAGCGTGAAGTTGCCGAAGTGGATGAGCGGGTAGTCCGCGTGCGGCCAGACCTTGGTCAGGTCGAACGGGTTGAACCGGTAGGTCTTCGCGTCGTCGTACGGCATGACCTGGACCTTGATGTCCCAGACCGGGTTCTCCCCGCGCTCGATGGCCTCGTACAGGTCGCGGCGGTAGTAGTCCGCGTCCGTCCCGGCGATCTTCGCGGCCTCGTCGTTGTCGAGGAACTTGACGCCCTGGCGGGAGATGAAGTGGTACTTGACCCAGAACTTCTCGCCGGCGGCGTTGGTCCACATGTAGGTGTGCGAGCCGTAGCCGTTCAGCTCGCGCCACGAGGCCGGCAGGCCGCGGTCGCCCATGAGGTAGGTGACCTGGTGCGCCGACTCCGGGGACAGGGTCCAGAAGTCCCACTGCATGTCGGCGTCGCGCAGGCCCGACCAGGGGAGGCGCTTCTGCGAGTGGATGAAGTCCGGGAACTTGATCGCGTCGCGGATGAAGAAGACCGGCGTGTTGTTGCCGACGATGTCGAGGTTGCCCTCGCTCGTGTAGAAGCGCAGCGCGAAACCGCGCACGTCGCGCCAGGTGTCGGGGGAGCCCATCTCACCGGCGACGGACGAGAAGCGCAGGGCCACCTCGCCCTTGGCCCCCGGCTGGAAGCCCGCGGCACGCGTGTACTGCGACACGTCACCGGTGATCTCCCACTCACCGAAGGCGCCACCACCCTTGGCGTGCACGATCCGCTCCGGGATCCGCTCGCGGTTGAACTGCGCGAGCTTCTCGACCAGGTAGCGGTCGTGGAGGACCGTGGCGCCGTCGGCGCCGACGGTCAGCGAGTGTGCGTCGCTGACGACCGGCGTGCCGGTCTGCGTGGTGGTGTAAGGAGTTGTCATCTTCAGACGTGCCTTCCTCTGGTGCTGCTCGGGGGTTCTGGCGGGGTTCGGCGTGGGTCGGCGAACTCTTGGTGCCCGGCTCTGCGGGCGGGCTCAGGCGCTGCAGTCCGGACACAGGCCCCAGTACGTGACCTCGGCGGTCTCGACCACGAACCCGTGGTCGGCGCTGGGGGTCAGACAGGGGGCATGGCCGACCGAGCAGTCCACGTCACCGATGGCGCCGCAGGAGCGGCAGACGATGTGGTGGTGGTTGTCGCCCGTCCGGCGCTCGTAGCGTGCCGGGTGGCCGGCGGGCTCGATGCGGCGCAGGAGAGCGGCGTCGGTCAGTGCGTGCAGGACGTCGTAGACCGCCTGTACCGAGACCGTGCCGAGCTCCGCGCGGACCGAGCTCAGGACGTCGTCGGCGGTGGCGTGCTGGCTGTGGCCCACCGCCCGCAGGGCCGCCACGCGGGGGGCGGTCACGCGCAGGCCGGCGCCGCGGAGGAGGTCCTCCGGCGTCACGGCAGCGGAGGCGGTCGACGTCATGGCTTTCACCCTACCCGCTAAACTGGAATGATTCCAGTTGTGCTCGAGCTTGCGCCGGGGCTGGAGGCTCGTGCCGGGGCGCGGCCCACCTCACACCGGCCGGTATGGCGACCCACGCCGGCATGCTGCTATCGTGGGGGCACGACCGACCCGGTGAGAGCCGGGTGCACAAAGTGGATCACCATCCCACCCGAGTCACGACCGAGCGCCGCAAGGTGCCGACAGAGGCCGGGTCCTTGGTCGGGTGCAGCGGTATCGGCTCAGTTCTTCGCCGGTCCGGGCACCCTTTCCTTGTGATGGCTTCCACCTGTGTTCAGGGCGGGAGCCATTTCTCGTTCCTGGTGGTCGATCAACGACTTCTGAGGAGCATCACCATCACCGAGCCTCGCATCAACGACCGGATCCGTGTTCCCGAGGTCCGACTCATCGGTCCTGGCGGGGAGCAGGTCGGCGTGGTTGCCACGGCGGTCGCCCTGAAGCTCGCCCAGGACGCTGACCTCGACCTCGTCGAGGTTGCGCCGGACGCTCGCCCGCCTGTCACCAAGCTCATGGACTTCGGCAAGTTCAAGTACGAGTCCGACATGAAGGCGCGAGAAGCGCGGCGTAACCAGGCGAACACGGTTCTCAAGGAGATCCGGTTCCGTCTGAAGATCGACCCGCACGACTACGAGACGAAGAAGGGCCACGTCGTCCGCTTCCTCTCGGCCGGCGACAAGGTCAAGGTCATGATCATGTTCCGCGGCCGCGAGCAGTCGCGCCCGGAGATGGGTCGTCGCCTGCTGGAGCGTCTGGCGGAGGACGTCGCCGAGCTCGGCTTCGTCGAGTCGATGCCGAAGCAGGACGGCCGCAACATGACTATGGTCCTCGGGCCGGTCAAGAAGAAGGCGGACGCCAAGGTCGAGCAGCGCAAGCGCTCCACCGAGATCAACGCCGGCCGGATGACCAAGTCCGAGGCGAAGGCGCAGGCCCGTGCGGCCGACGAGCCCGAGACCTCGGAGCCGGTCGAGGACCAGGTCGACGAGATCTCAGAGACTACGGTCGAGGAGCCTGCCGCCGCGCCGGCTCCTGAGCCCGTCGTCGAGGAGCCCGTCGCGGAGCCCGAGCCCGTAGCCGTCGTCGAGCCGGAGCCCGAGCCCGTCGTCGAGCCCGAGCCGGTCGCCGAGGCCGAGCCCGAGCCCGTCGTCGAGACGCCCGCCCCGGTGGAGCCGAAGCCAGCCACCAAGCCTGCGGCCAAGACTGCCTCGAAGCCGGCAGCGAAGCCGGCCGCCAAGGCAGCTCCGAAGCCCGTCCCGGCCCCCAAGCCGGCGCCGAAGCCCGTGGCCCCCAAGCCGCGTGCACCGAAGGCCGGCTGAGACGCGGTCCCCAAGACCACTACGACACCAGGTCGGCCCACCGGCCCAGGTACAACGTCGCCGCTCCAGCAGCGGTCGACCGACATGAGGAGAAACGGCAGTCATGCCGAAGAACAAGACGCACTCCGGTTCGAAGAAGCGGTTCAAGGTCACGGGTAGCGGCAAGATCATGCGCGAGCAGACCAACGCTCGCCACTACCTCGAGCACAAGTCCAGCCGTCGCACGCGTCGTCTGGCCATGGACCAGGTCGTCGCACCGTCTGACGTCAAGAAGGTCAAGCGCCTGCTCGGTAAGTGATTTTTGTGGCGCACGCCTGACAGGCGTCGCCAAGAACCCTTTCAGCCCCGAAGTACAAGGAGTCTCACGTGGCACGCGTGAAGCGGGCAGTAAATGCCCAGAAGAAGCGCCGTACAACCCTCGAGCGCGCCGCCGGTTACCGCGGCCAGCGCTCGCGCCTCTACCGTAAGGCGAAGGAGCAGGTCACCCACTCCCTGGTCTACGCATACCGTGACCGGAAGAAGAAGAAGGGTGACTTCCGCAAGCTGTGGATCCAGCGCATCAACGCTGCTTCCCGCGCGCAGGGTCTGACCTACAACCGCCTCATCCAGGGCCTCAAGGCCGCTGGTGTCGAGGTCGACCGCCGCATGCTCGCTGAGCTCGCGGTCAACGACATCGCGGCGTTCAACGCCCTCGTCCAGGTCGCCAAGGACGCGCTGCCGGCGGATGTCAACGCCCCGGCCGCTGCCTGAGGTTGAGCATTTCACCGGACGCCCGGCCAGCCGCCTCCTCGGAGGCCCCGTCAGCGCTTGACGTGACGCTCGCGAACCCGCGAGCCGACCGCGTCAAGCAGGTACGGGCACTGGCCGGGCGTTCGGCGCGCTCCAAGCACGGGCTGTACCTGGTCGAAGGCCCGCAGGGCGTGCGAGAGGCGGTCCGCCACGCGGCGCCGTCCGTCCGGGACGTCTACCTGACGACGTCGGCCGCGACGCGGTACGCGGAGATTGTCGACGACGCCCGCTCGGCCGGGCTGTTCGTGCATCTCGGCACCCCTGAGGTGCTCGAGGCGATGAGTGCCGACGCCCAGGGTGTGCTCGCGGTCGTGCGGTCCGCCGTGCCGTCGCTGCGCGAGGCGCTGGCCGCGCGGGAGCCGGAGCGCGCCGGACGGCCTCTGCTCGTTGCGGTGCTCGCCACCGTCCGTGACCCCGGGAACGCGGGCACCGTCATCCGGGCCGCCGACGCCGCCGGGGCCGACCTCGTGGTCCTCGCGGGGGAGAGCGTCGACGTGCACAACCCCAAGGTGGTCCGCTCGACCGCCGGGTCGCTGTTCCATCTGCCGGTGGTCACCGGGATGTCACTCGCTGCGGCGGTGGCCGAGCTGCGCGCCGCCGGGTGTCATGTCCTCGCGGCCGACGGGACCGGTCCTCTCGACCTGGACGACCTCCTGGACGACGCCGGTTCCGGCGCGGCACCCGATCTTGCCGGGCCGACCGCCTGGGTGTTCGGCAACGAGGCCTGGGGGCTGCCCGAGGAGGACCGCGCGCTGGCCGACGCCGTCGTGCGGGTGCCTATCCGGGGCAAGGCGGAGTCGCTCAACCTGGCCACGGCGGCGACCGTCTGCCTCTACGCGAGCAGCCGCGCCCAGCGCTGAACGCGCTGGACGCGGCTGAGGTCCGGCACACCTGCCGTCACTCCTCGCCCTGGTCGTCCCGGCGACCGCGTCGGCTGCGCCGGCCGTGCGGCCCGGGGTGACCGCCAGGTCCGCCGGGGAACCCACCGGGTCCTCCCGGGAATCCACCAGGGCCGCCGGGGAACCCACCGGGTCCGCCAGGGCCGCCCGGGAATCCACCGGGCCCGCCGGGGAACCCACCCGGGCCGCCGGGGAACCCGCCGCGGCCGAACCCGCGCATGCGGGGGTCGAAGCCGCCGCGTGAGCGCCAGAACTCCTCGAACGCCTCGCGACGTTCGCCGAACTCGCCGGCCCACTCACGCTCGGCGCGTTCGAGGATCCTGGCCAGGTAGCCGGACAGCTGCGCCACCTCGTCGTCGTCGAGGACGTCCAGCAGCTCCGGCGTCCCGTGCGGCGGGCGCTCGGTGGCTTGTTCGGCCGCCTTGCCCGCCTCGGTGAGCCGGACGACGACCACGCGCTTGTCGTCGGCCGAGGGCTCGCGCTCGATCAGCCCCTGCTTCTCGAGCTTGGACAGCAGCTCGGCGGTCGCCTGGCGGGACATGCCCAGCAGGAACGTGAGGTCCTTCTGGGTGGTCTCGGGCTTCAGCTGCAGCAGGGCGAGCACGCGGCCCTGCCCCTGGCTGGGGTCCAGCCACGGGGCCCCGCGTCCGCTCCGCCTGGCGCGCTTGGCGTGGTGCAGCTGCAGCATGCCGACCGTCGACAGGCGGTTCATCGCCTCCTGGCGCGGGTCGTCGGTCTCGTTCTCGTCGGTCTCGGCCGTAGCGGCCGCGCTCTCGTCGATGCCGTCGTCCGGCTCGATGTCGTTGGGGTATCTCATTGCTTCTCCTGATTGTCAGGCACCTGTCTGTCAGGTGCATGACAACAACGATGCGCCTCGAGCTCAACTCTGTCAAGTGCCTGACTGTCTTGTGCCTGACATCTCTTCGGGGGAGGTTGGTTCGTTGCCTGGGTGAAGCGCATGCCTAGGATCGCGACGTGCTGTGGTCAGGGGTCTGGGGCGAGTGGGGTCACGTGCTGCGTCCTGCGCTGCTCGGGCTGGTGGTCGCGCTGGTGGCGATCCGCCTGCTCGTGCGCCTGCGAATGCTGCGAGGAGTTCCGCGGCAACAGGCCTGGCGGCACTCGGTCGCCGAGGTCGGCATCATCGCCGGCACCGCGCCCTGGGTCTGGATGATCCTCACGCCCCGGCCGGGCGACCGGGCTCTTTCGCTCGTCCCGTTCCGGGACCTCGCCGCGCAGCTCGGCGGTCCGGTCGCGGGGGTGGTCGTCCAGGTGGGCGGTAACCTCCTGGTGCTGGCTGCCCTCGGTTTCTTCCTGCCGCTCCGCTTCCGGCTCGCCCCGGACACCGGCCGCCACGCGGTGGCGGTACTCGCCCGTGTGGCCGTGCTCGCCGCCGGGGTCTCCGCGACCGTCGAGGCCCTCCAGTACGTGCTCGACCTGGGCCGCGTGGCCTCCGTGGACGACGTCCTCGTCAATACCGTGGGCGCCGTGCTGGCTGCGCTCTGCTCGCGCAGGTGGTGGCTCTAGACCGCTGGTGCTCGGCAGGCCCGGGGGTGGTTCACATGCGTCGCGCCCGCTCGGCGAGCCAGCCCGCCATCGCACGTACTCCCGTGCCGATGGCGCGTTCGTCCGGCTCGAAGTCCACGTGGTGCGGAAAGCCCGTGGTGACGAGCGCGCCAGGCGACCGCACGCCCAGGAAGGTGTACGTGACGGGGATCCGCTGACCGAACAGCGCGAAGTCCTCCCCGTTGAAGGGCGGTGCGGCCTGCATCCGAGACACCTGTTCGGGTCCGAGCGAACGGCGCAGATGCCGTTCCAGCCGGGTGCCGTCCCGTTCCGGGGAGAGCAGGGCAGGGAACGGGGCGTCGGGGAACTCCGCGCCGGCGCCGTACCGGGCCGCGATCGCCCCGATGTCGGCGCGGACCTCGAGGTAGCGCGCCTCGGGCCAGCACCGGTAGGACGTCGCCACGGTGACGGAGCCGTCCTGGCTCGGCTGTGGCGTGGCGTGCTGGATGTTGACGAACCGGGCCAGCGGGCCGTCGGGCGTCCCGAGGTCCACCAGGAGCTGGTCCATGTCTTCCAGTGTCTGCGGACGCCGGATGGTGGCCAGGCCCAGGACGTCCGCGGCGAGAGCCTCGGCCCGCGCGACGGCGTCAGGGCCGTTGAGGGTGACCGTGCCACGGTCGAGGCCCGGCATGCCGAACCCTGGCGTCACCGCGAGCGTCCCCACCGGCATCGGGCCGCAGTGCAGCGCGTGGAGCTCCCGGGCGCCGGTGCGGTGCAGCACGCCGTCGTCCAGCATCGCCCGGGCGCCGGTGAGGTTCTCCTCGGCGGGCTGGAACACGAACGCGACGCTCCCGCTGAGCCGCGACCGCAGTCCGGCCAGCACCTCGGCGACGCCGACCCCGACGGTGGTGTGCAGGTCGTGCCCGCACAGATGGCCCGTGTCCGTGACCCCGCCGGTCGTCTGACCCGCCCGCACCGCGTCCATGTCGGCGCGGTAGGCGACGGTGCGGCCCTTGCGTGCCCCGTGCAGCATGCCGACCACTCCGTGGCCGCCGACGCCCGTCGTGACCGCGAGCCCCGCGGCCCGCAGACGGTCGGCCACGAGGGCAGCGGTGCGGCGCTCCTCGCCCGCCACCTCGGGGTGCTCGTGGATGTCGCGCCGCAGCGCTATGAGGTCGTTCTCGATCGAGCCGGTCGCGACGTCGATCGACCGCTGGTCCACGGGACGGTGCGCCTGTCCGGCCGGCCCGGGCGCGGCCCACGCGGCGTTCGGTGTCGTCACCCCGGCGAGCGTAGCGACACCGGCCGCGGCGGTTGCCCGTAGAAAGGTCCGGCGGCCGAGGGCGTGTGGTTCCTGGGTGGTCATGGCTGCTCCTGACGTCGGCGGGACCCGGAGGTGCCCGGGGTACCCAGCGTGGCGCCGCACCGCCGGCCTTCCCAGCGGGCAGCCCCCCGGGTGAACCGGTGGGTTGTCCCGACCCGTGCCGTATCGCGCGGGGGAGCCGGGACCTACGGTGGACGCATGAGGCACACACCTGATCTGAGCCGCATCAGCGAGTCGCTGGCCGAGGCCTTCGGCATCCGGGAGGTCTACGGCGAGCCGATCGAGCGCGACGGGGCGATCGTGATCCCCGCCGCACGCGTGTGGTCGGGCGGTGGCGCCGGGGGCGGGGGTGGCACGGAGCCGGGCGGTACGGCCGACGCGGCGCCGTCCGAGGACCAGGCCGATCCTGCCGGGCGCGGCACGGAACCGGGCGCCCTGGCCGAGGGGGAGGGCAGCGGGTTCGGTTTCGGTCGCCGTGCGGAGCCTGCCGGGGCCTTCGTCGTGGACGAGAGCGGTGTGCGCTGGGTCCCGGCCGTGGACGTGAACCGGATAGTCCTCGGCGCCCAGGTGGCGCTGGTGCTCGCGGTGGCCGCCGTCGCCTGGGCCGTGACGCGTCGCAGGAAGCGGTAGCCGGCGCACGTCGCGGGCCGGCCGTGCGCCGGTGCGTGGCGAGATCATGTCCCGTCCGGACGGGGCGCTCGCCTAAGATCGCCGGGTGCGGTTGTTCACGGCGGTCTTCCCGCCCCAGCGTGTCAAGGACCATCTAGGGCTCGCCATCGACGGCGTACCCGCTTCCCCGCGCTGGGTGCCTCGGGAGAGCCTGCACATCACCCTCGCGTTCTACGCGGACCTTCCCGAGGGAACGGTGCCTGAGCTGCGCGACGAGCTGGCCGACGTCGCGCGCAAGCACGCGCCGATCGACCTGCGGCTGCGCGGTGCGGGATCGTTCGGCGCCCGGGTCCTGTGGATCGGCGTCGACGGCGGGACCGGTGCGCTGAAGGATCTGGCGGCCGACTGCCTGGCCGCCTCGCCCCGTGAGGTGCCGGACGACGTGAAGCCGCACCGCGCGCACGTCACCGTGGCCCGGGCGCGTGCCGGCCAGGTGAAGCCGCCGCGCGGGCGGGACCGCTGGGGCAAGCGCGCGGGCGCCGAGCCCCGGTCGGCGCTGGAGCCCGCCGCTCAGGCTCTGTCCGTGTACGCCGGCCCGGACTGGACCGCTGACTCGTTCGCGCTGGTCGAGTCCCACCCCGGCGAGGGTGCCCAGGGCGGCCCGCGCTACGAGATCGTGGAGACCTGGGCGCTCGAGGGCTGACCGGACGGTAGGCCTCCCGGTGGTCCTCCGCAGGAGGTCCGCCTCCACGACCGGGACCAGGGCCGCCCCGGCCGTGGAGACGAGAGTGTCCGAAGATCCTTCGAACATGTGTTGCACCCTACGTCGACCCACTGACACGCCAAAAAAGTGTGCCAAGCGCTGATCGTCCGGACGCCGCTATCGACGTTGCCTGCCCACACCCGGCATGGAATGATGACCCCCATGCAGCCACTGACCCGCCGATTTATGCAGCCCGCCATGGGCTGTGCGGCGAGCGCTGCGCGCGGGCACTGAGCTGCCCTGTGGACAACGCGTCCTGAGCCCTGGCGGGCACCTAGACTGCATTTGCCGGCAGAGGGTCCCAGGCAGGGGACCGAACCGGCTCCCGAATCCGCCAGGAAGGCAAGCATGTCCACGCCCGATGAGAAGGCACCCATCGATCCGCTCGACGAGGCGGCGCTCGACGCCGCGGTCCAGGCCGCGCTCGACGACATCGCCAAGGCCGGCGACCTCGACGCGCTGAAGGCCGTCCGCACCCAGCACACCGGTGACCGCAGCTCCCTGGCCCTCGCCAACCGGGGCATCGGCGCGCTGCCCGGCCCGGACAAGGCCAGGGCCGGCAAGCTCGTGGGCCCGCGTCGCGGGCAGATCAACCAGGCGATAGCGGCCCGTCAGACAGAGCTCGAGGGTGAGCGCGACGCGCGCGTGCTGGCAGAGGAGTCGGTGGACGTCACCCTCCCGGTCCAGCGCACGACGGCGGGCGCCCGCCACCCGATCGAGCTGGTCCAGGAGCGCATCGCCGACTTCTTCGTCGGCCTCGGCTGGGAGATCGCCGACGGCCCCGAGGTAGAGGCCGAGTGGTTCAACTTCGACGCGCTGAACTTCGGCCCGGACCACCCCGCGCGCCAGATGCAGGACACGTTCTACGTGGCCGGCGACGGCGACGACGGTGAGTCGAACCTGGTGCTGCGTACGCACACGTCCCCGGTCCAGGCGCGGTCCCTGCTCGAGCGTGGCGTGCCGCTGTACATCGCGTGCCCCGGCCGCACCTTCCGTACGGACGCGCTGGACCAGACCCATACGCCGGTGTTCCACCAGGTCGAGGGGCTGGCGGTCGACAAGGGCCTGACCATGGCGAACCTCGTCGGCACGCTGGACGCGTTCGCGAGGGCGATGTTCGGGCCGGAGGCCAGGACGCGCCTGCGCCCGGCGTTCTTCCCCTTCACCGAGCCGTCCGCCGAGATGGACCTGTGGTTCCCGCAGAAGAAGGGCGGAGCCGGCTGGATCGAGTGGGGCGGCTGCGGCATGGTCAACCCCAACGTGCTGCGCGCCGCGGGCGTCGACCCGGAGGAGTACACGGGCTTCGCGTTCGGCATGGGCATCGAGCGCACGCTCATGCTGCGTCACTCGATCGCGGACATGCACGACATCGTGGAGGGCGACGTGCGCTTCTCCACCCAGTTCGGGACGGAGATCTGAAGTGCCCCTCATCGTGAAGGACTGGCTCGCTGACCACGTAGAGGTGCCCGCGGACCTCACCGCCGAGCAGCTCGCGGCCGACCTCGTCAAGGTGGGCCTGGAGGAAGAGGCGATCCACGGGGCCGCCGTGACCGGCCCGCTCGTGGTCGGCCGGGTGCTCGAGATGACGCCCGAGCCGCAGAAGAACGGCAAGACGATCAACTGGTGCCGTGTCGACGTCGGACCCGAGCACAACGACGCCGACGGCGCGCGTGGCATCGTCTGCGGCGCGCACAACTTCGCGCCCGGCGACCTCGTGGTCGTGGCCCTGCCCGGCACCGTGCTGCCCGGACCGTTCGCCATCGCCGCCCGGAAGACCTACGGGCACGTGTCCGACGGCATGATCTGCTCGGTCAACGAGCTCGGTATCGGCGACGACCACGACGGCATCCTGGTGCTGACCCGGAACGGGTTCGCCGAGGCCGACCTCACGCCTGGCCAGAACGCTGTGGCGCTCCTGGGCCTGGGCGAGGAGATCCTCGAGATCAACGTGACGCCGGACCGCGGGTACGCGTTCAGCTACCGCGGTGTGGCCCGCGAGTACGCGCACTCCACGGGGGCCAAGTTCACCGACCACGGTCTGGCCACGGGTTCCGAACCTGCCGCGACCCCGGACGGGTTCGAGGTCCAGGTGCGCGACGACGCGCCGATCAACGGCGTGGTCGGCTGCGACCGGTTCGTGACGCGCATCGTGCGCGGTATCGACCCGGCCGCGCCGACGCCCGCATGGATGAAGCACCGTCTCGAGGGTTCCGGCATGCGGTCCATCTCCCTGGCGGTCGACATCACGAACTACGTGATGCTCGATCTCGGGCAGCCGCTGCACGCCTACGACCTCGCCAAGGTCTCGGCCCCCATAGTGGTCCGCCGGGCCACCACCGGCGAGCGCCTCACCACGCTGGACGATGCCGACCGCGCGCTCGACAGCGAGGACCTCCTGATCACGGACTCGCCCACGGGAGCGGGCAGCCGCGTGCTCGGGCTTGCCGGCGTCATGGGCGGAGCGTCGTCCGAGGTCAGCGACACCACCACGGACGTGCTCGTCGAGTCGGCCCACTTCGACCAGATCACCGTCGCGCGCACCGCACGCAGGCACAAGCTCTCGAGCGAGGCCGCCAAGCGGTTCGAGCGTGGCGTGGACCCGCTGCTGCCCGCGGTCGCGGCGCAGCGCGTCGTGGACCTTCTGGTCGAGCTGGGTGGCGGCACCGCCGACGCCGCGGTGAGCGACCTCGACCACACCGCGGAGACCGTACGGGCGCCTATCGCGCTCAAGGTCACCGAGCCCACCAGGCTCTCGGGTGTCGAGTACACCCCCGAGCAGGTGCGCAGCACCCTGGAGGAGATCGGCGCGACCGTCGAGGCGTCCTCGGTGGTCGAGCCCGTGCAGGTCCTCCTCGTCACCCCGCCGTCCTGGCGCCCCGACCTGACCGGTCCGGCCGATCTGGTCGAGGAGGTCGTGCGCATCCAGGGCTACGACCAGGTGCCGTCGGTGCTCCCGTCCGCGCCCGGCGGCCGGGGGCTCACCTCCGAGCAGCGCACGCGTCGCTCGGTGGCCCGGGCGCTGGCCGAGGCAGGCTTCGTCGAGACGCTCAGCTACCCGTTCGTCGGCGTCCCCGAGTACGACGCGCTCGGCCTTCCCGCCGACGACCCGCGCCGCGTCTCCCTCCGGCTCGCCAACCCGATGGCCGACGACAGGCCGCTGCTGCGGTCGAACCTGCTCGTCACACTGCTCGACACCGTTCGGCGCAACGTCTCGCGCGGACTGACCGACCTCGCGGTCTACGAGATCGGCCTCGTCACCCGCCCGACGCCAGGCGCACCCGCGGCGCCCACGCTGCCCGGTGGGGTGCGGCCCACCGAGGAGCAGCTCGCGGCGCTCGCCGCGGCGGTCCCCGACCAGCCGCGTCGTGTCGCCGGCGTGCTGACCGGCAAGCGCGAGCTGGCCGGCTGGTGGGGCGCGGGCCGCGCGGCAGGCTGGGAGGACGCCCTCGCGGCGGCTCGCCTGGTGGCCGAGCGCGCCCGGGCCGAGGTGGTGGTCGTCCCGGACACCGGGCAGATGCCGTGGCACCCGGGACGCTGCGGGCGCCTCGAGCTCGCCGACGGAACGGTCGTCGGCCACGCCGGCGAGCTGCACCCCAAGGTCGTCGAGGCGCTGGGCCTCCCGGCCCGGGCCGCGGCGTTCGAGGTGGACCTGAGCGTCCTGGTCGGGGCGGCCTCGGGCGAGCCCGTGGCGGCCGCACCCGTGTCGGCGTTCCCCGCCGCCAAGGAGGACTTCGCCTTCGTGGTCGACGACAGCGTGCCGGCCGAGGCAGTTCGCTCGGCCATCGTGGCCGGCGCCGGTGAGCTGCTGGAGGACGTGGCGCTGTTCGACGTCTTCACCGGGGAGCAGGTGGGCGAGGGCAAGAAGTCGCTCGCCTACTCGCTCCGGCTGCGGGCCGCTGACCGGACGCTGTCCGCGAAGGAGGTCCGCGCGGTACGCGACGCCGTGGTGGAGTCGGCGGCGGCCAAGGTCGGGGCGGTCCTGCGTGGCTGACCCGCACCAGGCGGTCGGCACCGTGGCGACCCCGCCGTCCCGCACCGCACTCGTCACGGGTGCCTCGCGCGGGATCGGCCGGGAGATCGCGCTGGGTCTCGCGCGAGCAGGGCTGGACGTCGCCCTGCTCGCGCGGGACGCCACCCGCCTCGCGGCCGTGGCCGCGGAGATCCGGGCCGAGGGTGTGACGGCGGTCGAGCTGACCGCCGACGTGTCGGACCCGGCGGCGGTGCGCGCCGCCGTCGGGCAGGCCGAGGACACGCTCGGGTCGGTCGACCTGCTGGTCAACAACGCGGGCGCCATCGAGTCCGAGCACCCGCTGTGGGAGGCCGACCCCGAGGAGTGGTGGTCGGTCTTCGAGACCAACGTGCGCGGGCCCTTCCTGTTCATGCGCTACGCCCTGCCGGGCATGATCGCGCGCGGTGGCGGCCGGGTCATCGACCTGGCCTCGGGCGCGAGCTCGCACGAGATGGGCGGCGGCTACTCGGCGTACAACGCGAGCAAGACGGCGCTGACGCGCATGGGTGCCAACCTCCACAACGATGGCTTCCCGCGCGGCCTGCGTGTCTTCGAGCTCGCGCCGGGCGTGGTGCGGACCGACATGACGACGGGGATGACCCTGCACGAGGGCCGTACCCGGTGGACGCCGGCCGAGCGCGTGACCGACGTCGTGAACGCGATAGCGGCCGGCGAGCTCGACGCCTGCTCGGGCTGGTTCCTGCGGGTCTCGGACGACACCCCCGAGTCGCTCAAGGCGCTGGCCGCCGACGTCGCACGGCAGGGCGGTGAGGCGACCGCCCGCCGGCTGCGGGTCATGCCCGCGGGCAGCGACGACCCGCTGGCGGACGCCCTGACCAAGCGCTGACGGGCGGACACGGGACGCTCATCCGGCGGTGCTGGTGCGGGGACGGGCACTCCCGCGACTACCTGTGGTCGCTGGGCGAGTATCCCGGGTACCGGTGGGTGTACGCGGCGGACGCCTCGTCGCCCTGACGGTATGTCCCCTGGTCGAGACGGGGCGGTGAACTTAGTCTGTGGCGATGACGCGCCGCATCGAGGACTACGGGATGGTCGGAGATCTCCAGACGGCGGCGCTGGTCGGCCGGGACGGTGCGGTCGACTGGATGTGCCTGCCGCGCTTCGACTCCCCGGCCTGCTTCGCCGCCCTGCTCGGGGACGAGCGCAACGGGTCGTGGAAGCTCGGCCCCGAGGGGGCCGGCGACTGCACCAGACGCGGCTACCGCGACGGCACGCTGATCCTGGAGACGGAGTGGGACCTGCCCGAGGGGCGGGTCCGCGTGATCGACCTGATGCCGCCGCGCAGCGAACAGGCCGACCTCGTGCGCATCGTCGAGGGCATCAGCGGACACGTCTCCATGACCACCGAGCTGCGGCTCCGGTTCGACTACGGGAACGTCGTGCCCTGGGTCACCCGGGACGACGGCGCCCTGCTGGCCGTGGCGGGTCCGGACGCCGTCCGTGTCGACATCGACCCGGCGGTCGTCATGACTCCCAGCGGCGTGGCCGACGACTTCGTCCACCGCGCCCGGTTCACCGTGGGACCGGGCGACCGGGTGCCGTTCGTCCTGACCTATCACGCCTCCCACCTGGCAGCCAAGATGCCCGTCGTGGCGGACGAGGCGCTCCGGGACACCGAGGAGTTCTGGCGGTCGTGGGTCGCCCGGTCCACGTACACCGGGCCCTGGGCCGACGCCGTGCACCGGTCCCTCATCACGCTGAAGGCGCTGACCTACGCGCCGACCGGGGCCATCGTCGCTGCGGCCACGACGTCGCTGCCCGAGGAGATCGGCGGCGCCCGCAACTGGGACTACCGCTACTGCTGGCTGCGCGACGCCGCGTTCACGCTGCAGGCGCTGATCGGCACCGGGTTCATCGACGAGGCGCGCGACTGGCGGGCATGGCTGCTGCGCGCGGTCGCCGGCGACCCCGCGGACCTGCAGATCATGTACGGGCTCGACGGGCGCCGTCGCCTGCCGGAGTACACGATCGACTGGCTGCCCGGGTTCGAGGGCTCGAGCCCGGTGCGGATCGGCAACGGCGCCGCGGGCCAGCTCCAGATCGACGTGTGGGGCGAGACGCTCGACGCCCTGCACCTGGCGCGTGAGGCGGGGCTGGAGAACGACCACGAGGCATGGCGTCTGCAGAAGTCGCTCCTGGAGCACCTCGCGCAGCACTGGGACGATCTCGACAACGGGCTCTGGGAGGTGCGCGGTCCGCGCCGCGCCTTCGTGCACTCCCGCGTCATGGCCTGGGCCGGCTTCGACCGGGCGGTACGCGCCGTCGAGGAGGGTGGGCTCGACGGGCCCGTGGAGCAGTGGCGCGCCGTCCGCGACCGGATCCACGCCGACGTGTGCGTGCACGGGTTCGACGCGGAACGGAACACGTTCACGCAGTTCTACGGGTCGGACGGGCTGGACGCCGCACTGCTGCTGATCGGGCAGGTCGGGTTCCTGCCCTGGGACGACCCGCGCGTGGTGGGCACGGTGGAGGCGGTGCAACGGGAGCTGAGCGAGGACGGGCTTCTGCTGCGGTACGACACCGACGCCGACGACGGGGTGGACGGCCTGCCCGGCGACGAGTCGACGTTCCTGGTGTGCAACTTCTGGCTGGTCGACGCGCTGCACGGCATCGGCCGGCGGGAGGAGGCCGTCGCCCTGTTCGAACGCCTGCTCACCCTGCGCAACGACCTCGGGCTCCTGAGCGAGGAGTACGACGTGCGCACCGGGCGCCACCTCGGCAACACGCCGCAGGCGTTCAGCCATCTCGGCCTGGTCAACAGCGCGCTGCGCCTCCGCCGCGGGGTGACGCCCCGCGACATCGAGTCGGGCGTGACGGCCCAGGTGGCCGTCACGCCCGCGGCGGAGGAGATCGCCTGACCCGGCAGGATCAGCGGCGCTCGTCGCGCCAGTCGACCCAGGCCTGCACGGTGCTCAGGTCGTAGTCCGGACCGCTCTCACCGATCGTGAACAGGGTCGCGCCGGCCGCCACCAGGGCGTCGCCGGTCGCCTCCGGCGCGCCGCTGACAGCCACCGACCGCTCCACGAGCGCGGCGGTGTCACGGCCGACGGCGGCGCCGTGCTCGTCGAGGATCGCGGACTTGGTCTTCAGGACGTCGACATCGCCGAAGGCGTGCCAGATGTCGGCGTGCTCTGCGACGATGCGCAGCGTCTTCCTGACCCCGCCACCGCCGATCAGGATCGGGATCTCCCGCTCGGGCGCCGGGTTGCCCGCGGCGAGACGGGCCTTGATCCGCGGCATGGCGTCGGCAAGGCTCGCGATCCGCGAGCCGGCGGTACCGAACTCGTAGCCGAACTGGTCGTAGTCCTTCTCGAACCAGCCGGCGCCGAGACCCAGGATGAGCCGCCCGCCGGAGATGTGGTCGACGGTGCGTGCCATGTCGGCCAGCAGGTCGGGGTTGCGGTAGCCGATCCCCGTGACGAGTGCGCCGATCTCCACCCGCTCGGTCTGCTCGGCCCAGGCGCCGAGCATGGTCCAGGCCTCGAAGTGCTTGCCGTCCGGGTCGCCCGAGAGCGGATAGAAGTGGTCCCAGTTGAAGATGACGTCCACACCCATGTCCTCGGCGCGGAGCACCGTGTCGCGGATGGCGGAGTAGTCGGCGTGCTGCGGCTGGAGCTGCAGCGCAATGCGGATGGCGCGATCAGTCATACCGGCAGCCTACGACGATGGACAGGGCGTCGCGCTCGCCGCGGCCGGTCGGCCGGGACGCGTGTCGGTCACGTCGCGCCAGGTGCCATGGGGCCGAGACTATGGGTGTGCCGCCGGCCGGCGACCACCGGAACGACAGGAGCACGCATGCCGAACTACAGCACGTCCGCAGAGATCGACGCCTCGCCGGAGGCCGTATGGGCCGTCCTGTCCGACGTCGAGCACATGCCCGACTGGACGTCCTCCATGACCTCGGTGTCGATCATCGACGGCCCGAACCCGCCTGACGTCGGCACGCAGGTGCGGATCGAGCAGCCGAGGATGCCCCTGGCTGTCTGGCTGATCGACGAGTGGGACGCTCCGCGGCACTTCGCGTGGATCAGCGAGGCGCCGGGCGTCACCACGCAGGCGGAGCACCTGGTGGAGCCCCTGCCCGGCGGCCGTTCCCGGGTGACCCTGGCGATCACGCAGACCGGCGGGCTGGCCTGGCTGCTCGGCGGGCTCACCATGGGCCGCACGCGTCAGTACGTCGACACCGAGCTCGCCGGTCTGCGGGCCAGGCTGGGCCAGTAGCGCCCGGACCGCTCCGCCGTCGGATCCGGAGCTGGGCTCAGGCCCGGCTCGCCACCGCGAACACCCTGCGGAACTCCAACGCGGTGCCGTAGGCGCGCTCCGGGTAGGCCTCGCGCAGCGCCGCCCCGAACTCCTCCTCGAACCGGGTGCGCAGCGCCGGGTCCTTGGCCTCCAGCGCCTGGAGCGTGGGCTGGGCACCGGTCGCCGAGATCCAGCGGAGCACGGGGTCCGGTCCGTGCAGCACGTGCGTGTAGGTGGTCTCCCACGCGTCGACGGTCCACCCGGGCCTGGCCAGGCGGTCCAGGTACTCGGCGGGGTCGGCGGTGGCCCGCCGTTCGACCGGTCCGACGACGTCGGCGTACGGCTCCCGGCCGGCGACCTCCCGCAGGAGGAGATGGCTGGGCGCGTCGTGGTTTCCCGGGACCTGGAACGCGAACGTCTGCGCGGCCCGGTCGGCGAGCGCCGTGAGCAGGTCGCGGTGCCCGGGTACCCACTGGAGCGCGGCGTTGCTGATGACGAGGTCGGCGGTGTGGTCGTCGGTGCTCAGGTCGGCGAGCACGTACTCGGTGCCGGGATCGGCGGCGCGTGCCCGCTCGATCATGGCGGGGGAGGCGTCGACGCCGGTCACCCGGGCCTCGGGCCAGCGGGCGCGGAGCACCGGCGTGAGGTGGCCGGGTCCGCACCCGAGGTCGACGACGGTGGAGGGCGTCCCGGGCACCCGGGCGACCAGCTCGGTGAACGGCCGGGACCGCTCGTCCGTGTACTGCAGGTAGGCGCCGGGGTTCCAGTCGGCCATGTCCACTCCTCGTCGTCGAGTATCTTGACGTCAAGATACATCATGTCCGCACGAGGGTCTGGAACCTACGCGACCTCGATGTAGTCGACCTCCGCGAACGCGGTTCCCTTGCCCAGCCGGACGGTGTTCCAGCCCGCCTGGAGGGTGACGTCCTTGGTGGCCTGCCGCCAGCTGTCCCAGCCGGTCACGGGGTAGCTGATGGATCCGGCCGCGGCCCCGTTCACCGTGACGGTGTGCGAGGCGGTCCCGGCCGAGCCGTTGGCGTAGCCGACGTGCAACGAGTAGCTGCCGGTGGTGGGCACGTAGATCGAGCCGACGTCGACGGTGCTGTCGGCGTGGTCGATGTACGCGACGACCTTGCCGTCGGACGCGCCGGCGGCGTTCGCCCGGACCGTGCAGTTGTGCAGCGTGCCGCGCTCGGCCTCGTACCGGACCCGGCTGCCGCGCACCACGGGGTTCCCGTTGGCCCAGCCGAGGTCGGCGACGTACATGCCCCGGCCGCCCGCGGCGCGGTGGCCGTGGAAGACGAGCTTGTCGCCCCCGGCGTCGCGCAGCACGTCGGCGCCGCCCGGGCCGCCCACCGCGCCGTCGAGCGAGGCGGTGGTCATGAGGAACCGGAACGCCTTGGTGTACGGCCCGGTGATCGAGCTCGAGACCGCGTAGCTCGTGCCGTACTGGTTGGTCGTGTACGGGCCCGCCGAGTAGAACAGCACGTACTGGCTGCCCACCTTGGTGATCACCGGCGCCTCGATGATGCCCGCCTCGTCGGCCCGGTCGTTGCGCAGCACCTGGGCGGCACCGCCCTCGAAGGTGATGCCGTCCGCGGCCGTGCGCTGGACATGGATCCAGGTGGTGGCGCCGATGGCGTTGCCGTCGTTCTTCCAGATCAGGTACCGGGTGCCGTTCGTGTCGACGAAGCTGGACGCGTCGATGGCGCCGCCCGCGCTGAGCGGGCAGACGAGCGGCTGGGTGCCGACCGGGACGAACGGGCCGCCGGGGGAGTCGGACAGGGCTGCGCCGATGCACTGCCGGTCGGACGCCGCGTGCCAGGCGGTGTAGTAGAGCAGATAGCGGCCGTCGGCGCGGCGGGAGACGTCGGGCGCCCAGGTGCGCCCCACCTTCGCCCAGGCTCCGAGGTTCGGCAGGGCGTCCGTGGACCGGTACGTCCAGGGCCCGTCCGGGTCGGGCGCCGTCGCCCAGGGCAGGTTCTTGCCCTCGTTGGTCGCGTACGCGTAGTAGGTGTCGCCGAACTTCGACACGTCGGGGTCGGGGAAGTCGCGGTCGAGCACCAGGCTCGGGCGCACGGTCGCCTGGACGGAGACGTCGTCGCTCGGGGTGGCGACGGCGGCGCTGGTCGTGAGGAGCCCGAGGGCCAGGGCGGCGACGGCGGTGCCGGCGAGAGCTGTACGGGAGAAGCGAGGAAGTACCACGTTGAACCTCCGGGCGAGAGAAAACTCGACGGGTGAATTGTCGCGACTGAGCCATTCCCTGTAAAGGGCCCGGGTGCGACGAGTTTCGCCCGCCGAAGATTCGCTCCAACGTTAGACCCGTGGTGCGGCACGGGAGGTTCCGAGATCGGTCGCTTGCATCAGCAGCTCCACGACTTCGGTCCGTTGCTCTGAGATCGGTCAATCAAACGACCGATCTCAAGGCAACGGACCGAAGTCACCGAACCCGCACCGAGAGGGCCGGGGCTCAGGGAACCAGCAGCACCTTGCCTGTGGTGGCCCGGCCCTCCAGGGCCTCGTGCGCCGCACCGGCGTCGGCCAGCGAGAGGGTGGAGCCGACGTGGACCTTCAGGTCACCCGACGCGGCGGCCTCGAACACTTCGGACGTGCGCCACTCGAGCTCGTCGCGGGTGAGCGTGTGGTGCGCGATCGTCGGCCGTGTGAGGAACAGGGAGCCTGCCTTGTTGAGCCGCTGCGGGTCGAACGGCGGCACCTGACCCGACGCGCCGCCGAACAGCACGAGCATCCCGCGCGGACGCAGGGAGGCGAGCGACGCCTCGAAGGTGGCCCGGCCGACGCCGTCGTACACGACGTGCACGCCCCGGCCGTCGGTGAGCTCGCGCACGAGCGCTGGCAGCTCGGCCGTGAGGTCGCCCAGCGCCGCGTAGTCGATGGTGTGCGCGGCGCCGGCCAAGGCGGACAGCTCGGCCTTCTCCGGGGTCGAGACGGTGGTCACGACCCGTCCGCCGTGCAGGACGGCGAGCTGCGTGGCCAGCAGGCCGACGCCGCCGGCTCCCGCGTGCAGCAGGACGTCGTGCCCCTGCCTCACCTCGAACGTGGACCGCACGAGGTAGTGCGCGGTGATGCCCTGCAGGGGGAGGGCGGCCGCCGTGGTGAGGTCCAGCCCGTCGGGCACGGGGACGGCGCCTGCGGCGTCGACCGCCACGAGCTCCGCGTAGGAGCCGGGGGCGTCGTGCCAGGCCACGCGGTCGCCGACCGCGAAACCCGTGACGTCGTCGCCGAGGGACTCCACGGTGCCGGCACCCTCCACGCCGACCACGTGCGGGTACTGCATGGGATAGACGCCGGAGCGGCGATAGGTGTCGATGAAGTTCACACCGGCCGCGGCGACACGGACCAGGAGCTGGCCCGGACCCGGCGTCGGATCGGGGAGCTCGGTGTACTGCAGGACCTCGGGACCGCCCGCTTCACGGGCTACGACTGCGTGCATGCGGCGAGCCTATGTCGCAGGGTGGTCAGGGGTCGCCTCCGCGGTTTCGCCCCTCTGCATAATTATGTATAGTACCGAATATGTCCAGCAGCCAGCTCATCCGTGTCGCCGTCGCCGGCGCGTCCGGTTATGCGGGAGGGGAGGCCCTGCGCCTCCTCGCGGCCCACCCTTTCGTCGAGATCGGCACGCTCACCGCGCACTCGAGCGCCGGGTCGAGCCTCGGCGAGGTCCAGCCGCACCTGCGCGGCCTCGCGCACCGCATCCTGGAGCCGACCACGCCGGACACTCTGGCCGGGCACGACGTGGTGCTGCTCGGCCTGCCGCACGGCGCGTCGGGGAAGATCGCGGCCGAGCTCCCGGACGACGTCCTGGTCATCGACCTGGGCGCCGACCACCGGCTGGAGTCCGCGAGCGACTGGGAGCAGTTCTACGGCTCCGCGCACGCGGGGACCTGGCCCTACGGCATGCCCGAGCTGATCCATGCGGTGGCGCCCGGTGCCGACGTCGCCACGGCCGCCCGGCAGCGCGACAAGCTGGCCGGCGCCCGCCGCATCGCGGTACCCGGCTGCAACGTCACGGCGGTCACGCTCGGCCTCCAGCCCGGTGTCGCTGCCGGCGTCGTGGAGCCGACGGACATCGTCGCCGTGCTGGCCAACGGCTACTCGGGCGCGGGCAAGGCGCTCAAGCCGCACCTCCTGGCGAGCGAGGCGCTCGGGTCCGCACAGCCGTACGCGGTGGGCGGCACGCACCGGCACATCCCGGAGATCCAGCAGAACCTGCGGGCCGCCGGCGCGCCCGAGGTGACCATCAGCTTCACGCCCACGCTCGTGCCGATGGCGCGGGGCATCCTCGCGACCGCGACGGCGCCGCTGGCCAAGGGTGTCGACCCGGAGCAGGTCCGCGCGGCATGGGAGGCCGCGTACGCCGACGAGCCGTTCGTGCACCTGCTCCCGGAGGGCCAGTGGCCGAGCACGGCGATGACGCTGGGCGCCAACACGGCGTGCGTGCAGGTGGCGGTCGACGCCGCAGCCCGCCGGGTCGTCACGATCACCGCCATCGACAACCTCGTCAAGGGGACCGCCGGCGCCGCCATCCAGTCCATGAACCTCGCCCTCGGCCTGCGGGAGACCGCCGGCCTCATCACCGAAGGAGTCGCGCCATGACCGACACCGCAGCGGGGGTCACCGCAGCCCAGGGGTTCCGGGCCGCCGGCGTCACCGCAGGCCTCAAGGCGTCCGGCACGCCGGACCTGGCGCTCGTCGTCAACGACGGCCCCGAGTTCGCCGCCGCCGCGGTGTTCACGAGCAACCGCGTGGTCGGTGCGCCCGTCATGTGGTCGCGCCAGGCGGTCAAGGACGGTGTCGCGCGCGCGGTCGTGCTGAACTCCGGCGGCGCCAACGTGTGCACCGGCCCGGGCGGGTTCCAGGACGCGCACGCCACCGCCGAGAAGGTCGCGGACGAGCTCGGGATCGGCGCGATCGACGTGCTCGTCGCCTCGACCGGCCTGATCGGCGTGCGCCTGGCAGCGGACAAGCTCCTGGCGGGCATCCCCGTCGCGGTAGGCGCCCTCGCCGCGGACGAGGCAGCCGGGACCGCGGCTGCCACCGCGATCATGACCACCGACACCGTGTCCAAGACGGCGGTGCGCACCGTCGACCTGCCGTCCGGCAGCTTCACCGTGGGTGGCATGGCCAAGGGCGCTGGCATGCTGGCCCCGGCGCTGGCGACCATGCTGTGCGTGATCACCACGGACGCCGTCGTCCCGGCGCAGGACGCCGACGCCGCACTGCGCGCGGCCACGCGGGTCACCTTCGACCGCGTCGACTCCGACGGCGCCATGTCCACCTCGGACACCGTGGTCCTGATGGCCTCGGGCGCCTCCGGCGTGACGCCGGACCTCGACGTGCTCACCGAGGCCGTCACGGCCATCTGCGCCGACCTGGCCCGGCAGCTTATCGCCGACGCCGAGGGTGCGTCCCACGACATCGCGATCACCGTCACGAACGCCACCACCGAGGACGCGGCGCTCGCCGTCGCGCGTGCCGTGAGCCGGTCCAACCTGGTCAAGGCCGCCGTCTTCGGCAACGACCCCAACTGGGGGCGCATCCTCTCCCAGGTCGGCACCGTGCCCGAGGAGGTCGCGCCGTTCGACCCTGCCGAGCTCGACGTGAGCGTCAACGGCGTCCTGGTCTGCAAGGCCGGCGGCGCGTACGAGCCGCCGGAGAAGGTCGACATGGCCGCGGCCCGCGAGGTCACGTTCACCATCGACCTGCACGCGGGCGACGCCGAGATCACGCTCTGGACCAACGACCTCACGCACGACTACGTCCACGAGAACAGCGCGTACAGCACATGAGCAGCGACATCGTGAACGGGCTGCGGCCCGACCAGAAGGCAGAGGTGCTGATCGAGGCCCTGCCCTGGCTGCAGGAGTTCTCCGGCGCGCTCGTCGTCGTCAAGTACGGCGGCAACGCCATGCTGGACGCCGAGCTCAAGGCCGCGTTCGCCCAGGACATGGTGTTCCTGCGGCAGGTGGGGCTGCGGCCCGTCGTCGTGCACGGCGGGGGACCGCAGATCAACGCCATGCTCGACCGGCTCGGCATCGCCTCGGAGTTCAAGGGCGGCCTGCGCGTCACCACCCCGGAGGCGATGGAGGTGGTCCGCATGGTGCTGACCGGCCAGGTCAGCCGCGAGCTGGTCGGCCTGATCAACGCGCACGGCCCCGTCGCCGTCGGCCTCTCGGGGGAGGACGGCGGCCTGCTCGGAGCCGAACGCCGCCACGCCATGGTGGACGGCGAGCCCGTCGACGTCGGCCTCGTGGGCGACGTCGTCCAGGTCGACCCGCGCGCCGTCGAGGACCTGCTGCAGGCCGGCCGCATCCCCGTGGTGTCCACGATCGCGCCCGACAAGGACGACCCCACCCAGGTGCTGAACGTCAACGCGGACACCGCCGCCTCGGCGCTCGCGGTGGCGCTGGGCGCCAAGAAGCTCATCGTGCTCACCGACGTCGAGGGGCTGTACACGAGCTGGCCCGACAAGGGCTCGCTCGTGGAGCGGATCACCGCGCCGGAGCTGGCCGAGCTGCTGCCCAGCCTCGAGTCGGGGATGGTGCCGAAGATGGAGGCCTGCCTGCGCGCGGTCGAGGGCGGAGTGGCCGCCGCGACGGTCATCGACGGCCGCCAGCCGCACAGCGTGCTGCTGGAGGTCTTCACCACGCGAGGCAACGGGACGATGGTCGTCCCGGCGCCTCCGGTGGTCGAGCCCGAGCCGCTGGTCGAGCCTGTCGAGACCCAGAGAGGTGCCACATCATGAGCACGCTGATCCCCACCGAGGACGGCTCGGTCCTGTCCGCGAACGGCTCCGTCGCAGCCTGGACCGAGCGGTACACGGGCGCAGTGATGGACACGTTCGGCCCCCCGCAGCGCGTCCTGGTGCGCGGCGAGGGCGCCTACGTGTGGGACGCGGACGGCAAGCGGTACCTCGACCTGCTCGGCGGCATCGCCGTCAACACGCTCGGCCACGCGCACCCGACGCTGACCGCGGCGATCAGCGCCCAGCTCGGCACCCTCGGCCACGTCTCCAACTTCTTCGGGACGCCGGCCCAGATCGCGCTGGCCGAGTCGCTGCTGCGGATCGCCGAGGCCCCCGAGGGCTCGCGCGTGTTCCTGACCAACTCCGGCACCGAGGCGGTCGAGGCGGCGTTCAAGATGACGCGCCGGGTCGCGTCGTCGTCCGGCGTGGGTACCCGCACACGGGTGCTCGCGCTGGAGGGCGGCTTCCACGGCCGGTCGATGGGCGCCCTCGCGCTCACCGCGAAGGCCGCCTACCGGGAGCCGTTCGAGCCGCTCCCCGGCGGCGTCGAGCACCTGCCGTTCGGTGACCTCACGGCGCTGGAAGCAGCGTTCTCGCCGCAGGCGATCGCCGAGCGCGGCGAGGTCGCGGCGCTGGTGGTCGAGCCCGTGCAGGGTGAGGCAGGAGTGCGCCCCCTGCCGCCGGGCTACCTCGTGGCCGCCCGCCGGCTGACCACCGCGCACGGCGCGCTGCTCGTCCTGGACGAGGTCCAGACCGGCATGGGCCGGTGCGGTTCCTGGTTCGCCTACCAGCAGCCGGAGATCGGCGGCGGCATAGTGCCCGACGTCGTCACGGTCGCCAAGGGCCTCGGCGGCGGCTTCCCCGTGGGCGCGGTGATCGCCTACGGCGCTGCCGCACGCCTCGTGGGCCGCGGCCAGCACGGCAGCACCTTCGGCGGTAACCCCGTCGCGGCGGCCGCCGCCCTCGCGACGATCGGCGTCATCGAGCGCGACGGCCTGCTCACCAACGTGCGGGAGATCGGTGCGCTGCTGCGCCAGGAGATCGAGATGTGCGGCAGCCCGCTCGTCAAGGAGGTCCGCGGGCGCGGGCTGCTGCTCGCCGTCGTGCTGAACGAGCCGGTGGCGCCGCAGGTGGCCGCCTCCGCGCTGGAGGCGGGGTTCATCGTGAACGCCGTGGCACCCGACGCGATCCGGCTCGCCCCGCCCCTGATCCTGACCGCGGACCAGGCCGCCGAGGCCGCCCGCTTCTTCGCGACGCTGGTCGAGCCCGTCCCTCCGGTGGTCGAGCCTGTCGAGACCCCTTCCGAGTCCAAGGAGCCCTCCGCATGACCCGCCACTTCCTGCGCGACGACGACCTGACGCCCGCCGAGCAGAAGACGGTCCTGGAGCTCGGCCTCGCCCTGCGCGCGGACCGGTTCGCCCGGCGTCCCCTGGAGGGCCCGCGTGCGGTCGCGTTCATCACGGACAAGCCGACGCTGCGCACCCAGGTGTCGTTCGCGGCGGGCATCGCGGAGCTGGGCGGGTTCCCACTCGTCGTCGACGGCAACCTGGCCAAGATCGGTGTCCGCGAGTCCATCGCGGACACCACCCGGGTGCTCGACCGGCAGGTCTCCGCGATCGCGTGGCGTACGTTCGGCCAGGACCGCATCGAGGAGATGGCCGCTGTCTCGCGCGTGCCGGTCATCAACGCGCTGACCGACGACTTCCACCCGTGCCAGATCCTCGCGGACCTCCTCACGGTGGCGCAGCACCGGGGGCTCGGCGCGCTGCCCGGCACCACGTTCGCCTACGTGGGCGACGCCGCGAACAACATGGGCAACTCCTACCTGCTGGGCTGCGTCACCGCGGGGATGCACGTGCGGATCGCGGGTCCGGAGGGCTATCTGCCCGACGCCGCGGTCGTCGCCCGCGCGCACGAGATCGCCGGCGAGACAGGGGGCTCGGTCACCGTGACGACGTCCGCCGAGGAGGCAGTGGCGGGGGCGGACGTCGTTGCCACCGACACCTGGGTCTCGATGGGCGACGAGGCCGAGGCCGAGGAGCGCGCCAAGCCGTTCTGGGACTACCAGCTGAACGCCGACCTGCTCGCGGGCGCCGCCGAGGGCGCGCTCGTGCTGCACTGCCTGCCCGCCTACCGCGGCAAGGAGATCACCGCCTCCGTTATCGACGGCCCGCAGTCAGTCGTCTGGGACGAGGCGGAGAACCGGCTGCACGCGCAGAAGGCGCTGCTGACCTGGCTGCTGGGGCAGAGCTGATGGTCCTCAAGCAGACGGCGACCACCGCGACGACCGCCACGACCAAGGCGGCCCGGCACGCCCGGATCACCGAGATCGTGACGCGCAACGCCATCCACTCCCAGGCCGAGCTGGCCGAGGCGCTGGCGGCCGACGGCGTGAGCGTCACGCAGGGCACCCTCTCGCGCGACCTGATCGAGCTGCAGGCCGAGAAGGTGCGCGGCTCCGACGGCACCCTCGTCTACGCCGTCCCGGGTGAGGGCGGGGACCGCAGCACGCAGTCGGACGCGAGCGAGGAGTACCTCTCGGCGCGGCTGACCCGGCTCGCCAAGGAGCTGCTGGTCTCCGCGGAGTCGTCCGGCAACCTCGTCGTCCTCCGAACCCCGCCGGGGGCAGCGAACCTGCTGGCCTCGGCGATCGACCACTCGGTGTTCCCGGGGATGCTCGGCACCATCGCCGGCGACGACACGATCCTTGTCATCGCGCGGGATGCCGACGGCGCCGCGCTGGCGGGCCGCTTCCTCGCGCTGAGCACCTGATAACACTTCACAATCGCACCTGACACACCTCCACCGGAAAGAGATCGTCAATCATGACTGAACGCGTCGTGCTCGCCTACTCGGGCGGCCTGGACACCTCCGTCGCCATCGGCTGGATCGCCGAGGCCACCGGGGCCGAGGTGGTCGCCGTGGCCGTCGACGTCGGCCAGGGTGGCGAGGACATGAACGTCATCCGCAAGCGCGCGCTGGACTGCGGCGCCGTCGAGGCGTACGTCGCCGACGCGCGCGACGAGTTCGCCAACGAGTACTGCATGCCCGCGCTGCGGGCCAACGGCCTGTACCTCGACCGCTACCCGCTGGTCTCGGCCATCTCCCGGCCGGTCATCGTGAAGCACATGGTGGCGGCGGCCCGGCAGTTCGGTGCCTCGACCGTCGCCCACGGCTGCACCGGCAAGGGCAACGACCAGGTCCGCTTCGAGGTCGCGACGACGTCGCTCGCCCCCGACCTGAAGTCGATCGCGCCCGTGCGCGACCTCGCGCTGACCCGCGAGAAGGCCATCGACTACGCGGAGAAGCACGACCTGCCGATCGCGACGACGAAGAAGAACCCCTTCTCGATCGACCAGAACGTCTGGGGCCGTGCGGTGGAGACGGGCTTCCTCGAGGACATCTGGAACGAGCCCACCAAGGACGTCTACTCCTACACGGACGACCCGACGTTCCCGCCGGTGGCGGACGAGGTCATCATCACGTTCGAGCAGGGTGTGCCCGTGGCGCTCGACGGCGTCGCCGTCACCCCGCTGCAGGCCATCCAGGAGATGAACCGCCGCGCCGGCGCCCAGGGTGTCGGCCGGATCGACATCGTCGAGGACCGCCTCGTGGGCATCAAGTCCCGTGAGATCTACGAGGCGCCCGGCGCCATCGCGCTCATCGCCGCGCACCAGGAGCTGGAGAACGTCACCGTCGAGCGGGAGCAGGCCCGGTTCAAGCGCCAGGTGGAGCAGCGCTGGAGCGAGCTCGTCTACGACGGCATGTGGTTCTCGCCGCTGAAGAAGTCGCTCGACGTCTTCATCGACGACACCCAGAAGTACGTCTCCGGCGACATCCGCATGGTCATGCACGGCGGGCGCGCCACCGTCACGGGACGCCGCTCGGAGCAGTCGCTGTACGACTTCAACCTCGCCACCTACGACGAGGGCGACGCGTTCGACCAGTCGCAGGCCCGCGGGTTCATCGAGATCTACGGCCTGACCGCCAAGCTCGCCGCCGCGCGCGACGAGAAGTTCGGCAACGGCGTGGACCTGGGGGTCGGGGCGCTGTGACGGAGCACGACGGCACACCTCAGGACGCGCAGGGCCAGGGCCTCGCTGGGCAGAGCATCGCGCAGCCGGCGTCGTCCGGCACCGTGGGCGCGCCGTCCGGCGAGAAGGTGGCCCTCTGGGGCGGCCGGTTCGCCGGCGGTCCGTCGCCGGAGCTCGCCGCGCTCTCGCAGTCGACGCACTTCGACTGGCGGCTCGCGCCGTACGACATCGCCGGCTCCAAGGCGCACGCCCGGGTCCTGGCGGGCGCCGGCCTGCTCACCGAGCCGGAGCTGGCCAGGATGATCGACGCCCTGGACATGCTGGAGCAGGACGTCGCCTCCGGCGCCTTCCTCCCGGTGCTCGACGACGAGGACGTGCACACCGCCCTCGAACGCGGGCTGCTGGAGCGCGCCGGGGAGGATCTGGGCGGCAAGCTCCGCGCCGGCCGGTCCCGCAACGACCAGATCGCCACGCTCGTGCGGCTCTACCTGCGCGACCAGGCGCGCACAATCGCCGCGCAGCTCCTGGACCTGGTGGACGAGCTGATCACCCAGGCGGAGGCCGCCGGCGACGCCCCGATGCCGGGCCGCACCCACCTGCAGCACGCCCAGCCGGTCCTGCTGGCGCACCACCTCCTCGCGCACGCCTGGCCGATGCTGCGCGACGTCGACCGTTTCCTCGACTGGGACGTGCGCGCCTCGAAGTCGCCCTACGGCTCCGGCGCGCTCGCGGGCTCGTCCCTCGGGCTGGACCCGGCGGCCGTCGCCGCCGACCTGGGGCTGGAGGGCGGGCCGGTCGAGAACTCGATCGACGGGACCGCCTCGCGCGACGTCGCGGCGGAGTTCGCGTTCGTCGCCGCGATGATCGCCGTCGACCTGTCGCGGATCGCGGAGGAGGTCATCCTCTGGAACACGAAGGAGTTCGGGTTCGTCCGGCTGGACGACGCGTACTCCACGGGCTCGTCGATCATGCCGCAGAAGAAGAACCCGGACATCGCCGAGCTCGCGCGCGGCAAGGCCGGGCGCGTGATCGGCGACCTCACGGGCCTGCTCACCACGCTCAAGGGCCTCCCGCTCGCGTACAACCGCGACCTGCAGGAGGACAAGGAGCCGGTGTTCGACCAGGTGGCGACGCTCACGACCGTGCTGCCCGCGTTCAGCGGCATGGTCCGGACCATGGTCTTCGACACCGACCGGATGGCGGAGCTCGCCCCGCAGGGCTTCTCGCTCGCCACCGACATCGCCGAGTGGCTCGTCCGGCAGGGCGTCCCGTTCCGGGTGGCGCACGAGGTGGCCGGCTCCTGCGTGCAGGAGTGCGAGGCGCGCGGCATCGAGCTGTGGGACCTGTCCGACGAGGACCTGGCCAAGATCTCGGAGCACCTCACGCCCGAGGTGCGCGGCGTCCTCTCGGTAGAGGGTTCGCTGGCCTCGCGCGACGCGGTAGGCGGCACCGCCCCGGCCCGCGTCCGCGAACAGATCGAGCAGGCCAAGGAGCGCTCCACGGAATACCGCTTCTGGGCCACCCCGGAATAACCAACTCCGCGAAGTAGAGCGTCTGTCCGGACGCACGCTCTACCCCGCCGTCCCGGGAATGGCGAAGTAGAGCGTGCGTCCGGACAGACGCTCTACTTCGCGATGGGAAGGGATGATTTCGCGTGACCGTCTCGCCTGCCGTGCTCGGAGAGCTGCTGAGCCGGATCCGGTCCGCCGACGCGCGCCTCGTGTGCGTCGACGGACCGGCCGGCTCCGGCAAGACGACGCTGGCCGCTCAGCTCGCCGACGCGTTCGAGGCCCCGGTGGTCCACATGGACGACCTCTACGAGGGCTGGGCCGGTGGCCCGGACGCCGGCGCCGCCAACCTGCGCCGGTGGGTCCTCGACCCGCTGGCGGCGGGGGAGCCCGTCCGCTACCGGCGGTACGACTGGGTGGAGGACGACTGGGCCGAGTGGCACGACGTCCCGCCGTCGACCCACCTCGTGGTGGAAGGGTGCGGTGCGGCGGCGCGCCAGGTGGACGCGCTGGGCGCGTTCCGCATCTGGGTGGCGGCGGACGACGTCGAGCGCCTGCGCCGCGGGCTGGAGCGTGACGGCGACGACGCACGCGACCACTGGCTGCGCTGGATGACGCAGGAGGCGGCCCACTACGAGCGCGAGGCCACCCGGGAGCGCGCTGACGTGCGGCTGGACGGGTTCGGCCAGCCTGCCTGACCCGCGCAGGGCTCGCCGCCCAGGTCGACCGAATGGTTTACAGCCCGTCGAGGGCACTGGAAGACTGCCCGCGCAGGTGGGTGTCGTCCAACGAAGGCAGGCATGTGTTCCTCGAACCGCTCGGCACGAACGACCCTGCCTCCGTGGGGCCCTACCGTCTGCTCGGCCGTCTGGGTCGCGGGGGGATGGGCGCCGTCTACCTGGGGCGGTCGCGCGGCGGGCGCGAGGTAGCGGTCAAGGTGGTGAGCTCTGAGCTGTCCGCCGACGACCGGTTCCGACGGCGGTTCGAGCGTGAGGTCGCCGCGGCACGCCGGGTCGGCGGTTTCTACACGGCGGCGGTGGTGGACGCGGACACCGGCGCCGACCGGCCGTGGATGGCGACGAGCTACATCCCCGGGCCGACGCTCCACGCCGCGGTCGACGCGCAGGGGCCGTTCGCCGTCGAGGCCGTGCGGGCGATCGGCGCCGGTCTGGCGGAGGGCCTCGCGACGATCCACGCCGCCGGTCTCGTGCACCGGGACCTGAAGCCGGCCAACATCGTGCTCGCCGCCGACGGCCCGCGCGTCATCGACTTCGGCATCACCCGCGCCCTGGACTCGGCGTCGGCCACCACGTCCCGGGCGTTCCTGGGGACGCCCGCGTACATGCCGCCCGAGCAGGCGCTCGGCGAGGAGGTCACCACCGCGGGCGACGTGTTCTCCCTGGGTGGCGTGCTCGCGTTCGCCGCGACGGGCCGCAGCCCGTTCGGCAGCGGCAGGATGGAGGCGATGGTCTACCGGCTGGTGCACGCGGAGCCCGACCTGGCCGCCGTGCCGCCGGAGCTGCGCGCCCTCGTGGCGGCGTGCCTCGCCAAGGACCCCGCTGCCCGGCCGGGCGTCGGCGAGGTCCTGGAGAGCCTGGCGGACGGCGACGCCTCGGACCGGCCGTGGCTCACCGGCCCGGTCGCCGAGATGATCGCGGAACGCAACGGGATCGTGACGGTGGACGCGGGTGTCGCGGTGCCCCCGGCCTCCCCGGCCTCCCCGGCGGGCCCGGCGCCCTCGGTGCCCCTGGTCGGACCTGTGGACGCGCCCGCACGCGAGGCCCATGACCCCACCCACGTGGCGGCCACGCAGCTGCCCACGCCGGCGTCGCCAGAGGTACCGGCCGCCGAGCCGCCCGCCGTCGGGCACGGTCATCGCAAGCTCCGCCGCGGACGCGGCTTCTGGGCCGCCGTGGCCGGCGGCGCCGTCGTGGTCGCGGCAGGCGCCGTCCTGGCCGCCGTGCTCCTGAACGGCCGTGGCGACGAGCCGGTCGACGTAGCGGCGGCCGCGGCCGACTGCCCGTCGGCCTCCACCGAGGAGCGGGCGACGTACAGCCTGCCGGACGCGTCGGCCGCCCAGGGCCGCACGTGGGAGGTCGTGCTCGACACGTGCGTCGGCGAGATCGGCCTGGAGCTCGACGGCGCGACGGCCCCGCACGCCGTCGCCTCGTTCCTCACGCTCGCCGACGGCGGGTACTTCGACGGGACCGGCTGCCACCGGCTGTACACGGGGGAGGTCTCGGGACTGCAGTGCGGTGACCCGACGTTCACCGGCGCCGGCGGCCCGGGGTACCGGTTCGGCCCGCTGGAGAACGCGCCGGACGACGGCGTCTACCCGGCCGGGACCCTAGCGATGGCGCGCTCGACCGGCGACCCCGACTCGATGGGCTCGCAGTTCTACCTGGTGTTCGCCGACTCGCACGTCCCGCCGGACTCCGCCGGCGGGTACACGGTCTTCGGCCGGGTCACGAGCGGTCTCGACCTGCTCAGGGCGGTCGGGGCGGAAGGGGTCCAGGACGACGCCGCAGAGGGTCCCCCCGAGGTCCCCGTCACGATCGAGCGGGTCGAGATCCAGGCCGCCGACTGACGAAGATCCAATACCTAGATCCGCTAGGCCTAGATCTGCTAGGGTTCTAACCCTAGAAGACCTAGGCATAGGAGTGCTATGCACATCGACAAGGATCTGGTGGCTGCCTCGGCCACCCCGCTCGTCCTCGGCATCCTGGCCGACGGCGAGTCGTACGGATACGCGATAGTCAAGCGCGTCAACGAGCTCTCCGGCGGGCGCATGCAGTGGACCGACGGGATGCTGTACCCCTTGCTGCACCGGCTGGAGCGGCTCGGGTACGTGGAGGCGAGCTGGGGAACCTCGGAGGCAGGACGCCGCCGCAAGCACTACGCGATCACGCCGGCCGGCCGCGAGACGCTCGCCGACCGGCAGCAGCAGTGGTCAGTGGTGGCCGACGCACTGAAGCAGGTGTGGCAGGACGTCCAGCGACCTCCCGTCCTCGTAGAAGGGTGGGCATGATGAGCACCAACCCCGAGCTCGAAGCGCAGATC
The DNA here is from genome assembly GCF_048564965.1 of Promicromonospora sp. NFX87. Taxonomy (NCBI): domain Bacteria; kingdom Bacillati; phylum Actinomycetota; class Actinomycetes; order Micrococcales; family Promicromonosporaceae; genus Promicromonospora; species Promicromonospora sp. NFX87. The sequence goes on along the minus strand of NZ_CP183413.1, from coordinate 3,549,444 downwards.
GACCAGTGGCGCGGCTACGTCCAGCGCCGTCGGGCCATCTCGGCGAGCGACGTCGAGGAGATGGAGGACCACCTGCGTGAGCAGGTGACCGACCTGACCAGCACCGGGCTCCACGACGACGAGGCCTTCCTGGTCTCCGTCAAGCGCATGGGCAACCTCGACGAGGTCTCCCGCGAGTTCGCTCGCGAGCACTCCGACCGGCTGTGGAAGCAGCTCGTCCTCGTCCCTGAACCGTCCGACGGCGGTGCGCGGTCCTGGCGCGAGCTCGGCGTCGTCCTGGCGCTCGCCCTCGGCGCGGGAACCGCGGTCAAGCTGGGCGTCGAGCTGTTCGCCGACGAGATGGTCGTCGTGCGCAACATCGGGCTCCTCGTGCTCCCGTTCCTCGCTGGCTACTTCGCCTGGAAGCGCAAGCTCACCTGGCGGGTCGGCGCGGCGCTCCTGGTCCCCTTCGCGCTGCTCGCGGTGGTGCTGAACGTCTACCCGTTCGAGCCGGACGGCTCGACCCTGTTCCTCGCGGCGAGCCACTCGATAGTCGCACTGTGGGCGCTGGTCGCCGTCGCGTACGCCGGCGGCAGATGGCGGTCCGACGCCCGACGCATGGACTACGTCCGCTTCACCGGCGAGCTCGCGATCTACTTCGTCCTGCTGGCCCTGGGCGGGGGAGTGCTGATCGGACTCACGCTCGGCACCCTCGGCCTGGTCGGCGTCGACTTCGAGCCCGTCCTCGAGTCCTGGATCCTGCCGTTCTGCGTGCCCGGCGCGCTCATCGTGGCGGCGTGGCTGGTCGAGGCCAAGCAGAACGTCGTCGAGAACATCGCACCGGTCCTGACCCGTGTCTTCACGCCGCTGACCATCGTGATGCTGCTCGTCTTCCTCGGTGTCTTCGCGACCACGGGCGGCCTGCTCGACGTCGACCGCGAGCTGCTCATCCTCATGGACGCGGTGCTCGTGCTGGTCCTGTGCCTGCTGCTCTACTCGATCTCCGCCCGCGACTCGCTCGCTCCGCCCGGCCTCTTCGACGTCCTCCAGCTCGTGCTGGTGGTCGCGGCGCTCGCGGTCGACGCGGTCACCCTGAGCGCGATGCTGACCCGCATCGCCGAGTTCGGGTTCAGCGCCAACAAGGTCGCGGCCCTCGGGCTGAACCTGGTGCTGCTGGTGCACCTGGCCTGGTCGGCCTGGTTGACCGTCGGGTTCCTCCGGGGCGCACGGCCGTTCGCCCCGATCGAGCGCTGGCAGACGCGGTACCTCCCGGCGTACGCCGTGTGGGCGCTGATCGTGGTCGTGATCTTCCCGCCCGTCTTCGCGTTCGCGTAGCGGGTCCGTGCATGATCGGGGCATGAAGGCTCCCGACGCCGTCCTCAGCAGCGTCCCGGGCAGGGACTGGTACCTGCGACCAGTTCTCGATGTCGCCCGGGACCTGCTGGGGGCCACGCTCACGACGCGCACGCCCGACGGCGTCGTCTCCCTCCGCCTCACCGAGGTGGAGGCGTACGACGGCGCCACCGACCCCGGCTCGCACGCCTTTCGTGGCCCCAACCGGCGGAACGCGACGATGTTCGGCGAGCCCGGACGGCTGTACGTGTACCGCCATCTCGGCCTGCACCACTGCGTCAACCTGGTGTGCGGCCCGGAGGGGGAGGCCTCGGCGGTGCTGGTCCGAGCCGGCGAGGTGGTCGACGGCGCCGACCTGGCCCGCTCCCGCCGGCTCGCGTCCGGCGTGGTCCGGACCGACCGCGACCTCGCACGCGGCCCGGCCCGCCTGGCGGTCGCCCTGGGGCTCGACCTGTCCGCCGACGGCGTGGACGTCACAGATCCCGACGGCGACGTGGTGCTCGCCCGCCCGTTGGTCGCGTCCCCGTTGATCGAGCCGTCCCCGTTGGTCGAGCCTGTCGAGACCCCCGCCGCCATCCGCACCGGCCCACGCGTAGGCGTGAGCGGTGACGGCGGCCGCGCCGACCTCTTCCCCTGGCGCTTCTGGCTGGACGCCGAGCCGACCGTCTCGCTCTACCGCAAGGCTTGACCACGCTCACTCGACTTCGGTCCCTTGCCCTGCGGTTGCCGACGAGATCGGTCCCTTGCTCTGAGATCGGTCAATTAAACGACCGATCTCGAGGCAAGGGACCGAAGTCGATCAGGTCGGTCGATCGTCGGACCGAACTCACACCGCATCGGCGACCGTGGTCAGGTCGGGTACGTCTCCTTCAGCACCCGGGCCAGGTGCCGCACGATCTCGCGCGGCCCCGACCTCGCGGTGCTCCGCTCGACGTCGCTGTTGTAGTTCGTGTTGGTGTTCACGTCGTACGTCAGCACGCGGCCGTCGGCGGTCCGGATGTTCTCGATCCCCGCCACCTCGATCCCGTGCTTCCGCGTGAACTCGAGGTACTTGGCGACCACCGGGTCGTCGTAGCCCTCACGCTCGGAGAACAGGCCCCAGTCCTCGTCGGGCGCCATGGAGATGGTCGCGCCCACCGGCGGGATCGGCCGGCCCGTCTCCGGGTCGATCGCGCACGCGTCGGCGGGGCAGAGCTGGAACCCGCCGCGTTCCGTGTCGCCGCGCACGGCGTAGACCATCTCGCCGCCGACGATCTCGACACGGGTGATACCGCCGTCGGCCGCGACCACGTACTCCTGGATCAGCGTGATGCCGTCCACGGGCTCCTCGTACTCGTCGGAGCCCACGTAGTCGGCGAGGTCGTCGAACGACTCGAACTTGCGCACGCCGAGACCCTTGCCGCCCTGGTTGTGCTTGGTGACGAACGGGGTGGGGAACCCCTGCGCGGCCTTCAGCACCTGCTCGCGCCCGACGGCGGCCACGGTGCGCGGCGTGTCGATCCCGGCGGCGCGCAGCGCGGTGAGCTGGTCCACCTTGCTGACCTCGAGCTCCAGCACGCGGCGGCCGTTGACGGTGCGCCGCCCGGAGGCCTCCAGCCAGGACAGCACCGCGCGCGAGTAGTCCTTGGTGAGCCCGTGGTCGCGCGTGTGGCTGCTCGCCGAGATGCGGGACCAGAAGACGCCCTCGGGCGGTGCCTCGTCGAGGTCGAGCACGCCGTCCGTCAGCACCCACTCGACGTACTCGACGCCCTCGGCGGCGAAGGCCTCCGCGAACGGGGGAAACCACTCGGGGTTCTCGTGCAGGGCATAGATCTTGGGGGTGCTCACAGGAACCTTCCGAACGCTCAGCTTTGTCTGCGGGACAAGACAGTCAGTGGGACACGTCAATCCTGTCACGCGAGCCGGGGTCGCCCTCCGTGGGCTCCGGCGCCACGTCGACCTGCGCCAGTGAGCGCCGAGCGGCCGGCACGGCGAGGATGCCGCCCAGCACGGCCACCAGCAGGGCGCCGGCCAGGATCAGGAGCGACTCGACGGAGTACCGGTCGGCCAGCGGGCCGAACACGACCATGGACAGCGGCATCGCGACGGTCATCACGATCCCGACGAAGCCGAAGACCCGGCCCTGCATCTCCGGCTCCACACGCTCCTGGAGGATCGTGAACGCCGGCGTGTTGAGGGTCGCGAAGGTGATGCCGATCAGCAGGCCGAACCCGAAGAACACCCACATGTTGGTCGAGAAGCCAAGGCCCGCGACGAGCACGCCGGTGGTCACCACGGAACCCACCATGAGCCGCACCCGGCGCTTGATCCGCGGGCCGACGGTGGCCATGATGATGCCGCCCAGCAGCATGCCGCCGCCCCAGAACAGCTCGTTGGCGGTCAGCTTCCACACCTCGTCGCCGAACGTGCGGGTGACCATCAGCGGCGTCAGGTAGCTCGGTGCGCCGACCAGGAACATCACCAGGGCGAACAGCGAGACCAGCCACTTCACGGGGCCGTTCGACCCGATGTACCGCACACCGGCGACGAGGTCGCCGAAGTAGCTGACCGGTCCGCTCTCGGCGTCGGCCCGCACCAGACGGGGCACGGTGACCAGGGCGAGCATCCCGACACCGATGAGCGCCGTCGCCGCGTCCACGAAGAACACCGTGACGATGTCGAAGGACGCATAGACCACGGCCGCCAGGGCGGGGGCGAGCAGCATCATTCCCGACTGGATCGACTGGAAGATGCCGTTGACGCGCATCAGCTGATCGGCCGGCGCGATCTGCGGGATCATCGCGCTCACCGCGGGCGTCTGGATGCCCGCGAAAGTCGACCGGACGGCCAGCGCGACGTAGATGACCCACAGGTCGTCGACACCGCTGACCATCAGCAGGGCCAGTCCGAGCGTGACCACGGCGATGGTCGTGTCGGCGCCCATGATCAGGAGCTTGCGGGAGTGCCGGTCGGCCCACACGCCGCCGAAGATCGACATGACCGCCTGCGGCAGCATGCCGAAGACGATGCTCATCATGAGCACAGCGCCGGACTGGGTCTCGATGGTCAGGTGCCACATGACGGCGAACATGACCAGCATGGACCCGAGCAGCGAGATCGTCTGTCCGGTCAGGAACAACGCTACGTTCCGCTTCCAGCCGGGCATGTCGTGGTCGGTCATGATTCCAGCCTGCCTGACCGGGAGGCTGAGCGCTGAGGCTTTTTCGTTTCCATGGAACGTCCGACGACGACGCGCACCAGAACTCATCGCACGGGCCGCATAGGCTCGCCGGGTGAACAGGACCGACCGCATGTACGCGATCGTCGAGGAGCTGCGAGCCGTCTCCCCGCGTCCGCGGAGCGCGTCGTGGTTGGCCGACCGGTTCGAGGTCAGCCGACGGACCATCGAGCGCGACATCAGCGCACTGCAGCAGACGGGTGTGCCCGTATGGGCCGAGCCCGGCCGCACCGGGGGCTACTGCCTGGACCGCGCCAGAACGCTGCCGCCGGTGAACTTCAGCCCCGACGAGGCGGTCGCTGTCGCCGTCGCGCTGGGCGGTATGGCCGGGACACCGTTCGCGACCGCGGGATCGACGGCCCTGCGCAAGATTCTCGCGGCCATGCGGGACGACGACGCGACTGCCGCCCACGACCTCGCAGGCCGTGTGCACCTGCTCGGGGTGCCACCGGAGGTGCCCCCGGTTCCCGCGGTCCTCGCCCACGCGATCTCCGCGCGCAGGGTCCTGCGTCTGCGGTACACGGACCGTGCGGGTACCGGGACCACGCGTGACGTCGAGCCGCTCGGTTATGTCGGGTCGTCCACCGGGTGGTACCTGCTGGCCTGGTGCCGGCTGCGCGACGGGATCCGCGCTTTCCGCCTCGACCGCATCGACGGTGTCACGGCAACCAGCGAGCGTGCGCCCCGAAGGGTCGTTCAGCCGGAAGATGTCCAGGTCCCGGAGGGGGACCTGCGCACCCTGACACTCCTGGGCTGACTCCGGCTGACTCCGGCTGACTCCGGCTCACGCCGCGAGGAGAAGATCGTCGGGAAACACCGACAGAGGGGTGTCGCTGAGCGGGGAGACGCTGGTCGTGAGCCGCGGGGAGTCCGTGGCCACGACCAGGAGGTCCACCACCATGAACCACACGACCCTCGCGTCTGTGCGCCTCATCACCGACGACGTCGACCGGCTGACGGCCTTCTACGAGCACCTCACCGGTGTCACGGCGGACCGGCCGTCCCCCGAGTTCGCCGAGCTGCGCACGGACAAGGGCACCCTCGCCATCGGCAGCACCCGCACGGTCCAGCTCTTCGGTCCGGGCTCCGCAGGACCTGCGGACAACCGCACGGCCATCGTGGAGTTCCTCGTCGACGACGTGGACGCGCTGTTCACCAGGGTCGGCGACACGGTCGAGACCGTGACCGCACCGACAACGATGCCGTGGGGCAACCGGTCGCTGCTCGTGCGAGACCCGGACGGCACTCTGGTGAACTGCTTCACGCCCGTGAGCCCGGAGGCGCAAGCCAGATTCGCGTAGGTGCCGGGCGGAATGAAGGCGAGCCCCGCACCGCCGTCGGGCAGACTAGGACCTGCGAACCCACGAAGGGCACGCCGTGCGGCCCGCCCGGGCCGCACCCACGCGAAACAAGGAGCAACCACGGTGACCGACATCCTCGACGAGCTGCAATGGCGAGGCCTGGTGGCACAGTCCACCGACGAGGCCGCGCTGCGTTCTGCACTGTCGGAGGGCACCGTCGACTATTACGTGGGCTTCGACCCCACCGCGCCGTCCCTGCACATCGGCAACCTGGTCCAGATCCTGACCGCACGCCGCCTGCAGGACGCCGGGCACCGGCCCACCGCCCTGGTCGGCGGCGCGACCGGGCTCATCGGCGACCCCAAGATGGCCGGCGAGCGCACGCTCAACGACCCGGAGGTCGTCGCGGGCTGGGTCGACCGCATCCGCGGCCAGATCGAGCCGCTGCTCGTCTGGGACGGACCCAACGCCGCCACGATGGTGAACAACCTGGACTGGACGTCAGGACTGTCGGCGATCGCGTTCCTGCGCGACATCGGCAAGCACTTCCGGATGAGCACCATGCTCGCCAAGGACACGGTCGCGCGGCGGCTCAGCTCGGACGAGGGCATCAGCTTCACCGAGTTCAGCTACCAGGTGCTGCAGGGGATGGACTTCCTCGAGCTGTACCGGCGCCGCGGGGTGACCCTGCAGACGGGCGGCAGCGACCAGTGGGGCAACCTGCTCGCCGGCGTCGAGCTGGTCCGCAAGGCCGAGGGGGTGAGCGCCCACGCGCTCACCACGCCTCTCATCACCAAGGCCGACGGCACCAAGTTCGGCAAGACCGAGGGCGGCGCCGTCTGGCTCGACCCGGACATGACGAGCCCCTACGCCTTCTACCAGTTCTGGCTCAACCAGGCGGACGCCGACGTCGTGAACTACCTCAAGGTGTTCACCTTCCGCAGCCGGGAGGAGATCGCGGAGCTGGAGCGCGAGGTCGCCGAGCGGCCCTTCGCCCGCGAGGCCCAGAAGGCGCTCGCGGGCGACGTCACCACGCTGGTGCACGGCGCGGCCGCGACCGAGGCGGTCATCACGGCGAGCCAGGCGCTGTTCGGCCGCGGCGAGCTGGACGGTCTGGACGAGCGAACTCTCGCCGGTGCTGTGAGCGAGCTGCCGCGGGTGACCGCCAAGGCGGGCGACCTCGTCGTGGACCTGCTGGCGGGTTCGGGGATCGTCGCCTCCAAGGGCGAAGCACGCCGCGCGGTCAAGGAGGGTGGCGCCTACGTGAACAACGTCAAGGTCACCGCCGAGGACCAGGCCCTGACGACCGAGGACCTGCTGCACGGCAGGTTCGCCGTCCTGCGGCGCGGGAAGAAGACGCTGGCGGTCGCTGCGTCGGAGTAAACCCGATCGCAGGTGGTACGAGGGCGGGTCGAGCTCGATGGAGTTCGACCCGCCCTTTCGCGCTGTCCGCCGGTGCCTTGGCGCGTCCGTTTCAGAGCGCCGCCGGGCGCGCCACGCTGGCCTGGTGTCTCGGCGGCGTCAAGGAATCTCCTCGCCAGTTTGAACATCGTCCGCGAGGGCTTCCAGGACGTCCCAGACCTGTTCCTGGAACGCCCAGAACTCACGTTCCTGGCCGCTCACCTCCAGAACGATCGTCCGTGAGTCTGTGAGCGGGAGACCGAACCCGCGGCACAGGGCAGCCATCGCCCCTAGGAGCGACCACCCGGCATCGAGCAGGGACCGCGCGGTGCACCGATGGACCTCCGTGACGAACGCACCGACGAAGTCATTGACGGTCTCCCAGGTGCGCGGGGTGGTCGTCGTGGTGGCGAAGCATGAGCCAGCTACCCAGCCCTCGCCGGTCTGGGCGATGCGGACGACGCCTGGCTCTTCGTACGAGCCCGGGCTGTGCTCGAAGTCGTGGTCTGGCTCGGCGCCGTCGCCCGCCCATGCAATCAGCTCCCGGGCAAGGGTGGCGACTTCGAACCGCGGCTCCTCGAAGAGGACGACGCCGTTGTCGCACAGTTCGAGATCGGCCTCGACGTAGAGCAGAAGTTCGGCTTCCGTGATGCGGCGTCCGGTCGCATGGAAGGTCCGCAGGTTCGTGAGGTCGGGCGCGCCGACTCGGAACCACGGATCAGAGCGCCAGAGCTCGACAGACTCAGTCATGTGCGATTCACGGGCTGAGAATAGCGAGGCTGCGGGACGTTGAGGCGTCGGCGGCTTCGGTGTACACCAAGGCACCGCTTGCGACGGCTACGTGCCGGTCGGGAAGAGCTGGAGCTCGCTGACGGGGACGGCCACCTTGGCACCCACTACACGGTCGGGCGCACGGCCGGTCATGCCCAGAAGAACGAGCCCCACGCCCGAGCGCAAGGTCATGACACCGTCGGGCCCGACCGCCTCGACGACACCCCATAGCCGCTGCTCATCCGCGCCTGGACGGTGGGCGGCGGGGCTATCTTCGACGGTGACTTCGTCCCAGGACACGTCGTCAGGAACCTCCAGCTCAACGTCGACCACGTCCCCGACCGCTGGAAGGGCGGCCATCCAAGCACCTCGGAGCAGGCCGTCGGGCGTCTCGACGATAACCGGCACGGGCCGCCCTTCCCCGACCGCCTTGACCACTACGGAGCGCCGGGCTGGTCCTGGCCCTTTGAGACTGGTCCACCAGGTGATGTCCACGTTGCGATGTTCCAGGTCCTGCGCTGTGCCGAGTGCGTGGCGGACGAACTCAGCTGGCAGCCGGACGTCGTGCTCGGCGACGTAGTGGGCGAGACCCTCAGGCCAGAGATAGGTGCCATCGGTCTGCTCGCGGTGCCCGACGAGCTCACCACAGAACCGGCAGGACGACATACCGCGATAGACGCGTGCGACCATGCCGCCCTCTAGGTACTGCTGAACCCGCCGACGGTCGTACCTGCCCTAGGACGGATCCACGAAGTCGTGCGGGTCAGGAAGCTCCGGTGCGCCCGGGCCGCGCCAGTAGCCGATCAGGATCAAGGGCTCGGGCCGCGCGGCGTCGTCGGGCACAGGGGACTCCTTGCGGAGATAGACCCACTCCTCACCGGGAAGCAGGTCCCGTGTTCCGGGCGGTGTGACACAGGCCGGTGTCAGTTCGACGACGACGTCGGGCGCCATGTCGGCGAGGAGGTACGTCTCCACGAGGGAGCACGACTCGACCTCGTCCTCGGTGGGTGTGTGGTCGAAGATCATTCGGCCACGGATCGCCGCGTCCGAGATGGCGACCGCTACGCCGCGGACATGCGGCGACAGTTCGTCCCACAGTGCCCGCTGAAGCGACAGGAGCGCTCTGACTTGGAAGGGTAAGGGGCTCATCGGTGCTCGCTGCTCAGCCGACGGCTGACCTGGTGTCTCCACGGCTGAACCGTAACGGGGCCAGAGCTATTCTCGTTCGCGCAAGTCTTGCCCGATATCGGGCAAGAAGTTGCTCAACTGGATCCGGATCGGCGAGTCTCACGGCATGAGGACGTCATCCGACCTCGTCGCCCACGTGGCGGCGTCCACAGGACTCACGCCCGCCGAGGCGGCACGGGTCATCGGCGACGTCGTGGCGTACTACGCCACCCCGGTCGAGGAGATCGTCCGGCGGCGGCACGCCGAGCTCAAGATCCATGGGGCCAAGAACCCCGAGATCTTCGCGCGCATCGCCGCCGAGCTGGAGCACCGGGTCGTCGCGGCGCCCCGGCTCAGCGAGCGGCAGCTGCGCCGGATGATCTACGGCTGAAGATCTACGGCTGAAGGAGAACAGACATGTGCGGAATCGTCGGGTACGTAGGGGGCCAGAACGCTGCCCCGCTGCTCGTGGAGGCGCTCGGCCGGCTGGAGCACCGGGGGTACGACTCGGCGGGCGTCGCCGTCGTCGGCTCGCAGCTGCGGGTGACCAAGCGCGCGGGTCGGGTGCGTGACCTCGCCGAGGTGCTGCCCAAGCGGATGCCCGGGCGGGTGGGCATCGGCCACACCCGCTGGGCCACGCACGGCCCCGCGACGGACGCCAACGCCCACCCGCACACGGACGCGAGCGGCACGGTGGCAGTGGTGCACAACGGCATCATCGACAACGCCGCGGCGCTGCGCGCACGGCTCACCGACGACGGCGTGGCGCTCGTGAGCGACACCGACACCGAGGTGTTCGCTCATCTCGTCGCCCGGTCGGACGCCGACACGCTCGAGGGCAAGGTCGTGGACGCCCTGGACGCCGTCGAAGGCACGTACGGGCTGGCCGTCGTGCATGCCGACTTCCCGGACCGCGTGGTGGTGGCCCGCAACGGCAGCCCGCTGCTGGTCGGGGTGGGGGACAAGGAGATGTTCATCGCCTCCGACCTCGCGGCGCTGGTGCGGCACACCACCACGGTGGCGCACCTGACCGACGGCGAGCTGGCGACCGTGACGGCGTCGGGCTTCACGACGTTCCGCCGCGACCTGACGCGGACGCAGACCACGGCGCGCGAGGTCGACGTCGACCCCAGTGCCTACGAGCACGGGCAGATCGACGGACGCCCGCGCATGTACACGGAGATGCTCGAGCAGCCGGCCAGCGTGGAGCGCGCGCTGCGCGGGCGCCTGGACGAGCGGTTCGCAACGGCCCACCTGGGCGGGCTCGACATGGACGCCCGCGAGCTGCGCGCCGTACGACGCGTCAAGATCCTGGGCTGCGGATCGGCGTACTACGTCGGGCAGATGGGCGCGTCCCTCATCGAGGAGCTCGCCCGTGTTCCCGCCGACGCCGAGGCCGCGAGCGAGTTCCGCTACCGCAGCCCGGTGATCGAACCGGACACGCTCTACGTGGCCGTGAGCCAGTCGGGCGAGACCATCGACACCCTGCTGGCGGTGGAGGAGATCCGCCGCAAGGGTGGCCGGGTCATCGGCCTGGTCAACGTCGTGGGCTCCGCGATCGCCCGGGCCTGCGACGGAGGGATCTACCTGCACGCCGGACCGGAGATCGCCGTCGCCTCCACCAAGGCGCTCACCACGATGTTCGTGGGCTTCGCGCTGCTGGCGCTCCAGCTCGGCCGCGTCCGCGACCTGTCCGTCGCCGACGGACGCCGGCTCGTGGCGGGCTTGCAGAACCTGCCGGCACAGATCGAGCAGGTGCTCGACGGTGAGGCTCGTATCGCTGAGGCGGCCAAGACGCTCGCCGCCGCCGAGAGCCTGTTCTTCGTCGGTCGGGTCCGTGGATACCCGGTGGCGCGTGAGGGTGCGCAGAAGTTCAAGGAGATCAGCTACCGGCACGCCGAGGCGTACCAGATGTCGGAGCTCAAGCACGGGCCGCTCGCCCTCATCTCGCCCGAGGTACCGACGGTCGCCATCGTGCCCGACGACGAGCTGACCGACCGTAACGTCGCGGCCCTGCACGAGATCTCCGCCCGTGGCGGGCGGCTGGTGGTCGTCACGCACCCGGGCGTGGACCTGGGGGAGCTGCGTGCGGAGCGGATAGACGTGCCCCGCAGCGAACGGGAGCTCGACCCGCTGCTGCTGACCGTGCCGCTGCAGCTGCTGGCGTACCACGCGGCCCTGACCCTCGGGCACGACGTCGACAAGCCGCGGAACCTGGCCAAGTCGGTGACCGTGGAGTGACGGCGACGGCGGCGGACCCCCGTCGGGTCCGCCGCCGATCCGCCATTTCTGGCGCTTCGCGGCCCGGATCGCACCCCGATTTTGCGCGGGTGCCGATCGCTGTGTACTGTTCCGGTTGTTCGCCCGACAGGGAGACACGGACAGGAAGCGCGAGAGCGCAACTGGCCGGTCCCGGGGTGGAAACCAACCCAGATCTCGTAGTAGCCTTGTGCGCTCCGGAACTGGGTGGGGGCTTGTCAGATCGCCTCCCCAGACCACGGATCCTGAAGAGGGTCCTTGCGCCGGGGAACGTGGTAGGGTAAGTTACACAGGTTGCCTCCGAACGACGATCAAGCGGCTAGCGCCGCGATCGACCAGGAGGCCCCCAACCTTCGCAAGTCGTCAGAGATTCATTCTTCTGGTGATAGCGTAAATGGGAATCGGAAATGCTTCGGATGATCGAAGAATTCTCCCCGGCTGAGAGGCCAGAGAGGATTTGGAAAAGTCCGAAAGAGCCTGGTAAGTTACAGGCACTGCCCCGGACAGGGAAGCGATCGGAAAGATTGCGGTCCTGACGGTGTGCGTCGGTTGTTTGAGAACTCAACAGTGTGCTTGATAGTCAATGCCAATGTTTTAACCCCTTGCGGGTGTGGCATCGTCTGACCGTCCGGTTAGTCGGGTCGCATCATGTGGGGGTTGTTTTGGACAGATCTTAATCATCAGATTGGTCTGGCCGGTATCATTGTTCACGCTCACTTCGGTGGGTGTGGATGTTTCTCTTTTACGGAGAGTTTGATCCTGGCTCAGGACGAACGCTGGTGGCGTGCTTAACACATGCAAGTCGAACGGTGAAGCCCAGCTTGCTGGGTGGATCAGTGGCGAACGGGTGAGTAACACGTGAGCAACCTGCCCCCTACTTCGGGATAAGCCTTGGAAACGAGGTCTAATACCGGATATGAGCACCGACCGCATGGTGGGTGTTGGAAAGTTTTTCGGTGGGGGATGGGCTCGCGGCCTATCAGCTTGTTGGTGGGGTAATGGCCTACCAAGGCGTCGACGGGTAGCCGGCCTGAGAGGGCGACCGGCCACACTGGGACTGAGACACGGCCCAGACTCCTACGGGAGGCAGCAGTGGGGAATATTGCACAATGGGCGAAAGCCTGATGCAGCGACGCCACGTGAGGGATGACGGCCTTCGGGTTGTAAACCTCTTTCAGCAGGGAAGAAGCGAAAGTGACGGTACCTGCAGAAGAAGCGCCGGCTAACTACGTGCCAGCAGCCGCGGTAATACGTAGGGCGCAAGCGTTGTCCGGAATTATTGGGCGTAAAGAGCTCGTAGGCGGTCTGTCGCGTCTGGTGTGAAATCCCATGGCTCAACTGTGGGCTTGCATCGGGTACGGGCAGACTAGAGTGCTGTAGGGGAGACTGGAATTCCTGGTGTAGCGGTGGAATGCGCAGATATCAGGAGGAACACCGATGGCGAAGGCAGGTCTCTGGGCAGTTACTGACGCTGAGGAGCGAAAGCATGGGGAGCGAACAGGATTAGATACCCTGGTAGTCCATGCCGTAAACGTTGGGCACTAGGTGTGGGGCGGGTTCCACTCGTTCTGTGCCGCAGCTAACGCATTAAGTGCCCCGCCTGGGGAGTACGGCCGCAAGGCTAAAACTCAAAGGAATTGACGGGGGCCCGCACAAGCGGCGGAGCATGCGGATTAATTCGATGCAACGCGAAGAACCTTACCAAGGCTTGACATGTACGAGAACGCGTCAGAGATGACGAACTCTTTGGACACTCGTACACAGGTGGTGCATGGTTGTCGTCAGCTCGTGTCGTGAGATGTTGGGTTAAGTCCCGCAACGAGCGCAACCCTTATCCTATGTTGCCAGCGGGTCATGCCGGGGACTCATGGGAGACTGCCGGGGTCAACTCGGAGGAAGGTGGGGATGACGTCAAATCATCATGCCCCTTATGTCTTGGGCTTCACGCATGCTACAATGGCCGGTACAGAGGGCTGCGATACCGTGAGGTGGAGCGAATCCCAAAAAGCCGGTCTCAGTTCGGATCGGGGTCTGCAACTCGACCCCGTGAAGTCGGAGTCGCTAGTAATCGCAGATCAGCAACGCTGCGGTGAATACGTTCCCGGGCCTTGTACACACCGCCCGTCAAGTCACGAAAGTTGGTAACACCCGAAGCTCACGGCCCAACCCGCAAGGGAGGGAGTGGTCGAAGGTGGGACTGGCGATTGGGACTAAGTCGTAACAAGGTAGCCGTACCGGAAGGTGCGGCTGGATCACCTCCTTTCTAAGGAGCTCATCTCCACCAGGCCCCACATAGTGGGGGTCGCCGACCGGCTCTTCGGGTTGGTGCTGGTGGCAGAGGCCAGGCCCAGGCCGTACGCGTCTGGGTTGGTTGCTCATGGGTGGAACATTGACGAAGAGTCGCCCTGTCCGGGCTGACTGCTAGTACGCCAGGTGGTGTCTCCCTCGGGAGGTACGCACGGGTTGGAACGTGGTCTTCTGGGTGGTGGGGGTTCGCCAAGCACACTGTTGGGTCCTGAGACAACCGGCCGGCCTTGTCCCTCATGAAGTGTTGTGAGTGGGCAAGCAAGGTTGTGTGTTTCTGGATCGAGTACGGGTCACCTGGTTCGTGTCATACCCGCCGGCTTGCCGGTTGTGGTGGTGCGGGTTTGCCTGGTGGGTTCGTCCGTTGCTTGAGAACTGCATAGTGGACGCGAGCATCTTTGAAATTTTCCAAGATTGCGATCGCGAAACTGTTGGGCCATAGGCTTTCGGGTTTGTGGTTCCTTGTTTTGTGGTCATCTTGGTTTCTGTGATTGTAGTGTTGCCTGAAGTTTTTAAGGGCACATTGGTGGATGCCTTGGCACTAGGAGCCGAAGAAGGACGTTGTAGCCTGCGATAATCCTCGGGGAGTTGGCAGACGAGCTGTGATCCGAGGGTCTCCGAATGGGGGAACCCAGCCGAAGTCATGTTCGGTTACCCGCGCCTGAATGTATAGGGCGTGTGGAGGGAACGTCGGGAAGTGAAACATCTCAGTACCGACAGGAAGAGATATTCCGTGAGTAGTGGCGAGCGAAAGCGGATGAGGCCAAACCGTATGCGTGTCAAGCTGTCAGGCGTTGCGTGTGCGGGGTTGTGGGACCTTCTGGAAGAATCTGACAGTTCTTCAGCCAGTAAGAAAGTCGTGTCATAGTCGAACCGGGTTGAATACCGGACCGTAGTGGGTGGGAGTCCCGTAGACGAAATGGTGCGGCCTGGTTGAGGGGATCCCAAGTAGCACGGGGCCCGTGAAATCTCGTGTGAATCTGGCAAGACCACTTGCTAAGCCTAAATACTACCTAGTGACCGATAGCGGACAAGTACCGTGAGGGAAAGGTGAAAAGTACCCCGGGAGGGGAGTGAAATAGTACCTGAAACCGTGTGCCTACAATCCGTCGGAGCCTCCTTGGTAGGGGTGACGGCGTGCCTTTTGAAGAATGAGCCTGCGAGTTAGTGCTCGGTGGCGAGGTTAACCCGTGTGGGGTATCCGTAGCGAAAGCGAGTCCGAATAGGGCGATTCAGTCGCCGGGTCTAGACCCGAAGCGAAGTGATCTAGCCATGGGCAGGTTGAAGCGCCGGTAAGACGGCGTGGAGGACCGAACCCACCAGGGTTGAAAACCTGGGGGATGACCTGTGGTTAGGGGTGAAAGGCCAATCAAACTTCGTGATAGCTGGTTCTCCCCGAAATGCATTTAGGTGCAGCGTCGCGTGTTTCTTACCGGAGGTAGAGCTACTGGATGGCTAATGGGCCTCACCAGGTTACTGACGTCAGCCAAACTCCGAATGCCGGTAAGTCGTAAGCGCGGCAGTGAGACTGCGGGGGATAAGCTCCGTGGTCGAGAGGGAAACAGCCCAGATCATCGGCTAAGGTCCCAAAGCGTGTGCTCAGTGGGAAAGGATGTGGAGTTGCACAGACAACCAGGAGGTTGGCTTAGAAGCAGCCACCCTTGAAAGAGTGCGTAATAGCTCACTGGTCAAGTGATTCCGCGCCGACAATGTAGCGGGGCTCAAGCACACCACCGAAGCCGTGGCACTCACACGTTAGCCCAGCACCAGACTTGTTCTGTGTGTTCAGGTGTGTGGGTGGGTAGGGGAGCGTCGTGTGGGCAGTGAAGTCGCGGAGTGATCCAGCGGTGGAGCCTACACGAGTGAGAATGCAGGCATGAGTAGCGAATGACGGGTGTGAATCCCGTCCGCCGAATGACCAAGGGTTCCAGGGCCAGGTTCATCCGCCCTGGGTAAGTCGGGACCTAAGGCGAGGCCGACAGGCGTAGTCGATGGACAAGGAGTTGATATTCTCCTACCGGCGAAGTACCGCCCATACCGAGCCCGGTGATACTAACCACCCCGGACCTACACCGACACCTTCGGGTGTCATCGTGGGCGAGGCGTGGGACCTGATCCGGTAGTAGGTAAGCGTGTTAACAGGGGTGACGCAGGAAGGTAGCCAGGCGTGGCGATGGTTGTCCATGTCCAAGGTCGTAGCCCGTCCCATAGGCAAATCCGTGGGGCATATAGGGTGAGAGCTGATAGAGACCGTGTATGCGGGAATCTGGTGATCCTATGCTGCCTAGAAAAGCCTCGACGCGAGGGACTAGCCGCCCGTACCCTAAACCGACTCAGGTGGTCAGGTAGAGAATACTAAGGCGATCGAGAGAATCGTGGTTAAGGAACTCGGCAAAATGCCCCCGTAACTTCGGGAGAAGGGGGGCCTGAACCGTTAACCCACTTGCTGGGGGACGCGGGGAGGGCCGCAGAGACCAGGGAGAAGCGACTGTTTACTAAAAACACAGGTCCGTGCGAAGTCGCAAGACGATGTATACGGACTGACGCCTGCCCGGTGCTGGAAGGTTAAGAGGACGAGTCAGCCTTTGGGCGAAGCTCAGAATTTAAGCCCCAGTAAACGGCGGTGGTAACTATAACCATCCTAAGGTAGCGAAATTCCTTGTCGGGTAAGTTCCGACCTGCACGAATGGCGTAACGACTTCTCCGCTGTCTCAACCGCGAACTCGGCGAAATTGCACTACGAGTAAAGATGCTCGTTACGCGCAGCAGGACGGAAAGACCCCGGGACCTTTACTATAGCTTGGTATTGGTGTTCGGTGCGGTTTGTGTAGGATAGGTGGGAGACTGTGAAGCCAGGGCGCCAGCTCGGGTGGAGTCATTGTTGAAATACCACTCTGATCGCTTCGGATGTCTAACCTCGGTCCGTAATCCGGATCAGGGACAGTGCCTGGTGGGTAGTTTAACTGGGGCGGTTGCCTCCTAAAATGTAACGGAGGCGCTCAAAGGTTCCCTCAGCCTGGTTGGCAATCAGGTATCGAGTGCAAGTGCACAAGGGAGCTTGACTGTGAGACCGACAGGTCGAGCAGGGACGAAAGTCGGAACTAGTGATCCGGCGGTGGCTTGTGGAAGCGCCGTCGCTCAACGGATAAAAGGTACCCCGGGGATAACAGGCTGATCTTGCCCAAGAGTCCATATCGACGGCATGGTTTGGCACCTCGATGTCGGCTCGTCGCATCCTGGGGCTGGAGTAGGTCCCAAGGGTTGGGCTGTTCGCCCATTAAAGCGGTACGCGAGCTGGGTTTAGAACGTCGTGAGACAGTTCGGTCCCTATCCGCTGCGCGCGCAGGAAACTTGAGAAGGGCTGTCCCTAGTACGAGAGGACCGGGACGGACGAACCTCTGGTGTGCCAGTTGTTCCGCCAGGAGCATGGCTGGTTGGCTACGTTCGGAAGGGATAACCGCTGAAAGCATCTAAGCGGGAAGCCTGCTTCGAGATGAGGTTTCCATACACCCTTGTGGTGTGAGAGGCACCCAGCAGACCACTGGGTTGATAGGCCGGATGTGGAAGACAGGACTAAAGACTGTCGGAGCTGACCGGTACTAACTGCCGATAACTTCACAACACATCATTACTGTTAATAATGCTCAAGGTTTTGTTTCGCGTCCACTATGCGGTTCCCGAGTCACGGGCACCAAACCCCCTGTCACCCGACCGCCCTCTTTATGTGGGTTGGTCAGGGGTGGCGGAGACGGGTTTTGCCTTCTCGATAGTGTTACGGTGGTCTTAGCGTGGGGGAAACGCCCGGTCCCATTCCGAACCCGGAAGCTTAGCCCTACAGCGCCGATGGTACTGCCCTGGAGACGGGGTGGGAGAGTAGGACGCCGCCGGACAACCATTCCCAGCAAGGGGGTGGAGCCAGCATGACCCGTGAGGGTTGTGCGGGGCTCCACCCCCTTCCTGCATTCCCAGAACACTCCCCACACCCACAACGACGCACACCCACAACGACGCACACCCACAACGACTTCAGCCGGCGTACGGCTGACCCCTCGTTCCGCGCTATGGAATGCTGCTTCCGTGAGCCGGTAGCTCCGGCGTTCCGATCGGAGGGTGACGTGGCAGAGTCTGGCGTGCAGTCGGTAGAGCGAGCGCTCGACCTGCTCGAGATTCTGGCGGAGGTCGGCGGTGATGCCGGCCTGAGCGAGCTCTCGGAACAGTCGGGGCTGCCCCTGCCGACCATCCACCGGTTGATGCGCACCCTCGTGGCCCGCGGTTATGCTCGGCGGCTTCCCTCACGGCGCTATGCGCTCGGAGCGCGCATGATTCGCCTCGGCGAGTCGGCCGGCCGTCAGCTCGGGGCGGGCGCGCGGCGTCATCTGGCACGAGTCGCTCGGGAGCTCGGTGAGACGGCAAACCTCGCCATGCTCGACGGCGAGATGGCCGTGTACGTCGCCCAGGCGGCGTCGTCGCACTCCATGCGGATGTTCACCGAGGTGGGGCGGCGTGTGCACCTGCACAGCACCGGCGTCGGCAAGGCGCTGCTGGGCGAGCTGCCCGATGCGGCAGTGCGCGACATCGTGGCGCGCGCGGGTCTTGCCCCGGCCACTGACCGGACCCTCACCGACATCGACGCGCTCCTGGCCGCGACGGCGGAGGCGCGCGAGCGTGGCTACGCCGTCGACGACGGTGAGCAGGAGATCGGCGTCCGCTGCTTCGCCGTCGTCGTCCCTGGGGCGCCCGTGCCTACTGCACTGTCGGTGTCCGGCCCTGCTGCTCGGGTGTCTTTCGAGTTCGGCGACCGGGCGGTGCCGGTGCTGCACGAGGTCGCGCGCGACATCGGGGCGGAACTCGCCGGCGACTGAGCACGCGTTGACCCCTCGCCGTCGGGCACCTAGGGTTTTCACTAGGAAGTATTTGGTTTCCGCATCGTGGAACTTGCGAGGCGACATCAACCACTCGACCGAGGGAAGACACGTGGACACTCCAGACGGCCTCATGATCACCGGCGACATCGCACCCCGCGCGGAGGAGGTGCTCACACCCCGCGCGCTGGAGCTGATCGCCGTCCTGCACCGGGCGCTGGACGACCGGCGGCTCGAGCTGCTCGAAGCCCGGGCGAGGCGGGTCGCGGACCTTGCGGCGGGCGGCACGCTGGACTTTCTCCCGGAGACGCGGCACATCCGCGAGGACCCGACCTGGCGCGTCGCCCCGCCGGCGCCCGGGATCGAGGACCGCAGGTGTGAGATCACCGGCCCCACGGACCGCAAGATGACCATCAACGCGCTGAACTCCGGCGCGAAGGCGTGGCTCGCGGACCACGAGGACGCCAACACCCCGCAGTGGAGCGCGGTGGTCGGCGGGCAGCTGAACCTGCTCGACGCCATCAACCGCACCATCGACTTCACCGGCGAGAACGGCAAGCAGTACGCGCTGAAGCCGGACGACGAGCTGGCCACGATCATCGTGCGCCCGCGCGGCTGGCACCTGCCGGAGAAGCACATCCTCGTCGACGGCCGGCCCGTCTCGGGCAGCCTGGTGGACTTCGCGCTGTACCTCGCGACCGCCGGCCTGCGGCAGATCGAGAAGGGCCAGGGCCCGTACTTCTACCTGCCCAAGATGGAGTCGCACCTGGAGGCGCGGCTCTGGAACGACGCGTTCGTGCTGGCCCAGGACTTCCTCGGGATCCCGCAGGGCACGATCCGCGCTACGGTGCTCATCGAGACGTATCCCGCAGCCTTCGAGATGGAGGAGATCCTCTACGAGCTCCGGGAGCACAGCTCCGGCCTGAACGCCGGCCGCTGGGACTTCATGTTCTCGGTCATCAAGTCGTTCCGGACCCGCGGCACGGAGTTCATGCTGCCCGACCGCAACGCCGTCACCATGACCGTGCCGTTCATGCGGGCCTACACCGAGCTGCTCGTCAAGACCTGCCATACGCGCGGCGCGCACGCGATCGGCGGCATGGCCGCGTTCATCCCGAGCCGCGACGAGGCGGTCAACGAGGCCGCGTTCGCCAAGGTTCGCGACGACAAGACCCGTGAGGCGAACGACGGGTTCGACGGGTCCTGGGTGGCGCACCCCGGCATGGTGGAGCTCTGCAAGGAGGTCTTCACCTCGGTGCTGGGCGACAGGCCGAACCAGATCGACCGCACCCGCGAGGAGGTCCAGGTCACCGCGGCGCAGCTGCTCGACGTCGCGAGCACCCCGGGGGACATCACCGAGGCCGGTCTGCGGAGCAACATCTCGGTGGGGATCCAGTACCTCAAGGCATGGCTCGGCGGGCTCGGCGCCGTCGCGATCTTCAACCTCATGGAGGACGCCGCCACGGCGGAGATCTCCAGGTCGCAGGTGTGGCAGTGGCTGCACAACGACGTGACGCTCGCCGACACCGGTCACCAGGTCACGCGCGAGCTGATCGACCAGATCGTCGAGGAAGAGATCGCCAAGCTGCCCGGCGACGCGGCAGACTACGAGGAGGCGAAGCAGACGTTCCTCGAGGTGGCGGTGGCGGACGACTACGCGGACTTCCTGACTCTCCCGGCATACGCCCGAATGCCCTGACCGACCCGTTGAGTGCTGGCTATTCGTCCTCCGGACCGCCTCCGGAGGGCAGATAGCCAGCACTCAACGGAGCAGTAGTGGCCGCAACCTTGGAGGTTGTCCTTGTCTGGAGACGTTGTCGTGGGGCTTGAGGTCGTGATCGCCGAGCTTGTCGACGCGCTGGGCGAGGAGCGGGTGATCACGGACCGGCAGCGGCGTCGTACGTACGAGTGCGACGGGCTCGCGGTCTACCGGGTGATCCCGGGCGTGGTCGTCCTGGCCCAGGGGCCGGACGACGTCGCCGCCGCGGTGCGCGCGTGCGCGCGGCACTCGGTGCCGTTCGTCGCGCGAGGCTCGGGTACGGGGCTGTCGGGCGGGGCGCTGCCGCACTCCGAGGGTGTGCTCGTGGTGATGTCGCAGATGCGGACCGTCCGGGAGGTCGACGCCGGCAACCAGCGGGCCGTCGTCGACCCGGGGGTGATCAACCTCCAGCTCACGGCCGCGACCAGTCCGGACGGGTACTACTTCGCGCCCGACCCCTCCAGCCAGTCCATCTGCTCGATCGGCGGGAACATCGCCGAGAACTCGGGCGGCGCGCACTGCCTCAAGTACGGCTTCACCACGAACCACGTCACGGGCCTGGACCTGGTGACGCCCGCCGGGGAACAGGTGGAGATCGGCGGCAAGGCGCCGGACCCGCCCGGGTACGACCTGCTCGGCGCGCTGGTGGGCAGCGAGGGCACGCTCGGCATCGTCACCTCGGCCACCGTGCGCCTGACCCGGCTGCCGCAGGAGGTGCGGACCCTGCTGGCGGCCTTCCGCTCCATGGACGACGCCGGGGCCGCGACCTCGGCGATCATCGCCGCCGGGGTGATCCCCGCCGCCATCGAGATGATGGACGCCCTCGCGATCGAGGCCGCTGAGGCGGCGGTGCACTGCAACTACCCGGCCGGCGCGGGCGCGGTGCTCGTGGTCGAGCTGGACGGGCCGTCGTCCGACGTGGCGGGGGAGTTCGACGACGTGGTGCGCCTGTGCGAGGAAGCGGGGGCGTTCGAGGTGCGGGTCGCGGCCGACGACGACGAGCGGGCCCTGATCTGGAAGGGCCGTAAGTCCGCGTTCGCCGCGGTGGGCCGGATCAGCCCGGACTACATAGTCCAGGACGGCGTGATCCCGCGGACCGCTCTCCCGTTGGTGCTGCGCGAGATCGCGGCTCTCTGCGAGGCGGCCGACGTGCGGGTGGCGAACGTGTTCCACGCGGGCGACGGCAACCTGCACCCCCTCGTGCTGTTCGACGGTTCGGTGGAGGGCGCGGTCGAGCGGGCAGAGGCCGTGGCCGGCGGGATCCTCGACCTGTGCCTGGAGCATGGCGGCTCCATCACCGGCGAGCACGGTGTGGGTGCGGACAAGGCGAGTCACATGCCGCGCATGTTCACAGCCGACGACCTCGACACGATGCAGGCCGTGCGGTGCGCGTTCGACCCGGACAACATCGCCAACCCCGGCAAGGTCTTCCCGACGCCGCGGCTGTGCGGGGACCAGCCCGGCCGGCGGCAGGGTGCGCACCCGCTCGCGGAGTCCGGCGTGGCGGAGGTCTTTTGATGGCGGACCTGCAGCGGCTCGAGGACGCGCTGAAGCAGGACGGTGGCCAGGTCGAGGAGGCGGGTCCGGCGGATGTCGTTGACGGTGTGCCCGCGGTCGCGGTGGCCCGGCCGACGTCGGCCGACGGGGTGGCCGCGGTGCTGCGCGAGGCGACCGCTCAGGGCCTGGTGACGGTCGCTCGCGGGGCAGCGACCGCCCTGGACTGGGGCGCGCCGCCCGAGCGGGTGGACCTGATCCTGGACACCACGGGTCTGGACCGGCTGGTGGAGCACGGCGCGGGCGACCTCGTGGTCGTCGCCGAGGCGGGGCTGCCGGTGGCGGAGCTGTCGGAGACGGTCCTGGCCGCGGCGCCTGCAGCGGGGCGGGATCCGCGACCTGGTGCTCGGGGCCACCGTCGTGCTTGCCGACGGCACCATCGCCTCGTCGGGCGGCAAGGTGGTCAAGAACGTCGCCGGGTACGACCTGGCCAAGCTGCTGACCGGCGCGTACGGCACGCTGGGCGTCGTGGTGCGGGCCGCGTTCCGGCTGCACCCGGCCCGGCCCGACCGGGCGTACGTCGTGGCCGCCGGCTCGCTGGCCGACGTCGCCGCGCGGGCTCGGGAGGTCGTCACCTCGCAGCTCGCTCCGGCCGCGGTGGAGATCGACCGGCCGGCGGGGAGCGACGTCGCCGAGGTGGCGGTGCTGATCGAGGGCACGGGGAGCGCTGTGGGGCAGCGGGCCGCGGCTGTCGCCGAGGTGTTGGGCGGGCGGGTGCAGGTCGAGGCGCCTCGGTGGTGGGCGGCGTTGCCGGGGGTCTCGACAGGCTCGACCAGCGGTGGGAGCTCGACCAGCGGTGGGAGCTCGACCGGCGGCGAGAGCTCGACCGGCACCTATGCCAAGGCGACCGCGACCCTTGTCGGCGTGGCCCGCCTGCTGGCGGCGGCCCGGGACGCCGAGCAGCGGTACGGCATCGGCGTGGCACTGCGGGGGAGCGCCGCCGGGGTGCTGCACGCGATGGTGACGGGGACGCCGGAGGCCACGGCGTCCGCCGTCGGGCACCTGCGGGGTGTCGTGACCGATCCGCGCGACGGGACCGTGACCGTGCTGCGGGCGTCGCCCGAGGTGCGTGCGGAGCTCGACGTGTGGGGGCCGGTGGGCGGGCTCGACCTCATGCGCGCGATCAAGCAGCAGCTCGATCCGGGGCGCAACCTCGCGCCAGGCCGATTCGTGGGAGGTATCTGATGACAGACGCGAAGCCGGACCTGCTCGGCTCGTTGGGCGGGGAGGGGGCCTTCGACGAGCATCATCCGCCGGCTCGTGAGCTGGTGGACGACTGCGTGCACTGCGGGTTCTGCCTGCCGGCCTGTCCGACGTACTCGCTGTGGGGCGAGGAGATGGACTCGCCGCGCGGCCGGATCTACCTGATGAAGGAGGGGCTCGAGGGTGAGCCGATGTCGTCGTCGCTGGTGCAGCACGTCGACGCCTGTCTCGGCTGCATGGCGTGCGTGACCGCCTGCCCGTCGGGCGTGCAGTACGACAAGCTGGTCGAGGCGACCCGGCAGCAGGTCGAGCGCCGCGGTGCCGAGCACCGGTCGCGTGGGCAGCGGCTGCTGCGGTCGGCGATCTTCGCGCTGTTCCCCCGGCCGGAGCGGCTCCGCCTGATTCGGCCGCTCCTCGCGCTCTACCAGCGCTCGGGCCTGTCGCGACTGGTGCGGCCGGTGCTCGCGCGCGTGTCCCCGACGCTGGCGACCATGGAGGCCATCGCGCCGCCCGTCGGTCCGCGGATCCCGGTGCCCGCGCTGGTGCCCGCCGTCGGCGCGAAGCGGATGACCGTCGGGATGCTGCTGGGCTGTGTGCAGCGCGAGTTCTATCCCGGGGTGAACGCCGCGACGGCGCGGGTGCTGGCGGCGGAGGGCTGCGAGGTCGTCGTGCCGCCGGACCAGGGGTGCTGCGGCGCGCTGTCCGTGCACGCCGGCCGTGAGGCGGAGGGGCTCGGCTACGCGCGGGCGCTCATCGACACCTTCTCGGCGGCAGGCGTGGAGCGGATAGTGGCGAACTCCGCGGGGTGCGGCTCCACCATGAAGGACTACGCGCACCTGCTGGCGGACGATCCCGAGTACGCGGAGCGGGCGGCGGAGTTCGCGGCGAGGACCCGCGACATCTCGGAGGTGCTGGCGGAGCTCGAGCCCGTGGCGCCGCGGCATCCGCTGCCGATGACCGTGGCGTACCACGACGCGTGCCACCTGCGGCACGCCCAGGGCGTGAAGGCGCAGCCACGCGCGGTGCTCGCGACGATTCCCGGCCTCGTGGTCAAGGAGATCGCCGAGGGGGACATGTGTTGCGGGTCGGCGGGCATCTACAACCTGACGAATCCGGAGCCCGCGCGGGAGCTGGGGGACCGGAAGGCCGCGAACGTCGCGGCGACCGGTGCGCAGCTCCTGGTCACGTCCAATCCCGGCTGCCTGCTCCAGATCACGGATGCACTGGCCCGCCAGGGGCGTGAGATGCCGACGGCGCATATGGTTCTGGTGCTGGACGCGTCGCTGCGGGGGCTGCCGCCTCAAGCTTTGCGCGAGTGAGTTGCGCGAGTGAGTTGCGCGGGTGATTGCGGGGGTGAAACAGGTACTCCCGCTTGCCCGGGGTAACTGCTACGTTTGTCGGCAAACGGACTGATAGTTCCGGCATGCGAAAGTTCCAGCGAACCCTACCCGGCAGCGCGGCCGGACTGGAGTCACCATGGACAACCTCGGCGTCCTCGCCCTGCTCGCCCTCCTCCCGATCCTCGTCGTAGGAACGCTGCTGCTCGGCTTCCGCTGGCCGGCGCGGACGGCGATGCCCGTCGGCCTCGCGGTGGTGGTGGTCGTCGCCCTGTTCGCGTGGAAGATGTCGCTGGTCGCGGTCAGCGCGTCGATCGTGCAGGGGCTGCTGATCGCCGTCGGGCTGCTCTGGATCATCTTCGGCGCGCTGCTCATGCTCGAGACCCTCATCAAGAGCGGCGCCCTGCAGACGATCCGCGCCGGCTTCACCACGATCAGCCCCGACCGACGGGTCCAGGTGATCATCATCGCCTGGCTGTTCGGGTCGTTCATCGAGGGCGCCGCCGGGTTCGGCACGCCCGCCGCCGTCGTCGCCCCGCTGCTGCTGGCTCTGGGCTTCCCCGCCGCGGCCGCCGTTATGGCCGGGCTCATCATCCAGTCCACCCCGGTGAGCTTCGGCGCCGTCGGCACGCCGATGCTGACCGGGCTCGGGACGGGCCTGGCGGACACCTCCGGCGCGCTGGCGCCCGAGGTGCAGGCGCGGGCCGACGCACTGGGGCTGGACCAGCTCGGCTTCATCGCGCACACCGCCACCCAGGTGGCGACCATCCACGCGATAGTGGGCATCCTGGTGCCGCTCATCCTGGTCACCCTGATGTGCGGGTTCTACGGCGAGAAGCGGTCGTTCCGCTCGGGGCTGGCCGTGGCGCCGTTCGCGGTCTACGCGGCGCTCGCGATGATCGTGCCGTACGTGACCGTGGCGTACGTGCTCGGGCCGGAGTTCCCGTCGATGCTCGGCGGATTCCTCGGGCTGGTGCTCGTGATGTTCACGTCCTCGAAGGGCTTCCTCATGCCCAAGGACGTGTGGGACTTCCCGCCGCGCGAGCGCTGGAGCGACCGCTGGATGGGCACGGTGGACCCCACCAGGGAGGCGGACGCGCTCACCCGCAACATGTCGATGGTCCGGGCCTGGTCGCCGTACGTCATCGTCGCGGCGCTGCTGCTGCTCACCCGGAACGTCCCGGTGATCAAGGACTTCCTCATGGGCCCGGCGGCGCTCGAGGTGGCGAACATCTTCGGCACCGGCATCAGCCAGAACCTGGAGCTCCTGTACTCGCCGGGCGCGATCTTCCTGCTCGCGTGCCTCGTCACCTACGTGCTGCACGGCATGAAGGGCGAGCAGATCAAGGCGTCGTGGAAGGTCGCCGGCGGACAGCTCGGCGGGGCGGCGTTCGCGCTGTTGTGCGCGGTGCCGCTGGTGCGGATCTTCATCAACTCCGGGCCCGACTTCAACGCCGCGGGGCTCGACTCGATGCCGATCACGCTCGCCCAGGCGGCCGCCGACCTCGCCGGTCAGGGCTGGCCCATCGTCTCGCCGTTCATCGGCGCGCTCGGCGC
The DNA here is from genome assembly GCF_048564965.1 of Promicromonospora sp. NFX87. Taxonomy (NCBI): domain Bacteria; kingdom Bacillati; phylum Actinomycetota; class Actinomycetes; order Micrococcales; family Promicromonosporaceae; genus Promicromonospora; species Promicromonospora sp. NFX87. Next base: position 3,523,420 of record NZ_CP183413.1, on the reverse strand, counting down.
GTTCGTCGCCGGATCGAACACCGTGTCAAACATGATGTTCGCCCTCTTCCAGTTCAACACCGGGATCGGCATCGGTGCGGCGTCGCCCGAGACCGTGGCCGCGCTGCAGGCGGTCGGCGGTGCCGCGGGCAACATGGTGGCGGTGCACAACGTGGTCGCCGCGGCGGCGACGGTCGGCCTGCTCGGGCGCGAGGGCGACCTGATCCGCAAGACGATCCTGCCGATGACGTACTACTGCCTCGCGACAGGTGGCATCGGATACCTGTGGATCTTCGGTTTCGGGTTCAACCTGGGGCTGATGGTCCTGCTCGCGGTGGTCGCGGCTCTGGTCCTGGCGGCGACCTGGATGCTGCGAAAGACCGACGCGTACAACCCGGAGGTGGTCCCGGCGCGGGTGTGACAGCACGTCGGACGACGTCGGCCGCGCACGTCACAGCAGTTCGACCCCGGGAGACGGCCGCTCGCATGGGAGAATGAGCGAGCATCTGTCATCGAAGGGAACACCGTGAACGAAACGCCCCGTGACCAGGGGAACGACCGCGAGGGCGACCGCCGTGGCGAGCGCACAGGCGGCAGTCGCAACGAAGGCCGGGGGCCGCGTCGCGACGACCGCGGCGGAGAGCGCGGTGGTGACCGGGGCCGCCGGTTCGACGGCCCTCGTGGCAGTGACGGCCCTCGCCGCGACGACCGCGGCGCCGACCGCCCGCGCCGGCCGTACGAGGACCGGGGTACCGACCGTCCCCGCCGCGACGACCGCGGCACCGACCGTCCCCGGCAGGACGACCGGGGGGCCGGCGACCGCGCGCCTCGGCGCAGCGATGACGACCGTCCCCGCCGGTCCTACGGCGACCGGGACAACCGTGGCGGCCGCGACGACCGTGGCGCCCGCCCCCCGTACCGCGGGAACGACGGCGACCGTCCGCGCCGCTCCTTCGAGGACCGGGACGGCCGCGGTGACAACCGTGGCGGCGACCGTCCGGTACGCCGCGACGGCGAGCGGCCCGTGCGTCGTGAGCACGACCGCCCGCTGCGCCGGGAGGACGACCGCCCCGCGCGCCGCGACGACGGGCCGCGCCGTTCCTTCGGGGACCGTGACGAGCGCCCGCGCCGCAGCTTCGAGGACCGCGGCGCCGGCCGTCCCGTGCGTCGGGACGACGAGCGTCCGGCACGCCGTTCGTTCGACGACCGGGGGACTGACCGTCCGCGCCGTGACGACCGTGGCACGGACCGTCCGGTCCGTCGCGACAACGACCGTCCGGCCCGTCCTTCCTTCGGCGACCGCGACGACCGTCCGCGCCGCAGCTTCGAGGACCGTGGGGGCAGCCGCCCCGTGCGTCGGGACGACGAGCGTCCGGCACGTCGTGACGACGACCGTCCTCGCCGTTCGTTCGAGGACCGGGGTACCGATCGTCCGCGCCGCGACGACCGCGGTACGGACCGTCCGGCTCGTCCTTCCTTCGGCGACCGTGACGAGCGCCCGCGCCGCAGCTTCGAGGACCGCGGCGCCAGCCGTCCCGCCCGCCGGGAGGACGAGCGCCCGCGCCGCGACGACCGACCCCGCCGCACCGACGGCGACCGTCCGGTCCGCCGTGACGACCGGGGCACCGACCGTCCGGCACGCCGTGACGACGACCGTCCGCGTCGCTCGTTCGGCGACCGCGACGACAGGGGCGCCCGCGACAGCCGCGGTCGCGACGACCGGGCCGCTCGTCCGTTCCGCGCGAAGGACGGCGACCGTCCCGCGCGACGTGACGACCGTGGCACCGACCGTCCGCACCGTCCGTCCAACGACCGCGACGACCGTCCGCGCACGGCCGTCCGGGAGGAGCGCGAGGAGCGAGCCCCGCGGCCTCCGGAGCCGGAGATCGCCGAAGGCGTCGAGTTCAGCCAGCTCGACCGCGAGGTGCGTTCGCGCCTGCGCGGGCTGAGCAAGGACCACGCCGAGTACGTCGGTCTGCACCTGCTGATGGCCGGACGGCTGATCGACATCGACCCCGAGCGTGCCTACGAGCACGCCCAGGCGGCGCTGCGTGGTGCCGGCCGGATCGACATCGTGCGCGAGGCCGCGGGCCTGGCGGCGTACCACACCAACCGGTACGCGGAGGCGCTGCGCGAGCTGCGCACCGTCCGCCGGCTGAACGGCTCGTCGGAGCACCTGCCGATCATGGCCGACGCCGAACGCGGGCTCGGCCGTCCGGAGCGTGCCCTCGCCCTGGCAGCGTCGGAGGAGGCAGCCTCGCTCGACGCGATGGGTCGCGTGGAGCTCGCGATCGTCGCGAGCGGCGCACGGTCCGACCTGGGTGAGCACGACGCCGCGCTGGCGGTGCTCGACAAGATCGACCCGGAGGACGCCAAGGGCGACTCAGGGCTCCGGGTCGTGCAGGCACGCGCCCTGGCACTCGAGGCCGCCGGCCGCGTCGACGAGGCGGTGGCGCTGCTGAAGACCGTGGACAGCAAGGCGCTCGAGCGGGCCATTGGCGCCGAGGCGTTCGACGAGGACATCATGGTGTTCGACGTCGAGGAGGACGCGGCGCTCGCCGAGGAGGAGTACGCGGCCGAGCATCCGGAGGAGTTCGCAGAGGACACGTCGGACGACGAGGGCGATGAGCCTGACGACGAGGACGACGAGGACGCTGCAGAGCCGGAGGACGAGGACGAGGATTCGGACGACGAGTCCGCGGACTCGGCGGACTCCTCGGATTCGGCGGACTCAGGCGACTCCGCAGACTCAGGCGACTCGGCTGACTCTGCTGACTCTGCCGACTCGGCCGACTCCGCCGACTCACCCGACGAGCCCGAAGCGGACGAGGACGAGTCCGACGAGGAGCCCGAGGACAAGCCCGAAGAGGATCTGGACGAGCCCGAGGCGGACGCCGTCGACGAGCCGAGCGATCCTGAGTCGGACGAGGAGTCCGCGGAGGAGCAGGCCGAAGAGACCGGCGACTCGACGGACGACCGCCCGGCCAACGACGACGCGGCTCCCGCACCCGAGGTGAGCGACACCGAGGGTGAGCCGGACGCCGAGGGCGACCGGTCCGACGTCGGGCAGGAGAAGGCGTGACCGCGAGCGCCGGCCTGCTGGCGAGCGCGACCCCGCTCGCCGCTGCGTACGACCTTGCGCTCGTCGACCTGGACGGCGTGGCGTACAAGGGGCACCTGCCGATCGAGCACGCGGCGGCGAGCCTCGCCGCCGCGCGTTCGGGCGGGATGCGCCTGCTGTTCGTGACGAACAACGCGTCGCGTGAGCCGGAGGATGTCGCCGGGCAGCTCACGGGTCTGGACATCCCGACGGATCCGGACGAGGTGATGACGGCGGCGCAGGCGTGTGCCGCGCTGCTCACCACCAGGCTCGACCCGGGCGCGAAGGTGCTGGTAGTCGGCGGGAAGGGCCTGGTGACCGCGGTGCGGTCGGCGGGCTTCACGGTGGTGGGTTCGGCGGACGACAAGCCGGACGCCGTCGCGCAGGGGTACTCGCCGGAGGTGGGCTGGGCGGAGCTTGCCGAGGCCGCCTACGCGGTGGGTGCCGGTGCGTGGCACGTGGCGAGCAACCTGGACCTGTCGCTCCCGACGGCGCGTGGTTTCGCGCCGGGGAACGGTGCCCTGGTGGGTGCCGTGGTGTCGGCGACGGGTGTGACGCCGGACAGTGCCGGCAAACCTTCGCCGACCATGTACCGCCTTGCGGTCGAGCGGGCCGAGGCGAGCCGGCCGCTCGTGATCGGCGACCGGCTCGACACCGACCTCGGTGGTGCGCGCGGTGGCGGGTACCCGGGGCTGCACGTGCTGACGGGCGTCTCGACGGCGCGCGACGCGGTGCTTGCCGTTCCGGGTGAGCGCCCGTCGTTCCTCGGGGCCGACCTGCGCGCGCTGCTCGAACCGCACCCGGCGCCGGTCCTCACGGACGGCTGGTACGTGTGCGGGGGCGCGTCGGCGCAGGTGGCCGACGGCGGGCTGCGGCTCGACGGGTCGGGGATCGACCTGGTGCGCGCCGCGTGCGCCGCCGCGTGGGCCGCGGTCGACGCGGGCGACGACCTGGACCCGGCGACGGTGCCCGAGCTGGTGGCCTGAGCCGGGTCGACCGCAGACTCTGTCGCACGCTGGTTCACGGAACCGGGGTGCGACGGAGTCTGCGCATGACCGGAGGATGGTTGCTCTCGGCGGAATCGGGACCGTTTCTCCCGGGCCCTGTCAGGGGCGGCGGGTACCGTGTGCAGGCAGACGGCAGACAGCTCAGGACAAGCGGGCGACAGCCCGACGGGCACGGACGAGCACAGTGGAGCGTTGACGCAGGATGGACCAGTTCTACGAGACCGAGGAACTTTCGAGTGGCCCGGCCGACCCCGACGCGGGTGTCCCGAGCGTGCTCGACGCGCTCGACGGGCTCGACGACCTGCCGCCGGCGGAGCACGTCGCCCGGTTCGAGGCAGTGCACGACGCGTTGCGGGCCCACCTGAGCGGTGACGCCGCCCTGTGACCATGACGACAGGTACGGGTCAGGGTCGTGTCGACGCCGAGCTGGTGCGGCGTGGCCTGGCGCGGTCGCGCAAGCACGCGGCCGAGCTGATAGCGGCCGGCCGGGTGGTGGCAGGCGGCCGTGTGGTCGCCAAGCCGTCGGCGCCGGTCGCTGCCGACGAGACGATAGAGGTGTCGGGCGGGGAGTACACGGAGTACGAGTACGCCTCCCGTGCGGGGCTCAAGCTCGCCGGGGCGCTCGACGCGCTGGACGCCCTCGCGGCAGGTTTGGTGGTCAGCGGTGCCTGGTGCGTCGACCTCGGCGCGTCGACCGGCGGCTTCACCGACGTGCTCCTGCGGCGTGGCGCGGGGCACGTCGTCGCCATCGACGTCGGTCACGACCAGATCGTGCCCCAGCTGCGGGAGGACTCGCGCGTCACGGTCGTGGAGGGGTTCAACGCGCGCGACCTGACGCCGGGAGACCTCGAGCGGGTACCGGACGTCGTCGTCGCGGACCTCTCCTTCATCTCGTTGCGGAAGGTCCTGCCCGCCGTGGCCCGGGTAGCGGGCCCGGACACGCACGCGCTGCTGCTCGTCAAGCCGCAGTTCGAGGTAGGCCGGGAGCGGCTCGGCTCGGGCGGGGTCGTGCGCGACCCGGCTCTGCATCGTGACGCAGTGGAGTCGGTCGCCCGTGCCGCCGAGGAGGCGGGCCTGCGGGTTCGCGCGGTGGTGCCGAGCTCGTTGCCGGGCCCGAACGGCAACCGTGAGTTCTTCCTCTGGCTCGTGCCGACGGGGCCTGCCGGGAGCGTCGGTGCGATCGACGAGGCCGTGGCACAGGCCGTCGCCTGGGACCCCGCGGCGGGGGCGCCGAGCGGGCCGGGTGCGGTGGCGGGCCCGCCGCCCGTGCCGCCGGCCGTCGTCGTCCGGGAGCGGCAGCGCGACGACCAGCAGGCGGGCGAGCAGCAGACGGACGAGCAGAAGGAGCGGCAGCCGTGACCAGGCGCGTCCTGATCGTGACCCATGGCGGCCGCCCTCGGGCGGTCGCGGCGCTGGCCGAGGCCCTGCGTGAGCTGAAGGCGGCGGGCTTCGAGGCGACCCTGCACGACGACGCGCTCGCGGAGGAGTTCGGCGACCACATGGCCGCGAACCGGGTCCGTGAGGGTGTGCACCGGTCCGAGGCGGTGATGGTGCTCGGGGGCGACGGCACCATCCTGCGTGCGGCGGAGCTGACCCGGGGCACCGACGTGCCCCTGCTCGGCGTGAACCTGGGGCACGTGGGCTTCCTCGCCGAGTCGGAGCGGGAGGACCTGCGCGCCGCCGTCCAGCGGCTCGCGGCCCGCGACTACGAGGTCGAGGAGCGTGCGACCGTCGAGGTCACGGTGCACCTGCCCGGCACGGCGGAGCCGGTGGTCGGCTGGGCGCTGAACGAGGCGACGGTCGAGAAGGCCACGCGCGACCGCATGCTCGAGGTCGCGATCGGAGTGGACGGTCGCCCGCTGCTCTCGTTCGGCTGCGACGGCGTGATCATGGCCACGGCCACGGGCTCCACGGCCCACGCCTTCTCGGGCGGCGGCCCGGTGATCTGGCCCGACGTCGACGCCGTGCTCATGGTGCCGCTGTCGGCGCACGCCCTGTTCGCGCGGCCGCTGGTGATCGGCCCGCGGTCGCGGTACACGGTCGACGTGCTGCCCCAGTCGACGGTCGAAGGAGTGCTGACCTGCGACGGCCGGCGGGAGATCCGGCTGCCCCGCGGGTCTCGCGTCGTCGTGCGGCAGGGCGGTACGGTGCGGCTCGCACGGCTGTCCAACGCGCCGTTCGCGGACCGTCTCGTGTCGAAGTTCAGTCTGCCCGTGTCGGGGTGGCGGGACCGTGTCGGGTCAGGTCACACCGAGGCGCAGGATGTACCTTCTGACCCAGCCGACATCAAGGACCCGGCCGACAACACAGCAGAGATACCACCAGAGATACCACCAGAGAATTAAGGAGTCCGGTGCTCGAGGAGATCGCTATCGAGAACCTGGGCGTCATCCGCTCGGCCCGGGTACCCCTGTCCGACGGCCTGACCGTCATCACGGGTGAGACGGGTGCGGGCAAGACGATGGTGCTCACGGGTCTCAACCTGCTCATGGGCGCCAAGGCGGACCCGCAGTCGGTGCGTCCGGGGGCGTCGTCGGCGGCTGTCGAGGGCCGCGTGCGCGTCTCCGGCCGGGACGCGGTGCTGAGCCGGGTCGACGAGGCGGGCGGCGAGGTGGAGGACGACGGGACCGTCGTCATCCTGCGCACCATCGCCGACGGCCGGTCGCGGGCCCACCTGGGCGGGCGTGCCGTACCGCAGGGTGTCCTCGCGGAGATCGCCGAGGACCTGTTCACGGTGCACGGCCAGTCGGACCAGCTGCGGCTGCGCACGTCGGCCAAGCAGCGCGACGCCCTGGACACGTTCGTCGGCCCGGCCCACCAGCGCGTGCTGGCCTCGTACCGCACCGCATGGACCGAACGCGGCGGGCTGCTCGCCGAGATCGCCGACCTCGAGGCGCGCGGCGCCGAGCGGGCGCGCGAGGTCGAGCTGCTGCGGATCGGCCTGGAGGAGATCGAGCGGGTCGACCCGGTGACGGGCGAGGACGCCGAGCTGCAGGCACTGATCGAGCGCCTGTCCAACGCCGAGGCCCTGCGCACCGCCGCGACCGAGGCGCACGAGGCGGTAGCGGGAGAGGACGCCGACGGCGCGCGCGAGAACGCGATAGCGCTCGTGGAGCGGGCGCGGCGCGCCCTGGACACCGCCGCCCACTCGGACGCGGCGCTCGGCGTGCTCGCCACGCGGTTCGCGGAGGTGGGCTACCTGCTGTCCGACGTCGCGACCGACGTCGCCGCGTACGTCGACGACCTGCAGGCGGACCCGGCCGGGCTGGAGACGGCGCACAACCGGATGGCCGAGCTGAACGCCCTGACGCGCTCCTACGGCGAGACGATCGACGACGTGCTGCAGTGGGCGAGCGACGCCGGCCTGCGCCTGCTCGACCTGGACGACGGCGGCGACCGCCTCGTCTCGATGCGCGACCGTGTGACCGAGCTGGACGGCGAGCTCGCCAGGCTCTCCGAGATCCTCACGGCGGAGCGCACCCGCGGTGCGTCCCAGCTCGCCGAGGCGGTGACCAACGAGCTGCACGGCCTGGCGATGGGCGGCGCCCACCTCGTGGTCCAGGTGGAACCGCTCGACCAGCCCGGACCGTTCGGCGCGGACCAGGTCACCTTCCTGCTCGTGCCGCACCCGGGCGCGCCGGAGCGGCCGCTCGGCAAGGGCGCGTCCGGCGGTGAGCTCTCGCGCGTCATGCTCGCGCTCGAGGTCGCGCTGGCGACGTCCGGCGGCGCGGCGGCGGCGCGCACCGCCGACACCCCGCGCAGCACCTTCGTGTTCGACGAGGTCGACGCCGGCGTCGGCGGCCGGGCCGCCGTCGAGGTGGGTCGCCGTCTGGCGCAGCTCGGCCGCAGCACCCAGGTGGTCGTGGTGACCCACCTGGCGCAGGTCGCGGCCTTCGCGGACGCGCACCTCGTGGTCACCAAGAGCTCCGACGGAGAGGCCGGCGCACAGGGTGAAGATGACGGAATGATCACGGTTACGGGCGTCCGCGAGGTCACCGCCGACGCGCGGGTCCGTGAGCTGGCGCGCATGCTGTCCGGCCAGGACGACTCGGAGACGGCGCGTACCCACGCGCTGGAGCTCCTGGAGTCCTCGGTCGTGGGACGATAGAGCGGATGAAGCTGATCTCCCGACCCGAGAAGCGCGCCGAGAAGAGCGCAGCGAAGAGCGCCGCGGCGCAGTCCCTGGCGACTACGCAGGCCACGGTGCACGGGCCTGCCCGGATCGGAGCTCGCACCAAGGAGCTCACGTCCCGGCTGAACAACGGTGACGTCGCCGTGATCGACCACGTGGACATCGACCGTGTGGCAGCGGACGCCCTGGTCTCGGCGGCGCCCGTCGCGGTGCTGAACGCGGCGCCGTCGACCTCCGGCCGCTACCCCAACACGGGCCCGAACATCCTGATCGAGGCCGGGATCGTCCTGGTGGACGGCCTCGGCCCGGCGATCATGGCGCTCGACGAGCGGGCCGACGTCCAGATCGTCGGCAACGAGATCTACGTCGACGGCGAGATGGTGGCCAAGGGCACCTACCAGACGCCGCAGACGGTGGCCGCGGACCAGGCGGCCGCCCGCGAGGGCCTGTCCGCCGAGATCGAGCGGTTCGCCGAGAACACCATGACGTACCTGCGCCGCGAGCGGGACCTCCTGCTCGACGGCGTGGGCGTGCCCGACATCCGTACCCCCATCGAGGGCCGCCACGTGCTGATCGTGGTGCGCGGCTACCACTACCGGGAGGACCTCGCGCTGCTGCGGTCCTACATCCGGGAGAACCGGCCCGTCCTGATCGGCGTGGACGGCGGCGCGGACGCGATCCTCGACGAGGGCTGGCAGCCCGACATGATCGTGGGCGACATGGACTCCGTCTCCGACCGGGCCCTGGCCTGCGGCGCGGAGATCGTCGTGCACGCCTACCGCGACGGCAAGGCACCGGGCCTGGAGCGCGTCAAGGCGCTCGGCGTGGAGCCAGTGGTCTTTCCCGCCACCGGGACCAGCGAGGACATCACCATGCTGCTGGCCGACGACAAGGGTGCCGAGCTCATCGTCGCCGTCGGCACGCACGCCACGCTCGTCGAGTTCCTCGACAAGGGGCGCTCCGGCATGGCCTCCACCTTCCTCACCCGGCTGCGCGTCGGTGGCAAGCTCGTCGACGCCAAGGGCGTCTCGCGGCTCTACCGCACGCGGATCTCCAACACCCAGCTCACGCTGCTGTCCGGCGCGGGTGTCGCGGCGGTGCTCGCGGCGCTGGCCTCGACCTCGGCGGGCCAGACCTTCTTCGGGCTGATCGGGGCACGCATCGACGACGTCGTGTCCTGGATCAGCCAACTGTTCGGCGGCTGACCGGTCGGGAGCCCGCTCCCTGACCTCCTGCCGCCCCGACCTGATGCCGGGCCCTGACCGCCCGGAACATGCCTAAGGACTCCTCCGTACCGTGATCGACTTCCGATACCACCTCGTCTCGCTCATCTCCGTCTTCCTCGCGCTCGCCGTCGGCATCATCCTCGGTGCCGGCCCGCTGCAGGGCGCGATCGGGGAGACCCTGACGGAGCAGGTGGACGCGCTGCGTGCCGAGCGCACCGACCTGCGCACCGAGCTGGACGCCACGCAGACCGCCCTCGACGGCGACGAGCGCTACATCGAGGCCGCGGGCGCACAGCTCGTCACCGGCGCGCTCCAGGACCAGCGGGTCGCGATCGTGCAGCTCGGCGACGTCCCGCAGGACGACGCCGACGGCGTGCTGAACCAGCTCACCACGGCGGGCGCGAACGTCGTGTCGACCTCCGTGCTCACCGATTCCTGGACCGACGCCGCCGAGGAGTCGTCCAACGAGACCGTCGCCGGCGGGCTGCTCGCCAACCTGGGCACTGCAGCCCCCGAGGGTGACGACCCGAGCGCGATCCTCGGCGCGGCGCTGGCGCTCGCGCTCACCGGCACGGAGAACGGCACCGAGCGGAGCGCGCAGGCGTTGGACCTCGAGGTACAGCTGGAGCGCCTCGGCTACATCGAGGCCGGCGACGAGCAGACGGAGCCCGCCCAGGCGCTCGTGCTGCTCGTCGGCTCCGCCGCGCAGCCGCAGGCGACGACCGACGGCGCCACCGAGGCGGCGGAGACCACGCCCGACGTGTGGACGTCCGTGACCCGCGCCGCCCAGGAGGTGTCCGGCGCGGCAGTGCTCGCCGGGCCGACCGACGAGCCCGGCGACACCGTGCAGGCCGTGCGCGACGACGAGGACATCGCCGCCGAGGTCACCACGGTGAGCGGCATCAACAGGCTCGTGGGACGCATCAACGTGCCGCTCGCGGTCGCGGCCCGGCTGGACGACATCGTCGGCCAGTACGGCCTCGAGGACGACGCCACGGCCGTCATACCGCCGGTGGTCGGCGCCGAATAGCTCGCTGAGGTACTACTTGCTGACGTACTAGTCGACACGGACCGAGGGGTAAGTCATGGGTGCAGGCAGGTTCATCGCCGCTGGCATCGTCGCCGGAGCCGCGACGGCGTTCGCGCGCCGCAAGCTGGACGAGAAGGTCGCGGAGGGCCGCCTCGGCGGCGCCGCCACCTGGACGCGGACCAACCATCGCGGCGAACCGATCAGCCTGCTGGAAGGCCCTGCGGTCACCGTGGGCCTCGTGGCCGGCGCGGCGGTCGGTGGCGGCAACGCCCCCGGGGCGACGGCGTTCGCCACGGCCGCCGCGGGCGCCTTCGGCCTGGTGGACGACCTCGCCGAGGACACCTCGGTGCGCACCAAGGGCCTGCGCGGCCACCTCGGCGCCCTCCTGGAGGGCCGCCTGACGACCGGCGGGCTCAAGGTGCTCGGCATCTCCGGCTCCGCGCTCCTCGCCTCCGCCGTGGGTACGCGCCGCACGGGCAGCGCGTTCGGGCACCTGGTCGACGTCGGGCTCAACGGCGCGCTCATCGGGGGCACCGCGAACCTGATCAACCTGTTCGACCTGCGCCCCGGCCGGGCGCTCAAGGCCGGTGCGGCGGCGAGCCTCCCGTTCGTGCTGGGCGGCGCGGGCGCCACGGGCGCCGTGCTCGGCGCCGCGGCGGCAGCGGCCCCCGGTGACCTGGGGGAGCAGGACATGCTGGGCGACGGCGGCGCCAACGCGCTCGGCGCGCTCGTCGGCAGCCAGATCGCGTTCGGCACGTCCCGCGCGGTGCGGTGGACGGCGCTCGCGGGCGTGGTCGGGCTGATGCTGGCCTCCGAGAAGATCAGCTTCTCCAAGGTCATCGCGGGGAACGAGTGGCTGAACAAGATCGACATGCTCGGTAGGCGGCCGGTCGTGGCCGCGGATCCGGTGGTCGAGCCCGGTCCGGTGTCCAGCGGCGGGCGGTCGACCTCTGCCTCCGACCCCATGGGTTCCCCGGGCGCGTGAGCCGCGTCAGAACCCTGGCGAGCGCCGCGCTGCTCGTCACCGTCGTCACCCTCGCCAGCCGCATCGTCGGGTTCGGCCGCTGGCTCGGGCAGGGTGCGTGGCTCGGGTCCGACGGCGTCGGGACGGTCTTCAACTCCGCCAACCAGCTGCCCAACCTGCTGTTCGAGGTGGCTGCGGGCGGTGCGCTCGCGGGCGCCGTCGTGCCGCTGCTCGCCGGGCCGCTGAGCCGGGCGGCGTTCACCGCGGACGGCACCGCCGCCTCGAAGGAGCAGGCGTCGCGGATCGCCTCGGCGCTGCTGGGCTGGACGCTGGTGGTGCTGGTGCCGCTGGCCGGGCTCATGGCGCTCCTGGCGCGCCCGATCATCGGCCTGACCGGGCTGACCGATCCGGTGCACGTGGACGTCGCCACGGGCTTCCTGCGCGTGTTCGCCGTGCAGGTGCCGCTCTACGGCCTGGCCGTCGTGCTGGGCGGCATCCTGCAGGCCCACAAGCGGTTCTTCTGGCCGTCCTTCGCGCCGCTGATCTCCAGCCTCGTCGTGATAGTGGTCTACGCGGTCTTCGGCGCCCTGGCGAACGGCGACCAGCAGCAGGTCGCCGAGCTGTCCGGCAGGGCGCTGGTGTGGCTGGCGTGGGGCACGACGGTCGGCGTCCTGTTCCTGGCGCTGCCGCTCGTCGTGCCCGTGTGGCGTACCGGGCTGCGGCTGCGGCCCACGCTGCGGTTCCCGTCGGGGGAGGGCCCCCGGGCCGCGCGCCTCGCGTTCGCTGGCGTGGGCGCGCTGGTGGTCCAGCAGCTCTCCGTGTTCCTGACGCTCCGCGCGGCCAACGCGGCCGGCGGCGACGGCACGCTCTCGGTCTACCTGTACGCTCAGCAGGTCTACCTGCTGCCGTACGCCGTCCTCGCGTTCCCGATCGCGACCAGCGCGTTCCCACACTTCGCGGAGCACGCGTCGGCGGGCCGCCTCGACGAGCTGCGCTCGCTCGTGGCGCGGACCACCCGCAGCCTCCTGCTCGTGACGGCCGCCGGCGTCGCCGCGCTGATGGCCGCCGCGCCGTACGTCGAGCGGGTCTTCGACCTCATCGTGCGCGGCGACGCCCCCGGCATGGCGGCCGGGCTCGTCGCGCTGGCGCCGGGGCTCATCGGTTTCGCGCTGATCCTGCACCTGTCGCGGGCGCTGTACGCCGTCGACCACGGGCGCGCCGCCGTGATCGCCACCGCGAGCGGCTGGGGCGTGTCGGCGGTCGGCGCGGCCCTCGTGCCGGTGCTGTTCGCCGGGCGGTCGCCCGGACGAGGCTGCGCAACACCTGCGTGCGCCGACAACGTGCTGCAGACCGACGTCATGGCGGTCCTGGGAGCCGTCGGCACCGCGGGGATGGTCGTGGCCGGGCTGGGGCTGCTCCTGGCGGTGCGCAGGCACCTGGGCGCTGACGCGTTGAGCGGCGTCTGGCGGGCGCTCCTGGTGCTCGTGGCGGCCGCGGGCGTGGGTGCCGCCGCAGGGTGGCTCGTGCCCGCCTGGATCGGGTCGCAGAAGCCGTTCGGCTGGTTCGTGTCCGGATCAGGGCACGAGGTGGAGTTCGACGGCGGCCGGTTCGCCGTCGAGCTGGGCCTCGGGCTGGTGGTCGGCCTGCTGGCCGCGTGCGTCACGCTCGTGGTCGCGGCGCTGCTCGACCGGGACCTGCGCGCCGCCGTCGGGCCGCGGCTGGGCGCGCTGCGGGGGAAGTTCTCCCGCAAGCCCTGACACAGCGAGCGCGATGGGCCCGACGGGGGCAGACTCGATCCGAATCAAACCGACAATCCCCGAGTAATGAGCGCGTGTGCTGGTTCTAACACCACGAGCACGCCGCACCTCGGATAGGGTGGAGTTCCGTGGTCGAACACCGAAACAGTCTCCAGTCCCGTCAGCGGTCCGGCGCCTCCACGCCGACCAAGCACATCTTCGTCACCGGTGGTGTGGCGTCCTCTCTCGGCAAGGGGCTGACGGCGTCGTCACTCGGCCGACTTCTGCGCTCACGTGGCCTCAGCGTCACGATGCAGAAGCTGGATCCCTACCTCAACGTGGATCCCGGCACGATGAACCCGTTCCAGCACGGCGAGGTCTTCGTCACCGAGGACGGTGCCGAGACCGACCTGGACATCGGCCACTACGAGCGGTTCCTCGACATCGAGCTCCCCGCCTCGTCCAACGTGACCACCGGGCAGGTGTACTCCCGCGTCATCGCGAAGGAGCGCCGCGGCGAGTACCTGGGTGACACCGTGCAGGTCATCCCGCACATCACCGACGAGATCAAGTTCCGGATGCGCGAGCAGGCCTCTGACGCCGTCGACGTGATCATCACCGAGATCGGCGGCACGGTCGGCGACATCGAGTCGCAGCCGTTCCTCGAGTCCGCGCGTCAGGTGCGGCACGAGCTGGGCCGCGACAACGTGTTCTTCCTGCACGTCTCGCTGGTGCCCTACATCGGCCCGTCCGGCGAGCTGAAGACCAAGCCGACGCAGCACTCCGTCGCCGCGCTGCGCACCGTCGGCATCCAGCCGGACGCCATCGTGCTGCGCTCCGACCGCCCGGTGCCCCAGGGCATCAAGAACAAGATCGCGCTCATGTGTGACGTCGACACCGAGGCAGTGATCAACTGCGCCGACGCCCCGTCGATCTACGACATCCCGCGCGTCATCCACGCCGAGGGCCTGGACGCCTACGTGGTGCGCCGCCTCGGGATGCCTTTCCACGACGTGGACTGGGACGGCTGGAGCCGCCTCCTGGAGCGCGTGCACGAGCCGGAGCACAACGTCGAGGTCGCGCTGGTCGGCAAGTACATCGACCTGCCCGACGCGTACCTGTCCGTGACCGAGGCGCTGCGGGCCGGCGGCTTCGCGAACGACGCGAAGGTCGGCATCCGCTGGGTCGCGGCCGACGACTGCCAGACGCCGGAGGGTGCTCAGGCCTCCCTCGAGGGTGTCGACGCGATCCTCGTGCCCGGCGGCTTCGGCGTCCGCGGCATCGACGGCAAGGTGGGGGCGCTGCGCTGGGCGCGCGAGAACCTCGTACCGACCCTGGGCATCTGCCTCGGCCTGCAGTCGATGGTCATCGAGTACGCGCGCAACGTGCTGGGCTGGGCGGATGCGTCGTCGACCGAGTTCCACCCCACGAGCAGCCACCCCGTCGTGGCCACCATGGCCGAGCAGAAGGCGATCGTGGACGGCGAGGGCGACATGGGCGGCACCATGCGCCTGGGCGCCTACGAGGCGCAGCTCGCCGCCGGCTCCGTCGTGGCCAAGGCCTACGGCAGCGAGAAGGTCACCGAGCGCCACCGGCACCGGTACGAGGTGAACAACTCGTTCCGCGGCGAGCTGGAGGAGGCCGGCCTGCTGTTCTCCGGCACCTCGCCCGACTCGTCCCTCGTGGAGTTCGTCGAGCTGCCCGCCGAGACGCACCCGTACTACGTGTCCACGCAGGCGCACCCCGAGTTCAAGTCGCGCCCCACCCGCGCGCACCCGCTGTTCTCGGGCCTGATCGCGGCCGCGCTCGAGAAGCAGGCCGCGGGAGCATGACCAGCGACGAGGTTACCGACGTCATCGACCCGCGCCCGGCGCGTCGGCTGGACGTCCCGTTCCAGGGCTTCGTGGTCGACATGGTCTCGGACGAGGTCGACCTGGGCGAGGCCGGCGGCATCGTCCGCCGGGAGTACGTCGACCACCCGGGCGCGGTGGTCGTGGTGGCGCTGAACGACGACGGCGACGTCCTGCTCCTGCGCCAGTACCGGCATCCCGTCGGCGCGTTCCTCTGGGAGGCGCCCGCCGGCCTGCTCGACCTGGACGGCGAGGACCCGCACGTCGCGGCGGCCCGCGAGCTGGCCGAGGAGGCGGACATGTCCGCCGCCACCTGGGACGTGCTGCTCGACCTGCTGCCCACGCCGGGCGGCAGCAACGAGGCGGTGCGCGTCTACCTGGCCCGCGACCTCACGCCGGTGCCCGACGACGAGCTGCACACCCGGGAGGCCGAGGAGGCCGACATGGTCGTCGTCCCCGTGCCGTTGGAGGAGGCCGCGGCGCTGGCGCTCGCGGGCAAGCTGCACAACGCGGCGACGATCGCGGGGGTGCTCGCGGCGGCGATCGGGCGGGCCTCCGACTGGGAGACGCTGCGCCCGGTGGACAGCCCGTGGGAGTACCGCAAGAACTGACGGCTGGCTGACTTCGGTCGGTTGCCTCGAGATCGGTCCGTTGACTGACCGAACTCGGGGCAACCGACCGAAGTCGTCGGTGCGGCTGAGCAACGCCCACCCGGCGAGTGTCAGTGGGTGGCGCTAGCGTGTGACTCCACGGGATATTCGGACATATCTCCCTAAGGGGGCGGTTGCGATGACGGGCACCGACGCCGACACCAAGCAGGTGCACGCACAGGGACGGCCGCCCGGGCCGCCGTCGGGCAAGGGCACCACCAGGACCGAACCGCCGGCCCCACCCGCGCGCCGTCGCATGCCGTCCTGGCTCGCCGGCATCATCGGGTTCCTCGTGGGCCTGGCGCTGGCCGCCGGGGCGGTCCTCGGCGTGCTGTCGGCACTGCGCGACGACTTCCGCGACGCGTTCTGGCGGGTGCTCGTGGAGGGGCTGAACCCGTTCACGACGAGCGAGGTCGACCGCTCCGAACGTCCGGTCCTGCTCAGCATGAAGGACCTCGCGCGGTTCGTGGCGGGCGAGGCGCAGTACGAGGTCCTCGTCGACCTGGAGCGCGACGTCAAGTACGTGCCCGGCTGGGTCGCGGGGGAGCGCACCGTGCTCGTGGTGAACGGCTCGGTCGAGGCGTACGTGGACTTCGAAGGCCTGACCGAGGAGGCCATAGAGATCTCGGACGACGGCGCGACGGTGTCGGTGACGCTGCCCGAACCGGAGCTCGCCGAGCCGCGCATCGATCTCGACACCAGCCGCGCCCTGACGGAGGACCGTGGCCTGGTCGACCGGGTGGGTGACTTCTTCGACACCGACACCGACGCGCGTCAGGAGGCGCTCGCCGCGGCCCAGGACCAGATAGCGGACGCGGCCGAGAAGTCCGACCTGGCCGAACGCGCCCGGGCGAACACGGTGAAGACCCTTGAGGTGATGTTGTCCGCGTCCGGGTTCGACCAGGTAGTGGTCGAGTTCCGGTAAGTCCGGGAGGTCGCGTACCGGGACTGTCATAACGACGTCACCGGGCTGCGCTATTCTCCCCGCGTGACCAGCGAACCCGACATGCTTCCCAACGTATCGTCCCTTCCGGCGTGGCTCGTTCCGTCCGTCTACCTCAACTGGTCCGAGGACTGGCTGGGCGAGGCGGTCGCCATCGCGAGCCGTAGCCACGAGCACCGTCTGCCCGGTGGCGCGGACGGCCCGCAGCGCGGCGACGTCGTCGTCACCGTCGTGGGCTCCGAGCCGGGCATCGTGGCCGCGGTCGAGCTCATGGGCACCAGCCAGGGCGAGGACTGGGTCAGCGACGAGGTGTTCGGCCCGGACAAGCCCGTCGTCTGGGACGACCTCTTCAACGGCGCCGCGGCCTACGCGCGGTCGTCCGGCTGGCTGCCCCAGGAGCACGCCCGCCTGGTGCTCGACGGCATCGCCCACCAGTACAAGCACGGCGCCACCGGCACGCTCGACGCGGGCAACTGCGAGACCGACGAGCTGTCGCCGAACCTGCACGTCCTGCGCCTGCTCGGACACAAGCAGGTGGCGGGCACCGACCTGCGCCGCGAGGAGCGCTGCGCCTCGTGCGAGCGGTTCGTCGACGTCATGCAGCTGATGCCGCACGACGACGGCGCCCACACCGGCGAGACCGGCGAGCGCCCCCTCGCGGAGCTCATCGAGCAGACCTTCCTGGTGTGCGGCCCGTGCCACGCGCTGCTCCACCCGCACGCGGTGCTGTCGCAGCGCGCGCAGATGCGCCCGTCGTGCCCGTCGTGCGGTCAGCGCGGCGCCACCAAGCGCATCGTGTGGGGCCAGGCCATCCACGACAACATGAAGCTCGAGCCGGACGTCGTCTACGGCGGCTTCGACACCCCGGTGCCGACGCCCGACTGGTACTGCCCCGAGTGCTACGCGAACTTCTCGTCGGGTGCCGTGGCGCAGCGCGCGCTGGGCGACCTGCCGGAGGCCGCGCCGGTGCCCGTCTCGGTCGGTGCCGTCGGCACGCCCCCAACGGTGAGGACCTCTGGGTCCCGGAGGTCTGACCCTCCTCCCGTTGTATCTCGCGAAGTAGAGCGCCTGTCCGGTCTCGACAGGCTCGACCACCGGTGGTCGAGCCTGTCGAGACCGGACAGGCGCTCTACTTCGCGGGCCCGGGACTAGTGGGCGCCCGGGCCCAGGAGGCGGTCGTACTCGGCCATGGCCGTCGCGACGGCGGTCTGGGCCCAGAACCGGTGGTACGTGAACTGCGGGACGTCGCCGCCGTCCAGGTACTCCTGGACCTCGGGGAACATCGGGTCGTCCGCGTAGAACGACCGCAGGTCCAGGAACGAGACTCCGGACGAGACCTTGTCGCCGTTCGGGTTGGTGCCCGTCCAGCCGCCCGGCACGTAGACGCCGTTCCCGCCGGGCTGGTACTCGTCGTCGAACCGGGCGAAGTCGGCACGGGACTCGACGGTGCCGATGCCCTTCTCGTCGCTGTTCTGCTCCCACATGGCGTCGAGCAGCGACTTGGCGGTGCCGGCCGCCTGCTCGTCGCCCGAGGCCGCGGCGTAGTAGATGAGCGTGCGGGCGATGGCGCCGGCCACGCCGACGTCCTGCGCGTGCGAGACGATGTCCACGTGCAGGCCCGTGTTGGTCCCCGGGTCGGCCGGGTCCCACGTGTCCGGGGCGCCGCTCCACGACAGCTCCGACGGCACCTGCCACGAGTCGGCCGTCACGGTGATCTCGTCGAGCACCCAGGGCACCCACCTCTCCAGGATGGACCGCGCGCGCTCGTCGCCCGTCTGGTGGTACAGCTGGGCGATCCGCTCGACGCCCCACCCCTGCATACCGAACCACTGGTTCGACGGCGGGTCGCGGTAGACCGGCGCCTCGTCGTACGCCATGTCGTAGAACGTGGGCGTGCCCGCCGGGTGCGAGCCGTAGGCGCCGTCCACGTTGTTGGTGGCGCCGCCCGCGATGCCACCCTCCGCGGACTGCAGCCACTGGAAGAACTCGAGCTGCCGGTCCATGCTGGTCGACCAGTCGTCCCGGGCCGTGGGGGAGGCGGGCACGAGGTCGGCGTCGGCGGACAGGGCATAGGCCGCTAGCGGGTTCTGGTAGCCGAAGTGCGCGTGCGAGGAGCCGATGCGCCACGCCCACGGGCCGCTCGTGTCCAGGGCGCCGCCCCAGGCGTAGTACCAGGACAGCAGGTAGTGCGCCGAGCTGCGTCCGGAGCCGGCCCCACGCCCCGGCGACTCGCAGCCGATCCGCTTGAAGTACTTGTCGAACAGGGAGTAGCGCAGGTAGTCGCCCATCCTGGACGCCTTGTGCACGGTGCCGGAGATCTCGCCGCCCGCGCCCTGCTCGTTCGCGAACTGCTTGGCCCAGTACACGGCCTCCACGGCGCGGGCGTCGGCGTCCGGCGCGTTCGTGTACTTCCACTGGCGGGCGTAGCTCGCGTCGCCCGTGAACAGGTCCAGGTAGCCGTTGGGGCCGCCGTAGGAGAAGTCGTCGATGGCGGGCTGCGGGATCGTCTCCCACACCGACTCCCGCGGCCCGCGCTGGAACGTGTTGATGTACGACGTGCCCTCGTAGTCCGGGCCCAGCAGCTCGGAGGAACCGGGGGCCGCGCCGAAGCCGTACACGTTGTCGACGTCGGCCAGCCAGTGCATGCCGTAGATCTCGCTGGTGCCGTAGGTCTGGCGCAGCTCCGCGCCGATCGGGTCCTGGCCGACGGAGACGTCCGAGTCGAGCTGCGCGGGGTAGGCGCTCGGATGGTTGTGCTCGGGGGCGTACGTGGCGGGCGACGCCGGGTTGTACGCGCCGTTGGTCGGCTGGTTCTCCGTGGTCGGGATCATGTACGCCTCGAGCGTGTCCCAGGCGTTGTTGAACGGGTCCCAGTCGCCGGTGACCTGACCGTACGAGGCCTCCAGCCACAGCCAGAAGCTGTACGCCTCCGACGTCGTCTCGTGGCCGTAGTCCGGAGCCTCCACCAGCAGGGTCTCGGCCGAGTGGTAGGGGATGCCCTGCGCGGAGAAGTAGCCGTTGGCGGGGTCGTGCAGCTTCGCGTACATGGCCAGGAACCGGTCGGCGTATTCTCCGGTTACCGCACGGGGGTTCATGGCGTGGCCTCCGATGCGTGCGTCGTCGAACGGCGCTCGCGGTGCGAGCGTACCTCCGACGGTCGGCGCGCCGGCCCGCACGGGCAACGGACTTAACTGATTCACACCGGCGGGCCGGTCGTGGCCAGCACGCCGGCGACGATCGCGCGGGCCAGGTCGTGCGCCGTCGGCCCGGCAGGGGTTCCCGGGCCGACGGCGTCGCCCGCGGCGCCCGCGTCACCCGAGGCGCCTGCGTCGGCCGGACCGGTGACCAGCGTGAACAGCGCGCCGCCGTAGAGCGTGATGAGCAGCGGCACCGCACGAGCCGGCAGGTCGAGGCCGAGCTGCGCGTGCTCGTCGCCGGTGAAGCCCGCGGCCCCGCCGGCGAGCCGGGCCAGAGCGGCCGTGAGCGCGGGCCGACGCCGGGACTCGAGCACCAGCTCGAAGACCGCCAGGTACCGGTCACGGTGCGCCGAGGCGGCGACCTCCAGCGATGTGCCGATCAGCTCGGCGAGGTCCGGTGCCGGACCGTCAGGACCGTCAGGGGCATGCCGGGCCGTCTGCTCGACGGCCGCGGCGTCGGCCTGCGCCATGTCGGCCAGGTGGAGCTCCACGATCCGCTCCGCCGCCGCCACCAGCAGCTCCTCGCGGTTGCGGAAGTAGTTGGAGGCGGTCCCGGCGGGCAGGCCGGCGGCCCGTTCGGCGGACCGGTGGGTGAGCCCGTGCACGCCGTCCGACGCGAGCAGCGTGATGGCGGCGTCGGTGAGGCTGTGGCGTCGGGCGGGGTTGGAACGGGGCACTCTCCGAGTATGGCACCATGAGTACTACTACGATCGTAGTGGTAAAGGTGATCGGCCGAGGAGGCTTCATGTCGAAGAGCGCAATCGTCGTCGGAGCGGGAATCGCAGGGCTCACGACCGCCAACGCGCTGCTGCGCTGCGGATGGGACGTCCAGGTGCTGGAGCGTTCGCCCGAGGCGCGCACCACCGGCGCGGGCATCGTCCTGCTCGCCAACGGGTTGCGCGGCCTGGACGCCGCCGGAGTCGGCGACGCGGTGCGCGCCGTGGGGGAGCGGACCTATCCCGGCACGCTCAGGGACGGCGCGGGTCGCACGCTGGTGCACGTCTCTCCCGAGCAGATCGCCGCACGGTTCGGCACCGTGGCCATCGCGTTCCACCGGCCGAGCCTGCAGGCGGCACTGCTCGGCGGGCTCGGCGACCTGGCCGTCACCTACGGCGCGTCCGCCGTCGCGGTCGACCCGGGCGACACCGCGCGACCCGCGACGGTCACCCTCGAGGACGGCTCCACCCTGAGCGCGGACCTCGTGGTCGCGGCCGACGGCGTCCGGTCGCGCCTGCGGTCCGCGATCGTCCCCGACGCCGCGGAGCCCGTCTACGTCGGGTCGACCACGTGGCTCGCGGTGCTCGACAACCCAGGGGTCACCGAGATGTCCCAGACCTGGGGCCCAGGTGGCGAGTTCGGCCTGATCACGCTCGGCGACGGACGGCTGTACTGGTACGGGACCCAGGTCGGCCCGGTGGGGCGGCCGACGGGCGACCCCGCCGTCGACCTGGCCGCCGCCCGCGCCGCGTTCGCCGGCTGGCACGCCCCCATCCCCGAGGTCCTGGCCGCCACCCGGCCCGAGCAGCTCCAGCAGCTCGACCTCTACGGGTTCCCCAAGCCGATCCCGCGCATGGCCGGCGGCCGGGTAGCGCTGGTGGGCGACGCCGCGCACGCCATGCCGCCGAACGTGGGCCAGGGCGGCGGCCAGGGCATCGAGGACGCGGTGGTGCTGGCGGCGTCGGTCTCGGGCGCGGACTCCGTCGTCGAGGGCCTCGCGGACTACGACCGGGTGCGCCGGCCGCGGACCGCGGGCGTGCTGCGCTCCGCGTGGGCGAGCGCGAGGTTCGGCGAGCAGCTGGGCAACCCGGCGCTCGTCGGGCTGCGCAACGCGGCGCTCAGCGTCGTCCCGGCACGGCTGATGCTCGACGGCATGGCGCGGTTCGCGAGCTGGACGCCGCCGGCGCTGCCGATCATCCGGTGAGATGTGCCCCGCGGCCCGTCGGCGGCGCCGGGGAAAGGTGGTGCCGCAAGCCTGAGGGCTGCGGGAACACGCCGTAGAGTGGCGCACATGCTGCCCGCCCCCTCCGCTCGTGGGCCGGGAGCGCGCGAGGAGCGACAGAGGGTGGCGGTCCTCGGCCCGGTCGCCGTGCTGTCCGACGCCGGCCCGGTCGCCCCGCGCGGCACTCGCGCCGCGGCCCTCCTGGTCCTGCTGGCGCTGGCCGCACCCCGCGCGATGACGATCTCGACGCTCGTGGACGAGCTGTGGGGCGAGGACCTGCCGGCGAACCCCCGGGCCGCGCTGCAGAGCCTCGTGTCCCGGCTACGGACACTTGTGCCCGACGTCGTGCGGTCGACCCCCGCGGGGTACGCCCTCGGCGGCCCCAGCGACCTGGACCATGCACGGGCCGCGGCCGCCGGGGCCCGGGAGCTGCTGGAGAACGGGTCCGGAGCTCGGGACCAGGCGGCGGCCGCGGCAACCCTCGACGAGGCCCTCGCACTCTGGCGCGGCGCGCCGGGGGACGGGCTCGACGACGCGGCACCCCACGTCCTCATGGAGCTGCAGGAGACCGCCGGACGGCTGCACGGCGAGCTGACCGCCCTGCGCCGTCGGGCCGCGGTCGCCTCCGGGGACCACGCCCGGGTCAGCACGCTCGCCACCGCCGCCCTGGCCGCGAACCCGCTCGACGAGGACGCGGCGCGCGACCTCATGACGGCGCTCGCGGCGTCCGGGCGCCCCGAGGAAGCCGTACGCGTCTTCGGCCGCCTCCGGCACGCCCTGGTCGCAGAGCTGGGCACCGACCCCGCACCGGACATCGCCGCCCTGCACGCCCGGATCGCAGCGGGCACGACCGATGCTCCCGCGCCCGCCGACGAGCGTGCGGCCGGCCACCCCGCCGCCGGCCACCCCGCCGTCGGGCGCTCCGTGCGCGGGCTGCGCGCGGCGACCACGCCGCTCATCGGGCGCGCCGACGACGTGCACGCCGTCATGACCGAGCTGGGGCGGAACCGGCTGGTGACCGTCCTCGGCGCGGGCGGGCTGGGCAAGACCCGGCTGGCCCAGGAGGTGGCGCGCACGGTCGCCGGTGACGGGACGCCGTCGACGGCGGGCCCGCTCGCCGGGCTGTCGATAGCGGTGGCCGAGCTCGCGGGCGTGCGGACCGACGGCGACGTCGCGCTGGCGATCGCGGACGGCTTGGGGGTGTCGTCGGTGACACGCCTGACCGACCGTCTGCTGGCCGGTGACCTGCACGACCGGATCGTGGAGCGCGCCAGGAACGCCCGGACCCTGCTGGTGCTGGACAACTGCGAGCACGTGCCCGAAGGCGCCGCCCGGTGGGCGGACACCCTGCTGTCCGCCGCGCCCGGGATGCGGATCCTGGCCACGAGCCGCGCACCCCTCCAGCTCCCCGCCGAGCAGGTGTACCCGCTCGCCCCGCTCACCTCGGGAGCGACACCCGGCGCGTCCGGCGCGAACGTCCCGGGCCCGGCCGTCGAGCTGTTCCGCCAGCGAGCGCTCGCGGCCCGGCCGGGTGCACACCTGCCGGACGACGTGGTGGCCCGGCTCTGCGACCGGCTCGACGGCCTGCCCCTGGCGATCGAGCTGGCGGCCGCCCGGGTACGGACGCTGTCGGTCGAGGAGATCGAGCGGCACCTCGGTGCCCGGTTCGAGCTGCTGCGCGGCGGCGACCGCACGGTACCCGACCGGCACCGCACGCTCGAGGCGGTCATCGACTGGAGCTGGAACCTGCTGGAGCCCTCCCAGCGTGAGCTGTGGCGGCGGGTCTCCGTGCTGCCCGACGGGCTTTCTGCCCAGGCGGCAGCCGCGCTGAGGCAGCTCGGGGACGCGGGGCCAGGGTCGGGTGCAGGGTCGGGTGCGGAGTCGGGTGCAGGGCGGCGTGCCGCGCCAGGAGGTGTCCCGGGAACCGACCACGCCGGGACCGCCCCGCTCGGCGTGCTCGACGACATCGACGGGCTCGTGACGCAGTCCCTGCTCGTGGTCGAGGAAGGCGCCGCCGCACCGGCAGCGGACCCGGCCGGCGGGCCCAGCAGGCCGGCTGGCCCCGTGCGGTACCGGATGCTGGAGACGGTGCGCGAGTTCGGCCTGCTGCGTCTGACGGAGGCAGGCGAGGACGACGCCGTCCGCGACGCGCTGCTCGACTGGGCCAAGGAGCTCTCCCGGCGCTGCACCGCCCACCTGCTCGGACCCGGCCAGGTCGCCGCGGTCGCCGAGCTGCGCCGCGAGCACGAGAACCTGCTGTTCGCCCTCCGTACGGCGGGGCGCACGGGGCGACCGGAGGTCGTCCTGCACGGCTATGTCGCGCTCGGCGGGGCGTGGACCCTGCGCGGAGCCGAGGAACGCGCGGCGGACCTGGCGCCTGCGGTGCTCGACGCCGTCACCGGCTGGGCGGTCCCGCCCGGCGAGGCCGACGTCACCGCGCTCGCGCTCGCCTACGCATCCGCGACCACCGCGTTCTCCGGGTCGACGGCGCACCTGCGCGCGCTGGCCCGGCTGCGGCGGGTGGTGCGCGACCACCCTGACGCGGTGAGCTCCCGGACCCGCGCGGTCGCGAGCATGCTGCTGGCTCCTACACCGGAGACCATGACCCGTCTCGCCGGCTCGGCCGACCCGTTCGTCGCGTTCCTGGCCCACCTCGCCGCCTCCCAGGAGGCGGAGAACGCAGGGTGCCTCGACGAGGCGCTGGCCGAAGGGGAGCACGCCTACCACCTGTCGCACGCCATCGGCGACGTCGCCTGCCCGGCAGGGGCCGCCATGTTCCTCGCCGGGGTGGCGAGCGAAGTGGGCGACACCCGGACCGCTGCCCGCTGGTCGGGTATCGCCCGCGGTGGCCTGACGGCGCTCGCGGCCGACGGTGCGCTGCGGCAGCTCGACTGGGTGGACCTCGCCGCGGCCCTCGACGTCGACGACCTGGCGGAGGCCGACCGGATCTGCGAGCGCCTCGACCGGGCGGGGACCAACGCCGACGAGTCCGACCGCGGCGGCGTCGAGTCGCGTGCGGTCGCCGGAGCGGGTCGTGCGGAGATCGCCTATGCCCGGGGTGACGTCGCGGAGGCACTCGCCCGGTACGGGGAGGCGGTCGGCGCCTTCACGGGCGTTCCGGGCGCGCGAGCGGGCGGCGTCGGCCAGGGGTACGACGTCGGCGTGTGGGCTGCCGCGGAGGCCGGGGCGGACCCGGACCCGGCGGCGCCCTGGGCGGTGATCCTCGGGGCCGCGTGGGTGGTGCGGCTCGTCGGAGCGGGGCAGGACGCGCGGGCGGGCCAGGTGGCCGACACCGTGCGGCGTCGTGCCGTGCGGCTGTACCGGGAGTGGATGCGGAACGTCGCCGACCATCCGGTGCTCGGCACGGTGTGTCTCGGCGTGGGCGCGGTGCTGGCCCTGGCAGAGCCGCGGTCCGGCGTCGGGCAGCCGGGACCTGACCGTGGTCTGGAGCTGCTGGCGCTGGCCGAGGCGCTGGGCTCGCGGCAGGACCTGCGTGCGCTGCGCCGCGAACCGGTCTTCGCCGCCGCCGCCGAGAGGTTCGGGGTGGCGGCGGTCGCGGACGCTCGGGCGGCGGCCGCGGCGATCGACCGTGGCGTTCTGGCCGAACGTGCCCTCACGATGCTGGAACGCCTGGGGCCGTGAGCCCGCCTCGTCGGTCGGGCTTGCCTCGTCGGTCGAGCTTGTCGAGACCAGGTCTCGACAAGCTCGACCGACGAGACGCCGTCAGGCCTTGCGCAGGTAGCTGCGGACGGCGATCGGGGCGAAGACCGCCACGACGACCGCCGCGCTGAGCAGCGTCCAGCCGACGTCGGCGGTGACCGCGCCCTCGTTCGCGAGGGCGCGTACGGCCGAGACCAGGTGGGACACCGGGTTGACCGCGACGAACGCCTGCATCCAGCCCGGGAGGGTGCTGACCTCGACGAACGCGTTCGACAGGAAGGTCAGCGGGAACAGGACCATGAACGAGACGCCCTGGACGAACGTCGCCGAGCGGGCGATCACGCCGATGTAGGCGAAGATCCAGCTCAGTGCCCACGCGCACACGATGACGAGCAGGCCGGCGAGCACGACGCCGACCACGCCGCCTTCGGGCCGCCAGCCCATGACCAGGCCGGTCAGGAACGTGATGGTGGTCGCGACGAGATACCGGACGGTGTCGGCGAGCAGGGCGCCGGCCAGCGGGGCGATGCGGGCGATCGGCAAGGAGCGGAACCGGTCGAACACGCCCTTGTCCATGTCCTCCCGGAGCTGGACCCCTGTCACCACCGAGGCGGTGATGACGGTCTGCGCCAGGATGCCGGGGATGATCAGCGGGAGGTAGGCGCCGACGCTGCCGGAGACCGCGCCGCCGAACAGGTACGTGAACATCAGCGTGAAGATGATCGGCTGGATCGTCACGTCGATGAGCTGCTCCGGCGTGTGCCGGACCTTGAGCAGCCCGCGGTAGGCCATCGTGACGGACTGCGAGACGGTGGCGCGCAACCCGACGACGGTCGGCTGGAGCGTGGTGGTGTGCGTCGGCGCGGTGAGGGTCGCGGAGGTCATGCGGTCACCTTCTTGACGTTGTCCGTGCTGTTGTCCGTGCTGTTGTCCGTGCCGGGTTCCGGGGCGACGTCGGACGCCGCGTGGCCGGTGAGGGTCAGGAAGACCTCGTCGAGGCTGGGCTTGTCCAGGCTGACGGAGGCGATGGACACGCGTGCCTCACGGAGCCGGACGAGCAGGTCGGCGACGGCCTCCGCGTGGGGGACCGGCACGGTGATCCGCAGGCCCCCCGGGGCGACGGTTCCCGCGGTGCCGAAGACCTGCTGCACCAGGCCGAGGGCGGTGCCGAGGTCGTCCGGCTCGGCAAGCCCTACCTGGAGCGACTGGGCACCGACCGTGGCCTTGAGCTCGTCGGCGGTGCCCTCGGCCACCACCTGGCCGTGGTCGATGACGGCGATGCGGTCGGCGAGCTGGTCGGCCTCGTCGAGGTACTGGGTGGTGAGCAGCACGGTGGAGCCGTCGGCGACCAGCCGGCGGATGGTGTCCCACATCTGGTTGCGGGTGCGCGGGTCCAGGCCGGTGGTGGGTTCGTCGAGGAAGATCAGTGGTGGGCGGGCGATGAGGCTCGCGGCCAGGTCGAGCCGTCTGCGCATCCCGCCGGAGTAGTTGCGCAAGGGCCGCTTCGCGGCGTCGGTCAGCGAGAACTCCTCGAGGAGCTCGGCGGACTTGACCCGTGCGGCACGGGTGGACAGGCCGAGCAGGCGTCCGAAGATCACCAGGTTCTCGGTGGCGCTCAACGTCTCGTCGACCGATGCGTACTGACCGGTGACGCCGATGAGCGAGCGGACGGCGGCGCCGTCGTGGGCGACGTCGTGGCCGAAGATCCGCGCCTCGCCGGCGTCGGGTCGCAGCAGGGTGGCGAGCATGCGGATGGTCGTCGTCTTGCCTGCGCCGTTCGGCCCGAGGACCCCGTAGACGGTCCCGGTCCGAACGGTGAGGTCGACGCCGTCCACGGCGCGGTTGTCGCCGAAGATCTTGACGAGGCCCTGTGCCTCGATCGCGTTCGTGTTCATGGCCCCAGCCTGTGCGGGGCCGCTCGCACGGCGCTGTCAGACCGCTGTCACGGGTCACGCCGGACGAACAGCACGGCGGCGGTCCCGCCGACCGGTGCGATCCACGCGAGTAGACCGCCGCCGGATCAGCCGGCCGTCACCACGGTCCGCCGGGACCAGCACATGCTCAGCGCACCCGCGTCGTCAGCACGACCCGGGTCGTCCCGGCGATCAGCACCGCCGCGCCGATCATGTGCAGCCCCACCAGCAGCTCGGGCAGGTCGGTGAAGTACTGCACGTACCCGATGAGGCCCTGCGCCAGCGTGATCGCGAGCAGGATGAGGGCGGCGCGCCGCACCGCCGTCGGCCCGCCGCGCACGGACACGAGGTAGGTGACCAGGACGGCCAGGAACGCCCATACCGCCGCGGCGTGCCATCTGGTCAGCAGCGCCGGGTCGATGGCGATGCGGTAGCCCACCTCGGCGTCGCCGCTGTGCGGGCCGGCGCCCGTGGTGAGGACGCCGAGCACGACGACGACGGCGGTCAGCCCGGCCAGCGTCCAGGCGAGGGCGCGTACGCGCGGCCCGACCACCAGGGTCGGGGCGCCGTCGCCCTCGCCGTGCCGGTGCAGCACGTAGAGCGACGCGGCCACGAGCCCCGCCGAGACGCCGAAGTGCAGCGAGACCCAGCCGGGGTGCAGGTGCAGGAGCACCACGACGCCACCGATCAGGGCCTGCATCAGCACACCCACGATCGGCACCAGGCCGAGCACGCGGTAGGACGCGGACCGCTTGAGGTCAGTGCAGACCGCGACCGCGAGCAGCACCGCGATGATCCCCAGCACGCCGGTCAGCGTGCGGTTCCCGAACTCGATGTACGGGTGCAGGGTCGTGGCCTCGTGGAACTGCGGGGTGAAGCTCCCGGGCTCGCACTGCGGCCACGTGGAGCAGCCCAGGCCCGACTCGGTCAGGCGCACGGCGCCGCCGGTCCCGATGATGCCGATCTGGCCCACGAGGTTCGCGACGAGGATCGCGCGGGTCCAGTGGCGGAAGCGATCGACACGTCCGGCGAGCGCGGCGAACCAGGAGGTGGGGGCGGCGGTTGCGGTCACCCCCCAACGCTAGCGGTCGACGACGGCGTCGCCTCCCGCACAGGTCCCTGACCCGGTGTGATTCTCGCCCGGGTGTGCTGGCGAAGTAGAGCGCCTGTCCGGACGCTCGCTCTACCTCGTCGACCGAGAGGCCACGAGGTAGAGCGAGCGTCCGGACAGGCGCTCTACTTCGCCGACTCCGTCAGAGACCGGTGACGTTCAGCAGCCGGTTGGGCGAACCGGTGCCCGGGTTGGTCACGACGCCCGTCGTGGCGGCGTTGTTCAGCGTGGTGCCGACCTGGGCCGGCGTGGCGCCCGGGTTGGCGCTGAGCACGAGGGCCGCGGCGCCCGCGACGTGCGGCGTGGCCATCGAGGTCCCGCTGATGGTGTTGGTGGCGGTGGTGCTGTTGTACCAGGCCGACGTGATCTCGGAGCCCGGCGCGAAGATGTCCACGCAGGTGCCGATGTTCGAGTACGAGGCGCGGGCGTCCGTCCTCGTGGTGGCGCCGACCGTGATCGCCGCCGGGGTGGAGGCGGGCGACCGGGTGCACGCGTTGGTGGCGGTCTCGTTGCCGGCGGCGACCGCGTAGGTGACACCGTCCGCGATCGACCTGGCGACGGCGTCGTTCAGGGCCTGCGAGAACCCGCCGCCGAGCGACATGTTGGCCACGGCCGGCTGTCCGGCGGCGTGGTCGGCGGTCACCCAGTCGATGCCCGCGATGACGCCGGCGGTGGTGCCGCCACCGCTGCAGTCGAGCACGCGGACCGCGACGAGCGTGACGTTCTTGGCGACGCCGTAGGACGTTCCGCCCACGGTGCCCGCGACGTGCGTGCCGTGGCCCTGGCAGTCGGTGGCGTTGTTGTCGTTGCTCACGGTGTCCCTGCCGTGGATCGCACGGCCGCCGAAGTCCTGGTGGGTGGTCAGGATGCCCGTGTCGATGATGTACGCCTTCACCCCGGCGCCCGTGCTCGTGTAGGTGTACGAGTTGTTGAGCGGCAGCGCCCGCTGGTCGATGCGGTCCAGGCCCCAGGAGGGCACCGGCGTCTGGGTGGCGGAGGCCGTGACCACCTGGTTCTGCTCGACGTACGCGACCGACGGGTCGGCCTCGAGCTGCTTGGCGTCGGCCGCGGACATCGTCGCCGAGAACCCGCGCACCGCGTTGCTGTACGAGCGGACCACCTTGCCGCCGTACTCCTGCACCAGGCTGCTTGCCGCGTTCCTGACCTGCGTCCTGGCGACGTCGTCGTTGTTGAGGACGACGATGTACGAGTCCTCGACCGCCGCGCCGGCGACAAGCGCGGGCGCCTGCTCCAACGGTGTCGAGGCCATCGCCGCTGCGGCGGGTGCCGCTGCGAGGACGAGTGCGATACCGGTGCCGGCGATCAGCCGACGGCGGTTGCTGTGCATGGTCACGTTGCCCCCCTGGGGTATGTAGGTGAAGGTGACCCTAAATCGGCAACTTCATCCCGCATACCTCGCAAAAGGGTCATACTTTTCACCTATGGGGCTTGACTGGGTCTTTACTCGCAGGGAGGCCGTAGTCGTGTCAGACCCTCAGGTCACCTTCGTGACCTGAGGGTCTGACACGTCGCGGTGGTGGGTGAGTCAGAGACCGCTGACGTTCAGCAGCAGGTTGGGCGAGCCGGTGCCCGGGTCGGTGACGACGTCCGGCAGGGCCGCACCCGTCAGGGCGTCGCCGACCTCCGCGGGTGTGGCGGCGGGGTTGCCGCCCAGGACGAGCGCCGCGGCGCCCGCGACGTGCGGCGTGGCCATCGAGGTGCCGCTGATGGTGTTCGTCGCCGCGTCGTCGGTGTACCAGGCCGACGTGATGTCGGTGCCCGGCGCGAAGATGTCCACGCAGGTGCCGATGTTCGAGTACGGCGCGCGAGCGTCCGTGTCCTCGGTGGCACCGACCGTGATCGCCTCCGGGGTGGAGCTCGGCGAACCGTCGCAGGCGTCGGCGGCGCTGTCGTTGCCCGCGGCGAGGGCGAAGGTGACGCCGTCCGCGACGGCCGCGGACACCGCGTCGTTCACTGCCTGCGAGAACCCACCGCCGAGCGACATGTTGGCTACCGCCGGCTCGCCGGCGGCGTGGTCGGCGGTGACCCAGTCGATGCCGGCGATGACGCCGTCGAAGCTGCCCGAGCCGCCGCAGTCGAGCACGCGGACCGCCACGAGCGAGACGTCCTTGGCGACGCCGTACTCCGTGCCACCGACGGTGCCGGCCACGTGCGTGCCGTGTCCGGCGCAGTCGGTGGCGTCGTCGTCGCCGTCCACCGTGTCGATGCCGCTGACCGCACGGCCGCCGAAGTCCTCGTGGGTGGTCAGGATGCCGGTGTCGACGATGTACGCGGTCACACCCGTGCCGGAGTTGCCGTAGGTGTACGAGTCGTCGAGCGGGAGCCCCGCCTGGTCGATGCGGTCCAGGCCCCAGGAGGGGACCGGCGACTGCGTGTCGGTTGCCGTCATCACGCGGTTCTGTTCCACGTACGCGACGGACGGGTCGGCCTCGAGCTTCTTTGCCTGGCCGGGCGACATCGACGCGGAGAACCCGCGCACCGCGTTGGTGTACGAGTGGCGGACCTCGCCGCCGTACTTCTGCACGAGACCGCTGGCCGTGCTCCGGACCTCGGCCTTGGCGACGTCGCCGTCCTTCAGCACGACGATGTACGAGTCCTCGATCAGCGCGCCCGCGACGGGTGCCGATGTCGTGTCGGTTGATGCAGCCGGTGCTGCGCCCTGCGCCGACGACGCCGTCGCCGCGGCGGCCGGGGCTGCCGCGAGTGCGAGCGCAATGCCCGCACCGACGATCAGCCGACGGCGGTTGTTATGGGTGGAAGTCACGTTGCCTCCTGGGGAATGTAGGTGAAATGCACCCTAAAGGCGTAGATTTCACCCGCCAACCCCACGAGTTGGTCATACCTTCGGCGTATGGGCCTCGGGTAGGTACTTACCCGGATACGGGTGGACCGGTCAGTGCCAGCGGAAGAGGCGCGCGGCGCCGGCGCCCAGCGCGGCGGTCCAGCCCAGCAGGATCACGACGGAGAACGGCGGCACGGACCCGTGCAGCAGGGCGCCGCGCATCGCCTCGCCCAGCGCCCCCGAGGGGAGCAGCACCGCGACGTGCGCCAGCGGGCCGGCGAGCTGCGCGGCGGGCAGCAGCACGCCGCCGCCCACCGTGAGCAGCACGAGCACGAGGTTGGCCACGGCGAGCACGCCCTCGGCGCGCAGGGTCCCGGCCAGCAGCAGCGCGAGGGCGGTGAACGCGGCGGTCCCGAGCAGGCCGGCGCCGACGACGGCGGGCAGCGCGCCGAGCTCCGGACGCCAGCCGAGGGCCACCGCGACGCCCGCGATGACGAGCACCTGCACCACCTCGACCGCGAGCACACCGAGCACCTTGCCGGCCAGGAGCCCGCCGCGGCCCAGCGGGGTCGTCGCCATGAGGCGCAGCACGCCGTTGCGCCGGTCGAACGCGGTGGCGATGGCCTGGGACGTGAACGCCGTCGACATCACGGCGAGCGCGAGCACGCCCGGCGTCACGAAGTCGATACGCGTGTACCCCTGCGTGTCGAGGTCGAGGAACGAGGTGCGCACGAGCCCCACCAGCACCAGCACGGGCAGCACTATCGTCACGAGCAGCTGCTCGCCGTTGCGCAGGATCGCGCGGGTCTCGAACGACGCCTGGGCGGCGATCCGGCGGACGGCCGGCGCGGCGGCAGGGGTCTCGACGGGCGCCTGATCCTGTCGGAGGGCGCTCATCGCAGGTTCCTTCCGGTGAGGTCGAGGAAGACGTCCTCGAGGGTGCGGCGGCCGGTGCTGACCGACCGGGCCAGCACGCCGCGCTCGGCGAGCCAGGCGGTCACGACCGCCAGCGCGGCGGGATCCACGGCCCCGGTCAGGGTGTAGACCCCGGCCTCGCTCTCGCCACCCGTCCACCCCTCGGACCCACTCAGTTGAGTGCTGGGTATTTGCCCAGCCGAGGACCTCTGACTGGACAAATATCCAGCACTCAACGAGGTGTTGAGGGTGGTGAGCAAGGGGGTCAGGTTCAGGCCGGGGGTGGCCTCTATGCGGATCGTGCTCGGGCCCGCGGCTCCGTCCGTCAGGTCGCGCACGCTGCCGGACGCGATCACCTTGCCGTGGTCGACGACGTGCACGTGGTCGGCCAGGTCGGCGGCCTCGTCCATGAGGTGGGTCGTCAGGACGATGGCGACGCCGTCGGCCCGCAGCTCGCGCACGAGGTCCCAGACGGCGCGCCGGCTCTGCGGGTCCATGCCGGCGCTGGGCTCGTCGAGGAAGACGACGTCGGGCCGCCCGACCACCGCGGCGGCGAGGGCGACACGCTGACGCTGCCCGCCCGACAGGCGGCGCACCGTGGTGCGCGCGAAGCCGTGCAGGCCCAGCCGTTCGGCGAGCTCGTCCACGGGGCGCGGGCTCGCGTACATCGCGGCGACGTGCCGCAGCAGCTCCAGCGCGCGCACCCCGGTGGGGAGGCCGCCGTCCTGCAGCATGACGCCCACGCGGGGGCGCAGGGCGCGCGCGTCGGCGACGGGGTCGAGGCCCAGCACGCGGACCGTGCCGCCGTCGGGGGAGCGCAGGCCCTCGCAGCACTCGATGGTGGTCGTCTTGCCTGCTCCGTTGGGGCCCAGGACGGCGGTGACGGCGCCCCGGCGGGCGATCAGGTCGAGGCCGTCCACGACCGCGCGGCCGTCGTAGCGTTTGACGAGGCCGCGCACCTCCACGGCGACCGCGTGGTCGCCGGCGGCCGTACCGGCGGCGCTGACTGTGGTGGCGCCTGCGGCGTCCGCCTGGGCGGAGTCGATCGCGGGCGCGTCGGACAAGGGCACCGCACAATCGTAGGTGGCGGCGCGCGGACCGTCGTCGTGCGACGTGACCTGGGTGTGGATCACACGTGTGAGATGTGTCGCGAACTGGCCCAACTGAGGTTCGCCTTCCTTGCGCATCTCGAATTAGGGAACAAGGATGTTCTCAAAAGCATTGGCGTCTACGAGGCGTGCGCACCGGGGGTGAAGTTTGCCCCCGGAGCGGTGCGAGACCGACGCAGGACCGACGTGAGGGAGGTGACCAGCATGAGCGCAGCGACACAGGTGGCAGCGGGCCACGTGGCGAGCCACGAGACCGACGGCACCACGCGTCGGCGGGTGCTCGAGCTCGTCGCCTCCCGGGGCCCGGTCACCGCCGGCGCCCTCGCCGCCGTCCTGGAGCTGACGGCGCCCGCCGTGCGCAGGCACCTGACCCTCCTGGAGGAGGACGGCAAGATCGCCGTCCACGAGGCCTCGCGGTCGGGCGTGCCCCGCCGCGGGCGCCCCGCCCGGCGGTACGTCGTCACGGGCGGCGGCCAGTCCGAGCTCGCCGGCGGCTACCAGGAGATCGCGCGGCAGGTCCTGCGGTTCCTGCGGGAGACGGGCGGCAGCGCGGCGGTGACGGGCTTCGCCAAGGAGCGGTTCGACGCCGTCGCCCGCAGCTATGCGCCGCACCTCACCGCGGAGACCGCGGAGGGCCGCGCCGCCCAGCTCGTCCAGCTGCTGTCGGCCGACGGTTACGCCGCCTCCGTGCGGCCCGTCCCGGCGCCGCTGAGCGGTCCCACTGCCGGCACCGTCGCCCGTGCGGTGCAGCTCTGCCAGGGGCACTGCCCGGTCCAGCACGTGGCCGAGGAGTTCCCCGAGCTGTGCGAGCAGGAGGCCCGCGCGTTCAGCGAGCTGCTGGGCTCGCACGTCCAACGCCTCGCGACCATCGCGGGCGGTGCGCACGCGTGCACGACGAACATCCCCGTGAACCTCCCTGTGAACATCCCCCTGAACCACCCCGCGAAGACCCCCACCGAAGGAAAGTGATGAGCGCAGAAACGCAAGCGCCAGAGCAGCGCTCCGACGATGAGATCATCGCCAGCATCGGCTCTTACGAGTACGGCTGGCACGACAGCGATGCCGCGGGTATGTCCGCGCAGCGAGGCCTGAGCGAAGAGGTGGTTCGCAACATCTCGGCTCTGAAGAACGAGCCCGAGTGGATGCTGAACCAGCGGCTCAAGGCCCTGCGCCTCTTCGGCAAGAAGCCCATGCCGAGCTGGGGCTCCGACCTGTCGGGCATCCACTTCGACAAGATCAAGTACTTCGTGCGCTCCACGGAGAAGCAGGCCACCTCCTGGGAGGACCTGCCCGACGACATCAAGAACACGTACGACAAGCTCGGCATCCCCGAGGCGGAGAAGCAGCGCCTCGTCGCGGGCGTCGCGGCCCAGTACGAGTCCGAGGTCGTCTACCACCAGATCCGTGAGGACCTGGAGGAGCAGGGCGTCATCTTCGTCGACACCGACACGGGTCTGCGCGACTACCCGGAGCTCTTCCAGGAGTACTTCGGCACGGTCATCCCCGCCGGTGACAACAAGTTCTCCGCGCTGAACTCGGCCGTGTGGTCGGGCGGCTCGTTCGTCTACGTGCCGCCGGGCGTGCACGTGGAGATCCCGCTCCAGGCCTACTTCCGGATCAACACCGAGAACATGGGCCAGTTCGAGCGCACGCTGATCATCGCCGACGAGGGCTCGTACGTGCACTACGTCGAGGGCTGCACGGCGCCGATCTACACGTCCGACTCCCTGCACTCGGCAGTCGTCGAGATCATCGTGAAGAAGAACGCCCGCGTTCGCTACACGACGATCCAGAACTGGTCGAACAACGTGTACAACCTGGTCACCAAGCGCGCCACGGCCGCTGAGGGCGCCCAGATGGAGTGGGTCGACGGCAACATCGGCTCGAAGGTCACCATGAAGTACCCGGCGATCTACCTGCTGGGCGAGCACGCCCGCGGCGAGACGCTGTCCATCGCCTTCGCCGGTGAGGGCCAGCACCAGGACGCCGGCGCCAAGATGGTCCACGCCGCGCCGAACACGGTGTCGTCGATCGTCAGCAAGTCCGTGGCGCGCGGCGGCGGCCGCACGTCCTACCGCGGTCTGGTGCAGGTGCTCGAGGGCGCCAAGCACTCCGCGTCCACCGTCCTCTGCGACGCGCTGCTGGTCGACCAGATCTCCCGCAGCGACACCTACCCCTACGTCGACGTCCGCGAGGACGACGTCTCCATGGGTCACGAGGCCACGGTCTCGCGGGTGAGCGAGGACCAGCTGTTCTACCTCATGTCCCGGGGTATGGAAGAGACCGAGGCCATGGCCATGATCGTGCGCGGGTTCGTCGAGCCCATCGCGCGCGAGCTGCCCATGGAGTACGCGCTCGAGCTCAACCGCCTCATCGAGCTGCAGATGGAAGGGTCCGTCGGCTGATATGACGACTGCTACCACTGATCTGAAGACAGATCACACACGCGCTGTTGCCGACGGCGCCCACTCGCACGGCGCCGTCAAGCCCCAGGGCTCGCGGGCCGAGCGCCGCACGTCGTTCTCCCTCGAGGACATCCCGGTCCCCAACGGCCGCGAGGAGGAGTGGCGCTTCTCCCCGGCGGACCGCCTCCAGCCGCTGTTCCAGGCCGAGCTCGGCGCCTCGGGCGTCACGGTCCAGGTCACGGCGGCCCCCGAGGTCACCGTGGAGACCGTCGGCCGTGACGACTCCCGTCTCGGCACCGCCGGCCAGCCCGGCGACCGCACGGCGGTCACCGCGTGGAACGCCTTCGAGCAGGCCACGATCGTCACGATCCCCAAGGAGGCAGTGGCCTCCGACGTCACCTCCGTGCGCCTGACGGGCGTGTCGAAGGACGCGACGGCGGCCCACGTGCTGGTCCGCGCCGAGCGGCACTCCGAGGCAGTGGTGGTCCTGGACCACGACGGCAGCGGCACGC
Organism: Promicromonospora sp. NFX87; assembly: GCF_048564965.1. NCBI lineage: Bacteria > Bacillati > Actinomycetota > Actinomycetes > Micrococcales > Promicromonosporaceae > Promicromonospora > Promicromonospora sp. NFX87. The sequence goes on along the minus strand of NZ_CP183413.1, from coordinate 3,487,239 downwards.
TCGCCGAGACGGTCGAGATCGTCGTCGAGGACGGCGCTCAGCTCACCGTCGTCAGCGTCCAGGACTGGGCCGACGGCGCCGTGCACGCCTCCTCGCACCGGGCCCGCCTGGGCCGCGACGCGAAGCTCAAGCACGTCGTCGTGACGTTCGGCGGCGACGTCGTGCGCGTCACGCCGGACGCCGAGTTCACCGCCCCCGGTGGTGAGGTCGAGATGGTGGGCCTCTACTTCGCGGACACGAACCAGCACCAGGAGCACCGCCTCTTCGTGGACCACGCGGTGCCGGACTGCAAGTCCCGCGTGACCTACAAGGGCGCCCTGCAGGGTGCCGGCGCGCACACCGTCTGGGTGGGCGACGTCCTGATCCGGGCGGCCGCCGAGAACACCGACACCTACGAGCTCAACCGCAACCTCGTCCTGTCGGACGGCGCGCGCGCGGACTCGGTGCCGAACCTCGAGATCGAGACCGGCGAGATCGCCGGAGCCGGCCACGCCAGCGCCACCGGCCGGTTCGACGACGAGCAGCTCTTCTACCTCCAGGCCCGCGGCATCCCCGAGACCGAGGCGCGCAAGCTCGTCGTGCGCGGCTTCTTCGCGGAGCTCATCCACGAGATCGGCATCCCGTCGGTCGAGGAGCGCCTGCTCGCCTCCATCGAGGCCGAGCTGGAGAAGTCGATGAGCGTGATCACCGGAGCACCGACCGCATGACCGCGCAGCTGGCCTGTATGACCGACGATCTGGGACCGGAGGAGGCGATGCTCGTGGAGCTCGACGGCGCCGACGGCGCCCCGGTGCCCGTGACCGTCGCTCGTGACGCGGACGGCAACTTCCACGCCATCTCCGACATCTGCTCCCACGGTGCGGTCTCGCTGTCCGACGGCGAGGTGGAGGGCTGCCTGGTCGAGTGCTGGCTGCACGGCTCCCAGTTCGACCTGCGGACCGGTCAGCCGATCCAGCTTCCGGCGGTGCGCCCCGTGCCCGTCTACCCGGTGACCGTCGACGGCGACAAGGTGCTCGTCGACATCGACGCCACCGTGCCCGTTTCCTGAATCTTCTGACTTCGCAAGCAACCCTGGAGTAATCGATATGCCCACCCTCGAGATCCGCGACCTGCACGTCAGCGTCGAGACCAAGGAAGGCCCCAAGCCGATCCTGCGCGGTGTCGACCTGACCATCGCCAGCGGTGAGACCCACGCCATCATGGGCCCCAACGGCTCGGGCAAGTCCACCCTCGCCTCCGCGCTCGCCGGCCACCCCAAGTACACGGTCACCTCGGGTACCGCCACGCTCGACGGCGAGGACCTGCTGGCCATGTCCGTCGACCAGCGTGCCCGCGCCGGCCTGTTCCTCGCCATGCAGTACCCGGTCGAGGTCGCCGGCGTCTCGGTCGCGAACTTCCTGCGGACCGCCAAGACCGCCATCTCCGGCGAGGCCCCCGCCCTGCGTACGTGGGGCAAGGAGGTCCGCGGCGCGATGGAGAACCTGCGCATGGACCCGGCCTTCGCCGAGCGTTCCGTGAACGAGGGCTTCTCCGGCGGTGAGAAGAAGCGCCACGAGATCCTGCAGATGGAGCTCTTCAAGCCCCGCTTCGCGATCCTCGACGAGACCGACTCCGGCCTCGACGTCGACGCGCTGCGCATCGTGTCCGAGGGCGTGAACCGCGCCAAGGAGCAGACCGACATCGGCATCCTGCTCATCACGCACTACACGCGGATCCTGCGCTACATCAAGCCCGACTTCGTGCACGTCTTCGTCGACGGCAAGATCGCCGAGGAGGGCGGCTCCGAGCTGGCCGACCGCCTCGAGGAAGAGGGCTACGACCGGTACCTCGTCAACAACAAGACGGTCTCTGCCTGATCCACCGCAGACGCATCTGCTGATGCTCTGCTGATTTTCTGCAAGGGGAAGACCATGACCACCACCGCCACCGTGCGACCGGGCAACCAGGAACCGCTGGCCGCCGCTGCCGCGGGCGCCGGGCCCGTCGAGACGCAGCTCTCGACGACCGAGCTCGCCGCCGTCCGCGCGGACTTCCCGCTGCTCGAGCGCACGGTGCGGGGCGGTCAGACCCTCGTGTACCTGGACTCCGCCGCGACCTCCCAGAAGCCGCAGGTGGTGCTCGACACCGAGGTGGACTTCTACGAGCAGCGCAACGCCGCGGTCCACCGCGGCGCGCACCAGCTCGCGGAGGAGGCCACCGAGGCGTTCGAGCAGGCGAGGGCAGCCGTCGCGGCGTTCGTCGGGGCCTCCGATGGCGAGATCGTCTGGCAGCCGGGCGCGACCGCCGCGATCAACGTCGTGGCCTACGCCTTCTCCAACGCGACCCTGGGTCGCGGCGGCGAGGCGGCAGAGCGGTTCCGGCTGGCGCCGGGCGACGAGATAGTCGTCACCGAGGCCGAGCACCACGCGAACCTCGTGCCGTGGCAGGAGCTGTGCGCCCGCACGGGCGCCGTCCTGCGCTGGATCCCGGTGGGCGACGACGGCCGGCTCGACCTGTCGAACCTCGACGCGGTCGTCACCGAGCGCACCAAGGTGCTGGCCTTCGGGCACGTGTCGAACGTGACCGGGGCGGTCGCGCCCGTCGCCACGCTCGTCGCGGCGGCGCGGCGGGTCGGCGCCCTCACGGTGCTCGACGCGTGCCAGTCCGTGCCGAACATGCCGGTGGACTTCCACGAGCTCGGCGTCGACTTCGCCGCGTTCAGCGGGCACAAGATGCTCGGCCCCACCGGCGTCGGCGCGCTGTACGGGCGGCGCGAGCTGCTCGAGGCCATGCCGCCCACCGTCACCGGCGGGTCCATGGTCGAGGTCGTGACCATGGAGAGCACCACGTACGCGCCGCCCCCGCAGCGCTTCGAGGCGGGCACCCAGATGGTCGCCCAGGCGGTCGGCATGGGGTGCGCGGCCCAGTACCTCGACGAGCTCGGCATGGCCGGCGTCGCCCGGCACGAGACCGAGCTGGCCGCCGAGATGCTGAAGATCGCCGACATCCCGGGCGTCCGGGTGATCGGGCCGCTCGACACGGCGGACAGGTTGGCCGTCGTCTCGTTCGTGGTCGACGGCGTGCACGCGCACGACGTCGGACAGGTGCTGGACGACAAGGGCATCGCCGTCCGCGTGGGACACCACTGCGCGCAGCCGCTGCACCGCCGGTTCGGGGTCGCGGCGACGGCCCGCGCGTCGGCGTCGGTCTACACGACCGTCGAAGAGGTAGTGGCGTTCCGGGAAGCGTTGGCGGGGGTCCGCGCGTTCTTCGGAGCGGAATGAGAACTTCAGCGAGGCTGTTCGGACGGTTGTCCGGACGATCGAGAGAGGCAGCGTCGTGAGCACGCTCGAGCAGATGTACCAGCAGGTGATCCTGGACCACGCGAAGCGTCCGGTGGGCCACGGCCTCGTCGACCTAGCGGAGGTCGAGGGACACCTCGCGGGGGAGTCGCACCAGGTGAACCCGACGTGCGGCGACGAGGTGACCCTCCGGGTCGACGTCACGCCCGAGGGCACGGTGGCCGGCGTTTCGTGGGAGGGGCAGGGATGCTCCATCTCCCAGGCCTCGGTGTCGGTCATGACGTCGCTGGTCGAGGGCGCGCCCCTGGCCGAGGTGGCGCGGCTCGACGGCCTGTTCCACGACCTGATGTCGTCCCGCGGCAAGGGCCTGGACGACGACGCCGCGGAGGACGCCCTCGGGGACGCGACAGCGTTCACCGGTGTCTCGCAGTACCCCGCGCGAATCAAGTGCGCGCTGCTCGGCTGGGCGGCGCTCAAGGACTCGCTGGCGCGCAGTGGCGCGCTGGCAACGAGCTGAGGAGAGACCGATGACTGAGGCGAGTACCGAGGTCGGGCAGGAAGCCCCGGCCGCTCCCGCTGAGGGAGTGGGCCCGTCGCCCACCACTGCGGTGGACGTCGAGGAAGCGATGCGCGACGTGATCGACCCCGAGCTGGGGATCAACGTCGTCGACCTGGGCCTGGTGTACGGCATCCAGGTGGACCAGAACAACCACACGACCATCGACATGACGCTCACGTCGGCGGCCTGCCCGCTGACGGACGTGATCGAGGACCAGACGGCGCAGGCGCTCGAGGGCATCGTCGACGGGTTCCGCGTGAACTGGGTCTGGATGCCGCCGTGGGGTCCGGAGAAGATCACGGACGACGGCAAGGAGCAGCTGCGGATGCTCGGGTTCAACGTCTAGTTGAGTTCTGGTTCGCCTGCTTGACCACGCCATGATGCCGGCTGACTGGGCCAGCGATGGATTACAGAGGTGGACCGCGGCTGGCGGGAAGGGTTTCGTCCCGAGAGATGCGACAGGGGGCGTGGACGCCTTGGCGTTCACGCCCCTTGGGGATGTGGCAGCACTTCGGGCGCTGCGTTCAGCCGTCCGTTTGCCCGGCAGGTCCGAAGTCAGCCCGGGCGCCGGGCGTCGCATCGCTCAGTGCCGCGACCAGCTCGTCGATGCTCTTGCCGGTCAGCTCATCCTCGAGGGAGTAGTCGACCGCGTCCTCATCGGGGGCCTTTGCTTCGCTCAGGACCGTGCCCTGGACTTCTCCGACACCGATCTCTGTGCCGTCGTACGGGATGATGGAGTCCGAACCCAGGCTGACCCACTTCTCCGGATACTGTTTCCCGCCGTCGGTGAACTCGGGCTCGTGCACCAGCGCCATGATGTAGGTGTGGCCGACCTCCACGCGAGGCTCGTCTGCGGCGGCCATCTCGATCTGCTCGCCGTTCTGGAGTGCCCAGCCCCAACCGCTCCACTCGAACGTCGCCGGCGCCGCGTGACGAGGCTCCGCCGAGGTCCACACCACGTCGTCAACCTGCATCGTCACCATACGGTCCACGGAACCCTCTCCGTTGGCCGCGGCGTCATCATCGAGTGGCAGAGCCTCATCGGCCACCGCGGTAGCGACCACGACATGGTCGGCGTACGTCACCCAGTCCTCGGCCGTGGTGTTCGGGTACCTGTCAGAGCCTTCGGCGATCACAGGGCCATCGGCGATCGCAGGTTCACCACCGGCGCATCCGGCCGTACCGAGAAGGAGCCCTCCCGTGGCAGCCAACACCAGGGCTCTTCGCATCTGTCGTGCTCCGTGTCTCGACATTGCAGCTCCTAATAGTTGGCGTTGATATTGAATACCTGTTGCGACCCCAGGTTGTCTTGCGTGGAGCCGATCGGAGTTCTCAGGCACCCCAGCGCCGGATCGGTTTGCGACTGCGGCTGATGAGCTTGCGCGCCATGAGTCAGCCCCAAGGCGTGACCCGCTTCGTGGCAGATCAGACCACGGCTGGAGTAGAAGTTCGGTTCGATATCGACGTAGTGCTGGTCGCACACGTACCCGGATACCGGATCGTTGCACCATGTGATGCCCTCGTTCCCGCCGGGTACGGCGCTCTCGCTGAGGATGAGGTCCGTCTCGTCAGTGCCGCTGTACGTCGGGCTGGCGTCATAGGCGACGCCGAGGTCTGTGGGCGCGTACTCGTCCGCCAGTACGCTGGCTACCCGTTCCCTGTCTGCACCCTCGAGCGAGCTCTGGGGGTAATAGGACCAGTAGGAGCTGTCCGTCTTGCACAGCACGGCGCTATTTTCGCCCCCAGCGCTACAGTTCGGGTTGTAGGTCTGGGTCGGGACCAGATTGTCCGCGGCCCAAACGGTCGCCGCGCTTGCTATCACGATCGCTACGGCGCCGGCTACGGCGGTCCACCCCTCTTCGAGCGATACCTCGTTTGGAACTGTCCATGAAGTCACCTCTGGGTGGCGTGGTCTGCATGTCGCGTTCAAACAGAGTCTGCGCACACCGCGCATAGCCCGAGTAGGAAAACAGCGGGTGAAGCCATCGCGCAGGATTTCGCCATTCGGTGCGGCGCAGCGACGACGCGGTCCACGGCGAGGACGGTCCGCCCAGTGCTAGCAGGCGGGCGGTTAGCACGTGTTAGTCGATCGGGGCGGTGAGCGCCGGGAGGGGGGGTCGCGGCGCTGGTGCGCACCCGGTGCCGAACTGCGAAATCACCCTATGTGTGGCTCGCATTGGACGGGTGGCGCCAGTAGGTTTTGCGGCACCGACGGACCGGTGGAAGGGCGGGCTACCGTGAATCACTCGGAAGGTTTCAAGTCAATGATCACTCGCCTGAAGGCATGACGGCGGAACTCGAGATCGTCGGCGACAGCCTTGTCCTGCACGCGTTTTCGGTGGGGCGTGGGGCGGTGAACGACAGCGTCGAGATCGACGTGGCAGGCGTGGACGAGTTCACGGTACCGGCGAGGACCGAGGGCCCGTGCGGCTCGGTGTCGACGGGCTACGCGGCACTCGTTCAGGCCTACCGTGAGTAGCTCGGCTGAGGATGTGGGTACTGATCGGCTCCAGGGATCGCGGTCGATCGCCCGGTTGTTGCCGGGGGTTCGTCGTGTGCTGTATCTCGTCGGGCTGGGCGGCGTTTCGGACGCTCTGGGTGTCGAGAGCCCGACCAAGGACTTGTTGGACTTTGCCCAGGAGACCCAGAAGGCGTTGGTATCTCTGAGAAAGATGCCGGACTTCGCCATGTTGTCCCAGGACGACCGGCGCGGCGCAGAAGCCGCGTTCGACGACGTGCTGGGACGGGCCAAGGAAGTCGACATCTGGCGCGGCATCGTCGATGGCCCACACGGGGTCACCCGCCGGCTGCTCGCCGATCCCGCCGCGGTGGCCGTGAGAGCGGACCTGGGCCCGGGTGAAGCGCAGCACTACTTCGACGTGATGATCGCAGAAGTCTCCGCGCGACTATGCAGCTGGCTGGAGAGCCGGCCCTTCGACACCGACACGTTGGTGGTTGCCGCGACCAGAACGTTGACGGAGCAGAACGAGGAGACTCAACAGCTCATACAGGAGCTCATATCCCTCCATCGGCCGCCCAGAGACGAGCATGAGAGGGAACTTGGCCGCCAACGGCTGACAGCCCGAGCGGAGTCGTCTCGAGCACTCCTCGTACCTGACGTGCTTCCTCTCCGACCCCGCCTGCAGAGTACCGATCTCGCGTCGATCGGCGCCGCCGAGTTGCCATTTCCGGCTGTGATCACGGGCGACGGAGGGCAAGGGAAAAGTGTCCTGCTGGGGCAACTCTTCGACGCTCACATCGCAGACCGGGAAGTGATCTTGATCCTGGCGAGTCAGGTGCCGGCGGGAGCCGCTGTCTCTACCCCAGAATTGCTCGACGCGGAACTTGGTCGAGCGGCGTACGGGCTTCCGAAAGCACCGTCGCTCACCGAGATTCTGGCCTCAAGAAGCAGCGGCGGGAAGCCGTTGCTCCTTTTGGACACCCTCGACCTCATCCTGTCCGACTCCTCGGCGGACGCCGTCATTCAGCTGATGGCCCTGCTGGCGCAGCTGTGTGATCTTGTGCTGACCTGCCGCGCCCGCGAGTGGGAGGACCTCATCTCTCCCTCGAGTCTGAGATGGACAGATCTCAGGCTGTCGGGCCTCGACAAGGATGAAATCGTCGACTGGGCTAGTGCATACCTCGCCACGGAGGATATGCCGACCGACCTCGCTGAGAGTTTCAGTTCCTCCGTCGCCGCGGCCGCGAATGACAAGGGCCGCCGCGAGGTCCTCGCAGTCCCGCTGCGGCTCGCGATGGCATGCCGAATCTACGCTCCACAAGGGGCGCTACCCGAAGACCTGTCGGTCACGCGGCTGTACTCCACCTACTGGGACACCCGTGTCGCGCACGACAGACGAGGGCGGCGAGGGCAAGCCGCGATGGACCAGGAAGCCGCGGCTCTGGAACTCGCCGGAGACCTCTGGCACATCAGCAAGATCCGGTTCAGCGATTGCGTCGCCGCGACAACGAAGACCGTGCGCGTATGCCGGACGTTGCTCAGCGAAGGAATCCTCAAAGCGGCCGCAACGAGGTACAGCTTCTTCCACCAGACATTCGCTGAGTACGCCGTCGCTCGTTATCTCGCAACTCACGGTTCAGTGGACGACTGGGAAGCACTCGAAGGAGTCCTGGCCGACGGATCAGCTGGCCACTGGGGTGTTGTGACACACCTTGTCGTGGGGCCTATGGACCTCGCTCGCTTCGAGGAGATAGTCGTTCATATCCCGAGGAAGGGCGCTCTGGGTGTACGACTGCTTCTGCGCGGTGCACTCGCGCGACCTCCTGAGGACACAGGTCCCATGTTCGAGGACTTGGCGAACTCGCACCCCCGAAGCCTTATCGGTGCAACCGATCTGCTTGAGGAAGCGTCACCGGAATGGGTCCCACGCGTGTTGGCCCACGCCAACCGGTGGCTTGCGGACCCAGACCTGCGCAGTGGCGTCCTCGTCAACGCGGTAGCACTCCTGATACGGAGATCGCCGAAAGACCTACGACCAGACCATTTCAGGGCCGCACTAGACGCACTGCTGAGCTCGCCAGGCGCCGAACTCCCACACGATTGTCGACGGCTCCTCAACCGTGCGCTGGCCGAGACCAAAGGGGTCGTGTACCTGCCGAGCGTGGTCGCCTTGTACCGCTACGAGGACCTACCCGATGCTGCGCGAGTTGAAGTGATCGCGGCCCAGGTGAACCGGCCGACGGTGGGAGCCGACCGCGAAGTCCTTGCTGCCGCACTGGCAGCCCCATGCCCCACAGATAGTGTCGACGATGCGGTTGCGCTGATGCTGCGCTGCTGGCACGAACCGGAGGCACGCGAGGCACTCGGGTGGACCTCTTGGCGGGAGCTGCTTGCGACCACGTACCCGGCTCGGTGGGATGCCGCTCAAGTCCGTGCCGTCGCCCGGATAGCGCAGGACGACCTCAGTGTCCTGCGCGAGGTGATAACCACCGGCATGGCACACCAAGAGATCTCTCGAGACCGGATCCACAACACAATCGACTTCCTTGCCGGCTGGATACCGCGCGGGGTCGCAGCAGCCGCTCTCGCTACACGGGCGGATCCGCACCGAGAGGCCGCGGGCACCTTCGCCGTCCTCACCCGCACGGTGTCTCCCGCCTTGAACTCCACAGATCGACGCGAACTCATCGACCGGTTGCGGCGCTACACCGACTACGACGAACGCAGAGTGTGGCCCGCTCTCGTTCGTGCCGCGATACCCGACGCGTCACTACTGGAGGAGCTGCTCACCGAGGCCGCCGGTGTGGTTGATACGACAGCTCGGCAGAGCACCTTCAGGGCTTGTCTCGACGAGCTCGGCTCAGAAGGACTCGTCACGCATCAGGGTGCCCTGCGCGCGCTCGTTCCGTCCTCGGATCCAGCTGATCGTGAATTGCGTGCGGAACTGGACGGGTACCTTGCCTTGGACGATCCGCGGGCTCGCGCAGCTGTGCGAGAGCACATGGCCAGGCAACCGAACGCCAAAGAGCCGCTGGCGGCTGGAGGGTCGATCGTCAAGGTGCTCGAGACTCAAGAAGTTGATCTGGGTCCTGACCTGACCAACTTCTTGCTTGACGTGATCGACAGCCGGCACGAACACGTCGTACAGACCATTGCCCGCTGCCTCACCGCAAGGATTGGAATCGTCCACTGGGACAGCGCAGCGGTCCTGCGCATCGTGGCCAGACACCAGCGGTCACTGCAGCGGCACGAAGACGCACAGGTGGCGGCAGCGCTCAAGGGCATGGTGGGCGCACTGCTGCACGCCGACAAGACCGAGCTGCGTGAGCTAATCACCCCGAGCGTCGTACTGGCCGTCCTCGACCAGTACATCGACTGCCTCGAGAACTTGATCGCGAACCCCACCCGCAAGACCCAGCAGCTCATCCCAGCCCTGTACTGGCAGCTGCAGCAGACACTGACCGAGCTAGCGATGCCTGGACTCCCCTTGCAGACGACCGAAACCTACCTGGGCAAACTCCTGGTGGACTTCGACACAGCCGTCATCGGCGAACGCTCGCTCCGTGCACTAGTGAGCACTCTCGTCGGATTCTCCGCACGACACCCCACCCGCTGGGGCACCGCTGTGGAGTCGAGGTGGCCACAGATGCCTGATGCGAACAAAGCGGCTTTCCCGAAGTGCCTCAAGAGGGGGAACCTCCCGGATGCCCGCGTCCGGGCACGAAACCTTGCGCTTCGTAAGGACTGCCCTCCTGAAGTCGCGCAGGCATTGCTGAAGGCCTTTCCTGACTGAGTGCACGGCAGTAGTCGTGCGTACAGGCGAGGAGTCCCACCCAGGGCGCCTGCCGTGGCGGCCGTTCTCGGTCGGAGACTTCGAATCCCAAACTGATCCCACAGTCCCAGGGGGCCCCAACGGCCCACGGCCAGCAGCAAACCCCCAGGTCAGGACCAGTATGCACAGTTCAATGTCTAGCGGTTGAAGTGGTCGGGCGGTAGTTCCCTGAACTGGGAGATGCCGCCTGACCTGTTGTCTTCTTCGGGCCTGCGGGACGGAAGCGGACCGCCGGTGCCGCGCGAGAACGACCCCCGGGTGATCTCCTCGGGCTTTCGGCGCCTTGTCGGGCTGGGAGGGCTACGTTGGCAGCAGTCTGCCAAACGCAGGCCCAGCGCGTCTGGGCATCCCGGGCGCACCAGCCCCGGGAGTAGTCATGCACCCACGCGTACGACGTCTCCCCAGAGCCCTGGCCTCGGCCGCCGCTCTGACGCTCCTCGTGACACCCGCGGTCGCGGTCGCCGCACCCGGGGGGAATGCCAACGGCGGCATCCCTACCACTGTGAGCAGCGCGGAGATGCGCGAGAGCTCGGACCTTCCCCTGGAGACATCGGAGCCGACGCTCGACAGCACCCACCTCCGGGTGGGCTCTACTTTGCGAGCGCTTGCGGGTTCGTGGACGTCGGGTGCCCAGTTCACGTATCAGTGGTTCGCGGCCGGCGAGGCGATCAGTGGCGCGACGCGGTCCACCTTCACGCCGACTGCGGCGCAGCTGGGTAGGAGGCTCTCTGTCCGGCTCGACGGCTCGCGAGCGGGTTACATCTCGGCGATCCGGACCAGCGAGCCCACGTCCAGCGTCGTCTCTTTGGGGAACATTTCTCAGGGGCGGCCGGTGATTGTCGGTAACGCGACGCCCGGTGCCACGCTGAGCGTCGCTCGGCCGCCGGCGGTGCCTGCGCCCGACTCCGTGTCCTACCGGTGGCGGCTCGACGGGGCGTCGATCCGGGGTGCGAACCGCAGCGAGCTGACCATGCGGTCCGACTGGAGGGGCCACGACATCACGGTCAGTGCGACCGTGGAGAAGGCCGGGTACGTCGTCAAGAGCGTCACGTCCCCGGCTGCGCGGGTCGGGGGCGCGTACATGGTGTCTCCGAGGCCGGTGATCTCCGGGACCGTGCGCGTGGGTTCCACGCTCACGGCGATCCGTGGTGCCTGGTCACCTACGCCGTCGTCGTTCTCGTTCCAGTGGTACGCGGACGGACGGCCGATCTCGGGGGCCACCGCGTCGAAGTACACGCTGACGGGGACCGAATACAAGAAGGAGATCACGGTGTCCGCGCGTTCCTACCGGGCCGGTTACGGCACGGTGCTGCGGCGTAGTGCGGCGACCGACGCGGTGCTGGCGTCAGCCGTGCGGTGGGCCGCCCGCGGGGAGATAGGCGGCTGGTCCTCCTTCCCGGTGGGGCCGGGCGGTGTAGCTCCGACGACCTACATCGCGCAGCCCGGCCCAACCACCAGCTGCTACTGGGAGCGCTCTGCTACCGCCGACTGGAGCGTCGACCCGTTCGCCAGCGAAGGCTATGGCCAGCGTGTGTTCGAGGTGCTCGACACCGATATCAGAGTCGGGGCCAGCAAGGACTGCGGCGTCTTCATCAAGTACTACCCCGGGATGGTCAGGACCAGCGACGCGACTGCCGCGCACGGTGTCTATGTCCTTGGCGATCACCTCGAGCGCGGTGTCTACTCCACCTCCGGTCCGGCTGCCGGCGCGCGGTTGTGCGATTACAGCTTCTACAAGGGCTTCTACGGCCACCAAGCCGAGATCGGTTGGGACTACGTGACGGAGGCCGCGACCATCACGATGCCGGATTCCGCTACCGGTTTCGAGACGGATGGCTGCAGCTGGAAGCGCATCGGCTGAGCCGTCGCCCGGGCGCCGGCGGGCGGCTACGGAGGCGCCGAGAGCTTCTTCAGCCGACGTTGTAGACCACGAGCAGAGCGAGCCATGCGCTGACCGTCGAAGCCGCGGTCCACAGGATGATCGCGATGCCCTGCCAGAGCAGGACCCACGGCTTGGGTACGCCACCGGCGACCAGCAGTGCGGCGGTGAACTGGGTCGGCATCGCGAGCGGACCGAGAAGACTTGCCCCAGGAACTCCGAACCGGGTGAGGTAACGCCGGAAACGTTCCTTGCCCTTCGATTCTGGCTTCTCCTTCGTCGGCGCCTCCTCCACCGCGTCGCTGCCTGGCTCCGTCGAGCTGGCCGATACACGCACCGCTTCGCGCCGCGCAAGCCGCTCGAGGGTTGCCGTACGTGCGCGGCTGCTGAGGGTGACGATCAGGAAGACGCAGAGGAAGTTGCCGCCCGCCGCCGCGATCCCGGCCACGACGGGATTGAGGCCACCGAGCACACCGACCGTCGTCGCGAGCTCGCCCTCGACGAAGGGCACGGCGCCGGCCAGCGCGATGATCAGTGGTTGGATCACGTCCGGAACGGCAGCAACGAGATCCCGGAATCCCTGGACCAGTGGTTCGACCGGATTCATGGTGCGCTCTCTTCCAGCAGAGTCGCTTGTCGACGCTGCGTCTTTCAGGGGTGAAGGTGATCAGTCGGGCTGCGTGAGCGTCGCGAGAGTCGTCGCGAACGCGGTTCCTACGATCTGTGCGACCAGGCTGCTCAGGATGATGTCGGAGGTGGCCTTCGCGCCCCAGTCACCGCGCTCGAGGTTCTTGCCGCGCGTGTAGACCTCACCGGACCAGGGGATGTCGGCGTGCATCGCGGCCAGATTCTTGCTCGCCGAGAGGAGCGCACCGAGCGTGGCCGTCCGGGTGTCAGGGTCGGTGCCCTCCACCAACGCCGAACGAACCGGCACGAGCAGCCGGTCACGCATACCGGTGTCTCCGCCTCTGAGCACCTGTGTGGGAAAGATGCCGAGGAGGCGGTGTGGCTCCTGGCGGATATCGCCTCGGGCGACGAGCCGGTTCAACGTGCTCTCTCTCGACCGGGTGCCGATATCGACCACGAGTCCTCTGATCCCTGTCGGGGACTTCGGGACCCTTTCCCATGCTCCGCGGAGCAGCGTGTCCTCGGGACCGCCGCCGACGGCGCGAACACGGCGTTGTTCGTCGTCGAGCTCGACATGTCCTCGCGAGGCGAGCTCGATGAGGATCGCGCCGCCGAGCGTGTACATCAATGACAATCCCTCACCTGCGATGGTGCCGCTGCGGGGATCGAACAGGAGGAGCATGACGGCCTCCGGCAGCGTGAGGTCCGCACCACGGGCATCGGCCGTGTCTCTCGGTAGGGGGCCTTCGGCTGCGCTCGTCACTTTGCTCCTCCATCAGTCCTTGCGTCGAGAACCAGTGGAAACTATGTCCTCGGGGCACAGTCAAACCCAGAGGCGGACGCGGCTGACCGGATCTGTCGTAGTCGGTCGAGGCGTGCCTGCCAGTTCACTCGGGTCTCTTGTCGATCTGACGTGCGCGGCGCAGCACGTCGAGCTGTGCCTGGTTGTAGAGCGCTTCGAGGGCGTGCTGGATCGTGCTCTGGACCGCGGCGGCCTGGTGGGGCTTGCTCGCCTTGGGGACCAGCTTGACCGGATGGTCGTCGCCGGGCCTCCTGACGAAGGGCGCGAGCCGCTCGGCGAGGGCTTGCCGTGTGGTGTCGTCGGCATCCTCGGGAAGGTCGCGGAACGCTTCGTCGAGCTCCGGGGTGGGGTCGGACTCGAGAAGCCGCCGCACCGCGTCCATCGACTCGTCGGAGTAGAGCTGGGCGTAGATGGTCAGGAGCGCGCGATCGTTGTCGCGCAGGGGTGCGGCGACCGCGCTGAACCCGGCTGGGACGTCCGCCGCCGCGCCGGGCTGGGACAGTACGGCCAGCTCCCGCCTGATGTTCTGGATGTGCTCGACCGTCGCCTCGAGCTCCGCGTCGATGGTCCGGAAGAGTGCCGCGAGGCCGTCATGGTCCTTGATACCGATCTCGGCGACCTGCGCGAGCGGTACGCCCAGCCCGACCAGCCGCTTGATCTGCAGCAGGCGCGTCAGATGGGCGACCTCGTAACGCTTGTAGCCGTTGGGCGCGCGTTCGGGCTCGTCGAGCAGACCGATCTGGTGGTAGTAGCGCACCGACTTCACCGTGGTGCCGGCGAGCTCGGCCAGCTCACGGGTGCTCCAGGCCATGGGGGCTCCTCGGTTCAGGCAGCGCTACGCGCTTCTCCGCCCAGGTTAAGGGACCACCCCGACGTCCACCGCCGACCCCAACCGGCGGTTTGACCCTGCCCCGGGGGCACGGTTTCAACTGGGAAACCACGTGGGCTCGTGAGCGGCGAGCGTCGATCCCTCTTGAGAAAGGCCGTACATCGTGCGCACACCAGAGCCTCCTGTACCCCAGAGCGCGGACATCCGACCCGACCCCGTTCCCGTCGATGACGCAGCAGTCGAACTGCCTGGGACGCTGCCCGACCGCCCGTTCGGCGTCCACTTCCGGATGGCGCGCTGGAAGTCCCTGGTCATCCTGATCGCGATACCGGCGATGCTGCTCCTGGTCCAGATCATCGTCTTCCAGCCGGTCGTCATGATCGAAGGCCCGGCAGACCCGAACAGGCCCACGCTCTCACCGCTCACGATCGTCGCCACGGGCCTCAGCACCGCCATCACCGCGTTCCTCTCGACGGTGCTGGTCGCGAAGATGGCGAAGGTGCCGTGGCAGGCGGTGTTCCGGCACACCCGCGCCTTCGACCGGCGCCGCCTGGGTGTCTATCTCCTGGGGTCGGCGGGCGTGGTCGGCCTGGGCGTCCTCGCGACGGCGCTGATCGCGCCAGGGTCCAGCGGGTGGGGAGCCTTCGAGGTCGGGGCGACCACCGTCGCCGTCCTTGTCGCCACCCTTGTCGCCACCCCGTTGCAGTCGGCAGGTGAGGAGATCGCCTTCCGCGGGGCGGCCATCCCCGCCGCCGGCTCCTGGTTCCGTAGCGCCCGGCTCGCCGTCGTATTCGGCGTCCTCGTCTCTGGAGCGCTCTTCGCAGCGGTCCACGTGTCCCTGGACCCCTGGCTGGTCAGCTATCTGTTCGTCTTCTCCGCGTGCACGGCGATCATGGGCCTGATCAGCGGCGGGCTGGAGGCCGCGATGGCCTTCCACGTCTCCAACAACGTTCTCGTCGGCGTCGTGAACGCCCTCTTCGCAGGCGGTGGCGCGTCGGTGATCGACCGGGGCGCCGGCTCCGGGCCGGGCGCCTCCCTCGTCATCCTCATGGTGATGAACGTCCTGGCCGTCGTCATGGTCTGGCTCGTGGAGCGCGCCAAGCGCTCGAGCCTGGGCGGGGAACCCCCGCACACCCCGCGCTGAACCATGAACGACCACACATCCAGGTTCCGCCTGGTCCCGATGGCACGCCGCGACCCGCACGAACCGGGCAGGTCGGCCAGTGCCCTCGAGCTGTTCTACGACCTGGTCTTCGTCGTGGCGGTGAGCATCGCCTCGGTCCAGCTCCACCACGCCCTGACCGAGGGGCACGTGCTCGACGGCCTGCTCGCCTACGCGATGGTGTTCTTCGGGATCTGGTGGGCCTGGATGAACTTCACCTGGTTCGCCACGTCCTTCGACACCGACGACTGGCTCTACCGGGTACTGACCATCGTCCAGATGGCCGGCGTGCTGGTCCTTGCAGCGGGCATCGAGCACGCCTTCACCGCGGCGGACTACACGTTGCCGATCCTCGGCTACGTGGTCATGCGCCTGGCCATGGTCGCCCAGTGGCTGCGCGCCGCGCGCTCGCACGCGTCCGTCCGCCGTACCGCTCGGGCCTACGCCGTAGGCATCTCGGCGGTCCAGGTCCTCTGGCTCCTGCAGCTCACCCTGCCCGACGCGCTCGGCATGATCGCGCTGGTCCTTCTCGTCGCCGCCGAGATCGCCGTCCCGGTCATCGCCCAAGGACGCGGGACCACGCCGTGGCATCCCCAGCACATCACCGAGCGCTACGGCCTGTTCACGCTCATCCTCCTCGGCGAGAGCCTCCTCGCCTCCTCCAACGCAGTCATCGAGGCCGTCCACGACACCGACATCCTCGGACCCCTGATCTCGATCGCCGCGCTCGCGTTCGTCGTGACCGCCGCCCTGTGGTGGATCTACTTCTGGCCGCCCCACCACCGGTCCATCACCACCCTCGGTGGAACGCTGCGCTACGGCTACGGCCACTACTTCGTGTTCGCCGCCGCCGGGGCGTTCTCCGCAGGTGTCGAGGTCCAGATCGACGCCCTGACCGGGCACAGCGCGCTCAGTGACCTGGCCGCCTCCTTCACCGTGACCGTCCCGGTCGCTATCTTCCTCGTGGCCACCTGGTGGGTCGCGATCCGGGACCACGCCGATCCGCTCGTCAACACCGTCGTCCCGCTCGGTGCGGTCCTCGTCATCTGCGACCCGCTGATCCCTGGTGTGCCCGTCACCCTGACCGCCGTGATCCTCGTGCTCGTCGTCATCGCCCTGGTCCTGCACCCGCCGGTGAGCGCGCCCGCCGCTCCGCCGCCGGGCCGGTTCAGTCCACGGTGAGGACGACCTTGCCGGGCGCCCGCTCCGCACCTGGTGCGAAGGCGTCCGGCAGCTCTCGCCACGACCGCAGGGCTGCGACCACCGGGTCGAGGCGCCCCTCGTGGATCTCGGTCGCGAGCCACGTCAGGTCAGGGCCGAGTCCGGCCTCGGCCCCGAGGAAGAACGTCGTCAGGGTCCGGTCGTGCCGGTTGCCGTCACCGAACAGGTCCCCGTACGCGAAGCGTTCGTCCTCCCCGGCCGCGTGCCCCAGGGCGACGAGGATGCCGCCGGGCGCGAGGCGCGCGAACGCCCCCACCAGGTAGGAGCCGCCGAGCAGGTCGAGCACTCCGGACACGTCACGGCTCAGGTCGGACGGCGAGACGACCACCTCGTGCGCGCCGAGCCCAAGCAGCCGCTCCCGCGCAGCAGGGTTCCTGGTGGTGGTGACGACCTCGGCGCCTCCACGGGCCGCGAGCTGCACGGCGTACAGCCCGACCGCACTGGTCCCGCCCAGCACCAGCACGCGGCGGCCGAGGAGGGGGCCGAGGCGGCGGAGCCCGCGCAGCGCGCTGGTGGCGGCGACGGGCACGACGCTCGTGACGTTCGGGTCGGCGCCGTCGGGGGCGATTCCCACGGCCTCGGCGGTCACCAGCCGTCGTTGCGCCCACGCGCCGTAGGGCCCCAAGGAAGCCACGATCTGGCCGAGGCGCGGGCCGGTCCCGTCGGGTGCCTCGGCCACGACGACGCCCGCGGCGTCCCAGCCGGGGATCATGCCGTCGGGCAGGTGCGGCAGCCCTTCGAGGTCGCCGTGGTTCGGCGCGAAGGCCTGCACCTGGATGACCGCGTCGTGGGGTCCGGGCACGGGGTCGGGCACCTCGCGCAGGCTGAGGTGGCTGGCTGACGAATGGTCCACTGTCCATGCGAGCATGTCGCTACTGTATGCCAAGTGCTACTGAGTGCCAGTTTGCTAGGATGGCGGCATGACGACGCAGTCCGCCGCCGGCACCCTTCGCAGCAGGCGCATCGCGCGCAGTCGGCAGCGTCTCGTCGACGTCGCACTGCCGGCCTTCGCCGAGCGCGGGTACGACGCGGTCACGGTCGACTGGTTGTGCGACCAGGCCGAGGTGTCCAAGCGAAGCTTCTTCCGCTACTTCGACGGCAAGGAGGACCTCGCGCTGACACCGCTGAACGATGTCTGGCACGCCCTGATCGCCGACCTCGACGGCGTGCTCGCACGCAGCGGCCCGCTGCTGGAGGTCCTGGGTGACTCGCTCGTCGAGGCCGTCGAGCGAATGCCCCCCGGGTGGGAGCGCCTCGCGGTGCTGAGCGCGCGCCTGAGCGGCACCAACCCGGCGATCGACGCGGCGGGCATGGTGGTGTGCGAACGTCTGACGCGGCAGGTGGTCGACGCGATCGCGGCGCGGCTCTCGGATGTGTCCGGAGCGGACTTCTCGGCGCGCTTCGTGTGCGCCGTCGCGATCGCCTGCCACCGGGCCGCCGTGGACTCCTGGCAGTCGGCGTCCGGCGCCGCGACGAGAGCGACCCGCGCCGAGCTGTGCGTGCTGATCCGGGCAGCACTCGCTGCTGCCCCTTCGGCGCTGGAGATCAGGCTTCCCTGACGGTGCCCCTGCCGGGGAGCGCGTAGGGCGGTCGTCAAGGTAATCAGTCACGACAATCAGTCACGACAATCAGTCACGACAATCAGTCGAATAGAGGAACACCATGCTCGGCACGCCCCTGACCGCACAGTTCCTGCACGGCGCCGCCGAGCTCGAACGCACCGCGCGCGGCCTGCGTCCCCACCGTCTCCCGGGCTGGGTCCGGCAACAGTTCCCGGACCCGCAGCTGCTGATGGCGGAGGGGCAGCCGTCGGGCGTCCGCGTGGTGCTGGCCACCAGCGCCCGCACCGTCTCGCTGGTGACCCACCCCCTGCGCGTGGCCTACCGCGGTGCCGACCGCCCGCGGGGCGCCGTAGACCTGGTGCTCGACGGCGAGCCCGTCGCCAGCAGCGTGCTCGACGGCGGCGACCTGATCGAGGTCGACCTGGGGACGGGCGCCACCGAGCTCCGTCCCGGCCCGCCGCACACCACCACGTTCGACGGGCTGCCCGCGGGCGACAAGCTGGTCGAGCTCTGGCTGCCCCACAACGAGTCGGTCGAGGTCGTCGAGCTCCGCTCCGACGCGCCCGTCGCTCCCGTGGAGCCCTCGCGTCGCGTCTGGCTCCACCACGGCAGCTCCATCAGCCACGGGTCGAACGCGAGCACACCCACTGGGATCTGGCCGGCCCTCGCCGCCCGCCTCGGGGGCGTCGACCTGCGCAACCTCGGGCTCGGCGGCAGCGCACTGGTCGACCCGTTCCTCGCCCGTGTCATCCGCGACGCGCCCGCCGACCTGATCAGCGTCAAGCTGGGCATCAACGTCGTCAACCTCGACGGGATGCGGCTGCGCACCTTCGTCCCGGCGGTGCACGGCTTCCTCGACACGATCCGCGACGGCCACCCGACCACCCCGCTCGTGCTCGCCTCGCCGATCTTCTGCGACATCCACGAGGACACCCCGGGACCGGGCGCCATCGATCCCGACACGCTCGGGACCGGCCAGGTCCGGTTCGTCGCCACCGGCCGCAGCGAGGAGCAGCAGCAGGGCAAGCTCACGCTCAAGGTCATCCGCGACGCGCTGGCCGCCGTGGTCGAACGCCGCGAAGACCCGAACCTGCACTACCTCGACGGCACCACGCTCTACGGCGCGGACGACGCCGTCGAGCACCCCCTGCCAGACGCCCTGCACCCCGACACCGCCACCCACCGGCTGATCGGCGAACGGTTCGCCCGGTACGCGTTCACCGGAACGGGACCGTTCACGCCGTGAGCCCGCATACGGTCGCAACACCGACTTCAGCCCACCAGTTCCTGCGGCTCCTAGCCTCCGTGCGCGACCGAGCGGCGTGCCTGGGCCCGGAACTTAGCGGGTGACGAGCCGACCACTCGGCGGAACGCGGTGCTGAACGCGCTCTCGGACTGGTAGCCCGTGGCCCGCGCCAGCTCGGAGATCGACAGCGTGTCGCGGGCGAGGGCGTCGCGGGCGAGGTTCATGCGCCACTGGATCAGGTACTCCAGGGGCGGGACGCCGACGTGGCTCTTGAAGGCCTGGGCGAACGCGGAGCGCGACATGTGGCTGATCTCGGCGAGCTCCTGGAGGCTCCAGGAGTGGGCCATGTCCGCGTGCACGGCACGCAGGGCGGCGCCGATGCCGTCGTCGTTCAGGGCGCCCAGCCAGCCACAGGGCCAGTCCGTCTGGCCGGCGTGCGCACGCAGCATGTGCACGAGCAGGACCTGTGCGAGGTGGTTCTGCACCAGCGGGCCGCCGGCGGCGGTGGCCTCGACCTCGGTGGCCAGGAGCGTGATCAGCTGCCCCAGCGCGTTGCCACGCGGATCGGCCGCGCGGACGATCACGAGTGGTGGCAGGAGATCGGTCAGGAGGGACGCGTTGCTGTCGTCGAAGGCGATGTGCCCGACGCAGAGGTAGAGGTCGTCCTCGGACTCCGGGCCGATCCGTACGAACCCGTTCTCGGCACCCGCCCACACCTGCTCCGCGGGGCGCGGGCTCGCGTCGGGCGTGCCGGCCAGCACATAGGGCGGCGGGTTCCCCAGCATGAAGGTGTCGCCCTCGCGGAGGAGCACCGGCTCGTGCCCGTTGAGGATCAACCAGCACGTGCCGCGCACGAGGCCGCCGATTCTTACGTGCGGGAACGCCTCGAAGCGCAGTGCCCACTCGCCGACGGCCCGGAGGCTGGGCTCGAGCACCGTGCGGGGCCGGAGCAGGCCGATCGCGTCAGCCACCGGATCACTGAAACCGAGCAACGCTCAACCCCTGGATCATCAGTAAGAAATCGTGGACTATCCGTTATGGATCATACCGCCGCGGTCCCGCAGGATCGGTGCAACAGCAGTCCGCGACGAGAGATACGAGGACAGATCCACATGGGACAGCTTGAGGGCAGGACGGCGGTCGTGACCGGCGGCAGCAGCGGCATCGGCCTGGCGACCGCGGTGCGGCTGGCGGACGAGGGTGCGTACGTGTTCGTCACGGGACGGCGCGAGGCCGAGCTGAAGGCCGCCGTCACGACCATCGGGTCCGACCGGGCGACGGGCGTGGCCGGCGACATCTCGAAGCCGGCGGACCTGGACCGGCTCTACACGGCCGTCCAGGCGCGGGGGAGCGGGCTGGATGTGCTCGTGGCGAACGCGGCGGTCGGCTCGTTCGTGACGTTGGAGCAGACCACGGAGGAGCATTTCGACCAGACCTTCGGGATCAACGTGCGGGGCACGCTGTTCACCGTGCAGAAGGCGCTCCCGCTGCTCAACGACGGCGCCTCGGTGATCCTGACGGGCTCCACGGCCGCCGACCGGGGCATGGAGGCGTTCGGCGCGTACTCGGCGTCGAAGGCCGCGATCCGGTCGTTCGCGCGGACCTGGTCCAACGAGCTCAAGGGGCGCGGCATCCGGGTCAACGTCGTCTCGCCGGCATGGATCGAGACGCCCGGAGGCACCGCCGCTTTCGGCGACGAGGAGACGGCCCGGGCGATCAAGGAGCAGGTTGCCGCGACCGTGCCCAAGGGCCGGATGGGGCAGCCCGAGGAGGCCGCGGCGGTCGTGGCGTTCCTCGCCTCGGACCAGAGCAGCTACGTGGTCGGTAACAACCTCTACGTCGACGGCGGCACCAACCAGGTCTGAGCAGGCCCCCACGCCGGTCAGCTGACAGGTCCGGGGCAGTCGCAGGGTGGGGCCGCGGTCGGCACCGGGTGAACTGACGATCCTGGCCTGCGGTCCCCGCCACGGCGGCGGATGCTGGAAGGCAGGCGGGCCGTGCCGGCCCGGCGGAGCCCCCTCCTCGAAGCGGCTCCTCGCACAGCGGACGGAGACGGAAGCATGCCCACGGTAGTCACGGATGACGGCGTCGAGATCTTCTACAAGGACTGGGGGAGCGGGCAGCCGATCGTGTTCAGCCACGGCTGGCCGCTCTCGGGGGACGACTGGGACACCCAGATGCTGTTCTTCGTCCAGCAGGGATACCGCGTGATCGCGCACGACCGGCGTGGTCACGGCCGGTCGACCCAGGTCGGCGACGGCCACGACATGGACCACTACGCGGACGACCTGGCCGCGGTCACGGCGCACCTCGACCTCCGTGACGCCGTGCACATCGGACACTCCACCGGTGGCGGCGAGGTGATCCACTACATCGCGCGGCACGGCGAGGCGCGCGTGGCCAAGGCCGCGATCCTCTCGGCCGTGCCCCCACTCATGCTGCAGACCGAGGCCAACCCCGGCGGCCTGCCGCTCAGCGTGTTCGACGACCTGCGGGCGCAGCTCGCGGCGAACCGTTCGGAGTTCTACACGGCGCTGGCCTCGGGCCCGTTCTACGGGTTCAACCGACCGGGTGTGGAGATGCGTGAGCCGCTGGTGCGCAACTGGTGGCGGCAGGGCATGACGGGCGGCGCGAAGGCGCACTACGACGGCATCAAGGCGTTCTCGGAGACCGACTTCACCGAGGACCTGCGCCGGATCACGGTCCCGGTGCTGGTCATGCACGGTGACGACGACCAGATCGTGCCGTACGCGGACTCGGCGCCGTTGTCCGCCGAGCTGCTGCAGAACGGCACGCTGAAGACCTACCCGGGCTTCCCGCACGGCATGCCCACCACGCACGCCGACGTCATCAACGCGGACCTGCTGGACTTCATCAAGTCCTGACCTTCGTGGTCCCGCCCGTCGGGCGGCAACGAGACGAGCGGGCTGGATCGGCCCGCTCGTCTCGCTCGCACATCCATGTGGCGGGGAGCGGTGGTGCACGGCGTCTTGCCGCGCGTCAGCCCTGCCGGGTGGGTCGCACGACGATCTCGCCGATCTCGACGTCCCGCGGCTGCTCGATGGCGAACACGATGGTCCGGGCGACGGCGTCCGCGTCGATCCCCAGCTGCGCCATGTTGCGCTGAACCTCCTCGCGGACCTCCGGCGACATGTCCATGGAGTCGATGAGCTCGGTGCGCACGTAACCCGGTGAGACCGAGGTGGTGCGCAGCACCCCGTCCGTGGACTCCTGGCGTAGGCCCTCCAGCAGGGTCCGTACCGCGTTCTTCGTGGCGGCGTAGACGGCCTGGGTCGGCACGATCTTCAGGCCTGACGTCGAGACGGTCGTCACGAGGTGACCCTCGCCCTGGCGGCGGAACACCGGCAGCGCCGCGGCCAGCCCGTTCAGCACGCCGTTCAGGTTCACGTCGATCATCGCCTGCCAGCCGTCGACGTCGACGTCCGCCACCGGGCCGAGCCTCGCGATGCCCGCGTTGCTGACCAGGACGTCGAGCCGGCCGAACTCGTCGACTGCCTGCTGGACCAGTCCGTCCAGGTCCTCGCGGCGCGTCACGTCGACTGCCCGGGCGATCGCCCGCCCGCCGTCCTTCCGGATGCGGCGGACGGTGTCGTCCAGGCGGTCCGTGCGCCGGGCGCCCAGGACGACGCTCGCGCCGCGCTCCGCCAGCCGGAGGGCGGTGGCCTCGCCGATGCCGCTGCTCGCACCGGTGATCGCGACGACCTTGCCCTGGATCCCCGTCGTGGTGTCAGTCATGTCTGTGTTGCTCCTCGCCGATATAGTGGACACGTGTCCGGTTCCAAGAACCGTAACGGACACGTGTCCGTTTGTCGAGAGTCGAGGAGCCGCCCATGGTCAAGGCCGCCCGTAAGGACGCGGTGGAGAACCGCGCGCGGATCATCGAGGTCGCCCGCCGGGAGATCGCGGCGTCGGGCACGACCGAGCTGCGGCTGAACGCGATCGCCAAGGAGGCCGGCGTCGGGCAGGGCACCCTCTACCGGCACTTCCCGACGCGGGAGGCCCTGCTGGTCGAGGTCTACCGGCAGGAGGTCGACGAGCTGGTCGCCCTCGCGCCACGGCTCCTGGGAACCGCCGAGCCCGTGGACGCTCTCGCCCAGTGGTTCGACCGTGTCGCGGAGTACGCGCGCGTGAAGCGTGGCGTGCTCGCGGCCGTCGAGGCGTCGGTCTGGCGGGAGCTCACGGACCACAGCCTCGGCCCGATCGGCGACGCGATCACCGTGCTGCTCGACGCGGGCAAGGCCGCCGGGCAGATCCGCGACGACGCCGACGCCGGCGACGTCATCCTCCTGATCGGCTACCTCTCGCGGCTGGACGAGGACGAGTGGGACCGGCGGGCGCACCGGCCGCTGCACATCGTGCTGGACGGCCTGCGCCGGCGGTGAACCGGCCGGGTCCGGCCGGCGTCAGCTTCCTCCCTCGTGGGCGAAGCTCGGTTCCACCGCCTCCAGCCGCGGTACCGCGATGCCCAGCCGTCGCGCTTCCGCCAGGGTGTCCCGGCAGACTGCCCGTGGCTCCTCGGCCTCCGGGTCGGAGTGTGCCTCGAAGCTCAGGCGCGGCAGTGCGACATGCCTCGTCAGCCAGGCGAGCGCCGACGCCGTCAGCCAGGTCGGTGCGCGCATGGGCAGCACGCTGGCCCGATGGCGCCGTAGGTCGACTCCGCGCGCCTCGAGGAGCGGCAGCAGCTCACGGCCGGCCAGCAGCGCTTCGCGCAGGCCGCGCCGCGCTCCGGCCAGGTCGGCCAGCGAACCCAGCCGCAGGCTCTGCGTGTACAGGCTGGCATCCATGACGAAATGGATCCACAGCCAGCCGCGGAGATCGGGCTGCTCCAGGACTCGGAACCCGGCCTCGCGAAACAGCTCGCGCACGGTCCGTTCGCGTTCGGTCGGGGGTGTGCCGAACGTGCCGAGGATGACCGACGGCAGTATCGCCGCATGGAGCACGTGGTTCTCGCCGAAGCCGCCACCAGACTGCGGAAAGCCCCACGCGACCTGGTCAGGGGGAAGGTCTCCGATCGCGTCCAGCGGCTCGGCCCAGATGTTGCCGAGGACCAGCACCGTGGCCGTGCCGATGCGCGGAGCCAGGAAGGCCGCCGCCTCCGAAAGGTGATGGTGCGACACGCTCAGCACGATGAGGTCGAAGTCGTGGTCCGGCTCCAGCTCCTCGCGGTAGCGCACCGGCCACTCCTCCACGACGTGTTCTCCCCGCAACCGCCGTCGCGCATCGAGCAGGTCGAGGTTGATCGTCTCCCCGTACTCCGCCGCGCGGCCGGGACGGACGTAGAACTCGACGTCATGTCCTGCCCGTTCCAGGGCCCAGCCGTTCACGGTGGCGATCACGCCTCGTCCGAACATCAGGATCTTCACGCTGTACCTCGATGGGTTAGGCTAAAACTGGAGATCGTCTCCACTTCAAAAATATGGAGATAGTCTCCGTTTGTCAACGCTCCGCATGTCAGTGGGAGGTACTGCATGAACACCGCCAAGCCACTGCGGGCCGACGCCCAGCGCAACCGCGAGGCCCTGCTCGCCGCTGCCCGGGAGGTCATCGACGCCGGAGACTTCTTCGACCTGCGCTTCGACGACTTCGCCCGCCTGGCCGGCGTGGGCACCGGCACGCTGTACCGCCACTTCCCGACCAGGGAAGCGCTGGCTGAGGCGGTCTACCACGAGGAGGTCGCCACGCTCAGCGAGCGCGCCCGCGAGCTGCGAGCCACGCTGCCCGCGGTGGACGCCCTGGCCGCGTTCCTGCGCGGCATGGTCGACCACATGGACACCTACCAGGGCCTCGCCCGCACGCTGGCCACGCTCATGGCCACCCGGTCGAGCGCGCCCGCTGAGGGCGGTCAGGCACTGGAGCGGGCTGTCGCCGACCTGGTGGCGGACGCCGTGCGCGACGGCGCCGTCCGCGACGACGTGGACGCGGGCGCCGTCATGATGGCGCTGCACGGCATCGGTGCGGCCCATGACCACCGACCGGGCTGGCGGGCCGAGGCCGACGGTGTGATCACGCTCCTGCTGGACGGACTGCGCTTGCCGCCCAGAGGCGAATGATCCGGGTTGCTGCCCACGAAAGGCCGCTCCCTCTCGGGGGAGCGGCCTTTCGTAGCGCTGCGGGACGCGCTCTGATCAGGGCGTGAGGTCGAGCATGTCCTCGGCGACCGCGAGGACCGGCCAGACGTTGCCGTCGGCGTCCCGGAGCTCGTAGGCCGGGAGCAGCAGCACCGCGCCGTCCGGCATCTGCTGCTGCGCCACACCGAGACGGGCCGACTCGATCGTCACGTCGGTCACCGGCCAGGAGATCTGGGCGCCCGGGGTCGGAGCAGGGGGCACCGTCGGGTTCGGGGCGGGCATCATGTCGCTGCTGGCCGTGTCGTCCTCCTGCGCGGCGCGGGCGTCAGCCGCCTGCGCGATCATGCCGCCCGAGGTGCCGAACCGCGGGTCACCCAGCCGCTCCACGGCCTCGGCCTCGCTCACCACCGGGTACTGGCCGAGCGAGATCGTCTCCGCGAGGAAGCCGTACAGGTTCGCGATGCCGGACGCCGACACCGACGCGCTCCACGACAGCCCCGTGCGCTGCCCCTCGACCACCTGCCACGCCGTGACGTAGCGCCACGGGTCGCCTTCGTACGACTCGCCCGCCTCCAGCTCGAAGCCCGCAGGGTCGACGCCGAGGCGGTCCATCACGTCCCGCAGCGCCTCGACGGCGTCGCCCGTCGCCGGGGCCGCGTCGGGCGTGCCGGTCGGGCAGTCCGGGGCCGGGAGGATCTCCGAGCTGTCGGCGCCGCCCTCGTCCGTCGTACCCGGCTCGGTCGTGTCCGGTTCGCTCTTGCCCGAGGGAGGGCAGGACCACGGGTCGCGCGCCGGGTCGTAGAAGTCGAAGCCGCCCGAGCCGTCCGCGTAGACGTGGACCGTCGGGCCGCCGCCGTCGGCCGGGCCGACCACCCAGGAACCGCCCTCCTGGCGCGGCTCCCCGGAGGCACCGAGCGTGTCGGCCACGCGGCGCGCCGTCTCGGCCGACAGGACCCCGGCGGGGTCGAGGCCGAAGGCCTCGGCCTCCGAGCCCGACGTCGACAGGCCCGCACCCGCGTTGAACACCGTGCGGCCCCAGAAGCCGTACGGGTACGACAGCTTCTCGTCGGCGCTCTCGGCCGCCATACCCCTGTCTGTCGCCGCCATCGGTCCGGGAGCCGGCCCGGCCGCCTGCTCGGTGCCGCGCGAGTCCGCGGCACCGACCGGGGCCTCCAGCGTGATCGGCGCCTCGGCCGTGCCCCCGCCCACGCCGTCGGGGCCGCTGGCCCCCGCGGCGCCCGCCAGGTACCCGCCGCTCCCGACCGCGACGAGGGCTACCGCGGCGGCCGTACCGAGCCATCCGGTCCGACGCCGGGCCCGCCGCGCGGCGAGCTCGTCGCGGGGCACCGGCGTGCTCGGCAGCTCGGACGCCTCGTCCTGGCCTGGCGCGTCCTGGCCCTGCCTGCCGGATTCGCCGTTCTCGTTGGTGTCCATCGTGGTCCTCCGTGCTGAACGTGGGGGCCGGGGCGCTCCTCACACCCTTCATGTGTGCCGGCCGTGCCCGTTCTTGCGGCTCCCCACACGGTTCGCGGCCGACGCCGAGGGCTCGTGGATCAGCCCTCCGGCGTCGGCCGCCCCAGATTCGACCGGTGGTGAATCAGCCCCGCTACGGAGCCGCTTGATCGCAGGCCACGCCGTTCACCGTGAACTCGGCCGGGTTCGTGTTGACGCCGGTGTGCGAGCCGTTGAACCCGAGGTCGGTGCTGGCCCCTGGCGCGAGCGTGGCGTTCCATGGCACCCCCGTCGCGGTGACGGCCGTGCCGGACTGCGTCCAGGTGGCCCCCCATCCCTGAGACACCCGCTGGCCGGACGGGAAGGTGAACCCGAGCGTCCAGGTGACCGGCGCCGTGGTGTCGTTCGTGATCCGTACCGAGCCGGTGAAGCCGTCGCTCCAGCTGCTCGCCGAGTAGCTGACCCGGCACCCGCCGGCCGGGCCGGCCGTCGTCGTGAAGGCCACGGCCGGGCTCGCGCCGGACGGGTTGCCCGCGCCGTCCCGGGCGCGCACCACGAACGAGTACGACGTGCCGGCGGTCAGGCCGGTCACCGTGTACGTGGTCGTGGTGGACGAGCCGGCGAGGACCTCGGTGCTGCCCTGCAGCCGGTAGACGTCGTAGCCGGCGACGCCGCTGGGCGGGTCGCCGTCGTCCGTCACCGCCGGCCAGGTGAGCCGGGCGCCGGAGGAGGTGACGGCGGTCGCCGTCGGCCGGGCAGGGGTGCCCGGCGCGGTGGTGTCGGTGGGCGTGCCGCCGGTCGGCTCGGTGCCCCAGACCAGCCTGCCGCCGTCGTACAGCGTGATCGCCTTCGTCCTCACCAGCGCGGTGGTGGTGAGGCCGGCGAACGACGGGTCGTTCGCGTTGCTCCAGCCCGTGCCGCCGCTGACCCGGAACTGGAGCTCGCGGCGGTGCTGCGACTGCCCGCCGGGGTGGATGTCCTGTCCCGCGCAGCTCAGCTCGGCGTAGTAGAGGCTGCCGGACGCCTGCACGGGCCTGGCGGTCTGCGGGCCGCACTCGCTGTAGTTCGACGACAGCGTGAGGTTGGCCGCGGAGTCGCCCGCGTCGAGGTTGAACCAGTACCGCAGCCGCGCGTTCTCGAGCGAGCGGGCGGGGAAGGCCGACCGGTTGCGGATCAGGGCCTTGATCTCGACGAACGTACCGCTCGGCGGCTGGTTGAGCTGCGCCTCGACGAAGACCTCGTCCTGGTCGGGGGTCTCCGCCTGCGGGAAGCCCGCCAGGGGCGTGCCGCCGTACTCCTTGGCCAGCCGCGCGAGGGCGCCGGAGAAGCCCGCGTTGTAGTCGGTCGCGACCTCGTTGGCCGTGTAGTCCTGGCGTGAGTCGGTGTAGGCGTCGTTGGCCGACGGCGGTCCGCCGACGAGCGCCCCGTAGAGGACGTGCCGGGTCTCGACCGGGTCGGTGAGGCTGTCCAGCCAGGACCCGTGCGCTGTGCGGTGGTGCGGCTTGGTCGGCGGGTTGGCGCCGAAGCCCACCACGTACGACGAGTCGCGCGGGTTGTCGCCGAGCGCGTAGTCGATCTGGCGGACGCCGAAGTCGTGATAGCGCGCCTTGAGCGTCGTGTCGGTGAGCCAGTCCGAGTAGACCAGCGCGACGAACGACGTGTTGGCCGCGTACCGCAGCGAGCCCCACGAGTCGAGCACCGCCTGACCGCCCGGGGAGTAGGGCACCCTCTGCCCGTTCACGCCGACCGTCCAGTAGTCGAGCCAGCGGTTGGTGTCGTCGACGTACTTCTGCTTGCCGGTCTCCATCGCCAGCAGCGCGTACGCACCGAACGACTTGTCGTCCCAGGCGATCGTCCACTTGTACTTGCGGGTGCTGGACTGGTTCTCGGTGCCCAGCTTGTCGTACTCGCTCTCGGCCTTGGCCAGGTACGTCGCGTCTCCGGTGGCCTTGTAGAGCCAGTAGGCGCCCCAGACGAGCTCGTCCTGGTAGCCGGACCACGACTTGTAGTAGGGGGCGACCGCGGTGACGCAGTCCGAGTAGCTGCCGCGGTAGGTGTCCGCGAAGGAGTAGAGCTGCTTGGCGTGCGCGATGAGCTCGTTCGCGTACCCGGGGTCGTCCTGGAGGACGATCGCCGAGGACGCCATCGCGGCGGCCGTCTCGGCGGCGACGTCGGAGCCGGGGCAGGACGCGGTGATCTTGTGCGACGGGCGGTCCATGGTCATGACCTCGGCCGGGCCCCACCACTTGTGGTCGTCCTCGCCGTCGCCCACCTGTACGTACAGCTCGTTCGGCGCGGTGTGGGCCTTGACGAGGTAGTCGTTGACCGAGCGCAGGTTGTCCTTGAGCTCGTCGAGCTGGCCGGCCCGCGTGTACCCCTCGGGCGACTCGATCGCACCCCACGCGAGCATCGTCGTGCTGAACGCCATCGGGAAGCCGAACTTCACGTGGTCGCCGGCGTCGTACCAGCCGCCGGTGAGGTCCTTGCCGACGTCGGCCCCGTCCTGGAGGCCGGAGTCGCCGCGCCAGCTCACCGGGTAGTCGTCCGGCAGGTCGCCGGACTGCTGCGCCTGGTAGAAGAACATCGACTTCTGCAGCGCCTCGGCGTAGTTGAAGGCAGGGTCTGCGGCCGGCGCACCCGTGGCGGGCGACGCGACGAGCAGGGTGGCGGCGAGCGAGAGAGCCGTGCCGGAGGCGAGCGCGGCGGCGCGCCTGCGGCGGGCCGGCGCGTCGGGAGTGCCGGACGAGTGTGCCATGAGGACCTCTTCAGCGCTGGAGCGGTCGGGGAGACGACGTCGGGCCGTGGCACGCCGTCGCCCCGGTGCGACGCGCCCGGACATCGTCGCGAGGGGCGGTTTTCTCCGTCAACGACCTAAACGATTCACAAGCCGGGGGACGGCGTCAGTGCGCGAGGGCGAGCGCCAACGTGGCGAGCGGAACCGTCACTGCGACGGCCACCAGTCCGAGTGCCGCGAAGCGGAGCCACGAGATGGTGATGCCGAGGGCCGTGAGCCGTTGGTGCCAGAGCAGCGTCGCGAGAGAGGCCCATGGCGACACGAGAGGGCCGAGGTTCACGCCGATGAGCAGCGCGACCAGTCGTAGCGGGCTGTCGGCCTGAGGTTCCAGCACCAGGTAGGCGGGCAGGTTGTTGATGCCGTTCGCGCTCAGCGCCGCCACGGCGGAGAGGTGGAGCAGGCTGAGCGGGTCGTCTCCTGAGCCCGAGACCGCCGCGAGCACGTCTTCGAGGCCGTGCGCGTGCGCGGTCTCGACCAGCACGAACAGCGCCAGGGCTATGCCGAGCGCCTGCCACGGCACGAGCGACACCTTGAGCGACTCGCGCCGGCGCACCGCGAACGCCACGAGCAGAAGCACGGCCGCGACGCCGGCGACCCACGCCACCTCGATGCCCGACACGAGCATGGGCAGCAGGAGCACCACGACGATCGCGCAGTACACGAGCAGCGGCCGGTCCCTGACCGGCGTCGGCGCGGGCGCGTGGTAGCGGCCGACGAGCAGCGCCCGGTAGACGAACGACAGGATGACGACGCTGACGACGACGCCCACGACCGCAGGCGCCCAGACCGCACCGAGGAACTGCACGGGCCCGCCCCCGAACGAGCGTGCCGCGAGCAGGTTGGTCAGGTTCGACACCGGGAGGAACAGGGAGGCCGTGTTCGCCAGCCATACCGTCGCGAGGGCGAACGGGATGGGTGAGACGCCGACATGGATGGCCAGCACCACGACGACCGGCGTCACGAGGACGGCGGTCGTGTCGAGCGAGAGGAAAGCGGTACACACCACGGCGAGCACGATGACGAGGACCCAGAGGACCCAGACCCGTCCGCGTCCCCAGGCGGCGAGCCGTTCGGCGAGCGCCGTGAAGACTCCGGCGTCGCTCGCGAGCTCGGCCACGACGGTGATGCCGACGACGAAGGCGAGCACGGGTGCCACCCGCTCGATCAACGACCGGACGTCGCCCCACGGCAGAGCACCGGTCGCGACGGCGACGGTCGCGCCGAGGAGCAGGAGCCCGGTGACGACTGCGGGGACTCGACGTGCAGCAGGAGCGACCACCCGGCCGAGTGTAGGTTCACGACGAGTACCCGGCCGTCGCCGGGCTCGTCAGGTGCTGGACCTCTCGCGGGAAGTGCTCGGGTGCTCTCGCGGTTGGGCTGCGTGTGAGGATCTCCCTGCTCGACCGTTCCCGCACCCGTGCGGGCTACTCCGACGGCGCCGCGCTGACCCACACGATCGAGCGGGCCGTGTCGGCGGAACGGCTCGGCTACCACCGCTTCTGGGTCGCCGAGCACCACGCCGTGCCGGGGATCGCCTCGGCGTCGCCACCGGTCCTGCTCGGTGCGCTGGGCGCCCGCACCACCACGATCAGGATCGGTTCGGGTGGCGTGATGCTGCCGCACCACCAGCCGCTGGTCGTGGCCGAGCAGTTCCTGATGCTGGACGCCCTCTACCCGGACCGGGTGGATCTCGGGGTCGGGCGCACCCTCGGCTTCACGGCGCCCGTACGCCGCGCGCTGCGGCACGGCCTGGACGCCCCGGACACCTTCACCGAGGACATCGAGGAGCTGCGCGACCATCTCGACGGCGCCGCGGCGATCACGGCGAGGCCTGTCGCCGAGCGGACGATCCCGGTCTTCGTGCTCGCCACCGGGCGCGGCCTCGCGGTCGCCGCCAGGCTCGGGCTGCCGGTGGTCATCGGCGGACCCGTGCTCGGCAGCCCCTCGCTGCGCGACGCGCTCGCGGCGTACCGGAGCGAGTTCCGGCCCTCGCCCCGGGCGCCGGAACCGGCGGTCACCGTCTCGCTCGACGTCCTCGTGGCGGACACGGACGCCGAGGCGCGCGACTTGGCCCTCCCGGAGGCGTGGGCGATGGCCCGGTCCCGGCAGACGGGGGAGTTCGGCCCGCTGGAGCCGGTCGCGGCGATCCGTGCCCAGCCGTGGACCAACCAGCTGCGCGAGCGGGTCGAGGCCCAGCTCGCGCAAGGCGCCATCGGGTCTCCTGCCACCGTGCGGAGCCATCTCGACAAGCTGGTGGAAGCCACCGGGGCGGAGGAGATCGTGGCGTTCAGCTCCACCTATGACCGTGCCGCGCAGGCTGCATCGGACACCGCTCTCCGCGACCTGGTAGGCGACTAGCCCCAGCGGGTCAGCAGGAGCTGCCGTCGATGATCCGCAGGCCGAGGTCGGGTGACGGAAGGTCGGTGTTCTGCCCGATGGCGCGCAGGGCGGCGTTGGTGGCCAGGCGAGCCGCCGCTGCGAGGTCATAACCGACCGTCGTGAGCGGCGGATTCATCACGTGCGCCAGAGGCGTGTCATCCATCCCGATCAGGCCGATGTCGGCGGGGATGCGCCATCCACGCCTCTCGACCGCCGTCATCAGCGCGATGGCGACGTCGTCGTTGT
Source organism: Promicromonospora sp. NFX87 (assembly GCF_048564965.1). Classification (NCBI taxonomy): domain Bacteria; kingdom Bacillati; phylum Actinomycetota; class Actinomycetes; order Micrococcales; family Promicromonosporaceae; genus Promicromonospora; species Promicromonospora sp. NFX87. The sequence continues at coordinate 3,454,818 of NZ_CP183413.1, read as the reverse complement.
AGCAGACGATTCCGGTCCCCGGCTCGAGGGTCGCAAGGGCCTCGTCGGCCGACGACCGGTCGATCGCGATCCACAGGACGCGGGGCGACGGCAGTCCCGCGGCGGCGCAGGCGTTCACGACCCCTCGTTCCCTCCCCGGACCATAGGGGTCGGATCGACGATCGTGCAGGTGGACGAAGGCGAGCCGCTGGAATCCGCGAGCGATGAGGTGCTGCGCCTGGAGCGCTCCGATGTCGCCGTCGAAGTCGGTGTCGGTCGTCGTGTCGAAGCCCGGAACTTCCCTCTCCGTGAGGATCTGGCGCTCCTCGGGGCTGAAGGGCCGGAGGGAGAGCACGGCTCGAGGCTTGATCCCGCTGAGGATCCGGTCCAACGAGCCCGGTGATCCCATCGAGAAGTGCAGCACGAGGCTCAGGCCGTTCTCGGCGAGACTCTCGGTGAGGGGGTCGAAGATGTCCTGCAGGTTGCTGCCGTACGTGGTGTCGGGGATGAGCGCGACGATGAAATCGCTGGATCCTCTCCGCAGCATCCGCCCAGCAGCAGACGGCTCGTAGTCGAGCTCGCGGGCCGCTTGACGCACTCGTTGAGCGGTATCGGCGGTAAAGCGGTGGTCGTGGCCGTTGAGGATCTGGCTGACCGTAGCGCGCGAGAGGCCTGCGCGCCGGGCGACATCTGCACTGGTGACGGCCATCTACTCATCCTACGACACAGAATTGACACGTGATAACTGACATGATCTACTCCCTGATTATCACGTGTTAACGAGCGTGGTGATCACATCACGGTCCGGCGACCCGAGCCGGACGACAAAGGAGTCATGATGTCGGACAGCCCCCTCGCGCCGCCTGTGCCAGGCGCCCCCGCTCAGGAAGCCCTCGCCGCAGATCCGCAGGCCGAGAACCCACCGACCGGCACGGTGCGGACCCCGATGCCGCCCCGGTACGTCGTGTTCATGCTCCTCGGGATGTTCGGCGCGTACGCCGCGCTGGTCGCGCCGATCGGCCTGACCCTCTCTCTCCGCATCCAGGAGCTGGCCCCGTCGAACGTCGAGGTGCTGGGGTTCGTCATCGGCATCGGGGCGATCGTGACGACGGTCGTCGGCCCGTTGGCCGGCCTCTGGAGCGATCGGACGCGTTCGCGTTTCGGCCGACGGCGTCCTTTTGCCTTCGGCACGGCTCTTCTCGGTTTCGCCGGCCTTGTCGTGATCGCCCAGGCGCCCGACGTGCCGACCCTGCTCGTCGGCTGGATCATCACGTCGGTCGGCTGGAGCGGCAGCATGAACTCGCTGATCCAGTCACAGGCGGACCGCTTGCCAGAATCCCAGTACGGCCGCGTCGCCGGCATGTCCGGGTTCATCCAGATGGTCGCTCCGGTCGCGGGTATCGCGCTGGCCAGCGCGTTCATCGGCGACAACTACCTGGTCTTCCTCGTTCCCGGCGCGGTCGGCCTGGTGGGCATGATGGCGTGGGTGCTCTTCGTCAAGGAGCGCGATTCCAGGGACGCGGTCTTCGAGGACAACCTGAATGCCGGCAAGCTGCTCAGCAGCTTCGTCTTCAACCCGCGCCGCTACCCGGACTTCGCCTGGAATTGGCTGGCTCGGCTGCTGTTCATGACCGGTGTCACCTTCGCCACGACGTTCAGCTCCCTGTTCTTCGCGTCTCGCCTGACCGCGAGCGGCCAGGTCGCTGACATCGGAAACGTCATCATCGTGTTCTCGACGATCAGCATCGCCGTGACCGGCGTCGGGGCTCTCCTGGGAGGGTTCCTCTCCGACAAGCTCAAGCGCCTCCGGGTCTTCGTCCTCTGGTCGGGCATCGCCTACACGGCGGGATCGATCACCCTCGCCTTCGGTGGCAGCGACTTCGTCGTCCTGCTCCTCGGTTCCTGCCTCTCCGGACTCGCGCTCGGTGTCTTCTCGTCCGTCGACCAGGCGCTCGTGCTCATGGTGCTGCCGGAGAAGGACGTCAACGCGGGCCGCTTCCTCGGCATCAACGGCTACTCCACCTCGATCGCTCAAGCCGTCGCCCCGCTGCTCGCAGTCCCTCTGGTCCTCATCGGGGTCAGCGGGGGCGAGAAGAACTATGGCCTGCTCCTGCTCGTCGCCGCCGGGCTGACGATCGTCGCCGGAATCATCGTGCAGTGGAAGGTCAAGAGCGTGCGCTGATCCGCTTCCTCGCCCACGCCGCACGACCGACCTGGAGCACCACCATGACCACCACCTTGTTCACCGCCGGATGGACGTTCTTCCGCGACGGCGACCCTCTCGGAAGCGTCGTCAGACTGCCGCACGACGCGATGATCTCGGAGACGAGATCGCAGGACGGGGGCACCGGGAACCACGGAGGCTTCTTTCCCGGTGGGTCCTACCGCTACAGCAAGCACTGGACCCCGCCCGTCGACGTGGACGAACGCGCGTACTCCCTCGTCTTCGAGGGCGTCTACGGCAGCACGGTCGTCACCGTCGACGGGACGGAGGTCGCCCGCAGCGAGAGCCCGTACCGGGAGCTCACCGTTCCGCTTCCAGGACTCGTTCCGGGAGTGGAGGTACACATCGAGGTCGCCGTGGACAACTCCCGCACCCCGAAGAGCCGCTGGTACACGGGCTCGGGAATCTACCGCCCGGTGTGGCTGGACAGCGCTCCGCCGACACGTATCGCGCCCGACGGCGTCCGCGTGCGGACCCGCACGTTGGGTGCCGGCCAGGCCGAGGTCGAGGTGTCCGTATCGACCGAGGGCGACCTGGCGCACGCCTCCCGTGTCGAGGTGGAGCTCCGCGACCATGGTCGCGTCGTCGCCGGCGCGACGTCGTCGACGGCGAACGGCGGTGTCGTCGATCTCGAGCTGCTGGTGCCGTCACCTCGACCGTGGTCCGCCGAACATCCACACCTCTACGACCTGGACGTCCGTCTCGAGACCGAGCACGGGATCCTGGACGAGCGGTCCCTTCGCACGGGACTCCGGACGGTCGAGGTCGATGCCCGACGGGGTCTCCTGATCAACGGTCAGGCCGTGCTGCTGCGGGGTACCGCGGTGCACCACGACAACGGGCCGCTCGGTGCGGCGACCTTCGCCTCCGCGGAGAGACGCCGCGCACGCCTGCTGAAGGAGGCAGGCTTCAACGCGGTCCGCAGCGCGCACAACCCGCTCTCGCGCGCCTTCCTCGACGCCTGCGACGAGCTGGGGCTCTACGTGCTGGACGAGCTCAGTGACATCTGGTTCCGCAAGAAGACGCCCCACGACGAGTCTCCGCACTTCCACGAGCAGTGGCGCGACGACGTCGCCTCGATGATCGCGAAGGACCGCAACCGGCCCTCCGTGATCATGTACTCGATCGGCAACGAGATCGCCGAGTCGGCGACCCCTGCCGGAGTCGACGTCGCGAGACAGATCCAGGATCACTTCCGTCGGCTGGACAGGACACGCCCGACCACCATCGCCGTCAACCCGCTGCTGGCGATGATGGCCGTGCGCGCGAAGCCGTCCTCAGGCGAGGACGGGCCGCCCGAACGCAAGCCCGCGACGAGCACGGCGGCCAACCAGGCAGCGGCGAAGATGGGCCGGCTCATGGTGCTCGCATCAACGCTCCCCGCTGCTGAACGCGCGACCAGGGACGTCTTCGATGTCGTCGACGTCGCCGGCTACAACTACGGCTACGCCAGCTACGCAGGTGCCCGCCGACGCCACCCCGGTCGAGTCATCCTGGGCACCGAATCGATGGTCGGCGATCTTCCCGCCATCTGGAAGCGCGTGACCTCCATTCCCGGGGTGATCGGCGACTTCAGCTGGACCGGGTGGGACTACCTCGGCGAGGTGGGGCTCGGGTACTGGAGCTACGGCGACGAACCGGGCGGCATTGCCAAGCCGTACCCGGGGATCCTCGCCGGGTGCGGAATCTTCGACATCACCGGCCGGCCCGGAGCAGCCGTCTACCTCACGCAGGCCGTCTGGGGGCTCTCCGACCGGCCAGGCATCGCGGTTCGCCCCCTCGACCGAACCGGGCAGCGTCCGAACAGGACGCCGTGGCTCGCCTCCGACGCGCTCCCCACCTGGTCCTGGGGTGAAGAAACGGGGCGGGCGCAGATCGAGGTGTATTCCAGCGGGGACCACGTCGAGCTGCAGCTGAACGGTCGCTCTCTCGGCCGCCGCCGATGCGGCGCTGCCACGGGTTTTCTCACCCGGTACAGCACGCCCTACGAGAAGGGGGAGCTGACCGCGATCGCCTACCGCGACGGTCAGGAGATCGGGCGCAGCTCGCTCCGCAGCGCAGGACCGCCGCGCCTTTCGCTCCGACCCGAGACCGACCAGGTCTCGGGACCGGACGACCTGTGCTTCGTCTGGGCTGAGCTGGCCGACGAAGAGGGCATCGTCGACGTCCTCGCCCATGACCAGGTCCGCATCGGTGTCTCCGGCCCTGCTGAGCTGGTCGCCCTCGCCAGTGCGGCGCCCTCCACGCGGGAGAGCTTCGTCGACGACGAGCACCACACCTACCGAGGTCGCGCGCTGGCCGTCGTCCGCGCCACCGGAGAGCCCGGCACCATCACCCTGCACGCCACGTCCGACCGGCACGGTGTCGCGACCACAACCGTCGAAGCGCTGAGCGACCAGTCACGCGACCAGTCACGCGACCACAGGGCGGCGTCGGCGCTCGGCACGAAGGAGCAAGCATGACCAGCACCCCACCCGCCGCACCGGCTTCCGAACGTCAGGACAATCGCATGACGACGCCGCCCTACCGAGATGCCGAGGCTCCCGTCTCCGCCCGGGTCGACGACCTTCTCGCGCGGATGACCCTCGAAGAGAAAGCGGGGCAGCTCACCCAGTACTTCCATTTCGGGACTGCCGAGCTGCCCGCGGGCCTCGACATCGACGCTCTTCCCCCGGAGCACCGTGCCTTCCTCGAGCAGCCCGCGGCAGTCGAAGCTGCCCTGGAACAGGGGAAGGTCGGATCCGTCCTTTTCGTCACCGACGTGAACCTGACCACCCGGCTCCAGAGGATCGCCGTCGAGGAGACCCGTCTCGGGATCCCGCTCTTGTTCGGCTTCGATGTCATCCACGGCTTCCGCACCGTCCTCCCTGCCCCCATCGCCCTCGCCGCGAGCTGGAACCCGGACCTCATCGAGCAGGCACAGACGGTGGCAGCCCGTGAAGCGCGAGCCGTGGGCATCCACTGGACGTTCGCCCCCATGATCGACATCGCCCGCGACCCCCGCTGGGGACGTATCGTCGAGGGCGCCGGAGAGGACCCGGTGCTCGGCGCGGCCGTCGCGGCGGCCCAGGTCCGCGGCTTCCAGGGAGACCTCGGGCACGACCGTCTCCTCGCCGGCCCCAAGCACCTCGCCGGATACGGAGCCGCCCGCGGCGGGCGCGACTACGACGACGCCGAGGTCTCCGACTCCGAGCTGCGCAACGTGTACCTGCCCCCGTTCCGTGCGGCGGTCGACGCCGGTGCCGCGAACGTCATGAGCGCCTACATGGACCTCAATGGCGTCCCCGCCTCCGCGAATCAGTGGCTGCTGACCGAGATTCTTCGTGACGAGATGGGCTTCGAGGGGTTCGTCGTGTCCGACGCGAACGCCGTGCGTTCTCTGGAGACGCAGCACTTCGCGAAGGACCCGACGGACGCCGCGGTTCGCGCCCTTGAGGCCGGGCTCGACATGGAGATGGCCATATCGGACGCCGCCTTCTCCCGGCTCCCCAGCGCTGTCGCCGAGGGAATCGTCGACGAGAGCGTCCTCGACACCGCTGTTCGCCGAGTGCTCGAGGCCAAGTTCCGCCTCGGCTTGTTCGAGCGGCCCTACGCCGACGCTTCCACGGTCAACGATGTGCTCGACGCGATCGAACACCGCGAGGTCGCCCAGACCGCCGCGGAACAGTCCTTCGTTCTCCTCAAGAACGCCGATCGTGCTCTCCCGCTGTCCGCGGAGCACCTGGGCACCGTCGCGGTCGTCGGGCAGCTCGCCGACAGCCGGCGAGACCTGCTCGGCCCGTGGGTCTTCGACCACGACACCGCGGAGACCGTGACGATCCTCGACGGTCTCCGCTCCCGCCTCGGAGACGACGCAGTCGTGTACGCGCCCGGAGCGGGAATCCTTGAGCGGAAGTTCCCTTCAGCTTTCGATCGAGCTGACCCGACCATCGTCTCCACCCCGGACGACTGGGACGACGACGGCGAGATCGAACGCGCGGTCGCCGCGGCCGTCGCGGCCGACATCGCCGTGGTCGTCGTGGGCCAACGGCAGAACCAGGCGGGGGAGAAGGCCTCCACCTCGACGTTGAACCTCCCCGGCCGTCAGCAGGAGCAGCTCGAACGGATCACGGCCACCGGCACCCCCGTCGTCCTGGTCGTCGTCTCCGGCCGTCCCCTCGACCTGCGTCGGTCGAGCGAGCACGTCTCCGCGATCCTGCAGGCCTGGTACCCCGGCACCCGAGGCGGTGACGCCGTCGCCGCGGTCCTGCTCGGGGAGACCTCGCCGGCCGGGCGTCTGCCGTTCACGTGGCCACGCCACGTCGGGCAGGTACCGCTCATCTACTCTCACCTGCGCACCTTTGAACCCCAGGAGCAGTCGATCCGTTATTTCGAGGAGGAGAGCACTCCGCTGTTCCCGTTCGGGCACGGCCTCTCCTACGCGGAGTTCGAGTACTCCGGCCTCCGCGTCGACCGCGACACGATGAGCGTCGGCGACACCGCTGTGGTCTCCGTCGACATCCGCAACACCTCGGACCGCACCGCTGACGAGGTCGCCCAGCTGTACGTCCACCAGCGACACGGCGCGTCCTCCCGCCCGGTCCGCGAGCTCAAGGGCTTCCAGCGCCTCACGCTCGGCCCCGGTGAACAGCGCACCGTCTCCTTCCCTGTCGGTCCCGAACAGCTGCGGTACTGGAGCGCCGCCACGCGCTCCGAGACGCAGGACGCGACCACGGTCGACGTCGGTATCGGTCCCTCATCCACGACCGCACTCGACGCGGTCCTCACCGTCACCCCGGCCCACGCCCGATGAGCACGCAGGAGAAGCACATGCCCACCTTCCGACCGGGATTCCTCTGGGGTGCCTCCTCCGCACCCCACCAGATCGAGGGCAACAACCTCGCCAGCGACTGGTGGAAGAACGAGGCCACCATGCCCGGCATGGAGCCCAGCGGCGACGCCGTCGACAGCTACCACCGCTACCGCGAGGACATGCAGCTGCTCGCGGACGCCGGGTTGGACACGTACCGCTTCGGCATCGAGTGGGCCCGGATCGAGCCGCGAGCCGGCTACGTCTCCCGGGCAGAGCTCGCCCACTACCGGCGCATGATCGACACCGCCTTCGAGCTCGGCCTCACGCCGGTGATCACGCTGAACCACTTCACGATCCCGCTCTGGTTCGCCGAGGAAGGAGGCTGGACCGGCGACACGGCGTTCGAGCGGTGGCGCGCCTACATCGACACGGTCATCCCCATCCTCACCGACGTCGAGTGGGTCATCACCTTCAACGAGCCCAACATGCTCTCGATGATGCTCAAGGCGCAGCAGCTGTTCGACGCCGGAGACGCCGGAGACTGGGTCAGCCCCACGGTCGAAGGCGAGACGAACGCCGGGCGGGCCGCGAGACTTCCGGACCCGGACCCAGAGATCGGGCGGCGGTTCGTCGCGCTGCACCGCGCCGTGCGTGACACGCTCCGCGAAGGGACCGGTGCGAAGGTCGGCTGGAGTGTCGCCTCTCTGGCCCTCACCGCCACGCCCGGCAACGAGGACAAGCTCACCGCCGTGCGCTACGACTGGGAAGACCTCTACCTCGAGGCGTCCCGCGAGGACGACTTTCTCGGGGTCCAGTCCTACTCGTCCCAGTCCGTCGACGAGAACGGCCTCGTCGCCCACCCTCCGCACCCGGACAACTCGCTCACCGGCGCGGCCTATCGACCTGATGCCCTCGGCATGGCCGTGCGCCACGCCGCGGAGGTGGCGAACGTGCCCGTCCTCGTGACGGAGAACGGGATCGCGACGGCGGACGACGCCCGCCGCATCGCCTACACGGAGGAGGCCCTCGCCGGGCTCGCAGCGGCTGTCGGCGACGGTATCGACGTCCGCGGATACCTGCACTGGAGCATCCTCGACAACTACGAGTGGGGCCACTGGGGACCCACGTTCGGCCTCGTCGCCGTCGACCGGACCACCTTCGTGCGCACTCCCAAGCCGAGCCTGTACTGGCTCGGACAGCGCGCCCACTCTCAGACCGAAAGAGACCAGACATGACCGACTTCCCTGTTCCCACCACCATCAGCCCGGAGGCGCAAGGCGTCCTGGCCTTTGCAGCACAGCTTCCTCAGCAACCTGACCCCGCGCCCGACGACGTCGAGGGTTGGCGCGCTCTCGGCGAGGCGGCCGCCTCCGACGACCCGGCGACGGTGGAAGCACTGGCACTGGCGACGACCGGGGCCGTCGCGACAGACGTCGTCGCGACGGTCGAGCCGGCCGAGGTCGACGGGGCAAGGTTCTACATTGCCGAGCCGGAGGACATCGGCAGCGATGACGACCGAGTCCTTCTCTACATTCACGGTGGCGGTTTCACCTACGGCGGCGGCGCCACCGCCCGCCGTTCCACGCAGCTCATCGCCGCGAACATCGGAGTACGCACCTGGGGAATGGACTACCGGCAACTTCCCCAGAACCCCTATCCAGCCGGCCTCGACGACTGCATCGCGGTGTATCGCCATCTCCTGCGAACGCACAAGCCAGAGAATATTGCGATCGGCGGGCAGTCCGGGGGAGCCAATCTCACGGCAGCGCTCCTCCTGCGGGCGCGCGACGAAGGCCTGCCCCTCCCCGCCGGCGCAGCCCTCATCTCTCCTTGCGTGGACTTCACCCTGGCCGGTGACACCTGGACCACAAACGCTTTCGCCCTTCCGGGCCGCTTCGAGAACATGCTCGAGCTGTACCGGGACGGGCACGAACTGACCGAGCCCTATATCTCACCGCTGTTCGGGACCTTCACGGAGGACTTCCCCCCGACGATCCTGACCGCGGGGACACGCGACTTCCTGCTGTCGGACACCGTGCGACTTCACCGCAAGCTTCTCCGCGCCGGAGTCCGCGCGGAGCTCCACGTCTGGGAGGGCGCACAGCACGGCATGTTCATGGGACAGGCACCCGAAGATCGAGAGCAGATCGCCCAGGTGCGCCGCTTCCTGGAGGACATCTGGACGAGCGCGTGATCCTTTCGGGCGCGCTGTCCGGGCGGCTTTCTTGGCGCGGAGCACTCATGCCCGACTTCTGGCCTACGTCGAGGTGAGCCCCGCCAGGTACTTGTCCAGGAGCTCGGTCTGCCGCGCGGGCGGGAACGCCGCCGGGTCGAACAGGGCCTGGACCACAAGTCCGAGGGCGAACGCCTGCGCCCCGGCCGCGAGGTCGGCGGGCTCGCCCGAGGGCAGCTCGCCGGCCTCCTGGGCGGCGATCACCCGCTGGAGCATCCGGTCCCGTCCCTTGGCGTACATGCGGGCGTAGTGGGCGCTGAGGGCCGGGTCCGCGAGGGCGTTGTCCCAGGACGAGACCCAGATGCGGTTGCTGTCCGTGGCCTCGGGGGTCAGCGGCAGGATGTCCAGGACGGCGTCCCTGAGGGCGGCCAGACCCTCGCCCGCCTGCCGACGGGGCCGCGAGAGGGTGCGCTCCTCGAGCAGGTCGAGGGCGTACGCCACCAGGGCCTGCTTGGTGGGGAAGTAGTGCGTCAGCAGGCCGGTGGTGGCGCCCAGCTCGGCGGCGACGGCGCGCAGGGTCAGGCCCGCGAAGCCGCGGGTGGCCATGACCTGCCACACGGCCGCCGAGACGTCGTGCCGGCGGGCCTCGTGATCTCCCTTGGAACGTGGCATGCGGCCACGGTACATTGCCGTAACAACCGTTATGTGAATGGAGACCGCATGTTCACGCTGTCGTTGTCCGACGGGGCGCAGCTCGCACCGCTGGAGGTCTGGCACGCCGACGAGTTCGCCGAGCACCTCGACCGGGCCCGCGAGCACATCCGTCCCTGGGTAGGCCCCACCTTCGTCACGGACGACGTCGACGGCGCGCGCGCCACGCTCGCGCGGTACGCCGAACGAGCGGCGGCCGACGGCGCCCGCCTGTTCGGCATCTGGCGCGACAGGACACTGGTCGGCGGGGTCATGTTCACCGCCTTCGACGCCGCCTCCGGCGTGTGCGAGATCGGCTGCTGGCTCGAGCCGTCGGCCGAGGGCCACGGGCTGGTCACGGCGGCGTCCGCCGTGCTGGTCGACTGGGCACTGACCGTCCGCGGCCTGCACCGCGCCGAATGGCTCTGCCGGGCCGACAACGACCGCAGCGCGGCAGTGGCCAAGCGGCTCGGCATGACGCTCGAGGGGGTGCGCCGCGAGGCATGGCCGTACCAGGGCGTGCGCTACGACAAGCAGGTCTGGTCGGTCCTCGCGCCCGAGTGGGTTGCCGTCGCCGCGAACCGGTGAGCGATCGTCCTGGTCAGGCCGGTGCGACGACCTCCGCACCGCAGGAGAAGCACATCAGCGTGTGCTCGACCACTACCCGGCCGGGTCCGAACCGCTGACCGGCGTTGACCGTGTACTCGTCGCACTCCGGGCACGTCCACGGGCCGTTCTCGTCATCCTTCACCGATCGGATGATCCGGTCCCATTCGTCGTCGCTCATCGCCCGGGACTATACGGACCCCGTAGAGGAGCAGGCCAGCCGCCGGACGCACCGGTGGCCCGCACCGGTGTCAGACCGGCGCGCACCACCGGTTCTGGTGCGAGTGGACGCAGCTCCTTGCATGCTGGACGCTCCGCGCGAAGTCGACAGGGGAGTGACACATGTCGGACCAGACCACGCCACAGGACCCGACCACCCAGCACCCGCGGCCGGAACAGCCGGCGGACGACCTGCAGCCGCCCGGTCGTACGGGGGACATGTCGCAGGAGCCGGACCACGGAGAGTCCACGTATCGCGGATCCGGCCGGCTCGACGGCAAGCGGGCGCTGATCACGGGCGGCGACTCCGGCATCGGGCGGGCGGTGGCGATCGCGTTCGCGCGCGAGGGCGCCGACGTCGCGATCTCCTACCTGCCCGAGGAGGAGCCGGACGCCCGGACGACCGCCCACTGGGTCGAGGACGCGGGCCGCAAGGCGGTGCTGCTGCCGGGCGACATCCGGGACGAGGAGTTCTGCCGCCGGCTCGTCGCCGACGCGGTCGACGGGCTCGGGGGCCTCGACATCCTGGTGAACAACGCCGCGTACCAGATGTCCCAGGACGAGGGGCTGCGCGGTATCACGACGGACCAGCTCGACCGGGTGCTGAGGACCAACGTCTACGCACTGTTCTGGATCACCAAGGCCGCGCTGGACCACCTGCCGAAGGGCGGGTCGATCATCAACACGACGTCCATCCAGGCGTACGAGCCGAGCCCTCAGCTGCTCGACTACGCCACGACGAAGGCGGCGATCCTCAACTTCACGAAGGGGCTGGCGCAGCAGCTCGCGCCGGAAGGCATCCGCGTCAACGCGGTGGCGCCGGGGCCGATCTGGACGCCCCCTGATCCCGGCCACGATGCCGGAGGAGAAGGTGGAGCAGTTCGGCGCCGACACGCCGCTGGGCCGCCCCGGCCAGCCTGCCGAGCTGGCGCCGGCGTACGTGTTCTTCGCGTCCCAGGAGTCGAGCTACATCACCGGCGACCGCATCGGCGTGACCGGCGGCCGCCCGCTGTAGCGCGCGAGGGGGAGCTGTCGCGTGACGTTCTGGATCTGCGCCAGGTGCGGCGTCGAGCACGAGAACCGGCCCGCCGTGTGTGCCGTCTGCGCCGACGAGCGCGAGCTGGTGCCTGCCGACGGGCAGCACTGGACCACCCTCGACGAGCTCGCCGCCGAGGGGCAGAGCATCGCCGTCGAGGAGCTCGAGCCCGACCTGTACGGCCTCACCACCATGCCCGACGTCGGTATCGGGCCCACCGCGAAGATCGTCCGGACCAGCGGCGGCAACCTGATGTTCGACGTCCCGGCCTACCTCGACGACGCGGCGGTCGCCGCGGTCGAGGGCATGGGCGGGCTGGCGTACATCGTGGCGAGCCACCCGCACATGTACGGCGTGCAGGTCGAGTGGAGCCGCCGGCTGGGCGGCGTCCCGATCCTGGTGAGCGAGCCCGACGCCGGCTGGCTCGCCCGGACCGACGACGCCGTCGAGCTCTGGAAGGACGACCGGGAGGTCCTGCCCGGCGTGACGCTGACCCAGCCCGGCGGGCACTTCCCGGGGTCCACGGTCGCGCACTGGGCGGCCGGGGCCTCGGGGAAGGGTGTGCTCCTGGGCGGCGACACGATCTTCGCCAACCCGGACCGCACGTCTGTCTCGTTCATGCGCAGCTACCCGAACCGCATCCCGCTCTCGGGTGCGGTGGTGCTGCGGATCGCGCACCACGTCAGGCGGTTCGAGTTCGACAGGCTCTACAACAACTTCCGGGGCGTGATCCCCGTCGACGCGCGCGACGTCGTGCTGCGCTCGGCGGAGCGCCACGCGGCGTGGGCCCGGGGCGACTTCGACCACCTGACGTGACGCCTCGTCACCCGCCGGGTGGTGCCACCGAACCGCGTTCGACGAGGCGGACGTCGAGGGAGACGGGGGCGCCCGGTCCGCGGCCGTGCTCGATCTCGTCGAGGATGATGCGCGAGGCCTCGGCCACCTTCGCGGCCATGTCCTGCGCGATCGTCGTCAGACCCGGGGTGGTGTAGGCGGCGAAGTCGAGGTCGTCGAAGCCGATCACGGAGACGTCGCCGGGCACCGAGCCGCCCGCCTCCGCGATGCCCGCCATGATGCCCACCGCCAGGTGGTCGGCGGTCGCGAACACGGCGGTCACGTCCGGGTGGTCGCGACGCAGTCGCAGTCCGAGGCGGCGGCCGTCCTCGAACGTCGTGAACACCTCTTCGGCCACGACGTCGCGTGCGTCGATCCCCGCGTCCAGGCAGGCGGACCGGAACCCGTCCCAGCGCTGCCCGACCACGCCCATGCCCTGGTAGGGCGGGCCGGCGAACAGCACGTGCCGGTGCCCCGCCTCGGCCAGACGAGCGCCGGCGAGGCGCCCGCCGCCGTGGTCGTCGCTGCGCACGCCGGTCGTGCGCGGGTTCGACGAGTAGCTGTCGATGGCGACCAGCGGGACGCTCGGGACCCGCAAGCGATCGATCTGCGTGTCACTGAACTCGACCAGGACGACGCCGTCGAGCGACCAGCCGCTGATCGTCTGCGCGACCTGGTCCTCGTGCTCGATGCCGCGCAGCAGCACGTGGTAGCCGTGGTGGCGCAGGTGGGTCTCCATGCCGCCGACCACCGCGACCGTGTGGGGGCTGACCAGCAGGCTGTTGTTCGCTCCCACGGGCACGAGCGCGGCGACGATGTGCGAGCTGTTCGCCGCCAGGCTGCGCGCCGGGATGTTGGCCACGTACCCGAGCCGCGCGGCGATGGCGAGCACGCGCTCGACCGTCGCGGGCGACACCCGGGCGCTCTTGCCGTTCATGACGTTGGAGACGGTCATCCTGCTCACGCCGGCCTCGGCAGCGATGTCGCTGAGTCGTGCGGTCACTCGATCCTCTCCCGCCGGCGTCCGTCTCCCGCGCCATCGTAGGCCGCCCCTTGACCGGGTGGGCGGCGTCCCCGTACCGTCTGCAGAAGTTTACCGCTAAACCTATGGTCCCGGCTGGCCCGGTACCGCGGTGAACGGTGCGCATCCCGGTCAAAGGAGATCTCATGCCGCGCAGAACCTCGACTGAAACCCGTGCTTTCCCGGCCTGGCGCAGACGCCTGGCCCTGCTGGCGGCCCTCGCCGTCGCCGGCACCACCCTCGTCGCAGGCGCGGTCCCGGCCGGCGCCGCGACCACCCGCTACCAGGCCGAGCAGGCATCGCTCTCGGGCGGTGCGGTCATGGCCACGGAGCACGCCGGCTACACCGGCTCAGGCTTCGTCGGTGGCTACACCGACGGCAACAAGGGCGCCGCGACGACGACGTTCGCCGTGACGGCTTCGTCGTCCGGGCCGCACACGCTCGCCCTGCGCTACGCCAACGGCACCGGCTCGGCCAAGACCCTCACGCTCCTGGTGGACGGTTCCGCCCAGCAGGTCACCCTCCAGCCGACGGCGGGCTGGAGCACCTGGGCGGCCCAGAGCGCCGTGGTCACGCTGTCGGCGGGCAGCCACTCGGTGGCCTACCGGTTCGGCAGCGCGGACTCCGGCAACGTCAACCTGGACGGTCTGGACGTGACGGACTCCGGCGGCAGCAGCGGCGCCGACTACGGCCCCGGGCCGACGTTCCAGGCCGAGGCGGCCACCCTCGCGGGCGGAGCGGCGGTCGCGACGGACCACACCGGATACTCCGGATCCGGGTTCGTGGGCGGCTTCACCGACGGCAACGCCGGTTCGGCGTCGATCACGTTCAAGGTGCAGGTCACCACGACGGGCGCGAAGGACCTGACCTTCCGCTACGCGAACGGGACCGGTTCCGCGAGGACGCTGTCCCTGTACGACGGCGGCACCCGGCTGGCGCAGCTGTCGCTCCCCGCGACCGCGAGCTGGGACACGTGGTCCACCGTCACGCACGCCGCGACCCTCGGCGCGGGGAACCACGACCTCCGTCTCGCGTACGGCTCCGGCGACAACGGCAACGTGAACCTCGACAGGCTCGACGTCACGGCGAACGTGCCCGGTCAGCCCGCCGGACCTGGCGAGGCCGAGAACGCGTACCGCTCGGGCAGCGCCGCCGTGGCCTCCTCGACCGGCGGCTTCGCCGGTTCGGGCTACGTCGGCGGCTTCACCGCTACGGGCGCACGCGTGCTCCGTACCGTCCAGGCAGGCACGACGGGCACGGCCACCGCGACGTTCACCTTCGCGACGCCGGGCGGCGCCCGCACGCTCGACCTGCTGGTCAACGGTCGCGTCACCGGTCAGGTGGCGTTCTCGTCCGGAAGCGGCTGGCGCACGGTCACGGCGAGCGTGCCGGTCCGTGCCGGCGTCAACACCGTGGGGCTGAGGGCCGCGAACGCAGGGAACGACGTGCTGATCGACAGCCTCGTCGTCTCCGGCGAGACCGGAGTGGCCGAGCGCGGTGCGACCGCGCCGTACACGCAGTACGAGGCCGAGGCGGGCACGACCAACGGCACCACGCTGACGCCGTCGCGCACCTACGGGACCGTGCAGGCGGAGTCGAGCGGCCGGAGCGCCGTCCGGCTGGACGCCGTCGGCGAGAAGGTGAGCGTCACGCTCACCGCGCCCGCGAGCGGGCTCGTCGTGCGTCACTCGATCCCCGACGACGCGGCCGGGACCGGCCAGACGTCGCCCCTGGCGGTCTACGCGAACGGGACCAAGCTCAAGGACGTCACGCTGAGCTCGGCCCACGGCTGGGTGTACGGCGACTACCCGTTCCACAACGATCCGGCGCTGGGCAGCGCCCACCGGTTCTACGACGAGCTACGGTTCGAGATCCCGGAGCAGCCGGCGGGGACGGTCATCACGCTCCAGAAGGACTCCGGCGCCGTGGCGCACATCGACATCGACCTCGTCGAGGCCGAACGGGTCGCGCCGGCCCTCACCGCGCCCGCCGGCGCAGTGTCGGTCACCTCCCACGGCGCCACGTCGGGAGGCGGCGACGACACGGCGGCCTTCACGGCGGCGGTGACCGCGGCGCGGTCCGCGGGCGTGCCGCTCTGGATCCCCGCGGGCACCTTCCACGTGAACACCGCGATCCAGGTGTCCGACGTCGCGATCTTCGGCGCGGGACCCTGGCACTCGGTGGTCGTGGGCACCGGCCGGGCAGGCGGGTTCTACGCGACGGGCGGCGGCGTCACCATCGCCGACGTCGCGATCCTCGGCTCGGCCACCGTGCGCGACGACGAGAACGGGCAGGCCGCGATCGAGGGCGACTTCACCGGCGAGACGCTGCTGCAGAACATCTGGATGCAGCACACCAAGGTGGGGCTGTGGGTACGCCCCGGGTCGCGGGACGTGCTCGCCGTCGGGCTACGCGTCCGCGACACCTACGCCGACGGCGTGAACCTGCGCTCGGGCGTGCTCAACACCCAGGTGACCCAGTCGACGTTCCGCAACACGGGCGACGACTCGCTGGCCATGTGGTCGGACGGCGCGGCCGTCAGCGGCAGCGTCTTCTCCTTCAACACCGTGCAGGCGCCCGCGCTGGCCAACGGCCTGGCGGTCTACGGCGGCGGAGGCGGCAACCGGGTCGAGGACAACCTCGTGGCCGACACCGTCAACGCGGCGGCGGGCATCGCGGTCAGCACCCGGTTCGGGGTGCCGTTCACCGGTACGACGACGGTGCAGCGCAACACGCTCACCCGGACGGGCAGCCGCGAGCCCAACTGGCCGGCCGAGCTCGGCGCGCTGTGGATCTACGCCGACGTGCACGCCATCGACGCGCCGATCGTGGTGCGCGACCTGACCATCCGGGACAGCACCTACGCGGGCGTCCTCGTGTCGTGGCAGAAGTCGATCCGGCAGGTGAGCCTCGACCGGGTCGCAATCACTGGCTCGGGGACCTACGGCATCGAGGCCCACGCCACGGGCAGCGCGACGTTCGCGAACACCACGGTGTCGGGTTCGGGAACGGGCGGGCTGCTGAACGACATGGGGTTCGTGCTCGACCGGCTGGGCGGCAACTCGGGGTTCTAGGAGCTCAGGTCAGCTCGAGCAGGATCCCGTCGGCTTCCTCCGAGCCGCCGGGCCCGTGCTCGCGGACGATGTCGACGATCTCGTCGAACAGCGTCGGGCCCTCGCCGCGCCGCGCCGCATCGAGCCTCGCCTCGAAGGCTGCGCGGTTCGACGGGTCGACGGCGGGGAGGAGCCGCTCCAGGCGGCGCGCCGTCTCGGCGTGGCCGAGTGCTTCCCGAGAGGTCTCCGAGGCGACCCACCGCAGCGTCCAGCCGCCGTCCGGCGTCCCGTAGCCACCGCGGAGCACGTCGTTGAGGGCGTCGAGGTTTCCTCGCCAGGTGTACCCGGTCAGCAGGCGGGAGAACTCGCGGGCGAAGCCGTCGAGGTCGCTGAACCGCGTTCCGTCGACGACGAGCACGGGGAGGTCACGAGTCATGGTCCGAGGCTATCCGTCCGCTCTGGGCCGGGTCCGTGCGCTGCGTCCAGCCCTTGGCAGGGCCGGACGCAGCGCACGGGACCGGGTCACATCCGGTAGAAGTCGCCGTAGTGGTTCGGGGAGAAGTAGACGACGCCGGTGGTGCGGTCCAGCACCAGCCGGTAGGACTGGCGCGCGGCGCCGCAGGCACGGGGCGTCACGTCGAACTCGAGGTACGAGTGGCCGGCGGGGAGCTGGCCCTCGCTGTTGCGGTGCACGCCGCCCGCGTAGTTGCACTGGCCGTTGGGCCAGCTGACCCAGCCGCGCGTGCTCGGGTAGCCCTTGGAGCTCCAGATCGAGTTCGAGGAGTACGCCTCCGCGCAGCCGCTGTGCGTGCAGGAGTTGAAGACGCTCGCGTCGGCCGGCTGCGCGACGGTGACGCCGCCGGCGACGAAGCCGACCATGGCGGTCAGGACGACGAGCATCCTGAGCATCGTGGACACGGCGCTGTGCTTCTGGATGGACACGGTGCTGTGGTTCTCGGACACGCTGTTCCCCTCTCGGTTGGGACTACCGGGGGGAATGCTGGCCCGGCTACCCGACGCGGACCCGACGACACACCCACCTGCGGGTGAATTTAACCTGTCCGTATTGTCCGCGAAAGATGCGCGAGCCGGCGCCGCCACCGCTCCCACGGAGGCAGGACCTGCCAGTTGACGCGCAGGGTGCGCCAGGCGCGGTCGAGCCGCCGACGGCGCTGCCTCCGCCCGCGCAGGCTGCGCGCGGACACCCCTACCCGCCACGAACGGTCGAGCCGGACGCGTCGGCGGGGGCCGAGCCGGAACGCCAGGTCGAGGTCGTCGTGCACCTCCGAGTCGTCGCGCACGACGTCCCGGCGTACGGCCCGCCACGTGCTGGAGCGCATCGCCATGCACGAACCCCACAGGGCGGTGTGCCCGAGCGCGAGGTGGCAGAGCGCGTAGTACGACCCCAGGTAGGCGACCGACACGGCGGTCCGCAGGCCCCGTGGCGCGTCGTAGAAGCTGCCGGTCCCGGTGAGCGCGTCGAGACCCACGTCGGCGGACATCCGTTCCACCGCCGTCTGCACCCACCGCGGGCCGGGCCGGGAGTCGGCGTCGAGCCGCGCGATGACCTCGCCCTTCGCGACGTCGTAGCCGGTCGCCGCCGCGGCGGGGATCCCGACGCGCGGTTCGCCGACGACGACGGCTCCCCAGCGGTGCGCCACCGCGGCGGACGAGTCGGTCGACCCGTTGTCGACCACGACGACCTCCAGCGGGGCCACCGTCTGGCGCGCGAGCAGGGACAGGCACGTGTCCAGCGCCCGTGCGTCGTCGCGCACCGGGATCACCACCGAGACCGTCGGCGCGAGATCAGGCGTCACGACCGAACCCCGACGTCGGACCCCGTGAACCTGCCCGCTGCAGCGACACGCACCACGTCGCCCGGCACGAGGCCGAGTTCGGCGGTGACCTGTGGCACGGGTGCCTCCGGCGAGGTTCGGGACGGTGGCCCTCCAGTGTCACCCGGAGCCCTGTCGCACGCACGAGCGCGCTCGGCCGGCGGCCGGGCTCGGCCCGGCGGCGCGGATGGCAGCGCGCACCCGGCACGGATACGTTGGTGCGAGATGACTACGTCCCCGGCACTGGTGTGGTTCCGCCGCGACCTTCGCGTGGCCGACCAGCCCACGTTCCTCGCCGCGGGCGAGGGCACACCCGCCCTCGCCCTGTTCGTGCTCGACCCGCACCTGATCAAGCCCGCGGGAGAGGCCCGGCTGTGGTTCCTCTACGGCTGCCTGCGGGACCTCGACCAGAGCCTGGGCGGCCGCCTCCTGGTCGTCGAGGGCGACCCGGTCGACGTCGTCCCGCGGGTAGCCCGCGCGATCGGTGCCGGGACCGTCCACATCGCCGCCGACTTCGGACCGTACGGCCAGGACCGCGACCGTGCCGTGGAGCGTGCGCTGGCCGAGGAGGACCGCGAGCTGGTGCGTACCGGTTCTCCCTATGCGGTGGCGCCAGGCCGGGTCCGGTCGGGGGACGGCGGCCGTTACCGCGTGTTCACCCCGTTCAGCAAGGTCTGGGCCGACCACGGATGGCGAGCCCCGGCAGACACCGGCGCCGGCTCCCTGGCCTGGATCGATCCCGCGACGGTCGGGGTGAGCGCGACGGCGGTGCCCACCCCGCCGGACGTCGACGCGACCCTGCCCGAGCCCGGTGAGCGGGCGGCGCGGCGGCGCTGGCGGGAGTTCGTGCGGGACCACCTCCACGAGTACGCGGACGGCCGTGACCGGCCCGACCAGCCGGGCACCTCGCGCATGTCGGTCTATCTGAAGTACGGCTGCGTGCACCCCCGCACCCTGCTCGCCGACCTCGCGGCCGGCACGTCGGCGGGGGCGCGGTCGTACCGCAACGAGCTCGCGTGGCGCGACTTCTATGCCGACGTCCTCGACCAGCGCCCGGACTCCGCCCGTCGTAACTACGACCGTGCCTTCGACGCCCTGGTGACCGACAGCGGGCCGGACGCCGACAGGCTGTTCGCCGCCTGGCAGGAGGGGCGTACCGGGTTTCCGGTCGTCGACGCCGGGATGCGGCAGCTCCTGGCCGAGGGGTGGATGCACAACCGCGTGCGCATGATCACCGCGTCGTTCCTCGTCAAGGACCTGCACCTGCCGTGGTGGTGGGGCGCCAGGCACTTCATGCGACTGCTCGTCGACGGCGACCTCGCCTCCAACCAGCACGGCTGGCAGTGGGTGGCCGGCACCGGCACCGACGCGGCACCGTTCTTCCGCGTGTTCAACCCGGTGCTGCAGGGCGAACGGTTCGACCCGGACGGCGACTACGTGCGGACCTATGTCCGAGAGCTCGCGGGTGTGACCGGCAAGGCGGTCCACAAGCCCTGGACGCTGCCGGACGGCCCGCCGGCCGGGTACCCGTCGCCCGTCGTCGACCACAAGCACGAACGTGCGGTAGCCCTCGACCGCTACCAGGCGGTCCAGGAGGCCAGGCGCCGCAAGCCCTAGGACGGCACGGGCCACGGGGATGTGCCTGCTGACGGCCGGGCACGCAGGAGCGCTACGCGGGGCGCGTCGACTCCCTGACCACGAGCCGCGCGGGGATCGTCACCTCGGCGGTCGGCTCGGACGCCGCGCCGGGCCGCTCGCTCGAGTGAGCGGCCATCCGGGACTCCAGGAACCGGAGGACGGTGGCGGCGATCTCCTCGTTGCCGGGATCGACAGAGGTGAGCCGTGGCGTGGTGAACTCCGTCTCGTCGATGTTGTCGAACCCGACGACCTGGACGTCCACCGGCACGCGGAGCCCCAGGTCCCCGAGGGCACGCAGCGCACCGATGGCCACGACGTCGGTGGCGGCGACGATGCCGTCGAACGCGACGCCGTCGTCGGCGAGACGGCGGACCTCCGCGTAGCCGGACGCCATGTCCAGCAGCCGGATCGGTGCGACGAGCCGCTCGTCGAGCGGGACACCCAGGCGGGCGTGCGCCTTGTAGTAGCCCAGCGTGCGGAGCGTCGGCATGTCCTGCTCCGTCGTGCCCTGTCGCCCGCCCAGCATCACGACGCGACGGGACCCCCGTTCGAGCAGGTGTGCGGTGGCGGCCGCGGCGCCCTCGACGTTGTCCATCATCACGTGGTCGAACGTCCGGGGGAGCGGGCGCTCGCCGACGAGCACCACCGGTGTGCGGAAGTTGAGCTGCTCCAGGTCGGGAGGGTTGAGCCCGACGACGGTGATGATCACGCCGTCGTACATGCGGAGGCGGGCGAACGAGGCGGCGGCCAGCTCGTCGGCCCGGCTCAGGCCCGAGCGCTGGACGACGAGGTGCCTGCCCGTGGGCTCCAGGGCGTCGGCGAGGCGGGTCGCGAGCTGACCGAAGTACGGCCGGTCGAGCTCCGGCACCAGCAGGCCGATGGCGTCCGTGCGGCCCGCCCGCAGGTTCCGCGCGGTGGGATTCGCCTGGTAGCCGAGCTCGGCGACCACCTCCAGCACGCGCTCGCGGGTCCGCGGCGCGACCCGGGGCAGCCCGTTGATCACCTTCGACACGGTGGTGGTCGAGACCTGTGCGGCTCGTGCCACGTCGCCGATGGTCACCGTGCGTTGGCCGGTACTCATACGAACCTTCCTCACCGTCTCGGTCGTAGGACGCCTCTTGACATCCGCAACTGCCGAGGGAATCGTTACCGCAGCGACGAGGACCAGTGAATTCCGGCTGTGCAAGCGGCTCCTCTGCGCCCTTGAGGAAACGATACCTCGGTCGAACCCTGCACCCGGAAGGCCTTTCGCATGCCCACTGAGCTGTCCACTGAGCTGACCACCGAGTCTGCCCGCGTAGTGATCGATCTCGACCTGCCCGGGCCCACGATCAGCCGGCACGTCTACGGGCACTTCGCCGAACATCTCGGACGCTGCATCTACGGCGGGTTCTGGGTGGGGGAGGACTCGCCGATCCCGAACGCCGGCGGCATCCGCCTCGACGTCGTCGAGGCCCTGCGCGCGCTCCAGATCCCGAACCTGCGCTGGCCCGGCGGATGCTTCGCCGACGACTACCACTGGCGCGACGGTATCGGCCCGCGTGCGGAACGCCCGCGGATGGTCAACTCCCACTGGGGGGACGTCGTCGAGGACAACTCGTTCGGGACGCACGAGTTCATGGCGCTGTGCGAGCTGCTCGGCGCGGACGCGTACATCAGCGGCAACGTGGGCTCCGGCACGGTGGCGGAGATGAGCGAGTGGATCGAGTACCTCACCCGCGCCGACGACTCCCCGATGGCGGCGCTGCGCCGGCAGAACGGCCGGGACGAGCCCTGGAAGGTGCCGTTCTTCGGCCTGGGCAACGAGGCGTGGGGCTGCGGCGGCAACCTGCGGGTCGAGCAGTTCGCCTCGCTGGCGCGGCAGTACTCGACGTACGTGCGCAACCACGCGGGCAACGACGTGTACCGCATCGCGGCGGGCGCCTCGGACGACGACTACCACTGGACAGAGGTGCTGATGAAGTCCTTCGGCCCGCTCGACAAGGCCGACGGGCCGGCGGGGCCGTTCCAGGGCATCTCGCTGCACTACTACACGATGTCCGGTTCCTGGGAGGACAAGGGCAGCGCCACCGCCTTCACCGAGGACGAGTGGTACCTCGCGCTGTCCCGTGCGGGGCACATGAACGAGCTGCTCACCCGGCACAGCACGGTGATGGACCGCTACGACCCCAACAAGCGCGTGGGTCTCGTGGTCGACGAGTGGGGTACCTGGTGGAACGTCGAGCCCGGCACCAACCCCGGGTTCCTGTACCAGCAGAACACCCTGCGCGACGCCCTGGTCGCCAGCGTCCACTTCGACGCGTTCCACCGGCACGCGGACCGGGTGGTCATGGCGAACATCGCCCAGACGGTGAACGTGCTGCAGGCGATGATCCTCACCGACCCGGACACCGGCGCACTCGTGCTCACCCCGACCTACCACGTCTTCGCGATGAACGCCCCGCACCACGACGCCACGTCGCTCGCCGCGCACGTCGTCGCGCCCGGCGCCACGCGGGCGGTCGACGGCAAGGAGCTGCAGCTCCTGTCGGCCTCGGCGTCCACCAAGGGTTCGACGGCGCACGTCTCGCTGTCCCACCTCGACGCGGCCCAGGCCCGGACCGTCGTGCTCGACCTGCGCGGCCGCGACGTCGTCGGCTTCTCTGCGCAGATCCTGACGGCGCCCGAGCTGCACGGCCACAACACGCCGGAGCAGCCCGAGGCGGTGGCGCCGCGCAAGCTGGAGGAGATCCGCAGGCACCCGCGCGGCCTCGAGCTCGACGTGCCCGCGCACTCGTACGTCACCGTCGCGCTGGAGCTGGGTGCCGACGACTGACTCGCGCCGCTGACCGACGCCGCCGGACCGAAGCCCTGGCCGAAGCCATGGTCGACGTCCGGCGGGTCGGCGGCGTATCGTGCGCGCCGTACCTTTCGTCAGCCGCACCGTTCGACAGAAGTGACCGGGTGATGAAGCCCGGCCGTCCGTGAGGTACGTACCCCACCGCTCGACGACGAGCGGTGAGGTCGAGTGGATAACGTTTCACAGCGCTCCGACGACAGAGAGGGCAATGATGCTGCTTCCCGGGAGAACCAACGAGCCGCGCTTCGACCCCGTCAGCAGGCGGGCCTTCCTCACGCTCTCCGCCACCGCCGCTGTGGGTGCGGCCGGCCTGGTGTCGGCGCAGCCGGCCGCCGCGGCCCAGGTGCTTGTCCAGCCGTCGATCCGGCAGCAGACGATCCAGGGCTTCGGCGGCATGAACCACACGGCCTGGATCAGCGACCTCACGGCGGCACAGCGTGAGACGGCGTTCGGCAACGGTGCGGGGCAGCTCGGCTTCACGATCCTGCGCATCCCCGTCCACGAGGACCCGGCCAGGTGGGCCGGCGAGGTGGCGACGGCCAAGCGCGCGACCGAGCTCGGCGCCAAGGTCTTCGCGTCGCCGTGGAACCCGCCGGCGTCGATGACGGAGACGTTCTCCGGCGGCAAGCGGCTGCGCTACGACCAGTACGGCAACTACGCCCGGCACCTCAACGACTTCGTGCGCTACATGCGCGACCGCGGGGTGCCCCTCTACGGGATCTCCGTACAGAACGAACCCGACTACGCGCACGACTGGACGGCGTGGACGCCGGCCGAGATCGTCCGGTTCCTCCGCGAGAACGCCGGGTCGATCGAGGCCAGGGTCATCGCCCCGGAGTCGTTCCAGTACCGGAAGAACCTCTCCGACCCGATCCTCAACGACCCGGCGGCGCTGGCCAACGTCGACATCCTCGGGGCGCACCTGTACGGCACCCCGACCTCGGACCTCGCCTACCCGCTCTTCGTGCAGAAGGGTGCGGGCAAGGAGCTGTGGATGACGGAGGTCTACCACCCCAACAGCACCGACTCGGCGGACCTGTGGCCGCAGTCGCTCGCCACCGGCGAGAACATGCACAACGCCCTCCTGCACGGCCGGTTCCAGGCGTACGTGTGGTGGTACATCCGCCGTTCGTACGGGCCGATGCGCGAGGACGGGCAGATCAGCAAGCGCGGCGCGAACATGGCGCACTTCTCGAAGTGGGTACGCCCCGGCTACTGGCGCGTCACGGCGACCGCGAACCCCGAGTCGAACGTCTTCGTCACCGCGTTCACCAACGGCTCGAAGCTCGTCATCGTGGCGATCAACAAGACCTCCGCGGGGGTCTACGTACCGTTCAGCGTGGAGGGTGCGGGTTCCGGCGCGTTCTCGACCTGGGTGACGGACGCGAGCCGGACGCTCGCCCCGTACAACAGGGTGGTCATGACGAACGGCGCGTTCGGCTCGGAGCTCCCGGCGCAGAGCATCAGGACCTTCGTCACGGAGTAGGAAGTCGGAGGCCCTGACCCCCTGAGCCCTGAGCCCTGCGCCCGGGGGTCAGGGCCTGACTTTGGTTCAGGAGGTGCGGGGGTGCCGGAACCCCGGGGGTTGTGGTTGCCTCAAGCCTCTTGACCGGGGCTCAGTTCACGCTGGTGTCGTCGTCATCTCTACATCACGTGGTACTGTCGCCGCGGTTTGATCACCGTTGTCGCTCGTCGAGAACGCGGGGGCGCCAGTGCCGTCGGACCCAGCCGTGCAGTGGATCGTGACCGTGTCGTTCGCCGCGCTCGCCGCGCACTCCCTGTGGCGGCTCGTGACCTCCCGCCAGGTGTTCGCCGTGACCGGCTACCTGTGCCACCTGGGCATGAACCTCGTGATGGTCGCGATGGTGTGGCCGTGGTGGGTCCGGCTGCCCGCTCCGCCGCAGCTGGCCTTCTTCGTGCTGGCCGCGGTGTTCTTCGCCGCGGCGGCCGGCTGGTACCAGGCCGATGCTCTGTCGCGCGGCCTGACGGCGGGGTCCCGCGGCCCGACGACGGGAGCCCCGCGGGCCTGCCACCACGAGAGCCCCGGGACCCAGGCGGTGCACGCCGTCATGATGCTGGCGATGGTCTGGGCGGTGGTGGTCATGCACCCCGGCCTGACGGCGTCGCGAACGCTCGCGACGGGACACGGGGCCGGGCGCGCGCACCACACGGACCACGCGGTGGCTCATGCGCAGCTGAGCGGCTGGTCCACGGTCAGCGGTGCGGTGCTGCTCGCGGCGCTCGCGGTCGGCGGCACGGTCTTCCTGGTCGGCCTGTTCCGGCACCTGCGCGACGGCGGCTCGGTGCGGGCCCACGCCGGTTCCGACCTGCTGGCGAGCTCCGCGATGAGCTTCGGGATGGCCGCGATGTGCTGGCTCATGCTCACGAGCTGATCGGCCCGGACCCCAGGGGCGCGGGATCAGCCGGCGCGCTGCTGCTCGGTGTGCCTCGGCCGGAGCGCGCGCTCCAGCATCTCGGCGTCCCGTGCGGTCAGGTGGTCCGCGAACCGGGCGAGCGCTTCCTCGCGGTCGCCGGTGCTCTCCAGCACGGACAGCATCGCCGCTCCGGCGCGCTCGCCGTCCGAACGGGTGGGCCGGAAGCGGACCTTCCGCGGGGAGGTCGCGATCCGGACGACCTCGCCCTTCTTCTGGAGGCGGTCGAGCACCGTCAGGAGCGTCGTGTAGGCCGGGACGTGCTCGGCCTCGAAGCTCTCCTGGACGACCCTCGCTCCGATCGCGTCCTCGTGGCTCCAGAGGATCCGCATGACCTCTGCCTCGAGCTGTCCGCGTTCGCGGGTCCTGCCCGCCGAGGTCTTGCCTGACGGCGTCCTGCCTGCCTGGGTCCTGCCTGACATGTGCCCTCCTGGCAGGACCCTACTGCAAAGGTGGCTGCCCACTCGCTCGTGGGCAGCCACCTCTGCGTCGTCCGGGATCCCGGACGGAACGGCCTGTCGTCAGGCCGGACGGTCGGGCGTCAGGCCGGCTGGAGCGCCGCCGCGTCCAGCGCGCCGCTGCGCGCCTGCTCCACCAGGTCCGCGAGCTGGTCGTGGCTCATCTGGATCCGCTGACCGAAGTCGTCGGTGATCACGATCTGCTTCTCGGGCTCCGCGCTCGGGTCGACGAACAGCTCCGGGCAGCCACAGTCGCACTTGCCGCAGAAGGTGGCCACATGAAGAAGCTGAGGGTTGTCGCTCATCGTTGTCTCCTTTGCCTGGACGTGCAGGGATGTAACGGAACGGACTTCGTGCCGGGCTGGTGCCCTCTACGAGGGTCACGTACATCTCTACAAGACGTCAAGATAAGCCGTGATACGCGGTGCGGGCGCGGAGGGGACAAATCCGCTTTGATGCCGAGATAAGGTAAGCCTTGCTTTACCCCAATTCTCTGCTTGATTGTCTGGAAGGGCTTGCCATGCGCCGACTTCGGCTCCTCCCCATCGCGCTCACCGTGGGTGTCGCGATGCTGACCGGGTGCACCAGCGCCGCGCCCGACGAAGCGGCCTCCGGCGACGGTGCCTGGAGCTACGTGTCCGGCGACGGCGAGACCTACACCGCGGACGAGGTACCCACCCGCATCATCGCGCACGCCTACGCGGCGAAGGTGCTCATGGAGTTCGGGATCAAGCCCGTCGGGATCTACGCGGACGGTGACATCGACAGCGACGTCGGCCTCCAGGGAGCCGACTTCGAGGGCATCGAGATCCTCGGCGAGGAATGGGGCAAGATCGACGTCGAGAAGGCGGCCGGGCTCGCGCCCGACCTCATCGTGGGCGACTGGTGGCCGGCCGAGGGCGGGTACTCGGGCCTCGAGGACGGCGTCGAGGAGTCCAGCAAAAAGCTCGCGGAGCTCGCGCCCGTCGTCGGCGCGTCGCAGGGCGACTCGATAGTCGGGCTGATCGAGGGCTACGCCGAGCTGGCCGAGTCGCTCGGGGCCGACACCTCGGTGATCGACGAGCAGCGAGCCGAGTTCGACACGGCGGTCGAGGAGTTCGAGGCCGCCGTCGCCGCGAAGCCCGGACTGACGGCGCTCGCGATCAGCCCCTACGAGGACACCTACGCGGTGGCCGTGCCCGAGCACGCACCCGAGCTGCTCGACCTGCAGTCGTGGGGCCTGGACGTGATCGACCCGGAGACGCCCGACCCCGAGTTCCCCTACTGGGAGAGCCTCAGCTTCGAGAACGCCGACACGTACCAGCCGGACGTCCTGCTCTTCGACGACCGCAGCTACCCGGCCAACCAGGAGACGCTGGACGCACAGCCGATCGCCGAGGAGATCACCGCCTACGCGGCAGGCGCCTACACGTCCTGGCCCGCCTACTGGCTGCACACCTACCCGGACTACACCGAGCAGCTGCGCAACCTCACGGACTTCGTCAACGAGGCTGACGAGAACCTCACCGACTGATGACGGCAGTCGCCACCCGACCCCGGCGGAGCAACGCACTCATCGCCGGCGGGCTGCTCCTGTCCGCCGGCGCGCTGCTCGTCGTCTGCGTCGCGTCGGTCATGCTCGGCTCTCGCACCATCGACGTCGGTGACCTGGCCGAGAGCGACCTGACGGTCATCCTCGACATGCGGCTGCCCCGCACGGTCCTCGGGGTGCTCGCCGGAGCCGCCCTCGCGGTCAGCGGCACCCTCCTGCAGGGCGTCGCCCGCAACCCGCTGGCCGACCCAGGGATCATGGGCATCAACGCGGGCGCCGCCGTCGCCGTCGTCACCGGCATCCTCGTGCTGGGCGACCAGGCGGCCGGCGCGAACGTCTGGCTCGCCTTCCTCGGCGCCGGCGTCGCCACCGCTACCGTCTACACGATCGCGTCCTTCGGCAGGGAAGGCGCGACGCCGATCAAGCTGGCGCTCGCCGGCGTGGTCGTCACCGCCGTCTGCTCGTCGATCACGTCGGCGATCGTGCTCTCCTCCACGGACGCGCTCGAGGAGCTGCGCGTCTGGCAGGTCGGGGCGCTCGCCGGACGGTACTGGCCCGTCGTCCTGCAGGTCGGGCCCTACATCGTGACCGGGCTGATCGCCGCGATGTTCCTGGCCCGCCAGCTCAACCTGCTGGCGCTGGGCGACGCCCTGGCCGTCTCGCTCGGGCAGCACGTGCGCCGCAACCGCGTCATCACGTTCGCCGTCGTGGCGGTCCTGTGCGGAGCCGCGACCGCCGCCTGCGGCCCCATCGCGTTCCTCGGCCTCATGGTGCCGCACCTCGTCCGGCTCGTCACCGGGCCGGACTACCGGTGGATCCTCGCCTACAGCCTCGTGCTCGGACCGCTCGTGCTGCTGCTCTGCGACATCGTCGGGCGGCTCGTGGCGTCACCGGGCGAGCTGCAGGTAGGCGTCGTGCTCGGCATCGTCGGGGCACCGGTCTTCATCGCGATAGTGCGCCTGCGGCGCGGTGTGGAGCTGTGATGTTCCGGCTCGAGCGCCACGCCCGCACCCGCCGCGCCCTCGTCGTCACCGCGGCGCTCGCGGTCGTGGCGGCCTGTGTCTTCGTCGTGTCGATGATGCTCGGCAGCTACCTGCTCGGGCCGGCAGAGGTCCTGGGCTCGGTGCTCGGCCTGTCCGCTGAGCCGTCCGTCGACTTCATCGTGCGGGAGCTGCGGCTGCCCCGCGCGATCACCGCCGTGCTGGTCGGGCTCGCGCTCGGGGCGGCGGGCAGCATCTTCCAGCGTGTCCTGCGCAACCCGCTGGCGGCTCCCGACATCATCGGGATCTCGGCCGGGGCGAGCAGCGCGACCGTCGCAGGGCTCGTGCTCTTCGGCGCGGGCGGGTTCGGGCTGTCGATCGCGAGCCTCGCCGGCGCCCTCCTCACGGCGGCCGCCGTCTACCTGCTCGCGTGGCGCGGCGGCATCGCGGACTACCGCTTCATCCTGATCGGCGTGGGCGTGGCCGCGCTGCTGGAGTCGGTGACGGGGTACCTCGTCTCGCGCGCCGAGATCTCCGACGCGCGGGCCGCCATGACCTGGCTCGTCGGCTCGGTGGGCATGGCGGGGGAGGGCGAGATCCTCGGTCTGGCCGTCGGCTGCGCCGTCGTCATCCCGGTCCTGATGGCGTTCTCGCGGCGGCTCGGCGTGCTGGAGCTCGGCGCGGACAGCGCCAGAGGGCTGGGCGTGCGCCCCCAGGCGGAGACCGCCGTGCAGCTCGGGTGCGCCGTGGTGCTCGTCGCGCTCGCGACCGCCGCCGCGGGACCGCTGGCGTTCGTCGCGCTCATGGCCGGACCGATCGCCGGCCGCCTGCTCGGCCTGGCCGGAGAGCGGGTCCTGCCCGCGGCGCTGGTCGGCGCGATCATCGTGCAGACGGCCGACGTCGTCGCGCAGCACCTGCTGCCGTACCCGATCTCGACCGGCATCGTCACGGGGCTCACCGGAGCCCCGTACATCGCCTGGCTGCTGATCCGGAACGGCAGCCCGACCGGCAGTCGCAGTGAGGGACAGCAGTGAGGGACAGCAGTGAGAGACAGGGGAGCGGGCGCGTGAGCGATCATTCATTCGAGGTGGCCGGGCTCACGCTCGGCTACGACGGCGCCGACATCGTGCGCGAGCTGTCCACCGACATACCCGCCGGCGCGATCACGGCGATCATCGGCGCGAACGCGTCCGGCAAGTCCACGCTCCTGCGCGGTCTCAGCCGGCTGCTCG
Source organism: Promicromonospora sp. NFX87 (assembly GCF_048564965.1). Lineage (NCBI taxonomy): Bacteria > Bacillati > Actinomycetota > Actinomycetes > Micrococcales > Promicromonosporaceae > Promicromonospora > Promicromonospora sp. NFX87. The sequence continues at coordinate 3,425,246 of NZ_CP183413.1, read as the reverse complement.
CCCCGCGAGCGGGCCAGGTGCTGCTCGACGGCGTTCCCGTGCACGGCATGCGGTCGGGCGACCTCGCGCGCCTGGTCGGCCTGCTGCCGCAGTCGCCGGTCGCGCCGTCGTCGATCACCGTGGGCGACCTGGTCGGCCGCGGCCGCTACCCGCACCAGGGCTGGTTCCGCCGCTGGACCCCCGCCGACGACGCTGCCGTCGACGAGGCGCTGGAGGCGACCGGGACGGCCGAGCTCGTGTCCCGCCGGGTCGCCGACCTCTCCGGCGGGCAGCGCCAGCGGGTGTGGATCGCCATGACGCTCGCGCAGGACACCGACATCCTCCTGCTCGACGAGCCGACGACGTTCCTGGACGTGAACTATCAGATCGAGGTGCTCGACCTGCTCGTCGACCTCAACCGCGACCGGGGCAAGACGATAGTGATGGTGCTGCACGAGCTGAGCCTCGCCTGCCGCTACGCCGACCATCTCATCGCGATGAAGAACGGCCGCATAGTCGTCGAGGGCACCCCCGACGAGGTGGTGACCGCACAGATCGTCGAGGACGTCTTCAGCCTGCCGTGCGACGTGATCACCGACCCCCGCAGCGGCACGCCGCTCGTGATCCCGCTGGGGCGGCACCGGTCGGGGCTCGCGCGGTAGCCGCGCGAGCCCCGGTCAGTCGTCAGCCGACGTTCCAGCGCCTGGTCTCGTACCGGACCCCGTCGACCATGAACGCGACCTCTGTCCCGTTGTAGGTCGAGCCCATCCAGCAGGAGAGCTGTCTCGAGCCCGAGGAGCCGTTCATCGGGTACTTGGTGCTGCCCTCCCAGGTCCTGGCGTGCCCCTCGTGGATGTCGTGCCAGTAGTCCGGGCCGTTGTCGATGCGCGACGTGTCACCCGCCCAGCACGCGACCTGGCTGTTCGCGTCGAAGCCCTCCCAGTTCACCACCCAGTAGCGGCTGCTGGAGTTCGGTCCGCTGCTCGCCGCCGTCACCCAGGCCCTGGGCTGCAGCACCTGTGCCGAGTCGCAGGCCTCCTTGTACTTCCCGTTGTCGTCGGTCACCCTGACGCAGGCCTGCAGGGTCTGGCCGGGGTTGCCGTCCGCCGTCGAGGTGCCGGTCTTGCTGGTGCTGCTGATGGCCCCGGACACCTGGACCCTGGTGGTCACACCGTTGTACCCGTCCGCGTCCCACGTGAAGGACACGTTCCCGATCCCGGGGGTGGCGGTGATCGTCGGCTGGATCGGCGGACCGTACGGCGTCTGCGCGTTCGACGAGGCCGACCAGTCCGAGCAGGTGTGCGCGTTGCACGCCTGCACCTGGAACGTGTACGACGTCCCGTTGTTCAGGCCCTTGTGGGTGTACGGCGGGTTGGCGCCCGCGTTCTGGGCCGTGCCGCCGTTGGCCCGGACGTTGTAGTACCCGCCCTTGCCGTAGAAGTTGCTGGTGCGGTTCCACTGCACGTCGACCTGGCCGTCGGTGTTCGAGCCGAGCCTGGCCGTCGGGGCGCCCACCGGGTCCGGTGTGCCGTGCGGCACCGTCTCGGCGGACTCCGGGCTGACCGGCGACCGGCCTGCCTTGTTCTCGGCCTGGACCGTGTACTTGTACGCCGACTCGGTGCTCAGGTCCTGGACGGTCATCTCCAGGTCGCTGTCCGGCATCGTCCTGGTCTTGGTCCCGTCCCGGTACTCGGTCACGTAGTACCGGGAGATCGCGTCACCGTTGTTGGCCGGAGCCTGCCACCCGACGGTGATCTGACCACCGGCTGCGGTCTCCTTCCGGGTGGCGGTCGGTGCGAGGGGCTGCGCCGGCTTCGTGGCGGGAGTCTCCGCCGCGGACGGGTCGCTCCAGTCCGACGGCTGGTCCGCGTCGTTCTTCGCCTGGACCCGCACCGTGTAGGAGGTGCCGTTCTGCAGCCCCGTCCACTCGACCGGGCTGCTGGTCTGACACGTCTTCTGGGTCACGTTGTCGGCCGGTGGCGGGCTGATCTCCAGGGTGACGCACTCGATGGGGGACCGGTCCGTGTACGTCCTGTTCTTCCACGAGACCGTCAGCTTCTGGTCGCCGTCCTTGAGCGTCGGCGGCTCCGGCTTCTCCGGCTTGTTGTCGGGTCGTACCTCGGCGGACGCCGGTGACGGCGCCGAGTCGGCCACCTCGTTGGTCGCGACGACCGTGAACGTGTACTTCACGTTGTTCTTCAGCTCGTCGAACGTGCAGGTGGTCGTGGCGCACCTGTGCTCCTGACCGCCGTCGGTGCGCAGCGTGTAGCTGGTGATGTCGGCGCCGTTGTTGTTGGGCTGGTCCCAGCTCAGCACCACGGTCTCGGAGCGGACCTCCTCGATGCGGGGTGCACGGGGAGCGTCGGGCTTGCCCAGGACGGTGAGCTTCACGAAGCCGTCGACCTGGCGGTCCGGGTCCCCGGTGGCGTCCTGCACCGTGTACCGCACCGTCATGACGCCGGTGAAGTCGTCCTCGGGAGTGACGACCACCGCGGAGTCGGTGAACGACACCTCGCCACCGCCCGCCTCGCTGGCGGCCGCGACCACCTTCAGCGGCGTCCCCGGGAACGGGTTGGAGTCGTTCTCCAGCACAGGGACCGTCGACGGCTTGCCCTGGTGCGCGTTCGGCACCTTGTCGTCGGTCGTCTTCACCTCCGGCCGGGTGGACTGCACGACCTTGACGGTCAGCTCGGCGCGGACGGCCGGGTTCCGGCCGTCGGAGACGGTCATCGGGAGCTGTGCGACGGTGCCCTTGGGGACCGCCCCGACCTCGCCGATGACCGTGGTGCCGGAGACACTCATCTCGATGCCGTTCTTGCTCCCGACCCTGAAGTCCAGCGGGTCCTTGTCGGGGTCCTTGACGTAGCGCGACAGGTCGACGGTCGCCTTCTCGGCCGCCGCGACCTCGAGCACCGGGGTACCGGTGATCTTCGGCGGCTGGTTGTTGGAGGGGACGACGTCGATCGGCAGCGTCAGCACCGCGGTCAGGCCCTCGGCGTCGTCGGGGCCGGTGCCGTCGGTCACCTCGAAGCTGACCGACGCAGCGCCCGCGTAGTCCTCCGCGGACGTGTACACGAGCGTGTCGTGGTCGGTCATCGCGACCCTGCCCGCCACGGCCTTGACCGTGTTGTCCTTGGTGATCCGCGGCTTGTGGCCCTCCCGGACCACCACGTAGTCCCCGAGCTCGATGGTGAGCGGGTCACCGCTGAAGGCCTTGAGCGGGTCCAGGCCCGGCTTGATGTGCGGCCGCGCCTGGTTGCTCGGCACCCGCACGAACGCCTTGGCCTCCAGGCCGTCCATGTCGGTGACGGTGTAGGTGATGACCTGGGCGTCCTCGGTGAGCTCGACCTTGATCGTGTTCGACTCGGTGACCGTCACGCCCTCGAGGCCCGGGTCGACGCTCACGTCCAGGTCGGCGCCCACGCCGTCCGGGTCGGCGTCGTTGGCGAGCACCTTCACGGTGACGCTGGAGCGGCCCTCGACGTCGTCGGACGTCACGACGTCGTCGTACGCGATGGGGCGCAGCAGCGGCGCGTCCGGGTCGACGTTCACCGTGATCGCGCCGCTGGTGCCCGCCTGATAGGTGTCCTGGATGCCGTAGTAGAACGAGTACGGGCCTGCCTCGTCGGGCGCGGTGACGACGACGTCGTCCTCGACGGCCTTGGGCCTCAGGTCCTTGGTGCCCTCGAAGCCCTTGGCGACGAGGCTGATCTGGTCGCCGTCCGGGTCCGAGTCGTTGAGCAGCGCCGGGATGGCCACGGTGCGCTCCGGCCGGACCGTCGTCTCGTCGTCGATCGCCTGCGGTTCCTGGTTGCTCGCCGGGGGCGCCGCGATACCCACCCGGACGACACCCTGGCCGATGGCCCCGCGCGTGTCGGTGACCTGGTAGCTGAAGGTGTCGAAGCCCGTGGTGTCGGAGGCCTGGTAGTCGATGGCCCCGTCCACGATCTTGGCAGTGCCCTTGGCGGGCGCCGCCGAGATCGAGCTGAGCGTCACGTGGTCGCCGTCGGGGTCGATCCCGTCCAGCGGCAGCGGGATCCGCACGATGCCCGTGCTGAGCACCCGTGCCTCGATGTCCGGCAGCTGCGGGGCGGTGTTCTCCGGGTCGTCCTTGATGGTGATGGTGACCTGCGCGGAGTCCTTCTGGCCGTTGGCGTCCTCGACCTCGTAGACCGCATGGACGGTCTCGGCCTTGTTGCCGGCCCGGAAGCGCACGGTGTCCTCGGAGACGAAGGCCTCACCGAGCGAGGACGGCGGCGCCTCCTGCAGCTTGTCGGTGACCTTCATCGCCAGACCGTCCGGGTGGCTGTCGTTCTTCAGCACCGGGATGGTCACGACGTCGCCGACGCGCACGGTCGCCTCGTCGGGACCCGCCTCCGGCGGCCGCATCTGCGCGGACGCCGGGATGGGCACCACGCGTACCTGACCCGTGACCGTGCCCGAGCCGTTCGCGACCCGGTAGGTCACGAGGACGGGCTCGCCGAGGCGCTTGATCTCGGACACCTTCAGGATCTGGTGGTTCAGCACCGAGACGGTCACCGGAGCACCGGTGGGCACGTTGACGCCCTGCACCACCAGCACGCCGCCCGCCGGGTCGGTGTCGTTGGCCAGGACGTCGACCAGGGCGGAGCCGCCGGTCGGCAGCAGCACCTGGTCCGAGACGGCCACCGGCGCACCGGCCTCCGCCGGCGGGTCCAGCACGTCCACCCGCACCAGACCCATCGTCTGCTCGATGCCGTCGGAGATGTAGTAGGGCACGTCGTACGAGCCGGCCTGGTCGCTCCGGAACTTGAAGTTCCCCGCCGGCGTGTTCTGCGTGATGCTGGCGCCGGCCGCTTCGGCGACGCTCGTCAGCCGCAGCTTGTCGTCGTTGGCGTCGTGGTCGTTCACCATCGGGTTCACGGTGACCGGCTCGCCGGTCAGCACGGTCACGTGGTCCTGGACGGGCACCGGCGCGACGTTCGCGGCCACGACGTCCACGTGCATCTTGCCCTCGAAGGACTCGCCCTCCGAGTCCGAGACCCGGAGGTCGACGACCTTGAGGCCCGTGGCGCCGCCGCCGTCACGGAACTCGACGGTGCCGTCCGGGCGGAACCGCACCTCGTCCAGCGGGTTCGCGGTACTCGCGTTCGAGAGGTAGAGGTCGTCGCCGTCCGGGTCCTGGAAGTAGGGCAGCACCTTCATGCTGGCCAGACGGTCCTGGCCCACCTGCAGCACGGGTTCGCCGTCGGGCTGGACCGGCGGGTTGTTCTCCGTCAGCGGCACGACCCGCACGGTGGCCTCGGCGGTCGCCGTGCCGTTCTCGCGACCGTCGTCGACCTGGTACGTGAAGGTGGTCTCACCCGTCGCGCGGTCCGGCACGTCGGCCTGCAGGGCCGCGCCGCCGAGCACGCGGTTGACGGTGACACCCTCGGGCGGGGTGACGACCGAGGCCGTCAGCACGTCGCCGTCCTTGTCCATGTCGTTGCCCAGGACGTTCAGCACGGTCGTGCGGCCGGGCCGGACGCCGAACGAGTCCTTCTCGGGCACCGGCGTGTTGTTGGCCTTGTTCCGGTCGGCCACGAAGTGGTCGACCTGCATCGCGGTGGTCTGCTCCGACTCGGTCTTGTCACCGTCGCCCTTCTTGGGCTGCATGTAGTCCCAGTCGTCGACCATCTCGAAGTCGTCGGCGGCCATCCACAGCTGACCGTTCGCAACGTCGTTCAGCACGATGACGTCACGGTTGACGCGGTAGACCAGGCTCGTGGAGGCGTCCGCACCCTCCAGCGCCTGCCGGACGTCGTTGGTCTCTCCCGCGCACTCCCGGACGACCTGGCCGGGTCCCGACCAGGCACCGTAGATGCATCCGCCGAGCTGCACCGGGGCCGAGGCGACACTCGCCGGGCCGCCCGTCAGCGCGTGCAGGGTGGAGGTCCCGCCCGCCAGCGGCTGGACGACCAGGCCGTTCAGGGTCGCGACCACCACGTCGTCGGTCCCGCTCGACGGCTGCTGCAGCGTGCCCTGTGCGCCGTCGGCGATCTTGACCGTATCGCCGCCCGGCAGCACCAGGGTCCCGGACGTCTGGTCGAACACCACCGGTTCGTCACCCACCGCGGAGACCTGCACCTCGGCGTCGGCGCCGAGGGGGAGGCCGGTCTCGTCCACCTGCTCGGCGACGCCCTGCTTGGTGGTGGGGATCGTGTAGAGCTTGCCGTCGGCCGGGACGGCGAGGAAGACCGTGCCGTCGTTGCCGACGGCGAGCCTGCCGCCAGGGCCCGCCTTGACCGTGGGCTTGAGCTTGCTCTCGTCGAAGGTGGTCGAGGCGAAGGGAAGGACCCAGGCCTTGCCCGTCTCCGGGTCGTAGACGGCGGTGGTCGCGCTGCCCGAGGCGACCTGCGCTCCGGCGGGAAGCTTCATCGTGGCGTCGAGCACGAGCTGCCCCGGGTTCACCGGGCTCGCGGAGAACCTGCTCGTGCTGTTCAGGAGGACACGCTGTGCGTCCTGCTCCACGTCGAAGCTTCCGGCGCCTGCCAGCAGGACGCCGTCCAAGGCCTTCGCGTCGTAGTTGAACCGGCCGAGCTCGCCCTGCGCGGTCCGCGTCACCCACACGCCCGAGTCGTTCAGCTCGACGTCGGCTGTCGACTCGCCCTCGTACAGGAGCGCGAAGCTCAGGAGCCCCGCCCCGAAGAGGGTCACCACACCGGCCGACACCACGGATCGACGGTTCTTCAACGCGCGTGAGACCAGGCTCATGCGTCCTCCTCATTCCACGAAAGATTGCTCGCCCGGACGGCCCACACAGGCGCAACCGGAGCACCCTACCGAGTACAAAGGTGAAAAGTCGTCGAATATCGGTGGGTAGAACTACCCGGAATGACCTGTCTGTCCGTCGGGTGGTCCGGAACGACGGTTGCCCTTCTGTGGCGTGCGCCGGGAGGATGAGCGACATGACAGCCACCCCGCCTCCGGTACCCCGTCGGGGGCGCGCCGTACGTCTCGTCGTCCCGGTCCTCGCCGTCCTCGGACTCGTGCTGCTGGGCGCCGCCGCCTGGTCCGAGAGCCGTCCGTCGCCCGGGTGGTTCGCGTACGCGCCCCTGTCGGACACGACCTACGTCCCACGCGGCACCCCCGCGCCGGGGACGGCAGTGCTGCTGTCCGGCGCCGGTGCGCTCCTGCTCGGCGGTGCGGTCGGCTTCGCCGTCGGACGGCGCGGCCGGCCCGCGGCGGACGAGCACCGCCGTGCCGGTGGACCGGCGCCCGACGAGCTGTGAGATCAGGGTCGCGCGCTACCGGTCCGCGTTCGTGATCCTGCGACGCAGACCGGCAGCCGCCGCCCTCGGGTCGTCCGCCTGCGTGATGGCGCGCACGACGACGACGCGGCGCGCCCCCGCGTCGAGCACCTGGTCCAGGCGGGCCTCGTCGACCCCGCCGATGGCGAACCAGGGTGTGGCCGGGTCCTTGGCGGCGACGTCGCGCACCAGGTCGACGCCGACGGCCGGGCGCCCCGGCTTGGTCGGTGTGGCCCACACGGGTCCCACGCAGAAGTAGTCGACGCGCGGGTCGGCCTCGGCTGTCAGCGCCTGGTCGAGGGAGTGGGTGGAGCGGCCCAGCACGGGGCCGTCGCCCAGCAGGGTCTGCACCGCATCGCTGGGCAGGTCGCCCTGGCCCATATGCACCACGGGCGCACCGGTGAGCCGCGCGATGTCCGCTCGGTCGTTGACCGCCCACAGCGCGCCGTGCTCGGCCGCCACCCGGGCGACGAGCGCGTGCAGCTCGACCTCGCGGGCCGCCTCCAGGGACTTGTCCCGGAGCTGGACGACGTCGACGCCGCCCTCCAGCGCCGCGTGCAGGAAGGGTTCGAGGTCGCCGGTGTCCTGACGGGCGTCCGTGCACAGGTACAGGCGGGCGCAGGCGAGCCGGGTACGGGGATCCACGAGCGCGAGTGTAGGCCGACGCACCGACGGTCCGACGCCTTGTGCACAGGCGTCCCGGAGCGGCTGCCCGGCGGGGTTAAGGTTGTCGCGTGCACGGGAGCCCCGGACGGGGCTGAGAGGGCGCAGGGCGCCGACCGTCGAACCTGATCTGGGTCATGCCAGCGAAGGGAGAACACTTGAGCAGCCGTGCGAGCAGCCACGTGAGCAGTCACGCGTGCGACGTCCTCGTCGTCGGCGGGGGCGTCATCGGCCTGACCGTTGCCTGGCGTGCGCTGGAGGCCGGGGCGAGCGTCGTCGTCCTGGATCCCTCGCCCGGCGACGGCGCCACCCATGCCGCCGCGGGCATGCTCGCGCCGGTTATGGAGGCGGGCTTCGGGGAGGAGGCGCAGACGCGCCTGGGCACGGCCTCGCTCGCCCTCTGGCCCGAGTTCGCCGACGCGCTCGAACGCGCGGCGGGGCTGTCGGCGGGCGGCGTCGGCCTGGACACCGCAGGGACCCTGGCCCTCGCCTACGACGGCGACGACCTGGTCGCGCTGCGCCGGACCCTCGCCCTGCACCGGGAGCTGGGGCTCGGCTCGGTGGAGATCACGCCCGCCGAGGCGCGGCGGCGCGAGCCCGGCGTCGGACCCCGGGTCGCGGGTGCGGCGTGGGTCCCCGGCGACCACCAGGTGGACCCGCGTGCGGTGCACGCGGCGCTCGCCGTGGTCACCGCGCGCGCGACCCACGTGCCCCGCGCCGCTCTCTCGCTGACCTGGGCGGACGGCGCGGTCGTCGGCGCGCTCGACGATGCCGGTACCGCGTACTCGGCGGGGACCGTGGTCCTGGCCGCCGGCCATGCGAGCGCGGCCCTGTTCGCGGGCGCGCCCACCCGGCCCGTACCCGGCACGACCCTGCGCCTGGACGCCGCCGCCGACGGGTCGCCTGCGGTAGTGGTGCGCGGCACCGTGCAGGGGCGACCCGTCTACGTGGTGCCCCGCCGGGTACGGCCCGACGGGCGGCGCGAGCTGGTCGTCGGCGCGACGTCGGACGAACGCGACGACGACCACCTGACCCGCGCCGGCGACGTCTTCGCGCTGCTGCGCGACGCCCGGGCCCTGCTGCCCGAGCTCGACGACGCGGTCCTCCTGGAGGCCGTCACCCGGTCCCGGCCCGGCAGCCCGGACAACGCGCCGCTCCTGGGCCGGGCGGCCGACGGCCTCTACCTGGCCACGGGGCACTACCGCAACGGCATCCTGCTCACCCCGCTGACGGCGGCCGCCGTCGACGCGGCGCTGGGCGCGGCGCCGCGCGGTCCGGGGGACAGGGCCGCCGTCGAGGCGGCCGCCCGGTACGCGGACCCCCGCCGGTTCGCCGGTGCGGACCGCACCACACCCACGACTGAACGAGGAGGCACAGCATGACCACAGCACCGTCCACCGCACCGTCCAGCGCGTCCGGCACGGCCGTCGTCAACGGCGAGCCGTACCCGCTCGACGGCCCGCTGCCGATCGCCGACCTGGTCGCCCGCCTGCTGCCCGGCCTCGTCATCGACGGCGCGCCGCGCGGGGTCGCGATCGCGGTCGACGACGTCGTCGTGCCCCGCAGCGCCTGGGGCACCACCGACGTCCGGCCCGGCGACCGCGTCGAGGTAGTCACCGCCGTGCAGGGAGGCTGAGCATGCTGAGCACCGACGACACACCGTTCACCATCGCGGGCACGACGCTCGGATCGCGCCTGGTCATGGGCACCGGGGGAGCGGCGAGCCTGCTCGCCCTGGAGGACGCCCTCGTGGCCTCGGGCACGGAGCTGACGACCGTCGCGATGCGCCGCGTGTCCCGGCCCCGGCCGTCGGCCGACCCGGCAGCCGCCGGTGACCCGTCCGTCTGGGGGCTGCTCGAACGCCTGGGCATCCGGGCCCTGCCCAACACCGCCGGCTGCTTCTCCGTGCGCGAGGCGGTGCTCACCGCGCAGCTCGCGCGCGAGGCGTGCGCGACCGACTGGGTCAAGCTGGAGGTGATCGCCGACGACGTGACGCTCCTGCCCGACGTGATCGGCCTGGTGGAGGCCGCTAAGATCCTGGTCGACGACGGATTCACCGTGCTGCCGTACACCAACGACGACCCGATCACCGCGCGCCGCCTGGAGGACGTCGGCTGCGCGGCGGTCATGCCGCTGGGCTCGCCCATCGGCTCCGGGCTCGGCATCGCCAACCCGCGCAACATCGAGGCGATCGCCGGCGCGGCGTCGGTCCCGGTGATCCTGGACGCGGGGATCGGCACGGCGTCGGACGCGGCGCTCGCGATGGAGCTCGGGTGCGACGGCGTCCTGCTGGCGACCGCCGTGACCCGCGCGGCCGACCCGGTGCGGATGGCGCACGCGATGCGGCTCGCGGTCGAGGCGGGTCACGCCGCGGCCGGTGCGGGCCGGTCGCCGCGGCGGGAGCGCGCGCTGGCGTCGTCCCCGGTCGGGGGCCTGGTCACGGTCGGCGGCAACGTGGTCGGCGACAACCTGGACCTGGCACTGTGACCGCGCTGCCGCCGCTCGTCGAGCCCGGCCGCGAGCTGGACCGCGACGAGCTGGCCCGGTACGCGCGCCACCTGGTGCTACCCGGGATGGGTGCCGAGGGGCAGCGCCGGCTGGCGAGCGCACGCGTGCTGGTGGTGGGCGCGGGCGGCCTCGGCAGCCCCGCCCTGCTCTACCTCGCCGCGGCGGGCGTCGGCACGCTCGGAATCGTGGACGACGATGTGGTCGAGACGTCGAACCTGCAGCGGCAGGTGGTCCACGGCGTCTCGGACCTGGGCTCGCCGAAGACCGCGTCGGCACGCGCGACGGTCGCCGAGGTCAACCCGCACGTCCGCGTGGTCGAGCACCGCGAGCGGCTGACCGTCGCCAACGCGCTGGACGTGCTCTCGGGCTACGACCTGGTGCTCGACGGGACCGACGCCTTCGCCACGCGCTATCTCGTCTCCGACGCCGCGGAGGTGCTGGGGATCCCGTGCGTCTGGGGCGCGATCTACCGGTTCACGGGACAGGTCGCGACGTTCTGGGGTGCTCCGCCGGCCGGCGTCGACGGCGTGACCTACCGGGACGTGTTCCCGGAGCCGCCGCCGGCCGGTGCCTCGCCCGACTGTGCGACGGGCGGCGTGCTCGGCGCGATGTGTGGCACCCTGGGCTCGGTCATGGCCACCGAGGCGATCAAGCTCGTCACCGGGCTGGGCGAGACCCTGCTCGGGCGGCTCGCGACGTACGACGCCCTGGCCCTGACCTGGCGGCACCTCACCGTCCGGCGCGATCCGGCCCGCGAACCCGTCACAGCGCTGCTGGACAGCACCGGCACAGGTGCCGGCGACGCCGACCCCTACGCGGTGTTCTGCGGGCTGTCGCCGGCGGACGGTCCGGAGTCCTCGGACGGCGTGGCGGCCACGGTGCGGACCGGTGTGGGGGAGCTGGCGGCGCTGCGCGCGGACGGTCCGGAGCCCGCCGTGCTCGACGTGCGCGAGCCCTGGGAGATCGAGCTCGCCGCCCTGCCCGGTGCGCGGCCGGTCCCCTCGGGTGCCTTCGCCGGGGACCGCTCGGGGGCCGTGGTCGACGACGTCACGGCCTGGGCGGCAGGCCGCCCGGTACACGTGCTCTGCAAGTCCGGCGCCCGGTCCGACCGCGTGGCCCGGCAGCTGCGCGAGACAGGGCTCGACGCCCGGTCGGTCGAGGGCGGCATGGACGCATGGCTACGTGAGCAAATCGCAAGCAAAAAAAGAACAAATTTGGGGCAAATGGGGCCATAATCATCCCCATGACCCTCGCCCAGGTGAGGCCAGGCTTGTTCGGCTGGCCGGCGTTCTGGTTGATGTACGCCGCCGCCGGCAATCTCGGCGCCATGGCGGCCACTGTCGTGCTCGTGCCGCCGCTGGTCGCGCTCGGGGATTCCCCCGTGCGGCCCGTGCTCACGGTGGTCGGGACCGCCGTCTGGGTGGCCGCCGTGGTCCTGGCGGTCCGCTGGGGGCATCCGAAGATCGCGCGCTTCATCGACCGGGCGCACTTTCGCCTGACCGAGGACCACCTGTACCTCGGCCGGCGGGACAAGCTGACCGTCGACCTCCGCGACGTGACGGACGCCTGGTTCGGCATCCGCACCTCCGGCGGCTCCGCGACGAGAGCCGCGACCCGGCACGGCTACCGGGTGCTGGTGCTCCGCCTGGAGAACGGCTGGTTCGTGCCGGTCTCCCCGCCGCCGGGAATGTTCGCCGGCGGCGAGAGCGTCTCGCCGGACGCCATGCCGGTCGAGGCCGTGGTGAGCGGCGGGACCGACTTCATGAGGGCGCTGATCACCAGGCTGGAACCCGTCCTCCGGGAGGGGGAGGAGATGCCGTGGGGAATGCGCGAGCTCACCGGGCCGGCCGACGTCAACTGGGTGTACGGCCCGGGCGCGCCCCAGCTCCCGAAGGGTTCGAGGCTGCCGAACTGGACCTTCGTCTGATGGACGCGGGACGAGCGTTTCCTGGAAGTGCTGTGACATCCGGGCGCCCGGTGCGTCTGAGAGGTATGACGCCGACGACAGGTACCGTGACGCCGTCCACCACCGACCCGCAGCGGGCGACCGTGCCCGTTCCCGGAACCTTTACCGGAAGTGGCGCCGAAGCCGGCGCCCTGATCGCGCTCGACATCGACGGCACCCTGTCGGCGGGCGGCATGGTCGTCCCCGCCGTGACCGTCGAGGCAGTGGGGGACGTGTGGCGGGCCGGACACGAGGTGGTGCTGGCCTCGGGCCGGTCCCTCGTCGGCGTTCTGCCCGTCGCCCGCCGGCTGGGTATCGACCCGGGCTGGGTCGTCGCGTCCAACGGGGCGGTGGTCGCGCGGGTCGGTGCCGCCCTGTCCGGCGGGTTCCGGCTCGAGACGGTGCACGCCTTCGACGTCGAGCCGGTGATCCGCCTCGCTCGCGCTGCCCTTCCCACCGTCCAGGTGGGCGTCGAGGAGATCGGCTGGGGCTACCGGGTCAACCGGTTCTTCGACCCGAGGCTGGTGAACGGGGAGCAGCGCGGTGTCCCCGACCCGGAGCTGTGGGACGTTCCCGCGTCACGCGTCATCCTCCGGGGCGCGGGCGTCCTGGACCTGATCGAGCCGCTGCGCGCGCTGGGTGTCACCGCGACCCCGGCCGGCCCCGACTGGGTGGACGTCACACCGCGCGACGTGAGCAAGGCGACGGCGCTGGAGCGGATCCGCGAGCGGATCGGCGTGGACCCGAGGTGGACCCTGGCCGTGGGAGACGGCGTCAACGACCTGGAGATGATCGCGTGGGCGGCCCGCGGCGTCGCGATGGGCCACGCGCCCGCGGCCGTCATCGATGCCGCGGACGAGGTCACCGGGACCCTGGCGGAGCACGGCGTCGCCACGGTGCTCCGCACGCTGACCCCGCGTCACGAGGCCTGAGGTCGCTCCGCGTACGAACCGGCGAGGTCGGCCACGTCGTTGGCGTACGACACCGAGCGGTTGTACGCCGCCAGCGCCGTGGTCCACCCGTCGTCGGTGGTGACGTCGCCGCCGCTCTCGCACAGGTAGTGGGCGGCGGTCAGGGCCGCGTCGTCGATCTGGTGCGGATCGGCTTCCCCGTCGAGGTTGCCGTCCACCGCGTGGTCCGCCCAGGTGGCCGGGATGAACTGCATGGGGCCGACGGCGCGGTCCCACTCCGCGTCCTCGTCGAGCTCGCCGTCGTCCGTGTCGGTGATCGCCATGACGCCCTCGCTGCCGTCCAGCGGGATGCCGATGATCGCCGGCCGCACCGCGCCGTCGTCGTCGGTGCGCGCCCCGAGGTAGGTGCCGTGCACCGACTCGACCATGCCGATACCCGCGAGCGTGTTCCACCCGATGCCGCACTCGGGCTGCGTCCGCGCCAGCCGCAGGGCCGCGCCGGCGTACGCCGCCAGGGCTCGTGGTGGGATCTCGGTGCGTTCCGCGGTGTCCGCGAGCCAGCTCCCGAGCGCCAGCTCCGCGAGGGGGACCTCGGCCATGTCGCCTCGGCCGGCTGCCTCGGGAAGCTGCTGGAGCGGCGCGGGTGCGTAGGTGAGATCCGGCCACGTCATCCCGCCGGCGCCGCAGCCGGTCAGCAGCAGCGCGGTCGCGAGCGCGACGGTCCAGATTCTTGGTCTGACGGCGATGATGCGACTCCGAGGTCTGGGGAACGGGTCAGCGGACGGCGACCCCCTGGCGCTCGCCGCGCTTTGACCGAGGCTACGGCCGGCCGAGGTCGATCCGGCATACCCTGACAGGACCTCCCACAAACGTGCGCGTTCAGCGACCGTGGACCAGGGTGGACGTCGAGTGCTCCCGTGGTTCGTAGTGTTCGGAACCAACCGAACAAAGATGTAGGCTGGGGTCATGAGCGCCATCGAGGACTTCACCGAGGAAGCGGGACTGTTCTACGAGCGGCTGGGCCTGAGCCGCACTGCCGGCCGCGCCATCGGGCAGCTGCTCACGTCCGACGACGACGGCGCGGACGCCCCTGAGCTGTGCGAACGGCTCGCGGTGGCCAAGAGCAGCATGAGCGTGGCACTACGGCAGCTCGAGCAGGCCGGGATGGTGGAGCGGTTCCGGAGACGCGGTGAGCGGCGTGACCGGTACCGCCTGACCGAGGACGTCTTCGGGCGGGCGTTCCGCGCCAAGATGGCCGAGCTCGGTGCGTTCCAGGAGCTCGCCGCGCACGGCCTCGCCGCGGTGGGCGACGACCCGCTCCGGCGTAAGCGGCTGGAGAACATGCGCGACATGTACGCCTTCATGGCGGACCGGTTCCCCGCGCTCCTGGACGAGTGGGAGGCCTCGCGATGAAGGTCCTCCTCGTGACCACGGGCAGCCGCGGCGACGTCGAACCGTTCGCCGCGCTCGCGCTCGGACTCGCCCGTGCGGGCCACGACCCGCTGCTGGCCGCGCCACGGCGTCTGGCCGAGCACGCCGCGGAGCAGGGAGTGCCCGTGGCGCCGCTCGACGACGGCATCTACGCGCTCCAGGAAGAAGTGGCCGGAAAGGGTGCGCGCGCGTCCGTCACGGCGGCGCGCTCTGCCCTCCCGCTGCTGCGCCGCTGGCTGGACGACGTGGCCACGCTGCGGGACGGCGGCGCCGACGTCGTCGTCTACGCCCCCAAGTCACTGGGCGCGCACCACCTGGCGGACGCCCTGGGGGTGCCGTCGATCGCGGCCCTCCCGGTGCCGCTGTTCAGCCCCACGGCGCGGTTCCCCTCGCCGCTCAGCCCGATCCGCCCGCCGCGGTTCCTCAACCGGGCGAGCTGGCGGCTCGCGAGCGTGGTCGAGGCGCCGTACCGGCGCATGGTCCGCTCCTGGCGGTCCGAAGCGCTCGGTCTGACCGGTCCGACGCCGAGCCTGGGCGACCGCATCGCCCGCGACGGCGTCCTGCACGGATGGAGCCGCCACCTGCTGCCGGCCCCGGACGACTGGGCGGCCGGGCTGGAGCCGATGGGCTTCTGGAGCCTGCCGCCGCGCGACGGCTGGACGCCGCCCGAGGCGCTGACCCGCTTCCTCGATGCCGGCGAGCCGCCCGTGTACGTCGGCTTCGGCAGTGCGCTGGCCAAGGACCCGGACGCCTTCACGACGACGGTGCTCGACGGGCTGCGGCGTTCCGGTCGCCGCGCCGTCCTGGCGACGGGCTGGGGAGCGCTCAGGCTGTCTGACGTGCCCGAGTCGGTCCACGTGCTCGATGCGGCGCCGCACGGCTGGCTGCTGCCCCGCACCGCGGTCGCGGTACACCACGGCGGCGTGGGCACTGTCGCCGCCGCCCTGCGGGCGGGGGTTCCGCAGGTGATCAGGCCGTTCCAGGGCGACCAGTCCTTCTGGGCACGGCAGGCGCACGAGATCGGGATCGCGGCGCGGCCGCTGACCGGAAGGCTCACGGCGGAACGGTTCGCGGCGACGATCGACGACGCCGCATCGAGAGCCGAAGAGGCGCGGGAGCTGGCCACGAAGGTGGCTGCGGAAGACGGCGTGGCTGCGGCTGTCGCCAGGATCGAGCAGGCGGCCACGGGCGCCTGACCCGCCGGCCGGTGCACGAGCCCGGCGCTCGACGGTCAGCGACCCGCCTCGACCGCACGCTCGACGAGGGCGACCGCCCGGTCCAGGCCCCGCTCCTGGGCGATGCGCGCCCCGAGCGCTGCCGCCGCGGCCGTCGCCGCGGGTGCGCACGCCTCGGCGATCCGCTCGGCCAGCGCCGGTCCGGTGAGCCTGCGCTGCGACAGAGGTATCGGGGCGACGCCGCGCGCGTGGGTCACCCGACCCCAGAAGGGCTGGTCGGCCACGAACGGGCACACGACCTGGGGCCGGCCGGCCGTGAACGCGGTGCCGGTGGTGCCCGCTCCGCCGTGGTGCACGACGGCAGCCATGCGCGGGAACAGCGTCTGGTAGTCGACGTCGCCCACCACGAGCAGCTCCACGCCGCGCTCGGCGGCCGCGGAGCGCGCCGTCTCGGCGTCGAGCCCGCCCCAGGCGGTGGCCATCACCAGCCGGTGACCGGTCAGGGCCGCGGCCTCGACCACCGCTCGGGTGCTGGTCTGCGGGGCCAGCCCGGACATCGAGCCGAACCCGGCGAACAGGGGAGCGGGGCCGTCGGCCAGGAACTGCTCGACGACGTCCGGCAGGCCGGGCTCGGCTGGGAGGAACCAGTACCCGGTGACCTCTGCCCCTACGGGCCAGTCCTGGGGTCGAGGCAGCACCGCCGGGCTGTGGGCGTGCAGGACCGGGGCCGGACCGCCGTCGGGCCGCAGTGTCGGGTCGTGCCGGCCCCGCCTGGGGGACAGGCCCAGCGTGTCCCGGCGCCAGCGGTCGACCACCCGGCCGAACATCGCCGCGGGCAGCCGCATCCCGCCGAACGTGGCCCGGTTCACCCGGCCCGGCAGGCCGAACGGCAGCGACTGGCCCGGCCACGGGTACTCGCGCGTGGGGACGTACATCGGTAGCGGCAGCCCGAGGACGGCCGGGATCCCGAGCGCTTCGGCGACGTGCTGGCCGGCGATGATCTGCCCGTTGTGGAGGACGACGTCCGCACCCTTGCCGGCGCCGTGGGCGGCGACCTGCCAGGAGTCGGCCAGGACCTGGTCGAACATCGAGGGCATCTCGCGGACCTGGCGCAGCCGGGTCCGGAGGCCGCCGCCGAACGCCTCGCCGGCCTCGGCCGGGGTGTCGAGCTGGCGCAACGGGCCGTCGTCGACCCCCGCGAACGGCACCCCGTTCCCGGTGGCGAGCTGCTCGAATCGGTGGGGCGCGCACAGGACCGCCTCGTGGCCGGCAGCGCCCAGTGCCTGCGCCAGCGCGACGAACGGCTGCACGTCACCGCGGGTGCCCAGGGTCATGATCAGTGCCTTCATCGGAAAGCTCCTTCGGGGTCGACGAGATGAACGCCGACCAGGCTTCCCGGCACACCGGTAACGACAGTAGACCCGTCCACCCGGGCCGTCAAAACAAATCGCCGGATATGTTTTCATGGTCGCAGCGAGAGGGGGCCGACGGTGCCACGAGGATTCACGACACAGGAGCGCGACCGGATCAGTCGGGAGCTGCTGGCGGCGGGCCGGGAGCTGTTCACGAGGCAAGGGCTGCGCAAGACGGCACTGGAGGACCTGGTGGCTCCGGCCGGGATCGTGAAGAGCACCTTCTACCAGTTCTTCGACTCCAAGGAAGCGCTCTACCTGCAGCTCATGCTGAACGAGGCGGGGCAGGTCAAGAACCAGGTCATCGACCAGGCGCTGCTGTCGACGGACGACGCGCGCGAGGGGCTGCGCCGGTTCCTGCACGCGACGCTCGAGGTGCTCGACACGTACCCGTTGTGGCGCCGGCTGGTGACCCATCCGGAGGAGATGGCGGCCGTCGCGGCACGGCTCGAACCTGAGCGGATCGCCGCTATGGGGGACAGCAACCCGGGCATCGCACTCACGGCGTACGTGACCGACCGGCAACAGCGCGGCGACCTGGTCGGTGACGACCCGCAGGTCGTCGTCGGGGTGCTGCAGTCGGTGCTCCTCATGCCGTTCAACACTGCTCACATCGCAGCCGGGGACTCCGGCACCTACCGCAAGTCCCTGGACCTGCTCGTCGACATCGTGACGACAGGGCTGACCACTCACGAAGGAGACCGGTCATGAGCACCAACCGCCGTCGCGCCGTCGTCATCGGAGCCGGGATCGCCGGGCTGAGCACCGCGCTGCGGCTGCGCCAGGCAGGCTGGGACGTCGTGGTGGTCGAGCGGACGCCGTCGCGCCGCTCGGGTGGGTACGCCGTGGCCTTCGCGGGTGTGGGCTACGACGCCGCCGAGCGGATGGGCATCCTGCCCGAGCTCGCGAAGCGGCACCTCACACCCGACCGGATGGACTACGTGCGGCCCGACGGCCGCACCCGGTTCTCCGTGCCTGGCCGCACCGTCCGGGCGCTGGTGGGGGAGCGGTCGCTGAACCTCCTGCGGGGCGACATCGAGGACGTGCTCTACCGGGCGGTGACCGCCCAGACACCCGTCCAGGCGCCCGGTCAGGGTTCGGGCGCCGTGGAGATCCGCTTCGGAACCAGCATCGCCGGGGTCGAGCAGGACCCGGACGGCGTGGACGTCATGCTCTCCGACGGCACCGTCGAGCGGGCCGACCTGCTCGTCGGCGCGGACGGCCTCCACTCGGCGACCCGGCGCCTCGTCCTCGGACCGGAGGACGACGTGCGCCTGGACTTGAACCACATGGCCGGCGTCTTCACGCTCGACACGCTGCCCGACGGCGTCGAACCCGGCGTGACCGCCTCGCTCACCGACACCGGGCGGACGCTGGCTGTCGTCAGCCTCGGTCCGGACCGCGCCGTGGCGTTCTTCGGCTACCGCACCGACCGGCCGATGGACGAGCTCGCGGACGGCCCGCAGGTAGCGCTGCCCCGTGCGTACGGCGACATGGGCTGGGTCGCGCCGAGCGTGCTCGACCAGCTGACCCGAGCCGGGTCGGTGTACTTCGACACCATCAGCCAGATCGTCGCCGACAGCTGGAGCCAGGGCCGGGTCGTCCTGCTGGGCGACGCCGCATGGTGCGTCACCCTCTTCGCCGGCTACGGCTCCGCGCTGGCCGTCGCCGGGGCCGACGCCCTGGGCGCGGCGCTCGAGCGTCACCCGGATGACCTGTCCGCGGCGCTGCGCGAGTGGGAGGCCGAGATCCGGCCCGAGGCCGAGCGCAAGCAGAAGCTCGGCCGCCAGATCAAGGGTCTCTACACGCCCGCCGGGCCGTTCGGCGTCTGGTTGCGCGACCTGCCACTGCGGCTTGCCTCCTGGCGTCCCGTCTCGGCGCTGCTGCAGCGCCGGCTCCAGCTGAGCTCATGAGCTGTTCCCCAGTCCAGGACTGCGTCTCGGACCCCCTCAGTGGCCGGCGCCGAGGTTTCCGGCCAGCCGCTCGTGCCGCGCGGCGGAGTCGTCGTTCATGCCGACGATCGTCACGCTCTTACCCTTGGCCTCGTACTTGGTCGTGATCGCGTCCAGCGTGGCGACGGTGGAGGCGTCCCAGATGTGGGCCTTGGTCATGTCGATCACGATGTTCTTCGGGTCGCCCGCGTAGTCGAACTGGTACACGAGGTCGTTGGACGAGGCGAAGAACAGCTCGCCCTCCACCGCGTAGACCCGCTGGTCGTCGGCGTCCGAGGCGTCCAGGCGATTGACCGACGTGAGGTGCGCGACCCGGTTGGCGAACAGCACCATCGCGACGAGCACCCCGACGATCACCCCGTAGGCGAGGTTGTGCGTGACGACGGTGACGACGACCGTCGCCACCATGACCGTGGTCTCGGACCTGGGCATGCGCCGCAGCGTCGCCGGACGGATCGAGTGCCAGTCGAACGTGCCCACCGAGACCATGATCATCACGGCCACGAGCGCCGCCATCGGCATGATCGCCACGACGTCGCCGAGACCGACCACGAGGATCAGCAGGAACACACCGGCGAGGAACGTCGAGAGCCGGGTGCGTGCTCCGGAGGTCTTGACGTTGATCATGGTCTGACCGATCATCGCGCACCCGCCCATGCCGCCGAAGAAGCCGGTGACGATGTTGGCCGCGCCCTGGCCCAGGGCCTCGCGGGTCTTGTTCGAGTGGGTGTCGGTGACGTCGTCGACCAGCTTGGCGGTCAGCAGCGACTCCAGGATGCCGACCAGCGCCATCGCCAGCGCGTAGGGCGCGATGATCTGCAGTGTCTCGAGATCGAGCGGCACGTCCGGGAACAGCAGGCTGGGCAGCGACTCGGGTAGCGCACCCTCGTCCCCGACGGTCGGCACGTTGATGCCCGCGAGGACGACGGCGGCCGTGAGCAGCACTATCGCGACCAGCGGCGCGGGGACCACCCTGGTCAGCCGCGGGAAGAAGACCATGATGGCGATGCCGGCGGCGACCAGCGGGTAGACGATCCACGGCACGTCGATCAGGTGCGTGACCTGGGACAGGAAGATGAGGATCGCCAGGGCGTTGACGAACCCGACCATCACCGACCGGGGGATGAACCGCATGAGCTTCGCGACACCGAGCAGCGCCAGGACCACTTGGATCACCCCGCCGAGGAGGACGGTGGCGATCAGGTAGTCGAGCCCGTGCTCGCGCACCACCGGTGCGACGACCAGCGCGATGGCGCCGGTCGCTGCAGAGATCATCGCCGGGCGCCCGCCGAGGAACGAGATGGTGACGGCCATCGTGAACGACGCGAACAGGCCGATCCGCGGGTCGACGCCCGCGATGATCGAGAAGGCGATCGCCTCGGGGATGAGGGCCAGTGCGACGACGAGGCCTGCCAGGACCTCGGTGCGGAACGTCCTGACCGAGCTGAACGCGGCCCGGAAGGAGCCGGAGGCGGTGGCCTCGGGGGCGCCGGTGACCGGGATCGGTGCAGAGGCAGGATCGGGCAGATCAACAGGAGGGTGTGACACGCAGTGTTTCCTTCAGGCTCTGGGACGCACGCGCCCCAAGGACCGAGGTCGCGAGACCCGGCCCGGGTGGACAGGACTGAGCACGCGACACTGCGTACGAAGGATGTGGGATGACACCGAACATCCTGCACCGAGACCGATGTCGAGCGCATCCTGCTGGAACGCCGCATGAAACCGCTCGGCTTCTCGCTCGACGAGCTGATCACGCTTCTCGCCGCCCTCTGACCCACCACCGCGAGGCCGGACCGGGGCCCTGGGGTTGGGCGGGTAGGGTAGAGCACAGGTGTGCCGGGAAGTCTGGTCGGCGTGGACCGGTCGCGCGCCGGTCCGGTTCAGCTGACCCCACCGGCCCGAGAGGACCCCTGTGCCCCACACCACCCCCACCCTCCCTTTCTCCCGACGGCTGCGTATCTGGGTCTCGCGGGAGACCACCGGGGGTGCGCTCCTGATCGGGGCGGCCCTTCTCGCCCTGCTGTGGGCCAACTCCCCGTGGCGTGAGGCGTACGCGTCCCTGTCCGCTGCAGTGGTCGGCCCCGCCGCCATCGGCCCGGTCCCGGTGCATCTCGATCTGTCACTGGCCACCTGGGCCGCTGACGGGCTGCTCGCGATCTTCTTCTTCGTGGTCGGCGTCGAGCTCAAGCACGAGTTCGTCGCCGGGAGCCTGCGCAACCCGCGGGAGGCCGGCGTACCGATGATCGCCGCGGTGGGCGGCATGGCCGTGCCCGCCCTGGTCTACGCCGGCGTGCTGCTCACGCTCGGCGACCCGGGCGCGCTGCACGGGTGGGCGATCCCCACGGCCACCGACATCGCGTTCGCCCTGGGTGTCCTGGCGATCTTCGGCCGCGGCCTCCCGGTCGCGATCCGCACGTTCCTGCTCACGCTCGCCGTGGTGGACGACCTGCTGGCGATCATCGTGATCGCCGTGTTCTACACCGAGTCGATCCACTGGTGGCCGCTGGCCGGCGCGCTGGTGTGCGTGGCGCTGTTCGCCTGGCACGTCCGGTCGCGCACGCCCCGCTGGTTCGTGCTGCTGCCCCTCGCGGTGGTCGCCTGGACCCTGATGCACTCCTCCGGTGTGCACGCGACCGTGGCCGGCGTGCTGCTCGGCTTCACCGTCCCCGCGATCGCGATGCGCGGCGAGCCGGAGTCCCGCACCCACGCGTTCGAGCACGCGGTCCGGCCCTTCTCCCAGGGCCTCGCACTGCCCGTGTTCGCGTTCTTCGCCGCGGGCGTCTCCCTGGTCGACGGCGACGGACCCGGTGCGATGTTCGGGCAGCCGGTCGTGCTGGCGATCACCGCAGGGCTGGTGCTGGGCAAGCTCGTCGGCGTGCTCGGGGCCACGGCCCTGGTCACGCGCCTGACCCCCTTGCGGCTGCCGGCGGGTATCGGCGTGCGCGACCTGCTGCCCGTCGGGCTCCTGGCCGGGATCGGGTTCACGGTGTCGCTGCTGATCAGCGAGCTGTCCTTCGGCGACGCCGAGCACGCCGACGGCGCCAAGGTCGCGATCCTCGGCGCCTCGGTGCTCGCCGCGATCCTCGGCGCGGTCTCGCTGCGCTGGGACGCCCGCCGTGCTCGCACCGCCGACATGAACCTCGACGGCGTGGACGACGTGGTCGAGGGCTACATCGGGGACGCCAAGGACCGCGAGACCCACTGAGTCGCCAGCCCCGGTCGGCGTCTCAGACGTTCGTCAGGCGCCGCCAGGTGTGTACGACCGCCGCGGCGCCGAGCGGGGCCATCGCGGCGGCGAGCGTCAGGTGCGGCAGGCCGACGGCGGCTGCGGCCTCCGCTCCGCCCATGCCCGCCCACAGCGACGGCGCGGCGTAGGGAAACCAGGTGCCGCCGCCGAGCAGCACCACGATCTGGGTCAGCGCGACCATGCCGACCAGCGCGCCGACCGTGCCGAGCTGGCTGCGGGTCACGGTCGCCACCCAGGCGAACGGCAGCGCCAGCCCGCCACCGAGCAGCCCGGCGGCCACGGCGTCCCGCACCCCGGCCCAGGCCGCGAAAGGCTCGCCCGACACCCCGGCGACGACCGCCGAGGCCGCCGTCGTCACGGCGACGGCCAGCACCACGCACGACGCGATCCAGGCCAGCGCGACCAGGCACTTGGCCAGGGCGATGGTGCCGCGCGGCACGGCCAGCCCGAACAGTGCCCCGGCGGTGCCGCTCTCCAGCTCGCGCCCGAACGACCACGCGACGAAGAACCCGCCGGCGGCCAGGGCGGCGACGGAGAGGACCTGGGCGCACACCAGCAGGTGCGTCGTGGCGAGGTCGCCGGTCGCGTAGTCGGCGAGCTTGGCCGCCGTCGGGCCGACGGCCTGCGGTGACCGCGCGAGCGCGACCATCCCGACGCTCCCGAGCGGGACGAGCACCACGAGCAGCGCGGTCGCGAGGCGGGCGACCGTCGAACGGCGCAGCTTGAGCGTCTCGACGGCCAGGGCGGCGCGGAGCGCGGATCGGGTGGTCATGTCAGGCTCCCGCTGTCGGCCGCGTGAGTGGTGTCGGCGTCCAGGACCATGGCGAAGAACCGCTGCTCCAGGTCCGTGCCACCGGGCTCCAGCCGCCCGACGTCGCGCCCGCCGTGCAGCACGACTATCTCGTCGGCGACGCGGGCGACCTCGTCGAGGTGATGGCTCGAGACGAGGACCGCGGCGCCGTCGTCGGCCAGGCCGCGGACCAGCTCGCGGACCAGGACGACGCCCTGCGGGTCGAGGGCGCTGGTCGGTTCGTCAAGGATCAGCGCCGTGGGTCGATGGAGGGTCGCGCCGGCGATCCCGAGGCGCTGGCGGTTGCCCATCGAGAGTGCGCCGGCGCGGACGTGGCGCCACGGGCCGAGCCCCATACGGCCGACGGCGGCGTCGGCGGCTGTCGCGGCGGCCTGCCGCGCCATGCCGTGCAGGCGGGCGGCGCAACGGAGGTTCTCGGTCACGGTCAGCTCCGGGTAGACGAGCGGCGTGTCGACCACGTGGCCGAACCGGCCGGCGACGTCGACGGGCATGCCTGCCGGGTCGTGGCCGAGGATCCTGGCCACGCCCTGCGCGGGGCGCAGGCGGCCGGTCAGTGCGCGCAGCGCCGTCGTCTTGCCCGCGCCGTTGAGGCCGATCAGGGCCGTGACCCGGCCGGGCAGGACGGCCAGCGTGAGGTGGTCGAGGGCCGCGCGGCCGCCGAAGGCGTGCGAGACGTCGTCGAGCAGCAGGGCGGGCCCGGTCATGAGGCAGCTCCTGCCGGGGCGAGCTGCGCCAGGGCGCGGCGGACGAGGTCGGCGAGCGTGACGTCGCTCGGCGCCGAGCCCCAGGCCAGGAGAGCCGCGGTGGTGGCGGCCAGGCAGGCGGACGCCGAGATCGCGGCGTCGAGGCGGTCGACGCCGTCGGCCACGAGCCGCTCGACGATGGCGTCCTGGGTGGCCTCGGTGCCGATCACCGTCGCGGCGCGCAGCGAAGGGGACGTGGCGACCAGGGCGACGCGGCGCCTCGCCGTCGAGTCCTCGGTGGGTGTGATGTCACCGAGGGCGGCGAGCAGGCCGAGGCGTGTGCGCTCCAGCGGCGAGAGACCGGTCGGCTGGGCGCCGACGGCCTCGGCGATCAGCGGATCGTACGGATCCGTGACGAGCACGGCGTCCTTCGTCGGAAAGTGCCGGAAGAACGTCATCGGGGTGACGCCGGCGGCCTCCGCGATCTGGTTCACCGTCGTGGCGTCGTAGCCCTGGCGCTCGAAGAGGTCGAGCGCCGCATCGAGGATGCGGGCCCTGGTCCGGAGGGTGCGAGGCGTGACCATGCACCAATGTTAGTCACTAACATTGCGCTGGCCAAGCCCTGTCTCAACCGATGATCGGCGCGCTCTCCGGGAGCCGGTACAGGCGCCCGCGGGCCCGGAGGACCAACGCGGTGCCGAGCGTGATCGGCCCGAGCCGCCCGACGAACATCAGGACGCAGAGCACCACCTGGTGGTACCAGGCGAGCTGTGCCGTGATCCCCGTCGACAGACCGGTGGTGGTGAACGCGGACGTCACTTCGAACAGGATCTCGTCGACCTGGAACGGCGACAACGCCGTCATCCACAGTGAGGGCAGCACCACGATCGCCACCGCCAGCAGGGCCAGGGTCAGTGCCTGCCGCTGGGTGGCCAGGGAGATGCGCCGGTCGAAGGCCGAGGCGTCGGGGTCGCCGCGCAGCTCGGACCAGATGACCACCGCCAGCACGGCGAACGTCGTCACCTTGATGCCGCCGGCCGTTCCTGCCGAGCCGGCCCCGATGAACATCAGGATGATCGTGCCGAGCCAGGTCTCCGTGTGCATCTCACCGGTGGCGAGCGAGTTGAACCCGGCGGTGCGCGCCTGGACGGACTGCGTGAACGAGGCCAGGAGGCGGCCACCGGTGTCCAGCGTGCCCATGGTCGCGGCGTTGTCCCACTCCGTGACCAGGAAGAACCCGGTGCCACCCACCAGCAGGAACCCGGTCATCAGCAGCGTCATCTTGGTGTGCAGGCTCCAGCGCGCCGGCCGGCGCCGTTCGCGCAGCAGCTCCAGGATCACCGGCAGTCCTAGACCGCCGACGATCGTCGCGGCAGCGATCGGAAGGCAGATCCAGGGGTCGGCCACGAAGTCCATCAGCGACAGCGAGAACAGGGCGAAGCCGGCGTTGTTGTAGGCCGAGACGGCGTGGAACACCCCGTGCCAGAGCGCCCGGCCGAGCGGCTCGTCGTAGGCGACGGCGAAGCGAAGGGTCAGGATCAGCGCGACGACGGCCTCCACGACGAACGCGATCACGACGACGCGGACGAGCGTCCGGCGCACGTCCCCGAGGCCCACCGTGCGGGTCGACGCCGCGGCGACCAGCCGGGAGCTGAGGTCCAGGCGCCGCGAGACCAGGACGCCGAGCAGCGACGCGACGGTCATCACCCCCAGCCCGCCGAGCTGGACGAGCACCAGGATCACCGCCTCGCCGAAACCGGACCAGAACACCGGCGTGTCCGTGACGATCAGCCCGGTCACGCACGCGGCCGACGTCGCGGTGAACAGCGCCTCCATGAACGACGCCGGCTCGCCGGCGGCCGACACGGGAAGCAGCAGGAGCACGGTGCCCACCGCGATGGCGCCGAGGAAACCGACGATCACGAGCTGGCCGGGCCGTCGCCGCAGGGCCGCGCCCCGGCTCTTCTCGTGACCTCCCGAACTGCTGAACCTCATCCGATCACTGCCGCCTCTCTTCGCCACCCGACGTCACACGCCGCGCCGTCACCACCGCGGTGCCAGACGTCACCGTAGCCCCTCGCCCCGTGGCCTACCGCAGAGCAGGTCACTTGACCGGGCGCGAGTTTCAGTTGATAGTGAAACAACTGACATTGGAGGTGGCATGGATCCCGAGGACCCCGTGCTCGAATGGGTCGAGCGCGTGTCGATGTATCTGGCCCGCGACGGCGTCCCCCCGATCGCCGGGCGGGTGCTGGGCTGGCTGATGGTGTGCGACCCGCCGGAGCAGTCGGCGGGGCAGATCAGCGACGCGATCGGCGCCAGCCGCGCCTCCCTCACGTCGAACCTGAGGCTGCTGACCACCATGGGCTTCCTGGGCTCGCGGACCAGGCCCGGCAACCGCACCACGTACTACCGGATGGCCGACGACGCGTGGTCCGTCGTGGTCCGGCGCCAGATCGAGGCCATGGCGTCGTTCCTCGACCTCAGCCGCGACGGCATCACCCTGGCCGGCCCGGGCAACGACGCCCGGGTCCGCCAGGCGCACCGGACCTTCGAGTGGATGGCCGCGGCGCTCGCCGCCGCCCCGCCGCTCACCACGCACACGGTGGAACCCGACGACGAGGAGACGAAGCGATGACCGGACACGCGATAGTCGTCGGCGGCGGGATCGGCGGACTCGCTACCGCGCTGGCGCTGCGCCGGATCGGTTGGCGCGCCACGGTGCTGGAGCGCGCGCCCGAGCTCGGCGAGGTCGGCGCCGGCATGTCCCAGGCGCCGAACGCGCTGCGCGCCCTGGCCGAGCTCGGCGTCGAGGCGGAGGCCCGCGCCGTCGGCGTGCCGACGTACTCGGCGAGCAACCTGCGCCGGTCCGACGGCCGCTACCTCCAGCGCGCCCGGCCCGGCGACCCCACGCCGCTGCTCGCGTTCCACCGCGCCGACCTGCACCGCGTCCTGCTCGACGCCGTGCCCGCCGACTGGCTGCACACGGATGCTGAGGTGACGGACGTGCGGCAGGACGACGGCGGGGTGAGCGTCGTGGCCGGAGACACGGAGTACCAGGCGGACGTGGTGGTGGGCGCGGACGGGATCCACAGCGCCGTCCGGACCGTCCTCTGGCCCGACGCCGAACCGCCCCGCCACCTGGGGCGCACCGCGTGGCTCGGCGTCACCGACGTCGCGGGTCTGCCCGGCGACCTCACCGGGAGCGTCACCATGGGGAACGGCGACCTCCTCCTCATCCACCCGGTGTCGCGAGGACGGGCGTACTGGGCGCTCCTCACGTCCGAACCCACGGCAGGCGTGCGGTACGACGACGAGAAGGCCGCCGCGCTGGACCGGGTCGGAGACTGGCACCAGCCGGTGCCGGACCTGATCCGCGCGACGCCGGAAGCGGCGGTGATCCGCACCGACATCCGTGAGCTTCCGCCGCTGCCCGCCTACGTCCGCGGGCGAGCGGTGCTGCTCGGCGACGCGGCGCACGCCATGAGCCCCGACCGCGGGCAGGGCGCCGGGCACACCCTCGAGGACGCGGTGGTGCTCGCCCACACGCTCGCGACAGAGCCCACGATCGATGCGGGGCTGGCGCGGTACGACGCCGAACGTCGGCCGCGCGACCAGGCCACCGCCCGTGGCGCCCGGAGTGACGGTGCCCGGACCGCCTCCCGCGCCGGGCAGCGCTTCCTGACGACGATGGTCCGGCTCATGCCCGCGGCCGTCTGGCGCAAGGGCCTCGCACCGGACGGCAACCCCACCTGGCGCTGGCAGCCGCCCGAGCTCCCGGCGCGGAGCGGCTGACGATCACCGCGTGACCACGCCGGCCGGTCCGGCCCGGCGCCCCTTCGCGCCGGGCCGAACCGGGCCGGGCCGGGCCGGGCCGGAGCAGCGCGATCAGCCCGCGCGGGCGACGGCGATGTTGGTGTTCCCGCGCTGCCCGGCCTCGTAGAACATGTGGAGCCGGCCGCCCTCCTCGGCGAAGCTCGGCGCCGCGGCGCGGGTCGCCACCGGCTCGGTGTACAGGACGCCGAGGTGGTTCTCGCGGTCGAAGCTCGTGCCGACGTCGGCGACGTGGATCGCGCCGCTGTCGCCGTGGTAGACCACGTGGCCGCCGCCGTTCCGGGACCAGTAGTGGGCTCCGGAGAGCTGGCCGCCCTCGCCCGCGGCGGGCGAGATCAGCGGTTCGGGCTTGAACTGCCAGCCCGAGGCGAGCTGGTGCGACCACCCGATGAAGATCTTCCGGGTTCCCGCCTGGTTGCCCATGAACAGCATGACGTACATGCCGGGCCGCGACGGGTGCGGGAAGACCCGCGCGTAGGACGACTCGCTGACGTTGGACGGCAGCATCCCCGTGGTCAGCACGGTGCCGCCGTAGGTGAAGCTGCGCCCGTCGGCGCTGGTGGCCACCCTGGTGGTGGTGTTCTCACCGTGGAAGTAGAGGTAGACCCTGCCGTCCGCGGCGTTCCAGAGGGCGTGCGGGCTCGAGACGTGGCTCACCGAGTAGTGGGGCGACCAGGTGCGGGCGATGATCGGGTTGCCCGGGTGCTCCCGCCAGGGGCCGGCGAGGGAGTCGGCGTACGCGAGGCAGATCCCGCCGGGCGCGTCGTGCGGGGCGTAGTACATGTACCAGGCGCCGAGCGGGTTCTGCACCCGCCCGGCGACGTGCAGGATCGAGGGGAAGATGAGCTCGCCGGTCGGGTTGTACGCGAGCGCCGACTTGTCCAGGGCCGCACCGAGGCGGGTGAAGGTCGGGAAGCCCGGCACCGCCGCTCGGGCCGGGGCGGCGATGCCCAGGGCGGCGGCCGAGCCGAGGACGGTCGCGCCCAGGAGCAGGGTTCGCCGGTCGAGCAGGGGGCCTCGGTTCGATTCCGTGCCGTTCGATTCCATGACGACTCCAGTCCGGCCCGGGCGACCGCCACCGGGCTCCGGTGCGCGACGGCGTGAGGATGCCGCGCCGGGCCAATCGGGATCGAATCTGTGGCCGGCGGCGTCCCGCGGTCAAGATGATCATGAGGATCTTCAGCAGCTGGGCCGGTCAGGACCCCCGCGGCGCCGGACCCGACGACTCGCGCAGCACCAGCTCGGTCGGCAGCCTGAGCTGCTCGGCGTCCCGCACCGAGCGCCCGGCGAACTGGTCGATCAGGAGCTCCACGGCCAGCCGGCCGGCATGCGCGCCCGGCCCGCCGAGCGTCGTCAGCGACGGGTGGACGAAGTCGGCGGCGAAGATGTCGTCGAACCCGACCACGCTCACGTCGCCGGGCACGCGGACGCCGCGCTGGGTGAGCCTGCGGATGACGCCGAACGCCAGCAGGTCGTTGTGCGCGACGATCGCCGTCGCGCCGGTGCGCAGCGCGCCGTCGGCCGCGACGCCCCCGTTCGCGACGTTCGGCGTGTACGGGCCGACCCGGTGCGCGGTCATGCCGTGCTCCTCGGCCCCGGCGCTCAGCGCCGCCCACCGCACGGCGCCCATCCAGGACCCGGGCGGCCCGGCGCAGTAGGTGAGGCTCCGGTGCCCGAGCGAGGCCAGGTGCTCCAGGATCTGCTGGCAGCCCGCGCCGACGGCCAGCGCCACGCTGGTCAGGCCGGCGAGCTCACGGTTGAGCAGGACCACGCGGTGCCTGCCGGCCAGGGCGACCAGGTCGTCGTCGGCGAGCCGGCTCGCGGCGAGGACGAACCCGTCGACGGTGGGGGCCAGGTCGCGGATCTGGGCCTCCTCGACCCGCTGCGACTCCTCGGCGTTGACGATGACGAGCGTGACGTCGGACGCCCTGGCGCGCTGCTCCGCGCCGCGGATGAGCTCGAAGAAGTGCGGGTTGGTGATGTCGGACAGGACCATCGCGATGGTGCGGTGCCGCCCGCCCGGCAGTGCGCGGTTCTGCGGGCTGTGCTGGTACCCGAGCTCGGACGCGGCGTCGAGGACCCGTTGCCGGGTCGCCTCGTTGACCCGGCCGGGCTTGTTGAAGGTGCGCGAGACCGTCGACGCGGCCACGCCGGCGGCCTTCGCGACGTCGTAGATCGTGGGCTGCACCTGGGCATCTAGCCATAGGCGCGGCAATTTTGGCAACTGCTTGCACAAGTTGTCGGGCGGTTTCTACTGTCGCCGCAGTGACGACGCCACACGCCGACGTGTGGTGATGACCGCACCACACGCCGCCGTGTGCTGCCGGACGGAAGGGGACCGTCACGATGTACGTGGACGACGTATGAGAGACCCGGGCAAGCGGGTCGTCCAGCTGCTCACCGCCGTCGAGCTGACGATCGGCTGCCTCGCGGGGGCCATGATCTTCGTGCTCGTCCTGTTCCAGGCGGTGCAGCGCTACCTGCCGCTGCCGCAGGTCGTCTGGACCGGTGAGCTGTCGCAGTTCGCGCTGGTCTGGCTGACCTTCGCGGCCGCCGGCGTGCTGGTCACCCGCAACGGCCACATCGCGCTCCAGCTGGTCGACAGCCTGCCCAGCCCCGTCGTGGTGCGGGTGGTGCAGACGCTCGCGATGGTGCTGGTCGCGCTGATCGCCGCGGCGTTCACCTGGGCGTGCTGGGAGCTCGTCTCCTCCGCCGGCTTCCTGACGTCGCCCGCGCTGGGGCTGCCGATGTCGTGGGTCTACGCGGTGGTGCTGGTCGGTCTGGTGAGCACGACGGTCCGGGCGGCGGTCGGAGCGGTGCAGGTCGCCCGGAACGGTGTGCCGTCGCCCGACCACGACGAGGGTGAGGTCGTCCGATGACCGTGCTCCTGCTCCTCGTCGCGATCCTGGCGCTGCTCGCGCTGCGGGTTCCCGTCGCGTTCGCCTTCCTCGGCCCCGGCCTGGGCTACCTCCTGATCGAGGGCCAGTCGCTCGGCCTGCCGATGCGGCTGGTCGCCGACGCCACCAGCAACTTCGTGCTGCTGGCCGTCCCGCTGTTCGTCCTGCTCGGCGTGGTCGCCAACCACGCCGGCATCGCGGACCGCCTGTTCGACTTCGCGCTCGCCCTGTTCGGCCGGGTCCGCGGCGGGCTCGGCTATGTGAGCGTCGGCGTCAGCCTCGGGTTCTCCTGGATGAGCGGCTCCGCGGTGGCGGACGCCGCCGCCCTGAGCAAGGTCGAGATCCCGCCGATGCTGCGTGCCGGGTACTCCCGCAGGTTCGGGCTCGGCGTCGTCGGGGCGTCCGCGCTCATCGCGCCGGTCATGCCGCCCAGCATCCCGGCGGTGATCTTCGCCGGGCAGGCCTCGGTCTCGACGGGCGCGCTCTTCGCCGCCTCGGTGGTGCCCGCGCTGCTGATGGTGGTCGGGCTGTGCGCGGTGGTGTTCGTGCTGGTGCGCAGGCAGCCGGAGATCCGGCACGTCGGCTTCTCCTGGGCGCGGGTCGCCGAGACCGGCAAGCGCGTGGTGCTACCGCTCGGGGCGCCGGTGGTCATCCTCGGTGGCATCCTCGGCGGGCTGTTCACGCCGACCGAGGCCGCCGCCGTCGGCGCCGCGTACATGATGGTTCTCGGTTTCGGCTACCGCCGGCTGAAGGTCAGGGACCTGCCGCAGATCTTCGTCGAGACGGTGCTGACGACGGCGTCGATCATGCTCATCGTCTCGTCGGCGGCACTGCTCGGATACGTCCTGGCCAAGGAGCGCGTGCCGCAGGACCTGGCGCAGCTCGTGCTCGGCATCACCGACGACGGCACCGTGTTCCTGCTGCTGGTCATGCTCCTGATGCTGCTGCTCGGCACGGTGATCGACGCGACGGCCACCCTGGTGCTCGTCGTGCCGATCCTGATGCCGATCGCCACCAGCCTCGGGGTCGACCCGATCCTGCTCGGTGTCGTGATGATCCTGTCCCTCATGATCGGGCTGCTGACGCCCCCGGTCGGCACCGTGCTCTACGTCCTCAGCTCGACCCAGCGCGTCCCGGTCGGCGAGGTGTTCCGGGGCGCGCTCCCGTTCCTCGTGCCCCTGCTCCTGTGCTGCCTGCTGATCATCTTCTTCCCCGGCATCGCCACCTGGCTGCCGGGACAGCTCGGCCTGTGACCGCTCGTCCCACGACCGCTCCTCTCACCACCGCTCCTCTCACCACCGTCCGACGACGACGTCGGCGCGAACCGAAAGGACCCACCATGAACCTCCGTCCCAACCGCACCAGGACCGCCGCCGCGAGCGCGGCCGTGGCCCTGCCCCTGGCGCTGCTGACCGCGTGCGGCTCCGGTGACGACCCCGGCGGCGACGCCGGCGGGGGCCAGGTCGAGCTGGTGCTCGCCCACAGCTACACCGAGGACCAGCCGCAGCACACCTGCGGCGCGCAGGTCATCAAGGAGGAGGCCGAGGCCGCCGACGTCGGCATCACGGTCGAGGTGTATCCCAACAGCCAGCTCGGCGGGGACGCCGACCGGATCGCGTCGGTGCAGTCGGGCGACGTCGACATCGACATCCAGGGCGCCTCGGCGCTCGCGGCCGTCTACGAGCCGGCCGGGGTGGTGGACGCGACCTACGTGTTCGACGACGGCGCCCACCTGGTGCGGTTCTTCACCGACGGCTCGGCCGACGACCTGGAGCAGGACTTCAAGGACGCCTCCGGGGGCGTGTCCATCCTCGGGGCGTGGTCGGCCGGCGCCCGGCAGTTCACCGCGAACGCGCCGATCCGGGAGCCCGCCGACCTGGAGGGGCTGCGGATGCGATTCCCGGGGTCCGCGCAGTACCTGCTCAACGCGCAGGCGCTCGGCGCCGAACCGACCGAGGTCGCCTACGAGGAGCTGTACCTCGCCCTGCAGCAGGGCGTGGTGGACGGTCAGGAGAACCCGCTGACCAACATCGACGCGAGCAACCTGGTCGAGGTGCAGGACTACGTGAGCATGTCGGACCACGGGCAGAACTCGAACCTGATCGTGGCCGCGCCGACCTACGACTCGGAGCTGGACGACGACCAGCGGGCCGCGCTGGAGGAGGCGGTGGCGGCCGCCGTCGAGCGGATGCCCGGCTGCGTCGAGGAGGCCGAGCGGGAGATCGTCGAGAAGTGGGAGCAGGAGGGTTCCGTCGAGATCGTCGACGACGTCGACCAGGAGGCCTTCGCGCAGCAGACCGACGAGTGGTTCCGCGCCAACCTCGAGGGCGACTCGCTGGCCGTCTACGAGGCCATCCGGGGCTCCGCACAGTGACGCCGGTACCACCAGCGCCATCAGCGCAGAGGACGGGCGCACCGTGAGTCGCGGCTACCGGGTGGCCCTGCTCGGCAACGGCATCAAGCCGTCGCTGTCGCCCGCGCTGCACATGGCGGAGGCGCGGCGGCTCGGGCTGGACTACGAGTACCGGACCGTCGACCTCAGCGGGCGCCGCGCGGTGGACCTGGGTGTTGAGCTGCAACGCCTGGAGGACGCCGGCTTCGACGCGGCCAACGTGACCCACCCGTTCAAGCAGGCGGTGCTGGGTCACGTGGCCGACCTCAGTCCGGTCGTGCGCCGTCTCGGCTCCGCCAACCTGGTGCTGCTCGGCGGCGGCCGGCGCACCGCGCACAACACCGACGTCACGGGTTTCCGCGCCGCGCTGGAGGGATTTCTCGGCGACCTCCGTACCGGTGACCGACGGCCCGGCGGCACCGTGCTCCAGATCGGTGCGGGGGGCGCGGGGCTCGCCACCGCGTCGGCGCTGCTCGACCTGGGGTTCGACCCGGTGGTCGTGCACGACGTCGCCCCGGCGGCGGTCGAGGCGATGATCGGCCGCTTCCCGGGTGCGCTGCGCGGCAGTGGCGGCTCGCTCGACGTCTGGCTGCCCCGGGCGGACGGCGTCGTCCACGTCACGCCGGTGGGCATGGCCGAGCACCCGGGCGTCGCGTTCGACGTCGACCGGCTCCGTCCCGGCGCCTGGGTCGCCGAGGTCGTCTACCGGCCGCTGGAGACCGAGCTCCTCCGGCGCGCCCGGGCCCGCGGCCTGCCGACGCTCGACGGCGGCGGGATGGCCGTCGGCCAGGCGGTGGAGAGCCTGCGCCTGATCACCGGCCTCGAACCCGACGTCGGCCGGATGCACGCCCACTTCGACCAGCTCGTGACGGAGGGCTGACATGCACAGGTCGATCGCCACCGTCTGCCTCAGCGGCAGTCTGGAGGACAAGCTCTACGCGTGCGCCGACGCCGGGTTCGACGGCGTCGAGATCTTCGAGCCCGACCTCGTCGTGGGCGACCGCAGCCCCGAGGAGATCCGGGCGCTCGCGGACCGGCTCGGCCTGAGCCTCGACCTCTACCAGCCTTTCCGGGACTTCGAGGGCGTCACTCCGGACCTGCTGGAGGAGAACCTGCGCCGGGCACGGGAACGGTTCACGACCATGCGCCGCCTCGGTATCGGCACCGTGCTGGTCTGCAGCAACGTCGCCACCGCGACCGTCGGCTCCGACCGGGTCGCCGCCGAGCAGCTGCGCCGCCTGGGCGACCTTGCCGCGTCCTTCGGGATCCGGGTCGCGTACGAGGCGCTCGCCTGGGGCCGGTACGTCGACGACTACCGCCGCTCCTGGCGCATCGCGCAGCTCGCCGACCACGAGGCGGTCGGGGTCTGCCTCGACAGCTTCCACATCCTCTCCCGCGGGCACGACCCGGCCGGGATCGAGGACATCCCCGGCGAGAAGATCTTCTTCGTCCAGCTCGCCGACGCGCCCGACCTCGGCATGGACGTGCTCTCCTGGAGCCGGCACCACCGCCTGTTCCCGGGGGAGGGCGTGTGGGACCTCGGCCGGTTCGTGACCCACCTCGTCCGCGCCGGGTACACCGGCCCGCTCTCGCTGGAGGTCTTCAACGACGTCTTCCGGCAGACCGACACCGTGCGTACGGCGGAGCATGCGCTCCGTTCCCTGGTCTGGCTCGAGGACCGGGCGGCCCGGCTCCTGACCGACGACGGCGGGGCGGCCGTCTCCGGGAACGGTGGGGCCGGCCTCCGCCGGATCGCCGACGTCGACGTGCCCACCGGGTACGACTACGTGGAGATCAAGGCCGAGGACACCAGCGGGGTCGAGGTGCTGCTCGACCAGATCGGCCTCACCTTCCGCGGCCAGCACCGCACCAAGCCGGTCCGGCTGTGGGCGTCCGGCGACGCCCGGATAGTGCTCAACGAGCAGCACGCGCGGGACCTCGACCCGCACCTGGCGGGCATCGGCTTCGGCGTGGCCGACGCCTCGGTGGCCGGCGACCGGGCCCGCGCGCTGGCGGTCCGTGCCGCACCCCGCAGGACCCAGGACGGCGAGCAGGACCTCGCCGGGTTCGTGGCGCCCAGCGGCCTGGAGGTGTTCCTCAACGACCGCCGCGACCGGACGCAGGACGGCGAGGAGCCCGCCTGGGCCGCCGAGTTCGACCGCGGCCGGGCCGGCGGCGCGGGTGAGATCACCGGGATCGACCACGTCAACGTCTCGCACGGCTGGGACGCCCACGACGAGGCGGTGCTGTTCTACACCAGCGTGCTGGGGCTGGAGAAGCCGACGGCGACCGAGGCCGCCGGACCGCAGGGCCTGGTCCGCAGCCAGGTGATGCGCACCCCGAGCGGCGCGGTGCGCGTCTCGCTGAACGTCGCGCCCGTCGGGGTGTCGCACCCCGAGCACATAGCGCTGGCCTGCACCGACGTCGTAGCGGTCGCCCGGCGGGCCCGGGACCGCGGGCTCCGCCCGGTGCCCGTACCCGACAACTACTACGACGACCTGCGGGCCCGGTTCGCCCTCGACGAGGCGACGCTGACCCTCCTGCGCGAGCACCAGCTCATGTTCGACCGCTCGGAGACCGGCGAGTTCTGGCACTTCTACACGCCGCGCGTCGGCCGCGTCTGCTTCGAGGTCGTGCAGCGGGTTGGCGGGTACGACGTCTACGCGGGCGACAACACGCCGGTCCTGCTCGCCGCCCAGGACCGGCTCGACAGGGGGACACGATGACGCCGGACCCCGCCGGGCCGCTCGCCTCGCAGGCGCAGCTCAGCGCCGAGATCGAAGCCGCGCACCGCGCCTACGAGCAGGGCCTGGACCGCGGTGCCCCGGCGGAGTCCGGCCCGCGCCTCGACTGGCCGCCCTACCGCAGCTCGCTGCTGCGGCACCCGACCAAGGACCTGCACCACGCCGACCCGGAGACCATCGAGCTGTTCGCCCCGGTCTTCGGCGAGCGCGACATCGGCGCGCTGGAGGCCGACCTGACCGTGCAGCACCACGGCGAGCCGATCGGGGAGCGGATCGTGGTGCGCGGGCGCGTCGTCGACGGGGAGGGCCGGCCGGTGCGCCGTCAGCTCGTCGAGGTCTGGCAGGCGAACGCCGCGGGCCGGTACGTCCACAAGCGGGACCAGCATCCGGCGCCGATCGACCCCAACTTTACCGGGGTCGGGCGGATGCTGACCGACGACGACGGCTGGTACCGGTTCCAGACCATCAAGCCGGGCCCGTACCCGTGGAAGAACCACTTCAACGCGTGGCGTCCCGCGCACATCCACTTCTCGCTGTTCGGGCGGGAGCTCACGCAACGCGTCGTCACGCAGATGTACTTCCCCGGGGACCCGCTCTTCGCCCTGGACCCGATCTACCAGTCGATCCAGGACGCCCGAGCCCGCGACCGGCTCGTGGCGGCCTACGACCACGACCTGTCGGAGCACGAGTGGGCCACCGGCTACCGCTGGGACGTCGTGCTGACCGGGTCGCACCGCACCTGGACCGAACCGGAGGACGGCGATGAGTGAGCCCGCCACGAAGGCCCTGCCACCGAGGCCCCTGCTCCCACCGACTCCCGGCCAGACCGTCGGCCCCTTCTTCGGCTACGCGCTGCCCTACTCGGGCGGCAACGAGCTCGTCGAGGCGGGCGCCCCGGGCGCCGTCCGACTGCACGGGACCGTGTACGACGGCGCGGGCGCGCCGGTCCCCGACGCGCTGATCGAGATCTGGCAGGCCGACCCGGCGGGCGCCGTCGTGCGCCGGAGCGGCTCGATCCTGCGCGACGGCACCTTCACCGGCTGGGGCCGCGCCGAGACCGACCGCGAGGGCGGCTACTGGTTCCGCACGCTGCGTCCGGGCGCCACCGAGCCGGGCCGGGCGCCGTTCTTCGCCGTGACCGTCTTCGCGCGCGGCCTGCAGGACCGCCTGTTCACGCGCGCCTACCTGCCGGACGCCGCGGCCTCGGACCCGCTGCTCGGCTCGCTCGGGCCCGAGCGACGGGCGACGTTGATCGCCCGCGACGAGCCCGACGGCTCGCTCCATTTCGACCTCCGCCTCCAGGGCGGGCCACCAGGGGAGGAGGAGACCGTGTTCCTCACGTACGACCGCACGGACGCCCGCGCCTCCGTCCCGGCCGCCGCGGCCGGACGGGACGGCATCGATGCCTGACGTCGGCCTGCTCACCCCCGGCGCGGACCTCGCCCCCGGTTCCCCGGCCGCGGTGACCGACGACGTAGCCGTGCTGCGGGCGATGCTGCGCACCGAGGCGGCGTGGGTGCGCGTCCTCACGAGGCACCGGGGCGGCGGCGGGCTGGACGCCGTCGTCGAACGCCTGGCCGGCCCGGACGACGCCGCGCTGGACCTCGCCACCCGGGTGGCCCGCGCGAGCGCCGGGGGGAGGCAACCCGGTCATCCCGCTCGTCGCCGAGCTGCGCGCCGCGGCGGGACCGGACCTCGCCCCGCTCGTGCACGCCGGGCTGACGTCGCAGGACGTGCTCGACACGGCCCTCGTCCTGGTGCTCCGCGACGCGGCACGCGACGTCCACGCCGACCTCCGGCGGGCCGTCACCGCCGCGGCCCGCCTCGCGGAGGACCACCGCGGCCGGCCGGCGCTCGGCCGCACCCTCGCCCAGGCCGCCGTCCCGACCACGCTGGGCGCCCGGTTCGCGGGCTGGCTCCAGGGCCTCGACCCGGCCCGGGCCTTCCTCGCGGAGACCGCCGAGGCCCTGCCGCTGGCCTACGGCGGCGCGGCCGGCGAGCTGTCGGGCGTGAGCGACCTGGCCGACGGCGACCCCGTCGCCGACTGCGACCCGTTCGCGCTGGTCGAGGCCTGGGGCGACGAGCTGGGGCTGCCCGTCGGGCCCGGCCCGTGGCACGTCACGCGCACGCCCTTCGTCCGGGTCGCGTCGGCGCTCGCGGAGGTGTGCGCGGCGCTCGGCAAGGTGGCGAACGACGTCCTGCAGGGGGGTCCGCCCCGGGGTGGGCGAGCTGCGCGAACCGGCCGCGCCGGGACGCGGGGCGTCGTCGGCGATGCCGCACAAGCGCAACCCCGTGCTGTCGGTGCTGGTGCGGCGCTCGGCGATCGCCGCGCCGCACCTGGCGGCACAGGTGCTGGCGGCCGCCGGTCTCGCCGTCGACGAGCGGTCGGACGGCGCGTGGCACGCCGAGTGGCCGGCCCTGCAGCAGCTCGCCCGGCACACCGTGGCGTCGGCCCGCGCTGTCGCGGGGCTCCTGGAGGGTCTCGAGGTGGACGCCGACGCCGTCGACCGGAACCTGCGCGCCGGCCTGCCCGACGTCGGACGGGCGCCCGACGTCGGCGCGGCGGCCGCGGTGGTGGACCGGGTGCTCGGCCGGTTCGGCGACTCTGCCGGCGGTCGCCGGACGAGCGAGGAGCCGTGACCACGCGGCCCCGGCTCGGCGCCGTCGAGCTCACGCTGCGGGACGCGACGCGTCCGCTGCTGGTCCTCGGGCCCTCGCTGGGCACCTCGGTCGCCGCGCTCTGGTCGGACACGGCGAGGCTGCTGGGCGATGACCTGGACGTGATCGGCTGGGACCTGCCCGGCCACGGCACCGCACCGCCGCCCGCGCCCGGTGAGCTCGACGGGCTCACCGTCGGCGACCTCGCGACCGCCGTCCTCGGCGTGGTCGAGCGGGCACAGGCACGGCGCGGCGACGCCGGGGCGCCGTTCTGGTACGCGGGGGTCTCGGTCGGCGGCGCGGTCGGCCAGCGGCTGCTGCTGGACGCACCTGGCAGGGTGCTCGGCGCGGCGCTGATCTGCACCGCCACACGGTTCGGGGAACCGACCGCATGGGCCGAGCGCGCCGCCCTGGTGCAGCGGGCGGGCACCCCGACCCAGGTGGAGGCGGCGGCCGGACGGTGGTTCGCACCGGGGT
This sequence comes from Promicromonospora sp. NFX87, assembly GCF_048564965.1. Taxonomy (NCBI): domain Bacteria; kingdom Bacillati; phylum Actinomycetota; class Actinomycetes; order Micrococcales; family Promicromonosporaceae; genus Promicromonospora; species Promicromonospora sp. NFX87. The sequence continues at coordinate 3,386,259 of NZ_CP183413.1, read as the reverse complement.
TCCTGGACCGCGCACCGGAGGTCGCCCTGCGGCTCCTGGCCGACCTCCAGACCGCCGACCGGTTCGGCTACGCGGCGGTGTGCCGGGCGCTGGGCGGCCACGACCTGCGGGGGCGGCTCGGCGTCGTCGACGTCCCTGTCGTGGCGATAGCGGGCGGCTCGGACCGGGCGACGCCGCCCGCGCGGCTGGCGGAGATCGCGCAGGCCGTCCCGGGGGCACGGCTGAGGGTGCTCGACGGGGCGGCGCACCTGGTGCCCGCCGAGCGGCCGCAGACGATTGCCGCGCTGGTCAGGGACCTGGTGGCGGGGTGGGTGGCGGCATGACGGACCTCCCGGATGCTGCCGGAACCGGCGCGGACGAGTGCCACGACGCCGGCGCCACCGTGCGCCGCGAGGTGCTCGGTGACGCGCACGTGGACCGCGCCGTCGCGGGCACCACATCGTTCACCGCCGATTTCCAGGACCTCGTCACCCGGTACGCGTGGGGCGAGATCTGGACCAGACCAGGGCTCGACCGGCGCACCCGCTCCATGATCACCCTCACCGCGCTCGTGGCGGGCGGCCACTGGGACGAGCTGGCCATGCACGTCCGCGCCGCCGTGCGCAACGGGCTGAGCGCCGACGAGATCGGGGAGGTGCTGCTCCAGACCGCGGTCTACTGCTCGGTGCCGAGCGCCAACCGCGCGTTCGCCATCGCCCAGGAGGTGCTGGGCGAGGAAGGGCTGGACTGAGGGTGGTGGGAACGGCCCAGGCCGCGACCTGCCGGGGGCATCAGCAGATCGCGGCCTGGAGAGGTCTGGTGCGTACCGGCACTAGGTCCGGGTGCGGCCCATCAGGCCGAGGACCAGGCTGATCACGAGGACGATCGCGCCGATCCAGATGAGGAACTGTCCGATCTCCGTGGCGACACCGAGAATCACGAGTGCCACGCCGACCAGGATGAGAATGAGCCACGTAGGCATGTTGATCTCCTTCCTCCTCACGGCACATTGTCGCGCCGTGCTGATACGACAGTGCCCCTGTTCGCGGTTACTCGCATCTCGGTCATATTCGGCATCCCGGGAACCGGCTCAGACCGCCGGCGGCAGCTGCGGCGTGCCGTGGTGGCCGCCGGCGGGCGGCGCTCCCCAGCGGTACCGCAGGGAGACCATCCGCAGGGCGAACACCACCGCGGCGATCGCCGTCCCGGTGCCGACACCGAACCAGCCCGCCCAGGAGGCGAGGCTGGTCAGGGCGGCCCCGATCAGCGCGGGGATCGCGTACAGCCCGCGGGCGCGGAAGATCTGCGGCACGTCGTTGGCGACCACGTCGCGGATCACGCCGCCGCCGACGGCGGTGACCACGCCGAGGATCGCGGCCGCCGTCGGGTTCATGCCCGCCGCGAGCGCCACCAGCGTGCCGGTGACGGAGAAGAGCGCCATGCCCGCGGCGTCGAAGGTGAGCAGGAGGTTGTGGAAGCGCTGCACGGCGTGGGCGAAGAAGTACACGACCACTGCTGCGACGACCGGCGGGACCAGGTAGATCGGCGAGTCGAACGCGCGCGGGACGCCGGCGTCGATGATCACGTCCCGCAGGATGCCTCCGCCGAGACCCACGCAGGTGCCCAGGAGGAGCGAGCCGACGATGTCGAACTCGCGCCGGACAGCGAGCAGCGAGCCCGACACCGCGAAGAAGAAGACGCCCAGGAGGTCCAGGGCGAGCGACGTCCACGCCACGTGGGGCTCCTTTCCGCGGGAGACGCTGACAGGCAAGCGTAGAGCGGAACGGGACGATCAGCCGCGGTCGAGCCCGAGCACCCGGCGGGCGTTGCCCGCGTACAGGGCGGGCAGCAGGTGCCCGGGCAGGTCGGCGCCGGAGATCTGCCAGCGGCCCTGGGGCGGGACCTCCTCGCCCGGCGCGTAGTCGAAGCACTCGTCGTCGGTCTCGAGAAAGCGGAGGTAGACCTCGAGCTGCTCGGGGGAGAGCGGAAAGGCGTCGGTGCCGAAGAGGACGCGGTCGGGGAACGCCTCGACGAGCCGGCGGAACCGCCGGGGCTGCCGGCCGAGCTCGCCGAGCCGGCCCGCGATGTCGACGGCGAGGTTCGGCGCCGTGCGCAGCAGCCGCTCGACGCGGTCGAGGTCCTCGGCGACGCAGCCGACGTGCGCGCCGATGTACTGCGTCCCGGGCGTCGCGACCAGCAGCCGCTCGAACGCGTCCAGGAGCTGGTCGAACGACGGGTAGCGGCCCCGGTCGGCGAACGACCAGTCGGGCTGGCCGGCGAGCTCGTCGAACCGCTCGTTGTGGGCGTCCAGCGGCTCGAAGAACGCCTTCGGGTCCGCGACGTGGACGAGGGCGGGCAGCCCGAGCTCGCCGGCCAGGGCGAGCACGTCGACCACGCGCTGGTCGTCCGGTGCCACGAGCTCGCCGTCGGGCCCCACGACCGTGAGGCCGACGTTCTTCCACACCTTGAGCCCGCGGGCGCCGCGCGCGGCGCTGTCGCGCAGCTGGTCCTGGATCCGGCGCTCGCCGTCGCGGTGGCGCAGGAGGGTCCAGTCGACCTGGCAGAACGTCACGAACCGCCCCGGGTGGGCGCGGTCGTACCGGTCGAGGTTGGCCTCCAGCTCGTCGCCCCACAGCCCGTCGAGGTTGACGACGGTCGCCAGGCCCGCGTCGTCCATCATCCGGAGCAGCGCCGCGACGTCGGGTGCGCACCAGTCGGTGGTGAGCCAGCGTCCGAGGTGGTTGTGCATGTCGATCGCGGGCACCGACGCGCGCGTGACCCGGGTAGCGGGCACGCTGACCTGGGGCCGCGGCGCCCAGTCCACGAGCCGGAGGTCGGGTACCGGCGTGGTGGTGGTGCCCGTGGCCCCGAGGGGGCTGTGGTCGTGGCTCATTACTGGCTCCTCGGCGACGGTGCTGGAAAGTGCTCGACGTGAGCGGGACGTCCCCGAGGATCAGGCATGGCTGAGCAGATTGCCGACTTGTTACGCGATTCAATCACTCAGAGTGATCGAGTTCGCCAGTCTTGGTGACTGCCGCGCAACTGTCGAGCACGATGGGCGTCGACGGGGCCGGGCAGTCGGCGCCGAGCACGGCGCCCGGCAGCGGGCGCCCCGGACGACGACAGGAAGCTGCACGTGAGCATCAGCACCACGACAGAGCGGGAGATCCGCAGCCAGCCCGAGGTCTGGGCACGCGCCGTCGCCGCGGCCAGGGAGGGTGCGCGGGTGCTCGGCCGGCCGGGCGAGCGGGTCCTGCTGCTCGGCTGCGGCACCAGCGCGTTCGTCGCCGAGTCGGTCGCCGTCCTGCGCGAGCGGGCGGGGCACGGCGAGACCGACGCCGCCTACGCGTCGGAGTGGACGCCGGGCCGCGCCTACGACCGGGTGGTCGTGATCAGCCGTTCGGGCACCACGAGCGAGGTGCTCGAGGCGCTCGCTCTCGTCCCGGCGGGCACGGTCCGGGCGGCAGTCGTCGGCGTGGCCGGCTCCCCGGTGGCCGAGGTTGCCGACGAGGCGCTCGTGCTGGACTTCGCGGACGAGGAGTCGGTGGTCCAGACGCGCTTCCCGACGTCGGTCCTGGCGCTGGCACGCACCGGGTTCGGCGAGGACCTGTCCCCGGTGCTGGACCAGGCGGCGGAGGCGCTCGCCGCGCCCCTCCCCGTGGAGCCTTCACGTTTCGACCACTTCGTCTTTCTGGGCAGGTCCTGGAGCTACGGGCTCGCCCAGGAGGCCGCGCTCAAGATCCGCGAGGCCGCGCAGGCCTGGTCGGAGTCCTACCCGGCGCTCGACTACCGCCACGGACCCGTCGCGGTGGCGGGGGAGACCAGCCTGGTGACGCTCTTCGGCGACGCCGACCCGGCGCTCGCCGCCGACATCGAGCGCACGGGCGCGACCGTCCAGCACTGGGACCTCGATCCGCTGGTCCAGCTGGTACAGGCGCAGCGCCTCGCCGTCGAGCTCGCGGGGGCGCGCGGGCTGGACGCGGACCACCCCCGGCACCTGACCCGTTCGGTGGTGCTCGGCTGAACCCGAGCCGCACGGCTGAAAGTACTACCCACAGAAGACAGCGAAGTACGCAGAAGAGACGAGGACGATCATGCTGCGTCAACACAGAGGTACCTCCCGAGGACGGGCCGCCGCCGGCGCCGCCGCCCTGCTCACGACGACGGCTCTGCTCGCCTCGTGCGCATCGGGTGCGCAGGGGGCGACGACGCTCGACAAGGAGGCCGACGTCACGCTCACCTGGTGGACCGGACAGGCCGACCAGGCCCAGACCATCCTCACGGGGCTCGCCGAGGAGTTCGAGGAGGAGCACCCCAACGTGACCATCGAGATCTCGTCGGGGGCGCCGTCGACCGAGGACCTGCTCCAGAAGCTCTCGTCGTCGTTCGCCGGCGGCACCTACCCCGACATCTCCTACGCGTTCGGCTCGTGGGCGAGCGAGCTCGCGGAGTCCGAGCGGACGCTCGACATCACCGAGCAGGTGGCCGACCCCGCCGTCGGCTGGGACGAGTTCTCGGGTGCGGCGCAGGCCACGGCCCGGCCGACGGGCGACGCCACCATCGGGTTCCCCGCCGTCGTGGACAACCTGTCCCTGATCTACAACAAGACGGTCTTCGACGAGGCCGGCGTCGAGTACCCGACCGCCGACTGGACGTGGGACGACTTCCGCACCGCCGCGAAGGAGCTCACCGACCCGGCCACGAGCACCTACGGGTACGCGTACTCGGTCTCCGGCTCGGAGGAGACCACGTGGCAGTTCTGGCCGCACCTGTGGCAGAACGGCGGCGAGATCCTCGACGAGTCCGGGACCGAGGCGACCTTCGACTCGGAGGCCGGCGTGGAGGCGCTCACCCTGCTGCGGGACATGGCCGTCGAGGACGAGTCGGTGTACCTCGACCAGACCGACACCAAGTTCGGCCAGATCTTCGCGAGCGACCAGATCGGCATGATCACCTCGGGCCCGTGGTCGCTGTACGACCTCGGCGTCGCCGGGACGGACTACGGCGTCGTGCCGCTGCCCGGGACCGACGGCGAGCACACGACGATCTCGGGTGCGGACCTGTGGGTGCTGTTCGACCACCAGGACGTCAACCGTGAGTACTGGTCGTACGAGTTCACGAAGTGGCTCACCGACCCGGAGCAGGACGTGCGCTGGAACGTCGTCTACGGCAACCTCCCGCTGCGCGAGAGCGAGGTCGGGTCGCCCGAGTTCCAGGCGCAGGTCGAGGAGATGCCCGGCCTCGACGTGATGGCCGAGAACAGCGTGAACGCGACGATCCCGCGGCCGACCGTCCCGGGCTACGTCAACCTCTCGGAGGCGATCGGCACCGCGATCTCCCAGGTGCTGCAGGGGCAGGGCGAGCCGGCCGAGGCGCTGTCGCGGGCCGCCGACGAAGCGACGGCCGCCCTGGCGGACAAGTGACGGCGACCGCCGTCCGGACCCGGCGGGCCGTCCCGGACCGGCGGCCCGCCTCGGCCCGCCGGGTCCGGGACGGCCTCACCGGGTGGGGGTTCGTCGCGCCCGCGACCCTCATCGTGCTGGGCCTGTCGATCTTCCCCGCGGTCTGGGCGTTCCTGCTCTCCCTGCAGGACTGGAACGGGTTCTCCACGCCCGAGTCCGTCGGGTTCGACAACTACCGCGAGATGGCGACCGACGCGGACCTCGCGGCGGCCGCCGGGCACACCCTGCTGTACACCGCGCTGTTCGTGCCGGCCTCGGTGCTGCTCGGCCTGGGCCTCGCCGTGGCGCTCAACCGGCGCATCGTGCTGGTCGGCCTGTACCGCACCCTGATCTTCCTGCCGTTCGTCGTGTCCGCCGCCGCGACGGGCATCCTCACGACGTACCTGTTCAACCCCCAGTTCGGGCTCGTCAACAACGTGCTGCGGGTCATCGGGCTGCCGCAACAGGGCTGGCTTGAGGACCCGCACCAGGCGATGGCGGTCCTCGCGATCATGTCGCTGTGGGGGCAGGCGGCGTTCACCACCGTCATCTACCTCGCCGCGCTCCAGGACATCCCCGCCGAGCTCGAGGAGGCCGCGCGTGTCGACGGCGCCAACCGCTGGCAGTCGTTCTGGCACGTGACGTTCCCGCAGCTCGCGCCCGTGACGGTGTTCGTGGCGATCTGGCAGACGATCCAGGCGATCCAGCTCTTCGACCTCGTGTACACGACCACCCGCGGCGGGCCGCTGAAGGCCACCGAGACGATCGTGTACTACCTCTGGACCTCGGCCTTCAAGGACCTCGAGTTCGGCTACGCGTCGGCGGTGGCCTACGGGCTGTTCGCCGTCACCCTCGCGATCACCATCGGCGTGACGATCTACTCGCGCCGCAGCACGGTAGGTGGATTCTGATGACCCTGATCCGCGTTCCCGCCGGGCCGCTCCCTGCGCCGCCGTCGGCCACCGAGGCGGCCGAGCCGCTGCCGCGCCACAGGCGGTGGGCGGGCTGGCCGCACCTCCTGCTCATACCCGTGGCATGGCTGTTCGCCACGCCGTTCGTGCAGATGTTCCTGACCTCGCTGACACCCGAGTCGGAGATCAACCGGTTCCCGCCGCGCTTCTTCCCCTCCGAGCTCACGCTCGACGGGTACGTGAAGCTGTTCCGCGACACCGACGTGCTCCTGTGGACCGGCAACACGGTGCTGGTCTCCCTGGTCGCGGTGGTCTCCCACCTCGCCCTGTGCTCGCTCGCGGGCTACGGCTTCGCGCGGCTGAAGTTTCCGGGACGCAACGTCGGGTTCCTCATGATCATCGCCACGATCATGATCCCGACCCAGCTCCTCATGGTGCCCACCTACGTGATGTTCGCCCGGGTCGGCATCATCGACACGCTCGCCGCGGCGATGGTCCCGTGGCTCGCCTCCGTGTTCGGGATCTTCCTGATGCGCCAGTTCTTCCTGTCGCTGCCCGCGGAGCTGGAGGAGGCAGCCCTGCTCGACGGCTGCTCCCGCTGGGGGACGTTCTGGCGGATCATCCTGCCGCTCGCGCGGCCGGCGCTCGCCACGCTGGCCATCTTCACGCTGCTGAGCTCCTGGAACGACCTGGTCTGGCCGCTGATCGCGATCAACGACCCCAGCGCGTTCACGCTCCAGCTCGGCATCACCAACTTCCAGGGCGCGCGCCGCACCGACTGGTCGCTGCTCATGGCGAGCAACGTCGTCGCGACGCTGCCCCTGATCCTCTTCTTCGTCTTCGCGCAGAAGCAGTTCATCGCCACCATGACGTTCACAGGAGTCAAGGGATGACCGAGCTCGACCCGGCCGCCGGCACCGATGCCGCTGATGCGGCCGCCGACGCACCGCGCGCACCGCTGCCCGTCGTCGTCGCGGGGGACGCGAACGTCGACCTCGTCCTGCGCGGCGACGTCGTGCCGCGCTTCGGCCAGGCCGAACAGCTCGCCGACTCGGGCGACTTGGTGCTCGGTGGCTCGGCGTCCATCGCGGCGTCGGGCGTCGCACGCCTGGGCGTGCCGACGTCGCTGGTGGCGCGCGTGGGGGCCGACACGTTCGGCACGTTCACGCTCGACGCCCTGCGCGCGTGCGGTGTCGACGTCGGCTCCGTCGAGGTGGCGGACGGCGAGCCCACCGGGCTCTCCGTCATCCTCTCCACGCCCGAGGACCGGGCGATCCTCACGGTGCCGGGGACCATCCCGACCCTCACCGGCGAGCGGGTCAGCCGGGTGCTCGACGCGCGGAGCGCGCCGGGGCTGCTGCACGTCGCCTCCTACTTTCTCCAGCCGAGCCTGGCCGGCGACCTGCCCGGCGTGCTCGTCCGCGCCCGCGCGCAGGGCTGGGCCACGAGCCTCGACACCAACTGGGACCCGGGGGAGGAGTGGGCGGGGCTCGACGCCGTCCTGCCGCACCTCGACCTGCTGCTGCCCAACCGCAACGAGCTGCGGGCCATCGCGGGCGCACTCGGCGAACCGGCAGAGCTGGACGACGTCGCGCTCGCGGTCCGCATCGCCCGCCGCGGCCCGCGGGTGGTCGTCAAGGACGGGGCCGACGGCGGCTGGTCGGTCGGTTCCGACGGCGCCGTCGTGCGCGCGCCGGGCGTCGTGGTCGACGTCGTGGACACGACCGGGGCGGGGGACAGCTTCGACGCCGGCTACCTGGCGGCCCTGGCGTACGGCGTCCCGGACGAAGGGGAGCGCGTGCGGTGGGCCACCGTCGCGGGCTCCCTGTCGACGCTCGGCTCCGGCGGGACCGGACGGCAGGCCACCCGCAGCGACCTGGAGCGGGAGCTCGCGCGGTGATCTCCGCGATAGCGCTCAGCCCGTCGCTCGACGTCACGTACGTCGTCGACGAGCTGGCAGGGATCCAGCGCCCGCGCTCGGTGCACCGCGTGGCGGGCGGCAAGGCGCTCAACGCGGCGCGCGCGGCCGCGGCCCTCGGCGCGCGGGTCTCGGCCGTGGCGGTGCTGGGCGCGGGCGCGGGGCAGGACGTCGCGGACGGGGCCCGGGCCGACGGCGTCGACCTGCACGTGGTGCCCGGTGAGCAGCCGACGCGCACCTGCGTCTCGATCTTCTCGGTAGGCACCGGGCGGCTCACCGAGGTCTACGAGCGTGCGGTCCCCGTCTCCGCGGCCACCGCGGCGGCGGCCCTGGACGCCGCCGTCGGGCTGGCCGCGGCCCGGCCGGGGTGGTGGCTGATCTCGGGCGGCCTGCCGGAGTCCGCCCCTGACGGCCTGCTCGCCGACGCGGTGCGGCGCCTGCACGACGCCGGGGTCCGGATCGCCGTCGACAGCCACGGCGCGGCGCTGCGCGACGCCGTCGGCGCCCGGCCGGACCTCGTGAAGGTCAACCGCGCGGAGGCGCTGGAGCTGGTGGGCGTGGGTGGTGCTGGCCCCGAGCCGTCCGTGCCGGAGCTGCTCGCCGCCGTGCAGGCGGGGACCGGAGGGCTGGTCGTCATCACCGACGGCGCCGCCGGAGCCTGGGCGACCGACGGCGACCGGATCCTGCGGGCCCGGCTCACCGGCCACACGGGCGGCTTCCCGGTGGGCAGCGGCGACTCGTTCCTCGGCGGCCTGCTCGTCGCGCTCGACGACGGCGCCGACCTGGCGGAGGCCCTGGCGCTGGCGACGGCAGCCGGCACGGCGAACGCCCAGGTCCCGGGCGCGGCCGTCCTGGACCCGGCCCTGGCCCGCCGCCTGGCGCAGGAGGTAGGGGTCACGACCGTCTGACCTGCTGGTCGTCAGTCCGGGACCACCTGGATCTCCACGCCCTCCGCCTCGATCGCGGCGAGAGCCTCCGGGTCGGCCGACGAGTCCGTCACCAGCACGTCGATCTCCGAGAGGTCGGCGACCTTCGCGAGGGTCACGCGGCCCACCTTGGAGCCGTCCGCGACCACCACCACGTGCTCCGCGTGCGCGAGCATGGCGTGGTTCGTGCGCGCCTCGGTCTCGTCGTGGGTCGTGGCGCCGCCGCGCACGCTGATGCCGTCGGTGCCCAGGAACGCGGTGCCCACGTTGATGGCGTTGAACGTGTTCTCGGCCAGCGCCCCGACGGCCTCGAACGAGCTGGACCGTACGAACCCGCCGGTCATGATCACCTTCAGGTTGCTGCGCGACGCGAGCTCGGTGGCGGTGGTCAGGGCGTTCGTCACGATGGCGAGGTCGGGACGGGTCGCCAGCTCCCGGGCGACGGCGGCCGCCGTCGTGCCGCCGCTGATGGCCACCGAGTAGCGCCCGGCCGGCAGCATGCTCGCGGCGTGCTCGGCGATGCGCACCTTCGCGTCCCTGAACCGGTTGTCGCGCAGCAGCACCGGGACCTCGGTCGTGGGATCAAGCGCGCGGACGCCCCCGTGCGTGCGCACCAGCAGGCCCTGCTCCTCCATGGCGGCGAGGTCGCGCCGCATCGTCGCGGAGGACACGTCGAGCTCGCGCACGAGGTCGGTGAGCCGGGCGGTGCCCAGCTCGTTGACGTAGGTGAGGGTGCGCATCATGCGCTCCGTGCGCTTGTGCGAGATGGCGCGTGGTTCCGACTCCGCCGTGGTCGCCATGGCGTTCCCCTTCTGAACCGCTCACTCAGACTGATCGTTTAACGCGAATTCTGATCGCATTCTTGCACATCTCGCGCGGGCCACCGGATGATCGACGCCATGGTCAGCATCGCGTTCATCGGCGCCGGGAGCGTCGTCTTCACCCGGCAGCTCGTCGCCGACATCCTGCGTTTCCCCGAGCTCGTGGACGCGCGTCTCGTGCTCCACGACATCGACCCCGAGCGGCTCGACGTCGCCGAGGCGACCGCGCGGCAGGTCGACCGCCAGCTCGGCGGCCGGGCCACCGTCGTCGCCATGGCGGACCGCCGGGCCGCGCTCGACGGCGCGGACTTCGTCATCAACATGATCCAGGTCGGCGGTGTCGACGCGACGATCGCCGACCTCGAGATCCCGGCCCGCCACGGCCTGCGCCAGACGATCGGCGACACGACGGGCGTTGGCGGCATCTTCCGCGCACTGCGCACGTTCCCCGTGCTCACCACGCTGGCCGCCGACATGCGCGAGCTCTGCCCGGACGCGTGGCTGCTGAACTACACCAACCCGATGGCGATGAACGTGTGGTGGCTGTCCGTGGTCGCCCCCGAGCTCAAGGTCGCCGGGCTGTGCCACAGCGTCTACTGGACCGCCCACGACCTCGCGGAGCTGGTGGGCGTTCCGGTGGAGGAGACCCGGTTCCGCGCGGCCGGCGTCAACCACCAGGCCTGGCTGCTGGAGTGGGAGCACGAGGGCCGGGACCTGTACCCGCTGCTGCGCGACCGGATCGCCGCCGAACCGGAGCTCGAGCGCCGGGTGCGCGTCGAGATGTTCCGGCGCCTCGGCTACTACCCCACGGAGACGAGCGAGCACTCCTCGGAGTACCTGTCGTGGTTCCTGCGCTCGGACGCGCAGATCGAGCGCTACCGGCTGGAGCCGCTGGAGTACGTCGGCATCAGCCGCGAGAACCTCGCCGAGCTCGACCGCGCCCGGAAGACCCTGGCCGAGGGCGGCGAGCTGGAGCTGGAGGAGGGTGCGAGCGAGTACGCGCCGCAGATCATCCACTCGCTGGTCACCGGGACGCGCCGCGAGGTGCACGTCAATGTCCCCAACCGCGGGCTGATCGACAACCTCGGGCAGGACGCCGTCGTCGAGGTGCCCGCGATCGTCGACGGTTCGGGCATCGCGCCCGTGCCGATGGGTTCGCTGCCGATCCAGTGCGCCGCCGTCAACCAGGCCTATGTCTCGGTCGGGCGGCTGACCGTGGAGGCCGCCCGCACCGGTGACCCGCTCCTGGTGCGCCAGGCCGCGCTCATGGACCCGAACACGGCCTCGACGCTGACCCCGGAGCAGATCTGGGCGGTCTGCGACGAGCTCACCGCCGCGCACGGCGACCTGCTGCCCGAGGCGCTGCGCACGCCCGCGCCGGCGGCCGCGCAGTGACCCTCGCGGCGACGGGCTCCCTGGTCGCCGACGCCGTGCGGGCCCAGGGCGCAGTACTCGCGTTCAACGTCATCACGCTGGAGCACGCGGAGGGGATAGTCCTGGGCCTCGAGGCGGCCGGCCTGCCCGGGATCCTCCAGGTCAGCGAGAACGCCGTGAACTTCCACGGCGGGCGGATGGCGCCGCTGGTGGCGGGGTGCCGCGAGGTCGCGGCGTCGGCGGGCGTGCCGGTCTCCGTGCACCTCGACCACGTCCAGGACCTGGAGCTGGCCCGCTCGGTGGTCGCGAACGCCTGGCCGCTCGGCGTCTCGTCGCTCATGGTGGACGCGGCGCACCTGGACTACGAGGACAACGTCGCGACGACGGCGGAGCTCGCCGCCGCCGGGCACCGCACCTCGCTGTGGGTCGAGGCCGAGCTGGGCGCGATCGGCGGCAAGGACGGCGCGCACGCGCCGGGCGTGCGCACCGACCCGGACGAGGCGGCGTCGTTCGTGGCGCGGACGGGCGTGGACGGCCTCGCCGTCGCCGTGGGCAGCTCGCACGCCATGACGAGCGCGACGGCGCAGCTCGACCTCGACCTGGTCGCCCGCCTCGCGGAGCGGCTGCCCGTGCCGCTCGTGCTGCACGGGTCCTCGGGGGTGCCGGTCCCGACGCTCCGGGCCGCCGTCGCAGCGGGGATCCGCAAGGTCAACGTCGGCACGGCGCTCAACGTGGGCTACACGGCCGAGGTGCGGCAGTACCTCGCGGCCGACGGTGCGGTGACCGACCCGCGCAAGTACCTGGCCCCGGCGCGGAACGCCGTGCGGGACGTCGTGGACCGCCTCAGCACGGACCTGCTGCACACCTGACGTACACAACCGTTGGTCGAGCTTGTCGAGACCTGGTGCGAGGGTCGACGTCGTACCGCCCGGTCAGGCGTCCCAGGCCTCGGTGAACTCGGCGAGGTTGATCTTGCCGTCGTCGTCGTTGTCGGCCTTGCCGAAGATCTGCTCGAGGTCCTTGTCGGAGGTCTCCTCGCCGCGCGTGGCCATGGCCTGACGGAACTCGTCGGCGGTGATCCGGCCGTCGCCGTCGCCGTCGAACTCGGTAAACGTACGGGTGAGCTCGTCGTTGGTGGTCATGGGCAATACCTCCGCAATGTCGGAAACAAAGTCGGAGAGTATGCAATCACAGATCGGTCGCGCGGTGGCCCCCGAAACGGGCTCGGTTCCGCTACGGTGCGGCGTGCGACTCGCCGACGTCCGGAGGACCAGACCATGAGGTTGTACGCAGCGGCGCCTGCCCGGTGCGCCCGTCAGGTGCTCGGTGACCTGATGATGCTCGCCTGGATCGCGGGCTGGGCCTGGGCGGGCCGCGCGACCCACGACGCGACGCTGACGCTCGGGCGGCCGGGCCTGGCGACGGCGTCGGCAGCCGACGAGATGGCCGGCCGGTTCCACGACGTGGAGGGGCGGATCGGCGGCATCCCGGGAGTGGGGGACAACCTGGCCGCGCCGTTCCGCGGCGCCGCCTCCGCCGCCGAGAGCCTGGCCGCCGCCGGCCGGTCCCAGGCCGAGACGGTGGCCGACATCGCGCTGCTGGTCGGGCTGGCGGTGTTCCTGGTCCCGGTGCTGCTGATCGCCGTGCTGTACGTGCCGTTCCGGGTCCGGTTCATCCGGCGCGCGACCGCCGCCCGGCGGTTCGCGGGCGCCGACCCGCAGCTGCTGGCCCTGCGCGCCCTGGCGAACCAGCCCCTGCGGTCCCTGACCCGGATCTCGGACGACCCGGTGGCCGCGTGGCGCGCCGGCGACCCGGCCGCCGTCCGCCAGCTGGCGGACCTGGAGCTCCGCTCCCTCGGCCTGAAACGTTGAGCCTTTCGCCGGTCGAGCTTGTCGAGACCCTTGTTGGGGCCAGGGCCTCGACAAGCTCGACCAGCGAGACTCGGACAGGCGCTCTACTTCGCGGAAGAAGCCAGCAGGGTTGCCAGGGCTGCCGGGCGGGTGAACATCGGCCAGTGGCCCGAGTCCAGGTCGACCAGCTCGACGTTCTTGGCCCGCGCGAGCTCCGGCACGTCGCCGGCCTCGATCCACTGCCTCGCCTGCTCGGGTGTGAACTCCGGGCACACGACGACCACCGGCACGTCGAACCGGCGCTCGTCGGTCAGGTGCACCACGCCCCGGGCGACCCCTTCGGGGACCGGGACCGCCTTGGCGGCCAGCGCAGCCTTGACCTCGTCGGAGAGGTCGGCGGAGTCCGGCCCCTCGAACGGTCCCCAGCCGGGGAACGGCATGACGCCGTCGGTCATCTCGAACAGGTCGGCGTAGAGCTTGCCGTCGTCCCACGGGAACCCGCCGATCAGCACCACGCCGGCGAGCTTCTCCGGGCGTGCGTCGGCGGCGAGCCAGGCCAGGGCGCACGCGGCCGAGTGGCCCACGACCAGCGGCTTCCCGGCTGCTGTGTTCACTGACGAGTCCACCGCCGCGAGCACCGCGGCGACCTGGTCGTCCAGCGTCGCCGTCGTCGAGCCGTCGCCCTGTCCGGGAAGCGCGACCGGCACCGCACGGTGGCCGAGCGCCTCGAGCTCGGGGACGACGTCGTCCCAGGCCGACGTGTCGAGCCAGAGGCCGCCGATGAGCAGGATGTCCATGATTTCTCTCCCGTGGTGAGTGCGGCAGGATGCCGTTGCGCACCACGTTAGAACCAGTTCCGGACGTTCTACTGCCGGATTGTTTTGGGATCCAGGGCCGATGAGTTTTCCGTCCCCGGTCGTCTGAGCTGGCAGAGGGCTGAAGCATCCGCCAGGCCACCACTACCCAGGAGAACCCCCATGAGCACCATCGTCGCCACCCACTTCGTCTCGCTCGACGGCAAGGTCGACCCGACCGGCGGTGATCCCGAGCTGCACGACACCGCGTGGACCTTCAAGACCGTCGCCCCGGCACCGGAGGCGTACGAGCTCAAGGGCCGTGAGCAGGAGGAGGCGGGCGCGCTGCTGCTGGGCCGTGCCAGCTACCAGATGTTCGCCCCCGTGTGGCCCGACATGGAGGAGTTCGTGCGCTACAACACCCTGCCCAAGTACGTCGTCTCGACGACACTCACCGAGGCGGACCTGACCGAGGGCTGGGGCGAGACCACCATCCTGCGCTCGCTGGACGACGTCGCGAAGCTCAAGGACTCGGACGTCGGCGAGATCCAGGTGCACGGCAGCGTCTCCCTGACCCGGGCGCTCGCGGACGCGGGTCTCGTCGACGCGTACCACCTGCTCGTGTTCCCGGTGCTGCTGGGCCAGGGCAAGCCGCTGTTCAGCGACGCCGACAAGGCGGCCCAGAAGCTCCGCCTCGTCGAGCACGAGGCCTACAGGAACGGCGTCCAGAAGCAGATCTTCGAGGTGGTCCGCTGACGGTCCGGTACCCCCGGCCGTAACGCGCGCTGACCGTGACATGCGATGACCGTCCCGGACCGATCGGTCCGGGACGGTCATCGCGCGTCTCAGCGGGGGACGGTCAGCTCACGCCGGTCAGCTCACGTCGCCGCGCCAGGCGCCCGTCTCGGTGCCGCGCGACTCGATGAACTCCTTGAACCGGTCGAGGTCACCCTGGACCCGGCGGTCGTCGAAGTTCAGGGCGCTGCCCACCTTCTCCGTGGCGTTGTCCGGCTCCCAGTCCAGCTGCACGGTGACCCGGGTCTGGTCGTCCTGCAGCCGGTGGAAGGTGACCACGCCGGCCTGCTGCGGCCCGGTCCTGCTCGTCCACGCGACCCGCTCGTCCGGATGCTGCTCGGTGATCTCGGCGTCGAACTCCCGCTCGACCCCGCCCACCTTCGTCTTCCAGTGCGTATGGGTCGGGTCGAGCTGGCGGATCTCCTCGACGCCCTCCATGAACCGCGGGAACTCCTCGAACTGCGTCCACTGGTTGTAGACCGTGCTGACGGGGACATGCACGTCGATCGACTTCGTGATGCTGGCCACGAGGCTCTCCTTTCGTCGGGTTCCTTCACCGTGACCCGGGTGGGACTCACTCGCACGTGCGCCGGGCACCCGCTTCGAACGCCCGCTCTGGGCGCCCTCCCGACCTGCCCGCTGGACATGGCCGTAGCCTGCTCGTGTGCCCTCCGAGATCAGCCCCACCGCGCGTGCGCTCCGTGCGCTGGAGGTCCTGCAGACCCGCCCCGGCACGACGGCGAACGAGCTCGCCGACCGGCTCGGTGTCACCGAGCGGGCCGCCCGGCGCTACGTCGAGATCCTGCGCGAGGCCGGCATCCCCGTCTCCTCGGCCCGCGGGCCGCACGGCGGCTACCGCCTCGGCCGCGGGACCCGGCTGCCGCCCGTCTCGTTCACCCAGACCGAGGCGCTCGGCCTGGTCATGGCGGTGCTCGACGGGCACCCCGACGCCGACGGCGACGACCTCGTCGACACCGCGCTCGGCAAGGTGATCCGGGCGCTGCCCGAGGACGTCGGCAGGCAGGCCGCCGCGCTGCGCGAGCACGCGTCCGCCGCGCCCGACCGGTTCGCCGCCCGCCCCGACACCACGGTCACCAGCGAGCTGGTCGCCGCGATCGCGGCCCGACGGCGCGTGCTGGTCACCTACCGCGGCGAGTCCGGCAGCGAGTGGGTCGCCGAGGTGGACCCGTGGGCCGTCGTCGTGCGCTACGGGCGCTGGTACCTCCTGTGCCACTCCCACCGCGCGGGCGCCACCCGCACCTACCGTGTCGACAGGGTCCACGCGGTCGAGCACACCGACCGGGGGTTCACGCCGCCCGACGGCCTCGATCCCGTCGCCTCGCTCGAGGAGCACCTGGGCACCGGATGGCAGTTCACCACCCGCGTCGTGTTCGACGCCCCGCTCGCCGACGTCGCCCCCTGGGTCGGCGCACAGATGGGACGGCTCGAGGCGGCCGACGACGGGTGCATGCTGGTCGGCAGCACGCGGAACCCGGCGATGTACGCGCAGGAGTGGCTGGCGAGCGTGCCCTACCCCTTCCGGGTCGAGGGCGGGCCGGAGCTCCAGGAGGCGGTCAGGGCGCTCGCCCAGCGGTTCGCCGCGGCAGTACCGGACCTGTGAACGACGGACCCGTGACCGGCGGGTTCGGGTCGAGCCGCAGGACCGGCTGTGGAAACATGCGGCCATGAGCGCACAACGCGTCTGCATCATCTGGAACCCGGTCAAGACGACCAGGGCCGACCTCGAGTCCGGGCTGAACCGGGCGGCCTCCGCCGCCGAGACGACGTTCGAGGCCATCTGGTTCGAGACGAGCGAGGACGACGCCGGCCAGGGCGTCACGGCGCAGGCGCTCGCGGCGGGCGCCGACCTGCTCGTGGTCGCCGGCGGGGACGGGACCGTCCGGGCCGTCGCCGAACGTCTCGCGGAGGCGGACACCGGCACCGAGCTGGCGATCGTCCCGCTCGGCACCGGCAACCTCCTGGCCCGGAACCTCGGCGTGCCGCTCAACGACATCTCTGGCGCCCTGACCCGGGCGTTCGGCGCCGAGGCGCGGGCCATCGACGTGGGCTGGCTGGAGATCGAGCTCCCCGGCGGGCCGGAACGGCACGCGTTCGCGGTGATGGCCGGGTTCGGCCTCGACGCGCACATGATCACGGAGACCGACGAGGACCTCAAGGACAAGGTGGGCTGGCTGGCCTACGTGGAGTCGATGGGGCGCGCGCTCGCCGCGAGCGACACCCTCGAGGTCCGGATCACCGCGGACGGCCAGGCGCACGGCGAGGACAGCGTGCACACGCTGCTCGTCGGCAACTGCGGCACGCTCCAGGGTGGCTTCAACCTGCTGCCCGACGCCGACCCCTCCGACGGCGAGCTCGACCTGCTCCTCCTGAGCGCGGACGGCGCGGCCGGCTGGCTCGACACGATGCGGAACCTTGTCTGGGACAACGGGATCAAGCGCCTCGCGACGGGCGGCAAGGTGGCCGAGAGCAGCGACAGCGCCACGCACCTCCGCGTGCGGAGCCTGGGGCTCGAGCTGATGGAGCCGCGGGTCTTCGAGATCGACGGCGAGGACCTGGGGGAGACCGCCCGGGTCAGCATCACCATCCAGCCAGGAGCGGTGCGGGTCCGCTGACCCGTCGGTGCTGCACCGTCCGCGCTGCACCGTCCGCGCGTTGCACGGGCCAGTCGCGGGCACATGCCCCAGGATGGTCGTGCAGGGCTGACGCCGAGCGCTGGAGCGGGCACAGCCGACACCGAGAGCACGGGAGGCATCACGATGGGGCGCAAGAAGCACACCGAGCACGCCGAGAAGGCCGCGCACGGCGGCGGAGGGCTCAAGAAGTTCCTCACGCTCGTCGCGATCGCGCTGACGGCGGCGGCGGTCGTGAAGGAGCTGCGCAGGCCGAAGGAGGAGCGGACCTGGCACGGCAAGATCGCCTCGGTCGTCCCCTACGAGCTGCGCGTCCCGACCCTGGAGCGCGCCCGGGAACGGCTCTGGAACCCTGACGCCGAGCACGTCGTCGGGCCCCGCGTGTTCGGCGTCGGCTGGAGCGTGAACATGGGCAAGGCCGTCGCGATGGTGCGCGAGAAGGCCGGCGTCTGACCCGTCGGCCCTGTCGGCCCCGCGGAGCCGTCAGCGCCGCGCCGTGACCTCCGGCTCGGCGTCGGCCCCGGCCGCATCGCCGACCGCGCTGTCGATGAACGGCCGCAGCAGCCCGGGGACGGCGGCGTCCGCGAGGGCGAGACCGTCCGCCACCGCCGCGTCGCGGACGGCGTACGCGCCGGTGCCCGCAGCGGTGGTGGCGACGACGGTGACGAGCCCGGCCCGGCGCTGGAACCACGACTGCCGGACGGTCCAGCCCACTATGCCGCGCCGCTGGAGCGCCACCGTCGCGCGCCGGACGGTGCCGCTACGTGTCACCAGATAGCCGGCCGGGTACGCGCCCGTGAGGGTGTGGCCCAGCGCGCGGTAGGCGTCGTTCGCGAGCGCGACCGCCACGGGGAGGAGCACCAGAGCGCTGATCCAGGCGACGTGGAGCAGCACGGGCGTGAGCAGCGCGCCGAGCACGAGCACCACCGCCTCGGTCACGAGCACCGTGCCGAGCGCCCAGCGCAGCCGCCGTCCCCTGGCCGCCTCGGGGTGCGGCGTGAGGGGCGCCGACGTCGGCGGCGCCGGCTCGCGCAGGACCTTCGCGGCCACCCGGTCGGCGAGCTCCTTCGGCGCGGTGGGCAGGAGGGTCCGGCTCTCCGTCTTGTCCTCGTCGTCCGTCGTGAGCCCGGTGGCGACGGCGTCCACGCGCGCGCCGCCGGCCAGGCGGGCGGCGAGCGGCTCGACGACCTCCAGCCCCCGGAGCCGGGACTCCTCCAGCATGATCGACCGGGTGGTGAGCAGGCCGCGCTGCACCTGCAGCGTGCCGTCGGCCTGGCGGTCCAGCGTGTGGTTCCACCAGGTCTCGACCCAGAGCGCCAGAGTGGCCACGCCGCCGACGACGAGCAGGGCGACGCCGAGCGCGAGGGCGACGAGCAGCACCGGGGCGAGACCGAACCACGACCCGACGACGTCGAGCACCCGCTGCTGCATCCCGAACCACTCGGCCACCTGGAGCAGGCCGCCGCCCGCGGCGGCGCCCAGCGCCGGGGTGAGGAACGACAGCGGGGCGAACCGGATCCACCCGCGGTCGAACCGGGCCAGCGACCCGTCGGCCGGCTCCGCGCCGCCGTCGGCGTCCGGCCGCGTGGCGTGCGCCAGCAGGGTGGCGCGCAGCGCCTCGGCGGACGCGCGGCGCACCGGCCAGAGCGTGACGGTGCCCTCGGCCCCGGCCTTCTCGCCGGTGCCGACCCGCACGGTCACCGCGCCGAGCACGCGCAGCACCGGGTCCGCCGTCAGGTCGACCGAGCGGATCCGCTCCCGGCGCAGGGCGAGACGCTTGCGGAACACGACGCCGGTGTGCACGTGGAACCGTTCGGCGTCGACGCGATAGCTGGTGACGCGCCACATCCACTCGCCGGACGCGGCCCCGGCGACGGTGATGACCACGAGGGCCGGCAGCACCCAGGCCAGGGCCGTGCCGACGGTGCTGCCGACGGCCACCCAGTAGCCCGTGACGAGTGCCGCGCCCGCGGTGGGCAGCGCGGTGTAGATCCCGCCGGCGAGGAAGGCCCGGCGGTCGAGCCGCTCCCATGGCAGGTCGTCCGCGCCGTCCGCCGTCCGCTCGGTGAGGACCGGCGCGGCGTCGTCCGTCACGTCGCGTCCTCGGGTGTGGCCCGCGTGGCGACGGTGAGCTCGGCGGCGAGGTCGGCGGCCGTCTCGGCGTCGAGTCCCTCGACCTTCACCGCGCCCTTCGCGGACGCCGTCGTCACCGTGAGCGTCGCCAGCCCGAAGCGCTGCTCCAGCGGCCCGCGGACCGTGTCGACGGTCTGGATCCGGGACAGCGGGGCGACCCGCCACTCCTGGAAGAACCAGCCGGTGCGCGTGTAGACCGCCTCCTCGGTGACCTCCCAGCGGTGGTGGCGGAACCACAGCCGGGGGAGGGCGAGCGCGGCGAGCACCCCCAGGACGGCAAGGATCCCGGCGGGGACGAGCAGCCATACGCGGGCCGGTGCGATGAGCAGACCCAGCACGCCGAGCGTCACGACGGGCACCGCCGTCCAGAGCGCGAGCTGCAGCGACCACCAGCCGACGGCGCGCGGGTCCACGGCATGCCGTGGCGGGCGCAGACGCAGGGGAGGGCTCGGACTGTCGTCGATCGTCGGCGCGGTCACGGCCCCCATCGTGCCAACCAGCGCGGGCGCCAGCAACGCCTTTGCGTACGGCGCGCAGCGCCGACAGGTCGGGTGAATTCGGGTCGATCGCTCGTGCCGACGGACTAGGGTCGGCGAAAAACGAGCGGGCCGGTGCAAGGCGTGGCCCGTCGCCGAGGCAATGGCGACTTGGTGCGAGAAGCTGTGCCAAGGAGGCAGACCCGTGATCCCTGACGGCGTACGTCGCACCCTGGGCGTGGACACGCCGTCCGCCGTCCGGGTGCTCGAGTACCTCGTGGCCCGCGACGGCGCCGACGAGACCGAGATCGCGCAGGCCATGGGTCTTGACCCCGACGAGCTGCGCCGGGCGCTCGCTACCCTCGACGGGAACGGGCTCGCCGTGCGACTGCCGGTCGTGCCAGGCGTCCCGGCCGGCGGGCGGTGGGCGGCGCTCCCGCCGCGGTCGGCCCTCACCACGCTGCTGGCCCGACGCCGGCTCGAGGTCGCCCTCTGGGAGCTGCACGCCGACGGCCTGGAGCGGGCGTACCAGCGGTCCACCGGCCAGGCGGGGACCCCGGGCCTCGTCGAGACCGTCGTCGGGGCGTCGCAGGTCGGATCCCTGTACTGGCACCTCATGGAGACCGCGACGCACGAGGTGCTGCACCTGGCCCGCCCGCCGTACCTCCAGCCCACGCCGGCGCTCCTCGACCAGGTGGAGCGGCCGGCCATGAGCCCGGCCGTGGAGCTGCGCAGCGTGTACGAGAGCGCCACGTTCACCGACCCGGTCTCGCTCGAGACGGCGCTCGGCGGGCTGACGACGGGCGCCGACCTGCGCCTGTCGCCGCAGGTCCCCCTCAAGCTCGTCGTCGTGGACCAGAAGATCGCCATGCTCCCGGCCGTGGGGGACGACGCCGGCGGCGCGTCCCTCGTGGTGCACGCCCCCGCGATCGTCGGGGCGCTCGTGGAGCTCTTCGAGCGGGTCTGGGACGCGGCGATGCCACAGTCCATGTGGGCGGCGCAGGGCGCACCGGCTCGTGCCGAGCCGCTGGACGACACGGCCGGAACCGCCACCCCGCAGCAGCGGCGCGCACCGCTGCGGCTGGAGCCGCGTACGCGGGCCATCCTCGACCTGATGGCGGGCGGGCTCACCGACGACGCGATCGCCCGGACCCTCGACGTCAGCCGGCGCACGGTCCAGGCGGAGGTCACCGCGCTCGCGGAGCGGCTGGGGGCCCGCACGAGGTTCCAGATCGGGGTGTTCGCTGCGGAGCAGGGCCTGCTGGCCCGGCCGAGCGCCTAGAGGTATCGCGCTGCTCATCTGCGCAACTGCGCATTGTGCACCTTGTACCGCAAAGTGCCACCTCGCACAGTGGTGTCCCAATCGACGGGCGCGAGGAAGCGGCCGGTTCTCACTGTTCATATCGGCCCGCGAGGGCCGTAGGAGGATCCATGCGCATCCACAGACCCCAGCGCGCTGTCGCCCTCGTGGCGGCGGCCGCCCTTCTCGGGGCCGCGGTCCCCGCCGCGCACGCGGCGCCGGTCGAGTCGCCGGGCAGCAGCACGGCGACCGCCCCGGCGCTCGACCCGGCACTCGACCCAGCACCCGACCTGGCACCCGACACGGAGACCCCCGCGCTCGTCGAGGGGCTCGCCGAACCGGCCGACGCTTCCGTCGCCCCGGCCACGGCCGCCCGGTCCCACCTCGAGGAGAACCGGTCCCGCTACGGGATCGCCGATCCCGACGCCACGCTGGTCACGGCCGACGTGCAGCGCGAGGACGGCCGCGAGACGGTCCGGCTGGACCAGCGGTACGAGAAGCTGCCCGTGCTGGGTGGCCAGTACGTCGTCCGCATGGAGAAGCGGGGCGGCGAGCGGACCGTCACGGGCACCTCGGGCTCGTACTTCACGGAGCTCGACGTCGACACGACGGCCCGGACGCTGCCGGTGGCCATCGCCGTCGAGCGGGCCGTGGAGAGCATCACCAAGAGCCTGTCCGGCGGCGCCGCCGTCGTCGCGGGCGGGGTCAGGCCGGGCACGGCGCCGTCGTCCGCGGACGACGGGCTGACCGGCACGGACAACGGCCTCGCCGTCGTCCCGACCGGCACCGGGGTGCTGGCCAGGCACGTCGTGGTCCGGGGCGCGGCGCCGGTCACGGGCGAGCCCGTGCTCACCGACGTGTGGGTCGACGCCGCGTCGGGCACCGTGCTGCTCAGCTCCAGCCGGGTGCGCACGCTCGCGGCGCCGGGGCAGCTCGCCGCCCTGCGCACGGACCGGGAGGCGACCGCGGGGCAGGGCGCCGCGGAGCCGCAGCTGTCGGTCAGCGGGTTCACGCCAGTGGTGGGGTCCGGGACCAAGGCGGACGGGACCGTCGTCGACCTCCCACTGCAGCGGGACGACGCCACGGGCGCCTACCTGACGGGGGACCTCACCCACACGTCCGCCGACGGGCGGACCGTCCCCATCACGACCTGGGACGCGACGCGCAACGACTACTACGACACGGCCGGCACGTGGCCCGAGGGCATCTCGCCGTTCGTGTCGCCGTCGAGCACGTTGGGCGCCGACCTGACGGACCTCGGCGCGGTCGACGCCCACTGGGCGGCGGGGCAGGTCTTCGAGTACTACAAGGTGGAGCACGGGCGCGACAGCCTGGACGACGAGGGCATGGCGCTGGACTCCTTCGTCGGCATCACCTACGGGGGCTCCCCGTTCGTCAACGCCTTCTGGGACGGCACCAAGATGGTGTACGGCACCGGCGACGCCGAGTACAAGTCGCTCGCGGCCGACCTCGACGTGGTGGGCCACGAGATGACGCACGGCGTCGTGGAGCACACCGCGGGGTTCTTCTACAGCGGGCAGCAGGGCGCCCTGAACGAGGCGATCGCCGACTACTTCGGCAACGCGATCGACGTGGACGTGTCCGGGACGCCGATGAGCGACCGGGAGGCGAGCCTCCTGGGCGGCGACCTGTGCCGCACCACGGCGCCGGCGGACTGCGCCCTGCGCGACCTCGACGACGGCATGACGACCGCCGACTTCAACCACCTGATCGACACCGACGCGCGGTTCGACTACGGCGGCGTGCACCTGAACTCGACGATCGTCTCGGGCGCGCTGTGGGACGTCCGCGAGGCGCTCGGCGGCGAGCTCGCCGACAAGATCGTCTACCGGGCGCTGACCGAGTACCTGACGCCGCTGTCCGACTTCGTGGACGGCCGTGAGGCGGTGGTCGCCTCCGCGCGGTCGTTCGGCCTGAAGGGCAGGCAGCTCAGGGTCGTCGAGCGGGCGTTCGACTCGCGCGGCGTCACCGCGGCGTGGGAGAAGAGCCTGCCGGGCAAGGGCACGTCGCCGCTCCTGGACCGGCTGGACACCGGGACGTACGTCGACATGCAGCCCTCCACAGGCGGCGGCTGGTGGGCCGTACCGCGGTCGAGCGCCGACGGCACGGAGCCGACGTCCATCTGGGTGGGCCGCACCGACGGCCGGGGTGAGCCCCGCGTGGTCTCCGGGAACGACGGGCGGACCAACAGCTTCGCGCAGACCGACGGCAAGCGCGTCGTCTGGCTCTCGATGGCCGCCGACTACTCGGACTACCGGATCATGTCCGCGCCGCTCACCGGCGGGTACACGAAGGTCCTGTACCGGACGACGAACCGGGTGACCGGGCTGGGCATGGACGGCGGCGTCACCTCCTGGTCGGAGACGAACGCCGACACCTGGCTGGACGAGGTGCACTACCTGACGGGCGGCTCCACGCGGGTGCACACCGTGGAGCACGACTGGTTCGGTCCGGCGACCGCGCCGGTCGTGAAGGCGGGCCGCATCGGGTACGTGCGGTACGAGATCTTCGAGCACGAGGACGGGAGCTGGGACTGGGCGCTCGGCGTCGAGGTGCACGACACCCGTACCAGCGAGACGGTCCTCGCGGGCCTGGACGAGGGAGCCGAGTCGGTGAGCTACCCGGCGCTCTCGACCCGGGGCGCCTACTGGGTGACCGACATCGACCCCGGGTACACCGAGGCGGGCGCGTGGCACAACTCGGTGCGGGCGTACTCGTTCGCCACGGGCGAGGGCGAGATCCTGTTCGACGAGACCTCGCCGCGGGCGAAGCGGGCCTGGTTGCTGACGGCGTCAGACACGGCGCTGACCATCACCGAGGACGCCCCGAAGGAGGTGTGGCAGTCCGCCACGCTGCCCTCGGACGCGCTCATGCCGCGCCTGAAGCAGTACACGCTCGACGGCCGGTACCTCGGTGAGGCCTCCTGCAGCCCCGGCGCGCAGATGTTCGCCGCGGCGGGCGAGGGCCGGACCGTGGTCTTCAAGTCCACGGCCACCTCGGTCACCGGGCTGGCGGTCGCCTCGGGAGCCAAGCGCTGCTGACCGGCTGAGGCTGTCCGACGACGGGGTGGTCACCTTCCGTACGGAGGGTGACCACCCCGTCGTCGTGCGCGGGTCCGTTCCGCGCGGGTCCGATGAGTCTCGCGGTGCCGGACGGTCTGACCAGGACCAGGACCTCGCCGGTGAGGTCCGCCCGCGAGCGTGGGTCCCGAGCACGGGACTCCGAGCGCGGGACCGCGCGGGACCAGGAGGAGCGAGCACATGGACAGGATCGAGGACCCCGTGGTGGCAGGGCTCGACGTGCGTTGGCCGGGCGACGCCGGGTTCGACGAGGCCCGCGCGGTGTGGAACGCGATGGTCGACCACCGGCCGGCGCTGATCGTCCGCTGCCGGCAGGCCGACGACGTCGTGGCGGCGCTCGCGCTGGCGCGGCGGGAGGGCCTGGAGGTCGGTGTCCGCTGCGGGGGCCACAGCGTCGTCGGGCACGGGGTTCCCGAGGGCGGGCTGATGATCGACCTGACGCCGATGGGTGCGGTCCGGGTGGACCCGGAGCGCAGGCGGGCGTGGGTGCAGGGCGGCGCGCTGCTGGGCGCGCTCGACGCGGCGACGCAGCCGTACGGGCTCGCCACGACGGCGGGCAACGCGTCGCACACCGGCGTCGGCGGGCTCACCCTGGGCGGCGGGATGGGCTGGCTGGCCAGGCAGTGCGGCCTGGCCTGCGACAACGTGGTCTCCTACGAGGTGGTCACGGCGGCCGGCGAGGTGGTCCGCGCGTCGGCCGACGAGCGGCCCGACCTGTTCTGGGCGCTGCGCGGCGGGGGCGGCAACTTCGGCGTCGTCACCGAGCTCGAGTTCCGGCTGCACGACGTCGGCACCCGTGCGCTCAGCGTCGAGCTCGACTTCCCGGTCGGGGGAGCGGTGCCGACCGTCGCACGGTGGCGCGACCTCGCCGCGCGGGCCCCGCGGGCGGCCACCTACACCGCCGGCGTGCACGACGGCGTGGTGGCGCTCGGTCTCGTGTGGGTCGGCGACCCGGAGGAGGGGCTGGCGCACGCGGCGGAGCTCGAGTCGGAGCTCGTGACGGTGCCGAGCACACCGGTGGCCCGCCGCGTCGAGGAGCTGTCCTACCTGGACCTCCAGACCCGGGAGGACAGCACGGCGGGCCACGCCGTGCGGCGCTACTGGAAGGGGCACTACCTCACCGACCTGTCCCTCGGCGCGATAGAGGCGCTGCTCGCCACCGAACCCGGCGTCCGGGCGGGCCTCCAGGCGTACGGCGGCGCCATCGCCGACGTGCCGGACGACGACGCCGCGTTCAGCCAGCGGGACACCCGCTTCGAGTACGTGGCGGCCACGGGCTGGACCGACCCGGCCGAGGACGCCGAGAGGATCGCGGCGGCGCGGGCCAGCGCGGCCCGCCTCGAACCCTTCGCCAGCGGCGTCTACGTCAACGTGCTCGGCGACGACGGCGCGGCCGGCGTCCAGCGGGCCTACCCGCCCGCGAAGCTCGCGCGCCTCGCCGCGGTCAAGGGTGTCTACGACCCGGACAACGTCTTCCACCTGAACCAGAACATCCCACCCGCGGCGGAGCCGGCGGGTTGATGCGCCGACCCCGCCGGGCGGCCCTCACTCCTCGCCGAACGAGCCCGCGAACTCCTCGATCGCGCTGACGACCTCGTCGAGGATCGCGAGATTCTCGGCCCGGGTGCCCGGCACCTCGAGGCTGTGGTCGGCGTCCTCCACCTCGAGGACGTCGGCCTCCGAGCCGTCCGCGAGCTCGCCGTCCCACAGGGGGTCGGCTGTGCCGCCGATCAGCAGGTGGTCCTCGTCCAGCTCGGCGGCCGTCTCCCGGACGTCGGGCGCCTGCTCGCTGGTGAGCACGGGGGTGAGCCAGACGCCCGGCAGGCCGAGGTGGACCGCCATCGGCATGGCGAGCGTGCCGAGGGACTTGGCCACGACCAGGTGCAGCGCGTCCTGACCGGGTGCGCCGCGGCCGTCGAGGATCTCCGCGTACGACTCACGCGCCGTGCCGAAGGACGGCCTGGCCGCCCACTCCAGGGTGCGGACCGTCCAGCCCAGGTCGCGCAGCGCGCTGCGCGCGTACCAGAGCAGCGGGGCCATGGCGGTGTAGCCGCTCCCGGGCAGGACCGTGACGACGCGGGCCGGGTCGGCTTCGGTCACGTGCAGGTCGTAGGCGGTCACCCGTTCATCATGGCAGGGCCTCGCGATTGCGGCCCCCGCACCCCGTTGCGAGCCGGACTGAGGCTCGCGATGGTGAGAATCATGGAGATATCACCCCCGCAGCAAGCCGCTGACCACGCGGGCACCGACCGCGCCGTCCGCCACCGCACGCTCGACCTGGACGGCGTGCGGGTGTTCTACCGCGAGGCCGGACCACCGGACGGGCCAGTGCTCCTGCTCCCGCACGGCTATCCCTGCTCGTCGTACGAGTTCCGCGACCTGATGCCGGCGCTCGCCGACCGATGGCGCACGGTCGCCCCCGACCTCCCGGGCTTCGGGTACAGCGGCACGCCCGGTCCGGCGACCTTCGACTACTCCTTCGACGGCTACGCGGGCTTCCTCGACGCGTTCTGCACCCGACTGGGCCTGGACCGGTACGCGCTGTACCTGCACGACTACGGCTCCCAGATCGGGCTGCGCCTCGCCATCCGGGCGCCCCGGCGGGTCGCCGCGCTGATCATCCAGAACGGCGACATCTACGAGGACGAGCTGGGGCCGAAGTACGAGGGGCTGCGGGCCTACTGGAAGAACCCGACGCCCGAGGGGCGCGCGGTGCTGGAGAACGCGGTGACCGAGGAGGGGTTCCGCGAGGAGTTCCTCAACGACGTGCGCGACGAGCTGGCCGAGCGCATCCCGCCCGAGCTGTGGACGGTGGCGTGGGCGCAGCTCCGGACCCCGGAACGCCGCGGCGTCATGGTGGGCCTGATGGAGGGGCTGCGCGAGAACCTGGACTGGTTCCCCCGCTACCAGGCGTACCTGCGCGAGCACCGGCCCCCGGCGCTCATCGCCTGGGGCCCGCAGGACGGCTACATGCCCGAGGGGGCGGCGCGGGCCTACCTGCGCGACCTGCCGGACGCCGAGCTGCACCTCCTCGACGGCGGCCACTGGCTGCTGGAGACGAACCTCGACGAGGTCGTCGAGCTGGCGCGCGACTTCCTCGGGCGGGTGCACGGCACGTCCTGACGGCGGAGTCTGACGGTGCCCAGCGGGCGAGAACCGCTTCTCGTGCGAGTGCCCCGGCCCGGGCACACGATGATCCCGGACCGGCCGAGGAGCGCCGCCGGTAGCCCGCACGGAGGAGGATCACCATGCCCGCGCCACGTCAGCACCTCGCCCGTCCGCCCCGCGCCGCCGGGCGCAGCACTCGCTACGCCGCGGGTCCGGTCGCGGCCGGGATCCTCGCCCTGCTGCTCGGGACGACGGGCTGTGCCACCGGCATCGGTGCGGAGGACGGAGCAGGGTCCGACGTCGACTTCGGGGCCTCGCCGTCGCCCGGCGGCACGCTCCAGGTCATGGGGTTCGGCACCGGTGACGAGATCGGCGAGGTCCGGCACGAGCGCGCGACCGAGGCCCTCGGGATCGACGTCAAGCTGTCCGAGGGGGCGCTGGACCCGCAGGCGTTCCTGTCCGCAGCGGCGGCGGGCAACCCGCCCGACCTGATCTACGCCGAGCGCGACCAGATCGGCACCTTCGCGTCACGCGGCGCCGTCCTGCCGCTGTCGGCCTGCGTCGAGGAGCAGGGGATCGACACCGACGCGTTCGTCGACCCGGCGCTGGCCGAGGTGACCTTCGACGACGAGCTCTACGGCATCCCCGAGTTCAACATGGTGCAGATCACCATGGCCAACGCCGACCTCCTCGCGGACGCGGGCCTGAGCGTCGCCG
This sequence comes from Promicromonospora sp. NFX87, assembly GCF_048564965.1. Lineage (NCBI taxonomy): Bacteria > Bacillati > Actinomycetota > Actinomycetes > Micrococcales > Promicromonosporaceae > Promicromonospora > Promicromonospora sp. NFX87. The sequence continues at coordinate 3,357,964 of NZ_CP183413.1, read as the reverse complement.
ACGTCGACGGGTCCGACCCGGACGCCGTGCTGGCCGCCACCGAGGCGATGACGCGGCGCGACGGCGGCAAGCTGTCGGTCATCGGCGTCGACTCGAAGCTGCCCGAGTTCCTGCCGCTGTGGGCCAAGGGCCGCGGTGTCGACCTCCTGTCCGAGGACGGCCGCACCGCGCAGCTCGACGACCCCGCCGTCGTGCAGGCGCTGGAGGACGCGGTAGCCGTCTACGACGCGCAGGGCGGGTTCCCCAAGGTCAAGACCTTCCGCGACTCGGCGGACTTCTTCGGCGAGGGCAACCAGTTCGCCACCGGCCAGCTCGGCGCCATGGCGATGGAGCAGTGGTACGTCAACGTGCTGAACGAGAGCTCCCCGGACGCCCCGCTGGCCTTCGGCCCCGTCAAGGGCCCCGACGGCGAGGTGCACGCCTATGCGACGGGTTCGGCCTGGGCGATCCCCGTCGGGGCGAAGGACCCGGCAGCCGCCTGCGCGTACGCCGCCCGCATGACCGAGACGGAGGCCTGGACCGAGGCCGCGCAGGCCCGGGCGGATGCTCGCGAGGCCGACGGACTGGTGTTCACCGGCGTCCTGACCGGCAACGAGGAGGCCGACGCCCAGATCCGCGAGACGCTCGTGCCCGCCGATCCGCCCGCGCCATGGGGCGACGCCGTCGACGCGATGTACGAGGCCAACGACCACACGTTCACGCTGCCCGCCAACCCTGCGGGCGCCGAGTTCGAGACCGCGTGGCAGGACGCCGTCAACCGCGTGCTCAACGGCCAGCAGGAACCCGCCGAGGCGCTGGCCCAGGCGCAGGAGGAGGCACAGTCCGCCCTCGACGAGGCGTGGGCGACGTGGGACGAGAAGCAGTGACGGCTGCGCGTCCCAGCGCCCGCGCCCGCCGCGAGCGCAACGCCGGCCTGGCCTTCATCAGCCCCTGGATCGTCGGCTTCCTGGTCTTCACGGCCTGGCCGATCTTCTACAGCGCCTACCTCTCCCTGACCGACTACGACGTGCTGACCGACCCGTCGTTCGTCGGCCTGGAGAACTACGAGCGCATGGCGGTCGACCCGCAGGTGCGCCTCGCGCTGTGGAACACGCTCCAGTACACGGTGGTCCAGGTGCCCCTGTACGTGCTGGTCGCCCTCGCGCTCGCGCTGCTGCTGCACCAGGCGGGACGCGCGTCCGGGTTCTTCCGCACGGCGTTCTTCGTGCCCAAGATGACGCCGCCGGTCGCCGTCGGGGTGCTGCTGCTCCTGCTGTTCAACGGCGAGTACGGACTCGTGAACGAGGCCCTGGGCGCCGTCGGCATCGACGGGCCCAGCTGGACCACCGACCCGAACTGGATCAAGCCGGGCCTCGCCCTGGTGAGCCTCTGGTCCGTCGGCGCCGCCGTCGTCATCCTGCTGGCCGCGCTGCAGGACGTGCCCGTCGAGCTGTACGACGCCGCCCGCGTCGACGGGGCCGGCTGGTGGCGCCGCACCCGCACCGTCACGCTGCCCATGATCAGCGGCGCCCTGTTCTTCGTCACCGTGGTCAACACCATCGCCGCGTTCCAGATGTTCACCGAGGCGTACTCGGCGTACTTCGGCGCGGGCAGCTCGACCTACTCCAACGACGCCGCCCTGTTCTACGTGATCTACCTGTTCCGCGAGGGCTTCGCCGAGCTGCACATGGGCTACGCCTCCGCGCTCGCATGGCTCCTGTTCGTCGTCATCATGCTGGTCACCGCGGTACAGCTGCTCGTGTCACGCAGAGTCGTCTACTACGAGGGGGAGCAGCGATGACCGCCGCACGCCAGAGCCGGCGCTGGGCGCGCGTCCCGGTCCTCGTCGCCCTGGTCGCGCTCACCGTCGTCTTCGTCTACCCGCTGGTGTGGCTCCTGTCGGCGTCCTTCAAGCCGCGGGGCGAGATCTTCGACAACCGGCTCGTACCGCAGCACCCCACGCTCCAGAACTACCTCACCGTGTGGGAGTCCGCGCCCCTCGCCCTGTGGCTCGGCAACACGCTGGTCGTGACGGCGCTCGCGGCGACCACCGTGACCGTCTCCAGCGCCCTGGTCGCGTGGGGCTTCGCGCACTACCGGTTCCGGGGCCGGGGGCCGCTGTTCGGCGTGGTGCTCGCGACGATGATGCTGCCGGGTGCCGTCACGCTCATCCCGACCTATCTGATCTGGCACCGGCTGGGGTTCGTGGGCACCAACGTGCCGCTCTGGGCGGGCAACCTCTTCGCGAGCGCGTTCTACGTGTTCCTGCTGCGGCAGTTCTTCCTCAGCCTGCCCCGCGAGCCCTTCGAGGCGGCCCGGCTCGACGGTGCGAGCGAGTGGAAGCTGTTCTGGCTGGTCGCGGTGCCGCTGTGCCGGCCGGCGCTCGTGCTGACGTTCCTCTTCGAGGCGCAGGCCTCCTGGACGGACCTGATGCGCCCGCTGGTGTACCTGCAGGACTCGGCGACGTTCACTGTGCCGCGTGGGCTCAAGGCCGTGATCGACCAGTTCGGCCCGGGCGGCGAGTCGCAGTGGGAGGTGGTCGTGACGGCGTCGGTCATCACCACCGTGCCGATGATCCTGCTGTTCTTCGCGGGGCAGCGGTACTTCGTGCAGGGGATCGCGACGACCGGTTCGAAGGGTTAGCGCGTGCGGTTCGCCCGCAGGATCTCCTCCTGGTACGGGGCGACGACGTCTCCCGAGACCCGGCAGTCGAGCAGCAGGAACCGACGGTCGGCGACCGGCTCGGCGGCCCACGTCGCGAGGCGGTCCAGGTCGGCGAGCGAGCGGACGACGACGCCCTCCGCGCCGACCGCCTCCGCGAGCGCCGCGAAGTCGGTCTCGGGGATGAGCATCGGTTCCTTGGTGATGCCCTGCCGCCCGTAGACGTGCACCTCGGCCCCGTAGGCGGCGTCGTTCCAGACGACGGTGATGCCGCGCCCGCCGGCGGTGCGCACCGCGGTCTCGAGGTCGGCGAGCGCCATCAGCCCGCCGCCGTCGCCGGTGGTGAGCACGACGGCGTCGTCGGGCCGGGCCGCCGCGGCGCCGGCGACGCTGGGGAAGCCCAGCCCGATGGACTGGTAGGCGGTGCCGACCATCACCATGCGGTCGGGGGAGGCGACCGGCCAGTACATGTTGGCCCAGCCGATGAAGTGGCCGCCGTCCGAGACGACCACGCGCTGCGCGGGCAGCAGGTCGGCGAGGCGGTGCGCGACGGCGCGCGGGTCGAGGCGGCCGTCGGGGGCGATCCCGTCGGCGGGGCCGGTGTCGTAGCGCCGGGCCGCTGCGACGTCCACGGTCTCGCGCCAGCCGGACGGCTTGGCGGCCAGGGTGTTCAGCTCGTCCAGGAGGATGCGGGTCACGAGGGCGGCGTCGCCCCGGACGAAGCCCCCGACATGGCGGTGCGTCGCGGCGGGCGCGGTGTCGACCTGGACGACGCGGGTGCCGGGTGCGAACAGGTCGCCGAACCGCATGGTGAACTGGTTGAGCGACGCCCCGACCACGACGGCGACGTCGGCCTCGCGCACCAGCTCCATCGCCCGCTCGGCGCCGAAGCCGCCCGCGACGCCCAGGTCGTACCGGCCGTCGGGGAAGACCCCCCGCCCCAGCGCGGTGGTCGCGGTCAGCGCCCCGGTCGCCTCCGCGAGGTCGCCGAGCGCCGGGCCCGCGCCGGCGAGCCAGGCGCCCCGCCCGGCGAGCAGCAGCGGCCGCTCCGCGGTGGCGAGGTGCTTGGCGAGGTCGGTGATGGCGGCGGCGTCGAACGGTCCGGTCGGGGCCATCGGTGCGGGGAGCGTGGGCTCCGGCGCGTCGGGGATGGGCCCGGCCTCCAGCGCGGCGACGTCGTAGGGGATGGCCAGCACCACGGGCACGCGGTAGGTCAGGGAGTGCTCGATGGCGATGACGCTCGTGGCCGCGGCGTCCGCGCGGCCGACGGTATAGGTGCGGGCGCCGACGGCGGCCGCGAGCGCTATCTGGTCCACGTCCCAGGGCCGGGGGCCCGACGTCGGCTCGTCGCCGGCCAGCAGCACGAGCGGCACGCGGGCCGCGGCGGCCTCGGCGAGGGCGGTCAGCGCGTTGGTGAACCCGGCGCCGTAGGTCGCGGTGGCGGCGGCGATGCGGCCCGACGCCCGGAAGTGGGCGTCGGCGGCGACCACACCACCCGCCTCGTGGCGGACGGCCGTGAACCGGGCCTGCGTCGAGCGGGTGAGGTCGTCGAGGAACCAGGCGTTGCCGTTGCCCATGACCCCGAAGACGTGGTCGACGTGGCGGGCAACGGTACGGGCGACGTGTGCGGACACGGTGGGCACGGGGGCCTCCAGGGAAACAGTGACGGATGAGTGGTGCGGTCCGTATGTGTCCCGTGCGGCCCGGCCGGCGGGCTGCCGCGCGCCCCTTTTTCGAGCGCAGGCGGTTCGTCCGCCTTGACGCTCCGAAGTATAGCTACGCCCTCTCGGCCGCTCTCGACGCGGAAGCGCTTCGACGAGTTCATGCCAAACGATGGACATTTCTGAAACTTCACCCCATCATTGGTTTCACCCGCTTTTCAGCGGATTTCGTCGGGCCAATGGGGGGCCGACGAGACCTGACCGAAAGGACCGAGATGCGTCAGAGTCGAACCGCATCGATCAAACACCGGATCACTGGCATCGTCGCCGCGCTGTGCCTCGCAGTGGTCCCCGTCGTGGCCACGGCCGCGCCGGCTCAGGCCGCCAGCACCTGCGCGAGCGGCGGCAACATCGCGATGGGCAAGTACTACGTCGTCAACAACCTCTGGGGCAGCGGGTCCGGCTCCGGGTGGCAGTGCGTGTGGGACAACTGGCAGTCGGGCGACACGATCGGCTGGGGCACCAACTGGGAGTGGAGCGGGCAGTCCAACTCGGTCAAGAGCTACTCCAGCGTCGTCCTCGGCTGGCACTGGGGCTGGCAGCGTTCGGGCACGGAGCTCCCGGTGCAGCTGAGCGCCAACCGCAGCGTCCCGACGACGTGGGACTACGGCGTGACCGGCTCGGGCACCATGAACGTCGCCTACGACCTCTGGCTGCACAACCAGTCGAACCCCGGGGCGTCGAGCAATCCCACCGATGAGATCATGATCTGGCCGTACAAGTCTGGCGGCGCGGGGCCTGCCGGCACCCGTCAGGCGACCGTCAGCATCGGCGGCGGGACCTGGGACCTGTACCGCGGCTGGATCGACGCCGGCAACGGCAACGGGTGGAACGTGTTCTCGTTCGTCCGCACCTCGAACACCAACTCGGTGAACCTCAACCTGCGGGACTTCACCGGCAACCTCGTGAACCGGGGCTGGATCAGCAACAGCAAGTACCTCAGCAGCGTCCAGGCCGGCACGGAGGTCTTCACCGGCAACGGCCAGCTCAACACCAACAGCTACTGGGTAGACGTCCAGTAGCCCGCTCCCGTAGGACCGCGAAGTAGAGCGCTTGTCCGGGTCTCCCTGGGTTCCTCCGGGAAGAGTCGGACAAGCGCTCTACTTCGCGACAACTGCGGGGGCGACTGTTACGCCTGGGTCAGCGTGTACTTGGTCTGGAGGTATTCGTGGATGCCCTCGGCGCCGCCCTCGCGGCCCAGGCCGGACATCTTCCAGCCGCCGAACGGCGCCGCCGCGTTGGAGACGACGCCGACGTTGAGGCCCATCATCCCGGTCTCCAGGCGCTCGATCATGCGCTGGCCGCGCGCCAGGCTCTCGGTGTAGACGTAGCTCACCAGCCCGTACTCGGTGTCGTTGGCCAGCGCCACCGCCTCGTCCTCGGTGTCGAAAGTGGCGATGGCGAGCACCGGGCCGAAGATCTCCTCGCGCAGGATGTCGCTGCCGGGCGCGACGCCCGTCAGGACCGTCGGCTCGAAGAAGCTGCCCGCCCCGTCGACGCGCGAGCCGCCGGTGGCGAGCTCGGCGCCCCGGGCCACCGCGTCCTGGACCAGCGCCTCGGCCTTCGCGACCGCCTTGTCGTCCACCAGCGGGCCGATCGTCACCCCTGACTCGGTGCCGCGGCCGATCACGAAGTCGTTCACCGCGGCGGTCACCCTGCGGGCGAACTCGTCGGCGACCGAGGAGTGCACGATGAAGCGGTTGGCGGCCGTGCACGCCTGCCCGATGTTGCGGAACTTCGCCGCGAGGGCGCCCTTGACCGCCTGGTCCAGGTCGGCGTCCTCGAAGATCACGAAGGGGGCGTTGCCGCCCAGCTCCATGGAGGTGCGCAGCACGCCCGGCGCCGCCTGCGCCAGGAGCTTCTGGCCCACCGGCGTCGAGCCCGTGAAGGACAGCTTGCGCAGCCTCGGGTCGCTGATGATCGGCTCGGAGACGGCGCCGGAGCTGGTCGTCGTGACCACGTTGACCACGCCGTCGGGCAGGCCGGCGTCCTGCAGCAGCCTCGCGAGGTAGAGGGTGGTCAGCGGCGTCAGGGCCGCGGGCTTGATCACCACCGTGCAGCCGGCCGCGAGGGCGGGCGCGATCTTGCGCGTGGCCATGGCCAGCGGGAAGTTCCATGGGGTGATGAGGAAACAGGGCCCGACAGGGTGCTGGCTGACGATGATGCGGCCGGTGCCCTCGGGGTTCGGCCCGTAGCGGCCCGTGATGCGCACGGCCTCCTCGGAGAACCAGCGCAGGAACTCGCCGCCGTACGCGACCTCGCCGCGGGCCTCCGCGAGCGGCTTGCCCATCTCCAGGGTCATCAGCAGGGCGAACTCCTCGCTGCGTTCCTGGAGGAGGTCGAACGCGCGGCGGAGGATCTCCCCACGGGTCCTGGCCGGCATGGCGGCCCACGCGGCCGCGGCGTCGACGGCGGCGTCGAGCGCGGCCATGCCGTCCTCCGCGCCGGCGTCCGCGATGGACTTGATCGTCTTGCCGGTCGCCGGGTCCTCGACCGTGAGCGTGGCGCCGGCCGTGGCGGGCCGCCACACGCCGCCGATGAGCAGCCCGTCGGGGACGGAGTCCAGCAGGTCGGACTCGCGGGTGTCGGTCATGTGTTCTCCTTCGTGGGCAGGTTCGTGAGCGTGTTCGCGGGCGGGCTGTCCGGCTGGAGCAGTGCACCGGCAAAGAACGCGCTGAGCTCGTCCGTCGCGCTCAGGGGGAGCACAGCGGCAACGTACTGGTCCGGCCGCACGACGACCACCACGCCGCCCCGGTCGATGCCCCGCAGCTCGAAGATGTCCTGCTCGGGGTCGGTCGCGTACACCTTCTCGTGGTCGACCAGCTCGAACGGGCCCACCCGGGGCTTGAAGACCTCCGGCACGTCGGGGAACTCCACCCCGAAGTGGTCCTGCTGGTAGACGACCTTGACGTCGAGCACCGAGTCCGGATCCGTGCCGGCCGGGGTGTGGCGCAGCAGTGGCGACCCGGGTGCCGTGCCCAGCCACTCTGCCCACTCCCGCAGCGCCGAGGGCTCGCCGGGCGCCGCCGCGTCGGCGAACGCGTACACGCGCCACCGCCCGTCGGCGCGGGCGTGGTGCCCGAGGTGGGCGGGGTTGCCCTCGGCGACGCGCTCCACCGGGGCCGACTTGAACCGCTTGCCCACCGGGAAGCCGGTCGCTAGGTGCTGATGGACCGGCTCGGACACGATCATGGAGGGCTGGTACTGCGTCATGAACCCGCAGGGGAACTCGGCGGTCTTGACGTAGAAGTCCTCGAGATAGGTCGGGTCGGGCAGGTCCTCCGGGGGTGTGGCCATGAGGCGCGACCACTCCCGGTCGAAGTCGATGAGGTCCTGAGCGACGACCTGCCGCTCGGCCGAGTAGGTGGCCAGCAGGGATTCGGGTGCCCGGCCCGTGAGCACGTGGGCCAGCTTCCAGGCGATGTTCCAGCCGTCCTGCATCGAGACGTTCATGCCCTGACCGGCCTTCGCGCTGTGCGTGTGGCAGGCGTCGCCCGTGAGGAACACCCGAGGCGTGCGGAGGCCGGTGAGGTCGTCGGGCACGTCGTCGAACCCGTCGGTGACCCGGTGGCCCACCTCGTACACGCTGTGCCAGGGCACGTCCTTCACGTCCAGCGTGTACGGGTGGATGATCCGGTTCGCCCGCGCGATCACCTCGTCCAGCGACGTCGCGCGGATGCGGGCGCCCTCGCCCGGCGGCACCTCGCCGAGGTCGACGTACCAGCGGGCCAGGTAGCCGCCCTCGCGGGGGATGAGCAGGATGGACCCGCCGTCGTGCGACTGGATGGCGCACTTGGTGCGGACGTCGGGGAAGTCGGTCACCGCGAGCACGTCCATCACGCCCCAGGCGTGGTTGGCTCGGTCGCCCACGGGCTTGCGGCCGATCGCCTGCCGGACGGCGCTGTGCGCGCCGTCCGAGCCGATGACGTAACCGGCGCGCACCGTGCGCTCGCTGCCCTCCTGCGGTCCGGTGGTGTGTCGCAGCGTCACGGTGACGGGATGCGAGCCGTGGTCGGCGACGGTGAGCCCCACGACCTCCAGCCCGTAGTCCGGGGTCACCCGGGCGGGCGCCCGTGCCGCGACCTCGGCGAAGTAGTCGAGCACCCGCGCCTGGTTGACGATCAGGTGCGGGAACTCGCTGATGCCGTGGGCGTCGTCCGGCGGGACGGCGCCGCGGACGATGTTCGCCGGGTTGGCGGGGTCGGGCTTCCAGAACGCCATCTCGGTGATCCGGTACGCCTCGGCGGTGATGCGTTCCGCGAACCCGAACGCCTGGAACGTCTCGACGCTGCGTGCCTGGATGCCGTCGGCCTGGCCCATCTCGAGGCGTCCGGCCCGCCGCTCGACGACATGGGTGCGGATGCCGGGGAACTGCGCCAGCTGCGCGGCGGCGATCATGCCCGCCGGGCCGCTGCCGACGATGAGCACGTCGACCTCGTCCGGCAGCTCGGCGGGGCGCTCGAGACCGTAGCCGGCGGCGGGCTGGACGCGCGGGTCACCGGACACGTAGCCGTGATGGTGGAACTGCATCGTTCTTCCGTTCTGCTCGTGGTGCGGCTCTGCCTACGGGCGCCGGGGCCTCAGGCCCTGGCGAGACCGTAGACCGGGCTGGCGGCCTGCAGCTCCTCGTGGTCCGGCCCCAGCGGGATGCCGGTGCGGTCCCGCAGCATGAGGACCGCCGCCAGCCCGATCACCGTCATGCCCGCCAGGTACATCGTCACCGCTGTCGTCGTGCCCGTCGCCTGGACCAGGGCCGTGGCGATCGTCGGCGCGAAGGCGCCGCCCAGGATCGACCCGATCGCGTAGGAGATGGAGACTCCGGAGAACCGGATCGACGCCGGGAACAGCTCGGCGTAGAGCGCCGCCTGCGGCCCGTAGGTGAGCCCGAGGCCCACGGACAGGAAGCTCAGGCCGAGCAGCAACGAGCCGAACGTCCCGCCGTTGACCAGCGGGAACAGGGCGAGCACACCGGCAAGCTGCACCACGAAGCCGATCGCGTACGTGGTGCGCCGGCCGAGACGGTCGGACACCGCGCCCGCGAACCACGTGGACACGAGCCAGACGACGGCGGAGATGGTCACCGCCCAGAGCACCGGACCGCGGTCGAGGCCGACCGGACCTGCCGGGTCGGACGCGTACCGCTGGATGTAGCCGCCCGTCGTCATGTAGCCGACGGCGTTGTTGCCGGCGAAGACGAGGGCGGCGACGATCACCAGCGGCGTGTGCCTGCGGAAGAGCCGCAGCAGCGGCTGGCGGGTGGTCTCCGCGCGCTGGGAGATCTCGACGAACACCGGGCTCTCCTCGACGCTCCGGCGCACCCAGTACCCGATGCCGATCAGCACGACGCTCAGCAGGAACGGGACACGCCAGCCCCAGGCGAGGAACGCCTCGCCGGGCGCCACGGCGTTCATGATGCCCAGCACCCCGGACGCGAGCAGCAGGCCGAGGGGGACACCGATCTGGGGCGAGGCCCCGAACAGGCCGCGCCGCTCGACCGGTGCGTGCTCGCAGGACATGAGGACGGCGCCGCCCCACTCGCCGCCGGCCGAGATGCCCTGCAGGATCCGCAGCAGCACCAGCAGGACCGGTGCCGCGACGCCGATCTGGGCGTAGGTCGGCAGCAGACCGATGAGGGCGGTCGCCATGCCCATCAGGACCAGGGTCAGGACGAGCACCACGCGCCGCCCGTACTTGTCGCCGAGGTGCCCCGCGACGAACGCGCCGAGCGGGCGGAACAGGAAGCTGACGCCCACCGAGCCGAACGCCAGGAGGGTGCCGAGGCTCGAACCGGCAGGCTCGAAGAACAGCTGGCCGAAGACGAGGCCGGCGGCCGAGGCGTAGATGAAGAAGTCGTACCACTCGACCGTCGTGCCGACGATGGTCGCGAGGACGACGCGGCGGCGCTCGCGGGACTCGGTGGCGTGGGCCGCGGAGGCTCCGTCCGGGACTAGGCGTGACATCGCATGACTCCCTCGTCATCCGGGCCCGCCGTCGTTGGCGGGCCGGTGGTGGGCTCGGCCGGGGTGGCCTTGCCTGGTTCCCACGGACCATATACGATTTGAGATACAAAGCGCCAGAGGTCATCGAGCAGTGGACGGACCGGCGGAACGACGGGCAAGGGAGCTCATGGGTACCGACGCAAGTACCGAAGCGCAGGCCGCCGCGACGCGGACGCCGGCGGCGAGCGGTCCGTTCGCGGAGCGGCCGGGCAAGATCGTCGCCGTCCACATCGCGTACCTGTCGCGCGCCGAGCAGCGCGGACGGCGGCCCGTCGCGCCGTCGTACTTCCTCAAGCCGACGAGCTCGCTCGCTGCCACCGGAGGCGTGGTCGAGCGGCCGGCCGGCACGGAGCTGCTCGCGTTCGAGGGGGAGGTCGCGCTGGTCATCGGCAGGCCCGCCCGGCACGTGTCCGTCGAGGAGGCCTGGGAGCACGTCGCCGCCGTGACCGCGGCCAACGACCTCGGCGTCTACGACCTGCGCTGGGCCGACAAGGGCTCGAACGTGCGCTCCAAGGGCCGCGACGGCTACACGCCCGTCGGCCCGGCGCTCATCGACGCCCGCACGGTCGATCCCGCCGGGCTGCGCGTCCGCACCTGGGTCAACGGCGAGCTCGTGCAGGAGGACACCACGGACGAGGACGCGCTGCTGTTCCCGTTCGCACAGCTCGTGGCCGACCTGTCCCAGCACCTCACGCTGGAGACCGGTGACGTCGTGCTCACGGGCACGCCCGCCGGTTCGAGTGTGGTGGTGCCGGGCGACGTCGTCGAGGTCGAGGTGGACGCCCCGGCGGCCCCCGGCGCGCCGACGTCGGGCCGCCTGGTCACGACGGTGGTGCAGGGCGACGTGCCGTTCTCCGACGTCGGCGCAGGACCCAAGGTCGACGACACGCAGCGGGCGGAGGCGTGGGGGAGCCGCGAGGCGGCGGGCCTGGCGCCGGAGCCGGGTGCCGGGACGGATGCCGGGACGGAGCCGTTCGCGCTCACCGACGAGCTCGCGGACAAGCTGCGGCGTGCGCCCGTCGCGGGGCTCTCCGCCCAGCTGCGCAAGCGCGGCCTGGACAACGTGATCATCGAGGGCGTGCGGCCCAACGTGCCCGGCGCGACGATCGTCGGCCGCGCGCGGACCCTGCGGTTCGTGCCGAACCGGGAGGACCTGTTCGCCGCGCACGGCGGCGGTTACAACGCCCAGAAGCGGATGTTCGACACCGTCGGCGCCGGCGAGGTCATCGTGATCGAGGCGCGCGGCGAGAAGGGGTCGGCGACCCTCGGCGACGTCCTGGCCCTGCGCGCGCAGGTGCGCGGGGCGGCGGGCGTGGTCACCGACGGCGGCGTGCGCGACTTCGAGGCCGTGGCCGCGACGGGGCTCCCCGTCTTCTCGGGCGGTCCGCACCCGGCCGTGCTCGGCCGCCGGCACGTCCCCTGGGACACCGACGTCGCGGTCGCCTGCGGCGGTGCGACGGTGCTGCCCGGTGACATCGTCGTGGGCGACGCGGACGGCGTCGTCGTCGTGCCGCCGCACCTGGCCGAGGAGGTGGCCGACGCGACGATCGCCCAGGAGGAGCAGGACACCTGGGTCGCGCAGCAGGTGGCCGCCGGCCACCCCGTGGACGGGCTCTTCCCGCCGAACGCCGAGTGGCGGGCAAAGTACGAGGCGTCCCGGGCCCTGGCCCCTGACGAACAGGGGGAGTCGCGATGACCGGCGGCGACGGGACGGCGTCGGCTGTCGAGACCGCGTTCGCCGGCGCGCTCAGCAAGTCCCAGCTCGCGTACGACTACCTGCGCGACCGCATAGCGCTGCACGAGCTCAGTCCCGGCTACCGCCTCGTGCTGCAGAGCATCGCCGACGAGCTGGCGATGAGCGTCGTGCCGGTGCGCGAGGCGATCCGGCGGCTGGAGGCCGAGGGCCTGGTCACCTACGAGCGCAACGTCGGCGCGCGGGTCGCGATGGTCGACGAGCACGGTTACGTCGACGCGATGCAGGCCCTGGGCGTCGTCGAGGGGGCAGCCACCGGCCTGTCCGCGCCCGCCATCTCGGCCGCGGACCTCCAGCGGGCGACCGAGGTGAACGACCACCTGCGCGCGGTGCTCGACCACTTCGACCCCCACGCGTTCACCGCACTGAACCGGCAGTTCCACTCCGTGCTGTTCGAGTCGTGCCCCAACAAGCTGCTGCTCGACATGGTCCACAAGGGCTGGGCCCAGCTGTCCGGCCTGCGGGACTCCACGTTCGCGTTCGTCCCCGGCCGGGCCAGGGACTCCGTGGCAGAGCACACCCACATCCTCGACCTGATCGCCGGCGGTGCCGACCCGCTCGAGGTCGAGATCGCCGCACGCGACCACCGCTGGGCGACCATGCAGGCCTTCCTGGACGCCCGCGCCGACAGGGCAGACAGGGCAGGCAGGGCCGACAGAGCAGTGCCCCGCCCGACACCACTCAGGGAGACACCGTGACCGACGCGCCGACCAACCAGCCGACCCGCCACGTGCCGGCCGACCTGCCCGGCCGCATCCAGCACTACATCGGCGGAAAGTTCGTCGACTCCGCCGACGGCGACACGTTCGACGTGCTCGAACCGGTGACCAACGACGTCTACCTGCAGGCGGCGGCGGGAAAGCAGGCCGACGTCGACCTGGCCGTCGCCGCGGCGCGCGACGCCTTCCTGAACGGGCCCTGGCCCAGGATGCTGCCGCGCGAGCGCTCGCGGGTCCTGCACCGGATCGCGGACATCGTCGAGTCCCGCGACGCCCGGCTCGCCGAGCTGGAGAGCTTCGACTCGGGCCTGCCGATCACGCAGGCGCTGGGCCAGGCCCGCCGTGCCGCCGAGAACTTCCGGTTCTTCGCCGACCTGGTGGTGGCGCAGGCGGACGACACCTTCAAGGTTCCCGGTCGGCAGATCAACTACGTCAACCGCAAGCCGATCGGCGTCGCGGGCCTCATCACGCCCTGGAACACGCCGTTCATGCTCGAGTCCTGGAAGCTCGGGCCGGCGCTCGCGACGGGCAACACCGTGGTGCTCAAGCCCGCCGAGTTCACGCCGCTGTCGGCGTCGCTGTGGGCGGGCATCTTCGAGGAGGCGGGACTCCCGGCAGGCGTGTTCAACCTGGTCAACGGCCTCGGCGAGGAGGCTGGCGACGCCCTGGTCAAGCATCCGGACGTACCGCTGATCTCGTTCACGGGGGAGAGCAGCACCGGCCAGCTCATCTTCGCCAACGCCGCCCCGCACCTGAAGGGCCTGTCGATGGAGCTGGGCGGCAAGTCGCCGGCCATCGTCTTCGCCGACGCCGACCTGGGCGCCGCGATCGACGCGACGATCTTCGGCGTCTTCTCGCTCAACGGCGAGCGCTGCACCGCGGGCAGCCGCATCCTCGTGGAGCGGGCGGTCTACGACGAGTTCGTCGAGCGCTACGCCGAGCAGGCGAAGCGGGTAGTCGTCGGTGACCCGCAGGACCCGCGGACCGAGGTGGGCGCGCTGGTGCACCCCGAGCACTACGACAAGGTGATGTCCTACATCGAGATCGGTAGAGGCGAGGGCCGGCTCGTGGCGGGCGGCGGCCGTCCGGAGGGCTTCGAGACCGGCAACTACGTGGCGCCGACGGTCTTCGCCGACGTGCCGCCGTCGGCCCGGATCTTCCAGGAGGAGATCTTCGGCCCGGTCGTGGCGATCACCCCGTTCGACACCGAGGGGGAGGCGCTCGCCCTGGCCAACGGCGTGAGGTACGGGCTGGCCGCCTACGTGTGGACCAACGACCTGAAGCGCGCGCACAACTTCTCGCAGGCCGTCGAGGCGGGCATGGTCTGGCTCAACTCGAACAACGTGCGCGACCTGCGCACGCCGTTCGGCGGGGTCAAGGCGTCCGGTCTCGGGCACGAGGGCGGCTACCGCTCGATCGACTTCTACACCGACCAGCAGGCCGTGCACATCACGCTCGGCAAGGTGCACAACCCGACTTTCGGCAAGCAAACTTTCGGCAAGGGAGCCTGAAGATGACCGACCCGATCCCCACGCCTCTGGCGCCCGCGCCGGACATCCTGCGGTGCGCCTACATGGAGCTCGTGGTCACGGACCTGGCTGCCTCGCGGAGCTTCTACGTCGACGTGCTCGGCCTGGTCGTCACCGAGGAGGACGACGACGCGGTCTACCTGCGCAGCCTCGAGGAGTTCATCCACCACAACCTGGTGCTGCGCAAGGGTCCGGTGGCCGCCGTCGCCGCCTTCTCGTACCGGGTGCGCAGCCCCGAGGAGCTGGACCGCGCGGTCGCGTTCTACACGGAGCTCGGCTGCCGCGTCGAGCGTCGCGCCGAGGGCTTTACGAAGGGCATCGGGGACTCGGTGCGGGTGATCGACCCGCTCGGCTTCCCGTACGAGTTCTTCTACGACGTCGACCACGTCGAACGCCTCGCGTGGCGGTACGACCTGCACACCCCTGGCGCGCTGGTGCGCCTGGACCACTTCAACCAGGTGACGCCGGACGTGCCGCGCGCCGTGAAGTTCATGGAGGACCTCGGCTTCCGCGTCACCGAGGACATCCAGGACGCCGAGGGTACGACGTACGCCGCCTGGATGCGCCGCAAGCCGACGGTGCACGACACGGCGATGACGGGCGGCGACGGCCCGCGCATGCACCACGTCGCGTTCGCGACGCACGAGAAGCACAACATCATCGCGATCTGCGACAAGCTCGGCGCGCTGCGGCTGTCCGACCACATCGAGCGTGGCCCCGGCCGGCACGGCGTCTCCAACGCCTTCTACCTCTACCTGCGCGACCCGGACGGGCACCGCGTGGAGATCTACACGCAGGACTACTACACCGGCGACCCGGACAACCCCGTGGTGACCTGGGACGTGCACGACAACCAGCGCCGCGACTGGTGGGGCAACCCGGTGGTGCCGTCCTGGTACACCGAGGCGTCGCTCGTCCTGGACCTGGACGGCAGGCCCCAGCCGGTCGTCGCGCGGACCGACACCTCCGAGATGGCCGTGACCATCGGGGCCGACGGGTTCTCCTACACGCGGCCGGAGGACTCCGCCCGCGCAGGTGACGACGACGTGCTGCCGTCGTGGAAGCAGGGCGAGTACAAGCTGGGACACCAGCTGTGACGGGCGCGGGGGAGCGCACGCTGGACGACGCGACGATCACCACCATCGCCGACGAGCTGGCCCGCGCCGAGGCCGAGCGCACCACCGTGCCGCTCCTGACGGCGCGATACCCCGGCATGACCGTCGAGGACTCCTACGCGGTGCAGAACACGTGGCGCCGGCGCGGCATCGAGGCCGGACGGCGCCCGGTGGGCCGCAAGATCGGGCTGACGTCGAAGGTCATGCAGGCCGCCACGGGCATCACCGAGCCGGACTACGGCGCGATCTTCGCCGACATGGTCTTCGACAACGGCTCGGTCATCGAGCACTCGCGGTTCTCGAACGTGCGGATCGAGGTGGAGCTGGCCTTCGTGCTGCGCGAGCGGCTCAAGGGGCCGGACGCCACGGTGTTCGACGTCCTGCGCGCGACCGAGTACGTGGTGCCGGCCCTGGAGATCCTGTCGTCGCGGATCGAGATGTCCGGGCGCACCATCGTCGACACGATCAGCGACAACGCGGCCATGGGCGGCATGGTCTACGGCGGCAACCCCGTGCGCGTCGGCGAGACCGACCTGCGCTGGGTCTCGGCGCTGCTCTACCGCAACGAGACCATCGAGGAGTCCGGTGTGGCCGCCGCGGTGCTCAACCACCCGGCCACCGGCGTCGCCTGGCTGGCGAACAAGCTCGCCCAGCACGACGACGCGCTGGAGCCCGGGGAGATCGTCCTCGCCGGCTCGTTCACGCGGCCCGTGTGGATCGAGCCCGGCGACACCGTGCTTGCCGACTACCGAGAGCTGGGGACCGTCTCGTGCCGATTCGTCTGACCCTCCCGCCCACGTTCCGCGACCGCATCGCCGGCTCCGACCGGCCGCAGATCGGCATGTGGGTGTGCACCGGCAGCCCGCTCGTGGCGGAGATCTGCGCGGGCGCAGGCCTGGACTGGCTGCTGATCGACGGCGAGCACTCGCCGATCGGCCTGGAGACGACGTCGGCGCTGCTCCAGGCCGTGGCGCCGTACCCGGTCACGCCGGTCGTGCGGGCGCCGTCGGACGACGCGGTGGTGCTCAAGCAGCTGCTCGACCTGGGGGCCCAGAACCTGCTGGTGCCCATGGTCGACACGGCCGAGCAGGCGGCCGCCGTCGTACGGGCGGTGCGCTACCCGCCGCGCGGCATCCGCGGCGTGGGCAGCGCGCTGTCCCGGGGCGCGCGCTGGAACCGCGTGGAGGGCTACATGGCCGACGCCGACCAGCACGTCTCGCTGTTCGTGCAGGTCGAGTCGGTCACCGGCGTCGAGAACGCGGCACAGATCGCGGCGGTCGACGGGGTCGACGGCGTCTTCGTGGGCCCCTCCGACCTGGCCGCCTCGATGGGCGTGCTCGGGCAGCAGACACACCCCGACGTCACAGCGGCGGTCCGGGCGACCTTCGAAGCGGTGCGCGCCGCGGGCAAGCCGGTCGGCGTCAACGCCTTCGACCCGGCGGTGGCCCGGTCGTACCTGGAGGCGGGGGCGTCCTTCGTGCTGGTCGGGGCCGACGTGGCGCTGCTGGCCCGCGGGTCGGAAGCCCTGGCGGACACCTGGATCGGCAGCGGCGAGGACGAGGCAGCCGGCTAGCGGTCGACGAACGTCAGCGCCAGCAGGTGTTCGCGGAGCCGCGTCAGCTCCTCCGGCGCGGGCTCCATGCCCCAGACCGGCTGGGCGCTGACGCCGTCCGCGGCCGCGAGGACGAGCGAGAGGACGTCCTCGGGGAGGCCGTCGGCCCGCAGGTCCTCCTGCCAGCGCTGCGCGTCGGCGCGTGCGAGCTCGGTGACCGCGTCCACCGTCGACAGGTGCGCGATCACCACCAGCGCGTCGCGCGACGCCGCCGGGTCCAGCGCACCCTCGATCGACACCCGCACGTAGCCGCGCACCAGGCGCCCGGGAGCGTCGTCGTCCGAGGGGACGGCGGCCAGCACCGCGACCCGGAACCGCTCGAGCCAGTCGGCGGCCATCGCCAGCAGGAGCTCCTGCTTGCTCGCGAAGTGGTAGAGCAGCCCGCCCTTGGAGACCCCCGCGCGGCGTGCGACGTCGTCGAGGGTCGCCGAGATCCCGCGCTCGCGGACCAGGCGGCTCGCCGCGTCCAGCAGCGCGGCGCGCGTCTGCTCCGGGTCCCTGCCCGCCGTCCGACCCACTGACCAGCACCCCACCGTCTGCTCTCGACACGCATCTCGACACGCACTGCTCGGCATGGACTATAGGGCCCACCGACCGGACCCCCGACCAGAGCCTGCGACAAGAACTGTACCGGCTGGACGGTACAGTAGTCAGGTGACCGCTTCATCTCCCGCCCTCTCCACGCGCCGCCGGTGGGCCGCCCTCGCCGTCCTCGTGCTGGCGGTCGGCCTGCTCGCCATCGACGGCACCGTCCTCTACCTGGCGGTCCCGTCACTGACCCGCGACCTCGCACCGACCGCCACCCAGGTGCTCTGGATCGGCGACATCTACTCGCTCGCCATCGCCGGGCTTCTCGTCGCGATGGGCACGCTGGCCGACCGGGTCGGGCGCAAGCGCCTCCTCCTCATCGGGTCGACGGCGTTCGGCGCGGCCTCCGCGCTCGCGGCCTTCGCGCCTAGCGCCGAGATCCTCATCCTCGCCCGCCTCCTGCTCGGCGTGGCGGGCGCGACGATCATGCCCTCGACGCTCTCGCTCATCCGCACGCTGTTCCCCGAGGCGCGCGAGCGCAGCCGGGCCATCGCGGTGTGGTCGGCGGCGGCCGGTGGTGGCGCCGCGGTCGGGCCGCTGGTGGGCGGTGCGCTGCTCGAGCACTTCTGGTGGGGTTCGGTCTTCCTCGTGAACGTCCCCGTGGTCATCGTGCTGGTCATCGCGGGCGCGGTGCTGCTGCCCGAGGCGAAGGACCCCGAGCCCGGGCGCCTCGACGTCCTGTCGGTCGTGCTGTCGTTCGCGGCGGTGATGCCGCTGGTGTGGTCGATCAAGCACGCGGCCTCCGAGGGCGTGGACGCGCTGGCGGTCGGGGTGCTGGCGCTCGCGGTGCTCTCCGGCCTCGGTTTCGTGCGGCGTCAGGCCCGGCTGGTCGCCGACGGGCGCGGTCCGCTGCTCGACGTCGGGCTCTTCAAGATCCCCGCGTTCAGCGGAGCCGTGGCGGCGAACCTGATAGCGATCTTCGCGCTCACCGGCATGCTGTTCTTCTTCTCGCAGTACCTCCAGCTCGTGCGGGGCTACTCGCCGCTGGTCGCCGGAATCGCCGAGCTGCCGGCCACCATCGCGTCCATCGTCGTGGTCGTGGTGGTGGGCTGGTCCATCACGCGGTTCGGCCGGGGCCCCGCCATCGCCCTCGGCCTCGGGGTCACGGCGCTCGGCATGGTCGCGATCGCGGTGGCCGAGGGCGCGGACCACTACGCGTGGCTCGCGCTCGCCCTCGTGCCCGCCGGCCTGGGGGTCGGTCTGGCGATGACCCTGACCACCGACGCCGTCGTCTCCGCGGTGCCGCCCGCGAAGGCGGGCGGGGCCTCGGCGATCTCCGAGACCGCCTACGAGCTCGGGGTCGCGCTGGGCGTCGCGGTCCTGGGCTCGCTCGTCACGCTCGGCTACCAGGCGCGCGTCGCGCTGCCCGCCGACCTGACGGCAGATGACCGGGCGCAGGCGAGCGACTCGCTCGCCTCGGCAGTAGCGGTCGCGGGCGACCGGGCGGACGTCCTCGACGCGGCCAGGGAGGCGTTCGTCGCCTCCCTGCAGGTCGCGTGCGTGGTGGCGGCCGTGCTGACCGCGGTCGCCGCCCTGGTCGCGTGGCGGCTCATCCCGGCAGAGGGCAAGAACGCCGGGTGAGCCCTGCGGGCCCGGTCGTTGTCGACCCTGCGAAGCTGCGTCGGCTCAGTCCTGTGTGTCGACGCCGGCCCGCGGCGCGCGGTGCCGCCCGCCCCGGTGGCCGTCGGCGACCAGCCGTCGCCTGAGTCCGCGCAGCGTCCAGGAGACCTGGCGGACGTCGATGAACGCACGCGTGCAGCCGGCGCAGCCGTCCAGGTGGAGCTCGACACGGTGACGCCGGCTGGGCGCGAGGCGTCCGTGGAGGTAGTCGTGCAGGGCGGCGCGGGCGACGCGGCACTCGGGCCGGCGTGCGTTCCTGGCGCGGGTGGCGGCGGACCGTCCGGGAACCTCGACGGTGTCGGCCTGATTGGCGGGGTCGGACAGGTCGGCGAGCGCGGAGCGGAGCTGGGCGACGGCGGTCGGCTGGGCGGCGGCCGGCTTGGTGACCGGCCTGCCGACCGGTGCGGCGCCCGGCTCCGCGCGCAGCTCGTCGACCCGAGGATCGCCCGTGGTCGTCATGCGAACCTGTCCCTCTCGATGCCTGGTGTTCCGACCTGGTGACTCGGCCTGGTGATTCAACCCGGTGTGCCGACTGCCTGGTGTTCCGACCCGCTCGGCAAGAGTTCCACGAGTCGGGCGTCCCGCAACTCGGGCACGATGCCCGACGCTATCTCCGCAGGCCCTGCGCCCGGCTCACGCCATGCCGATGCCATGCCGACGCTTCGGCGATGTCTCGTCGATTCCCGGCCGACGCCCCCGCCGTCGTCCCAGATGCGGCTGGGCGGACCCGTGCCCAGGCTGGTGGTGCCCGACGAGTCGAAGCGCTGAGAGGACCACGGTGGAAGCCGAGGACGATCGTGTCACCATCGTGGTCGCGAGCCGGAACCGGCGCAGCGACCTGCTCGCCTCCCTGCCCCGCCACCGGGCGCCGGTGATCCTGGTGGACAACGGCTCCGCGGACGGCAGCGCCGACGCCGTCGCGGCAGCGCACCCGAACGTCACGGTGATCCGGCTGCCCCGGAACCTCGGGGCCGCGGCCCGGACCGTCGGGGTACGGGCAGCGACCACGCAGTTCGTGGCGTTCGCCGACGACGACTCGTGGTGGGCGCCCGGCGCGCTGCGGGCGGCGGCGGACGCGCTCGCCGAGCACCCACGGCTCGGCCTCGTCTGCGCCAAGATCCTCGTGGGCCCGGAGGAGCGCGTCGACCCGGTCAGCGAGCTGATGGCGGCGTCGCCCCTGCCGCGTGTCGGCGCCACACCCGGGGAGCCGCTGCTGGGGTTCGTCGCCTGCGCCGCGATGGTGCGCCGCAGCGCGTTCCTCTCCTCGGGCGGGTTCGACACGGTCGTGCGGTTCCCCGGCGAGGAGGAACGGCTGGCGCTCGACCTCGCGGCCGGCGGCTGGGCGATGTCGTACGTCAGGGACGTGGTGGTGCACCACCACCCGTCGCCGAGCCGGCAGCCGCCGGGCAAGCGGCAGCACGGGATGGCCCGGGCGGCGACGCTCACGGCGCTCATGCGGCTGCCGTGGCGCGACGCCGTCGGCCGGATCCGGCACGTCGCGGCGCAGGGCCCGGACCACCGGTCCGGCGTGGTCCGGGGCCTGCGGGAGGCACCGGCGGCGCTCCGCCACCGCCGTCCGATCCCGGGCGAGGTGGCCGCCATGCGGAAGCTCCTGGCTCGGTGGTGACTGACCGGTGGTGACCGGCCGCGCTCAGCGCAGTCGGCGGAAGAACCCGCGGATGTCGTCGATCAGCAGGTCCGGTGCGTCGTGCGCCGCGAAGTGGGAGCCCGTGTCGTAGACGTTCCACGACACGATGTTCTTGTGGTCCCGCTCCGCGAACGCGCGGATCGAGTGGAAGTCCCAGGCGAAGTTGGCCAGCCCGATCGGCACGGTGGTCGGCTCGGACGGCTTGTCCGTGGCGTGGAAGTCCTCGTAGTAGAGACGCGCCGACGACGCCGCCGTGTTCGTGAGCCAGTAGATCATCGTGTTCGTGAGCACGTAGTCCGGGTCGAGGTTCGGGCCGAGCAGCTGCGCGTTCCAGCCGAGCTGCCCCACCGGCGAGTCCGCCAGCGCGTGCGAGAGCGTCTGCGGGGCGGTCGACTGCAGCTTGTCGTACGCGCCGCCGTTCTCCAGCCACCACGCCAGGAACTCGACGTTCTTCTGGTCCTCCGGTGACAGGCCCTCCAGCTCGGCGGGATCGCCGGACGGGAACGAGAAGATCTGGGTCACGTGCACCCCGAGCACGTGCTCGGGGTCGTGGCGCCCGACCTCCGGCGAGATGAGGGAGCCGCCGTCGTTGCCGTGCGCGCCGTACCGCTCGTACCCGAGGCGGCGCATCAGCTCGGCCCACGCCTTGGCGATCCGGTACCGGTTCCAGCCCTTGTCGGTGGTGTGGCCCGAGAAGCCGAAGCCCGGCACCGACGGGATCACCAGGTGGAACGCGTCCGCCGGGTCACCGCCGTGGGCCCGCGGGTCGCTGAGGCGGTCGACCACGTCCAGGTACTCGACGACCGTCGTCGGCCAGCCGTGCGTGAGCAGCAGGGGAGTCGCGTCCGGCTCGGGGGAGCGGACGTGCATGAAGTGCACGTTCTGCCCGTCGATGGTCGTGGTGAACTGCGGGTACCCGTTGAGCCGCGCCTCCCAGGCGCGCCAGTCGTACTCCTCGCGCCAGCGCCGGACGAGGCCCTGCAGGTAGTCGAGCGGGACGCCGTAGTCGCCTCCGGCGTCCGGCAGCTCGTTGGTCCAGCGCACGCGGGAGAGGCGCTGGTCGAGGTCGTCGAGGTCGGCCTGGGGGATGTCGATGCGGAACGGGTGGATGGCCTGCTCGTTGATGTCGCGCTCGTTGGTGTCCATGTCTCCACTCTGACGGCCCATTAGGAAGACCTGCTTCCTCATAGCGTGCGAATCTTGGGCCATGTTGGAAACCTCGGCGCGGCTCCTGCGCCTGCTCTCGCTCCTCCAGCTCCCGCGCGACTGGACCGGTACCGAGCTGGCCCAGCGGCTCGGGGTGAGCGGGCGGACCGTACGCACCGACGTCCAGCGCCTGCGCGACCTCGGCTACCCGGTCGCGGCCACCCGCGGGAACGTCGGCGGCTACCGCCTCGGCGCCGGTGCGGACCTGCCGCCGCTGCTGCTCGACGACGACGAGGCGGTAGCGGTCACCGTCGGGCTCCGGACGGCGACGGGCGGCGCCATCGCGGGGATCGAGGAGGCGTCGCTCCGAGCGCTGGCCAAGCTGGAGCAGGTGCTGCCGTCCCGGCTGCGCCGCCGGGTCAGCGCGCTGCAGACCTTTACGGTGCCGGTGCCTCGCGACGACGCGGGACCGTCCGTCGACACGGAGATCCTGACAGGGCTCGCCGCCGTCTGCCGCGACCGCGAACGGCTCCGGTTCGACTACGCGGACCACTCCGGCGCGGACACCGTGCGCGCCGTCGAGCCGTACCGGCTGGTCAGCTGGGGCCGCCGCTGGTACCTCTTCGCGTGGGACCTGGACCGGGAGGACTGGCGGACCTTCCGCGTCGACCGGATGCGGCCGCGCATCCCTACCGGCCCGCGGTTCGCTCCACGCGAGCTGCCCGACGACGTCGCGGCGTACGTGTCGAGCCGGGTCTCCGCCGCCGCGTGGCGCTACCGGGCGCGCGTCACCGTGCACGCCCCTGCCGAGGTGGTGGGCGAACGGATCAGCCCGGCGGTCGGCGTCGTCGAACGCGTCGACGAGCACACGTGCGTGCTGGACACCGGCGCCGACACCGTGGAGACGCTCGGCGCGCACCTGGGACTGCTGGACGCGGACTTCGAGGTGACGGGCCCGCCGGAGCTCGTCACCCACCTCCGCCGTCTGGCCGCCCGCTACGCCCGCTCGACCCCGGACCGTTGAGTGCTGGGTATTTGCCCTTCCCGAGCAAGAAAGGGGGCAAATATCCAGCACTCAACGGGAGGTGGTCAGAGGGATCCGCCCGCGGCCTTCGGGGCGGCGGCGGACTCGCCCGCGTCGCCGATCGTCTCGCGCGCCACGTAGTTCTCCAGGTCGAACAGGTTGTCGCCGGCGCGCTTGGCGACGGTGACGAGAGTGGTCGCCGATGCGACCTCCTCGACCTGCTCCTCGAGGAACCACATGAGGAACTGCTCGCCCAGGGCGTCGCCCTCCTCGCGCGCCGCGCGGAAGATCGCCTCGATCTGCCGCGTGACCTGCTGCTCCTGGTCCAGCGCGAGCTGGAGCGGCTCGATCACGTCGGCGAAGTCGTTGCGCACCGCGGGGGTCCCGGGGATCTGCACGGGCAGGCCGCGGTCCAGGTGGTACTGCACGATCATCATCCCGTGGTTGCGCTCCTCGAGCGCCTGCCGGTAGAAGTGCGCGGCCAGCTGCGGCAGGTCGTGGCTGTCGAACCAGACAGCGATCGCCACGTACTGCAGGTGCGCGGCCAGCTCGTGGCCCACCTGCTCGCCCAGCAGGCGCAGGTACTGCGAATTCTCCGAGGTCGTCGTCATGCCCCTCACGCTACCCGGGGTCGGGGACACTCCGCGTCTTGACGCATGCCGATATGGGTATATGTTTGAGCCATGGCACGAGCAGCGACCACAACCGACGCGTTCAACGCGGTGGCCGAGCCGCGCCGCCGCGAGATCCTCGACGCCCTGGCCGGCGGCGAGCTCGCGGTGGGCGACCTGACCGAGCTGCTCGGGCTCGCCCAGCCGCAGGTGTCCAAGCACCTGCGGGTCCTGAGGGAGGTGGGGCTGGTGGACGTGCGCGACGACGGGCGCCGGCGCCTGTACCGCGTGAACGCCGCGCCGCTGCGCGCGGTCCACGACTGGGTGGTCGGGTACGAGCGGCTCTGGAACGAGCGGTTCGACCTGATCGACGACGTCCTCGACGAGCTCACCCGAACGACGTCCGACGCATCCGAGTCATCTGAGTCAGCAACGGCAACCGAAAATGAAACGGGAAGAGGAGATTGACATGGCAACCACCACCAAGGGCAGCGCGGTCCTGACGCTGCCCAGCGACACCGAGATCCTGGTCACCCGGGAGTTCAACGCACCGCGCCACCTCGTGTGGAAGGTGCTCACCGAGCCCGACCTGATCAAGCGCTGGTGGGCCGGGCAGCGCGGGACCGTGACGAGCGCGTCGGTCGACCTCCGGGTCGGCGGCACGTGGCGGTACGTCATGACGGCCGACGGCGGGTTCGAGGTGGGCTTCCACGGCGAGTTCCGCGAGATCGACGCGCCGGCGGGCATGGTGCAGACGGAGGTCTACGAGGGGGCGCCGGACGGCGACTCGGAGCCCACCCTGAACCACTACACGCTCGTCGAGCGGGACGGGCGCACCACGCTCACGGTCCGCACGGTCACCTCCAGCAAGGAGCTGCGCGACCTGATCGTCGACTCGGGCATGGAGGGCGGCATGCAGGAGGGCTACGACCTCCTGGAGGAGCTGGCGGTCGCCCTGGCGGGGTCCTGACCCCGCCACGTCGTTGAGTGCTGGGTATTTGTCCCCGCGCGAGCCGGAACTCGACAAATATCCAGCACTCAACGGAGGGCGGTTCGGAGGGCTGCCGTCAGCTCCTCGACCTGGGTCAGCTGGGCCGGGGTCAGGGCGTCCACGAACAACTCGCGGACCGCGCGCAGGTGCGGGACCGACGCGCTCCGGAAGGCGCGTGCGCCCTCGTCGGTGAGCACCACCTCGGCGCCGCGGTAGTCGACGGCGCAGTCGTCGCGGCGGATGAGGCCGCGCCCCTCCATGCGCCGGATGTGATGGGACAGCCTGCTGCGCTCCCAGCCGACGGCGTCCGCGAGCTCGGAGGAGCGCAGCCGGCGCCCGTCCGCCTCGCTCAGGGCGAGCAGCACCGCGTAGTCGCCGGGCGACAGCGCCGACTCCTCGTGCAGACGGCTGCTCAGCCGCGTGTTCAGCGCCTGCGCGGTCTCGATGAACCCGCGCCAGATGCGCAGCTCGTCCGCCGTCGGCGACTGCCGGGTGCCGGCCCGGCCCGGGCGGAGCGGCGTGTCCTGCGTCACGGTGACCTCCAGTGATTGACGTGTCAACCATATCGGGTACATGATTGACACGTCAATCAAATGTGCAGGGCAGTCGTGGAGGAGTCCTTATGGGCGACATCGAGATCGAGTTCGGCATCGACACTTTCGGCGACCTGCCGCGGAACGACCGCGGCGAGGTCATGTCCCACGGCGCGGCCATCCGCAGCACCGTCGAGGAGGCGGTGCTCGCGGACCAGATCGGGATCGACGTGATCGCCGTCGGCGAGCACCACCGGCCCGAGTTCGCGATCTCCACGCCGGAGACGGTGCTGGCCGGCATCGCGACCGCTACCTCGAAGATCAAGCTCGCCTCGGGCGTGACCGTCCTGAGCTCCGACGACCCGGTGCGGGTCTTCCAGCGGTTCGCGACCGTCGACGCGCTGTCCAACGGCCGGGCCGAGGTCATCCTCGGACGCGGCTCGTTCACCGAGTCGTTCCCGCTGTTCGGCTACGACCTGCGCGACTACGACCAGCTGTTCGAGGAGAAGATCGACCTGTTCGTGAAGCTCCTCGACGAGAAGCCGGTCACCTGGGAGGGCAAGCTGCGGCCCTCGCTGGAGAACGCCGACGTCTTCCCCAAGACGGACTCGGGCCGCCTGACCACCTGGGTCGGCGTGGGCGGCTCGCCGCAGTCGGTGATCCGCACCGCCCAGTACGGGCTGCGGCTGATGCTCGCGATCATCGGCGGCGCGCCCGAGCGGTTCGTGCCGTACGTCGACCTCTACCGCCGGGCGACCAGGGAGCTCGGCACCACCGCCTACCCCGTGGGCATGCACTCGCCGGGCTTCGTCGCCGAGACGGACGAGAAGGCGATGGAGCTGTTCTACCCGGGGTACAAGGTGATCCGCGACCGCATCGGCGCCCTGCGCGGCTGGCCGCCCCTGCGCCGCGAGGAGTTCGAGGCGGACGTCGCCGAGGGCTCGCTCTACGTGGGCTCGCCCGAGACCGTCGCCCGCAAGATGGCCCGCGCCATCGGCGCCCTCGACGTCGGCCGGTTCGACCTCATCTACTCCTCGGCGGGCACGGTGCGCGCGAGCGACCGGCTCCGCGCCGTAGAGCTCTACGGCACGCAGGTCATCCCGATGGTCCGCGAGCTGCTCGCCGAGCAGCCGGCGAAGGTCGAGGTCGCGTGATGGCGGCGGCTCCCGTGCGCACCCTCGGGATCCTCGGCGCCGGCAAGGTCGGCACCGTGCTGGCCCGCCTCGCCGTCGCCGCCGGATACCGCGTGCTCGTGGCGGGCTCCGGCGACCCGGCCCGGATCGCGCTCACCGTGGAGGTCCTCGCTCCGGGGGCCCGCGCGGTCGACGGGGAGACGGCGGCCCGCGAGGCGGACGCCGTCGTCCTCGCCCTGCCGCTCGGCAAGTACCGGTCGATCCCGGCCGCTGCGCTGGAGGGCAAGCTCGTCGTCGACTCGATGAACCACTGGTGGGAGATCGACGGGCCCCGCGACGGGATCCTGCCGGCGGGGGAGTCCACGAGCGAGCTCGTCCAGGCCGCGCTCCCGGGCACGCGCGTCGTCAAGGCGTTCAACCACATGGGCTATCACGACCTCGAGGACGGAGCCCGGCCGGCCGGCGCGCCCGGCCGCAAGGCGATAGGGATCGCCGGCGACGACCAGGCCGACGTCGCGGCGGTGGCAGAGATCGTCGACGCGCTCGGCTTCGACCCGGTGGTCGTCGGAAAGCTCGCCGAGGGGGTCCGCATGGAGCCCGGCACGCCGGCCTTCGGCGCGAACGTCGATGCCGGGCGGCTCGGGGAGATGCTGGACGGCGACCGCTCGACCGCTCGGTAGCATCAGGCTGCCGCCGGTCAGGTCGGCACCGGACGCACACTGGGCGCAAGGGGAGTGATGGTGACGCGGCTCGCACGCCAATGGGTGCTCGGCTGGGCGGTCTCGCGGGGGACCGAACCGCCCGTCGAGCAGGCGGAGGGTTTCTTTATCGACGTCGGCCTGCCGCACCACGTGGCACGGCACGTGCTGCTCGACGCCGACGAGGCCGCCGTCGAGCCCGCCGTCCGCAAGGTCGCCGGATCGGTCACGGTGCCGAACACGTGGCTCAAGGCGTTCGTCGCGCCGGAGCTCGTCACGTCCTGGCTCCCGCCGGGCTGGACGTCCGGGCCGCCGACCTTTCTCATGGCCACGGAGCTGCGTCCGGCGGAGGTGCGCGCCCCGGACGGGTACACGCTCACCTCCGAGAGCAGCGCGGGCGTGACCTTCGTCCGCGTGCTCTCCACCGACGGCGCGGTCGCCGCCCGCGGACAGATCGCGGTGACCGGCGAGAGCGCCGTCGTCGACCAGGTGGAGACCGATCCCGCTCACCAGCGCCGCGGCCTGGGCAGCCTGGTGATGCGCACGCTGGCGAACGACGCCGTGGCACGAGGTGCCTCGACGGGTGTGCTCGGCGCGAGCGCCGAGGGGCGTGCCCTGTACGAGGCGCTGGGCTGGCAGGTGCACGCGCCGCTCGCCGGGTTCGTCTACCGGGCGACGGCCTGAGCCGGCGCGGTCGTACTCTCCTCAGCGGCCGCCGTTCAGGCGGTCAGCTCGCGCACTGCCCCGTCGACACCGCGGTGTCCAGCTCGGTGGCCCGGTCGGCGACCGGGAGCAGCTCGGCGCTCGTCATCGCGTAGCCGATGTTCTCCTCGGAGACGTCGCGCGCGAAGATGACGCCGGCCACGTCGCCGCCGGTGGTCAGGAGCGGGCCTCCCGAGTTGCCGGGGCGTACCTCGGCGGCCAGGGAGTAGACCTCGCGGTCGTTCGCGCCGCGCCCGTACGAGTCCGGCACGCGGGTGGTGCTGACGCTGAGCACCCCGGCGCTGCCCGAGGTGAACGGGCCGCCGTAGGGATACCCCTGGACGACGGCGCGGTCGCCCACCGAGAGGGTCGGCGCGATGTCGAGCGGGTCGGCGGCCAGCCCGTTGACGGCGATCACCGCGAGGTCGTCGACGGGGTCGTAGTAGACGACCCGGCCCTCCCGGACCTCGCCGCCGGGCAGCTCGACGACCGGAAGGTCCACGCCCGCGACGACGTGGGCGTTGGTCACCAGGCGGTCGGGCGCCACGACGAAGCCCGACCCGGTCGAGCTCTTCCCGCACGCGTACGCGATGCCCGAGATCCGGGCGACCGACTGCGCGGAGGCCTCCAGCTCGGCGTTGTCGAGGTCGACGGCGGGCACCACGGGCGTGTCGCGCGGCACCATCAGGATGTTCAGGCGGGGCAGGCCGTCGTCGAGCACGATGGAGCGCATCTCGGCGAGCGGCCGGCCCACGGCGGGCGGCGTCAGCTCGTCGATGGTGCGCAGGACGGTGGACGACGAGACCGCCGAGGCGACGCCGGGCGCGCCGGTGGCGCTCACCGCGTTGCCGACGAACGAGAGCGCGAGGGCGACGACGCCCACGTTCGCAACCCCGCCCAGCAGCCGTTCGAGCGGGCGGAGCGACGTGCGGTCCACGCCCTGGCGCAGGCTCCGGCCCATCCCCGCCCCGACGGACGCGCAGAACAGCGGCAGCAGGATGGCCACGGCGACGGAGACCGGCCCGCGCCACTCGGACGTGGGCAGCAGGTCGTTGACGGCGGGGACCGCCCAGAAGGCGGCGACGCCGCCGACGATGAGGCCGATCAGGCCGCCGAGCGTGGCCAGGAGGCCACGGCTCAGACCCGCCATGAGGGCCAGGAACAGCACCACGAGAAGCACCAGGTCGAACAGCTGCACGGGGCTCCTTCGGGGGCGGTGGCCTGCGGGCGGTCGGGCGGGATGAGATGACCGTAAGCGCTGAACCTGCGAGCCGCGGCCCGCGACGCACGTCCATCACCCGATCCGCCGATTTGCGGTGAGAAGTTCACCGCCACTTTCACCTTTCTTTCGGCGGTCCGGTGCGCGGTGGTGCGCGTGGCGCACGCATGTTCGTGCGCGCGCGTTCGTGGAGGAGCGCGCACGCAGGTTAGTGTGCCGCCCGCGGGCGGAGGACTTTTCACCCGCGCGTTTGTCCGAATCCTCCTACCCTGGAGCACGTATGAGCTTTGCTGACCGCATAGTCGCCGCCAACGAGCTGATCTGGTCGATCCCGCTGATCGCCCTCTGCCTCCTCGCCGGTCTGTACTTCTCCCTCCGCACCGGGTTCCTCCAGGTCCGGCACATCCCCGACATGCTCAGCCAGCTCAAGAGGGGCGAGAAGTCGGAGAACGGCACCTCCTCGTTCCAGTCGCTGATGATGTCGCTCGCGGGTCGCGTGGGGATGGGCAACATCGGCGGTGTCGCGACGGCGATCGCCTTCGGCGGTCCCGGCGCGGTGTTCTGGATGTGGACGTCGGCGTTCCTCGGCGCCGCGACCTCGTTCATCGAGTGCACCCTCGGCCAGATCTACAAGGAGAAGGACCCGGACACCGGTGAGTACCGCGGGGGCCCGGCGTACTACTTCGAGAAGGCGTACAAGCACAAGGCCCGTGGTCTGTCGCTGACCTACGGGATCGTCTTCGCGGCCGTCACCATCCTCGCGATGAGCTTCTTCCTGCCGGGCGTCCAGGCCAACGGCATGGCCTCGGCCATGAACAACGCGTGGGGCGTGCCCACCTGGGTCACCGCCGTCGGCCTGGTGATCCTGCTGGCGTTCATCGTCATCGGTGGCGTCAAGCGCATCGCGCACTTCGCCGTGATCGTGGTCCCCACCATGGCCCTGCTCTATATCCTCATCGCCGCCGTCGTGTTCTTCATGAACTTCAGCGAGATCCCCCGCGTGTTCGAGCTGATCTTCGGCAGCGCCTTCGGCGTCCAGCCGGTGTTCGGAGCGATCCTCGGCCTCGCCGTGAGGTGGGGCGTGCAGCGCGGCATCTACTCCAACGAGGCCGGCCAGGGCACCGGCCCGCACGCCGCTGCCGCCGCCGAGGTCTCGCACCCCGCCAAGCAGGGTTTCGCGCAGTCCTTCGCGGTGTACGTCGACACCCTGTTCGTCTGCTCGGCGACCGCGTTCATCATCATCTCGACCGGCATGTTCAACACCTTCGCCGGGGAGACCTGGCCGAGCGAGACGATCCACGAGGGCCACGGCGGCCTGAGCGTCGACGTCGAGCCCGGACCGGGCTTCGTGCAGCAGGGCCTGGACTCGGTGTTCCCGGGCGCCGGCCCGTCGTTCATCGCCATCGTGCTCGCGTTCTTCGTGTTCACCACGATCGTCGCGTACTACTACATGGCCGAGACGAACCTGACCTACCTCACCCGCAAGATGAAGAACCGTCTCGTGGCGCGGGGCCTGCTGCGGGTGCTGCAGGCTCTGGTGCTGGTCTCGGTGGCCTACGGCGCCGTGACCACCGCCGGTGCGGCGTGGGGTCTCGGCGACATCGGTGTGGGCTCGATGGCCTGGCTGAACATCGTCGGCATCCTGTTCCTCCAGGGCCCCGCCCTGAAGGCGCTCAAGGACTACCGCGAGCAGAAGAAGCGCGGCCTGGACCCGCAGTTCGACCCGCGCCGGCTCGGCATCGAGAACGCCACGTTCTGGGAAGACCGCGCCGACCACCACCTCCAGGCCACGGCCAGCAAGTAGCCCGCCCGAGATCGTTGAGTGCTGGGTATTTGCCCTTCTGGGGCGTGAGAAAGGGCAAATACCCAGCACTCAACGGTCAGTCGTCGAGGGGGGAGGGGCCCAGGTCGTCCAACAAGCCCTGCATGCGGGCGTAGGCCTTGTTGCGGTAGGCCACCAGCTCCGCCGTCCGGGCCGGGTCGATCTCCCGGAAGCCGCCGCCGCTCTTGGTGCCCAGGTGTCCCGAGTCGACCCGTTCCTGGAGGATCGGCGGCGTCGCGAACCGCTCGGGGAACGTCGTCTGCAGCGAGCGGTAGCAGAACGCGTACACGTCGAGCCCGGCCATGTCGGCGATCGCGAACGGCCCGAAGAACGGGAGCCGGAAGCCGAACGTGGTCCGGGCGATCATGTCGATGTCCTCCACCGAGGCGACGCCCTCGTCCACGAGCTTGGTCGCCTCGTGGAACAGGGCGTACTGCAGGCGGTTGAGCACGAACCCGGTGGCGTCCGTCAGCCGCGCGCTGCGCTTGCCGACCTGCGCCAGCAGCGCCTCGACCGGTTCGAGCACCGCTTCGTCGGTCCCGGCGTGCGGGATCAGCTCGACGCCGGGGATGAACGGCGCCGGGTTGCTGAAGTGCACGCCCAGGAAGCGCTCGGGCGCGCTGACCTGCTCGGCGAGCTGCGTGATCGAGATCGTCGACGTGTTGCTGCCGATGATCGCCGTCGGGTTGGCCGCGCTGATCCGGGCGAGCGTCGCGTGCTTGAGCTCCAGGATCTCCGGCACCGCCTCCTCGACGAACCGGGCGCCCTCGACCGCCTCCTCGACGGACGCCGCGGCGCTCAGCCGGGCCCGGACCGTCTCCGTGGCGC
Organism: Promicromonospora sp. NFX87; assembly: GCF_048564965.1. Lineage (NCBI taxonomy): Bacteria > Bacillati > Actinomycetota > Actinomycetes > Micrococcales > Promicromonosporaceae > Promicromonospora > Promicromonospora sp. NFX87. The sequence continues at coordinate 3,326,313 of NZ_CP183413.1, read as the reverse complement.
CCTCGGGGAACAGCCCCTCCGCCTCGAACTCCGCGGTCTCCTTCAGGATCCGCTCCAGGTTCCCGGCCGCCACCTCCGCCGAGACGTCCGCGAGCCGCACCTCGTTGCCCGCCAGCGCGAGCACCTGCCCGATCCCGCCCCCCATGTACCCCGACCCGACGATAGCGATGTGCTCGCTCATGCGTTCTCCTCCTCGTACGTTCCGATGGACGCCACCTTCCGGGCCGACGGCGAGGCCTCGTCGAACCGGTAGCCGAGCCACTCGGCGACCAGCCGCTTGGCGAGCTCCAGCCCGATGACGCGCTGCCCCATGGTCAGCACCTGGGCGTTGTTGCTCAGCACGGCACGTTCCACCGAGTAGCTGTCGTGCGCGGTCACCGCGCGGATGCCCGGCACCTTGTTCGCCGCGATGGCGACGCCGAGGCCCGTGCCGCAGAACAGCAGGGCCCGGTCGGCCTCACCCGCGGCGACCCGGCGGGCGGCGTCGACCGCGACGTGCGGGTAGTCCGTGTGCTCCTCGCCGCTCACCCCGACGTCGGTCACCGACTCGACCCGCGGGTCGGCCAGGAGCTGCGCCTTCAGCGCGTCCTTGTACTCGAGGCCTGCGTCGTCGCTGCCGACGACGAGGCGCAACCGGTCGGTCATGAGGTACGTCCTTCTGTCCGGGCGATGTGGGTCTGGGTGATGCTGGTCGGGGTGACGCTGGTCTGGGTGATGGCGGTCAGCACGAGCGCCAACGAGGTGGCGCCCGCGTCGGGATGGCCGAGGCTTCGTTCGGCGAGCGGCCGGGCCCGGCCGAGCGCGGGCCGCAGCTCGGACGTCGCCCGAGCGGCCGCCGTGGCGTCCTCGGCCGCAGCGGCGAGCGCATCGGCCAGCGGCAGGCCGTCGGCGGCAGCGGCCTCCAGCCGCTCGACGTACGGCACGAGCGCGTCGACCATGGTCTTGTCGCCGACCTTCGCCCGGCCCAGGCGCACCACCGTGTCCAGGGCGGCGCGTGCGGCGGCCGCTACCTGGGTGGCGTCCACGTCGTCCTGGTCGAGCGCGGGCGCGATCGAGGTCAGCGCGGCGCCCCACAGTGCGCCCGACGTGCCACCGGCGATCTCGCTCCAGCCCTCGCCGGCCGCTCGTAGGACGGCGCTCAGGCCGGAGTCCCGGGCCACGGTCGCCGCGTCGAGCGCGGCGTCGATCCCGCGGCGCATGCCGACGCCGTGGTCGCCGTCGCCCGCTATCGCGTCGATGCGGCCCAGCTCGTCCTCGTGCTCGTGGAGCGTCGCCTGCGTCGCCGCCAGCAGGACCAGCGCGCGGTCGGCCCGCGCGACCGACGCCGGTGAGGCGGTCCTGACCGGCTCGGAGCCGGACGACGCCGGGCCGGGGCTCGCGGCGGCGCGGGCGCCGTCGTCCGACCTGTTGGGGGAGTTCTGTTCGACCCGCCCCTTGCGGTACGCGGGCGTGTACGCGGGAGCCCGCCAGAGCTCCTCGAGCTTCTCGGTGAGCCAGAACAGCGTCACCGACACGCCGGCCATGTCCAGGCTCGTCACCAGCTCGCCGCACTCCGGCTCGACGACGGTCAGGCCCACGTCCCCGAGCCGCGCGGCCACCTGGCCGTAGAGCACGAAGAGCTCCTCGTACTTGACGGTGCCCAGCCCGTTGACCAGGACGGCGACCCGGTCGCCGCGGTCCTCCGGCACGTCCGCCAGCAGCTCGGAGACCAGGATCTCGGCGATCTCGGCGGCCGAGCCCATCGGCACGTCCCGGATCCCCGGCTCGCCGTGGATGCCCAGCCCCACCGACATCATGCCCTCGGGCACCGTGAACAGCGGGCCGTCGGCCCCGGGGAAGGTGCACCCGCCGAACGCCACCCCCAGGGTCCGCGTGCGGTGGTTCGCCGCGATCGCGAGCCGCTCCACCTCGTCGAGCGAGTCCCCACGCTCGGCGGCCGCGCCGGCGACCTTGAACACCACGAAGTCACCCGCGATGCCACGCCGGTCGGCGATCCGGTCGGCCGGGGCGCTCGCGATGTCGTCCGTCACCAGGAGGGTGCGCGTGTCGATCCCCTCGGCGCGCAGCCGCTCCTGCGCCGCGCCGAAGTGCAGGACGTCGCCCGCGTAGTTGCCGTAGCTGAACAGCACGCCGCCGCCGGCGTCGGCCCCGCGGGCCACCCGGTAGGCCTGCCCCGCGGACGGCGACGTGAAGATGTTGCCGCAGACGGCGCCCGCGGCCAGTCCCGCGCCGACCACGCCGGCGAACGCCGGGTAGTGCCCCGAACCGCCGCCCACCACGACCGCGACGTGGCCGTCTGCGAGGGGGTCGGCGCGCACCACACCGCCGTCCACCCTGCGGACCAGGTCGCCGTGCACGGCGGCGAACCCGGCCAGGGCGTCCTGGACGAAGCCCTCCGCCGTGTCGAGCACCCGCGTCATCGGGCCGCTCCGGTCAGGTCGGGCTGGCGCACCCGGCTGGTGCCGAGCGCGTAGCCGTGCCGCTTGGGCAGCACGTGCCGGCGCAGGTAGTCGCGGTTGGCCGCGCACACGCTGAGCCCGTCGCCGCCGTAGTTCTCCGTGCAGATCACGCCCTGGAACCCGTTGGCGAGCGCCGTCCGGAACGCGGACCGGTAGTCGATCAGGCCGAACTGCATGGGCGCGGGGACGGAGAAGTAGGCGTCGCGCTCCAGGTCCTCGTCGCGCGAGTAGTTCTTGACGTGCCAGAAGTTCGTGTACGGCAGGGTCTTCTCGACCAGCTCCTGCCACGGCTCGACCGGCCGGTGGAGGCGGACCAGGTTGGCGATGTCCGGGTTGAGGCCCACCTCCGGCAGGCCGATGTCCTCGACCAGCCGGACGGCGGAGTCGGCGGTACCCAGGAACGTGTCCTCGTACATCTCCAGGGACAGCAGCACACCCACCTCGGCGGCGTGCCGGCCCAGCTCCTGGAAGCGGGACACGGCCAGGGGCCGGTCGTCCGGGTCGTCGTGGTGCCCGGGGGCGGTCCAGAACCACAGCTGTTCCTTCTGCTGCGCGGTCAGCGCCTGGTGCAGGCCGACCGAGACGACGCCGATGCCCAGCGCGGCCGCCGCGTCGATCGTGCGGTGGCTGTAGGCGAGGTTCGCCGCGCCGTCCTTGGCGTCGATGACGCTGCGCCGGATCGCCGAGACCGAGGCCAGGCCGAGGCCGAGGTCCCGCGCCGTGCCGGCGAGCCGGTCCAGCGACGGCCCGTCCAGGTCGCCCGGCCGCAGCCAGGAGTCCGTCAGGTCGACGTGGTCGAACCCGGCGTCGGCGATGTCGGTGAGCACCTCGTGCCACACCGCGGGGTCGTCCTGGGCGGGGCCGTCCGGCGTCACCGCGGGGAACGGCAGGGTGCTGGCCGCGATCGGCCAGTCGGCCGCCAGGAGGCGCCCGGCCGGCTGCTCGGTGCCGCCGGACGCCGTCCGGTCAGCCGTGGTGGTCTGTTCCGTGGTCAACTCTGACCTCCGTCCTGGGCACGCCGGTCTCCGTTGAGCCGGGTCGTGCCCTCGTTGGTGAAGTGGTTACTGCTCGGCGGGCGGGCTGGTGGACCCGCGGACCACCAGCTCGGTCGCGAGCTCGATGTGGCGCGAGACCGGCTCCTGGCCGCCCGCCAGAGCCAGGACGCTGTCCAGCGCGACGCGCCCCATCTCCCACAGCGGCTGCCGGACGGCAGTGAGCGGTGGTGTGGACCATGCCGCGAGGTAGGTGTCGTCGTAGCCGACGACGCTCAGGTCGCGCGGCACGTCGAGCCCGTGCCGGCGCGCCGCCGCCAGCACCCCCATGGCCTGGGTGTCGCTGGCGGCGAAGACCGCGGTCGGCCGGAGGCCGGACCGGAACCAGCGGTCGGCGACCGCGAAGCCGGAGTCGTAGTCGAAGCCCGTGAACTCCACGAGCTCCTCGTCGACGGGGACGTTCGCCGAGGCGAGCGCGGCCCGGAACCCGTGGACGCGCGCGGTCGCCGCGACCGACTGCGGGCGCCCGCCGAGCGCGGCGATCCGCCGGTGGCCGAGGCCGAGCAGGTGCTCCGTGGCCGACATGCCGCCGGTGAAGTTCGTCGAGCCGACGCTCGGGACGTCCGGGTTCGTCAGGTCGAGCGGGTCGATGACGACGACGGGCAGGTGCTCCTGGCTCAGCCCGGAGACGTGCTCGGGGCTGAGGTCCGCCGTGAGGATGATCGCCCCGGTACGGCCGGCGCCCGACAGACGGCGAGCCCAGTCGCCCGGCGCCAGCCAGCCGGCGTCGGGTGCCGCCCGGTGAAAGCGGCTGACCACGATGTCGGCGTCGGCCGTCTCGGCGGCGTCGGTCACCCCGCGCAGCACCTCCATCGCGTACGGGGTGGTGAGCTGGTCCGCCATCACCTCGATGCTGCGCTGCGCCAGCGGTCCGCGCGTGCCACGGCGCACGTAGCCGAGCTCCTCGATCGCCGCCTTGACCCGTGCGCGGGTCTCCACGGCGACGTCCGTGTGCCCGTTGAGGACCTTGGACACCGTCGGCATCGAGACGGCGGCGGACCCGGCGACGTCCGCGAGGGTGGGACGTTTGCCCGCAGTTCTTTCGAAATGTTTCGCTGGCACGCCTTCGAATCTAGCCCAGTCCCGGGCGGATGGGCAACGTTTTCGACGAAGAGAACAGTGCCGTTGGTCAGGGCGAGCGATGGGGTAGTTCCGTCGAAATATTTCGACGGACTGCTACGAGGAGGACGGCGGGGCGGTGGGAGCCAGGAGGGCGTCGATGATCCCGGCCATGGTCTCGGGCATGGGCAGCCGGGCGAGCGTCCTGAAGAGCAGGGTGCCGAGCAGGGCGTCGGCCACGGACTCGGGGCTGACGGCGGGGCTGAGCTGGCCGGCGTCCTGCCCCTGCCTGAGCCGGGCCACCAGGGACTCGTAGGTGGGCCGCATGATGTGTTCGTAGAGCCGGCTCGCGTCCTGCTCGGGGCCGGTCGCCGCGGTGACGAGCGCCCGGACGACCTGCAGGAAACGCGAGTCGTTCATCTTGACGGCCGAGGTTGCGGACCACGCCTTCAGATCGTCGCCGAGGTCGCCGGTGTCGGGGAGGTCCAGGGCGGGCAGCCGGAGGAGGCCCTCGATGACGGCGTCCGCGACGACCATCGACTTGGCCGACCACCAGCGGTAGATCGTCTGCTTGCCGGCCCCGGCGCGCGAGGCGATCGCGTCGATCGTGACGTGGTCGTAGCCCAGCTCCGTGGTGAGGGCCGCGGCGGCCTCGAGGATCGCCAGCCGGGTCGCCTCGCTGCGCGGCCGGCCGATCCTCGTGCCTGTCATGTGCCGATCCTATGGGCTAGTCTGCATTTACGAGACATGAAGTCTCGATAGTCGCGAGGGAGCACCATGGCTGACGAAGTGGTTGACGTTGTGGTTGTCGTGATCGGCGCGACGACATGAAGCTCTCCGAGGTGAACCCGGAGCTCCGGCGTGCCTACCGGTTCATGCGGACGACGCCGGTGAGCAACCCGCTGCTGCTCCGGCTCATGCAGCGCCTGACGCCGCTGATGCCCGATGCCAGGGCGCCGCAGGGCGCGACGCTGGAGAAGGTCCGGTTCGGCGACGCGGATGGTGTGCGCGTCTACACGCCGTCGGGCGGAGGCTCCGGTGCTGCGTTGCTGTGGATCCACGGCGGCGGCCTGGTGATCGGCGCGGCGGCCATGGACGACCGCAGATGCTTCGCCATCGCCGAGGAGCTCGGCGTGGTGGTCGTGTCGGCGGAGTACCGGCTGGCGCCCCAGCATCCGTTCCCGCTGCCGCTCGACGACTGCCTGGACGCCTGGGACTGGCTGCAGCAGAACGCGGCCGCGCGCGGGATCGACCCCCGGCGTGTGGCGGTCGGCGGCCAGAGCGCGGGCGGCGGGCTGGCCGCGGCGCTCGCGCAGCGTCTTCACGATCGGGGCGGCGTGCAACCGGTCGCACAGTGGCTGTTCTGCCCGATGCTCGACGACCGGACCGCGGCGAACCGTGAGCTCGACGCCGTCCGGCACATCGTCTGGCACAACCGGTCCAACCGGACCGGCTGGAGCGCCTACCTCGGGACCGCGGGTGCCGCGGAGGTGCCCGACTACGCCGTGCCCTCCCGGCGGACGGACCTCACGGGCCTCCCGCCCGCGTGGATCGGTACAGGCGACATCGACCTCTTCCACGACGAGAACAAGGCGTACGCGGAACGGCTGACGGCGGACGGCGTCCCCACGACGTTCGACGTGGTCTCCGGCGGCCCGCACGCCTTCGAGTCGCTCGGCGCGGGCGCCGACGTCTCGGTGGCCTATCTCAGCCGGGCGCACCGCTGGCTGCGGGAACGCCTCGGCTGAGACGCCGGGCCGGGCCGGGCTGCCCGAGGGGGTCAGGGGACTATCGAGTCCACGTAGCCGCCGTCGACCCGGACGGCGGCGCCCGTCGTCGCCGAGGCGAGCGGGGAGCTGAGGTAGGCGACCATGTTCGCGATCTCCTCCGGCTCGATCAGCCGCTGGAGCAGCGACTGCGGGCGGTGCAGCCGCATGAACTCGCGCTGTGCCTCGTCCCAGGGCAGGGCGGGGTCCACCAGCTCGTACACGAACTTCTCGACCCCGCCGGTGTGCGTGGGACCGGCGATGACGGAGTTGACCGTGACGCCGGTGCCCGCGGCCTCCTTCGCGAAGCCGCGGGAGACGCCCAGCAGCGCCGTCTTGGAGACGCCGTAGTGGATCATCTCGGCGGGGATGACTATCGCGGAGTCGCTCGCGATGTTGAGCACGCGCCCCCAGCCGCGCGCCGTCATGCCCGGCAGCGTGGAGCGGATCAGGCGGACGGCGGCGAGCACGTTGACGTCGAAGTACCGGCGCCACTCGTCGTCGTCGATCTCGAGCGGCGGCATGCTGCCGAAGATGCCCAGGTTGTTGACCAGGATGTCGACGTCGCCGGTGGCGGCGAGCACCTCCGCGGCGCCGGACGCGGTGGTGACGTCGCCGACCGCGGCGACCAGCTCACGGTCCGCGGACTCCGTCCGGAGCTCGCCGATCGTGTCCGCCACGCCCTCCGCGCGGCGCCCGTTGATCGCCACCCGGGCGCCCGCGTCGGCGAGCGTGGCGGCGATCGCGCGGCCGATGCCCTGCGTCGAGCCGGTCACGAGCGCGGTCTTGCCGGTCAGATCGATGCGCATGTTGTCCCCTTGCTGTGTTGTTGCCGCCCGGCGCGCGGCTGCGTCGTCTCGCGCGTGACCGGGCTGTTCTGCAGGTGACTGGGTCGTCCTGCACGTGGTTCGGTCGGTGAGGTGAACCCGTGGAGCAGGTGCCAGGCCTGTTGAATTTCGTCCAGCCTGGCCCGCCCCAGTTCACCCAGGCTGAACGATTCAGCACAGCCCGCAAAACCGGTCCCCAGCCGAACATATTCCGGCCTGGCTGGCACCTTCGGAAACGGTGCACCTCGCCAGAGAGGCCGGGGACGAGACGGCTGTCGACGCCGTCGTCGAACCGGTCGTCGCCGCTGTGGACCGACTCCCTAGCCCTCTTCGGCGCGGGTCCACCGCTCCCAGAGCCACAGGATCAGGACGATCAGCAGAAAGCCGGGTATCCCGATGACGCCGAGCTTGGCGAGCCAGCTCGTCACCTCGGCTCCGATGCCGATCTCCCCGCCGTCGGCGGTCGTGGTGCCGTCGCCGTTGCCGCCATCAGCGCCGGTGTCGGTGCCGGTGCTGTCGCCATCACGACTGCCGTCGCCAGTGCCGTCTCGGCCGCCCGTGCTCGGATCGCCTCCCGCAGCGGGCCGGCCGCCTGTGTTGCTGCTGCCTGTGTCGCTGCTGCTCGTGTCGCTCCGGCCTGTGTCGCTTCCGCCTGTGTTGCTCCGACCTGTGTTGCTCCGGCCTGTGTCACTTCCGTCCGCGTCGCTCCAGCCTGTGTCACCGCCGTTGGCGGAGCCAGTTCCGGGGTTGTCCGATCCGCCGTTCTGCCCGTCGGACGGCTCCCCGCCGATGCCGAGCCAGGCGATCCAGTCGGTCACCGCCGCGCCGATATCGGGAAGCGGGTCGTCGGCAGTTCCGGGACCTTCAGCGCCGCCACCTTCGACGCCGCCGCCGTCGAAGGAGTTGGTGCCAGGTCCGGGGTCCGACCCGGCTCCGCCTTCGGATGGGTTGTTCGCACCGTTCGCTGAGTCGCTGCCGCCACTGCCCGTGTCGCCGGACCCGCCTGCTCGGTTGCTTCCACTTGCGCCATCGTCACCTGCGCCGGCTCCATCGTCCGCACCGCCATCGCCCGCTGCACCGTCACCAGTGCCGCCCTCTGCACCGCCACCGGTGCCGGAGCCGGCATCGCCGCCGTCACTGCCCGGGTCTTCGCCGCTGCTGCTGGGATCGCCGCCCTCACTGGAACCATCGCCCTCATCGGAACCATCGGCGCCAGCGCCAGCGTCATCGCCAGCATCACCGCTCCCGGCACCAGCACCAGCCTCGCCGCCAGCACCTTCGCCGGCAGCCCCTTCGCCGCCAGCACCCTCACCGCCAGCCCCCTCGCCCTCACTGCCAGCGCCCGCGCCACCACCCTCGCCGCCCGCGCCACCGCCCGCGCCAGCACCACCGCCCTCACCACCACCGGGAATCGGAGCAGACTCAGCCGCAGGCGGATCAGCAGCCTGGTTCGCGACGAGCGCGGCGGCGCCACCTCCGAGGGCGAGCGCCGCGAGGACCCCCGCGGCGATCGCCGCCTCCTTCTTGCCGAACGGGCGCGGTGCGCCCGCCCCAGCTGCGCCTGCTCCACCCGCACCCGCCGCTCCGCCGGCAGCTCCGGCCGCCGCTCCGCCGACCGCAGCGCCGAGGGCTCCGGTGGCGATTGCCCCAGCGATGACGTGCTGTCCGAGGTCGCGGAGCATCCACGAGACCTCGCGGACGTCGACGAACGCCCGGGTGCACTCGGCGCACCCGTCCATGTGCGCCTCGAACCGGTTGCGGCGGCGGGGGAGCAGCCGGTCCTTGAGGTAGTCGTGCATGGCGGCGCGGGTAGTCCGGCACTCGGGTTCGTTGACGCCCTGGGCGTGCGCTGCGGCAAAGGCGCCGGCGAGGCGTTCCTCGGCGCGACGCAGCCGCATGGTCACGGCGTGGGGCCGCACGCCGAGGTTGGTCGCGATGTCGGCGACCGCTCGGTCGTGGACATGGCGTTCTAGCAGGAGCTGGCGGTCGTCGTCGGCGAGGTCGGACAGTGCGGTGCGCAGCATGGAGACGTCGGCGTGGCGTTCGGCGTCGAGCTCTGCTCCGGCGACAGGCGGCGTCAGGCCGTCGAGGGTGTCGTCCTCGACGGGGTGGGCGCGGCCGGCCTCACGGGTCATGGAGATCGCTTCGTTGACCGCCGCTCGTCGCCAGTACGGTGCGGGGTCGTCGATCGTGCCGCCGGTGGACACGATCCGGACCATCTTCTCCAGGGCGCGGCTGGCGGCTTCCTCGGCGTCGATGCCGGGCACGCGTGCGGCGACCGAGCGTACGACGTTGGGGCGATGCACCATCCAGTCGTCGATCTGCAGTGCGCGTGCCGCCGTCATCTCGGATGCCCCCTTCCGATCCGCGATAATTCCACCGCGATCAGGAGGACGCACGACGAATCACACGATGTGCGTCAACGCACCGATTGGCCGGTAAGCGCCGTTTCCTGCCCGCCGGTCACCGCACGCGTCGGCGCAGCACGACGCCGCGGAGGAAGCCCGCCTGGCCGGCGTGCTGCATGTCGTCGTTGATCACGCTGACCAGCCGGACGCCGAGGGTGACCGGCGGGTCCCACGACTCGTCGATCACCCGGTCGAGGTCGTCGTCGGACAGGGTGCTCAGGTACCGCAGCGTGCGCTCGTGGACGGCGTCGTGGTAACCCGTGAGCAGGTCGCCCGACGGGACGCGGACGGCGGAGACCTCGTCGGCGTCGTGCCCGTACCCGGTCTCCTCGGCGGGGAAGGGCAGCCCGAAGCGGCGGTCCCACCCGTCGTCCGACCAGACCTGGCTGGTGCCCGCGGCGTCCGCGACGTGGTCGTCCTGGACCCGGGTCAGGTGCCAGACGAGCCAGGTGATCGAGTTCGAGTCCTCGTCGAGACGGAACGCGAGCTCCTCGCCCGACAGTCCGATGACCGAGCGGTGCACCGTCTCCTTGATCCGGCCGAACGCGTCCGCGAGCAGATCCGTACCACGCATAACGAGCCCCTCCTGTGCCTTGCCGTCCCGGCCCACGATGCCACGGGCCACGATGCCATGGCGCCGCGGGCCTCGCGCAGAGAGGGCTAGGCGCCGACCACCCCGCCGTCCTCCCGGGTGATGACGATCGTGGCGGACCGCGGGCGGCCGGTCGGGCTGTAGTCGGGCCAGCTCGAGCTGGCGCGCGGGTTCTCCGGGGTGCCCGTGTCGCCGGGGTGCTGGATGTTGACGAACAGGGAGCGGCCGTCCGGGGTGGCGGTGATGCCCGTGATCTCGCAGCGCGGCGGACCGACCAGGAACCGGCGGATGTCGCCCCGGCGGGTGTCCGCGACGAGCATCTGGTTGTTCTGGCCGGCGCCGTCGACCAGCGGCTGGGTGCCGTCGGTGAGGATCCAGAGCCGGCCCACGGCGTCGAACCAGAGGCCGTCGGGGGAGCCGAACGCCTGGTCCGGCGGCACGGTGGCGCCGCTGGCCTGGTCCCCGGCCAGGAGGAAGATGTCCCAGTCGAACCGGACGGCGCTCGGGTTGCCGTTCTCGTCGATCTTCATGATGTGCCCGAACCGGTTGTTCAGCCGGGGGTTCGCCGCGTCCACGGTCTCTGTGCGGGCGGTGTTGTTCGTGCAGGTGAAGTAGACCGCGCCGGTGCCCGGCTGCACGGTGCACCACTCGGGCCGGTCCATCGGCGTCGCGCCGACGGCGTCGGCCGCGAGGCGCGTGTGGATCAGCACCTCGGCCTGGTCCGCGAAGCCGTCCGCCGCGGTCAGGCCCGGCTCGCCGTGCACCAGGGGGAGCCACCGGCCGGAGCCGTCCTCGTCGAACCGGGCGACGTACAGCGTGCCCTCGTCGAGCGGGCTGCGCCCGGCCCGGCGCGCCTTGGCGATCGGCTCCGCGCCCACGAACTTGTAGAAGTAGTCGAACTGCGTGTCGTCACCCATGTAGACGACGGCCTCGCCGCGGCGCCCCCGCACGACGACGGCGTTCTCGTGCTCCATGCGGCCCAGCGCCGTGCGCTTCTTCGGCGTCGACTCCGGGTCGAAGGGGTCGACCTCCACCACCCAGCCGAACCGGTTGAACTCGTTGGGCTCGGTCCGCATGTCGAACCGGCTCTCGGTGGTGTGCCAGGGGTACGGGCTCTCCGAGCCGATGCCGTAGCGCTCCTCGACCGACCCGGCGGGCGGCGGCTGCTCGCCGTAGTAGAAGTACTTGTTGATCGTCTCCTCGCACGTCAGGTACGTGTGCCACGGGGTGGGGCCGCTGGCGCAGTTGTTCAGGGTGCCCAGCACCCGCACACCCTCGGGGTCCGCGCTCGTGCGCATCAGGGAGTGCTTGGCCGCAGGGCCGGTGATCTCGATCGGCGTGGTCATGGTGATCCGGCGGGCGAACCTCGACTCGGCGACCTCCCAGCCGCCGTCGCGGTCCTCCTCGACCTGGATGACCGAGACGCCGTGGGCCGCCATCGACTTGGCGGTCTTCTCGGGCGACCAGGCCGCGCGCCCGTCCGTGTGCAGCAGGTTCTCGGTGGTGGCCTCGTGGTTGACGCAGAGCAGGCCGGAGCGGCGGTCCCGGAGCGGGAAGAACCACATGCCGTCGTGGTGGTCGCCCGCCTGCTGGGCCTGGTCGGCGGCGGTGTTGCTCGCGTCCTCGGCGAAGGCCGGCCCGGAGGGGACGATCGGGTGGCCCCACGGGTAGAGCACCTGGTAGCGGTAGCCGGGCGGCAGCACGACGGCGTCGGCGGTGCTGGGCGCGACGGCGGGGAAGCCGAGCAGCGGCCGCCCGGGGCCGTGCCCGCCGCCATGCCCGCCGCCATGCCCACCACCATGGTCCGTGCTCTCCAGGACGCCGGCCGCGGCGTCCGGCGCGGGGGCCCCGAAGAATGCCGCGGCCGCGGCGGCCAGGCCGCCGGCCATCGCGGTCCGGCGGGACAGGCGGAGCTCGGCGAGCTCGGAGATCGACGGCGGACGGGGCATGTCGGCGTTCACTGAGGCTCCAACCTTGGGGGCGCGGACCGCTGGGCGGCCGGGACGCGTGCCACGGTAGGTAGCCGAGATGGCCGGGTCCCCACACCCATGTGAACGACGGCGAAAGACGGTCCGAGCGCAGGTCAGGCCCGAGTGCGGGTCAGGCTCGACCGCACTCGGAGCCTGACCCGAACTCGGAGGCCATGCCCACGCCGGGCTCAGCCCTCGGACAGCCGGATCAGCACCTTGCTGCTGCCCTGGCCGGCCGCGGCGGCCAGCGCCTCGCCCGCCTGCTCGATGCCGAAGCGGTGCGTGACCACCGCGGACACGTCGAGCCCGTCGCCCAGGGCGGCGAGGGCGTCGCCGATCTCCTCGACGAACCGGTAGGCCCCGACCCACGTGATCTCGCGGGTGACGAGGTCGCCGAGGGCAGCTGGGACAGGTGTGCCGGGCAGGTTGCCGACCTGGACGAGGGTGCCGCCGCGCGCGGTGGCCCGCAGCACCCCGCCCAGCGCCGCCGGCGCGCCCGAGGCCTCGAAGACGAGCTCGCAGTCCTCGGGCAGCCGGTCGCCCGAGCCGATGTCGAGAACCCGGTCGGCGCCCAGCTCCTTGGCCACGGCCAGCGACGACGCGGAGAGGTCGGCCGCGGTGACCGACGCCGCGCCCGCGTGCTTCGCGGCGGCGACGACAAGGCAGCCGATGGGGCCTGCGCCGTTGACCAGCACGTCACGTCCACGGACACCCGTGCCGATCCGGCCCGCGCGGTTGACCGCGTGCATCGCCACGGCCAGCGGCTCGGCGAGGGCGCCCTGCTCGGTGCTCACGCCGTCGGGCAGCCGTCGCAGCTGCTCGGCCCGGACCGCCCGCAGCTCGCTGAACCCGCCGTCGGTGTGCGGGTGGAAGGCCGCCGAACCGAAGTACCGCACCTGCGAGTGCAGGTTGGTCCGACCACCCAGCCGTCGTGGCAGGACGGAACCGTCGGCGGCCTGCGCCGGGTGCACGGTGACCGGCGTGCCGGGCTCCCAGCCGGTGACGTCGGGCCCGCTCGCGACCACCCGGCCGGCCACCTCGTGGCCGAGGACCAGGGGGTCGCGCAGGACGGCGGTGCCGGAGGCGCCGTTCTTCCAGTAGGACACGTCCGACCCGCAGACCCCGCCCCACTCCATCGCGACGACCACCTCGCCGGGCCCGGCGACGGGGTCCGGGCGCTCCTCGACCCGCAGGTCGCCGGCGCCGTGGACGACTACCGCCCTCATACGGCGTCCTCCAGCCGGACCAGGTCGCGGCCACGGGTCTCGGGGGCGAGCCGGGCGGCCACCAGGGTGATGAGGGAGTAGACGATGAGCATCGCGGCGATCGGCCACCAGCTGCCGGTCGCCGCGGTGAGCGACGCGGCGATGACCGGACCGATGGCGGTGGCGAGGATGCCGCCGATCTCCTTGGAGAGGGCCAGCTGCGTGAACCGGGTCCGTGCGCCGAACAGCTCGGCCATGGTCACGCTCTCCAGTGCGAACAGGCCGAGGACGCCGAGGTTGAGCCCGGCGATCATGCCGAGCATCAGGCCGGTGGTGGTGCCGCTGGTGATCAGGAGCATCATCGGGAAGGCGAGCGCGATGGTGATCAGGGACAGCGCGGTGTACATCGAGCGCCGGCCGAACCGGTCGCCGAGCATGCCGATCAGGGGCACCGTCGCGAAGCCGATGATGGAGCCCCACATGATGGCCTCGGTGGCCAGCGCGCGGTCCATCGTGAGCGTGGTGGCGACGTAGCCGACCAGGAAGGTCTGCACCAGCCCGGAGTTGCCCGCCTGGCCGAACCGCAGGGCCAGCGCCAGGAAGAACGCCTTGCCCTTGCGCTGCTTGAGGGCCGCCTGGAGCACGGGCTCCGCGGTGGCGGTCCTGGCGTCGTCGTGGGAAGGCTCGTTGTTGCGGGAGAGCTCGTCGCGGGAGAGGGCGACGCCGTCGACGACGTCGGCGCGGGCCTCGAAGACCGGGCTCTCCTTGACGTTGGTGCGGATCCAGACGGCGAAGATCATGAGCACGAAGCTGAGCAGGAACGGCAGCCGCCAGCCCCAGCTCAGCAACTGCTGCTCGCTGAGCACCGCAAGCAGCAGCGCCCACAGGGCCGACGCCGCCAGGGTGCCGGAGTTGGTCCCGAGCGAGACCAGCGAGGCGACGAGGCCGCGACGTCGGACGGGCGCGTACTCGGCGAGCAGCACCGTGGCGCCGGCGATCTCGGCGCCCGCGCCGAAGCCCTGGACCAGCCGCAGCACCACGAGCAGGATCGGCGCCAGGATGCCGACCGTCTGGTACGTGGGCAGGACGCCGATCAGGGTCGTGGACACGCCCATGAGCGCCACGGTGATGAACAGGACCTTGCGGCGGCCGAGCCGGTCACCCATGCGGCCGAAGTAGATCGCGCCCGCGAGCCGCGCCACGTAGCCGACGCCGTAGGTGGCCATCGCGGCGATCAGGCCGATCGCGGGGCTGACGTCGGGGAAGAAGATCTGGTTGAACACGATCGCCGCCGCCAGCGAGTACAGCTGGAAGTCCATGAACTCCATGGCCGTACCGAGCCAGCCGGAGACGGCGGCCTTGGTGAGGTCCTTGGTCGACCGGGTGACGGTCTTGTCCGGGGGAGTGCCCGACGGGCTACCTGATGGGGTCATAGCTGTTTCCGCCATTGGAAGAGTGCTCCTTGCCTTCTTGACTTGCCTTGGCTGACGTCGCTGTCTGGAATGCCGGTCAACGATGTGTGGCAGTTCTTGTATGTAAGCAGCGTCGACAAGGAGGTGTCAACTGTCGTGGTGTGGAAGTGCGCCGCCTCTCGCCTAGACTCGCAGGCATGGGGGAAGCCTCGAACCGGTCCAACAGGCGAGTCGTCTACGAGACGCTGCGCCGCAAGGTGCTCACCCTCGAGCTGCCGCCTGGCGCCTCCCTGTCGGAGAACGAGCTCGCGGCCTCGCTCGGCGTCAGCCGGACGCCGGTGCGCGAGAGCCTGATCCTCCTCGGCGAGGAAGGCCTGGTCAGGGTGTTCCCCAAGGTCGGTTCCTTCGTGTCCCGGGTGGACGCCGAACGTGTGGCGGACGCGCAGTTTCTCCGCGAGGCGGTCGAGCTTGCCGCGTTCGACGACATCCCGGAGACCCTCGACCCGGACCTGGTCGCCGAGCTGCGCGCCAACCTGGAGCAGCAGCGGGAGGCGCGGCACGACCTCGAGAAGTTCTTCGAGCTGGACGAGGCGTTCCACCACGGGCTCCTGCGCCTCAGCGGGCACGGCAGGGCGTGGTCGACGGTCGTCGCCGCCAAGGGCCACCTGGACCGCGCGCGCCGCCTCGGCCTGCAGGAGACGAACGGCATGGGCCGCTTCGTCGACGAGCACCACTCCATCCTCGACGCGGTGGTCGCCGGTGACATCTCCAGCGCCCGCGACAGCCTCCGGGGTCACCTCCGCGCCGTGTTCGACGACATCGAGAAGACCCGGCAGCGCTCGCCGGAGCTCTTCGCCGCGGACGACGGGTCCGTCCCGGTGCGCCGGAGCATCGCGGTCTGGGAGTAGAGGGCGGCCAGGGGCTGGCACGGCCGGGTGAGCACGCCCGGACCATCGCTGGCCGGCCTGGCGGGCGCATTGGGACGACGTGGTTCGACCTGAGCTGGGTGGCCTGCGTTGGGCGTCCTGATGCGGCCGTCCTGATGCGGCCGATCTGAGTCGGGCGACCTTGCTCGGTCTGCGGGCTCGTGTGGCCAATCAGGTCTGACGGGGTCGGACCCGATTGGCGAGTTCGGCCGGCTGCGGGTTCGCCGGGTCAGGCGGCTTCGGTGGTGGGTGGAGGTTGGGCCCCGATGGCTTCGGGGAGGCGGATGCGGTGCCCGCGGGCGTCGGTGAAGGCCCACCCGGTCTCCAGCAGTGCACCGGCTGTGGTGTTCGTGGCCGGCTTGCCGGTCCAGTGCATGGTGATGCCCTTGGTGTCGACGAGCTGGTGGTGGTACCAGCACAGCAACGCACTGTTGGTCACCGCCGTGTCGCCGCCGTCGGCCCAGTGGGTGAGGGCGTGGTGGACCTCGCACCGCGACGGCGGCTGATCGCACCCTGGGTAGACGCAGTGCTGGTCTCGGGCGATGACGGCGCGGCGCATCTGCCCTGACACGGTGCGTTGGGCGCGTCCGACGTCAAGGACTGCGCCGTCGGGTCCGAACACGATCCGGGTGATCGCGCTGTGACACGCCAGGCGGCGTACGAGTGCGCGTGGGGCGCGACCCCCGGTCTCGGTGAATACCGGGCCACCGGAGGACAAGAACCCGGACACGGTCGTAGCCGCGGTGCTCCAGCCACCCGGACCTCCGGTCGGACTTTCGGTGAGGCTCCCGCCAGGGCTTCCACTCGGGCTTCCACTCGGGCTTCCCGCCGGGCTTCCGGCCGCTGGGCCGGTGCTCACCGGCCCTGCACCGACATCCGCACCCGCACCCGTGCCGGTGCCGCTGCCGGTGCTCGTGCCGGTGCTGGTGCTCGTGCCTGTGCTGGTGCTGGTGCCCGGCATGCTCGGACCCACGCCCGGGCGGTTGCCACGTGCTGGTGCGGCCTGTCCGCAGGTCAGGCACAGGCCGTCCCGGGTCCGGGTGACCTGGGTGACGAACTCGTCCCAGGACACCGTGACGTTCAGGTGCGGTGCGATCGCCGCGCCCGGGGAGGCCTGGTTCGTGTCCAGCACCACCCGCGCCACATCCGCGAGGCCTTGTGCCCGGCGCTGGGTCGTCGTCCGGGTGTCTTCTGCTGACGGGGCACCCAGGACGGCGTTGATCGCGGTCGTGAGCTGCAGGCCGTGCTCGTCGGTCAGGAACCCGGCGACGTGGTATCCGCCGAACGTCTTGGCCAGGTCGAAGAACTCGCCCTGGGCGGCCTTGTCATCGTCCACATCGTCGGTGTCGGGGTCGATGATGGTCGCGAACCGGCGCGCCACCTTGCGGAACTGGTCCGCGTTCAACACATTGGCTTCGCGCAAGACGACGCCTTCACCGGTGACCAGGTTCCCCTCGGTGACCGCGCCCTCCAGGACCTGGGTGACCAGCTCACGGGTGGTGGTGCCGTCGGGGTCGTCTACTGGGTCGGGGAAGTCGACCGCAACAGACTGGACGAACTGTTCCGGTGTCGTGGTGTGACCCGTGCGGGTGTCGATCAGCCAGGCCAGTGCGTCGGTGCGGGTCTCGCTGGTGGGTGCGACCTCGGTCATCACCCGGGCGTGGTCGACACCCAGCGTTCCCGCGACCAGCCGCTCCCGCGTCACGGGCAGCGCGGTCGCGAGACGCCGGGCGATCGTCATGTCCTTACCCGCGGTCGACGCGGAGATCCCCTCGCGCAGCCGCAGCCAGGTCGTGAACGTGCGAGCCGCGCCACCCGAGCGCCAAGAGCCCTCGTTCTCGATGCGGGGCAGCAGGGTGTAGCGGACCCCGTCCAGGCGGCCGGTCAGCCGGCGGATCCGGGTGTGCGCATCAGCCAGGCGAGTGACCGTCGGCGCGTCCCACCCGGTCAGGGTCTCGGGGTCCGTCAGGGCGGTGAGGTGGTCTATCTCGTTCTCGATCCGAGCCAGCACGTCCTCGATCGAGGCGGCAGCGGGCAGGCCACCGGCAGGTCCGCTGTTCGTTGTCTGCTCCACCGTGCCCACCCCCGCCCGACTCGCTCACTTGCCTCTAGTTCTGACTTCCTCGCTGTACCTATTATCTCGAACACTCGTGCCATTTGCTCGCCCGATTTCAAATCTGTGGATAACTTCTGACCGCCTCAAAGCGGGCTCCCGAAGGCCGTCGTGGAAGCCCTGGAAGTACTCCCACGCTCAGGTCGTCGATCAGGCCTCGGACGGGAGGGCTCACTCGCACCGCAACGAAGAACGGTCCTCGACCGCACACCGGACGGTGCGCGGTCGAGGACCGTGGTCGAGTTAGCTCCGTCGTCGTGAGGAGTCCGCCGTCAGGAGATCTTGCGGCGGTACGTGGCGGTGGCCAGGACGAAGGCGACCGCAAGGATGCCGACGCACCAGCCGAGCGCCACCCAGATGTCCGTGCCCACCGGCTGCTG
The DNA here is from genome assembly GCF_048564965.1 of Promicromonospora sp. NFX87. NCBI lineage: Bacteria > Bacillati > Actinomycetota > Actinomycetes > Micrococcales > Promicromonosporaceae > Promicromonospora > Promicromonospora sp. NFX87. Next base: position 3,308,144 of record NZ_CP183413.1, on the reverse strand, counting down.
GGCGAGGAGGTCGCGGATGGTGTCGACGATCGACGTCACCGGCTGGTTCTCCGCGAACCAGCGCACCGGTCCGGGCATCGTCTCGGTGGGCACGAACGCCGAGCTGACGAAGGGCAGGAAGATGAGTGGGTAGGAGAACCCGCTGGCGCCGTCCACGGTCTTGGCCGACAGGCCGGCGATGACCGCGAGCCAGGTCAGAGCCAGCGTGAAGAGAACCAGGATGCCCGCGACGCCGAGCCAGGCCAGCACTCCTGCTCCCGAGCGGAAGCCCATGAGCAGGGCCACCAGCACGACGATGGTCACCGAGACCAGGTTGGCGACCAGCGACGTCAGGACGTGTCCCCAGAGCACCGCCGAACGCGCGATCGGCATGGACTGGAACCGCTCGAAGATGCCGCCCTGCATGTCCAGGAACAGCCGGTAGGCCGTGTACGCGATACCTGACGCGATGGTGATGAGCAGGATGCCGGGCAGCAGGTAGTTCACGTAGCTGCCGGTGCCGGTGTTGATCGCGCCGCCGAAGACGTAGACGAACATCAGCATCATCGCGATCGGCGTGACCGCCGTCGTGATGATCGTGTCCGGGCTGCGGAGGATGTGGCTCAGGGATCGCCCGGTCAGTACGGCGGTGTCGCCGAAGAAGTGCTTGCTCATGGTCTCGTTCCTCACTTGTCCGTGCTGACGGGGCTGCTGGCGGTGTCGCCGGCGGTGTTCTCGCCGACGACGGCGAAGAACACGTCCTCCAGGGTGGGCTGCTTCTCGACGTACTCGACCTTGGCCGGCGGCAGCAGGGCCTTGAGCTCGGCGAGCGTGCCGTCGACGATGATGCGGCCCTGGTGCAGGATCGCGATCCGGTCGGCCAGCTGCTCGGCCTCGTCGAGGTACTGCGTGGTCAGCAGGACCGTCGTGCCGTTCCGGGCGAGCTCCTTGACGGCCTCCCACACCTCGATGCGGGCCTGCGGGTCGAGGCCGGTGGTGGGCTCGTCGAGGAAGATGATCGGCGGGTTGCCGATCAGGCTCATCGAGATGTCCAGCCGGCGCCGCATGCCACCCGAGTAGGTGCCGGCCTTGCGCCCGCCGGCCTCCGTGAGCGAGAACCGAGCCAGGAGGTCGTCGGCGATCTTGCCGGGGTTCGCCAGGTGCCGCAGCCTCGCGACCAGGATCAGGTTCTCGCGACCGGTGAGGACCTCGTCGACCGCGGCGAACTGGCCGGTCAGGCTGATCGACTCGCGCACGTCGGCGGCCTGCGTGGCGACGTCGTACCCGTTCACGCTCGCGGTGCCGGCGTCGGCCTTGAGCAGGGTGGACAGGATCTTGACGACCGTCGTCTTGCCCGCGCCGTTGGAACCCAGCAGGGCGAAGATGCTGCCCCGTGCGACCTCGAGGTCCACGCCCTTCAGGACGTGCAGGTCCTTGTACGACTTCTCGACGTTGCGCACTCGGATCGCGGGCTCGCGGCTCCGCTCGGTGTTCGTGCTCATGTTCTTCCCTTTCTGGGGAACGCTGGGGAACGGTTTTTGGGTAGGAGGTAGCCAGGAAGGTGGTTCGGGTTGGTTCTCGGGCCGACGACGCAGGCCCGGGCCTCAGGTCAGGCGGGGCTCACGCCCGGCCGGTGCTCGATGAGTTCGGGAAGGAAGTTCAGGGAGCCTCAGGGCCGCCGGACGATGACGTCGCCCCAGCCCGTGCTGGCGTGGATCTCCGCGGTGGCCTCGTTCTCGACGGGGCCGTCCGTGGGGGTGAGCTGGTTGCGGACGGTTCCGTGCTCCGACGCGATGTCGAGCCACGCGGCCGTGCCCTCGGGTACATCCACCTCGATCGAGCCGTAGGACGTCGTGAGCGTGACGCTGCCCGACTCGACCCGGTCGACGCGGATGCCGGCATGCGCCGACTTCACGCTGAGGGTGCCGTGGACGCGGCCCACGGTGATCTCGGAGTGCGCCCCGACGACGTCGAGCGTTCCCGTCACGGACCCGACGGTCGTCGTCCCGTTGCTGGCGCGGACGGTGCCCTCGCCGGAGAACTCCGTGATCCGGACGCCGCCGGCGCTCACCTTCATGGAGGTGGGTCCGGTGGCCCGGCCGACGACGACCGATCCGGCTGAGACCTTGAGGTCCAAGCGGGCCGCCTCGTCGATCCGGACGTCGCCGCCGTTGAGGGTGAGGTCGACGTTGCCGAGCAGGCCCTCGGAGTAGAGGGAACCGGCCTTGCCGCTGAGGTGCGAGCCGATCGGCAGCTCGATGCTGACCTTCGCGCCGCCGGCCGCGAACGGAAGGACGTACTGCTTCCAGGAGGACGGGTAGATGATCGTGACGGCGTCACCGTCACGCTGGACGCGGGTCTCCTCGGCGGCGCGCACCGAGCCCGACTTGGCGGGGTCGGCGGGCAGGACGGTCACGACGACGTCGTCGCGCTCGGAGGCGACCACGTGCAGGTTGCCGAAGGGCACGTCCACGACGACCGGGACGGGGCTGGTGGCGGGGAAAGTGGGCATGACGGCTCCAGGTGAGGACAAGGGCGGGAAGGTGAGAGGGCAGCGTGCGGGCTGCGGGGTGAGTGGTGTCCAAGTGGTGTCGCGACGGCGGGTCAGCGCACCCAGCCAGTGAGGCGGTTACCGCTCGGCAGCCCGGGGCCGGGCTGCGGGGCGGGACGCCCGGTGGGCTGGTCGAGCGCGGCGGCGACCGCCCGCACCAGCCAGGTGTTGACCGAGACGCCGTCACGGGCGGCGGCAGCCTCGGCCTGCGTCTTGAGGTGGTCGGGGAGGCGCAGGGTGGTGCGCGTGGTGGCGCCCGCGTCGGCGTCGGCTGCCGCGGTACCTGCCGACCCGGTCGGGTTGGGCGACGTCGCAGCCTGCTCGGCGACGGCGGTGGTGACGGCGGTGGGCACCGAGGCGGGCGCGGCGGCCGCGGGTGCCGCGACGACGAACTCGGGCTCGCCGCCGCGCAGCCGTACGTCGACCGAGCCGGGTGCGAGCTCCGCGGAGATCTCGCCGGCCGCGGCGGACAGGGCCTCGAGCAGGACGAGCCGGGCGGCGGCGTCGAGCGGAGCGGTCAGCCGTCCGGCGATCTCGCGCACCTCTTCCCCGCCCGCGGCAGCCGCGGTGGAGAGCTGGCGCTGCAGCTCGTCGACATATCTCGTGAGGTCCATGACCCCACTATGACACCACCCGTGGTGTCAGTGCAAGGTCTATGACGTCATCTGTGACACCAAAGCGGTGTCACGTGGTGTCGCAGGGATAGAACCGCAGGTCAGAGGCGTGATGCCTCAACGACCGCCCGGCTGGACGAGCCCGTTCTCGTACGCGGCGATGACGAGCTGCGCGCGGTCGTGCGCGTTCAGCTTGGTCATGACCCGGTTCACGTGCGTCTTGGCGGTGTGCGGGGAGATCGCCAGCAGCTCCGCGATATCGGCGTTGGAGCGGCCGGTACCGACGAGCGCCAGCACCTCCGACTCGCGTTCGGTCAGGTCGTGCAGCGCCCGCGACGGCTCGCTGGTGTGCAGCCGCTCGGACCGCACGTACCTGTCGATCAGCGTCCGGGTGGCGACGGGGGACAGCAGGGCGTCCCCGCGGTGGACCGCCCGGATCGCTGCGGCGATGTCGTCCCGTTCCGCCCCCTTGCCGATGAAGCCGCTCGCCCCGGCGCGCAGCGCGCCGACGATGTACTCGTCCTCCTCGAACGTGGTCAGCACGAGCACCCGGACCGCCGCGAGGTCCGGGTCCGCGCAGATCTCCCGCGTCGCGGAGATGCCGTCCATACCGGGCATCCGGATGTCCATCAGCACGAGGTCCGGACGGCGCTCGCGGGCCAGCGCGATCGCCTCGTACCCGTCGGCCGCCTCCCCGGCGATGGACAGGCCGTCGCTGTGCGTGATCAGGTCGGCGATCGCCGAGCGGATCAGCGCCTGGTCGTCGGCGATGAGCACGGAGATCACTGGTGGCTCCCTGGTACTGGGGTGGGCAGGTCCGCGTCCAGCGCCCACGAGCCGACGCCGGACCTGCCGTGGGTGAGCGTGCCGCGGACGGCCTCGACACGCTCGCGCGCCCCGGTGAGGCCGTGCCCGGCGGCGGCACCCGTGACCCGCGCGGGGACGGGGTTGACCACCGTGACGTGCAGCCGGTCCGGCAGGTACTCGAGCACCACGTGCGCACGGTGCTCGACGCCGTGCTTGTGGGCGTTGGTCAGCGCCTCCTGGATGACCCGCAGCGCGACGACGTCGACCGCGGCGGGCAGCTCGCGCGCCTCGCCGATCCTGCGCACCGTGACGTCGAGGCCGTGGCCCCGGAACTGCCGCAGGACGTCGTCGAGCTGGGCCAGGCCGACCGGTACGGCGCCCGGCCCGGCGCCGGGCGAGCCGGGGTCGCGCAGCGTGGCGAGCAGGTCGCCGATCTGGGTGAGCACGGTTCGCGAGGCCTGGCGGATGACGGAGAGCGAGTGCTCGGCGTCGTCGGGCCGCTCGCGCAGCGCGGAGCCCGCGACGCCCGCGTGCAGGTTGATGACCGCGATCTGGTGCGCGACGGCGTCGTGCAGGTCGCGGGCGATCGCGAGCCGGTCCTCGGCGACGCGCTGGTTGGCGAGGGCCTCCCGCGTCGCCTCGGCGCGCTCCGCGCGTTCGGTGATCGCCACGAACTGCTCGCGTTGCACCCGGATCACGTCGCCGAGCGCGCCGAAGAGCAGGATGAGAAGCATGAACTGCCCGAAGCCGCGGCCGATCGCGACGGCGGCCGCGGAGCTCACGAGGACGCCGGCGCCGAGCACCAGCCACAACGCACGACGGCGGGTCAGCGCGCCGCTCGCCGTGAACGCGGCGATCGCCACCGCGAGCACCACCCCGGGATTGAACAGCCCGGTCGGCACGCTGAGCCACACGAGGGCCACCGTCGTCGCGACGGTCAGCACCGGCCGTCGTCGGCGCAGCAGGAGCAGCACGGCCGCCACCAGTGCGATGGCGAAGAAGCCGCCGTGCCACTCCGGCATCCGGGCTTCCTCGACCGGGAGCGGGCTCGTCAGCAGTACCGCGAAGGATGCCGCGGCGTGACCGGCCCACGCGGGGATCCGGTGGGTGTGGCCGAGCTGCACGTCGTCGTTCCGTAGCATCTCGTCCCCCTGTCCGCAGTCCGCCCTTTGCCGGCTGCGCCCCGCCAAGCATCCCGTACCCGGCGGGTGCGCGCGTCCCGCCCAGGGGGTATGGGGGAGTACTACCAGCGCGGTACTCAAGAGTCATCGTCAGGGCGATTCGCGCGGGGGCGCCGTCGCCGAGAGTTGGTCACGTCAACAACTCCGGCACCACGAGAGAGGCGGCCGACGTGGTCTCCCCACTGCTCTCCGTCAGCAACCTGCACAAGACCTACGGCTCCGGCCCCAGCGCCTTCGAGGCGCTCCGGGGCCTGGACCTGGACATCGCCGAGGGCGAGTCCCTGGCGATCATCGGCAAGAGCGGCTCGGGCAAGTCGACGCTCATGCACCTGCTCGCGCTGCTCGACCGGCCGACGTCGGGCAGCATCACGCTCGACGGGACCGACACGTCGAAGCTCTCCGCCAAGCAGCTCAACCAGACCCGCAACAGCGCCTTCGGGTTCGTGTTCCAGCAGTTCTTCCTCAATGCCCAGGCGAGCGTGCTGGACAACGTGACCCTGCCGCTGAAGATCGCGGGCGTCGCCCGCCGCGAGCGCACCGCCCGTGGGATGGCGGCCCTGGCGCAGCTCGAGCTCGACGACAAGGCCGACAACAAGGCGAACGACCTGTCCGGCGGCCAGAAGCAGCGCGTGGTCATCGCGCGGGCGCTGATCAACGAGCCGCGCGTGATCTTCGCCGACGAGCCGACCGGCAACCTGGACACCGCGACGGGCACCGTCGTCGAGGACATCCTCTTCGACCTCAACCGCAGGCGGGGCATCAACCTGGTGGTCGTCACGCACGACGAGGACCTGGCGTCCCGCTGCGACCGCAGCATCTTCATCCGCGACGGCCTGATCGCCGCGCGCGAGGCGGTGGCGGCATGAAGATCGTCGACGTCGTGGGCACAGCCTTCCGCAACGCCTTCCGCTCCCGCCTGCGCACCAGCCTGACGGTGCTGGCCATCTTCATCGGAGCCTTCACGCTCTCCCTGACCAACGGCCTGGGCACCGGCGTCAACCGGTACCTCGACGACACCGTCGCCTCCGTGGGGGTCGACGACGTCATGACGGTCACGAAGACGAACGAGGACGCGCCGACCGACGGCGGTCCCACCGAGTACGACCCCAACCAGATCGAGGCGGACGGCCCGCCCGGGACGACGACCACCGCCCTGACCGACGACGACATCGACACGATCGCGGACGTCGACGGCGTGCTGAGCGTCGACCCGACCAAGAGCGTCCTGGCGGACTACGTCCAGCACGACGACGGGACGAAGTATCAGCTCTCGATCTCCCAGTTCGTGCCGGGGATGGAGGTCGAGCTCGCGTCCGGCCAGCAGGTCGACCTCGACGCCGCCGACCCCGAGCTCGTGCTGCCCGAGAGCTATGTCGAGCCGCTGGGCCTGGGCTCCGACGCCGACGCCGTCGGGCAGACGGTCACCCTGGCGGTCACCGACGGCACCGGGAAGCAGGTGACGACGGACGCGACAGTCGTCGGCATCGCCGAACCCGGCGTGGTCACGATGAGCGGCGCGATCCCGAACGACGTCCTCACGGAGAAGCTCTACGACCTGCAGACGACGGGGGCGCCCGAGGCCGAGACGGCGCGCTACGCGCAGGCCTCCGTGTCGTTCGACGCCGCGGCCGGCGAGGAGGCGACCACCGCCCTGCAGGACCGCCTCGAGGACGCCGGCTACACCGCCAGCACCCTGGAGGACCAGCTCGGCGCGCTCACCTCCGTCATCGACGGCATCGTGCTCGTCCTGAACGGGTTCGCCGTGATCGCCCTGATCGCGGCCGGCATCGGGATCGTCAACACGCTGTTCATGGCCGTCCAGGAGCGCACCCGCGAGGTCGGGCTGATGAAGGCGATGGGCCTGTCCAGCGGCCGCGTCTTCTCGCTGTTCAGCATCGAGGCCGTGGTCATCGGCCTGATCGGCAGCGCGGTGGGCGTGCTCGGCGCGATCGGCGTCGGACAGCTCGTGAACAGCGTGGCCGGGGACCTCCTGGTGGACCTGCCGGGCCTGACGCTCGTCGCGTTCGACCCGGTGAGCGTGGCCACGGTCGTGCTGGGCGTCATGGTCATCGCGTTCCTCGCGGGCACCCTGCCGGCCCTGCGCGCGGCCCGCCAGGACCCGATCTCGTCCCTCCGCTACGAGTAACGGTCACCGAACCGCTCAACCGTTGGCCGAGCTTGTCGAGACCCCGCGAGTCACTCGGGAGGTCTCGACAAGCTCGACCAACGGTTGAGCGGTGTGTTCGGGCAGAGATGCGGGTGGGGGCGGCCGGTGCCAGCGTGGACGTGTTGCCAGACCCCTACTGCACGGACGAGGAGCGGACGATGAGAGCACTCACATGGCAGGGCCGGGAGAACGTCAGCGTCGAGACGGTTCCCGACCCACGGATCGAGGAGCCGAACGATGCGATAGTGCGCGTGACCTCGACGGCCATCTGCGGGTCCGACCTGCACCTGTACGGCGTCCTTGGCGCGTTCCTCGACTCCGGTGACGTGCTCGGGCACGAGGCGATGGGCATCGTGGAGGAGGTCGGCTCGCTCGCGGGGAACCTCCGCGTCGGCGACCGCGTGGTGGTCCCGTTCGGGATCGCCTGCGGCCAGTGCTGGATGTGCACGCACGGCCTGCAGTCGCAGTGCGAGACCACGCAGGTCACGGCCGAGGACAGCGGGGCGGCGCTCTTCGGCTACACCAAGCTCTACGGGCAGGTTCCGGGCGGCCAGGCCGAGTACCTCCGGGTGCCGCAGGCGCAGTACGGCCCCGTCGTCGTGCCGGACGACGGCGCGCCCGACGAGCGGTACCTGTACCTCTCGGACGTGCTGCCCACCGCGTGGCAGGCCGTCGAGTACGCACAGGTGCCCGACGGCGGGTCGGTGGTCGTGCTCGGCCTCGGACCGATCGGCCAGATGGCCGCCCGCGTGGCCGCCCACCGCGGCGCCGGGCTCGTCATCGGCGTCGACCTGGTGCCGGAGCGGCTGGCGATGGCGGCCAGGCACGGCGTCACGGTCCTCGACTCCGAGCGCGACGACGTCCTGGCCGCCGTCCGCGACCTCACGCAGGGGCGCGGTCCCGACTCGGTGATCGACGCCGTCGGCATGGAGGCGCACGGCTCGCCGGTCGCCGAGACCATGCAGAAGGCTGTCGGCTTCCTGCCGGACGCCGTCAGCAAGCCGCTCATGGAGCGCGCGGGCACGGACCGCCTCGCCGCGCTGTACGCGGCGATCGACCTCGTGCGCAGGGGCGGCGTCATCTCCCTCTCCGGCGTGTACGGTGGCGTGCGGGACCCGCTGCCGATGCTGCGGCTGTTCGACAAGCAGGTGACGATCCGGCAGGGACAGGCGAACGTCCGGCGCTGGACCGACGAGCTGCTGCGGCTCGTGGCCGACCCCGCCGACCCGCTCGGCGTGCTCGACCTGCGGACACACCGCTGGCCGCTCGAACGTGCTGCCGAGGCCTACGCCATGTTCCAGCGCAAGGAGGACGGCTGCGTGAAGGTGGTGCTCGACCCAGCGGCCTGAGCGGCTCGCGCGGCTCGGTCGTCAGGCTGCAGGACTGTCAGGCGGCAGCGTCAGCCGCGGTCCGCAGGTCGGCGACGAACGCGTCGAACGTGGCGCCGAACTCCGCGCGGTCCCGCAGCCGCAGCAGCGCCGACGGGTGCGTGGTGATCAGCACGTCGTGCGGCTCGCCGTCGAGCAGCTGTCCGCGCTCGGCGCCGATCCGGACCGGGCGGCCCAGTACCGCTCGCCCCGCCGTCGCCCCGAGCGCCACCACCACCCGCGGCCGCACCGCCGCCAGCTCGGCCTCCAGCCACGGCACGCACGCGCGAATGTGCGCGACGTCGGGCGTCTTGTGCAGCCGTCGCTTGCCCCGCTCCGTGAACCGGAAGTGCTTGACGGCGTTGGTCAGGTACACCTCGTCGGGGTCCAGGTCCGCCGCGTGCAGCGCATCGGCGAGCACCCGGCCCGCCGGGCCGACGAACGGCTCACCCTCCCGGTCCTCACGGTCGCCCGGCTGCTCACCGACCAGGACGAGTGCAGCGTCGGCCGGTCCGGACGAGAACACCGCCTGCGTCGCCGGCCCCCACAGCTCGCAGCCCCGGCAGTCGTGCACCGCCCGGGCGAGCGACTCGACGTCGGCGCTCGCGGGCACCCACTTCTCGGCCCCGGGGCGGGCCGGCTTCGTTCCGGCAGTCGTGCTACCTGCAGTCGTGCTACCTGGCACGGGACACCTCCTCGCATCGGTGTCTCCAGCCTGTCCCTACCCTGGTCCGCTCGCTCTGCGTATGACACTCCACGCATAGCGGACCGGGTGATATCGAGGCACTATGACCCGGTGCCGATGGTCACTGGACAACAACATAGAGCTGAGATCCCCGGAGCGGACGCCGGGGTAGCTGGTGTGGACATCGGCGGGACGGGGTCGCGCCTGCGGGTCGACAACGGACGGCCCGGCGGGGTCTACGAGCTCACGGGCCCGCCCGCGACCATCGTGAACGGGCGCTCGACGGTGCCCGACGTGGTGCGGGGCCTCTGCCGCGAGTTCGCGGCCGAGTTCGGCGGGCGGCCCCGGGTCGCGGCGGCCGCCGTCGGGATGCGGGGGTTCCGGTCGCAGACGCAGTCGGGGAGCCTGGACCCGAACCGCGTGCACGACATCCTGGCCGAGGAGCTGCGCACCGACTCGACAGCGGTGTCGAGCGACGCGGTCACGGCCCACCTGGGTGCCCTCGGCCCCGGACCGGGCGCCACGCTCGCCGTCGGGACGGGCGCCGTGGCCGTGGCCTGCGACGACGTCGGCAGGTGGCACCTCGCGGACGGTATGGGCCCGCACGTGGGGGACAACGGCGGCGGCGCCTGGATCGGCCGGCGCGGGCTCGACGCCGCGGCCCGGGCGATGGACGGCCGCAAGATGGGTGCGTCGCCCGGTCTGGTCCAGTCCGCCGAGCGGCACTTCGGCCGGCGCGAGCAGTGGACGACGGTCAACGACGTCTCCCTGTTCGCCGGGTTCGCGCCGCAGGTCATCCAGGCGGCGAGCCGCGGCGACGGGGCCTGCCGCGAGATCCTCGACGAGGCGGCCCGGTCCCTGGCGGACGGGCTGTGCGCGGTGCTGAGCCACCCCGGCGTCGAGCCGGTCGCGGTGACCACGGGGAAGCTCCTGATGCATGCGCCGTCGTTCCGGTCCATGGTGCTCCAGCAGCTCCTGGAGAAGCGCGACGACGTCCGCGTGCAGCCGAGCGCCGGGCTGCCGCTCGACGGCGCGCTGAGCCTGGCCAGGATGCTGGCCGCGCACCCGGCCGTCGTCCGGGAGCACGTACCCCTGCTGGCGGTCCGGATCGGCGCCTCGGACTGGCTGGACGACTCCATCACCATGCCGCGCGTGGTGCTCCCGGTCGTCCGGCCGCAGCGCGCGGAGGGCGAGCCCAGTGCCTGGGCCGTCGAGATCCGCTCCGACTTCGAGTGGTCCGCCGACGAGCTCCTGGAGGACGTCGTCGGACCGGCGACACCCACCGCCGCCGTCGTGCCGCTGACCGGAGCGCGCCTCGTGGTCGGCCGGGCGTCGCGCAGCCGCGGCGTCGTGCCGGACATCGTGTGCGAGGACACCGGCGTGTCCCGCAGGCACTGCGAGATCAGCTGGGTCGACGGCGGCTGGAGCGTCGTCGACCTCGGCTCGGCCAACGGAACCTACGTCGCCCCGCGCGGCGAACCCGTCCCGGCGGAACCGCTGCGGTCGGGGGAGCGGCGCTGGCTGTCCGACGGCGACCGCATCTACGTCGGCGGCTGGACCTGCCTCACGGCGCGGGTCGTCACCGCGAACGTGCACTGAGCCGGTGCGCCGGGCTGAACCTGCTGAGCGGAGCCATGCCGCGGGCGAGGTAGTGCCGGGGAGCAGGTGCCAGGCCTGCTGAACTTCGTTCACCTGTGCCTTGGAGAATTCACCTGAGCTGAACAGTTCAGTACAGGTGACAAAGGTCACCATCGCTTCGGCGCTGGCTCGCGGCCCCAGGCTTGGTCGCCGAAGTAGAGCGCGTGTCCGGACACGCGCTCTACCTCGCCGTCTACTTGTCGGCGAAGTAGAGCGCCTGTCCGGACAGGCGCTCTACTTCGGCCGTCAGAAGCCTGGGGTCGGTGGCTGAGCCGAACGTAGATCGGCTCACCTGGCACGTGCTGCAGGGGTACGCCTTGCCTCGTCCGTCGGCGGATTCATCTGGACCGCTCCCGGCGCTGCTCCTAGGTTTGCGGCATGTCCGGCATCGAGCTCGCCCGCGCCTACTGGGCCGACGTCGTCCGCCCGATCCTGGACCGCAAGCTGCCCGACCTGCCGCGCGCCGCCGGGCGACTCGGCACCGGGTCGGACGTGCTGGGGCTCGACGACGAGACGTCCCGCGACCACGACTGGGGGCTGCGGCTGACCCTGCTGGTCCCGGCGGACCGGATCGCCGAGGTCGACCGGGTGCTGGCCGCGTCGCTCCCAGCGTCCTACCGCGGATCGCCGACGGCCTTCCCGCTCACCTTTGACATGACGGTCCGGCACCGGGTCGAGATCGCGGCGCCGGCCCAGTTCGTGCGGTCGCGCACCGGGCTCGACCTCACGGGTGGCGAGAACGGCGAAGGCGGCGGCGAGAACAGCGCTCTGCGCCTCACCGACTGGCTGTCGCTCACCGGCCAGTCGGTGCTGGAGGTCACGGCCGGGCCGGTGTTCGAGGACACGTCCGGCGAGATCACCGCGCTGCGCGACCGGCTGGCCTGGTACCCCCACGACGTGTGGCTGCACGTCCTGGCGGCGGACTGGACGCGGATCGCGCAGGAGCTGCCGTTCGTGGGCCGCACCGGGCAGCGCGGCGACGACCTCGGCTCACGGCTGATCGCGGCCCGGCTGGTCACTGCGCTCGTCCGGCTCGGCTTCTTGCTGGAGCGGCGCTGGCCGCCCTATCCCAAGTGGGCGGGGACGCTGTTCACGTGGCTGCCCGTCGCGCCGTCCGCGGGCGGACCCCTGGCGGAGGCGCTCGCGGCGGCGACCTGGCAGGAGCGGGAGGCGGCCCTGCACGCGGCGTGCGAGGTGCTGCACGAGCGGCAGCGCGCCGTCGGCCTGCCCGCGCTGGACGGGGCGGCCTGCGAGCCCTTCTACGACAGGCCCTTCACCGGGCTGCGTGACGTCGCGGGCGTGCTGCGCGCGGCGGTCACGGACCCGGAGGTGCGGGCGCTGGCGCACCGCGGGGGAGTCGAGCAGTGGGTGGACGACGTCGGGACCCTCACCGATCCCGGCGCGCGGCGGCGGCTCGCCTCGTCCTGACCGGCCCGCCGCGGACGACGACCTGTGGATGGCGGGACGGTAGATGTCACCGGTCCGACGTACTCTGACCGGCGATGATTACTCGTGCAGAGAGTGCGTACCTTGGCGCGCTCCGGGCCTTCCAGGAGCCGATGCTCGACCTGCTTCACCGCAGGTACGCGCCGCTCGTCGTGTCGCTGCTGTCCCTGGTGTTCACACCCGAGCGTCCGACGGTCCCGGTCGCGGAGGCGCACACCGAGATCGGTGACGCGCTCGACCAGCTGCGGGCGCAGGGCTACGAGCTGAACGCCGACGGCACGCGCGCCATCCCGCTCGGCAGCGCGCGGGAGCTGTGCAGGCAGTGGTCCGACGTCGGCTGGCTGAAGCGCCAGATCGTCGACGGGGACGTCGAGGTCTACCAGCTCTCGGCACATGCGGTCGGCGCGCTCGAGGTGGCCGGGCGGGCCGGCGGCGCCCGGGCGCGGGTCTCGGAGTCGCGGGTCCGGACGCTCCTGGACGCCGTGGAGCGGCTGGCGCAGGACGCCGACCCGGACGTGGCGGTCCGCATGGCCCGGCTCCAGACGCAGATAGACCGGCTGCAGGCCGAGCTGCTGCGGCTCGACCGGGGCGGGGTGGTCGACGAGGTCGACGACGAGGAGCTGCTGGAGGAGGCCGAGAACGTCCTGCACCTGGTGCGCGAGCTCCCGGCGGACTTCGCGCGTGTGGCGGAGTCGATCAAGGCCATGCAGCGGGACGTGGTGACCGCGCTGCGCCAGGACGAGCGGCCCTCCGGTGACGTGCTGCGCGAGTACCTGGAGCGCGGCGAGCAGGTGATGACGACGACGCCGGAGGGCCGGGCCTTCGCCGGGGCGCTGCGGCTGATCGGTGACCCGCAGCAGATCGACGAGCTGTCGCTGCAGCTCGACACGGTGCTGCGCCACCGCTTCACGGGGCGGCTGCCGGGGCAGCAGCGCACCGAGCTGCGCGACGTCGGGCGGCGGATCGAGCAGGGTGTCGCCGAGGTCATCAAGGCCCAGCGCCAGGCGTCGCACGTCATCACCACACAGGTGCGCAACCACGACCCGCTGCGCGACCGGCAGGTGGACGAGCTGCTGCGCGAGGTGATGATCAGCTTCCAGACATGGATGCCGACGACGCGCCGCGGCCAGGAGGTGGACCCGTTGCGCAGGCTGCCGGTGGCGGACGTCGCGCACCTGCGCCAGTCGACGAGCGACCTGAGCCCGCCGCAGCCCCCGGCCCCGCTGCAGGCAGCGGACGACGGCGCGGACACCGACCTGGAGGACGGCGCCCGCGAGTGGGGCGGACCCCACTACGCCGAGCTGCGCGAGCACCTGGCGTCGTTCGCGGGTGCGCCCGGTGCCGACGGCGACCCCGGCCGCGCCGACCTCGCCGAGGTGTTCGGCGCCGCGCCCGAGTCGATCCGGCGGCCGGTGGACCTGCTCGGCCTGCTGGAGCTCGCGGACCACGAGGGCATGACCGAGACCGACGAGGTGGCGGTCGTCGAGGCGATCCGGCCCGACGGCACCCGGCGGCGGTTCGCGTTCGGCGGCGTCACGGTGCGGACGGGGCCGAACACAGAGCAGGACACAGAGCAGGACGTAGGCACCGAGCAGGACACAGATACAGAGCCGGACACGAAGCTGAACACCGAATCACGCACGAAGGACTACGCACATGAGTGAGACCGCCGTCGAGGAACACATCGAAGAGATCGACGGCGGGGCAGAGACCGACGGCGAGGCAGGGACCGACGGCGGGTTCATCGAGCCGGTGCCGATGGAGGAGGACCCGGAAGGGCTGTTCGCCGGCGACTCCGGGACGCTGGACGCCGCGGTGCGCCGGGTGCTGGTGCGGCTGCTGCGCGGCAGGTTCCTCGTCGCGGACCGCAACAGGGCCCAGTGGAAGGTCCTCCTGGAGAACCAGCAGCTGATCGAGTCCCGGCTGCACGACCTCTTCATCCACCTCGTCGTGGACCACGACCGGGGGATCGCGTACAAGAGGCAGGTCCGTCCCGCCGAGCTGGACGTCCCGATCCTGCTGAAGGACGACCCGTACACCCGCGCCGAGACGCTGGTCCTGGTCCACCTGCGCACGGTCTTCCAGCGGGAGCAGGGCGCGGGGGAGTCCTCGGCCCGGGTGGACGTCGAGGAGGTCGAGCAGACGGTGCTGACGTTCTTCGACCCGGACGACAAGAACCTGGCCGCGCGGCAGACGGAGATCCGCACCGCCGTCCGGCGGCTGGAGAAGGAAGGGCTCATCGAGGAGGAGTCCGAGGGACGGTTCCGCGTCACGCCGCTGGTCGAGATAGTGCTCAGCAACGAGCGGCTCGGCGAGCTCCGGGAGTGGCTGCGCACGCAGAACGAGCAGAACCAGCAGAGCCAGCAGGAGAACCAGGAGAACCAGCGATGACGATGATCGACACCCTGTTCGGGATGATCCCGGCGGCGTCGACCGGGCAGCAGTGGGTCGCGCGCGACCTCCAGCTGGTCAACTGGGGCGGATATGACGGCTACCACCAGGTGCGCCTGGCGACGACGGCGACCCTGCTCTCCGGCGGCTCCGGCTCCGGCAAGTCGACGCTCATGGACGCCTATATCGCGCTCCTCATGCCGCACACCACGCCGTTCAACGGCGCGTCCAACGGCAGCGTCGTCGGGCGCCCGCGCGGCAAGGACCAGCGCAACATCCTGTCCTACGCGCGCGGCAAGATCGACGAGTCCCGGACCGACGACGGCACCCGCCAGCGCGTGCTGCGGGGCGACGGCCGGGACACCTGGTCGGCGATCGCGATGACGTGGGTGGACCAGTCCGGCACGAGCTTCACCGCCGTCCGCGCCTGGTACGTCCCGTCCGCCGCACGCACCCTCGAAGAGGTGGTCCCGCTGCGCGCCACGTGCGACGGCGCCTTCGACCTGCGCGGCCTGGAGCGGGCGGCCGCCCAGCGCCTCGCCCGTACGGAGGTCACCGAGGCCGGGCTGACGTGCTTCGACACCGACCGG
Source organism: Promicromonospora sp. NFX87 (assembly GCF_048564965.1). Classification (NCBI taxonomy): domain Bacteria; kingdom Bacillati; phylum Actinomycetota; class Actinomycetes; order Micrococcales; family Promicromonosporaceae; genus Promicromonospora; species Promicromonospora sp. NFX87. The sequence continues at coordinate 3,292,728 of NZ_CP183413.1, read as the reverse complement.
GAGTTCACGGCCCGCCTGCACTCGACGCTCGGCATCGGCGCGTCCGGCGACGGCAACAAGGCGGTGGCGCTGCTCGGCCGCATCCAGGCAGGCCAGCAGATCACCACCGTGGACGCCCTCTACAAGGCGATGGTCCTCGAGGAGCCCGAGACCCTGGCCAAGGCGGACGAGGTCGTCGAGCACTTCGACAAGCTCGCCGGCACCCGTGAGCAGATGATCACGGCCCGCCAGCAGGTCAACGCGCTCTCCCCGATCCGCGGCTACCACGCGGCCATCGCGGGTGCGGTCGAGCGGCTGCGGGTCATCGACGAGATCGGTTCCTTCGCCGACGCCGCCTCGCCCGCGGCGCTGTGGCGCAACGGACGGCGCCTCGGCCTGCTGCGCGCAGTCGAGCACGACCTGCAGGCCGAGCACCGTGCGGCGCTGGGGCGCGCCGAGGAGACCAGGGTCCGGATCACCGCGGCGAAGTCCGAGCTGGACGGCGTGCTGGAGACCCTCCGTGCGTCGGGCGGCGACCGGCTGGCCACCGCGCAGCGCGAGCTGAAGGGCGTCGACTCGCGGCTGGCCGAGGTCGAGCGCGCCCGCGGCCGGCTGGACGACGCCCTGGGCGTGCTGGAAGCGGAGGCGGGTTCGGAGGCCGAGTTCTCGGCGGTGGCCGCGCGCGCCGGTGCCGCCCTGGCCGACGTCGGCACGAAGAAGGTCGCGCGCGACGCGTTCGGCGAGGCGATGTCGGCGCGGAACGCCGCGCGCGCCGAGCTCGCGGAGCTCGAGGCCGAGCGGTCGGCGGCCGCCGAACGGCGCGGCAACATCCCCGACCACCTGCACCGAGCACGTGCCACGCTGGCCGAGGCCGCCGGGCTGACCCCCGAGGACCTGCCCTTCGTGGGCGAGCTGCTGGAGGTCCGCACGGAGTTCGAGCCCTGGCGCGGGGCGTTCAACCTCGCGCTGGGCGGCTTCGCGACCAAGATGCTCATCGACTCGGCGCGCATCCAGGCGTTCCGCAAGGCGATCGACGCCGTCCCGACGTCCACCCGGATCCGGTTCGAAGGCGTGCCCACCGGGATGCGCGACGAGCTGGGCCTCGACAAGCGGACCCTCCCCGGCCGGCTCGACGTCCGCGGCGGACCCTTCGCCGGCTGGCTCAAGCACGAGCTGGCGCAGCGCTTCGCCTACGTCTGCGTGGACACCCCGGGGCAGCTGGGGCAGCACAAGATGGCGCTCACCCGGTCGGGCCAGCAGTCCGAGGGCCACCGCGGCGCGCACGGCGGAAACCTCAGGTCCAACGTCCTGGGCTTCACCAACGGCCGCGCGCTGGCCGACCTCGACGAACGCATCGCCCAGGCCCGCGAGCGGCTCGCCGAGGCCGAACGCCGCGTGGCGGACGCCGACGCGCGCCTCAACCGGCACGACGACGAGCTCGCCGCATACCGCACGGTCAGCGACCTGACCTGGGACGAGGTGGACGTCGCAACCGTCCAGGAGGAACGGTCCCGCTGGACGCAGGTCATCCACGAGGTCACCGCGGGGAACCCCGAGATCACGCGCCTGCGGGACCAGTCAGGCGCGCTCGAGAAGCAGATCGACGCCCTCAACCAGGACCTCGGCAAGACGACGGCGCGCGCCGACGCGCTGGAGGCGCGCTGGACGGCCGTCACCGACGACGTCGACGCCGCCCAGCAGGCGCTCGACGACGCCGAGGCGGCCGAGGTCGCCGTCGGGCCGGAGCAGGGGGAGTACCTCGACGCGCTGTTCCGGGCCGCCGACCTCGACGCCACGAGCGGTGGTGCGGCGGCCGCCGCAGCACTCGAGGCGTTCGACGGCGCGCTGCGGCAGGCCACCGAACGGCTCAAGGCGGACCGGGAGGCCGCGCAGACCGCGCTCGGCACGGCCCGGGACGCGCTGCGCCGGACCTTCGAGAACTTCCACGAGCGCTGGCACGACCCGAACCTCGGGACCGACCCGGAGGAGTCCTACGGCGACTACGACCGGATCCTGACCGACCTGGAGACCAGCGGGCTCCACGAGCTCGAGACGGACTGGCGCAACAGCCTCCTGCGCCTGTCCGGGAACGACCTCACCGACCTGTACCGGGCGCTGGCCGGCTCGGTCCGCGAGATCAAGGAGCGGATCGGCCCGGTCAACGACATCCTCGCGAACCTCCCGTTCGCGGACGACGAGCACCGTCTGCGCATCGACGCGCGCGACAACCAGTCCACGGTTGTCAGCGCGTTCCGCAAGGAGCTGCGCAACCTCCGCGAGTCGCTGACCCGCGAGGCGACGGACGCCGAGCGCGAGCGGCGGTACCTGCGGATGGCCAAGGTGATCGACCGGATCCGGCGGAACGCGCCCGACTTCGCCGACCTCGTCGACGTCCGGCGGCACGTGCGGCTCAGCGCCGAGAAGGTCGATCTGGACGGCAACCACGTCGCGCACTACGACGGCATCGGCGAGAAGTCGGGTGGCGAGTCCCAGGAGCTCGTCGCGTTCATCGTCGGCGCGGCCCTGCGCTACCAGCTCGGCGACGCCGGGGCGGAGCGTCCGCGGTACGCGCCGGTGTTCCTCGACGAGGCGCTCATCAAGGCCGACGCCCGGTTCACGGGGCGGGCCGTCGGCGCGTGGCGCGGCCTCGGCTTCCAGCTCATCATCGGTGCGCCCAACGACAAGTACAGCGCCCTGGAACCGCACGTCGACATGAAGTACGTGGTCCTCAAGGACGCCTCGGGCCGGTCCCGGACCAAGGCGGTGGCGGGCGTGGCCGAGCCTGCCGGCCAGCTGGTCACCACCAGCGCCGACTGACCGCGATTCAGCAGGCCGGGGCGAACCACAATCCTCGCGATTACGGTTCTCCCTGGCCTGCCGAGCTCGGTCAGTCGGTCGGTCCCTTCAGCGGCAGAGTGCTGGCTCAGCCTGCCGCGTCCGTCAGCATCGGCGGGCAGGTGCCGCCCGGCTCGGTCAGCAGCTCGAAGTGCCAGATCTCGTTCTCGTACACCTGGCACAGCCCGTAGTCGGTGCCGTGCTGGATCATCCAGTAGTCCGCTTCGGTCGGCCCGATGTCGACGGCCTTGCCGCCGATGTGCCTGGACTCCTCGGGCGTGGCGACCTCGCGGCGGGCTGCCTCCAGGCTGCCGTGCTTCCGGACCGCCGCGTCCAGCAGCTCCTGCTGGTAGGCGGGGCTGCGCCAGCCGCTCGTGATCCAGAAGTCGATGTCGTCGGCCGCCGCGTCGGCGGCGGCCTGGCGGACGGCGTCGGCGAGCGCCGGGTCGAGGCCCGTGATCGCGGGAAGGTCGTCGTCGAGCGTCGCGGCGCCGTCGGGTATCTCGCCGCCTTCTACGCCGATCGGGCCGGACGCGGTGCTGCCCTGGCCCAGTGCGTCGTCGACCGCCTGGACGACCGGCGAGTCGACGCGGTCGAGCAGGGGGTAGACGCCGAAGAGGGCGGCCAGCAGCACAGCCGCGACCACGAGCACGGCCGGTGCCCGGCGGACGCCGGAGCGGCGGCGGGCGGGGGCGCCCGCGTGCGCCGGCGGGAGGTGCGCCGGCGGGAGCTGGATGAGGTCCTGTCGAGTCATGTCCCCAGCCCATCGCGGACGACGTTGCCAGGGTGTCTCCGTTTTTCGATATGCGCGCGATACACCAGGCGAGGACACGCACAGGGACGGGCACAGGGACGGGCACAGAAACACGCACGGGAACGGCCGTCGTCACACCCGCGGAGCGGCTCCCCAGGCATGCACGACGGGTAGCTGGACCGTGACCCGGAGCCCGCCGTCCGCCCGGGCGGCGAGGGCGAGGGTGCCGCCGTGCGCCGTGGTGATGCTCCGGACGATCGCCAGCCCGAGGCCGACCCCCGCGTGGTCGCCGCGTACCCGACCGGTGCCGCGCTGGAACGGTTCGGTGAGGGTCGAGACGAGCTCTGGTGCGAGCGTGTCCCCGGTGTTCTCGACGGTGAGCGCCACCGTTCCGGCACGGACGCTGGTGGTGACCCGGACGCTGCCGTGGTCGGGAAGGTTGTGGACTATCGCGTTGTGGACGAGGTTGCTGGTCAGCTGCAGCAGGAGCGCGTACGAGCCGAGTGCGGGGGCGACGTCGCCCGAGGTCTCGATGGTGAGGCCGTGCTTCTCCGCCAGGGGCAGGAGGGTCTCCGTGGCTTCCTCCGCGATGAGGGACAGGTCGACGGGCTCGCGGGTGAAGGACCCCCGGTCGGCGCGGCTGAGCACGAGCAGCGCCTCCGTGAGGTCGATCGCCCGCGTGTTGACGTGCCGGAGGCGGTCGATCAGCTCGTCGGCGTCGCGCGCCGGATCGTTGCGGGCGACCTCGAGGAGGGTCTGCGTGATCGCCAGCGGGGTGCGCAGCTCGTGGGAGGCGTTGGCGGCGAATCGCTGCTGTTCGGCGATGTGCGCCTCGAGCCGCGCGAGCATGGCGTCGAAGGTGTCGGCCAGCTCGCGGAACTCGTCCTGGCGGCCCTCGAGCCGGATCGGGTGGGGCAGCGACCCGGTCGTGCGGCGGGCGGCTTGGGTGATGCGCCGCAGCGGGCTGAGCATGCGGCCGGCGAGGACCCACCCGCCCAGGAGCCCGAGCACCAGCAGCAGCGCGAGCGCCACCGTCGCCCGGGGGAAGAAGGCGCGCGCCAGGTCGCCCTGGTTCGGGATGAACGTCGATCCGAGCCCGCCGGGCGCGGAGCTCCCGGGGGCGTAGGTCTGCTCGGGCACGTAGCGCAGCAGGAAGACCCACACGACCGCGAGCAGCAGGACGCCGGTGACCATGAGGAACCCGGCATAGCTGAGGGTGAGCTTGAGGCGGACGCTCATCCCGGGCTGCCTGCCCACGGGCTCCCTATCCACGGTCGGCTCCAGGGCCAGGCCCAGGTGACGTCTCGATGCGGTAGCCGACGCCGGGCACCGTGGCGATGATCCAGGGTTCGCCGAGCCGCTTGCGCAGCGCCGAGACGGTGATGCGCACCGCGTTGGTGAACGGGTCGGCGTTCTCGTCCCAGGCCCGCTCCAGCAGCTGCTCGGCGCTGACGACGCCGCCGTCCGCTGCGACGAGCACCTCCAGGACGGCGAACTGCTTCCTGGTCAGCGCGACGTAGCGGCCGTCCCGGTAGACCTCCCGGCGGAACGGGTCCAGCCGGAGCCCCGCGAGCTCGCTGACCGGGGGCCGGGTGTGCCCGCGCCTGCGGTCGAGCGCCCGCAGCCGCAGCACGAGCTCGCGGAGCTCGAACGGCTTGGTGAGATAGTCGTCGGCGCCGAGCTCGAACCCCGAGGCCTTGTCGTCGATCCGGTCGGCGGCGGTCAGCATCAGGATCGGGATGCCGCTGCCGGAGGCGACGATGTGCCTCGCGACCTCGTCACCGGACGGGCCGGGGATGTCGCGGTCGAGGACCGCGAGGTCGTAGGAGTTGACGCCGAGCAGCGCCAGGGCGGAGTCGCCGTCGCCGGCGATGTCAGCGGCGATGGCCTCCAGCCGCAGTCCGTCCCGGACGGCCTCGGCGAGGTAGGGCTCGTCCTCCACGATCAGCACACGCATACCGGCACCTTAGGCCGCGGGCGCCGCACACGGCCGGACGCCCGACGCCGTCGCACCGAGGGTGCGGCGACGGCGTCGGGCGGGAGCCTCCCCGCCGTGCGTCCTAGCCGGCCGCCTGCAGCTGCGGGTACAGCGCGGACAGCGGCCCGGACAGCGCCTGCTTGACCTGGCGGCTCGTGTCGTCCGCGAGGACCTCGGGCTCGCCGGCCTCCAGCCCGTCGTAGATCGCCGCGACGATGTCCCGCGGGTCCTCCTTCGGCACGTCGAGGGCGGCGATCATCGGCGTGTCCGTGTAGCCGAGGTGCGCGCCCAGCAGGTGGGTCTTCTGGTCCAGCAGCTCCACGCGCAGCGCGTTGCTGAACGACCAGAAGGCGGCCTTCGTCGCCGAGTAGGTGCCGACGCCGAGCCAGCTCAGCGCGGAGTGCACGTTGATGACGGCGCCGCCGTCGTTCCCGGCCAGGACCGGCGCGAACGCCTGGGTGACCGCGAGCTGCGCGAACACGTTCGTCTCGAACACCGAGCGGACGGCGTCCAGCGGCGTGCTCAGGACCGGTTGCCCGGAGTCGGAGATCCCCGCGTTGTTGATCAGGACCGTCGTGTCAGCGGCCTGCTCGGCCACAGCGGCCACCGACTCGGGGGAGTTGATGTCGAGGGCCAGCGGCACCACGCGGGGGTCGGTCCACTCCTGCGGCGTGCGGGCGGTGGCGTAGACCTTGGCGGCGCCGCGCTGGAGGGCCTCGGCGACGAACGCGCGGCCGAGGCCGCCGTTCGCGCCGGTGACCAGGACCACTGCGTTCTTGAGGGTAGTCATCGTGACGAGCTCGCTTTCATGAGGTTGTCGTGCGAGATGGTGGCTTGGGACGGGATGGGGAGGGCAGGGACCGCACCGGGCGCGGACGCCCGGGAACGGAGGGTGAGGAGGGCTGCGAGCGTGAGCGCGACGACGGTCGCGCTGCCCGCGACCAGCGCGGTCTGCAGGCCGACGGCGGTGCCCAGGGCACCCACACCGAGCGCGACCACCGCCTGGACGAGGTAGGCGACCAGGTAGGCCGACGACGTCGTCGCGGCCCGGTGCTCCGCCGCCGCGCTCTGGGTGACGAGCGTGATGCCACCGGAGAAGAGGAGGCTGTAGCCGGCGCCGCCCACCAGCGAGTACAGGACGAGGAACGGCATCGAGTGGGTGGCGCCCGCCGTGACCATCAGCGCCTGCCCGGCCACCGCGGCGAGCGCGCCGAGGCGGAGGGCCGTGGCGGCCCTGAGCCTTCCTGCGAGGAGCGCGACGGCGCCGATCGCCGCGGCGGAGATCGCCAGCACCACGCCGTTGACGAAGGCGTCGTCGGAACGCACGGTGTCGCGCGCGAACTGGGCGCCGACGCCGAGGAAGATCGCGCCGAGCGCATAGGCGGCGGAGACGCCGAACGTTCCCGCCAGGAACGGCATCCGGCGCTGGGGCACGGCCAGCCGGCGCGGGCGCCAGCGGCCTGCGGTGGTGCTGGGCAGGGCGCGCGGCAGGAACCAGACCGCGAGCACCGCGACGACGACGCCCGCGAGCAGGACGCCGTAGGCGGAGTGCAGCGGGCTGGGCCCGAACTGCACGGTCGCGCCGCCGACGAGCAGGGCCGTGATGATGCCTACCGAGCTCGCCCCGGCGGTGATGGCGCCGGTGCGGTCGCGGACGCCGTCGCGCCCCGCGGACGCGATGACGCTCGTCGCCGGGCCCAGGCTGAGCCCCACCCCGATGCCCATGAGCGCGCGGCCGGTGAGCAGGAGCGCCAGGTTCGGCGCGAGCAGGAAGGTGAGGGCGCCGAGCCCCAGGAACCCGAGGCCGGCGAGGATCGCGTTCCGGCTGCCCACCGTCTCCGCGAACCCGCCGAGCAGGAGCAGCGTCCCGATCAGCGCGACCGGGTAGGCGGCGAACACGGTGGTCGTGACGGCGGTCGTCAGGTGCCACTCGGCCGCGTACGCCGGGTAGACGAGCGTCGGCGCGGCCGAGGCCCAGAGTGCGAGTGCCACGGCAGAGGCAGCGGCCCAGCGACTGCCCCGCGGCGCCCAGGTGAAGGCCATGGAAGAGCTCCCGTCTGAGTTGGAAATGCCAACTTAGCAAGTCTAAGTTTGGATCGGCAACTCAGGTTGGTAGGATGTGGGCATGAGCACAACGTCCCGCGAACGAAATGCCCGCTGCTCCGTGGCCCGGAGCCTTGAGGTGCTGGGGGAGAAGTGGACGCTGCTCGTCGTCCGGGAGGCGTTCTTCGGGGTGACGAGGTTCGCCGACTTCCGCGCGCGCCTGGGGGTAGCCCCCGACGTGCTGACCGCCCGGCTGGAGACCCTTGTCGAGGGCGGCGTGCTGGAGCGCCGGCCGTACCGGGACGAGGGGCAGCGGCAGCGGGAGGAGTACGTGCTCACCGAGGCCGGGGCGGAGCTCAAGACCGTCCTGGCGGCGTTCGTCGCGTGGGGCGACGTACACCGGCCCTCAGGGTTCGGGCCGTCGATCGCCTACGTCGACCGGGAGACGGAGGCGCCCGTGCGCCTCGCCTTCGTGGCCGAGGACGGACGCGAGCTCGCGCCGGAGGACGTCGACGTCGTCGCAGGGCCGGGGGCGCTGGTGGCCGCCGCTGGTTGAGCTCGCCTCCGCTGGTTGAGCTTGTCGAAACCAGGTCTCGACAGGCTCGACCAACGGGGTGGGGTCGGCGGGTCAGCTCGCCTGCGTTGCGTGCAAGGTCGCGTAGCGGCCACCGCGCGCGACGAGCTGGTCGTGCGTGCCCTGCTCCACGATCCGGCCGTGCTCCAGCACGACGATCCGGTCCGCCTGACGGATCGTCGACAGGCGGTGGGCGACCACCAGCGTCGTCCGACCGCGCATGAGGCGGCCGAGCGCCTCCTTGACGAGCAGCTCCGACTCGGTGTCCAGGGCGCTGGTCGCCTCGTCGAGCAGGAGGATGCGCGGGTCGCGCACCAGGGCGCGGGCGATCGCTATGCGCTGCCGCTGCCCGCCCGAGAGCCGGGCGCCGCGTTCGCCGACGACGGTGTCCCACCCCTGCGGCTGGGCCTCCACGAAGTCCAGCGCGTTGGCGTCCCGCAGCGCGGTGCGGACGACGTCGTCGGGCGCGTCCGGGAGGCCGTAGGTGACGTTCTCGCGGATGGTGCCCTCGAACAGCACCGACTCCTGCGGCACCACCGAGACGTGGCGGCGCACCGTGCGCAGGTCCAGCTCCTGCGCGTCGGCGCCGTCGACGAGCACCCGGCCCGACGTCGGGCGGATGAAGCCCAGCACCAGGTTGAGCAGCGTGGACTTGCCCGACCCGGACGAGCCGACGAACGCGACGGTCTCGCCCGCCGGGACCGTGAGCGTGACGTCGTGCAGGGCGTCGTCGTCGGAGCCGGGGTAGCGGTGGTGCACGTGGTCCAGCGCCAGCTCGCCGGCGACGGCGTCGACGGTGCGGCGGCCCGCGTTCTCCTCGAGGTCGGGCTCCTCCAGCACCTCGGCGATGGAGCGCACGGACTCCATGCCGCGCGCCGTGACCGGGATCAGCATGAGGAGCTGGGTGAGCCCCTGGGTGAGCAGCGTGAAGTAGCTCGACAGCAGCACCACCTCGCCGGGCGTGACCGGCAGGAAGCCCGTGAGCGAGAAGATCGCGGCCAGCGCGAGGCATGTCACGCCGAGCAGCTGCATCGTGACCCACGAGAGCGACGCGACGCGGCCGTTGAGCATGTCGAGGTGCAGGCCCGCGCGGCGGACGCCGTCGGCGCCGTCGGCCAGGCGGTTGACCGCCGTCTGCTCCAGGCCGTGCGCGCGGGTGATCGGGATGAGCGAGGCCATCTCGCCCACGCGGGACGCGAAGCCCTCGACCTCGCGGCGGAAGTGCTCGTTGCGGTCCCGGGACCGGCGCGCCGTCGCCCAGCGCATGCCGAGCGCGAGCGGTACGGCGAGCAGGTAGACGGGCAGGAACTCTGGAACCTTGACGGCGGTCATGGTCAGGGCGCCCGCGAGCACCATGAGCGACGAGAGCAGCGGGTGCGTGACCTGCTGGAGCATCACCTCGATGTTCTCGACGTCGCGCACCACCTTGGACTGCACCACCGACGAGCTGGCGCGCGTGTGATACCCGATCGACAGGCTCTGCAGGCGGGCGGCGAGCGCGTTGCGCAGGCCGGCGCCGGTGTCCCGGACCACCGTCATGAAGTTGCGGGTGTAGACCAGGTGGTTCGGGAAGTTCTGCAGGAGCAGCGCGGCGGCGATCGCGAACCAGGCGAGGACGTCGCGCACCGGCCCGCCTGTGGCGACGATGTCGATGACGGACGCCGTGACGACCGGCAGGAACCACATCGGGATCTCTTTGAGCGTGAACGCCCCGATCGCCACCGACATGCGCCCGGGCCGCCGGGCGAGCAGCCGCAGGACCGACCTGGCGGGCCGTGAGCTGTCGATGCGGATCGGGATGGTAAGCGCTTTCTCGGCAGCCATGGACCACATGCTATGGCCCCCTGCAGGCCGGGGCAGCGGGAGGTCCGCCTTGACCAAGCGGTTGCGCATGCTCCGGGGCCGGAAACCATGCGCAACCGCTTGGTCGCAGCGGACCTTCACGACCGTCAGCGGGTCATCAGGTTGTACTGGGCCGCCACCTCCCTCGGGGTGATCGCGCGGTCCAGCAGCTCGATCGTGTCCATCGTGCAGTCGCAGGGGTTCCGCTCCTGCGTGTCCTGGGGGAAGCTGCCGCCGATCTTGATCCCGCGGGGCGTCGTCGCCGAGGCGCCCGTACCGTCCACCTGCCACGGGTCGCCGTCGACCGCGTAGAAGCCCGGTAGCCGCTCGCCGTCGCGGTACAGGGCCATCCGCCCGGTCGTGTAGTCGAACGTCGCGGCCAGGTGCACCCATTCGTCCTGCGGCAGCAGGGTGCGCCAGTCCTCGTGCGCGGCGAAGATCTGCGACTCGCCGCCGTCGAGCCGCCGGCCGAGCGCGACGAGCCGCAGCTCGCCGTCCACCTCGATGATCTCCAGGAGGGCGCGCACGGCGTGCCCGTCCGAGTCGCCGCTGAGCACGCCCGCCAGGCCGACCGCGCCGTAGCGGTCGTCGGGGTCGGCGGTGTTCGTGTTCGGGCTCGGGTTCTGGCCGGTCATCCGGACCCAGCCCATGACCGTCATCCCGTCCACGCCGCTCAGGGCGGACAGGGTGTCCACGCCGTCGGCGTCGTACACGCCCGCCTTCCAGTCGTCGTTGCCCGCCGCCAGCGGGTCCACCTGGCCGAGCTGGATCGAGTTGTTGCTGCCCGGGTAGGCGCCGTCGGCCACGCGCATGTCCTCGCCGCCGTTGATGAGGTTCAGGTACGTGCGGGACGCGCCGCGGTCGATCTCCACCGCACCGTCCTGCTGGAACGGGTGCTCGAAGTCGTAGAAGCTGACCACGTTCCCTCGCAGGGAGCGGGGGACGTCCTGCGGCACGGGCGTGCGCACCGTGTCGACTACCTTCCAGATCTTCCCGTTCGCCTTGGCGATCAGGTACAGGTCGCCCGACGCGTCCCGGCCCATCCGCAGGTCGGCCCGCTCGTCGCCCGTGAAGTCGGGCATCCGCTTGCGGGTGCCGTCGGTGTCGTAGAGCGCCAGCTCGTACATCTGCGCCTCCGGGCCGCCGCGCCGCATCCGCGACTCCTCGGCGTAGAACACCCGCCCCTCGACCAGGTCCGTGAACAGGTACTTGCCGCTCAGCGCGGGCAGGTCGCGCCCGCGGTAGACGAACCCGCCGCTGATCGCGTAGCCGCTGTCCGACGTGCACGGCCAGCCGGGCGGCGGGTCGTGGTCGTAGGCGACGACCGGATACGTGAAGCCGAGGTCGGCGTCGTTCTCCGGGAGCGGGTAGAGGTTGCAGCGGTCGGCCGGGTCGAAGACGTACCGGCCCTCCCGGTCGCCCCAGCCGAAGTTGTCGCCGGCCTGGACGTCGTAGACCGCCTCGATCGCGTGCTCGCCGATGTGGCCGAGGAACATGCGCGGCTCACCCCGCCGGCCCTGGCCCCAGCTGAACCGGTGCGGGTCGCGCATGCCGACGGCATAGATCTCGCCCAGCGCGCCGGCCGTCCCGACGAACGGGTTCGACGGCGGGATGCCGTACGTCCCGCCCGGCCCGTCGGTGCCCGCCGGGTCGATGCGGAGGATCTTGCCCGCCGGCGTCCCCATGTCCTGCGGGATACCCGTGCCCACGCCGCGGCCGCCGTCGCCCACGGCAAGGTAGAGCAGGCCGTAGTCCTCGCTGCCGGGCCGCGCCGTCGGGTTGAAGTCGATCTGCTGGATCGCGTGGACCTGCCCCGCGAAGCCGAGGCGCAGCACCTCGCGGCTCGTCCCCGAGAACGTGTCGGACGCCGGGTCGTCGGCCACCCACTCGGTCACCACCGAGTGCAGGAACGTGGGAACCTGCGGCGGGTAGGTGGTGGGGTCGGACGGCGGACCCGCGTTGCCCGGCCGCTCGGTGTGCACCGTGTAGAACGTGCCGTTGTCCTCGAAGTCCGGGTGGAACGTCGCGAACCCGAACCCGCTGCCCATGCCGCGCCCCGAGAAGAACTCCGGCGCGAACTCGGCCGCCACGTCCAGGTAGACCCGCGGCTCGCCGTCCTCCACGAAGTAGAGCGGGCCGTTCAGGTCTGGCACGTAGGTGCGGCCCGATCCGTCGGGCAGCTCGCCCAGGCCGTTGATCCGGGCGTGCCGCATCAGCCGGCGGTCGATCGGCGCGGGGATCGGCTCCGTCTTGGGGAACTGGGCGTACTCCTGAAGGACCAGGCCCAGCGTGGACTGGATCTCCTCGGGCGCCGGGTCGGTGATCGGCCCGGGATCGGCTGCCGCGGTCGCCGTCGTCATGGACGCCGTGGTCAGTCCGGCCAGCGCGGTAGCGGTGACCGCCAGCGCGGCCACCGCCGACCGCCATCGTCTCGTGCTCGTGGTGCCTCTGCTCATGGTGCCTCCGTAAGGTGTCGTCGTCGTCGCCTTCGTTGGTCGAGCGTCTTCGTTGGTCGAGCCCGGTCTCGACAGGCGCGACCAACGGTTTTGTCAACGGTGGCGTCACCGGCAGAACGGCTGCGCCCCGGCCGCGCTCAGGATGCCGCCCACCACGTGCTTCTCGAACGACTCCGCGCCCGCGAGCGCCGAGTCCTCCGTCCAGGCGGCGGGGTCGTGGCCGAGCGTGGTGACCCACGCGCGTCCGCCGTCGTAGTACTGGCACCACGAGACCGGGTGGTCGCCCGCGTGGCCGGGGTGCCCGTTGAACCCGGTGTGGTCGCCGATGGTCGCGGTGTCCACCTCGGCGAGGAACCGCACACCCGTGGGGAAGGGCTCGAGGTGGTACCACTCGTCGCGGAAGTCCCACCGGCGCGGCAGGTCGCGCGTCGAGGCGTCGCGGCGGCTGGTCGTGAGGACCTGCCCGTCGCGGTGCGGCCCGTGGTCGTAGAAGTTCGCGCCGCCGAGCAGCCCCTGGAACCACGGCCAGTGGTACATCGCGCCGAGCGTGTTGTGGATCGCGACGAAGCCGCCGCCTGACCGGACGTACTGCAGCAGCGCGGTCTGGGACGCGTCGTCGAGCATGGTGCGGGAGTTGCTGAGGAACACGACGGCGTCGTACGGAGCGAGCTTGGCGGGGGCGTCGAGCTGGCGCACGTCCTCGGTCCAGTCGACGTCGAACCCGTGCTCCTGCCCCCATCGGACGACGGCGTTCTGCGCCACGTGCGCGTCCGTGAGCGGCGGGTTCATGCCTGCGGGCAGCAACGGCCCGAGGTGGGCGTGCCGGGAGCTGCCGGTCGCGGTGAGGACGAGCACGCGCACGACGCCGTCGTCGTCACGCGGCAGGTCCCAGTCGTTGTAGCAGTCGGGGTTGATGCCCCGGCAGACGCCGTAGTCGGCGAGCTTGTCCTGGTAGGGATCCTGGCGGCCCGCGGACGACGGCGATGTCGCGCCGGACGAGCCCCCGCCGACGGCGGGCGTGAGATGCAGCCCGGCGAGCAGCGCGGCCAGGATCGCCAGGCCGAGCACCACCTGTCCGGCACTGCCGAGCGACTTTCCCAGGGCGGATCGAAGCGACATGACAGTTCTCCTTTGAACGGCCGGCAGTCAGTCCTGTCTCGTTGAGTGCGGGGTATTCGCCCTTTCACGGGGCGCAGAAGGGCGAATACCCAGCACTCAACGGTGGGTCAGGGGCGGCCCGCCCAGGTAGAGCTGGGCCAGTCTCGGGTCCGCCAGGAGGGTCGGGGCCGGGCCCGTGATGTGGACGCGGCCCAGGTCGAGCACGCAGCCGACGTCGGCCGACTCCAGCGCCCGCCGCGCGTTCTGCTCGACCAGGAGCACCGCCGTACCGGCGTCGCGCATGCGCCGCACCTGCTCGAACACGATGGCCGTCGCCTTGGGGTCCAGCCCCATCGACGGCTCGTCGAGCAGCACGACCTTGGGCCGCACCATGAGCGAGCGGGCGAACTCGACCTGCTTCTGCTGCCCGCCCGACAGCGCGCCCGCCAGCGCCGTCCAGCGCTCGCCGACCAGCGGGAACAGCTCCGTGACGAACTCCGTGCGCTCGGCGACCAGCGCCTTGTCGCGCACCGTGTAGGCGCCGAGCAGCACGTTCTCCGCGACTGTCATCTCGGGGAACACGCTGTGCCCCTGCGGCACGTGGGACAGCCCGGCGGCCAGGAGCTGCTGCGGGGTGCGCCCGGTGACGTCGACGCCGTCGACCACCACGTGCCCGGAGCGCGGCCTGAGCATGCCGCTGGCGACCTTGAGCACCGTCGACTTGCCGGCGCCGTTCGGCCCGACGAGGCAGACCACGCTGCCCGGCGCGACCGACACGGACAGCCCGCGCAGCACGAGCGCGGCGCGGCCGTAGCCGGCCTGCACGTCGGTCAGGCGCAGGAGAGGTTCGACGGTGGGCACGGGTCCGGGTGCCGGTTCAGACGCCAAGGTATGCCTCCAGGACCAGAGGATCGTCCTGCACGACGGCGGGGGCGCCCTGCGCGATCGGCCGCCCCCTGTCGAACACGACCACGTGGTCGCTCAGACCCATGACGAGCTCCATGTTGTGCTCCACGATGATGAAGGTGCGCCCCTCGGCGTTGAGCTCCCGCACCAGGTCGGCGATGCGGTCCACGAGCGCGGGGTTCACGCCGCCGGCCGGCTCGTCGAGCATGATCGTGCGAGGGTCGCCCATGAGCACCCCGGCGAGCTCGAGCAGCTTCTGCTGCCCGTAGGAGATGTCGCGCGCCTCGGCGTGCTCCAGGTGGTCGATGCCGACCCGCGCCAGCAGCTCGCGCGCCCGTCCGACGTCGGCGGGGTTGCGCGACCCGCGCAGCCGCTCCAGCAACCCGTGCGGCTGCACCGCGACCAGCATGTTCTCCAGCACGGTGAGCCGGGGGAAGACCCGGCAGAGCTGGAAGCTCCGGCCGATCCCGGACCGGGCGATCCGGTGCGGCGGCAGACCCGTCACGTCCCGGCCCTGATAGGTAACTGTCCCGGAGTCGGGCTTGATCATGCCGGTCACGCAGTTGAAGAACGTGGTCTTGCCGGAGCCGTTGGGGCCGATCAGGGCGTTGATCCTCCCCTCGTGGAAGGCGACGGACGCGCCGTCGATCGCCCGGACACCGCCGAACGACTTGGTCAGGTCCTGCGTGCTCACCGAGCCTGTCGAGCTGTCCGCTGCACCGCTCATCGGGCCGCCTCCTCGCGTCGCTTGTCGTCGCGTCGCTCAGCCAGCTCCTCGGCGCTCACCTCGCGGATCGACGCCGCCCCGCGCCGCCGGTTCAGGGCGGAGGTTAGCGCCGGGATGACGCCGTCCGGCATGAACAGGACGACCAGGCCGAGCAGGATGCCCGTGGCGACCAGGTGGAACTGCGTGTCGCCGTACTGGGACTTGAACACCTCGACCGCGTACCCCACGACGACGGCGCCCAGCAGCGGCCCGAAGAGGCTGCGCACCCCGCCGAGCAGCGACATGAGCACCATGTACGTGCCCACGAGGATCGAGAACTGGAAGATCGGGTCGAGGTAGCCGAACCACAGCGCGTACAGGCCGCCGCCCAGCGCGGTGAAGAACGCGCTCACGACGAGCGCCGTCAGCTTGTACGCGAACGTGGGCACGCCCAGCGCCTGCGCCTTGTCCTCGTCCTCGCGGATGGCCTTGAGCCCGGCGCCGAGCCGGGACCGCTCGATCGCCCACCAGGTCAGCAGCGCGAGCGCGAGCAGCACGGCGTGCAGGTAGAAGAACCGCTCGTGCTGCTCGGGCCGCAGCACCTCGGTCCCGAACGGACGCGGCACCCGCAGCCCGTTCGAGCCGCCGGTGAACGTGTGCCAGCTCTGGAAGGTGAGCTGCAGGATCAGCACCAGCGCGATCGAGGCGATGACGAACGACGCGCCCCGTACGCGCAGCGACGCGATACCCACGGGGACCGCGATGACGGCGACGATCAGACCGCCCGCGAGCAGCGCGAGCCACGGGTCCATCCCGGTACGGAGGATGAGCAGCGCCGTCGCGTAACCGCCGAGGCCCGAGTAGGCGGCGTGGCCCAGCGAGATGTACCCGGTGAACCCGCCCACCAGGTTCCAGGACGTCGCGAGCACCGCGTAGCTGAGGATCACCACGCCGACGGACAGGATGAACGGGTCGGGGGCGAGGGACGGGAACAGGAGCACCACCGCCACGAGGGCGAGCAGGGCGGCGATCCGGAGGAACCTAGAAGCGTTGGGCAAGGCGACCTCCGAAGAATCCCTGCGGACGGATCATGAGGGTCACGAACAGGGCCAGGTAGAAGACGGTCTGCGCCCAGGTGGTGCCGAGCGGCACCTGCAGCAGGCTCGCGGCAACACCGAGCAAGAGGGCCGCGATGGCGGCCCCAGGGATGCTGCCCAGCCCGCCGACGACGATGATCGCCATCAGCGGACCGATCCAGTGCCAGTGCAGCGACGGGTAGATCGTGTAGTCGAGCGCGAGCGCCGTCCCGCCGATGGCGGCCGTGGCCAGGCCGAGGCCGAAGCCGAGCCCGGCCACGCGGTCGGTGTCGATGCCGACGAGTCGCGCCGCCTCCGGGTGCTGGGTGGTCGCGCGCAGGGCCCGACCGAAGGAGGTCTTGCGCAGGATGACGAACAGAGCGCCGAGCGAGAGCGCCGCCAGCGCGAACGCGATGAGCTTGACGACGGCGATGCTGACGCCGAGCACCTCGATGCTCGTGCCCGAGTACGCGAGCTGGACGCGGCGCTGCGTGCCGGTCCAGACGAACCCGAGCAGTCCCTCGATGGTCAGCGCCACCGCGAACGTCAGCAGCACCGACATCGTGGTGAGGCTGATGGGCCGCAGCCGCGACACGAGGAACCGCTGCATCCCGTACCCGACGACGAAGAACAGCGGCACCGTGATGACCAGCGACAGCAGCGGGTCCAGGCCCGAGGTCTCGTGGAAGAACCAGGCGAGGTAGGCGCTGAGGATCAAAAACGCCGAGTGGGCGATCATGACCACCCGCATGACGCCGAAGTAGAGCGTCAGTCCCGCCGCCAGGAGGGCGTAGAGCCCGCCGAGCAGGATCCCCAGCACCAGGCTCTGCGCGAACAGGGCGCCCGTCACGCGATCACCACTCGGGCTTCGGGTGGACGAGGTCGGCTTCCTTGACGTCGTCGGGCAGGACGATCTTGATCTCGCCGTCGACGTACTGCTGGATGAGGTGGGCGCTCTGCGGACGGCCCTGGGCGTCCCAGCTCAGCGGGCCGACGACGGTCTCGACCTCGTTCCCGTGCAGCCAGTCGATGAGCTGCTGCTGGCACTCGGGCGACGGGTCGGCGCAGCCCGCGGCCTCGACCGCCGCGGCGACGACCTGTCCGGTGGTCCAGGCGTTCGCCTCGTCCTCGGCGGGCGGGGCGTCGTGCTCGGCCGTGTAGGCCTCGACGAACTCCTCGTTCGAGGGGTAGGGCGCCGTCGTCGTGTAGCCGGTGGGCGCGAGGATGCCCTCGGTCTTGTCGCCGATCGCGGCGGGGAACTCGGCGTTCGTGGGCGCGCCGGAGATCGCCGCCATGTCGGGCTGGTAGCCCTGCTGCTGCAGCGCGACGACGAGGTTGACGCCGTCCTGGTACTGCGACCCGACGATGAGCAGGTCCGCCTCGGAGTCCGCGATCTTCGCGGCGATGCCGCTGAAGTCCGTGGTGTTCGGCGGGTAGACCTCGTCCTCGACCACCTCGATGCCCTCGGCGGCGAGCTTGTCCCGCAGGCCGTACGCGGTGCCCTGGGCGAACGGGTCGTCCATGGAGGCGACGGCGACCGTCCGGGGCCGTTCGTCCTCGGGCAGGGCGAGGATGTGGTCGGCGAGGTGGTCGTAGTGGTCGTCGGCGATGGCCGGCGCCGCGTAGAAGAGGTTGTCGAACCCCTGCTCGAACACCTCGGCGGCGGCCCCGGCGGGCTCCACGAAGAGGAAGCCGTAGTCCTGTGCGACCTGGGCGGCGGGGATCACGAGCCGGGTCGAGAACGGCCCGAAGACGAGGTCGACGCCGTCCTGGTTGATCAGCCGCTCGTAGTCGGAGGCGACGCGGTCCGCGTTGGACTGGTCGTCGACGATGATCAGCTCCACCTGGCGGCCCAGCAGCCCGCCGTTCTCGTTCACGTGCGCAGCCCAGGCCTCGTAGCCGCGCTGCACACCCTTGCCGGGTTCCGCGAAGTCCCCGGTCAGCGGCAGCGAGACGCCGATGACTATCGGGTCGTCGGGGCCGCCGGACTCACCGCCCTGGCCCCCGCCCCCGCCGGGGCTCGCCAGACAGGCGGACAGGGTAATGGTCGTGGTCGCGGCGACAGCCGCTACCGTCAGGCGTCGGGTTGCTCTCATGGTCCACTCCCTTGTGGCAAGCGCTTCCGTAACCGCTTACGGCACTCTAGGAACTGGGACGCTGGGTGACAAGGGGTTTGGCACCGTCCATTACGTATCCCGTTCATCACGTACCGCTGTGCCCGTGCCTACATCTGGCGAGGAGATCTGATGCGGAAGCACACCGCCGGGCTGCGCCTGGTCGACGTCGCCGAGCAGGCCGGCGTGTCCATCGCCACCGCGTCGCGCGCGCTGTCCGGTGCGGCGGGCGTGTCCGAGGCGCTGGCCGAACGGGTGCGGGCCGTGGCGCGCGACCTGGGCTACGTGGCGAACGTGCACGCGCGGTCGCTCGCGAGCGGTGCGAGCCCCGGCGTCGGGCTCGTGGTGCACGAGATCGGCGACCCGTACTTCGCCGAGATCGCCAGCGGTGTGCTGGAGGTCGCGGGCACGCACGGCCGCATGGTGCAGATCTGCCACACGGGCCGCGACCCGTTCACCGAGGTGGCGCAGCTGCGGGCGCTCGTGAACGCCCGCGTCGGGATCATCGTCGTCGCGGGGTCCGGGCACCTCGACCGCGACGTGCAGTCGCGAATGAAGGCCGAGGTGCAGGCCTTCGAGTCGGTCGGCGGGCGGGTCGCCGTCATCGGCAGGCACCCCCACCTGGGCGTCGACGCCGTGGTGCCGGCCAACGTCGAGGGCGGCCGCGCGATCGCCGAGCACCTGCTCGGGCTCGGGCACCGCCGCATCGGCATCGCGGCCGGCTCACGCAGGCTCGCCACCATGGCCGACCGCCTCGACGGCGTCTCGCGTGCGCTGGGCGAGTACGGGCTGACGCTCGACGACCTGCCGCTGGTCGAGGCGGAGTTCACGCTCGACGGCGGCAAGGAGGCCGCCCGCCGCATCCTCGACGAGCACCCCGACGTCACGGCGATCCTTGCGCTCAACGACGACATGGCGGTCGGCGTGCTGTCGGTGCTGGGGGAGCGCCGCGTCGCGGTCCCCGGCGACGTGTCGGTGACCGGGTTCGACGACGTCACCGTGGCCGGACACCTGTCGCCCGCCCTGACGACGGTGCGCCTGCCGATGAAGGACATGGGACGTCAGGCGCTCGAGCTCGCGCTCCTGCCGCGGGCCGCGCGCCCCCGGCGGCGGACCGCGGAGCAGAAGCTCATGGTGCGGGCCTCGACGGCTGCGGTGCGCGGCCGCTGAGGTTGAGCGGCGTGGAGCGGCGTGCGGCTCGCCCAGGCGAGGGAGCCCGACTCGACGTAGCCCCGAGGCAAGGTAGCCCGATTCGACGTAGCCCCCAGGCAAGGTAGCCCCGAGTGAGAGGTGCCAGGTCTGCTGAATTTCGTTCGGCGTGGCCACGCCTGATTCACCCTGGCTGAACAGTTCAGCTCAGCCCGCAAAGACGTGTCTCAGGCGAACGAAATTCAGCAGACCTGGCACCTTCCACAACGGCTCACCGTCCCAACCGAGCAGCCCGCGAACGGCCCGGGCACTCACCTCGCTGCAGGCATGCCCCGTTCCCGTGGCGCGACGGGGAGCAGCGCGGGGGAGGGTTCGCCCGTCGTCAGCCAGTGCGCGAGGGTGTCGTGGAACAGGTCGGGGGCCTCGACGTCCCAGACGTGGTGCATCCCTGGCGCGAGCCGCGCGAAGGCGTGGGGCACGCGGGAGGTCACCTCGTCCAGCGCGTCCCGGATGACGCGAGGCTCCTTCTCGCCGACGATCGCGAGGAACGGGCCGGTGAACCGTCGGAGGCCGTCGAGGTCGCCGGCCGGGACGCCGTCGTAGATCTCCGGGACCATCCGGCGGATCGAGTCGCGGTCGATCCCGAGCCCTGTCGTGACGAACTGGTCGATCGAGTCTTGTGGCAGGCGGTACACCCGCGCCATCGTCTTCCAGTACCCGGGGCTGCCGAAGAGGCGCATCTGCGCCAGCCCGGCCCGGCGGGCGAACCCGTGGACACCCTGCAGGATCGCTCCGGTCACGAACACGCTCCGGATCACGTCCGGGTGGCGCGCCACGAGCGCGGTCCCGACGACGCCGCCGAGCGACAGCCCGACCACGTGCGCCCGCCCCCCGTGCCCGCGCTCGCGGACGAGGTCGGCGAGCTCGTCCGCCGTCGTCGAGAGGTCGGTCCAGGGATGCCCTGCCGAGGCGCCGAACCCGGGCAGGTCCGGCAGGAGGGAATGGTGGTCGGGGAGTGCCTTGGCCTGCTCGGTCCACGACCAGCCGGCGACGCTGCCGCCGTGCAGGAACAGCACCGACTCGTCGGCGTCGGGGTGGTGCTCGGTGAACTGGATGTTCGAGGGGCTGTTCACAGCGCGGCCTCCAGCTCGTCGAGCCACGTGAGCTCGGCCTGGACCTCGAGGATCCCCTTGCGCAGCGTCGCCGATCGGAGCCGGGCGGCCAGGTCGCCGTCCGCCACCGGGAGGTTCTCCAGCGTGGTGAGTAGACGACGCGCCGCGTCCCGGCGCTCCGCGAGGAGCGCCCGGACGAGCTCGGGGTCGTCCTCCCGCCCGACGAAGAAGAGCCTGCCGAGGAACGGCTCGCGGGGCTTCTCGTCGGGCAGGGGGGACCGCAGCCACTCGGTGAGCTTGGCCCGGCCGCCGTCGGTGAGCCGGTGCTCGCGGCGGTCGGGCTTGCCCGCCTGTGGCACGACACGGACGTCGACGAGGCCGTCCTGCTCGAGGCGGGCAAGCGTGCGGTAGATCTGCGACTGGTCGGCGGACCAGAAGTGGGCGACGGTGCCGTCGAACGCCTTCTTGAGGTCGTAGCCGGTCATGGGGCGTAGGTCGAGCAGGCCGAGGATCAGGGCGTCGAGTGCCATGCCGCATACCCTACATCACATATATGGGACGACGCATATATGAGGCGGTGCATATATAAGGCGTTGCGCCCGTGCCGCAGGGCCGGCGAGTGGTCACGCCACCTTGGGGCCGCAGCGCATGCCGATGTAGACGCAGGACGTGCCGTCCGGCAGCGTGGAGAAGACGACGGGGATGTAGTCCTCGCTGAACGCCGCGCCCACCCCCGTCCCGGCGAAGACTGTCTCCGTCACCGGCACGAGGTCGCACTCCAAGGGGTCCGAGAAGTCCTTCATGCCGCCGACGAACTCGTACACCAGATGGCCCGCGCCGTCCCGCTCGGTCACGGTGATGACCACGCCCTCGCGCTGGTAGGTGCCGACGAGGGGCCCGTAGTCCACGACCGGCGGTTCGGCCGGCGGTGCGAAGGGTTCGGGCATCGTCACCCCGGCGAGCTCGGCGAGGAGCTCCCGGTAGAGCGCCGCGTACAGCTCGCGCGCGCCACCGCCGTTGGTCAGCAGCGCCACCGCGACGCCCGCCGACGGCACGATGCGCAGGTAGCCGTACTGCCCGATCGAGGCGCCGTCGTGCCCGTAGCCCTGGACGCCGTTCCAGTCGTACAGGGTCCAGCCCAGGCCCCAGCCGTCCGCGCTGACCGTCCACTTGTCGGGGGAGTCCACGACCCTGCGCTGCATGAGTGCGACCGTCTCCGCGGAGAGCACCTGTGCGCCGTCCTGTGCCACGCCGCCGTCGAGGTGCAGGCGCGCGAGCCGGGCGAGGTCCCCGGCGCTGGCGATGACCCGGCCGTACGGGCCCGCCGAACGCGGCATCAGGTCCCAGGACGGTGCCGGGTCCGGGTCCTGGCCGGCCTCGCCCAGGTGGCTCATCGCCGCGCGGAACCGGAGCGCCTCCTCGGGCAGTGTCATGGTGTGCGTGAGGCCGAGCGGGGTCAGGAGCAGGTCCTTGAGCGCCTCGTCCCAGACCTTGCCGGTCACCACCTCGATGATGCGGCCGAGCACGTTGTAGCCGATGCCGCTGTAGGAGATCACCGTGCCCGGCGGGCAGTCGAGCGCCACGTCCTTCGCTGCCTCGACGTACTTGGCCAGGCAGTCGTCGCCGCGTCCGCTGTCGTAGTTGAAGTCGCAGGTGAGGCCGCTCGTGTGGCTGAGCAGCTGGCGCGTGGTGATCGTCTTGGTCGCCTCGGCGTCGGCCACCGAGAACTCCGGGAGCACCTCGACGACGGGAGCGTCCAGGTCCAGCTCGCCGGCCTCGACGAGCCGCATGATCGCGGTGGCCGTGTAGACCTTGGCGATCGAGCCCATCTGGAAGACCGAGTCGGTGGTTGCCTCGACGCCCGTCCCGCGGTGCAGCACGCCGCTGGCCAGCTCGTGGACGGTCCCGTCGACGAGGAGGGCCAGGGATGCGCCGGGGACGTGGTGCGCGGCGCGCAGCTCGTCGAGGCGGGCCTGCCAGTGGGCGAGGTTCACGGTCATGTCGTCTCTCCTTGGATGCGTACGGTGTTCCGGTAGTGCGAACACTGTACGCATGACGGAACGCCGTACGCAAGACGCGTACGGTGTGCGCTAGCCTGAGGTCGAAGAGAAGCGACGAGAGGAAGTGGGCCGCATGCCGGTCGACCCGAAGGCGCCCGGATCGGTATGGACCCGTCCGAGCCGCCCGCAGCGTGAGCAGCTGACGCGCGAGCAGATAGTGGCCGCCGCGATCGAGATGCTGGACGCCGAGGGCGTCGGGGCGCTCAGCATGCGCAAGCTCGGCACGCGCCTGGACGCCGCCGCGACGTCGCTCTACCGGCACGTGGCCAACAAGGACGAGCTCATGGAGCTCGTCGTGGACGACATCTACGGCGAGCTGGAGATCCCGGTGGCCGACGGTCCCGCCGACTGGCGTGCCGCCGTCGCCCGCGCAGCGGCCGACCTGCGGGCGATGGCCCTGCGGCATCCCTGGATCGCGTCCGAGCTCGGCCATGCCGGCCTGACCCACGTCGGCCCCAACACCATGCAGGTGTCGTCGGAGCTGCTCGCGCTGTTCGAGGCGGCCGGCTTCCCGGCGCAGGAGAAGGACCGGGCGATGGGGACGCTGATGGCCTACGTCATCGGCATCGCGACCTCGGAGGCCGCGTACCTCTCGCTGATCGCCCGCAGCGGCAGGACCGAGAGCGAGTGGGTGGCGGACCAGCGGCCCCGCTTCGACGAGGCGTCTGCGGAGCACCCGCGGCTGCGTGAGGGGGGCTCCGCCCGGCAGGACGTGGACCCGGAGAAGATTCGCGACGACGACTTCACGTACGGGCTCGACCGGATCCTGGACGGCCTGGCGGCCCGGCTCGACGCCTGAGCGATTCCGCGGTCGCCGCGTCCCTCCGGTCGTGCTTTTCCACAGGCATCGCCGGGTGGATGAGAACGCCCCGGCGATCCGTGGCAGGCTGTGCGCCATGTTGAGAACGACTCTCGTTCGCGCCCGCCTCGACGGAGGGCGCTGACGTGGCGAACCTGCTCATGATCGAGAGCTGGCTGCAGTCCACCGGCCTCATGCTCCCGCCCCTGCTGCGCGACGGCGGCCACCGCTACGTCCTGGTGACCCGCGACCCCGACCTCTATCGTCTGTCCGACGGCGAGCCCCATCCCGTCCTGGCGCTCGCCGACGAGGTCGTGGTGGCCGAGACCAACGACGCAGCCGCGCTCGTCGCCGCGGCCCGGGCGGTTGCGGCCCGGCGGGGGATCGACGGCGTGCTGACGACCTGCGACTACTACCTGCCCGCCGTCGCGCTGGTCGCCGAGGAACTGGGCCTGCCCGGCGCGCCGGCCGGCGTCCTGCACACCGCCACGCGCAAGCACCTGGTGCGCCAGGTGCTCGCGGCCAAGGGCGTGCCGGACGTGCCGTACGCGGTGGCGTCCACCTGGGCGCAGGCGCACAAGGCGGCCGCCGATCTCGGTTACCCGCTGGTGGTCAAACCCGTCGACATGAACTCCGGGACCGGCGTGCGCAAGGTGCACGACGAGGCGGGGCTGGCCGTCGCCTTTGCCGAGGCGACGGCGCCCGAGCGCAACACCCGCGACCAGCCGCTGGAGCGGCTCGCGCTGCTCGAGCGGGTGCTGGAGGGGCCGGAGTTCAGCGTGGAGTCCGTGACCAGGGACGGCGTGACGCGGGTCCTGGGCATCACCGCGAAGTCCGTGGCGGAGCCCGGCGTCGAGGCCGGGTCCGGGTTCGTCGAGTCGGGGCACCTGTTCCCGGCGCCGCTCTCGTCCGACGAGCGTGCCGCGATCGAGCGGCACGTCGTGGCGGTGCTCGACGCCGTCGGGCTCACGCACGGGATCAGCCACACGGAGGTGCGGGTCACCGCAGCCGGGCCGCGCCTGATCGAGCTGAACCCCCGGCAGGGTGGCGGCTACATCTTCGAGCTCGTGCGCCTGGTGACCGGGTTCAACCCGCTGCAGGTGCTGGTGGACCTGGCGCTCGGCCGGGAGCCGGTGCCCGGGCCCTCCGTCGCGGCGAGTGCGGCGGTGACGTTCCTGCTGCCGCCGTCCGACGGCGTCGTGCGCGAGGTGGTGGGCGCGGAGCGCCTGGCCGCGGACGACCGCGTGGTCGGCTACGGGACGCCGTCGGCGGGCCGCGAGGTGCGGCCCGGCGACAACAACGAGCGGATCGGGCACGTGCTGGTCGCGGACCGGCGGGGTCAGGACGCGAAGACCTGGGCCGACGAGCTGGCGGCGGCCCTGGACGTCAGAATCGACACCGCGCTCCCGGCCTCAAGGTAGTTCGCCGAAGTAGAGCGCCTGTCCGAGTCTTCCCGGTGACACAGGGGAGACCCGGACAGGCGCTCTACTTCGGCGAACTCCACCGGGCGGGTGGTGTCAGTCCGGGACGATCAGGCCGCGCCGGACGGCGGGGACCAGCCGGGCCGGGACCTTCACCTGGCGTCCGTCCACGGTGGTCACCGGGACGAGCTCCGGCACCTGGGCCTTCCACTGCGAGCGCCGGGCTCGCGTGTTGGATCGGGACATCTTTCTCTTGGGGACCGCCATGACGGCCTCCTTTCTCTACGCGCGGCTAGGGCTGTCCTCTCCGCTGGTCGAGCTTGTCGAGACCCTCGCAAGCCCGACCGACGGGTAGGGGTCAGCGCTCCTCGCGGAAGTCCACGTGCTTGCGGAGCACGGGGTCGAACTTGCGCAGGATGAGCCGGTCGGGGGTGTTGCGCCGGTTCTTGCGGGTCACGTAGGTGAAGCCGGTGCCCGCCGTCGAACGCAGCTTGATGACCGGTCGGAGGTCAACGCGTGAGGCCATCAGTGACCGCCCTTGCTCTCGTCGGTGCTGCTGTCGGTGCTGCTGTTGCCGTGCTTGGCGTAGCGCTGGCGGAACTTCTCGATGCGGCCGGCGGTGTCGACCACGCGGGCCGAGCCGGTCCAGAACGGGTGGCTCTCGCTGCTGATCTCGATGTCGACCACGGGGTACGTGTTCCCGTCGGACCACTCGATGGTGGCCGTTGGGCGGCCCGGGCCGCCGGCGGTGTCACCCGCGAGCGTCGAGCGGGTGAGGAACGTGAAGCCCGCGCTCGTGTCCCGGAACACCACGGGGCCGTAGGTGGGGTGGATGTTCTTCATTGCTGGCTCCTTCCGCTCAGCCCTGGCGCGCCTTCCAGCGCGGGTTGAGCTTGTTGATCACGAACGTCTTGCCGTGCCGGCGCACTACCTTCGCGCCGGGCTTGTTCTTCAGGGACCGCAGGGACGCGCGAACCTTCATGTGTCACTCCTTCGATGTGGGGGCCTGGGACCTGAGCCGGCATCCCGGGTGGGTCGCCGGCCGGCTGTCACCAGCTCGACTTCGTCACGCCGGGCAGCTCGCCCCGGTGTGCCATGTCGCGCAGCCGGATGCGGGACAGGCCGAACTTTCGCGAGTACGCGCGGGGACGGCCGTCGACCACGTCGCGGTTGCGCAGCCTCGTCGGGCTGGCGTCGCGCGGCTGCTTGGCCAGCTCGCTGACGGCGGCGGCGCGCACCACGGCGTCGAGCTTCAGGTTCCGGATGATCCCGCGCAGCTCGGCGCGACGCTCGGCGTACCGGGCGACCACCTCGCGACGTCGGGCGTCGGCGGCGATCTTCGACTTCTTGGCCATCAGACCTTCTCCCCTCGGGCAAGGATCTGGGCCACGACCACGTCGATGCCCTTGCGATCGATGGTCTTGATGCCCTTGGCACTCACGCGGAGCGTGACGTTGCGGCCGAGCGACGGAACCCAGTAGCGCTTCTTCTGGATGTTCGGGTTGAACCGGCGCTTGGTCCGCACGTGGGAGTGCGAGACCGAGTGGCCGAAACCTGGCACGGTGCCCAGCACCTGGCATCTGGCTGACACATGACCTCCTACTGTTGCGACGGCGACCTGGCCGCCGCGTGTGAGAACGGTTCTCATAACGCGCTACAGTGAACCAGAACTGAGAACGGTTATCAATAATTCCCGGCTGGACCGGGGCGAGGAGGCAGCATGTACCGAACCGGCAAGAACCGCGGAACCATCCCGGTGAGCGTCCTGGCCACGACCGACCCGGTGCTGCGCGACTCCGCGCTGTTCGGCCTCCTCATGGACGCGCCAGGGGTCGTCGCCGTACGGCACGACATCCACCCCGAGCACCTGCGCCGCGTCGTCCTGGACGCCACCGGCGTCATCGAGGACGTGATCGTGCCGCTCGAGCACGCCTGCCTCTCGTGCGCCGTCCGCGAGGACGCCGTCCCCACCATCGCCCGCCTCGCCCGCGACGCCCGCTGGGCCCAGGTGCTGCTCGCCCTGCCCGTCAGCGCCGAACCCCTCCCCGCAGCCCGCGCCCTCGCGATCGCGGCCGAACCCGGGGGAGCGCTGGACCACACCCGCGTCGCGACGTCCTTCACCGTCGTCGACCTCGACGCGCTCCAGCAGGACCTCTTCGGCGACGACACCCTCGCCGAACGCGGCCTCGAGCTCACGCCCGACGACGAACGCTCGGTCGGCGAGGCGCTCGCGGCCCAGATCGAGCAGGCGGACCTGGTCGTGACGAGCTCGTCGTCGACCGCGCCGTCGTCGCAGGTCGCGCCCACCCCGCTGGTCGAGCCTGTCGAGACCCCGCTCGCCGAGACCGAGTCCGTCGAGGCCTGGCCGGCGACGTCGTCCGGCCTGCTCGACCGCCTCCGTGGCGCCGGGACGCGGCGCGTCGACGGCCTGCACGCGCTCTCGGCGTCGCACCTCGCCGCGGCCACACACTCCCCGGCACGCGCCGAGCGCCGGGCCCACCCCCTGGGCGCGGTGGTGTTCACCGGTCCGGGCATGCCCGGCGACCGGAGCTGGACGCTCGAGCTGCGCTCGACGCTGCCCTTCCACCCGGAGCGGCTGCTCGACCACATCGAGGAGCTGAGCGCGGGCGGCCTCCGGGCACGCGGTGTCTTCCACGTCGCCGACCGGCCGGGTCTCGCGTGCCTGTGGGACGGCGCGGGCGGACAGCTGGCGTTCGCCGACCTCGGACCGTGGCCGGAGGTGTGCGCGGGCACGAAGCCGCACACCCGGATCGTGGTGGTCGGCGTGGCCGACGACCGCAACCTCGGCCTGGCCGGCGAGCGGCAGCGGCTGCGCGACGCCTTCCACGCCGCGCTGTGCACCCCCGAGGAGCTGGCCGCCGGCGTCGAGTGGCTGTGGCGCGAGGACCACCTGGCCCCGTGGCTGGGCGCCCGCTCCGTCTAACCCTCCGCTGAGTGCTGGGTATTTGCCCTCTCGGAACGTTTCGACAGGGCAAATACCGAGCACTCAGCCGGGCGGGCGGGGAAGGGGGTCAGCGGGGGGAGAGGTAGGCGGCAGCCTGCGGGCGCACGCCCGACGGGTCGGTCCAGCTGGCCGGGCCGGCTGTTACCCGGGTCCAGCCCAGGCGTTCGTAGAGGCGGACGGCGGGGCCGCCGTCGTCCACGACGTCGAGGACGAGCCGGCGTCCGCGGCGGGGCGGGAGGTCCTCGACCCGTTCCAGGAGCGCGGTGGCCACGCCCGTGCCGCGGGCTGCCGGGGTGACGAACAGGCGGCTGACGCCGGCGAGGCCGGTGACCGGGACCTTGGCGGCCTCCGCCAGCTCGGCGGCGTACTCGACCTTGCCGCCCTCGACGATCATCACGTGGCCGACGATCTCGCCGTCGGCGAGCGCTACCCACGCGCCCAGCGTGCCGTCGGGCGTGAGCCAGGCGATCGGGTCCTCGGGCCAGACCATCGGGTAGCCATCGCTCTCGTGGACCAGTCGCAGTGCGTCCGCCACCCGGTCGAGGTGGGCGTCGTGGCGCGGGGCGATCATGAGGGCGGGCACGGGGCTCAAGGTATCCGACGCCGGTTGCGCTGGTGTTGCGGGGGCCTGGGCGGGGCAGAGTCATCGACGCGAACGTGACCAAGCAGACGGTGAAAGTCCACCGCCCCACTCGTCAGGCCCTCGGCACTGCGACCGGCCTCGCTCGCCGGTTTCACGAGGCCGAGGAGCCTGATCCTGACGTCGAGTTCGCGTTCGGGCCGCTGGACCGCGTGCTCGACGGTCTGGCGGCCCGGGTGGGCTGATGGGTCAGCCGCGAACGCCTGCCCGGGCCGCTTGGCGCGCCGAGACGCTGTCGAGCATGTGTGATGTCTGACGTGTTACTGCAAGGACACCCTAATCGTTTAGGTCCCCCCGAGTAATTGGGACTGTCCTTGATTTTCAAGGCCACGCACGACAGGATTCCCCAGCGGCTGGAAGCGCTTCCAGTGGCGCCCAGACGTGCCCTCCGCGGCAACCGACCTTTCATGCGATGCCGCCCCACAGGTCTCCAACGATGCTGACCACAAGGAGTTTCGTCCTATGTCGAGATTCAGATCCGCTCTTGTATGCCTCGCGACCGCGATCGTTGTGGCGACGTCCGGGGGTGTGACGGCGCAGGCCGCCGAGGCGTCCCAGGCCGGCGCCTCCAGCGCCGCCGACGTCACCGCGGCCGCCAGCTCCGGCTGCGGGAAGGCCCCGACCCTCAGCAGCGGCAAGCACAACATCCAGAGCAGCGGCCAGAACCGCAGCTACATCCTCAAGGTCCCCGCGAACTACGACCGCAACAAGCCGCACAAGCTGATCTTCGGCAACCACTGGCTGGGCGGCACCGCCGAGCAGGTCGCCGGCGGCGGCTCCGACGGCGCCGTCTACGCGCACTACGGGCTCGACGCCCTGTCCAACGGCTCGGCGATCTTCGTCGCGCCGCAGGGCCTGAACAACGGCTGGGCCAACTCGAACGGCCAGGACGTCGTGTTCTTCGACGACATGATCCGGACCGTCGAAGCCGCCCTCTGCGTCGACGAGTCGCAGCGGTTCTCCCTGGGCTTCAGCTATGGCGGCGCGATGAGCTACGCGCTGGCCTGCGCCCGCCCGAACGTGTTCCGCGGGGTCGTCGCGATCGCCGCGCCCGGCGGGATCAGCGGCTGCAGCGGGGGCACGGGAGCCGTGGCCTACATGGGCATCCATGGTGTCTCGGACAACATCGGCGCCGGGCGCGGCATGCGCGACCGGTTCCTCTCCAACAACGGCTGCGCCGCGCAGAACGCGCCGGAGCCTGCGGCGGGCAGCCTGACCCACACCCTCACGACCTACTCCTGTCGCGCCGGCTTCCCGGTCGTGTGGGCGCCGTTCGACGGCGGCCACCAGCAGGGACCGGTCGACGGTTGCCGCGGTTGCGAGAGTGGCGCACGCAGCTGGGTGAAGGGCGAGATGTGGCGCTTCATCAGCCAGTTCTCCTCCACGCCGCCCGCCGACAGCGGACAGGTGCGCAACAGCGGTGCCAACCGCTGCCTGGACGTCTCGGCGCAGTCGCAGTCGAACGGTGCGGTCGTGCAGCTGTGGGACTGCCACGACGGGGCGAACCAGCAGTGGTCCGCCACCGCTTCGAAGCAGCTCTCCGTCTACGGCGGCAAGTGCCTCGACGCCGAAGCCGGCGGGACCTCACCGGGGACCAGGGCCATCATCTGGGACTGCCATGGCGGCGCGAACCAGCAGTGGAACGTGAACGCCAACGGCACGATCACCGGCGTCCAGTCGGGACTGTGCCTGGGCACGACCAACAACGGGACAGCCAACGGGACCGTGGCGGTCCTGGCGACCTGCAACGGCTCGACGAGCCAGAACTGGGCGCTGAGCTAGCCCGCTGACCGGCGCACGCGCTGCGCCGCGCAGAAGTGGACGGGCCTTCCGCGAGGGAGGCCCGTTCCGCTGCGCCCTTGAACCGGGATCGCTTCGTCGCCGCCGGTCCTGGCGGGTCAAATCGCTTGGGTCGATGCCGACCAGGTGACTACGGTCAGCGCCGATGAACACTCCGCAACGACAGGTCCGTGCCGTCCACGACGCCGACACGATCACCGTCTACCAGGCCTATCCACCCGCGATCGCCGACGCCGCCGTGCGCGCCGGCCGGTTCGTCCCGCCGTTCAAGCGTGAGCGGATGACCTGGGTCAAGCCGTCGTTCTGCTGGATGATGTACCGCTGCGGCTGGGCGACAAAGCCCGGTCAGGAGCGCGTGCTGGCCGTCCATATGCTGCGCACGGGCTTCGAGCAGGCGCTGGGCATGGCGTCCCTGAGCCACTTCGACCGCAAGCTGCACGACGACGCCGTTGCGTGGGCCGCGCAGAAGGCGGCCAGTCCCGTTCGGGTCCAGTGGGATCCGGAGCGCACGCCGACCGGCGTCGCGCTGGAGCACCGGTCGTTGCAGGTCGGGATCGGTGGCGTAGCGGTGGCCGCGTACGTGGACGAGTGGGTGGTCGGGCTGGAGGACATCACCGATCAGGTCCGAGCCTGGCGGGCCGAGCTGTCCGACGGCGTCGTGCCTGCGTTGCCGGACGAGACGCCGTACCCGCTACCGGCGTCGGTCGGGGCCCGGATCGGCGTGGACGCCGTCGCGCCGTCGCTATTGACCTCGAAGTGAGCGGCGCGATCGTGTCAGGATCCGCCCCATGAAGACGGTGACACTGTGGCGGCCGACCGGACCTGCCGAGCTGGCCCTGATCGAGGAGGCGAACTGGCGCGCCTGGCCGCCACGTCTGCCGGACCAGCCGATCTTCTACCCCGTGCTGAACGAGGACTACGCGACCCGGATCGCACGTGACTGGAACGTGAAGGCAAGTGGCGCCGGGTACGTGACGCGGTTCGACGTCGCCAAGGATTTTCTCGACCGGTACGAGGTCCAGCAGGCCGGTGGGCAGACGATCCTCGAGTACTGGATCCCCGCGGAGGACCTCGACGAGCTCAACGAGAACATCGTTGGCCGGATCGAGGTCGTGGCGGAGTTCCGGTGATGCGCGCGCACGAGTAGGCGCGGCACCCCACGGAGGAACGGGTGCGAGGCGTTCGTCGCAGGCCGCGCTCGCTCTA
The DNA here is from genome assembly GCF_048564965.1 of Promicromonospora sp. NFX87. NCBI lineage: Bacteria > Bacillati > Actinomycetota > Actinomycetes > Micrococcales > Promicromonosporaceae > Promicromonospora > Promicromonospora sp. NFX87. The sequence continues at coordinate 3,261,215 of NZ_CP183413.1, read as the reverse complement.
CGCTGGGCTGAGCAGCCGAAGGATGCCTCAGGACAAAGGAGTCGTGAGATGACGCGATACCTGATCTCGTTCGAAGACGGCGCGATGACGTTCCCGGAGGCGGACCTGCCTGACGTCGCCAGGGCCGCGCACCACGTGGTCCAGCAGGCCAAGGACGAGGGCGTGTGGATCTTCGGCGCAGGCCTGAACGTCCACGAGGGGAGCGTCGTGGCCATTGACGGTTCGGTGACTGACGGCGTGCCCCCGCGCAGCACCGAACGCCTCGGCGGGTTCTCGATCATCGACGTGCCCAGCCGCGAGGAGGCCAACGCGTGGGCCGCCCGGTTCGCCGTCGCCTGCCGGTGTGCCCAGGAGGTCCGGGAGCTGATGTCCGACCCGGAGTTCTGAGCGCTCCGGTTACGCGCGGGTCGAGATCTGCTGGACGGCCCAGGCGTTGCCGTCGGGGTCGCTGAAGAAGCAGAACCCCACGTTGTCGAGCGGTTCCGGCGTGGGCGAGGGGCTCTCTCCGAGCACCTGGACGGCGCTCACGTCCACGCCTCGTCCCGCCAGCTCCGCCTGCGCGCTGTGACGTCGCTGACGACGAGCTGCAGGCCCTTGAGCGAACCGGCAGGCATCTCCGCGACAACTCCTTCGCCGATGACTATCGAGCATCCCGATCCGGGTGGCGTCAGCTGGACGAGCCGCTTGCCCTCACCGATCTTGACGTCGTGGTCGACATGGAAGCCGACCTTGTCGCTGTAGAAAGCCTTGGCGCGGTCGACGTCGGATACCGGGACGACGACGACTTCGAGGGTCCACTTCATGGCTGCTCCTCCTGCGGGTGAGTGACTTCCGGGCCCTCCTGATGTTCGACCAGAAATCCTGATCGACGGCGCGACGCGCCCGGCCGGCCAGGGGTGACTCTCAGTCCGTGGGCCGGAGCATCGCGAAGCTGCGTTCAAGGAGCTCGGCGATCGTGGTGTCGTCGTCGACGTTCGCCCAGGTGGTGAACGCGACGTCGAGGCAGGCGAGCGCCGCCTGGACGATGATCTCGGCGCGGAGTGCGGCGTCGTCGTCGTCGGCCAGCCGCGCTGCGACGAGAGGGGCGAGCATGCGTCCCCACAGCTGGTGCTTCTCGAGGTTGCGGGCGCGCAGGGACGCGGTGCTGACGAGTATCCGCATGGCTACCTTGCCGCGCTGGTCGCGGCCGCTCTCCGCCAGGAAGGCGATGAAGGCTTCGAACGAGGCCAGGAGAGAGTCCCACACGGGCTCGTCCGCCGGGCGGGCCGCGAAGGCGTCGCGCACGAACCCGCCCCACTGCTCGGGCTCGCCGACGACGACGTCCTCCTTGGCGGGGAAGTAGCGGTGGAACGTGCGCCCCGACATGCCCGCGGCGGTGGCGATCTGGTCGACGGTGACCTGGTCGAAGCCGTGCTCGGCGAACAGGTCGAGCGCGATCTCGGTAACGCGTGCGCGCACGGCGTCGCGGCCTATCTCGCGCAGGCTCGGCCCGCTGCTCGTCGTGCTCGACATGGCTCCAGACTACCGTCGATGTCATTTGTGTCAGAGACTGACAGAAGTGTCGTATGCTGACAGGTATCGCCTCACAGCTAAGGAGTCTCATCATGGAGACGCGCACACTGGGCCGGCAGGGCCTCACCGTTTCGGCGCTGGGTTACGGCGCGATGGGGACGGCCGCGTTCTACGGACCCACCGACGACACCGAGTCGATCGCCGCCATCCGCCGCGCCCACGACGAGGGCGTCACCTTCTTCGACACGGCCGAGCTGTACGGCTGGGGAGAGGGGGAGAAGCTGCTCGGCCACGCGCTCGCACCGATCCGCGACGAGGTGGTGATCGCCACGAAGTTCGGCTTCACCGAGACGTACGGGTCGGACTCGCGGCCCGGCCACGTCCGCGAGGTGGTCGACAACAGCCTGCGGAACCTGAACGTCGACACCATCGACGTGCTCTACCAGCACATCCCGGACCCGAACGTCCCGATCGAGGACGTCGTGGGCGTGATGAAGGAGTACGTGGACGCCGGCAAGGTCAAGTACCTCGGCCTCTCGAACGCCGACGAGGACACGATCCGGCGGGCGCACGCGGTGCACCCGATCTCGGTGGTGCAGGAGGAGTACTCGATCTTCGACCGGGAGTCCGAGGCTCTGCGGCCGGTGCTCGAGGAGCTCGGGATCGGGTTCGTCGCCTACTCGCCGCTGGCGCGCGGCTTCCTGAGCGGCGCGACCAGGCCGCGCGACCAGTACGAAGCCGACGACGTGCGCCAGATGATCGGCTGGTGGGCTCCCGAGAACTTCGACGCCAATGTCGAGATCTCGCGGCGGCTGGGGGAGCTGGCCGCGAGCAAGGGCATCACGCTTGCGCAGCTTTCGCTGGCCTGGCTGCTGGCGCAGAAGGACTACGTCGTGCCGATCCCGGGGTCGCGCAACCCTGGGCGGGTGGCGCAGAACGTCGCTTCGGTCGGCGTCGTTCTGACCGACGACGACCTGACGCGGATCGCGGAGATCGTGCCGGATGGGGCGGTGGGGAGCCGGGGCGTGTGACGCTGCGCCTCACAGGGCTCGCGGCGACGAGATGACCATGCGGTTGCTGCCAAGATGCTGCGCGTCCTGGCAGCAACCGCATGGTCATCTCGCTTGAGGTGGGGAAGGGCCTACATGTCTGTCAGGCCAGGAGAGTTTCGATGAAGGGGCCCGGGTGGAACGACCGCCACACAAGGAACATCGCACCGCCGACGGCGCAACCGGCTAGCCAGAACCAGTCCGACGGCGTCGCACCCTGGGCGTGGTGGTCGTGGCAGCGTTCCATCGGCCCCTTCCGGCCGCGGATGCAACGTGTGCCGTTCTTGTTCCTCGCTCCGCACGGGTAGGTCGCGGCGAAACCTGCGGCGACCGGAGTCACGACGAGGAGCAGGAACAATGCTAGGGAGGACACACTCCCGATCCTCACTTCTGTCTCCCGCGCTCCGCCAATCACGAGCGGTGATTCACCGGCGGGGGAGTCCTGCTTGCTGTGTGGGGGCGCTTCGGTCGTAGGCGGGGCCGCCATCGTGCCTGGATGACAGGTGCATTGCGTTCGCGGCGTGGGAGCGGGAAGTGGAGTGCTGAAGAGCATCCGCTTAGACCCTCTCACGTGGCACGATGCCGCTTATGGCCCGCATCGTGCACATCTTCACGTTTCGCGCTTTCCCGTCCGTCGCCGACGGCGTCCCGCTGACCGAGGCTTATGACTTCGGGCGGTTCAGCCCGCACCTGGTGAACCGCCCCGGCGACACCTTGAGGGTCAAGAGCCTCGGTCAGCACGACGACGTCCGCGTCGCCACGGACGAGTCCACCCTCGCGCCGCTCGACATCACCGCACGGCTGTGGTCGGACGAGGCCTCGCTGGCCCAGCTGCACCTGTCGTACGAGCTCGATGCCCCGACCGCGCACGAGGTCGCGAACCACCTGGCGGTCTTCTGCCACGAACGGACCTCGCTGTCGCTGGACGGCGTCCCGCTGGTCGAGTGGCTCGTCAACAAGGCGAACGTCGGCGGGACACCGCGGCTTGGCCAGGACGTCCTGCAGTTCGTCGAGCTCGACGACGCCACCGGCCTGGTCACCGACACGGGCGAGCCCAGCAACGACGCCATCGCGATGATCTACCGCACCGCTGAGCGGCTGCCGGACGGCGGCGTCCCGGCCAGGGTGCCGACCGCGCTCAACTCGCTGGCCGGCGCGTTCGCAGCCCACGGGCGCGGTGTCGTCGTGCTCGGCGGGCAGAGCCTGGCGACGGCGGCGACCGTACGGCTGACCGCCTGCGAGCTGCTGTTCGCCGTCGGGCGGGCCCGGCATGCGCGAGCCAAGATCGAGAAGCTGCTCGAAGGATCGCGCACCCGGGACGAGGCCGCCGGGATCTGGGACGACGCGGAACGCCTGAGCGAGGTCGCCCGGGAGGTCCGCAGACAGCGCACCATCATGGCGCTCGACGTGCAGGGCTACGCCGACGGGCTGTTCATGCCCGAGCTCGTGATCGACAGCTTCCGCACCAGCTTCTCCGAGGCGCTCCGCCTCAGCGAGCTCACCGACTCGACCGTCGGGCTCATGGACGCACTCAGCGACGTGATCGGCTCCAGCCTCGCCGACATCCAGCTGCGCGCCGCCAAGCTCGCCGACACCCGGGAGCGCCGCTGGCAGCTCGGGGTCGGCATGGCGTCCGGGATCGCGATCCCCGTCGCGCTGCTCCTGTCGTACTTCGGCGTCTCCAGCGAAGCCACCATCCCCGCTGACCGGTCGATCTACGACCTCACCGTCTACGGTCTGGTGTGGGCGCTCGCGGTCGCCTCCGCAGTGGCTATCGCCGCGATGACGCTCAAGCAGTACTTCCGCACGAAGAACGGGGACAGCACGACATGGCGATGATCAGCGCCCACCGGTGCGGGGCAGGGAGCGACCTGGACCTGGAGAACACCAAGACCGCACTCGACAGGGCCCTCACCCTCGACGTCGACTACGTCGAGTTCGACGTCCAGCGGCTCGGTGACGGCACCTTCGTGCTCTTCCACGACGACTTCGTCGAGCTCGACGGTCGGACCGTCCCGATGGCCGGCCTCACGTTCGAGCAGTTCTCCGGCATGGCGGACCACTTCATGCGGTACGACGACGTGCTCGCCGCGCTCAAGGGCGTCAAGCACGCGCACATCGACCTCAAGTTCGTCTCGCCCGAGTCGTCGTATGCGGACCCCGAGTCCACCTACGAGGTGGCTGCGACCAAGCAGGCGCTGGAGATCCTCGGGGCCGGCCATTTCATCATCACGACCCTCGAGGACCGGTCTGTTCGCGCGGTGCGGGACTGGGCGGACGGCGTCGGGCTCGACCTGCTCGTGGGGCTCTCGCTGGGGCGGGACATCACGGAGATGTCGCTGGTCGAGGCCGTGCGGACCCGGCTCTCGGAGTTCTTCCCCGGGGCGCGTATCCGTGACTCGCGCGCGAACCTCGTCGTCTGCCACCAGAGGATCGCCCGGTACACGGTGGCGCGCTTTGCGCGACGGCGGGGGCTGCCGCTGCTGGTGTGGACCGTGGACGAGCCGGACGCGCTCGCGTACTGGCTGTCGCCGGATGCGGCGTGGCTCGTGACCACAAACTATCCGGAGCGGGCGATCGGGCTCGTCAAAACTGCTTAGTTCCCGTCAGGGTGCTCGAAAAGCAGTGGATCGGCGCTGCTGTGCGCCATTAGCGTGCTGCTGAACCCAAGTCGTCGAGCCAAGGTCGTGCCGTTGTACACCCTGTGAGATTTCCCGAGTGCTGATGTGTCGCGCGTCGCGAATGTGCGCCGCGCACCTTTTTGCTGCGGACCTCTCACTGAGACCGGTGTACTTCTATGCTCAAAACCTGGGCAGTCGTGCCCACCTGCCTGCCGCTCGTCCGCCGCCGTTGTCACGCGTGCGATTCCGAGCGCTTCCGGGCAAGCGGAAAATTCCGCGTCAACGCTCACCACAAGCTCATCGATGCCTGGCTTCTCGCGCTCTGTGCCGTCTGCGAGGAGACCGTCAAGCTCACCGTTCTGGAACGGGTCAAGGTGCGTTCCATCCGGCCGGAGCTACTGGACCGGCTGCACAACAACGATCCTGGCCTGGTACCTGAGTTGCTCCAGGATCCGGCGGTGCAGCGCCGCAATCGCATCACCCTCGACTGGGACGGCGCCTGGCGTCTCGACACCTGCGGATCGGACGACCTGGACCACGAGGTGCTCGACATCTCGGTCCGGTTCGCGGCGCGGATCCCAGTCCGGCCGGTGCGACTGATCGCAGAAGGTTGCGGTCTTTCGCGGGGCGAGGTGGAGAGGCTGCTCGTGGCGGGGAAGCTCGTCTCGGCAGTCCGGTTGAGCGGCAAGCTCTCCGGCGACTTCACCTTCACGCTCAAGCGCTGAACCCTGCTTGGGATTGCGGCCTGTCCGGCATGATCTGCCGGGCAGGCCGTGTTAAGGCGCAGTGAGTCCGGGTCACTCGGAGACGAACGCCCGAGCCAACTCCACCATCGCCTCCGTGACCTCGGCGAGGTCTCTGCCCTCCTCGGTCAGCCAGTGCGCGATCATCTCGCCCGACAGCGCCGCCAGGAGCGCGTCCGCGCGCAGCACGGGGGAGGGTGCGCCGGCGAGGCTCAGCAGGTGACGGCAGTGCGTGCGCCAGAGGGCGTGCGCCCCGCTGCGGAATCGGGCGCCCGGGGCCGCCGTCTGCGACAGCAGGACCAATTCCAGCTGCTCGGCGACGAGCTCGGTGTACCCGGCGACGAACGCCGTCAGCCGCTCGACTGGCTCCGCTCCGGGGCCCAGCGGGGGCGGCCCGGAGATCATCAGTTCCTGAAACTGGCGCTCGCGCTCGCCGAGCAGGGCCATCGCCAGCCCGGCCTTGTCGCCGAAGCCGCGGTAGAGCGTCCCGACGCCGACGCCAGCCTCCTTGGCCACGGCCTGCATGGTCACGCGCTCCACGCCGTCGCGGGCGAAGAGCCGTTCCGCCGCGTCGAGGACCTTGCCCTGGTTGCGGGCGGCGTCGACGCGCTTTGAGCGCGGCGCGTCGGCCTCGGGCTGGCCGTGCACGGGCAGGCTCGTTGACAAAGCGGAATCAGTTCCGCTAACTTCTTTCATGAAGCGGAACCTATTCCGTTTTCGCGTTGCCGTCGATCCGACACACCGGAGCTGACCATGACCCGACTGTTGCACATCAGCGCTTCCCCACGTGGCGAGGCGTCCGAGTCCCTGGGCCTCGCCACCGCGTTCCTGGACACGTACCGCCAGGCCAACCCCGGTGTCGACGTCGAGCACTTCGACCTGTGGGACGGCACGCTGCCGGAGTTCGGCCCCGCTGCGGCGAAGGCGAAGATGGACGTCTTCGCCGGCGTCGAGCCGAGCGGGGAGGGCGTCGCCGCGTGGGCGGCGGCCAAGGCGACCTTCGCCCGGTTCGACGCCGCCGACCGGTACCTGTTCAGCGTCCCGATGTGGAACTCGGGCGTGCCCTACGTCCTCAAGCAGTTCATCGACGTCGTCTCGCAGCCGGGCATGGTGTTCGGCTTCGACCCGGTGACGGGCTACGAGGGTCTGCTGACGGGCAAGAAGGCCGCGGTGATCTACACCGGTGCGGTCTGGGGTGAGGGCCGCGGCCCGGAGTTCGGCAGCGACTTCCAGAAGCCGTTCTTCGAGGGCTGGCTGCGGTGGGCGGGGATCGACGACATCACTAGCGTGCGGTTTCAGCCGAACCTCGCCGCGGCCGACGTCGACCTGGCGCGCAAGAAGGCGCATGCCGCGGTGCTCGACGTGGCGGGGTCGTTCTGATCTGCGTGCGCTGTCAGCAGGTGGTGCGCCAGGGTTCGGCGACTACCTGGACGTCATCGGCGTAGAGGATGTGCCCCGGGTCGTAGGTGCGAAGCTCGCGCCAGTCGACGTCGTACCGGTCGAGCAGGTGGAGGTAGCCGCGAGTGATCCGGAGCAGGTCGTGGGCGTCGGCGCGGAAGTACGCGCGGGCGCCGGGGTGTTGGCCGCGGTCGTAGACGCTCGGGTTGGTTGATGCGGGGTCGGGGTAGGTGTCGTTCATGAGGTCGTTGTGGGCGCGCCACCAGGCCAGGTCCTCCGGCGTCAGCCGCTTGGCGTGGGCTAGGCCGTTGGCCAGCGCGAAGACGCCGGGGTAGGTCATGCGGCGGTTCGGCTCGGTGGCCTCGTAGCGGACGTACTCGACGAGGGGTTGTAGTTCGTCGAGCTTTGGGATGACGGCTGCCCAGGCGTCGTCGATGGTGTCGCTGAGCTCTCTGTACCGGGGGCCGAACACGAAGTCCTCGAGGAACGTGGCCAGGTTGTCGGTGAGGCGGCGGTAGGCGGTGCCGTCCTGCCAGCTGCCGCCTGGGGTGTCGTCGACTAGCCAGATGGAGTTGTCGTCCTCGTTGAGGACGAGGAGGCCGACGGCGGCCACGTTGCCGACTACGTACCAGGTTCCCGGTGGCGGGTCCTGGTCCGGGGCGAGCCTGGCGAAGGGGTTCCAGTCCGAGAGTGGCGGGCCTTCGTTGAGGCGGACGGCGCCGAGGACGAAGCCGTTGGCGGCTTGGAGGACTTCGGCGTGGTCGGGGTGGACGTTTGTGGGCGGCTCGGTGGCTGGGTCCCGGACCTGGTTCTCCATCGCTAGTTCTGGGTTGCCGGCCAGGAGGTGGCGGGCCTGGATGAGGCGGTGCGCGACGGGGTCGGGGAGGGGCACGGGGTGAGCGTAGTCAGGCAGTGTTGGGCGCGAACGGGAGTTCGAGGCGTGGGTGCCCGGGGCATCATGAGCGCATGAACGACGACGCCACGATCGAGTCCGTACGCGCCCGGCTCCGCGACTTCGCTGTTGCCCGGGACTGGGGCCAGTTCCACAAGCCCAAGAATCTCGCGATGGCGCTCGCGGGCGAGGTGGGCGAGCTTCTCGCCGAGATGCAGTGGCTGACGGACGACCAGGTCCACGAGAAGTTGGCGGACCCCGAGACTCGAAACGGTGTCGAGGAAGAGTTCGCTGACGTCTTCCTCTATCTAGTCCAGCTGGCCGACGTCTGCGGGGTGGACCTGATCCAGGCGGCGCACGCGAAGATCACGAGGAACGACCAGCGATTTCCGCCCGGGCAACCGGTGATCTGACTGCGCCTCTGTGACGGGCATCGTCTAGACCGTCGAGCGGCTGCGGCTCACGAATAACATCGCCGCCGTCACGGCTGAATGCCATGGTGGGGCGCATGACTGAGCCACGGGTGCGGCCCGCGATCCTCGACGACGCTGAGGCGATCGCCGCGGCGCACCACAGCGCGTGGGTGCAGACGTACTCCGGCCTCCTGCCCGCAGAGCACTGGGAGCGGGACACTGTCGCGCGACGGCGGGAGCGTTGGCGTGACAGGCTCTCGCGGGAGGCTCCAGGACACCCGCTCGTGGCCGTCGTCGATGAGCGGGTAGTGGGCTTTGCGCAGTCTGGATCGACACGCAGCAAGGGTGGAATACCAGCCGTTCGTCCTGACGAGTTGTGGTCGCTATACGTCCTGCCGGAGCAACACGGGACTGGCATCGGGGTGCTGCTGCTCAATGCGGTGCTCTTGCCGGATTCGCTGGCGGAGCTTTGGGTCGCTGAAGCCAACCCGAGGGCACGCCGGTTCTACGAGAAGCACGGGTTCGTTCCAGACGGTGCCCGTTTCACCGATGATCTCGAGATCGCCGAGATCCGAATGGTCCGGGCGCGCGATGAGGCCGCGAGTCCTCCGTGACCGGGCACTATGCTCGTGGCCGACGGAATGAAGTGGTCCATCGGCCAGCCGTCCCCGCCCATTCGCTGCGCTAGAAAATCATTCGAAGGAGCCTCGTCATGAGTGCCTACATTGTGTTCCTCAAAGAGAGCACGCATGACCAGTCTGAGGTGGACAACTATCTGGAGAACGTCGGCAAGACGTTCGAGGGGCATTCTGCGAAGATCCTCGCCGCGTACGGTCCGCAGCAGGTGCTTGAAGGTCCTGAGCCGGAGGGGGTCGTGGTGATTGAGTTCCCCACCATGGACGAGGCGCGTGCGTGGTACGACAGCCCTGCCTACCAAGTTGCGGCGAAGCACCGTTTCAACGGAGCAACCTTCCGTGTCGTTCTCGTAGAGGGCGCCTGAGAGCCGTCGGGCGGTCCTCCCGAGACCTCCTCGTCGGGACCTCGACGAGGAGGTCTCGGTGCATTTGGTAGTTAGCCCTTCTGCCAGGACGGCTTGCGCCAGTGCACTCTGGAGATCTTGTCGATTCTGTTGCCGGACAGGTTCCTGACAACCTTGGCCCGCTCAATACTGTTCCATCTGAGTTTGAACTGCCCCTGGTTGCGGAAGAACTTCACAAGGTCGTCGGCCGCTGAGACGACCTCTGCCTTCTTCCGCTCGATGTCATTCAGTCGTGTGCGTTCGTACTCGCCGATCACCTGGTCGCCGTCGCGGATAGTCAGGTGAAACAGGAGCGTGCCGGGGATCGGCTCCACATCAAAAGCCAAGGTCACGAGCGTCTCCTTCTGGCCTCGTAGCGTGCACTAACCCAAACGTGTGGAACTGCCGTACTAGGTACGGCTCCATGGTCATGATCCGCTACCTGCCGGCGGCAGGGGGCGTGGCCAGCGGCTACCGACACTGTGCCAGCATGGCTTGCCATGTGACGTCGAACTCCCCGGTGCGGTCAACACCGATCGCCGTGGCCGCCCGCACCTGCGCCACTCGCACGACGGTTCCGTTGGTGTGCGTTCGGTGCCGGCCGTGTTCGCGTACCTGGTGGGTCGTCCACTCGCGAGCGGCGAGAACGAGGCTTCGCTCGTTGTCGATCAATAAGAACAGGCAAGCGTCGAACTCGAACGATCGAATCGGTGAGAAGACAGCGGCGGGACTGGTGCCAGTTCGGATCAACCGCACTTTGACCTGGATCTTCGATCCGTCGGCCGCGATGAGGTCGTATGACTTCTCTGAGTTTGGAGCGAGGAGCCCGTCGTACACGCTGGCCGCGCAGTACTCGGCCAAGTCTCCGATCGGCGCGTTATTTGTCCGGACGACGTTGCGCAGACGGAGCTCTGCCAGAACCCGGCTGTAGGTGGTCAGCAACTCGCCGACGGTCAAGGCCCCGAATCCGGGGTCATCGTCCGTGGATGCTGGTGCCACTGTCGACCTCGAGAAGTGCATGTGCAACTGCTCGACTTGCTCAGCGGTGAGCGTCCAGGGGCTGCCAAGTTCCACGGGATGCCGCCAGCCTTGCCGCCGCATCCAGCCCCGCATTGTCTTCGCGGTTACACCAAGCTCCACCGCGAGCTCTGAGACAGTAGGCGTGGTCCCATCCATTCCCTTAGCCTTCCGTGTCGTTCCCTCGCCGACGGAGCGCTCGCTCGGCAATCCCACTGGATAGCTTGCCCGTCACGGACCGCGCCTTGTCGAAGGTTTCGTTCCCGAGGCGCCTAGCTGTGCCGACGCCCTCAGCTCCGGTCTCGAGCGCCTTGTCCTTCACCTCTGTGGCTGCATCGACCCACCGCTTCGCCTCTAGCGCCTGTCGATCGCCCTCGATCCCGAGCAGCCCATGGAAGTCAACGACGGCGGTCGCGACGCGGCTGCTCGAATACACCACAGCTCGTGACGCGGTCGGGTGCAGCAGCACTTTCGCGTTCGCAATGCCAGCCGTCGCCTCGATTCGGTCCATCAGATGCTTGGTGCTCCGCGAGATGAGATCCAGACGGTTGCGGCGGGCGACCCTCAGCGCGAGACGATGCCGATCTAGTTCATCCGGCGATGCATCTAGCACGCGGTCCAGTTCGAGCACGGCGATCGCATCCTGCAGCTGGAAACAACGAGCCAGAACGGCGAGCCACTCCAGAACCTTGGACTCGGCTTCCTTGGATGTCTTGGCGAGATCGCCGACGTTGGCCTTGTGCTCCAATTTCTCCGCGAGGGCGTCAAGTTGACGCAACACATACGCCTGAGTTCGCGCGATCGTCATCGGTGTGGCCTGGACCTTTGACCAGGTGACCTCGGAGACCCGACCCACATGCTCTCGGACGGTCATGGCTTCTTCGATAACGAGGTTCACGCCGATCATGTCCGCCAACACGGCGTCCTTCTGGGCGCGGAGCACGTCGTCGACTTTCTCGTCGATCGTTGCGAGGTAGTCGGTGATCTCGTCCATGGCCTGTTGCATCGCGAGCTGTGCCATGATCCCCGCGGCACCAGCAAGGATTGCCGGGTTGGTCAGAAGAGACCCGGGCCCCTTCGCGAATTCGACGAACCCCTTAATCTGGCCGCTGTTCCCCTTCAGTACACCTGAGCTGAGTCCCGTTTTCGAACTCGTCCTCAGCCCGTGTTCGGTGACAAGCCGAGCCGACTCCTCAGTTAGCTTGAGCCAGCGACCGGAGTTGGCTGCGATCTCGGAACTTGCCTGCGCGGCCCCAGCCGCGGCGCCAAGGACCGGCCGCAGCCGGTGCAGTCCGAGGTCCTTCGACGGCAGCCCGTTAGAGTCCAGGAAGCGTTCGACAGCCATCGGATCGCCGATGAGCGCTAGACCATCGCCGTCACTGATCAGCTGAATCTCGTGGTCCACCGTTGGCTCCTGAGATTTGAAGGTAGTGGTCTGCGATGAACCTGGACTACTCGGTGGGTCGCTCGGCCCCATTGGAAGCGCGCGGCGCTGCTCATCTGTATCGACAAACAGGACGCCAAGTCCTGTTCGAACCTAGCGGCTGAATGGGCGCTGCCTACGGATCAGGGCGGGTGAACCTGCCCGACGACAGCGGGCCGTACGACGTAGTGCCTCCACTACGACAAAGGAATCGAAACACCACCCAAGGTTCAGAACCGGTGCAGGTGGTGGGTGTCTCCTCTCCATCGTGTCTGGCGCGGCGCAGCGTCGGTAAGTGGACAGGGCGCCACGACGACGGTCACGCCAGCCAGTTAGACGCCGGGGGAGTCGTGCGTCGACGACGAGGAGTGCTTCGACGGATCGATCCCGAACAGCTGGCGGACGGGCGGCACACCTTCGAGCGTGATCTCGGCGCGGAGATCGTTCGGGCGGGAGTCCCATAACTCTCGAGTCATGCGGTAGCTGTTCTCGATGACAGCGTGGTCTTCTCGGGCGACGACCCGCGCCCCGTTTGTCGCGTACCCAACGCGTCGGGAGACGGCGTTCGAAGCGGGATTGTCGTTGTACGCCTCGCTGAGCATCTCCGCGGCATCGAGCCCCTCGAAGGCCAGGTGCAGCGCCATGAGCCGCATCTGGGTGCCGATGCCTTGGCCGTGGTGTCGAAGCCCGAGCCAGGATCCGGTAAGTCCCGAGCGGGTGACCTGGAAGTTCTTCGCGGAGATCTGTTGCTCCCCGACGATCTCGCCGTCCCAGACCACGGCAAGTGAGAGCGTCCAGTCGTCGGGTGCGGTCCGGCTACGGTTCTTCCACTGATGCGCGAGCACATGCCGCATGACGTCTTCGCGTGTCCATGACCAGGAGAACGGGGCGACCTCGGGGTCGTGCACGCCATCGGCTGCGAGGCCGGCGAGCGCGAGCACCTCTGTATCATCGGGCAGGCGAAGCTCCAGGTCATCCCAATGGACGCGAAGCCCGAACGTCGGCATGACGGCGCTCAGAGCGGCCCTGGCCGGCCCGGTCAAGAGGCAGCCCAGCGCGCGTTGCGGTCGCTCCACTTGAGCCTGGCCGGCCGATTGGTGAGTGCTGTTATTGCCTTCAGCTGTCGCTCCATCATTCGAGGGTCGACGTGACGAGTCAGTGGCTACCAACGGGTGGTACCTCGGGAACCGAGGTGGCCAGGGTCTTGGTCTACAGGCCAGTCAGTTACCGGTCCAGGACAGGTCGAAGTCTTACTGCGTCATCGCTTCAACGCCTTCGCCCAAGTTCGCGGGCTGGAGGGTTAGCCGAATTCCCCAACCCTCGGCGGTCGGAACGACGACTCCAGCCACGGTGGACCAGCCCGGTCGGCCCTCGTCGCGCCACTGGTTGATCCATGCGGTGAGGACGCGGGCTGCGTCGGGGCTGCCGGAGGTGACCAGTTCGTCGTCGGTGAGGAACGCGGCACCGGTCTGGGTGGCCGCGCCGATGGCGGCGAAGCGGTCGGAGAGCCCGGCTGTGGCGAGCTCAGCGGGAACGGTGGCGTAGAGCCAGGCCGTGAAATCTTCGAGGTCCTCTGTCTCAGCAAGCGGTGCGGGCGAAGAGCCGGGTGCGGACCTGAGCAGTTCGAGCAGCCGTCGTGCTGCGTCGGGGTCCTCGCGCAGTGCCGGGCTGCTGAGCCACCACGGCTCGGCGCCATCGGGAACGTGGGCGGCATCGACGTAGCGCAGCGGCAGCCCGAAGACCGTGACGGGCTCGGGGTGCATCTCGATGTAGCCACCGGGCCGTGCCGAAACGGCCATCTGCCGGCCGCCCGTGACAGTGATGGTCACGATCGCGTGCGCCCGGGCGAGGCGGGCGACCTTGACCGGCGCCACGATCACTGCGTCCTGCGCGATCTGGTCGATCCAGGCGGACGGGATGAGGTGCGGCGTGGCCCAGGCCACGACACGGTCGTACGGGGCCCTAGCCGGGTCACCCGCGTACCCGTCGTTGTTGGTCACGGTCGCCGTGGTGACGCCCGCGGCTGCCAGGCGGGTCTGGGCGCGGGGGACGAGGTCGGCGAATACCTCGACCGATCGCACGAGTCCAGCCGCACCCACGAGGTTGGCGAGGAGTCCGGTTGTGTAGCCGGACCCGGTGCCGATCTCCAGGACGTGGTGCCCGGGTCGGACATCGAGGGCTTCGAGCATCTGCTGGATCGAGCTGATGCTTGAGGACTGGGGGAGTGTGGACCCGTCGGGCTCGGTGACGAAGTGGTCGTAGTCGACAGCGGCGACAGCGTCGGTGACAGAGGCGGTCATGGGTGGCTCCTTGGAGTCCGGGCGGGGATCGTCATTGTGCGGAGGAATGAGGACGTGGCCGCGGGTTCGCCGACGGGCAGGCCGTCAGCTTCCACCCACTTGTGGAACGTGTAGGGATCTAGCGACTGGCAACGTCCCGCGCCGTGATCGACCGGAGGACGTCGACGACGCCGCGCTCATCGATGGTGCCGGTGACCTCGTCCGCGATGGACCTGAGCCGCTCGGGTGCATGTCCCATCGCAACTCCGCGTGCGGCCCACGTCAGAAGCTCGATGTCATTCATACCGTCGCCGACAGCGACCGTCGCTTCGGGGACGATGCCCAGTGCGCTTCGAACGAGTTCCAGGCCGCTCGCCTTGGAGAGCCCGACGGCGGTGATGTCGATCCAGTCGGTACCGGCCGGGGTGGCAGTGACGCCGGTGGATCGGATGTCCTCGAGCAGCTCGGTCACGCCTTCGGCCTGGACTACCGCGCGGGTGGTGGGCTGTCCCCAGAGGTCCCGCTCACGCACGATCCGCTGCCGCCCGTTGAGCAGTCCTGGCGCGAAGCGGTGACTGACGCGCCACCCGTATCCGACGACCTCGACCGCGACCATGGCGCCGGGCATCGCCGCCCAAGCCCGTCGTATTGCCGCCGCGGGATCGAAGGTCCGGACGTCTTCCAGGAGCAGGCTGTGCCGCCTGGTGATCCGGGCGGTGACCGCGCCATTCGAGGCCACGACCCAGCCGTCCCGCAGCCCGAGCCGGCGCACGATCGGGTCGACGCCAACCAGGGAGCGTCCCGTCGCAAGAACTATGTGGTGTCCGGCGTCGATCGTGTCCGCCACCGCGCGGACCGTGACCTCTGGGATGTCACGCCCGGAGGCTGTGAGCGTGCCGTCGATGTCGAGCGCAATGAGCATGGGTGAGTAGTCCGCAGCGGATGTCGACATGCGGTCGGCGGGGGTGGATGCCTGGGGCGGCGTTGTCACGGTGACTCCTGGTCGTTGCTGAGAGGCGTTGCCCTTACCGTCGCCCCACACCGTGCCCGGGCACCCCGCGCCGGGTGGAAAGTTCGACGTCCCGTGAACTTCCAGTTCCTGGAAGTTTCTATGAGACAGCGAGCGGCCGGCGCTCGTGTCAGTAGCCTGGGCGGGACCTCAAGCGGGCGAGGACGGGTGGTGGACGCGATGGCCGCAGCACGCAGTGCGAAGGCGGAGCGCGAGCGAGTTCGGGAGTCGCTCTTCGCTCGTGGGTGCACGACGGCGCAGGTCGCCGTCGAGCTGGTGCGCCGATTCAGAACGCGTCCGCGGCTGGCATGGCGTCATGCACTGGGCTGGGCGCAGTGGAAGTTGGTTCAGGAATACCTGGCGGCCAACCCCGAGGCACGGCTGACCGAGTCGAGGGTCTCGGAGTATGAGTCGTGGCCGTTCGGCGGGGTCAAGCCGCCGATGGAGTACCTCGCCGGGCTCGCCGTCACGTTCCGTTGTCAGATCACGGATCTGGTGGACGGCGCCGATCGTGAGCACCTGACTGCCGCGGAACTGTTGCTGGTCGGAGAGCCGCAGGTCTCCGCAGCACCCGTGGTGTTGTTGGTGCCGCTGCATGATGAGTGGTCGGCTCGGGTGACGGCGGCGGTCGCGGATCCGGCCCGCTACTGCGACGCACAGGTGGTGTCGATGCTGCGTACGCAGCTGGAGACGTTCAAGGCGATGGACGGGCGCCACGGCCCGGCCGCCGCGTTGCCCGGCGTGCTGGGAGTTGTGTCGGCGGTTTGGGCGATGGCGCAGGAGGCACCCGAACGGATGCGAGTCCTGCTGTTGTCGCTCGCGGCGGAGGCTGCGGAGTTCACTGGATGGCTATACCGGGATCTGGCCGATCCGAAGCGAGCTGGCGTCTGGTACGACCGGGCGATGGAATGGGCGCAGGCGGCGGGCGACCGGGGAGCACAGGGCTTCCTGCTCATCCGTAAGTCGCAGATGGCCTATGACGCTTACGACGGTCGCCGGGTTCTTCTACTCGCCCGCACCGCGCTGGACGGGCCATGGAAGCTCGACCCATGGTTGCGAGCCGAGGCGCTGGTTCAGGCAGCCAAGGGGCAGGCCATGATGGGGCAGTCGGTGCAGCTCAATGCGGTGACTGATCAGGCGTACCCGCTGGCCGCAGGGCGAGAACGGACACTGGATCTTCGTGTCGCGACAGCTTGGTCGGAGGCCGGCGAGCCCGAGCGTGCCGCTGCTCTGTATGCGAGTGCACTGGCCAGCGGAGAGCTGTCCCGCCGGGATATGGGGTTCTTTGGTGCACGCCGCTCCTCAGCGCTCGCTCGGGCCGGGGAGCCCGAACCGTCGGCCGTTCAGGCGATCAAAGCGCTCGCAGAGGCTCGGGAGATCGGCTCGGCCCGGACCGGAGCCATCGTGCGTGACACGCTCACCGCGTTGCGGCGATGGAGCAGGAACCCGGTCGTGGCGGACCTTGAGGCTGCCGTCAGTTCTCGGCCGTGATCCATTCGGCGACCTGTTGGATGACGTGTGCCTGCCAGGCCTGGGACTGGGGGTCGGCGTAGGTCGGGTCGCCGTCGACGGCGAAGCCGTGCTGGGCACCGTCGATCTTCTCGAGCCGTGACCGGTCGTTGAGCACGTCCATCGCGGCCAGGGAAGTGTCGATCGGCACCAGAGTGTCGGCGGTGCCGTGCACGATGAGCGTGGGTGCCTGGATCTCGTGCAGGACGGTCTGGGGCTGGAGCCAGAACACCTCGTTGTAGATCGCGCGGCCGTGCCGGAAGGTGGGGGAGTGCTGGATATATCCCTGTTCTGTCAGCACCCTGGCCTTGTCGGATGACAGGTGGCCTCCGGCCCAGTACGCGCGGGAGTCGATGGTGCGCTTCTTGTAGTTGAGTTGGGGGCACAGGAGCACGAGGCGTTCCACTTCATCGGGCCGCTTGGCCGTGTAGTAGGCGCAGATTCCGCCGCCGAAGCTCTGTCCGACCAAGGACGTGCGGGTGACGCCGGTCCGGGCACGGAGCTCCTCAAGTGCGACCTGGATGTCATTCAGGACGCCGGCCAAGGTGAGGTCTTCCTGCTTGCCACCTGACTCGCCATGGCCCCGCAGATCGAATCGGAGCGCTGTGATACCGGCCGCTGCGAGGCCGGCGGCTTTGCGGTCGAAGAATCCTGCCTCGTGCCGGGTGACTCCGCCGCCGTGGACCTGCACGACGCCGAGGTCCGTGGGCGAGTCGGGGATGGTCAGGTCACCAACCAGGTCCAGACCGTCGAGCGAGCGGAACGTGATCGTGGACTCTGACGGCATGTGCCCTCCCAGGTCGACGGGTAATCCGGCCATCGTGGCAGATCTGCGGGCAGGGCGTTAGCAATCCGACGGATCGGTCACCCTTCGTCATGCACGTGCGCGCGGCTCGTCCAGCCTCCGGAGGTCGACGACCAAGTCGAACGCGCCCGATAAGAACGGCAGCGGCGGTGGCCTGCGTGGATGTCCTGTCAGGCTGACCGCTTGGTCGGTTGCCTGGCGGGAGCAGAGACGCCGGTACCGTCGCGGCGCCGTCCTCGTCGATCGTGCCGCTGATCTCGTCGGCCGCTTCGCGCACAGCCTCCCTCGGCAGTGGGACCCGTCGCTACACCTCGGCCGGCCCAGGGTAGGGCTTCGATGTCGTTGGTACCGTCGCTGATCGCGACGGTGTGCTCGATCGGAACTTCGAGCTTGGTTCGAAGTCGCTCGAGCGTCGTGGCCTTCGAGATGTCCGAGCCAGTCACGTCCAGCCAGTCCGGCCCGCGGTCGTGACCGTCATTCCCGTCGCCTGCAGTGCTTCCGGGTGCACTCGGATCCCAGGTGCAGACAGCGAGATCCGGCAGGCGGGCCCCGTGCACAGATACACCACGGTGGCCTGCATCTGATTGCCGTTGGCAGGCTCGGGTCGAGCGGGCGGTTCAACTTCCAGTCCTTGACGAGTTCCTCGACCCCGACGAGAACGCCGGGGCGAGTGAGAGGGCTACTTGGATCACTGGTTTTAACGTGACCTATATCGACGGGGCTGTGATGGCCGTCGCCCCGCGATACCCTGCACGAACAGTTTCGGCGGGTCACGCGACACGTCATGGGTCTCGTGGTGGAGAGTTGAGTATGGCTGACGCCGAAGCGGCGCTGTTGGAGGTCCTAGCGTGGGTTCGCGACGTAACCCCAGATTCGCCTGCGCTCAGGCCGATCGTCGGCGTCAGCGATTCGGAACTCAGGCAACTTGCGCGTCTCGCCGCGCTGCTCCGCGGTCGACTGGCGGACGATGCGCCCGCAGACCTGGTCGCAGCGCTTACCGCAGATGCCCCGATCGAGCCGTCGGCCGCAGCTGTCTCGTCGTTTGACCGGCTCGTCAAGGACGACGCGGTGGACAAGCTCGCCCATCTGTATGCAGTCGTCGTCAAGCCTGCAAATCGCCGTCCACTTGGTACCTTCTTTACTCCACGCAGCTCCGCGAAAGCGATTGTGGACAGCTATGCGAGCCGCCACGATGCGCCCGCAGAGGTTGTAGACGTTGGTGCGGGTGTTGGCATTTTCTCGGAGATCGCTCGTGCCGCGTGGCCGAACGCTGGCATTCACGCGATCGATATCAACCCGCTCACACTCGGCCTTCAGGCCGTCGCTGCTGCCGGTCGTCCGGAATGGAACGTGCGGCTTGAACTAGCGGACTACAGGCTCTGGCTGGACTCGAACACTCTTACGCGACCAACGCTCTACCTCGGCAATCCGCCTTACACTCGGTGGCAACTGCTCGACGGCGAGGCTCGTGTCACCCTGCTTGAGGCAACTAAGGGGCTGGTCGGTGCGCGGGCGAACCTCTCGACGTTGTTTCTCGCGATGACGCTAGCAAAACTTCGACGCGAGGATTCGCTGGCGATGATCATCCCGGCAGGTTGGATGCGAGCTGATTATGGGAAGAACTTGAGATCTCACCTGCGAGCAGCAGGTCACCGGCGTGTATCGCTCCGACTCGCGGACTCGTGGCGCTTCGACCGAGCTATCGTTGACGCCGTGCTCGTTGAGATTGGACCGGAGGCATTGTGCCCGCAGCCGATCGAAGTCTCGGACTGGTCGGGCTCGGAGCAGTTGACTGTCAGCCGCTCTGATGGCCAAGCAGTGTTTCCTGCGCCGGGGCGAACGCATCCTGCAGCGCCTTCTCTGGACTCGAATGTGGTCCGGCTGGGTGAGTTCGCCCGAGTGACACGTGGCACGGCCTCTGGAGCAAACGGCTTCTTCGTAAAGCCGGCATCCGACTGGGACCGCATGGGGATACCGGCAACCTTCCGGCGGGCACTTGCGCGAAGACTGCGTCCAGGTGCGGGGACAGTGCCCCTACTGGAGGTTTCCGAACTTCTCGTTCTCGGTGGGTACGAGCGAGATGCTGACCCATGCGTTCAGGCATGGATTGATGAGGCCGAGACTGCAGGCATCCACGAACAACATCTTTGCGCGAAACGGGCTCGTTGGTATGACCTCTCGGCCGAGGTGAAGATACCTGAAGTGATCATCTCAGCACTTGCCCGGGACGTCTTTCACGTGTTCCCGAACACGGAAAAGCTGGCGATAACCAACAACCTGTTCGGTCTCTATTGGGCGGCCACGGTTGATGGAGCGACCAAGGCGGCTCTCGTTGACTGGCTTCGCAGTGATCAGGGACAGGCCGCTCTCAAAGCAAGTTCTTCGGTCGAAGCGAACGGTCTGCATCGTCTCAGCCCAAAGGCCATTGCCGAGATTGAGATATCCTGCTTGGAGCCGGTCGCTGTTGGTTCTGATCGAGGATTCGCGGGAACTCTTGCCATCGGAAAGAGGTCAAAGTGAGTCAATACGGCTTTGTCGTTGACACGCATCTTTTACGCGAACTTGGTGACCTTCTAGTCGGACGTGACAGCACGGCGATCCTTGAACTTGTCAAGAATGGCTATGATGCCGACGCGACGATCGTTCGGATCGACGCCCAGGATCTGTCCGAGCCGGGCGAGGCTGTGCTAACCGTTGAGGACAACGGCAACGGGATGACCGCTGATAGATTCCGCTCTGCCTTCCTGCGAATCGCGGGCCGCGACAAGGAGGGCGGCGAGCGTGTTTCAGCGAAGTACCGTCGCGCGTACACCGGTCAGAAGGGTATTGGACGTCTTGCTAGTCAGAAGTTGGCGGAGGTGTTGGAGGTGCGGAGTGTCCCAGACTCCGCGGTGCCCGGGGGAGAGGGGCCGGGGGTTGAGGCCCGCATCGAATGGGAGGTTATCGATCAGCAGGAGGATCTCCACGATCTAAAGGATGGGCTTTCTGTTGTCGACGTTCCAGTAACGCAGGGAGCCGTTCCAGGCACCGTTCTTTCGATGCGGTCACTTAAGAGGATCTGGTCAGCAGCCGAAATTGGCAAGTTCATCGACGAGCTTCAGTCGGCACAGCCGCCTTCCATGCTTATCGGTGCGGATCCAGCCACTCTTGCAATCAGCGGTCCTACGCTTATTGGCTCACCAATTGTCCGCGGCACCGGGAGCATTGATCCCGGATTTGAGTTGGAACTTGCAGGGGAGTTAGCACCTGGCGACGACTTGTGGCTGAAGGCGGCGGAGGAGTTTCAATGGTGCGTTGAAATCGACGTTTCCGATGGGCGCACACGCTACCGAGTTTCGCCGACAGTCACGTACATGCGAACGGAGCCCCTCGCTCGCACATACTCGTTCGAAGCCCAGGCTGACCTGGGGTTGCGTTTTCAGGTGCGCTTCTATGTTATGGCGGGTGCTAGCACTCGGCGTGGTCCGCTCAAGGGATTCGTTCGGTCAACAAGTGGCATTCGCGTCTATCTTGAAGGTTTCCGTGTGTTGCCGTACGCCGAATATGGCGACGATTGGCTTGAGATCGACCGCGAGTACCGGTCCGGTCCGCGCTACTACACGATCGACTTTGACGGTTCGGCGAGCGATGAGCTGGACGTCGACAGGCGGGAAGGGCTGAGCGCTCTCCC
Organism: Promicromonospora sp. NFX87; assembly: GCF_048564965.1. Lineage (NCBI taxonomy): Bacteria > Bacillati > Actinomycetota > Actinomycetes > Micrococcales > Promicromonosporaceae > Promicromonospora > Promicromonospora sp. NFX87. The sequence goes on along the minus strand of NZ_CP183413.1, from coordinate 3,239,857 downwards.
CAGCAACGCATATTTCGGAGCGGTGTTTCTTACCACGGCGGGAGCTCCTGGGCTGGAAAGCCTTGTCAACCGCGAGGGGTTCGTTCCCGGACGAACTTTCAAGGCAATCCGCCAGATTGTTCAGGACGGCGTGCGCCTAAGCGTCCGTGCGCGTCGGTCGATTTTTAATCAGCGCGAACGTCTCGATGCTGTTGCTGTTGTCTCAACAACGCGAGTTGAGCCCGTCTCTAAGGGTTCTAGCGACGAACCCACCAAGCCACCGACCTTCGATCCTGCGGGCCGGACCCCGTTCGAGGTGTTGGCACCACACGGTAGCACTGCGGAGGACGAGCGCAAGATCGCGGCTGCGGCTGCGGCTGCGGCTGCGTTCGCTGCCAGCGCGGAGGATGGCCAGGTCTCGAGTGGCGACGAGTCGCCGGTTAGCCAGTTAGTCGACGGTTTCCAAGCGGCGCGGGTTGCGCTTCAAGCGGTCCAAAGCTTTCAGCCCGAGCTTCGGATCCTCGCAGGGGTCGGGCTCCAACTTGGTGCATTTGTGCACGATATCAATGGCATGCTCGCAGCGAGCACGACGGTCCGAGAATTACTGAGGGGGCTGCTTGACAGCGTTGCGGATCCCAAGCATCGGAACACTTTGCGGGTGGTGCTGCGGACGGCCGACGAGTTGGCGCACACGCTTGCGCGACAGAGTTCCTATCTGACCGATGTGCTCAGTGCGGATCCGAGGCGCCGGCGATCTCAGATCAAGGTTCAGGAGCGAGTGGACTCGGTACTCCGGTTCCTTGCAGGTCGACTGGCCTCAAGAGATGTCTCAGTCCACGTTAATTTAGCATCGAATCTGCGTACTGACCCGATGTTCCCAGCGGAACTGACGGTCATGCTTACCAACATTCTCACCAATGCTGTGAAGAATGCCGCTGAAGGCGGAAACATTTGGATTGACGGCGCAGACCTTGGTGGTGCCGTCGAAATCATTGTTAGCAACGATGGAACGGTGGTGGACCTCAACGAGGCAGAGCGATGGTTTCTCCCATTCGAGAGCACGACCACTACGGTCGACGATGTCCTCGGTCAGGGTCTAGGACTCGGTCTTCCGATTGTCAGAGCATTGACGGACGACTATCGCGGTGACGTTCGGTTTGTCTCGCCAACTCATGGGCCAGGTACCGCCATCAAGGTGGTACTTCCAAGGAAGGGAACAACGAAATGACGGGCAAGCCCTTCGTTCTGATCGTGGACGATGATCCTACACAGGAAGCCTTCGCGCTCCTCCTTAGCCAGCACGATGTTGACGCGAAGCATGTGCTCCCCGATGACCTCACTGCCACAGACCTTGAACGGGCGAGCTTGGTTCTCATCGATGAGTTCATCGAGAACTGGTCTGCGCGCGAGGCGGTGAGCGGCCACCTCGGTCTGTTCGTTCGGGATGGAGTTGCTCTTGCTGGTGTACTGCGAGCCGCTCTTGAGGGGCGGGGACCAAGCCATGAGATTTCACCGACTCCGAAGAACACCGCTCTGGTGCTTCGGACTGGGCATCTCGGCGTACTTGCAGCGGGTACCCCGGCCTTCATTCGACCGATCGCAATCGCAAGTCGCCATGACCTGGAATGGGTAGCGGAAAAGGCGGACAGGGCGACAGGCTCGGCTGAGGCTTTCGCGTCGCTGGCGACCGCTGCCGCGGAATTGCCTAGTGACTGGTCTAACCCTGCCGATCCCTCGTTGCAACTTGAATGGCTTGATCTGGGGGAGCGGCCATGGCGTGACGAGGCGGTTGCGCAGATCGAACTCTGCCGACCTCCATGGTCGGTCCTCGCTGCGACGTCTGCGGGGCGACGATGGTTGGCGTGGTTCATGCAGAGGGTTCTGCCGTTCCCGACGTTCCTTGTCGACGATCTCCGAGCCGCAAGTTACCTGGGCCTCGAGCCGCACGCCCTGGATGAGCTCATGGGTGGAACTGGTCCCATTGCAGAACTTTTGAAGGGAACGGTTTATTCGGGGCAACTTGCTTCCTTCGCTGGCCGACGTTGGTGGCGCGCCGGTATCACCGCTGTAAAGAAGCTTGCGCTTGAGAGCGCGACCGGAAGGACGGCTGATGATATCGCCCGCGCCGTGATCCTCCTCCACGGGTCGGATCTGGGCGTACTAGAGCTTCGGCATCCGGTGTTTCAGATCGACGCAGACTACAAGGTGATCGTCGAGCCGCTGGAAATCACCGACGCGGTTCGACTCCAGCCGGACGACTGGCCGACTTATGCCGATGATCCGTGGCTTGCCTCCGACGCGATCGGCTCGGAGCCAGCGCTTGCTGCCCTCATCGTGATTGACGACCGATATGGCGAGGCGCGTGAGTAGCCACGCTTGGCGCCCGCACCTCGCTGATGTCGGCGCATGCTGTATCTCGGTCGGTTATCGGGCGGTAGCTGATCCCTGCCCAGGCGTTGTCGACAATTCCATTTTGGACCTTCGATGAAAGGACTTCGCGAGTGACTGCGCCGATGCGCCCCCGGATCGGGGACCATTATCTCGACTCAGGACCGCTGTTCTGCCTCGGCGGGTCAGGTGTGCTTGCCGACCTCTTCGATGCGGACCTGCTCCTCAATTCGCGGGTGGCAGCTGCTGTAGTCGGCGAAGTCCATCGGAACGCGGCGCTGGTCCTACCGCCTGTAGGTCCGCACCCGAAGCGGCGGATTCACCACGCCGCCCGCGTTGTACGTAGCCGCTACAAGCCGCTGCTCGAGTCGGCGCCGCCGGTTCCGGCTCCCGCACCGCAGCTCCTCGCATCGATCAAAGCTGATCTCACCGCACGCGCTGTGGCAAAGCTGAGGCCCGGGCAGCACCTGCATCCCAGCGCTAACGACGGTGAAGCGGAGTCGGTGTACTGGGCTGCGACCCAGTCGGTCGAGGTGGTCACGAACGACAGCGACGCTCATCAACTTGCACGGAAGCACCAGGTCACGAGCAGCACATTCGTCGAAGTCGTTCGACACTTGGTGAAGGCTCAGAAGGTGGTATCTCGGCGGACAATCTTTGGTGAGTTAATGACTCTTAGCCGCCGCGACATCTTCCCAGGCGAACACATAACCAGCGAATTGGACCTGGTCTGACGCGGAGAGGCGATTTACCTGGAGTCGATGTGCTATGCCTTGTGGGGCGTGATGCGAGATTGCATAGGCGGAGGTCGGGCCGCTGGCTGTTTGGGGTGTGACGACAGTCAGCGCCCCACCATGCTGCTCGCCTCCGGCAAGGGCGACGGCTTCATCTCGTTCGCAGCCGCTTCCGGTGCGGCCTACTGCCTGACGTGACGGGCAGCTAGGTCAGCTCTCCGGATCGGCAAGCACAACAACCCCGGGAGCCGCCACCACCAACAAAACCGTCCGCTGAGCGGCATCGCTCACGTGGATCCGCGGGTGCGCAGGCGGCTCCGTCTCGTAGTGCGTCCCAGGACCGTAGAACTGCCCGTAACGAACCACGACCCCACCTGCATCCAGCACGGCAGCCTCGTGCCACGCGACGGCGTCAGCCCGCCCGAGCGGCGTCCAGGCGATCGACTGCCCCAGCATCCGCGCGCTACCTGTCGCCAATGTCGCCGCGAGCAGATTGGCCGTCCCCTCGGTCCGTATCCGCGAGTTCCCGGCAGCCCGCGCCGGGATGTCCGCGACATCGTCGGGTAGATCCGTGAGCTGATGCATCACTAATTCAGGCCGGGATTGGACGACGGCGGCGGTGAGCGCCTCGACGTCGTAGACGTCCACGACGACCGGAGTGCCGCCGGCGTTTTCGATCGTGCTCACGCGCTCGGCGAGCGCGTCGTCCCTGTGACGTCATGGCCGGCGGCAACGAGCAGCGGCAGTAGTCGGGACCCGATCACACCGGTTGCCCCGGCGAGGAAGATGCGCACCGGATCACCCTATGAATGCGCCATGTCCCGATGCAAAGCCACCCGCCCGCAGTCTGCGTCCCGGGATGCACCGTGGGGATGATGTCAACCGTGCGGCGTGTGATTCACGTGGCCAGCACGTATACATAGCCTTGAAGCCTGTTCGTACGCGAGGAGGTCGCTGATGGCTGGTCTATGGGGTAGGAAGTCTCGCGCGAAGAGCTTGAAGCGAGGCGCGTGGGGAAGCACGACAAAGGGCCGCAGCAAGAGCCTGTTCAAGAGGCTGTGGGGGAGCAGCAACAGCAAGCGCCGCAAGGGCGGCGGCCTGTGGTGAACGCATAAAGCGAATGGCCTGGACCGTCGGGATCGACGGTCCAGGCCCTTATTCGATCCCAGGGCGTCACGACTCCAGATACCGCAAGATCGCCTGCACCCGCCGGTTGTACCCGTCCTCGGCCAACAGCCCGAGCTTGTCGAAGATCGCGTTCGAATGCTTCTCCACCGCCGACGTCGACACGTACAGTGCCGCAGCGATCCCCGCATTAGTCCGCCCCTCGGCCATCAGCCCCAGCACCTCCCGCTCCCGTTCGGTCAGCATCCCGAGCGGATGCGACGTGTCCCGGAACATCTGCCGCACGACGTCCGGATCCAGCACCAGCCCGCCGGCCTGCACCCGGTCCAGCGCGTCGAGAAAGTCGTCGACGCCCATCACCCGGTCCTTGAGCAGGTACCCGACGGCGCGGGCGTCGTCCCCGAGCAGCACCTGCGTGAACTCCCGCTCGACGTACTGCGACAGCACGAGGATCCCCACCTCCGGCCAGCGCGTCCGGATCTGTACCGCCGCGCGGACGCCCTCGTCGGTGTGAGTGGGCGGCATGCGCACATCCAGCACTACGACGTCGGGGCGCTCGGCCTCCAGCCGCTGCATCAACCCTTCAGCGGAGCCGTACGCCGCGACGACGTCGTGCCCCTCGTCCGTCAGGAGGCTACGGATGCCTTCGCGGAGCAGGGCGGAGTCCTCGGCCAGCATCACTCGCACGGGAGGGTTACCTCGATCTTGGTCGGGCCGCCTGGTGGGCTGTCTACGGTGAGGGTGCCGCCGGCCGTGGCTACTCGGCTGGTGAGGCCGGCCAGGCCGTGGCCGGGGTGGGGGAGGGCGCCGCCTGTGCCGTTGTCGGTGATGGTGACACGGACGTTGTCGGTATCGGGGTCTCGACGAGCTCGACCAACGGACGCGGCAGCTCGACCGACGTGGATGCGCACCTTTGCCTTCGTGGCACCCGAGTGTTTGGCCACGTTCGTCAGAGCCTCCGACACCACGTAGTAGATCGCCGTCTCCACATCCGCCGGCAGGCGCTCAGGAGATTCCCACTCCAGCACCGTCGGCGGCTCAGCACGCGACACCAGCTCCGCCAGCACCGGCGCCAACCCATGTGTATCCAAAGTCGTCGGCCGCACCCGCCACGCGACATCCCGCAGGTCCGTCACCAGCAGCTCCGCCTCCCGCGCAGCCTGCTCCAACAAGAGAGAACCAGACGAAGCACCAACAGCCCGTCGCGCCCGATTCACCAGCAACCCCAGCGCCACGGCCCGCTGCTGCACCCCGTCGTGCAGATCCCGCTCGATCCGCCCCCGCTCCGCGTCCAGCGCGGCGAGCAGATCAGCCCGGCTCACCGTCAGCGACTCCACCTGCGCCGCCAGCCGCTCGCTCCGGCTCGGCGCCAGCCACCTTGCAGCCGCCGACCGGTCCAGCAGTGCCACCCCGATGAGCCCCATCAAATCCAGGTACAGCAGGATCGCGCCGACCGGGATCATCCCGAGCAGGCCGGCCGTCGACAGCCCGTCGCCCTGGAACGCCTCGTCGACGGTGAGCCGCACGTCGAACATCCACGACGCCAGCCCCGCGACCACCGCGAACATCCCGTACGCCAGCAGCCCGAGCACCAGCGTGCCCACGAAACCGACAACAGCCCGCGCAGCGAGATACCGAGCAGCCCGCGGAGAAGTGAGCACAACCCCGTCGTCCGCCCACCCGAGAAAACGCACGGTACGACGGCGGTGCCAGGCGACCAGCGACCGAACCGGCCCGAACGGCGTCGGCCCGCGCAGCAGCGAAGCCACGGAAAAGACCAGGTCGACAGGCCAGGTCACCGCGCCGAGGGCCGCGCCCCACAGCATGCGGGCAGCGGAGCTGCGCAAGATGGCGAGGGCGGGGTCCACCTCGCCAGAATAGATACGCCGCAGGACGAGCGAACTGCGGAAAACCACACCCCACCTGCGGCATACCCGCACGACCCGACGGGGAACCGCAGTCAACCGACCCCCTCGCAGTCAAATAGCGTAGGGGCATGACGACACAAAGCTTCGCCACGACCGTCGCCGACTGGGCCGTCGGGCTCATGGAGACCCTCGGCGCACCGGGCGCTGGCGTAGCAATCGCCCTCGAGAACCTGTTCCCGCCCCTGCCGAGCGAGGTGATCCTGCCGCTGGCAGGCTTCACCGCCGCGCAGGGCACCCTCGTCCTGTGGCACGTGCTCATCTGGACGACGGCGGGCTCCGTGGTCGGCGCCGTCCTCCTGTACAGCCTGGGCGCGTGGCTGGGCCGCGACCGCCTGCGCGCCATCGTCGACCGTATGCCGCTCGTATCGCTGGAGGACGTCGACAAGGCCGAGGCCTGGTTCACCCGGCACGGCGACAAGGCGGTGCTCATCGGCCGGCTCATCCCCATCGTGCGCAGCCTGATCTCCATCCCCGCGGGCGTGGAGCGCATGTCGATCTGGCGGTTCCTCGCCTTCACGACGCTCGGCTCCGGCGTGTGGAACACCCTGCTCGTCGGCGCGGGCTACCTGCTGGGGGACCAGTGGCACATCGTCGAGGAGAGCGTCGGCGTGTTCCAGAAGGTCGTCATCGTCGTGGTGGTGGCGGCGGTCGTGTGGTGGCTCGTCAAGACGCTGCGCGGTCGCCAGGACCAGGACTCGCCCCGGCACGTGCGGAAGCGCTGAGCGTCTCCAGGCCCTCGGCGATCATCCGCAGGGCCTCCTCGAAGTCCCCGCTCTGGGCGGGCTGCTCGCTCGCGGTCTCCGGGTCCAGTGACTCGGCCGCGGGCAGCAGCCCGAACGAGTCGGCGCTCAGCCGCTGCTGCTCGTGGAACGTGTACCCGACGACGAAGTGCATCACGGCCTCCGCGGCGACTCGCGACAGCGAGTCCGGCACGCCGTCACGGCGCGTGACCGCCAGCAGCTGCGGGCGGACCGGCGAGTCGACCAGCCCGAGCGCCAGCGAGCTCGACACCAGCTCTGCGGCGTCGCGGTAGGCGAGCAGGCATTCCCGCAGCCGCGCGCCCAGCCCGCGGACGGCCTCGGACACCGTCATGTCCTCGACGCGCACGTCCGCCATCGGCCCGAGGATCCGCGCGCTGACCGAGGCCAGCAGCGCCTGCTTGTTCGGGAAGTGCCAGTACAGCGCACTCGCCCGCACCTCGAGCGCCGTGGCGATGTTCCGCATCGTCAGGTCGGGCAGCCCGTACTCGTCCAGGAGGCGGAGGGCCATGTCCGACACGTCGTCACGGCTGTGTCTTGGTGATCCGCTCATCGCCACAGTATGGTGCAGAACGCCGTTCAGGTGAACACCGTTCAGGATGAAGCGAGGACTCAAGTGCGAGACGACCACGGAACACCGCGCAGAGCGTTCGAGGCGAGCGACCTCGCCCGCGTCGCGGTCTTCGCCGCCCTCATCGCGGCCCTCGGCCTGCCGGGCAGCTTCAGCGTCTTCGGCGGCGTGCCGATCACCGCACAGACCTTCGGCGTCATGCTCGCCGGCGCGATCCTCGGGCCGCGTCTCGGGGCGCTCGCGGTCGTCGCGCTGCTCACGCTCACCGCGGCCGGGCTCCCGTTGCTGGCCGGCGGACGCGGCGGCATCAGCGTCTTCGTCGGACCGTCCGCGGGCTACCTGATCGGCTGGATCGCGGGGGCGTTCGTCGTCGGCCTGATCGTGCACTCGTCCGCCCGCAAGCCGACTGTCTGGCGGACGGCGCTCGCGATGGTCGTCGGCGGCATCCTCGTGATCTACGCCTTTGGCCTGCCCGTCCAGAGTTTGGTGACCCGGCTGTCGCTCCCGCAGACGGCGGTGGCGAGCCTCGTGTTCGTCCCCGGCGACCTGGTGAAGGCCGTGCTGGCTACGGTCACCGTCTCCACGCTTCTGCGCGCGTATCCGCGCGCGTTCCGGCGGAACTGGCGGTCGGTCGAGAGCTTGGAAACCCGGGAAACCGAGAGCCGGGGAGCCGACGACCGGACACCGCCGGCCCCATGAACCCCCGCATAGTCGTGCTGGACGGCGCCACGCACGGGCTGGTCGACCGCCTGCGTGCGGTGCGCGCGGCCGGGGATATCCCGCTCGTCGACGACGTCCGCCGGCCCGAGGCGGAGCGGGAGGCCGTACGCGCCCTCGTGCGGGACGCACGGCCGCACGCCGACGCCGCCTGGGCGACGCTCACCTCCGGGAGCAGCGGCACGCCGCGCATCGTGCTGCGCACCGCCGCGTCCTGGGCGGAGTCGTTCCCGGCTGTCTCGGCGCTCCTCTACGACGACGCCGTGCCGGACGGCGAACGGGTGGTCGCCCTGCCCGCGCCGCCGTCGTCCTCGCTCACGCTGTTCTCCCTGGCGCACGCGCTGGGTGGCGGCCCGCGTCCGGTGTTCCCGGGGCAGGGCGAGGGGGACGGCGACAGCTTCGCCGAGGCCACCTCGTTCCACGGCACGCCCCAGGCGCTGCGCGCCCTGCTCGACGGCGGAGGGCTCCCGCGCGTGCGGACGGCGCTCGTCGGCGGCTCCCACCTGGACGAGAACCTGCGGGCGGACGCCGAAGCCCGGGGCATCCGGGTCATCGCCTACTACGGCGCGGCGGAGCTCTCGTTCGTCGCGGTCGACGACGGCACCGGCCTGCGCCCCTTCCCCGGCGTGGACATCGACGTGCGCGACGGCGAGCTGTGGGTGCGGTCGCCGTACGTGGCCCTCGGGTACCTCGGGGCCGGCGGGCCGCTGCGGCGCGACGGGGACTGGGCGACGGTCGGTGATCTGGCCGAGCTCGATTCCGGGCTCGATTCCGGGCTCGACTCCGTGACCGATCCAGGGAACGCGAACGCGGACGGCGCCCAGGCCCGCACGCTCCGCCTCCGCGGCCGCGCCGACGGCGCCATCATCACTGCCTCGGCGACCGTGATCCCCGAGGAGGTCGAGGCCGAGCTCCGCCGGCTTCCCGCTGTCGCGGACGCCGTCGTCTTCGGACTTCCCGCAGGAAACGTCGGGTCGCTCGTCGCCGCGATGGTCGAACCGACGCCCGGTTCTCCCGAGATCACCGCCGGCACGCTGCGCGGCAGCACGTCGTCCCGGCTGGGCCCGGCACACCGGCCCCGGATCTGGTTCACCGGCGAGCTGCCGCGCAACGCGTCGGGCAAGCCCGCACGCGCCGAGATCGTCCGCCGAGCGCTCGCCGGGGAGGTGACCAGGGTTGCCGGATGAAGCGGTAGTCATCGCGGCCCGCCGGACGCCGATCGGCACCCGCGGGCGGGCGCTCGCGGCCCTGAACGTCGAGCAGCTCGCCGCGCCCGTCCTGCGCGCCGCGCTCGCCGACGCGGAGGCCGCGGTCGGACGCCGGCTCACCGTCGCCGACGTCGTGCTCGGCAACTGCATGGGCCCCGGCGGCAACCCGGCCCGCGTCTCCGCGCTGGCGGCCGGCCTAGGCGTCGAGGTTCCCGGCGCGACTGTGGACCGGCAGTGCGGCAGCGGCCTCGCCGCGGTGCTCGACGCCGCGACCGCGATCCGTGCGGGGGACGACCGGCCGCGGATCGCGGGCGGCGTCGAGAGCCCGTCGACGGCACCGGTCCGCTCGCTCGACGGCGTGCCCTACGAACGCGCCCCGTTCGCCCCGCAGGGCTGGCCGGACCCGGACATGGTGCGCGCCGCCGAGGATCTGGCCACGGCCGACGGCATCAGCCGGGAACGGCAGGACGCCCACGCCGCCCGCAGCCACCAGCGGGCACGCGCCGCGCGAGATGCCGGAAGCTTCGCGGAAGAGCTCGTCCCGCTCGCGGGACTGACCGCCGACGACTCCATCGGCGTCGCCGAGCCGCTGCTGTCCCGGCTGCCCGTGCTTTTCGAGGGCGGCACCCTCACCGCCGGGACGGCTACGCGGATCAGCGACGGGGCCGCGGTGGTCGCCGTTGTGCCTCGCAGACTCGCGGGCCAGGCGCCGGGCCTTCTGCTGCGAGGCCATGCGGTGGTCGGATGCGACCCCGCGCTGCCCGGAATCGGTGCCGCGCCGGCGGTGCGCGCGGCCCTCGACTCCGCAAACGCCAGCCTCGGCGACGTCGCGGCGTTCGAGATCGTCGAGGCGTTCGCTGCCCAGTCCCTGGCCGTGCTCGGCCGCCTCGGCCTCGACGACGACGACCCGCGCGTGTGCGCCGACGGCGGAGCCCTGGCGCTGGGCCATCCGTGGGGCGCGAGCGGCGCGATCAGCGTGGTGCGCCTGTTCGGGCGACTCGTCCGCGCGGGCGCCCCTGCCGGGACGCCGGGCGCCCCTGCCGGGACGCGGGGCGCCCCCGCCGGGACCCTCGGCGTCGCGGCGGCGTCGGTGGGCGGCGGGCTGGGTGTCGCGGCGGTCTTCGAGGTGATCCGGTGAGCGGTATCGAGCTCAAGGGCGCGGGCGTGCGCCTGGGCGACACCGAGGTGCTGCGCGACGTCACGCTGTCGCTGGACGCGCGGACGATCGCCGTCATCGGCGAGAACGGTTCGGGCAAGTCGACCCTCGGGCGCCTGCTCAGCGGCCTGGTCCCCGCCACCGCCGGCACGGTGCGCGTCCTCGGGCTGGATCCGGTGCGCCAGGCCGCCGAGCTGCGCCGCCGCGTCGCGGTGATCTTCAGCAACCCGGACGCGCAGATCATCATGCCCACGGTGGCGGAGGACGTCGCGTTCTCGCTGCGCACCGAGAAGCTGCCGCGCGCCGAGAAGGCAGAACGGGTCACCGCCGCGCTCGAGGAGTTCGGCCTGGCCGAGCTCGCCGAACGGTCCTCGCACGACCTGTCCGGGGGCCAGAAGCAGCTGCTCGCCCTCTGCGGCGCGTTCGTCCGGCGTCCGGACCTGGTGGTCGCCGATGAGCCCACCGCCTACCTGGACGCGCGCAACGCCCGCCGGGTCGCCGACCACCTGCTCGCGGACGCGTCCCACCGCCTGGTGCTGGTCACGCACGACCTCGGGCTCGCGGAACGCTGCGACACCGCGGTGCTGATCCAGGACGGGAGGGTGGCCGAGGTCGGGGCACCCGGCCAGGTGATCGCCACGTACGAGGCAGGCATCAGATGGTGACCCTCTACCGCCCCGGCAACGGCCCGTGGCACCGCCTCCGGGCCGCTCCGAAGACCGCCCTGCTCCTGCTGATAGTGCTCGGCGTCTGCCTGCTGCCGGTGACGTGGTGGGCCGCCGGGGTCATGGTCGCCGTCTGCCTCGCGTGCTATGCGGTGCCGGGCGCGGGGCTGCGCGAGCTCGGCCGGCAGCTCGTCGCGATCCGCTGGGTGATCGGCCTGACCCTCGTCGGCCAGCTCGTCTTCCTCGGTCCGGAGAGCGCGGCGGCGAACACCACGCGGGTCGCCGTCGCCTGTGCGCTCGCCGCGCTGCTCGCCCTGACCACCCCGGCGACCGAACTGCTGGAGGTCATCGAGCGGGCGATGCAGCCGCTCGCGTGGCTGCGGATCGACCCGCGGCGCGCGGCGCTGACGCTGTCCGTGACGCTGAGCACGCTGCCCGTGCTCGCCGGCCTGGCCCGGGACGTCCGCGAGGCGCAGCGCGCCCGCGGCGGCGGACGGAGCCTTCGGCACTTCGCGATGCCGTTCCTCGTCATGGCGCTCAAGCACGCGGACGAGCTCGGCGACGCCCTCGCTGCCCGGGGCGTGCGATGAGGCCCGTGGTGCTCGGCCCCACGGTCGACGAGCAGACCAGGTGCATCCACTACCGGACGCCGCTCGACATCATCGCCATCCGGTTCGCGTGCTGTGGCCGGTACTACCCGTGCCACCTGTGCCACGACCAGACCGCCGACCACCCGTCGCGGCCGTGGCCTTCGGGTGCGGACGACGAGCGGGCGGTGCTCTGCGGGGCGTGCTGGACGGAGCTGACCGTCACCCAGTACGTGGGCGCCGGGAGCTGCCCGGCCTGCGCGGCCCCGTTCAACCCCGGCTGCGCCCGTCATCATTCAATCTACTTCGGATAGTCGCGCCGACCTGAGAGAGTCGTCCCCGTGACTGACGACCGCACCGCGCAGACCCTCCGCTCCATCGCCCCCTACCTGGCCGACTGGGCCTCGTTCCAGGCCGCCTACCACGGCATGCCCGGCCTACAGCTGGCCGTCGGCCGCCGCGGCGAGGTCTTCGTCGACCTCGCGTGGGGCACGGCGAACCTGGAGACGGGGGAGGCCATGACCAGCGACCACCTGTTCCGCGTCGCCTCCCACTCCAAGACGTTCACGACCGTCCTGGTCATGCAGCTCGTCGAACGTGGCGAGCTGCGCCTGGACGACGTCGTCGGCGGGCTCGTCCCGGAGCTCGACTCGTCGAAGGCCGCCGAGATCACCGTCCGCGAGCTGCTCGGCCACCAGGCGGGCATCATCCGCGACTCCTCGGACGGCGACTTCTGGCAGTACGAGCGCCCCTTCCTCGACCGCGAGCAGGTGCTGGAGTGCGTACGCACCGAGGGCGTCGTGTTCGAGCCGAACGAGCACTTCAAGTACACGAACATCGGCTACAGCCTGCTCGGCATCATCATCGAGCGCGTCACCGGCAAGACGTACGACGAGGTGGCGCGCGCCGCCGTCGTCGAACCGCTGGGCCTGACCCGGACCGGGACCGAGCTCGACCCCGCCCGCGCGGACGAGTACGCGGCAGGCCACACCGGCCGCATCTCGCACGACGACGCCCGCCGCGTCATCCCGCACGTCGACACCCGCGCCATGGCCGCGGCTACCGGCTGGTACTCCACCGCGCTCGAGATGGTCCGCTACGGCGCCACCCACGTGCTCGGCGACACCACGCTGCTCACCGACAAGAGCAAGCGCCTGGTCCAGCGCGAGGAGTCGACCGTGGCGGTCCGAGGCCGTGAGCTGGGCCGGTACGGCGTCGGCATCGAGCTCGGCAAGGTCGGCGACCGAGAGCTCGTCGGACACTCCGGTGGCTACCCCGGCCACATCACGCGCACCTGGATCGACCCCGTCGACGGCCTCGTGGTCTCCGCGCTGACGAACGCCGTCGACGGCATCGCCAACCAGATCGCCAACGGCGTCATCCAGATCGTCAACCTGGCGCTCGCGGCGGCGGACGAGGTCGCGGCGGCCGAGACCGGCGGGAACCCGGTGCCGCCCGTCCCGGCGGACGCGCCCGTCGGGCGGTTCGCCAACCTGTGGGGCGTGTTCGACGTCGCCGACCTCGGCGGGATCCTGCACACCATCAACCCGCGCCTCCCGCAGCCGGCCGAGGCGGCGCAGCGGCTCGTCGTGTCGGACGGGCGTCTCGTGCAGGAGCCGGTCGCCGGGTTCGGCGCGGTGGGCGAGCCGGTGCAGGTCGAGCGGGACGCGGGCGGCGCCGTGGTCGCCGCCCGCTTCGGCGCGATGACGGCGTGGCCGGTCGAGGAGTACCGCACGCGCGTCCTGGGCGGGTAGAAGCGCGCGGCCCCACCAACCGTTGGTCGAGCTTGTCGAGACCCCGTGGGTCGCTCGCGAGGTCTCGACAAGCTCGACCAACGGGTGCTCGGGCGCCCTAGGAGTTCAGCGCCGCCGTCGGCGGCGTCCGAGCCGCCCGGATCGACGGGTAGAGGCCCGCGACCGCGCCGATCAGCACGGTCGCCGCCACAGCCGCGACCAGCACGAGCGGCGGCAGCGCGAGCAGCCACCCGTTCACCACGGTGAAGACGGCGGTCACACCCAGCCCCAGCACCGCCCCGCCGATGCCGCCCAGCAGGGTGAGCAGCACCGCCTCCGTGAGGAACTGCTGCCGGATGTGCGCGCGGGTGGCGCCCAGGGCCCGGCGCAGCCCGATCTCCCGGCGGCGTTCCAGCACCGAGATGATCATCGTGTTGGCCACGCCGACGCCGCCGACCAGCAGCGCCACCGACCCGAGCCCGACGAGGAGCCCGGCGAACGTGGTGTCGGCCGCGTACTTCGCGGCGAGCGCGTCCGACGGTCGGCTGACGCTCACCTCCTCCGGCGCCTCGGGACGCACGGTGGCGGGCAGCAGCTCGCGCACCTGGGCGACCGACTCGTCGGTGGACCGCTCGTACACCGTGGTCGGCTCGCCCGTGTGGCCGAGCCGTTCCTTCGCCACGTGCGTCGAGACCAGCACGGACCCGTCGAGCTCCGGCGCCAGCGGCACGGGCCGCAGGATCCCGATGACGGTGAACTTCTCGCCGCCGAGCACGATCTGGCTCCCGACCTCGGTGATCGCCAGGCGCGCCGCGGCGTCGCTCCCGAGCACCACGGTGGGGAAGCGCTCCTGCGCGGCGTCGAACCAGAGGCCCGCCGCCAGCTTCCCGCCGGTCACCGACAACAGCTCCTGGTCGGCGGCCAGCACGCCGAGGCCGTTGGTGTTGCGCGGGTCGATGAACTCGCTGCGGTACACCGCGAGGTCCTCCAGCCGCGCGACCGAGCTCGCCCCGAGCACGCCCGAGATGCGGCGCACCTGGTCCACGGTCTGCGGCGGCAGCGTGGCGTCCCGCCCGTCGAGCGTCTGCCCCGGCGTGACCGTGAGCAGGTTGGTGCCGAGCTGCGAGAGCTGCTGGGCGAACCGCGCCTGGCTCGACGTCGAGATGCCGACCACCGCCACCATCGCGGCGATGCCGATCGCGATCCCGAGCGCGGACAGGACCGCCCGCGTGGGCCGGGACCGGAGCCCGGCCGACCCGAGCCGCAGCACGTCCCGCCCGAGCAGCCGCGACCGCGGATCCCGGCTCATCCGGCACCCCCGCCCGAGCCCGCACGGCCGCTCGCCGGCCGGCCTGCCAGGCCGCCCGCGGGCACACCGGCCGGCAAGTCCTCCGGACAGATCCGCCCGTCCTTGAGCGCCACCTGACGCGGTAGCGTCGCGGCGAGCTTCGGGTCGTGCGTGATGACGACGACGGTCGTGCCCGCCTCGTTGAGGTCGAGCAGCAGCCCCAGGATCGCCGCCCCGTTGACGCTGTCCAGGTTCCCGGTCGGCTCGTCCGCCAGCAGCACGGACGGATTGCCCACGACGGCGCGCGCGATCGCCACCCGCTGCCGCTCACCGCCCGAGAGCTGGTGCGGCCGGTGCCGCGCCCGTCCGGCGAGCCCTACGCGCTCCAGCGCGCCGAGGGCCCGCCGTCGGCGCTCCGCCTGCGGCACCCCGGTGTAGAGCAGCCCGTCCGCGACGGCGTCGACGGCCGGGATGCCCTCGGTGAGGTGGAACTGCTGGAACACGAACCCGATGCGGTGGGCGCGCAGCGCGGACAGCTCGTCGTCGCTGAGCGTGGCGACGTCGACGCCGTCGATCACCGCCTGCCCGCTGCTGGGCCGGTCCAGCGTGCCCATCAGGTTCAGCAACGTCGACTTGCCGGAACCCGACGGCCCGACGACGGCGACGAGCTCGCCTCGCGCGATGCCGAGGTCCACGCCGTCCAGCGCCCGGACCGGCGGGTGCCCGTACTCGCGCACCACCCCGCGCAGCTCGATCACGGGCGCGCTCATCCGGGCACCACCACGTGGTCGCCCTCGGCGAGGTCGCCGCCGGTGATCTCCACGAAGCCCTGCACGAACGCGCCCGTCTCGACCGGCGTGGGCACGACGTCGCCGTCCGCGCCCTGCTTCTCCACGCCCAGCCCGCCGCCCGGCAGGGCGATGAGCGCCGTGACCGGCACCGCGAGCACCTGCTCGTGCACCTCCTCGCGGAACCCCACGGTGACCGAGATGCGCTGCAGCTCGCCCGCGGCGTCGGGGTCCTCCAGGGCGACCGTCACGGGCACCACCACGGACTTGTCGCTGCCGTTCGGCACCTCGACCGGCGAGCCGACGGCGGTCACCTTGCCCGGCGTCTCGGTCCCGCCCGGGATCCGCACGGTCACCGCCGAGCCCTTGCGGGCCACGCGCTGGTCCGCCACCGGGAGCTGCACGCTCACCGTCCGGTCCCGGCCCGTCAGGGTCAGCACCTCGGTGCCGGGACCCGTGCGGTCGCCGACGGCCCCCACCACCGCGCCGACCCGCCGCGACCCGGGCTCGAACACGATCCGCCCCAGCTCGACCGCCCCCGTGCGCGGCATGCCCAGCGACTCCTCCCAGTCCCGCACGGCCTCGCGCGTCACCCAGTCGAACCGCTCGTCCGGCGTCCCGTCGAAGAACCCCAGGTCGTGCAGGTTCTCCTCGAGCTGGACCACGTCCTTGCCCTTGCTCATGGTGACGTCGAACCCCCGCCACGGCGGCAGCTCGCCCCGCAGGAGGATCACCGGCGTGTTGTCCACCCGGTACAGCGCCCCACCCGGCTCGATCACGTCGCCGACGTCGGGCAGCCCGGTCAGCGTCCCGCTCAGGCCGCTCTGCAACGGCTGCGGGTCGGCGTAGTCGAGCTCGCCCGGCGTCGTCGTGACGTCGGCGAGATCCTGCCGCTCCACCTGCGCCAGCTCCACCGATGGGCGGCCGGTGGGCTGGTCGTCGTCGCGCGCGGAGCCCTGGGCCAGGACGAGCCCCGTCGCGGTGCAGCCGCCGGCGACCACCAGCGCCGTCACGCCGAGCACGACCCCTGTGCGTCGCCTGGTCACTGGGCCGGCACCCCGCTGGTGACGTCCATGTCGCACTCCTTGAGGGCCTCCTCGGTGATACCTCCCGGCATGCCCAGGCCCTCGCCGGGCGCGGGGTCCTCGACGTCGTACCCCTGCTCGCGGAGACACGCCGCCAGGTCGAGGAGGTTCTCGCGCATCTCCTCGGCGTCGGGACCGCCCGAGCTGCCCGACGAGCCGGAGCCGACCGGCGACGGCCCGAGCTTCTCGAGGCACGCCTCGGTCGCCTCCTGCCGGGCGGGCGTCTCGTCCTGGGGGCGGGTGGCGACGGACCCGCCCTCCGCGTTCGGGTCCTCCACGTCGATGCCGTGCTCGCGCATGCACGCGGCGTAGTCGAGGCCCCACTGCTGGGCGTCGGTCTCGACGACCTCGCCGCCCTGGCCGCCCTGGCCGGACGGCGCGGTGTCCGGGGTGGGGGTCTGGCTGCACGCGGCGAGGCTCACGGCCAGCAGCGGCACGGCGAGCAGCGCTGTCAGGCGGGCCACAGACTGGTGCCGGATCGTTCGGGGTCGGATGCGCACGGGCTTCGTCCTCTCGTGATGGTCGGCGGTCCGGTGCGGGCCGCCGCGGCACCAGTCAGCCCGAGCGGGGGTTAGGTCAGCGTCAGCGAAAACGCAGAGGTTCTCTTTATCCCCGTCGTGCTTGACTCGCCGCACGACCCCGCGCGTCCGCCCACCGCGGCCGGGGTCCGGGCGTGCGAGAGGAGAGTCATGCGAGTGCTTGTCGTGGAGGACCAGGTGTTCCTCGCCGAGGCGGTCCAGACGGCGCTGCGCCGGGAGGCGATCACGGCCGACGTCGTGCACGACGGCGACGCCGCCCTGGCCGCGGTCGACGTGCACGCCTACGACGTCGTGGTGCTCGACCGCGACCTGCCCGGCACGCACGGCGACGAGGTCTGCCGGGTCCTCGCCGCCCAGGACGACGGCCCCCGCGTGCTCATGCTCACGGCCGCCTGGCGGCTGGAGGAGAAGGTCTCGGGGTTCGAGCTCGGCGCCGACGACTACCTCGCCAAGCCCTTCGAGCTCGCCGAGCTCGTCGTCCGGCTCCGCGCGCTGAACCGGCGCGGCGGCCCCGCCCAGCCGCCCGCGCTGGACCTGGGCGGCGTGGTGCTCGACCCGTTCCGGCGCGAGGTGTACCGCGACGGGCGGCTGGTGCGGCTGTCCCGCAAGGAGTTCGCGGTGCTGGAGCTGCTGATGCGGGCGCGCGGGGGAGTGATCAGCGCGGAGACGCTCCTGGAGAAGGCGTGGGACGAGCACACCGACCCGTTCACCAACGCGCCCCGGGTCACGATCAGCACGCTGCGCCGCAAGCTCGGCACCCCGGCCGTCATCGCCACGGTGCCGGGTGTGGGGTACCGGATCGAGACGGGGGCGGCGTCGTGAACGGGCGTGGGTCCGGGGAGCGGACGGCGCGGCGCCAGGGGCGCCTCAGGCGGCCGAGGCTCCGGCTCGGCACCGTGCGGGCCCGGTTCACGCTCGCCTACGCGGGCCTGCTGGGCGGCACCGGGGTCGCGTTGGTCGTGCTCTTCTACGCCTACCTGGACGTCGCGAACCTCGTGCAGGTCGGCATACGGCCCACCGAGGCGGACGGCGGAAGCGGTGTGCCGCCGGAGCCCTGGCCGGACGGCGAGATGGCGTCCGCGGAGAGCCGGACCGTCGCCAACGCGGGCCTCATCGCCCTCGTCCTCGTCGTGGTGCTGATCGCGATGTGGATCGGGTGGCTGATCGCGGGCCGGCTGCTGCGACCCCTGGACGCGATCAACGACACGGCGGTCCGGGTGGGGCACGGCGACCTCAGCCGCCGCGTGGAGCTGACCGGTCCGGACGACGAGTTCGCGAACCTCGCCCGGGTGCTCAACGCGATGCTGGACCGCATCCGCCAGTCCGTGGAGGCGCACCGCCGGTTCGCGGCGAACGCCTCCCACGAGCTGCGCACACCGCTCGCCACGAACAAGGCGATGCTGTCGGTCGCGCTCGACGACCCGGCGGACGCCGACCTGGTGCGGCTGGCGAGCCGCCTGCAGCAGGTCAACGAGCACAGCATCGAGACCGTCGAGGCCCTGCTCGACCTGGCCGACATCGGCCAGGCGCCCCTCGACCTGGAGGCCGTGGACCTGGCCCGGATCACGGCCGGCCAGGTCGAGGACCTGCGGGGCGAGGCCGGGGCGCGGTCCGTCACCGTGACCACGGACCTGCGTCCCGCGCCCGCCTACGGCAGCCCGGTGCTGCTGACCCGGCTGGTGGCGAACCTCCTGCAGAACGCCACGCGGCACAACCACGACGGCGGCGAGGTCTGGGTCCGGACCGGGGAGCGTGACGGCGCGGCGTGGGTGGA
Organism: Promicromonospora sp. NFX87; assembly: GCF_048564965.1. Lineage (NCBI taxonomy): Bacteria > Bacillati > Actinomycetota > Actinomycetes > Micrococcales > Promicromonosporaceae > Promicromonospora > Promicromonospora sp. NFX87. The sequence goes on along the minus strand of NZ_CP183413.1, from coordinate 3,220,834 downwards.
GGTGGCCAACACGGGCGCCGTCGTGCCGCCCGAGGTAGCGCCCACGCTCGTGGACCCGTTCGTGCGGCGGCAGGGCCGCACGGAGGGTCGCGCCGGGGGTCGCACCGGGGGCCCGGAGCATGCCGGGCGCGGGCTGGGCCTGGCGATCGTCGACTCCATCGCGACGGCGCACCGCGCGCGGCTCGACGTGGTGCCGCGGGACGGCGGCGGCCTGCGGGTGAGCGTGCTCCTGCCGCGGTAGCGTTGGCAGGTGACTTTCAACGAGGGCGGTCAGTTCGAGGGTGGTCGGGTCCGCAAGGGCGGCGGACGCCGGGGCGCCGTCGCCGTGGGCGGTGGCGGCGGCGTGGCGCTCGTCATCGCGCTGGTCTACATGCTCGTGACCGGCAACAGCCCGCAGGACATCCTCGGCGGCACCACGTCGGGCGGCGGGGACACCGGCGAGGCGGGCTACATCGGTCAGTGCACGGCCGAGCAGGCCAACACCGACCAGGAGTGCCGCCTGAACGCCGCGGTCCAGTCGCTCGACGCCTACTGGGCGACGGCGCTCCCGGAGCAGGGCGGGGTCGAGTACCAGATGCCCGAGGTCGTGAGCTTCACCGACGCCGTCGACACGGGCTGCGGTTCGGCGACGTCGGCCACCGGGCCGTTCTACTGCCCCGCCGACACCACCGTGTACGAGGACCTCGCGTTCTACGACCAGCTCTCCAGCCAGTTCGGCGCCGAGGGCGGGCCGCTGGCCGAGATGTACGTGACGGCGCACGAGTTCGGGCACCACATCGAGAACCAGCTCGGGCTGTTCGAGCGGGCCGACCGGTCGGGCACCGGTCCCGAGTCCGACTCGGTGCGCATCGAGCTGATGGCCGACTGCCTCGCCGGCATGTGGGCGGGCACCGCCGCCACGACCGAGGACCCGGACACGGGCGTCCCGTTCCTCGAACCGATCGAGCGGGCGGAGCTGGAGCAGGCGCTCTCGGCCGCAGCCGCCGTCGGCGACGACAACATCCAGCGGCGGTCGGGCGGCGACGTGAACCCCGAGGCCTTCTCGCACGGCTCCAGCGAGCAGCGCGTCAAGTGGTTCAGCATCGGCTACAACGGCGGCACCATCCAGGACTGCAACGCGCTGGACGCGTCGTCCCTCTGACCGTACGGTTGGCGCATGCACCTCAGCGCACGCACGACGACGCCGGACCCCTCCGGCGCGCGCTGACCCTGCACTCAGCAACCCAAGCCCCGGAGCTCGCTCCGGGGCTTTTGGTTTGCCCGGCACCGGGGCGGTTCCTCCACCGAAGGAGCAACCATGAACGACGTCGCCATCACCGACCGGAGCGAACCGGTCCTCGACCACCGCGAGCTCGGCCGCGACATGCGGATCTTCGAGTCGAGCCCGCTCGTCGGCCCCGGCCTGCCGCTGTGGCTGCCCGCCGGCGCGGCCGTGCGGTACGAGCTGGAGCAGTACGCCCGCGAGGTGGCGCTGCGCACCAGCTGCGAACCCGTGTACTCGCCGGTGCTCGGCAAGCGGTCGCTGTTCGAGCGGTCGGGTCACTGGGCCAAGTTCGCCGACGACATGTTCCCGCCCATGGCCATGGGCGACTCCGACGTCGACCCGCTCGTGCTGCGCCCGGCCAACTGCCCGCACCATGCGCAGATCTACGCGTCCGAGCCGCGCTCGTACCGCGACCTGCCCGTGCGGTACTCGGAGCTCGCGCCGATGTTCCGGGCGGAACGGTCCGGCGTGCTGTCCGGGCTGAGCCGCGTGCGGCAGATCAACCTCGACGACGCGCACGTGTTCTGCCGTCCCGACCAGGTGGCGGACGAGGTGCACGTCGCGCTGGCCGCCGTCCTGGAGGTGCTCGACACCCTGGGGATCGAGGTGTCGTACCTGCGGCTGTCCGGCCGGGACGACTCCGGCAGGTGGCTCGGCGCGCCCGAGCAGTGGGCGGCCGCTGAGGGGGCGCTCCGGGCGGTGCTGACCCGGCTCGCGGGCGGGCTGGACTGGCGCGCCGAGGCGGGGGAGGCGGCGTTCTACGGGCCCAAGATCGACGTCCAGGTGCTCGACGCGCGCGGGCACGAGGAGACCCTCGCGACCGTGCAGCTCGACTTCAACCAGCCGGAGCGGTTCGACCTGACCTACGTGGCGGCGTCCGGCGAGCGGGAGCGGGTGGTGATGATCCACCGCGGCACCGTGGGCGCGATGGAGCGGATGGTCGCCTTCCTCCTGGAGCGGCACGCCGGCCGGCTGCCGTTCTGGCTCGCGCCGGTGCAGGTCTGCCTGCTGCCGGTGGGTGGCTCCGGGGCCGACGGCGGGGCGGGTGACGGCTCTGCGGGTGACGGCTCTGCGGTCGACGGCGGCGCCGCGGACCAGGTCGATGAGCTGGCCGCCGAACTGCGCGCCCGGGGGCTGCGCGTGCGGGTGGAGCGGGACGGGTCGCTCGGCAACCGCATCCGGCTCGCCCGTCAGCGCCGGGACGCGCTGCTGGGGGTGCTCGGGCCGCGCGAGATCGAGGCGGGGGGTGCTCGCGGTCACCGACCCGGCGTCGGGCGTGAAGTCTTCCGTACTGCTCTCCGAGCTGGGGGACAGGCTGGCGGAGGCGGCGCGGAAGCGGGTGGCGCGGGTCGGGTGGTGAGGGTCTCGACAGGCTCGACCAGCGGTATCGGGCTTGACCAGCAGGGGGTCTCGGCAAGCTCGACCGGCGCAGGAGGCGGGGTCAGGGGGGCCCAGGTGCGGTGGTCCCGGGCGGCCAGGTGGATGATCTCCAGCTCGCGGTCGGTGAGCATCTGCCGCCGGCTCTCGAGCCACGGCACCAGCTCGTCCGCCGTGAGCACCTCGACGCCGTCGCGCGGACCCTCCACACGGGGCTGGTCCGTCCGGACGAAGACGATGAGCGCCTGCACGCTGATCGGCACGCGCGTCGCGCGGCCCAGGATCTCCTGGGTGCGGCGCGCGGCGTCCCGGGCGAGGTCGGCGGTCACGTCCTGGGTGGGGCGGTACACGGAGTGGATGGTGTAGACGCCGGACGGCCCGATCACGAGCTGGTCGAGCTCGAGCTCGGCGGGCCGCTGCCCCGAGCGTGTCGTGGGGGCGGAGCGGACCGACTGGAGGACGCGCCAGACGGGACGCTTGGCCACGAGCTCCCAGAGCTCCTGGGCGACGGCCCGGACGCCGGCGATCCGGCGGCTCAGTGCCCGGTGCCGCTCGTCGGGCTGTCCGGTGAGCCGGCCGCGCACCACCGACGTGAAGTGCTGCCGGGTGTAGGCGCGGCGTTCGTCGAGGAGGTGCTTGGCCGGTCGGTTGTTCGTCAGGTCATCTCCGCGGGCCAGGCGGCCGGTGCGGAGATTGGGTAGTGCGTCGGCGACGGTGACGGGAACGCTCGGGGAGTCTGTGCCCATGGGCGGACCGTACGTCCGGGACGGTTTCACCGCGCGCTCTGGCGGTGAAACGTCCGCTCTATCACCCGCCGGGCCGTCCGTGGCCTCCGCGAGCGGCCCGGCGTCCTACTCCGCCGCGTCCTGCTCCACGGCGGGCCCCGCCGGGAACGCGCGGCGGGCCACGAGCACCACCACCAACGCCGTCAGGACAAGGGCCACGCCGACGTAGGGCACGGCGGCGAGCCCGACGCCGTCGAGCACCAGCGCCCCGAGCGCCGCCCCGCCGCCGATCCCGATGTTGGCGGTGGAGTTGACGAGCGCCCCGACGACGTCGGGCGAGGCCCCTCGGGTGCGGATCGCCGCCGTCTGGAAGACGGCGGCGACCGCGCCGAAGCCGATGCTCCACACCGCGGCCGCCGCGAGCGTGCCCACGGTGCCGGGGAAGGTGAGGCCGAGCGTCAGGATCCCCGGCCGCGACGACCCCGAGCGTGACGACGGTGGTCTGCCGGAGCCGCACGTCGAGCCGGGCTGCGGCGTACCAGGCGCCGATGAGGCCGAGCGCCCCGATCAGGAGGAGCGCGGGGCCGAGCGCCGCCGTCGCGAGGCCGGCCGCCAGCAGCAGCACCGATACATAGGTGTAGACCGTGTAGTGGCCGAGGTAGACGAGGGCGTTCGCTGACGTGACCTGGGCGAGGGCGGTGCGGCGGGCGCCCCGGGCGGCGTCGGCCGGGGGAGTGCCGCCGCCAGCGACGGACGGCAGCAGCAGCGCGGTGAGCACCGCGGCGAGCGTGCATGCCCCGGCCAGCACCAGGAACGAGGTGCGCCAGCCGACGGCGGTGCCGAGCGACGTCGTCAGCGGCACGCCGAGCACGAAGCCCGCGGACGCGCCCAGCGTGACCAGTGCGAGCGCGCGGCCCGCGAGGTGCGGGCGCACCAGCCGGGACGCGTACCCGATGCTCACCGAGAAGAAGACCGCGTGGGCCGCGCCGCCCAGCGCCCGGGCCACCGCGACGAGCGCGAACGTGGGCGCGACCGCGACGATCACGTTGCTCAGGACGTAGACCCCGAGGGTGGTGAGCAGCAGCGTCTTGCGGGGCAGCCTGCGCGTGGCCGACGTCAGCGGCACGGCGAGCACCGCGACCATGAACGCGTAGGCGGTCACGAGCAGCCCGGCGACACCTTCGGAGACGTCAAGATCGTCGCTGATCAGGGGCAGCAGCCCTACAGGAACCAGCTCGGTGGTGATGGCGACGAAGGTAGCGAGCGCCAGGGCGAACAACCCGCCGGCCGCCTCGCGGACGTCGCCAGGCTGCCAGGACGCGGTCCGGTGGCTCGGTGAAGGCATGGGCTCCATCCCAGACCAGGCCGAGCCCCGCTGGCAAGGCGACCGGCCGACATGTGACCAGACGCCTCCGCACGTGTCAGACGCTCAGATCACTCGAGTGACCTGAGCGTCTGACACATGCCGGAGCGTCTGACAGGTGCGCCCGGCGGCCCGCGCGGGGGTCAGCCAAGCTCGCGGAGTTGCACCTTGTCGAAGGTTGCCGTTATCGGCGGGGTGGGGCCGCCGCCCGCGTAGATGCCTACCTTCGGGGTGGTGTTCGCCGGGAGGGTCCAGGTGGCGCCGAAGCGCCAGGTCCGGCCGTCGCGCGAGGACGCAGCCCGGTACTCGTGCTCGCCGGTGTCCGGGTCGGTGGTGTGGAACAGGCGCAGGTGCATCGTGTCGGCGACCGGCCCGGAGACGTGTCCGCCGAACCAGGTACGCCCGTCGGCCGTGAGCTCCTTGCCGAACTCCACCTGACGGGTCTGCCAGATCGACACGGGCGCGAGCCGCAGGAAGTCGTCGTCGCCCGCGTGCACCAGCAGGCCCGCCTGCTGGTAGTTGCGCACTGTGTTCTCGCCCAGCGGCAGCGTGACGGTGGCCTCCAGCACGAAGTCGCCCTCGGGCGCGTCGCGCAGCAGCGCGGGCGCGTCGTTGGCCGACCCCACCAGGTCGTGTCCGGTCAGCGGCCAGGACAGGGCGCCGCCCGCGATCTCGACGCCGTCCGGCCCGGTCGACGGGGCGTGCAGCCAGCTCCAGCCCGGGTCCAGGTCGCCGTCGAACTCCTCGGCGAACGTGACGGCACCCGCCCGCGGCTCGTCGACCCGCCGGGTCACCGGCTCGTGCGCCGGCACGACGGTCAGGTTGTCGAGCTGCGCCTCGCCGCCGTCGGCCGCCAGGCTCACGGGAGCCCGCCGGGGGAGCGCGGTACGCGGTTCGAACCGCACCTCGGCGTCGACGTCGCCCAGACCGCTCGACGAGAGCCGGGCGGCGACCGCCCCGTCCCGCGCCTCGACGGTCAGCACGTGCCAGTCGCGCAGGTCCGCGTTCGTGGGCAGCGCGGCCCGCACCTCCCGCCGCCCCTGTCCGACGACGAGCTCGCGCGCCTCGGCGTCCAGCCGCACCGACACGGCGGCCCGACCGGACCCGCCCAGGGTCGCCGTGAACGAGGCGTCGGTGCCGGGCAGCCGCACGTCCGCCTCGATCCGCACGTCACGCGGCGCAGGAGCCGTCCGCACGACGGCGGCGTCCCGCCGGCCCGGCACCAGCCGGGCGAGCGCGCCCGCGTCGCCGGCGTCGTCGAAGCCCCGGGCGAACGTGCCAGAGACCCGCCGCAGACCGGATCCCGACGCCGGGTCGCCGCTCACGATGCCGAGCCCGCTCGCGGCGACCGGCCCCGGCTGCGGGCCCTCGCTCGGCCCCGCCCCGGCGTTGACCACCGGCCAGCCGTCTATCCAGTCCATCCGGTCGATCAGCGTGGGGCGCCGGTTCACGCCGCCGGGCTGCTCCAGCCACGCGTCGTCCTTGTCGATCGCGTGGTACAGCATCCAGTCCTGCCCCGCGGCGTCGGTCAGCACCGCGTGGTGCCCGACGCCGATCCACCGGTTCCCGTTCTGCGCCACCACCTGCGTGCCGCCCACCCGCGACTCGTTCAGGCTCACGCCCTCGTGATCCGTGAACGGGCCCAGCGGCGACCGCGCCCGCCCCGCGTAGACGCTGTACCCCGTGACCGGCCCGGCGCAGCAGTTCGCCGACGACCCCATCAGGTAGTACCAGCCGTCCCGCTTGACCACGAACGCGCCCTCGTACCGGTCCGCGACCGTCACCCGCGTGAGCTCACCCACCGCCCGCGTGCCGGTCTCGTCCAGCCGCGTGACCCAGAGGCCGCCGTTGAAGCCGCCGAGGTAGAGGTAGCGCGACCCGTCGTCGTCGGTGAACAGAGCAGGGTCGATGGTGTTCAGATAGGTGTCGCCGCCCGCGGGGCGCGGGTCCAGGACCGGCCCGCCGGAGTCGGTCCACGGCCCCGTCGGCGTCGGCGCGGTCGCCACGCCGATCGTGTAGTCCCACGGGTCGGAGTTCGCCGCCGTGTCGGTCACCGTGTAGTACATGACGTACCGGCCGTCCACGTACCGGATGTCCGGCGCCCAGAAGTACGAGGCGCTCGCGGCCCAGGAGGGCCGGTTCTCGTCGTCGAAGATCGTGCCCACGTACTCCCAGGACTCCAGGTCCCTCGACCTCGAGACGTGCATGTTGCCGAACGGCCCGCCCGAGACCAGCGGGTCGCTCGTCGCGTACAGGTACCACCAGCCGTCCTTGCCGCGGATGATCGCGGGATCGGCATAGGTGTCGGCGAACGGCTCGGTGATCGGGTTCGTGAAGGTGGTGGCGGGCGGCTGCGCGCTGCCCGACGGCGGTGGCGCCGCCGCGGCCGGGGCCGTGGCACCCAGGGCCAGCGCGAGCGAGGCGAGCACGGCGACGAACCGTATCTCCATGTGTCTCATCCCTTCGGCGGTCGCGCCACGTCACCGGCGACGTGGCCGCCGCATCGTCACCACGGAGTACCTGGTACAACGTAGTACCAGACGTGAAGGTACCGTCGCCGAGCGGTCCCGTCCAGGGCCGGAGCGACGACCCCGACACGACGCACGCGACACGCCGACGATTCCGTGCAGCGTGTCGGGGTCGCCCGGGTGCCCGGCGTCCGAGTGAGGCAACGCACCGTAATCCCTGGCCCCGACCCCGTAGACTGAAAGGGCCCCCGCCGCTGTGGGCCGAACGACCAACCACCACCCCAACCGTGAGGAACACCTGCGTGATCACTGCCCATGGCGTCGAGCTGCGCGTCGGCGCGCGCGTGCTGCTGAGCGAGGCGAACTTCCGGGTTGCCTCGGGCGACCGGATCGGTCTGGTGGGCCGTAACGGTGCAGGCAAGACCACGCTGACCAAGACCCTCGCGGGCGAGACCCTCCCCTCGGGCGGGCAGATCGTGCGCGGTACCGACATCGGCTACCTGCCGCAGGACCCCCGCACCGGCGACCTCGAGGTCCTCGCGATGGACCGCGTGCTGTCCGCGCGCGGCCTGGACAAGGTCATCTCCAAGATGCGCCAGGCCGAGGGCGAGATGGCGTCCCTCGACGAGGCGACGCAGAACGCCGCGATGGAGCGCTACCCCAAGCTCGAGGCGCGCTTCCTGGCGGCCGGCGGCTACTCCGCGGAGTCCGAGGCGCAGATCATCACCGCGAACCTGGGCCTGGACGAGCGCGTCCTGGCGCAGCCGCTCAGCACGCTCTCCGGTGGCCAGCGCCGTCGGATCGAGCTGGCGCGCATCCTGTTCAGCGGCGTCGAGACGCTGCTCCTGGACGAGCCGACCAACCACCTCGACGCGGACTCCATCATGTGGCTGCGCGACTACCTCAAGGCGTACAACGGCGGGTTCATCGTGATCAGCCACGACACCGACCTGCTGCGCGCCACCGTGAACAAGGTGTTCCACCTGGACGCCAACCGCGGCGAGCTCGACCAGTACAACCTCGGCTGGGACACGTACCTCGAGCAGCGCGAGACGGACGAGCGGCGTCGTCGGCGGGAGCGGGCGAACGCCGAGAAGAAGGCCGGCACCCTGCTCGCCCAGGCCGAGAAGATGCGCGCCAAGGCGACCAAGGCCACCGCCGCGCAGAACATGATCAAGCGCGCCGAGAAGATGCTCGGCGGGCTTGAGGCCGAGCGCGTCTCCGACCGCGTGGCCAACCTGCGCTTCCCGACGTCGGCGCCCTGCGGCCGCACGCCGCTCACCGCCAACGGCCTGTCGAAGGCGTACGGGTCCCAGGAGGTGTTCGCCGGGGTCGACCTGGCGATCGACCGCGGGTCCCGCGTCGTCATCCTCGGTTTCAACGGTGCGGGCAAGACGACGCTGCTGCGGATCCTCGCGGGCGTCGAGGCGGCCGACACCGGCGAGGTGGTGCCCGGGCACGGGCTCAAGCTCGGCTACTACGCCCAGGAGCACGACACGCTCGACATGAACGTGACGGTCGTGGAGAACCTGCGGCACGCCGCGCCCGACCTCACGGACACGCAGGTGCGGTCGGTGCTGGGCTCGTTCCTGTTCAGCGGGGACGACGCCTACAAGCCGACCAACGTGCTGTCCGGCGGCGAGAAGACGCGGCTCGCGCTCGCGACGATCGTCGTGTCCGGCGCGAACGTGCTGCTGCTCGACGAGCCCACGAACAACCTCGACCCGGCGTCGCGCGCCGAGATCCTCGGGGCGCTCAAGACGTACGAGGGCGCGGTAGTGATGGTCACGCACGACGACGGCGCCGTGGAGGCCCTGGAGCCGGAGCGCGTGCTGCTGCTGCCCGACGGCGACGAGGACCTCTGGAACGACAGCTACCAGGAGCTGGTCTCCCTCGCCTGACCCCGACCCGGCTTTCGCCGAAGTAGAGCGCATGTCCGGACGCACGCTCTACTTCGGGAACGTCCGGCACGCGAGATAGAGGGTGTGTCCGGACACACCCTCTACTTCGGCGACAGGGGTCAGCGGAGCTGGGCCTCTATCAGCGCGTCTTCCTCGTCCTCGGCCGTCTGACGCCGTTCCCGGGCCGGACGTCGCGCCCGCACGCCCTCGCCGTCCGCCGCTTCGCCGGTGGCCAGCAGCAGGTCGCCCGCCGACACCGACTCGCCCCGCAGCGCCCCCCGCTCCCGGCGCCACAGCAGCACGTACCCGCTGATCGCGCCGATCGCAAAGATGCACCACTGGAACGCGTACGACAGGTGCGACCCCGGGTCGGTGTCCGGCTTGGGCAGGGAGGCCAGCCCGGTCTGCGGCGCCGGCTCCTCGGCCCGCAGCGCGCCGTACGCGCCCACGGTGCGGCCCTCGGCCCAGGCGGCGCCGTCCGGCCCGGCCGCGAGCACCTGCTCGGTCGAGATCGCCTGCACCTGCCCGGGCGGCGCGTCGCGGTCGGAGGCGGGCTCGTCGGCCCGCAGCGACGCCACGACGGTCACGGTGCCCGACGGCGGCGCGGGGACGGCGTCGGGCCGCGACCCGTCGGCGCCGAGCGGCACGAACCCGCGGTCGATCACGATGACGACGTCCTGCCCGCCGACCCGCGCCTCGAACGGGACCAGCACGTGGTACCCGCCCTGTCCGCCCACGGGCCGGTTGCGCAGCAGCACCGTCGCGTCGGCGACGTACTCGCCGGTGAGCTCCACCCGCTGCCAGACCTCGTCCTGCGGCACGACGGCGCCCGGCCCGGGCAGGACCTCGTCCACGGGCACCACCGGCGCCGACCAGTTGGCGTTGACGAGGTCGATCTCGGCGTTGCGCGACTCGGCGCGGTCCCACTGCCAGCGGCCCGCGACCAGGCACAGGGCGGCGAGGACCACGGCGGCCACCGCCAGGATCACCCACTGGCGCGTCGTGCGCGGACCGCGGGACTCGTCGCCCCGGGCGCTGGCGGCGCCGTCGCTCACGACACCCGGTCCAGTTCCGCCACTGCCACCGTCTGCTTCCAGAACGACCGCGACGCGAGGAACTGCTCGAGGTGCTCACGGTGCTCGTCGCACGCGAGCCAGACCTTGCGGCGTTCGGGCGTGTGCAGCTTGGGGTTGTTCCACAGCAGCCCCCACGCGGCTTGCTCGCGGCAGCCCTTGGCGCTGCAGACGAGCTCGCCCTCGGGCACGGGGTCGGGTGCTGGGCCGGAGAGGCCGAGGAGGTCCATCGGTAGTTCCCTCAGTCGTCGACGTGGTCGATGACGCGCCCGGCGCCGGGCGCGTCCGGGGCGGAAGCCGGGGCCCGCGGCACGTCGGGGGCGGCGTCGGACAGCTCGGTGAGCGCGGGCGCCGCGGCGGGCGTCACGGGCGAGGTGTTGTGCGTGACCTGGTCCCGCCCGGAGTTCGCGATGAGCACCGCCGAGTAGGGCAGCACCACGGCGGCGGCGACGAGCGCCCAGCGGACCCAGCCGTCCACCAGCACCGCGCCGATGATGCACACCACGCGGATGGACATCTGGATCAGATAGCTGCGCGTGCGGCGCGCCTGGTCCACTGCCAGCGGCTCGGGGGCCGAGGTGATGGACGGAACCGGCTCGCTCATCTCGCCAGTCTACGTCCGGGACGTGCACGTCAGACACGCCGCCGGACGTCCGGACGCGCGGCGTTGCTCACAGGTTGTTGTAGAAAACCGACAAGGACCGGTGGATCCCTGTGGGCCCGCCGCGCGCGGCGTCCGCCCGACGCGCGGGGTAGCGTCGCAACGGACCCGGATCGAGCCAGGTACCGGCCGCCGCCCCAGCCTCGCGCGGCCTCATGCGAACGTGCATCATCACAGCATCGAGGAGTTCAGGTGACCACCACGCCCGACACACAGAGCATCGCCGCAGGTCCTACCGGCCGGGTAGTCGTCGTGACGGGCGCCGCGCGCGGCATCGGCCGCGCGATCGCCGAGCGTTTCGTGGCCGACGGCGACCGTGTCGCCACCATCTACCGTGGTGGCGACCTGCCGAAGGGCGTCGAGGCCTATGTGGCCGACGTCACCGACTCCGCCGCCGTCGACGCCGCGTTCACCGCCATCGAGAAGGACATGGGTCCCGTCGAGGTGCTCGTGGCCAACGCCGGCGTCACCAAGGACCAGCTCCTGATGCGCATGAGCGACGACGAGTTCGAGTCCGTGGTCGACGTCAACCTCACCGGGACGTTCCGCTGCGTGCGCCGCGCGTCGAAGGGCATGATCCGGGCCCGCAAGGGCCGCATCGTGCTGATCGGCTCGATCGTCGGCATGTCCGGCGGCCCCGGCCAGGTCAACTACTCGTCGTCCAAGGCCGCCCTGGTCGGCATGGCGCGGTCGATCACGCGCGAGCTCGGGGCGCGCGGCATCACGGCGAACGTCGTGGCGCCGGGCTACGTCGAGACGGACATGACCGCCGCGCTGTCCGAGGACGTGCGCGCGGGCTACCTCAAGACGATCCCGGCTGGGCGCTTCGCCTCGGCGGACGAGATCGCGTCCGTGGTGTCGTTCATCGCTTCCGACGCCGCGGGCTACGTCTCCGGCGCGGTCATCCCGGTCGACGGTGGTCTCGGGATGGGGCACTGAGCCGTACTCTGGCCGCCGCGGCCTGCGGTTTTGCCCGAACATATCCACCACTTTTGCCATGAGGCACGGCGCGGAGTTTCGTTCCACGCCGTAACTCGCACTACGCTCGCACCCAGCGCAGGGGTTGCTTCGGCACGCCTGCGCCCGAACGGAAGGACAACATGGGTCTCCTCGAAGGTAAGAAGCTGCTCGTCACGGGCGTGCTGACGGACTCGTCGATCGCATTCCACGCAGCCCGGCTCGCTCAGGACGAGGGCGCCGAGGTGATTCTCTCGTCCTTCGGGCGGCAGATGAAGCTCACGCAGGCCTTCTCGAAGCGGCTGCCGGTCGAGGCACCGGTGGTCGAGCTGGACGCGACCAACCAGGAGAACCTCGACGCGCTGGCCGACGCCGTGCGCGCGGAGGGCTTCGACAGGCTCGACGGCGTGGTGCACTCGATCGGGTTCGCCCCGCAGTCCGTCATGGGCGGCAACTTCCTCACGGGTACCTGGGAGGACGTCGCCACCGCGCTGCACGTCTCCACGTTCTCGTACAAGTCGATAGCCGTTGCCGCGCGTGAGCTGATGACGGACGGCGGCGCCGTCGTCGGGCTGACGTTCGACGCGCAGTTCGCCTGGCCGGTCTACGACTGGATGGGTGTGGCCAAGGCCGGCCTGGAGTCCGCGAACCGCTACCTGGCGCGCGACCTCGGCCCCGAAGGAATCCGCTGCAACCTCGTCTCGGCAGGGCCCATCCGCACCACCGCCGCTAAGTCCATCCCGGGCTTCGCGACGATGGAGGACGCCTGGCCGACCCGAGCCCCGCTCGGCTGGGACCAGACCACGGCTGAGCCGGCGGCACGTGCCGTGTGCGCGCTGCTGTCGGACTGGTTCCCGGCGACGACCGGCGAGATCGTGCACGTCGACGGCGGCGTGCACGCCATGGGTCAATAGATGGGCAGGAGGCACTGATGGGCAGAGCGTCGGGCACGGAGCCCACTACGTCGCCGGTGCGGCGACTGGTGCTGCTCCGGCACGCGAAGGCGGAGCCGCCGTCGGAACTTCCCGACGAGCAGCGGCCGCTCGCGTTGCGTGGCCGGGACCAGGCGGCGAAGGTCGGTGCGGCATTGGTCGCGTCCGGCCTCGTGCCCGACGCCGTCCTCGTCTCCGGGGCGGTGCGCACCCGGCAGACGTGGGACCTCGCGCGCAAGCACCTGGGGGAGCCGCCGGTGGCGTACACCGACGAGCTCCTGGGAGCGATGCCGCGCGGCGTCCTCGCGCTCGTGCGCGAGCTCGACCCCGCCAGCCGGACCGTGCTCGTGATCGGTCACGAGCCCGCGATGGCGGGCACCGCCGAGCTGCTGGCCGGCCCGGGGTCGGAGGACGGCGCGCTCGCGCAGGTCCGCGTCGGCGTCCCGACGGCGACGTACTCCGTCCTGGAGGCCGACGCCCCGTGGTCCGACTGGGACCGGAAGCTGGCCCGCCTGACAGAGGTAACCCGCCCCGCCTGACCTGACGTGTCAGAAACCAACGGACGTGTCAGACGTACAAGTCACCCCGGTGACCTGAGCGTCTGACACGTCCGTCGGTTTCTGACAGGTGGGCTCAGAGGAGGTCCAGGACCTTGTCCAGACGGTCCTCGATCGAGTGGGGGGCCTGTTCCCGCACTACCGGCTTGGCGTTGAAGGCCACGCCTACGCCCGCGATCTCGATCATGCCGAGGTCGTTCGCGCCGTCGCCGACGGCGACCGTGTGCTCCAGCGGGATGTGCAGGTCCTTGGCCCACTCGCGCAAGGTCGCGGCCTTCGCCGCGCGGTCGATGACGGGGCCGACGGTGCGGCCGGTCAGCACGCCGTCCGCGACCTCGAGGCGGTTGGCGCGGAGCAGCGTGATGCCGAGCTCCTGCGCGACCGGCTCGACGATCTCCGCGAAGCCGCCGGACACCAGCCCGAACGCCCAGCCGCGCGCCTGGCACTCGGCCACGAGCTCGCGCGCGCCCGGCGTCAGCTCGACGGCGGCGCGCACCTTGTCCAGCGCCGCGACGGGCACGCCCGCGAGGGTCGCGACGCGCTCCCGCAGGGACGCCGCGAAGTCCAGCTCTCCGCGCATCGCCCGCTCGGTCACGGCCGCGACCTCGTCGCGGGTGCCGGCATGCTCGGCGATGAGCTCGATGACCTCCTGGCGGAAGAAGGTCGAGTCCACGTCGGTCACGATGAGTCGCTTCACGGGCACCAGTGTGCCGGACTACCTCGTCGCTCCGCCGAGCGGTCCACGTACCGCGGTAACCCACGCCGAACGTAGGCCCGGTCGCCGTCCCGCAGGCGAACGTAGGGGTGGTCGCCGTCCGAAGGCTCGGACAGCGACCACCCCTACGTTCGGCGCCTCACGCTCGGGCGTCTCGCACCGTCAGTCGACGACCGTGCCCTTCGGGACCACCGTCAGGCCCGACTCCGTGACCGTGAAGCCCCGCGCGCGGTCCTCGTCGTGGTCCACGCCGATCCGGGCCCGCTCGTTGACGATGACGTTCTTGTCGACGATCGCCCGGTGCACGTGCGCGTACCGGTGCACCTGGACGTCGTCCATCAGCACCGAGTTCGACACGTTCGAGTACGAGTGCAGGTGCACACCCGGCGAGAGCACCGACCCCGCGGCCTGCGCCCCCGAGATCAGCACGCCCGGCGACACGATGGACTCCGCCGCGTGCCCCATCCGGCCCGGACCGGCATGCACGAACTTCGCCGGCGGCAGGCCGGTGTAGCCCGTGTACAGCGGCCAGTCGTAGTTGTAGAGGTTGAAGATCGGGTGCACGGCGATGAGGTCGACGTGGGCGTCGTAGTAGGAGTCGATGGTTCCGACGTCCCGCCAGTAGCCGCGGTCCCGGTCGGTGGACCCGGGCACGTCGTTGCGGATGAAGTCGTACACGCCGGCCTCGCCCTGCGCGACGAACGCCGGGATGATGTCGCCGCCCATGTCGTGCCGGGAGTCCGGGTTCGCCGCGTCCTTCGTGACGGCCTCGACCAGCGCGTCGGCGTCGAACACGTAGTTGCCCATCGAGGCGAGGATCTCGCCGGGGGAGTCGGGCAGACCCGTGGGATTGGTCGGCTTCTCCAGGAACTCGCGGATCTTCGTCGGGTCCGCGGGGTCGACGTCGATGACGCCGAACTGGTCGGCCATGCCGATCGGCTGCCGGATCGCGGCCACCGACGCCCGCGCCCCCGACTCGATGTGCGCGTCCACCATCTGCGAGAAGTCCATGCGGTAGACGTGGTCGGCGCCGACCACGACCACGATGTCGGGCCGCTCGTCGTCGATGATGTTGAGGCACTGGTAGATCGCGTCGGCGCTGCCGAGATACCAGTGCTTGCCCACACGCTGCTGCGCGGGGACGGGCGCCACGAAGTTGCCCAGCAGCGGCGACATGCGCCACGTCTTGGAGATGTGACGGTCCAGGGAGTGGGACTTGTACTGCGTCAGCACGACGACGTGCAGGTAACGCGAGTTGACGATGTTGGAGAGAGCGAAGTCCACCAGACGGTAGATGCCGCCGAAGGGCACTGCGGGCTTGGCGCGGGCGGCGGTCAGCGGCATGAGCCGCTTTCCCTCGCCGCCGGCGAGGACGATCGCTAGGACGCGAGGAGCGGAAGCCATACGGGTGACATTAGGCCCTTTTGCGCTGGTCCGTCATTTGGCACGCTGAGAGTTCGCGCACGCTAGGTTGGCAAGATGTCCGACGTCGCTGCCGCCCCAGGCTTCGCCCCCCGTTCCGTTCCCGCCCCGGGCCCCGCGCCCCGCACCGCGCAGCGGCCCGCCGACAGCCTCCGGGTCGACCTGCTGACCCGCGAGTTCCCGCCGCACGTCTATGGCGGTGCGGGCGTCCACGTGGCCGAGCTCGCCGCGGTGCTCGCGCAGCACGCCGACGTGCGGGTGCGCTGCTTCGACGGCCCGCGCGACGCCGCGACCGAGGCGTCCGGCGTCACCGGGTACGTGACCCCGAAGGCGCTCGCGGGCGCGAACGCCGCACTGGCCACGCTGGGCACGGACCTCGTCATGGCCGACGACGTAGCGGGCGCCGACCTGGTCCACTCCCACACCTGGTACGCCAACATGGCCGGCCACCTGGGCGGCCTGCTGCACGGCGTGCCGCACGTGGTCACCGCGCACTCCCTGGAGCCGCTGCGCCCCTGGAAGGCCGAGCAGCTCGGCGGCGGTTACGCCCTCTCATCGTGGGCCGAGCGCACCGCCTACCTGGGCGCGGCTGGCGTCATCGCCGTCTCGGCGGGCATGCGGGCCGACATCCTGCGCGTCTACCCGGAGCTCGACCCCGAGCGCGTGCACGTGGTGCACAACGGCATCGACCTGTCGGGCTGGCGCCGCCCCGCCGCGGACGACGATGCCGCGCAGACCGCCGCAGAGGCGACCGTGCGCCGCCACGGCATCGACCCCGACCGGCCGGCCGTCGTGTTCGTCGGCCGCATCACCCGGCAGAAGGGTCTGCCGTACCTGCTGCGCGCCGCCGCCGAGCTGCCCCCGGAGGTTCAGCTCGTGCTGTGCGCGGGCGCACCCGACACCCCGGAGATCATGGCCGAGGTCCTGCGCTTGGTCGAACGCCTGCGCGAGTCCCGGACCGGCGTCGTCTGGATCGAGGAGATGCTGCCGCGTCCCGACCTGGTCGCGGTCCTGGCGGCCTGCACGGTCTTCGTCTGCCCGAGCGTCTACGAGCCGCTCGGCATCGTGAACCTCGAGGCCATGGCCGTGGGCCTGCCCGTGGTCGGCACGGCGACGGGCGGCATCCCCGAGGTGGTCGACGACGGCGTCACCGGCCTGCTGGTCCCCATCGACCAGTCCGACGACGGCACGGGCACGCCGCTCGACCCCGACCGCTTCGTCGCCGACCTCGCGGGGGCGCTGACCCGCGTCGCCACCGATCCCGAGGGGGCAGCGGCGATGGGGGCCGCCGGACGCCGTCGGGCCGAGGAGCGCTTCACCTGGTCGGCGATCGGCGAGCGCACCATGGACGTCTACCGGCAGGTGCTGGGCCGGGCCTGACCGCCCGCCCGCGGCGAGGCGGTCAGCGGACCTCGCCGTAGGTGGCCGCGCTCATCGCGTGGCGGGCCGTACGGTCGACCTCGCGCAGCGCCGTGGAGCGCTGGTCGACCTGGAAGACGTTCACCGCGCCGCCGTCGTCGACCGTGCCCAGGGCGACGATGGCGCGCAGGCGGCTGGCCAGGTCCAGCACCCGGGCGCGCCGCCCGTCGAGGTGCGGGACCGGCCAGGACGACGTGCTGGCGGACCGGATCCGCTCGATGGCGTCGGCGGCGTCGTCGCGCCAGCGGGCGACGTCGAGCTGGTCGAGGGCGTCGGTGGCGGTCATCAGGCTCGTGCGGAGCTCACGCTCGGCGTCGGCGACCGAGCCGATGGCGCCGAGCACGAGGGTGGTCCACGCGGGGACCTCCAGCACCTGCCACGTCACCATGTGCCCGGGCTCGATATGGCTGCCGAACGCCTGGACCTTCGGCACCGCCGCCCAGCTCCCGTCCGGCGTCGTGACCACCACGCACTCCCCGGCGTCCGTCGCCTCGAGGTTGGCGGCCGCGGGCACACCCGCCGGGTCGCCGGGCGCGGGCAGCAGCGCGCAGACCTCGCGCGGGCCCGTCGTCCAGGCGGTGAAGAGCGTGTCGAGGTCGGTGCCGTCGGTAAAGCCGGGTAGCCCCTCCACGGTGTGCGGCTCGTCGTCGCCCACCACGGACTTCACAGCGTCCGAGGTGTCGCCTATGCCCTGCAGCCACAGGGCGAGCAGCACGCTCCGGGGGAGGTCCTGATCGGTGTCCACCGCAGAACTGTAAATGACTGCTCCTCAGGTAAGGTCGGGACCCATGAGCTCGGTTCTCCAACTCACGGGCGTCACCGTCCGTCGCGGCACCTCGACCATCCTCGATTCCGTGGACTGGCAGGTGAACGAAGGAGAACGGTGGATCGTGCTCGGCCCGAACGGTGCGGGCAAGACCACTCTCCTCCAGATCGTCGCGGCGCGCCTCCACCCGACGTCGGGTACGGCGAAGATCCTCGACTCGACCCTCGGCCGGGTCGACGTGTTCGAGCTCCGCCCGCGCATCGGTATCTCGAGCGCGGCGCTCGCCGAGCGCCTCCCGACGGCGGAGTCGGTGCGCGACGTCGTGCTGACCGCCGCCTACGGCGTGACCGGACGCTGGCACGAGACCTACGACGAGCTCGACGAGCAGCGCGCGAAGGACCTGCTGGCGCTGTTCGACGTCGACCACCTCGCCGACCGCACCTACGGCACCCTGTCGGAGGGCGAGCGCAAGCGCGTGCAGATCGCCCGCGCCCTCATGACCGACCCGGAGCTGCTGCTGCTCGACGAGCCCGGCGCCGGGCTCGACCTGGGCGGCCGTGAGGAGCTGGTGGGTGCGCTGTCCGAGCTTGCGAACGACGAGCTGTCGCCCGTCCTCGTGCACGTGACGCACCACGTCGAGGAGATCCCGCCGGGCTTCACGCACCTGCTGCTGATGAAGAAGGCGGGCATCCAGGCCGCCGGCCCGATCGAGGAGGTCCTCACAGCGGACAACCTGTCGGCGGCGTTCGGGCTCCCGCTCCTCGTGGCGCACGGCGGCGGGCGCTGGCTCGCTCGCGCGGCCCGCTGAACCGCGGTCCGATCCGGCCGCCCACCGGTCCGCCGATCCGGCCTCGAATCGCGCGTTCTCAATACGTCTCGGCCGGCGTCGACGCTGAAAAATTCAGCGCCATAAAGAAACCAAGTTGAAACACTGGTTTTGCTACCGCAGTGTCAGTGGACCTTGGTAAAGTCCGGGCAAAGGTCCGAGGTGGCGGTAGATTCACCGCGAGGACCCGTCGACGGAGAGGTTCCGTCGACGACCGGTCACCAGCCGGAGTGGAAGCTCGGAGGGAGCACCCATGGCCTGGTTGTGGTGGGTAGGCGCAGCGCTGATATTCGCGTTGATCGAACTCTTGTCACTGGATTTCGTCTTCATCATGTTCGCGGGCGGCGCGCTGGCCGCAGGCGTGGCGAACGCGGCCGGTACT
Source organism: Promicromonospora sp. NFX87 (assembly GCF_048564965.1). NCBI lineage: Bacteria > Bacillati > Actinomycetota > Actinomycetes > Micrococcales > Promicromonosporaceae > Promicromonospora > Promicromonospora sp. NFX87. Next base: position 3,202,026 of record NZ_CP183413.1, on the reverse strand, counting down.
CCGCTGTGGGTGCAGGCGATCGTCTTCGTCGTGGCATCCGTGGTGCTGCTCGTGACGCTGCGGCCCACGCTCATTCGTCACCTGCGCAACAGCACGCCGAAGGCGCCCACCAACGCCGAGGCGAACGTGGGGCGCACCGCGTCGGTGGTCCAGGAGGTCAGCACCGCGTCCGGGCTGATCAAGCTCAGCGGAGAGGTGTGGAGCGCGCGAGCCGTACCCGGGTCGCCTCTGCTGGCTGCCGGCACTAGCGTTCGTGTGGTCCAGATCGACGGCGCGACCGCCGTCGTCGAGCCGGCCTGACCGCTTGGCGCCTGGCGCCAGGCGCGACCTTCTTTGTCGCGGTCCCAGCGTGTGTCGTAGTCCCAGCGTGAAGCAGTCCCAGTCAGAAGCTTGAAACATTCCGTGCGGGCCTAGGTGCCCGCGTAAGGAGACGTCGTGGCAGCATTCGGGCAAGTCCTGCTCTATCTGATCATTGCCCTGGTCGTGATCGTCGGCATCGTTGCGGTGATCCGTGCGGTGCGGATCGTTCCTCAGTCGGTGGCGCTCGTGGTCGAGCGCCTCGGTCGGTACTCGAAGACCCTCGACCCCGGCCTGCACGTGCTGGTGCCGTTCGTCGACCGGGTCCGCGCCGGCGTCGACCTGCGTGAGCAGGTCGTGTCGTTCCCGCCCCAGCCGGTGATCACCAGTGACAACCTGGTCGTCGAGATCGACACCGTCATCTACTTCCAGGTGACGGACGCCAAGTCCGCGGTCTACGAGATCGCGAACTACATCACGGCGATCGAGCAGCTGACCGTCACGACGCTGCGTAACGTCATCGGCTCGATGGACCTGGAGCAGACGCTCACCAGCCGTGACCAGATCAACGGCCAGCTCCGTGGCGTGCTGGACGAGGCGACCGGGCGCTGGGGTATCCGCGTCAACCGTGTCGAGCTCAAGTCGATCGAGCCGCCGCCCTCGATCCAGGGCGCGATGGAGCAGCAGATGCGCGCCGAGCGCGACCGCCGTGCCGCGATCCTGACCGCGGAGGGCATCAAGCAGTCCGCGATCCTGACCGCCGAGGGTGAGAAGCAGTCCGCGATCCTCACCGCCGAGGGTGCCGCGCAGTCGCAGATCCTGCGGGCCGAGGGTGAGTCGCGCGCGATCCTCCAGGTCTTCGACGCCATCCACCAGGGCGACGCGGACTCCAAGCTGCTGGCCTACCAGTACCTGCAGATGCTGCCGAAGATCGCGCAGGGCACGTCGAACACGACCTGGGTCATCCCCACCGAGTTCACCGCGGCGCTGGGCAGCATCGCCCAGGGCTTCGGCGGCACGCCGGGCACGCCGGGCATCCCGACGCCTCCTGGCGGCGGCAGCCCGTCCGACGGCCCGCGCCCGACCGCGGCGCCGGTCCTCGACAAGCCGCTGCTGCAGGACCCGAGCGAGGCCCTCGCCGAGGCGCAGCGCCAGGCGGAGGCCGCCGTGGCCGACGCGACGAGCGCAGGCACCCGGTCGGGCGAGCCGTTCGACCCGAGCCACGAGCGCGGGCAGCGACCGGCCGGTGGCACGACGCCGCCCCCGCCGGTGCCCCCGGCCCCGCCGGCCCCGCCGGCCGGCTGACCCCGAGCGTAAGAACGACGAAGTAGAGCGCCTGTCCCGCTCTCCCTGGTGTCACGAGGGAGAGTCGGACAGGCGCTCTACTTCGTCGTTCTTACGCTCCCCGGATAACGAGTTGCGGAGTGAGTGCTCACTCATTTAACGTCCTGGCATGGACAACGCACGACGGCGGGCAGCCCCGATGGCGCCCGAGGACCGCAAGGCGGCCATCGTCGACTCGGTGCTCCCGCTGGTCGGGGAGCGGGGGGTCGACGTCACCTCGCGCGAGCTGGCGCAGGCCGCCGGCGTCGCGGAGGGCACCCTGTTCCGGGCGTTCGGCGACAAGACGGCGCTGGTCGGGGCGGTAGCGGTCGAGGGGCTGCACCGCGCGGCCGGGCCGGAGCAGGCGCTCGCCGAGCTCACCGCCATCGACCCCGGCCTCCCGCTGGAGCGGCGGCTGGAGCTCGTGATCGAGACGGGCCGCGGCCGCGCTGCGGAGGCTATGCGGTGGATGTCCGTGCTGCGTCACCTGCAGGCAGCCCTGCCCCCGGTCGACGATGACACCTCGCGCCAGCGGATGACCGCGTTCCGTGACAAGTTCATGGCCCAGCGCCTGAGCCAGCACGAGGCTACCGTCGCGGGCATCACGGCAGTCCTGGCGCCCGACCTGCACCGCCTGCGCGTCCCTGTCGACGTGGCGATCTCGCTCATCGAGTCGGCCATCGCGGGCGCGCACATGCGGTTCGACAACCTGTTGCCGACGATCCCCGCCGACGTCCTTGCCGACGCCCTCGTGAACGGCCTCGCCGGTCCACCGAACGAGCCGGCGAAAAAGTCTGGCCCTGAGCTCCCGGACGCAGCAGCCTCCAGTACTGCGGTCAGTACTGCGGCACCGGGCGCCCCAATCCCTGGTTCTCCAGCCCCCAGCCTCGAAGGGAACTGTCTCTAAATGCTTGTCACGCTTGCCCGAAAGTACTTGGGCCCGTACCGCTGGGCGGTGGTAGCGGTGCTCGTCCTGCAGCTGGTGCAGACGCTCGCGGCGCTCTATCTGCCCAGCTTGAACGCAGACATCATCGACGACGGAGTGGTGGCCGGCGACATCGGCCACATCTGGCGCACCGGCGGCTGGATGCTCGTCGTGTCGCTGGGCCAGGTCGTGGCCTCCGTCGTCGCGGTCTACTTCGGCGCGCAGGTCGCCACGGCCTTCGGCCGGGACCTGCGACGCGACCTGTTCCACACCGTGCAGACGTTCTCCGCGCGGGAGATGGCGCAGTTCGGCGCGCCGACCCTCATCACGCGCGGTACCAACGACGTGCAGCAGGTCCAGATGACCGTGCTCATGACCTTCACCATCATGGTGATGGCGCCGATCATGCTGGTCGGCGGAGTCATCCTGGCGCTGTCCGAGGACGTCACGATGTCCGCCCTCCTGCTGGTCATCGTGCCGGTGTTGGCCGCGACGGCTGGCGTCATCGTGTGGCGGATGGTGCCGCACTTCCGGCGCATGCAGAAGCGCATCGACGCCATCAACAGCGTGCTGCGCGAGCAGATCACCGGCCTGCGGGTCGTGCGCGCGTTCGTGCGTGAGCGCCGCGAGAAGGAGCGCTTCGGCGTGGTGAACGAGGAGCTGTACGACACCTCGCTTCGCGCCGGCCGCCTGATGGCGCTCACGTTCCCCGTGGTCATGCTCATCATGAACATGTCCTCGGTGGCGGTGCTGTGGTTCGGCGCGCGGGAGATCGAGGCGGGGGGCATGCAGATCGGCTCGCTGACGGCGTTCCTGAGCTACCTCATGTACATCCTCATGGCCGTGATGATGTCCACGATGATCTTCATGATGATCCCGCGTGCGGCCGTCGCCGCGGAGCGGATCGGGGAGGTCCTCGAGACGACGTCGTCGGTGGTCGATCCGGAGAATCCGGTGCGGTTGGTCTCGACAAGCTCGACCAGCGAGGACGAAGGCCCGCGCGGCCGCATCACCTTCGAGGACGTCGAGTTCCGCTACCCGGGCGCCGAGGCGCCAGTGCTGCACGACCTGACGTTCGCCGCCGAGCCGGGCCAGATCACTGCGATCATCGGCTCGACGGGCGCGGGCAAGTCGACGCTGCTCAACCTCGTGCCACGCCTGTTCGACGCGACGGGCGGCACGGTCCGCGTCGACGGGATCGACGTCCGCGACGTCACGCAGCGCGACCTGGGCTCGCTCATGGGGCTGGTGCCGCAGAAGGCGTTCCTGTTCACCGGGACCATCGCGGACAACCTCCGGTACGGCAAGCCCGACGCCACCGAGGAGGAGATGTGGGCGGCGCTCGAGGTGGCGCAGGCCCGTGACTTCGTCGAGGCGCTGGGCAACGACGAGAACGGCAGCGGCCTCGAGGCGGTGGTGGCGCAGGGCGGTGCCACGTTCTCCGGCGGGCAGCGGCAGCGGCTGGCGATCGCGCGTGCGGTGATCCGCAGACCGCGGATCTACCTGTTCGACGACAGCTTCTCCGCGCTCGACTACGCGACCGACGCGCGGCTGCGGGCGGCCCTGCGGCCACAGGCCCGGGACGCGACGACGATCATCGTGGCCCAGCGGGTCGCGACCATCCGCGATGCCGAGCAGATCCTGGTGCTCGACCACGGCCGCATCGTCGGCAGGGGCACGCATGCGGAGCTGCTGGCCGACAACCCGACGTACCAGGAGATCGTGACGTCCCAGATGAGCCTGGAGGAGGCAGCGTGAGCGGCGTGAGCGGGGAAGAGAAGACGACCAAGGCCGCGCCGTCGGCGCCGCCCGGCCCGCCCAACCCGCGCCCGGGACCCGGGCCGATGGGCAACATGGGCATGCCCGTGCAGAAGCCCATGGACTTCAAGGGTTCGCTGCGCCGGTTCGCCGGCTCGTTGCGGCCCGAGCGGCTGAACGTCGTGGTCCTCATGGTGTTCGGGATCGGCTCGGTGGCGCTCACCGTGCTCGGCCCCAAGCTGCTCGGCGACGCGACGAACGTGATCTTCGCGGGCTTCGTGGGCGCGCAGCTACCCGCGGGCGGGACCACCGAGCAGGCGATCGCGGCGCTCCGGGCCCAGGGCCAGGACCAGATGGCCGATCTCCTGTCGGGTGTGCCCGGCGTCGTGCCCGGGCAGGGCATCGACTTCGCGCTGCTGGCGCAGACGCTCGGCTGGGTGGTCGCGGCGTACGTCGGGGCGTTCCTGTTCGGCTGGCTGCAGGCGCGCATCACCACCGGCGTCGTGCAGCGCACCATGCGGGACCTGCGGGACCAGGTGGAGGCGAAGCTGCACCGCATCCCGCTGTCGTACGTGGACGCCAAGCAGCGCGGCGAGATCCTGTCGCGCGTCACCAACGACATCGACAACGTGGCCCAGACGACCACGCAGACCCTCGCGCAGCTCGTCACGGCGGCGCTCACCGTGGTCGGCGTGCTCTTCATGATGTTCTGGATCTCGCCGATCCTGGCGCTCGTCGCGCTGGTGACCGTGCCGCTGTCCGTGGTCATGACCATGCAGATCGCCAAGCGCAGCCAGCCGCAGTTCGTCGAGCAGTGGGCGGCCACGGGGCGTCTCAACGCGCACATCGAGGAGTCGTTCACGGGCCACGCGCTCGTGAAGGTCTACGGGCACCAGGAGTCCACCGCCGAGGCCTTCGCCAAGGAGAACGCCTCGCTGTACGGGGCGAGCTTCAAGGCGCAGTTCATCTCGGGCACCATCCAGCCCGCCATGGGGTTCCTCGCGAACCTGAACTACGTGATCGTGGCGGTCATCGGCGGGCTCCGCGTGGCGTCGGGCACGCTGTCGCTGGGTGACGTGCAGGCGTTCATCCAGTACTCGCGCCAGTTCACGCAGCCGCTCACGCAGGTGGCCTCGATGATGAACCTGCTGCAGTCCGGCGTCGCCTCCGCGGAGCGGGTGTTCGACCTCCTGGACGCGCCGGAGCAGACCGCCGACCCGGCAGAGTCGCAGAAGGTGGAGCCCGTGCGCGGACGGGTCGCGTTCGAGGACGTCTCGTTCTCGTACACGCCCGACCAGCAGCTCATCACCGGGCTCAACCTGGTCGCGGAACCGGGCCAGACCATCGCCATCGTCGGTCCCACGGGCGCCGGCAAGACGACGCTGGTCAACCTCCTCATGCGGTTCTACGAGGTGGACGGCGGGCGCATCACCCTGGACGGCGTCGACACGCGCGACATGTCGCGCGACGACCTGCGCTCGTCCGTCGGGATGGTGCTCCAGGACACCTGGCTCTTCAAGGGCACCATCGAGGAGAACCTGCGGTACGGGGTGGCGGACGGCGCCACGGTGGACGAGGAGCAGTTCCTCGCCGCCACCCGGGCGACCCACGTGGACCCGTTCGTGCGGACCCTGCCCGACGGTTACGACACCGTCGTGGACGAGGAGGGCTCAAGCGTCAGCGCGGGGGAGAAGCAGCTCCTCACCCTCGCGCGGGCGTTCCTCGCCGACCCGGCGATCCTGGTGCTCGACGAGGCGACGTCGTCCGTGGACACCCGCACCGAGGTGCTGGTGCAGGAGGCCATGAACCGGCTGCGCAAGGACCGGACGTCGTTCGTGATCGCCCACCGGCTGTCCACGATCCGCGACGCCGACGTGATCCTCGTGATGGAGCACGGCGACATCGTGGAGCAGGGCTCGCACGAGGACCTGCTCGCGGCGAACGGCGCGTACGCGCGGCTGTACGCGAGCCAGTTCGCGGCCCCGGCGGTGGAGGAGCCGGCGGCGACGTAACCCCGACCGGCCCGTTGGTTGAGCCCCACCCCGTTGGTCGAGCTTGTCGAGACCCCCGCCGTGACACGACGGGTCTCGACAAGCTCGACCAACGGGGCGGGGCTTTTGTTGACCGCGTCGACATATCGTGTTTCGATAGTATCGATAAACGATATGTCGACGAAGAGGAGACGACGATGGTTCAGCGCTGGCTCAGCAATCCGAGACCGGACTTCGTGGTGCTGGCGCTCGCCGGCGGCCTGATGGTTGCCGCGGGGATCGTGGAGATCGTCCGGGATCTCGTGCGGATCCTGCCCAACCGGGACGTTCCCGTGACGGTCGACCTCGCCGGCGTGCCGCACGAGCTGCTGGTGAACGGCACGGTCGGCGCGGAGGCCACCGAGGCGGTGGTCCGCGTCTCCGGCCTCGGCCCCGCGCCGTTCGCGGTGGTGCTCGCGGCCGCGCTGCTGCCGGCGATCACGCTGCTGGTGGTCGCGGCCTGCTTCACGTTGCTCGGCGGGTCCTTCTTCCGGGGCGAGTTCTTCACCCGGGCCAACCTGGTGGCGATCAATACTGCTGCGGCGACCCTGGTGCTGGCCTCGGTGCTCACCCCGTCGCTGGCGGGCACGGCGGCGAGCAGCGCCCTGGAGAGCCTCGACGCCATCACCGGTCAGTCGGTGGTGCTGGGGCTCGACATGCCGTTGTTCCTGGCGGGCTTCCTGCTGGCCGCCGTCGGCTACGCGTTCCAGCGCGGCGCGCGCCTGAAGCGTGACACCGAGGGCCTCGTCTGATGCCTGTCGACGACGACGAGGCCCGCGTCCACTGCCGGCTCGACGAGCTGCTCGACGAGCGCGGCATGACGCTCGCCAGGCTCGCCGAGCTGGTCGGCGTCACGGTGGTGAACCTGTCGGTGCTCAAGAACGACCGTGCCCGGGCGATCCGGTTCTCCACGCTGACGGCGGTCTGCGACGTGCTGCAGTGCGACGTGGGTGATCTGCTCGTGGTGACTCCACGGGAGTGAGGGCCGCCGCTAGGGTCGGCGCGTGACCTCTCTCTTCACCGCGCCCGACGAAGGACGCACACCTGACCCGAGCCTGGCGCACCGCCGCGCCGAGGCCACCGTCACCCTGCGCGGGCCGGACGGCGCCCCGCTGGCCGACCACGACGTCGTCGTGCGGCAGACGCGGCACGCGTTCCTGTTCGGCTGCATCGGGTTCGACCTGATCGACCTGGCGAACGGCACCTCGCAGGACTCGGATTACGACGGCCGCCTCGCCGACGCGTGGTTCGACGTCTTCAACCAGACCACGCTCCCGTTCTACTGGGGCACGTTCGAGCCCGAGCGCGGGGCGCCGCGGACGGAGCCGCTGCTCGGCGCGGCGCGCTGGTTCGCCGAGCGTGGCGTCGTCGTCAAGGGGCACCCGCTCGTGTGGCACACGGTCCAGCCGGGCTGGCTCCGCGGTCTGCCCGACGCCGAGGTGGAGCGGCTGCAGCGGGAACGTATCCGGCGCGACGTCGGGGCGTTCCGCGGCGTGATCGACACCTGGGACGCGATCAACGAGGTGGTGATCATGCCCGTGTTCACCGCCGAGGAGAACGCCATCACGCCCCTGGCCCGGGTCAAGGGCCGCGTGGAGATGATCCGGATGGCGTTCGAGGAGGCGCGTGCCGAGAACCCGGGTGCGACGCTGCTGCTCAACGACTTCGACATGTCCACCGCGTACGAGTGCCTCATCGAGGCGGTGCTGGAGGCCGGGATCCGGATCGACCGGCTCGGCCTGCAGAGCCACATGCACCAGTGGTTTGCAAAAAGAGACCAGACTGCAACCCTCGCGCTAGCGGCCTAGAGCGTCCCGACCTTCTCTGTCCACGCCGCTGTGACCTGCGCTAACGCCTCGTCGCGCGTGTCGGCCGTGCCGTCCGCGATCTCGTCCAGGAACGTCCCGACGCGGCGGCCCTTGTGGGCGGTGCGGCGGTAGATGAACCAGGCGTACACCTCGCGTACTGGGATCTCGGCGTCCGTGTAGCTGTAGGACAGCTCAATGATTCCGTAGACGTCCGTCGTCGGCTGCGGACCATGGACCTCCCACCAGCCCACACGCGGGGGATCGTGCGGCCCGTCGTCGAGCCGCAGCGTGACCTGTCGAGTCAGTTCCATGTGCGCGACCGTAGGCGGCTGGAAACCTCGCCGGAGGGGCATCCAAGGGGGCACTATTGACCCGTGGCGATACACGACCTGATCCGGGACCGGCGGACGGCGCTGGGCTTGACTCAGGCGCGCCTAGCCGAACTGCTCTGTGTGTCGGCGGAAGACCCTTCCGGAGCGCCAGGGCGAGACGCTGTGAAGCGTTGGGAGGCAGGCAAGGTAATTCCCGGCGTGTACTGGCAGGACCACCTGTCCCAGGTGCTGGAAGTGCCCCTAGACGCTGTCAGGGAGGCCGCTAGCCTGAGTCGCGTGAACAGGCGAAGCTTCCTCGGTCTATCGGCCATGGTCGCTGTCCACGGCGTCGTGGCAAAGGACCTTGTCGCCTCGATTGCCAGTGGTGACGCAGACACGCTTGCCATGGTCCAGACGACTCACCAAACCGACATCGTGACCGCGTCGTTTGCCGACCGGTCCGCTATCGCCCGGCTACGTCAGTGGTCCGACGGCGACGATAACGCTGTGCTGCGTGTGAACGCCGTGGGAATCCTTGCGAAGCTTCCCCGCACGGACTACGCCAGTCAGGTAGCCGCATCCCTCGTGAGTGATTCCGAGATGCGCGGGCTATACCTAACGGCCGTCACAGCCCGCGTGTGCGCCGTCGATTGGGCAGTGGCGGAGTCGATCACCGCGAACCCTCAGAGCCACGCGAAAGACGCTCACTATCTGGCCACGCGGTTCGCTCAAGAGACCGTTAACCCGCGCGACGTCGGCGCACGTTGGTGCTCCGCTCATATGCTCCGCGAACTCTCTCCGCTACTACAGACAGGCGCACAGTGATCGTTCTGGAAGTCCGCGACGACGAACTAGTTTCCTCACTCCAGCGACAGGTCAAAGAGGCGGGAATCGAGAACGCTGCCATCGTTTCCCTTATTGGCGGAGTGGAAGACTTCACAATTTCGACGATGCCCCTGAACGACGCCACGAGCGACACGATTACCACGTATCACGTTACGGCCGAAATGACCGGCAACGGGGAAGTAGTAGACGGCAAGGTCCACCTACACGCCGTGATGGGCGTTCAAGGCGACGAAGCTAAGGCGGGGCATCTTCACCAAGCTACTGTGAAGACACATTTTGCCCGCGCCTACGTGATTCCTACCGTCTGAGCCGAGACGAGAAAAGGGCCGTACCCGGATTGGGTACGGCCCTTCGCCTTGCTAGTCGAACATGCCCGACATTGCACTACCGCCACGCTTCACGATGTCCGTGTCGTAGTAGTGCAGAGCCTCAGCAGCAGCTACAGCGGGCGCAATGTCATTCGTGCTCGCTTTCCTGCCCCACAGCCGCCCGCCGTCCAGGTTGCGCCACACAGCTCCGTCAAGAGCCGTCGTGAGGGATGCCTGCCCGGAGTGACGCACACGGCCTGCATTCAGCTCACGAATGAACCCCGCCTGAGACGGCATCATGTCAAACTTGAACGTCATGGACTTTGTCTTCACACGCGGCTTGAGCGCTTCCATCCTGTTCGCCGGTTCGTGGTTCGCGCCGATCCCGTCGAACGCAAACGCATGCCGGTACCCGGAGTCCCGGATGCCCTTGGCGAAACCGGGCAGCCAGTCCGTACCGGCCGCGTACTGGAGCACTTCCAGCCACGCGTTTCCGTCGTCATCCCGCCATGCCGCACAGACGGCAGCAGCAGAGCCGTCAGGGGCCACGTCATACGCCACGGCGTACTTGGTCGGCAGTTCCGGGGCAGGCTGCTCAGCAGCCGCCCAGGCGCCCATATCGACCGCCTTAGTGTGCGAGTCGGCAGGCCAGATACACAGGTACTCACGCGCGAACTGAGGCCACGGCATTTTCTTGCGTCGCTTCTCCAGCGTGCGAATGCTGGTCAGTGTCGAACCGTCTGACTTAACCGACGTCGGCCCCGGATGCACACGGCGCCAGAGTTCCCGCTCCGCTTCCTGCTCTTCGTCGCTCAGCTCTTCCCACGGCTTTGCCGTGAGTTCGCCTGCCTCGACGTCCGAGACGCTGTAATCCACAACGCCGTCGTCAGGGTCCTCGCCTTTACGCACGGACTCCAGCGCATCCCAGAACATTCCCACACGCGCTATCCCGGGAGTTCCGGAAAGGATCAGTTGGGCGAGTTCGCCTCTCGTGTCCATAAGCGGACGCACGCCGTCAAGGAACGCCTGCCCCTTTTCCGAGTCGTGCTCTCCGCCCTCATCAATCCAGATATCGTCAGCAGCCTTTGAACGGACCGCCGCCGCTGTAGGAGGGACACACCAAATCACAGACTTGTTCGAGAACTCGATACGCTCACGTCCGCCGTTCCTCAGCAGACGCATGGTTCCGTCACCGTCTATGTCGTCCGAGGTTCGGCGCTTGTATCCGGCGTATCCGTTGTTCTCTAACATCTCGCCATGCTCGAGAACGATCGATGACGCAATGGTCCCTGACTGAGCCGTGATTACGGCTTTGTAGCCGGGTCGATTCATGGCCCGACCAATGAGCGTCGCCATGATGGATGTGGACTTCACGCCACGTCGGCCGACTTCAACAACGACCGTCTTGTAAAGCGACCCGCCCTCAGGATCTCTCGCACCCAGGACACGCCCAATGTTGAGCACCTGGGGGAACAACCCACCTTCGCCGTCGGCCTCAAGTCCGAGCATTTCCATGCCGAGCTGAGTATCGACAACCGACGTTCCGTCAGGGACGACAGACATAAACCGTGGTGTTGCGGGCATGACAAGTCACCCCTTCCGGGGAATTAGTTGCTTAAGGAAACGAATTACACGCACATTGGGAGGGGCAGACATGCGAGGGCTCTCAGCCACGTCAAAAAACTCAGCGAACTTGAGTCCAGTCGCGGAATTCGCGGCGATCGTGAGCCGTGGTCGCACTCTTGATCTTGTGTGCGAGTTGTCCACCACTTGAGTCACTACATGTGCGGTGGGATACCCATTGGTTCGTGCGGTCGGTGAGTGATCCACCCATCGATCGGGGGACGATGTGCTCAACCACCCACTTATCTGGGGGGAGTACCGGCCGCTTGCACAGCCAGCACGGCAGAGGCAGCAGGGCCGCCCAGTACTTGCGGGCAGTGGTGACCTTTGCCCCTGACCACCCGTTGCCGTGCCCTGCCTGCCCCGTCATCACCGACGCCAGAACGGGCGGGCTATGTCCGCACGGAGGGCAGCCTCCCGAGTGTCTATCTCGGCGCGCACTGACGCTTTGAATTCTTCGGACTCGGTGAGGTGTGTATCGAGCTTGGCGGCTAGGTCTGCAACCGCTGTCTCTGTCCGGTCTACCGCGTCTTTCATCGTCGAGCCAGAGTTGTTCTGTGTCTCGTGGTGAACGGCTTCGGTCTTGTCTCGGATGTCCTTCAACAGCGGCAGAGCCTTGTACGCGATGAACCCGATTACTCCTGCGATCACTACCAGTGCGGCAGGCCATGAGTCACCGATAGCGGCAAGGATGACCGCCGCATCTTCGGCATTCATTACGGAACCATCCACGACACGTCGAGCACCACGTTTGACGTATAGGTGCTCGTATTGCAGCGAACGGTAACGCTGCCTGTTGACGTCACAGTCACGCGGAAGAATGTTGCTACTGTGCCCGCAGCCGTCGGGACCAGAAACGACTTGTTCGCCGCAGGTGCGCAGTCCGCCGGGATGCCGCCCGCCAGGACCGGCGTGCTGCTGGTCGAGTTCGCGGTGCCCCAGTTTGCATTTGGAGCGAGTGCGCCTGTGGCGTAGACCATTCGCCCGACTCGCTCAACTGTCAGGGTGGACGCGTAGCCTGCCGCAGCAGCTACCGCGTGCGGGCCGGACACGGTCACGAGTGGCGCGACTGCATCACTTACCGAGTCGGCAAGCCGGTTGAGCAAGGTCGAGACTGGAGCTGCCGTCTCGCTTTCGGTGTACTGCCATATCCCATTACTATCTAATGTCATGGTCTTTCCAATCTCTTTTGGACATGCCTATAAGCCGACTCCCTGAGGGGGAGCCGGCAAGGCACATAAGGTCAAGCTTTAGTAGCGCTGTTCTCCGCGAATGGACATGGTCCCCGCGACCAAGTCATAGGTCACGGACTTGACCGCCCACTGGTAGTCAGGGCCGGGGGTTGCGCCAGTCGGTAGGTACGTGAACTCGTCGCGCATGAACACGCCCAAGTGAATGGGCACAACGAGATCGATGAACCTTCCTCGGTTCTTTGTTCGACGCCAGATGTTCTGTGCCATCGAACTCGACGGCTTACGTCCGGCCCAGCTCTCCAGGTACGTACGCGAGTGCGTACCGGATGTGGGATAGCCGTAGGAATTACCCTCAGTAGACGGCCGGTGAAGTTCAACGGAGTCGTACCATTCACCGCTACGTGTAACGACTCGCTTTGCTGAAATGACGTCGTCTTCCAGAAACAGCCACGAATGGTGAGCAGGGTTGTTGATGTAGTTCTCTGGCCTCTGCAACGTGAAGCCCCGACCGGACGGATTGACACGTAGCTTCAGGTCCGTGTCTTCCAGGAAGGGCCGCAGGTAGTCCAGCGCGTTCGTCTCCCGAATCGGAGTCAATAGGTCCGAGTACGGCACAGACAGTGACGTCGTGTCGTAGACCGTTGGGTCTAGCCCGTAGCCGAGCACAACCCTTAGGACCGGATCGACCCAAGCCAAAATCTCGGTCTCGTCCATGCCGGACCGGATTTCGAGGAACGCGTCCGTGTCGTTAGACGACGTCGCAGACCAGTCCTGAAGCAACGCTTCGTCCGATGCAAGCTCTATGACCATCTCGAAGTCGTCCGTTTTGATTTCCCGGACGTGCAGGTCCAGAGACATCGCTTGCAACTGGTCATTATCAATGGCAGTCGGATCGAGCGGGCCGCCGAACATTGCAGACACGTCCCGTACCTCTAGGCCCGCCCACGCGATAGTCAGGTCAGCAAGGGTTCCGCCCGCTGTGGTGGCTTGGGTAGACATGGCGGATACCGGCAGCGAATACCACTGAGTGAGTGTGCCGTTCAGCTTGACGCGGGGCACTGGAGTTTGCCTTGGGTCGAGCCCTTCAAACAGTGTTTCATCGAAGGGCACAGACACACTCGCCATGATCGCTACCCGGTTTTGGTCATCGATGTTGATGGACCCGGCAGTAACGGGCAGCGTCGTATCCAGGGCGCGAATGTCCCAATTGAGAATTCCGATCACAGGGATTCCACCTCTCGGAACTCAGCGCCCACGGTCCAGTAGTTGACACCCTCGACCTTGGCCACGGTGACATTGCCTGTGATGATGAAATGCCAGTTTTCCCCTACTTCCGGTTCCTCGAAATGGAACCGGTCAGCCGCACCGAACGCGGTCTCTGCGTTTCGTGCGTCGTCGGCAGAACCGAATAGCAGCGAGAGTGTGCCTGAACGGCTCTGAGCGGGCCGCAGAAAGACTGTTGGGTATCCAGAGCCCAAGAGCTCTAACACGACGTTCCTAGAGCCTCTGGTGAAGCCGTAGTCCAGGACAGCAAGCGGAGTGATGGTCTTGTTGTCGGTGAAGTCGGTAACGGTGGTGCCCAACTCGAACTGCGCCTCGGCTAGGTCGAGCTGCTGGCCGATCGACGCTATGCCGGACCACAGCAGCAGCGGCGTAGCGAACGCCGCACTAGCGGGTGCCGTGAATGCCTGCGTGTACCGCGCCCAAGAGGTCGTGGCGAACGTCGATCCGGTAGTGGTGGACAGCAGCGCGCCTGAGCCGTCATACCAACGGCAGTCCATACGCGAGTTCGGCCCACCTGTGGGGTTCTTACGCGCGTACCAGGACCCTCGGAACGCCTGACCGGCTGACACTGGGATACCCGCCGTGCCGGTGGGCCCAAGGGGCATCGACATGGGCGAGGTGGTGTTCGCCGTCGTCATCACACGGTGCATGTACGGACCACTGAGCGGTCCACCCACGGTCGGGCGAGTGTCGGTCACCGTCGAGCCCTGAAGAGACATGACGGTCGCTGTGAGGTGAGGATCTGCTAGGAGATTCCTACTGCCCACAATGGGCAGTGAGGTTGTAATAGTGCCCATCGTCTACACCGCCCTTAGTTGGATAGTGGCTGGAATGCTGTACGTCCTGTGTCGGAAGGTCGCAACCGAACTGTCGGCAGACGACGTGTCAGCATTAACGCCGATAGAAACGTTCTTGCCGTCAATGCGATTGATCTCGCGCTGTGTCAGCCGTGAAGTTCCCTCGTCGGAAACATCAATGACCTTGCCGTTCGGCATGACCTTTAGAGCGTGGGTAGCGCCATCGATCGTGACCTCGAAGTTCTGAGCCTCACCCGAGGAACGCGCTAGCCCTTTAGCTACGTCGATTTGCCTGTCGGCGCTAATCTTGTCTTGCTCGTTCTTGGCTTTCATTGCGTCGGTAGCGGCATTGATGCTGTCCGAGTTTGTGCCGTAAGAGTCCGTCGTCTCGTCCAGGGCGTTACGCGCGGCTTCACGGGCGTCTAGCAGCTCGTCGTACTCGCGCTGCTCGGCCTTTGTCAGACCGCCCTGAAACAGCATCTTGTTGGCGAGTTCGTCATACCGCTCGTTCGTGCTGTCCAACACGCCGTTACCTGCTGAAAGAACTCCCTGATATGCCGCTTCGTCTCCTGCTAGAGCACGCAGCACATTTCCACGGTCAACACCTAGATCGTTCGCGACCTTGGTTGCCTCAGCTAGCTTCTCGGAGTCCTGAAGAATCGCGTTGACGTTCGAGTTGATCGTCAGCTCTTCACCCATGGCGACACCCGCAGTAGTGATGTTTTCAAAGGCGGTCTTGTACGCGCTCTCGTACCGCTGGGCCTTTTCCTCGGCCTCAGCAGCAATCTCCTCTTGAGTCTTTTTCGACTCTCCAACCAGACCAGCGAGACCGACAATGACGGCCTGTGCAGCGAGGCTCCATGGCCCGGGAATGAGGGATGCGGTTTCGGAAGAGACCTCGAGAACGCCGTCAAAAGCGTCCTCCATATTGAAACCATTTTCCGCGAACGTGCCAGCAAGCTCGCCCATGGTCTCGCCAAGAGACGCCTTGATCTCGTTACCAAGATCCTGCACCTTCGTGAGTGCAGTATCGGTGTCCGCCTCGACCTTTATCTCAGGGTCCGTGTCGTCGACTCTCTTTGCTTCGTCACGCAGTTCCTTAAGCGCGTTGACGGTCTGCTGTACATTGCTCTCACCTTGGCTAGCAATACGGTGCAGGGCCTCAAGCACACCCTGATCAATCGCCTGTCCGGCATTCTCAGCAGCCGCCTTGAGGTCGTCCAGCGCTTCCGTCTTGGACTTACCCGACGCCTTGGCTAGGTCGTCCAGCGAGCGGGCTAGTGCCTTGAACTCGGTGTTAGTCGGACGCGCCTTTGCTTCCATGTCTTTGAGCGATTGTTCGATCTTCGCGCCCATGGATTCGCCGTTGTCCGCGACGTCATCCAGAGTCGTGCCAAGTCCCTTAAGGTCCTTGAGGTCCGCCTGAGCGACTACATCGATCTTGATTGGCTTTGTCATGGCTTACCTTCCTCCGAATGCTTCGTGGATAGAGCGAACAACGGTCTGGACGTAGAGCGAGAGAACTCGTGGAATGGCTTTCTTGAACGCGGGATGTACTACTCGCCCGCCGCGAACTGGACCGGGTAGCTGTTCCTGTGTGCGCCGTGTGACCGGATGCCCCTTGCGGGTATAGGTCGTGTACGTCTTGTTTGGATCGCCGAACTCGACTGCTCCGGCAATGTCTGCCGCAATGGTCGGCGAGGTGCCTGCCTCAAGGGACACACGCGTGGAACTTGCCTTGACGCGCGTTCCGTTGAACACGGCGACATCCATTCGAGTTCGCGCGAACCTGTCTACGGCTGCCTTGTTCCAGATATTCGGAGTGGAACCGCTCATAGCTCGGCTTAGCTGTGCCTTAGCGTCCCTGTCGAGGGCCTTAACGGCGGTAGCTGCCGCTGTGACTTCCCGGACTCCGTCAATCTTTACGCGCGCCATGTCGTGTGTACCTTCCGTGCATACGAGAAAGGGCCACCCGTGCGATGACGGATGGCCCTTTCGTTTAGATCAGACAGCCGGGGTGAATACCGGCTTGGTGCAGCCGAGCGTGACAGTCGCGACGGCGAATGCTCCGGCGACTCCACCAATTGCACCCGGGGTAGGGGTGATCGTTGACGCGAACGAACCCTGTCCGTCGGCGGGGGTAAAGGTGCAGGCGACCGGGATACCTTCGTTGTCCATGAGGTACTGGGAAAGGGAATCCGGGGTATCCCAGTCCTGCGCCAGGGCGAGTGTGCAAACCCATGTGGCGGTGGTCTGGGAAGTCACAGTGTTGTTCCCGAGTCCGGTCCAAGAGACCTGGGACGCGGTCGGAGTGAACTCAACCTGCGAAGTGTGCGTCTCGTAATTGTCTGTTCCGATTAGGAGCGTGACATCACGCAGAATGAACGGTGAAACGGCAATAGCGGCCATGTCAGGCCTCCTCAAGATCTGCCGGTACATCCGGCGTATGGGAACTCGCGATAGTTAGCGAAATGGTGTAGCACCACAAAACGTCGTTGTAGCGCTCGAAAACAGCTTCGGTCCACTCCAGTGACTGGTCTGTTTCCAGAGCGTCTAGAACGGCATCCAGGGCGTCATTCAGTTCGGCCTGAGCAGTCACCATGTTCGCCAACGGAGAGATGACGTGAACCATGAAAGTGTTGTTGCGGATGTTCCCGTTGCCGAGAAGCCCGATAAGCGGATTAACCGTCGACCGGTACGGCATGACGCCGTGCTTTCCGGTAGGAATAACGGGTGACGCCGAGAGAGGCAGGATGACGAATGTGTCATCTAACTCGAATTCGAGAACCGCCCGGAGGTGATTGGCTGGTGTGGTCATCAGAAGCCCGGCCGACCCTTCTTGGGACGCAGTAACTGTTTGACCTGCCAGTCCAAAGGAAAGATTGTCAATGACAGCTCGGCCGTGCCGCCGCCCTCACTGCCACCTAGAAGGGCGTTGTATCGAGACTTAGCCTGATACGCCTGAGCGAGCATGCGGTTTGGCGTGCTCTTGTCCGCGTAGTCCTCGCCCTCAGGCAAGGCAGGAAGGAACTCCACACAGTCCGTATAGGCGCTGTTCAAGAGCAGAGCTAGGACGTCCGGATCCATAGTGGCGGCGTCTGCCCATAGGGCAATCGCCTGCTCGTCAGTAAGCCACGTCATGCGTTACCCCTTTCCGTGGGTTGTGGCGCGCGGGATTTGATTACCGCGCGCCACAGCTAGAAGGACTCAGGGGGTGAGGTCGTCCGCGACCAGGACAATGCCGTCCTCGGTCAGGTCCTGGAAGGACGTGTAACCGAATACGGCGAGGTCAACGCCACCGTTGGCGACGTGCTGAGCCTCGACACGCACAGGGGTGCCGCCACCGAATTCCTTGAACTTGACCGTGCTCTTGTCCACGACAAGGGACTTGCCGACGAGAGCGGCATTCGCGGATGGAACGATGCGGAAGCCCGCAAGCGAACCCTCTTCCAGGCCCATGCCCTGTGTCAGGAACTCAAGGACTAGGTCCTTGGGGGAGAGCAGAAGCGAGCGGTAGCCAGCTAGGCCAACAACGGCACCAGTGGGTGTTCGGTCGTTTCCGATAAGCGCTAGTGCGCCGTCAACGATCTGAGTAATGGTGTTGTTGACACCTGCCACAGCCGGTCCACGCTCAACGTCGG
Source organism: Promicromonospora sp. NFX87 (assembly GCF_048564965.1). NCBI lineage: Bacteria > Bacillati > Actinomycetota > Actinomycetes > Micrococcales > Promicromonosporaceae > Promicromonospora > Promicromonospora sp. NFX87. Next base: position 3,183,882 of record NZ_CP183413.1, on the reverse strand, counting down.
TCGCAGCGGCAATAGCCTGTGCGAGCGAGTAGGCGTCGGTTACCTCGAGGTAGGACTCAATCTGAGCCTCGACAAAGGCGCGTAGAACGTCCTGGTCACCGAAGTCAATGAACCGGCGGTCCAGGTCGGCACCGTGTGCCCAGCGCTGCGTCCCGTAGGTCACAGGCTCAGCGGTGATGCCACCCGTAGGAATCTCGGCCTTGTTACCCGCGTACTGGGCAACGGTCGGCTTGGACGACCAGCGGAAACCAGCCTCTCGGTAAGAGGTCAGGCTGCCCGGAGTGAACAGCGACACGTACTTGCGGTTGTAAGCCGCTTCCTTGTAGACCTCGCCAAGCCAGCCGGGAGCGGCAGCGATCTCGCCTACGCCGTCGCCGTCATTGTCGCCGTCATCGTGTGTGACGTTGGCAAGTGCAGCTTGCAGGTTGTTAGTCGCGGCGCCCTTAGCAATGGCGCTGAACGCCTTTGCAGCGGTGAGCGGAGCGCCCTTGTCCTTGTTGGCGTTTCCAGCGAACGCGGCGGAAAGATCCACCTTGGCGTTTTCGTCAAGCTTGTTATCAGTAACCACGGGGGTACCTTCCTTTTCGGACTCGTCGTCCTGTGAAATAGTGCGGGTGTACGAAACTCCGTCGATAACGAGTTCCTCGGGAATCTCTCCCGTGTCTTCTGCCATCAGGTCGCTTTCGCTTGCCTGCATCGCAGAAGGGAACGCGGGTCGAACGACAGCGGCGACCGCGTTGATAAGTCCGGCGAGGATCTTTCCGCCGCGAATGATGGGCTCCGGAATCTCGATAGAGAATCCGTTGCGCTTTCCTTCGGATGCCTCTAGAAGAACGGCGTCACCCATCGGCGACTCGTCCACTCGGAACATTCCGTAAATGCCGTCATCCCTTTTTGCGAGGATTCCGGAACCAATGTCGATCGTGCCGCCGTTGTGCTCCAGGTTGAGCGTCACAGTCTCGGCAAAGTCCAGTTGGGAATCTCTTGACGCCTGTACTGCCCCTAGGTTCGTGAACCCAATTTCGTCAAAAGGCAGCACCAGGCCGGCAAGGGTCCTATCGGCAAGATTTGCTGTAAGTACGGTCATGAATCAATCCTCGGTAGGGGCGCTCACGCCGTCGTCGGGAACCTCGGAAAGATCCGAGAAATCAAAGGCAATCCGTGTACCGGATGCGGTGATGTCGTCCAGAGAAAGGCGCGAGTTGAAGGTGTTTGCCCAGAGCTGGAGTCCGTAGTCCTTGAGTTCTGAACGCTTACCTTCGGACGTCGAATACGTCAGTGACGCGGTAGACGTCGAACCCTCAAGAAGCGACGCGGGTACCTGCATCAAATTCGCGATGTCGAGACGGGAACCGTTACGGGCTGCCGTGAGGAAGTCGTTTGTTCCCTCAGCACCTAGCGGCTTTGCCTCTACGTTGTGCGGCGTCGTCGCGACCGAACCGTCAGGGTCTCTCAGTGCCGCGTTCCATTCGCGGCGCATGAGCGCCTTTTCGTCGCTGGTGAGTTCGACGTCATCCGTAATGTGGAGGTCGAGAAGGGGAACCGGAGACTTGGCCCGTGCCGCAACGGAACGTTGGATGTCCCGGGCCGCTCTCAAGGCCGGGGCGCCGATAGTGCAGACGCCCTCCTGGAATCCTTGGAAATGGATAACGGACTTTGGGTCGGTAACCGGCTGCCACTTGCCCTCAGCAACGTTGACCTCAATGGTGCCGTCAACAGCTACACGCCACTTCTCAAACGGCATCCGCACTGCATCCGTGATTGCGCCGGAGCTGTTGCGCGCGACAACCCACAGGGATTCACCGTGGAAAATAAGGTCGTCCATGGTCGCGACAATGCGTGCCTGAGGGCTCACGGAAGTGTCAGTGCGGTTCAGCCATCCGGGCTGTCTGGCAAGCCGCTCAGAGCCCTTGTACGCAATGAGAGGCTGCGACGCAATGATCATGAGGATGCCGCGTGCTCGGATGAGCGACGGAATCGTCATTGCCTCAGCTCGGCTGATAGGCGCGTCGTAGTCAACGTCGGTTTGGTAACCGAAGATGTCCCCGACGATTGCCTGACTCAGCGAGTCAGTAGGACTGAACGGGGAGACGTATCCGGTGTTGGCTGCGTTCGGAGCGGTGGCGAATTCGGCGAGTGCCTTGAAGTTGAACAAGCCCATGACGCCACCTTTCAGTTTGGTACCGGTACCCCGTATGGGTATTGAGCGAAGACAAAAGAGAGCCCCCGCCCGGACGGCTGCGCTACGTTCGCGCCATCCTTGGACGGGGACTATTGGAAGGGTATTGCTCCCCTACTTACTAAGGGGTACAGCGGGGAGCAATTCAATATCGATAGGCTCTCGAACAATTCGTTCCCGCGAGCCGTTCTTTCTTGGCGGCTGAGGGTCCGTCTCGTCCCGCTCTTTGGCGTCTGCCATGTAGTCGGCGCATCGCCGGATCACATCGGCGGGGGAGTCGCCGTCGGCTGTGTGGGTGGCTATGTAGATCCACCCGTCAGACCAGAACTCGGAAGCCGGGATGTTCTCCCCGGACTGGCTCCGGACCGTGGCGACCGTGCCCCACAACTTGATGTTCTTCCGTCGGCGCACGATGCCCTCAGCACGCCTTGCAGAGCGCTGTAGGAGATCCATGAGCAGATCTGCCGGAATGTCCCGTACGGGCGGCAGAGGGGCGGCTACGTGCTCACGTCGGCCCTTCTCGACCGTCTTGCCCATCCACTTGTACATGGCGTTCGAGATCCGCCGCCGGACTTCCTGTGGCTCCAGTAGCCGGAGCTCCGGGAGGCGAGTCTCCACCCAGCTACAGCAGAAGTCCCGGGGGAGTACGTAGTCCTCGGTGACAATCCCGGCCAGTGGCTCTACCTCGGTGAGCCAGTAGTCCCGCTCCTCCGCCGCTGCACCGATGTCCCATGCCATCTCGGCGATGGCCTGTACCTCGATCACAGACCCGCCGCTTCTAGTGCTGTCCTAATCTCCGGCGTGACCTTGACCCATGACTCGCCGTCTATGTACAACGTGTCGACTGCCTCCGGGATGATCCGCTCTCCTGTGGAGGGCACCGTTCGCGAACGGTTCTGGTCATCCATCCAATCCATTTGCTCTGTAGTCATCTGCTCTTCCTTCTAACTTCCTTAGCTCCCACGCCGCTGTGGCGTGGGTTTGGTCTGCTCTTAGTCCTACAGATTGCCTTGTTGCCTTGCTGCGCATATAGACATATGCGCAAGGCAACAAGCAAATCTAGGCCGCTGCACCCTTGCATGTTGCTTGCGTGCAAGGCGTGCAACAAGCACTCACATATTCGCCTTGACGGTGTCGATCCACTGGTTCTGACGTGGATTGTCAGTCACGTTGGTGTTCTCCACCATTCCCGCAGCAGCAAGTTCGTCTAGAAACCTCTGTACCTTGTTGCGGTTCCAGTCCGCCCCGAGGTGCTTGGCAATGCCGGACGCCGAATCCTTGCCGTCCTTGACGGCCTGTAGGACACGCTCCCTCAGCACGCGGTCTACTGATTCCTTCTCGTCTTCTCGACCGGACTTTGTCTGTGAGTCATCCCGGTAGGCATACGCGCCGGAACCAGAGCCGTGGGGGATGGGCAGCCGGGCAATGTTGTAGCCGAGTGGTTCCGGCTGTATCTCGCCCTTGACCTTCTCGAACGAAATCTCGCCGCAACCCTTACCGGTCATCTTGAGAGCGATCATTAGGTCTAGTGCGCTGCCCTGTGAAGAGGCGCCACGTCCACGCGACTTGTCGTGTCCTGTGTGGTGAACCAGTAGGACAAGGCACTCGAGCGTTTCGGCCCATGACTTTAGGAACGAATAAACCTGGACCATTTCTATGTTCGAGTTCTCGTCCACCGTGTACATGGTGTTGAGCTGTGGATCGATAACCACGATTGTCGGGTCGATTCCCTCGAACGCCATTTCGGTTCGTAGCCGCTGCATCGAATCCTCGAACGGGATTGCGTGTTCTTTGGCGTTCGGCGCTTCGATGCCTAGCCTGTCGCCCTCTGCCGAGTCCAGCACGTGAAGCCCTGACAGGTCCGAATCGGGATGTGCCTCTAGCCATGCCTCTACGGCGTCCCAAAAAACCTGGCCACCTTCCGAGGCGATGTAGACGACGGTCTGTGGTCCGTCGAGATTGAGTGGCAGTCCGAACCATTCCTTGTGTCCTGCGCATACCGCTAGGACGAGAGACAGGGTTACGTACGTCTTGCCGGAGTAGCTAGGTGCGTAGATCTGCCCTAGTCCGTATCGAGGCATGTAGCCCGTGATGAGTGCCGGTACGGGCTTGCGTAGCGGTAGCCAATCCACACCCTTTAGACGCGGCGGGTGAGCCTCGTAGAATTCGTGTCTAGCGTGTTCCTCTGCTACCTCCGCCTTTTCCTCGTCTGTCAGCATGTCCACTAGGTTGATCTCTTTCACTGTGTCTGGCACGTTCACTGGGATACCTGCTTCCTCATTACGAATGCGGCGGTTCTCTTACCGGCGAGTGTCGCGCCGGTTACTACGATCATTAGTAGTGCTGCGGTAATCACGATTCCGCCGCCTTATCTTCTAGCCTTGCTAGAACAACCTGCGCGGTAGCCCACTTGTCGAGAGCTTCCTCTAGTTCCTTCTCCAGCCGGTCTACCTTCTTACTCGCCCACGTTTCCGCGTGACGTGCCCTGCCTAGGTCTGAATCCCAGTAAGCCATTTCCTTGCCTCTTCTCTGTTGATACCTCTAGTGTGGCATAACCTTCAAAGAATTAGCCTCTTTAATTGTGAATGTATTTAGCATATCGCTTTTAGCATTCCGTATACCCCTTCCGACCTGCCTCTTTTTACAGTTGAACGTCTCAGCGGGAGCATGAAAAGAGCCTCAACCCTTGGTAGGGTTGAGGCTCCGGGTTAGGCCCGTCGTCCAGATGGCGGCGGGCCGTCCCGTTTACTGCGTCCGTTCGACCAACTCGACGACGTCTTCCACGGCGGGCATGTGCCACCTGTTGCCGTGCGACGGAAGCAACGTGATGCTCTCCCAGATTGCCGCCAGGATCGCCCGCTTACGAGCCAGCGGCAGGACGTCCCAGCGCTCCCACAGAGCCGCCTTAGCCATAAGACCGGTCCAGCCCGTTCCGCCGAACGTGAGCCCTTCCAACAGGTCACGCATGGCGGGGGTCTGCAACTTCTCCTCGACGTCCGACAGGGCCGCTCTGAGAGGCTGTGTGACGCGCAGATACTCGCTAGGTCCGATAGACGCTCCCGCGCTCTCCCACTCGCCCAGGGCGTCACGTAGACGCTTCCTCTCGGCTACCAGCTCCGCGCGTTCCGGCTGCGTCAGGCCTGCACTAAAGATCACGTGTTCGCCCCGTTCGATCACGGCGAGTGTCCGGTCAACGACGTACTCGTCGATTCCCTCGGTGACTCCGTTCTCGTCGGGGCGGCGAGTGTTCCGGTGCGAGTTGTGCCCGTGGACGCCGCACTGATACTTCGCGTGCCTGCCGTCCGCGTACTTTCCCTTACCGGCTCGAACGGTTGTCTTCCCGTCGTTGCACTCGCCGCATAGGGCAAGCCCGGTCAGAAGGTTGCGTGCCTTACCTCCGCCTGCCGCCTTTGCGTCATTGCCCGAGAGGATGCCTTGCAGCTCCGCGAACGTCTCTTCCGAAATGATCGGCTCAATCCGGGAGAGCGGCATCCGCTCTCCCTTGAACGCGAGAATCCCGGCAATGCGCGGCGAACGGAGAATGACCGAGATTGCGACGCTCGTCCACTTGGGCGCACCTTGCGGATTGGGCACGCCGTTCTCGTCAAAGGCGCGGGCGATGTTCGCTAGCGTCTCGCCGTCGAGAAGTGCCTTTGCCGCCCACGCCACAGACTTGGCGTGCTCGGTCTTCTCGCCCTTGGACGTGTGGCCCAAGGGTGCGCGGCGCCAGAACGGATAGCCCTGCTCCGCTAGCTGTTGGTTCCTAGCTCGCTGGCGTTCCGCCTTGTGTTCGCCCTCGTACTGGTTAACGGCGACAACCTGACGTGCCGCCATTCGACCGGCCGGAGTCGCTAGGTCGAACTGTCCCGAGAACACAGACCGAACGTCCATGTTTTCGTTGGTCGAGATGACTACCTCTAGCTCGGCAGACATGCGAATGAACCGGTCCATGTGCCATGTGATTGCACGTGCGGGCTTTGTTGCGAGTAGCCGCAGGAACTCCGGCCGGTCCTTGCCCTTAGTGGCACTGATCCCGAGATCTTTGAAGGTCTCGCCAACGCGCCAACCGAGACCGTCCGCGAGACGGCGACAGTCCTTCTCCTGCCGGTCGAGAGCGTCCGAGATCGTCTCGCCCTCCTTGAGGTCAGACTGAGATATACGCAGGTAGAGCGGCACCGTAGGCCGCTGTTCGATGTCCATACGGGCAACCTACGCGCTAGGTCCCTCTAGCGGAACCACTGGCACCAGGGCTACTGGGGCGAGGAGAGGACCCTCGCGGTCCTGGACCGGTTCTCCCGGTACAACATCCCGATCCACTTCACGGAGACGACGCTCATGTCGGGCGACGTGATGCCCGCGCACATCGAGGACCTCAACGACTGGCAGGTCGAGTCGTGGCCGTCGACGCCGGAGGGCGAGGCGCGCCAGGCCGACGAGGTGGAGCGGCACTACCGGACGCTCCTGTCGCACCCGGGCGTCGAGGCGATGACGTACTGGGGTCTGTCCGACCGGGGCATGTGGCTGAACGCCCCGGGCGGGCTGCTCCGGGCGGACGGTTCGCGCAAGCCCGCGTTCGACCGGCTGCGGGAGCTCGTCAAGGGCGAGTGGTGGCTCTCGCCCGCCACGCTGCGCACCGACGCCGAGGGCCGCGTGCGGTTCGGCGGCTTCCTCGGTGACTATCGCATCGAGGCGGCCGACGGCGGTGGGGTGGCCGAGGTGACGCTGGACGCGCCGGGGACTGCGGACGTGAGCGCGGTGCTCTCGGGACGGTAGAGGTCTCGACAGGCTCGACCAACGGAACCCGCTGGTCGAGCCTGTCAAGACCCGGTGGGGTCAGCTCGCGGGGGCCGCGATCGGTTCCGACGCGTTCAGGGCGTCAACGACCTGGTCGTAGTCGCCCCGGACCTCGCCGTAGCGGAGGAACTTGACCCGCTCGACCTGGATCTCGTGCGCGTCGGGCTGGGCCGCCAAGAGGCTGATCGTCTCGTCGGCGTACTCGGCCAGCGGCATGGCGTGCGGGTCCTCGTCGTGGCCCGGCATGAGCGTGGTCTGCACGGACGGCGGCACCAGCTCCGTGACGGACACGCTGGTGCCCGCGAACTGCAGGCGGATCGACTCCGACAGCATGTGGATCGCGGCCTTGCTCGCGTTGTACGTCGGGGTGACCCGCAGCGGGGCGTGGGCCAGGCCCGAGGACACGGTGAGGATCGTCGCGTCCGGCCGGGACTGCAGGTGGTTGGTGAACGCGGCGATCAGCCGGATCGGGCCGAGCACGTTGGTGGTCACGACGGCCTCGGCGTCCGCCAGGAAGCCCGGGGTGCGCCAGTTCTCGGCCCGCATGATCCCGGCCATCGGCACCAGCACGTTGACGTCGGGGAACCGCTCGATCACCTCCGCGGAGGCGGTCCGGATGGACTCGGCATCGTCCGTGTCGATGCGGACGACGGCGAGACCGTGGTCGGCGGCGAGGGCGTCCAGCGTCTCGGCGCTGCGCCCGCCGACGATCACGGTGTTGCCCCTGGCCTGGAGCCGCAGGGCGAGGGCGAGGCCGATACCGCGGGTGCCGCCGGGAATGAAGATGGTGTTTCCTTCTGTGTTCATGGCTCCACCGTGCGCCGCCCGGGCCGACGGCGGGAGAGACCCGGTGAACCAGGGACCCGCGATCCCTGGCTCCCGTGCGCGGCGCGGCGCACGATAGGCAGATGAACCGTGCAGCCCTCGCCGACTTCCTCCGCCGACGCCGGGAAGCCCTGCGCCCGTCCGACGTCGGGCTGGTGCCGGGGCCCCGCCGTCGGGCACCGGGACTGCGCCGCGAGGAGGTGGCGGCCCTGACCGGGATGTCCGTGGACTACTACGCGCGGCTGGAGCAGCAGCGCGGGCCGCAGCCCTCCGAGCAGATGCTCGCGGCGCTCTCCCGCGCGCTACGCCTGACCGTCGAGGAGCGGGACTACATGTTCCGCCTCGCCGGCCACGGGGTGCCGCGGCGCGTGCCGCTCGAGTCCCACGTGGCGCCCGCCCTGCTGCGTGTGCTGGACCGGCTCGAGGACACCCCGGCGGTCATCCTGTCGGGGCTGGGGGAGCCGCTGGTGCAGAACCGGCTCGCCGAGGCGATCTTCGGCACGCCGCCGGAGACAGGCCTGGCCCGCAGCTCCGTCTACCGCTGGTTCATGGAGCCCGACTCCAGGAACGTGTACCCGCCCGAGGACCACGAGCGGCAGGGCCGCAGCCAGGTCGCCTCGCTGCGGGCCGCCCACGGCGCGGCCAGGCCGGGCTCGCCCGCCGACGAGATGCTGCGCGTCCTGCTGCGGGAGAGCCCGGAGTTCGTCCGGATGTGGGAGCTGCACGAGGTGTCGCGGCGCTTCGAGGAGCACAAGACGCTGGTGCACCCCGAGCTCGGCCGCATCGACGTCGCCTGCCAGGCGCTGTTCACCGAGGACCAGTCACAGGCGCTCCTGGTGCTGACGCCCGAGCCGGGCAGCGAGGCCGAGGAAAAGATCCGCCTGCTGGCGGTGCTGGGGCACGAGACGTTCGCGTAGCCGCGGATCAGCCCAGCGCGTGCCGGTCCAGCCAGGCCCCGACCGCCCGGCCGATCTCGGCGGGCCGGTCCTCGGTCGCATGGTGGCCAGCCGGCCCGAGCGGTTCGATCTCGATCGCGGCCAGGTGCTCGCGCGCCCAGGCGACCGCGCGGTCGTCGATCAGCAGGGTGGGCGAGCCCTCGAACGTGAGCAGCAGCTTCGGCACGTCCGACGACGCCGCCAGCCAGGATCCCGCCCGCTCGAGCCGCTCGACCAGCTCGGCGGGCGGCTCGGCGAGCTGGCGTGCCCAGGCGAGCAGCGGGCGACGGCTCTCCCGGGAGGGGTAGGGCGCCAGGTACGGAGCGAGATCCTCCTCGGCCACCGGGTTCAGCACGCCGCGGGTGTACGCCTGCCGGATCGCGGTGTCGTGGTCCAGGAACAGGACCTCGCCCTCCGGAGAGGCGATCAGCTCGCTCCGGGCGCGCGCCTGAGGAGACAGGTGCTCGCGTCGCACCGGCCGGAGCACGGCCTCGAACAGGGCAGTGCCCCGCACCCGGCCGGGGAACCGGGCCGCTCGGTCGATCGCCAGGGCGCCGCCCCAGTCGTGCCCCACGAGGACAGCCGGCTCGTCCCCGAGCACCGCGTCGAACCAGGCGTCGAGATAGCGGGCATGGTCGGCGAGCGTGTACGCGAGGTCCGGCTTGCCGGACCCGCCCATCCCGATCAGGTCGGGCGCCAGCAGGCGTCCCCGTCCGACGGCGGGCAGCACGTCGCGCCAGGTGTGCGACGAGGACGGGTTGCCGTGCAGGAACACGACCGGCGTCGCGCCAGGAGCTCCGTCCCTGGTCGCCTCGAAGTGCATGGTCGAGTCGAGAACTGTCACATCAGGCATCGGTGGCTCCAGGATCGAGGGGTGCGTCGAGCAGCTCGGTGAGGGTGGCGGCGAACTCGGCGGTGCGCTCGCTGCCGCGCCCGCCGAGAGGAGCGAGCAGCTGGTCCAGGAGGGTCTGTACCGTGCGCATCGCCGGGCGGACGACGGCCAGGCCCGCGTCGGTGATCTCCAGCCGGACGACGCGCGTATCGCGTTCGTCCCGGGTGCGGACGACCAGCCCGTCGGACTCCAGCGAGCGGATCAGCCGCGAGACGTACATCGGTTCCATGCCTGACGCGTCGGCGAGGGCGCGCTGGCTGGGGGCGGGTGCGTCGTCGGCCGAGCCGGCGCCGGCGCGTAGCGAGTAGAGCGTGGTGAGCGCCACGTAGGTGGCGTGCGTGAGGTCGTGCACGCCTACGGCGCGGTCGACGGCGGTGCGCCACCGGTTGGCGAGACGCCAGACGAGGGCACCGGCCATGGCGCCGGGGGGAGTCTGCATGCCGGTTAACATACATGGCGATAATAGCTATGACAACTATCTGAATGCCCCTCTCCTCCGGTGGATGGGAGGATCACCTGGTGCACGACGACGAACGCTGCCCCTGCCTCTCCGGCGACACCTACGGCGCCTGCTGCGGGCGCTACCACTCCGGCGCCGCCACCGCCCCGACCGCCGAGGCCCTGATGCGCTCGCGGTACTCGGCGTTCGCGGTCGGGGACGAGGCCTACCTGCTGGCCACCTGGGCGCCCCGGAACCGGCCGGACACCGCCGGGCTGGGCGACGAGCAGTGGCGCCGCCTGGACGTCCACCGCACCGAACGCGGCGGCCCGTTCGACACCACCGGTGTCGTCGAGTTCACCGCCTTCTACCGCTACCCGGCCACCGGCGCTCGCGGCAGCCTGCACGAGACCAGCCGCTTCGTCCGCGAGGGCGGCCGCTGGTACTACGTCGACGGCGACCGCGAGGCGAACGACCGCTAGGCGAACGACCGCCAGGCCGGGTCGAGCCAGGTCCCAGGCCAAGGTAGTAGCGGGGAGCGGGTGCCAGGTCTGCCGAATTGCGTTCAGCCTGGCCCTGCCTAGTTCGGCCAGGCTGAATTGTTCAGCAGAGCCCGCAAACCCGTGGCGCAGCCGAACGCAGTTCAGCCCACCTGGCACCTGTCAAAACAGCACACCTTGCCCGACGGCGGCGGCCGGCTGATGGCGAGCCGCCCGCCCCCGGTCGCCGCGAGCCCTAGATCCAGCCCTCTTCCCAGGCGCGGTGCGCCGCGGCGTGGCGGGTGGCGACCCCGAGCTTGGCCATCGCCGACGACAGGTAGTTGCGTACCGTCCCGGGCGCGAGGTGTACGGCTGCCGCGATCTCGGAGACCTGGGCGCCCGTGCGTGCCTCGCGCAGCACCTCCAGCTCGCGGTCCGTCAGCGGGCACTCGTTCTCCGTGAGCGCCGACGCGGCGATCTCCGGATCGACGTAGCGGCGTCCGACGGCGACGTCGCGCACGATCTGCGCCAGCCGCGCCGCCGGCGTCGACTTCGGTACGAACCCGCTCACGCCCGCGGCGAGGGCCCGGCGCAGGACCGCGGGCCGGGCGTGCCGTGTCACGATGATGACGCGGGGCGGCGTGCCCTCGGCCCGGGCCAGGATCTGCGCGGCCGCGTGCAGCCCGTCGGTGGGCGGCATCTCGAGGTCGAGCACGGCGACGTCGGGGCGGTGCTGCTCGGCGAGCCGCACGGCGTGCGTGGTGGTGGCGGCCTGAGCCACTACCTGGAGGTCGTCCTCGAGGTCGAGGAGGGAGCAGAGGGCTCCGCGCAGCAGCTCCTCGTCGTCGGCCAGCAGCAGGCGGATCATCCGGTCACCGTAGCCGTGACCACGAACCGGTCGCCCTCGCAGGTCCACGAGAGGTGCCCGCCGACGGCGTCGAGCCGTTCCGCGAGGGACACCAGGCCCGTGCCGTCACCGCCTCCAGCGGAGTCGCTGCCGAGCTTGGCCGGCCCGCTGCCGAGCTCGGCCGGCCGGACGCCGTCGTTGTCGATGACGAGGCGGGCGCCTGCGCCGTCGGGCACCAGGACCATCGCCGCGCGCGTGGCCCGGCTGTGCCGCAGCAGGTTGGTGGTGGCCTCGCGCACGACCAGGCCGAGGAGGCTGCGGGGCCCTTCCGGAAGGCTCGCGGCGAGGTCGGCGTCGACGTCGGCCAGGACCTCCACGCCGGCGGCCGCGAGGACCTTGGACGCGTTGGCGATCTCGGCGTCGAGGGTGGTGCGCCGGTAGCCCTGGACCAGGGAGCGGGTCTCGCGCAGGGCGTCCCCGGCGAGCTGCTGGACCTCGCGCATCGTAGCGGCGGCCCGGGCGGGGTCCGCCTCCGCGAGCCGCGCCGCGAGCTCGCTCTTGAGGGCGATCACCTGGAGGTGGTGCCCCTGGATGTCGTGCAGGTCGGCGGCGAACCGGAGGCGCTCGTCGGCCACGGCGAGCTGGCCGGCGAGCCGCCGGGCGTCGTCGAGGCGGGCGGCGACCTGCCAGGCGTGGAGCATGCCGACCATGGCGGGGCCGAATGCCAGGACCATCAGGGCGGGCATCCACGCGGCGTGCGCGACGTTGGGCTCGCCCATGGCCAGGGCCGCGATCAGTCCGATGGCCGGCAGCACGAGCAGGGCGGTGCCCAGCGTGAACCACGCCCGGCGGGCGGGCAGGAACGTGACCAGCACCGAGATCGTGGCGGCGGGCGCGATCGGCCAGATGCCGAACTCGCCCAGGGCGAGCGGTATCGCGGCGGCGACCGCCGTCGAGCCGCCCGCGGTCACGAGCCAGACGGCCGACGTCGTCTCGTCCCGGATCCGCCGCGCCAGGAGGACACCGCACGACACGATCGTCGTCACCGTCGCCAGACCCGTGAGGGCGCGCAGACCCGCCTCGACGTCCGGGTCGAGCACCCAGTCGCCGACCGAGAAGCCCAGCACGCACGCCACCGTCCCCGCGAGGACCCACCACGTGTTGCGGCGGAAGCTCGCGAGGCCGCTGCCGTCGTCGTCCACGACGGTCGGGGTGCTGCTCATGGCGCCATCCTGCCAGCGCCGACGCCGCGGCGGGGCGGGCTGCCGGGCCCTGATGACATCTGTCATACGAGGTAGTGACATGTGCCCGTGCCCGGGTGCGGTCCGGCACTACTGGCAGCGGTCGCCGTCGGACAGCGTGGATACCGGTGCGGCGAGGGACGCCGTCCGCAGCGAAGGAGACGGAGACATGGCGGAGACGACGGCGGAGACGACGATCCACCCGACGAACCACGGGGGAGCGCACACGGGAACCCACCCGACGACCCACCACCTCGCGCCCACGACACGGTGGCGGAAGGTGCTGCGGTTCCACGCGCACCTGGTCGAGATGGTCGTCGTGATGGTGCTCGGGATGATGCTGCTGGCCCCGGCCTGGGACTGGGCGGGTGCGGTCGTGGGGATCGAGGCGCTGCTGGCCCGGCCCGACGTAGGCGCGGTGGTGATGGTCCTCGACATGGTGGCCGCGATGACCGTGTGGATGCGGGTGCGGCGGCACGGCCGGCCCGCGATCTGGGAGATGAACGCGGCGATGGCGGCGCCGTTCGCGGTGCTGCTGGTGCTGTTCTGGGCAGGCGCCATCGGAGCGGGCGACATGATGCTCTGGGGTCACGTGCTGATGGTTCCGGCGATGGCGGGCGCGATGCTGCTGCGGCCGGCCGAGTACACGGAGCACGTCCACGGGTTCGACCTGGTCTGGCTGCGCGACCGGTGGCCGGTGCTCGTCGGGCTGCTGCTCCTCGTCGGCACGCTCGCGGGAGCGGGCGCCGGCTCCGGCGTGCCGACGTGGCTGGTCTTCGCGATGGCCCTGGTGTACCCGGTCGTGGGACTGCTCCGGAACAGCATCCGGGGACGGTCGATGGTGCTGCTGCAGGCCGCCGGGCTCGTGGTGTTCGGGGGGATCAGCCTGCTGGCAGGCGTTCTCGTGGGGCAGGACGTCGGCGCATACGTGCTCGCGGCCGGCCTCGTGGGGCACGGCGTCTGGGACGCGTTCCACCACCGGGCGAACGCGGTCGTGTGGCGCTGGTACGCCGAGACCTGCGTGGTCTACGACGTGCTGCTGGCCGCGGCGGTGCTGGCATCGACGCTGGTCTCCTGACCCGGGCCACAATCGCCGAAGTAGAGATTCGCGAAGTAGAGCGCCTGTCCGGGTCTCCCTGGCGACACCAGGAATCTCGGACAGGCGCTCTACTTCGCGGATCTCTATTTCACCGACTAGAGGGTCCAGTGCTGGTTCGCGCCGCCGTTGCAGGTGTACTGCTTCAGCCGGGTGCTGTTCGCCGTCGACGAGGCGGGCACGTCGAGGCACTTGCCCGAGTGGCGCGCCACGAGCTCGGTGTAGCCGCCGCTCACGCTGCGCAGCTGCCACTGCTGGTTGGTGCCGCTGCCGCAGGTGTACTGGATGATCGCGGCGCCGTCGGTGGTCGCGGCGTTGTTCACGTCCAGGCACTTGCCCGAGTGCTGCGCGACGAGGTTGTGGTACCCGTTGCCGAGGTCGCGCAGGGCCCACTGCTGGTTCGACGCCCCTCCGCAGGTGTACTGGGCGACCTCGGCGGCGTCGGCGGTCGACGCGCTCACCACGTCCACGCACTTTCCGGAGGCCTGGTTGACGATGTCGGTGACCGTCGACGTGGTGCCGCCGTTGCCCGCGTTGGGGTCGACGTTGTCGCCCCACGCCCAGCGCAGCCGGTTCGCGCCGGAGACGCTCCGGATCGCGAGCGAGAGGTTGGTGCCGCTGCCGCTCTTGACGTACATCGAGTACCCGTCGTACCCGATGTTGCCGGTCTTGCCGCCGATCCCCGGCCAGTAGGTGCCGCCCATCCCGGTGTCGCGCATGACCTGCGTGACGGCGCGGATGTGGCGCACGAAGTTGTTGGTGCTGCCGGCGTCGCCGTAGTTCAGGCCCTCGTTCATCGCGGCGCCGAACTCCGTGACGACGGTCCGGGAGGCGCAGTTGCCGAGGCGGGTGGTGACGTGGCTGCGCCAGCCGTCGTAGGTGTTGTCGCCGTAGAAGAACGCGTAGTGGTGGAAGGACAGCAGCGTCGCGTTGAAGCGGCTGTCGTTGCAGATGTCCCGCAGGTCCTGGCTGTAGCCGGTGCCGCCGATCAGGACGCGGGCCGGCACCGCCGAGTAGTGGTAGCTGAGCCAGTTCGCGGCGACGTCGCGCCACTCCGCCGAGCTGTAGCCGTGCGGCTCGTTCATGGGCTCGAAGTACACCCGGGTGTTGGAGCCGTACTGGTTGGTCACGGTGGACCACATGGTGTTGAAGGCGGCCATGTCGGTGATCCGCCCGCCGGAGGCGGCGCCGTCCTCCCAGTAGGCCAGGATGACCTTGAACCCCCGGGCGGTCGCGGCGTCGATCGCGCCCCGGTAGTTGTTCCACCAGGCGGTGCCCACCGTGTGCGTGTTGATCGGCAGGCGCACGGTGTTGATGCCGAGGGTCGACTCCATGTCGTCGTAGACGGCGTTGGCCTTGGCCTGCACCGTGGCGTAGCTGTCGGAGCTGCTGAGGCCGTCGAGCACGAGCGGTCCGGTGCTGAAGTTGTCGCCCAGCACCGCCCAGTTCATGCCGCGGAACTGGCTGGTCGCGGCGGTGGCGGGTGCGGCGGTGGACAGCGCGGTGACCGGCAGCAGGACGAGGGCGGCCAGCAGGCTCACCAGGATCCGGAAGGGCCGTCGAGCGGGCGGAGTGGTGCCATGACGATGACGTGCGCTCATGGTGTTGACCTATCTCGTGCTTCGTTGCACGTAGCAGGGCTGCGGATGAAATTCGCAGCCCGATATTAACGTTAACATCGGAAGAATTGCTACCTTGCGCGCTACTTTTGGGCGCTATGGAGAGCGCGCCGTCCGGCACCCCCACCAGCCCGCAACCCCACATCCTCGAGCTACGGATCCATGGCATCGCGAACGCGCTGCCGTACGGGTCGCTCGACCTGCCGCAGGGCGAGGTGGTCCAGTCCGACGGCGACGCCCTGGGCAGCTTCTGGACCCCGAGGCCGGACGCCGAGGCGCGGGACAAGGCGCTCCCGCCGGGCCACGTCCGCGCCATCCGGCCCGACGTGCGCCGCGAGGCCTACTCCTGGAGCGCGATGGCGCGGCTCGGCGGCCTCCCGTTCGGTGGTGTGCTCGGCGTCCTCGGGACCGTGGCGGTACGGCTCCTGTGGGCGGCGATGATCCCGTTCGGCCTGGCGAACGCCGCGTACTGGGCGCGGCGCATCCCGGCCCCGGAGGCCGGTGCGCACGAGGCCGGCACGACCGAGGCCGGCGCCCGCCGTCCGACGTCCGGCACGCTGAAGCCCGAGGCGACCGCAGCGCTGACCCGGGTGTTCGCGCTCGGCCTGACGCTCCTGTTCGTGTCCGCGGTGGCGACGGTCGCGCTGTCCTTGATCGGCACGCGGTGCATCGGCCTGGCGACGGCGGCGCCCGACTCCGTGGTCCCCGTCTGCGCGCGCATCCCGAGCGCGCTGTACGGCCTGGCGCGGATGGACGTCGGCGACCGGCTCGCCCTCCTGTCGCTCGTGCCGGTGCTCCTGGTCACGGTGCTGGTCCTCGTGGCGCACAGCGGCCAGGTCCGGTTCGAGTCGAAGTTCTCGGTGATGCGCGCCGGGCGCACGGTTCCGCCGTCGGGCCCGCCGCTGCACCGCGCGGGCTTCTGGTCCCAGCGCACCGGCTCGGGTCTGCTGTGGGCGCACCTCGGCGCGGCCCTCGCCCTGACCGGGCAGTACCTCACCTGGACGCGGTACGCCGACGCCGGGTTCCCGATGCCCGGTCTGCCCGTGGCCGGCCTGGTGGTGATCCTCGGCGCGTGCGTGTTCGTCGCCCTGCGCACGGACGACGACGGCGTCCAGGCCGTGGCGCCCCGCGCGAAGGGCAGGGCCGGGCTCGCGGTGTTCGCGGCCGGGCTGCTCGTCTGGCTGCTGGCCTGCTGGGCGTGCCTCGCCGGTCCGAAGCCCCCGAAGATGCCCGCCCTCATCGGCCTGGACCTGGTGCCCGCCCTGCTCGGCGTCGGGCTGTGCGGTATCGCCGCGACCGGCCTGGCCTGGCGCACCACCCGCAGCGTCCGGGGCGTCGCCGCGTGGAGCGTCGTGCCGGTGGTCGCCACGGCGTGCGTCGCGTTCGTGCTGGTGACCGAGCCGGACGGCCCGCTGCGCCACCTGCTCGTCGCGGTGGCGGTGCTCGCGATCCTGAGCCCGGTCGCGGTGGTGCTGGCGGCCGTCCTGCTGCGGCGTCGTCGGTACGAGGGCTGGAACGGCGCGGGACCCGGCGTGTTCCTGCTGGTCTCCGCCGCGGCCGCGGCCGTGTACTCGAGCCTGCTGGTGCTCGGCGTGCAGTGGTTCCTGCGCAGCGGCGAGGCGGCGCCGCCGAAGCCGCTCGGCAACGGCCTGGTCGGCCTGCCCCGCGACGTGCCCGAGATCGATCTCGTGCGGGTGCCGCCGATCTACACGGAGTTCGGCACGGCGTCGGTGGTGATCGCGCTGGTGTTCGTGGTGCTGGTGGGCGTGGCGCTGGCCGGCCCGTACGTGATGGACGCCGTCCGCTCCAGGGACCTGTGGATCCCGAGGGCACCGCGCACCGCGGGCCTGCCGTACGGTCCCGCGGTCCCGGCCTGGCGCGCGGTCGCCGACGCCCCGGACTCCGACGGCGGCCCGAACCCCGTCCTGGAGCGGGTGCTGCGCGGCCGGAAGGTCGCCGCGATGTCGCACCGGGCGGAGCTGGCCGGGGGCGCGCTCGCCGCGGCGTGCTACGTCGCGGCCCTGCTGGCGCACGTCCCGCTGATCACCCAGCACAGCGACACGGGCACCTACCAGACGCCGCTGTGGCTGTCCGGCCTGGCGATGCCGGCCCTGGGCGTGCTCGCGGCGACCCTGGTGGCCAGCGCCCTGGCGGGCACCACGGGCGGCGGACCGTCGCGTCCGTGGGGCCTGGTGTGGGACCTGATGTGCTTCCTGCCGCGCAGCGCCCACCCGTTCGGCCCGCCGAGCTACGCCGAGCGCGCGGTGCCCGAGGTGCGCTCGCGGGTGGACGCCTGGCTCACGGGCGCCGACATCGCCGACGACGCCGAGCGCGAGCGGGTGGCCCCGACCCGGCGCGTGGTGCTGTCCGCGCACTCGATCGGTGCCGCGCTGGCCACGGCCGTGATCATGATCCGCGCGGGCAACCCGGTGCCCGACACGGTCGACGGCCGCCTCGGCCTGCTGACCTACGGCACGCAGCTGCGCCCGTTCTTCGGGCGGTTCTTCCCCAACCTCCTGGGCCCGACGACGACCGGCACGCCGCCGTGCACCGGGCCCGCCTGGTCGGCGGATCCGTGGGGCGGGCAGGTGCAGGCCGCGCGGGTGCCGGTGGGTTCCGGACCCGGGGCGGTCCCGGCGGCGCCGTTGACGCCGGAGCGCCCCGAGCCCGGTTCGGGGGAACAGGTCACGCTGATGTCACTGCTGACCTGCGGTGCGAAGCCCGCGTGGGTGAACCTGTGGCGGCGCACCGACTTCATGGGCTTCCCCGTGGTGGGTTACGGGTCGAACGAGGTGGACCGCGGGGCGGAGGAGATGGACCGGTCGGCCTATCTCTTCGCCGTGGCCGCCCACTCGGGCTACCAGTCGTCGTGGGCGTACCACCTGGCGCTGGACGAAGTCGTCTCTCGGCTGACGCCGGCTGGGCCTTCGGGTGCCCAGCCGGCGGTCACGCGGCGAGGGGAACCGGGCTGACGACGTCGCGCAGCCTGGCCAGTGCGCTCTCGAGGATCTGAGCGACGCGCTCCTTGGTCACGCCGAGGCGGCGGCCGATCTCGTCGAGGGTCCGCGTGGTGCCGTCGAGGAGACCGAAACGCATCTCCAGGACCCGGGCCTCCACGGCGTCGAGATGCCGCAGGGCCTGCCGGACACGGCGGCGCAGCATCGTCTGCTCGGGGGTGGGTCCGCTCTCGCCCGGCGACTCGGCGTGCTCGGCGGCGGCAACCGCGCGCACGATCGAGCGGCGTACCCAGCGGGTCGCGTAGGCGGCGAACGTGCCGTGCGCGGGGTCGTACGAGTCGGCGGCGCGAACCAGGCCGACGTTGCCCTCCTGCACGAGGTCCATGAACGGCAGGCGGCCCGAGTAGGTGCCCGCGACGGCCGGGACGAGACGCAGGTGGGCGAGGACGAGACGCTCCTTCGCGTATTGCCCGTCCTTGACCCGCGCTTCGAGCTGCATGCGGAAGCTGGGGGAGACCGCTGTGGAGTGGAGGGTGCGTGCGGCGTCTGCTCCGGCGACTGCTCGCTCGAGGAGAGACTCGAGCTGCGCGTCGTCCAGCGACGGCGTCCGCTCGATCATCGCAGCGTAGGACTGGGGCAACGCGGGGTGCGGACTGTGTTCCTTGCTGCGGCGTGCACGGGATGACCGGGCAGTTCGGGTAGTTCTCATCGCAACTCTCCTCACGAGCGGGACGAACTTTCCTTGCCCGGAGCATATGGAGTCTTGGGGCTCGGGGGAAGCGGAGAGGATTTCGCTCTCAGAGATAACGGGACGATAACGGCATGCCACGGTCTTCCCGCGCGCAACCCGCGTTCCAGCCATGTTTCAGGCGCGTTCCGACCGCATTCCGGGCCGGTGTCGGAACCGGGTGTCGGAACCGGGTGTCGGTACCGCGTGTCGGAACGGGTGACAGCACGAGAACGCCCCGGGAGACTCGTGCCATGGGCCCGCACGCCTTCCGCTGGGTGTTGCACGTCGACCTCGACCAGTTCCTGGTCGCGGTCGAGCTGCTGCGGCGCCCGGAGCTCGCCGGAAAGCCGGTGATCGTGGGCGGGCGCGGTGACCCGACCGAGCGGGCGGTGGTCTCCACCGCGTCGTACGAGGCGCGGAAGTTCGGCGTCGGGTCCGGCATGCCGCTGCGGATCGCCGCCCGCAAGGTCCCGGACGCGATCATCCTGCCCGTCGACCAGGAGGCCTATCTCGAGGCGTCCGGGCACGTGATGGACACGCTGCGCGGGCTCGGCCTGGTGGTGGAGGTGCTCGGCTGGGACGAGGCGTTCCTTGGCTGCGACGCCGACGATCCGGAGGCGGTCGCCCACCGGGTGCAGGAGGCGGTCCTCGCCGCCACAGAGCTGCACACCTCGGTCGGCATCGGCGACAACAAGATCCGCGCGAAGATCGCCACCGGCTTCGGCAAGCCCGCGGGCGTCTTCCGCCTCACCGCGGAGAACTGGTTCGAGGTGATGGGGGAGCGGCTCACCATCGACCTGTGGGGCGTCGGCTCCAAGGTGTCCAAGCGCCTCGCCGCACACGGCGTCACGACCGTGGCGGAGCTCGCCGCGGCCGACGGCGACGTGCTGGTCGGCGAGTTCGGGCCCCGCATGGGCGCCTGGTACGGCGACCTCGGTCGCGGGCACGGCTCCGCCGTCGTCGACGACGCGCCCTGGGTCGCGCGCGGGCACAGCCGCGAGACCACCTACCAGCAGAACCTCACCACGCCCGAGCAGGTGGAGGCGGCCCTGCGAGAGCTCGTCACGCAGGTGCACGCCGACACGGTGGCCGAGGACCGGCCCGTCTTCCGGATGGGCCTCAAGGTGCGTTACGCGCCCTTCTTCACGCAGAGCTACTCGAAGAAGCTCCCGGCGCCGACGCGGTCGCTCGACGACCTGACCACCGCCGTCCTCGCCCTCGCGGAAGGCATGGAGCCGGGCCGGGAGGTGCGTCTGCTCGGCGTGCGTGCCGAGATGGTGATGCCCGACGGCGGCGACCCGGTCGAGCGCACGCCCGTCCGCGGGCGGATCTGACGGCCGGATCTGACGGCCGGATCCGACGGGCGGACCGGACCCGGCCCGACAAGGGCTCGCCGGTCAGGGAGAATGCACGGGTGACCACCCTCGACGTCGTCCGCATCGACGACCCCGCCGACGAGCGCCTCGCCGACTACAACAGCCTCACGGACGTCGTCCTGCGCTCCAAGCACGAGCCGGCCAAGGGGCTGTACATCGCCGAGAGCTCGACGGTGATCCGGCGGGCGCTGGCTGCCGGGCACCGGCCGCGGTCGTTCCTCATGGCGCCGAAGTGGCTGGACTCGATGAGCGACCTGATCGCCGAGACCGGCGCGCCCGTCTTCGTCGCCGAGGAGCCGCTGCTCAAGGAGATCACCGGCTTCAACCTGCACCGCGGCGCGATGGCGGCCATGCACCGGCCGCCGCTGCCCGGGGTGCACGAGGTGCTCGCCGGTGCGCGCGGGGGAGCGGGGGCGCGGCGCGTGGTGATCTTCGAGGACATCGTCGACCACACGAACGTCGGTGCCGGGATGCGCGCGTGCGCGGCCCTCGGGGTCGACGTCGTGCTATTCACGCCGAGCTGTGCGGACCCGCTGTACCGCCGAGCCGTCCGGGTCTCCATGGGGACCGTCTTCCAGATCCCGTGGACGCGGATCGATCCCTGGCCCAGCGGGATCCAGACCTTGCACGAGCACGGCTTCGAGGTGGCGGCGCTCGCGCTGGAGGACGACTCGATCTCGCTGGACGACCTGGTGGCAGATCCGCCTGAGAAGCTCGCGCTGGTTCTCGGTACCGAGGGCGACGGACTGAAGGCCCGGACGATCGCCGAGTGCGACATGACGGTCCGGATCCCGATGTCCGGGGGAGTGGACTCCCTGAACGTGGCCTCGGCGGTGGCGGTCGCTGCGTGGGCCACCCGCGTGCCGGCCGGCGATCAGTGAAGGTCCCGTTCCGGGCGACCAGGTAGTGGTGCCGTGGCACCGACTGATCAGTGTTTTGATACTGGTCCACCCGCCTGGGCCGCCCGGGTGGGTTCACGGAAGGTGGGCTGATGGCGAACGTTCTGGTGACTGGCGCCTCCCGAGGGATCGGGCGTGCGATCGCGGTGGCTCTTGCCGGTCGTGGTGATCGGGTCGCCGTCCACTACGGCTCCGATCGCACGGCCGCTGAGCAGACTCTCGAACTGCTGGCCGGCACAGGTCATACGGTCGTGGGTGGAGACCTGAGCCGGCCGGAGGGCGCCGAGGCCATCGTGACGGCGGCGGCACAGGCGCTCGGAGGGATCGACGTCCTCGTCAACAACGCGGCGCTCGCGCCCAGCGCGCGTCACCATCACCCCATTGCGACCGTGAGCTACGAGGACTGGCAGCGAAGCTGGCGGGAGATGATCGATGTCGACCTCATCGCGGCGGCGAACGTGACATACCTCGTGGTGCGCCAGCTCATCGCCAGGGGCTCCGCGGGGGTCATCGTGAACATCGGCTCCCGGGGTGCCTTCCGTGGTGAGCCGGAATTTCCCGCGTACGGGGCGGCGAAGGCCGCGCTGCATGCTTTCGGGCAGTCGATGGCGGTCGCCCTCGCGCCGCACGGCATCGCGGTGGCGTCGGTCGCTCCAGGATTCGTCAGCTCCGAACGCCAGGCCGAGAAGCTGGCAGGCCCCACGGGTGACTCCGTGCGCTCGGAGAGCCCGTTCGGGCGGGTGGGGACGCCGGAGGAGGTCGCGCACGCGGTGCTGTACCTGACCTCGCCCGAGGCCGCCTGGGCGTCAGGGGCGATCCTCGACCTCAACGGCGCCTCCCACCTGCGCACCTGAGGATCCGCCGCACGCCCGGCCTCACACCGGGCCCCTGCTCAGCGGGTGAGGGTCGCCGCGAGGAAGTCGCGGATCAGTGCGGCGGCCTCGTCGAGGTGCGACTCGAGGAGGAAGTGCCCGCCGGGCCGCTTCCTGCACGACCGCAGCAACGCGAACACCGCTCGGTGGTGCTCGATGGCGCTCTGCGGCAACCGGTTCAAGGCGAGGCGCCACTACCAGCGCACGCGGAGCGCGGACTGATCGTTCTACGGGACTTCGCACGCGGGCACCGCGAGTCGGGCTGCCCAGCCGTCGAGCGGAGAGCAACGGAGCGATGGCGCCGAGTCATGACCCCGCGTGCCACGGGCCTAAGCAAGGCGCTCGGCCGGGAAACCCCAGCCGAGCGCCTAGTTGCGTTTGTCGCCATACGTCAGTGACCGCGACGCGACGGGGTGGCACTCCGATGGTCGCGGGGGACAGGCGGTCAGCGTCCCATCCACCCACCGTCGACAGCGAGCACCTGCCCGTGCACGTACCCGGCGGCGGCCGAGGCGAGAAACACCACGACGTTCCCGATGTCCGCCGGTGTGCCCCATCGGCCCGCGGGGATCCGGGTCGAGAGCTGCTCGAGCCGCACCGGGTCCGCGAGCAGGGCCTCGTTCATCTCGGTGGTCATGTAGCCCGGTGCCACCGCGTTGACGCGCACGCCTTGCCCGGCCCATTCGTTGGCCAAGGCCTTGGTCAGCTGGGCCACCGCACCCTTCGACGCGGCGTAGGCGGCGACGTTCAGGCCACCCTGGAAGCTGAGGAGCGAGGCGAGGTTGATGATCGCGCCGTCCCCACGCTCCAGCATCGGGCGACCGAACCGCTGCGCGAGCTGGAACACCGCGCGCAGGTTGACGTCGAGCACGCGGTCGAACGCGTCGAGCGGGAACTCGGCTGCCGGAAATCGGTCCTGCACACCCGCGTTGTTGACCAGCACGTCGACCTGGTGGCGGGCCAGCACGTCGTCGGCCGCCTCGTCGACGGCCTCGCGGTCGGCCAGGTCGACGGACACCAGCTCGACCGTGCGTCCCAGGGCGTCGGCCGTCTCCGTCAGATCCTGCGGCAGGTCGCGGCGGGCCAGCACGACGACATCCGCTCCGGCCTCCAGCAGCGCGGCGGTGATGCCGGCGCCGAGGCCGCGTCCGCCGCCTGTCACGACGGCGGTCCTCCCGGCCAGCGAGAACGGTGCCGCGGCGCTCATCGTGCACCGCCCGAACGCACCAGCACCTTGAGGTTGTCCTGTCCTGCCGCCGCGGACTCGAACGCCGCGGCCACATCCTCCAGCGCGAACTCGGCGACGGGGAGCCGCTCGAGCCCGAGCTCTCCGGACGCGACCAGGCTCACCGCCTGCGCGACGTCCTCGTGGGTGTACACGCGTACCCCCACGAGCGTCTGCTCCTTGAAGCAGATCGCCTGCAGGTCGACAGGGGCGGGCTGCTTGTGCACGCCCACGATCACGACGCGGCCCAGCACGCGGGTCACGCCGGGCAGCTGAGCGGCCACCGCGGGGTGTCCCGCGGTGTCGAACGTGACGTCGGCGCCCTCGCCGGCAGTCAGGGAGGCGAGGTGGGCGGCGGCGTCCACGCCGTCCGGCACCACGTCGAGGCCCAGCCCGGCGATCACCTCCCGCCGCCAGGTGCGCGGCTCCCCGACGACCACGCGCCCGGCGCCCGCGTGCGCTGCGACGAGCGCGGTCAGCACCCCGATCGGGCCGCCGCCGAGCACCGCCACGGTGTCACCCGCCCGCAGGCCCGAGCGGGCGACGGCGTGCACCGCCACGGCCAGCGGCTCGACCAGCGCGGCCAGCCGCGCCGGCACACCCGCCGGGACGACGTGCAGCGCCGAGGCAGGCAGGGCCACGTAGTCGGCCAGAGAGCCGGGCACGTCGATGCCGTACAGCTCGAGGTTGCGGCACACGTGCGTGCTGCCCGAGCGGCACGCCAAGCAGTGCCCGCAGGAGATGAGGGGCTCGGCCACCACCCGGTCACCCACGGCGAGCCCCGTGGTCCCGCCGTCGGCGACCACGCCGACGATCTCGTGCCCTGGCACGATCCCTGCCTGCGCGCGCGGGTGGGTGCCGTGCAGGATCGACAGGTCGGTGCCGCAGATGCCCGTGTACTCGACCTCGACCAGCGCCCATCCGGCCGGCACCTCGGGTACGGGGACCTGCTCGACCGTGATCGCGTCCGGTCCCTGCCACACCGCGGCCTGCATCGACGTCGTCATCGGGCCTCCTCCGTCACCACGTTGCGGGGCACCCGCCCGGCGATCGCCTCCACCGCGTTCTCGACGGTGCGGCGCTTGAGCTCGGTGTAGGACTCCTCCGTGTACCAGGCCAGATGGGGCGTGAGCGTCACGTTCTCGAGTCGGGTCAGCGGATGCCCCACCGGTACGGGCTCCTCCTCGTGGACGTCGATCCCGGCCGCCCGCAGGCGGCCCTCGCCCAGCGCCGCGACGAGGGCGTCGGTGTCGACGACGCCGCCGCGGCTGGTGTTGACCAGGACCGCCGTGGGCTTCATCAGCGCCAGCTCCCGGCGCCCGACCAGGTGGTGGGTCGCCGCTGTCAACGGGGTGTGCAGCGACACGACGTCGGCCCGGCGCAGCACCTCGTCGAGGGGCGCCACGGGCACACCGTGCACCTCGCCGTCGGCATCGGGCGCGAGCACGTCGAACCCGAGCACCTCGTATCCCAGCCCGCGTGCCTTGAGCGCCGTCGCGTGCCCGATGCGGCCCACGCCGATGACCCCGAACACCGATCCGCGGACCTGGCCCACCGGCCGCACCGCCTGAAGGTCGAACCGTCCCGCCCGGACACCGCGGTCCAGCCGGGCGACGCCCCGGGACGCGGTCAGCGCCAGCGTGATCGCGTGGTCGGAGACGGCCTCCGTGCCGTAGTCGGGCACGTTGCACACCGTGACGCCCCGCGCGGCGGCCGCGGCGACGTCGACCGAGTCGACTCCCACCCCGTACCGGGAGACCACCTGGAGCCCTGGCAGGGCGTCCAGCACCGCAGCGCTGATCTCGGCGTACTGCACCACCAGGCCGGCGGCACCGGCGGCCGCGGCTACGAGCTCCTCCGTCGTGTGCGCCTGCGCCAGGCGCAGCTCCACCCCGGCCTGCCGTGCGACGGCGATCTCCGCGTCGAAGGTGTCGTGGTCGCACTCGGTGATCAGCACCACCGGCGCGCCCGGTGCCCCCGGCGCGAGCACCTCCACGCCTGCCGGCGTCTGCGGCCGCGCGCTCGTGCGCGACACGGAGCCGGCTCCGGCGATGGGGTGATCCGCGTTCTCGACGCGGGGCTGTTCTGTTCTGGGCACTGGTGCCTCCTGGGCGGTCGGGTGGCGCAGCGGTGCGCTACACCCGAAGGGTAACGGGACTTGGAGGAAACGTAACATGTATGATCTACTTCAACGAGGCGCCGCCAGTGCGGTGCTGAGTGTTTCTCCGAGGAAGAAGGAACAGAGCCATGACTACACCGCACACTCGCGCGTGGTCGACAAGGATCCCGACGAGGTCGGTCGCGCTGGCCACGGTGCTCGGCGCATCGATGCTCGCCCTGGCCGCCTGCACACCCGGTGCGTCGACGGCCGAGGAGCCGGACTCGAAGTACGGGTTCCCGATCGTCGAGCAGGAGGCGGACGCCCCCATCACCGTCTGGGTCGACGCCTCACGGCAGCCTGCCGCGGACGCCTTCAAGGCGGCCTATCCCGAGATCCCGATCACGGTGGAGACGTACGACGGCGGGGCCGACGGCTCGGGCTCGTTCCAGACCAAGGTCCAGGCCTTCAACCAGGCCGGGAGTGGTTGGCCCGACGTCGTGTTCTCGACGCAGAACAACGACGCGGCCTGGGCCAGCCAGGGGGACGAGCCCTTTGCCGCGCCGCTCAACAAGGGCTACTTCGAGCAGTCGTTCCTGGACGGGTTCACCGAGGGAGCCCTCGCGCCGCTCACCGTGGACGACACGGTCTACGGCCTGCGCAACGACCTCGCGCCGACCGTGACGTGGTACGACCAGAGCCTCATGGACGAGTTCGGCTACACGGTGCCCACGACGTGGGAGGAGTACCAGGAGCTGGGCGAGAAGGTCGCGGCCGAGCACCCCGGCTACATCATCGGTGGTGTCGGTGACGCGTTCGCCGAGGAGATCTACTTCTGGGGTGCCAAGGCTCCGGTGAACACCGTGGTGGACGCCAACACCCTCAGCTCCGACGCGTCCGACCCGTACGCGCAGGACATGGCAGCGATCATCGACGACCTGCTCGATGCGGGCGTCCTCGCGCAGGAGAACGTCTTCAGCCCGGAGTTCGTGCAGAAGTACACCGGCAAGGTCCTGATGCTTCCCGGACCCGTCTGGTACTCGGGCGCGCTCTTCAGCAACCCGGACTCCCTCAACGCCAAGCCCGGCACGATCGCCGCGGGGCTGCCTCTCGCGTGGGAGGGTGAGGACGCGGTCGCCGGCAACGTCGGCGGCGGGACGTGGTTCATCTCGCAGCACTCCACGAACCTGGAGGCCGCCAAGAAGTTCCTCGAGTTCGTCACGAGCGACGAGCGCTACCAGGTGGACCTGGCGTCCGGGCTGCCGGCGTACCAGGACGCGTCCGACAAGTGGCTCGCCAAGCAGGCCGAGGCCGGCTTCTTCGCCGGCGACTTCGCGGAGAACGTCTCGACGGCGTCGACCCAGATCTGGGACGGCTGGGGTTACCCGCGATTCAGCCAGGAGGCGGTCTGGGCCAAGACGGTCACGCCGAAGCTGGCGGCCGGTGAGAGCCTCGTCGACCTCCTGCCGGAGTGGGAGAAGGCCATCGAGAACGAGGCCCAGGTGAACGGGTACGCGATCAAGTGACCACGTCATCAGCCCAGCTCTCGCTGACCGACGCCGCCGCCGGCTCCCCTCGCGGGGGCCGGCGACGGCGCCCGCCGAGCAAGCGGAGGACCGTCACCGGACGGTGGTCGCGGGTCAGCTACGTCTTCGTCTCCGGCTACACCCTGCTTGCCCTCGCGTTCGGAGTGCTGCCCACGCTGTACGCCGTGTTCATCGCGTTCCTGGACGGCGACGGGCGGTTCGCCGGGATCGCGAACTTCACGCGGGTGGTGGGCGACTTCAGGTTCTGGCCCGCCGTCCTCCACGTGGGCGCTTTCCTGCTGGTCTGGCTGGTCGCCCTGCTGGTGCTCGTCACGCTCCTGGCGCTGCTGGTCCACGGCATCGGGCGGCGCTGGCTCAGCTCGAGCATCCGGTTCGTCTACTACATCCCAGGGGCGCTGGCCGGAGCATCGTCCGTGGTGCTGTGGTTGTTCGTGCTCAACCCCTCCGTGAGCCCGGTATCGGCCGTGCTGCGCGCCTTCGGGTTCGAGACGTTCGTCCAGACGGTCTCGCCGGCCAACCTGCCGGTCGTCTTCGCGATCATCGCGTTCTGGACAGGGGCCGGTGGCTGGATCGTCGTCATGTACGGCGCGCTCAACAGCATCCCGAACGAGGTGCTGGAGGCCGCGCGCATGGACGGGGCAGGTGTGGTGCGCACCGCCTTGCACATCCAGCTGCCGATGCTGCGCAAGTGGATCTCCTACATGGCCGTCATGTCCCTGGCGGGTGGTGCGCAGCTGTTCGTGGAGCCGCGGGTGCTCTCCCAGGCCAGCCACGCGGTCGTACCTTCGGACTGGTCGCTGAACCAGCTCACCTACCTGTACGCGTTCAAGCAGCAAGATCTCAACGGCTCGTCAGCCATCGCCGTCATCCTGCTGGTGGTGTCGCTCGGCCTGAGCACGTTCTTCGTCATCCGAGGAGGCCTCTTTGAGCGCGATTAGCACGAGCACGCGACCCCGCCACGATCTCAGTCCGAGGGACTGGCTCGGACGCGCGTTCGCCGTCGTCGTCACGGTCTTCTTCCTTCTCTTCTTCGTCGTGCCCATGGTGTGGCTGCTGATCGCCTCCGGGAAGTCGCCGCACGACCTGATCACCACAGGGCCGTTCGTGCCGGGAACCCTCGGGGACCTCGCCGCCAACTGGAACGCGCTGGTCCACTTCCAGGACGGCATCATCCTGCGCTGGCTCGGGAACTCCGCGTACTACTCGCTGGCCGCCCTCGCGATCACCCTGGTGACCACGATCCCGGCCGGCTACGCCCTCGCCCTCGGCGACTTCCGGGGACGGAAGGTGCTCCTGACGACGACCCTGGTCGTGATGCTGATCCCCAACACCGCGCTGGTGCTCCCGGTCTTCCTCGAGCTCTCCGCCGTCAGCCTGATCGGGACTCCTCTCGCCGCGATCCTGCCGTTCTCGTTCTACCCGTTCGGGGTGTACCTGACGTACATCTACTTCTCCACGAGCGTCCCTCGCGACCTGCTCGACGCCGCGCGGATCGACGGCTGCGGGGAAGTTGCGGTGTTCCGCAGGATCGCGATGCCGCTCGCGCTGCCGGTGATCGCGCTGGTGGGGTTCTTCAGCTTCGTGGCCAACTGGAACAACTTCTTCCTGCCGTTCCTGACTGTGCCCGGACCGGCGGCACCCATCCAGGTGGGCCTCACCGAGATGCTCAGCAACGTGCCGGCCTTCAACCCGACGTCTGCCGGGATGAGCACGATCGAGCTGCCGGTGCTGGCGGTGGCGACCCTGGTCTCGGTCACCCCGGTGCTGCTGATCTTCCTGTTCTCCCAGCGGTTCCTCGTCGCGGGCCTGACGGCCGGGGGGACAAAGGAATGAGGCAGACCCTGGACGCCCACCTGCACGTGTGGGAGCGCGCGAAGCACCCGCAGCCCTGGATCGACCCCGAGACGATGGCGGGCATCGACAAGGACTTCCCCCCGGCGTCGGCGGTGGACGAGCTGGACCGCAGCGGTGTCGATGGATGCATCGTCGTCCAAGCCGTCAACGAGATCGAGGAGACGGCCGACCTGCTGGCCGACACCCGCGAGCTGGACGCCGTGGCCGGCGTGGTCGGCTGGGTCGACCTCACCGGTGACGTGCCCGCGCAGGTCGCCACGCTGCGGGCGGGGCCAGGGGGCGACAAGCTCGTCGGCATCCGGCACGTCACGTTCGAGGAGGACGACGAGCGTTGGCTCTCCCGCGACGACGTCGGGCGCGGGCTGGAGGCGCTGGCTCCGCTCGGGCTCACGTTCGACATCCTGGTGGGCCATCGTCAGCTGGCGCAGGCCGCCGACGTCGTGCGCGACCACCCGCGGACGACGTTCGTCCTGGACCATCTCGGGAAGGTGCCGCTGCGGAGCACGGAGCTCGTCGACTGGGCCCGGGACCTCGCCCTGCTCGCGGACCGGCCGAACGTCGTCGCCAAGGTGTCGGGGCTGGTGACGGAGGACGAGCCCGGCCGATGGACCGCCGCACGACTGCGCCCGGTCATCGACCACGCGCTGCGCACGTTCGGCCCCGGCCGCCTGCTGTTCGGCTCGGACTGGCCCCTCGCGGAGCTCGAAGGGGGCTACGGGGCGTGGCTGCAGGCCTACCTGAACCTCACCGACCACCTCTCGGCGCCCGACAAGGCCGCCATCGACGGGCAGAACGCCGCCCGAATCTACGGGATCTCACGATGACCCCTTTGCCATCGCGCCCCATCGGGGCCACGGGGCTGCGGCTGACCGAGCTCGGGTTCGGGGCCGCGACGCTCGGCAACCTCGGCCGCGCCATGACGGACGAGGAGGCTACTGCGACGGTCGACCGCGCGTGGGAGCGCGGCATCCGGTACTTCGACACGGCGCCGCACTACGGTCTCGGGCTGTCGGAACGCCGGCTGGGAGCCGCGCTGAAGGGCCGTCCCCGTGCGGAGTTCGTCGTCTCGACGAAGGTGGGGCGGCGGCTCGAGCCGAACCCCAGCCCGACCCCCCTGGACGACGACGGCTTCCTCGTCCCCGGCGACGTGCACCGCGTGTGGGACTTCAGCCGCGACGGCGTGCGGCGGTCGATCGAGGCCTCGCTGGAGCGTCTCGGGCTGGACCACGTCGACATCGCCTATGCCCACGACCCGGACCAGCACGCGCCGGAGTCGGGCCGCCAGGCGCTCGAGGCCCTCGCTGATCTGCGTGCGGAGGGAGTCGTGCGCGCCGTCGGCGTCGGCACCAACGCTCCGCACAAGGTGCCGGGGCTGTTCACGCCCGGGCTCGCCGACGTCGTGATGGTGGCGGGGCGGTACACGCTCCTCGAGCAGAGCGGGCTGCGGTCGGCGCTCGAGCCCGCTCGGGCCGGGGGCGTCGCCGTGGTCGTCGCCGCCGTGTTCAACTCGGGTCTGCTCAGCAGGCCCTGGCCCCCCGACGACGCCAGGTACGAGTACGGGCCGGCGCCGGCGGACATGCTCGCGCGTGCTCGCCGGCTCGCCGAGGTGTGCGAACGGCACGGGACGACGTTGCCCGCCGCTGCCGTCGAGCTGCCGCTGCTGCACCCCGCCGTCGCCGCGGTGGCGCTCGGTGCGCGCAATGCGGCACAGATCGACGCGAACCTCGACCGGCACGACAAGGGTGTGCCGGCCGAGCTCTGGTCGGAGCTGGTGGAGTCGGGCCTGCTGGACCCGGGAGCCGTAGCACTTCCCTGATGAGCCGCTGAGGAAGCCCGGCGGAGATGACGAAGGCCCCCGGATGCCGGGTGGTGCGAGGCGCACCACCCGGCATCCGGGGGCTCTTTCGGGCTCAGCGGCCGGGCTCAGCGGCCCTCGGACGACAGGCGGCCCGAGGCTTCCTCCGCGACGAGCCGCAGACCGGCGCGTGCCGGTCGGACGTGCGGCCCGGACGCCCTGGACCATCCCGCACGGCCGTGAGCCTCGGAGATGGCGTGCTCGTCGATCAAGAGGCCATTGCCTGGCTCGTCGCCGAGGACGACGCCGCCGTCGGCCACCTCGTGGTCGGTGTGCAGGCCCACGGGGTCGGTCAGGCTCTGCACCTCGAGCGCCAGATGGTTGGGGACGGCAGCGGCCGCGTGCCACACCGGGCTGGCGAGCGAGCCGACCGGGCTGACGGGCAGGTCGTGCGCATGGGCCACGAACGCGACGCGGAGGAAGTGCGTCACGCCCCACATGCTGCCCACCTGCACGATGTCGACCGCGCCGGCGTCCAGCAGGGGCCGCAGCTGCTCGAGGCCCGTCAGGTTCTCACCGGTCGCGACGGCCGCGCGGACCGAGCGCGTCAGCATCGCCATCCCTTCGGCGTCCCAGCGGCGCAGCGGCTCCTCGACCCACGTCAGGTCGAACTCGCGCTCCAGCTCGCTGATGTGACGGACGGCCTGCTTGCGGCTCCACGACTCGTTCGCGTCGAGCATGAGCGCCGGTCGCGGCGTGTTCTGGCGGAACAGGTCCCGGACCAGGCGGAGCCGCGCGGCGTCCCGGTCGAGGTCGAGGCCGCCCTTGAGCTTGACGCTGGTGAAGCCCCGGTCGACCCAGCCCTGGAGCAGCGCCCCGAGGTCCTCGTCCGGCACGGCGACCTCGAGGGCCGAGGCGTAGGCGGGGACGAAGCGGTCGGCGGCACCGAGCGTGCGCCAGAGCGGCTCCTCGGCCATCTTGGCCTTCAGGTCCCACAGCGCCATGTCGAACGCCCCGACGCCGCCGAACGTGGCGCCCGCGTGCCCGCTCTTGAAGACGTGCGCCAGCATGCGGTCGTGGAGGGTGGAGGTCGCCCGCGGGTCCTGGCCCTCGAGTGCGGGGAAGAGGCGGTCCAGGTCCGCGTGCGAGCCCACGCCGACACCCTCCAGCCCGCTGTCGGTCTCGATCACGACCAGGGGGACCTCGGTGATCCCGTCGTCGATGAAACCGTTGACGTCCCCCACCGGGCGCCCCCAGTCCTGGACAGTCGTGAGCGTGCGGAAGCCAGTGATCTTCATAGTTGCTGTCCTTCGGCGCGGGCCCGTCATCGGGTAGCGGCGCCGCCATGGCGCCCAAAACAGCATACATCACACGTCTGCTGGCTCAGCCTCCTTCGTTATAGTTCACGTATGACGGAACCCGATGGCGCTGACGACCAGATGACCGGAGCGCTCTCGCTGCCCATGCGGACGCCGGCCAAGCGTCTGGGGATCGTGGTGGTCGAAGCGCTCGTCGACCTGATCGTGTCCGGTCAGCTGGAGCCCGGAGACACTCTCCCGCCCGAGCTGCCGCTCGGCCAGCAGTTCGGCGTCAGCCGGACCGTCCTGCGCGAGTCGATCAAGAAGCTCGAGGAAAAGGGCCTCGTGACCGTCAGCCAGGGCCGCGGCACGGTCGTCCAGCCCACCAGGTCGTGGAACATGCTCGACCGTGTGGTGCTCGAGGCGCTGATCGCCCACGATCGCTCGCTGGGCGTCCTCGACGAGCTCACGGTGGTCAGGTCGCAGCTGGAGTCGGCGATGGCGCGGGAGACGGCGGCCACGCGCTCGCACGCCGAGCTCGAGGCGCTGCGCGACACCCTGGAGGAGATGCGGGCGTCCCTCGACGACGTCCCCCGCTTCCTGGCGGCCGACGTCGCCTTCCACGAGACCGTGATGGAGCTGTCGCACAACCGCCTGGCGGAGAGCATCGCGCGGTCGCTGTTCGAGCGGGCGCGGGAGAGCAGCCGGTACTCGGTCGACGTGCCCGCCACCTTCCACGAGCAGACCCTCCAGGAGCACGAACAGATCTTTGCCGCCATTGAGGCCGGGTCGCCCGAACGGGCGGCTTCGACCATGCTCTGGCACATCGTGGACGCCTGGACGCGCCGGCGGCCGGCTGACCATCGAGGGGCGAAGGGCGCCAGATAGGCCCGTTGCGAGCAGTGCTGATTCCTGCACCGGCGACTCTTGCGCATACGTCATACGTATGATTCCGTAAGGCCCGGGGCAAAGCAGCCCTGCTCAACATCACGGAAGCGAACAGCCATGACATTGATGTCACGCACGCGGGAAGTTTCTGTTCGAAGGAAGGGCCGGTGGCGAGCGGCTGCCGGATCTGTCGGCGTGGCAGCCCTGCTGCTGAGCAGTCTGGGCGCATCGGTCGCCCAGGCGGCACCACCGCAGAAGGACAAGGTCTACTACGCGTCACCCGACGGTCGCGACCACGGTCAGTGCCAGGAGCAGCACCCGTGTTCGCTGGAGCACGTGCAGGGCGTCGTGCGTCACACGGCCGCCAAGGGGAAGGGCGATGTCACCGTCGTCCTCGCCGACGGCACCTACCGCATCGACCGCCCGCTCGAGTTCCGTGCGCAGGACGGCGGCCGGGACGGGCACACCGTGCGCTGGACGGCTGCTGAGGGCGCGCACCCCGAGATCTCGGGCTCGACCCAGCTCTCGGGCTGGCAGAAGTACGACGAGGCCGCGAACATCTACGTCGCGGACACGCCGGCCGGTTTCGAGACCCGACAGCTCTACGTCGACGGCGTCGCCGCGCCGCGGGCCTCGACCAGCCTGGCGCTGACCGACCTGACGCTCACCCCGACGGGGATGACGATCGACAATCCTGACCTCGCCTACCTGGCGGACCTGCCGGACCAGGACCGGATCGAGTTCGAGTCGCTCGGCGACTTCACCGATCGCTACTCCCCGGTGCAGAGCATCGAGGGCAGCACGATCACGATGGCCCAGCCCGCCTGGGACAACAACACGTGGGGCTGGGACACGGTGCAGTACTCGCTGCTCGCCGAGTCGAAGTGGTTCCTGGCGAACTCGCTCAGCTTCCTGGACAAGGCGGGGGAGTGGTACGTCGACCCCGACGCGGGGAAGCTCTACTACAAGCCCGCGGACGGCGTGAACCCGCAGGACCTCGACATCGAGCTCCCGCGGGTGGAGACCCTCGTCAGCGTCGGCGGCACCTACGACGCCCCCGTCTCCAACCTGGAGTTCAGCGGTCTCACCTTCACCGGGACCTCCTGGCTCGGCCCCTCCTCGAACGAGGGTTACGTCAGCCAGCAGAACGGGGGCTACCTCAAGGGCGAGTACGACTACCGCCCCGCCGACTCCTTCACCAGCTGCAGCCGCGGCTGCGAGGCGTACGAGCGGACGCGCAACACCTGGTTCCAGGAGCCTTCCGCCGTGCAGGTGTCCGCCGCCGACCACATCACGTTCGAGCGGAACACCTTCCGTAACCTCGGGTCGTCGGGTCTCGGCATCGGCAACGACGACAACGCGACGCTCACCGGCATCGGGCTCGGCGCCAGCGACATCGACGTGAACGGCAACGTGTTCACCCATGTCGGTGGCCACGCCCTGTTCGTGGGCGGGCTCCGGGCGGACGCGCATCACCCCGGCGACCCCCGGATGACGAACCAGGACATCCGCATCGCGAACAACACCATCAGCCACGTCGCCGTGGAGTACCAGGACAACTCCGGCATCCTCAGCACCTACGTGACCAGGGCGCAGATCGTCCACAACGAGGTCGCGAACCTCCCCTACGCGATCGACACCGGTTTCGGCTGGGGGATCAACGACGCCGGCGGCTCCCAGGAGTACGTCCGCCGCGGGTACTACAAGCACAACCCGCTCTACCAGACGCCGACGACGCTCAAGGACAACCTGATCGCGGGCAACCTCGTGCGCGACATCAAGCCCGACTTCGCCGACTCCGGCAACATCTACAACCTCTCGGCGAGCCCGGGGACGGTGATCGAGGACAACTACATGTACAACGTCTCCGGCGTCGGCATCTATCTGGACGAGGGCAGCCGCTACATCCTCTCGCGGCACAACGTCCTGAGCGGCTCGAACCCGTGGGTGTTCACCAACGCGTACAGCGCCGGCAACGGCACGAACGACAACACGCTGCAGGAGAACTGGTACAACTCCGGCGGTGCTCAGATCCCGAACGCCGCGGAGCGCAACAACCGGCTGATCGACAACGTGAAGGTCAGCGGGAACAACTGGCCCAGCGCTGCGTGGGAGGTCATCTGCGCGTCGGGTGTCGCCCCCGAGTACCGCACGGAGCTCAACGCCAACCTCGGCGGTATCGACCCGCGGTGCGAGACCGTCGCCGCGACCGAGACCCCGTAACGGCGGCACCTAGCACTGTCGGCGACGGCGCCCCCGCCTCCGCGACCTCCTCGGCGCGGGGGCGCCGTCGCCCGTCCTACCCACCCCTCCAGATGAGGACCTCGTTGCCTTGACAGACATGAACGACCGCGTGCTCTTCGGTGCCGCGTACTACCACGAGTACCAACCTTCTCCCCGGCTCGACCAGGACCTCGACCTCATGCAGGAAGCCGGGTTCAGCGTGATCCGGGTGGGTGAGTCCACGTGGGCCACCTGGGAGCCGGAGGACGGGGTGTTCGACCTCGACTGGCTGCAGCCGGTCCTGGACGGCGCGCACTCGCGAGGGATCGCCGTCGTGCTGGGTACGCCCACCTACGCCGTACCGCCGTGGTTGACGCGCAAGTATCCCGAGATCGCCGGGGAGCGACGCACCGGAGAGCGCATCGGTTGGGGTGCCCGGCAGGAGATGGACCTGACGCACGCCGCCTACCGCTTCCACGCCGAGCGCGTGATCCGAGCGGTCGTCGGGCGCTACCACGACCATCCCGCGGTGGTCGGGTTTCAGGTGGACAACGAACCCGGTCTCGAGCTGCTGCACAACGAGGGTGTGTTCCAGGCTTTCGTCGACGACCTGCGCCGCACGTACGGCGACGTCGAGACCCTGAACCGGGAGTGGGGACTCGTCTACTGGTCGCATCGGCTCACCACCTGGGCGGATCTCTGGCGACCGGACAACAACGCCCAACCGCAGTACGACCTCGCCTGGCGGAGGTTCCAGGCCCGGCTGGTCACCGAGTTCATCGGCTGGCAGGCCGGGATCGTCCGGGAGATCGTAGGCGCCGAGAAGTTCGTGACCACCTGCATCGCCTACGACAGGCCAGGAGTGCAGGACCCGGAGCTGACGGCGGCGCTGGACGTGACCGCGGGCAATCCCTACTACGCGATGCAGGACGGCCTCGCTCTCCCCGCCGCAGAACAGCTCCCGCTGGGCTGGACCACGAGCGGGACCTGGGCGATATTCCACAGCGCGGACCGGATGTACTCCTCGAAGCAGGCTCGGTTCCTGGTCACCGAGACGAATGCCGGGGCCATCGGCGGCCCGGCCATGAACGCGCCCGCATTCGACGGCCAGTGGCGACAGGCCGCCTGGGCGATGATCGTCCGGGGCGCACGAATGATCGAGTACTGGCACTGGCACACACTGCACTTCGGTACCGAGACGTACTGGGTCGGGATCCTCCCGCACGATCAGCGGCCCGGACGGGCCTACGAACAGCTGGCCGCGCTGGGTGCGGAGATCAAGTCCGCCGAGGATCACCTGAGCGGACTCGTCCCGGACGCCACCGTGGGGCTGCTGTGGTCCAACGAGTCGATGTGGGGCCTCGCGGGTCAGCCGGCGCTCGCCCGCGACGACGGCTCCGCCGACCCCGGCAGCTACCAGCGGATAGTGCACGCCTTCTACCGGGGAGCGTTCGAGGCCGGTGCGCCGGTGCGCATCGTTCACGACGTCCAGCTGGTCGAACAGGGCGACGGCACGCGGCTGCGTGAACCGGCCGAGGTCGCCGCCGAGCTGCCCGTCCTGCTGGTGCCGGCGCTCTACCTTGCCGGCGACGCGCTGCTCGACTGGTTGCGCGACTACGCCGAGGCGGGCGGGCACCTGGTGCTCGGACCGCGCACCGGATATGCGGACACCGAGGCCCGAGCACGCACGGAGGTCAAGCCGGCGCGGCTCGCCGCCACCGCCGGCGTCAGCTACCAGGAGTTCAGCAACCTGGCGACACCGGTGCGTGTGACGGGCTCCGACGGCGTACTGGAGCTGCCCGACGCTGCCGCCGGCACAGCATGGGTCGACTACTTGCGGGTCTCGGACGACTCGGTCCAGATCCTCGCCCGATATCAGCACCCCGCGTTCGGCCCGTACCCGGCGATCACCACCGCTGAGGCAGGGCTGGGGCGCGTCACCGTCGTCGGCACCGTGCCCAACGCCGAGCTGGCGGCTGCGTTGGTCTCCTGGGCGGTGCCAGCTGACAGGGACGCCTGGAGCTCCCTGACGACCGGTTCGGTCACGGCGACCTCAGCGACGACAGCCGCAGGCCGTCGGCTGCGAGTCCTGCACAACTGGTCGTGGGAGGCCTGCTCGGTGCAGCTGCCGACCGACGTCACGGACCTCTTCTCCGCCGAGCCACTGGAGGCCGACGCGCTGGTCGAGCTGGGGCCGTGGGACGTCCGCGTCCTTCTGGAGTAGGAGCGAGGGCGCCGCACCCGCATGCTGGGAGAACCGGCCGCTGGAGCCGCTCGGTACCGAGGGCGACCGACTGAAGGCCCGGGCGATCGCGGAGTGCGACATGACGGTCCGGATCCCGATGTCCGGGGGAGTGGACTCGCTGACCGTGGCCTCGGTGGTGGCGGTCCCGGCGTGGGCGACGCGGGCGCCTGCCGGCAACAGCTGAAGCGTGACGCCCACGGCACGCTCAGCAGGTCGCCCAACTACGCTGACCGCGTGCCGACGCCGACTTCGCGAGCCCTGACCGGTAGCCCCAGGACCCGCCTGGTGATCGTGCGCGGCCCCTCCGGTTCCGGCAAGAGCACCATCGCCCGAAAGCTGCGCGAGCAGATGGGACGCGGCACCGCCCTCATCGAGCAGGACTACGTGCGCCGCACGCTGCTGTGGGAGAAAGACACTCCAGGAGCCCTCAACATCTCGCTCATCGACGCCGCGGCCCGCCATGCCCTCGACGCGGGGTACAGCGTCGTCGTCGAAGGGATCATGCACGAGGCTCGGTACGGCGACATGCTCCGTGGCCTCGTCGCCGACCACGCGGGAGAGAGCGCGGTCGGCTACCTCGACGTGCCGTTCGAGGAGACCGTGCGCCGGCACGCCGGACGGCCCCAGGCTACGCACTTCACGCCCGAGGAGATGGCCCAGTGGTGGGCACCGGACGACCGCCTCGGCCTCGACCACGAGATCGTCCTCGGACCGGACGTCACCGCCCAGGATGCGATCGATCGACTCCTCGGCGCCCCGGTGTAGCCACACCACTCACCCGGACGTCGTTGCCGACGCCGGGCGCGCCTCACGCCTCCGGCCCCACCATCGCCTCCGGTGCCGGACGACGCTCGCGCAGCCACACCTCGCTCTGGGCGACGTGGGCCGCCGCCGCGACCGACGCGGCCACGGGATCACGTGACACGAGCGCACGCAGGATCGCCCGGTGCCCCGCGTCGGAGACTCGCTTGGTCTCCGGGGTGAGGACCGGGTAGGCGCGCGACCGTGACCTGAGCACCGCCACCATCGACGCGAGCGACTCGTTGCCGCAGAGCCGTGCGATGCCCATGTGGAACTCGTGGTCGAGCGCCGACTGCTCGTCGACGTCCTCGCTCGCCTCCAGCCGGTCGAGGAGATCGCCGAGCCCGGCGAGCGTCGCGTCGTCGCAGCGCGCGGCGGAGAGGGCGACGGCGTGCGCCTCCAGCACACGGCGCAGCTCGTACAGCTCGAGGATCGACTCCAGCGGCAGCAGCCCGACGGTCAGCGACAGCGTGCGGATCATGTCGGCGGCGCGCAGCTCGCCGACGTAGGTACCCGCACCCCGCCGGGTCTCGACGACGCCGAGAGCCGAGAGCGTACGGATCGCCTCGCGGATCGAGCCGCGCGAGACGCCGAGCCGCTCGCTCAGCTCACCCTCGCTCGGCATCCGGTCGCCCGGCTGGAGCGAGCCGTCGGCGATCAGGGTACGCAGCCCGTGCAGGGCCGTCTCGACTGCGCTCACCTCGTGCATCCCACCAGCATGTCAGGTCCCCGCCAGTGCGGCGGAGATTTCACGCCCGTAAAACCTGTCCTACAGATCTGTGTCATTTCCCGCGAATCCCTGGTGCGGGCCGGTCCGACCTGCCATGGTTGTCCGACAGATCGATGGGAAGGTGTTGATGGACCAGATACGCACAGCTCCGGCGCCCGTCCAGCTCGCGTCCGGGGGACCGGCGCGAGGCGTGGCCGCTGGACGGGTCGGTCGTGCACCTCAACCACGGCTCCTACGGCGCGGTGCCCACGGAGGTGGTGCGCCACCAGGACGAGCTGCGCAGGCAGGCCGACCTGAGCCCCGTCGCCTGGTTCCCCCGCGCGCCCGGGCTCATCGCCGCCGCCCGCCGTGAGGTCGCGCCCTTCGTCGGCGCCCGCGCCGAGGACACGGCATTCGTGCCGAACGCCTCCGGGGCAGCGACCGTCGTCCTCAACTCCCTGCGGCTGGAGCCCGGCGACGAGATCCTCGTCACCGACCACGGCTACGGCGCGGTCACCATGGGCGCCCGCCGGCTCGCCCGCCGCTCCGGCGCCCGGGTGCGGACAGTCGCGCTCCCGCTCGCCGCGACGGCGGACGACGTCGTCGAACGGTTCCGGACCGAGCTCACCGACGCCGTGCGCCTCGTCGTCGTCGACCAGATCACCTCGCCCACCGCGCGCCTGCTCCCGACCGCGCGGATCACCGAGCTCGCCCATGAGCGCGGCGCCCGCGTGCTCGTGGACGGCGCCCACGCCCCGGGCCTCGTCGAGAACGCCGCCGCCGTCGCCGGCGGGGACTGGTGGTTCGGCAACCTGCACAAGTGGGCCTGCGCGCCCCGCGGATCGGCCCTGCTCGTCACCCAGGCCGCCGACCGGGACGACCTGTGGCCGCTCATCGACTCCTGGGGCGCCGAGGACCGCTACCCCGAGCGGTTCGACTCCCAGGGCACCATGGACACGACCGGCTACATCGCCTCGCCCCGGGCCATCGACCTCGTCGAGCGCGAGCACGGCTGGGCCCGGACCCGCGCGACCATGACGGCGCTCGCGGACCACGGCGCCGCCGTCATCGGCGCGGCCCTCCAGCCCTTCGTGGACGCCCCGGTCGCGACCGACGTCGCCATGCCCGTGGTCTCGATGCGCCTGCTGCGCCTGCCCGAGGGGCTCGGGCGGGACCGCACGGACGCCGACGAGCTGCGGCTGCGCCTGCTCGACCTCGCCGGCGTCGAGTCAGCCTTCACGAGCGTCGCAGGGGTCGGCTACCTGCGCCTCTCGGTGCACCTGTACACGGAGCCGCGCGACTTCGACGCGTTCGTCGAGCGGGCGGTTCCCCAGATCCTGGCGTTCGCCGAAGAGCGCCGAGGCCGCTGACCCAGCGGCACACCACAGTCATCAGTCGAACGAGAAGAAGGAGAGGTGCGCACATGAACCGCACCCGAACTGCCGTCACCGCGGGCCTGGCCACGATCAGCCTGCTCGCGCTCACCGCGTGCACCGGAGCCGGATCAGCGCAGGACGGCACAGTCCGCCTGCAGATGGTCGAGAGCCTCACCAACCCGGCCCGGACGGCGCTCGTCCGCGAGCTCCTGGACGAGTTCGAGGCGGAGAACCCCGGCGTCACCGTGGACCTCGTCTCCCCGCCCACCGACCAGGCGGACCAGAAGCTGCAGCAGATGCTGCAGTCGGGCCGGGGTGTCGACGTCCTCGAGGTGCGCGACAGCACGGTGGGGGCGTTCAGCAACAACGGCTGGCTCTACGACCTGTCGGACGACGTCACCGGCTGGGCCGGCTGGGACGCCCTCACCGACAACGCGCAGGCGGTCACCGCGCAGGACGGCGCCCGCTACTTCGTGCCCTACGGCTTCTACGGGCTGTCCCTGTTCTACCGCACCGACCTCGTCGAGGAGGCCGGCTTCGACGGACCGCCGGCGTCGTGGGAGGAGCTGCTCGAACAGGCCTCCGCGATCCAGGACCCTGCCCAGAACACGTACGGCTACGCGTTCCGCGGCGGCCAGAACGGGTTCAGCAACGTCGTCGCCGCCGTCGAGGCGTACACGATCGACGACCTCGACGTGGAGAACGCGTACCTGCTCGAGGACGGGTCGACGATCTTCGCGGCGCCCGAGGCGCAGGACGCCGTCGACACCTACTTCTCCCTGTTCGAGGAGGCGGCGCCGCCGTCGGCCGTGTCGTGGGGCTACCCCGAGATGGTGGAGGGCTTCACCAACGGGTCGACGGCGTTCCTGCTGCAGGACCCGGAGGTCATCGCCACGGTGGCGGAGTCGACGACGATCACCCAGGACCAGTGGTCCACCGCTCCGCTGCTGACCGGTCCGACGGGCAAGGCGGCGCAGCCGCTCGCGACCGCGGGCTGGGGCGTGGCCGAGGCGAGCGAGCACCAGGAGGAGGCGGTCGCGCTCGTCGAGTTCCTCTCGGGCGAGGAGCCCGCCACCCGGTTCGCCCAGGAGAACAGTCTCGTGCCGATCATCGACGGCGCCGGTGAGGACCCCTTCTACTCCGAGGGCCCGTGGACGAGCTACGTCACCATGACCGAGGACCCGGACACCTACGTCAACGTGGTGCAGCCGCGCGGCGAGAGCTGGTGGACCGAGTGGGAGCAGAAGGCGGACCAGGACGTGCAGGCGGTCCTGCTCGGTGACATGACGACGAGCGAGCTGCTCGGGGAGTGGGACACGTTCTGGACCGAGAAGTACGCGGCGGAGCAGTGACGTGACAGCAACCACCCTCCCTCCGGCGCGGGTCGGGACCGCACGCCCGACCCGCCGCCGCACGGCCTTCGGTCGCCGGCACGCGCTGACGATCCTCGGGTTCCTGACCCCCGCGATCATCTTCGTCTGCTGGTTCACGTACTTCCCGATGCTGCAGGGCGTCCAGATGGCGTTCCGGGACTGGAACCTCTGGGACCTCACCTCGACGCCCTGGGTGGGTCTGGCGAACTTCGCCACGATCCTGGGCGACCCGGTCTTCCCCGTGGTCGCCGGTAACACGGTGGTGTGGGTCGTCGGCTCGATAGTGCCGCAGCTCGTGATCGGGTTCCTCGTCGCGCTGGGGCTGTGGCGCCGGTTCCGCTTCCGCGCGCTCTACCAGGCGCTCGTGTTCTACCCGTGGGCGGTGTCGGGCTTCCTCGTCGGCATGCTGTTCCGCTGGATGTTCAACGCCGAGTTCGGCGTGGTCAACGACCTGCTGATGAGGTCGGGCGCCATCGAGGCGCCTCTGCCGTGGCTCGCCGAGCCGCGGCTCGCCATGGTCGCCGTGATCGTCGCCAACGTCTGGTACGGCGTGACGTTCTTCGCGATCATGATCCTCGCGGCCCTCCAGTCGGTACCCGACGAGGTCCTGGAGGCCGCCGCCATCGACGGTGCGGGCACGGTGCGCAGGCTCTTCTCCATCGTCGTCCCGTACATCTGGACGACGCTGGCGCTGACCGTGCTGCTCCGCGCGATCTGGACGTTCAACTCGCCCGAGATCATCTACGCGATGACGGCCGGCGGACCCGCCGGGCGGACGCACATCGTCACCACGTGGATGATCGAGTTCACGCAGCAGGGCAGCTACGGCCTGGCCAGCGCCATCGGGCTCGTCGTGATGGTCGTCCTGTTCGTGTTCTGCGCCTTCTACCTGATGGCGATGAGGCGGGTGAACCAGCGATGACGATGCGCGTCGCCAGGGTCACGGGACTCACGCTGTGGCTGGTCATCACCCTGTTCCCGCTCTACTGGGTGGTCGTGACCTCGTTCAAGTCGCCGGGCTCGATCAACCGGTGGCCGCTGGAGTACTGGCCGTCCGAGCCCTCGACCGGCAACTACACGGAGCTGTTCGCGACCTCGAGCTTCGGCACGTTCATCGGCAACTCGCTGGTGGTC
Organism: Promicromonospora sp. NFX87; assembly: GCF_048564965.1. Lineage (NCBI taxonomy): Bacteria > Bacillati > Actinomycetota > Actinomycetes > Micrococcales > Promicromonosporaceae > Promicromonospora > Promicromonospora sp. NFX87. The sequence continues at coordinate 3,141,136 of NZ_CP183413.1, read as the reverse complement.
GCCCTGACCGCCGGGGCCACCGCGACGCTCATCGCGCTGCTCAGCGCCTACGTCCTGGCCCGGTTCGAGTTCCGGGGCAAGGGCGCGGTGCTCGTGGCGTTCCTGCTGACGCAGATGATCCCGGCCTTCATCGCGCTCGGGCCGCTGTACGCGATGCTCTCCGATCTCGGCCTGGTCGACACGAAGCCGGGGCTCGCCCTCGTCTACGTCGCGATGTGCATCCCGTTCTCCACCGTGATGCTGCGGGGGTTCTTCGAGAACATGCCCGACGCGTTGGAGGAGGCGGCGATGATCGACGGGTGCTCCCGGCTGGGCGCGCTGTTCCGGGTGCTCGTGCCGGTCATGGCACCGGGGATCGTCGCCGCGTTCATCTTCAACTTCGTGAACTGCTGGAACGAGCTGTTCCTGTCGGTGGTGCTGATCAACTCCGACGCGAACAAGACGATCCCGGCCGCCCTGAACGGCTTCATCTCGACGTTCAACATCGCCTGGGGGCCCATGTCGGCCGCCGCGGTGCTCACGATCCTGCCGACCATGGTCCTGTTCGCCCTGGCCAGCCGCTGGATCGTCGAGGGCCTGACGGCAGGGTCGGTCAAGGAGTAGCGGACGCCGTCTCCCTCGTGCGCAGGGGGACGGCGACCCGCCGGCGCCGCACCAGTCCTCAGAGCAGCTGGGACCTGTGCCGTGGCTCGGCCGTCTCGCGCTGGATCTCCTCCTGCCGCGCCTGCCAGTCCCGGAACTTCTCCTGCGCCTCGCTCTCCTCGGCGCTGGGCGCCAGGCCGACCACCAGGACCAGCAGGATCGTGCTGACGGTGACGCCGATGATCAGCGGGCCGAGGAGTGCGGCGACGGACACGCCGACGTCCGGCGTGACGATGGTGCCGCGAACCACCTCTGCCTGCATGGCGGCCATGCCCGTGTAGTGCATGCCGGAGACGGCGATGCCCATGATGAGCGTCGCCGCGATACCGGCGCCGATGGTCTGTACCTTCGCGGAGAGCCAGAGTCCGGCGGTCGCGGCGACGACGGCGATGGCCACCGACAGGATGACGGTGACGGGTGCGTAGGTGATCTCGACGCCCACGTGCACGGCGCGCATTCCGAGGTAGTGCATGACGGCGACACCCAGGCCGGTGACCGTGCCGCCCGCGAGCAGCGCGAGGGGGCCGACGCCTGCCGCGCGGATGATGAAGAGGCCGAGGCCCACGACGACGATGGCGATGAGCCCGCTGGCGATCGTCAGGAGGACGTCGTAACGGGTCTCGGTGCCGCGCACATGGAACCCGAGCATGGCGACGAAGTGCATGACCCAGATGCCGGTGCCGCCGATGGAGACGGCGCCGATACCGAGCCAGACAGTGCTTGCCAGGCCGTGGGAGGTGCGTGCGCGAGCTGTGCAGGTCAGGCCGACGGCGCACCCGGCGCACGAGAGCAGGAAAGAGAGGATGGGCGTGATCCAGCCCAGCGCGAAGTGATCGATCATGGTCGCTTTCTCCAGTGCGGTGGGGCACATACGGAATCCGCTGCGGACTGTTTCTGTCCGATCGGCACGACCCTGGCCATAGGCAGGGCCTATGACAACAGTCAATTGGACAGATGCATCCGGATGCATCTAAAGATCCGGGCTAAATGTCCAATTCATGGGGTGATCTCTTCGAACCCTGGGTGTTCCGTCCTGTGAACATCACGGTTCACGGACTTGCTGTCAGAGCAGCTGGGACCTGCGCCGCGGCTCGGCCGCCGCGCGCTGGATCTCCTCCTGCCGCCCCTGCCAGCCCTTGAACTTCTCCTGCGCCTCGAGCTCGGCGGCGCTCGGCGCCAGGCCGACCACCAGGAGCAGCAGGATGGTGCTGATCGTGACCCCGATGATCAGCGGGCCGAGCAGCGCGGCGACGGAGACGCCGCCGTCCGGCACGATGACGGTGCCGGTGACCACCTCCGCCCGCATGGCGGCCATGCCCGTGTAGTGCATGCCGGAGACGGCGACACCCATGATGATCGTGGCGCCGACGCCCGCGGCGAAGTTGTGCACCTTCGCCGAGAGCCAGAGGCCCGCGGTGGCCGCGACGATACCGACGAGCACCGACATGAAGACGGTGGGGATGTCGTAGGTGACCTCGACGCCCACGTGCAGGGCGCGCATGCCGAGGTAGTGCATCGCCGAGATGCCCAGCCCGGTGACGATGCCGCCGGCGACGAGCGTGAACGGCCCGACGCCCGCCGTCCGGATGATGAAGAGGCCCAGCCCCACCACCGCGATGGCGAGCAGGCCGCTGGCGATCGTCAGGGGGACGTCGAAGCGGGTCTCGGTGCCCCGGATGTGGAAACCGAGCATGGCGACGAAGTGCATCACCCAGATGCCGGTGCCTCCGATGGAGACGGCGCCGAGGGCGAGCCAGCCGATGCTCGCGAGTCCGTGGGAGACACGCGCGCGCGCCGTACAGGTCAGGCCCACGGCGCACCCGGCGCACGAGAGCAGGAACGAGAGGATGGGCGTGACCCAGCCCAGCGCGAAGTGATCGATCATGGTGAGGCTCTCCAGCGAGTACGAGGGAAGCGTGCGGCCTGCCGTGACGATGGGCGGCCGACAGCGCGGCGGCCAGATCGTCGTTCAGGCCGATCGGTACCAAGTAAAGAGGTCAGAGGGGCAAGATGCACCCTTTGTACAGGGTTAATTTCCAACTGACAGGGGTGATCTTCCCGCGACTTGGTCATCCTGTTTCACGCTCGTGAACGATCCGTGGTAAACGGCGTCGGGATGCCTTCCCAAGGTGCTGTCCGTTGCCCGGAAGGGCTGGCACAGGGCGCACAAAGTTAGGTTAGGCTCACCGTCGTGACCACCCAGACCGAGGGGCTCGAAGCCAAGCCCTCGCGAATGTTCGACGTCGAGGTAGCGCGTGTGACGCGCCTGTGCCCGTCCTTCGTCCGCTTCACGTTCCGCGGGCCGGACCTGGACAAGTTCGCGGACAACGGCCGCGACCAGCGCATCAAGCTCCTTCTCCCGTCCCCCCGTGGCGGCTGGGACGGCCTGCGCCGCGACGACCCCGACTGGTACGCCGCCTGGCGCTCGCTCCCGGACGAGCACCGCAACCCGATGCGCACCTACACGGTCCGCACGGTGCGCCAGGACCTGCGTGAGGTCGACGTCGACGTCGTCATGCACGGTGACACCGGGCCGGCGTCGCGCTGGGCGCTCAACGCGGCCGCGGGCGACCCGCTGGTCATCATGGGCCCCAACGCCGAGTACGACGGCATCCACGGTGGCGTCGAGTTCGCCCCGCCGTCGTCCAGCCACGCGCTGCTGCTGGCCGGTGACGAGACCGCCGTGCCCGCCATCGCCGCGATCTGCGAGTCGCTGCCCGCCGACGCCGTCGGCGAGGTCTTCCTCGAGGTGCCGCACCCCGAGGACGGCTGGGCGCTCGGCGCCCCCGAGGGCGTGCGCGTGCACTGGCTGGCGCGTGACGGACGCGAGCACGGCGAGGTGCTGATCCCCGCGGTGCAGGACGCCGCCGACCGGCTGCTCGCGATGGGTGTCCGCCCGTCGTCGGACACCACGCCGGCGCTGACCGCCGCCGGGGTGGACCTGTCCGGCGAGGTGGAGGACGTCGACATCGACACCGGCATCCTCTGGGAGGTGCCGGTCGACGAGGCGGGCCGCCCCCTGGCGCAGGACACCGTGCTGTACGCGTGGCTCGCGGGCGAGGCCGGCGTCATCAAGACGCTGCGCCGCTACCTCGTGAGCGAGTGCCAGGTGGACCGCAAGTCCGTGGCCTTCATGGGCTACTGGCGCAAGGGCCGCGCGGAGAACTGACCCCGGTAAGCCCCGATACTGCGCTGACCCCGCAAAAGGCGAGGTCAGTGTGGTAGATATCGGACCCTGACGTTCGGGAGGACGTATGGGTGCGACGGGGCAGCCTGCAAGGAGGACCGAACGCCGGGAGGGTTCCCGGCCGTGGTGGGGGGGACCACCGGACGACGGTGTTCGCCGTGTTCGGGACGGTCGCCGGCATCTGCACCGCCGCGATGGGTGTCGTCGACCGCGGCACGCAGATCGTCCTGCTGGTCGTCTCCGTCGGGCTCTTCCTGGCGGGGCTGGCCGCGCTCGTCCGGGTGCGGACGTACGCGCGCTGGTTCCGGGCGGCGTGGACGTGGGCGAAGGGCCACCGGATCCTCGTCGCCGCGGTGACGGTGGTCGTGCTGGCCGGCTCGACGGGCGCGGCGGTGGCGCTGCAGTCGGCCCGGTCGTGCGAGGACCCGACCGAGGTGGCGGTCATGGTCCCGGAGGAGGGCGCCGCCGGCTTCGCGGCGGTGGCGGACGCCTTCGAGCGGGACTCGGTCACGCCGTTCTCCTGTCCCCGGTACCACGTGACCACGTTCGGCATGGGATGGCCCGCGCTCCGCGCCGCCCTCGGGTCAGGCTGGGGGCGCCGCGGCGGGCCAGGACGGCGCGGCCTCGCTGGACCTCGGTCCCCGGCCCGACGTGTGGCTGGCGGAGTCGATGGCGCAGGCGGACATCGTGGCCCCGCGCGGCACGGGCAACGGCTTCACCGTCTCCGACCCGACGCTCGTGGCGGGCTCGCCGCTGGTGCTCGCGGTGCCGGAGCCGCACGCGCAGGCCCTGAGCGCGACGACGAAACCCGGCGACACGATCCAGGAGCTGATGGCGGCGGCCGGGGCGGCTGGGCTCGACGTCGTCCGGGCCAACCCGGACGCGTCCTTCGCCGCCGCGCTGCACACCGAGCGGCTCTACGCCGCGTCCGGGAGCGGCGCCGAGGGCGAGGCGCAGGTGGCAGAGGCGCTCAAGGCGCTGGAGCTCGACCTGGGGCACGCCCTCGAGCGGGCGGGGCTGCCGCCCGGGACCGACGCCGCGCTCCTGTGCCGGCTCGACGAGCTGTCCGCGGCCGAGCCGCCCCGCGTGGCGGTGCTGACCAGCGAGCGCGCGATGGTGCACCGCGGCACCGCGTGCCCGGCCTCGGCCGCCGGTGGGGACGCCGCCCTGGTCCCGTTCTACCCGGAGTCCGCCGTGGGCCTCGACTACCGGGCCGTGCGGCTGACCTGGGCCGACGCCGCGCCGTCCGGGCGCAGGGCCGACGCGGCGGCGGCCTTCGTCGAATGGCTCGGGACGAGCGAGGGGCAGGAGGCGCTCGACCGGCGGGCGGGCGTGCGCGGCGTGGACGGCCGCCCGCCGACGGGCGACGATGGGCCGCTGCCCGGGCTGCCGGACACGGTGGTCGAGCCCGGTGCCGGAATCGTCGCGGACACCCGCGTGGAGTCGATGGAGGAGCAGTACCGTGCGGCTCGTCGTCCGGCGCGGGTCCTGGTGCTCGTGGACTCGTCGGGTTCCATGGGCAGGCCGGCGGACGGCGACCGGCTGCGCATCGACGTCGCCGAACGCGGCGTGCTGGGTGCGCTCAGCCATCTCGGCGGCTCCGACGAGGTGGGTATCTGGTCGTTCTCCGGGAACGCCGGGTCGAGCCCGCGGGCCGTCCTGGACGTGACCGGGAGCGAGGAGGCCGAGCGCGAGGCGCCGGACCTGCTGCGCGACGAGCTGCGGCCCGACGGCGCGACCCCCCTCTACGACGCGATAGCCGCCACGACGTCGGAGCTGGTCCGGCTGGACCCGGACGGCGCCTCCCGCAGGCACCTCACCGCGCTGATCGTCCTGACCGACGGGGAGAACCACCCGGGTGCCGGACCCGGTGCGGAGCTGACGGCGTCGGACCTGATACGTTCCGCCCGCGCGGAGGACGCCGCGGGCGTGCGCGTCTACGTCGTGGCGGTGGGGGAGGCGTCGTGCCAGGTGAGCGACCTGCGGCGGATCGCAGCGGAGTGGGACGGCGAGTGCTGGGACAGCTCGTTCGGCGAGCTGGAGGGCACGCTGGCGGGCCTGTTCGGGCAGCTGGGAGGTCGGTGACGTGACGGGTAACGGGGCTGGCAACGGGACTAACGGGACGGGTAACGGGACGCACGCCGGGATCACGCGCAGGGGCTTCATCGTGGGCGGCGCGGCGGGGCTCCTGGCCGGGGCCGGGCTCCCGCTGGGCCTGGAGCAGCTGTTCGGCGGCACCGCCGACCTGGAGACGTTCTCCCCGAGCGACCAGCTCACCATCCTGAGCGGCCGCGACGAGACCGACGGCGGGCAGCGCCGTCTGCTCGTGGAGCTCTGGAACCGCGTGCACGAGAAGCACCCGGCGCAGATCGTCGAGGTGTCGAGCAACGCCGACCGCGCCTACAGCACCATGCTGTCGGCGGCGCAGGCGCGCGAGCCCGGCTACGACGTCTACAACCTCGACATCCCGTGGGTGCCGCAGTTCGCGCAGAGCGGCTACCTCCGGGTGCTCGACGACGCGACGGCCGACGGGTTCCTCGGCGAGCCGTGGGCGGCCGGCACCTGGGAGGGCGCGGCGTACGCGCTGCCGTTCAACTCCGACGTCGGCCTGCTGTACTGCAACCTCGACCTGATCGCCGAGTACTACGAGCAGGAGGTGCCCGCGACCGACCCGATCCCCTTGGACGGGGGATGGGCGGGCCTGGACACGTTCGCGCACGACGTGCTCGCCAGGGTGGACGGCGGTGACGGGCTGAGCCGCCCGCCCGTCGACACCGCGATCGCCCTGCAGCTCGCCGACTACGAGGGGTTCACGGTCAACCTGTGGGAGATCCTGCTGGGGGCGGGCGCCGTCTCGGTGGACGCCACGGGGCGACCGGTCTTCGGAGACCTCGACAAGATCGGCGACACGGTGGAGAACCTGGCGCGGCGGCTGAGCGTGTCGACCGACGGCCCGAGCGGCACGGCGGCGTCGCTCGCGTTCGACGAACAGGGTTCGCTGGCGGCCTTCGCCGCGGGCCGGGCGGTGTTCCTGCGGCACTGGCCACGGGCCCTGCGCCTGCTGCGGGGCGAGGACGCGGTGCCCTTCCGGGTGGGCTTCATGCCCGTTCCGGGAGGCGGCGTGCTCGGCGGGCAGAGCCTCGCGGTCGCGGCGGCCTCCCGGTACCCGGTGGCGGCCCGGCGCCTGGTCGAGTTCCTCACGAACGAACGCAGCCACCAGCTCATCTTCGAGCGCGGCGGTTTCGCCGCGAGCCGGGAGGCGCCGTACCGCGACCCCGAGGCGCCCTGGGCGCGCGAGCCGGAGACGGACGGTCTCGCCGCCTCCCTCGTGGACTACGCGACCGGGAAGGGTGTCGAGGGCACGAACGACCCGGAGCGCAAGGCCAACGACGCGCTGCGCCTGGCCATGGTCGGGGCGTCGCCGCGCCCGCGCCTGCAGCACTACGTGGAGCTCAGCGAGGAGTTCCGGCGCTACGTCCGGCCGGCCTTGTCACCCGGCGGCGGCGCACAGTTCAAGGCCGCGGAGTTCGCCGAGCGTATGGAGGCCGCGATGGACGGCAAGATCACGCCGGGCTGACACCGGCCAAGGGGGTCAGCGCTCGATGCCGAGGTCCTCGATCACCTCGACACCCGGCATCGCGCACAGCAGCGGCCCCGGCATGAGCAGCTTGGACCGGCGGACACCGGAACCCATGAGCGCCATCGTGCCCTCCTCGGTGAACCGGGAGTCGACCAGCACGCGGTAGCCCGCGGGCAGCCCGACGGGCGTGATGCCGCCGTACTCCATGCCGGAGTCGGCCACCGCGCGGTCCATCGGCAGGAACGACGCCTTGCGCACGTCGAGCAGCTTGCGCACCCGCTTGTTGACGTCGGCGAACGTGCTGGCTGCGACGACGCAGGCCGCGACCCGCTCGTCCTCGCCCCGCTTGCCGGCCACGAGCACGCAGTTGGCCGACGCCTCGGGCGGCAGGCCGTGCAGCTCGTTGAGCGTCGCCGTCTCGGCGTGCTCTGGATCGATCTCGGTGACGGCGACCAGGCTCGCGACCCGGGGGTCGGCGTCGGCCCAGGCGGTCAGGGCGGCGAGCACCGGCTCGGCCAGCAGCTCGGGGTGTTCCAGCGCGGGCGCCCAGACGAGGTCGCCGAGCGTGGGCAGGGTGGCGTTCTCGTTCATCGGTCGCCCCTCACCGGCTGTACGTCGCCGTGAGCGTGGCGCGCCCCAGCAGGTGGAAGTACACGTTGAACGCCACCTGCGCGTTGGTGTTGTCCGGGCCCAGCCCCAGCTCGCCCGGCTCCACGTCCAGCGCGTGCACGGCGAAGATGTACCGGTGCGGGTGGTCGCCGGGCGGCGGGCCCGCGCCCTCGAAGCCCGGGGTGTGGCCGTCGCTGTACGTGTGGAACGCCCCGGCGGGCAGGCCGGAGCCGTCGGGGGTGCCGGCTCCCGTGTCGAGGGACGTCACGGAGGCCGGGAGGTCGACGACGGTCCAGTGGTGGTAGCCCATCGGCGTCGGCGCGTCGGGGTCGTAGCAGGTCACCACGAACGACTTGGTGCCCTCGGGAAAGCCGCTCCACTCGAGCGCGGGGGAGATGTTCTGGTCGTGCGCGGCGTGCGCGTCCGGCATGCGCTCGCCGTCGGTCAGGTTGCTGCTCGTCAGCGAGAAGGTCGCGGGAGCAGGCAGCAGCGTGTAGGGGTCCGGCGGGTAGGGGCGAGTGAAGTCCATGCCCCCACTCTGCCGAATCGCCGAGCCGGTTGCCAGCGACCGCGGCCGAGCCGGTGATGCTGGTCCGGACCCGGACCGGTACAGCATGATCGGCGCATGATCATCAGATCCTCCACCGCGCTGGTGCGGCCGGGCATGCTCGACGAGTTCCGCGCCTTCATCGAGGCCGGCGTCACGGCGTTCGCGACGCTCGACGGATTCCTGGGCGACGAGATCGTCGTCGGACCGGACACCCTGACCTACGTCAGCCGCTGGCGGGACGCAGCGGCGCTCGTCGGATTCGCAGGCCCGGGCTGGCGTACCGAGCCGGTGGTGCTGGAGGACGAGGACCGGTTCCTGGTCGCGCCCCTGCGCGTGCGGCACGTCGAGCTCCGGCAGGCGGTGCCGGACGACGCTCCCGGCATCGCCGACGTCTGGCACGCCGCCTGGGGCGACGGGCACCACGGCCTCGTGCCGCCGGAGCTCGAGGCGGTCCGCACGCGCGAGTCGTTCGGGCCCCGTGCGGCGAGCCGGGTGCCGCACACGACGGTGGCAGTGGCCGACGGCGGCGTCGTCGGCTTCGTCGCCGTCGACGACGACGAGGTCGAGCAGGTGTTCGTCTCCGCGACGCACCGCGGCTCCGGCCTCGCCACGCACCTCCTGTCCGACGGCGAGGACCGGGTCGCCACGGCGGGGCAGGCAGAGGCGTGGCTCGCCGTCGTGGAAGGCAACGCGCGGGCGCGCCGGTTCTACGAACGCCAGGGCTGGTCGGACGCCGGACCGCTCGACTACCAGGCGGAGACCGAGGCGGGCCCGGTGCCGGTTCCGGTGCGCCGCTACGTGAAGCGCCTGGCGGGCAACGGCGTCGGCCGGTAGGCACGGCCGAGCAACTGACCGAACTCGCTGACTTCGGTCCGTTGCTCTGAGATCGGTCAATCAACCGACCGATCTCAGGGCAACTGACCGATCTCGGCGGGCGGCCCGTGCAACGGACCGATCTCACCAGGCAGCGGCCCCCACCAGCCGTCCGGCCCGGTCAGTTCACCCGGAGCAGGTGGCGGAACGCCGTCCTTGCGCGCTCCGGGCTCGGGTCGTCGCCCGTGATGAGGTCCGCGTACGTGAGCGACTCCGAGACCCGCACCAGCAGGTAGGCGAGCTCCCCGGGAGTGATGGTGCCGCCGAAGGGCTTCTCACCGAGGTCGCGCACCACCAGCCACTCGACGGTCGCGACGAACCGCTGCTGGATGGGGCTGTCGGCGGTGGTGAGCAGCCGCAGGGAGCGGGCGGGCTCCCTGCGCAGGAACGCGCGGAAGTAGTCGGCGACGATGAGGTCGTGCGCGAAGGTGGTCAGCGTCCCCGCGAGGCGTTCGGCGCCGGTCAGGTGCTCGTTCGCGCGCTCGGCCTGCACCAGCGTCGGTACGGCGAGCGACCACAGCACCTCGCTGAGCAGCGCGTCCCGGTTGCCCACCCAGCGGAACACCGACGTGCGGTCGACGCCGAGCTGCGCGGCCAGCGGACCCATGTCGATGCGGTAGCCCTCGATGAAGGTGTCGCGCGCGAGGTCCAGCACCCGCTGCGCCTCGGGGCGCGTGGCCAGCCGAGCGGAGAGGGGGCTCGGCGCGGCTTCCAGTCCGACGGTCGCGATCGACGTCGTTGTCATGGCGGCTATCCAACCGCTACCAGGGCCCCGGTGCAACAATATGCAGAACGATGCATACGGGACATCTGTGGAAGTTACGCACTCTATCCCGCTGGAGCGAGGGCGTGCTACGGTGCAGTTCGCAAACCGACCAGACGGTACGGAGGAATGTGTGGCTGACAACGTCGTCGCCGGTGGGGCCGGGAACGGCCCAGGACAGAGGTTCGAGGGCAGGGTCGCCCTGGTCACGGGCGCGAGCCGCGGGATAGGCCTCGCGATCGCCCACCGCATCGTGGCCGAGGGCGGCCGGGTGGTGATCACCGGACGCCGCGCCGAGACCCTCCAGGAGGCGGTCGCCGAGCTCGGCCCGGACCGCGCCCTGGGCATCGCGGGCAAGGCGGACGACGCCGGGCACCGCGCGGACGCCGTCGGCCGGACGATCGAGCACTTCGGGCGCCTCGACCATCTCGTGAACAACGCCGGGATCAACCCCGCCTACGGGCCGCTCACCGAGCTCGACACGGATGTCGCCCGCAAGATCCTCGAGGTGAACGTGATCGCGGCCCTGGAGTGGACCCGGGAGGCGGTCGCCGCGGCCGCAGGGGCGGCGGCCGCAGACGGCTCAGCGAGCCCGCTCCGCTCGATAGTCAACATGGCGTCGGTGGCCGGAACGGCGTCCGGCCCGAACATCGCCTTCTACGGCGTCTCCAAGGCGGCCCTCATCAACCTCACGGTCCAGCTCGCCGACGAGCTCGCCCCGACCACCCGCGTCAACGCGCTCGCGCCCGCCGTGGTCAAGACCCGGCTCGCCCGCGCCCTGTACGAGGGCCGCGAGGAGGAGGCGGCGGCCGCCTACCCGCTGCGCCGGCTCGGGGTCCCGGACGACGTCGCCGGCCCTGCGGCCTTCCTCCTGTCCGACGACGCCGCGTGGGTCACCGGCCAGACGCTCCTGGTCGACGGCGGCGCGAGCGTGCGGACCGCCCTGTGAGCCGGCCGGTGAATGTGGTGGCGACGGTGAAGGATGAGCCCATGCGCACCATGAACGTCCAGGACCAGGTCCTGCGAGCGGCTCTCGACCTCTTCTCCACGCGGGGCTACGCGACCACCAGCGTCCAGGAGATCGTCGCGGCGGCCGGCGTCACCAAGGGGGCGATGTACCACTACTTCGCCTCCAAGGACGACCTGCTGTTCGCGATCTACGACCGGCTGCTGTCGCTGCAGAAGGCCCGCCTCGACGAGATCGTCGCGGCGGGCACCGAGCGGGGCGACGGCGTCGAGGACGTGCTGCGGGCCGTCTGCGTGGACGTGATCTCGACGTCCATCGAGTTCCTGCCCGAGGGCACCGTCTTCACGCGCAGCCAGCACATGCTCATGCCGGACCGCCAGGCGGAGGTCAAGCGGCGCCGTCGCGAGTACCACGAGGAGTTCGAGGCGCTGCTCCTGCGCGGCATCCAGGAAGGGGTGTTCCGCGACGACGTGCCCACGGCCATGCTCATCGCGCACTTCTTCTCCGACGTGCACTACCTCTCCCAGTGGTACTCGCCCGCGGGGCCGCTGACGGCGGGCCAGGTGGCGGAGCAGCTCACCGAGCTGTTCCTGCGGGGCATCAGAGCAACGACGGCACAGGGATCAGGGAAGGACTGACACGTGAGCGTACCCACGGCGATGAAGGCGTGGCGGGTGGTCTCCCACGGGGAGCCCGAGCAGGTCATGGAGCTGCACGACGTCCCGGTCCCCGAGCCGGGGCCCGGTGAGGTGCTGGTGCGTGTGCGGGCCGTCGCGGTGAACTTCCCCGACGTCCTGCTGGCGCGCGGCGAGTACCAGGAGCGGCCCGAGCTGCCGTTCGTGCCGGGGATCGAGCTGTGCGGCGACGTCGTGGCGCTCGGCGACGGTGTGGTCGAGGGCGAGCGGGTGCGGGTCGGCGACCGCGTCGTCGGCTCGAAGATCGGGGTGCTCGCGCAGTACGCGACGGTGCCGGCCTCGGCGGTGCACCCGGCGCCGTCGGCCCTGGACGACGCGCAGGCCGCCGCGCTGACGATCGCGTACCAGACGGCGTGGTTCGGGCTGCACCAGCGGGGTGGGCTGCAGGCCGGCCAGACGCTGCTGGTTCATGCCGCCGCGGGTGGAGTCGGCACCGCCGCGTGCCAGCTCGGCAGGGCGGCCGGCGCGCGCGTGGTCGGCGTGGTGGGCAGCGCGGCAAAGGTCGCGGCGGCCCGCGACGCGGGCGCCGACCAGGTGTTCCTGCGCGACGACGACTGGGTCGCCGAGCTGCGCAAGCCCGGCGTCGACGTGGTGTTCGACCCGGTCGGCGGCGACTCGTTCGAGCGCTCGACCCGCTGCGTCGCGTTCGAGGGCCGGATCGTCGTGGTCGGGTTCGCGAGCGGGCAGACGCCGAAGGTCCGGGCCGACCTCGCGCTCGTGAAGAACTACGGCGTGCTCGGTCTGCACTGGGCGCTGTACCAGCAACGCCGTCCCGACCTGGTGGACGCCGCCCATGCCGAGCTGGACAAGCTCGCCGCCTCTGGTGTGGTGCGCCCGGTGCTGAGCGGCGTCGTCGGGTTCGACCAGGCGCCCGCCGCCGTGGCGCGGCTGGCCGGCGGCGCGACGACGGGCCGGCTCGTGGTCCGGGTGGCGGACGACGCGGTGACCGGGGAGGTGACCGCATGACCGGGCCGAGCGTCGCCGCGATGCACGACCTGACCGGGCGGGTGGCGCTCGTGACGGGCGGCGCTCGCGGTATCGGCGAGGCGTACGTGCGCATCCTGCACGACGCCGGGGCGAGCGTCGTGGTCACCGACGTCCTCGACGCCGAGGGGCAGGCCCTGGCCGACGCACTGGGGGAGCGGGCGCGGTTCGTGCACCTGGACGTGACCGACGAGGAGGCGTGGGACCGGGTGGTCGGCCAGGTGGTCGACGACCTCGGGGGCGTGGACGTGCTGGTCAACAACGCGGGCATCGCGAACGCCGCGCCGATCGAGCACTTCACGCTCGCCAAGTGGAACGCCGTGATGGCGGTCAACGCGACCGGCGTGTTCCTGGGCTGCCGTGCGGTGGTGCCCACGATGAAGGCGGCCGGGAGCGGCTCGATCATCAACATCTCCTCGGTCGAGGGTCTGCGCGGGAGCTGGAGCCTGCACGGGTACACCGCCTCCAAGTTCGCGGTGCGCGGGCTGACCAAGTCGCTCGCCGTCGAGCTCGGCAAGGACGGGATCCGCGTGAACTCGGTGCATCCCGGCCTGATCCTCACCGAGATGAGCGTGAAGATCGACCCCGACGCCCTGGTGATCCCGCTCGGCCGGCCGGGCGTGCCCGACGACCTCGCCGGGACGATCCTGTTCCTCGCGAGCGACGCGTCGGCGTGGATCTCCGGGCAGGAGATCGTGGTGGACGGCGGTATGACGAGCGGGATCCCGCACCGATGACGGGCGGCTGAGCGACGGGTAGGCGCTGGCGGGCCGGCCTGGGTGTCCCAGGACCGTGTCATACCGGCCGGTCGGTTTATTCCACGACGACACATGGAGGTGTCGATGACAACGACGTCGAGCAGCACAGCGCCCGACAGTGCAGTAGACAGCCCGCCCCGGCTGGACGTCTCGGGGCTCACCGTGACGTTCGGCGGCCTCACCGCGCTGGACGACGTGTCCTTCACCGTCGCCGACGGCGAGACCGTCGCCCTGATCGGTCCCAACGGGGCCGGCAAGACCACCGTGTTCAACGCGGTGTGCGGCCTGGTGCGCACCCGGCGGGGCAGGATCCGCGTGGGTGGCGCGCCCGCGCCGTCGTCGGCGACCGGGCTGCTCGGGGCCGGGGTCTCCCGGACCCTGCAAGGCCTGGGGCTGTTCGACCACCTCACCGTGCTGGAGAACGTGCTCGTGCCGCTCACGAGCGTCCGGCGGGACGGCGACGCGAGCGCGGACGCCGTCCAGGAGGTGCTCGGCGCCCTCGGCCTGGGCGCTCTGGCCGGCGTCCCCGCCGGGACGCTGCCCTACCCCGAGCGCAAGCGCGTGGCCCTGGCCCGCGCGCTGGTCACCCGGCCGCGGCTCCTGCTGCTGGACGAGCCCGCGGGCGGGCTCGGGGCCGGCGACATCGACCAGCTCGCGCAGACCGTGCGCACCGTGTCGGACGGCGGGTGCGCCGTGCTGCTCGTGGAGCACCACGTCGACTTCGTGATGGACGTGGCCGACCGTGTGGTGGTGCTCGACTTCGGGCACATCATCGCGTGCGGGACGCCGGACGAGGTGCGGCGGGACCCCGCGGTCGAGGAGGCGTACCTCGGGGTGCCGGTGTCGGAGGTCTCGACAAGCTCGACCAGCGGGCGGGAGCAGAGCGCGTGAGCACCCTGACGATCGAGAAGCTCACCGTCGGCTACGGCGACGGCGCCCCCGTGCTGGACGGCCTGGAGCTGGAGGTGCCCGACGGCGGCGTCGTCGCCCTGCTCGGGGCCAACGGAGCCGGCAAGACGACGCTGCTGCGGGCCCTGCTGGGACTGGTGCCCGCGCGCAGCGGGCGCGTGCTGCTCGACGGCGCGGACCTGACGCGCCTGAGCACCGAGGACCGGGTGCGGCGCGGCCTGGCCCTGGTCCCTGAGGGCCGCAGCGTGGTGGTCGAGCTGACCGTCGCGGAGAACCTGCGGCTCGGCGCGCTCTGGAAGCACAAGGGTCCGGCGCGCGACGCCGCCGTCGGGCAGATGTACGAGCTGTTCGAGCCGCTGGCCCGACGCCGCGACGCGGCAGGCCACACCCTGTCCGGCGGCGAGCGGCAGATGCTCGCGCTCGCGCGGGCCCTGGTCGGCCAGCCGGACGTGCTCCTGCTCGACGAGCCGTCGCTCGGTCTGGCGCCGCTCGTCGTGGCCCAGCTGCTCGGCGTGCTCCGCGACCAGGCGGAGGCCACCGGCCTCACCGTGCTCCTGGCCGAGCAGAACGTCACGGGCGCGCTGTCGGTCGCCGACCGCGGCGTCGTCCTGTCCCTCGGGGAGGTCGTCGCCGACCGCCCGGCCGCCGAGCTGGCCGCCGACCCCGCCCTCCGCCACGCCTACCTGGGCTTCTGACATGGCTTCTGACATGGCTACTCAGGTGGCGACATGACCGAGATGGATCCCGCCGTGGAAAGACTCGTGTTCCTGATGTCGACCGGGCTGGCGCGCGGCGCCGTCCTCGCGCTCTTCGCGCTGTCGCTCGTGATCGTCTACCGGGCCGCGCGGGCGGTGAACTTCGCCCAGGCCGCGATGGCGATCGTGCCCGTGTACGTGGCGTTCGCCGTGACGACGGCGAGCGGCTCCTACTGGCTCGGGCTGGCCTGCGCCCTCGTGACCGGCGCGCTGCTCGGCGCCGTCGTCGAACGATGGCTCCTGCGCCTGGTCCCCCAGGACAACCCGCTGCCCGGCATCATCGTGGCCATCGGCCTGGTCATGGTGCTCCAGGCCGGGCTCGCCATCGCCTTCGGGCCCGACCACCGGCCCGTGCACGCGCCCTTCTCGCAGCGGCCCTTCGACGTCGGCGGGGTCAGCGTGCTGAGCCCCTACGACCTGTTCGTGCTGGTCGTGGCCGCCGTCGTGATGGGCGGGTTCGCGATCCTGTTCAACCGCACCTCCATCGGCCTCCAGCTGCGCGCCGCCGCCTTCGCCCCCGAGACCTCCCGGCTGCTCGGCGTCCGCGTGCCCCGCATGGTGACCCTCGGCTGGATGCTCTCCATCGCGACCGCGGCGCTCGCGGCCCTCCTGCTGGTGCCCACCGGGCTCGGCCTGGACCCGCACGCCGCCGACGTGCTGTTCGTCAACGCCTTCGCCGCCGCCGTCATCGGCGGGCTGGACTCGCCGGTCGGGGCGCTGGTCGCGGGCCTGGTCGTCGGCGTGCTCGCGAGCCTCGTGACCGGGTACGCGTCGGCCGCGACGGCGCCGCTGGCCGTGCTCGCCCTGCTCACGGTCGTGCTGCTCGTGCGACCGCACGGACTCTTCGCGGCGAGGGAGGCACGAGCAGCATGAGGACTCACGGTATGAGGCTCCTGCTGCGCGCCGGCCTGCTCACCCTGCTGGCCCTGGGCGCCACCTTCCTGCTCGACCCCTACCGCAACTACCAGCTCGCGACCTCCGCCGGGGTGTTCGCCGCCGTCGCGGGCCTCACCCTGCTGGTCGGCCTCACCGGGCAGCTCTCCCTCGGGCACGCGGTGCTCATGGCCGCCGGCGGGTACGGGTACGCCCTGACCGCGACCTGGGTGGCGGACGCACTGGCCGGGGCCGGGGGAGAGGTGGCAGACGGCGTCGTCGGCTGGCTGCTGCCCCTGCTCGCCGGGGTGGCCGGGGCGCTCGTCGCCTCGGGTGCGCTCGGCCTGCTGCTCGGGCTCGCGGCGGCCCGGCTGCGCGGTCCCTACCTCGCGGGCCTGACGCTCGCCCTGGTGATCGCGCTGCCCTCGGCGGCGAGCACGATCCCGGGACTGTCGGGGGCGCAGGGCATCAGCGCGCCGTTCGTGCCCGTGCCCGACGCGCTCGCCGCCCTCATCGCGGTCGAGCAGTGGCACGCCTGGCTCGCGATCCTTGTGACCGCCTGCGTCGTCACGCCCCTGGTCGCCCTGCGCGCGGGACGCGCCGGCCTGCGCATGCGCGCGGTGCACGACGACGAGACGGCGGCCCGGCTCGCCGGCGTCGACCCCGGCCGCGTCAAGGCCGGGGCGTTCGTGATCAGCTCGCTCGCCGCGGGCCTGGGCGGCGTGGTGCTCGCGATAGTGACGCAGCAGGTCAGCCCCGGAGCCTACGGACTCGGGTTCTCGCTGCTGCTCGTGGTCGCCGCCGTGGTCGGCGGGCTCGGCTCGCTCGGGGGCGCCGCCATCGGGGCGGTGCTCGTGACGCTGCTGCCCTGGGTGGTCGACCAGGCCACCGCACCGCTGCCCGCCGACCTCGGGCACCGACTGCAGGGGAACCTCGAGATCGTCCTGTTCGGCGTGGTGGTGGTCGTCGTCACCGTGCTCTGGCCGGGCGGGCTCTCGCGACTTCTCCGGACCAGAAAGCTTTCCAAGAACGCCCGACTTTCCCAGAACACGCAGCTCTTCCAGAACACAGAGAGGTGATCGGAATGCGCACCACACGATCCACTGCACGGTCCACCGCCATCGCGGCCACGATGGGCCTGGCCGCCGCCACTGCCCTGTCGGCCTGCTCCACCCCCGCGGCCGCCGAGGTCCCCGGCGTCGCCGACGACAAGGTGGTCATCGGCACGCACCAGCCGCTCACGGGACCGGCTGCGGCAGGCTTCGCGTCGATCTCGGCGGCCACCGCCGCGTACTTCGAGTACGTCAACGCGAACGGCGGCATCCACGGCCGCGAGATCGAGTACATCGTCAAGGACGACGGCTACAACCCCGCCAACACCCAGACGGTGGTGCGCGAGCTGGTCCAGGAGGACGAGGTCTTCGCGATCGTCAACGGGCTCGGCACGCCCACGCACTCCAGCGTGCTCGACTACCTGGACCAGAACGGCGTGCCCGACCTGTTCGTCGCGTCGGGCTCCCTCACCTGGAACGAGCCGGAGGAGTACCCGAACACGTTCGGCTTCAACGCCGACTACGTGACCGAGGGCGCGGCCCTCGCGCAGCATGCGCTCGACACCGACCCGGACGCCGTCGTCTGCGTGCTGGGGCAGGACGACGACTTCGGCGCGGGCATCCTCCAGGGCGTCGAGCTCGTGGTCGGCGCGGGCGAGGTCGCGACCAACCAGACCTACTCCACGGCCGACCAGGACGTCACCGCGCAGCTCGGCGCCATGAAGGAGGCCGGCTGCACGCACAACGTGCTCGGCACCATCAACGGCTTCACGGCGCTGGCCGTCGGCACGGCCGCGCAGATGGAGTGGTTCCCGAAGTGGCACGTGTCCTCCTCGGGCGCCGACTACCCGACGCTCGCGGAGTACCTGGGCGAGGAGGGCACGCCGGCGCTGGAGGGTCTGGTCTCGGTGAACTACCTGCCCAACAGCCCGTCGTCGGAGTGGTACGAGCTGTTCTCCCAGATCAACGAGGAGTACAACGACGGCGCGCCCTACACGGGCAACACCACCTACGGCATGAGTGTGGGTTACCAGTTCGCCGAGGCGCTCGCCGCGGCGGGCGAGAACCCGACGAGGGAGTCGATTGTGGCGGCGGTGGAGTCCGGTGACCTGAAGGGCAACGGCATCGCGCCGCTGACCTACTCCGCGGACGACCACTTCGGGCACCGCACCGTCCGGATCGCCGTCGTGGCCGACGGCGCGCAGGACTTCACCGACAGCGCCTACGAGGTGTCCGAGGCGGGCGCCACCGCCGTCGAACCGGAGCAGGCGCCGCTCGAGAACGAGGGCGTCCCGGCCACTGAATGACCCCGCCCCGGGCAGGGGGCACCGGAGACATCGCGCACGACGACCTCGGGCGCACGAGAGGGGAACCATGACGCACGAACTACCCGGCCTGGACGTCGCGGGCCTGGCCGCCTGGCTGGCCCGGGAGCACCCGGAGCTGGCGGATCCCGCCGGCCCGGGCCTGACCGCGAGCCTCATCACCGGCGGGCGCAGCAACCTCACCTATCGGGTGGACGGCGCCGCGCTGCCGCTCGTGGTGCGGCGCCCGCCGCTGGGGCACGTGCTGTCCAGCGCGCACGACATGCGGCGCGAGCACCGGGTCATCACCGCCCTGGCGGGGACCATCCCGGTGCCGCGCACCGTCGCGGTGGTGGACGACACGGAGCGGGCCGAGGTCACGGGCACGGTGTTCTTCGTCATGGAGCACGTGGCGGGCACGGTGCTGGCCCGCCCGGAGCACAACGCGGCCTGGACCCGCGAGGGGCTCGGCCGGCTCGGCGTCGAGCTGGCCGAGGTCCTCGCGGACCTCCACGCCACCGATCCGGCGGCCGTGGGGCTCGCCGACTTCGGCCGGCCCGCCGGGTACCTCGGGCGCCAGATGAAGACCTGGCGGCGCCAGTACGACGCCTCCCGGTCGCGGCCCCAGCCGCTCCTGGACACGCTCCAGGAGCGGCTGGAGGCGGCGGTGCCCGACGACGCCGGGCGCACCGCCATCGTGCACGGCGACTACCGGCTCGACAACGCGCTGGTGGCCGGCCCGCCCGATGCTCCGCGGATCGCGGCGGTGCTCGACTGGGAGATGGCGACCCTCGGCGACCCGCTCGTGGACCTCGGCATGCTCGGCATGTACTGGCGCATCCGGGAGCTGACCACCTCCGCCGGGATCGACGTCGTGCCGGGGGCGATCGTGCCCGGCGCCGGCTACCCCGACTTCGACGAGGTCATCGACACCTACGCCGCCCGCGCCCGGATCGCCGTGCCCGACCTCTCCTGGTACCGCGCGTTCGCCTGCTACAAGCTCGCGGTCATCCTCGAGGGCATCCACTACCGGTTCACCGGCGGGCAGACCGTCGGCGACGGGTTCGACCGGATCGGGGAGCTGGTTCAGCCGCTGGCAGCCGAGGGGCTGGACCGGCTCGCCGACACCCCGCCCGGGACCACCACCACGACAGCAGGAGGAGCCTGATGGACTTCGCCCCCGACGCCACCACGCGCGAGATCACCCGGCGGGTCAGGGTCTTCGTCGCGGACGAGGTGCTGCCCGCCGAGCCCGTGCTCGCCGGCCAGCTCGCCGCCACCCCCGGCGACTGGTCCTTCCGGCCGGTCGTGCGCCACCTGCAGGCCACCGCGCGCGAGCGCGGGCTGTGGAACCTGTTCCTGCCCCCGGGCGGGCCCGTCGGCGCACGCGGCGGCGGCCTGACCAACCTGCAGTACGCGCCCGTCGCCGAGCTCACCGGGTACAGCCCCAAGCTCGCGCCCGTCGCCATGAACTGCGCCGCCCCCGACACCGGCAACATGGAGCTGCTCGCGCACTTCGCCACGCCCGAGCAGCGCGAACGCTGGCTCGACCCGCTGCTGGACGGCACCCAGCGGTCCGCGTTCTGCATGACCGAGCCCGCCGTCGCGTCGTCGGACGCCACGAACATCGCGACGAGCATCGTGCGCGACGGCGACGACTACGTCATCACCGGCCGCAAGTGGTTCGCCACCGGCGCCATGAACCCCGACTGCGGCCTGCTGATCGTCATGGGGAAGACGGACACCGGCGAGACAGGCGCGGCCGCGCCCCGGCACCGGCAGCAGTCCATGGTGCTCGTGCCCCGCGACACCCCCGGCGTCACCGTCGTGCGCGGCCTGACCGTGCTGGGCTACGACGACCGCGACCACGGCGGCCACGCCGAGATCGTCTTCGACGACGTCCGCGTGCCCGCCGCCAACCTGCTGGGCGGCGAGGGCGAGGGGTTCGCGATGGCGCAGGCCCGCCTCGGCCCGGGCCGCATCCACCACTGCATGCGCGCGCTCGGCATCGCCGAACGCGCGATGGACCTCGTGCGCGAGCGGGCCGGCGAGCGGGTCGCGTTCGGCGGGCCGCTCGCCGACCGGGGCGTCGTGCGCGAATGGCTCGCCCTCTCGCGCATCGAGATCGAGTCCCTGCGCCTGCTCGTGCTCAAGACCGCCTGGCTCATGGACACGGTGGGCAACAAGGCCGCCATGACCGAGATCCAGGCCATCAAGATCGCGGTACCCCGCGCCGTCGGGCAGATCCTGGACCGCGCCGTCCAGGTCTTCGGCGCCGCGGGGGTCTCCGGCGACCACCCCCTGGCCGAGCTGTTCGCGGGCGTCCGCACCCTGCGCCTGGCCGACGGCCCCGACGAGGTGCACCTCGCGTCCCTCGGCCGGGCCGAGCTCCGCCGTCGCGCACCGTTCCTGACCCAGCCCGCACCCCACCCCTCCCCGGAAGGAGATCCGACATGACGCACACCCCAGGCGTCCTGCCCGAACCCGTCGCTCGCCGCGCGGCCGACCGCGCCGTCGACCGCGCCGTCGACGGTCCTGGCTACGGCACCCTCTCGATCGCGAGCATCCTCGCCGAGACCGCCGGCCGGTTCCCCGAACGCACCGCGCTGTACTTCATGGGCCGGCCCACCACCTACGGCGACCTCTGGGACCAGACCCGCGCGTACGCGGGGGCGCTCGCGGCCCGCGGGATCGGGCCGGGCTCGCGCGTGGCGATGATCGTGCCGAACGTCCCCGACTTCGCGCGCGTCTACTACGCGACGCTCGCGCTCGGCGCCGTCGTGATCCCCGTGCACCTGCTGTTCCGCAGCGACGAGATCGAGTTCGTCCTGAGGGACGCGGGGGCCGACGTCGTCGTGGTCGCCGCCCCGATGCTGGCGGAGGCCGCGCCCGCCGCCGCGAAGGCGGGCGTGCCGCTGGTCACGGTGCTGATGCCCGAGGGCACCGCCCGGCAGCTGGAGGTGGCGCGCTTCGAGGACGAGGCGGCCGCCGCGACCCCGATCGAGCGGCACGTGGGCACGAACCCGCTGGCCGCCGCCACGATCCTGTACACGAGCGGCACCACGGGCACCCCGAAGGGCGCGGTGGGGTCGCACCTGGCGATGGTCGAGCAGGTGCACTGCTCGCTGATCGACTCGTTCGACCTGCGGCCCGACGACGTCGTCTACGGCGGCCTGCCGTTCTTCCACTCGTTCGGCCAGATGGCGGTGCTGAACATGGCCTTCCGGCGGGCGGCGTCCATCATCCTGCTGCCCAAGTTCGACCCCGACGAGGCCCTCGAGCTGCTCGTGGCCCACGGCGCCACGGTGTTCACGGCGGTGCCGACCAACTTCGCCGGGATGGTCGAGGCGGCCCGGCGCTCGGCGGCGCGGCCCCCGCTGCGGTACGCGGTGTCCGGCGGAGCGGCCCTGCCGGTGGCGCTGCTGGAGGCGTTCGAGGAGGCGTACGGCGCGCAGGTGCACGAGGGGTACGGGCTGACGGAGACGTCGCCGTCGTGCACCTTCAACGTGACCTCCGAGCCGATCCGGCCCGGGACCGTTGGCCGCTCGATGTGGGGCGTCGACGTCGCGGTGGCGGTCGCCGAGGTGGAGGACCGGGTGGAGCTGTTGCCTGCGCCGTCGGCCGGTTCAGGGGAGACCAGCGAGCTGGGCGAGATAGTGGTCCGCGGGCACAACCTGATGAAGGGGTACCTGGGCCGGCCGGACGCCTCGGCGGCGGCCGTCGTGGACGGCTGGTTCCGCACGGGCGACCTCGGGACCGTGGACGCCGACGGCATCGTCACGATCGTGGACCGCAAGAAGGACATGATCATCCGCAACGGCTACAACGTGTATCCGACGGAGGTCGAGGCGGTGCTGGCCCGCTACCCGGGTGTCGCCATGGCGGCGGTGTTCGGCGTGCCCGACGAGGTGCGCGGGCAGGAGGTGCACGCCGCCGTCGTGCCGTCCTACGGGGCGGACGTCGACCCGGACGCCCTGGTCGCGTACATGAAGGAGCACGTGGCGGCGTACAAGTACCCACGCGTGGTGCACGTCTCCCCGGACCTGCCCCTGGGCCCGAGCGGCAAGGTCCTCAAGCGCGAGCTGACAACCAGATACTCGTCGTGACGTGGACGATGGTCCGCCACGATCAAGCGGTTGCGCCTGGAAACCCGGTGTTCTCCAGGCGCAACCGCTTGATCACGGCGGACTATCGCGCCAGCGGGGGCAGGTGTTCCGCGACCGCCTCGCGGATTCCGACCGGGACCGGGACCGGGCGGCGGGCCGTCTGGTCGACGAACACGTGCGTGAAGCTGCCCGTCGCGTACGGCTCGCCGCGGTCGGGCGCGCCCGCGCGGAGGATCGCCAGGTCCCAGGTGAGCGACGTCCGCCCGAGGCGCCCGACGGCGACGTCGACCTCTATCTCGTCCGGGAACGACACCGGCGCCAGGAACTCGCACGACGACGCCCGGGCGAGCCCGATCACGTCGCCCGCGGGGTCCATGCCGGCCTGCCGGATGAGCCACGTGTTCACCGCCGTGTCCATGGCCACGTAGTAGACGGCGTTGTTCATGTGCCCGTACTGGTCGTTGTCGTTCCAGCGCAGGGGGAAGGGGTGTCGATAGCCCATATCGGCAGCGTAGCGCGGCTCAGGGGAAGGGGTGCAACATTTTCGTGATTGATGCATACTGGACACCGACTGGTCGGTCGGTGCTGACCGCCAGTGCCGTGACCAGTACCGACCAACCAGATCGACGACGATCGGAGGACCGATGACGCTCGTACCCGAGTCGCCCCGCACGGACATCCTGGAGGCCGACTTCTACTCGTTCCAGGACCTGCTCACCCCGGCCGAGCAGAAGAAGGCGCTGGCCGTCCGCGAGTTCATGGAGCGCGAGGTGCGCCCCATCGCCGACGACTACTGGGAGCGCGCCGAGTGCCCCGTGCACCTGTTCAAGCCCTACGCGCAGCTCGGCACCATCGGGTCGGGCTGGGCCGAGACGCAGGGCGAGGAGACCTCCGCCGTCTTCCGCGGCTGGGTCGGCATGGAGACGGCCCGCGTGGACTCGTCGTTCTGCACCTTCATCGGGGTGTCCGGCGGCCTGGCGATGACGTCGATCGGCGTCGGCGGCTCCGCCGAGCAGCGTGAGAAGTGGCTCCCGCCCATGGCGAGCGGCGACCTCATCGGCGCGTTCGGGCTCACCGAGCCGCTGGCCGGCTCCGACACCGCCAAGGGCCTGCGCACCACCGCCACCCGCACGGGCGACACCTGGGTGCTGAACGGCGCCAAGCGCTGGATCGGCAACGCGACGTTCGCCGACGTCGTCGTCATCTGGGCCAAGGACACCGCCGACGACCAGGTCAAGGGCTTCCTGGTGCGCAAGGGCACGCCGGGCTTCACGGCCACCAAGATCGAGCGCAAGCAGTCGCTGCGCATCGTGCAGAACGCGGACATCGTGCTCGACGGCGTAGAGGTGCACGAGGCCGACCGCCTGGCGCACATCAACAACTTCCGCGACCTGGCCAAGGTGCTCCGGATCACCCGCGACGGCGTCTCCTGGCAGGCGCTCGGCACCATGGTCGGCGCCTATGAGGCCGCCGTGGCGTACACCAAGCAGCGCGAGCAGTTCGGCAACCCGATCGCGAGCTACCAGCTCATCCAGGACAAGCTCGCCACCGCGTACGCGAACGTCACCGCGGGCTTCGCCATGTGCGTGCGCGTGGCCCAGCTCCAGGACAACGGCACCCAGACCGACGCCCACGCCGCGATGGCCAAGGCGTTCGTCACCACCCGTATGCGGGAGACCGTCGCGCTGTGCCGCGAGGCGTGCGGCGGCAACGGCATCACGCTGGACCACGGCGTGGCCCGGTTCTTCGCCGACGCCGAGGCCGTGTACACGTTCGAGGGCACCAAGGACATGAACCAGCTCATCGTGGGCCGGGCGATCACCGGCCACGCGGCGTTCGTCTGAGCCGGGCTGTTCTACCGTCGCACCGTCGCCGTATCGTCACACCACGGCTCAGCACAGCTCAAGGAGGAGTTATGACCGAGGCCTACATCGTCGCGACCGCCCGCTCGCCCATCGGGCGCGCGCACAAGGGGTCGCTCAAGGACGTCCGCCCCGACGACCTCGCCGCCATGATGGTCGCAGCCGCCGTCGAACAGGTGCCGGGCCTGGACCCGGGTCGGATCGACGACCTGCTGCTCGGCTGCGGCCTGCCCGGCGGCAAGCAGGGCATGAACATGGCCCGGATCGTCGCGGTGCTGTGCGGCTGGGACACCGTGCCCGGCGCGACCGTGACGCGCTACTGCAGCTCCAGCCTGCAGACCACGCGCATGGCGTTCCACGCCATCAAGGCGGGCGAGGGCGACGTCTTCGTGTCCGCGGGCGTCGAGTCCGTGAGCTCGTTCGCCACCGGGTCGAGCGACTACATCCCGGGCGTGGACCTGCAGAATCCGGTGTTCACCGACGCCCTGGCCCGCACGGAGAAGCGCGCCGGGTCGGGGACCGGGCTGTGGACCGACCCGCGCCTGGAGGGCGTGCTGCCCGACGCGTACATCAGCATGGGCCAGACCGCGGAGAACGTCGCCGCCCTGCGCGACGTCACGCGCGCGGACCAGGACGAGTTCGCCGCCCGCAGCCAGCAGCGCGCGCAGGCAGGGATCGCGGCGGGATTCTGGGCCCGGGACATCACGCCGGTCACCCTCGCCGACGGCACGGTGGTCTCCGCCGACGACGGCCCCCGGGCCGGCACCACCGTGGAGACGCTCGCGACGCTCGAGCCGGTGTTCCGCCCCGACGGCACCGTCACCGCGGGCAACGCCTGCCCCCTGAACGACGGCGCCGCCGCTCTCGTGATCGTCTCGGACCGGATCGTGGACGAGCTGGGCCTGCGGCCGCTGGCCCGCATCGTGTCCACGGGGGTCAGCGGGCTGTCGCCCGAGATCATGGGCCTCGGTCCCGTCGACGCCAGCCGGCAGGCGCTGCGCCGCGCCGGGCTCACGGTCGACGACATGGACCGGGTCGAGATCAACGAGGCGTTCGCCGCCCAGGTGATCCCCTCGGCGCGCGAGCTCGGCGTCGACGAGGAGAGGCTGAACGTCAACGGCGGCGCGATCGCCGTCGGGCACCCGTTCGGGATGACCGGGGCGCGCATCACGTCCACCCTGATCAACGCGCTCGCGGACGCCGGAGGCCAGTACGGTCTGGAGACGATGTGCGTGGGCGGAGGTCAGGGCATGGCGATGGTGCTGGAGAGGCTTTGATGCGGATCACCGGTGCGGTGCTGGAGCGCTGCGGCGCGCCCGCGCCCTACGCGGAGTCCCGGCCGGTGACGGTCGGGCCGCTGGAGCTCGGCCCGCCGCAGGACGGCGAGATCCTGGTGCGGATCGAGGTGGCCGGGCTGTGCCACTCCGACCTGTCGGTCGTGGACGGCAACCGCGTGCGGCCGGTGCCGATGCTGCTCGGCCACGAGGCGGCGGGCATCGTGGAGGGTGTCGGCGCGGGTGTGCGCCTCGCCGTCGGGCAACGGGTGGTCATGACGTTCCTGCCGCGCTGCGGGGAGTGTGCCGAGTGCGCCACCGACGGTCGCCTGCCCTGCTCCGTGGGGTCGGCGGCCAACGGCGCCGGGACGCTCGTGGGTGGCGGACGGCGGCTGAGCCGTTCCGTCCCGGCCGGCGGGGTCCCGGCCGGCGGGGTCCAGGAGGTGCACCACCACCTCGGGGTGAGCGCGTTCGCGACCCACGCCGTGGTGTCCGAGACCTCGGTGGTGCCCGTGGACGACGACGTCCCGCCCGACGTCGCCGCCCTGCTCGGCTGCGCGGTCCTGACCGGCGGCGGCGCCGTCGTGAACGCCGGGCGGCCGACGCCGGGGGACCGCGTGGCCGTCGTGGGCCTGGGCGGCGTCGGCATGGCGGCGCTCCTGGTGGCCGTCGCGCTCGGGCACGAGGTGATCGGCGTCGATGCCGTGCCCGCCAAGCTGGAGCTGGCGCGCGAGCTGGGTGCGGTGGCCGCCGTCGGGCCGCAGGAGGCCGTCGAGCAGGGGCTGCGTGCGCCGGTCGTGATCGAGGCCGCGGGCTCGGCCCGGGCCTTCGAGACCGCGTACGCCCTCACCGCGCCCGGCGGGACCACCGTCACGGTGGGGCTGCCGCACCCCGACGCCCGGGCGAGCATCTCGCCGCTCAGCCTCACCGCCGAGGCCCGCACGGTCGTGGGCTCCTACCTCGGATCGGCGGTGCCCAGCCGCGACATCCCGCGCTACGTCGAGCTGTGGCGCGCCGGACGGCTGCCCCTGGACCGGCTCGTCTCCGACCGCATCACCCTGGACGACCTGCCCGCCGCGCTCGACCGCCTCGCCTCCGGTGCGGCGCTGCGGCAGCTCGTGACCTTCTGACCTGTCATCCCTGGCTTACCTGCCATCGTTCGCAACGAGAGGAAACACCTCATGACCCGCACTGCCATCGTCACCGGAGCGGCCCGCGGCATCGGCGCCGCCACTGCCCGCCGGCTCGCGAAGGACGGCTACGCCGTCGCCGTCCTGGACCTGCTGGAGGAGCAGGCCAAGGCCACGGCGGAAGCCATCGTGGCCGACGGCGGCCGCGCGCTCGCCGTGGGTGTCGACGTCGCCGACGAGCAGTCGGTCGCGGACGCCGTCGCCCGCGTCACCGCCGAGCTCGGCGCGCCCACCGTGCTCGTGAACAACGCCGGCATCCTGCGTGACAACCTGCTGTTCAAGATGTCCGTAGGCGACTGGGACTCCGTGCTCGGGGTGCACCTGCGGGGCGCGTTCCTCATGACCCGGGCCGTGCAGGCGCACATGGTGGAGGCCAAGTTCGGGCGCATCGTGAACCTGTCCTCGACCTCGGCGCTCGGCAACCGCGGCCAGGCCAACTACTCGGCCGCCAAGGCCGGCATGCAGGGCTTCACCAAGACCCTGGCGATCGAGCTCGGCAAGTTCGGCGTCACCGCGAACGCCGTCGCCCCCGGGGTGATCGAGACCGACATGATCCGCGAGACGGCCGAGCGCATCGGCATGCCGCTGGCCGACTACCTGGGCGTGGCGGCCAAGGACGTGCCCGTCGGTCGTGTGGGTCAGCCCGAGGACATCGCCAACGCCGTGTCGTTCTTCTGCGCGGAGCAGTCCGGGTTCGTGTCGGGCCAGGTGCTGTACGTGGCGGGCGGGCCGAAGGCATGAGCGTCGACGGGAGCGGCGTCATCACCGTCGACTCGCCGGCGGCGCTCGCGGACGCCGTGGGGCGGACGGCCACGGGTGACTGGTTCGAGATCACCCAGGAGCGGATCAGCGCGTTCGCCGACGCCACCGAGGACCACCAGTGGATCCACCTCGACGCCGAGCGGGCGGCCGCCGGGCCGTTCGGCTCCACCGTCGCGCACGGGTACCTCACGCTGTCGCTGCTGTCGCACCTGGCGGCGCCGCTCATCTCGGTCTCCGGCGCCGCGATGGTGATGAACTACGGCCTGGACCGGCTGCGGTTCCTCGCCCCGGTGCCGGCCGGCTCGCGCGTGCGGGCCCACACCGAGATCCTCTCCGCCGACCCGGCGCCCACCGGTGTACGCCTCGCGGCCAAGGTCACCGTGGAGATCGAGGGCTCCGAGAAGCCGGCGTTGGTCGCGCACACGCTGTCGCTCTACGTGCCGGAGGCCTGAGCGCCGCTGTCGGGGCTGCCGGACTGTCGCGAGCGGGTTCGCCGGCCCGGCAGTCCGGAGACGAGGCCCAGAAGTGAGGTAGCCCCGGGTGGCAGGTGCCAGGTCCGTTGAAATTTGTTCGCCCTGGCCCCGTGTAATTGACGTGAGCTGAGTTGTTCGGCTGCGCCCGCAAACCCAGGGCGCAGTCGAACGTGGTTAACCCTGCACTTCCGGCACATTGACCCGTTGGCCCGTGGTCGGTGAGGGGCGGCGCGACGGCCCGCGTGACCCTTTCGTGCAGCAGTCCCGAGTGAAGTCCTTGGTCTAGTCCTTCACGAGGCCGAAGTCTGCGACGAGCACGGCGCCGGCGCCGAATTCCTTCAACGGGATGCTCTGAAGGCTGATGTCACGATGCAAGGCCGCCGCGGGCTCGGATTGACTCGCGGAGCTCTTCGATCGCTTGGTCGAGCGCCGTGGTGTTCGGGTCGAGTGTCATGATCTGGGTGTCACGGAACCTCATGAACCCGAGTGATCCCCAGACCTCGAGAAGCTTCGCCTCGCCCGCTCGAATCGTCTCCTCATCCCCCGAGTACGCGTACTGGTAGGGGTGGGCGTGAAGCGCGACGGCGCCGACACCTGCCGTGAGCTCCCGCAAGATGAGTCCGATCAGGTAGCGTCCGACACCACCGAGATGCTGCCAGTCAGGCAGGGTTGAACCGCGGTCCACGAGGAGCAGGTCGCTCCACGGTTCGACCAGTTCGAGCTCGTCGCGTAGGTCGTCGGAGTCGTTGAGCAGCGGCAGGAACCACGCAGTGTCGACGGATGGAGCATCGAGGGCGTGGCGGAGGTTGAAGTCCCGGCTCATACGGAACCCGGAGACTTCGGCCGGGACGCTTAGATCCTGGGGTATCGCTTCGTGCTCGACAAGGGCCTGCCCGAACCATGTCATTGGATGATCGAGGGTTTCGGATCCCCCGAAGAGCGTGCGTCTGATGTCGATCGTAATCTCGACGTGATCGAGAGCATCGATCATCTGCTGAGTGTCCATGCTTCGCCTGCCTCCCACCGAAACCGTACGTGATCACTATCTGAACGAGGGTTGGGGTGAGGCCAGAATAGGGAAGTGTGTATGCGAGCGGCGACAGCACTGGGCTCGCGCGTTCGCACCCACCCCTAGCGCCCACTTCGCACCCGCGCCTCTCACGGCGACTTGCGGCTGGGAGAGCGGCGTGAGTTCTTCACCCGCTCCTTTTGCGGTCAAGTGGAAGACGCAGCTGTGATCATGGGACATGGCTGAATACGGTGTCGACTATCTCTCGCGTCTCCTTGAGGCAGTGGGAGACTTCGAGGTTGCCTTCGACGCATGGATGGGCACCCAAGTCGAATCGGATCATCTCTCTGCGCGCGGGATCTTCCCTACGGCCTGGGTGAAGGACGGTCAGGATGACGCGGAGGTCCGCAAACTGGAACTTGTGGTCGCTGAAACCGCTGGTCGTGCGGCGAGCGCAGTTGCTGTGACTGGCGCTTACATCGCGGTACAGGGCAGAGGCACTATCGATCCGATCTCGAACTGGTGGCTGGTCCAGAGTCCGAAGGCACCGTTGAGCCCTCGCGACATCAGGGCAACCGCAGCCAGTGTGAGAGGACGGCTGCGGGCCAAGATCGTCGATGCTGAGGCTAGGGCCGACTCTGACCTGCCGGCCTTCTCTCCTGCGCAGCTCCATCCAGTGGTCTGGTCGGCTGCGGCGGTGCATTGGACGACACACCAACGGAGGGTGGCGGTGCGCGAAGCTGCTGAGGGTCTGACGATTCACTGGAAGCAGCGGCTCGATAGGCATGACGTCGATGACACGGTCTTCTGGCAGCAGACGCTCTCTCCTGGCGACCCGGTGCCTGGCAAGCCCAAGCTGGTCTGGCCGGGTCCTCCTGACGCGAAGACCTCGAAGAGCATGCGTGGTGGGCTTGAACCGATGGCGAAGGCGCTCGTGCAGCTAGCCACTGGTGCCAACCTGACGATCCGCAATGTCACCACCCACATGCCTGACGAACTCTCAGAGCAGGAAGCAATGGAGCGGCTGTCGACATACAGCTATCTGGCTCGCCTTCTCGACAAATGTCAGGTCGCCAGGGTCGACGAGGAGTCCTTGGAGGACCAGGCCTGAGGTGATTGCAGCCGAGGCTTGAGCGAGGTCGAGCTAGCGGTCCGTCCGGCTTCCACTGTCCGGATTGCTCGCTACGGGAGATAACGGCAATTAACGGCTAACGTCCGACGTGCTATAGCGGCCGTGGTGCAGGACCTAGACCGCGAGGACTGGTCTCTCCCTATGATCGGTTGAGCACTCGCCAGCCACTCGTCGAGGACCAGCGAACGTACACTGGCGCGAACGGTGTGAGGAGCCAAAGGTCGGTAAGAGCGCCGGCCTGGAGTGTGGACGTCTGGTCGACGGTCGTCGCCTTCATGAAGCTGATCAGCAGGTCCTCGGGCACCGCAACGTCATGGAGGGTGACTGCCAGATGCAGTTCGGTGAGGCCTGAACGCTCGAGCTTCTTAACGTTCGAGGTGAACCAGTCTTCAGTGACCTGGGTGTTTATCCATGCGTCGAGACCGCGGAGGTTCACGCTGGCTACGCCTCCGGCGCCCCGTGCCCAGAAGATCTGGGCTTGCGCGTCCCTCGCCGGTCCGACACGACCCATGGTGAGCCCAGCGTTGCGCGCGGCGTAGAACCAACTGGCCAATGGGGAACTGGTGGGGCCGGGGTACCAATTCTGTACCGCCTGCAGGTCGTCTGGCCTGTCGACACCTGCCTGGTCGCATTCTGCGATGAGGGCCGGGACGCGCTGCTTCAAATCGTCCAGCGTGAGCCCTGCCGGAACCTGAACAGCCCAGTCACTTGCTCCTGCGACACGTTTGGGACTTGAGCAATATGCATCGAGCTGGAAGGAGTCGGTATCGGCGACACGGCTGATCTCGAGCGCCGCTTTGCGACCGTCGGGGTACTCGAGGTCGACGTCATACATGCCATCGGCGCTGTTGTCGTCGTGCTGCTTCCAGGTAGCTCCGATCTCTGCCGAGATGATGCCGGAGATGGATGCCTCGTGGTTGTCCATGCTCTTGGTCGACGTCATGCTATGAGCCTACCGATGCACGCTCGAGCAAGCCCATCGCACCCAGCCACTGCTGAGGGTGTTCGCCTGGCCGGCCAACACGGGTCGAGGCTGACGTGTCGTCCGTGCTTTCACGCGTACCGAGCACTGCTGTCACATCTGACACGTGGTAAACACTGCAATTCCGGCACATTTAGCCGTAGGCACGTGGTCGGCGAGGCGGGTGCGACGGCCGGTGCGACCCGTTCATGCACCAGTTGCGAATCGCCTCGCAGATGTGCAGCTCGCTCAAAGACGTGGTGTGTCGCCGGAGTCGAGCCAGAGATAACCGGGGACGATTCCGCCGCCTTGGGGGGCAACCTTTTGCCAGGCTACGTTCTCACCGGCCCGACCAACACTCACTGAGGTCGCAGCAAGTGCACGGCGCAACTTCTCCCAGCTGGCCAGACCGAACCCAGCCTCGACCAGCGGGTGGAGATCTCGGTCGCGGTCGATTTCCTCAAGAATCGCCTCTGCCCGGGTGGCCCTGCTGGCCCGGAAATCGGTCCGGCCTACGCGGATGTGGTGACCCTGTGCCGAGATCAGGTCGGCGATACTGCCGAGTGCTCGTCCTTCGGACTCTGTCGCCACACGCAACGCTTCTCGATCGCTCTGATCGGCGTCGCCAGTCGCAATCTTCTTCTCTAGGGCCGCGCGCTTTAGTTCTGCAACGCTGTGATCCACCGAGAGTCTTTCGAACCTCTCGTTGCTTGTTACCCCTTCGATCAAGACCAGGAGGTCGAACAGCTCCCACGCCTCCTCGAAGGTGTGCTCACCGAGTGCAAGATTCTCGACGAAGACCGACTTGAGTGCATTCAAGACCGCCACCGACGGCTTGGCCGCATATCCCGCTGTCGCGTGCAAACGTTCAGGTAGGCGTCCTTTGGTCCGTTGTCGGGGGCGGCGTGTGCAGTGAGCAATGCGCGAGCTGTTTCGAAGCGGCCTGCTGCAACGGCAGCCACGCCCGCGGCATGGAACAGAACAGTGCCGACGACACGGGGCAGTTCCAGCAGCCTCGTACTGCCACCGCCTCGGAAGCCCGTGGAGAAACGAACTACCTCAGGCATCCACCAAGAGTCTGTGCGTGCGTCGCCCCAGTAGCTGGTGGCAGCGATCAGGGCCGCAGCCGTCATTGCCGCTTCTGTGACACGGGCTTCGACCTGCTCAACCGGCTCTGCATTGTGCTGGAAGTCGATCAGATTCAAGTCTGGATGAGCCCAGATCTCGGCCAGTGACGTTCGTAGCCGGTCATGAACACCGATCGCCACCGGACGGCCCGCGATCTCTCGCTTGGCTGCTCCCACGGCGTCAGCCAGCGTGAGCGGATGCCGAGCACGACGAGCATCGAGGGCGTCGACGGCATCTGCGAGGCGAGCAAGCGCCACATCCGCGGTCGCGGCGACGTGGACGACCCGCTTTGAAGTTGCCAGTTCGGCCGCCGTCGGGCCGAGCGTGGACGGTGTTACCCAGTAGGAGGTGTAGCGCTCCAGCAGACTGCGACTGATTTGCTCTCTCAGGGCGCGGTCATACTGTGCGGACCAGCCGACGATGAGCAGTGCGTGGTCGTGGAGCATCCGCTGGAGGAAGTCGACGACGGCCGGCTCGTACTCGGCGAGCTCGCTCACCGTGTTTCTCATGGCCGTCGCGGTCAGGTAGTCGCCGTGCAGTTGCACCACCAGGCAACGAATCGTATGCAGTGGTGCCAGACCTTCCAGACTCTCGAGGCTGTGCACCACCGTGGGCTCGACACCCGCCGCGCGCAACGCGCGCTCCATCAGATGATCGAAATTCAGCGTCACGAACACCCGCAGGTGACCGGACTTCGCCAGCCGTGCCAGGGCTATATGGGCCTGGCTGGGCTCATGAGGCTCTGCATCTCCGTCCCGGGGATCAGGCTCGAAGAAGCTCCGCAAGATCGCTTGCCGCTCATGCTGGGTTGGAGCAAGCTCCTCCAGCAGCCCCTCGTATGTTGCGTCCGCACTATAGGTGTCTCGGTACCAGTCGTGCGGCGCAATCGGTACCTCGTCGCCTCGCGCAGCAGCAATCCGACGGATCAGCTCCTCCTGCACACCCCAAGCCGAGGGAACGCCTGCCGCAATCGATACACCTGCCCCGAGTACAACCGCGTGCGACCCAGGCACCGCTTGCAAGGCACTCGCGAGCATCAGTACTGGGTCGAACGAAGAACCCGTGTCTGCCCGTTGCAGCGCATCGCTGGTGGGGGCCAATCCACTCGTCGTCATGGCGTAGACGGTACGACCAGCCACCCACACTGCCATGCCTGCTGGGACGGCATCTGTCCGAAAGGCGGCCGAGCACAGCGACGACAGCGGGGGCCGCGTTCGTGGCTTGGATCATTGGGTGAATCCAGAGTCGGCGACGTCAGAGGCGCGCCTTCGCGAAGCACTGCCAGCGCTCGGTGTCCCAATAGGAGCCCGAACCTGTGGTCCGGGTGCTCATGAGCCACACAAGAGTCAGGCTGGTCGGCAGACTGCGCGCGGCTGACGGTATGGCGGGTTTGGCCTGCGACCTTGCCTAGTGAGCTGAGGTATTGCTGTCAGACCTGACAGGTGGTGAACGCAGCAATCCCGCACATTGACTCGTGTACCTGATGTTCGGGCCGAGGGGTGTGGCAGCTGGCGTCACCCATCCCTTCAGCAACCCCTAGGTCCGAGGTGCGGATCGTCCGCCACGCGAGGTTCGGAACCAAGGTGGTGAATCTTTCGCATCGTCCGAATTGCGAGCAGGCGGGAACTGCAGTTAGGGCAGCGACGCGTCCGTGCCGGAGGTCCGCGCTCCGCCGGACTGTCGCACGCCACGACAAGTGGAGCATGTGGGCTGCAGGCCGTCCTGCCCCCAGCGCTCCCACCTGTCCATGCCAACTGCAGCCATTGCATGCGCGAGGGTCCGTGCGTTCTGAAAGTCTTCGTCACTTGGCCTCCAAGCTGCTGTCCGCGGCAACAGCGCGAACTCGGCCCAGATGCGCGCCACGGTGTGGAGGTAATCAGAAAGGCTCCACCTCACGACTTCTGGCAGATCACTCGACGAACCGATCTGGCACGCGGCAATGTCCCAATGGTGCTCGTCGAGCGCTATCCGGACAGCTTCAAGATTGCGTGCCGTAGAGGGGTCGAGGTGCTCGCCTGCCAAGCGCAAAGATCCTTGGACAGCCGCTGTCAGCCCGCGCAACATTACGGCCTGGATCACGTCCGCAGTTGTGGGCTGCTGTCCTTGATGCCGCCGGAATTGGTCGAGGCATTCACGGCCGGCTCTTATGACGTCCCTCGCTAACCCTCCCGCCCACGTGTGGCAAAACAGTGCCAGCGACGTAGGGAATCCGGTTGAGCGGCTTTTGAGCAGGGCGATGGACTCGTCGACTGTCAGACGCGACATGTGAATAACGTCATCGAATGCCGAGTCGAATGCGTCGCGAGCCGGGACGCCGCGCGAGGCAAAGGAATCAAGCGCCTCCGTTGACACTGACACGATGAAGTGAACACCGCGAATATGGAAGAGATCCTTGAGATGGTTGATGATGTCCACCGCATCTGACGGGTCACTCAACTTATCGAGTTCGTCTATTGCGATTACGGCCCGGTCGTACCGGTCGCTCTCGCTAACTGCGAGGCGCAGTAACGACTCCAGGCGTGAAACCAGATCGTGCCGGTTAGAGTCGCGCTCGGACCGCGTAACTGATCGGTCCGAAGTGGCCTCGAAGAGGAGCGATAGTCCCTTGAATGTTGCGGATTCCGTTCCACTCTCCTCGCGGTGATACTGGAGTCGCTCAAGTTCCTCGCGTGCAACCTGTTGGAGTAGGGAGGATCTCCTAGGTGCGCGTCGAAGCTCTCGCGCAGGAATTGTGACACCAACAACGCAGAGTACGATCGCAATAAGGATCGGTGTAGGGACCGTGAATTCGTCAACGCCGAGCGAACGGAACCAGACGGCCGACAATGTGATACCAAACGCAAATAAGGTCGCGCCGACGAAGACCCGTGGTGTGAGCGGGCTTCGGAAACCTCGAAACCTTGCCGCTTTAGCGCCCGTGCCGTCCAGGACGCGCATGCAGACATCACGCAGGATGCGTTCAGTAAGCGCGCTCCCTTCATACCGTACAGGTGCAGGAATGTAGATGCCTAGAGTTCGAGGCTGGCTTGATGCGCGGCGAAGAACAGTAGTTTTACCCGATCCGCGGGGGCCCGCTACACCCAGCGCAGAGGCATCGTGCGTGCGGATGAAGAGCTCAACTCGATCTGTCGACCTGGAAGGGGTGTAGTGCGCTGAATCGAGCTCGACCAGCGAAGGAGCTGGCCCTCCAAGCCGCATGATAATCTCGCTCGACAGGCTTTTATCGATCGATCTACGAATTGCCTCGCTAGCGGCCATGGCGACAATCTCGCCTACTCGTCCCCGCTCCCGTGCGAGCTCCAGTTCCCGATCCCTAGCATGTGCAATCGAAAGCCAGCTCGCAATTGTGGCGAAGAAAAAGACGAAAATGAGTAAGAAGCACACACCCATCAGGTCATAAATGGAAAACGCGTCATTTGCGGGCTGTGCGCTGAGGAGCGAGGTCTGTGGGTCCTTCTCTTCCGAGAGTCCAGCGAAAAACCAGAATTGCGACCCGATGTTCGTCTCAATTCCGGCAAGGATCGAAACGATCAGAGCTGCGGACGTGACCACTGCGCACGTGGCCGTAGCCGCTCTTGCTGCTCGCAAGGTCCAGTTTGCCACACCTTTCTGAAGGCCTCGCAGTCCTTCAAGTTCGGTCGAAAGGCTTAACGCAATGTCCAGGGTCGCCACGTCCAGATCTGTGCGCAATTGAGCAGCGTGCCCTTGATACTCTGCAAACTCGGCGCGCGTAGTGAAGGCGTCGTCTATTGCGTCCGCAACCTTCCTGCGGTCGTCTCCCGCGTCCAAGTCTCGGCTCCCCAATCGATTCGCCTCATCGGAGGATTGCACGATTCTCTGCTCGTCTGGGATATGCCGACAGAAGTTCACCCGGCAGTCCTCGACGCGCAGAGCTGTCACGGAGGAAGCTAGGACGGAGAGGTCAGCCTCGCTGTGCAGGCTCGCCAGTCCGGATAGCGTCCTGATCATGACCGAGGCACCCGACGAAAACGCCGAAGGCAAGCGCATCGTGCAGATCCCCGCTGACGGGTAGATCACCGTCTACCAGGACGCGCCTAACCTCTACGTGCCGCTGGCGCCCTGGGGGCTGCGGAGTATCGGCCAGGGCGTGCTGCTAGCCGACTACGACGACGTCGCGGATCCTGAACGATGGTGAACTTTGTCCGCCTTGAGCGGGCCGACGTGGTCGACGCCGAATAGCGCGGCGTCGGCCTGGTGCAGTTCGTCGACACTGACGAAGCCGGGCGTTCGTCGACGGACAGTTGGAGAGCTGGCCCCCAGGGGCTGGATCCCAGCCGGCGTGAGAACGGGGGACTCATCGATGAGGAGCTAGTTGATCGTGCGGAGTACTTCATCGGGGTCGCCGACCGCGCAGTTGCTGGAGTCCATCACTGCACACCATCCGCTTGGCGAGCTCCCGCCCAGCAGTTGTGCGACCTCTACGTTGATACTGAACGCCTTGAGCATGCGCAGTTCGATGACTAGGACTATGCGTGGCGAGCGAAGCTGGCCGAAGCGTGACTGCTCGTACACGGACCCTCGCGCACCTGATTCTCGGGCGGTCGCTATGAGCGAGCACTACCGACGGTGGATGTCTTCGTTGCGAGCACGTCGACGATCCGACTCCGATGCTGGGCTCTCTGCAGCGGCTGAAGACTGATCTCTCACCTGACCTGCCCAGGCACTGCTGTCACATCTGACACGTGGTAAACCCTGCAATTCCGGCAACATCGACTCGTGCGCGGGTGAAGTCCGGGACTGGCTGCTGTCCCATGGGCGGCTGCGCCCCGGTATCAGCAGTCGCGCGGCTGCCCTCCCTCCAAGTGCTCGTGTGCGGGAGAGGAGCTGACCATGAGCTCGTTCAGCGCCCGGGGATTTCGTGCCCTCGGCTTGGCTGCCGTGCTCGCTCTGCTGGCGGCTGCGTGCGCGCCGTCCGGGTCCGAGCCGTCCCCGTCAACGAGCCGAGGAGGCGTACCGACGACTGAGCCCACGACGGGCCAGTCCGGCCGCCAGAAGGAGACGCGCAGCCCCGGACCGGAGACGCAGACGATCGAGGTCGCCGGGCCGACGATCGCCGGCTCCTACCCCAATCACTTCGAGAACCTGGTATCGCCCGAGCCGGACGGCTACGGCTGCGGTGGTTTTCGGTTCTCGCTCACCTATCGGGTCGTGATCGTCGCGACGAGCACGGATCCGCCGCTCGAGGTATACGCCAGCGACTGCGAGCTCGACACGAAGGAACCGTCCGCTGGTCCGTGTAGGGCCGGACAGACCCTCGAACCTGGAACTCTCTGCGGCATGAGGGCCCGCATCAGCGCCGAGGCGGCGACCAACCGCGACTACCCGCGCATGGTCCAGGTCTTCCGGGTCGCCGTCGAGTGCACCGACACTGCCGATCCGCCGTGCGACGACGCCGCGGTGGTCGCCGCGCAGCCCGCCCCGTCGTCGCCGGTGACCGTCCACTGGACCCGGACCAACGTCTACCGCTACTGCGGCGCGACGGGAGCCAACTACGGTCTGCCAGCGATCACTGGATGCCCTCCGCTGGGCTCGTCCCCGACGCCCGGCGACGGTTCCACGCCCGACGACAGCTCGTCTCCGCCGCCCGACGACGATTCCTCCCCGACGCCCGATGTCGGCACATCCCCGGCACCCTGACGCATGGCGCAAGCGCCGCCCGCGCCCGGCAGGCACCCGCCCGGGTGGGCGCCCACGGGA
Organism: Promicromonospora sp. NFX87; assembly: GCF_048564965.1. Lineage (NCBI taxonomy): Bacteria > Bacillati > Actinomycetota > Actinomycetes > Micrococcales > Promicromonosporaceae > Promicromonospora > Promicromonospora sp. NFX87. The sequence continues at coordinate 3,103,020 of NZ_CP183413.1, read as the reverse complement.
CCACGCCGACGCTGGGGCGGTCGTCGAACGTCGCGTCCGAATCGTCACGAGTGTCCTTGCGCAGGCCACCGTGCTCGCGGCGCTCCTGTTCTACTTCGGCTACGTCGCACTCACGGCAGAGTATGGGTACTTCGGCCTGACGCTCAGCACCCTCGGCTTCACCTACCAGGAGGTGCTGCTACGCAGCGTCGAGGTGATCTACGTGCCTCTCGGCGCCATCCTGGTCGTGACGCTGGCGGCAATTTGGCTGCACGCGGGTGTTCGGCGCGCCCTTGCCGCCGAGCAGTCCGCCCGGCTGCTGGCCGTGGCGGGCTGGGTGCTCGTCGGAGTCGGGCTGCTCGCCTTTGCCCGCGGGGTCGTGGGCGTCGTCATACCAAACATCGCCCGGACCGAGTCGATCGCCACCACTCCGCTGAGCCTCGGGTTCGGCGTCGGCGCGGTCGCCTATGGACGCCACCTGATCACGGTCCTGTCCCGCAAGAAACGGTCGCCCGCCGGCTGGGGCCGCTCGGTGGCGCTGTCGGCAGTGGCGTCCCTGCTGATCCTCAGCCTGTTCTGGGCCGCCAACAGCTTCGCCAGTGCCTACGGTCGAGGGCGTGCCATGGCCGCCGCCGTCGGTCTCGACGGTCAGCCAGGCGTCGTGCTCGACACGACCGAGCCGCTCTACGCGGACCTCCCGGACATGGACGTTCAGACACTGCCGAGCACCGACGGGCAGCGGTTTCACTTCCGTCACAACGGGCTACGGCTGCTCGCGGTGAGCGGCGGTCGACTCTTCCTCGTCCCGAGGGAGTGGGATTCGAGCACTTCCGTCGTCCTGGTGGTGCCCGTTGCGGAGGCGCGGCTGCAGTACTACCCGGGCAGCGGCTAGGTCAGGCCCCCCTGTACGGCCCGGGACAGTTAGCAGGGACCCATTCGACACGTGGTAACCCTGCAAACCCGGCACGTTTCCCCAGGCGGCCCGGCCGGGACTCGGTGCTGATCGCGCTGGTCAGCGCCGCGCCCTACTGCATGTCCCTGGCTTCACCAGGATGTGGTCCCACCGACGCGCCGGGGCGCAGCGTCGCGGGCTGGTGCAACTTCCAGACGCTCTGGGCGTCGAGGTCGGCTTCAGCGGGCAAGGGCCAGCCCATGGAGTGGCGTTGGCATCTGACGCCACGCAGTCGCGAGCACGATGCCCGGCGGGGGAGTGTCGACACTTCGACCCGGAAGCCGAGGCGTCGGTCCTGCCGGACGCGGTGGCGTCGCCGCGGAACATAGCCACTGTCTGGATTGCTCGCTACGGGACGTAGGGACACATACTGGCCAAAACGTCGGACGTCCTGTAGCGGCCGTGACCGAGGTGCGGAACCTAGACTGCGAGGACTGCAGCGAGTCCACCCAAGACGATGCCCACAACCAGCAGCCCTGGACCAAGCCGCCAAGGACGCCACCAGGGGCGTGCGCCGAGCCCCGCGAGATAGGCCAGGGTGTCGGCGACAAGCAGCTGCAGCCTTGCTTCCACTTCAGCGGCTGCGCGCTGCGCTTCCTCGGGGATCGTCGCGGTCTCAAGCCTGCGCACGGCCTCCGCCAGATTCTTGGCGGTTTCACGCTGCTGACTCTCAAGCCTGTCCAGTCGCTGCTCCAACGTCTCGCCGGGCGGGCCGGACACCCAACCGGCAGTGAACATTCGCGAGGGCGGCAAGACGCCGTTCAACTGTCCGGTGACGCGTGGCTGTCGGAATTTAGCCACCCAGCGAGCGTGTGCGGCATGGACCTCGATTGCGAGGATGCCGGTGCCAACAACCTGGAACGCGACGGCAACGATGAGGATGGCGACCATCGGCTCAGTATGGGGCGGGAGTTCTCTCGCTACCGGGCATTGGGTGCACCGTTTGTCACGTGCCGACGCACCAGTCGACCCGAGCGCGTCAGGGCACGGACTGGCGCGGGGCCTGCTGGACGCGGCGGCGTGGCAGGCGAGCAGGCGCCCACCCGGTTTGCCCACTATGGGACGTCACGAGCCTGTCGGGTGGCCTGTCAGTGGTGCTCCATATTCTGGCCGGTATGACAATGGAAATCCTGGCCGTTCTCCTTGGCGGGGTCGGCGCCGCACTAATAGGCCTGTGGGGTCCGGTCCTTCTGCTGGCCCTGACGCGGCGCGCTGAGCGCCGGGACGCTCTCGATGCTCGCACAGCTGGCGGTGTGGCATCGATCAGCCGCGCCGCGGCGGCGCTCCGAAATCGTCTCGCCCAATCCCGATTCGGGCATGCCAATGCCGAGCTGCTAACCCTCGTCGACGCCATCACCGACTTTGCGAGCGTTGAGATGAAGGCCCATCGAGAGGTCTGCCTATGGCTCCTCGACCAGATGGCGTTGGTGAGCAATGCCATGATGGAGCTCGAGCGAGCCCGCTGGTCCATTCGCTACGTGGCGAGAGTCGAGCACGCGACCCTCCTTGTCGCCGCACTTGTCGGCACTCTCGCCGCCTGGCATCAAGGTTTCGTCAGCCCAGACAGGCTGAGGAAGGTCAGCGAGGCACTGTTGGCTGGATCCCCCGCTTCACGGTAGGACGTCGTCGGCGACGGCACCCCGCTCCTGGGCTTCGTCGACCCCGCCCAGCACGTACCAGGGGTATCGGAGCGACTGAAGGCCCGATCTGCCGCCTCACCAGCGCGGATACCGAACGGGCTGCTGGATCTGCTCGACACCCGACCAACGCGAGTGGAGACCGTTCAGGGTGGTGGGTTTGACCTCAACGCGCATGAGGGGCGTTTGATCGCTCGACAGCGCGGAGGCGCCGCAGTGTTGCGAGGTCGATGGTTTGACAGGCGCGGCCCGCGAGAGGTGTACTGGTGTTCTATCGAACAGGCGTTCGATGGGGTGCTCGACCGATCCGGTCACCACCGGCAGACACCATCGCTGGAGGGTCATGACCGTTGTAACAGCGTCCTCGGAGGCGATCGCCCTCGACGCCGACGACGTCGATGCCGCCGACATCGACACCGACGACGCCGAGGACACCGCCGCGACCCGGCACGCACGGGCGCTCGCAGCCCTGCGGTCCGCCGAGGTGCGCACCGGCGTACGAAAGCAGGCCACGGCCGCGCGGACCATCCAAGCAGTCCGCCTCGAGCCACTCCCCGCCGGGCCCGCCGACCGCCCAGTTGACGGGCCTGCCGGCCGCCTCACCGACCGGCCCGCAGTCCTTCCAGCGAACCGGTCTGTTGATCGACCTGCCGACCGCCCCGCCGACGGGGATACCCGGATCCTGCCCGTGGACCCGCGCCTCGCGTCCCTCCTGCCGGACGGCGGCCTGCGTACCGGCACGACGGTCGTGATCCAGGGTTCGACGTCGCTGCTGCTCACGCTGCTCGCCGAGGCGTCTCGCGACGGCGCCTGGACGGTGCTGGTCGGTTACCCAGCCGCCGGGATGGCCGCAGCGGCCGACGCCGGGTGCGACCTGTCGCGCACCCTCGTGGTGCCGCTGCCGGCCGGGTCGGGCGTCGACGCGCCCGCAGTGCTCGCCGCGCTGATCGACGGCATGGACATCGTGGTGATCGGGCCGGAGGTCGCGCTGCTGGATCAGGACCGCCGTCGGCTGACCACCCGGGCCCGCGACCGGGGAACGGTCCTGGTAGCTGCCCTCCCCACCCCGGCCGGTTCGTTGAGTGCGGGATATTCGCCCCTCCACCGGCCCTCAGCGGGGCGAAAGTCCAGCACTCAACGAGGGGCGGGGGTGTCGGATGGGCCGGGGCGCACGTGGTGCTCGAGGCGACCGAGGGGGACTGGTCGGGGGTCGATCACGGGGCGGGCTGGCTGCGGCGTCGGACCCTGCGGGTGCGGCGCACCGGGCGGGGGAACGCGGCGCGGCCCCTGCACCTGGACGTCGAGGTGCCGGTGTGTCGGGCGGCCGACGGTGGAACAGCCGGCGTCGGAGCGGCCGGCGTCGTCGAGCCTTCCGGTGACCGGGACTCCGTGGCGGGGACACCGGGCGAGGAGTCCGAGCGCAGTCCGCGGCTGGAGCTCGTCGGATGACCGACCGCTCCGGCCCCACGACGGCGGGAGCGGCTACCCGCACCGCCTGCCTCTGGGTGCCCGACTGGCCGGTCGTCGCGGCCCTGGTCGTCGCCGGTCTGGGTCCCGAGACTCCCGCGGCCGTCACGGGTGGGCCCGGCGGGCGGATCGTCGCGGTGTCCGCACCCGCCCGCAGCGCCGGGGTGCGCCGCGGCATGCGCCGTCGTGAGGCCCAGGGCCGCTGTCCCGACCTGCAGCTCTGGACCGTCGACGACGCCCGCGACGCCCGCGAGTTCGAGCCGGTCGCCGTCGCCGCGGAGACCGTGGTCTCCGGGCTGGAGATCGCTCGCCCCGGCCTGCTCCTGCTGCCGTCGGGCGGGGCGGCGCGGTACCACGGCTCGGAGCGTGACCTGGCCCGCGAGCTGACCGAGCAGGTCGCCGTCCGCACCGGCCACGAGTGCCAGGTCGGGGTCGCCGACGGGTTCCTCGCCGCGGTGCTCGCGGCCCGCGAGGACGCCGTCGTGCCGCCGGGTGCCTCGCGGGACTACCTCGCACCACGGCCGGCGGCCGTGCTCGTGCACGCCCGGCCCGGGGACCGCACGCTGACCGAGCTCGTGGACCTGTGGCGCCGCCTCGGCATCCGCACCCTGGCTGAGCTGTCCGCGCTGCCCGACGCCGCCGTCGCCGCCCGCTTCGGCGACCTCGGCGTCTGGGCGCAGCGTCTCGCCAGGGGGCAGGACGTGCGGCCGCCGGCCCGGCGTCGGCTCGAGGAGGACCTGACCGTCACCGAGGAGCTGGACCCGCCGGCGCACCGGGTCGACGTCGCCACGTTCGCGGCCCGCCGCCTGGCCGAACATCTGCACGACGACCTGAGCCGGAGCGGCCTGGCCTGCGGGCGGCTGCGGATCACGGCGCGAGCCGTCGACCCGGTCACGGGCGAGGCCCGCACCCTGGAACGGTTGTGGCGCACCGACGACACGCTCGGCGGGCTGTCGGCGGCCCGGATCACCGACCGGGTGCGCTGGCAGCTCGAGGGTTGGCTCACGGCGTCGTCCCTCGGCAAGGGCGAGGCGCCCGCCCCGATCGCGGGCCTGACCCTGGCCGCCGAGGAGGTCGCGCCCGCCGGGGCGCTGCAGCCGCGCCTGTGGGGGCCCGGCGCGGGCGAGGACCTGCGCGCCCGCCGCGCCGTCGAGCGGGTGCAGGCGCTGCTCGGCGGCGACGCCGTGCTCACCGTCCGGCTCCAGGGCGGCCGCGACCCCCGCGACCGCGTCCAGCTCGTCCCGTACGGCGAGCAGGTCCCGCCGGAGCGTGACCCCGACCGGCCCTGGCCCGGTGCCCTGCCGCCGCCCGCGCCGTCCGTCGTGCTGCCGGAGCCGGTCCCCGCACGCGTGCTCGACGACGCCGGGCGCCCCGTCGTCGTCGACGTGCGGCTCGCGGTCAGCGGGGACCCGGCGCGCGTCGTCGTGCCCGGTGAGGGGGCGTGGGGCGGGATCGACGCCGTCGTCGTCGACTGGGCGGGGCCGTGGCCGGTCGCCGAGCGGTGGTGGACGCCCCAGGGCAGGCGCCGCGTGTTCCTCCAGGTGGTGGCGGACGGCGTGGAGGCCCCGACGCTGGGCCTGCTGCTGTCGTCGTCGGCGGGGGCATGGTCCCTGGAGGCGCTCTATGACTGACGACGTGCCGACCGGCGCAGTGCCGTACGCCGAGCTGCACGCGCACTCCGCGTTCAGCTTCCTGGACGGTGCCTCCCACCCCGAGGAGCTCGCGGCCGAGGGCGCGCGGCTCGGGCTGACGTCGCTCGCGATCACCGACCACGACGGGCTCTACGGGGTGGTGCGGTTCTCGGAGGCGGCGAAGAAGGTCGGGCTGAAGACCTCGTTCGGGGCGGAGCTGCACCTCCCGGCCTCGGCGGGCGCGAACGGCGCGCCGGTACTCGATCCGCCTACCGGGACCCCCGACCCGCGCGCCACGCACCTGCTCGTGCTCGCGCGCGGCGAGCACGGCTACCGCAACCTGTCGAGCGCGATCGGCACCGCGCACCTGGACGCGGGCGTCAAGGGCGCGGCCAACTACACGCTGGAGGCCCTGGGTGAGGCATCAAAGGGCGAGTGGCTCATCCTGACAGGCTGCCGCAAGGGCGCCGTCCGCCAGGCCCTGACGGCCCCGTTGAGTGCTGGATATTTGTCCCCTCGAAACGTTCCGACAGGACAAATACCCAACACTCAACGGTTTGGGGAGAGCCGGGGCGATCGGTTGGACCGTGCGCGGTGGGAGCTGGGGCGGTTGGTTGGGGTTTTTGGGCGGGAGAATGTTGCCGTCGAGATCACCGCTACCGGCGACCCGCGCGACGCCGACCTGCACGCCGCGCTCGCCCTGCTGGCCGAAGAGGCCCGCCTGCCGCTGGTCGCCACCACCGCCGCGCACTACGCGCGCCCCCGGGACGCCGACCTCGCCGGGGCGCTCGCCGCCGTCCGGGCCCGCTCCTCCCTGGACGACCTGGACGGCTGGCTGCCCGGCGCGCCCACCGCCCACCTGCGCAGCGGCGCGGAGATGGCGCGCCTGCACCACAGGCACCCGCAGGCCGTGCCGACGGCGGCCGCGCTGGGGGCGGAGTGCGCGTTCGACCTGGACCTCATCGCGCCGAACCTGCCGCCCTACGACGTACCGCCTGGACACGACGAGAAGTCCTGGCTTCGGGAGCTCACCTACCGCGGCGCGGAGGGGCGGTACGGCCCCCGGACGGGCAACAAGAAGGCCTGGAAGCAGATCGAGTACGAGCTGGAGATCATCATCCGCCTCGGTTTCCCCGGCTACTTCCTGGTGGTCTACGACATCGTGGAGTTCTGCCGCCGCAACGGGATCCTCGCGCAGGGCCGGGGCAGCGCCGCGAACTCGGCGGTCTGCTACGCCCTGGGGATCACCGCGGTGGACGCGGTGAAGTACGGCCTGCTGTTCGAGCGGTTCCTCGCCGAGGCGCGCAACGGCCCGCCGGACATCGACGTCGACATCGAGTCGGTGCGCCGCGAGGAGGTGATCCAGCACGTCTACGAGAAGTTCGGGCGCACGCACGCGGCGCAGGTCGCGAACGTCATCTCCTACCGCCCGCGCTCCGCGGTGCGCGACGCCGCCCGCGCGCTCGGCTACGACATCGGCCAGCAGGACGCGTGGTCCAAGTCCATCGAGCGCTGGGGATCGCTCAAGCCCTCGGCGCCGTCGGCCGGCACGGTGTCCGACGGCGGGGCGGTGGCCGGGTCGTCGGCGCCGTCAGCAGAACCGCCGTCGGCCGGACCGCAGAACAAGACCGCGGCCAAGGACGCCCGGATGACCGCGCTGTGGGGTCCGCGGGAACCGCGCCCACATGCCGGGCACCTCGGTCCGGGGCGTACGAATACGGGCGGTCCCGGGATCTTCGTCGACGTGCTCGCCGAGGAGCCGCGCTCTCCCGGCGACCCTCGGCCAGCCCGGGCCGACGACACTCACGACGTCGTGCCGTTCCGCACGCCGCCGTCGGCCGCGGAGGAGGGGGAGATCCCCGACGACGTGCTCGACCTCGCCGACCGGATGCTCCGCCTGCCCCGCCACCTGGGCATCCACTCGGGCGGCATGGTGATGTGCGACCGCCCCGTGATCGAGGTGGTCCCCGTGGAGTGGGCCCGCATGGAGGGGCGCACGGTGCTGCAGTGGGACAAGGAGGACTGCGCCGACGCGAAGCTGGTGAAGTTCGACCTGCTGGGTCTCGGCATGCTGACCGCCATCCGGTACGCGTTCGAGTTCATCGAGGAGCACACGGGCGAGACACTCACGCTGCACGGGCTGCCGCAGGACGACAAGCTCGTCTACGACCTGCTGTGCGCCGCCGACACCGTGGGTGTGTTCCAGGTGGAGTCGCGTGCCCAGATGGCGACGCTGCCTCGCCTTCAGCCGCGCAAGTTCTACGACATCGTCGTGGAGGTCGCGCTCATCCGCCCCGGGCCCATCCAGGGTGGGTCGGTGCATCCGTACATCGAGCGGGCCCGTCATCCGGAGCGGAAGATCGAGTACCCGCACGAACTGCTGAAGCCCGTGCTGGAGCGCACCTTGGGCGTGCCGTTGTTCCAGGAACAGCTCATGCAGATGGCGACAGCGATCGCCGGGTTCACCCCAACGGAGTCTGACCAGCTCCGTCGCGCGATGGGATCCAAGCGGTCGCAGGAGCGCATGGAGGAGCTGCGCGGGCGGTTCTACGCGGGAATGGCGGCCAACAAGGTCGAGCCCGACAAGCAGGACGAGATCTTCGAGAAGCTCAAGGCCTTCGCCGACTTCGGCTTCCCCGAGTCGCACGCCTACTCCTTCGCCCACCTCGTGTATGTGAGCTCGTGGCTCAAGGTGCACCACCCTGCAGCGTTCTACGCGGGGTTGCTCGCGGCCCAGCCCATGGGGTTCTACTCGCCGCAGTCCCTGGCCGCCGACGCCCGCCGGCACGGGGTGCGTGTGCTGCGGCCATCGGTGACGCAGTCGCGGGTGCTGGCGTCGGTCGAACGGCTTCCGGGGGCCGAGCCGCCACCGTTGGTCGAGCCTGTCGAGACCCCCGTCGCCCACCTAGTACGTGCCGACCCGGCGCTCGCGGTCCGCATGGGCCTGGAGTCCGTGCGCGGCATCGGCAAGGACAAGGCGGAGGAGATCGTCGCGGCGCGGGTCTCGACAGGCTCGACCACCGGGGGGCTCGACCAGCGAAGCGGAGGTCTCGACAGGTTCGGCCAACGGTGACGGCTCGACCACTGGCTTCCGGGACCTGCGAGACCTCGTCCGGCGGGTCGAGCTGTCGACGGCGCAGCTCGAGGCGCTCGCCACGGCCGGCGCGCTGGAGTCGCTCGGCATCGACCGGCGGGAAGGTCTGTGGGCGGCGGGCGCGCTCGGCCAGGAAGGGCCGACGACGCTGCCCGGCGTCAGCGTCGGCGTCGACGCCCCGATGCTGCCCGGGATGAGCGAGATCGAGCTGTCCCAGGCCGACGCGTGGGCCACCGGCGTCACACCCGACTCCTACCCGACGCAGCACGTGCGCCCCGGGCTGGAGGCGGCGGGAGTGCTCACCGTGGCGCAGGCGATAGCTACCGAGCAGGGGCGCCGGATCGCCGTCGGCGGGGTGGTGACGCACCGGCAGCGGCCGGGCACTGCCGGGGGGAGTGACCTTCCTGTCCCTGGAGGACGAGACGGGGCTGCTCAACGTGATCTGCAGCGTCGGGCTGTGGCAGCGGTTCCGCAAGGTCGCGCGGTCGGCGCAGGCCATGGTGGTGCGCGGCCGGATCGAGGCGGCCGACGGTGCGGTGAACCTGGTGGCGGAGCACCTGGCGACGCTGACGCTGACCGTCCCGGCGCGGTCGCGGGACTTCCAGTAGGCGGCGGCGCGATCCGTGCGGGAGCCAGGCCGGGCTCCCGCACGGATCGTGGGACGGTGCGGGCTCAGCCGACCTTGGTGAGCCGGAAGACCTGCGTGGCCGCGCCCGTGCAGGGCTGCTGGGTCAGCCGCGTGCCGTCGGTCCCGGTCGCGGAGCCGAGCGTCAGGCACGAGCCGCTGTGCCGGGCGGTGAAGCTGAGGCCGCCACCGGTCGCCGTCGGCCGCCACTGCTGGTTGGTGCCGCCCACGTAGGACCACAGGTGCACCGCGGCCCCGTTGGCGACGGCGCCCGGGCCGCCGTCGACGTCCCAGACCTTGCTGGCGTGCTGGTTGGTCACCTGGTAGTAGCCGCCCGTGGTGGGGGTGAAGCGCCAGCGCTGGTTCGCCTGCGCGGCGTCGCCGCAGGCCCACTGCTGCAGCGCGGTGCCGTCGGTGGTGCCCCAGCCGGCGGCGTCGAGACACTTGCCGCTCGCCGACGACGCGACCTGGTACCAGGACGCCGGGTCAGGGTCGGTCGGGGTGGTGGTCGACCGCGGGTCCCACGTGTACGTGGCGACCGCCCGGCCGGGCAGGGTGTGGGTCAGCGAGCGGCCCTCGTCGGTGATCGAGAAGGTGCGGCTCCCGGACGACGCGTTCACGACGTAGGCGACGCGGGTGCCGTCCGGGTTCTGGTAGACGACGTTCTGCAGGCCGCCGGACTGCTCGCTGGTCGAGCCGATGCGCCGGGCGCCGGCGTCGATGAACTTGCTCAGGTGGCCCAGCACGTAGAACTCGGCGTTGCGGGTGACCGTGCCGCCGGCGATCTCGACGACGCCGTTGCAGCGCGTGCCGCAGTGACCCTGGTGCGGGCCGCCGCTCTGGTTGAGCGCGAGGTTCCAGTTGATGGTCGTCTCGCCGCCGTTGCGCATGTTGCGCACCACGAGGTTCTCCGCGTGCCAGATGAGCGTGTCCCCGAAGGTGGTCGCCGCGTTGTCGCTGTCGGTGCCGGAGCACTCGGTGAAGTAGACGCGCTTGCCGGCCGCCACGACCTGCGCCTGGGCCTCGGGGGAGCCGCCGTAGCAGTGGAAGGCGGCGCCGACGACGCGGGAGATGCCCTGGGTGCCGTTGAACACTTCCAGCGGGTAGTCGGGCCGGTCCCAGTTGTGGTCGTAGGCGAAGAGCTGCGTGCCCAGGCCGGCGCTGGTCAGCCGGGCGTCGAGCACCCGGAAGAACTGGGCCTGCTCGGCGGCGGTCATGCTCATCGAGGGGTAGCTGGTGGCGAAGAGCGGTTCGTTCGCCACCGTGAGGTCGCTGAGCGTCACGCCCTGCTGCGCGTACGCCTGGATCGTCCGGACCAGGTAGTCGGCGTACTCGTCGTAGTTCTCGGCGCGCAGGCTGCCGCCGTTCAGCGAGCCGCCCGTCTTCATCCAGGCGGGCGGCGACCACGGGCTGCCCATGAACCGGATGCCGGGGTTGATCGACAGCGCCTGGCGCAGCACCGGCAGGATCTGCTGCTGGTCGCGGGCGATGCTGAACTGCCCGGGGGTGTCCTCGTAGGTGTAGAAGCCGCCCGAGTTGAAGTCGGTGCTGCCGAGCGGCTGGCGCAGGTAGTTCAGGCCGATGCCGTCGCCCGCGCGGGAGAACAGCGACCGCATCAGGCTGTCGCGGGTGCCCGCGGGCAGGCTGCTGATCAGCGAGGCGGAGGCTTCGGTGACCGAGGCTCCGGCGCCGGTGAAACGCTGGGCGACCTGGCCAGGGTTCACGCGGATGTCGAGCGCCTGCGGGCCGGTGTCGAAGTTGAGCGTGCCGCCGTCGGCGAGCTTGCGGCTGCCGTCGGCGGTCGTGACCCAGACGTGTGCGGTGGTCGGTGCGGCGGCCGCCGGGGCTGCCGCTGGGCCGATGCCGGCGGCGCCGACGGCCAGGAGGCTGAGCGTGGCGAGCGTCGTCCGGACTGATCCCGTGTGGGTGGTGCGCGTCATTGCGACTCCCTCGATGGGTGGATTTTGCGGTGAGCCTACTCCTACCTACCGAGTGTTCGGTAGGTAGTGTTTTCCGCAGTGCTGATCGCTGACTCGGAGGGTCGTGCCCGCCGGTCCTGGCCGGTCCGTAGACTCGCTCGGATGACACGAGAAGGCGGGCGAACCAGGGTGCGGCGTCCTCCCGTGGAGCGCCGGGCGGAGATCCTGCGCATCGCCATGGAGACGTTCGCGGAACGTGGTTACCAGAGCGCCTCGCTGGCGGAGATCGCCGACCGGGTGGGGCTGACCCAGGCCGGCGTGCTGCACTACTTCTCGTCGAAGGCCGGCCTGCTCACCGGGGTGCTCGACCTGCGCGACTCGACCGACATCGAGGAGCTCGGCGACGAACGTCCCCGTGGCCTGGCGTTCCTGCGGCACCTGGTCGAGACCACGCGGCGCAACGCCGAGCGCGAGGGGATCGTGCGGCTGTACACCGTGCTCGCCGCGGAGAGCGTGACCGCGCGGCACCCCGCGCAGGACTGGTTCCGGGACCGGTACCAGGGGCTGCACGCTCTGGTGGTCGAGGCGCTCGACGAGGCGCAGAAGCTGGGCGAGGTGGGAGCCGACGTCGACACCGGGACGACGGCCCGGGTGATTGTCGCGACGATGGACGGCCTGCAGCTCCAGTGGCTCCTCGAGCCTGGATCGGTCGACATGGCGGGGGCTACCGAGGTGGCGATCTCCCGGCTGATCGGCAGGGAGTTGCCGCCGGCTGAGCAGCGCTGACCGGTCGTCAGAGGGTGAAGTCCGGATTGTTTCATTGACGTGCTTTGCGTGCCAATGGTTGGGTCTTGGTCGACATGGTGTGGTGTGGGCGATCGGGAGTCAACATGCGGGTACCAACCGCTGGCAGGGCGCGCCGGATCTGGGCGTCGGTTCTATCGCTCAGTCTCGTAGGGGTCAGCCTCAGCGCGGCGGGTGGTGTGGCGCAAGCGGATGATGTGCTCCCGGTGGACGACCCGGTCGAGTGCGTTGATGTGCTGACTGATCCAGGTGTGGACCCGGTTCAGGTCGCGCCAGCTTGCGGCCACGACGTAGAGATCGCTGCGGCATCCGGCGAGATCGTGACCGACCTGGGGGAGCCTGGCGAACCGTTCGCTGAGCTGTCGGACCCGTCGGGTACGGGCGATCGAGCGAAGTGGCAGCGGTATGTCGCGAACACCCTGAACGGCTCATCGCACGAGGCCCAGTTCACGGTGACGTTCAACAGGCCGCCCCTTATGCCCTCGACTGCGTCGATGCGGACGAAGGTTTCGACGACGGGCGACGAACTGGCGTGCGTGACGTCCTCGAGTTCTCCCACCGTCGTCCGCACCACGCAGCCGTACTTCCAGGCCCGAGGCACAGACCCGGAAGGCGAAGCCCCTTGGAATCAGTCTGTGCAACTGAAGTTCCGGGTGATCGACCACATCGTCGGAACCGTCCTGTGGGAGTCGAGCTGGACGGATCTTCAAGCCAGCACGTCTACGCACCGGGTGCGTGTGCCTGAGAGTAAGCAGCTGACCAGCCAGCGAACGTACCGGTGGCAGGCGGCCGCGAGGGACTCATCGGGCAAGTCGACCGGCTGGTCTGACACGAACTGCTATGTCCGTCCCGATGTGACAGGGCCGAACACGCCCGAGGTGAATTCGCCGGAGTACCCGGAGTGGCCTGGGGGCGTCGCGGGTGGTGTTGGTCAGGCTGGCACCTTCACGTTCTCGGCGAATGGCTCCACCGACCTGAAGCTGTACAAGTACTCCTTCAACGACGGGCAGGAGGCCGGCACGATCACGACGTCGGGCAGCAGCTCGCGGTCCGTGTCGTTCGCGCCGAGCGGGTCGGGCTACAACGAGGTGGTGGTCCAGTCGCAGGATGTGGCTGGGAACTGGTCGCCGGAAGAGAAGTATGAGTTCTGGGTGGGGTACCCCGCTCGGGACGGTCTGTGGCATCTGGACGAGGGCACGGGTACGACGTCGCTCAACGAGGTGACCAGCGACCCGACGGCAGGGAACCTGACCTGGTCATCCGGCGTGTCGTGGGGTACGGGTGCGCTCAGGGAGATGTTCGCCGATCCCAATGATCCGGATGACCCCCGGTTTGTCGGTGACAAGTCTTTGGTGTTCGACGGGACGGGCGTGGCGCGGACCAGTGGGCCGGCCGTGGCCATCGACAAGTCCTACACGGTCATGGCCTTCATCAAACCGGCAGCCAATTTCTCCGGTGTCGGCGCGGCGATCTCCCAGGAAGGTGACATCCGTAGCGCTTTCCACCTGGGGTACACCGACAGCGCGGACTGCGGTACGGAGACCGATGAGGCGGACCGGCAGTTGCCGTGCTGGGGACTGTGGGTCAACGACGCTGATACCACGGACGCGGGCCATGCGGCAGCATGGTCCGACGTGCCGGCCCTAGCCGGGCAGTGGGTGCACGTCGTGGGCACCTATGACGCTTCGGACCCCGCGAATCCGACGTTGAGCGTGCGGGTGTGCGATCCGTCCGCGCCGTTGGAGACGCCAGAGCCGGTCACGGTTGAGATCGATCCTGTGGCGTGGACCGCACCCGGTCCGATGCGTCTCGGCTCCGGTGTGCGCGCAGGCGTCCCCGAGTGGCCGTTCCGTGGTGCAGTTGACGACGTGAGGGTCTACAGCCAACTGGTCGAGACCGAACGGCTTGACCGCATCTGCTCGGGGGCAGGCGCGTCATGAGGGTCTGACGCCAGGCATCGCGACCAGATCCTTCGGTTGTGGGACATTGGAGGCGGACACGCGGGATCGTTGGCCCGACGTGCCGCAGGAGCAGCTGTGCTCGATCGACGCCGATACATGCGCGAGCCGTACTGCGCCGACGTTCTTCACCCGCAAGAGGCTGACCGGGGTGGAAACCAAGATCCTCAAAGCAGATGGCACCTACCGTGCGGTCGACTCCTGGGCGCTGACGCACTCGTTCCCCGACGCCGGCGGCCCGGGTGATCGTCGCGACGACGGACGGCCTGCAGCTCCAGTGGTTCCTTGAGCCAGGTTTGGTCGACATGGCCGAGGCCACCGAGGTGGCGATCACCAGGCTCATCGGCAGGGATTTGCCGCCGGCTGAGCAGCACTGACCCTTGGTGGAGAGCCCATTCTCGTGAACCTAAACTTTCCGGATCGCCGGTTTCAGCTGTGGGAATACCGCGTGAGCCACGGTGGCCTTCTGATCCGCAGCCCGAAAGGTCCGAACGAGGTTGTCAACGTGGACCTGGTGTTCGACGGTGTCGTTTTCATCTCGTGTCCGCGGTTGATGCGGGGGCTCCGGCTCGACGCTCCGGGTGCGGACGACATGCGTCGCGTCCGAAACGCAGGACACGAGATCGGTCCGGCTGACGAAGTATTCGTGCTGGTGTCGCGAGGTTTCCGGCACCTGGTCGTCGCATCATCGCTGCGGATGAACGAGCATGACGGCGATATCTTCGACAGTCCGTTCTAGGTGTGAGTTAGTTGCTTGCAGAGAAGCAGTTGCACTTGGTGCCATGGAGCGATCTTCGCGCTGGTGGCGGCAACGCCGGCCACGTCGGTGAGGACCTTCGGATGCTCCTGTTTGCCGAGGGTGACGCCGACGACGGCGCCTACGAGCGGCTGGAGAACGAGCTCGAAGCGCAGGGCGATCTCTTCCAGTGCGCACCAGCGGCGGTCGCGACGATCGTCGCTGCAGTCGCTGAAGGATCGATTCCGGCAGCGAACCTCGCGACCGTGCTTGACGTTCTGGGGCGGATCGTGGCGGGGCATGCTGACTCGTCGGAGATTGCGTTAGGAAATGGCGATTTGCGCGAGCAGTGTCACGCCGAAGCGATGAAGGGGTACTGGTCCTTGCTGCAGGTCGCGATCGAGCGGGACCCGTTCAATGCCTGGCAGGCTGCGCGAGCCGTCCTGGCGGTTCTCGACGAGGAAAACTCGAAGCGGATCTTGGAGTAGGAGCTCGCCGTACCTTTTCGACAATTCAAGGCTTTCTCACATCCAAATGTCGCTCTGAACGTAACCACGGGCTAGGAAAGGGTCTCCGTGACACCTGCGCACGATGCTGTCGAGAACGAGGACTTGCTGCAACTACGCGCGTTGCTGGATGGCGGCGTTGACGTCGAAGAGGTTGACGGCGGTCTGACCTTGTTACAGCATGCGATCGACATCGAGATTGACGGGCACGTGCAGACTAGGAAGCCGCTGCACGTCGATATGACTGCATACCTGTTGGCGCGGGGAGCTGATCCACTGGCGTCGTCGATCGGCGGTGGAGGGTCGGCGCTTCATATGGCACGGCTCGGAGGGCATTGGCTCGCCGTCGCGTTGATCGGCGCCCATATACGACGGCGCGAGTAACACCGCTATCCAGGGCTTGGCGTGGTCGAGGCGAAACGTGGCTTGGTGATCCAAGTCGTACCAGGGCGACCTTGACGGGTCCTCGACGCAGCACCTCGCGCGGTCGGACTTCGCACCAGGGTCGCCGAGTCCGGACATTGATCCAAGCGCCAGGCGAGTGTCAGTCCCCCCGCCTACGGTGAAGCCCGAGAGACCACGAGCGACGGAGGCACAGTGCATTCCCATCTCCCCGGACCAGGCCGCCGCACCCCGGTCAGCACCTACCGCCTGCAGCTCGGCCCCGACCTGACGTTCGCCGAGGCCGAGAAAGCACTGCCCTACCTCGACACCCTGGGGATCACCGACCTCTACCTCTCGCCCGTCCTGCAGGCCGCGCCGGGTTCCACGCACGGGTACGACGTCGTCGACCACACCCGGATCAGCGACACGATCGGTGGCAGGGAAGGGCTCGAACGGCTCGCCGCCGCGGCGCATGCGCGCGGGATGGGCGTCGTCGTCGACGTCGTGCCGAACCATATGGCGGTGCCCACTCCCGCCTGGCACAACCGCGCCCTGTGGTCCGTGCTGAAGTACGGGCCCGAGTCCCCGTACGCGAAGTGGTTCGACGTCGACCTCGCCGAGGGCGAGGGGCTGCTCATGCCGGTGCTGGGTGCGCGGATCGGGACGGTGCTCGCCGCTGACGAGCTCGTGCTCGACCACACCGTCGTGCCGGGGGATGCCGGCACCGACGAGGAACAGCCGGTCCTGCGCTACTTCGACCACCTGTTCCCCGTCCGGCCGGAGACCGAGCACCTGCCGCTAGCGGAGCTCGTGGGCCGTCAGCACTACCGGCTCGCGTACTGGCGCGTGGCCGACGAGGAGCTCAACTACCGCCGCTTCTTCGACGTCGGCACCCTCGCGGGCATCCGCGTGGAGGACCCGGGGGTCTTCGACGCCACGCACGCGCTGCTGCTCGAGCTCTTCGAGGCGGGCGTCATCGACGGCTTCCGGATCGACCATCCGGACGGCCTGGCCGATCCCCGTGGGTATCTGCGCAGGTTGAGCGAGGCGACCGGCGGCGTGTGGATAGCGGCGGAGAAGATCCTCGAGGAGGACGAGGACCTGCCCGACGACTGGCCCGTCGCAGGCACCACCGGCTACGACACGGCGTGGCGGCTGCACGCGCTCCAGGTCGACCCGGACGGCGCTGCCCCGCTCGCCGGCCTGCTGCACGAGGTGACGGGCGAGCACACCACCCTCGACGACCTCATCGAGGAGGCCAAACGGCAGATCGTCGAGACCTCGCTGTACGCGGAGACCCACCTTTTGACCACCATGCTCGCCGACATCTGCCGCGAGGACGTGCGGCTGCGCGACCACACCTTCCGGTCCCTCCAGGACTGCGTCACCGAGCTCATCGTCGCGTTCGGCCGGTACCGCGCCTACGTCGTGCCGGGGGAGGCAGCACCGCCCATGGCCGAGCGGGTGGTGCGTGAGGCTGCCGACGTCGCCCGGTCGCGGCTCGACCCGGACCGGCACGACACGCTGGACGTCGTCGTCGACCTGGTGCTCGGGCGGGAGGTCGGTTCCGCCGGCCGCCAGAACGAGGAGCGGCGGGCCGAGCTCGTCGTGCGGTTCCCCCAGGTGTGCGGCGCCGTCATGGCCAAGGGCGTGGAGGACACCGCGTACTACCGCTGGACGCACCTGGTGAGCCTGTGTGAGGTAGGCGGCGCACCGGACCGCTTCGGTGTGGGCCCGGACGAGCTCCACGCGCTCGCGCGGCGCACGTCCGAGTCGTGGCCCGCGACCATGACCGCGGGCTCGACGCACGACACCAAGCGCGGCGAGGACGTGCGCTCCCGCATCGGGGCGATCGCCGCCCACGCGAGCGCATGGACCGCGCTCGTGCGGCACCTGCGCGAGGCGACGGCGGACCTGCGCCCCGCCGACCTCGACGGCCGCACCGAGAACCTGCTGTGGCAGACGCTCGCCGGCACGTGGACCCCGGCCGGGCCGATCGAGGCCGACCGCCTCACCGCGTACCTGGTCAAGGCGTCGCGCGAGCAGAAGGCGTGGACCACCTGGACCGCGCCCGACGAGGCCCGCGAGGAAGGCCTGGTGCGGTACGCGACCGAACTGCTCACCCACCCCGACGTCGTCGACGGTTTCACCGGCTGGGTCGAGCAGGTGACGCCGACCGTCCGGCGCTCGGTGCTCGCGACCAAGCTGCTCCAGCTCACCGTGCCCGGCGTCGCCGACGTCTACCAGGGCACCGAGGTCACCGGGACCTCGCTGGTCGACCCCGACAACCGGCGACCCGTCGACCTGGAGGCGCTCGCGAGCACGCTCGCCGCGCTCGACACGGGCCGGACGCCGTCGGACCTCGCGGAGGAGAAGCTCGCGGTGACGGCCGCGGCGCTGCGCGTCCGGCGGGCGCATCCCGACGCGTTCGTCGGGGAGGACGCCGGCTATGAGCCGCTGCCTGTGACCACGGGCCGCGCTGTGGCGTTCGCCCGGCGGGACGCCGCGGGGCCACGGGTCGCAGTCGTCGCGACACGGCTCGGCGACGCGCCCGGCCAGGCGGAGGCGACGGTCGTGCTGCCCGAACCGAATCCGGGCGAGGCGTGGCGGTCGCTGCTCACGGACTCGACCGCCGACGGCGGCGCCGTGCACCTCGGCGACCTCCTCGGCGCCTGGCCGGTGGCCCTGCTCGTGGCGGAGCCCGTCGACAGCGCCGGGTCTGCCGACGTGACGGCGGACGGAGCAACCGCATGACCGCGCCCCTGCGCGTCTGGGCGCCGCGCGCGTCCCGCGTCGATCTCGTCCTCCCGGCGACCGGCACCACCGAACCCATGTCGGCCGACGGCGACGGCTGGTGGCAGGCCCCGCACCCCCTGTCACCCGGCACCGACTACGCGTTCTCGCTCGACGGCGGACCACCCCGCCCCGACCCGCGCAGCCCCCGGCAGCCCGCCGGCGTGCACGGTCCGTCACGCACGTTCGACGCCGCAGCGCACGCCTGGGCAGACGGAGACTGGCCCGGCCGCGACGTGCGCGGCGCCGTCACCTACGAGCTGCACGTCGGCACGTTCACGCCCGAGGGCACGTTCGACGCCGCGGTCGGGCGCCTCGACCACCTCGTCGACCTGGGCGTCGACGTCATCGAGCTCATGCCGGTGGCCGCGTTCGGCGGACACCACGGCTGGGGGTACGACGGCGTCGCCCTCTGGGCGGTGCACGAGCCGTACGGCGGCCCGGCCGCACTGCAACGCTTCGTGGACGCCGCCCACGCGCGTGACCTCGCCGTCTGCCTCGACGTCGTCGACAACCACCTGGGGCCGTCGGGCAACTACCTCGCCGAGTTCGGCCCCTACTTCACCGACCGGCACCAGACGCCCTGGGGCGTGGCAGTGAACCTCGACGGCGAAGGCACCGGCGAGGTGCGCGCCTTCGTCATCGAGAAGGCACTGCGCTGGTTCCGCGACTTCCACGTCGACGCGCTGCGCCTCGACGCCGTGCACGCCCTGGTCGACGACTCGCCCCAGCACCTGCTGGCCGAGCTGTCCGACGCCGTCGCGACGCTGGCCAAGGAGGTCGGGCGACCGCTCTCGCTGGTAGCCGAGTCCGACGCCAACGACCCCCGTACAGTCACGCCCACCGGCGAGGCGTTCGAGGGCCGCCCCGGGTACGGCATGACCGCCCAGTGGGCCGACGACGTCCACCACGCTCTGCACGCCCTCATCACCGGCGAGCGGCAGGGCTACTACGACGACTTCGGCGCGCCCGAGACGCTCGCCAAGGCGCTGACCGGCGCCTTCGTGCACGACGGCGGCTGGTCCACCTTCCGCGGCAAGCCCTGGGGCGCGCCGGTGCCGCCCGGGACCGACGGGCGCCGCTTCGTCGTCTGCTCCCAGAACCACGACCAGGTAGGCAACCGGGCGCTCGGCGACCGGCCCTCCCGGGTGCTGGCACCCGGGGCGCTCGCGGTGAGCGCGGCCGTCGTGCTGCTGGGGCCCTTCACGCCCATGCTGTTCATGGGGGAGGAGTGGGGCGCGACCACGCCGTTCCAGTACTTCTCGGACCACGAGGAGCCGGAGCTCGCTGAGGCGATCTCACGCGGGCGTGCGCGGGAGTTCGGCGGGCACGGCTGGGCCGAGCTGTACGGGGCCGACGTCGTGGTGCCCGACCCGCAGGCGCGCGAGACGTTCGAGGCGTCCCGGCTCGACTGGGCGGAGCCCCGCTCTGACGGCGGACGCCGGATGCTCGACCTGTACCGGGCGCTGGTCCGGCTCCGGCACACCGAGCCCGCGATCGCGTCGGGGGATCGGCGGGCCACGACGGTGCGGGTCGAGCAGGGCGCGATCGTGCTGACGCGCGGCGCGGTCGACGGAGGCAGCCGCATCGACGTGGTGCTCGCCCTGGAGGAAGGCCCGGTGTCAGTGGTGGTCGAGCACGACGGCGAGCCGCCGTCGATTGCGCTCGACTCCGCGGCGGTGCTCGGGATGGATCCGGCGACGCTGGAGAGCCGCCCCGGCGCGACGACCGTGACGGTGCGGGGACCCGGCGTCGTCGTGCTGGGCTCCGGTCCGAAGGAGTCGACCAGCCGCTGACAAGTCGTCGCTTAGCCTGCCACGTCGGTGAAAAGCTTTGCGTGCACCATCGTCCGGATGCTGGGCTGGCACGGTGACCAACCGCAGCGAGCCAACGGACCTCCGGCCGTCGACCCTGGCCTGGGTGAGCCGGCACCTGGTGGCGGGCGAACGGATCGTCAAGACAGAGGCGCTGCACGGCGGCATCACCGCCGAGATGCGGAAGCTGACGGTCGGCGCGCGGAATGGCGGCACCCGGGACCTGGTACTCCGGACCTTCGTCGACACGGAGTACGCCGAGGACTGGCTGAGCAGAGAGGCCGACGCACTGACCGCCCTCCCAGGAACCGGCGTGCCGGCTCCTGGACTGGTCGCGGTCGATCCGACGGCCGAGCACTGCGAGTACCCGTCTCTCCTCATGACCCATCTGGAAGGCCGGCCGGTCCTCGATGACCAGGGACTGGAGGCGCGCCTTCCTCTGCTGGCCCGGCAGTTGGTGGCGATCCATGCGGTGCGGCCCGTCGAGCGGCCTCGGGAGTACATGACGCTGACGACCCCTGAGACGGTCGTGACCCCGAGGTCCGCCGACGCCGTCGTGTGGGCGGCGGCGATCGACGTGATCCGGCGGCCCGTACCGTCTTATGAAGGGCGGTTCCTGCACCGGGACTTCCAGCCTGGAAACGTGCTCTTCGAGGTGTCGGTGTCAGCAGGCGCCCGGATCACCGGTGTCGTCGACTGGGCGGCCGCCTCCTGGGGCCCGGCCGACCTGGACGTGGCGCACTGCTCCACCAACCTCGCGCTGCTGCACGGTCCGGCGTGGGGTCTGCGGTTCGCAGAGGCGTACGAAGAGGCCGGCGGGGTGTTGGCCGCGACCGCGAGCGACCGCCTGTACTGGCAGGTGCGGGACGGGCTGGCCGCCTCGGAGGAGCTGGAGCTCGTGGCGCAACCGTGGCGGGAAGCCGGTAGGGCGGGGCTGACGACGCAGGTTGTCGAGGAGCGGCTGGACACCTACGTCACCGCGTTGATGGACGCGCGGGGTTGATCCGACCGCTTCCATGCCGTGGTGGGATGTCGCTATCGACTTGTCTCTGGATCGACGTCGACCCAGCCGTCTCGGGTTAGCCACTTGAATATTCACGCGTCGCTGTAGCGGCTGTCACGAAAGGAACGATGTGGAGCAGCCGGATGCCGAGCTTGCTCGTACGTGGCTGGCGGATGGCGGGGTCCGGCAGACAGCGCCCGACCTCTGGGCTTACGACGACGAGCCCGAACGTCCGCTCACGAAGAACGATGTGGCACTGGAATGCTCCGCCTGGATCTTCGCGGACGAGGACCTGGACGAACCGGGAAAGATCCGGGTCGCGTTCGGGATGCTGGATCTGCTGGATGAGTTGTGGACGGCTGAGGAGCTCCACTTCCCGTACTGCACGAACGGCTCCGTGGCCCCGCCCGAGCTCTGGTCAGGTCTTCGGGAACGGCTCGAGTCGGAGTCCGTGTCGAAGGTCATCGATCTCTCGGTCTGGCACAGCTGGTTCGAGTGTCGAGCGACGTCGGACGGAGCGTTCATGGCCCTGCTCGGTGACGAGCTGGGGCATGAAGACATCGTCGAGCGAGCAAGCAACGCCACCTCCGAGGATCAGTTCCTGCGCCGAGCGCGCCGCGTTCTCGACCTGTCCGGCCCGGTGTCGTGGGCGGTGAAGGAGAGCTCGTACCATTCCGCGTCTCGGATCGACGCCCTTCGCCCGGCCGTCTTCAAGGGCATCCTGGCGAGCTATCACGACTTCTTCGGGCAGCTCGAACCCGGTCCGGCGCTCGATCTCCTCGGCCGACTCGACCTTCCCGACGACACCGAGCATCTGAGCCCGCTGCGCGTCGTGCTGGCGGCCGGGCACAGGAAGCATTACGCCGACCCTGATGCGTGGAAGCGTGCCACCACCGCGTAGCTCGGGTTCAGCCCGCCCCTGCGAGCACAGCCCCACCCGTCCAGACTGAGACGAGGGCGCCCCCGGTGGAGCCGACGCCGGCGCCGGTGCCCGCCGCCGTGAGGCGGGCGAGTACGGGGGAGAACGAATGAGCTCCACCACCGTGGCAGACGGCGTCGTCGACCGGCTGGTCGACTGGGGCGTCGAGCGAGTCTTCGGGTACGCGGGCGACGGGGTCGATCCGATCCTCGCGGCCCTGCGCAGGCAGGAGGTCCGGATCGAGCTGGTCACGGCACGCCACGAGGAGATGGCGGCCTTCATGGCGGCCGGCCACGCGAAGTACGGCGGCGGGGTCGGCGTCTGCCTCGCCACGCAGGGGCCGGGCGCGGTCCACCTGCTCAACGGGCTGTACGACGCCAAGCTGGACCGCAGGCCAGTGGTGGCCATCGTGGGGCAGGTGGTCACGAGCGCGCTCGGCGCCGGCTACCAGCAGGAGGTCGACCTGCACACGCTCTTCAAGGACGTGTGCGCGCAGTACCTCCAGGTCGTGTCGTCGCCGCAGGCGCTGCCGCACGTCCTGGACGACGCGTTCCGCACCGCCCTGGCGACGTCCAGCCCCGTGTGCGTCATCGTGCCGCACGACGTCCAGCAGGCCGAGGCCCCCGACGAGGACGAGCAGGGCCACGGGATCGTGCGGTCCTCGACGGCCTACGCCCACCCCCGGACGGTGCCCGACGACGCCCAGCTGCGCGCCGCGGCCGACGTGCTCGGTTCGGGCGAACGCGTCGCCGTCCTCGTCGGACAGGGCGCGGCGGGCGCCGAGCGGCAGGTGCGCGACGTCGTCGAACGCCTCGGTGCGGGGCTTACCACCTCGCTGCTCGGCAAGCCGCTCCTCGACGAGTCGCTGCCGTACCACTGCGGCGTCATGGGACACCTCGGCACCACGGCCTCGGCCGACCTCATGTCCGGGTGCGACACCCTGCTCATCGTCGGCAGCAACGACCCCTGGACCGAGTACTACCCGGCGCCCGGCCAGGCCCGCGCCGTGCAGATCGACGTGACGGCCCGCAACATCGGCACCAAGTTCCCGGTCGAGGCGGCCCTGCCCGGCGACGCCGCCGCCACGCTCGACGCACTCCTGCCCCTGCTTCCCGAGCGGGACGGCTGGCGTAAGGACGTCCAGGGCTTCGTCGCCACCTGGCACGACGTCGCCGAGCGGCGCGTCGCCCAGCGGACCGGCCGGCTCAACCCGCAGCTCGTCCTGAGCGAGCTGTCCGCACAGCTCCCGGCCGATGCCCAGGTGGCCGTGGACGTGGGCTCCGTGACCTACTGGTACGCACGGTTCCTCCGGCTGCCGTCCGGCGTCCCGGCGCACCTGTCGAGCACGCTCGCCTCGATGGGTTCCGCCCTGCCGTACGGGATCGCCGCGAAGCTGCTCCGTCCCGACCGCCCGGTAGTGGCGCTCGCGGGCGACGGCGCGATGCAGATGAACGGCCTGTCCGAGCTCATCACGGTCGCCCACCGCTGGCACGAGTGGGCCGACCCACGGTTCGTCGTCCTCGTGCTGAACAACGGCGACCTCGCGGAGGTCAGCTGGGAGCAGCGCGAGATGGAGGGCGACCCCCGGTTCCCGACGTCGCAGACGGTGCCCTCGTTCCCGTACGCCGACTACGCGAAGCTGCTCGGGCTCGACGGCATACGCGTCGAGGATCCCGGGCAGGTCCGCGAGGCATGGACGACGGCGCTCCTGGCCGACCGTCCGGTGGTCGTCGAGGCAGTCGTCGACCGCGACACCCCGCTCCTCCCGCCGCGTCAGCCGGACGAGAAGGTCGAGCAGACCCTGGAGGCCATCGGGCACGAGCGGGACGGCGACCAGGCGGCCGACCTGCTGCGCGAGCAGCACGACGACGAGCGGTGAGACCGGCCGCCGGCCGCTCGGTGCGGCCGGCGGCGGTGGGGGTCGCCCATGCGCTCTATGCGGCCCGGCCGTAGGTCTCCAGCAGCCGGAGCCAGATCTCGCTGATCGTGGGGTAGGCCGGGACGGCGTGCCACAGCCGGTCGATCGGCACCTCAGCGGCGATGGCGATCGTCGCGGCGTGCAGCAGCTCGGCGACGTCGGGGCCGACGACGGTGAAGCCGACCAGCACCTTGCGGTCCTCGTCCACGACCATGCCCGCCCGACCGGTGTACCCGTCGGCGTGCAGGGAGGCGCCGGCCACGGCACCGAGGTCGTACTCCACCGCGCGGACGCGCAGCCCGGCCGCCTCGGCAGAGGCTGCGGTGTGGCCCACGGACGCGATCTCCGGGTCGGTGAAGATCACCTGCGGGACGGCGCGGTCGTCGGCCGTGGCCGCGTGCCGGCCCCAGGGCTCGAGGTCCACGGGCTTGCCGCCCGCGCGGGCGACGAGGGTCTCGCCCAGCGCCCTGGCCTGGTACTTGCCCTGGTGGGTCAGCAGCACGCGGTGGTTGACGTCGCCCGCGGCGTACAGCCAGCCGTCGCCGATCGGCGTGCCGTCGCTGCCGAGGACCCGCAAGGACTCGTCCACGCGCAGCCAGTCGCCCGGGGTCAGCCCCACGTGCTCCAGGCCGATGGCGGTCGTGTTCGGCGTGCGGCCCGTGGCGACCAGCACCTCGTCGGCGGCGAACGTCGTGCCGTCGACCAGGCGCACGTGCACCGTCCCGGCCTCGTCGCGGCGGACGCTCTCGGGTTCGGTGCGCAGGTGCAGGGTCACGCCGTGCGCCTTGAGCGTCTCGGCCACCAGGTCGCTCGCGAACGACTCCACGGTGGGCAGCAGCCCGTCGCGGGCGATCATCGTGACCTGTGCGCCGAGGGCCGCGTAGGCCGTGGCCATCTCGGCGCCCACCACGCCGCCGCCGATGACCGCCAGCCGGCCGGGGACCGCCTGGGCGGACGCGGCCTCGCGGCTGGTCCACGGTGCGGCGTCGGCCAGGCCGGGGACGTGCGGGATCCGCGCGCTGCTGCCGGTGGCGACGACCACGGCGTGCCGGGCGGTGAGGACAGTGGTGCTGCCGTCGGCGCCGGTGACCTCGACGGTGCGCGGCGCGCTGATCCGGCCGACGCCGCGCACCAGCTCGATGCCGGCGCCGTCCAGCCAGGCGACCTGGCCGTCGTCGTGCCAGTGGGAGGCGAAAACATCGCGGCGGGCGAGGACCGCAGCGGGGTCGAGCTCGCCGGTCACCGCCGCGTTCGCGCCGGGGAGGTGACGGACCGCGCGCAGCGCGGCGGCGTCGCGCAGCAGGGCCTTGGTGGGCATGCAGGCCCAGTAGGAGCACTCCCCGCCGACCAGCTCGCTCTCCACGACGGCGACGCTGAGGCCGCCCTTGACCGCGCCGTCGGCGACGTTCTCGCCCACGGGGCCCGCGCCGATGACGACGACGTCGAAGGTGTTCCCGGTCATCGTCAGCTCTCCTTCTTGGCGACGCGGTGCAGGCGCAGCGCGGAGGCGAGGAAGAAGATGCCGCCGAGCGTGGCGTACCCGGCCAGCGAGGTCAGCATGGCGTTCGGCCCGCCGGCCATCAGGAAGAAGCCCGTGCCGGCGAACACGGAGATGCCGCCGCTGAGGATCATGGCCCACTGCCCGCCGAGCCGGTAGCGGCGCACGGCCACGACGAGCTGCACGATGCCCGCGGTGATCGCCCAGACGCCCCAGACGCGCAGGACGGCGGGGATGCCCGAGGTCACGGCGACGGCCAGGCCGATGGCGGTGAGCAGGCTCAGGGCCATGTTGAGGTACAGGCCCACCGTGGGTCGCGCGGTCTTCGAGGACCGGAAGTCGACGACGGCGGCTGCGACGTCGAACAGCGGGTAGAGCACCAGCAGGCCGATCGTGGCCGGGCCCAGGCTCTTGCCGACGACGACCAGCAGCACCGCCCAGACGATGGCGAAGCCGAACCGGACGAAGTAGAGGTTCCGCAGCGAGACGGCGGCGGCAGTCGGTGAATCCGTAGCGGTTGTCATGAGGTTCCTTGTGATCGAGGCCGCGGTCCGGGAGCGGGTGCGCCCTTCCCAGCGGCGATATGTCTAGGTAGAATGACTAGTAACTCCACCTGTCTGGACAGTACACATCCATCAGCGCCGGGCGCAAGGGGAGCGAGGAGAGGAGCCACGTATGATCGCGACCGTGCAAGGGTCCATGCGAGAACGCCTGATCGAGGCGGCCAACGAGCTGTTCTACGCGCAGGGGCTGCGCGCCGTGAGCGTCGACAAGGTCATCGAGCGCGCGGGCACCACGAAGGTGACGTTCTACCGGCACTTCCAGAGCAAGGACGACCTGATCGTCGCCTACCTGGAGTCCCGCGCCGAGCTCGAGCGCAACGGCGTCGACGCGGCGATCGCCTATGGGAAAGGCGACGTGGACGTGTCGCTGGGTCTGATGGCCGACCACACCGGGGCGGCGGCATGCAGCCCCGGGTTCCGCGGCTGCCCGTTCATCAACGCGGCCGCCGAGTACCCGGACCCGGAGAGCGCCGTCCGCAAGCTGGTCGACGCGCACCGCGACTGGTGGACGAGCGCTTTCGAACGGCTCGTCGCGCCGCTCGGGCTGGCCGACCCCGCTGCCATCGCCGACGACCTGATGCTGCTGCGCGACGGCATCATGGTCGCCGGCTACCTCGGGGAACCCACCAAGGTCGCCGCCTCGTTCCTGCGCAGCTGCCAGGCCGTCATCCGGTGCGCGCCCCGCGCGTCGGGCGGGTAGCCGCCGGCGTACTTCCGGCCGCGTGCCGGTGGCGGCGTCCCTCAGCACAATGGGGTGCATGCCTCAGCCAGCTCGTCGAAGCCTGTACTCGTCGGTGCGCAGGGCCCTGCGGACCGACCCTTCGGACGCTCCGGCCACCGAGGTGCATCCCGCCGTCGACGACACGATGGTCATCCGGTCGCTGGACCTGGCGATGCGCATCGGCGAGTCGATGTTCGCCGTCGGGGCGTCCGCCCACGAGGTGACCCTGGCGATCACGCGCGTGGCCGACGCGTACGGGCTCCGGGGCGTGCACGCGGACGTCACCTACACGTCGATCGCCCTGTCGTACCAGGCCAGCGGCGAGGGCTGGCCGCACACGCTGCTCCGCGTGGTGCGCGTCGCGGCGCCCGACCACATGAAGCTGCAGCGGCTCCAGGCCCTGCTGGTCGACATCGACGAGGGCCTGGACCTCGACGAGGCGCGGACCGCGTTCCGGGCGATCCGCCGCGTGCCGTTCCGGTACCGGCAGCCCGTCGTCGTGACCGCGCGGGCGCTGCTCGCGGTCGGCGCGAGCATCCTCTCCGGGGGATCGCCGGTGGTCGTGGCGCTCACCTTCGTCGCGGCGCTCGGGGCCGCCGCGACGCAGTCCGGGCTCGCCCGGCTCCGCGTGCCGTCGTTCTTCAGCCAGATCGCGGGCGCCTTCGTCACCACGGCGGTCGCGGTGGTCGTGTCCGCGCTCGCGGCGGCGGACGTCGAGCCGTTCGCCGGCGTGCAGCCCTCCATCATCGTCGCGTCCGGGATCGTCCTCATGCTCTCCGGCCTCACCGTGGTGGGCGCGGCGCAGGACGCTATCGACGGCTTCGCGCTGACGGCGGCCGGCCGCATCCTCGACCTCACGCTGCAGACGCTCGGGCTGGTCGTGGGGATCCTGGCCGGGCTGGAGCTCGGCAGCATGCTCGGGTTCCGGATGGCCCTGCCGGACGGCCCACCGCCGCTGGGTCCGCTGCCGGACCAGGTCTGCGGAGCGGTGATCATCGCGGTGGCCGTGGCGCTGTTCAACGGCGCGGGCCTGCGGATCATCGCCGTCAGCGGGGTGCTGGGCGCGGTCGCGGCGCTCGGTTACGCCGTCGCGCAGACGGCGGCGGGTCTGCACCCGGCGGCCGCCAGCGGCATCGCGGCACTGCTGGCCAGCTTTGTGGGCGTCCTGATCGCCCACAACCTGCACGTCCCGTCCGTCGCGGTGACGACGGCGGCCATCGTGCCGCTCGTGCCCGGCGGCGCCGTGTTCTACGGGCTGCTCGGCATGGTCCACGCCGACCCGACGTCGGCGCCGGCAGCCGACGGCGGGGCCGGCTCCCTGGTGCTCGCGGCATCGGTGGGGATCGGGCTGGCGGCGGGCGCGTCGCTGGGGATCTATCTCGGGACGCCGGTACGGGCCACGCTCGCCGGCGTCGCACGCTCCCGGGCGCGCGTCCGCCGCTGAGCGCGGCTCCGTCAGCGCTTCGTCAGATCCCCAGGTACAGCAGGTTGGAGCTGGTCGCCCACAGCACCGCCGAACCCGCTCCCACGAGCAGCACGGAGACCACGTAGAACCAGATCCGCATCTTGTGCCCGAGGATGCGCAGCAGCGCCGCCAGGCCGAGGGCGGCGATCGCGAACGCCGGCGCGGCCAGGAACGGATCGCCCGCCTGCGGGTCCTGCGTGACCAGCAGGTACACGGCTCCCACGAGCAGCAGTCGCGGGACCCAGCGCAGCAGGGCGCCGAGCAGGCGCAGCGGCCACGGCCTCTTCTTGCGCTGCGGCGCGGCGGCCTGAGCCGGAGGCCTCTGCTTCGCGGCCGGCTGGCCCGTCGGCTGCACCCTCTGCTGCGCACCGGGCCGGACGCCCTGCTGGACACCCGGCCGGACGCCTTGCTGCACAGCCGGACGGACACCCTGCTGCACGGCGGGGCGGACGCCCGGCTGCATGCTCGGCGGACGCGTCGCGGGCTGCTGCCGGGCGGGCGGCGGCTGCGTGACCGGCATCGGGCGCGTGGCGTGCGTGACCTGCTTCACCGGCGGTTGCTTCGGGGATGGGCCGAGATGCTTGACGGGGCTCTTGCGCGGCTCGAACGACTGCGGCGCCGGGGCCAGCTTCCGCACGACCTGGGTCGCCGCGGCCGGCGAGGCCGCGGGCGACCCGGGCAGGACGGCCGGGGGAGCGGGCGCACGCCTGCCGCCGGCGGGGGCCTGCTCGACCTCCCGGACGGGTTCGGGGCTGCGGAACGCGCGCCAGCCGCGGAGCGTGTCCGCGTGGCCCTCGGGCGGAGACGCGCTCTGCCAGCGCATCGCCTGCCAGATCCAGTCCTTGATCTCGGCGGGAGTGCGGCCTTCGGCGACGTGCGCGCCGATCTCCGCGACGTGGTCGGCGACGACCTGCTCGGCGGCGCCGTCGAAACCGTCCGCGTGCACCTCGGTCAGGACGCTCATCAGTGCGCGGTCGTACACGAGGGCGTGCCAGGGCTCCGTGACGCGCGAGGAGGGCGTGGCGGCGTCGGACAGCGGGCGGCCCGGCTGGAACAGCTTCGTGTGGCCGCGCCCGGTCAGCACGTCGGTCGCCGGGACGGCGGCCGCCTCGGCCGCCGTCACGCCGGCGCTGAGGACCTGCGAGGTGAGCATCAGCGTCGGGTCGGGTGTCGCGCTCGCGAGGCGGGCGCGCACGACACCCGCGATGTTCTCCAGCGGCGGCCGGTGGTCCGGCTGGTACCGGGTCATGGCGAGCACGAGCGACCGCACGTGCCTGTCGATGACGGGCGGTGCGGGCAGGGGCTCCGTGTCGGGGACGACACCGGCCGGCTCCTCGTCGACGAGGTCGGTGGCCACCAGGTCGCGGCCCAGGAAGTTCAGGTCCAGCGGCAGCGTGCCCGTGCTCGCGTACAGGAGCAGCAGGCCGAGGCTGTACACGTCCGACCGCGGGTGCACCCGGCGCCCGAACAGCTCCGGCGCCATGTAGGACACGGTTCCGGCGGGCTGGGTCGACGTCGCGGCGTCGAACACCTTGGCGATGCCCAGGTCGATGAGCACGGCGCGGTCGCCGTCGACCATGATGTTCGCCGGCTTGAGGTCGCGGTGCAGTGCGCGCTGCTCCTGCAGCACGAGCAGCGCGTCGACCAGCTGCTTGGCCAGGCTCAGCGCCTCGCTCCCGGACAGCGGACCCTCCTCGCGCACCCGGTCCCGCAGCGTGGTGCCGGGTACGAGCTCCATCGCGAACCAGGGCTGCTCCGCGTCCAGGCCGGACTCCACGAAGCGCGGGAAACCCCTGCCGTCCAGGCGTTCGAGGAGGTGGGCCTCCTGCGCGAAGCGGTCCCTGGCGTCGTCGTGCAGGCCGGTCAGGACCTTGAGGGCCACCTCGGAGTCGTCGTCGGCCACCGCGCGGTACACGTGCGCGAAACCGCCGTGGCCCAGGGCCTCGGCGAGCGTGAACCGGCCCATGCGTTCCCCGCTCGCGGGGATGCGCCGGACCGGGCGCACGGGGAGCGCTCCGGCGAGCGGGGTGCGCCGGACCGGTGCGACGTCGGGTGCGGGCTCGGGTGCGAGGACCGGGACGAAGTCGGACGGCGGGACGGGGGCCTGAGCTTCGTCCGGAGCCGGAGCCGGAGCCGGAGCCGGAGCCGGGTCGGGTGCGGGGGCCGAGGCCGGTGCCGGGTCGGGTACGGGTGCCGGGTCGGCTGCCGGGGCTTCGTCGACGACCGGGTCAGGGTCGGACGGCGGAGGCGGTGGAGGCTCAGCAGCCGAGGCCTGATCGGTCGCCGGGGCCGGAGCCGGCTCGGGGTCCAGGACGGAAGTTTTTGCGGCTGCGGCTGCGAGCTCAGGATCAGGCAACGGGACCGGACCGGGGCCGACGGCCGCTGGCGCGACCTCGCCGACGCCTGGCGCTGGTGACGTCATGCGGGCAACCTACCAGCGCCTTCGCGCCGGTCCCAGAAAAGTCCCAGTCTGCCGCCGACGGATATTTCTGGTAGTGGTCGGCCAACCTTCAACCAGCAGTTGAGCCTCGACCTCAACTTGAGGTTGAATCTTCGGCCCGGCCGTCGCGGCGCCTCACACACCCTGCTCCCGGTACCACGCGATCTTCTCCCGCAGTCGCTCCTGCTGGCGGCGGAGCGTGTCTATCGACTCCTGCACGCGCCGGTCGTGCTCGTCGAGCAGCGCTACCCGAGCGGCCAGCGTGGCCTCGTCGAGCGACAGCTCGGCGTACCGCTTGAGGTCGGCGATCGGCATGCCCGTGTCGCGCAGGCAGTGGACGAGGTCGAGCCAGCCCAGGTCGTCGTCGGTGTAGGTGCGGTGCCCGCTCGACGTGCGCGCGATGGGGCGCAGGATGCCTTCCCGCTCGTAGTACCGCAGCGTGTCGATGCTGAAGCCGGAGACCTCGGCGGCCTGCGCGGGCGAGTATGTGGTCATGCTCAGATCTTGCCCTTGACCTGGAGTGCGCTCCAGGGTTTTGGCTCGTTCCATGACCACGTCGCAGACCACCACCAGCACGTCACCGGCCACCGAGCCCACCACCGAGCCCGGCAACGTCCACGACACCCCGCCCGCCGAACGCCTCGTGCTCGGCGCCATGATGTTCGGCACGGCGGTCGACGAGGCGACGTCGTTCGCCGTCCTCGACCGGTTCGTCGACGCCGGCGGCCGGTGGATCGACACCGCTGACTGCTACGCCTTCTGGGCGAGCGAGTCCGGCTACGGTGGGCAGAGCGAGGAGCTGCTCGGCCGCTGGTTCGCGGCGCGCCCCGGCGTCCGCGACAGCATCCTGCTCGCCACGAAGTTCGGGGCCGAGCCGCGCGACGCGGCGAGCTGGCCCGCCTCCCGCACCGGGCTGTCCGCGACGGCGATCCGTGAGCAGATCACCGGCAGCCTGCGCCGCCTCGGCACCGACCACGTCGACCTCGCCTGGGGGCACATGGAGGACCGCTCGGTCCCGGTCGAGGAGACCGCCGACGCCTGCGCGGCCCTCGTGTCCGACGGCGTAGCGGGGCGCATCGGCCTCTCCAACCACCCGGCGTGGCGGGTCGAGCGTGCCCGGCAGCACGCCGTCGCCCAGGGGGTCGAGCCGTTCAGCGTGCTCCAGCACGCCTACAGCTACCTCCAGCCCCGCCCCGGGACGCTCACGGGGAACCACCGGTTCGGCTGGCTGAACGACGAGCTGGCCGACCTCGCCGCCGTCGAAGGCCTGGACGTGTGGGCGTACACGCCGCTGCTGTCCGGGGCGTACGACAACCCGGCGAAGCCGATCCCCGAGATCTTCGACCACCCGGGCAGCACGCGGCGCCTCGCGGTGCTCGACGAGGCGGCGGCCGAGGTCGGGGCGTCACGCGGTCAGGTGGTCCTCGCCTGGCTGGTCGCGCGCGGCATCCGGCCGATGCTGGGCGGCAGCAAGGTGCACCAGCTGGACGCGGCGGTCGAGGCGGTAGCCCTGGAGCTCCCGCCCGAGCTGCTGGAGCGTCTGAACGGTGTGGACGTCACCCCACCCTCCGCCTGACCGTTGAGTGCTCCCACCGTTGGTCGAGCTTGTCGAGACCCTGTCCCGAAGCGGATCAGGTCTCGACAAGCTCGACCAACGGGGGAGCGCTCAACCAGCAGGGGTGGGTCAGGTGAGGTCGATCGTGACCGGCTCGAAGGGGGTGGCTGTGGGGTAGCTGCCGCCCCAGAGCTTGGCGCCCTCGTCGGTCAGCTCTACCTGCTGCCAGGTGAGCCGCGTGCCGTCGTCCGACCGCTCGGGCGCTCCCGCGAGCCGGAACGCGTCCGTGCGCACGTCCGCGTCGCGGTCCCGGATGGACATGGTCCAGTCGGGGCCGCCGTCGGCGGGGGCGGTGACCTCGATGTCGGCGACCTCGCCGACGAACGAGCCGAAGTGCCCGATGAAGACCACCGACCCCGTGAACGCGAACAGGCCGGAGTCGGCAGTCGGGTCCGGGCTGCGTTCCGGGTCGAGCGGGAAGTGGAACGAGGCGCCGCTGCCGCCGACGGCGTCGTCCTGCACGATGCGGCCGCCAGGCGCCCCCATCACGTACATCAGCAGGCTTGCCTTGATCTCCCAGTCCAGATGAGCCACGCGAGAACGGTACTCCCACGTGCGGGTTCGTGGTGCTCGGCACCGGGGAGCGGTCATCGGGCGGACGACGCTCGTTCACACGGGCTTCGACGGGACGACGGCGTGGCGCCATACCGCCGACACCGGACGTGGCCAGGCTCGGGCGCATGAGAACCACCCCACGTAGTACCACCGCAGCACTTGCCGTGACCCTCGCGACCACGCTCGCCCTGGGCGCCGCGCCGGCGTCCGCCGCGCCGGAGGGCCACCCGCGCGCCTTCGACCTCCAGGCCCACCGGGGCGGCATCGCGCTCACCGTCGAGAACACGCTCCCGGCCTTCGACAACGCGCTCGCGCTCGGCGTGAGCACGCTCGAGCTCGACGTGCAGATCACGCAGGACGGGTACGCCGTCGTCACGCACGACCGCGACCCGAGCCCGGCCAAGTGCGTCGACACCGAGCCCGCCTTCCCGGGCGACCCCGAGTTCCCGTACGTGCCCGACAAGACGTACATCAAGGACCTCACGCTCGCGCAGGTCCGGACCCTGGACTGCGGTTCGCTGCGGCAGCCCCAGTTCCCCGGGCAGGAGCTGCACCCGGGCGAGCGCATGCCGCTGCTGTCCGAGGTGCTGCGGCTGGTCAACCGGCACCGCGCCCACCAGGTCACGCTCAACATCGAGACCAAGGTCGAGGCCGGCGCCCCCGAGCAGACGGCGCCGCGCGAGCAGTTCATCCAGGTCGTCACGCGCGAGGTCCGCAAGGCGCACCTCGTGGACCAGGTCACGATCCAGAGCTTCGACTGGGGCTCGCTGATGCGGATGAGCGAGGTCGAGCCCCGGTTCCCGCTGGTCGCGCTGACCAACGGCCAGCAGTTCCTCCAGGTGGGCGCGCCGGGCGCGTCGCCGTGGCTCGGCGGCCTCGACATCGACGACTTCCAGGGCTCGATCCAGGAGAAGTTCGTCGCGGCCGCCGCCTCGTTCGGGGCCGACGCCGTCTCGCCCGTGCACGGCGACCCGCAGGGCGGCACAGTGACGGACCCCGGCTACGTTCCCTTCACCACGCCCGAGCTCGTCGACGCGGCCCACGACGCCGGCATGGACGTCATCCCGTGGACCATCGACGACCGCGCGACCATCGAGTCGCTCATGGACATCGGCGTCGACGGCATCATCACCGACCGCCCCGACCTGCTGCGCACCATCATGGCGGAGCGCCACCTCAAGCTCCCCAAGCGCTACTGACCGGCGGCGGGGTGCGAGACACCGTGCCGGACGATCGGTAGTACGTCAGGAGATCGGCAACCCGGGTTGCCGATCTCCTGACCTTTTGCCGATCACACGCGCTCGGGCGTCAGCCCGCCGCCTCGTTCCCAGGGGCCGCGGCGTCCGGGGGTGTTCGACGGCGTTCCCGGCGGCCGCGGGCCAGCTCCGTCGCCAGGGCGTCGAGCGGCTGGGCGAACGTGTCCTCGAACCGGGCGAGCCAGGCGCGGGCCGCGGCGGTCCCGGCGTCGTCCACGGCGTAGAGGCGGCGCGTGCCCTCGGCGCGCACCTGGACGAGGCCCGCCTCGCGCAGCACCCTGAGGTGCTGCGAGACCGCCGGCTGCGTGATGCGCACGCGGGCCTGCAGGGCGGTGACCAGGGCTCCGGCCGGCTGCTCGCCGGGGATCAGGAGCTCCAGCAGCCGACGTCGCACCGGGTCGCCGAGCGCCTCGAACACGCCCGCGCGCGCGGAGTCGAGGGCGTCGGCACCGTGTGCGTCGTCGGCGGCCGCCGCGTTACCGTCCGGGACCGGCGCGCGGCGCGCCGACGGCACTCAGGACTCCGGCGGCGTGGTGTAGAACGCCAGCGTGCGCTCTCCGGCCGCGCGGGCCTGGTCGGCGTCGTCCCCGGCGGCGATGGCGGCGTCGACCCAGCCGGTGTTGGCGAGCCGCGCGAACTCGATGCCCTCGGGCGAGAGCGACCACTCCTGGACCTCGGCGGGGTCCAGGGCCGCCCCGCTGGCGAGGTGCAGGCCGAGCCCCATCAGGCTGAGGTCCCAGCCCACGCCCGTGGCGCCCGGGCCGTACTGCTTCCAGAGGTCGGGGTCGACCCCGGCCTCGTGCACGAGCTCGAGGGTGGTACCGCCGTCGGCCGGGGTGAGGTGGACGGTGAGCCAGGAGACGGTGTCGCCGAACTCCCAGGTGACCGCGAAGTTGTCCGGCGCGGCGCAGCGCTCGACGGTGCCGCCGGCGTTGCCCTCGAGCTGGTAGCGGCCGCCGACGGTGAGGTCGCCGCTGACGGGAAGGAACCAGCGGGGGAGGCGGTCGGCGGACGTGAGGGCCTCCCAGAGGTCGTCGCGCTCGGCGGCGTAGGTGCGGCGGGCGACGGCGACCTTCGTCGGGACGCCGTCCCGGCTGCTGTCGCGGACCTCGCGGGTCACGAGGCCGGCTGTGGTGGCGGGGTCGATCAGGGTGGGCATGGTGTCTCCTTCTATAAGTGGCTACTTATGTTAGTCACGAGTTCGCGCTGGGGGCAAGGAATCGTCTCTGTGCCGTCCGGAGCGGCGTCCCGAGCTGCGAGATGGCGCGCATAAAAAGTGTGCCAAGCGCACCAATCCGCGAGTGTCGGTGAGGCGGAGTAGGTTCCGAACATGGCCCAGATCGCCGTGGTTCCCGCGACTGCCGACCGGTTCGACGACATCGCCCGCGTCATCAACCCCACCGGTCGCGAGCAGGCGTGCTGGTGCATGCACTGGCGGGCGCCGGCCAAGGAGGAGGTCACGACGCGTGGGGCGCGGCTGCGTGAGCTGACCGAACGTGAGCCGGCGCCGGGCATGCTCGCGTACCTCGGGGACTCCGGTGGGGCCGGCATCGGCACGGGGAAGTCCGGCGCCGAGGTGGCGGGCTGGCTCGGCTTCTCGCGCCGCTCGGACGCCGGATCGCTGCAACGGTCCCGGGTGCTGCCCGTGGGCGAGCCGGAGACGTGGCCCACGACCTGGGTGTTCATGTGCGTGACGGTGCGCGCCGGCTTCCGCCGGCAAGGGATCGCCCAGGCCCTCCTCGACGCCGGGGCCGACTACGCCGCGCGCCACGGGGCGACGGCGCTCGAAGCGTTCCCTGTCGAACCCGAACCCGGTCGCCGGGTGCCCGTGAGTGCGGCGTTCGTCGGTACCGTCGGGATGTTCGAGCGTGCCGGGTTCGACCGGCTGGCGCCCACGGGTGCCACGAGCGGCCGGCTGCCCCGCTGGCACATGCGCCGTGAGCTCACGCCGGGGCGGGAGCACGCGCCGGGCTGACCACCGCACGCCTGAGCCGATCGCCGCACACCTGGCGGGCGCTACTCCTCGACCGGCACGACCACGCACAGCTCGAACGTCTCCCGGCCCCGGCGAAGCAGGTACCGCACACGCTCCGCCGTCGCCTCCGACGCGTTCTCGTCCTTGTAGCTCCAGCGCACGTCGACCCAGAGCAGGGCGTCGCCGACCTGCTCCACCGTGCGCACCTCCGGGACCGCGGCGACGAGCCCCTGCTCCCGGTAGGCGGCGAGCATGCCGCCGAGGGCGTCCCGCGCCGCCTCGGCATCGGGCACGACGAGGGACCGTCCGGCCTCCACCACCACCGACGGGTAGGCGAGGCTCTCGGTCACGGTCTCCAGGTCGCCCGAGCCGAGCGCCACACCGTAGTCGACGAAGAACTTGACCAGGTCGTCCTGGTCATAGGGAGTGCTGCTCATCCCCTCACGTTAGGCCGACTCCCCGTTGAGTGCTGGGTATCTGCCCCCTCAGCGCGGCCAAGAGGGCAAATACCCAGCACTCAACGTGCCGCGTGGGTGAGGGCCGCCAGCAGGTCTTGCCAGAGGTCTTCTGCGTCCTCCAGGCCTACCGACAGGCGGACCAGGTCGGGGGAGATGCCCGCGTCCTTGCGGGCCACCTCGTCCATGATCCGGTGGGTCAGGGAGGCGGGGTGCTGGATGAGGCTGTCGACGCTGCCGAGGCTCACGGCCGGCGTGATCAGCCGGACGGCGGAGACCAGCGCCACCGGGTCCACGGACGTCTCGAACGAGACCATCGCCCCGCCCACGCGGGGGTAGTGCACCCGCGTCACCCGGGGGTGCTCCGCCAGCCGGCGCGCCAGCTCGGCCGCAGTGGCCGACGCTGCGCGCACCCGCACCGGGAGGGTCGCCAGCCCGCGCAGGAGCTCGTAGCCAGCCATCGGGTGCAGCATGCCGCCCGTCATGAACCGGACCTGCCGCAGCGACCGGGCGAACTCCTCGGAGCAGGCGATCACGCCGCCCATCACGTCGCCGTGCCCGCCCAGGTACTTGGTGGCGCTGTGCAGCACCAGGCTCGCGCCCAGCGTCAGCGGTCGCTGCAGCACCGGAGTGGCGAACGTGTTGTCCACCAGGAGCGGCGCGGTGCCGCAGGCGTCGGCCAGCGCGCGCAGGTCCACCTCGGTGAGGGTCGGGTTGGCGGGGCTCTCGACGACCACCAGTCCGGTCCTGTCGGTGACGGCCGACGCCACCTCGTCCGGCGTCACCCACCGCACCGAGTTGCCGAGCAGGCCGGACTCCAGCAGGTGATCGGTGGTGCCGTACATCGGCCGGACGCCGACCACCTCCGGCTTGCCCGCCGCGACCTGGGCCAGCACGCAGGCCGACAGCGCCGCCATACCGCTCGCGAACGCGACGGCGGCCTCCGCCCCCTCGAGCTCGGCGAGCGCGTTCTCGAAGCGGCGCACGGTCGGGTTGGCGACGCGGCCGTACACGGGCGGGCCGCCGTCGTCGTGCCCCGCGGCGAACTCGTCCAGGCGCTCGGCCTCGCCGACGACGTCGTACGACGGGTAGGTGGTGGACAGGTCGATCGGCGGGGCGTGCAGGCCCAGCGCGGCGAGGTCGTCCTTGCCGGCGTGGACGGCGCGCGTGTTCCAGGAGTGGGTGCTCCCTGCGAGCGGGGTCTCCGCGTGCGTGGTCATGGAGGACTATCGGCACCCTGGACCTCGCATACCGGTCAGGCAT
The DNA here is from genome assembly GCF_048564965.1 of Promicromonospora sp. NFX87. Taxonomy (NCBI): domain Bacteria; kingdom Bacillati; phylum Actinomycetota; class Actinomycetes; order Micrococcales; family Promicromonosporaceae; genus Promicromonospora; species Promicromonospora sp. NFX87. Next base: position 3,065,075 of record NZ_CP183413.1, on the reverse strand, counting down.
GCTAGAAATTCGGCCTATGGGCCAGAACGTGATCCTGGATTCGGTAGATCGTGCGCTGCTGGACGAGCTGCAGAAGGACGGTCGACTCTCGAACAAGACGCTCGCGCAGCGCGTGGGCGTCGCGCCCTCGACGTGCCTGGCCCGCACGCAGCGGCTGCAGAACGCCGGGGTGATCCGCGGCTACCGCGCCGAGATCGACCCGGCCGCCGTCGGGCGCGGGCTGCAGGCCATGCTGATGGTGCGGCTCACGACCCACTCCCGGCCGCTGCTGGGCCCGTTCGTCGAGTGGATCCGGCGGCTCCCGCAGACGCGAGCCGTGCACCACGTCTCCGGGCCCGACGACTTCCTGATCCACGTGGCCTGCGTCGACACCGACGAGCTGCAGCGCGTGGTCCTCGACCTCACGGCCCGCGGCGAGGTGGGCCGCGTCCAGACCGACCTGGTGTTCTCCTCCTGGACCTGCGGCCCGGTCACCCCAGCGAGCTGACGTGTCAGACGTACAGGTCACCGGAGTGACCTGTACGTCTGACACGTGGGGGGTCAGAGGGCCTGGCCCAGCAGGTCGGCGAACAGCGCTTCCGCGTCGACGTCCAGGCCCCTGGCCGTGAACCAGGCGCACACCGTGCGGCAGTCCCGCAGCAGCACGTCGCTCGCGAACGGGTTCGCCACCAGGTCCACGACCTGCGGGAGGTCGATGATGACCAGCCGCTCGCCGTCGGCGAGGATGTTGTACGGCGACAGGTCGCCGTGCGCGAAACCGAGCCTGGCCAGCACGGACATGCCGTGCGTCAGCTGCTCCCAGTAGGACTCGAGCAGGTCGTCCGACGGACGTTCCCGGGTCAGCCGAGGCGCGGCGACCGCCTGGACGCCGCCGGCGTCGTCGACCACCTCGGTGCCCACGAACTCCATGAGCACCTCGGTGCCGTCGATCTGCACCGGGTAGGGCACCGGCGCACCCGCCGACCAGAGGCTGCGCAGGGCGACGAACTCGGCGTCGGCCCACTGCGTGGCCGAGACCGCGCGGCCCCACGCGGACTTCCGGTCCTCCATGGCGCGCTGGTCGCGGGTCCGGCGCGTCCGGCGCCCCTCGGTGTACTCGGTACCGCGGTGGAACTGCCCGTGCTCCAGGCTGCGGTACCGCTTGGCCACCAGGAGGCAGCGTTCGGCGCCCCCGGACGATCCGCCGTCGGACGATCCGTCGTCGGACGGCGTGATCGCCCCCGGCGGCACGGCGCGCTCGATCAGGAAGGCGTCCGCCTCCTTGCCGGTCTTGAGGATGCCGAGCTCGGTGTCGAACGCGGCGTCCCGGGTGACCAGCCAGTCGGGCAGAGGCTCGGGTCCGCGCTGTCCCTTGGCGACGGATCGCCAGGTGGACCAGCGCTGTCCGGGTCCGGGTTGGCTGAGGTCCGGGGTGGGATCGGCGGGACCGGCTTCGGACAGGCCTGCCCCGAGCGTGCTCGGGTGCGGGCCCTCCAGCTCCTCGCGACCGACCTGAGCGCGCCGGGCGGCGCGCAGGTCGTCAGCGGTCGGGCGGGTGCCGGGCTGGTTGGTGCTCCTGTTCGCGGCGTGGACCAGGAGGGACTTCGGTGCTTCGGGAAAACGGGGCAAGTGGGTGCTCCTTGATGCTGGAGCACTACCGGATCAGTCCCGGGTGCTCCTGGTGACAGTGGCGTCTGCTGCCGCGAAGGCAGCCGCGCGAACGACGTCGTCCATGACTGCCTCCTTTACTGTCCGCACTCCCCGAGTGCCTGTGTTGGCCGGTCAACAAGCCGCCTCGAAGTGCAGGCTCGGTGACCGTGCGCCGAGCATGTCACTACCCGGCGGCGGGCCGCACCTTATTTATGCCGCAGCTTCCCGGGAGCCGCTCAGCTCCAGGGCAGGGCGTCCTCTATCGACTGCCACACCGAGTCGCGCACGTCCTCGGTGGTGTCCTGGACCCCCTGCTCGAGGTCGTCCTGGATCTGCTCCCGCTGCTGCTCGAACGAGTCGCGCGCGTCCTGCGTGACCTGCTGCGCGTAGCCGACGACGCCCTGCACGGCGATCACGATCACCCACACCACGACGACGAGCCAGAACGGCCACGTACGACCACCGCGGCGCGTCCGGACCGCCCGGAAGAGGTTCACGACGGCCGAGGTGACGATGCCGAGCAGCGGGATCGACAGCTCCGCCATGCGCGGCAGCCACACCGGGTCGAGGTTCAGCGCGGAGACCGTGATGCCGCCGAGCGCGGTGAACAGCGGCAGCCCGGCCGCACTCGGCATCGCGTCGAAGCCGGGGACGAGCCGCACCAGCTGGTAGAGCGCGAGGGCGAGCAGGATGCGCGGGATCCAGCCGAGCAGGGCGGCCAGCACGCCCAGACCACCGTCGGAGTCGCGCTTCGCATCGCGGTCCCGGGCATCCTGAGCGCCCCGGTCGTCGCGTCGCGGCATGGGCGCTGCCGGCTGGACCGGAGGCTGGGCGGGCGACTGCGGCGGCAGGTTCGGCTGCGTGCGGGCCGGGGCGGCGGGCCGCTGGGCGGGCGCGGGCGCCAGGCGTGTGTCGGACGCCGGAACCGGGCGGAACGCGGGCGCCACCTGCGTGGCCTGCTGGTTCGACACAGGTACGGGTACCGGCGCCGTCCGCTCTGTCCGCTGGGGCGGCCGGCCGGACTGCCGCCGGAGCGGGGGAGCCGCCGTCGGGCTGCCGGGGAGCGGCAGGCCGTGGCGCTGCCGGTAGGCGATCCAGCCGTCGAACGTGTCCGGGTATCCCTCGGGAGTGAAGGCCGGGGCCCAGCGCATGGCGGCCCACAGGTAGTCCTTGATCTCGGCGGGCGCGCGCCCGCCGGCCCGCTGCGGCCCGACGGCGGACAGGTAGGTCGAGATGACCTCCTCCGCCGCGCCGTCGAACCCGTCACCGTGCACCTGGTGCAGGCGGCCCATGAGCTGCTGGTCGTAGACCAGGTTGGTGACGGGCTCGCCGTGCTGCACCGGGTTGTTCGCGAGCACGCTGGTCGGCGGGACGGCGGCCGAGGGGGCCCCGCTCCCCGTGAGCACCTCGGTGACAAGGCCGCGCTCGATGGTGGTCGCGCCCGCCGCGGCGAGCAGCGCGGGGTCGAGCGCCGCGCTGTCGTTGGCGAGCTGGGCCACGGTGCCGATGAGGTTGTGCAGCGGCGGGCGGTCCTCGGGCTGGTGCCGGGTCATGGCCAGGACGAGCGGCAGCAGGCGCCGGTCGACCGGTCCGACGTCGGCCGCCGTCAGGTCGCGGCCCACGAAGTTGAGGTCGTTGGGCAGCTGGCCCGTGGCGAGGAAGATCAGCAGCAGGCCCAGGCTGTACACGTCGGAGCGAGCGTGCGGCTTGCGGACGAACAGCTCGGGCGCCATGTACGAGATGGTGCCGGCGGCGTGCGTCGACGTGCTGGTGCCGTGGCCCTTGGCGATGCCGAGGTCGATGAGCACGTACCGGTCGGGCGCGGCGATGATGTTGGCCGGCTTCACGTCCCGGTGCAGGAAGTGCTCCTCCTGGAGCACCGCGAGCGCGTCGAGGACGTCGTCGGCCACGCGCAGCACGTCCCGCGTCGGCATCGGCCCCTCGGCGGACACCCGCTGGGACAGGGTCGGGCCCGGGACGAGCTCCATGGCGAACCACGGCGTGGGCGACTGCAGGTCGGCGGTGACGAGCCGCGGGAACCCGCGCCCGGCCAGCCGTTCCAGCAGCGCGGCCTCGCCGACGAACCGGTCCAGCGCGCCGAACTCGGAGTTGGTGAGCACCTTGAGGGCTACCTCGCCGCCCTGCCCGACGGCGCGGTAGACGTGCGCGAACCCGCCGTGGCCGAGCGAGCCGACCAGCTGGAACGGGCCGAGGACCTCACCGGTGGCCGGGATCCGCTGACCCGTGGCGGGTGCGGCACCCGCGTATCCCGCAGACCCGTACGCCGGGGCGGCGCCGGAGGGCTGCACGACGCGCGTCGCGGCGGTCGGCGGTGGCGTCGTCAGCGGTGGTGCGGCCAGGGGTGGTGCGGCGGGCGACGTCAGTACCCGTGTCGGTGCCGGAGGCGGCGGGACGGCAGCGGTCTGGTCGCCACCTCGAGCCGGCTGACCGGCGGGGCGTGCGGCCGTCGTGCGGGTGGTCTCGTCGGACAAGCAAGGACTCCTCAGCAGCGCACCGGCACAACCGGCTGGACCAGAGAAAATCTATCAGCGTCCCGCCACACCGCTCAGTAAAGAGGCTGACCCGTGACCTGTCAGCCGTTCCCGCCGGGCAGGGCGTCCTCGAGCTGGCCGGTCGCGTTCTGCTTGGCGTCGTCCACGCCCTGCTGGATCTGCTCCTCGACGGAGTCCTGGGCGTCCTTCTTGGCGTCCTCGACCGTCTCGTCGACAGAGTTCTGGACGTCCTGCTTGATGTTCTCGGTGGCCTCCTGCGCGTAGCCGACGATGCCGCCGACGGCGAAGACCACTATCCAGGCGACGACCGCGAGCCCGTAGGGCCAGATCGCGATCGACGTACCCAGCGAACGGATCGTGTTGAGCAGGCCGGCGAGCGCGATGCCGAGCGCCGGGATCGTCATGTTGGCGGCCTGGTCGGACCACTCCGGGTTGAGGTTGAGCAGGCCGAGCACACCGTCGCCGATACCGCGGAACAGCGGGAACTGCGAGACGTCGGGCATGACGTCGAACCCGGGGATCAGCCGGACGAGCTGGTAGACGCTCAGCGCGAGCAGGATCCGCGGGATCCAGGCCAGGGCGGCGCCCGCCGCGGAGCCGCCGGGGGAGTCGTCGTCCCGGTCCCGCTCGCGGCGCGGGATCGGCGGTGTCGGGGGCGTCTGCTGCGGTGCCTGCGGGCTGAAGGCCTGGTCGAAGGACTGCGGCTGGCCGTAGCCCGGCTGCTGGCCGGCCTGGCCGTAGCCCGGCTGCTGGCCCGCCTGGCCGTACGCCTGCGTCGGCTGGACCGGCGGCTGACCGTAGGCCTGCGTCGGCTGTCCGTAGCCTGCCTGGCCCTGTCCGTAGCCCGGCTCGCCCGGGAAGGTGGCTGCCTGCGGCTGCGTGGGCTGCACGGTCTCGTACGGGCGGTACGGCCGCGCGGGCGGCGGGGTGGCGGCCCGGTAGTCCCGGCCCTGGTCGGCACCCTGCTGCGGCATGCCCGACGGCGGTATCACCTGGGTCCGGTCGCCGTACTGGTCGCCGTACTGGTTGCCGTAACCGGAACCGGCCTGCGGAGCGCCCGACGGCGGAATGACCTGGGTCCGGTCGTCGTACCCCGCGTTGCCCTGCGGCGCTCCGGCCGGGGGCATCATCTGGGTCCGGTCGCCGTAGCCCGCCCCACCCTGGCCCGGCCGGGCCGCCTGCCCCGGCTGCCCGTCCTGGACCGCGTCCATCCACTGCGTGGCGGCATACGATGACGGGGCGCCCGGCTGCGTGACCGGGCGAGCGGGTGGCCGCTGGATCTGCGTGGGGTCGTCCGCCGGAGGAATACGGCGGGTGGGCTCGTCGGACACGCGAAGGCTCCTCGGTTGTGGTCCCGGCTTCGACACCTGCACTACGGCGCCCGATCGCACTGTGGCACCTGATTGCGCGAGAACTTACCAGGTGGCGTGATTGCCCCGTTGGGGTGGCCAGGCGGACAAACATGTCCGACCCTTGCTTCGGGGGCGATCCACGCAATGCCGCCTGCCCAGGAACTTCGGAGGAAACGTATGAGCTCTGACACCGTGCCCCGCTGGCCCCGGATCGACGCGATAGTCCGGGAAGACGGTTCCGGTGAGGTGACGATCGACGGGACCTTCCACCCCATCACCGCGGGCAGTCTGGAAGAGGCGCGCGTGGAGGTGCTCCGCAAGGTGACGGAGAACGCCGCGAGGGTCGGTCGTCCCGTGCGGGCGTCCGCGACAGGGCCCGAGGGGCTGTGGAACCTGATCGTGCACCCGGACGGGACGGTGGTGCCGGAGGAGGACGAACCCACGCCGTCGGCTCCGACGCCGCAGGCGCCGCCGGCCACCGCGCCGGCGGGCGAGGCACCCGGCGGGACGCCGGTGACGGCGCCCGGGGCGATGCCCGGCCCGACGGCGGAGCACGAGCCGGCGTTCGAGGACGCACAGCCAGTGGATCTGCCGCCGCGCGGCGGCGAGCCAGCTGACGTGACCGGCGGCGTGGAGCAGGACTTGTACGGCACGGCGGTCGAGGCCGACCCGGAGGACACGGTGCGCCGCCTCCCGCGGACCCCCGAGGCCACTGACGCCGGAGGGCTCGGTGCTGCGGAACCTGAGCCAGCGGCGCCCGGCTCCACGTCGGCCTACGCGCCGAGCGGGGCGAACCCTGAGGCGGGCAGCGAGCTTCCGGTCGCGGACCAGGTGGGTGAGCACGCGACGGACCACACGAGGAGCGGCACGGTCTCCGGCCCGCCGAGCACCATCCAGGGCGGCATGCCCAACACCATGCCGGGCAGCATGCCGAGCGCGATGCCGGGCAGCACGCCGGCCCTGCCGGCGAGCCCTCCGTCCGGCCCGATCCACGCGGTGCCGGGCGCGAGGAGCACCGGCGGTGGGCTGTCCGCACCGCCGTCGGACCCGATGCCGGTGACCGACGGGGAGACCCCGCGCTCGCGGCGCGAGGCGCGCGAGTCGTTCCTCACGCACCAGCAGGACGAGGAGCCCGCGACGCGCGGGTTCCGCGGGATGCTGACGCGGATCGGCATCCGGGTCGGGCCGAGCGAGGCCGAGCGGGCGGAGCGCGCCGACGAGCGCGCCGTCAGCCAGCACTGGCCGGGGCCGCGCACGATCTCGATGGTGAACGGCAAGGGCGGCGCGGGCAAGACGCCGTCGACGGTGCTGCTCGCGGCGGTCTTCGCGCAGTTCGGCGGCGCGGGCGTCGTCACATGGGACAACAACCAGACCCGCGGCACGCTGGGCTGGCGCACCGAGCAGGGTCCGCACGAGTCCACGCTGCTCGACCTGCTGCCGCAGACGGACCGCCTGCTCGGTCCGTCGGCGCAAGCCGCGGACCTCGCGCGGTACGTGCACCACCAGACGCGCGACCGGTTCGACGTGCTGCGGTCCAAGCCGATCGCCATGGCCAACGAGCAGCGCATCGAGCCGCAGGACGTGGACGCCATCCACTCCGTGCTCTCCAAGTACTACCGGATGATCCTCATCGACTCCGGCAACGACGAGTCCGACCCCATGTGGCAGCGGATGATCGACCTGACCGACCAGCTGGTCGTCGCCACGACCACGCGGGACGACCACGCGGAGGCCGGGGCGCTGCTGCTGGAGGCGCTGTCGACCCGTGACGGCCGGTCGGCGTACCTGGCGCAGCAGGCGGTCGTCGTCGTGAGCCAGGCCGACCAGAAGGAGCCCGCGAGCGAGCTGGAGAAGGTCGCGGACGGGTACCGGTCGCTGGCCCGCGCGGTGGTCACCATCCCGTTCGACCCGGCGATGGTCGACGGCCACCTCCGCTACGGCCCCCTCCGTCCGGAGACGCGCCGGGCCTGGCTGGCCGCGGCCGCGGCAGTAGCGGGCGGCCTCTGACCCACCCGAACCAGGACCGCGAGGTAGAGCGCCTGTCCGAGTCTCCCGTGGTGTCATCAGGGAGACTCGGACAGGCGCTCTACTTCGCGGTCCCTGGTTCCGGTCAGGCGGGGAAGAGGGCCACCAGGTCGTACCAGACCGACATGGTGTCGAAGCCCATCTGGTCCAGCATGGCCCAGACGATGCCGACGATCGCGTACAGCGACATCGGGATGAGCAGGATCCACTCGCGCACCGACCCGGCGTCGCCGAGGATCGGGATCGACAGGTTGCCGCCGGTCCGCCACATCCAGTCGAGCTCGATGCCGCGCTTGTTGCGCATCCAGTACGGGGACCGGAACTTCAGCGGCCACAGCAGCGGCACACCGGCGGTCGTGATGAGGTCGCCGAGGATGTGCACGACGCAGCCGAGCGCAACGCTGAACGGCATCCAGTACCACTCCTCGGGCGCGAAGATCGCGATGAGGACCGCCAGCGTCACCGACATCGTCCACGGGAAGATCTTCGTGTCGCGCGTGATCTTCAGCGCCTTCAGGGCGAACGCGACGAGCAGCACGCACATGATGCCCGGGCCGATCAGGATCGCCCCGAACTCCTCGGTGCCCGTGTCGATGCTCAGGAAGCTCAGCGCCCAGGCGATCGCCGTGAACACGGCGACGCCCAGGATCGAGTGCGTGCCCTTGCGGTGCCCGCCCGACACCGCCTCGATGCCCTTGACCACCACGTTGGACACGGGCTTCAGCGAGTTCGCGATCGTGCCGGAGTGATGGTCGGCGTCGGGCAGCAGCGCCGCACCCGCGCAGACGAGGGCTCCGGTGAACACGCTCGCGTCCGACACGGGGTACCAGCCGAAGGCGATCGGCGTCGAGGCGGTCACAGCTATCCAGGCCGCGGCTCCTGACGCGGCGTGGTGGCCTCCCATCATGGTGGTGTGCGCTCCAGTTCCCGGGTCTCCCCGGATAGACAGATGTTGTGGCAGATGGCCCGCCGGCCTCCGGCCGGGCAGGCCGAAGTCCCTGGTGGCAGGGCCGAGCCAGGGCATTGAAGCAGGTGAGAGCGGTGGAGCGGGGGAGGGCGCGCCGATCCGGCGGTCAGGCGCCCGTCACGTACGCGTAGTGGTGGAAGTGCTGGTCGCGGACGAAGCCCTCGGACTCGTACAGCCCCTGCGCCGCGACGTTGTCCCACGCGGTGGCCAGGGAGACCCGGATGGCGCCGGCTTCCTTGGCCCGGCGGCACGTCTCCCGCACGAGAGCACGCGCCGCGCCCGTCCCGCGGGCCTCCGGAGCGACGAACAGGTCGTTGAGGACCCAGGAACGGCTCAGGCTCACGGACGACCAGGTGGGGTAGCTCTGGGTGAAGCCGACCACCTCCTCGGCGGCCGAGGCGTCGGGCTCCGTGCCCTCCGGCCGCAGCACGGCGATCAGGAGCACGCAGTCGCCCGCGTCGCGGCGGGCGGTCAGATAGGCGCGCGCTTCGGCGTCGGGCACCTCCTGGTCGTAGAACCTGAGGTACTGACGGAATAGGTCGACCACGGCATCGACGTCGTCGTCGGTCGCGGGGCGCACATCAACAGACACCTCGCGATCATGTCAGGCCCAAGGGGGTGGGCGCCATGACCTTCGGCGATACCGCGACGATCCCAAGGGTGATAGATGCGCGCGGCGCGCGAGCCCGCATGGGCGAACACGGCGCCCCCGCTCCGGAACACGCCAGGCCCTCAGGCGGTTGACAGAGGCGATGAATACCCAGCCACGCTTGTCCGTCCTTGACCTCGTGCCCGTCCGTTCGGGCCAGACCAGCGCTCAGGCCCTGTCGGCCTCGCTCGAGCTGGTGGCGCTCGCCGACCGCCTCGGCTTCGAGCGCTACTGGTTCGCGGAGCACCACAACATGGCGGCCGTCGCGGCGTCGTCGCCCCCGGTCATGATCGCCGCCGCTGCCGCGCGGACCGCCCGGATCAGGGTCGGGTCGGGCGGCGTGATGCTGCCGAACCACGCCCCGCTCGTGGTCGCCGAGCAGTTCGCGGCGCTGGAGGCCATCGCGCCCGGGCGGATCGACCTCGGCATCGGCCGTGCCCCGGGCAGTGACCCGGTCGTCACGTCCCTGCTGCGCGCCACCGGTCCGACGGCGGACGTGGACCGGTTCCCGCAGCACGTCACCGACATCCTGAGCCTGATGGGCCCCGACGGCGCCCGCCTGCGCCTGGTCTCCGGCGACATCTACGACGTGCGGGCCACGCCCGCCGCCGGCAGCGTCCCGACCGTGTGGCTGCTCGGCTCCAGCGACTACTCCGCGCGCCTCGCCGCCGAGCTCGGCCTGCCCTACGTGTTCGCCAACCACTTCTCCGGCCATGGCATGGACCAGATCCTCGCCCTGTACCGGGACGGCTACCGGCCGTCCGAGGAGCATCCGGAGCCGCGTACGTTCATCACGTCCAACGCGGTGGTCGCGCCGACGTCCGACGAGGCGCACGACCGTGCCCTGCCGCAGCTGCGGCAGATGGCCAGGCTGCGGTCCGGCCAGAAGCTCGGCCCGCTCGAGACCGTCGAGGACGCGGTGCGTGCCACCGCCGACGAGCCCGCCGGCGGGCTGCTCGCCCAGTCCATCGAGGCGATGCGCGCCCGGTGGCTGATCGGCGACGCCGAGCACGTGGCGGCCGAGGTGCGCGGCCTGGCCGAGCGGCACGGCGTCGAGGAGGTCATGCTCGTCCCGGTCGCCGGCTCGCGGGCCGACGAGCCTTTGGACGCGACGCCCGGCCGTGCCCAGACCCTCGAGCTCCTGGCGAAGGCGCTGGCCTCCTGAGACGCGGGAAAAGGGTCAGGTGATCGGCGCTTCGCAGTTGCCGATCACCTGACCCTTTGCGTACCTCACCGTGCCCTGGCTACGCCGCTCGGGCCGCCCGGTGCCGGATCGCGCGTGCGTACTCCGCCCGCGGGACGTGTGGCGTCACGTAGAGGACCATGCCGGCCTCGGCCGGCGTGCGGTCCGCCTTGAGCGAGTTGCACTCGTAGCAGGCGGCCACCAGGTTCATCCACGTCGAGGGGCCCCCGCGCGACCGCGGCAGGATGTGGTCCACCGTCTCGGCAGGACCGCCGCAGTAGGCGCAGATACCGTCGCGCCGCTTGACGCCCAGCTTGGTGCAGGCGGGCGCCCCGTCCGACTTGTAGAGCCACCGCATCGTGACGTACCGGACCAGCCGCAGCACGCGCGGTAAGGGGAACGGCCCGAAGGAGCGGCCGTCGACCGCCTCCTCCACTACCGCGACCTCGCGCACGAGCATGTGGATGGCGTGCCGGACCGATACCCGGTGCAGCGGCTCGTAGCCGGCATTGAGGACTAGGACGTCGGCCACGGGCCTGCTCCTTCCGGTGAGCTTCTCGTTCTCGTTCTTCTCGTGATCGTCGGGTGGTGCTGTTGTCTCGCGCCGTTCTGTACGACTACTCACGGGACGATTCCCGCCCCGGGACGAAAAGAGCCGCCCGGGAAAAGGCATCCCGAGGCGGCTCACAGCGCTGGTCCGGCATAACCGGATCAGCGGCGTATGGCGCCTCGTATGGCCTCACGGCCGTCTCGCAGGTGCGTCGCAGTGGTCGGGTAGGACGAAGCGGTGGTCGCACTGACCTTGCACAGGCCCGAGGCCTGGAGCGCGATGCTGATGCGGACCATCGTGGGTTTCGTCCTTCCGTCTGGTTGTGATCTGACTGTATGAACATGGCTTGTGTTGTTACCCCGGCAGGTAGCAAAGGCACACAACCTGCCGCCACGGCGCGAGTCCGTGTGTGAAGAAAGGTACAACGAGGACTTGGTAGCGTCTATGGCTTTTCCGGAACTGCAACCCAAGGATGCATCAAGTCTCCGGCGTGGCGCTGCACGACGGCGTGTCGCGCGCCTGCTGCCGCCGGAGGGGGGGCGGCGGCAGCGGACGTGCGACCTACCAGCTGACCGGCTCGCGGATGATCGGGCACGTCATGCAGTGGCCGCCGCCGCGGCCGCGGCCCAGCTCGCCGCCCGCGATCTCGATGACCTCGACGCCCGCCTTGCGCAGCAGGTCGTTGGTGGTGGTGTTGCGGTCGTAGGTGAACACCACGCCCGGCTCGACGGCGACCGAGTTGTTGCCGCTGTCCCACTGCTGGCGCTCCGACTCGTACACGTCGCCGCCGGTCTCGATGACCCGCAGCTCGCCCAGCCCGGACGCCTGGCCCACGACGTCGAGGAACGACGACCCGCCGGCGTCCGTGACGGACACACCGAGCGGTCCGGAGTCCGGGCGCAGCACGAACGGGTGCACCCGGTCCACGATCCGCGGGTACACGGTGACGGTGTCGACGTCGACGAACGTCATGACCGTGTCCAGGTGCATCGCCGCGCGCAGCCGCGGCATGCCGGCCACCACGATCTGCTCGGCCGCGCCCTGCTCGAACAGGGACGCCGCGACCTGCGTGATCGCCTGGCGCGAGGTGCGCTCGCTCATGCCCATGAGGACCGTGCCGTTGCCGATCGGCATGATGTCGCCGCCCTCGAAGGTCGCCTCGCCGTGGCTGGTCTCCGGGTCGCCCCACCACACGCGGCTGCCGACGAAGTCGGGGTGGAACGCGTAGACCGCCTTCATGAGCAGGGTCTCGTCGCGGCGGGCCTGCCAGTACAGCGGGTTGAGCGTGAGGCCGCCGTAGATCCAGCAGGTCGTGTCGCGCGTGAAGAGGGTGTTCGGCAGCGGCGGCATGAGGTACTCGCGGGCGTCCGGGCTCATGTCCGCGAGGGCCCGGAAGCCCGGCGGCAGCTCGGGCACGTCGGCGACCGCGAGGCCGCCGATGAGGTACCGGGCCAGCTCGTGCTCGGGCAGCGACTCCAGGTACTCCCGCGTCGCGTCGACCAGGCCGTTGCCCACGATCTCCGGGACGATCTTGCGGTCCAGGAGCCAGTCGCGTGCGCCGGGTACGCGCAGCGTCTCGGCGAGGAGGGCGTGCAGCTCGACGACGTCGACGTCGCGGCTGCGGAGCTCGCTCACGAAGTCGGCGTGGTCCTGCTGGGCGCGTTCCACCCACAGGACGTCGTCGAACAGCAGGCCTGCCGAGTTGGACGGGGTGAGGCGCTGGTGCGCCAGGCCCGGCGCGCAGACCAGGACCTTGCGCAGGCGGCCGACCTCCGAGTGGACGCCGTACGCCGACGAGGGTGAGCCGGCAGGGGGCGGTGTGATGTCGATGGTGTTCATCGGGCGCTAACGGTACTCATCTGGTTGCCGTCGTGCCGAGCAGAGATCTGATCGCGGCACGGCGCCTGTTGCATATATGCACTGATCAGCCTCATCGACTGCGAAATAGCACTCCGAGTGGCAAAGTCGGACCATCGCAAGGGTCCGGGTTTCCGGTGAGTAAGGCGAGGAGGTGTGACAGATGGCCCGTTCATGGGACAAGGTCAAGGCGGACGCCGTCGCGACCGGGCTCGACGAGGGGCGCGTGGCGGAGATCATGGCCGAGATGTGCGAACAGGTGCGTGCGCACAGGCCCGCCGAGATTCGTCGGTCGCAGCACATGACCGGCTGACCTCGTCGACACCGGCTGGGCTACCCGGCGAAACCCGCTCTGACACCTACTTCGTGGTTCGCTCGCCGACCGGTACCTCGATGTCGAGCGTGTTGCCAGGCTGTGCGAGCGGGCAGGTCCACGCCGGGTCGTAGGCGCAGGACGGGTTGTAGGCGAAGTTGAGGTCGAGCACCAGGTCGCCGACGCCGTCGTCGTCCGGCCCACCGCCCGCGCCGCCGTCGGACCCGTCGGTGTGGCCGAGCCAGGCGCCCTTGATGGTGTCCAGGAGGTAGCGGCCGCCGCCGTAGGTGCCGCCGGGCGGCCCGGCGAGAGCGTCCTTGATCGGCACGAACAGGCCGCCGCCGTAGGACGCGAGCCGCCAGACGTCGAGCGAGCCCAGGCCGGGCAGCACCACCTTGCCGAGCAGCTCGAACGGTACGACGCCGTCGGTGCCGGTGGGGACGTCGAGGCGGCGCGGGGCGCCGTCGGGCCCGGGCTCGGCGGGTACCACCGGGGCGGTCAGGCGCCAGGCCGGGTCGTACGGGGTGACGGACAGGCCGGTGAAGCCGGGCTTGTCCTCGGGCAGGATGGGCGACGCCGGGTGGGTCGCGAAGAGCTCGTCCCGGGCCGCGACCCACCCTGCGTGCGCGGCCGCCGGGTTCACCACGGCGCGGGCACGGACGTCGGTGTACAGCGCGAAGACGCGCCGCCGCCAGTCCGCGGTCTGGAGGGCTGTGGTGACCTTGGACGTGGTGGCAGCGTGCGTCATGCGTCCGACACTACCCACGCCCACCGACATTCACCCGGGCGCTCACACGGGCACACGGAGCGTGGCCGTGTAGCCCTGGTCCACCGAGCCCGACGTCTTCGCCATCTGCAGCGCGTACCCGTCGGAGAACACCATGTCGGAGTCGAGGGTCACGCCCTGCAGGTTCGCGACGCTCTGCTCGTAGCCCGCCGTCGCGTACACGGCCTCGCTGACGGCCTGGGGGAGGGCGAGCTGCGAGGTGCGCATCCGGTTCGTGGCGCTGGTGGCGTCCTCCAGCGAGGGGTAGACCTCGAAGTGGACGTGCGGCCAGCGGCCCGGGTAGCAGGCGGGGAAGATCGACGTGAAGGTGACCGTGCCGTCGGCGTCGGCCTCCTGGACCCCGCGCAGGTAGTTCTGGTCCGTGATGTCGTACATCGAGTACTGGCCGTCGCGGTCGCAGTGCCACGCGTAGACGGCGGCGCCCGCGACGGGGCTCCCGGCGTCGCCCTCGCCGGAGACGTCCACGACGGTCAGCGAGAAGGTGAGCGGGATGCCTTCCGCGGTGCCGGACGAGTCGCCGAAGCTGGTGGTGATGTCGCTGCGCACGACGCCCGTCGTCGTCAGGATGTTGGGGCCGTTCGTGCCGTCGGCGGGGTAGGGGCCGTTCGTCTCCTCGGGGATCTCGCCCGCGCCGGCCTCCGCGGTGTCGTCCGGTGCGCCGCCGCCGGTACCCCCCGGTCGGCGCCCCGGTGGGCGAGCCGTCGCTCGCGCCGGTGGTCGGGGAACAGGCGGCCAGCGCCGCCACCAGGCTGCCGGCGGTCAGCAGGCCGATGGCGTGCCGCCGGTTGAGGAGGGTGGGGAGGTCGTGGGAGAGCCCGAGGTCGTGCGGTTCGGGCTCCTCGTGCTCCCCGGGGCGGCCGGGCGCGGTGCTGTGGGTGCTCATGGGCCGAACGTAGGCCCGGCCGCTGGGGTGCGCCCGTGGGAATCCTGGGAGGGCGCTGGTCAGCGCGGCGCGAGCCGGATGACGGGGAGCAAGCGGTCGGTGGTCTCCTCGTACTTGCGGAAGTTGTCCGCCGCGGCCTTGATCTGCTGCCAGGCCTGCTCGCGCTCGGCCCCGTGCAGCTCCTCGGCGGTCACGGCGACCTTGCGGCCGGCCTGCTCGACGGTCACCTGGTCGGGGTGGGCGGCGAGGTTGAGGTACCAGGCGGGGGTTGGCCGGTGCGCCGTTGGCCGACGCGACGACGAGCCAGCTGCCGTCGGGTCCCGGGAACCATGCGAGCGGCGTCTGGCGCTCCTGCCCGCTCTTGCGGCCGACGGTGGTCAGGACCAGGAGGTTCATCCCCATGGTCTTCCCCTCGGTGCGCCGGGCGCGCCCCATGATCAGGCGGTTCATCCAGCGGAAGGAGCGGCCGGGCTGCTTGGCGCCGCGGGTGCCGGTGGGGTGGGTGAAGCTCATGGTGGGTGCCTTCCCGGCAGACGACTGTCGTGGCCACAGATGGTTCGCACCACCGACTATAGGGGCGTGGACCGGGCACGGCGTGCGGCGGCGCTTAGGATCTTCGGGTGCTGCGACTCTCCGATGTCACCTATCTCGTCCTCGACCACGACGAGGCGATCACCTTCTTCGTCGACGCCCTCGGGTTCGTCGTCCGGGAGGACGAGACGAACGAGTCCGGCCGGCGCCGGGTCGTCGTCGGCCCCGCGGACGGGGGGACCGGGTTCGTGCTGGCCGTGACCGCCGACGCGGGCGCTGCGGGCGCGGTCGGGCGGCAGGCCGGCGGGAAGGTCGCGTTCTTCCTGGAGACCGACGACTTCGCCGCGCAGCACGCGCGGATGACGGCGGCCGGCGTGCGGTTCCGCGAGGAGCCCCGCCACGAGGTCTACGGGACGGTTGCGGTGTTCGAGGACCTGTACGGGATGCCGTGGGACCTGATCCAGCCGCCTGCGCAGGGCTGACGCGCGCCCTGCGCAGGCGAGGAGGCGCAGGCGGAAGGGTCAGTCGCAGTGCTCGAACGGGCTGGTGTAGCTGGTGCCGCCCACCGAGCCGCCCCACTTGACGCAGGTGCCGGGCGCGGACCGCTTGACCGGGCCCGCGTAGTACGAGTAGCTGCCGGAGTCGGTGGTGCGCGACGAGCCCTCGGGCTCCAGGAAGGCCGAGACCGCGCTCGGCGTGCCGAGGTTCGTCGACTTCAGGGTGACCACGCAGTTGGCGCCGGTGCCGGAGTTGTACAGCAGGTAGGTGCGGCCGACGGTGCCGAGCGCCGCCTGGTCGATCACCGAGAAGCCGCTGCCGCAGACCTCGGTGGGGGTGTACGGGTTGGAACCGCCGCCGCACGCGTTGGTGCTCGTGACGGCCTTCTTCTGGCCGACCGACACGGTCACGCCCTCCACGGTCGGGCTGGTGTCGACGACGCCGGTCGAGCCGCGCTGCTCGTAGTGCAGGTGCGGCGCCTCCGAGCCGCCGGTGGACCCGACCGTCCCGATGGCCGTGCCCTGGCTGACCGACATGGTCTGTCCCGGGGCCCGCACCATGGTGGCCAGGTGCGCGTAGCGGGTGCGGGTGCCGTCGCTGTGCACGATCTGCACCCACTTGCCGTAGCTGGTGCTGCCCTCGTCGTCGAAGGTGGCGGTGCCCGCGGCCGTGGCCCGGACGGTCTCGCCGTTGATGGCGTCGCCGTCGTAGCTCTGCCAGTCGATGGAGCCGTTGGGGTTGTGGCCGCCGCTCCAGTTGTTGGCGTAGAAGGTCTTGCCGCAGCTGAACGGTGACTTGTGCGAGGTCGCCAGCACGCCGGCGTCGGACGTTGCCGGTGCAGCAGCCGCTGCCGCGGGTGCGGCGACGAGCGTGAACGCGGCCAGGGCGGCGAGCGCCCAGCGCCTGGTCCGGCTGGGGGTCGTGGTTCTGCGGAACGGGGAGGTGACTGACATGGTGCTCTCCATCCAGGTGGTCCGACTCTTGGTCTGACGCTGGAAGGCTGGCACGTCCCGTATGCGCTGCCCATGGGTAGGGCTCCCCTGGACGGCGCCGGTCCCGGTCTGCTTTGCCGGGCGGCCGGTCTGCTGTGCCGGGCGGTGGGTCAGGCGGTGGTGACCCGCCCGGCCCCGCCGTCGACGGTGACGGTGTCGCCGTCGCGCAGGGTGGTCATGGCGGCGGGGACCGCGAGCACCGCGGGGATGCCGTACTCGCGGGCCACGATCGCGGCGTGCGAGAGCACGCCCCCGGTCTCGGTGACGACGGCGGCGACGACGCCGAACAGGGCGGTCCAGGCCGGTTCGGTGAACCGGCACACGAGGACGTCGCCGGGCAGCACCCGCCCGAAGTCGTCGGGGCTGTGCACGACGCGCGCCGGGCCGGACGCACGCCCCGGACTACCCGGTGTCCCCGTGATGCTCGTGGCGGCGGAACTGTCCGACATGTCTTCCTCCCTGGGCGTACCTGCCTGCGTTGACATCAGCCACCGGGAGGATGCACGGTGAAAAATATGACGCACAACCCGGTGCTCGGCCGATCCTCTCAGCCCGAGCTGCTCGTCCTCCACTCGGTCCGGATCCAGGGCATGGCCGACGACGACGCCGTCGCCGTGCGGTTCGGCCTCGACGAGGCGGACACCCGCGAGACCTTGCTCGACGACGAGGCCTACGGCTGGATCAGGAAGGCCGCGTTCGGCGCCACCGCGGGCTGGTCGATGACGGACCGTGGCCGGGCCGAGGACGACCGGCGGCTGGCCGAGGAGCTGTCCGAGACGGCCGGGCGGCCCGTCGTCGAGCAGGTGCACGAGGCGTTCCGGCCGCTGAACGCGCGCCTGCTGCAGGCGTGCACCGACTGGCAGCTGCGCCCGGAGGACGGCGACCGGCTCAGCGTCAACACCCATACCGACCCGGAGTGGGACGCGGCAGTCCTCGCGGAGCTCGAGGTGCTGGACGACGAGCTGGCCCCGCTGGTGGCAGAGCTGAGCTCGCGTCTCGCGCGGTTCGAGGGGTACGACGAGCGCTTCTCGACGGCGCTCGCGCACGTCCGGTCCGGGCGTGGCGAGTGGGTGGCGGGGACCGGCGTCGAGTCGTGCCACGTCGTGTGGATGGAGCTGCACGAGGACCTGATCTCGACCCTCGGGATCCAGCGCGGCGCGTGACGGCGCTGCGCGTGATCGCGTCGTGCGGGCAGTAGGTTCGTGCGCATGGCGACCAGACATCTCTACCTGGCCAGGCACGGCGCGGCGGACGCGTTCGGCGAGCTCACCGAGATCGGGCACCGGCAGGCCGGCCTCCTGGGCGAGCGGCTCGCCGAGCTGCCGGTCGACGCCGTCTGGCACTCGCCGTTACCGCGTGCGGCGGCGACCGCACGGGTGATCGGCGAGCACCTGCCGGGCGTCCCCGTCGCGGTGGCCGCGGAGCTCGTCGACCACGTGCCGTACATCCCCGCCGCCACCGACCTGCCGCCCGCCTGGACCGGGTTCTTCGACGGGTTCGACGACGCCGAGCGCGCCCCGGGGGAGCGGCTCGCCGCGGCGCTCGTCGACCGGTTCGCCAAGCCCGCCGAGTCCGAGACGCACGAGGTGCTGGTGACCCACGCGTTCCAGGTGGCCTGGCTGCTGCGGCACGCGCTGGACGCGCCGCCCGCCCGGTGGCTGGGGCTGAACAGCGGCAACACGGCGCTGACGGTCATCGAGTACCGGGACGGCCTGCCGCCGACGGTGGTGCTGTTCAACGACATGGGGCACCTGCCGCAGGACCTGCGCTGGACGGGCTTCCCGCCGTCGGACCTGCCCTGAAGGGCGGCCCCGCTCAGCTGATCAGGCCCGCCCAGCGGCGGGACAGGTCCACCAGCGGCACGCGGTCCAGCGCGTCGATCTCCTCGGGCGTGTGCCAGGCGACGTCGTCCGTGGTGCCATCCTCCTCGACACGCAGCTCGCCGCCGACGATGTGGGCGCGATACACGATCCGGAGCGCCTGCACGGGGCGTTCCGACGGGCGCACGCGCTCCGCGGCGGGGATCACGAAGCTGTCGACGCCGAGCAGGCCGTCCAGCTCGACGTGGTAGCCGGTCTCCTCGAGGACCTCCCGGACGGCCGCGTCGGCGGGGTCCTCACCCGGGTCGAGCCCGCCGCCGGGCATGGTCCAGCCGCTGTGCGCGTACTCGCTCCAGTGCGGCAGGAGCATGCGCCCCTGGTTGTCGGTGATGACGGCATAGGCGGCGACCCGCAGGTCGATAGCGGCCTCGATACTGGTGAACATAGTCCCCATCCTCCCGCCCACCGCCCGTTGGGTGCTGGGTATTTGTCCTTCGAAACCGATTCCGCACGACAAAAACCCAGCACTCAACGGAGGGGAGGGTGGGCGGGTCATACCCAGGTATGACGGCGAGGTTCGGAGGGTGGGGTGACTACTTCTCTTGGCCGGCGCGGGAGGGTCAGGGGTATGAGAATCTCCCCAGAAATCGGCACAGTGGTCAGCACAGGTACCGACAGCGCGACGGCGCGGGCGGGCGAGGCTCCCGACCTCCTTCCCGGGCGGTGGGTCGGTGGTGTGGCCATGGTGGCCGGACCGCTGCTCCTGCTCGCCGGAGCCCTGCTGCGGCTGCCGTTCGACTTCTTCTTCCCGGCACAGCTCGCGGCCTTCGAACGGCACCCGGGCCTCGTGGCCACCTCGTACGCACTGTTCGCGGCGGGAAACCTGGTGCTCCTGCCCGCCGTGCTGCTCCTGGCCGGACGGGTAGCTGCCCGCAGCCCTGGCTGGGGCCTGTGGGGCGGGCTGCTCGTCCTCTCCGGGACGGTCGCCCGGGTGTTCCACTCCGGGATGGACCACATGGCCTTCCGGTTCGCCGACACCCTGGGCGCGCGGGTCACCGAGGAGGCGGTCGCGTCGACGTACGGCTCGTTCCAGATCTTCTCGGTGCTGAACGTCGCGATCCTGGTGGGATGGATCGTGCTCGCGATCGGTGCCCGGCGCACCCGGGTGCTGAGCCTCGCGGCGGCCGTCGCCCTGGCCCTGACCAGCGCGCTGCCGCTCGGCCTGCTGAAGGGGACGACGGTGCTGTCCCTCGTCGCGCTCGGCGGCCTGGCCTTCGCGCTCGTGCCCATGGGCGTGCGCGAGCTGCTGCGGCGCCCGCGCCCGCGTCCGGCCGTCGTGCTGCGCTGGACGGCCCTGGCAGTGCTCGTGCTCGCGGCGATGTTCGCGCTCGGCCAGGCCGGCTGAGGACTCCGTGAGTATCCCGTGGGCGTCGATGCCGGCAGCGGATACGGTCACGCCATGAACGACGCGACGGGCAGAGGGCTCCGGGCCGCCGACCTCCTGGCAGCCCTCGCTCTGACCGCCGCCTACATCACCACGGCCGGGCTGCCCGGCGCCGAGGGCCAGCCCACCTACGACGGTCCCGCGTGGCTCGCCTGGCTCGTCGCGGTCGGCGTCGGGATGCCCGTCGCGCTGCGCCGGCGACTGCCGGTCGCGGTCCTCGGCACCGTCGTCGTCGCCCTCACCGCCGCCACGCTCCTCGACATCACGCGCGAGCCCTATGTCGCCGCCGGGCTGGCCGCCTACCTGGTGGGGCTGGCCACGCCGACCCGCCGCTCGGTCGTGGCGCTCGCGGTCACCCTGCCCGTCGCGGTCGGCGGGGTGTACGTGGGCGAGGCGGTGCACACGCCGTCAGGGCCGCCGGAGGACGCCGTCGGCGTGGCCACCCTGGTGCTGCTGGTCGTCAGCGGCTCGTGGGTGGCGGGCCGGATCGTCCGCGGCAGGCGTGCGGCGGCGGAGCGGGAGGTGCGCCGCCAGGCGGAGCGGGCGCTGGACGAGCAGCGCCTGCAGATCGCGCGCGACCTGCACGACATCGTGTCGCACAACCTCAGCCTGATCGCGGTCCGTGCGGGCGTCGCCGCCCACGTCGCCGACGCCGATCCGCAGGAGGCGCGCGCCGCGCTGCACGCCATCGAGGAGACCAGCCGGGCCGCACTGACGGAGATGCGCCGCACGCTCGGCGTCCTGCGCACGGGTGACGCGCCGCTCGGCCCGGCGCCGGGCATCAGCGACCTCGGCCGGCTGGCAGACGACGCGCGGCAGGCCGGGGTCGACGTCGACCTGGAGGTGCACGGAGCGGGTGCGCTCACCGAGGGGGACCAGCTCACCGTCTACCGGGTGGTGCAGGAGGGCCTGACCAACGCCGTCCGCCACGCGGGTCCCACGGCCTGCCGGGTCTCGGTGGTCGTGGACGGCGGGGAGCTCCGGGTCGAGGTGGTCGACGACGGGCCGGCGTCCGGCGCCCCTGGGCCGGAGCCGACGCGGACGCCGACGCGGGCGCCGTCGTCGTCGGGCGGGCACGGCCTGAACGGGATCCGGGAGCGAGCGCGCCTGTACGGGGGCACCGTCGAGGCGGGGCCGCGGCCCGACGGCGGGTTCGCGGTCCGTGCGCGGCTCCCGCTCGGACGGGAGGGACGCGCATGACGCCGGACCCGGTCCGCGTCCTCGTGGCCGACGACCAGGCGATGCTCCGCGGGAGCTTCCGCCTGCTGATCGAGCACACCCCCGGGATGACGACGGTCGGTGAGGCCTCGGACGGCGCCGAGGCGGTCGCGCTCGCCCGGCGCGAGCTGCCCGACGTCGTGCTCATGGACATCCGCATGCCCGGCGTCGACGGGATCGAGGCCACGCGCGAGATCTGCTCCAGCGCGGAGCTGGCCGACGTCCGCGTGCTGATCCTGACGACCTTCGACCTCGACGAGTACGTCTACGCGGCGCTGCGCGCGGGAGCCGCGGGATTCCTGCTCAAGGACACGCCGCCGGCGGACGTGCTGCACGCGATCCGGGTGGTCGCGGCGGGGGAGGCGCTCCTGGCGCCGTCGGTCACGCGCCGGCTGATCGCCGAGTTCACGAGCCGCCCCGAGCCGGGCAGGCCGCCCGCGCGGACGCTCGACGGCGTCACCGACCGCGAGCTCGAGGTGCTGCGCCTGATCGCCCAGGGGCTGTCCAACGACGAGCTGGCGGACCATCTCCGGCTCAGTCCCGCCACCGTCAAGACGCATATCGGCCGGCTGCTGGCCAAGCTGCACGCGCGGGACCGCGCGCAGCTGGTGATCGTCGCCTACAACACCGGGCTGGTCGGCCGGCGGGAGGGCTGACGGCGGAGGGGCGCGCCCCGGGGCGGTCAGGCGTCCGCGGCGACCGGGCGTTCCCGGGGCCGGAGCACCGCCGTGGTGGGCCGGTCCGGTGCCGCGGCCTCGACGAGCTGGTCGATCGTGTCCTCCAGGGCGTCGAGCACCTCGGGGAGGGCCGCGGCGACGTCGGCCGGGGCCACATCGGGGCGGGTGTAGGTCGAGTCGAGCAGGCGTTCGGCGGCGTCCAGGATTGTCTCCAACCGCTCCGGGCTGCCGTGCCCGAACGCGACGGACCCCTTCATCACCACCTCGAAGCCCACCGCTATCTCGTGGGTGGGAGCATCCCGGACCAGACCGTGCGCCTGCATGATGGTGATGATCCTGTGCAGCGCTCGCCCGGGGAAGTCGCCCGGGTCGGTCGACGGGTCCGGCCCACCCAGCGTGTGCGGGGTGAGGTCGGGGTTGGACAGGACCGCCGAGATCTCTCGCCGGACGACGCGTCCCACGCTCAGGCGGGTCGCACCGCTGCGCAGGTCGTCCGCGAGCGCGGCGAGCTGTCCGGCCATCTCCAGCCGCAGGACGGCGTCCCGGAGCCGGGCCTTGGTCGGCCAGTACAGGAAGACGGTGCCCTTGCCGACGCCGGCGCGCGCGGCGACGGCGTCCACCGTGGTGTGCTCCGCGCCGTCCAGCCGGAACTGGGTCCGGGCCGCGGCGAGGATCGCCTGCGCGCGGTCCTGCACCGGACGTGCCATCGTCACCCTCCGCTCGCCCACCCCTCGGCCGGGGCTCGGTCCGGATCATCGTAGTCCCGCGTTCTTGACTGGCGCTTCCCGGTGAGTCAATAATCGGGGCACGACATCCGAGAAGAGGGATTCACATGAGCAAGCCGCGCGCACTGGTCGTCGGGACGGGTATCGGGGGACTGGCCACAGCCCTGCGACTGCATGACGTCGGCTGGGAGACCGTCCTCGTCGAGCGGGCAGCCGAACGTCGGGGAGCCGGATACTTCGTCGGGATGTTCGGCACCGGGCAGGCCGCGGCCGCGCGGCTCGGGGTCCTGGACGCGATCGGGAACCGCACCGATCCGGCGTCGATCACCTACGACGTCGAACGGGACGGCCGCCGCCGTCCGGGCATGGGCTACGGCGACCTGCCGGGCAACCCGCAGCTCATCCTGCGCGGCGACGTCGAGGCTGCCCTGTACGACCGGGTGGTGCCGCTCGCGGAGATGCGGTTCGGCACGACGCCGGTGGCCGTGGACGAGAGCGCCGACGGCGTCGACGTCACGCTGCGCAGCGCCACTGGTGGGCAGGCCGGGGAGCGGGCGGGCGAGCATGTCGGCGAGCGCAGCACCGAGACGACCGAGCGGTTCGACCTCGTCGTCGGCGCGGACGGCCTGCGGTCGACGGTGCGCCGTCTGGTGTTCGGCCCCGACAGCGACTACCTCAACCCGTTCGACCACATCATCGGCGCGACGACCCTCAAGGAGCCCGCCCCCGGCTTCACGGCGATGGACGGCCTGGTCCTCGCGGAGCCGGGCCGGTCGGCGTGGGTCTTCCCGTTCGCCGACCACCAGCCCGGGATCCTGTTCAACTACCGCACGGACGACGAGGACGCGCAGTTCCGGCGTCCGCCCATCGAGTCGCTGCGCCTGGCCTTCGGGCCCGAGCCCACCGGGCCGGTGCTCGGCAACCTCCTGGACCAGTTCGAGGCGGCCGACGACTTCCTCTTCGACTCCGTGCACCAGGTGGTGATGCCGAGCTGGCACACCGACCGTGTGGTGCTGCTCGGCGACTCGGCCTGGTGCGTCACGCTCTACTCGGGCATGGGCGCGTCCAGCGCGCTGGCCGGAGCCGACCTGCTCGGCACGGTGCTGCAGCGCAACCCTGGCAACCCGGCTCGGGCGCTGCGCGAGTGGGAGATGCGGCTGCGCCCGTTCATCGCGGACCACCAGAAGAACGGGCGCAGGGACCTCGTGATGTTCGTCCCGCAGTCCCGCCGCGACAAGGCGAGGCGGACGATGACCCAGACGCTCCTGGGCAACGGCACCACCAAGCGGCTGATGCAGCGGGCCCTGGCGGGCCAGTTCAAGGAGAAGTCGACAGACGTCGCGGCCGCCTGACCCCCTCCGCTGAGTGCTGGGTATTTGTCCCTCGAAACCGTTTCACCAAGACGAATGCCCAGCACTCAACGGTCCGAGAGGGGGCGGGGTCAGTCGATTTTTTCGTTGTTGAGGGCCTTTGTGGCCAGGCGTTCTTCTTCGCTGACCTCCCATACCTCGTGGGCCGCGTGCAGGGCCAGCAGGATGATCGCGCAGCCGAGGACCAGGTCGGGCCACCCGGAGCCGGTCCAGGCGGTGACCAGGCCCATCGCGATCACCGCGACGTTGACCAGCACGTCGTTGCGGGCGGACAGGAACGCGGCACGGCCGAGCGCGCCGCCGCCGTGGTGGACCCGGGCCAGCAGCCAGGCGCTGGTCCCGTTGACGGCTATCGCCCCGAGGGAGGCCAGCACCAGCGGGACGACGTCGGGCGCCGTCGGGCCCCCGAACCGCTGCGCCGCCTCCCAGGCCGCCACCGCGGCCGGGACCAGGATGATCAGCGCCATGGCCTTGCCCATCGCCGCCCGTCGCGCCAGCGGCCAGCTGAGCGCGACGAGGATGAGCACGTTGATCGCCGTGTCCTCGAGGAAGTCGACGCTGTCGGCCAGCAGCGCGACCGATCCGGCGGCGAGCGCCACGGAGAGCTCGACGAAGAAGTAGGCGAGGTTGAGGGCCGCGACGACGGCCACGGTCCGGCGCAGCCGGGCGGCGTGCGGATCGTCGGCGGGGCGGGGGTCCTGGCTCGGGTTCACGGTCACCCATTGTCCGGCCCGAGACGGGGAGCGCCCTACCCAGGGATCTGGCCCGTAACTCACGTGAGTTCCGGGCCAGATCCCTGGGTAGGGCGCAGTGGCTCAGTCCGCCGAGCGGATCATCGCGCGGACGCCCACAGCGAGGCCCAGCGCGGCCGTGGCGAGCGCCGCCACCCAGCCCCAGGCGACCGTCGAGGACAGGAGGTCGCCGGCGAAGGCGGCCCGGCCGGAGTCGACGACGTAGCGCAGCGGGTTCAGGGCAGACGCCGCCCGCATCCACGCCGGGCCGTTCTCCAGGGGCAGCAGCATCCCCGACAGCATCATCACCGGGAACAGGAACGTCTGCTGCACCACCCAGAACATCCACTCCTGCTTGCGCACCGCGAGCGCCAGCGCGTACGACAGCGAGCCGACGCCGATGCCGAGCACCGCGAGCTGCAGCAGCGTGAGAACGGTCCCGATCGGGTCCGGCCGCAGGCCGAACGGCAGCATGACCAGGACGACGATCGCCGACTGGACGATGATCGGCACCATCTCCTTCAGGGCCCGCCCCACGAGCTGCGCCGGGCGGGACAGCGGGGTCACGAGCATGCGCTCGTGGACCCCCGACGAGAGATCGAGCTGCAGGTTCGATCCCGTCACCGACGTGCCGAACAGCGTCGTCATCGCGAGCACGGCGGGCACGAACCACAGCCAGACGTCGCCGCCGAGCGCCTCGCCGGCCGAGCCGGCCAGGAGCGGGCCGAACAGCCCGAGGAAGACCAGCGGCTGCACGAGCCCGAAGACGAGGGAGAACGGGTCGCGCACCACCGGCTGGAGCTCGCGGACCAGGACGATCCGGGTGTCGCGCAGGAAGCTGCGGCGGGGGAGCGGCCGGGCGGTGCCGGATGTGGTAGGGCCGGGGGTCAGGGTCGCGGCGCTCATGCCATGACCTCCTTCTTGTCGGTGCTGGTGGTGTTGGTTTCGACAGGCTCGACCCGCGGGGATTCGGCGGACCCGCCCGTCGAGCTCTCCCGCAGGCTGCGTCCGGTGAGGTTCAGGAAGACGTCGTCGAGCGTGGGCCGCGTGACGTCGACCCGGCTCACGGAGACGCCCGCGGCGTCCGCCGCGCGGAGCAGCCCCGGGGTGGCACCGGGTCCGTCGGCGGTGCGGATCTCGACCGTCCTCGCCCTGCCCGACGCGCCGGCCTCGACCCGTACGGAGCGCGTTCCGGGCGCCCGCTCCGCGATGGCGGCCAGCGCCGCCGCGTGCTCGGCGGCCACGCCGAGGGTGACGAGGTCGCCCGCGAGCTCGGCCTTGAGCGCGTCCGCGGTGGCGTCCGCGATGACCTGCCCGTGGTCCACCACGATCACCCGCTCGGCGAACGTGTCCGCCTCGTCGAGGTAGTGCGTGGTGAGCACGATGGTCATGGGCTCGGCCGCCGCGGTGCGCATGCGGAGGATGTGCTCCCACAGGTTCGCGCGGTTGTGCGGGTCCAGGCCCGTCGACGGCTCGTCGAGGAACAGCAGCGACGGCTGGTGGACCAGGCCGACGGCCACGTCGAGGCGGCGCTTCTGCCCGCCCGACAGGCTCTCGATCTTGCGGTCCGCCTGCTCGGTCAGGTCCAGGGCCTCGACCAGCTCCGCGGCCCGGCTCCGTGCCGTGCGCCGGTCCAGGCCGTAGATCTCGCCCTGGGTGACCAGCTCGTCGCGGACGAGCTGGGACGCCCCGCCGGCGCCGCCCTGGCCGACGTAGCCGATGGCGGCACGGACGCGGTCGGGCCGGGTGGCGACGTCGTACCCGGCGACCTGCGCGGTGCCCGACGTCGGCGGGATGAGCGTCGTCAGCATGCGCAGCGTGGTGGTCTTGCCCGCGCCGTTGGGGCCGAGCACGGCCACCAGCTCGCCGGGCTCGACGTCGAGCGAGATGCCGCGCACGGCGTGCACTGTGCGGGTACGGCTCACCACGAAGTCCTTGGTGAGCGCTTGGGTGCGGATCACGATGTCTCCTCTTTGCGATCTGGCGTGCGGTCTGGTTCATCCGGCTGGCTACGTGTCCCACTCTCTCGGTAGTAGCGGTCAGGTTCTGGCCTCTACCCCGTGCGATGCTGAACTCATGCTCGAGACCTCCGGACGCCTCCTCGCTCTCCTGTCGCTCCTCCAGGCCCGCCGGGACTGGCCGGGCGCGCTCCTGGCCGACAGGCTGAACGTGAGCCCGCGCACCGTGCGGCGCGACGTCGACCGCCTGCGCGAGCTGGGCTACCCCGTCAACGCCACCAAGGGGCCTGACGGCGGCTACCGCCTCGACGCGGGCGCCGAGCTCCCGCCACTGCTCTTCGACGACGACCAGGCGGTCGCCGTCGCGATCGCGCTCCGTACCGGCACCATCCCCGGCGCGGAGGAGGGGGCGCTGCGGGCCCTGGCCACCATCCGGCAGGTGATGCCCGCGCGGCTCCGGGCCCGGCTGGACGCGCTCGAGGTGACCACGGTGCGGCGTCGGCGGGCCGGAGCGGCCGGGGCCGCCGAACCGGTGGTCGACCCCGACCTGCTCCTCTCCCTCGGCTCGGCGTGCCAGGCCCGCGAGGTGGTGCGCTTCGACTACGAGGGCGGCACGATGGCCGCGATCGGCGAGGGAGACAAGGCCTTCCGGCCGCCGCGCCGGGTCGAGCCGCACCACCTCGTGACGTCGGACGGGCGCTGGTACCTCGTGGCGTTCGACCTCGACCGCGACGACTGGCGCATGTTCCGCGTGGACCGGATGCGGCTCCGCACCGGGACCGGGCCGCGGTTCACGTTCCGGGAGGTGCCAGGTGGGGACGTGGCGACCTTCGTCGGCTCCCGGATCAGCGGGTCGCCGTCACCGATTCACGGCGAGGCGGTGCTCCACGCACGGGCGACCGACATCGCCCCATGGGTCAACGGTCAGGGCCTGTGCGAGCCCTTGCCGGACGTCGACGGCGTGCCCCGCTGCCGCGTGGGACTCGGTTCGTGGTCGTGGGGCGGTCTGGCCGCGCGGTTCGGCGCCTTCGACGTGCCCTTCGAGGTGGAGGGTCCGCCCGAGCTGGTGGCGGCGACCCGCGAGCTGGCCGGCCGGTACCGCGCCTCGCTGCCGGACGACGTCCCCAGCCAGTAGGTTGTGTGCGTTCCCAGAAACGGACACAGCAGACACTGTCACAACAGACACAGCAGACGAGAGAGCGTGCGCATGACGAACCTGTCCGACTTCAGCGACGACGAGCTGGGCCAGATCCTGGACGCCCCGGGAGCGGTGCTGAAGGGTGCCACCCTGGCGGACGGCCGGCCCGGCGCGATCCGGTTCATCCGGGAGACCGCGACCGGCGCCAAGGTGTTCCGGGAGGCGCAGCAGCACGAGAACGACTTCATCCAGTCGGTGGCGCTCGCGCTGCGGGACAGGATCAAGGACGAGGAGGAGGCGGCCGAGCAGTCCCCGGCCGCCAAGGTGGGCACGCCGCAGGGTGTCGCCGTGCCGGAGGACCTGCGTCCGGACCCGGAGCGCGACACGGCGAAGGCGGTCGAGCTGACCGCGGCCTCGATAGCGCTGCTGCGGGAGCGGGCGGACCAGGAGGACCTCGCCGCGTACGGCGAGTGGCTGCTCCGGATCGCCACGGAGGTCGTCAAGGCGACCAAGTCCAAGGAGGGCGGCTTCTTCAGCAAGCGCCTCGCGGTCAGCGAGGGCGAGCAGGACTACCTCGACCGGCTGACGGCGGCGATCGGCCGCTGAGCAGTGCCCTGAGCACCGCCCGGGGCTGCGCCCGGCCCGCTCAGACCGGGCGCTCCCGGGCGTACTCGAGCTCGGGCCGCCCGCGTGCCCCGTACCGGGGCGCCCGGGACGCGACCCCGGCGTCGGCCAGGAACTCCAGGTAGCGGCGTGCGGTGATGCGAGCGAGGTGGAGCTCGTCCGCCACCTCGCTCGCCGACAGCGCGCCGGGCCGCCGGGCCAGCAGGTCGGACACGGCGTCCAGGGTGTCCTGGGACAGCCCCTTCGGCAGCCCCGCCGCGTTGGAGGTCCGCAGCGCCGCGAACGCCGTGTCCACCTCGCGCTGGCTGAGGGTCGAGACCGGCGAGCGCATCTGCTCGAAGTACTTGCGGTACGCGCCGAGCTTCTCGGCGAACAGCCCGAACACGAACGGCTTGATCAGGTACTGCACGACGCCGATGGCGACGGCCTCGCGCACCGTCTCGAGCTCGCGGGCCGCCGTCACCGCGATCACGTCCACGACCAGGCCCGCCGCGCGCAGCTGCCGGCACAGGACCAGGCCGTGCAGGTCCGGCAGGTTCATGTCGAGCAGGAGCAGGTGCACCTCCTCGCCCGCGGCCTGGGCGTCACGCAGCGCACGCACGGTCTCGCTCGCGGTGTGCACCACGCCGGCCAGCTCGAAGCCCTCGACCCGGCGCACGTACTCGCCGTGCGCCTCGGCGGTGCGGTGGTCGTCCTCCACGACCAGTACCCGGATCATGGTCGGCCCACCTGTGCTCCGGCGGTGCCGGCCGCCCGCACCCGCGGCGCGACGGCGGCCGGGCGGGGCAGCGTGACCGTGAAGACCGCCCCGGTGCTCGCCCCGGCCCCCTGCGAGACCTCGACGTCACCGCCGAGGCTCTCCACGACCTGGCGCACGAGCGCCAGCCCGTAGCCCCGCCCACCCGCCGTCGCGTCCTTGGTGCTCCAGCCGTGCTCGAAGATGTGGTCGCGGTCCGTGTCGGCGATGCCGCTCCCGCTGTCGGAGACCTGGAAGACCAGCGAGCCGTCGTCGCCGTTGGCGAGGTACACCTCGACCCACGCCTCGGCGGCCGGCTCCGTGGTGTCGTCCACCGTGTTCCCCAGGGTGCGGGCCGCGGCGGCGTCGATCGCGTTGTCGATCAGGTTGCCCAGGATCGTGACGACGTCGACCGGCTCCAGCCAGTGCGTACCCGGCGCGAGGTGCGTCTCGAAGTGCATCTCCACCGCTCGTTCGCGTGCCTGCGCCGCCTTGCCCAGCACGAGCGCCGCGATGACGGGCTCCTCGATGGCCTGCACCACGCGGTCCGTGAGCCGCTGACCGAGGTCGCGCTCGCTCGCGACGAAGCGCAGCGCCTCGTCGCTCTGGCCCAGCTCGATGAGGGTGGCGATCGTGTGCAGGCGGTTGCTGAAGTCGTGGGTCTGGGCGCGCAGCGCGTCCGAGATGGTGCGCACCGACGACAGCTCGCCGGTGATCCGCTGCAGCTCCGTGCGGTCGCGCAGGGAGATGACCTCGCCGACGTTCCGGCCCGACGCCGCCGCGGTGTCCCGGCCCACGAGTAGCACCCGGTCGCCCACCCGGACCGGCCCCTCCGGCGTGCCGCCGCAGAGCACGTCGCGGACGGCGGGGGAGAGGCGCGGATCGGCGACGGCGAACGGGGCCGCGAGGTCGGGCACCCCGAGCAGGCGCAGCGCCTCGTCGTTGGCGAGCACCACCGTGCCGTCCTCGACGAGCAGCATGCCCTCCTCGACCGAGTGCAGCACCGCCTCGTGCGCGGTGAAGAGATGCGCCAGCTCGTCCGGTCCCTTGCTCTCGGTGATCCGGTCCAGCCGCCGCGCGAGCAGCGCCGCGGCGACGGCGCCCGCGCCGAACGCCAGGAGCGTCCCGACACCGACGATGACCAGGCGCGGGACGATGCTGTCCCACAGCCGGTCGAGCGTCACCCCGGCCGACACCATGCCGACGACCTCGCCGTCGTCCGTCAGGACCGGGACGACCGCCCGGACCGACGGGCCGAGCGTGCCGTCGTAGACCTCCGTGAACGTCTCGCCGCGCAGCGCCGGAGCGGTGCTGCCCACGAACGCGCGGCCGATCTGCCACTCGTTGCGGTGCGTGTACCGGGTCCGGTCGGTGTCCATGACCGTGAGGTAGGCGATGTCGGTCGCCTCCATCACCCGTTCGGCGTACGGCTGCAGCGCGCCGGACGCCTCGGCCACCGAGCCCGCACGGTCGGTGGCGGCGTCCGCGTGCGCCCGGGCGACCGTGTCGATCACCAGCGACTCGGCGGCCACCGTGGCCGCGACGTCGGTGCTCTCCTGCGCCGCGTGCGTCTGGGCGGTGGACCGGGCGTCGAGGACCAGCAGCCCGAAGACGACCATCGCGCCGACGAACAGCAGGGTCGTGTGCACCGCGAGGAACCACCTCGCGATACTCGCACCCCGTCGCTGCGCCACGGACCCATTGTGGCCCCCGCCGCCGGCCGGCCCGACCACCTGGAGAACACTATGTACGCAATGGCGGGATTCACCGTTCCTCCCAGCACTCTTGCAGCTGACCACACAGCGTTGTGAGAGGAAAAACCATGGCGGTAACGAAGCCCGCCGGCACCGGGAGCACCCCGCGCCGCCGGCTCGACAAGAGTCACTACCTGTACATCGCGGTGATCGTCGCCGTCGTCGCCGGCGTCATCGTGGGCCTTGCGTCCCCCGACACCGGAGTGGCGCTGAAGCCGCTCGGCACCGGGTTCGTCTCCCTGATCAAGATGATGATCTCGCCGGTCATCTTCTGCACCATCGTGCTGGGCATCGGATCCATCGCGAAGGCCGCGACGGTCGGCCGCGTCGGCGGCCTCGCGCTCCTCTACTTCCTCGTCATGTCGACGTTCGCGCTCTTCATCGGCCTCGTCGTCGGCAACCTGCTGCACCCGGGCGAGGGCCTGTCCATCGCGGGCACCACCTACGAGGCGGAGGGTGAGGCGTCGTCCCTGGTCGACTTCGTGCTCGGGATCATCCCCACCACGCTCGTCTCGCCGCTCAGCGGCGAGTCCGTGCTGCAGACGCTCTTCGTGGCGCTGCTCGTCGGGTTCGCCATCCAGCAGCTCGGCGCTCGCGGCAAGCCCGCCCTCGACGCGATCCGGCTGATCCAGGGGATCGTCTTCCGGGTCCTGACGATGATCCTGTGGGTCGCGCCGGTCGGCGCGTTCGGCGCCATCGCGGCGGTCGTCGGCGAGACCGGCTGGGGCGCCGTCGTCCAGCTCGGCACGCTGATGCTCGGGTTCTACGTGACGTGCATCCTGTTCATCGTCATCGTGCTCGGCACCGTGCTGCGGCTCGTGTCCGGCGTGAACATCTTCCTGCTCATGAAGTACCTGGCGCGCGAGTACCTGCTGATCGTCAGCACGTCCTCGTCCGAGGCGGCCCTGCCGCGCCTGATCTCCAAGATGGAGCACCTCGGCGTGTCCAAGCCGGTGGTCGGCATCACGGTGCCGACCGGGTACTCGTTCAACCTGGACGGCACCGCGATCTACCTGACGATGGCGTCGCTGTTCATCGCCTCAGCCATGGGGACGCCGCTGTCCGTGCCCGAGCAGATCGGCATGCTCGCCTTCATGATCATCGCGTCCAAGGGCGCGGCGGGCGTCACCGGTGCGGGTCTGGCGACCCTCGCCGGCGGCCTGCAGACCTACCGCCCCGACCTGGTCGACGGCGTGGGGATCATCGTCGGCATCGACCGCTTCATGTCCGAGGCTCGTGCCCTGACCAACTTCACCGGCAACGCCGTCGCGACGGTGGTCATCGGCACCTGGACCAAGGAGATCGACCGCGAGCGCGTGACCCAGGTGCTCGCGGGCGACCTCCCGTTCGACGAGAGCGCGATGGACGACCCGCACGGTGCCCCGGCCGACAGCGATTCCGACAACGACTCCGCCGGCGGCGACGCCGACGGGCGAGCAACCGGCTCCCGGGAGAAGGTGGTCGAGCCGGCCGCGGTCTGAGACCGCGGATATGACCGACGGCGGTCCGGGCACTCTGGGGGTGCCTGGACCGCCGTCAGCTTTTCGGACGGACGACTTCTCGGGCGGACGACTTCTCGGACGGACGACGGCGGCGGGGAGCAGCAGACTGGGCGCATGCCTCGGAACCTGCGACGGCCGGCGCTCCTGCTCGCCTCGGCCGCACTCGTCCTGACCGCCTGCACGCCCGGCAACGCCGAACCCGCGCCGGGACCGACACCCCCGGCGTCCGCCGGCCCCGCCACCTCCGGCCCGATGGCGCGCGAGAAGGCGACCACCCCGCCGTCGCCGGCACCCGACGTCGCCGCGGAGATCCGCCGCCTCGAGAAGAGGTACGGCGCGGTGGTGGGGCTCTACGCGGTGGACACCGGCACCGGTGTGGCAGTGACGCACCGCGCGGACGACCGGTTCGCGTACGCCTCGACGTTCAAGGCGCTCGCGGCGGCAGCGGTCCTCGACCGCAGCACCCCGAAAGAGCTCGAGCAGGTCGTCACGTACGGCGCCGACGACCTCCAGGCGCACTCGCCGGTCGCCGAGCGGCACCTCGACGAGGGCATGACGATGCGCCAGATCATCGACGCCGCCGTACAGGAGAGCGACAACACGGCGGGCAACCTGCTGCTCGACGAGCTGGGCGGACCGCCGGGCCTCGCGGACGCGCTGCGCGCGATCGGCGACGAGACCACCATGCCGTCGCGCTACGAGCCCGAGCTGAACGACGTCGCCCCCGGGGAGGAGCGCGACACCAGCACCGCCCGGGCGCTCGCCCGGGACCTGCGCGCCTACGGCCTGGGAGACGTGCTCGACGACGACGCCAGGGCGACCCTCGTCGAGGCGCTGCGCGGCAGCGTCACCGGCCCCGAGACGATCCGGGCCGGCGTGCCGGACGGCTGGGTGGTCGGCAACAAGACCGGCACCTCGGGGCGCGGCGGCCGTAACGACATCGGTCTGCTCTGGCCGCCCGATCGCGAGCCGGTGGTGCTGGCGGTCCTGACCCAGACCGAGGACCCCGACGCGGAGCCCGACGACGCCCTCCTGGCGGAGGTGACGACGGTGGCCGTCGAGGCCCTCGGCGGCTGAGCCTTCCGGGGCGGTCCCGCGGTCTGCGCCGGTTACCGCCCTCCGGACAGCAGCCCGACCAGGGACGTGGCCAGCACGCGGTCGACCGGCTCGGGTACGGCGGACACCCCCGCCGGCCCGGCCTGTCCGGCCACGATCGCGGCCAGGCTGCGGGCCTGCAGCGCGAAGCCGAGGTCCATCGCCTGGATCGGGTTGCCCGACGCCGCGGTGAGGTTGAGCATGTGCGTGTCGTGCAGGAGCACGATCTCGCGCCCGTCCCGCAGGCGGTACAGGACGCGGGCGTCCCGGTCCTGGCCGGCGGCGGACAGGGTCGAGGTTTCGGCTGTCGCGGCGGTCAGCGCCACTCGGTCGATCTCCCGGCCATCGTGGCCGACGCCGGCCAGCACCGCGCCGTCGCGCAGGTGCTCGAGCTCCGCGGCGCCGATCACGTCGCGGGCGCCGGTCGCGAGGAACACGAGGTCGCAGGCCGCGAGCAGGTCCGGCAGGTCCGCGACCTCGTGGCCCCGCAGGAGGGCGTCGAGCGCGCGGAACGGGTCGAGCTCGGCGACCGTGACCCGGGCGCCGAGAGCCCGGAGCGTGTCGGCGACGCCCTTGCCGCACGGTCCGTAGCCGACGACGCCGGCGCGGGCGCCGGGCACCATGAGGTTCGTGGCGTTCATGAAGCCCTGCACGATGCTCTGGCCCACGCCGAACTCGTTCTCGACCAGCAGCTTGAGCCTGCTGTCGTTGATGACGACGACCGGGAAGTCGGGCAGCGAGGCGAGCTGCCGCAGGCGGAGGCCGCCGGTCGTCGTCTCCTCCGTGGCCCCGAGGAACCGGGGCGAGCGCGGTGCGCCCTGCGTCAGGCGGGTGATGAGGTCGCCGCCGTTGTCGAGGATCAGGTCGGGCTCGGCCGCGAGGATTCGTTCGAGGTGCTCGGCGCGCTGGGCCGGGGTGTCGTCCCGGCCGCCCAGGACGGTGGCGCCGAGGTCCCGGAGCGCCTCGACGGTGTCCGGCACGGTGGTGCCGATGTTGCCCGTGATCGTGACGCGGGCACCCGCGGCGAGCAGCCGCCGGCACAGCACGGCGGTCTTGGGCTCGACGTGGATGGAGACGCCCAGATGGAGGCCGTCGAACAGGTGCCCGACGTCGGCGAAGCTCGCGTCGAGCAGCGGCATGTGCCGCGCGGCCCAGTCGATCGCCGGGTGGCCGGTCGGGGGCAGGGCAGAGGGCAGGACAGAGGACAGGTCGGAAGAGCGCATGGTGGTTCCCTGGTGGTCGTGACGGGCGGGCGGCGGTGCGCCGGCACGACGGCGTGCGGGCGCGGGCGTTCCGTCACTCAGGGATGCAGCTCGCGGCGGTCCTCGTCCGCGCCGTACAGCGGGGCGCGACGACGCGAGCGCGTCGCCTCCATGCTGTAGCTCTCGGCTGCGGTCCAGACCCCCCCCCGAATCTAGCAGCGTTGAGTGCTGGGTATCTGCGGGTCTCGGGCCCGAAAGCGCACAGATACCCAGCACTCGACGGGGCGGTCAGCGCACCAGGCAGGGGCGCTTCGGGTCGAACGCCCATCCCTTGATCAAGTACTGCATCGCGAGCGCGTCGTCGCGGGCGCCCAGGCCGTGCTCCAGGTACAGCTCGTGCGCGGCGGCCAGGCGCTCGCGGTCCAGCTCGACGCCGAGGCCCGGGGTGGTCGGCACCGCGATGGCACCGTCGCGGATCCGGGGCGGCGCCGTCGTCAGGCCCTGTCCGTCCTGCCAGATCCAGTGCGTGTCCAGCGCCGTGATCGCGCCGGGCGCCGCTGCGCCGACGTGCGTGAACATCGCCAGCGAGACGTCGAAGTGGTTGTTGGAGTGCGACCCCCAGGTCAGGCCGAACTCGTGGCAGAGCTGCGCCACGCGGACGGAGCCGGCCATGGTCCAGAAGTGCGGGTCGGCCAGCGGGATGTCGACGGCGCCCGCACGCACGGCGTGCGCCATCTCGCGCCAGTCCGTGGCGATCATGTTGGTCGCGGTCGGCAGGCCGGTCGCCCGGCGGAACTCCGCCATGACCTCCCGGCCGGAGAACCGGCCCTCCGCGCCGCACGGGTCCTCGGCATAGGCGACGACGCCGCGCATCCGTCTGCCCAGCCGGATCGCGTCGGCCAGCGGCCAGCCGCCGTTCGGGTCGAGCGTGATCCGGGCGTCGGGGAACCGCTCCTTGAGCGCCACGACCGCGTCGACCTCCAGGTCGCCCGCCTGCACGCCGCCCTTGAGCTTGAAGTCGGTGAAGCCGTACCGCTCCTGGGCTGCCTCGGCCAGCCGCACGACGGCGTCCGGCGTCAGGGCCTGCTCGCGGCGCAGCCGGCCCCACGCGTCGGACTCGTCGTCCCCGCGCAGGTACGGCAGGTCGGTCGCGTCCGGGTCGCCCACGTAGAAGAGGTAGCCGAGCATCGGCACGCTCTCGCGCTGGACGCCGTCGCCGAGGAGTTCCGCGACGGGCACGCCGAGGTCCTGGCCGTGCAGGTCCAGCAGCGCGGACTCCAGGGCCGTGACGGCGTGCACGGTGGTGCGCAGGTCGAACGTCTGCAGGCCGCGCCCGCTCGCGTCGCGGTCGGCGAACGCCGTGGAGACGGTGCGCAGCAGGCTGCGGAACCGGGCCACCGGCTGCCCGACGACGAGCCGCCCCGCCTCCTCGATCGTGGCCCGGATCTTCTCCCCGCCGGGTACCTCGCCCAGCCCGGTGCGACCGTCGGAGTCGGTGACGATCGCGATGTTCCGCGTGAAGAACGGGGCGTGCGCGCCGGACAGGTTGAGCAGCATCGAGTCGTGCCCCGCGACGGGCACCACCTCGACGCGCGCGATGGTGGGGTGGGCGCTCACCGGGCGGCCCCGGTTTCCGTGGCGCCCAGCACCACGTCCAGCACGCCGTCGACCCGCCGCGTCAGGTGCCACGGGTTGTCCGACCGGACCGGCTCGGGCAGCAGGTACTCCGGCAGGTTCTGATAGGCGACCGGGCGCAGGAACCGCTCGATCGCGAGCGTCCCCACGGACGTGCTGCGGGAGTCGGACGTCGCGGGGAACGGACCGCCGTGCACCATCGCGTGCCCCACCTCGACGCCGGTCGGCCAGCCGTTCGCGAGGATGCGGCCCGCCTTGCGCTCCAGGACGGGCAGCAGCGCCGTGGCGGTCTCCCGGTCGGCCTCGGTCAGGTGCAGCGTCACGGTGAGCTGCCCCTCCAGCCGCTCGACGGAGGCGAGCAGCTCGCCGGCGTCGGCGTACCGGACCACCAGCGAGGCGGCGCCGAAGATCTCGGCCTGCAGCACCGGGTTGCTCAGCAGGGTAGGGACGGCGCTCGCGAACACGGCCGGCGCGGGCGCGTTCTCGGTGCCACCGGGAGAGCCCGCCCCGACCAGGCGCACGCCGTCCTGCGCGGCGAGCGTGTCGACGCCTTGCTGCCAGGCCTCGGCGATGCCGGCCGTCAGCATGGTCTGGCCGGCGGCGGCAGCGGCGGCGCGCCCCGCGGCGTCGACGAACGCGTCGCCGCGCTCGCCGTCCGGCACGAAGACGAGCCCGGGCGCGGTGCAGAGCTGGCCCGACGAGCCCGTCACGGACGTGAGGTACGCGGCGGCGAGGGAGTCGACGTCGCCGGCCAGGGCGCCGTCGAGCAGGATCGTCGGGTTGATCGAGCTCATCTCGGCGTACACGGGGATCGGCACGGGGCGGGCCGCCGCCGCGGCGACCAGCGCGAGGCCGCCGCCGCGGGAGCCGGTGAAGCCGACGGCCTGGATCACGGGGTCCGTCACCAGGGCCTTGCCTATGGCGTTGCCCGGACCGTAGACCAGGGAGAACACGCCGGGGTGCAGGCCGGACGCCGCGACGGCGTCGGCCACCGCGCGGCCCACGAGCTCCGCCGTGCCGGGGTGCGCGTTGTGCGCCTTGACGACCACCGGGCAGCCCGCGGCGAGCGCCGAGGCGGTGTCGCCGCCCGCGGTCGAGAAGGCCAGCGGGAAGTTGCTCGCGCCGAACACGGCGACCGGGCCGAGTGGCACCTTGCGCTGCCGGATGTCGGCGCGGGGCAGGGGAGTGCGGTCGGGCAGGGCCGGGTCGATCCGCACGCCGCGGTGGTCGCCCTGCCGCACGACCTGGGCGAACAGGCGCAGCTGGCCGGTGGTCCGGGCGACCTCCCCGGTCAGGCGGGCCGCCGGGAGGCCGGTCTCTTGCATGGCGCGCGCGACGACGTCGGGCCCGATGGCGTCGATGTTGTCCGCGATCTGCTCCAGGAACCGGGCGTGCGGCTCCGGGGCGAGCGTGGAGAAGGAGGCGAAGGCCTCCTGCGCGGCGGCGGTCGCCCGGGCGACCTGGGCGTCGTCGAGCAGCGAGTAGGCGGGCTCGAGGGCCTGCGCCGTCGCCGGGTCCTGGCCGGCGAAGGTGCCCGCCGCGCCCGCCAGGGGCGCGCCGGCGACTATCGAGTGTCCGGTGAGCTCGGTGGTGGTCATCGTTTCTCTCCCGTGCTGTTTCAGTCGATCGTGCGTCGGCGGGCCGTGCGTCGGCGGGTCTTGCTTCAGCGGACGCCGGCGTCGTCGATCAGGGTGCCCAGGTCCTTCAGGTCCCGGTCGGTCAGGTCCTGCAGCGGCGGGCGGACGCTGCCCATGTCCCGGCCGACCGCCTTCAGGCCACCCTTGACTATCGACACCCCATAGCCCTTGGCGCGGTCGCGGATGTCGAGGTAGGGCAGGACGAACCGGCGCAGCTTCTCGGTCACTGCCGCGTGGTCCTGGGCCCGCACGTCCCGGTAGAAGTCGAGTGCGAACTCGGGCACGAAGTTGTACATGGCGGACGAGTAGGTGCTCATGCCCAGCTGGAGCAGCGGCAGCGCGAAGGTCTCCGCGGTGGGCAGCCCGCCGAGGTAGAAGAGCCGGTCGCCGTTCGTGGCGTAGACGCGGGTGAGCTGCTCGATGTCGCCGATGGCGTCCTTGAACCCGATGAAGTTGGGGTGCCGCTCGGCGAGCCGGGCGACGGTCTGTGCGGAGTAGACGGCGTTGCCGCGGTTGTAGACGATCACGCCGAGGCTCGTCGAGCCGCACACCGCGGAGGCGTGCTCCAGGAGCCCGTCCTGGTCGCACTCGGTCAGGTACGGGGGCAGCAGCAGGATGCCTTCCGCGCCTGCGGTCTCGGCGGCCTGCGAGTTCTGGATCGCCTGGGCGGTGTTCCCGCCGGCGCTGCCGAGCACGGGGGTGCGTCCGGCGGCGGTCTCGACGGCGAGCCGGACCACGCGGGCCGACTCCTCGGGGGTCAGGCTGAAGCCCTCACCCGTGCCGCCGGCGGCGAACAGGCCGCCGATCTCGAAGCTCGACTGCCAGTCGATGTGCTCGCGGTACCGCTCCTCGTCGATGTTCCCGTCCCCGGCGAACGGGGTGACGGGGAACGAGAGCAGCCCGTCCTTGAGGGCGACGGCGAGCTCCTGGGGTGCGTACGTGGCCAAGGGGGCCCCTCCTGTGACAGACGTCGGCGATGGCGTGCTGGTCGCCAACCTAGAAACGTCGAACGATGCCTGTCCAAGCCCCATCGTGCATCGGCTGATACCCCAACAACATCACCAACCCTCCCGACTTCGCTGAGTGCTGGCTTTTCGCCCCCCAGCAGGCGCTGGAAGGGCGAAAAGCCAGCACTCAACTTGGGGTTAGTCGTGGGGTGGGTGGAGGAAGGTCAGGAAGCTGTGGAGGGCCGGGTTCTTCGACGTGCGGTTCCAGATGGCGTGGAGCTCGACGACGCCGTGCGGGACGTCGCCCAGCTCCACGAACGTCACGCCCGGCAGGCCCAGGAGGCGGGCCGACTCGGGGACGAACGCGACGCCACGGCCCGCGGCCACCAGCGAGCACATGGTCAGGATCTGGCTGACGACGTGCACGACGTTCGCGTGCTCGACGTCGATGTAGCGCACCACCATGTCGTAGAAGTAGCGGGCCTTGGTGGGGTGGTGCCCGATCAGCGCCTGGTCGCGCAGGTCGCCGACGACGACGGGGCGGTCCAGCCGGGCGAACGGGTGCCCGTGCGGCACGGCCAGGACCAGGTCCTCCGAGAGGAGCAGGCGCGAGTCGAAGCTCTCCTGGTCGAACGGCGGCCGGCCGAGGGCGAGGTCCAGCTCACCGCGCCGGATCGCCTCGATCTGCTCGATCGTGACCAGCTCCTGGAGATCCAGGTCGACGTCGGGCATGAACTCGGCGATCTCCTGGACGAGCGTGCCCAGCAGGCTGAAGCCGGACGCGGCGGTGAACCCGAGGCGCAGCACGCCCGCCCGGCCCGCGGCGATCTTCCGGGCGAGCGCGGGGGCGGCGTCGGCGGCGGTCAGCAGGCGGCGGGCCTCCTCCAGGAAGACGGCGCCCGCCGTCGTCAGCTCGACGTGCCGGTTGTCCCGCTCCAGGAGCGGCACCCCCACCGCGCGTTCGAGCTTCTGGATCTGGCGGCTCAGCGGGGGCTGGGTCATGTTCAGCCGCTCCGCGGCGCGGCCGAAGTGGAGCTCCTCCGCGACGGCCTGGAAGCAGCGGACCTGATCGAGGGTGTACACGATGGCCTTTCCGGGGCTCGATGCATTCAGAGAATCAAGCAATGCAGTAAGAGGCTTAGACAGGCATCGTAGGGGCTTCCTATGCTCAACGACCTACCGGGACATGGCTTCTCGTGCCGATCCCGGCACCCGATCTCTGTGTCCCAATCTCCGTGTCCCGATCTCTGTGTCCCAATCTCAATGAGGAGAGAGCTGCGATGACAACTCGTGCCCACAGGACCCCGCGCACCCGCAGGGCCTTCCTCGGAGCCGGCGCGGCGTTCGCCGCCCTGACCCTCGCCGCCTGCGGCGGGAACGTGGCCGGAGGGTCCGCCGCCGACGGCGCCGACTTCCCGACCGGACCCGTGACCCTCACCGTGGGCCAGGACGCCGGAGGCTCCACCGACCTGATCGCCCGCGCCGTGGCCGAGGGCATGGCCGAGGACCTCGGCGTCTCCGTCCCCGTGGTCAACCGGGCCGGCGCCAACGGTGCGCTCGCGACCGAGGAGGTCGCCGCCAAGCCCGCCGACGGCCACGAGCTGATCCTGCTCAACGCCTCCCTCATCACGATCACGCCGCTGGCGGTGTCCGAGGACGAGGCGGTGAGCCTGGACAACCTCGAGGTGCTCAAGGGCCTCTCCCAGGACGACTACGTGCTGCTCGCCAGCGCCGAGTCCGGCTTCGAGACCTTCGACGACCTCAAGGAGGCGTCCGGCGACGTCACGTACGGCACCACCGGCGTGGGCACCGGCTCGCAGCTCGCGCAGGCGGTCCTGTTCGCGCAGGCCGACGTCGAGGGCACTGCGGTCCCGTTCGACTCCGGCTCGCCCGCGC
Organism: Promicromonospora sp. NFX87; assembly: GCF_048564965.1. Classification (NCBI taxonomy): domain Bacteria; kingdom Bacillati; phylum Actinomycetota; class Actinomycetes; order Micrococcales; family Promicromonosporaceae; genus Promicromonospora; species Promicromonospora sp. NFX87. The sequence continues at coordinate 3,024,237 of NZ_CP183413.1, read as the reverse complement.
TGACCGCCGTCGTCGGCGACCAGGTGCAGTTGGCCACCGTGCAGCTTGGCGAGGCCAAGCCGCAGATCGACGCCGGCAAGGTGGTGCCGCTCCTGGCCTTCTCGGCCGAGCGCAACCAGTTCCTCCCGGACGTGCCGACCGCCGTCGAGGAGGGGTACGACGTGCCCGTCTCGCAGTACCGCGCCGTCGCCGCCCCGAAGGGCCTGCCCGAGGACGTCAAGGCGCGGCTCGTCGAGTCGATCGACGCCGCCATCGCGACCGACACGTACCAGTCGTTCAACGAGAACAACCTGCTCACGCCGCACGAGATCTCGGGCGAAGAGGTCACCGCGGAGTGGACGGAGCTCGCCGAGAAGTACCAGGCGCTCACCGACGAGTACGACATCAGCCTCGCGGAAGGCTGACCGGTCGTGGAGAGCCCAGCCGTGACGGCCGCCGAGCCGGTCGAGCCCTTCGAGTCCGTGGACGACGTCGCGCCGCCCGTCGCCGGCCCGGTCGCGAACCTGGCCGCGTGCCTGGTGACCGCCGGTGTCGGCGTGGCGGGCGCGGTGGCGGCGGTGGCCCTGGGCCTCGGTACGCCGTCGCGGCCCGGGGCCGGGCTCTGGCCGCTCGCGGTCAGCGTCGCTGTCGTCGTGCTGTCCCTCGCCCAGGTGGTCGTCGGACGGCGGGGCGGGGACGGCGAGAAGTTCTCCCGGTACTCGTGGCTCTCGCTGGCCGGCCTCGCGACGCTCCTGGGGCTCGTGGCCCTGCTACCGGTGATCGGCTTCGAGATCCCCGCGCTCCTGCTGAGCCTCGTCTGGATGAAGTTCCTCGGCGGGGAGTCCTGGCGGTCCACCGTCCTGTACTCGGTGATCGTCGTCGGCGCGCTCTACGCGGTCTTCGTCGGGGCGCTCGGTACGAACGTCCCGCACCTCTTCTGATCTGACCGCCCACTCGATCTGACTGCCCATAAGGGACTCACGTGGAATCGCTGCAGAACGTCCTGGCCGGCTTCGCCGTCGTGCTGGAACCGACGAACCTCCTGTACTGCCTCATCGGGGTGGTCATCGGCATGCTGATCGGGGTGCTGCCGGGCCTCGGCCCAGCGGCCACCATCGCCATCCTGCTGCCGCTGACCTACGGCGTGGAGCCGGTCACGGCGATCATCATGCTCGCCGGGATCTTCTACGGCGCCCAGTACGGCGGCACCATCACCTCGGTGCTGCTGCGCCTGCCGGGCGAGGCCAGCTCGGTGGTCACCGTGCTGGACGGGCATGCGCTCGCCAGGCAGGGCCGCGCGGGGACGGCGCTCGGTGTCGCCGCCATCGGCTCGTTCGTGGGCGGCACGGTCGCCATCATCGGGCTGACGTTCCTCGCGCCGGTCGTGGCAGGGTTCGCCCTCGACTTCGGGCCGCCCGAGTACACGGCGCTCGCGCTGCTGGGCATCCTGCTGGTCTCGACCATCGCGTCCGGAGCCAAGCTCAAGGCGCTGATCGCCGCGGCGATCGGGCTGCTGCTCGCCACCATCGGCCGCGACGCGTTCACGGGCGCGGAACGGTTCACGTTCGACAGCCTCAGCCTGGCCGACGGTATCGACTTCGTGCCCGTCGCCATGGGCCTGTTCGGCCTCGGCGAGATCCTCTACAACCTGGAGGAGCGGCACCGCGCCGTGCACGCGCCCGGCAAGATCGCGAACGTCTGGCCCTCGCGGAAGGATCTGCGGGAGTCCTCAGGCGCCGTGACTCGCGGGTCCGTGCTCGGGTTCTTCCTCGGCATCCTGCCCGGTGGCGGCGCGACCATCGCCTCCATGGCGGCCTACGCCGCCGAGAAGAAGCGCGCTAAGGACCCCAGCCGGTTCGGCAAGGGTGCCATCGAGGGCGTCGCGGGCCCGGAGACGGCGAACAACGCCGCAGCCACCAGCTCCTTCATCCCGCTGCTCACGCTCGGCATCCCCGCCAACGCCACCATGGCGCTCATGTTCGGCGCGCTGCTGATCCAGGGCATCACGCCGGGCCCGCAGCTCGTCACCGAGCACCCCGAGCTGTTCTGGGGCGTCGTCAACTCGATGTACATCGGGAACGTGCTGCTGCTGATCATGTCGATCCCGCTGGTGGGCGTCTTCGTCCGCATCCTGCGGGTGCGCTCCGCGATCCTCGCGCCGGTCACCGCGCTGATCACGATGATCGGCGCGTACACGATCAACAACTCCGTGTTCGACGTGCTCCTGGTCGTCGTCTTCGGGGCCATCGGCTACCTGATGAAGAAGTTCGGGTTCGAGCCCGGGCCGCTCGTGCTCGCGTTCGTGCTGGGCTCGCTGCTGGAGTCCAGCCTGCGGCGCTCGCTGCTCATGTTCGACGGGTCGGCCGCAGGCTTCTTCACCAGGCCCATCTCCGCGACGCTGCTGGTCGTGTTCGTGGTGGTCGCCGTGCTGCCCCTGGTCCGGTCCGTCCGCAACCGGCGGGCGGCGCAGGACTCATCCGCGCAGGGCTCGTCCGCGCAGAACCGAGAGGAAGAGTCAGTATGACCATCGTCGTTGGCTACGTGCCCACACCCGCGGGGGAGGCCGCCGTGCAGGCGGCGATCACCGAGGCCCGGCTCCGGGACGAGGACCTGCTCGTCGTGAACTCGGCGCGCGAGGGGTCGGTCGTGGAGACCACCGTCGCGACGACGGAGGACCTCTCCCGGATCCTCACCCTGGCGGACGACGCCGGGGTGCGGGCCGAGGTGGTGCGCGGCACGCACCGCGACGACTTCACCGACGAGATCCTCGACCTGGCCGAGAAGCACGACGCCTCGCTCATCGTGATCGGACTGCGCCGCCGCAGCACGGTGGGGAAGTTCATCATGGGGTCGGTGGCGCAGCGCATCCTGCTGCAGGCGGACCACCCGGTGCTGGCGGTCAAGCCGCCGCGGTAGCCGAACGCCTGACCGTGCAGTTCCTGCCAGGGCACGCCCCGGTCTGGCAGGAACTGCGTGGTCACGTTGCGCCGTCTGCCTTGGCCGCGCCCGACTCCTCCAGCAGTCGGCGGCGCGAGCCCGCCAGGTGGACCCGCATCGCCGCCGCCGCGGCCAGCGGGTCCTGCGACTCCAGCGCCGCGAGCACTGCCCGGTGCTCCTGCACGACGGCGGTGAAGCGGCCGCCGTCGTGCCGGTCGAGGCGGCCGCGCGGCATGGCGATCATCTGCGGGCCGAGCCGGTCCAGGGCCTCCAGCAGAAACCTGTTCCCCGCGGCCTCGGCTACGAGCCGGTGGAAGGCGAAGTCGTGCTGCATGGCGGTCGCGGGGTGTCCGTCGGAGGACGCGAGCGCGTCCAGGCGGTCGGCCAGGGCCGCGAGCTGGGCCGGCGTCCGGCGGGTCGCGGCCAGCGCGGCGGCCTCGGCCTCCAGCGCCAGGCGGTACTCGACCAGGGCGAGCCGGTCGGCCAGCGAGCGGGCGAGCGGCGGGGCGCCGTCGGCGTCGTCGGCCGGGGGAGTGAGCGCGTAGCTGCCGCTGCCCCGCCGCGTGTGGACCAGGCCCTCGAGGTTCAGGCGCGCTATCGCCTCGCGGACGACGGTGCGGCTCACCCCGTGCTCGGTCGCCAGCCGCGGCTCGCTGGGCAGCTTCTCGCCGGGTGCGATGTCGCCGTTGACGATGCGAGTCCGCAGCGCCTCCACGAGGTTCCCGCTCAGTGTCTGAACCATGCGCTCATGCTTCCATCTCCCGATCTCCCGCGAAGTAGAGCGCCTGTCCGTACCCACGCTCTACTTCGCCGACTGGGGAACGCCGAGGTAGAGCGTGGGTCCGGACACACGCTCTACCTCGCGGACCGGCGGGTCAGTTTCCGGTGAAGGTCGCCGTGTCCTTCGTCCAGGCGCGGGCCTGGTCGCTGAACGTGACGCCCAGGCCCGGGCGGTTCGGGACGAGCATGCGGCCGTCCTTCGTCTCCAGACGCTCGTTGAACAGCGGGTCCAGCCAGTCGAAGTGCTCGACCCACGGTTCGCGCGGGTACGTGGCGGCCAGGTGCAGGTGGATCTCCATGGCGAAGTGCGGCGCGAGGTCCAGCCCGGCCTGGTCCGCGAGCGTGAGCAGGCGCAGGAACTGCGTGATCCCGCCGACGCGCGGGGCGTCCGGCTGGATGATGTCGCACGCCCGCGTCGCGATGAGGCGCTCGTGCTCCGCGACCGAGGCCAGCATCTCGCCCGTGGCGATCGGGGCGTCCAGGGCGGCGGCGAGCGCGGCGTGGCCCTCGGCGTCGTACGCGTCCAGCGGCTCCTCGATCCAGTCGAGGTCGAACTGCTCCAGCCGGCGCCCCATGCGCAGCGCCGTGGTGCGGTCCCACTGCTGGTTGGCGTCGACCATGAGCGGCACGTCCGGGCCGATGTGCTCGCGGACGGCGGCGACGCGCGCCAGGTCCGTGGCGCCGTCCGGCAGGCCTACCTTGATCTTGATGCCGCCGATGCCCTCGGCGATCGACCGGCTCGCGCGCTCCTTGACCTCCTCGATGCTCGCGTTGAGGAAACCGCCGGAGGTGTTGTAGGTGCGCACCGAGTCGCGGTGCGCACCGAGCAGCTTCGCCAGCGGCAGGCCCGCGCGCTTGGCCTTGAGGTCGTACAGCGCGATGTCGATCGCGGCCAGCGCCTGGGTCGCGACGCCGGAGCGGCCCACGGACGCCCCCGCCCACAGCAGCTTCGTGTACAGCTTGGCGATGTCGTTCGGGTCCTCGCCGACGGCGGTCTGCGCCACCTCCTTCGCGTGCGCGTACTGCGCGGGGCCGCCCGCACGCTTGGAGTACGAGAAGCCGAGCCCCTCGAAACCCTGCTCCGTGGTGATCTCCGCGAGCAGGAACACGACCTCCGTCATCGGCTTCTGGCGGCCGGTGAAGACCTTCGCGTCGGAGATGGCGGTGGTCAGCGGCAGCGTGAGGGTCGAGAGCTGCACGGTCCGGATGGCGTCGGGCTGGTACGTCATGGCGCTCCTTTGCGGCGAGTGTTCAGGCGATCATACAAGTAGCGAACCTGTATGACGAATATGGATGGCACCCTGAGCCCATGACCACGCATCTCGTCGTCGGCGCCGGACCCGTCGGCGCCGCTCTCGCGCGCCGGCTGTCCCAGGCCGGCCGCACCGTCCGGGTGGTGACCCGCTCCGGCGGCGGCCCCGACCTTCCCCGCGTCCAGCGGATCGCCCTCGACGCCACGAACGCGACGGCGCTCGCCGACGCCGCCCGCGGGGTCGGCGTCGTCTACAACTGCGCGAACCCCGGGCCGTACCCGGCATGGGAGCGCGGCTGGCCGCCCCTGGCGGCGTCGGTGCTGCACGCGGCCGAGAGCTCGGGCGCGGTGCTCGTCAGCCTCGGGAACCTCTACGGCTACGGGCCGGTCGACGGGCCGATGACCCGCAACCTGCCGCTCGCGCCGTCGAGCACCCTCGGTGAGGTCCGGGCACGGGTCTGGCAGGAGGCGCTCGCGGCGCACCAGGCCGGACGTGTGCGCGTCACGGAGGCGCGCGCCTCCGACTACATCGGGCCGACCATCCCCGAGTCGCACGGGTTGCTCACGACGTACGCGGCGGCGACGCTCGCGGGCAGGACGGCGTCCGTCATGGCGGACCCGGACCAGCCGCACACGTGGACCGCCGTCGAGGACGTGGTCTCCACCCTCATCGCGCTCGGTGCCGACGACCGGGCCTGGGGTTCGCCGTGGCTCGTGCCGTCCAATCCGCCGGCGACCGTGCGTGAGGTGCTGCGCGAGCTCGGGGTGCGGGCCGGAACGGGTGAGCCGCGGCTGCGGCGAGTGCCGCGCATCGCGCTGCGGGCCGGAGGCCTCGCGGTGCCGCTGGTGCGGGAGGCGCTGGGCGTGCTCTACCAGTTCGACCAGCCGTTCGTCGCGGACGCGGCCGAGACCACCAGCGTGTTCGGCGTCCGCCCGACGCCGTGGTCGGCAGTCCTGGACACGACGGCTGCGGCCTGGCACGCGCGGGCGGTCGCGTAGCGGCTGCTAGCATCGCCGTATGGCGATGATAAAGACGGTCGGCGATCGTGCCCCGGACGGGCCCGCGGCGATGGCGGTGGCGGCGTGTCTGTTCCACGGGTTCTCGGACCCGTCGCGGCTGGCGATCCTGCGGCACCTCGCCCTCGGTGAGCATCGCGTGGTCGACCTGACCCGGCACCTGGACCTCGCGCAGTCGACGGTCTCCAAGCACCTGGCGTGCCTGCGGGACTGCGGTCTCGTCGAGTCCCGGCCGGAGGGCCGGGCCTCCGTGTTCTCGCTGACCCACCCGGAGGCGACGCTCGCGGTGCTCGAGTCCGCCGAGCGGCTGCTCGCGCTGACCGGGGACGCCGTCGCGCTGTGCCCGGTCTACGGGGTCGACGGTTCCGCCGCGCACGCGTCCGCGCCGGAAGCGGTGGCGTCATGAGCGCGCAGCAGGGTGCGGAGACGCCGGAGCAGGGTGCGGAGACGCCGGAGCGGACGACGGAGCGGTTGACGCGGCGGGGTCTGCGGCTGGCCAAGTTCACCGTCGCGTACAACGTCGTCGAGGGCGTTGTCGCGATCGCCGCCGGCATCGCGGCGGGGCTCGTCTCGGTGATCGGTTTCGGCATCGACTCCGGCATCGAGTCGATCTCGGCGGTGCTGGTGGGTCTTCGGCTCTCCGCCCGTCTGCGGCACGGCGAGGCGGACGAGCGCAAGGAGCTGATCACGCTCCGGCTCGTCGCGATCACGTTCTTCCTGCTCGCGGGCTACGTCACCGTCGAGGGTGTGCGCAGCCTCGTGGTCGGCGACACGCCGGAGAGCTCTCCGGTCGCGATCGGGCTCCTGATCGCGTCGCTCGTCGTCATGCCGCTCCTGGCCGAGGCCAAGCGCCGTGTCGGGGTGGCTCTCGGCGACCCGCTGATCCTGGCCGACGCCGCCGAGACGCGGATCTGCGTGCTGCTCTCCCTGTCGACGCTTGTCGGTCTCGTGGTGTTCGCGCTGACCGGTGCGGGCTGGGTGGACGCCGTCGCCGGGTTCGTGATCGCGGCGTTCGCCATCCACGAGGGCCGCGAGGCGTGGGAGGGCGAGCTGGCGCACGACCACGGTCACGCCGACGGCGATCATCACGACCACGACGCGCACGGACATGACGAGCACGGACATGATGAGCACGAGCACGACCGCGATGGCGACCAGCGAAAGGCTGCAGTCGATGGGTGACCACCAGCACCACCACGGCGCCCACGGCGGCGCCGGCGACGAGAGCAACCGGCGACGGCTGGCGGTCGCGTTCGGGATCACGGCGGCCGTGTTCGTGGCGCAGGCGGTAGGCGCCGTGCTCACGGGCAGCCTTGCGCTCCTGGTCGACACCGCGCACATGCTGACCGACGTCGCAGGCCTGGCCATCGCGCTGTTCGCCGCGTCGCTCGCGCTGCGGCCGCCGTCGCCGCGCCGGACGTGGGGGTTCCGGCGGGCCGAGGTCCTGGCCGCGCTGGCCCAGGCCGTCGTGCTGCTCGCCGTCGGCGTCTACGCCCTGGCCGAGGGGGTGAGCCGTCTGGTCGGTCCGGCCGAAACTCCTGGGCCGGGACTGCTGGTGTTCGGCATAGTGGGCCTGGTCGGGAACGTCGTGGCGCTGCTGGTGCTGGCGGGCGGACGGTCGGCGTCGCTCAACCTGCGCGCCGCCTTCCTGGAGGTCGCCAACGACGCGCTCGGTTCGGTCGCGGTGATAGTGGCGGCCGTCGTGATCGCGACCACCGGGTGGCAGCGCGCCGACGCCGTCGCCGGGCTCGTCATCGCTGTGCTGATCCTGCCCCGTGCGGTGAAGCTCCTGACCGACTCGGCGAACGTGCTGCTGGAGTCCACTCCTGCCGGGATCGACCTGGACCTGGTGCGGGCCCGGCTGCTGGAGGTGGAGAACGTCGAGTCGGTGCACGACCTCCACGCCTCCCTCGTCGCCACCGGCCTGCCGACGATCAGTGCGCACGTGGTGGTGCGGGACGCCTGCTTCCGCGACGGGCAGGCGCCCCCGGTCCTCGACGCCCTGCAGCGCTGCGTCGCCACCGAGTTCGACGTGTCCGTCGAGCACTCGACCTTCCAGCTCGAGCCCGCCGAGCACGCACGCCACGAGGCGCCGACGCACGCGTGACGGTGCCAGGTGGTCGCCGGTCGGCGAGGCGCCCGTCAGGCCGCCGGCAGGCAGACGCGCTCGACCAGGTAGCGCCAGCCGGCCTCGAAGCGGTCGGTGAGCTGCGACCGGTCCGGCTCGGGGCCGTCGAAGAGCCGGAGCAGGAGCGGACCCTCCAGCGCGGACGTGAGCTGCCCGGCGAGCAGGTCGACGTCGGCTCCGGGCAGGTCGAGCTCGCGGAGCAGGACCCGGATGTGGATCTGGGACAGCGGCGGGCGGCGGCCGTTCGTCGGACGGCCCTCGATCGCGGACCGGGCGATCTCGTGGTTCTCCGCGAGGAAGCGGATGCGCGCGGATCCGTAGGCGACGAGGCGGTCGACCGGCGGCGCGCCCGGGCCGAGCGGCGGCGACCCGGAGAGGATCTCCTGCTGCAGGGCGCGCTCGTTGTCGTCCAGCAGCGCCTGGAAGATCCCGGCCCGGGTGCCGAACCGCCGGAACACGGTGCCCTTGCCGAGCCCGGAACGTTCGGCGAGCCGGTCCATCGTGAGGCAGTCAGGACCGTCCGCGGCGATGAGCTCGCGGGCGGTGGCGAGCAGCAGCTGACGGTTCCGGGCGGCATCGGCCCGTTCGGGGTGCGGGGTGCCCCAGGTCAGCGATGTACTCATCTTCGGATGCTACCGGGAATCGCGTAAGCGGGGTAAAGTCCGGTTAGTCGACCGGAGCGGCCGACCAAGACTGCGGAGGACAACATGGCAGACATGAACGAGGGCGTCATCGAGGCGTTCCGGGCCAACGCCGGTGTGCTGGGCGACGACGTCGTGGGCGGGCACTTCACCGGCAAACGCCTGGTGCTGCTGCACCACGTGGGGCGGGTCAGCGGCAAGGAGTACGTGACGCCGCTCGTGGCCGCGGCCGACGGCGACGCCTACGTCATCTGCGGCTCGCTCGGCGGTGCTCCGAAGGACCCGGCCTGGGTCGCGAACGTCGAGGACGGCCCCGGCGACGTCACGATCGAGCTCGGCGACAAGACGCTCCGCGCGAGCACCACCGTGGTCCGGCCGGGGCAGCCCGACTGGGAGCGGCTCTACGGCATCTGGGCCGAGTACTGGCCGGACGCCAAGGAGTACGAGAAGAACACGGACCGCAAGTTCCCGGTGATCCGGCTCGAGCCGAAGGCCTGAGCTCCGGTTCAGGCTCTAGGTGTATCGGCTGAGTCTGCGGTTCCGCTTCGGGCGCGCGCCTCGTTCCTCGGCCCGCACCCTGCGCTGCACCTCCGGCTCAGCCGACCGAGCGGACGAACCTCCGGATGCGCGCCGCCATCTCGGCAGGCACCTCGGCCACCGTGAAGTGCCCGCCCTCCTCGAGGCGGTCGAACTCGCGAAGGTCGAGGTAGTGGCGGCGCGCGAGCGCCTCGGGATAGGCGGCCTCGTGCCGCTGGATGAACACCGCCGCGGGCACGCTGGTGGGCGGGATCGGGTCCGGCTGGTCGGCACCCTCGTAGTAGGGGCGGAACGATGACCCGATCGTCTGGGTCGCCCAGTAGATGGTCGCCTCCGTGAGGATGCGGTCCCGCGAGATGCGGCGCTCCACCGCGCGGGGGTCGCCTGGTGGCGTGTCGCTCCACTCGACCAGCTTCTCGGCGAGCCACGCCAGCAGGCCGGCGGGGGAGTCGTTGAGAGCGGACGCGAGGGTGTCCGGCCGGGTTGCCTGCACGTGGCCGTAGGCGCCGTCGGTCTGGTGCTTCGCGGCGATGCCGTCGAAGAACTCCTTGACCTCGGGGTCGTCGAGGACTGCGCGTTCGTCGCTGGTGGGGAAGTGCGCGTGGGTGGCCACGATCCCCGCCACCTGCTCCGGGTAGCGAGCGGCGATGAGGTCGCTGACGTTCGCCGTGACGTCCTCCCCGTACGTGAAGTACCGGTCGTAGCCGAGCACCTCCGTCATCAGCGTGTGCATGGTGGAGGCCAGCCGCTTCTCCGACATCGGCCCCTCGGCGTACGGCGAGGAGAACCCGAACCCGGGCAGGCTCGCGACCACGACGTCGAAGTCGGGAAGCAGGTCGGCGAAGTCGAGCTGGAGCGCGAACGTGTGCGGCCAGCCGTGCAGCACCAGGAGCGCCGGTGCGTCGGGCCGGTCCGAGCGCAGGTGGACGAAGTGCAGGTCGACGTCGTCGATCTCCGCGATGAACTGCGGATGCTCGTTGAGCCAGGCCTCCCGGGCGCGCCAGTCCCAGCTGATCCAGTGGTCGACCAGCTCGCGCAGGTACGTCGCGGTCATGCCCGACGCCGGCCGCCGGGGCGAGTCGTCCGGGATCCGGCTGCGCGCCAGTCGCTCGCGCAGATCGGTGAGGACCTGGTCTGGGACGTGGACTGTGAAGGGTCGTGGCTCGCTCATGGCAAGACGTTATGCCAAGCCACTGACATGGACGCCGACCGTCGAATGCGGCCCTGGCCTCCGCATCCTGTGATCTGGACGGCGACCGAGTCGAGTGTGGGTGGTCGGTTGTAGGGTCGAACAAAGGTCCGCAGGAATGGCTGCTTCAATGAGTCTTGGCCCTGGATGGTTCCTGATCTCAGATCCCGGTGAGGAGTGTGCTCGCATGCGTGAGACCCTGTCCGACGACGTCATGCCCGACGGTGCGCCGGTCGACGAGGCGGACTGGTCGCCGGAGGTGCCGGCCTGGCTGGACTCGATGCCGGACTGGCCGCCGGATGCGGTGCCGGTCGTGCTGTGGCCAGTGGAGACACTGCGGGCGGCGCTCCGCGGTACGCCAGGCGCAGAGCTGGCGCGGGTGGTCGCGGAGGCGGCCGGCGTAGGCGTCGGGGCGAGCGCGGTCCCGGACGAGGACCCACTGAAGGATCTTCCGGACGGCGCGCTGAGTGACATGGTTGCCGCATGCGGCCACCTCCAGTCCTGGGCCGCAGGTGTGCAGGCGCGGGTCGTGGCCGAACGTGCTGCCCGGGAGACCGATCCGCTCGCACACGGCTCGCTGGTCGGGCAGGTCACCAGTGAGCTCGTGGTGACCGGGTCGGAAGGTACCGAGGTCGTCGTGCGTGCCGAGTCCGGTGCTCGGCACCCGAGTGTGATCTCGGCCCTGGCGACGGGGCGGATCGACGTCCGCAAGGCGCACACCCTGCTGCGCTCCGCGTCTCAGCTGACCGAGGCCGAGCGGGCGGAGGCGATCGAGCGGTATCTGCCGCAGGCCCCGCATCGGACCTGGCGGTGGCTGCAGGCCCGGATGCTCGCGTTCGCCAAGGCTCGCCACGGCGCGGCGGACACCGCACAGGCCGAGGCACAGCGCCGCTGCGTCCAGCTCGACCGGGCCGAGAACGACATGGGCTGGGTGTCGGCCTACCTGCCGGCAGCCGACGCGGCGGCGGTATGGGGTGTGGTGGACGACATGGCCCACCAGCTGCGCCGCACCAGCGGCGAGGAACGCAGCTTGGGACAGCTCCGAGCGGACTCGTTGACCGGGATCGTCACGGGCCGGCTCCTGCCCGCTGACCGCTTCGCCGGCACGACCGAGACCACTGAGATCACCGGGACCACTGAGACCACTGAGGCCAGCGGGGCCAGTGGCACCACCGAGACCGGCCAGACCACCGAGACCGGCCAGACCACCGAGACCGGCGGGACCGGTGAGACCGGTGAGAACAGCGAGGCCAGCGAGACCAGCCAGGCCAGCGGGACTACAGCGAAGACCGACCGCGCCGAGAGCGATACGGGCCCGGCGGCCGATGGGGCCGACCGTGTGGAGGTGTCGGTCTGCTCTTGCGGTGGCCGTGCCCCCGTCCAGCAGGTGGTGCGGCCGGTGCGGATCACGCCGACCCGCCCGGTGGTCCGGGTGACGGTCCCGGCCAGCGTGCTCCTGGGCCTGGACGAAGCACCCGGCGACCTGAAGGGATTCGGACCCATCCCGGCAGAGACGGCCCGGCTCATCGCGCAGGACGCGACCTGGCAACGCTTGGTGACCGACCCGGTCACCGGGGTGCTGGTCGACTACTCCACCACCACCTATCAACCGGGCCGGGTCCTGCGGGCCGCGGTCGAGGCCAGGGACGACACCTGCACCTTCCCTGGCTGCGACACCCCGGCCGAACAGTGCGACCTGGACCACATCGAGCCCTTCGACCACGACACCGCCGGCACGGCCGGGCGTGGGCAGACCAGCGCATGGAACCTGCACGCCCTGTGCCGTCGGCATCATCTGCTCAAGACGCACGCGGGGTGGGGCGTCGCGCGCGACCCCGCGACCGGAATCACTACCTGGACCACTCCCACCGGCCGCACCCACCACCGACCGCCGACCGTGCTGGATACTCACGTCGACATCGGCCAGGTCGACCCGGATACCAGCTATGACCTGAGCCTGCGTGCCCTGACCGGCCGGCGCCTGCCACGGCAGTACGCCACCAGCGAGCCGGGCGCCATACCCGGCCAACCCGGCGAGCCCGGCCAACCCGGCGAGCCCGGCGAGGCCACCGGCTCGCCGGGCCCCGGCGATCCACCTTTCTGAGGCGGTGCGTGTGCGGCGAGTTGTCTCGCGTCGCGGTCAGCCGGCGGGCGGGAGCTCGAGGGTCCGCACAGGCTCCTCGTTGCCCGCCCGGTCGGTGGCGGTGAACTCGATGACCTGCGGCTCGTCGCCCAGGGCGCGCGTGAACGGTTCGCGGAAGGTCGCCCAGAACGTGTCCGGTCCCTTCCACCGGATGCTGTCCACGCCGGAGACGTCGTCGGTGGCGGCGAGGTTGATCTCGACGCCGTGCGGGCCGAGGCGCCGGGCCGTCGCGGTGGTCACGGGCGGCGCGGTGTCGACGCTGACCTCGGTGACGACGTGCCGTTCCCGCCCCTCGGAGTCGACGGCGCGCGCCGTGACGGTGTGCACGCCGTCGCCGAGCCGCAGCGGTTCGGTTCCGGTCGGCTGCCACGGCCCGTCGCCGACCCGGACCTCGACGGTGGGCTCGCCGGCGTCGGCGCGCGCGGTGACGGTGAGGTCGGCGGCCTGGTGGTACCAGCCCGTGACGCTCGGCGCCGTGGCCGGCACGACCTCGACGCGGGGCGCCGAGCCGGTCGAGGCGGCTGTGGGTGCCTCGGCCAGGAGAGCGGCTTCTTCACGTGCGGCTTCCTCACGTGCGCTCTCCTCACGAGATACCTCTTCACGCGATACCTCCTCACGTGCGGCCTCCGCCACGCCAACCGTCCCGCGGGCGTCAGAGTCCGCGTCCCGTCCGACACCTGAGCGCGCGGCGGCCCGCAGGACGTCGCGCGCCTCGGCGGCGCTCAGCAGCCCCAGCCCGACGAACTCGTGAGCGGTGCGCAGCACGGCACGGAGGAACTCGGGCCGGGAGGCGAAGCCGCCGTCCGACCAGAGGACGTCGAGGAAGGTGCTGCCGTCCCGCCTGGCGACATTGGGCACGCCCGAGTCGGCCGGTTCCGTGTCTGCGTCCGGCCCCGCGCTCGCCCCCGCGAACGCGATGCGGGCATCGGCCCGCCGCAGATACATGTGGTAGCGCGCGTCCGACCCGGACCACGCGGGCTCCAGGACGAGGTCGCCCAGCCGCCACGTGCCGTCGTCGGCCCTGTTCAGAGGTGCGTCGAGCGTCCCGTCCAGGCGCCGCCAGGTCGCGGCGGCGACCGGGAGCCAGGTCGTGGCGGCGCTGCGGGCCAGCAGCACCGTCGGCCCGAGCTCGAGCGTCACCAGGGACGCGTCGTCGGGCGCCGGCACCTCGCGCAGCGCCAGCGGCATCCTGATCTCGACCACCGTGCCCGGCACCCAGTCCCGCCGCAGGGAGACGTACTGCCCGGGGACGGGGTCCACGGCCACGGGCGAACCGTCGACGGTCACGGCGAACTCACCAGTGACCCAGCCCGGAACCCGCAGCCGGAGGTCGAGGTCGCCGGTGGCGTCGACCAGCAGGCGGCTGCCGCCCTCCAGCGGGTACGCGGTCTCCTGGACGAGGCGTACGTCCTGCTCGGCCCACCGCAGCGTGGAGGCCACGTAGAGGTTCACCCAGAGAGCGCGCTCGCCGCCCCGCACCGACCGGAAGTAGACGGAGTCCTGGTACTTGACGTGGTTCTCGAGCCCGGTGCCGCCGCAGCACGTGCCGACGTTGTCGTACTCGCGCAGCGCCCCCGGATTGACCGGGAACATGTACGTGACCTCGGGCGAGTCGTCCGAGTCGACGTCGTGCCGCGAGCCGAGTACCTGGTTGGTGACCGCCCGCTCGTAGTAGTCGGCGTACCGCGGGTCACCGGTGCGCCCGAACAGGGCACGGGCGAGCTTGAGCATGTTGTAGGTGACGCAGGTCTCGGCGTTCCGGTTGCCGATGTCGCCCGCGACGGCGCCCGCCGGACCCCACAGCTCGTTCTCGCCGGAGCCCCCGTGCGCGTACGTGCGCCCCGGGACGAGCATGTCCCAGATGTTGACCACGGCGTCGAGGTAGCGGGCCTCGCCCGTCAGGTCGTGCAGCGAGAGGTAGCCGAGCAGCGTCGCGGCGTGCTGGTTGGCGTGCATGCCGTCCAGCACGTCCCGGCCCGACGCCGTCGCGTCCAGCAGCGAGTCCAGGTCGAAGAGCCGGGCCGTCTCGACGAACTGCTTGTCGCCGGTCAGGACCGCGAGGTCGCACAGCACCTCGTTCATGCCGCCGGCCTCGCCCGCGATGTACAGGGCCCACATGTCCCTGCGCTGGTCCGCGGACAGGACGGACAGCCGGCCGTGGACCCAGCGCCCCATCCCGGCGGCGATCTCCAGCGCCGTCCGCGACCCCGCGTGCCGGTACGCGTCGAGCAGGCCCGCCATGATCTTGTGGCAGGTGTAGTACGGCGCCCAGATCTCGCCGTACGGCGCCAGGCCTTCCAGCCGGGAGAACTGCCACTCGCCGTACGCCGCGAGAAACCCCGGATGGCTGTAGCGGCCCGATGCCGCGAGCGCCTCCTGGACCTCCCGCAGGCCCTCGACCATATCGTCGACCTTGCCCTTGAGCGCCGCCTTCAGGCCGGCCTCGGGTGCACCGGCGTGGGCCAGCGCGAGCATGGACAGGAAGTGCCCCGCGTAGTGGCCGCGCAGCAGGTTCGCCGTGGGTGCCGCCTCACGTCCCGGGTACTCGTCGGGTCCCCAGGCCTGCTCGTCCGGGTGGCCGAAGTCCTCCCACCCGCCGGGCGGCAGCGCGCCCCGCGTGTCGAGGCCTGCGTTCGCGCGGAAGACGGCGAGCAGCCGGTCGACGGGGTAGGCGTGCGCCAGGTGCAGCATCTGGTCCCGGGCCCGCGTGAAGATGCTGTCGTTCAGCGAGACGGCGTCCAGCGGGAACGGTTCGGCGATCGGCTCAGGCATCCGGCATCCGCTCCTGGGTCCAGCGCTCGATACCCGCGGCGTCGATCGGCAGGGCGTCCGAGAGCACCTCGGCGCCGTCGGCGGTGACCAGCAGGTCGTCCTCCAGGCGGACGCCGATCCCGCGCAGCTCGGGCGGCACCGTCTCGTCGTGCGCGTGGAAGTACAGCCCGGGCTCGACGGTCATGACGACGCCCGGCTCCAGGGGCGCCGCCTGGTAGGTCGGGTAGTCGGAGTGTGCGCAGTCGTGCACGTCCAGGCCCAGGTGGTGGCCGATGCCGCAGACCAGCCAGCGGCGGTGCTGCTGCCCGCCGGGGGACAGCGCCTCGTCGACCGAGACGTCCAGCAGTCCCCAGTCGTGCAGGCCCTGCGCGATCACCTCCATGGAGGCGAAGTGGAAGTCGAGGTACTCGACGCCGGGCCGGATCTGCGCCATGCCCGCGCGGTGCGCCTTCTCCACCAGGTCGTGCACGTCCCGCTGCAGCGCGCTGAAGCTGCCGGACGGCGCGATGGTCCGCGTCACGTCGGCCGTGTACAGCGAGTTCGCCTCGACGCCCATGTCGAGCAGCAGCGGCATGTCGGGGAGCACGGGGCCGTCGCAGCGCACCCAGTGCAGGGTCGGCGCGTGCGGGCCGGAGCCGACGATCGTCGTGTACCCGGGCCCGTTGCCGAACGTGCGCGCGTGCCGGTCGAACGTGCCCTGCAGCCAGCGCTCGCCCAGCCCGCCGACCGCGCGCGGCAGCTCCGCGACGACCGCCTCGAAGCCGGTGACCGTGTGGTCGACCGCCTCGCGCAGCTGCGCGATCTCCCAGTCGTCCTTGATCATCCGCAGGTCCGACAGCGCCCGGGCGAGGTCCTCGGACGGCTTCAGGCCGAACCGGCGCACCAGCTCCTCGTCGACGGACGGCGACGCGAGCGCCCCGTCCAGGGTGTCCAGCACCGCGTCGAGCGCGGCCAGCGGTTCGACGGCGATGCCGAACGCCTCCGCCCAGTCGCCCAGGTCCGGCGACGGCCCGACCCAGAGCTCGCCGTACGCCGCGTTCCCGAAGAACGCGCTGTCGCCCGGCTTGGCCGGCGGCGGCAGGTAGAGCGTCGCGTCGTGGCTCCCGCCGCTCGCCCGCAGCACGAGCACGCCGTCCTCGGCCTGCGCGCCGGTGAGCCAGACGAAGTCGCTGTCCGCGCGGAACCCGTACTGCACGTCGCCGTTGCGCAGGCTCGCGCGCCCCGCGCCCACCACGACGTCGCTCGCGCCGATCCGCTCCGACAGCCGACGGCGGTGCTCGGCAGCGGCGGCGGGCGCCCCGGGCGTCATCGGCACGACGACGGCGGGGGCGCCCCACCCGCGTGCCATGTGGGCGTTGAACGCCTCGCTCTCGACCAGCCGGGGGGCACGCGTCCCCGCGTACGGGGGACGTCCTGGGTTGGTGCCGTGGCTCGTGCTCATCGAATCTCTCCTACTCGGTCGCGGACCAGCTCACGGAGGCGCTCCAGCACGCGCCCGTCGCCGATCCCGTCGTGCTCGTACTCGTTGGTCACCCACGCCTGGGACGACCCGACGCGCGAGAGCGTGTCGAGCTGCAGGCCCGAGTCGACGAACATGTCGTCGTGATAGACCACCGCGGCGACCGGCACCTCGTTGGCGGCCAGGCGGTCCAGGTCGTACAGCGGCGACCACTGCGTGCGCGCCGCCAGCTCGTGCACCGCGGGCGCGAACGGCCGCAGCAGCCGGATCTCGTCGAACATCCACGGGAAGGCCATCTCACCCGTGAACAGCAGCGGACGGCGGTCTGGGCCGAACTCCGGACGCCGGTCCCGCTCGGCCTGCGCCGCCCAGCCCGTCGGGCCGTTGGCCCCGTGCCCGTAGATCGACTCCTGCAACGTCCAGAACAGCGGGCCGTCCGCCTGCGACGTGCGCACCATCGCCTCCTGCAGGAACCCCGCGGAAAGCCGCCCCGGCCGCGCGAACGCCTTCTCGACGAACCAGTGCATGCGCTCCGTCCCCGGCTTCATGCCCAGGTCGATGCCCATCGACTGGAACCGGTGGGTGGTCAGCACGTCGCCGTCCGGCAGCAGGACGTCGCCCTCGGCGAGCCGGTCCGCTATCGCCGCCACCGCGCCGACGTCGGCCGGGTACCGCTCGTAGTACTCGCGCGTGCGGCCGGCCACCCGGCCGAACGTCCGGCGGTACACCTCGGCGGCCGACGGCGGCGTGCCGGGCACCCCGCCCGCGATATAGCAGGCCCGCAGTGCCTCGGGCGCGACCGAGAGGTAGGTCAGCGTGATCCAGCCGCCGAAGCTCTGCGCGAGGGTCGTCCACGGCCGGCCGCCGTAGATCTGGGCTCGCACGTCCTCCAGGTCCGCGACCAGCGAGTCCGCGCGGAAGCACGCCAGGAGGTCGGCACCTTCGCGCGCGCCCATCTCCGCCAGCACCTCGCCGTCCAGCGGCGTGCTGCCACCCGTCCCACGCTGGTCCACCAGCACCACTCGGTAGTCGCGCAGCGCCACGTCCAGCCAGCCGTCCCGCCGCAGCGGGCGCGGGTTCGCCCCGCCCGGGCCACCTTGCAGGTACACCAGCAGCGGCAGGTCGTCGTCCCGCCGCGTCGGGTCCACGAGCTCGCGGACCAGCAGCTCCACCTCCCCGGCCAGCCGGCCCGACCGGTCGAGCGGCACGACGAGATGGCGCTCGCGGACGCCGATACCGGG
The DNA here is from genome assembly GCF_048564965.1 of Promicromonospora sp. NFX87. Classification (NCBI taxonomy): domain Bacteria; kingdom Bacillati; phylum Actinomycetota; class Actinomycetes; order Micrococcales; family Promicromonosporaceae; genus Promicromonospora; species Promicromonospora sp. NFX87. The sequence goes on along the minus strand of NZ_CP183413.1, from coordinate 3,006,162 downwards.
CAGCAGGTACGACGTCCAGCCGGATCCGCTGCCCGCGCTCGTACCGGAGACGCCGCTCGTGCTCGCGACCGCGCTCATGCCTGCGCTCCCGACCGGGCCCCGGACGTCCGGGCGGCGTTCGCCCGTCGCTGCCGCTCCCACTCGGGGCGGATCCGCGGGACGGCGTCGAGCAGCTTGCGCGTGTACTCGTGCCGGGGCGCGCCGAACACACCGTCCCGGTCGCCCTCCTCGACGATCTGCCCCTGCGTCATCACCGCGACCCGCGTGGCGATCTGCCGCACCACCGCGAGGTCGTGCGCGATGAACAGGTACGTCAGCCCCTCCTCGCGCTGCAGGTCCCGCAGCAGGTTGATGACCTGCGCCTGGACCGACACGTCGAGCGCCGAGACCGCCTCGTCGCACACCACCACACGCGGCCCGACGGCGAGCGCGCGGGCGATCCCGATGCGCTGCGCCTGCCCGCCGGAGAACTGCGCCGGATACTTCTGCGAGTGATCGGGGTCGAGCCCGACCCGCTCCATGAGCGCGCGCGTGAACGCGCGGGCGCCGCCCGGGACCGGCCGCCCCTGGTAGACCAGGGGAGCGGTGACGATCCGCTCGACGGTGTGCCGCGGGTTGAGCGAGGAGTACGGGTCCTGGAAGACGACCTGCACCTCGCTGCGGAAGCGGTTCAGCGCGGACCGCCTGAGCGTCGTGACGTCCTCGCCGTCGAGCTCCACGGTGCCGGACGTGACGTCCAGCAGGCGCGCGGCGAGCCGCGCGGTCGTCGACTTGCCCGAGCCGGACTCGCCCACCAGGGCGAGCGTCTCACCCGCGCGGAGCTCGAAGCTGACGTCGTCGACGGCCCGGAACCGCTCCGGGGGACGCAGCAGGCCGCCGGTGCCCAGCACCGGGAACTCCTTGACCAGGTTGGTGGCTCTCAGGAGCGGCTCGCTCATGCGGCACCTCCGTTCGTGGGGGCGTGCTCGGGGACGACGGCGGAGCCCGGCGCCACCGCGCGCAGCTCGCCGATCTCGTCGTCGATGCGCGGGACGGCGTCGAGCAGCGCCTGGGTGTACGGGTGCTGCGGGCTGGTGAAGATCTGCTCGACGGCGCCCCGCTCGACGCACACGCCGTCCTTCATGACGACTATGTGGTCGGTGATCTCGCTGACCACCGCCAGGTCGTGCGTGATCAGCACCAGGCCGGTGCCGGTCTCGCGGCGGATCTCCTGCAGCAGGTCCAGGATCTGGGCCTGCACGGTGACGTCGAGCGCCGTGGTCGGCTCGTCCGCGATCAGCAGCTCGGGCTCGGTGCTGAGCGCCATCGCGATCATCACGCGCTGGCGCATCCCGCCCGAGAACTGGTGCGGGTAGTGGTCCACCCGCACCGCGGCGTCCCGGATGTGTACCCGTTCCAGGGCCGCGATCGCCACCTTGCGCGCCTCCCGGCGGGTCACGCCGGGACGGTGGGCGCGGTACGCCTCCTCGATCTGCAGCCCGACCGTGTAGTACGGGTTCAGCGAGGACAGCGGGTCCTGGAACACCATGGCGATGCGGTCGCCGCGCACACGCCGCAGGTCGGCTTCGGACATCCCGACCAGCTCCTGCCCGCGCAGCTTCACGCTGCCCGTGCGCCGCGCGGCCCTGGGCTGCAGGCCCATGATCGCGAGGCTGGTCATGGACTTGCCGGAGCCGGACTCACCGACGATGCCCAGCGCGCCGCCGGGCTCCAGGTCCAGGTCCAGCGAGCGGACGGCGTCGAGCGGGCCGCGCGGCGTCTGGAAGGTGACCGTGAGGTCGCGCACCTGGAGGAGCGCTTCGGAGCGTGTCTCGGTCATGCGTTCACCCGCACTCTCGGGTCGATGGCGCTGTACACGACGTCGACCACTATGTTTCCGACGACGACGAGGAACCCGGCCAGCAGCGTGACGCCCATGATCACCGGCTGGTCGTTGCGGGCGATGGAGTCGGCGGCCATCTTGCCGACGCCGTTGATCCCGAAGACCGTCTCGGTGATGAGCGCGCCGCCGAGCAGCCCGGCGAAGTCCATGCCGAAGATGGTCACCACCGGCGTCAGGGCCGGCCGCAGGGCGTGCCGTCGCCAGATCAGCGACTGCGGCAGCCCCTTCGCGTAGGCGGTCCGCACGTAGTTCTCGCGCAGCACGTCCAGCACGTTCGCCCGGGTCAGCCGCGTGTAGGCGGCCGCGTACCCGATCGCGAGAACTATCCACGGCATCACGAAGTTGAGGAACCACTGCACGGGGTCGTCCGCGAAGGCGACCGCCTGGGGGAACGGCAGCCACTGGAGCTGGACCACCAGCACGTACTGCAGCACTAGGGCGAGCACGTAGTTGGGGATCGACATGCTCGTCAGCGTCAGCCCGGTGGTGAACCGGTCGAGGAACGTGCCCTCCTTGACGGCGCTGAGCAGGCCGCCGACCACTCCCGCGAGCAGCCACAGCACCGCGGCGCCGATGGCGATCGTCGCGGAGACGGGCAGCCGCTGCACGATCATGTCCCAGACCGCCTGGCTGGACTGGAACGAGTAGCCGAGGCACGGCGCCGCGCAGTCGACGGCGCTCGCGCCCTCGCCGTAGGTGCGGCCCGCGAAGATGCCGACGACGAACAGCAGGAACTGCGTCCAGAAGGGCTGGTCCAGCCCGAGGTTGCCGCGGATCTGGTCGATCACCTCGGGCGTGCAGTTCTTGCCGCAGATCTGCACCGCAGGGTCCGGCGAGAGCGCGAAGAAGATGAGATAGGTGAACAGGCACACCAGCAGCAGGACCACGAGACCCGACGCGATGCGCGTGACGAGGAACCGGAGCATCAGCGACCCTCCTGGGCGTCGACGACGGCGCGCAGCCGGTCACCGAGCACGGTGAACGAGAGCACGAGCAGGAACAGGCACACGCCCGGCACCACGAAGTACGCGGGGTCGACGGCGTACCACTTCACGGAGGCCGCGATCATCTGCCCCCAGCTCGGGGCGGGTGGCACGACGCCGACGCCGAGGAACGACAGGCCCGCCTCGGTGCCGATGTAGCCGGGCACCGCGAGGGTCGCCATCACGATGATCGTCGAGCGCAGGTTCGGCAGGATCTCGCGGAACACGATGCGCGTGCCGCTGGCCCCGGCCGCCCGGGCCGCCTCGACGAACTCGCGCTGCGCGAGCGACATGGTCTGCCCGCGCACGATGCGCGCCAGGTAGGGCCAGCCGAAGACCGAGATCACGACCACGAGCAGCGCCGACCGGTTGCCCGCCGGCAGGGCGGAGAGCACGGCGATCATGAAGATCAGCGCCGGGAAGGCCATGAGGAAGTCCATGACGCGCGAGATGACGAGGTCCACCCGCCCGCCGAAGTAGCCCGCCACGAGCCCGAGCGACACACCCAGCACGGTGGTCAGCGCGGTCGCCGACAGCGCGATGCTCATCGAGACCCGCGCGCCGTAGACGATGCGCGCGAAGATGTCGCGCCCGCTGCCCGGCTCGACGCCGAGCCAGTGCTCGGCGCCCATACCGCCCCACGCCCCGATCGGCATGCCACCGAGGTTGGGGTCGATGGCGCTCTGGTCGAACTCGTACGGCGTCCAGCCGCTGATCGACGTGAGCACGGGCGCGAAGACCGCGACGAGCGTGACCAGGGCGATGTAGCCGAGGCCGAGCATCGCGCCGACGTCGCGGCGCAGGGTCTGCCAGGTCCCGCCGGCACCGTCGCTCTGCGCGACGGTGCCGGCCGTGAGGTCCGTCTGGGACGGCATCATCGGGTCAGCCCTTCTCGGGGTCCTTGAGACCGACGCCGACGTAGTCGATGCCGCCGGTCGCGGCGTTCGCCGAGGAGAACAGGCCGGTCACGTTCTCGCCCGGCAGCATGACGCCCTTGGCGACCATGAGCGGGACGACCGGGGCCAGCTCGAGGATCTGCTCGTCGAGGTCGCCCCACTGCTCGTTGGCGGCGTCGATGTCCGTCATCGCCCCGATCTCGTCGATCCGCTCGTTGATCTCCGGGTCGTTGATCTGGGCGATGTTGCCGTTGCCCTTGTCGTAGATGTTGCGGCCGTCGAACAGCGGCGGGATGAACGTCGCGGCCGACGAGGCCCAGTCCGGGCACCAGCCGGTGATGGCGGCGTCGTGCTGCTGGGACGGGGTGCCGATGGTCTCGTAGTAGGTGGAGGTGTCGATCAGGTTGAGCTCGACGGTGATGCCCACCCGCTCGAGCGCCTGCTGGACGGCCTCGGCCTGGGCCTGCATGGACTCCTGGGCGCGGATGTCGAGGGTCATGGTGAACCCGTCGGACAGGCCCGCTTCGTCCAGCAGCTTCTTGGCGGCCTCGACGTCGCCCGTGCCGTCCTCGGAGGGGTAGAGGTCGAAGTCCTTGTGGCCCGCGACCGACGGCGGCAGGATCGTCGTGGACGGGTCACCGAGCTGCGTGCCGCCGCTCGCGTTCACGATGGTGGTGCGGTCGATCGCGTAGCTGATCGCCTGCCGGACGCGGACGTCGTCCAGGTGCTTCTTGGTGGTGTTCAGGCCCATGTACGTGGTGCAGATGCCGGGGAACTCCAGGACGCGTTCCTTGAGTTGCGGCGTCTGCAGGCGCGGGAGCGTGGCGGGCTGGATGTTGCCCGCGATCGCGTTGACGTCGGCGCCCTGCCCGGCGATGAGCCGCTCGTCGATGGTGGCCGGGTCCAGGCCGATGGTGAACTCCCAGGCGTCCGGCTTGGCGGCGCGCACCTCGTCCGTGGCCGGGTCCCAGCTCTCGTTGCGTGTCAGCTTGATGGTGCTGCCCGGCACGTACTCGGCCAGCTTGTACGGTCCCGAGGCGATGATCTCGTGGATGAACTCGTCGCCCGCGCCGCTGTCGACGGGGAACGGCGTCGCGTTCACCTGGGAGAGCACGGCGTCGAACTCGGGGAACGGCTTGATGAGGTGGAAGACGATTGTCTTGTCGTCGGGCGTCTCGATGGTCGGCAGGTCGCCGCTCTTGTACGGGCCCTCGTAGTCCTCCGGGGCGTCGATGACCTGCTTGAGGTACGGCGAGCCGATGCCGAGCTCGGGGTCCCAGGCCCGGGAGATGCCGAACTTGACCTCGGCCGACGTGATCGGGTCGCCGTTGTCGAACTTGAGCCCGTCCTTGAGCGTGTAGGTCCAGGTCAGGCCGTCGTCGGACGCCTCGCCGAGGCTCTCGGCGAGGTCCGGGACGATCTCCGTCGGGTTCTCGGACGAGCCGGGCGCCGACGTCGTGAGCTGCCGGTAGACGAGGCGGTAGAAGTTGTTCACGCCGCCGTCCCAGCCGCGGGCCGGGTCGAGGTACGAGAAGTCGGCGGTCTGCAGGACGTGCACGGTGCCGCCCACCGCGGGCTCCGCCGTGAACCCGCCACCCCCGGAGGAGTCGGCCGGGGCGCCGCCGCCGCAGGCGGCGAGGGCGAGGGTCGTGGCGGCAGCGAGGACGGCTGTCGTTATCCGATGGAGCTTCACGATGTGGCCTCTCGGTTGATGACGCCGGAGCGTCGAGGGTCGTACGGGTAGGGGCGTGCGGGCAGGAGCCCACGGGCGGGTCGGTCCGGTCAGGTGTGCCGGAGCCAGACCCGCATCGCCCCGGGTTCGCGGTTCGCCCAGAGGTGGTAGGGCACCAGCGGTACCTGCGTCGTCGTCGACGAGGTAGATGGGTCGGTCCGGTTCGCGGCCGGGTACGGGTCGTCCGACGGCGCGGGCCGCCGGCTCACGTGGGCGGTCAGGGCATGCCGCAGCACGAGGTCGCCGGGCAGCGGATCGTCGGACGGCGGTGGCGCGTCACCCACGGCGTGCACGACGAGCTCGTCGACGGGCGCGGGGGAGTCGGCCTGCTCCAGGCAGTGCACGACCGGCCCGCGCACGGCGGCGACGGCGCCGCGGGTCGCGTCGACGGCGGGGTGCGAGACGACGAGCGCCGGGCGCATCGGCAGGTCGAGCACGATCTCCTGGCCCGGCCGCCACACGTCGGTCAGGTGCAGCCAGCCGTCCGTGGCTGCGGCGTCGACCGCTTCGGTCACCGGCTCGCCGTCGACGGTGACCCGCGGCGTCGTCGCCCAGCCGGGGATGCGGAGGGTCAGCGTCGACGGCTCGTCGCGGGCGTCGAGCACGGTGACCGTGACGCGACCGTCCCAGGGGTAGTCGGTCACGACGTCGACCGAGAGCACGGCGGAACGCACACGGCACGCGGTGAGCAGCGCGATCGTCAGGCCGTCCGGCTTCTCGAGCGCCACGTGGTCCTGGAGCGCGCTGATCCAGCGCGTCGCGTTGGGCGGACAGCAGGCGCAGCCGAACCATCGGCGGCGCAGCGGCTCCGCCGGATCGACCGGCCGCCCGTCGGTGTGGTCGGGACGGCGCTGCAGCGGGTTGTCGTAGAAGAAGCGGGTGCCGTCCAGCGAGACGCCCGCGGCGAACCCGTTGTAGAGGACGCGCTCGACGTGGTCCAGGACGGCGGCGCTCCCGGTGGCCAGGAACAGCCGCCAGCCCCACTGCATGGTGCCGATGGCGGCGCAGGTCTCGGCGTAGGCGCGTTCGGACGGCAGCTCGTACCGGTCGCCGAACGCCTCGTCCGAGTGCCGCGACCCGATCCCGCCCGTGACGTAGGACTTGGTGCGCACCATGTCCTCCCACAGGCGGAGCAGGTGGTCGATCCGCGCCGTGTCGCCGCGCTCGATGGCGACGTCGGTGGCGCCGGCCGCCAGGTAGACCATGCGCACGGCGTGCCCGGTCACCGTGTCCAGGTCGCGCAGCGGCGCGTGGTCCGCGTAGTACGCGGGCCCGAACGGCGCCTTGGCGAAGAGCCCGGAGCCGCGCCGCTCGACGAACAGCTCGGCTTGGCGCAGGTACGGCTCGTGTCCCGTCTCGCGGTACAGCTCGACGAGCGCCGCCTCGATCTGCGGGTGGCCGCAGTACTCCGCGCGGCCGTCCTCGCCGAACCGGTCCACCACGAGGTCCGCGAACCGGCGGGCGACCGCGAGCAGCCGGTCGTCGCCCAGCCCGCGCGTGGCGGCGAGTGCGCCCTGGATCAGGTGGCCGAGGTTGTACAGCTCGTGCCCGCCGGCCAGGTCGGTCCACGGCGGGACCGACGTGTCGGGGCCCTGGTGGAACGTCGACAGGTACCCGTCGTCGGCCTGCGCGCGCTCGACGAGGGACACGGCCTCCTCGTAGAAGGCGCGCACTGCTGCGTCCTCGGGCACGCGGGCCAGCTCGTACGCGGCCGCCTCCAGCGTCTTGTAGACGTCGGTGTCCATGAACGGGTACCCGCCGCGGAACGGCCCGCCGGTCTGCTCGGCGATCCGACGGAAGTTGTCGAGGACGCCGGAGGCCCGTACCTGCTCGACGACGTGGGGGAGCGTCGCGCCGGTGTTGCGCTGCTGCCACCGGCCCAGCAGGCCATCGGTGAGCGCTACCCGGGCCGCGCGCTGCTGCGCCCCTGTCCTGGTGTCGTTCCGCATCGTCCTCCGCCCTTGGTTCCTTGATCAGAGGTATGTGATGCGTGATATTCTACTGATCGACGGCGGCGGTGTCGATGGGGTGAATGTAAACGACGCGTTTCGGCTTCTCCTGGCCGTTCCCGGCCGCTACCTCCCGGCCGGCCCGCACTGCCTCAGGTACCCTCAGGCGCCATTGACGACGGGGTTCGCATCCCGTGTAATATACTACTAGCGTTGCCTGACCACCCAGGAGTGCAGCATGAGCGCAACAACACCCACCCCGTCGGTCCGTCGTCTACCGCCGGTCGCGAGCCTGCGCGAGCAGGTCCACCGCGCCCTCGTGGCGGCGATCGTCGCCGGTGAGCTCGAACCCGGGGAGCTCGTCTCCGTGCCGACGCTCGCCGCGCGGTTCGACGTGTCGGCGACGCCGGTGCGCGAGGCGGTGCTGGACCTGGAGCGGCGCGGGTTCCTGGAGGCGGTCCGCAACAAGGGGTTCCGTGTCACCCGCGTGAGCGACCAGACCCTGCGGCACGTCGCCGCCGTCCGGCTCGTGATCGAGCCGGTCTGGATGGAACGGCTGGCCAAGTCCTTCCCCGTCGGGCAGCTCGCGGAGTTCCGCGCGCTGGCCGACGAGATCGTCGAGGGCGCGCGCACCGGCGACCTGGTCGCGTACCTGCAGGCGGACCAGACGTTCCACCTGCGGCTCATGGGCCTGCTGGGCAACCCCGTGGCCGGCGAGATCGTCGCCGACCTGCGCGACCGGGCCCGCCTGCTCGGGCTGTCGACGATGGTCGCGAGCGGCACGCTCGCCAGCTCGGCCCAGGAGCACCACGAGCTGCTCGACCTGCTCGCCGCCGGCGACGGACCGGGCGCCAAAGCACTGATGGAGCGGCACATCGGGCACTCGCTCGGCACGTGGGCGGGCAAGCCGGAGGACTGACGCCGTCGTCGCTCGTCGAGCGCCGTCGTTGGTCGAGCCTGTCGAGACCGCCGAGCTCTTTGAACCGCAGAAAACGAACTGATCGAGGGGGTGGATGTGGCAGCGGACGTCGTGATCGTCGGCGCCGGGATAGTCGGCGCGGCCTGCGCGCGAGCCCTCGCCCGGGCCGGCGCCCGGGTGACCGTGCTCGACCGCGGGGCGGCCGCCGCCGCGACCAGCGCCCACGGCGAGGGCAACCTGCTGGTCTCCGACAAGGGTCCCGGCCCGGAGCTGGAGCTCGCCAAGGTGTCGCTGCGCCGGTGGGTCGCGCTCGCGGACGAGCTGGCCGACGAGCTCGGGCCCCGGTTCCCCTCCGTCGAGCACGAGCCCAAGGGTGGCCTGGTCGTCGTCACCTCCGCCGACGGTCTGGCCGGACTGCGCCGGTTCGCCGAGGCGCAGCGGGCGTCCGGCGTCGACGCGGTCGAGGTGACCGCCGAGGAGGCGCGCGAGCTCGAACCCGACCTGGCGCCCGGCGTCGTGGGCGCCGTCCACTACCCGCAGGACGCCCAGCTGCAGCCCGTCGCGGCCGCCGAGGCGCTGCTCGCGTCCGCGCGTCGCGCCGGGGCGGAGGTCCGCACCGGCGTCGAGGTGACCGGCCCGCTGCTCAGGGCCGACGGCTCTCTCGCCGGCGTCGTCACGTCACAGGGGGAGGTGGCCGCGGGCGCCGTCGTCGTGGCGGCCGGTCCCTGGTCGGCGGAGGTCGCCGAACGGCTCGGCTCCTGGCTCCCCGTGCGGCCCCGCCGCGGGATGGTGCTCGTGACCACGCCCATGCCCCAGCGGATCCGGCACAAGGTCTACGACGGCGACTACTTCGCCGCGACGCAGTCGGCGGGCGCCGAGCTGCAGACCTCCGCCGTCATCGAGTCCACACGCGGCGGGACGGTGCTGATCGGGTCCAGCCGCGAGCAGGTCGGGTTCGACGAGCGCTTCCGCGCCGAGGTGCCCGCCGAGATGGCGCGGCGCGCGGTGGCGGTGTTCCCGTTCCTGGCGCGTACCCAGGTCATGCGGTCCTACCTGGGCTTTCGCCCGTACATGCCCGACCACCTGCCGGTGATCGGCCCGGACCCCGCTCGTGCCGGGCTGTGGTTCGCGACGGGCCACGAGGGCGCCGGCGTCGGCCTGGCTCCCGCGACCGGCGACCTGCTCGCCGCGCAGCTGCTCGGGTTCGAGCCGCCCGTGGACCCCCGCCCGTACGCCGCCGACCGGCAGACGCTCCTGGAGATCCGACCATGACCTCGTACCGCGTGCCCGCCGAGCGCGATCCCGCCCGGCCGGGCGCCGACCGGCCGCTGACCGTCGTCGTGGACGGCGAGCCCGTCACCGGGACGGCCGGTCAGACGATCGCCGGCGTGCTGCTGGGTGCCGGACGGCGCGAGTGGCGCACCACCACGACGGGCGGGGCGCCGCGCGGCGTGTTCTGCGGGATCGGCGTGTGCTTCGACTGCCTCGTCGAGGTCAACGGCCTGCGGGACGTGCGTGCCTGCCTGCGGCGTGCGCAGGACGGCGACGTCGTGACCCGGCAGGGCGGACCGGGGGAACCTCGATGAGCGGCGCGACGAGACACGTGGTCGTCGTCGGCGCGGGCCCGGCCGGGCTCGCCGCCGCGCGAGCCGCCGGAACCGCGGGTGCGCGGGTCACGCTGCTCGACGCCGCCGACGGGCTCGGCGGACAGTACTGGCGCCACCTGCCGGCGGAACGTCCGGCCGGCCGGGAGGGCCTGCTGCACCACAGGTGGGCGACCTTCGGTGAGCTCGACGGTGCCCTGCGGGCGCACCGGGACGTGACGGTGCTGCCCTCGGCCCAGGTCTGGTCGCTCGAACGGCTCGACTCCGGCATCCGGCTCAACGTCCTGATCGGGGAGCCCGACGGCGTCGGGCGCGAGCCGCTCGTGCTCGAACCGGACGCGCTGGTGCTCGCCACCGGCGCCCACGACCGCACCCTGCCGTTCCCCGGCTGGCAGCTGCCCGGCGTCTACTCCGCGGGTGCGGCGCAGGCGCTGGCGAAGGGAGAGCGGGTGGCGGTCGGACGGCGCGTCGTCGTCGCCGGGGCCGGGCCGTTCCTGCTGCCCGTCGCGTCGTCCCTGCTGCAGACCGGCGCCGACGTCGTCGGCGTGCACGAGGCGGGCCGGCTCGGATCCCTCGCCCGCGGCTGGCTGGACCGGCCGTGGGAGCTGGCCGGGGCCGCGGGCAAGGCGGGCGAGCTGGCCGGGTACGTCCGCGACCTGGTGCGCCACCGCGTGCCGTGGCGGCCCGGCGAGGCGGTGGTGGCCGCGCACGGCGACGGGCGGGTCGAGGCGGTGACCGTGGCGCGCCTCGACGAGCGCTGGGCACCGGTCGCCGGGACCGAGCGGCGCGTCGAGGCTGACGCGGTGTGCGTCAGCCACGGCTTCACGCCGCGCCTGGAGCTGGCGATCGCCGCCGGGTGCGACCTCACGCCGAGCCGGTTCGTGGTGGTCGACGACCGTCAGGCCACGTCCGTGCCCGGGGTGTGGGCCGCCGGCGAGGTCACCGGCATCGGTGGCGCCGACGCGGCACTGGCCGAGGGCACGGTGGCCGGGACTGCGGCGGCAGGCGGCGACACCGGCACCGGAGCGGCCCGCGCGGCCGGCCGGGCACGCACCCGGGCGCGCGGCTTCGCGGCGCGCATCGAGGCGGCACACGGGATCCGCGGTGGCTGGACCGGCTGGCTGCGTGACGACACCGTCGTCTGCCGCTGCGAGGAGACCACCTACGGACGCGTGCGCGAGGTCGCCGAGCTGACCGGATCGCGCGAGCCGCGCTCCGTGAAGCTCACCAGCCGCGCCGGGCTCGGCCCGTGCCAGGCGCGGATGTGCGGCCGGACCCTCCAGGAGCTCCTGGCCGGCCCGGAGGCTGCGGCTGCCGCGGCGCCGACCGTGGACCGCCGTCCGTTCGTCGTCCCCGTCCGCCTCGGTGACCTCGCGGCCCTGCCCACAACTTCCCGACCCACAGCATCAGCATCCCAACCCGGAGGAGACCGGACATGAACCAGCGTTTTGACCTCGGCGGCGTGATCGTCGCTACCACCCTCGCCTTCAAGCCGGACGCGTCCGCGCCGGCCGGGCTCGCCGTCGACTACGAGCGGTTCGCCGCGCACTGCGAGTTCCTGATCGACAACGGCTGCCGCGGCGTCGGCCCGAACGGCTCGCTCGGCGAGTACTCGTCCCTCACCGACGACGAGCGCCGCAAGGTCGTGCAGACCGCCGTCGCGACGGTCGGCGACCGGGGGCTCGTCGTGGCCGGCGTGCACGGCGTCGGCTCGCACCAGGCCAGGCACTGGGCAGAGCTCGCGAAGGAGGACGGCGCGGACGCCGTCCTGCTGCTGCCGCCCACCCTCTACCGCGCGAACCGGTCCGAGGTGATCGCCCACTACGCCGCCGTCAACGAGGTCGGCCTGCCGATCATGATCTACAACAACCCGATCGACACGAAGGTTGACCTCACGCCCGACCTCCTCGCCGAGCTCGCCCAGCTGGAGAACGTGGTCGCCGTCAAGGAGTTCTCGGGCGACGTGCGGCGCGTGCTGGAGATCAAGGAGCTGGCCCCCGACCTCGACGTCATCGCCGGCGCCGACGACCTGCTCTTCGAGTCGCTGGTGGCGGGCGCCACGGGCTGGTTCGCCGGCTACCCGAACGCGTTCCCGCGCGAGGCGGTCGAGATCTACACCCTGGTCACCGAGGGCAAGATCGCCGAGGCCCGCGAGCTGTACAAGCACCTCGTGCCGGCGTTCCGCTGGGACTCCCGCACCGAGTTCGTGCAGGCGATCAAGCTCTCGATCGACATCACCGGACAGAGCTACGGTGGCCCCACCCGCCCGCCGCGCGGCCCGCTGACGGCAGAGCACGAGGCCCAGGTCCGCAAGGACACGGAGTCGGCCCTCACCTACATCGCCTCGCGCTGAGTGCTGGGTATCTGTCCCTTCGAAAGGATTCGACAGGGCAAATACCCAGCACTCAACGGACCAAGGAGAGAGAGCATGCGTACCAGTCGGACCATTAGTGCCGTCGACTCGCATACCGAGGGGATGCCCACGCGGGTCGTGACCGGGGGTGTCGGGGTCATACCCGGGGACACCATGAACGACCGGCGGCTGTACTTCATGGAGCACATGGACGACCTGCGGCTGTTCCTCATGAACGAGCCGCGGGGGCACGCCGCGATGAGCGGCGCCATCCTCCAGCCGCCGACCCGGCCCGACTGCGACTGGGGCGTCGTCTACATCGAGGTGTCCGGCTGCCTGCCCATGTGCGGGCACGGGACCATCGGCGTGGCGACGGTCCTGGTCGAGACGGGCATGGTCGACGTCGTCGAGCCGGTCACCGAGATCCGGCTCGACACGCCCGCCGGGCTCGTCGTCGCCAGGGTGGCCGTCAGCGACGGCCACGCCGACGCCGTGACCATCGAGAACGTGCCGAGCTTCGTGACGGCGCTCGACCAGGTGATCGAGGTGCCCGGCTACGGAACGGTCCCGTACTCGATGGCGTTCGGCGGCAACTTCTACGCGCTCGTCGACCTCGACGATCTCGGCCTGCCCTTCGACCGGGCGCGTCAGCAGGACCTGCTCACCGCCGGGCTCGCGATCATGGACGCGATCAACGAGACCGCCATGCCGAAGCACCCCTCGCTCGACGGCGTGGAGGGCTGCCACCACGTCGAGCTGATCGCCCCGGGCTCCGACGCGCGGCACTCCCGACACGCCATGGCCATCTACCCGGGCTGGTTCGACCGGTCGCCCTGCGGCACCGGGACGTCGGCCCGCATGGCCGAGCTCTGGGCCCGCGGCGAGCTCGCCCTGGACACCGACTTCGTCAACGAGTCGTTCATCGGCAGCCGGTTCGTCGGCCGCCTGGTCGCGGAGACCGACGTCGCGGGCGTGCCCGCCGTCGTCCCGACCATCACCGGGCGTGCCTGGGTGACCGGGACCGCCAACTACGTGCTCGACCCCAGCGACCCGTTCCCGACGGGCTTCGTCTTCTGACTCTGCCTGCTTGACCTGTCTGCTCGACCCGCCCGCCCGATCCCGCCACCCGCTGAGGAGCCGACCCATGACCGCCACCGCGGCACCCGACCTCGACCGCACCGTCGACGACGTCGCCCGCCGGGCCGCCGACGCCTTCGACGAGCTCTCCCGCACGGCGCCCGACATCCGCGCCGAGGGTCTGCGCAGGGCCGCCGCCGCCCTGGCCGACCACACGGACGAGCTGGTCGCCATCGCCCAGGAGGAGACCGGCCTCGCCGAGGCCCGCCTGCGCGGCGAGCTCAAGCGCACGGGGGTGCAGCTGCGCCTGTTCGCGCAGGTCGTCGCCGACGGCGCCTACCTCGACGTACGCCTCGACGAGGCAGACCCTGACTTCGTCCTCGGCCCCCGGCCCGACCTGCGCCGCAGCCTCTGGCCCGTCGGACCCGTGCTGAACTTCGCGGCGAGCAACTTCCCGTTCGCGTTCTCCGTCGCCGGCGGGGACACGGCCGCGGCGCTCGCGGCGGGCTGCCCCGTGATCGTCAAGGCGCATCCCGGGCACCCGCTGCTGTCCGAGCGGGTGGCGGAGCTGGTCTCGGCCGCGCTGGCCGGGGCCGGCCTGCCGGAGGCGACGCTGCAGCTCGTCACCTCGCAGGAGGCCGGGATCGCGCTGGTCGAGCACCCGGCGGTGCGAGCCGCCGCGTTCACCGGGTCGCAGCGGGTGGGGCAGCTGCTGGCCGCCCGGGCCGCCGCGCGGCCCGACCCGATCCCGTTCTTCGGCGAGCTGGGCAGCGTCAACCCGGTGCTCGTCTCGCCCGAGGCGCTCCGCGAGCGGTCGGACGACCTGCTCGCGGGGTACGTGGCGAGCGTGTCCGGTTCGGCGGGCCAGCTCTGCACCAAGCCCGGCTTCCTCCTCGTCCCCGAGGGCACCCGGTACGACGACGTAGTGGTCACCGCCGCGGCGCTGGTGCCGGAGCACCGGCTGCTGAACCCGTCGATCGCGGACGGGTACGAGCGGCGGGTCGGGCAGGTGCTCGGAGTCGACGGCGTGCGGGTCGTGCACGCCGGCGGGTCCCGACGCGACGCGGACGGACAGGCCTGGGTGACGCCGACGTTCGTCGCCGTCCCGCTCGACCTGCTCCGGAGCGCCGGTCCGGCTCTCCTCGACGAGGTGTTCGGGCCGTTCTCCGTGATCGTGGAGTACCCGGTGGGTGCACGCTCGACCGGTGAGCTGATGGCCGAGCTGGCCGCGGCGGTCGCCGAGCTGTTCCCGGGCAACCTCACGCTGACCCTGCACCTGGGCTCCGGAGAGACAGATGGGGAGTGGGCAGGCCTCGTGGCCCGGCTGGCGCGGCACGCCGGCCGGATCCTGCTCGGCGGCTGGCCGACGGGCGTGGCTGTCACCCCGGCGATGCAGCACGGCGGGCCGTGGCCGGCCACGACGACCGACGGGACGTCCGTCGGCACGGCGGCGATCGGGCGCTTCCTGCGCGGGGTCGCCTTCCAGGACGCCCCGCAGGAGCTGCTGCCCCCGCCGCTGCGCGACGACAACCCGTGGGACGTGCCCCGGACCGTCGCCGCGCGCGGCGAGTCGTCGCTCTGGTGACCGGCCCAGCCGATCAGCAGCGGACCTACAGCCCCGTCATGCGGAGCATCGCCTCGGTATAACGCTCGCCGCTGACCTGGATCTTCTCGGCGCCGGCCGAGATCTCGGCCAGGTCGGCGGCGGTGAGCTCGACGTCGGCGGCGCCGATGTTCTCCTCGAGACGGCTCGTCCGGCGGGTCCCGGGGATCGGGACGATCCACGGCTTCTGGGCGAGCAGCCAGGCGAGCGCCACCTGCGCGGTCGTGCAGCCCTTGCGGGCCGCGACGGCGTCGAGCAGCTCGACGAACGCCTGGTTGGCGTCGCGGTTCTCCGCCTTGAAGCGGGGGAGCCCGGTGCGCATGTCGCCCTCGGCGAGCTGGGTTGCCGAGGTCAGCGCGCCCGTCAGGAACCCCCTGCCGAGCGGGCTGAACGGGACGAACCCGATGCCGAGCTCCTCGAGCGTCGGCAGGATCTCGGGCTCGGGGTCCCGGGTCCACAACGAGTACTCGCTCTGCAGCGCGGTGACGGGCTGGACCGCGTGCGCGCGGCGGATGGTGTCGGTCCCCGCCTCGGACAGCCCGAACCGGCGCACCTTGCCGGCCTGGATCAGCTCGGCGACCGTACCCGCGACGTCCTCGATCGGGACCTGCGGGTCGACGCGGTGCTGGTAGAAGAGGTCGATCACGTCCGTGCCGAGGCGGCGCAGCGCGGCGTCGGCCACCTCCCGGATGTGCTCGGGGCGACTGTCGGTCCCGACGCTCCGGCCCTCCTCGTCGAGCTTGAAGCCGAACTTCGTGGCGATGACCACCTGGTCACGCACCGGGGCGAGTGCCTCGCCGACCAGCTCCTCGTTGACGAACGGGCCGTACGCCTCGGCCGTGTCGAAGAGAGTGATCCCGCGGTCGACCGCGCCGCGCAGGACCGCGATCATCTCCTCGCGGGTTCCCGGGTTGGGGCCGTAGCCCTGGCTCATGCCCATGCAGCCCAGCCCGATGGCCGAGACCTCGAGGCTGCTCGTCCCGGATCCCAGTGTTCGTGTCTGCATCAGTGACTCCTCGGTCGGTCGGTCGGATCGGGCGGCCCGTGCCCGACGCGCAGGCGTCAGGCAGGGCCGCTCTCGCCGCGGTACGGGCGGAAGAAGTCGCGCAGCTCCTGTGCGTAGAGCTCGGGCTCCTCGAACGCTGCGAAGTGCCCGCCCCGCTCGGGTTCCGTCACGCGGACCGTGTTGGTGGTGCGCTCGAGCCAGGCCCGCGGCGGGCGGACGACGTCGCCGCGGAACACCGAGAACCCGGACGGCACCTCGACCCGGCGGGTGAGCTGCTCGGCGGGGATGGCCGAGTTCGCGTTGTACATCCGCATGGACGAGGCGATGGTGCCCGTGAACCAGTAGATGGTGATGTTGGTGAGGATCTCGTCCCGGGTGTAGCGCTCGACGCCGCCGTCGCTCCACGACTGGAGCTTCTCGACGATCCAGGCGGCCAGGCCGGCAGGGGAGTCGTTGAGCGCCGCGGCGACGGTCTGGGGCTTGGTGCGATGGATCGCGCCGTAGGCACCCTCGGTCGCGCCCCACGTCGCGGCCTCGGCGAACCATGCCCGCTCTGCGGCGGTGAGAGTTGCGGGGTCACCGGCGAAGACGGGCAGGCCACCGTCCGTGCGGTGCACCGCGGCGACCCGGTCCGGGTGGTCGAGCGCGAGGTAGCGGCTCACGTGGCTGCCCATGTCCCCGCCCGCGGCGCCGAACCGCTCGTAGCCGAGGGTCCGCATGAGCTCGGCCCAGAGCCCGGCGACGGCGACGGAATTCAGCGGCGGCCCGGTCGGCCGGTCCGAGTACCCGAAGCCAGGCATGTCGGGGACGACCACGTCGAATGCGTCGGCCGGGTCGGCGCCGTGCGAGCCCGGGTCCGTCAGGACCGAGACGACCTTGGAGTACCGCCAGAACGAGTCCGGCCAGCCGTGGCAGAGGACCAGGGGAAGCACCGGGCCGGCCGGAGCCGCGGCGCGGGCGTGCACGAAGTGGATCCCGAGCCCGCCGACCTGGGTGCGGAACCGGGGGAGCCGGGCGAGCGCGGCCTCCTGCGCCGGCCAGTCGAACCCGTCCGCCCAGTAGGCGACCAGCTCGCGGAGGTAGTCGAGGTCGGTGCCGAGGGACCATCCGGCGTCCTCGGGAGCGTCGGGCCAGCGGGTCGCCCGCAGCCGCGCACGGAGGTCTTCGATCGCCTCGGGGGCCGTCCGAGGGGCGAACGGCTCGGGGGCAGCAGGGGTGTCCGGCACGGACCTCACTTTACGTGGACGGTCGTTGTGAGGCGACGGCGATGAGGCCCCCGGGTGGCATCCTCAGCAGCAGACGCTTGTTCAATAATTGACACCTGTCTATGATCAGCGGCATGAAGCTCGACCTGGGTCCGTCGGCGCCCGTCAAGGACCGGCGCGTGCGGCGGTCGCGCGCGGCGCTCACCCGGGCCGCCGTCGCGCTCGTGACGGAGCGGGGCACGGCCGCCGTGCCGCTCTCCGACATCGCGGCCGCCGCCGACGTGAGCCGGCAGATCGTCTATCAGCACTTCGGCGACCGGGACACGTTGCTGCTGGAGGCCGCGCTGGACCTGATCCGGACCGAGCTGATGCCTTGGCTCGCCGAGGGCGACCCAGAGGCAGACGCCCGGGATCAGGTGCTCCTCATGACGCGCCACTTCGCGCAGCACCGTGTCTTCTACCGCGCGATGCTGAACAGCTCCAGCGCCTCAGCGCTGACCGAGGCGCTCGGCGGACTGTTCGGCGCGGTGAACCGGCGCGCGCTCCACGAGCGCTTCGCCGGCATGTTCGACCCCCAGCAGATCGAGGACCTCACGGTGTTCGTGACCGGGGGCAGCGCGAGCATCGTCAACGCGTGGGTCACCACGGGCGACGAGCCGCTCGACCCGGAGGACCTCGCCGACCGGATGATCGGCCTGGCCGGCATCTTCACAGCGGCGCTGGGTCAGGTCACCGCCACCAAGACCAAGGAGTCCGGCCGATGAGCCTCATCAGTCACGTGTTGCAACGCCGGCAGAAGCTTCCGGACCCGCAGACCCGGCGGCTCCGGGTCGAGAGGAACCTGCGCGTCCCGATGCGGGACGGCGTCGACCTGCTGGCCGACCGCTGGGCACCGCGGGAGGGCGGCGAGGGCCTGCCCACCGCGCTGATCCGCAGCCCGTACGGGCGCTCGGGCGTGTTCGGCACGATCATGGCCCGGCCGTTGGCGGAGCGCGGCTACCAGGTGCTGATCCAGAGCGCCCGCGGCAGCTTCGGCTCCGGCGGCGTCATGGATCCGCTGCGCCAGGAGCGCGAGGACGGGCTGGACACGCTGGACTGGGTGGTCGAGGAACCCTGGTTCGGCGAGGCGCTGGTCCTGTTCGGGATGAGCTACATGGGCATGGTGCAGTGGGCGGTGGCCGACAGCCTGCCGGCGCAGGTCAAGGCGATGATCCCCGTGGTCACCGAGTCGGCGCTGACCAAGGAGTTCCTGCGCGCCGACGGCCGGTCCCTGGAGCTGCCGCTCGAGTGGGGCGCCATGGTCGCCACCCAGGAGCGGCCCCTCAGGCTGCTGCGCATGAACGCCCAGACCAAGAAGACCGCCCGCGCGTTGAGCACCCTGCCGCTGAGCGGGTTCGACGTCGCGGCGACGGGTGCGCGGTCGCAGTACGTCCAGGACGTCCTGGCGCACGACGCCGCCGACCCGCACTGGGACCGCCTCGACCACACCCACCGCGTCGCGGCCACGAGCGTTCCCGTCAGCTCGGTCGCCGGCTGGTACGACGTCTTCCTGCCGGGGCAGCTCCGGGACTTCACGATCCTGCAGGACGCCGGCCGGACCGCCCGCCTCACCGTGGGCCCGTGGACGCATACGGAGCCGGCGGCCGCGACGTCCGAGGCCCTCGGTTTCGGCCTGGCGTACGCCCGCGGCGAGGAGCCGGCCGAGCGCGCGCCGGTGCGGCTGTTCGTGATGGGTCAGGACGAGTGGCGCGACTTCGAGAGCTGGCCGCCCGCCGGCTACGAGCCGCAGCGGTTCCACCTCCAGGCCGGCGGCGGGCTCGCGGCGGACCCGCCGACGCCGTCCGCCCCCGACGAGTACCGGTACGACCCCGCGGACCCGACCCCGGCGGCCGGAGGTATCAGCATCAGCAGCGGCGGCCGCGTCGAGAACGGCGCCCTGGAGGCCCGGCCGGACGTCCTGACGTACACGACAGAGGTGCTCGCGGAGGACGTCGAGGTCGTCGGCGAGGTGAGCGCGGAGGTCTGGTTCCGCTCCAGCCTCGCGCACGCCGACGTGTTCGTGCGGCTGTGCGACGTCGACGCAGAGGGCCGGTCGTTCAACGTCTGCGACGGCCTGGTCAGCCTGACCGGCGCGGACGAGCTGTCGCAGGCCACGGTGACCCTGTGGCCGACGGCGCACCGGTTCGAGCGCGGTCACCGCATCCGCGTGCAGGTCTCCAGCGGCGCCTTCCCGCGCTTCGCCCGCAACACCGGGACCGGTGAACCCCTCGCGTCCGCGACGACGCTCCTCGCCGCGGACCAGGCCGTCCACCACGACCTGGGCCACCCCTCGGCGGTGATCCTGCCGGTCCGGTCGGCGCGCTGACGGTCCCTGCCCAGCCTCGGTTCAGTCCCGGGGCCGCAAACGGAGCGTCTCGCCGACGGCGTGCGCGCCGGTGACGGTCGCCCTGTCCGCGGACGACGTCACCGACCTGGACGGACTCGTCGCCCGGCTCGGCGTCGCGGGCAACCGGTACGACGACGCGGGCATGGCCGCCGTCGGCCGCTGACCCGGTTTCAGCGCCGCACGTGCTGGACGCGCCGGACCGCGAGCGCGGCCGCCGTCAGGCCGAGCGCGGCACCGCCCACGGCGACGGCGCTCGCGCCCGCCGGGTGACCCGCCGCGTCCAGCACGATGCCCATGTGGTCGAACGCCGCGACGTCGTTGATCGCCATGTACCAGGCGATCAGGTACAGCACCTGGAACACGCGCGGGGTGCGCGTGACCGTGCCGAGCAGCAGCGCGAGCGACGGGATGAACAGCGCGCCGGCGGCCCAGTGTGCGGCCCGCACGGCGTCGCCGTCGAGCAGGATGCTCGCCAGCGGCCCGACGGCGGTCGCCGCCGTGAGCGCCACCCCGGCCAGCCACTGCGCGAACGTCCGGTCCAGGCTGCCCGGGTAGGCGCCCAGGAGGGTGTCCAAGCCGTGCTCGAGGTGCTGCGTACCCAGCCGCGACCAGACGAGGACCGGCCAGATCCAGGCCGCAGCCAGCATCGCCGTCCCGGGTCCGTCCCAGGCCACTGCCGCGACGTTCAGCCCGGCGACGACGAGCCACCACCACCAGGACAGGTCCGACGTCAGGACCCGCAGCTCGCCGGCGACCATCCGGGCCAGTGCGGGTCGCCGTCCGGCCGGGGCAGCGGTCAGCGAACCGACGGTCAGTGAAGCGACGCGCGCTGAACCGACGCCCACTGAACCGACGACCTGCGGCGCCGCGGCGGCGCTCGCCGGGAGCTCCCCGGCGCGTACCAGCCCCGCATCAACCGCGACCCGCGTTGCCCCCGCCGCCCGGGCCACGTCGAACCGGTCGAACCACAGCGCGGGGAGCACCGCGACGAGGACCGCGGCCAGGAGCACCAGAAGGCGGCCGGCCACGAGCTCGCCGGTCGGTGCGAGCCCGTCCCAGTCGAAGACCCGCAGCGGTTCGTCGATGCCGGTCAGGCCCAGGCTGAACCCGCCCGCCGGCGGCAGGCCCTGCTCGACGACGGACGCCCGCATCGACTCGACCACGAGCCCGAAGCCGCCGAACGGCACCCCGCCGCTGCCGAGCAGCAGGAACGTCCACACGAAGAACCAGACGATGTTGCCCAGGCCCGCGCGCAGCGGCCGGACCGTCTCGAACAGCACCGCGGCGGCCGACGTCACCGCCAGCACGGGCAGCGTGAACAGCGCGAAGGGCGCCAGCAGCGCCACCGGGTCCACCGCGTACGACTCGCCCCGCGCGATCTGGAGCGCGAGCGCCGTCCCGGCGAGCACGCCCGCCATCGACGCCAGGACCAGGAAGTTGCTGAGCAGCTTGCCCAGAAGATAGGTGGGACGGGACAGCGGGGTGGCGGCGAGCACCTGCCCCACACCGGTGAGCCGGTCGCGCGTGATCGTGCCGCGCACCACGTAGAACCCGCCGAGCATGAGCCACAGCCCGCCCGCGAGCGCCGTGACGGTGCCGACCCAGGCGCCGTCGTACAGCCCCCGGTAGCCGCCGGCGTTCATGACCACCCACACCGAGTCGGCGGGCGGGATCGCCAGCCACCCCAGCCCGATCGCCGCGGCCAGCGTGACCAGGTAGGCGGGCCGTCGGGTGCGCTCGCGGAAGTCGGCGACGGCGATCCCCAGCAGGGCGCTCATCGGACGACGTCCGTGTTCGCGGCGGAGCCGTGCACCACGGCGAGGTAGGCGTCCTCGAGGTCCGGCGCGACCGGGACGGCGTCCGCGACCGGCGCCGAGGCAGCGAGCACGCGCACCCGCATCCCGGCGGGAGTGCGTACCTGCTTGCTGATCACGTGGCGCTCGCGGAGCAGCTGGAGCGTGTCGGCGGGGACGGTCACCTCCCACACCTGCCCCTGGGCAAGCCGCAGCACGTCGTGCGGGGCGCCCCGCACGAGGAGCCGGCCGCGTGCCATGACCGCGATGTCGGAGGCGACGGACTCGATGTCGGACGCGATGTGCGTGGAGAGCACGACCACCCGGTCCGTGGCGAGGTCGCTCAGCAGGTTGCGCAGCACCACGCGCTGCTCGGGGTCCAGGCCGGCCGACGGCTCGTCGACGACGAGCACCCGCGGATCGGTGAGCAGCGCCTGCGCGATGCCGACCCGGCGGAGCATGCCGCCCGAGTACGCGCCGAGCGGCCGCTTGCCCGCACCGGCGAGGTCGAGGAGCTCGAGCAGCTCGGTGATCCGGGCGCGGGCGGCACGGGCGCCGACGCCCTTGACCGCGGCCAGGTAGGACAGGAACTCGGGGGCGCTCAGGTGCGGGTACACGCCGAAGTCCTGCGGGAGATAGCCCAGGCGACGGCGGAGCGCGTCGGGCCGGCGCACCACGTCGGCGCCGTCGAACAGCACCTGCCCGCTGCTGGGCCGGGTCACCGTGGCGGCGATCCGCATGAGGGACGACTTGCCGGCGCCGTTCGGACCGAGCAGCCCGATCAGGCCGGTGCCGAGGCGCAGGGTGACGGCGTCGACGGCGCGCGGGCCGCCGCGGTACTGCTTCATGACGTCCACGAGCTCGAGTACGGGTTGCATGTGCTGATGGGACCATCCGGGCTGGTGGGAGGTCATGACCACCAGGCGGTGAACCTGAGGTAGGGCTAGTACTACCTTCCGCGCCGGTCTCCTGGCTGCCGTCTAGCATGACGGCGTGCGAGAGACAGGCCCGCGGACGGCGCTGGAGGCCGTCACCTGGCCGCGGCTGCTGCTGAGCCGGTGGCCGTGGCGGTCCCTGGCGTACCTGCTGAGCACCCTGCCGCTCGGCGCCGTCGCCGCTGCCCTCCTGACCATCCCGGCGGTGATGGCCGTCACCGGCTGGGCCGCCGGCACCCTCGCGCCGGGCACGGCGGTGGTGCTGATCGTGCTCGAGCTGCTGCTCGTGGTGGGGCTCGGGCCCTGGTTCGCCCGGCTGCTGGCGGCGACGGAGCGGCGTCGGCTCGCCTGGGTGGACGGCCGCCCGACGCCGGAGCGACGGCCGGCCCTCGCGCTCTACGCCGATCCGGCGACCTGGCGGGAGGTCGGCTGGCTGCTCGTCCTCGCCACGCTCGCGCCGGCTGTGTCGGCGACTGCGCTCCTCCTCGGGCTGCTCGTCGGTCTCTACGCGGTCAGCCCGTTCGTGCTGCTGGCGCAGGGCCCGGGCGACGGGCCGGTGGCCCTGGGGCCGTGGTCGGCCTCCACGGTGGCCGGGTCGGTCCCGTTCGCGGCAGCCGGGATCGTGCTGCTGCCGGTGGTCGGGTACGTCTGGACGGTGGTGGCCGGAGGCCTGGCCGAGGTCGCGCGCCGTCTGCTGGTCGGCGCCGAGAGCGAGATCCGGGCCGAGCTGGTCGAGGTGTCGCGCTCGCGCGCCCGCCTCGCCGACGCGTTCGACGCCGAGCGCCGCCGGATCGAGCGGGACCTGCACGACGGCGCCCAGCAGCGCCTCGTGAGCCTGACCCTGCAGCTCGGCCTGGCCCGGCTGGACGTGCCGCCGGACTCGCCCGCCGGGCGGTCCCTCGCCAGCGCCCACGACCAGGCCAAGGAGCTGATGACCGAGCTGCGCGAGCTGATCCAGGGCATCCAGCCGCAGACCCTGACCGACCTGGGCCTGCCGGCCGCGCTCGGCGAGCTCGCCGACCGCTCGCCCGTGCCGGTGCACGTCGACGCCGCGCTCGGCTTCCGCCCCGAGCCCAAGGTCGAGTACACCGCCTACTTCGTCGTCTCGGAGGCCCTGGCCAACGTCGCCAAGCACGTGGGCGCCGCGGGCACCGCCCGGGTGACGGTGCGCCGCGCCACCGGGTCCGGCACCCGAGGCGACACCCTGACGGTCGAGGTGACCGACGACGGTCCCGGGGGAGCGGACCCCGCGCGCGGCACCGGGCTGGCGGGGCTCGCCGACCGGGTGGCGGTCATGGGCGGGCGGATGCTCCTGTCCAGCCCGGCCGGCGGGCCGACGACGGTGCGCGCCGAGCTCCCGTACGGTCCGGACGGTGCGCCGTGAACGGCGCGATCAGCGTCGTCGTCGCCGAGGACGGCGTCCTCCTGCGCGTGGGGCTGGTCGGCCTGCTCGAGCGGTTCGGGTTCGAGGTGCGCGCGGCAGTGGAGGACGCCGACGCGCTGCGCGCGGCCGTCGAAGCCCACGACCCCGACCTGGTGATCACCGACATCCGGATGCCGCCCACGCACACCCACGCAGGCTGCAGGTGATCAGACTCATGGCGCACCGGGGCTCGCCGTGATGTGCTGGTGTTTTGTCACCGCTCCCTGCCTGGCCCTCTGTCCCCTTCTGTTGTTTTGGTATGTGACATCAGCTTTCCTCCTCAGACAGGGCGTGCGTGGGCAGTGATTCTCCCCGTCAGCTCATGCTGCATGTCTGCCAGCAGGACCTGAGGCTGGACACCCCGTCCCTGATGGGTGGCCTGTGCAGAAGGACAGCCCACCTCCGCAGCTCCACATGCCTGAGCTGCAACCTTTGTTCCTCTGGGCCTCCCAGGGGGGTAATCAGATCCTTCCAGCAGCCATTGTGCAGGTACAGCCAGGCAGCTGTGGAAAGACATCTTGTCAGCCTTCCTCCCACCTGATGAGGCCTTCATTCCTGGGTCCCATGTGTTCCTCCTGCTGAGGCAGGCACTGCGTGATGTGCTCCTCCCCATTTGGCACCCACAGCAAACATGTCCCCCCAGTTTCAGTGTGCACATGAATAATCATCAAGTGAAGTAAAGTCAGCAGTATGGAGGAATACCAAATGTGCAGGCACTCAGGCACTGGGTCCTCATTGCCTACGTCACTGACTCCCCTTGTTCCCAGCTCCATCAGCAAGGTCATTTGTCCCCTTTGATCATGCAGCATATCAGTAATCTAGGATCTGCTGAATATGTGACGAACGCCTATGCGAGCCTCGGCGAGCCGCTGCGGCGTCGACTCGCGGTCGACCTGGACCAGTGCCAGCGCCCGCAGCTGCTGCACGGTCAGGTCCGTCTCCAGCAGAGGACGCAGCCGTGCGGCGAAGAACTCCTCGCCGAGCAGGCGGTGCAGGTCGGCGAGCTCGGCGACGAGCTGGTCGCGGGTCTGGTCGGTCACGGAGCGACTGTAGTCGGCAACTTCACCCGCCGAGCACCCGCCCCGAACCGGAGTTGCGAGGCGGGAACCCGGGCCGGATCCTTTGCGTTAGGCAAAATACTGCGCCGGAGGGGTAGTGGGCCCGGCGCGTCCCCAGATCTGGAGGCAGTGTGTTCCGTCTTGCCCGTATGTCGCTCGCGAACCGTGCGCTCGTCGCGCTCGCGACGATCGCCGTCTTCATCGTCGGCATCTACAGCATGGGGCAGCTCCGGCAGGAACTCATCCCGTCGCTGAACGTACCCGTCGTGGCGGTCACCGCCGCGGACCCGGGCACGTCGCCCGAGATCGTCGCCGACCGGGTCACCGGCCCGATCGAGACGGCGGTCGAGACCATCGACGGCGTCACGGGCGTGACCTCCACGGTCTCCACGGGCGTCTCGATGACGACGGTCGAGCTGGAGTACGGCACCGACGCCGACGCGATCGAGCAGGAGATCACCTCCGCGGTCGACGGCCTCCGCGACCTGCCGGAGGACGTCGAGCCCCAGGTCATCGCCGGCTCCCTCGACGACCTGCCCGTGGTGCAGCTCGCGGTCTCCGGCGACGGCACCGAGCAGGAGCTCACCGACGCGATCGAGTCCGCCCTGGTGCCCGAGCTGTCGGGCATCGCGGACGTCCGCGACGTCACCGTGACCGGGACCACCGAGCGCCAGGTCGTGATCGAGGCGGACGACAAGAAGCTCGCCGCGGCCGGGCTCAGCGCCGCGCAGCTCTCGTCACTGCTGCAGGAGAACGGCACGGTCGTACCGGTGGGCGAGGTGACGGACGACGGCGAGACGAGCAGCGTCCAGGTGGGCACGTCCGTCAGCTCCGTCGAGGAGCTCGAGAAGCTCCCGATCGTCCCCGCCGCGGGTGCCACGGGCACCCCGGGCGGCGCCGCGGGCGCACCCCAGGCCCCCGGCGCCGCTCCGGAGGCCGAGCCCGCCCCCGAGGTCGTGCACCTGGGCGACGTCGCCGAGGTCAGCGTGCAGGACGTGCCGCCCACCTCCTTCTCGCGCCTGGACGGCGAGCCGTCGCTCGCCATCGCCCTGACGAAGACGCCGGACGGCAACACGGTGGACGTGTCGCACGCGGTGCACGACGTGCTGGCCGACCTGCGGGACGAGCTCGACGCCGACGGCGTGAGCACCGCCGTCACGTTCGACCAGGCGCCGTTCATCGAGGAGTCGATCGAGGGCCTGACGACGGAGGGCGGGCTCGGCCTGCTGTTCGCGGTGCTCGTGATCCTCGTGTTCCTGGCGTCGATCCCGGCCACGCTGGTCTCGGCGATCTCGATCCCGCTGTCGCTCGCGGTGACGTTCGCGGCCATGAACCTGACCGGCTACACGCTGAACATCCTCACGCTCGCGGCGATGACCATCTCGATCGGGCGGATCGTCGACGACTCGATCGTCGTGATCGAGAACATCAAACGACACCTGTCCTACGGCGAGGACCGGGTGGACGCCATCGTCACGGCGGTGCGTGAGGTGGGCGCCGCCATCACCGCCTCGACGGTGTGCACGGTGGCGGTCTTCGCCCCGATCGCGCTGGTCGGCGGCATGGCCGGCGAGCTGTTCCAGCCGTTCGCCGTCACCGTCGCCATCGCGATGGGCGCGTCCCTGGTCGTGGCGCTGGTCGTCGTGCCGGTGCTGGCCTACTGGTTCATCAGGGTCCCGGCCTCGGCCGACGGCGGCGTCGCCATGCGCGAGGCGGCCGAGCTCAAGGAGCGCCGCGGCGCCTGGCAGCGTGCCTACGTGCCGTCCCTGTCCGCCGCGCTGCGCCACCCGGCGATCACGCTCGGCGTCGCGGTCGCCCTGCTGGCCGGCACGGTGGCGCTGGTGCCGCGCATGGAGACCAACTTCATCGGCAACGCGGGCCAGGACACGCTCACGGTCACCCAGGAGTTCGCGCCGGGTACCTCCCTGGCGGCCCAGGACGAGGCCGCCAAGGAGGTCGAGGACGTCCTCGCCGGCGTCGGCGACGTCGAGACCGTGCAGACCACCGTCGGGTCCGGGGACGGGGCGGCCGCCGCGTTCGGCCAGGGCGGCGGCGCCGGCAGCGCGTCGTTCGCGCTCACGCTCCAGGACGACGCCGACGGCGAGGCCGTGCAGGACGACGTGAGCGAGGCGCTCGACGAGGCGGACCTGACGGGCGAGGTCAGCGTGGCCGCCGGCGACTCCGGCTTCGCCGGCAGCACCGTGGACCTGGTCGTCACCGCCGCCGACGCCGACGGGCTGGCCGAGGCCGCGAGCACCGTCGAGGACGCCGTGACGGGCCTGGACGGCGTGGAGGACGTGACGAACAACCTGGCCGCCGAGCAGACCGGCGTCCAGGTGACCGTCGACCGGGACGCCGCGGCGGAGGTCGGGCTCACCGAGGCCACGGTCTCCGGGCTGCTGGCCGGTGCGATGAACGAGTCGAGCATCGGGACGGTCGACCTGCGCGGTTCGACGCTCGACGTCGTGGTGGCCGGCGACCAGCCGGCGACGGCGGCCGAGATCGAGGACATCGAGGTGCCGACGGCGGCGGGTGTGCTCCCGCTGAGCGACCTCGTGACCGTCGAGGAGGTGTCGGCCCCGGCGTCGATCACCCGGCTCGACGGCGAGCGCAGCGCCACCGTCGCCGTGACCCCCTCCGGGGAGGACCTGGGCGCGCTGTCCCGGACGTTGACCGAGGAGATCGACGGCCTCGACCTGCCGGACGGCGCCGAGGTGAGCGTGGGCGGCCTCGCGGCCGACCAGGCCGACGCGTTCGAGGACCTCGGCCTCGCGCTGATCGCGGCGATCCTCATCGTCTACCTGGTGATGGTCGCGACGTTCCGGAGCATCGGGCAGCCGCTGATCCTGCTGGTCTCCGTGCCGTTCGCGGCGACCGGCGCGCTCGGTGCGCTGCTCCTGACCGGCACGCCGCTGGACGTCGCCGCGCTGATCGGTGTGCTGATGCTGGTGGGCATCGTGGTGTCGAACGCGATCGTGCTGATCGACCTGATCAACCAGTACCGGGCCGACGGCCGGCCGCTCGACGAGGCGGTCAAGGAGGGTGCGCGGCAGCGGCTGCGGCCCATCGTGATGACCGCCGCCGCGACGATCCTCGCCCTGACGCCGATGGCGTTCGGCCTGACGGGCGGCGGGGCGTTCATCTCGCAGCCGCTGGCGCTCGTGGTGATCGGCGGCCTCGTGTCCTCGACCCTGCTCACGCTGTACGTGGTGCCGGTGATCTACACGCTGTTCGAGCGGCGCACCGAGGACCGGGCACCGAAGCGTGCCGCCCGGGCGGCACGCCGCGCGGAGAAGGCCGAGGTCAAGGCCAGGCACGCGGCCCGCGTCGCGGAGGAGCTGGCGGCGGGCACCGCGCGGTAGGCGCGGCGCCCGCCGGGGCTCAGCGCACCCGGTCGTAGACCAGCACGAGGGTGCCGTGCTCGCCCGCCGTCTGGCTGACGAGGTCCCACTTCCCGGCGGGCAGGCCGTCGTCGAAGAGCCGCGGGCCGCCGCCGAGGAAGATCGGGAAGACGGTGAGGGCCAGCCGGTCGACCTGGTCGGCGGCCAGCAGGTCCTTGATGACGCTCGCGCTGGAGAGCACGAGGACGTCGCCGCCGTCCGTCGCCCTGAGGTCCGCCACCGCCTCGGCGGTCGGCTTGTCGACGACGGTCGTGCGCTCCCACGGAGCCCGGTCGGGGTCGAGGGTGGAGGAGAGGACCACCTTGTCGACGTCGACCAGCCAGCGTGCGAAGCCGACGTCGCGCGGGTCTGCCCCCTCCATGTCGATCACGCCGGGCCAGAACCCGAGGAACCCCTCGGCGTTCACCCGCCCCAGGAGGGCGGTGGTCGCCGACTCCCAGAGGCTGGTCAGGTGGTCGCGGGCGACGTCGGTGATCGCGTACGGCATGACCCAGCTCATGTCCAGGGGGTCGGGCCCGGCGTAGCGGCCGTCGAGGGAGATGCTCATGTTGGTGACGACCCTGCGGCCGCCGGTCTGCTCGTTCACTGGATGCTCCTCGTATTGTCGGTGCTGGTCGTGGGCTTGGTCCTGTCAGGTGAAGCCGCGAGGATCGTCGCGAGCTTGTCGAGGCTCTGGCCGAAGCCGATCTCGATGCCCGCGACGAAGTCGGCGGAGTCCACGGTGCTGTCCGTGATGCCGTACCGGACGTCGAGCTCCGTGCCCGAGCCGTCGCCCCCGTCCGCGGGCCGGAGCGCGAGGTCGACGTGGGAGGTGAAGGCGGTTCCGCCGTCGGGGAGCAGGGGGGAGGAGCGGTAGGTGAGCCGCTCGGCGGGCCGCGCGACGTCGACCACACCCTCCGCGCGCCCGACGACCGCGTCGGAACCGCCGGCGTCCTCGATGTCGCGGTACTCCAGGACCACCCGCCCGCCCGGCCGGGCCTCGAAGACGAGCTCGGAGACGCGCAGGTCGTCGGGCGCCCACCACCGGGCGAGGAGGGACGGCTCCGTCAGGTGGCGCCAGACCTGCTCGGGGCTGCCGGCCAGCGACCGGTGGAACGTGAACGAGCGGTCGTCGGCCCACCCCGGTCCCTGTGCGGCGCCGCGCTCCGCGTGCAGGCTCCGGCCGTAGCGGTCGAAGGTCTCGCGTGCGCCGCCGGCGGTGTCCGCGGTGTCGGCGAGCCGGTTGAGCTCGGCGGCCAGGTCGCGCAGCGGGCCGGGCTCCAGGGCGTAGACGCGGCGCTGGCCGCTGCGCTGCGACGTGACGACGCCGGCTCGCTCAAGGGTCTGCAGGTGCTTGGTCGTCTGCGGC
The DNA here is from genome assembly GCF_048564965.1 of Promicromonospora sp. NFX87. Lineage (NCBI taxonomy): Bacteria > Bacillati > Actinomycetota > Actinomycetes > Micrococcales > Promicromonosporaceae > Promicromonospora > Promicromonospora sp. NFX87. The sequence continues at coordinate 2,976,609 of NZ_CP183413.1, read as the reverse complement.
TGGCGCGCGCCGGCGAGCTCGGCGAGCACGCCGACCGGGCGCGGCCGCTCGGCCAGGAGGGTGACGAGCCGCCAGCGCGCCGGGTCGGCGAGTGCGGTGAGAAGTGCGTCCATGAACACGAGTATTCTCCATAGAGAATATTCGTGTCAAGGAATAAGTGGTTCGAGTGTCAGCCGATGTTCCAGGTGCGCCCCGTGTAGAGGTCGTCGGGGGTCTTTACGCCGACCTGCGTGCCGTTGTAGCTCTGCCCCATGAAGCAGCTCACGCGTTGTGAGCCGCTGTCCCCGCTGATGGTGTACTTGGTGCTGCCTCCCCAGGAGGTCGGGTGCGGCGGGTGGATGTCGTGCCACACGCGCGGGCCGCCGTTGTTCGACGTGTCGCCCGCCCAGCAGGCGACCTGGTGGCTACCGCTGCCCATGTTCCGCCAGTTGATCATCCAGTACTCGCATCGTTCGTTCGCGCAGCCGGCGGACACGCCTGACGACGTCACCCACAGCTCCGGCTTGGGCCTCGCGTCCGTCCGTCCGGTCGCGCTGGACCAGGCGCTCCAGCCAGCGGCGTTGTGGGCGCGGGCCTGCAGCGTGAAGCTCTGGTCGTAGTCGTTCCCCGCGTTGACGTTGAACGGCCACGACCTGCGTGTGCCGGAGCCGCTGGAGCTGCCGGAGAGCCGGTACTCGATGCTGTCGACTGCCCGCCCACCGTTGCTGCCCGGACCGGTCACGGTGAAGTACCCGCTCCTGGCGTCGGACCGGTGGTAGGTGATCCCCGGGCTGCCGGGCACCGTGTACGGCGTCACGGCGTTCGACGGCGCCGACCAGTCCGAGCACACGTGCTGGTTGCAGGCCTTCACACGGAAGGTGTACGACTGCCCGTTGCTCAGGCCCTTGTACGTGGTCGAGGTCGTGTTGCCGACGTTCCTCGCGTCCAGGCCGCTGGCCTCCACCTCGTAGCTCGGCCCGGCGCCGCGGAACTCGGGGATACCGCCCCACGACACGTCGGCCTGGCCGCTCGTCGTGGACCCGATCCTCGCCGTCGGCGCGTTCGGGGTGTCCGGTACGCCGTGCGGGATCACCTCGTTCGAGAACGGGCTCGCCAGGCCGGGGCCCGCCTTGTTGGTCGCCCGGACGCGGAACTTGTACGCGGAACCGGTCGAGAGGTTCTCCACCGTCTCCGTCGTCCTGGTGGTGTCGATCGCCTTCACCAGCTCGCCGTTCGTGTACACGCCCAGCCAGTACTTGTCGATGGAGTCACCGTTGTTCGCGGGCGGGTCCCACGTCACGGTGATCTGGCCGCCCTCGAACGCGTCCACCCGTGCCGCCTCCGGCGCGAGCGGTGCCTCCGGGGGAGCTGCCGGGATCTCCTCCGCGGACGGCTCGGACCAGTCGGACGGGTCGGGGGCGTCGTTCTTGGCCTGCACCCGCACCGTGTACGCGGTGCCGTTCTCCAGCCCCTTCCAGACGGTCGTGCTGTTCTGGAGGCACTCCTTCTGGGTCACCCCGTCGTTGGGCGGCGGGCTGATCTCCAGGTTCACACAGGTGATCGCGGACCGGTCGGTGTAGGCCCGGTTCTTCCAGGTCACGGTGAGCTCGCTGTCGCCGAACTCGAGCGTCGGCGGTACGGGCTTGTCGGGCTTCTCGTCAGGTCGCGCCTCGCGCGACGGCGGCGACGGGTCCGACTCGTTCACCTCGTTGGTCGCGGTGACCGTGAACGTGTACTTCACGTTGTTCTTCAGCCCGTCGAACGTGCAGGTGGTCGTGGTGCACCCGTGCTCCTGACCGGTGTTCGTCCGCAGGGTGTAGCCCGTGATGTCGGCGCCGTTGTTGTTCGGCTGCTCCCAGCTCAGCACCACCGTCTCGGAACGGACCTCCTCGATCCGGGGCGCCCGCGGGGCGTCCGGCTTGCCGAGCACGGTCAGCTTCGCGATGCCGTCGACCTCCCGGTCGGGGTCCTTCGTGCCGTCCTGCACCCGGTAGCGCACCATCAGGGTGCCGGTGAAGTCCGCCGCGGGCGTCACGACCAGCTGGTCGCCGCGGTACGACGGGACGCCGTCACCGGAGTCGACGGTCGGCGCGCCGACCAGCCTCAGCGGCTCGCCCGGGAACGGGTTGACGTCGTTCGCGAGCACCGGGATCGTGGCCGCCTTGCCCTGGTGCGCGTCCAGCACCAGGTCCTGGGCCGTCTGCACCAGCGGGCGCGTCGAGGGCACCACCTGGACGACCAGCTTGGCCGAGACCGCCGGGTTCTGCCCGTCGGACACCGTCATCGGCAGCTCCCGCCGGGTGCCCTTGGGCACCGACATCTCGACCTGGCCGGTCACGGTGGCGCCCGACGTCGACGCCGCGATCCCGTCCTTGCCCACCACCTCGAACGTCAGGGGGTCCTTGTCCGGGTCCTTGACGTACCGCGACAGGTCGACCGAGGCGTCCTCGCCGGCCGCCACCTGGAGCACCGGGGTGTCGATGATCTTCGGTGGCAGGTTCTTGCCGGGCGTCACGTCGATCGGCAGGGTCAGCACCGCGGTCAGGCCGTCCGGGTCGTCGAGCTCCGGGCTGTCGGTGACCTCGAAGCTGACCGACGCGGGACCCGCGTAGTCGTCGGCGGACGTGTAGACGACGGTGTTCTCGTCGGTCACGCTGACGTCGCCCTCGACCGCCTTGACGGTGCGCTGGGTGGTGATGCGCGGCTCGTGGTCCTCCCGCACCACCACGTAGTCCGCGAGGTCGATCGTGAGGGGTTCCCCGCTCGTGGCCTTCAGCGGGTCGAGGCCGGGCCTGACGTGCGGCCGCGACTGGTTGCCCGGCACCCGGACGAAGGCCTTGGCGGTCTGGTCGTCCATGTCGGTCACCGTGTAGGTGATGACGCGTGCCTTCGACGTGAGCTGCACCTTGATGGCCTTCGACCCGGTGACCGTCACACCCTCCAGGCCCTCTTCCACGGCGACCTCGAGGTCGGCCGCCACGCCGTCGGGGTCGACGTCGTTCTCCAGGACGTTCACCGTGACGGCGGCGGTGCCCTTGACGTCGTCCGCCGTCACCACGTCGTCGTGCGCGACGGGGCGCAGCAGCGGGGCGTCCTTGTCCACCTTCACGGTGATGGCGCCCGTGGCGCGGGCCTTGAAGCTGTCCTGGATGCCGTAGAAGAAGGAGTAGACGTTCTGCTCGTCGGGCGCCGTGACGACGACGTCGTCGTCCACGGCCTTGGGCGTCATGTCCTCGGTGCCCTCGAAGCTCCTGGCCGTCAGGCCGATCTGGTTGCCGTCCGGGTCGGAGTCGTTGTCCAGGGCGGCGATCGCCACCGTGCGGCCCGGCCGGACCGTCGTCTCGTCGTCGGCGGCGTGCGGGTTCTGGTTGCTCGGGGAGGGGGCCGCGATACCCACCCGGACGGTGCCCTCGGCGACCGCCCCGCGCGTGTCCAGGACCTGGTAGGAGAAGCTGTCGAGCCCCGTCGACTCCGGGCCGGCGTGGTAGTCGACGAAGCCGTCCACGATCGTGGCGGTGCCCTTGGACGGCGCCCCCGAGATCGAGCTCAGGGTCACGTGGTCGCCGTCGGGGTCGGTGCCGTCCAGCGGCAGCGGGATCCGGACGATGCCGTCGCTCAGCACGCGCGCCTCGACGTCCGGCAGCTGGGGCGCGCCGTTCTCCGGCGCGTCCACCACGTTGATGGTGATCTGCGCGGAGTCCTGCTGGCCGTTCGCGTCCTCCACCTCGTAGACCGCGAAGAACGTCCCGGCCTCCTTGCCGGCCCGGTACCGGACGGTGTCCTCGGACACGAACGCCTCGCCGTCCGACGGCGACTCCTGCAGCTCGTCCGTGACCGTCATCGTGAGGCCGTCCGGGTGGGAGTCGTTCTTCAGCACCGGGATCGTCACCACGTCTCCGACGCGGACCCTGGCGGTGTCGGGACCGGCCTCGGGCGGTCGCAGCTGGTCCGACGCCGGGATGGGCACCACGCGCAGCTGGCCCTCGACCGTCCCGGACCCGTTGGCCACCGTGTACTCGATGATCACCGGGTCGTCGAGGCGCTTGATCTCGGAGACCTTGAGGATGTGGTGGTTCAGCACCGAGACGCTGACGGGGGAGCCGGACGGTTCCGTCACGTCCCGCACCACGAGCACGCCGCCCGCGGGGTCGGTGTCGTTGGCCAGGACGTCCACCAGGGCCGAGCCGCCGGTCGGCAGCAGCACCTGGTCGGAGACCGCCACGGGCGCCCGGGCCTCGTCGGGCGGGCTGGTGACGTCCACGCGGACGAGGCCGAGGCTCGGGTTGGGGCCGTCGGACACCTGGTACGTGACGTCGTACGAGCCCGGCTCGTCGCTCTCGAACTTGAACGTACCCGCCGTCTGGTTCGGGGTGACCGTCGCGTCCTTCGGCCCGTCCACCCGCGTCAGGCGCAGCGTGTCGCCGTTGGGGTCGCGGTCGTTCCGCAGCGGGCTCACCGTCACCGGGTCGCCCGCGAGGACGGTCACGTGGTCCTGCACCGCGAGGGGCTTCACGTTGGTCGCCACGACGTTGACGATGAGCTTGCCCTCCACGGGCATGCCCTCCGAGTCGGACACGGTGACCTCGACGATCTTGTGGCCCGTCGTGGTGCCGCCGTCACGGAACTCCACCGTCCCGTCGGGACGGAACCGGACCTCGTCGAGCTTGTTCACCGTGCTCGCGTTCGACAGGAACAGGTCGTCGCCGTCGGGGTCCTTGAAGTAGGGCAGGATCTTGATCCGCCCCATGCCTTCCTGGCCCACCTGGAGCACGGGCTCGCCCGTCTGCGTCGGCGGGTTGTTCTCCTCAGGCGGCACCACCTTGACCGTCACCGACTCGGTTGCGGTGCCGTTCTCGCGGCCGTCGTCGACCTCGTACTCGAAGGTCGTGGTCCCCTTGGCGTCCTCCGGCACGTTGGCCTGCAGGGCCGCGCCGTTCAGCACGCGGTCGACGCTGATGTCGCCGTCCGGCTCGGACGCGACCTTCGCCGTCATGACGTCGCCGTCGGGGTCCATGTCATTGCCCAGCACGTTCAGCACGGTGGTGCGCCCCGGCCGCACGCCGAACGTGTCGGCCTTGGGCTTGGGCGGACGGTTCGCCTGGTCGCGCGGGGTGACGACCGTGTCGACCTGCTTCGGGGTGACCTCCTCCGACTCGGTCTTCTTGCCCTCACCGTCGTCGGGCGTCTCCAGGTCCCAGTCGTCGACCTTCTCGAAGTCGTCGGCGGCCATCCACAGGGCGCCGCCTGCGATGTCGTTCAGGACAATGACGTCGCGGTTGACCCGGTAGGCCAGGGTCCCGGAGCTCTCCAGCCCCTCCAGCACCTCGTCCACGTCGTGGTCCTGCCCCGGGCAGTTGCGCAGGACCTGGCCCGAGCCGGACCAGGCACCGTAGGTGCACTCGCCGAGCTGCACCGGCGCGGCGGGCTCGCCGGACGCGGCCCCCTCGGCGGCCTGGGTGGTCAGGACGGCGCCGCCCAGCGGCTGGGAGACCAGGCCCTTGGCGGTCGCCACGACCACGTCGTCGGCCTCGCCGGAAGGCTGCTGCAGCGCGCCCTGCGCACCGCCCTCCACCTCGACGGTGTCGCCGCCCGGCAGCACCAGGTTCCCGGTCGACTCGTCCAGGACCACCGGCTCCTCGCCGACCGCGGTGACCTGGATCTCGGCGTCCGCCTGCACCGGCAGGTCGGACTCCTCGGGCTTCTGCGCGACGCCCTGCGCGTCGGTCGGGATCGTGTACAGCTTGCGGTCGGACGGCACCGCGAGGAACACGGTCCCCTCGGTGCTCACCGTGAGCTCACCGTTGGTGCCGGCCTTCCGCGGCTTGAGCTCGTCCTCGTCGAACGCGACGGCGCCGTCGAACGGCAGGACCCAGATCCGGCCGGTCTCGCCGTCGTACACCGCGGTGGTGGCACCACCGGCGGCGACCTGCGCGCCCGGGGGGAACTTCATCGTGCCCCGCAGCACGAGCTGCGCCGGGTCGACGGGGCTCGCCGAGGAGTTGCTCACGGCGTCCAGGAGCACCCGCTGCGCGTCCTGCTCGACGTCGAAGTCGGTCGAGTCGGTCAGCAGGGTCCCGTCCAGGGCCCTCGCGTCGTAGTTGAACCGCCCGAGCTTGCCGTCGGCCGTCTTGGTCACCCAGACGCCGGAGTCGTTCAGCTCGACGTCGGCCGTCGCCTCACCCTCGTAGAGGAGCGCGAAGCCGACCAGCCCCGCCGCGAAGAGGGTCACCGCCCCGACCGACACGGCTGAACGGCGATTCTCGTACACGCGCGAGACCAGGCTCATGCGTCCTCCACTCGGTCAATCCCACCCCGGAACGCCCGCCCGATCACGACGCCGGCGTGGCGGGGGGATTCTATCGAGGCAGGTGGGGGCCTGTCCCCGAAAAACGGGCGGGGAATGCCGGGGTGATCAGTACGACGCGGCGCGCCGCTCGACCCATTCCTTCGCCTGGGCCGCGGTGTGCCCGGTCGCCTCGCGGTACAGACGGACGGCCTCGGCCCGCCGGTCGGACCAGAGGCACCTGTCGATCTCGGCGAGGGCGTCCGGCGCGATGCCCACGGCGGCGGAGTCCTCGATGTCGAGGCGCTGCATCACGAGGTCCAGCTTCCGCTCGACGCGCTCTACGGCGCGGCCCGTCGCGCGCATGCTGCCGACCGCGGTGATCAGGAGCACCAGGACGACGACGAAGGCGACGACAGGAACGAGCTGTACCAGGAGAGCCGCGGGGAGGGACATGACGGAACCGTAGCCGGAGCAGGCGTTGAAGTGGGCGCGAAAGGGAGCGGGCGCCTTGACCGGAATACACCCGGGGGGTATATGGTTGGCGACATACGGTTACCCCCTAGGGGTAGTGATCGATCGGAACGTCGAGCGAAAGGAACGACAGTGGCGACCAGCGAGTACGACGCCGCGCACGAGGCGGAGCGCGCCTCATGAACGTCCCGCAGCGGCTCGGCGCCTTTGGAGCAGGCCTGGCGGCGCTCTTCGTCGCCGCCTTCGTCGTCGCGGGGGCCGTGGTCCCGCAGAGCACCGTCGCGGCCTGGTCCGGGGCGGCACAGGACGAGAAGCACGAGGAGCCTGAGATGGACATGAGCGGGACGACCACGGTGGCGACGCCGGTCCGCGGGCTCGCCCTCGAGCAGGACGGCCTGCTCCTGAGCCCGGTGAGCGCACCCGGTGAGGTCGACGAGGCGGGCATGCTCTCCTTCTCGATCACCACCGCGGACGGCGTAGCAGTGACCGACTTCGAGACAGCGCACGACAAGAAGCTGCACCTCATCGTGGTGCGTGCGGACGGATCGCAGTTCCGGCACGTCCACCCCACGATGTCGGCGGACGGCGTCTGGTCCATCCCGTGGACCTGGGACGAGGCGGGCACCTACCGCGTGTTCACCGACTTCGTCCCCGGGGCGACCGGCGAGAACCTGACGCTCAGCCGCACGGTCGACGTCGCGGGGCCCCTCTCGCCCGAACCTGCCACGAAGGTCACCGCGAGCGACACCGTCGACGGGTACACCGCCACGCTCACGGGAGACCTGAGCGCGAACGGCGGCTCCACGCTTACCGCGACCGTCACGAAGGACGGCGAGCCGGTCACCACGCTGGAGCCGTACCTCGGCGCCTACGGGCACCTGGTCGCGCTGCGCGACGGCGACCTGGCCTACCTGCACGTGCACCCCGAGGGCGACGAGCCGGAGCCCGGATCGACGTCGGGCCCCGACGTCGAGTTCATGACCGAGGCACCCACCCCCGGCCGGTACCTGCTGTACCTCGACTTCAAGGTCGACGGGGAGGTGCGCACGGCCGAGTTCGTCCTCGACACGGGGGCGGCGCCGGCCGCTGACGAACCCAGCGGCGAACCCACCGAGGAGCCCACTGACGAGCCCGCCGCCGGGCACGGCGACTCCGGCCACGACCACTGAGAGGAGCACCATGTCCGACACCACGGCAACGACCGTCGACCTCGACATCGGCGGCATGACCTGCGCCTCCTGCGCCATGCGGATCGAGAAGAAGCTCAACCGCCTCGACGGGGTGAGCGCCACCGTCAACTACGCGACGGAGAAGGCCAAGGTCACGGCCCCCGCCGGGTACGACCTCGGCGCCATCGTCGCCGAGGTTGAGAAGACCGGCTACACGGCGACCCTCCCGGCGCCGAAGAACGCGCCGGAGCCCGGCGGCGACGCCGTCGGCCCGCAGGACCTGGAGCTGCTGTCGCTGCGGAACCGGCTCATCGCCTCCGTGGTGCTCGCCGTCCCGGTGATCGTGCTCGCCATGGTCCCGGCCTGGCAGTTCACCTACTGGCAGTGGGCGTCGCTGGCGCTCGCGGCCCCGGTGATCCTGTGGGGGGCGTCGCCGTTCCACAGGGCCGCGTGGACCAACCTGCGGCACGGCGCCGCGACCATGGACACGCTCGTCTCGCTCGGTGTCCTGTCCGCCTTCCTCTGGTCCCTGTACGCGCTGTTCCTCGGCACGGCGGGGGAGCCGGGGATGACGCACGGCTTCGAGCTGACCATCGCGCCGTCCGACGGCGCGGCCAACATCTACCTCGAGGTCGCCGCGGGCGTCACCATGTTCGTGCTCGCCGGGCGCTACTTCGAGAAGCGGTCCAAGCGGCAGGCCGGTGCCGCGCTGCGGGCGCTGCTGGAGCTGGGCGCGAAGGACGTCGCCGTGCTGCGCGGCAGCACCGAGACCCGCATCCCGGTCGGGGACCTGGCCGTGGGCGACGAGTTCGTCGTCCGGCCGGGGGAGAAGATCGCCACCGACGGCGTGGTGGTCGCCGGATCCTCTGCCGTCGACGCCTCGATGCTGACCGGCGAGTCCGTGCCCGTCGAGGTGGGGATCGGTGACACGGTCGCCGGGGCGACGGTGAACGAGGGCGGGCGGCTCGTGGTCCGCGCCACGCAGGTGGGCGCAGGCACGCAGCTCGCGCGCATCGCGCGGCTCGTCGAGGACGCGCAGTCCGGCAAGGCCGACGTCCAGCGTCTCGCCGACCGGGTCTCCGGGATCTTCGTCCCGGTGGTCATCGCGATCGCCGTCGCGACCCTCGGGGTCTGGCTGGGCGGTGGGTTCCCCGCCACCGCGGCGCTGACCGCCGCCGTCGCGGTGCTGATCATCGCCTGCCCCTGCGCGCTCGGTCTCGCGACGCCTACCGCGCTGCTCGTCGGCACGGGACGCGGGGCGCAGCTCGGCATCCTGATCAAGGGTCCGGAGGTCCTGGAGTCCACGCGCAAGGTCGACACCGTGGTGCTCGACAAGACGGGCACCGTGACGACCGGCCGGATGACGCTGCTCGACGTCGTCCCGGCCGCAGGCACCAGCCGCGCCGAGCTGCTCCGCCTGGCCGGCGCCCTGGAGGACGCCTCCGAGCACCCCGTCGCGCAGGCGGTCGCGAAGGGCGCGACCCAGGAGGTCGGCGACCTGCCCACGGCGGAGTCGTTCGAGAACGTCCAGGGTCTGGGCGTGCAAGGCGTCGTCGACGGGCACGCCGTGGTCGTCGGCCGCGAGGCCCTGCTCGCCGACTGGTCGCTGTACCTGCCGTCGGTCCTGGCCGAGGCCAAGGTTCAGGCTGAGGTTGAGGGTAAGACCGTCGTCGCGGTCGGCTGGGACGGCGAGGCCCGGGGCATCCTCGTGGTCGCCGACCAGGTCAGGCCGACCAGCGCGGCCGCCGTCGCGCAGCTCGTCGCGCTGGGGCTCACGCCGGTGCTGCTCACCGGCGACAACCGCGCGGTGGCCGAGCAGGTGGCGGCGGCGGTGGGCATCACGGAGGTCATCGCCGAGGTGCTGCCGCAGGACAAGGCCGACGTCGTGGCCCGGCTGCAGGCCGAGGGCAAGGTCGTCGCGATGGTCGGTGACGGCGTGAACGACGCCCCCGCCCTCGCGCAGGCCGACCTGGGCCTCGCGATGGGCACCGGGACTGACGCGGCGATCGAGGCGGCGGACATCACGCTCGTGCGCGGGGACCTCACCTCGGCGGCCGACGCCATCCGGCTCTCCCGCCGGACCCTCGGCACGATCAAGGCGAACCTCTTCTGGGCCTTCGGGTACAACGTCGCGGCGATCCCGCTGGCCGCCCTCGGTCTGCTCAACCCCATGCTCGCCGGCGCGGCGATGGCGTTCTCCAGCGTCTTCGTCGTCGGCAACAGCCTCCGGCTGCGCTCGTTCCACCCATCACCGACGAAAGGACCCAGCACATGGGACACGACCACTCGCACGACGATCACACGCGCGATGATCACGCGCCGGCCGAAGGCGGCCACTGCGGCGGCCACGGAGGCCCGGCCGTGACGAGCCACCACGGCGCCAACCTGCTCGGCCCCTCGGCCGACGAGCTCGCGGAGTGCCCGGTGATGCGCGGCAGCACCGTCGTCAAGGCCGACGCCGAGGCGAAGGGACTGTTCCGTGACTACGAGGGCCAGCGGTACTGGTTCTGCTGCGCGGCGTGCGAGGCCCCGTTCGACGCGGACCCCGCCAAGTACGTGACGGCCGCCTGACCGAAGGGCGGCGGCCATTTCGCCCGCCCCACCAGGGCGCTTGACCAGATGGAGATGAGATCATGGGAACCATGACGGAATCAGGATCCCCTGCCGACCCGGACATGGTCGGAGAGGGTGAAGCGCCCACCGCCCACGGCTACATCACCGACAAGGACAGGTACCTCGCGCGGCTCAAGCGCATCGAGGGCCAGGCACGCGGGATCCACCGGATGGTCGACGAGGAGCAGTACTGCATCGACATCCTCACCCAGGTGTCCGCGCTTACGAAGGCGCTGGAGAGCGTCGCGCTCGGTCTGCTCGACGACCACCTCAAGCACTGCGTGGTGGACGCCGCCCGGATGGGCGGCCCCGAGGCAGACGCCAAGGTCAAGGAAGCCTCGGACGCGATAGCGCGGCTCGTCCGCTCCTGACGAGAGGAAGGTCCGCTTCGAGAACGCGATCGGGCACCGGTTTCGGCTGAAACCCGTGCCCGATCGTGTTCTCGGGGCGGACCTTTTCGCGTGCGTTGCAGGCGGGTGGTCCGAACACTTGACGTTGGTACCCCCTAGGGGTATATCTGGTTCTATGAGCGAGTCACACCAGCACCCCACCGAGCCCCACGGCGCGACGCGTGCGGCGGCGCCGCACGAGCACGGCTCGGCCGGCCACGAGATGCACGACGAACACGCCGGCCACGAGATGCACGGCGGTCACGCGGGCCACGCCGGTCACAGCGGTCACGGCGACCACGTCGGCCAGTTCCGGCGACTGTTCTGGATCATGCTCGTCCTCGCCGTGCCGGTGGTCGCGTTCTCGGACATGTTCGCGATGATCCTCGGCTACATGCTGCCCGACACGACCCCGGTGAACGCGATCTCGCCGCTGCTCGGCACCGTCATGTACGCGTGGGGCGGCTGGCCGTTCCTCACGGGAGCGGTCAGCGAGCTCCGCTCCCGCAAGCCGGGCATGATGCTGCTGATCGGGCTCGCGATCACCGTCGCGTTCGTCGCCTCGCTCGGCGCGAGCCTCGGCCTGCTCGACCACCAGCTCGACTTCTGGTGGGAGCTCGCGCTCCTGATCGTGATCATGCTGCTCGGCCACTGGATCGAGATGCGCTCGCTCGCACAGACGACGTCCGCCCTGGACTCCCTGGCCGCGCTGCTGCCCGACGAGGCGGAGCGCGTGGACGGCGACCAGATCGTCAAGGTCTCGCCGGCCGAGCTCGCGGTGGGCGACGTCGTGGTGGTCCGGCCGGGCGGCAGCGTCCCCGCCGACGGCCGCGTCGTCGACGGGCGCGCCGAGATGGACGAGTCCATGGTGACGGGGGAGTCGCGCACCGTCCCGCGCGGCCCGGGCGAGCCCGTGACCGCCGGAACCGTCGCCACGGACTCCGGCCTGCGCGTCGAGGTCACCGCCACCGGCGACGACACCGCGCTCGCGGGCATCCAGCGGCTCGTCACCGAGGCGCAGAGCTCGTCGTCGCGCGCGCAGCGCCTGGCCGACGTCGCCGCGGGCTGGCTGTTCTGGTTCGCGCTGGCCGCCGCCGCGGTCACCGCCGTCGTCTGGTCGCTCGCTGGGATGCCCGACGACGCCGTCGTCCGGACCGTCACCGTCCTCGTGATCGCGTGCCCCCACGCGCTCGGCCTCGCCATCCCGCTCGTCGTGTCCATCGCCACCGAACGGGCCGCCCGCGGCGGCGTGCTCGTCAAGGACCGCCTCGCGCTCGAGAGCATGCGCACCGTGGACACCGTGCTGTTCGACAAGACCGGCACCCTCACCAAGGGCGAGCCGACGGTCGCCGACGTCCAGCCCGCCGGTGACACAGACGGCGACACAGACGGCGACACCCTGCTGGCGCTCGCCGCCGCCGCCGAGTCGGACAGCGAGCACCCGCTGGCCAAGGCAGTGGTCCGCGCGGCACACGAGCGCGGCCTCACGGTCCCGCGCGCGTCCGGATTCAGCTCCTCGCCCGCCGTCGGCGTGACCGCGACGGTCGACGGCCACGAGATCCGGGTCGGCGGCCCGCGGCTGCTCGAGGAGAGCGGCCAGGACGAGCTCCCGGTCGCGGACGCGTGGCGTGGTGACGGCGCGATCATCCTGCACGTCCTGCGCGACGGCGCCGTCGTCGGCGGCATCAAGCTCGCGGACGAGGTGCGCGCCGAGTCCGCGGACGCCGTCCGGCGGCTGCACGACCTGGGCGTCCAGGTGGTCATGATCACCGGCGACGCCGAGGCGGTCGCCCGGTCGGTGGCCGAGGAGATCGGCGTCGACCGGTACTTCGCGGGTGTGCGGCCCGAGGACAAGTCCGCCAAGGTGCAGCAGCTCCAGGGTGAGGGCCGCAAGGTCGCGATGGTGGGCGACGGCGTCAACGACGCCCCGGCGCTGGCGCAGGCCGACGTCGGCATCGCCATCGGCGCGGGCACCGACGTGGCCATCGCGTCCGCGGGCGTCATCCTCGCGAGCGACGACCCTCGTTCGGTGCTGTCGGTGATCGAGCTGTCCCGGGCCAGCTACCGCAAGATGAAGCAGAACCTCTGGTGGGCCGCCGGGTACAACCTCATCTCGGTGCCGCTCGCCGCGGGTGTCCTCGCGCCCATCGGGTTCGTGCTGCCGATGTCGGTGGGGGCGGTCCTGATGTCGCTCTCGACGATCGTGGTCGCGCTCAACGCCCAGCTTCTGCGCCGGCTGGACCTCCGCCCGGGCAGGTAGTTCTGACCCGATATCGGACCCAATATTGCCCATATTCCCTATAAGGGTATTGACCCGGTCTGGGGTGTTCCCTAACCTGACGGACGGCGCACCGGGCGCCCGTCGGAGTCAAGGGAGACCTCGTGAAGCTGTTCGCTGCGCCCCGTCCTGCACTTCTCCTGGTATCAGCGGTGTCGGCGGTCGCGCTGGTGGCGAGCGGGCTGGTGCTCGGGGGCGGCCCCGCGAGCGCCGCCCCGGCCCGCGGCCCCGCCGACACCACGAGCTGGCGGGTGGACGGCCCGCGCGGCTCGGCCCTGGACGGCGTCGTGCGGCTCGACGACGCCGGCGAGGTGGCGCTGGACGTCGTCGCCGACGGCGACACGGTGCTCTCGGCCATGCGCCTGGGGCTGCGCGGCAGCGACGGGGACCTCACCGCCGGCCTGACGTTCGTGGACCGGCGCGACCGCAGGGTCGCCGACTCGTACACCATGACGACCGGCAAGAGCGTGCGGCGGTCCTACGTCCACACGGAGTCGGTCTTCACGTTCGCGGACGCCGCGGGCGCCCGCCTCGGGATCGCCGTGCGGGTGTCCCGCGACGGCGTCGCCTACCGCTACCTGCTCGACGGCGCGGGCGAGCACCGGGTGGACGACGAGTCGGGCGCGTGGGAGCCGGCGTCGGACGGGCCGGCCTGGATGCAGCGCTCGTACGCCGTCAACTACGAGGCCGAGTGGACCACCACGACGGCCGCCGCGGGCAACGGCGGCGGCAGCGTCGGCTTCCCGGTGCTGTTCCAGCAGGGTGACCGGTACGCGCTGGTCACCGAGGCTGACCTGCACGGCGACTACTCGGGCGCGCACCTGACGCACACGGCGGGGTCGCTGCGCTACGACGTCGACCTGTTCGAGGGGCGCCCGGTCACGGCGGCCGGGCCGCTGTCGACGCCGTGGCGGGTGGCGATCGTCGGCGACCTGCCCGCCGTCGTCGGCTCGAACCTGGTCGACGACCTGGCCACGCCCAGCGCCCTGGACCCGGGCACCGACTGGATCAAGCCGGGCCGGTCGAGCTGGAGCTGGCTCACCGACTGGGACAGCCCGCGCGACGAGGCCCGGCAGCGCGACTTCGTCGACCTGGCCGCGCGGAACGGCTGGGAGTACGTGCTGCTGGACGAGGGCTGGAACGCGAGCTGGGTGCCGCGCACCGTGCGGTACGCCCACACGCAGGGCGTGGACGTCATCGCCTGGTTCCACAGCCGCGACCTGCGCACGCAGGAGCAGCGCGACGAGTGGTTGCCGCGCCTGAAGTCGTGGGGGGTCAGCGGCATCAAGGTCGACTTCATGGACTCCGACTCGCAGGAGATCCACCGCTGGTACGACGACGTGGCCCGCGACACCGCGCGGTACGAGCTGATGATCAACTTCCACGGGTCCGCGCTGCCCACGGGCATGCAGCGCACGTGGCCGCACATCATGAGCTACGAGTCCGTGCGCGGCATGGAGAACGGGATCAGCCCGGAGCGCAGCCTCGTCGTGCCGTTCACGCGCAACGTCGTGGGGTCGATGGACTTCACGCCCGTGGTGTTCTCGCGCGACAACGACAGGACGTCCAAGGCGCAGCAGGTCGCGATGAGCGTGGCCTACGAGTCGGGCTGGCAGCACATCTCGGACAAGCCCGAGGGCTACGCGGCCGAGCCGAACGCCATGCCGTTCCTGCAGAACCTCCCCACCACCTGGGACGAGGTGCGGCTGCTGAGCGGCACGCCCGGCCGCGACGCCGTGCTGGCGCGCCGGTCGGGGGACCGCTGGTTCGTGGGCGGTCTGCGCGCCGGCTCCGGCGACCCGCTGGCGCTCCCGCTGGAGGGTCTGACGCGCGGCAAGCGGGTGCTGGTCGACCTGCTGACCGACGACGGCGCGAACGGCTCGGCGACCGTGCACACCACCGTCCGGGCCGGGGCGGGGGAGACCCTCTCGGTCCCGACGGCGAACAACGGCGGGTTCGTGGCGGTCGTGTGCGAGGCGACCCGGCACCGTGAGTCCTGCCTGGAGCCCGTCGTGGACCGGCCGGACGCGACGCTCGCGATCGACCCGGCGGAGGCCGACGTCGAGCCGGGCGCCACCGTCGAGGTCCGGGCCACGTTCACCGTGGCCGACCGGGACGTCACGAGCGTGCGGCTGACGCCGGAGCTGCCCGCCGGCTGGACCGCCGACCGGGGCACGCAGACGGTCGCGCGCCTCGCCGCGGGCCGGAGCGCGGAGGTGACCTGGCAGGTCCAGGTGCCCGCCGACGGGGCCACCGGCACGTTCGAGGTGCCGATCAACGTCGGCTACCGGGCCGTCGGTGGGCGCTACACCGCGGCGAGCCAGGCCACCCTCTGGGTCACGCCGCCCGCGCTGACCGGCGACCAGCACGTCTCCGACCTCGACTGGCTGGAGGAGTCCAACGGCTACGGCCCGATCGAGCGCGACCGGTCCAACGGCGAGGCCGCGGACGACGACGGCCGGCCGATCACCATCGCCGGGGTCGCCTATGCCAAGGGCGTCGGCATGCACGCCACCGGCTCGCTGACCACGTGGCTCGGTGGCACGTGCACGGCGTTCCGGGCGGTGGTCGGCATCGACGACGAGGTCCTGAACAAGCCGGGCGACACCGGCGTCGGCTCGGTGCGGTTCCGCGTCTACGGCGACGGCGTCCTGCTGACCGAGACGCCGGTGCTGTCCAACGACGACGGCGGCGTCCCGCTCGACGTCGACGTCACCGGCGTGCGCCGCCTGCGCCTGGTGGCCGACGAGGGCACCGACGGCAAGAACTTCGACCACGCCGACTGGGCGGACGCCCGTGTGACCTGCGAGGAGGGCTGACCCGCCGGACCGCATGCCCGCTCATCGGCTCAAGTTGCATAGGCTGCGGGTCATGACGACACATCGCTCGGAGACGGGGGCGGCGCCGTGGGTGGCCTGATGGGACTGCTGGACGACATTGCCGCGCTGGCGAAGCTGGCGGCGGCCTCGATCGACGACGTCGGGGCCGCCGCCGGACGCGCGACGGCCAAGGCGGCGGGCGTCGTCGTGGACGACACCGCCGTGACGCCGCAGTACCTGCGCAGCGTCGCGGCCAAGCGTGAGCTGCCGATCGTGTGGAAGATCGCCAAGGGCTCGATCCGCAACAAGCTGATCTTCATCCTCCCGGCCGCGCTGCTGCTGAGCCAGTTCCTGCCGTGGCTGCTGCCGATCATCCTCATGATCGGCGGCACCTACCTGGCCTACGAGGGTGCGGAGAAGATCTGGCACAAGGTCTCCGGCCACCACGACGCCGAGGTCCCGGCCACCGAGATCAGCCCCGAGGCCGAGAAGAAGATGATCGCGGGCGCCGTGCGCACCGACCTCATCCTGTCGGCCGAGATCATGGTGATCGCGCTCGCCGAGGTGGCCGACGAGGCCTTCTGGTCCCGGCTCCTGATCCTCGTGGTGGTGGCGTTCGTCATCACGATCATCGTCTACGGCATCGTCGCTGCCATCGTGAAGATGGACGACGTCGGACTGCGGCTGGCCCAGTACGAGTCCGGGTTCGCCAAGGCGTTCGGCCGCGGGCTCGTCCTGGCCATGCCGCGGGTGCTCGCTGTGATCTCCGTGGTCGGCACCATCGCCATGCTCTGGGTCGGCGGCCACATCCTGCTCGTCAACCTCGGCGCGGACGGAACCGGCTGGATCCCCGCACCGTACGAGTGGGTGCACCACCTCGAGGTGGAGATCCACGACGGCACCGGCGCGCTCGGCGGCACCCTCGGCTGGCTCTTCAACACGCTGTGCTCGGCGATCGTCGGCCTGGTCGTCGGCGCCGCCGTGGTCGCGGTGCTCCACCTCCTGCCCTCACGTAAGAAGGATCAGGAGAAGGAGGAGCCGGTCAGCCACTGACCGGGGTGCGCACGGAGCCGAACGCCACGCGCTGACGCAGCGTGAAGCCCAGGTGCTCGTAGAGCCCGATCGCGTGCGTGTTGCTCGCCGCGGCGTGCATCATGGCGCGAGCGCCGCGCTCGTGGATGTGGTGGACGACATCCAGCACGAGGCGCGTGGCCAGGCCCTGCCCGCGGTACCGCTCGTCGGTCGCGACCGCGCTGATCTCGGTCCAGCCGGCGGGCTGCAGGCGCTCGCCGGCCATGGCCGCGAGGCGTCCGTCGCGCCGGATCCCGACGTACCGGCCCAGCAGGTGGGTGCGCGGCAGGAACGGCCCGGGCTGGGCGCGCGCCACGAGGTCGAGCATCTCGGGGACGTCGGCGGTGCCCAGGAGCACCGCCTCCTCGTCGGGCCGGCCGTGCAGGCGTTCGGTCTCGACGAGCTGCACGCCCTGGAAGGGCTCGCCGCGTACCCAGCCGGGCGGCAGCGCGACCGACGCGGGCGGCCCGGGGAACTCGGCGTCGTACCCGACGAGCTCGATCACCGCGTCCCAGACACCTGGGTCGTCCCAGCTCCGGACGGCGGCGAAGGGCGAGACGTCGGCGGGGTACCGGCGGGCGAGGTCGTTGCCCTCCGCCAGGTGCGCGTGCGCGCCGGTGAGGGCGGACCATGCGGGGTTGTCGAGCACCGCGTAGTCGGGTGCCGTGTCGATGACGCTCATACGAGGGTTCCGTACGTGAAGTTCACGTCCATCTCCAACGGGCGCCCGGCCGGTCGCATTCCGGCCGGGCGCCCGTCGTCGCCGTCACCGCAGCGCCGGCTCCGGGGTGCGTGCGGGTGCCGGTGTCCGGAAGATCGCCACGATGTTGACCACCAGGGCCACGACGAGCACCCCGATGACGGGCACCAGCAGCTCCGCCGCCAGGGTCGGGCCGGTGCCGAGGAGGCCCCAGCGGCCGACCGCGACGGCCCCGGCGAGCGCGGCCCACAGGGCCGTCTCGAGCGCGGGCAGCCACTCGCCGGCCCGGACGTGGAACCCGCTCGCCATCAGGGTGACGACGGCGAGACCGGCCGCGGCGAGCGGCGTCGTCCACTCGAGGCGCCCGAGCAGCATCGGGAGGACGAGCGCGACGGGCGCGGCGACCTCCGCGATCCCGATCAGCACGGTGAGCGGGCGGGGGACGTCGTCGAAGCCGATCCAGCGGTCGATACCGCGGCCGACGATCTTGGGCAGGCCCGCGAACAGGAAGAACAGTGCGAGGACGGCCTGCGCCGCCCAGAGGGTGGTGGTCAGCATCATGCTCCTTGGGGAGTGAGTTCGGTCCGGTCCGGACGGCGGTAGGCGTCCGGTGCGGGACAGGACGAACGAGCTGACGGGTGTGTGACGCCGGCACGCCGCCGCACCGCGCCGTCACACGGAAGCGGCCCGGATCGTCGTGTGTGCATGACCGAGATCGAACCCACCGCGGCCCGCCGCGTCGCAGCGGCCTCGCGCGACGACCGCTCCTACCTGCTCGCCGTCGCGCACCGGATCCTCGCCGACCGCACCGAGGCCGAGGACGTGGTGCAGGACGCGTTCGCCCGCCTCGCGGCGCAGGACGTCGCGCAGATCCGGGACCTGCGGGGCTGGCTCGTCGTGGTCGTGCGCCGGCTCGCCCTGGACCGGATCGGCTCGGCGCACGGACGCCTCTCCGCACCCCACGACCCGGCGGCGCCGGGCCTCGACCTCGCGGCCGACACGCCCGACCCGGCCGACCGCGTCACCCTCGACGACGAGATCCGGCGCGCCCTGGCGGTGGTGCTCGACCGGCTCACCCCGGGCGAGCGAGCGGCCTTCCTGCTGCACGACGTGTTCGGCATCCCGTTCGAGAGCGTCGCCGAGCTGGTCGGTCGCAGCCCCGCCGCGTGCCGGCAGCTCGCCAGCCGGGCGCGGCGCGCGGTCCGGGACTCCGGCCCGGCGCCGGCCGCACCACCCGTCGACCCCGGGCTGCAGCAGGTCGTCGAGAGGTTCGTCGCCGCGTGCGCCGGGGGAGACCTCGACGCCCTGGCCCAGGTCCTGCACCCGGACGTGTCCGGCTGGGCGACCCTCGGCGGCGAGCGCGTCGGGTCCGACACCGGCGCCGCGAGCGTGGCAGCCGGCTCGCTGCGCTACCTCGGCCCGCACTCGGGCTGGGAGCTGGCGCCGCTGGCCCTCGACGACGGGACGGCCGTCGTCGCCACCCGGGACGGCGATCCCGTGGCGCTGATCCGGCTCCTGGTCGTCGACGGGCTGGTCGCCGAGATCCACACCGTGCTGCTTCCCACGGTGCTGATCCCGCCGCGCTAGCCCAGCCTGGCTAGCCCCGCCGCGGTGGAGCGCTCGACCGGCGCTCGCGGAGGGTCGCCTCGATCTGCGACTGCACGGCCTCGGTGCGGCCCGCCAGCCGTTCGAGGAGGAGGCGCGCCGCCTCGCGTCCCATCAGCACACCGCTCTGGTCGACGCTGCTCAGCGAGACCAGGGGATGGCCGGCGATCGGGATGTTGTCGTAGCCGACCACCGAGACGTCGCGCTCGTCGAGTCCTGCCTCCGCGACAGCGCTCAGCACGCCGATCGCCAGGGTGTCGTTGCCCGCGAAGATCGCCGTCGGCCGTTCGGGCAGGGCGAGGAGCGCGCGGGTCGCCTCGTGGGCCTCCGACCCGTCGAACAGGGTGTGCACCACCGACTGCTCCAGGCCGAGCGCCGTCATGCGCTCGCGGTAGACGGCGGCGCGGATGACGTGCGGCTCGTCGCCCGCCTGGCCGGCCCACGGCGGCTCGGGGCGCGACGGGTGGATGGTCAGGTGGGTGATCCGCCGGTGGCCCTGGTCGAGAAGGTGCGACATGACCTGCTCGGCGCCCGACCGGTCGTCGCCGGTGATCGTGTCGTAGTGGTCGGACCGGTCGTGGCGCCCGATCATCACGACGGGAGTGCGTTCGGCGATGCGTTCGATCCAGGCCGGGTCGACGCGCGGCGAGATGGCCACGATGCCGTCGACCTGACGGTCCACGAGGCTGTTGATGGCCATGTCGCCCTTCTGGTCCCGGCCCAGCGGGGCGATGATCATCTGGTACGGGGTGCCGGCGAGGGCCGCGGTGGCGCCGTCGACGATCATCGTGAGGAAGTCGTTGCCGACCTGCGGGATCTCGAACCCGAGCGTGAAGCTCGCGCCGCGCATGGCGCGCGCGGCGACGCGCGGCCGGTACCCGAGGCGTTCGATCGCCGCCTCGACCTGCGTGCGCATCCGGTCGCTGACGCCGTACGCGTTGCGGATCACCTTGGACACCGCGGCCCGGGAGACGCCGGCCTCGCGGGCGACGTCCTCGATCGTCGAGGGCCGCGGGCTGCCCGCCCGGGCGCCGTCGGGCCGGGGTTCTGCTGGGGTCACGGCTCTGTTCCCGATTCTGTAGACCGGTTGACACTCTACAGGGGCCCTCGCTAGCGTGAGGGCGCTGAAAGGATTCATTCGTTGAGTGTGTAGATCGCTCTACGATCCTTTCGCTCTACAAGGAGGTAGAGAGATGTCCATCAGTCATCGCCGTCCCCGCCGGCCCGGCGCGGCACTGGCCGCCGCGGCCGTCCCGCTGCTCGCCCTCACCGGTTGCTCCTCGTCCGGCGCGGCCGACGGGACCACCGAGATCACCTTTCTCACGACCAACGACGCGCCGAACCCCGAGGTCGCCGACGCGCTGGTCGCGGCGTTCGAGGCCGAGAACCCCGACGTCTCCGTCACGGTGGAGATCCGCCCCGGTGGTACCGAGGGGGACAACCTGATCAAGACCCGGCTGTCCACCGGCGAGATGGCCGACGTGTTCTTCTACAACTCCGGCTCCCTGCTCCAGGCGCTCAACCCCGACTCGTCGCTCGTCGACCTGAGCGACCAGGAGTGGGTCGGCTCGCTCACCGAGGAGTTCGTCCCCGTCGTGAGCACGGAGAACGGCACCTACGGCGCACCGCTGGGCGCGTCCTTCGCTGGCGGCATCGTCTACAACAAGCCGCTCTACGAGGAGCTCGGGCTGACCGTCCCGACGACCTGGGACGAGTTCATGGCGAACAACGAGACGATCGCCGCCGAGGGCGACGGCGTCGCGCCGGTCGTCCAGACGTACGGCGAGACCTGGACGAGCCAGCTCTTCGTGCTGGGCGACTTCGCGAACGTGCTCGCCGTCGACCCCGAGTGGGCGGAGCAGTACACGGCGCACCAGCGCTCCTACGCCGAGGAGCCCGCCCTCCTGGGGTTCCGGCACCAGCAGGAGGTCGCGGAGGCGGGGCTCTTCAACGAGGACTTCGCGTCCGCGACGTTCCCGGACGGCGCCCGGATGGTCGCGGAGGGCGAGGGCGCGCACTACCCGATGCTGTCGAACGTGATCCAGACGGTCATGCAGAACACGCCCGACGGCGTCGACGACCTCGGGTTCTTCGCGCTGCCCGCCGAGGAGGCCGAGAACACCCGGGCGACCATCTGGCAGCCGAACGCGCTGTACGTCCCGCGGTCTACCGAGGGCGCCGAGCTCGATGCGGCGAAGGCGTTCGTCGCGTTCGCCAACAGCGATGCCGGGTGCGAGATCCAGAACGAGATGCTGCCGCCCGCCGGCCCGTACGCGGGCACGTGCGAGGTGCTGGACTCCGCCCCGCCGCTGCTCGCCGACATCCAGGCGTACTTCGACGAGGGCAGGACGGCGAACGCGCTGGAGTTCCTCTCACCGGTCAAGGGCCCGAACCTGGAGAAGGTGACGGTCGAGGTCGGGTCGGGCATCCGCAGCGCGGAGGACGCCGCGGCGTTCTACGACCAGGACGTCGAGAACCAGGCCAAGCAGCTCGGCCTCGAGGGATGGTAGGCGAGGGATGAGGCGAGGGACGGTAGCGGCGGGCTCCACCTCGGCCACCCAGCGCAGCATCTACCCGTCGTGGTTCTACCTGCCGGCCGCTGCGCTCTACCTGGTGTTCTTCGCAGTGCCGACGTTCGCGTCGTTCTGGTTCAGCCTCACGCGCTGGACCCTGTTCGACACGGAGTTCATCGGCCTGGAGAACTACGTCCAGTTCTTCTCGGAGCCACAGCTCTCGCAGGGTTTCGTGAACACGCTGGTCTACGGCTTCGTGACGTCGGGCGCCAAGGTGGTGCTCGGGCTCGCGCTGGCCGTGCTGCTCACCTCGCAGCTCGTGGGTCG
Organism: Promicromonospora sp. NFX87; assembly: GCF_048564965.1. NCBI lineage: Bacteria > Bacillati > Actinomycetota > Actinomycetes > Micrococcales > Promicromonosporaceae > Promicromonospora > Promicromonospora sp. NFX87. Next base: position 2,954,389 of record NZ_CP183413.1, on the reverse strand, counting down.
CGGGTACCTGCGGTCGGTCGTGTTCTTCCCGGTGCTCGTGTCCACCATCGGCGTCGGCATCACGTTCAAGGCGCTGCTCGACCCATTCGACGGCGTCGTCAACACGATGCTCGCCGCGTTCGGCATCGAGGGACCCGGGTGGTTCACCGACCCGAACCAGGCGCTGCTCACGATCGCCGCCGTCGACGTCTGGAAGGGGCTCGGCATCGCGACGCTCATCTACATCGCGGGCATCGTCGCCATCCCGCAGGAGTACTACGAGGCCGCGCGGGTCGACGGCGCGAGCCGCTGGCAGCAGTTCCGCTCGATCACGCTGCCGCTGGTCCAGCCGGCCACGGCGACCGTCATCATCCTGTCGCTCATCGGCGGGCTGCGGTCGTTCGACCTGATCTGGGCGACCACGGGCGGCGGGCCGGGCTTCACCAGCGACGTCATCGGGTCGGTCATCTACAAGCAGTACCAGGCGGGTTTCTACGGGCTGTCCACCGCGGGCAACGTGATCCTCTTCCTGGTCGTGACGGCGGTCATGGTGCCGGTCTCGATGCTGCTCAACCGGAAGGAGGTCGACCGATGAGGCGCACCGGATCCAGAGCCGGCTCCTTGGCCGCGGGCGTCGTCGCCATCCTCGCGTCCGTGGTGGTCTTCCTCGTCCCGTTCGCGTTCATCTTCCTCACGGCGGCCAAGGACGCGTCGGACGCCTCGCGGCTGGAGTTCTCCTGGCCCAAGGACTGGGCGTTCGGCGAGAACCTCGCCGAGGTGCTCGCCACGCGCGACGGGGTGGTCGTGCGGGCCTTCGTGAACAGCACCGTGCTCACGGTCGTCAGCGTCGTGATCATGGTGATCCTCGCGGCGATGGTCGGCTACCTGCTGCAGCGCCGTCGCTCCCGGCTCAACCCCGTCGTGAACTTCTTCGTGCTGGCGGGCCTGATCGTGCCGCCCGCCGTCGTCCCCACGATCTGGGTGCTGCAGCGGCTGGGGCTGTTCAAGACGATGCCCGGCCTCATCCTCATCGAGGCGACGTTCGGGCTGTCGTTCTGCGTCCTGCTGTTCCGCGCGTTCGTCGCGACCATCCCGCGCGAGCTGGACGAGGCGGCGGTCATCGACGGAGCGGGGCCACTGCGGCTCTTCTTCTCCGTGATCCTGCCGCTCCTACGGCCGGTGATCATCACCGTCGTCGTGGTGCAGGCGGTCGCCGTGTTCAACGACTTCACCAACCCCCTGTACTTCCTGCCGGGGGACGAGAACGCCACGGTCCAGCTCACGCTCTACAACTTCCAGAGCCAGATGGTCAGCCAGTTCAACCTGCTGTTCATGGACATCCTGCTGATCACCGTCCCGCCCCTGGTCATGTACATCTTCTTCAACCGCCAGATCGTCGCCGGCATGACGTCCGGCGCGGTCAAAGGCTGAAAGGCTCACCTGTGAACAACGAATCCCCGACGTCGGTCGGCCGGCTGCGCGTCGAGCGCCGCACCGACGGCGACTTCGCCGACAACCCCGCTCCACGTCTGAGCTGGACCGTGGAGTCCACCGTTCCCGGCTGGTGGCAGGCGGGCGCCGAGGTGCGGCTCGACGGCGGACGCGCCGGCGAGCGGGTGGCGCGCCTGGACACCGACGAGTCCCGGTTCGTCGCCTGGCCGTTCGACCCGCTGCTGTCGCACGCCCGGCACACGCTGGAGGTGCGGGTCACGGGCGTCGACGGCGCGGTGTCGCCCTGGAGCGCCCCGGTCACCGTGCGCTCGGTGTTCCTGGCCGACGGCGAGTGGGTAGCGCCGTTCGTGGGGCTCGCCGACCCTGCCGAGGTCGCGGTGCCCGGCCTCCTGCGCACCGAGCTCGACCTCGGCGCAGAGGTCGCCCACGCCACCCTCTACGCGTCCGCCCACGGCGTCTACCAGGTGGAGATCAACGGGCAGGACGTCGACGACGCTGTCCTCAAGCCGGGCTGGACGGCCTACCAGCACCGTCTCGTGCACGAGGCGACCGACGTCACGGCCCTCCTGCGATCGGGGGCGAATGCCGTGGGGGTGCGGCTGGCCGGCGGCTGGTGGACCGAGCGGTTCGGGTTCCACGGCGCGGCCAAGCCGTTCTACGGGGAGCAGCCCGCCGTCGCGGTGCAGCTGCACGTGGTGCTGACCGACGGGACCACCAGGGTGCTCACCACCGGGCCGGACTGGCGCGGCGCCGCGACCGGGCCCGTGGTGACGAGCGGCATCTACGCGGGCGAGCGGATCGACGCCCGCCGCGCCGTACCGGGCTGGAGCCTGCCCGGCTTCGACGACTCGGCGTGGCCCGCCGTCCAGGTGCACACGCCGGCGGACGAACCGGATGCGGTGCCCGAGCCCGCGATCGCCGAGCCCGTACGCCGGGTCGACGAGCTCGCGGTCCAGGACGTCATCACCACGCCGTCCGGGCGGACGGTGCTGGACTTCGGGCAGAACCTCGTGGGCAGGCTCCGCGTGCGGGTCGCGGGGGAGAGCGGCCGGGTGGTCACTCTGCGGCACGCCGAGGTGCTGGAACACGGGGAGCTCGGCGTCCGGCCGCTGCGGGCCGCGGCCGCCACCGACCACCTGGTGCTCTCCGGGGGCGACGACGTCTTCGAGCCCGAGTTCACCTTCCACGGGTTCCGGTACGCCGAGGTCGACGGCTGGCCGGGCGAGCTGGACCTCACCGCGGCGCGGGAGGCGGTCACCGCCGTCGTCATCAGCAGCGACATGCGCCGCACGGGCTGGTTCGAGTGCTCGGACGAGCGGGTCAACCGGCTGCACGAGAACGTGGTCTGGGGCATGCGCGGCAACTTCGTGTCGCTGCCGACGGACTGCCCGCAGCGCGACGAGCGCCTCGGCTGGACCGGCGACATCCAGGTCTTCGGCCCGACGGCGAGCTACCTGTTCGACAGCGACGCCTTCCTCGCCTCGTGGCTGCGCGACGTCGCCGCCGAGCAGGCCGCGCGCGACGGCGTCTGCCCGATCGTCGTGCCCATGGTGCTGCCCTTCGGGGCGAAGCCGGCCGCCGCGTGGGGTGACGCCGCGACCGTCGTGCCGACCACCCTGCTGGAACGGTTCGCCGACCGGCGGGCCCTGGCCGAGCAGTACCCGAGCATGCGGGCCTGGGCCGACGCGCTGCTGGCCGTGGCCGGCGAACGCCTGCTGTGGGAGGGCATGTTCCAGTTCGGGGACTGGCTCGACCCGGACGCGCCGCCGGACGACCCGGCGGGCGCGAAGGCCGATCCCGACATCGTCGCGAGCGCCTACCTGGTGCGCTCGCTCCAGCTCGTCACCGCCGCCGCGCGCGAGCTCGGCGACCCCGATGCCGCCGCGCGGTACGGCGACCTCACGGAGCGGGCCCGGCAGGCGTGGGTCCGCGAGTACACGACGCCGGCCGGGCGGGTGGTCTCCGACGCGCAGACGGCATACGCGCTGGCGATCACGTTCGACCTCGTGGACGAGGCGACTCGGGCGGCGATGGGCGACCGGCTCGCCTGGCTGGTGCGCCGGGCCGGGTACCGCATCGGCACCGGGTTCGTGGGTACGCCCATTATCCAGGACGCGCTCACGGAGACCGGCCATGCCGACGTCGCGGCGCGCCTGCTGCTGCAGACGGGCGTGCCGTCCTGGCTGTACGCCGTGACGATGGGGGCCACGACGATCTGGGAGCGGTGGGACAGCATGCTGCCGGACGGCAGCATCAACCCGGGCGAGATGACGTCGTTCAACCACTACGCCTTCGGCGCGGTCGCCGACTGGCTGCACCGCACGGTCGCCGGCCTGGCCCCGGGCACGCACGGCTACCGCAGGCTGCGAGTGGCGCCTGTGCCGATCGCGGGTCTGGACCGGGCCGCCGCCCGGTTCGAGACGGCCTACGGCATGGCCGAGGCGGGCTGGACGGCCCAGGACGGGCAGCTGGTCGTGCGCGCGGTCGTGCCGCCGAACACCACTGCGGTGGTGGTGCTGCCCGGCGGAGACGAGACCGAGGTCGGCTCCGGCCACCACGAGTGGACGGTTCCCGACCCGCGCGAGCGGGTGGAGCCGCGGGCCGTCACGCTGGGCTCGACGCTCGGCGAGATCGCCGACGACCCGGAGGCCTACGAGGCCGTGCTGGCCGCCGTCGACGCGCTCGGTGCGGAGTGGGGCGGAACCCTGCGCTCCCTCAAGGAGTGGACCGACCAGCGCACCCTGGACGACGAGCTGGTGCGGCTGTCACCCGCCGCGAGGGAACGCCTGCGGGAGGCGCTCGACGGGCTCAACTCCCGGCGGGTGGTGCGGGTCTAGCGGTACCGGTCTAGCAGTGCCGGTCTAGGCGGAGTCCTTGGTGATGCTCCAGCCGCCGTCGACCGGCAGCTCGACCCCGGTGACGTACGACGCCCGGTCGGAGCAGAGATACGTGATCGCATCGGCCACCTCGGACGCCCGGCCCAGGCGTCCGAGGGCGGTCGCGCCCGCCGCGCTCGCCCGGTCCGCCTCGCTCGTGCCGTCCCAGTGCGGCGTGAGAACCGGGCCGGGCAGCACGCTGTTGACCCGCACCGCGGGGGCGTACTCGGCGGCGAGCTGCCGGGCGAGCCCGGTCATCCCCGCCTTCGCCGAGGCATAGGCGGCCCGGCCCGGCAGCCCGAAGCGCGCGTGGACCGACGAGACCATGACTATCGCGCCCCGCCCGGACGCCGTCAGGTCGGGCAGCAGCTCACGCGTCCCGAGGTAGGCGCCCGTGAGCGAGACCCGGAGCTGGTGCTCCCAGCTGTCCAGCGGCGTGTCCTCGAGGGACGCGATCGTGGTGGCGTACGCGTTGTGCACCAGGATCTGCGGCCGGCCCAGCTCCGCCCGGCAGGCGTCGGCGGCGTCGGCCCAGGCGGCCTCGTCGGCGACGTCCGTCACGGACGCGGCGGCGACGTGGCCGGCGTCGCGCAGCTCGTCGCGGAGGTCGAGCACCGTGGGGGAGACGTCCAGGAGGAGGAGCCGGGCACCCTCCTCGGCGAGCCGCCGCGCGGTGGCGGCGCCGATACCCCGGGCGGCGCCGGTGACCACGGCGGTGCGGCCCTCCAGGTCACGCGTCATGGCTGGTCCTCTCGTCGAGCGGCGGTTCACGGGCAGGCTACCCGCGGACACCTTCCCGTTATTACACCTATTGCAATACGTTGACATGGAGGTAATCGTGCTCCTACGCTCCGCTACAGGGTCAGGCCAACGACGGCAGGACCGAGCGGACGACGGACGATGGAGTTCGGACCATGAGCTGGAAGAGCTTTACGGCGACGCTGACGGCGGCCGCCCTCGCACTCGGCACCTTCGGCGGTGCGGTCGGCGCAGCGGCGCCGGCGACCGCCGCGACCCACCGCGACGCGGACGCGGCGATGGACGCCTTCGTGGAGACGTTCTGGGACCCGTCCCGGAACTACTTCTTCACCTACAGCGACCGCCAGATCCACGAGGAGCACGCGCACGGACCCGAGGAGGGCCTGTACACCGACTTCTGGTGGGAGGCGCAGCTCTGGGACCTGGTGATGGACGCCTACGAGCGCACCGGTGACGAGCGGTACCGCGAGATGCTCGACGACGTCTACGACGGGTTCGTCGCGTACTACCCGTCCTTCGAGAACGACTTCAACGACGACCAGGGCTGGTGGGCCAAGGGCTGCGTCCGCGCCTACGAGATCACCGGCGAGGACCGCTACCTCGACTGCGCCGAGGACCTGTTCGCCACCATCTGGGCCGACCAGGACGACACCTACGGCGGCGGCATCTGGTGGCGCAAGTCGGTGCGCGACCAGAAGAACGTGGCGACCAACGCGACCGCTGCCTGGACGGCGGCGTGGCTCTACGAGGCCACCGGCGACGCCCACTACCTCGCCGCCGCGGAGACCCTCTTCGACTGGGTGGACAGCCACCTGCACGAGGACGGCCACGTCTACGACCACTTCGAGGGCGACCCCGCGCGGCTCGTGAAATGGGACTTCACCTACAACTTCGGCACCTACATCGGCGCGGCCGCGCAGCTGGCGTCGGTGACCGGCGACGACACGTACCTCGACAAGGCGACGGCCGCCGCCGACTGGTCGACCGAGCACCTGACGAACGGCGGCACCTTCGTCTCCGAGGGGATCAACGACGGCGGCGGGTTCAAGCCGGTCCTGGTGCGCACCCTCATGACCCTGGTGAACGAGCACGGCCAGGACCAGTACCTGCCCATGCTCCAGGCGAACGTGACCCAGGCGTGGTCGCACCGCCGTCCGTCCGACGACCTCATGGGCCCGAACTGGTCGGCCCCGACCGGCGCCGAGCCGCTGCAGAGCCTGACGGCGGCCGCCGCCGTGTCCGGGCTCCAGTTGGTCACGCCGAACCGGTGGTCCGGTCCCCAGCCGGGCACCGGCATCCACGACGCCGAGAACGGCCGCGCCGTCGGCTTCGGCGCGGAGAGCAGCCAGCCGGGCTTCCTCGGCCGCGGCTACCTCGCGGGCTGGAACGCCGACGGGCAGGCGGTGACGTTTGACGTCGTCACCGCCTCCGGAGGGCCGCACCAGCTCAGGTTCCGCTACGCCGCGGCAGCCGGCGACGCCGTACGCCGCGTGCTGGTCGACGGCATCCCCGTGGCCGACACGCTGACCTTCCCCGGCACGGGCGCCTGGTCCAGCTGGTCCGAGGTGGTGCTCGACGGCGTCCGCCTCGGCGCCGGCCACAACACCGTGACCGTCGAGTACTCGTCGGCCGCGGGGAGCGCGAACTACCTGAACCTCGACCGGATGACGGTCTCCCGGCAGGTGGAGGCCGAGTCCGGGCGCCTGAGCGGCGTCCGCGTCGAGACCACCCGGCCCGGCTTCACGGGGACGGGCTACGTCGCGGGCCGCGACGCTCGCAGCCAGCGGATCGACCTGCCCGTCACCGTGACCAGGCCCGGCGCCTACGACCTCACCCTGCGCTACGCGGCGGGGGCCGGTGACGCGGCGCGGAACGTGCTGGTCAACGGGTCGCGCGTCGGGAACCAGCCGTTCCCGGGTACGGGCTCGTGGGGCGTGTGGGAGACGGTCACGGTGCCCGGCGTCGAGCTGAAGGCAGGCCGCAACACGGTCTCCATCGCTCTCACGAAGGGCCAGGGCGGCGCGAGCCACCTCGACCTCGACCACGTCACCCTGCGCTACACGCTCGGCGACACCGGTCGCAGCACCACGGAAGCAGGATCATGACCAGCACACCTTTCCCGCACGAGGCCCCGCACGAGGCCCTGTACGACCCGGACGTCCTCGCGGACCTCGTCGCCGCGGTGGCCGACCGGCTCGGCGACCGGGTGGCCGACGCCGTCGAGCGCTGCATGGCGGACACGCTCGCCCGGACCATCACCCCGCACCCGGACGGCACGGCCTTCGTGATCACCGGCGACATCCCGGCGATGTGGCTCCGGGACTCCACGACGCAGCTCGCCCCGTTCCTGCACCTCGCGGGCGCCGACCCCCGGCTCGCGGACACGATCGCGGCCGTCTCGCGGCGGCAGCAGGACTCGATCCTGCACGACCCCTACGCCAACGCGTTCAACGACGGCCCGACCGGGGCCGGGCACCGCGACCGCACGGGAGAGCCCGGCACCGGCCAGTCGCCGTGGGTGTGGGAGCGCAAGTACGAGATCGACTCTCTCGCCTACCCAGTGCAGCTCGCCTACGACCTGTGGCGGATCACCGGTCGCACCGACCACCTGGCGCGGTTCGGCGAGGTGGCGCGCACCGTCGTCGACCTGTGGCGTACCGAGCAGCGGCACGAGACGTCCCCGTACGCGTTCGAGCGGACCGACTGCCCGCCGTCCGACACCCTGGTGCGGGCCGGGCGCGGCCCCGAGGTCGCGTTCACGGGCATGACGTGGGCGGGCTTCCGGCCCAGCGACGACGCGTGCCGCTACGGCTACAACGTGCCGGGCAACGCGTTCGCGGTAGTGACCCTCGGCTACCTCGCCACGCTGGCGACCGAGGTGCTGCACGACGCCGTCCTGGCCGGCGACGCAGCTGTCCTGCGCGCGGACATCGAGCGCGGCATCCGGGTGCACGGCGTCGTCCCCGGGCCGTCGGGCGAGCCGGTGTACGCGTACGAGGTCGACGGGCGCGGGGGAGCGCTCCTGGCCGACGACGGCAACTCGCCGAGCCTGCTGTCCCTGCCGCTGCTGGGCTGGTGCGCCGCCGACGACCCGCTCTACACCGCGACCCGCGCGATGATCCTCAGCGACGCGAACCCTTACTACTACAGCGGTTCGCCGGCGTCCGGGATCGGCAGCCCGCACACGCCGGAGCGGCACGTCTGGCCCATCGCGCTCGCGATCCAGGGGCTGACCAGCACGGACCCGGACGAGCGCCGGGAGCTGCTGGACCTGATCCTGGCGACGGACGCCGGGACGGGCGCGGTCCACGAGTCCTTCCACGTGGACGACCCCGCCGTCTACACGCGCGAGTGGTTCTCCTGGGCGAACGCGATGTTCTGCGAGCTCGCGCTGGAGACCGCCGGGCTGCGCACGTACCGGCGTCCGCGATGAGCGCCGCCGTGAGCGGCACCCGCCGTCAGCAGACCATCAGCGCGTGGATCTTCCTCGCCGTGCCGGTGGCGCTGTTCGCGGTCTTCCTGCTGCTGCCGGTCGTCATGGCGATCGGCCTGAGCCTCACCGACTACGCGGTGATCGGCGACTTCGAGTGGGTGGGCCTGGCCAACTACGCGCGCATCGTCGACGACCCGATCTTCTGGGTGGCCGTGCGCAACACCGCGCTCTACACCGTGCTGTACGTGCCGGCCGGGGTCCTGGTCGCGCTCGGCACCGCGTTGCTGCTCAACCGCAGCAGCCGCACCTCGCGCGTGTTCCGCACGCTGTTCTACATCCCGGTGGTTTCCTCGACGGTCGCCACCGCGGCCATCTGGTTCTGGCTGCTCAACCCGCAGTACGGCCTGCTCAACGTGGTGCTCGGCTGGTTCGGCATCGACGGTCCGGCGTGGCTGTACGAGTCCCGCTGGGCGATGATCGCCATCGTCATGATGAGCGTCTGGGCCGGGTTCGGCGCCAACATGATCATCTACCTCGGCGCGCTCCAGGGCGTGCCGGGCGAGCTCGTCGACGCGGCCCGGGTCGACGGCGCCGGGGCGTTCCGCGTCTTCTGGCACGTCACGCTGCCGTCCATCTCGCGGGCCACGTTCCTCATCCTCACGCTGCTCCTGATCGCCGCCTTCCAGGTGTTCGACCAGGCGTACGTGCTCACCAAGGGCGGGCCGGGCAACTCGACGCTGACCCTCGTCTACTACATCTACGACCGCGGGTTCGGCCGCCTGGAGATGGGCTACGCCTCGGCGCTCTCGTTCGTGCTGTTCCTCGTCATCCTCGTGTTCTCGGTCGCCAACGCCCGTGCCACCGGACGGGAGCGGGACCGATGAGCGCGCAGGCCCGCAGGGTGCTCGGCCGGTCCGTGTGGACGCTCGCGGTGGTGCTGATCAGCCTCACCACGGTGATGCCGCTGGTCTGGACCCTGTCGACGTCGCTCAAGCCGGAGGGCGAGATCCTCTCGTCCTACCTGCAGCTCGCCCCCGAGAACCCGACGCTCGCCAACTACGTGACCCTGTTCACCGACGGCCCGTTCGGGCAGTACCTGGCAAACTCGGCGATCATCGCGCTCGGCGGGGTCGCCACCAACCTGTTCTTCGGCGGCCTGGCCGGGTACGCGCTGGCCAAGCTGAGCTTCCGCGGCCGCGGCGTGGTCTTCTCGCTGTTCCTCGGCTCGATGATGGTGCCGGGCATCATCACCATGGTCCCCACCTTCCTGGTGCTGCGCCGGTTCCCGCTGGTCGGCGGGAACGACCTCTTCGGCGAGGGCGGCGCGGGCTTCATCAACAGCTACGGCGCCGTGCTCATCCCGTTCGCCGCCGGACCGTTCGCCGTCTTCTTCATGCGGCAGTTCTTCCAGGCGCTGCCCGACGAGCTCGGCGACGCCGCCCGCATCGACGGCGCGAGCGAGTTCCGCATCTTCTGGAACATCTACCTGCCGCTGGCCAAGGCCGGCCTGGCCGTGCTCGGCGTGCTCACGTTCCAGGCCGGCTGGAACAGCTTCCTGTGGCCGCTGATCGCCCTCAACGACCCGGAGATGCTCACCGTCCAGGTCGGCCTGGCCGGATACGTCAACGAGTACCAGACGCAGTACGGGCCGCTGCTCGCCGGCACGATCCTCGCGAGCCTGCCCGTGCTGGTCGTCTTCATCTTCGCCCAGCGCTACATCATCGAGAACTTCGCCCACACGGGGACGAAATGAACGTCCGAGAAACTCTGCAAAGGAGCAGCGTCATGAAGCGTGCGACACGAATGGCCGGGGCACTCGCCGCGGCGGCGGTACTGGCCGGGACCCTGAGCGCCTGCGGCGCCGCGGCCGACGGCGGTTCGGGCGGCGGCCCGGAGGAGGTCACCTTCTGGGGCTCCTGGTCCGGGGACCAGGCCAAGCAGCTCCAGGCGCAGGCGGACGCCTTCAACGAGTCCCAGGACGAGTACGAGGTCAAGTACGTGGGCCAGGAGCTCGTCGAGGAGAAGCTGCTCACGGCGCTCGCGTCCGGCAGCGTGCCCGACGTCGTCCTGTGGGACCGCTACAACACCCCGCTGTACGTGCCCAAGAACGCGCTGGCGCCGCTCGACGAGTACATCGAGGCCGACGGCGTCGACACCGCGCAGTTCTACGACCAGGCGATGGGCGAGCTCGTCGTCGACGGCGGGACCTACGGCCTGCCGCTGCTGGTGGACAACCGGTCCCTCTTCTACAACACCGACCTCCTGGGGGAGGCGGGCGTCGAGCCGCCGACCGACTGGGACGGGCTCAAGGCCGCCGCCGAGGCCGCCACCCAGCGTGACGGCGACAAGCTGAGCGTCGCCGGTTTCGCGCTGGACGACCCGGGCCTGTTCAACATCTGGCTCAAGCAGGCGGGCGGCCAGATGTTCAGCGACGACGGCGCCACCACCGCGTTCAACAACCCGGAAGGCCTCGAGGTGCTCGAGTTCTGGCAGAGCCTGCTGGACGCGGGCGTGTACGAGCCCGGCTTCGGCGAGGGCGTCGACTCGTTCGCCGAGGGCAAGCTGGCGATCAAGTACGACGGGCCGTGGGCGCTGACCGCGCTGGACGAGGCCGACGTGGACTACGGCATCGTGCAGCCGCCGGTGGGCCCGGACGGCGACCAGGGCGCGGGCATGGGCGGGTTCGGCCTGGTCATCCCGGAGGGCGCCGAGAACCCCGACGGGGCCTGGGAGTTCATGAAGTGGTGGACCACGCAGCCGGCCAACGGCGTCGACTTCGCGAAGATCTCCGGCTGGATCCCCGCGAACATCGAGGCCGCGAACGACCCGTACTTCACCGAGGACGACCGGTACCAGGCCTTCATCGAGACCATGGAGTACGCCGAGGTGCGCTCCAACATCCCCGGCGCCTCCGACGTCGAGGGCAAGGCGCTCATCCCCGCGCTGGAGAAGTTTCTCGGCGGCGAGACCGACGCGCGGACGGCGCTGGCCGAGGCCCAGGAGCTCGGCGACCGCATCCTCGCCGACAACGCGCAGTGACCCGGACCCCGCAGTGACACCGACCCCGCAGTGACCCAAGGAGCCACATGACGACCCCGAACCCCTGGCCGGACCGCGCCGACCTGGCGCAGCGCAGTCTCGACCACTTCTTCGGCACTGCCGAGCCGCAGCTGCTCGACAACACCTACCCGGTCGGGGACAACTCGACGTTCAACTACTGGTGGCTCGCCCACGTCATCGACGTGCGCCTCGACGCGTTCGAGCGCACCGGGGACAACGTGTGGCTGACGGCGGCGGAGGCGACGAGCGCCAACCTGCGCGCTCGCAACGACGGGTCCCTGTTCAACGACTACTTCGACGACATGCTCTGGTACGCGCTGGCCCTGGAACGGCTGGCGCGTGCCACCGGGCGCCAGCAGCCCCTGGACGACGCCCGCGCCCTCTGGGAGCACGTCGTCGAGCACGGGTGGAACGAGACGCTGGGTGCGAGCGTGGCGTGGCGCAAGCAGCAGCTGTACTACAAGAACACGCCGGCCAACGGGCCGTTCGTCATCCTGTCCGCCCGCCTGCACCAGCACGACCCCGACCCGCGGTACCTGGACCACGGCACCGCGGCGTTCGACTGGATCGCCGCGACGCTCGTGGGGCCCGACGGGTTCGTCGAGGACGGCATCAACCGCGAGGGCGACGGCCGCGTCGACACGCAGTGGCGCTTCACGTACAACCAGGGCCTGTACATCGGGGCGGCGGTGGCGCTCGACGCGGTGGTGCACGAACCGGAGCTCATCGCCCGCGCGCTGCGCACCGCCACGACGGCGCTGCGCGAGCTCGCGCCGGACGGCGTCGTCGGCAGCGAGGGCGGCGGGGGAGACGAGGGTCTGTTCAAGGGGGTGCTCTACCGCTACCTGGGCACGCTCCTGGGCCGGCTCGGCACGACGTCGCCCGACGCCGGCCCGCTGGTCGAGTTCGTCCGTACGAGCACCGACCGGCTGTGGGAGACGAGCCTGCGGGACGGGTACCTGCTGGCGGGCGGTGACTGGCGCCGTCCGGCCGAGCTGCCGGTGTTCTACTCGACCCAGCTGAGCGCGGTCATGGCGCTCGAGCTGCGCGCGTCGCTCGAGGCGCGGTGATGACCCGCCGCATACGGTGGGCCATGCTGGATTCAGCGGAACCATTGGTCATACTGATTGGCCACGTCCGATCGGTGAAGGGGCATCAGTGAGCCAGCCGCTCTACCTCGAGGTGTACGAGAAGCTCCGTGACGCCATCCATGCGGGCACCTACGGTGTCGGCGACCGGATGCCCGCAGAGGCGGAGCTGACCAGGCAGCTCGGGGTCAGCGCCATCACGCTCAAGCGGGCGATGGACCTGCTGCGCGCCGACGGCTACATCACCCGCCGGCCCCGGCTGGGCACCGTCGTCGTCAGCGAGACCGCCACGAACGCCGTCAGCACCGGGAGCGGACCCACCCCGCTGATCGGCTGCGTGCTGACCGACTTCGACGACACCTTCGGCACGCGGGTGCTGGCCGGGCTGCTCGACGCGTCCAGCACCGTCGCGAACCTCGTCGTCAAGCGGAGCCTCGGCAACCGCGAGGCGGAGGACGACATGGTGCGGGCGCTGGTCGCCGACGGCGTCCAGGGGCTGATCCTCGAGCCGAGCTCGTCGCAGTACGTGCCCCCGGCGGTGCTCGAGCTGATCACCCAGTCGTTCCCGGTAGCCATCGTGGACCGCGTGTTCGACGGCGTCCCGGTGTCGTCGGTCTGCTCCGACAACGTCTCCGCGGGCCGCCAGGCCGCCGACGTCCTCTTCGCCTCCGGATACGACCACGTCGGCCTGGTGTCGGCGTCGAGCACCGTCTCGACGGTGCAGGACCGGCTCGACGGCGTCGTCGCCGCGCACGCGACCCGCCACATCCCGTTCGACCCGGCGCACCAGTTCCGCCAGGTCCGTTCCACGGTCCCGGGCAGCGGCGTCGCGCCCGACGACGACATCGCCGAGCTCGAGAAGTTCCTCGCGACCAACCCCGACCTGACGGGCCTGGTCGCGACCGAGTACAACATCGCCGTCCTGCTGCGCGAGGCCGCGCAGCGGGCCGGGCGGACCGTCCCCGGTGACCTCGGCATCGTCTGCTTCGACCACCCGGACGCGTTCTACGACAAGGCGCGCTACCGGTTCACCCACATCCGGCAGGACGAGTCGCGCATGGGGCACGAGGCGGTGGACCTCGTCCTCGCCCAGATCCGCGAGGCCGGACAGGTCACCAAGGTCACGCTGCCCACCGAGCTGGTGCCGGGCAGCTCGACGCGCTGAGGCCGCTGCTCGCTCAGAACGGTGGCTCGTCGGATTGAGCTCGGCCCGTCGCGTGGGTAGCGGCGGTCGAGCCGCCCGAGTCCGGACGCATCTACGGATCAGAAGGGTGGTGCGTCTGGGTGGGCGTGGGCCGTTGAGCCGGTCGGGCTCGCCGAGTCGGTCGGGTGGTTCGGTACAGAGCCCGGTTCGGTGGTGGCGTAGGTGCGGGGTAGGCGTTGTCCGGTCAGGGCGCGGAGGGACAGGTCGTGGCTGGTGTCGGGGTCGATCTCGTCGAGGTCGATGTGGGTGTCGAGCACGGTGGGTGGTCGGGTGTGGGTGCGGCCGGTGGGTGTGGTCCAGGTCGTCATCCCGGTGTGCGGGTCGCGGACGATGTTCCAGCCGGCGTGGGTCTTGAGGAGGTGGTGCTTGCGGCACAGGGCGTGCAGGTTGTGGGCATTGGTCTGTCCCCGCCCGGTGGTCGCGCTCCCCAGGGTGTTCTTGCGGTTGCTGGTGTCTTTTGCGTCGTTGTGGTGGTGGTCGAAGGGTTGGATGTGGTCCAGGTCGCACCGCTCGGCCGGGGTGTCGCAGCAGGGAAAGGTGCACGTGGCATCCCTGGCCTCGATCGCGCCGCGCAGGGTCTTGCCGGGTTGGTAGGTGGTGGTGGAGTAGTCCCGGAGGATCCCGGTGGCGGGGTCGGTCAGCAGGCGTTGCCAGGTCGCGTCGGTCGCGATGATCCGTGCGGTCTCGGCGGGGATGGGCCCGAAGCCGGTGAGGTGCCCGGGGGTGTTGTCCAGGCCGAGCAGTGCGGTGGCGGGGATCGTGACTCGGACGACGGGGCGGGTCGGGATGATCCGTACCGGTCGCACGATCTCCTGCACCACTTCCTGCACGGACGGGCGGCCACCGCAGGTGCAGACCCGCGTCGATCCGTCCTCTGCTCCGGTCTGTGTGTCCGTGGTGCTCCCTACGTCTGCAGTGGTCGTGGGGCCGGTCGCCGTCGCCGTGTCAGTTGCGGTGCCGGAGCCGGTTGTGCCGGAGCCGGTTGTGCCGGAGCCGGTTGTGTCGGAGCCGGTTGTGTCGGTGGTGTCGGGGTTGGTGTATCGGTCGGCGGGTAGGAGGCGGCCGGTGATGATCCCGGTCAGGGAGTCGGCGCGTAGCTGGCTCAGGGTGCGTTCCTCGCCCGTGACGTGGCGTAGTTGGTGGGCCATGTCGTCCACGACGCCCCAGACGGCGGCGGCGTCCACGGCCGGTAGGTACGCGGATAGCCAGCCCATGTCGTTCTCTGCCCGGTCGACCTGCACGCTGCGGCGTTGTGCTTCGGCCTGTGCGGTCGCGGAGGCGCCGTGCAGGTTCTTCGCGAACGCGAGCATCCGGGCCTGTAGCCATTTCCATGTTCGTGCCGGTGCCTGGGGCAGGAACCGGCGGATCGCGTCGGCGCGTTCCGTGACCGTCAGCCGGGACGCGCAGCGCAGCAGCGTGTGTGCCTTGCGGGTATCGATCCTGCCTTGGAGCAGGGCGGTGATCACGGTGGGGTGCTGGGTGCCGGACTCGGCCCGGACCACGACCTCGGTCGCTTCCGGGGCGGTGACCACGAGCTCGCCCGTGACCTGTCCGACCAAGGAGTTGTGTGCCAGCGGGTGGGTCTCGCGTGCGGCGCGTTCTGCTACGACCCGTGCCTGGACACCGGCTACCCAGGACTGCAACCGGCTACACGCGACGACCATGTCGGCCAGGGCCTCGTCGGACAGGTCAGCCAGGACACTGAAACCCACACCCGCACCACCGCCCACACCCGCACCGCCCATGGCCGTGTCACCGTTCGTGGTCTCTCCCGCGTCTGTGTCCGCGCCGATGTGCGCAGAGGTGGTGGTGTTCGGGGGCATGCCGATCTCCAGGTTCCCGTCTACGTCGAGAGCCTCAGCGACCACGCGCGCCAGCCGTGCACCGGGCGCTTCCTGCAACGCACGGCGCAGGACGTCCTGCGGCCAGAACGCGACCGGCACGACCTCCGGAGGCCAGTCCGGCGCGATGTCCCCCGACATGTCAGGCGACATCTCAGGCGGCATCTCAGACGACACGCCAAGCGGCATCTCGAATGGCGGCCCCGCGTCAGGGAACGTAGCGGGCATCCGGTCGTGAAACGGTCCCTCGTGCATTCCGGCCCGCCTCCTCACGTCGTGCTGCTCAGCACCCATGTCTATCCACCCCCTCCAAACAACAAACTATCCCTACTGCCCGATTGCTGCGGACGTTTGTTCGACCCATCCCTCGCCTCTGACGCCCACCCGAACATCGCCATCCGTAGAAGGACGGGCGGACGTGGATCCCGCCTGCATCACCTGTCGACGGACGGGTGCATTTAACCCTTTGCTCCTATATGTTTGGTATGAATCCAGATGCAACGTTGCGCCTGGGGGAGGAGCTCATCGATGACGATGCTGCGTCGCATCCGCCTTGTCCTGATCAGCCTCGCCGTGGTCGCCGGCCTGCAGCCGGTGGTCGCGGTGCAAGCCGCCCCACCTCCCGGAGATCCGGCGACCGCCGGCTCCACCGAGGTCGCCCGCGCCCGGGTCGCCACCGAGGTGCTGCTGGACTCCTACGACGAGGAGAAAGCCTGGTTCCCCTCGAGCTGGTGGAACTCCGCGGTCGCCCTGCAGACCATCGGCGACTACATGGAGCGCACCGGGGACCGGAGCTATCTCGGCGTGCTGGACCACAGCTTCGAGACCAACAAGGGACCGTTCCCGGCCGGCGAACGCTCCACCGACGAGATCTACGGCAACTTCACGAGCCGTGCGATCGACGACGCCGGCTGGTGGGCCCTGAACTGGGTGACCGCCTACGACCTGACCGGTGACCAGAAGTACCTCGACATGGCGGGCACCATCGCGGACTTCATGCACGGGTTCTGGGACCCGAGCACGTGCGGCGGCGGGATCTGGTGGAACGAGGAGCGCACCTACAAGAACGCCGTCACCAACGGCCAGTGGATCCGGCTGACGGCCGAGCTGCACAACCGCATCCCCGGCGACACCGCCTGGCTCGACCGTTCCCAGGAAGCCTGGGACTGGTACGCCGCCAGCGGCCTGATCAACTCCGAGGGTCTGGTCAACGACGGGCTGACCGACGCCTGCGCCAACAATCGCGACACGGTGTGGAGCTACAACCAGGGCCTCGGCATCGGCGCGGCCCTGGAGCTGTACCGGGCGACGGGTGACGCCGAGCTGCTCGCCGCCGCGCGGCGCCTGGCCGACGCGGCGCTCGACTCTGACGCGCTGACGACGGACGGGGTGCTGACCGAGTCCTGCGATCCGCTCGGCCGCACCTGCGACGACAACCAGAAGCAGTTCAAGGGCATCTTCATGCGCTACTTCACGGAGCTGGCCGACGCCACCGGCGACGCGCGCTACGCGCAGTTCGTGGACCGGCAGGCGGAGACGATCTGGGCGAACGACCGCGACTCCGCCGAGCGGCTCGGCCTGCGCTGGTCGGGGGCCGGCACCACGGCTTCGCCGAACGTCTTCGACTGGCGCACCCAGGCCAGTGCGCTCAGCGCGCTGATCGCCGACGTTCCGCAGGACGCCCCGAGCCGGTCGCTGTCCGCGACGATGTCGCCGACGCAGCTGGTGGTGATGCCGAGCCGGGGCGCCACGTCGTCAGCGCGGACCGAGGTGGAGGTGGCCGCGACGTCGGAGGGGCGCCGGCCCGTGCGGGCGGACGTAAGGGTGAGCGGTCCGCGCGGCTGGACCGTGGATCCGGCCCGCAGCCGGGTCCGGCTGGTCCCGCCGGGCCACGGCACGCCCGCGCGGGCGAGCATCCCGCTGGACGTCACGGTGCCCGCGAACGCACCGGACGGCAGCTACCCGCTCACCGTGACCGTCACGGCGAGTCCCGGCCTCAGCTACACCACCCGGGTCACCATCCAGGTGGCGAGCACCATCGACTTCGACGCCGGGTCGACGCAGGAGCTCGCCTGGCTCTGGGACGCGGGCGGCTCCGGGCTGAGCCACGTCGGGAGCCGGTTCGCGGACGGCACCAGCCACTTCGTTTACCGGTTCCCGTTCCCCGCCGAGGCCACGTCGGCCGAGGCGACCCTGACCATCGACAACCAGTACGTCGTCCAGGTCGGGCCCGACGGCGAGAGCTGGACCACCGTGCTGACGGAGGACGAGCCGATCAGGGACAGCTCCAACAAGGCCGACCACACCCTCGACCTGACGCCTCATCTCGGCCCGGACAAGGCCGTGTACATCAGGGTGACCGACGCCTTCCCCGAGGACGGCTGGGGCGGCGGGGTCTACCACGTCGCCGCGGAGTTCGGCACGTCCTGACTGACCTGGCCGCCATCCGGTGGGCCCCGGCGACGGGCCCCCGGATGGGGTCAGGCCGCCTGGGGCGCCGGGTGGCCCGCCGGGTCGGCCGGGTCTGCCGGTCCGGACTGCACGGTCGGCACGGGATCCCCGCTCGGCGCAGTTTCCACCGGTCGGACGCAGTCCAGCGCGTGCACCAGCATGTCCGGCGTGATGCCGTCGCGTACGTCGTCCTGCTCCAGGGCGGTCATGACCTGATCGGCCGCCACGCGGACCGGGACGTTGGCCTTGTCGGCGGCGTCGAGCAGGATCTGGGCCGCCTCGTCGTCGTCGACGCGCTTGGCCACGACCACGAAGCTCTTGGCTCGCTCGATCATCGCCTCGCCCACGAGGGCCGGTGAGACGACATCGTCCACGCGGCTCGGGGAGCTGGTGTCGGGGTCGAGGCCGCCAGCGGCATCGTCGGCGAAGGTGGTTCGAGTCTCGTTGAATCGCATGTGAACCTCCCAGATCCGCTGCGGACCGGGAGCCGCTTCATGACTCCGACATCCCGAGCATAGAGCACTTCGGACGATTCGGACAGGCCCTCATCGCTCGCGGATATTGGGCAGTATGGGGGCATGACCGAATCGGATGTCAAAACAGCCGTCGCCGAGGTCGAGGCGCAGGAGGCTGAGCTTGTCCTGACCACGTTCACGCATGAGGAGGCCTGGCGCCTGGGTTCCCGGCTCGTCGAGCTGGCGACCGAGCGAGACCTGCCCGTCGTCGTCGACATCCGCAAGGGCACGCAGCAGGTGTTCCACGCGGCAATGCCGGGCACGACGCCCGACAACGACTCCTGGATCAAGCGCAAGGTGCGGGTCGTCTACCGGTTCGGGGCGTCCTCGTACCTGGTGGGGCTGCGGGCCAGGGCGAAGGGGGTCGACTTCAACGCCGACCACGGCCTGCTGTTCCAGGAGTACGCCGCGCACGGCGGAGCCTTCCCGGTGCGTGTCGCGGGAGTGGGCATCGTCGGCGTCGTCACCGTGTCCGGCCTGGCGCAGCAGGACGACCACGCCCTCGTCGTCGAGGCGCTGCGGGAGCTCGCGGCGTCCTAGCCGGCGGCGTGGCCACCGGTCGTCGGCCTCAGGCGATCACGACGTCGACCACCGCTGGTTGTCACCGGCATGGCAGTCGTAGACGATGACGGGCGTCGCGTTCTCCGTGCCCGCCCCTGAGACGTCCAGGCACAGACCCGTCGCGACGTTGCGCACCGTGCCGTCGGCCTGCGGGGCCCACTGCTGGTTCGCGCCGCCGTGGCAGGTCCAGACGGCGACGGCGGTGCCGGCCGCCCCGCCGCTCTGGTCGTCCAGGCACATCGTTCCGAGGGCGCGCAGCTCTCCGGAGCTGGACACTGTCCACTGCTGGGCCGCGCTGCCGTTGCAGTCGTAGATCTGCAGGGCGGCGCCGTCGACGGGGGCGCCCCCGGGCACGTCGAGACACCGTCCGGACGCGGAGCCCTGCACCGCGACGACCGTCGGCTCCGGGGGAGCCTCGCTCGGGGTGGGCGACGGGTCCGGGCTCGCGGAAGCCTCGGACGGGCTCGGGCCCGGCGCGTACGCCGTCGTGCCCTGGGCAGGGCTCTGCGTGGGCGCGCTGCGCGGATCGGCGACGTCGCGGGTCAGCACCCAGACCGTGCCGATCACCGCCGCGAGCCCCAGCAGGACGGCGAGCACCCACACGAGTACCGCCACCGGCACGCGCCGGCGTGGTGCGACCTGGTCGTACACCCTCACGTTTCCTTTCGTGCCCGACGGCGTCCCGGGCCGACGGCGCCACCGCCCGCCGGAGTCAGCATGGACGAGCCGCACCCTACTGGGTCGCGGGCACCGCCTGACCCGACAGGGGGTTGCCGACGACTGTAGATTCGGCGATCGGGGGCACCGAGTACGCGTCGTCGGAGGTGAAGGGCCGTGCGTTCGTTCGTGGTGACCGGCGGCAGCCAGGGTGTGGGGCGCGCCATCGTGGAGCGGCTCGCCGCGGAGGGGCCCGTCGTGGTGCTCGACCTGGCCGCCACGCTGACCTGGGCGGCCCCGGACGTCACGCTCGTCAGCGGTGACGCGGGCGATCCTGCGACAGCGCGGCGCGCCGCGGAGGAGGCGGAGGCCAGGGCGCCACTCGCGGGCTGGGTCAACAACGCCGCCGTCTTCCGGGACGCGCCCGTCACCGCCCCGCCGTCCGACGTCCTCGCGGCGATCACCGCGAACCTGTCGCTCGCGATCACCGGCTGCCACACCGCCGTCGGCCACTATCTGCGGCACGGGCGGGCCGGGGCGATCGTCAACGTCTCGTCCCACCAGGCCCAGCGCCCCGTGCGCGGCGCCCTGCCGTACGCCACCGCTAAGGGCGCCGTCGAGGCGCTGACCAGGTCGGTCGCCGTCGACCACGGGCCCGACGCGATCCGCACCAACGCGGTAGCCCTCGGGTCCGTCGAGACCGCGCGCTACGAGGAGTACCGGCACGAGCATCCCGAGGTCGACCGGCAGATGGCCGCCCTGCACCCGCTCGGCCGGGTCGGTACGGGCCGCGAGGTCGCCGAGGCCGTGGCGTTCCTGCTCTCCGACCAGGCGGCGTTCGTCAACGGCGCCGTCCTGCCGGTCGACGGCGGGCGCGCGGCCCAGGGCGCGGACCCGGAGGCCACCTGAGCCGGTCGCCAGCGAGCGCGTCCCCTAGAACTGTGGATGAACATGCTTGTTGGCGTGGATGGTGTCTGATGATGTTCGTATGGAACCAGAAGAGACCACCGAGTCCGCACCGACCGAGTCCGCGTTGCGGCACGCGTCCGGGCTGTACACGAGGCTGCTGGAGTACGCGACGAGCCCGCCGTTCGGCGAGCGCACCGCCGCCAACTTCCGCCGCGTGACGGCGATGACCGAGCAGCACGACGGCGGAAAGCTGTGCGGGCACCATCACGCGGGTCGCGCGCAGGCCCTCGCGACGGCACAGATCGTCTTCGACGCACCCCCGCGGGGGATGCGCCTGATCGACCGCTACGCCGACTGGTCCGCGGAGCTGACCGACCGGGACCGCAGACTGCTCGACACGTGGCGCGCCGGCGGTATCCACGCCGTCTTCGAGATCGTGCGTCGCGCCGGCAGCGGGGTGCGGGTGCGCTGCCTCGGCGACGACCTGGAGTACACGCTGCACGTCGACCCGAAGGCTCCGCTGCCCCGCGCGGACCTGCGGACCGGGCGGTTCCTGGCCGGGCACGCCCTCCCGGTCGGTGAGTTCTGGATGCTGGTGGGCGCCGTCGACCTCTACGCGCAGGGAGAGCGGAAGGCGATGCTCGGCCTGATGGCCGAGCTGGTCCGGAGCGCACCGGCGCTGCCGTTCCGCAACCCCGCGATCCTCGAGCGGGCACACGTGGCCCTCGCGGCGCAGCACCAGGAGTTCCTGCGCCTGTTCGGCGGGCAGGGCGTGGCCGGGGTGGCGTCCCGGCTCGTCGAGGACCTCGACCGGCTGTGGGAGATGTCGGGCACGTGGGAGTCGTGGTGGCCGAGCCTGCCGCTGGAGCGCGACCTCTGCGCCCTGCGCGAGGCCCTGGACCAGGGGCGGTCCGACGGCGGGACGTGGTACCCCGTGCACCACCCGGTCCACGGGCTACGCGTACTCGGGGCCTGCTACGGGATGCTCGCGGACCTGCACGGCTCGACGTCGCCGATCAGCCCGGCGACCGTGCGCCAGGTCTCCGAGCTCCTGGACACGGGCGACGTCCCCGACTTCGCACTCCGCGACCTCGCGGAACGGCACCCCGTTCGCGCCGGCGAGATCTACCGCGCGGCCCTCGGGCGGCCCGGGTTCACGTGGGCGCAGGAGGGCGCCGCATGGCTCCGGGACCGCACCGGCGACGCCCCCGCCCGTCCGGCGCTGGTCTGGATGCCGGGCGGTGCGAGGCCCGCGGGGTCCGGGAAGCCCGACCGCGCCATCGCGGTGCCGCATCCCCTGGCAGTCACGTTCCCGCCGGTTCCGACGCCGTCGGGATGACGAGTGCCGGGCACCGACGTCAGCGCCCGCTCTCCACCACGACGTCCCGCACCCACGCCCCGCCGTCGGGGCCCTCGGGGCGGAAGCCCACGCTCCGCAGGTACGCGAGCTCCCCGGGTCCGACCTGCGGCACCACGACGCGCCGGAACCCCTTCGCGGCGAAGATCCCGCTGCGCCGGTACACGAACTCGCCGGGAGTGAAGTCGCGGAACCGCTTGGTCACCCAGTCGAGCTCGACGACGCCGGTGCCGTCCCCGGCGTCGCGCACCTCCACGACCCCGACGGTCTCGTCACCACGCTGCACGAGGAACGCCGAACGCTCCTCGCCAGGTCCGGGCAGCGCCACGAACCCCGGTGCGACGCCCGCGATGTCCGCGGCGTGGGTGCGGAGCACGTGCAGCAGGTACGCGTCGTCGGGTGCCACCTCGATCACCTCGTACACCGCGGCGTCGTGGCGCTCGCGGTTCAGGCGCCACAACCAGTAGATGTTGATGAGGCTGATCGCGGCGTTCATGGCGGCGAACGGCCAGATGCCCACTATCGCGTTGTAGGCGGTCGCGACGAGCGAGCCGATGAGGTTGAGCCAGCGGAAGCGGAGCACACGCGCCTGCGTGAGGGAGAGCACGACGAGGATGGAGCCGGTCCACCCGGCGATCTCGAGCCAGGGAAACATTCCTTGACTCTAGGCGCGGTCGTGCGTGTCCGCGGACCAGCCAACCGGGCGCTAGCCTCGGGCTCGTGCAGAACGTCTGGTTGGCTCCAGTGCCTGGCTTCTTTCTGGGCCTCGTGTGGGTCATCGGGAGGTCGGGCTCGGTGCTCATTCCTCTCCTGGAAGAGGGGTGGTCCGCCGCCGCCCAGCGGTCGGTCGTCGTGATCGATCCGGGCACCGACCCATCCGAGGCCGAATGGATTCGGACACGGCTCGGCGAGATGGCGGGGACAGCCCGGGCCTGGCTGCGGCGGTCCCGAGTGGCCAACCTGCTGCTCTGCCTGTCACCGGCCGTCCTGTTCGCCGTCTGGTCGTGGGCGAACCGCTCGGGGGATCTGACAAGGGATCCATTGTCGGACGTCGCCGTGCCCGCCACGTTGATCTACGCGGTGATCGTCCTGGCCTTCGTCGTACCGTTCGACAGGCGAGCACAACGAGCGGTCCAGCAGTTCCAGCGGTTCGAGACGCCCGATGCCCTGGGGAGCGCACGGCTCGGCGCCGACAAGCTGGTCGTACGCCTGATCACCCGGGCCGAGAAGAGCTCGGCCGGCGAGCAACGGCTGCTCACTGAGCACCTCTGGCGCATCGCAGTGGCTGACCGAGCGCGCCATGAGTACCTGCACTCCGGCGATGAGTTCGAGGACGCGGAGTTCTCGGTGCTGCTCGGTCAGTTCGAGACCGCACAGCGAGACCTCAAAGCCTGGGCCGGAACGCTGCCCCCTCTATGAGGCGCGAGAGGCCTTCTCACCACGACCAGCCGCGCGAGCTGAGCTCCAGCTCCTCTCGCAGGCGCTCGCCGGCCCCGGCACGCTCGTCCGCGCGCAACGGTGCCGTCTCGGTGGGCAGCCCCGCGAGGTGGCACGCCTCGCGCAGCAGCGCGTCGTAGGCGCCCTGGACGGCGAACCAGTGATGGGCCCGCGCGTACACGTCGGGGTCCTCCTCGACGCGGCGCAGCTCGGCCGCGAGCTCCCCGAGCCGGATCTGCAGGCGCAGCGTCACCAGCGGGTCGGGCGCACGCGCCGGACGCGGTAGGAAGTTCCAGGTCATGACGCGTCACCGCCACGTCGTCGTCGCAGGACTGGGGACATGACCAGCGTAGGTCCGCGGGGCGGCGATGGCCATGGGATTGGCCCTCGCGGCTTTAGTCGGAGGCGTGCAGCGCCGTCAGGATCCCCTCGCCGTAGCGTTCCAGCTTCGCCTGGCCGACGCCGCTGATCCCGCTCAGCGCGTCCAGGTCCGCCGGCCGCTCGGCGACCACCGCGCGCAGCGTCGCGTCGTGGAACACGACGTAGGCCGGTACGCCCTGCTCCTTGGCCGCCGCGGCCCGCCAGGCCCGCAGGCGTTCGAAGACCGGCTGGTCGACGTCCGAGAGCGGGGCCGCCTCCGGGCGTGCGCCGCCGGACCGCGCGGGCTTGCGTGCGCTGCGCGCCGTCGGGGCCGGGTCACGCCGCATCCGCACCTCGCGCTTGCGGCCCAGCACCTCAGCGCTGGCCTCCGTGAGCACGAGCGTGCCGTGGTTCGAGTCCACCTCCAGCAGCCCCTGGGCCAGGAGCTGGCGCGCCACCGACCGCCACTCGCCGTCGGACAGGTCCTCGCCGACACCGAACACGGTGAGGCTGTCGTGCCCCCACTGCGTGATCTTCGGCGTCGACTTCCCGCGCAGGATGTCGACCACGTGCCCCACGCCGAAACGCTGGTTGCGCTCGCGGTCCAGGCGGAAGACCGCGGACAGCAGCTTCTGCGCCGGGACGGTGCCGTCCCAGGCCTCGGGCGGGTTCTGGCACGTGTCGCAGGCGCCGCAGCTGCCCGGGTGGCTCTGGCCGAAGTAGCGCAGGAGCTGGGCGCGGCGGCACTCGACGGTCTCGCACAGGGCGAGCATCGCGTCGAGGTGCGCCGAGAGCTTGCGGCGGTGGCTGAGGTCGCCGTCGGACTCGGCGATCATCTTGCGCTGCTGCACGACGTCGGCCAGGCCGTACGCGAGCCAGGCCGTGGACGGCAGGCCGTCGCGGCCGGCGCGGCCGGTCTCCTGGTAGTAGCCCTCCACCGACTTGGGCAGGTCGAGGTGGGCGACGAACCGGACGTCGGGCTTGTCGATGCCCATGCCGAACGCGATGGTCGCGACCATGATGACGCCGTCCTCGCGCAGGAACGTCGACTGGTTGGCCGACCGCACGTGGGCGGGCAGGCCCGCGTGGTACGGCAGGGCGCGGATGCCCTGGTCGGTGAGCTGCTGGGCGGTCTTCTCCACCGAGGCGCGGGACAGGCAGTAGACGATCCCGGCGTCGCCGGGGTGCTCGGTGCGCAGCAGGTCCAGCAGCTGCTTGCCGGGGTTGTCCTTGGGTGCGACGCGATACGTGATGTTGGGGCGGTCGAAGCTCGCGACGAAGTGCCTGGCCTCGGTCAGTCCCAGGCGGGTGGCGATCTCGTCGCGGGTCTGGTGGGTGGCGGTGGCGGTCAGCGCGATGCGGGGGACACCCGGCCAGCGTTCGGCCAGCTCGCTCAGGCGCAGGTAGTCGGGCCGGAAGTCGTGGCCCCACTGGGACACGCAGTGCGCCTCGTCGATCGCGAACAGGGCGATGGTGCCCTGGTCGAGCAGCCGCGCGGTGGACTCGACGCCGAGCCGTTCCGGGGCCAGGTACAGCAGGTCGAGCTCGCCCGAGCGGTAGGCCTGCTCCACCGCGCGGCGCTGGCCCGGGTCCTGCGTGGAGTTGAGGAAGCCGGCCCGGACGCCGAGCGCGTCCAGCGCGTCCACCTGGTCCTGCATGAGCGCGATCAGCGGCGAGATCACCACGCCGGTGCCGCGCCGGACGAGCGCCGGGATCTGGTAGCACAGCGACTTGCCACCGCCCGTCGGCATGAGCACGAGGGCGTCGCCGCCGCCGGCGACGGTGTCGATGATGTCCTGCTGCTCGCCGCGGAAGGCGTCGTACCCGAAGACGTCACGCAGCACGTCGAGCGCGGTGGCGGTCGGGGCGGGGGCGACGTCCGGAAGGGTCATGGCCGCCAGTGTGCCAGGGACCGCTGACACCGGGCGTGTCAGACCCCGCCCATAAACTCCCGGTATGTACACATTTGACGAGGAAACGGCGGCCGCGGTGCGGGAGGCTCTCGCGCCGCTCCGGGTCGCGCAGGTCTTCGACCCCGCGGTCGAGCACGTGCTGCGCGGCGCCGGACCGGGCGTCCTGGAGCTGCTGCGCGAGCGGCCGCCCGGCACGAAGATGGTCGCCGAGCCGGACGGCTACCAGCCGGCCGAGCTCACGGACGCCGTCGTCGAGCTGCATCCCGGGTGGACCCGGAGGGGCGCCGAGGCCGCGCGGCGCACGGTCTACCAGGGCGCGCCGGTGGACCTGCTCGCCCGGTTCGGGCAGGTCCTGCACGCGTCCTCCGGCCGGGGGCCGGAGGACGGTGAGCCCTCGTGGCTGGTCGCGCTGGCCCACGACGCGGGGCGGGCGAGCACGTCCACGGACGCGGCCGACGCGGCGAACCTCCGGCTGCGGTGGAACCCGGACCTCGTCGAGGAGATCGCCCGGGCCGGCGACGCACCCGGCCGGTCGGCAGCGCACGCCACCCTGTCGGCGCTGCTGTACGTGGACCACCAGCACTGGGCGCGCAGCCGGCACCACATGCTGGAGAGCGACACGGGCGTCGCGTACCTCGCCCGGCACACCGACGCGCTCGCGGAGGTCACCACCGGGTCGGAGTTCCACGTCCGGAGCTATGTGGCGGCCCTGTGTGCGCGCAGCCCGGAGGCGCACGCGATCCTGGTCGCCGAGCTGGCCGCCGACGTCGACGCCGGCGTTCGCGCCCAGGCGCTGGCCACGCTGTCCCGGCTCGACGGGCCCAGGCAGGTCGACGCGCTCAGAGAGCACCTCAGGACCGCACCGCCGGACCGGCTGCCGGACGTCGTCGCGCGACTGGGCGACCTCGACCCGGACGGCGGCGGCGTCGCGATCGAGAAGGCCCTGTCCGGCGGCGAGGCCGACGGCGGGCCGCTGGACCCGGACCGAGAGCGACTGCTGCGCCGGGCCGTCTTCCGCGCGCGGGTGCTGCGCTCGGCGGGGGCAGCCGTCCCCTTGCCTCCCGTCGCGGCGCCGCGGGACGCGGCGCTCGCGGAGGAGCTGCGTGCGCTGCGCGGATCGCGGCCAGGGAGCGGGAAGGACGAGGACCGCGCCTGGCAGGTCGCCGAGAGCAGGCTCGCGTTGCTGCCCGACGTGCGCGCCCTGCGGGACGCACGGCGCGCCGCCGGGATGGCCGACGCGGACCGCTGGACCGCCGAGCTCCTCATCACCCGCGTGGACGGCGAGGGCCGGAAGATCGGCGCCGGCCTCTCGCCCGAGGACGCCGAGCGCTGGTGGCCGCTGTTCGCCGAACGCCTCGACCTCGCGGACGAGTACCTCGACGGCGGCGACGGGAAGCGGCACCCGCACCACTACGCCGTCGACACGAGGACGATGATCCTGACGATCCTCGAACGGTTCGCCGCGGCCCCCGAGGCGCTGGTCCCGCGCCTCGCCTCGTTCGCGCTGGGCGCGGACCGCCATCGCCTGCTGGCCCGCCGGGTACTTGGTGAGCACCCGGATGCCCGGGCCGCCGCGCGGGCCGCGCTGTCCGACGGCGACCCGAGCACGCGCGCGTCCGCCGCGGAGTGGCTCGCGGAGCTGGGCGAGCCGGGGGTGACCGCACCCGAGCCGGGCTGGGAGTTCGGGGAGGGGGTGCTGCCCGCGTCCGTCCGGAACCTGCCCGCCGCCACGCTGTGGTGGCTCGACCGGTTCCGGGAGCAGGCACGCGAGCGGGGCGTCCCCGCGGACGACGTCGACCGCTGGCTCGGGCTCGCGCGACCGGCACTGCGTACGGCGCCCGACGGCGGTGGCCCCGTCGTCGGCCGCCTCGGCAGCCCGCTGCTGCTCCCACCGGACGTACCCACCCCTGCCACGGTCTTCGAGCCCGACTACCGTGCCGAGCAGCAGCTCATCGTGACGCTCGACCTGGCGGCGATCCCGCCAGGTGCCACCGACCTGCCGCTGCCGCCCGACGGTCAGGTGCTCCTGTTCGCGAACGTCGAGCTGGAGGACGAGCTGCTGGCAGGCGGCGCCGTGTACGTGCCGGCGGGGACGCCGGTCGAGGAGCGGGAGGCCTCGGTCGACTACGAGGCCTACGGTTACGGCTCTCCCGAGGACCTGGACGAGTCCCTGCGCCACAGCCCTGATCTGCGCCTGGTCCCCGGCGTGTCCCTGCCGTCCTGCCCGCTCGACGCCGAGACCCGTGCCGCGCACCCCCACGCCGAGACGCTGCAGGCCGTCTGGTCCGAGCAGTCCGACGAGGGCGGCGAGTGGCAGCTCGGCGGCCACGCCTACGACTTCGACGGCATGGGGGACCCGGCCCGTGAGTCGGCGGGCCAGGAGCACGGCGGCCACGACTCCCGCCCGGAGGACTGGGTGGTGCTCGCGCAGTGGGTAGGGGTGCCGATGGGGATCCTGTACTGGACCATCACCCGCCAGGACCTCGAGGAGCGGCGGTTCGACCGGGTCGTTGTGCAGATGTACGCGAATCCCTGAGCGGCCGCCCGGTCGCTGTCGGCGGCGGGCCGCGCGGGGGAGTGGTCCTCGCGGCCTCGTACGAGGCCAAGGCGCATGGGGTGCAGGGCGGGATGCCCGGCTGGCGCGCGGTTCGGCTCTGCCCGGACCTGGTGTTCGTCGGAGGTCACTTCGGCGAGTACCAGCGGCTGGGCGACGCCGTGATGGCGGTCCTGGCGGACGTCACGCCGACGGTCGAGCGGATCTCCATCGACGAGGCCTTCCTCGATGTCGCCGGTGCGACGCACCTGTTCGGCCCGCCCACCGCGATCGGCGCGCGGATCCGCGCCGCGCGGACCAAGCACCTCGCGAAGATCGCGTCCCAGGTGGCCAAGCCGGACGGCCTGGTCGTCGTCGACCCCGGCGCCGAGCGGGCCTTTCTCGACCCCCTGCCGGTCGGCCTGATCTGGGGCGTGGGCCCCGTGAACGAGCAGCGCCTCGCCGACCTGGGCATCCGGACGATCGGTGAGCTGGCGCGTACCCCGTCGTCGGCGGTGGAGCACATCCTCGGGCAGGCCGTCGGGCACAAGCTCAGCGCGATGGCGCACGACGAGGACCCCCGCCGCGTCGTCACCAGCCGCCGCGCGCGCTCCGTGGGGGCACAGTCCGCCCTGAGCCGGCGCAGGCCCGAGGCTGACGACGTCCGGGCGGTCCTGGCACACCTGTCCGACCGGGTGTCCCGGCGGCTGCGCGCCAAGGAGCGCGCGGGCCGCACCGTGACGGTCGCGGTGCGGTTCGCGGGTATGCGGCGGGCGACGCGGTCCCTGACGCTGCCCGTGCCGGTCGCGGCCACGCTCACGCTCACCGAGGTCGCCGAGCGGCTCGCCTGGTCGGCGATCGAGGACGCGGCACCGTGCGAGATCACGCTGCTCGGTGTGTCCGTCTCGAACCTTGCCGAACAGCGGGCGATCCAGCTCGAGCTCGACCTCGAGCCGACGGACCTGTGGCGGCCGGGCTCCGCGCAGGGGGCGGCACGGCGCGCCGTCGACGAGTCGATGGACGCGATCCGCACGCGGTTCGGCGGCGACGCCGTCGGCTACCTGCCCGTGGTGCTGCGCCGCGGCGGTGCCGTGCCGGACGAGTTCCGGGAGCTGGCCGAGCACGATCTGTGACCGGGACTCCGGCGTATGACGTCAGACCCTTGACGTGTGACGTTGTTAGCGCTCACAATTCCGGCATTGATCAAGGAGGATCATGTCTGCCCTTTCCAGCTCACCATCGATTTCTGGTTCTCGATCGACTCGAACAGGGAAACTCACCCTTCAGCGGTCATCGAGACGCGTCCTCGCCTTGACGTCGATCCTCCTGTGCCTGGCGGCATCGCTCTCGCCCGCGGCCCAGGCGGACAACCCGATCGTGCAGCACATCTACACGGCCGACCCGTCACCGCTGGTCCATGACGGCCGGGTCTACCTGTACACCGGACACGACGAGGACAACTCGACGACTTTCACGATGCGTGACTGGCGGGTGTCGTCCTCGTCGGACATGGTGAACTGGACCGATCACGGCTCGCCGATGAGCCTGGAGACCTTCAGCTGGGCCAGCGCGGACGCCTGGGCGGGACAAGCCATCCAGCGCAACGGCAAGTTCTACTGGTACGTGCCGGTGCGGATGGCCAACGGAGCGGGAGCCATCGGGGTCGGGGTCTCGGACAGCCCCACCGGACCGTTCCGCGACGCGATCGGCGGTCCGCTGATCCAGAACGCCGAGATCGACCCCACCGTCTTCATCGACGACGACGGCCAGGCGTACCTCTACTACGGCAACCCGAACCTCTGGTACGTGCGGCTCAACGCCGACATGATCTCGTACTCCGGCAGCCCGACGCAGATACCGCTCACCACCGCGGGGTACGGCACCCGCACGGGAGACGCGAACCGCCCCACCCTGTACGAGGAAGGCTCGTGGGTCTACAAGCGAGGCGGCCTCTACTACAACGTGTTCGCGGCGAAGTGCTGCTCCGAGTTCATCGCCCACTCCACCTCGCCCGGCCCGACCGGACCGTGGACGTATCGCGGCACCGTCATGCCCTCGCAGGGCAGCAGCTTCACCAACCACGCCGGCGTCGTCGACTTCAACGGCAGCTCGTACTTCTTCTATCACAACGGCGCCCTCCCGGGCGGCGGTGGCTTCACCCGGTCGGTCGCGGTGGAGAAGTTCAGCTATAACGCCGACGGCACCATTCCGACGATGAACATGACGACGGCGGGGGCGCCGCAGGTCGGCACGCTCAATCCGTATGTCCGCCAGGAAGCCGAGACCATCGCGTGGGGCAGCGGCATCGAGACCGAACCCTCCAGCGAGGGCGGGATGAACGTCAGCTGGATCGAGAACGGCGACTACATCAAGGTCAAGGGCGTGGCCTTCGGCTCCGGTGCCGGCTCGTTCACCACCAGGGTGGCCTCGAACACCAACGGCGGCCGGGTCGAGCTGCACCTGGACAGTCCTACCGGGCCGACGGTCGGGACCTGCACCGTGCCAGGCACCGGAGGCTGGCAGACCTGGAGCACGGTCTCGTGCCCTGTCACCGGTGCGGCCGGGACCCACGACCTGTACCTGCGCTTCGCGGGCGACAGCGGGTTCCTGTTCAACATGAACTGGTGGCAGTTCGCTTCCGGTCAGACCGCCTTCTCGTCCACCGCCGTCGCCCAGCACAGCGGGCACTGCCTGGACGACCCCGACCAGAGCACCGCCGACGGCACCCAGTACCGGCAGCACACCTGCGGCACCGGTGCGGAACAGCGGTTCGACTTCCGCCCCGTGTCAGGGGTGGCGGACACCTACTCCCTGGTGAACCGCCACAGCGGCAAGTGCCTCGACATCGGCGGCGTCTCCACCGCCGACGGCGCGGCCGTCACCCAGTGGACCTGCCACGGCGGCACCAACCAGCAGTTCACGCTGCGGCAGGTCGCCGGCAACGACTACCAGCTCGTCGCGGTGCACAGCGGCAAGTGCGTGGACGTCAGCGGGATCTCCGCCGCCGCCGGAGCACTGGTCCACCAGTGGACCTGTGACTCCGCCGGCGCGTTGGCCACCAAGAAGAACCAGGTCTGGCGCCTGGCCGGCAAGAGCTGAACCGGCCGGCCGGTCTCAGCCGGGGCCCAGCGCACGCAGGGCCGGGAGCGCCCGCTCGAGCATGGGTGTCGTGGCAGTCAGGCTGATCCGGAAGTAGCCCGGGCTGTCGAACACGGTGCCCGGCAGCACGAAGACGCCGCGTTCGGCGAGCGCGGCGACGAAGGCGGTCGCGTCGCCGCCCGGCGCCGCGCCCCACAGGTAGAACGCGCCCTCGGGGACGGTGAGTGCGTACCCGGCGTCGCCGAGCGCACCCACCATGAGGTCGCGGCGCCGTTCGAGCTCCGCCACGTCGATCGAGACGGTCTCCAGGGCGGGCGCGGCGTACTGCATGAGGGCGTCCGGGAAGCCCCAGCCCATCCCCATCTGGAGCGGCAGCATCGCGGCCCGCAGCTCGGCCCGCTCCGCGTGGGGGATCAGTGGCGAGAGCGCGAGGTAGCCCAGGCGCTGGCCCGGGGCGAGCAGCACCTTGCCGTAGCTGTAGTCGATGAGGGTCCACGGGTAGCAGGCGGCGGGGCTCGTGAAGCCGGTGCCGCCGAACCGGATCCGCCGGTAGGGCTCGTCGG
The DNA here is from genome assembly GCF_048564965.1 of Promicromonospora sp. NFX87. NCBI lineage: Bacteria > Bacillati > Actinomycetota > Actinomycetes > Micrococcales > Promicromonosporaceae > Promicromonospora > Promicromonospora sp. NFX87. Next base: position 2,922,342 of record NZ_CP183413.1, on the reverse strand, counting down.
AGAGCAGCCAGATCCGCCTGCCGCCTCGTACCGACGCCGACTCGAGCACCTCCGCGAGCTCGGCCAGCCGGTCCCTGCTGTAGACGCGGCCCGTGGGGTTCGCCGGCGAGTTGACGACGACGATGCGCGTGCGGGGCGTGATCGCCCGGGCGACGGCGTCGACGTCCAGGTCGAAGGTGTCCGGGTCGAGCGGCGCCCTGACGGCGACCAGGTCCGCGGCGCCGAGCATCGGGGCGTAGAACCAGCCCGGCTGCGGGATCACCACCTCGTCGCCCACGTCGGCGACGAGCCGGAAGGCGACCGAGATGGCACCGAAGGCGCCCTGGGTCATGGCGATGTCGTCCGGTTCGAAGGGCAGCCCGAGCTCGTCCCGCAGACCGGCGGCGACCGCCTCCTGTGCCGGCGCCTGGCTGCTCTTGTAGGCGAACCAGTCCTCGGCGCGCGGCTCGAGGTTCGCCCGCAGCGCGTCGACGAACGCGGGCAGCGGCATCTCGTGCGGGTCGCCGAACGTCAGGTCCACGACGTCGGGCATGCCGTCCCTCGCGCGCAGCGAGAGGAAGAACGACGTGACGGGTTCGATCGCGTCGCGTGCCGCGAGGGCTCGTTTCGACAGCTCCATGCCGCAGTTCCTCTCGCGAGATACCGGCCGCCCCCCGACGCTCCTCATGATGCCCCCGAACTGGGGGCGCCGCCAGGAGCAGATGCGGGGTGAAGCAAAATCGTTTAACTCCTCGTCTGACCATTGCCCTCAGGGTGAGCGCCTGCCAGTATCGCCCTGATGTTAGCGCTCACACAGTGAGAGGAAGTCAATGATGCCTTCCCGAAGTGCAGCTCGGTTCCGGCGTCCCACCGCCGCGTTCGTCGCCTCGGCCGCCGTCGCGTTCGTCGGCCTGGCTCTGCCGCTCGCGCCGTCGCCGGCGGCCTCGGCTGCCGATGTCGATCCCACGGCGTGGTATCTGCTGGTCAACCGGAACAGCGGCAAGGCCCTGGACGTGTACAACCGCGCCACCGACGACGGCGCGCGCGTCACCCAGTGGTCCCGCAACGACGGCGACCAGCAGCAGTGGCAGTTCGTCGACTCCGGCAACGGCTACTACCGGCTCAAGTCACGCCTGTCCGGCAAGGTCCTGGATGTCTCCGGCCGATCCACCGCCGACGGCGCCTCGATCGTCCAGTGGACCGACAACAACTCCACCAACCAGCAGTTCAGCCTCCAGGACACGGACGGTCACGTCCAGCTGATCGCCCGCCACAGCGGCAAGGCCGTCGAGGTCCAGGGCGCGTCCACCACCGACGGCGGCAACATCGTCCAGTACACCGACTGGAACGGCAGCAACCAGCAGTGGCAGCTGGTCAAGGTCGGCAGCGGGCCGGGCACCAGGACCTATACCAACCCTGTCGTCTGGCAGGACTTCGCCGACGGCGACATCATCCGGGTGGGCGACGCGTACTACTACTCCGCCTCCACGATGCACTACTCCCCGGGCGCGCCGATCCTGCGCTCGTACGACCTCGTCAGCTGGGAGTACGCCGGCCACTCCGTGCCGAGACTGGACTTCGGGTCCAGCGCGTACGACCTCGCCGGTGGCCGGGCCTACGTCAAGGGCATCTGGGCGTCCGCGTTCGGCTACCGGCCCAGCAACCAGACCTACTACTGGATCGGCTGCGTCGAGTTCAACCGCACGTACGTCTACACGGCCACTGCGGTGGACGGCGCCTGGACCAAGCGCGCCCAGATCAACGGGTGCTACTACGACGCCGGGCTGCTCGTCGACGACGACGACACCATGTACGTCGCCTACGGCAACGGCACGATCCACGTGGCCGAGCTGTCCGACGACGGGTTCAGCCAGGTGCGCAGCCAGCAGGTGTTCAGCACGCCGTCGAGCGTGGGCACGCTGGAGGGTGCCCGGTTCTACAAGCGGAACGGCTACTACTACATCTGGCTGACCCGGCCGGCCAACGGGCAGTTCGTGCTGCGGTCCACCTCCCCGTTCGGGCCCTACGAGATGCGCCAGGTGCTGCTCGACCTGCCCGGCCCGATCCCGGGCGGCGGCGTGCCGCACCAGGGCGGCCTCGTGCAGACCCAGAACGGCGACTGGTACTACATGGCGTTCGTCGACGCGTACCCCGGCGGCCGGGTGCCGGCCCTCGCCCCGATCAGCTGGAGCGCCGACGGCTGGCCCACCGTGCAGACCGTGAACGGCGCCTGGGGTACGACGTACCCCAGGCCGAACATCACGACGTCGCGCACCGTGGCGTCGATGATCGGGCCCGACACGTTCGCCGGTCCCGCGCTCGGCCCGCGCTGGGAGTGGAACCACAACCCCGACCCGAACAGGTTCACGGTGAGCAACGGGCTGCGGCTGCGCACCGCCACGGTCACGAACGACCTCTACAACGCCCGCAACACGCTCACCCACCGCATCCAGGGCCCGTCGTCCACCGCGACGATCGAGCTCGACCACAGCACCATGCGCGACGGCGACCGGGCCGGGCTCGCGATGCTGCGGGACTCCTCGGCGTGGATCGGGGTCAGGCGCGACAACGGCGTCACCCGGGTCTCGATGACCAACGGCCTGTCGATGAACAGCAGCTGGAACACCACGGGCACCGGCACCGAGGCCGCGAGCGCGGCCGTCAGCGGCGGCCGGATCTGGCTGCGGGCCACCGCCGACATCCGGCCCGGCTCCGGGCGGCAGGCCACGTTCTCCTACAGCACCGACGGCGTGACGTTCACCCGGCTCGGCCCCGGCTTCACGCTCGGCAACTCGTGGCAGTTCTTCATGGGCTACCGCTTCGGGATCTTCAACTACGCCACCAGCTCCCTCGGCGGAGAGGTCACCGTGCGGCGGTTCGACCTGACCGCCCCGTAGCTCACCACTCAGCGCCACCGCCCACATCACCACCGCACGAAGGAGTGCTCGTGAAGAACCCGTCTCGTCGCCGCCTGCTCTCGTTGCTCGCCGCGACCGCGCTGACCACGTCCATGCTCGCCGTCGTACCGGTGGCTGGTGCCGCCGCTCCGGCCACCACCGCTGCGGTTGCCGCGGCCGCTGCCGCGCCCGACCCGACCGTCGACGAGCCGGCGCCGTTGCCGCCCCTCGGCTGGAACAGCTGGAACAGCTTCTACTGCAACATCAACGAGCAGATGGTGCGGGAGACGGCGGACGCCATGGTGAGCTCGGGGATGGCCGCCGCCGGGTACCAGTACGTCGTCGTGGACGACTGCTGGATGCAGGACACCCGCGACGCGGCAGGCAACCTGCGCGCCCGGACGGACCGCTTCCCGTCGGGGATGAAGGCGCTGGGCGACTACATCCACGCCCGCGGGCTGAAGTTCGGGATCTACCACGCGCCGCGGGAGAAGACCTGCAACCAGTACTTCGCGAACCTCCCGGGGACGTCGTCGAACGGGTACGAGACCCGGGACGCGAACCTGTTCGCCTCGTGGGGCGTCGACTACGTCAAGCACGACTGGTGCGACCCGCGCGGCACCGTGACGGAGCAGGCCGCGCTGTTCAAGAAGTTCGGCGACGCGCTGAAGGCCACCGGCCGCCCCATCGTCTACTCGATCAACCCGAACAGCGCCCACTCGAACACCGCCCCGACCTACTCCGGCTGGGGCGACTTCTCGGACATGTGGCGTACCTCCGAGGACCTGGACGACGCCTGGTCGACGGGCTGCTCGCCGTCGGCCGACTGCTTCGTCGGGATCACGGAGGCCCTCGACATCATCGAGCCGATGCGCGAGTGGACCCGGCCCGGGCGGTACAACGACCCCGACATGCTCATGGTCGGCGTGCGCAACACGCTCACGCCCACGGAGAACCGCGCGCACCAGAGCATGTGGGCGATGCTCAGCGCCCCGCTCGTCGCGGGCAACGACCTGAGGAACATGAGTGCCGACGTGCGTGCGGTGCTCACCAACCGCGACGTCCTCGCGATCGACCAGGACCCGCTGGTGCGCCAGGCGGACCGGGTGCGTGACGACGGTGACGCCGAGGTCTGGGCCAAGCCGCTCGACGACGGCTCCGTAGCGGTCGCGCTGCTCAACCGCGGCTCCGGCAGCCGGCAGATCTCGACCACGCTCGGCCAGGTCGGGCTCGGCTCCGGCACGCACTCGCACCGCGAGCTGTGGACCGGCGCCACGGGTACGACCACCGGGCAGCTCACCGCACAGGTCGCCGCGCACGGCGTCGCGCTGTTCAAGGTGAGCCCCGGCGGCACGCCCCAGCCGCCGGCCGGCACGCTCGTCAGCTCCGCCTCGGGCCGCTGCCTCGACGTGCCGGGCAGCGCCACGGCGAACGGCACCGGCCTGGTGATCTGGGACTGCGGCTCGGCGCCGAACCAGACGTGGACCCCGACGGACGGCACGCTGCGGTCGCTGGGCAAGTGCCTCGACGCCCCGCTCGACGCCACGGCGGGCACCCGGGTGCAGCTCTGGGACTGCAACGGCGGCAACAACCAGCAGTGGACCCATCAGGGCGACGGCACGATCCGCGGCGTGCGGTCCGGCCTGTGCCTGGACGTCGACCGCAACCTCACCGCCAACAACACCGCGGTGCTGCTCTGGACGTGCACGGGCGCGGCGAACCAGCTCTGGACGCGCCGGTAGCCGGCAGCACAGCTAGCAACACAGAAGGCCCCCGACGCGCAGGTCGGGGGCCTTCTGGCACCGGATCCGGTGTTCACCCGCTCCGGGCGTACCAGTCGGCCCGTCCCCGCAGTCCGTATCGGTAGAGAAATCGCTAGAGAAGTCGCTGGAGAGATCGGCAGGGACAGGATCCGAGACGGTGCGGTCACGGAGGTCGGGATGGTCGGGTACCGCGTACTGGGCGTCAGCCTGGTCGGCCGCGCGCTGGGCTGCCGCCTGATCTCGCTCGTGCGTCAGCACGTCAACGGCGCCGTCGCCGTCACGACCTGGGACGTCGGCTGCGCGGCCCGGGAGTGCGGCTGGGTGGGCGTCGGCGCCGTGCTGGCCGAGCTGGCGAGCCTGCCTCTGCTGCGCCCCGCGCTGGCCGCCGATGGCGCGATCCTGCTGGCCGTGCCGCCCGGCGTCGAACGGCTGGCGGGCTGGCGCCTGGTGTCCGACGCCGGCTTCGGTGTGGCGGACCTGGAGGCGGCCGCGCGCATGGCGCCCATGCTGGCGGACCCGGCGATGGTGGCGACCGACCACCCGGCCAGGTCAGTGGCGGGTCCGATGACGCGTCGTGAGACGGAGGTGCTCACCCTGGTGGGCGAGGGCCTGACCGCGGCAGCGGTGGCCCGGCGGGCGGGGATCAGCGTCCGCACCGTGCACAAGCACCTGGAGCAGGCCTATCGCAAGCTCGACTGTCACGACCGGCTCAGCGCCGTGCTGGTCGCCCGCTCCACGGGCCTGCTCGGCGCGACCTGACCGCCGCCGTCGGACAGCGTGCTCAGCTCGGCCGCCAGGGCGGCCAGGACGGCGGTGGCCACCTGGGCCGCCTCCTCGGGTGCCTCCACGGTGGGCTCGTGCACGACGACCCTCATCGGGGAACCGCCTTCCCGCCCGCGGTGCGGGCCGTGAACTCCAGGGTGCGCCCCGTGCCGGGGACGATGAACTCGTTGAGCTCTGCCGCGATCGCCCCGTCCAGCTGGAGCTGGTCCGCCGCCTGCCGGGTGTCCACGTAGCGGCCGGCCCCCTGGACGTCGGCGATCCGGCCCGGGGTAGGTGCCGCGGTGCCGGGGACGGCCTTGCCCGCCGCGTCGACGTCGGCCAGCCACGTCGGGTGCCCCTGCTCCGGGGTGAGCACCGAACGCAGGTTCTTCAGGTACGTCGCGTCGATCTCGAACAGCTTGAGCCGCGCGCCCGGCCTGGCCTCCAGCAGGAACTCGACCGCACGGTCGAACGAGCCGACGTTGATGTTGAGCTTCTGCCCACCCGTGCGCACCCGGGCGTTGCCGAGGGCGTCGACCGAGATGAACTCCTTGGACCGCTGGCCGACCCCGGCGGTGCCGCCCTCGATGCGGAAGACCACCGGGTTGCCGCTGCGCGAGCTGAACAGCACCCGGCTCAGCGCCTTGGTGTGCTCGGGGCCGAGCTGCCGTGCCCGCAGGTTGATCCACACCGCGTGCACGGGCCCGCCGGTGCCGGCCTCCAGCGCGTCGAGGGCCGCGTCCAGCTCGGCCGCGAGCGCCACCGGGTCGTCGCCGGGCAGGTCCTTCGGAATGGTGCCGGGCGGGGCGGGGCGGGAGAGGTCGGTCCGTCCGGCGGCCAGGTCGTCGGCGAGCTGGAGCGCCCTGGCCGCCTCGGCCTCCCGGGCCACCGCCTGGTCCAGCAGGACGTCGGCCCGGGCCTTCTTGCCGACCCGGTCCGCCACGACGGCGTCGTCGAGCAGCTCGTGCGCCTGCCGGCGCAGCCGGACGGCGTGGAGCCGGGCGGACTCGGCCTGCAGCCGCAGGGCGCGCTCGAACTGGGTGTCGATCACGGCCTGGGCGGCCGAGCCGCCGCCGGGCGGCCGGGCGACGAGCCCGGCCTCTGCCAGCAGCGCGAGGACGCCGCGCTGCTGGTCGGGGGTGTAGTGGGCGATCCGGGACAGGAACGCGGAGAGGTCCTCCGCGGTGGTGAACGTGCCGCTGAGCAGGTGCTTGGCCTGGGCCGGTTCCAGGGCGGCGAGCACCTCCATCAGGTGCACGGCCTGCTGCGGGCTCTTCGCGAAGGTGAGGGCCAGGCGGCGGGCGGCCTCGCTGGAGGCGGGGTCGTCGGCGGCCTGGAGGAACAGCTCGAGCCCCTGGACGGCCTGCCGGGAGAACTTGGCCCCGGACAGCTCGAGCACGCGACGCGCCGTGGTCTGGGCCAGGAACCGCGAGAACACGGGGGCCACCTGCTTGGTCATCGCGGCAAGGAGGCCGCTGACGGCCGCCTCGCCGGCGAACACGGTGACGGCGCCCCGCAGGGAGGCGAGCGCCTCGGCCGTTCCCGCGCCGAGCTGGGCGAGCGTGAACCCCTCGGCCCGGAGCTGCGTGACGAGGTCGTCGACGGCGCCGACCGCGGTGCGGCCCCCGGAGCCGAGGGCGCGCAGCACGGGGGACAGGCCGAACTCGGCGAGGAGCCCGAAGGCCGCGCCGACGGTCATGCGCTCGACGTAGGTGGTCCAGCTCGACAGCGTCCCGTCGCGGACGGCGATCTCGACGACGTCGTGCGCGAACTGGGTCAGTGCGCCGGACACCGTCCCGCCGACGACGGCGACGGCCAGCTTCTCGACGACGATCCCCGCCCACACCCGGCTCACGGACGCGGCGCCGACGCCGGTGACGGAGCGGCCGAGCCTGGCGCCCAGCAGCCCGCCGGCCCGGAAGCCGAGGGCGTTGAGGTACCCCTCCACGGCGGCGAGGAGGAACCCTTCGAGGGAGAGCTTGGCGTCGAAGAACAGCACCCGCACGATGTAGATGAGCTCGGAGATCGCGATGGAGGCGAGCACGATCTTCGCGCCACCCGCTGCGGAGAGCAGCGCCGCGATGATGCCGGCCTCCCACGCCACCGCCACGACGCCGATGATCACGATGGCCAGCCCGAACGCCTGGTAGAACTCGCCGGCCTTGCCGAGGCGGGCGTAGGTGATCGACGCCTCGAAGTCGTCGTCGGACCTGGTGAACGTCTCGCCCACGCGCGTCCAGGGGCCGTCCTCCCCGCGCCGCTCGACCCGCACGAGGGTGACCCGCCAGCGGGGCAGGCCGTACTGCGGGGTGAAGGCGACGTCGACGAGCTGCAGGCTCGACTGGACGGTGACCTCCTCGAAGTCGTCCTCCGAGAGATGGGCGCTCTCGCACGCGGCCGCGACCACCGCGCGCAGGAACTCGTCGTCCGACAGGCCGGGCGCCTTGCCCGCGGCGACCTGGGCGACGATGGTCCCGCGCTGCGCGAGGATCGCCGCCTTGAACCGCGCGGCGGCGTCGGCCTTCAGCTCGTTGACGGTGCGTTCGTGCAGGAACGCCGAGCTGAACGAGCCGAGCACGTCCGACCCGCCGACGGTGAGCCGGAAGTCCTCGTCCCGGTCGACCGCCACCGATGCCGCCACCCCCGGACCGGAGGCCGTGTAGGAGTTGGCGCGCGTGTCCAGCCAGTGCTGGGTGGCCTTCGCGAACAGGGCGGCCACGAGCGGGTGGTTCGCGTACGACGTCGCGCGGCTGTGCTGCAGCAGCGGAAGGGTCAGCGCCCACCACTTGTGGTACGCGACGGCGTCGAACAGCGCGACCAGGTGCCCGGAGGCCGCGAGCTCCCCGAACGTGTACTCCCACGCCGTCCCGCCGTCGGGCCGGGCCTCCGGCGCCGCGCCGAGCCGGCCGAACCACGTGTTCAGCAGGTACTTCCACTCCCGGTCCTCGGTGTCCTTCCTGAGCAGCGCCCTCAGCTGCTCGGCCCACACGCGGCCCACCGGGCGCAGCCGCGCGGCGCCGAGCGTCTCCGCGTCGAACGGCAGGTGCACCCGGCAGGCGACGGCGATCGCGCCCGCCGCCGCGCGCGGGCTCGCCGGCAGCAGCGCTCTGTCCTTTGCTGAGTCCCTCGCCGAGCCCTTCGCCGGTGGCGCCAGCGGTGGCAGCGCCGCAGACCAGGCGGCGACGGCGTCGCGCACGGCCGCCGGGACGACGGGTGCGTCGCCATGGGCGACGAACGCCGCGGGGACGACGCCGGGAGCCGGCGGGGGCAGCGCGACGGCGTCCAGCAGCTCACGGCCCGCGTAGTCGGCGGCGATCTCGGTCAGGCTCCGGCGGGCCCGCAGCGGCAGGTAGTCGACGCGCACCGCCCGGCCGCCCGCCTCGTCGAGCATCGCCTGCCAGGTCAGCCCGTGCCGCCTCTCGAAGGCCACCGGATCCACGTCCGTACCGGCCTCCGTGAGGGGCACGTGCACCGTGCCGGAAGGCCCGGCCTCGAACAGCGCCCCGGAGGTGATCTCCGGCAGCTCCATGCCCGCCCACACGACCCGCGCCCTGCGCAGCAGCTTCGTCGTCGGACCGCTGCCCACCACCCGGCGCGCGTTCGTCCGGTACAGCAGCGGCAGCTGGGCGATCCGGCCCTCCGTGTCGAAGGCGGCGAGCTCGGAGACGTGGTCCTCGACGAACGTGGCGGCGTGCAGCATCGTGCGCCCGCGGCGGCTGCCGAGCAGCTCCCGCGCACGCGCGCTGACCAACGCCGTGAGCTCGCTCAACGTGGTCGGCGCGAGGACCTCGACCACCCAGACCGCCACGTAGTGCTCACGCAGGCTCAGGTCCTCGTAGAGCGCCCGCTGCGGCAGGGCCGCGCCCCACTCGGCCTGCCCGCGCGTCGCGACCTGCTCGACCCAGTCGAAGAACTCCCCGGTCGCCGCCCGCACGTTCGTGCTGTGCAGCACCCGCCAGGCCCGTCCCGGGGGAGGCCCCGTGACGGGCACCGGGATGAAGCGGCCCTTCCCGTCGTACGACGGGATCGCGTACCCCTCGGGCAGGTCACGACCGTCGTCCCAGGGCTCGGCGACGTCGTCGCCCGACGACGCCCCGGCGGCCCGGTCGCCCCCGGCGGCCGGCGCGGCGACCACCCGCTCGGCGACCACCCGCTCCGCCTGGGCGAGGCGCTCGCGGACCGCCCGGCCCACCGTCTCGCACAGGGCCTCCAGCGCGGCGTCGTCGGGGACACCGTGCAGCCGCACGGTGACGGGCACGTGGCAGTGGACCAGCTGCACGGCGTCCTCCTTCCCGTCCTGCTTCTGCGGGTCCTGCTTCTTCAGGTCCTACTTCTGCAGGGTGAGCATGCGCAGCCCGCCGAGCGACCTGCCCGCGGCGTCGCGGACCACCGCGTCGAACCCGAGCAGCGTGCCGGGGGCGTCGTCGCGCTCGACCGCGACGGTGGCCGTCAGGCCCTTCGGCCCCGCCTGGAGGACGAGGCGGCCGTCGCCCCAGTCCCGCAGGGCACCGGGGCGCTCCGCGAGCGCGGCCTTGACCTGGCCGCCGACCCTGGCCAGCCCGGCGAGGTCGTGCGTGCCGGCCTGGCCCAGGTCGAGCTGCCCCCGCAGGCCCTTGCGGCTCTGCGTGAGGGGGATGTCCTCGACGCCCTTGCGGCCGGTGAGGAACAGGCGCTGGCCGCCCCGTGGCACCGCCTTGACGTTCGCCAGCGACGTGAGCAGCCAGCGTTCGGAGGCACCGAACTCCTTGGCGCCGAACTGCTGGATGTCCAGGGCGAACTTCTCGCCGTCGGCCGGACCGAAGACCTGGAAGGTGAACGCCTTGAGGGACTTGTCCTGGAGCACGCTGATGTTGCGCTGTCCCTGGTGCGGGTCGTTGACGACGTCGAAGGGCGTGGCACCGGGCACGGTGGCGCCGTCGACCGGCTCCTCGGCGTGGGCGTTGGCGATGAGGCAGAAGTGGCCGTTGGTGGTCCGGTCCATGTCCGCCTGGGTGGGGGTCCACGGGACGCCACCCAGGACCGGGTCCTGGATGAGGCAGGTGACCACGTGGGGGTCGAGCGGGTTGGGGGCGCCGGAGCCGGGGGTGATCTGCCCGGCGAAGCCCTGCAGGGTGCGCACGGCGGCGGCCGGGGTGAGCGGCCCGGCGAACGGCGCCATGACGTAGGCGTCGACGGTGACGAAGTTGCGTGCCTCGCCGGCCGAGGACACGCGCACCTTGACCGACGTCGGGGTGCCGACCTTGGTCTGGGTCTGGCTCGGGCCGCCGTCGATGAAGATGCTCGAGTTGTTCCAGAGCGGGTTGGGGCCGGTGTACGGACGCGCGCCTTGCGTGTCGACGGCGCCGGGTAGGCCGAAGTCGATGCTCAGGAAGAGTGCCACGGTTGTGCTCCTTAGGTCTTGGACCGGCAGTGTTGGTGAGGTATGCCGGTCAGGCGAGATAGCTGATCTGGAACCCGGACAGGCTGACGCTGTCCGCCGCGCCCGCCCCGTTGAGGAGGGCGAGCACGAAGTACCGGAACGTCGCGTTGTCGACGACGGCAAGCCCGGCCGTGGCGGCGACGGTGGTGTCGAACGGGGCGGCGTCACCCACGACACGGGCGACCCGGTCGGCGGGCGCGTTCCCCGCGAGGGGCGCCCGCATGAGGTCGATCCGCAGCGCGCCGCCCCCGGAGTTGGTGCCGATCACGCGCAGGCTGGAGAGGGTGACGCCCTGCGGCAGCACGACGGCGGCGATCCCGGAGAGCGAGGTCAGCGCGCCCGCCCGGAACGCGTTGCCCGCTGCGTCGTGCGTCCAGCTCCCGGTGCCGCTGATCGGCGCCAGCACGGGGGCCTGCGTGACGACCCGGGTGCTGGTGCCGGGCCCGGCCTCGAGGATGTCGAGGGCGCTGTCGATCTGCTGCACCACGGCCGACAGGTTGCCGAGGTCGGACTGCAGCGCGGCGAAGCGGACGTTGAAGCCGTTGGGCCCCGACGCCTGGACGCGGTCGCGGTTGTCCACCCACGGGGTGTGGGTGAACGCGGGGGTGAAGCTCACGTTAGCCATGGGGAGTCTCCTTGGTCAGCGACCGGACGGGCCGGTGCATGCGGAACGTGGGATAGGTGAAGCTCGGGTCGATGCCGCCCGGCGCAGTGCTGAGCTCGACGACGGCGGTGCGGAGCTTCTCGGTGAGCACCTCCACGCCGACCGGGTGCAGGGTGTGCAGGGCGTTCATGAGCAGGAAGTACTGGTCGAGGGAGAGGTGGGCGGCGGCCAGCTCGGGCCGCAGCCGCACCTCGAAGGCGTACGGCCCGGCCGCCCCGGCCTCGCGCAGGGTGGCGCGCACCCAGGTGCGGCCCGGCGAGCTGCCGGTCACGCTGACGGCGGGTGCCGTGGTGGACAGCAGCCGCACGCCCTGCCGGTCGGGGGCGGTGGGCACGACCTGGGCGCTGGACCAGCCGAGCCGGGTGGTGGCCGAGACCACCGCCGGGTCGGGGTCGACGGTGAGGCCGATCGTCTCGTCCACCTCCAGCTCCAGCGGTCCGGTGACGCTCACGGGGTCGCCGGGCGGGGTGGCGACGGCCACCTGGTCGCCGTCGCGTTCGACGTAGGCGAACCCGGCGGCGTGGGCGGCGATCGCCAGCCGCCCGCCGCCCAGCACCGTGTGGTCGAGCACCAGCCGCCGACCCTCCCGGGCCAGGTCCCCGGGAGGCGCCGCGGGCCGGAAGGCGGAGACCACCGCCAGGCTGCCCACCTGTCCGTCCTCGTCGAAGGCGTCCAGCAGGGCGGCGAGCGGGGCGAGCAGGCCGCGGTCCACGCGCGCGTCGTCGGGGGAGGGCCCGAGGGTGACTCTCGGGTCCGTGATCGTGCCGAGGTAGGCCGGGTCGAAGCCGGGATGCGTCCCGACGACGTCCTCGCTCACCCCCGGGGTGCCGTCGGCGGCGACGGACGCCCCGTCGGGCAGCGGGGTGGGCAGCACCTGGAGGGTGACGGTGGTGGTCGTGGTGCGTCCGGCGAGGGTGACGTCGGCGGAGAGCGTGAGCGGTCCGGCCGCGGCGGGGGTGAGGGTCGCGCTGTGGGCGCCGGCGACCTGGTCCAGGACCGTGCCGGGAGCGGCGCCCAGCAGGGAGAACCGCACGAACGCCTCCGCGGGCAGGGTCGCGCCGTCGAACAGGGCGGTACCCAGCGAGGCCTCGACGGTCACGGCGGTGCCCGTCTCGACGCGCGGGGTGCGGCCCTCCTGGAGCTGCGCGCCGCTGCCGGACGGGCCGAGCAGCAGCGCCCGCCCTGGTGCGACCGCCGCGTACACCTCGTTGCGCGGCCGGTGCTCGACGAGGTCGAAACCGGCCCGGTGCGCGAGCGCGGCCAGCCGGCCCGGCCCGACGCCCGGCGCCGCCAGGAGCACCGCGCGGCCGTCGGCCCGCGCGCCCGGCGCGGCGGCGTCCCAGCCGGCCGCCACGGTGACACCGGCGAGGCCCTGGGCGGCGAACAGGTCGGCCAGCCTGGTCAGCGCGGCGGCCACGGCCGGTCGCATCCGGCGCGGGGCCGGGTCCGGCAGGCCGGGGGCACGGTCCGGTTCGACGGCGACCGGCGCGAAGGCAACGCGCGGGTCGGCGCAGCGGCCCAGCAACGCCTGCTGCGCGGCGCCGTCCACCCGCGGCCACATCTCCTCCTCGCGCACGCCCGGACGGCCGTCGCCGTCCATGGACTCCATCAGGGCCAGGGCGCGCGGCCATACCCGCAGCACCACCCCTCCGCCGCGGGCGGCACCGTCGGTGTCGTCGACCACGAGCGGCTCCGGGACGCCGTCGAGCACCGGGACCAGACGGTTGAGCGCCGCCTGCAGGCCCGAGGGGGTGGGCAGCTCCCAGCGGCGGAACAGGGTCAGCCGGGCCCGGTAGCTCTCGTCCGACTCGCCGAGGGCCGGGTGGAAGTGGGTGCGCGCGACGGTGCTGAACCGCACCTCGTCGAGCGTGCCGCGAAAGCCGGTGCCGCCAGGTCCGAGGCGGACGGCGCCGCCGCCGGTCACCGCGCCGAGCGGTCCGGCGTCGACCGCCCGCTCGAGGCCGTCCACCACGACCGACAGGCGCGCGGTGCCGCCGTCGCGGGCGAGGACTGCCGCGACGTGGCTGAACCGGTCGGTCGGCAGGTCGACGGCGGCGGTGGCGGACAGGCTCGTCGCGCCGTCGGACACCGTGGCGCGCACCGAGTTCGCCCCGCCCAGCCCCGTGTCACCGATCTCCACCGCCCAGCGCTGCGATCCCGGCCCGCGGAACACCACGGTGCCGAGGGTCGAGCCGGGGTCGGGGCGCACGAAGAAGTCGACGGTCCAGCCTCGGGTCGCGCCGATGTTGAGGTCGGTGTGCGCGGCCAGGGTGACCTGGCTGCCGGCGCCGAAGTGCAGGCCGGTCCGCCAGCGGCCGGGCGCCGCGGTGGGCAGGGCGGTGGGCGGTGTGCCGGACAGGGCGCCGTGGTGCGGGTTCCGCCCGGGGAACAGCGCGGCGGCGTCGGCGACCTGGGGGGTGGCGCCCGGCTCGTCGTCGAGGTGGAACAGCGCGATCGTCGCGTCGTCGACCGAGTACGGCGTGGGCGGGAACCGCGGCACCGCCAGGTCGGCGCCGACGAGGTCGAGGGCCGCCGTCCCGGTCCGGGCGACGGTGCGCTGGTCGTACACCTCGCGCTCCAGGCGGGCGAGCCGGTCCCGTTCGGCGCCGATCACCCAGAGCATCCGGGCGGTGGTCCCGAGCAGCGCGGTCAGGGCCCAGCGCGTCTCGGCCCGGTCGCCGGCGGGGACCGCCGCCTCCGTGAGGCTGGTCAGGCGCGCGGCGGCGGTCGCACCGGGGGGCAGGGAGACGGCGAAGCTGTCGCCGTCGCCCGCCGCACCCGGCGTGACGGTCACCGTGAACGGGCCGACGACGGGGTCGGTGCCGGTGACCTGGACCGTGGTGCCGTCCACCACCGGGACCACGGCGCGCAGCACGTAGCTCGGCTGCGGCTCGCGCCCGTACAGCGCCAGGTACTCGCCGAACCCGTAGGGCACCACCACCGCATCCGACGGCGTGGCCCCGGCGGCGAGGATCAGCTCGCGGAGCTCGGCGCCGCGCGCGAACGGCAGCGTCAGCCGGTCCCGCAGGGCGGACAGGGCGGGCGGGGCGAGCAGGGCCGGGAGCGTGGTCATGGCAGCACCACCTCGAGGTCGTTGAGGCCGGAGTCGGGCCGGAACACCGCGAGCTCTGTCGGTCCCATCTCGAGGTTCTCCCCGACCCCCGCCTCGTGGGCCACCGAGCGGTAGCCCACCGGCCCCAGGCTGAACCGGCCGAAGACGGCCGGGCCACGGCGCAGGTGCATCGCCTGCACGTCGACCACGCCGGGCTCGGTGGTCAGCGCCCGCATCACCTGCGCGAAGAGGACGTCGCCGCCCAGGCGCAGCGCGGCGGTCTCGGCGCCGATGCGCTGCATGGCCCGGGCCAGCAGGGCGTCCTGGTCGGTGCCGGGCTGCACCACGAGCCGCGCGCGTACGCCGACATCGACGTGGTCGGCCTCGATGACGTTGGGGTGCACCCCCGGCGGCCGGACCAGGTCCAGCGCCGCCCGCACCCGCTCGGAGACGCCGGGCACCGGGCCCGCGGTCTCCCACGGCCAGCGGAACTCGTGGGCGACGACCACGTCGAACAGGTACGGCTCGCCGAACCGCCGCTCGGCGGCGAACAGCCGCCGGCCGAAGTCGAACAGCCCGAAGTACGACTGGGTCACGTCCACCCCGCCGAGCGGGTCGGAGATGAGCACGTCGATCACGCCGTCGACGGCGAGCACCGACTGCTGGACGGCCTCGATGGTCCAGAGCGTGCGGGCGGTGCCGACCAGCCGCCCGCGATAGGCGTCGTCCTCCTCGGCGGCGAGCCCGCCCGACGTCGCATCGGCGTTGGTCACGGTGATCGTGGCCGGTCCCAGGTCGGCGAAGTAGACCGCGACGTGGGCGGCGTCGATCGCGGAGATCGCGCCGGCGGCGACGTCCCCCGTGCTGCCCCGCACCAGCGCCCGTACGCCGACGACGGCGACGGGGGAGCCGGCGGTGAGGGTCACCGCGCCCACCGTGGTGAACAGCGGCCCGCCCGGACCGGTCGCGAGCACCGTCGCCTCGTTGACGAGGTAGGAGCGGCCGGGCACGCCGCCGCCCAGCGTGAGCGTCACCTCGCCCGTGGCGTGGAGCGCGAGCCGGTCCACGCCGACGTCCTCGCCGAGCAGGTCGAGCGTCCCGCCGTCCGCGGTCGAGGCGAACAGGGCGTAGTAGCTCGCCTCCAGCCGCTTCCACAGCTCGGCGTCCTCCTGCGCAGTGACCTCGAGGATCTTGCGCAGCGGGCTCGTCGGGGTCAGGTCGACCTCCGGCCCGAAGGCCTCACGAGCCCGGGTGAACGCCTCGGACAGGACTACGTCGAGCCCTTTGACCACGTAGCCGTCCGGCGTCACTCCGTACTGGGGCACGGTCCTCACCACCTCACGTCGGCCAGGATCTGGACTCGGGTGTCCGCGATCGAGGCGGGTTCTGACACGGACAGGACGAGCGGCACCGGGGTCAGCGTGATCTCCACCAGCGCGCTGCGCGTGGCGGGGTCCGGCCGGGCGCCGGGGTGCGCGGCCAGGAACTCCGGGTCGTCGTCGAACTGGACACGCTCGATGGTGGAGACCCGCCGGTCGGTGGCGATGGTGCGCACGATGTTCATCCGCAGCACCTCCTTGACCAGGTGCCGCGGCAGGGCGGAGGTGAGCGCGTCGCGCAGGTCCAGCCCGTAGCGCACGTCGAGACGGTCGCCGGCCAGCGGGGTGGCGAGCAGCGCCTGCAGGTCCTGGCGCAGCGTGGCCAGGCCGGACGTCTCGGCGAGCCGCCCGTCGGTCAGGACCAGGTCGCCGTCGTCCAGCGCCAGGCCGAACCCGTAGGTCGCCCGCTCGCGTTCCGCCCGGGTGCTCATGACGCCTCCAGCGACGTGTGTCCTGCGGACTGCACGGACCACTGCACGGGGCCGCCGGCCAGGCCGTCGGTGAGGCCCTGGGCGTCGGTGGTGAGCACCGGCATCCCGCCCACGGACAGGTGCCCCGCCTCCCCGGCGAGGACCGACGCCACCGTCAGGCACTGCTTGGTGCCGGCCTGCGGGTTGGTGACCGTGGTGCAGCCGGAGACCGGCTTGCCCACGACGTCGGCCTTGGCCAGCACGGGGTTGCCTGCCACGGTGAGCCGGGTGCGTCCGGCGCTGAGCTGGACGGTGCCGCCGTGCGGGCAGGTGAGCTTCGAGCCGGTGGTCAGGATCGTGGCCATGGTCGCCTCACTCGACCTTCACCGCGGCGCCGTCGAGCGCGAGCGTCACCTGGCCGTTGCCCAGGGTGATCTTCTTCTGCTTGGTCGTCACGGAGACGGCGCCGTCGGCGTCGATGGTGATGGTGGCGCCCTTGGCGTGCTCGATGGTGATCGTGTCGTCAGCGGGCACCGTGGGCCGGGTGCCGACGTCCGGCAGCGCATCCGCGCCGACGACGATGTGCAGGGCGCGCGCCTGGATCACCCGCGCCCCGTGGGCGTCGGTGAGGTCGTTGACCCCCTTGCCGGTGGGCCTGCCGTCCGAGCCCAGCCCGGTGGGCAGGGCCAGCCACCAGTCGCCGGGCTCGTTCGGCGGCGGGCTGCTCGCCGTGGGCTTGGTGGGCCACAGCCACCCGGCCACCACCGCGTCGTTGGTCAGGGAACGGTTGTGCGCCAGCAGGGCGCGCATCCCGGGGTAGACGGGGGTCACCAGGCCCACCTTGTCGAAGGCGAAGACCGCGGCCACCGGCTTCTTGACCAGCACGTCCTCGGTGGACACCGGTGAGTCGACGCTCGGGGCCTTGACGTCCTTCTCGGGCGCCTGGGAGTAGCCGAGGGTGACACGGTGGGCCTCTCCGGAGGCCGCGCCGGAGCCCGCGGTGTAGGCGGAGACCTCCCCGACGTCGACGGCGGGATGGTCCTGCCGCGCGGCGAGCAACTTCTTGTTGAACTCGTCGACCACCTTGCCGGCAGGGGTGGCGGCCTTGCTGCGCGTGCCGTCCTTCTCGTCGGTGACGACGAGCTCGCACACGTACCCCGTCTTCATGGAGTAGCTCACGGCCAGCGACACGATGCGCCGCAGCCCGGCGAGCTTGGGCACGTCGGAGACGATGGACTGGCCCACCCGCAGGCCCGGGTGCCCGAGCACGGTGACGGTGCCCTTCTTGACCAGCTCGGTGGCCTCCTCGCCGGCCGCCGGGTCGTCCTTCTTCTCCTCCTTCTGCACGGTGCCGAGCTGGACCAGGTTCTCCGCGGCGAGCAGCTCCACCGGAGCCTTCTGCGTGCCGACGGCGGGTCCGATGGCGACGACGCCGTCGCCCACCACCAGCGCCTTGCCCGCCTGCTCGGTCAGCTGCGCCAGGGCGGAGAGCACCGAGCCGCTGCGGACCGTGAAGTCCTTGGTCGTGGTGCCGAGCGTCGAGCCGGGTGCCAGCCGGATCCCGCCGGTCGCGGTGGCGGGCACGTCGGCGAGCAGCTTCCGGACCAGGTCGTCGAGGTTGCCCGAACCGTCGAGCTTCGCGGTGGCGGTCGCCTTGAGGAGCAGGTAGCCCGTCTCCTCCTGGCCCTTGAGCACCAGCCGGTGCCGCCCGTCGTCGCCGATCTCCGGCTCCACCGAGGTGACCCGGCCGCGCAGCACCGGCTTGCCCGCCCACGTGTAGAGGAACTTGTCGAGGTAGCCGAGGGAGATCTCGGCCCGCAGGGAGCCCTTCTTGTCCTTGGAGGTCTCGGCCTCGATGAGGCCGACCGTCTTCTCCGGCACGTCGTAGACGGTGACGGTGAACGCGGTGGCGTTGGCGCCCTCCTGCGCCGTGATCTTCACGTCCGCGTCCAGCACCAGGCCGAGGCCGTAGACGCTGTTGCTGATCGTGAGGGGCAGGCCGAGCCCGAAGGCGCTCGCGACCGCCGCCAGCGCACCGGCGGGCGGGCCGGCGGGGGTGAGCGTGATCTTGTGCCACAGCACGAAGCCCTTCATCGCGCACCTACCCGGGCCCGCAGCACGGAGCCGAACGGCCCGGCCCCGTTGAGGTTCCCGGCGGCGACGTACACCTCGTCCACGACGAGCAGCAGCTCGCGGGCCGTGTACAGCAGGCCGGGCAGCAGCCGGCGGCGCAGCAGGGACACCAGGGTGCCGTCGGGCTCCTGCCGGGCGATCGCGGCGACCAGCAGCCCGATGGCGGGGCCGGCGGCGCCGCCCACGACGTCGACGCTCTCGCGCTGGCCGGGCTCGCGCGGCAGGAGGTGCTCCGGCACGTCCACGTAGAGCTCCACCTGGTAGGTGCGGCCCGCCAGGGCGAGCAGGAACGACTGCGGGAACCCCTCGTCGGGGTTGACCGGAAGGCTGGTCAGGCCGGCGACCGGCTGCGCCAGGGCGGACACGGTCATGGTCCCTCCTCGGGCGTTCGGGTGACGGGGTTGGGTGGACCGGGGGTGGGCAGCGCGGCCGTGGCGATGGCCAGGGCCAGGTCGAGGCCCACCCCGACGAGGTCGCCGATCGCGGTGCGGGAGACGTGGACCAGGGTGATACCCACGTCCAGCGCCTCGCGCTTGGTCACCGAGTGCGTGAACTTCAGGTCGGTGATCTGCATGTCGGTGGCGACGGTCATGCCGGAGACCACCGGGATCCCCGCCACGGCGAGCAGCGGCGCGGCGGCCGCCGCCGCCCAGCGGGTGGCGAGCGCCAGGTCCTCGAGGAAGTGCTTGAGGAGCAGCCGCTCCGGGCCGGCGAGGGTCGCCTCGATCTGGATGGTCTTCGCCGTCGGCATGAGTGCCTGGGAGAAGCGGCTGCCGTAGACGCGCTCGATCTTGTAGCCGTCGGTGAGCACCATCGACTGCACGGCGAACAGCGGCACCGGGCCCACCATGACCGGGAAGTTGGTCGCCTGCTCCGAGAACACCCCCATGGTCAGCCCCGGTTCTCGAGCTCGCGCCCGAGCTCCTCGAAGACCCGGTTCACGACCGCTCCGGCGGTCGCCTCGTCGAGGCCGACCACCTCGATCTGCACCGGGAACCAGTAGTGCACCTCGGTGGGCCCTCCGCCGTCGCCCTCGCCGTCGCCCCCGGGCCCGGAGAAGCCGGCCCGGGCGCCCGGCGCGGGCACCACGAGCTCGCCCTCGTGGACGAGGGCGATGCCCGTCTGCTCGACACGTGCGGCGCCGGAGAGGTCGACGTCGTCGGAATCCATACCAGACCTCGACATGTCAGGCCTCGATGCCGAGGTCCAGCGAGGTGACCGTGAAGCTCGCCTGCGGCACGTTGTCGACCACGATGTTGCTCGGTGCCGCGCTGGTGACGAAGCAGCGCCGGAACTTCAGCGCCTTGAACACCCAGTCGTCGCCCTCTTTGTCCACGACGGCGACGTCGAACTCCCCACCGGTCAGGGCGAGCTCGGTGAGGTCGGCCACCGCCGTGGCGATCGCGGGGATCGCCATGACGAACGTGACGGTGAAGGGCTGGCGGATGATGCCGACGTTGTCGGCCTCGATGCTGTGCAGCACGGTGTGCGGCACGTTGAAGGTGGGGGTCAAGCTCGTGATCGGCGAGATGGTCTTGCCGTCGAGCTGGACCTCCAGCCGGCTACCCCAGCTGTCGGCCATGGCTGCGTCTCCTATTCGAACTTGAGGGTCAGGGCGATGCGGTGGATCGCGCCGGCGTAGTCCACGGCGACGAGGACCTCCACGACGCGCTCGGACTGGGCGTTGTTGACCTGCTGGTCCTCGGCGGGTGTGCGCTGCGGCTTGTCCAGGAGGGTGAGCAACGGGATGACGATGGTGTAGCCCTCGATCACGCCCTGGCGGATCAGGGGTTCGAGCACCGACTCGATGGTGGCGCCGAGGCCGCGCAGCCCGGAGCGGGAGATGCGCACGTTGCCGATCGACCGGATCAGCCGCGCCTTGAGCTGGAACGTGACGCTGTCGATCGTCCGGACGATGTCGACGTACTTCTTGCCGCCGGGGTTGCCGGTGTAGCCCTCGCCCATGAACACGGCCTGGCCGGGGATCAGGGGCGGGTCGACGAGCCAGTTCACGCCCTTGCCCGCCGGGCCGGAGGCGAAGGTCTCCGAGCCGTTCAGCTCGCCGATCTCCGCCGAGGTGAACGGCGCGCTGGACACTGCCACCGACTTGAACAGCAGGGAGATGTGCGGCTCGTGCCCTGCGATGGTGCCGGCCACGGCGGCCGCCACGTCCTCGTCGGACTTGTGCGCGACGTAGACCATGCGTTCGCTGGCCAGCGCACCCGAGACGATGGTCGGGTCGGTGGCGTCCTTCTCGAGCATGGCGACGCCGATGCGTTCCATGCCGTCGCCGCCGGTGCTGGAGACCGCCGCCACGTGGTCGGCGAGCGTCCGCACGGAGCCGTTGGCTCCGCCGGACGTCGCGTCGAGCGGCTCGGCGGCGAGCGCGACGATCTGCACGTCCAGTGTCGCGAGGACCTCCAGGGCCGCCTCCCAGTCGGGCGCACCGCCGTCGACCCGGACTCCGGTGACCAGCGTCGGGCCGGGGGACTGCGTGAAGGCGAGGGCGATGGCCTCGCCGAGGTCGCCGGGCGCGCGACGGCGCGCCTCGGCGGGATCGGTGAATGCGGCCGACTCGCCCACGGCGAGCAGGTCGGCGGGGGCAGGCGTCGGCGGCGTGACCTTGCCGACGATTGCCACGTTGCCGTTGGCGCGCACTGCCGGCGCGAACATATCGGCGACCGGGTTCACCCGGACGTACCGGACGGTCATGGTCAGGTCCTTTGCTCGGTGGGTGTCTCGATGGGTTTCTCGACGGGTGTCGCGACGGGGGACTGCTGAGCGCGGAGCGCGGAAGCTACGGCGGGTCGGCGAAGAGCGGCAGCACGCCGGCCGCGGAGAACAGGGCGTCGACGGCGGTGTCGTCGGGGTCGCCCGCGGCGGCCGTCGGCAGCACGACCGCGAGGGCGTACGGGTTGCGCGCCGTGCCGAAGACGGGATCGGTGCGCCCGGGGTCCGCTGCGGCTCCCGCGGCGCGCAGACGGCGGGCGGCACGCAGCCCGGCGGCGAGGTCGCGCTGGTCGAGGACGGCGAGCGCCAGGTCCACGGTGACCGAGCCGGCGTTGGCCGGGTCGTCCGGGTCGAACGGGGGCAGCGGCCGGAGCCGCACCTCCGTGAGGACGTACTCGGCGGACTCGCGCAGCTCCTGGACGGTGGAGATCCGCATCCGGGCCAGGAAGTCGTCGAGGTCGAGGAACCGGAACCGGGACCGGAAGTCGGCGAGGGACGCGATGTTGTCGATCGACGTGCTCACCGCCGACTCGATGCCGCCGGGGTCGACCTCGGCGACCAGGTCGAGGCGGACCTTCGCGTACAGGTCCGCCCAGACCTCCGACCCGGTGCGGGTCAGGGTGCCGCGCAGGTCGGCGAGCTCGAACCCGGGCTGGGTGCGCTGCCAGGTGAGGCTGAGCCGGTCCGCCCCCGCCAGCGGCCGCATCGGGTCGACGTCGAGCACCGTCGCCCCGGCGACGCGGTCGAGCTGCACGCCGTCGGGCGAGTAGACGGCGGCCACCAGCCGTTCGAGGTGGGGAAAGACAGGTGCGTCCGGGCCGCGCAGCAGCTCACCCAGTGTTGCCGGGTCGTTGAGCCACACTAGTGCGCGGTCGGTGAACGTCGCCATGGACCCACTCTGGGCGCGAGGCGGCGGTTCCCGACATACGCACTAGTGCGTAGGGATCCGGGTATCAGCCCGCCGGCCTGCCCGGCTAGGGGATCAGAGGGTGGCGCTGGTCAGGACGACCACCTCGGACTCGTCGGACGGCAGGTACTTGACCCGCACGACCATGCCCGGCTGGACCTGGGGCACGGCGCTCGCGTCCATCGGCTTGCGCTGCCTGAGGTCGAAGACGGAGCCGTCGGGGCGGGTGATCCGCAGGTCGATGTCCATGACAGCCCGGTCACCCTGGATCTCGCCGGTCGGGGCGAGCGTGAGCACGACCGCGCGGCCGTCGACGCCCTGTTCGGAGATCTGGAGCTGCCGAGGAGTGACCAGGCCCTTCGCGAGCCGTACCCGGTCGAGCGCGGCCTGCATCTCGGAGTGTGCGGCGTCGACGGCGAGGACGACGCGGCCGTCGGTGCTGCCGGGGCGGTACCGGACGGGCAGCACGGCGCCGGGGACGACCGCGGACAGCTCGGTGAGATCGACGAGGTTCCGGGCGACGGCTCGGAACGCCTGGCCGTCAGGGGTGTCGACGTCGAAGAGGATCTCGAGCTGCGGCTGGTCGTTCACGGTCAGGCCGGTGCGGGAGACCGAGACGACCGTGCCGATCGCCAGGGGAGCACCCTCGAAGTCCTTGGGCACCATGCCCCTGAGCTCGCGGAACGTCCCGCCCAGGCGGCTCATCGTGGCGGTGAACGGCAGGACCAGCAGGAGGATGATCGGGCCGGCCAACCAGCCGTTCCCCCAGGCGGCGGGGTCGTCGCCGGCGAGGCCGGTGGCGACGTAGACGACCGTGGCGGCGAGGCCGGCGAGCAGCAGGACGATGTTGAGGAGCTTGAGCATGGTGGTGTTCCTTTCTCGGGTGGCGCTGATCAGTGTTCGGGTGGGTCGGCGGCTACCGATCACAGGTTCCGGCCCAGGTCGGGTCTGCCGAGGAGGTCGAGGTCGCCGAAGCCGGCACGGTCGATCGAGCCGTCGGGGGCGACGATCACGAGCTCGCTGAGCCAGACGCCGTCGGCCGCGGCGGCGAGGACGACGGTGTGGCCGCCGGGACCGGTCAGGCTGCGGCCCAGGTGGTTCGCGGTGGCGACGGACGCCGTCGCCCGGCCGGTCTCGAGGTCGACGACGGTGAGGGCGAAGCCCTCGGCGCCGGGGTCGGGGCTGTGCTCGACGAGCGCGTGTCCGGTGGTGGCACCCGCGGCGGCGTTGTCGGGAAGCGCGAGGTCGACGGCGGCGGCCGGGTCCTCGAGGATGTCCTGGACGAGGCCGTCGACGTCGATCTCCCCGGGGGCGGCGGCCGCGGTGTGGTCGAGAACGATCCCGGCTCCGTAGTAGGCGCGAGTGCCGAGGACGCGCCGGCCGCTCTTTCCTTCGGTGCCACGGCTTTCGGCGCCACGGCTCTCGATGACGAGGACGCCGCCGAGCGCGTCCTCGGCGGTCGGCTCGACGCGCAGGGTGCGTTCCTCGCCGAGGGACGCCTCGGTGGAGGTCATGCCGCCGAGCTCGGGGAGGGTGCCCTCGGCGGAGAGCCGGCCGGTCCACGCCTCGGTGACGGCCTCGCCGGCTGGTACCGCTTCGAGTGCGTCGAGGTCGATCGTGTGGAACCCGCCGTCGACGTCGAGGGCCACGACCGCACCCGCTGCGGGGTCGAACCCGTAGGCGGCCGTGCCGGGACCGGCGGACTCCAGGCCCGGTACCGCACCGCCCGCGGTGACGAGGGAGCCGTCGTCGAGGTCGCGGATCTGGAGGCCGTCCTCGGTCGCGACGTAGGCGTACTCGACGCCCGCGGCCACGACGGCCGCGTCCCACGCGAGCTCGTCGGCGAGCCGTACGTCCCACCGTGTCTCGCCCGAGGCAAGGTCGACGGCGGCGAGGCGGGCCGTGAACATGCCGCCCGTGGCCTCGGCGACGAGGCCGCCGGGACCGTTTCGGTCGTACGGGACGAGCACGAGGCCGTCGGCGGAGAAGGCGAGACCGGTGCCGAGCACGACGTCCGGTTCGGGCGCGGTGAGGTGCTCGCCGATGATCGAGGTGCCGCCGATCCCCAGGGCGAGCAGCAGCATCATCGGGAGCAGACCCAGGCCGCCGGTGCGGCGTCGCCTGGGGTGGAGCGGGTGCTCAGGGGTGCCGTAGGGCGAGCGCACCGGTCGCGAGCGGGCAGGGAGTGAGCGGGCAGGGAGCGAGCCGAAGGCAGGGTCTTCAGGGTCTTCGCGGAACACAGGGGGCCGCCTTTCCTTGGGTGTTCGACGACGTCAGCGTCGCCCCACGCGGGTCCCTACCGATCACAGGTCTCCCCGGAGCCCGTGTCGCCCGACTACGCTTCGCGACATGGTCCATGGCCTCGCTGTCCCGGCGGCCGTCCCCCGGGGAATGCTCGTCGCCGACGCCTGGTCCGAGCTCGGCGACGCCGTGGCACCCCTGAGCAACGCCTCCGGGCGCCCGCTCGCGCGCACCGTGAAGCTCCTCCTCGACCCCCTCGTGCTGCGCCCGGCCCAGAACCCCCGGTTCTCCGGCGGTGTCGTCGACGCCAGGCACGTCGACGAGCTGCGCCAGGCGATCCTCGACGCGGGCCCTGCCCTCGCCGCGACCGCCGCCTGGTTCCAGCTCGTCAAGGGCGCCCGGCGCCGCGCCGGCATCACCGAGGGGCACCCGCAGGACCTGTACTTCCAGCGCTGCTTCGAGCTCGCACACCTCCACGGCGACCCCGGGGTCCTGGCGGGGGCAGCCGACATCGCGGCCGACACGGTGGCCGACGTCCACACCGAACGCGGTGAGGTCTCGGTCGACCGCCTGCGCCGCTTCCTGACCGACCCGGACCGGAGCGCCGAGCTGACCGGGCTGCTCCACGAGGCGTGGTCTCGCCGGCCCGAGCTCCCGGAGCCCGGACCCGGCCCGGGCCTGCGCGCCTTCCTCGACGACTGCGCGACCGCCCCCGACCCGCGCCTGTGGCAGGCCCTGGCGGACACGGCGGCCGGCACCGCCGAGGCCGCAGATCTCGACCGCCCGGGTGTGGCCCTCGGTCACGGCCTCACCTCGCGCGACCGCCCCGCGGCCCCCGAGCTCGGCGAGCGGGCCTCGAAGCGCGACCTGCCCCGGCCCTTCGACCGGACCGTCATGGAGCGACTCTTCGCGGCCCTCACCGCCGGCATCCGGCGCACGTCGACGGCCGGCGTCCCGACCCTGGTGACCGAGGAGATCCGGCGCACCGCAGCCCCCTGGCAGCTCGCCGAGGAGCCGAGCCGCGTCGCGATGGCCCTCGGCCGCGACGCCAGCGCCGGGCTCGGCGCCGACCGGCCGGAGCCCGGGTCGGACGCCGGCGCGCGCCTGCTGAACCGGTGGCGCCGCGAGCCGTACGTGCACCGCGTGCTGCGCCTGCCCGACGCCACCGCGCTCGGCATGGAGGTGCGCGGGGTCAGGGGCGCCTACCTGAGGCGGCTGTGGGTGCGGTTGCACGGCCGCGAGCTGCGCGGTGAGGCGACGGCGGCCGGCGAGGTGTGGGACCTTCTCGACGGGGCGCTGCGCTCGGTCGTGATGGACCAGCGGCACCGGCTCAAGCGTTCCCTCGTGCGCGGGGAGGACGGGTCATGACCGCTCTCGTGGTCGAACGGACCGTCGGGGGGATCCGGGTCGGCGTCCGCCCGCCGCACCCGGAGCGGACCGCGTTGCTCGAGGCCCGGGGAGCGTGGCTGTTCTGGGACGTCCTCGATCAGCAGCCGCATCCTGCCGCCGAGATCTTCGACGCCCGGGCCGCCGCCGACTGGCTGTGGGAGATGTACGGTCCGGACGCGGCGGCGGCGGTCCTGGAGGGTGCGGCGCAGGTCGAGACCGCATGGGAGTCACCGGTCCTCGACGCGGCCCGGGACCTGGCGCACCTGCGCTGGGCCGAGGCCTGGTGGCCTGCCTCGTATGCCGCGAGGATCCCTGCGCTACCGGGCGGGCTCCTGCGGGCCGAGATCGCCTGGCGCGCCTCCGGGACCGAGCACCTGCTCGACGACGAGGCGGCGGTGGAGCGAGCCCTGTCCGTGGTCGACCTCGGCGCGCTGGAGGCGTTCGAAGGAGCCGGAGCGCTGCGGTCGAACCTGGCGGACCTCGCCGAGGACTACGGCGCCGAGCCGGTCCGGCGGGTCGCGCCGCACCCCGAGGACTACGCCCTGGCTGCCGGCAGCGACCACGTCGCCGGCCGCACGCTCGCCTCCGGCAGCACGCCGGTGGACTGGGGCCGCGTGCCGCAGGGCCGGGTCGATGCGGCAGCGGACGCGCACTGGAAGCTGGTCCGGCGGAGCGGTGACCTGGTTGTCGTCGTCGAGGTACCCGCCGCACCGGGCACCGACCGGGGCCCGCTCGGCGCACGCATCGGCGGCGCCGCTCTCGACGTCCGGCTCGACCTCCGGTACGACCCGTCGACCAACACGTACACCGGCGAGACCGACGTGCCGCAGAGCTTCTTGATGCTGCGCGCCGCAGAGCGTCGCGTGGAGGTGCACGAGCCCGGACTCAGCGAAGCCGTTCCTGTCGAACGGCACGCGGCGATCATCGCGTACGCCCGCGGCCGTCTCACCGCGCCGGACGCGACGGTCACCGAACGCGCAGCCGGGTCGGCATGACCGACGACCTGGCCGGCATCCGCGGCAAGGCGTCCGGCGGGCCCCGATGGGCCCGTGTCAAGGAGCTGAACAACACGGCCGCGCGGCTCGCGAGCACGGGACGGGTCACCGAGGCGACCGCGATGCTCGAGGAAGCAGTCGCCCTGACGCGGGTCGACGACGCAAGCGCGGCCGGCCTCGACCACCGGGCCCGCGCGCTCGGGAACCTCGCCGCCCTCGCTGAGGGACGGGGCGACACCGGCGCAGCCCTGCGCCTCGCGGAGGAGGCCCTGGCGGCCTGCCTCGCGGCGGAGGCCGAAGCGGGCGACCGCTACGGGACGGTCGCGGTCCGCGCCTCGGTGCTCGTCAACCGTGCCCAGACGCTCCAGCTCCTGGGCCGCCTCGACGGCGCCCTGGCGGACCTCGACGGGGCGCTCGGCCTCGTGGGCGCCGCGGGCGACACGGGCGACTCGTCCGACGGCGACGGCGACGGCGGCTACCTGGCGGTCACGATCCACAACTCCCGCAGCGTGCTGCTCATCGCCCTCGAACGCTGGGAGGAGGCCGAGGCGGCCGCGCAGCTGACGCTTCGCCTCGCCGCCGAGCACGACCCACGCCTCACCGGCCACCCGTACTCCAACCTCGCCGTGATCGCCCAGACGCTCAACGACCACGACGCGGCCATGGAGTACCTCCGGCTCGCCGAACAGGTCCACGTCATGTCCGGCGACCAGGTCGCCGCAGCGCTCGCGGTGGCCAACCAGGGCCGCGCGGCCCTGCGGGCGGGGGACGTCGAGGAGGGCAGGCGGCTCCTCGCGGCCGCCGAACGGGCGCTCGACGCCGTGGAGCAGCCGCTGCGGGCCGCGGAGCTGCGCTACGCCCGTGCCCACGCGGCGTTCCAGGCCGGCGACGCGGATGCCGCGCGGGATCTGCTCGAACCCGCGATCACGGTCCTGCGCGACGCCGGGCACGCGACGATGCTCGCCGAGGCGCTCGCCCTGCGCGGCGACCTGTTCGCCGACCTGGCCGAGCTCGGCGAGGCCGAGGAGGCGTACGCCGAGGCCTGGCGGGTCCACGAGGCCGCCGGGGCCCGGTACCACCTCACGCGGATCGACATGCGCCGGGCGTTCGCCGTCGCGGCGTGGGCCGGGCTCGCCGAGGCCGAGGCGGATCGCGAACGGCTCCTCCGGTCCGCCCTCGACCTCTCGCTGCCCTCCGCCCTCGCGGCCGACGCGATCCGCCACGGCTTCGCCCCCGGCCGGTCCCGCGAGCGCTGGGCGGCGACCGTGGCGATCCCGGCGATGGCTCACGCGCTGAGCCTCGCGACGGCGCTCCGTGACGGGGCGCTGGTGTCCGAGCTCCTGGAGCACATGAGTGCCACGGTGTCCCTCCGGGTGCCGGCCACGGCCGACGTCGAACCGCCCGTCGAAGCGCCTGAGTGGCTCGGTCCCGTGGCCGGCGAGGAAGTGCTCTCCTTCACCGCTTCCGCGCTCGTCCCCGGCACCTCGGGCGACTTCCCGGCGACGCGCTTCGCGCTGCCGCCCCGGCTCCGCGTGAACCCGTGGCGTCCCTCGCTGCTGGAGCCCTGGATCCAGGAGGCGGAGCGCCGCTACGGATTCCCGATCCGGTCCGACGAGGTGATCGACACGTGGTGAGCCGCCCGACCGTGCAGCTCAAGCTCGTCGACGCCGACGGGCTGTACTACTCCTGGCGCTGGGAGCACGACCTCGGCGCGATCCAGAACGTCATGGTCGAGACCGGCCGGGTGCGACCGGCCCTGGACGCGCTCGCCGAGGCACTGCCGACACCGCTGCCCGGCGAGACCGTGGAGCAGGCGCTCCGACGCTCCCTGAACGGCCCGCTCACCGACCGCGACCGAGAAGCCGGGCTCGCCACCGCCCTGGCCCGCTCCCTGATCCCGTACCGGCTCGCGGGGGAGCTGAACGCGTACCTCGAACAAGGCCTCCGTCCGCACGTGCGCATCCAGCCCTCCGCCTCGACAGCCCAGGTGCCCTGGGAAGCGCTGCGGGTCGACGAGGGCGAGCGCTTCGTGACGAACGCCGACCTCTCGGTCCTGCCCCCGGCGACGGTGCGCAACGCGCCGGACCGCCGCAGGTCCGGGTGGAACCCTTCCGGCCCCGTCGTGGCGGTCCTGGACCCGAGGGTCCCCGGAGCGGGTCTGGAGCTCGGCTCGGTGCTGGGCCAGGTCACGGACGACTCCCCGCTGGCCGCGCTGGCCGTGCACCTGGGAACCCGGCTGAGGCCTGCCGGCCCGCCCTACTGCCGGGGCGACCTCGACCGCGACATGATCGAACCTCTCCTGGCCGACGCCGCGCGCTTCCTCTACGTCGGCCACGTGACCACCACGAAGCACGGTCTGGACGCCCGGCTCCACCTGAGCTGCGGCCCGGCGACCACCGGCCGAGCCGCGCTGGTGAACGGCCACCGGCCGCTCACCGCCGCGGACATCCTCCTCGGCCACCGCCCTGGCGCTGCCCGGGGCTGGTCGATGCCGGACCGCGTTGCGCTCATCGCGTGCGAGAGCGGCGGCGAGGTCGGCTTCGCCGAACCGGTCGGCCTGGTTGCCGCCGCCCTCCACGGCGGTGCCCGCTACGTGACCGCGACCCGCTGGACCCTTCCCACCGACGAGGGCCTGCGCCGCTTCGCCCCGACCCCGCTGCCCCCGCTCCTCCAAGAGGCGATCATCGCGGTCGACGCCGCCCACGACGCCCCGGACCCCGTCGCCGCCCTCAACGCCTGGCAGCGCGCCAAGGCCGCCGGCTGGGAGGCCGACGGCCGCCCCGAGGACAACCCCATCGTCTGGGCGGCCCTCGCCACGACCTTCGGTTGACGGTTCGGCGCTCGGCGTCCCTGTCGCCGCGGCATGTAGCATTGCGAACATACTTCCGGCGCCTGCGGGTGCCGGCGGGTCCGAATGAGACAGCGGACTGCGAGCGGCTCCCAGCCTCCACAGCTGGGAGCCGCTCGTTCTTTTTGCCGCACAGGGCGAGTCGGCCGGGGGAGGCCCGGGTCAACTCGGGCCCAAAACAAAATCGCCACGCCCCCTCGATACTTCGAGGGGAGCGTGACGATGAATGTGTCCGGAGGGGGACTTGAACCCCCACGCCCGATAAAGGGCACTAGCACCTCAAGCTAGCGCGTCTGCCATTCCGCCACCCGGACAGGTGGACCGTTCCCGGCGTTTCCGCCTTCTCGGTGCGTGGAAAAACATAGCACGCAGGTCGGGTGGGTTCCGAATCGAAAAGCGTGTGACCTGGGTCGCGTGCGATCCGCCGTACGTGCGAGCACCCGACACCGGCTGGCAGACTCGCAAGACGTGACTACCCCGCACTGGCCCCTGACCACCGAACGGCTCGAGCTGCGCCCGGTCACCCCCGCGGACGCCGACGCGTTCTACGCGTGGCGCTCGCTGCCGGAGGTGGCGCGCTACATGTTCCAGCCGCCGTGGACGCCCGAGCTCGCCGCGCGCAAGCTCGTCGACTGGTCGGGCGCCCCGTTCACCATGCCGGGTGACGTGCTGGTGATGGCGGTGACCCTCCGTGAGAGCCGGGACGTCATCGGCGAGGTGCTCCTGAAGTGGGCGCCGGGCACCGGGCAGGTGGAGGTGGGCTACGGGTTCCACCCGGACGTGGCGGGACACGGTTACGCCACCGAGTCCGTCCGCGCGGCGCTCGGCCTCGCGTTCGACGTCTACGGCTTCCACCGGGTCTTCGCGCGCATCGACGAGGAGAACACGCCGTCGGCAAGGGTGTGCGAGCGCCTCGGCATGCGGCTGGAGGCCCGCCTGGTGGAGAGCGACATCCGGCCCGACGACGGCGCCTGGGCCACCGAGGTGAACTACGCGATGCTCGCGCACGAGCACCAGTAACCCTGCTAGTCGTGATGCCGGCTGTGGTGCGGTTGTGGGGAGATGCGCCCTGCCGCTAACGTCCGCCTGGACAATTCGCCCAAAAACAATAGTGGGAGCATGGCGATGACGGTTGACGCGCCGACGGTAGCGCCGACGACAGCGGCGGAGTCGCCGACCACCCCGCAGCCCCTGACAGGGCAGCCTCTGGCGGGGGCAGGTTTCGGGGCACCCTGGATCCGCTCCACCGGCGACCTGGCGTGGAAGCTGATCGGCATCGGGCTCGCGGTGGCCCTGATCTTCTACGTGGTGAGCCTGGTCCAGCTCGTGTTCGTCGCGCTGTTCCTCGCCCTGGTCTTCACCTCGGTGCTGCTCCCGCTGGGGGACCTGTACGACCGCGTGATGCCCCGCGGGCTGGCGATGGCCGCGTCCCTGCTGACCGCGGTGCTCGCCGTCGGCGGGCTCGTAACCTACGTGGTCTCCTCCGTCGTGAGCCGGTGGGAGGAGCTCGCCACGGAGTTCGGCACGGGCCTCGAGGACCTCTCGGCGCTCGTCACCGATATCCCGCTCGTGGCGAGCCTGGGTACGCCCGGCCAGTGGCTGCATGACGGCGGCGCCTGGCTCCAGGAGAACGCCGGCTCGTACGCGGGCACCGCCGCGCAGAGCGCCGGGATCATCGGTGAGGGCGCGACCGCCGTCGTGCTCGCGATCTTCTGCACGGTGTTCTTCCTGACCCAGGGCGGCCGCATGTGGCGCTGGGTGCTGTCCCTGGTCCCCGCCGACCGGCACGACCGCTGGGAGAGCGCCGCGGTCGCGGGCTGGACCGCGTTCTCCGGGTTCACGCGCGGTATGTTCTTCGTCGCCCTGGCCGACGGCGCGCTGGCCGGCATCTTCCTGACGGTCGTGGGGGTGCCGCTCGCGCTCCCGCTGTCCGTGGTGGTGTTCCTCGGGGCGTTCGTGCCCATGATCGGCCCGGTCGCCGCCATCGTCGTCGCCGCGCTCGTTGCCCTCGCCGCCAAGGGCCCCGTGCTGGCGCTCGTCGTGCTCATCGGCATGGTGGTCGTGGCGCAGATCGACGCCAACGTCCTGCAGCCGCTGATCACCGGCAAGCAGGTCTCGCTGCACCCCGTGGTGATGGCGCTCGTCGTGGCTGGGGGCTCCGTGCTCGGTGGCCTGCTCGGCGCCGTCGTCGCAGTGCCTCTCACCGCCGTGACGTGGGCGGTGATCAGCACGCTGCGCAAGACGCCGGCACTGGTCACGACGTCGGGCACGGCGCCGGGCACGCTGTCCGGCGATGGGGCAGACTGACTCGGTGCCTGACCCCGTCCCACCACAGCACAGCGAGCCCAGCGACCCGGCGCCGGCCGAGAACGCACCACCACCCTGGTTGCGCACCTCGGCCGGCTGGTCGTGGCGCCTCATCGTGCTCGTCGCGGGCATCGCCCTGGTCTTCTGGGCCGTCACGCAGGTCCTGATCGTCTTCGTCGCCGTGTTCCTGGCACTCGTCATCACGGCGGTGCTCAACCCGCTGACCGACCTCTACCACCGGGTGATGCCCCGCGCCCTGGCCACCGCCGCCGCCATCCTGTCCGGCGTGCTGGTCATCGGCGGGCTGCTGACGTACGTCGTCGTCTCGGTCGCCGGCCAGTGGGAACGCCTCGCGGGGGAGTTCAACACCGGTATCGACCAGATCGTCGACCTGATCGAGAACAACCCGCTCCCGGTCAACGTCGAGGTGGACACGCGTGACCAGTGGATCGACGACGCCGCCGACTGGATCCAGGAGAACTCCCAGACCCTGGTGAGCCGGGCGGCAGAGAGCGCCGGATCGATCGTCGAGGGCGTCGCCGTCCTCGTGCTGGCGATCTTCTGCACCATCTTCTTCCTCGCGTCCGGCGCCGCCATGTGGCGCTGGTTCATGACCCAGGTGCCCGCCCGCACCCGGAGCAGATGGCACGCCGTCGCGGGCGCCGGCTGGTACACCTTCTCCGGCTACACCCGCGGCATCGTGCTCGTCGCGATCAGCAACGGCATCCTGGCCGGGATCTTCCTGTCGATCCTCGGGGTCCCGCTCTCGGCGCCGCTCGCCGTGCTCGTCTTCATCGGTACCTTCATCCCGCTGATCGGCGCACCCCTGGCCATGATCATCGCGGCGGTGGTGGCGCTCGCGGCCGACGGGCTGCTCACCGCCCTCATCGTCACGGTCGGCATCGCGGGCATCGGCCAGCTCGAGGGGCACGTGCTGCAGCCGCTCATCATGGGCAAGCAGGTCTCGCTGCACCCGGTGGTGGTCGCGCTGGGCGTCACCTGCGGCACCGTGGTAGGCGGCATCCTCGGCGCGATCGTCGCCGTCCCGCTCATCGCGGTCGCGTGGTCCGTGTACAGCACGCTGCGCAAGGACCCGGACGGCGTCCTGCCGGACGACGCGACCGGCCCGCCCGGCGACCTCGACCCGCCCCACGAGTCGCCGGCGACGTAGGACCGCGCCGGCTGTCCCGGCGTGTCAGTGAGCGTCCGTAGGCTGGGGGCATGGTCGATCTCTTCGATGCCGCGACTACCGACACGGCCGGCACCCCGGCAGCTCGGTCGTCGTCACCCCTCGCCGTGCGCATGCGCCCGGCCACCGTCGACGAGATCGCCGGGCAGCAGCACCTGCTGGAGCCCGGGTCCCCGCTGCGCCGGCTCATCGAACCCGCGGCGGGCGGCCGTGCGGCGCCGTCGTCGGTGATCCTGTGGGGTCCGCCCGGTACCGGCAAGACCACGCTCGCCTACCTCGTCGCCACCGTGTCCGGGCGCCGCTTCGTCGAGCTGAGCGCCGTCACCGCGGGCGTCAAGGACGTGCGCCAGGTGGTGGAGGACGCCCGGCGCCGCCTCGCCACGGGCGGCGACGAGACCGTGCTCTTCGTCGACGAGGTGCACCGCTTCTCCAAGTCCCAGCAGGACGCCCTGCTGCCCAGCGTCGAGAACCGGTGGGTCACGCTCGTCGCCGCGACCACCGAGAACCCCAGCTTCTCCGTGAACTCACCCCTGCTGTCCCGCTCGCTGCTGCTCACGCTCCGTCCCCTGGAGGCCGAGCACGTCCGGGAGCTGATCCTGCGGGCCGTGACCGACGAACGCGGCCTCGGCGGGTCGGTGGAGCTCGACGACGAGGCGACCGAGCACCTGCTGCGGCTCTCCGGCGGCGACGCCCGCAAGGCGCTCACCATCCTGGAGGCCGCCGCGGGCGCCGTGCTGTCGGACGACGTCGCGCCAGGTCCCACCAGCGGGGACCCGGCCGGCGCCGACGGCGACACCGTGCCCCGTATCCGCCTGGCCGACGTCGAGCGCGCCGTCGACGTCGCCGCCGTCCGCTACGACCGCGACGGCGACCAGCACTACGACGTCATCTCCGCCTTCATCAAGTCCATCCGCGGGTCCGACGTCGACGCCGCCCTGCACTACCTCGCCCGCATGGTCGCCGCGGGGGAGGACCCGCGCTTCATCGCCCGGCGCCTGGTCATCTCCGCGGCCGAGGACGTCGGCATGGCCGACCCCTCCGCCCTGCAGACCGCCGTCGCCGCCGCACAGGCGGTACAGCTCATCGGGATGCCCGAGGGGCAGCTCGTGCTGGCCGAGGCCGTCGTGCACCTGGCCACCGCACCGAAGTCGAACGCCGCCTACGCGGGCATCAACGCGGCGCTCGCGGACGTCCGCGCCGGGCGGATCGGCACCGTACCGCCGCACCTGCGCGACGCGCACTACTCGGGCGCGAAGCAGATGGGGCACGGCGACGGCTACCGCTACGCGCACGACTGGCCGCACGGCGTCGCGCCGCAGCAGTACCTGCCCGACGTCCTGGCCGGCTCGCGCTACTACGACCCGAGCGACCGCGGCTACGAGCGGCAGGTCTCGGAGCGGCTGGAGCGCATCAGGGGGATCCTCGGCAGCGAGGGGAAGTGACGGGCCCCACGGCAGGCCGATCGCCTGACGTGCGCTAAGATAGCCAGGTTGCCTATGGCGACCCCTGGGACCTCGGCCCCGCGAACGGGATGGTCGGATCTCTGATCCAGCCGCCCGTTCCATCGGCTGGTCCCGCACCCGGTGTGGTTCCCCTTCGCGGGAGAGCTGTGCGCGGGTGTGACCTTCATTCACTACAGGACAGGAATTCACAGTGACTTCTGTGACCCGTGCGCGCCGTCAGGTGCGCCTGAGCCGCAAGCTGGGCCTCGCGCTCACGCCCAAGGCCGTCAAGCACTTCGAGAAGCGCCCCTACCCGCCCGGTGAGCACGGCCGTGCCCGTCGCCGCACCGAGTCGGACTACGCGGTGCGTCTCCGCGAGAAGCAGCGTCTGCGTGCGCAGTACATGCTCCGCGAGAAGCAGCTGCTCAAGGTGTACGAGAACGCCCGCAAGCAGGCCGGCCTGACCGGTGAGGTCATGGTCGAGGACCTCGAGACCCGTCTCGACGCCGTCGTGCTGCGTGCCGGCTTCGGCCGCACGATCCTGCAGGCGCGTCAGCACGTGACGCACCGCCACATCCTCGTGGACGGCAAGATCGTGGACCGTCCCTCGTTCCGCGTGAAGCCGGGCCAGACCATCCAGGTCAAGCCGAAGAGCCAGGCCACCGTGCCGTTCCAGGTCGCCGCCGCCGGTGCGCACCGCGACGTGCTGCCGGCCCTGCCGGGCTACCTGGACGTGCAGCTCGAGAAGCTGTCGGCCACGATGACCCGCAAGCCGAAGCGCGCCGAGGTCCCCGTGACCTGCGACGTGCAGATGGTCGTCGAGTTCTACGCTCGCTGATCCGGCCTGCTCGGTAGTACAGGACGCCCCGTCCGCGCTTCGGCGCGGACGGGGCGTCCTGTTTTCTTTCTCGCGGCACCTGTCTTTCTCACGGCGCGCTGACGTCGCGGGGCGCGGGCGGCGGCGTCCGGGATAGGGTGACAAACGGTTCCGGCAGTGACATCAGGCAGAGACATCGAGCAGATCGTCCGGCCGGGCACCGGCTGACCACCAGCGGACCTTCAGGTAGGAGTTTGCGCATGACCTTCGGCGACCTCGGAGACGTGGCGGGACTGATCGCGGCCATCGCGTTCGTGCTCCTCGTGGGCTTTCTCGCCGTTCCCCTGTGGAAGCTGGGCAGGCTCCTCGACGAGGCACGGTCGAGCGTCCGTGACGTCACGGAGCACTCGGTGCCGATCCTCGACGAGGCAGCGGCCACCGTCGCGTCCGCGAACACCCAGCTCGTCAAGGTCGACACGATCACGACGTCGGCGGCGTCCGTCAGCGAGAACGTGTCCGCCCTGACCGGGCTGTACGCGGCGACGCTGGGCAAGCCGCTCGTCAAGGTCGCCGCGTTCTCCTACGGCGTGCGCCAGGCCTTCGGCCAGGCCAAGGGCCGGTCCGGCAAGCACACCGAGGCCGGAGCATGATCCGCCGGCTGTTCTGGGTGGGTGTCGGGGTGGCCGTCACGGTCGTCGTCATCCGCAAGGGCCGCCAGGTCGTCGCGCGCTACACGCCCGAGGCGGTGAGCGAGCGCGCCGCGGCCGCCGTGGACGAGGCAGGCGTCCGGCTGAACCGGATGGCGCACAGCTTCCGGTCCGACTTCGCCACGGCGCGCGCCGAGCGCGAGGCCGAGCTCATGGCGGCCCTCCGGGGCGAGCTGCCGGGCCACGCGCGCTAGCCCGCTCCCAGCCGGACGTCATCATTCAGTTTCCGTCCGTGGCACTACCAGCGGCAGAATAGAGTCGCGTCCGGATCCGGACGCGACTCGCGCGTCCCACCCGCGAATCACCGCACCTCCGCACGACCAATTTCCCGTACGACCACCGTACGACCAGTTCCGTACGACCGAGAAGAAGGATCACTGACCTCATGCGCACCGCCGAGATCCGCAAGCGTTGGCTCGACTACTTCGAAGCTCAGGGTCACGCGGTGGTGCCGTCTGCGTCGTTGATCTCCCCGGACCCGTCGACGCTGTTCACCATCGCGGGCATGGTGCCGTTCATCCCGTACATGACGGCGCAGCAGACGCCGCCGTGGAAGCGCGCCACGAGCGTGCAGAAGTGCGTACGCACGCTCGACATCGACGACGTGGGCAAGACGACGCGCCACGGCACGTTCTTCCAGATGAACGGCAACTTCTCGTTCGGCGACTACTTCAAGGCCGACGCCATCCGCATGGCCTGGGACTTCCTGACCGGCTCGCTGGACGACGGCAAGCTGGGCATCGACCCCGACAAGCTGTGGGTCACCGTCTACTACGAGGACGACGAGGCCCGCCAGCTCTGGAAGGACATCGTCGGCCTGCCCGACGAGCGCATCCAGGGTCTCGGCAAGAAGGACAACTACTGGTCCACCGGCCAGCCCGGCCCGGCCGGCCCGTGCTCGGAGATCTTCTACGACCGCGGCGCCGCCTACGGCCCCGACGGCGGCCCGCTGATCGACGAGGGCGGTGACCGCTTCGTCGAGATCTGGAACCTCGTGTTCATGCAGTACGAGATCGACGAGGTGCGGTCCAAGGAGGAGTTCCGCATCCTCGGGGAGCTCGCCAACAAGAACATCGACACCGGCATGGGTCTCGAGCGTGTTGCCTTCCTGCTGCAGGGCAAGGACAACATGTACGAGATCGACGAGGTCTTCCCCGTCATCGAGGCCGCCCAGAAGCTCAGCGGCAAGGTCTACGGCGAGAACCGTGACGACGACGTCCGCATGCGCGTCGTGGCCGACCACGTCCGCTCGGCCCTGATGATCATCGGCGACGGCGTCCGTCCCTCCAACGAGGGCCGGGGCTACGTGCTCCGCCGGCTGCTGCGCCGCTCCGTGCGCGCCATGCGCCTGCTCGGCGTCGACGGCCTCGCCCTGCCGTCGCTGCTGCCCGTCTCCAAGGACGCGATGGCTGCCTCCTACCCGGAGCTCGCAGAGAACTTCGACCAGATCTCCGCCGTGGCCTACGCCGAGGAGGAGGCCTTCCGGCGCACGCTGGCCTCCGGCACCACGATCCTGGACACGGCAGTGGCGAACCTGAAGAAGAGCTCGGGCGGCGAGGGCGGCGTGCTGCCGGGCGAGGCCGCCTTCCAGCTGCACGACACCTACGGCTTCCCGATCGACCTCACCCTCGAGATGGCCGCCGAGCAGGGCGTCCAGGTCGACGAGCAGGCCTTCCGCTCCCTCATGCAGGAGCAGCGCACCCGCGCCCGCGCCGACGCGCTGGCCAAGCGCACGGGCGGGGCCGACGTCGCCGCGTACGAGGCCCTGGAGAAGGAGCTGACGGCTCCCGTCGAGTTCCTCGGCTACACGCAGACCGACGCCTCCGTCCGCGTGACGGGCCTGCTGTCGGGCGGCATGCCCGCCCCCGCCGTCAGCGCCCCGGCCGAGGTCGAGGTCATCCTGGACCGCACCCCGTTCTACGCCGAGGCCGGTGGCCAGCTCGCCGACCACGGCACCATCGTGCTCGACGGCGGCGCCACCATCGAGGTCGACGACGTCCAGCGGCCCATCAAGGGCCTGAGCGTGCACCGCGGACGCCTCGTCGAGGGCACCGTGGCGCTGGGCGACCCCGGCACCGCGCAGATCGACACGGAGCGCCGCAAGGCCATCAGCCGTGCCCACTCGGCCACGCACATGATCCACAAGGCGCTGCACGAGCTCGTCGGCCAGGACCGTACGCAGGCCGGGTCGGAGAACGCCCCGAGCCGCATCCGGTTCGACTTCCGCTCGCCGTCGGCCGTGCCGGCCTCGGCGCTGTCGGAGATCGAGGAGCGCGTCAACGTGCGCCTCGCCGACAACCTCGAGATCACCGACCAGCTCATGCCCATCGCCCAGGCCCGCGAGGCCGGCGCCATGGCGCTGTTCGGCGAGAAGTACGGCGACGTCGTGCGCGTCGTCTCCATCGGCGACGACTGGTCGCGCGAGCTGTGCGCCGGTACGCACGTCAGGCAGACGGGTCAGCTCGGCCGCGTGACGCTGCTGGGTGAGTCGTCCATCGGCTCCGGCGTGCGCCGGGTCGACGCCCTCGTGGGCGACGGCGCGTACGGGTTCCAGGCCAAGGAGCACGCCCTGGTGGGCCAGCTGACCGGGCTGCTCAACACGCGCGCCGAGGAGCTCCCCGACCGCGTCGGCTCGCTCGTGGCCCGTCTCAAGGAGGCCGAGAAGGAGCTCGCCGGGCTGCGCCAGGGCCAGCTCCTGGCCACGGCGGGCAAGCTCGCCGCCGAGGCGCCCCGCGTGGGAGACGTCCGCGTCATCGCGCACGACGCCGGCGAGGCCCAGGCCGACGACCTGCGCGCCCTCGTGCTCGACGTGCGCGGACGCCTCGGCGAGGCCGAACCCGTCGTGGCCGCCGCCGGCGGCGTGTCGGGCGGCCGGCCGGTCGTGGTGGTCGTGACCAACGCC
Source organism: Promicromonospora sp. NFX87 (assembly GCF_048564965.1). NCBI lineage: Bacteria > Bacillati > Actinomycetota > Actinomycetes > Micrococcales > Promicromonosporaceae > Promicromonospora > Promicromonospora sp. NFX87. The sequence continues at coordinate 2,883,410 of NZ_CP183413.1, read as the reverse complement.
GCCGCCCGCGCGGCCGGCTACAAGGCCGGCGACCTGGTCCGCACCGCGGCCCAGACGCTCGGTGGCGGTGGCGGCGGCAAGCCGGACATGGCCCAGGGCGGCGGCACCGACCCGGCCAAGCTGGGCGAGGCGCTGGCGGGTATCGCCGAGAGCGTCCGCCTGGCCGCCGTCGGCGCCTGACGACTGTGCCTTCGTCGGTCGAGCCGGTGACCGCAGAGCCGGGCCTCCCCCGGGGGGCCCGGCTCGGGGTCGACGTCGGCATGGCGCGGATCGGTCTCGCCGCGAGCGACCCCGACGGCCTCGTCGCCACCCCGGTGGAGACGGTGCCGCGGGTGCTCGCGCCCGGGGGCAAGGGCAGCAGCGGCAAGGGCACCAAGAGCGCCCGCGGCACCACCGCCGACGTCGCCCGGATCGTCGCCGAGGCGGAGGAGCGCTTCGCCGCCGTCGCCTACGTGGGGCTGCCCAGGCACCTGTCCGGCAAGGAGGGCGCCGCGACGGCCGACGCGCGGGCCTTCGCGGCCCGCCTGGTCGTCGCGCTCGCCGCGGCCGGTCAGGCAGCGGAGGTCCGTCTCGTGGACGAACGGATGACCACCGTGTCGGCGCACCAGGCGCTCCACGCGGCCGGTCGCAAGTCCAAGCGGCACAGGTCTGTGATCGATCAGGCCGCTGCCGTTATCATTCTGCAATCTGCACTCGACGCGGAGCGGGCGAAGGGGGAGCGCGCCGGCGAGCTCGTCGAGGCGCGGACCGTGCCAGACACGCACGAATGACCATGCACGAATGACCCAGTCGCCCCCCAACGAAGGACAGTGAGTCTCCGGTGACGGACCTCTTCACGGCGCCCCCGCGTAACCAGGAAGACCCCGCGTTCCCTGAACCCAGATCGAGCAGAAGGGCACAGCGCCGCCGACGGCGGAACCGGCACGGCCGTTCCCTCGTCGTGCTCCTGATCGCCCTCGTCCTGGTCGGCGGGTCCGGCTACGCCGTCTGGCTGAACCTCGAGTCCCTGACCGGCCTGTCGAACCCGCTCGCGTCCAAGGACTTCCCCGGACCCGGCGGCGACCAGGTCGACGTCAAGATCCCCGAGGGTGCCTCCGGCACCGCCATGGGCGAGGCGCTCTACGACGCCGGTGTCGTGGCGAGCGTCGCCGCGTTCACCGCCGCGTTCGAGGCGAACCCGGACTCCGTGATGATCCGCCCGGGCACCCACACCATGCTCGAGGAGATGCCCGCGAGCGACGCGGTGGCACTGCTCGTCAAGAACGACACGGTCGACCTGCAGCTCACGATCCCGGAGGGCTACACGGCCGACCAGGTGGTGGAGCGCGCCGTGCAGGTCAGCGGGCTGCCTGCCGAGGACTTCGAGGCGGCGCTGGAGGACCCGGCGGAGATCGGGCTGCCCGACCAGGCCGACGGCAAGGTCGAGGGCTGGCTGTACCCGGACACCTACACGCTGGAGCCGGACGACACGGCCGCGGGGCTGCTCTCGCAGATGGTCGAGCGCACCAAGAGCGAGCTGGAGGAGAAGGGCGTCTCCTCCAAGCAGTGGCAGACGGTGCTGACCAAGGCGTCCCTCGTCGAGCGCGAGGGCCTGCACAGCGAGGACAAGCCCAAGATCGCTCGGGCCATCGAGAACCGGCTGGACGACGACATGCGGCTGGAGATCGACGCAGCGGTCGCCTACGGCGCGCGGAAGTCGGGCACCGAGCTGACGAACGCCGACCGCGACAACACGAAGAACCCGTACAACACCTATCGCCACGCCGGCCTGCCGCCGGGCCCGATCGCCAGCCCTGGTGAGGTGTCCGTCGACGCGGTCCTCGACCCGACGCCGGGGGACTGGAAGTTCTGGGTGACGGTCAACCTCGACACCGGCGAGACGAAGTTCGCCGATGACTTCGAGGAGCACCAGCGGAACGTCCAGGAGCTGCGTGACTGGCAGGCCGCGAACGGGTGAATTCCCAGGTAGCGGGCGTTCTTGACGGTCCGGTGCGGTGAGTTCGGGAGTTGGCCGCGGACGTGCCGATCGGGGTAGCGTTCGCGGCACCCGGGCTGTGATGCGATCGTGACATGCGATCGCCATGTCGCGCGCCCGGGTGTGACCAGGCATGGATCAACCGAGATCCAGGCAGCGCAGAGGATGGAGCGAGCGTGACCGAGGCCCTTCCCGGAGTGAGTTATGAGGGGCCACCGCGACACGCCAGCGGCTCTCGCGGCCGACGCGGGGATCGGGACATGTCCGGAGGCAGGCACGACGGCGGCACCCGGAGCGACCGGCGCGGCGGCAGGCGGGACAGGCGGCAGAAGCGGTCCAGGCGACCGCTGGTCATCGCGGTGGTCGCCGTCCTGCTGGTCGTCGGCGCCCTGGGCGCGTGGACGGTGGTGAACGACGGCTACCTCTTCGGCATCCGCACCCCGCTGGCCGCCCCGGACTACGAGGGCACGGGCGGCGAGGCGATAGTGGTCGAGGTGCCCCAGGGCAACGGCTACACGATCGGCGCGGAGCTCGCGGAGCAGGACGTGGTCGCCAGCGCCGAGGCGTTCGTGCGGGCGTTCAACGCGAACCCGGACGCCTCCTCGATCCAGCCCGGCACCCGTGAGATGAAGCTGCGGATGAGCGCGGCGTCGGCCGTGGCGCTGCTGGCGGAGAACAACGTGGACCGGGCGGGCCTGACCGTCGTCGAGGGCAGCACGGTCGCGCAGATCCAGCAGACGATGATCGAGACGGGGTGGCCGGAGGCGGACGTCGAGGCGGCCATCGCGGACCCCGGCGCCCTGGGGCTGCCGGCCGAGGCCGGGGGCAAGCTGGAGGGCTGGCTGGCGGCCAGCACGTACGAGGCCAGGCCTGACTCGACGAGCGCGGCGGACGTGCTGAAGGAGATGGTCGCCCTGACGGTCCAGGAGCTCAGCGAGCTGCAGGTCCCGAAGGAGAGGTGGCGGGAGGTCATCATCACGGCGTCGATCGTCGAGCGCGAGGCGCCCGACGACTACCGGGGTGAGGTCGCCCGTGTCATCCAGAACCGCCTGGACACCAGCGAGGTGCTGGGGATGGACGCGATCGAGTCGTACTACTGGGGCAAGCCGGCGCACGAGCTGACCCGGGAGCAGCTGTCGAACACCACGGACGTCCCCTTCAACTCCCGACGTATGGACGGCCTGCCGCCGACCGCGATCGGTGCGCCGAGCCGGGCGTCCGTGCAAGCCGTGATGGACCCGCCGGCGGGCAACTGGATCTACTACGTGACGGTGAACCTCGAGACGCAGGAGACCAAGTTCACGGCGAGCGCCGAAGAGTTCCAGATCTTCAAGGCGGAGTACCAGACCTGGGCAGCGGAGAACGGGTACTGAGCATGAGCACCACGACCACCCGCCGGGCCGCCGTGCTCGGCCACCCCGTCGCGCACTCGCTGTCCCCGGTGCTGCACGGCGCGGCCTACCGGGCCCTGGGCCTGGACGGCTGGCAGTACGGCGTGCACGACGTCACGGAGGATGCCCTGGAGGGCTTCCTGAGCGACGTCGACGCCGGCTGGGCGGGCCTGAGCCTGACCATGCCGCTCAAGCAGGTGGTGATCCCGCTGCTGGATCACGTGGACCCGCTCGCCGAGGCGGTGGGCGCCGTCAACACGGTGCTGTTCTCGGCGGCGGGGGGCTCCGGCAGCGGCGCCGTGACCATCACCGGCACGAACACGGACGTGCACGGCATCGTCGCGGCGCTGCGCGAGGGTCTCGGCGTCCGCGGCGTCGCCGACGCGGTGATCCTCGGCGGCGGCGCGACGGCGGCGTCGGCCCTCGCGGCGGTGGCCGAGCTCGGCTGCGTCTCGCCGCGTGTCTTCGTGCGCTCCCTGGACCGGATCGGGCCGCTGCGGGCGGCCGTCGCGCGGATGGGGGTCAGCCCCTCGTTCGAGGTGTTCGACGAGCAGGCGACGACGTCGGCCCTCGCGGTCGCGGACGCCGTCGTCTCGACGACGCCGAAGTACGCCGCCGACCAGTGGGCGCCGCTGCTGACGGGGCTGCTGACCGGCGCGGGGGAGAAGCCCCGCGGCGTGCTCCTCGACGTCGTCTACGACCCCCGTCCCACTGCCCTGCAGTCCGCGTGGGCGGCGCTGGGGGCCGACGCCGTGGGCGGCGAGCGCATGCTCCTGCACCAGGCCGCCGAGCAGGTGCGCCTGATGACCGGGCGCCCCGCGCCGCTCGCCGCGATGGACGAGGCCCTGCGGAGGGCGCTGGCCTGACGGCCTGTGGACAGCGGGCGCCGGGTGCGTCACGCGCGTGAAACAATCGCGCCATGCTGCGTTGGTTGACATCGGGTGAGTCGCACGGTCCTGCCCTCGTGGGCGTGATGGAGGGTCTGCCCGCTGGGGTGGAGCTGACCACGGAGGACATCCAGGGTGCGCTCGCGCGCCGCCGTCTCGGTTACGGCCGGGGCGCGCGCATGAAGTTCGAGCAGGACGAGGTGCGGGTGCTCGGCGGGCTGCGCCACGGGATCACGCAGGGTGGTCCGCTCGCCATCGAGATCGCCAACACCGAGTGGCCCAAGTGGACCGACGTGATGTCGGCCGACCCGGTGCCGCCGGAGGCGCTCATGGTCGACGCCGGCACCGGCGACGAGCGCGAGGTGGCCCGCAACCGGCCGCTGACGCGCCCGCGCCCCGGCCACGCCGACCTGATCGGCATGCGAAAGTACGGCTTCGAGGACGCCCGGCCGGTCCTGGAGCGCGCCTCGGCCCGCGAGACGGCGGCCCGCGTGGCGCTCGGCGTCGCCGCCGCTAAGTTCCTGGAGCAGGCCCTCGGCATCCGCCTGGTCTCGCACGTGGTCGCGATCGGCGGTGCCGCGGTGCCCGACGACTCCGCGCTCCCGACCCCCGACGACCTCGCCGCGCTCGACGCCGACCCGGTGCGCTGCCTCGACGCCTCCTCCTCGAAGCTCATGGTCGAGGAGATCGACCTGGCCAAGAAGGACGGCGACACGCTCGGCGGCGTCGTCGAGGTGCTCGCCTACGGCGTGCCGTCCGGGCTGGGCACCTACGTGCAGGGCGACCGCCGGCTCGACGCGCGCCTCGCCGCCGCCCTCATGGGGATCCAGGCGATCAAGGGCGTCGAGGTCGGCGACGGCTTCCGCACCGCGCGCCGCCGCGGCACCGTGGCCCACGACGAGATCGTGCGCGAGGCCGTGGCCAGGCCTGACGGTGCCGCCGCGCCCGGGCGGATCCGCCGCACGACCAACCGTGCCGGCGGCATCGAGGGAGGCATGTCGAACGGCGAGGTCGTGCGCGTCCGTGCGGCGATGAAGCCCATCTCAACGGTGCCGCGCGCGCTGCCGACCGTTGACACCGCGACCGGTGAGCCCGTCACAGCGCACCACCAGCGGTCCGACGTGTGCGCGGTGCCGCCCGCCGCCGTCGTTGCCGAGGCGATGGTCGCGCTGACCCTTGCCGAGGCCGCGGTCGAGAAGTTCGGCGGCGACTCCGTGGCCGAGGTGCGTCGCAACATGGAGTCCTACGTCGCGGCCATCCCGGAGCTGCTGCAGTGAGCGGCCCTACCCACACCGGCCCCGTCGCCGTGATGATCGGCCCGCCCGGCTCCGGCAAGTCCAAGGTCGGCCGCATCCTCGCCGCGGGTCTCGGCGTCACGGTCCGCGACACGGACGCGGACATCGAGGAGAGCGCGGGCAAGCCCGTCAGCGAGATCTTCGTGGACGACGGCGAGCCCCGCTTCCGTGAGCTGGAGCGCGCGGCGGTGCTCACCGCCCTCGCGGGGCACGACGGCGTCCTGTCCCTCGGCGGCGGCGCGGTCATGAACCCCGCCACGCAGGAGGCGCTCGAGAAGTACACGGCGGACGGCGGGCAGGTCGTCTTCCTCGACGTGCCGCTGGCGATCGCCGCCCAGCGGGTGGGCATGAACCAGGCCCGGCCGCTGCTGCTGGGCAACCCGCGCGCGCAGTGGCAGAAGCTGATGACCGAGCGGCGCCCCACGTACGAGCGGCTCGCGACCCTGACGGTCGTCTCGAGCGAGCGGCCCGGCGAGCAGGTGGCCGCCGAGATCATCGAGGCGCTGGGCCTGGAGGCGACCGCGGGCGAGCTGATCGACCCCAAGAAGAACGAGGAGAGCACCACGTGAGCACCATGAGTGCCTCGAGCCAGACCGTCCCCACGCGGGTCACCGTGCGGGGAGACGCCCCCTACGACGTCGTCATCGGCCGCCACCTGCTGGGCGAGCTGCCCGCGCTGGTCGGCCCGGCCCGCAAGGTGATGGTGGTCCACCCGGCCGCGCTGTCCGCGACCGCGGACGCGATCGCGGAGGACCTGAAGGCCGGCGGGTACGAGGCGTTCGTGGCGGAGGTGCCGGACGCCGAGGAGGCGAAGACGCCACAGGTCGCGGCGTTCCTGTGGGGGCTGCTGGGCCAGCTCGACTTCACGCGGTCGGACGCGATCATCGGGGTCGGCGGCGGAGCCACCACCGACCTGGCGGGCTTCGTGGCCGCCACCTGGCTGCGCGGGATCCGCGTGGTGCACGTGCCGACCACGCTGCTCGCGATGGTCGACGCCGCGGTGGGCGGCAAGACGGGCATCAACACCTCGGAGGGCAAGAACCTCGTCGGCGCGTTCCACCCGCCGGCGGGTGTGCTGTGCGACCTGGCGGCCCTCGGCTCGCTCGACAAGTGGGACCTGGTCGCGGGCCTGGCCGAGGTCGTCAAGACCGGCTTCATCGCCGACCCGGTCATCCTGGAGCTGGTCGAGGCGCACGTCCACGAGCTGCGGAACTGGGCGGGCACCGAAGCGACCGACGAGACCTGGGCCGTCATCGCCGAGCTGGTCGAGCGGTCGGTCCGGGTCAAGGCGGAGGTCGTCGGCGAGGACCTCAAGGAGGCGGGCCTGCGGGAGATCCTGAACTACGGGCACACCCTGGGGCACGCGATCGAGCTGGCCGAGCGGTACCAGTGGCGCCACGGCGCCGCGGTGAGCGTCGGCATGGTCTTCGCCGCCGAGCTCGCGCGCATGGCCGGCAAGCTCCCCGACGACGTCGCGGACCGCCACCGCGAGATCCTCTCGTCGCTCGGTCTGCCGGTGCACTACCGGGGCGACCGCTGGGACCAGCTGCTTGCCGCGATGCGGCGCGACAAGAAGACCCGCGGCGAGCTGCTGCGGTTCGTCGTGCTGGACGACGTCGCCAAGCCCGTCCGCCTGGAAGGCCCCGACCCGACGCTGCTGGCCGCCGCCTACGCGGAGGTCTCGAAGGAGCCGCCGACCCAGGGCCCGGGCACGCCGGTCACGCTGACGCTGGGCTGAGCCGCTGGGCTGGGCTGATTGAGCAGGGCCGGGTTCCGGGCTGCGGTGATGGCAAGGTGACCCCGATGGGAGGGTGCCAGGCCTGCTGAATTCCGTTCGGCCTGGACCCGCCTGATCCGCCCCTGCCGAACTGTTCAGCAGAGCCCGCAAACTCGTGCGCCAGCCGAACGAAGTTCAGCCCACCTGGCACCTACCACCGGGGTGGTGGTAGGTCGGGGGACAAAGGCTCGAGGAGTAGACGCCGCGGGCGGGTGATCTTGCCCCGCTCGGTGCGCAGCGCGAGGTGAACGGGCCTACCGTCCGACGCACAGGGGCAACCCGCGTGCGGCTCCGGTCGCACGCCGACCGGAAGGCGCCATCGTGCGTAAGGTCTACAACTTGCCGCCAGGCTGGCCCGCTCCCCCCTCGGAGTGGACACCCGATCTGCAATGGGAACCCAATCCCGAGTGGTCGAAGCCTGATGGCTGGCAGCTCTGGGTCGACGTACCCGACACGGCGCTGATCGGCGAGGGCGCCGTTGTCGTGGACGTACCGGACGAGGAGGCGCGCAAGCAGTCCGGGCGCAGGCTGCTGCTGTTCCTCGGTGGGGTGGCGGTGACAGCGGTCGTCTTCCTCCTCGGGGTCGGCGCGGGCGGAGGATCGGGTGCGGCCGCTGCGGCGGAGGCCGAGGCGTCAGCCTCCGCGGCGTCGTCCGCCGCGGCCGCCGAGCGCGCGGAAGTGCAGGCCGAGACGGAGGCGCTCGCCGGGGCGCAGGAGCTGCTCGCGGCGGACGAGGCGCAGGTGGCGACCGACCAGAAGAGCCTCACCACGCAGACGGCCGACATCAAGCAGAAGGCGGAGAAGGTCAGGGCACGGGAGGCCGCGGTCAGGTCCACCGAGACGGACCTGGAGGCGCGAGAGTCCGACGTCGCGGACCGCGAGGCAGCCGTCGAGTCCGCGGAAGCCGCAGGCACCGCGGAGGAGGAAACCGCGGCCGAGGAGCCCGAGGACACGGGCGGCACGGTCTACTACGAGAACTGTGACGCCGCGCGAGCCGACGGTGCCGCACCTGTGTACGCAGGTGACCCTGGTTACGCCTCGCACCTGGACCGAGACGGTGACGGCGTCGGTTGCGAGTGACCCGGATGCCCCGTGTCAGACGCTCGGTTCACTGGAGTGACCTGAGCGTCTGACAACTCTGGTCACTCCCAGAGGCCCCGCTCGATCAGCAGGTCCTTGAGCAGGTCCGCACGGTCCGTCACCAGGCCGTCGACGCCCAGGTCGATGAGCTGGGCCATCTCGTCGGGGTCGTTGATGGTCCAGACGTGCACCTTCTTGCCGAGTGCGTGCGCCACCTCGATCGACGCGGCGTCGACCACGGTGACGGACTTCTCGCGCACGGGGACCTGCAGCGCGTCGACGTCGCGCAGGGAGCGGCGGGCCAGCGGGCGGGTGCGCAGCCGCACACCGGCGAGGAAGCCCCTGATCTCGTTGCGTCCGGCGGACGTGGCCACCGGGCGGGAGAGCTTGGCGAGCGTGGCCCGGCGCCGGGCGGCGTCGAAGGACGTGACGCACACGCGGTCCCAGGACGACGTCTTCTCGACGGCGCGGGCCACGGGGCCCACGCCGGAGGCGTGCTTGACGTCGATGTTCACGCGCAGCTCCGGCCAGCCGCCCAGGACGTCCTCGAGCAGCGGTACGGGCTCGACACCGCCGATGCGGGCCTCGCTGACGTCGGACCACGGCAGCTCGGCCACGAGGCCGGCGCCGTCGGTGGTGCGGTCGAGGGACTCGTCGTGCAGCGCGACCGCTACGCCGTCGGCGGTGCCGTGCGCGTCCGTCTCCACGTACCGGAAGCCGAGGTCGACGGCGGCGCCGAACGCGGCCAGCGAGTTCTCCAGGCCCTCGGTACCGACCGAGGCGTGTGCGAATCCGCGATGGGCGAGGGCTTGGAACGGCCCCTCGAAATAGGTCACTGGCTGTCCCTCGTGTCTCGGTACTGAGTGGTCCTGCGGGTGGTCCTGCGGGTGGGTCGTGCGTGCGTCCTGCGGCGGGACCTCAGGTCGCGTCCCGGGCGCCGACGACGGCGCCCACCCGGCTGTTCGTCCATTTCAACATGCCGTCGAGGTAGGCCTCGCGCGGCCCGCTGGCCGACAGCGTCAGGTCGTGCACCGCGCCGGGGACGACGAGCTCCGTGACGTCATGCCCCAGGGACGGCGCGAGCGCGGCCATCTGGTCGACGTCGAGCACCGTGTCCTGCGCGTCGAGGAGCGGGTTGTCGAGCGCGTCCGGGCCGGAGGAGTCGGACCGCGCGAGCAGCACCGGGCACGCGATCTCCAACCCGGCGGCGACGCGCGCCTGGCCGCGCCGGACCGCGACGAACCACCCGACACGGCTGGGCAGCCCGTGGGGCCGCTTCAGCGTCGTGTCGAACTCCCAGCGTCCGCCGTTGGCGGCCAGGAGATGCTCCGCGTACCGCGAGGGGCTGTCCTTCACGACCGCGGTCGCGGCGAGGCGGCCGACGGTGTCCAGCAGCCGCGTGCCGACGCCGCGTTGGAACTCTGACGCCCAGAGGTCGAGGAACGGGGAGTCGAGCACGAGCGCGTCGGGTCCGGCGTCGGCGCCCACGGCGTTGCGGTGCGCATGCGCCCACAGCGCCCCGGTGAGCCCGCCTGTGGAGTGGGCGTGCAGCACGAGCGGCAGCCCCGGCTCCAGCGCGCGGACGGTCCGGGCGGCTGCCGAGATGTCCGTTGCCTGCTCGCGCAGGTCCATCACGAAGTGCGGGATCTGGTCGGGCTGCAGGGACCGCCCGGCCGCGCGCAGGTCGAGGGCGTAGAACGCGTAGCCCGCCGCGGCGAACGCGCGCGCCAGGTGCTCCTGGAAGAAGTAGTCGTTGTAGCCGTGCACGTGGACGGCGGCGGCGTGGGGCTCGGGTGCGTCGTCCGGGTGCGGGTAGCGCACCAGCGTGGCGGGCCCGAGCGGGGCCTCCTGGAACGGTTCGCCGAGCAGGTGGTCGGTCCGCCAGTCGAGCACTACCTGCTGCGGGTCGGGCAGGGGCGGTACGGGCACGAACGGATCCTAGCCCGGCGCGCCGACGCCGTCGGCTCATGCCGCGCACTTACTGGGCGGGCGGGGCACTTACTGGGCGGGCGGGCACCGGGGTGACAGGATGTCCGGCATGCGCAATATCGGCCGGACGGTGCAGTCGTCGATCTACCGCGACGGGGTGTTCGGCCGCCGGCCGGCGGTTCCCACCGACCCGGACGCGCTCGCCGAGAGCGCCCGGCGCCGGATGACCCGCACGGGCTGGTCCTACGTCGCCGGGGGAGCCGGGGCGCAGCGCACCGTCGACGCGAACCGGGAGGCGTTCGGCAGGTACCGGATCGTGCCCCGGCAGATGGTCGACGTCGGCGAACGGTCACTGGCTACCACCCTGCTCGGGCGGGACCTGCCCGCACCCGTGCTGTTCGCGCCCGTGGGGGCCCTGGAGCTCGCCGTGCAGCACCAGCTCGGCCGAGGAGGCAGGCGAGCCGCACCCCGCAACGCCGAACCCGCGCTCGCCCGGGCCGCCCGCGACCTCGGCCTGCCCGTCGTCATCTCCACGCAGGCGTCGACGCCCATGGAGGACACCGCCGCGGCGCTCGGCGACAGCCCGCGCTGGTTCCAGCTCTACTGGTCGTCCGACGACGCCCTGGTCGAGTCCTTCGTCAGCCGCGCCGAGGCAAGCGGCTGCGAGGCGATCGTCGTCACGCTCGACACCCACGTGCTCGGCTGGCGCACCCGCGACCTCGACCTCGGCTACCTCCCGTTCGCCCGGGCCGAGGGCATCGCCCAGTACCTGAGCGACCCCGTTTTCCAGGAGCTGGTCGAGGCTCGCGTCCGCGCCGCGGGCTCTGCTCGCTCGGACACGGCCGGCCCGGGTACCGCCGGCTCGGGGACGACGTCGCCCCGGCCCACCGTCGCCGCCGTCCGCTCCCTGCTGTCCATGGCCCGCCACCACCCCGGACCCACCTGGCGCAACCTGACCCAGCCCTCCGCGCGCGCCGCCGTCGAGACCTTCCTCGACGTGTTCTCCCGCTCCACCCTGACCTGGACCGACCTCGCCTGGCTCCGCGAGCGCACCACGCTGCCGATCCTCGTCAAGGGCATCCAGCACCCCGACGACGCCCGCGCGGCCCTCGACCACGGCGCGGACGGCATCATCGTGTCCAACCACGGCGGCCGGCAGATCGACAACGCCGTCGCCTCGCTCGACGCCCTGGGGCCGGTGGTCGACGCGGTGCGCGCCCACGCTGGTACAGATACCGGCCCGGGTGTCGGCACGGCGGGGGTCCCCGTCCTGTTCGACTCCGGGATCCGTACCGGCGCCGACGTCTTCACCGCCCTCGCTCTCGGTGCGGACGCCGTCCTCCTGGGCAGGCCCTGGGTCTACGGCCTCGCCCTCGCGGGAACCGACGGCGTCCGCGCCGTCACCGAGCACGTCCTGGCCGAGCTCGACCTCACCATGGCGCTCGCGGGTGTGTCGGCCATGGAGCAGATCGGGCGGCACAACCTGGCGCTGTGACGTGCGCTGCGTCGTGCCGTGTGACCTGCGGCTCCGGCCCGGGCGTCGGTATCAGATCGTGACCGCCTTCGGCACCCGCCGTTCACCGGATCCGGGCAGACTGCCGCCATGACCGACGCCGCTCGCGGACCCGAGACCCCGGATCCCACCACTGACGCCCCTCCACCCCCGAGGACGGGCCTGGAGCTGCAGGAAGGCGTCAAGGTCCCGCGCCGCCAGGTGGTGTCGTGGGCGCTGTGGGACTGGGGCACGCAGCCGTTCAACACGGTGATCCTGACGTTCGTGTTCACGGCCGTGTACCTGACCACCGAGGCCTTCCTGGACCCCGCCGTCGTCGCGCTGGGCAAGAGCGACCCCGCCTACCAGCGTGGCCTCGCGGAGCTGACCAGCGGCGTCGGCCTGTGGAACACCCTCGCCGGTCTGCTCATCCTCCTGCTCGCCCCCGTGGTGGGGCAGCGCGCCGACGCCACCGGCCGGCGCAAGGTCTGGCTGGCCGGCGGCACCGCGGGCATGGTCCTGTGCATGCTCGCGCTGTGGTTCGTCGAGGCCGACCCGATGTACTTCGTGCTCGGTGCCGCCCTGATCGGCCTGGGCAGCGTGCTCAACGAGATCGCGGGCGTGAACTACAACGCCATGATGGTCTCGGTCGCCACGCCGCGGACCGTCGGCAAGGTGTCCGGTCTCGGCTGGGGCCTCGGCTACGTCGGCGGCATCCTCGCGCTCCTGTTCGTGGTCATCGCCGACGGCGCCAACTGGTGGGGCATGCCCACCGACAACGGGCTCGCCTTCCGCGTGATCGCGGTGGGCTGTGCCCTCTGGACGATCGCCTTCGCCTGGCCGATCCTGGCCTTCGTGCCGGAGCTTCCGGCCACCAAGGGCCGCCCCAAGGTCGGCTTCTTCGCCAGCTACGCCGTGCTGGTCCGTGACGTGCAGGGCCTGTGGCGCACCTCGCGCCGCACCTTCTGGTTCCTGCTGGCCAGCGCGGTGTTCCGGGACGGCCTGAGCGGCGTCTTCGCGTTCGGCGCCATCATCGGCGGCGTCAGCTTCGGGTTCTCCTCGCAGGAGGTGATCATCTTCGGGATCGCGGCCAACCTCGTGGCCGGGATCAGCACCGTGGCCGTCGGCTTCGCCGACGACCGCTTCGGCCCACGCTCCGTCATCCTCACCACGCTCAGCGTCATCGTGGTGGCCGGCCTCTCCGTCGTGTTCCTGCGCGACCTCGGCCCCAGCGTCTACTGGGCGGGCGGGCTCGTCCTGTCGGCCTGCGTCGGCCCGGCACAGGCCGCTTCACGGTCCTACCTCGCCCGGGTGACCCCGGTGGGCAGGGAGTCGGAGATCTTCGGGCTCTACGCCACCACCGGCCGCGCCGCGTCCTGGATGTCCAGCGCCCTGTGGACGATCGCCATCGCCGTCACCGGTGCGACCATCTGGGGCACGCTGGGGATCGTCGCCGTCGTGCTCGTCGGCCTGGTGCTCATGTGGTTCGTGCCGGACGCAGCGGCGTCCGAGAGCCGGTCCGAAGCGGTGCCCGGGACCAGCGCCGGCGCGTGAGAGTGCTGGTGCGTGCGCGGTCGCCGCGCACGCACCAGGGAGACCCGCCTGGGAGGACTAGCGGGCGCCCCTGCGCTGCCGGTCGTTCATCAGCCACTCCCGGAGCCGCTCCAGGTCCGCCTGCGGTCCCAGGTGCCGCAGCTTCTCCGGGTTGATGACGCCGCGGATACCCGCGACCTGCCCGTCGACCACCTCGAACGACCAGGTACCGATCAGGCCGCCGCCGATGACGTCGTCCGCCACGATGAGCAGACCCGGCTCCCCACCCACCAGCGCGGGCTCGAAGTGGATGGGCGCGCCACGGCGCATGAAGACCGCCAGGAGACGCGCCACCGTGTCCCGCCCCGAGACCGGCCGGGCGATCGAGAAGCCCGGCGGCACCTTCCCGCCGCCGTCGCCGGTGAACACGACGTCCTCGGCGAGCAGCTCCAGGAACGGGTCCACCGCACCCTCCTCGCACGCGGCCAGGAACCGGGTGACGAGCTCCTCCGCGCGTACCCGTGTTGTACGGGCGGGTGCTGTGCGGCCGGGTGTTGTGCGGCTGGCTGTTGTACGGGAGGGTGCTGACCGTGCGGCGTCGTCGCGCTCCCGTGCGATCCGCCGCCGGGCACGGGACGCCAGCTGACGTGCGGACACCTCGCTCGTGCCGATGACGCCTGCCGCCTCGGTGTGGGAGTAGCCCAGCACGTCGTGCAGCAGGAAGGCCGCACGCTCCGTAGGGGTGAGCCTCTCCAGCAGCACGAGGAACGCCGTCGAGAGGTCGTCTGCCAGCTCGGCGTGCGCCGCGGCGTCCGGCGGCGCGGACGCCATGGCGACCGGCAGGTTCGACTGCACAGGACCCACCAGAGGCTCCGGCAGCCACTCACCGACGTAGGACTCACGCCGCACCCGGGCCGAACGCAGCACATCGATGGCGATCCGCGTCGTCACCGTGGTCACGAACGCGTCTGGGTTACGCACCCCCTCGGTCTGCGACAGCCGCAGCAACGCCTCCTGGACGACGTCCTCCGCCTCGGCCACGCTGCCGAGCATCCGGTAGGCGACGCTGAACGCCAGAGGGCGCAGCCGGTCCAGGGCGGCGCCGTCGAGCCGCGTACCGGGCGGCTGGGGCGAGTCCTGTGCGTGACTGTCCTGCGTGTGACTGTCCTGCGGGTCGCCGTCCTGGGAGGTCTCCGGGTCCGTCATGAGCACATGCTCTCGCGTCATACCCCCTATGACGAGGGACGGTCGCCAGATGTGACAGCGACAGCGCACAAGGCCTCGCGCCGGGCATTATGCCCTGGGCCGTACTCACCGAACGCCATACTCTGCGCCCGTGAGAACAACCGCGCTCCTCGTCCGTCTCCTCCTCGAGCTCGCCCTCTTCGCCGGCGCCGGCTACGCGGGCTGGACCCTGTCCGACGGCGGATGGCGGATCCTGTTCGTCATCCTCGCCCCGGCCACCGTCATCGCGATCTGGGGCACGTTCCTCTCGCCCAAGGCCCGGGTCACCATCCCGCCGTCGGCCCGCGTCACACTCGAGGCACTCCTCTTCGGCGGCGTCAGCTACCTGCTCTGGCAGGCAGGGGCACCGACGATCGGGACGGCGCTCGCGGTCGTCTGGGTGCTTCACCGCGTGGTGCTGGCGCTGACCGCGGGCGCGCCGAGCGTCCTGGAGACGGGCGGGACGCCGCGCTGACCAGCTGGGTGACGGGCGCGGTGACGGGCGCGGTGACCGGCGGGGTGCGGCACCCCGTCGGTCACCGCGGCACGACCGATCGTCAGCGCGAGTGCATCGCGTCTATCTCGTCGCGGCGGAACAGGATCAGCCGGTCCAGGACGTCGTCGGGCAACGGACGGTCGGACGTGAACCGGATGGTCCCCTTCGACGTCGAGAAGCCGGCCAGGTCGGGTTCGAGCGCCTCGATCGCGGGAGGGCTGAACGGATACAGCCCGATGTGCTTCGCCGTGGCCCGGGCCGACACGAGCGGGCTGCCCCGATAGCGCAGCGCGGCCATGCCGTAGCTCATGCCTTCCTCGGCGTCGGGCACGAGCTCCAGCGCCCTCGCCCGCACATGCTCGACGGCGTCCCGGACCGCGCCGTCGAGGCTCGCGATGTAGTCGGTGAACTCGTCCATGAGCACAGCCTCGCCCGAAGGAGGGCGGGACGCGAGGTCGCGCCTGAGGGTGGGCGCCTGCGGGGTCTCCGGTGGGGTGGTTGAGGTCCGGGGTGGCCTTCGAAGAGTTATCCACAGATTTGAAATCCGGCAAGCAGACCGCACGTGTGTTCGAGATAATGGGTGCAGCGAGGAAGTCAGAACTAGAGGCAAGTGAGCGAGTCGGGTGGGGGTGGGCACGGTGGATCAGACGACGAACAACAGGCCCACCGGTGGCCTGCCTGCTGCCGCCTCGATCGAGGACGTGCTGGCTCGGATCGAGAACGAGATAGACCACCTCACCGCCCTGACGGACCCCGAGACCCTGACCGGGTGGGACGCCCCGACGGTCACTCGCCTGGCCGAGGCGCACACCCGGATCCGCCGGGTGACCGGCCGGTTGGACGGGGTCCGCTACACCCTGCTGCCCCGCATCGAGAACGAGGGCTCGTGGCGCTCCGGTGGCACGGCCCGCACGTTCACGACCTGGCTCCGGCTGCGCGAAGGCATCTCCGCCTCCACCGCGGGTAAGGACATGACGATCGCCCGCCGTCTCGCGACCGCACTACCCGTCACCCGGGAGCGGCTGGTCGCGGGAACCCTCGGGGCGGATCACGCCCGGGTGATGACCGAGGTCGCACCGACGAGCGAGACCCGCACGGATGCACTGGCGTGGTTGATCGACGCCCGTACCGGGCACACCACGACACCCGAACAGTTCGTCCAGTCCGTGCCGGTCGACTTCCCCGACCCGGCAGACGACCCCGACGGTGCCCAGACCCGTGAGCTGGTCACCCAGGTGCTGGAGGGCGCGGTCACCGAGGGGACCCTGGTCACGGGTGAGGGCGTCGTCCTGCGTGAGGCAGGTGTGCTCAATGCGGACCAGTTCCGGAAGGTGGCGCGCCGGTTCGCGACCATCACGGACCCCGACACCGACGACCTCGATGACGACAAGGCCGCCCAGGGCGAGTTCTTCGACCTGGCCAAGACGTTCGGCGGGTACCACGTTGCAGGGTTCCTGACCGATGAGCACGGCCTGCAGCTCACGACCGCGATCAACGCGGTCCTGGGTGCCCCGTCAGCCGGGGACACCCGGACCACGACGCAGCGTCGCGCACAGGGCCTGGCCGATGTGGCGCGGGTGGTGCTGGACACGAACCAGGCCTCCCCAGGTGCTGCTATCGCACCGCACCTGAACGTCACGGTGTCCTGGAACGAGTTCGTCACCCAGGTCACCCGGACCCGGGACGGCCTGTGCCTGACCTGCGGCCAGGCGACACCCACCCGCGGCAATCGCCCGGGCGTGGGTCCAAGCATCCCGGGCGCGGGCCCGAGCATCCCGGGCACTGGCACTGGCACTGGCACTGGCACCAGCACTGGCACCAGCACCAGCACCAGCACCAGCACTGGCACCAGCACCAGCACTGGCACCAGCACCAGCACTGGCACTGGCACTAGCGCTGGCTCGGGTGCGGATGTCGGTGCAGGGCCGGTGAGCACCGGCCCAGCGGCCGGAAGCCCGGCGGGAAGCCCGAGTGGAAGCCCGAGTGGAAGCCCTGGCGGGAGCCTCACCGAAAGTCCGACCGGAGGTCCGGGTGGCTGGAGCGCCGCGGCTACGACCGTGTCCGGGTTCTTGTCCTCCGGTGGCCCGGTATTCACCGAGACCGGCGGTCGCGCCCCACGCGCACTCGTACGCCGCCTGGCGTGCCACAGCGCGATCACCCGAATCGTGTTCGGACCCGACGGCGCCGTCCTCGACGTCGGTCGGGCCCAACGCACCGTGTCGGGACAGATGCGCCGGGCCGTGATCGCCAGAGACCAACACTGCGTCTACCCGGGTTGTGATCAGCCACCGTCACGGTGCGAGGTCCACCACGCCCTCACCCACTGGGCCGACGGCGGGGACACCTCGGTGACGAACAGTGCGTTGTTGTGCTGGTTCCATCACCAGTTGGTGGATGCCAAGGGCATCACCATGCACTGGACCGGCAAGCCGGCCACGAACACCACGGCCGGTGCCCTGCTGGAGACCGGGTGGGCCTTCACCGACGCCCGCGGCCACCGCATCCGCCTCCCCGAAGCCATCGAAGCCTCACCACCACACGCCACCGAAGTCGCCTGAGTCGCCAGCCGGACCCGGCAACCCACCGAAGCCGCCTGACCCGCCGAGTCCACCGAGAGCAGACCAGGCCCACCGAATGCCTCTCCGCGACGGACGGCACCCACTCCACGGGATCCGCCGCAGCAGGCGGTCCGCTGAGGCGGCCTGGCCTGGATTGGCCAGGCCGCCTCGCTCCGCTCATTGCCTGACGAGTCGTGTCCGGCCCGCCAGGAGCACTGTCATCAACGCGAGCAGACCGGTAAGCCCGAGCACCGCCGCGTAGGCGGGCAGCCCCACGATGTCGTGCAGGGCCCACAGGAGCGCCCCGGTCGCGGTGGACGCGATCGCGGCGGCGACGGCGTCGGCCACCTGGAGCGCCGACGAGGCCGAGCCCTGCTCGTGCGGCGCCGCCAGCTCGAGCGTCAGGACAGACAGCGTGGGGAAGACCAGGCCCATCCCACTGCCGGACAGCACCCAGAACGCCATCCCGACCCCGGCCGGCACAGCGGGCAGTACGAGGACGGTCGCGCCGATCATCCCCAGGGCGAGCAGGCCTCCGCCCAGCCGCACGTAGCCGGCGTGGCTCAGGTGCAGAAGGTCGCGGCCGCGCACCCAGGATGCCCCGGACCAGCCGAGCGCTCCCACCGTCAGGATGAGGCCGGCGCCGCCTGGGCTCAGGTGCCGCTCGTGCACCAGGAGCAGGGGCAGCAGCACCTCCGCGCCGACGAACGCCGCCGACACCAGGGCCCGCACCGACACGACGGCCGGCAACCCGCGCCCGGCCCGCAGCACGGCCAGGATGAGACGCAGCGCGTGCAGCGGAGGAGGCCCCGGTTGCCCGACGGCGGCCGCGTCGCGCCGGTCGCCATTCATGTCCTTCGGGTTCGGGCCGGCCGGAGCCAAGTCCTCCGAGACCGCGCTGTCCGAGGCTGTGCCGTTCGAGGTCGCGACGCCGTCCGAGACCCCACCGTCCGAGACCCCGCTACCCGAGACCCCGCCATCCGCGGGATCCACCCGGTCGCCGCGGGCAGCCGTGAGGCCAGGGCGCATCAGGAGTGCCGCCGGCACCGTGAGCGCGGCGGCACCCAGGAACACCCAGCGCCAGCCCACGTGGTCCACGAGGAGCCCGGCGAGTCCCGGCCCGACGATCGCGGGCACGACCCACGCCGCGGCGAACGCCGAGAAGACGGCGGGGTGCCGTTCGGCGGCGAACACGCGAGCGACCAGGACGTACAGCGCGACGCCGTACAACCCGTTGCCGACGCCCTGCACAGCGCGCCCCGCGACGAGGGTGCCGATGTCGGTGGCCGTCCCCGCGACGACGAGCCCGACCACGAAGAGTGCCACGCCGGTCCACATCGCGGGCGTCGGGCCGCTGCGGTCGCACCAGCGCCCGGCCGTGAGCATCCCGACCACGCTGGTCGCGAAGGTCACCGCGAACGCGAGCGTGTAGTACCGCAGCCCGTCCAGCTCGACGGCGACGGTCGGCATCGCCGTGGACACGGCGAGCGCCTCGAACGCCCCGAGCGAGCAGAGTGCGACCATCCCGGCGAGGACGAGGCGCTGTGCCGCCCGGCCCAGCGTGCCCGACGGCGCAGGCGGCGTCGGAGCCGGTGACGTGGCTGAGGGACTGACCGAGGAAGAGCCCGTCGGCGACGGGGGAACGGTCGCGGTCACACCAGCACCACCTTGCCGGTGGTGCGACGCTCCTCGAGCTCGCGGTGGGCTCGCGCGGCCTCGGCGAACGGCACGCGGTGCGTCGCGACCCGCCACCGGCCGGACGCCGCCCGGGCCAGCGCTCGCTCCTGGTAGGGGCGCTGGTCGGGCATCGAGGGAGCGTCGGGCCCGACGGCGTAGCGCACCTCGATCGGGGAGTCGATCTGGTCGGCCTCCGCCCAGGACGTGTACCGGTTGGGCTCGCCGGACGCCCAACCGTAAGCCACGAGCCGCGCGGGAGCGGAGGTGGCGGCCGCTCCGCCGTCGTCGAGCAGGTCCGTGGCGGCGGTGCCGAGGTCGCCGCCGACGCCGTCGAGCACGAGCGTCGCGGGGGAGTCGCAGAGGGCGGCTCGTGCGACGTCCGTCCACCCCGGGACGGAGTAGTCGACGAGGGCGAGCCGCGCACCGGCGTCCGCTCCTGCCAGCAGGTCTTCCAGGACCTTCAGCCGGGCCCCGCTGCTCGCCAGGGCGACGACACGCGCCCCGGCAGCGAGCGCCTCCTGCACGAATAGTGTGCCAAGCCCGCCTGCGGCACCGGTGACGACAACGACGTCGGCGGCCGTCACGGCCGCGATGTCGAGGGTGTAGACCGCCATGCGGCCCGTGCCGATCATGGCTATCGCGTCGGCGGGGTCCAGGGGAGTGCCGTCCGGACCGTCGGGGATCGCGTGCAGCTTGTCGGTTCCGACGACGACGCGTCGGGCGTACCCGCCGCCGTCGGGCACGCGGCCGAGGTGCGCCGCGACGCGACGTCCGGTCCACGAGGGGTCGACGCCCGGTCCGACGCCGGAGACGGTGCCCGCGATCTCCCGGCCCGGGACCGTCGGGAGGCTCGGCAGGGGGAGCGGAGGGCCCTCCTCGCCGCGGCGGATGCTCGTGTCGACGAGGTGTACCCCGTGCGCTACCGCGTCGACGAGCACCTCGCCGGGGCCGGGTACGGGGTCGGGGATCTGCTCGAGCGTGAGTACCTCGGGCGGGCCGAAGGAGTGGTGTCTGATGGCGTCCATGCGGTCATCCTCTAACCTGAACCAAAGTTGAGGTCAATCGCGGCTCGTGCGGCCGGCCCGACGGCGTCCGCGGGCGTCGTCGGAGCGTCGTCGCCGGAGTCCTGGAGAGCCTGAGGAGGCCACCCGTGGAAGCACCCAACCCTGCCGTCCCGTGGGACCGTGACGAGCTCACGGTCGGTGATCTCGCCGCGCGCAGCGGCGTGTCGGTGTCAGCATTGCACTTCTACGAGCGCAAAGGCCTGATCACGAGCCGTCGGACGTCCGGCAACCAGCGCCGATACCGGCGCGAGACGCTGCGACGCGTGGCGTTCATCAGGGTGTCGCAGCGCGTCGGGATACCGCTCGCGGACATCGGTGCCGCACTCGGGACGCTCCCCGGCGACCGCACGCCGACCGCGAAGGACTGGCGGCGCATCTCGCAGGCCTGGCACGACGATCTTGACGCGCGGATCGAGCAGCTCTCCCGGCTCCGTGACCATCTCACCGACTGCATAGGCTGCGGCTGCCTCTCGCTGCGTCGCTGCACGCTGACCAACCCGCACGACGAGCTCGCCGAGGCCGGCCCAGGGCCGCGGACGCTCCTCGTGGAGGGGCTGGAGCCGGAAGGGCCGTGATGTCGGCGCCGGTGAAGGTCGACTTTGCGGGCGGTCCCGGCGGTGGCTCTGGTAGAAAGCCGCACGGACGGGAAGCGCCGACGGCAAGCGTCGGCAGCAAACGCCAGCGGGAAACAGTAGAGAGCGGCACCGGTGCGGTGCCGGGCGAGGGAGAGCTGTGGGTACGTACTACGAGTGGGTCGCCGACCTGGACGTGACCGAGCACGACGCGCCGGAGGTCGGCCGGCGGGTGGTGGAGGCACTGGTCGCACGCGGCGTGATCCTTCCGGAGCTGTCCCCGGACGCGGCACTCGGGGGCGACGGCCATCCGGCGGGACCTGCGTGGGCCGACACCGTGGAGACGTCGGTGTCGGGAGAGTCGCCGTGGGGTGTCCAGGTCCGGGTCGGTCGTGCGGTGCAGGACGGCGGGCAGTTCGACGTCGGCTCGGTGACGTGCCCGCGCTGCTCGGCCACGAGGGAGTTCTTCGGGCCGCCGGAGGAGTTCGGTCCGACCTGTTCGGACGAGGAAGGCCTGGGGCGGTTCTACGCCGCGGCGGAGGCCTGGAGCGAGGGGGACGAGGGGAGCGAGGCGGACCTGGAGTGCCGGGCGTGCGGCGTCGCCACGCCGGTCGTCGGGTGGCGGGCCGGTGGCGCGGCGCTCACCTGCCTGGCCTTCGTCTTCTGGGGCTGGGACGAGCTTCGTCCCGAGGCGCTGCGCTGGGTCGCCGACGCGACGGGCGGGCACCGGATCGCCAGCGGGAGCGGCAAGATCTGACGACGCCGTGCCGCTGTGCCGGTTAGGCTCGCGGCCATGGCTTCTGCGCTGCCCCGTGTCCTGGTGCTCAACGGTCCGAACCTCGGCCGGCTCGGCGTCCGCGAGCCCGAGATCTACGGCCATGCCTCCATGGCGGACCTCAAGATCGCCGCCGCGGAGTGGGGCGAGGAGCTGGGGCTGGAGGTCGAGGTGCGGCAGACCGACGGCGAGTCGGAGATCGTCGGCTGGCTCCACGAGGCGGTCGACGCCGGCGCCCACGTGGTGCTCAACCCGGCTGCGTTCACGCACTACTCGTACGCGCTGCGCGACGCCGCCGCCCAGGTCACCACCGCGGACCTGCTGCTCATCGAGGTGCACCTCTCGAACCCGGCCACGCGGGAGTCGTTCCGGCACTACTCGGTGGTGGCCGGGATCGCGACGGGCACCATCGCGGGGTTCGGTTTCGACTCCTACCGGCTGGCGCTGTCGGCCATCGAGAGCCGCCTTCGTAGTAAGTCCGGGGCTTAATTTCCCTGATCTGAAGCCGGAGCCTTAACCGAGCATCAGAAGTGCGAGGCCGAGCCCTGCGAGCGCGAGCAGCCAGCTGGCGAAGCTGCCGATCAAGAAGTACTCAGTTACGGGATTCGGACCTTGGTGGATCGGTGGGGTCTCGACGGCCGGGCTCGGAGTATTGCCTGTGGCGGACTGGACGATGATCGGCGACGGCGTTCTGGAGCTTGATTCGCTCGCGGCCAGCTCGGGAAAGCGAAGCAAGCCCTTCGCTCCGACGACGACTGCGGCTGCGGTCAGGTTCCCGGCGAGGCCGAGGCCCAGGATGAAGAGCCGCTCCATGGGCCCGAGCACGCGCCCGCTTCGGAGTCGGTCGGAGCCTTCTTTGGTCGGGACGTTGACGGCGTCGAGGATGAGCCGGACAAGCACGTTGGCCGTGGTGACCTGCGCGAGAGCAATGCCGACCACGAGGATCACGCGCGCGGGCGGGAAATCTGACAGAGGGCCGGGAATCCAGCTCGGCCATGCGGTGGATCCGTCGTCCGCGAGCAGGAGTGCAATGGTGATGCCTGCACCGATCGACAAGAACGCTGCGTAGCGCGCCGCCGTTGCTCCGATCGCACGGGTGATGACGTCGAGGAGGGCCCAGACGGCAAGGAGTAGCGCGAGCGATATGCCGAGGCCTACCTTGGTGGCCACAGGGGCGCCGCTCGTAGCCAGCAGCGCTATCAGGGTGGCGAGACCTGCGGCCAGTGCGGTGTAGCGCCGGCGGGCCGAGATGCCCGACGGGTGCGTGTCACGGAACGCGTCCGTCACGCCCAACGCGGCGAGGAACGCACCGAGGATGATCATCCGTCTGTCACGCCTTTCCGAACAGGTCTTGTGCGTCACGAACGGCACTCACGCCCCTCGCGAACGCCTGGCTCACCGCCGATTCCGAGATGCCCTCCCGCGCCGCGACGGCCTTCTGGGGCTGACCGTGGAGCGCGGACAGGAGCATCCGCCGTTGGCGGTGGTTGAGTGTATCGACGAGGCCGTCACGCGCAACGAGGAACGCGTTGACGGCCGCGGGCTCTGGCCATCCGGCGCCTGCGGGGCCGACGTACCTCGCGCCGGACTTCTTGCCCAGTGAATCGATCGCCTCCCTTGCCGCGTGCCAGCCCGGGCCGTCCTGGCGAATCGGTTGGGACTCGAGCTCGAACACGCGCACGTCGCCATTGCCGATCCCGAATCGCATCACGACGAGCTCAGGTCTGGGCCCCGCGTCCGTATCGGTCTGAGACGGGAAGGCGAGGCGGTGCAGTTCGAGCTGGATCAACAGCGTTGCGAGCGTTGCGTCAGCGACGGTCTCGAATCCGCCCTGGATCTCGTCACCGAAGGTGGGCTCGAGCCGCTGTACGGGGCGAATGCGCTCGGCCGCGCTCGAGAGGGCGTCCATGATCGCTCGCTGCGCCCGTGCCCGATCCTTGAGCGCGCGGGAGCCGACCACATCGCCGATTACGGTAAACATGGGTTAAGCCTAATCCTTAATTTCGTGAGAAATTAGCCTTGAGCTTAACTCGATGGTCCTTGGTCCTGGTGGCCTGTCCAGCTTGTCCGAGATCGAAGGGATATGGTGATTTCGCTGACGGTAGGGCGAGCCCGATGTCCGAGAGGCGGGGCCGTGCACGTCGGTAGGCTTGGCCGCGGGTGCGGCGGCAGGCGGAGAATCTGGAGGTTGTATGGGGCTGTGGGGTGGTGGTCGTGTGCAGCGCGACTCGGTTCGGTTGACCCGGATGCCAGACGCCGACGGCGGCGCTGCGGACGCTCAGTTCATCCAGTCGATGCTCCAGCTCACGATCACCAACGCGGACCTCAAGACGAGCGTCCTTGTGGGTGCGATCGCGTTGACCTTCGGCGTCGGTACCCCAGCGCTCCCGCTCTTCGAGGCCCTCGAACCGGGAGCATGGCTTGCGGTGGTGGGGGCTGCGATTGGGATCGTCGCGATCGTGCTCTGCGGCATCGCCGGTGTGTACCTGGTGCTCTCGCTCCGACCTCGGATGAAGCAGCGGGAGTTCTCCCGCTACTCCTTGCCGGACATCGTTGGCTCATCCGTCGATGAGCTCGCGGCGACCAGTCCGGGGAACGATCGGCGCGAGGCGTGGGTGCAGGTAAAGAACCTTGCCGATATCTCGGCGCAGAAGCACGCGCATATCCGCCGAGCCCTGATCTTCTACCCCGTGTCAGTGATCCTGATGGTGATCGCTGCAGCGATCGGCGTCATCGTCCGTGCGGGCGTCAGCTAGGCCTCCATGATCTGCGTCGTCCGTTAGACTTGACCGCTGCTGCTTGACACCTGCTTGATCACCCAGCTCGATCACCCCAGCCGCCGGCCTCCCGTCGGCGCGCCCTGGGTGCAAACCTTCACCGACACAGGAAGACGAACGTGGCTACCTCCAACGACATCAAGAACGGCACTGTGCTCCGCATCGACGGCAACCTTTGGTCCGTCATCGAGTTCCAGCATGTCAAGCCGGGCAAGGGTGGAGCGTTCGTCCGAACGAAGATGAAGAACGTGCTGTCCGGCAAGGTCGTCGACAAGACGTTCAACGCGGGCATCAAGGTCGAGACGGCCAACGTCGACCGTCGTGACTTCCAGTACCTGTACATGGACGGCGAGGACTTCGTCTTCATGGACAACGACACGTACGACCAGGTGAACGTGCCCGCGGCGACCGTCGGCGACGCCAAGGACTACATGCTCGAGGGCATGAGCGTCATGCTCGCCTCGAACGACGGCACGCCGCTGTACATCGAGCTGCCGACGTCGGTCGTCCTCGAGATCACCTACACCGAGCCGGGCCTGCAGGGCGACCGGTCCACCGGTGGCACCAAGCCGGCGACGCTCGAGACGGGTGCCGAGATCCAGGTCCCGCTGTTCCTCGAGCAGGGCGTCAAGGTGAAGGTCGACACGCGCACGGGCGACTACCTCGGCCGCGTCACGGAGTGACGTGCGGCTGACGGGCAACCGGCGCACGACAGCCCACCAGCAGGTTTCGTAGCAGAGCTCCAGTAGCGAACTTCAGTAGAGATAAGAGACCATGGGCGCACGCACCAAGGCGCGCAAGCGCGCCGCCGACATCCTCTTCGAGGCGGAGCAGCGGGGCATCGACCCGCTGAAGCTCCTCGCCGACCGCGTGGCGGTGCCGCACACCGAGGCGGCCGTGCCGCAGTACACGGTAGACATCGTCGAGGGTGTGGTCGAGCACCGCGACCGCATCGACGAGGTGCTCGAGACGTACTCGCAGGGCTGGACGCTCCAGCGCATGCCGGCTGTCGACCGCGCACTGCTGCGGATCGGTTCCTGGGAGGTCCTGTTCAACGACGAGGTGCCCGACGCCGTAGCGGTCGACGAGGCGGTCGACCTCGCCGGCGACCTGTCGACGGACGACTCGCCCGCCTTCGTCAACGGCCTCCTCGGCCGGGTCAAGGACCTGAAGCCGACCCTGCTGGCGTGAGAGCCCGCGCGGGAACGGGCGCAGGTGCGCGGCACGCGTGAGCACCGGTCCCGGCGCTGAACGGTTCGACGAGCGACGTCTGCTCGTCGCCCTGTTCGGTGCCGGGACCGCTGCGTTCGCGCAGCTCTACGCCCCGCAGTCCGTGCTGCCCGACGCCGCCCGTGAGCTCGCGACGTCCGCCTCCGCGACGGCGCTGCTCGTCTCCGCCGCCACGCTCGGCCTGGCCGTCGGCGTGCTGCCCTGGGCCTGGGTGGCCGACCGGGTCGGCCGGGTGCGGGCGATGGCCTTCGCGATGCTCGGCGCGACGGCGGTCGGGCTCGCGGTGCCCTTCGCGCCGACGTTCGGCCTGATGGTCGCCGGACGGGCGGTGGAAGGGCTGCTCGTCGCCGGGGTGCCCGCCGTGGCGATGGCGTACCTGACCGAGACGCTCATCGACGCCGGGTCGGCCTCCGCGGTGCCCCGCGCTGCGGGGACCTACGTGGCGGGCACCTCGATGGGCGGGCTCCTGGGCCGGCTCGTGGCGGGTGGAGTCGCCGAGCTCTTCGGCTGGCGCGCCGGCGTGGGTGCCGTTGCGGTCGCCTGCCTGGTCGCGACGGGCATGTTCATCTGGCTGGCGCCGCGGGACCGGAAGGTCACGAAGGGCGACAGCGGGCCTCATGCGCCGGACGGCGGCCGGGCGAGCCGCCTCAAGGTGCTGCTCAGCCCGCGCCTCCTCGCCCTCGACGCACAGGGGCTGCTGCTCATGGGCGGGTTCGTGGCCGTCTACAACTACCTCGGCTTCCGCCTGGTCGACGAGCCGTTCGGGCTGTCGTCCGGCGTGGTGAGCCTCGTGTTCCTCGCGTACCTGGCCGGCACGTGGTCGTCGGCGCGGACGGGCCGCCTGGTGGTGCGGCACGGGCGGCGCCGGGTGCTGATCGCCTCGACCGGTGTGATGGCGGTCGGCGTGGCGGCCACGCTGTCGGGTTGGCTGCCGGTGGTGCTGGCGGGCCTGGTCGTCCTGACGGGCGGGTTCTTCGGAGCGCATGCGGTGGCCAGCGGCTGGACGCCGGTCGCCGCGCCGCAGGCGCGCACCCAGGCCGCTGCGGTCTACAACCTGGCGTACTACGCGGGGTCGAGCGTGTTCGGGTGGCTCGGCGGCGTCGGGTTCGCGCTGGCAGGCTGGCCGGGGACGGTCGGGATGGTGCTCGCGCTGGTGGCCGTCGCCGCGAGCCTGGCGGCCGCGGTGCTGCGGGACTGAGGTGTGAGCAACACCGCTCCGGCGGGCGGCGGCCCCGGCTCTCGGCGCAGGGGCGGCGGGTTAGGGTGGTGGCTGTCAGACTCCCTTTAATCCCGTCCCGTGAGGCGGAGAAGGAGGTCGCCAGATGAATCCTGGCAGCCGCATGCCCGAAACCAGCGCCACTCCCAGCAGCCCCCGAGACGCGGAGCCCAGCACGGACCCCGGCACCGCCGCACGGACGGTGCTCGGCGAGGCCGACATCGCCCGGGCCCTGACCCGCATCGCCCACGAGATCGTGGAGCGAAACAAGGGCGCCGCCGACCTCCTCCTGCTCGGCATCCCGACGCGCGGCGTGCAGCTCGCGCACCGGCTCGCCGAGCGCCTGACGCAGATCGAGCCCTCGTTCAACGGCGAGTACGGCACCCTCGACGTGACCATGTACCGCGACGACCTGCGCCGTCAGCCCACGCGCGCCGTCGGGCAGACGGTCCTGCCGGGCAGCCTGGACGGCACCATCGACGACAAGGTGGTCGTCCTGGTCGACGACGTCCTGTTCTCCGGCCGCACCATCCGCGCCGCGCTCGACGCCCTGAACGACCTGGGCCGCCCCCGCGTGGTGCAGCTCGCCGCCCTGGTCGACCGCGGCCACCGCGAGCTCCCGATCCGCGCCGACTACGTGGGCAAGAACCTGCCCACGTCGCGCAGCGAGCGGGTGCGGGTCCGGCTGTCCGACGTCGACGGGGGAGCCGACTCCGTCGTCATCAGCGGGGTCTCGACAGGCTCGGCCAGCGAGAGCGGGGTCGCGCGGTGAAGCACCTCCTGACAACCCAGGGCATGTCCAAGGACGACGCGATCCTGCTCCTGGACACCTCCGCGCAGATGGCCGCCACGCAGTCCCGCGAGAACAAGAAGCTGCCGACGCTGCGCGGGCGCACCGTCGTGAACCTCTTCTACGAGGACTCCACGCGCACCCGGATCTCGTTCGAGACGGCGGCCAAGCGCCTGTCCGCCGACGTCATCAACTTCTCGGCCAAGGGTTCCAGCGTGTCCAAGGGCGAGTCCCTGAAGGACACGGCGCTGACCCTGCACGCCATGGGCGCCGACGCCGTGGTGGTGCGCCACTCGGCCTCGGGCGCCGCGCACCAGCTGGCCCATGCCGGCTGGCTCGACGCCGGCGTGCTCAACGCGGGCGACGGCATGCACCAGCACCCGACGCAGGCGCTGCTGGACGCGTTCACGATCCGCCGGCACCTGGTGGGCAACGTCGGCGAGGACGGTCGCGGCACCGACACCTCGGCGGGCGCGGACCTCTCCGGGCTGCGCATCGCGATAGTCGGCGACGTGCTGCACTCCCGCGTGGCCCGCTCGAACGTGTACCTGCTGCACACCCTCGGCGCCGAGGTGACGCTGGTCGCGCCGCCCACGCTGGTCCCGGTCGGCGTGGAGACGTGGCCGTGCCGCGTCTCGTACCACCTGGACGAGACGCTCGAGCAGTGGCAGCCCGATGCGGTCATGATGCTGCGGGTGCAGCGCGAGCGGATGTCGGGCGGGTCGGGTTCGTTCTTCCCGAGCCCCATGGAGTACAGCCGCAAGTTCGGGTTCGACGCCCGCCGTCTCGCGGTGCTGCCCGACCATTCGATAGTGATGCACCCCGGTCCGATGAACCGCGGCCTGGAGATCTCCGCGGCCGCCGCCGACCACCCCCGCTCCGTGATCGTGGAGCAGGTGGCCAACGGCGTCGCTGTCCGGATGGCCGCCCTGTACCTGCTGCTGTCCGGTGACACCGGCACCAGCACCGAGAAGACCAGCACCGAGAAGACCAGCACCGACGAGAGGAACACTCTGTGAGCGCCCCTTCAACCACGACCTACGTGCTGCGTGGGGTGCTTCCCTACGGCGCGGACGCGGTCGACGTCGTCCTGGCGGACGGAGTGATCGCCGCGATCGGGGCCCCCGGCTCTGTCGACGTGCCCGAGGGCGCCCACGAGGTCCGTGCGGAGGGGCACGTGCTCCTGCCCGGCCTCGTCGACCTGCACACCCACCTGCGCGAGCCCGGCCGGGAGGACGCCGAGACGGTGTTCTCCGGCACCCGGGCCGCCGCCGCAGGCGGGTTCACCGCCGTGCACGCGATGGCCAACACGACGCCGACGCAGGACACCGCGGGCGTCGTCGAGCAGGTGTACCGGCTGGGCCAGGAGGCCGGCTGGGTCGACGTGCACCCCGTCGGCGCGGTGACCGTGGGCCTGGACGGCGAGAAGCTCGCCGAGCTGGGCGCCATGGCCGACTCCGCGGCCCGCGTCCGGGTCTTCTCGGACGACGGCAAGTGCGTGCACGACCCGGTCCTGATGCGCCGCGCGCTGGAGTACGTCAAGGCGTTCGACGGCGTCGTGGCCCAGCACGCGCAGGAGCCGCGCCTGACCGAGGGCGCGCAGATGAACGAGGGCGTCGTCTCCGCGCAGATCGGCCTGACGGGCTGGCCGGCGGTGGCCGAGGAGTCGATCATCGCGCGCGACGTGCTGCTGGCCGAGCACGTGGGCTCGCGCCTGCACGTGTGCCACCTGTCGACGGCAGGGTCCGTGGAGATCATCCGCTGGGCCAAGGGCCGGGGCATCGACGTCACCGCCGAGGTGACGCCGCACCACCTGGTGCTGACCGACGAGCTCGCCCGCGACTACGACCCGGTGTTCAAGGTCAACCCGCCGCTGCGCACCGCGAAGGACGTCGAGGCGGTCCGCGAGGGCCTGGCCGACGGCACCATCGACATCGTCGCCACCGACCACGCCCCGCACCCGGTCGAGGACAAGGACTGCGAGTGGGCGTCGGCCGCGTTCGGCATGACCGGCCTGGAGACCGCGCTGTCCGTGGTGCAGCAGACCATGGTCGACACGGGCCGCATGACCTGGGCCGACGTCGCCCGCGTGCTCTCGGAGAACCCCGCCCGGATCGGCCGGATCGAGCAGAGCCAGGGCCGCCCGGTCGCCGTCGGCGAGCCCGCCAACCTGACCCTCGTCGACCCGTCCGCGACCCGGGCGATCGACGGCCGCACCCAGGTCACCGCGAGCGACAACACGCCGTTCACGGGCATGGAGCTGCCGGGCCGCGTGGTCGCGACGTTCCTGCGCGGCCGCGCGACGGTGCTCGACGGCACAGTCGTTGACCGAGCCGTCGAGAGCACGCCCTTCGAAGGAGCCACCCGATGAAGTTCCTGGCCATCGCCCTGCTGGTCCTCCTGGCGATCTTCCTGGTGCTGTACGTGACGCTCATCGGCCGACGCCGGCTCGCGCAGCGCACCACCACCCTCGTGCCGCGGCCGCCCGAGGTCCCCGGCGCGGACCACGTGGGATCCGTGCGGTTCGGCCCGCTGGAGGCGGTCTACGTCTCCACCACGCTGCACGGCGACTGGCTCGCCCGCGTCGGCGCACACGGGCTCGGCGACCGGTCCAACTCGATCGTCTCCGTGCACGACGGCGGCGTCCTGGTCGAGCGCGAGGGCGCCGACGACCTCTGGGTTCCCGTGCACGCGATCCGCAGCACGAGCCTCGCCCCGGGCATGGCCGGCAAGTACGTCGGCGCCGACGGGCTCGTCGTCCTGACCTGGGCGGTCCCGGAGGCCGACGACGTCGCCGCCGCACTGGTCGACACCGGCCTGCGCACGCGGCGCGCCGAGGACCGCGGCGCGCTCGTCGACGCCGTCCGGCAGCTGCTGGCCGACCAGCAGCCCCAGCAACACGTTCAGCAAGACCCGCACCAGCAGTACCCGCACCAGCAGGAGGCCCGGTGACCATCCCGATGACACCCGCAGCACAGACCGCCGCGGAGTCCGCAGCGCTCGTCCTCGAGGACGGCACGACCTACCGCGGCCGCGCGTACGGCGCCACCGGCACCACGTTCGGCGAGATCGTGTTCTCCACCGGCATGACCGGCTACCAGGAGACGCTGACGGACCCGTCCTACCACCGGCAGATCGTCGTCATGACGGCGCCGCACGTCGGCAACACCGGCGTGAACGACGAGGACCCGGAGTCCGGCCAGATCTGGGTCTCCGGCTACGTGGTCCGCGACCCCGCGCGGCGCGTGTCGAGCTGGCGCGCGCAGCACTCGCTCGGCGAGGAGCTCGCCGAGCAGGGCATCGTCGGCATCTCCGACGTCGACACCCGCGCCCTGACGCGCCGGCTGCGCGAGGAGGGCGTGATGCGCGCCGGCATCTTCTCGGGCGAGGACCTGGTCCGCGACGGCTACCCGCGCTCCGTCGAGGAGCTCGTGGCCCAGGTGCAGGCCTCCCCGCAGATGGCAGGCGCCGACCTGGCCCGCGAGGTCTCCACCAAGGAGGCCTACACCGTGGAGCCGCAGGGCGAGTGGCTGGAGAACAACCCCGGCGCGGCCCCCGTCGCCACGGTGGTCGCCGTCGACCTGGGCATCAAGACCATGACGCCGGTCCGCCTCGCCGAGCGCGGCGTACGCGTCGTCGTCGTGCCGCAGGCCTCCACCGTCGCCGACATCGAGGGTGTGTTCGCCGGGCTGCCCGACGACGCCCCGCGCGGCGTCTTCTTCTCCAACGGCCCCGGGGACCCGGGCGCTGCCGGCCACGAGGTCGAGCTGCTGCGCGAGGTCCTGGACCGCAGGATCCCGTTCTTCGGCATCTGCTTCGGCAACCAGCTCCTGGGCCGCGCGCTCGGGTACGGCACCTACAAGCTGGACTACGGGCACCGCGGCATCAACCAGCCGGTGCTGGACCGCACCACCGCGAAGGTCGAGGTCACCGCGCACAACCACGGCTTCGCGGTCGACGCCCCCCTGGACGAGGCAGGCTCGACGGCGCCGCACGACGGCGGCCGCTACGGCCGCGTCGTCGTCTCCCACGTGGGCCTCAACGACCAGGTCGTCGAAGGCCTCACCTGCCTGGACCTGCCCGCCTTCTCGGTGCAGTACCACCCGGAGGCGGCCGCCGGCCCGCACGACGCCGCGTACCTGTTCGACCGGTTCGTCGGCCTGCTGACGAACCCGGCGGCCTGGCCGCCGGCTCTCAAGACCGCTCCCACCGCACCGATCAACACCGCCATCAACACCGAGGAGAACCACTGATGCCTCGCCGTTCCGACATCTCCTCGGTCCTCGTCATCGGGTCCGGCCCGATCGTCATCGGCCAGGCCTGCGAGTTCGACTACTCGGGCACCCAGGCCTGCCGCGTCCTGCGCGAGGAGGGCCTGCGGGTCATCCTCGTGAACTCGAACCCGGCCACGATCATGACCGACCCCGAGTTCGCGGACGCCACGTACGTGGAGCCCATCACGACCGAGGTCCTCACCACGATCATCGCCAAGGAGCGCCCCGACGCGCTGCTGCCCACCCTCGGTGGCCAGACGGCGCTCAACGCCGCCATCGCGCTCGACGAGGCCGGCGTGCTGGAGAAGTACGGCGTCGAGCTCATCGGCGCCAACATCCCCGCCATCCAGAAGGGCGAGGACCGCCAGCAGTTCAAGGACGTCGTCGAGAAGTGCGGCGGCGAGTCGGCGCGCTCCGAGATCGTGCACACTATCGACGAGGCCCTCAAGGCGGCCGAGATCCTCGGCTACCCGATGGTCGTGCGCCCGTCGTTCACGATGGGCGGCCTGGGTTCCGGCCTGGCCTACGACGAGACGGACCTGCACCGCATCGTCGGGCAGGGCCTGCACTACTCGCCCACCACGGAGGTGCTCCTGGAGGAGTCCATCCTCGGCTGGAAGGAGTACGAGCTCGAGCTCATGCGCGACCGCAACGACAACGTCGTGGTCGTCTGCTCCATCGAGAACGTCGACCCCGTGGGCGTGCACACCGGCGACTCCGTCACCGTGGCCCCTGCGATGACGCTGACGGACCGCGAGTACCAGAAGCTGCGCGACATCGGCATCGCCGTGATCCGCGAGGTCGGCGTCGACACCGGCGGCTGCAACATCCAGTTCGCCATCGACCCGGAGAACGGGCGGATCATCGTCATCGAGATGAACCCGCGCGTCTCGCGCTCCTCGGCGCTGGCCTCCAAGGCGACCGGCTTCCCGATCGCGAAGATCGCCGCCAAGCTCGCCGTCGGCTACACGCTGGACGAGATCCCGAACGACATCACCAAGGTGACTCCCGCGAGCTTCGAGCCCACGCTCGACTACGTCGTGGTCAAGGTCCCGCGGTTCGCGTTCGAGAAGTTCCCCGCCGCCGACGACACGCTGACCACCACCATGAAGTCGGTGGGCGAGGCCATGGCGCTCGGCCGCAACTTCACCGAGGCGCTCGGCAAGGCCCTGCGGTCCATCGACAAGGGCGGCGTCCAGTTCCACTGGGACGGCGACGCGCCGTCGGGCGAGGAGCTGGCGACGCTGCTCAAGGAGATCGAGCGGCCCACGGAGGGCCGGATGGTCGCGGTCCAGCAGGCGCTGCGGGCGGTCGCCACCGGCGAGACGACGCTCGAGCAGGTCTTCGACGCCACCAAGATCGACCCCTGGTTCCTCGACCAGATCCAGCTCGTCAACGAGGTGGCCGCCGAGGTCGCGGCCTCGCCGACGATCACTGAGGACGTGCTGCGGCACGCCAAGCGGCACGGGCTGTCCGACGCCCAGGTCGCGCGGCTGCGCGGCATGGGCTCCTCGGGCGAGGTGACGGTCCGCGAGATCCGGCACGCGCTCGGCGTCCGCCCGGTCTACAAGACCGTGGACACCTGCGCCGCCGAGTTCGCGGCCAAGACGCCGTACCACTACTCGAGCTACGACTCCGAGACCGAGGTGGCGCCCCGCGAGCGCGAGGCGGTGATCATCCTCGGCTCCGGCCCCAACCGCATCGGGCAGGGCATCGAGTTCGACTACTCGTGCGTGCACGCCACCCTGGCGCTCAAGGACAAGTACGAGACCGTCATGGTCAACTGCAACCCGGAGACCGTCTCGACGGACTACGACACGGCCGACCGCCTGTACTTCGAGCCGCTGACCTTCGAGGACGTCCTGGAGGTCTACCAGGCCGAGCTCGCGGCCGGGCCGGTCAAGGGCATCATCGTGCAGCTCGGCGGGCAGACGCCGCTGAGCCTCGCGCGGCGCCTCGCCGAGGCGGGCCTGCCGATCCTCGGCACCAGCCCCGAGGCGATCGATGCCGCGGAGGACCGCGGCATCTTCGGGCAGGTCCTGCTCGACGCCGGTCTGCCCGCCCCGGCCTTCGGCACCGCCCGGTCGCTGCCGCAGGCCCGCGAGATCGCCGACCGCATCGGCTACCCCGTGCTCGTGCGCCCGTCGTACGTGCTGGGCGGCCGCGGCATGGAGATCGTCTACAGCGAGGACCAGCTCACCGGCTACGTGGAGCGCGCGCTGGAGGCGGCCGCCGTCTCCCACGCGGACTCCGGCGCGCACGGCACGCTCGCCGCGCCGCTGCTGATCGACCGCTTCCTCGACGACGCGATGGAGATCGACGTCGACGCCCTGTTCGACGGCGAGGAGATGTTCCTCGGCGGCGTCATGGAGCACATCGAGGAGGCCGGCATCCACTCGGGTGACTCGGCCTGCGTGCTGCCCCCGGTGTCGCTGAGCGAGACCGAGATCGCGCGCATCCGCCGCTCCACCGAGGCCATCGCCCGGGGCGTCGGGGTGCGGGGCCTGCTCAACGTCCAGTACGCGCTCGTGAGCGACGTCCTGTACGTCCTGGAGGCCAACCCCCGCGCGTCGCGCACCGTGCCGTTCGTCTCCAAGGCGACGGGCACGCCGCTCGCCAAGGCGGCCGCGCGGGTCATGGTCGGTGACTCGATCGCCGACCTGCGCGCCGAGGGCCTGCTCCCGGAGCACGACGGCGCCACGCTCGACCTGGGCGCCCCGCTCGCGGTCAAGGAGGCGGTGCTGCCGTTCAAGCGGTTCCGCACCCGCGAGGGCCTGGTCGTGGACTCGGTGCTCGGCCCGGAGATGCGCTCCACGGGCGAGGTCATGGGCTTCGACAAGGACTTCCCGCACGCGTTCGCGAAGTCGCAGGCGGCGGCGTTCGGCGGGCTGCCGACGTCGGGCACGGTGTTCGTCTCCGTGGCCGACAGCGACAAGCGGCACGTGGTCTTCCCCGTGAAGCGCCTGGTGGAGCTCGGCTTCAAGGTCCTGGCGACCGAGGGCACCGCCACGGTGCTGCGCCGCAACGGCATCGAGGCGACGGTGGTGCGCAAGCACACCGAGGGCCGCGGGCCGGACGGCGAGCTCACGGTCGTGGGGCTCATCACCGAGGGGCAGATCGACCTCGTGGTGAACTCGCCGTCGGGCCAGGGTGCCCGCGCGGACGGCTACGAGATCCGCGCGGCCACGACGGCGGCGGACAAGCCGATAGCGACCACCGTGGACCAGCTCGCCGCGGCCGTGCAGGGGATCGAGGCGGTGCTCGCGGGCCCGTTCGAGGTGGCGAGCCTCCAGGAGCACCAGGCCGCGACGGTGGCCCGCCTGGCGGCGGCCGAGGCAGCGGCGGCCGAAGCAGCGGTGGCCGAAGCAGCGGTGGGCGTATGACCGGCGTCGTGCCCTTCGGTGCCCGGCTCGCCGCAGCGATGGACGAGCACGGTCCGCTGTGCGTCGGCATCGACCCCCACGCGTCGCTCCTTCACGCCTGGGGCCTGCGGGACGACGTCGACGGGCTGCGCGAGTTCTCGCTGCGGGTCGTGGACGCGCTCGGGGGCAGGGTCGCGGCGTTCAAGCCGCAGGCGGCCTTCTTCGAGCGGCACGGCTCGCGCGGCCTGGCGGTGCTGGAGGAGGTGATCGCGGCGGCTCGCACGGCAGGTCCCGGCGGTGCCGGCACGCTGACGATCGTGGACGCCAAGCGCGGCGACATCGGCTCGACGATGGGCGCCTACGCGGAGGCGTTCCTCGCGGACGGCTCGCCCCTGGCGGGGGACGCCCTCACGGTGTCGCCGTACCTCGGGTTCGGCTCGCTCGCGCCGGCCGTCGAGCTGGCCGCTGCTACCGGTCGCGGGCTGTTCGTGCTGTGCCTCACCTCCAACAAGGAGGGCTTCGAGGTGCAGCACGCCCGCACCGGGAGCTCCGGGCAGCTGGGCCCGGATGGAGTCCCGGACGGTGTCGGTGGCGGCACGGTGGCCGCCCTCATGGCCGCGCGCGCGGCGGTGCTCAACGCGGGGGCGGAGCCCATGGGTTCCGTCGGCCTCGTGGTGGGCGCGACGATCGGTGACGCCGTCGCTGCCACGGGCACCGATCTCGTCGCCGTCAACGGACCCCTCCTGGCGCCGGGTGTGGGTGCGCAGGGGGCGGGGGAGCGCGAGCTCGCCACGACGTTCGGGGACGCCCGGCGGAACGTGCTGGCGTCGTCGTCCAGGGGGGTGCTCGCTGCCGGACCGGTCCCGGACGCACTGGTGAGAGCCGCACGAACGGCCGCGCAGGAGGCGAAGACCGCGCTGCGGAGCTGAAACTCGTCCGCAGGACAAAGCGCCCTCGATCGCTATGTATCGAGGGCGCTTTGTCATGGAATGCACCAAATGCGTAAAAGCCCATGTGCATGAGTTTTCACGAAGTGGCGTTCTGCGATTGCCGACCGGTGGGGCGGTGGCTACTTTCGATGCAGCAGTTCACACCAGACCGGTCGCGGACCAGGTCACGGACTTGGGCATCCTGCCCGAGCGAGGACCGGACGTCCTAGCCCAGGAGGCCGGTCGAGACACGAGTAGGTGACTTGCGTGGCACTACCTCCCCTCACCCCCGAGCAGCGTGCGGCAGCACTCGAGAAGGCCGCCGAGGCGCGTCGCGCTCGGGCAGTGATCAAGAACAAGCTCAAGTACTCGCAGGGCTCCCTCAAGGAGGTCATCGAGCAGGGCCAGAAGGACGACGTCGTCGGCAAGCTCAAGGTCGTCTCGTTGCTCGAGTCACTGCCCGGGGTCGGTAAGGTTAAGGCCAGGGCGATCATGGAAGAGATCGGGATCGCCGAGACCCGCCGCGTCCGAGGCCTCGGACCGCACCAGTCGGCGGCGCTCATCGAGAGGTTTGGCTGAGATCAGTACGTCACAAACGGCACGGCTGACCGTGCTCGCAGGACCCACCGCGGTGGGCAAGGGGACGGTCTCCGCCGATGTGCGGGACCGTTACCCCCAGGTCTGGCTCTCCGTGTCGGCGACCACCAGGTCGCCGCGCCCGGGCGAGGTGGACGGAGTGCACTACCTGTTCGTGTCGCCGGAGGAGTTCGACCGTATGGTCGCCGCCGGTGAGATGCTCGAGTGGGCAGTGGTGCACGGCCACAACCGTTACGGGACGCCACGGCGGCCGGTGGAGCAGAAGCTCGCCGCCGGGGTGCCCGTCCTCCTGGAGATCGACCTCCAGGGTGCACGCCAGGTGCGTGACGCGGTGACGGCCTCGGGTCTTGAGGCCCGATTCGTCTTCCTCGCCCCGCCGAGCTTCGACGAGCTGGTCCGCCGGCTCGTCGGGCGCGGTACCGAGGACTCCGAGGAGCGCGAGCGCCGGCTCGCCACCGCGCGGGTCGAGCTCGCCGCGGAGGAGGAGTTCGACGTCACGATCGTGAACGACGACGTCCACCGCGCCACGGACGCGCTCGTCGCTGTGATGGGTGTGGGGATGGGTGTGGGTTCCACCACACCTGTCGCCGGCTAGCAGGCCCGCGCAGGCCAGAGCAGACCACGGCAGGCCGGAGCAGGTCCGGCCTGCCGCGTCCGAGCGATCGAGCAGGTAGACTCGTCCCTCGGACTTTCCCCCCGTCACTCAGACTTCTGGAGCTTCACCATGGCCGGAACCGTCGCCGCCCCCGAGGGCATCACCGACCCGCCGATCGACGAGCTGCTCGAGCGCATCGACTCGAAGTACGGCCTCGTGCTGTACGCCTCCATGCGCGCACGTCAGATCAACGCTTACTACTCGCAGCTCAACGAGGGCCTCCTGGAGAACGTGGGTCCGCTCGTCGAGACCCGCAACCAGGAGAAGCCGCTCTCCATCGCGATGCGCGAGATCACCCAGGGCCTCCTCACGATCGAAGAGGTCGACCCGGCGGAGGTCCAGGCGCAGGCCGACGCCGCCGCTGCGGCCAAGGCCGAGCAGCCGCTGCCCGACTTCCCGGCCTGACCGGACTCGTTGTCATGAGGATCCTCCTCGGCGTGACCGGGGGGATCGCCGCGTACAAGGCGGTCCTCCTGCTGCGCCTGCTGCGCGAGCAGGGGCACGCCGTGCGGGTGATCCCCACCAGGGCCGCCCTCGAGTTCGTGGGCGCGCCGACCTTCGAGGCGCTGTCGGGCGAGCCCGTCAGCACCGAGGTGTTCGACGACGTGCCCGGCGTCCAGCACGTGGCGCTGGGCAAGGGCGCCGACCTCGTGATCGTCGCCCCGGCGACCGCCGACTTCATGGCGCGCGCGGTCGCCGGCCGCGCCGACGACCTGCTGACCACCACGCTGCTGGCGGCCCGCTGCCCCGTGGTGTTCGCGCCGGCGATGCACACCGAGATGTGGGACCACCCCGCGACCCGGTCGAACGTGGCGACGCTGCGCGAGCGCGGCGTGCACGTGATCGAGCCCGCGTCGGGCCGGCTCACCGGCACGGACACGGGTCCCGGACGCCTGCCGGAGCCGGAGGACATCGCGCGCGAGGCGTTGGCACTGGTCGACGCCCCGTTGGTCGCCCTTCGACAGGCTCAGGAACCGCTTGTCGAGACCCAGGACCTGACCGGACGCCGCGTGGTCGTCTCCGCGGGCGGCACACGCGAGCCGATCGACCCCGTCCGGTTCATCGGCAACCGGTCCAGCGGCCGGCAGGGTGTCGCGCTGGCCCAGGCGGCCGCCGCACGCGGCGCGGACGTGACGCTGGTCGCGGCGAACCTCGCCCAGGACGTGACCGACCAGGTCGAGTCCGCGCGCGGTGCGGCTGGCCGGCTCGCCTGCGCCGTCGTACGGGTCGAGTCGACCGCCGAGCTGCGCTCCGCCGTGCGGGCCGCCGGCGCGGAGGCTGACGTCGTGGTGATGGCCGCCGCCGTGGCCGACTTCCGGCCCGCCGTCACGCCGGACGCCAAGATCAAGAAGGTGCCGGGCCAGGGGCCCGCGCCGATCGAGCTCCTCGAGAACCCGGACATCCTGGCCGAGCTCGCGCACGAGCGCCTGCGCCCCGGCCAGGTGGTGGTCGGCTTCGCCGCCGAGACGGGTGACGCGTCCGGCAGCGTGCTCGACCACGGCCGCACCAAGGCGCGGCGCAAGGGCGCCGACCTGATAGCGGTGAA
The DNA here is from genome assembly GCF_048564965.1 of Promicromonospora sp. NFX87. NCBI lineage: Bacteria > Bacillati > Actinomycetota > Actinomycetes > Micrococcales > Promicromonosporaceae > Promicromonospora > Promicromonospora sp. NFX87. The sequence continues at coordinate 2,844,309 of NZ_CP183413.1, read as the reverse complement.
CGCCGTCGGCTCCGGGCGCGGATTCGGTACGGACAGCAACGAGGTCACGCTGCTCGACGGCATCGGCGAGGTGGTCGGTGCGGCCTCGGGGACGAAGCGTGAGGTGGCGGACGCCGTCTGGGACGCCGTCGTCAAGCTGCTGCCCTGAGCCGCTGCTGTGCTGATCGAGCCTCGGCCGTGATCCCCGTCTCACCTTTCAGGATCGACTGTTCGCTGTGCGAGACAGTAGGCTGGGGCTCATGAGCGAGCTGCGTCTGTTCACGTCCGAGTCCGTGACCGAGGGTCATCCGGACAAGGTGTGCGATCAGATCAGTGATGCGATCCTCGACGCGCTCCTGGAGCAGGACCCGACGTCGCGCGTCGCGGTGGAGACCATGGTCACCACCGGCCTGGTGCACGTCGCTGGTGAGGTCACCACCGAGGCCTACGTCGAGATCCCGCAGATCGTGCGGGACGTCGTGCGCGGGATCGGCTACACGTCCTCCACCATCGGGTTCGACGCCGACTCGTGCGGCGTCTCCGTGTCGATCGGCCAGCAGTCGCCCGACATCGCGCAGGGCGTCGACAAGGCGCTGGAGATGCGGGACGACACGAGCGACCTCGACCCCCTGGACGCCCAGGGCGCTGGGGACCAGGGGCTCATGTTCGGCTACGCCTCCGACGAGACACCGTCCCTGATGCCCGTGGCCGGCTGGCTGGCCCACCGCCTGTCGGAGCGGCTGGCCGCGGTCCGCAAGTCCGGCGAGGTGCTGGGCCTGCGCCCGGACGGCAAGACCCAGGTCACCGTCGGGTACGACGGCGACCGGCCCGTCGCGGTGGACACGGTGGTGCTCTCCACGCAGCACGACGCCGACGTCCTGCAGGAGAAGCTGCACGTCGAGGTCGCCGAGCACGTCATCGCGCCCGTGCTGGAGTCCGCGGGGCTCGAGTGGTCGGGCGCCAAGAAGTTCGTGAACCCGACCGGCAAGTTCGTCATCGGCGGGCCGCAGGGCGACGCCGGGCTGACGGGCCGCAAGATCATCGTCGACACCTACGGCGGCATGGCGCGGCACGGTGGCGGCGCGTTCTCGGGCAAGGACCCCTCCAAGGTGGACCGGTCCGCCGCGTACGCGATGCGCTGGGTCGCCAAGAACGTGGTCGCGGCGGGGCTGGCGCGGCGCTGCGAGGCGCAGGTCGCCTACGCGATCGGCAAGGCGCACCCCGTGGGCCTCTACGTCGAGACGTTCGGCACGGAGACGGTGCCCGTGGAGCGGATCACCGCCGCCATCCGCGAGGTGTTCGACCTGCGCCCGGCCGCGATCGTGCGGGACCTCGACCTGCTGCGGCCCATCTACCGCGCCACGTCGACGTACGGGCACTTCGGGCGCGACCTGCCCGACTTCACGTGGGAGCGCACGAACCGCGTCGAGGACCTCCTGAGCCTGTTCTGAGGATGTTCTGACGGCGGTCCGCTCCGGCGGTGGCCGACCACCAGCGGGCCCGGGCTCGGATGTCGGTGGCGCGTGGTGGGATAGGCACGTGAACGGGGACACGGAGCAGGAGACGCTGCCGGATGGAGCGCTGCTCGGGCTGGACGAGGTGGGTGCTGTGCCCGCGGGTCGCCGTGGGCGTGGTGGGCAAGGCAAGGCCGGGTCCAGGAACCCGCTCGACAACGCCGAGACCAACGGCGTGCCGATCACTCGGACGCTCCCGGTGGCGCACGTCGTGCTCGACCTGCAGCCCGCGCACCTCGACCAGGCGTACGACTACCTCGTCCCGGTCACCATGGCCGACGACGCCCAGCCCGGCGTCCGCGTCAAGGCCCGCTTCGGGCGGCAGGACGTCGCTGGATACGTGGTGGCCCGCCAGGAGACCTCCGACCACGACGGCCGCCTCGTGCCGCTGCGCAAGGTGGTGTCCGGCGAGCAGGTGCTGACGCCGCAGGTGCTGGACCTGTGCCGCGCCGTCGCGAACCGTTACGCGGGCACGCTGGCCGACGTGCTGCGCCTCGCCCTGCCGCCGCGGCACGCACGCGTCGAGAAGGAACCGGTGCAGGCACCCTCGCTGGCCGAACCCGCCGATCCGCCGGTCGAGCCCGGCCCCTCGGTGGTCGAGCCTGTCGAGACCCCCGACCCCGCCACCTCGTCGGTCGAGCCTGCCCCACCGCTGGTCGAGCCTGTCGAGACCTCGGAACCCGCCACCCCGCCGTCGTCCATAGCCTGGGCCCCGTACCGCGGGGGAGAGGCGTACCTGCGCCGGATCATGGCGGGCGAGGCACCGCGTGCCGTGTGGTCGGCGCTGCCGGGCGTGGGCATCGACACGGATGCGGGTACCGATACCCGAGCCGGCAGCGCGAGCACGCCGCACTGGGCAGCCGCCGTCGCACAGGCCGTCCTGGCATGCGTCGCGGGCGGCCGCGGGGCGCTGGTGGTCGTACCCGACGCCCGGGACGCCGCGCGCGTGACCGCGGCGTTGGAGCTCGCCGGCCTCGCGGCGGACGACGTCGTGCGGCTTCTCGCGGACGACGGCCCGGCCCCCCGCTACCGCGCGTTCCTCCGTGCCCTGCGCGGCGCCGCGCGCGTGGTGGTCGGTACCCGGGCCGCGATGTTCGCCCCGGTCACGGACCTCGGGCTGGTCGTCCTGTGGGGCGACGGCGAGGAGACCCTCGCCGAGCCGCACGCCCCGTACCCGCACGCCCGCGACGTGCTGGCGCTGCGTGCGGAGCGGGAGAACACGGCGTTCCTGCTGGGCTCACCGGGGCGCACGGTGCAGGCGCAGGCGCTGCTGGCCTCGGGCTGGGCCCGTGAGCTGGCGGCGCCCAGGGACGTCGTCCGGGCCCGCGCCCCGCGCGTCCGGGCGCTGACCTCCGTGGAGCTGGCGCGGGACGGCGCCGCCGCGGCGGCCAGGCTGCCGTCCGTGGCCTGGAAGGCTGCCCGCGACGCCCTGGAACGCGGCCCCGTGCTGGTGCAGGTGCCGCGGTCGGGCTACCTGCCGGTCGTGGCGTGCTCACGCTGCCGGGTCGCTGCCCGCTGCGGCCACTGCCACGGCCCGCTGGGTCTCCCGCACGCCGACGGCGCCCCGCAGTGCTCGTGGTGCGGCCGGCTGGCGGGCGGGTGGCACTGCGAGGAGTGCGGCTGGACCGGCCTGCGGTCGGTGCGTGTCGGCTCCGCGCGCACCGCGGAAGAGCTCGGGCGGGCGTTCGCCGGTGTGCCGGTGCGGCTGTCCTCGGCCACCGCACCGGGCGGTGTGCTCGACGCCGTCCCCGGCACGCCCGCGCTCGTCGTCGCGACGCCCGGCGCGGAGCCGGTAGCCGAGTCCGGTTACGCGACGGCCCTCCTCCTCGACGCGGCAGTGATGACGGGCGGCACCGGCCTCGCCTCGGGTACGGAGGCCCTGCACCGCTGGCTGGCCGCCGCCTCCCTGGTCCGCCCCGGGCCTCAGGGGCAGGTGCTGCTCGTCGGCGACGGCGCCCCCGGCCCCACGCAGGGCCTGGTGCGCTGGGACCCCGCCGGCTTCGCGGAGCGCGAGCTCGACGAGCGGGCCGAGCTGCACCTCCCGCCGGCTGTGCGCGTCGCGGCGGTGACCGGGGACCGGACGGCTGTCGAGGCCGTCGTCGCGCGGATCGGGCTGCGCGAGGACCCAGGGGCAGGTTCGGGCGTGCTGGGCCCGGTCGAGCTCGACCCGGACGCCGCCGGGCGTGGGCCGGGAGGGCGGGGCGCCGGGGCGCCGTCGTCGGGCCGGGGCGGAGCGGCCGGTCTACAGGCGCTGGACCTGCCCGTGCGGACCGTGCTGCGCGTACCGCTCGCCCAGGGCGACGAGCTCGCCCGTAGGCTCAAGGCGAGCCTTGCCGTCCGCTCCGCACGCCGTGAGGGCGGGACGGTGCGTGTCCAGCTCGACCCGAAGGAGATGCTGTGAGCTCTGCCGACCCTGTCATCGCACCCGGGGACCAGTCCGCGGTCCCGCCCGAGACCGTCATCGACACGGTCGTGTACGACTTCGGGAACGTGCTGGTCGGCTGGAACCCGTTCGGCCCGTACCCGGGGCGCCCCCGGGCCGAGATCGAGGCCTTCTTCACGGCGGTCGACTTCCACTCCATCAACCACGCGGCCGACGCAGGGACGCCGTACTCGGTGCTGCTCCAGCGCGTGGAGCGCACCCGCCCGGACCTGGCCCCGGACCTGCGCCGATACATCGAGAACTACGAGCTGTCGCTCACCGGACCGATAGCGGGCTCGGCGGAGCTGGTCGCCGAGCTGAAGGGCCTGGGGCTGCGGCTGTACGGGCTGACGAACTGGCAGGCCGAGACGTTCCACAGTGCCGAGCCCGCCGCGCCGGCGATCGGCCTCATGGACGACGTCATAGTGTCCGGCCGTGAGGGCATGGCCAAGCCCGACCGGCGCATCTTCGAGCTGGTCGTGGAGCGGTTCGGCGTCGACCCGGCCCGCGCCGTGTTCATCGACGACAAGGACGTGAACGTGGACGCCGCACGCGGCGTCGGGTTCCACGGCGTCGTGTTCACGACCACGGAGGCCCTGCGCAAGGACCTGCGAGCGCTGGGGCTCCCGGTGGCGGAGTAGCGTCGCCAGGCCTGCGTCGATAGGCGAGGGCCCAGCGGGGCTCAGCCAGCGGTCAGATCGACGGTGCGGTCCTCCGTCGCCGCCGTCCGGAGATCCGCCAGCGTCGCCGCGTCGGCCTCGGGGTGGGCGTCGGCGGGGTTGTTCGCCGCTATCGCGTCCGCGACGGGCCAGGTGACCGCGCCGTCGTCGTGCACATCGCCCAGGAAGGCACCGCCGAAGACGTTGATCCACTCCGGCGGCGGCCACGGCTCGGGACCCACGTGGTTCAGGAACAGCACCACGTCACCCAGCCCGAGGAGCTCGTCGGCCACGCGGCCGACGTCCGCGCAGGCGTTGACACCGACGTGCACCATGACGGTGCCGCCCTCCAGCATCGACAGGTCACCCAGGGCGTCGACTACCTCGTCGACCTCGAAGGTCAGGTCGATCGTCGAGACGGTCGGATATTCCCGCTCGCCCTCTTCCCAGGAGGTGAACCGGCCGACGGCGGCCAGCTCCGAGGCGTGCGCGTCCCCGGAGGCGCCCGTGTACGTGACCGACGGCAGGGCGGAGGTCACCGTCTTCGGGTACCACGCGTAGTCGGCGGTCGGCGCGGACCAGGCGAGCACCTCGGCATAGCCGGCGTCGCCCGTACGGGCACCCGCGCCCGTCCCGCAGCCGGCGTCGCTGCCCGGACCGGCGGCGCACCCGGCGAGCAGGACGGCAGCGAGCATGCCACCGACGAGGCCACCAGCGAGCCACCGGCTGGCGGGCAGAGGGACCATCCAGGGGACGAGCACGGTTCGACGCATCAGGGTCCTCCGACCGGTGGGAGCTGCTGCTACGTCTCTGTGCCAAGAGCCACGGCACTTGCAGGCCGCGGGAGCACGGCACCAGGCACCGAACCTAGAATGACCCGGTGCGTCTTCTCTTCGCAGGAACCCCCGAACCCGCCGTCGCCTCACTGGAGGCACTGATCGGCTCGCGCCACGAGGTCGTCGCCGTCCTGACCCGCGCCGACGCGCCGTCGGGCCGCGGCCGCAAGCTCACGCCGAGCCCCGTGCGCGCCCGCGCCGAGGAGGCCGGGATCCCCGTCATCACGGACGTCCCGCGCGGTGACGAGTTCATCGAGCGGCTGCGGGCCCTGGAGGTCGACGCCGCCCCCGTCGTCGCCTACGGCCACATCTTGCGCCCGGCGGTCCTGGCAGTGCCTCGCCTCGGGTGGATCAACCTGCACTTCTCGGTGCTGCCCGCCTGGCGCGGTGCCGCACCGGTCCAGCGCGCGGTGATCGCGGGCGACGAGGTCACGGGCGCCACCACGTTCCTGCTCGACGAGGGCATGGACACCGGCCCTGTGCTCGGCACGGCCACCGAGACCATCCGGCCCACCGACACGTCGGGCGACCTCCTCGGCCGCCTCGCGGTCTCCGGCGCCGAGCTGCTCGTAGCCACCCTCGACGCCCTGGAGGACGGCGCCCTCCAGCCCCAGCCGCAGCCCGCCGACGGCGTGTCCGTGGCCCCCAAGCTCACCACCGACGACGCCCGCGTCGCCTGGACCGACCCGGCGCTCGCGATCGACCGCCTGGTGCGGGGCTGCACGCCCGCGCCCGGTGCGTGGACCGTGCTGCCGGACGGCACGCGCCTGGGCCTCGGGCCGGTCGCGCCGCGCCCAGAGGTCACCGACCTGCGCGCGGGCGAGGTGCGCGCGCTGAAGCACGAGGTGCTGGTCGGCACGGCCACGCACGCCGTCGCGCTCGGCGAGGTGCGGCCCGTCGGGAAGAAGGCGATGCCCGCGCCCGACTGGGCACGGGGCGGCGGCCGACAGCTCGTGGAGGCGGGCCTCGTGCTGGGCGGCGCGGCCGTCTGACCGGCCGAGTCGTCTGAGACGGCTGACCAGCCGCGTCAACGTAGGATCGGGTAGTGCCGAACACCTCTTCTCACCCGCCCCAGGACGATCCGCGCCGCGACGACCCGCGCCGGAACTCTCGAGGCCGGGAACGCAGCGCGGCGCGGTTCCGGGCCGGTGACCGTCCCCGCACGTCGCAGGCGCCGTCGGAGCGTCGCAAGCGCACCGACCCGGCCCGGATGGTCGCGTTCGACGTGCTGCGTGAGGTGGACGAGTCCGACGCGTACGCGAACCTCGTGCTGCCCCCGCTGCTGCGCGAGCGGCAGATCCGCGGGCGGGACGCGGGCTTCGCGACCGAGCTGACCTACGGCACGCTGCGCCTGCGCGGCCGGTACGACGCGATCCTGGCGACGTTGGTGGACCGCCCGCTGCCGGGGCTGGACCCGGCGCTCCTCGACGTCCTGCGGCTCGGTGCCCACCAGGTCCTCGGTATGCGGGTGCCCGTGCACGCCGCCGTCTCCGAGACGGTGGGCCTCGCGCGCAACCGCGTGGGCGCCGGGCCCGCGCAGATGGTGAACGCGGTGCTGCGCCGGGTCTCGGAGCGTTCGCTCGACGAGTGGCTCGCGGTGCTCACGAAGGAGGCGCCGGACGCCCTGGCCGGCCTCGCGGCGACCGAGTCGCACCCGATGTGGATCGCCCGGGCGATGCGCGAGGCGCTGGCCGGCAACGGTCGCGACGTCGACGAGATCGGTGCCCTGCTGGCCGCGGACAACGTGCCGCCGCGCGTCACGCTGGTGGCGCGGCCCGGCCTGGTCGACGTCTCGGACGAGGCTGCGTGGGGCGACGCCGAGCTCGTGCGCGGGCGCTGGGCATCGACCGCGCTGCGCCTGGAGGGCTCGGACCCCGCGGGGATCCCCGCGATCCGGGAGGGCCTCGCCGGCGTGCAGGACGAGGGCTCGCAGCTCGTGACCCTCGCCCTCGCGGACGCGCCCCTGGAGGGCCGTGACGAGCGCTGGCTGGACCTGTGCGCAGGCCCGGGCGGCAAGGCGGCCCTGCTGGCGGCGCTGGCCGCCCAGCGGGGCGCGACGCTGGTCGCCAACGAGGTGGCGCCGCACCGTGCCCGCCTCGTCGCGAACGCCCTCGCGGCCATGCCGGAGGGCGTCGTCGAGGAGGTGCGCACCGGCGACGGGCGTGAGGTGGGTGCCGACGAGCCCGGCGTCTACGACCGTGTGCTCGTGGACGCTCCCTGCACCGGGCTGGGCGCGCTGCGCCGTCGGCCCGAGAGCCGGTGGCGGCGGACGCCGTCGGACCTCGCCGAGCTCACCGGCCTGCAGCGCGAGCTGCTCGCCTCCGCGCTGGACGCCGTCCGGCCCGGGGGAGTGGTGGCGTACGTGACGTGCTCGCCGCACCTCGCCGAGACGCAGCTCGTGGTCTCCGACGTGCTGAGGAAGCGCGACGACGTCGAGCGGCTCGACACGGCCGCCGCCGTGCGGTCCGTGGTCAGCGCCGGGGGCGTCAGCGAAGAGATTCCGCTGTCGGACCGCGACGACGTCCAGCTGTGGCCGCACGTGCACGGGACCGACGCGATGCATCTGACGCTGCTGCGCAAGAGAGCCTAGCGAGGGGACCCGTCGGGGCCCGGCGTTCGATTGCCACGCAGGCGTGCCCACGCGCGCCGGACGAGTTCGGCGGCTGCCGCGATGGCAAAGAGCAACGCCAGGAGGCTGAGCAGGTCGAGGCCCGCGACGACGAGGACGGAGCCGTTGATCAGCGGCCCGTCGACAGCGGCGATCCGTGCCGGATTCTGTGGATCGAAGACCACGTCGAGTCGATCACCGACACCGACATCCGGGAAGCGGTAGAGCGTCGACTCGAAGTACGGCGGATCAACCGGCCTGACGACCACAGTGTCGGAGCCCCTGCGCGACCAGTGGGCCTCGGTCACCGTCGCGACGATCTGCACCCCGCGTTCCGCGAGGATCTGTCTGTCCTGGAAGTACCCGAACGTGAGGTAGCCGGGTAAGGCTGACAGCACGACGATCCAGCAGATGGCGGATACAAGTCCACCTGTCGTTGAACGCCCCAGCTCACGGACGAGGGTACCCAGGCGCGTCCCTGCTGCGCGCCCCTGCTGCTGTGCCACACACGGAGGCTAGCGGTGCGGTTCGACGTCGGACCACGACCTCTGCGACACGGGCCGGGTGATCTTCGCCGAAGCTGGAGACTTCCCGTCAGGCCTGCGGCGTCAGACACCCGCCGGCGGCCACACCCCGATGATCACTGCCATGACCAGGATCGTCACGAGCTCGTGGGCCAGGTTCAGGGTGGTGAGCGCCGGGGGACGGCCCTCGAAGGCGTCGTGCGTGATCATGCGCGCGGCGGTGAACCCGATCCAGAGCAGGACGGCGGTCACGACGGACGCCGTCAGGAAAGCGCCCTGGTAGAACTCCCACGAGATGTAGACGGCGCCGGCCAGCACCCACGCCGTCAGGAAGCTGACGACGACGGTGACGACGATGGGCCAGATGCCCGCCGCCTCGGCGGCCTTGGGGTCCACCTTCGCCAGCCGCATCCAGCGGGTGCCGAACACCTTCGGCGTGTACCAGAGGGAGCCCACGACAAGCGTGGACAGCGTGGCTACGATCACTGCCCAGTAGTTCACTTCGGGGATCATCGTCGCTCCCGGACTGTGGGGACTGCGCGGTTGGGTATGCGGTTCGGTGGTGCGGAGAATCGCGCTCTACGCTGGCATCATGGCAGCCCTCATCGCCCCGAGCATCCTGTCCGCCGACTTCGCGAACCTGGAGCGCGACCTCGGCCGGATCGCCGACGCCGACTACGCGCACGTCGACGTCATGGACAACCACTTCGTGCCCAACCTGACGCTGGGGCTGCCGATCTTCGAGCGGCTCGCGAAGGTGTCGCCCGTCCCGCTCGACGCGCACCTCATGATCGAGAACCCCGACCGGTGGGCGCCCGCGTTCGCGGAGGCGGGGGCGGCGTCGGTCACCTTCCACGCGGAGGCGGCGCAGGCGCCGGTGCGTCTGGCGCGGGAGCTGCGGAAGCTCGGGTCGCGGGCGGGCGTCGCACTGCGCCCGGCGACGCCGGTGGAGCCCTACCTCGACCTGCTCGCCGAGATCGACATGATCCTGGTGATGACCGTCGAGCCGGGGTTCGGCGGGCAGTCGTTCATCGAGGGCACGCTGCCGAAGATCCGCCGTGCGCGGGAGGCCGTGAGCGAGTCCGGTCTGGACGTGTGGATCCAGGTCGACGGGGGAGTGTCGCGAGAGACGATCGAGCGTGCGGCCGACGCCGGGGCGAACGTCTTCGTGGCGGGTTCGGCCGTGTACGGGGCCGAGGACATCCCGGCCGAGATCGCGACGTTGCGCGAGCTGGCGAGCAAGCACACGCACTGACCTGCGCGGAGCCACGGCTGGTCCGGCGGCCCGGGCTCGCCGGTCGCCGGCGGCGGTTCGCTTCGACACTCGGGCAAAAAAGTGTGCCAAGCGCGTACAACGCACCACTCGGCCCGGAGGTACGTCGCCAAAAGCCAGGAGTCGGGGGGCCGGCTCGTACTTTTGCCTGATCCGGCGGTGCCCCTGGTCCTCGTAGCATGAGCGCGTGTCCGCTATCCGCTCGGTCTGGGACGAACCGCGGCCCGCCGATCCGCCAGTGCGCGTGTGGCGGGACTGGGTGCTCGTCGCCGTTGTCGTGGCCGGAGCCATGATCGAGGCGGTCGCGCGGTCGGACGTCCAGGGACGGTGGCTGGAGCTCGCCACCGTCGTCGTGCTCGCGCCCACGCTGCTGTGGCGCCGGACGCACCCGCTGGCGACGGTCGTCGTCGCGTTCGTCGCGTCGACGGTGCCGGCGCTCGTGCTCGGCCGGGACCTGGCCTTCGCCTCGAACGTCTTCATGCTGGTCCTGGCGTACGCGCTGTTCCGGTGGGGGAGCGGGCGGGCGATGGTGCTCGGCACGGCGGTGGTCCTCGCGAAGATGGGGGCGAACGCGGCGCTCGGCTTCCTCACGCTCGCCGACGTGGGCATCGGCTGCCTGATCCTCGGCTCGACGTTCGCGCTCGGCCTGGCGCTCCGGTACCGGTCCGGCGCGCGCCGGCGCGAGCGTGAGCAGGTGGTGCTGCTCGAACGGGAGCGACTGGCCCGGGACCTGCACGACGTCGTCGGGCACCACATCTCGGCCGTCGCGGTGCGAGCACAGGCCGGGCTCGCCGTGTCGCAGACCGATCCCGGAGCGGCGGCCGACTCCTTGCGGGTGATCGAGGAGCAGGCCTCCCTTGCGCTGGCCGAGATGCGCATGCTGGTCCGCGTCCTGCGGTCGGACGAGCTCCGCCCGGCCGAGGGTGGCGGCGACCGAGCGGACGAGGCGGACGAGCTCGCTCCGGGGCCCACGCTGGCCGACGTCGAACGCCTCGCCGACCCCACCACGCCGCGCGTCGAGGTCGACCTGGAGGGCGACCCCGCCCGGGTCTCGGCGGCCGTGGGCGGCGCGGTGCAGCGCATCGCGCAGGAGTCGGTCACGAACGCGCGCCGGCACGCCCGGGGCGCCACGCGGATCACGGTCCGTGTCACCGTGGGTGAGACGTCCGTCCGGCTCCGGGTGTCCGACGACGGCGGTGCGCCGGTCCCTCCGAGTCACGGCGGGTACAGGCACGGCGGGTACGGGCTCGCCGGGATGCGCGAGCGTGCGGCGCTGCTGGGCGGCACGCTCGACGCCGGGCCCGACGCGGCCGGCTGGACCGTCGAGGCGGTCCTCCCGATCTCGGGCGCCGCATGACAGGCAGAGACATCAGGGTCCTCGTGGCCGACGACCAGGAGATCGTCCGTACGGGCCTCACGATGATCCTGAACGCCCAGGAGGGCATCGAGGTCGTCGGGCAGGCCGCCGACGGTCGGGCAGCGGTCGAGCTCGCGCAGCGGCTGCGCCCCGACGTCGCCCTGCTCGACATCCGGATGCCGGACGTCGACGGTATCGAGGCGACCAGGCTGCTCGCGGGCCCCAGCGTCGCGGACCCGCTCGCCGTCGTCGTGATCACCACGTTCGACCTGGACGAGTACGTGTACGCAGCTCTGCGCGCCGGGGCTCGAGGGTTCCTGCTCAAGGACGCCGGCCCGGCGCTCCTGGCCCAGGCGATCCGGGCCGCCGCGTCGGGCGACGCCCTGATCGCCCCGAGCGTCACCACGCGGCTCCTGAGAGCCTTCACCGACGCCGGTCCCCGCGACCTGCCCGCGCAGCCGCTGGACCCGCTCACGGCACGCGAGGAGGAGGTTCTGCTGGCGGTGGCCACCGGCCGGACGAACACCGAGATAGCGCGCGAGCTGTTCGTCACGCTGAGCACCGTGAAGTCCCACGTCGCGAACCTGATGACCAAGCTGGGTGCGCGCAACCGCGTGGAGGTGGCGCTCTGGGCGTACGACACGGGGCGGCTCCGTCCCGTGCGCCCCGCGCACGAGCCCTGACGCGGGCTGCACCCGTCCTTTCGGCGACTCGTACTTTTGGCCAGGCCGAGACCGGTCTGCGGGCCCATGACCTGCGGGGGCCGGCGGGGCAGGCTCGCACCATGACCACATCCCAGGTGCGGACCAAGCCCACCAGCCGCCGCCAATGGCTCGTTCCCGCGGGCCTCCTCCTGCTCGCGCTCGTCCCCGCGCTCGGCGGCGCCGCGCGCGTCTCCGAGCTGGCCGCCGACCCCGTGCTCACCGCTGACAACGCGCGGTTCGTGACCCAGCCGATCCCGGTGCTGGTCCACATCGTCTGCGTGACCGTCTACAGCATGCTGGGGGCGTTCCAGTTCGTCCCGAGCCTGCGACGACGCAGCTGGCACCGGCTGGCGGGCCGCGTCCTGTTCCCCGCCGGGCTCGGTGTCGCGCTGACGGGGCTCTGGATGACCGCGTTCTACGACCTGCCCGACAAGGACACCGTGGTCGTCAACGGGGTCCGCTACGTGGTCGGCGTCGTGATGGCGGTGTCGCTGGTCCTGGGCGTGCGCGCGGCGCTGCGGCGCGACTTCATGACGCACCGGGCCTGGATGATGCGGGCGTACGCGCTGGCCATGGGCGCGGGCACGCAGGCGCTGCTGATCGGCCCGTACATCGCGCTCGCGGGCATGCCGGGGCCGGTCGTCAACACGGTGCTCATGACGGCGGCGTGGGTCATCAACGCGGCGGTGGCCGAGTGGGTGATCCGTCGGCGGCGGATCGCCGCCCGGGTGTGACGCAAGCCATGCCGACGGCCGCGAGGTTTATGGCATGCTGGCAAGCAGCAGTACGCACACACGTGCTCCGGGGTCGGTGTAATTCCGAGCCGGCGGTTAAAGTCCGCGACCCGCGTCCTCCGCAAGGAGGACCGGTTGATCTGGTGAAACTCCAGGACCGACGGTGAAAGTCCGGATGGGAGGAAGCACGTGCGGCGTCGCCGTCCCCTGGGGCGTGCGTCGTCGTGACGTCGTGCGCGCGGGCAGGGCCGGTCGGCCTCGTCCGCGCCCCGTCGTCCACCCCGGAGCACCGAAGCTCGGGGAGGACAGCATGAACCAGCCACCGCTGGGCCGCGACGCGGCGTATGCGGCCACGACGCTCCAGGCCGCCATGCGCCGCGCTCTCGCGCTGGCCGCGCAGGGCCCGGCGTACGGCCCGAACCCGCGCGTCGGCTGCGTGCTCCTCGACCCGAGCGGCCAGCCGGTCGCCGAGGGCTTCCACCGCGGCGCCGGCACGCCGCACGCGGAGGCGGCGGCGCTGGCCGCCGCGCGCTCGCGCGGCGTCGACCCGCGGGGCACGACAGCGGTCGTGACGCTCGAGCCCTGCGCCCACCACGGCCGCACCGGGCCCTGCGCCGACGCCCTGATCGACGCCGGTGTGGCCGCGGTGCACGTCGCGGTCGCCGACCCGAACCCGGTGGCGACCGGTGGCGCGGCCAAGCTGCGCGCCGCAGGGATCGAGGTGACGACCGGCATCCTCGCCGAGGAGGGCGAGGAGCTGCTGCGCCAGTGGCTGCACGCCGTCCGGACCGGACGCCCCTACGTCACCCTCAAGCTTGCGACCAGCCTCGACGGGCGGGTCGCCGCCGCGGACGGTACGAGCCGCTGGATCACCGGCCCGCAGGCACGAGCCCACGCCCACACGATCCGCGCGCAGGTCGACGCGATAGCCGTCGGCACGGGGACTGCCCTGACCGACGACCCGTCGCTCACCGCACGGACGATCGACGGCGGCCTCTTCGAGCACCAGCCGCTCCGGGTGGTCGTCGGCCGCCGCGCGGTGCCCGAGGATGCTCGCCTGCGCGGGCCGGGCGGTGCGCTGCTGCACCTGCCCGAGCACGACCTCGGCGCCGTCCTGCGGGAGCTCGCGGAGCGCGAGGTGCGCCATCTCCTCGTGGAGGGCGGCCCCACCCTGGCCACCGCGCTGCTCGCCGCCGACGCGGTGGACGAGCTCCACGCGTACGTCGCACCGGTGCTGCTCGGCGCGGGCGCGACCGCCGTCGGCGACCTGGGCGTCACCACGATCGGCGACGCCGCACGCTTCACCACCCACGACGTGACCCGGCTCGGCGACGACGTGCTGTTGGTAGCGCGTCGCGTCCAGCCTGCCCGGCCCACCGAGCCCACGGCGGCCACCGCGGCCACCGAGTCAGTCCAGCCAGTCCAGCACGGTCGGCTCAGCCGGCACACCAAGGAGGAGATCTGATGTTCACCGGAATCATCGAGGAGCTCGGCTCCGTCGTCGCGCTCGACCGTCCTGACGGTGACGACGGCGCGGACGCCGTCGTCACCGTCGCGGGCCCGCTCGCCGCGTCCGACGCCCGGCCCGGTGACTCGATCGCCGTCGACGGGGTGTGCCTCACCGTCGTCTCCGTGGCGGACGGTTCGTTCGTCGCGGAGATCATGCCCGAGTCGCTGGGCCGCAGCTCGCTCGGGGGCCTCGTCCCGGGTTCCGTGGTGAACCTGGAGCGCGCACTGCCCGCGAACGGCAGGCTCGGCGGGCACGTCGTCCAGGGACATGTCGACGGCATCGCGACGCTGGTGCGCCGCACGCCCGGACCGCGCTGGGACGACCTGGAGTTCTCCGCGCCCGCTGCCCTCACCCGGTACGTCGCGGAGAAGGGCTCCATCGCGCTGGCGGGAGTCTCGCTGACGGTCACGTGGGTGTCGGACGGCGGCTTCGGGGTGTCGCTCATCCCGACCACGCTCGCCGCGACGACGCTCGGCAGGCTGGTCCCGGGCGACGTCGTGAACGTGGAGGTGGACGTGCTCGCGAAGTACGTCGAGCGGCTCCTCGCGGCGGATGCGACTACCGGCGTCGGCGACCTGACCGGGGCCGCACGATGAGCGCGGGCGGGACGGTGCACGTCATGCACCAGGACGCCGTGGACACGAGCCTCGTCGAGCGGGCCCTCGCCGAGCTCGCCGCCGGCCGCCCCGTCCTCGTGGCGGACGACGCGGGCCGGGAGAACGAGGTCGACGTGGTGCTCGCGGCGAGCGTCGCGACCGCCGAGTGGGTGGGCTGGACGGTGCGGCACTCCTCGGGCTACCTGTGCGCGCCGATGCCCGCGCACCGTGCGGACGCGCTGGAGCTTCCGCTGATGGTGGAGCGGAGCGAGGACCCCCGGAAGACGGCGTACACGGTGTCCGTCGACGCCGCGGTGGGTGTCACGACCGGCATCTCGGGTGCGGACCGGGCGCGGACGCTGCGCGTGCTGGGCGACCCGTCCTCCGGCCCGCAGGACCTGATCCGGCCGGGGCACGTGCTGCCCCTGCGGGCGCGGCCAGGCGGCGTCCTGGAGCGCACCGGGCACACCGAGGCAGCTGTGGACCTCGTGCGGCTGGCGGGCCGTGCGGGACAGGACCTGGGCGAGGTGGGCGCCATCGCCGAGCTCGTCCGGGACGACGGTGCCGTGATGCGCCTGGACGAGGCGTACACCCTGGCCGAGGAGACGGGGCTCGTGGTGCTGACCGTCGCGGACCTGGTGGCGTGGCGCCGGGTGCACGACCCTGCGCCACAGGCCGGCGACCCGGCGGTCGAAGGCGCCGGCGCCCCGGACGCGCGGGTGCTCCGGGCAGGGGAGGCGTCGCTGCCGACGCGGCACGGGAACTTCCGGGTGGTGGCGTACCGGGACCTGCGGTCGGGTGCGGAGCACCTGGCGCTGACACCCGTGGCGCTGTCCGGCCCGCGCCGTACGGGCTCCGTGCAGGAGGAGACGATGCGTGCGGGCTCCCTGGTCCGGGTGCACTCCGAGTGCCTGACGGGTGACGCGCTGGGCTCTCTGCGGTGCGACTGCGGTCCGCAGCTGGAGGCCTCGCTCGCGGCGGTCGCCGCGGAGGGCGGCGCCGTCGTGTACCTGCGGGGCCACGAGGGCCGCGGCATCGGCCTGGCGGCGAAGATCCAGGCGTACGCGCTGCAGGACGGCGGCCGGGACACCGTGGAGGCGAACGTCGACCTCGGGCTGCCGGTGGACGCGCGGGAGTACGGCGCGGCGTCGGCCATCCTGGCGGACCTCGGGCTCGACGGCGTGACGCTGCTGACGAACAACCCGGAGAAGGTCGCGGGCCTGCGGGCGGCGGGCACCGACGTCGTCGGGCGCCGGGGGCTCGTCGTGGGACGCGGCGTGCACAACCACCGGTACCTGGAGACGAAGCGCGTGGTCATGGGCCACCGCATCGAAGAGCTGGACCTTGATCTCGAGCTCGAGCCGAGCCTTGAACCGAGCTTTGAACGAACGATGAACGAGGACGAAGGAGCATGCGCATGAGCGGCGCTGGAGCACCGAAGGTGACTGTGGACGGTAGCGGCCTGCGGGTCGTCGTGATCGCGGCGAGCTGGCACGAGCAGGTGATGGACGGGCTGCTGGCGGGTGCCCGGAGGGCGCTACGGGAGTCGGGCGCCGACTGGACCGAGGTGCGCGTGCCCGGCTCGTTCGAGCTGCCGGTCGCGGCGGCGCGGGCGGCAGCCGGGGGAGCGGACGCCGTGGTGGCGCTCGGAGTAGTGATCCGTGGCGGCACGCCGCACTTCGAGTACGTGTGCTCCGCGGCGACGACCGGCCTGACGGACGTGAGCGTCCGCACCGGTGTTCCCGTCGGGTTCGGTGTGCTGACGTGCGACGACGAGGCACAGGCGCTGGACCGGGCGGGCCTGGAGGGCTCGAGCGAGGACAAGGGTGCCGAGGCGGTGGAGGCTGCCGTCGCCACGGTGGTGACGCTGCGCGACCTGACTCTCGCTCCAGTCCTGCATTAATAGTGTGCCAAGCGTCTAGAACATCACCCGCGCCTCGCAAACAGGCCAACCAGAGCCTGAAAGAACGGGGGCCTCGGCACATGTACGGGGTATGGGAACCACACGTACTCAGCGGGCGGCAGCACGGTTGATCTCACGATCGGCGTTGCGGACGGCGGTCGTCAGCGCCTCCGTCGCAGCGGTCACGGCAGGCGGGCTCGCCGGCTGCTCGGCGGCGCAACCGGCCGGGGGAGCGAAGCCCTCGGGCACGGCGGAGACCGCGGACTCGACGCGGGAGACGCAGGAGTCGCAGGATCAGTCGGGCGGGTCCGCCTGCGTCGACTGGGTCTTCTTCGACACCCCGGCGGAGGCGGCGTCCGACGCGGGCGCCGTGCTCCGGGGGACCGTGGTGGAGCAGGACGGCACGGTGCGGATGTACGGCGTCGAGTCCAACCGCTGGCTGGTCACAGTCGAGGAGGTGCTCGAGCGGCCGGATCCGCCGTCGGGCCGCACGCAGACGCAGCCCGAGCTCGACGTCTCGCCCGGGGAGCAGATCGCCGTCGTCTCGACGCCGCAGACGTGCAGCGGGGAGGCGTATAGCGGGGGTGACCCGCTCGACCCGGCGAGCGGTCTCGGCGGCGCGGACGGCTCCGTGATCATCCTCCTGTCCGCCGCCTTGGGAGACGGTATGGGCGACGGCTTCGGCGACGGCTCGGCGGAGGGCAACGCCGCCGACGGCTTCCACCTCATCACGCCGTATCAGGGCGTGCTGACCCCGGCCGAGGACGGCGCGCTGCCGTCGAAGTGGCCCGCGTCATAGCGGCGAGTGGCCACCACGTGGGACGGCGAGGGCCGGCGCCCCCGTCGCCCGACTAGGCTGGGCCCGTGAAGACCTTCGAGACCTTGTTCGCCGAGCTGACCGAGAAGGCCGAGACCCGTCCTGCGGGTTCCGGCACCGTGGCCCAGCTGGACGCCGGCGTCCATGCGATCGGCAAGAAGGTAGTGGAGGAGGCCGCCGAGGTGTGGATGGCGGCCGAGTACCAGTCGGACAGCGAGACCGCTGAGGAGATCTCCCAGCTCCTGTACCACCTGCAGGTCCTGATGGTCGCCAAGGGACTGACCCTCGAGGACGTGTACACGCATCTGTAGCGGGACCTTGTGTCTCGCGCCCAGATCCGTCGTACACCCAGAGAGGAATCAACCACATGCTGCGCATAGCCGTCCCCAACAAGGGTGCCCTGTCCGGCCCCGCCTCCGACATGCTGCGCGAGGCGGGCTACCGCCAGCGCCGTGACACCCGCGAGCTCGTGCTCGCCGACCCTGAGAACGACGTCGAGTTCTTCTTCCTGCGCCCCCGCGACGTCGCGGTCTACGTGGGCACCGGAACGGTCGACGTCGGCATCACCGGCCGTGACCTGATGCTCGACTCGGGCGCGGACGCCGTCGAGCACCTCGGCCTCGGGTTCGCCCGGTCCACGTTCCGGTACGCGGCACCCGCGGGCCCGGGCGAGACCGACCCCGTGACCGACGTCAGCCAGATCGCCGGGCGGCGCGTGGCGTCGTCGTACACGACGCTCGTGGCTCAGCACCTGGCCAAGCAGGGTGTCGAGCCCGCCGCGATAGTGCACCTGGACGGCGCGGTGGAGTCGAGCGTGCGGCTCGGCGTCGCGGACGTCATCGCCGACGTCGTCGAGACGGGCACCACGCTGCGGGCCGCGGGCCTGGAGGTCTTCGGCGAACCGATCCTGCGCTCGGAGGCCGTGCTCATCCGGCAGTCCGACGCCGAGCCGCCCGCCGGCCTCGACATCCTGACCCGCCGCCTGGAGGGCGTGATCACCGCCCGCGAGTACGTGCTCATGGACTACGTGGTCCCCGCGTCGCGGCTGGAGGAGGCGGTGGCGATCACGCCGGGCAAGGAGTCCCCGACCGTCTCGGCGCAGCACCACAGCGATGCCTGCGCCGTGCGCGTCATGGTCCCGCGCCGGGAGACCAACCGCATCATGGACGCCCTGTACGACGTCGGGGCACGCGCCATCATCGTGACGTCGATCCACGCCTCGCGGTTGTAGGCCTCATGGGTGCGGGGGCGGGCACGGGTCGGGGGGCAGCGGGCAACGCCCCTCGCCGTGACCGTGACCGCTTCCGCACCTTCCGGGGGCGCTTCGGCACGCCGACGGCGTACGGACTGGCGGTCCTGGCCGGCGGCGGCTGCACGTTCGTCGCGCTGGCGTCGGGCACGGCGGACACCGCCAACCGCGTGGCGATGATCGTCTTCGGGCTGGTGGGCGCCGTGATCGCGTGGCGCTTCGGCGCCGTGCGCGCCGTCCCGGACCCGGGCGGCCTCACCGTGGTCAACTACGCCACGAGCCGCCGGCTCGTCTGGGCCGAGATAGTGACCGTGCGGTTCGGGCCGAACGATCCGTGGGTGCACCTGGACCTGGCCGACGGCGACGTGCTCGCCGTGATGGGCATCCAGCGGGCGGACGGCGAGCACGGCATGGCCGAGGCGCGCCGCCTGGTGGCGCTCATCGCCGAGCTGGGCGAGGCCGAGGAACCCGACCCCCGTTCGCCGAGATAGAACTCTGGCGAGATAGAACCGCAAGTTCTGCGGTTCTATCTCGCCAGAGTTCTACTTCGCCAGGGTTCTATCTCGCCCTGGTTCTAGGCGGATTCAATCGGTGGTCGCAACACCGGTCGTGTCCGCTGACAGTAGCTTGCTCATTGCTTCGTAGGGTGTGTGCCAGTCCAGGACCTTGCGGGGTCGTCCGTTCATCACGAGGGCGACGTCCGCGAGGTCCTGGGCTGTGTGGACTCTCAGATCGGTGCCCTTGGGGAAGTACTGGCGCAGCAGGCCGTTGGTGTTCTCGTTCGTGCCGCGTTGCCAGGGCGAGTGCGGGTCGCAGAACCACAGATCCAGGTCCTCGACGATCTGGATGCCCGCGAACGGGGTCATCTCCCGGCCCTGGTCCCAGGTCAACGAGCGGCGCAGGTGAGCCGGCAGGCGGGTGATCTGTTCGCGCATCGCGGTGGCGACCTGCTGCGCGCCGTGCCCGTCGGGCAGGTGCAGCAGCATCAGGTACCGCGTCTGACGTTCGACCAGGGTTCCGATCGCTGAACTGTTCCGGGTGCCGGTGATCAGGTCGCCTTCCCAGTGCCCGGGCACGGCCCGGTCCTCGATCTCCTCGGGACGCTCCGAGATCATGACCTCGGGTGGTAGCACGTGGGCACCACCGGCGCGTTGAGCACGGGTCACTGCCTGCGGGCGGCGGACCGCGCGCCCCGACCGCAACGCGGTATGCAGCTCTTTGCGCAGCCCACCGCGGCCCAGGACGTAGAGCGACTGGTAGATCGCTTCGTGGCTGATGCGCATGTTCTCATCATCGGGGAACTCGACACGCAGGTGGCGGGAGATCTGCTGCGGGCTCCACGAGCGGGCCTTACCCGTGCCCGGCTCGTGCCCTGCCAGACGCTCACCGATCCAGGCGGCCAGGGCCGGATGGGTGGCCAGCTTGCCGGGCTTGGGCCGGGCCAGGCGTTGCTCGGCCCGGCGGTGCGCGACCGAGGCCTTGTAGCGGCGAACGTCGGGATGCGTGCCCGCGGCCAGCTCCCGGGTGATGGTCGACGGCGCCCGCCCCAGCACCCTCGCGATCTGACGGGCGCTGGCACCCTCAGCGCGTTGCAGCGCGATCTCCTCGCGTTCGGCGAAGGACAGCAACCGGCCCGTGGGCTTGGTCAGGGACACGTCGGGCATCCCGCCAGCCTTACGGATCCAGGCCTGCGCTGACCAGGTCGTGATCCCGGCAGCCTCAGCGGCTACCGGGATCCGACCATGAGCGCGTAACTCAGACCAGAAGGCCCGCCGGTGCTCCCGCGGCACGGGTAGACGACTCCAAGACTTCATCGAACACCCCGATCATCAAGGGGTGTTGCGACCACCAGTTGAATCCGCCCTACTTCGAGGGCCGCTGGTCAGCGGCTGGTGCGCGCGTCCCAGTGCGGGGTGGTGCGGGCACGGGGGCCACGCTCGCCGTCGGGACGGCGGTGGTCGCCACCGCTCCGGGGGGCACGGTCACGGTCGCCGCCGGTGGTACGCGCGGGGCCGCGGTCGAGCGTGATGCGGAGCGGCTTGCCGGCCACGCGGGCGCGGCCCAGACGGTCCAGCGCCTCGGTGTCCAGCGGCGCGATGATGTCCACCAGCGAGAAGCTGCCGAAGATGTCGATCTTGCCGACGTCGGCGCCGGTGATGCCGCCCTCGCCGGTCAGCGCACCGACGATCCCGCCCGGCTGCACGCCGTGCGTGTGGCCGACGGCGATGCGGTAACGCGTGCCACGGGCCGGACGGCGGATGCCGCGGTCACCCTCGGACCGGCCGCGCGGAGCGCCGCGGTCGCCGGACCGGTCGTGCCGGTCACCGTCGCGCGTGGTGCGCCTGGCGGCCGCCGACTTGGCCTCGGCCTGCTCGCGCTCGTACTCCTCCTGCTCGGCGCGGGCACGGGGGCCGTCGTCGCCGACCGCGAGCGCCGCCATGGCGGCTGCGATCTCGATGGGGTCGGTGCCGGTCTCCTCCGCGTAGGCGCGGATGAGGTCGGTGTACATCTCCAGGCGGCCGGCTTCGCGGCGGGCCGCTACCTTGCCGAGTGCGCTCTTGACCTGGTGGGCCGAGACGTCGCGGGGGGAGGGGATGGCGACCTCTTCGAGCGAGGCGCGGATGGTGCGCTCGATGCTGCGGAGCTTGCCGCGCTCGTGGGGGGTGACGAAGGTGAGTGCTTCGCCGGTGCGTCCGGCGCGGCCGGTGCGGCCGATGCGGTGGACGTAGGCCTCGGGCTCGCCGGGGACGTCGAAGTTGACGACGAGTCCGATGCGGTCGACGTCGAGGCCGCGGGCTGCGACGTCGGTGGCGACGAGGACGTCGAGGGCGCCGGAGCGGAGTCGCTCGACGATCTTCTCGCGTTCCTTCTGGGCGACGTCGCCGGAGATGGTGGCGGCGGAGATGCCCTTCTCGATGAGGGCGGAGCCGACGTCTTCTGCTGCGCCGCGGGTGCGGGTGAAGACGATGGCGGCGTCGGCGTCGGAGGTGGCGAGGACGCGGGCGAGGGAGCCGACCTTGTGGCGGAAGGGCACGACGGCGTAGGTCTGGCGCACCGCGGTGACGGTGGAGGCCTGCCGGGTGACGGCGATCTGCACGGGGTCGGTCATGTGGTGGTCGGCGACCTTGCGGATGGCCGGCGGCATGGTCGCGGAGAAGAGAGCGACCTGGCGCTTGGTGGGTGCCTGGCCGAAGATCTCCTCGACGTCCTCGGCGAAGCCCATGCGGAGCATCTCGTCGGCCTCGTCTAGGACGAGGAAGCGGATGTCCTCGAGCTTGAGGGCGCCGCGGTCGAGGTGGTCCTTGATGCGGCCGGGGGTGCCGACGACGACGTGGACGCCGTCGCGCAGGGCGCGCTGCTGGGGGATGTAGGGGGCGCCGCCGTAGACGGGCAGGACGCGGACGTCGTCGAGCTCGGTCGCGAAGGACTCGATGGCGTCGGCGACCTGCATGGCGAGCTCACGGGTGGGGGCCAGGACGAGGGCCTGGACCTTGCGGAGCTTGGGGTCGATGGCGGCGAGCAGCGGGAGGCCGAAGGCTGCGGTCTTGCCGGTGCCGGTCTGGGCGACGCCGGTGATGTCGCGGCCGGCGAGCAGCTCGGGGATGGCGCGTGCCTGGATGGCGGAGGGCGTGACGAAGCCGAGCTTGTCGACGGCTGCCATCAGCTGGGCGGGGAGGCCGAGGCTTGCGAAGGTCGGGCCGGTGGGCTCGGGCTCCGGGGCGGGCGCTGCCGGCTCGGCGGCCTGCTCCGGGGCGGGTGCCCCGGGGGCCGTGGTCTCCGGGGTGGTGTCCTCGGAGGTGACGGCCGCGGGGGCCGTCTGGTCGCCGGTGTCGGCGGTGGCCTGCTCGGTGTCCTGCTCAGCAGGCGCGATCAGGTCATGGGTGTCGATAGACATGCAGTGATGCACCGTTCGTCGTCGCGGGCGGAGTCAGGGCCGAGGTGAGGGCCCTCGCGTCGCTCGCTCCCGAAACACCTTCCCCGCAGCCGAGGCTGCGGGCCTGTCTCGCACGTTCTGTGCACACACGGGAAGACGACGAACTCCATGGGGATGTGGCACCACCCTATCCGCTGCTGGGCCTGTCGGCACAGACTGCGGGAGCGTGACGTGCAGCACGCGGGTGATGTTGTGCGTGGTGAGAGGCGTTGTCGGGCCGTCGGACGGCGCGCCAGTGCGGATACGCAACGCTCTCCCCGTAGTATGGCGGCCGAGACGAAACCGGCGTGAGCAAGGGCGGTGAGCGTGTCCACTGGGGCGGAGATGAGCTCCCGGGTCCTGACCGTGCCCAACATGATCAGCCTGGTGCGGCTGGCGCTCGTGCCGGTCTTCGCGGTGCTGATCGTCGTGGGCGAGGACGGCTGGGCCCTGCTGGTGCTCGCTGTCTCGGGTGCCTCGGACTGGCTCGACGGTGTGCTTGCCCGTCGCCTGAACCAGGTCACCCGGCTCGGCCAGATCCTTGACCCGTTCGCCGACCGGCTCTTCATCTTCGTGACGCTGATCGGTCTGGCGTGGCGCGAGGTGGTCCCGCTGTGGCTGGTGCTGGCGATCGTGGCGCGGGACGTGCTGCTCGCGCTGACGGTGCCGATCCTGGCCCGCCTGGGCTACGGGACGCTCGAGGTAACGCTGGTCGGCAAGGTCGCGACGTTCGCCCTGCTCTACGCGTTCCCGCTGCTGCTCCTCGCCGCGGTACCCGGCTGGCTGGGCGCCGCGGCGCACGTGGTGGGCTGGGCCTTCACCTGGTGGGGAGTCGGCCTGTACTGGCTGGCAGGGCTGCAGTACGTGGCCCAGGTGCGGCGCCTGGCGGCCGCGGCATGACCGCTCCGCACGCCCCCGCCCCGCACACCAGCACCCCCCGCCCCGCAGGACGGCGTCCCGACGAGTCGATGACCCTGCTGCGCGAGGTCACGGATCGGCCGCTCGACCCGGGCTACGCGCAGATGGCGCGGCGACGCGCGGAGGCGGGGGAGACGACGTCGCGCCGCGGGACGGTGGGCAGCCTGGGCCTGCTCCTGGTCGCCGTGCTGCTCGGTGCCGCGACCACCGTCGCCGTCCTCGACCTGCGAGCGCCGCAGCCGTTGGTCACGAAGGGCCGTACGGTGCTCATCGAGCAGATCCAGGAGCGCAGTGCCGTGGTGGAGTCGCTGTCGCGGCGTTCCGCGGAGCTCAGCGCGGAGGTGGACGGGCTGCAGGGTGCCGCGTTGCTGCCGTCGGCGCTGGTGGAGATCAACGAGCTGGACCGGTGGGTCAACGGTGCGGTGCCGGTGCGGGGCCCTGGCATGGTGGTGGAGCTGACCGACGGCGCGGGTGGTGGGCTGGTGGATCCGGGGGACGCGCCCGCGGAGTCCCGGGTGCGGGACGCGGACGTGCAGTTCGTCGTCAACGAGCTGTGGGCGGCGGGGGCGGAGGCGATCGCGGTGAACGATCAGCGGCTGACGTCGTTGTCGGCGATCCGGAACGCGGGGGACGCGATCCTGGTGGATCTGCAGCCGTTGAACGGGCCCACGTACACGGTCGAGGCGGTGGGTGACCCGGAGGACATGCAGGTCGAGTTCGCGCGTTCGGCGGGCCTGGGGTTCCTGCAGCTGCTGAGCGCGGAGTACGGGATCGAGCACGAGGTGAGCGCGAGCGAGGGGATGCACCTGCCGGGTGCGGGTTCCCCGACGCTGCGGTACGCGCAGACAGCGCAGTCAAGGCAGGCAGGACAGGCAGGACAGTCAACGCAGGACCGATCCGAGGAGGACAACGGATGATCGCGATCGTCGGGCTCGTGATCGGGGTGGTCGCCGGTCTCGTGCTGCAGCCGACCGTCCCGCTGATACTGCAGCCGTACCTGCCGATCGCGGTGGTCGCAGCCCTGGACGCCCTGTTCGGGGGTCTGCGGGCGATGCTCGACGGGCTGTTCGACGACAAGGTCTTCCTGGTCTCGTTCCTGTCGAACGTGGTGGTGGCGGCGTTCATCGTGTTCCTGGGTGACCAGCTCGGCGTGGGCGGGCAGCTGTCGACGGCGGTGGTGGTGGTGCTGGGTATCCGCATCTTCTCGAACGCCGCCTCCATCCGCCGGCACATCTTCAAGGCGTGAGCATGGGCGACGAGCGCGACAGGACCGAGCAGGACATCCCGCCGGCGTCGGGCTGGAAGCGTGTCGTGCAGCTGCTGCGACCCCGTGGCACCCGCTCCGAGCTGCTCACCGGCCTGCTGTGCCTGGCGCTGGGCTTCGCGCTGGCCGTCCAGGTGGGGCAGTCGACGGGGGACCAGCTCAGCAGCCTGCGCCAGGACGAGCTCGTGCGGCTCCTGGACGAGGTGACGCAGCGCGCCGACCAGCTCGACGCGCAGGTGGCGGACCTGGAGGACATCCGGGACGACCTGCGCTCGGAGGACGGCCGGGACCAGGCCGCGCGGGACCTCGCGCGGCAGCGCGCCGAGCAGGAGGGGATCCTCTCGGGCCGGCTTCCCGCCCACGGTCCGGGCGTGCAGGTCCACGTGGCCGACGGCGACCGGCCCCTGGAGGCGCAGGTGCTGTTCAACCTCCTGGAGGAGCTGCGCAACGCCGGCGCCGAGGCGATCCAGGTCAACGGCGTACGGCTCGTCACCACCAGCTACTTCGTCGACTCGGGCGGCGGCGTCGTGCTCGACGGCGCCGCCATCGCCTCCCCGTACGAGTGGACCGCCATCGGCAACCCCGAGACGATCGACCGCGCCCTCGAGATCCCCGGCGGCGCCCTGCCCCGGATCCGGGAGGAGGGCGGCGAGGCGACCACCACCGTCCTTGACCAGGTCAGCGTCGATGCCGTGCGCATCCCCGGCGAGCCCGAGCACGCCGAACCGGCCCAGGAGAAGTGACCGGAGAGTGACTCGCGCCACGTTTGCGCCGGTTCCTGGCGGAGATCACCGCCACATCGGGCCGAGCTGTGAAAACTGGCATGCGGAACGGCCGTGACCTGGGTAGTTTTATCCGGGTTGGTTCCCTTCTATGGTTCCCGCCTCGAACCTGATCGAGGTAGGTTGAGTGGAACCCGGACGCGGTCCCGACCGTTGTCCGAACGTAGCGCCCCGCCTTGTGACCGACGCAGTATCACCACCGCACCCGAGGAGACCTGATGACGGACCCCAGCGCCCATCCGGTCGGGCCCGATACCACGGCCAACCTGGGTCGGATCGCGTTCCCGACCTCAGACGAGCAGGCGCCCCGCACGGCGCTCAGCCCCGAGGAAGCCGCCGCCGTCGCCGCCCTGCCGCGGCACTCCGCACTGCTCATCGTGCAGCGCGGCCCGGGATTCGGCGCCCGCTTCCTCCTGGACACCGGCCGCAGCGTCGCCGGCCGCAGCGAGCAGGCCGACATCTTCCTCGACGACGTCACGGTCTCCCGCAAGCACGCCGAGTTCGTCCGCGAGGGCGACTCGTTCGTCGTGCGCGACATCGGCTCCCTGAACGGCACCTACGTCAACCGCGGCCGCATCGACGCCGCGACACTGGTGACCGGCGACGAGGTGCAGATCGGCAAGTTCCGCCTCACCTTCCACGCCAGCCCGCAGTCGCCGGCGCAGTGGGGCGCGGGGACGCCCGCCCCGTGACGGCCGGAGCCGCACGCGACCATCGTGGGGTCCACGGCGGCACCGAACCGCGTCATGACCGCGCCCACGAGCGCAACCGTGACGACGAACGCGACGACCAGCAGGGTCAGGAGCACGGCGCCGCGCAGGACGACCTCGACGCGCCCTGGCCCCGCGGGATCTCCCGCCAGGCCACGATGCGCATCAGCGACGTCCTGCGGGCGCTGGGCCAGGAGTTCCCGTCCGTGTCGCACTCCAAGCTCCGCTTCCTGGAGGAGCAGGGCCTGATCGATCCGGTGCGCACGCCGTCGGGCTACCGCCAGTACAGCCAGGCCGACGTCGAGCGCCTGCGATTCGTCCTCACCGAGCAGCGCGACAGCTACATGCCGCTGAAGGTGATCAAGGAACGCCTCGCCGCGATGGACGCCGACCCAGACTCGGCCGAGCACCCCGCGCCCCGCCTCGCCGGCACGGGCGCGCCCGCCCGGCGCCGCTGGACCGCGCAGGCCGTGGCCGACGCCGCCGGCGTCACCGAGGAGTTCGTGCAGGACCTCGCCCAGGCAGGGCTCCTGCCCGCGTCGGGCGGCACGTTCGGCTCGGGCGCCGTCGAGGTGGCCCGGATCGCGGGCGCACTCGCCGAGTTCGGCATCGAACCGCGCCACCTGCGTTCCTACCGCACTGCCGCCGACCGGCAGGTAGCGCTCGTGGACCAGGTCGTCGCGCCCCTGCGCAGCCAGCACGCCAGCGCGGCCCGCGGCCGCGCCGCGAGCATGGCCAGCGACATGGGCGAACTGTTCACCCGCTTGCACGCCGCATGGGTCCGGCAGGGTATCGACGACCTCGGCTGAGCCGTAACCGCCACAAAAAATCACCCACCATTGCCACCGGGCGACCGGTCCGTGACCAGAAATTTGTCCCGAGCGCGCGACGAGCGACCATCAATGGCCGTACGGTGAAAGCGTGAGGCCGGACGACGTGCCGATGGTCCCCGTGGAGATCCTCGGCGTTCGACAGCAGCAGCGCGATCAGGAGATCGTCGTGCTGCTGCTCGACAGCGCCGCCGACCTGGCCATCCCCATCGTCATCGGAGCGCGCGAGGCCAGCGCCATCGCCATGGCGCAGGCCGGGCTGGCCACCCCACGCCCCATGACACACGACCTCCTGCGCGACGTGCTCGGCGCAGTGGGCGTCGCGCTCGAACGAGTGGACATCGTCGCGCTGGAAGGCGGCATCTACTTCGCCGAGCTCGTCCTGAGCAACGGCGTCCACCTCGACTCCCGAGCCTCCGACGCGATAGCGCTGGCCGTCCGCACCGGCAGCCCCGTCCTGTGCTCCGCCGAGATCGTCGCACTGGCCGGCGTAGAGATCGTCGACGTCGACCAGCAGGCCGAGGTCGAGCGGTTCCGCGACTTCCTCGACCACGTCACACCCGAGGACTTCCTGGGGCCGCCGGGAGGTGGAGCTCAGGGCGGTGGTGGTCGAACCGGGTGAAAAGGGATCAATCTGGTGGGTGAAAACCCACCAACTCGCGACACGCCGAACCTTTCACGGCGCGCATCTTTGAAATCACCTTCGACGCGCCTTAGCGTGGCCACGACACCCCAGGAGGCACAGTGAACACCAGCGGTGAGAGAGCCACACGCGCTACGGTCCCGCACGGCGCGCAGGGTCTCCTCTTCGGTGAGGACCTGACGGAGCAGGACGCCACGACGGGCTACCGCGGAACCACGGCATGCCACATCGCCGGCATCACGTACCGTCAGCTCGACTACTGGGCCCGTACCGGCCTCGTCGAGCCGAGCATCAAACCGGCCACCGGCTCCGGCACGCACCGGCTGTACAGCTTCCGCGACATCCTCGTGCTCAAGGTCGTCAAGCGACTCCTCGACACAGGCGTCTCCCTGCAGCAGATCCGCACCGCGGTCACTGCCTTGCGCGAGCGCGGCGTGGACGACCTGGCGCAGATCACGCTGATGTCCGACGGCGCGAGCGTGTACGAGTGCACCTCGCCCGACGAGGTGGTCGATCTCGTCGCCGGCGGCCAGGGCGTGTTCGGCATCGCGGTCGGACGGGTGTGGCGCGAGATCGAGGGCCACCTGGCCCAGATGCCGACCGAGACCCTCGACCAGGGCGAGACCGGTGAGGTCCCCACGGTCGAGGGCGACGAGCTCGCACAGCGGCGAGCAGCCAGGTCCGCCGTCTGACAGCCGCTGTCACACCCACCATCGCACCGACCGACACACCGTTCGAACCAGCCGTCTGGGACGGGGCGCCACGCACCCCGACCAGGCGGTCTGCCGTATCCAGGGGTCAGGCGTAACCTGCGAGCATGCAGCTCACCTTCCACGGCCACGCGTGCGTCTCCCTCGACCTGCCCGACGGCGGCGGCACCCTCGTGCTCGACCCCGGCACCTTCAGCGACACCGCCGCCGCGCTCACGCGCGCGGTGGCCGTGCTCGTCACGCACGACCACCCCGACCACGTGGACGTACCCGCCGTCGTGGAGCACCTCGGCTCCGCACCGGACGCCCAGGTGTGGGCCACCGCGCCGGCAGTCGACGCCCTGCGGGAAGGTGGCGCACCGGCCGACCGCGTGCACGAGGTGACTCCCGGCCAGGTGCTCGAGATCGCGGGCGCGCGCGTCACGGTGGGCGGCGGCGGCCACGCCCTGATCCACCCGGAGATCCCGCGTGCGGTCAACGTGACCTACCTCGTGGAGGCCGACGGGGCCAGCGCGTTCCACCCCGGCGACTCCTACGACGCCCCTGCGGCCCTGCCGGCCGCCGGGCTCGACGTGCTCCTGCTGCCCGTGGCGGGCCCGTGGATGAAGCTCGCCGAGGCCATCGACTTCACGCGGTCGGTCCCGGCCCGTACCGTCGTCCCGATCCACGAGGCGCTGCTCTCCGAGATCGGGCTCAACATCGTCGGAGCGCGGCTGGACACGGCGCGGCTCAGCGGCGACTACACGTACTCGCGGCTCCGGACGGGGGAGTCCCTGAAGGTCTGAGCCGGCGGCTCGTCACAGCAGGGGGCGCAGCGGGATCAGGAGGTACTCGCCGATCTTGGCGAGCGCGCCGCGTTCCTCCCACTGCGCGAGCGTGAGCTCCTGCGCGTTGGACAGGTCCATGGCGAAGATGTCCTCCATGCGGCCGGCGAGGCCCGGGTCGACGACCTCGAGGTTGATCTCGTAGTTGCCGGTGAGGCTGAGCCGGTCGATGTTGGCGGTGCCGATGGTGGTCCAGCGGCGGTCGATGGTGGCGGTCTTGGCGTGCACCATCGCGCCCTGGTACAGGAAGATCCGCACCCCGCCGCGCAGCAGGGAGGCGTACTGGCCGCGGGCGAGCCAGTCGGCCACCACGTGGTTGGAGCGGTGCGGCACCAGGACGCGGACGTCGACGCCGCGTGCGGCGGCCGCCAGCAGCCCGGCGTGGATGTCGTGGTCCGGGATGAAGTACGCCTGGGTGATGTAGACGTGGCTGATGGCCCGGTCGATGGCGTCGAGGTAGATGCCCCGGATGGGGAACACGAGCTCGGAGGGCGCGTTGCGCGCGGCCTTGAGGTGGGGCAGCCAGGTCCCGGACCCGGCGTCGGCCAGGACGGGGTGGCGCTGCTTGCGGTGCCGGTTCCAGAAGTCGACGAAAGCGTTGCGCAGCTCCCACGCGGAGGGCCCCTGGAGGCGGACGTGGGTGTCGCGCCAGTGCGTCGCGTACAGGGAGCCGATGTTGTACCCGCCGACGAACCCGGTCTCGTCGTCGACCACGAGGATCTTGCGGTGGTCGCGGCCCGAGGTGCGGATGTTGAGGTAGGCCATCCCGGGGCGCAGCACGGGGAAGCGCAGCACGTGCACGGCGGGCGGGAAGCGGAAGAACGAGTACGGGACGACGAGGTTGGCGAAGCCGTCGACGATGACGTACACCTCGACGCCGCGCGCGGACGCGTCGATCAGGGCCTGCTTGAACCGCTGGCCCATCTCGTCGTTCTTCCAGATGTACGACTCGAGCATCACGGTCCTGCGAGCGCCGGCGATGGCCTCGAGCATCGCCTCGAACAGGTCGGCGCCGTACGTGTAGACCGTGGTGGCGGTCTCGTCGATGTGCTCGGTGAGCGGCTTCTCCGTGGGGAACTTCGACGTGAGCGGGTGCAGGCGCTGCCGGATCTTGTCCGTGACGGTGAGCGCCACCGCCGCTCCTACCGGTACCGCTGCCGCGATGATCGCGGCCCGGGTCGCGAACGTGCGGGCACGCTGCATGAAGTCGGTCGGCACGTCGAGCGTGAGCTTGGGCAGGTTGCTGGGGAGGTTACCGGGGACCTTGCGAGACGCCACGGGTTCACGGTACCCGGTCTCACATCCAGGATGGCGGAATTACGTCTCGCCCGGCGCCGTCACGCGGTCGGCGCACGCGGGCGAGACGTCGTCGCGTGCTGCCGCCGTCGTTATTCGAGCGAATTTCGCCCCGCGTGTCCCTATGCTCACAGCGACGACACCGATGCCCGCCGTGGTGCCGGCGGCAAGGCTCCTCGGTCACGAGGTCCCCGACCGGACCATCTGTCGTGAACGGTGGCCCGACGGAGGGACTTTCCATGTCAGGACCGGGTCCCGCGCGCCGGGTACGGCGTCGGATGCAGAGCGTGCGGCGCTGGGTGCTGGGCGTCGTCCTCGTCACGGTGCTCGTCGTCGGCATCCTCGCGGGCGACCGGTACTCGTCCGCACCGGACGGACCTCGTGCGTGCACGGCCGAGGTGCGGCCCGTCAGCTTCGGGGATCCGGGTGTCGGCCCTACTGTGCCGGCGCCACCGGAGACGATCCCGGACCTGAGGGGCCTGAGCCAGGTCGGCGGCGTCGTGAACGATGCCAGCTGCCTGAACGAGGTCCCCGTGCACGGTGTCGTGCGTCCCGGTACCGAGGGGGACGTCGTGGCGGCGGTCGCGTACGCGCGGCGGAACGACCTGGCGGTATCGGTGTCGGGGACGCGGCACGCGATGGGCGGGCAGGCGTCCTACCCGGGTGGCCTCGTGCTCGACATGCGCGGGCTCGACACCGTGACCGTGGACGCCGCGGCGGGCACGGTGCGGGTGGGAGCCGGTGCGACCTGGCGGAGCGTCCTGGAGACCCTGCACGCCCAGGGCCGGGCCGTGGCCGCGATGCCGAGCATCGACATCCTCAGCGTGGGCGGCACGGTCTCGGTGAACGCGCACGGGGTCGACTTCCGGCGGGGATCGATCGCCGGGACGGTACGGTCCCTGCGGCTCGTGTCCGCGGACGGCACGGTGCGCGACGTCGACCGAACGAGCGACCCGGACCTGTTCGCCGCGGTGATCGGTGGCTACGGGCTGTTCGGAGTGATCACCGAGGTGGAGCTGGAGACCGTGCCGGACACCGTGTACCGGCTGGAGCAGCGCGTGATCCCGACCGCGGACCTCGCGCGGACCTACCTCGAGGAAGTCGTGCCCGACGAGGACGCGCGCCTGATGTACGCCCACCTGTCCACGGCGCCGTCGTCCTTCCTCTCCGAGGCCATCCTCTACACGTACAGCGACGCCGGGACCCCCGGGAGCGCCGCCGAGCCGATCGGGCTGCTGAAGGACACCCAGAACTCCCGTGTGGGGCGGTTCGCGCTGAACCTCGCCAGGCACGGCGGCTTCTTCCAGGAGGCCCGCTGGGCCGCGCAGAAGCACGTGCTGCCGAGCTTCCAGCCCTGCGCCACCTCGCGCAACGCGGCGCTGCGCGACGCCGAGGCCTGCATGGTGGCCCGGACCCAGGCCACGTACAACGGGCTCGGGCTGCTCAACCACAAGCTGCCGGACCGCACCGATGTCCTGCACGAGTATTTCGTGGAGCCGGACCGGCTCGGCGAGTTCCTCCAAGCCGCGGCGCCCGTGCTGCGTGACCACGACGCCGAGCTGCTCAGTGCGTCCGTCCGGGTGGTGCACCGTGACGAGGTGCTCCTGTCCTACGCGCGGGGCACCCGGCTGTCGGTGGTCCTGTACCTCAGCCAGGACCTGTCCGACGCCGGGAACGCCGACATGGCGGGGCTGACACGACGGCTGGTGAAGCTCGCCCTGGAGCACGACGCCACGTTCTACCTGCCGTACCAGCCGCACTACACGCGCGAGCAGGTGGCGCAGGCGTACCCGACCCTTGATGAGTTCTTCGCGCTGAAACGGCAGCACGATCCCGAGGAGCGGTTCCGCAACGCGTTCTACACGCGGTTCTCCTGATCAGCCGAGCGATCAGTCGAACGCCCCCGCCAGGGGGTGGGACCGGATGGCGGCGGCGAGCTCGCCCTCTATGCGGTCGAGGTAGACGCCGGTGGTGGCGATCGAGGCGTGCCCGAGGAGCTCGGCGACGACCTTGACGTCCCAGCCGTCGGCCACCAGCAGCGTCGCCGTGGTGTGCCGCAGGGCGTGCGGGGTGGCCTCGCGCTGGTAGGGCGCGGGCATACGCCGCACCGCACGGGAGAGCAGGGCGCGGATCGCCTGGGTGTCGATACGGCGCCCGCGCCAGGACAGCAGGAGGGCGCGCTGCGCGTCGGTGTCCTGCGGGCGCTTGGCGGCCAGGGAGGGGCGCAGGTGGGTGAGGTAGTCGTCCAGGGCGCGGGCCAGGGGCGGGGACAGCGTCACCGTGCGGGTGTTGCCGCCCTTGCCGCGGATGCGCCAGGTGGTGCGTTCGGGCTCGCGTGCGACGTCGTCGACGTCGGTGCGGGCCAGCTCCGAGACACGCGGGCCCAGGACCAGGAGCAGCGCGACCACCAGCCGGTCGCGCAGCGCGAGGTCCTGGTCGGTGCGGGCGGGGGTCTCGGCCGGGCCGGTGGTCAGCAGGCTGCGCGCCGCGCCCGCGGACAGCGCCGTCCGGGCGGTGCGCAGGGTGCCACGCACCTTGGCCGGCGGCGCGGCCCACTGCATGGGGTCGGCCTGTACCCAGCACTCCCGGGCCGCGTACGCGAAGAACCGGGTGACGGACTGCCGGAACCGGTTGACGGTGGCGGTGCTGCGCCCCGGCCCGGGTTTGCGGTCCGGGTCGGTGTAGCGGGCGTCGGGCGCCGACTGGTAGCGCACCAGGACGGTGTCGACGTCGGCACCGGTGACGTCGTCGAGGATGCGCTCCCGCCCCGTCAGGCGGCCGAACTCGGTGACGTCGCGCGTGTAGCTGCGCGCCGTGGCGGGTGACAGGACACCACGGATCGTCTCGACCTCGACCGCGGCGAGATAGCGGCGGGTGGCTTCGGCGACGGTGATGCGCTCGAGGCGCGGGGGAGCGACCATGACCGCCACCCTAGGCGGGACCACTGACACTCCCGATATGCCGGAATGTGGCGCTGACCTGCGGCGCGACCCGCACCTCTCAGTCGGCACCCGGGATGAGGGCGCGCAGGAGAGTCGTCAGGCCGGCCGCTGCGGCGTCCGACCCGGGCGGGGTGTCGGGGAAGGCGAGCCGGTGCACCACCAGGCCGTCCAGGTGTGCCATGACCAGTGCGGTGTGGGCGTCCGGGTCGGTGGAGCCGGCCGCTGTCAGCCACTCCCGGCCGATGGCGGCCACGCGCTGCGCGCCGCGTCCCATCTCGGCCTGCAGCGACTCGTCGCGTGCCGCCTCCATGAACAGCGAGTAGCGCGCGACCGTCAGGGTGCGCAGGGGGCCCGTGAGGGTCTCGACCATGGTGCCGAGCATCGCGGCCAGGGCGTCCGGGGTGGTGGGGGACGCCGCACCCGCCAGACGGCTCCAGCCCTCGGCCTCGGTGTCGATCATCCGCACCACCATGGCCCGTAGCAGTGCGTCCCTGGTGCGGAACAGGTTGGACGCCGAACCCGTGGGCAGGCCGGCCGAGGTGTCGACCGCACGGTGGGTGAGGGCGCGTATGCCGTCCGTCCCGACCACATGGATCGCGGCGTCGAGCAGGGTCTCTGAACGGGTGGGCGCAGAACGGGTGGGCACCCCCACACACTACGGCTGTAGTCAACCGCACTACACCTGTAGTACCGTCGTTGGCATGCCCCACGCCACCATCATCGGAGCCGGCATCGCAGGCACCGCCACCGCGATCGGCCTCACCCACGCCGGCTGGCACGTCACCCTCCACGAACGCGCCACCCACCCCGAGACCAGCGGAGCAGCCCTCGGCATCTGGCCGACGGCGCTCGCGGCCCTGGACGAGCTCGGCGTGGGGGAGGCGTTGCGTGCGGTGGCCACGCCCCAGGCGGCGGGCAGCATCCGGCGGCCCGACGGCGCGGTGCTGGCCGCCCTCAGCGCCGAACGCATCACGCGCCGTGCCGGCGACCCGGTGCACCTGATCGCCCGCCGTGACCTGGCCGAGGTGCTGGGCGCCGCGCTGCCGGCCGGCGCCGTCCGGTACGGCTCGAAGGCCGATCCGTCGGGAGCGGGCCTCGACAGCCTGGCCGGCCTGGAGGGCAAGGCGGGCGAGCCACGGGCTGACGTCGTCGTCGTGGCGGACGGCGTCTTCAGCACCTACCGCACCGCGCTCCTCGGCGAGCGGTACCGCGCCCGCTACACGGGGCAGAGCGGGCTGCGCGGCCGGGTGGCGGTCACCACGCACGAGGTGACGGAGACCTGGGGACCGGGCCGCCGCTTCGGCGTCACGCCCTATCTCGACGGCACCACCAACTGGTACGCGTCGCTCGACGCGCCACCCGGGCAGCGTGCCGCCGGGGGAGAGCTGGCGATGCTGCGCGAGCTGTTCGCCGGCTGGCACGACCCGATCGGGCGGGTCCTGGACGCGATCACCGAGGACGACGTCATGCGCCACGACATGTACGACGTCCACCCGCACCTGCCCAGCTACGTCGTGACCGGGGGAGCCCGCAGCGCCGTCCTGGTCGGTGACGCCGCGCACGGCATGACGCCGGACCTCGGCCGCGGCGCGTGCGAGGCGCTGGTCGACGCCGTCACGCTGGCCCGCTGCCTCGCGCCCGGCCGGGTGGCCGAGGGGCTCGTGCGCTACGACCGCCTGCGCCGCCGCCCGACCCAGCGTCTCCAGACCCTCGCCCGGAACGTGGGCCGGATCGCGCACGCGCGGCGTCTGACGGGGGCGCGCGACCTCCTGCTGCGTGCGGCGCGGTGACTGACCTGCCCTGAGCCGGGCCGGTGGGATGCGGCCGGGACGCGGCCGGTCGTGATTCAATCCGCTCGTGCGCGCCATCGTCTTCGACCAGTTCCAGGGCCCCGTCGACGTCCGCGAGGTGGCCGACCCGAGTGCCCCCGACCGGGGCGTGGTCGTGCGCGTGCACGCGACCGGGCTGTGCCTCAGTGACTGGCACGCCTGGGCCGGACACGACACCGACATCACCACCCTGCCGCACGTCCCCGGACACGAGCTCGCCGGCACCGTCGCCGCGGTCGGCGCGGGTGTCACGAACTGGCAGGTCGGGGACCGCGTGACGGTTCCGTTCGTCAGCGGCTGCGGCGCGTGCGGGTGGTGCCGTAGCGGGCAGGCCCAGGTCTGCCCGGACCAGACCCAGCCCGGCTTCACGCACTGGGGCTCGTACGCCGAGCTGGTGGTGCTGTACGCGGCAGACGCCAACCTGGTCGCGATCCCCGACGGCGTCTCCTTCGAGACCGCGGCGAGCCTCGGCTGCCGCTTCGCCACTGCCTACCGTGCGGTGGCCGGACGTGCGCGCGTCCAGGCAGGGGAGTGGGTGACGGTCGTCGGCGCGGGCGGCGTCGGGCTCAGCGCCATCATGATCGCCGTCGCCCGCGGTGCCCGCGTCGTCGCCGTCGACCGGTCGGAAGGGGCGCTGGAGGCGGCCCGCCGGGCCGGCGCCGAACGCACGGTGCTCGCGGACGGGGTCGACGTACCTGCCGTCGTGCAGGAGCTGACCGACGGCGGCGCGCACGTCGCCGTCGACGCCGTCGGGAGCGAGCGGACGTGCGCCGACGCGATCGGGAGCCTGGGCCGCCGCGGGCGCCACGTGCAGGTGGGCCTGTTCGCACCGGTCGACGGCGGCCCGCGCGTACCCATGGCCCGCGTGATCGCCTGGGAGCTCGACGTGCTCGGCAGCCACGGCATGGCGGCCGCCGACTATCCCGAGATGCTCGAGCTCGTCGCCTCCGGGGCGCTGCGGCCGCAGGACCTGCTGGACCGCGTCATCGGCCTGGCCGAGGCGGCAGCGCTCGTGCCGACCATGGACACCGCACCGCGTGCGGGGATGGTGGTGCTCGACCCGCGGCGGGACTGACCCTCTTCGTGGGTGGGCGCTGGGCTCGGGTCTTGGGCGCGGGTCAGGTCGCCCAGTGCAGCACCGCGTCGAGCGGGGCGGGCACACGGTCCAGCGGCAGCACCTCCGCCAGGCGCCGCCCGTAGCGTTCCTTGCGCCCGCCCTTGGACCCGATGAACCGGTGCAGCTGCTGGGTGGTCGTGCGTTCACGCTGAGCGGGCTGGCCCTGCAGCCGTTCGAAGCTGCGCAGCTCGCCCTCGGCGTCGATCAGGGCCAGGAACCCGTCGATGCCGATGGCCCGGATGAGCTCGTCCTCGAGGTCCCGGTCGCAGCGGAAGAAGCCGAGGTCGGTCAGGGGAGTGGTCGCCGCGAACGAGCGCAGGCCCACCCGGTCGAGCCCCTTGATGACGAAGCGCTCCTCTGCGGCGTCGTACAGGCCGCCCAGACGAACGCCCTGGCCACCGAGCGCCACCAGGTGATGGCCGATGTTGGTGATGCCGCCCATCGCCAGGATCTGAACCCCGAGGTCGTCGAGGGGGAGGCCCAGTCGTGCGGCCAGCATCTCGACCGCCGCACGGTCGCTCTCGCCCTCCACGAGCAGCACGGTGCTCGTGGAAGCGGCAAGGACTCCTGCGAGGTTCATGGTTCCCGGATGGTATGCCTCGGCCAGGGGGACGGGCCGCAGGATTTTCGGACTGCTACCGTGTTGATCTCGCTTCATGGTGGAAGACCGTTGTGTTGTGCTATACACAATGCTATAGATGTCTTGCCGGTCGGGGTTGGCGGGGAGCGGGGTGTCGCTTGGGCCTTGGGGCTTGGGCGGCTTCCGGAGCGGATCGTTGATCCCTGAGATCGGTAGGTTGCACGGCGTTTCTCGTGTGCCGTGAGATCGGTCCGTTGATTGACCGATCTCACGGCAACCGACCGAAGTCGCTCAGTACACCCAGCAATGGACCGAAGTCAGGGAGTGCGCCGAGGGTGCTCGTGCGCGGCGGCGCCAATCGTGTGCCGGGGCGTGCGACAGGTGTGGCGGGTCCGGCGCGGCACGACCAGGGTGAGCAGGGCAGGAGCTCCAGGCCGTTTCCTCGCCGTAATGACATAATGTGCATTATCGGTTCTAGCCTGATCTGGCTGCACAGGCCGATCCACGACGCGAAGTCGGCGCATTCCCGTGCCAGACTGCGGCCGTGGCTCAGCACACGTCGTCGCCATACGAACCAGCATCAGCCGAACCAGCACCAGGATCTCCAGCAGGATCGTCACCAGGGACAGAGCTGCCGGCGGAGCCAGAGCCGTCGACGCCGCTGTCCTCGGTACAGCCGGCGTCACCAGCGCCATCCTCCGCAGCGCCACCACTTTCGCCAGGACCGGCCGAGCTCGTCGAGATCCTGACCGCCTGGGCGCGTGAGACCCCGTGGGTCGAGTGGCTCGAGCTCGCTGGTTCCCTGGGACGAGGCGCCGGAGACGAGCACTCGGACATCGACGCCGGCGTCGGCCTGCTGGATGGCGGCGACCTGGACGCCGTCGAACAGGCGGTGACCGAGTTCGCTCCGACGGCCGCGGTGCTGCGTCAGCCGTTCGGGCCGGAGACGACACACCTGGTCTGCATCTACCAGGACGGACGACAGCTCTCGCTGGTCGTCATGTCGTCGGCGACGCGCACCGGTCTCGCACCCGAAGCCGTCGCCCTGGTGGACAAATTGGACAGGCTCTCCACCTCGCTCGATCGGGCCACGTGGGACCCCGATGCCGACCGACGGCGCGAATGGGCCTTCCTCGCCTGTATCGCCGCAGGTGACGCACTCAAACATGCCGGCAGGGGCACGTACTGGAGAGCACTGCGCAGCCTGACCGAGGCCCGCGACCTCTATCTTCAGCTGGTCGCCGCACAGGAACAGGTGATCTTCCCGCAGTTCGGGGCCGTCAGCCTGGAGAACGCCGGCCGGCCCGTACCCGACGGGCTCGCCGCCACCCTCGTCGGCTCCCCCGACCAGCGTTCGATCACCGACGCCGTCCAGGTGCTCCTGTCGCTCCTCGCACCGTTCGTCGCGGAGCACGGGCTCGAGGAGCTCTGTCGCGCCCTTCGCCTGGACGTCCGCCACGAGGAACCGGAGTCACCGCGATGACTGCTCACCACCATGACCTCTGAGGGCGCCGTCCGCGAGCTCGCCGAAGCGCTCCTCGCCAGTCCCACGGGCGCTTCCTGGGTCCACTCCCCCGTCGCAGGTGTAGAGCAGCCAGGGTCGCTGAGACAGGGCTACTGGGACGCCCGGTCCGGGGCGATCGGCCACTCCTCGAAGGAGGTGCACCGGCCGTCGTCGTCGAGCTCGATGATCCAGAGGTCGAGCCAGCGATCGCCGGACCCGCCGTACTCGACGCTCACGCGGACGACCGCCCTCGGACCTTCCACCGCCACCACTTCGGAGGACATGGTGAACGACTCGTCCGGGCCGTCACGATGGGACTCCCAGAACTCCGCGAGCGCCGGCAGGCCGACGATGGGTGCTGCCCAGGGTGAGGTCTTGTAGGTGGCGTCGGTGGTGAACAGGTCGGTGAGGGTGTCGGTGCCTGGTGTGCGCCAGAGGCGTTCGTAGTTATGGATCCAGGTCTGGACGGTGGTGTGCTGGGTCATGTCTCGAGGTTAGTCAGCCGGCTTGGGGTGCGGGCCGGTCGACCTGGGCGGCGAGGTCTTGTGGTGCCTGGATGCAGTAGGAGTCGGTGAGGAGCTCGGCGAGCTCGTCCCAGTCGGTGTGCTGGTCGAGGATGAGGCCGACGACGTTGGTGCCCCAGCTGGCCTTGAAGTACTGGGGGCCGAGGTGTGGGAAGGCTTCTACCTCGTCGGGTTCGGCGCGGAAGGTGATGCGGACGAGGCCGTCCTCTCCCCCGAAGACGTGCCCGATGGTGGCGTCTCGGACCTTCCAGGCGACGCCGGTCCAGGCGTCGTGCTCGGCGCACTCCGGGAGGGGTTCCAGGATGGCGGCGAGGCGCTGGACGGTGTCGGTCGGGACGGGGGCTCGTTCGCTCACGGCAGGAGTCTTGCACCAGTCACTGACACGGTCCTTGGACGGAGCCGGCAGGGTGGTCAGACGAGGCCGAGCTCTCGTGCGCGTACGCCGGCCTGGAAGCGGGACTCGGCGCCGAGGGCGTCCATGAGCTCGGCGACGCGGCGTCGGTAGGTGCGTACGCCGAGGCCGAGGGTTCGGGCGGCGGCCTCGTCCTTGGCTCCCTGGCTCAGCAGGTCGAGGACCTGGGGTGCGAGGTGGCGGATCTCGGCGATCTGGGTGTCGTAGACGTCGAGCTCGGTGGCTGAGTGCCAGGCGGCGTCGAACAGGGAGGTGACTGCCTGTACTGCTTCGCGCTGGGTGATGACGGTGTAGCTGCGCCGGCCGGCGGTGAGGTCGCCGGCGAGGATCACCAGGCGGCGGTCGAGGATGATCGTCTCGTTGATCTCCTGGGTGGTGACGCGGACGTGTGCGCCGTGCCGGTCGCGCTCGTGGGCGAGGTTTCGTGCGGCGACCTGGTCGAGGAGGAGTGCGGACCGGTACATCTTGCGCAGGCGTGAGCCGGCCGGTCGTCGTTCGCGGACCATGCCGGTGAACTCGGGTGCGGACTGTGCGGTGGCCCAGGTGGCGAGGTCGTTGGCCGCGCAGGCGACGTCGGTCGCGGTGGTGAACAGGTGCCTGGTCCGCTCGAAGAGCTCGTGCTCGCCGTGCACGATCGTGACGGCTTCCCCGGTCTGCATGTGTTCGATTATGGGCTCGTTTCCGCGGGCAGCGCTCCCCCGCGCCGGGCTCGGCAGCTTGTTGCCATCGTGCCGGCTCCTGGTCCGGGCGGCGTGATGCTGGCTGCATGACGACAGAGACGACAGACGTGAACACGACAGCAGCGAGCGCCCCGGCCACCCCCGATGCGGCGGCGGCCGGCACCTGGCGGCTCGGGGACCGCACGGTCAACCGGGTGGGGCTCGGCGCCATGCGGTTGGTGGGTATGCCCGGGGACGAGGTGCCGCGTGGCCGGGACGGTTCGACGGCGGTCCTGCGCCGGGCCGTCGAGCTCGGGGTGAACCACATCGACACCGCGGCGTTCTACTTCATGCCGCTGCGTTCGGCCAACGAGCTGATCAGCACTGCCCTGCAGCCCTATGGGGAGGACCTGACGATCACCACGAAGGTCGGGCCGTCCCGGGCCCGGGACGGCGGGTTCGAGCACATGGCGCGCCCTGAGGAGCTGCGCGCCCAGGTCGAGGAGAACATCCGCCAGCTCGGCCGTGACCATCTCGACGTCGTGAACCTGCGGTGGGGTACGCGGATGGCCGGTGAGGGGCGCGAGCCGGAGTCGGTCGCCGAGCACTTCGGGGCGCTCGCGGACCTGCGTGACGCGGGTCTGGTGCGGCACCTCGGTATCTCGAACGTGCTGCCGGAGCAGCTGACCGAGGCGATGTCCGTCGCACCGGTGGTGTGCGTGCAGAACCAGTACGGCCTGACCAGCCGGGAGGACGATGCCGTGCTCGACCTGTGCGGTGAGCACGGCATCGCGTTCGTACCGTTCTTCGCGGTCGGGGCGGCGGTGCCGGGTGCAGCCCTGCACGGTGGTCCCGACGTGACCGGCCAGGCGGAGGTGGCAGCCGTCGCCGCCGCGCACGGTGCGACGCCGGCGCAGGTCCGCCTGGCGTGGACCCTGCACCGGGGGCCGCACGTCCTCGCGATCCCGGGTACGGGGAACGTGGCGCACCTGGAGGAGAACGTCGCGGCGGGAGCCCTGCGGCTGACGGACGACGAGCTGGCGCTGCTCGACGGCATCAGCTAGGACAGCGCGGGAACGGGAACGAACGCACCCGCGTCCCGGTAACCTGACCGCCGTGAGAATCGCGGTCACCGGCTCGACCGGCACGCTGGGGAGCCAGGTCGTCGACCTCCTGGCCACCACAGGACACGGCACGCACGACGGCCCCCAGGACGTCCCGCACGAGGTCCTGGCGCTCGCCAGGAGGCCCGGCGCCGTCCCGGCCCTGCTGAGCCCCGCAGCGCGCGCCTCCGGCGTCGTCGTGCCGGTCCGTGCCGACTACGACGACGCCGGCTCGCTGCGCGCGGCCCTGCGCGGGGTCGACGTCCTGGTGTTCGTGTCCAGCGACGGCGAGGCCGCGCGGATGCTGGTCCAGCACGAGAACGTGGTGCGGGCCGCGAGCGCCTGCGGGGTGGGGCACGTGGTGTATCTGAGCGGGGTGGACGCTGATGTGGCGTCGCCGTTCTGCTACGCGTTCACCAACGGGCGTACGGAGGCGCTGCTGGCGGAGAGCGGGTGCGGTGTGACGTTCGCGCGGGCGTCGTTGTTCACGCAGTTCTTCGCGGGGTTCCTGCGTCCGGCGCTGCTCTCGGGTGAGCTGCGGGTGCCCGCGGGGAGCGGGCGGGTCGCGCTGGTGTCGCGGGCCGACGTCGGGCGGTGCCTGGCGGCGCTCGCGCTGCTGCCGGCGAGCGGGCGGCACCATGATCTGACGGGGCCGGAGTCGTTCACGTTCGAGGGTCTCGCGGGTGTGCTCACCGGGATCGCGGGGATCCCGGTGAGCTACACCGACGTGCCGGAGGGGGTGCTGGTCGAGACGCTGGCCGGGTCCGGGGAGGACCCATGGTGGACGTATGCGTACTCGACGATGTTCGCGTCGGTCCGTGAGGACCGCTGGGGTGCGGTGTCGGGCGAGGTGCTGGGGCTCACGGGACGGGCGCCGTCGTCCGTCGCGGAGGTCCTGGCGGGTACCGCCTGACCGCTGCCTGACTGCTTACCGGTACTGCGCGACGATCGGGCAGTCCATGGGGTTGGCCTCGCCGAGCCCCACGCGGTTGAGGTAGGCGGTGATGATGCCGTAGGACTCGAACAGCCCGGTCTCGGTGTAGGGGATGTCGCGCTCGGCGCAGAACGCCTGCACGATCGGCCGGACCTGCTTCAGGTTGACGCTGGCCATCCGCGGGAAGATGTGGTGCTCGATCTGGTAGTTCAGGCCGCCCATGGCGATGTCCGTGAACCAGCCGCCGCGGATGTTGCGGGAGGTGAGCACCTGGCGGCGCAGGAAGTCGATCTTGAGGTCCTTGGGCAGCAGCGGCATGCCCTTGTGGTTCGGTGCGAAGGTCGCGCCCATGTACAGGCCGAACGTCGCGAGCTGCACGGCCATGAACGCGGCGCCGAGCGCGGGCCCGAGCGTGAGGAAGACGAGCGTCGGGAACCCGATGAGCCGGACGCCGACGAGCACGCCCTCGGTGGCGCGGTGCTTGATCGCGGGCGTGGTGGCGAGGCTCTGGATGGCGGTGAGGTGCAGCGCCGGGCCGAAGAGCGTCAGCAGCGGGAAGAACAGCCAGCCCTGGCGGCGGGTGAACCAGCGCATGAAGCCGGTGCGCCCGACCTCCTCGCCCGGTACGAACACGAGCGTGCCGGTGGCGATGTCGCCGTCCTTGCCGATCACGTTGGGGTTGCCGTGGTGCTTGTTGTGCTTGCGGGCCCACCAGCCGTGGCTGAGGCCGACGACGAGGTTGGCGATGATCCGCCCGGCCCACTCGTTGTGCCGCCCGGAGCGGAAGATCTGCAGGTGCCCGGCGTCGTGGCCGAGGAACGCGCCCTGGGTGAACACGACGCCGAACAGGACGGCCACCGCGAGCTGCCACCACGTGTCGCCCAGCGTCAGCAGCAGCGTGAACGCGAGCGCGAAGCCCGCGACGAGGAACGCGGCGCGGGCCGCGTACCAGCCCAACCGGCGCCCCATCAGGCCGGCGGCGGTGGCACGCTCGGCGAGATCGAAGTAGTCGTTCGTCTGCTGGTTGCGTGCCGTACGTGCTGGGCGGGTCCGCTGGGCCGAGCGAGGCGGCGCTTCGGTCGTGGTCGTCATGGGTGTCAACCTAGGAACCGGGTTGTCGGTCGCGCGTCCCCCGCGGGAGCCAACCTCACCCCCTACGTGAGTAGTGGGTCTCGCCCATGCGGGCAGCACTATGCGAGCAGGGGGTGCTCGTCCTCGCCGACGGGGAGGGTCGCGGAGAGCTCGAAGCCGCCGTCGGGGGTGGGGCCGGAGGTCACCGTGCCGCCGAGGGCGGCCGCGCGCTCGCGGATGCCGGCCAGGCCCAGCCGGGCACCCGGTGTCGGGTCGTCGCTGCGTGCGGGGGGCGTGTTGGTGATGCGGACGTGCAGGTCGTGCCCGTCGTCGGTCACGGTGACGGTGATCGCCGAGCCGGGAGCGTGCCGCAGGGCGTTGCTCAGGGCCTCCTGGACGACGCGGAAGCCGGTGAGCCCCACCGCGTCGGGGACCACTGCCTCGGTGCCCTTGTAGGCGATCTCGGCGCCGGACGCGCGGGTGGACCTGACGAGCTCGGCGATGTCGGACAGCCCGGGCATGGGGGCGGTGGGCGCGGTGTCGTGGCCGCGCAGGATGCCGAGCAAGCCGCGCATCTCGCTCAGGGCGCGCCGGGAGGAGGAGGCGATCTCCTCGAACTCCTGCTGGATCGTCTCGTCGAGGCCGGGCTGCCGGTAGCGCGCGGTCGAGGCCTGCACGGTGATGACGGACATGCTGTGCGCGACGACGTCGTGCAGCTCGCGCGCGATCCTGTTGCGCTCCTCGAGCTCCCGGCGCCGGCCGGCCTCGGCGGCGCTGAGGCGTTCGGCCTGCTCCATGCGGATGACGCTGAGGATCCACAGCCGCGCGAGCACACCGACCAGGGCCATCCCGCCGCTGAGGGAGACCAGCACCACGCCGTTGGCGACGGCGGACGGA
Organism: Promicromonospora sp. NFX87; assembly: GCF_048564965.1. Lineage (NCBI taxonomy): Bacteria > Bacillati > Actinomycetota > Actinomycetes > Micrococcales > Promicromonosporaceae > Promicromonospora > Promicromonospora sp. NFX87. The sequence goes on along the minus strand of NZ_CP183413.1, from coordinate 2,800,162 downwards.
CCTGCGTCGTCGACGATCAGCTCGGGTGCGAGGACCGTCAGCATGGCCCCCGCGAGCCAGAGGGACGCGGCCCAGTACCAGGAGTGGCGCAGGGCGAGGACGAACACCGTCAGGCAGTGCGCGAGCAGCACGGTGACGGGCCACGGCCACGGCCACTCGGGCGCCGCGTTCGCGGTCACGATCATCAGCCCCAGGGCGGCCGGGACGGATGCGCCGAGCCCCGCCCAGGCCCAGCGCGCCGCGAGGATCGCGGCGGCGCAGTGCACGATGGTCAGGGCCATGGCGGCCGCCGGGTGGGTGTCGTACCCGGACGCGGTCACCGGCCAGCCGACGGCCAGCAGCGCCACCGCGGCGACGGAGACCACCGTCCACAGCCAGACGACCTCGCGCCGGGCGATCGAGAACGTGCTGAGGTCCAGGCGGGTCAGTGCTCGCAGCCGCCAGTACCGGGCGCCACGGCTGGCCGCGGCGAAGGCGCCCGGTATCTGCGGAGGAACATGTGGGTGGTCCATTCTCTGCAGGCTATGCGGCGCGCGTGTGCGGCGCGTCACCCGCGAGGGGGAACCGGCGTCATACTTTCGGGTCTCCTTGTCCCGCGTCGGCTACGTTGGTCCCATGCCCCCAGCCCCGGACGTTGCCGACAGTGCGATCCGGGTGCTGATCGTCGACGACCAGTCGATGATCCGGGCCGGGTTCGCCGCCCTCCTGGACGCGCACGAGGGGATCCACGTCGTCGGCACCGCCGAGGACGGCGACGGGATCTCCGACGTCGTGCGCCGCACCCAGCCCGACGTCGTGCTGATGGACATCCGCATGCCGAAGGTCAACGGGCTGGACGCGACCCGCACGATCATGGCCATGCCCGGCACACCCCCGAAGGTGATCATCCTGACCACCTTCGACGCCGACGACTACGTGTTCTCGGCCCTGCGCGCCGGGGCGAGCGGATTCCTGCTGAAGGACTCCCCGCCCGAGGAGCTCACCCAGGCCGTCCGCGTGGTCGCCGCGGGCGAGGCACTCCTGTCCCCGAAGATCACGCGGGCGCTGATCGCCGACTACGCGGCCCGCCCGGAGCGGCCCGCCTCGGCGGACGCCAGGCTGTCCGCGCTGACCGACCGCGAGCTCGACGTCATGAAGCTGGTCGCCGCCGGCCAGTCCAACGCCGAGATCGCCACCGAGCTGTACCTGGCCGAGCAGACGGTCAAGACGCACGTCTCACGCATCCTGAACAAGCTCGAGCTGCGCGACCGGACCCAGATGGTGGTCTGCGCGTACGAGTCGGGCCTGGTACGCGCAGGCCACTGACCCGCCACGGGGCTCTACCTGTCAGAGCGCGGGCTACTCCCCCACGTACTGCGCCAGGTGCTCGCCGGTGAGCGTCGGCCGGCCCGCCCGCGCCTGCGCCACGAGCTCGGCCGGGGTGCCCTCGAAGACGATGCTGCCGCCGTCGTTCCCGGCGCCCGGACCGAGGTCGATGATCCAGTCGGCGTGCGCCATGACCGCCTGGTGGTGCTCGATCACGATGACCGACTTGCCCGACTCGACGAGGCGGTCCAGGAGGGCGAGCAGGTTCTCGACGTCCGCCAGGTGCAGACCCGTGGTGGGCTCGTCGAGCACGTAGACACCACCCTCGCGAGCCATCTCGACCGCCAGCTTGAGCCGCTGCCGCTCTCCCCCGGACAGCGTCGTCAGCGGCTGGCCGATACCCAGGTACCCGAGGCCGACGTCGGACAGCCGCTCCAGGATCTTGTGCGCGGCCGGGACCGGAGCGGGGCCGTCCTTGGCGAAGAACGCGGTGGCCTCGGCGACCGGCATCGCGAGCACCTCGCTGATGTCCTTGCCGCCGCCCTCGCCACCGCCGTCACCGCCGAGCGTGTAGACCAGCGCCGACGCGTCGAACCTCTTGCCGCCGCAGTCCTCGCACGTGGTGGCCACGGTGTCCATGAACCCGAGCTCGGTGTAGATCACGCCGGCGCCCTTGCAGGTGGGGCACGCACCCTCCGAGTTCGCGCTGAACAGCGCGGGCTTGACACCGTTGGCCTTGGCGAACGCCTTGCGGATCGGGTCCAGCAGGCCCGTGTACGTCGCGGGGTTGGACCGCCGCGAACCCCTGATGGCGCCCTGGTCGACCGTCACGACCCCCGCGTCGGCCGGGAGCGACCCGTGGATCAGCGAGCTCTTCCCGGACCCCGCGACCCCCGTGACGACGGTCAGCACGCCGAGCGGCACGTCGACGTCGACGTCGCGCAGGTTGTGCGTGCTCGCCCCGCGGATCTCCAGCTTCCCCGAGGCCGGGCGCACGGAGTCCTTCAGGCGCGAGCGGTACCCGAGGTGGCGGCCGGTGAGCGTGTCGCTCCCGCGCAGCTCCTCGACGGTGCCCTCGAACTGGATGGTCCCGCCCGCGGAACCTGCGCCCGGCCCCAGGTCGACCACGTGGTCGGCGATCGCTATCGCCTCGGGCTTGTGCTCGACGACGAGCACCGTGTTGCCCTTGTCCCGCAGCTCGACCAGCAGCCGGTTCATCCGCTGGATGTCGTGCGGGTGCAGCCCGATCGTCGGCTCGTCGAAGACGTAGGTGACGTCGGTCAGCGCCGAGCCGAGGTGCCGGATCAGCTTGGTGCGCTGCGCCTCGCCCCCGGACAGCGTCCCCGAGGGGCGGTCGAGCGAGAGGTAGCCCAGGCCGATCTCGGCGAACTTGTCGAGCTGGAGCTGCAGACCCGTCAGGAGCGGGCCCGTGGACGCGCCCTCGTCGGTGGCGGCGAGCTTGCGCACCCACGCGGCGAGGTCGCTAATCTGCATGGCGCACGCGTCGGCGATGTTGATGCCGTCGATCCTGGAGGACCGTGCCGCCTCCGCCAGCCGGGTGCCCTCGCACTCCGGGCAGGTCACGAACGTCACCGCCTGCTCCACCCACGCCCGGATGTGCGGCTGGAGCGAGTCGACGTCCTTGCTCAGCACCGACTTGCGGACCTTCGGGATCAGGCCCTCATAGGTGAGGTTGATGCCCTTGGCCTTGATCTTGGTGGGCTCCTTGTGCAGGAAGTCCGCGAGCTCCGTCTCGGTGTAGTCGCGGATCGCCTTGTCCGGGTCCACGAAGCCCGACTCGATGTACGTGGCGACCATCCAGCCGTCCGCGTTGTAGCCAGGGATCTTGATCGCACCCTCGTTCAGCGACTGCGAGTCGTCGAAGAACTTGGTCAGGTCCAGGTCGGAGACCTGCCCGCGGCCCTCGCACCGCGGGCACATGCCACCGTGGTAGACGGCGTTGCGCACTATCTGCTTCTCGCCCGTGGCCGACGTCATCACCCCGCTCGCCTTGCGCGCCGGGACGTTGAACGAGAACGCGATGGGCGGCCCCACCTGCGGCTGACCCAGCCGGCTGAACAGGATCCGCAGCAGCGCGTTGGTGTCCGTGACGGTGCCGAGCGTGGAGCGCGGGTTGGACCCGAGGCGCTCCTGGTCGACGACGATCGCCGTGGTCAGCCCGTCGAGCTGGTCCACCTCCGGGCGGTCCAGGGACGGCATGAAGCCCTGCACGAACGCGCTGTACGTCTCGTTGATCATGCGCTGCGACTCCGCGGCGATGGTCGCGAACACCAGCGAGCTCTTGCCCGACCCGGAGACGCCCGTGAAGACGGTGAGCCGCCGCTTCGGGATGTCGAGGCTGATGTCCTTGAGGTTGTTCTCCCGAGCGCCCTTGACGCGGATCAGGTCATGGCTGTCGGCGGGGTGGGTGTCCATGGCAGCCAGACTAGGCGGGGTGCCGCGAGCGCCGCTTCTCGATATCTGATCGGTTGTCGCCGAGCGGTCGTCCCTGATCGTGGTGTGTCCGAGCGGTCGTTTCCCGCACCCCTACAGTTGCGCTGTGAATGATGCGAGCAATGCCGCGAGCAAGGTGCCGTTCGTGCTGGTCGACGTCTTCGCCGGTCGGCCGCTGGCCGGAAACCCGGTGTCCGTGGTCCCGGACGCGGACGGCCTCCCCGTGGAGACGATGCGGGCCATCGCGCGGGAGTTCAACCAGTCGGAGACGACGTTCGTGCTCGGGGCCTCGGACGGGCGGGCGGACGTCCGGTTCCGTTCGTTCACGCCGACCGGCGAGGAGGTCGGCGGGGCCGGGCACAACATCGTGGGCGCGTGGATCTGGCTCGCGGGCGCGGGCCGGCTGCCTGTGGGGCAGGAGTCGTTCGTGCAGGAGATCGGCGACGACCTGCTCCGGGTACGGGTCACGCGGGCGGACGGTGTCGAGGTGACGATGACCCAGCTCGCGCCGGTCGCGGGCGGGGTGCTGCCCGCGGGCGCGCGAGGCGGGCTGGCGGGCGCGCTCGGGATCCGGTCGGCCGACCTCGCGGAGAGCTCGCCGCGAGTGATCTCGACCGGTGCCGGTCACCTGCTGACCGAGGTGCGGTCGCGGGCCGTGGTGGACCGGGTGTCGCCGGACTCCAAGCGGCTGGCCGACGCGCTGCGGGCGGTCGGCGCGGAGGGCTGCTACGTGTACACGCTCGAGGCCGGTGCGCAGGAGGACCGGGTGGCCCCGTACGCGCGGTTCTTCAACCCGATCATGGGTATCCCGGAGGATCCGGCGACCGGCACGGCGGCCGGGCCGCTGGCGGCGCGCCTGGTCGAGGAGGGCGTCCTCGCCCCGGGGGCGACCGTGGAGATCGAGCAGGGTACGGCGCTGGGCCGGCGGAGCCTGATCCGGGTACGCGCGCTGCCGGACGGCGTGGAGCTGACCGGCAGCGGCGTCGTCTCGGCGGAGGGCGTGCTGCACCTGTGGGCGGACCAGGTCTGACCCGGCCCGCCGGCGCGGTCCCGGACCGGAGTCAGAGCTGCTTGATGCGGACCGTGTTGCCCGCCGGGTCGCGGAACGCGCAGTCCCGGAAGCCGTAGGGCTGGTCGATGGGCTCCTGCATGACCTCGGCGCCGCTGGCCGCCACCCGTTCGAAGGTGCTGTCGAGGTCGCTGGCGCCCAGGATGACGGCGGCGTAGGTGCCCTTGGCCATCATCTCGGCCACGGTGCGCCGTTCGGTGTCGGTGACGCCGGGGTCGGCGGCGGGCGGGGTCAGGACGATGGACGGGCCGGACCCGCCGCCGGGACCCACGGTGATCCACCGCATGGCGCCCTGGCCGACGTCCAGGAGGACCTCGAAACCGAGCGCGTCACGGTAGAAGGCGAGCGAGGCCTCCGGGTCGGTGTGCGGGAGGAACGTCTGGTGGATGCTGATGTCTGTGCTCATGACAGTCACGCTAGAGCCGGTCAGGGGGTGCGCGCTTCTCGATTCCTGACCGGGTTCTTGGCCGGGTTCCTGATGGGCCTGGTGACCTGCTTCGCGATGCACGCCGGGAGGCCCGCCGTGTCGACCGACTCGGCCGCCAGCAGCGGGTCGTTGCGGTAGACGCTCGGCGGAACACCGACCAGCTCGGTGAAGCGGGTGCTGAAGGTCCCCAGCGAGGAGCAGCCGACGGCGAAGCAGACCTCGGTGACGCTGAGGTCCCCACGGCGCAGCAGCATCATGGCGCGCTCGATCCGCCGCGTCATGAGGTAGCTGTACGGCGACTCGCCGTAGGCGGCCTTGAACTGCCGCGACAGGTGGCCGGCCGACATGTGGACCCCGGCCGCGAGCGCCTCGACGTCCAGGGGCTGGGTGTACTCGCGGTCCATGCGGTCGCGCACCCGGCGCAGCAGGGTGAGGTCACGCAGGCGCTGGGCCTCGCGCTGGGCATCGGTGGCGTCGCCGGCGGAGGCATCGGGGGTGTTGCTGTTCACGGTGCGATGTTGCCACGGCACGGCGGTTCGCGACGGCGGACGGGCGCGGTCCTCCCCTGGTCAGTCCTGCCCTGGTCAGTCCTCCTCCGGTCAGTCCTCGCTGATGAAGTCGTCGGTGAGGATCAGCTCGGAGCCGTCGTGCCCGTGCACCACCAGGTGGTCGGGCTCGAAGGTCACCTCTATCTCCTCGGCGGTGTGGTGCTCGAGGTCGGTGAACGGGCTGGCGACGTAGCTGATGCGCGGGCCGAGCTCGGGGTCCTTGTGCGTGACCCACAGGACGCCGCCGGGCGAGCCGTCGTCGCGCAGCTGGACGCACAGCGGCCCTGCCGCCTGGTCCGGCTCCGGGTCGCACACCTCGTGCACGAGCCGGGGCCGGAGGTGGTCGGCCACCGCCGACCACGTACCGACGCCGACCACGGCGATCGCCGCACCGGACAGGACACCCAGGAGGAAGCGTTTCACGCGGCCGACCCTAGCGGCCGGAGGATCGCCGGGACCCGGGATATGTGTTCCCACCAGCCAGGATCCGTCGTCGGAACCGGGAACAAACGTGCCGGTTTCATCCGTTCTAGTCACTGGAATGAGCATCTGTAGGACGACCTGACTCGCTCCGGTCCGCGCGCCGGGTCCAGCACCCTCACAGGGTGTACCCGGTGTTTCCGGATCGGCTCGCGCGATGCTGCTCACCCGGCCCCCTACGAGTGGAGGACCATGTGACGACACCCGCTGTACTGCCCCGCCTGCGCCCCGTACCCGGCCCCGGCGAGACCCCGGGCCCGCTGATGATCGTCGTGGGAGGCGTGCCGGGAGCCGGCAAGAGCACCCTGCTGGCGAGGGTCGCCGACGACGCGCCCCGCACCGTCGTCCTCGACCCCGACCGCTACCGGCGGGCGATCGCCCGGCGGCTGCCGTCCTTCGTCCCCTACGTCGCCTACCGCTGGGCGGTGCACACGCTGCACGCCGTCGAGACGATGGCCCGTCTCGCGCGCGGCCCGCGCTCCGCCGCCCCGCTCCTGGTGCACGACACTGCCACCCGGGCCCGCCGCCGCGAGACCCTCGGCCTCCTGGCGCGGCTGCGCGGCTGGGACCCCGTGCTGGTGGCGGTGGACGTCTCCCTGGCCGAGGCGCTCGACGGCCAGCTCGATCGCGGCCGCGTGGTGCAGCCCGAGGAGTTCGTGCGGCACTGGGAGCGGTGGACGGCGCAGCGCTCGGCGCTCGCAGCGGCTGACGGCGGCCCGCGCGGCCCGTGGTCCGGCGTGTACCTGATGGCACGCTGCGACGCGTACCGGCGGGTCCGTGAGATGGCCAGGGCGCGGTCGCTGGTGCTCGCGGCCGCACGGCCCGGCACGGCCGGCGTCGTCGACCAGCCGTGCGCCGCGTAGCCGCCTAGGCGGCCCGCGCCGGCCCGATCAGCGCCGGTAGGCGGCCTGGACCACGTTCCGGGCCGCCACCGACAGGGCGTCGCCGTCCTGCGTCGCCCGGTCCACCAGCGCTGTGTACGCGGTCTCCATGTCGACGTCGAGCTGGTGGGCCAGCACGCCCTTCGCCTGCTCGACGACCACGCGTCCCTCCAGCGCGCGGGCGAGGCGGTCGGCGACGGCGCCCTGCTCGAGGCGTTCGGGCTGGACCAGGACGAGCGCCGCCATGTCCGCGAAGGACCGGGCGGTCGCCGCCTGCTCCTCGTCGTTGGCGCCGCTGCGGTGACTGAACAGGTTGAGGCCGCCCAGCACGCCGTCGCGCCAGCGCAGCGGGTAGGCGTGGACGGCGCCGAAGCCGGCCTGGACGATCGCGGGACCCACGGCCGGCCACCGGGCTCGCAGCGCGTCGGCCCCGACCTCCTCGACCGTCTCGCCGGTGCTCAGCAGGTCCACGCACGGACCCTCGTCGACCTGCGCCTGGTAGAGCTCGAGCTCGACGGCCGCGTGGGACGTGGCGCTCAGCAGCTCCAGCGCGCCGCCCGGTGTGCGCACGAGGAGCCCCGCCGCGTCGGAACCCGTGAACCGGGCGCTGTCCCGCACTATGCGATACAGCAGGTCCGTCACGTCGTGGTCGCCCAGCAGCGCGGACGTGGTCAGTGCCAGCGTGTCGGCGGGAGTGCGGGGGTTCATGGCTCCTCGGTTCGTGGTTGCTGGTTCGAGACGATGCCGTCGGAGGCCGTGCCGTCATCGGAGTCCTCGTCGTAGGAGAAGGACAGCTTGCGTGCCAGGACGTCGGCGACCACCGACTCCAGCGTGGACGCCCGGCCGAAGGCGTGCGCGCGCAGGACGGCCAGGGCGTCGGCGGGCGATATCCCGAGCTGGGCGACGACGATCCCGGTCGCCTGGTGCATGCGCGCTCGTTCCGGCCAGGTCGGCTGGGAGCTGACGTCCGCGGTGTCGGGGTCGCCGAGCAGGGCGGCGCCCGCCGCGTCGGCGAGGAACTCCGCCTCCTCCAGCGTCCTGGCCAGCTCTCCGTTCCTGAGGTAGAGCGTCAGGACGCCGACGACGCGGCCGCTCGGCCGCATGGGTACGGCGTACACCGTCACCGGTCCGTCGATGTCGGCCGCCATGGTGGCGAAGACGGGGTAGGCCGCGTCGTCGTCCTCGTCAGTACGGCTCTGCAGGTGACCCTGGTGCGTCCTGGACCCGGAGCGCCCCTCGTGGCCGTCGAGATGGGCGACGACGGTGCGGCCCTCGGCGAACGCGAGCGCCGCCGGACCCTCGCCGAGCACCATCTGGAGGTCTTCGAGCTGCGTGAACGCGGGCTCCGCGGTGTGGACGGTCAGCCGTTCGGTCGCCGAGGTGAGGGTCAGGATGCCGGCGTCGGCCCCGAGGATCTCGGTGCACGCGTCGCAGAGCCGGGCCGCCAGTGGCCCCGCTGGTTCGCCGGCGCTCTGCCCCCGCGCCAGCGTGCGCGCGAGCAGCGCCAGGATCTCGGCACTGTCCATGACCGTCGTCCTCCCCCCTGCCCGCAAGTCTGGCATCGTCTGCCCAGCTCGCAGCCTGACTCGCCGCTCGCACGCGAACTCGGGCACGGCGTGCGTCGTCACGTGCCGCGGGGACTTCGAGGTGACCATGCGCTCTGCCTCCGTCCGGCATGCACGCCGTAGACCATCCTCACGCTACACGCCGCTCCCCGACCTCCTCAGCCCCTCCGGGCCGGGCCTCACCGCCAGCCGAGGCCCGGGGCGACGTGCCGCAGGATGTTCTCGATGACGTGCGCGTTGTAGTCGACGCCGAGCTGGTTGGGCACGGTCAGCAGGAGCGTGTCGGCGGCCTGGACCGCCTCGTCCTCGCGCAGGTCCTCCACGAGCTGGTCGGGCTCGCCCGCGTACGTCTTGCCGAACCGCGCGGGGCCGGTGTCGAGGTGGCCGACCTGGTCCTCGCTGTAGACCTCCATGCCGAAGTACTGCCGGTCGCGCTGGTCGGTGATCGGGAAGATGCTGCGGCTGACCGACACCCGCGGCTCGAAGTCGTGCCCGGCCTCGGTCCAGGCGTCGCGGAACCGCTGGATCTGCTCGGCCTGGAGCCGGTGGAACGGCACGCCGGTGTCCTCGGTGAGCAGCGTGGAGGACATGAGGTTCATGCCCTGCGCCGCCGTCCACTCCGCGGTGGCCCGGGAGCCGGCGCCCCACCAGATACGCCGGCGCAGCCCCTCGGAGTGCGGCTCGACCCGCAGCAGGCCCGGCGGGTTGGGGAACATCGGCCGCGGGCTCGGCTCGGCGAACCCCTCGCCGTCGAGCACCTGAAGGAACCGGGCCGTGTGCTCCCGGGCCAGGTCGGCGCCACCTGCGTCCTTCGGCGCGGGCTCGTACCCGAAGTGCCGGTAGCCCTCGACGACCTGCTCGGGTGACCCGCGGCTGATGCCGAGCTGGAGCCTTCCGCCGGAGATCAGGTCCGCCGCACCGGCGTCCTCCGCCATGTACAGCGGGTTCTCGTAGCGCATGTCGATGACGCCGGTGCCGATCTCGATGCGGCTGGTGCGCGCACCGATCGCCGCGAGCAGCGGGAACGGCGAGGCGAGCTGGCGTGCGAAGTGGTGCACGCGGAAGTAGGCGCCGTCGGCGCCCAGCTCCTCGGCGGCCACAGCCAGGTCGATCGACTGCAGCAGCGCGTCCGACGCCGAGCGTGTGCCCGACTGCTGGTGCGGCGTCCAGTGACCGAAGGACAGGAACCCGATGTTCTTCACGCTGAGCTCAACTCCGTTCGTGGGGGTGGTCCGTCCCGTCACCGCGGGAACGTTCCCGAACCGTTATCGGCATGCGGGCATCGTTTCGTGCCTGCCGAGCGTCTCTATCTGTGTGAGCAACAGTGTGAACAACAACTTCTCGTACCGCACCGACGAGCGTCGCACCCAGCCGGACCCCGTCCGCTGGTGGATTCCCCTCGTCGCCTCCACGGGCGCCCTGCTCGTGCTCGTTCTCGGCACCGCCGCGATGGTCAGCACCGTCGTGAACTCAGCCATCAGCAACATGGGCTGAGCTGCGCGCTCGTCAGACATGGATCGGCCCGGACGTCGCTGACGTCCGGGCCGATCTGTGTTCAGGCCATGGTCAGGCCTGCTTGCGCACCGCGTCCGCCACGGCCTCGGCCACCCGGTGGTCGAAGACGCCCGGGACGATGTACGCGCTGTTCAGCTCGTCCGGCGCGACGACCTCGGCGATCGCCACCGCGGACACCCGCAGCAGCTCCGTCGTGATGTTCTTCGCGCCCGTGTCCAGCAGGCCACGGAACAGCCCGGGGAACGCGAGCACGTTGTTGATCTGGTTCGGGTAGTCGCTGCGCCCGGTCGCCACCACCGCAGCGGTCTCGGACGCCTCCAGCGGGTCGACCTCCGGCGTCGGGTTCGCCAGGGCGAACACCACGGCGCGTTCCGCCATCTGCGCGATGTCCGCCCCCGACAGGATCCCGGCAGCCGAGACGCCGATGAACACGTCCGCGCCCTTCAGCCCCTCCTGCAGCGTGCCCGCGAACCCGTCGACGTTCGTGTTGTCCACGATCCAGCGCCGGTGCGGGTCCTGCGTCACGACGCCGGGGTGCAGGGCGCCGTCCCGGCCGAACGCCACGATGTGCCGCGCACCCTGCGCCTTGAGCAGCCGGATGATCGCGTTGCCCGCCGCGCCGACGCCGGACACGACGATCCGCACGTCCTGAAGCTTCTTGTCGACCACCTTGAGCGCGTTGATCATGGCCGCGAGCACCACGATCGCCGTCCCGTGCTGGTCGTCGTGGAAGACGGGGATGTCGAGCTCCTCGCGCAGCCGCGCCTCGATCTCGAAGCAGCGCGGCGCCGCGATGTCCTCCAGGTTCACGCCCCCGTACACCGGCGCGATGGCCTTGACGATCCGCACGATCTCGTCGGTGTCGGTCGTGTCCAGGCACACCGGCCACGCGTCCACCCCGCCGAACTCCTTGAACAGGGCCGCCTTGCCCTCCATGACCGGCAGCGCGGCGGCCGGGCCGATGTCACCCAGGCCCAGCACCGCCGTGCCGTCCGTGACCACGGCCACCGTGTTCCGCTTGATCGTCAGCCGGCGGGCGTCCTCGGGGTTCTCCGCGATGGCCAGGCACACCCGGGCCACACCCGGCGTGTACGCCCGCGACAGGTCCCGGCGCGTCTTGAGCGGCACCTTGTTCGTGACCTCGATCTTGCCGCCCAGGTGCATCAGGAACGTCGAGTCGCTCGACTTGAGCACCTCCGCACCCTCTATCGCGTTCACGGCCGCCACGACCCGCTCACCGTGCTCCGCGTCGATCGTGTCGCACGTGACGTCCACGACCAGGCCGTGCGACGTCGAGTGCGCGATGTCCACGCCCATGACCGCGCCCCCGGCGTCGGCTACCGCCGCTACCACCGAGCTCGTGGCACGCTGCGACGCTGCCACCTCCACGCGCAGGGTGATCGTGTAGCTCGGGCTGGGCAACGACATCGTGGTTCTCCTCGGTGATCCGGTGCTACCGGGCGCGGCACTGCGCACGAGGAGATTCCTACCGCCACGAGGTGACGTGCGCCACACGGGCCCGCCATGCGGACGAGCTTCTGCCGCGGCACCGGTGCTCTCGCGCCAGCAGGTGACGGGCATCGTCGCGGTCCAGCAGGAAGTGCTCGGAAATGCCGAACGGCCCAACCAGTGAAACTGGAGGGGCCGCGGCCTTGCTCTAACCGGGAGACCTGCCCCGGCTCTCGCCACCAAGCCTAGTGTCCTGCGCCTGAAGTCACGCGGTAACCCCGAGGGCTCTGGATTGGCTCTGCTTCAGTAGGCGCCAGCGTGCCAGAACCCCGTGAGTTGTGGTCGTCTGGATCCTCCTGAACGGGACTCAGTTCGAGCTCGTGGGGGGCCGGTGCGGACTGGGTGCAACTGACCGATCTCGCGGCACCACAACGTGCACCGGCGAACTTCAGACGCAGGACACTAGACCACTCGAGGCCTGCCTCGCCGGGCGAACCAAGAGTGACCTCGCCGTTTCAGGCGGCGAGCGCGATCGCGCACACTACTGCCGTGAAGATCTCACTCGACTCCCCCGCCCGCGACGACGTCCGCCGGCTCCTCGACGAGCACCTCACCGACATGTTCGCCACCTCCCCCGCCGAGAGCGTGCACGCCCTCGACCACTCGGCGCTGCTCGCTCCGACGATCACCTTCTGGACCGCACGTGACGACGACGGCACCCTGCTCGGCTGCGGTGCGCTGAGCGAGCTCCGGCCCGGTACCGAGGCGTGCGAGGGCGAGATCAAGTCCATGCGCACCGCCGGCCAGGCCCGCGGCCGCGGCGTGGCCTCGGAGCTGCTGACCGAGGTACTGGCCGAGGCCCGCCGGCGCGAGTACGCCCGGGTCAGCCTGGAGACCGGGACGCAGGACTACTTCGTCGCCGCACGCAGGCTGTACGCCCGGCACGGATTCACCGAGTGCGGCCCGTTCGGGAGCTACACCCTCGACCCGCACAGCGTCTTCATGACCCTCGAGCTGCCCGCGCCGCAGCCCCGGACAGCGGCTCCGTAGCCCGCAGCCGGTCCCGCAGGGCAGCGATCTGCGCCTCGTCCAGCCCGGCGTACCGCAGGTAGGCGACCGGGTCCAGCTCCGCCAGCCAGCCCAGGAGCGCCGCGCGGCGCTCGCGGACGCGTACGTCGAGCTGCTGCGCGGTCCAGGTCTTCCCCGGGTGCTGGACCCAGGCGCCCTGCTCCTCGTCGTAGGTGACGCCGCCACCGCGGTGGGTGGTGCCGCGGAACGCCTGCACGTAGTCCTCGGCGATCGCCTCGTGCTCGACGCCCGTCAGGGACAGCAGCATCGCGGTGATCATCCCGGTCCGGTCGCGGCCGGCCGCGCAGTGCACCAGCGCGGGGCCCGTCGCGTCGGCGAGCGCCCGGAAGACGCCGCCGACCAGGTGCGGGTACATCGCGATGTTGGGCGCGTAGGAGCGCGGGTGGTCGAGCCACGGCCCGCAGGTCTCCAGGAAGTGGGGGTCGCCGGGGTCCTCGGTGGGGGTGCTGCGGGTGACGAGCCCGCTCGGCCGTGCGGAGCCGGGCATGCGGTCGCGGGCCTGCTTGATCTCGGCGGGGTTGCGCAGGTCGACGACGGTGGTCAGGCCCGCCTCGAGCGCTTCGGCCCAGCCCGTGGGGGTGATCGGTTCGGGTGCGCCGGAGCGCCAGACGCGGCCGGGCGCGGTGGTGCCGCCGTCCTCCAGCGGAAGGCCGCCCAGGTCGTGGAGGTTGACGGCGCCGTCCCAGGCTCCGGGGTTCGACCGGGGGTTCACCGGAATGCTCATGGGCGGCATCGTGGTTCGGGTCCAGGGGCAGGTCAACGGGGAGAACTGCCCCTGGACGCGGGCCGGCCCGCAAGGGGTGGCCGTCAGGCGGCCAGGCTCACAGCCTCCGGGGCACCGGGACGCGGTCCAGGTCGGCCGCGACGGTGAGCTCGCCGTCGAACACCGTGCGCGCCTCCTTCTCGAACTCCTCCGGGTCGGTGTACCGCTGCGAGAAGTGGGTGAGCACCAGGCTCCGTACGCCGCACTGCGCCGCGACGGTCGCCGCCTGCAGGGCCGTCAGGTGCCCGTGGTCGCGGGCGAGGTCCCGGTCGCGGTCCAGGAACGTCGACTCGATGACGAGGAGGTCGACGCCGTCGGCGAGGCTCCACACCGCCTCGCACAGCCGGGTGTCCATCACGAACGCGAACGACTGCCCCGGTCGCGGGTCGCTGACGTCCTCGACCCGGACGGTCCCGTGCGCGGTGTGCAGCTCACCCTCCTGGGCCAGCCGACCGACGTCGGGCCCGCTGATCCCCGCGGCGGCGAGCCGGTCGGGGTCCATCCGGCGGCCGTCCGGCTCGACGAGCCGGTACCCGTAGGCCTCCAGGGAGTGGTCGAGGCGGGCTGCCCGCAGGACCGCGGGCCCGTGCACCTCCCCCGGCACGCGCGGCACGACGCCGTCGTGCGACAGGCCTTGCAGCGCGAGGTGCTCCTGGTGGTAGTACGCGGTGGAGTCGCACAGCGCCTCGACCCAGCGCCTGCCGGACGCCGGGAACGTGACGGGCACGGTGTGCGGCACGCCGTCGAGGCTGATGCGCTGCACGACCCCGGCCAGGCCGAGGCTGTGGTCGCCGTGCAGGTGGGTGATCGCTATCCGCGTCAGGGCGGTCGCGGAGACGCCCGCGTGCAGCATCTGGCGCTGGGTGCCCTCACCAGGATCGAACAGGATCACCTCGTCGTCCCAGAACAGCGCGTAGCCGTTGTGGTTGCGGGTCCTGGTGGGCACCTGGCTCGCCGTGCCGAGAGCGACGAGCTCGCGGCTGGCGAGCCGGTGGTTAGCGGGTCGCTGGAACACGTTCGCATTCTGTCCCGAAGACACCGGAACCGGCACGAGAAAACTGCATGACGGAGGTGTTGGCACGCATTTTCAAAAGATCACCCACATCCGGGAAGCAGATTCACCGGGTCGCAGCCATACTTCGCCTGAGCCAGTACGAGGACGGCCCAGCCGAATCCGAGCAACATGGCTCCGCCAACAAGGATGTTGAGGACCGGATAGTTCCCGTCCTGCAGGACAGGAGCCAGCGCCAGGGCGGCCCCTGCAAGGAGGCAACCGAGTGTCACAATGGTGATTGGGCTGGTCAGAGCGTCGGAACCGGTCGGTGCGGACCAGCCGAACCGACCCCCGAAGAGCGTCAGAGCAACGTACGGAAGAGCGAAACCGAGCGCGGCGATCGCGCGCCAGTCCATGATCGAGAGCTTCGACAACACCATGACCTCCCCTTTTGACCCACCCCAGACGGTGGCCAAACACCCACCACAAGTGTTAATAATCAGGGGGCGGTCCGCTATCTTTGGTAGTGATTTTCACAAAATCCGACATATTCGTACGATCTCCACTTTCAGGACTCCCGCGCTGATGGCACCCTGTGGCGCGTCGTAGCGCCACTGGCGGCACGGCTGTCGAGAAAGGACGCGCATGGCGAGGGACGAACGCGTAGGCAAGCCCGCCTACGCAGCGGTGTCGACTCGGATCACCGGCATCCGGGTGGCTCGGGCGCGCTTGCGGGAGATCGCCGTCGTGCGGGTCGACGAGCGAGGTGCGGTCGTCGACGAGTGGTCGGCGGTCCTGCACCCGGACGGGGCGTGGATCGCGCTCGCCGACGTCGCCGCCACCCTGCGCGAGCGCCTCTCGCAGATGGCGATCATCACCCACAACGGCCGGCTCGGCATCGAGGTGCTGCGGGCCGAGCTGTCCCACCTGGGCTGGCAGCTGCCCGCGTTCGCGCAGCTCACGACGGTGGACGCGAGCTACCACTACCTGCCGGGCCTGGTGCACCGGCGGCTCTCGGACTGCTGCACCGCCGCAGGGGTCCCGTTCGACGGCGGCGGCGTCCCGCCGAACACGAGCCCCGTGAACGAGGCCCGCGCCACCGCGGGGCTGCTGAGCCGGTTCCTGCAGAGCGGGAACGGGACGTCCGACCTGCCGGAGCTGCTGCAGGTCACGCTGCGGGCCTGGGTGTACCCCTGGCCGGCGGCGCCCAGCCGGGCGGCCGAGCCGCCCCGCCCGTGGCCTGGCCGCCGGGGCCCCGGCATCCTCACGACCCTGGGGGGACAGCCGCTGGCCGACGCGATCTCCGCCGTCGCCGACGTGCACACCCACGGGTACCTGGCGCTCGTCGCGGAGCTGCTGCAGGACGGGCGCCTCACGCCGGAGACGTCCGCGGGGCTCGCCGACGCGGAGCCGCTCTACCGGCTCACGCCCGAGGCCGCCGCCGACATCCGCAGGAAGTTCTTCGACGCGCTGGTGCGCCAGGCGATCGCCGCCGACCGGTACCACCTGGAGGCCCGGCAGGAGCTGTGGCGGGTCGCGGACACGATCGGCTGCCCCCGGGACGCGGTGATCGAGCCGATCGTCGAGGCCACCCCCGTCGAGTTCCCCAAGCTGGACGACGACACGGGGGCCAAGAAGCCCACCAACGGACGCAGCGTGGCGACGCCGGCCCAGATGCGGGCCTGGGCCATAGCCAACGGGTTCGACGTCGAGGGCTACATCCGGCTCCCCTGGTCGATCGTGCGGGCCTTCGAGGAGGCACACGCGGAGCCGGTGGACCGGACCGCGCGTCCGGCGTCGTCGCACGACCTGCCGACGAACGAGCGGCCCACGCTCGACCAGTCGATGCTCGACCGGGTGGCCCGCGAGCGCCCGATCCTGCGATCGGGCGCGCTGCCGAACCCGCATCCTGCTCCCCGGCTGGGCCGGGCGCAGGACCTCGACGGCGAGGTACCCCAGCTCGAGTTCGACCGGCTGGAGACCCCGCCCATCGGCAACCCGGTGGTCTGACGCCGGGCCCGCCCGGTCAGGCGTCCGGGAAACCCTTCGGGTTCTTGGACTGCCAGCGCCAGGTGTCGGCGCACATGTCGTCGATCGTCCTGGTCGCGTGCCAGCCGAGCTCGGTGTTCGCGCGGGTCGGGTCCGCCCAGAACGCGGGCAGGTCACCGGCCCGGCGCGGGCCGATCTCGTAGGGCAGCTCACGGCCGACGGCCCGCTCGAACGCCTTGAGCAGCTCCAGGACCGACGTCCCCGTACCGGTGCCGAGGTTGAACGCGCGCGCCGGCTCCTTCATGTCGTCCAGGTGCTCGAGCGCCGCCACGTGCCCGGCCGCGAGGTCGGTGACGTGCAGGTAGTCACGCTCGGCCGTGCCGTCGGCCGTCGGGTAGTCGTTGCCGAACACCGTCAGCTTGTCCCGGCGCCCCACGGCGACCTGCGCGATGAACGGCATCAGGTTGTTCGGGATGCCCTGCGGGTCCTCGCCGATGTCGCCGCTCTCGTGCGCGCCGACCGGGTTGAAGTACCGCAGGAGCGCCACCTTCCAGCCCTCGGAGATCTGCGCGATGTCCGACAGGACCCGCTCGATCATGACCTTGGTCTGCCCGTACGGAGACGAGGACGACAGGTACTCGTAGTCCTCCCGGTACGGCACCGGGGCCTTCTCGCCGTACACCGTGGCCGACGACGAGAACACCAGCTTCCGCACGCCGTACTTCGTCATGGCCGCGGCCAGGGCGAACGTGGAGTCCAGGTTGTTGCGGTAGTACTCGAGCGGCTTCGTCATCGACTCCCCCACCGCCTTGTACCCGGCGAAGTGGATGACGGCGTCGATCTGCTCGTGCGCGAACAGCGCCTCGGTCTTGTCGATGTCGGTCAGGTTGAACGCGTGGACCGGGATCGCACGGCCCGCGAGCGCCTCCAGGCGACCCTGCACGGTGGGCTTGGAGTTGGAGAAGTCGTCGACGACCACGACGTCATGACCGGCGGCTACCAGGGCGAGGACGGTGTGTGAGCCGATGTAGCCGGCTCCACCCGAGACGAGAACGCGCATGTTCCCAAACTACCGGCTGGCCGGGCCTTCCCGGTTCGGGCCTTCCCGGTTCGGGCAGGCATGGGTAGCCTCCGGCCCGTGACGGTGCTCGAGGCGATGCTCCTGTTCGCGCTGGTCGCGATCCCGCTGACGGTCATGCCTGGCCTGGACAGCGCGCTCGTGCTGCGCACCGCCGTCGTGAGCGGCCGCAGGCACGCCTACGCGACGGCGCTCGGCATCAACGCGGGCGTCCTGGTCTGGGGAGTGGCCGCCGCGGTGGGAGCGACGGCGGTGCTCGCCGCCTCCGCGACCGCGTACCGCGCGCTCACCCTCGCGGGAGCCGGCTACCTCCTCCTGCTCGGCGGGCAGATGCTGTGGTCCAGCTTCCGCCCGGGCCGCTACGACGCGCTGCCCGCTGTCGCCCTCCGGGGTGAGGCGCCGGGCGGCGCGGACATCCCTGGTGACGACCAGGGCGGGCCACGGTCCGCCTGGCGGTCGTTCGCGGTGGGCGCCACGACGAACCTGCTCAATCCGAAGGTCGGCGTCTTCTACCTCGCGACCATCCCCCAGTTCCTGCCCGACGACGTGCCGCACCTGCTCATGGGTCTGCTGCTCGCGGTCGAGCACGACGTCCTCGGGTTCGTGTGGCTGGCCCTGCTGATCAACGCTGCCGCCCTGGCGCAGCGCTGGCTGTCCGGGCGTGCGATCGCGCGGGTCACCGACCGGGTGACGGGGGTGGTGCTGCTTGCGTTCGGCGGACGGCTCGGGTGGAACGTCCTGACCGGCCAGGCTCGTGTGATCTGACGGCGGCGAGCATCTCCTCCACGGATCCGGCGGGATCCGTCACGGGCGCCTGGACGTCGCGCACCGTGCCGTCGGGTGCGATCAGCAGCGTGGTCCGTTTGAGCCGGTCGGCGCCGCCGGCCCGGAACACCGGCAGGCGCAGGGCGGACGCGGCCAGGCCGTCCTGGTCCGAGGCCAGCAGGTAGGGCAGCTGAGCGTGCGCGGCGAAGGCGGCCAGCTGGTCGGGCCGCTGCGTGGAGACCCCGAGCACGCGCGCGCCGGCGTCGGCGAGGGCTGCGCTGCGCGCGGCGTAGGTGCGGCACTCGAGCGTGCAGCCCCGGGTGCCGGGGATGTCGCCCCAGCCGTCGGGGTAGCCGTTCGTCTCGGGGGCGTAGGCGCCGGGGAAGAAGAACAGGACGGTCCACCGGTCGGCGTCGGCGAGGGTGACCGTGCTGCCGTCGTGGGCCGTCAGTGCGACGTCCGGCACGCGTGTGCCCAGGAGGCCGTGCACGCGGCCGGACTCGGCGTCGCTCACCGCGCCCGAGACGGCGCCGTCGCCCATCACGAAGCGTGTCCCCCACTCCTGGAGCGCGACGAGGACCGGGAGAAGGCCCTCGCCGCGCCGGGTGAGCCGGTAGTCGAACCGGGGCGGGTGCTCGGAGTACTGCAGCCGCTCCAGGACCCCGTCCTCGACCAGCCGGCCCAACCGCTCGGTCAGGGCGCGCCTGCTGAGCCCGAGCTCGTGCGTGAACGCCTCGAAGCGTGAGACGCCGGCGGCCGCCTCGCGCACGATCAGCAGGCTCTGCCAGTCGCCCACGACGCCGAGCGACTGCGCGATGCCGCAGTCGGCGTCGGCCAGGTCCTCCTTGCGCATGCGGCCATCCTCTCGTACGCCGGCGCTCCGCCGCGTTGCTCTCTTGCCCCGTCGTCTGCCACTCTACCGCCAGTCAGTTCCAATTTGGAACTGACTACCCTCACGTGGAGGTACACCATGACGACGACGGCCCCGACCGCCACCCGCAGCTTCTGGACCTACTGGGCGGCCACGACCACCAGCAACATGGGTTCGGCGGTCACGGCGATCGCCCTGCCCCTGACCGCCGTGCTCGTGCTCGACGCCGGACCGTTCGAGACCGGGCTCCTGGCCGCGGCGTCCTACCTGGCCTGGATCGTCATCGGGCTGCCGGCCGGCGCCATCGTGCAGCGCTGGCCGCTGCGCGCCACCCAGGTCGTCACCGACCTCGTGCGGGCCGCCGCGATCCTGTCCGTCCCCCTGACGTGGTGGGCCGGACACCTCACCCTGGCGCAGCTGTTCCTGGTGGCGCTGACGCTGAACTTCGCCGAGGTGCTCTTCTTCAGCGCCAACACGACGTTCATCACCTCCGTGGTGCCCCGCGACCAGCTCACCGGCCGCAACTCCCTGATGTCCGGGACCCACGCCGTGACCGAGCTCGGCGGTCCGTCACTCGGCGGGCTGGTGGTCCAGCTCGCGGGCGCCGTGCCCGCGCTGCTGCTCGACGCGGTGTCCTACGTCGTCTCCGCCGTCCTGCTGCGCACCCTGCCCGAACGACACCAGCCGGGCGCGGACGACCCCACCCCCGTGCACCGCAGGATCGCCGAGGGCTGGCGGTTCGTCACCGCACACCCCGTCATGGCGCCGTGCACCTGGTGGGCGTGCGTGGTCAACACCGTCTGCGGCGCCCAGCACGCCCTGTTCGCCATCTACCTCGTCCGCGAGCTGCACGCACCGGCGGCCGTCGTCGGGCTGCTGCTGGCGACCGGCGGGCTGGGCGCGCTGCTCGCTGCCGGCGCCACACCCTGGCTCGTGCGGCGGTTCGGGTCGGCCCGCGTCGTGCTGCTCGTGGGGTTCTTCGGGTTCGCGGGGGCGCTGCTCCTGCCCGCGGGCACGGGTCACTGGGGCTGGGCGTGGTTCGCCGTCGGCAACGTCCTCTTCGCGGCCAGCGTGGTCCCCGGGAGCGTGGTCACCCGGACCTACCGGCAGGTCGCGAGCCCGCCCGAGCTCCTGTCCCGCGTCATGGGCACCGTGCGGTTCGTGTCCTGGGGCTGCATCCCCCTGGGCGGCCTGCTGGCCGGCGCGGTGGCCGAGGCCGCAGGAGCTCGCACCGTGCTCCTGGGCTCCGCCTTCGTGCTGCTCGCCGCCCCCGCCATCCTCGCGGCCAGCCCCGTGCGGCGGCTGCGGAATCTCGAGGACCACAACCTGGTGGACCACACGACAGCGCGGCAGCCGTGACCGCACCCGACGCCGCCACTACGCTGCCCACGTGGCCTACACCGAGCAGCGCACCGACTCCGAGGGCCGCACCGGCCACGTCGGCCGCTACCGCGTCGACGGGCGCCTGCGCAGCACCCGCCGCTTCGCCGCCAAGCGCGAGGCGCTCGCGGAGGCGAGGCGTCAGGAGGAGGCGGGCAAGCACGGCGAGTGGGTGGACCCGGGCGCCGGCCGGGTCACCGTCGCCGAGTGGTTCGCGATCTGGCAGGAGTCCCGCGTCGACCGTGCGCCCCGGACCATCGAGGCCGAGCGCGAGCGCTTCCGGTCCCTGGTCGCGCCCACGTTCGGTGACCGGCCGCTGCGGCAGGTCATGCACGAGGACGTCGCCCGCTGGGCCGCGACGATGACGTCGCCCACCACCGGCGAGACCGCCTCGCCGGCCCGGCGCCGGGACGCGGCCCGCCTGCTCGTGGCCCTGCTCGACGCCGCCGTCGACGCGCGGCGCCTGCGCACCAACCCCGCACGGACGCCGTCCGGCAAGGTGCCCGCCCTGCCGCGAGCGCCGAAGACCAAGCCGCATCGCTACCTCTCGCACGAGCAGCTGCGCCGCGTGGCGGACGCCACCAGGACGCCGCAGGCCCGCACCCTCGTGCTGCTGACGGCGCTGACCGGTCTGCGCTGGGGCGAGGTCAGCGCGCTCACGGTGGCCGACGTCGACCCGCTGCGCCGCCGCGTGCGCGTCAGCAAGGCCTACACCCGCCTCGACGACGGCACGCTCCTGCTCGGCGACACCAAGACCCACGCCCGGCGCGAGGTCCCGCTGCCCGCGATCCTCGTCGCCGACGTCGCCGCGCAGGCCGCGGGCCGGACTCCCGCCGACCTGCTGTTCACCGGGACCCGGGGCGGCCCCCTGCGCCGGGAGAGCTTCGACCGGTCGGCGTTCCGGCCCGCCGTCCTCGCGGCCGGCCGTGCGGTCCGCACGCTGCGCGAGGCCCTCGGCCTGCGCCCCTCCGGCCTGTACGACGACGGTGTGGTCGCCGCGGTCCGCCGGCTCCAGTCCGAGGCCGGGCTCGACCCGACCGGCGTCTGCGACCCGGCGACCTGGTCGGTGGTGGCCGACGCCGACCGGACGCGCCGGGAGGGGACCCGCGGCGAGAAGGTGAGCCGCACCAGGCTGCTCACCGCGCTGTCGGGCACGACGGTGGGGCCGGGCGCCGAGGACTTCGACACCCTCACCCTGCACGACCTGCGCCACACCGCCGCGTCCCTCGCCATCTCGGGCGGGGCGACGGTCAAGGCGGTGCAGCGCATGCTCGGGCACGAGTCGCCGGTGCTGACCCTGTCCACCTACGCGGGCCTGTTCGAGGACGACCTCGACGCGCTGGGCGACACGATGAGCGCGGCGTTCCAGGCGACGTCGTTCGAAGCCTCTGGACCATCCACGTCCACGGACTCGGACACACCCGCGAACGTCACCGCGATCGGCTCCGCGCGGGCCTGGGCGACGGGCTGACCCTGCCCTGCCCTGCCCTGCCCTGCCCTGCCCCGAAGAGAACTTGCCGCACAAGTTCTCGCGAATCCGGGATCCTGATGTCGAGAACGTGCGACCGGCTCCGTCCCAGGGGCGAGGGCGCGCACCGCGCCCACGACGGAAGGGCCCAGCGACGGGCCCCCGACCAGGGAGAACACCATGGCGAAGTACCTGCTGCTCAAGCACTACCGGCACAACGGCCCCGCGCCCGTCCCCGGCACCGAGGTCATGATGGACCAGTGGACGCCCGAGGAGATCACCGCGCACATCGACTACATGAGCCGGTTCGCCGAGAAGCTGACCGAGCGCGGTGAGTTCGTCAGCGAGGGCGCGCTCCTGCCGGAGGGCACGTTCGTCCGGTACGACGGCGAAGGCCGGCCCCCGGTGACCGACGGGCCGTTCGCGGAGACCAAGGACCTGATCGCGGGCTTCATGATCATCGACGTCGAGTCCCAGGAGCGGGCCTACGAGGCGGCGGCCGAGCTCTCCGCGGCACCTGGCCAGGGCGGGCGCCCGATCCACGAGTGGCTCGAGGTGCGGCCGTTCTTCGCCGAGCTGCAGGCATCCGCCGAGTAGGTCGGGACCAGGAGCGTGCACGAGGACCGGGTGGACGACGGCCAGATGGACGAGCTGATGCGGACGCTGGCGCCGCAGGTCCTGGGCGTCCTCGTCCGTCGCGGAGCAGACTTCGCGACGGCCGAGGACGCGGTGCAGGAGGCCCTGATCGCGGCGGTGCGCCACTGGCCCGAAAGCCTCCCGGACGAGCCGAAGGCCTGGCTCCTGCGCGTCGCCGGCCGCAAGCTGATCGACGCCCAGCGCGCCGAGGCGGCCCGACGACGGCGGGAGGAACGTGTGCACGACGAGCCCGCGCCCGGCCCTACCGAGCAGTCGGACGACACGCTGCTCCTGCTGAGCCGGTGCTGCCATCCGGCGCTCAGCCCGGCGTCGGCCATCGCGCTGACGCTGCGCGCCGTCGGCGGGCTCACCACCGCGCAGATCGCCCGCGCGTTCCTCGTGCCCGAGGCCACCATGGCGCAGCGCATCTCCCGGGCCAAGCGCACCATCACCGGTGAACGGTTCGACACCCCTGGCGACGTCCGGGCCGTGCTGCACGTGCTGTACCTGATCTTCAACGAGGGCTTCACCGGCGAGATCTCGCTCGCTGACGAGGCGATCCGGCTGACACGCCAGCTCGTTACGGCCGTCTCCCGGGACGCCGGAGACGTCGCGGACCCCGAGGTCCACGGCCTGCTCGCCCTGATGCTCCTGCACCACGCCCGGCGGGCCGCCCGGTACAACTCCTCGGGCGAGCTCATCCCCCTCGACCAGCAGGACCGGTCGCTGTGGGACACGGCGATGATCGCCGAGGGCGTCGACGTCCTGCAGGCGGCCCTGGCCGCCGACCGGCTCGGGCCGTACCAGGCACAGGCCGCGATCGCTGCGCTGCACGACGACGCGCCCACCGCCGAGGAGACCGACTGGACACAGATCCTCGAGTGGTACGACGAGCTCACCCGGCTCGCGGACAGCCCGGTCGTCGCCCTGAACCGGGCGGTCGCCGTCGGCCAGGTCGACGGCCCACGTGCAGGACTGGCCGTCCTGGCCGACGTCGACCCGAAGCTCGCGCGCTGGGACGCGGTAGCCGCCCACCTGTACGAGCGCGCGGACGACGCCGCCCGGGCGATCCGGCACTACACGATCGCCGCCGACAAGGCGACGAGCCTGTTCGAGCGGACCCACCTCATGAAGCAGGCGGCGCGGCTGCGCACCGGCGGATGACCTGTCTCCCCCCGTCCGGGGGAAGACCCGACCTGCACCACGGGGGCAGGCCCCCGGCGCGCCGTGGGTGTGCACCAGTGCGGACGACACCCCCTGACCAGCGACGCTGCTCGGGTCAGGATCATCGTCCAACCTGGAAGGACCCGTCATGTCGAACGGGACACAGTCAGTCACGGTGCGCGTGGCCCGGTGGTGCGCCACCCATCCCTGGCGCGCGGTGGTCGGGTGGCTGCTCCTCGTGGTGCTCTGCCTCGGCGCGGGCACCGCCGTCGGCACCAATTCGGGGACCATCGAGGACTTCTGGGTCGGCGAGGCCGGGCGCGCGGAATCCATGGCCGACTCCAGCGGGCTCACGCCCGCACCCACCGAACAGGTACTCATCACGGCCGACGGCGGCGACCAGCTCGACGAGGCAGCCGCGACGAGCGCCGCCGACGACGTGCGACGCCGCATGGCGGCCCTCCCCGCCGTCGCCTCCGTGGCAGAACCCGCCTGGTCCGCCGACCGGACCGCACTGCTCGTCGACATCACCCTCCGCGGGGACAACGAGACAGCGGAGGACGACGTCGCGACCCTCCTCGAACAGACCGCGGCCGCCCAGGCGGCGCACACCGACGTGACCGTCGAGCAGACCGGCAGCGCATCGATGTCCAACGAGGTCGACGAGTCGCTGGGCCAGAACCTGCTGCGCACCGAGGCGATCAGCCTCCCGGTGACCTTCGTGATCCTCCTGGTCGTGTTCGGCACCGTGCTCGCCGCCGGCATCCCGATCCTCCTCGCCCTCACCGCCTTCACGGGAGCAGTCGGGCTCTACAGCCTGGCGTCCTGGGTGTTCCCCGACGCGGGCGGCGCGGCGATGAGCGTGATCTTCCTGCTGGGCATGGCCGTCGGCGTCGACTACTCGCTGTTCTACCTCAAGCGGATCCGCGAGGAACGCACGCACCCGGACCACTCCGCCACAGGCCACCTCGACCGCACGGCAGCCATCGAGGCAGCGGCGGCCACGTCCGGCCGCGCCGTCCTCGGGTCCGGTATCGCCGTCGTGCTCGCACTCGGCGGGCTCTACCTCGCCGACGACGTCATCTTCTCCTCCGTCGCCACCGGAGCGATCCTGGTGACGGCGCTCGCGGTGGTCGGCTCCCTGACAGTGCTGCCCGCGCTGCTCGCCCTGCTGGGCGACCGGATCGACCGCGGGTTTCGTGAGCGGCGTCGTGCCGGCTCCGGTGCGGGCCGCGGCGAGAACGCGGTGTGGACCGCGGCGCTCCGTCCGGTGGTGCGCCGTCCTCTCGTCACGCTCCTGGTCGGTGTCGCCGTCACGGGCGCACTGGCGGCGCCCGCGCTGACCATGCGGCTGGGCACCGAGGGTGCGGAGACGTTCCCCGACACCCTGCCGTCGGTGGCCGCCTACGACCGGCTGACCGGTGCGTTCCCGTCCCAGGGGCCCGCACACCTCGTGCTCGCCCGCGGGGACGACCCCGCCGCACCGCTGCAGAGCCTCGCCGACCGGACGAGGGGCGACGCGCTCTTCGCGCAGGACCCGACACCCGAGGTAGTGGCCGCCGACGACGGCAGGACGGCGCTGCTGCGGCTCCCGGTCCCGTTCGGCGAGAACTCCGCCGAGGCACAGCGCTCGCTGGAACACCTGCGCACGGAACTGATCCCCGAAGCGGTGGGGGCCGGTACGCAGATCGCGGTCTCGGGCGATGTCGCCCGTGGTGCCGACTACGCAGCCCACCAGGCGGAGCGGCTGCCCTGGGTGATCGGGTTCGTGTCCCTGACCACGCTCGTCATCATGTTCGTCGTGTTCCGCTCCGTGCCCCTGGCGCTGCTGGGGGTGGTGCTCAACCTGGCCGCGGTGCTCGTGTCCTGGGGTGTGCTGACCCTGGTCTTCCAGGGCACCTGGGCGGAGAGCCTGCTCGGGTTCGAGTCGGTGGGCTTCGTCGGTTCGCGCACCCCGCTGATGGTCGTCGCGATCCTGGTGGGACTGTCCACGGACTACCAGATCTTCGTCGTCAGCCGGATCCGGGAGGCCGCACGTCGCGGAGTGCCCACCCAGCAGGCGGTGGTGGAGGGCATCGCCGGGTCCGCGAGCGTGGTGACGAGCGCCGCCGTCATCATGGTGTCGATCTTCGGCAGCTTCCTGTTCTTCGACCGGATCGAGATGAAGCAGATGGCCGTGGGGCTCACCGTCGCCGTCCTCTTCGACGCGATAGTGCTGCGCGCGCTCGTCCTGCCGTCCGTGATCACGCTGCTCGGCGAGCGCACGTGGTGGCCGGCCAGGATGCGGCCGAGCAGTGCGCCGGTCCGGCGCTGAGGACCTGCCCGGTTGACGAGCTGCCCAGGTCTCATCAGCTGCGCTGGAGGTACGCCTCCAGCGCAGCGGCGCCGGTCAGCATCGCCCGACCGCGCGCGGTCAGCCGGGCGTTCCAGCCGTGCAGCGTGGCTTCGAGGGGCTCGAGCCCGCCGGCGGAGCGCACCTGGGCGATCAGAGGAGCGATCTGCTCCAGGAGGTAGCCGCCGCGCCGGAGCTGGTGGGTCAGCCTGGCGTCTCGCACGGCTGCCTCGTCGTAGACGCGGTAACCGGTCTGCGGGTCGCGGCGCGGGCGCACCAGGCCTGCGCGCTCCCAGGTCCGCAGCGTCGCGGGCCGGATCCGGAGCTGTGCGGCGAGCGGGCCGATGAACGTCTCGCGCGGTCCGGTGCGGGTCGCTGACGTGGGGCGGGTCGCTGTGCCGGTCTCTGTGCCGGTTGCTGTACCCGTCGCTGAGTCGGCGGGATCCAGGTCACGCAGGGCGCTCTCGACCGCCTGGAGCGTCCGGCGATCGTCGAGAAGCTGGACGTGGCTCTCGTCGACGAGGCGGAGTGCGGTGGCGGTGTCGCCGTCGTTCACCGCTCGCATGATCGCCGTCGCGGTCTGGTGGCCGTGGCCCGGGATCAGGGCGAGGAACGCGCGCAGGGCACGCGCGTGCAGCGGGGTGTAGGTGCGATAGCCGGTCGGCGTGCGGACGGCGGCCGGGAGTACCCCCGCGTCCTCGTAGTTCCTGATCGCCTGGGTGGACAGGCCGTGCTCACGTGCCAGATCGACGGGCCTGAGGCGAACGCCGTTTTGAGGGTTCGAGCCCATCCGTACTCCTAACTCAGGCAGAAGTTTCAACCGAGCCTTCAACGATACCTTTGAGGGAATGACGACAGACCTCAAGGAGACCATCCGTACCGTCAACTCCGCAGCGGTCATGGGGCTACTCCCGGCCCGCCCGCGCATCCTCGCGCTGGGCGAGCCCGCCCACGGCGAGAGCACCCTGCACGCCGTGCGCAACGAGCTCTTCCGGCAGCTCGTGGAGGAGGAGGGCTATCGGACCTTCGCTCTGGAGAGCGACTGCCTGACGGGCCTGCTCGTGGACGACTACGTCACCGATCTCGACGGCACCGCTGGTGACGACGAGCTCGACGACGTGATGGCACGCGGCTTCAGCCACGAGTGGGGTGCGTTCCCCGGCAACCGCGAGCTGGTGCGCTGGATGCGCACCTTCAACGCGGGCCGGCCGGCGTCCGACCGGATCCGGTTCGCGGGCGTCGACGGCCCGCTCGAGATCACGGGCGCCGCGAGCCCTCGGCAAGCCCTGACCGCGCTGCACGGATTCCTGGCGGAGCGGCTTGGCACGGGCCTCCTCCCCTGCTCCGACGACGCCCTCGACAGCTTCATCGGCCCCGACGACCGATGGACCGAACCCGCCGCGATGATGGATCCCTCCCGTTCCGTGGGGCAGTCGGCGGAGGCGAGGGAGCTGCGGCTCATCGCTGACGACCTCGCGGCGCTGCTCGGCGCGCACACGCCTGGGCTGATCGCCGCGTCCACCGCGGCCGAGTGGGAGCGGGCCCGCCTGTACGGGCGTACCGCGACGGGCCTGCTGCGCTACCACTTCTGGATGGCGGACACCTCCCCGGGTCGCATGACCTGGCTGCTCGGCGTGCGGGACGCGATGATCGCCGCCAACCTGCTCGCTCTGGCCGAGCGGGGTCCGGTGCTGGTGAGCGCCCACAACAGCCATCTGCAGCGCACCCCGAGCACCATGCGTATGTGGGACTACCCGAGGCTGGAGTGGTGGGGCGCCGGGGCGCTGGTCGACGCCGAGCTCGGCGCGGGATACGCCTTCCTGGCCACGGCCGTCGGCACCATCCGGCACCGGGGTGTGGACGCTCCGCCGTCGGACAGCGTGGAGGGCCTGCTGTACGCGCTGCCCGGCGATCACCACCTGGTCGACGCAGGCCGGCTGGCCGCCTCGCTCGGGGAACGTCTGCCGGACGCTCGCGTGTCCCCCTGGTTCGGGTACGCCCCGCTTGACCCGGCACAGCTCGCGGCCCTTGACGGGATCGTGTTCGTCAAGGATGCCCAGGAGCGCTGAGCGCCGGCTCGGCGGTTCGTCGGCGGAGCTCGGCGCGCCGGTAGCGACGGAGCGCGCGTTCCGCAGCGCAGAGTCGCGGCATTCGGTGCTCACTATGTGCTCTTCGCGCTGACTTTCGAGCCCTCCAAGCGGCTTCAGATCGTTGATATCTAGCCATTTCTAGGTCCAGTACGCACCCGCTTCAGGAAAGCGGGTGCGTACTTTGTGGGACGAGAAGTAGTAGTAGTATTGTCGCACTACTCGTACTACTACGAGCGCGAAAACTGTGCGCGAAACTGTGGGCCGGAATGACTGATGGATCGGGGATCAACGTGCGGGACAAGGAACGGGTCTTCCAGGCAGCCGAGGCGCTGACGGCGGAGGGTGCTGCCGTCACGGTGACGAACGTGCGCGAGCGCGCGGGCTGCTCCAACGCGGCGGCGACGAAGTACCTGCGGGAGTGGCGAGACAGCAGAGCCGCGGAGAACGAAGCGCGGCAGGCGCTCCCCGAGCTGCCGGCGGCGGTCACCGCGCTGGTGGAGCGTGGCCTCGACGCGCTGTGGGGTGCGGCCGTCGAGGTGGCGCGGTCCGAGCACGAGGCAGCGGCCGCCGCGCAGGACGAGGCGCTGACCGCCGTCGTCGGCGAGGCGGATGCGCTGGCCGCGCGAGTGGACGAGGCTGACGCGGAGCTCGCGCAGTTCCGTGCGGTGCTGGAGTCGGCGCGCGAGCAGGCGCGGTCCGCCGAGGAGGATCGTGCCGCGGTGGAGAAGGAGCGGGCGGACGCCGTGGCGACGTCGGCCCGGCTGGAGAGCGACCTGGCCGCCGTGCGACAGGCGCTCGACGCCGCGCGGGACGAGCTCGCCCAGGAGCGGGCCGCTACGGCCGCTGCCGAACGCGCACGGTCCGACGCCGAGGCGGCCCGGGCGCAGGCAGAGGGCGCCGCCGTCGGGCTGCGGGAGTCCCTGGCCGACGTGCGCCAGGCGCTCGAGGCAGCCCGGACCGACGCCACCCAGGCACACCGGGACCAGGCGGCGGCCGAGACGGCCCGCGCCGTCGCAGACGCGTCGGTCGCCCGGCTGGAGGGCGAGCTGGTCGCATCGCGTGACGCTCTGGCGGCGGCGCGGGAGCAGGCGACGGAGGCGGAGCAGACCCGCATGGCGGCGATCGCGGCGCGGGCCCAGGCGGAGGGCACGGCGGCCGGGCTGCGGGAGGCGCTGGAAGCGGCGGCTGCGTCCGCTGCGATCCCGTCGACCGTTCCTGCCGGGGGCTCGGGCGGCTGATCGGCAGGCGGCGACGTCAGATCACCCCTGCCCAGCGGCGGGCCCCGCGCGTCGGCGGGCACGAGTGTCAGTGGGTGGTGCTGTGATGGCCTGATGAACCTTCGCGGATTTGCCACCATCAACTACTGGGCCGACGACGTCACCGCAGCCGCGGCCTGGTACACCGAGCTGCTCGGGGTGGAGCCGTACTTCCAGCGCCCCGGCCCGGACGGGGCGCTGGCCTACGCCGAGTTCCGGATCGGCGACAACGAGGCAGAGCTCGGCCTCGTCAGCCGGGCCTTCGCGCCGCCCGGCCTGCCCTCCGCGCCGGGCGGCGCGCTCATGTACTGGCACGTCGACGACCTGGAGGGCATGGTGGCGCGCCTGATCGAGCTGGGCGCCACCGAGTACCAGCCGATCACCCCGCGAGGCGACCTCGGCTTCGTCACCGCGGCTGTGGTGGACCCGTTCGGGAACATCCTCGGGGTCATGTACAACCCGCACTACGTGGAGCAGCACCCGCTCTCCAGCTGACGGTTCACGCCTCTGAGCCGGCTAAAAGGTTATCCACAGATTTCAAACAGCGCGCACCATGCGTACACACGTTCGATAGAATCGAGAGGTGAGGTACCCGCACCGGGAACCGCAAGAGACGAGGACGGAGGCGGCGCACCATGGCATTCACGATCCCGCCCCCGTCCGGTCAGGAGCCCGCAGTCCGCACCTTCGAAGAGGCGCTGACCGACCTGGAGTCCCTGACCGACGAGCTTGTCGTGTCGGCCGGTCCCGACGCGGTGGCTGGTATCGGCGGGCACGCCGCGGCAGGTGGCGTCGCCGCCTCCCGTCTTGCGTCCGCCGCACCCCGGCTCCGCGCACTCGGAACGCGGCTGGACACGCTCCGGCTCACCTGGCTGCCCGTCATCGAGGCGGAGCTCCCGTGGCAGACGACAGGCGCACGAAACT
The DNA here is from genome assembly GCF_048564965.1 of Promicromonospora sp. NFX87. Lineage (NCBI taxonomy): Bacteria > Bacillati > Actinomycetota > Actinomycetes > Micrococcales > Promicromonosporaceae > Promicromonospora > Promicromonospora sp. NFX87. Next base: position 2,769,670 of record NZ_CP183413.1, on the reverse strand, counting down.
TCTCGGCCTGGCTGGCGCGGACGGAGAACGTCAGCACGACAACCGCGAAGCGTGAGACCCGGACCGGCCGAGCGCTGCGCGACCACCTGCCCTCCACCCTCACCACGGCGCTCGCGGGCGGTATCGGCGCCGACCACGTCCGCGCACTGGTGGACGTGGCTCCGACCAGCGACGCCCGCAAGGCCGCGCTCGCCGCACCGATCGAGCCGGATGATCTGCCGCCCGGCATGGTGCCGGCTGTAGTTCCCAGCCCGCCGGCCGGTCACGCTTCCGACTCACCCACCGGCGACGGGGCGAGCACCGACGAGGCGACCACCGGGCCGACGAACCAGGATTCGGTGGGGCCGGACTCTGCGGAGCCGGGCGTCGACAGCTCGACCGAGGACGGCAGCCCCGGTCCCCCGGCGATCACCGGCGAGGAATACCTGACCGGCCTGGCGGGCGCTTGTGACCCGTCGCGGTTCCGTCGGGTGCTGAGGCGGTTCGGGCAGGTCGTCGACCCGGACGCGGACGACCGCGGATACCGGAGAGCTACCGAGCGGGAGCACCTGGAGGTCTCCCCGACCTTCGGTGGCTGGCACGTCAACGGGTTCTTGACGGACGAGCACGGGCAGCTGCTGGCGACGGTGCTCGGCTCGATGATGGGCGCTCCGACGCCGGGCGACGACCGCACGCCGACGCAACGCCGTGCGCAGGCCCTGGCCGACGTCGCCCGGGACGTGCTGGACAACGGTCGTGTCGGCACGGGTGCCGCGGTGCGACCGCACGTCCACGTCACGGTCTCGCTGACGGAGCTGATCCGGTACACGGACCGAGCCGCCGCCACGCACACGGGAGCAGCCGCGCACACCGAAGCAGCGGTGCGCACAGGCACCGGCGGGCTCCGACCCGCGGACCTGACGTCCTTGACGGCCCAGCCCGCGACGTTCACCGGCGCTTCGGCGACGGGCAGCGTCGTCCCGCGTGATCTGCTGCGCCGGCTGACGTGCGATGCGGAGATCACGCGCGTCGTGTTCGGCGCGGACGGGACGGCTATCGACGTCGGTCGTGCGCAGCGCACGGTGACAGGCCAGATGCGCAAAGCGGTGATCGCGAGAGACCAGCATTGTGTCTACCCCGGGTGCGATCAGCCTCCGAGCCGGTGCGAGGTGCACCACGCACTACGGCACTGGGCCGACGGCGGAGAGACGTCCGTCGCGAACTCGGCGCTGTTGTGCTGGCATCACCACACGCTGGTGGACACCACCGGGATCACGATGGCCTGGGAGGCCGGCGCGAACCCGGATCAGCCGGGCCGGTGGACGTTCACCAGCCGGCACGGTCATCGGATCGAGCTGGGCCGCGCGTGGCCCAGGGCCGCGTGACCCGTACCCGGTCGGCGCTACGGCGCGGCCACGCGCGCGACTGCGCCGATCTCCAGGGCCGCCCAGAGTGCTCCGTCCGCGCCGACGGTGATGCCGTGCGGCTCGGACGACGGTGTGGGGAGCTCATGGCTGGTCACCGCGTAGCTGGTCGAGTCGCTGCCGGTCGCCTCGTGGCCGCCGGCGCTCTTCGGTGCATCGTTGGCCACATCGTCCGGCACGGTGATGTGGCCGATCCGGTTGGCGCCCCATTCCGTGAACCAGCAGTCACCGGTGCCGGTGGCGACGATGGCGTGGGGCTTGGCCGCGCGGTCGGGCAGCGGGAACTCCTGGATCGCGCCGTCGGTGGTGATGCGGCCGATCTGCCCCGCCATGATTTCGACGAACCACAGGGCGACTCCGTCGCTGGTGATGCCTACCGGCGCCGCGCCGGGGGTGGGCAGCGGGTGGACGGTGATGTCGCCCTGGACGGTGATCCGGCCTATCGCGTTCGCCTGGTTGAGGGTGAACCACAGGGCGCCGTCCGGCCCGGTGGTGATCGCCGAGGGCATGGCGCCCGTCAGCGGTAGGTCGAACTCCGTGACCCGGCCCTCGACGTCGATGTGCCCGACCTTGTCGGTGCTCATCTCGGTGAACCACACGGCGCCGTCGGGTCCGGCGGTGATGCCGTACGGGCCGCTGTCCGGCGTCGGCACGGGGTAGGACCGCATGACGCCCTCGGTGGTGATGCGGCCTATCCGGTGGTCCTTGGTGCGGGTGAACCAGAGCGCGCCGTCGGGACCGGGGGTGATGACCGTGGGCTGGCACTCGGTCGAGTCCAGGGCGTACTCCGTGACCTCGCCGTCCAGGCTGAGCCGCGCGATGCGACCGCTCTGCGCGAAGGTGAGCCACAGGGCGCCGTCGGGTCCGGCGGCCACACCGTACGGGCCATCCTTGGCCTCCGCGACGGAGACCTCCGTGATGACTGGGGCTTGGGAGTGGCGCACAGCAGCTCCTTGCTCGACAGCCGGGTCGACGGCTGGTTCGACGATTGGCTCACCGAGGGCGCCTGCCCCTGGCGGTCACCGCAGCCTGCCTGCGCCCGAGCGCGGGTGCAACCGTATTCCGGGCCACCCACGAGCCCACCAGCCACGACGATCCCGCCGGCGACCGCACCCGGCCGGGGACAACGACCGTGCTGTCCCGCTAGGTTGCTCGAGTGACTTCCGCACCCGTGACCTCCGTGCCAGAGATCATCAACGCCCTGCTCGACCTGACCGCCTGGGCGGTGTTCGACGTCGATCCCGAGGGCCGGATCCTCGCCGGGAACGACGAGTCCGGCAGCATGCAGCTCGTCGAGATCGCGCCCGACGGCACCCGGACCCAGCTCACCGCGCTGCCGTCCCGCTGCTCCGGCCGCTACGTCCCGGGCACGCGTCTCGTGGTGGTGCAGCACGACAACGGCGGTGACGAGCGGACACAGCTCAGCCTGCTCGACCTGGCGCCCTCCGACAGCATGGCAACCGCGACGCTGCCCGCCTCGCTGGAGGCGCTGGCGCCCCTGGTGCACGACCCCGAGTACAAGCACGACCTCGCCGACGTCTCCGCAGGCTCCGTGGTCTTCCTGACGAACCGGCGCGACGGCGTCGACTTCGACCTCGTGGTCCACGACCTGGCGACGGGAACCGAGACCACCCTGTACGACGGCGGAGGTTACCTCGCGGCCGCCGTCGCCTCCCACGACCGTCGCTCGGTCGCGATCACGGTGCTCAGCAGCCAGCCGCGCTCCACGCAGATCCTCGTCGCGGGCGACAGCGGAGACAGCGCCACCGCCCTCACGGCCCCGGACGAGCACGCCCATCACGCACAGGTCGCCTGGACCGACGACGACGACGCGCTCGTCATGGCGTCGGACCACGACCGCGAGTTCGCCGCCGTCGTCCGTGTGCGCCCGGCCGAGGCGAACAGCTCCGACGACACCGGCAGCCCCGAGGACACCGCCTGGCAGACCCTCGTCGAGGCCGACGACCACGACCTCGAGGTGGTCCTCTCCCCCGACGGCACGGCGATGGTCGTGGGCCACCACCAGGACGGCGTCACCACCCTGGCCGTGCACGAACCCGACGGCACCCACCGCTGCGACGTCGCCCTGCCCGACGCCGGGGTGCCCACCGTCGTCTGGGCCCCCGACTCCTCACGCTTCGCCATGCACCTCACCACCTCCGGCGACCCTGGCTCCGTCCACCTCGTCGACGCGGCCACCGGCGCCGCGACGACTGTCGTCGACGGACGTGCCGAGGTCCCTGACAGCGTCCCCGTCTCGCTGCCCACCGTGCACCGCGTCCCCGCCCCGGACGGCGAACAGATCCCCTGTTTCGTGTACCGCCCCACACCCACCGGCGACGGCATGAGTGGCGACGCCACAAATACCGGCGCCACGAGCACAGGCGCCGCACTCGACGGCGCCTCGGTGGTCCTCGTCCACGGCGGCCCCGAGGCCGAAGCCGCCCGCCTCTTCTCGCCGATCATCCAGGCGCTCGCCGCCGCAGGCCTCACCGTGCTCGTCCCCAACGTCCGCGGCTCCGCCGGGTACGGCAAGCGCTGGGTCAGCCTCGACGACGTCGACAAGCGGCTCGACTCCGTCGCCGACCTCGCCGCCCTCCAGGCCTGGCTGCCCGAGCTCGGCCTCGACCCCGCACGCAGCGCACTCTGGGGCGGCTCCTACGGCGGCTACATGGTCCTGGCCGGCACCACCATGCAACCCGACCTCTGGGCAGCCGGCGTCGACATCGTCGGCATGTCCTCGCTCGTCACCTTCCTCGAGAACACCTCCGAGTACCGCCGCGCAGCCCGCGAACGCGAGTACGGCAGCCTCGAGCACGACCGCGAACTCCTCACCGCCGCCTCCCCCATCACCTACCTCGACCAGCTCCGCGCACCCCTGTTCGTGATCCACGGCGCCAACGACCCCCGCGTCCCGCTGTCCGAGGCACAACAGATCGCGGCGGCGCTCGCGGAGCGCGGCATCCGGCACGAGCTGCGCGTGTACGACGACGAGGGGCACGGCCTGGCCAAGCGTGCCAACCGCAAGGACGCGTACCCGGCGGCCATCGAGTTCCTCGCCGAGATCCTCGGGCGCTGAGAACGTCACTACGCTCAAGGCGTGACCAGCGAGGAGCGCCGCCTGCGGCTGTCGATCGACGACCAGATCGAGAACCGGTACCTCGAGGTGCCGTTCGAGATCCAGCCCGGCCGCACCGCCGACGCACTGGAGGTCACCCTCGGCTTCGACCGGGACGCCGCGGTGATCGACCTGGGCTGCCGCGACCCGGAACGCTGGCGCGGGTGGTCCGGCGGCGCCCGGTCCCGCTTCGTGATCACGCCGGGCGCCGCGACTCCCGGGTACGAGCCCGGCGAGCTGATTCCCGGCCGGTGGGCGGTGGTGCTCGGTCTGCACGGGCTGCCGCCCGAGCCGGTCGACGTCACCGTCACGATCGCCACGGGGGTCGACGCCGGTGTGGTCGAGGACGAGCCGCCCGCCCCGCCTCCGCCGTCGGGCAGCGGGGTCGGTTTCAGGGCAGGGGCCGGCCGCACCCGCCTCGGGCGGGACCTGCCGGCGCCGGCAGGCCTGACCTGGTTCGCGGGCGACCTGCACGCGCACACCACGCACTCGGACGGGACGCTGAGCATCGCCCAGCTCACCGCGGCCGCGGCGGGCCGGGGCCTGGACTTCCTCGCGGTGACCGACCACAACACCGTCTCCCACCACGCGCACCTGCCGGGCGTGGGTGCCGCATACGACGTCTGCCTCCTGCCGGGCCAGGAGGTGACCACGCACGCGGGCCATGCGAACGCGTTCGGTGACATCGGCTGGGTGGACTTCCGGCGTCCGGCGGCGCAGTGGCTGTCCGACGTCGAGGAGCGCGGCGGCCTGCTGTCCGTGAACCACCCCGTTCAGGACGACTGCGGGTGGCTCCATCCCGTGCAGACCGGATTTCTCGAGCTGTGGCACATCTCGTGGTTCCTCGACCTGACGGCGACGGGCCCCTGGGCGTACCTGCAGGCGGCGGCCGGTGCCCCTGGCAGCGCGGAACGGCCCGTCCTGCTGGGCGGCAGCGACTTCCACACGCCCGACCAGGGTTTCCCTCCCGGCACGCCCACCACGTGGGTCGCCGCCGAGGACCGCACGCCAGAGGCGATCCTGGACGCCGTCCGGCACGGACGGACCGCCATCAGCCGCTTCCCCGGGCCGAGCGAGCCCGTACTGGTGCGGGTGGGCGGCGACCTGGTGGCCGTCGACGCGGACGGCACGGTGCTCGTGGACGCGACCGGACGACGGCGTCGCGTGCGCGGCGACCGGGTCGTCCTCCCCGCGCCGTCCGAGCCCGGGCCCTACCGGCTGGAGGCCCCCGACCGCACGCTGCTGGCGATCAGCGCGTGACGGGCTCCGGCCCGTACGAAGAGCCCGGGTCCGGCGAGCCGGTCTCCTCAGGTCCCGCCTCCGGCGAACTCGTCTCCTCCGGAGCCGCCGGCAGCCTGATGAACCGCGACACCGTCGTGCCGATCACGAGCAGCGCGAACGGGTACAGCGACAGGTAGACGCGGAACGCCTGCCCCGGGTCAGGCCCGGGGTCCGCTCCGGAGCGGTAGCCGAACCACAGCGCCAGCGATGCCAGCGCCCCGGCCGTCACCAGGCCGTTGAGCCGGCCCAGCACCCCGAACGACGCCAGGAAGAGGCCGCTGCGGTGCGTGCCGTGGCGGGCGGCGTCGGCGTCGAGCACCCGGGCGATCACCAGGTCGTTCGTCGCGAGCACACCCGAGTAGCCGACGGCGACCGCGAGCCCGGCGAGGATTCCCGTGAGCAGGTCGTTCGCGAAGTACATGGGCACGAACCCGACGGCCGCGACCGGCAGCGCGAGCCGCCACGTCCACGCGGCACCCTTGCGCCGCACGACGGCGGCCCACACGCTCAGCATCCCGATCGCCACCACGATCACCACGAGCTGCAGGATGCTCGCGTCCAGGGCCGAGCCCTGCAGCGTGTGGTGCACGTACAGCTGCAGGCCACCGAGGACCAGCGCCATCGCGGAGCCGTAGCAGGCGTTCACGATCCCGACCGTCCAGAACTGCGACGTCGACAGGATCTGCCGGACCGACCGGAAGAACAGCGGCTTCGGCTCCGCGTCGAGCGCGGGATCCTCCCGCACACCGAACGCCGTCCACAGGATCACGGCCGCCGCCACCACCGCGAAGATCACCGCCAGACGCCCGTAACCGACCGTCGAACCCTCGGTGCCCAGCACGTTCCGCGCCAGGACGGGCGTCAGCGCCAGCGCGATCACCAGCGCGATGAGCTGGGCGCCCTGCCGCACGGCGTTCGCCGTCGCCCGCCGCCGCTCCTGCGTGAACAGCTCGGGCAGCAGCGCCCCGTAGCTCGCGTTGATCAGGGAGTCGGCCATCTCGGTGGTGATCGCGAACACCGCGAACCACACCGCGAGCCCCACCGCGGAGTCGGCCACCGGCCCCGGCACGGAGAACAGCGCGACGGTCGTGACCGCCAGCACCAGCGCACCGGTCACCAGGTACGGCCGACGCCGCCCCCACCGCGACCGCGTCCGGTCCGACAGGTACCCGAACAGCGGGTTGTCCAGCGCGTCGAGCACCCCGTAGACCGCATACACGGCCGCGTAGACGACGGCGTCCAGGCCGAGCAGCTCCACGTACACGTAGAGCATCGAGCCCTTGACGAGGTTGATCGGCAGCGAGGTGCCGAACATGCCGATGCCGTAGCGCATCGGCGACGTCCCCGCAGGCTCGGCGTCCACGTCGGCGAGCCTACTCACCACCCGCTGACCAGGTCGATGCCCTGCCGCTCGATCTCCCGGATGAAAACCGGATCGCCCAGCAGCCGCAGCTCCCACGTCCGCTTGCGCCACCACCCCACCGACAGCTCCCGCAGGCGCGGCGTGTCCGGGGCCGGATGCAGGAAGATCTCGCTGGTCCCCTCGGGCAGCCGCCCCAACAGACGCAGGTAGTGGTCGCGCAACGCCGCGTAGTCGCGGGCCTCCGCGTCGCCGCCACGGTGCGTGGCGATGACCCGCGGCAGACGCACCCCCGCGGCGTCGGCCGCCGCCACGGCGCTCGCGTGCCGCTCCCGCACGACGCCCGTGGCCAGCAGGGGGTCGCCGTCCCCGTACAGCTCGAGACCGCGGGGCAGGCGGAGGGCCAGGCCGCGCCGCGCGCACACCGCTATCGCCTCGGCAAGGTAGGAGCGGCCCAGCAGCCCGTAGAGCGTGCCCTGGTGGGAGTCGAGGCGGTCGGGCGGGGGCGAGCCGACGGCGGACGTGGCGCGAGCCAGGGCGTCGATCTGGTCGCTGACCCGGTCGGCGACGTCGTCGAACCCGCCCACCGGCGCGGGTGCCGGGAGCACGACGTGCACACCGGGTGCGACGTCGGGTGCCGCGCGGGCGAGCAGCTTCACGGCACGCGCCGCGCCCGGGTTCTCGAGGCTGCCCGGCGGGTCCCCGTCGGCGTGTGCGGTGATCACGCTCGTCGCTGTCAGGGGCGAGCCGGCCAGCAGGGCGGCGATCTCGCGGTCGGCGTCGGGGTCGGTGCCTGCGTCGTCCGCGGTGAGCACGAGGCTGCGCGTCATACGCCCAGTCTGGCCCAGCCGGGGTGGGCAGGGTCAGTGGTCGGGCAGGCTCAGTGGCTGCCGATGATGCTCGTGCCGAGCGACTCCGCGGCCTCGCCGAGCTCCACCTCGAGAGCCCACGGCGTGGTCACGTGCGGGATGGCCGCGGGGACGGAGGGCAGCATCGTCGTGTGCAGGGTCAGGCTCGTACCCAGCGTGTCGGCGCGCCAGACGCCGGGGCCGACGATCTCGAACTCCCCCGCCCCGGTGCGGTGCAGCACGACCACGTACTCGTGGCCGTCCCGCAGGACGGCGGCCAGCCCGGCCCCGGGCGGTGACGCCGTGGACCCGACCTGGGTGACGGCGAGGTGCGCGTTCTTCGCCACCACGCCCAGCAGCACCTTGCGCAGCTTCAGCTCGGTGCGGGTGTACGGCACCTTGTCGACGACGTCGACCGCCTGGTCGCCCGCCTGCACGACGGCCACGACGTCGGCGTCCGACACGAGCTGCTCGACCGTCTCGTAGTCCTCGGGTGCGGTGAAGCCCGCGGCTGCCTGGTCGCTCATGCAGCCGCTGAGGAGCCCGATCGTGCTGACCACGCCGATCACGCCGAGGGCCGCGCCCACCTGTCGTCGCATCACTGGTGCTGCCCTCCCTCGTCCCGGCCGCCAGGTGCCTCGTTCGGCGCCTCCCCTGAAGGGAGGGACAGGACGCGGCGCGTGGTGCACTCGGTCACGAGCCCATGCCGCGTGCTCGTTCGTGCAACGAAATGTTCCTCCGCTGTACGAACGCGGGACAAGGGCGTACGGGGGCGAACAACGACGATCGAGCCAGGGAGATTGCCGCGATGCGGAAAAGCGCTGGGCACGCGGAGGAAAAGCCCGGTCCAGCGGGCTGTACCGGGTCAGGCGGCGTGCGCCCTACCGATCGCGCGGACGAGGCCCGACGTCGAGATGGAGCCCTTGCGATAGCGCTCCACCGCGGCGACGAGCGCCTCGCTGACATCACGCGGCACGTGCGACCGGCTGACGGGGTACCAGATCTCGCGTTCGAAGACGGCGGTCCGCCGGGCGGGCCCACGGAAGAGACGCCCGGCGAGGGCTGGGGGCGGCGGGACCGGACCCGCGGCCGGAAGTGCCGGAGGGCCGGGCGGGGCGGGCACCGGTGCCGGCGGGCCAGGTACGGCTGCCGGCACGGGTGCGGCCTGCGGCGCATCCGTCACGGGGCGGTCCGCGAGGCGCGACGCACGGTAACGGGCGCCCGGGTTCCAGCGCAGCGTGGGTACGGCCGGCTTGGTGGGCCTCACGCCGCTGGTCTCCCGGCGGGGTGCGGGAGCATCGGACAGCTCGGCGGTGTCCGTGCCCGTGTTCATGCCCGTGTTCATGCCCGTGTTCGTGGTGGAGCCGGCAGCCACCTGCTCCGCGTGGGCCTTGCGCAGCGCCGCCACTATCCGGGCGACGCGTCCGGTGTCGGCCTCCAGGTAGGGGGCGTGCGGTCCCTGAGGGCTGTTGGTGCTCGAACCGTCCGAGACCTGATTCTCCGTACCGTCCGCCATGACAGCTCCCTCACCCATCGTCCAGGCCACGACCAGCGGCGACCGCTGTCCCATATGTTCCCCGCCGGGCCCGGGGCATGCAAGCCCCGGGCGTGACTGCCGACCAGGGCTTCTGCCTGGTCGCTCCTCAGTTGCTGTCCCGGTCGCCGCCGAGCATGTCCAGGAAGCTCGGGGTGGTGGCGAACGGGTCGGTGGGCTTGGTGTGCTCGCCGCGGGCGAGCACGAGGGTCGCGAGGGCCCGGCCGGCGCGTTCGATGCGTTGCGGCAGGGAGCTGCCCCCGTCGTCGTGCCCGGTGCCCGCGCCCTGGGCCCAGTCGTCCGTGGCTGCGAAGACCGATGTGGTGACGACGTCGGCCCGCAGGTAGGTGAACAGGGGCCGCATCGAGTACTCCAGGGCGAGGGAGTGGCGGGGTGTGCCGCCCGTCGCGCCGAGTAGGACGGGCATGCCCGTGAGCGCTTCCTTGTCGAGGATGTCGACGAACGACTTGAACAGCCCCGAATACGTGGTGGTGAACAGCGGGGTGACGGCGATGACGGCGTCGGCCCGGGTGATCGTGTCGATCGCGTGGGCGAGGTCGCCGGTGGGGAACCCCGTGAGCATCGCGTCGATGATCGCGTGGCCGTGGTCACGCAGCTCGACGACCTCGACGCTCACGTCCTGGCCCAGGGCTTCCAGCTCGCGCACCGTGGCGTCCGCGAGACGGTCCGCGAGCAGGCGCGTGGAGGAGGGCTGTCCCAGCCCGGCGTGCACGACCGCGATCGTGCGGTGGGTCGATCCGTCGGTCTTGAAGTCGGTCATGACAGGACCTCTGTTTCCTCGGCCAGTGTTTCCTCGGCCAGCGTGCCGGTGTACTCGTCCCCGCCGTCACCGACGTGCGTGGCGCCGGTCGCACCCTTCGCGCGGGCCGCGGCGACCCGCTCGGCGTGCGTCGGGGGGTTGGCCGGGACGTCGGCGGGGCGCTTGGCGTCGGCGATCTTGCGCAGCTGCGGCACGACGTCGGAGGCCAGGAGGTCGATCTGCTCCAGGACCGTCTTCAGGGGCAGGCCCGCGTGGTCGACGAGGAAGAGCTGGCGCTGGTAGTAGCCGACGTCGTCGATGAACGACCCGTACCGGTCGATGACCTGCTGCGGGGACCCGACGGTCAGCGGGGTGTCGCGCGTGAAGTCCTCCATGGAGGGGCCGTGCCCGTAGACGGGCGCGTTGTCGAAGTACGGACGGAACTCGTCCCACGCCGCCTGGCTGTTCTTGCGGATGAACGCCTGCCCGCCCAGGCCCACGATCGCCTGGTCGGCGCGGCCGTGGCCGTAGTGCTCGAACCTTTGCCGGTAGAACGCGATCATCTGCTGGGTGTGGCTCATCGGCCAGAAGATGTTGTTGTGCAGGAATCCGTCACCGTAGTACGCGGCCTGCTCGGCGATCTCGGGGGAGCGGATCGAGCCGTGCCACACGAACGGCGGCACGCCGTCCAGCGGGCGCGGGGTGGCGGTGAAGCCCTGCAAGGGGGTGCGGAACTTGCCCTCCCAGTCCACGACGTCCTCGGTCCACAGCTTGCGCACGAGCGCGTAGTTCTCGATCGCGAGCGGGATGCCCTGGCGGATGTCCTGCCCGAACCACGGGTAGACGGGGCCGGTGTTACCGCGGCCCATCATCAGGTCCATCCGGCCGTCGGAGATGACCTGGAGCATCGCGTACTCCTCGGCGATCCGGACCGGGTCGTTCGTCGTGATCAGCGTCGTCGCCGTGGACAGGGTGATGTTCTTCGTCACGCCCGCGAGGTAGCCGAGCATCGTGGTCGGGCTGGAGGCCACGAACGGCGGGTTGTGGTGCTCACCCGTGGCGAAGACGTCCAGGCCCGCCTCGTCGGCGTGCTTCGCGATGGTGAGCATCGCCTTGACGCGTTCGGTGTCGTCCGGGGTATGTCCCGTGGTCGGGTCCGTCGTCACGTCGCTGACACTGAAGATCCCGAACTGCATGATGCCTGTGCTCCCAAGGTTGTGTGCTGCTGCTCTTCCAGATGTTCATGCAGATGCATGCACGTCGGCCTCAACCTGCTGCTAGTCTCGATTGTTCCCATCCGAGCCTGCTCCCACCGGCCGGGACGCACGTGAGATCGGGCACATCAGCGCCCAGTTTGCCCGGAGTGCGCTTGCGAGCGCACATCCGACGCGTAGCCTGATCAGACGGCTGGAAAATCGACGGCCGAAAAGCTTGAGCAATCACGGCTGGAACATCACAGAGGGTCCCCGCGTTGGCACTACGGACCTTTTTCCGCCCCAAATCCCGACAACCCTCTGGAGGACATCGTGCCCGACCGGTCCCTGCGCGGTATGAGCATCGGTAGTAAGAGCATGGAGTCCGACGAGGGCGTGGACTTCGCCCCTCGGTTCCAGGCCTACTACGACTGCCCCAATGGCCACACCATCATCCTGCCCTTCGCCACTGACGCGGACGTACCCCCGATCTGGGAGTGCCGCTGCGGCGAGGAAGCTCTCCTGCGCGACGCCGAGAAGCCGGAGCCCAAGGCGACGAAGCCCCAGCGCACCCACTGGGACATGCTCCTGGAGCGCCGCACGGTGAAGGAGCTCGAAGACCTGCTCGACGAGCGCCTCGAGCTGCTGCGCGCCGGCAAGCTCCGCCGCTCCGCCTGAGAGCAGCACTTGAAAGCAGTACCTGAAAGCAGCTGAACGACCGTCGGGTCCGGACCACATGGTCCGGACCCGACGGTCGTTCTGGCGTCTACCGGTTTCGCGCCTGCCGGTTCTTACGTCCACCGATCAGACCTGTCACGACCAGGGCCACCGCCAGACCACCGACCACCCAGCCCGGCCAGTACCCCGCGGCCACCGCCGGCGTGATCGAGGACCGCAACGGCAGGTGCGTCACGAACTCGTCAGCCGTGAACAACCCCGTACGCCGCACCACCGTGCCGTCCGGCGTGATCACCCCCGACACACCCACCGTCGAGATCTGCACCGCGGCCCGGCCCGTCGTGATCGCCTGCATCCGCGACATCGCCAGCTGCTGCGTCGACTCCGCCGTGAACCCGAACGACGCGTTGTTCGTCGGGATCACCAGCACCTGCGCACCCTCCAGGACCGCGTCCCGCACGATCTCGTCGTACGCCACCTCGAAACAGATGATCGTGCCCATCCGGTACCCGCCCTGCCCCAGCCGGCTCGGCACCTCCACGACCGGCGGGTTCACCCCCGCGATCATGTCCGTCGTCACCCGGTCCACCTGGTCCGACAGCAGCCGCAGGAACGGCCGCATCGGGATGTACTCACCGAACGGCGCCGGATGCTGCTTCGCGTACCGCCCGATCACACCGCTGCCCGCCTGCCACAGCAGCGAGACGTTGTACCGACCGCCCGACTCCGGGAACTCCTGCGCCCCCACCAGGATGGGCGCCCCCACCGCCGTCGCCGCATCGTCCAGCCCCCGTGCCACGTCCGGCGTCGTCTGCGGGTCCAGGTCGCTGCCGTTCTCCGGCCACAGCACCACGTCCAGCTCACCCGCGAAGTCCTCCGCCAGCGTGTACGTGCCCTCCAGATGGTTGTTCAGCACCTCCGCCCGGTTCGCGAAAGCACCAAGACCCGGCTCCCCCACGTTCCCCTGCACCGCGCCGGCCCACAGCGTCCCGTCCTGCGCCAGATCGCTCCCGGCGTCGTACACCTCTGCCCCGTCCGGCGTCTCGACGGCACCGGCGGTCGCGGACATCGCCAGCGGCAGCACGAGCGGCGCGACGGCGACCGCGACCCCCAGCGCGAGGGCTCCGGCGGCGCGGCCTACCTCGCGGCCGGGTGTGCTGCGCTGAGTGTTCCGGACCGCGCGGACCGCGCCGGCCACGGACAGGGCGAGCAGCACGCCCGCGAACGCGACGAGCAGGCTCACGGCGACGGTGCCGCCCAGCCAGGCGGCGCGTCCGGTGGGGGTGCCCGCCATCGTCCACGCGAGGCGGCCCCAGGGGAACCCGCCGAACGGAACCTCGGCGCGCCACTGCTCCACCGCGACGTAGAGCACGGCGAACGCCGCGGCGAGCCGCCAGCCGCGGCGGCGCAGGAACCTCGCGCGGCGTACCCAGGTCCACAGCGCGCCGAACACCGCGAGGAACAGGGCTTCGACCGTCGACATGGCGATCCAGGGCGCGGTCTCGGTCGACTCGTGCGCCCACCACAGGTGGGGCAGGAAGAAGGACAGGCCGAACAGCAGGCCGATCAGGAAGTTCCACCAGGCGCTGTCCCGCCCGAGCGCCCAGTACAGGACGGCGACCGCGACGAAGGCGGCGGGCCACGCTCCGGCGTCGGGGAACGCGGACCAGAGGAGGAGGCCGCCGGGCACCGCGAGGAACAGGGACAGCAGCCGGGACGGCTCGGGCAGACGCACGCCCGCAGCCTACCGCCGCCCCCGCCGCCGCCCTTGGTTGCGGCGGGGGCGGGCGCGGGCGCTCAGAAGGTGTCGTGGAGGATGACGCCGTCGCGCATCGTGTGCAGGCATTCCGGTTGGGCGGCGTCCGGGGCGAGGTCGGGCAGCAGGGGCGTGCCCGCGCGGGCCTCCTCGCTCCAGGAGCTGAGGCGGCCGGGTGCGGCCTGCACGCCGAGCCGTTCGGCGCGCCAGACGGCGAGGTGCGCGGGCGCGCCGACACGCAGCTGCCCGGCGCCCGTGTGGTCGAGGCCGGCGAGGCGCCAGCCGCCGCGGGTGTGGGCGCGGAACGCGGCGCCGGCGGAGATGCGCTGGTCGGGGTCCTCGTGGCTGGTCGCCGCGCGTACGCCCTGCCAGGGATCCACGGGGGTGACCGGGGTGTCGGACCCGAACGCGAGCGGTACCCCGGCCTGGGCGAGGTCGGCGAACGGCATGAGGGATCCGGCGCGCAGGGGGCCGAGGCGGGTGGCGTAGACGCCCTTGCTGCCGCCGAAGGACGAGTCGAACGCCGGCTGGACCGACAGGCCGACGCCCTGCGCGAGGAGTGCGGCGAGCGTCGCCGCGTCCACGAACAGCCCGTGCTCGATGCGGTGGTGCGCGGCGCGTACCGCGCTGTCGCCGGTCAGCTGGGCGGCGATCTGGAGTCCGAGGACCATGGTGTCCATCGCGCGGTCCCCGATGACGTGGAACGCGCCCTGCACGCCCGCGCCCTGGCCCCGGGCGTTCTGGACGGCGGCCAGGTGGTGGGCGATCTGCTCGGCGGTCAGGTACAGGTTGCCGGTCCAGGGGCTGCCGTCGGCGTGGGTCAGCGCGCCGGAGAAGGACGCGGAGGACGGGTCCAGCGGCAGGTCGGAGTAGGGGCTGCGCAGGGCGGCGGTGCGGGACCCGATGGAGCCGTCGACGTTCAGGTCCCCGCCGATACCGGTGAGGAACGGCAGCTCGGCGAGGAGCGCGCGGGCGTCGTCGGGGGTGCGGCAGAGCTCGCCGCGGTAGGCGACCAGGTGCGGCAGGGCGGGCGCGTCGGGATCGGCGACGGCTTCCGCGCTGACCGAGTCCGTCGTCATCGCGTACAGCTCGGCGAGGCCGGCCCGGGTGTCGAGGTGCGCGCCACTCATCTCGTGCACGGACACGATGCCGCGGGCCGCCCACGCGGCGAGGGTCTCGCGGTAGAGGCGGGTGCGGCGTTCGGGTGAGAGCGTGTGGGCGACGGCGCGCACCGTGTGGTGCAGGTCCGCGGTGACGAGGCCGGTGTCGACGGGCGCGTCGGACCAGCCGGAGCCGGACATTCCCATGCCGGTCCAGGCGGGGTCGCGTTCGATGCCGGCGCGGGCGGCCATCGCGCTGGAGACGACCGCCGAGTGCACGTCGACGCGTGCCGCGTAGACGGGACGGCCGCCGCAGGCGTCGTCGAGCTCCTGCCGGGTGAACGTGCGCTCCTCGGGCCAGGTCTGCTCGTCCCAGCCGAACGCGAGCAGCACCTGGTCGCCGGACGGGTCGGCGGCGGCCAGCCGCCGGGCGCCCTCGTGCAGGGCGGCCAGTGCGTCGGCGAGGGAGTGCACTCCCCCGGCGGGCGTGAGGTCCACGGCGTCGCTCGCCAGGCCGGTCTCCAGCACGTGGGCGTGCGCGTCGACGAATCCGGGGGTCACCAGCGCGCCGTCCAGGTCGATCACCCGGTCCGCGCGGGCGGCGAGGCCCGCGGCGGTGTCGTTCGCTCCGAGCCAGGCCACCACGCCGTCGTCGACGAGGATCGCCTCGGCGAAGGGGTCCGCCGACGAGTGGATGACGCCGTTGCGGTACAGGATGGATCGGGCGGGCTGGCTCACGTGGAAATCGTATGCGATCAGCCCGCCCGATGCGGTGCTCAGAGGCCTGCCCAGGACCGGTCAGCCGCTGGTCAGAGGCTCGAGTACGCCACCACCCCGCGCAGCACCGCGTCCTGCGCCTTGCGTGCCGTGCTGCGCAGCTTCTCCGACGGCGCCGCGCCGCCGAGCTGGTCGAGCACGTCGATGACCTGCTTGCACCAGCGCACGAAGTCGCCGGCGGCGAGGTCGGAGCCGCGCAGCACGCTGTCCAGCGTCTTGCCGGACGCCCACCGGTACATCGCACCGACCAGGCCTAGGTCGAGCGGGCCGGTGGCCTCGATGCCGTGCGCCTCCTCGAGGTCGTCGACCTCGGACCAGACCCGCTGGGTCTCGTCCAGCACGGCGGCCAGGCGCCCGGTGGGGCCGCCGGGGATGTACGGGTCGGGGGCGTCGTCACGCCGTGACTGGTACACGACCGTGGAGACGACGGCGGCCAGGCCCGCCGGGTCGAGGCCGTCCCACGCCCCGCGGCGCAGGCACTCGGCCAGGAGCAGGTCGTTCTCGGCGTAGAGGCGGCGCAGCCAGCGGCCGTCGTCGGTGACGCGGATCCTGCCGGACTCCTGCAGGCCGGTGCCTGCGTCGGTGCCCGTGCCGGTGCGCTGCAGGTAGCCGAGGGTCAGCAGCACGTCGAGGGTGCGGTCGAAGGTGCGTGCGATGGACCCGGTGCGGCCCTCGACGCGGCGCACGAGCTGGTCGTGCTCCCGCTTGAGCTTGTTCCAGCGTTCCGCCCACCGTGCGTGGTCGTCGCGTTCGGGGCAGGAGTGGCAGGGGTGCGCCTTGAGGGCCTTGCGCAGCCGGGCGAGCTCGGCGTCGGTGGCGGCGTCCGACCGTCGTCCGACCGGGGACCTGCGTGCGCGTGCGCCGGGCGGGGTGCTGGTGGAGTGGGCGGAGGGGACGTCGTCGGCGAGGGCGCCCAGTGCGTTGCGCATGGAGGAGACGAGGTCGCGGCGGGCGTCGGGCTTGCGGGGGTTGAACGCCTTGGGGATCTTGACGGTCGTGACGGTCTCCAGGCCGGCGGGCGCGTCGGCGAGGGTCAGCTTCTTGACCTGGCGTTCCTGGGTGAGCACCGTGGGGCGCGGCCCGTCGAACCCGCCGGGTTCGCCCGGGTCGAGGACGAGGACGTACCCGCGTCGTCGTCCGGTCGGGACCTCGACGACGTCGCCGCGGCGCAGCCCCTCCAGGGAGGCCACGATCTGTGCGCGTTCGGCGCCGGACGCGGCGCGCGACAGCTCCTTCTCGCGGTCCTTGATGGCGCGGCGCAGGTCCATGTACGCGCCGAAGTCTCCGACGTCGCAGGACATGGCCTTGGCGTACCCGTCGAGGGCCTCGGCGTGCGCCTGGGCCTGCTTGGCGAGGCCGACGACGCCGCGGTCGGCCTGGAACTGCGCGAAGGAGGTCTCCAGGACCTCGCGGGCGCGGTCGCGGCCGACCTGGGCGACGAGGTTGACGGCCATGTTGTACGTGGGCCGGAAGCTGGACTTGAGCGGGTAGAGCCGCTTGGACGCGAGGCCGGCCAGCGCCACGGGGTCCAGGGCGGGGTGGTCGACGACGACGGCGTGGCCCTCGACGTCGATGCCGCGGCGGCCGGCGCGGCCGGTGAGCTGCGTGTACTCGCCCGGCGTGACCGGGACGTGGCTGGTGCCGTCCCACTTGACGAGCTTGTCCAGGACGACGGACCGGGCGGGCATGTTGATGCCGAGCGCGAGGGTCTCGGTGGCGAACACGACCTTGACGAGGCCGCGCGAGAACAGCTCCTCGACGGTCTCCTTGAACACGGGGAGCATGCCGGCGTGGTGGGCCGCGACGCCGCGGGCCAGGGCCTGCGACCAGGCCCAGTAGCCGAGCACGTCCAGGTCCTCGGGCGGGAGGGCGGTGGTGCGCTCCTCCACGATGGACCGGATGGTCGCCTCCTCCTGCGGGGTGGTCAGCCGCAGCCCGGCCTTGAGGCACTGGTCGACGGCGGCCTCGCAGCCCGCGCGGGAGAACACGAAGTAGATGGCGGGCAGCAGGGCGTCGGCGTTGAGCGCGTCGATGACGATGAACCGCGGCGGGGTGCGCCGGCTCGGGCCGATGCCCCCTGAGCTGTCGTCGCTGCGGCGTGAGTCGCCGCCGCGGTACCCGCCGCGTCCACGACCTGCGCCGCGGCCGCGGCGTCCGCCGGGGCCGCCCCGGTAGTCGCCGGGACGGTTGCCGCCGCGCCCGGACCGGAACGCGGCGGACAGGTCGGGGTTGATGGGCGGGTTGGTGCCGGGGTCGGTCGGGTCGACGTGCCCGTCGTACAGGTCCAGGAGGCGCGGCTTGCCGCGCGGTTCCGGGGAGGACATGAGGACGTGCTGCCACAGGGGTACCGGCCGGCGTTCGGAGACGACGACGGCGGTGTCGCCGCGCACCATCTCGAGCCAGTCGCCGAACTCCTCGGCGTTGGACACGGTGGCGCTCAGGGAGACGAGCTGCACGTCGTCGGAGAGGTGGATGATGACCTCTTCCCAGACGGGGCCGCGGAAGCGGTCGGCGAGGTAGTGCACCTCGTCCATGACGACGTACGCCAGGCCGTCCAGGGTCGGGGAGCCCGCGTAGAGCATGTTGCGGAGGACCTCGGTGGTCATGACCACGACCGGTGCGTCGCCGTTGATCGTGGTGTCGCCGGTGAGCAGGCCGACGTTGTCGATGCCGTGGCGGCGCACGAGGTCGGCGTACTTCTGGTTGGACAGGGCCTTGATGGGCGTGGTGTAGAACGCCTTGCGGTCCGAGGCCAGCGCGAGGTGGACGGCGAACTCGCCGACGACCGTCTTGCCGGCTCCGGTGGGGGCCGCCACGAGCACGGCGCGGCCTTGTTCGAGGGCTTCGCAGGCCTGCACCTGGAAGTCGTCGAGCTCGAAGCCGATGACCTCCCGGAAGCGGGTCAGCTCGGGGTGCTCGGCCGCTGAACGGCTCTGGGTCCGGAAGGCCGTGTACCGCTCGGCGGGGCTCAGCTCGCTCATGGGCACAGCCTACGGTCACTCACCGACAGCCCCGGGCGCGACAGGCGCGCACCGGGGCCGTGGGGTCAGAGCTCGGCGGCCGCGAGCCGCTTCTCGACGCGCCGGTCGTGCAGCTCCGCGACGCCGACGGCGGCGAAGTAGAGCACGCAGATCGGCAGCGCGACGAGGATCATCGTCATGGCGTCCGGTGTCGGCGTGATGATCGCGGCGAACGTGAACGCGACGAGGATCGCCCACCGCCAGCCGGCCAGCAGCGCCTTGCCGGTCAGGATGCCCGCGAAGTTCAGGCCCACCAGCAGCACCGGGGACAGGAACGCGAGCCCGAACGCGATGAGCAGCCGCATCACGAGCGACAGGTACTCCTGCGCGTTGGTGAACGCGGTCGCGTCGTCCGGCAGGAACCCGGACAGGATCTCGATCGCGTGCGGGAACACGAGCCATGCCATGTACGCGCCGCCGAGGAACAGCGGGAACGCGGCACCGACGAACCCGTACGCGTACTTCTTCTCGTTCTTGTTCAGGCCCGGGGTGATGAACGCCCACACCTGGTAGAGCCACCAGGGGCAGGTGAGGAACACGGCGAGGAACAGGGACGACTTGATCTTCAGGTCCAGTGCTGCCATCGGACCGGCGAAGTTCAGGGTCATCTCGTTGCCCCGCATCTCCTCCGCCACCACGAGGGGACGTTGGAGCAGGACGAGCAACGGGTCGTAGAGCAGCCATCCGGCGACTGCTCCGACCACGAGGCCGACTGCTATCAGGACGAATCTCTTGCGCAGCTCGAGCAGGTGCGCGAGCAGAGGCATGCGGCCGTCGGACGGCCGCCCAGTGCGTGCCACCGATCAGGCCTTGGGGATGTCGCGGTCCCTGTTGGAGATCAAGCCCGGTACCTGGTCGGTGCTCGAGCTCGCGCCCGGTCCCGTCGTCGAGCTCGGGCTCGACGTGGTGGTCCCGCCGGGGGCGTCAGCAACGTTGCTGTCCGCGTTCCCGGAGCCGTCCTCGCGCAGGTCCTTGACCTCCTTCTTGAAGATCTTCATCGACTGGCCGACGCTCTTGGCCAGGCCCGGCAGGCGGGAGGACCCGAAGAGCAGCAGGACGACGACGAGCAGGACGATCCAGTGCCACGGCTGCATTGCGCCCATGGTGACTCCTTACGGTGCGGTACTGATACGCGGTGCGGTGCGGATATGACCGATCCTACGCGGACGCAGGGGGCACAAAGGTAGCCCTCCGGTGGACTGCAGGTGGCCGCGGCCGCGAACGCGCGTCAGGACGCCGGTTCACTCGTTGAAGTGCTTCCACTTCTGCCAGGTCACGACGTGTCGCGCCCGGCGTACGTCCTTGCGTCCGGCGCGCGCGGTGCGCTGCGCGTTGACGCGCTGGTAGTGGATCGTCACGTCGTCGAACAGGCTGGGCCCGGCGTGCCGCGTGGCCGCGGCCTCGCGTGCCCGGTCGGACAGCTCTTGCAACCGGTCGCTCGACTCGCCGATGCGGCGCGACGCTCGTCCCAGCTCTTCCATCAGACCCTTTGCCGACCGCCAGAGGGAGCGGGCGAGAAAGAACGCTCCGACGAGGCTGCCTACGATCAGCAGGGTCCATACCCAGAACCACATGGTCGCCAAGCCTAGTGCGAATTTGCCGATGTGGCTGCGTCTCGGGTCGGCGGACCTGCTTCGGGCCTAGTTTTCGTAGAGGGCCAGCGCCTCCGCGGCGGCCCCCGCGACGTCGTCGGCCAACGAGCTGGGCGAGACGGACCGCACGTACGGGGCCAGCTGGATCAGGGTGCTGCGCAGCCAGCCCGGGTTGGTGACGCGCAGGGTGACCTCGAAGTCCCCGTCGGGCAGGTTGCGTACCGACTCGACGGGGACCTCCTCGGCGAACCACCGGGCCCGCGGCGCGAACCGGATGGTCGCGAGCGGTGAGGACCCGCCGGCGAACAGGGCGGTGAAGTCGATCTCGGCCCTCACACCCGGGTGGTCCTGCACGGGGATGTCGGTCTCGACCGCCTCCAGGATGCGGTCCACCCGGAAGGTGCGGGGCGCTGCGGCGCGGTAGCACCAGGCGGCGAGGTAGGCGAACTCGTCCTGCGTGTGCAGCCGGACGGGGTCCACCTCGCGCTCGCTGACGACGTCCGAGGAGGTCACGTACCTGATCCGCAGGCGGTGGCGCGTGGTCAGCGCGGACGTGATCGCGGACACGACCTGCCGGTCCCCGCCCGGGGCGAGACGTACGTCGACGGCGTTCGCCGCCTCGCCGGTCGCGTCGGTGAGCTTGCGCAGCGCCGACTCGACGACGGCGGACCGGGCGGGGTCGGCCTGGACCGCGCCGGTGGCCTTCATGGCGCGTAGCGCCGCGACCAGCGCGACGGCCTCCCGGGTGCCGAGCCGCAACGGCCTGGTCATGCCGCGCGCCTCGGTGAGGTGCACGACGCCGCGGTCGATGGACGCCGCGTCGAAGTCGATGAGGTCGTCCGGCCAGTACCCAGGCGTGCCGGAGACCCACAGGGCGTCGACGTCCTTCTGGATCTGCGCGGGCGTCGTCCCGAACCGCCTGGCCAGGTCGGCCACGGACACCGGCCCCGCGCCGTCGAGGTAGGCGACGATGCCCAGCAGGCGCAGCAGCCTGTCGTCCGCGCGCTCAGCCACGGGACACCGCCTGCGCTCCCGTGCCGGCAGAGCCCGTGCCCAGTGCTGCCGCCGCGGTGAGCCTGCGCAGCGTCTCGTTCCGTACCGGCTCGGGTTCCAGCACCACCAGCGCCGCCCCGTAGCCCGCGGCCTCGGACGCCATCCCGGACAGCGACCGGTAGGGCACCTCGAGGATGTCCCACCCGGCGTGATCGCCGTCGCGGCCACCGGCCGCCACCCCGACGGGTCGGGGCAGGCGCTCGCTGTAGGCCTCGCGTTCGCCCTCGGGCACCGGTTTGGCGCGGGCGCGCAGCGCTCCGGCGCGTTCGGGGCGGACGGCGACCACCGCCGCACGGACCTCGCCGTGGGCCTTGCCGAGCATGACGTCGGTCTCGAAGTCGGGGATCTCGTACGCGCCGGCGGGGCCGGTGATGCGGACGCGGGACTCGATGCGGGACATGCGGAACACGCGGGGCGCCTGCCGGTCGCGGTCGAAGCACATGAGGTACCAGCCGCCGTCGCGCGCCGCTATGCGCCAGGGTTCGACGTGCCTGGTCAGCACCGCGCCGTTGTACGCGGCCCGGTAGCTGAACGTGACCGCGCGGCGGGCCTCGATCGCCTCCATGAGGGGGCCGTAGGCGTCGCCGACGGCGCGCACGGACGGCGCGAGGCCGGCCAGGGCGTCGACGGACGGATCTCCGGCGCCGGCGGCACGCAGCTTGACCATCGCCCGGTTGATGTCCGTCTGCAGGGTCTTGTCCTGCCAGAACTGGGCGGCCAGGGACAGCACACCCAGCTCGGCCGGAGTGAGGTCGATCGGCGGCAGCGCGTAGGCGTCCTGGTCGATCCGGTACCCGAGCTCGTCGGTGTGCCCACCGGTCCCGACCGTCACGACGGGGATACCCAGAGCGCGGAGCATGTCCTTGTCGCGCTCGAACATCCGCTCGAACGCCTCGTCGCTGGGCGCGTCGGCGTACCCGGCCACCGCGGTACGGACCTGTTGCTTGGTCATCGCGGCGTTCGTGTTCACGAGCGCGATGACAAGGTTCAGGAGCCGCTCGGCGGGGTTCAGGCCGGGCGGCTGACCGACCGGCTGAGCGGACGGCGGGGCGGGTGACGGCGCGGGCTGCGCGCTGGGGGGCGGATCGATGGACATCAGGACAACGGTAGCGTTCGGTAGCCTCCACCCTGTGATGACGTGGCGGATCGGGACCGTGATTTCCACAGGCAGGTCGTGGCGGGGCGCACGCGAGCTCGAGGTGACGCTCGACCGCCCCCTGCCGGGGCGTGACGCTGCCGGGCAGGTGACAGAGGCGGTGACAGGACCGGCGACGGTGCGCGCGCTCGCGTACACCGACCTGGTGGGCGACCCCGGACCGGGCGACGCCCTGCTCCTGAACGTCTCCGCGCTCGCCCGCGGGCTGGGCACCGGCGGGTACGCGCTCGTGGTGGGTCCGGCGTCGGCCGGCACCCCCCTGCCACCCGACCCGGAACCGGGTCCAGGACACCTCGTCAAGGCCCGGTACACACCCCTGCAGACGATGGTGCTCGGCGTCGACGAACAGGAGTCGCCCCACCACGCGACCCTGGCCGACGCCGACAGCCTCGACGGCATGCCCGTCGTCGTCGCGGACCTGCACTCCGCGCTGCCCGCCGTTGTCGCCGGGCTACGGCACGCCCACGCGGCCGCCGGATCCCCCGACAAGCTACGGATCGCCTACGTCATGACCGACGGCGGTGCGCTGCCCGCCGCGTTCTCCCGCACCGTAGCCGCCCTGCGCGACGCCGACTGGCTCACCACCTGCGTCACCGTCGGCCAGGCCTTCGGCGGCGACCTCGAAGCAGTGACCGTACACACCGGCCTGCTCGCGGCACGGCACGTCGCCGGGTGCGACATCGCCGTCGTCGCCCAGGGGCCCGGCAACCTCGGGACCGGGACCCGCTGGGGCTACTCCGGCGTCGCCGCCGGTGAAGCGGTCAACGCCGCCGCCACCCTGCACGGACGTCCCGTCGCCTCCCTGCGCGTGTCCGGGGCAGACCCCCGCGACCGCCACCTCGGCATCTCCCACCACTCCCTGACCGCGTACAGCAGGGTCGCCCTCGCCCCCGCCGACGTCCCCGTCCCCGTACCGGACACCGGCCTCGAGGACCTGCCGGCCTGGGGCGCGCCGCTGACCCACCGCATCCGCGAACAGGCGAAAACCCTCACCGACACCCGCCACACCCTCGTCGACGTCCCCACCGACACCACCCTCCTCGACACCCTGCGCACCGCACCCGGCGGACTGCGCACCATGGGCCGCGACCTCGACGCCGACCCCGCCTCCTTCGTCGCGGCAGCCGCGGCCGGCATCCACGCCCACCAGCTCACAGCATGAAACCCAGCACCCGCCTGACCATCACCCTCCTCCTGGTCACCATCGTCGTACTCGGCGCAGCCACCGCCACCCCCTGGCGCTTCAGCCCGCCCCACCTGCCCACCCCGGAGCTCTCCATGCCCCAACAACAGCCACCACCGAGCCCCGACGTCAGCGCCAGCCCACGACCCCAGCCCCTCGACCAACCCACCCGCGACAACCGCTGGGTAGTACTGGTCACCGCAATCCTCCTCGGCCTCCTCTTCGCAGCCCTCCTCACCCTCGCCGCCCGCAAGCTCCTCACCATCCTCCGCGGACAGATCGACACCACACCCGACAACCTCACCGCCGGCACCGGCACCGCAACCCCCGACGACGCCGTCGACCTCCCCGAGCTCCAGGACGCCGTCACCCGCGCCCTCGCCCACCTCGACGGACACGCCCGCCCCCGCGACGCCGTCGTCGCCGCCTGGGTAGCCCTCGAAGAAGCCGCCGCCCGCGCAGGCGCCCACCGCGACCCCGCCCAGACCCCCACCGAGTTCACCGGCACCGTCCTCGCCAACACCCCCGCACCACCAGCCGCCGTCGCCCGCCTGCGCACCCTCTACCAACGCGCCCGCTTCACCGACCGGCCCATCGACCGAACCGCAGTCACCCAGGCCCGAACGGCGCTCGCGGACATCGCACGCAGCCTCGACGTCGACGACACCACCGGCCCCAGCACCGGCCCTATCACCGGCAACGAACAAGGCCGCACGTGAGGACCTGGAACTGGCGGCGCATCACCACCGTCACCGTCATCGCAGGCCTCGCCGCCGCCGGACTCGCCTACTGGAACGTCATCGACCCCTGGCACGCCATCGCCGCGGCAGCCGTGGCCACCGCGATCAGCATCCTCTGGTCCGCCACCGACACCACCACCCCCGACCCCGAATGGCCAGACCTCCCCGTCCAGGCCCGCGCCGGCGGCCGCCACGACGTGTCCGACCTCGGCTGGTCCGTGTTCGGCCGCGACGGCCGCGTCACCGACCGGGTCGTCCGCCGCATCCGGGCGCTCGCCGCCGACCGGCTCCGCGCACACGGCGTCGACCCCACCGACCCCGCAGCCGAACCCGACGCCGAACGACTCCTCGGCGCTCGCGTCCTGCGCCAGCTCAAGTCCCGACAGCCTCCCACGGCGCGCACCGTACAGACCTGGCTCGACGCGATAGACCGCCTCGGCGCCGCACCCACCACCGAGGAGAACCATGCCTGACCGCACCGGCCCAGCGACCAGCCCAGAGACCGGCCCGGCACCGCTGCCCGTCGCCGACGTCGCGGCGCTGGGCGAACAGGTCCTCACCGAGGTGGGCACCGCCGTCGTCGGCATGCGTGACGCGCTCCAGGTGGCCCTCGCCACCATCCTCGCCGGCGGACACGTCCTCTTCGAGGACGTACCGGGCCTCGGGAAGACCCTCGCCGCGCGCTCGCTGGCCGCCGCCCTCGGCCTCGACTTCGCGCGCCTCCAGTGCACCCCGGACCTGCTGCCCGCGGACATCACCGGCTCCTCGGTCTTCGACCCGGCGACCCGCACCTTCGAGTTCCGCCCCGGACCGGTCTTCACCGGTCTCTTCCTCGCCGACGAGATCAACCGCACCGCGCCCAAGACCCAGTCCGCGCTCCTCGAGGCGATGGCCGAGCGGCAGGTGTCCATCGAGGGCACCAGCCGCCCCCTGCCCAACCCGTTCCACGTGCTGGCCACCTCCAACCCCGTCGAGTACGAGGGCACGTACCCCCTCCCGGAGGCTCAGCTCGACCGCTTCATGGTCCGCCTCGGCGTCGGCTACCCCGACCGCGCGCAGGAGGCCGAGGTCGTCACCCGCCGCCTCGCCCGCCGACAGGAGGCCACGTCCGTGCGCCGCGTCGTCGACCCCACCACCGTGCGCGCGATGCAGGCCGGGACCGAGCAGGTCCCCGTGGACCCGGACGTCGTCCGCTACTGCGTCGACCTCACCGCCGCCACGCGCGGCCACCAGGCCCTGGAGGTCGGCGCCTCCCCCCGCGGCTCGCAGAACCTCGTCCTCCTCGCCCGCGCCGTCGCCGTCCTCGACGGACGCGACTACGTGCTGCCCGAGGACGTCAAGCGCGTGGCCATACCCGTCCTCGCCCACCGCATCACCCTCACCCCCACCGCGTGGGCGTCGGCCACGCGGCCCGAGACCGTGATCGCCGACCTCCTGCACACCGTCCCCACGCCCGCCACGGTCCCCACCCGATGACGGTCGGCGGCATCATCGTCGCCGGCGGACGGACCTCCTACAGCAGACCCGTCGACGGCCCCCACGGCTGGCGCCCCACCTCGGCGTACACCGCCGCCGTCACCGTCGGCATCCTCCTGCTCGCCACGAGCGTCCTCGCCGGGCGCGCCGACATCGCGCTCATCGGCATACCCGGCCTCCTCGCGGCCACCTGGGCACACGCCGGCCGCCCCACCACACCCCTGCGCGCGGACCTCCACGAACCGCCGGGCCCCACCACTCCGGGGGAGCTCACCGCGACCCTCCAGCTCGCCGCCGGCCCTGGTGAAGGGGCCGACGTCGTCCACCTCCGCATCACCGCGCCCGGGCACCGCACCACCCACCTCACGCTGGCTGCCCGACCGCAGGGACAGGCCCGCGACGTACCGCTCGGCCTCTCGTCCGTCCGCACCGGCCCGCAGCAAACCTTCACCGTCGACCTGCGCGGGTCCCGGCACGGCACCTGGGAGGAGGAACCGACACAGGTCCGCGCCGCGACCCGCCTCGTCCTGCCCGGGGCCGCCCCGCTCGGCCGCCTGCCCCTGCCGCGACGGCTGCGCGGCCTCACCGGACCGCACTCGTCACGCCGCCTCGGCGACGGCACCGAGCTCCGCGACATCCACCCCTTCACCCCGGGCGACCGGCTGCGCCGGATCGACTGGCGCACCACCGCCCGGCGCTCCCCCGAGCTCGACACCCTCTACGTCCGCCGCACCTACTCCACCGCCGAGGCGACGGCGGTGCTCGTCGTCGACTCCCGCGACGAGGTGGGGCCCGACGTCCGCACCTGGCGCGGCTACGGCATCATCCGGGTCGACGAGCCGACGTCGCTCGACCTCGCCCGGCACGCCGCGGCCTCTGTCGCCACCGCCCTGGTCGAGGCGGGCGACCGCGTAGGCCTCGAGGACCTCGCCCGCCGGCGCCGCCCGCTCCCGCCGTCGGCCGGACGACGCCACCTCCGCCGCCTCGTGCACGGACTCGCGCTCGCCCACCCGAAGGACCTCGCGTCGGCACACCGCGTGCGCCCACCGCAGCTCCCGGCCGACGCCATCGTCTACCTGTTCACGACGCTCCTCGACGACGACCCCCTGCGCCTCGTCCGCACCTGGCGCACCGCGGGTCACCCCGTCGTCGTGATCGACACCCTCCCCGACGTCCACACCGTCATCGAGAGCCACCTCGCTATCGCCTGGCACATCGGCCGCCTCGAACGCGAGGACCGGATCGCCGCCCTCGACGTCGAGGGCATCCCCGTCGTCCGCTGGGCCGGATCCCAGCGGGACCAGGCCGCCGTCCGCTTCGAAGCCCTCGCCCACGCAGCCCGACGCCACACACCCGGACGCACCCCATGATCTCCAGCTCCCTCACCGAACGGCTCCGGCACCTCAGGCTCCGCCTCGACGACCCCGGCCGGCGCCCCCTGCCCGCCGTCACCGTCGAGACCGGACCCACCGTCCGCGGCTGGGTCTTCCGCCTCGCGCTCCTAGCGCTCACCCCGCTGCTGCTCTTCACCGCCGCCGGCCGCACCCCCGACGTCCCCCTCGGGGTCACCGGGACCATCGCCGTGCTCGCCACGGGACTCCTGGTCGTCCGCCCGACCCCCGCCACGGCAGGGGGCGTCGTCGTCGTCGCGGCCGTGCTGTTCTGGGGCTTCACCACCGAACCCTTCGACCCCTGGGCGCTCGTCGTCGCGCTGCTCGCCCACCTGCTCGCCCGCACCACCTGGTGGGCAGCCCACGTCCCGCCCGACGGCCACACCGAGCTCGCGGCCCTCCGCACCGGCTGGCGACGCGACGCCGCGGTCCTCGGTGCCACCGGCCTCCTCGGGGCCCTCGCCGTGCTCGCCTCCGGCACGACGACGACCACCGCCGTCCTGCTCGCGGCGCTCGCCCTGGTCGGGATCGCGCTCCTCGCGCTGGCGACCGGCCGCCCCTCGCGTGAGGATGGACCGAGCTGACCGATCGCCGGAAGAGAGGACCGACATGTCCCCGAAGCTGCCCCGCTACACCGTCCCGTCCCTCACCCCAGAGCAGGGAGCCGAGGTCGCGGAGCTCCTCCAGCAGCGGCTGCACGCGCTGAACGACCTGCACCTCACGCTCAAGCACGTGCACTGGAACGTCGTGGGACCGCACTTCATCGGCGTCCACGAGATGCTCGACCCGCAGGTCGACGCCGTGCGCGCGATGGTCGACCAGATCGCCGAGCGCATCGCCACCCTGGGCAGCGTCCCGGTCGGGACACCCGGCGCGCTCGTCGCGGCCCGGAACTGGGAGGACTACCCGCTCGGCCGCGCCACGACCACCAAGCACCTGGCCGCGCTCGACGAGGTCTACGAGTCCGTGATCACGGACCACCGCAAGGCCGCCGACGACACCGCCAAGCTCGACGACGTCACGAACGACCTGCTCATCGGCCACCTGCACGAGCTCGAGCAGTTCCACTGGTTCGTGCGCGCCCACCTGGAGTCGGCGTCCGGGGCGATCCCCGAGTCGTAGCCGGGACCGGCCCCCGGGCACCGCACGCTAGGGTGCCCGGGTGACCGAGCCCTTCATCCGCCCGTACAGCGCCGCCGACCGTGCCGACGTCGCCGACATCTGCGTCCGCACGGCCGCTGCCGGCGGCGACGCGCGCGGCGTCTACTCGTCCGACCTGCTCATGCCCGACGTCTACGCGCTCCCCTACGTGGAGCACTCCCCCGACCTCGCGTGGGTGGTCGAGCACGAGGGCCGTGCGGCCGGATACATCATCGGCATCGCCGACACCCAGGCCTTCGTCGAGTGGTGGGCCCGCGAGTGGACGCCAGGCTTCGTCGCCCGGCACCCCGCCCCCGGCCCGGCCACCGGCCGGAACCCGTCCTACACCGAGGCCCAGCTGCTGCACGACGGCGCGGACCCGGAGCGCATGGTCCGGGGCCTGCGGCACGGCGAGCTGACGACGCATCCCGCTCACCTGCACATCGACCTGCTGCCGGTGCTCCAGCGCCGCGGCCTGGGCTCCCGCCTCATCGACACGCTCCGGGGCGCTCTCGCCGAGCGCGGCGTGCCGGGCGTGCACCTGGGCTACGCGGCGGAGAACACCGCTGCCCGCCTGTTCTACGACCGCTACGGCTTCACGGAGCTCCCGTCGTCGACCGAGCAGGCCCCGCTGGTAGGCATCTCGACCACGTGACCGTTGAGTGCGGGCTATTCGCCCCTTCAGCAGGCCTGGAGGGGCGAATATCCCGCACTCAACTGGCCTGGGACGCTTCTATCCAGGCTCGCCGGATCTGCTCGAAGCGGGTGGGCAGCGGCGGGCGCAGGGCGCCGTAGCGCGCGTTGGTCCGGTGCACGAACCGCCGCCACGACAGCACCAGCCCCTGGCGGCTGATCGGCAGGCCCGACGCGACGGTCGTCCCGTTGTCGTGCGTGTGGTGGACCGTGAGCAGCAGCGCCCTCGGCACCGAACCCTCGAGCTCCGCCGCCAGCTCCTCGCGCACGATCATCCAGTGCTTCAGCAGCACCACCAGGTCGGCCGGCAACAGGTGCCGCCGCGGTGTGCGGTGCTTGCCGTGCCGCACGAGCACGCTGCCGTCCGAGGTCTTCGCCCGGGCCGGCCCCAGGTCGATGTCCTCGACACGTACCCGCAGCAGGTCCCCGTACCGCGCACCCGTCGCACGCACCAGGCCGGTGATCACGGCAAGCCGCACTGCCTCGGGCTTCGCGCCCGTGCGCATCGCCTCGGTGGAGAGCTCACGCCAGACCCACTCGGCCTCCTCGAGGCTCACGGGCGGCCGCGGATAGCGGGCGGGGTCCCCGCTCCCTGCCTGTGGTGACGTGGCATCGGTGCTGGTCATGGTGGAAATATACGCTTGGCACACTATTAATCGATGGAGAAGGCGCAGCGTGTCGTCGATCCGGGAAGGAAGTCCCCGTACCCTCGTGCGGTGGACCTCCCCAGCACCATCGCCCGGCCGATCGACCACGAGGTGGTCATCAAGAAGTCCCGGTTCCTGGCCCACCTCGCACCCGCCGCGAGCGTCGCGGAGGCCGACGCCGTCATCGCGCGCCTCCGCAAGGAGCTGTGGGACGCGGGCCACCACTGCGTAGCGATGGTCCTCGGGACCGGCGCCGACGGCGCGACCCAGACGGCCCGCTCCTCCGACGACGGCGAGCCCGGCGGCACCGCGGGCGTCCCGATGCTGGAGGTGCTGCGTCACCGCGACATGACGGACCTCGTCGCCGTGGTCACCCGCTACTTCGGCGGCGTGAAGCTGGGTGCGGGCGGGCTGGTCCGGGCGTACTCGGGCGCTGTGTCCGGCGCGCTCGACATCGCCTCCGGGGCCGGGGCGCTGCTCCGCCGGGAGCTCCTGTACGAGGTGGAGGTACCCGTCCCCCACGGCGACGCCGGCCGGATCGACAACGTGCTGCGCGACTGGGCCTCGTCGCACGGGTCGGTGATGGAGCCGCCCGCCTACGACGCCGTCGCGCACCTGCGGCTGCTGGTGCCGAGGGAGCAGCTGGACGCCCTGACCGCCGACGTCGCGGCCGCCTCCGCGGGTGCCCTCTCCCCCGCCGTCGGTGACCCGCGGGTCGTGGACGTACCAGCGCGTCGGCCTTGACTGGCTCCCTCCGCGGGTGAAGTCTCTGGGGCACCCGCACCGGCACAAACACCGAGGAGGGACCATGCACCGTCGCATCCGCTCGTCCGCCGTCGTCGTCGCACTGACCGCCGCCGCAGCCCTGCTCGCCGCTTGCGGCCCGAGCGCCGAGCAGGAAGGGCCGGCCGACGCCATCACCTTCTGGACACCCCAGTCGACGCCGGAGCGGGTCGCCGCCCAGGAGGCCGTGGCGGCGAGGTTCACCGCGGAGACGGGCATCGAGGTCGACGTCGTCCCGCTCGCGGCCGCCGACCAGGACCAGGCGCTGGTCACCGGTGCCGCCTCCGGCGAGGTACCGGACGTGATCCTCGCCGGCGCCTCGCAGGTCACCTCCTGGCAGGCCCAGGGGCTGCTCGACACGGACGTCGTGCAGGAGGCGATGGACACCCTGGACCCGGCGACCTTCAACGAGAACGCACTGGGCGCCGTCACGGTGCAGGACGACGACGGGGGCGGCAGCACGGTCGCCGCCGTCCCGAGCGACGGCTGGGTGCACCTCATCGCCTACCGCACCGACCTGCTCGAGGAGGCGGGGGTCGAGGTACCGACCAGCGTGGCCGAGCTCGCCGAGGCCGCGACCACCGTCAAGGACGAGCTCGGAATCACGGGCATCGCGCTCGGCACCCAGTCCGGCACCGCGTCGGGCACGGAGGGCATCGAGTCGATCTTCCAGTCGGCGGGCTGCGAGCTCGTGTCCGACGGCGAGGTCACCATCGACTCGCCGGAGTGCACCGAGGCCGCCGGATACTTCAAGGAGCTGCGCGACTCGTCGGTCGCCGGCGACTACGACGTCGAGTCCGCCCGGGCCGCCTACATGGCGGGGGACGCCGCCATGCTGCTCTTCTCCACGCACATCCTCGACGAGCTGGCGAACCTCGACGAGGCGGTGCCGCCGTCGTGCGAGCAGTGCGCCGACGACCCCACGTTCCTCGCGGAGAGCTCGGACTTCATCACGGTGCTGGACGAGAACCACCCGGCCCAGTTCGGCGCCACGCTCGCCTACGCGGTCCCCGCGCGCGCGAACGCCGACGAGGCGCGCCAGTACATCGAGTACGTGCTGGGCGAGGGCTACGCCGACACGCTCGCCGTCGCCACCGAGGGCCGCCTCCCGCTGCGCACCGGCACCCCCGAGAACCCGACGGAGTTCCTCGACGCGTGGGGCGGCCTGGGCTTCGGGCCCAAGGTCGAGTCCTCGGTCGCCGAGGTGTACGGCGACGACCTGGTCACCGCGATGGGCGAGGGCATGGCCGCCGTCTCCCGCTGGGGCCAGGGCACTCCCGATGCCACGCTCGCCGGGCTGGTCGCCACCCAGGGCACGCTCGCGCAGCAGCTCGACCCGCTGTACCGGGGCACCGATCCCGCCGAGGTGACCCAGCAGATGGCCGCCGAGGTGACGGCCCTGCAGCAGGACCAGTGAGGGCCCGCCCGACCACGATCGCCCGCCCGACGACGGCTGCCCAGCGCGCGAACCGCTCCGGGTGGCTGCTCGTCTCGCCGTCGCTCGCGGTCGTCGCCCTCGTCGTGCTGCTGCCGTTTGCCCTGGTGGTGGTGTTCGGGTTCTCCGAGATCCGCCTCGTCGACATCCCGTACCTCGGGACGGAGCCGATCGATTGGACGCTGGACAACTTCCGGCAGGCCGCGGCGTCGCAGGCGTTCTGGGGCGCCCTGTGGACCACGGTCCTGTACGCGGGTCTGACGGCGGTCGGGTCGCTCGCCGTTGGCCTCGCGCTCGCGCTGGCGCTGCGGCGGCCGTTCCCCGGACGTGGCCTGGTCCGCGCCCTGCTGCTCGTGCCGTACGTGCTCCCGGTGGTCGCCGCTGCCACCATCTGGAAGACGGCGCTCAACCCCCAGTACGGCGTGGTCAACGCGTTCGGCCGCGCGTACCTCGGGTGGGACACGCCGGTGGGCTTCCTCAGCACCACCACTGCGGACGTCTGGGGCATCCCCGTGCCGGTGGCGCTGCTCGTGGTCGTGCTGTTCGACGTCTGGAAGTCGGCGCCGCTCGCGTTCCTGTTCCTCACGGCCCGGCTCCAGTCCGTGCCCGGCGAGATCGAGGAGGCCGCCGCGCTCGACGGCGCGAACCGCCGGCAGGCCCTGCGGTTCATCCTGCTCCCGCAGCTGCGGGCGGTGGCCCTGCTGCTCCTGCTGCTGCGGTTCATCTGGTCGTTCCAGACCTTCGACGACGTCTACCTGCTCACCGAGGGCGCCGGGAGCACGCAGGTCATGGCCATCCAGGTGTACACGGAGCTGGTCACCAAGGCCGACATCGGCAGCGCCGCCGCGTTCGGCCTGCTCATGAGCCTCATCCTGTGCGTGCTCCTCGCGGGGTACGTGCTGCTCTCCCGACGAACCGACGAAGCATGAGAGGGCAGTTCATGAGGGGACAGTTCATGGGAGGACGGTCATGAGCGGTATCCGTCCGACCCGCGCCGCACGCGTCGGACGCGCCGTGGTGGTCGCCGTCGCGCTCCTGTGGTCGCTGGGGCCCGTGCTGTACGGCGTGCTGCTCTCGGTGCGGCCGTACGGCGAGGTGGTCCGCGACCCGCTCGGTCTGCCGTCCGGACTCGACCTGTCCGCCTTCACGACGGCGATGCGCGACGAGGCCGACGGCGGATTCGGGCTGGGCCGGTTCGTGCTCAACTCCCTCGGCGTCGCCGTGGGGACCGTCGCGCTGAGCATCCTGGTGTGCGTGCTGGGCGCCTACGCCGCCGCCCGCCTCCGGTACCGCGGCCGGGCGCTGACGAACGGCATCATCCTGGCGGTGTACCTGTTTCCGGGGATCGTGCTGGCGGTGCCGAAGTTCGTCATCCTGTCGCGGCTCGGCCTGACGAGCACCCTGGTGGGACTGCTCATCGTCTACGTGGCGGCCACGGTGCCCGTCGCGCTGTACATGATGCGGAACTTCTTCCTGGCGCTGCCGCAGAGCGTCGAGGAGGCGGCGATCATGGACGGCTGCACGCTCGGCCAGCTGCTGGTCCGGGTGGTGCTGCCGATCGCGATCCCCGGCGTCGTCGCCACCGCCATCTACGTGTTCATGATCGCCTGGAACGAGTACTTCTACGCCCTCCTGTTCCTGGTGCAGCACCGCGACCTCTGGACGGCGCCGCTCGGCATCGCGCAGCTCGGCGACTTCCAGGTGCCGGTCACCGTGCTCCTGGCGGGTTCGATCGCGGTGACCGTGCCCGTGGTGATCGTCTTCTTCCTCGCGCAGCGGTACATCGTGTCAGGCCTGGTCCAGGGGGCGGAGAGATGACGGCGCCTCCGGCCGGCGCTCCCGCCCGGCCCCCGGTCCGCCTGGCCGTCCTCGGAGCCGGCGGCCGCGGCGCCGACGCCTACGGCCGCTGGATCCGGGCGCACCCCGACCGCGCCCGGATCGTCGCCGTGGCCGACCCTGACCCGGCCCGCCTGGAGGCCCTGGCCGGCACGACCGCCGCCCGCTACGCCGACTGGACCGGCCTGGTCGCGGACCTCGGCCGCCTGCGGCCCGATGCCGTGATCGTCGCGCTGCCCGACGCGCTCCACGTCGCCGCGGCCACGGCGGTCGCGCAGCGCGACGATCACGGCGTCGGGCTGCCGATGCTGCTGGAGAAGCCCGCCGCGCCGACGCTCGCCGCCCTGACCGACCTCGCGGGCGTGGTGCGCCGGACGGGCGCGCGGATCGCCGTCGGGCACGTGCTGCGGTTCGCGCCGTTCTGGCGGGCGGTGCGGGCGGTCGTCGAGTCGGGTGCCCTCGGCAACCTCGCGACCATCGAGGTGCGCGAGAACATCGGGTTCTGGCACTTCGCGCACTCGTTCGTGCGGGGCAACTGGCGCAACGCCGCCGAGTCCAGCCCCATGGTGCTCGCCAAGACCTGCCACGACCTCGACCTGATCCGCTGGCTCGCCGGGTCGGCGCCCCGGACCGTGACGAGCGAGGGTTCGCTGCTGCACTTCCGCCCCGAGAACGCACCGGAGGGCGCCCCCGCCCGCTGCACCGACGGCTGTCCCGCCGCCGCTGACTGCCCGTTCTACGCGCCCCGCTACTACCTCGACGCGCTGCGCGACGTCACCGGTCATCCGGTCACGATGCTCGGCGGCGACCTGTCCCCCGCCGGCCGCCTCGCCGCCCTGCGGCGCGGGCCGTACGGGCGCTGCGTCTACCACTGCGACAACGACGTCGCCGACCACCAGCAGACCCTCCTGCGCTTCCCCTCCGGGCTCACCGCCACGCTCACGGCCAGCGCGTTCACCGCCGAGAACACGCGGCACCTGGCGATCACCGGCACGCGCGGGCAGCTGCACGGGCACATGGAGTCGGGCGAGATCCGGGTGGACCTGTTCTCGCCGTCGGGCCGCCTGCCGGACGCCGTCCTGGGCGCCCTGCCCGACGTGGAGCTCGTCGAGTCCGGCACGGACGGGCCGCTCGGCCACGCCAGCCACACGCTCGTGGCCCAGCCTGCGCCTGAATCTGGCTCGAGCGGCGTTCATGCCGGCGGCGACGACGGCCTCATGGACGCGTTCTGCCGGGCGGTGGTCGACGGCACCGTCGGTTCGGGCGAGCTGTCGTTCGCCACGGCGCTGGACAGCCACCTCATGGCGTTCGCCGCGGAGTGGTCGCGTTCGGGTGCGGGCGTGGTGGACTTCGGGCGGTGGTCCAGCGCCGCGCTCGGTTCTGCGGGCGCCGGCCTCGGCCCGGACAGCGCACCTCAGGACGGCACCGTCCGGCGGGTGCGATGAGCGCGGCGAACGCGTGGGCCGACGCCGTCCGCGGCGTCGCCGAGCGGGCAGGCCTGGACCCGCGGCGGGTCACCGTCGAGCACGCCGTGTTCGATGCCGACCGGCTCGATACCGACCAGCCCGACACCTCCCGACCCGACACCGCCGAGTACCGGGCCGAGGCCGGCCACCTGACGATCCGGGCGGCAGGCGCGGTGGCGGCGTCCGTCGCGCTGGCCCGGTACGTCCGCGACCACCTGGGGACGCGGCTGACCTGGCAGCGTCCGCGCGTCGGCCCGAGCACCGCCGGTTCGAGCACAGCTGGTTCGAGCACGGTCGGCACGACCCCGCTGCCGGACGCGCCCCGCACCACCGTCTCGTCGCCGCACGAGGTGCGGTACTACCTGAACGTCGTGACCTTCGGGTACTCGACGCCGTTCTGGGGCTGGGACCGCTGGGAGCGCGAGATCGACTGGATGGCGCTGCACGGCATCACGCACCCGCTCATGCTCGTGGCGCACGAGGCGGTGCTGGCCGAGACGTTCCGCCGAGCCGGTCTGCCCGACGCCGAGGCCGCGCGCTGGCTGGGCGGCGCCGCGCACTTCCCGTGGACGTTCATGGGCGGCATGCACTCGTTCGGCGGTCCGCTGCCGGCTCGCTGGGCCGAGCGCCGTCTCGACCTGGCCCGGCGCGTCCTGGCCCGGATGCGCGAGCTCGGCATGACGCCGGTGCTCCCCGCGTTCGGCGGGCATGTGCCGCCGGCCCTCGCGAGGCCCGCTCCCGACGGCGACGACCCGGACGGTGACGCCCCCGACCGCGACCACCCCGCCGGCGAGATCGAGTGGCAGGGCTGGCGCATCCCCCTCCTCCACCC
The DNA here is from genome assembly GCF_048564965.1 of Promicromonospora sp. NFX87. NCBI lineage: Bacteria > Bacillati > Actinomycetota > Actinomycetes > Micrococcales > Promicromonosporaceae > Promicromonospora > Promicromonospora sp. NFX87. The sequence continues at coordinate 2,733,419 of NZ_CP183413.1, read as the reverse complement.
GGAGTCGCGTCGTTTCCAGGAGCTGTTCGCGACCTTCGCGCACGTCCAGCGCGAGCTGCTCGGCCCGGGGTCCGGGCACTACGCCGTCGACCCGTACATCGAGTCGGTCCCGCCGTCGGGCGACGTCGAGTACCTGCGCGCCGCCGGCCGCGGCACCTACCGGGCCCTCGCCGCCGCGGATCCGGACGCCGTCTGGATGCTCCAGGGCTGGCCCTTCCACTACAAGGGCGCGTTCTGGACGCCCGACCGCGTGGCCGCGTACCTGCGGGACGTCCCCGTCGACCGCACGCTCGTCCTGGACCTCTGGGGCGAGCACGTGCCACTGCACACGGCCCTCCTGGCCGACGGCGCCCCGCTCGCCGGACGGCCCTGGGTCTGGTGCGCGCTGCACAACTTCGGGGGCCGGCCGGCGCTGTTCGGCGACCTGCGCGGCCTCGTCCGGGACTTCCGCGCCCTGCCCGACGGCGTACCCCACCTGCGCGGGATCGGTCTCGCCCCGGAGGCCATCGAGAACAACGAGGTCTTCTACGAGCTGGCGACCGACCTCGCCTGGGACGACGCTCCCCGCTCCCCCGTGGAGCTCGACCGCTGGCTGGAGCGGTTCGTGCTGGACCGGTACGGGCTGTCGGAACCGCATCCGATCACAGAACCGGGCAGAGCATCGGGCAGAGCACCGGGCAGAACATCGCTCACAGAATCGGGTGCAGGACCGGGCCTGTCCAGGCTGACTGGTGAGCTACGCGCGGACCTGGCACAGACGGCGCTACGCGCTTGGCACACTATTTATTCGACCCTCTACGGCGAGGGCCGTACCCGTTCCGTCCCGACGCCCGTGATCGCTCGCCCCTGGACCGCAGGCCTGCCGTTCCCCGCCCAGCGCAGCGCGGGCGAGGCGATCGGGAACGCGCCCCCGACGCCGTCGTCCAACATCGACGCCGAGAACGACCCCGCCGTCGCGACCGCGCTCCCCCGCCTCGACCAGGCGCTGCGGGAGCTGACAGCGGTCCGCGACACTCTCCCGGACGGTCTCGCGGACAGCCAGCCGCGCGACCTGCTCAGCGCCGACATCGCCGAGCTGGCGGGCCACGTCCTCGCCCAGGGCACCCGGGTGCACGTACGCGGCATCCTGGCGGCGGCCCGCGCGGGCGACCCGGACAGCGTCCGCGCCCACATGCGCCGCCTGCGCGCCGACCTGCTGCGGCTCGACGACCTGGCCGGCGCCCGCCCCGAGACCCGGGTCTCCACCTGGATCGACGCCGCCCGTGCTTGGGGCGACACCGACGCCGAGCGGGACGCCATGGAACGTGAGGCACGGAGCCTGGTCAGCGTCTGGGGCGAGCAGCACAACGGCCTGCACGACTACTCGGGCCGGCACTGGCAGGGCCTGGTCCGGGACCTCTACCTGCCGCGCTGGCAGGCCTGGGCGGACTGGCTGGCCGACACCGCCGCGCACGGCCCGGTCCCGCCCGACGCCGACCCGACCCCGCTGCGCGAACGCATCGTCGCACTGGAGGAGAGGTGGCGCGGACGCACGCGATAGTCGGTAGAACGTCAGGTGGTCGGCACCTCGGGATGCCGACCACCTGACGTTCTGCCGACCGCGCCAACCGCGCGCTCAGAAACCTTCCGGGCCCACCGTCGCGCCGTCGGGCACCGTGCCGCCGTCGCCCACGAGCTGCGCCTTGCCCTCCACCCGCACGCCGGACCCGAAGGTCCAGTCGCCGCGGACCGTCAGCGAGTCGGCGTCGCGCAGCGACGGCGCACCCGCGGCGAACCGCTCGGTGAAGGCGTCGATGAGCTTGTAGTGGTCCTTGTCGAGGTCCACGAGCGGCGCGAGGGCCTGCGCCTCGAGCCGGTAGTCGGGCGTCAGGTCGTAGACGTCCGACCGCAGCACGAGCAGGTCGTTGGTCGTCTTGACCGGCAGGAACCGCGAGCGCTCGACCTCGATCGCCGTCGCACCCTCGAAGACGGCGACCGCCGCGCCCATCGCGGACTCGATCTGCACGACCTTGGGCGACGACGCGTCCGACGGGTCGACGGTCTTGTCGTTGCGGATCAGCGGGAGCTCCAGCACCCCCGACGTCCGCTCGAGCTCGGCGGCCAGCGCCTCCAGGTTGAACCAGAGGTTGTTGGTGTGGAAGAACGGGTGGCGCGTGGCGTCCAGGGACGCGGCGACGTCGTCGGGGTGGGTCTGCGCGGTCTCGCGCTGGACCATCTGGCCGTCGGACTTGCGGATGACGATCTGGCCGCCCTTGACGTCGGCGGGCGTCTTGCGGCACAGCTCGGCGGCGTACGGGGCGCCGGATGCGGCGAACCAGCCGGCGATCGTGGCGTCCGGCGTGGCGCCGAGGTTGTCCGAGTTGGAGACGCACATGTACCGGAAGCCGGCCTCCAGCAGCGCGACGACGACGCCGGACGCGTGCAGCGCCGGGTAGAGGTCGCCGTGGCCGGGCGGGCACCACTCCAGCTCGGGGTCCTTCTCCCAGGTGACCGGCGTGAGGTCGTCCGCGAGCAGCTTGGGCTCGCGGTTCTGCAGGAAGTCGACGGGCAGCCCGTCGACGGCGAGGTCCGGGTAGCGCTCCAGCGCGGCGAGCGAGTCGTCGCGGGTGCGGAACGAGTTCATGAACAGCAGCGGCAGCCGGGCGCCGGTGGCCTCCCGGGCCGCACGCAGCTGGCCGACGATGATGTCGAGGAACGTGAGCATCTCGGGCTCGCCCGAACCGGCGCCCTCGGACGAGGCCGGCGCGACCCGCACCGGCAGCAGCGACTTCGCCTGGTCCATGCCCATGGACGTGCCGAGCCCGCCGTTGAGCTTGAGCATCGCGGTCTTCGCGAGGGCGGCGGCGGCTTCGTCGTCGTCGATGGTCAGCTCGGCGCGGTTCGGGATGTCGACCAGCGGGTCGATGTCGTCCTCGCGGATCATGCCGCTCGCACCCGACTGCAGCAGGTGGTAGAACCGCGCGAACGTCTCGATGGCGGCGGGCGCCACGCCTGCTTCGGTCATCTTGGTACGGGCCTGCTCGAGCCCGGTGGGGTCGGTCATGGGCACAGGTTATTCGACACCGCGGTCACTCGAAGCGGTCACTCGAAACGAGCGGGGTCCCCGGCTCCTACGCGCACGACGTCGGGGAAACCGTCGGACCAGTCGACGACGGTGGTCGGCTCGGTACCGGCGTCCCCGCCGTCGACTACGGCGTCGAGCAGGTGGTCGAGCTCTTCCTTGATGGTCCAGCCGTCCGTCATCGGCTCGGCCTGGTCCGGCAGGATGAGCGTGGACGAGAGCAGCGGCTCCCCCAGCTCGCGCAGCAGCGCCTGCGTGACGGCGGAGTCGGGGATGCGCACGCCCACCGTCTTCTTCTTGGGGTGGGCGAGCCGGCGCGGGACCTCGGCGGTGGCCGGGAGGATGAACGTGTACGGCCCTGGCGTGGCCGACTTGATCGCGCGGAACGCCGAGTTGTCGAGCTTCACGAGCTGCCCCAGCTGCGCGAAGTCCGAGCACACCAGCGTGAAGTGGTGCTTGTCGTCGAGCTTGCGGATGCTGCGGATGCGGTCCGCGCCGTCGTGGTAGTCCATGCGGCAGCCCAGCGCGTAGGAGGAGTCGGTCGGGTAGGCGACCAGGGCGTCGTCGCGCAGCATGGCGACGACCTGCGCGATGCTGCGCGGCTGGGGGTCGACGGGGTGGACGTCGAAGTAGCGGGCCATGCCGCCGAGCCTAGTCGGGCCCGGATCCCGACGCAGCGCTCAGAGCACAGACAGAGCCCGCCGCAGCTCGTCCCCGCTGGCGTTCCCGCCGGTGCACACGACGCCGACGTTCCGGCCGGCGAAGCGCTCCGGATCGGCGAGGACCGCCGCGAGCGCCGCGGCGCCGGCGCCCTCGGCGACGGTGTGCGCGCCGGTGAGGTACAGGTGCTGGGCGGCGGTGATCTGGTCGTCGGTGACGAGCACGAAGTCGGTGAGGTGCCGGCGCATGAGGGCCTGGGTGACCTCGAACCCGCAGCCGACGGCGAGGCCTTCGGCGCGGGTCGTGTTGGTGCGCTCGACGAGGGCTCCGGCGTGCCAGGAGTCGTGGGCCGCGGGCGAGGCGGCGGACTGGACGCCGATCACCGCGGTGCCGGGGGCGACGGCGGCGGCGACCAGGCTCGCGGCGGCGGCGCCGGACCCGCCTCCGACGGGTACGACGAGGACGTCGAGGCCGGGTGCCTGCTGGAAGAGCTCGAGGTAGAGGGTGCCGACGCCGGCGATGATGCCGGGTTCGTTGGCGGCGCCGACGAGGCGGGCGCCGGTGCTCTCGGCGAGGGCGGTGGCCTGGGCGCGGGCGTCGTCGAAGTTGGCGCCGTGCAGCAGCACGTCGGCGCCGAGGTCGAGGACTGCCCGGAGCTTGACCGGGTTGGGGTCGTCGGGCATGACGATGGTGCAGGCGGTGCCGGTGAGGCGGGCGGCGTAGGCGACGCCCTGGGCGTGGTTGCCGGTGGAGTAGGCGACGACGCCGCGGGCGCGTTCGGCGTCGGGCATGGAGAGCAGGAGGTTGCTGGCGCCGCGGGCCTTGAACGCTCCGGTGCGTTGCTGGTTCTCGTGCTTGACGACTATCGCGGCGTCGGTGGCGCGGTCGAGCTCGGCGTACTGCCCCACGGGGGTGCGGACGACGACGCCCTCCAGGCGGGCCTGCGCGGCGAGGACGTCGGCGATGGTCGGCGGTGCCGGTGCCGAGAGCCGGGGCGGGAGGGTCGCGAGCGTCATGGTTCCAGCGTGACCCCCGCATGACCCATAGGTCCAATACCTGTTACGAAGATCTTCGATCGATGACACCTATCTTTCTGGGCTAGCCTGGGGTCATGACCGCAGAGCTCGACCTGACCCGGCTGCGTGTCCTCGCGGCGGTGGCCCGTACGGGTTCCGTCACGGCGGCAGCGAAGGAGCTGCACTACGCGCAGCCGTCGGTGAGTCACCACCTGTCCCGCCTGGAGGCCGACGCGGGGATCCCGCTGCTCCAGCGCCACGGCCGCGGCGTCCGCCTCACCGAGGCCGGCCGCCTGCTCGCCACGCGCGCCGAGGAGATCCTGGGCCGTGTCGAGGGCGCGCGCCGCGAGCTCGACGCGCTCGCCGGCCTGCGCGCGGGCCGGGCGCGGCTCGCCGCGTTCCCCTCCGCGCTGGCCACCGTGGTGCCCGACGCCGTCGCCCGGCTCCAGCAGGAGCATCCGGGGCTCTCCGTGGGCCTCGTGGAGCACGAGCCGCCGGACGCCGTCGCCGCCCTGCAGTCGGGCGCCGTCGACGTCGCGCTGGTGTTCGAGCACACGGACGTGCGCCACGCGCGCTCCATGGACGACCTGTCCCGCTACGAGTCGACGACGATCCTCGACGACCCGGTCCACCTCGTGACGGCCGTCGACCTCGACGCGGCCCCCGTGCCGGGGTTCGTGCCGGACCTGAAGCTGCTCGACGACGCGGAGTGGATCGCCGGCTGCGAGCGATGTCGCGCCGACATGGTGGCCCGCTGCGCCGCCGTGGGGTTCGCGCCGCGCATCGCGTTCGAGACCGACGACTACGTGGCGGTCCAGGCCCTCGTGGCCGCAGGGGCGGGCGTGAGCCTGCTGCCGGGGCTCACGCTCCGCGCCCACCGCAACCCCGGGATCGCGAACGCTCCCCTGCCGGGCGCCGTGCGCCGGGTCATGGCGCTGACCGTCGGGCCGCCCGCACCGCCCGCCGCGGCCCTGATTCGGCAGCTCGTCGCGGCAGGCGCTAACGTCCCTCTGTGACCACGGCCACTTTCCCGCACGCGGCTGGCTGAGGACGGACCAGGCCCGATGCTCCTGCTGTCCACCTTCTTCTACTCCGCGGGCTCCGCCGTGGCGGCGTTCATGGCGCTCGAGGCCTATCTGGCCGTGGCCGCGACCAACGACACCTACCCGAGCGTGCTGCTGGCCGCCGTGGCCGCCGTCGGACAGATCACCGGCAAGCTGCTCTGGTACTGGGCCGGCGCAGGGACCACCCGCCTGCCGTGGCTGCGCCGCAAGCTGGAGTCCCCGAAGGCCGCCGCCGCGATGACCCGCTGGCGCGACCGCACCGACGGGCGCCCCGTCTACATGGGCCTGGTGCTGCTCGCCTCGGCGTTCGCGGGCCTCCCGCCGTTCATGGTGATGTCGGTGGTCGCGGGCGTGCTGCGCGTGCGGCTGTGGCTGTTCATCAGCACCGGCCTGGTCGGCCGGTTCCTCCGCTTCTGGATAGTGCTGGAGGCCGCCGACTACGCGTGGCTCCTGCTCTGAGCCGTCTGCTGCTCTGAGCCGTCTGCGCTGCGTGATCTGTGCTGAGCGAGCCGGCCCGGGCGGCTACAGGTCCGTCGCGCCGTCCAGGGCCTCGCGCAGCAGGTCGGCGTGCCCCGCGTGCCGGGAGTACTCCTCCACCATGTGCACGAGGATCCAGCGCAGGGAGATGTGCCCGTTGCGCCCGGGCCGCGCGGTGGTCCGGTCCAGGACGCCCGCGCCGGGCGGCGGCGTCTCGGCCAGCACCTCGTCGAGGATCCGCTCGGAGGCCGCGACCGCGTCGTCGAACAGGGCGGTGAGCTGCTCGGGCGTGTCTTCCAGGGCGCTGTGCCAGTCCCAGTCGGAGTCGGCCGCCCAGTCCACCGTGTCCCAGGGCGGGGCCGGCTCGTTGCCCGCCAGGCGCACGTTGAACCAGACGTCCTCGACGTACGCCAGGTGCTTGAGCATGCCCGCCAGCGTCATGGTCGACGGCGGGTGCGGCGTCCGCAGCTGCTCGACCGTCAGGCCCTCGCACTGGCGGCGGATCGTCGCGCGGTAGAAGTCGACGAACGACCGCAGGATGGTCAGCTCGTCGCCCACGATGGGCGGGTCGGTCCTCGGGACGGCGCTGCCCTCGATGACGCTCTCGGCGTCCGGCTGGGAGATGCTCATGGCGCGACAGTACCGATCGCCAGGATGTGCTGGCTCATGTCGGTGACCCCGGGCGTCGTCGACAGCGCGCGGGCGAGCGTGAGCGCGGCGTCGATCAGCCCGGGGGCCTCGGGGGCGTCGAGCCGCACCCGTTCCAGCGCTCCGCCGGCGGGTCCCTCGATGCCGTGCACGACGACGTCGGACAGCCCTGCCTCGCCGGCCTCCGCCGCGAGCTCCGCGGCGTCGTGGAAGTGCGCGGCGGGGAACCCGATGTCGGCGGGGACGTGGCCGTGCTCCAGGATCGCCTGCCAGGCCGACGGCGGGAAGAGCTCGTAGCCACCGCCGACCAGTCCCGCGAGCCGCGTGATCGCCGCCGCGGCGACGGTGCCGCCCGGCCGGGTCACGCGCACGGCCTCGCGCAGGGCGAGCAGCCGGTCCGCGCGGCTCGCGAGGTGGTAGAGCGGGCCGAGGAGGAGCACCGCGTCGAACTCGTCGTCCGCGAGGTCCAGACCTGGTGCGCCCAGGTTCCTGGCGTCGCCGACGCGCGCCTCGAACGTGCCGTGCCGCCCCGCGCGGGCGACCTGCGCGGCGACCGGGTCGACAAGCAGGACGTCGTAGCCGTCCTCCGCCAGGGGTGCGGCGTGCACCCCGGTGGCACCTCCGACGTCGAGCACCCGTGCGCCGGGCGCGAGCCGCTGCCGGACCAGCTCCTGGGTCCTGGTGTGCTCCACCCGGCCCTGCGCGGTGCCGACCGTCAGCCGGGCGTGCTCGTCCCAGCCCGTCCGGCCGGAGTAGTACTCCTGGACCCGGGTGTCCACCGCGCCCTGGTCGGTCGCGTACCGACCGGTCCGGCCGCCGTGCTGCCCGCCGTGCCGCCCGCCGTCTGGTCCGTCGCCGCTCGCCTCGCTCACCATGGCGAGACCGTAACGGCGCCCCGTGACCGCCCGCCACGTGTTTCCGGCACGAAAATACTTGCTCTTTTCACCCCGGACGAATCGTTACGTGTCCGGTACGCCTCTTTTGCTCGGAGTGTGAGCATGGCAACATGCGCAGGGTGCACCTGATCCGAGAATTCGCACCTGACGCCTACGAGTTCGCGCTGTCGTCCTGGTCGTGGATCGGAACCGGTGGCAAGACCCCGCGCTTCGCGTCCTGCTTCGGCGACATGTTCCTCGAGTCCCCCGACGGCTGGTGGTTCCTCGACACGGTGGAGGGCACGCTCGAACGCCGCTGGGACTCCATGGAGGGCATGTTCACCGACCTCCAGGGCAACGACGGCCGCGCGGAGTACCTCCTCGAGGAGACGTTGAACGCGGCCCTCGGACAAGGACTGAAGCTGGGCGAGGACGAGGTCTTCGCGTTCCTGCCGCCCCCGGCGGTGACGGGCACCATGTCCGTGAGCTCCCTGGCGCCGCTGCGCTTCGCCATCGCCGCGAACCTCGCCGGCCGCATCCACGGCGAGCTGAACGGCGTGCAGCCCGACGCCGGCGCGTCCGCCCTCTTCGCCGCCCAGCGGTACGCGGCGCAGCAGGCGGCCGCTCAGGCCGCTGCCGCGCAGGCCGCCGCACAGGACCAGGCGGCCAGGGAGGCTGCCGCGCGGGAGGCCGCGGCCCGGGCAGCGGTGGCCCGCGAAGCGGTGGCCCGGCAGGCCGCGGCACGGCAGGCGGCCGCACAGGAGGCCGCCGCGCAGCGTGCGGCGGCGCAGCGCGCCACGGCAGCCCAGGAGGCGGCGGCAGCGCGGTCGGCCCAGCAGGCGGCCGCACAGCACGCAGCCGCACAGCGAGTAGCCGCTGCTCAGGCCGTACCCGCCCAGCGGGCCGCCGCGGCGCCCACGTTCGACGCGCCCAACCCCCAGACCGACCGGTGGCAGCCGGCGGCGCAGCAGGTGATCACCGGCGCCTACCCCGTGTACCGGCCCGCCCCGGAGCCCGAGTACGCGGACTCCGGCTACGAGCCCCAGTACGCCGCGGGGTCGGAGCTGGAGTACACCGGGGGCTACGTCGCCCCGGGCGGGAACGCCGGGTACGACTACGTGGACAACTCCCACACCGCCGACTCCGGGCAGTTCAGCCAGTACATCGCCGACCAGTACAACACCGGCCAGATGGCCGCGATCGACCACACGTCCGTCCCGGCGCCGCGGGGGCCGCACCAGGACGGACGCTGGTCGTACGCCTGAGGCGCTACTCCTCCAGGCCCGCCACGGCGGCCAGGATCAGCACCGACCCGACGATCCCCAGGGGCCCCAGCCGCTCCCCGAGCAGGACCGCTGCCGCGACCGCAGCCGTCACCGGCTCCAGCAGCGTCGCGACGACCGCCGCTCCGCTGCGCGTGGTGCGCAACCCGGCGTAGAAGAGGCCGTAGGCCAGCGCCATCGTGAAGATCCCGAGATACGCGAGCGTGCCGAGCGCCGTCGGATCGCCCGTGACGAACGGTCCGCCGCCGGCCAGCGCCACGGGGACGAGGCCGACGGCGCCCGCCGTCGTCGCGACCGTCGTCAGGGCGAGCGGGTCCACGTCGCCGGACGCCAGCAGGGTGCTGCCGAGCGCCGTCGTCGCCGCGTAGACGGAACCTGACGCGATCGCCAGCAGCAGGCCGAGCACGGGCCGGGGCCCGACGGCGTTCACGCCCGCCCCTGCGCCGGACGCCATACCCGACGCCATGCTCACCAGCACGAGGCCGGACAGCGCTGAGCCCACGACGAGCGTCAGCCGGACGGTGCTCCTGGTCGCCGTCCGGCGCCGGGCCCGGACGAGGTCGACGACCGCGAGGAGGACCGGCGCCAGCCCCAGGCTGACCACCGTCGCGACGGTGACGCCGGCCGTGGCGACCGACCCGAAGTACAGCGCCTGGTAGGCGCCGGTCCCCAGGCCGACGACGACGGCGCGGGCCGGATGCGCCCGCACGAGCGCCAGGAGGTGCGGACCCCTGCGCAGGGCGAGCGAGGCCACGAGCAGCGCGGCAGCCGCGATGAGCATGCGGTAGGCGCTGACCGTGAGGACCGACATCGGCGAGTGGTCGCGCAGGATCTCAAGTGCGAGGCCGCCGGTGCCCCAGAGAACTCCGGCGAGGCATACGAAGAGCAGCCCGATACGAGTGGATGACATGTGTGCTCCTGGCCGGTCCCCGCGGGGCCCGGCCCGTTCCGAGGGAATTCCGAGGACAGGGAATCGTCGCGGAGCACGCCCCAGTACCGGCCCGCGTGGGCCGGTCGTAGTGCCGCTCCGGTCAGACGACCGGGGGCGGCAGGACGGAACGAGTGGGAGTCACGGTCGGGATGTTAGCAGCGCTTCTCGGGGTGGTGGCGGGGTGTCCGCTGGGGGCCGCTGGGGTGTCCGTTCGGGTCGACCTTCTGGGTCGGCGGGCGTGTCGGTGTCGCTGGGTAGGGTCATTGGTACCGGCTCCCGGGTGCGAGGCACGGCCGTTCAGCTGTCCCCGTACTTCCTGCCATATGGGTTGTCCACATCTTCGGATTCGGGGATGCGGAGCCAACCGATCGAACATATATTCGAGTGCAAGAGCGCTGTTGATTTGCGAGAGGGTGAGGTGAACGCATGCACCGATACGAGGACGGCAGGACCGGTCCCACCACGGTTGTCGAGGACCTCCTGCGCGATGCGCTGCGCTCTCCTGTCGGCCCGGTTCTCGACACATCTACGACCGCGTGCACCCTGACCTGGAACGCGATCCGCCACGATGGCGAAGGCAACCTACCGACCACCACGGTGACCTGGCCCGGACACGGCCTCGGCACGAGGGCCCGGAGCATCGCGGCGACGCCAGGTACATCGGCCGCTGACGGTGCAGACGACTCGAGCTCCGGCACACCGTTCGGTGGAGACGGTCTGGTCCGTGAAGACGAACCAGTCGATGGTGCCGTGCCGGTTGAGGATGGCGGGCGGGTCGGTGGTGATGCTGGCCTGGTCGGGCTCGACCGCCTGCCCGTCGGCGCGGCTCTGGTCGAGCTGCTGGCAGGTGTAGAGGTCGCTGATCTGGCAGACGATGTCCTGCTCGATGCCGCGGCACGTTGGCAGGACCTGATCTCCTGGGCCACCGCGATGCAGTCACGCGCGCTGGGCGAGATCGCTCGACGCCGCTCCTGGACGCAGGAACACAACGCCGCCGCAGCCGAGATCAGCGCCCGACTGCGAGTCCCGCAACACGAGGCGAACAAGCACCTCGCCCGCGGCGCCGGCCTGGCCGAGCACCCCCAGGTCATGAACGCCCTGCACGACGGCCTGATCGATACCGCCAAGGCCGACATCCTGCTGCGCTCCGGCAACCCCCTGACCCACGAGCAACGGGACGAAGCGATCACCCGATACCTACCCGAGGCACCCGACCGAACCCGTGGCTGGCTACGGAACAAGATGAACGAGTTCGCCCACCGCCTCAAGGGCGCGCTGGAGACGACCAAGCACGCCATAGCCCGCCGCGCGGTCTACCTCGACCCGGCTGACAACACGATGGCCTGGATCAGCGCGAACCTGCCCGCGCCCGACGCCGCAGCCGTGTGGGACGCGATCGAACAAGCCGCCCACGCCCTGCGCCGCACCCCGGGCACCACCCGGACCCTGGCCCAGGCCCGCGCCGACGCCCTCGTCGCGATCACCACCGGCCGCATCATCGTCCCGCCCCGCGCCGAGTGCGCCCCCACCACCACGCCAGCAACGGTGACGGCAGAGGCGGCGATACCGGAGGTGGCGATACAGGCGACGGCGATAGAGGCGACGGTCGCAGATGCGACCTCAGGACCGGTTCACCCCGGGAGCGAGCTGGAGCCCGCCGAGTCTTCCCCGGCCACGCCCGCCACGCAAGTGACCACCGCGCAAGACCCAGACGAACAAGCGCTACCTCGGACCACGGTCCCCGCGACGGGGTGCACCTGTGGCGGCTGTACCTGCGGCGGGACCGCGATACGAGTCATCCAGGTCAAGCCCCAGATCCGGGTCACGATCCCCGCCACCACGCTCCTGGGCCTGGACAACACACCCGGCCACCTCGACGGCTACGGGCCGATCCCCGCAGACACCGCCGCCCGGATCGCGACCGACGCGACCTGGCGCCGCCTGCTGACCGACCCCACCACCGGAATCCTCACGGACTACTCCACCACGACCTACCAACCCGGCAAGATCCTGCGCCAAGCGGTCACCGCCCGCGACCAGCACTGCACCTTCCTGCAGTGCGAACGACCCGCCCACTGGGCCGACCTGGACCACATCCAGCCCTTCGACCACGACCTCGACCCCACCAACCAGCCACCCGGCACTCCCGGACAGACGCGCGCCACCAACCTGCAACCCCTCTGCCGCGCCCACCACCTCGCCAAGACCCACCACGGCTGGACCCCCGTGCGCGACCCCACCACCGGCACCACGACCTGGACCGCGCCCACCGGACACACCTACACACGACCACCCACCCAGACCGGACAGATCAGCAACGACATCACCAGCCTGACCAACGACACCCGAGCGCGCCTCGGACAACCATCACTCACCGAACAACCCACCACCGGGCGACCTGTCACCGCAGGGTCGACGACTGCCGAGCGGCGCACCACCGAGCGGCGCACCACCGCAGGATCGACGACTGACGGGTCGACGACTGACGGGTCGAGCACCGAAGGGTCGAGCACCGAAGGGTCGAGCACCGAAGGGTCGAGCACCGAAGGGTCGAGCACCGAAGGGTCGAGCACCGAAGGGTCGAGCACCGAAGGGTCGAGCACGACATCGACCACGGAACGATCATCGGTCGAACCGACTACCGAACAGCGCCTACGCCGCTTCCCTGACGAGCCACCCTTCTGAGGTGTGGTCCGCCGACCAGGTTGCCCCTCAGGAAGGTCGCTCAGGAAGGTCGCTCAGAAAGCTCACAGAGCGGGTCGGCTGCTTGCTCAGCCTCGCCAGCAGTTCGGTTGACTGCTCGGCACGGCCGGATCGGACGGACGGTTGGCGTGAAGTCCGAAAGCGTCCGAGCCGAAGACCTCAGTCACCGCCCCCGTCGACGTCATGCACGGACCCCGCTGGCACGTCACGCCTTCCCGAGCTCCGCCGCGCGGCGCAGGATCAGCTCCGGCACCGGATCGGACACATAGTCCTCCGTCACGGGCTCCGACGCGACCCGGCGCACCGGAACGACCCCGGCCCAGCCCGTCAGGTCCAGGTCCCCCGGCTCGAGCGAGGCGCCGCCCGCGCGCTGCTTCATCGAGGCCTCGGCCAGCGGCAGCGCGATGACCACCGTCGCCGCGAGCTCCTTGCGCGTCGCGGGCGGAAGAGTCGCGGCCCGCCCGGGCATCATGTGGTCGACGACGAGGTCCAGCGCCCGGCGCCGCTCCTCCGGGTCGGTCACCCGGCGGGGTCGACCGATCACGACCGCCGACCGGTAGTTCATCGAGTGGTGGAAGCCGGTCCGCGCCAGGACCAGGCCGTCCAGCTCTGTCACGGTCACACAGACGTCCTGCTCCAGGGCCGGGGCGAGCCAACCAGCGGCGACAGACCCGTGCAGGTAGAGCGAACCGCCGTCGTCCGGCCCGGAGGCATCCACGGCGAAGGCCGTCGGCAGCACCACCGGATGCCCTCCGGCGACGACGCCCAGGTGCGCCACGAGCGCGTCCGAGAGCAGCGCCATGAGCTGACGCCGGTCCTCGACCTGGCGGTTGCGGCCGCGGGTCGGCGTGGTGCGTGGGGTCGGGGAGAGCTGCTGCGTCGTCATGCCGCTAGCCTGAACCGGAAGTGGCCGGTGCACACGGGCCAGTTCGCCGCGATTCAAACAAGCCACTTGTTGGTGACCAGCCCCCGCCCCAGCCGGAGAAGACCTCATGCTCCCCGTTCGTCTCGACCGCGCCCGGCCCGAGCCGCTTCCCGCGCAGCTCGCCGGCGCCGTCCGCGAGCTGGTGACCGGAGGCACGCTCGCCGCGGGCGACCGACTGCCCTCCAGCCGGGCCCTCGCGGCCGACCTGGGTGTGGCGCGCGCCGTCGTCGAGCAGGCGTACGACCAGCTCCTGGCCGAGGCATGGGTGGAGACGCGCCGCGGGTCGGGCACGTTCGTGGCGTCCGGCGGGGCGCTTCCGCCAGCCGCGCGCACGGCACACGCATCTGCACACGCAGGGGCACGCGCAGGGGCACGCGCAGGGGCACGCGCATCTGCACCGGCAGCGCCACACGCCTCCGCTGCCCCCAACCGGAACCGAACCGGAACCAGGACCCAGCCGGCCGCCCGCGAGCCGCAGCTCGTCCGCCTCGACGCGGGCACACCCTGGATCGACCCCAGGCACCTCGCGGGCTGGCGGCGCGCCTGGCGCGAGGTCTCCGTCGCCGTCGCGCCCCGGGGCTATCCCGATCCGCGCGGCCTTCCCGAGCTCCGCGAAGCGCTCGCCGAGCGGCTCGCCCGCACCCGCGGCGTGCCGGTGCGGCCCGACGAGATCCTGGTCACCGCCGGCTCCACCGACGGCCTGCGGCAGCTCCTGGGAGCACTAGGCCCGGGGGACGTCCTCATCGAGGATCCCGGCTACCGCGCGGCCGTCGAGATGGTCCGGTCGGCCGGGCGCGGCGTCGTGGACCACCCCGGCCTCGAGCCCGTCACGGACCTGGCCGGCTGCGCCGCCGCCTACGTCACGCCCGCACACCAGCACCCGCTGGGCCGGGTCATGCCGGCCGCGGACCGGCTCGCCCTGCTGGCGGCCGCCAGGAAGGCGGAGGCGGTGGTGGTCGAGGACGACTACGACTCGGAGTTCCGGTACGACGTCGCCCCCGTGCCCGCCCTCGCGGCCCTCGACCGGTCGCGGGTCGCCTACCTGGGCACCGCCTCGAAGTCGGTCAGCCCCAGCCTGCGGCTCGGCTGGCTCGTCGCGCCGCCGGAGATCCACGAACGCCTGGTCCGACGCCGCACGGTCACCCACGACACCCCGCCCTGGCCCACCCAGCGCGCCATGCTCACCCTCCTGCGCGACGGCTGGGCCGACAAGGTGATCCGCACCGCCCGCCGGGTCTACGCGGACCGGGCGCCGCGCGTCGCGGCCGCCCTGGCGCCGCATGCCGAGCTCGCCGGACCGCTGGCGGGGATGTACTCGACCTGGCTCACGGACCCGGCGTCGGCCGAGAGAGCACACGCAGCAGGGCGCGCCGCCGGCTTCGACGTCCCGCTCCTGGCCGACTACTGCCGCAGCGCCCGCCTGACCGGGCTGGTGCTCGGCTTCGGCGGCGTGACCGACGCGGAGCTGGACCGCGCGCTCGAGGCGATCGTCCGCGGCCTGGCTACGGGGTGACCCCCTTCGAGGTCGTCGGCGAGCCCGGTCAGACCAGCGAGTCCCGCCACGCCTCGTGCAGCCGGGCGTACCGCCCGTCGCCCGCGACGAGCTCGGCCGGCTTGCCGTCCTCGACGATCCGCCCGTGCTCCATCACCAGCACCCGGTCGGCGATCGCCACCGTGGACAGCCGGTGCGCGATGATGATCGCCGTCCGGTCCGCGAGCAGCGTCTGCAGGCCGCGCTGGACGAGCCGCTCGCCGGGCATGTCCAGCGAGGACGTCGCCTCGTCGAGCACCAGCACCGCCGGGTCGGCCAGGAAGGCCCGGGCGAACGACAGCAGCTGACGCTGACCGGCCGAGACCCGCCCGCCGCGCTTGTTCACGTCGGTGTCGTACCCGTCCGGCATGTTGAGCACGAACTCGTGCGCGCCCACCGCGCGGGCGGCGGCCTCGATCTCCTCCTGGGTGGCGTCCGGCCGGCCAAGCGCGATGTTCTCCCGCACCGAACCGCTGAACAGGTACGCCTCCTGGGTGACCATGACGACGGCGCGGCGCAGGTCGGCCGAGGCCAGGTCACGCACGTCGACGCCGTCCAGGCGCACCGCACCGTCGGACGCGTCGTAGAACCTGGTCACCAGCTTGGCCACCGTCGACTTGCCGGCGCCCGTGGTCCCGACCACCGCGACGGTCTGACCGGCGGGGATCGTGAGGTCCAGGTCGGGCAGCACCACCGGGCCGTCCCCGTACCGGAACCGGACGTGGTCCAGGCGCAGCTCACCGCGAGCCCGCCCGCCGTCCGCCAGCGGCAGCGGCGTCGGGTGCGCGGGCTCTGTGACGGTGGGCTCCTCGGAGAGCAGGCCGGACACCTTCTCGAGCGCCGCCGTCGCCGACTGGAACGAGTTGTAGAACATGCCGAGCTGCTGCACCGGCTGGAAGAACCGCTTGCAGTAGAGCAGCACGGCCGCCAGCACACCCACGGCCAGCGTGCCGCCCAGGACCCGCCAGCCGCCCACCGCGAGCGCCGCGACCACCGTCATGTTGCCGATCAGGATGAGTCCCGGCTGGAACCGGCCGTTGACGCCGAAGATCTGCAGGTTCGCGTCGCGGTACTCCTCGCCGAACTTGCGGTACTCGGCCTCGGTGGTGGTCTCGCGGCGGAACGCCTGCACGGCGCGCATGCCGGTCATCGTCTCGACGAACTTCACGATGAGCCGGGCGGACGCCGTCCGCTGCTCCCGGTAGAACCGCTGCGACATGCGCTGGAACCAGCGGGTGAGCAGCCAGGCCGGCACGAACGCGACGGCGAGCACCAGCCCGGACCGCCAGTCGATGAGCAGCAGGCTGACGAACGTGAACGCCATGAGCAGCACCGAGGAGACGACGCCGGTCAGACCGCCGTCGAGCAGCTCGCGCAGCGCCTCCAGGTCGGAGGTCTGCCGGGAGATGATCCGGCCCGACGTGTACGACTCGTGGAACTCCAGGGACAGGCGCTGGGTCTGGCGGAACACGCGGCGGCGCAGGTCGAGCAGCACCGCCTGGGCGATGCGTGCGGCGGCCCGCACGTAGGCGCCCGCGGCGACCCCGCCGAGGATCGCGGCGGCGAGGTACCCGGCGCCGCTGAGGACCAGCGGGGTGGCCGACCCGTCCTGCAGGGCGGGCACCGCCTGGTCGATGGCGACGGCGACGAGCCACGGCCCGGCGACCTGCCCGAGCGTGGACGCGACGACGAGCACCGCCGCCCAGGCCAGGGCCTTCTTGTGCGGGCGCAGCAGGTCGCCCAGCAGGCGCATCGACCGGCGCCGGACGCTGCGCGAGGCCTCTTTGTTGAGACGCGTCTCGTCGTCCGCCGCGGCGTCGGTGGGCCGACGGCGGGTCGTGGTCGGCTCGGTGGTGGCGGTCATGACAGCGCCTCCTGGCTCTCCTGGCCCTTCGCCACGTAGTCCTCCTCCAGGCTCGAGATGATGTACCGGTAGTGCGCGTCGCTCGCGAGCAGGTCGTGGTGCGTCCCGACGGCGGTGACCCGGCCGTCCTGGAGCACGGCCACCCGGTCCGCCAGCGCCACGGTCGACGGCCGGTGCGCGATGACGAGCGTCGTCGTGGCGACGAGCACGTCCCTCAGCCGGGCCGTGACCGCCTCCTCGGTGGTGACGTCGAGCGCGGAGAGCGGGTCGTCGAGCACGAGCACCCGCGGGCGGGCGGCGATGGCGCGGGCCAGCGCCAGGCGCTGCCGCTGGCCCCCGGACAGCGACAGGCCCTCCTCGCCGATGCGTGTGTCGACGCCTTCGGGCAGCTCGGCGACGAACTGCGCCTGCGCCACCTCGAGCGCCTGGGTCAGGAGCGCCTCGCGCTCGGCCGCCGGCAGGGTGTCGGGGACGCCGAGCAGCACGTTCTCGCGCACGGACGCGGAGAACAGCGTCGGGTCCTCGAACGCGACGGCGACCCGTTCCCGCACCTGGGCCCGGGTCAGGTCCCGGACGTCGACGCCGTCGACCTCGACCACGCCGTCGGTCACGTCGAAGAGCCGGGGCGGGAGCATCGCGAGCGTCGACTTGCCGGATCCGGTCAGCCCGACCAGGGCGGTAGTGGTGCCGGGCGGCAGCTCCAGGTCGACGTGCTCGAGGACGGGGCGAACGGCGTCGTCGTACCGGAAGGTGACGTCGCGGAAGGCGACGTGGCCGCCGGTCTGCCCGGCCCTCCCGGGGGTGACCGCGGGGAGGTCGGCGGGCGTCGCCGGGTCGGTCAGCGGGTTCGCGGTCTCCATGACCTCGAAGAACCGGTCGACGGCGGTGCGCGCGTTGAGCGTCATCGACAGGGTCATGCCGAGGTCGACGACGGGGCCGTTGATGACCTGGGCCGTGGCGAAGAACGCGACCAGGGCGCCGAGCGTCATGTCGCCCTGGGCCACGAGGTAGGCGCCCACCACGAGCGCCACGGCCTGCGTGACCTCCGGGATGGTGCGCAGCGCGGTGGTCAGGCCGGCGTCGGTGGTGGCCTTGCGGATCTCGGTCTCGCGCAGCCCCTCCGCCTGGTCGGTGAACTGGTCCAGCGCGTCCGGCCCGCGGCCGAACGCCTTGAGCACGCGGATCCCGTGCACGGACTCCTCGACGGTGGTGGCGAGGTCGCCGGACTGGTCCTGGGAGAGCCGCGAGATCTTGCGGTACCTGCTGGAGAACCGGAAGGCCAGGATGGTCACCGGGATGGACCCGCACAGGAAGATGATGCCGAGCCAGCCGCCCGTGGCGACGAGCAGGGCGACACCCACGATGATGGTCACGACGCTGACCACGAGCTGCAGGATGCCGAACACGAGCCACCGGCGGAGCAGGCCGAGGTCGCCCATGATGCGGCTCAGCAGCTGCCCGCCGGGCCAGCGGTCGTGGAACGCGATGGGCAGGTCCTGCAGGTGCGTGAACAGGGCCATCCGCATCCTGGCCTCGACGCGGGTGCCCGGGAACATCACCAGGGTGCGGCGCAGCAGGATGAGCCCGGCCTCCCCCACGCCGAGCACGGCGATGAGGACGACGGACCAGGCCAGGCCCGACCAGTCGTGCTCACGGACGCCCTCGGTGAGCGGGCCGTCGGTGACCCACCGGAGCACTGCGGGGATGGCGAGCGCCATGAGGCTGGCGCCGAGCGACGCGACCAGCCCGCCGACCAGGCGGGGCAGGGCGGTGCGGACGTAGGGGTGGAGACGACGGATCGAGGCGAAGGTGCTGCGCTCGGACGATGGATCGGATCGATTCGAACTATCGGCTGTTTGAGGCATCGGGTCCATTATCCCGCCGCCCGCAAGTTGTTAGTTTGGGTAAGCACCTAGTTGGAGCGTGACCTGCGTCACGCCCTCAGCGCACCCGCACCGACAGGCAGGTCACGCACCCCTCGAGCTTCTCGAACTCGGTGACGGGCGTGGTGAGCACCGTCAGCCCGCGCCCCCGCAGGAGCTCGGTGGTGGCGGGGGCGGCCGCGGACATCAGCACCGTGGACTCGTCCAGCACGACGACGGCGCTCCCCTCCGCCTCGGGCACCGGCACGAACGCGTCGAACACGCCGGTGTCCTCGACCAGCGGCGCGTACCCGATGACCGTGCCATCGGGCAGGGCGGTCACCGCGGACTTCAGGTGCAGCGCCCGGGTCACGGGCACCTCGACCACGCGCCACCCGCGCGGCTCGAGCAGCGCCCGGAGCTGGGCGGCGCCGTCGGCGTTCGTGCGCGCCGTCCGGCCGACGTACGCGGTGCGGCCCACCTTGAGGACGTCGCCGCCCTCGAGCGTGCCCGGCTCCGTGATCTGCGCGAGCTCGGTCACCACCGCCTCGGCCGCGGGCCGCACCGACTCCACCTCGCCCTGCCGGGTCAGCGCCCCCGGCCGGGTCAGGACCGCCAGGTCGTCGAACACGACCACCGCGTCCTCGACGAAGACCCCGTCGGGGTGCGCCTCGGCCGCCGGCACCACCCGCACGTCCCAGTCGTACCCGCGGAACACCTCCACGTACCGCTGCCACTGCTCGGCCGCCAGGTCCGCGTCGACGGGGACGCGTTCGAGGTGGGTGAGCTCGCCGTCGGCCAGCCGGGTCGACGGCGGGCGGACGAGCAGGGTGCGCCGCGGGCGCCCGGCAGCGGTCTGTTCAGTGGCCATGCGGCGACGCTAGCGGACCACCCGGCCGCGGGCCGACTCCTCGCGCCTCAGGTACGCCATCCGGGCCACCTTGGGACCCTGCGGCGAGTCGTACGACACCCGCTCGCCCGCGGTGAAGCCCATGGCGACCATCCGACTGATGGCTTTCTCGTTGTTCGCGTCCGGCTCCCCGACCAGCCGCCGGGTGCCCGGCCCGGCGAACAGGAACTCGTGCAGGGCCGGACCGAGGACTGTCCACGGGTTGTCGGGCGCGCCGTGCCGGGCGGTGGGCCCGCGGCTCCCGAGGAAGAAGTGCATGCCGAGGTCGCCCGGCTCGGCGTCGTAGGCGGTGGCGATCGGGTCGTGCTCGGGGAGGTACGCCTGCAGGAGCACCACGGGCTCGCCGTCCCACCGCACCAGGTAGGCGTGATGCGTGGGCAGGGACTCGACGAACGCGTAGGTGTCCCGCACCTCGTCCCGCGCATGGTCGCCCATGCCCCAGAAGCCGGCCCGCGGCTGGGTGAACCAGCCGTGCAGCACGTCGGCGTCGGCGTCCGGGTCGAGCATGTGCACCGTGATGAGGCCGGCCGCGCCGAAGTAGCTGCGCCACACCTCCGCCCCGCGCGGGCCGTTCAGCAGCCGCAGGGTCGTGTCCGCGGGGTGCAGCCGGTCCCAGTCGGTGACGACGGGGGCGGTGGCGGCGTCGGCCCAGGTGGCGTGCTGGTCGTCGAAGTGCGGGCTGCCAGGACGGCCGTCGGCGCCGAAGGGCACGCCCCAGCGGCTGTTGGCGCGGTCCGCCAGGTCCCAGACGTAGCGCGCGACGGAGCCGCGGTAGGCGGTGGCCGCCACGCCAGGCGACCCGCCGGTGCAGCGGACCGTGTCGTTGTTCCCGGAGACGGGCGCCGGGGTCACGCCGGCCGCCGGGTCGCCCGGACCCGGCACCGGGTGCAGCGGGGCGGGGACGTGCAGCTCGCCCCAGGTGGGCTCGCCCTCGGCGGACACCTCGGCCAGCGCCGCGCGCGCCTCGGCCGCGGAGTCGATCCGCAGCCAGTCGGCGGCAAGGATGTTGGCGAGCCCGGCCCCGACCGCCGTCGGCACGTCGAACACGCCGCCGAGCACCGGGGCGAAGGCAGGGTCCTGCCCGTGCGGCTCGTGCAGGGGCGCGAGCACGGGGTGCCGGGCGAGGCGGTGCGTCAGGGTGTCCCGCCACCGCATGTACAGGGCGGCGTCCGTCGAGCCGGCGTCGACGTGGGCGCCGTCCGCGACCCAGGCGCGCAGGCGGACGGCGGCCGGCGAGGCGTCGGCGGCGAGGTGCGCGACGAGCCCGGCCGCGCCGAGGTCGCGGGTGTCGCCGTGGATCCGCGCCTGCGTCGCGGGCGACTCCGGGACGGTCGCCGCGGCGAGCAGCTGCCGGATCCGCTCCGCGCGGTGCGGCGCGTACGACCAGCCGAGGTCGTGCGCCTCCCGGCCGGGGCGGACGTCGCGCGGGCCGAGGCCCGGGCGGCCGTCCAGCTCGGCGGGCGGCTGGGTCACGGGCCGCTCGTTCGCGTCGACGGCGACCTGGGTCACCGCGACCGGCGCGGGGAGGTCCACGTACCCGTCGGCGGGCTTGGCGGCGGACAGCGCGCGGTCGGCGGCGGCGGGGACCTTGCCCGCCGTCATGCTGAGCACCTCGCCGGTGCTGTCCGCGGCGAGGACCCGGTTGACCGGGTCGACCCAGCCGCTGAACGCCTCGGCCACTTCGCCGACGGTGCGGGCGTGCAGCAGGGCGCGCCAGGACGCGACGCCGGCGTCGGCCAGCTCGCGCGCCGGCCAGTGCAGGTGCCAGCCGTCGGCGCCGGCGCTGTCCGCGCCGTCGGCGACCACCTCGACATGGTGCGCGATGGCGTTGGTGATGCCCCAGGCGACGGAGCCCGTGTGGCCGAAGTGCGGGATGCCGGGCACCCCGGGGAAGGCGAAGCCGAGCACGTCGTACGGCGCGGCCGGGTCGGTGCAGGCGAGCCGGACCTGCTGGTAGGGGCCGGGGAGCTCGAGCGTGCGGTGCGGGTCCCCCGCGACGAGCGGGCTGCCCGACGAGGTGTTCGAGCCGTGCACCGCCCAGGCGTTCGAGCCGGACGTCGGCCCGGCGTCTGCCGCGAACAGGCCGAGCACCTGCTCCAGCGGCACGCCCGGCACGTGCAGGTGCCGGGCGACGTGCTCGCGCCACAGGATGCTCGGGAAGCCGTTGAACAGCACGTGCGCGGTGAGGAACACCCCGATCGGCGTCCACGGCTGCCAGGGCTCGTGCGGCACCCCGGCCAGCTCCGGCACGTCCCGCCCGCCGGCGAGCAGGCCGGCGCTCACGCCGTCCGCGTACGCGGCGAGCCACTCCTGCTCGGGCCGATCCAGGGCGTCGTAGATCTCGCGGGCCGTGGCGGCCAGCCGCTCCCGCGCCGCGAACCGGTCCCAGGCGTCGCCCGCCGCGCCGGCGAGCTGGGCGTAGCGCTCCTCGGCCCGCATCCGGTCGGCCTCGATCTGCAGGCCGCGGTCCTGGGCGGTCACCCAGCCCTGGCCGTAGGCCAGCGCGGTCTCGGAGGCGGCCCGCACGTGCGGGATGCCGAGGTCGTCACGGAACAGGTCAAACTCCACGTTACCCATCATCTCTCGAATCATCAGTGGGTTCTTCGCCCGGCCGGGTTGGCCAGGGTCCCGGCGTAGATCAGCGACTCCGACTGGTTCGTCAGGTCGACCATCTGGAGGGTGTTGCGCAGCTGCAGCCGGTTGAGGCACGAGTGCGCGAAGCGCGCGGCCCGCAGGTCGATCCCGAGCCCCGGCCCGCGGAGGGTCTCCGGGTGCTCCGCGGCGTGCCGGTCGATGGTCTCCGCGACGAGCGCCCAGAAGCGGTCCTCGCCCAGCACGCCGTCCTCGGCGAGGATGCCGGACAGGTGGCGCAGCACGCCGTCGAACACGTCGGTGAAGATCGCGAGCGCCTTCTCCTCGTCGTCGACCACCTCGCGGATGCGTTCGATCCGGTCGGGCAGGGGCTGGTCGCCGAGGACCACCACCTCCTCGCCGATGTCCTTCATGACGGCGCGGCGGACCACGCCGTCGTGCAGCACGAGGATGAGGTTCTCGCCGTGGGGCATGAACGCCAGCTCGTAGGTCAGCAGGCAGTGCACGAGCGGGTAGAGGTAGGCGTCGAGGTAGGCGCGCAGCCACTCCTCGGGCGCGATGCCGGACTCGCGGACCAGGGCGGTCGCGAACGCCTTCCCGGTCACGTCCCGGTGCAGCAGGCTGGCCATGGTCACCAGTCGCTCGCCCGCGGCGAGGCGCGGTACCGGCGACTCGCGCCAGAGGGCGGCGAGCATCTTGCGGTGCGGATTGGGCGCGGGCGTGCGGTGGTAGACGTCGCCCGTGTAGCCGATGGACGCGACCTCGCGCAGGACGCCGAACCCGGCGCCCTGCAGGGTCGCGTCGTTCGTCACCAGGTCCGCGACCCAGTCGTTGATCGACGGCGTGGCGCGCATGTAGGCGGGCGACAGGCCGCGCAGGAACCCCATGTTCTGGATGGCGAGCGCGACCTTGACGTAGTGCCGTTCGGGGCGCGTGCGGTTGAACATGGTGCGGATCGACTGCTGCGGCTGGTACTCGTCCGAGCCGGGGCCGAGCGGCACGAGGTCGCCGCGGGCGACGTCGGCGGCGAAGGTGATCGCGACGCGGTGCTCCCACTGCCAGGGGTGCACGGGCAGGTAGAGGTAGTCGGCGGGGTCGAGGCCGCGGGCGGCGAGCCGGTCGGCGAAGGCCGCGCGCTCGGCGTCGGACAGCTCGGCGCCGTAGTGGCCCTGCTCGCTCTGGTCTGCCGCGAGCGCGAGGTGGGTGTGCTCGCGGCGGGCGGCGAGCCACAGCATGCGCATGCGGGCGCCGCGTTCGGGCGCGTAGGCGCGGTAGTCGCTCAGGGAGAAGCCGATGCGGCCGTTGTTCGCGACGAAGCCGGGGTGACCCTCCGACATGGCTGCCTCGACCTGCTGGAAGGCCTCGGCGGCGGCCCGGGTGCCGGACGCCGTCCGCATCGCCTCGAGCAGGCCGCTCACCGACGGGGTGTGCCCGTCGAGCTCGCGCTCCCGCTTCGCGGCGGCGCTGGCCAGGGTGGAGGAGAGCTCTTCGAGGTAGGTCGCGAGCATGGCGTCGGGTACTTGCAGCAGGGGCTGCAGCTCGGTGACCAGCTCGAGCGCGTCGACGGGCAGCTCGACGTCGCCGCGCATCCCCGCGGTGGCCGTACGGCGGACCGACGCCGGGTCGACCACCCAGTGCTCCAGGGCGTACCGGCGGGCGGTGTACCGGTAGGTGACGCCGTCGAGCGCGAGGCGGAAGCCGTCCGCCGGGGCGCCGGGGGCGTCGTCGGGCTCCGGCTGGAACAGCCGCTCGTGCGCGAGCTCGGCGAGCGCCTTGGCCGCGAGGTGCCGGTGGGCGTGCTCCATGTGGTCGGCGGTCAGGTGGGTGGCGAGCAGGTCGGAGCCGGGGAGCGGGCCGTCGCCCAGGGCGGACGCCGCGAAGTCGGCGCGGGTGGCGACGCTCAGCGCGGCGCGCTTGGCGTGCGCGCCGCGGCCGAGGTCCAGCTCGCGCAGGACGCGGAAGCCGGCGGCGGCGTTCTTGTCGGCGATCTTCCGGTTGCCGACGTCGGGCTCGACGACGACGCGGGTGGCGCCCTGACCGCCGTGGCCGTCGGGCACGGCGTCGGTGAGGCAGAACCGCATGACCGCCGTCATGACGGCGTCGGTCATGCCGTGCCGCGGGTTGACGGGCGGGGCGACCAGCAGGTGCATGCCCAGGTCGCCGGGCAGGGCGTCGTGGACGTCGGCGAGCAGGACGTGCGCGGGGTCGTACGTCTCGGTCATGAAGACGGGCTCGCCGTCGAGGCGGCCGAGCCAGGCTGCCTCGTGGAGGCCTGCCTGGACGCCGGCGAGGTACTCGCGCACCTCGTCGACGCGCAGCTCTGCCATCTGCCAGTACGAGGCGGCGGGGTGCGCGAGCCAGCCCTGGACGAGCTCGGCGTCCCGGTCCGGGTCGATGGGCTCGATGGTGATCTCGCCGAGCCGGGTGGTCGTGGTGAACGTGTGCACGGTCGTTTGGGCGGTCACCGGGCGGCCTCCATCTCGTCGGGCTGGTTGGTCTTTGCCTCGGCGGCTACCGGCAGGCCGAACTGCTGGAACGCGATCCGGCGCTCCGTCGCGTACGGCTCGCGGCCCGTGACGTTAGCGAGGATCACGGAGTTGCGCCAGGGTCCGAACCCCAGGTCTGGCGCGGTGACCCCGTGGGTGTGCTCCTCGCCGTTGACGACGTGGATCCGCCGGTCGTCGTCGACCGTGTAGTCGCGGGCGACGGCGTAGCGGCCGCGGTGGTCGAGGTTGACCAGGCCGGGCGCCAGGAAGCCGGGCGCCGTCGGCGCGTAGCCGGTGGCGACGACGAGCGCCCGGGTGCGGTGCTCCGCCGTCGTGCCGAGCTGGGCGTGTCGCAGCGTCAGGACGTACTCGCCCGCGCCGTCGGCGTCGAACCGGGCGGCGGTCACCTCGGTGTCGGACAGGAGCGTGGTCGGCACCTCGGCACCCAGCGCGGACTTGCGGTACAGGGTGTCGTAGATGTCGTCGATCAGGTCGCCGCTGATCCCCTTGTAGAGGTTGCGCTGCTCGCGGGCCAGGACGTCGCGCTGCTCGATGGGCAGGGACACGTAGTGGTCGGTGTACTCGGGCGACGTCATCTCGAGCGTCAGCTTCGTGTACTCCATCGGGAAGAACCGCGGCGAGCGGGTCACCCAGTCCACCTGGTGCTCCCCTGGGCCCGTACCGCAGCCGTCCAGCAGGTCGCGGTACACCTCGGCGGCGGACTGCCCGCTGCCGACCACCGTCACGGAGCCGGACGCCGCGAGCTCCGCGCGGTGCGGCAGGTAGTCGCTGGTGTGCACGACGGGGCCCGCCCCCTCCAGGTCCTGGAGGTGAGCCGGGAGGCGCGGCTGCGTCCCGGTGCCGAGCACGATGTGCTTGGCACAGTATTTCTCGACAGACCTCTCGGCCCCCCGGACGGTCTCGGCGGTCACCTCGAACACGTAGCCACCGTCCGCCGCCGGGTCGGCGACCCGGACGATGCTCGTCACGCGCCGCCCCCAGCGCAGCGCCGGCAGCTGCTCGGCGACCCAGCGGCAGTACTGGTCGTACTCGGCGCGCAGCGGGTAGAACGACTCACGGATGTAGAACTGGTACAGCCGCCCCGTGGCCTTGAGCCACGCCAGGAACGAGTACGGCGACGTCGGGTCCGCCATCGTCACCAGGTCGGCCAGGAACGGCACCTGCAGCGTGGTGCCCTCGATGAGCATCCCGGCGTGCCAGGAGAACCCGTCGCGCTGGTCGAGGAACACCGCCTCGACGTCGTCGAGGGGGTCCGCGAGCGCCGCGAGCCCGAGGCCGAACGGGCCGATCCCGATGCCGAGCAGGTCATAGGTGGTGGTCGGGGCGGCGGTCATCGCTGCTCTCCGTCGGCATGCAGGTCGGTGCGGGCCAGCCGCGGGTGCACGTCGCGGCAGGGCGGCTCGTCGGCGTCCAGCAGCGCCTCCCCCGCGAGCAGGCCGTGGGCGGCCGAGCGGACGAGCTCGAGCACGCCGCGGATGTCGGCGAGCGTCGCGTCGGGGTTGAGCAGCGTGAGCTTGAGGCAGGGGCGGCCGTCGATGACGGTCTTGGCGACCAGGGCGCGGCCGGAGTCGAACAGCACGCGCCGCACCTGCGGCACGAGGGCGTCCGCGCGGGCGGCGTCGAGCCCCTCGGGCTGGTAGCGGAACAGGACGGTGGACAGCTGGGTGGTGCCGACCACCCGGAAGTCGTGGTCCGTCGCGAGGTCCTGGTGCACCGCGGCGGCGAGGTCGCAGACGGCGTCGACCATCGCGCCGACGCCGTCCGCGCCCAGGGCGCGCAGCGTGACCCAGAGCTTGAGCGCGTCGAACCGGCGGGTCGTCTGCAGGGACTTGTCGACCTGGTTGGGCTCGGCGTTCTCCTCCGGGTTGAGGTAGTCGGCGTGCCAGGCGACGGGCGCGAGGTCGGCCCGCTCCCGGACGACGAGCGCGCTGGAGGACACGGGCTGGAAGAACGACTTGTGGAAGTCGACGGTGACGCTGCGGGCGCGCTCGATGCCGTCCAGCAGGTGGCGGCGGCGCGGGCTCACCAGCAGGCCGCAGCCGTAGGCGGCGTCCACGTGCAGCCAGGTGCCGACGGCGTCGCACAGGTCGGCGATCGGGTCGAGGGGGTCGATGCAGCCGCGGTCGGTGGTCCCGGCGGTCGCGACGACGGCGATGACAGTGTCGCCGGTGCGCTCGATGTCGACGAGGGTCTGGGCCAGGGCGTCCGGGCTCATGCGGCCGTCGGAGTCGGTGCCGACGGTGACCACCGCGTCGTCCGGCAGGCCGAGCAGCAGGGCGGACTTGGCGATGCTGAAGTGGCTCACCGCGGTGGCGAGGATGCGCATGGACTCCAGCCGGGTCCCGGCGCGGCGCGACTTCTCGCGGGCCAGGAACAGGGCCTGGAAGTTGGACTGGGTGCCGCCGGACGTGAAGATGCCGTCGGCGACCGCCGCGTCGTCCTCCGCGCCGACCGCGAAGCCGATGCGGCCGGCGGTCCACTCGACCAGGCGGCGCTCCATGAACGTGGCGACGGTCGACTGGTCGTAGGTGTCCACGGACGTGTTGATGGCGGCGAGCATCGTCTCCGCGCCGATCGCGGGCAGCGCCACCGGGCAGTTCAGGTGTGCCGTGTACGTGGGCTCGTGGAACCAGATCGCGTGCTGCGCGTACAGGTCGCCGGCCTCGCGCAGCGCCTCCCGCGTGCCGGACGGCGGGCCGTCGAGGTCCACGGCGTCCACCAGGGCGCGCAGCTCGGAGCGGCTCGCGCCGGAGAACGGCTGCGTGACGGCGGCGAGCCGGGCGGCGACGTCGTCGGCGACCTCGCGGACCGTGTCCGCGTAGACGCTCGCGGTGGCCCCGCGCAACAGTGCTGTCGTGTCGTGGCTCGCGCCCGGGACGGGCGTCACGGTCACTGGCTGAGTCGCTGGCTGCGTCGCTGCGGGCAGGCGTGAGGGCATGCGGAAGGCTCCTCGAAAAGGGATGGGGAAGCGATGGGGAAGGTACCGGCGAAGTACCGCCACGCCGCCCGGAGTGGGCGACGTGGCGGTACTTAGGTTTGCCTGACCTAACTTAATCGTTCGGGGAGCCGCGTCAAGACGTGGGTGAAACGAGCTTCGTGGTACAGGTCACTCTGGTCACCCGGACCCTCAGCTTCCGTGCCCGGGCCGCACCACCAGCCGCAGGACGAGCTTCGTGCCCGAGGTCGTGCCACGCAGCACCAGGTCGTAGCCGCCCGGACGCACCCGCGGGACCACGAAGCGCGGGGTGACCGTGCCGCCGTCCGTCGCCGTCACCTCGCCCAGGGGCAGGGACGGGTGCGTCCGCAGCGTGACGGACACCGCCTCGCCGGGCGCGAAGCCACCCGCGGCGAACGTGACCTCCCGCCCGACGGCGCCGTGCACGGGCCACGGCGCGACGGTCACCGTGGCGACCGCGACCAGCCCGGTCCCCGCTACAGCGCCGCGCACGGTGAACGTCCCGGCCTCGGCGTACGCGGCCTCCTCGACGGCCTCCCAGTCGACGGCGGACGTCGTCCGGCCGCCCCCGGCGAGCGTCACGCCCACCGTCTCCGGGAGCACCGGCGCCCTGCGGGCCACCGTGCCGACCCCCACCGCGTCGACACTCTCCGGCTCGTCCCAGAACCGCGTGCGCAGGAAGGTCGCGGTCGACGTCGCGCGGGTACTGTTCGCCGTGGCGGTGACGCCCGCGTCGAGCTCGGCGTCGGCGCCGGTCAGCGGCGCGGTCCCGACCTGCGACCACGGCCGTTCGGGCGACGTGCGGTAGTAGCCCGTCATGGTGCTCTCGTCCGTCCGCTCGAGACGGAGCTCGACGGGCGCCGTCGCGAGCGCGACCTTGCTGCCCTCGCTGTCGAGCCAGCCGTCACCGTTCGAGTCCCACTGCAGGTAGGCGCCCGAGGGGCTGGTCACCAGGTCGACGTAGCCGTCGGCGCTCCCCTTGCCGGCCGCCGACAGGTCGTTGCGGACGACGAGGCCCGCGCGCGGGTCGGCGCTCGCCCCCCGGTCCAGGCCCGCCACATACGTCTGCACGGACCCGCCGACGGGCAGCCGGCCCGGCTGGTAGACGACGCTGAGGTTGTCCTTGTTGGTCCACAGCCCGTCGTCGGAGTCGGAGACACGGAACGCCGCCCCCTCCCCCTCGCAGGCCGACCCCGGACGGGTCGCCAGCGTGGCGAACCGCCACGGCGCGCTCACCGCGTCATCGACGCATCCCGTGGCGGCGAACGCGACCGTGTACGTCCGCGTCGTGCGCCCGTCGGGCGCCGTGACCGTCACCCGTGCGGCCGCCTGGTCGGCGCGGACGGCCACCGTCGCGTCGTCCTGGACCGGGTCGGCGGTCACCTCGGGGACGGGTCCCCACGGTCCCGGGTCCACCCGGTAGTCGAGCGTGGCGGCGTCGAACCCGGGGACGGCGTCGCCGTCGACCGCGAGGCCCGTCAGCCGGGCGTCGCTGCGGGGGTTCAGGACGCGGACGAGATAGACCCGTTCGGCGACCGCTTCGCCGCCCTCCCTGACCGTCACCGTCACGTGCGCCCACGGGCGCTCGGCGGTGGGCTGGTCCACGGTGACGGTCGCGGCGGGATCCGCCGCGGTCCCCGTGATGACCGGCTCGGAACCGGTGGTGACCACGGTCTGGTCCCAGTCCGCGGGATCGAAGCCGTCCACGGCCTCACCGTCGACGGCAAGGGTCGCGAGATCGGTGGCCGACGTCGGCGCGAGCCCGAGGATCTCCACCTCCGCGACCGCCTGCCACGTCGCGGCCTCGGTGGTCAGCCGCAGGCGGACGCCGGTCGTGGGCGGCACGGACGACGTGTCCAGCCGGACCACGGGCGCGGGCCCGGCGGCGTCCTGGGCGACGTCGGCCGCGACGTCGCTGCGCTGCCAGTCCCCGTTGGTGTCGACGTACTCCACCGCGATCCGCGACGGCCAGGTCGCGGTGGTGCCGTCCTTGTACAGGTGGGCCACGATCTCCTGCGGCGCGCGCAGCTCGGACCACGTGTAGTCGAGGGTGCTGCCCAGCGGGTAGTTGCCCCCGGCCGCCCAGTCGTCCCAGCCCTTGCCGATCCTCCCGTCCGTGGTGCTCGCCGCGAGCTCCTGCCGCACCGAGGCCGTGACCTCCGCAGTCGGCGCGAGGTTGTGCACGCCGTGCGCGACCACCTCGACGGTGCGCCGGAACGTCCGACCGGCCGTGAACTCGTCGTCGGCGGCAAGGGTGCCCGTGATCGTCTGGGGACCCGCCGACCGGATCGCGTCCGGGCTCCACGTGACGGCGACGTCGGTGGCGACGCCGTTCGCCGTGACCTCCACCGTGCCGGGCAGGGCCTCCGTGAGGTCGTCGTTGGTGCGGACGCTCTCCGGGAGCCGGTCGTCGCTGACCTCCCAGATGTACCGGCCCGCGCCCTTGTCGTCCCAGTACTCGCCGGTCCACCCGTCCGCCCAGCGGGCGTCCTCGACCGCGGGGTTGCGCATCTCCAGGCTCCCGCGCTCGCCGATGGTGATCGGCAGCCAGACGTACGTGGAGTCGGCGGCGCCGGCGTTCCAGCGGTCGCCCATGTAGACGAACCGGCCGGTCGACGCGTCGAGCGGGAACACGTTGGTGGACTGCGACCCGAAGCTCGTCCGGCGCGAGTCGCCGACCGAGAGCAGCCCGTCGCCGCCCTCGGGGATCGTGTTGTAGGCGACGTTCTCGTACCTGTCGTCCGGGTCGACGCCGCGGATCCACGTGCCGAGCATCGAGTCGGCCGTGTAGTAGGTCTCCGGGTTGGGCGACCAGCCGGTCGCGCCCGAGGCGACCGTGTAGTACCTGCCGTCGTGCACGAAGACCGCAGGCGCCTCCAGGATGCCGCAGCGGCGCACTATGCCGTAGTCCGCACCGGCGACGGGTGCGCCCTCGGTGCCGTCGGCCCAGATGCGGGGGTACCGGCCGTCGGCCGAGAACTGGATGCCCACCTCGTCCTCGGTGGTCGTCTTCTCGACGTTCGTGTACTCGTCGTCGAGCTTCGCGATGTAGAGGCTGCGGTTCTCCTCCGAGGAGTAGACGACGTAGGCGGTGCCGTCGGTGTCCTGGAACACGGTCATGTCGCGGGCCTGGCCGGGCACGGCGCTCGGCATATCGCAGGCCGTCTGGTAGGTCGGCTCGTTGTAGAGGCGGTACGCGCCCTGGAGCTCGAACGGGCCCGCCGGGGAGTCGGCGACGGCGACCGCCGCCAGCGACCGGGCGTAGTTGCTGCCGCCGGGCGTGATGCTCCCGTCGGAGTGCCACCACATCACCCACTTGCCGGTGCGCTCGTTGTGGAGCACCTTCGGCCGCTCGAAGATCGCGTTGAGCTGCGCCTCGCCCGCCTCCGTCGTCGCCTTGACGTTGAGGTGGTAGAACAGCTCGTCGATGCGCTCGGCGTCCGGCGTGCCGTCGTCGGCCACTGTGTCGTAGAGCGCGTCGAAGTACTCCGACTCCAGCTCCGCGCGCGACGTGACCGAGCGCAGCACCACGCCCTCGTTGGTCCAGTTGTAGGTGTCGGTCGAGGTGTACAACGAGACGCCGGGGCTCTCGTAGTAGCCGTTGGACCGGTCCTCGCCGTACCAGTGGTAGACGGTGGTGCCGTCCTGGTCGACGGCGGTGGTCTCGCTCGCCTCGACGCCGAGCTCCTCGGCGGTCCTCGTGACGATCTGGCCGCCGTGCGCCTGGACGTGGCGCCCGTCGGTGTCGTACCAGTGCGGCCGGAAGTAGCTGCCGGACGACGCACCGGGGTCGGCCACCGCCGGATAGGAGTCGTACTCGATCGGGTCGGGGACCGTCGGCACGTCGGCCGCGGCCGGCGCGGCGAAGCCGGCCGCGCCGGCCGCGAGCGCGAGGACCGTGGCGGCTGCCGCCAGTCCGCGCGAGGTACGTCGAATGCTCATGGGTGGAAGTTCCTCACGCGTCGTTGCGGTGATCGGCCGGCCCTGCGGACCGATCAGTTGGCGGTACGGCCCACGTAGACGTTGCGGGCCCGGAAGTGGGTGTCGGTGGTGGGCCCCGGCGAGCCCGACGCCCCCTCCATCTGCAGGTTGATGATCAGGTTCATCGGCTTGCCGACGAAGTTGGACCCGACGTGCCTGGCCTTCCACACGTCGTCGAGGTAGTAGTGGATCTCGACGTCCGTGGCGTTGATCTTGTTCATCCAGATGCGGTACTCGTGCCAGCTCCCCGGCGAGCCGACCGGGACGATCGTGTTGTCCCAGCCGCCGTCGTAGGTGTTGAACCAGTTCCGGGCGTCACCCTTGAACTCGAGGATGTCGCTCTCCGGCGGCCAGCTGTTCGCCCCCGTGATCCAGAACGCGGGCCACGTGCCCCGGGCCGACGGCGCCTGGAACTCGCCGCGGATCTCGTAGCTCGGGTAGGTGTCGTTGACGACTATCTGGTTCTTCGCGTGGATCGCCGCCGAGTGGTACCTGATCGGCAGGTGCGGGTCCTTGTTGCTGTTGCCCTCGTCCCAGGTGATCCGGGTCGCCTTGATGTTGAGCTGCCCGGCGGGCGACAGGAACAGGTGGTTGCTGTCGGTGGAGCTGGCGTACATGCGGGCGGTGCCGTTGTGGTCCGACCCCCACGGGTACAGGTAGTTCCACTCCGACTCCAGCGCGGCGCGGCTGGCGAACGAGTTCCCGTCGATCAGGGTCTCCCAGGCCATCGCCCCGGCCTCCGCGGGCGCGTTCTCGTCCGCGGGACCGGCCGGGGCCGAGGCCGCGGGGACGGACCCGCCGGCGAGCAGGAGGACCGCGGCGGCAGCAGTCGCGTACGCCGCACGCAACGGGCCGGGACGGTGTGGTGAAGGACGGCGGTTCGCGGCGCTGATCGGCATGATGTTCCCCTTTTGCTCGACTGTCGTCGTTGACTGTCTCTGTCGGGCGCTGGCCGGGCGATGGCTGCCCTGGGGGGTGCGAACTGCGATGTTAGCGCCACCATTTGGGGAGTTTGCCACCATCTGAGTGATTGGTCAAGATTGCGTCAAGTGCGGAAGATCCGGGCCGGCGAGGGGCGGAGCCGCTCCGGAAAAGTGCACTATGGGGTCCATGCCGCAGAACAGCTACCTGGTCGCTCTGTTCACCTTCGTCATCGCCGCGCTGACGACCGCCACGTGGTGGACCCTGGGCCGGGACACGACCCACGAGGTCGACGCCGCCACCGGCGCCGTCACCGGGCCCTACGAGACGCCTCAGGTGATCGCGTGCGTGGTGGTGCTCGTCGCTCTGGTGGTGGTCGGCGCCCTGGTGCTCCCGGCCTGGCTCGCGGTGCTCGCGGTCAGCCTGCCCTTCACGGCCGCCTGGACGCTCCACGCCTCGTCGACGGACGACTCGGGGCTCTGGGCGGTCGGCGCGATCCTCGTCCTGATCGGCACGCTCGTGGGCAGCACGGTGGTCACCGCGGTCACGCGCGCTCTCGTGCGCAACCGATCGTGAGCAGGTCCGGTACTCCCTAAACTGGGCCGGTGAGCATCTCCACCCGGCACAACACCAGGATCGCCGGCCGTCCGGCGGGCGCCCCTGCCATGGTCCTCGCCCACGGCTTCGGCTGCGACCAGTCCATGTGGCGGCTGGTGGCCCCGGCCTTCGAGGACGACTACCGGGTGGTCCTGTTCGACCACGTAGGCGCCGGCGGTTCGGACCTCACGGCGTACGACCCCGACCGGCACGCGTCCCTCCAGGGCTACGCGGACGACGTCGTCGAGCTCCTCGAGGAGCTCGCGCTCGGCCCGGTCGTGTTCGTCGGCCACTCGGTGAGCGCGACGATCGCGCTGCTCGCGGCCGCACGGCGGCCGGACCTCTTCGACCGCCTGGTGCTGGTCGGCCCCAGCCCGCGCTACATCGACGACGACGGCTACCGCGGCGGGTTCACGGCCGAGGAGATCGACGAGCTGCTGGAGACCATGGACGCCAACTACCTCGGCTGGTCCGCGTTCATCGCGCCGGTGATCATGGGCAACGCCGACCGGCCCGAGCTCGGCGAGGAGCTGACCAACTCGTTCTGCCGCACGGACCCGGCCATCGCCAAGCGGTTCGCCCGCACGACCTTCCTCTCCGACAACCGCGCGGACCTGGCCGCCGTCCGCACGCCGAGCCTCGTGGTCCAGTGCCGGGAGGACGCCATCGCGCCGGTCGAGGTGGGCGAGTACGTGCACGACCGGCTCGCCGACAGCAAGCTCACGCTCATCGACGCCGTCGGCCACTGCCCGAACCTCAGCGCTCCCGGGGAGCTGATCACCGCCATGCGCGAGTACCTCTCGCCGTGACTCCTCCGGGACGCGCCAGGTCGTGGGACTCCGCCCCCGTGGCCCTGCTCCGGCTCGACGGCGCGGGCGCGATCCTCGACGCCAACGAGACGTTCCGCGGCTGGTTCGCCGACGACGGCCGGGACCTGCGAGGCACCCGGCTGAGCGCCTTGCTGTCGGTGGGCGGCCGGATCTACTGGGAGACGCACCTCTCCCCGCTGCTGCACATGCAGGGCCGCGTCGAGGAGATCGCGGTCGAGCTGCGCGCGGGTGGCACCCGCCGTCCGGTCCTGCTCTCCGCCGAGCTGCACCGTGCCGTCGGTGCCGACAGTGCCGACAGTGCCGACAGTGCCGACAGTGACGCCGGCGACGTCCTCATCGACGTCGCCCTGTTCGACGCCCGCGAACGCTCACGGTTCGAGCGTGAGCTGATGGCGGCCCGCGCGGAGGCGGAGCGGGCCGCCGCGAGCGTCCGCACGCTCCTGACCACCACCACCGCCCTCGCTCGGGCCGCCGGCATCGAGGGCGTCTGCGAGGCACTCGTCCACGCGGCGGTCGACGAGTTCCGCGCCGGGTCCGCGTCGGTCTGGCTCGTCGACGACTCGGGGGCGCTCGTCCTGCGCGCACGGCTGGGTGACGGCCCGGCGGCGGACGTGTCGCCCGCGGCACTGACCGAGGTCAGGGCCGAGGTCGTGATCGCGCCCGACGGCCAGGTCACCGTCCCGTTGCACGGCGCGGACACCCTCCACGGCGTCCTGGTCCTGGCCCCGCGGGCGCACGCGGGCGACGACGCGCTCGACCGCGGCGCGCTGGCCGCCACCGGGCAGCAGGGCGGCGTCGCGCTCGACCGCGCGGTGCTGCACGAGCGCAGCGTGTCGGTCGCGTACGAGCTGCAGCGTGCCATGCTGACCGAGCACCTGCCGCAGCCCGACGGCGCCCGGATCAGCACCGACTACCGGCCCGCGGAACGCTCGCTCGAGGTGGGCGGCGACTGGTACGACGCCTTCTGGGTCGACGACACGATCCTCGCGCTGACAGTGGGTGACATCGTCGGGCACGGGCTGCGGTCCGCCACCACGATGGGACAGCTGCGGACCGTCGTGCGCAGCTACGCCGAGAGCGGCGTCGGCCCCGCCGGGGTGCTCGCCCGCGTGGACCGGTTCGTCCGGCGGCGCGGCGTCGGCTTCGGGTCCACGCTCGTCTACGCCGAGCTCGACGTCACGACGGGGCGGCTCGCCTTCGCGTGCGCCGGGCACCTCCCGCCCCTCCTGATGCGGTCCGACGGCAGCCCCCAGTTCCTGTGGCAGGGCCGCTGGATGTCGCTGGGGGTGGCCGACTCGACCGTCACGCCGGCCCGGCCCCCGGCCTCGATCGCGGCGGACCGGTCCGGCCTGCACGCCACCCTTCCCACGGGGCCGGAACCCGGCCAGGGAACCGTCGACCTCCGCGCCGGTGACGTGCTGTGGCTCTACACCGACGGCCTGGTCGAGCGGCGTGGCCGCAGCCTGCGCAAGGGACTGGAGGAGCTCGCCCGGGCGGCCGCCGGCGCACCCGGTAGCGCCGGCGACAAGCTCATCGCGTCGCTGCTCGGCGGCGACGTCAACGAGGACGACGACGCGTGCGTGCTCCGGTTGGAGTGGAAAGGCCCCGGAGCGCGCTGAGCGCTCCCGTGTCACGACGAGTGGATCGTGACCACGTAGCCGTCGGGGTCGCGGAAGGAGAACTGCGTTCCGAACGGTCCGTCGAACGGCTCCTGCACTATCCGCACACCGCTCGCAGCCAGGCGCTGGTGCAGTCCGGCGGCGTCCTCGTTGCGGAACCAGACGCCGATCCCGGAACCGAGGTCCCCCGCGGCGTCGAGGTCGACGCCCGGGAACGGGTCACGTACCGCGAACGCGGCTCCCCCGGCCGAGAAGACCACCGCCTGCGGGTTCGGGACCGGCAGGCGCTTCAGCCCGACCTGCTCCTCGTAGAACCGTGCGGAGACATCGCGGTCACGAACCTGGAAGGACACGAAGTCCGGGCCGCTCGTCGTAGTCGTCATGAGCTTCCTCCTGTGCGAACTGGTGTCAACATGCTGACACCGTCCACGTCCGTGTGTCAAACTGTTGACATGAACGTGGCAGAGCACACATCAGCCGAAGACCTAGGACTGCTCGTCAAGGAGACCCAGACGCTGCTGCATCAGCGGATGAGCGAGGCGCTGCGCCCGCTCGGGCTGAGCGTCCCGCAGTACGCCTGCCTCCAGGCGCTGCACGACACTCCTGGCATCACCGGCTCCGAGCTCGCACGCCGCGTGTTCGTCTCACGCCAGTCCATGAACGTCCTCCTCCAGGGGCTGGAGGGCCGGGGCCTCGTCGAGCGGTCGGACCGGCCCGGCCCACGCCGCGAGCGCGCGACGACGATCAGTGCCGCGGCGACCGAGACCCTGGCGCTCGGGCGTGCGGCCGTATCCGACGTAGCCGCCCGCATGGTGGGCGGCCTGGAGCAGGAGGACCGCGATCGGCTCCGTACGCTCCTGGCGGCATGCTCCGACGCACTCCTGCACGAGGAACGATGACGAGAACAGGATCAGGGGCGGGCGGGCCGCACGGTCCGCCCGCCCCTGATCCGGAGCCTGATCTCGAGCCGTCGCCCGGTTACGGGGTGTGGATGTTGGGCCAGGGGTAGCTGGTGACCTCGCTGCCGATGTGGAAGCTCGGGTGCGGCGGCTGGTTGTAGGCGGTGTTCTGCCAGGCGATCGCCACGCGGTACTGGACGTCGTGCATCAGCGTCGCGATGCGCAGGGTCGTCCTGTGGGGCGTGGCGTAGATGCGCAGCGCCGAGGAGTCGGCGGTCCGCCAGACGACCTCTTCGCGCCAGTCGCCGAACAGGTCCGCCGAGAGCGACGGCGTCGCCTTCGTGCCGTTGTTCGACGCGACGTTCGAGCCGGTCAGCAGCCGGCCGTTCTGGTAGTCGTCGATGGCGGTGCCGTCGAGCAGCTCCCGCTCGCCGTCGCCGTCCCACCAGGCCAGGAAGTTGATGGAGCTCGGCTTGGCGCCGACGGAGCTTCCCCCGGAGTTCCTGAGGTCCGTCACGTTCGAGGACCAGTACTCGCCCCCCGCGTTGCCGGAGGTGACGTTCGCGGCCACGCCACGGCCGTTGTCACCGCTGGGGCTCGTCTGGAACAGCACCGTGCCGTTCGAGCCGAGGAGGCTCGACGACGGGGCGGTGCCGCTCTCGTGCACCATGAACACCTCCTGACCCGCGCGGCTGGGCACGAAGTCCGAGACGTGCTGCGCGTCGCCGTGGCCCATGCGGGAGTTCCACAGCGGGTTGCCGTCCGAGCCGACCGCCATCGCCCCGTAGACCACGTCCTGCCGTCCGTCGCCGTTCAGGTCGGCGATCGACAGGCTGTGCGCGCCCTGGCCCTCGTACTGCGCGCCCCGGGTGTCGGAGTCGAAGATCCAGCGGGTCGTGAGGTCCCGGCCGTCGAAGTCCACCGCCCAGATCACCGAGCGCGTGTAGTAGCCGCGCGCGAAGATCATCGACGGCGTGGACCCGTCGAGGTACGCGGTACCGGCCAGGAAGCGGTCGACCCGGTTGCCGTAGCTGTCGCCCCAGTCGGCCACGGTGCCGCGCGGGGGCTGGTAGCTCACGGTGTCGACCGCGCCGCCGGTGCGGCCGTCGAAGATCGTCAGGTACTCCGGTCCCGTCAGGATGTAGCCGCCGCTGTTGCGGTGGTCGGCGCCGGCGTTGCCGATGACGACGCCGCGGCCGTCGCGCGTGCCGTCGGCGGTCTTCATGGCGATCTCGGCGTCGCCGTCGCCGTCGTAGTCGTAGACCTGGAACTGGGTGTAGTGCGCCCCGGACCGGATGTTGCGCCCCAGGTCGATCCGCCACAGGCGGGTGCCCTGGAGGGTGTAGGCGTCGACGATGGTGTTGTCGGTGACGCCGGACTGCGAGTTGTCCTTGGCGTTGGTGGGGTACCACTTGACGACGTACTCGTAGTCGCCGTCGCCGTCCAGGTCGGCGACGCTGGCGTCGTTGGCCTCGTGGATGCTGGAGGGCCGGCTGATCGGGATGTCGAAGTAGCCGCCCGAGCCGAACCTGACCTCGGCTCCCGAGCGGGCGCCCTCGGTGCCGCCGTTGACCGCCGCGACGGTGTAGGTCCCGTTGCCGGTGTCGAGGTAGTTCGTGGCGCCGGTGATCGGCGTCGAGTTGAGCTTCGTGCCGTCGCGGTAGACGTTGAAGCCGACGTTCTGGGCGTCGGTGCCCAGCAGCCGCCAGCTGACGAGGTTCCCGCTGCCCGAGGGCACGACGGTCACACCACGGGTGAGGTCCTCGACCTCGTAGACGCCGTTCCCGCCGCCGGGCTCCTCGGAGCCGCCGGTCGTGACGTCCAGGTAGTCGATGTTGGCCAGGCCGCCCGCGCCGGTGGCCCGCAGCCGGACGGTGTTCACCCCGGCGTTGAGCTGCGCGGTGACGGTCTGGCTCGCCCAGCTCGTCCAGGCGCCGGTGGCGCCGAACTGCGAGGTCCCCACCACTGCGCCGTTCACGAGCACCTCGCCCGGCCTGCTGTCCGTCCCGCCGTTGGCATAGCCGAACGTCAGGGTCGCCGGTCCCGCCGCGGCGGCGTCGACCCGGAACTCGACAGCGGCTCCGACGGCGTTGTCGGAGTTGCAGAACCCGCTGCCCGAGTGCCCCGCGTGGTTGGCCTCGACCAGGCCCCCGCAGACGGTGGGGGCGGTCTCCGCCTCGTGCCGGACCGTAGCGGCGTGGGCCGTGTTCAGCGCGACGACGCTCGACGCGACGACGGCGAGGCCGGAGAGCCCCGCCACGAGTGCCGCTCTGGTACTTCTTCGCCTCGATCTTGTCTCGGACATTGTTCGCTCCTCTGTGCGGTGGCTCGTCTTTGAGGTGGCTCGTCGTTGAGTTCGCTCGGCCGTTTGGGGCACGGGCTGAGGGCTGGCGAGGTGCGGTGACGACGGCGGGGCTCCATCGCCACGGTGTCGTCCACCACCGAACTTGAATCGATCTAATCGGCGTCGTCGACCGTAGGGTAAGCGTTTGCCCGGTGTCAACGAGCAGCACCTACTTAAACGATTCGTCGCGCTTCCGGGACGTCACCACGACGGCATGCCCAGCGCGGCCAGCGCCGAGCGCAGCCGTTCCCGTCCCCGCAGCGACCCGTTGCCGCGCATGCGGGTCAGAACGCGCCCGATCCACCCTCCCGTGAAGCCCTCCTCGCGGTAGAAGGCGGTCATGCGCCGCTCGTACGCGCCCAGCGACCGGAGCTGCCGCGCCATGTCGTAGGTCTCGTGGTGCAGGACGACGGCCTGCGGCAGACGGGGCTTGACCCGACCCGGGCATGCCGGGTCCGGGCTGCCCACGACCAGCCCCACGACCGGCGCGGTCCCCCGGGGCAGCTTCAGCTCGGCCGCGAGCGCCTCCGGGTCGTCCCGCACGCCGCCGAGGTAGACGGTGCCCAGGCCGAGGGACTCGGCGGCGACGACGGCGTTCTGGGCGGCGAGCGCGGCGTCGAGGAACGCGGTCATGGTGGTCTCGAGGTAGCCGGCGGCGTGTGCCGTCGTGCTCCGGCTCGCGGCGAGCGCGCGGACGCGGGCGAGGTCCGCGATCCAGACGAGCAGGAGCGGTGCGTCTCGCACGTGGTCCTGCTCGCCGGACAGGGTGGCGACGCGTGCGAGGCGTGCCGGGTCGTTGACGGCGACGACGCTCCAGAGCTGCAGGTTGGACGATGTCGGTGCGGACTGCGCGGCCGCGACCAGGGTGGGCAGCACGGAGGGTGCCAGCGGCCCGGGCAGGAACCGCCGGACGGAGCGGTGGCCGAGCTGGACCTCGAGCACCGATCGGGGCAGGTCGGCCGCGGCGGCGAGGGTCTCGGACACCTGCGGCGCTGCGAGGTCCGTGTGCCGGGCGTTCACGCCGTAGCGTGCGGCGACCTGGGTGCGGGCGGCGGCGAGCCGGCCGCGGTGTTCTCGCGGCCCGGGGTCGGCCTGGACCGTTCGTGCGGTGCGGGTGGTCCGGGTGGTCCGGGCCGGTTCCTGGACGGATCGGGTGGCGGGTGCGGAGGCGGTCTCGGTCGGTCGGGTGGCGACCGGAGAGGCGTCGATGGCTGTCATGAGAGCTCCGTAGGGTGGACGGAGGGCTACGCACTCATGCGGGGCGCCCCCTCGTCAAGACCCCTGGTCGTCGTCTCACGTTCCGGGCGTGCTCGACTACTGTTGGGCGCGCCATGGACGTGACTCGTCGCACTCGACCCTTCGCCGGTCTCCGACACGGGCTGGCGCGCGTCCTGGCGGCCATGTTCCTGGTGCTGGCCGTGGTCGGCGCGGGCGTGGTGTGCGGCGCTCAGCACGAGGCGACCGCCGTAGAGGCCGCAGCCGGGCCGGTCCACGACGGCCTCCGGGACTGCTCGGACCGCCACCCGCCGTCGGCGCACTGCGATCCGTTCCTGCCGGTCTCCTCCCCCGGGCCTGCCGCACCGCCCGTGCCCTCGACAGGTTGGCTGGTCTCCACCGTGGTGCACGGCGACACCCCGGTCCCTGCCAGTACGGCAGACGCAGCCGCACCGTCGCTGCACGCTCTCGGGATCTCCCGGACGTAGACCACCCCGCACCGCCGACGCGCCCTTGTGTCGGCGGCATCGGCGCGCCCTGACGTCGGGCGCGCTCCGCGTGGTTCTGCTCCGAGTCGACCGGCTTCGGCCTCCGCCCAAAGGAATCCCATGACTGCACAGCGCACGACCGCCCAGCGACCGATCACCCAACGCCTGACCTCACGCCGCCTGCTCCAGCTCGTGCTCCTGGTCGGGTTGCTCGGCCTGGTCGGCCTCCTGGTCGCGTTCATCCTGACCAGCCCCGAGCGCGACGCGGCCGGCGCCGACGTCGTGCGCGAGGACAGCCACGTCCTGAACCAGGCACCCGACGAGAAGGCGGTGCTGGTGGAGTTCCTCGACTTCGAGTGCGAGGTCTGCCGCGCCTACTACCCCACCGTCGAGCAGCTGCGCGCGGAGCACGGCGACGAGCTCACCGTCGTCATGCGCTACTTCCCGATCCCCGCGCACGCCAACTCCACCAATGCCGCCGTCGCGGTCGAGGCCGCCGCGGCACAGGGCCGGCTCGAGCCGATGTACCAGCGGATGTACGAGACGCAGGCCGAGTGGGGCGAGGCGCAGGAATCCAGGGCCGATGTCTTTCGCGGCTTCGCGCAGGAGCTCGGCCTGGACATGAACGCCTACGACGCCGCGGTCGCCGACCCGGCGACCACCGAACGGGTCCGGTCCGACTTCGACGAGGGCCGAGCGCTCGGCGTCGGCGGCACGCCGACCTTCTTCCTGGACGGCAAAAAGCTAGAGGTCACCAGCCCTGAAGCCCTGACCGAGGCCGTCCAGACCACCCTGTCCAGATAGAACCCTCGTTGAGTGCGGGCAATGTGTGTGTGGGCCAGACTGCCTCTGCCCACAAATAGCCCGCACTCAACGGGAACTGTGTTGTCAGGCTCGACCGGGACCCAGGCCACCGCGACGATCTCGGGGGCGGTGCTCCTAGCCCTCCGCGAGCCGGAGGGCCTTCTCGGTGAAGTAGGTGACCTCGCCGTCGGCGTCCTCGACCCCGAAGACGAACTTGCCCGAGTGAGTTGCCCGGACATCGACGACTGCGCCGCGTCCACGCGCGGTGACCACTTCGGCTCCTGGCGTGAAGATGCTTGTGCCCATACACCGAACTATGCGGGCGCCAGGCGGCAGCGCGCCTCCGCCGGGAGACGGATAGGGTCTTCGCCGGGGTCGTAGCTCGTGTCAGGAAGGTCGTACATGTTCGCTCGCGAGGCTCGCGCCTGGTCGGTTCGAGGGATCGCGATGGTGGCGATCACGGCGGTCGCCGTGGTCATGACTGGTTGCACAAGAGCGACGGACGCCCCGCCGCCGACGTCGACGGACGGCCGGGGCACGCCCGTGGTGGACGCCGCCTCGGAGCTGGAGAAGCTGCCCGACGTCGAACAGTTCCTGGAGCAGGCGGTCGCTCAAGTTCGGCAGAAGTACCCGGATCAGGTT
The DNA here is from genome assembly GCF_048564965.1 of Promicromonospora sp. NFX87. Classification (NCBI taxonomy): domain Bacteria; kingdom Bacillati; phylum Actinomycetota; class Actinomycetes; order Micrococcales; family Promicromonosporaceae; genus Promicromonospora; species Promicromonospora sp. NFX87. The sequence goes on along the minus strand of NZ_CP183413.1, from coordinate 2,691,214 downwards.
CCAGAGGACTTCACGGCCGCCTCGATCATGGGCGAGCTGGACGCCATCGACGGGCACGTGGACGCCGACGGCGTGCTCGACTACGCCGCCGCGACGAGCAACCCTGCGATCACCGCGGACACGCTTGACCCGTATGCGCGAACCTACCGAGCCCTGGGCGGAGAGCTGACCGGTGTCGCGGCTGCGGACGCCGACGCGACAGGTGGCGATGACGCCGGCGCACCGGCCGAGGGTTCAGGTCGCGAGGACGCGTCACCGGCGTCGGTTGAGAACGCTTCGGTTGTCCGGTTCGACGTTGCTGACGAGAGCCAGAGCGAGGGGAAGAAGGACGATCCCCGGGTCGGTTATGAGGGACCGCGGCAGTTTGTTTCCATGACGCCCGAGTGGGTCGATGACTACAAGGCCATAGGCGACGAGATTCTTCAAGGCAAGGTTCTCTACTTCGAAGCCGAATACAATTTCGCACGCATGCGCTTCTCGGCAGAGCTGGACACCTACCTGAGCGAGCGCGCCGGCGAGGACGAGATGGTCGTCTTCTGGGGCGGGGCCATGGACGGCCCTCTTGGCGCGTGCATAGTGAATACCGAGGTCTTCCATGAGCAGGCATTCGAGCACGATGCGGAGGATTCGGAGATCTGCTTGACGCGGACGGTCAGCGGATCCACCGTTCCGGAACCGCTGCTCCCGCTCGACTCGGCCGCACCGGACTCCGCTCTGACCGTCGAAGCCGATGTCCAGCAGCTGATCATTCAGGAACTCTGGCCGATCATGAAGGACTTCATCGGCCTCACCGACCTGGAGAAGTGCTTCGCCGAGGCGGACATTCTCGCCTGCGTGATGACGCTGATCAACCTGCTGCCCGTCGGGAAGGCGATCAAGGTCGTCAAGGCGATCCCGGCGGTCGTCAGAGCTGTCGAGAAGATCGTCGCGTTCGTCGCGACGAAGGGAAAGAAGCTGCCGGTCGCGGTGCCGGCGGGGTGTTTCGCATCCTTCGCCGGATCGACACCCGTGCTGATGGCAGACGGCACGCACCAGCCCATCCGGGACGTCCGGCCCGGTGACTACGTCCACGCGACGGATCCGGTCTCCGGCGCGAACGGCCCGCGACGGGTGATCGACACGTTCGTCCACCCGGACACGCTCGTGGACCTCACGCTCGTCAGCGGGCACAAGATCACCACTACCGGCGACCACCCGTTCTGGTCCTCGACCGACCGCGCCTTCGAGTACGCGAAGGACCTCGCGCCTGGCGAGAAGGTCCTGTCGGCGGACGGAACCGAGCGGGCTGTCGGCGGCCTCGACACCGGGTCGACGCGTGAAGGGGCGGCCTACAACCTCGCGATTCTTGGTCTCCACACCTACCACGTGGGCGACGCCGAAGTTCTTGTTCACAACACTGGCTGCCTCGCGGTGCTGAAGAACTGGGAGCCGAAGACATTCAGGTATGGCAACACCACGCTCGTCCTGCAACGTCGCGGGATCCAGCACATCCTTGAAAGGCATCACCCGACGTACTTCGATCCGAAGCAGGCGAAGCAGAGCAACGATATGTTCAGGGAGTCCAGGACCATTGACGACATCGTTGACCTCATCGATCAGGTCGTCCGTCGGAAGACTGACGAACTTGAGGCAATTGCACGAAAGCCAAAACCGGAGCAGCAGGTTGGCAATGTCAAGGCTACGATCGACGGAGTGACGTACCGGCTTGGTGTGAACCAAGGAGCCATCGGCACGTTCCACCCTGTGGGGATGAGCGAACCGTGAGCGATATCACCATTCAGACTTACCTGTCCGACCGGCACGGATCTCCGAAGTTCGATCCGGTTCAGAATATTGATTCTTTTACTCAGGCGAGGTACGGGTACGTAGAAGGCTTCATAAGCATGACCATTGACGGGGTCGAAATGTTCGGCCCTGATCTTTGGGATGATGTCGGAGCACTGTGGCCGATGCTGACCAACATGCTCGACGACTGTCACGAAAACGGTCTGGGAGAGACGGGTCTCTTTGAAAGGGATATTCCGATACGTCTGGAATCCATTCGCGGCTGGCCGGGGTTCCTCCTACTTAAAGTTGGGCGGCCCGAAGGCGATCATTACGGCGTGAAGGCTCGGCGCACATCAGTTGAAGCAGCTGATTTATACCCAGCGATCGCGCGTGCCTATCTCGATACGTTCGAAAATTTCAGGCGGATCGATGCCCCGAAAGACATCGGAACGGTAAGTAAAATGATGGAAGATCACTTACGATCCTGGATCGAGGCGCCCCGAGAATCCTGGCTTCGGACCTTTCCCGGATGACCTGGCCGCCCGCCGTGCGTCAGAGGTCGTCCGACAGGACCGGGGCAGCCAGGAAACTGTCGATGATCTCGCTCGTCGGGAACTCCGTGACATCCGGCCCGGAGAACAGCTGCACCAGCGAGTAGGCGATGTCCCTCAGCGGGACGTTCGACTGGTTGGACGCCTCGCGCAGCCGGCTCATCGCCTCGTCCTCCTCGATGCCGTGGACGACCATGAGCACGCCTTTGGCCTGCTCGATCACCGCACGGCGCTCCGAGGACGCCTGGATCGAGGCCGACGCCTCGCGAGCCGCCGCCTCGCGCTGCGCCTTGGTCACGTCGATGAAGTACCCGAACAGCTCCGTCATCTGACCGGTGGCCGGGTCACGCCGGCCTTGACCGGTGACCGCCAGCGTGCGGGTCTTTCCTGCGGCGTCCACGATGCGGTGCACCGAGCTGAACGGCTGCCCCGTCTCCGCAGCGCGCTGGAGCATGCCGTCCACCCGGCCGCGGTCGTCCGGGTGCTTGTGCGACAGCATCAACGGCGTCGTCGGCACCACCTCGCCCGGCTGGAAACCGTGCATCACGTACACCTCGTCCGACCAGGCCCACTCCCCTGTCGCCAGGTCGAGCCGGTACCGACCGACAGGCGGCCGGACGCCACTGACGAGTACTTCCTCGATGTCGCTCGCGGACGGCGTCTGGCTGGTCCCTGGCCTGGGGTCCACGGGGTCCTCCTCTGGTACCGGCTGTCAGGGCTCTTTGCCCTGCTAGGGGAACGGAAACTGCGGTGGGAAGAATATCGCGATGAAGATACTTCATCGTCTAGCAATTTCACCCGGTACGGCCGAGTTGGTTCACTCGCAGGTCGCGCCGTCGAGGAGGCCCTCACCGTGCTCCTCGGCCCACGATGCCAGGGCTCGCAGAGGACCGTCGTGGAAGGTCTGACCGAGGGCGGTCAGCTCGTAGACGACGACGGGCGGCGTCCGGTCGCGGCGGCGCGCGATCAGGTTGGACGCCATGAGGCGCGCGAGCGATTCGGTGAGGGGCTTGTCCCTGATCTGCCCGATGACCGCACGCAGCTCGACGCGGCGGTGCGGCCCGGCCCCGAGCGCCGCGAGGACGACACCGTCCCACCGATGGCCCAGGACGTCCGTGGCTGCCCGGACGCGACAGTCCGCGACTCGCGCGTCCCCTTCGTCCGACCGATCCACCATGAGGCTCATTCTGACCGTTCGGCGCGCACCGTTCGGTGCACGCCGCGGTTCCTACCGTCGAGTCATGACCGACACGAATCACACCCCGTCCCCGGCTCGCAGGATCGCCGTTCTCGGGACCGGCAATGTCGCACTCGCCCTCGGTGCCCGGTGGGCCGCGCGGGGTCACACGATCGCCGTCGGCGGGAGGTCGCTCGTGAGTGCCCGGTCGCTCGCAGGAGAACTTGGGCACGACGCGGTCGCTTCGACGTTGCCCGAGGCAGTCGCCGGCGCGGACGTCGTGCTTCTCGCCGTCCCGTGGGCTGCGGTGGACGACGTGCTCTCGGCCGTCGACGCCGGAGCCGGCAGGCTGTCGGCCAAGACGGTGATCGATCCGACCAATCCCGTCGAGCACGGCCAGGGCCGGCACCTCCTCGACACCGGTTCGGCTGCCGAGCACATCGCGTCCCGCGCTCCTGGCGCGCACGTGGTGAAGGCCTTCAACGTCCACCCGGCGGCACACTGGGTACACGCGAGCCCCGAGGACGTGGTGACGATGGCCGGTGGCGACGCGACCGCACTGGACGTGGTGCATGGCCTCGTGCGCGACGTCGGCGCGACCCCGCACACGCTCGGCGACCTCGGCCGTGCACGGCAGATCGAGGAGCTGGCAGCTACGGTCATCGCCTTGGCCTTCGGCGGGGTCAGGCCACGGTCCGCGGTGCCGGAGGCGTAGGGCACCTGAGCGGGGCCGGGACGGCTACGCGCCGCACCCGGCCCCTGGTCCCTCGCTCAGACCTGACCGGCCGCCAGCTCCCGCTGCGGATACACCGCGACGTCCACCAGGGCCCGGGCGCCGAGCGGCTCGTCCAGCTCGACGGTGAAGGGTGTCGGCGGGTTGGACTGGCAGGTCTGAGCGCCCGGCAGGGCCTCGACGCCGACCACGACCTCCACCCGGTCCTCGTGCTCGACCAGGTGCGCCACCGCGACCCGGCCGTCGGCCGGCTTGCCGCCCGCGCAGGCGACCTCGGTGACGAGCAGGTGCACCCGCGAGGAATCGGGGTCCGGAGGGTTGTCGGGGTCGAGCGCAACTGTCGCCTCGCCGAGGTCCCCGAGGTCGTACCGCAACGCGCTCGCTCCCCCGGATGCGTCGCCGACGGGTGCCCCGCCGGCAGCATCCGCCTGGGCACAACCACCGGCCAGCATCACCAGGGCGACCGCCCCGCCCTGCACCAGCCTGCTCCGTCGCATCATGTCGGCTCCTCCGGTCAGAGCCGCGTCGTCAGCGGCGCTCTCCCGGAATGTGTGCGGTGCGGGCCTGGCCTTGCAGGCTCCCGGCGTCAGCCCTGCTGATCCGCCACCCAGGCCGCGATCTCGGACCCGGCCGCGCCCCCGTTCATGCTGATGACGTTCCCGTCCGGGTCGTACGTGACCGACGCGTCGTGGTAGGCCCCCGAACCCCAGATGCTGATCTGGTACGGGAGGTCGTCCTCGTTGAACGTGCGCGACGGCACGCTGACCGTGACGGACGGTGCTCCGTCGAGCTCGAAGCCGCCCTGCTCCGGCAGGCGGTCGGCGAGGCCCTGGAGCCCGGCCCAGTCGACGTCGGCGGCGTCGAAGGTCTGCAGCGGCAGCTCGTCGCCGCTCGGCTGGATGAGCGACGGCTCCCGGGACGTGACCGCGCCGTCCCGCCAGTCGATGTCGTCCGTCGTGTCGGCGTCCGGCGCGGTCGGTACGGTGCCGGACGCCGTCGTCGAGCCGAGGTGGACCTCTGTGAACCGGCTGTGTCCCGCCTCGGCGACGAAGTCGTCGATCGCCTCCTGGGCGCGCGCCGGGTCCAGGGTGCTCTCCGCCCGCTCGAGGCGGAGCGTCCGGGCGTCGGCCACCTCGGACGGCGAGGCGCCGGCGAGGATCTCGGCGAGCTCCGAGCGCACCGGGTAGAGCCGGGCGGCGAAGCCGACGACGAGCAGCAGCACGAGCACCGCGGCCGGGATCCGCAGGATCCCGCGCGCGTCGCGGGTCGCGCTCGGCTCCTGGGCCCACTCGGGTGCGAGGTCCGTCCGGCCCACGTGGGTGTCACCCGCGACCTTGTCGCGCCAGCGCTGCGGCGGCGACTGGACGAGCGTGACGGCGGGCTGGTCGGCCTTCTCCTGCAGCACCACCACCACGTTGCCCGGCTGGAACTGCGGCAGGCGCACCTGGTCGATCAGCGCCCGCGTCCGCGTCGAGTACGGCGAACGGGACGACGTCGCCACGACGAGCTGCAGCTCGGCCACCGGGTTGTCGTTGATCCGGGTCCCGGTCGAGGAGATGTCCACGACCCTGGCCAGGTGCAGCCGCCCCTCCCGCTCGGCGGTGGCGATCGCGTCGTCCGACGGCGCGGGCCGCAGCACGCTCCCGGCAGCGGTCGAGAGGCTCATCGCGACGGTCGAGAGGATGACCGTCAGGACGCCGATCGCCAGCGCCGTGGGCAGCCACCAACCCGGCGCACCGCCGTCCAGCCCGAGGGCGGCGAGCAGGAGCCAGCCGAGGAGGAAGCCGACCGACAGGGAGCGCAGGATCCGGATCACCTGGGAAGTATTCCGGTTCCGGTGCGTTCTGGGAATCACCCGGGGAGCGTCGTCCGGCTCCTGCCAAGGATTCCCGCCTACGGGCTGGTCCTGTCCGGGATCGCCCTGTTCTCGGATGCGGTCGGCGCAGGGTCCCTGCTCTCGGGACTGCTGGCCGGTGCACTGATGCAGTGGCTCGGCACGACGGCGACGCTGGGCGTCTGCGGCGTTCTCAGCCTGCTGGCAGGAGTGGTCCTCTGGATCGGACGACGACCCTCATGACCGACTGGCCTGACGCGCGGCGACCACGGTGCCCAGGATCACGCCCCATGCACGCGCCCGGTCGAGCTCACCGTCGATCAGGGGCCCTTTGACACCGGTGACGCGGAAGCCCTCGGGGACCGCCACGAGGGGGTAGTCCAGGCGGCCCAGCCGGCGGCTCGCCGCGCGCGCGGCGGAACCCGTGACGCGCGACGTCACGCGGGTGTCGAACGCGGCGGCCTGCGTAGCGCTCGTCCGGACCGGAAGGCCCTTGAGCCACTCACGGATGCCGCGCTCGAGCGAGATGATCGCGAGCACCTGACGCGCGGCATCGATCCGCGTCGCCGGACGCGACATCCCGAAGGCATGAGTCGGCCCGCCGACCACCAGCAGGGCGACGCCCTCGGGCACTGCGTCGGGTGCCGCGCCCGCCTCCACGACGTCGACCGCCATGGATTCCTGGATCCCTCCTGCGACGGCCTGGGCGACAGCTTCCGTGTTACCGAACATCGACTCGTAGACCACTAGTGCACGCATGGCTGCTTCCTGCCCGGGTTCGGTTGCCTGGAGGTACGAGGGAGTCTGCGCGTGGCAGGGACGAACGATCAGCGCCATCCGTGGCGACGGCGACGTGCCGGTGACCAGTGCGTCGAATCCCCCGGCATCGGTTCTTTCCGCGGTTCAGGGCCTTTTCAATGACGGGCTCCCTAAACTTCGGCAGCCTGGCTGTGAGGTGGTCTTGACGCGACGCCGGGATGCGGTCCACACCCCAGTGTTGAAGTCGCGTTCGCAACATATCACCCGCAAACTCACCCCCCTTTCAGAATGGCGGCCGAATTGGCGGCAATGTCGCATTGCTCCCACGGCTGGCCAAGGCTGTCCCGGGGGCCTCATTTCGGATGGCGAACACCGCGGTGCATACGTTCCCACAGTTGGGACGAGGTTTACGAGACAGTCCGTGCGACAAATCGGGCAGACTTTCCGGGCGGAGCGCCGCCCCTTGCGGCCCGAGATGCGGCGCAACGCGCAGCCGGCCAAAACCGCCCAAAAGCGCAAGACACTATTCTAGATAAATCCAATTCCGGACGCACAATCGTTCGTCCTGTACGTCGTGTCCAATGTATCCACAAAGCGCGATCGAGACTCCGGGATTCGGAGCATCGGAAGGGGTTTTCATGAGAAAACATAAAGTCCGGCACGCGGAGGCGCGCTCACCCTCGTGCTCGCGACACAGCAAGCCTGGGCGGGTGCACGGCACGACGATCAGTACGTCACGAGGCCGTGCGCCCGGAACTGGTCCCGCACGCGCTCGGTCAGCTCTGCCGACGGCGGCTGGGTCGACTCGAGCTCGTAGGTGCGCCCGAGCGCTGCCCACTTGTAGCGGCCCATCTGGTGGAAGGGCAGCACCTCGACCCGCGTGACGGCGCCCGGCCGGATCTCGTCGAGCTCGGCCACGTAGGCGGCGACCCGCTCGACGTTCTCGACGTCGTCGGTCAGCCCGGGGACCAGGACGAACCTGACCCAGACCTCGGGAGCGTGGCCGCCGTCCAGCCCGGCCCGGGCGAGGCGCCGCCCGAACTCGAGAGTCGGTGCCAGCGCGCCTCCCGTGACCCGGCGGTAGGTGTCGGGGTCACCGGACTTCACGTCGAGCAGCACCAGGTCGGTGTCGGCGAGCATCGAGTCGGTGAGGTTCGCACCGAGAAGACCGGAGGTGTCCAGCGCGGTGTGCACGCCCAGCTCCTTGGCGCCGCGCAGCAGGCGCGCCGCGAACCTGGGCTGCAACAGCACCTCGCCGCCGGACAGGGTCAGACCGCCCCCGGTAGCCTCGAACACCGGTAGGCAACGACGCACGCGCGCGAGGATCTGCTCGACCGTGACGGGCTCGCCGTCCTTCATCTCGAGCATGTCCGGGTTGTGGCAGTAGAGGCAGCGCAGCGGACAGCCCGCCACGAACACGGTGAGCCGGGTCCCCGGGCCGTCCACCGCGGTGACCAGCTCCCAGGAGTGCACCGAGCCCAGCTCACCGGACCGCGTCGCGGCCAGCCGCTGCGAGCGCAGGGGCGGGGCCTGGAGGGGCATCACAGCGACCCGTGGAAGGTCCTGCTGAGCACGTCGAGCTGCTGCTCGCGGGTCAGCCGGACGAAGTTCACGGCGTATCCGGAGACCCGGATCGTCAGCTGCGGGTAGTTCTCGGGGTGCTCCATGGCGTCCTCGAGGGTCTCCCGGTTCAGCACGTTGACGTTCAGGTGGTAGCCGTCCAGGCCCACCGAGGCGTCCAGCAGGCCTGCCAGGTTGGTGACCTGCTCCTCCCGCGTCCGTCCCAGACCGGCCGGTACGACCGTGCTGGTCAGGGAGATACCGTCCCGCGCCTCGTCGTACGGCAGCTTGGCCACCGACAGCGCCGAGGCGAGCATGCCGTGCGTGTCGCGACCGTTCATCGGGTTGGCGCCCGGTGAGAACGGCTCGCCCGCGCGTCGCCCGTCGGGTGTGTTGCCTGTGGCCTTGCCGTAGACGACGTTCGACGTGATCGTCAGGACCGACTGGGTGGGCAGCGCGTCCCGGTACGTGTTCTGGCGGCGGATCTTGTCCACTGCATCTGCTTGCCGACCGCCATCGGGGACACGCAGCAGGCGATGGCCGCGTCGTCTCCCCAGGCGGTCCGGATCTGCCGGTCGGACTCGTACTGCAGCGCGCTGGTGTCGATGGAGACGCGGGCGCAGAAGTCCTTGAACCCGCGGGGCAGGTCCTGGCTCCAGAGGACGGTGAGGTTGGGCTCGGGGGCCGGGCCCAGGTCGTACAGGGTCTGCAGGTAGCGGAACGACGTCCTCGTGACCAGGGTGCGTCCGTCGTCACCCATGCCACCCACGGTCTCGGTGACCCAGGTGGGGTCGCCCGAGAACAGGGTGTCGTACTCGGGCGTGCGCAGGAAGCGCACGATGCGCAGCTTGATGACGAGGTCGTCGACGAGCTCCTGGGCCTGCTCCTCGGTGATGCGGCCTGCCGCCAGGTCTCGCTGGAAGTACACGTCCAGGAACGTCGAGGTGCGGCCCAGCGACATCGCGGCCCCGTTCTGCTCCTTGACCGCGCCGAGGTACGCGAAGTAGAGCCACTGCACGGCCTCCCGGGCCGTCCTGGCCGGTCCGGAGATGTCGTAGCCGTAGGAGGCGGCCATCTCCTTGAGCTCGCCCAGCGCGCGGAGCTGCTCCGCGTGCTCCTCGCGCTCACGGACGACCTTCTCGCTGAACGGCTGCGTGTCGAGGCTGAGCTTGTCCCGCCTCTTGGCGTCGATCAGGGCGTCGACGCCGTACAGAGCCACCCGGCGGTAGTCGCCGATGATGCGGCCCCGGCCGTAGGCGTCCGGCAGGCCGGTGATGACGTGGCTCCTGCGGGCGGCGCGGACATCGGGCGAGTAGGCGTCGAAGACGCCCTCGTTGTGGGTCTTGCGGTACTTGGTGAACGTCTCCTTGACGGACTCGTCCACGTCGTAGCCGTAGGTGGCCAGCGAGGTCTCGACCAACCGCCAGCCGCCGTTCGGCATGATCGCGCGCCGGAGCGGCGCGTCGGTCTGCAAGCCCACGATCAGCTCGGCGGAGCGGTCGATGTAGCCCGGCGCGTGCGCGGTGATGGTCGCCGGGGTGTGCGGGTCGACGTCGTACACGCCCTTGGCACGCTCCTCCGGAAAGAGAGTGCTCACGGTGTCCCACACGTGCGTGGTGCGGGCGGTCGGTCCGGCGAGGAAGGCGGCATCACCCTCGTACGGCGTGTAGTTGCGCTGGATGAAGTCGCGCACGTCCACCTGGTCCTGCCAGGGTCCGCCGGCGAACCCCGCCCATGCGGAGCTCGGTTCGGTAGCCGGCAGGGGGACGGCCGGTGCGTCATGGACGGTGGTCATGGTTCGCTCCTGCGTGGTGGTCGGGCTCAGAAGCCGAAGACGATGCGGGCGGGCACCCGGCCGGCCAGCACGTCCGCGAAGGACTCGTTGACCTCCTCGAGCTTGCGCTCCACGGCCACGACCTCGGTACGTCCGGCCGCGTGCAGCGCGAACACGTCGCCGAGGTCGTTCCGGGTCCCGACGATCGAGCCGATCACCGAGATGCCCTTGAGCACCGTGTCGAAGATCGGCAGCTCGATCCGGCCCCCGGCGGGCAGCGCCACGCAGACCAGCCGGCCACCCCGGCGCAGCGAGTGGAAGGCCTGGTCGAACGAGGCCGACGACGCGGCCAGCGCCACCGCGACGTCCGCGCCGCCGAGCCGCTGGATGGCCTCGACCGGGTCCTCCCGGGCGGCGTTGACCACGTGGTCCGCGCCGAGTCGGGTGGCCAGCTCCAGCTTGTGGTCCTCGACGTCGACCGCGATCACGAACGCGCCGGCGATCCGCGCGTACTGGAGCGCGAGGTGGCCCAGCCCGCCGATGCCGAACACGACCACCGTCTCCGCGGGCGACACCCGGGCGACCTTGATCGCCTTGTAGGTGGTCACGCCCGCGCAGCTCAGCGGCGCGGCGTCCGCGGAGGACACACCCTCGGGGACGGGCACGGCGAAGCCTGCCCGGACCACCGCGTACTCGGCGAACGCGCCGTTGACGGAGTAGCCGGAGTTCTGCTGCTGCTCGCACAGGGTCTCCCAGCCGGCGACGCAGTAGCGGCACTCGCCGCACGCGCTGCCGAGCCAGGCGATCGCCACGCGCTCGCCGACGGAGCGGCTCGTCACACCGGAGCCGAGCTTCTCGATGCGGCCGACGCCCTCGTGCCCCGGGACGAACGGCGGGGTCGGCTTGACCGGCCAGTCGCCGCGGGCGGCGTGGATGTCGGTGTGGCACAGCCCGCTCGCCTCGATCCGCACCAGGACCTCGTCCGGGCCGGGCTCCGGGACGGGGATCTCCTGGATCTCCAGCGGGGCGGTGAAGTCGGTGACGACTGCGGCTCTCATGACAGCTCCGTTCGGGCGGTGATGCTGGACTGGCGGCCGCCTGGTGGCGGCAGTTCCAACATCTCTCCGCGCGGCGCGCACACGGCAGGGACGAAGGTCCCGCGTGCCGCCGAGAAGGTCCTGAGGGCGACGTGAGGTCGCCGGCGCTCGCACGAGCGGTGAGGACCGCGGGGCTGACGGCCGCCTGGCTCTCTGGCTACCCGGATCGCCGGCTACTGCGCGTGACGGGACGTGGCGTCTCGGAGTGCACTGGCCCGGCGGGGTGCGTTCGCGGGCCTCGGGTTGTTCCCGAGCCGCATGAGCATCTGCGGGAAGCCGCCGAGGGACAAGGCCTTGCGCAGGTCGTGACGCGTCGTGGGGTTCTCCAGGACGGTGGTCGCGAACGACGCGTGGACGAAGTGGGTGGTGGCAGCCAGCAAGGCGTGCTCGAGCGCCTGGCCGGCCGCGATCCACTCCCTGGGGGTGTCGCCGGTGGTGCTCAGGACCGCCAGCGTCGAGTCCCGCTCGAACCGTTCGCGGCCCACGCTGGCGGGGAACCGACGCACGGGCGCGTCAGGGTTGCTCGGCGCACGCCCCAGGAGGTGTACGGGTACGCCGTCGTCACGCCCCGGCCAGCTGGTCGTCCACGCCGCCTCCTCGTCGCGGCCGGCCATGTCCTCGGCCGCTATCGCCTCCGCCCTCCGCATGAGGCCGATCACCTCGGGACGCGAGGGGTCCGCGGGCTGGATCGTGCGCAGGCTCGCCCCTTCGGCGTTGGCGGCCCGCTGGATGACGACCAGGACGTCCCCGGGGAGGGGCCGGTCGTCAAAGGGCGTGCGGGAGGTCGCCCGGTGCTCGATCGCCAGGGCCAGCTCGAGCTCGTCCGAGCTCGGGTCGCCACCCGGCTCGAGCAAGAGCTCGGCGACGAGCAGCTCGTCCTCCGGATCGGGCAGCACCGTCACGACCGCGGTCAGCGACTCACGACGGGCCGCAGCTCTGGCGTTGAACAGGAAGGCCCCGCAGCTGATGAACATCTCACGGCCCTGCGGGTCGTTGTGCCGCAGCCGTCGCGACGGGTCGGCACGAAGGGTCAGGCCGGAACCCGTGACCGCCACCTGCCAGGGCTGGGTGTTCAAGACACTCGGGGCATCTCCGGCCGCTCTCAGGATCCTCTCGATCCGTGCGTCGACGACATCCATTTCTCGTCTCCTCGGTCCTCGCTCACTCGGGCGCCGGCCCGACCCGCCGGGGCCGGAATCGCCGTCCCGGCAGGGACCGGCTCGTGCTACTGCCCAGGACATCACCCGCTACCCCGCGCCGGGCAGGGTAGGTGGTCCTCGCCCCGCCTGACCTTCGTCCCGAACGGGACAGACCAAGGCCCCCCACCGGCCGGACGATCGCCTCTGCCGCCAGGGACCTGCCGGCTGGTGTCCTGGCGGCGAGCAGAAGGAGGGCGGTCATGAGGCATGATCGACGCCGGTGGATCCTGGCGGTCTCCGTGGGCGAGGGCGTCGGCTTCGCGCTCGCGACGTCCCTGGCGGTCCTCGCCCTCGTCGCCGGGATCGACGGTCCGGGCAGGTTGGCGCTCGCGATGGTCGGTGGCGCCCTGGAGGGTGCGGCCCTCGCGTCGGGGCAGTACCTCGGCATGCGCGCGGGTCGCCCTGTCGCATGGCGGTGGATCGGCGCCACGGCGCTCGCGGCGGCGCTCGCCTGGGCGCTCGGGATGATGCCGAGCACCCTTGGCGTGGACCTCGGCGAACCGGTCGCGCTGATCGCGCTCGGGGTCGGCGGGATCGTGCTGCTCGGGAGCATCCCCGTCGCGCAGTGGCTGGTGCTCGCGCGACCGGGCACGTTCCGGTGGGTGCCGGTGAATGCCGGAGCATGGCTTGTCGCGATCCTCTGGACCTTCGCACCGTCTCCGTTCATCGACGAGCAGAGCCCGGTCGTCGTGGTCGCCGCCCTCTACGTGGTGGCCGGGGTGCTGATGGCCGTCACCTTCGCGTCACTCACCGCAGGCGTCGCAGGTTCACTCTTCGTTCCCGACACGACGCACCGGGTCGGCCGGAGAGCCGGCCCAGACCCTGCCGGCTGACCTGCGCCCGATCGGGGGACGTTGGTCCCGCTCGTGCGGGCCGCTCGTCTCTGCCGCCGGAACCGGTCAGTTGGTGTCCTGGTAGTGAGCAGAGGAGGACGATCATGAACAACACCTGGTACCGGAGCGTCGTCGTAGGAGTCGACGGTTCGGACGAGAGCCTGGCGGCGCTGAGCTGGGCGACCGTCACAGCCGACCTGCACGGGGCCCGCCTCGTCGTGGTCGCGGCGCACCCCGCGGAGGCCGACGCCGACCCGGCTGCGGCGGGTCTCGCCGAGGAGGCGCGCGAGCGGGCGCACCGCGCGGCCCGCGCCGCCCGGGAGCGGCTCCACGGATGGCGCCCCGGGGGCAGGGACATCGAGATACGTGTGCTGCCGGGCAGCGCGGCCCGCGTCCTGGCCGCACAGTCGACCACCGACGACCTGGTCGTGGTGGGGCGCCGCGGGCTCCGCGCCTTCGACCGCGCGCTGCTCGGGTCGGTGTCCTCGGCGCTCGCGGCCGGCGCACCCGGGACGATCGCGGTGGTACCTGCCGGCGCGGCGACCGGCGAACCCCGGAAGATCCGGGTCGGGGTGGGTCCCACCGACGAGCCGGACGTCCTGGGCACCGCGTTCGCGGAGGCGGACGCACGCGGGCGTCCGCTCGAGGTGCTGCACGTGACGGGGACCGACCCGATCTCGTCGGCCCTGCTCGACATGGACCCCGTGGCCGCGTCATGGCACGAGGCCGCCGCGGTCGACCTCGCTGACCGGCTGGCGCGGTGGTCGGACAAGTACCCGACGGTCACCTACACCGTGGTGATCCGCCGCGGGGACCCGGTCACCGCCCTCGTCCACGGCCTGGTGCGGAACGACCTCCTGGTCGTCGGCGGACGCCGGCACTCGGCGGTCGCCGGGCGCCTGCTGCGCAGCGTGCCCGACTCCGTGGTCCGTGGCGCGCCGTGCCCGGTCCTCGTCGTGCACGCACACCGTCATCCGGTCGGCTGACCGGACCCGGTCCGAGCGGAAGGATAGGGTCGACGCCGGCGGTGCCGGCGTCGACCCCGTCAGCTCTTCAGGATCTCTCCCTCGCTCTCCAGCACGAGCGGTGCCGTGGCCGGTTCACGCCTCAGCGGGACCACCTCGACCGGTGTGTCCGAGACACCGAGCACGGCGCGCGGCGTCCGTCCCAGGCGCACTGGGTGCCGTAGGCCGCGGTGCGGCCGGGCGAGCATCAGGAGGTCCGCGTCGGCCGAGGCGGCGACGAGGGCGTCGGCCGGGCGGCCCTCGACCGCCGTCGTCTCCACCGTGACGTCCGGAAAGGCGTCCCGCCACTCGTGGGCAGCACTCTCCAGCATCCGTCTGCCGGAGCTGAGGGACTCGTCCGCGTAGGCGTCCGCGACGCCGATCTCGGCCGCGAGCTCGGGGATCTCTATGACATGCAGGAGGCGCAGGATGGCGTGCCGCGCGGACGCCATCGAGAAAGCGCGGCCCAGGAGCTCCCCGTCAGGCACCGCCGACTTGATCGCGACGACGATCCGCCCGTGCTCGCTCTCTCGCCAGCCCGCCGGGACGACCACCACGGGAGCTGCCGAACGGGCGACCACTCCAGCGGTCGTCGTTCCCGCGAGCAGCCTGTCCGCTCCCCGGCGGGTCTCCCTGCCGAGCACCATGAGCTCACCTGTGGCCGCCGCGGCGGCGAGCTCCGCCACCCGCGAGCCTCGGCCGAGCACCGACTCGAACCCGACGTCGGTCGCACCGGAGCGTGCTTCTGCCACCGCCCGCTCCAGGATGCGCTCTCCTGAGCTCCGCGGGTCTTCGACGTCGCGCCCCGCCGCGGGCCAGAGACCGCCCTCCGGAAGCGGGGTCGACGGGACGTGGACCAGCCGGACGGTGCGCTTCCGGGTGCGGGCCTCGTGCACCGCGTACCGGACGGCGCCGGCGCTGCGTTCACTGCCGTCGACGGCGACGACGATCGGGGCGGGTTGCCAGGTTGTGCTCATGACGATCTCCTCCTGTGCGCGCTGCGCTCTTCGAGTCGTGCTGCTCCTGAACTGCTCGTGCTCAGCCTGTCGGCGCTGTCACGTCCTGTGCAGGGTCGACGGTCTCCGGCTCACGGGACCTTCGCCCCGTGCGGCAGGGCCGAGCCCGCTGGGCGGTCCGCCCAGCGCACGGAGGGCGTACAGGATCGTCGCCAGGTCGACGAGCTCCTGCACCAGGGCACCGGCCACGGCGGGGATCGCCCCGGTCATGGCCACGAGCATGAGACCGGTGCTCAGCCCGATGCCGATCCAGATCGCGGTGAGCGCGACCCGCAACGTGTGCCGGCCGATCGAGACGGCGTCGACGACCTTGGCAAGTGAGTCGACGAGGAGCACCACACCGGCGGCGTCCCCTGCCGCGGTCGCGCCCTTCGCGCCCATGGCAACACCGACGTCCGACGCCGCCAGCACCGGGGCGTCGTTCACGCCGTCGCCGACCATCATCACCGGCCGCGGGCGCAGCTCCGCGGCGAGCCGCACCTTCTCGGGAGGGAGGAGCTCCGCGTGGACGTCGTCGATGCCGACCTGCCGGGCGATCGACTCCGCCGTCGGCCGGGTGTCCCCGGTCAGCATCGTGATGTGTTCGATGCCGTTCGCCCGCAACCAGGAGACGACCGCCGGTGACTCGGGTCGCGGGTCGTCCGCGACGACGACAGCGCCCGCGAAGCGTCCGTCGACGGCGACGTAGGCCGCCGCCTCTCCGGGGCCGAGGGCTACCCCGATCGTGTCCGGCGCGATCGACGCGACGTAGGCCGGCTTGCCGACGACGACGGTCCGGCCCGCGACGACGGCTGTCACGCCGTTCGTCGCGACCTCGGACGCGTCGGTGGCGGCCAGCAGGCCGAGGCCACGCTCGGTCGCGGCACGGCGGATGCTCTCGGCGAACACGTGCGACGAGTACTGCTCGGCCGAGGCCGCGAGCCGCAGCAGCTCGCGGGCGGTGAACCCGTCGGCGGGCCGGACGGCGACGAGGTCAGGGCGGCCCTTGGTCAGGGTTCCGGTCTTGTCGAAGGCGGCGGACCGCAGGCGTGCGAGCTGCTCGATGACCGTGCCGCTCTTCACGATCACCCCGCTCCTGGCCGCACGCGAGAGGCCACCGAGAAAGGCGACCGGTGCCGCGACGAGGAGCGGGCACGGGGTCGCCAGCACGAGCACCTCGGCGAAGCGGGTCGGGTCCCCGGAGATCGTCCACGCCGCGCCCGCCAGGACGAGCGCGACCGCCGTGAACGGGACCGCGAAACGGTCGGCGAGCCGGACGACCGGCGCGCGCGAGTCCTCGGCGGCCCGCACGAGCGCGACGATCTGCTGGTACTGGCTGTCCACACTGCGGCGTACGGCCCGGATCCGCACCGCCCGCGTCCCGTTCACGGCACCCGACAGCGCCTCCTCGCCGGCACCGCGGGTGACCGGCAGGCTCTCCCCGGTGAGCGAGGACTCGTCGAACGTCCCGCCGCCACCGAGCAGGACGCCGTCGACCGGTACGATCTCGCCCGGCCGCACGAGCAGCACGTCCCCGACGGCGACGTCGTCGACGGCTACATCTTCCAGCTCTTCGGCCCGGGATGCGCCCGGGGGCCGCAGCACGTGCGCGACCCGGGGCGAGCGATCGAGCAGGGCCGTCAGGTCCCGCTTGGCACGGCGCCCGGCGAAGTCCTCGAGCGCCTTGCCACCCGAGAGCATGAGCACGATGATCAGCGCTGCGACGTACTCCCTGACGGCCAGGGTCGCGACCATCGCCACGACCGCGAGGACGTCGAGCCCGACGTGCCCGCGGAGCACGTCACGCACCATCCCGACGAGCGTCCACACGATGAACGCGCCGACGTACGCGGTCGCGACCCACCGCGCGACGCCGCCGTCACCTGCCGCGCGGAGCAGGAGCACCGCCACCAGCGCCACGATCGCGACCGTGATCCCTGGATACTCCCGCAGGCCGCGGAACACCCGCATGGTCACGTGTACTGCGCGCCACGGCGCGGCCATGTCGTCGCCCTTCGCCGGCGAGGTCAGGAGCTCGGCGAGGTCAGGAGCTCGGTCTGCTGGGCCGGCGTGCCGCGACCTCGGTGCCCAGGGCCCTACCCCAGTCACGTGCGCGATCGACCTCGCCGTCGACGAGAGGACCGTCGACGTCCGTGACCCGGAAGCTGGTGAAGGCCGCAGTGAGGTGGTAGCCCAGCCGGGCCAGCCGGTGGCTCGCCGCACGCGCGGCGGAACCGGTGACCCGCGAGGTCACCCGGGTGTCGAACGTCGTCGCCGCCGTGTCTGCCGGCGCGGCCGGAAGGCTGCCGAGCCACTCGCGGATGCCACGGCCGCGGGAGACGAGGGTGATGGCACGCTGGGCGGCGTCGCGCCGGGTCGTGGGCCACGACATGCTGAAGGCGTGGGTCGGCCCACCGACGACCAGCAGTGTGACGTCGGCCGGCACCGTGTCAGGGGCAGCACCCACCTCGACGACATCGGCGCGCATCGACGCCCCGATCCCCTGCCCGATCGCCCGCGCGATCTCTTCCGTGTTGCCGAACATGGACTCATAGACCACGAGTGCACGCATCGCTGTTACCTCCTGTGCCTGTGCAGTCCACCTTCCTCGCCCGGCACCAGGGCGCATCAGGGCCGTCCGGCCCCGGGCGGCGGGACGTTCGGCCCTGCCTCGCGTGAACCGCCCGACGAAGACTGGGGTTGCCGGCCGCGACCGCGGTCGAGCGGCCCCACGAGATCTGTCCGGCCCGGACGGTCAGCTGGAGGGAGAGGCATCATGGACGTCGTCGACTCGCGGGTCGAGCGGATCTTGAGGGCAGCGGCGAGCGCCCCGAGCGTCTACAACACCCAGCCGTGGCAGGTGGACGTCACGGGCAGCACCGTGACCCTGCGCGCGGACGCCGCGCGTCAGCTGCGGCACTCCGACCCGCACGGCAGGGAGATGCTGATCAGCTGCGGGGCGTTCCTGTTCAACGCGAGGACGGCCGCTCGGCGGGACTCGCTGACCGCCGTCGTCAAGGTCCTGCCGGACCCGGACGACGAGCTCCTGGTGGCCGAGATCGCGTTCGAGCCAGGCCCTGTTCCCGACATGGACGAGCTCGAGCTGTCGGTGGCGATCGAGCGGCGCACGACGTCGCGGGTCCCGTTCGACGACCAGCCGCTGTTCACGGACGTGCTGATGTCCATCCTGCAGGCAGCTCAGGGCGAGGGAGCGGAGCTGCGGCTGGTCCAGCCCTCGGAGCCCGTACGCGAGGACGTGCTCGGGCTGGTCCGCAGGGCGGAGGCGCTCGCCGCCGAGGACCCCGCGGCCCGTGCGGAGGAAGCGGCGTGGACCACCACCGACCCCGGTCGTGACGACGGCGTCCCGCAGGACCTGCTCGGTCCTGCCGCCGACGACGAACGGGCTCCCGTGCGACAGTTCCACGCCAGCACCGGCAAGGCGCAGTTCGAGGAGCGGTCAACGCTGGCGGTTCTCTCGACCGCCGGAGACTCCGCCCGGGACTGGGTGGCGGCAGGCCAGGCGTTGCAGCATGTGCTGCTGGCCGCCACCACCTACTTCGTCCACGCGTCGTTCGCGACCACCGTCCTGGAGAACCCGACGACTCGCCATGACCTCCGTCAGGCCCTGTCGCTCGACGGGGCGCCGCAGATGCTCATGCGGCTGGGGTACAGCTCGGCGCAGAAGCGCACGCCTCGCAGGGCCGTTCCAGGGGCGGCCGCCCACGATCGCGGGTAGCTACGTCGGCGGCGCGTCGTGGCGGGCAGTCGTGGCGGGCACCGGACGGCCGCGCCACGACGTGCCGGGGCTCGTACCGGGGCTCAGGAGATGTTGCTGGCCCGGCGCGCCACGACCTCGACGCCCAGGTTCCTGCCCCATGCTCGGGCACGGCCGAGCTCCCCGCCGGCGAGGGGCCCGGTCAGGGTCATGACCCGGAAGCTCACGGGAGCGGCGACGAGGGGGTAGCCGAGCCGGTCGAGCCGGCGGCTCGCCGCTCGCGCGGCGGAACCGCTGAGATGCGCGGTCGCTCGTGTGTCGAACGTGGTGGCCTCGGTCCTCGACCCGGCCATCACGCCTGGAAGCCCCCCGAGCCACTCGCGGATGCCGCGGCCACGCGAGATGACGGATGGCGATCGCCCCGCGGCGTCCCGCCGGGTCGACGGCCAGGACATGCTGAGCGCGTGCGTCGGCCCGCCGACGACCAGCAGGGTGACGTCCTGCGGGACCGTGTCGTGCGCCGCACCCACCTCGAGGATGTCGGCATGCATCGACGCCTCGATCCCTTCCGCGACGGCTCGCGCGACAGCCCGGGTGTTCCCGAACATGGACTCGTAGACGATCAGGGCACGCATCGCGGTTTCCTCCGTCGAGATCGGGTCACGTGAAGACGATCTGGCCACCGGCCGCGAGGTCGTAGAACTCCCCGACGGTGATGACGTCCTTGACCTGGCCGATGAAGTCATCCCTGGCGAACCTGCCGGACGCCCGCGCGGTGGTAGCCGACGCCGGCGTGCAGCTGACGGCGGCGCGACCGGACGAGGCCGCCCGCGCCGGCCGGCCGGAAGGGGACGAACAGCAGTCCAGGTTGGTAGACGTGGTCGTCGTCCCGGTCGACGACGGTGATCTCCACGTCGTCGCCGAGCCTGCGCCGCAGCCGGTTGGCCGACAGCGTGCCGCCGGTACCTCCACCCAGGATCACGATGCGCTCTGTCATGCCTCCAGTCTTCGAGGGCCTGGCCCGGGCGTGCAGGGGCATTGGTCCCCCCGGCGCGGGCCGAAGGTCGCCGTCTTCGGCCTGTCGCCGGATCAGCCCTCCGTGATCACACCGTGGCTCGTCGTGCGCTCGACACAGTGGTGCCGGGCTCTTGCGACACCTCGTGGTCGTCGCGCGCGGGTGGCACCTTCGCCCGGACCGCGTCCCGCCAGGTGGCATAACCGCCGTCCAGGTTGCGCACGTCGTAGCCGAGCTGGGTGAGCAGCCGTGCCGCGGTGTGCCCGCGCTGCCCAACCTGGCAGTGCACGACCACGGACACCCCGGACGGGATCTCGGCGTGCGCGCGGGCGCGGAGCTCGTCGAGCGGGATGTTGTGCGCCTGGTGGCGCGCGCCGCCGACGGCGGTCTCGATGGTGGTCTCGATGGTGCCGCGCGCGTGCTCGGCGGCGGTCCGGACGTCCACGAGCGTTGCGCCGCGGCTGACGAGCTCGTCGAGCTCGTGCCACTGGAGGCTGCGGGTCTCGCCGGTGCGGAGGTTGTCCGCGACGTAGCCGAGCATGTTGACCGGGTCCTTGGCGGACCCGTAGGCGGGCGCGTAGGCGAGCTCGAGGTCCGCGAGGTCGGACGCGGTCAGTCCTCCGGCGATGGCGGTGGCCAGCACGTCGACGCGCTTGTCGGCGCCGTCACGGCCGACCGCCTGGGCGCCGAGGATCTGGTCGGTGTCCGGGTCGACCAGAAGCTTGAGCGCCAGCGGGACAGCGCCCGGGTAGTAGCCCGCGTGCTGGCCCGGGTGGGTGTGGATCGCGCGGTAGGGGCGGCCCTCGGCTCGCAGCCGCTTCTCGTTGCGTCCCACCGCGGCAGCCGTCAGGCCGAACACGCCCACCACGGCGGTGCCGATGGACGGTCGCATGCCGGTCCGGCCGAGGATCACGTCCGCGACGTGCCGACCGTGCCGGTTGGCGAGGTTCGCGAGCGGGATGAGCGCGAACGGCTCCGGCTCGCCCTGCACGGCGAACGCGTCACGCTTCACCGCGGCGTCACCGACCGCGAAGACGTCCGGCACCGACGTGCGCAGGTCCTCGTCCACCAGGATGCCGCCGCGCGGGCCTAGGGCGGCGCCGGCCAGGGTCGCCAGCTCCGTGTCGGGCCGGACACCGACCGCGGCCACGACCAGGTCCGCGGACACCTTGCCGGCGGCGGTCCCCGCGGTGTCCGCGAGGACCGCAGTGTCGGGCGTGAGCGCGGAGACCTGCGTGGACGTGCGGACGTCGACGCCGTGCGCCTCGAGCTCGTCGCGGACGCGCACGGCCAGCTCCGGGTCCAGCGGCGGGAGCACCTGGTCGCCGAGCTCGACGAGGGTGACGGTCAGACCGCGGCGGACGAGGTTCTCCACGACCTCGAGGCCGACGAAACCGCCACCGACGACCACGGCCGTGCGCGCGCCGTCCACCGCGGCGACGAGCCGGTCGGCGTCGGCGACGTCACGCAGCACGAGCGCACGCTCGATGCCGGGAACCGGCGGCACGACCGGTCGGGCACCGGGGCTCAGCACGAGGTGGTCGTAGGCCTCGACATACTCGTCACCCGTTCCGACGTCGCGCACGGTCACGGTGTGCGCTGCGGCGTCGACACCTGTCACCTGGCTGCGGACCCGCACGTCGAGGCGGAACAGCGCCGCGAGGGACGCGGGCGTCTGCAGCAGCAGCGCCTCGCGGTCCTCGATGACTCCGCCCGCGTAGTACGGCAGCCCGCAGTTCGCGTACGAGACGTGGTCGCCGGCCTCCAGGACGACGATCTCCGCGTCCTCGGCCAGGCGGCGCAGCCGGGTGGCCGCCGACATTCCCGCGGCCACTCCCCCGACGATGACGATCTTCATGTGGTCCTCCTTGGTTTTGACACGGACAATACCCCAGGGGGTATTCTTCCGGACAACCGAGCGAGGGAGAACACCATGTGCAGGGCTGTGACGTGCAAGACGTGCGGCAGGACGACGTGGGCCGGCTGCGGCCAGCACGTCGACCAGGTGATGGCCGGCGTGCCACGCCGTGACCAGTGCCAGGGGCATGCCGAGGAGCCCGCCAAGGGCTCGTTCCTGTCCCGGATCTTCGGGCGCTGAGGAGGCCGGTCGTGGAACTCGACCCGGACGAGATGCGGAAGGTCTCCAACCGGCTCAAGCGCGCCCAGGGCCAGCTCGCCGCCGTGGTGCGCATGGTGGACGACGGCGCGGACTGTGCGGACGTCGTGATGCAGCTGTCCGCCGTCTCGAAGGCGCTCGACCGCGCGGGCTTCGCCGTCATCTCCTCAGGGCTGAAGCAGTGCCTCGCCGACGAGGAGAACGGCACGGCCGACCTGCAGAAGCTCGAGAAGCTCTTCCTGTCCCTCGCATAGGTGTCGCCCGGTACACCTAGACCACCGCACCGGGGTGCCGCGCCCGCCACAGCAGCTTCCGGAGCTCGTCGAACCAGAGCACCGAGGACGCCATGGCGACCGCGACACCCCAGTGCGCGAGGTCGAGGCTCGCGGTGCCGAAGGCGACCTGGAGGAACGGCACCTGGACGACGGCGACCTGGAGCAGCACGCCCAGCCCGATCGCTCCCCAGAGCCAGCGGCCCGCGAACATCCGGTGGAACGCGCTCGTCGTCTCCGACCGGGAGTTGAGCACGTTGAACAGCTGGGCCAGGACGAGGGTGGTGAAGCCGGCGGTGCGAGCCACGGCGAGCGAGTCGGTCCCCTCGACCAGGCCGCCCGGCAGGAAGATGTCGATGGCCAGCAGGGTGGCGATGCCCATGACGAGGCCGATGCTCAGGACGCCGGTCCACATGCGCGCGTCGATGATGCGCTCGTGCGCTCCGCGCGGCGGCCGGGCCATGACGTCGTCGGTCTCCGGGTCCACGCCCATGGCCAGGGCCGGGCCGGAGTCCGTGACCAGGTTGATCCAGAGGATCTGGGTGGCCAGCAGCGGCACGACGACGGCCTCGCCCCCGGCGGCGCCCTCCAGGCCGACCACCCCGGCGAACAGCACGCCGAGCAGCACGGTGCACACCTCGCCCATGTTCGAGGAGAGCAGGTAGCGCAGGAACTTCTTGATGTTGTCGAAGATGACGCGGCCCTGGCGCACGGCCGCGACGATGGTCGCGAAGTTGTCGTCGCCGAGGATCATCTTCGCCGACTCCTTGGTCACCTCCGTGCCGGTGACGCCCATGGCGACGCCGATGTCGGCGGTCTTCAGAGCGGGCGCGTCGTTGACGCCGTCCCCGGTCATGGCGACCACGTGCCCGTCGGCCTGGAGCGCGTCGACGATCTGCAGCTTGTTCTGCGGCGCCACGCGGGCGTACACCGAGACCGTGCGCGTGGCCTCGCGCAGGCCCGGTCCGTCCAGGCCGTCCAGCTCCGTGCCGGTGACGGCTCGGGCCCCGCGCTCGACGATGCCCAGGTCGGTCGCGATCCGGATGGCGGTGACCGGGTGGTCGCCGGTGATCATCATGACGCGGATGCCTGCCCGGTGGGCCTCCGCGACCGCAGCCGTGACCTCGGACCGAGGTGGGTCGATGATGCCCACCACCCCGAGGTAGACCAGGTCGGACTCGTGCTCCTCCAGATGCTCGGGCACGAGGCCCTCCGCGACCCGGCGGTAGGCGACCCCGAGAGTGCGGTAGGCCCGGTCCGACAGCCGCTCGACCGCGTCGAGCGCCATTCCACGCCGCTCGTCGTCGAGCGGGACGGTCTCCTCGCCCACCTGCACGGCGGTGCAGCGTCCGAGCAGCACGTCGGGGGCGCCCTTGGTGACCAGCGCCCATGCGCCGTCGCCCGGCGGGTCCACCAGTGCCGACATCAGCTTGCGCTCGGACGTGAACGGGACCTCGCCATGGCGCTCGAAGGCGGCCACGCGGTCCACCGTGCCGGCGAGCTTGTGCGCGGCGACGAGGAACGCCGCCTCGGTGGGGTCGCCCTGCACCGTCCATTCGCCGTCGGCCTCGACGAGCTGGGCGTCGTTGGCGAGCGAGCCGCCGCCCAGCACCATGGTCACCTCCCGCAGCAGCCGTTCGTCCGTGAGCGGCCCCCCTTCGGCGTCCGGGCCGGTGCGGACCTCGCCGTCGGGCCGGTAGCCCACGCCGGTCAGAGTGACCTCGCCGGAGGCGGTGACGACCCGCTGGATGGTCATCTCGTTCCTGGTCAGGGTGCCGGTCTTGTCCGACGCGATGACGGAGGCCGAGCCCAGCGTCTCCGCGGAGTGCAGCTTCTTCACGACGGCGTTCCGGCGGGCCATCGTCTGCACGCCGACCGCCAGGACCACCGAGAGGATGGCGGGCAGCCCCTCGGGAACGGCGGCCACGGCGAGCGACACGCCGAGCAGGAGGACGGTGACGAGATCTTCCGCCGTGCGGACGTCGTTGACCAGTGCGGCGACGACCATCACGACGACGGCGATGCCGATCACCGTGAGGCCGAGCACCTTGCTCACCCGGGAGATCTCCCGCTGCAGCGGCGTGGTCTCCTCCTCGGTGGCGTCGAGGAGCCGCGCGATCGCGCCCATCTGCGTGCTCATGCCGGTGGCCACCACGACGGCTGTACCGACGCCCTGCGCGACGGCGGTGCCCTTGTGGACCATGTCGAACCGGTCGCCCAGCGGAGCGGGGGCCGGCAGGACCTTCGCGTCCTTGAGGACCGCCTCGGACTCGCCGGTCAGCGAAGCTTCCTGGACCCGCAGGGC
The DNA here is from genome assembly GCF_048564965.1 of Promicromonospora sp. NFX87. NCBI lineage: Bacteria > Bacillati > Actinomycetota > Actinomycetes > Micrococcales > Promicromonosporaceae > Promicromonospora > Promicromonospora sp. NFX87. Next base: position 2,666,508 of record NZ_CP183413.1, on the reverse strand, counting down.
GGTCGCGCTCACGAGGCGCGCATCGGCGCCGACGGCGTCGCCCTCGGCCAGCACGAGCACGTCCCCGCGGACCAGATCGGCCGACCGCACGGTGATCCGGCGGCCACCCCGGAGCACCGTCGACGTCGCCTCGGTCATCGACCGCAGCGCGGCGACGGCGTTCTCCGCCTTGCTCTCCTGGACCAGCCCGAGCACCGCGTTGAGCACGACGATCACGGCGATCACCACCGCGTCGACGGGCACGCCGTCGGCGCCCTCGACCCACCAGACGGTGACCGAGATCGCCACGGCGACCAGCAGCAGGGCTACCAGCGGGTCGCGGAACTGCTCGAGGACCTTGCGCCAGAGCGGCACGGGTGGCCTGGACCGCAGCTCGTTCGGCCCGTCGGCGGCCAGCCGGCGCGCGGCCTCGGCGTCGTCCAGCCCGACGGCGGGATCGACGCCGAGGTCGCGAGCGACGTCGTCCGCCTCCCGCAGCGACGGATCGGACGGATCCGAGGGATCCGAGTCCGTCGACGAGACGGACGACGGGCGGCCGGGCCGGGGCGCCGTACCCGAGGTCACAGGTGCAGCCGGACCGGGTGGTGCTCGATCTGCGCGATGTCGTCCGACGTCGCCCGCAGCAGCCGGTCGGCCAGGTCCCGCAGAGCGCGCGCGGCGGCCAGCTCCTCGCCGATCTCCCGGACCTGCGGGTCGTCCGGGTTGCGCCGGGCCCGCCCGTGGCCTTCGAGCGACGTCCCGCTGGACGTGGTCAGCACGGCGTGCGCGGCGGTGAGAGTGCCGTCCCGCTCGACGTCGTCCGCGTCGAACAGGCGGATGGCGACTTTCCAGGTGTGGGTCATGGCAGGGCTCCTGTCGGTCGGTCCCCCTCTCGGTGCGGGAGGGCGAGCGTGCTCCCAGCGTTGCGCGCGCGTGCGCGCGCACACCAGGGACCAACGACCCGAGGCATCGGGACCGACGGCACAGGACGGTGCCGGAACCGGCTGCCTAGCGTGAGAACCGCCCCGATGAGCTGCCGGGATCGGCACGACCCACGACACGGAGGAACCACCATGCGCACCATCGTCGTCACCGGCTCGGCCTCGGGAATCGGCCGCGCGACCCTGCGGCTGCTCGAACAGCGAGGCGACCGGGCCATCGGCGTCGACCTCCACGACGCGGAGATCAAGGCCGACCTGCGCACCCCGGACGGCCGGGCCACGATGGTCGAGGCGCTGCGAGCACGCCGGGACCACATCGACGGCGTCGTCGCCAACGCCGGCGTCGCGCACCAGACCCCGGACGACGTCGCGGTCAACTTCTTCGGCACGGTCGCGACGCTGGAGGGGCTGCAGCCCCTGCTCGCCGGCTCGCGAGCCCCTCGTGCGGTCGCGACGGCGTCGATGGCCGGCCTCATGCCGTCGGACGCCGAGCTGGTGGACCTGTGCCTGGCCGGCGACGAGGCCGGTGCGCTGGAGCGCGCCGCCAAGCTGGTCGAGGCGCGGCAGAACGACCTGATCTACGCCAGCAGCAAGGTAGCCCTGTGCCGTTGGCTGCGCCGCGCGGCTCCCGGGAAGGACTGGGCAGGCGCGGGGATCCCGCTCAACGCCATCGCGCCGGGAGTCGTGGAGACGCCCATGGTCGCGGGCATGATCGGCACGGAGATCCAGCGCGCGGCCATGTCCGCCCTGGTGCCGATGCCCCTGAACGGCTTCATGCGGCCCGAGGTCCCCGCACACCTCCTGGCCTGGCTCGTCAGCGAGAAGAACTCGCACCTGTGCGGCCAGGTCGTCTTCGTCGACGGCGGGTCCGACGCCGTCATCCGCGGCGACTCCACCTGGTAGACGCCGCCCAGGGCCATCGTCCCGTCCCGGCGCGGGACCAAGGTCCCACCGACAGGAGCCAGGTGGCCCTGCACCCGACCACACGGTCCGCGGGACGGTGGTACCAGGCAGCCGGAACCGTTCCGGCGCAGCCCCAGGAGGAAGATCATGAGCTCCATCAGCCATCACTCCGCACCGTTGGCGCACGGGCCGGTTGCGCGTGAGCGTGCCGCGTCCGCCGACACGGCCGCCACTACCGTCACGAGCACGGCAGTCGCCCGGTACAGCTTCGCGGGCGTCCGGCTGCTCCTCGCCGTCGAGTTCCTCTGGGCGTTCGGCGACAAGCTGTTCGGCTGGGGCCTGGGCACGCCCACCGAGCGCGCCTGGATCAACGGCGGCTCCCCGACCGAGGGCTTCCTCGGCGGCGTCGAGGGCCCGTTCGCCGGGTTCTTCGGAGCTCTGGCCGGCAACCCGGTCATCGACTGGCTGTTCATGCTCGGCCTGCTCGGCATCGGCCTCGCCCTCGCGCTCGGCATCGGGATGCGGATCGCGGCCGGCGCGGGTGCGCTGCTCATGCTCCTGATGTGGATGGCCTCGCTGCCGCTGGAGAACAACCCCTTCGTGGACTACCACCTGGTCGACGCGGTCCTGCTGATCGGGCTCGCCGCCTTCCTCGCCGGCGACACGCTCGGCCTCGGCAAGCAGTGGGCACGGCTGCCGCTGGTCCAGCGGTTCCCCGTCCTGCGATGACACAGCAATCCGCAGTGCCCGTCTCCGCGGTGCCCGTCCCGGAAGGACCCGGGACGGGCACCGCCATGGCAGAGCGCACCGCTACCGTAGGCCGCATGGACGTACGCGTGTTCCTCGTCGATGACCACGAAGTCGTGCGCCGCGGCGTCGCGGACCTGCTGGAGTCCGAGCCCGGGGTGACCGTCGTGGGTGAGGCGGGCTCGGCCCGCGAAGCGCTCGACCGGATCCCCGCGCTGGCCCCCGACGTCGTCGTCCTGGACGTGCGGCTGCCCGACGGCGACGGCGTCACCGTCTGCCGCGAGCTGCGCTCCCGCATGCCGGACCTGGCCTGCCTCATGCTCACCTCGTTCTCCGACGACGAAGCCCTCTACGACGCCATCCTCGCCGGAGCCGCCGGCTATGTCCTCAAGCAGGTCCGCGGCACCGACCTCGTCCAGGCCGTGCTGACCGTCGCCTCCGGCGGGTCCATGCTCGACCCACGGGCGGCGGCCCGCGTCATGGAACGCATCCGCGCGGGAGCCCACCACGAGCCCGACCCGCTCTCCGGCCTGACCGACCAGGAACGCCGCATCCTCGGCCTGATCGGGCACGGCCTGACCAACCGGCAGATCGGGGCCGAGCTGTTCCTCGCCGAGAAGACGGTCAAGAACTACGTCTCCAGCATCTTCACCAAGCTCGGCCTCGAACGGCGGGCACAGGCCGCCGTCCTCGCCGACCGCCTCGAGCAGGACGAGCGCCGGCAACACTGACGACACCGCCTCGGATATCCCTGACGGTGCCGGGGACGGCGCTCGAGTCAGATTCCCGAGTCAGATTCCCGAGTCGGGTTCCAGGGAGTCGTCGGTGGGCAGCGGCACGCGCCACACCAGACGTGTCCCGGCCCGGTCCGCACTCGGGTCCACGGGCTCGACGGCGAACGACCCGCCGAGCTCGTCCGCACGGTGCGCCAGGTTGCGCAGCCCGCTGCGTGCGGCCGTCGGTGGGATGCCCGCGCCGTCGTCGCTCACCACGAGCACAAGGTCGTCGGCCGCGGCCAGCCGGACCTCCACCCGGGAGGCGGACGCGTGCCGGGCTACGTTCGACAGCGCCTCACGCACCACCGCGACGACGTGGTGGGCGACGTCCGGCGGCACCAGGGTGTCCACGGGGCCCTCGAAGCGCAGCCGTGGCGCGAACCCGAGCGACACCGCGGCGGCGTCGACCTCCGTGATCACCTGGGAGCGCACGCCGATCCGCCGGGCGTCGGCACCCCCGGACCGCTCACCCGGCTGCAGCCGGTAGATCGTGGTCCGCACCAGGGCGATCGTCTCGTCGACCTCGTCGACCGCCGTCGTCAGCTGCGCGGCCACCTCCGGCGGCGCGGTACGTGCCACCCGCTGCAGCGAGAGACCGGTCGCGTAGAGCCGTTGGATCGCCAGGTCGTGCAGGTCCCGTGCGATCCGCTCGCGGTCACGCAGCAGGGCGAGCCGTTCGGCGTCCGCCCGTCCCTCCGCCAGCTCCATGGCGACGGCGGCCTGCGCCGCGAAGGCACCCAGCGCCTCCACCACCACCGACGAGAACGGCTGCCTGCCCTGCACGCGCGCCGCGGCAAGGACACCACGGACGCGACCGTGCTCGCCGAGCGGCCACACCGCCAGGGGGCCGAGCTCCACCGGCAGGTCCAGCGCGAACTCGGCGCGCTCGTCCTTCGAGGCGTCGTCGGTGACCATCGGCACCCCGGTGCGGAGCGTGAGCGCGGCGAACGTCCCGTCGGCCGACAGGACCGAACCCACCCGGTCCTCCGCCCCCAGCCCCGAGGCCGTGTGCAGCACCAGACGACCGGTGTCCGGGTCCGGTACGGAGACGGCGGTCAGGTCGGCGTTGGCGACCTCCCGTGCCTGGCTGCCGATGAGCTTCAGGACGTCGTCGGGCGATGCCCCGGCCAGGACCTGGCGGGAGATCCGGTCGTTGGCGCGCGCCCAGCGTTCACGCAGCTGTGCGACGTCGTACAGCCGCGCGTTCTCGATGGCCACGCTCGCAGCCGAGGCGAGCGCTTCCAGCACCCGCTCGTCCTCGGCCGTGAAGTCTCCCCCGTCGCGCTTGTCCGTGAGGTAGAGGTTGCCGAACGGCGCACTGTGCACCCGCAGCGGCATCCCCGCGAAGGTGTGCATCGGTGGGTGGTGGGCGGGGAAACCGACCGAGACGGGATGGGCGGACAGGTCGTGCAGGCGCAGCGGCACGGGGTGGCGGATCAGCTCGCCCAGCACACCGTGTCCCGTGGGGTAGGGGCCGATCGCGGCGATCTGCTCGTCGGACATGCCGACGGTCAGGAACCGGGCGATCCGGCCGTCGTCACCCAGCACGCCCAGCGCCCCGTACCGCGCATCGACGAGCTCGATCGCGGTCTCGACGATGTGGTGCAGCACCGTCTCCAGGTCCAGGCCGCGGCTGACCGTGACGACCGCTTCCAGCAGCAGGTCGGTGCGGTCACGCGGGGTGTTCGTCCGATCCATCGGTGCCTCCCGGGGTCACGGTAGCGCGCGCGAGCCGGGGCGAGCCTCCGGGGACCTTTGTCCCGCTCCCTCAGGCCTCCGGTCCCTGTCGGACGTCGCCGCCCTGCTGGTGTGCTGGAGCGGACGAAGGAGGACGATCATGAGCATCACCTGGTACGACGGCGTCGTCGTCGGGGTCGACGGATCAGCCGAGAGCCTGGCCGCCCTGGAGTGGGCCGCACGCGCCGCCCGCCTGCACGACACGCACCTCACCGCCGTGGTTACCTACGACGTGCCGGTCGCCCAGGACCCGGGGATCGGCGGACTGATCGGCGAGCTGCGGGACCAGGCCCGTCGGGCGGCCGAGGCGGCGCGCGGCTGGCTCGCCGAGCGGCACCCGGAGCAGGACGCCGAGGTGGTCATCATGGCCGGCGACGCCGCCTACGAGCTGAGCCGGCGGTCCAGGACCTGCGGTCTGGTCGTGGTCGGACGCCGCAGCCTCGGGAAGTTCGACCGCATGGTGCTCGGCTCGACCTCCTCCGCCCTGGCGGCGATCGCTCCGGGAGCCGTCGCCGTGGTCCCGGCCGGCGCGACCACCGGGGACCCGAGGCGGATCCGCGTGGGCGTGGACCGCGACGACGAACCGGACGTGCTGGGCGCCGCGTTCGCCGAGGCCGCCGCACGTGACTGCACCCTGGAAGTCCTGCACGTGACGGACACCGACGCGGTCTCGGCGGCTCTCCCGGAGTTGGACCCCGTCGCCGCTTCGTGGCGCGAGGCGGCCAAGGCCGACCTGGCCGACCGGGTGGCGCGCTGGTCGGAGAAGTACCCGCAGGTCACCTGCACGATCGTGATGCGTCGCGGGGACCCTGCCTCGGTGCTGCGGTACGGGCTCACCCCGGAAGACCTGGTCGTCGTGGGCGGACGCCGGCACCAGCCGCTGATGGGCCGCATCCTGCGCAGCATTCCCGACGCCCTGCTCCGCTCTGCGCCGTGCCCGGTCGTGGTCGTGCACGCACACCACGGTGCGAACCGATGATCCCGGCGAACGCGGGGAGAGGGTTCCGATGACCGGGACGGCGCAGCAGAGCTCCCTTCCCGCCGCCGCGATCATGACAGCCTGTCGCTACTCGTTGTCTCCGCCGGTGCCGAGTGTCGCGTCGACCTGGCCGCTGTCTGCCAGGTCCTGGGCGTCGGGCCAGACCCAGTCGCGTACCTCGGGGATGTCGTCGCCGTGCTCGCGGGTCCAGGCACGCGCACGAAGCCGCGCGTCCTGCATGCGCTGACGTAACCGGGCCTGGGCGCTGCCGAGCGAGGGAACCCGGTCGATGACATCGATCACAAGGTGGTACCGGTCCAGGTCGTTGAGCATGACCATGTCGAACGGCGTCGTCGTGGTGCCCTCCTCCTTGTACCCCCGCACGTGGATGTTCGGGTGGCCCGCACGCCGGTAGGTCAGGCGGTGGATGAGCCAGGGGTAGCCGTGGTAGGCGAAGATGATCGGCCCGTCGCTCGTGAACAGGCCGTCGAACTCCGGATCCGTGAGGCCGTGCGGGTGCTCCGTGGCGTCCTGCAGCCGCATCAGGTCGACGACGTTGATCACGCGAACCTTGAGGTCGGGCAGCTCGCGGCGCAGGATGCCGGCAGCGGCGAGCACCTCCAGCGTAGGCACGTCGCCTGCCGCCGCGAGCACCACGTCCGGCTTCTCGCCCGGTACCTCCGTGCCCGCCCACTCCCAGATCCCCAGACCGCGGGAGCAGTGCTCGACGGCCTGCTCCATGGTGAGGAAGTTGGGGGCGGGCTGCTTGCCCGCGACCACGACGTTGACGTACTGGCGGCTGCGCAGGCAGTGGTCGTACGTGCTGAGCAGGGTGTTGGCGTCCGGCGGGAGGTAGACCCGGACGATCTCGGCCTTCTTGTTCACGACGTGGTCGATGAACCCGGGGTCCTGGTGGCTGAACCCGTTGTGGTCCTGTCGCCACACGTGGCTGGAGAGCAGGTAGTTCAGGGACGCGATCGGTCGCCGCCAGGGGATGTCGTTGGTGACCTTGAGCCACTTCGCGTGCTGGTTGAACATCGAGTCGATGATGTGGATGAACGCCTCGTAGCTCGTGAACAGCCCGTGCCGGCCCGTGAGGAGGTAGCCCTCCAGCCAGCCCTGGCACTGGTGCTCGCTGAGCATCTCCATGACCCGGCCGGCCCGGGCCAGGTGCTCGTCGACGTCCTCGCCGAGGAAGTCGGCGTTCCACTGCTTGTCCGTGACCTCGAACACCGCCTGCAGGCGGTTGGACGCCGTCTCGTCGGGACCGAAGATGCGGAAGTTGGTCGGGTTGAGGCGGGTGACGTCGGTGAGCCACTGGCCGAGGACACGTGGTGCCTCCGAGACCGAGCCTCCCGGCGTGGGCACGTCGACCGCGTAGTCGTGGAAGTCCGGTAGGCGCAGGTCCTTGAGCAGCAGCCCGCCGTTCGCGTGCGGGGTCGCGCTCATCCGCAGCTCGCCCTCCGGGGCCAGGGCGGCGATCTCGGGCAGCACGCGGCCGTCCTCGTCGAACAGCTCCTCCGGACGGTACGACCTCAGCCATTGCTCGAGCACGCGCAGGTGCTCGTCGGTGTCGCGGGCGTTCGCCAGCGGCACCTGGTGGGCACGCCACGACCCGGTCGTCTTCTTGCCGTCGATCTCCGCCGGGCCGCTCCACCCCTTCGGCGTGCGGAACACGATCATCGGCCACGCCGGACGACTCAGGTCGCCCTGCGCTGCACGGGCCTTGATCCCGGCGATCTCGTCCAGCACCTCGTCCAGCAGTGTGGCGAACCGTGCGTGGAACTCGGCGGGCGACTCCTGCGAACCGTCTTCAACGGTGAAGAAGTACGGCCTGTGCCCGTACCCGACCATCAAGTCGCGCAGCTCGTCCTGCGGGATCCGTGCCAGGACGGTCGGGTTGGCGATCTTGTACCCGTTGAGATGCAGGATCGGCAGCACGACACCGTCCTGCGCCGGGTTGACGAACTTGTTCGAGTGCCAGGACGTCGCCAGCGGCCCGGTCTCCGCCTCGCCGTCCCCGACCACCGCCGCGACCAGCAGGTCGGGGTTGTCGAACGCGGCGCCGTAGGCGTGGCTGAGCGCGTAGCCCAGCTCACCGCCCTCATGGATCGAACCCGGTGTCTCCGGTGCGACGTGGCTCGGGATCCCGCCCGGGAACGAGAACTGCCGGAACAGGCGCTTGACGCCCTCCGTGTCCTGCGTGATGTCGCTGTAGACCTCGGAGTAGGTTCCGTCCAGGTACGCGGAGGCGACCAGGCCCGGCCCGCCGTGGCCCGGTCCGGTCACGTACACGGTCTGCTGCTGCCGTTCCTTGATCGCCCGGTTCAGGTGCGCGTACAGAAAGTTCAGGCCCGGTGTCGTGCCCCAGTGGCCCAGCAGGCGCGGCTTGACGTGGTCCCGGGTCAGCGGCTCACGCAGGAGCGGGTTGTCGAGCAGGTAGATCTGCCCGACCGAGAGAAAGTTCGCCGCCCGCCACCACGCATCGAGGCGCTCCAGCTCGGCGGGCTCCAGCTCGGTCACGCCGGTGGCGCGCCACGTGGCGACCGTGGAGTCGGGGACAGTGGTTGTCGTCATCGCGGCTGCTCCTGTTTGCGAGTTACGTGCGGGATCCGTGCCGGCTGAGATCTGCTTGATGCGGGACGTGATGAGGCGGCCGCCTGCGGGAACCGGCAGCAGGTCCAACCTCGCTCCGAAGGCCCGACCTGGGAAAGGGACGAAAGTCCCCCAGCGCGGCGGAGAACGTCCCGTCGATCCGTGACCCTCGACCCTGCCGACGACGGCTCACCCCGGGCACTCTCGAAGAAAACATCGGGGCAGATCGAGGCAAAAGGACGGTTCGTCATGGGTACCACGCAAAGATCGGCACCTACCGTCGCCGTCGCCGTCGACGGGAGCGGACAAGGTCTGGGAGCGCTACGGTTCGCGATCGACGAGGCCCGCGCCCGAGGCACCGGTGTGCGGATGGTCCATGTCCTGGACCGCGACGACACCGGTCAGATCATGGACCCGTACATGACGGAGGCCTGCGTCGCCGCGCCTGACGTCGAGTTCGACTGGCGTTTCGGGCGCGGCCCGCTGGCGGACGAGCTGGTCGCGGCCGCCGGTGCCGGCGACCTGCTGGTCCTGGGGCAGACGACACCGTGGAGCCCCGAGCGGCCCGGCGTCAGCGCTGTGATCACGGAGGTCGCCGCGCACACGGCGGCTGCCCTGGTGGTGGTTCCCGCCGACTGGCGAGCCCGGCACCATCACCGCATCGTCGTGGGGGTCAAGTCGTGCGCAAACGCCGGCGGTCTGCTGGCGCGTGCGTTCGCGGAGGCCTCCGCGCGAGGCGCGGCCCTGGAGATCGTCCATGCGTGCGACACCGCGGATCGCGCCGCCGTCGCCCGGGTCGATGCTCGCCGAGGCGACCGGCACAGGTCCGAGGGCAGGACGCTGGACGCGCTCGTGCGCGACTGGTCCGACGTCTTTCCCGGCGTCGCGGTGGAGACGTCGTTCACCCACGGACAGCCGGCGCGCGTCCTGATCGACGCCGCGACCGACGCGGACCTCCTGATGATCGCCCGGCACCAGCGGCACCTGGCCCGCCTCGGGCCGACGCCGCGGGCAGTCCTCGGGGCCTCGGACATCCCGGTCGAGGTGGTCCCGCTGACCGGCGCTCCGACCCCGGCACCGCTCGTGCTCACACGTTCGGGCACGATCCTGAAGAACTGATGGCAGGTTTGTGCTCTCGCACGGTTCAGGTGAGACGGCGCGTCGGCCATCGTGCGAGATCCGCCTCGAGCAGAGCCGGGTCCCGCCGCGGCGGGACCTCGTCGAGGATCTCCAGCCGCATGATCCGCTCGATGCGGAACCCACGGATCGCATCACGGAGCCGGCACCAGCCGGTGAGCAGCCACGTGTCAGCAGCGCGGAGCAGACCCATGGTCTCGACCTCTCGGACAGTCGTGACGGAGTCGTCCGGGCTGCCGTCGGCGCTCTCACCCAGGTACGTGAGTCGCACCACGCGGCGTGCGGCGATCGCGTCGGAGAGCATCCCGAGCGGCACGGTGCCGTCCGCCGGGGGGACGGCGTCGATGACGTGCATCGTCCCGAGCAGCTCCTGCACGGGCGCGCGATGCGCCTCGTCCATCACCGCAGCGATCTTGGCGCGTGCGCGGCGGGCAGCTCCCTGGTAGGGCGACGACTCGAGGAGTGCGAGCCCGGCGAGCACCGCCAGGGACTCGGGAGCGGTGAGATTGAGCGGCGGCAAGGAGTACTCCCGAAGGATCGAGTAGCCACCCGCCGCCCCGTGATCCGCGTAGATGGGGACCCCGGCAAGTTGTAGCGAACCGATGTCACGCTCGATGGTGCGCGAGGAGACCCCGAACTCCTGGGCGAGCCGAGCGGCAGACCACGGGCGACGTGCTCCGCGGAGGAGGTCGACCAGTGCGTACTGTCGCTCGGCTCGCTTCACGCCCTCATTTTCTCAGAGGCGTCCGGGTGCGGCGTGTCAGGTTCGCATGCTCCGCTGTCCGCCGACCGACCAGACCCTGCGGATCCTGCCGTCCTCATCGAAGTCGAACACATCGACGCCGCCGGCCTGGTGCCCGTCCATGTCGACGTCCCACAGCAGCCGGCCATGGGCACCGTCGATGGCATCGTCGATCTTGGTGAAGGCGACCCCCGGGTTCTGCTCGTGCCACCAGTCGAGGTACTTCGCGAAGCCATCGGCGCTGCGGATCTCGTCGGCGGGGGTCGACCCGTCGCGCTCGGTCACGGCGAAGTGGATGCGGAAGTCATCGGCACAGATCTGTCGTGCGATGCTGCCGTCGGAGTTCCACATCGTCAGCCATACATCGAGTGCATGCCGGGCGACGGACCTGGTCGGAGTGGTGGTCGTGGTGTTCGCGTCTTCGCTCATGCGTTCACTGTGGTCCGTCGCCGCGACAGCTGTATGTCGGTGTTCCCGGTACCGCGGTGCAGGTCCTCGCGGCGCACGTCCGGTGTTCGAAGCCGTCCCAGATCCGCAGCGCCATCTCAGAGGGCGGCGAGCTCCTCCCGAGGGATCCGGTTGCGGCGCCAGGCGATCGTGAGGACGGCGAAGAGCACGACCAGTGGGAGTCCCGCGACCGACCAGCTCAGGGCAAGCGGAGGGCCGGGCTGGGTGAGGACGGGAATACCGTTCAGCTCGCCTTCGCCTCGCCCGGCCGGGCCGTCCACGGTGAAGCGGAAGGTCCACGGCCCGTCAGCGGGGAGCGCCTTGATGTCCATACCCCAGACGTCGAGCTTGCGGGGGTGGCGGGCGAGGTCCCAGCGCTCTGCTGCGGAACGGTCGGGCAGGAATGCGTCCACGGTGCCGGACATGCCCTCCTGCCCGCCGTCGACGGCAAAAGGTGAAGTCGAGCGACTGCATGGCGCGGATCGGCCAACGGCTGAAACCGACGGTGATGCGGTACGGACCCGCCTCGACCCGCTCGGTGTGCACGATGGTGACCGGCTCGAAGGCCGACGCGGGCGCGGCGTTCGTGAGCAGGAGGGCGGCGAGCACGAGCAGGGTGCTCAGGATGCGGCTCATGCGGTGGCTCCTTGTATGCCTGTGTGAGGTATGCCTGCGTGAGTTCCGGGTACGTCTGTCCCGGTTCCTGCTGCGGGCGCCGCCTGGCGGTCGAGCATGCGCAGCATCAGCCCGAGGCGCCAGCCCGCCGTACCGCCAAGGGCTCCGAACGCGGCGGACACCAGAGCGACGGGCGCGAGGTAGAGGACGGTGCCCGAGAGCCCGGGGAGCGGGACGCTGTTGAGCAGCGCAGCCTGCAGCGGAACGAGCACGGCGAGAACCGCGGACGCCACGGCCCCCCCAGAGCGGCATGACGACGCGGGCCGACCACCGTCGCGAACGACCGAGCGCTCGGGCGCCCTCGAGGATCAGCGCCGCGACGACGACGCTCACCGGGATCCAGCTGGGCACGATCGGCACCGGCGCCACGAAGTCGCGCATCGGCAGCCCCACCGAGTCCGCATAGGCGTGGGTCGCCCAGGGCGTGAACAGCCACAGGACTACCTGCAGCGCGGCCACCGCCACCGAGACCAGCAGGGCGGCGCCGGTCCGCTGGAAGAGTGCCATCGCCATGACCAGCAGCAGCGCCGTCAGGCCAGCTACGCACACGGTGATCCAGTCGATCACTCCGGGGACCTGCTGGAACACGTCGGAGACGACCGGGATGAAGGTCACCATCATGCCCAGGGAGGCAACGACCCCGATGCGGCCCCAGCGCTCGTGCCGCGCCGCGGCGAAGACCATCGTCGCGCCGACGATCGTCGTGACGTTGCCGAGCAGCAGGCCGACGTGCGGCGGTGAGTTGAGCACGGCATCGAAGCCGTACAGGCCGTGCCACCACTGGTCCCACAGCCCGTAGAGCAGGAACACCGCCGCGGCCGACCCGGTGACCAGGTAGGCGACGGGCGCGAGGAACGCACCGCCGAACACCCTGACGGAACCTCCCCCGACCCCCGCGTCCACCGGTCGCCCCGAGCGCTGCGCCGCGGTGGTGCGCAGCACCACGGTCAGCGCGGTCAGGCCGCACAGGGCGCTACCGGTGTACAGGAACAGGTGCGGCAAGGTGAAGAACGTGTCGGGTCCGACGTCGTTGTGCCACTGGATGTCCCAGCTCCAGCCGAACAGGGACAACAACGCCCCGGCGAGCACGGCCCCCGCGGGTAACAGTCTTGCGGTCGTGGCGCGTGGTCGCGCCGTCGGTTCCTCGGAGCTCTGATTCATCGCGTTCCTTCTCTCCTCCGGTCTCATCCGTCGACGACCAGCGGGAACGTGACCCGCTGTGCGCCGTGACCGTCGTCGACGACGACGGTCAGCTCCCAGGTGCCCGACATGTCGAAGCGCACCTCGGCGCGATACGTGCCTGATCCATCGCTGCCCAGGAGGGGCTCGGCGGTGATCGGCGGGTAGGCGTGACCCATCTGCGTCATGGCAGGTTCCAGGCGGACCCGGGTCACATCGGCTGCTCCGCCCACCTCGATACGCACCTCGCTGGTACCGACGGCGGCCGGGTCGACGACCACCCGGACAGCGTGCCGGGCCGTGTCGGCCTCTAGCACGACCGGCTCGCTAGGAGCGCTGGCGGGCACGAGCAACAGGCCGGCCCCCAGAAGAACGGCCGCGACCGCTGTCGTCGCGAGGATCAGCCGCGTACGAGTCGTCACCGCCCACTCACCGGACCCGCGGCGATGTCCACCGTGACAGGCACTGTCAGCAGCCGGTAGTCGCGTTGGGCCTGGACCCACACCCGGTAGCGCCCGGGCAGCGGGAACGTATGGGTGAACGACGCCTCGGGTCCGTACGTCCCCACCGTCTCGTCGGGCTGCCCCGCGTCCGAGCCTCCCGCCGCCGAACCCTGCGCCCGCGGGGGCATCGCATGCACGTGTGCCCACGTCGGAGCACGCTCGACTGCCTTCGTGGACTCGCTGCCCGCCAGGGGTCCGACCGCGATCAGGTGGCCCACCATGCCCAGCCAGGGCTGCAGGTCCGCCTGGTCGCCGAACCGCGCGACGATCGTGGTCGGCTCCCCGGACCGGGCGCCGGTGACCGAGACGTGGACCGATGTGCCGGCGGCGTCCCGGACACCGGGGCCGGCGGGTCGGTGTCCCGGACCCAGGTCCGTCCCCGCGATGTCGAAGCCGATCGGTGACCGCAGCAGCTGCACTCCCCCGCCGCGCCGCACCACCTCCGCCGCGAGCGCGTAGTGGCCCGGCTCGGGATCGGCCAGGCGCACCCGGTACTCCCCCGGCGCGACCCGGACCGGGTGCAGGTGGCGCAGGGTCATGGACGGTGTGACCACGAGCAGATGCACGAACGCGCTGTCGTGGACGAGGAGGTCGTCGACCGGGCGCCCGCTGCTGCCGTCCGTCAGGAACAGCGCGACCTCCGCGGGACCGCCGGCTGCCGCCTCGGAGTGCACCACCATGGTCACCGGCGGGCGCGATGCCTGCCCAGGCGCGGGGTGCGGTACCGAGTAGGGGTCGAGCACCGTCTCGACCGTCGCATCGATGTCCTGACCGGCCACCGGGGGCGCGGGAGTCGACGCCGAGAGCACTGCCGCGCAGATCGCGACTGCCAGCGCCGCGACGACCCCGCACGCCGGTACGGCGACGAGCCAGCTCTGCCGCGCCGTCGCGGCGGCCACCAGCGCGGCGGCGAGCAGCAGTCCGGCCGCGGCGAACCCGGCGTATGCCATCTTCTCCGCCGGTGACATCACAGCGACCGGCACCACGAACGGGATCGACGCGACCGTCGAGCCGTCGTCGACGAGGAGCTCCTGCGGTCCCGGCTGCTGCACCCGCAACGTGCCACCGTACGTGCCGGGCGTCGAGCCCAGCCGCACCGTGGCCTCGCTCGCGCTTGCCGCGTGGCCGGTCGACGGCGTCGTGCTCGCCCCCGTCGGCGACAACCGCAGACGTAGCTGCCCGGGCGGACTTCCCACGTGCGTCACCACGTCGACCCGCAGCGGGCCTGGCACCGCGTCGACCCGACGCAGGACCACGGTCAGCTCGCGATCTCCGAGGCTCTGCGCGACATGCAGGTCGGCACCCGGCGCCGGGCCGTCGGCCGAGGCGATAGGTGCGTTCGAGAGGAGCACGGCAGTCACGAGGAGCAAGACCCCGCCTCGGCGGGCTGCGGCCGCGGCAACCGTCATCGACGTCTCCGATCACAAGGAACCAGCGCAGCCTTCGGGAGGCGGCAGCTTCGAGGCTAACGAACATGTTCGTTAGAAACAAGGTCTGGACGAACATGTTCGCCCGGAGATGCCGAAGCTCGGCGCGTCAGGGGCGCATGACCGAGGGGCGGAGGAGCCTAGCCCGCCGAGATGGGCGGGCCGGCGGCGAGGATGCCGTCGAGCAGGACGTCCAACGTCCAGTCGGCCCGCTCCGGGCCACTACCGGAGACGATCTCCTCGCCGAGCCGGGCGACGTGCGGGTAGCGCGTCGCGTCCGCGGCCGCGACCCGCGCCGCCAGCGCCGTCAGGTCATCGGCCTTCTGGGTGGCCGACTTCTGGCTGCCGTTCTCCACGGCGATCGCCGTGGGGTACAGCAACAACAGGTCGAGACCCCATGCCGCCGCACGGTCCGACACCCCACCTTCGACGAGCAGGCCGAGGATCCTGTCCCCCAGGGCCATGTAGTTCGGGCCGCTGGGCTGCGTCGACAGCGCCATCCGGGCGATCTCCGGATGCTGGAACAGGATGTCGCGATAGCCGGCCAGCAGGGCCTTCAGCCGGACCCGCCACGAGCCGGTCCCGGGCACCGCGGTGACAACGGGGGCCAGCAGGGCATCGAGGACCTGCGCGTGCAGGTCCTCGGTGTTGTGCACATATACGTACAACGACGCCGGCCCGGTATCGAGCGCAGCGGCGATCCGCCGCATCGTCACCCTGCTCAGACCCTCCGCGCGCAGGATCGCCAGCGCGGCCTCGATGATCCCGTGCCGGGTGAGCGCCGGCTTCGCGGGGCGCTCCCGACGACTGACAGGCACCCGGATGTTGTCATTGCCGACCATTCAGGCAACGTAACACGAACGTGTTCGTGCCCGGCTGGGCAGCGACCGCCCCGTAGCCCGCCCTCTTGCCATCCATTGATGTAACAACTAATGTTACGACTGCACGAAAACGACCGGAGGTGCGATAGAACGTGAGCGCCAACAGCAGGCTGACCATTGCGGCACACGCCCTGACCTGGATCGGGCTGTACCAGAGGCGCGGTCACGAGGTCGCCACGTCCGAGCAGATAGCGCAGAGCGTCAACACCAATCCCGTGGTGATCCGCCGCCTGCTGGCCGAGCTGCGCCATGCCGGCCTGGCCGACTCGCGACGAGGGGCGGGGGCGGGCTGGATGCTCTCCCGGGACCTTGGCGAGATCACCCTGCTTGACGTCTACCGTGCGATCGAGCCGGGCCCGGTCTTCGCACTGCATCGCTCGACACCGGACCAGGAGTGCGTCGTGGGCCACGGGATCGGGCCGGCACTGATCGGCGTATACGAGGAGGTGGAGGCCGCCATGTGCGAGGAGCTGGCAAAGACCACCCTGGACGACGTCCTGCGGGACGTCCTCAAAGCCGCCTAGCGGAGTACTGATTCATGGAGCTCAAGACCATCGGCACGATCGGTGCGGGAGCACCCGTACAGGCCATAGCCAGTCACGCCGCGCGCGCCGGGTATCCGGTGCTGCTCAGCAACAGCCGCGGTCCCGACACACTCGGTGACACCGTCGCCGCTATCGGGCCCGGCGCGTCAGCGGTCACGTTCGAGGAGGCAGCGGCGGCCGACCTGGTTCTGCTCGCCGTCCCGTTCAGCGCCGTTCCCGCGGTCGGGCAGCGGCTCGGGGACTGGACGGGTCGGGTGGTTGTCGACATGACCAATCAGTTCGCCGAGCCCGATCCCTACCGCGGCTTCGCCGACGTCGCACCTCTGACCGGCAGCGAGTGGGTCGCAGAGCAGCTGCCCGGCGTCACGCTGATCAAGGCATTCAACGCCATGTTCGCGACCTTCATGGCACGTGACCCCCGCCATGAGGAGGGCAACCAGGCCGTCTTCCTCGCCGGGGACGACGAGCCCGCGAAGCTCGCTCTCGCACAGGTGGTGGCCAGGCTCCGGTTTGCGCCGGTCGACCTCGGCGGACTGCGCGAAGGCGGCGCACTCTTGCAGCTCGGTGGGCCACTGAGCGGCAAACACTTCCTGCTGCAGGGCTGAGACCGAGCATCGCACCTAGTACCCACCAGAAGACAAGGACGAGAACAATGGCGACAACAAGGGCGACAGACACCCAGACCTCACGGGCCGTCGCCGAACAGTTCGTGGAGCGCCTGGGCCGGCAGGACCAGGACGGCATCCAGGAACTGTTCGCGGCAGACATCGACTGGTACGTCCCGGGCAGTGACGCACTGCCCTGGACCGGCCGTCGTACGCGCCGGGAGGAGGTCGCTCCCTACTTCACCACGATGTGGCCGTACTACGTGCACGGGAAGAGCAGGGTCGCACTGGAGCGGTTCATCGTCGACGGTGCTGACGTGATGCTGCTGGGAACCTTCACGCACACCGTCGCCGCCTCGGGCAAGGACTTCACCACACCGTCGGCCATGCACCTGGTGGTCGAGGACGGCCGGATCGTTCGTCTGCACCTCTACGAGGACACCCTGACTGTCGAGCAGGCGTTCGCAGCCGACTGAACACAAATGCGATTCCCGGGCATGCACACAACGGCCTGGGTCCAACTTCTCATCGGGCACCACAACCAGGAGGTCAGGCATGTCGAACGAACCAGAACCCGCCGAGATCGAGGCCCTGATGAGGGCGAACCTGCACGAGGTGTTCGGAGAGCGAGATCCCCAGCTCCGTGCCGTCGCAATCGGCAGGGCCTACGCCGAGGACATCGTCTTCTCCGATCCCGGCGAGGTCGCGATCGGCCGCGACGCGGTAGCCGCAAAGGTGCAGAAGCTGCTCGACGAGACGCCCGGCTTCACCTTCACGGAGGTCGGCCCGGTCTACGTCAGCAACGATCTGGGCACCCTCGCGTGGAGCTACGGGCCCCAAGGACAGCCGCCGGTCGTGACCGGATTCGACATCTGCCTCATCCGGGACGGGGTCATCGCCAGGCTGTACACGATCCTCACCCCGCCCAAGGCCTGACAAGCGGCCGGCTTCTCCCACCCCGAACCCGGCCGGATCCATCAGCTCGGCCCGGGACCGCGGGCGCGGCTCAGCCCTGGTCCTCCGCGACCCAGCCCGGCGCATCCGGGCGCACGGCCCCGTCGCCGACCAGCTTCGTGAGCTGGGCCTCGAGTGCCGCGAGCTCCGCAGCGCCGATCTGCCGCGCCCAGCTCTCTCGCAGCTCGTCGAAGATCGCCTCGCCCTGGCGCAGGACCTCGAACCCGAGCGGCGTCACCCGCAGCCGTTTGCGCCGCGCGTCGCCGGGGTCCGCGTCGCGTGACACGTAGCCGCGGTCGACCAGGATCGCGATGGTCTTCGCTGCCGCCTGCTTCGAGACCGAGGTACGCCGCCCCAGGTCGGCGGCGCTGTCGGCGCCTGCGGCGATGGCGCGCATCGCGAAGTCGTGGACCGGGCGGAAGTCGTCGTACCCGCGGGCGGCGAGCTCCACCGTCGCGGCGTCCACGAGCGTGCGGAAGCCGCCCAGCAGGAGGAGGGCGAGGTTGGCGCCGGATCGTGACATGCGATCAGCGTAGAGGGGGCGATCGGACCGGGCGTGCCGCAGAACCGCGGACCCTGGACAACGACAACCGTGTTGTCTATTATTAGACAACACGGTTGTCCATATGAGAGGCCATCAGCATGAGCGTCACGATGCCAAACACGTCGATCCCGGGAATCACGCACCACACAGCGCAGGTCGACGGCGCCGAGCTCCACTATGTGTCCGCGGGCGCCGAGGGCTCCCCGGTCCTGCTGGTCCACGGGTTCCCGGAGACCTGGTGGGCGTTCCACCGGCTCATCCCCCTGCTGGCCGGGCGGCACCGGGTCTTCGCCGTCGACCTGCGTGGCTTCGGCGACTCGAGCCCGGCAGACGCCAGCCACGACAGCACGACGGCGGCCGCCGACCTGCACGCCCTGATCGAGCACCTCGGTGTCGGCCCGGTGCATCTCACGGGCCAGGACATCAGCGGGGCCACCGTCTTCCGGCTCGCTGCCACGCACCCGGAGGACGTGCACAGCCTCACCGCCGTCGAGATGGGTCTGCCCGGGTTCGGGCTCGAGGGGCTGGGCGACGTCACGCACGGCGGCTCATGGCATATCGGCGTCCTGGCGGCGCCCGGTATCGCGGAGCTGCTGCTCGCCGGCCGCGAGCGGGAGCTCCTGGCCGAGTGGGCGTTTCCCAGCATGACCGCGGTCGACGGGGCGATCACCGCGGCCGACGTCGACGAGCTCGCTCGCACGTACGCACGGCCCGGCGGCTGGACCGGGGCTACCGGTCTCTACCGGTCGATGCTCGCGGAGGGCGACAGCATCCGGGAGCTGGCCAGGACCAGACCGCTGACGATCCCCGTGCTGGCCGTGGGTGCCGGCGGCGGGCCGTTCACCGAGCAGACGATGCGCCAGGTCACCGACGGCGCGGTCCGGTCCGTGCAGCTCGACGGCGTCGGTCACTATGCGGCACTGGAGGCGCCTTCGGCCCTGTCGGCCACGCTTCTCGACTTCCTGGCGGACGTCGATGCCCCGGCACGCCCGCGCAGGTCCTACGGTGGGCAGGAGACGACGACCTTGGAGGCGGAGACGTGACCGACGACCTCGAACCCGGCAAGCAGACCGGCAGACAGCCCGGCGTCTCCCCCGACCTGGAGTCCCGGTACCGCGCCTACCTCGCCGCGCTCAACGAGCGCCGGCTCGACGACCTCGTGGAGCACGTGCACGACGAGCTGACCTACAACGGTGAGCCGATGACGCGCCGGCAGTACCAGGAGCTGATCGCCGCCGACCTCGCCGCGGCTCCGGACCTCGTCTACGACGCGCAGCTCGTGGTCGCGGCGAACGACGCGGCCGGCGGCCAGGTGGCGTGCCGCCTGGTCTTCGACTGCGCGCCGCAGGGCGAGTTCCTCGGCTTCCGGCCGGACGGCGCGCGGCTGCGGTTCGCCGAGCACGTCTTCTACCGCTACGAGGACGGCCGCATCGCCGCCGTCCGGTCGATGATCGACCGTGCGGCCATCGCGGAGCAGCTCTCCGGTCAGGACGGGTTGCCGCCCAGCCCGATCTCGTTGCCCTCGGGGTCGCGGTAGATCAGCTTGCGGACCCCGTCATAGGTCTCGAGGTCACTCGGCTCGATGCCGCGGGCGGAGATCGCCGCGACCCGGGCGTCGAGGTCGCCCACGAACAGGGTGTGCGTCGCGTTGCCCGCACGTTCCGGGCGCTCCTCGAGCACGATCCAGCGGTGCGGCGCGACCTCCCACACCGCCTCGGTCGGCGTGGCCTTGAAGGACGGCGGCATCCCGAGAAAGGACTCCCACCACGGATACGCGGCCGCGTAGTCGGCCACGCAGCTCGCCGCGAACAGTTCGACACCATCGGAGAGGAATTCACTCATGCCGGTTCAGACGCTCCTGCGCTCCGGAAGTCATCGGTGCACACCAACGCGTCAGCCGTGCCGCACGCCGGCTACCGGCGCACCAGCGCGCGCTAGCTGCAGATCAAGCGCTGACTGGTGCCGCTGCGGCAGCCGTGGGCAGGTTGTCATCAGACCGCCAGAACGTCCACGTTCCTGCTCCACGCCATTCCCGCCGTCAGGTGCCGGCGCCGCTGTCGAGCAACCAGTGGTAGCGCATCCTGAGGGCTCGCTCGGTCGCACCGACCGCGGCCGCGACGCCGAGCGAGATGTTGAGCCACAGCGGCAGGTTCACCGGCGACTCGAAGGTGCCGAGCGTGTCCGCGATCGGCGGGATCTGCGAGATCGGTTCGGCGATCTGCAGCAGGTTCACCCCGACGCCGATGAGCAGCACGAGGATCGACACGGCACCGATCAGACGGCTGGCCCCGGGGTGCTCGCGTGCGAAGCGCATCCGGCGTCCCTCGGCCGATGCCGGGTCGGGCACGAGCTGCTGCTCGCTGCCGTCATCGGCGACGAACGCGCAGCGGCGCATGCCCGCCTCGCTCGTCCGGACCTCGATGACGCCGCCCTCGACGGGGAAGCGCGCCGGCACACGCGACTCCGCGTCGAGCCGGCCGTCACGGTAGAGCCGCGCCATCACCTCGCCCGTGGTGGCATCACCGCCGTGCATGACCTCGACGCTGTGCACGACCATCCGCCCGCCGGCCGGCAGGGAGATGGAGAGAACCGAACGCCTCAGTAGGTGCCACCAGCGAAAGGGTCGCAGGGGGCGCCCGTCGCCGGGCTTCACTCGTCGCGAGAGGCGCCGATCGTTCCAGCTGGACATAGCCGTCACCCTTTCTCAGTCAGATGCAATTCCGTGGTTCGCACCTCGGGACCCGAGGCGGACCGTCAGCCCCTCGCTCAGCCCTCCATGAGCAAGGGCACCAGGTAGACGATCGAGAACGACTCGTAGAACGCGAAGACCACGAGCAGCGCGAGCGCCGGCAGGCTCAGCACGCCGAGCTGACGTAGCCCGCTCACGTAGGCCTGCCGACGGTTCTCGGCACCGACCGTCCGTGGCCAGATCCATGCCCTGCCCAGGAGGTAGGCGCCGAGCGCGAGCAGCACGTAGGCCTGGACCTCCATGAGCACGGTGAGCGAGTGCGGGACGAGCACCAGCCAGCCGTCCCGGTCGGCCGGTGCGAGCAGCAGGCCGACCGTGAACAGGGAGTAGACGTACCAGACGACCCCAGCGAACGGCACGATCATCGACGGCAGGACGAGGTTGAGCAGGCCGGCTCGCAGGGCGTTGTTGGCCAGGATCGCGAGGGCGAACAGCCAGGGGTTCTCGAGCAGCGACCGCACCAGGTCGGCCTGACCGCCGGCCTCGAAGGACTCCTTCTGCGCGGCGGTCAGGCCGGGGAAGAGCAGGCCCGCCCCGAAGCCGGCGAGGACCGAGCCGTACAGGATCGCGTTCAGAACGAGGTACGCGCGACGATTCGCCTGAATCGTCTGAAGGGCGCGCCGGAAGAGTCGCATGTTCATGCTCCATGAGGTGATGGACGGGACCGCCGGACTTTCACGGTCGCGATCAGGTGAAAGTCTTCGCGGAACCCGGCACGTAGCCCAGTGGCGAGCCGTCACCGGCACCCGGGAGGTTCGTCGTCCGACCCATGACATGTGTCACGCCATCAGTTGACGAGGTCCTCCGGGCGGGCCGGTGGGCGGGCCGGCGCCGAGTACGAGGCCAGCATCTGGAGCTTGTCGGCAGCGGCGGTGCCCACGTCCGCGTGATAGACGACGAGCGTCAGCCCCGGCGCCCCGCCGACGGCGAGCTTCTCGCGGTTGAGGGCGAGCGGGCCGACCTCCGGGTGATCCAGCGTGACGGTCGCGCCCTCCCGCACCATGACGTCGTGCCGGGCCCAGGCCTCACGAAAGGCCGGGCTGGCCAGGGACAGCTCCCCCACCAGCTCGACCAGCCGGGGGTCGTCGGTCTCGGCGCCCACCACCTGCCGGAAGCCCGCAACCATCTCCGCGGCGACGAACGCTGGGTCGTAGCCCGCATAGAGCGCCTGCTCCGCAGGGTCCAGGAAGACGTCGCGCAGCCGGTTGCGACCGGCCACCAGCCGTGGTGACACGGCAGTGGCCAGCGGGTTGGCCGCGAGCACGTCGAGGTACCTGCCCTCGACGAACGCCGGCAGCCCGATCGTGCCGAGCAGCTTACGGGTCCCGGCAGGGACGGTCTCCCGGCGGGCAGGCCGCCGGCGGCAGCGCGGGCGGTCACCGGCCAGGCCCAGCAGGTAGGCGGTACCGGCGTCGTCCAGCTGCAGCACCCGGGCGACCGACTCCAGGACCTGGACCGACGGGTTGCGGTCGCGTCCTTGCTCGAGCCGCAGGTAGTAGTCGGCGCTGATGCCGGCCAGGAGCGCGACCTCCTCGCGGCGCAGGCCGGGCACTCGTCGCACGCCGCTGCGGGGTAGGCCGACGAGCTCCGGGCCGACGAGTTCACGCCGGGCACGGAGGTACTCCCCCAACAGGTTCCGCTCGTCAGTCATCCCCTCCACGGTAAGGCGGCCCCGCCGCCGCTGCCTGGTCCTGTCATCCCCAGGATGTGCGGGGCCCTTTCTCGGCCCGAGTCCCCGGCGCAGCCTGAGCACGAGGGCCCGGGACCGCCGGGCCGACAGGAAGGAAGAAGAGATGACCAAGCTGGCACTCGTCACCGGCGCGACGTCGGGGATCGGCCGTGCGTTCGCGGACCGCCTCGCGGCGCAGGGATACGACCTCGTCGCGGTCGGCCGTGACTCCGCTCGGCTCGACGCACTGGTCGCCGATCACCCCGAGGTCACGGTCCGCGCCGTGGTCGCCGACCTGTCGACCGCACGAGGTATCGACGCGGTGGCGGCCGTCGCCGCGGCCGAACCCGTCGACGTCCTGGTCAACAACGCGGGCGTGGCGCACTACATGCCGCTGGCGGACCTGCCGGCCGACAAGGCCTCCGAGCTCGTCCACGTCAAGGTGCTGGCCCCGACGCTGCTCGCCCGCGCGGTGCTCGGCGGCATGCTGGAGCGCGCCGACGGTGCGATCGTCAACGTCGCCGGGATGATCGCGTTCAGCGGTCCCGCACCGTCGTCGGTCATGCCGCGCCGGGCCGTGTACGCCGGCGCGCTGGCCGACCTGCTCGCGTTCTCCCAGACGCTGAGCGCCGAGCTGGAGGGGACGGGGGTACGGGTCCAGGCGCTGCTGCCCGGCGTGGTCGCCACCGAGTTCCACAGCCGTCAGGGTCTGGACCTCAGCTCCGTGCCGCGGATGTCGGCGCAGGACGTCGTCACGGCGAGCCTGCGTGGCCTGGAGCTCGGTGAGGTCGTCACCGCGCCGGGTGTGGAGGACACCGGCCTGCTCGACGCGGTGTTCACGGCGGACCTCGCCGCGTTCGGGGGCCAGAGCACGCAGCTCGCGTCCCGCTACTGAGCGGGGCCCGCCGGACCACGGCGCGGGCGAGCCCACGGACCGCGGGCGAGGCGCGTCCGCTCGGGCGGCTGGGCGCCCCGACCGGTTAAACGATTCGGACCTGCGTCGGCCACTGACCTGGGTGCGCCCGCGGCGCTACCTTGGGCCGGTCCCACCCAGCTGCGGCCGGCACCGACGCCTGTCCGCGAGGTGACCGGAGGTTCAGCGTTGCGCCCTTCTGCCCGAGCACGTGATCCTCGCCGGTCCACGCCGGACCCGACCGCACGGCACAGGCCGGCCCGTGCCACGCCGACGGCCGCACGCAGGCTGCTCGCGGGGGCGGCCGCCCTCGTGATGACCTGCCTGGGCGTGCCGCTCGCGACCACCGCCGCGGCCGAGCCCGTGCCGATCACCGACCCGGTCGTCGACCTGGTCGACGCGACGGCGACCGCCGAGACCCGGAGCCTCTTCGCCTACCTGCGCGACGTGCGCGGCCAGGGCCTCCTGTTCGGCCACCAGCACACGACCGACGTCGGCGAGACCTTCGCCTCGCGTGACGGCGTCTCGTCGGACGTGCTGGCCGCGACCGGTGACCACCCGGCCGTCTTCGGCTTCGACACCCTCGTCATCGAGGGGAACATCCCGCCCGGCGTCTACGGCGGGCCGCGCGAGGAGAACGCCCTGCTCCTGGCGCAGGGCATCCGGGAGGCGCACGACCTCGGCGGCATCAGCACCCTGTCGATGCACATGGAGAACGTGGTCACGGGCGGCGACTTCTACGACACCTCGGGCGACACGCTGCGCGCGGTCCTCCCCGGCGGCACTCACAACGCCGAGCTGCGCGCTTACCTCGACCTCGTGGCGCTGGCGGCTGACAACGCGCGCGACGCCGACGGGAACCGCATCCCGATCGTGTTCCGGCCCTGGCACGAGAACACCGGCTCGTGGTTCTGGTGGGGTGCCGCCTTCGCCACGCCCGGCGAGTTCAAGGAGCTCTTCCGGTTCACCGTGGAGTACCTGCGCGACGTCAAGGGCGTCGACAACCTGCTCTACTCCTGGTCGCCCAACGGCACCTTCGGCGGCGACGCGGAGACGTACCTGCGCACCTACCCGGGCGACGACTTCGTCGACGTGCTCGGCTACGACTACTACGACGACTCGGGCGCGTCACCGGACCGCCTCGCCACCGTCGTGGCGGACCTCGGCATGATCGCCGACCTCGCCGACGAGCGCGGCAAGGTCAGCACCTTCACCGAGACGGGCCCGACGGGTGGCATGAAGCCCGACGGCGAGAACCTCAACACCTCCTGGTTCACCGACCTGCTGGCGGCGATCGAGGCCGACCCGCGGGCGTCCCGGAGCGCCTGGTTGCTGACGTGGGCCAACTTCGGCGGGTCGAACGCGCCGTGGACGCCCACCGAGGGCGAGATGCTGCCCGACTTCCAGGCGTTCCACGCCGACCCGTACACGTACTTCGCGGACGAGGTGGAGGGGGCCTTCGACGCCGTCACCGAGCCCGTGGCCGCGGCCCCGGTGGCGCACCTCGCGTCGCCGTCGGACGGCTCGCGCGTCGCGTCCGGGCCGACGACGCTCCGCGCCACGATCTCCGGCGTCGACGTCGAGCACGCCTCGGTGACCGTGGGCGGCGCCGTGGGCGAGGTAGAGCTCACCCCGCCCGCCGCGGGCGAGCTGTGGTGGACCGGCGAGTGGGCGATCCCCGCCGACGAGCTCGGCAACTCGACCCGCGCACTCACCCTCCGCGTCGTCACAGCGGAGGGCGAGGTCACGGTGCCGTCGGCGGTGGTGCTCGGCCCCGAGCCCGTCTTCCCGCCCGGCGTGATGGATGACTTCGAGGGCTACGGCGACGACACCGCGCTGCGCGCCGAGTACGTGCAGCACAACGCCAGCACCGTCACGCTCGAACGGGCGGCGGCGGGCGGCTCCGTCGGGTCCGGCGACAACGCGATGCGCCTCGCCTACGACTTCGCGAACCAGTCGTACACCGGCGTGGGTCGCCAGGTCGGCGCCGACTGGTCGGGCAACTGGGACTTCTCGCTCTGGGTGGACCCGGACGCGTCGGGCAACAAGCTCGTGCTCCAGCTCGTCGCGGGCGGCGTCTCGTACGAGGCGTACCCCTCGCTCGCGGGCGACGCCCCGTACGTGGCGACCATCCCGTTCGCGGACTGGCGCCCGGCACCCTGGGACACCGGCAACGCCGACCGCCGGATCACGCAGGAGGACCTCGAGGACGTCAGCCAGTTCAACGTGTACGTCAACGCCACCGACGGCGGTGCATCCTCCGGCGCGATCGTCGTCGACGACCTGAAGGCCGTGCTCGGCACCCCGCCGCCGCCGGTCTTCCGCGACACGCCGCGCACGATGGCCGAGTACGAGGCGATCGAGTGGCTCGCCGAGGAGGGTCTCGCCGAGGCCGTGCGCTGGGGCGACAGCGGCGGCCGCTTCTACCCGACGCGCGCCGTCAAGGCGGGCGAGCTCGCTGCCCTCCTGCGGGCGTACGACCCGGAGGGCGACGTCGCCGTCCCGGCGGCGCCCCGTGCCGGGACGACCAAGCTGGCCGTCGCCGAGGCGTTCTGGCGCCTCTACGGCTCGCCCGCCACCGACGTCACCACGGTGTACGGCGACGTCCCGGCCGCCTCCGCCGAGGCCGTCGCGTGGGCGGTGGAGACCGGGGTGGTACCGGAGCCGTCGTCGACGTCGTTCGGGGCAGGGCACACCGTGAAGCGGTCCGCGCTCACCGCGATGCTGTTCCGGTTCGACGCGCTGCCGTCGCCGCTCCAGCCGGTCGTGATCGCCGACTTCGAGGCAGGAGACCAGGGCTGGGCCGTGCCCAGCTGGTCGGACGGGACGGCGACCGCGTCCGGCGGCATCCTGACCGTCGAGGCCGGGACCGACGGCGCCTGGCTGTCCGGCCCCGGCGGCATCGACCTCACCGGCCGCACCGAGCTCCGGCTCGACGTGGCAGGGACCAGCGGCTTCGACACCAAGGTGGCGCTCCAGCTCGGTCCCGACTGGACCTGGTGCGAGACGGGCCAGGCCGGCTGGGTGCAGGAGCCCGGTGAGGTGGTGGTCGACCTGACTACGCTGACGGACCAGTGCCAGGCGCTCGTCGGCACGGTCCAGGGCGTCAACGTGTTCCTGAACGGGGGAACCCACCGGCTGGACGCGATCA
Source organism: Promicromonospora sp. NFX87 (assembly GCF_048564965.1). Lineage (NCBI taxonomy): Bacteria > Bacillati > Actinomycetota > Actinomycetes > Micrococcales > Promicromonosporaceae > Promicromonospora > Promicromonospora sp. NFX87. The sequence goes on along the minus strand of NZ_CP183413.1, from coordinate 2,639,730 downwards.
GCGTGCACTGAGCCCGCCGAGCGTCCTAGGTCGTTCGCGGCGTCGTGGTGGCCAGCACCCGATCGATGAGGTCGTCCAGCACCGCGGTGGTCGCCGGCCTGCCCTCGAACGTGACCAGCACGAGAACGGCCCCCGTCAGGAGCGCGAGCGCGGGCTCGACGTCGCGCTGTACGACGTGCGCCGCCAGGATCGCGCGCATCCCGCTCGTTCCCGTCTCGTACAGCCGTGTGCGCAGCGCGCCGACGACGTCGTTGTCGCGCGCCCGTTCGACGACGCCCGCCAGGAGGCGGTCGAGGTGGCGGTTCGTGAGGTCCTCGGCGAAGTCCGCGAGCGCGGCGCGGAGGTCGGCCCGCAGGTCGCCGGTCGGAGCCGGGTGGTCCGCCACGTCACAGATCTGCTCGATCGACGCGCGGATCAGGTCGAGTCGCGTCGGCCAGTGCGCGTAGACGGTGGCCTTGGAGAAGCCCGCGCGACGAGCCACCGCGGCGTGCGTGACGGCGTCCCAGCCCTCCTCGAGCAGCAACGCGCTGGTCGCCTCGACGACGTCACGCCGCGTCCGGGCGACGCGCGGGTCCAGCACCTCTGCGGTTTCGCTCGTCATGGCTTCGATCCTAGGAGTTGCTGAACTCCGTTGACACTGTTGAACATGAAGTTCAATACTGTCCACCATGACCAATAGTGATTCAGGGGTCGCCCGAACCCTTGCGACCGCTGGCCCGCCCCCGGAGATGGCGATCTTCCAGCTCCCGACCGGCACGTACGAGACCCCTGCCGCCCTGGCCTTCCAGGGAGGGTCGTTCCGGGACCGCCGCCAGTTCGCCGCGACCGCGGTACTCGTGCGGCACCCCGAGGGCGACGTGCTCATCGACGCCGGATTCGGCACGCAGGCCGAGGAGCACATCCGGATGCTGCCCTCGTTCCGGCGCTCACCGCACCGCCTCGGCTCGACGGTCAGCGACCAGCTGGACGCCGCCGGCTACGACCGCTCGCGGCTGTCCGGGGTGATCCTGACCCACTCCCACTGGGACCACGTCAGCGGGCTGGACTCCCTCGACGTGCCGATCCTCGTCACCGACGAGGAGCTGCGGTACGCGGACCGCAACCGCGGCGACCGCGTGTTCAGGCGGGTCGCCGCCGGTCACGACTTCCGCGGGTACAGCTTCGACGGCCCGGCCCACCTGGGCTTCCCGGCCAGCCACGACCTGCACGGAGACGGCTCCGTCGTGATCGTCCCGGCACCCGGCCACACCACCGGCTCCGTCGTGGTCCTCGTCACGGTGCGGCCGGACCAGCGCTTCGCCTTCATCGGCGACCTCGCCTGGCAGCTCGACGGGATCGCCCGCGGCGCGCAGCGGCCTCTGCTGATGCGCCTGCTCGCCGACAGCGACTCAGCGCAGGTCCGACAGGACCTCGCCCGGGTGACGGCGCTCGCGCAGCACATGCAGATCGTCCCCGCTCACGACGCACGAGCGTACGAGGGCATCCCCCTGCTCGTGCCGGACGCGGAACGCCGCGCGACCGGAGCAGTTCCGTCAGCGCTGTAGGGTCCGTGGCCATGAGCTCGACGAAGACGCCGCTGGTCGACGACGTGAACTGGTCGCGGCTGTTCCATGCCTACGGGGTCGCGTCGGACACGGCGCGGCACCTGCCCGGCCTCGTCTCCGACGACGATGCCGCATTCGACGAGGCTCTCGACCATCTCCACGGCGCCGTGCTGCACCAGGGCACCGTCTACCCGGCGACGGTGCCCTCGCTACGGATCGTGGCGGGGATGCTGCACGACCAGGGGCTGCGCCGTCGCGACGGGCACGGAAGGTCGCGCCTGGCCTCGCTGCTGGAATGGATCGACGCGGTGGGCGACAGCGCGTCCTGGTACGAGGACCCTGACGTGTCGGACACCGCCGAACCCACGGACGAGGACGTCGACGCCTTCTACCGTGCGATGGCGGCGGACGACGAGGAGGTGTGGGGTTCCGAGCTCAGCCAGTACCTGTGGGCCCGGTCGATCGCCGAGCTGCCGGCGGCGTGCCGCGAGGCGCTGACACCCGTCTCGGCGTTCTTGACCGACGAGGACGAGACCGTGCGCTCCGCCGCGCTCGACGCCTACGTCCGGCTCGCAGCGGTGCAGCCGGACCGCGCGACGCTGGCCGGGCCGCTGGCCACCGCAGTGGACGCCGCGTCCGGGCGCGACGAGCGCGCCGTGGTGGTCCTGGGCCTGGGTGACCTCGGATCGGACACCACCCGGTGGCTGTCCGACGACGACCCTGCGATCCGCGCCTGCGCCGCCCTGTCGCTCACCGGCTCCGCCGAGGCGACCGCCGTGCTGGTCGAGGCACTGCAGGACCCGCTGGCGGTGGACGAGTGGTTCACCCGCCGCCCGTCGAGGTTCGACATGCGTGTTCACTTCGGCCTGATGGCGAACCTCCTGGCCCGCGACGTCGACCTCGCCGAGATCCTGCCCGCGTGCCTGTCCGCGATCAGGGTCGCGCAGGGCGGGCTGTGGTCGGACATGACCTGGGGCCCGATCCTGCTCAGGACGTTTCCCGGCGTGGAGTTCCTGCCGGGCGTACGCCCCGACCCACCGCAGAACCTGGAGGAGGCTCAGAAGGCGGTGCTGCGCGAGATGGTCGCCAACGACGACCTGTGGGACCGGCGTGACGGCAACGCGAACCTGGCACGGATGCGTGTCGGCCTGCCCGACGATCGCGACGCGGTGGCCGGTCTCGCGTCCTGACCGACGGATGAGCGACGCCTCTGTAACGCTCCGGCACGTCGTGTCCAGGTAGACCTGCGTCGACACCAGCGTTCGCCGCGTCAGTTCACCCGCTGGTTCACCCCGGACTCCGTTGTGCCAGGTCGGCCGGCTCAATAACGTTCGATGCCACTCGCTGATGCGACACCGTCCCGGGGTATCCGAACCATGCGAGGAGCTCCAGTCATGCTCGAAGTTGTCAAAGCCTGGTTCGAGGGCATGGGCGTCGGATTCCAGCTGGCACGGAACGCCTGGACCGAGATGGTCCAGCCCACCTACAGCTTCTTCGACGGGCAGAAGGACCGAACGATGGAGACCGTCGCCGGGTTGCGCGGCACCGGCGGCATGCTGATCTTCCTCGCCCTGTGGTACTTCAGCGCCCTACCCCGGGACGCAGCCGAACGCACCGTCGAGGACTGGGCCGTCCTGGGCCCGCTGGAGACCATGGCCGATGGCGTGACCGCATTCCTCTTGGTACTCGTCGTGATGTGGATCGTCTCGATCTTCCTGCTCGTCGTAGCGCGGCCCGGGAACCGAAAGGCGGTGTACCAGTGCGCCCAGATCGCGTTCGCCCCGGCGCGCTGGATGATCATGACACCGTTGAAAGTGCTTCTCCCGCTTCTGCTGGTCGACGCCCTCGCGGCAGCTGCCCTCGCGAGCTTCCTCCTCCCCGAGGACTGGTGGCCGCTGAAGGTCCTGGCCGGCCTGGCACTGCTCCCGCTGGGGATAGCAGCCTGCGTGCTGCAGGGGATGCTGATCGGTCTGCTCTTCTACATGGGCTGGATCGTGCTCTCGGGTTCCGGATCGATCGCCACCAACTACTTCCGAGCCATCGACGGGCACCCGACGATGCGCGCGCTCATCGCCATCGGCGTCTTCGGCACCTACCTCGCCTTCGGCCTCCTCGGTTTCGAGATCTTCGATCTCGGCTTCACCGAGTCCGGCGACCTCGCGCCGACCTACTTCACGTTCTCTGGCGGCGGCGAGCTCGGCTGGTACCTGTTGACCGTGCCGGTGCCGCTGATCGGCGTCCTCATCGCGATCTGGGAACTGCGTCGGCTGCATCGCGTGCACGGCGCCACCGTGCGCTCCGAAGTGACCTACTACGAGGACTGAACAGATCCCGCGCTCACGTCCGCCAGGAAGGATCCCATGACCATCGCCGTCTCCCCGCTGATCGCCCCGATGATCGACGACGTCATGCACCTGATGGACCAGGGTGCGCCGTACGTCACGACGCGCACCGCGTCCGACTACTGGACCTACGCCACCCTGTTCTCCTCCACCTGCCACATCGCGCGCATCGACGGCGCGCTGGCCGGCACCGTGATCGCGTTCCGTAACCAGGACGACCCCGACGAGGTGTACGTCCAGGACGTGATGGTGCACCCCGCCTACCGGCGCACGGGCGTCATGACAGCGTTGCTGGCCGACGTCCGCGCCCCGGCAGAGCAGTGGGGGTGCCGCCGCCTGTGGCTCACCTCGGAACCGGACAACCGAGCCGCCGACGCCGCCTGGACAGCGCGGGGATTCTCCAACGTCCCCGGCGACCGGGAGGTAGACGGCATCCAGGTGGTCTCCGATCTCAAGGGACCGGGCAAGGAGCGCGCCGTCTACGAGCTGCTCCTGGCCTGACCTCGTACGGGGTTCAAGGCCGCTGCTCCGTCGGGTGCCACTGCAAGCGATACAACAGTCAGCCGCAGTTGCCCCAGGAACCCGTGCGCCCGCCGGTCCCGACGGCGCCGGAGGCATTCACGACCTCTCCCTTGTACTTGACGCAGATGCCGGCGGCGTTGCTGATCCAGGCCCCACCTGCGTAGCTGTTGTACGAGGCGGACGCGTCGTAGATCGACCGGCCGTCCTGCAGCCACAGGTACGCGCCGATGCCACCGGTGCTGCTGCCGAGGGAGCTGCGGGTGATGACGCAGTTCGTGCCACCGTTGGCGGACGAGTACCACAGCTCCACCCGACCGACCTGGGTCCCGTTGGGCAGCTTGACCGGGGCCTGGGCAACGATCGCCCCTGAGCAGCTGGGCGAGATGCCCTCCGCCGCGCTGGCGGGTGCGGCGAACAGGACGGTGGTGCAGATCGCGGCCATGACGGCAGCGACGGGACGGGTCAGTCGCACGAGGTCTCCTTTGATCAGTGCTTGGCCCTGACCAGGGCCGTTGCTGACGGAACCATAGCGCAAGGTAGTCGGCGGCCGCCGCTAATGAGGCCCACTCCGAGGACCACGCCGAGCCCGCAGCGCGCCAACTTGTCACCGTTCCAGTACGTCTGCTCCGGCGCTCATCTAGCGCACCGAACGTCCTACGAGATACCTACTCAGCCATGGGTGGTCCCTTCGCTTCGCGCGTCTTCCCGTAGTGCCGGGCCGCCCGGACGCGGTTTCCGCAGGCCACTGAGCACCACTCGCGTCGTGGGTGGGCCTTGACGAAGTACAGGACGCACCCGGGCGCGTAGCAGGCGCGCAGCCTGGCCGCTTCGCTACCACCGAGCAGGGCGATCGATTCCCCGGCCACGCGCGCCAGGCCGGCGGTCACGGCCGAGCCGTCGATCGCGAGGCCTTCACAGACCGCCTCCCCGTTGATCTCGAGCCGGGGTGCGGGAAGGCGTACCGCCGCCGCGTTGACGCGCTGCACGGCGGTGCCGACGTCGGGTACGGGAGTGATCGCGGCCTGACGCTCGTCGCCCGTCACCTGTGCCGCGAGAAACCGCACCGCGTCACGCAGCGCCCGTGCTGATGCCAGCTCGTCCGCGCTCGTGCGGGCGCCGTATCTGTCGACGCCTACGGCGTCGAGCCACGCGTCCACGTCGCTGGGCTCACGCAGGTCGTCATGGAGGCCCTCTACATCCGCCCAGATCGTCGACATCAGGCGGACGGGCAGCGGCTCGTCGGGGAGCATCCAGGCCCGGGGAACATCTCGATCGGCCATGGCGCTCAACTTATCACGGATGGAAACGCTTGCATCCGTGAGAAGATCGGTGTAGAACTTCTAACGGATGCAGGCGCATTCAACCGTTGGGCCTCACGCACCTGTAACCGCCAGGGCAGGAAAGGGCACGATCGTGATCAAGCTGAACCCGGCCGCGGACGCGGGCTTCCACGCGGGCGAGCTGGCCGTGCAGCGACAGGCCGGGGTGCTCCAGGACGTCGCTCGGATGTCCCGGATGCTCGAGCCCGTCGAGCTGTCCGGGGGCATCGCGGGCTTCCTCGCGGATCGCACCTTCCTGGTCATCACGGGCAGGGACGCGGGTGGACGGCTCTGGACCTCTCCGATCGTCGGCCCTCCCGGCTTCCTCGACGTGCGATCGCCGACCACGCTGGCCGTCCGCGCCCGGATCTCCGCCGGTGACCCGTTGCACGGGATCCCCGTGGGGCAGAAGCTGGGCATGACGGCCGTGGAGTTCGCCACCCGCCGTCGGGTCCGCATCAACGGCCTGGTCGTGGCAAGCACCGACGACCTGCTCGAGGTCGCGGTGGAGCAGGCGTACGGCAACTGCCCGCAGTACATCCAGCAACGGCTGCTCACCCCGGACGAGCCTGACCCCTCCGCGACGAAGGACGTCCGTCGCGGCACCGAGCTGTCGCCGGACGACATCCATCTGATCCGGTCGGCCGACACCTTCTTCCTTGGCACCGTGAACCCCGAGCGAGGGGCGGACGCCTCGCACCGCGGCGGGCCGCCCGGCTTCGTCCGGGTCGACGCCGGCGGCCTGTGGTGGCCCGACTACAAGGGGAACAACCTCTTCAACAGCTTCGGCAACCTCGCCGTCGACCCGGAAGCCGCGCTCCTGTTCTTCGACTTCCCGAGCGGCCGCACCCTGCACCTGTCGGGCACCACTCAGATCGAGTGGGGTGAGGTGCGCCGCGCGGGCGACGACGGCGGCACGGGCCGCATCGCCCGCTTCCACCTCGACAGGCTCGTCGCCGGGCGCCTGCTCGGCGCGCACGAGACCAGGCACCTCCCCTACTCGCGAAACCCCGCACTGACCGACTGACCAGGACTCCTGACGACCAGGACGGCGCTCAGGGCGCCTCTCGCCGCAGTCCTGTAACCAGCCAAGAGCGATATCATGGTTATCGAGAGGGAGTGGTACGACATGCAACAGACCACGACGCCGGAAGCCGGGCTGCTGGCAGTCATGAACAGCACGCCCGTCGTCGACGGCTCGCACCTCGACTACCTGGACGACGACGCCCGCGCAGCGGAGATCGTGCAGCCGTTCACCCGCGCCACCCCGTCGCCCGCGCAGCTCGCGAATCTCCGCAGCGCCAGGGACACCCTTCAGGCCGTCACCCGGTCCAAGGCGCCGGCGTCTGATCTGAACCGCTTCCTCGACGGGGTCACGAGTCGTCCTTCCATCGTGGACGGCGCCGTCCACTGGGAGGTCGACGCTCCCGCACCAGATCTGCCGGCAGCACGGCTCGTACTGGCGTGGAACGAGATCGCCGAGAAGATGCCAGGGCGCCTCCGGCCATGCGCGAACCCTGAGTGCACGAAGTTCCTCATCGACCACAGCAAGCCGAACACGGCACGGTGGTGCTCGATGTCCACGTGCGGCAATCGCCTGAAGGCTCGCCGCTACCAGGCGCGTCGCTCGGCGAGCGCCTGAGCGCTCACCTCGGAAGAGCCTGACAGCACGACGCGCTCGTGCTGGGCATGAAATCAGCCACGCCTGCGTTAACCACTAAACACGGTTTTAGGAGTTAGACATGTCCCAGGCCCACTCGACCGGTCGATCCGCCGTCACCCCCACCTCGCGCATACCTCTGAACACCTTTGCGATAGCCCTCGGAGTAGCTGGTGTCGCGGAGACCTGGTCCGCAGCCTCGGCCGTCGTCGAGCTGCCCACCGCGGTGCCCCAGATCTTCTGGGGCCTTGCTGCAGTCGCGCTGCTCTGGCTGATCACCGCCCACTCGGTGCGCGGTATCCGAACCAAGAGCCCGCTGGGGGAACAGCTGCGCCACCCCGCCCAGGGCCCGCTCGCGGCGATCGTGCCGGTCATCGGCATGCTGCTCGGTGGCGACCTGGTCGCCCGGTCCCCCGTCGCCGGGACCGTACTGGTCCTCGTGTCGCTGACGGCCGCGAGCGTGTTCGCGGGCTGGCTGGTCAGCACCTGGACCGCGGGACACGTCGAGCTGGGTGCTCTGCACGGCGGCTACCTCCTGCCCACCGTCGCCGGCGGCTTCGTCGCAGCCGGCGCGGCCGACGCCATCGGGCTGCGCGATCTCGGCTGGGCGGCGTTCGGGGTCGCGAGCCTGTTCTGGGTCGTGATGACGACCCTGCTGATCGCACGCCTGATCAGCCGCCCACCGCTGCCGGACGCACTGGTCCCGACGCTCACCGTCGTGGTGGCTCCGCCGGCAGTCGGCGGTCTCGCGCTCTTCGCGCTGACCGACCACGTCTCGACCCCTCTGTCGCTCGCGTTCGCGGGCCTCACAGCGATCCTTGCCATCGCTCAGATCGCCCTGATCCCCCGCTACCGCCGCCTGGCCTTCACGCTCGGGTTCTGGTCATTCACGTTCCCGGTCGCAGCCGTCGTGTCGTACACCATCACCTGGCTCGGAGTTGATGGCGTCCCTGGCGCCGGAGTCATCGCCGTGGTTCTCGCGGTCGCCACGACGGTGTTCGTCGGCGGGATGGGCGTGCGCTCGCTCGCCGCCCTGGTGGGCGCCAAGGCCCGCCGCCACGAGGAGGCAGTCCTCACCGACGCCGACGACGCCGACGCGGCGATGGCCCCCACGGGTGAACCGGTAGCACGGTAGTGAACGCTTCCACCGGCTCACCGGTCAGCCGATCCTGACGAGCGTCACCGCGCCCACGCTGACAGCCCCGTGACCCGCGAGTCTTGCCTTGTGTTCAGTAACACCTTTGGTCATGCTATGCCCGCTTTGCTCCAGTTGACCGAAGGACTTCGCACGCAATGGACACAGTTCTCAAGGAGGCTTCACCCCTGGTGGAGTCCTCGTCCGGGCCAGCCGGCACACCGCCGGCCAGCCCACCCGCCCCGCCACGACCGGACCGCCGATGGATCGTGGACGTCACGATCGGCGTCCTATCCAGTCTCGCCGTCGGCCTGCTGCTGGCCGGATACCAGGCGACGATCGACGACAAGCGGGAGCAGCAGACCCAGACCGTCGAGGCCGACCGCGCCGAGCGCGACCAGGTGCTGGCCAACGTGACATTCATCCGCGAGACCATCCGCGACGCCCCCGAGGGCCCCAAGCCGTTCCGCGGGATGAACCTGCGCGACGCCGACCTGTCAGGCCTGGATCTCGGCTGCCCCGTGCACTACGTACCGGACGACGGCTGGGCGAGGGACCACGCGGAGACCTGCGCCGACTTCACAGGTGCCGACCTGACCGGCGCACGGCTGGACGGCGCGAACCTCACGGGTGCGCTGCTGGTCGACGGCTCGCTCGAGCGGGCGTCCGCCGTCAACCTCTTCGCACCGGCCGCGTCGATCGGCGGCAACCTCGACGGCTCCCGGTTCGACGGTGCGGTCCTCTTCGGGTCGGTGTTCCGGTCGCCCGAGGGCGCAGCATCGTTCGTGGACACGAGCCTCGACGGGGTCCAGGTGAAGAGCGATCAAGGCTCTGGGTCGACCCTGGCCCTGACACGCGTCTCGATGACGGGTCTCCAGATCGGCTCGTCCGCCGACGACTCCGCGGCCGGCTGGGCCACGGTCGACTGCCAGGAAGGGTTCGCCCAGGCCCGCCGGGGCGGCGTGGTGCAGCAGGTCGCCGCCTACGGCGAGCTGACCGACGGGGGCCGCGTACGGTGCGGTGACTACGGGGAGCGCTGCGAGGTGGACCGGTTCCCCCAGGTCGGCGCGCAGCTAGTGGCTGGCGGCGTCTGGAAGATGCCCACCCCTGGCTGCGCGGAGGGATCCACCGGGCAGCCCCCGCAGGACACACCCGCCGAGGACGTCGCCGCCTTCTACGACGACCTGCTGCCCGACTGGACGCGCGAGGACATCGGGCTGGCTGAGAGCCTGTGACGGCCGACCTCGCGCCGACGTCGTGGAGCCATGGCCGCCGGGCAAGGCGGGCACGGGCAAACAAGGTGAAGCAACTACGGGCAGAACGCCGCGCCCACGGAGGTAGTCGACCTAGAACGGGCAGAGCAGTACCTTTTGCGCATGAGCAGCGACAGCGACGCGCCTCCGAGCGAGGGCGGCGAGAAGGCCGAGCGGATGGACCGCCTCCGGGCACTGTTGACCAAGCCCATCAAGATTCCCGAGTCCGCGTCGAACGACAGCGAGGACGCGGACTACTCCGCACCCGTGGCGGCTGCCGGAGCGCCCAAGGCGGCCAAGGGCGCCAAGGTGCCGGTCGAGACCCCGCCGGCGGTCAAGGCCGCGGCTGAGGCGCTCGATCGCCTCAGCGACGAGGAGAAGGAGCCTGCCGCGGACGAAGGCGCGCAGTCCGGCCGGCCGAGCAGGTCACGCCGCACCTGGGCGGACGCCTACCTCGCCAAGCCGGACAAGCCCCTGACCCCGGAGGAGGTCCGCGCCGAGCTGACCGTCAACCTCAAGGAACAGGCCACGGACCTGCGCGAGCTCATCGCCAAGGAGAGCGTCGCACAGGCGAAGGCGCACGAGCAGGCGCTCGCCCAGGCGATCGAGCAGGCGCGCGAGACCTCGGCGGGCGAGCTCGCCACCGCGATCGAGCAGTCCGCCGCCGCCCGCGAGGAGGCCGCGGGGCTGCGGGAGCGGATCGACGAGCTGACCTCGACCACCGGCGCGCTGCGCACCGACCTCGACTCGGCGCGCGCCGTCGCCTCAGCGGCTCAGGCCGCCGCGGACGCCGCGACGACGTCGGCTCACGCTGCACGCGAGGCCGCCGACGCCGCCACCAAGAAGGCCGCTACCGCCACCACGTTCGCTTGGGTGGGCATCGCTCTGGCCCTGGTGGCCGCGGTGCTCGCGGTGGTGCTGTAGCTCAGCGCGGATCGTCGAGATCGGCACCGGCGCGCAGCACGAAGCGCCGGTGCCGGCGACGCCCGTGCGCATGGCCCCCGTAGTACGTGGGCGACTCCCGCACCGGCGGGTACGTGACCCGGGGGCCGGTGAACAGCTCGTCGAGCAGCGCGGCGAACGCCGCGTCGACGGGCGAGCCCACCGCCTGCGCGCCCGGCCCGCCCGGCACCTGACCTTCCGATGATTCGTACATGTGTTCGATCCTACCCGTCGCCCGCACCGGCGTCCATCGAATGCGTTGGCAAGTTCCGCGCCGCCACGGCTACGGTCAGCGGATGACTCTCAGCCACGACGTCACGGGCTCAGGTCCCGCCGTCCTGCTCCTGCACGCCGGTGTCGCCGACTCCCGGATGTGGGACCCGCAGCGCGCCCCGCTAGCAGAGCACCACCGCGTGATCCGGTGCGACCTGCGCGGCTACGGCGCCACGCCACTGACCAGCGAGCCGTTCGACAACGCGGGCGACGTGCGAGCGCTGCTCGGCTCGCTCGGCGAGCAGCGGGTGGCGATCGTCGCGGCGTCGGCGGGCGGGAAGGTGGCGCTCCAGCTGGCCTCCGCATGGCCCGACCTCGTGTCCCACCTCGTCCTCCTGAACTCGGCCTTCGCACTGCCGCCCACACGCTCCGTGCAGCGGTTCGGGCGGCGCGAGGACGCGCTGCTCGAGGCGGGCGACATCGACGGCGCCACCGAGCTGAACGTCGCCACCTGGCTCGGGCCCGACGCCGACGACGACGCCCGAGCGCTGGTGCGCACCATGCAGCGGCGCGCGTTCGACGTCCAGCTCGCCGCCGGGGACGACGTCAACCAGGAGGCCGGGCCCGAGATCGACCTGGAGTCGATCACCGCCCACACCCTCGTCGTCTCGGGCGGCCAGGACCTCGACCACTTCCGCGCCATCGCGAACCACCTCGCCGGCCACATCCCCGGCGCGAAGCACACTCAGCTCGGCTGGGCCGGCCACCTGCCGAACCTCGAACGTCCGGACGAGGTGACGGCGCTGCTCACGGACTTCCTGGCCGAGTTCCGGGGCTGAGCCCGGCGGCACTCAGGTAGCCGCGCGTCACCCGGTCCTGGACGTGGTGGGCGACGCGCGGCAGGATCCGGGAGCCCCAGAAGTCGTGCCGGGCCACCGCGTGGATCTCGAAGACGAGCCGGTCGCCGTCGCGCAGCACGCGGAACGACTCGACACCCGTCTCCGGGTGCCGGGGCAGCGTCGCGTAGGTGAAGCCGGCCTCGTCGGGCGTCCGGACGACGTCGACCACCCGGCACGGCGCGGCGAACCAGAGCGGCCCCGCCCGCACGGCCTGCACCACGGTCACGCCGACGTCGGCCTGCCCGCTCGGGAGGACGACGAGCCCCGCGCCGCGGTGGATCCGCCAGCCGAAGAGCGCGTCGGCGGTGGCGGCCACCGTCGCGTCGGGGCCGAGCACCACCCGTTCGCGCAGCACGCGGGCGCGCGCGGGTGGTGCGTCGAGCCAGCCGAGCTCGGCGGTCGGCCGCTCGGCAGCCGAGCGGTCGAGGATCCGCGCGAGGTCGGGCCGGGTCAGCTGCACCCGAGAAGCCTACGGCCCTACCCGGGAAGCCTTCGGCTCCACCCGGGAAGCCTTCGGCTTTGGGGACGTCACCGCGCCGGGCGCTGCTCCTCGAAGCGGACCGGAAGCTCCCGCGGCACCGACGACCACAGCGTCCCGGTGGCGCGCAGCTCCTCGGGCGGGACCGTCAGCGTGACGCCGCCGAGGCGGCGCAGCGCGGCCCCTACCGCCACCTGCGCGATCACCGTGGCGGACCGGCGGGCGGGGCAGGCGTGCGGGCCGGCGCCCCACGTGAGGTAGGACAGGTTGCCCGACTCCATCCAGATGTCGTCGCCCGTGGCGCGCGACTCCGCGCTCGCGCCGAGGATGCCGGGCACCACCGCGTCGCCGGCCAGGATCTTCCGGCCGCCGAGCGTCGTGTCCGCGAGCGCGAAGCGGGGTGCGGCGTTGGGTGCGGGCGGTGCCGAGCCGAGGACCGCGGTCAGGGTGTCGGGCGCGGACAGGAGTCCTCCGGCCCGGCCGTCGAACCGGGGGTCGGTGAGCCGCATGCGCAGGGCCTGGGTGATCCACGCGACCTCGAACTCGCTGCCGAGGATCAGGGTCGCCGAGACGGCGCTCTGCGCGTCGAGGTCGGTGGGTGCGCTGGGGTGGTTCAGGATCGCCGAGGTCAGGTCGTCCGACGGCGCCGCCCGGCGGCTCGCGATGAGGTCGGCGATCAGGGCGCGCTGCGCGTTGAGCGACTCGCGGCCCGCCGCGCCCGTGGCCTGGAACACCCGCTGGGAGTGGCCGAGCATGGCGCGGGACTGCGGGGCGTCGAGGCCGAACATGGTGGACATCACCAGGATCGGGACGGCGCGCGCGTAGTCGCCCACGAGGTCGGCCTCGCCCTTGGCGAGCAGCCGGTCCAGCGCGATCCCGCACCACTGCTCGACGATCGTCGCGAGCCGGTGCTCGTCGACGCTCTCGAACGCGTCGTCGACGAGGCGGCGCAGGTGGCGGTGCCGCACGCCGTCGACGTAGTAGATCCCGTCGCGCGGGGCGAGGACGCCGCCGACGCCACGGTCCGGTCGGACGGTGCCGTCGACGAGCAGGCTCCAGTTGCGCGAGTCCCGCGCGAAGAGGCTCTCGTTGCGCAGCACGGTGACCAGCTCGCGGTGCCCGAGCACCAGCCAGGCCGGCACGCCGGGCTCCAGCAGCACGGGGGCCACGTTGCCCCATCGTGCCCGCAGCCGCTCGTAGACCTGCGCGGGGTCGGCGCTGGTGGTGGTCTCGATGAGCGGCGTCAGGTCGTCCAGGTCGATCAGGCGCTCCGACTGGGTCGTCGTCGTGACTGTCATGGCTCCCCGGGGATTTCGGGCGCGACAGATCGCGCATCACGGCTTTTAGGCGGAATGTACCTCATGTCTAATGCATCGTCATGAACCGGGAGCCTTGTCCCGGCGCCCGCCCTGTGCTTTCCTGTAACGAGAAACCGGTTTCTCGGTACAGGAAGCAACAGCCCTGGAGGCAACGATGCCCGCACCTCTCGCCCTGCCCGCGCTCGCCCTGGCCCTCTCCCCCACGCTCGCGTTCGCGCCGCTGCTGGGCGGCGCCGCGTCATCGGGGTGCGAGCCGTCCCCCGCCGACGACGTCGTCCGCATCGTCGTGGCGGCGGACGGCAGCGGGGACGCGACCGGCGCCCAGGAGGCCGTGGACCTGGCGCCCACGGACTTCGCGGGGCGGGTGGAGATCGTCTTCGAGCCGGGCCGGTACGCGGGACGCGTCGTGGTCGACCCCGCGCACCAGCGGCTCTCGTTCCTGGGTTCCACGGGCGATCCGGAGGACGTCGTCATCACCGACGACCGCGCGGCGGGCACCCCGAGGCCCGGCGGCGGCACGTGGGGCACGAGCGGCAGCGCGTCAGTGACGATCCAGGGCGCCGACTTCCGCGCCGAGGCCGTGACCTTCGAGAACGCGTTCGACGAGGCCGCCCACCCGGAGTTCACGGGCCACCAGGCCGTCGCCGTGAAGACCGCCGCCGACCGGGTGGCGTTCGACGACGTCCGGTTCCTCGGCAACCAGGACACGCTGTACCTGGACTCCCCCTCGGCGACCACGCCGGGACGCGTGTACGTGCACGACAGCTACGTGGAGGGCGACGTCGACTTCATCTTCGGGCGCGCCACCGCCGTCCTGGACGACACCACCATCAAGGCCCTGCCCCGCGCCTCGGACCCCAGCGGCTACATCCTCGCGCCGAGCACCTCGGCCGGGTTCGCCCGCGGGTTCCTCGTCATCGACAGCACCATCGTGTCCGACGCGCGCGACGGCTCCTACTACCTCGGCCGGCCCTGGCACCCGTCCAGTGCCCCGGACAACGACCCGCGCGCCGTCGTCCGGGACACGCAGCTCGGCACCTACCTCAAGAACGACCCGTGGACGACGATGTCGGGCTACGACTGGGCCGCGGACAGCAACGCCGAGCACGACAACCACGGGCCGGGCGCCGTGGTGAACGAGCACCGGCCCCAGCTGTCCGACGCCGAGGCCGCCGACCACGAGATCGACGACTACCTGGCGGGCGCCGACGGGTGGGCGCCCCAGACCAAGCAGGTCAAGCAGGCCAAGCAGGCCAGGCGCTAGCGCGGCACCTCGAACCGCACGGGGAGCTGCCACGGCATGGACGACCACAGGGTTCCCGTGACGGGCAGCGAGTCCAGGGGGACCGTGAGCGTGACCCCGCCGAGCCGGCGGAGCGCCACCTCGACCGCCACCTGGGCGATCACCCTGGCCGGGCGCCGCACCGGGCAGGCGTGCGGGCCCGCGCCCCAGGTGAGGTAGGCGAGGTTGCCGGGCTCGAGCCAGAGGTCGTCCCCCGCCGCACCCCGTGACTCCGCGCTGGCGCCGAGGATGCCCGGCACCAGGGCGTCGCCCGCCGCGATCCTGCGACCGCCCAGCATCGTGTCCGCCATCGCGTAGCGCGGACCGGTGTTGCTCGCGGGCGGGATGGAGCCGAGCACGGCCTCCAGCGTGTCCGACGCCGAGAGCATGCCACCCGACCGCCCGTCGAACCGCGGGTCCGTCAGCCGCATCCGCAGCGCCTGCGTGATCCACGCGACCTCGAACTCGCTGCCCAGGACGAGCATCGTGGAGACCGCGCTCTGCACGTCCTCGTCGGAGGGCTGGCTCGGGTGGCGCAGGATCGCGGAGGTCATGTCGTCCGACGGCCGCTCCCGGCGCCGGGCCACGAGGTCGACGATGAGGCGCTTCTGCGCGGTGAGCGCCTCGGCGCCCTCCGCTCCCTGGGCCCGGAAGATCCGGCGCGCGTGGCCCAGCATCGCCCGCGCCTCCTGGGGGTCGAGCCCGAACATCGTGGACATCGCCAGCAGCGGCACGGCCCACGCGTACTCGCTGACCAGGTCGGCCTCGCCCTTGGCCGCCACCCGGTCCAGCGTGCTCTCGCACCACTGCCGGACGGTGACGGCGAGGCGGCGCTCGTCGAACCCCTCGAACGCGTCGTCGACGAGACGGCGCAGGTGCCGGTGCCGCGTCCCGTCGACGTAGTAGACGCTGTCCCGCGGGGCGAGGACCGCGCCGACGCCGCTGCCGGGGTCCAGGCCTCCGGCCGCGACCAGGCTCCAGTTGCGGGAGTCGCGCGAGTACAGGCTCTCGTTGCGCAGCAGCGTGGCCAGCTCCCGGTGCCCCAGCACGAGCCAGGCCCGCACGTCGCCCTCCAGGAGCACCGGGGCGACGTTGCCCCACCTGGCGCGCAGCCGCTCGTACACCGCGGCCGGGTCGGGACTCCTGGTGGTCTCGGTCAGCGGCGTCAGGTCGGCCAGGTCGGTCAGGCGTTCGGCCAGGGTGGTCGTCGTGACTGTCATGGTTCTCGGTTCTCGACGCGCCAGAGGCGCACGGTACGTCGTCGTCGGTCGAAACGTATCGCATGTCCGACTTGCTGTAACGAAAAGTCCGGCGGCCCCTTGCCCCCGGCAAGTCGTCATCCGTTCGCCATGCGCTCGTTGCTCGTCGGCAATGCCCCGGGTGAAGCCTTCGGCGGGAAGATCGCCACCTGCTGACCGGAAGAGGGAAAACATGCCTGGACCTGCACGAACACTCAAGCTCGCGATGGGTACGACGGCGGCAGCGGTCGCCCTGGGCGTCACGGCCGCGGGATCCGCGGCGGCGGGTACGACGGCGACCACGCCGGTGCCCGCGGAGCTCTCCGCGGCGAGCAGCGCCGACCTGGCGCAGCGCTGGGCGCCGATCCACTACCAGGACGTCGACCAGACCGGCACCAACGCGCTGGGCGGCCGGTCGGACTACATCGCGGCCTACGACTTCGACGGCGACCTCGACGCCCGCAACAACTGGGAGAACACCGGCAACCACTCCCTGGCCGCGACCGCCTACTACTCGGTCCAGGAGACGGGCACCCACTGGTTCGTCACCTACATGTTCTTCCACCCGCGGGACTGGTCGGACTCGATCTTCGACACGGAGCACGAGAACGACGCCGAGGGCGTCATGGTCGCCGTCCAGAAGGACGGCTCGACGTACGGCGTCCTGCGCGCGGCCGTCACCGTCGCGCACACCGACTTCTTCTCGTACACGCCGGCGGGCAGCACGTGGGGCGCCGGCGCGGAGAGCATCGACGGCACCCTGCAGACGGCGACCAGCCCGCACGACGGACTGGCCCATCCCGTCACCGCCCAGGAGGCCAAGGGGCACGGCCTGAAGGCCCGCCCGGGCTACGACATCCGGGGTGACGGCGTCGTCTACTACCCGGCGGGCCGCGCCGAGGTGCCCGAGCACCCGGACGACCGCAACGTGTCCTACCGCCTGGTGGACGTGCAGGCGTCGGGCGGGCTCTGGTCGCAGCGCAGCAGCACGTCGCTGTTCGCGAGCCACGGCACGTTCGCGGGCGACGCCGGCGGAAGCTGCGGCGACGGCGGCATCTCCTGCTCGCAGAACTCCGCGAACGCACCGTGGGGCTGGGACGACGGCAACGACGGCCCGGGCCGTGGCGCCCTCGCGACCGACCCGGCGGGGCTCGCGGCGAACTACTTCCGCATCCCGGAGCCGCTGGACCGGGCCTACGTGAACAACCCGTACTGATCCCGCGACCGGCTCGTGTCAGACGCTCAGGTCACCGGGGTGACCTGAGCGTCTGACACGCGAGAATGGCTTGGTGACCGACTCCACCACCACCGTCCTGCAGCAGGTCCCGTACTACTCGCAGTGGGCCTCGCCCGAGCTCGTACCCGCGATCGTCGGCGGCACCATGCGCGCCGCCGACGACCCGCGATGGGCCGAGTACGGGGCGAGCACCCCCGAGGAGTACGAGTGGTGGGCCGTGCAGCTGTGCGGCGTCGCGTGCCTGCGCATGGCCCTGGGGGCCTGGGACCTGGACGTCCCGGACCCGATGCGGCTCGCCGCCGACTGCGTAGAGGTCGGCGCCTACGTCCACCGCGAGGACGGCGGCCTCGACGGCCTGATCTACGCTCCCTTCGCCGCCTACGTCCGGGCGCGGTGGGGCCTCGTCGCCGACGTCTACCCGGACCTTCCGATGGACCAGATCACCAAGCACATCGCCGCCGGGGACCTGGTGATGCTGTCGGTCCACCGGACGATCCGCGTGCTCGACCCGGCCCCGCCCCGTAAAGGCGGGCACCTGGTGCTCGCCGTCGGCGCCGACGAGCAGCACGTCGTGATCCACGACCCGTCCGGGTTCCCCGGACGGGCGGAGTACGCGAGCGTCCGCTGGTCCGATCTGGACCGCTTCTACGCCGGGCGTGGCATCGTCCTCGGCCGGCCTCGAGCGCCACAGAGCTGAGCGGCCTCGACGGTGTGCTGAGGTTCGAGTCGAAGTCGAGAGTTGCCCAACCTTCAAGTTCAGGTTGAGGCTCAGTCTTCGACGGGAGCGGCCCAATTACTACCACCTGGTAGGTTTGCGGCGCGAGGGTCGCGACAGCAAAGGAGCGCAGCATGTCCACCGAGGAATCCGTCGAGGAGCCGACCGCCCAGGGCCGCGTGCTCGACGTCGAGCACGTGCTGGCCGGGCTCACGCTCGAGGAGAAGGCGTCGCTGCTCTCGGGCCTGGACTTCTGGACCACGCAGCCGATCCCGCGAGACGGCGGCGTGGCCGTGCCCGGTGTGACGGTCACCGACGGCCCGCACGGCCTGCGCAAGCAGGCGGACTCCCCCGACCACATCGGCCTCGGCAACTCCGTACCCGCCACGTGCTTCCCCACCGCGGCCACGCTCGGCTCCACCTGGGACCCCGCACTGGTGCGCCGCGTCGGCGAGGCGCTCGGCCGGGAGACCCGCGCCAACGACGTCGCCGTGCTGCTGGGACCGGGCATCAACATCAAGCGGTCGCCGCTGAACGGGCGCAACTTCGAGTACCTGTCCGAGGACCCCGTGATCGCGGGCGAGCTCGGCGCCGCGCTGGTCGCCGGCATCCAGTCGCAGGGCGTCGGCACGTCGCTGAAGCATTTCGCGGCCAACAACCAGGAGGCCGACCGCATGCGCGTCTCGGCCGACGTCGACGAGCGCACCCTGCGCGAGATCTACCTCGCCGGGTTCGAGCGCGTCGTCAAGCAGGCGCAGCCGTGGACCGTGATGTGCGCCTACAACAAGATCAACGACGTGTACGCGTCGCAGAACCACTGGCTGCTGACCGAGGTGCTGCGCGACGAGTGGGGCTTCACGGGGCTCGTGATGTCCGACTGGGGTGCGGTCCGCGACCGGGTCGCCGCCGTCGCGGCGGGGCTGGACCTGGAGATGCCCGCCTCGGGCGGGCGCACCGACGCCGAGGTGGTCGCCGCGGTCCGTGCGGGTGAGCTGGACGAGGCAGTGGTGGACGTCGCGGCGCGGCGTGTGCTGCACCTCGTCGCGCGTTCGTTGCCGGCGCTGGACACCCCCGGGACCTACGACGCCGAGGCGCACCACGCGCTGGCGCGGGAGGCCGCGGCGGCCGGCGTCGTGCTGCTGAAGAACGCCCCCGTGGTCGAGACCTCACCGGGTCTCGACAGGCTCGACCAGCGCGGTGGCGGGCTCGACCAGCGGGGTGGTGCGCCGCTGCTGCCGCTCGCGTCGGGGGACGGTGTCGCGGTGGTCGGCGAGCTCGCCCGCACGCCGCGCTACCAGGGGGCCGGTTCCTCCCAGGTCAACCCCACGCGGCTCGACGACGCACTCACCGCGCTGCGCACAGCGACCGGTGCCGAGGTGCCGTTCGCCGCGGGGTACACGGTCGACGGCGCCGACCTCGGTTCCGGCACGGACGACGACGCGCTCCGCGCCGAGGCCGTCGAGCTGGCCCGCACGGCCGGCACGGTGCTCGTCTTCCTGGGGCTGCCCGCCTCCTACGAGTCCGAGGGCTTCGACCGCACGCACCTGGACCTCCCGGCGCAGCAGGTCACGCTCCTGGAGGCGGTCGCCGCCGTCAACCCCCGCGTGGTGGTCGTGCTGGCGAACGGCTCGGCGGTCTCCGTGGCCCCGTGGCAGGACCTCGCCCCGGCCGTGGTCGAGGGCTGGCTCGGCGGGCAGGCGGGTGGCTCCGGCGTCGTCGACGTGCTGCTCGGGGTGGTGAACCCGGCCGGGCGCCTGGCCGAGACGCTCCCCCTGCGCCTGGTCGACAACCCGTCCTACGGCAACTTCCCCGGCGAGCTGGGGCACGTCCGGTACGGCGAGGGCGTCCTGGTGGGCTACCGCTGGTACGACGCGCGGGAGCTCGACGTCGCCTACCCGTTCGGGCACGGCCTGTCGTACACGACGTTCGCCTACGACGGCGTCTCCGCAGAGGTGCTCGGCTCGGCCGCGGGGCACGTCGCCGACGGCGACCCCGTGGTCCGGGTGCGCGCGACGGTCACCAACACCGGCGAGCGGGCGGGGGCCGAGGTCGTGCAGGTGTACGTCGGCGACCCGGTGGCCCAGGTGCGGCGCCCCGAGCGCGAACTCAAGGCGTTCGCGAAGGTCTACCTCGCCCCGGGCGAGTCCCGCGAGGTCACGTTCGAGCTCACGGCGCGCGACCTCGCCTACTGGCACCCGGTGCTGCGCCGCTGGGTGGTCGAGGGCGGCGAGTTCGTGGTCGCCGCCGGCGCGTCGTCACGGGACCTGCGCGGCTCGGCGACGGTCGTGGTCGACGGCGACGACGTCCGCCTGCCCCTTGACGAGCTGTCCACCGTGGCCGAGGCGATCGACCACCCGGTCGTCGGCGCCCAGGTCGACGCCCTGGTGCACGGGGGCGCCGTCGGCGACGACCTGCTCGCCATGGTCGGCGACATGCCGCTCGCCGTCATCGCCGACTTCGGCCTGGCCGGCTTCAACCGCGAGCGCCTGGCGGCGTTGCTGTCCGAGGCGAACGACTGAGGTCGGCGCCCGGTCAGCGGAGGATGAGGGTCAGGTACGCCTTCAGGTCTGCGGCCATGTCCAGGCGGTCGGCCTCCGGGCGTTCCAGGGACAGGAGCCACTGGACCTGTAGCCCGTCCATGAGCGCCACCAGCGTGCGTGCCGCCTGCTCCGGGTCCACTCCGGGGGCGAGACCGCCGCGCGCGGCCCGTTCCCTGAGGTGGGCGGCCTGGTCGGCGACCAACCGGGTGTAGCGCCGCTGGAAGAAGGCGTGGGCGGGGTGGTCCGGCGACGTCGCCTCGGTGGACAGGCCCGCGAACAGCTCCACGAGCGGACGGCGCAGCCGGTTGCGCTCCACCACACGGACCAGGGCGTCGAACTCGTCGGCACCCCGCGCCAGGTCCTCGCGGATGGCCTCCTGGTCCACGGCGTCGCGGTACTCCAGCACCGCTTCCAGCAGGGCGGCCTTGTTCGGGAAGTGGTGCAGCAGGCCGGGGTGGGAGATGCCCGCGCGGGCGGCGATGTCCCGCAGCGAGGCGCCGTGGTAGCCGACGTCGGCGAACACGAGGATCGCCGTGCGGATGATCTCCTGCTGGGTCGCGCGGCCCTTCGCGTAGCCGCCGCGCGAACCGGTGGTGGTGTCCATGACGACGTCAGGCCAGCCTGGCGCTCACCACGAGCTCCTGGCCGACGTCGAGCCGCACGTCGGCCAGCCGGACGCCGTCGGGCAGCTGCTCGGCGAGGTCGATGTCCCGGCTCGTGGCGGCCTCCACCCGGCCCCTGATGGTGCCCAGGAGCGCGGCCACTATCGGGTTGCCGCTCGCGAGCTGCACGTCGCGGACAGCGAGCACCATGTTCTCGTCCACGCTGACCGACGCGGTGGCCTGCACCCGGGCCGAGAGGAACATGCCCTTCTTGATCGCGGCGTCGACCCGGAGCGCCGCCGCGCGCGGGCCCCGCGACACCAGGTCGACGTCCAGCCCGGTCAGCGTGACGCCCTGCTGCAGCAGCACCACCGTGAGCAGCCCGCGGGCCGTCGCGACCAGGCCCGCCTTGTCGACGGCGACGCGCGCGTGGCCCGCCACCGGATGCGCCTCGGTGGGCTCCACCGGCTGGACGCCGACCCGGCCGTCGGAGCCCTCGACCCAGTCGAACCGCAGGCCCTCGAGTTCGGCGGTGACGTCGACGGGCAGGTCCACCGCGACGAGCGGGTGGGCGTCCACGCGGACGCGGCGCAGGGTCGCGGGCTCGCGCCGGACGACCTCGGGGTCCCACCGCTTGGCGGCGGCGTCCGGTCCGCCCTGCCCTGCCGCGCCGTCCAGGCTGACGACCACGCCGGACAGGTCGATGTCCGCCGAGGCGACGTCGGCGCCGTCGAGCACCGCGGTGATCGACGCCTGGTCGAGCCCGGCCGCCTTGCCGCCGAGCCCGTCCGCGAGCGCCGCACGGATCCGGGCGGCCAGGTCGGCTCCGTCGGCGGGCCGGGGTGCGGGGCCGAGCGGGATCAGGTCCGGGGTGCGGTCAGCAGCGGCGTCGTTCATGAACGCGACCCTAACCGCTGGCGCGCAGGATCTCCGCGAGGGCGGTCGGCAGAAGGTCAGGAGATCGGTAGTCCGAGCTGCCGATCTCCTGACGTTCTGCCGATCGTTCGGGCGGGGTGCGGCTCAGACCCGCCCGTCGTTGAGGCGGCGCTGGAGGGCCATGACGGCCCGGGACTCGCGGGAGATGACGCCGTCGACACGGGTACCGAGGTAGCCCTGGAGCGCACGGATCGTCTGGGGGCCGATCTTGCCGTCGACCTGTCCGGACCGCATGCCGATCCGGCGCTGCAGGGTGGCGATCACGCGGGAGCCCCGCGCGTCGGACACCCACTGCCAGCCGGTGGTCAGGCCCGGGTTGGCGTCCCGCCACGCGATGCTCTGCGAGGAGACGACGCCGTCGACGGGGGTGCCGAGCTCCTGCTGCAGCCGGGTGGTCGTCGATCTGCCCCAGAACCCGTCGACCCTGATGCCGGCGGGCTCGCCCGGGCTCGGCGGCGTGGAGCCGGAGCCGGTGCGGATGTCGTCGAGGCGCGCGTACAGGTGCCGGCCGGGGCAGGCGGTCTGCGAGACGTCCCGGTGCCCGGCGAGCGGCGCGCCACGCGTCCACCAGCGGTCCTTGCCCGCGCCGAAGATGGCGGCGGCCGTCGAGATCTGGGCGGCCGTAGGTTCGCTCACCTCGTAGTTGCCTGCGAAGCAGATGGACCGCGAGGTGCTGTTGCGCCCGCCGGTGTGGGTGCCGCGGCGGTTCCAGCTCACGCCCTGGTACGCGCGGCCGGAGGGAAAGACGACCACGTTGTAGGAGATGCCGGTGCCGAACCGTGTCTGGCCGATGCTCTCCAACGTGCGCATCTGCTCGGCCTCCTCGGCGATGCTCGCGTCGGGTGAGAGCTGGGCGGTGACCGAGTGGTGCACGAAGACCTCGACCGCCAGGCCGCGCAGGGTGAGGTCGCCGTCGGGATACCGAGCGCCCCACGAGGCGCGCGACGCGATGCTCGGCGTGGCCAGGGGCACGGTGCCGGATGCGTCGGTGGGATCGACGTCGCCGGGTGTCTCGCCGGTGGGGCGGCCGCCGTCGCCCGCCGGCTCGTCGTCGGCGCCGAGCACCTCCAGCACCGTCCCGTCGTCGTCCTTGATCTCGTACAGCTCGGTCATGGTGACTCCCATGCTCCAGAAATGTCTCACATGTCTACCATCGGGCGTGGGCCGTGGCGACCCCCCGGTTGTGGTTCGAGAATCAGCCCCGCCGGGGCGACGATCCCCGCGTCGCGGAGGAGTGGCTCTTGTACTGTGGGTGGCGTGATCAGCATCGATGCCGACTCCCCCGTCCCGCCCTTCGAGCAGGTGCGCACCACGCTCGCGCAGCAGATGGCGGACCGGACCCTGCCCGTCGGCACGCGGCTGCCGACGGTGCGGGCGCTCGCGGCGGAGCTCGGGATCGCCGTCAACACCGTGGCGCGCGCGTACCGCGAGCTGGAGGCCGCGGGCCTGGTCGAGACCCGCGGCAGGGCCGGGACCTTCGTGAGCGCGGCCGGCGACCAGCGCCTCTCCCTCGCCCAGGGCGCGGCCTCCACGTACGCGGAGACGGTCCGCGCGCTCGGGATCGGCCGGGCCGAGGCGCTGGAGATCGTCTCGGCGGCGCTGCGGTAGCGGTGTCGATCTGCGGCGGGGCCGTTCGTCGAAGTGGTGGGCGCCCGACCGATGATCTTTTGTCCGGCCGGTCGTCAGTACTCCCGGAGAGGGAACCGACATCACGGCCAACGAGGAGACGTCATGACCGCAACGCACGAGAGCCACACCGACCAGGCCGGTACGGCCGCCGTCCCGCCCGTCGTCGACCGGGAGGCCTGGCAGGCGGCGCGCGACGAGCTGCTGGTGCGCGAGAAGGCGCACACCCGCGAGGGTGACGCGATCGCGGCGGCCCGGCGCCGGCTGCCGATGGCCGAGGTCGACGGTGCGGCGGTCGTCGTCGGCCCGGAGGGGCCGACCACCCTGCTGGACCTGTTCGAGGGCCGCGAGGAGCTGATCGTCTACAAGCACATGTGGCACCTGGGCGAGCCGTTCGAGAACCAGTGCCCTGGCTGCACGATGACCTACTACGCGGTGCAGGACCCGGCGTACCTGAGGGCGCGGGGCGTGTCGTTCGCGGTGTTCGCGAAGGCGCCGTACGCCGAGCTGGCGCCGTTCATCGAGTTCATGGGGTACCCGCAGGACTGGTACTCGGTCTTCGACTCCGACGACGAGACGGTGGCCGGCGACGACTTCGGCACCTGGGTGTCCTTCCTGCGCCAGGGGGACCACGTGTTCCTCACCAACACCGTCACGGGACGCGGGGCCGAGGCGACCATGCCGGCGCTCGCCCTGCTCGACATGACGGCACGAGGCCGCATCGAGGCCTGGCAGGACTACCCCGAGGGCTGGCCGGAGGGCAAGGCACCGGGCTGGTTCTGGCGTGCTGACGAGGACGGCGTCGGGAACAGCTGGAACGGCGGGCGGCCCGCCGTCCAGTGGGGCCGTCCGGGTGCGACGCCGGTGACGGCGGGCGAGCACCACCACCACTGACCGTCTCTGGCCGGGCCGTCACTGGCCGGGCCGGAGCCGGCGCGGGTCCGTGCGGTTCGTCGCGGGGACCCGCGCCGGGTCGGCATACTTGCGCGGATGACGATCGCGCCTTTTCACCCGGTCCACCATGTAGACGT
Organism: Promicromonospora sp. NFX87; assembly: GCF_048564965.1. NCBI lineage: Bacteria > Bacillati > Actinomycetota > Actinomycetes > Micrococcales > Promicromonosporaceae > Promicromonospora > Promicromonospora sp. NFX87. The sequence goes on along the minus strand of NZ_CP183413.1, from coordinate 2,614,897 downwards.
CGGCGAGCTGCGCCTCGCGTACCGCGAGGCGGGCGACCCGGCGGCGCCCCCGCTGCTCCTGCTGCACGCCCTCGGCGAGAGCTCGCTCTCCTGGGACCCCCTGCTGGACGACCTCGCGGCCCTCGGCTATCACGTCCTCGCGCCCGACGCGCGGGGCCACGGCGACAGCGACCGTCCCGGCACGTACGGCTACGAGCTGCTGGCCGCCGACGCCGTCGCGTTCTGCGACGCGCTGGCACCGGCGCCGGCCGCGATCACCGTCGTCGGGCACTCGATGGGGGCCGCGACCGCCGCCCTGGTGACCACGCTCCTGACCGACGGCGCCCCCGGGCGCGTGACGCGCCTCGTCCTGGAGGACGCCACCCCGGTCCGCCCCGGCGGGCCCGCGTTCGAGCCGTTCGAGAAGCCGGACCACCCGGTGCCGTTCGACTGGCCGCTGGTCAACGCGCTGCGCGCCGAGCGCAGCGAGCCCGACCCCGAGTGGTGGGCCGCCGGGCTACGGATCGACGTCCCCGTCCTGGTCGTGGCGGGCGGCCCCGCGAGCAGCGTCGACCAGGCGGACCTCGTGGACTTCGCGGCGGGTGTCGCCGACGGGCGGCTCGTCGAGATCCGCGTGGGCCACATGGTGCACGACGAGGCGCCGGTCGAGTTCCTCGCCGCGGTGAGCGAGTTCCTCCGCCGGCCCTGAGCCGGCCCGACTCCCCCGCCGATCAGGCGTGACCGGGCGCTCGGGCCGCCGCGACGCGGTCCGGGCGCCCGGCCCCGTCCAGGCTCAGCCGCACGCGCGGCTGCAGCATGGTCACGACGCCGGCCACCACGAAGCCGATGTGCAGCACGCGGATCGCCGGCATCACCGGCGACACGTCGCCCCCGAGCGTGTGGTACCAGCTCGCGCCGCCGGCGAGGTCAGCCGCCATGGGCACGACCATCGAGGCCAGGCCGAGCACGCCGAGGCCGGCCAGGAGCGCCCACCAGGCCCAGCGACGTCCGGCCGCCAGGTACCAGGCGCACACGAGCGCCGCGGCGAAGATCAGGCCGCGGAGGGCCATCTGGGTGACGAGAGCGCCGTCGATGCCCTGCTGGGCGTGGATGGCCGCGACGGAGACGGCGCCCTCGGCGATCCCGGCGAGGACGGCGAGCGCGAAGGCGGCCGCTGACAGTGTGCGGAGCTTGGTTTCGGTCATACGTCCATGCTGGTCAGGACGCGGCCCCGGGAGAATCTGGCTGGCTCACGTCCTGGGCGGTGGGTTGTCCCGACCCTGCTTCGCTGTGGTACCTCGTCACCCTGTCTCGTCGTCGGGCATCCGCAGCGGCCTTGTCGCGAGGCGGGCCAGCTCGCCGATCGCGGCGTCCACACCCGGCAGGTGCCGCTCCGGCCGGGCGGCCCAGGTCAGCACGACGACACCCACCGGGTGCTCGTGCGGGAACCCGACCACCGCCGCCTCGTGCCGCAGCCTGCCGAGGGTCCCGGTCTTGCCGTGCAGCGCCACGTCGTCGTGCGGGAACCCGCTGCCGACCCGGTGCCGCCACGCCTGGTGCGCGAGCGCGTCCCGCACCAGGTCGTGGGCCGGGCCGCGGCGCGACCACAGGAGGCGCAGGACCTGAGCGAGCTCGGCTGCGGTGGCGGCGCTCGCGAGCGCCGGGTCGTACTGGCTGGTCCCGGCCGCGTGGTCCGGGTCGGCCAGGGCCCGCTGCGCGCCGGCCCAGGTCGTGGCGCCGGTGTCCCGCAGGAGCGCCCGCGTCTCGTCGGCGGAGCCCTGCCGCACCAGGGTCGCCGGCAGGCCCAGCTCCGCCAGCCGCTCGTGCGTGCGCTCGCGCCCCACGAGCGCCAGCAGCGCGTCGCCGCAGGCGTTGTCGGACACGGCGAGCATGAGGCGTACGGCGTCGCGCGCGGTCAGCACCACGTCGTCGAGCAGCATCGCCACACCCGTGGGGCCCGGCATGCGGGACGACGCCGGCAGCCGCACCGGCGCCTCCGCGGCGAGGCGCCCGGCCGTCACGAGGTCGGCCCAGACGAGCGCGAGCGGCAGCTTGTAGAGGGAGGCGATGGCGACCGGCTCCGTGTCGTCGAGCGCGACGGTCCCGGGCGGGCCCGTCAGGCGTGTCGCGTGGACGCGGGCCGTGACGCCGGCGTCGCGCGCCACCGCCCGCAGCGCGGCGATCACGGCCGGTTCGGGAGCGCTCATCCGGCGACGCCGTGCGGTGTGCGCCGTGCCGGGTCGGACGCCGGGTCGGACGTCGGGTCGGACGTCGGGGCCGACGTCGGGGACGACGCCGGGCTCAGCGCCGCGCGGATCGCGTCGGCTACCGCCTCGTGGTCGATCTCCGGCCGCCGCTGCGCCGCGAGCGGCAGGACCACCCGCAGCCGGAGCGGCGGTCCCGCTGGACCGTCCGCCGCCGCCCCCGAGGCCCCGGGTTCGTCCTGAAGCACCGGGCCCTGGAACATCGGGACGACGCCCGCCGCCAGTCCGGCCGCGACCAGCGCCCGGCGCTGGGCCGCGTCCCGCGCCTCGACCACCTCGCCGCTGTGCCCCGCGCGCCGCAGCGCATCGACGAGCTGGTCGTGCGCGGGCGGCTGGTGGTGCCGGGGCGGGACGGCGAGGGGCAGGCGCACGTCGGCCTGGACCAGCCGGGTCGGCACCACGAGCACCGGGCCCGCCGTCAGCCCGTCGAGCACACCCGGATGCCGCACGACGGCGACGTCGAGCAGGCCGTCCCGCAGGAGGTCGACCAGCTCGACGCTACCCGCGACGGTGGGCGCGATCGAGGTCCCGGCGGTGCGGGAGGTCTCGACAGGCTCGACCAACGGAGGCGGAGGTGCGGCGAGCGCGCGGAGCAGGTGCGGGACGCCGTCCTCCAGGTCGGCCGCGATACCGAGGCGGACCTGCTCGGGCAGGGCGAGGTCGCGGGCGGTGGACACGAGGTCGTCGGCGGCGTCGAGCAGGTCGCGCGCGGCGGGCAGGAGCCGGCGTCCGGCCGCGGTGATCCGCACGCCGCGCGCGTCCCGGTCGAAGAGCCGCACCCCGAGGTGGCGCTCCAGCCGGCGGATGCCCTGCGACAGCGGGGGCTGCGTCATGCCGAGGTCGGCCGCCGCGTTGCCGAAGTGCCGGACGTCCGCGACCGCCTTGAAGAAGCCGAGATGCTTCAGGAGGTCCACGCCCGGAGCCTAGCCGCGACCCATATCAAAAACGTCTCGGGTCACGTCCGCAAGACTCTTTGACTCTCGTCGCGGCGTCCCGCGAGGGTGTGCCGCATGACGAACCCCACGACCTCGAAGCGCGCGCTCAGCCGCCGCACCCTGCTGACCGGCGCCGGGGCGGCCCTCGGCGTGCTGGGCGGGGTGACCGGTGCCCGGGCCCTCGCCGCCGACCAGCCAGCGGTCCCTGTACCGGCCGCGACCACCGCGCAGTCCTCGGAGACCCCGGCCGGCTTCGCCTCGTTCGCCTGGCTCGGCACCTCTGGCTGGCGGATCCGCACACCCACCACGACCGTCCTGCTCGACCCGTACGTGACTCGCTTCGACACCGGGCTCGCCGCCGGAAAGTTCAGTGCGACCACGCGCCTGCGCGTCGACCCAGCAGCGCTCGACGCGGTCCTCGGCGCACCCGGGACGCCGGAGGGCGCTGTCGGCTCGATCCTGGTGACGCACACGCACTGGGACCACTTCGCCGACGTGCCGCACCTGGCCCGCACCCGCGGGGCCACCGTGTTCACCACCCTCACCGGGTACCACCTCGCCCTCGCCATGGGCGTGCCGCAGAAGCAGCTCGCGGTGGTGCGCGGCGGCGAGGAGATGCACCTCGGGGACCTGGTCATGCGCGTGGTGCCCGCTCTGCACAGCCGCACCGCGTCCGGCGCGCTCCTCTTCCCCGGCCTGCACACGACGGTGCCCGCGAGGCCACGGACGATCGCGGACCTGCCGGAGGGCGACACCCTGTCCTACCTGCTGCGCTCGCCGCAGGGCCGGTCGGTGCTGCTGCTCGGCGGCAGCGACTACGACGACCAGGCGCTGCGCGGGCTGCGCGTCGACACGGTGGCACTGCCGGTGCCGAGCACCGACGTCACCGCCGACTACGCGGGCCGTCTCCTGGCCGCCCTGGACAACCCCGGCCAGGTGGTCCTCGTGCACTGGGACGACTTCGAGTCACCGCTGGCGAACCCGCCCCTGGCGAGCGAGAGCACGCGCGACCGGATGGCCCGCCTCACCGAGCAGATCCGGCGGCTGTCGCCGGGTACCGAGGTGGTCGTCCCGGAGTACCGCACGCCGCTGCAGCTGCTCTGACGCCTTCCTGCTCTGACACACTTCCTGCCATGCGCGACGACGAGTGGTCCCAGCAGCGGGCGGAAGCGGTCCGGCTGCAGGCCGAGCGGCTCCAGGCGCGGCAGGACGCCGAGCACACCCGCGCCGAGGCCCTGCTGCGCGAGTTCGTGGCCGCGGCCCGGGACGCCGGGCTGCCTGCCGAGGACTTGCAGGTGCAGGGCTACGGCGGCCGCGGCACCGCACGCACGCCGCTGCAGGGCTGGTACCTGCGCGTGGACCGCACGTCCGGCATCAGTACCGACGGCGACTTCTACGTGCTCACCGCGCCCATCGGGCTGCTCGACCGGGTGCGCGGGGTGCGGCCGGAGCCGCGCCGTCCGCCGCTGCTGCTCGGCGCGGGAGGCAAGGACGGCGACTCCATCTCGCTGGCCGACGCCCTGGAACGCCTCCTGCCGGGCTGGCGGGCTCCCTCGGCCGGCTGATCCGGTCAGGACCTGGCTTGTCGACGGGCCGTCAGCCCGCGGACCGGCCCAGGTCCTCCCAGCGTCGCCAGCCCGCCAGCCGCTCCTCGGTCAGGGGCAGGACGGCGTCCGCCGCCAGGTCGCCCACCAGGATCCGCAGCGGCGGCTGGTCCGCGTCGACCACGGCGAGGACCACCCGGGCGACGTCCGCCGGGGACGACGAGCCGGGCGGATGCCACGCGGACGCCCGCAGCGCGTCGTACGCGGGCAGCGGCTCGGCGCGCACCGCCGACTCACCACGCCAGGCGGTGTCCACGGGTCCGGGCTCGACGAGCGTGACCCGGACCCCGAACCCGGCCACCTCCTGGGCGAGCGACTCGGACAGGCCCTCCAGCGCCCACTTCGACGCGCTGTAGCCCCCGAGCCCCGGCCAGGCGGCGACGCCGCTGGAGCTGGACACCTGCACCACGTGCCCCGAACCCTGCGCCCGCAGCACCGGGAGCGCGGCCTGGGTCACGTGCAGCACGCCGAAGAGGTTGACCTCCATCTGTTCGCGCAGCTGGTCGGGCGTGATCTCCTCGACGTACCCGAACAGCCCGTGGCCCGCGTTGTTCACGACCACGTCGATGCGGCCGAGCCGGTCGGCGGCCGCCCGCACCGCGGCCGTCGCCTGGGCCGGGTCGGTCACGTCCAGGCGCAGCGGCAGGACGGCGTCGCCGTGCTCGGCCACCAGGCCGTCCAGCGCGGCGACGTCGCGCGCGGTCGCCGCCACCCGGTCGCCGCGCTCCAGAGCCGCCGTGGCGACGGCGCGGCCGAGTCCGCGGCTCGCGCCCGTCACGAACCAGACCCGGCTCACCGGGCACCGCCCGCGGGGGCGACGTCCACATGCGCGCTCTTCGCCGTCATGGGCGACATCGTGCCAGGTGGGCGCCGCGTCAGCACCTGCCTTTGGCATTAGGCTCGCGACATGTCCGAGGACGACGACACCCGGCCCCTGACCCGGCGCGAACGGCTCCGGCGGCAGACCGTCGACGAGATCGTCGAGGCGGCACTGGGGCTCGTCGACGACGGTGGCGCGCACGGCCTGTCGCTCGCCTCGGTCGGCAAGGCGGTAGGCATGACGCCGCCCGCGCTCTACCACTACTTCGCGTCCCGCGAGGCGCTGCTCGACGCCCTGGTCCTGGCCGGGTACGCCGACCTGGGCACCGCCGTCGAGACCGCGGTACGACAGGCGCAGGACCGCTCCCCGGCGGACCGGCTGGCCGCCATCACGGGTGCCTGGCGCCGCTGGGCCCTGGACCACCCGCGCCGGTACTCGATGCTCTTCACCGGCAGCCGGCGCGAGGCGGTGGACCCCCTGGAGAGCGTCGGTGCGATCAGCCAGAGCATGGTCGCCCTGGTCACGACCCTCCAGGAGATCGCAGGCGACACGGGCGACGCAGGCGGCCACGCCGAGGGATCGGTGCTCGACCTGGATCTGGCCCGCTGGGGCAGGTCCGTCGACTTTCCGGCGGAGGCTGCACCGGCGACGCTCCGGCTCGCCCTGTCCACCTGGTACCGCGTGCACGGGCTCGTGTCCCTGGAGATCGTCGGCGCGTTCGGCACCATGGGGCTCGACGGCGAGCGCCTCCTGGCCGCCGAGCTGGAGGGCCTGGTCCGCGAGGCCGCACGCGCCTGACGCCGGTCCGGCGCCGGCCGATCGGTGAACCCGGCGGGACGGTGAACCCAGTACCGAGGTGCCAAGCGGCAAGGCGAACCCGGCGGCAAGGTAGACCCGGCGGGGAGGTGCCAGGTTTCCTGATCTGCGTTCGCCTCAGCCCTGCCAAGTTCAGCCAGGCTGAACAATTCAGTTCAGCCCGCATACCCGGTGCCCAGCCGGACACAGTTCAGCCCAGCCGGCACCCGCCAACCGGGTATGCCTTGCCGGCGGAGGCAGCGCGCATCGCCGGGTCCCTGGCGCCGAGCGACGCAGGGTCAGTCGCGGTCGAGCAGCGCGTCCGCCATGACGACGGAGGCGGGCGCCAGTGCGGTGGCGCCGTCCTCGACGTCCCACAGGGCGTTCTGCAGCAGCCGCCCCAGCGTCCAGCCCGTCGCCCGGAACCGGTCGAGCCCGAGGACCTCGGTGAGCAGGTCGAAGCGTCGCCGCACCACGCGCCGTGGGTCGCCGCTCGCGACGACGACGTCGGCCCACCGGCTGTCCAGGGCCGGCCACAGGTCGAAGCCCGGGTCCCCGGCTAGGGGCTCCGGGTCGATCGCGAGCCACGGTTCGCGCTCGCCGGCGAGCACATTGCCGTAGTGCAGGTCCCAGTGCAGCATCCGGTCGCCGGGCTCGTCGACCAGCTCGGCCACGACCGCGGCCCAGCCGAGCAGCACCTGCCTGTCCGTCGGATCGACCAGCCTCGTCACGGATCGGGGAACCTGTTCGAGCATCGCGGCCGCGACGTCGCCGAGGCTCCTGAGTTCGGGTGGCGCCGGGACGGCGACCAGCCGCGCGTGCAGCTCGGCGAGGGTCTGGATCGCCGTGTGGTCGTCCTCGACCGAGGTGAGGGTACGCGCGCCGTCGAGCCGCTCGAGGAGCATCGTGCCGCTGCCGGGGTCGTGATCGAGCAGCCGCACGACGCCGGCTCCGTCCCAGGTGCGCAGCCCGATGAGCGCGGCCTCGGTCTCGGCGCGGCGCAGCTGCAGCTTGAGGACCGCACGCGTGCCGTCCCGCCCCAGTACCGGCAGCACGAGCGAGGCCTCTCCGGCGGTGGCCGCACCGTCCCGGACGAGCTCCCACCGGTCCAGCAGATCGGCGACCAGCGCCGGTAGCCCGGCGAGCCAGGCGCGCCCCTCGTCGCCGAAGCTCCGGGCATACGAGGCGGCCAGTGCCTGCGGGACCTCGACCGGCTGCGGTGTGCTCACGGTGCGAGCGTACGTGGACGCGCCGCAAGGTCAGCCAGACCGAACAGTTCGGCACAGCACCGGATCCGTCACGGCACGAGAACGACCTTGCCGCCCGCGTGACCGCCGTCGACCAGTCTCTGGGCCCGTGCCGCGTCGGCGAAGGGCAGCACCTTCGCGACCGGCACGGAGAGCTCACCGCGGGCGACCAGCCCCATGACCTCCGCGAGGACCTCTGCCGAGTGCTCGGACTGCTCCGAGAACTCGACGCCCAGCTCGTGGGCCGCCGGGTCGGCGAGGGTCAGCACTCGGTCGGTGCCGCCCCGCAGCTCGATGCTGTCCGGCAGGACGCCCTTGCCCGCGGCGTCGAGCACCGCGTCGACGGTGGGCGTGAGCGCCCGGACCCAGTCGACGATCCCCACGCCGTAGACGATGGGCGTGGCGCCGTACATCGCGACACGCTCCTGGCCGGCCTCCGACGCCGTGCCGATCACGCGCACGCCCGCCGCCACAGCGAGCTGCGTCGCCAGCCCACCGACACCGCCGCTCGCGCCGTGCACCAGCAGCGTCTCCCCCGGCTTCAGGTCCAGGATCCGCAGCGCGCGCCGGGAGGTCTCGGCGACCACGGGCAGCGCCGCCGCCTGGGTGGCCGCCATCCCGTCGGGCACCGGCGCCCAGACGCGCAGGACTGCGAGCTCCGCGGCGCCGCGACCGGCCGGCCCGGCGACCCGGTCCCCGACGGCGACCCCGGCGACGTCGGCCCCCACCTGGTCGACGATGCCCGCCACCTCGAGGCCGGGGACCGCCGGGAGCCGCGTGCGGAACGCGGTCTCCATGGCGCCCGACCTGACCTTCCCGTCGAACGTGTTGAGGCCGACGGCCTCCACCCGGACGCGGACCTGACCGGGACCGGTCTCCGGCTCCGGCACCTCGCCCAGGTGCAGGACCTCGGGGTCGCCGAACTCGTCAAAGACCACTGCGCGCATCACGTTCTCCTTCGTCTCCGGCAGGCATCCGAACCGGAGGCTCGCCGATTTCACTGTTCGGGACAGGTAACCTCGGCAACCGTCTCCGCTATTCCGCCAGACGCCGTCCCTGCGACCGTCCCGGCACCGAGTCCTACGATGGAGCGCATGGCACCTGCCCCGGACAGTGAGTCGAACGCTTCAGCCGGACCGCTCAGCCTCGCGATCTTCTCGCTCGCGCGGGCGCACCGGGCGCTCGCCGCGGACCTGCTGCGCCCGCTCGGTCTCCATCCGGGCCAGGAGCTGCTGCTCATGTTCCTCTGGGAGCACGGACCCCAGCGGCAGACGGACCTCGCCGAGCACGTCGCGACGGACTCGGCGTCGATGACGCGGACGGTCCAGCGGCTGGAGCGGGCGGGGTTCGTCCGCCGTCGGCCCGGACCCGACGACCGGCGCGTCACCCTGGTGGAGCCGACGCCCGCGAGCCTGGCCCTGCGGCCGCGCGTCGCCGAGATCTGGGCCCGGCTGGAGCGGGCGACGGCGGGCGACCTCGACCCGGCGCGCCGCGACGAGGCGGCGTCGCTCCTGCGGGCGCTGGAGCAGAACGTGGGCAGCACCGCCGTGACCGTCAGGTCGCCGTCGTCCCGGGAGCGGGCCCCACGGCCCACGCCTCGGACACGGGCGCCATCAGCTCCGGGTCGGAGGCCGGCTCGGGCGTCGTCGAACCCTCCCCCGCCGGCCCGGGGACGGTGAGCGTCGCGATGGCGGTGGTGATCGGGATGGCGAGCACCAGACCGATCGAGCCGACGAGCGTGCGCACGACCTCCTCGGCGATCTCGCCGGAGGTCAGCGCGGTGGCCGGCGACTGGTCGACGAGCCAGACCAGCATCAGCAGCGGCAGCGCGGCACCGACGTAGGCGAACGCGATGGTGTAGACGGTCGACGCGATGTGGTCGCGGCCGATCCGCATGGCGCTGGTGAACAGCTCGGAGCGCGACGCCGCGGGCGCGACGGCCCGCAGCTCCCACACCGCGGACGCCTGGGTGATGGTCACGTCGTTCAGCACGCCCATCCCGGCCAGGACGATGCCGCACAGCGCGATCCCACGCAGGTCGGCGCCCGGCGCGCTGGACGGCAGGAACGCCGACATCTCGTCGTTCGTCCCGGTGATCTGCGCGGCCCCCGACGCCCAGGCGGCGAGCCCGGCGGTCAGCGCGAGGCCCACGAGCGTGCCGAGCAGCGCCGTCGAGGTGCGGGCCGACAGGCCGTGCGCCAGGTACAGCGTCACGAACATCACCAGGGACGACGTCACCAGCGCGACGCCGATGGCGGACTCCCCCGCCAGCAGCGCGGGCATGGTGAAGCCCAGGAGCACCACGAACGCGAGCCCCAGCCCCGCCATGGCGGCCAGCCCGCGCCAGCGCGCGACCAGCAGCACGACGATGGCGTAGACGATCGCCAGCAGCGCGATCGGCAGCTCACGCTGGAAGTCCAGGAACACCAGCGGGTCGACGCCGGGCTGCGAGACCGCGGAGATGTCGACGGCGGTGATCCGGTCCCCCTCGGCGAGCGGGACCGACGGCCCGGGCGACTGCATCCGGGACGCTTCGCCGCCGGGGAGCTCGACGGGGATGCTCCCGGTGGTGGGGTCGGCGGGCCCGGTGACGGTCACGTCGACGAACGAGGTGCCCTCGGCCCGCGCGGGCACCCGGTCGGGCACGTCCCCGGCGTTCGGCCACAGCAGCCAGAGCCCGGCCAGGGTCACCAGAAGGGCGGACACCAGGGTCACGACCAGCAGGAACGTCGTGCGTGGCGCGGCTGGGCCGGCCGAACCGTGCGAGTGAGCGTGCGCCATGCGCACATCCTCACCCAACGCCGCGCGGCGGGCGCGGCGAGCGGGACGGTCCCGCGATCAGGCGGTCGGCAGCCGGAGCGCGTCGACGAGCGCGGCCGCGGCGCCGTCCTCGTCCACCGTGCCCGTGATCCGGCCGGCGACGGCGCGGACCGTCGCCGGCGCGTGCCCCATCGCGATCGCCAGGGCCGCCCACCGAAGCATTTCGAGATCGTTTTCGCCGTCGCCGAGGGCGACCGTCCGGGAGGACGCGACCCCCAGCTCGACGCGGATGCGCTCGAGCGCCGTCGCCTTGGTGACCTCGGGAGCGGTGACGTCCACCCAGTCCACGCGAGCCGCGACCGCGGTGACGCCCGACGCGCGCAGCGCCGGCGCGAGCCGCAGCGCCCACTGCCCGTACACCACGACCCGCGGCGTCGGACGCGCCCAGATCTCCTCCAGCGCGCCCAGCACCTCCTGGTGCCCGTTGAGCAGGCGGTCGGGGAACCGCCTGGTCACGCGGTACCCGGTGCCGACCACCTCCGCGGCGATCCGCAGGTCGGGCCGCGTCCTGGCGACGAGCCGGCACACGGGCCCCGCGTCCAGGGCGGTGACGTCGACGACGGAGTACCCGTCCGGCCGCAGCCGCGCCGTCACCGCGCCGTTCGCCGCGACGACCCAGCCGTCGCCGATCCCGAGCTGGCGGGCCGCCTGCACGGCGCCCGACAGCGACCGGCCCGTGGCGACCACGAGATGGTGCCCGGCGGCGCGCACGGCGGCTATCGCATCGAGCACCGCGCCGGTCGGCCGCCGTCCGGCACGCACGAGCGTGCCCTCGACGTCGCAGGCGACGAGAGCCGGTGTGGACGTGGGCACGTCCGAGAGTGCTGCGGCCCGGGAGGTGGTCGCGGTCACGATATTCCCCTGGTGATAGGTGGTGGGAACATCATCACCCATACTGGGACATTTTGGAACTCGCGTCTCACCGGTCGGCGACCTGCTCACGCCGGTCGGGCCCCGGCCGATCCCCGCGTCAACGCTCCCGGACCGCGATCCCCGGATACTTCAGGACCAGGCCCGACGCGTCGTAGGTGAGCACGCACTCGAAGTCGAAGGTCGACGACGCGTAGTCGAACCGGATCGCCGTCGGCGTCCGGCTCCGGAGCCGGTACTCCTGCTCGAGCCGCTCGACCCCCAGGTCCCCCGCCCGGACGAAGACTGCGGGCACCTCGTGCGGCTCCCCCGGTGCGGGATCGAGCCGGTGGACCGGCAGCGTGTTCGTGACGGCCGACGACTCGAGGTCCACGTCGAGGCAGCCGTCGAGGTCGCGGCGCGGGACGCCGTCGACGATCCACCGGGCGTCGTCGCCCTGCCCGGTCCGGTCGAGGGTCGTCCGGACGGTCCCGACGGCCGAGACCGCCCGCACCTCGGCCCGGCGGGTGCACCACTGCGGGTCGACCTCGATCCGGTACCCGACGGACCACGCCTGCGGCCCCTCGACGGCGGTGGTGTGCCCGCGGAGCAGGTATCCGTCCGCCACCGGCTCCGCGAAGAGCACCTCGAAGCCTGCCCGGACCCCGCTGTGGGTCCAGGCGGACACGTCGGGTAACGGATCCAGCCGCACGGTCCGAACTCTATCCGCGACCCTGCCCGCGCGGGGGCGCCATCCGGCGGAGGACGGGCTCGGCGGCCGCGACGACGTCCGGCCCGGAGATCGCACCCGAGAGCCACAGGCTCGCGAAGCCGTGCGCCACGGACCAGGCGGCACGGGAGGCGTCGGCGTCGGGCGCGAGACCCGCGAGCGCCGCCGCGGACGCCTGCTCGGCCGCGCGCAGGCCGGCGTCGTCGGCGTGCAGGAGGCTGCGGTCGAACATGACGGCGAAGTGTCCGGGGTGGTCGACGGCGAACCGCACGTACGCGATGCCGGCCGCGAGCAGGTCGTCGCCGGCCTCCTTCAGGGCGTCGGCGAGCAGGGTGTACCCCTCGGTGGCGACCGCCGTGAGCACGCCGGCCTTGTCGCCGAAGTGGTGTGCGGGCGCGGCGTGGGACACGCCGGCGATCCTGGCCAGCTCGCGCAGGCTGAGCCCGGCCGGTCCCCGTTCGGCGACGGCTGTCGCGGCCGCGGCGGTCATCGCCCGCCGCAGGTCTCCGTGGTGGTAGCTCATCCCGCTCCCGATCCTCGACCAATCTATCCATTGACAAGATAGCACCGCGGGTGGTGGAGTGTCGCTCGAACTTGTCGCCGTCAAGATTGGGCCGTCATGCCTGTCCCGCTTCCCGTCCTCCTGCTCGGCGCCACCGCCGTGGCGCGCCTGCTCGGCCTCGTCGCGGTACCCGCCCTCGACTCCTGGCACGACGCCGCCCGCGTCGGCGCCGCGGCGGTCTACCTCCTCGCGGCGTCCGGCAGGCTCATCCCCCGGGTACGCCAGGACCTGGAACGCATGGTGCCGCCCGGGCTCCCCCGCCCCGACCTGCTCGTCGCCGGTACGGGGGTCCTGGAGCTGGCCGGAGCTGTGGGCCTGCTCGTCCCCGCGACGGCGCCCGCGGCCGCGATCTGCCTCGGGCTCCTCACGCTCGCCATGACGCCGGCCAACATCTCCGCGGCCCGGCGGGGCGTCCTGTTCGGCGGCAGGCCGGCCACCCCGGTCGGACGGCGCCTCGCGGAGCAGGCCCTCTACCTCGCGGCTCTCGCGGCCGTCGTCTGGCTGCCGTTCTGACAGGTACGGGCGAGCTTCAGCCCGTGCGCTGCTGGCGGGTCCAGCCCGACCAGCCGCGTTCCTCCAGCAGCTGCTCCAGGCGGCGGCCGGCGGGGAAGGAGTCGAGGGCCAGCGAGTCGAAGAGGTCGACGAGCCCCGCCTCCATCTCGCTCGCCGAACCGTCGGACCAGCCGGCGTGCTCGTCGAGCATCGCGGCCACCTGGTCCGCCAGGGCGGGCAGCCGTGGGTCGCCGGGCGCCCAGTCGACCGCCGCGCTGAGCCGCCGCAGGGTCTCGACGAACTGCTCGTCGTCCAGCAGCCTGCCCTTCAGCTCCATCGCCCCGGCGACCTGCTCCGGTGACAGCACCGCGAGGGTGAGGATCCAGCTGTCGCGCTCGATCTCGACCACGCGCTCGGGGAGGCCGAGCTCGCGCCACCGGTCCAGGTAGGCCGCGCCCTCGGGCGGCAGCGCGAGGCTGTCGCCCGCGGCGAGCCTGGCGATCCGCTCCCGGTGCCGCTCCCGCTCGTCGATCTCCGCACGGAGCCGCGCGTCGATCTCGGCGACGGCGGCCGCGAACTCGTCCGTCCCGGCGCGCAGCAGCTCCCGCACCCTCGCGAGCGGCACACCGGCTTCCGCCAGGACCCTGATCCGGATGAGGTCCACGGCGGCCTGGGCGTCGTACCGCCGGTAGCCCGAGTGGTCGCGCCCGGGCTCCGGCAGCAGGCCCTTGGCGTGGTAGTGCCGGACGGCGCGCGTGGTCACCCCGGCGTACGACGCGAGCTGGCTGATCGTCAGCATGTGGCCAGTCTCCTCCTGCTGCCTGCGGTCGTGCTGACTGCGGTCGTCATGCACGCAGGATGCAGGGTTGCCGCAGGGGCAGGGTCAAGCCCTCCTACCGCCGGACTCAGTCGGCGTAGTCCCCGCCCGGCACGTCGAAGGCCTCCTCCAGGGTCGTGACGCCGGTGGCCCGCATGTGCGCCGCCAGCTCCCGGCCGACCCAGCGCAGGTGCCAGGGCTCGGGGGCATAGCCAGTGACCGCGCTGTTCTGGCGCGTGTACCGCACCACCATGCCGAACTCGGCGGCGTGCTCGGCGACCCAGCGACCCTCCACGGTCTCGCCGAAGCAGGCCTCGAAGTCGCACGCCGGCCGGGTGGTGCCACCGACGTCCACCCCGAGACCCGTCTGGTGCTCGCTGTATCCCGGGCGAGCCGACACGTCGTCCGCCCGCTCGGCGCCGAGCTGCGCCACCCACCCCTCGTACACCTCCACCTGCTTGGGATATCCCCGGTAGGCGCTGCGCAGGGTGAGGCGCACACCGTCGGCGTCGGCGGCGTCGAGCAGCGCGGCGACGTCGCGGGCGGCATCCGTCCGGACGAGGTACCCGCGCACGACGGTGAGGTCGGGCTCGTGGTCGATCGGGTCGAGCGGCCTGCGCTTGTTGACGACCACCCAGGGACTCTCGGGATCGCTGGTCGAGTGCTCCGTCAGGTCGAGGCCGGTAGCCGGTCGCGGGGCCGGGGCGTCAACGGGACCCTCCGCGGGGGCCGGTACCGGGCTCGGCTCCGTCTGCGGCGCCTCGGCTCCTTCCTGCCTCGCTGCGGGCTTCTCCGCCGGCTTCTCCAGCGGTTCCTTCTCTGCCTGGAGGGACGCGGTGGCCTGCGGCTCCGTCCCGGTCGCGCCGCCATCGTTGCTGAGGTCCGCTGCGGCACAGCCCGCGAGGAGCAGGCTCGCGGCGAGGACGACACAGGCGGGGCCCGCCGGGCGGAACCGGGTGCGGGCACGGACGAAGGAGACGGTCACATCAGCGTTGGTGTGCACGGTCCGGGCCGCGATGTCAGCGGCGGGCTGTGACGTGGACAACATCCGCGAGGTGTCATGGGGACCGTCCTGCCGGACACACTGAGTCGGAAGCACGTCTCTTCGTCTGCGGAGCCCACCCTGTCCACGAACACCGAGCCACAGCGCCTCGAACCGGGCAGGCACTCGCCTGCCCACCTCACGCCTGCCCATACGGAGGCGCTGTTCGTCGCGCACGCGAGCGCCGTGTACCGGTACGCGCGCTCGCGGCTCCCGGCCGCCGAGGCGGAGGACGTGGTGGCCGAGGTCTTCGCCGTCGCGTGGCGCAAGGGCGAGCTGCCGGACAACCCGCGCGCCTGGCTCCTCGGGGTGGCCCGCCGCGTGATGGCGAACCAGGTGCGCGCCCAGCAGCGGCGCATCGCGCTGGTCGAGCGGGTCCGCGCGCACCCGGTCCCGGCGGGCCAGGACGGCGCGCGGCTCGTCGGCGAGCTGGACGAGCTGCGCCGGGCGCTCGCGCTCCTGCGCCCCGCGGACCGCGAGGTGATCGCCCTGCTCGCAGCCGCGGAGCTGTCCACTCCGGAGGTCGCCCAGGTCCTGGGCTGCACGACGGCGACGGCGGCCACCCGGGTGCACCGCGCACGGCGCCGTCTGCGTGCGGCCTACGAACAGCTCACCGAGGAAGGTTCCTGACGTGGAAGACGAAGAGCTGACCCGCGCCCGGCGCGCCCTGCGGGGGGTCGACCCGGAGCTCGACCTGGCGCGCGTGTACGCCGAGTCGCGGGCACGCGCGCACGGTGCCCGCGAGCTCCTGGACGGCGACGAGCACCTGTCCGAGCAGCCGCACGGACCCGCTCAGGACCGCTGGTCGACGGACGAGCGCGTAGTGGTCCTCCTGCACGACCTCGACGCGGAGCCCCGGCGCGGCCGGTCCCGCGCGCGCCGCGGGCGGGCGCTGGTGTGGGGCGTCGCGGCGGCGGCAGCGGCCGCCGTCGTGGTGACCGTCGTGAACCTGCCGGCGCCCGGCGTGCAGCCCGGCTCGTCGCCCGGCTCGTCGCCCGGCACCAGCTTCTCGACCCACGACCCCGAGCCGCGCCCGTCGCCGACCCTCGCGCTGACGCCGTCCGAGGTGGTCGACCGCACCGCGCCCGCGGTGGCCCGCGCTGGCTGCAAGGTGAAGACCCGCTCCACGCTCGGCGCGGAGTCGGCGACCCGCATCGACGGCGCCGCCGCGACGGACACCAGGACGCCGAAGCCGGTGCCGCTGAGCACTCGTCCGCTGGAGGTGCTGCAGCTGGCGACCATCGGGGCAGCCCTTGACCTGTCCGGTCTCGAGGGCAGGGACCACCGCCTGGACGACGAGTTCCTGCTGGAGGAGGCGGACGGCCGGACCATGGTCCGGATCCGGTTCACTCCCCCGAGCGAGCAGGTGCGCGGCGGCGAGCTGACCCGGATCGACATGATCGTCGACACGACCACCTGGCTCCCGTACACCGCGGAGGCCTGGGCGAAGTCCGACGACGGCATGGCGTACCAGGTGCACAGCGAGTTCAGCTGGGCGTCGTGCGCCGGCCCCAGCAGCCACCCGAGCCCGGCGGCCACCGACGGCGACCTGGCGCCCGCCGACACGGGGAGCCGCTCCCGGTAGCATTCCGGCGCACGGCTCGCGGCCGGATAGGCTCGGCACATGAGGTCTCCAGAAGCATCCAGGTTCGGGCTGCCGGTACTCCGGTAGCCCGAGATGCCCCTGTAGAGACCGCCGAGCCGTCGCCCGGCCGCTTTCCCGTGCATCCGAAGGGCCCCGTAGTGCCGCACAGGCCTACCCGTTCCCCCTTCCTTCGGAGGCATCCATGCCTGTTCTGCTCTACGTGCTCGCCGTCGCGGTCTTCGCGCAAGGCACGTCGGAATTCGTCCTCGCCGGGCTCGTGCCCGGCATCTCCGCCGACCTCGGCATCACCATCGCCCAGGCCGGCTACCTGACCTCCGGCTTCGCGGTCGGCATGGTCGTCGGCGCACCGCTGACGGCGGCGCTCGGCCGCCGTCTGCCACCGCGCTGGACCCTGACCGGCTGCCTGCTGGTCTTCGTCGCGGCCCACGCGGCGGGCGCGCTCACCGACCAGTTCGCGGTGCTGCTGGTCAGCCGGTTCGTGGCCGCCCTGGCCAACGCCGGGTTCCTCGCCGTCGCACTCTCGACCGTGACGGCGATCGTCCCGGCCGGCCGGCAGGCCAGGGCGCTCGCCGCGATCCTCAGCGGCACGACCCTCGCCCTGATCGCCGGGGTCCCGGCCGGGGCCCTCCTCGGCGAGCTCTGGGGCTGGCGGTCCGCGCTCTGGGCCATCGCCGGGGTCTCGGCGCTCGCGCTGGCCGCCGTCGCGGTCCTGACGCCGGGGCGGCCCGGTCCTCGCGTGCCGCACGCCCGGGTGGATCTCCGCGCCGAGCTCGGCACGCTCCGCTCCCCCGACCTGCTGGGCTACCTCGTGCTCGGGGTGCTGGTGAACGGCGCGACGTTCTGCGCGTTCACCTACCTGGCGCCGATCGTCACGGACGGCGCCGGGCTCGGCTCGGCGCTCGTACCGGTGGTGCTCGCGCTGTTCGGGCTGGGTGCGTTCGCCGGTGTCACGGCGGCCGGACGGCTCGCCGACGCGCACGGGCACCTGGTCCTCGGGATCGGTGTCCCGGTTCTCGTCGCGGGCTGGATCCTGTGGGCCGTTCTCGCGGGGACCCCGTCGGCGGTGTGGCTGCTCGCCCCGGTGCTGGGTGCGCTCTCGTTCGCGGTCGGCGGCACGCTGATCGCCCGCAGCATGGCGGCCGCCCAGGGCGCCCCGACCATGGGCGGGGCGTACTCCACGGTCGCGCTGAACCTGGGCGCCCTCGTGGGACCGGTGCTCGGCGGCCTGGCGATCGGCCCGCTGGGACTCGTCGGCCCGCTGGTGGTCAGCGTGACGCTGGCCGCGGCCGCCACCGCGCTCTGGTCCGCGACGAGCCGACGCCGGGCCACCGCTCCCCGGAGCTGACCGGGGCGCTCCGGGCTGACCGGGGCGCCTCGCTTGGCACACTTTTCTGACCATGCACCTGCTGCCAGGATCACGCGTCGTCTGGCAGCAGGTGCGTGGTCACCCGGCGGGCAGTGACCCGTCAGAGGCTTCCCCACTCGGCGGCGGCCTGGGTAAGTCGTGCGTGGACGGCGGCGAGGGCCTGGCTGGGCGGCGCGTCCCGCCGCACCGCCAGGTACAGCGTGTTCAGCGGCGGCGCCTCCGGCTGGTGGAGCTGGACGACCTGCCCGCTCTCCAGCGCAGGCGCGACGAGGTACCGCGGGAGCACGGAGACGCCCGCCCCCGCGATCACCGCGGCGAGCACCGCGCGCAGGTCCGGGACCACGAGGGACGTGGTGTTGGGCGGCCGCCGTCCGAACTCGCTGCGCCAGTAGCGCCGCACGATCGGGAGCTCCTCCGCGTAGGCGACCAGCGGCAGGTGCGACAGCGCGGCGACCGGGTCGGCGGCGAGCCGCACCGGGTCGACGGTGTGGGCCAGCGACGCCGGGCCCACGAGCAGGAACTCCTCGTCGACCAGCGGCGTCGCCACGACGGCGTCCTGCCGGGGGCGTACCGAGGACACGACCAGGTCGAGGTGCCCGGCGGCCAGCGCGGCCAGGAGCTCGTCCCCGAGGCCGAGCGCGACCCGGACCTGCAGCCCCTGGGCGACCAGGGGCGCGAGGGCGGGCAGCACCCGGACGGTCATCAGCTCCGCCGCACCGCCGAGCCGGACGAGCCCCCGGACCGCAGGGGCCTCGTCCGCGGGGCCCAGCGCGGCCCGGAGCCCGTCCACGTGCAGGCCCACCTGGGTGGCCAGCGCCACCGCACGCTCGGTGGGCTCGGCACCCCTGCGCGACCGGACGAACAGCCGCGCCCCGAGCTGTTCCTCGAGCCGCGCGAGCTGACCCGTGACGGCGGGCTGGCTCACGCCCAGCCGCTCCGCCGCGGCGGACAGCGAGCCGGTGCGGTAGACCTCCAGGAACGTCGCGACGAGGTCGAGTCCCGGCACGCGCGTCACCATCCGTCCCCCGAGGCTGTGGCCCAGCCTTGCCTGGTGCTCAGGCTAACCGTGTCGGCACGACGGCGGGCGTCAGCGGGCGGCGAGCGCCTCGAGCACCGCCTCGGCGGTCGCGGTGCTGGACTGGGGGTTCTGCCCGGTGATCAGGTTGCCGTCCTGGACCACGGTGCTGCTCCAGGGCGCGCCGGTCCTGATGACGGCGCCGCGTTCGCGCAGCGCGGTCTCCACGAGGAACGGCGTGGCGTCCCCGAGGCCGCCCTGGCGCTCCTCCTCGTCCGTGAAGGAGGTGAGCGCGCGCCCGGCGTAGGCGAAGACGCCGTCCGGGGTCTCGGCGCTCAGCAGCGCGGCGGCGCCGTGGCAGAGCGCGGCCACCGTCGCCTGCCGCGCGTTGGCGGCGACCAGCAGCCGGCCGAGGTCGGCGTCGGACACGAGGTCGGCCATGGGGGCGTGACCGCCGGGGATGTAGATCGCGTCGTAGTCGTCGGCGCGGACGTCGGCCAGCGCGAGCGGCTGGGCGAGCTCGTCCGCGATGGAGTCCAGGTAGGCCCGGTGCTCCGCGGCGTCGGCGTCGGCCACGCCGCCCCGTTCGTCCAGGCTGATCTCGTCGACGGTGGGCCGCACGCCGCCGGGCGTTGCGAGGTCGACCGTGGCGCCGGCCGCGGTCAGCGCGCGGTGCGACGCGGCGACCTCCTCGGCCCAGTAGCCGGTGGGGTGGGCGGTCCCGTCGGCCAGGCGCAGGCTGTTCGCGGCGGAGAGGACCATCAGGATCTTCGACATGGGTGGTTCCGACCTTCTCTGTGAGGGGGTGCTTGGTGAGGAGAACGCCAGCATCCATCACCGAATGCCGAGTCAGCCGCGCGCGGTCATAACTCTGCTTATGGCACCGATTTGACCATGCACCTGCTGCCAGATCGGGGCCTCGCCTGGCAGCAACCGCATGGTCAGCCGCTTGGCACACTTTTCGGCCGCTCACCAGCCACGATGCGATCGTCTTGAGGGGTGGACGCTTTTCCGCTCACATCGCGGTCACGCTTACGATCCAGGTCAATCATCCAGAGCGGTCGAGAGTCCTGGCTCAACGACACCGCAGCAACCTGCCTCCGGAGCGCCAATTCCGGGCAAGGTGCTAACGCCAGGTCCGATGGAGCTGATACGCATGGCAGTCGAGTTCACGCACCTTCCCCACGCCACGATCCTGGGCTACCCGCGCATCGGCCGACGACGCGAGCTCAAGCGCGCCGTCGAGTCGTTCTGGGCCGGACGCACCACCACTGACGAGCTGGAGACCACAGCCCGCGACCTGCGGCTGGCAACCGCCCGGCATCTCGCCGGACTGGGCCTGGACGGCGCGGCCGCCGTCCCCGGCTCGTTCTCGTTCTACGACCAGGTGCTCGACGCCGTCGCCCTGCTGGGCGCGGTGCCCGAGCGGTTCCGGGATCTGGTCTCGACAGGCTCGACCAGCGAAGGTGCGGGCGCACTCTCCCTGGAGGGCTACTTCACGCTGGCCCGCGGCGAGGGCGACAAGCCGCCGCTCGAGATGACCAAGTGGTTCGACACGAACTACCACTACCTCGTGCCGGAGATCGGGCCGGACACCCCGATCGGGTTCGTGGACGACCGAGTGGTGCGCCAGTTCACGGAGCTCGCCCGGCCCGCCGACGGCGGCCAGGCGGTCGTGACCCGCCCCGCGCTCGTGGGCCCGGTGACGTTCCTGCTCCTCAGCAAGCCGGCGGACGGCGCCCCCGAGGGCTTCCGCCCGCTCGACCGGCTCGACGACGTCGTCGCCGCCTACGCCGACGTGCTGCGCGCGCTGGCCGCCGCGGGCGCGCCCTGGGTGCAGCTCGACGAGCCCGCGCTGGTCACCGACCTGCTCGACGTCCCGTTCGACGAGGTGGCGGACGCCGTCCGCCGGGCCTACGCGCAGCTTGCCACCGACCTCTCCCCCGCCACCGGAGCGACCGGTACGGCCGAGCGTCCCGCGATCCTGGTCACCGCGCCGTACGGCGACCTGCGCAGCGAGGTGGGCGACGGGCTGGCCCTGCTGGCCGGCCTCGACGTCGAGGCGATCGCCGTCGACCTCGTCAAGGGCGCCGTCCCCACCGGCCCCGTCGCCGGCCTGAAGACCAAGACCCTGGTCGCCGGCGTCGTCGACGGGCACAACATCTGGCGTGCCGACCTCGACGCCCGCCTGACCACGCTGGAGGGCCTGACGGCTCTCGGGGCCGGCGCGGTCGCCGTCGGCACCTCGACCTCGCTGCTGCACGTGCCGCACGACGTCGCCGACGAGCCCCGCCTCGACGCCGGCCTGAAGTCGTGGCTCGCGTTCGCCGACCAGAAGGTCGCCGAGGTCGTCACCCTGGCGACCGGCCTGACCGGCGGGCGGACGGCGGTCGCCGACGCGCTCGCCGAGTCGACGGCCGCGGTGCGGTCCCGCGCGGAGGCGCCCGGCGTCGTCGTACCGGAGGTGCGCGAGCGGACCGCTGCCCTGACCCCCGCCGACGTCGAACGCGCGCCGTACGCCGAGCGGGCCGCGGCCCAGCAGGCCAAGCTCGACCTGCCGCCGCTGCCGACCACCACCATCGGCTCGTTCCCGCAGACGGCGGAGATCCGGACGACCCGGGCGGCCTGGGTGCGCGGCGAGCTGTCGGACGCCGAGTACACGACCGCCATGCGCGCCGAGATCGCGAGCACCGTGGCGCTCCAGGAGGAGCTGGGCCTGGACGTGCTGGTGCACGGCGAGCCCGAGCGCAACGACATGGTGCAGTACTTCGCGGAGCAGCTCGACGGCTTCGTGACCACGGTGCACGGCTGGGTGCAGTCGTACGGCTCGCGCTGCGTGCGCCCGCCGATCCTGTGGGGCGACGTGTCCCGGCCCGCGCCGCTGACCGTGGAGTGGACCGCGTACGCGGCGTCGCTCACGGACAAGCCGGTCAAGGGCATGCTCACAGGCCCGGTCACGATCCTCGCGTGGTCGTTCGTCCGCGACGACCTGCCGCTGGGCGACACCGCCGACCAGGTCGCCCTCGCGCTGCGCGACGAGGTGACGGACCTGGAGGAGGCGGGCATCGGCGTCGTGCAGGTGGACGAGCCCGCGCTGCGCGAGCTGCTGCCGCTGCGCCGGGCCGACCACCCGGGGTACCTCGACTGGTCGGTGCGCTCGTTCCGGCTCTCGACCGCCGGGGCCGCCACCGCGACCCAGGTGCACACGCACCTGTGCTATTCGGAGTTCGGCCAGGTCATCGGCGCGATCGACGGCCTGGACGCCGACGTGACGTCGGTCGAGGCGGCGCGGTCCCGCATGGAGATCGTGCCCGAGCTGGCCGACGCCGGCTACGGGCGCGGCATCGGGCCGGGCGTCTACGACATCCACAGCCCGCGCGTGCCGTCGGTCGAGGAGGTGACCGAGCTCGTGCGGCTCGCCGCCAAGTCGATCGACCCGCGCCTGGTCTGGGTCAACCCGGACTGCGGCCTCAAGACCCGCGCCTACGCGGAGACCAAGGAGTCCCTCCGCAACCTGGTGCGCGCAACCGAAGAGGTCCGCGCAACCCTCTGACCCGCCCACCCGGTTCGCCGAAGTAGAGCGCCTGTCCGAGTCTCCCTTGGGTCACCAGGGAGACTCGGACAGGCGCTCTACTTCGGCGTACCGACGTCAGCCGACGCGCCACTTCTGGGCCGCTGTGCCGTTGCAGGTCCAGATCTGCAGCTGCGTGCCGTTCGCGCTGTTGCCGTTCGGGACGTCCACGCACTTGTTCGCGAGGATCGAGACCAGGTCCCCCGCGCCGCTGAGCGTGAACCGCTGGGCGGCGTTGCCGCTGCAGTTCGCGAGCTGCACCGCAGTACCGTCCGCGGTGTTGGCCCAGGCGACGTCCATGCACTTGCCGCCGGCGCGCAGGGTGCCGTCGGAGTGGAAGGTCCAACGCTGCGCCGCCGTGCCGTTGCAGGTCCAGATCTGCAGGCGCTTGCCGTCGACGAACTCGGAGTTGGGGACGTCGATGCACTTGCCGCCCACGCCGATCAGGGCCTGCCCGCCGCCGCCCGACGTCGTCGTGAGCTGCAGCCCGTAGGTGCTCAGGATCGGGTTGAGCGGCTGGTAGATGAACCGGCCGCCCGAGGAGCAGTCGCCGATCCGGCCCGACGTGACGCCCTGCGCCTGGTCGCCCGACAGCACCGAACCGCCCGAGTCGCCGCCCTCGGCGCACGCCGAGCCCGTCGCCATGCCGGGGATGTCCCCGTTGCCGTAGTTGATGGTGACGTTCTTCTCCTGGATGACGCCGCAGCGCCAGCCCGTCGTGCGGCCCGAGCGGCACACCGTCGCGCCGATCCCCTGCTCCGCGGAGCCGGCGACCGCCGCCGTCCCGCCCGCGTAGTTGTTCACGCGCGGGGTGGGCGTCCAGTTGCTGTTGGTCGCCACCCAGGCCCAGTCGTGGCCCGGGAACGTCGACGCGCGGTAGGTGCCGAGCGCCGCGCCGTCGGGCGCGTTGACCGGGTTGCCGGCCGCGCCGCAGTGCCCGGCGGTGACGAACCCGCCCTGCACGGCGAAGCCGATCGAGCACAGCGTGACGAACCCGTCGCCCGTCGGGCGGTGGAACTCGTCGCCGCCGCGGATGTCGCGCGCGATCTCGGGTGCGACCTTCGACCTCTCGATCCGCACGACGTCGGCCGGCAGGTCCGCCTCGGCGACCATCGCCTTGGCCGCGGCGACGTCGGCGGCCTGGACGACCACCTCGTTGGTGGTCGGGTCCGCGTACCAGGCGTGCACCGACGGCGCGGCGCCCACCTTGTCCAGGGACTCCTTCCACGACGTGAGCGCCTCGAGGCTGTGCGGGACGACGACGGCGTCGGCTCCCGCCCGCTCCGCGATCTTGGCCGCCGCGGTGGTGGTGACGGCGACGCGGGGCGCGTCCGCGCCGTCGGGCAGCCAGGTGCCCGCGTAGGCGCCGCCGAGCCGGGCCGTGAGGTGGGCCTCGACGATCGCGGCCTCGGCGTCGAGGGCGAGCCGGTCGGGGATCTCGGCGCGGGTGAGGCCGAGGTCGCGCACCATCGCGCGGACCTGGGCGTCGGGCAGGTCGGCGCCGGTCCGGGTCGGGCTGGACTGCGTCGTGCTGAGCTGGGTCGTGCTGAGCTGGGTCGTGCCGGCCGACGTCTGCGAGGGCGGCGCTGCCCCCGCTGCGGCGGCTCCGGTGAACGTTGTACCGACGACGATCGCGGCGGCCGACAGCGCTATCAGAGAGCGAGAGGCTCTCAGGGATCGTGACATGGTGTGCTCCTCATCAGGCCTGGGGAACCGGGTGCCTGGGAGCGTATTGACGCCGAGTCGCCACCAGAACGGGTGGGACGGCGTCGTGTGGAAAGTACGTATCACCCCTTATGCGCCCCAGAGACGTGACCAGGGACGAGAACCGTCAGCGCGGCGGGCGCTCCCCGCTCCCCCGGGCGACCACCCGGGTCGGCAGCACCACGAGCTCGACGGGCCGCGCCGGGTCCGCCGACCGCGCGACGGCGAGCTCGGCCGCACGGCGGCCCATCTCCACGGCGTCGTAGGCCACGACGGTGATGCCCAGCAGGTCGGCGAGCTCGAAGTCGTCGAAGCCGACCACCGCCACATCGGAGCCGCCCGGCGCGTCCCGCAGCGCCTGGAGCGTCCCGACGGTCACGCGGTTGTTCGCGGCGAGCACCGCGGTGGGCGGCTCCGGGTCCGCGAACAGCTCCACCACCAGGTCGCGGGCGGCCGCGACGGAGTGCGCGCCCGAGCGGTGCAGCCGCTCGGCGTCGGGCACCCCGGCGTCGCGCATGGTCGCGAGGAACTCGGTGCTGCGTTCCTGGTAGGTCCACAGGTGCGGCTCGTCGCCCACGAACGCGATGCGGCGGTGCCCGCGCGCGAGCAGGTGGTCGACGGCGGCCCGCGTGCCGCCGCGGTTGTCGATGACCACCGTGTCGACGTCCATCCCGGCCGCCGGCCGGTCCACGGCCACCACGGTCAGCCCGGCGTCGATCTCGCCCTGCAGCGCCGAGTGGTCGGCGCCCGCGGGCGTCACGATCAGCGCGCCGACGCGCCGTTCGAGCAGCTCGCCGGTCAGCGACCCCTCGCGCGCGGGGTCCTCGTCGGACGACGCCGTGAGCAGCTGCAGCCCGTGCTCCCGCAGCTCCCGCTCGATGCCGCTGGCGAGGGCCGAGTAGAACTGGTTGGCGAGGTCGCCGGTGATGAAGCCGACCAGGCGCGAGAAGCCGCCGCGCGCGAGGTCGGCGGCCACCGCGTTGCGCCGGAAGCCCAGCGAGGTCGCGGCGTCCTGCACCCGCTCGCGCGTCGCGGCGGCCACGTTGGGCTCACCGTTGAGCACGCGGGACGCCGTCTTCAGGCTCACCCCCGCGGCCTCGGCCACCACTGCCAGCGTCGGACGACGGATCATTCAGGCCTCCCGGCGCTTGCGCAGCAGCATGTCGATGATGATCGCCAGCAGCAGGACGGCGCCGGTCACCATGTAGCGGGCCGCCTGGTCGACGTTCATCAGCGTGAGCCCGTTGGCGATGGACTGGATGACGAGCACCCCGAGCACCGCGGACCACGCGCTGCCCCGTCCGCCGAACAGGCTGGTCCCGCCGATCACGGCCGCGGCGATCGCCACGAGGTAGGTGTCGGCGCCGCCGGTGCCCTGGTTGGCGGCGCCCAGGCGGCCCGCCGCGAGCACCCCGCCGAGCGCGGCGAGGGTCGAGCAGGCCACGAAGCACAGCACCACCGTGCGCCGCACGGGTACGCCCGCGAGCATCGCGGCCCGCCGGTCGCCGCCGACGGCGCGCACCGACCGGCCCCACCGCGTGCGGCGCAGCAGCACGTCGGTGACCACCACGAGCAGCGCGAACAGGAGCACCGACCAGCCGATGCCGCGCGCGGTGCCTGCGTACAGGTAGGCCACGATCGCGGACAGCACAGCGGCCAGGACGAACGTGCGGACGACGATCTGCGGCACGCTCGCGCAGGCGAGGTCCGCGCGCCGCCGTCGGGCCCGGGCGGCGACCTGGAGGGCCGCCGAGGCGACCACCGTGACGGCGACCAGCGCCCAGGCCACGCCCGAGGGCAGGAACCCCTGCTGCACCGAGCGGACGAACCACGACTCGAACGGCAGGTTGATCGAGCCCAGCGGGCCGAGCACGCGCAGCTGCACCCCGGCGAGGAACAGCAGACCGGCCAGGGTGAACACGAAGCTGGGCAGCCCGAGCCGGGTCGAGAGCGCGCCGTAGCCCAGCCCGACCACGACCCCGCAGGCCAGGGCGGCGAGGATCGCGACAGCCACCGGCCAGCCCAGGGTCACGGAGCCGACGGCGACGACCGCCGCCGCGAGCCCGCTGAGCGACCCGACGGACAGGTCGATCTGGCCCACCAGCAGCACGAGCACGACGCCGAGCGCTATGACGCCGACGGGGGCGCTCTGCAGCGTGAGGTTGACGAGGTTCTCGGGCGCGAGGAACGCGGGGTTGACCGCGCCCAGGATCAGCCAGATGCCGGCGAGCGCTGCGACGATCGGCAGCAGGCTGTTGCGTCCGCGCATGCG
This sequence comes from Promicromonospora sp. NFX87, assembly GCF_048564965.1. Classification (NCBI taxonomy): domain Bacteria; kingdom Bacillati; phylum Actinomycetota; class Actinomycetes; order Micrococcales; family Promicromonosporaceae; genus Promicromonospora; species Promicromonospora sp. NFX87. Next base: position 2,588,407 of record NZ_CP183413.1, on the reverse strand, counting down.
CTGCCAGACGGCGCCCGACAGGCCCGCGCCGGCGACGCTCGGCCCCGCGCTCATCGGCGTGCCGCCCGGTCCGGTCCGGCCTGTTCGGCGCCGGTGCGTCTGGCGCCGACCGGTTTGGCGCCGCTCTGCTTGGCCCCGGGCCGGACGGCGCCCGTCATCGCCGCGAGCAGGTCCTCGTAGGACGCGTCGCCGTCGAACACGTCGTGCACGCGGCCCAGCCGCAGCACGAGGATCCGGTCCGCGACGGCCTGGAGGTCGCCGGCCTGGTGGCTGACCAGGACGACGGCGTGGCCGCGCTCCCGCAGGCGGACGATCAGGTTGAGCACCTCGGCGGTCTGACGCACGCCGAGGGACGCCGTCGGCTCGTCGAGGACGACCACGCGCGGCGAGCCGAGCAGCGCCCGGGCCACCGCGAGGACCTGACGCTGGCCGCCGGACAGCGTGCGCACCGGTTCGCGCAGGGTGGGCACGCTGGCGGCGAGCTGGTCGAGCAGGCGCCAGGCCTCGCGCTCCATGGCGACCTCGTCGAGCAGGGGTCCGCGCCGGGTCTCGTGCCCGAGGAACAGGTTCTCGACGACGTCGAGGTCGTCCACGAGGGCCAGCTCCTGGAACACCGCCGCGATCCCGAGCGCGCGGGCAGCGGCGGGCGAGCCCAGCACCACGGGGCGCCCGTCGAGCAGCACCTGGCCGGCGTCCGGCCGGTGGGCGCCCGCCAGGACGCCCGCGAGCGTGGACTTGCCCGCGCCGTTGTCGCCGACGACGGCGAGCACCTCGTGCTCGTGCACGTCGGCGTCGACGTCCACCAGGGCGCGGACGCCGCCGAACCGCTTGGACACGCCCCGCAGGGAGAGCACCGGGTCGCTCATGACTCCTCCTGCCCGATCAGGCCCGCACGCTCGCAGGCGGCCTCGTACGCGGGCACGCAGATCTGCTCGGTGGAGTAGACCCGCCCGTCGACGATCACGTGCTGGACGTCGGCGGCGGCGACCGCGCGGGGTGCCAGCAGCATCGTCGGCACACCCTTGATGACCACGCTCGCACGGGGGTCCTCGCCGCGCAGCACGCGCACGGCCAGCTCGGCGGCCGTCTGGGCCTGCTGGTCGGTCGCCTTGTAGACGGTCATGAACTGGTCCCCCGCGATGATCCGCTGGACGGCGGCGAGCTCGCCGTCCTGCCCGGTGGTGACGGGCACGGGGTCGAGCCCCGCGGCCTTCGCCGCGGCGATCGCGCCGCCCGCCATGCCGTCGTTGGCGGCGAGGATGCCGTCGACCTGGCCCGGATACCTGGTCAGCATCGCCTCGGTCCACTCGGTGGCCTTGTCGGGGCTCCAGTCGGGCGTGTAGTGCTCGGCGAGCACGTCGATGTCCTCTCCTTCGAGGGCGCGGCGGGTGCCGGCCGCGATCGCGAGCGCGTTGGGCTCGGTCGCCGAGCCGTGCACCAGCAGCACTCCTGGCCGTCCGTCGTCGGAGCCGTCGGAGCCGTCCGAGCCGTCGTCGGCCCGTCCTTCCGCTCGCTCGTCGACTCTCTCCTTGACCGCGCCGACCAGGGCCGAGCCCAGCAGGAAGCCGATGAACTCGTAGTCGTACGACACGTAGTAGTCCGCGCCGTCCACGAACCGATCGTAGGCGATGACCTGCGCTCCGAGCCTCTTGGCCTGCACCACGATCCCGACGGCGGCTACGGTGTCCACGGCGTCGAGCACCAGCACGTCGGCGCCCTGCGCGAGCATCGACTCGGCCTGCTGGAGCTGGGCGGCGGCGTCCTGCCCCGCGTTGGCGTACAGGACGGTGCAGCCGGGGCAGCGACGGTCGACGACCGAGACGAAGGTGGGCCGGTCCGATGCCTCGTACCGGGCGGTCTGTGCCTCGGGCAGCAGCAGCCCGATGGTCCCCTCGTGCGCGGCCCCCTCGGCCCCGGCCGACCCCCCGGGCCCACTGGCCCCACCCCCGCTACACCCCCCAACCAGAAGCCCGACCGCCACAACCCACCCCACAACCCGCTGAGCGCGGGTCCGCTGAGTGTGCGATATCTGCCCTCTCGAAACGGTTCGACGGGGCAGATACCCAGCACTCAACGGGCGAAGGGTCGGGACGGTCACTGGCCTACTCCTAAGGAGCCGAACATGCGGGCCTGGTCCAGGGCGGCCGCCAGGGCGCCGCGGACTCCCGCGTCCGCGCCCAAGGTTGACGGGATCACCTCGACGGGGCCGCGGGACGTCGCCACGATGCGCTGGCCGAGCGCGGTGCGCAGCGGGTCGAGCAGCACGTCCCCGGCCTCGGCGAGGGTGCCGCCGATGACCACGACGTCGGGGTCCACGAGGTTGCACAGGTTGGCCAGCGCGATGCCGAGGTGCCGGCCCGCGTCGAACACGACGCGGCGGCAGCCGGCGTCGCCGTCGAGCGCGCGGGCGACAAGGTCCGCGAGGGTGAGGTGCCCCGCCTCGGGCGGGAGCATCGACAGCAGGCTGGTGGCGCCCACCAGCATCTCGAGGCAGCCGCGGTTGCCGCAGCGGCAGACGGGTCCGTGCTCGTCGACGGACACGTGCCCGATCTCGCCTGCCACCCCGGACCTGCCGTGCAGGGCCCGGCCGCCGAGGACGAGCCCGCCGCCCACGCCGTGCGAGACCCGGACGTAGGCGACCGAGTCGTACCCCGCTCCGGCGCCGAACCGGGCCTCCGCGATCGCGGCGAGCGTCGAGTCGTTGTCGGCGGTCACGGGGACGTCGAGCTCGGCGCCAAGGATCTCGTCGACGTGCACGCCGTCCCAGCCGCGCATCATGCCGACGGTCACCACCTGGCCGGTGCGGATGTCGACGGGCGCCGGCACCCCGACGCCGACGGCGAGGAGCTCGGACGGGTCGGCGTCCACGGCCTCCATCATCTCCCTGACCAGCATCGCGACGCGCTGCAGGCCGGCGTCGGCGCGGTGGTCGGGGGCGAGCGGCATGCGCTGCTCGGCCAGGACCCGCATGGACGCGTCGGAGAGCGCGACGCTGAGCGAGCGCATGCCGAACCGGATGCCGGCGACGACACCGAGGTTGCGGGCGAGCGTCACCTGGAGCGCGCGCCGGCCGTTGCGCGTGGACTGCGCGGTGTGGAGCACGCCGGCGGTGGTGAGCTCCTTGACGATGTTGGAGATAGTGGCTGGGGACAGCCCTGTGACGCCGGCCAGCTCGATCTGCGTGAGCGAGCCACGCTGCTGGACGGCGCTCACGATACGAGCTCGGTTGGCCTCACGCAGTGAGGTCTGCGAGCCCGGGGTCACCCGATCCGCGCGCACAGCGCCCAGGGTAACCGCCTTCCAGGCGGTTTGACGGGTTTGGATACACGAACTGAACCTTGAGGTCACGATCCGGCGTCGCTTGCGTTCAATTCTTGACACCAACGTGGCCCGGTCGTTCGATAGGACCCGGGTTCACGGGCGTACAGGCGCGCCCGGCCGGTCGCGGTAACGATGTGGTCCTGGGCGCGAAGTGACTTCACCTTCGGCGCGCACCACGACGTCGTCCGGGTCGGTGCTCCAGCGACCGAGGAAGGTTGAGGGACCCCAGATGCGTTCGAACCGGAGGATCACCGCGACGGTGGCGACAGCCGCTGTTCTCGGTCTCACGCTGGCCGCGTGCGGCGGCGGCAACACGGGTGGCGACGGCGGCGGCGGCGAGGGTGGCGGCAGCCAGGTCGAGGTGTTCACCTGGTGGGCGGCCGGCTCCGAGAAGGCAGGACTCGACGCCCTGGTCGGCGAGTTCGAGAAGCAGCACCCCGGCATCGAGTTCGTCAACGGCGCCGTCGCCGGTGGTGCGGGCTCGGCCGCGAAGGACCTGCTCCAGACCCGTCTGCAGGCGGCGGACCCGCCGGACACGTTCCAGGCCCACGCGGGCGCGGAGCTGCAGGACTACATCGACGCCGCGCAGATCGAGGACGTCTCCGACCTCTACGACGAGTTCGGGCTGACGGACGCGTTCCCGGCCGACCTGGTCGACCGCCTCTCGTCGGACGACGGCGCGATCTACTCGATCCCGTCCAACATCCACCGCGCGAACGTCGTCTGGGCCAACCCGACGGTGCTCGAGGAGAACGGGATCGACCCTTCAGCCCAGTACGAGGACCTCGACGCGTGGATCACCGACCTCGAGACCCTCGACGCGGCGGGCGTCACGCCGCTCTCGGTGGGCACCACCTGGACCCAGGTGCACCTGCTCGAGACGGTGCTGCTCGCCAGCCTGGGCGCCGACGCGTACAGCGGGCTGTGGGACGGCAGCACCGACTGGGAGGGCGCCGAGGTCACCGCCGCGCTCGAGAACTTCGAGACGCTCATGGGCTTCACCAACGACGACCGTGACGGTCTCGACTGGCCTGAGGCCACCCAGATGGTGATCGACGGCGGCGCCGCGTTCAACGTCATGGGCGACTGGGCCGTCGCGGCCTTCGAGGAGCAGGACAAGGCCCTGGGCACGGACTTCACGGCGGCCCCGGTCCCGGGCACCGACGGGACGTTCGACTTCCTCGCCGACTCCTTCACGCTGCCGGTCGGCGCCCCCGACGCCGAGGGCGCCAAGGCGTGGCTGGAGACCGTCGGCTCGCTCGAGGGCCAGGTCGCGTTCAACAAGGCGAAGGGCTCCATCCCCGCCCGCACCGACGCCGACCCCGCGGACTTCTCCGAGTACCAGCAGACCGCCATCGAGTCGTTCGCGAACGACACGATCGTGTCCTCGCTGGCGCACGGCGCGGCCACCCCGGTCGCGACGCTCAACGCGATCTCCGACGCGACGAGCAAGTTCACCACCGGCGCGTCCGACCTTGCCGGATTCCAGTCCGAGCTGGCAGCCGCCGCACAGGGCTGACACCGCCGTAGGTCGCGCGCCGTCGGGACATCCCGACGGCGCGCGGCTGCGCCCACCGTCTCGCCCACCCGTCTCGCCCGTCCATCTCGCCCATCAATCTGGGGTACCCACATGATCAACAAGCTGCGACGACTCGGGCCACCGCTCCTCCTGCTCGCCCCGTCCCTGATCCTCATCGGCGTCTTCGTCTACGGGCTGATCGCGGCCAACTTCACGACGTCGCTGACGGACAACCACACAGCGGCGCAGGCCACCGGGCAGAAGCCCACCGCCTTCGTATGGTTCACGAACTACCTCGACCTGCTGGCCAGCGAGGACTTCCAGCACTCGCTGATGAACCTCGTCCTGTACACGGTCGTGTTCCTGGCCGGGACCATGGTCATGGGCTTCCTGTGGGCGTGGATGCTCGAGAAGCCGGTCAAGGGCGAGGGGCTGTTCCGCTCGGTGTACCTCTTCCCGATGGCGGTGTCGTTCGTCGCCTCGGGCGTGGTGTGGCGCTGGCTGCTCAACTCCAACCAGGACGACAAGGCCTCCGGCCTGAACCGCCTGTTCCAGATGGTCGGGCTCGACGCGCTGCAGAACAACTGGTGGAACAACGTCACGTTCGGCATCGTCGCGATCGCGATCCCCGCGATCTGGCAGCTGTCCGGCTACGTGATGGCGCTGTTCCTCGCCGGGTTCCGCGGCATCCCCGAGGAGCTGCGCGAGGCCGCGCGGATCGACGGTGCGAGCGAGTGGAAGCTCTACCGGTACGTCCTGTTCCCGCAGCTGTCCCCGGTCGCGCTGTCGGCGCTCATCATCATCGGCCACATGTCGCTCAAGGCGTTCGACCTCATCATGTCGATCTCCAAGCCGGCCAACTACCAGACCAAGGTTCCCGCCGTCGACATGTTCGTGTTCAAGTCGAGCTTCGACTACGCGAACGCCGCCGCCGTCGGCTCGATCCTGCTGATCATCGTCGCGCTCGTCATCGTGCCGTACCTGATCCGCACGAACCGCGAGGAGAAGCGATGACCGCCGCGACCAACGTGCTCGCCAGCCCGCGCACGCCCCCCAGCGGGCCCCCGCCGCGCGTCAGCCGGAGCCGCTACTCCCTGGCCCGCACCCTGAAGTACGCCGGGCTCATCTTCTTCCTGGTAGTCGTCCTCATCCCGGTGTACGTGCTGCTGGTGACCAGCTTCAAGGGCACCGGCGACGCCGACCCGAGCCGCGCCTGGGCGCTGCCCCAGCTCTGGACGCTCGACAACTGGGCCACCGCGTGGACCGCGCTGTCCCCCGCGATCCTGCGCAGCCTCGCGATAGTGGTGCCGAGCTCGATCATCTCGGCGTTCCTGGGCTCGCTGAACGGGTTCGTGCTGGCCCGGTGGAGCTTCCGGGGCGCGGACCTCGTCTTCACGCTGATCCTGTTCGGGATGTTCATCCCCTACCAGGCGGTGATGATCCCGCTGAACCAGCTGGTCCTGGACCTCGGTGTGCCCACGGGCGTGCCGACGCTGATCATGCTGCACGTCGTCTACGGCATCCCGATCACCACGCTGATCTTCCGCAACTACTACATGACGGTGCCGCACGAGCTCATCGAGGCCGGACGGGTCGACGGCGCGGGCATGCTCCGCACCTACTGGTCGATCGTCCTGCCGATCTCGATCCCGAGCTTCGTCGTGGTGCTCATCTGGCAGTTCACCTCGGCATGGAACGACTTCCTGTTCGCGGTGTTCTTCTCGTCGTCGCAGAACGGCCCGGTCACGGTCGCGCTGAACAACCTGGCCAACGGTGCGCTGCTGCAGAACTACGGCGTCTCGATGGCGGGCGCGCTGTTCGCGTCGCTGCCCACGCTGCTGGTCTACATAGTGCTCGGCAAATACTTCGTGGGCGGCCTGATGTCGGGCTCGGTCAAGGGCTGAGTCCCAGGGCCTCAGGGCGGCTCGTGTCATGATCGGCGCATGTATCGCCTCGTGGACGAGCCGCCCACCCTGGACGAGTACCTCGAGCTGCGCCGGGCCTCCGGCCTCTCGCCCAAGACGCCCGAGCAGGGCGCGCCGGCCCTGACCGGCAACTGGTACTTCTGTCACGTACGGACCGGCGCCGACCACGCCGACCCCGGCCGAGCCGTCGCGATGGGCCGCATCATCGGCGACGGCGGCTGGTACTTCCACATCGCCGACATCGCCACGCTGCCGGAGTTCCAGCGCCAGGGCCTCGGCCGGATGGTGATGGACCGCCTCCTCGACGAGATCCGCGCCAAGGCCCCCGCCGACCCGTACGTGACCCTCCTCGCGGACCCCCCGGGGCGCCGGCTCTACGAGAGCCTGGGCTTCGTCGACGCCGACCCGAGCCTCGGCATGCGCATCCGGCTGTGACCGGCCCGGCCGCGGCGTCCTACGCTGGGTCCATGACAGCGGAAGCCGGCAGCGGCGTCGATCCCGACAGCGGGTTCGGCGCCGTCGGGATCGACGACGACACCCGGCTCGTCTACCGCTACGTGCTCGCCCAGGGCACGGTCCGGGTGGACGACGTCGTCCGCGACGTCCCGCTGGAGGGGACCGACGCCTCCGGCATGCTGGCCCGGCTGCGGGCCGCCGGGCTGATCAACCGCACAAGCGGTGGGGAGGGCGAGTACACCGCCGTCGACCCGCGGATCGCGCTGCGCGCGCTGACGGAGCGCACGGAGACCCATCTCGACCGGATCCGGGCGTCGATCCCCGACCTGGCCGACCTGTTCGAGCAGACCGCCGACGCCGGCGAGTCCGCTGCCGGAGTGCACGTGATCGACGACCCGGCGCTGATCGGCGCCTGGTACACCCGCCTGGAGCACGAGGTGACGGCCGAGTTCATGGCGTTCGACCGGCCGCCCTACGTGCTGGCGGGCGAGAACCCCGTCGAACCGCTGGTCCTGGAGCGCGGCGTGCTGTGGCGCGCGGTCTACGCGGCGGAGGTGCTCGACCGGCCGGGCGCCTGGGCCGAGATGCGCTACGCCGCGAGCAAGGGCGAGCGGGCGCGTATCGCACGGACCCTGCCGACCAAGCTGGCTATCGCCGACCGGCGGACGGCGCTCGTCAGCTCCACGCTCGACCCGCACCGGCCGACGGCGATCGTCGTCGAGGGCGGGCCCCTCGTCGACCTGCTCTGCGCCGCCTTCGAGGCCGTGTGGGCCGACTCGATAGAGGTCCCGGAGAGCGACAGCCTGGAGGGCGCGGCTCCCCCGGACCGCGGTCCGGGCAAGGACGACCGGGCGCTGCTCGCCCTGCTCGGCTCGGGCGCGAAGGACGAGACGATCGCGCGCGAGCTCGGGCTGTCCGAACGGACGCTCCGCCGGCGCAGCGCGGACCTGCTGCGCCGACTCGGCGCGGCCAACCGCTTCCAGGCCGGGGCGCAGGCGGTCCGCCGCGGCTGGATCTGACGGATGACCCCCGCGTGACAGCCGTGTAAATACTTGCGGCCGGTACCGGCCAGTGGCCGGAACCGGCCATTACCGCCATTGCCGATCCGGTACGGCGGCGGCTAGACAGCCCTTATGCAACCTCGTTCCTCCGGCCGCCGCTGGGGTGCTCTCGTCACGGGTACCCTCGTCGCTGCCTCCGTGATCCTGTCGCCGGGCGCCGCCGTCGCCGCCCCGAAGCCCAGTTCCCCGAGCGACCCGGTCCGCGTGATCATCGAGCTCGACGCACCGAGCGCCGCCGAGGTGGTCGGCGCCGGGAAGGTCGCCGCCGCACGGTCCGGCACGGGCACCGCCAGGGCGCGCAGCGCCTTCGCCGCCGAGTACCGGGCCGCCGTCGAGGAAGTCGAGGACGCCCAGGGCGGCGTCACCTCGTGGGCCGCCCGCAACGACGTCGTGCTCGACGACCCGAAGTCGGTTACCGGCGTGCTCGACGCGCTGACCGCCACCGTCGACCCCGCGGACCTGTCGGAGCTGCGGGCGGCCCCCGGCGTCGCGCGCGTCACCGAGGACGCGCCCGTCCGCCTCCTCGGCGAGGCCAACATCCCCGCCACGGGCGCGCCGCAGGTCTGGGAGCGCACCGACGCCGACGGCACCCCGGTCAAGGGCGAGGGCCGCACCGTGGCGATCATCGACACGGGCATCGACTACACGCTGCCCGACCTCGGGGCTGGGTTCGGCCCGGGCCATCGGGTCGTGGACGGGTACGACTTCGTCAACGACGACGCCGACCCGATGGACGACCACATGCACGGCACCCACGTGGCCGGCATCGTCGGCGCGGGCGGGGACAACCTCACCGGCATGGCGCCCGAGGTCACGCTCACGGCGTGGAAGGCCATGGACGCGAACGGCGGCGGCACCACCGAGGACCTGCTGCTCGCGCTGGACGCCGCGATCGACCCGCTGGGCGACGCCCCGGCCGACGTCGTGAACATGAGCCTCGGCACGCCCGGCGACGGCACCGACCCGCTGGGTCGGGCGTCCACCGCCGCCGTCCGGCAGGGCGTCGTGGTCGTCGCGGCGGCGGGCAACTCCGGACCCTACGACCAGAGCGTCAGCTCGCCGGCAGCGGCCGAGGGTGTCATCGCCGTCGGCGCGAGCATGACCGGCGTCGCCGACCCGACCCTCAGGCTCGCCCCGGCCCGGAAGGGCGGCGAGCGCCGGCCCCTGGACGTGACCCGGTTCCCGCTGTCGGCGAACCCGCCCGCTGGTGGCCTCAAGGCCCGGCTGGTCGACGTCGGCGACGGGTTCGACGAGGAGGACTACGAGCAGGCGGGCGACGTGCGCGGCGCCGTCGTCGTCATGCAGAGCATGACCACGACCTCGCTGGGCCAGGTCCAGGGACCGCACCTGCTCCAGGCGCAGCTCGCCGAGGAGCACGGCGCCGTCGGCGCGCTGCTGTACTCGCCGAGCCCGACCGACCCGGCGGGCGACGACGGCGCCGGTCCGCAGGGCTCGGCCGGCATCCTGGCGGGCGGCGGCTTCGACCTGCGCCGCGAGCGCCTGGTCATGATGAACATCAGCTCGGCCGAGTACCAGACGTTCAAGAAGGAGGTGCTGGCCGGCACGGCGCGCGGCACCATCGGCTCGATCGACCGGACGGACACGGTCACCGGCTTCAGCTCGCGCGGACCGAGCGACGCCATGACGCTCAAGCCGGAGATCGTGGCGCCGGGCTTCGAGATCATGTCCGACATCCCCGCCGAGTTCGGCGTGGACGGCGACCAGTACCGGATGTCCGGCACCTCGATGGCCGCGCCGCACGTCGCGGGGGCCGCCGCGCTCCTGGCTCAGGCGCGCCCCGAGCAGTCCGGGGAGCAGCTGCGCGCGACCCTCATCGGCAGCGCGCAGGAGCTCCGGTCCGACGACGGCGACGCGTCGCCGTCGGCCCAGGGCGCCGGCAAGCTGGACGTGGCGGCCGCCGTCGACCAGCGGGTCACGGCGTGGCCCGACGCCGTCTCGCTGGGGCTGGCGGACATGGGAGCGAAGCCGGTCCGCACCAGCACCGTGGTGCTGCGCAACTCCGGGAAGAAGTCGGTGACGGTGAAGCTGGCGGCCGCGCCGGCCGAGGGCAGCACCGGCAAGGCCCAGCTCTCGGCGCGGCAGGTCAGGATCCCGGCCGGTCGCAGCGCCTCGGTCGACCTCACCGTCACGCCGGACACCGCGTCCCCGGAGGCCGGGTCGGTCGGCACCGAGACCTCCGGCGTCGTCGTCGGCAAGGTCTCCGACGGCAGCACCGTGCGGGTGCCGTACGCGGCGTACGTGCGCCCGCTGCAGGTCCAGGCCTCGCCGTCGCTGGCGACCGGGAGCACCGAGGTCTTCGTCCACGCGCCGATGGCGCCCGAGGCGGCGCCGACCGTGCGTGCCACGGCGCCCTCGGGCGACGTGTACACCGCGGCGCTGACCGCCGTCGGCACGAGCCCCGGCTGGTTCCGCGGCACGGTGCCGCTCGACGAGCCGGGCACGTACCGGCTCGACGCGCGGGCGACGGTCGCCGGGCGCACCCTCACGGGTTCGGGCGGCGTGCAGTCCGAGGGCGCCGACCAGCCGGGCGGGTGGGAGCAGGTGGGCCTCTCGGGCACGGCACGCGAGCTGGCCACCTCGCCGACTTCGCCGGGTACGGGCCTGGCGATGACGCCGACCGGCGTGCACCCGTTCGTGACCACCGACCACGGCGCCACCTGGCAGCGGGTGCGCAGCATGCCTGTCGCCGACGGCTGGGGCATCCCCGTGGCCGACACGGCGACCCCCGGCGGGTTCTACGTCGCGCTCAACGGCGCGTCCGGCCGGGTCGTCCTCGACCCGAGCTATTCCGGCCGCATCGTGCACACCCCGGACGCCGGGGCCACGTGGACGGTCCTGCCGTTCCCGGACGTCGCGATCCGTGAGCTCGTCGCGGACGGTGACGCGCTCGCCGCGGTCACGGACGACGGCCTCTACCTCAGCCAGGACGGCGGGCAGCGCTGGCGCCGCGTCGCCCCCACGTGGGGCAGCCTGGTCTACAACGCGGCGTTCGCGGGCGACGATCTGCTGATCGCCACCTACGAGGGCATCTACCGGATCGCCGACGTGCTGAGCGGCGGCAGCGAGGTCACGCAGCCCTACGTCACGACCGACTACATCGACCGGCCCCAGGGGGTCGTGGCCGAGGGCTCCACGGCGGTGCTGGTCCGCGGCGACGGCGTCTCGATGACCTCCACCGACTCCGGGGCCACCTGGACGGAGGGCGCCGACACCGGCCAGTCGTACGTCACCGTGACCACGCTGACCGACGGCACCGTGTACGCCTCGGGCCTGTCGTCCTACAGCACGAGCTCCGACAAGGGCGCGACGTGGCAGACCCACCCGCTGCCCGTCCACGGCCCGCTCGCCTCCGACGTCGACCACTGGCCGGGCGCTCCCGCAGGCCAGGTCGTCATGGCGATGGAGGGTGCCGGGTACTACACGACCGACGACGGCGAGGAGTGGACCAAGGCCGGGGTCTCCGGCAGCGACATCTCCGGCGTGCACGCCGGGTTCGACGACGCCGGCGAGCCCGTCGTCCGGGCGGTCGACTACGAGGGCCTGCACCAGCAGCCGCTGGCCGACACGGAACCGGGCGCGCAGGACTGGGGCTCTATCGGCGCCGAGGGCATCGTCGGGCGTCAGCTCACGCACGTGACCCAGTCCCCGCTCGGCGACCGCACCGTCTGGGCGGTCGGCACCAACGCGTTCGGCGGCGGCCGCATCCTCACGGCGGGCGCCGGCGAGTCCGACACCGACCTCGCGCAGGTGGGCCCGACCGGGGGCTTCAGCCCGACGGCGCTGGCGGTGTCCCCGCACGACGAGGAAACCGTGGCGGTGGGCTACACGTCGCTCGTCGACTCGGGCCTCATGGTGTCGCGCGACGGCTTCGAGACGTGGACCAGCTACGACCACGGCCTGCTGATCCAGCAGGTGGTGCCCGACCCGGTGGACGACGAACGGCTGTGGCTGGCGACGTCGGCCGGCCTGTACCGCTCGGACGACCTGGGCAGGACGATCACCCGGCTGACGCAGGACGAGGCCCGGTCCGTCTGGGTCGACCCCGAGGACACCGACCACCTGGTGGTCGGCGAGCTGCCGGGCATCCGGGTGAGCACGGACGGCGGCGAGTCGTTCCGGGCCGCGGAGGTGCCGAACACGTCCGCCGCGGTGGACACGTTCGTGGCCGTCGAGGTGCCGGACGGTCCGGCCGCCGGGACCCAGCTCCTGGTCGCGGGTGCCGCGCGGTGGCGGCCGTACGGGCTGGCGGCCAACGGCGCCGGGGTGCTCGTCTCTGGCGACGGCGGCGCAACGTGGACCTCGGCGTCGAGCGGTCTGACGGCGATGTCCGTGCGCTCCCTGGCCGTGAGCCCGGACGGCGCGTGGGTCTACGCGGGCGCCGACGAGGGCGGGGTGCACCGCACGCCGGTCGGCGCGCTCGTGCCGGACGACCTGCTGCCCGCGGCGACAAGCGCGGACCTGGAGGCCCGCCGCCGCTGAGGTACGCCCGACAGGGTGGTCGGTAGAACGTCAGGTGGTCGGCAGCCCGGGCTGCCGACCACCTGACGTTCTACCGATCACCCGGTCCGGCCCCGCGCAGCCCGCGCTCGCCGGTGGCATGGTGGGCGCATGACACATTCAGGGGTGGCCGCAGGGGTTGACGCCGTTCTTGCGCCGCTGGGCGGGCTGCGGCAGGAGCTGTACGACACCTATGTCGACCTGCACCAGCATCCTGAGCTGTCCTTCGAGGAGCACCGGACCGCGGCCGTCGCCGCCGAGCGGCTCGCGGCCCTCGGGTATGTGGTGCACTCCGGCCTGGGCGGGACCGGCGTCGCGGGCGTGCTCGGCAACGGCGACGGACCGTGCGTGCTGCTCCGCGCCGACATGGACGCGCTCCCCGTCACCGAGGAGACCGGCCTGCCGTACGCCAGCACCGTCCGGGCGACCACCGCCGACGGGGTCGAGTCCGGCGTCATGCACGCGTGCGGGCACGACGTGCACGTCGCCGCCCTGCTCGGCGCCGCCGACCTGCTGGCCCGGGGCCGGTCCGCGTGGTCGGGCACGCTGGTGGTCGTGTTCCAGCCCGCGGAGGAGCTGGGCCGCGGCGCCCGCGCCATGATCGACGACGGCCTGTACGACCTGGTGCCCCGCCCCGACATCGTGCTGGGGCAGCACGTGGCGCCCGTCTCGGCGGGCCTGCTCGGGGTCCATGCCGGCCCGGCGTTCGCCGGCACCGACGTCGTGAACATCCGGCTCGTCGGCCGGGGCGGCCACGGGTCGCGGCCGGAGGCGACCGTCGACCCGGTGGTCATGGCCGCCTCCACGGTGATGCGGCTGCAGACCATCGTCTCGCGCGAGGTCGCAGCCGGCGACGCCGCCGTCGTCACCGTGGGGACGCTGCACGCCGGGACGAAGGAGAACATCATCCCCGACGACGCGTCCCTCGGCGTGAACATCCGCTCCTACGACGAGGCCGTGCGGACCCGGGTCCTGACCGCGATCGAGCGCATCGTGCGGGGCGAGGCGGCCGCGGCGGGCGCGCCGGAGCCACCGACGATCACCACCGGCGACTCGTTCCCGCCGGTCGTCAACGACCCGGTCGAGACCGAACGCACGCGAGGCGTCCTCGCCGCCCGCTTCGGCGCCGAGCGGGTCATCGACCCGGGCCCGGTCGCGGGCAGCGAGGACGTCGGGCTGCTGGCCACCGCCGTCGGCGTGCCGATCGTGTACTGGCTGCTGGGCGGCTGGGACCCGGCCGCCTACCTGGCGGCGTTCGCCGCGGGCACGACGGACCGCGACATCCCCTCCAACCACTCGCCGCGGTTCGCGCCGGTGCCCCACCCGACGCTGGAGACGGGCGTCGAGGCACTCGTGGTCGCGGCCCTGGACCGCCTGGCGACGCCGGCGGCCGGCTGACGTCAGCGCGCGGCCAGCTCGTTCGCGAGCGCCGTCATCCGCGCCGCGGTGCCCTCGTGCTCCCCGAAGTGCACGGCGAGCTGGGCGGCCCCGGCCTCACGGTAGGCGACGGCGGCGTCCGCCACCCGCTCCACCGGCGTGCTGCCGTCCCATTCGATGCGGAGCGCGGGGACGACGGCGCGGTCGCCGGCCAGCCCGGCGAGCACACCTGCACGCTCGGCGAACGCGGCCGGGTCGGCGGGGATCCCCTGCCAGACGTCGCCGTAGCGGGCGGCGCGGCGGAGCGCGGCGTCGCTGTTCCCGCCCACCATGATCGGCACGTTGCCGTCGAGTATCGGCGCGAACACACCTTCCTCGTAGGAGAACCGCCGGCCCTCGTACGGCGCCGCCCCACCGGAGAACAGGTGCCGGAGCAGCGCGAGCATGTCGTCGGTGACGGCGCCGCGGTGCGCGTAGTCCGCCCCGACGGCGTCGAACTCGGGCACGTTCCAGCCGACGCCGACGCCGAGGACCACCCGGCCACCGGAGAGCTGGTGCAGGGTGGCGACCTGCTTGGCGAGCACGAACGGGTCCCGCAACGGCGCGACCAGCACCGAGGTGCCGAACCGCAGGTGCTCGGTGACCGCCGTGAGGTGCCCGATGGTCACCAGCGGCTCGTGGACGCCGCCGAAGGTGGCGCCGTACTCGCCGGGCGGCAGCACGTGGTCGGGTAGCCACGCCGTCGTGTACCCGAGGTCCTCGGCCGTCCGGGCCAGGTCGACGAGCGTGCGGGCCGGCATCGTCGGAAACTCGTTGGGCAGCACTACCTGAAGCTCCATGCCCTGGCGGACCGGCACGGCGGTGGCTGCATTCCCGCCCTGCTTCCCACCCGGCCGCGGCGAGGCGAGCGGACTTCTCAACGACGCCCCGTCGTGGTTGGCTTCGGCCGTGGAAATCATCGTGACCAGCGTCGTCGCCGTCCTCGGAACGCTGCTCGGCTCGCTCGCGACGCACTACTTCCAGCGGCGGAACCGGGCCGACGCCGAGCGCTTTGCGCGGGGCGAGCGCCTGCGCCAGGAGCGGGTCAGCGCGTACACCACGTACGGCGGCGCGCTCGTCAGCCTGCGCCGGGCGCAGATCGACCGCTGGTACGCGGAGCACGAGGGGCGCCGGCACGCCGACCCCGAGGAGTTCCGCTACGAGACCTACCGGCTGCGCACGGCTGCGCTCGAGGCGATGTTCCGGGTCCAGCTCGTCACGGAGTCCCGGCAGCTGATCGGGCTCGCGCAGCAGGCGATCGACAGCGTCGACCGGGTGAAGCTGCGTACCCCGGCAGAGGAGTTCAAGGACGCCCGCGACGTGTCCCGGCAGCACATCTTCGACTTCGTCGAGGCGGCGCGCAAGCACGTCGACGTGGCGTAGGACGCGCGGCGGCGTCAGGCAGGTTCCCGCGGCCCCACCGCGGCCATCGCCCGGTCGACGAGCACCGCCATCGTCTGCGTCGCGCCGCCCGCAAGCCAGGCGTGCTCCGCGGCCAGGACGCAGCCCAGCGCGGCCGCGACGACGGCGCGCGGCGCCGGGTCGTCCGCGGCCCACGGCTTGCCAGCGGCGTCGGCGCGCTCCCGCACGACCAGCTCCGCCGCGCTCTCGACCCGCTCGATCTTCTCCAGGTACTTCGCGCGCAGGCCCGGCGTCTCGAGGATGATGCGCTGCATCGGCGCCGCGAGACCGACGTTCCCCGCATGGTCGAGGTGCGCGATCATCCCGTCGAACGAGTGCCGCAGGGCGGTCCAGACCGGTTCGTCCGCGGGCCGTTCGCGCAGCGCCGCGAGCACCTCGTCCCCCACCACGTCGAGCTTCCCGAGCACCACGTCCTCGCGGGTCGAGAAGTACCGGTAGAGGGTGCGGCGCGACATCCCGACGGCCTCGGCGATGTGCCCGATCGTCGTCGCCTCGTAGCCGCGCTCGACGAACAGCCGCTCCGCGGCCTCGGTGATCTCCTTCTGGATCGCCCGGCGGGTGCGTTCCCGGAGGCCGGTGCGTGCCTGGTCGGTGTGCGCCTGGTCCATGCTGCGAGAGATTACACGATGTGTCGCTGTTGACACACTGTGCCACTGACTACATGCTGTGCAATATGGACACCACCTCCCCCAAGATCATCGTCATCACGGGCGCGAGCGACGGGATCGGCGCCGCCGCGGCCCGGCTGCTCAGCGCCGCCGGCCACCGCGTCGCCGTCGTCGGGCGTTCACCGGAGAAGACCGCCCACGTCGCCCGTGAGGTCGGCGGGGAGCACTTCGTCGCCGACTTCACGAACCTCGCCGACGTGCGTCGCCTGGCCGCCGAGCTCGACGCCGCCTACCCGCGCATCGACGTCCTCGCGAACAACGCCGGCGGCATCCTCGGGGGCGACCGCTCCAAGACCCTCGACGGCCACGAGCGGACCCTCCAGGTCAACCACCTCGCGCCGTTCCTCCTGACCAGCCTGCTCCTGGACAGGCTCCTCGCGAGCCGCGCCACCGTGATCCAGACGTCGAGCGTGGGCGCCCGGCTCTTCGGGCACCTCGACCTCGACGACCTGGGCCACGACCGGGACTTCACCCCGCACCGCGCGTACGGCACGGCGAAGCTCGAGAACATCCTGTTCACCACCGAGCTGCACCGGCGGTTCCACGATCAGGGGCTGTCGTCGGTGGCGTTCCACCCGGGCGGCGTCGCGACCAACTTCGGCGCCGAGAGCACCAGCTTCTTCCGGCCGCTCTACCAGAGCCGGATCGGCAAGATGGTCCTGGCCACCCCGGAGAAGGGCGCATCGCAGCTGGTCCGGTTCGCGCAGACGGAGCCCGGTGCCGGCTGGCAGCCGGGCGCGTACTACGAGGGCGGCCGGGTCGCCCGCCGCGTCAACCCCCAGGCGCGCGACGCCGACCTGGCCCGCCGCCTGTGGGACCGTTCGGCGGAGCTGGTGGGGGTCGACGCCCGCTGAGCCCAGGCCGCGCCCCTCATCGGCCGCCTGCGCGCTGCCCGCGGGCGGTGAGCCGGGCGCTCCCCCACCGTGCCACGACGTCCCGGCAGGCGGGCGCGTCCTCGTCGGCGACCAGGAGCACCAGGTTGCCGACGTGGTCGCTGTACTGGACCAGCACGTTGACCCCCGCGTCGCCCAGCCGGCGGGCGAGCGTACCGAGCTGGCCGGGCACCTCCTGGTCCAGCCGCGCGAGTACCACGTCGCGCACCACCGCCGGGCCCAGCCCGGCCGCGCGGACCGCCGCGAGCGCGCGGGCGCCGTCATGCACGAGGTAGTGCGCCACCGCGTGGCCGTCGTGGGTGAACACGCCACCACCCTCCAGGCTCACGCCCGCCTCGCCGAGCGCCTGGCCGAGGTCGGCGAGGGCTCCCGGACGGTCGGGCAGGTGGACCTCGAGGTCGTGGGTCGCGGCGCTCACCGGAAGGCCACCGTCATGCCGACCTCGACGGGCACCGCGAGCGAGCTGGCGACGTAGCAGGAGTGGTGGGCCTGCTCGGCCAGACGGTGCACGGCGGCCTCGTCCGTCCCCGCCGCGACCGTGACGGTCACCGCCAGGTGGATCGGCCCGAGCCGGGCCGGTGCGGCGGTGAGGTCGAGGTGGCTGGTCGCCTCGTCCTCGTAGGCGAGCACGTCGACGCCGGAGCGCGCGGCCGCCCCGAGGAAGGACAGCATCTGGCAAGACGACGCCGCCATCACCACGAGCTGCTCCGGGTTGAGCCGGTCGGGGTCGCCGCGGAAGGCCGAGTCGGCGCTCAGCGCGACCACGGCGGTGGCCGGCGCCGCGACCGCCACGTGGTCGCGGGAGTAGGAGCGGACGCCGTCGCCGGTGGAGCCGGACCAGCGCAGGCGGGTGAGGTAGGGATGCGTGACAGCAGTCGGACGGGTCATGCCGGGACCGTAGGTCCCCGAAGCTTCGGTGGACGCCGAAATGTCCCGGCCGTACCGTCGGCCCATGACCAGGGACCGCGACTTCACCGCCCTGGGCCGGGCACTGTCCACCCCGGCCCGGTCCACGTTCCTGAACCTGCTCATGGACGGCACGAGGCGGCCGGCGGGCGAGCTCGCCCAGGCCGCCGGGGTGAGCGCGTCGACCGCGTCCGAGCACCTGGGCGTCCTGGTCGACGCCGGTCTGGTCACTCGCGAGAGCCGCGGCCGGCACCGCTACTACGCGCTCGCCGGCCCGGAGGTGGCCGGCGCGCTGGAGTCGCTCGGCATGGTCGCCGACGCCGCGCCCGTCTCGGGGTACCGCCGCAGCCGGCGCGCGGAGTACCTGGCGGCGGCCCGGTTCTGCTACGACCACCTGGCGGGCCGGCTCGGCACCGCCCTGACCGACGCCTGGATCCGGGCGGGCTGGCTCGCGGGCCGCGACGAGCTCGCCCTGACGGACCCGGGCGCCGTCGGCCTGCGCGAGCTCGGGGTGGACGTCGACGGAGCCGTCGCCGCCCGCCGGCCCACCACGAGGGCGTGCCTGGACTGGACCGAACGGCGTCCCCACCTGGCGGGCGCGCTCGGCTCGGCGGTCGGCACGCGGTTCCTGGAGGCCGGCTGGGTCGTCAGGCACCGCTCGGGCCGTGGCCTGGACGTCACCGGAGCGGGCCGCGACATGGTCCGCGATCTATGGGGCATCGACCTGGCCGACGCCGATCCGGGTCACCAGGCACGCTGAGACGTCAGTCGGTCTCGCGGGCGCCGCGGCCCGCGCCGCCGGTCCACCGGCGACGGAACCAGCCCTCCCAGGTGAGGCCGCCGAACCGCTCGCCCGCGGCGATGAGGTCCGCGAACGAGTGGTAGCCGCCGGGCAGGCCCACGCGCAACCGCACCGGGGGCAGGCCGGGCAGCGGTGCGGGGTCCGTGGCTCGGTACCGCTTGAGGCGGGGCAGCTCGAGCAGGGTCTCCTCGCGCATCGGCACGATCTCCACCGCGATGCCCCGCTTGTCGGTGATGCGCAGCGCACCGTAGAGCCGGTCCTTGAGCCAGCCGCTCAGCTTCGCCTTGAGGTGGGCCGCGGGTCCGCCGATGGTCGGCAGCTCCGGCGGCATCTCGTACGCCAGGCCGACCCGGGCTGCCTGCGTCCACCGGACCAGGTCCCACGAGGTGCCGTGCCAGAACCAGATCCCCGCCGCGTCGACGACGACGCCGCGGGGCCGGGTGACGCGCCAGAAGTTCGCGATGAAGATGAACAGGACGCACAGCCCGCCGAACAGGAGCCCGAAGAAGCCGGCTATCGCCTTGGCGACGGGGTCAGGGTCGGTCACCACCGCGTAGCCGCAGGCCCACCCGAGCGGCCCGGTCAGCAGGATGCCGACGACCAGGGTGATCGCGCCGAGCCGTCCGAGATCGAGCCGGTGCGCGTCCGGCGAGAAGACCGGTTCGGCGGCCGGCGTCGGGCCGCCCTGCGCCGGGCCCATCATGTCCTGGTTCGTCACCCGCGCGATCGTAGCGGCTGGACCGGTCCCGCGGGCCGCCACCGCCCGGCGCAGCGGCCCGAACGCCGAACCGCTACGCGCGCTCCTCGCCGGGCTCCGCAGCAGGCTGCCCGAGGGCGCCCTCGGCAGCCGCGCCCTCGAGGAGGTCCGCGAGGGCTCGCAGCTTCTTCGCCACACCCTCGCCGAGCGGCGTCAGCGCGTACTCGACGCGCGGCGGGATGGTCGTGACGACGTCACGCGTCACCATGCCGTCCCGTTCGAGCGCCTGCAGCGTCTGGGACAGCATCTTCTCGCTGACACCCTGGACCCGTCGGCGCAGTGCGTTGAAACGGTAGCTCCCCTCGCCGAGCGCGAGCAGCGCGAGTGAGGCCCACTTGGAGGTGACGACCTCGAACGCGGCGCGCGAGTCGCAGTCGCGCGCGAAGACGTCAGCCACCAGCTCCTGCGCGGGGCTGTCGGATCCCAGGTCGGTGATGCTCACGGACCCAGGGTACCGCGCACGGCGGGAATGTGGTGTACTTTCGATTCGTTAGTGCTACCTGCTAGCAACTACCCGAGCAATGGAGAGCGTTATGACCACCTACGCCGTCACTGGAGCCACCGGCGGCCTCGGCCACCTCGTCGTCGAGGAGCTCCTCTCCCGCGGTGTTCCCGCCTCGGACGTCGTCGCGATCGTCCGCACGCCCAGCAAGGCCGCGGACCTCGCGGAGCTCGGCGTCGAGGTCCGCGAGGGCGACTACGCCCGGCCCGAGACCCTTCCCGCCGCACTGGCCGGGGTGGACCGCCTGCTGCTCGTCTCCGCGAGCGAGCCGGGCACGCGCGTCGCGCTGCACAGCGCGGTGATCGACGCCGCGAAGGCCGCCGGCGTGGAGCGCATCGCCTACACGGGGATCCTCAAGGCGGGCAACACCTCCAACCCGCTCGCGGGCGAGCACGAGGGCACCGAGGGTGCGCTGCGCGCGTCCGGCGTCCCGATCAGCATCCTGCGCAACGGCTGGTACTACGAGAACTACACGTCGCAGCTGGGCCAGTACCTCGAGCGGGGCGAGATCGCCGGCGCCACCGGGGACGGCAAGATCTCGGGTGCCGCACGCGCCGACTACGCCGCCGCCGCCGCGGGTGCGCTGCTGAGCGACGAGGGCGCCGAGGTCGTCCACGAGCTGGGCGGCCCGACGTTCACCCTCGCCGACCTCGCCGCGACGATCAGCGACGTCACCGGCACCAAGGTGGCCTACCGCGACCTGTCGGTCGAGGAGTTCCAGGCCGAGCTGCAGCAGGTCGGGCTCGACGCCGGCACGGCCGGCTTCGTCGCGGGCCTCGACGCCTCCATCGCCGCGGGCGACCTGGAGACCGACAGCGACGCCCTGACCCGCCTGATGGGCCGTCCGGCCACGCCGCTCGCCGACGCGGTCCGCGCCGCGCACGCCTGACCGGCGTCGGCAGTGACCTGGCTGCGGCCCCGTCGTCAACGGCGGGGCCGCAGCCAGACAGGTAACGGTGGACCCTCCCTCATCCCCGCGGTACGTGTTGAATGGGCACATGCGAGGAGCAATCATTCATGCGCCCGGTGACGTCCGCTTCGAGGAGCGGCCCGACCCCGTCATCGTGGAACCCACCGACGCCGTCATCCGGACCGTCGCCGCCTGCGTGTGCGGCTCGGACCTGTGGCGCTACCGCGGCATCTCCCAGGTCAAGCGGCCGACGCCGATCGGGCACGAGTACGTGGGCGTCGTCGAGCAGGTCGGTACCGCGGTCACGACCGTCCAGCCCGGTGACTTCGTCGTCGGCGGGTTCCTGCACAGCGACAACACCTGTGCCGTGTGCCGCAAGGGCATGCAGGCCAACTGCCTGCACGGGGGCGGCTTCGACGGCTGCCAGGCCGAGAAGATCCGCATCCCGAACGCGGACGGCACCCTGATCGCCACGCCCGGCGAGCCGGACGCCGACCTGATCCCGAGCCTGCTGAGCCTCTCCGACGTGATGTGCACGGGCTGGCACGCGGCAGTCTCCGCCGGCGTCGGACCGGGTTCGAGCGTCGTGGTGGTCGGCGACGGCGCCGTCGGGCTGAGCGGTGTGCTCGCCGCGGCGCAGCTCGGCGCGACGACGATCATCGCCATGAGCCGGCACGAGTCCCGCCAGAAGGTGGCGAAGGAGTTCGGCGCCACCCACGTCGTCGCCGAGCGAGGCGAGGAGGGGCTCGCCAAGGTCCTCGAGCTGACCGAGGGCATCGGCGCGGACGCCGTGCTGGAGTGCGTGGGCACCGAGGAGGCACGCGCGCAGTCGGTGGGCCTCGTGCGCCCCGGCGGGATGATCGGCCTGGTCGGCGTCCCGCACGGGGACCTGCCCACCGACACGCTGTTCTGGGGCAACAAGGGCGTCCGCGGCGGGGTCGCCCCCGTGCGCGAGTACCTTCCGCACCTGCTGGACCTGGTGTGGAAGCGTGAGATCGACCCGGGCAAGGTCTTCGACCTCACCCTGCCGCTGGCCGACGTGGCCGAGGCCTACCGCGCGATGGACGAGCGGCGCGCCATCAAGGTGCTGCTCCAGAATTGATCCGGGACTGTCCCGGCCGGCCCGCCGGCCGCCAGAGATGACCATGCACTTCCTGCCAGGATCCGGCCCGGTCTGGCAGGAAGCGCATGGTCATCTCGCGGCAGTGGCGGACGGCGGGTCAGCCCGCGAGCGCCGCCGTCAGGTCGACCTCGACGAGCTG
Source organism: Promicromonospora sp. NFX87 (assembly GCF_048564965.1). Taxonomy (NCBI): domain Bacteria; kingdom Bacillati; phylum Actinomycetota; class Actinomycetes; order Micrococcales; family Promicromonosporaceae; genus Promicromonospora; species Promicromonospora sp. NFX87. The sequence continues at coordinate 2,566,069 of NZ_CP183413.1, read as the reverse complement.
ACCGGGGAACCCGAGGGCGGCGACCCCCAGGAGGGTGCTCGTGGTGGTGAAGGCCTGCGCGAGCGGGCCTTCGTTGAGCCGCTGCCAGACGGCGGACAGGTCGGCCCGCTCGCCGCTCGCCACGTAGATGACGGAGCGGACGACGTCGCTCGGCGTCGCTCCGGCGGCCGACAGGGCGGCCAGGGCGTTGGTCACGACCTGGTCCGTCTGCGCCAGGAGGTCGCCGGGCCCGACGAGGGTGGCGGACTCGTCGAGCGGGCACTGGCCCGCGAGGTAGGCGGTCCGGCCTGATTCGACGATGGTCACGTGGTGGTAGCCCGGTGTGGGGTGCAGACCCTCGGGCTGCACTCGGTTGATATGCATCGTCGGAGTGTCGCAAGGCGCCGGGTGTCGTGCGATCTTTTTCGGCGGGCCGGAGCCCCGGTGCCTGTCCCGATGTCGGCCAGCCGTGGGAGCATGGTCGCGCGAGTGGAACACCCCGTCCGTTTCGGCGAAGCGAGAGACATGACCGAGCACCAGTCCGAGGCCGCGGGGACGACCGTCGCCGCGCCCACCGCGCACGAGCTGCGCTCCGACGCCCGCGACAACCGCGACCGCATCCTCCAGGTGGCGCGCACGATCTTCGCGGAGGAGGGCATCGACGTCCCGATGCGGGAGGTGGCCCGCCGCGCCGGCGTCGGCCCGGCGACGCTGTACCGGCGGTTCCCGACCAAGGAGGCGCTGGTCACCGAGACGTTCCGGGAGCAGATGGCGGCCTGCAACGCGCTGGTCGACGCCGCCGTCGCCGACCCGGACCCGTGGCGCGGGCTGCGTACGGTGATCGAGCAGGTGTCCGCCATGCACGCCGAGGACCGCGGCTTCACCGCCGCGTTCGTCTCGGCGTTCCCCCAGGCCGTCGACTTCGCCCAGGAGCGCAGCCGGGCCCTGCGGGCGCTGTCCGGGCTGATCCGGCGGGCCAAGGACGCGGGCGGTCTGCGCCGCGACTTCGTGCTGGACGACCTCGTCATGCTGATCATGGCCAACTCCGGCATCAGGGCGACCTCCCGCGAGGCGGTGGTGGCCGCCTCGCGCCGGTTCGTGGCGCTGCAGCTGCGGTCCATCAGCGCGCGGCCGGACGACGGCCCGCTGCCGCCCGCCGTCCGCCTCCCGCTGCTGGCAGCGCTGCGCTGACTCCTGGTCAGCGACGCCCGTCGAGCTGCGGTACGTCGATGCCCTGCGCGGCGCGGCGCACGTGGGAGCGGCCGTGTGCGACGGCGTCCCCCAGCGTGCTGAAGAGGTGGTTCTCGTGCCTGAGCTCGTCCAGCACGCCGACCGTGGTCATGAGCTTGCGGTGCCGGGGCTGCACGCCCTTGACCAGGACCGTGATGCCGCGCTGCTCGAGTGCCGCGACGAGCTCGGCGAGGGCTCGCGCTCCCGTGGCGTCGACCATGCCGAGCTGGGACAGGCGCAGGATGACGACCAGGACGTTCTCGCGTACCGAGGTGTCGGTGACCTCCCCGAGGATCCGGTCGGACGCCCCGAAGAACATGGCGCCGTCCAGCCGGAACAGCGCGATGTGCTCGTCCCCCTCGTGCGCGACGCCGGGGAGCGGCTCGCGGTGCACGGACGAGGCACGGGCCAGGCGTCGCAGAGCGAAGAACGCCGCGACGACCAGCCCGATCTGGACGGCCTCGATGAGGTCGAACGTCACCGTGATGACTGCCGTGACGACGAACGTGGCGGCATCGGACCGGGTCGAGCGCAGCACGGACCGGATGGTGCGCGCGCCGATCATGCGGAACGAGGTGACCATGAGGACGCCCGCGAGCGCGGCGAGCGGGATGCGGCTCACGGGTCCGGTCGCCAGGTAGATGACGGCGAGGATCACCAGTGCGTGCACGACGGCGGCCAGGCGGGTGCGCGCCCCGGAACGCACGTTGACCGCCGTGCGCGCGATGGCGCCCGTGGCGGGCATGCCGCCGAACACCCCGGAGGCGACGGACGCGAGGCCCTGCCCGACCAGCTCGCGGTCGGGTTCGTAGACCGAGCCGCCGGGGGACATCGACGCGGCGACCCGCGCGGACAGCAGCGACTCGATGGCGGCCAGGGCCGCGACAGCGACGGCAGCGCCGAGCAGGTCTCCGACGGCGGCCACGCTGACGCCGGGCAGGACCGGGACGGGGAGGGTGTCGGGCAGGGCGCCGATGTGGGCGACCGGCGCTCCCGTGGCCTCGGCGAGCGCCGTCGCGACCACGACGGCCACCAGGGAGGCGGGGATCGCGCCGTGCAGGCGGGGCAGGACGAGCATGATCGCGGCGACGAGCACCACGATCGCGAGCGACCAGAGCGTGGTCGCGTCCAGGGCGAGGGCGTCGAGGGCACCGGCCGCCTCCGCGACCGTGCGCAGCGCGGTCAGGAGGGTGTTGCCACCAGGGACCGCGTCCTGTCCGACGGCGGCGGGGACCTGCTGCAGGAAGATGATCGCGGCGATCCCGAGCGTGAACCCCTCGACCACCGGCCACGGGATGAACGTGACCGTCCGCCCGAGCCGCAGCAACCCGGCGGCCAGGACGATCAGCCCGCCGAGCACCGTGACCAGGGCGACGGAGGCGATTCCGTGCTCGGCGACGACGGGCGCGAGCACGACCGCCATGGCACCCGTCGGGCCGGACACCTGGAACCGGGACCCGCCGAACACCGCCGCGACGACCCCCGCGACGACGGCGGTCACCAGGCCCGCGGCCGGCCCGACGCCGGAGCTCACGCCGAACGCGAGCGCGAGCGGCAGTGCGACGACGCCCACGGTCAGCCCGGCGAGCAGGTCGGCGCCGACCGTCCGGAGCCGCAGCTCGTAGTCGTCGCGCCGCGGGAGCAGGTCGCGTACGTCCAGCCGGGCGAGCGCGCCGCGTAGGGTCACCGCTGCACCGGCTCGGCCGGAGCAGGCTCGATCGGAGCCAGCTCCGTGAGCGCCGCCTCCAGGACCGCGCGAGCACTCGCCCCGGGCAGAGCGGGCAGGTGGCGCGCGGTGGCGAGCCGGCCGTCGTCGGCGTCGAGGCCGGCGAGGCGCCGCAGCAGGAAGGCGCGCGCGACCACGAGCAGCTCGGCGACGAGCGGTTCGGCGAGCCGGTAGTGGACGGCGTTGCCCGAGCGGCTCGACTCGACGACGCCCACGCGCTTGAGGACGGCGAGATGCTGGGACAGCGCGGACGGTTCGGCGCCGGTCACCCCCAGCAGCCGCGAGACCGGCGCCGCCAGGCCCGGCTCGGCGGCGAGCACCTCGAGCACCTGGATGCGGACCGGATGGGCCAGGCTCTTGAAGAGCTCCGCCTTGATCGCGTAGAGCGGCTGCGTGTCCACCCCATGACTTTAGCAGTTGCTGAAACCACCGGAGTTGGAGCGGTCAGGGCTTGAGCGCCCGGCTCTCGCCGAGCGCGCCGCGCACCTCGCGCACGATCCGCGCCATCGCCTCCTCGGCGGCAGGGCCGTCGCCCCGGGCCACCGCGGCGGCGACCGCCTCGTGCGCGTCGAGTGCCTCCGGCTCGGGGTAGGCGGGCATCAGGCCAAGGTGGGTGCGTCCGGAGATGACGACGGCGACGACGTCGGCGAGCGCGCTGAACAGCTCGTTGCCGCTGGAGCGCAGGAGGAGCTCGTGCATCTCGATGTCCAGCGCCAGGAACTCCTCGCCGTCGCCCTTGCCCGCCTCGCCGAGCTCGCGCATCCGGCGCGCGATACCGACCAGCTCGTCGCGGACGGCGGCGGTGGCCGCGCGTGCGGTGCAGGCGGCGGCGAGCGGCTCGACCGCCTGGCGCAGCTCGGTGAGCGAACGCAGCTGCGACGCGCGGCCAGGCCCGGCCAGCCGCCACTCGATGACCCGGGGGTCGAGCACGTTCCACGCGTCGTGCGGCAGGACGACGATGCCGACGCGCGGCCCGGAACGAACCAGCCCGAGCCCTTCGAGGAGCCGCATCGCCTCCCGCGCCACGGTGCGCGACACCCCGAACTCCGCCCCGATCCCGTCCAGCGTCAGCGACGCCCCGGCAGGCAGCCCGCCTGCGGTGATGCGACGGCCCAGGGCGTCGAGGACGGGGCCGTGCAGCACTGGGGACATCCTCCAAGACTAGAGCGCTCCGCGGCCAGGCCGGGTGCGGCGCTCGTGAGCGGCGGCGACAGGGCCGTCGTCCGCTGCCGAAGTAGAGCGCCTGTCCGGACACACGCTCTACTTCACACATGCTCTACTTCGCCTATTGGTGACATTAATCACGCGTTAATGGTGTCATCAATGGGTGAGGATAGGGAGATGGACACAGACGTCACCGAGACAGCGAAGTTCTCGGCCCAGCCAACCAGCGGGCCGCTCAGTAGCGGAACAGCCACCAGCGGGACGGACCGCACACCCCGGGCGATCGTCGTCATGGGCGTGGCCGGATCGGGCAAGACGACGGTCGCGGCCCTCCTGGCCGGCCGGCTCGGCGCGTCGTTCGCCGAGGGAGACGACTTCCACTCCCCCGCGAACGTCGCCAAGATGGCCGCCGGGCACCCCCTGGTGGACGACGACCGCTGGCCGTGGCTGAACGGGATCCGCGACTGGTTCGCCAAGGAGCTCGCGGCGGGCCGGAGCGCCGTCGTGCCGTGCAGCGCCCTGCGCCGCAGCTACCGCGACCTGCTGGAGACCGCCGGCGACGGCACGGCGGGCACCGTGCAGTTCGTGCACCTCACCGGCTCCTACGACCTGCTGCGCGAGCGCATCCAGGGGCGGGCCGGGCACTTCATGAAGCCCGAGATGCTCGACAGCCAGCTCGCCGCCCTCGAACCCCTCGCGGACGACGAGCCCGGGTTCGCCGTCGACGTCACCCCGCGGCCGGACCAGATCGTCGAGGAGGCCCTCCGCCTGCTCGGCGAGCCCGCCGACGCACCTGCCACCGAAACCAGCACCGAGCACGAGGACCACTGATGTTCCACACCACCACCCTGCTCGCCCAGGGCGCAGCAGCCGCACTCCCCCAGGCCGCGGCAGCGGCCGAGCCGACCGCCTCGACGCCGCAGCTCGTCATCGCCGCCGTCGCCGGGATCGCCGTCATCATCGTGCTCATCGTCTGGCTCAAGGTGCACCCGTTCCTGGCCCTCGTGCTCGGGTCCGGCGTGCTCGCGGTCACGGCGGGCATCGGCCTCACCGACACGTTCACCAGCTTCTCCGCGGGCCTCGGGTCCACGGTCGCCGGCGTCGGCGTGCTCATCGCGCTCGGCGCGATCATCGGCAAGCTGCTCATCGACTCGGGCGGCGCCGACCGCATAGTCGACACGATCCTCGACAGGACGCCCGCGAAGCGGCTCCCCTGGGCCATGGCGCTCATCGCGTTCGTCGTCGGCATCCCCCTGTTCTTCGAGGTGGGCGTCGTGCTGCTCATCCCCGTGGTGATGATCGTGGCGCGCCGCATGCGCACCAACCCCGTGCTGGTCGGCATCCCGGCGCTCGCCGGCCTGTCCGCGCTGCACGGCCTGGTGCCCCCGCACCCGGGCCCGCTCCTGGCCATCGAGGCCCTCGGGGCCGACCTGGGCCTGACGCTCGGGCTCGGCCTGCTCGTCGCGGTCCCGACGGTGATCGTCGCCGGCCCGCTGCTCGCCGTCCCGCTCACCCGCTGGGTGCGGCTCGCGCCGCCCGTCAGCGTCCTGGGTATGTCCGACGGCGACGGCGCACCCGGTGACGGCGGCCCGTCGAACGCCACCGCGGGCCTGCGCAAGCCCACGTTCGGCATGTCCGTGCTGGTCGTGCTGCTGCCCGTGATCCTCATGCTGGCGCGGTCCGTCGTCGAGATCGCGGGCGCCACCGAGACGGGCTACGGGACCGTGCTGGAGTTCCTCGGCGAGCCGCTCGTCGCGCTGCTCCTGACCTCGCTGTTCGCCCTGTTCGCCTTCGGCACCGCCGTCGGGCGCACGCGCCAGCAGCTCGGCGACCTGGTCGGCTCGTCGTTCGCGCCGATCGCCGGCATCCTGCTCATCGTCGGCGCCGGTGGTGGCTTCAAGCAGACCCTCGTGGACTCGGGGGTCGGCGAGGTCATCGCCTCGGGCATCGCGGACGCCGGGATCACCCCGCTGCTGGCCGGCTGGATGGTGGCCGCCCTCATCCGGATCGCCACCGGGTCGGCCACGGTCGCGACGATCACCGCGGCGGGCATCATGGCGCCCCTGGCCGCCGGCCTCGAGCCGACGCACGCCGCCCTGCTCGTGCTCGCCATCGGCGCGGGTTCGGTCTTCCTCTCCCACGTGAACGACGCCGGGTTCTGGCTCGTCAAGGAGTACTTCGGCATGACCGTCGGCCAGACGTTCAAGACGTGGTCGCTCATGGAGTCGGTGCTCTCCGTGGTGGCGCTGCTGGTCGTGCTGCTCCTCGGGGCGTTCGTCTAGCGCCGACGTTGGTCTCGTCAGCTCAGTCGACGAGGCGCAGCAGCAGGCGCGCCAGCCGGAACCGCGCCCGTCCGTCCAGGGACCGCGGGTCGTAGCCGAGGTCGTTCGTCAGGGCGTCGTGGCGTGCCTGAAGCGTCGAGTGGTGCATGCCCAGCGCCGCCGCCGCGGCACGGACGCTCTCGGCCGCCGCGAGCTCGTCGAGCACCGCGCGGGCGCGCGCGTCGAGCCGCGCCAGCGCGACGACGTCCGGCTGCTCGGCGGCGACCGGCTCCAGCGCGCTGACGGCGGACAGCAGGATCCCGAGGGCGGCGGCGTCCACGACGGCGTCGCTCTCGGGAAGAAGCCGCAGCGCGAGGACCGCCGTCCGGAAGGACTCGGGGAGCTCGTCCGCGCGGAGCGGGACGCCCACCCCGGCCGGGCCGGAGACCTCCACGTCCCGGCCGAGGACCACCGCACGCACCAGGCCGCAGGGGGTCGCCACGATCGTCGACGGGGCCACCTCCGCCCGGTACGCGACCGGGTGGGCGACCGGGTGCGCCACCACGCGGACGAGGCGCGCGGGGTCGAGCCGGAGCCGGGACAGCGCGACCCGGCGCTCCTCGACGTCGCGGGCGGCGTCGAGGGCCGTCTCCAGGGAGCTGTCCCGGCGCCCCGGACGGCGCGCCTCGACGAGCTCGACCGCGAGCGCCAGCCGTTCGATGACCATCCCGTCGTTGGCGTGCGGCGAGCCGTCGCGCTCCAGCCAGACCTTTCCGGTGCTGGTGCTGCGCGTCGGCCAGTCGGGCCGAGGGCCGGCGGGCCCGGCGCCCTCGGCGGGCCGACCGCCGTCGGGCCCGATGCGATGGGTCCGCCGGCCGTCGAACGCGCCCACGACCGTCCCGCTGAGCACCGCCGCGCCGCGCAGCAGCGGCTGGAGCCCTACGCCGCCCGCGACCAGCACGTCGAAGTAGGCCACCACCTTGAGGGTCTCGCTGGCCTCGGGATCGAGTGCGGTCAGCCGTCCCACGAGCTCTTGCATAGTTCGCTCCATCGCGCGTGTGGGACAACCCTAGGCGAAGCTCAGGCGCCGAGCGTCCGTGCCACCCAGGCGTCCCGCGCCGCGCGTGCCGACTTGGCCAGCGCGCTGTGCGGCGCCATCATGTCGAAGCCGTGGAACCCGCCGGCCCAGACGTGCAGCTCGGCCTGCACGCCGGCGGCCCAGAGCGCGGTGGCGTAGGCGACGTCCTCGTCGCGGAAGACCTCGGCGCTGCCGCAGTCGATGAACGCGGGCGGCAGCCCGGACAGGTCGGTCGCCCGCGCGGGCGCCGCGTAGATCGAGACGTCGTCGGTGCCGCGCCGGTCGCCCAGGAGCGCCGACCAGCCGGTGACGTTCGAGCCGCGGTCCCAGACACCGATCCCGTCGATCTGCCGGGTGGAGACCGTCTGGTCCCGGTCGTCCAGCATGGGGCAGATCAGCAGCTGTCCGGCCAGGGCGGGGCCGTCCTCGTCGCGGGCGATCAGCGCGGTGCCCGCGGCCAGGCCGCCGCCCGCGCTGCCGCCGGCGATGATCAGGCGGTCCGGGTCGATGCCGAGCTCCTCGGCGTGCTCCGCCGTCCACACGAGGCCCGCGTAGCAGTCCCGGACCGGGTACGGGTCGGGGAACTCCGGCGCGACGCGGTACTCGACGGTGACCACGACGGCGTCGAGGTCGGTGATCCAGTCCAGCATCTGCTCCACGCCGAGGAACCGGCCGGCGAAGATCATCCCGCCGCCGTGCACGTGATAGATCCCCGGCCCGACGCCGGTACGGCCCGTGCGCCGCAGCACGCTGACCACTATCTCGTCGCCCTCGTGCCCGGCGATGGTCACGTCACGGCGTTCGACGTCCGCCTGGGCGATCAGGTCGTCCACGCCCGCGTCGGGCGCGAGAGCACCCTGCCGCATCAGCGGGATCATCTCGGGTGTGAAGGTCGGCGGCATCTGGTCGGCCAGCAGCGTGAGCGCCGCCTCGAGCTCCGGGTCGAACGGGGGCCTCTTCAAGGTCTCGGCCACGAGAACTCCTTCGTTCCATGCTGCGCACCAGGTTGTGCGCGCTCTCCCAGTCTCTGCCCCGGGGTGCGTGGAACACATCCGCCGAACGGTGCCGGCTCGGCGTCGATCCCCCGCCATCCGGCGGGTCCGGTCATCCGCGCAGGTACGCGAGCACCGCCCGGACACGCCGGTGGCCCGCGTCGTCCGTGGCGAGCCCCAGCTTGGCGAACACGTTGCCGATGTGCTTGGCGACGGCCGCGTCGCTCACGACGAGCCGCCGGGCGATCTCCGGGTTCGCCCTGCCCTCCGCCATCAGCGCGAGCACCTCGCGTTCGCGCGGCGTCAGGGTGTCGAGCGGCGACGAGCTCCGGTCGAGCAGCGACCGGACGATCTGCGGGTCGATGACCGTGCCGCCGGCCGCTACGACCTCCAGCGAGGTCATGACATCGCTCACGCGACCGATCCGGTCCTTGAGCAGGTAGCCGATCCCGCCCGAAGAGCCCGCGAGCAGGTCGCGCGCATAGGCGTCGGCGACGTACTGCGACAGCAGCACCACCGGCAGCGCGGGATGGTGGCGCCGGAGCTCCACCGCCGCGTCGATGCCGTCGTTCTGCAGCCGCGGCGGCATGCGGACGTCGGTGATCACCAGGTCGGGCAGCTCGCCGTGGGCACCGTCCGCCAGCACGAGCCGGACCAGCTCGTCGGCGTTGTCGGTCACGTGCACCACCTCGTGCCCCACCCGTTCGAGCAGCCCGACCAGGCCGTCGCGGAGCAGGATCGAGTCCTCGGCCAGCACTATCCGCATGTCACACAGTCTCCGTCACGTTCTGCGGGGCGGACGGCGGCTGGGCTGTTCGCGGCTCGGCCGTTCGCTGCTCGGCCGTTCGCGACTCGGCGTCCGGCGCGGCCGCCCGCGCGCGGGCCGGCAGGAGCAGGCCTACCGTTGTCGGCCCGCCGGGCGGGCTGGCCACCGTCAGACTGCCGCCCGCGGCCTCTGCCCGCTCGCGGAGCCCGACGAGGCCGGTTCCCGAGCCTGCGCCCGAGCTGGCGCCCGACCCGAAGTCGGCCCCGCCGAGGCCGTCGTCGTGCACCCGGACCGTCAGCAGCTCGCCGTCGCGAGCGAGCACCACCCGCGCCCTCCCCGCCTGGCTGTGCCGCGCGACGTTCGTCAGGGCCTCGCTGACGACGAAATAGGCGCAGAGCTCGATCTCTGGGTCGAAGCGGTCCTCGACGGTGCTCGCCAGCACCACCGGGACCGGCATCCGGGAGGTCAGCTCGTGCACGGCCGCCGTCAGGCCGTGGTCGGCGAGCACTCGCGGATGGATGGCGCGGACCGTCGAGCGGAGATCCTCGAGCGCGGCTTCGGCGAGATCGTGGGCGCGACTCAGGTGGCCGTGCAGGCGCCCGACGTCGAGGCCCTCCCGGGCCAGGTCGGCGGCGTCCAGCTCGGCCGAGCCCAGAGCGATCGTCAGCGTCACGAGCTTCTGCTGCACGCCGTCGTGCAGGTCGCGCTCGATGCGCCGCAGATCGCCCTCGAACGACCGGACCAGGCTCGTCCGCGAGGCAGTGAGCCGCTCGATCTGGTGACGCAGCTCGGGGCCGCGCGGCGCCAGGAGAGCCCGCGCCAGGGCCGCCTGCAGGAGCGCGAGCAGGCCGAGGACGTAGCCCATGGCCGGGATGGTGACGATCGCGGCGAGGAACCCGAGGACGACGCCGGACGCGTTGTCGACCCAGGCGGCGTCGCCGTTCATCCAGTACTGGGGAACCGCGAAGACCATGAAGATGGCCCACACGGCGGCTATGTGGGCCGCCGCGGCGGCCCAGCCGATCGGCAGCACGACTGCCACATAAGCCACCTCCCGCCAGGTCGCGGGCTCGCGCAGCCGGAACGCGACGCGGCGGAGCCCGCGGAGCTCGGTCGGCGAGTGCGGGTCCGCGATCTGCGTACCGCCCAGCCGACGCACCCGGCCACGGTCGAGCCGGGCGATCAGCGGGCTGAACATCAGCATGATCGCCAGGAGCACAGCGAATGACCCGAAGGACGTAGGCCACCGCATGGCGCCGCTCATGGCCGTGGCCCCCAGCGGGCTCGCGATGATCGCGGTCAAGGACGTGAACAACCACGCCTGCAGCAGCCACCTCGAGACGAGGTAGCCGGGCTGCCGCAGGGCGGGAGCGAGACGGTCTGGTTGGCGCATTCGATCAAGGTACCTGCGCGGAATCTTGACCGGGATAGCGCCCGCTCGACCTTCGGGGTAGTGCCTGGTCTACCCCCGGTCTCGCCCCCGCACCAGTGACCCGTGTGCCCGCCCCCGGTGGGATCAGAGGCATGCTGACCACCGGCCCAGACGACCCCAATCCCGACGAGCTCCGACCCCACCGCCGTCGCTCCCACGATCGCTCCGGACAGGGCGAAGGCAGGCCCGGACCGCTCTCCGCACTCGGTCCCGCGCTCGCACTCGCCGTGGCCTGGGCCGTCCTCGCGACGGTCGCGTGGCTCGTCCTGGTAGCGGCGACCCGCCCCGCGACGCCCATGACCTGGACGACGACCGCGCTCGCCGCCGCCGCGATCGCCGCGGCCTGGCTGGTCGGCATCCGAGCTGCCGTGCTCTTGGTCGCCGCGACCCGGCGTTCGCACCCCTCGGTCGGGATGCGAGCCCGCAGACCCCGCCCGGAACTCGACGACCTGGTGGTCGCCCTGCTCTGCACGACGGCAGACGACTTCCGCGCCGACGCCGTGGAACGCAGCATGCGCCAGACCCACCCGCGCACCCGGACCGTCGTCCTCGACGACTCGCGTGGCGCCGAGACCCGGGCCGCCGTGGACGCCTTCGCGGCCGGCACCGCCGCTGCCGGCTCCGCCGCAGGAGCCGTCCAGGTGGTCCGCCGCGCCGACCGCACGGGGTTCAAGGCCGGGAACATCAACAACTACCTGCGCCACCATGCGCAAGGCGTGGACGCCGTCGTGATCATCGACGCCGACCAGGAGATCGGGCCGGACTTCGTCCGGACGGCACTGCGCCATCTCCACGCAAGCCCTGAGGTGGCGGTGGTGCAGGGTGCCATCCGCTCGCGGCGGGGCGAGACACAGTTCGTCCGGGACTTCCGCGGGATGTTCGACGCCCACCTGCGCGCGATCTCGGCGGGCCGGGCCTGGTTCGGCATCGCCGCTTTTGACGGCCGGGGTGCGCTGCTCGACGTCGGAGCGGTGCGCGCCGCCGGCGGGTTCCCCGAGGTGGTCACCGAGGACGCCGCACTGACCCTCCAGCTGGCGCGCCGGGGACGCACCGTGCGCTACGTGCCCGATCTCGTCTCCGTCGAGGACGCCCCCACCGACTACACCGCTTTCACCACGCAGTTCGGCAAGTTCACCGAGGGTGCCATGCAGCTGCTCGGCCGCGACCGCGGCCTGCTCCTCGACACCCGGCTGCGCCCCGCACGGCGGCTGGACGTGTTCCTGAACCTGGCCTCGCCGCTCGTCGGCTCCGTCATGATGGTCGCGCTCTTCGGATTCGCCCTCGCGGCGGCGGCCGAACGGATGCCGGGAGTGCCAGTCGCACTCGGCGCCTCGCTCGGGATCCTCGGGTCCGTGCCCCTGCTGCCCGAGGCGATCCGCAGCAGTCGCCACAGCGGCCCGGTGACCGCGTGCCTGTTCCTGCTGCGCGGCGGCCTGCTCTACGCGTCCGTCGCGATCGTCACGCTCCGTGCGGTCCTGCGGGTAGGCCTCGGTGTCCGCGCACGGTTCGTGGTCACGCCCAAGGCGAACGACCGGACCGGTCTGGGCACCGCCGTCCGCCGACGGCGACCCGAGCTCGCCGCCGCTACCGCGTCGATCCTGGCGGCGGTCCTGCTGACCGGGACGGTCGCACCCGCGGGGGTGTTCTGCGTCGTGGCGGCCACCGCCGTCGGCTACACCCTCATCGGCGGACGCCCGGCCCGCTCGTGAACAGGCGACCTCGGTGCCCCCGCTACCCGGCCGACCCGTCGGTCGAGCTTGTCGAGACCCTCTCGCGGGGTCACCAGGTCTCGACAAGCTCGACCAACGCCGGGTCAGCTCGACCAGCGGAGCGTCAGCCCTACGAGCCGCAGGTCGTCCCCTCGTAGGCGTGCTCCGTCGCGATGCCCGCCGCAGTGACCGTCACCGATCCGGCCGCGAGCACCGACGAGCGGGTCGGGAAGGTCTGGCGCCAGGTGTCACCGGGCGCCAGGTCCGTCGTCGACCGCTTCCCGAGCTCGCTCGCGATCCGCACGTCGAGCGGCTCGTCCGAGACGTTCCGCGCGCTGACCGCGAGGAACGCGCGCGACCCGCGGCAGATCGCCTCGGCGGTCACCTCTGTGACTGCCTGGGCCTGCGGCACCGCGAGCGGCGACACCGTGATCCGGTCGACGACCGGCGCCCAGCGCGACCGCAGCGGGAAGTCCGGCCAGACGTCGGACGCGTAGGTGGTGCCGTCGAAGTTCGGCGCCTCCTCGGAGCTCAGCGTGATGCTGTTCGCCCCCTCCTCCAGGTCGAGCACCACGGTCTTCTCCCAGAAGTTGTTCGCGTGGAACGTGTGCGGGAAGAGCACCGGGGCCGACGCGCCACCGTTCACCGAGATGTCCGCCCGGCGGGCGATCGGGTCCGGGTTGTAGTGCGACGCCGGGGACTGCTCCGGGTTCGAGTACCGCAGGACGACGGCGTGCGGGCCGGACCGGTCGGCGTCGACCTGGAACGTCAGGGTGCTGTCGTTGCCCGGCTCTCCCCCGACGTCGGTCACTGCCTTACCGCTCTCGGCGAGCGAGAAGTCGGCGACCTTGGCCGAACCGGTCAGCTCGGCGGTCTCGGCCTGGTACTCGGTCGGCGCGAGCGCCCCGGTCCCGGGGGCCACGGTGAGCCGGTCGACGACGACGCCGTCGGCGCCGCCCGTGACGACCACCTTGTTCACGCCGCCGGTCAGGTGCGCGGCCACGTCGTGGGCCCGTGCCGAGCCGCCCTGGCCGAGGTCGAGGACCTCGCGGCCGTTGACAGTGAGCGTGCCGGTGCCGGTGCCCAGGGTGTCGACGCCGAGGGTCGCCTCGCCGTCGCGGGCGCCGTACACCCAGAACGTGGCGGTCTCGCCCTCGGCCAGCTCGACGCCGCCGGCGCCGGAGACCGTTGCCGGGTCGACGCCGTCGGGCGCCTCGTACAGCGAGCGCCCACCGTCGAGCGTGGCGTGCTCCGCCTCGTACACGGCGGTCCCGGCGTCGGGGTTCGGCAGGGCGAGGGTGATGCGGTCGAGGATCGCGTCACCCTTGGTGACGCCGGTGCCGTCGAGGCTCCGTGCCGCGAGCGAGATGGTGTGCGTGCCCGCCGTGAGGTCGACGGTCGTGTCGGCGTGGTCCCAGACCACCCACTTGTAGCCGAGCGGCAGGTGGAGCTCCTGCTCGGCGGCGCCGTCGACCCGGACGAAGACGTTGGTCGGGCCCTGCTCGGCCACCGCCTCGTACGTGTTGGCGCTGTTGGCGAAGACCGACAGGTCGTAGGTGCCGTCCTCGGGCACGGTGACCTCGAAGTCCAGGACGCCGTCGGAGCCGGTGCGCAGCCCACCGACGTCGTACCCGCCGGACGTGTAGAACTTGGCGACGTCGGACGGCGACCCCTCCGGACCGTTCAGGCTGTAGCCCGACCCGGTGTAGGTGGCGTCCTCCGCCTCGTAGCTGCCCTCCCAGGACGTGGGCGCCTTGCTGGTGCTCTCGCCGGCGCCCGCGGGCGTCACGACGATCTCGTAGGCGGACGACTCCCGCAGCAGCGGGAGGGTCTCGCCGTCGAACTCCACGGCTACCTTGCCGTCGGCGACCGGGAGGGTCAGCTCGGCAAGGTGGCGCGGCTGGGCGGAGTCGCCGAGCTGCCCGGTCCACGGGATCTCACGGACCGTGACGCGGACGTCGTCGCCGAACACGTCGCCGGGCACGTTCACGAGCTCGACGGGCGCTGCGCCGTCGGCCCCGCCGACGATGGTGCGCGACATGGCCCGCTCGGTGTTCAGGGTGGAGACGCCCTGCAGCGTGTAGTTCTCGCCGGGGAACGGCGGCGTGACCTTGACCGTGCTCCCGCTCAGCTGGGCGTACGCGTTGAACAGCCACCACTGCCCGTTGCCGCGGTCGGACTGGACCGCGGAGTCGGACAGGTTGCCGTCGATGTTCCAGTAGGCGATGTCGGCGTCGACCTTGGAGTCCTCGATGGCCGAGATCCACTGGATCATCTGGCCGGGCACCGACGTGTGGTAGTTGAACGCGTACTCGTTGATGTTGATCGGCAGCTCGGTGCCGGCCAGGTCGGTGCCTGCGAAGACCTCGGCCTCCCAGTCACGGTAGGTCGCCACGGACTCGCGGATCTTCTCCGGGTGGGACAGTTCGTGCCAGGTGATGACCTCGGGCACGGTCCCGACCTCGACGGTGTGCTCGAGGAAGCCCTTGACCTGGCTGTACAGGATGCTCGTGTTCGGGCCCGCGATGCGCGCGTCGGGCATGCGCTCCTTGATCAGGGCGTGCACCCGGTCCCAGGCGGCGAAGTAGTCGGCCGGGTCGTCGAGCCACGAGGTGCCGTCGTAGCTCCACTGTCCGGTCCCGAACATGTTGCCCTCGGGCTCGTTGAACGGGACGAAGACGACGTTGTCCTGGTACTCCTCCGGGAGCTGACGCACCTGGTCGACCTGGGTCGCGATCTTGTCCACGAAGGTGTCGAGCTTCTCCTGCGGGGTGTCGCCCGGCCACTCGTACGGGAAGCCGCGGTGGATGTCGGTCATGTAGATGTAGACGTCGCCGTCCGTGGCGTCGGCGAGCGGCCGCACCACCTCGAGCGCGTCGGCGCCCGGGTGCTGGGGGCCGTCCTGCGCCTTGGTCGAGACGGTGCGGACGCCCATGCCCTCGATCAGGTTGTCGCTCGGCAGCCCGTCGCCGTAAAGGCCGTACAGGGTGCCGGAGGCACCGCCGTGGAAGTCGCCGGTCTCGGAGCCGAGGTCGACCCGCAGCTCGCCCCGGTGCACCGTGACGGTGGCGGTCACGGGCGTGCCCGCGGCATCTCCCGTGACGGTGAACTCCCCCGGCTGCGCGTACTGCGCCGGGTCGATCTCGTCCCAGGTCACCGGCATGTCGCGGTCATAGTCGTCGGTGAAGACGGCGCGCACCGCCTCGGGCAGCTCGGGCGCCGCGGCGACCGTCGTGCGCACCTCGAACGTGTCCTTCGTCAGCTCCACCATGTCTGGCCTTTCCTCCACGAGCTGGGCCACCTGGTCCCCGCTCAGGGCCGCCCGGTACAGGCGGAAGTCGTCGATCGCGCCGTCAAGGAGCGGATCAGGATAGAACGACCGGCCGATGTAGCCGGCCGACTGCGCGGCGTCCGTGAGCAGGTCGCCGGCGGCCACCGTGGACCGGGCGCTGCCGACGGCCACGCCGTCCAGATAAGTGGTGAGCCGGTCGGCGGCCGTGTCCAGGGTGGCGGTGAGCGTCACCCAGTCGTCGGCACGCAGCGGGCCGTAGCCGCTGTTCTGCGCCTCGCCGCCCCCGCCGTTCGTCGTCAGCGCGGTGCGCAGGCGACCGTCACCGTTCGACGGCGTGGCGAACAGGTACCGCGAGGTGTCCGTCCCGAGGTCGAAGACCCGCTGCCACGCGCCGCCGGTGCCGCCCCAGCGCACGCGCGCCGACACGGTGACGTCGGTGGCACCCTCCAGGGCCCCACGTGGGATGGTCACGTAGCCGCCGCCGGACCCGCCGGGCAGGTCGAGCGCCGTGCCCCCGCCCTCGGCGTCGACCACGCTCGTGGTACCCGAGATCGCGCCGTCCAGCCCGTTCCCTGAGGAGTCGGGGACGACGGCGCCCGCGACGTCGTCCATCGTGTAGTGCAGGTCGGGCGCGGGGAGCTCCTGCGCGGTCGCCGGGGCGGCGAGCGCCGCGCCGAACGTGCTGCCGGCGAGCGCCAGGCAGGCGAGCGCCGCGACGGCGGAGCGCCGGGACCTGCGCCGGGCGGGTCCGCCGCGCGCGTCGCTACTGCTCGAAGGTGTCGTGCTCATCGTTGAGTGCCTTCCTTCTCATCGTGGGTAGAACGGGATTCGTGGTTGGAACGGGTTCGCGGGTGGAACGGGTTCGCGGGTGGAACGGGTTCGCGGGTGGAACGGGTTCGCGGGTGGAACGGGTTCGCGGGTGGAACGGGGATCGGTCACTTGGCCTGGAGCTTTGAGTTCGGTCGGTTGCTGGGTCCGGCTCCTCGAGTTCGGTCGGTTGCTGACCCGGATCTCCGAGATCGGTCCCTTGCTCTGAGATCGGTCGTTTGATTGACCGATCTCAGAGCAAGGGACCGATCTCACGGACTGGCTCGGTGCAAAGGACCGATCCCACGCCTGGACGGGGCGGCAGACCGGTCACGTCGAGAGACTTCTCCGTCAGTCGAACCGGTTCGACAATGCACAGCCGAACGGCGTACTGGGAAGTAAGCCCCCAGGTCGGTAGTCCGCTGCAGGCCGCCCGCGAGGTCGGCAGTCCGCATCGAGATCGGTCCAGCGCTGGACCGATCTCGATGCCGTGTGCCGACTTCGTGCGGGACTGCCGACCTCGCGGGACGAGGCGCCGGCCAGGTTCCAGCGGGGGCACTCAAGCCACCCCGGCAGCACTTGGCCCGGCAGCACTCGGCCCCGAACTGGACGACCCCGCGGCATCTGGCTCTGCAGCATCTGGCCCCGCGGCAGTCAGCCCCGCAGCAGCCGGCTCAGAACCAGTTAGCCCCGGACCGCCCGCCACCGCCGTCACCCCGCCGTCAAGCTCACCCGGCGCCACCCGCCCCGTCGTCCGACCGATCACATACGGCAGCGCACCGTCGCGCAGGAACACGGGCACGACGTCGAGCGGCGCGTCCGCGCGCACCGTGACCCCGCCGTCGTGCACCTGACCGGTGGCGGCGTCGGTCCAGCGAGCGCCCGCGGGCAGGTAGACGTCGCGCTCCCGCACGCCCGCCGCGAGCACCGGCGCGACCAGGACGTCCGGGCCCAGCAGGAACTGGTCGTCGACGTCCCACGCCCGGGAGTCCTCGGGGAAGTCGTGGAACAGGCCGCGCATCACCGGCTGGCCGTCGGTGTGCGCGGCGCGCATGGCGTCGCGCACGTAGTCGCGCAGTGTCTCGCGCAAGTGGACGTAGCGTTCCAGTACGCCGTAGACCTCCTCGCCGAAGCTCCACAGCTCGTTGGGCCCGCCCGAGCCCAACCGTGGCGAGCCGTCGGCCGCCACCACCTCGTGCCCCGGCAGCCGGTCGCCGTGCAGCCGCATCACGGGGCTGAACGCCCCGAACTGGAACCAGCGCAGGAGCAGCTCGTGGAACGCCGGGTCGGTGACGTCGCCGCGGTGGAACCCGCCGATGTCGGTGGTGAACCACGGGATGCCCGCGACGCCCATGTGGATACCCGCGGTGACCTGCCGCGCCAGGTCCTCGAACGTGGACGAGATGTCGCCGGACCAGGCCAGCGCGCCGTAGCGCTGGCTGCCCGCCCAAACGCACCGGACCAGGTTGACGACCTCGCTCTCGCCGTCCGCCACCTGGCCCTCGTAGAAGGCCCGCGCGAATGCCTGCGGGTACACGTTGCCCACGCGCAGAGCCGGGCCCAGGTGGTACCGGAAGTTGTCGTAGTCGTAGACGCCGTACTCGGGCTCGGCCTCGTCCAGCCAGAACGTGCGGATGCCGTGGGCGCCGTAGTTGCGCCGGCAGATGTCCCAGAGCCAGCGCCGCGTCTCGGGGTTGGTCACGTCGAGGAAGGTGCTGGGTCCCTGGAACGACATGTGGACGTCGAGCCCGCGGTCGGCGCGCACCAGCAGGTTGTTCCGCCGCAGGTACGAGTCGTTCTCCGACTCCAGCGAGACCTGCGGCCACACGGAGACCATGAGCTCGGCGCCGAGCTCGCCCAGCTCGGCGACCATGGCCGCCGGGTCCGGCCAGAACTCGTCCTCGAACCGGTAGTCGCCCATCTTGGGCCAGTGGAAGAAGTCGGCGACCATCACGTCGAGCGGCAGCCCGCGCCGGTGGTGCTCGCGGGCGACCTCCAGGAGCTGCTCCTGGTTCCAGTAGCGCAGCTTGCACTGCCAGAACCCGAGCCCGCGCTCGGGCATCATCGGGGCGTGCCCCGTCGCCTCGGCGTAGGCGCGCGAGATCTGCGCCGGGGTGCGGCCCGCCGTCACCCAGTAGTCGAGCTGCTTCGTGGACTCGGCGTGCCACTCGGAGCGGTTGCGCGCGAAGGTCGCGCGCCCGATCGCCGGGTCGTGCCACAGGAACCCGTATCCGCCGCTCGACATCACGAACGGCACGCTGGCCTGCGAGTTGCGGTGCGCCAGCTCGAACGTGGAGCCCTTGAGGTCAAGCACGTGCTGCTGGTACTGGCCCATCCCGTACAGCTTCTCGTCCGGGTCGGACTCGAACGACGCCGTCAGCGTGTGCCCGTCGTCGCCGAGCCGCGGGCGGAAGTTCCGGGCCCGCAGCTGGAGCGAGCCGCCCTGGCCGAGCTCGCGGAGCAGGAGCCGGCCGTCCGCGTCGTAGAAGGCCAGCTCGCAGCGCGCCACCTCGTAGCCGACGGACTCGTAGAACCCGCTGGTCGTGGTGAGCTCGACGCGGATGTCGCCATTGACGAGCGTCGCGCCGTCGGCCCTCAGCTCGACGCGCGCGGGGGCGTGGGCCTCGGGGTCGGGCGGCAGCAGGGCCCAGTCGGTGTCCTCGACGTCGCCCAGGACCGTCGCGCGTACCCGCACGCTGTCGCTGCCCCACGGCTCGACCACGACGGTCTCGCCGCCGCTCCGCCAGGTCAGGCGGGTGCCGTCGGCACGCACCGGCGTGATGAGGTCGGTCATCGAATCTCCTCGGGTCGGGCAGTCGGAACAAAGACGCGCATGGTCGACGGGCCGCGTTCGGCCCAGCGGTGGTAGGGCACCAGGGGCAGGTCGAGCGCGGCGGGTACGCCGGTGTCGGACGACGGTGCAGGCGCACCGATGTCGGACGTCGGCGCGCCGCCCAGACCGCCCGCGCCGAACGGCGGGGTGCCCGCCCCGCCCCCGGGCAGCGGCACGACGGCGGCACGGACCACCGCGCCGTCGCCCTGCGCACGGGGTGCGACCGCCGGGTCGAGCCGCACCTGGTCGAGCAGCACGCCGTCGGGCAGGTCCACCGACTCCAGCGCGAGCACGAGGGGGCCGCGTTCGACGGCGACGGTGCCGCGCACGGCGTCGACCCGCGGGTCGGGCCAGGTCAGTCGGGGGGCCACGGGTAGGTCTAGCGTCACCACGTCGCCGGGCGCCAGGGTGGCGGCGTCAGCCCACCCCGGGCGGACGGCGGTCGTAGCGCCGTCAGGGCCGGTGAGCGTGGCGCCGTCCGCCCAGTGCGGCACGCGCAGCCGCAGGGTGACCGGCCGCTCGGGGACGGCCGTGACCTCGACGCGGATGCGGCCGTCGTGCGGGTACTCGGTGGTCACGCGCAGGGCGAGCTCGCCGCCGGGCTGCCCGGGGTCGCGGTCGTCGACCGACAGCCGCAGGTCGCCCGCGGCGTACTGGGCCAGCGACACGACGACTCCGCCGTCGGCCGCGCCGCCGTCCAAGGAACCGCCGTCCGACGAACCGTCGTCCGACGAACCACCAGGCACCTCCTCGACGAACGCCGCGTACGCCTGCCACGAGGCCAGGGTGCGCGCCACGTTCGTGGGGCAGCACGACACGTCGAACCACGGCGCCCGGACGCCGCCCTCGGCGCGCGGGTTGACGGCGTCGGGCCGCACGTCCGCGCCGGGCTCGCGCTGCTGCAGCGGGTTGGCGTAGAAGAACGCGCGCCCGTCGCCGCGGGGCGACGTCGCCACGACGTTGTAGAGGGTGCGCTCGATGAGGTCGGCGTAGCGCACCTCGCCTGTCGCGAGCAGCAACCGCCAGGAGACCATCACCGAGGCGACGCCCGCGCACGTCTCGCAGTACGCGCGGTCGGGCGGCAGCTCCCAGTCGTCGCCGAAACCCTCGTCCTGATGCCGCGAACCCATGCCGCCGGTCAGATACGTGCGGCGCTCCACGGAGCGGGTCCACTGCCGTTCGACGGCGGCGCGCAGGTCGTCGTCCTGGGTGTCCACGGCGACGTCGACCGCCCCGGCCGCGAGGTACAGGGCGCGCACGGCGTGGCCGCGCCAGACGTCGGCGTCGCGCACCGGTACGTCGTCCTGGAAGTAGGCGGGGCTGAGCAGCGCGATCGGCGCGAGGGTGCCGTGCCCGCGCCGCTCGACGAAGAGCCGTGCCTGCTCGGTGTACCGCGGCTCGTCGAGCGCGCGGCCCAGCTCGGCGAGGCCGAGCTCGATCTCGGGGTGGCCGCAGATGCCCGGCTGCGCTCCGGCGCCCCGGCCGTCGGCGCCGAACTCCCGGCAGACGTGGTCGGCGGCGCGGCGGGCGACGTCGACCAGGGCGTCATCCTCCCCCACGGTCCGCACCCGCGCGACCGCTGCCTGCAGCAGGTGACCCGTGACGTACAGCTCGTGGCCGGCCGAGAGATCGGTGTACCGGCCGGCCTGCCCGGCGTGGCCGAAGCAGGTGTTGAGATAACCGTCCTCGTCCTGGGCGGCCGCGACCCGGTCCACCACCTTGCCCAGCAGGGCGTCGACGGCGGGGTCGCCCGTGCGGCCATACTCCCAGGCCAGCGCCTCGAGGAGCTTGTACACCTCGGAGTCGGAGAACTGCCAGCCCGGCCGCTCCCCGCCCGTGACGCCCTCCGCGACCCGGTCGAAGTTGCCGAGCCAGCCGAGCTGCTCCATCCAGTCCAGGCAGTGCTGCAGCGTGGCCCCGGCGTTCGTCTCCTGGAGCGCGCCCCAGAAGCCGCCGTCGAGCCGCAGCTCGCCGACGCCGAGCCCGCGGCGCGGGCCGCGCGGGACGACCGGACGCGCCCGGGCCGCCCGAAGCCGCGACGTGACGGTGCGCGTCGAGTGTTGCTCTGTCACAGGATTCCTTCGCCTCTGTCTCTCGGTGCTCATCAGTCCTTGACCGCGCCCGCGGTGACGCCCGCCGCCACGTACCGCTGCGCCACGACGAGCAGGATCGCCGCCGGCACCGACGCGACGACGGCGGTCGCCATGATCGCGTTCCACTGCGTCGTGTTGTTGCCGATGTAGTTGTAGATGCCGAGCGTGATCGGGATGAGCTCGCCGTTGCGGTTCAGGGTCGAGGCGAAGATGAAGTCCGACCACGCCCACAGGAACGCGAACAGCGAGACCGTGAGCGTCGAGTTGCGGCTCACCGGCAGCACTATCGAGCGGAAGGTGCGCCAGGCGCCCGCGCCGTCGACCCGTGCGGCCTGCAGCAGCTCACGCGGGATGCCCGACATGAACGCCGTGTACAGCAGCACGCCGAACGGCACCGCGACCGTCGAGTCGGCGATGATCAGCCCGCCGACGGTGTTGAGCAGGCCCAGGCTGTTGTAGACCGCGTAGAACCCCATGGCCATGACGACCGCCGGGATCATCTGCGCGACCAGCAGCAGGAAGTTCAGCGTGCGCCCGCCGCGCAGGTTGAGCAGCGCGAGCGCGTACCCGGCAGGCGCGGCGATCACCACGGTGAGCACCACGCAGCCGAGCCCCACCAGCAGGCTCGTGCCGAGGGCCGGGAGCTGCTGCTGGAACACCGCCGTGTACCCCTCGAACGTGGGGTCCCAGGGGAACCAGTGCGGCGGGTCCGACCGCAGGTCGCTCGTCTGCGTGAGGGAGACGTTCACCATCCAGTAGACGGGGAACAGCATGAACGCGGTGAGGACGAGGCCGAGGGCGGTCTTCCACCAGGGCTTCTGCGGAGTGCGCCGCATCGGACGAGGGCTGGTCATGAGTCCTCCTGGCGGCGCTGGAGCTGCAGGTGCAGGAATCCGAAGACGAGGGCGATGAGGATCAGCAGGTTGCCGACCGCCGCCGCGGGCGAGAAGTCCGGCTGCCCCGTCCCGAAGGCCTCCCGGTAGGACCAGATGGCGAGCGTCGTCGACGCGTCGCCGGGCCCGCCGGTGGTCATGATCCAGATGACGTCCACGACCTTGAGCGTGTAGATCAGCCCCAGCAGGATCGTGATGGCGGAGACCGGGCGCAGCAGCGGGAACGTGATGCTCCAGAACTGCTTCCACGGCCCGGCGCCGTCGAGCGACGCCGCCTCGTACACCTCGCCCGGGATGTTCTGCAGGCCGGAGTACAGGATCACGAGGTTGAACGGGATGCCCAGCCAGATGTTCGCGATCGTCACCGAGAGCAGCGCGGTGTCGGGCGAGGTGAGCCAGTTGATCTGCTCCAGCCCGAACGCGCCCAGCACCGAGTTCACGATGCCGTTGTCGCTGTTCAGCATCCACGCCCAGGTCGACGCCGACACGATCAGCGGCAGCAGCCACGGCACGAGGAACATCGCCCGCAGCAGGCCGGACAGCCGGAACCCGGAGCGGAAGAAGACCGCGAGCGCCAGGCCGATCGCGTACTGGAACACGATGGAGACGACGGTGAAGACCGCGGTGTTCCACAGCGCCGTCGGGAACGTCGCGGAGCTGAAGATCTCTGCGTACTTCTCGAACCCGACGAACTCGGCGTTGCCCTGCACGAACGCGCGGATCGTGTAGTCGTGGACGCTGAGGTCGATGTTGCGCCAGAGCGGGTAGAGGTAGAAGAGGATCAGGTACACGAGCAGCGGAGCGGCGAACCCGGCGGCGGCCCACTGGGAGGCGGCGGGCCCACGCCGCCGGCGCGGCGCCGCCTCCCGGTCCACGCCCGCCGCGGCCGCAACCTCGATGGCAGTCATCAAAAAGTCCTTAGGTCTTTCCGTTGAGTGCTGGGTATTCGCCCTTCAACGGGCAGTTTCAGGGCGAATACCCAGCACTCAACGACGGCGGGTGGTCAGTTGGTGGCCGATTCCGCCTCTGTCTGGGCCGTGGTGAGGGCCTCCTTCGGCGTGGCCGCGCCCGAGAGGGCGTTCTGGACTGCCGTCCAGAGGGCCTCGGAGATCATCGGGTAGCCGGCGCCCAGGTCGTCGCTCGTGCGGCCCTTGGCGTTGCGCACGGCCTCGACCCACGGCTCGAGCTCGGGCTTCTCCTCGACGAGCGCGGCCTGGCCGTCCGCCGTCGGCGGGACGTAGTACGCGAACGTGTTCGCGGTCTCGACGAAGCCCTCGGGCGTCGTCATGCACTCGACGATCTGGCGGGTGACGTCGTAGCGCGCGGTGTCCTCCTGGACGGGCGCCATGATGAACTCGCCGCCCGTCGGCGCCGGTGCGACGCCGCCGTCGCGTGCCGGAAGCTGCACGATGCCCGTCTCGAAGTCCGCCTCGGCCGCGCTGTTGACCTGCCACGTGCCGTTCTCCGCGAAGGCGAAGTCGCCGGTGAGGAACTCCTCCCACACGGTGTTCTGGGAGTTGTTGATCACCGAGTTGGGCGCGTAGCCCTCGTCGAGCCAGCCCTTCCACAGCTCCAGCGCCGCGACGGCCTCGGGCGAGTCGAGGTCACGCAGGTCGGCGCCAGCGCCCCAGAACCAGGGCAGGAACTGGAACGAGCCCTCCTCGGTGCCGATGCCGGCGAACGTGATGCCCTTGTCGCCGTTGTCCGTGACCGCCTTCAGGGCCGCCGTGAGCGAGTCCCAGTCAGTGATCGAGGCCGGGTCCACGCCCGCGTCCTCCAGCACCTCCGCGTTGTAGTAGAGCGACAGCGTGTTCGCGCCGATCGGGATGCCGTACGTGTCCCCGCCGACGACGCCGGCCGCGAGCAGGTTCTCGTCGATCGCGGAGGTGTCGAGGCCGAACTCCTCGACCGTGGTGAGCATGCCCGTGTCCGCGAGCGTGGACACCGCCGGGTTGTCGAGCAGGATGACGTCGGGCGATGTGCCTTCCTGCGCGGCCAGCAGCGCCTGGTTGGTCAGCGCGGTGGTGTCGTAGGCGGTGCGCTCGATGGTGACGCCGGCCTCCTCGCCGCACGCCTGGACCCGTCCGGCCCAGTCGGACGCGTCGTCGTGCTGGGGGTACGGGTCCCACCAGGTGTAGGTGCTGTCGTCGCCGCCGGTGCTGCCGCCGGCGGCCGCGCCGCCGGACGAGCAGGCGCCGAGCACGCCGACCAGGGCGAGCGCGGAGACGGCCGCGAGCGTGGTGGGCCTGCGCCGGGTGGTGCGGGAGAGGGCGGGCTGCGGGGTCTGGGCCGCGGTGTGGTGCATGGTTCCTCCTTGAACATGTCCGGCACGACGACGCCGTCGGCCGGCTGGGGGGGTGGGTAGCCGTCAGGCCGGCCGGGGCACGCCGGTGCTGCCGCGGTCGACCAGCTCGGGGGTCACGAACCGCACGACGTGCGCTTCGTCGGCCGCCACCTCGCCCTCGATCCGGCGCACGAGCTGGCGCACGGCCATGCGGCCGAGCCGGTCGGGTGCGCTCTCGATCGAGGAGTAGGGCAGCGAGAAGGTGCGGGCGAACTCGTCCGAGTACCGTCCGACGACGGACAGGTCGCTGGGCGCCGTCAGCCCGCGCTGGTGCAGGACGGTCGGCAGGGCTGCCGCCGCCGCCTCGTTGTTGATCAGGAGCCCGGTGACGGCGGGGTGGGTGTCGAGCAGGGCGTTCAGGTCCTGGCCGACGTCGGGCTGGTGCGACGACGCCGACACGGTGTGCAGCGTGATGCCGCGCGCCCGGGCCGCCTCGATCGCGGCGTTCTGCAGGCGCCACACGTAGGCGCCGCCGCGCTCGATCACGTGCTCGGGCTGCGACACGAGGGTCACCTCGCGGTGCCCGAGCCGGTGGAGGTGGTCCACCATGAGGCGGCCCGCCTCCTCGAAGTCGAGGTCGAAGACGTCGACGCCGGTGCAGTCGGCGGGCAGCCCGACGAGCGCGCCCGGCTGACCCGCGGCGCGCAGGATCGGCAGGCGCTCGTCCCGCTCGGCGACGTTGAGCAGCACGACGCCGTCGACCATCCGCGAGTCGGTGATGCGGCGCAGGGCGCGCGTGCCGTCCGCCTCGGTGACCAGCAGGATGTCGTAGCCGAGCTCGCGGGCCGTGTTGGAGACGCCCAGCATGTACTGGAGCATCGCGGGCGCGAACTCGTCCTCGAGGAACTGGGCGAGCAGCCCGATCACCATCGTCTGCGACGTGGCGAGGGCCCGCGCCCCCGCGTTCGGCGTGTAGCCGAGCTGCCGGACGGCGTCCTCGACGCGGCGGCGCACGTCCGCCGAGATCGCCCGCTTGCCCGACAGCGCGTACGACGCCGTGCTGCGGGAGACCCCCGCCGCCTGGGCGACATCCCCGATGGTGGCCACTCCGCCTCCTGTGCTGCTCGCTCCGTTGCCGAACCAGCTCGCTTCCGTTGCGAACCGGTTCGACTCTAACCACACCGCTCCGATGATCGCAAGAACGAATTTTTGGGACTCTTGCGCCGGACGGCGTTCGAAACTAGCGTCACCAGGGACGGAACGTCGAACCGGTTCGCAATCTCAACGAGGAGATTCCATGAAACGCACCCTGTCCCGCGCCAGCATCCTCGCCCTCGTCCTGGGCGTCGCGCTGGTCTCCCCCGCCGGCCCGGCCCAGGCCGCCGGCAACACCCTCACGGTCGACGTCGGCTCCGTCGTCCGGCCCGTGACGCACGTCGGTTCGGGCGGCCTGTACGGCGTCGGCTCGGACTCGAAGCCCACCACCGACCAGCTCCTGCCCCTGAGCCCCAGCGGGTTCACGCAGCCCGCGCCGGGCACCACGCACCTGGGCAACGGCGCGACCGAGCCGTGCTGCGACGCACTCGACGTCGCCGGCAACATCACGCGCGCCGGCGCCCAGCAGCTCGTCCGCATGCCCGACATCTACCCGTCGTTCCCCTACCAGTGGCAGGGCTGGGCGGACTGGGAGCAGAAGGTCCGCACCATGGTCCAGAAGCGCCTGGCGGCCACGTCGACGACGAACATCCGCGGCTGGGAGCTGTGGAACGAGCCCGACTGGACCTGGAACACTGCCGCCGCCGGATCCTTCAACGACGGCTGGACCCGCACGCACCGCCTGATCCGGTCGCTCGACCCGGTGACGCCGATCGTGGGGCCCAGCGACTCGCACTACAGCCACAGCCGGATGCTGTCGTTCCTGACCCACGCCCGGGACACGGGCACCGTGCCCGACGTCATCGTCTGGCACGAGCTCGGCGACATGGACTGGAACTCGTTCGACGACCACGTGGCCGACTACCGGGCCATCGAGAGCTCGCTCGGCATCAGCCCGCGCCCCATCGCGATCAACGAGTACAACTCGCTGAACCAGATGGACATCCCGAGCGTGGCGGTGCACTGGATCTCGGTGCTGGAGCGGCACGGCGCACGCGAGGCGCACCGCGCGTACTGGTTCGAGGCGGGCACGTTCGACGGCCTGTTCACGCTCCAGGGCCAGCCGACGGCCTCGTACTGGGCCTACCGCTGGTACGGCGCCATGGCAGGCAACGTCGTGCGCACCACCCCGCAGAGCTGGCTCGACGGCGTCGCGGCCTACGACTCGAGCCGCAAGATCGTGAACGTCGTGCTCGGCGGGGACAGCGGCAACAACAGCGTGCGGGTCAACGGGCTCGGCTCCTTCGGCTCGTCCGTCCGGGTGACGGTGAACGCGGTGCCCGGCAGCGGGCGGCACACGCACGTGGCGGCGCCGACGGTGCTGTCGACGTCGACCCTGGCCGTCACGAACGGTAGCGTCACCGTCCCGGTCAACGGGATGACGGCGGAGGGCGCCTACCAGGTGGTCGTCACCCCGGCCGGCGGCCCGACGTCGAGCTGGCAGCAGGTCTACGAGGCCGAGAACGCGAACGTCGTGAACGCGCAGACCCGGGGCTCCTCGGCGGCGTCGAACGGCTCGTACGTCGGCGGCATCGACGGCACCGCCGACATGCGCTCGCAGAGCTTCGTGGACTTCACGGTGAACGTGCCCACGGCCCGCAGCTACACGATGGCGATCCGGTACGCGAACGGCACCGGGTCGACGTCGACCCATGGCCTGGCCTACAACGGCGGCGCGTTCTCGACGGTGTCCTATCCGCCGACGGCGGGCTGGGCCCAGTTCGGGACGACGAACGTGACCGTCTCGCTGCGGGCCGGGTACAACGTGATCCGGCTGGCGAAGGGTTCGCCGAACTTCGGCGGCGGCACGGGCTACGCGGAGCTGGACAGCATCACGCTGTCCTGACCCGGCCGCGCGCCTACCCAGCGATTCGGCCCGGACTCGTGACGAGTCCGGGCCGAATCACTGGGTACGGAGGCGCGCCACTCGCGATGGGGCCCTTGACCACGCGGTCGGACCCGTGATGTGCTCTGCGGCGTTGACTACGTAGTCAAGCGTCGGCGAGGGAGCTGCACATGGGTGCCACGGGTGCCACACCACGGGTGTCGATGACCGACGTCGCCCGCCGCGCCGGCGTCTCCCAGAAGACCGTCTCCCGGGTCGTGAACGGCGAACCGCACGTCACCGAGGCGATCCGGGCCAGGGTCCAGGCGGCCATCGACGAGATGGGGTTCCGCCCGAACGCCGCGGCGCGCGCACTGGTGACCCGCCGCAACCAGCGCATCGGCATGGTCACCCCGAGCACGGCGCTGTACGGTCCGGCGTCGATCCTCGAGGGGGTCGACGGCGCCCTGCGCGGCTCCGGCTACCACCTGAGCGTCGCCCGCACGCGGGGCAACGGCGTCGCCGACCTGCAGGCCGCGATCGACGAGCTCGTCACCCAGGACATCGCGGGCCTGGTGCTCTCCGAGCCGATCGACCTGGGCCACCCCGACCTGCGCATCCCGCACGGGCTGCCCGTGCTCAGCTTCGGCTCCCCGAAGGCCGGCTCCCCCAGCGCCACCGACACGGTGGCGCACCCCGACGAGCTCGTGCTGGGCGCCGACGAGACGGCCGGGGCCAGGTCCGCGGTCGAGCACCTGCTCGCACTCGGGCACCGCACCGTGCACCACATCGGCGGCACGGAGGGCTGGTCGGCCACGGCGCGACGGATCGCGGGCTGGCGCGCCGCCCTGTCGGACGCCGGGATCGAGGCGCCGCCCGTCGTGCACGGTGGCTGGACGCCCGGGTCCGGGCACGAGGCCGCCGTCGGCCTGCTGCGCCGCGCCGGCGTCACCGCGATCTTCGCCGCCAACGACCACATGGCCATCGGCGCGATCCGGGCCGTCGAGCAGGCCGGCCTGCGGGTCCCCGAGGACGTCAGCATCGTGGGGTTCGACGACGCCCCCGAGGCCGAGTTCCTCTCCACCTCCCTGACGACGGTGCGCCAGGACTTCGCCGAGGTCACCCGCCTGGCGGTGCACCGCCTGGTCGGCACCATCGAGGGCCGCCCGCCCGCGGAACGCCACCGGCTCGTCCCCGCCCAGCTGATCGTCCGCGAGAGCACGGCACCACCCGCCATCCGCCACCCGCCGACGTGTCAGAACCACAGGTCACCGGAGTGACCTGCGTGTCTGACAGGTCCCACTTGAGAGGCAAGCATGAGCACACTGCAGCACCTGACCGACGGGGTCCTGTTCGGCGCCGCCTACTACTACGAGTACCACCGCCCGGAGCAGCAGCGCGCCGGGCAGCTCGAGCGGGACCTGGACCTGATGGTCGAGGCGGGCTTCACGGTGATCCGGGTCGGCGAGTCCGTCTGGTCCACCTGGGAGCCGGAGAACGGCCGCTTCGACCTCGACTGGCTCCAGCCCGTGCTCGACGGCGCCCACGAGCGGGGCATCAAGGTGATCCTCGGCACGCCGACCTACGCCGTGCCGATGTGGCTGGCCCGGCTGTACCCGGAGATCAACGTCGTCCGCCGTGACGGGACGGCGATGGGCTGGGGCTCGCGCCAGGAGATCGACTACACGCACCCGGCGTTCCTGTTCCACGCCGAGCGGATCATCCGCGCCGTCGTCGCCCGGTACGCGCAGCACCCCGCCGTCGTCGGCTACCAGGTGGACAACGAGCCGGGCAACGAGATCTTCCACAACCGGCAGGTCTTCGAGCGGTTCGTGGACCACCTCCGCGCCCGGTACGGCACGGTCGAGCGGCTGAACGACGAGTGGGGCCTGACGTACTGGTCGCACCGGCTGTCCACCTGGGCGGACCTCTGGACGCCGTCGGGCAACGGGCAGCCCCAGTACGCCCTGGCCTGGCGCGAGTTCCAGGCGCAGCTCACGACCGACTTCATCGGCTGGCAGGCCGACGTCGTCCGGGAGTACGCGCGCGAGGACCAGTTCGTCACCACCTGCATCTCCTACGACCGCCCCACCGTGCAGGACGACGCGCTCACCCGCGACCTCGACGTGACCGCCGGCAACCCGTACTACCGGATGCGGGACCACCTGGCCCTGCCCCTGACCGCCGCCCCGGACGAGTCCTGGATGGCCTCGGGCACGTGGGCGCTGTACGGGATGGCGGACCGCATGTACTCCTCGAAGCAGGCGCCGTACCTCGTCACCGAGACCAACGCGCAGGCGATCGGCGGACCCCACCAGAACGAGCCCGCCTACGACGGCCAGTGGCGCCAGGTGGCCTGGGCCCTGGTCTCCCGCGGCGCCACGATGATCGAGTACTGGCACTGGCACACGCTGCCGTACGGCACCGAGACGTACTGGGGCGGGATCCTGCCGCACTCGCTGGAGCCCGGCCGGACGTACCACCAGCTGGCGGCCCTGGGCGGTGAGCTGCGCACGGCCGGCGCGGCGGTCGCCAACCTGACCCCGGACGCCGACGTCGCGCTCGTGTACTCCACCGCCAGCAAGTGGTCGCAGGCGGAGTTCCCGCAGGTCGGCGGGGGCGCGGGGGCGGACAGGGGCGGCTACCACCGGATCTTCGACAGCTTCTACCGCGGGGCGTTCGACGCCGGCCTGCAGGCCCGCCTGCTGCACGACACCCGGCTCACCGAGCGCACGCCCGAGGAGGTGGCGGCCGAGCACCCTGTCCTGGTCGCGGCCGGCGTCACGATCGCCGACGACGCCTGGCTGTCGTGGCTGGAGCGGTACGCGGCGGCCGGCGGGCACCTCGTGCTCGGCATCCGCACCGGGTACGAGGACGAGGAGGCCCGCGCCCGCGCCGAGCGCAAGCCCGCGCACCTGAGCGAGGCGGCAGGCGTCTTCTACGACGAGTTCGCGAGCATCGACACGCCGCTGCCCGTGCAGGGCGCCGACGGCTTCGAGCTGCCCGACGACGCCCGCGCGACGAGCTGGGTCGACAGCCTCCAGGTGCTCGACGCCGACGTGCTCGTCCGCTACGACCACCCGCACTTCGGCCGGTGGCCGGCCGTGACCACCCGGGCGCACGGTTCCGGCCGGGTGACGACGGTCGGCACCATCCCCGGTCCGGCGCTGGCGCGTGCGGTGCTGGGGTGGGCGGCGGCGCAGGGGCGACCCGCTGCGGCGTCCGCCGGACCGGAGTGGCGTCCGCAGGGACCGTCGCAGACGGTCGCCGGCGCCACCAACCCCGCGGGCGAGCGCGTGCGGTTCGTGCACTCGTGGTCCTGGGAGCCGAGCACCTTCGTCCTGCCGGGCGCGGTGCGCGACCTGCTCAGCGGCGAGGAGCTGGCCGCCGGTGCGGAGCTGGCGCTCGGGCCGTGGGACGTGCGGGTGCTGCTGGAGACCTGATCAGGCCGTCTTGTCAGGCAGGTCCTGGTCGGACGCCGCCAGGTCGTCGAGGAAGCGGATCACCGTCTCCCGCTCCTCGGCGGTCAGGCGGGCCGCGGCGTCGAACCGTCGGGCGTGGCTGCGCCCGACGGTCTCGCGCGCGACGTGCCGCGTCTCCGGGGTGACCTCGATCGCGAGGCTGCGCCGGTCCGAGGCGTGCGGGGTGCGCCGCACGTGGTCGCCCGCGGCGAGCCGGTCGATGAGCTTGGTGGTCGACGCCGTCGTGATGCCCAGGTGCTCGGCGATGGCACCCGGCGTCACGACGCGGCCGTGGTTCTGCATGGCGATCAGGAAGCGCAGCGCACGCATGTCGGTGTCGCCGAGCTTCATGTAGCGCCGCGAGGCCTCGCTCATCCGGCGCTCGGTCTCGCGCCAGCGGCGCAGCGCCTCCAGGACGCGCACCACCTGGTCGATGTCGGCGTCCTCCAGGCCCGCGAGCCGCACGATCTCCTGGTCGGGATCCATGATGCGCGGATCCAGCATCGACGGCTCGGCGTCCTGGCGGGTCAGAGCTTCGGGATCCACGTTCGGATATTACCCCCTTGCCTTATTGCGTCATTTGCTTGCAGGTAGCCAGGCTAGCTAAATTGGCAGGCGGACGACCGGGCGCCCGACCCGGCCGACATCACAGGAGGTGCCGACGCATGCGGCTCTGGTCATTGGATCCGGCACTGCTCGACCGCCAGGGTCTCACCGCATGCTGGCGCGAGGCGCTGCTGGCGCAGGCCGTGCTGCTCGGCCGCACCCAGGGCTACACCGCGCACCCCCAGCTCGACCGCTTCCGCGAGCACCCGCAGCCGGCCGTCGCGATCTCGGCCTACCTGCACGGCGTGCGGGACGAGGCGACGCGGCGCGGCTACCAGTTCGACGCGCAGCGGATCGCCCAGCCGCTCGACCAGCTCACGCGCGACACGGCACGGATCGCCGTGACCGCCGGACAGCTCGACCTCGAGTGGCAGCACCTCCTGAGCAAGCTCGCGGTCCGCTCCCCCGAGCACCGCGCCCAGGTCGTCACGACCGGACCGCCGGCGGCCCACCCGCTGTTCGTGGTCGTCCCGGGCCCTGTCGCGAGCTGGGAGCGCGCCTCGTGAGCGCGGGTTCACGCGTGCCGCGCTGGCTCCGGGTGACGCTGCCGGCCGTGCTCATCCTGGTCTGGCTGGTGGGTGCGGCGATCGGCGGTCCGTACTTCGGCCGGGTCGACGAGGTCTCCTCCAACGACCGCACCGCCTACCTGCCGGAGACCGCCGAGGCGACCGAGGTGCAGGAGCGGCTCTCCGGCTTCACCGACGGCGACGCAGTGCCCGCGATAGTGGTCTTCGTCGCCGGGAAGGATGCCGGGCAGGGCGCTGCGGCCGAGCTCACCGACGACGACCTCACCGCGATCGGCGAGCGGCTCACGGCCGCCGGCGAGCTGGAGGTGGTGGACGGCGACGTCTCCCCGCCCATCCCCGCCGAGGACGGCGCCGCCGCACAGGCCTTCGTACCGCTCTCCGGCTCGGCGGACCTCGGCGAGGCCACCGGCGAGCTGCGGGACACGCTGAGCGAGGGCCTGCCGGCCGGCGTCGACCTCTACCTCACAGGCCCCGCGGGCTTCTCGAGCGACCTGGCGTCCGCGTTCGCCGGGATCGACGGCCTGCTGCTCGGCGTGGCGCTCGCGGCGGTGCTGGTCATCCTCGTGGTGGTCTACCGTTCGCTGCTGCTCCCGCTCGCCGTGCTCGCGACCAGCATGTTCGCGCTGTGCCTCGCACTGCTGACGGTCTGGCACCTCGCCAGGGCCGGGGTGCTGCTGCTCAGCGGGCAGACCCAGGGCATCCTGTTCATCCTCGTCATCGGCGCGGCGACGGACTACGCCCTCCTGTACGTCGCACGCTTCCGCGAGGAGCTGGTGCGCACCCCCGACCGGTGGACCGCCACCCTGCGGGCTCTGCGGGGCTCGTTCGAGCCGATCCTCGCCTCGGGCGGCACGGTCATCGCGGGCCTGCTCTGCCTGCTGCTGAGCGAGCTGCGCTCCAACA
The DNA here is from genome assembly GCF_048564965.1 of Promicromonospora sp. NFX87. Classification (NCBI taxonomy): domain Bacteria; kingdom Bacillati; phylum Actinomycetota; class Actinomycetes; order Micrococcales; family Promicromonosporaceae; genus Promicromonospora; species Promicromonospora sp. NFX87. The sequence goes on along the minus strand of NZ_CP183413.1, from coordinate 2,533,053 downwards.
GCACGCTGGGCCCGGTCGCCGCCGTCGGCATAGCGTTCGCGATGCTCGCCGCGCTCACGCTGCTCCCCGCGCTGCTGCTCGCGCTCGGCCGTGCGGCGTTCTGGCCCCGCCGTCCGGCGTACGACCCTGCCGCCGAGCGGGCCGGCTCGGCACGCGGCGGCGAGCTCGGGCTGTGGGGTCGGGTCTCCCGCGCCGTCCGCACCCGGCCGCGGACCATCTGGATCACGACGGCGGCGGTCCTGGCCCTCGGCTGCGTGGGGATCACGCAGCTCCAGGCCTCGGGCGTACCGCAGTCGGAGCTGGTCCTCGGCGCGTCCGAGGCGCGCACGGGGCAGGACCGGCTCGCCGAGCACTTCCCCGCCGGGTCGGGGAGCCCGGTCTACGTCGTCGCGCCCGAGGACGAGCTGCAGCGCGCGGCCGACGTCCTACTGCGGGAGGACGGGATAGCGCAGGTGGCGATCTCGGCGGACACCCCGAGCGGGACCGCGCCGGTCACTGCCGAGGGCGTACCCGAGCCGACCGTCTCCGACGGCGAGGTCCTCCTCCAGGGCACGCTCGACGACGCCGCCGACTCGGCCGCCGCGGAGCAGACGGTCCGCGACCTGCGCGCCGCCTACGCCGACGCGGTCCCCGAGGCGCTGGTCGGCGGCGAGTCCGCGACCGACCTCGACACGAACGACGCGTCGATCCGGGACCGAACCCTCATCGTCCCGATCGTGCTGGTCGTGATCCTGCTGATCCTGATGCTGCTCCTGCGCGCCGTGCTCGCGCCGGTGCTGCTGGTCCTCACGACGGTGCTGTCCTTCGGGACGGCGATGGGTGTCTCCGCCCTGGTGTTCAACGACCTGCTGGGCTTCCCGGGCGCCGACCCGGCGGTGCCGCTGTTCGGCTTCGTCTTCCTCGTCGCGCTCGGGATCGACTACAACATCTTCCTGATGACCAGGGTCCGCGAGGAGTCGATCGAGCACGGGACACGTGAGGGCGTGCTGCGCGGGCTGCGGCTGACCGGCGGCATCATCACGTCGGCCGGGCTCGTGCTCGCGGCGACCTTCACGGCGCTCGCGGTGATCCCCGTGCTGTTCCTCGCGCAGCTCGCGTTCATCGTCGCCTTCGGCGTCCTGCTCGACACCTTCGCCGTCCGGTCATTCCTCGTCCCCGCCCTCGGGTACGACATCGGCCGGGCGATCTGGTGGCCCTCGAAGCTGGCGCGCGGCCAGAGGTAGCTCCTGACCAGGACTCAGGAGGACAGGCGGAGCCATAACTGGCCCAGTTATGGCTCCCCCTGGCGTTACGGTCCGGCCCAGCCTTCTCAGTCCCCCGCCGGGCCGAACCGCTCGGTCCGGACGCGGGCCGGGTCGTGGCCCTGGCCCACGATCATGCGCGAGACCGCCTCGACGAACCCCGTCGGACCGCAGACGTACACGCGCGGTTCGAACTCGGCCGGCCAGCCCCACGAAGCCAGCTCGGAGTCGGTGAGGCGTCGCGGACCGCGCAGCGCGGTGAGCGAGACCGCCCTGGTGTAGATGGTGCTGGCCTCGAAGCCGTCGCCACGGGCGACGAGCTGCTCCAGCTCCGTCGTGTACAGCCGGTCCTCGGGCGTGCGCACCGAGTAGATCAGCCGGAACGGCGTACGGTCACCGGCCTCGCGACGCGCCCGGGCCATGGCCATCACCGGGACCAGCCCCGACCCGCCGGCCAGGAGCAGGACGGGCGTACCGGCGTCGGACACGGGGTCCCAGACGAACCAGCCACCGATGGGGCCACGCACCTCGATCGCGGAACCGGGCGGGAACTGGTCGACGAGGTACGGGGAGACTTCGCCGTCCCGAACCCGCTGGACCGTCACCTCGACCCGGCCGCTGCCGACCGCCGTCGGCCCGCTCGCGAGGGAGTACGAACGTTCTGCCGTGTACCCGTCGGGCGCGGTGAGGCGCAGGTCCAGGTGCTGGCCGGCCAGGTGTCCTGGCCAGCCCGGGATGTCGAGCACGAGCGTCGTCGCGGTGGGGCTCTCGGCCCGGCGTTCGACGAGGGTCGCGACCTGCCAGCCCGACGGGACCGCGTACCTGTCGCCGAGCCGCGAACCAACCGCCCGCGCCTCAGTCACCCTGGTACCTCTGCTCGCGCCACGGGTCGCCGAGGTCGTGGTAGCCGAGCTTCTCCCAGAAACCGGGCCGGTCCGTCGGCATGAGGTTGAGCGAGCGCACCCACTTGGCCGACTTCCAGAAGTACAGGTGCGGCACCAGCAGCCGGGCGGGGCCACCGTGCTCGGGGTGCAGCGGCTTGCCGTCGAAGGTGTGCGCGATCCACGCCTTGCCGCCCAGGAGGTCCGCCACCGGGAGGTTCGTGGTGTAGCCGCCGTAGGAGCCCACCATCGCGAAGTCCGCGGTGGACTCCACCTCGGCGAGCAGCACGTCGAGGGAGACCCCGCGCCAGCGGGTGCCGAACTTGGACCAGCGCGTGACGCAGTGGATGTCCACGGTCGGGGTGTCCTGGGGCAGCGCCATCAGCTCGGGCCAGGTCCAGGACTTCGTGGCGCCCGCCTCGTTGGTGACGGTGAAGCTCCAGGTCTCCGTGCTCACGTTGGGCGTGGGGCCCGCGGAGAGCACGGGGAACCCCTCCTCCGCGTACTGCCCGGGAGGCAGGGTCACACCTTCGGGACGCGCACGTCCGTGGAAACCGGGGGTCAGGGTGGCGCCGAGGCCGTGGTCGAGTCCGGCAGGGTCGGGTCCGCCCGGTGCGGGCGGGGTCGCGCTGGTCATGCCTCAAGGTAGTGCGACGACGGGCACCGCGTCATGTACGGGATCACCCTCATTGCTCGGTCACGGACCCGCCCATAGCATCCAGCTGTCGCGATTTTCACCCGCCCTCGTCACACCCGGTCAGGCCCGACGGAAGGCCAGTCATGCACCGACCTCGCTCAGCGCGTCTCGTCGCCACGCTCGCGATCGCCGCGCTCGCCCTGACCGCACCCGCGGCCGTCGCGCACGCGGACCCGCCCCCCAACCTGCCGCAGAACGCCACAGGGATCGAGCAGAGCTTCTCCCCCGCCTACGACTACGACGGCGACGGCTGCTACGCCACGCCCGCCATCGGCCCCGACGGCACCATCGCACCCGGCCTGAACATCGGCGGGGCCGTCAACGGGAACTGCCGCGACCAGTGGGACCTGGACAACTCGCAGACCTACTCGCGGGAGAAGTGCAACAACGGCTGGTGCGCGGTGATGTACGCGAGCTACTTCGAAAAGGACCAGACGATGGACGGCCCCATCGCCATCGGGAGCCACAAGCACGACTGGGAGCACGTCGTCGTGTGGGTGAACCAGGCGTCGAACCAGGTCGAGCACGTCTCGATCACCGAGCACAGCGGGTCGGCCACCTATCCGCGGTCGCAGGTCCGGTTCGAGGGGACGCACCCCAAGATCGTGTTCCACAAGGACGGCCCGAGCACCCACCTGTTCCGGCTGGCGAACGGTAACGACGACCCGCCCGAGAACCACTACGGCAGCTGGCGCTACCCGCCCCTCGTGGGCTGGGACGGCTGGCCCAGCACGTCGCTCCGCGAGCGCCTCATGACCGCCGACTTCGGCGGGGCGACCATCAAGATCGACGACGGCGACTTCACCTACTGGCTGGAGAGGATGAAGCCGGCCGGGATCCCGTTCAACCCGACCGCGTAACACCCACCGGGCCCGCTGCGGCCAATCCGCTGCGCTCGGTCTCCGGCGACGCCCAGTACGTCCGCGACGTGATCGCGTCGATCGAGGGGCCGGTCGTCCTGGTCGGCCACTCGTACGGCGGCATGGTGATCACCGAGGCCGCGGCCGGCAACGACCAGGTGGTGGGCCTCGTCTACGTCGCGGCGTTCACGCCCGACACCGGGGAGGACGCGTTCACGCTGTCGGCCAAGTTCCCCGGCAGCACCCTCGGCGGGGCCATCGCCACCTACCCGGTCTCGACCGGCGGCAACGAGCTCGTCATCCGGCCGGAGGTGTTCGGCGAGCAGTTCGCCGCCGACGTCGACGGCGACCTCGCCGCGCTCATGGCCGCCACGCAGCGGCCCGTGACCGAGGCCGCGCTCACGGAGGACCTGCCCACGTCCAGCCCCGCGTGGCGGACGATCCCGTCCTGGTTCGTGTTCGGCGAGGCCGACCGCAACATCCCGGCCGAGCTGATCCGGTTCATGGCGGAGCGTGCGGGCGCCCGCACGGTCACCGAGGTCCCCGGGGCCTCGCACGCCCTGGCCGTGTCCCACCCGGTGGTCGTGGCCGAGACGATCTTCGCCGCGGTCCAGGCGACCAGGCGGTAGCGGTAGTGGCCGGAAGCCGGTGTGACCACCACCACGTCACATCCGATCGCGCTGCGTTGTCGATCAGGTAAGACCACCAGGAGGAGGTTGTGATGGGAAACATCTCGGGACAGACACCGGAGAAGATCCTGATCGTCGGCGGTGGCTACGCCGGCTTCTACACCGCGTGGGGACTGGAGAAGAAGCTCCGCCGGGGCGAGGCCGAGGTCACCCTCGTCGACCCGCACGGTTACATGACCTACCAGCCGTTCCTCCCCGAGGTCACGGCCGGTTCCATCGAGGCACGGCACGTCATGGTGTCGCTGCGCAGGCACCTGCGCCGCACCACAATCATCGCCGGCCACACGACGTCCATCGACCACGCGCACCGCACGGCGACCGTCCGGACCAACGACGGCGCGCTGCGCGAGATCGGGTACGACACGATCGTCGTGACCGCCGGGGCCGTGACCCGCACGTTCCCGGTCCCGGGGGTCGCGGACGAGGCGATCGGCCTCAAGCACGTCGAGGAGGCCGTCGCGATCCGCGACCAGCTCCTCACCGCATTCGACCGCGCGGCCCTGCTCCCGCCGGGCAACGAGCGCCGACGGCTCCTGACGGTAACCGTCGTCGGCGGCGGGTTCACGGGCGTCGAGGTGTTCGGCGAGCTGCTGTCCCTGGCCACGGGTCTGCTGCGCTCCTACCCGGAGCTCGGCCGCGACGACCTGGCCTTCCACCTCGTCGACGCGAACAAGCGCATCCTGCCCGAGGTCACCGACGAGCCCGGCCGGTGGGTGGTGGAGCACCTCAAGCGCCGGGGCGCGCGCATCCACCTGGGCACCCAGGTCGTCTCGGCCGCGGACGGCCGGATCCTGCTGTCCACCGGGGAGTCGTACGGCAACGGCCTGCTGATCTGGGCCGCGGGCAACGGCAGCAACCCCGTCGTCGCGCGGAACACGGACCTGCCGGTCGACGAGCGCGGCCTGGTCCGCGTCCGGGCCGACCTCCGCGTGGGAACGGACGAGGCGCAGGTGCCCCACGCCTGGGCCGCCGGCGACAACGCGGCGGTCCCCGACCTCGCCTCCCCCGTGCCCGGCGCACGGACGGTGCCCAACGCGCAGCACGCGGTGCGCCAGGGCAAGCTGCTGGCCGCCAACCTGGTCGCCGACCTCCGTGGCAAGCAGCCGCGGCAGTACCTCCACCACAGCCTCGGCGTGGTGGCCACCCTCGGCATCGGGCAGGGCATCTTCCAGTACCGCCGCCTGGTCATCAAGGGTTTCCTGGCCTGGCTCATGCACCGCGGCTACCACGTCCTGGCCGTCCCCACCTGGGAGCGCAAGGTGCGCGTGCTGCTCGTGTGGGTCTCGGCGGTGTTCTTCGGACGCGACATCATCCCGCTCGCCACCGTGCAGCGGCCGCGGGCCGCCTTCCTGGCGGGCGGCGACCCGTTCGCGGGGATCGACGGCGCACGAGCCGACCTCGCGCGAGTCGCCGACGCCCAGGCCACGGACGACCGGCCCGAGCTGAGCGTGGTGCGCGATGCCGGCTGACCCGGTCGGGCGCACCCTGGGCGCCGCCGTCCGCACGTTCGTCACCGACCTTGGCCAACGGCGGGTGTACCTGCGCTGGTCGAACCTCTTCGGCGTCGTGACGTTCGCCTGCCTGCTCGTCCTCGCCGTGACCGGGGTGCTGCTGGCGACCTGGTACACGCCGTCGAACGACCTCGTCACCTACGCCGGACCGTACGGGCCGTTGCAGGGCGCGACGGTCACCGAGGCCTTCGCCTCGACCATGCGCATCTCCTTCGAGCAGACCGGTGGCCTCCTGGTGCGCCAGACCCACCACTGGGCGGCGCTCGTCATGCCGGCGTCGATGATCATGCAGCTGCTGGTCACCTTCTTCACCGGCGGGTTCCGCCGTCCGCGGCAGCTGAGCTGGGTGCTCCTGGTCGTGGCCTTCATCCTGGTGCTCGCCGCCGGGTGGAGCGGGTACGCACTGCCGGACGACATGCTGTCCGGCACCGGCCTGCGCATCGTCGAGGGTGTGGTGCTCAGCATCCCGTTCGTCGGCACCTGGGTGGCCGGCTGGATGTTCGGCGGGCCGTTCCCTGGCCAGATCATCGAGAACCTGTACCCGGTCCACGCCGTCATCGCGCCAGGGCTGCTCGTGCTGGTCATGGCGGTGCGCGGCGTGCTCAGCCTGCGGCACGGGCAGGCAGCCCACCCCCGGCCGACGCCGACCCCGTCGCTCGGCCTGCGCCTCTGGCCCGACGCCGCCCTGCGCGCCGCCGGGATGACCGGGATGACGAGCGCGGTGCTGGTGCTGCTCGGGGCCACCTCGACGATCAGCCCCGTCTGGTCCTACGGGCCCGCGTCCGTGGGCGAGGTCGGCGCCGGGAGCCAGCCCGACTGGTACATGGGCTTCCTCGACGGCGCGCTGCGGCTCGTCCCCGTCGGCTGGGAGACCGAGTGGATGGGCTGGACCATCACCTTCGCGACCCTGGTGCCCCTCGTCGTGATCGGCGGCTACTTCGCGCTCCTGATCGTCTACCCGTACCTCGAGGCGTGGGTCGACCGGGACAGGGAGCTGCACCACGTGCTCGACCGGCCGCGGAACGTCCCGTTCCGCACCGGGGTCGGCGTCGCCGGCGCACTGTTCTACGGGATCCTGTGGGGCGCCGCGAGTGCCGACATCGTCTCCACGGAGTTCGGTGTGCCGTTCGAGACGATCATCACGACGCTGCAGGTGGCGCTGCTCGCGGGTCCCCCGCTGGCGTTCGAGGTGACCCGGCGGATCTGCATCGGCCTGCAGCGCAAGGACCGCGAGATCGCGCTGCACGGGCACGAGACGGGCCGCATCGTCCGGATGCCGAACGGCGGTTACGCGGAGATCCACCGGCCGGCGAGCGAGGACGAGCGGGCGCTGCTGTCCGTGGCCCCGGTACCGGCGGTGCCGGGTCGGCCCGACCAGCGCGGGCACCTCAGCGGGCGGGAGCGCCTGCGCGGGGCGCTGTCGCGGCAGTTCGGGACGGGACACGTCGCACCGGTACCCGAGCGCGACCCCGTCGGGGCGATCGGTCCGGGCCGGGAGGACAGCGCGTCTCACCTACGCTGAAGCGATGAGCCCCACGCCCGAGTTCTCGTCCCCGCGCGAGGCCGCGTACGACCCCCGGATCCTCGTCTTCGGCCGGCTCCTCGGCGCCGCGAACCGGCTCGACTACATCCTGGGCCGGGCGCTCGAGGAGCAGATCGGCCTGAGCCACACGGTGTTCGAGCTGCTGCTCGTCGTGGGTCGCGCGGGCCCCGACGGCGTCCCGGTGCGGGACATCGCCCAGGCGCGGGTCCTCACCTCGGGCGGCGCGACGCGCCTGGTCCAGCGGGCCGCCGACCAGGGGCTCATCGAGCGCGGCCCGTCCCCCGACGACGGGCGCGTCCAGCTGATCCGCCTGACCTCCGCCGGCGAGGAGCTCCTGCTCCGGGCGAGCGCCGTCCACGCGCGCAACATCGAGCAGTACCTGGTGGACGTCCTCCCGGCGGACCAGGCGGAGGTCTTCGCCGTCGCCATCCGCACCCTGAGCAAGAACGCGGAACAGCACCTCCCTGTCATGCCGTGAGCCAGGTTCCGCTCCTCGGGAATAGCTGACTAGTCAGCCTTTGTTCCACCTGTACGCGGCCACCACGCCGCGCCACCCGCCACCGGGCGCCCCGAGGTAAGGAACACACCATGTCGCTGTCCTTCGAGGTCTTCGACCTCGACTTCCCCGCCGGTTCGAAGAACAAGTCCGCGGTGCTCGTCACCGGCGAGAACGAGGCCCTGCTGGTCGACGCCGGCTTCACACGCGCCGACGGGCACCGGCTCGCCGCCGCCGTCCTCGACTCCGGCAAGACCCTGGGCACGGTGTTCGTCAGCCACGCCGACCCCGACTTCTACTTCGGCCTCGAGGTCATCGCCGACGCCTTCCCCGACGCACGGATCGTCGCCACGCCCATCGTCATCGAGCACATCGACGCCTCGTACGAGGGCAAGCTGAAGGCCTGGGCGGCCCTCGGCGCGAACCTGCCGACGCGGCTCGCGAAGATCGAGCCGCTCACCGACGACTTCATCGACGTCGACGGCGCACGCTTCGAGCTGCGCGGCGGCTCCGCCGTCCTGCCCGACCGCCACTACCTCTGGACCGCGGAGCACCGCGCGATCGTCGGCGGCGTGCTCCTCTTCCAGCAGGAGCACGTCTGGGTGGCGGACACCGCGACGCCCGAGCAGCGCGCCGCCTGGATCGAGCTCCTCGACCAGATGCAGGCGCTCGACCCCGAGCTCGTCGTCGCCGGGCACCGCCTGCCCGGCACGGCGAACGACGCGAGCGCCATCGACTACACCCGCACGTACCTGCGCGACTTCGAGCGCATCCTCGACGCCTCCGCCGACGGCGCGGCGACGACGGCCGCGCTGGTCGAGGCCTACCCCGCCTCGGGGATGCTGATCGCGGCCCAGCTCGGCCCGAAGGTCGCGAAGGGCGAGATGACATGGGGCTGACCGCGGGCACAGAGAGCACGACGGCGTTCGAGACGTCGGCGGCGCCCCGCGACGTCGTCCGCCGGCAGTACCTGGCCTCGGCGGCCGGTGACCTCGAGGCGCTGCGCGCCACGATGGCGCCCGACGTCGAGTGGACCGAGATGGCCGGGTTCCCCCTGGCCGGCACCTACCGCACGCCCGAGGGCGTCACGTCGAACGTCATGACGAAGCTCGGCCAGGAGTGGGAGGGCTGGGCGGCGCACGACGACAGCTACGTGGTCGACGGCGAGAACGTGGCGGTGCTCGCGCGCTACACCGCGACGCACCGGGGTACCGGCAAGGGCCTGAACGTCCGCGTCGCCCACCACTTCGTCGTGCGGGGCGGGCTCATCGTGCGCTTCGAGCAGTTCGTCGACACCGCGCTCGTGCGCGACGCGGCGACGGCGTAGGGACCGCCCACCAGAGGCCGACGACGGCGGGTCCGGAGCACCGCTCCCCGCGCCGGACCCGCCGTCACGCCTTCTCCAGAACCACCCGCACCCGGTCCCCCGCCGCCTTGCCGATCACCTTCCGGGTGGCCGCCTTGACCGGCCCCACGTGCGCGCCGTTACCGGTCGGCATCAGCGTGATGGCGACCGCATGGTCGTCGATCGTTCCGGTGACCCGCACCGGCTTGCCCGTCCCGAAGAACGCGCGCGACCCGGGCACGTCGAACACCGTCCACGAAGCGGCCTCGGGCGAGACCCGCAGCTGCGCCTCGAACGTGAGGGATTCCGAGCTGTCCACCATGTCGATCTCCTTTTCTCACCGGATGCATTTCTAGACTGACAAGTCCAATAACTAGACTCTAGACTGCTCGGTATGATGTTGCAAGGAGGTGCCCGTCCGATGCCGCAAGGTGACCGGCTGACGCGACCGAGCTCGCGCAAGAAGCACGACGCCGCGCTCGCGGCCGCGGAGGTCCAGTTCCTCGCCACCGGGTTCGAGTCGGTGACCATGGACTCCATCGCCAAGGAGTCGGGGGTCTCCAAGCAGACGCTCTACAGCTACTTCGGCAGCAAGCAGGACCTCTTCCTGGCCCTGGTCACGGAGAAGACCCGCGTCACGAGCCGTTCGGTGCTCTCCTCGGTGCCGCGGGTCACCGACGCCGGGACGGCGCGGGACGAGGTACGCGACCTGCTGGTCGCACAGCTGACGGCCGTCATGAACCCCGAGGTCCTGGCCCTGCGGCGCCTCGTCATCGGGGAGGCGGTCCGCTTCCCCGAGCTCGCCCGGGCGCTGTACGAGAACGGCCCACGCGTCGCGATCGCGTCGCTCGCCACCGTCATCGGAGACCTCGCGGACCTCGGGCTGGTCCGGATCGCCGGCCCCGACGCCGACGGCAGTACCGACACAGCAGCGACCCAGCTGAACTGGCTCGTCATGGGCGACCCGATCAACCGCGCGATGCTCCTGGGCGACGACGCGACACCGACACCGGCCCAGCTGCGCGCCCACGTCGATGCCGCGCTCGACATGTTCTTCGCGGCGTACGGCGCATGAGGCCCGCCTGGCAGGCACTCGGCGCGGGGATCGACGGCGAGGTCGTCCGGCCCGACGACGACGGGTACGCCGAGGCGAGCCTGCTCTTCAACCGGCGGTTCGACGACCTGCGGCCGGCCGCGGTCGTCTTCGTGACCTCGGCCGCCGACGTCGCGGAGTGCCTGCGGTTCGCCCGGGCGCACGGCATCCCGCCGGCGGTCCGGAGCGGCGGCCACTCGTACGCGGGCTGGTCCAGCGGGAACGGCCGGCTGGTCATCGACGTGCGACGGATGAACGACATCGCCGTCCGCCCGGGCGTCGCGCACATCGGCGCCGGGGCCCGCCTCGGCGACGTCTATGCGGCGCTCGCCGAGCACGGCGTCACGATCTCGGGCGGCACGTGCCCGTCCGTCGGCGTCTCGGGTCTGACGCTCGGCGGTGGGCACGGCCTGCTGTCGCGCGCGTACGGCCTCTCGTGCGACAACCTCGTCGAGGCGACGGTGGTGACGGCGGACGGCGCGATCCGGACCTGCGGCGCGGAGCAGGAACCCGACCTGTTCTGGGCGCTGCGCGGGGCAGGGAACGGCAGCCTCGGCGTCGTCACGGAGCTGCGCCTGCGCACCCACGCCGTCCACGAGTCCTCGTCCGCCGACCTGGCGTGGCCGTGGTCGCGCGCCGCGGCCGTGCTCGCGGCCTGGCAGGACTGGGCGCCCGACCTGCCGGACGAGATGTGGGCAGCCCTGCGGCTCCAGAACGACGCCGGCGACCCCTCCGTCTCGGTCGTCGCCTTCGCGCTCGGCGGCCACGAGCACCTCGCCGAGCAGCTGGCAGCCCTGCCCGACGGACGCACGCGTCACGAGATCCGCACCGAACCGCACCTGGGCACGGTCCGGCGGTTCGCCGGGGACACGTCCTCGCCCGCCGACCGGCCGTCCTACGACGTGCGGAGCGACTTCTTCGCGCGCTCGATGCCCGCCGAGGCGATCGGCGCCGCCATCACGACGGTGGAGAACACCCCCGCCGGCATCGCCGCCTCGGTGGCGGCCGTCGCGATGGGCGGCGCCGTGAACCGCCAGCAGGCGCACGAGACGGCGTTCGTCCATCGGCACCACCGTTTCCTCGCGCAGTACGAGGCGAGCTGGGACCACCTCGACGACGCGGGCACCGCCGCCGACGCCGAGGGATGGCTGGCCGCGATCCACTCCGCCATGCGGCCCTACGCGTCGGGCGAGGCATATCAGAACGACTTCGACCCGCGCCTGCCGGACTGGCGCCGCGTCTACTACGGGTCCGCCGCGGACCGCCTCGCACAGATCGAGCACCGTTACGACCCGGACCGGCTCTTCGACTTCCCGCGGACCCGCTGAGCCCGGGTACCCGCCGGTCCGTCACCTGCGGGCAATGGTGGCGTAAGCCGCAAGTAGTGACGAAGTCATGCATATCGGCCAGGCTGTACGACCATGCCGGATTTCACCCGGCACCCTCGACGACTGGAGCACGGTATGCGGACACGCAAGGTATTCGGCAGGACCGCACTCGCCGCGGCCGCACTGGCCACGATCGTCCCGCTCGTCGCCGCGGTCGGCCTCGCCGCCCCGGCGTCCGGATCGGCGTCGCCGTCCGCGGTCACGAGCGGATCCTTCTCGATCCTCAGCTACAACATCGCCGGGCTCCCCCTCGGGATCGGCGACGGCGACCCGGAGACCAACACCCCGATCATCGGCTCGCGGCTGGCCCCCTACGACGTCGTCCAGGTCCAGGAGGACTTCAACTACCACGCGGCGCTCTACGCGGCCGACCGTCATCCTCATCGGACGCCGACGAGCGGCGGCGTCCCGTTCGGCAGCGGCCTCAACACGCTCTCGGACCTCCCCTTCGAGGACTTCGAGCGCGTCGCCTGGGCCGACTGCTCGTCGGGATCCGGCGACTGCCTGACCCCGAAGGGCTTCACGTTCATGCGGGCCCGCCTCGCCGAGGGCGTGTGGGTCGACCTGTACAACCTGCACACCGACGCCGGCGTCGAGCCCGGCGACCTCGCCGCGCGGCGCGCCAACCTCGCGCAGCTCACCACGTTCATCCGGTCCCGCTCGGCGGGGAACGCGGTGATCGTCTACGGGGACACCAACACCCGCTACACCCGCGCCGACGACACGATCGCCGAGCTCGCGTCCGCGAACGGCCTGACCGACCCGTGGGTCGACCTCGTCCGCGGCGGCGACGCCCCCGACAAGGGCGCCCCCGCGCTCGTCTGCGACGACGCGACGGTGGACCAGACGTGCGAGGTGGTCGACAAGATCCTCTACCGCGGCGGAAGCCATGTCCGCCTCGACGCGGTCGAGTACCGCAACGACCACGCCGCCTTCCGCGACGCCGCCGGCAAGAACCTGTCGGACCACTACCCCATCGCGGTCGACCTCAACTGGTCCCTCAGCCCCGACTTCCGGATGAGCGACCAGTTCGGCGGACCGCACGGCACCTTCTTCACCGACGTCGACGACCTCACCGCCGGCGCCCGGCCCACAGAGCTGCGCGTGCGCGGCGGGTCCAGGGTGGACCAGATCGGCCTGACGCTTGCCGGTGGTGCCCGCCTCGAGCACGGGGGCAGCGGGGGCACCCTCGGGACGCTGGCCCTCGCCGCCGGCGAGTATCCGGTCAGCCTGCACCTGTGCCAGGTGAAGCACGACGACCACACCCGGATCGCCTACGCCCGCTTCACGACGAGCACCGGCCGGACGCTGGCGGGCGGCACCTCGACCAGCGACTGCACCACGTACACCGCCCCGTCCGGCTGGCAGATCGCCGGCTTCCACGGCCGTGCGGGCGACGAGGTCGACAAGGTCGGGGTCATCTACACCCGCCGCTGAGCCGAGTTGTGCCGAACTGACGACCCGAGGCTTCGGTCGTCGAAGTAGAGCGCCTGTCCGGACCCACGCTCTACTTCGCCGACAAGTAGACGGCGAGGTAGAGCGCCTGTCCGGACAGGCGCTCTACTTCGACGACTGAAGCCGGGGGCCGGCAGCCCTTCCTGAACTTCTTTCCCGAACGTTGTACGAGCGCTGGATCCGCGCTGCACAGCCCCTTCCCGGCGTACGGCGAGGGTGGGACCACTCCCGATCGAACCCGGGAGCGGCCCCACCGTCAGGATCGCACCAGGATCATGAGGGGCCACGACTTCCACGCATTGGAGCCGTGATGAACTCATCCACCCAGAAGCCCAGCCGGACCCGCGAGCGTGTCGGCCTCGTCGCGGTCACGGCGGTCCTCGCCGCCGCTGCCACCGTCGGCATCACCGGCATCGCCACGGCCGACGACAGGGCAGGCGCCAAGGAGACCGCCGGGCAGGCCGACGACGGGGCGGACAAGAAGAAGGACAAGGAGCCGAGCGAGCAGGAGATCGCCGCCCTGTTCGACGAGTGGAACGCCGCGCTGGGCACGGGCGACGCCGAGGTGGTGGCCGACCGCTACGCACCCGACGGCGTGCTGCTGCCCACGGTGTCCAAGCAGGTCCGGACCGACCGCGACGGGATCGTCGACTACTTCGAGCACTTCCAGGAGAACGACCCGGTCGGCGAGAAGACCGAGACCATCGTCACCGTGCTGGACGAGAACTCCGCCGTCGACGCCGGCACGTACGTGTTCACGCTCACCGACCCCGAGTCCGGCGAGGTGCGCGAGGTCGAGGCCCGCTACACCTACGTGTACGAGAAGATCGACGGCGACTGGCTGATCATCAACCACCACTCCTCGGCGATGCCGGCCGGAGACTGATCCGGACGCCGAGCCCACCAGGGCTCGGCGCGTCCCGGAGGGTCACCGCACCGCCGTCGTCGGTCACCAGCTGCTTGACGATGGCGAGGCCGAGGCCCGAGCCGGAGCGGCCGGTGAGCCCGGGGCCCCGCCAGAACCGGTCGAAGGCGCGGGCCTTGTCGGCGTCGGACATGCCGGGGCCCTGGTCGAGGATCTCCAGCACCACCTCGTCGTGGTGCGGCTCGCTCCGGACGGTGTCGGCCCGGACGGTGATGGCGCCGCCGTCCGGGGAGACCTCCAGGGCGTTGGACAGCACGTTGTCGAGCACCTGGTCGAGGTGACCGGGACTGGCCAGCACCAGCAGGCGGTCGTCGGAGGGCGCGGCCAGCGTGATCGTGACGCCGCGCTCGTCGGCGGCCGGCTGCCAGACCGTCAGGCGTTCCTCCAGGATGTCGCGCAGCGGCAGCGGCTCCGCGACGGTCGCCTGGGCCTCGGCGCGGGCCAGCACCAGCAGCCCGTTGACGAGGCGGCTCATCCGCACCACCTCGGCGGTGGCCTGCTCGACGTCCTCCGTGACGTACGGGTCGTCGACGCCGTCCGCGATGTTGTCCAGGGACAGGCGCAGGGCGGTGAGCGGCGTGCGCAGCTGGTGCGACGCATCGGCGACGAAGACCCGCTGCGCGGCGATCAGCGTGTCGAGGCGTTCGGCGCCCTGGTTGAGGGTGCGGGCGAGGGTCTGCGTCTCGTGCGGCCCGGTGACCGGGGAGCGCGCGGTGAGGTCGCCGTCGCTGAACCGGCTCGCCATGGCGTTGAGCTGGCGCAGGGGGCGGGTCAGCCAGCGGGCGGCCAGGTAGCCGAGGCCCGCGGCGATCACCAGCACCCCCACGGCCAGGATCGCGCGGAAGCCCCAGATCGTCCAGAACCGGTCGGTGAGCTCCTCGGTCGGGAAGATGATCCGGACGGCGCCGACGACGTCACCGCCGCTGTCGCCGGCTCCGGCCTGCGCGCGGGCCGGGACCGTGATCACGAGCTCGGTTCCCCAGGGCGTCGCCGATCCCCAGTCCGTCGTCGAGGTGTTCTCCCGCAGGGCCCGGTCGACCGCGGCGTCCGGCTCGGGCCGGGGCATGCCCGACACCGCGGCACCGTCGGCGGCAGTCCCCAGGGCGACGGCCTGGACCGTGCTGCCCGTCTCGACGGAGTACGCACCGGCCATCTGCACCAGCGCGTCGCGGGAGGCGTCGTCCCCGGCGCCGAGCAGCAGCGCCATGGTGGTCGCCTCCCGCCGGACGGAGGCGTCGGTGTCGCCACGGAGCTGGCTCGTGAGCGTCAGGGCCACCGGGACCGTGAACGCGGCGAGGGCGACCGCGACGAGCAGCACGTAGCTGACGATCAGCCGGCGGATCATGCGGGCAGCGCCCCGGCGTCCAGGATCTCCAGGCGGAACCCGACGCCGCGTACCGCCTCGATGGCGACCGCACCGGCCAGCTTGCGCCGCAGCGCGGCCACATGGACGTCGAGCGTCTTCGTCGGGCCGAACCAGTGGGCGTCCCAGACCGCTTCCATGATCTGCTCGCGCGACATCAGAGCGCCCGGCTCCTCGGTAAGGAAGCCGAGCAGGTCGTACTCCTTGGGCGTCAGCGCCACCGGGCTGCCGTCCAGGTGCACCCGGCCCGCGCGGCGGTCGATGGTCAGCCGCGGACCGTACCGGTCCGGGCCGCTCGGCGCGCGGCCCGCGTTCGCCGGCTGGGCGCGGCGCAGCACCGCCCTGATCCGGGCGATGACCTCGCGCATGCCGAACGGCTTGGTGACGTAGTCGTCCGCACCGAGCTCAAGGCCGACCACCCGGTCGGCCTCGTCGCTGCGCGCGCTGATCACGATGATCGGCACGGCGCTCCGCTCGCGCAGTGCCCTGCAGACGTCGAGACCCTCGACGTCGGGCAGCCCGAGGTCGAGGAGCACGACGTCGTAGGGTTCGGCGCCGTCGAGCTCGGCGGCCGCCGTCAGCGCCTCGCGTCCCGTCGGCACCCACTCCACCGTGAAGCCGTACCGCAGCAGCCCGCGCCGGAGCGACTGGGCCACCGGTTCGTCGTCTTCAACCAGGAGTACGCGCACGGGTGAACTTTACGGTCCGACGGCGCCGGATCCGTGCAGGTCCGGCAGCGCCCGCCGTCACGCCTCGTAGGCGAGCGACGCCGAGAGTCCACGGTTGGCGTCGATCTGGTCCCGGATCGCCGCGAGGTTGTCCTCGACCGCCCCCATCGCGTCCGCCCCGGCGACGAAGCGGAGCGGCAGCTTGCCGCCGTCCGACAGGACGACCAGGGCATCGGCGAGCTTCCGGGGGTCGCCGCCCTGCTGCCCGTTCATGCTCCGCCAGGTCGTGATGGTCCGTGCGGTGCGCTCGGCGTAGTCGTCGATGTCCACCGCGGGCCAGATCGTCGAGGCGCCCTCGACGAGGAGCTCGGTGCGGAAGAACCCGGGCTCGACGGCCATCGTGCCGATCCCGAAGGGTTCGACGTCGTGCCGCAGCGACTCCATCCAGCCCTCCAGGGCGAACTTCGACGCGGCGTACGCGGCGGTGAACTCCCCGCCCACCAGGCCCGCGGTAGAGGTGACGGTGATGACCTGGCCGCCGCGCTGCGCGCGCATGACCGGCAGCACCGCCCGGGTCACGTTCAGCGGCCCGAAGAAGTTGGTCTCCAGCTGCGCCCGGAACTGCTCGGGGCTGATGGTCTCGAAGTAGCCCGCGTAGAAGTTGCCCGCGTTGTTGACGAGGACGTCGATGCGGCCGAACCGGTCGCCGGCCGCCTGCGTCGCGGTGGTGGCCGCGTCGGGGTCGGTGACGTCGAGCGCCACCGCCAGCAGGTTGTCGTGCGCCCCGACCGCCGCCTCGACGCGGGCCGCGTCGCGGCCGGTCGCGACCACCGAGTGGCCGGCGGCGAGCGCCGCCTGCGCGATGTCGATCCCCAGGCCGCGGCTTGCCCCGGTGATGAACCAGACCTTCGTGTTGTTGTCCATACCTCCATGGAAGGCCGGTTCCCGTGGCGGAGGGAGTCCCGCTCTACAGGGTTAACACCAGTGACCCCATGAGCCCGGGACGGGTCGGATCGGGTGCCGTAACTTCGATGTATGAGCACCGGGCGCGACATCCCGCACGAGATCAAGCACGACCTCCGGGACGACATCCGTGAGTTCCTCACCACCCGGCGGGCCAGGCTCACCCCTGAGCAGGTGGGCCTCCCCGACTTCGGCGGACGGCGGCGCGTGCCCGGTCTGCGCCGCGAGGAGGTGGCGCTGGTGGCCGGGATGAGCGTCGAGTACTACGTGCGCCTGGAGCGCGGCAACGCGACGGGGGTCTCGGAGTCGGTCCTGGAGGGCATCACCCGCGCCCTCCAGCTCGACGAGGCCGAGCGTGCGCACCTCTACGACCTCGTCCGCACGGCCAACCAGGGCGCCGGCCCGCGACGCCGCCTCGCCCCGCCCCGGCCCGCGCGGGTCCGGCCGAACGTGCAGCAGCTGATCGACACCATGGAGAACGTGCCGGTCATCGTGCAGAACGGGCGGCTCGACGTCATCACGACGAACCGGCTGGGCCGTGAGCTGTTCTCGCCGGCGTTCGAGGCATCCAGCGAGCAGCGGCCCGTGAACCTCGCGCGGTTCGTCTTCCTCGGCGCCGGTGCCGGGCAGTTCTTCCGCGACTGGGACGACACCGCCCGGCAGACCGTCGCCATCCTGCGCACCGAGGCCGGCCGCGCGCCGTACGACCGCGAGCTCAGCGACCTGGTCGGCGAGCTCGCCACGCGCTGCGACGCCTTCCGTGTCCTGTGGGCGTCCCACGACGTCCGCATCCACCAGACCGGGAAGAAGAACGTGCACCATCCGGTGGTCGGCGACCTGGACCTCACCTACGAGGGCATGGCCCTCGCCTCCGAGCCGGGCCTCCTCCTGCTCGCCTACGGGGCCGCGCCCGGCTCGGCCACCGGTGACGCCCTCCGGGTGCTCGCGAGCTGGGCGGTCCCGCACGGCGTTTGACGGTACTGTCCGGCTGGCGCCACCACGCCCCGCCCAGCCCCGAAGGACGACCAGTGCCGTTCACGCTCTCCCACCCCGCCGCCGTGCTGCCGCTCCTGCGGCGCCCGTTCAGCGCCGCCGCCCTGGTCGCCGGGGCCCTGGCTCCCGACCTGCCGTACTTCGCCCGCAGCACGCCCGTCCCGGTGGGGGCGCAGTCCTGGTACGAGCCGTACATGAACGCCACGACGTCGCACACCCTGCTCGGCGCCCTGACCGTCAGCCTGCCGTACGCGGTGGCACTCTGGGGCCTGTTCCTGGTGGCCCGACGCCCGGTCGGGAGCCTGCTGCCCGCCCCTGCCGGCGCACGTTCGCCCGAGCGTGACAGCGGCGGCGCGGGCGCGCTTCTCCGGCGCGCCGGCTGGGTGCTGCTCTCCCTGCTGATCGGCATCGCCACGCACCTGGTCTGGGACTCGTTCACGCACAGCGACGGCTGGGTCGTCATGCACGTGTCCTTCCTGAGCACGCCGCTGGCCGGCGACCTCTCGTGGGCCCGGGCGCTGCAGCACGTCAGCACGGTCGGCGGGCTGGTGGTCATCGCGGTGTACCTGTGGCGCCGCCGCTCCCGGCTGCTGCCTGCCAGTCCTGCCGGACGGCGGAGGGCCTGGCGGCTCCTCGCGATCGTCGCCGGCATCGCCGCCGCCGGTGCGGTCGCCGGCACCCTCGAGTGGTGGGGCGGGGGTTCCGGGCTCGCGGCGCGGGACGTGGTCGAGGGTGTGCTCTCCGACGTCGCGACGGGCGCCGGCGCGGCGCTCATCGCGGCGGCGCTCCTCTATGTCGCCGGGTGGTGGATAGCGCGCGCGGTCGGCGGCCGTCGCTGAGCTCAGCCGGTCGGCACTGTCGGCCGGTTGGCGCTGCTGGCGGCGAAGCCGATCACGTGACCTCGAAGTCGGCGCGCCGGTCACGGTCGGCATGCCGGGTCAAGGCAGGCACGCCGGGTCGAAGTCGGCACGCCGGGTCGAAGTCGGCAGTTGGCATCGAGATCGGTCCAGCGCTGTGTCGACCTCGATGCCAACTGCCGACCTCGGTGAAGATCACCAGGGAGGTGCCGACCTCGGCGCGGGCGACTTCGGTCCCTTGCATCCGGCGTACCGCTGACTTCGGTCGGTTGCCCTGAGATCGGTCAGTCAACCGACCGATCTCAGGGCAACCGACCGAAGTCAGCACGGCAGCACCAGCAAAGGACCGAACTCAGCACCCGCCCTTGCTCCACCCGCACCGCGTCAGTCCCGGTGCCGGCGCCACGCCTCCCACAGCCGGGCGTAGCTTCCGCCCGACGCGAGGAGCTCCGCGTGCGTGCCCTCCTCCGCGATGCGGCCGCGCTCCATCACGACCACCCGGTCCGCCGCGGCGGCCTGGCTCAGCCGGTGCGCGACGACGAGGGCGGTGCGCCCGTCGATCACCGCCTGGGCCGCACGCTCGAGGCGGCCGGCGTCGCTCGAGCCCGCCTCGGCGGTTGCCTCGTCGAGGATCACGACACCGGGATCGGCCAGCAGCACCCGGGCGAGGGCGAGCTGCTGCGCCTCGGCCGGGGTGAGCGCCGAGCCGTCGAGGCGGGTGTCGAGGCCGTCCGGGAGCCGGTCCAGGAGCGGTCCGGCGCCCACGACGCCGAGCGCGTGCCGCAGCGCCGCGTCGTCGGCGTCGGCCCGGGCGAGCGTGAGGTTGTCGCGCAGGCTGGCGTCGAACACGTGCACCTCCTGCGTGACGAGCACGACGCCGTCCGGCGTCTCGACGGTGCCCGACGTCGCGTCGTGCACCCCCGCCGCGAGCGCCGCGAGCGTGCTCTTGCCCGCCCCCGAGGCGCCGACGACGGCAACCGTCTCGCCCGGCGCGACCCGGAGGTCGACGTCGACGAGGACCGGGTGGTCCGCAGAGTAGGAGTGACCGACGCCGCGCAGGCCGAGCCCGGCGCCGTCGGGGGCGCGGCGCCGCGACCGGCCGTCGTCCTCCCCCGCGACCACGTGCCCGGCCCCGACGACACCGGTGATCCGCGCGAGCGACGCCAGCGCCGACTGCATGTCGTCGATCACGAACAGCAGCTGGCCGATGGGGTTGAACAGGCGCAGGAACAGCAGCATGGCCGCCGTTGTGCCGCCGATGGTGCCTCCGCCGTCCCGCACGACGAAGAACCCGACGACGAGGAGCGTCGTCATGCCGGCGAGCTCGGCGGCGTTGATCCGCCCCGAGAACGCGTTCTGGACGGCGCGGGCGTGCATGGTCCACCGCACCACCGCCCAGGACGCCGCGCGGATCCGCACCAGGTGCCGGCCGGACAGGTCGAAGGCGCGCACCGTCTCGATCCCGCGGAGCGAGTCGAGCAGGTGCTGCGCGCGGTGCGCCATGGCGGCGCGCTCGCCCGCGTACAGCCGCGGGGCCCCGCGCAGGTACCGGCGCACCGCGAACGTGTGCACCGGCAGGATGACCAGCAGCGCCAGGGCGTAGCGCGGGTCGATCACCGCCATCCCGCCGAACGTCACCACGATCGTGAAGAACGATCCGGTGAGCGCGGGCACGACGGCGGGGATCGCCTCGGCGACCTCGGCGACGTCGTCCCCCGCGCGGGAGATGAGGTCGCCCGTCCCGGCGCGCTCGACCTGCGACTGGGGCAGCCGCAGCGCGGCCGCGACCATGTCCTCGCGCATGCGGGCGAGCATCCCCTCCAGCAGGCGGGACGCCCCGATCATGCCGACGGCGGCGAGCACCGCGCCGACCACCACGGAGCAGACCATGATGGCGCCGGCGATCCAGACGGTGCGTGCCTCCCCGCCGGCGGTGACGGCGTCGACCACGCGGCCGATCGCGAGCGACGGCAGGACCCCGGCCGCCGCCGTCGCGACGAAGACGACCACCAGCCCGGCGAGCCGCCAGCCGCGGCGGTCCAGGGCGCGCCACATCTCGCGCAGCACCGTGCGCCCGTCGGCGATGGGCAGGCTGTGGTCAGTGCTCATCGGTGCTCCCCCGCTGTCGCGTGCTCTCTGGGTGCTGCGTGCTCGACCACCCGGTCCGCGACCTGCAGCAGCGCCGGGGACCGCGTGAGGATCACGGTCCGCCGGCCCGCGCGTACGCGGCGCAGCCCCTCGGCGATGGCGGCCTCGGTGACGGCGTCGACGGCGGTCGTCGGATCGTGCAGGACGAGCAGCGGGGCGTCCGCGGCGAGCGCGCGGGCGAGCGCCACCCGCTGGCGCTGGCCGCCGGAGAGGGATGCGCCGCCCTCGCCCACTGGCGTGTCCCAGCCGTCCGGGAGGATCTCGGCGAGCTCCCCGCATCCCGCGGCGTCGAGCGCGGCGGCGACGCGGTCGACGTCGGCTCCGGGGAGCGTGACGTTCTCGCGCACCGTCCCGGCGAACAGGTGTGCCTCGTGCGGCACGACGAGCGCATCGGGCCGCGCGCCGCGGATCGTGTGGAGCAGGGCCCGGGCGGTACGTGCGTCGGCGGCCACGGCGACGAGCTCCCCGCCGGGCACGTCCTGGGCGAGCTCGGCGACCAGGCTCTCGGCCGCTCCGCGTTCGGCGACCGGTCCGGCCGGGGCGTCGTCGTCGTCCCCGGGCTCCTCCCGCAGCAGCTCGAGCAGCCGCGCGGCAGACGCGTTGGCCGACGCCCAGAGCGTGCCCGCGTTGCGGGCGAGCGACTGCAGCGGCTCCAGGAGGAACTGCGTGAGCCCGACGACCGTGACCAGCTCGACGATCCCGATCGCGCCCCGCACGGCGAGGATGCCCGCGGCCACCGTGATCGCCGTGACGAACAGCCCGGTGGTGAGGTCCATCGTGCCGACGAAGAGCCCCTCGGCCCGGCGCGCGCGCAGGGTGCTCTCGAGCGCTGTGCCGCTCGCGCGGCGGTAGCGGCGTCCTGCCTCGGCCTCGGCGTGGACGCCCTTGAGCACCCGGTAGCCGGACATGAGGTCGGCGGCCTCGCCCGCGGCGGCGGCTGCTGCCTCCTGCTCGTCGCCGCTGCGGCGGCGCAGCGACCCGCCGGTCCGGTCGGTGAGCCAGAGGACCACCGGCGCGCCGAGCAGGACGGCGAGGCCGAGCGGCCACGAGATGACGAGGAGCACCGTCCCGCCGAAGACGACCGCGGCGAGCTGCCCCACCGGGTACACGCCGATCGCGACCGCGGACGACAGCCGGCTCACGTCGGAGGTCGCCAGCGAGAGCGCGACCCCGGGTGCCGCCGACGCACCGCGCGACGGCGGCCGGGTGAGCAGGTGCGTGCTCACCATCGAGCGCAGCTGGTGCTGCACGACCAGCGTGCCGAGCTCGGCGAGGCGGGAGCCGAACCGCCAGGAGAACGACAGCAGCGCGAAGTCCGCGGCGAGCAGCGCGACCCACAGCACGAGCTGTGCGACGTCGCCGGTGCTGACCGCCCGCTCGATGGCGACCCCCATGAGCACCGGGACGAGCGCCTCGCCGAGCTGGTGGGTGACGCTCAGCGCCGCGGCGGGCACCGTGTACCGGCGCGCGCCGGTCATGACGCGCAGGGTGAGACGGCGGGGCGTGGTGCGCTCGTCGATGCGGATCTCGCGCGTGCGCACGGGTTCGGCGGGCGTCTGCAGCCAGGTCCGGTCCCGGCCGCTGCGGCGGCTCATCGGGCACCCCGCCGGTCCCGGGCGCGCCCGATGGGGGTCACCGACGGCGTGCCGGTGACCGGGTCGGGCACGACGACGCAGGCCAGCCCGAACACCTCCTCGACCAGCTCGGCGGTCACGATCTCGGCGGGCGGGCCCTGGGCGACCACCGCGCCGTCGCGCATGGCGATGAGGTGGGTGCCGTAGCGGGCCGCCTGGTTGAGGTCGTGCAGCACGGTCACGAGGGTGCGCCCTTCGTCGTTGAGGTCGGCCAGCAGCTCCATGAGCTCGATCTGGTGGGCGATGTCGAGGAACGTGGTGGGCTCGTCCAGCAGCAGGAGCGGCGTCTCCTGCGCGAGCACCATCGCCACCCAGACCCGCTGCCGCTGCCCGCCGGAGAGCTCGTCGACGAGGCGGCCCGACAGGTCAGTCACCCCCGTCGCCTCCATCGCGGCGCGGACCGCCTGCTCGTCGGCGGGCGACCACTGGCGGATCATGCTCTGGTGCGGGTGCCGGCCCCGGGCGACGAGGTCGGCGACGGTGATGCCGTCGGGCGCGAGCGAGGACTGCGGGAGCAGGCCCAGCACCCGGGCGACCTCCTTGGCGCGGTACGACGAGATGGCCCGCCCGTCGAGCACCACCTGGCCGGCGCTGGGCGGGAGCAGCCGCGACAGCGCGCGCAGGAGCGTCGACTTCCCGCACGCGTTGGGGCCGACGATCATCGTGAACGAGCCGTCGGGGATCTCGACGGACAGCTCCCGCGAGATGACCCGCTTGTCGTAGCCGAGCGTTATCGCGTCGGCGTGCAGGCGGTTGGCGGTGAGGGTTGGCGTATCGGTGTTCATGGTCGCTTCCGTGCTTCGCGGACGAGGAGCCAGACGAGGTAGCCGCCGCCGACGACGATCGTGACGATGCCCACCGGCAGCGGCTGCGGGAGGAGGTGCTGCGCGACGACGTCGGACACCACGAGGATCAAGGCGCCCAGGAGTGCCGCCGGGACGAGCGCCGTACCGGCGGAGCCGGTAAGGCGACGGGCGATCTGTGGCGCCGCGAGCGCCACGAAGGCGATGGGTCCGGCGAACGCGGTGACGGCGGCGGTGAGCGCGACCCCGCACAGGACGAGCGCGAGCCGGACGGGTTCGACCCGGATGCCGAGCGCGCGGGCCGCGTCGTCGCCGAGCTCGAGCTGCCGCATGGGGGCGGCGAGCCCGCCGATGACCAGGAGCACGACGGCGATGAGGAGCACCGACGGGAGGGCCTCGGCCCAGCCGATCCGGTTGAGCGAACCGGCGCCCCAGATGGCGGCGGTCATCGCGATCTCGAGGCGGGCGCGCAGCACGAGGAGGGTCGAGACGGCGCCCAGCATCGCCGACAGCCCGATGCCGACGACGATCAGGCGGAAGCCCTGGATGCCGTCCCGGTAGGCGAGCAGGTAGACCAGCGCCGCCGCGATCAGGCCGCCGACGAGCGCGCCGCCCGCGACGAGGTACGTGCCGCCGCCGAGGACGATGATGACGATCAGCGCGCCCGTGTACGAGCCGGCCGACAGCCCGATGATGTCGGGGCTGGCGAGCGGGTTGCGGGTGA
The DNA here is from genome assembly GCF_048564965.1 of Promicromonospora sp. NFX87. Classification (NCBI taxonomy): domain Bacteria; kingdom Bacillati; phylum Actinomycetota; class Actinomycetes; order Micrococcales; family Promicromonosporaceae; genus Promicromonospora; species Promicromonospora sp. NFX87. The sequence continues at coordinate 2,508,776 of NZ_CP183413.1, read as the reverse complement.
GCGACTGGAAGAGCCCGCCGGAGACCCCGAGCGCCGCGCCGAACACGACGGCGGCGAGCACGCGCGGGGCGCGCCACTCCAGGACGACGGTCTGGACGATGCCGCTCTGCTGGCCGGCGAACGCGAGGAACACCTCGGGGACGGTCAGCGGCAGGTCGCCGAGGCAGAGCGCCACGAGCGCCCCGGCGAGCGTCGCGACGAGGAGCAGCGCGCTCACGACCACGGTGCGGACGTGGAGGCGCAGGGAGAGGCCGCCCCAGCGGATGACGGCGACGCGGGCGCCGAAGTCGATGGCGGTCACAGGGCGCTCGCCGTCCGCCGTCGGACCAGCCAGATGAGCACCGGAGCGCCGACGAACGCCGTCACGATCCCGACGGGCACCTCGCCTGGCCAGAGGACGACGCGGCCCACGACGTCGGACACGAGCAGCACGACCGGGGCGAGCACCGCCGAGTACGGGAGGATCCAGCGCTGGTCGGGGCCGACCAGCCACCGGGCGACGTGCGGCACCATGAGGCCGACGAAGCCGATGGGACCGGCGACGGCGGTCGCGGCGCCGGCGAGCAGGGTGATGGCGGTGACCGCGAGCGCCCGGGTGAGGCCGACGTGCGTGCCGAGCGCCGAGGCGAGGTCGTCACCGAGCCCGAGCGCGTTGAGCGAGCGGGCGCAGACCAGCGCGATGAGGAGCCCGGCGCCGACCACCGGGACGGCGGGGAGGACGACGTCGAGGTCGCGCTCGACGAACGTGCCCGCCGCCCAGCCGCGCATCTGGTTGAAGGTGACCGGGTCGAGCAGGGTGATGGCGGTGGTGATGCCGGAGAGCACCGCGGCGACCGCGACCCCCGCGAGGGTGAGGCGCACCGGGTCGGCGCTGCGGCCGGCCGCGCCGATGAACAGCACGACCACTGTCGCGACGAGGGCGCCGACGAAGGCGAAGCCGAGATGCTGCGCGGGCACGCTGGTGCCGAACAGCGCGATGCCGCACGCGACGCCGAGGGACGCCCCGGCGTTCACGCCGAGGATTCCGGGGTCGCCGAGCGGGTTGCGGGTGAACGCCTGGATGAGCGCGCCCGAGACGCCGAGGGCCGCGCCGACGACCACCGCGGCGAGCGTGCGCGGGAGGCGCAGCTCGAGGACTATCCGGTCGACGTCGGACCCGGTGGGCGCCACCAGCGCCTGCAGGATCTGTGCCGGGAGCAGCTGCTTGGAGCCCACCATGACGCTGAGCAGCGCCGCCAGGGCGAGGGCCGCCACCACGAGGGCTAGCCCGGCCGCCCGGCGGCGGCGCTGCTCCTGCTGCGTGCGGCTCATCACCCCTCGGTGCTGCGCGGGGCCTCGCCTGCGACAGCGCTCTCCAGGCGGGGCAGCAGCTCCTCGAGGACGTGCTTCTGGCTGAGCGGCGTCAGGAAGTAGATGGCGCCGGCGAGCTCGCCGTCGGTGTAGACGGCGCGGTTCTCCTCGACGGCGGGCAGCGTCGACAGGGTGCCGAAGTCCAGCAGGCCGTCGATGGCGTCCGGCTCCTCGGTCGCGAAGACCACGACGTCGGCCTCCAGCAGACCGGTGTTCTCCGCCGAGATCTGCGCCTGCACGCCCTCCTCGGGCGCGTGCTCCTCGAGACCCGGCGTGATGGTGAACCCGAGGTCGGTGAGGAAATCGGTGTTCAGGCCCTCGGGGTAGACCCACAGGTTGCCCTCCCAGGCGGCACCCTGCGAGAACGTCGCGGTGAGGTCGGCGAACTCGGGGTGCGCGGCGGCGGCCTCGGCGTACGCGGTCTCGACGCCGTCGATCAGGTCCTCGCCCTCGGCGGAGCGGCCGACCGCCGCGGCGACGACGCGGGTCTGCTCCTGCCAGCTGGAGAAGTACGGCTCCGAACCCTCGACGCTGGCGACGGTCGGCGCGATCTCGGAGAGCTTGTCGTAGGTGTCCTGCTCGAGGCCGGCGTTGGTGCCGACGATCAGGTCGGGCCGCAGCGCCGCGATCTTCTCGTACTCGAAGCCGTCGGTGGTGGTGAGTACCTCGGGCTCGGCGTCGCCGAGCAGGTCGGCGGCCCAGGGCCACACGGCGTAGGGCTGCTCGCCGTACCACTCGGTGGTCGCGACGGGGGTGACGCCCAGCTCCAGCAGGATGTCCTGCTCGGTGAGGCCGACCACGACCACCCGCTGCGGCTCCGCCTCGACCGTCGTCTCACCGAACTGGTGCTCGACCGTGACCGGGAACGTGTCGCTCGGCTCCGTCGTGTAGTTCGGGTTCTCGTCGGTGGCCGCGTCCGAGGGCGTGCAGGCGGAAAGGGCGGCGGCGAGCACCAGCGTCAGGGAGGCTGCGACGGCGCGGTGCGAAGGCTTGAGGTTCATGAGATCTTTCGGCCGTTATGGCGGATGGGCGAGGTCAGATTAGCCTTACCTAACCTGGCGCACCATGGCGCTCGGCGGACACGATCACTCTCGGAGGGACATCGCCATGTCGGTTGTGGAACATTCGGCGGTGGATGCGGCGCCCATCGGTGCTACCGATGCCGTCGAGGAGACATCGGCGATGTTCACGGTCTCCCGCGACGTCCTGAGCGCCGGCAGCCGGTTCGAGCGGCACTCCCACCAGGAGGACCAGGTCGCGTGGCTGGTGTCGGGCTCGGTCGAGCTGGAGGTGGTCGGCGAACGCTGGCACCTGCGGCGCGACCACCTGATGTGGATTCCGGCGGGCACCATGCACGAGATGGTCTTCCCCGAGGGCGCGGAGATCGTCAGCCTCTACGTCGACCCGCTCCTGCGGCCGGACGGCGACTGGGCGACACCGCGGACGCTCGAGTCCGATCCCCTGGTGGGCGCCCTCATGCTGCACCTCACCGAGGGCGTACCGACGCCGCGGCGACGGGCCCTGTGCCGCCGTCTGCTCGCGGAGGTGCTCGGTGACCTCGCAGTGGTGCGCGACGTGGTGGCGCTCCCCCGCGACCCGCGTGCGCGAGCCGTTGCCGCCCGGCTCCTCGAGGACCCGGCGGACGGTCGGGAGCTGGAGGCCTGGGCGGCCGAGCTCGGCGTGAGCACCAAGACATTGGCCCGCGCCTTCGTGCACGGCACCGGCTCCACGTTCCGCGACTGGAGGGTGCACACGCGACTGCACGCCGCGACGCGACACCTCGCCGAGGGCGCCGCCGTGCAGGAGGCGGCGCACCAGGTCGGCTACACGTCGGTGAGCAGCTTCATCGCCGCGTTCCGACGACGGTTCGGTGTGACCCCCGCGCGGTACGCCGCCGACCTGAGCCGTCCGACCGCAGGCGCTACGAGTGAACCGTGAGGGGCGCCCTGCCTCACCTCGATCCGCCTTACCGCAACAGACGTTCCGGAACCGCCAGATCGTCATGCAGCGACAGCTGGGCGATCGCCGTCGGGTCGCCCTGAGCACAGGTCTCGGCCAGCGTGTCGATGAGCTGGTCGTAGTCGGGACCGGTCTTGCCCTCGTAGGCGTCGGTCATCCGGCCCCACTCGTCCCAGGGCAGCATCTCCTGGTTGCGCAGCGCACCAAGATCGCGGACGGCGTTGCCGCTGATCTCGGCCGGCCCCCAGGCATGGTCCGTGCCGAAGACGCCGAACATCTGCGCGTCGATCAGACCGGCCCGGAACCGGACCCACGCCTCACCACCGGTCAGGAATTCTCCGGGGGCGAGATCCTCAGGGCGTTCGACGTGCCCCTTGCCGAGAAGCTCGGTGTCGACGCGCACCCAGCGGTTCTCGTCGGCCGCCCAGTACTCGGTGATCCAGTGATCGAAGCCGCGCCCCTCGACGAAGTACGTGCCGAAGCCGCAGCGCGCCCGAGCGGGTATGCCCCGAGACCGCAGGAACGCACAGGCGAGGACCGTGAAATGCCGACACGTCCCGACCACCCGCGCCGCGGGCTCCCTGGCGTGCTGCAGCGGAGAATCGTCGAGAGCCGCGAGCACGGCGACCAGTGCGCTCGCCGCCCGGATGTCCTTCTCCGCGATCCGGCCCTCGCCCAGCCCCGCCGCGGTGGCGTCATGCGGCTGGATCACGAGGCCCTGAGCGGCGGCACAGATCCCGACAGGATCGTCAGGCAACCCTTCGATCAGCGGGAGCTGCGCCGCATCGAGGGTGGTGAAGAGTCCAGGACGGGAGTAGTCGAGCACGCCATCGGCCATGATCCGGATGCTACGCGGGACCACTGACAGTGGATGCGCTGGTGGTTCCGTCAGCCCAGCGCCACTGCGTTCACCGATGAGATGAGGGTTCCACACGGCACGTCAGGTCTACTGAGCCCGAACAGCAAGACCATGAACTCGACCTCTTCCACGAGGTCGGGATCTGCCGGATAGTCGAGCTGCGCCCGGGCATAGTCCGCCTCACCGTCAGGCCGAACGAGCCTGGCGTCGAACGGAGTCGCACGCCCCGGCCTGAACCGCGGGCCGGAACCTAGTTCACCGAAGATCGCGATGAACTCGCCCGCTCGCCGACCCCCCGACTCATAGATGCGCCCGTCGGTCAAGAAGCGGATCGCGGGGCTCTCCTCGTACCCGGTGGCCACACGCAGAGCGTACGGCTACCGCCCCCGCCCGCTGCCGCCCCCCGCCCGCTGCCGCAACCCAGCCGGTCGAGTCCGGACGCCTCTACGGATCAGAAGGGTGGTTCGTCTGGGTGGGCGTGGGCCGTTGAGCCGGTCGGGCTCGCCGAGTCGGTCGGGCTAGCCGAGTCGGTCGGGTGGTTCGGTACAGAGCCGGGTTCGGTGGTGCTGTAGGCGCGGGGTAGGCGTTGTCCGGTCAGGGCGCGGAGGGACAGGTCGTGGCTGGTGTCGGGGTCGATCTCGTCGAGGTCGATGTGGGTGTCGAGCACGGTGGGTGGTCGGGTGTGGGTGCGGCCGGTGGGTGTGGTCCAGGTCGTGATCCCGGTGTGGGGGTCGCGGACGATGTTCCAGTCGGCGTGGGTCTTGAGGAGGTGGTGCTTGCGGCACAGGGCGTGCAGGTTGTGGGCATTGGTCTGTCCCCGCCCGGCAGGCTCACTCCCCTTGGTGTTCTTGCGGTTGCTGGTGTCTTTTGCGTCGTTGTGGTGGTGGTCGAAGGGTTGGATGTGGTCCAGGTCGCACCGCTCGGCCGGGGTGTCGCAGCAGGGAAAGGTGCACGTGGCATCCCTGGCCTCGATCGCGCCGCGCAGGGTCTTGCCGGGTTGGTAGGTGGTGGTGGAGTAGTCCCGGAGGATCCCGGTGGCGGGGTCGGTCAGCAGGCGTTGCCAGGTCGCGTCGGTCGCGATGATCCGTGCGGTCTCGGCGGGGATGGGCCCGAAGCCGGTGAGGTGCCCGGGGGTGTTGTCCAGGCCGAGCAGTGCGGTGGCGGGGATCGTGACTCGGACGACGGGGCGGGTCGGGATGATCCGTACCGGCCGCACGACCTCCTGCACCACAACCTCCTGGACAACCTGCTGCACCGGCGCGCGGCCGCCACAGGTGCACTCTGGTTCCGGCTCGCCTTCAGTGGTCCCGGCGCTTCCAGTGGTCGTCGCGTTGCCTGCGCTCGTCGCGTTGCCAGCGGTCGCCGTGTCGGCTCGCGTGCCGGTGTCCGGGCCGACACTTCCACAAGTCGCAGGGCCAGTCGCCGTGCCAGTCGCAAGGCCGGTCGCTTTGTCAGTCCCTGTGCCAGTCGCGAGGCCGGTCGCCTTGTCAGTCGCCGTGCCAGTCGTCTTATCCGAGTTCGAGTCCAAGTCCGAGTCGGGTTCGGTGTACCGGTCTGCGGGCAGGAGGCGGCCAGTGACGATCCCGGTCAGCGAGTCGGCACGTAGCTGGCTCAGTGTGCGCTCCTCACCCGTGACATGGCGCAGCTGGTGGGCCATGTCGTCCACGACACCCCATACGGCTGCGGCATCCACGGCCGGCAGGTACGCGGACAGCCACCCCATGTCGTTCTCCGCACGGTCCACGTGCACCGAACGGCGTTGCGCTTCGGCCTGGGCGGTGGCGGACGCGCCATGCAGGTTCTTCGCGAACGCGAGCATCCGGGCCTGCAACCACTTCCACGTCCGCGCCGGGGCCTGGGGCAGAAACCGGCGGATTGCCTCAGCGCGCTCCGCGACCGTCAGCCGGGACGCGGAACGCAGCAGGGTGTGCGCCTTACGGGTATCGATCCTGCCCTTCAGCAGGGCGGTGATCACCGTGGGGTGCTGGGTCCCGGACTCGGCCCGCACCACCACCTCTGTCGCCTCCGGCGCCGTCACCACCAGCTCACCCGTGACCTGCCCGACCAACGAGCTGTGCGCCAGCGGATGAGTCTCCCGACCAGCACGCTCCGCCACGACCCGGGCCTGCACACCCGCTACCCAGGACTGCAACCGGCCGCACGCGACAACCACATCGGCGAGAGCCTCGTCCGACAGCTCAGCCAGCGCACTGAACCCCACACCAGCACCATGGCCCACAGCCGGACCAGTACCCGCGCCCGGGTGCGGGTCCGGATCCAGGTCCGGGTCTGCGGCGACAGGCATGCCGATCTCCAGGTTTCCGTCCACGTCGACTGCCTCCGCCACCACCCGCGCCAGGCGCACACCGGGGGCTTCCTGCAACGCTCGGCGCAGGACGTCCTCCGGCCAGAACGCGACCGGCACGACCTCCGGAGGCCAGTCCGGCCCGAAGTCCTCTGAGATGGCAGACGGCATGGCAGACGACATCGCAGGCGGCATGGCAGACGACATAGGAGGCGGCATTTCCTGCAGGTCACTCGGCATCTCCACCGGCGGCAACACCGCGTCCGGATACGCACCGGGCGTGCGGTCGTCGAACGGTCCCTCGTACATACCGGCTCACCTCCCCTGTGGCTCATTACTCAAGAAGAGTAAACGCAGGCCCCCATCGATTCGGACCTTTGTTCGATCTTATGCTCAGCCACTGACACCGGCTCGTTCTTCTGCCATCTGCGTAGGGCGCGCGAACCTCGCCGCCCAGCTGTACACGGCCCGCCTACCTGACACGCTCGCCACGGTTGAACCCGCAAGACCCACCGCAAGACCCACCGCAACGGACCACCGCAAAGGACCAGCGCGCTGGTCCAGCACAGAGACCCAGCCGGCTCGTAGCCGCCCACCGACAGCTACCGGTCAGAACGCCCGGTAATCCGCGATCGGCGTCTTCGGCCCGCGGCGGGGCGCCTTGGCCCGCCCCTCGATCATGAGCAGCCGGACGACCCGGTGCCGGTGCGGGGCGTACGGCGCCAGCAGCCGCAGCATCCCGGCGTCGTCGGTGCGTTCGCCGGACAGCGCCCAGCCGACCGCCGCGGGCAGGTGGAAGTCGCCCACGGAGACGGCGTCCGCGTCGCCGAACGCGCGCTGCGCCACCTCCGCCGACGTCCACACCCCTACGCCCTGGACCTTCTCGAGCCGTGCGCGAGCTTCCGCGGGCGCCATCGCACACGCCTCCTCGAGACGCGGCGCCACCAGGGCGCACCGCGTCACCGTGCGGGCACGTCCGGGGTCGACGCCGGCGCGGTGCCAGTCCCACACCGGCACCCGCGTCCAGGTCTGCGCGTCCGGGACCACCCGCAGCCCGCCCCGCAGCCCCTCGGGCGCCGGGCCCGGCGCCCGCGTTCCGTACCGCCGCACGAGCCACTGCCACGCCCGGTGCGCCGTGACGGTCTGCACGCGCTGCTCCAGGACCGCGGGCACGAGAGCCTCCAGCACCCGGCCGCTGCGCACCATCCGCATCCCGGCCGCCCGACGGTGGGCGTCGCGGACCTGCGGCGGCGGCGCGAAGTCCGTGGCGTCGTCGTCCTCGCCGAGCAGCGTGGGCAGCGCGTCGGCGGCCTCCCTCGCGCCGTCGCCCCAGAGCTGCACGACCACCTCGTGCGGGCCCGCGGGCACGAATCGCTGCGTCACCGGGCCCGTGGGCAGCAGCGACGTCCGCCAGACCGTTCCGTCCGCGGCCCGGTGGAACGTCGGGTCCGCGGGCCCGTGCCCCAGCGGCCCGAGCGTCAGGGCGACGTCGGTCCGGCGCGGCGAGCTGTGGCGGACGGTGAGCACATCCCAGTTGACCACGCCCGGACCGGCGAACCGGAATCGCGGGCCTCACCGCACGGCACGCTCGGACTCCACCCGCGCCACCTCGCGCACCACCGTCTCCACGAGCAGGGGGTGTCCCAGCGGCCGGAAGTGCCCCGACAGCGGCAGCTCGATGTTCCGGGCGCCCTCCAGCCGGCCCGTCTCCGGGATGTGCGGGTCGAACCGCGGGTAGACGGCGGTGATGCACTCGTTGACGAGCAGCTCCCCGGCGAGCGCCAGCAGCACCGGGTCGCGGGGATCGAACGACCGCAGCGACCGCGAGAGCATGTACCGCGCCCAGCGGGAGCCGGTGAACGGTGTCGCGATCGCGACCATGCCGAGCACCCGGTCGCTCGCCCCGGAGAGCATGACCCGCTTGCCGATGAGGCCGCCCTTGCTGTGCGCCACGAGCACCACCCCGGTCAGGCCCGTGCGTTCGAGGTGCTCGGCCACTATCTCGGCCGACTCCGGGACCGGCCGGAGGTTGAGCTTGAGGCCCGCGACGGCGTGGACCGGATGTCCCGCGCTGGCCAGCGCCGTGGCCACCGGTTGCAGGAACTCCCACGTCTCGTAGATACCGGGCAGCAGCAGGACGGGGGCCCGCGGCGACGAGCCCGACACCCCGGGCAGCCTCGGCCGCCTGAGGAAGTGCCGCGCCTGCCGGTCCGTGGCCCACGCGTAGTCGGCGGCCCACGCGGCGAGCCGCGCGAGCACGCCGTCGGGCGAGCGCAGTCGGCCGCTCATCCGACGCCCCGGTCCGCCGCGGGCCAGGCGTCCAGGACGACCTCGGCGACGCCGGCGGGGTCCGCGTCCATGGCGTGATGCCGCCCGCCCACCGTGCGGTGGCGCCCGAGCGGGGCGCTCGCCGCGAGCGCCTCGACCCACCGCTCCGGGGCGACGGGGTCGCGCCTGCCCCGGACGACGACCACCGGCGCCGTGGTGCGGGGCAGCACGTCCTCCAGCCGGTGCTCGACGACGTGGCGCAGCTGCCGCAGGTAGTACGGCGCGCCGCAGCGCACCAGGGAGTCGAACAGGAGCGTGCCGATGGTGCGGGGCGACTCCCCCACGACGTCGATCGCGAGACGGACCGCCTGACGCGGGAAGGTACGTGCGCCGGGCTCCGCCGTCGGGCCGAGGAGGACACCCGCCGACGCGGCGTCGGGGTGGTCGGCGAGCACCTGGCCCACGATCTGCGTGCCCATCGAGTGGCCGACGAGGACCGGCGCGGGCAGACCGGCGTCGAGCACGTGCTCGCGGACGTACCGCGCGACGACTGCCGCGTGCTCGGGCACCGTGACGTCGCGGCGCGGATATGGGGACGCGCCGTACCCGGGCAGGTCCAGCGCGTGCACCTCGCCGTGGGCCACCAGGTGGTCCACGAGCCTGGCGTACGTGCGCGACGAGCAGCCCACGCCGTGCACGAGCACGAACGCCCTGCGCGTGTCGGCTCCGCGCGCGTCGGGCGGCGCCGAGACGTGCCCGACGACGGTGAGGCCGTCGTCCTCGAACCGGTGGGTCCGTCGCGAGCTGATCCGGGGCATATCGCCAGCATGGTGGAACACGCGCCGACACGCGAGGGCTTGCCGTCGAGTGCGAGTGCGCGGCGCCGGTGTGACGGTGTCCCCATGCGTGTAGTCGTCGTGGGAGCCACAGGGAACGCCGGTACCGCGCTGCTGCGGGCGCTGCACGCCGAGCCGCGGGTCACGTCCGTGCTCGGTATGGCCCGGCGGTTGCCCGACCGGAACGCCGAACCGTACCGGTACGCCGAGTGGGCGCCGGTCGACCTCTCGGCCGACGACGGCTCGAAGGACGGCACCGAGGGCGTCGTCGACCGGCTCACCGAGCACTTCCGCGGCGCGGACGCCGTGGTCCACCTCGCGTGGCTCGTCCAGCCCAACCGTGAGCGCGACCTGCTGCGCCGCACCAACGTGGAGGGCACCCGCCGGGTGGCCGACGCCGTCGCGCGGGCGGGCGTGCCGCACCTGGTGGTCGCGTCGTCCGTGGGCGCGTACTCCCCGGTCGACGACGACGCCCCGCGCCGCGAGGACTGGTCCACCGGCGGCATACCGACGTCGCACTACAGCGTGGACAAGGCGGCGCAGGAGCGGGTGCTGGACGAGCTGGAGGCCGAGCATCCCGAGGTCACCGTGGCACGCCTGCGCCCGGCCCTGATCTTCCAGGCGGACGCCGCCCAGTCGGTGGTGCGCTACTTCCTGGGCCCGCTCGTGCCGACGCAGCTGCTGCGGCACGGCCGCCCGCCCCTGCTGCCGCTGCCCGCCGGCCTGCGGCTGCAGGCGGTCCACGCGGACGACGTCGCCGACGCCTACCGGCGGGTCGTCGTCGAGCGGGCTCGCGGCGCGTTCAACGTCGCGGCGGACGACGTGCTGCGCGGTGCGGACCTCGCGCGGATCGTCGGCCACGGGCGGCTGGTCGAGGTGCCGCCCGCCGTCGTCCGCGCGACGCTGGCCGCCGCCTACGACGGCCGGATCGTCCGCGCCGACCCCGGCTGGCTCGACATGGCGATGGCCGTGCCGGTGCTGGACACCTCCCGGATCAGGGCCGAGCTGGGCTGGGCGCCCCGTCGCACGGCGGCGCAGGCCGTGGAGGACCTGCTCGACGGCATGGCGGCCGGGCAGGGCACGGGCTCGGCTCCCCTGCGCCCCGCGAGCCCTCGGCCGGCGGGGGCGTCGGTGCTGCCGCTGCGGGCCCGGGGCGAGCTGCGGATGCCGGCCACGATGGACCGCTACCTGTTCGGCCTCTATCTCTCCGAGCACCTCACCGCCTCCACGGCCGGTCTGGAGCGCCTGGAGCGCATGACCCGCGCCTACCGGGACACGCCCTTCCACGCCGAGCTGGCCGAGGTGACCGAGCAGCTGCGCGGCGAGCGGGAGCTCTACCGCGACCTGCTGGACCGGCTGGAGGTGCCGCGCCGCCGGTACCGGCAGGTCGCGGCGTGGGCGGGCGAGAAGGCGGGCCGGCTCAAGCTCAACGGCCGGGTGGTCGAGCGGTCCCCGATGACCATGGTGTTCGAGCCCGAGATGATGCGGGCGGCGGTCCTCGCCAAGATCGGTGGCTGGGAGACGCTGCGCGAGCACGCCGACGAGATCGGCCTGGACCCCGCACAGCTCGACGAGCTGATGACCCAGGCACACCAGCAGATCGACGTGCTCGCACGGTTCCACGCCTACGCGCGCGAGCGGGCGTTCCGGGTCCAGAGCTAGTCCGTCGAGCGGTAGCCGTTCACCTTGTGCGTCCCGTCGCACCACGGTGCGATGGCGGTGCCGCCGCAGCGGCACAGGGCCACGGTGGCCCGACGTCGCTCCACGGGCTCGCCGCCAGGACCGAGGATCGTCGCCGGGCCGCGCAGCAGCAGCGGGCCGTCGGGGCAGGCCGTGACCGTGACCTCGGGGGCTGCCCCGCCGGCTGCCTCCTCCGCACGGGTTGTCAGGGACTCGTCGAACGTCGTCATGCGGTCTCCCTCAGGTTGTGTGGTCGGGGCGGTCGTCGGCGCGCTGGTCCTTGCTCGAGCCGTCCCTGCTCGCGCCGGCCCGCGCGGCGGCGAGCCGCAGCTCCCGGCCGCGCTCGACCTCCTTGAGCCGCTTCGCCTCCCGCTTCTCGCTCGCGCGGGCGTCCTTGGGCGGCAGCTGCACCGTCTCCTCGGCGGCGATGCCGCCCTGGAGCTCGCGGCCCCGCTCCAGCTCGGCGTCCAGCTCCGCGCCGAACAGCAGCGCGAGGTTGGTGATCCAGAGCCACAGGAGGAACACGATGATGCCGGCGAGCGACCCGTACGTGGCGTCGTAGCTGGAGAACGTCGCGACGTACAGCGCGAACGCGGCGGACGCGAGCACCCAGACGAGGATCGCGACGAACGCACCGACACTGAGCCAGCGCATCCTGGGCTGCCGCACGTTCGGGGTGACGTGGTAGAGGATCGCCACGAGGACCACGACGAGCAGCAGCACCACCGGCCACTTGGCGATGCTCCAGACGGTCACGGCGGTCGAACCGAGGCCGACGGCGTCACCGACCGCCTGCGCGACCGGCCCGCTGAGCGCCACCGCCGCCACGATCAGCGCCGCTATGACGACGGCCACGAGCGTGACCAGCAGCATCACGGGGCGGAGCTTCCAGACCGGCCGGCCCTCGTCGATCTCGTAGATCCGGTTCATCGCGCGTCCGAAGGCGCCGACGTACCCGGAGGCGGACCACAGGGCCAGCGCCACACCGAGGAGCAGGGCGAACCCCGCCTTGCCGCCGCCCCCGGCGGCGTTCTGGACGAGCGGTTCGACCACGGACAGCACGTCGGGCGGCAGGACGCCGTCCATCGTGCCGATCACGCGCTCGACCGCCTGGCCCCCGTTGCCCACGAGACCGAGCACCGAGACCAGCGCGAGCAGCGCGGGCGCCGCCGCGAGGACCGCGTAGTAGGTCAGCGCCGCGGCCAGGTCCGTGCACTGGTCGCGCGAGAACTGCCGCACGCTGTTGCGCAGGACGTACGTCCACGTCCCGCCGTGCAGCGCCGGCGGGGACTCCGGCTTGCGCCGGTCGTCGGGCGCCGGGGCGTCGGTCCGTTCTGCCGTGTCGGTCCGGTTCGGGGCGCCGGTTCGAGATACCGCGTCGTTGCTGTCGCTCATGTCATCTCCCAGGACGAGGGCCGGCTGGTGCCGGCCGGTAGCACCGGCCGGCACCAGCCCGACGGAGGGTCAGCCGTTTCCGGTCGCCCGCGAGCGGACGTCGGCCGCGGCCTCACGCCCGTGCTGCCCGACCTGCTGCGCCGCATCCTTCGCGGCGTCCCGGACGGCCTCCATGCTCTCCCGCGCCGGCTCCTCGAGGTCGTGCACGACCTCGCTCGCCGTCGACTTGATGTCGTCGACCAGCGGCGCCGCCTTCTCCTTCGCGGCGGTCGCCGCGCGCTGCTCGGCGCGGGTCGCCGGGAGCAGCGAAGCGACCACGAGGCCGACGCCGAAGGCCACCAGGCCGACGGCGAGCGGGTTGCCCTGTGTCCGCTCCCGCACCGCACGCGGCGCCGACCGGACGGAGTCGGCGGCGGACGAGGCGGTGTGCCGGGCCGAGTCGGCGACCGACGACGCCTTCTCGCGCCCCTTGTCCGCCAGGTCGTGCGTCGTGCCGCCCGCGGAGTCCATGGTGTCGTGCGCCTTGCCCATCACCCGCTCCTTGACGTCGGTCACGCGCTCGCGGACCTTCTCCTTCTGCCGCTCCACGACATGGCTGGGCGTCACCCGGTCACCGAGCGTGTCGACGTCATGGCTCAGCTCCGCGCGCGTGCGCTCGATGTTCTCCCGGATCTCGTTGGGATCGCTGGTGCTCATGAGTTCTTCTCCTCGTGTCCTCGAAGTGCGTCGGGGATCTTCTTGACCGAGTCCGCGGTCTGCGGCAGCCCCTCCACCGCCTTGATCTCGCTGCGTCCGCGCGCGGCGAGCACCGCGGCGACCACTGCCCAGAGGGCGGCCACGACGAGCCCGGACCAGCCGCCGCCCATCACGGTGCCGAGCGCCCACCACAGGGCTAGCGACAGGAACAGCAGGACCATGTGGCCCGCCACCCCCGCGCCGCCGAACATCCCGGCGCCCTTCCCCGCACGCTTGGCGGACTGCGTCGCCTCGGCCTTCGCGAGCTCGATCTCCTGCCGGATCAGCGTCGAAAGATCACGGCTGACCTCGCTGACCAGCTCCCCGACGCTCCGGTCGTCCCGGCCGGAGGAAGTCGTCTGCGGCGCCACGCTGGACGCGGCGAACGGGTCACGGGAACTCGACATCGCGCTCACCCCCGAGGGTCTGCGGACGGGTGGCCTGCGGGTGGACGCCGTCGGCGGCCGGCGAGGCGAAGGCCGGCGGCGGCTCGCTCACGCTCGTGGCGGGCGTCCGGCCGGCGTCGGACCAGGCCGCCGCGCTGCCAGTACCAGGTGCGCCACCGGTAGGCGTGCCAGCGCTGGGCGCGTCACCGCTCGGCGCGTCCTTCGCGCCGCGCAGGAACCTCCCGACGAGCAGGCCCGCGCCCGCCGCCATCAGGATGAACATGCCCGGCCGGCGCCTGGCGAAGTCCTCGACCTCGTGGAGGACGTCGCCGGGCTCCCGGTCCTCGATCCACTGCGCGACGTGGCCGGTGGCCTCCCCGGCGCGCTGCACCAGGTCGGTCGCGTAGCCCGGGTCCTGGGTCCCGCTGGACATCTGGCTCAGCTCGTCCCCCAGAGCGCGCAGCCCGCCCGCGAGGTGCTGCTGCTGCGACGCCACCTGCGAGCCGAGCTCGTTCCTGGTGCGGTCGACGAGCCCACGCGTGCGGTCGCCCGCCTCGTGGGCGACGTCGCGCGCCCGCTCCTTCGCGTCACGAACCGTCTCGCGGCCCGCCTCACCCAGCTGAGACGCTGCCGCGCCGGCCCGTTCCTTGACGCCTGTCGTCTCCGTACTGGTCGGCTCCGTGCCGGCGCCGCCTGCTTCGCGACCGGGCTCCCAGGTTCGCTGCGAACCAGCCCCTGTGCCGTACGGAATGTCCGTTCCACTCATGTCGGACTCCTGTCGTCGTCCTCCTCGCCCGAGTGCGACCGGGCGGGGCGAGCACGAGCCTCGGCGGGTCCGTGCTCCACCGGTGCGGCCTCTTCCTGACCTCGGCCCCAACGTAGGACGGTGAGTCGCACTCGCAACCCGAAGCCCGTCCGGGTGCACACCTCGCGAGTCGACAGCATCATGCGCACTATGGGCGCGGCGTCGAGGAGAGGCGCGGCCGGTGCACGATGAGGAGCCTCCACATGACCTCCACCCCTGTGCGGGACCACCCGTCCACGAGCGACGCCGGCCGGCGCGCGGCGCATGCGACGTCCGAGCCGGCTCCGCCGTCAGCCACACGTGTGGCCGGCCGCCTTCCCCTCCCACGTCCACGCGGCCCCGTGAGCTCTGCGCTGGTCGCCACGCTCACCGCGGGGCCGCCCGCTGACGACACCCACGCCCGGCTCGAGCCGCTGCGTGCCGCGGCGGCGGACGCCCTGCGGAGGCACACCGACCCCGCCGATGAGCTCGCGATCCTGCACGACGGGGACCTGCAGCTCGCCCTCACCGTCATGTACGAGCTGCACCACCGCGGCGTGGACGGCGTCGACGACGCGTGGGAGTGGGAGCCGGCGCTGCTCGCGGTGCGGCAGTCGATCGAGCGCCCGTTCGAGGCGGCGGTCCGGACACGCGCCGGACGGCCCGTCTGCGAGGAGACCGACGCCGCCGACGTCGCCAAGCGGCTCTTCGAGCTGGCCGAGGCCGACGACAGCCCCAGCCTCTCGCGGTACCTCGCGAGGAGTGCCACCGCCGAGCAGGCCCGCGAGTTCCTGGCCCTGCGGTCGATCTACCAGCTGATGGAGGCCGACCCGCACACGTGGGCTATCCCCCGGCTGCACGGCGCGCCGAAGGCCGCGCTCGTGGAGATCCAGGCCGACGAGTACGGCGGCGGCCGGCCGGGCTACCTGCACTCCGAGCTCTTCGCCGCCACCCTGCGCAGCGCGGGGCTCGACGACGCCTACGGCGCCTACCTCGACGTCGCGCCCACGCCGGTGCTGGTCTCGGTGAACACCATGTCGCTCTTCGCGCTGCACCGGCGGCTCCGGGGCGCGATCGTCGGCCACCTCGCCGCGTACGAGATCACGTCGTCGATCCCCAGCCGCCTGTACAGCACCGGCTTCCGGCGCCTCGGGTACGACACCGGCACGACGCGGTACTTCGACGAGCACGTGGAGGCGGACGCGGTGCACGAGCAGATCGCCGCGCGCGACCTCGCGGGCAAGCTCGTCGAACAGGATCCCGCGATCCGCGACGACGTCCTCCTCGGAGCCGCCGCCTGCCTGGCCATCGAGGGCGACGTCGGCGCGTACGCGCTCGGCCGCTGGGAAGAGGGCGGTTCCGCCCTGCTCGGGCCCCTTGAGGACAGGACCGAGACAGGGGTCTGACCTGCGGTTTCGGCAAGAACCTTGAGACTCCGACTGTCCGAATCGTCCGAACCCCTCTATACTCTGAGACTCGGGGTCATGAAGCGGCTCCAGGTCCGCAGGGGATCTGGGAGGTTCATATGTCAACCGTCACTCAGCTCGAGACGGACTTCGCCGATGTGGCCGGGAACGACGCCGGAGCCAGCACGCAGGGCTTTTCCGCGGCAGATCTGACTCGCGCCCTCGGCCTGGGAACCAACCTTCTGGTCGGCCGGTACAGCGTCGACCTTGCCTCCGGCACCTGGTGGTGGTCCGACGAGGTCTACACCATGCACGGATGGAAGCAGAACGAGATCGAGCCGGGCCTCGAGGCGCTTCGCTCCCGCAAGCACCCCGACGACCGGGCCCGCGTGGTCCGGGCCGCCGGAGAGGCCCTCCGGCTCGGCAGGCCCTTCGCCTGCGCTCACCGGATCGTGGACCGGAGCGGCCGGACCCGGTCCGTGGTCGTCACCGGCCAGGGCTCGCAGAGCGCCCGCAGCCGGTCGCCGCAGCTGGTCGGCTACGTCGTCGACGTCACGCCGGTCCAGAAGGAGGCGCTCGACCGCCGGTCGGAGTCCGTGGTGAACCGCGCCTTCGTCAGCCAGGCCACGATCGAGCAGGTCAAGGGTGTCATCGTGGCGGTACGAGGGGTCGACGAGGCCAAGGCCACGGAGATCCTGGTCAGCGCGGCACGGGACGCCGGCGTGTCCCTGCGCCTGGCAGCGGAGCAGGTCATGACGGCGCTCCAGGCACGGGGCGACGGCACGATCACGACGCCGGAGGTCCTGGACGAGGCGTTCGCCGCCGTCCACCCGGTGAGCCGACCGCGGGGTCACGACCCCCTGCTGACCCGGCGGCCGCGCAGGACCGCGCGCAAGACCCAGGGCTGAACCGGCCGGGCAACCGGCGAGCGCCGTCGACACGTCCCACGTGTCGGCGGCGCTCGGCGTGCCGGGGGACGCACGACCCCCGGTAATGCAGTAGCGGCATCAGTGCATGCATTTCCGGTTCTGGACAGCATGGCCATGACGTTCCTACGGTGGCGATCACCTTTTCACCCCCTCATGAACGACGGAGCTCATGACCAGAGCAAAAGCACTAGCCGGTCTCGCAGCAGTCCTCGCTCTCGCGGGATGCTCCGGGATGACGGCAGCGGCAGAAGTGGACCAGGTGCCCGCCCAGGAGCAGTCGCTCGAGATCTGGCAGCGCAAGGGACCCGGCAGCCCCTCCGACCTCATCGGGCAGGAGCTCGTCCGCGAGTTCACGAAGGAGACGGGCATCCCGGCGACCATGACCTCGATCTCCGACAACTTCGAGATCAAGCTGCAGCAGCGCGCGGTGCAGCGGAACCTGCCGGACATCGTCATCAACGACACCGCCCAGCTCGGCAACATGCAGAGCCAGGGTTTCCTCCGCGAGATCGACCCGGAGCAGATCGAAGGTTCGAAGGACATCAACGAGCGGGCCTGGGACGGCGCCCGCTCCTACTTCGGCGGCTACTACGGCGTGCCGATGACCGCGCACACCGTCGCGCTCTTCAACCGCAAGGACTGGCGGGAGAACCTCGGGCTCCCGGTGCCCGACGACTGGGACTCCCTGGTCGCCATGTGGCGCGGCTACGTCGAGGACGACCCCACCGGTACCGGCGAGCAGGTCGCGGGCATCGCCGTCCCCGGGACCACCGAACGGGGCTACATCTCGTGGAACACCTCCACGTTCTTCTGGTCCGGCGGTGGCGAGTACTTCGAGGAGACCCCGGAGGGCTACCGCTCCGCCGTCGCAGATGACAGCGCTGTCGCCGCAGCCACGTGGATCCGGGACCTCGCCTGCACCGAGGGCGTGCTGCAGCCGGGCGCGAGCAGCCAGGACACGACGAACACGAAGGAGACGTTCCAGACGGGCGGCGCCGGGTCGTTCCTCGTCGCCCCCTACGAGCTGCCGGCGCTCGTCGACAGCCTCGGCGACGACCTCGAGGTCATCCCGCCGCCGCCCGGTCCGGCCGGGCTCATCACGCTCGCGGAGGGCAACAACGTCTACCTGATGGCGGGGTCGGCGAGTGAGAGCGCACAGGAGCGGTTCGCCGAGTACGTGATCTCGCCCGAGGGCCAGAAGATCGGCATGGCCGGGCACGAGGACGGCAACATCGTGCGGCTGCCCGTGAACTCGACGGTCGACATGGACGGCATGCGGGACCCGGAGGAGTGGGAGACGTTCCAGGAGCTGTACGACAACAACGGCAGGTACGTGCCCGCCGTGCCCAACTGGACGCCGTTCCTCACCGCGTCGGCGAACACGCTCAACGCCCTGATCAGCGACTGCTCGCTCGACGTCCGTACGGAGATGGAGGAGCTCGACGAGGTGTTCACGGCGGAGCTCGCCGACCAGGAGGTGCTCGCGCCATGACCGTGCAGAACCGCCGCCTCGGCGCCTGGTGGGTCCCGTGGGCCTTCCTCGCCCCGGCGCTCGTGCTGTTCGCCTACTTCAAGTTCATCCCGATGGGCCAGGCCTTCGTGATGAGCTTTCAGGACGTGCAGCCCTACCTCGGCAACTCGTGGGTGGGCTGGGACAACTACCGCGCCCTGGTCGCGACGGACGAGTTCCTCGCCGCGGCGGGCCACACCGCGATCATCGCCGTCGCCCAGACCACCGGCGCCGTCCTCGTCGGGTTCGCGCTCGCGCTCCTGCTCGAGGGACAGGCCCGCCGGCTCTGGTTCGTGCGCTCCGCGGCGTTCCTGCCCGTCGTCGTGCCGACGGCGGTGATCGCCGAGCTCTGGCGCATCATCTACCACCCGACCGACGACGGGCTGGCCAACAGCATCCTCGGCTTCTTCCTCGTCGAGCCGTCGCAGTGGATCAACTCGCCCGACACCTCGCTGCTGTCGGTGATCCTCGTGGGCATCTGGCGCGACGCGCCCTACGACATGATCATCATCATCGCCGGCCTGGTCGGCGTGGACCGGTCGCTCTACGAGGCCTCGGCGCTCGACGGCGCGGGCTGGGTCCGCCGGATCCGGTACGTGACGCTCCCCGCGCTGCGTCCGGCGCTCGCCATCCTGCTGACGCTCGCGGCGATCCGGGCGATGCGCATCTTCACCGAGGTGTACCTCCTGACCAACGGCGGGCCCAACGGGTCGAGCGAGGTGCTCATGACGCTGATCTACCGGCTCGGGTTCGAACGGGTGGAGCTCGGGGTCGCCGCCGCCGGCTCCGTGGTGCTCCTGCTGGCCACCATCGTCCTGACGCTTCTGGTGCGCTCCGGCGTCCGCAAGGGGGAATCATGAGCAAGAACCTCGACACGGCGCTGGGCCTGGGTGCCCAGAACAGCTGGTGGATCCGGGCGATCACGGCCCTGGTGTGCGCACTGGTCGTCCTGACCTTCGCCGGGCCGCTCATCGCGATCCTGGTCGGGGCGTTCGACGGCTCGCGCGACCCGTCCCGCCTCTCGCTGTTTCCCACGGACCTCACGCTGGACAACTGGCGGGCGGCACTCAGCCGCGACGTCCTGCGCTACCTGGCCAACTCGCTGTTCGTGGTCGGCGTCGGGCTGCTGCTGCAGATGGGCGTGTCGGTGCTGGCGGCCTACGCGCTGGCCCGCAAGAAGTTCCGCGGCGCCGGCATCGTGCTGGTCCTGATCCTGGCGACCATGATGCTGCCGGAGGAGATCCTCGCGATCCCGCTCGCGGTGGTGCTGTCCGACCTGCCGCTGCTGCACCTGAACCTGACCGACTCCCTGGCCGGGATGATCGTGCCGATCGTCGCGTGGGGTTTCGCGATCCTCGTCATGACCGAGTTCATGAAGGAGGTGCCCAAGGAGCTCGAGGAGGCCGCGCGGCTCGACGGCGCGGGCGAGTTCCGCGTCTTCTGGTCGGTGGTGCTGCCGACCGTCACCCCGGCCCTCGGCGTCATCGGCGTCTTCGGGTTCACGATGATCTGGGACCAGTACCTGCTGCCGCTGCTGGTGGCGTCGGACGCGAAGAACTACACCCTGCCGCTCGCGCTGAGCAGCCTGCGCGCGGACCCCGAGGTGGGCATCGGCGTCGTCCTCGTCGCCTCCACGCTGGCGATGGTGCCCGCCATCCTCGCCTTCCTCGGTTTCCAGCGGTCCTTCATGCGCGGTATCTCGGCGGGAGCGATCAAGGGATGAACCAGCAAGGGATGAGCCAGCAAGGGATGAATCAGATGACCTTCGTCGACGGCAGAATCACGGGCCTCACCGTCTACCCCCTCGCCTTCTCCGACCCGCCGCTCCTGAACGCCGCGGGGGTGCACGAGCCCCTGGCCCTGCGCACCGTCGTGCGGCTCGAGGTCGGCGACGTCGTCGCGTGGGGCGAGGGGCGCGGCGACGCGCTGCCCCCCGACGTCGTCCCCGCGCTGGAGGCGGAGCTGCTGGGGCTGGACGTGTTCGCGACGTCCCGCATCGAGTCGGTGGTCGACGGCGTGCTGCGGCGGCTGCGGCCCGACCTCGGCGCCCAGGCCCGCCTCATGACGTTCGCCCCGGTCGAGGTGGCGGCGCTGGACGCCCAGGGCAAGCTGCTCGGCCGTCCGGTGAGCGAGCTGCTCGGCGGCGCCCTGCGGGAGCGCGTCGACTACAGCGCGTACCTGTTCTTCAAGTGGGCAGGACACATCGGGGCCGACGACGACGAGTGGGGCGCCGCCCTCGACCCGGACGGCATAGTGGCGCAGGCCGAGCGGATGATCGACAGGTACGGGTTCCGGTCGATCAAGCTCAAGGCCGGGGCGCTGCACCCCGACGTCGAGGTCGACTCGCTCCTCGCTCTGGCCGAGGCCTTCCCCGGCCTGCCCCTGCGCATCGACCCGAACGGGGCCTGGACACACGCGACCGCCCTGGACGTGGCGCGCCGGCTGGACGGCGTCCTCGAATACCTCGAGGACCCCGTGCTGGGCATCGACGGGATGAGCCGGGTGCACGCCGAGACGGGGCTCCCGCTCGCGACCAACATGTGCGTGGTCGAGACCGCGCACATCCTTCCGTCGGTCCGGAGCGACGCCGTCCAGATCCTCCTGAGCGACCACCACTACTGGGGCGGCCTGCGCCGCACCAAGGAGCTCGCCGCGATCTGCGAGGCGACGGGCATGGGCGTGTCCATGCACTCCAACTCGCACCTCGGCATCTCGCTGGCGGCCATGACGCACGTGGCCGCGGCGATCCCCAACCTCGCCTACGCCTGCGACACGCACTACCCGTGGAACCGCGGGGACGACGTCGTGCCGGACGGCGGCATCGAGATCGTCGACGGCGCCGTGACCGTCCCGACCGGTCCCGGGCTGGGCGTGGAGGTCGACCCGGAGCGGGTCGAGGAGCTCCACGAGCGTTTCCTGCGGTCGGGCCGCGGGGCGCGGAACGACGGCGACTACATGCGCCGCCGGGACCCGGCTTTCACGGACGCGCTGCCGCGGTACTGAGCTGCGCCGGACGATCAGTCGCGGCGACGCGAGATCGTCCGGCCCAGCCAGACCAGGGGGTCGTACCGCCGGTCCGCGACGCGCTCCTTCATCGGGATCAGCGCGTTGTCGGTGATGTGGATGCCCTCCGGGCAGACGTCGGTGCAGCACTTCGTGATGTTGCACCGGCCGAGCCCGTGCTCCTCCTGCGCGGCGGGCACGCGGTCCGCGACGTCGAGCGGGTGCATCTCCAGCTCGGCGATCCGCATCAGGAAGCGCGGCCCGGCGAACGACTCCTTGTTCTCCTCGTGGTCGCGCACCACGTGGCAGGTGTCCTGGCACAGGAAGCACTCGATGCACTTGCGGAACTCCTGCGAGCGCCCGACGTCGACCTGCGCCATCCGGTACTCGCCCGGCCCCAGGTCGGCCGGCGGCGTGAACGACGGGATCTCGCGCGCCTTCGCGTAGTTGAAGGACACGTCGGTCACGAGGTCGCGGATCACCGGGAACGTGCGCATCGGCGTGATGGTCACGACGTCGTCGCGCTCGAACACCGACATCCGCGTCATGCACAGCAGGCGCGGTTTGCCGTTGATCTCCGCGGAGCACGACCCGCACTTGCCCGCCTTGCAGTTCCACCGCACCGCGAGGTCGGGGGTCTGCGTGGCCTGCAGCCGGTGGAGGACGTCGAGCACCACCTCGCCCTCGTTGACCTCCACCTCGAAGTCGGCCAGCGCGCCACCGTCGGCATCTCCGCGCCAGACCCGGAACGTGCCCGTGTAGCTCATGTGGTGCCTCCCACTGGATCTGGAGCTGCATCTGGATCTGGATCTGCCGGTTGCCCCGGGTGCGCCGCCAGCTCGGCCGGCGTGTAGTACTTCTGGAGCTCGGCGAGGTCGAAGAGCGCGAGCAGGTCCTCGCGCATCGGCACCCGTTCGGCGGGCTCGACGACGACGCGCGGCACCACCTCGTCGCTGTCCGCGCAGCGCGTCACCAGCACCCGGTGGCGCCACTCGGCGTCGAGCCCTGGATGGTCCTCGCGGGTGTGCCCGCCGCGGCTCTCGGTGCGCAGCAGGGCCGACGCCGCCACCGCCTCGCTGACCATGAGCATGTTGCGCAGGTCGAGCGCCAGGTGCCAGCCGGGGTTGTACTGCCGGTGGCCCTCGACGAACACCAGCCGGATCCGTGCGCGCAGCTCGCCGAGGCGCCGTTGCGCCTCGGCCACCTCCGACTCCGTGCGGATGATGCCCACCAGGTCGTTCATCATCCGCTGGAGCTCGGCGTGCAGGGCGTAGGGGTTCTCGGCTCCCGCGCCGCCGGTCCCGTCCTGAGGGGCTGACGGCGGGTCGAACGGGGCGAGCGTCATCTCCGCCGCCGCGTCGACGTCGGCCGCACGCACGGCGGGCCGGTGCTCCAGGCCGACGACGTAGTCCGCGGCGCCGAGCCCCGCACGCCGGCCGAACACCAGCAGGTCCGAGAGCGAGTTGCCGCCGAGCCGGTTCGAGCCGTGCATCCCGCCCGCGCACTCCCCCGCCGCGAACAGCCCCGGGACGCGCGACTGCCCCGTGTCGGGGTCGACCTGGATGCCGCCCATCACGTAGTGGCACGTGGGGCCGACCTCCATCGGCTCGGCGGTGATGTCGACGTCGGCCAGCTCCTTGAACTGGTGGTACATCGAGGGCAGGCGCCGCTTGATCTCCTCGGCCGGCATGCGGCTCGCGATGTCCAGGTAGACGCCTCCGTGCGGGGAACCGCGCCCCTCCTTGACCTCGGTGTTGATCGCGCGGGCCACCTCGTCGCGCGGCAGCAGGTCGGGCGTGCGGCGGTTCTTCTCCTGGTCGTCGTACCAGCGGTCCGCCTCCTCCTCGGTGTCGGCGTACTGGCCCTTGAAGACGTCGGGCACGTACCCGAACATGAACCGCTCGCCCTCGGAGTTCTTGAGCACCCCGCCGTCGCCGCGCACGCCCTCGGTCACGAGGATGCCCTTGACGCTGGGCGGCCAGACCATGCCCGTCGGGTGGAACTGGACGAACTCCATGTCGATGAGGTCCGCGCCCGCGCGGAGCGCGAGGGCGTGGCCGTCCCCCGTGTACTCCCACGAGTTCGACGTGACCTGGAACGACTTGCCGATGCCGCCCGTGGCCAGCACCACGGCGGGCGCCGAGAACACGACGAGCCGCCCCGACTCCCGCCAGTAGCCGAGCGCCCCGGCGATCGCGCCGTCGGGCCCCGCCGACGGATCCGTCAGCAGCTCCGTGACCGTGCACTCGGCGAACACCCGCAGGCGGGCCTCGTAGTCGCCGGTCTCCGCGAAGTCGTCCTGCTGGAGCGCGACGATGCGCTGCTGCATGGTGCGCAGCAGCTCCAGCCCGGTCCGGTCGCCGACGTGCGCGAGGCGCGGGTAGGTGTGCCCGCCGAAGTGGCGCTGGCTGATCCGGCCGTCCTTGGTGCGATCGAACAGCGCGCCGTAGGTCTCCAGCTCCCAGACGCGGTCGGGCGCCTCCTTGGCGTGCAGCTCCGCCATCCGCCAGTTGTTCAGGAACTTGCCGCCGCGCATGGTGTCGCGGAAGTGCACCTGCCAGGAGTCGTTCTCGTTGACGTTGCCCATGGCCGCGGCGCACCCGCCCTCGGCCATCACGGTGTGCGCCTTGCCGAACAGCGACTTGCAGACGATCGCCGTCCGCAGGCCGCGTTCCCGCGCCTCGATCGCGGCCCGCAGCCCGGCACCCCCGGCGCCGATGACGAGGACGTCGTACTCGTGCCGTTCGATCTCCGTCAAGACGGGGCTCCTGTCCAGTTAGCCGATGAGCCGCAGGTCGGTGATGGTGCCGCTCGCGACGAGCGCGACGTACAGGTCGGTCAGAATCAGGGAGGCGAGAGTCGTCCACGCGAACTGCGCGTGCCGCGTGTTGAGCGCGGACACCCACGTCCAGAGCCGGTACCGCACCGGATGCTTCGAGAAGTGCGTGAGGCGGCCGCCCATCACGTGCCGGCACGAGTGGCACGACGCCGTGTAGCACCACAGCAGCACCACGTTCGCGAGCAGCACGAGGTTGCCCACGCCCACGACGAACCCGTCCGTCGGATGCCGGAACGCGACCAGCGCGTCATAGGTGTTGATCACCGAGATGACCACCGCGGCGTAGAAGAAGTACCGGTGGGCGTTCTGCAGGACCAGCGGGAAGCGGGTCTCGCCGTTGTACGTCGCGTGCGGCTCCGGCACCGCGCACGCGGCGGGGGCCAGCGCGAACGACCGGTAGTACGCCTTGCGGTAGTAGTAGCAGGTCAGCCGGAACAGCAGCAGGAACGGCAGAGTCAGCGCCGCGTACGGCAGCAGGGGGTGGTCCGGCAGGAACATCCCGAAGTGCGACGAGCCCGGCTCGGACGCGCACCCGAACGACACGCAGGGCGAGTAGAACGGCGTCAGGTAGCGCTCGTCCGCGAAGAAGTACTGCTGCTGGAACGCCCGGACCGTGGCGTAGACGAGGAAGATCAGGATGCCGACCGTGGTCGCCAGCGGTGGCAGCCACCACCGGTCGGACCGCAGCGTGCGCGCCCCGATGGCGGCCCGGCCCGGGCTGTCCACGCCGCGTGCGCCGACGCCCCGCGCGGTGGTCGTCACGAGCGGTCGCCGTGGTAGCCGCCGAGCCCTTCGTCGTCGGCATCGCTGAACATCGTCTCGTCCAGCGGCGTGTCGGGCACGACGACGTGCTCCGGCACGCGCCCCGAGGTACTCACCTGCCGCACGGGCTCCGCCGACAGCAGCTCCGCCGCGTCGATCTCCAGCCGCTCGAGGTCGTTCATGAGCCGGCGCACCTCCGGCGCGTCGCCGAACGCGCTGCGTACCACGGCGACGCTCTGGCGCAGCTGCTCGATCGAACGGCGGAGCGTCGCAAATTCGGTGGTCGTCATCGGACACCTCCGTTGGCGACGCGCCCCACGACGGTGTGAGGTGCGTCACCACAGACTCTGCCGTGAACGCACCGGTTAGGCAAGGGCGGCGCGCGCGTCGGCGCCATCTCCGCACGTGAGAGGCTGGCGGCCATGTCCCGCACCGCCCGCCTCGCCGCCCACGGCGCCGCGTCCACGGCACTGTCGCTGTGCAGCGACCGCGGGCTCCGCGAGCTCGTGGACGCCGCCACGCCCATCGGTACCGGCATCGGCGGACAGACGCTTCTGCTGGAGGTCGAGGGCACCTCGGTGTTCGTCAAGCAGGTGCGCCTCACCGACCTCGAGCTCCGGCCCGAGAACGTCCGCTCGACCGCCGATCTCTTCGGCCTGCCGAGCTTCTGCCACTACGGCGTCGGCACCATCGGCGGACCGGGGTTCGGCGCCTGGCGGGAGCTGGCCGCGCAGATCATGACGACGAGCTGGGTGATCGCGGGCGACTACGACGGCTTCCCCCTGCTGCACCACTGGCGGGTGCTGCCCAGCGGCGGTCAGCCGCTCCCCGAGGAGCTGGCCGACGTGGACCGGGCCGTCGACTACTGGGGAGGCGGCCCGGAGATCCGGCGCCGGATAGAGGCCCTGCAGGAGTCCTCGGCGAGCCTCGTGCTGTTCCTGGAGTACATCCCGCAGAACCTGCACGACTGGCTGGGCGTGCAGGTCGAGGCCGGCGGCGAGGTCGCCGAGCGGGCCTGCGCCATGGTGGAGGACGAGCTGGACGCCGGCATCTCGTTCATGAACGCCCGCGGGCTGCTGCACTTCGACGCCCACTTCCAGAACATCCTGACCGACGGACAGCGGCTCTACTTCGCCGACTACGGGCTCGCGATCTCGTCCGGGTTCGAGCTCAGTCAGAGTGAGGCCGCCTTCTTCGACGAGCACCGCGCGTACGACCGGAACCTCGCCCTCACGCACCTGGTGAACTGGCTGGCCGTCGCGCTGTACGGCTACGGGCCCCAGGAGCGCAGGGAGTTCGTGCGCGCCTGCGCCGAGGGCGTGACCCCGGAGGGAGCGCCGGCGGGCATCGCGGCACTCCTGGTCAAGCACGCGCCGCTCGCCGCGGTCATCGGGGACTTCCACCGGCAGTTCCAGCGGGTGAGCCGGGCGACGCCGTACCCGCTGGTCACGTAGGGCTCGATCATTGCCCCGGCGACCGATCTGGTGTTAGGTAAGCCTTACCTGATCAGGTGGCGGCGCAGTCGGCCCGGCGCCGGTCGGGCGACCTGGAGGACTACGTGACGAACTACGGCGACCCTGCCGACGAGCACAACGACGGTTGGGGACTGCACATGCTCCTGGCGGGCGACGCCCACGACGCTCCCGAGCTCCAGAAGCTCCTCGGGCTCATGCCGCGCTGCGCCTACGGCCAGGTGTTCGTGGAGGTCGGCGCCACCGGCGGCCAGCCTGACGTCGACCCGACCGGCTGGGACATCCCGCCGGGCGTGAGCCTCACGGTCCTGCGCCGCACCCCGGGCTCGCCGCGCGCCCGGCGCGGCCGGCTGCTGGCCGCTGCCGTCTCCGCGTGGGCGGACGAGTGGCTGCCCGACGGCGGCTGCACGTGCGCCGGCCCGTTCGCCCTGTGGGTGGGCTGCGCGGCGAGCCCGGACGTCGAGAGCCTCTGCCGCGGCCTCAGCGGCCGGCTCGATCTCGCGCCGGCCCACCTGCACCGGCCCGGTCTCTGAGCTGTGCCCGTTCGGCGGGTGCCATGTGAGCTGAACTGCGTTCGGCCGCGCCCTCACTTTGCAGGCTGTGCTGAATGGTTCAGGTCAGGTGAACTAGGCAGGGCCAGGGCGAACGAGATTCAGCAGACCTGGCACCTACCACCGGGGCACACCTTGCCCGCGGACGCCGGCCCCAACGGCCCTTCACCAGCACCCGGCTTCAGGTGACGCCGTGGGACGATCGAAACCACGACGACCGGTAGCCCGCGAGGAGGGACCATGCCTGGTACATCCCAGCCTGTAGAAGGACCCGACGGCGGAGACGCGGCCTGCTGGCTCTCCGAGGTCTGTGCGGAGTGCGGCGCCCTCAACGAATCCCCGACGGGCCCCTGCTGGCGCTGCGGAACGCCTCGCGACACCGACCTCCGTCCGCCCGACGGCCCGGCAAACGGGCGTTGACCGCCTACCGGTCGGTCCGGGTCACCAACGGCGGCCCTGCCGGGAGACGCCGTCCATGCCCCAGCGCGCGGCCCGGACGGCGACTCCCCCTGCCGGGCCGCCCAGGACCCGGCTGAACCGGGTGTCCACGCCGAGCTCGGCGCGGGCCCAGTCGGGCAGCAGCGCCACGGCACCTGCCGCGAGCAGGCGGTAGGGAACGCGCGCCGCCCAGGGCAGCGGCGGCTCGCGCAGCAGGAACCGCGCCGTGTCGAGCGCCGCGGGCGTGACCTCCAGCTCGCCACGGTAGGACGCCAGGCGGTCGGCCAGCTCGGCCACCGTCTCCGGGACGTCCTCCGCGCCGAGCGCCCGCGCGACCCGGCCCGACTGCGCGACGTACTCGTCCGCCTCGGCCGGGTCGAGCGGCCGAACACCGTAGCGCTGGTGCGCGGTCAGGAACGAGTCGGCCTCCGCGACGTGCACCCACGCGAGCAGGTGCGGGTCGCTCGCGCGGTACGCGCGGCCGTCCGGCGCCTTGCCTCGCACCCGTGCGTGGACGGCGCGCACGCGGTCGACCATCTCCTGGGCGTGCTCCGCCGTCGCGAAGGTCGTGTAGCCGAGGAAGGTAGAGGTGCGCGCGAGGCGTCCCCACGGGTCCCCGCGATAGCCGGAGTGGCCGGCCACGCCTGCCATCGCGAGCGGGTGCAGCGACTGCAGCAGCAGCGCCCGCAGCCCGCCGACGAACGTCGCCGAGTCGCCGTGGACCAGCCGGATGGGGCTGTCGGGCGGGAACCAGCGGGGTCCGGGCGTGAGGTGGATCCGGTCACGCGCCTCGTACCCGCCGGGCCCGGCGACCCGCATGAAGAGCGCGTCCCCCACCCGGGCACGCAGGCGTTCGACGGGGTTCGTGACAACCGACATACCGCCAGTATCCGCCTCCCCGGACGGGGGCGGTCAGACCAGCTCGCGCTCGCGTTCCGGCGTCCGCTCGGCCGCGGTCTCGACGAGTGCGACCGGGCGTCGGCTCGGCGCCGTGCGGTAGTGCGTGGCGTACATGACCAGGCCGACGAAGGTGAGCCCGCCCACCAGGTTGCCGATGACCGTCGGGATCTCGTTCCAGACCAGGTAGTCCATGATCGTGAAGTCGGCGCCGAGCAGCAGGCCGGACGGGAACAGGAACATGTTCACGATCGAGTGCTCGAACCCCATGTAGAAGAACAGCATGATGGGCATCCACATGGCGGCGACCTTGCCGATCACGCTCGTGGAGACCATCGCGAACACGACGCCCGTCGACACCATCCAGTTGCACAGCACACCGCGCACGAACAGCGTGAGCATGCCGGCCGCGCCGTGGTCGGCGTAGCCGACGGTGCGGCCCTCGCCGATCACCCCGATCGCCTGGCCGACCTCGCTGGGCTCTGTTGAGAAGCCGTAGGTGAAGTAGATCGCCATGAGGACGGCGACCATGATCGCACCCGCCAGGTTCCCCACGAACACCAGGCCCCAGTTGCGCAGCACCGCGCCGACGGTGACCCCCGGCCGCTTGGCCAGCCACGCCAGCGGCGCGAGCGTGAAGACGCCGGTGAGCAGGTCGAACCCCAGGAGGTAGAGCATGATGAAGCCGACCGGGAACAGGATCGCGCCGAGCAGCGGCTCCCCCGTCTGGGTGGACACCGTCACGGCGAACGCGGCGGCGATCGTGAGCAGCGCCGCGCCCATGAACGCCCGGATCAGCGTGTCCCTGGTCGAGAGGTGCACCTTCGCCTCGCCGGCGTCGATCATGCGGGTCACGAGGTCCGCGGGCTTCACGTGGGTCATGGTTCTCCCAGTTCCAGGGGGCGGCTGGCATGGTCGGGCAAGTTGGTCAGAGCGCCACCATGCGGTGGCGCCCTTCCCCGGAAGGGTCGCGAACCGGGGTTTCGCCTCGCGAGCCGCGGCGTTACGTTCGCGGCGCTTTTTCCTCACCGCCCGCTGTCCGACGCCGAGAGCCGCCACCGGTTGGCCGGCCAGGTTCACCCGGGCCGCCGGTTGCTCCCCGGTCGGGACGGTGCTCCAGTGGACGGTATGGCTCACGCGACGGAGGCCGACTATCTGGTCGTGGGCGCCGGTGCCGCCGGGATGGCGTTCGTCGACGCCGTCATCGACCACGACCCCGAGGCGCGCGTCATCCTCGCCGACCGGCGTGTCGGCGCCGGTGGCCACTGGCTCGACGTCTACCCGTTCGTCCGCCTGCACCAGGCCTCGGAGTTCTACGGCGTCGCGTCGACGCCGCTGGGCACCGGGCAGCTCCAGACCGAGGGTCCGGAGGTGGGCCTGCACGAGCGGGCCACCGGCGCCGAGATCACCGCCTACTACGCGAAGGTCCTCGCCGACCGGCTGCTCGCCTCGGACCGGGTCACGTTCTACCCGGGACACGAGCACCTGGGCGGCGGGACGCTGCGTTCGCTCGACACCGGCGGGTTGGTCGACCTGCACGTCCGGCGTCGCGTCGTCGACGCGCGGTACCTCTCGCCCGGCATCCCGGCCACGACCCCGCCGCCCTTCGCCGTCGACGACGGCGCACGCGTCGTGCCGGTCGGCACGATGCCGTCGCTCGAGCTCAGCGGCATGCCCGACCGGTGGGTCGTCGTTGGCTCGGGCAAGACGGCGACCGACGCGTGCATCTGGCTGCTCGCCCAGGGGGTCGACCCCGACGCGATCTGCTGGGTGCGGCCGCGCGACCCGTGGATGCTCAACCGTGCGGTCATCCAGCCGGACCCCGCGATCTTCCTCGGCATGGCCGCCGACCTCCTGGGCGCGGCGGCGCAGGCGGCCACGCCCGACGACCTCTTCCTCCGGCTCGAGGACCTCGGCATCGTGCTGCGCATCGACCGCTCCGTGACGCCCACGATGGCCAAGACGCCGACCCTCGCGCGGTGGGAGCGCGACGAGCTGCGCACCATCGAGAACGTCGTCCGGCTCGGGCACGTCCGCCGCGCCGAGCCCGACCGCATAGTCCTCGACGGCGGTGACGTGGTCACGGGACGAGGCTCCGTCGTCGTGCACTGCGCCGCGCCGGGACTGAGGTATTCACCGCTGGTCCCCATCTGGGGCGAGACGATCACGCTGCAGCCGATCCGGACGGGGTTCCCGTGCTTCGGGGCCGCCCTCGCGGGATTCGTCGAGGCCACGCGCGGCGACGACGCCGAGAAGAACGCGCTGTGCCCGCCGACCCCGTACAGCAACACGCCGGCCGACTGGATGACGATGCAGGTGCTGGGCAACCGGGCGTCCCTGTCGTTCGGCGCCGTCCCGGAGATCCGCGCGTGGGCGAACACGACGGTCCTCAACCCCTCGCGGATCGGACCGGGCGACATGGACCGGGCCTCCGTTGCCGACGCCGTCACGCGGCTGAAGCGGAACGCACCCGCGGGCGTGGCACGGATGGCGCGGTTCGCCGGGCTGGGCGCGCCCTAGCCGAGGCGGACGTGCGGCATCTGGTCGAGCCGCTGCAGGATCACGCCCTCGCGCAGCGCCCAGGGGCAGATCTCGAGCTCGGTCAGATCGAAGACGTCCATGCACGCCTCCGCGACGAGCGCGCCGGGCACTATCTGGTGGGCCCGGCTCGGCGAGACCCCGGGCAGCCGGGCCAGGTCGTCGAGGCTCGTGCGCGTCAGCTCGTCGATCCTCTCCCGCAGCGCGTCGAGCGTCAGCACCCGGCGCACGAGCGGACCCTCGGCCGCCGGCGCCGCGCCGCAGATGCGCGCGAGCGAACGGAACGTCTTGGACGTCGCGGCGGCGCGGTCGGGCCGCCCGGCCCGCAGCAGCGTCCCGGCGTTCTGCGCTATCCCGGCGCGGAGGTCACGGCGCAGGGCGCGCAGCGCCTCGGCATCGGGCGCCACGCCGAAGTGGCTCCGGGCCAGCCGAGCCGCCCCGAGCGGGAGCGACCAGGCGGCGTCGGGCGCCTCGTCGGCGCCGCCCGCGATCTCGAGGGAGCCGCCGCCGATGTCGAACACGGCGAGCCGCCCGGCCGACCAGCCGAACCAGCGGCGCACCGCCAGGAACGTCAGCCGGGCCTCGTCCTCGCCGCTCAGCACCTCGAGCCGCACCCCGGTGCGCTCGTGCACCGTCTTGAGCACCGTCTCGGAGTTCACGGCGTCGCGCACCGCCGACGTCGCGAACGCCAGCGTCTCGGCGCAGCCCCGGTCCTCCGCCAGGCGCACGGCCTGTGCGGTGAACTCCACGAGGGCCTTGACGCCCGCCGGGCTGACGGCGCCGTCGTCGTCCAGGTGCTCGGCGAGCCGCAGCGGCTCCTTGTACGAGGAGGCAGGGAGCGGCGCCGCGCCACCATGGGCGTCGACCACCAGCAGATGTCCCGTGTTGGACCCGATATCGAGAACGCCCAGACGCATGGAGCAGACGGTACCCCGACGGGCGCCGGTCGAGCTGTCAGTCGATGCAGAACTCGTTGCCCTCGACGTCCTGCAGCGTGATGCAGGACTCGTTCTCCTCGTCGGCGAGCTGCGTCAGCACGTGCGTGGCGCCGAGCGCGATCAGCCGTGCGGCCTCGGCCTCGAGGACCGCGAGGCGCTCGTCACCCACGAGGCCCGTGCCCGCCCGCACGTCGAGGTGCACGCGGTTCTTGACGATCTTGCCCTCGGGAACGCGCTGGAAGTACAGGCGCGGCCCGACGCCGGTGGGGTCCTGGCAGGCGAACGCCGCCCCCCGCTCCTCGGCCGGCAGCGACTCGTTGTAGGCGTCCCAGGTGGCGAACTCCTCCGGAGGCTGCGGGACGACGTACCCGAGGACCTCGCACCAGAACCGGGCGACGCGCTCCGGATCCGCGCAGTCGAAGGTGACCTGAAACTGTTTGACCGATGGCATGGGCTCACCGTATCGGCGCAGGCCGGAGGGGCCCAACCTGATTTGCGCCGCCTCACCGACCGCTCGGCCGGGTCCCGCCCGGCGCGTCCGACAGCGGAACGGGTGCGGGCCGGTCGCACGTGCTCTCGACGGTCACGGCGGTTCCGCTGCCCGCCGACGCGAGCAGCGACGTCATGATGTCGAGCACGTGGTACGCGACGTCTCCGCTCGCCCGGGCGGCGGCGCCCGGCGGCGTGGTCGCGAGGTCGGCGACGCCGTAGCCGCGCCCCGCGTCCCGGTACCCCGCGCTGGGCGGCAGGGTCTGCCACTCGCCGTCGAGCACGTGGAGCTGGACGTCGCCGTCGAACCTGTTGGGGTCCGGGACGATCAGCGACCCGGTCTGGCCGTGGACCTCGATCTCGGCGGCCTGCGTGGCGACCGAGTCGAAGCTCATGACGAGGGTCGAGAGCACACCGGACTCGTGCCGGAGCACCCCGGTGACGTGCGTGTCGACGTCGACGGGGATGACGGCGCCCTGGCGCGGCCCGGAGCCGACGGTGCGCGTGGCGCGGGTGTGGCTCGCTGTGCCGACGACGGAGGCGACCGGGCCGAGCAGCGTGACCAGCGTCGTCACGTAGTACGGCCCCATGTCGAGCAGCGGGCCCCCGCCGGGCTGGTAGTAGAAGTCCGGGTTCGGGTGCCAGCGCTCGTGGCCGGGCGTCATCATCGTCGCGGTCGCGGCGACCGGCTCGCCGATCGCGCCGCCGTCGATCGCCGCCCGCGCCGTCTGCACGCCGGTGCCGAGCACGGTGTCCGGAGCGCAGCCCACGCGCACCCCCGCCGCCCGGCCCGCCTCGACGACCACGCGGGCGTCGTCCAGCGTAGCCGCCAGCGGCTTCTCGCCGTACACGTCCTTGCCCGCGGCGATCGCCTTGAGCGCGATCTCGGCATGCGCGGCGGGGATCGTGAGGTTCAGGACGAGGTCGACCTCGGGGTCGGCGACCAGCTCGTCGACCGTCAGCGCCCGCGCGCCCTGCTCCGCGGCGACCGCCTCCGCGCGGGCCGCGTCGAGGTCGGCGACCGCGACCACCCGCACGGCCTCGAGCCGCGCGAACGCGGACAGGTACTGGCCGGAGATCGCGCCGAGGCCGACGATCCCCACTCTCAACGGCTGGCCCACAGGATGCCCCTCTCGATGATGGTGCGGACGTTCGGGTCGCTGACCGTGGCGAGGTCGTGGCCGGGCGTGGAGACGAAGACGCGGCCGCTGCCCCACTGGCGGGTCCAGACGGCCGGGCTGGTGACCGGCCGGTGCCAGGCGTCGAAGTCGCGCGCGGCGACGGTGGTGGTCGCGAGGACGTCGTTGTAGTCGTCGGACAGCACCCAGTACTGCTCGGTCGTGAGCTCGAAGCTGGAGATCCCCGCGACGATCGGGTGGTCGGCCCGGTCCGGCACGATGTCGATCGTGTGCCGCAGGAAGTTGTCGGCGGCCTCGCCCGCCAGCTCCTCCGCGGGAGCCTTCGGCGGGTGCGTGGCGAACTGCCCGCCGATCAGCTGGAGGTAGTCGGAGCTGCTCCGGTAGGAGTCGGCGATCCCGCCGTGCCAGCCCGCGAGCCCCGTGCCGTTCCGCACGGCTGCGATCAGGCCGCGCAGCTCGTCACCCTCGATGGTGTTCATCGTGTTGGTCTGGACGACGACGTCGACGTCCGCCAGGTAGTCGGCGTCGGCGTAGACCGCCGTCGTCTCCTCGATCCGCACGTCGTACCCGTGCTCCTCGAGGAACGGGACGAACGAGTCGGTGGTCTCCACGGGCTGGTGCCCGTCCCATCCCCCGCGCACGATCAGGGCGCGCTTCGTCGAAGTATTCATGTACAGCTCGCTCCCATAGTTGCGCAACATTGAGCCCGGCGGAGTGCCATATCGATTGCCGAATCGCTTGCCAGATCGCTTCGACCCCTTTGATACAGCAACCGTCGAGCCGGATCAAGAGGCAGAATGTTGCGCAACTTTTACGACGTGGCTAGGGTCGCCGCATGGAGAAGTCACGTCGGACGACGCTCGCGGACGTGGCGGAGGCCGCGGGCACGACCGTGCCGACGGTGTCGAAGGTCCTGAGCGGCCGGTCCGACGTCTCCGCGGAGACCCGCACGCGGGTCATGGGCATCGTCGCGGAGCTCGGGTACCGCGGGCGGTCCGGCCGGGACGCGGCGACGCGCGGGACGCAGTCCCCGTTCGTCGACCTCGTGCTCAGCGGCGTCGAGGGCACCTGGGCCAACCGCGCGCTCAGCGGCGTCGAGCACGCCGCCGAGGAGGCGGGTGTCGACGTCGTCGTCTCCGTGGCCCGACCGCCGGACGACGCCTGGCTCACCCGCCTGCTCGCGCGGCGGCTGCGGGGCGCGGTGCTGGCCCTCGTCGACACCACCGGCGAGCAGCTCGCGACGCTCGCCGCGGCACGGGTGCCGATAGTCCTGCTCGACCCCGTCTCGCAGCCGCCCAGCACCGTCGCGAGCGTCGGGGCGGCGAACTGGGCGGGGGGCCGCGCCGCGGCGGAGCACCTGCTCTCGCTCGGCCACCGGCACTTCGCCGTGCTGGCCGGACGGCGCACGCACCTCTACAGCCAGGCCCGTATCGACGGGTTCCGCTCGGCGGTGACCCAGGCGGGCCACGAGCTGCCCGACGAGCGCATCGCGCACACCGACTGGCAGCGGGCGAGCTCCGCCGAGCAGGCGACACTGCTGCTGCGGGGCACCCCCGGGCCGACTGCCGTCTTCGCCTGCTCCGACACCATGGCGCTCGGGGTGTACGACGCCGCGGCGGCCCTGGGCCTGCGCATCCCCGAGGACGTCAGCGTCGTGGGTTTCGACGACTCCCCCGAGGCACAGTGGGTGACCCCCGCGCTCACGACCGTGCACCAGCCCATCGCGGAGATGGGGGCGGCCGCGCTGCGGATGCTGCTGCGGATCAGCGCCGGACCCCCGGACGCCGACCCGCCGGGCGTCGCGCCGCGCGAGGAGCTGGCCACGCGGCTCGTCGTCCGCGGGTCCACCGCCGCGCCGCGCGTGGCCGGCGCCTGAGCGTCAGCGCTCGCTGACCGGCGCGAGCCGGACCAGCGGATCCGGGCTGTGCACGCCGCGCGGCCGGTAGCCGAGCTCGTCCGCGAGGCCGAGGTAGTCGGCCAGCAGCCAGACGATGCTCAGCCACATCTCGGTGCCCTGGAGCCCGGCGACGGCGTCGGCGCCGTCGCTCGCGGGGGCGAAGGCGAACCCCGCGCCCTGGACCCAGCTGCGCAGCGCCCGCCGCAGCTGGCCGCGCGCCCACGCCTCGCCCTCGGTGCGGCGGTGCCCGGTCTGCCTGGCCGCGAGCCAGAGCGGGTGGATGACGTCGAGCACGTTGCAGGCGGTGTGCCCGTCGGGTGTCGCCAGGTAGGGGTCGGCCGCGTGCTCCAGGACCGTGTCGATCGCGGCCTCCGGATAGGGCAGCGGCAGCCCGAGCTGGGCGTACGAGCCGCGGGTCAGCCGGTAGAACCCGTTCACCGCCTGCAACCAGCGCGGCCCAGGCTGGGGTGCGCCCCACATGCCGGTCTCCGGGTTCGCGGAGGCGGACAGCCAGCCCATGAGCCCGTGGAGCGGGCCGATGCCGCCGTCGGCGAGCTCCGCGGAGAAGTCCGCGATGTTGAGGGCGCACGCCGTGGCGAGCGCGTCGACGGCGGCGCCGCTCCCCCACGCCTGCGCGCCCCAGTCGCGCGCCTCGAGCGCGCTGACGACGTCGCGGTCGCTCAGCGTGTGCACCGCGCGGATCGGGTGCGGCAGCCGCCCGCCGAGGAGCCGGACGGCGTAGCCGACGCTGAGGACGTGGTAGCTCGCGGGGCCGTCCATGGGGTCCAGCGGTTCGTCGCCCGCCGGGATCAGCCCGGTCGCGGGATCCTGCCGGGCCGTGAGGCGGCGGACCAGGTCCGCGGCGGAGAAGCCCGGCGGCGGCGCGTCGAGCAGCAGGTCGGCGATCTCGACGGCGTCGGCCCACGGCCGGACGGCGGGCTCGAGGGATCCCGCGAGCGCCGCGGGCCGGTCGACGAACCGGCCGTCCTCGAAGCAGCGGGCGAGCAGGTCGCCGGCCTGTTCGCGGGCCCGGTCCGCGAAGGCCCGCAGCTCCGTGGCGAGGTCGGTGGCGAGGTCCGGGGCCGAGTCGCCGCGGCTGTCCGTCCGGCGGTCGCGCAGGACGCGTGCCGGGTTGCCCGCGACGACCGCCCAGTCGGGCACGTCCTTGGTGACGACGGAGCCGGCGCCGATGACGACGTGGTCACCGACCGTGACGCCGTCCAGGATCGTGGCGTTCGAGCCGATCCAGACGTCGTCGCCGAGCGTGATGCCCTTGCTCCAGGTGCCCTGCTGGTGGATCGGCCGGTCGGTGGCCATGCTGTGGTTGAACCCGAGGATCGAGGTGTGCGCGCCGATCCTGACGCCGTCGCCCATCCGGATCTCGCCGCGGACCACCGCGTAGGGGTTGATCGAGCAGTCGGCGCCGATCGTCAGGTCGCCCGTGACGTAGGCGAGCGCCGCGATGTACGTGCGGTCGCCCACCGTGAGGTTGTCGCAGAAGACCGCCGCGTTCGGCGCGACGAAGACGCCGGTGCCGAGCCGCGCGCCGGCGGCGACCAGCTCGCTCTGGCGGGCGGCCTGTGCCGCACCCTCCGGGGACGTGGGGTCGTACTCCCAGGGATGGAAGTCGATTCGTCGGACGCCCTCGGCCATGGAGTGATGCACGTCCGCAACCCTAACCTCAGGCCGCAGGGGCCTCCCGGGTCTCCTCGGCGGCGGTCAGGAACTTCAGGAGCGCGCGCTCGTCGGCGTCCATCCAGCGCGACCCTCGGGAGCCATTCGCGCCGGACCGCTCGATCAGCTCGTCGAGCTCCGCGCGGTCGTCGGCGAGGATCGCGGGGTGGACGTAGCTCTTGCGGCACACCGCCGGGGTGTTGTGCAGGTGGGCGGCAGCGATCCGAACGGCCTCGGCACGCTGCGCGTCGTGCTCGCGCCGGGTCGCCGGTTCGAGGTGCCGCAGGTGGCCGAAGGCGACCGCGCTCGCGCCCCAGGTCCGGAAGGTCTTGGCCGTGTAGTCGGCCGACGTCACCCGGCCGAGGTACTCGTTGACGTCGCGTGACCCGATGCTCCGCACCTCGTCGCCGTCCACGTACTGCAGCAGCCGCTGACCGGGCAGCTCCCGGCAGCGGCGCACGATGTTCGCCACCCGCCGGTCGTGGACCACCACGTCGTGCGGCGTGCCCGACTTGCCGCGGAAGCGGAACCGCACCTCCGCGCCCTCCACGGTGGCGTGCCGGTTGCGCAGCGTGGTCAGCCCGAACGACTCGCCGGACCGCACGTACTCGTCGTTGCCGACCCGGATCAGCGTCTCGTCCAGCAGCCGGACGACGGTGGCGACCACCCGGTCCGCGCCGAGCTGCGGTGAGCGCATGTCGGCGTCCACGCGCTTGCGCAGGTCGGGCAGCATCGCGCCGAACTCCGCCAGCTCGTGGAACTTGGCGGCGGCGCGGTACTCGCGCCACCGGCGGTGATAGAGGTACTGCTTGCGGTTCTTGGCGTCGCGCCCGGTGGCCTGGATGTGGCCGGACGGGTCGAGGCAGATCCAGACGTCGGTCCAGGCGGGCGGGATGACGAGCGAGCGGATCCGCGCGAGCGTCTCCGGGTCGGTGACCCGGGAGCCGCCGTCGTCCACGTACGAGAACCCCTTGCCGCGCCGACGCCGCCGGATGCCGCCGTCGGCGTCGCAGCTGTGGGTGAGCGCGTCATCGATACCGCCCATCGTCTCCCCCTCCTCGTGCCTCCAGTCACTATGGACCGGGCGGCTCCTGCTGGCATCCCGCGCGTAGGCTGACCGCCGTGATCGATACAGACAAGCCGTCCGGTGAGCACTGGACCCAAGCGTTTCCCCAGGTCGCGGAGCGTGCCGCGGCACTGCTCGGCATCGATCTCGCGACGGTCGCGCGGCATCAGCACGTGGTGCCCGGCGGCTTCCACGTGTGGACCCCGGGCCGGGGCGGCGCGCAGGCGATCGTCGGGTTCGACGGCTCGGCCGTCGTGCGCGAGTCGGCGTTCACCGGCCAGGAGCTCCTGGCCGGTTTCGCCGCGGGCCAACGGAACGACGCGGCCGTCGGCCAGGCCCCGATCAACCACGCGGCGTCGGCGGTCGCGGCCATGATCGGCGTGCTGCGCGGGGAGCCGGCGCGTACGGCGACGCCGTCCGGGCCGAGCGAGCAGGAGCTCGCCGGACTGATCGGCGCACCCTTCCACCAGACCACGCCCGAGGAGCTGACCGCACGGCTGCGCGGCCGCGGCGCGGGGGCGTACTCGCTGGTGGGCATCGACCGCACGCACGGCCCGGGCCACTGGTACGTCGCGCACTTCGACGGGAACGACGTCCGGCTCCTCGACCCGATCGCGAACCGGGGCGTCGACTGGAGCTCGGCCGGCGCCGACGTCGTCCGGTGGTGGGCCGACGGCGAGCCGACGACGCCCCCGGCGACCGTCGTGCTCGACGCGCGCTCCGCCCACGGCCGGCGCGTCTGGCTCCGGACGACGCCCCTGCTCGCTCCGCGGGCCCGCGGCCTCGTGGACTGGTTCGCCGCGCAGCCGCCCGAACGCGTCACCAAGGGTCTCGGGGTGTGGCACGGCTTCTGGTGGTCCGCCCTGTCGCAGGACGGCGACGACCTCCGGGTTGCCGCGACCGACCTCACCAAGCCGGGGATCGAGACCATGACCTGGGACGTGGACCCGATGCTGGACGCGCTCCGGTACCAGGCCGAGATGGCGGCGTTCTGCAAGGTGACCCGCGAGTCGATCCGCTTCACCGCGAACGTCCGGGTCTACGACGGCGTCTTCGACGCCCCGGAGATCCACGTGCGCCGCTACGCCGCGTCCGACGACGCCTCCGGCTGGGTCATCACGCCCTTCGCCGAGCAGCCGCGCGGCGGCACCACGCTCGTGCCCGCGCACGAGGTCTGGCGCAGGGCCCCGCACCTCGTGCGCTACCTCGGCCTGCCCACGGGGTTCCACGCCGTGTGGTCGAACGGCGGCACCAGCCACATCTGGGACCCGGCCGGCGCCGTCGTCTGGGACGCCACGGCACGCGCCGCCACCTGACCCGCTGCGGGGTACGGTCGTGTCCGAGAGCACGACGGAAGGCAACGATGAGCACCGAGACCCCCCGCCACAGCGTCACCGCGACGACCCACATCGCCGAGCCGCCAGAGCGCGTCTGGGCCGAGCTCATGCACCCGGGTGCGCGGTGGATGCTCGGCGCCAACATCGAGACGGACTTCCAGCCGGGCAGCCCCATCACGTTCGAGGGGCACTTCTTCGGCCGCGTGTTCGCGGACAAGGGCACGGTCATCGCCGTCGAACGGCCGCGGCTGCTGCACTTCACGCACTTCGCGCCGCTGAACGGCCTGGACGACGTTCCCGGGAACTACCACGACATCCGCATCGTGCTGGAGCCCGACGACGGCGGCACGCTCGTGACCGTCGTCGAGGAGAACATCGACACCGAACGGCACGCGAGGGCCGCCGAGGGGTACTGGAAGGACGCGCTCGCCACGCTCGCGCACCGCGACGGCGGTACCCGCGCCTCGCACAGCTAGCGAGACGCGGGTACCGCGCGACGTGAACGCCCCTACCGCTGGAGCGTGAGCAGGCCCGGCCGGTACGGGAGCAGGCCGTAGTCCACCCCGTCCGAGCTCGGCGAACGGCCCTGGTACAGCAGCTGCAGGTTGCAGGGATCGACCGTCATGGTCTGGTCGGCGTTGGTGCGCAGGAGCTCACCGTGGCTGATGTCGTTGGTCCAGGTGGCCCCGCTGTTGGCCTTCCCGGCGAACGGGTTGCTCTCCGTGGCGGCCTGCGGCGTCCAGGAACCGGAGAGGCTGGTCGCCGTGAACGAGCGGAAGTACCTGCCGTTGGCGCCGATGGCCTCGACGATCATCAGGTACTTGTTCTGGTCCTTGAGCTTGTAGACCTGAGGGGCCTCGAACAGGTTGTTCGTGGTGTCGCTCATGATGGTCTGGTAGGAGCTGCCGAAGTTCCCCGGGAAGTTCCCGATCGGCATGCTGGCCCGGTAGATCTTCCCGTTGTCACCGGCGAAGAACAGGTACATGTTCGTGCCGTCGCCGATGATCGTCTGGTCGATGGGGCCCGTGCCCGAGCCGGTGATCGACCCCGTGAACAGCGGGCTCGCTGCCGACCAGCCGTTCGGGTTGGTGGGGTCGCTCGAGGTCCGGTACATGAACGGCGACGGGCCCCACTGGTAGGTCAGCACCCAGATGTTCCGCGGGGCGAAGTAGAAGAGCGAGGGCGCCACCGTCCCGGAGTTCATGGCGTTCTGCGAGGCGCTCCCCATCTGCGAGTAGCTGGAGAAGAGGCCGAAGTTCATCGAGCCCCAGGACGAGCCGAAGTCGTGCGTCGTCGCGTAGACGAGCTGCTGACCGTTGTACGGAGCCACGGTGAAGTCCTTCAGCGAGACCCAGCCGGACCTCGGGTTCGCCAGGACCCCGGTGGACGACCAGCGGTAGCTGGACGGCAGGTCGCAGGACGTCCCCGTGTTGCTGACGAGCGAGGCGTCGTCGATGTAGAGGTTGTCGGTACCGGCCGCCGTCTCCACGTAGTACGTGGCGGACGACAGCGTCCCGGACCAGGACACCGTCGTGGTGCCGGTGAGCTGCGTCCAGCCGGAGGAGCTCACGTTCCCCTGGGCCAGGTTGACGTAGCTCGTCGTGCCGCCGGCGGTCAGCGCCAGCGTGATACGGCCGGTCGGGGTGCCGCTCTGGGAGCGCACCCACACGCTCGCCGTATAGCTCGTGTTGTTCGTCATCGCGGACGTGACGGTCTGGGCGGGGCCGTTCCACGCGGCGGTCCGGCCCGTCCGCAGCAGGGCGCGAGCGCCGCCGTGGACCGGGCTGGTCGTGGACGCCACCGTCCCGGCGCCGAAGGCCGACCAGCCGGTCGTACCGTTCTCCAGGTCGCCGTTGGTGAGCAGGTTGGCGCTCGCGGCGGCGGCCGGGGCGACCTCGGACGGCAACGCTGCCGCCGGGGCCAGCACCAGGGCTGCGGTCAGCGCCAGTGCAATTCGTGCGATGGACTTCCTCATCCTTCGCTCCTCTTGTGTGAGGGCGCAGCCTGCGACGGCTGCGCCTGGGCAGTTCCGGTCAGTGCAGTGCCCTACCTGCGGCGTGATCAGGACCGCGGCTCATCGGGAGCCGCCTGCGTGGAGCCAATCGTGTGAGCGCTAACATCGTTGTCGCGGGGAGGGCTCTCACGCAGCGGTAGATTGTCGATAACGTTATCGAACTCCCACCTGGCATACAAGACATATCTCACCCAGAAATATGTCGTAGGATGCATGCTGCGAGGGGAGTACTTCCCTAACATCGTCCGGTCATTACGGCGCACCATGCGACCTCGGGCGGCGACCTTGCTCGGCAAGGTGAAGGAGACCTCGGAGCCATCTACCACGGAGACTCCTTGCTCGCCTTCACAGGTACTGCTCCTGCTGCCCTGACCTCTGTCGCCACCCCCACCATGTGGGCCGTGACCATCCTCGCCGTCCTGGCCCTGATCGCCGTGGACTTCCTCATCACCAGACGCCCGCACGAGGTGTCCATGCGTGAGGCGCTTAGCTGGAGCGCCTTCTACATCGCACTCCCCCTCGCCTTCGGCGGCTGGATCTGGGCCACGTTCGGCTCGGACATCGGCGTCCAGTACCTCACGGGGTACCTCGTCGAGAAGTCGCTGTCCGTCGACAACCTGTTCGTGTTCATGCTCCTGCTCACCGCCTTCGCCGTGCCGGCCGCGCTGCAGCAGCGCGTGCTCCTGCTCGGCATCGTCGGGGCCCTCGTGCTCCGCGGGGTGTTC
Organism: Promicromonospora sp. NFX87; assembly: GCF_048564965.1. Classification (NCBI taxonomy): domain Bacteria; kingdom Bacillati; phylum Actinomycetota; class Actinomycetes; order Micrococcales; family Promicromonosporaceae; genus Promicromonospora; species Promicromonospora sp. NFX87. The sequence continues at coordinate 2,466,595 of NZ_CP183413.1, read as the reverse complement.
ATCGCGCTCGGGGCGGCAGTCCTGGCCAACCTCAGCTGGGCCTTCCTGCTCTTCGGCGCGATCCTCCTCGCCACGGCGGTCAAGATCCTCGTCGACCAGGTCCGCGGCAGCTCCCACCACGTCGAGGTCTCCGAGCTGCGCTCGGTCCGGCTGATCCGCCGCTTCATGCCCGTCACCGACGACTACCGCGGCTCCAGCCTCTCGGTCCGCGAGGGCGGACGGCGCATGCTCACCCCGCTCGCGGTGGTGGTGGTAGCGGTCTTCGCCGCCGACGTCGTCTTCGCGGTGGACTCGGTCCCCGCCGTCTACGGCATCACGAGCGACCCGTACCTCGTGTTCGCGACGAACGCCTTCGCCCTGCTCGGCCTCCGCGCCCTGTACTTCGTGCTCCAGGGCGCCCTGAGCAAGCTCGTCCACCTCGGGTACGGGCTCGCGACGATCCTCGCGTTCATCGGCGTCAAGCTCGTCCTGCACTGGGCCCACGGCATCTGGGCGGGCGTCCCGGAGATCCCCACGCTCGCCTCGCTCGGCGTCATCGTCGGCGTCCTCGCCGTGGTGACCGCCACCAGCCTGTACGCCACGCGCGGCTCCAAGGACTCGAAGGACCTGGAGGCGCCCGAGCGCGTCACAGCGGCCGAGACGGAACCGCGGTGAGCCCGCGGGCCGCCCGGAACCCGGGCGGCCCGTGAAAAAAAAGGCCACTCAGGCCCCCGAATCGCGACAAATCCGCTTTGATGGGTGGACACCACCGATTCGACGCCAAGGAGACCTCACCCGATGAGCCAGGTAGCCCAGGTCGGCACCGTCTACCAGACCAGCCAGGAGCTTCTCGCGGCCGACCTGCCGCACCTCAGCGTCGCGCTGGACGCCAGCGGGTACGCGGTCCAGCGCGACGTGGACGGCAACTGGTACAGCGTGTCCTCCGTCGGGCCGGCGGACCTCGCGGAGATCTACACCCTGATCCATCTCCCGGCCCGGCCGCTCCCCACGAGCTACGGGTCGGTGGTCATCATCGACAACGGCACACCGTTCATGCGCCGCTGGGACGCCGCGACCGACGAACGGTTCGGCAACGAGCACTGGATAGGGCCCGACGGCGCCACGGTGACCGGCGAGCACCTGCGCCGCCTCGGCATCGCACGGGCGTGGGACGCGGGTACGGGTACCAGCTCAGGCGCAAGTTCTGGTGTGAGCAACGGCGTCCCGACCGGTGCGGGCACGCGCTCCCGGTCCCGCGCGACGCGCCACTCCCCCACCCACTGACCGGCCGAGAAGGCCGACCGGGTCACGCCCGTTCGGCGCTGTCCGCCCTGTCGGCCATGAGCTCGTACGTCAGCTGGTCCACGAGCTGCGCGACCTCCGGCTCGTCGCCGTCGGGCCACTCGGCGACGTAGCGCCGCAGCCGTTCCCGCTCCGCCTCCCGGATGGTCTCGGCGAGGGTGTCCGTGGCGGGCAGCGCCCGGACCGCGTCGCCGTCGACCTCGACCAGCCCGCGGGCGGCGAGCGCGTCCGCGACGTCCCGCACCACCTGCTCGGACGTCGCCGCGCGCTCGGCCATGAACCGCACGGACCGCGTGCGCTTGAGGGAGACGCGCGTGACCATCCATGCCTCCGCCGGGGACAGGCCCACCTCCCCCGCTGTCATCTCGTAGACCCGCAAGGGGTCGCGTCGGCCCACGCGGCGCCAGAGGATCATGCGCAGCTCCTCGAGCGAGGTGCGCGACGACGGGAGGGCGAACGACGCGCCCGCCGCGTGCCCCGCCGTGCCGCCGTCGCCGCCCCGGGTCGCGGTGCGCAGCTCGACCTCGGGCAGCAGCCAGGTCAGGACGAACGCCAGCAGCGCCACCGGCACCGCCCCCAGGAAGACGACGTGCAGGGCGCCGGAGTAGGCGTCGAGGAACCAGTCCTGCACCTCGGGTGCGCACCGCGCGAGGGTCTGGGTGGACGCCGCGAGCGCCTCCGGCGCGCAGGTGCCCTGGGCGGTGCCGGGGACGTCGTCGGCCAGCTCGGCGGTGAGGCGGCCTGAGAAGACGGTGCCGAAGACCGCGACACCGATCGACGCGCCGATGGTGCGGAAGTAGGTGGTGCCGGACGTCGCGGTGCCGAGGTCGCGGTAGCCGACGTCGTTCTGCACGGCGATGACGAGCACCTGGGTGACCATGCCGAGGCCTGCGCCGAACACGAACATGCTCAGTCCGGCCTGGAGGGTGGTGGTGTCCTGGCCCATGAGGGAGAGCAGGTAGAGGCCGGCCGCGGTGATGGCGGTGCCGAGGACCGGGTAGATCTTGTAGCGGCCGGTGCGGGTGATGAGCTGTCCCGATCCGATGGACGTGATGAGCAGGCCGAGCATCATCGGCGTCATCTCGAGGCCGGACTCGGTGGGCGTCGAGCCCTTGACGGTCTGCAGGTAGAGCGGCAGGTAGGTGATGGCGCCGAACATCGCGAAGCCGACGGCGAACCCGATGACCGCCGCGGCGGAGAAGACCTTGCTGCGGAACAGGTGCAGCGGCAGCACGGGCTCGGGGGCGCGCCGCTCGACCGCGATGAACGCGAGGAGGGAGCCGACCGCGAGCGCTGCCATGGCGTACACGGGGGCCGAGCTCCACTCCCAGGTGGTGCCGCCGAGGCTGGTGACGAGCACTATCGCCGTCGAGAGGGTGGCCAGCAGGACGATGCCCGCGTAGTCGATGCGCGGCCTGGCCCCCGCGGCGATGCGCGGCAGGACGGACGCCACGACGATCAGAGCGAGAGCCCCGACGGGGATGTTGATGTAGAAGACCCAGCGCCAGTCGAGGTTGTCGACGAAGAACCCGCCGAGCAGCGGCCCGGCGACCGACGAGACGCCGAAGACGGCGCCGAACAGGCCCTGGTACCGGCCGCGTTCCCGCGGCGGCACGACGTCGCCGATGATCGCCTGGGACAGCACCATGAGCCCGCCGCCGCCCGCGCCCTGGACCGCGCGCCAGGCGATGAGCTGGCCCATCGTCTGGGACGTGCCGGCCAGGATCGAGCCCGCGAGGAAGATGACTATGCAGGCGATGAAGAGGGTCTTGCGGCCGAAGAGGTCGCCGAGCTTGCCCCAGAGCACGGTGGTCGCGGTGCTCGCCAGCATGTAGGCGGTCACGACCCAGGACAGGTGCTCCGCGCCGCCGAGGTCGGAGACGATGGTGGGCAGCGCGGTGGCGACGATGGTCTGGTCGAGGGCGGCGAGCAGCATCGCGAGCATGAGCCCGCCGAAGATCGCCCAGACCCTGGTCCGGGGCAGTACCTGCGGTCCGGCCTCCGCGCTCGGTGCGGTCATGCGGCGCCTCCCAACGTCCGGCGGACGGCGAGGTCCGCGCCCGTCACACACACTGGCACGGCCGGTTCGGGTCGGCGCGGGGAGCGGGTGTACGCAATTTCCCTCACCGTCGCGGGACTGGTTCCCGCCGCGAACGTGCACCTATGCTGGCCGCGCGTGGTTGAAACGTTGCAATGGAGCTCCCTCTCAACCGGCCGGTCGACGACGACCGGTCCCGCCTGGAGGCGTCATGACCCTGGACCGCAGACTGTTCCTCAAGACCGCCGGCGTCGCCTCGACCGCCGCCGCGCTGCCCGTGGGCGTCCCCGCCGTCGCGGCTGCCGCGGCGAGCGAGCCGCGGCACGGCGGCAGCGCCGTGCGGCTGACCGACCCGCTCGTCGAGAAGAAGACGAGCCCGCTCGGGATCGACGTCGACCGCCCGCGGTTCTCGTGGACCGTCGGGTCGGACCGGCGCGGCGTCGAGCAGACGTCCTACCGGCTGCGGGTCAGCACCCGCGGGCCGAGCGCCCGTGTGGTGTGGGACAGCGGCGTCGTGCCGTCCCGGGAGTCGGCGAACGTCGAGTACACGGGCCCGTCGTTGCGCGCCGCCACCGACTACGGCTGGCGGGTGGACGTGGCGACCACGCACGGGAGCAGCAGCACGACGTCGAGCTTCCGCACCGGCCTGTACGCCGAGAGCGACTGGGCCGGGGCGGCCTGGATCGGCAACGAGCGCCACCCGGACCAGGTCACCGACCTGACCTTCGCCGGCGCCTCCTGGATCTGGCTGGCGGCGGGCGAGCTGCCCGACCAGGACCGTGCCTTCCGGCTCACGCAGGCCGCTCCGGACGGCGCGTCCGTGACGAAGGCCGAGATCCTGATCACCGCCGATGACTCCTGCACGCTCTGGGTGGACGGCATCGAGGTCGGCGCCACCGAGCCCGTCGAGAACGGCTGGCAGGCCGCCCGCTTCTACGAGGCCGACCTCTCCGGGAACGCTGCCCGGGGCAGCACCGTCGTCGCGGTGCGCGGCACGAACGACGCGGTCAGCCCCGGCGCTGTGCTCGCCGTCGTGCGCCTGACCTGGTCCGACGGCACGAGGACCACCCGCACGACCGGGAGCGGCTGGAAGGCGGCGACGGACTTCCCGGCGGACTTCGCACGGCCCGACCTCGACGACTCCGGCTGGGACCCGGCCGCCGAGCTCGCCACCTACGGTTCGGGGCCGTGGGGCAACGGGGTGCGGCCGCCGACCCGGGACCCGCTGCCGGCGCCGCTGCTGCGCAAGGAGCTCGAGGTGGGGCCCCGCCTCGAACGCGCCACGCTCTACCTCGCGGCGGGCGGGTACGCGAACGTGTCGCTGAACGGCAGGCCGGCCGGCGACCAGGTGCTCGCGCCGGGCTTCACCGACTACGACGACACGGTCCAGTACACCGCCGTCGACCTCACGCGCGGCCTGCGGCGCGGGCGCAACGCGCTCGGCATCGAGCTCGGGCGCGGCTTCTACGGCATGACGGGCGGCAACGTGTGGCGGTGGGAGGCGCCGCCGTGGCACGACGAGCCGGTGGTGCGTGCGGTGCTGCACCTGGAGTACGCCGGTGGCGCCGTCGAGCGCGTGGTCACCGACGCGACCTGGCGGATCCACGACGGGCCCACGGTGTTCGACGACCTCTACGGCGGCGAGGCGTACGACGCGCGCCGGGAACTGCCCGGCTGGGGCAGCGTGGGGTTCGACGACGGCGGGTGGGCGCCAGCCTCGGTGGTTCCCGGCCCGCGCGGCGTGCTGGTCAACCAGCGCCAGCAGCCGATCGAGGTCACCGAGTCGCTGCCCGCGATCGAGGTCACCGAGCCGGAGCCGGGCGTCTACGTCGTGAAGTTCCCCCGGGTGATCGCGGGCTGGGTCGAGCACACCGCGACCGGGCCCGCCGGGGCGACGGTCCACGCCGCGCACGGCGAGAAGCTGACCACCTCAGGGCGCGTCAACCTGAGCAACAACGGCGGGTTCCAGGCCGGATTCCAGACCGACCGGTTCACCCTGGCCGGCACCGGCGAGCCGGAGACCTGGGAGCCACGGTTCTCATACAAGGGCTTCCAGTACATCGAGGTCACCGGCTGGCCGCAGGACGGGCCCCTTCCCCTGGCGGCCTTCACCGCGAAGGTCGTGCACACGGCCGCCGCGGAGACCGGCACGTTCGAGAGCTCCAGCGACATCATGAACCGGACCCACCGCGCCGTCGTCGACACGCTGAAGAACAACATCCACGGCATCCCGACGGACACGCCGATGTTCGAGAAGAACGGCTGGACCGGCGACGCCGCCATCGGCGCCGAGATGTTCCTGCTCAACCTCGACGTGCACGAGCTGTTCGCCAAGTGGCTGCGCGACGTGCACGAGACGCGCGACGCCCAGGGCCGGCCGCTCGTCATCGCGCCCAGCTCGGGCGACTGGGGCGAGTGGGGCGTGTGCCCGCCGTGGCACGCGGCCTACGTGATGATCCCCTGGTGGCTCTACCAGTACGGCGGCGACAAGCGGGTCCTGGCGGAGTGCTACGACGGCATGAAGCGGTACGTCGACCTGGAGCTCAGCCGGTCCCAGAGCGGCATCGTCCCCGACGCGCGGCTCGGCGACTGGGTCAGCCCCGAGGCGAGCCCCGCGGGCGGCAACGCGCCAGAGGACCTGCGGGTCTCGGCGACGGCCTTCCTCTACTCCATGACCGTCTTCATGCGGCGCAGCGCCGGGTTCCTCGGCAAGGCGGCCGACGTCGAGCACTTCGCCCGGAACGCCGCGACGATCAGGGGTGCGTTCAACGACGCCTTCCTCGACGCCGACGCTGGGCAGTACCGCGGGACCGGGGACCGCGGCTACCGGCAGACGCACAACGTGCTCGCCGTGGCCTTCGGCCTCGTACCCGACGCCGCGACGACGCAGCGCGTGGTGGACGGCATCGTGGCCGACGTGCGCGCCAAGGGCACGAAGCTCAACACGGGCGTGCTCGGCACCAAGTGGCTGCTGCCGGTGCTGACCCAGCACGGGTACGCCGACGTCGCCTACGAGCTCGCCGTGCAGACCGGCTACCCGAGCTGGGGCTACATGATCAACAACGGCGCGACCTCGATGTGGGAGCACTGGTCGCTGGAGGCGCGCTCCTACGGGCACTACTTCCTCGGCACCGTCGACGACTGGTTCTACCAGCACGTCGCCGGAATCCAGGCGTCACTTGAGACCGGCTACCGGGACATCACGATCGCCCCCGCGGTCACCCAGCACCTGGACCGGGCGAGGGCCAGCACCCGGACGCCGTACGGCACGGTCGCCAGCGAGTGGCGCCGCACGGGCGACAGGCTCACGCTCGGCGTGACGGTCCCCGTCGGGTCGACGGCGACCGTGCGGGTTCCCGCGCGTGACCCCGAGGCCGTCACGGAGCGGGGGCGCCGGCTGTCGCTCGCCGGGGCACCTCCGGAGGGCATCACCGCCGTGTCCGTCGAGGACGGCGCGGTGGTGGTGCGGGTCGGGTCCGGGCGGTACACCTTCGTCGCGTAGACAGATCGGGGCGAGGCCGCGGATCGCGGCCTCGCCCCGTGGAACCACTACCTGTCGAGAGCGGCTATCTGTCGAGTGCGTCCTTGGCGTCCTGCGCGGCGTCCTTGACGTTCTCGCCCGCGTCCTTCAGGTCGGCCTTGGCCTGGTCGGTCCGCCCCTCGGCAACGAGCTCCTCGTTGTCGGTGGCGTCCCCGACGGCTTCCTTCGCCTTGCCCGCTGCCTTCTCGGCTGCGTTCTGGACCTTGTCTCCGGCGCTCATCAGCTCACCCTTCTCTCGGTCCCTCCAGGCTCACCCGAACGCGCCCCACTCGCACGCGGTTCGGGATCACCCCCGTTCGGGGTAGGGCGCGAGATCCGTCATCAGGCCCGCGTGGTCGCTGGCCCAGACGCCGTCCACCGGCTCGACCCCCACCCGGTCGCACGCGACGACGTCGACCGGTGGCATACCCGTCGAGCCGCAGCGGACCAGCAGGTGGTCGATGCGCCGGTACGGCCAGCCCGGCATCGTGGCGCCGACGATCTCGTTGGCCGGGTCGAGGGTCCAGCCCGGCTCTCCGGGATGCGCCACCTCCCAGGCGTCGCGGTAGCAGACGCTCCATCCGTCGAGGGACTGCTTCCCGGTGAGGAACCGCAGGCTCGCCGCGTCCGGGTCGGCGTCCAGGTCGCCGCCGAGGACGACGAGGCGGTCGTCGTCGCCCACCATCTCCTCCACCGCTCGCGCCACCAGGACCGCCTGCCGTTCCCGGTCGGCCTCGCGCGGCGCGGCCGCCTCCGGGAAGTGGTTGACCACCAGCGTGCGGCCGAAGGGTTCGGGCGCGTCGACGCTGACCAGCAGCGCGGCCCACCGGAACTCGTAGACCGGCGGGCCGTCGGCCATCAGGTCGAGCTCACGGTGGTCCAGGACCGGCCACCGGCTCGCGACCGAGATGCCGCTGCGCTCGTCGTCGGAGCGGGCCCGCGAGTGCACCACCTCGTACCCGGCGCCGACGAGGTCGGCGGTCTGGTCGTACTCGTCGGTGACGATCCCCTCGGAGAACAGCACGACGTCGGGGGCCGAGTCCTTGACGATCTGCCGCAGCACGCGCCGCCGCGCGTCCCAGCCGGCCCGTCTGCCCAGGACGTTGTGGTTGTAGAGCCGCAGGATCGGTCGGCCGTCGGCCGCTCGGTGCGCCGTCATCCCGCCACGATAACTTCCCAGGTGCGAGCCCACGCGTGACGGCGGAGCATCGGAGGAACCGTCGTAGGAGGAGGCCAGGATGACCACCGCACACGCCAACCCGCCCATGGATCCCGGCTCGTCGGAGGCCGACGAGCGCCAGCTGCGGCTCGCCGTCGAGCAGGGAGATGCCTACCGGAAGGCGCTCGACCACATGGCGCACGACGTCGCCAAGGACGGGGGCACCCAGCAGGTCGGCGACTACCTGATCGGCTACGCCATCGAGGACGCCGAGGGCATGTACCACCTCCAGGACGGCGAGCTGGTGTGGCACAACCCCGGTGACACCAACGCGCACGTGGAGGTCGTCGTGTGCGACGCGGCCGACGGGCGCTTCGTCCCCGGCCTCGACGTGACCGCAACCCTCGTGACGCCCGGCGGGCAGGAGCTCGGGCCGTACCCGCAGGAGCTGGTCTGGCACCCGATGCTCTACCACTACGCGCGCAACTGGAACGTGCCGGAGGACGGCGGGTACACGCTGCGTGTGCACGTGGACCCGCCGACCTTCATGCGGCACGACGAGATCAACGGACGTCGTTTCACCGAACCCGTCGACGCCGAGTTCACCGGGGTGCGCATCGAGCGGGGCGCCGAGCCCGTCGACCCGCCGGAGGCCGACGGCTAGCTCTGACCGCCGACGGCGTACGCCCGGATCACCGTCTCCCGGACCGTCGAGCCCGCCGCGTCCCGCGCCTCGGCCCGGAGCGAGACGTGCTCGGTGCCGCGCGGCACCCGCACGGTCGCGGTGAAGTCGTCCGCGCCGCCACCCGTGACCGCTACCGGCTTCCAGGTCTTCCCGTCGTCGGCCGACGCCCAGAGCTTCATCTCCTCCACCGCCGACGGCGTGGACCCCGCCTGCTGAGCGGCCGACAGGCTGAGCACCTCGCGGAGGTCACCCTGGTTGCGGTCGTCGAGGGACAGCCCGTAGTCGATCTGCAGCAGCGGTAGCACCACGCGGTCGTCGGCGAAGCCCGAGGTGAACCGCCACTCGGTCGCCACGCGGGTGGACAGCGGCCACCACGGCGTGGACCGGGCGACGTCGGCCCGCATCCGGTACCGCTCCGGCTCCGCAGGCAGGTCGAAGACGTAACCGGAGGTGTGGTCGTTCTCGAACATCAGCTCGTCGCCCTGCCACAGCCGGAACCGGACGTCGGCCTCCTCCTCCCACGGCAGGGCGATCGGCACCGAGTGGCCCGCGTCGTCGACCCAGAACGGCAGCTCGAACGCGAACGAGTCCCACTCGCGCACGGCGGACGCCATGCCCATCTCTCCGTACCCGGCGACGCCCGGCGGCGTGAACCCGCCGTGGTGCACCTGGGCGAGCCAGACCTCGCTCGCCGTGTCCCCCGGCTCGAACTCGCGGATCTCCGACGCGAACCCGCTCGCCAGCAGCGCGTCGCTGTGCCGCGGCATCACCTCGTGGTACCAGCGGACGCCGTCGGCGGCGGTCACGTACTCGGTGCGGTCCAGCGGCGCGACGAGCCGGTTCATGAGGCCGTAGATCGCCTGCCGCCCGGCCCGCTCGATGATCGGCGTGACCTGGACCTGTCCCTCGGCGCCCAGCGCGCGGTAGTCCATGTCGAGCGTCGCGAGGTTACGGGGCCCGGCGCGCAGGGTGAGGTCCTCGTCGGGCACCCGCCCCTCCCGCTCGACCACCGTGTCGTAGGTGTAGGCCGCCTGGTCGCGCCCGACGACGCGCAGCCGCACCGGGCGGCTGCCCAGCTCGTCGCGGAGGTGGTCGCCGGTGGCCCGGTCGGTGGCGAGCACCGGGACCCGTGCGCCGTCCACCGCGCCCGGTACCGGGCTGAGACCGTCGCTGCGGACCAGCAGACCCGCCGCGCCGGCGGCCTCGGCAGCGGCGGCCTGCGCCGCGACGTCGCCCTGGCTCACGAGCGCGAACCGGCCCCGTGCGCCCGCGGCGGCCAGCTCCGCCGCGGACCCGTCGCCCGCGTCGACCAGGCCCACCCGCTTCGTGCCGGTCACCGGCGCGGACCCGGGTACCGCGGTGGCGGGCACGTCGCCGGCGCCGCCGTCGGCGGTGAGCTGGAGCACCGGCTGACGCTGCTGGGTGGCGGACACGAACTCGAACTCGACGCCGTCGCCCACCTGCTCGGTCGGCAGCACGTAGAAGTCCGGCGCGGCGACGTCGTCGGCGTACCCGCCGTACTGGGCGCTGACCGTGCTGTTGTACTCGCCGTCCACGAGCCGGTAGAAGAGCAGCTTCTTGCCGGCATCGTCCGTCGCACGGTGCGTCCTGACGTCCAGCGGCCGGGCGTCGCGTGCGTCCAGCTCGATGGTCATGTTGCCGTCCACCCGCACCAGCGGGTCGGACATCGCCGTGACGGCGGTGGGCCAGGACGAGCCCTGGTCGCGCGCCTCGAAGAACCCGGCGAGGTAGTACGAGCCGGGACCGACCCGCACGGTGGCCACGCCGTCCGTGAACTGCGGCTCGATCCACATCGGGTCCCACGGGTCCGTCGCGTTCTGCAGCACCAGGTGGTCGTCCGACGTCGCCGGTGAGCCGTCGACGTCGGTGGCCCGGATCGTCAGGTCGTACTTCTCGCTCTCGTTGACGAACCCGACGGCCGTGCGCACCTGCACGCCGCCCGGCGCCCGCGCGACCAGCCCGCCGCCGTACGCGCCGGGCGCCGCGGCGGCCGGGTCCAGGGTGAGGTCGACGCTCGCGGTGCCGCCCGCCGGGACGGACAGGCTCGTCGCCGACGCCGTGACCGTGCCCTCCGGCGCGGGCTCGCCCGCCTCGTCCCGCATCGCGAGGGTTAGGCCGAGCTCGACGGCGGCCTTTCCGGGGTTGCGGTAGGTGACGGTCCGGGTCGTCGGGTCCGCCCCGTCCTGCGGGTACGGCTGGATGCCGAACGAGAGGGACGGCGGGTCGGAGGTGACGCTCTGCTGCAGCGCGCGCGGGATCCAGACCCGGCCCGTGCCCTCCTGCCAGACCGAGTTCGGCCGCGTGTGCTGCGTGGACGCCATGAGCACGTCCTTGAGCTCCTGGCCGGTGAGGTCGGGGCGGGCGGACTGCAGGACGGCGGCGGCGCCCGCGGCGTGCGGCGCCGCCATCGAGGTGCCGCTGGCGGCGACGTGCAGGTCGTCGACCGGCTCGTCGAGCGTGGTGCCCTCGGCGCGCGCCGCCACGATGCCGACGCCGGGCGCCGCGATGTCGGGCTTGAGGGCGCCGTCGACGCGGGGGCCGACGCTGGAGAAGCCGGCGACCCGGTCGTCGTCGTCCACCGCGGCGACAGTGAGGGCGCTCGACGCGGTGCCGAACGTCGGGATCGTGCCGTGCTCCGGTCCCTCGTTGCCCGCGGCGGCGACGGCGAGCAGGCCGTACTGCTCGCTCAGGGCGTCCACGGCGAGCGAGGCCGGGTCGGTGCCGTCCGTGTAGTTGCCGCGCTGGCCCAGCGAGAGGTTGAGGATGTCGGCGCCCTGCTCGGCCGCCCACTCCATGCCGTCGATCACCCAGGACGTGTCGCCGCCCTCGGGCGTGAGCACCTTGGCGTCCAGGACGCGCGCGCCGTACGCCACGCCGCGGTTCACGCCGTCCGACGACTCGCCCGAGCCGGCGATGATCGAGGCGACGTGCGTGCCGTGCCCGACGTCGTCGGTGGTGCTGCCCGGGTCCTCCCCCGAGCCGGTGAAGTCCCGCGCGGCCGAGACGACGCCGTCGTCCAGGTCGGGGTGACCGTCATCGACGCCGGAGTCCACGACGCCCACCGACACGCCCTCGCCGGTGTGCCCGGCCGCCCAGGCCTGCGGGGCGCCGATCTGCGGCGTCGAGTCGGCGTCCTGCGGCTCGACCCGGCGGTCCAGCCACACCTTGGCGATCCCGCTGCCGGACGGCGCGGCCTTGGCGGCGGGACCTGTCCCCCGGGCGCCCAGCGCGCGGAGCAGCGCCCAGGACGACGCCGGCGCGCCGGGTCCCGCCGTCGTCTCCAGGTCGCCGGCCACCGCGCCGATGGACTCCAGCGTGCGCTCCGTGTCGACGCCGAGCGCCGCCCAGTCGGGCCGCGCCGCGCGGCCGTCACCGCGGACGCTGGTCTGGATGATGACCGGGAGGTCCTTCGTGCGCCCGTCGGCCACGAGCTGCTTGACGTCGAACAGGTCGCGGTCGAGCTTGTCCGGGACGAGCGGCAGGACGTCGGTCGGGATGACCAGGTGCCGCTCCTCGCCGGCGACCTCGTGGAACGCGACCGGCGCGCCGTCGGGGCGCTCGGCCGGGAGGATCCGGACGAGATCCTCGCCGTCCCGCTCGGTGACGGCTACCTGGTCGCCGGTGACCAGGGTGACGACCGTCGTGGTGGGCCGCTCCGGGGGCTTCGTGCGATCCGGCGCGGCGTCGTCGCCGGGCGCGAGCGCCGCGCCTGACGTCGCCACGAGCGCCACGGCCGACGCCGCCGCGACGACGATCTTGCTGACGGTCCGGCGGGCGGGCCTGGCCGTCCGACGTGCACGAGCCTTCATCACTGAACCCCGATCTGCGGTGAGAGACGCCTCTACCTGCTATGACGCGCTACGACCGGGATCAGTTGGGTATCGGTGGGGTGAGATCAGTCGTCCAGCTGGGGCCGGGGGTCGGCCAGGAACTTCTCTATCGCCTCGCGGGTCGGGACGTCGGTGACCTCGGGCCCGAAGAACAGGCTCACCAGGGTGGTCGCGATGTCCCGCACCGCGACGTTGGACCGGTTGGACGCCTCCCGCAGCAGGTCGAACGCCGCGGTGTCCTCCATGGCGTAGACCACCATGAGCACGCCCTTGGCCTGCTCGATCACGGCCCGCCGCTCGTCCGAGGCCTTGATCGAGGCGGTCGCGTCCCGCGCCGCGGCCGCGCGGTGGGAGTCGGTGACGTCGATGAAGTAGCCGAACAGCTCGGTCACCCGGCCGGTCGCGGGGTCTCGCTTGCCCTGGCCGGTGACCGCCAGCGTGCGGGTGCTGCCCTTGGCGTCGAGGATGCGGTGCACCGAGCTGAACGTCTGCCCGGTCTCGGCGGCACGCCGCAGGACGCCGTCCACCCGTCCGCGGTCGTCCGGGTGCTTGTGCGACAGCATCAGCGGCGTCGTCGGCACGATCTCGCCCGGCTCGAAGCCGTGCATCCGGTACACCTCGTCGGACCACGCCCACTCGCCGGTCGCGAGGTCGAGACGGTAGCGACCGACCGGCGGCCGGTCGCCGCCGTCGAGCGCCTGCTCGATCTTGCCGAGCGAGACGTCGCCGGGAATCTGTGCAGAGCTCACGGGCACCTTCCAGGGACGAGCCACCGAACCGATGCCTTGAACGATACTGGAAAGCTAGCCGGGCGAGGGGCTGTCCACAGGGGTGAGAAGCACTACCGGAATCTCAGTCCTACGGCGAGTCGACGGCGCGGTCCGGGCGGTGCGTCAGCGCGACATGTAGGCACCTGCGGCGATGTCCTCGACGAGCGTCGGGCCGGACGGCGCCCAGCCCAGCAGCTCGCGGGTGGCCCCGCTCACCGCGGACATCTCCGCACCGAAGAAACCGCCGATCCAGCCGAAGTGGCTCGCCGCGTCGTCCGGCGCGACCGAGGCCGCCGGGAGATCGAGCGCCCGGCCGATCGCCTCAGCGATCTCGCGGGTGGGCACCCCCTCCTCGGCGACGGCGTGCAGCCGCGCCCCGGCGGGCGCCTTGGCCAGGGCGAGGGCGACGAGCCGCGCGGCGTCGGACCGGTGCACGGCCGCCCACCGGTTCGTGCCGTCGCCCGGGTATCCCGAAAAACCGTGCCGCTTCGCGGCCGCCGTGATGACGTCGATGAACCCGTGGTCGCCGGCGCCGTGCACCGTCGGAGCGAACCGCAGGCTGACCACCCGGACGCCGCGGTCGACGAACTCCAGCGCGAGGTTCTCGGCGCCGCCGCGCGGCGAGTCGGGGCCGTGGTGCGGGGACGCGTCGCCCTCGGTGGCGGGCCGGCCCTGGGCCATCCCGGCGATCCCCGATGCGAGCAGGAACGGGCGGTCCGTGCCCGCCAACGTGTCCCCGAAGGTCTGCACGGCGGCGCGCTCGGCCGCGTTCGACACGGCCGGGTTCGTGAAGTCGTGCTTGTTCGCGAGGTGCAGCACCGCCTCGGCGGCGTCCGCGCCACGGCGCAGGCCGTCGAGGTCGTCCAGGTCGCCGCGCTGGACGCGGACGCCCTTCGCCTCGAGGGCCGACGCCGCGGCGTCGGACCGGGCGAGGGCCGTGACGGAGTGCCCGTCGGCGAGCAGCTCGTCGACCGCGGCGGAGCCGATCCAGCCGGATGCTCCGGTGACGAAGACATGCATGATGGAACCCTTCCGAGTGATGTCAGTGACTGTCGTCAGCCACTGACATCACCGTACACACCATGTCAGCGGCTGTCATCACCTAGACTCGGCGCCATGGTCCGATGGCAGCCCGGCACGCGCGAGCGACTTCAGGAGGCCGCGCTGGAGCTCTTCGCCCGTCGCGGCTACGAGCAGACGACGGCGGCGGAGATTGCGCAGTCCGTCGGCCTCACGGAGCGGACGTTCTTCCGCCACTTCAGCGACAAGCGCGAGGTGCTGTTCCAGGGCCAGGAACTGCTGCTCGCCGCCTTCCTCGACGGGATGTCGGCCGCCCCGGACGACGCGCCGCCGGTGGAGCTCATCGGCGCGGCGCTGGAGTCGGTGGCCGCCTTCTTCCCCGACGACCGGCGCGACCGCTCCCGGCTGCGGCAGTCGGTGATCGACCAGCACCCGGCGCTGCAGGAACGCGAACGGCACAAGCTCTCCACGCTCGCGACGGCGATCGGCGACGCCCTACGGACGCGGGGCGTTCCGGAGCCGGCGGCGACCCTGGCGGCCGAGTCGGCGATCACGGTGTTCAGCGTGTCCTTCGCCCAGTGGATCCGGGCGGGCGAGGAACGTTCGATCGCAGAGATCGAGCGGGCCGCGCTGGCCGAGCTCCGGGGCCTGGTCAGTCCTCGATGAGCGCGATGACGTTGCCTGCCGGGTCCGCGATCCAGCCGATCGTCGGGCCCTGGGACGGGTCGGTGCTGCGGGCGATCCCGCGCTCGTCCTGGTCGAAGTCGGGGTAGCGGATCAGGCTCACCCCTGCCTCCTCCAGCTCCGTCACCGCCTCGTCGATGTTCGGCACCACCAGGTTGAGCACCGTGTACGACGCCGGTGCGTGCGCCTCGCCCTTGCCGTAGACGAACACGGACGATCCCTCGGTGAGGTCGATCTCGAGCGCGCCCATGGCGTTGTCGCGCACGGTCAGGCCAAGGGTGTCGCGGTAGAAGTGGCGGGCGGCGTCGAGGTCGTCGACCGAGAAGCCGCTGAAGCTGCGGAGCGTGGTGACCATGATGAGTTCCTTTCCTCGGACCAGTCCTATGGCGGACGACGGTGCTGGGCGGAAGTCATCGGTGGTTGCTCGCCTGAACTGCGGTCACCGTTCCTGCGAGGCTCCGCCGGGTAGTGGACTACTCCTCGGCCGGGGCGGCACCGTCGGCGACGAACGCGGCATGCGCTGCGACGACCTTCCACCCTGCTTGGTCGTCGCGTGTCCAGGTCCGGGTGTAACGCATCCGGGCGGTCAAACGCTCACCGCCGAAGGTGCCTTCGAGAGTGCCGAGGAACCAGGTGACCCCGGTGCCGGCAGTCACCAGCACCCTGAGGTCCTCTTCGTCGACGCGACTCATCACCTGAAAACCGGATGCGTGTGCCTGCAGGTCGTCCTTCTTCGACAGGACGCTCCCGTCCGGCCCGGTGAACAGAGCCGCGTCCTCGATCAGGCTGTCCAGGGCGTCGACGTCGGACGCGAGCTGGGCGGCCTGCAGGCGCCTCTCCGTTGCACGGAGGCCTTCAGTGTGGTCAGCGATCGTCATGGACACAGCGTGTCGAGCGAACATGCCTCCCCACCAGGAGATTCGCTCATGGCAGATGCCGACCCCAAGGTGGGCGAGCAGCGTCCGATCGTCGAGCGCAGCAGTGTCGGTCACCGGTGCTAGGTTCCGGCACATGACGGTATCGAAGCTGGTAGAGACCACCCCCGGTAAGTTCTCGTTGCTGCTGAACGCCGGGACGACACCGGTCGACGCGCTCGTCGAGGAGCTCGGGCACGAGCCGAACGGATACTTCTGGGAGGGCGTCGCGCGCAGACTGGTCGCTACCGAGGCCCCTTCGCTCGAGAGCCGGTTCCGCTACGACCCGGAGGGCGACATGTTCTGCGCCTACGGCGAGGACCGAGCCGCGCTGGAAGCGTTGGGTGAGCTGATGGATGCTGTCGCCATGGACGGCAGCAGGATGCGGAACCTGGTCGCGGCAGCAGACGCGGACGGGTTCGACTTCGACGACTGATCGGCGACGCCGTCGCAAGCATTTCGTCACGAGTCGTTGTCGTGCCCCATCTCCCAGAAGGGCCGACCCCAACCCGGAACGAAGTGCTTGTTGCTCAGCTCCGGCGCTGCGGCGGCCGCACGGCCGTCTGCCAGGCCGCTCTGATAGTCGAAGAGCGTCGCCCGCTCGGCTCCTGGCGCTGGCTCCGCCGGAGCCAGCGGAGGTGCTGCCGTCCGTGGCTCGAACCTCTGCGGGAAGCGCTCCGCCAGGCGTGGCAAGCGTGCGCGGGTCGCATCGGCGTCATGCAGGATCGAGGGCTCGCCCGATGGCGGTCTCACTGGCGAGACCGAACGCTGCTCGAACGCCTGGGCCGCGTCCCAGAACTCGTCCCGGTCCTCCGTACCCGCCACCCGCAGCCATGCGTCCGCGACGCAAGAGGTGATCGACTCGAACGCGATCGGGACGCGATCCCCCGAGCCATCAGCGCTTCCCCTCACCAGAGCGGTCCGCAAGTGCTCGACAAGTGAGTCCGGGTCAGCGATCACGGCCTCGAACGGCTCACGGCCGAGCAGGATCAGACCGTCGCGGAAGTCCATGAAGCTGTCGTCGCTGATGTACCCCTCGGTCAGGAACATCGCGGCCTCCATGGCAGGGACGTCCGCTAGGCCGGCCAGATCACCCGCCACGGCGCCGAATGCCAGAATCTCGTCGGCAGTCAGCCGGTCTGCGATGACGTCCACTACACAGCTGGACAGGGCTTCGTCGTCGGCTACGTCCGTCACCTCCGCACGGTCGCGCATCTCGCCGACCAACCGCCAGAACGTCTCCAGGTCCATGCACCGAACCGTAGCGCTGGGGTACGACACAGCAGGCCGTGGACCTCCCCCGCGTCGCCGAACTGTCCGGCCTACGTCTCGGAGCGCTGGATCGGGTCGTCCCGCTACGGTTCAGCTGTGGAACACTCGAGCGCCTCGGAGGCGCTACCGCGGCCGCTGACGCCGCATGAGCGCGCGATCCTCGACCAGCTGCTCGGCGGCGACTTTCCCGGCGCAGCAGAGTTCCGCGTCCAGGCCGAGCATGTCCGGGTGGTCGCGATGTGCGGTTGCGGCTGCGACTCGTACGATGTGGGACTCACCGACCCGGACGTCCCACGAGCCGATCTTCCGAACGGACCGATTGCCCAGGAGCTCGCGGTCACGGAACCGGACGGAACGTACTACGGCTCGATCATCTTGCTCGCCCACGACGGCGTTCTCTCCTGCCTCGACTTCCACACGTGGGACGACCGTCCCCTCTCGGGACTGCCGCCCATGGAGCACCTGTCCGTGGTTCCGCGATGAGCCAGGTACCGCTGCGCGTGAGCGTCTTGCTGTCCGTCCAGCGGGCGCTCTGGGAGAGAGTGACACCAGGACTGCGTGGTGTCACGGTAACGGTCTCGAGCACGGCCGTGAGCGGCCGGATGATCTTCGATCACGTACCGACGGACGACGACGTCGAGGACTGCTCGCTCGTCGAGACCCACATCATCGCCGACATGCTGCCCGAGATCACCGTCACTCTGGCCCCCGTCGGCATCGAACCACCCGCACCGCGCGACCTATTTTCCGGCGAAGAGTGGGTCTACCTGCGCAAGGAGCCGCACTAAGCGTGGACGTACCCGCTCGATGTGGTCGCTGGAGCGAGGCCGGAAACCAGAGACGATCCCTCGGGCGGGGGCGTACGTGCTGCCGAGCTGTCGACAGACCTCGATCACTGCGAGCCCGCTCAGCGGTACCGCTAGAACCTCCGGGACAGGGGCTGCCGTAAGCGCCTGGCAGGATGCGCGGCATGACACCGCGTCTTCAGAGAGCGCTGGACGAGGTCGACCGCGTGTTCGGCGACTTCACCTGCGCTGCGGACAATCCATGTACGCACTGCTACGGCGACGACGGCGTGCCGGAGCTAGAAGTTTCCGGTGCGCAGATCGACCGAGCCACGCTCAGCTCGCTGGCGTACGAGGCACCAAGCATCCTCGCGGACCACGACGCGATGGTCCGTCGAATCCTGCCCCAGGTCGCACGCGGCATGGCCGACGGGACGGTGCACAGCTTCTGGAATGAGGCGGATCATCACTGCCTGACACGCTGTGGCTGGCACGGTTGGCCTGCGCCGCAACCGGACGTGATCACAGAGTTCGTTGCCGCCTGGTGGGCGGACCTGATCACCACACCCGAGCCGCATCACAGCGTCACCGACGCCTTCATAACGTTCGCCGCCCTGACCGGTGACGTCGGCGCGGCCTTGGCCGCCTGGCCCGATCACGCGGTCGCGAACCGCCATCTCGCGACGGCGAGCAGCTTCTGGCTGAACGTTCTCGTACACGACGACGAGCCGTTCGACCTCCTGCTGGCGGGTGGGCCGGCACCGGTCGTGCAGGTCTTGTCCGGCTGGTACATCGACGTCGGGGCCGACCGGCTTCGACGCACCGACGAGGAGCTGGCGGACAAAGTCGCTCTGCTCACCCTGCCCGTCGCGGAGCGCATGAGCCGGCTCTACGGCGCGACCTTGCCCGAGACGCCAGCTTGACCAGCTGCTGAGCCTGGTCGACCAGATGCCCCACCTGCCCTGCCCCACCTGCCCTACGACGTCGAGATCGACCCCCAAGGACTTGGTCCACTGGCGTGAGATCGGCGAAGCACTCAAGGCACTTGAAGTGCCCGGGGACGGCGCCTCCCTCAGACCGTGGGGCTAGCTTCGTCCGGATCGAGCCCCGCGGCCTGGCGGGCCGCGCCGACGAAGGCGACG
This sequence comes from Promicromonospora sp. NFX87, assembly GCF_048564965.1. Classification (NCBI taxonomy): domain Bacteria; kingdom Bacillati; phylum Actinomycetota; class Actinomycetes; order Micrococcales; family Promicromonosporaceae; genus Promicromonospora; species Promicromonospora sp. NFX87. The sequence goes on along the minus strand of NZ_CP183413.1, from coordinate 2,447,474 downwards.
CGCACCGTGTCCCACCCGTCGAGGTAGCCGCCCACGAGGGCGGCGTCGCGCAGCAGCACGAGCTGCCCCGCCCGCGTGACCGGGTCGTCGGCCCCCACCGCCGTCACAACCTGCTCGAGCGAGCCGCGGAACCAGGCGCGGTGCTGGTCCACGGCGCGTCGGACCCGGCTGCCGGTGTTCGGGTACTCGACGGCGGCGTTGATGAACGGGCAGCCGCGGGTGTGGTGGCGCGCGACGTCGTCGGCGATGCCGTCGACGAGCATCTCGGCGAGCGTGATCGGGTCGTCGGTCGCCGCCCGCGCTGCGTCGAACATGCCGCGGATGTTCGCGTCCTCCACCCCGAGGTAGGCCTCCACGAGGTCCTCCTTGCTCGGGAAGTGCCGGTAGAAGGTGGCCCGCGTGACGCCGGCCTCGGCGATGATCCGGTCCACGCCGACCACGTGGATACCTTCGGCGTAGAACAGCTCGGACGCGGTGCGCAACAGCCGCTCGCGCGCCTCCGAGCCGCCGTCGGGGGTCTTGCGCGGAGCGCGGGAGGCCGTGGTCCTGGGTGCCATGTCAGTCAGCATAGAACGATCTTTCTCCTTAGCCATTGACGCCCGACCTGTGCGGGCGTACCTTCGGGAACAACAGAGATAGAACGATCGTTCTTCCTGGCGACGACGGGCCGCATCCGGTCCGCGAGAACTGAGGAGCAGCACCCATGAGCGCCACCGACGAGACCACCACCGGCAAGCGACCGATCGTCCTGATCCACGGCCTCTGGATGACCCCGGCAAGCTGGGACACCTGGGCCGAACGCTTCCGCGCCGCCGGCCACGAGGTGATCGTCCCGGGCTGGCCCGGCATCGACGACCGCAGCGTGCAGGACGTGCGCTCCGACCCCGAGCCGCTCAAGGGCATCGGCCTGAAGCAGATCACCGACCACTACGAGCGCATCATCCGTGCCCTGCCGGTCAAGCCGATCATCATGGGCCACTCCTTCGGCGGCGTCATCACGCAGATGCTCGCCGACCGCGGCCTCGGTGCCGCCTACGTGGGCGTCGCACCGGCGCAGACGGCGGGCATCACCGTGCTCCCGGCCTCCACACTGCGCACCGGCCTGCCCATCCTGTCCAACCCGTTCGGCCGCAACGGCGCCAAGCCGATCTCCAAGGCCCACTTCCACTTCACCTTCGGCAACGACCTCCCCCGCGCCGCGTCCGACGCCCTCTGGGAGCAGTTCGCGGTCCCGTCCTACAACCGGGTGCTCTTCGAGGGCGTGGCGTCGACCATGAACGAGAAGGGCGGCGTCACCCACGTCGACTACGCCCGCGCCGACCGCGCACCGCTCCTGGTGATCACCGGCGGCATCGACCACGTGGCCCCGCCGACCATCGGCAAGGCGATCGTCGCGAAGTACCGCGCGTCAGGCAGCCCGGCCGTGGTCGAGTACTTGGAGTACGACGGCCGCACGCACCGGCTCGTCTCCCAGCCGGGCTGGGAGGAGATCGCGGACCACGCACTCACCTGGGCCACTACCCACTCCGTGGTCACCGCATAGGGACCACCTGGCCACAGGGATCAACCTCTCGTCAATTGCGGCTCCACCGTGCGTCCAGAACGGATCCGTACCGTTCAGGAGCACCACAGGAGCACCCCCGTGCACTCGTGGTTGATGGCCGGAGGATGGAGTCACCATGTCGTTGCCCGTGGTCATCGATCAGTCGCCAGATCCCGAGCATCCCGACCAGGGGCGGGACATCGCGCCGTCCATCGCTGCGTGGGTCAGGGCGATGGGGCCCAGCCGGACCGGAGCGCTGCTGCTGGTGGCAGGCACGGTGCTGGCGATCGTCTGGGCGAATGTCTCGCACGAGACGTATGAGGCGTTCTGGGACACCCGCATGACGATCGGCGTGGCCGACCTGAACCTGGACTTCACGTTGCACGCCCTGGTCAATGACGCCCTGATGGCGGTGTTCTTCTTCACCGTCGGTCTGGAGGTGCGCCGGGAGTTCTCGATCGGCGAGCTGACCACGTGGCACCGTGCGGTCGTCCCGGTCGTGGCTGCGGTCTGCGGCCTGCTGGTGCCGAGCCTGCTGTATGTCCTGATCGCCCGGGGCTCCGGCTGGGAGAGCGCGTGGGGTGTGGTCATCTCCACCGATACCGCCTTCCTGGTCGGGGGCCTGGCCCTGGTCGGTCCGCGTGCTTCGGGCCGACTCCGCATCTTCCTGCTGGCGCTGGCCGTGGTCGACGACATCGGGGCGCTGAGCATCATCGCCCTGGTCTACACCGAGAACTTCAGCCCCCAGCCCCTGCTGATCGCCGCGGTGGGCCTCGTGGGGATCTGGTTCACGCGCTACGTGCCGACCGGGCGCGGACCGATCTACGCGACGCTGTCCATCATCGTGTGGTTCGCCTTCCTCGCCTCGGGGGTGCACCCCACACTCGCCGGCGTCGCGATCGCGCTGCTGGTTCCCGTGTACCGCCCGAGCAGGCGCGAGGTGGAGCACGCACTGGCCCTGGCGCGCACGTTCCGGCAGTCCCCGACCACGCAGTACGCGCGTGCCGCCGCCAACAGCCTGCGCGAGTCGATCTCGATCAACGAGCGGCTCCAGTCCGCGTACGCGCCGTACGTCTCGTTCGTCATCCTGCCGGTCTTCGCCCTCGCCAACGCCGGGGTCCAGATCTCGAGCGAGGTCCTCGCAGCGGCTGCCGGCTCTCCCGTCACCTGGGGGATCGTGATCGCGCTGGTGGGGGGCAAGTTCGTCGGCGTCTTCGGGTCGACCGTGCTCGTGCGGGACCTGGGCCTGGGCGAGCTGGGTCCCGGGCTCAGCTCCAGCCGCTTGGCTGGTGGCGCGGCCTTGTGCGGCGTCGGGTTCACGCTCTCGCTGTTCATCGTCGACCTGGCGATCTCCGACCCGGCGGTGCAGAACGAGGCACGCGTCGGTGTGCTGCTGGCCTCGGTGCTCGCTTTCGGCATCGCGGCGCTGATCTTTCGGGCGACCGAACGTTCCCCGCGCGAGATGGAGGTCGGTCAGGTCCTGCAGCGACCGGTCGACCCCGCGCGGGACCATGTCTACGGCCCGGTCGACGCGCCGTTGACGCTGGTCGAGTACGGCGACTTCCAGTGCGGTTTCTGCCTCAAGACGGCCGGCACGATCCAGGAGGTCGTCCAGGAGCTCGGCGGGCGCCTGCGGTACGTCTGGCGGCACGCGCCCCTGGTGCACTACCACCCCAACGCCGTCGCCGCGGCCGAGGCAGCCGAGGCGGCCGCGATGCAGGGCAAGTTCTTCGAGTTCGAGCGTGCGCTGTTCGTCGACCAGGAGCACCAGCAACCCGCCGACATCCTGCGCCGCGCCGAGGAGCTCGGCCTCGACCTCGTGCGGTTCGAGAAGGACCTGACGTCCTCGGCCGTCGCGGCCCGGGTGCGAGACGACATGCTCGACGCCGAGGCCATGGACATCACGGCCGTTCCGACCCTCTTCGTCAACGGCCGCCGCCACACCGCGCCCCACGACGCCCGGTCCCTGATCCTCGCGCTCGAGGCCGACACGGAGCCGGCCGGGGACCGGCCCAGTCCTTGATGACCCGCACTCAGGAAGGGATCAGCGTGTACTTCGTCGAGAGGTATTCGTGGATACCCTCGGTGCCTCCCTCGCGGCCAAGGCCGGAGTGCTTCACACCTCCGAAGGGAGCCGCGGCGTCGGAGACGATGCCCGCGTTCAGCCCCATCATGCCCGTGTCGAGCCGGTCGATCATCCGCTGGCCGCGCGCGAGGTCGGTCGTGTAGACGTAGGAGACCAGTCCGTACTCGGTGCCGTTCGCCAGACGCACGGCGTCGTCCTCCGTCTCGAACTCGACCACGGTGACGACCGGCCCGAAGATCTCCTCGCGCAGGATCTCGGCGTCGGCGGGCACGGCGGAGAGCACGGTGGGCTCGTAGAACGTGCCCGGCCCGTCGATGGTCCGGCCGCCGGCAAGGAGAGCTGCGCCCCGGCCCACCGCGTCCCGCACCAGCGCGTCCGCCTTGTCGACGGCCTTCTGATCGATCAGCGGCCCGATGCTCACGTCCTTCTCGGTCCCGCGGCCGACCTTCATCACGCGCACGCGCTCCGCCATCCGTTCGGCGAAGGCGGTGGCAACCGAGCGCTGGACGAGGAACCGGTTGGCCGCCGTACAGGCCTGTCCGGTATTGCGGAACTTCGCGAGAACGGCTCCCTCGACGGCGCGATCGAGATCGGCGTCCTCGAAGACCACGAACGGCGCGTTGCCACCGAGCTCCATCGAGGTGCGCAGGATGCCGTCGGCTGCCTGCCGCAGCAGCGTGCGGCCCACCTCGGTGGACCCGGTGAAGCTGACCTTGCGCAGGCGGGGGTCGGTGAAGATCGCCGCGGACAGGGCGCCGGAGCGGGACGTCGGAAGCACGCTCAGCACGCCGGCGGGCAGTCCCGCCTCCTGCAGCAGAGCCGCGAGATACATCGTCGTCAGCGGCGTCGCGCTCGCCGGTTTGACGATGGCGGTGCAGCCCGCGGCGAGCGCCGGCCCGATCTTGCGGGTCGCCATCGCGAGCGGGAAGTTCCACGGCGTGATGAGGAAACAGGGACCCACCGGCCGCTGGGAGACGACCATCGATCCGGTGCCGGCCGGGTTGCGCCCGTAGCGGCCGGTGATCCGTACCGCCTCCTCGCTGAACCAACGCAGGAACTCGCCACCGTAGGCGACCTCGGCGTAGGAGTCGGCGAGCGGTTTGCCCATCTCGAGCGTCATCAGCAGCGCGAGGTCGTCCTTGCGCTCCTGCAGCAGCTCAAATGCTCCGCGCAGGATCTCGCCCCGGACCCGAGGCGCGGTCGCGGACCACGCGTCCTGCGCCCCGGTGGCGGCGTCCAGGGCACGTCTGCCGTCGTCGGGCGTCGCATCGGCGATGTGCTTGATGGCCTTGCCGGTCGATGGGTCATCCACCACGAACGTCTCACCCGAGGAGGAAGCGCCCCACTCCCCCGCGATCAGCAGACCGTTCGGCACCTTGTGCAGCAGTTCGGACTCTGTGCTCATCGTCTCTTCCTCCGGATGGCCGGCCAGGTACCGCGCGGGTTCAGTAGGTCACGACGGCCTTGAACCGCAGTTCGCCGTTGATCAGGCGCTGGTATGCCTCGTCCACGCGCTCCTTGGGGAAGACCTCGATCATGGGCTTGACGTCGCCGCGGGCCACGATGTCCAACGCTTCGGCGAGGTACTCCGGGCCGTTGTGCGCGGAGCCGATGATCTCGAAGCTGTGGCCGGTCAGCGACAGTGCGGGGAACGAGAACATGTCGTCCGCGGAGATGCCCATCAGGACGATCTTGGCCCACGGTTTGAGCCCCTTGAGGGCGTCCATAGCGGGCGCGTGGGTCGGGGCGGTGTGCAGGAGAACGTCGGCGCCGCCTGCGGCACGCAGCTCGTCGCCGTTGGCCACGACGTCGTCGGCTCCCAGCTCTCGCGCGAGATCGTGCTTGCCGGGCGAGTGGGTGATCGCGATGACGTGGTAGCCGGCGGCCTTGGCGAACTGGACGCCCAGGTGGCCGACGCCGCCGACACCGAGGATGGCGACGCGCGCGCCGGGTTTTGCGTTGGCGCGGCGCAGGGCGGCCCAGACGGTGTAGCCGGCGCACACGGTGGGTGCGGCCAGCTCGTAGGAGAGCCCGTCGGGCAGCAGGATGGTGCCGTTGGCGTCGGCCGCGATGTACTCGGCCTGGCCCCCGTCCACGTTGACACCGGTCAGGATCGGTGCGACGCAGTTGTTCGCGGTGACGAAGCTGTAGGGGTGCCGGCCCCGACAGAACTCGCACCGACCGCAGGGCTTCTGCGTGATGGGCAGGCCGACCCGGTCGCCTACCCGCCGGGTCGAGACGCCCTCACCGACCGCCACCACGTCGCCGACGCCCTCGTGCCCCAGGACCAGCGGGAACGGCCGGAACGACAGCACGTTCCGCGCCAAGAGCGCGTCGGTGTAGCAGAGACCACAGGCGTGGATCTTCACGAGCACCTGGTGCGGCCCCGCCTCGGGCTTCGGGACGTCCTCCAGCCTCCAGTGGGCATCCGCCGCCGGTACGACCGCTGCCTTCATCGTTGTCATCGCTCGCTCCTTGCCTCCGGTTCGACCCAGCTCAGGGCCACGGTGGTGCCGCCCTGCGCCTGCCACTGCTCGACCGTAGGGCGGTGTAGTTGAGCGGGAGTTGACATCCGGTGGACGGACCTCCTCGACGACCCACCCGGGTCGATCGAACTGCGTGCCGGTATGGCCTTCGTCACCGCCAGCCCTGTGCCCCGGGCCAAATGCCCAGCAAGAAGGTGGCGTGCCGGCACCACTCGACAGAACGCTGCCGGAATACCCCTTGCGCAATGACTGTTAGCGAGCAAGTATCTTCCGTGCAAGACATTGGCGGACCGGACGGTCCGCCGTGACAGAGAGACAGATTGGAAGTCGATCGACTTGGCCACCATGCCTGTCGGCGGGATCACGCCCGCCGAGGTCGAACACCCGGCGGACGTCGTCGTACGCAACGCCAAGATCTACACCGGCGACCCTGACCGGCCCCAAGCGAGCGCAGTGGCGATCTCGGGCGGCAAGGTCACCGTCGTCGGGAACGACGCCGACATCCTCGGCGTCGTGGGCCCCGCGACCCAGGTCATCGACGGGCAGAACCGCCGCGTGATCCCGGGCCTGAACGACTCGCACCTGCACGTCATCCGCGGCGGGCTGAACTACGTGCTCGAGCTGCGCTGGGACGGCGTGCCCACCCTGCGGCAGGCCCTGGCGATGCTGCGGGAGCAGGTCGCCCGCACGCCGAAGGGGCAGTGGGTCCGCGTGGTCGGCGGATTCACCAAGGAGCAGTTCGCCGAGAAGCGGCTGCCGACCATCGCCGAGCTGAACGCAGCCGCCCCTGACACGCCCGTGTTCATCCTGAACCTCTACCAGTCCGCGCTGATGAACCGTGCGGCGCTCCAGGCGGCCGGGTTCACCAAGGACACCCCCGACCCCAAGGGCGGGCAGATCGTCCGTGGCCGCGGCGGTGAGCCGACCGGGATGCTGCTGGCGGCCCCGAGCGCGCTGATCCTGTACTCGACGCTGGCCAAGGCGCCGCTCCTCGGGCCCGAGGACAAGAAGAGCTCGACCCGGCAGTACCTGCGCGAGCTGAACCGCTTCGGGCTCACCTCCGCGATCGACGCGGCCGGCGGGTTCCAGAACTTCCCGGACAACTACGCCACCGTCATGGCGCTGGCCGAGGAGGGCAACCTCTCGGTCCGTATCGCCTACCACCTGTTTCCGCAGACGGTCGGCCAGGAGCTGGACGACCTCACGCGCTGGACCCAGATGGTCAAGCCCGGCGACGGCGACGAGTTCCTCCGCCTCAACGGTGCGGGCGAGAACCTGACCTGGGCGGCGGCCGACTTCGAGAACTTCAACGAGCCGCGGCCCGAGCTGGCCGCCGACTACGAGGTGGAGTTCGAGAAGGCCCTTCGGCTCCTGATGGAGAACGACTGGGGCTTCCGCCTGCACGCCACCTACGACGAGACCATCCGCCGTGACCTGGCCGTCTTCGAGCGGCTCGCGTCGGAGGGCCTGTTCCCCGGCAACAACCGCTGGTTGTTCGACCACGCCGAGACGATCAGCGGCGACAGCCTGGACCGGGTCGCCGCCCTCGGCGGTGCGATCTCCATCCAGAACCGCATGTCGTTCCAGGGCGAGGCGTTCCTGGCCCGCTACGGAGCCGGGGCGGCCGCGGAGGCACCGCCCATCCGCAAGATGCTCGACCGCGGCCTCGTGGTCGGGGCCGGCACGGACGCCACCCGCGTCTCGTCCTACAACCCGTGGGTCGCCCTGCACTGGCTGGTCACGGGCCGCACGCTGGGCAACACGCTGATCTACCCGCCGGAGAACCGGGTCAGCCGCGAGCAGGCCCTGCAGATGTACACCCAGGCCGGCGCCACACTGACGGCCGAGCAGGGCGTCAAGGGCATGCTGCGCGAGGGCTACTACGGCGACCTCGCGATCCTCTCCGACGACTACCTCACCGTCGACGAGGCCGACATCCCGCACATCGAGTCCGTCCTGACCCTCACCGGTGGCCGCGTCGTCTACGCCGCCGCCGAGTTCGAGGGGCTGGACGAGTCCCTGCCGGCCATCAGCCCGCTGTGGAGCCCGGTAGCCCACTTCGGCGGCTACCAGGCGACCCCGGCGCCCTCGCGCTCCGGCGCCCAGCAGGCCCGGCAGATCGTCGAGGCCGCAGCCGACTCCGAGCTGCAGCGCCAGTGGCACATCGCCCGTGGCGGCAGCGCACCTCGGGTCGGCGCCGGCGCCTTCGAGACCCACAACCACTGAGGCGCACCATGTTCCGCATCTTTCCCCGCAGGCGCCCCCGCCATCGCGAGGACGCCACCCCCACCACTTCGGCCGCACAGTCCGTCCGGCCGAACCCCGAAGGAGAAACAGAAGTGACCCAGCTCAACATCAACACCGTCACCGCGGGCCCCAGCGACGACCTGATCACGCCCGACAACAGCGTGTTCCTCTTCGTCGACCACCAGCCGCAGATGTTCTTCGGTGTCGGCAGCGCCGACCGCACGGCGATCATCAACTCGACCGTCGGCCTGGCCAAGGCCGCCAAGGTGTTCGGCGTGCCCACCGTGCTGACCACGGTCGCGGCCCAGTCGTTCTCCGGCAACCTGATGCCGCAGCTCGCCGAGGTCTTCCCCGGCCAGGAGATCATCGACCGCACCACGATGAACGCCTGGGAGGACCAGGCGGTCGTGGACGCGATCAAGGCCACCGGCCGCAAGAAGATCATCCTGTCGGGCCTGTGGACCGAGGTGTGCCTGGTGCTTCCGGCCCTGTCGGCCCTGGCCCAGGGCTACGAGGTCTACGTCGTGGCCGACGCCTCCGGTGGTGTCAGCACCGCGGCGCACGAGCACGCCCTGACCCGTATGGAGAAGGCCGGCGCCACCACGGTCACCTGGGTCCAGGTGCTCCTCGAGCTGCAGCGCGACTGGGCCCGTGGAGAGACCTACGCCGGTGTGTCGGAGGTCGTCAAGGCCCACGGCGGCTCGTACGGCCTGGGCATGTACTACGTCGGCGACATGACCGGCGCCAACGCTGCCGGCTGACGCCCACCACTGCCCGAGACGAGTGAAGAGACCGGACCATGAGCATCGACATCGGACTGCTGCTGCTTCGCGTGATCACCGGCGTGCTGCTGGCTGGACACGGGATGCAGAAGATCTCCTACCGCTTCGGCGGGCACGGCCTGCGGGGCGGGATCGAGGAGTTCCGGTCCGACGGGTTCCGCGGGGGCGCTGTCACGGCGCTGGCCGCGGGCCTGGGCCAGCTCGGGTCCGGTCTCTTCCTCGCCGCCGGGCTGGCCACCCCGGCGGCCGCCATGGCTGCCATCGGCGTCATGACGGTCGCCGCGACCGTCAAGGTCAAGAACGGCCTGTGGGTCCAGCACGACGGCTACGAGTTCCCCCTCGTGCTGATCACCATCGCCTCGGCGCTGGCCTTCACCGGCCCCGGCGCCTACTCGGTCGACGCCCTCCTCGGGTTCGACCACCTGGTGCCCTGGTTCGGCCTGGGCGCCATCGTCATCGGGGCCGGGGCGGGACTGACCGCGCGTCTGGTCCTGCACACCCCGAACCCTTCCCGAACGGAATCCTGACATGGCCCCTTCCGACCGCATCGGCCGCGGGACGTCCTTCGCCGTCATCGCGGCGACCTTCGCCCTGCTCACCACCGGCGGCACCATCCCCATCCCGCTGTACACCCTCTGGGGCGCCGACCTCGGTTTCGGGGCCGCGACCACGACGTGGATCTTCGCGATCTACGTCCTGGGCACCCTGCTCGCCCTGATCTTCTTCGGCGGCCTGTCCGACCAGGTCGGACGCCGCCCTCTCGCCCTCGCGGCCCTGGGCATCACCGTCGCGTCCACCCTGTTCTTCCTCTTCGCAGCCAACGTGCCGATGCTCCTGGCCGGGCGGTTCTTCAGCGGCGTCGGCGTCGGTCTGATCACCTCCGCGGCGACCGCCGCGCTGGCCGAGGTCTACCCCGGGCCGAACAAGGCCATCCCGGCCGTGGTCTCCACCGCGGCCAACATGGGCGGACTGGGCCTGGGTCCCCTGGTCGCCGGTTTCTTCGCCGAGTACCTGCCGGCGCCCAGCACCCTGATCTTCGCCGTCTTCATCACCCTGGTGGCAGCCATCACTCTGCTGACGCTGTTCGTCCCGGAGACCAACCCCCGGCGGGTGGCCAAGATCAGCTGGGCGCCCCGGGTCGGGGTGCCTCGCGCGGCCCGGTCCATCTACCTGCGCTCGGCTGTCGCGGTCTTCCCCACCTTCACCCTGCTCGGGCTGTTCTCCAGCCTGACCCCCCGCTTCATCCGCGAGACCCTGGACGTGGACAACCTCCTGGTCGCCGGTCTTGCCACGTTCATCCTGTTCGAGGTCGGCGTCACCGCCCAGCTCGTGTTCCGCGGCCGGGAGCCGCGCTGGTCGATCCTGCGCGGCCTGCCCCTGCTGATCCTCTCCCTGGGCCTGGTCCTGACCGGGTTCCTGCTGGCGAACCTCGCTCTCTTCGGGCTCGGCACCGTCATCGGCGGTGTGGGCGCAGGGCTCAGCTTCCTGGGTGGCCTCGGTCAGCTCAGCCGAGCAGTACCGCACGAGAGCCACGCCAAGTCGGTCGCCGCCTACTTCATCGCCGCGCAGAGCGGCCTCGCCGTGCCCGTCCTGACCATCGGCGCTCTGAGCGGCCCGTTGGGGCTGACCGGCGCCACCACCGCGGTCATCGGCGTCGTGCTCGTCCTGGCCGTGGCCGCGCTCGTGGTCAATGCCCGAACCCCGCGACCGGTCGGCAACGGCTGACCGTCCACCGCGAAGCTGAGCGCTCGCCCACAACCAGCGCGGGGCACGGCGTGAGGTGGGTCACGAGTGCCGGACCTGGCAATCATCTTCCGCGCAAACTAATGTGGTCACGTAGGAGAGCGGAGACAGATCTCATGACCAGCACCACCACAGACACACCGACCGAGATTCACGACGCCGAGGCGGTTCAGCTCTGGGGCCGCGTGATCAAGGGCTTCGCCGTGACGAACCGGAAGCTCCACGCGCTCATCAAGTCCGCCTTCGACCTCAGCGAGGCCGAGGCGGAGACGCTGCTCAACCTGCACCGCGACCCCGACCACCGCGCGCCGATGGCGACCCTCGCCCGCGCAGCCGCCTTCACCAGCGGCGGCTACACCAAGATCGCCGACAAGCTCGTCCACCGCGGCCTGGTCGCACGGGTGCCCTGTGTCGACGACCGCCGCATCACCTACCTCGAGCTGACCGCTGACGGCACCAAGGTCGCCACCGACCTGGCCCGCCTGGTGAGCGACGTCAACCGGGACCAGTTCGTGGGAGTCCTGGGGCCCGAGCGCGCGCGCATGGTCGCAGAGGCGATGACGGAGCTGTACCGGGCCAACAGGGACGCAAAGAAGTAGGCCCTTCCCAGGAGTCCACCCGAGGACGCCTGGCCAGATCGCTTGCGCGCTAACTGCTTGCGCGGAATATATCGAGCGCTCACCGAGTTGAACCCATCAGTCGATGCAGATACATCGAACCGATCATCCAAGCAAGGAGCACAGGCATCATGCAGTTCGGGATCTTCAGTGTCAGCGACGTGACGACGGACCCGACCACGGGACATACCCCGGACGACACCGAACGCGTCAAGGCGATGCTCACCATCGCGAAGCACGCCGACGAGGCGGGCCTGGACGTCTTCGCCACGGGTGAGCACCACAACCCGCCGTTCGTGGCCTCCAGCCCGACCACGATGCTCGGCTACCTCGCGGGCGTGACGAAGAACATCACCCTGTCCACGGCGACGACGCTGATCACGACGAACGACCCGGTCCGGATCGCCGAGGAGTACGCGATGCTCCAGGTCATCTCCGACGGTCGGATGGACCTGATGATGGGGCGTGGTAACACCGGCCCGGTCTACCCGTGGTTCGGGCAGGACATCCGCCAGGGCATCGCGCTCGCGATCGAGAACTACGCGCTCGTGCGCAAGCTGTGGACCGAGGACGTCGTGGACTGGGAGGGCAAGTTCCGCACCCCCTTGCAGGGCTTCACCGCCACCCCGCGCCCGCTGGACGGTGTGCCGCCGTTCGTGTGGCACGGCTCGATCCGCTCCCCGGAGATCGCCGAGCAGGCCGCGTACTACGGTGACGGGTTCCTGCACAACAACATCTTCTGGCCGATGAGCCACACCCAGCAGATGATCGCGTTCTACCGGCAAAGGTTCGAGCACTACGGCCACGGGCGCGCGGACCAGGCGATCGTGGGCCTGGGCGGGCAGGCGTTCATCCGCAAGAACAGCCAGGCGGCGTGGGACGAGTTCCGTCCGTACTTCGACAACGCGCCCGTCTACGGGCACGGTCCCTCCATGGAGGACTTCACGCGCGACACCCCGCTGACCGTCGGGTCCCCGCAGCAGGTCATCGACCGGTACGGGTCGTTCATCGACGACGTCGGCTACTACCAGCGCCAGCTCTTCCTCGTCGACCACGCGGGCCTGCCCCTGAAGACGGTCCTGGAGCAGATCGACCTGCTGGCCTCCGACGTCGTGCCGCAGCTGCGCAAGATCGCCGACGCCAAGCGCCCCGCCGACGTCCCGGCCAACCCCCCGACGCACGCCGAGCGGGTCGCCGCGGCCCGCGCGAAGGGTGCGACCGGCGCCACGCACGTCGGTGACGGCGGGGACGAGTACACCGGCACGCTGGCCGAGGAAACACTGGCCGAGGAAACAGAGGTCCTGTCATGACCGACTTCAAGACCGACGGATCGACCCGCCGCACGATCGCGGTCGTGCACGCCGGGCTGGGACAGCCCTCCTCCACGCGCCTGCTCGCGGACCGTCTCGCGGACGCCACGGTGCGCGAGCTGGAAGCCCTGGGCCAGGACGTGAGCGTGCAGGTGGTCGAGCTGCGTGACCACGGCCACGCGATCATCGACGCGATGCTGACCGGGTTCCCCACCGGCGACCTCGCCGACGCGATCGACACGATCACCCGGGCTGACGCCGTCATCGCCGTCACCCCGCTGTTCACCACCACGTATTCGGGGCTGTTCAAGTCGTTCGTCGACATCCTCGACAAGGAAGCCCTCACCGGCATGCCCGTCCTGCTCGGCGCGACGGGCGGCACACCCCGCCACTCCCTCGCCCTGGAGTACTCCCTGCGCCCCTTGTTCACCTACCTGCGGGCCGACGTCGTCACCACGTCCGTCTTCGCAGCCACCGACGACTGGGCACAGGCCGCGGGCACCGGGCACGACGACGGGGGCAGCTCCCTGCCGCAACGCATCGAGCGCGCCGGCCGGGCCCTCGCGACCCTCGTGCTCGCCCGCGGCGAGCACACCAAGCCCGCCGACCCGTTCTCCAGCACACCCAGCTTCGAGCGGATGCTGAGCGCCGTATGAGCAGACCGGCCGGCCATGATCTCCATGGCCGGCCGGTCTGTTCTGTTGCGCCAGTCCGCTGCGAGGCGCCCAGCTCTCACAGCGAGGCCGACAGGAACGAACGGATGAGGGGCACCACCTCGTCCAGAGCGCTCTCCAGGAGGAAGTGCCCGCCATCCAGGAGGTGCACCTGCGCGGCCGGCAGATCGTTGGTGAAGGCCCGGGCGCCGTCGGGACCGAAGATCGGGTCGCCACGGCCCCAGACCGCCAGCAGCGGCACCTGGCTCTCCCGGAACCAGCGCTGGACCTCCGGGTAGAGCCTGGGGTTGGTGCCGTAGTCCTGGAACAGGGCGAGCTGCACCAGGTCGTTGCCCGGCCGGGACAGCAGCGCGAAGTCGTAGGTCCACGTCGCGGGGTCGACGAGCGTCTCGTCGGCCACTCCGGTCAGGTACTGCCAGCGGGTCAGCTCCAGGGTGAGGGCTTGCCGCGCCCCCGCCTCGGTCTCCGGTGTCTGTTCGTACCAGTAGGCCTGGGCGGCCGAGATGAACTCAGTCTGCAGGCCCTCGACGTAGGCGTTGCCGTTCTGGCCGATCACCGCACTGATCGCCGAGGGATCGCGGAGCGCCAGCCGCCATCCGATCGGAGCACCGTAGTCCTGGACGTACACGGCGTACCGGTGGACGCCCAGTTGATCGAGCAGGCCGGCCGTCAGGTCGGCGAGGGTGTCGAACGTGTAGGTGAGCTCGCCGACCGGCGGGGCGTCGGACAGGCCGAAGCCCAGCAGGTCGGGCGCCACGAGATGCCACCGGTCGGCCAGGCGAGGGATCAGTCCACGGAACATGGACGAGCTGCTCGGGAAGCCGTGCAGCAGCACGAGCGTCGGGCCGTCGGGCGGTCCTGCCTCGCGGTAGAACAGCCGCCGACCGTCCACGACGGCATAGCGGTGATGTGTGCTCATGACCTGGACGCTACGGAGCCGCTCTGAACGGGCGGTGCAGAAACGGTTGACCGCCGCACGACCCCCGTCACGACCGGATGAACGCCAGCAGGTCCGCGTTGATCGTCTCCGCCTGGGTGGTCGGCATGCCGTGCGGGAACCCGGGGTAGGACTTCAGCGTGCCGTTGCGCACCAGCTTCACGGCACGGGGCGCCGTGTCCGCGTACGACACGATCTGGTCGTCCTCGCCGTGCATCACCAGGACGGGCACGCTGATCCGGGCCAGGTCCTCGGAGTAGTCCTCGCGCGCGAAGGCGAACACGCAGTCGTACTGGGCGTTGGCGGCACCCATCATGGCCTGGCGCCACCAGTTGTCCACGATCGCGTCGACGGTCTCCGTGCCCGGGCGGTTGAAGCCGTAGAACGGGCCGGCCGGCAGCTCTCGGAAGAAGCTCGCCCTGCTGGCGGCGAGCTGGGCCTGCAGCCCTTCGTACGCGGACTGCGGCAGACCGTCCGGGTTGGCGTCGGACAGCGCGGTCGAGGGGGTGACGGCGCTGATCAGCACCACCTTCGCAACCCGGTCCTCCCCGTGGCGGCCGATGTAGCGCGTCACCTCCCCACCACCCGCGGAGTGCCCGACGTGGACGGCGTCGCGGATGTCGAGGTGCTCGGCGAGCGCGGCCAGGTCGTCGGCGTAGTGGTCCATGTCGTGCCCGCCGGCAGGCTGGGCCGACCGCCCGTGACCGCGCCGGTCGTGGGCGATCACGCGGAACCCGTGGTCCTTGAAGAACAGCATCTGGTTGTCCCAGTCGTCCGCGGACAGCGGCCACCCATGGCTGAACATGATCGGCTGTCCGGAGCCCCAGTCCTTGTAGAAGATCTCGGTGCCGTCCGGGGTCGTGAAGGTGCTCATCGTCGTGCCTCTCTCGCTGGTGCGCCAGGACCGTGCGGTCCTCGGCTCTGCTCGTCGATCGTCGAGGGCCGCTGTTGACGGCCGGTGGAAGCACCCTGGGCGCGGGCCTACAGACCCCGCCGGGCGAGCCAGTCCAGAGCCGCGTCCGCGAGCGTGCGCCAGCCCTTGTCGAACGGGGCGCTGTGCCCGCGCTCGGGGTACTCGACCAGCTCCGTGTCCGCGGTCGAGGCGGAGTAGAGCTTGTAAGCGGCCTTGACGACGACGGCGGGCACGGTGTGGTCCCTGCCCGCGGCCATCAGCAGCAGCGGTCCGCGGCCGGCACGGCGCGTGTCCACGGCCGTGGGCGCGTTCGGGGTGAGGTTGGCCGAGGACGCCTCGAACAGCGGGCGTCCCGGCCCGGGGATGGCGACTCGCTCGTACAGCTGGTCGGACTCGGCCCGGGGCAGCGCGTTGCCGAAGGAGTAGGCGAACTGCTTCGCGGACAGGGCAACGGTCCGATGCCTGTTCCCCGGGTGGGACAGCACCGGAAAGCTGGAGCGCAGCAGGCTCAGCGGCACCACCCGGATGCCCTTGATCGGTGCCGGGGAGATCGCGACGGCGGCCGCCGCCTGCCCGCGCGCGAGGAGCTGCTGGGCGACGAGCCCCCCGAAGGAGTGCCCGACGACGATGGGCGGAGCCCCGAGGCCGGCGAGCGTCTCGGCGTAGGCGTCGGTGACCCGGTCGACACCGATGTCGACCATCCCGGTCGGGTCGGATCGTGTGGCCTCGGGCGTCTCACGGTCACCCGGCCAGCCCGGTGCGAGGGTCTCGTAACCCTCCTTGCCGAAGTGCTCCTGCCATGGCTCCCAGGATGTGGAGTGGATCCACAGACCATGGATGAACATGACGTGGCGTCTCATCGCTGACCTCATCTGCGCAGAAGGGACATTCCGACCCGCACCACGCTAGGTTCGCTCTCTTGACGACCAGTAGAACGCGAGTGGAACCGTTCAGTGCCGGAGGCGCCTGTCCAGCTGCGCGAGGAACGCATCGGTGCGCTGGACGAACAGGTACGCCTCCTGCTCGGTAGCGACCTTCCGGGCCTTCTGCGCGACGGCCCGGACGACGGCGTCCGGCTCTCCCTGTGCGCGCAGCAGGCGGGCGCGCGTCAGCAGGAGCAGCCCCTCGGCATAGCGCTGGCCGTACCCGCGCAGGTAGTGGTCCGCCCGGTCCAGGGCAGCCACCGCCCGCTGCACCTGCCCAGCGGCGAGCCACATGTCACCGAGGAGCGTGTACCAGGTGCTGACGCACGAGCGCACGGGATCGCACAGCCTCGCCTCGACGATCCGCTCGGCCTCCACCGCGGCGTCGGCTGCGTGCGCGGGATCGGTGACCGCTCGTGCCCACCACAGCGCCAGCCGCTGGTACGTGCCCAGGAAGCCGTAGGAGAGGTCGGGGTCGACGGCGATGCCCCGGTCTGCCGCGTCCAGAGCCATGGCCGGGTCCCCCACCAGCACCGCGGTCCGCGCGGACATCGTGGCCCACACGGTCACGGTGTACCGGTCGTCACCGGCGTTCTCCAGCCGGTCCAGGAGCGCCAGCCCGTCTGCCGTCCGGCCGTGCAGCACCGTGGTCTCCGCCTGCATGCCGGTCATGAGCAGCTGGAGACCGTACTGGACGGGGTTGGCCGCCCTGCTGACCCAGTCGGTCAGGAGGGTCTGCTCCGACCTGGTGAGGTACTGGTAGGCGGCGCCGATGTTGCCGATGTCCCACTGGTGGATCCCCCACGCCTGCAACCCGTAGGTGCGCACGATCGGTTGCGACGACGCCTCACCGAGGCTGAGCAGCCGCCGCGCCAGCGGCCCGCTCTCGTCGAGGCGGATGCCCTGCGCCAACGACGCCCAGCGGGAGTAGAGGATCCCGGCGGCCTCGACCTCCCGACCCAGCGTGCGGGCCAGGTGCTCGGCTCGCTCGAGCAGCCCCTGCTCCGCGCCCGCGTACATCGAGCGCATCCCGACGACGGCCGTGAGCTCCGAGAGCGCGGCCAGCTCGGCCTCGGCCAGACCCGCGGTGCGCGAGACCTGCGCGGCCAGCCGCAGCTGCTGCTCGGCGGTCTCCAGGGCGGACCTGGAGGCGGCGCGCCGGCCCGAGCGCACCAGCGCCGCCGCGGTGCGCGCCGGTTCGGCCAGCGGGCCGGCCGCCCACAGGTGGTGAGCCACCCGTTCGGGCACCCACTCCCCGTCGGGTTCCGTCCGCTCCAGCGCGTCCGCCAGCCGCAGGTGCAGACGGGCGGCGTGTCGCGGCGACGTCGCTCCGGAGATCGACTCCCGCACCAGGTCGTGCGCGAAGCGGACCGAGCAGGGATCCCCCGGCGTCGGCACCAGGAAACCCAGCGCCTGGACGGGCTCCAGTCTCACGAGACAGGTGCCGACGTCGATCTTCGCGACGCGGGCGAGCAGGTTCAGGTTCACGTCCCGGCCGATCAGGGCGGCGCACTCGAGGAGCGACGTCGTGGCGCCGTCCAGGCCGGCCATCCGGTCGCGGACGACGTCACGCACGGACGTCGGTACCCCCTCGCTCCACGCCGGGCCGCTGGTGAGCTGGTCCTCGCGGACGAGCAGCCGCGCCAGCTCCTGGACGAAGAACGGGTTGCCGGCGGTGCGCGCGTGGATGTGGCGGGCGGCCCCGGGAGCGGGAACCTGCCCGGTCTCGCGGTGGATCAGCTCCGCCACGTCGTCGGGCCCGAGCGGGCCGAGATGCAGTCGACGATGGACCGAGGAGCGGCTCATCGCCGCGAGCGTCCGCGCCAGGTGCGGCGGCGTGGGCGCGTGGTCCCGGAGCGCTCCGAGGACGGCGGTGCCGGACGGCAGCCGGGAGACCAGGTGAGCGACCAGGTGCAGCGAGGCGGCGTCCGCCCACTGCAGGTCGTCGAGGACGATCACCACGGGTCGCCGCGCCGAGACGTGCGCGATCAGCGCGACGACGTCCTCGAACAGCACGAACTGGCCGCTGCCGCCCGCAGGGTCCTGGCCGGCCAGGACGTCGTCGCACGGCTCCAGCAGCCGCGCGAGCCCGCCGGCGCGCCACGGCTCCTGCTCGGTGGCGGTCAGGCCGTCCAGGAGCGTGCGGATGATCTGCAGCCACGGCCACAGCGACGGGGCGCCGTCGCTGTCCGACGACCGGCCCCAGGTCACGAGACAGTCCTGGTCGCGCGCCTCGCCCGCCGCCGCGTCCAGCAGGCAGGTCTTGCCGACGCCGGCCTCGCCCTCGACGACGACCACGCCCGTGCCTCCCCCCGCGGCCCGCGCCACCGTGTCCCGGAGAGCCGTGAGCTCGACCGACCGACCGACCGGGGCGGTGCCGGGAGGCGGCACCCGGGGCGCTGTCGCGGCCGGCGCGGGGACCGGCCCGGACGTCAGCACCGGCCCGACGACCGTTGGTGCGAGATCCTGCGAGAGCACCCGCTGGTGCGCCAGCTCGAGCGCAGCACCCGGGTCGATGCCGAGCTCCTCGACCAGCCGGGTGCGGACATCGTGGTACAGCGACAGGGCCTCGGCCTGGCGGCCGACCGCACCCAGCGTGGTGACGAGGCTGGCCTGGACCGGCTCGTGCAGGGGGCCTATCGACGCCGCGAGCCGTAAGGGTGCGAGCACCCGGTCGGGGCGGCCGAGCGCCACGGCAAGATCGGCCGCGGCGGTGCACGCCCGGAAGAACTCGTCGTCGAGCCCCGCGAACACCGGCAGCGCGTCGGGCTGGTGGACGAGTCCGTCCCCGGCGCAGCCGTGCCAGAGCAGCAGGGCACGCTCGAAGCCGTCGAACGCCTCTTCGTGCCGTTCGCGGCCCAGGGCGCCCTGGGCGGCGTCCACCAGTTCCCTGAACATCGCCAGGTCCAGCGTCTCGGATCCGGCCGTGCACAAGTAGCTGCCACCTCGGCGCACCAGGTACGAGCTCGTCCCCCGGGTGGGCAGGGTCGGCTCCAGCAGACGTCGCAGCATGCCGACGTACTTGTGGATCACGTTGAGGGCACTCTCCGGTGCGCTGTCCCCCCAGATGAGGTCGACCAGCTCGGACTTGCTGATGGGCAAGCCGTGATGCGCCGCCAGCAGTGCCAGCAGGTAGGCCTGCTGGCGCGGACCGGTGTCCACCTCGACCCCACCGTGCCACAGCCGCAGCGGGCCGAGGATCTGGATCCGCAGCGCAGCGCCGCGCACCGGGAAGGCCTCCGCATCTGCTGCGGCCGACAGTGTCGTCACGCCCACTCTCATCAGCGTCCTCGGTAGAGCCAGCGAACGTGTCCTGCGGCAGAAGCCGGTACGCACCAGCATCTGCCCGAAGGCAGCGCCTCGGCTTCTGTCAGGTGACT
The DNA here is from genome assembly GCF_048564965.1 of Promicromonospora sp. NFX87. NCBI lineage: Bacteria > Bacillati > Actinomycetota > Actinomycetes > Micrococcales > Promicromonosporaceae > Promicromonospora > Promicromonospora sp. NFX87. The sequence continues at coordinate 2,427,833 of NZ_CP183413.1, read as the reverse complement.
ACACCTGGGCGCGTCACCCGTCCCCGTCAGGCCCGGAAGATGGGTCGACGACGTCCCGCAGCTGTGCCCGGCTCGTGACGCCCAGCCGCGGAAAGACCCGGTACAGGTGCATCCCGACCGTCCGTGGCGACAGGTACAGCCGCTCGGCGATCTCCCGGTTGGTGAGCCCGCCCGCAGCCATCACGACGATCCGGCGCTGCTGCGGGGTGAGCTCGGCGAGGGGTCCCGGGCTGCCGGGAGCGGGACCTGGAGAATCCGCGGGGCCGTGTCCCCACGAGCCGGCGCGGACTCCTGCCGCCCGCAGCTCGGCGCCGGCCCACCGCGCGAACGGAACCGCGCCGAGACGCTCGAACGTGTCGTGGGCCTCCGTCAGGTGCGGACGCGCCTCGGTGACCCGGCGCTGCCGGCGCAGCCAGGCGCCGAGGTCCAGCTGGACGCGAGCGCGTTCGAACGGCCACGTCGCGGTCTCGGGGTCTGCGAGCGCGATATCGAAGTGGACGTCGGCCTGCCCCCGGTCGCCGTGCTCGTCCACCGCAGCGGCCGTGAGCGCCGCGGCGTGCTCCACCAGCATCCGCAGCCGGACGGACCCGTGCCCCGCCACACGCCGGAAGGCCGCCGCCGCTTCCTGTCCTTCGGCGTAGCGCCTGGTGCGCAGGCACGCGGTCACCAGGTCCACCACTCCGTACAACGACAGGTGCGGGTGCACCGGCTCCCCGGAGTCGTCCAGGATCAGGCGCAGCACGTCGTGGGCACGCTCGTGGTCGCCGTCGGCCAGGGCGGCCAGGCCCAGTGCCCGGCGGGCGATCACCGCGACCGCGCGGCTCGCGTCCGGGTCGAGGCCGACCAGCGACCTCGCCACCAGCGCGCGGGCCTCGTCGGGCTCACCCCGCAGCGCGGCGATGATCGCCAGGTCAGCCTCTGCGGCACGCCGGATCATGTCCATGCCGGTGTTCCGCGCGACCCGCAGCGCGTCACCGTACTCCACGGTCGCAGCGTCCCAGGCTCCGCTGTCGCGCAGCACGGTGCCCAGCGTGTTCGACACCAGCGCGTTGACGCCGCCGAGCGCCGTGTGGTCCTGGCGGTCGAGAAACGTCCGCAGTGCGGTCACGGCGTACTTGGTCTGGTCGACCGCCCATGCGGCGCCGCCGAGCTGGTTCAAGGTGACCTGGTCCAGTCCCGCGGGATGGCCCTTGGCCGTCAGCACGGCCTCGACCTCCTTCGCCGACCCGACCGGGTCGAGGGCGGCGGTCAGCCAGGTCGCCTGCGGGGAGTCGGACTGGCCGGCCTCCTCCTCCGCGCCACCGGCCGGGACGAACGCCGGCGGCGCTGTCGCTGCGGCCGCCAGGAGCGGCGAGTCCGCTCCCGGAGCACTCGCACCGCGGGAACGTGCCGCGGGCCGCCGGCTCAAGACGCCCAGCGCCATGGTCAGCTGCTCACGGTGCGCGGCCTGTCCCGAGTAGTAGGCCGCCACGGCGGCGGGCGGCAGGGCCGACCAGGCGAGCTCGCTGTTGCCCGTGTCGGCCGCGCGGACCGCCACGGCGGTGAGCATGGTGACGGCCTCGCCGTGCCGGTCGGTGCGGGCAAGCGCCCATCCCGACGCCAGCGCGGCCTCGAGGGCAGCGGCGGGATCGTCCGTGAGCTCACCCGCCCGGGCGCCGAGCCGGCCCACCCAGGGGCCGTCACCCGCGAAGATGGCCGCCCGCATGGCCAGCAGGTAGCGCCGAGCCGCGGCCCGCGGCTCCGTCGACAGCTCGGCGGACCGTTCCAGCATCCGGGCGGCGGCCGCCCAGCCCGCATGCAGCCGCGCAGCCTCGGCGCCGTCCTCCAGTGCGGTGGCCACCTCGTCGTCCGGCCCGAGCGTGGCGGCGGCGAGATGCCACGCTCGCCGGTCACCGCGCCCGCTGAGCGCATCCGCGAGGGTCAGGTGGGCACGTCGGCGCTCCGTGAACCTCGCCGTGTCGTAGAGCCGCCGCGGAACATCCGGGTCGGACCATCGCAGGGGCGCGGCGCCGGCGCCATCCAGCCGGACCAGCCCCTCGTCCTCCGCCAGCTCCAGCTCTTCCAGGGCGCCGTCCGGCAGCGAGCCGAGGAACAGAGGCAGGTCTTCGGGCGCCGCGGCCGCGACCGCGAGCAGCAGATGCTGCGTCGTACGGGGCAACTCGGCGATGCGTGCACAAGCATCGAACGACACCACGAGTTAATCTCAACGCGGTCCGGGGAGGACCGCCACCTCATAGGCAGCGGTTTCACCCTGTCTCGTCGCCGGCCGTCCAGGGTCCTCCAGGGTCCGGAGCGGTGCGATCCATCAGCCATCCACGCTCCGTCAACGGTCTGTCCAGTACGCCGCCCTAGCGTGCGGGGCATGAAGATCCTGATCGTGCTGACCTCGCACGACGAGCTGGGCGACACCGGGCGCAAGACCGGGTTCTGGCTCGAGGAGCTCGCGACGCCCTACTACCACTTCCGGGACGTCGGGTGGGACATCACTCTGGCTTCTCCCCGGGGCGGGCGCCCACCGCTGGACCCGAAGAGCAACGAGCCGTACTACCAGACCGACCAGACGCGGCGGTTCGAGGCCGACGACGACGCCGAGCAGCAGCTCAGCGCGACCGTTCGTCTGGACTCGGTCTCGGTCGGTGACTACGACGCCGTCTTCTACCCGGGCGGTCACGGCCCGCTCTGGGACCTGGCCGAGGACCTGACATCGATCGCATTGATCGAACACATGGTCACGGCCAGAAGGCCTCTGGCGCTGGTGTGCCATGCGCCAGGAACCATGCGGCACGCAACTGCCCTGGACGGTAGCCCACTGGCGGCCAACCTACAGATCACCGGGTTCACCGACAGTGAGGAAGAGGCGATGGGACTGACCCGGGTCGTGCCCTTCCTCGTGGAGGACGAGCTCGTCGCCCAGGGCGCCGTCTTCTCCAGGGTGCGCGACTTCAAGCCGCTCGTCGTCGTCGACGGGATGCTGATCACCGGCCAGAACCCGGCTTCCTCCGGGCTGGCGGCCATGGAGCTGATCTCGCTCGTGCGGAACACAGGGGGGTGACCCGGTGCCCGGAGCATCTTCGCCGGCCGGCAGCCGCGGTCCTGTCCCGCCGCCGCCTGTCGCCGAGTCGGGTCCGTACGCCGCCGAGGTGTCGGCGACGATGCTCGAGCAGGCGGCGGCGATAGGTCGCGGCGACCTGTCCAGCCTCGAGCTGACCCGGATGTACCTGGAACGGATCGACGCACTGGACCGGCACGAGACCCTGAACGCTTACATCCTCTCGCGCGGACAGGATGCGCTGGCCGACGCGACCCGGCTCGACCGCATGCGTGCGGCAGGGCGGCCCCTGGGCCCCCTGCACGGCGTCCCGGTGGCGGTCAAGGACAACCTCTTCACGGCGGGAACGGTCACCTCCAACGGCACCGCGGTGCTGGGAGAGTTCATCCCGGCGCACGACGCCACCGTTGTCCGGCTGCTCCGGTCGGCCGGTGCGCTCGTGCTCGGCAAGACGAACCTCCACGAGTGCTCGTTCGGCATCACGAGCAACAACCCGCACTACGGTGCGGTGCACAACCCCTACGACCCCCTGCGCATCCCCGGCGGATCCAGCGGTGGGTCGGGCGCCGCGGTCGCCGCGCGCCTGTGCTCGGCGGCCATCGGTACCGACACCGGCGGGTCCGTGCGCATCCCCGCGGCCTTGTGCGGCGTGGTGGGCCTCAAACCCACCCTCGGACGGGTGAGCCGCGGGGGGATGTTCGGCCTGTCCTGGACCTGCGACGTCGTGGGACCCATCGCCCGTACGGTCGCGGACACCGCCGCGCTCCTGCGCGTGATGACCTCAGGCCCGCACCCGCTCGACCCGGACGCGACGCACGAGCCTCCCGGAGCGGGAGTCCCCGGCGGGGCCGAGGCGGGCGCCCGGCGGCTCCGGGGCGCGCGGATCGGGATTCCCGACGGGTTTCTCTCCGCGGACAACTCACCGGAGGTCGACCGCGTGCTGGCACGGACCCAGCGAGCTCTGGAAGAGGCCGGGGCGACGCTCGTGCCGGTGACGGTTACAGAGGCCGAGGCGGCCACCGCGCAGGGTTTCGTGACCGTCATCCCGGAGGCGGTGGTCCTCACGGAGAGAGCCCTGCGCACCGCGGGGATCGACGGCGGAGTGCTCGCCGGTCTCGACCGCTTCGGCGCGGACGTCCGTACGGCCTTGGCCGCTCAGGTCGGTCCGGATCCGGATCCGGTCCCCGCCTTCCGGTACGCCGAGACGCTGGCCACCACCATCCCCAGGCTGCGCCGTGCTTTCGCCGACGTCTTCGCCGACGTGGACGTCCTGCTCACCGCGACCACACCCGCAACGGCTTCCCCGATCGCTCAGGACGAGACCATGCGGCACAACGGACGGGACGTCGGCACGTTCGAGACGTTCGTGCGGTACACCTACTGCGTCTCGCTGGCGGGCCTACCGGCCATCTCGTTGCCCGCAGGTACAGATTCAGCTGGGCTCCCCGTAGGCGTGCAGCTCGTCGCGCCTCGATGGGGTGAGGCCGGGCTGCTCGAGATCGCGAGCGCCCTCGAGTACACGATGCACATGTGACCAGAGCGCGTGGAAGCCCGGTCACGGACCTGACGAAGGAGACGACACCATGACAGAGCAGTTCGACCCGCTGATCGTCGTCGGTGTGCCGCCCAGTGGTCTGGGCTGCCAAGAGTGCTTGTCGACCGGAACTGGTTGGTGGCTGCACCTGAGAAGGTGTGCCACGTGTGGCACTGTCGGGTGCTGCGACAGCTCGCCGGCCGGCCACGCGTCGCGGCACGCGCGTGAGACCGGTCATGCGATCATCCAGAGCTTCGAGCCGGGTGAGGACTGGTTCTACGACTATCGCACCGACCGATCGGTCCCCGGGCCACGGCTTGCCCCTCCGGACAGCCGCCCTCTCGAACAGCCGAGCCCGGCGCCCCTGGACCGCCTACCGTCCGACTGGCTCGACCGGCTGCGCTGAACCGACGGCCGCGTCTCACGCCGTCGCGCCTCGTTGCTGCGCGAGCATCAGGTGGACGGAGGCGACGGCGCCGGCTCCCTCCCCCACGGCCGAGGCGACCCGCTTGACGGATCCGGCCCGCACGTCGCCGGCGGCGAAGACGCGCGGGAGGCTGGTCTGGAACGGGAGCACCGGGGCGGGTGGGGCAGGATCGCCTGGGTCCACGCGAGTGCCGGTGAGCAGGAACCCGTGGGCGTCTCGTTGTAGGCCGGGGAGCCAGTCGGTGTCCGGGTCCGCGCCGATGAAGCAGAACAGGGTATGGCTGCGCAGCTCGCGGTCGGCGGTGCCTGTCGTGCGCAGGACGACGCCGTGGAGCTCGTCGTCGCCGGTCAGTCCGACCACCTGCGTCCGGGTCCTGACCTGCACCATGGGGTGGGCCTCGAGCCGCCTGGCCAGGTACGTGGACATGCTCTGCCGGATGCTGTCGCCGCGGACCACCAGGTTGACCAGCGAACCGCGTGACGCCAGGAAGAGAGCTGCCTGTCCCGCTGAGTTCGCGCCTCCGACCACCGTCACGGGCAGGGTGACGCAGTCCCTGGCATCGAGCTCCGTGGCCGAGTAGCGAACGTGTCCGAGCTGCTCGAACTCCGCCAGACGTGGTACCGGGAGGCGGCGGTAGCGGGCGCCGCTGGCGATGATCACCGCCCGGGCCCGCAGATGCGTACCGTCAGCCGCGCTCAGGACGGGTCCGGCCGGGTCGGACGCGTCCAACGCCATGACGTCGCACGGTGCGTACAGCTGCGCGCCGAACTTCAGGGCCTGGACCAGGGCCAGGCGCGTCAGCTCCTCGCCGCTGACGCCGCTCGGAAACCCGAGATAGTTCTCGATCCGCGAGCTGGTCGCCGCCTGTCCGCCCGCGGCTCCGGAGTCGAGTATCACCGTCACGAGTCCCTCCGAGGCCCCGTAGACGGCTGCCGCCAGCCCCGCGGGGCCGGCGCCGACCACCACCAGGTCCACGTCGTGCCGCGAGTCGTCATAGGCGAGTCCTGTTGCCTCGGCGACGTCATGGGGAGTCGCCCTGCGCAGGACCCGGTCCGAGACGATCGCGACAGGAAGGTCCTCCGCGACCAGGCCATGAGCGGCGAGGAGCGCCTGGGCGGGGATCGAGTCCACCTCCAGCACCAGGTGCGGCAGCAGCAGCCGGGCGGCGAAGGCCCGCAGTGCCCGTGTCCGGTCCGAGTTGGGCGCTCCGATGATCTCCAGGACGCTCCCCGCCGTGTCCTGGATGAGGCGGCGGCGGACGCTGAACGCCTCGACGATCACGTCGGCGATGTCGACCTGCTCTCCGAGCACCGTGCGAAAGCTCTCCGCCCGGACCCGGACCACGGTGCCAGGGCGTCTGACCCGTGCGGTGAGGAACACCGACTGCCCGGTGAGCATGCTCAGTTCCCCGGTGAAGTCTCCGTGGCACCGCGAATACACGACGTGCTCGGGCTCGGTGCCCGTGGCATCACGCACGACGTCGACGATCGCGGACTCGATCAGGAACAGGTCGTACCGCCGGTCACCGGTGGCGTACAGGACGTCGCCCGCGGCGACCTGCTCGCGTTCGCCGTACGCGGCGAGGCGGCGGAACTGCTCGGGGCTCAGCGCCGGCGCCACTGCGCCGGCGCCGGTCTCGGGACCGGCACCGGACATGGCCCGTCCTCCTTTCGTGCGGGTGTGTTGATCGACAGGTCAGCGGGTGGTCTCTCGGGCCGCCCGCTCGATGAAGGACGTGGTCGTGTCCGGGCGGGAGGCGAACACCATGTGCGAGGCCCCTCTGACCGTCTGTACCGTTGCTCCCGCCCGCTGGGACATGTACCTCTGGGCGGCCGGAGGGATGATCTTGTCGGCGCCGCTGATCAGGGCGTAGCTCGGGATCGTGTGCCACGCCTGCTCGCCCGCGGCCGGCTCCCCGAGTGCCACGTTGGTGGCCGGGCGCTGTGTGATCGCGTAGAGCGCGGCGTCCTTGGCGGGCAGGTCGGGCGCGAACCGCTCATGGAACACCTCGGGATCGATGTAGAGGTCGACCACCCCGTCCGACAGCGGCACGGCCTTGAGGGACTCACCGACGGTGCTCCCGGGGAACATGCCCGTCAGCTGCTCCGCGTTCTCACCGGTCTCCGGGATGTATGCCGCCACGTACACCAGTGCCTTCACGTTCTCGTTCCCGGTGGCGGCCGTGGAGATGACCAGCCCGCCGTACGAGTGCCCGACCAGCACGATCGGGCCCTCGATGCTGTCGAGCAGGGCGGAGAGCTGCTCGGCGTCGGAGCTGACCGATCGGAGCGGGTTGGCCGCTGCGACAACCGGGTAACCGTCGTCGGTGAGCCGACGGCTGACCGCGTTGAAGCCGCTGCCGTCGGCGAACGCGCCATGCACGAGGACGATCGTCGGCTTGCCGGCCGGAGCGTGGTGGTGTCCGCTCGGGTGGGCCTCCGCCGTCGTCACGGCGAACAAGCTGATGCTCGCGACGACGAAAGCCGCCGCGGCGGCGACAAAGCCTTTGAGTCTCTTCCTGATCATGATCCCGCTCCCTGTTGTCCAGTGCGTTCGGCGGGTCCCGAGTGGGTCCACCGCTCACGACGCTAGGAGCCACCGGTGTACGGGCCGTAGACGGGCATGGCGCCGTCGGCACTCCCGGTGGAGCCGCACTGGATCGACGCCGACGCACCGATCAACTAGCCGTCCACACGAGCCGATCAACATGCCATCAGGCAGATCGAAGGGATACGCAGATGCGGATCGACCTGACCGGGCGGGTAGCACTCGTGACCGGTTCCAGTGCCGGCATCGGCCGTGCGATCGCGACCTCGCTCGCCCGAGCGGGAGCGAACATAGTGGTCAACGGCCGCGACGAGGGGCGGGTCACGGCCGTCGCGCAGGAGCTCGGCGGACTCGGGATCGCCGCCGATGTCGCCACCGCGGAGGGCGCGGAACGCCTTGTCGCGGAGCTGCCCAGGGTCGACATCCTCGTCAACAACACTGGCGCCTTCCCGGCACGCCCGGTATTCGAGATCGACGACGCCGAGTGGCGGGAGCTCTTCGAGATCAACGTTCTCTCCGGGATCCGGCTCACCAGGCACTACGCCCAGGAGATGGCGGCGCGGGGGTGGGGAAGAGTCGTGTTCATCTCCAGCGAGGCGGGTGTCCAGCCACCCACCAACATGGTGCACTACGGCACCACGAAGACCGCACAGCTCGCGGTGGCGCGCGGCTACGCGCAGGCCCTCGCCGGCACAGGAGTGACCGTGAACAGCGTGCTCGCGGGCCCGACCCTGAGCGACGGCGTCCTGGCCATGTGGGACGACATCTACCCGGGACTGTCCCGCGAGGAGCAGGAGGGCCGGTTCATCGAGGACGGCCGGGTAGCCGGATCACTCATCGGGCGGCTGATCCGGCCCGAGGAGGTCGCACACCTGGTGACCTACCTCGCGTCTGACTACTCCTCGGCCACGACAGGCCGGGCGCTCGGTGTGGATGGAGGGCTCGTACCGACGATCCTGCCGTAGCACGGCGCCACCGTGCCGACTCTCAGCGCGGACAAGGTCAGGAGGCCGGCCGCGCACAGCCGACCTCCTGACCGCCCTTCGACCGGGTCAGGGTCTCAGGCTCACCGGCGAACCTCCACGCTCGTACTCGCCTCCGAGGCAGCGAGGTCCTCGGTGCCGCCGTACTCCGCGGTGATCGTGTACCCACCGGACCGCAGCAGCGGCGGGACCAGCACGTCGGCCCGGCCGTGGCGCAGCTTCACGGTGCGCTCGTACGGGTGCCGGTCACCCTCGCGGCCGACCGTGACGGTCACCCGGCCCGACGGCGTCACATCATCGGCGGACACGGTGACCTTCACCAGGAACGGCTCCAGCGGGCGGACCGAGGACGGCGCCTTGATCTGCGTGCTGGTCGCTGCGGGCAGCAGGTCGGCGGGCACCAGCGCACTGACCGTGGTGCGGTGCACGCCGCCCTCGTCGGTGCCGGCGTAGACCCAGGCGCCGTCCGGGCTCACGGTCAGGGACCGCACCGACATCGCCGTGAGGTCCTTGGACGCCGACGCCCAGGTGGCGCCGCCGTCGGCCGAGACGAACACCCCGGCGCCGTTGGCCGCCAGGCCGTACGGGCGCCAGCGAGCGGCGCCGGCGACCAGGAGCTCGGTGCCCGCGGCCGGGCCGTCCGGCACCTCGACGGCCACGAACGTGCCCACCGCGGCGGACGTGTTCGGCACCTCGGCCTCCGCGAAGGTCTCGCCGCCGTCGGTGCTGACCCGGATGCCCGGCGTCTCACCGACCACCACGTGGTCGGTGTCGGCCGGGTCGACCCAGACCGACCGCGTGTCGTCCTCCGTCAACCGGATGATCGTCCTGCCGAGGTCGTCCGACCGGTACAGGCCGGTCGTCGTGGCGAGCCAGAGTCGTTCCGGGGTCTCGGGATCGAAGGCGACCTGGTTGATCCGCAGCTGGTGGGGATAGGTCGTCCAGTGGGCGAACCCGTCCTGGGAGACCATGACTCCCGCCTCGTGCTGGGTCACGAAGGACACGGCGACGGTGTCCCCACCTTCGCCCGTCGCCTCGTGCGGCGAGACGGCGAGGCTCAACGCCTTGAACCCGCCGTACGGCCCGACGTCGGTCAGGTCGCCGTCGCCGGCGCCGGAGGTGCCGATGCGGATCTTGCCCAGCCCGAGCGCGTCCGCGCCGATGGCCCAGACGGCCTGGTCGCCCACCGGTGACTGAACCACCTCGTCGAGCTGGAACCCGATCCAACCCTCGTGACCGGAAGGTCCCCAGTCCGGCGTGTCCGCCGAGATGTCGGCGAGCGGCCGTGTGTGCAGACCGTAGTCGTCCACGGCACGCAGCACGGGCTCACCCTCGGCGTCCGTGCCGACCTCGACGTCGTAGACGTCGGTGCCCGGGACACCGGTGCGGTCCCAGTGCTCTCCGTCGTCGGTCGCGTAGTACCCGGCGGCCTCCATCGCGAGGACGATGCTTCCGGTGGGCTTGCCGGGCCAGTGGTCGACGTCGGTCGCGAGCGAGCCGTCGACGGGTAGCGGGTGCGTGACCCAGGTGGCGCCCCCGTCGTCGCTGGTGCTGTAGCTCGACAGACCTGCGGCGTACACGGTGCCCTCGACCAGCGAGGCCTGCGTGACGTAGGACTGGCCGGTGTCCGGACCCTTGGTCCAGGTCGCACCGCCGTCGGAGGAGATCAGCGCGAGGCCGTCCCCCTGGATGGCGACCGCGGCGGTCCCGTCACCGACGACGCCCTGGGGGAAGGGGTCCGCGGCAGTGGTCGTGTAGGTCTGCGTGACCTCGCTGCCGCCCGCCAGGACGTCCGCGACGCGATAGATACCGTGATAGGTGGTGATCAGCAGGTCGTCACCGGCGAAGGCGGCATTGGTCACCGCACCGTCCCAGGCCGGGGCGACCCGGCGCCAGTCCTGCCCGCCGTCCTTGCTGAGGTAGACGCCGTCGTCGGTGACCGCGGCCAGCGCGTCACCCTGGGTGACGAGCTCTGCGATCGCGACGTCGGGGAACGGCAGCACCGTCCAGGTGGCACCCGCGTCCGGGGTGTGCACGATGCGGCCGGCGTAGCTCGGGTCCATGACCGCCCTGCCGGAGGAGCCGTTCAGAGCGACGTAGAACCCGCCGGGCGTGGTCGTGTCGGCCACGGGGATGCCCCAGCCGTCGGCGACGGGCATGCTGCGCACCCGCCGCCAGGTCGCGCCGTAGTCGGTGGTGACGAACGGGTGCACACCCGTGGACGCCATGGCCAGGCCGGTTCCCGGAGCCGTCGGCGACGTGGCCAGGGCCCTGGCCACACCGGTGCGTCCGACCTGCTCCCACGCGCCGGACTGGTCGGCGCCCTCGGACTGCACGCCGCCGGTGCCGGTCAGGGTGCGGCCGGTCACCGTCGCGCGGGCAGTGATCCTGTAGGTACCCGGCTCGTCGAGCGGCACGGTGCCGCGGTACCAGCCAGGGCTGGTGCCGACGGCGGTGAGCGTCGCGGCGTACTCCTCGCCGGACGGGGCGGTCGCCCGCACGGTGGGCGCCGCCTCGGGCGCCATCGGCGTGTGGACGAACACGTCGGAGCTGCCGGTGGCCAGCGACGGCGAGGACTGCACGTACAGCGGGCGCACGTAGGACGCGTACGGGACGCGCACGGTCGTGCCGTCCGAGACGGAGCCGACCACGACGCCGGAGGTCTCGCCGTCGATCTCGCCGGCCTTCGGGGTGACCGTGAGGTCGACCGAGGCCTGACGGCCCGCCGCGATCCGTAGCTTCCGGGTGGACAGGTCGACCTCGCCGGTGCTGCTCTCCGACGCCTCGGCGGAGAGCCGGACGGTCACCGCACGGTCGCCGGAGTTGCGCAGCACGACGGTGCTGGTGCGGGTCGGATCCGAACCCATGTCGGCCAGCCCCAGGGAGAGGGCGTCAGGGACGGCAGTGACCTGCTGGTCGACTGCGGCGGCGACGTCCAGCTTGCCGGCGCCCTGGGCGGACGGCGACGCGTCGGCGTCGTCGGACTTCAGGGTTTGCGCGCTGCCGATGAGGGTCGCGCGCAGCTGCTCGGCGCTCTGCTCGGGACGCGCCTGGGCCAGCAGCGCGACCGCCCCGGCGACGTGCGGCGCGGCCATCGACGTGCCGGACATCCGGTACTGGTCGCCGTCCACCCCGTACATGGCCGGGATGTCGGACATGATCTCGAAGCCGGGGGCGACGATCTCGGGCTTGAGCGTCATGGCGTCGCTCGGGCCGCGGGAGCTGAAGCCGGCGATCGTGTCGGTCCGGTCGACCGAGCCGATGGTGCCTGAGACGGTGCCGGCCGCGATCTCGGACTTGAAGGTCTGGAGGTGGGCCGAGCTGATGTTCATCATGACCAGGGACTCGCGGCGCAGGTCGAAGCCGCTGCCGGCCAGGACGTTCGCGGACCCCTGGGGGCCGGAGCCGTGGTCGCCGGTCGGGTCGGTCGCGCTGGGCGCGTAGAGCAGGGCGCCCACGGCCCCGTGCTCCTCGGCGAGCTGGGCCTGTGTCAGGTGCGGCAACTGCAGCTCGCCCAAGGAGGTCGTGGTGACGCTCTGCATGACCACGATTGCGCTGCGCACGTCACCGGCCTGCGTGTAGTCCTCCTCGTCGAGTCCGTCGCCGACGTCGACCAGCTCTCCCGTGATGCCTTCGGCCGGCGGGTTGGCCGACATCGGGAAGCGGGTGACGTCCAGCGGGCGGGGCTCGTCGCCCGACCGTGCGCCGTCGAGGGTCAGGGTCGGGTCGGCGACGCCGGTCACGGTCGCGCCGACGGCGATGACGCCCTCGGCGGCGGCCGGCGAACTGACGCTCTGGTCGCTCGGTCCGGAGTTGCCCGCGGCGGCCACCACCACGACGCCCTGCCGCACAGCAGCGGTCGACGCACGTCCCAGCGGGTCGGTGCCGTCGCCGGGCGTGCCGAGGCTCATGTTCACGACGTCGGCCGGGTAGTCGCCCAGCGGATCGATCGCAGCCTCCAGCGCGAGCAACAAGCCCTCGATGGTGCCGCCGCCGCCCGCGTCCATGGCCTTCCACGCCGTGAGCGTGACGTCGGGCGCCATGCCGGTCAGGTTGTCCCCGCCGGCGCCGACGATGCCCGCCACGTGGGTGCCGTGCATGTGGTCGTCCATCGGGTCGGCGTCGTCGTTGATGAAGTCATAGCCGTCCACGACGCGGTGCCCGGGCCCGAACCCACCACCCAGGTCGGCCAGCGTGTAGTCGATTCCGGTGTCGATGATCGCCACGGTGCGGCCCTCGCCCGTGACGGGGGTGCCGTCGGCGTCGGTGCGGTCCCAGACCTGCGGCGCGCCGGTGGCGGGGATGTTCGCCTCGTCGCCGAGGATCCGCACCGGGGCGTCCTTGGTCACGCGCGCGACGCCGGGGGCAGAGCGCAGCTCGGCCAGATCGGCCGGGTCCACGGTGGCGACCATCGCGTCGAGCACGCCGGTGACCGACTTCGGGTCGTCGAGCTCGACATCGTTGCGCTCGAGCCACGACGTGACGCCCTGCTGCGCGTCAGTGACGGTGTCGACAGCAGCACGATAGTCGGCAGCGAACGCGCTCCGCGCGGTGGCCTGCCGTGCGCGGGCCGCGGCGACCTCCTCGGTACCGACCACCTCGGCGGCAGTGGGAGCGTCGAACTCGATGATGACCCGCACAGGAGCGGCGTCAGGTGTGGCATCCGGCGCCGCGACGGCGGCACCCGGACACAGGATCACAGAGGCCGAGACGAGGGTGCTCGTGACGAGAACACCCCAGCGGCGGCCGGAGGACGAAGGTTGCATGGGGGTTGTCTAGTGACTGCCGACCCCTGGGGGCAATGGCCGCGGTGACCGCATCCGGCCACTGGCCGGTGGCGGCCACAAGTGTTTACACAGCCGACACGCAGCATGACAGGCTCCGGGCGGGTTCGGCGATCGCGGCAGCGTCCGCCCAGCACCCCGGAAGGCCGCATGCCGACCTGGATGTGATGAACGTTCAGCGAGTGTTCAGCGTTTCGCCGTGGGCGCGCCTCCCGGGCGGCCCGCGGCGAAGCGAGAGTCACGTGCATGAGTGCACGCAAGCATGTCCGCGTCGGTGCCGTCGTCGTCGCGACCGCACTGGCGCTGTCCAGCGCCGTCGCCGGCGCCGTCGAGTCAGGCACCCGGCAGGCGACCGCCGTCGGCCACGCAGTCGCCGACGTGGCGGCCCAGCGGGGCTCCGACCTCGGTGGTCCCGGGCACGGCGGCTCGACTCCTGCCGAGCGCGCCTACCGCGACCTGCTCGACCACGGCCCTCAGGCCAAGATCCTCACCGCCGCGCATCGCGCGCAGTGGCGTGTCGCCCCGGAGAACAGCATCCCCGCGATCGTGGCGGCGTTCGAGGACGGCGCCGAGATCGTCGAGCTGGACGTCCAGCTCACCGCCGACGGCGTCCCCGTCCTGATGCACGACACCACCGTGGACCGCACCACCGACGGGACCGGCCGGGTCGACAGCCTCACCCTGGCGCAGATCGAGCGGCTGCGCCTCAAGCAAGGGCTGGGCGGGAGCCAGGCGGCGCTCACCGACGAGCGCGTCCCCACGCTCGAGGACGCCATGCGGCTCGCGAAGCACCGAGGCCTGGTCAACCTGGACAAGGGCTGGCCGTTCCGCGAGGAGATCTGGGACGTGCTCGTCGACACCGGCACCGTCCACAACGGCATCTACAAGTCAGACGCTCCGGTGGCAGAGGTCCAGGCCTTCCGTTCGACGCACCAGGGCGCCGTCTACATGCACATCGTGACGGACACCAACATGGCGGCCGTCGACCAGTTCGGCGACGACCAGCCGGTCGCCTACGAGGTCAACTTCGACAGCACCGCGGACGCCGTCGCGCGTAGGCCGTTCCTGGACCGAATCGCGGCGAAGAGCCGCGTGTGGAGCAACACGATGTGGAACGGGCTGTCGGAACGGATGACCGACGAGGCGTCGCTGATCGACCCGCTGCGCGGCTGGGAGGCGCTGGTGCGCGGTTACCGCACCACGGTCTTCCAGACCGACGACGTCGTACACCTCGAACGCTGGCTCGCCACCGGCGTCGGCGACCCGCTGCCGCGTGGCGGCGTGCGCGTCCAGGCGGAGGACTTCGTGCCCGGCGAAGGGGCCGGATACCACGACCTGGACGCCGCGAACCGCAGCAACCTGCAGATGCGGCCCGGCGAGGGCGTGGACATCCAGGACACCGACGGGGCGGTGAGCCTCGGCTGGATGCGCGGCGGTGAGTGGCTCACGTACGAGGTCGTGGTCCCGCGGGACGGCACCTACGAGGTCTCGGTCCGGGCCTCGTCGCCGTACTCGCCGGCCGGCACCTACACGGTGGCGTTCGACGACGGTGCTCCCAGCGCCCCGGTCGCCGTCCGGAACACCACCAGCCACGCGAAGCAGGAGCTCCAGCCGAGCGGCGTGACCCAGCGGCTCACCCGGGGCACGCACACGCTCCGGATCAGCCTGCCCGAGAACGCCTACCAGAACTGGAACCTGGACTACGTCCAGTTGGACCCAGAACGAGGCTGAGGCCGCCATCCCTGTTACCTGCACCGATGGCACCACCGACCTCGTGCCCATCCGCTACAGCTCCTTACAGGGGACCGTCTCACGAACCGGCCCGGCCGCGACCTGACCAACCCACGCCTGTGCCCACGAGCCCTGGAACCGCGGCCAGGCAACGCACCTGCTGGTTGTCATAGGCAGCACTGGGCGTCACTCCGGCGGCTCGCGGAGCGCGCGGCGGGCCTTGATTGCAACCGCCAGGGCAAACTCGGCGCTGTAGACAAGGAGGTGAGCCGCCAACCCAGCCCCGGCCCCGAACCGAAGAGACAGTGCGACCGCTGCCAGTACAGCCAGGACGACTGCGGCCGCCATGAGGAACACGCTGCGTAGCACTCTGGGAATTCGCGTAAGCGCGACCGCTGTGGGCTTCACTCGGTCAACGATCCACAGGAATCCTAGCGTGGCAGAGATGATCGATACTGGTGCCATTATGGCGACAAGGTTAGCCATATCCATCACTGCGGCCACAACTGTTACTACAACACATAACGCAAATATTCCGACGGTCTGAATAAAGTACGTCGCAGCGTTTGCGCGGCTGATGAACAAAGCCTCACGCTCAGCGTCTTTGCGACGTTCCTTCGTCATCGGTTATCACCATCCGAGTTCACCGCAGAATCTCCGACCCACCCGCCGACGCCGAGCAACAGGTCGCTGACGTGAGGCGCCCTGTTTCGAAGAAGAAGGTCCCAGAAATGCCACGATCACCGCTGCCCATTTCTCGGGCCACTTCATGGCCTGCGCGCGCGGCCGAGCGGCCCACGTGGGACTGCATGTCGATCCGCACGACGGCCGTCGTGCGAACGTTCAGGATGACGGCAAAGGCGGGGGCGGCGGCGAGGGCGACCTCTAGGCCCATGCTTCGGCTCACGTCAGCAGCGTGGTGATTGCGTCGAGAATTCTCCGACGCAGGTTGTCGTCGTCCCAGACGAGGCTGTCCCAGCTGCCGGAGGTGACGACGCGAGCGTCCTGCTCCGCAAGCGCGCGCAGTCCGGGAACAGCGTCGGCGTCGCCCATCTCAGCGAGCAGGTCCACGCCGTCGAAGCTGCCCCACGGCCCCGCGATCTCCTCGAGGAGCAGCGGAACGAGACCTGCTGTAGCACCGCCGGCACGCCAGAGCGCGCGGGCCGCCGGAACCCGTGCAGCGCCCTGGAAGGGCTCAGTGCGTTCCGCGAGGTCCCGCAATACTGGGACAAACGGTTCGAGGAGTTCGGGCGGAAACTCCGCCAACAACTCGGCCGCTCGGGCCGCGGGCCTCTCCCCCGCTTGCAGCACCGCGTCCAGGGTCGGGGCCACGGCATCGGTGTCCCCCACTGCGCGCCAGACCACGCGAGCAGCGGCGACCTGGAGCTCGCGGTCCGGGTAGGTCTCGGCAGCGCGTCCCGTCAGGAATGTGCCCAGCCGCGGGACCAGCGACGCCGCGTCAGGCCCGGCCTCGGCGACCACGTTCAGATCCCAGTCGGTGAACCCATGGCCGCTGTCCAGGAGCCCCGCGGCCACCGCAACGAGCGGCGCAGGATCATCAGACAGCTGGTGCAGGGCACGGGCAGCCCGCAGCGCGGGAAGCCCGGCCCCGTCGGCCGCCGCGCGGAGCGCGGCCTCTGCGTCACGAGCCGCCGGGCCGATCGCAGCCAACGCCATGGGAACACCGTACGGAGCCACGGGGAGCGCGTCGACGAGGACGTCGAGGGCGGGTACCGCAGCCGACCCCCAGCCCCTGAGGACTGCGATGAGCGGCGCCGGACCGTCCGGCCACCCTGCGGGGGTCGCCCACTCGGCGCGTTCGCTCGCCGAGGCATCGAGCACGGTCGCCAGTCGGGCGCGGATGGCGGTCAGGGCGTCAGGGTCGAAGGACGGGATGTGGTCGCCGAGCAGCCGCAGCGCGTCCGGCGACTGGCCACGTTCCCATGCAGCGGTCAGCGCTGGAATGACGCGGTCGTCCCGGAGCCGGGTCAGGACGGCAATCGCCATGTTCGCAGGACCGCGGTGGTCAGCGACGTCGCCGAGTGCCAGGTGCGCCAGTTCCGGCGCCAGGCTCGACGCCGCGTGACCAGCATCGGCGGCTGCAGCGACAGCAGCCGCCACGACGCCCGCGTCGTCGTCGGCCAGAAGCTCGCGGAGGTGCCCAATCGACTCCCGCGCGGCCGACCGGCTGGCACGTGAGCGGAGGGCGAGGTTCTCCGCCTGACGGACACGACTTTGCGCAGAGCCAGTCCCCATCATCGTGACAACGGTCCGCGCGGCGACGGCGTCGAGGCGTTCGATCACACCGTCGAACCGTGTGAGGGACTCCGGCCAGGCGCCATTCCACTCCGCTTCCCGCTTGATCGCGGCCGCAAGGTGTTCCAGCGCCTCGCCGGGCACCGCGCGCCCTGCGTCGAGGAGCACATGGGCCACAGCGAGCGGGACCGGGAACGAATCTCGCGATGCGGCCTCGGCCACCGGGAGGCCGACAGCAGGAGCGACAACGCACAGGCCCAGCAAGATGCCCGCCCGGACCTGCGGGTCACCCTCAGCCTCCCACCGTGCGGCCAGAGCCGACGCAGCTTTGTCACCGCCACCCGAGTGGGCGACTGCGTAGGTGGCAGCCTCACGGACCGCCACTTCGGGGTCCTCCAGCAGCGGCAGGAGCCGGTCTGAGTGGGCGCGCAAAGCCGCCCGGACCGCGGGCAGAGCGCTGCCGTCGCTCATGTTCGAATCTCCGAACCCGCCCAGCGCGAAGCACAGAGCATCCCGGTGGTGAACAGCACGACCAGCAGCCAGGTCCACGATGAACGGCACCGCGACCGCAGTCACGGGATAGACAGTCCCCTGGTGCCAGATGGAGGAAAAGAACTCATCGAGCGCCTCACCCGCAACCCCCTCGTCCGGCGAAGCGAGCCCTCGCAGAATCTCGGCCGCATCGCCCGCGGGCCCATAGGCCCCGCCGGAGCTGTCCCAGTTGATCGTGTCCAGGTCCTCAAGCACCGCGCGAGCCTATCCGCTGACCACCGGTCGAGGCCGACAACGGGACGATGGCGAGATGTCGACCAGCCAGCCAAGACCCTGGGGTGAAGTGGCTCCGGCAGCCCGATTAAGGCCCACCGGCGCAAGAACCCGTCCTACGCGCGCGCCGCCCCGATCAGAGGCGACGCCCGCGCTCCCACCGCTCCCCTACTTCGGCCGAACGTTGTGGTTGTGCGCGAAGAGGTTGTTCGGGTCGTACCGCCGCTTGACCTCCGCCAGCCGCTCATACGTCTCAGCCGGGTAGACAGCAGCCACGTCGTCGTCGGTGGCCGTCGTCAGGAAGTTGGCATAGGCGCCGCTCACGTGCGGGCCGAGCTTCTCCCAGATCGCGTCCAGGCCGGCGCGCGCAGCCTCGACGACGTGCACCGGGCCGCCCACCAGGGTGGCGACCATCAGCTCCGCCTGCCGGTGCGCGTAGGCGGTGGCGTCACCAGGAACCCGGGCGACCGCGCCACCCACGCTGCGGATCGCGATCGACGGCGACCCGGGCGACGTCCCGACCTCGGCCAGGATCTGCAGGACCTCGGCCACCGACTCCCGCTCGACGAAACCGTCGTGGGCGAGCACCTCGATACCCGGCGGCGGGGACCCGCCCTCCACGAGGATGTCCGCGTAGGCGTGCGGCGCGACGTCGTCGTCCAGGACGGTGCCGAGCGCGCGGATCGGGGCGAACGCCCGGGCGGCTGCCTCCGGGTCGTCGCCGTCGAAGGCGACGTGGATCTCCACCGGCGCCTCCGGGCCGCCGGCCAGCGGGTTGGCGAGGTTCGCGATCGACGTGACCTCCTCCGGCGCGGTGCGCAGGTAGTCCGCCCAGCCCTGGAGCACGTCGACCGCCTCGGCCTGCGGGAACGTGACCTTGCCGAAGACGACCTCCGTGGTCGGGTGCGCCTCGAACCCGAACGATGTCACGACGCCGAAGTTGCCGCCGCCGCCACGGATCGCCCAGAACAGGTCGGGGTTCTCGTCGGCGCTCGCGGTCAGGACCGCGCCGTCGGCGGTGACGATCTCGGCGGCGACCACGGTGTCGAGCGCCAGGCCGTACCGCCGGACCTTCCAGCCGATGCCACCGCTGAGCGTCAGCCCACCCACACCGACGCTCTTGGTGTCGCCTGCAGAGATCGCCAGGCCGTGCGGGGCCAGCGCCTCCGCGACCTGGCCCCAGTGGGCGCCGCCGCCGATCCGTACCAGGTGGCGCTCGCGATCGACGACCTCCACGGCCGCGAGCAGGCTCAGGTCGATGACGATGCCGCCGTCGTTGGTGCCGAACCCGGCGAAGCTGTGGCCGCCGCCCCTGACGGACAAGGTGAGGCCGGAGCCGGCCGCGAACCGGACGGCGGCCCGCACGTCGTCGGTGCTTCCGGGGCGCAGCACGTAGGCGGGGCTCCCCGCGGCCAGCTTCGAGCGGCCGACCGCCTCGTACTCGGCGTCGCCCGGCTCGATGATGTCGCCGCCGAAGCCGCGGCGGAGGGTCTCGATCGGTGAGGTCATGATGTTCCTTCCCCAGGGGCGCGGTGCGCGGTGCACCGCCGCAGTAGTGACCCGCCAGGCCCGCGAGATGTGACCGCGGACGATGTGAGGGCCGCCACAGGGCAGTGCTCCGGAGCGCCGCCGATCAGACCGCGCCCACCACCGCGAGCAGGCGCAGCCGCTCGGCGCTCTCCGTGCCGGGCACCGCCGTGAACACCGTCAGTGCCTGGTACTGGTCCGGGTCGAGCAGCGTCTGCCCGTGCAGCTCGATCAGCCCCACCTCCGGGTGGTTCAGCCGTTTGGGCTCGCAGTAGGGGCCGAGCACGGGGTGCTCGTCCCACAGCCGCGCGAACTCGGGGCTGCGGCCGCGCAGGCCGGCCGCGAGCTCGCCCGCCGGCGACGTCGGCCCCGTCTGCGCGTGGACCGCGGCGAGCCGGGCCGTGAGGGTGCGGCCGTGCCGGTCGTGGTCCTCCTCCGGGATCCGGTCCCGGCTGCGCGGATCGGTGAACCACCGGTAGACCCGGGCCTGCTCCGGACCGGTGTACGTGGTCTCGTCGCCGAGGAGCGCCGCGGCGAGCCGCGTCTGGCGCAGGGTCACGCCCAGGACGTTCTCGACCTGCGCGGGCGCGTCCGCCAGCCCGTCCAGGATCCGCATCAGGCCGGCGTTGATGTGGTCGCTGCGCCGGACGCGGCGCGGCAGGGCGTGCCCCGCGAGCTCGACCAGCCGGTCCCGCTCCTCGAGCGTGAGGTGCAGGCCCTGGGCGATGGCCGCGAGCACCTGCTCTGAGGGCACCGCCCCGCGGCTCTGCTCGATCCTGCTGTAGTAGTCCGCCGAGACGCCGCTCAGCGCGGCGACCTCCTCGCGCCGCAGGCCGCTCGTGCGCCGGCGCGGCCCGCGCGGCAGCCCCACGTCCTCCGGCTGGAGCGCCTCCCGGCGGGCGCGCAGGAACTCACCGAGCTGCTCGCGATCCATCGACCTCACCTCGTTCTCCGAGCGCAGCGTCAGGAAACCGCACGCCCGTCATCTTCTCGGACGCCGCCCACAGGCGCGCAGCTGCCACCTCGTCGGTGGCGGACCGGTAGACCCGCTGCCTGGCGGATCCGCCGGTGAAGTGGCCGATGCCGTCGGGGCCGTAGAACGTCCCGCCGTCCGCGGCCGGGTCGGTGGCGGCCTGCAGCGCGGGCAGCAGCCCCTGCTCGACCGGCTGCACGAAGATCCCCAATGCGAGCAGCCGCCGCATCACGGCGTCGATCCGCGGCGGCTCCGCGCTGCCGAGGCCCGGCCCCGCGGTGTACAGGCCCGTGTAGGTGGTCCCGGGATGGGCCGCGTTGCTCACGATCCCCCAGCCGTGCGCCCTGCTGCGCCGGTCCAGCTCGAGGGCGAACATCAGCTGGGCCAGCTTCGAGAGGTTGTAGGCGCGCACCGGCGAGTAGTCGCGCTCGCTGTTGAGGTCGTCCCAGTCCAGGCGCCCGAACCGCGCTGCCGCGCTCGACATCGTGGTGACGCGCGCCCGGGAGCTGCTCAGGAGCGGCAGCAGGTGCCCGACGAGCGCCATGTGCCCCAGGTGGTTGGTGCCGAGCTGGAGCTCGAAGCCGTCCGCCGTGGTGGTGCGGGTCGGCGGCGTCATCACTCCCGCGTTCGCGACGAGCAGGTCGACCGGCCGGCCCTCGGTCAGGAGGTCGCCCGCGAGCGCCGCCACCGACTCGAGCGACGCGAGGTCGGCGGGGCGCGTGGTGACGACGACGCCGGGCACGGCGGCGCGCAGCCGGTCGGTGGCCGCGCGGCCCTTCGCCGGGTTGCGTACGGGCAGCACGAGCTCGGCGCCGGCGCGGGCGAGGCGTTCGGCGAGGCCCAGCCCGATCCCGTCGCTGGCTCCGGTCACGACGGCGCGTCTGCCGGTCAGGTCCGGCACGACGACGTCGGGCCGCTGGGCGGGGTTCTTCTTGCTCACTTGAGGTTCCTCTCACGCCGGTCTGTGTCCACACCAGCGTGTGCGCGCCCGGGTTCCGGATCCAGGTCCAGGTTGTCCGTGGCTGGCACCCGGGCGGCTGGCACCGTCGGCGGACTATGGCCGGCCGATCCGCTCGCCGTCGACGTGGACCTCGAGGTCCGCGCTCTGCTCGGGCCAGAAGCAGACCAGTCCGGCGACCGCCAGCCCCTCGCGCAGCGGTGTGTCGTAGCCCCAGACAACGTCGGGCAGCTCGAGCTCGCCGACCCTGAGCGTCCAGTACGCGGCGGTGCCCTTGTACGCGCAGTAGCTCACCGTGTCGGTCGGCGTGAGCAGGTCCATCCGCACGTCGACCCGCGGGAGGTAGTACCGCGGTGGCTGGCCGGACTGGACCAGGACGACGGGGCGGCGCGACTCGGCGACCACCACCCCGCCCGCCACGACGCGGACGTGCCGGCTGGAGGGCATCGCGTCGACCCGGACGTACGGGTCGCGGGCATGGGTGTGGATCACCTCTTCCTCGGCGAGCCATGTGTCGAAGGCCGACCAGGCCAGGGTCGTCATGGTGCGCAGGTGTTCGACGGGCGCCTCCGGGTACCGCTGGGCCGCGCCTGCCAGCACCTGGTCACCCACCACGACGTCGTACCTCTCGCTCGGACCGAGGGTCCGGGACCGGCGTCCCGGACCTGCCGCGCGCAGCTCGGCCTGCACCTCACCCGGGGCGAAGAAGTACTGCGGGTAGTACGGGTGCTCCCAGACCAGCAGCGGCGGATCGGCGTCGGCCACCAGCACGCCCGAGCTGTAGGCGCGCACCCGGACCGATCCGGGCTCCACCGTCCCCGGCTGGACCACGACTGCCCGCTGCACGATGCCCGCCATCTTGTTCCTCACCTCTCGCCGCCCGTCCCTCGCCGCGGTCGAGCGGCGAGGTGTCCGTGTCCTTCCGGCTGTTCGACCGGCGAGCGCCGTGATGTGTGACCACCACGGCGCGACCCTTCAGAGCGCGAAGCCCCCGGAGACCTGGATGTCCTGGCCGGTGATCCACCCGGCGTCGGTCGAGACCAGGAACGCGATCACCCTGCCGACGTCCTGCGGCTCGCCGATCCGGCCGAGCGCGGTCCTCGCCGCGATGCCGTCGATGATCTCCGGGAAGCGGTCGAAGGCGTCGTCTCCGATCCGCGTGCGGGTGGGGCCGGGTGCGACCGAGTTGACGATGATGCCGCGGCCGGCGAGCTCGTTGGCCAGGTACCGGGTGGCCGTGACGAGGCCGCCCTTCATCCCCGCGTAGCCGGAGTACCCGGGCTCGGTGTCCCCCGGACGCACGGAGCTGCTCGAGACGTTCACGACGGCTCCGCCGTCCGCCAGCAGGGGCAGCAGAGCCTGGGTCAGGAAGTAGGGGCCCTTCAGGAGCACGCGGTAGTACTGGTCGAACGCGTCCTCGGTCATCTCGGTGAAGGGCAGCCCGCCACCGAAGCCGGCGTTGTTGACCAGGGCGCGGACCGTCGTCGCGCCCCACGCCGTCGAGATCGCCTCCGTCAGCTCCTGCCGGAAGGCGGGGAACTGGTCGCTGTGCGCGATGTCGAGCCGCAGGGCGACGGCGTCGCCACCTGCCTCCCGGACGAGGCGCACGGTCTCCTCCGCCTCCTGCGGACGGGAGTTGTACGTCGCGACGACGTGCATCCCGCGGCGGGCGATCTCGATCGCGGCGCCCCGCCCGATGCCCGCGCTGGCCCCGGTGACCACCACCACGGGAACGTCGTTGCTGTTCTGGTCCTGGCTCATCTCTTCCATCTCCCTGTTGTTCGTCTCTGTGTTGTTCACTTCTGTGTTGTTCACGAGCCGGCCCGCGCTTCCAGCACTCGGCGGAGCCAGTCGGCGCGTGTCCGGCGCGCCGCGATCGAGACCTGCGCCCCGGGCACGAGCGCGTCGAAACCGTGGAACCCGCCGGCCCACACGTGCAGCTCCGCGTGGCCACCGGCCGCCCAGATGCGGCTCGCGTAGCTGACGTCCTCGTCCCGGAATACCTCGGCCGAGCCGACGTCGACGTACGCGGGCGGTAGGCCCGACAGGTCGCCGGCCCGGGCCGGCGACACGTACAGCGAGACCTCGGCGTCCGGACCGGCGCCGAGCACGGAACGCCAGCCGAACGCGTTCGTGGCCTGGGTCCACGTCGCGGGGCCCTCGGCGAACTGGTGGCTCGATCCCGTGTCGTTGCGGTGGTCGAGCATGGGGCACACGAGCACCTGCGCCGCGATGGCCGGTGCCCCGCGATCCCGCGCCAGCAGGGCGACGCCGGCCGCCAGGCCACCTCCGGCACTGGTGCCCGCGACGACGAGCCGCGCCGGGTCGACGCCCAGGTCGGCGGCGTGCTCGGCCACCCAGGCCAGGCCCGCGTAGCAGTCCTCGACCAGGGTGGTGCCGCTCGCCTCCGGAGCCAGCCGGTAGTCCACGGTCACGACGACGGCGCCGAGCTCGTCGAGCCACTGCAGCGGGATGTCGAGGTTCGAGAACCGGTCCCCCAGCACCATCCCGCCGCCGTGCACCCAGTAGACGCAGGGCGCGGGCGTCGAGCGGTCGAGGCCCGGCGGGCTCAGGACGGTGAGCGGGACGGGCGAGCCGTCCGGGGCGGTGGCGGTGAGGTCGCGCCGGTCGACGGTGCGCCCCGTCGTGAGCAGGCTCTCGACACCCTCCGCCGTGGTGGCCGCCAGGCCACGAACCTGCGCGAGCGTGTCGGGGCCGAGGTTCGCGGCGGGGACGAGGTCGAGCAGCGGACGCAGCTCGGGATCGATCTCGGGACGGGTGATCGTCATGACATGTTCCTCTCAGGAAGGTTCGGGTTCGTCAGCGCGCGGGACGGCGCTACCAGGGGCCGGCGGCTCAGAGCTCGGCCTTGCCGCCGACCAGCACCTGGTCCGTGTACTCGGACTCCCCCGCCAGCAGCAGCTGCAGCTCGGCGACCAGGGCCTGCGCCTCGCTGGTCGCGAAGAAGGCGGCGTGGGCCTCCTCGCTCGTCCAGCCCTCGATGACGTGCACGACGTCGCCGTTGGCGGCCGAACGGCTGATCAGGAACACGGGGCAGTCCGTGCGGGACAGCGACGGGGCGTTCAGCAGCATCTCGACCAGGGCGTCGCCCTTGCCGGGCAGCGCGGTCAGGGTGGCCTGGAATCCGTGGCGAACGGTCATGTGAGTCTCCTCGGTGCGAGGGCTCCTGGGAGCCCGGTTGCTTGTGCCTCCATCACACCGCGCGGGCCCACTGCTGCGACACAACGATCGTCTTGACGACTTGCACGATCCTCCCGTGCCCGCGAGCATCGTGAACGAGCCGTGCCATGCTGGTGGCATGAACGGTGTAGACCTCGAAGAGTTGCGCACCCTGATCGCCCGCCATGCGCGGCGCGACACCCACGCGACGGCGCTCGACGACGTCCTGGTCTCGGCGGTCGACCGGTCCGCGCCGCCCGCGCCCTCCATGTCGGGCGTGGTCATGGCGCTGATCGCCCAGGGCTCGAAGCGGATCGCGCTCGGCAGCAGCGTGCACGAGTACGGCCCCGGGCAGTACCTGGTGGCGTCCGTCGACCTGCCGGTGACCGGCCTGTTCACCAAGGCCCGGCCCGACGAGCCGGCACTCGGCTTCGGGCTCGTCCTGCGACCCGCCCTGATCGCCGAGCTCCTCCTGGCTGCCGCACCCGGCGACCTCCCTCCGGCCAGCGCCGCCGCCCCGCCCGGCATGGTGGTCAGCGACGCCCCCGCGGCCATCGTCGACGCGGTCGTGCGACTGCTGCGGCTGCTGGACAGCCCGCGCGACGCCGCGGTCCTGGCGCCACTCGTCAAGCGCGAGATCCTCTGGCGTCTGATCACCGGGGAGCAGGGCGCCACCGTGCGCCAGCTCGGCCTGGCCGACAGCGGGCTCGCCCACATCGCCCGCGCCGTCCAGTGGATCCGGGAGCACTACGCGCAGCCCTTCCGCGTCCAGGACGTGGCGGCCCTGTCGGGCATGAGCGCCTCGGCGTTCTACCGGAACTTCCAGGCGGTCACCGCGATGAGCCCCATCCAGTTCCAGAAGCAGATCCGGCTCCAGGAGGCGCGCCTCCTGCTCGCCACCCGGCCCGGCGACGTAACGGGCGTGGGGCTACGGGTCGGCTACGACAGCCCGTCGCAGTTCAGCCGCGAGTACCGCCGGCAGTTCGGCCTCCCGCCCAGCCAGGACGCCGTCCTGCTGCGCGACGCGTCCGCCGGCCGCACGCCGGCGCTCGTGTAGGCAGTCGCCGCCGACGTATGCAGAGGCGAAAACTCCGCTCTTGACACGGTATCGCCCGCCCCACAGACTCCTTTTGCACCTGTGGCGGCAAAAGTCGCATGCCCGTCGCCATAAATGACAGAGTCGTCGATCGGAGCACCCATGCAGATCTCCCACTCGCCTGGCGCGCGCCTCCTGGGCGCGGCACTGACGGGCGGCGCGCTCCTCGCGAGCACGCTCGCCGCGACCCCGGCCGCCGCGGTCCCGTCCGGCGTCACCGCTCCCGCCATGACCACCACAGCGGCCGAAGCATGTGGAGCGGACGACGGGCTCCCCGACTCCAAGATCTCCATCCAGCTGTTCACCCACGTCGGTGAGCTCGGGTTCGGCACACCCTCCCCGGAGACGATCGACCGCGTGCTGGGCGAGGTGGCCAACGCCGGGTTCACCAACATCGAGCCGTTCAGCCAGCCCTACTCGATGCCGGTCGGCGACTACCAGGCGATCCTCGACAGGCACGACCTCGAGGTGTCCTCCAGCCACGGCAGCACGGACTGGGACACGTGGCCCGAGACGGTCGCCTACGCCGTCGCACTGGGACAGGACTACATCGGGACCGGCGGGATGGCGGGCAGCTACGGCACCTACGAGGAAGCGCTCGCGACGGCGGAGCACGTCAACCGGCTCGGGCAGTACGCGCACGAGAACGGCGCGAACAAGATCGCGCTGCACAACCACCAGAGCGAGTTCACCACGCGGTACCCCCACCCGGAGACGGGTGAGATGGTCAGCGCCTGGCAGGTCATCGAGGAGAACACCGACCCGCGCTACGTCACCTTCCAGCTCGACGTCGGCTGGGCCGCGGACGCCGGCATCGACGTCCCCGCGTGGATCGAGGAGTACGGCGACCGCATCGAGCTCCTGCACATCAAGGACGCGGTCAACGTCAACGCCGAGGGCGACCCGAGGCAGGTCGCCCTGGGCAACGGCGACATCGACCTCCCGGCGATCATCGCCGCATCCGAGCCGTACGTGCAGTACTACACCTACGAGTGGGACTACGCGCCGTCGTTCGAGTCCTCCGCGGAGTCCTACCGGTACCTGCGCTGCTACCTGGCCGAGGGCGGGGGCGACCAGTGCACCGGCGAGGACGAGGAGTCGCTGGCGCTGGGCCGGCCGGTGACGACGTCCAGCATCGACGACCCCGCTCGCACCGGCGAGATGGCGGTGGACGGCAACGCCGGCACCCGGTGGGGCAGCCAGTGGAGCGAGCCGGAGTGGATCGCGGTCGACCTCGGCGCGAGCTACGACCTCAGCCGCGTCGTGATCGACTGGGAGACGGCGTTCGCGTCGGGGTACGAGATCCAGACCTCGCCGGACGGCGACACCTGGACCACGGTGCACACCGTTACCGACGGCGACGGCTTCTTCGACGACATCGAGCTGTCGGGCACGGGCCGGCACGTGCGGCTCTACGCCACCGAGCGCGCGACGCAGTGGGGCTTCTCCCTCTACGAGCTGGAGATCTACGGCACGCCGACCGGCGAGGAGCCGCCGCCGGAGCCCGTGGCTCGCGGCGCCGGGTACTGGTCGTCGGAGTACCGGCAGGTCAACAACCCGGACTACACGGCCGACGAGCTGGTGTGCTTCCTGTCGGCGACGCGCGCGCAGAGCGACGTGTTCGACGAGGCGGTCGACCTGACCACGCTGGACGACGCCGTGCAGGTGCTGTGGGCGCCCAAGCACGACGAGTGGGTCGACGTCATCGACCGGCAGCTGCTCGCTGTGTGGCTCAACGTCGCGGCGGGTTCCGTCTCCCTCGAGGACCCGGTCGTCGGGGGCACCACGGTGGGCGACCTGCTGTCCGCCATCGAGGCCGCACGTCTCGACGCGGACACGACGAGGGCCGATCTCAGGGAGTACAAGGACGCGCTGGAGGGGGTGAGCGTCCGGCGCTGACCGGGAGGGTCCTCAGCTGGGGGTCGGGGTGCGTTCGTCGAGACGCCCCTCGACCCCCACCCGCAGTTGTCGGCGCGGGTTGACCTACGGTCCTAGGTGAATGGCGGCGGCTGAATCCGCCCGTCGAGCGTGGCTAACCCGAGATCCTCGAACACGCGGCGGATGGGATGGCCTACTCCGCTCGTCCCGGTGCCGCCCCAGTGCAGACCGACCACCCGAGCGGAAGCGCGCCCCCGCCCGGCCCGAGAGGCCTCCACGTACAGCGCACCGGAGTCGCCGCTCGACGAGAAGTCCCCGTCCTCGGAATCGACCCACAGGTCGGCGTGCGATCCGTAGTAGTCGTAGTCGAAGTCGATCAGGTCGACGATCCCCACGGTCCGCCCGGTGGCACGACCCGTCTTCTCGACTCGCATGTCGATGGCGGCATCGCCGATCTCGAACACCGCGAGAGCGCCGCCGGAGATCGTCGCGCTGACCAGGCTCGCGTCGTCCGGCACCGCGATGGCAGCATCGAGGGTGCCCGCTCGCAGCACCCTGGCTACGTGATCGTGAGGTGGATCGCCGCCGTCACCGGCGGCCGGCTGGATCACGCCGACCCCGGGTACGGAGCCGAACACGTGCTCGTTGGAGAGCGCGACGACTCGACGAGCGACCGTGTCCCACACCCAGCCGCCGAGTGTTCCCGAAGCGAGGTGCGCACCGGTCAGACCTACGCTCGCGCCGCCCGGCACGGGACGAAGCCGCTCGGAATCGGGGAGAGGTTCGGGGTGCTGCTGGACGTCCAGAACCACGGAGAGCTCCTCTCCGTCGTCGGCCGTGAAGCGCAGGCCGCGAGGCAGCCGGCGATCCGGCGGCACCTCATCCAGCAGGAGCTTCCGCTTCAGGTGCACGACCACTGCGTACTCGTCGGTCTTCTCACCTCTGCGCCTGCGGCGCCCCACGCCGACGCCGTGCACGTCCGGATGCGACAGCAACTGGCCGCCGTAGCGACGCTTCGCTTCGAGCGCGACCTCGAGCGAGTCTGCGGACCATCCACCGGCAGTCATGGCGTTGGCGCCGAACCCTGTTGGCCGAGCCTCTGCGGGCTAGTGCGGGTGCCCGGAATCTGAGGTGCCGGCGTCGCCTGCGCCACCGTCGCCGAGCGTGTGCTCGGGCGTGTGGGGATGGATGTCGGGATGGGTGACCACCACGTTGCAGCCGCACTCGGGAACGACTACCGGAAGTGGCGCTTCCTCACGGTCCGCCTGGGCGGAGCCCCACTGACTGACCAGACCGCTGATGATCTCGATGGGACGTCTGTCGATCGTGACCGACTCCATGCCCTCGGCCCTGAGGGCCTTCGTCACGTCGTCCCAGAGGTCGTGCCGGGCGATGAGCTTGACGAACTCCCGGAAGGTGTTGACGGGGACGTCGACCGTCGTAGCCGGTCGTGGATAGGCCTCTTCCGCGCTCACGTTGCCACCTCTCATCGGGTCTCATCAAGGTAGCGCCGCCACTGTCCTGCCGCCGTCCGGAGGTCCGGACATCACCCTCACCTCACCCGGTGGACGCCATCGAGCTGGACGGGCCGGCGACCGCGATCAACGAGCCAGCCGCTCCACCACCGCGCCGTAGAGCCACGGCGCCCGTACCGCCGCGGGCACCACGGCTCCCCGAGCAGGGCTCGACGCCCAGGCGAGCAGGCCGGTGGTGAGCGCGCGGTAGTCGCGGGTCGCCGTCCGCCAGGCGCGCTCGTACGCCCCGGCGTCGTCAAGATGCCGGACGGCGGCCTCCGCCTGCGCGAGCCCCACCCGGACGCCCTCGCCGGTCAGGGCGTCGACGTAGCCCGAGGCGTCGCCCACGAGCCGCACGCGGCCCGCCGCACGCCGTCGTGACCGCTGGCGCAACGGACCCGCGCCGAGCAGCGAGCCGGCGGCCGTCGCGGTCGCGAGGCGGGCGCTGAGCTCCGGGAACTGCGTGCGCAGCAGCTCGTCGAACCCCACGCCGCTCACCGAACGCGGCCCGAGCAGCGCGACGCCGACGGTGTCCGGGCCGACCGGCGTCACGTAGGCCTCGGCGTGCGGAGACCAGTGCACCTCGACGAGGTCGCTCCACGCCGGGACCTGGAAGTGTCGCCGCAGACCGTAGCGGCCGTCCGCCGGGCGGCCCGCACGTCGCCCGGGACCGACGTCGAGCCCCGCCAGCCTGCGGACGGTGGAGTGCAGGCCGTCGCACCCGAGCACCCAGCCGGCGCGCAGCGTCACCGGATCTCTCCCCTGACCGGCGACGCCACCCGGCACCATCTGGACCTCCACGCCGACGGCGTCCTGCCGCAGCGCGGTGACCCGACCGTGCAGGAGCTGCGCGCCGACGTCGGCGGCGCGCTTCGACAGCGCCTCGTGCAGCGCGGTGCGCCGGACGCCGCGGCCCGGACCGGCCGCGAACCGGTGGTCGGCGTGCCGGCCGGGGGCCCGGTAGCTGATCCCGGCGAGCGGCTGACCCGGCGGGTCCGCGCCGAGCGCCTGCACGGCGCGCAGGGCGCCGGGCAGCAGCCCCTCGCCGCAGGCCTTGTCGAGGGTGCCCGTCCGCCGGTCCACGACCAGCACGTCGAGCCCGGCCGCTCGCGCGTGCACCGCCGCCGCCAGCCCTACCGGACCCGCCCCCACCACGAGGACGTCCGCGTCCGTGCCCACCACGTCACCGCATCCCGCCCACGGCCGACCGCAGCGCCCGCTCCTCGGCCGGGATGCGGAAGCGCGCCAGCAGCACCGCGTTCAGGACGGTGAACACGAGCGCCGTGACCCAGGAGGTGTGCACCAGCGGCAGTGCTATGCCCTCGACCACGACCGCCACGTAGTTGGGGTGGCGCATCCACCGGTACGGGCCGCCGGACACGAGCGACAGCCCCGGGACCACGATGATGCGCGTGTTCCACCGGTGCCCCAGCGTGGTCACGCACCACCACCGCAGCGCCTGGCTCGCCAGCACGAGGACGAGCATCGGCCAGCCGAGCCACGGCAGGAACGGCCGGTCGGCGAGCACCGCCTCGGCGACGCACGCGACCAGCAGGCCGCTGTGCAGCAGCACCATCGCCGGGAAATGGCCCCGGCCCGACTCGACGCCGCCGCGCTCGAACGACCAGCGCGCGTTGCGGGCCGACACGACCAGCTCCGCCAGACGCTCGACCGCCGTCGCACCCACCAGGAACACGTAGAGACCCAGCATCAACGCTCCTCCAGCTTCAGCAGTACGAGCTCGCACGACACACCCGGACCGAAGGCCATGAGCACGACCGGTGAACCCGGTGGGGCGTCGGTATGCGCGAGGGTCCTGGCCAGGACGTCGAGCACCGACGCGGACGAGAGGTTACCCGCGCAGGCGAGGCTCTCCCGGCTCTCCCGGACGGCGTCCTCTGCGAGCCCCAGAGAGTCGCGCACCGCGTCGATGACGCGCGGACCGCCCGCGTGCACCACCCAGGTGGGGATCTCCCCCGGGGTCAGGCCGTGCTCGGCGAGCAGCCCCTTGACGTCGGCCAGCAGGTGCGCGCGCAGCAGGTCCGGCAGCCCGGCGGAGAGCACTATCGCGAACCCGGTGTCACGCACCTCCCAGCCGAGCGCCTCGGTGGTGCCGGGGTACAGCCGCGAGCGCGTGTCGACGACGGTCGCTCTGCGGCCTGCCCGAGCGGCCCGGCCGGCCGAGCCCGCCGTCCGCCCCGCGAGCGGGTGCATCTCTCCGACGACGACGGCAGCCGCCGCGCCGTCGCCGAACAGCCCGGAGGCCACCATGTTGGCCGTCGAGTCGTCGCCGTGCTGGAGGGTCAGGGAGCACAGCTCCACCGAGACCAGCAGGGACACGTCGCCCGGCCTGCCCAGCAGATGATCGTGCACGCGCGCGAGCCCGCCCGCCCCACCCGCGCACCCGAGCCCGAACGAGGGAGTGCGCCGCACGTCGCTGCGGAGGCCGAGCCGCTCCGAGAGCAGCACGTCCAGCGACGGCGCGGCCACCCCGGTCACCGAGGTGGCGAAGACGTGGTCGACGTCCTCCGGCCGGAGCCCGGCGGCGGCCAGCGCCTGGCGGCACGCACGCTCGGCCAGCAGCGCACCCTCCCGGATGAAGACGGCGTTGGTGGCGCCCATCGAGTGCAGGCCCGCGTACTCCTCCAGCGGCAGCACCAGGTGCCGGTGGTCCACGCCGGCGCTCGCGTGCAGGCGGCGCAGCAGGGTGGTCCGTGCCGGGTCGGGCGCCACCAGCGGCCCGACGACGTCGGTGATCTCCTCCTGGGTGTACACGTGCTCGGGCAGTACCGGCTCGACCGCGACGACACAGGACATCTCAGCATCGTCACGCAGGACCCGGTCACCCGCGCGGCGAGCAGGCGGCCCGGCGGATAGCGTGCCGCACATGACGTCCGGCACGCCGTCCGGCAATCTGCCCAGCAATCTGTCCGGCAATCTGTCCAGCAATCTGTCCACCGATCCGACCGGGACGAGCGCCCGCCGCCTGGCGCGCGGCCTCGTGCTCGCGAGCCACGCCGCACCGGCCGCCGTCGTGACCGGCCTGGCCGCCGCCCTCGCCGGGGCCCTCGGCTCCGGCTGGCTCGTCGTCACCCTGGTCACCGTCGCGGTGGGCACGGGCCAGCTCTCCGTCGGGTGGTCCAACGACTGGATCGACGCGCGGCGCGACACCGCCGTCGGACGCACGGACAAGCCCGTGGTGGCCGGGCTCGTCACCGCCCGCACCCTGCGCGGCGCCGCGTTCGCGGCGCTCGCCGTCTGCGTCGTCGCGTCGCTCGCGCTGGGTGTCGTTCCCGGGGTAGCGCACCTGGTGGCGGTGGGCGGCGCGTGGGCGTACAACGCCCGGCTCAAGGCGACCGTGTGGTCCTGGCTGCCGTACGCGCTGTCCTTCGGGCTGCTCGCGGTCTTCGTGGTGCTCGCCGCGCCCGGCCCGCGCGTCCCGGCGGGCTGGGCGGTCGCGGCGGCCGCGCTGCTCGGGACCGGGGCGCACGTCGCGAACACCCTGCCCGACCTGGAGGACGACGCCGCGACGGGCGTGCGGGGCCTGCCGCACCGGCTCGGCCGCCGCGCGTCCGAGGTGCTGGCCCCGTGCCTGCTGGTCGCCGCCGTCGCCGTGGTGGTCACCGGCCCGGCGGGGGCGCCCGGTCCGGCCGCCTGGGTCGGCGGCGCGGTCGCCGTGGGTCTGGCGCTGGCCGCGGGCGTCATGGCGCTCGCCCGGCCGCGCAGCCGCGCGCCGTTCGGCCTCAGCATGTGCGTCGCGGTGGTGTGCGTGGTGCTGCTGGCCCTCGCCGCGTCCGAGGCCGCGGTACTCCCGTGACCGCACGGGCGCGCTGGCGACCGGGCCTGATCCTGGGCACGCTGGAGCGGGACCGATCGAGGAACCGATCGAGCAGCTGACGGAGGAGCCGATGCAGGACGCCGTAGTGGCCGGGCCGATGACGGAGCAGGTGCCCGAGCAGTGGTGAGGACCGTCGATGCGGTGGTCGTCGGCGCGGGCCCCAACGGCCTGGTCGCCGCGAACGCCCTGGTCGACGCCGGCTGGGACGTCCTGGTGCTCGAGGCCCAGGACGCCGTCGGCGGCGCGGTGCGCACCGCCGAGGTGGCCGCGCCAGGTTTCCGCACCGAC
The DNA here is from genome assembly GCF_048564965.1 of Promicromonospora sp. NFX87. Taxonomy (NCBI): domain Bacteria; kingdom Bacillati; phylum Actinomycetota; class Actinomycetes; order Micrococcales; family Promicromonosporaceae; genus Promicromonospora; species Promicromonospora sp. NFX87. The sequence continues at coordinate 2,394,505 of NZ_CP183413.1, read as the reverse complement.
CTGTTCAGCGCGTTCTACCCGCTCGCGGCCGGCTCGCCGGTGATCCGCGGCCTGCACCTGGAGGAGCACGGGCTCGCGTGGTCGCGAGCGCCGTCGGTCCTCGCCCACGTGCTCGACGACGGCCAGGCCGCGGTGCTGCGCGCCGAGCCCGAGGACACCGCGGCGGGTCTCGACGCGCTCGCCCCGGGCGACGGCGACGCGTGGCTCCGGATGTTCGCGGGCTGGCAGCGCATACGCGACCCCTTGCTCGACGCGCTCTTCAGCCCGCTGCCCGCCGCCGGGTCCGCGCTGCGGCTGCTGAGCCGGCTCGGCATCGGCGGGGCGCTGGACCTCGGCCGCCTCGCCGTCCTGCCCGTGCGCCGGCTCGCGGACGAGACGTTCCGCGGTGAGGGCGGCGGGCTGCTGCTGACGGGCAACGCCATGCACTCCGACGTCCCGCCGGACGCAGCGGGCAGCGGCCTGTTCGGCTGGCTGCTGGCGATGCTCGGGCAGGACGTCGGCTTCCCCGTGCCCGCGGGCGGCGCCGGTTCGCTCGCCGACGCGCTCGCCGCGCGGGTGCGCGCGGGCGGCGGGGAGATCGTCACCGGTGCGCGCGTCGACCGGGTGCTGGTCGGGCGGGGCCGTGCGGTCGGCGTCCGGACGGCGGACGGCGAGCTCGTCCGCGCCCGGCGGGCGGTGCTCGCCGACGTCACCGCCCCTGCCCTGTACCGGGACCTCGTCGGCGCCGAGCACCTGCCGCCGCGCCTGCTGCGCGACCTCGACCGGTTCCAGTGGGACCACCCGACGTTCAAGGTCAACTGGGCGCTCGACCGCCCGTTCGCCTGGACCGCCGAGGGGGCGCACGGCGCCGGGACGGTGCACCTCGGCGTGGACCGGCGGGGATTCGTCGACGTCGCCGCCTCGCTGTCGAAGGGCGAGCCTCCCGAGCGGCCGTTCCTCGTCCTCGGCCAGATGACGACGTCGGACCCGACGCGCTCCCCGCACGGCACCGAGTCCGCGTGGGCCTACTCGCACGTGCCCCACGGCGTCGACTGGACCCCGGAGGCCGTCGCCGTCCAGGTGGACCGCATGGAGGACGCCCTCGACCGCGTCGCCCCCGGCTTCCGGGACACCGTGGCCGGCAGGTCCGTCCAGGGTCCGGCGGACCTCGAGGCGGCGGACGCGAACCTCGTCGGCGGCGCGGTCAACGGCGGGACGTCGGCCGTGCACCAGGAGCTGGTCTTCCGGCCGACGTCGGGGCTCGGCAGACCCGAGACGCCCATCGAGGGGCTGTACCTCGCGAGCGCGTCGGCCCATCCGGGCGGCGGCGTGCACGGCGCGTGCGGGTGGAACGCGGCACGCGTCGCACTGGCCGCGGCGAGCCCGTGGGGCGCGCTCCCCCGGGCGCTCGTGCGCAGCGCGTGGGGGCGGCTGCTGCGGAACGTGTGAGCGGACGCGGGTTCGCCGCGGCGCGCGCCGCGAGCCCGGTCAGCGTTGGAGCTGCTCGGGTGCCTGCCGCTCCGCGATGAGCGCGAGCCGCCGTAGCGTCTCGACGTTGCGCGGGCGGATCACCGCGCTGCGCACCGGCCGGGGCACCAGCACGCCGGGCCCCTTGTCCGCGTCCTCCGTGATCCGGATGAGGCACCCGACAGCCACCGGCGTCACCTCGATCAGCACGCGCGCCTCGCCCGCGGGCCAGCCCCTGGCCTGCAGCTCTATCGACCGCTCGGGGTCCCAGGCGCGGACCACCGTCTCGTCGTCGAGCAGGGCGGGCCACAAACCCACGGAGTGCAGGATGCGCGTGCCCGGCTCAGGCCACGTCGGGTCGACCGCCCGGATGCGTGCCGTGCCGACCACCCACGTCGAGTAGGACCAGCCGTCGGCGAGCACGCGCAGCACCGCGTCGGGAGTGCATCGAGCGGCCCGCGTGACGGTCACCATGATCTGACTCTAGCCAGGTCGCGGGCACTGGCAACCGGCCCGGTCCGCGGCCTCGGGTACTGCCGCGTGCGGGTGGTGCGCATCCTGCCTATCGTCGGGAGACGGCTTCGAGACGAGGGGCGAACCCGAGAGGGAGCGCGCCCCATGATCGAGGACGTGACCGAGGACATGACCGAGGACAAGGACAGGCCCGGCAGCCGCCCGACGGCGACGCCGTCGGCGCTACGAGAGGTGGCACTCGTCACCGGCGGGTCCAGCGGTATCGGCTTCGCGATGGCCCGGGAGCTCGCGCAGCGGGGTCACGAGGTGCTCGTGGTCGCCGAACGCGACGTCGACGAGGCCGTGCGCCAGCTGGCCGCGCACACGGACGCCCGCGTGACCGGCCTGGAGGTCGACCTCGCCCTGTCCGCGGGGGTCGAGGCCGCAGCCGCCCGCGCACGGGAGCTCGGGGTGCGGACGTTCGTGCTCAACGCGGGCGTCGGCGTCCACGGGCCGTTCGCGGACACCCCCCTGCGGGACGAGCTCCGGCTCGTCGACCTCAACGTCCGCTCGGTGGTGCACCTCGCGCACCTCGTCGTCCCCGACCTGGTCGAGGCGGGCGCCGGCAGGATCCTCGTCACGTCGTCGATCGCCGCGACGATGCCCGCCCCGCTCTTCGCCACGTATGCCGCGTCGAAGGCGTTCGCCCGCTCGTTCGCCTGGTCGCTGCGCCACGAGCTCGCCGGCACGGGCGTCACCGTGACGTCGGTGCTGCCCTCGGGCACCCGGACGCCGTTCTTCCGCGCGGCGGAGATGGAACGCACGCACATCGGGCGGGCACCCAAGGCCAACCCGGCGATGGTGGCCCGCCGCGCGATCGACGCCCTCCTGGAGGGCCGCGCCGAGGTCGCCACCGGTCTGCAGGCCAAGGCCCTCATGGCGATCGCCGCTCTGCTCCCCCAGCCCGCGCGATCGAGGTTCCACGGCTGGTTCTACGAACCGGGCGCGCGGGCACGTTCGACAGGCCGGACCTGATTGCTGTAGACCCTGCTCCATGAACGTCGTACCTATCATTCCCGGCTTCCACCCAGACCCCTCGGTATGCCGGGTGGGCGACGACTACTACCTCGCGAACTCGTCGTTCGAGTACGCGCCGGGAGTCCCGCTCTGGCACAGCCGCGACCTGCTGACCTGGACCCTCGTCGGGAACGTCCTCGACCGCCCCGAGCAGTTCCTGGCCGGGCGCGCCGGCTCCAGCCAGGGCGTGTACGCGCCGACCCTGCGCCATCACGACGGCCGGTTCTGGCTGATCACCACCGACGTCACCGGCCCCGCCGGGCAGCTCGTCGTCTCCGCCGAGGACCCCGCGGGCCCCTGGAGCGCCCCGATCTACCTCGAGGGTCTGCGCGGCATCGACCCCGACCTCGCCTGGGACGACGACGGCACGTGCTTCGTGACGTACTGCTCCTCCGGCCCGGACGGGGTGGGGATCGCCCAGGTGCGCGTCGACCTCGAGAAGGGGATCGCCCTGGAGGAGCCCCGGTGGCTGTGGAGCGGGACCGGCCTCGCGCACCCCGAGGCGCCGCACCTGTACCGGCGCGGCGCCTACTGGTACCTGCTCATCGCCGAGGGCGGCACGGAGCGCGGCCACAGCGTCTCGGTGGCGCGCGCGACCCGGCCCGAGGGCCCCTACACCGGCGCCCCGGTGAACCCGGTGCTCAGCCACCGCAGCACCACCCACCCCGTCCAGAACACCGGCCACGCCGACCTCGTCGAGAACGCGGACGGCAGCTGGTCCATGGTCTACCTGGCCGTGCGCCCGCGCGGCTACACACCGATGTTCCACGTCAACGGCCGCGAGACCTTCCTCGCGGGCATCGAATGGGTGGACGACTGGCCGGTGGTCGACGAGGACCGCTACGACGTGCCGGTCCAGGACACGTCGTACACGGACACGTTCGACGGCTCCGGGCTGCACCCGCGCTGGGTCTCCCCCGGCGCCGGCCTGGCCGAGATCGCGGCACCTGGGCCGGACGGCGGGCTCCGGCTCAGCCCTGGCACCGGGCCGCGGGCCGACGCCGGCGCCCTGACCGCGCGCGCCCTCGATCCCGCCTGGCGCTTCGAGGCGGACCTGAACCTGGCGCACGGTGCGGGCGCGCTCCTGCTGCGCCTGGACGACACCCACTGGTGCGAGCTCCGCGCCGACGCCGGCCAGGTGTACGCCGTCGTCCGCATCGGTCCCCTCGAGACGCGGCACGGCGCGGCGGTCCCGCTGACCGGGCCCTCGCTCACGCTCCGGGCCGAGTCGGTCACCCCCACGACGAACGGGCCGGACGACGTGCGCCTGACCGCCGTCGTCGACGGGACCGAGCACGAGCTGACCCGTTTCGACGGCCGGTACCTCTCGACCGAGGTGGCCGCCGGGTTCACGGGGCGGGTCGTCGGGCTGCGGGCGCTCGACGGCGTCGTCGACGTCACCGAGGTGCGCTACGCCCCGCTCACCGCGGACGAGGCGGGCTGACCTGTCCGGCCGGCTGACCGCTCAGGCGGTCAGCCGGCCACCCGCCGCCGGGCCGCGAATCCCAGGACGGCGAGGCTCAGGAGGGTTCCCCACCACAGCAGCCCCTGGACCCACGGGCCGAGCACGACCCCAGCGGTGCGGCCGTCGCGCAGCTCGATGTCGGTGACCAGGGTGCCCGCCTCGTCGAACGGGAGCGACTGGAGCAGGGTCCCGTCCGGCGTGAACACCTGGCTGGTGCCGGTCGTGGAGAGGTTGACGACGCTGCGGCCGGTCTCGATCGCGCGCATGCGGGCGATCTCGCGCTGCTGCAGGTTCTCGTCGGTGCCGCGGAAGTCCGCGTTGTTCGTCTGGAACATGAACACCTGAGCGCCGTCGCGCACGCCCTCCTGGATGACGTCGTCGAAGGCGACGTCGAAACAGATCGCGAGGCCCGCCTTCACACGCCCGAGGTCGAAGACCGGTGAGTCGTCGCCAGGTGTGTACCCGCGCGAGATGAGGCCGACGAGGTCGGGGACTATCGCGCTGTACAGCCACCGGTCGGGGATGTACTCGCCGAACGGCACCGGGTGTCGCTTCGCGTGCGTCGCCGTGGACCCGTCCGCCGTCCAGAGGAACGAGGTGTTGTAGACCAGGGCACCGACCTCGGACGCCGCGTTCAGGACGATCGGCGCACCGTACGCGTCAGCGGCCGCGGAGAGTGTCTGGGCGGTGGCCGCGTTCGACCTGGGGTCGCTGTCGACACCGCCCTCCGGCCACACCACGACGTCCACCCGCTCGCTCTCCACCAGCGGCGCCGAGGCGTCGAGCTGCGAGCGCAGCACTTCCAGCGGCGCGCGCTCGTCCGCGTACGCGGCGGGCCCGTTGCCCTGGACGGCGCCGACGCGGAGGGTTCCGGCGTCGGCGGTCGGGAACTGGGGAACCACGATCATGACGACGGCGAGCACGGCGACGGGCAGCGCGCCCCACCACCGGGCGGCCGAGCCTGCACGCTCGCCGACCCACCCCGTCGGTCGAGCCTGTCGAGACCCCGCCCACCGGACGGCCTCGACCGCTCCGGCGCACAGCACGACCATGAGGAACCCGAGCCCGGAGACGCCCAGCCAGGACGCGACGGGGGCGATCGGGCTCTCCGACTGGCTCATCCCGAGCCGGCCCCACGGGAACCCGCCGTACGGCCACGAGCCCAGCACGAGCTCGCGCGCCGTCCACGCCCCGGCGACGAGCGCCGGGAGCGCCACGAGACGGACGGCCGCGGTGTCGCGCCAGCGCGGCAGCCACCGGTAGGCGAGCGTGACGAGGGGCGAGAAGACCGCGAGGAGGAGCGTCTCGAACGTGGCGAGGGCCACCCACGGCACCCAGCCGAGCGGGTCGTCGCCGAGGAACTGCGACGCCCACGACACGTGCGGGAAGTAGAACGCGGCGCCGAACGCCGCCCCGACGAGCACGCTGCCCCACAGGCTCCGCCCGATCAGGGAGACCAGCGCGAGCGGAACGGCCACGAACGCGAGCGGCCACCAGCCGAGCGAGGGGAAGGCCGCGTCGAGCGCGAACCCGCCGGCAACCGCGAGAGGGAGCGCCGCCCAGAGCGGCACGAGCGGGCGCTCGGCGGACGGTGCGGCGGTGCCGGCGGCAGCCTGCACGCGGGCCCGGTCGGTGCGGCCCGGGATGACGTTGTGAACCAAGGCTCTCGTTCTCGCAGAGTGAGCTGAAGTGAGCGGAAGGGGACACGGCACGCGGCGACAGGCCGGTGAGCGTCACGCGAATAGTAGTCCGTGCCGCTGGGACGCCCGCGTGCGGGGCCTCCTACGTATCCTGTGAGCACGATGTCACTCGAACCACCCAAGAAGCTGAGAAGGGATGCGGCAGAGAACGCCGAGCGCATCATGGCTGCCGCACTACGAGCCGGACTCGCCGAGGGCAAGTTCGTCCCCCTCGCGCAGATCGCCGCCGACGCGGGTGTGGGGGTCGGCACCCTCTACCGCCGCTACCCCAACCGCGAAGCGCTCCTCGAGGCAATGGCGGTGCGCGCCTACCGGCTGATCCTCGCGGAAGCGGAGGACGCCCTGGTCTCCGGCGAGACAGGTCACGACGCGATCGGCCGGTACCTGCGCCAGTCGTTCGTCCATCGCGACGAGCTCGTGCTCCCCCTCCACGGTGCCCCCATGACCGAGGGAACCGAGTCCGCCGAGCTCCGCAAGCGAATGCAGCAGACCATGAGCGCCATCATCGAGCGGGGCCACGGCGACGGCAGCGTTCGCCAGGACGTGACCGCCGGGACCGTCGTCCGGTTCGGCGCGATGCTCGCTCAGCCGATGTCGAACGTCCCGCACTGGGAGACGGCCGCCGCGGAGCAGAGGTCGGTGTTCCTGCGCGGCATCGCCCCCGGGTCCGACTAGGACCCGTCCTGTTCCCGTCCCTTGCGCGCTTCCGCCTCGACCACCTGGACGCACCTCGTGAGGGCGGCCACCATGTACCGGCGCCAGAGGGGAGCGAACGGTCCGGCGAGAATCCAGCGACGGCCCGGAAGCGGCTTGAACTCGTAGGTCCACCGGATGAGGGTGCCGTCTCCGTCGGGGTTGAAGTTCCACTCCCCTCGGATGCCGGTCGCGAGACGCGACAGGACGTTCGTGAACCCCGTGAGCTGGTACGCGAAGCTCGAGCCCTCCGTGTACTCGGTCAGCTGCTCGTCGGCCTGCGAGCCGTCCTCGAACTGCGGGTTCCTGGTCGGACCGACGTGATCCCAGGCTTCGGTCTGGTTCTCGACGCCACTGACGCCGGGGAACGGTGCCACCCGGTGAAAGACGCTCGGGAGGTCGATGGGGACGATCAGCCGGAACGCCTCGGCGGGCCCGACCGAGGTGCGCTGCTGGACCGTGACGGGGACCGTGCGGTCGCCGGGCTCGACGAGAAGCGCGATCACGGGGGCCGGGGTTCCGCGGTCGCCCTTCGTCACGTCCGGGCTCTGGTCGGTCATCGTGGTTCTCCTGTTCGGGATCGGTTACTTCGCCGGCTCGTGCCGCCGCTGCGTGGCCAGCCACGACCGTAGGTCACTGACGTCCGCTACCAGCGAGCGTGACCGTGCCAGGTCAGCCTGGTACGAGGACCCTCCGGCGAACCATCGGAACATCGCCTTGAGGTCTTCGTCGTCGCCGAGGTACTCGAGCGGGATGGTCTCGAACCGCGCCGGCACCCCGAGGGTCTCGCCGGCCTGGGCGGCGACGACGTCGAGGGTGAGCTCGTCGCCCGCGACCTCGATCGCGCGGCCGTCGATGGTGCTCGGCTCGAGAAGAAGCCGGGCGGCGGCGCGGCCGATGTCCCGCACGGCGATCATCTGCATCGGCACGTCGCCCGGCATCGGCATGCGGATCACGATCTCGCCGTCCTGGTCGGGCGTGAGCTGCGCGGCCAGGTTCTCCATGAAGAAGGTGGGACGCAGGATCGTGGCCGGCACGAGGGCGTCCAGCCGCTGCTCCACGGCGAACTTGCTCTCGAAGTGGGGAATGCCCGTCTTGCGTTCGGCGCCGCCCACCGAGGAGTAGACGACGTGGGGAACGTTCGCCCGCGCGGCGGCGTCGGCGACGGCGTGCCCCCGTCGCACCTCGCCTGCCGGACCCTCCGGGCCCTCGAACGTCGTCATGTAGAAGAGGGAGGCGACGCCGGCGAGCCCGTCGGCGAGCGACCTGCTGTCCTCCTGGTCCGCCCGCACCACGTCGGCGCCGGCCGCACGCAGCGCCCGGGCCGCGGAGGAGCCGGGATCGCGAACGAGCGCGCGGACGGGGACGTCGGCGTCGGCGTCGTGCAGGGCGTCGATGACGCTGCGGCCTTGCTGGCCGGTCGCGCCGATGACGGCGATGGGAAGTCGTGGTGCGGAGGTCATCTCATGTCCATTCACAAGTCGTCAGGTGCGAAGACGGATCAGCGGGCGTCGGGGACGGCGACGACCTTGCCGCGCAGCTCGCCGACGGCGGCCTGGGCGTGGATCGCGGGGAGGTCGCTCAGCGGGACGCGCCGCGCGACGTCGACGGTGAGCTCGCCGCTGTCGACCAGGGCGACCAGCTGGGCCAGCTCGTCGACGTCGGCGCGGACGAAGATCCCGGCGGCCCGCACCCCGCGCTCGTCGTCGCTGGGCGTGGGCATCCACGCGGTCGTCGATGCCACGACGCCGCCGTCACGAACGAGGGCGACGAGAGCCGTGAACTCGTCCGGGCTGATGGGTGCCAGGTTGAGCAGGACGTCGACGGGCGCGCTCACCGAGCCGAGGACGGTGGAGGCCGTGTGGTCGATGACCTCGTCAGCACCAGCAGTCGTGACGGCGTCACGGCTGCGGGGGCTCGCCGTGGCGATGACGTAGGCACCGGCCCGCTTGGCGAGCTGGACCGCGTACCCGCCCACCGATCCACCGGCGCCGGTGATCAGCACCCGCTGACCGTCCTTGAGCCCGGCCTCGTCGAAGAGCGCCTGCCAGGCGGTGAGCGCCACGGACGGCAGCGCGGCCGCGTCGGCGAGGTCGATGCTGGTCGGCGCCTTCACGAGGACGCCGGCGGGGGCGACCACGTACTCCGCCGCGGAGCCGTCGTCGGTCATCGGGAGGAAGCCGACGACCGCGTCGCCGACCTGGAACCCGGTCACGCCGTCGCCGATCGCGTCGACGGTGCCGGAGACGTCGTAGCCGGGCACGTGCGGCAGCGTCACCGGGATCGGCAGGAGGCCGCCCCGGATGCCGTTGTCGGCCGGGTTGAACGCGGAGCCCGCCACGCGGACGAGCACCTGGCCCGCACCGGCGACGGGCCGGTCGGTGTCCTCGTAGCGCAGGACCTCGGGGGAACCGGTCTGGTGGAAACGTACTGCCTTCATGATGACCTTCTCTCGGTTGTTGCTTCGGATTCGAAGCATCTGGTGAGACCGTAGCACTGCTTCAAGTTCGTAGCAAGTACTTTGAGTTCGCAGCAACACGTAGACTGCGGGCATGGCAGATTCCGCTCGCTCCTTCGACCCCACCGAGCTAGGCGCCTACTTCGCGCTCATCGAGGTGAGCAGCCTCTTGCGACATGCGGTCGAGCAGCAGCTCCGGGAGGCCGGCGACCTCAGCTACGTGCAGTTCCAGCTCCTGGCCCGGCTCGGCGACTCGCCCGACGGGAGCCATCGCATGACCGACCTGGCCGACGGTGTCGTCTACAGCCGCAGCGGCCTCACCTACCAGGCCCAGTCGCTCGAGCAGCGCGGGCTCGTCACGCGCGCACCGTCACCCGACGACGAGCGCAGCACGACGGTCACGATCACCCAGCAGGGCAGGGACACCCTCACGAAGGTGTTCCCCGGCCATATCGCCGTGCTCGACGGGCTGCTGTTCGAGCCCCTGGCGCGCGAAGACGTCGAGGTCCTGGCCGACGTGCTGGGCCGGGTCCGCGACCACATGCGCGCGGCACCCCCGCGGTCCGCGGCGCCGCGCAGGCGCAAGACGAGCTGACCTCCACACCCTGCCTGCAACCGCGATCGAGGAGCATGCGGCGAGCCTAGCGCATAAGCGGACGATTTCGTCCGCTTACTTCCAGCAAGTGTTCTGGCGCGCGCAGACCCGCGCCTTGACCGCACGCCCCCGCTCCGGCAGAGTTCGCGATGTTAGCGCTCACAATTTCGATGACAAAGGAGTCATCCCGTGCCGTCACCCTTTGCCGTCCCGCTGGCCAGGCTGCGCCGCCGGGCCCTCGCGGCCGGGACCGCCGCCCTCATGGCGCTCGTCCTCGTGCCCGCCGCTCCGGCGTCCGCCCAGTTCATCGACGTGCCCAATCCGATAGTGCAGCAGCGCGCCGACACGGCGATCTACAAGCACACCGACGGCTACTACTACATGACGGCGTCCGTGCCGGACTACAAGCGCGTCGAGCTGCGCCGGTCGCAGACCCTCGCGGGCCTCGGCTCGGCCACCCCGGTCACCGCGTTCACCGCGCCGTCCAGCGGCAACCTGAGCGGCTGGATCTGGGCGCCCGACATCCAGTACGTCGACGGCGCCTGGTACATGTACTTCTCGGCGTCACCCGACTCGTCGCGGTTCGCGCAGCGGCTGTACTCCATCCGCAACACGTCGGCGAACCCGACGACCGGCACCTGGTCGGCGCCGCAGCGCATGACGACGGGCTGGGACTCGTTCCAGCTCGACCCGGCGTCGTTCACCCTGAACGGCACGCGGTACTTCGCGTGGGCGCAGGACAGCCCCAGCACCAGCTACAACAGCCACATGTACCTGGCGCGGATGACCTCGCCGACGACCATCGACACCGCCTCCGCCATCGAGATCGCGCGGCCCACCCACTCCTGGGAGATGGAGGGCGTCGCCGGCGTGGTCGAGGGGCCGTCGCCGATCGTGAAGAACGGCCGCGTCTTCATCGCGTACTCGGCGTCCGCCACCGACTCCCGGTACAAGCTCGGCCTGGTGTCCGCCTCGGCGTCGGCCAACCTGCTGTCCGCGTCGTCGTGGTCCAAGCGGGCGACGCCCGTCTTCCAGACGGCGAACGGCGTCCACGGGCCGGGGCACGGAAGCTTCACGGTCGCGGAGGACGGCGTGACCGACATCCTCGTCTACCACGCCCGCGACTACGCGACGCCGAACCCGGACGCCCTGACCGACCCCAACCGGCACACCCGCGTCCAGCAGCTGTACTGGGCGGCGGACGGCTACCCGTTCTTCGGCCAGCCGCAGGCGACCGGCTCCGGGCAGCCGGGCATCCGCGGGCGGCACAGCGACAAGTGCGTCGACGACTACGAGTGGAACACCGCCGACGGCGCCCCGGTCCGGCTCTACACGTGCAGTACCGCGGCCGCGCAGAAGTGGGAGCTCAGCTACGCCGGCGGCTACTACCGCATCAAGAACCTCCATGCTTCCAAGTGCCTGGACAACCTGAACGGTTCGGCGGCACTCAACGCCGACGTCGGCCTGTGGACCTGCAACGGCAGCACCGACCAGGACTGGTCGATCGTCGACCAGGGCAACGGCTGGTTCTCCCTGCGCAACCGGACCAGCGGGACCTGCCTCGACAACTACCAGTGGGACGCCGCCAACGGCGCGCGTCTGTCGCTGTACACCTGCAACGGCCTCGACGCCCAGCTCTGGCGCCGCGGCTGATCCGCGAATCGTCCAGGTAAGAGCAGAGCATCGTCCCTTCAGCGGCCGCCTGGGCCGACCTAGGGTCGTGCCATGCTCACCGTCGAGTCCATGCCCGATCCGGACGCCACTGACCCGCAGATATTGCCCGAGGGACCCGCGGCCGTCGACCTGTCGGGTCAGTGGCGCTGCGCCCTGGACCCGGACGCCGTGGGCGAGCTCGAGCAGTGGTTCCGCACCGCGCTGCCCGAGGGCTCCCCGGCGGTCGCTCTCCCGGGCTCGATCCAGCACCAGGGCCTCGGAGACCCCGTCGGGCTCGACACCCCGTGGACCGGCAGCATCGTCGACCGCTCGTACTTCACCGACGAGCGCTACGCCCCGTACCGCGAGCCGGACAACATCGCGGTGCCGTTCTGGCTCCAGCCGCGCGTCTACTTCCGCGGTGCCGCCTGGTTCCAGCGCGAGGTGGAGGTTCCCGCGGACTGGGCGGGACGCGACGTCGTGCTGTCGCTGGAGCGGGTCCACTGGGAGTCGACGGTCTGGCTGGACGAGCGACAGGTCGGGTCCGAGCGCAGCCTCACGACCGCGCACCGGTTCGACGTCGGCCGCCTCTCCCCCGGCCGGCACCTGCTCACCATCCGCGTGGACAACCGCACGGTGGTCGACGTCGGGCCGAACGCGCACAGCATCTCCGACCACACGCAGGGCAACTGGAACGGGATCGTCGGCGCGCTCACCCTCGCCACGCTGCCGGAGGTGACGATCCGGCGCGTGCGGGTCGTGCCCGACGTCGCGGCCAGGTCCGCGCTGGTCAAGGTCGACATCGCCGCGGGCAGCGGCGGCGCGGGGACCGGCAGCATCCGCGTCACCGCACGGCGCTTCAACGTCCCCGGGGAGCAAGAGGCCGGGCCGGTGAGCGTCGCCTTCGAGGCCGAGCACAGCCGCGACCTGGCCGAACGCGGCCTCACCGCCGGCGGCACGCACGTAGACGTGCTGCTCCCGCTGGGCGACGACGCACTGACCTGGGACGAGTTCCGGCCGGCGCTGTACGAGCTGACCGTCGAGCTGGTCACCGACGTCCGCGGCAGCGAGCACCGGCACACCGCCCGTACGGTGTTCGGCCTGCGCGAGGTCGGCGTCCAGGACACCCAGGTGACGATCAACGGCCGCCGGACGTTCATCCGCGGCACCCTCGAGTCGTGCGTCTTCCCGCTGACGGGCTACCCGCCCACCGACGTCGGCTCGTGGCGCCGCATCATCGCCGTCTGCCAGGCCCACGGGCTGAACCTGCTGCGCTTCCACTCCTGGTGCCCGCCGGAGGCGGCGTTCGTGGCCGCCGACGAGGCGGGCTTCTACGTGCAGGTGGAGGGCCCGGTCTGGGCAAACCAGGGCGCCGCGCTCGGCGAGGGCCGCCCCGTCGACGCGTTCCTGCACGAGGAGACCCGCCGCATCCTCGACGCCTACGGCAACCACCCCTCCTTCGTCATGATGGCGCATGGCAACGAGCCCGGCGGGCGGGACGCCGAGTTCCTCGCGTCGTGGGTCAACGCCTGGCGGACGTACGACCCCCGGCGCCTGTACACGAGCGGCGCCGGCTGGCCGGCCATCACCGAGAACGACTTCGACAACATCTCGGAACCGCGCGCGCACCGGTGGGGCGAGGGGCTGGAGTCGCGGCTCAACGGCCGCCCGCCCGAGACCGAGTCCGACTACCGCGAGTGGGTGCTGTCGCGTCCCCGCCCGATCATCAGCCACGAGATCGGCCAGTGGTGCGCCTACCCCGACTTCGCCGAGACGTCGAGGTACACGGGGCTCATGGAGCCCAAGAACTTCGGCATCTTCGCCGACTTCCTCCGCGAGGCCGGCATGGCCGACCAGGCCGAGGCGTTCCTCCACGCCTCCGGCCGCCTCCAGCTGCTCTGCTACAAGGAGGACATCGAGGCGGCGCTGCGGACCGAGGGGTTCGGCGGCTTCCACCTGCTCGGCCTGAGCGACTTCCCCGGTCAGGGCACCGCCCTGGTCGGCGTGCTCAACCCGTTCTGGGAGTCGAAGGGCTACAGCACGGCGGAGGAGTTCGCGCGCTTCTGCGGGCCGACCGTCCCGCTGGCACGGCTGCCGCGCAGGGTCTGGACCGCGGACCAGGAGATCGAGTTCGAGGTCCAGGTCGCGCACTTCGGCCCGACGGCGCTCGACGCCGACGTGGGCTGGCGCCTCCTGGATGCCGATGGCGCGGAGCTCGGCAGCGGCGTCGTCGCCCGGAGTGCGCACATCCCGATCGGCAACGGCACCCGGTTCGGCCCCGTGGTCGTGCCCGCGGGTCTCGTCTCGGCGCCCGCGCAGGTGCGGCTCGTCGTCTCCGTGGCGGATGCCACCGGCGCCATCTACCAGAACGACTGGGACCTGTGGGTGTACCCGGACGCCGACCACAAGGCGCCCGACGCCGTCCTGGTCACCACCGAGATCGGCGAGGCGCTCGAACAGGCCGGGGACGGCGGCACCGTGCTGCTGGAGCTCGCACCCGAGAGCATCGGGAACGACGTCGCCCTGGGATTCACCCCCGCGTTCTGGAACACCGCGTGGACCGAGGGCCAGGCGCCCCACACCCTCGGCGTCCTGCACGACCCGGCGCACCCGGTGTTCCGCCACTTCCCCACCGACGGCACCACCGACTGGCAGTGGTGGGAGCTGCTGCACGGCGCCAAGGCGATGCTGCTCGACCAGCTCCCGCAGCGCCTGCGACCGCTCGTGCAGCCCATCGACACATGGTTCGAGGCGCGCCGGCTCGGCGTGCTGTTCGAGGCGAACCTCGGCGCGGGAAAGATCGTGGTGAGCTCGCTCAATCTCGATCCCACTGGCGACCGGGCCGCCGCCCGCCAGCTCCGGCACAGCCTGCTGGAGTACATGGCGGGCGACGACTTCGCGCCCACTGAGCGGATCGAGGCGAACGACCTGATGAGCGTCCTGCGCTGACACCCTCGGCCTTGGTTACGACCAAGACCTCCACCCATGGCTCGGCCATGTCAGCGATCCGGTACTGGCTCACGTTCAAAAGGCTTCAGGCGGCCGTAACCCCCGGGGTTATGGCCGTCCGGAGCGTTATGGTCGCCTGGAGCCTGGGGCCGTCAGACCGGTCCATGTGCACCCGCTGGAGTTCGAGATCGGTCGCGTGCATCCGACCGGTCTCGCGGCACCACGCCTGATGAGGCGAACTTCGGACGCAGGACACCAGTGTGCCGGTGTTGCTGGTCCGTGACCGCACTCCGGGTTGACGGTCTCGACCTCGACAGCCCGCGCCGCACCCGCCGATTGACATCCGCGCGATCCGCTCGTACCTTCGTGGAATCGGTTCCATGGAATCGGTTCCATGAACTCGTCCCTCCCGACAAGCGACGTCGGGCCACGAGTGCGGCAAGGAGGCTGTGAATGCGTGCGGTGACCATCCATGACGTGGCGGCCGAGGCAGGTGTGTCGGCGGCGACCGCGTCGCGCGTGCTGTCGGGGCACCCGGCCACGTCCGAGGAGTCGCGCACCCGCGTGACCGAGGCGGCCCGCAGGCTCGGCTTCCGGCCGAACGCGCAGGCGCGATCGCTGCGCAAGAACCACACCAACACGATCGGTCTGCTCCTGTCGGACGTGCGCAACCCCTTCTTCGCGGACATCGCGCACAACGCCGAGCAGCACGCGCTCGAGTCCGGGATCGCGACCCTCCTGTGCAACGCGAACGAGAGCACGGAGCAGCAGGACCTGTACCTCGACCTTCTCCTGTCGCAGCGGGTCGCGGGCATCATCGTCGCCCCCCAGGGCGACGGGGCCGGCTCGCTGCGCGAGGTCCTCACGCTCGGGGTGCCGGTGGTGTTCGTGGACCGCACGATCGACGGGGTCGACGTCCCGAGCGTCACCTCGGACAACCGCTCCGGCATCACCGGCGCGGTCGCTCACCTGGCCGGCCTCGGGCACCACCGCATCGGGCTCGTCGCCGGGCCCCAGGAGACGTCGACGGGCCGCGAGCGCCTCGAGGCGTTCCGGCAGGCGGTCGCGGACCACGGCCTGGACGACGACGCCGGGCTGGTGCACCTGGGCGACTTCCAGGTGACCAGTGGTGTACGGGCCGCGAACCAGCTCCTGGACCTGCCCCACCCGCCCACGGCGGTCCTCGCCGCGGACTCGCTGATGACGTTCGGCGTGCTGGAGGTGCTGCGCGAACGGGGTATCCGGGTGGGCAGCGACCTGTCGGTCGTCGGGTACGACGACGTCGCGGCGTTCCGCTGGTTCAGCCCGCAGCTCACCGTCGTCGCGCACGATCCCGCGCGCATGGGCGCCCTCGCTGTCGATCTGATCCGTGACGTCCTGGACGGCCGCCCGGCTCAGTCGGTCGTCCTGGAGTCGTCGCTGGTCGTGCGCGAGTCCACCGGGCCGGCTCCTCAAGCGGGTCCTGTCCCCCACCCCGCAGGAAGGCAGTGATGACCGCGGATCCGGTGCTCTCGTTGGAGCACGTCACGAAGAAGTTCGGCCCGGTCACCGTGATCGACGGTGTCACGGTCCACGTCCGGCCCGGCCACGTCCAGGTCCTTCTCGGAGAGAACGGCGCCGGCAAGTCGACCCTCATCAAGATGATGGCGGGCATCTACCAGCCTGACGGCGGTCGTGTCGTCGTGGACGGCCGCCCGGTCGTGCTGTCCGACGTGCGCACCGCGGAGTCCCTCGGGATAGCGACGATCCATCAGGAGCTGAACCTCGTGCCGACGATGTCGGTGGCGGAGAACATCGTGCTCGGGCGGATGCCCTCCAGGGCGGGTCTGCTCGACCGCCGCGCTGTGCGGCGCACAGCGCGCGAGGCGCTCGACCGCATCGGGCTCGACCTCGATGTCGACACGCTGGTCGGCGATCTCGGTATCGCACGCCAGCAGCTCGTCGAGATCGCCAAGGCCCTCAGCACGAAGGCCCGCATCCTGATCCTCGACGAGCCGACGGCCGCTCTCACGGGCGACGAGACCGACGCGCTCTTCGGGGTCGTCGAGGAGCTGCGTGCGGCCGGCGTCGGGATGGTCTTCATCAGCCACCATCTGGAGGAGATCGGCCGGATCGGCGACTCCGTGAGCGTGCTGCGCGACGGCGCGCTGGTCGCGGAGGTACCGGCATCCACGGACGAGGACGAGCTCGTTCGTCTCATGGTGGGCCGGGACATCACCGACCACTACCCGCGGCGCCGGGACCACGACGGACCGGACGAGGTGCTGCTCCAGGTCGACGGGCTGAGCAGCGGCGACCGGCTGCGCGACATCAGCCTGACCGCGCGGGCCGGCGAGGTCGTCGGGATCGCGGGACTGGTCGGCGCCGGACGCACGGAGCTGCTGCGCGCGATCGCCGGGGCCGACCCCTATGACTCGGGAGAGGTGCGGGTAGCGGGCAGGCCGGTACCGCGCCGTGGCATCCCGGCGGCGATCTCCGCCGGCATCGGCCTGGTCCCGGAGGACCGCAAGGCGCAGGGCCTCGTGCTCGATGCGTCGGTGAACGAGAACATCGGGTACGCCACGCTCGGCAGCACCGCCCGCGCCGGCCTCGCGGACCGGCGCGGTCAGCGGGACCGGGCCCGCCAGATGGCGGAGCGGCTGCGCATCCGCATGAGCGGCATCGACCAGCCGGTCCGCGACCTGTCGGGCGGCAACCAGCAGAAGGCCGTGTTTGCCCGCTGGACGCTCGCCGGGTCCAGGGTCCTGCTGCTCGACGAGCCGACGCGCGGCGTCGACGTCGGTGCGCGGGTCGAGATCTACGAGGCCGTCAACGCCATCACCGCGGCGGGCGGGACCGTCGTGATGGTCTCGAGCGACCTGCCCGAGGTGCTCGGCATGAGCGACCGGGTCCTCGTGATGAGCGGCGGCCGCCTCGCCGGCGAGCTCTCCCGCGAGGACGCCACCCAGGACCGCGTCATGGCACTCGCCGTGCGCGACGTCGACCGCGACGCCGAAGACCACACGAACGCAGCGACCACAGAAGGAACGGACCGATGACCACCACGACCGCCGCACCGGCGAAGCAGCGCTCGGTGCGCTCCGCCCTCGGCTCCCTCCTGTCCGGCAACGGGGCCCTGGTCGGCCTCCTCGTGCTGTGCCTGGCCCTGTACATCGCCACGCCCGCGTTCCTGACCGGACCCAACCTCGTCAACATCGGGATCCAGGCGTCCACCATCGCGGTCCTGGCGTTCGGCATGACGTTCGTCATCGTGGCCGGCGGGATCGACCTGTCCGTCGGCTCGGTGGCCGCGCTGTCGGCGATGGCGTCGGCCTGGATCTTCACGTCGGCCGGCCTGCCCGGCTGGATGTCGATCGTCGCGGGCCTGGCGACCGGCGCGCTCGCCGGCGCCGTCAGCGGGCTCGGTGTCGCGTTCGGCCGCCTCCCCTCGTTCATCGCCACCCTGGCGATGCTGTCGGTGGCCCGCGGCCTGACCCTCGTCCTGTCCGACGGGCGGCCCATCGCCACGTCCCCCGAGGTGTCGTTCCTCGGCTCGCGCCTGGGTGGTGTACCGGTCCCGATCCTCGTGCTGGTCGTCACCGGCGTGATCGCGTCGTTCGTGCTCAACCGCACCGTCGTCGGACGAGAGATGTACGCCGTCGGCGGCAACGTGGAGGCCGCGCGGCTGTCCGGCATCCGGGTGCGCAAGGTCCTCGTGACCGTCTTCGCACTGGCCGGCGTCTATGCCGCGCTCGCGGGGATGCTGCTCGCCGGCCGGCTCAACTCGGCCCAGCCGCAGGCCGCCTCGGGCTACGAGCTCGACGCGATCGCCGCCGTCGTCATCGGCGGTGCCTCCCTCGCCGGCGGTGTCGGCAAGGTCTCGGGCACGCTCATCGGCGCACTGGTCCTGGCCGTCATCCGCAACGGCCTCAACCTCCTGAACGTGTCGTCGTTCTGGCAGCAGGTGGTCATCGGGCTCGTCATCGCGATCGCGGTCGGGATCGACGTGCTCCGCCGCAAGAACACGCGGCACTGACCCACCGCCCCTCCTGTCTTACCCGCAACACCCGCACCACCGTGCACCACCCTCGGCCCAAGGACGGGCCGCCGAAAGAAGGAGCCGAAGTTGAAGTTCTCGACCACCACGAAGGTCGTCACGTCCGTCGTGACGAGCCTTGTCCTCGCCACGACGCTGACCGCGTGCAACCGCGGCGGTGACGCAGCCTCCGGGCAGCAGTCCGTCACCCTCTCGCTGTCCACGCTCAGCAACCCGTTCTTCGTCGACGTGCGGGACGGCGCACAGGACGCGGCCGACGAGCTCGGCCTGACCCTCGACGTCGTCGACGCGCAGGACGACTCCGCCACGCAGGCCGACCAGGTGGCCAACGCCATCACCGGCGGCGCGGCCGGCGTCATCATCAACGCCGTCGACTCCGACGCCGCCGGCGCGGCCGTCGCCCCGGCCCTGTCCGACGACCTGCCCGTCATCGGCGTCGACCGTGCCGTCAACGGCGCCGACATCACCTCCCTCGTCTCCAGCGACAACGTCGCCGGTGGCAAGCAGGCCGCCGACGCGCTCGCCGCGGCGATCGGCGAGAAGGGCAAGGTCATCGTCCTGCAGGGAGTCGCGGGCACGTCCGCCAGCCGCGACCGTGGCCAGGGCTTCGCCGAGGGCATCGCGGCCTACCCGGACATCGAGGTCGTCGCCACGCAGACGGCGAACTTCGAGCGCGCCGAGGGGCTCGACGTCGCGACCAACCTGCTGCAGTCGAACCCCGACGCCGTCGGCATCTTCGCCGAGAACGACGAGATGGCGCTCGGTGCGATCCAGGCCCTGGGTGACCGGGCGGGCAGCGACGTCTTCGTGGTCGGCTTCGACGGCACCGACGACGGCCTCGCCGCGGTCGAGGCGGGCACGCTCGCCGCGACGATCGCGCAGCAGCCGGCAGAGCTCGGCAAGCAGGCGGTCGAGCTCATGAAGCAGGTGCTCGACGGCGAGCAGGTCGCCAAGGACACCCCCGTGCCCGTCCAGACCGTCACCGAGGACAACGTGACGGACTTCCTCAAGTGAGCCGGGTCGTCGTCGTCGGCTCCGTGAACGCCGACCTGCTCACCCAGGTGGCGGTCCACCCCGCCCCCGGGGAGACCGTCCTCGGACGGTCGATGTCCGTCCTGGCCGGCGGCAAGGGCGCGAACCAGGCGGTCGCGGCCGCCCGGCTCGGGGCCGAGGTCGCGTTCGTCGGGGCCGTCGGCGACGACTCGTTCGCCGGCCCGGCGACGGCCGGCCTGCGGGCCGCGGGCGTCGACCTGTCGGCGCTCGCCACGGTGGCCGGACCCACCGGCATCGCGCTCGTCACCGTGTCCGCCGACGGCGAGAACTCGATAGTCGTCATCTCGGGGGCCAACGCCGCCGTGGCGGCCGACACCGTGTCCGCGCACGCCGCGGCCGTCGCCGGGGCGGACGTCGTGGTGCTGCAGGGCGAGATCCCCCGCGCGGCCACCGAGACGGCCGCCCGGCTCGCGCGCGGCCGCGTGGTGCTCAACCTCGCGCCCGTGATCGAGCTCTCCGCCGACGTGGTCCGCCTCGCGGACCCCCTGGTGGTCAACGAGCACGAGGCCCGGCTCGCGCTGTCGCTGGTCGGCGGTCCGGACGTGCCCGACGACGACCACGCTGCGGCGGCGCGCGCGCTGACCTCCGCCGGGGTGACGTCCGTCGTCATCACCCTCGGTAGCGCGGGAGCCGTCGTCGCGACCCGCTCCGGCTCTACCGAGGGTGATGCGGAGGTCGCCGCGGTGCCCTCCCCGAAGGTCAGCGCCGTCGACACGACCGGCGCCGGCGACGCCTTCGTCGGTGCCCTCGCCTCCCGGCTCGCCGCCGGGGACGAGCTGCTCGACGCCGCCCGCCTCGCCGCCCGCGTCGGCGCGTACGCCGTCACGGGCGTCGGAGCGCAGTCCTCCTACCCCTCCTCGACCGACGCGCTGCCGGAGGTGCGATGACCCGCCGGCACGGCATCCTCAACCCGGCCCTGGCCGCGGGGCTGGCCCGGCTCGGGCACGGGCACCTGGTGGTCGTGGCCGACTACGGCCTCCCCCTCCCCCGCGAGGCGGACGTGGTCGACCTGACCCTCGTGCACGGCGTGCCACGCTTCACCCAGGTGCTCGACGCGCTGCTCGCCGAGATCGCCGTCGAGGGTTCCTTCGCCGCGGCGGAGAGCAGCGGGACCGACGTCGAGACCTGGCTGCGCGAGCGTGGCCTCACCCCCGACCTCCTGCCGCACGACGAGCTCAAGGCCCTGCTGCCGCAGGCGCGCCTCGTCGTCCGGACCGGCGAGGCGACACCGTACGCGAACGTCGTGCTGCACTGCGGCGTACCGTTCTGACCTACTCGTCGAGCAGCTCGTCGACCCGCCGGTTCGCGGGCACGAGGCTCTCCGGCCCGGTCTGGAACGACAGCACCGAGTCCATGGTGGGCTGCATGATCGTCTGGAGCTGGGCCCAGCGGTCGGTCACCGGCGAGGGGGTGGCGGTGCCGTCGGCCACGTGCACCGAGAAGGCCTCGGCGTCCACGCCGAGCTCCGTGAAGGTCTTGACCGCCTGGTCGGAGGCCTCCTTGACGGCCGGGAAGACCCGCCCCTCCTCGGCGACCTCGAGCTGGCAGCCGGGGCTCGCGAGATGCTCGACCCAGGCCCACGCCTCGTCGGGGTGCGGCGTGCCGGCGTAGATCGCGTCGGAGAGGCCGTTGAAGACCGTGCCCCGCTCCCCCGACGGGCCGACGGGTGTGGGCGCCACCTGGAAGTCCGCGCCGGCGAGCTCGCTGATCGACCGGGCGTTCCACGATCCCTCGATGAGGGACGCGTACGCCCCGGCGCCCAGTGCCTCCTGGCTGCCGATGCCCGACGTCGCGACCGCCAGCGGCGGCATGTAGCCCTTGTCGATCAGGGACCGGTACCAGCCGATCGTCTCGACCAGGGCGGGGTCGTCGTAGTTGAACCCGGTGGGCCAGGGGTTGCGGTCGGAGTAGGTCCAGCCGTTGCTCAGCGCGAACGGCGCCCACTGGACCTGGCCGTACCCGCCGCCGGACTCGTTGTACCCGAGGCCGTAGACCTCGACGTCCTCCTTGTCGAAGCCGGGCTCGTCACCGCGTACGCCGTTGCCGTCCACGCTCATGTGCGCGACGAACTCCTCGAACGTGCCGCCGTCCGTGGTGTTCCACTCCAGCTCCCACAGGTCCTCGCTGGTGTACCCGGCCTCGGCGAGCATGTCGGCGTTGTAGTACAGGCCCACGGTGTCCCAGTCCTTCGGCAGCCCGTAGAGGCCGCCGTCCTGGCCGCGCCACAGGTCGACGAGGCCGTCCTCGTACTGGGTCAGGTCGATCCCGGACTCGGCCACCCGGTCGGAGACGTCGAGGATCTGGTCGAGCTCGGCGAACTTGCCGAACTGCTGGGAGTGGTCGACGAAGACGTCCGGCGCGCTCTCGGCGACCATCCGGGCGGTGAGCTGGGTCCAGTAGTCGTCCCAGCCGTACTGCTCGATGTTGATCCGGACGCCGGGGTTGGCCGCCTCGAAGTCGTTGGCGCACTGCTGGTAGCCGGGCACCTGGTTGGCGTCCCACATCCAGTAGGTGAGCGTCACGGTGCCGTCCGGCGCCGCGGGGTCCGCGGTGGCGCACCCGGCGAGGCCGAGGCCCAGGCCGACGGCGGCGGCGAGCGCCTTGGTGGCCATCTTCGCTGTGGCTGTCTTCGTTGTGGTCATCGTCGATGTCCTCACTTGATCCCCGAGAAGCCGATGGAGTTGACGATCCGCCGGCCGAGCACGACGAAGAGCAGCACGATGGGCAGCGCCGCGACGAGGGTGGCCGCCATGAGGCCCGACCAGTCGGGGCTGCCCTGCGGCGTCTGGGAGCGGAAGATGCCGAGCGCCACGGTGAGCACCCGCACGTTGTCGGACTGCCCGACCAGCAGCGGCCAGAAGTACTCGTTCCATGCCTGGATGTAGGTGAGCACCGCGAGCGTCGTGATGGGTGCGGCGCTCATCGGGAGGACTATCCGCAGGAACGTGCGGGCCCGGCCGGCGCCGTCGATCATCGCGGCCTCCTCGATCTCGTGCGGTATGCCGAGGAAGAACTGCCGCAGGAAGAAGATCGCGAACGGGGTCATGAAGAACGTCGGGAGCACGAGGCCCGGGAACGTGTTGAGCAGGCCCAGCTCCTTGATGAGCACGAAGTTCGGGATGGCGGTGAAGATGCCGGGCACCATGAGCGCCGACAGGAACACGGCGAACACGATGTCCCGGCCGGGCCAGCGCAGCCGGGCGAACGCGTAGGCGGCCATCGCCGAGAAGAAGACCTGGCCCAGCGTGATGGCGGTGGACACGATCACCGAGTTGCGCAGGTACAGCCAGAAGTTGATCCGGCCGCCGGCTCCGCCCTGGGCGAGCGACTCCTCCAGCGTGGTGAGCCCGAACACGCGCCGGAACGCGTCGAGCGTGAAGCCCGCGGGGAGCAGGTTGCCCGCCTGCGCGGCGAGCTCGGAGTTCGTGGAGAGCGACGTGCGCAGCATCCAGTAGAACGGGAAGAGCGTGATCAGCAGGATCACGATCATCGTGGCCCAGCCGAGGATCACGCCCCAGCGCGGCCTGGTGGGCGTGGTCGTAGCGGGCGCGGTCGTCGTCGACATGCCGGCTCCTTCGGTCGGTGTGGGCATCAGTTCGTGTCCGACTCGCTCGCGCGCGTCAGGCGGAGCTGCAGGAGCGCCACGCCGAGCAGGACGAGGAAGAGCACCACGGAGAGCGCCGACGCGTACCCGAAGTCGAGCTGGCCGAACGCGAGGTCGTAGATGTACAGGTAGATGACCCGCGTCGCGTCGACCGGGCCGCCGCCGGAGGTGACCGCGACGGTGTCGAAGATCTGGAACGAGCCGGTGATCGTGACGACCAGCACGAGCGCGAGCACCGGCCGCAGCAGCGGCAGCGTCACCGACCAGAACTGCCGCAGGGGCCCGGCGCCGTCGAGCTCGGCGGCCTCGTACACCTGCTGGTCGATCATCTGGAGGCCGGCGAAGATCAGCAGGGCCGTGTAGCCCATGTGCCGCCACACGTTGATCAGCGCGATGGTGGGTAGTGCGAGCGCCGGGTCGCCGAAGAACGCCTGCGCGTCGATCCCCACGCCTTCCAGGAGCACGTTCACGATGCCCATCTGGAAGTCGAGCATGAAGAACCAGACGAGGGCGACGATGACGTTCGCCACGAAGTACGGCAGGAGCACCGCACCCCGCACGAACGCCGAGCGGGTGAGCCGCTGCATGAGGACGGCGATCCCGACGGCGAGCACCGTCTGCAGGCCGATGTTCATCACCACGTAGTACGCGGTGACCTTCATCGCGTTCCAGAACAGCGGGTCCTGCACCAGGCGCTCGTAGTTGTCCAGGCCCACGTACCGGGGCGGCGCGAGCACCGAGTAGTCGGTCAGCGAGAACCACGCCCCGCGCACCGCCGGCACGAGATAGAAGGTGACGAAGCCGATCGTCGCCGGGACGAGGAAGATCAGGGCGGTGCGCAGGTCGCCGTACCGGGACCGGCGCGATCTTCCCCGTCTGCCCGGGCTGCCCTGCCTGCCCGGGGCTGCCTCCGGGGCCGCCGTGGTGACAACTGCCATGGTGTCTCTCCTGTCGCGTCGTTGCGAGCTCGGGCATGCTGGGGTGACTCGGGTGGGGCGGGGCCGCGGCTGTCCGCCGCGGCCCCGTCCGTCAGACCTCGGGGACGGACCGGACGTCGAGCAGCACCGACCGCTCCGGGAACTGGTTGGGCACCTGCAGGCCGACGACGCCGAGGGTGCGGCCGGACAGCCGCGCGCCGTCCTTCCACCAGGCCGGCGCCCAGGTGCCCGCCCAGGGCGAGATGTCGTCGCCGGGGGCGAGCGGACGTACCTCGTAGGTCCGTGCCGGGTCGAGGCCGGGCAGGCGCACCCGTCCGGGCGGCGCGAAGACGCCGGTCGTCAGCTGCACGACCGCGAAGATGCCGGCGGACCGGTCGTTCGCGACCACGCCGTGCACGCGCAGGGCGGCGTCGGGGTGGTCGGCGCGCACCACCTTGCCGGTGTGCAGCAGCCCGCGGTGCTCCCGGTACGCGCTGATCCAGGCGGCGAGGCCGGTCAGGTCGTCCTCCGAGGCGCGGGTCAGGTCCCACTCGACGCCCAGGTGGCCGAAGAACGCCGTCGCGCCGCGGAAGCTCAGCTCGTGGGTACGGCCCGTGGTGTGGGCGTGCGTCGAGCCGATGTGGGAGCCCATCATCTCGGGCGGGACGATCATGCCCGTGCCCGCCTCGATGACCTGCCGCTCCAGGGCGTCTATGCAGTCGGAGGCCCAGATCCGGTCCGTGCGCTCGAGGATGCCCAGGTCGGTGCGCCCGCCGCCGCCCGAGCAGCTCTCGAACTCCACGTCCGGGTGGGCGGCGCGCAGGGCGTCGATGAGCTGGTAGGCGGCGAGCGTCTGGCCGTGCACGCCCGGCCGTCCGGTGGCCTGGTGCCCCGCCTCGATGAGGTCGCGGTTGTGGTCCCACTTGACGAACGCGATCGGGTACTCGGTGAGGATCGCGTCCATCCGCCCGAACACGTGGTCCCAGGCGCCCCGGTTCGCGAGGTCCAGCACCTGCTGGTTGCGGGCCGACGGCGGCAGGCGCCGGCCGGTCCGCAGGATCCACTCGGGGTGCTCCCGCGCGAGGTCGGAGTCCGGGTTGACCATCTCCGGCTCGAACCACAGCCCGAACTCCATGCCGAGCCCGGTGACGTGGTCGGCCAGCGGGTGCAGGCCGTCCGGCCAGACGTCCTTGTCGACGTACCAGTCGCCGAGGCCCGCCGTGTCGTCGCGTCGCCCCTTGAACCACCCGTCGTCGAGCACGTAGCGCTCGATCCCGACGGCGGCCGCCGCGTCCGCGAGCGCCGTCAGGCGGGGCAGGTCGTGGTCGAAGTAGACGGCCTCCCAGACGTTGATCAGCGTCTTGCGGGGGCTGGTGGGGTGCTGCGGCCGGGAGCGCAGGTAGGTGTGGAAGCGGTGGGAGAGCTCGTCGAGCCCGTCGCCGTAGGACGCGTACAGCCAGGGCGAGGAGTACGACTCGCCGGCGGTGAGCCGCACCTCGCCCGACAGGAGCAGCTCGCCGCCGCCCAGCACGCGGGCGCCGCTGGGCATCTCCTGCTCGGCGTAGGTGCGGGTGTTGCCGGACCAGCCGACGTGGACGCCCCAGACCTCGCCGCCGCCGTGCCCGAAGCCGGAACGGCCCGCGGTGAGCAGCAGGGTGCCGTCGTGGGTGCGGGCGCGGCGGGTCTCGCGCAGGTGGGTGCCCGCGGTGAAGGCGTGCCGCTGGGCGGAGCGCTCGCGCAGGTGCCGGCCGGTCCAGTCGAGGATCTCGTCGGCCTCCGCCGGGACGGGCAGCGAGGTGTCGAGGCCGGCCACGGTGAAGACGTCGTCGGCCGCGTTGGTCAGGGTGGAGCGGGTGCGCACGAGCCCGGACGGATACTGCTCGACGACGAGGGTCAGCAGCAGGCCGGCGTCGGGGTCGGCCGCGGTCACGACGAGGCGGTGGGCGACGGGGGTCCCGTCGTCGCGCGTGAGCGGGCCGGTGAGCGTGGTGCCGGTGACGCGGAACGCCGTCGACCACGCGACGCCGTCCCGGGAGCCGGTGACGCCGGGGGTGGCGAGCCAGCCCGCCGACTGCTCGGGCAGCATCGAGAGCGCGTACGGGGCGTCGGGGGTGCCCGACACCACGGGGACCACCGAGGCGAGCACGAGCTCGGCGACCTCGGCCGGGCCGACGTCGCCCAGGTCCGCACCCCAGTGGAGCACGCGCGGCAGGCGCTCACCGGACGTGTCGAGCAGCAGGCTCACGCCCCCGGCACGCAGGTGGGCGAACGACTGCGCTGCGTCGGGTGCGGCGTCGTGCTGGGTCTGGAGAGAGACGGACATCGGGTGGATTCCTCAGGGTTCGGGACGTCGGTGTCGAGTAAGTTTTACTACGAAAGATATTAGAGGGTCAAGGACGACGACCGGCCAAATTCGGATGCTTATTTGTTTTGCGGTGGAACCTAACGACGAATAGGCTGGTCGCGCGGCACAATGGCCGCGAGGGTCCCGGACGCGCGATCCCCGAGCGATGGTTGGAGGGTCGATGACGACGAGCAGCGAGGTGCAGCCCTGGGTGCCGCTCGCGGGCCAGTCCCACCGCCTCGCGCTCGAGGTGCTGCTGCACGGTCCCCTGTCGCGGGCCGAGCTCGCGCGGCGCACCGACCTCAGCGCGGGCAGCCTGACCCGCCTCACGAAACCCCTGGTGGAGGCCGGTCTCCTCGTCGAGGCCGGGCCCGACACCGCTGACCTGCGCCCCGGCCGCCCGTCCCAACCCCTCGACATCGTCCCCGACGCGCACCACTTCGTCGGCGCGAAGGTCACCGGGGACGCCGTCCACGGCGTCGTCACCACCCTGCGGGCCGACGTCGTCGCCTCCGCCAGCCGGCCGCTCGACGGCCGCACTCCGGACGACGTCGCCGACGCCGTCGGCGCTCTCGTGGACCACCTGGCCGCCCAGGTACCGGACGTGACCGCCGTCGGCGTCTCCCTCGGCGGGAACGTCCTGCCCGACGGGACGGTGCAGCGCGCACCCTTCCTCGGCTGGACCGACGTCGCGCTGACCACGCTCCTGCAGGAGCGGACGGGCCGCCCCGTCGTCGCGGCCAACGACGTCCTGGCGCTGACCGAGGCCACGCACTGGTTCGGCGAGGGCCGGGGGCACCACCAGTTCGCCCTCGTCACGGTCGGCGCGGGCATCGGGGTCGGCATCGTCGCGCACGACCGCCTCCTCGACGGGCCCAACGCGGGCCTCGGCCTGCTCGGGCACCACCCGCTGGACCCGCTGGGCCCGCCCTGCCCGCTCGGGCACCGTGGGTGCGCCACCGCGATGCTCACCACCGGCTCGATCGAGCGCCAGGTCGCCGCCGCACGCGGCGACCTGGTGCCCTACGACGAGGTCCTCGACCTCGCCGACGCCGGCGACGAGCTCGCCCGCCACGTGGTGGACGACGCCGGGCGCGCGCTCGGCCGGCTGGTCGCCGTCGTCACCAACGTCGCGCTGCCCGAGGTGGTGGTCCTCGGTGGCGAGGGCGCCCGTCTCGCGGTCGTCGCGCGGAAGGCGCTCGACGCCGGGCTCGCGGGCGACCTGGACCCGCTCGCCGAGCCGCCGGAGCTCGCGGTACAGGCCTCCGGGTTCGACGTCTGGGCCCGCGGCGCCGCGGTCATCGCGATCCAGACCTACGTGCTGGGCCGCTGAAGCCTCGCTGGCCGAGCTCGCCGCCTTTCGCTGGTCGGGCTTGTCGAGACCGGGTCCGTCGGGTCACGGGGTCTCGACAGGCTCGACCAGCGAAAGGCCAAGCTCGACCGCCGGAGCAAGGTATGCCCGGGGAGAAGGTGCCAGGCACGCTGAAATTCGTTCGGCCCTGCCCGGCCCAGTTCGCCTCAGCTGAACTATTCAGCCCAGCCCGCAAACCTGGTGCCCAGCCGAACGAAGTTCAGCCCAGCCGGCACCCACCGAACCACCACACCGTGACCGCCGGGACGGCATCAGAGAGACCGCGCTCAGCCCTGAGGCCCTGCGGACTCGGCGATCCAGGTCTCCAGGTCGTCGACCAGCTGCAGGTCGTCGGCCACGCGCCGCCGCTCGTCGTCGTCCAGCTCGGTCACGACCGCCTCCAGGTCGGCCCTCAGCCCCGGGATGCGCTCGCGTTCGTCGAGGGCGGTCGCCAGCTCCACGAGCGTCGCGTATGCGATCGCCCGGTCCACGGGCGTCGCGTCACCGCCGTGCCTGCGCAGCGCGGAGGTCACGACCCGGAACGCGGCCTTGTCGTCGTTCTTGAACTCCCGGTAGATGCGGGCGTTGTCCAGGGCGCGCCGCAAGGGCGGCAGACTCTTGTCGCCTCCGTACTCGAGGTCCTCGGGCTCGTCGCGCTGGATGAAGACGATGCTGTTCCCGGTGGGGTCGAGAAGCGTGAACCGGGAGGCGCCGGGACGGTACCTGGTGATGCGCGGCAGGCCCTTGGCGAGGACCTTGCCGTACGCCTTGCGCATCGCCGCGGTGA
The DNA here is from genome assembly GCF_048564965.1 of Promicromonospora sp. NFX87. Lineage (NCBI taxonomy): Bacteria > Bacillati > Actinomycetota > Actinomycetes > Micrococcales > Promicromonosporaceae > Promicromonospora > Promicromonospora sp. NFX87. The sequence continues at coordinate 2,365,924 of NZ_CP183413.1, read as the reverse complement.
ACGCCGCGTGGTAGGACGCGACGTCATCGACGAACACCAGGCAGCCGCCCGCGTCCTCGTTCGCCGGGTCGATCCCCTGGGGCGCCTTCTTGTAGTCCAGCTGGAAGCCGCTCATCGCGAACGAGAGGTAGAGATACGGCTTGTGCATCTCGTACGCGATGTCGAAGCCGAGCGCCCGGTAGAACGCGGTGGTCTCCTCGCCGGAGACGCAGGGCAGCATGGGGACCGTCGTCTCGTTCGCCCGGATGCCGGCTGTCGGCGGGGCGGTGGTCGGCGAGGTGGTGGCTTTCTGGTTCACGCAGGACTCCTCGGGGTCGGGTGCCGGGAAGGCTAGGCCGGATCGCAGAGGATCGCCTATGAAACTGTTTCCCTTCCCGGCACCCGCGAGTCCGCTCACGCCCGTCGCCGCGCCCGGACCACCCCGATCAGGACGTCCACCAGCACGAAGGCTGCGAGCGTGTACCCGACCAGCGGGAGGAACCACCCCACCGCGACGGCGCACACGACCACGGCGGCCAGCCCCCACCACGGTGCGCCACGCAGCGCCCCGCGGACCGGCGGCGGGCCCGCGAGCCCGCGCGGCTCGCGGGTCGGCCGCCGCTTCCACCACATGAGGTATCCGAGCACCACCATCGAGCCGATGCCCAGCGCGAGCACGAAGAGCACGAGCTGGTTGGCCAGGCCGAACAGCAGACCCATGTGCAGGTCGATGCCCCAGGTGGTGAGCTTGGCCGCCAGCGGGAAGTCCGCGAAGTCCGCCTGGTCGACCACCTGCATGGTGCTCCCGTCGACCGCGACGGAGTCGCCGGCGGTCGGCACGCTGCTCTTGTTCTCCTGCACCACCCACGCGGTGCCGGGCTCGGCGGGCGGCTTGATCTCTATCTCGCCCGTGTCGACGTTGACCCGCTGCGCGATGGCGAGCACCGCATCGAAGGTCGCGGGGTTCGCCACGCCCGTGTGCTCGCTGGGCGCTCCCCCGTGCCCCGCGTGCTCGTCGTCGCCGGCCGGAGCGTCGTCGGACAGGGCGGTGTTCACCGACGGGGTGAGCCAGCCGAGGCTGGTCCGCAGGCTCTCGACGTTGGCGCCGCCGTGCTGGGACCAGGTGATCCCGGTGACGGACAGGAACAGCGCCGCCAGCACCACGACGGCGCCGATCGTGGTGTGCCAGGACAGCACGCGCCGGTAGCCGGTCCGCCGGCGCTTCGGAGGCGCGACGGCGCTGGTGACGGCGGCTGCACGACGGGCGGCGCGCAGCCGGAGGATCCACAGCACGAGCCCCGCGGTGGCGACGATCCCGAGCCAGGAGGCCGCGAGCTCGCTGTACAGCCGCCCGGGGTCCCCCAGGTGCAGGCTGCGGTGCAGGTTCGAGACCCAGGCCCGCATCGGCAGCGAGCCGCTGGACCCGTAGGTGACCAGGTCGCCCCGGACCTCGCCGGTACCGGGGTCGACGAAGATCGCGCGGGACTCGCTCGACCCCAGCCCGTCCTGGCCGAACATGACCCGCGTGGTGTCGCCCGGCTCGGGCGCCGGACGCACCGCCGCGAGCACAGCGCCCTCGCCGATGTGGTCCTGTGCGGCTTCGATCTGTTCCCCGAGGGGCAACGACGCGCCGGTGACCGGGGCGTGCAGCTCGTGGTCGTAGACCACCTGCTCCAGCGCGGGGGTCAGCGCGTACAGGGCGCCGCTGGTCGCGGCCACCAGGATGAACGGGCCGACCAGGAGGCCCGCGTAGAAGTGCAGCCGCCGCAGGAGCGGGCCGAACCACGGTCGGTGCCCCTGGTTCGGCGGGTTCGTCCCGTTCGAGAGTGCGGGGTCGGTGTCGGCGGGGAGATGGTCGCCGGCAAGCGTCTCGGTCATTGAGGAGCTCGCTTTCAGGTGAGAAGGGTTTCACCGACGAAGCCGCCCTCGGCGCACCCCGGCGGGATGGCGAAGACGGCCGAGCCGATCGGCACTGTCCATTCGTTGAGCAGGTCGAGCTGGTCCAGGCGTTTCTGGATCGGCACGAACTGCCGGTCGACGTCGGCCTGGAACGAGACGAAGATCAGCCCCGACAGGGAAACCGCCTCCCCGATGGGCCGGTCGTCGTAGTTGTAGCCACGCCGGAAGATCCGCTCGGCAGCGAGATCGCTGCGTGCACGGCGCACGTGGGAGAACTCCGGGATCACCGGGAACCCGATGGGCGTGGTCGCCTCGAAGTCGGGTTCGTCGAACTCGTCGGTTCCGGTCAGCGGCGCCCCGTTGGACAGGTAACGGCCCACCGACTGCTCGCGTCCGCCGCGGTCGAGCCGGTCCCACTTGTCCAGGTCCATGCCGATGCGGCGCACGACGGCGCTCGTCCCGCCGGCCAGCCACCCGTCGCGGTTCCACACGACCTGGTCGAAGTCCGCGGTGCCGGGCGCCGGGTTGGACGTGCCGTCGACCTGGCCGAAGAGGTTGCGCATGGTCGTGCCCGGCCGCACGCTGCCGTGTGCGCGCCGGAACCCCTGCTGGCTCCAGCGCACCGAGGCGAAGCTCCGGGTGTCCTTGAGCAGCATGCGGGCGGTGTGCGCGACGGCGAGCGGGTCGTCCGCGGCGATCTGGAGCAGGAGGTCGCCGTCGCTGAACTCGGGCAGCAGCCGGTCGACGGCGAACGCGGGCAGGGCTTTCAGCCAGCCCGGAGCCGCGCCGCGGGCCCTGGCGACGAACCGGGGGCCGAACCCGAACGTGACGGTGAGCCGCGCCGGGACCGTCGCCAGCTCGGGCTCGGAGTCCGCCAGCGCGGGGCTCCCCTGCGTCAGGCGAGCGGCGTCGTCGGTGAGGATACGCATCATCCGCACCAGGTCCTCGCGGGTGGTGCCGTCGAGCAGGTCGAGCGCGACGAACAGCCCGTGGGCCTGGGCGGCGGTGTCGATCCCCGCCTGGTGCGTGCCGTAGAACTGCACGGTCTGCCCGCCGTGCAGCGCCACCGGCTCGGCGGCGGGACCGTCGGTGCTGCTCACGGCGAGGTCAGCGCCGATGGCGGCGGCCGCGCCGACGCCGGCGACAGCTCCTCCGAGGAGGAACTGCCGCCGGGTCGACCCGGCCCGGCCGGAGCTCACGCTCTTACCGGGCCTCGTCATCAGTCGTCCGTGCCCATGCGGTCGGCACCGCTGTCGGCACCGCTGTCGGCGTCGCCCATGTCCATCTCGGCGTCACCGCCCACGTAGTTCTCGTTCGCCCCCGAGTAGTCCTTCACGGGTGCGGTGAACTCGAAGGTCGAGTCGTCGGCGAACGTGAGGGTGAACGTGGCCTCCTCGCCCGCCTCCAGCGGGTCGGTGAGGTCCATCAGCATGATGTGGCTACCGCCGGGCGCCAGGGTGACGGTCTCGCCGGCGGGGATGACGAACCCGCCCTCGATCTCCCGCATGATCATCTCGCCGGACTCGTTCTCCACGGTCTCGTGCAGCTCGAGCATCGAGGACGCCTCGGTGGTCGCGGAGACCACCGTGACGTCGTCGGGCCCCGCATTGGTCAGCTCGCCGAACGCGGCGGACATCCCGGAGTCGGCGGCCTTCACCCAGCCGTCGGCGAGGGTCACGCTCTGCCCGGCGGGTTCGGCCGCGCCGTCGGCGTCGTCGGGCGACGCGCCCGCGGTGGTGCCGCAGCCCGCGAGGGCCAGGGCGACCGCCGCGAGGACGACGCCCGACCGGACGCCGGTCTTGCTCCGGGCCTTGCTCCCGGTCATGCTCTCGGTCTTGCTCTGACGAAGGGTCAGCAGGTTCTTCACAGGAATACCTCTCACACGGATCACACCGTCTCCGAGGAACCCGGCTCGTCGCCGGGCTCCTCGGCGCCGCCCGCATCGCTGCGGCGGCGCAGGAACTGGACAAGTACGAGCAGGGCCACCGCGACGGCGGCCCCGCCCGCGCCGACGAGGACGACCCGCCAGGGCCCCTCGTCCTCCTGTGCGATCTGAGTCTGCGTACTGCTCTGTGCGTCGGTCCCCGGCACGCTCGCCCCACCGGTCTCGGCGGCGCCTGCTTCGACGCCGCCCGCCCCGTCGGCCAACGGCTCCCCGTCACCGACGGTGAACGGGACGACACCCGTGATCGGGTGCCCGTCGGACGACACGACCCGCCAGCGGATCTCGTACCCGGCGTCGGGCATGCCCGCGTCGAGCACCGCCGTCACCACGGGGCCGTCGACCGTCGGGACGGCGGACACCCACTCGGTGCCGGCGGCGTCGGACACGACGACGGCGGCACCCATGTCCAGGACGTCGGCGGAGAACGTCAGGGACACCTCCGCCGGCGCCTCGGCCAGCCTCTGGTCGGACGCGGGGTCGCTGGAGATCAGCTTGTCGTGGGCGGACGCGGGTGCCGCCGTCGCGCACAGCGCGACGACAGCCACCGCGAGCCCGGCCACGAGGGGACGGGATCGGGGCATGAGACGACCTCTCCTCCGACGTCGCACGGCGACGTCAGCACACACAGGGACACGGGGTCCCCGCTCGCCGCTCGGGTGCACACACGTGAGCACAGGGCGAGCACGGAACAGACCACGGGCACCGGATGTGCCCGTGATGCAGAGCTCAGACCGCGTGCGGTGCGGGAGGTCCCCTGCGGAGCAGAGGGGAAAGCTGAGGGCTCGGGTGCAGCGGCCGGAAGGTCGCGGCGACCACGCCGGGCAGGGCCGGGAGCACGAAGGAGCCGACCTGGTCGACGACGGCACGCCCGCCCAGCAGCCAGGCGGCGGCCCGCACGGCGAGCTCGCGCAGGCGAAGGAGCAACAGCTCCCCGCGGTACAGGACCGCGATCGTGACGACCGCGGCAAGGCCGTGCGAGAGCCACATCGTGAGGTCGGCGGGCGCCATCTCGACGGCCTGCCCGGCGGCCGGCGCCGGCGGCATCGTCGGCGTCATCATGCCTTCGTGCCCGGCGTGCGCACCCGACCCGGCAGACGCCGGCCGAGCCGCGGCCGGGGTGCCCAGCATGAAGAGCGTGTGGAAGAACAGCTGGCTCGCGACGACCGAGGCCGACAGCCCGGCCAGCGACAACCGCCCGGACCAGGCCATGCAGACCGGCAGGGAGAGCACCAGCGGGACGACGACGCCCAGCAGGCCGGGCATCTCCCCGCCGCCGGCGATGTGCGACATGAGGGCGACAAAGGTCGCGGACGACGCCGCGAGACCACCACGCAACGCACGCGCACCCCTGGTGCGGTCGTCGCGTGCGGGCATCTGGTCGCCCTCCGTCTCACGGTCGGCCAGGCTCCGGCGGCTCGGGACGACGCCGTGGCCTGGAAAGTATCGGACGCAGCCTAACCGTCAGGGGGCTCCCAGAACAGCACCGATCCGACATACTGGCGGCGACCCGGCGTGTGATCCTGGTCCCCCTCGAGGCCCCGGAGGCGGCGCCCCTGCGGTCGTCAGCGCTCCGCCTGCGTGTCCTCGGCGCCGTCGCTCCGCCGCTCGGCCCGCAGCGCGTCCCAGTGCTTGAGCCGTTCGGTGATCTGCCGCTCGTACCCGTTCCCGGTCGGCTCGTAGTACCGCTCCCGGTCCATACCGTCGGGGAAGTAGTCGGCGCCGGAGAAGCCCGTCTCCGTATCGGGGTCGTACCGGTAGCCCTTGCCGTAGCCGAGGTCCTTCATCAGCCGCGTGGGGGCGTTGAGGATGTGGGCGGGCGGCACGAGGGACCCGGTCCGCTTCGCGGCGGCCGTGGCGGCACTGAACCCGCGGTAAACGGCTGTCGACTTCGGCGCGGTCGCCAGGTAGACGACCGCCTGGGCGATCGCGAGCTCGCCCTCGGGCGAGCCGAGCCGCTCGTACACGTCCCAGGCGGTGAGCGCCTGGTGCACCGCCTCCGGGTCGGCGATGCCGATGTCCTCGGTGGCGAAGCGGACGATGCGGCGGGCGATGAACAGCGGGTCCTCGCCGCCGTCGAGCATCCGGGCGAGCCAGTACAGCGCAGCGTCCGGATCGGAGCCCCGCATCGACTTGTGCAGCGCCGAGATCAGGTTGTAGTGGCCCTCCTGGGCCTTGTCGTAGATCGGCGCGCGCTTCTGGACCTCCGCGGCCAGCCCCGCCGTGTCGAGCGGGGCCGTGCCCTCGGGCAGCGCCTGGAGCTGCTCGGCCAGGTTGAGCAGGTACCGCCCGTCGCCGTCGGCCATGGCGACGAGCGCGGCCCGGGCGTCGTCGTCCAGCGGCAGCGCCCGGCCGGCGTCGGCCTCCGCGCGGTCGATCAGGGTCTCGAGCGCGGCGCCGTCGAGCCGCCGCAGGACGAACACCTGGCAGCGCGACAGGAGCGCGCCGTTGAGCTCGAAGCTCGGGTTCTCGGTGGTGGCGCCGACGAGGACTATCGTCCCGTCCTCGACGTAGGGCAGGAAGCTGTCCTGCTGCGCGCGGTTGAAGCGGTGGATCTCGTCGACGAACAGCAGCGTGCCCTGGCCGATCTCGCGGCGGCGCTGCGCGGCCGTGAAGACCTTCCGGAGGTCGGCGACGCCCGAGAACGTGGCCGACAGCGGCTCGAACGCGAGGTGCGTCCGCTCCGCGAGGAGCCGGGCGATGGTGGTCTTGCCGCAGCCAGGCGGTCCCCACAGGATCGTCGAGACCATCTGGCCGCGGCCGACCAGCCGGCCGATCGGCGCGTCGGGAGCGAGCAGGTGGTCCTGGCCGACCACCTCTTCGAGCACGCGGGGCCGGAGCCGGTCGGCGAGCGGCCGGGGCGGCTCGTCGTCCGCGAACAGCGACAGCGGCTCGGGTGCGTCGCTCATCGGGCCACGGTATCGCGGGGCGGCGGCCCGCCGTCACGCCTGGTGCAGGAAGTCCTTCCGCGGCTGGACCTGGTCGGGCTCGAGGAACAGCTTCACCACGGCCGGACCGTCCGTGCGCACGATCAGCTCACCGGCGGTCTGCTCCCAGTCGACGGCGCCGGACTCCCCGAGCAGCGACACCTCCTTGATCGGACGTGTGAGCAGACCGGCCCCCTTGCCGAACGCACGGATCCGCAGGACGCCGTCGGCGGGCTCGGCCAGCGGGATCGCGTAGACGTACTCACCGTTCACGTCCTTGCGTGCGGTGAACCGGAAGTCGGCGCCGGTGAACTCTGCCGGCTTGCCGTCGACAAATGATCCGACAGCGACCTCGGTCGGCCCCTCCGTGGCGATCACCCAGGGCCGCGTGCCGTAGATCGCCTCGCCGTTGCGGTTCAGCCAGGCACCGATCGAGCGCAGCAGCTCCTGCTCCTCGTCCGGGATGGTCCCGTCCGGCTTCGGGCCGACGTTGAGCAGGAGCACGCCGTTCTTCGAGACGACGTCGGCAAGCTCGGCGATCAGGTCGTCCGCCGACTTGTACTCGTGGCCCCGCACCCACGACCACGCCGTCTTCGAGACCGAGGTGTCGTTCTGCCAGACCGACGGCCGGATGTCGCCCATCGTGCCGCGCTCGATGTCGTACACGGCGGTGCCCTCGACGAACGCGCCCCACTTGTAGTTGATGACCACCTCGCGCCCCCACTGCGCGGCGCGGTTGTAGTAGTAGGCGGCGAGCTGCGCGAGGTACGGCTTGAAGACCGGCTGCTCGATCCACCAGTCGAACCACAGCACCTGCGGGCGGTAGCGGTCGATGATCTCCACGGTCCGCAGCAGCCAGTCCTCCAGGTACCGCTCGTTCGGCGCGGTCTCCTCGCGCTGCGCCGGACCGTAGAAGTCCTGGAACCGAGGGTCGAGGACGTCCGAGTCGAACCGCGCGCCGCCGTTCATGAAGAACCAGTGCTCCGCACGGTGCGACGACGCCCCGCGCACCATCCAGGCTTTGTCCGTCGCCTCGGAGAGCGCCCCGAACACGTCGCGCCCGGGGCCCATGCGGGCGGCGCTCCAGCGGGAGCGGTCCGTGTCGTACATGGCGAAGCCGTCGTGGTGCTCGGCGACCGGGACGACGAACTGGGCGCCCGCCTGGCGGAACAGCCTTGCCCACTCGTCCGGGTCGAACCGGTCCATGGTGAAGGACGGGATGAAGTCCTTGTAACCGAAGTCGCGGTGGGCGCCGTACGTCGCGACGTGGTGCTCGAACTCCCGCGTGCCCTCCCGGTACATCTCCCGGGAGTACCACTCGCTGTTGAAGGCGGGCACCGAGTAGACGCCCCAGTGGATGAAGATGCCGAACTTGGCGTCCTCGTACCACCGCGGCGGGGTGTAGGCGCGCAACGAGTCCCAGTCGTCGCGGTAGGGGCCGGCATCGATGACGGCCCGCACCTCCGCGAGGGCGCCGGTGTTGTCGGACACGTCGACGGGCGCGGGCAGCGCGGCAGGGTCGATCGGGGGCAGCGGACCGGTCATGAGGACTCTCTCGTTGATCGGGTAATGGTCGGTTCTATCCGATGAATGTCAGCAGTGAACGGACCGTGGCAGGCCGAATACAGGTGACCACCGATCAAATTCATCAGATGTCCAACGCTACATGCCAGAGGCCCTGACTTCGATCCTCTGCACGGGCGGCGTCCGGCTAAGGCACGACGGGCACGGTCGCCAGGTGGGTGCGCAGGTAGCTGCCGGTGACGCTGGCAGGGTTGCCCGCGACGTCGTCGGGCGAACCGGTGGCGACCACCGTGCCGCCCGCCGCCCCTCCGCCGGGTCCCATGTCGACGATGTGGTCGGCGTTCGCGATCATGTCGAGGTCGTGCTCGATGACGATCACCGTCGCGCCCTGGTCCAGGAGCCGCTGGGTGACGTTCAGCAGAGTGCGGACGTCGAGGGGGTGGAGGCCGACGCTCGGTTCGTCGAGGACGAAGAGGGTGTCGGCCTGGTCCCGGTGCAGCTCGGCGGCGAGCTTGAGGCGCTGCGCCTCGCCGCCCGAGAGCGCCGGCGTGTCCTCCCCGAGCGTGAGGTAGCCCAGGCCCAGGTCGACGAGGGCCTGGAGCTTGGTGCGCACCTTGCGGATGTCGCCGACGTGCTCGAGGGCGTGCCCGACGGTCGAGGCGAGCAGCTCGGGCAGCGAGATGCCGCCCGTCGGCCCCTCGTCGGCACGCTGCCCCGAGGAAGGACGGCGGACGATCATCGCGTCCGGGGCGTACCGGGTGCCACCGCAGTCCGGGCAGGCGATGTCGACGTCGGGCAGGAACTGCACGTCCAGGACGATCTGCCCGGTGCCCTCGCAGCGCGGGCACCGGAGCGACCCGGTGTTGTAGGAGAAGTCGGCAGCGCCCAGACCACGCTCGACGGCCGCATCGGTGGCGGCGAAGGCCCGGCGCAGGTCGTCCATGATCCCGCTGTAGGTGGCGACGGTGGACCGGACGTTGACGCCGATCGGGGTGGCGTCGACGACGTCGGCCCGGCGGATCCCTGGTGCGTCGACCACGGTGACGTGCGCCGGCGCGCGTCCGCCCGCCGCCGCTGCCTGGACGGCGGGGACGAGGCTGTCGAGGACGAGCGTGGTCTTGCCGGAACCGGAGGCTCCGGTGACGGCGGTCAGCCGCCCGAGCGGGATGTCGACGTTCAGCGCGTGCACCGTGTGCAGCGGTGCGGTCTCGAGATGGATGCTGCCGCGGTCGAACACCTCGCCGCGGCCGGCGCGGTCCCGGATCACCACCGGCTCGCGGCCGGTGAGGAATCCGCCCAGCAGCGAGGCGGGGTCGTCGTCGAGGTCCTTGACGGTGCCCGTGGCCAGGACCGTGCCGCCCTCGGCACCCGAGCCGAGGCCGATCTCGATCAGCCAGTCGGCCTCGCGCAGCACCTGCACGTCATGGTCGACCAGGACCACCGAGTTGCCGTCCCGCAGCAGGTCCTGGACCACCCCGAGCAGTCCGTCGACGTTCGAGGGGTGCAGACCGATGGACGGTTCGTCCAGGACGTAGAGCACTCCGGTGGTCCGGTTCCGCACCGCGCGCGCCAGCTGGACCCGCTGCCGCTCCCCCGTCGACAGGGTGGAGCCCGCCCGGTCCAGGCTCAGATAGCCCAGCCCGAGCTCGACCAGCCGGCCGGCCATCTCCAGCAGCTTGTCGACCAGGTCCTGCGCCATCGGGCACATGTCCGACGGCAGCGTGCCGGGCAGGGTCGGGGCCCAGGCCACCACCTCGTCGAGCGTCTTGGCGGTCGCCTCGGCGAGGTTGATGCCGGCGACCTGGCTGCCGAGCGCCTTCTGGCTGAGCCGGGTGCCGTGACAGGTCGAGCACCTCTGCGCGCTGATGAACCTGTTCACGCGCGCCAGGCCGCGTTCGGTGGTGGCCTTGTCCAGCGCCTCCTGCACCGCGAGGCGTGCGTTGCGGTAGGTGAAGTTCAGCTCGAACAGCTTGCCGCTCTTCGAGGGCACCGAGATGTGGCGCTTCTCCTCCGGCCCGTGCATCACGGTCTCGCGCTCGGCGGCGGTGAGCTCGCTGTAGGGGACGTCGGTGCGGACGCCGAGCTCGGCCACCACCTGCGGCATCACTGTCAGCCCGAACATCGACCACGGCGCCACCGCGCCGCCGTCGATCGTCCTGCTCGGGTCGGGCACGAGGGATGCCTCGTCGATCTCCCGCACCACACCGGTACCGGAGCAGGCAGGGCAGGCGCCGTCGGAGTTGAACGCGAGCACCTCGGCGCCCGGCGGGTAGAACACGGCCGCGCAGACCGGGCACACCAGGTTCAGGTCCGCCGCCACGTCGATCGTCGGGTCCAGCCGATGACCGTTCGGGCACAGGTGCGAGCCCAGCCGGGAGAACATCAGGCGCAGCACGTTCAGCAGCTCGGTGGAGGTCCCGAACGTGCTGCGCACGCCCGGCACGGCCGGCCGCTGCCGGAGCGCGAGCGCCGCGGGGACGTGCTCGACGCTGTCGACGGCCGCTCGTGGCGCATGGGACATCCGGCGGCGGGTGTAGGTCGAGAGCGCCTCGACGTAGCGCCGGGATCCCTCGGCGTAGAGCACCCCCATGGCGAGCGACGACTTCCCGGACCCAGAGACGCCGGCGATCGCTACGAGCTGTCGCAGCGGCACGGTCACGTCCACGTCCTTGAGGTTGTGGACCTTCGCCCCGCGCACCTCGATCGCGAGCGGTGCGTCGCCCCGTCCCGTGCCTGCCGACCTACCTGCCGACTTCTCCACCATCGATCCTCCGGATGTCGTCCGTTGGCGCCGCAGACGACGCAACTCTATTCCGCACGTCGCCCGCCGGCTGAGCTTGTCGAAACCTCCCGGGGTCCCCCTGCGCGACCGGGCCCGGCGGTTGCCCGACCCGGTCTGCGCAGTCCGCTCGCGCTGGCCTGGCGCATCCACCGCGGCGCCCTGTTCGGCTGGGCGGCGGGGTTCACGCTCCTCGGCGCGGCGCTCGGCTCGTGGCAGGACTTCAAGGGCGTGAAGATTCAACCGTGAGCCGCTGGTCCGCGGAAATCAGGTCAGGCCGTCTTCGCTTTGAGGCCTTCGTCGAGGAAGCCGAGCATCCAGGTGAAGCTGTCATCGACATCGGCATCGATCTGAAAGCTGCCGATCGATTCAAGGGTCGCGAATCCGTGCAGGATGCTGCGCAGCATCCGCAGCGCGTGGATCTCCTGATCGGGATCCAACCGGTAGCCGTGCAGCATGGCCGCCCAGGAGGCAAGCACCCGACCGACAGCCGGGACGAGTGGATCGTCGGGCCCACCGGAGCGGGCAGCATTGCCTGCCGCATACCGGCCAGGATGTTCCAGCACGTACGTTCGCATGGCGTGGGCACCGGCAACAAGGGCCTCGCTGCCGGATCGCCCCTGAGTAGCATCGCGGATGGCATCGGCGATCTCGGTCATGGCCAGGACCGCGATCCGGTGGGCCAGGTCGGCCTGGCCGGCGACGTGCTTGTAGAGCGACGGGGTCTTGACACCGAGACGCTCGGCCAGCAGGCCCATGCTGAGGTTCTCGAAACCGATCTCGTCGATCATCGCAGCCCCCGCCTCGACGATCCCCGCCGACGTCAGTCCTGCCTTAGGCATTGGCCAGCGTCCTGGCCAGGAACGGCAGGGCCAGTGCGAGGACCTCGTCGGGCGTCTGGGCGTGCGGGTAGTGACCGGCGCCCTCGATCACGGCCAGCTCACCGAGGCCGGCGGGCAGGTCGGCGACAATCTTTTCACCCTCGGCGCGCGGGTCGGCCCAGTCGGGGTCGAGGCTGCCCTCGATGATCAGGACCGGGCATGCGACATTGGGCAGCTGCGCACCGGCGTCAGTAGGCGCGCTCTTGCACATGGCCTGCAGTGCCTTCATCCGGCCGGGCTCGCTCATCTTGGCCTCGATCCGGCCCAGCTCGTCGTGCCAGTCGGCGGGCTTGCTCGGATAGGCAAGGTCGAGGTACTTCTTCCAGGCTGAGAGGCTGCCCAGGGCCATGGTCATGCTGAGCTGTGTGGAGCCCACCCGGTAACGCTTCACCCGGAACAGCCCGCCCAGAGGGATCGACTGCTTCCGGGTGAAGGGGGCCAGCTCGATGACCCCGGTGATCAGCTCGGGCGCGACGGCCGCAGCGATGGTCGCGGCACCGCCGCTGATCGACTGGCCGATGATCACGGCCGGGCCACCCAGGTGGCGCACGACGGCGAGCAGGTCGCCGGCGATGTCGGTGCGGCTGTAGCCGGTCCATTCGAGGCTGGACTCACCGCAGCCGCGGATGTCGACGTTTGCGACCCGGTACCCGGCCGCCACCAGGGCGGGGGCGATGAAGCGGTAGGAGTGCCGGCTGTCCCCCATGCCGTGCGCCAGGACCACGAGCGGCCCTTCTCCAGCAACGTCGTAGGCGATGGTGTTGCCGTCGATGTTCAGGTACTCGGGCACGATGTCCTCCATGAAAGTTAACTGCGTTAGCCACAAGCTAGCGCGATTAGCCTTGGAGCGTCAACCCTCCGCAACCTCCGGAATCCCCGGGCCCACATCCCGTCTCACGTCGACGCCCTCGTGCCCGAGCTGCGGGATTACCGCACCAGGCACGAGGGCGTGTGTCATACGTCAGGCAGCGTCAGTCCGTGTCGATCCGCTGCGTCAGGCAGGACGGCCTAGAAGAAGTTCCGCGGGTCGAAGTCCTTGGCCAGGTCCGAGAGGCCCTGACCTGCGCCGGAGACCTGGTCCCCCAGACCCGACAGGGCGCCGTCGGCCGTGCCGGCCAGGCCCTCGACACCAGCCGCGGCCTCGCCGACGGCACCGCTGCCGAGCTCGCCGACACCCGCGGCGGCCTCGTCGAGGGCGCCCGTGCCGAGCTCGCCGACCGACGACGCGAGCCCCTCGACGTCGACCCCCGACGCGAGCGCGTCGAAGTCGACCCCTAGGTTCGCCGCGTTCTCGAGGAGCGGGCCCGCGACGCTGCTCACCGCGGCGCCGGCCGCGACCGCGCCCAGGATGCCGACGGCCCCGACGGCGACTCCCGCCACCGCTGCGCCCGCGCCGACCTTCGTCAGCGTCGACCGCATGGAGCCCGGCCGGCGCGCCTCCGAACGTGCCGCTGCCCGGGACAGATCGGCGACGCTGGCCGAGCGGGGCTGCTCGTGCGGCGGCAGCTCCGTCTGCATGCGCTGCTGGACCGCCTCACGCTGCGCCGGCGTCAGCCGGGCGAACGACTCGGCATGGATCTGCTCGATCTGATGCGGATCGGCGGTCTGCATGAGGTAGTCGTAGCGGGCGATGGCCTGCCGGTCGGCGTCGGTGGGCGCCTGCGCGCCCGGCCGGCCCTGCGGGACGGGCCGAGCCTGCGGGGCGGGCGGGTAGCCCGGCGCTGCCGCGGGCTGGGAACGCCCGTTCACGGCTCCGACGACGTCCTCGAGCGTGGACCGCCAGGACTTCTGACCCGTCGAACCGCCCTGTGGTGCCCCCTGTTGCTGCTGCTGCCCGCTCTGGGAGTCGAGCACCTTCTTCGCGAGGCCGATCATGTTGGAGAGCTTGGACATGTGGTCCGTTCCTTCCGTCGGTCTGGGGCACCACCCTTCCAGGCCCTGATGAGAAGTTCGTGAGAGCCGGATGAGAGAAAGTGCTGATCAACCGGCACGAGGACGGCGCGACGACGGCGCCCGCGCGCAGCCAGGCTGTGCACGGGCGCCGTCGTCAGCGGCGGAACGCCGTCACTCGACGCCGAGCGCCGCCACCGGTGAGGTGCGGGCAGCCGCCCGGGCCGGCAGGACCGACGCGAGCAGGCCGGCGATCAGGGCGACGGCCAGGACGATGCCCAGGTCCGCCCACGGGACGGCGTACCGGACGTCGCCCATGACGGACAGTGCGGTGGCCGCCCCCGCCCAGCCGAACACGAGCCCCAGCACGATGCCGAGGACCGCACCGACGCCCGCGATGAGCACACCCTCCACCGCGAGCATGCCGCGCAGCTGCTCCTTGCTCAGGCCGATGGCCCGCAGGGTCGCGGACTCGCGGGTCCGCTCGATGACCGAGAGGGACAGCGTGTTCGTGACGCCGATCAGGGCGATCACGACGGCGACGGCGAGCAGGCCCACCACGATGCCGAGGATCACGTCGACCACCTGCCGGAACTGAGCCGCCTGGGCGGCCGGCCCCATGACGAACGCGCCGCCGTCCACCTGCGCGACGGCGTCCTGCACGTCCGCCAGGACGGTGGTCGCCTCACCACCCGAGATGTGCGCCCAGATGTCGGTCGTCGTGTTCTCGGCGGGGACGTTCACGCGGCCGAGGTCGGCGGCCGTGATCGTGCGGTTGAGGGCGTCGGCGGTCGTGATGACGACGGTCAGGTCGACCGAGCCGTCGTCGCCCGACACCGTGACCGGGTCGCCCGCGTCGAGGGACATCTCGTCGGCCGTGCCCTGGGAGAGCAGGATCGAACCCTCGGTCAGCCGCTTCGCCTCCTCCGGCACGTTCACCACCGCGGCGAGCTCGGCGGGATCCGCGGCCACGACGGTCGAGTCCTCGCTCTCGCCGACCGTGACCGTCGCGCTCGTCACGAGCGCCGTGTCCGCGATGCCGGGGGTGTCGGCCACGGCGTCGTGCAGACCCTCGACGTACTCGGGCGCGGACGCCGACACGCTCACGTCGTACGGGAACTGCTCGTCGAGCAGGCTGTCCGCGGACATGCGGGCGCTCGCCGCACCCGTCGACATCATCGTCACGAGCGTGACGCCGATGAGCAGCGCCGTGGAGGTCGCCGCCGTCCGGCGCGGGTTGCGCAGGGTGTTGGCGACCGCCAGGCGAGCCGCCGGACCGGTACGGGCCACGAGCGAGCCCAGCAGCGCCGCGACGCGGGGCAGCCACAGCACCGCGCTGAGCACGACGCCGAAGAACGCCAGGGCACCACCGCCGACCGCGGCGACCAGACCGAACTGGGTGCCGCCGTTCATGCCGAGCGCCACGCCGCCGCCGAGGGCCGCGAAGCCGCCGACCAGGGCGAGCAGCGAGATCACGAGGCGGGTGCGGCCGGAGCGGGCGCGCAGCGTCGGGGCGTCGGACGGCCGCAGCGCGGCGAGCGGCGCGACCCGGGTGGCCGAGCGGGCGGGGGCCAGTGCGGCCAGGACGGTCACGCCGGCACCCACCGCGAGCGGGAGCACCACCGCCTGCCAGGTCGGCGTGATCGTCGCGGGCAGCGGCACGCCCAGGTCGAAGGCGGGCGCCACCATGAGCGCCACCTGGGCGAGCACCCCGCCGGTCAGGATGCCCACGGCGGAGGCGACCAAGCCGAGGATCGCCGCTTCGAGCAGCACGCTGCGGTAGAGCTGGCCGGTCCCGGCGCCGATGCAGCGCAGCAGGGCGAGCGTGCGCGTCCGCTGGGCGACGAGCACCTGGAACGTGTTGGTGATGACCATGGCCGCGATGAGCAGCGCGATGGCGGCGAACGTCATGACGAACACGAGGAAGACGAGGTCCTGGCCACCGGTCTGCGCGGCGGCCCGCTCGGTCGCGACCTCCTCGGTGGTGTCGACGGTCACGCTGCGGTCGGCCCCGCCGGCGGCGGCGTCGAGGGACTCAGCGAGCGGACCGGGCACGCTCCCGCCGTCCAGCGGCGCGTCGAGCGCGACGAGCAGCTCGGTGACCGGGTTCGGGTAGGGCTCCACGGCGTTCCAGGCGTCGAGCGTGGCCGCGGGAACCGCCGCGGCCCCGCCGTACACCGAGTAGGCACCGTACGGGTCGGCGGCGAGGCCGGTCACGGTCAGGGTCTCGGTGACGTCCTCCGGCTCGCCGAGCTCGGCGGCCGGGTCGTCCGCCTGGCTCTCGGCCCAGCCCTCGGGGTACACGGTGCGTTTGAGCGTCACGGTGTCGCCCAGGCCCACCTCGAGCCGCTCGGCCAGGTTCGACGTCAGCGCCACCTCGCCGTCCGCGGCGGGCCAGGCGCCGTCGGTCACCTCGAGCGGCGAGAGTCGCGGGTCCTCGGGAACGGGCGCGAACGTCTGGTAGCCGCCCTTGCCGCCGTTGCGCAGGTCGCCGAACCAGCTCGTGAGCGGCTGGACGGTCGCGACGCCGTCGACGGCCGAGACGGCGCTGACGTCGTCGGTGGTGAACGAGCTGTCGTCGGCCGTGGCCACGACGACGTCGGCCTTCGCGTACTGCGCCGCGACCATGTCGTGCGTGGTGCCCTGGATGACGCCGCCGGCGAGGAGCGTCACGGTGACGAACGCCGTGCTGATCAGGATCGCCACTCCCGCGGCGGTGAGGCGGCCGACGCTGCGCCGCATCTGCCCGAGGGTGAGGCGGGCGGTGGGGAACGACGTCGCCATCACACACCCGTCCGGGGAGTCGTCGCGACGGCGGGTTCGAGGGTGCGCAGCGCGTCGAGGCCGGCCATCGCGGAATCAGGCGTCGGGTCACTGATGTCGCCCGCGATCCGCCCGTCCGCGATCAATACCGCACGATCCGCATACGCGGCCGCGGACGGGTCGTGCGTGACCATGATGATCGTGCGACCCAGCTCCCGCACCGAACGACGCAGGAAGGACAGGACCTCGGCCCCGGACCGCGAGTCCAGGTTCCCCGTCGGCTCGTCCGCGAACACCACATCAGGCTGCGCGATCAGCGCACGCGCGATCGCGACACGCTGCTGCTGCCCACCGGACAGCTCCCCCGGCCGGTGCGTCAGCCGACCCTTCAGACCCAGGGTGTCCACCAGGGTGTCGAACCACGCACGGTCCACGCTCCCGCCCGCGAGCTCGACCGGGAGCGTGATGTTCTGCTCGGCCGTGAACATCGGCAGCAGGTTGAACTGCTGGAACACGAACCCGACCCGGTCCCGGCGCAGCCTCGTCAGCGCCTTGTCGTTCAGACCCGTGATCTCCGTCTCCCCGAGGAACGCCTGACCGCTGGTCGCGGAGTCCAGACCCGCCAGCAGGTGCATCAGCGTCGACTTGCCCGAGCCCGACGGGCCCATGATCGCCGTGAACCGGCCCTGCTCGAAGTCGACGTCCACCCCGTCCAGGGCCCGTACGGTCGCCTCGCCCTTCCCATAGGTCTTGGTCAGTGAGCGTGCGCGCACAGCGGGTGTGGCCCCGGACGCGTTAACGGTGAAGTCCATGGAAGAGACGCTACGGAGCGACGCCCCCGCACCGCGTCCGGCCCTGGTCTGGTCCTGCCGCGACGGTGGTCATACCCAGGTCGTACGACTGTCCATCAGGGTTGCGTCAATGCCGGCGTGGTGCGGTGTTTCACCCGGCTAGAGTTTCGGCGTGATGCAACACCTCCGCGTGGTCAGCCCGCCCGCGAGCACCCCCGACGTCCTCGACCTCCTGCGGTCCGACCCCGCCGCGACCAACGTCATGGTGCTCCACGGATGCGCCGTCGACCCGCCGGGCGACGTCGTCATGGCCGACGTCGCACGCGAGGCGCTCAGCCCCGTGCTGGAGCGCCTGACCGACCTGGGTCTGCAGCGGGAGGGATCGATCGCCGTCGAGTCCGTCAACACCTCGCTGTCCCACCACGCCCGGCGCGCGGAGGACGCCGCACCCGGGCTCCCGGAGGACGCGCTCGTCTGGCACGAGGTGGTGGGGCGCACGGAGGTGGAGGCGCGCACCTCGCTGGGTTACCTCGCGCTCATGGCCCTGGCCACGACGATCGGCATGATCGGCGTCCTGTTCGACCAGCCGATCCTCGTGGTCGGCGCCATGGTGGTCGGCCCCGACTTCGGGCCGCTGGCCGCGATCTCGGTAGGGCTGGTCGGGGGTCGCTGGCGCACGGTGGGCCGGGCAGTGTCCACGCTGGCCGCGGGGTTCGGCGCCGGGTTCGTCGCGTCGGTGCTCATGGCTCTGCTGCTCCAGGCCTGGGGCCTCGCCGACCAGTCCACCCTGCTGGCCGACCGGCCCCAGACCTCGTTCATCTGGGCGCCGGACACCCTGAGCTGGATCGTCGGTTTCCTGGCCGGTGCGGCAGGCATGATCTCGCTCACCTCGGGCCGCTCCGGCGTCCTGGTGGGCGTGCTGATCTCCGTGACCACGGTCCCGGCGGTGGGGAACGCCGCGGTCGCGCTCGCCTACGGCGTGGGCAACGAGGCCACCGGGTCGCTGGCCCAGTTCGGCATCAACGTCGCGATGATCGTGGCCGGTGCCGTGACGTGCCTCCTGATCCAGCGGGCCTGGTGGCGGTTCCAGCCGAGGCCCGCACGCCTCCGCGTCCGCGCGAACCACTGATTCCGCAGGTCACGCAACCCTTTCTCGGGTCCCGCGCGTCTGTTGACCGTGGCGCCGCACAGGCGGCGCGCTCGATCCGGACGGGAGAAACCCGATGCGTAGACAAGCAAGTGCAGCTGCGGTCGCGATGGCGGTCGCACTGGGTGGGGGGACGTGGGCGACCGCGGCCGTCCCGCAGGACACACCGGCACCACACCACGAGCAGGAGTCTCCGGCAGCCGCGGCGCAGGGTCGTCCCGCGACCGTGACGCTGCTGACCGGCGACGTCGTCACGGTACGGACCGCGCCGGACGGCTCCGTCACGGCGACGGTCGAGCCCGGCGCGGGCCGTGAGCACATGGCCTTCTTCCAGCAGCGTGAGGGTGAGCATCTCTACGTCATCCCGCGCGACGTCGCGCGGCTCGTGCCCGGCCGCCTCGACCGCGCGCTGTTCGACGTGGCCGGCCTGGTCAAGGCCGGGTACGACGACGCGTCCCAGGACACGCTGCCCGTGATCGTCCAGGCCGCCGCGGCGGCCGGCTCGTCCGACGGCGGCGCCCGGTCGGCGGCGCCGGCCGGGCAGAGCTGGGCGGCGTCGGGCATCACGCCCGACCGGAAGCTGGAGTCGGTGAGCGCGGTGGCCGACGTCCTGCCGAAGGGCCGGGCGGCGAAGCTGCTCGACGCCCTCGCGCCGGCCGGCACCGGCGCCTCCGCGAGGAAGGCCGACGGCGGCAGCGTCGGGTACGTCTGGCTGGACCAGCCGGTCCGGGCCTCGGACGCCGACTCCAGCCCGCAGATCGGCGCCCCCGAGGCGTGGGAGGCCGGGTTCACCGGTGCGGGTGTCACGGTCGCCGTCCTCGACACGGGCATCGACGCGACGCACCCCGACCTGGACGAGGCAGTGGTCGGCGAACGCGACTTCTCCGGCAAGGGCGACGTGGCCGACGGCGACGGCCACGGCACGCACGTCGCCTCGATCCTCGCCGGTTCGGGCGAGGCGTCCGACGGCGCGAACAAGGGCGTCGCCCCGGACGCCGACCTGCTGGTCGGCAAGGTGCTGGACGACAACGGCGACGGCACGCTGTCCGGCGTCATCGAGGGTATGGAGTGGGCGGCCGCGGAGGGCGCCGACGTCGTGAACATGTCGCTGGGCAGCCTGTTCTTCGACGTCCCGTCCCCGGACGCCGTCGCGGTGGACGAGCTGACCGAGCAGTACGGCACGCTGTTCGTCGTCTCGGCGGGCAACTACGGCGAGCTCGGCCAGGGCAGCGTGGGCTCGCCCGGCATCGCCGCGAAGGCCCTCACGGTGGGCGCCGTCGACGACGCGGACGAGGTCACCGTCTACTCCAGCCGTGGCGGCGCCGACGCCGGGCTGCTCAAGCCGGACGTCGTCGCCCCGGGTGACGGGATCGTCGCCGCGCGGGCCGCTGGCACGACGGCGGGCGACGTCGTCGACGACCTGCACGTCGCGCTGAGCGG
The DNA here is from genome assembly GCF_048564965.1 of Promicromonospora sp. NFX87. Taxonomy (NCBI): domain Bacteria; kingdom Bacillati; phylum Actinomycetota; class Actinomycetes; order Micrococcales; family Promicromonosporaceae; genus Promicromonospora; species Promicromonospora sp. NFX87. Next base: position 2,345,962 of record NZ_CP183413.1, on the reverse strand, counting down.
CACGTCCATGGCCGCCCCGCACGTGGCGGGCGCCGCCGCGGTGCTCAAGCAGGCCCGGCCGGACCTCTCCAACACGGCGCTCAAGTCCGCGCTGATGGGTTCCGCAGAGCCGACCGGCGCCGACGTCTGGACGGAGGGCGCCGGGCGGATCACCGTCCCGGGCGCCATCGCACAGCAGGTCACGGCCACGCCCTCGGTCTCGTTCGGCACCTTCGCCTGGCCGCACGACGGCGAGACGGCCACCGACACTGTGACCTACACGAACGCGGGACCCGACGACGTCACGCTCGCCCTCGCGGGCGACGTCACCGACTCGGAGGGTGCCTCGGTGTCCGACGCGCTCACGCTCTCGGCCGACTCCGTGGTCGTGCCTGCGGGCGGGACCGCGACCGTCGACGTGACCGCGGCCGACGGCCCGGGCGCCATCGGCCCCGTGGGCGGCACGCTCGTCGCCACCGGGACGGACGGCACCACCGTGCGCACGCCCGTCGGCTGGGCCAAGGAGCGCGAGTACGTGAACCTCACGGTGCGCGCCGTCGACCGGGCGGGCGAGCCCGTCACCGCCGACACGTGGGGCGCCGCGATCAAGCTGGACCCCGAGAACGGCGGCCTCTTCGGCACCAACCTCTTCTTCGAGGACGGCGTCGCCACGGCGCGCGTCATCCCCGGCGTCTACAGCCCGATGGCGTTCATCGAGACGTTCGGCGAGGACGGCACGGCTACCGAAGCGCTGTTCCTGTCGAGCGGTGAGGTCGACGCCACGGCCGACGCCGAGGTGCTCCTGGACGGGACGACGGCGCGGGAGGTCACCACCTCCACGCACCGGCCGGCCGAGCTGGCGAGCCTGGGCCTCTCCGTGGAGACCGAGGACTCGGCGGAGGTCGCCTATGCCGCGGTCAACGTGAAGTACGGGCCGGAGACGAACCTGGCACTGACCCCGGTGCCGGCGGCGACCCACGGCGACTACGACACGATCGTCCAGGCGACGCTGCTCGCGCCCACCACGGGTGACGAGGCGGCCCCATACCGCTACGACCTCGCCCACCACAGCGAGGGCGTGGAGGTGCCCGCGCTGCGGGGCGACCGCCGCACGACGGTCGCCGTCGACACCACCTACGGCGCGTCGGTCGGCGACACCCACCTCGCGGAGCGCCTGTACTGGGAGCCGGGCACCATCATCGCCGGCGGCGCCGTGGAGGCGGTGCCCGTCGGCACGCGGCGCCCCGAGTACCTGACGGCGCTGCCGGGCAGGTGGTACCTCCAGTCCGAGATCCAGGAGGACGGTGTGGGCGTCGTGCTCGCCGAGGCCGAGAGGCACGTCTGGAGCGAACCGGGCCGTGTGCGGCAAGGCCTGGCCGCAGGCGTTCTGACCGCGGGGATCTACCCGGCGGCGCCGATCGAGCACCGGAACGGTGAGCTCTGGATCGGCCCGTGGCCGCGGGTCGACGACGACGGCGGCGTGCTGTGGGGCGCCGAGGTCAACCAGCGCCTGCGTGTCTGGCAGGACGGCGAGCTGATCCACGACGAGGGCGGCGACGCCTACCCCGTCGTCCCGGAGGGCGGGGCGGACTACCGGATGCTGCTGGAGAGCACGCCCGACGACCCCGCCTACCGGCTGTCCACCAGCGTCCGCTCCGAGTGGGAGTACCACGCACGATCCGACGTCGCCGACGAGGCCCGCCCGCCGGTGCTCGACACCACGTGGGACGTGCGCGGGCTCGACCCGTCCGGTTCCGCACCGGCGACCACGCGGGTGCAGATCGGCGCGGGCTACCAGGAGGGCGCGTACGACACGTCGACGGTCGAGGGCGCCCGCCTGTGGTGGTCGTCCGACGACGGCGCCACCTGGCACCGCGCCAAGGTGACCCGGACCGGTGACGGCACCTTCGTCGCGGCGGTCCGGGCGCCGGCCGGCGCCGAGCACGTCTCGCTCAAGGTCGAGGCGTGGGACGCGGCGGGTGCGTCGGTCACCAAGACGGTAGTCCGGGCGTACGCCATCAACTGACAGTCCCGTTGAGTGCTGGGTATTCGCCCTGTCGTGAGCGATCACGGGGCAAATACCCAGCACTCAACGGGGACTGTCAGTCACCTTCTCCCCCGGCGTGACCAGAGGCGTGAGCAGCAGGAGCAGCGCGCCGAGGCACGCGACGGCGAGCATCGCGCCGCGCAGGCCTACTGCGTCGGACCAGAAGCCCACGTAGGACGGCCCGAACAGGAACCCGAGATAGGCGACGGTGGACGCTGTCGAGGTGGCGCGACCTCGGTTGGCCTCGTCGACGCGGGACGACACGACGGACAGGATCATCGGGAACAGGACGGCGGTGCCCGCCGCCGCGAGCGCGATACCCAGGGCGCTCACCGCCAGGTTGGGACCGAACGCGACGACCACCGCTCCGGCCGCGGCAGCCGTCGCGCCGACGGCGATGGTGGGGCGGGCGTACGCGGCTCCGATGCGTCCGGTGCTGAACCGGGTGATCGCCGCGGTGGCGGCGAAGACCGCCGGGGCCAACGTGCCGACCGCGGGGCTGGCGCCGAGCGCGTCGGTGGCGAAGATGGCACTCCAGCTCTGGTGGGCGTTCTCGCTGGCGAAGGCCAGCGCGCCGAGCAGGCCCAGGCCGATCAGCGACAGGGTGGGCAGGGCAGGGAGCCGCGCGTCCGCGCTCCCGGTCGGGACCGGCTGAGCGGGCACCGCGGCACCGGGCCTGGCGGGGAGCACCCTCGCCATCACCACCGCGGCGAGGAGCGCGGCCACCGCGACGAGGACGAACGGCGTCACGACCGGCGCCCCGGCACTCGTGAGCAGACCGGTACCGAGGCTGGCGACCACGACGAACGAGGAGAAGACGCCGTGCACCCGGGTGATGAACGGGCGCCCTGCCTCACGTTCGGCGCGCCCCGCGACGGAGTTGATCGCGACGTCCGAGGCGCCGGACGTGACGCCGATCAGGGCCAGGGCGAGCGACGCGCTGACCAGGTCCTCGGCGAGGAGGACGGCGCCGGCCCCCACCAGCCCGAGCGCGGCGACGGCGACGGCGGCCACGCGCAGCCCCCACCGGTCGATCGCCCGGCCGGTGAGCAGCATCGCGGGCAGCGCCCCCGCCCCGACGAACAGCAGGGCCACACCGAGCTCGGCGTGATCGAGCCCTGCCTGGGCCCGGAACCCCGGGATCGAGGCACCCCACGCGCCCCAGAAGGCTCCGAAGACGGCGAAGGCGATCGCTGCGGCGGCAGCCGTGGACGGCACGGCCCAGAAGTGTCGTGACATCTGTGTAACGCTACACAATGCCGGCGCCCGCGCATAGACTGCTGTCCGTGAACAGCCAGGTCCCGCGTCGAGCCACGCTGGCGCAGGTCGCTGAGCTCGCCGGCGTCTCGACGATGACGGCGTCCTACACGTTCGGCAGACCGGAGCGGGTCTCCGCGGCCTCGCGGGAGAAGGTCCTCGCCGCTGCCCGGGCGCTGGGCTTCACGGCACCCGACCCGTCGGCCAGATCGCTGCGACGGGGCAAGGCGGGGGCGCTCGGCGTGGTGCTGGGCGAGCATCTGACGTACGCGTTCGACGACCCGCAGGCGACGGCCTTCATGGCGGGCGTGGCAGAGGTGTGCGCCGAGCAGGGACAGGCGATGACCATCCTCCCGGTCACCGATGCCACCACGGACGTGGCGCGGATCAGCGCGGCGGCCGTGGACGGCTACGTGCTGTGGACGACGGAGGACGGCGCGCCGGTGGTGGACGCCGCCATCGCGACCGGGCGCCCCGTCGTCGTGCACAGCGGCCCGGCCGTCGCAGGAGCCCACGTCGTAGGGATCGACAACCGTGCGGCGGCCCGGGCGATCGGCCGGCTTGTCTTCGCAGGCGGCACGGTGCCGGCAGTACTGAGCTTTCCCCTGACCGGCGCGCGCGAGGCGGCCGTCGTCGCTGGTCCGGACCCGGACGATGCGACGTTCCCCGTCACCCGCGAGCGGTTGCTCGGCTTCCGCGACGCGGCGGGCGACGTCGGCGCCGACTGGAACGACGTGCTCGTCGCGGTGTGCTCGACGAACGACGCCCGCGAGGCGCGGGCCATGACGCACGAGCTCATGTCGCGCACCGGCCGCCCGGACGCCCTCGCCACGATGAGCGACGAGCTCGCGTCCGGCGCCTTGCGGGCCATCGAGGCCTCCGGGCTGCACGTGCCGAGCGACGTAGCGCTCACCGGCTGGGACGACGCGGAGGCCGCGCGCGCCCAGGGCATCACGTCGGTCGCGCAGTCCATGCGCGAGCAGGGCGCGGCGTGCGCCCGGTATGCCCTCGCGGGCTCCACCGCCGACTTCACCGATCGGTGGCACATCGTCGAGCGCGCCTCCACCCGCGCGACGACGATGCCCCCACCGGCGGCCTGACCGTGCGGATCAGCTGGCGGCAGGCAACGGTTGGCGGAGAGTGAGCGCCGGTCAAGCCGGTGGACAGGGAACGAGGGCCGGCGCTTTCGCCGGCACGTTCGCCGGCACTGCTCAGAGCAGGCCGGCGTCGCGGACGCGCAGCGCGATGGTCACGCGGTTGTCGGTCTCGAGCTTGAGGAAGATGCGGGTCACCGTCGCCTTGACGGTGGCCACGCTGACGAACAGCCGCGCCGCGATCTCCGCGTTGCTCGCACCCCGGGAGATCTCCAGGGCGACGTCGAGCTCACGCGGCGTCAGGACGTCGAGCCCGGCGCGTGCGCTCTCGCGCTTCGCGCCGTCGGCCGTGCCGGCGGTCGCCGCCGTGATCACCTGGCGGGCGACGGTCGGGGACATGACGGGCTCGCCGTCCGACACGGACCGGATGGCCGCGATCACCTTCTCGGGTGCGGCGTCCTTCAGGATGTAACCCGACACCCCGGCGGCGAGCGCCCGCAGCACGAGGTCGTCCACGTGGAACGTGGTCAGCATGATGATCGACGGCGGGTCGGGCCGCTGGAGCAGAGCCTCTGCCGTCGTGACGCCGTCCTGGTTGGGCATGCGGACGTCCATGAGCACGACGTCGGGGGCGAGATCGCGGGTGGCGGCCTCCGCCTCGATCCCGTCGGCGGCCTCTCCGACGATCTCGATGTCGCTCTCACCGCCGAGGATCAGGCTGAGGCCGCGGCGGACGAGCGGGTCGTCGTCGACGAGCAGCAGGCGGATCACTCGGTCACGCTCCATGGCAGAGAGGCCTCCACGACGAACCGGTCGCCGTCGTTGTGATGGGTCAGGGTGCCGCCGAGGAGCGCCGCGCGCTCGCCGAGCCCGATGAGTCCGAGCCCGTTGGAGGGTCCGTCGGAGGGACCGTCGGAGGGCCCGTCGGAGGATACGGAGGCCGCACCCCGGAGGCGCGCGGCGTTCGTCACGCGGACCTCGACGGACGTCCCGGACGCACCGCTCAGCTCGACCGTCACGGGTGCGCCCGGCGCATGCTTGCGCGCGTTCGTCAGGGCCTCCTGCACGATGCGGTAGACGTGCCTGCCTACCTGCGGGGGCAGCTGCTCGACGTCCTCGAGCGCCGAGCGGTAGCCGACGCGCTGACCCGCCTCCCGCACCTCGGAGACGAGGGCGGGCAGGTCGTCGAAGGAGGGCTGCGGGCCGCCCAGCGGGTCTTCCTCGCGCAGCGAGCCGAGCGTGCTGCGCAGCTCCTCGAGCGAGGCGTGCGCGTTGTCCCGGATGACCGCCGCCGCCTGGCGGACCTCGTCGGCGGTCAGGTCGGTGCGGTGCGCGAGCGCGCCCGCGTGCAGGGACAGGATGGAGAGCCGGTGGGCGAGCACGTCGTGCATCTCGCGCGCGATCCGCGCCCGCTCCCCCGCGCGCGCACGCTCCAGACCGTCGCGCCGCTCCCCCTCCCGCCGTCGTTCCTCCGACAGCTCGAGGTCCCGCGTGCTGCGCCGGTAGAGACCGAAGCCGACCAGGCACCCGATCGTCACGGCGCCACCGACCGCGGCCACCAGGGTGGGCACCTCCCATCCGGAGTCGACGAACGAGGTGCCGACGAACACGAGCCACAGCACCGCGGCGGCCCCGGCGGTACGCCGCCAGTCACGGTGCGTGGCGAGCGAGACCAGCGCTACGAACGCGGCGCCCGTGGCCGAGCTCGACTCCACGGTCAGCAGCGCGGTGCCGACCGCGATGACGAACGGCAGCCGCCGACGCCAGTGCAGCAGGACCAGTGCGACCGCTCCGAGGGACAGGTCGAGTGCGGCCACCGGCCACTCCTCGATGCCCTGGGCGACGATGAACGCCCAGGCGATTCCGGCGAACACCAGCGGCACGGACGCGATCACGTAGCGCAGCAGCTCTTGCCTGCCAGTCAGGGGTCTCATCGCGACCGATCGTAGGCAGCCGGTCGGGGCGGTGCCAGCGACCTCGGGCCACGAGCGGATAGACCAAGGTCTAGGTTCCGGCCGGCGCGGAGGAGACCTGCGACGCCCGGTATGGCCCCAGGTCCGTAGCAGCGGCGACCCCGCGCCGGGTGGACTGGACCCATGATCACTTTCGACCATGTCACCAAGCGCTACGGCGCGACCCTCGCGCTCGACGACGTCTCGTTCGAGGTGCCGGCGAGCTCCATCACGGGCTTCCTCGGGCCCAACGGCGCCGGCAAGACCACCGCGATGCGGATCCTCCTCGGCCACAGCCGGGCCACCTCTGGCCGGGCGACGATCGACGGGCAGCAGTACGCGACGATCCGTAACCCTGCCGGCACGGTGGGCGCCCTGCTCGACGCGCAGGCCGTCCACCCCGGACGCACCGGTGCCGAGACCCTGGGCCTCGCCGCGGCGATGATCGGCGTCGACCGCCGGCGCGTCGGACAGGTGCTCGATCTCGTCGGTCTCTCCGCCGCCGAGAGCCGGCGCGCGGTCAAGGGCTACTCGCTCGGTATGCGCCAGCGCCTCGGGATAGCCCAGGCCCTCCTGGGAGCACCGAAGGCGCTCGTCCTCGACGAACCGGCGAACGGCCTCGACCCCCAGGGCATCCGGGCCATCCGCGATCTGCTGCGTGCCGTCGCGGACGACGGCTGCGCCGTGCTGCTGAGCTCCCATCTGCTGCACGAGGTGGCGCAGCTCGCCGACCGCGTCGTCATCATCGGCCGGGGCCGCATCCTCGAGGCCGGCGCGATCGACCCCAGCGCGGCGCAGGACCTGGAGAACCGTTACTTCAACCTCACCTCGACGAACGATCGGAGCGCAGCATGAGCACCACGACCCTGCCCTACGCCAGCCGGCTACGCGTGGACGGAAGGCCCTCGCGCACCGTCCCGTTCCCGCGTCTGGCCGCCGTGGAGATCCGCAAGCTCACCGACACCCGGGCGGCGGTCGTGCTCCTGACGCTGCTCGTGCTCGCGGCGGTCGGCGCGATGCTCGTCCGCACCTTCGTCTTCACCTTGGACGTCCAGGACGTCCAGGAGATCGCCACCAGCACCGGGCCCGCCCTGAGCCTGTTCCTCCCGGTCCTCGGGATCATCTCGGTGACGAGCGAGTGGAGCAAGCGCACCGCGCTCACGACCTTCGCCCTCGAACCGCGCCGCTGGCGCGTGCTCGTCGCCAAGCTCGCCGCCGGGACCGCGGTGGCGATCACCACCAGCGCCCTGATGATCGCGGTCGCCTATCCGACGGCCGCCGCCGTGGCCGCCACCCGGGACACGGCGGCGAGCTTCGCGCTCGACCCGGTCGCCCTCGCCGGCTGGACCGCCACCAATGTCCTGTACACGCTGTGCGGTATCGCTCTGGGCGCCATGCTGCTCAACGGTGCGGCATCGATCGTCGTCTACTTCGTGGCCTCGATCGTCTGGGGGTTCGTCGGCCTCACGGGCGATCTCGGCAGCACGCTCGCGAGCTGGCTCGACCTCAACGCCACGACCGTCCCGCTGGCCGACGGCGAGATGAGCCTCAAGGCAGTGGGGCCGCTCCTCTCCTCGATCGGTCTGTGGGTCGCGGCGCCCTTCCTCCTCGGCCTCCTTCGGGTGAGCCGGATCGAGCTGCGCTGACAGATCCGGACAAGTCGCTGGACCAAGCGGTTCGGTCCCGGCTGGGGCGGCGCCTACGGGTTGCCGCCCCAGCTCACGGGCCGGATGCTTGACGCTCCGACCGAAAGGGTTACCCCGCCACATGTCCGCACCCGCACCATCAGCCATCCGCCGCTGGACCGTGGCAGCGCTCACCAGCGCGTGCGTCCTGGCGCTGGCACTGACCGCGTGCGGCGCCCCCCGTACGGTCGCAGGGGGCAGCGCCGACCGTACGGGGCTCTCCCACGGTGCGCACGACGCCGTCCTCCAGAAGGGCGGCGACCTGCTGGTCTGGGCATGGGAGCCCACGCTGGACAAGGTCGTCGAGGACTTCGAGGCCAAGTACCCCAACGTGAACATCGAGATGGCGAACGTCGGCACGGGCAACGACCACTACGTCGCCCTGCAGAACGCGATCAGCGCCGGGTCCGGCGTCCCCGACGTCACACAGATGGAGTACTACGCACTGCCGCAGTTCTCCATCGCCGGCTCGCTGGCCGACCTGACCGAGTTCGGTGCGAGCGACCTGGGCAGGTCGTTCTCGGCCGGCCCGTGGGGTGCCGTGACCGCGACCGGCAGCGCGACAGGTGACCAGGCCGTGTACGGCCTGCCGATGGACTCCGGCCCGATGGCCCTGTTCTACAACGCGAAGGTGTTCCAGGAGGCGGGCGTGGCGGTGCCCACGACGTGGGAGGAGTTCGTCGGCGCCGCGGAGGCCATCCATGCGCACGACCCGGACACGTACATCACGTCGGACAGCGGCGACGCCGGGTTCACGACGTCGATGATCTGGCAGGCCGGCGGTCACCCGTTCAAGGTGGACGGCACGAACGTCACGGTGGACCTCGCCGACGAGGGCAGCACACGGTTCGCGCGCATGTGGCAGCAGCTCATCGACCGTGGCCTGCTCGCCGACGTCCCCGCCTGGTCGGACGTCTGGTTCCAGGCCCTGGGCAACGGCGAGATCGCCGCGCTCGTGACCGGTGCCTGGATGCCCGCGAACCTCGCGACCGGTGCCGGCGCGGCGTCGGGCGACTGGCGCGTCGCGCGGATGCCCCAGTGGACCAAGGGGGCCTACCAGACCGCTGAGAACGGCGGCTCAGCGCTGGCGATCCCGCAAGGGAGCCAGAACAAGGAGCTGGCCTACGCCTTCCTCAAGTACGCGAACATCGGTGACGGCGTCACCACCCGTCTGGAGGCCGGCGCCTTCCCTGCCACGATGCGGGACCTGACCGACCCCGCCTTCCTCGCGGAGGAGCCCGACTTCTTCGGCGGGCAGCAGATCAACCGGGTCCTGGCCGACTCGGCCGCCCACGTCGCTCCCGGGTGGCAGTACCTGCCCTATCAGGTGCACGCCAACAGCGTCTTCCCCGACACCGTCGGGCAGGCCTACACCGGCTCGGGGACCCTCGCGGACGGGCACGAGGCCTGGCAGGAGTCGGTCGTCCGGTACGGCAACGAGCAGGGGTTCAGCGTCACCGGCCCGGACGAATAGGTCGCTGCCTCACCCCGTCACGGACGCGCGCCACGTGCCCACGGTCGCTGCAGCGAGGTCCGCCTCCAGAACACGATCACGCATGCTTTCGGACGCAAAACCGGGCCTAACTGTGTTCTGGAGGCGGACATCGATGCCGGCCCCCGCTGGGGCGAGGTGGTCACCGCAGCGTGCCGCCGACACTCCTAGTGTCCTGCGTCTGAAGTTGGCCTCATGAGTTGACCCCATAAGTTGTGCGGTCCCGCGAGATCGGTCCGTTGCACTCGTTGTGGTTCGAGATCGGTCGCTTGCTCTGAGATCGGTCCGTTGATTGACCGATCTCAGAGCAAGCGACCGATCTCGGTTCGGGCCGCGTGCATCCGACCGAGCTCGCGGCGCCACGAGCCTGGAACGCGAACCTCAGACGCAGGACACCAGCGGTTCGACGCCGGGGCGGTTCACGACGGGCGGCCCTCACCGGTGAAAGACCCCAACGTTGTGATGAAGTGCTCGGCCGCGGCGTCGATCTCGGCGGTCGGGGTCAGCAGTCGCTGCAGCAGCAGCCCCCGCAGACACGAGGTGGCGATGATGCTCTGCCGCTCTGCCTGCGCCGGCGTGACGCCGTCGCGCAGGGCGGCCGCCTCAAGGATGCGCGCCAGGTCGTCGATGTCCGCGACGAACTCGTGGAACACGTCCTGTTCGTAGACGGCGAGCCCGACCAGGTGGAAGAAGGCACGGATCCGATCCTCGTGCGCAGGGTCCGAGTAGAAGCTCCAGATCGTCCTGCACAGGGCTTCGAACCCGAGCTCGTTCCCGGCCGCGGCAATGACGAGGTTGTCGCGGCGGCGAGCCTCCGACAGCACGGCGCGCAGCAGACCCGGCCGCGAACCGAAGTGATAGGTGAGCAGCGTGTGATGCACGCCGAGCCGTTCGGCGACCTGGCGCATCGACAGGTTCGCGCTCGGGCCGTTCTCACCGAACTCGTCGAACAGGGCCTCCAGCAGGCGCTCCCGACCTTCTCCGACCGGCGCTCTCACGGTACCTCCCGTTGACGAACTCAACACTGTTGAGTAGCGTACCCGACATCGAATTCACCACTGTTTAGGAGACCTGCCCGGCGGGGACAGGGCCGCCCTGGTGGTAAGCACGGTGGCACCATGAAAGGAGAAGCTGGATGGGCGAGATGCTGCACGGCTGCCTGCCGGACACCGAGTACTTCGAGGTCACCGCACGGTCGGGACACAGCTACGGCGTCTGGGTGACCACACCGCCTGGCTATGCGGACTCCACCGATCCCCTCCCGCTGATCTACGTGGTGGACGGCAACTGGACCGTTGGTCTCACCGCACCCCTGATCGTCACCCAGGCAGACCCCTTCCTGACGATCGGCCCCTACATCCAGGTCAGCGTCGGCTACGCCGGCGAGGAGGCCGCGGCCTGGGAGCACCTGCGCAACCGCGACCTGGTCCCGCCGGGGGAACCCGTCAGCGCGGAGATGGTGGCCACCGTCGAGTGGGCGCGCGACACCGGGAAGATGACCCAGGAGCAGATGGAGGCCTATCTCGCGGAGCTGTCGGACACGCACGCGGATGTCTTCCTCGACTTCCTCACCGCCGAGCTCCACCCCCAGCTGCAGCAGAAGCTGCGTGTCAGCGAGTCCGGGCACGGCCTCTTCGGCTACTCCTACGGGGGTCTCTTCGCCCTCTACGCCTGGCTGCGCGAGGCCGCACCGTTCACGACCTTCGGCGCAGGCAGCCCCGGTGTGGTGAGTACGGACAGCCAGGTCTTCGGACTGGTCGGGGCCCTGTCCGAACCGGACGAGGACTCCGCTCCCCCGCGCCTGCACGTCACGCTGAACGAAGCCGAAGTGCTCGGAGACATCCCGATCTACCGAGGGATGGCGCGCAACGTCCTCGCGGTCATGGATCAGCTGCACATCAAGGGCCGGTCGGAACAGGTCTCGAACGCGATGTTGCACGAGACACATGTCACGGGGCTTCAGGCATCGTTCCTCAGCTACCTGAAGGCGTGCCACGCGCGGTAACCGGCCGCCGAAGTTCAACCCTGGGGTGGCATCGCCGGCCACCGGCCTCTTCGTAGCGTCGACCCACGTCGTTCGCAGACCGGAGGTCGCTGATGGGTATTCAGGTGCAGTCGCTGGGCAAGCAGTACGGGAAGACATGGGCGGTGCGCGATCTGTCGTTCGAGGTGCAACCGGGAAAGGTGACCGGGTTCCTCGGACCGAACGGGGCGGGCAAGTCGACGACGATGCGTTCGATCGTCGGGCTCGACCGCCCCACCACGGGTCAGGCGCTGATCGACGGCGTGCGGTACGCCCGGCTGCGCGCGCCGCTGCGAGAGGTCGGCACGGTGCTGGACGCGAGGTCCGCGCACCGGTCCCGGCGCGCCGTCGACCATCTGCGCACCGTCGCGGCGACGCACGGGTTCCGGGCGGCGCGGATCGACGAGGTGATCGGGCTGACGGGTCTGGAGAGCGCGGCCCGTCTCAGGGCGGGGAAGTTCTCCCTCGGGATGAGCCAGCGGCTGGGTATCGCCGTCGCGCTGCTGGGTGACCCGCACACGCTGATCCTGGACGAGCCGGTCAACGGGCTGGACCCGGACGGCGTGGCGTGGATCCGCTCTCTGCTGGGCGCGCTCGCCGCCGAGGGGCGCACGGTGTTCCTGTCGTCGCACCTGCTGAGCGAGCTGGCGCTCGTCGCGGACCACGTGGTGGTGATCGGGCGGGGCGAGCTGATCGCGGACGCCCCGATCGCGGAACTGACCTCCGACGCCGGCCGGACGCTCGAGGAGGCGTACCTCACGCTGACCCGGGACGCCGTCGAGTACCGCGGCGGTCACGCCGGTGGGTCCCGGGCCGGCATCGGGGACGAGGCGTGACCGCCGTGGCCCGGGCAATGCACGCCGAGTGGCTGAAGTTCTGCTCGCTTCCGTCGAACACGGTCGCCGCGAGCGCCGCGTTCGCCCTGATCGTCGGTTTCGCCGCGCTGCTGCTGTCGGCCCAGGACGGCGACGGCCCCGTCCCTGCGCCGACGGCGACCGAGCTGCTGGCCGGGGTCGCGTGGGCGCAGTTCGTGCCGGCGGTGCTCGCCGTCGTGCTGATCTGCTCGGAGTGGGCGTCGGGCACCATCAGGGTCACGTTCCTGGCCGTGCCGGACCGGTGGCCGGTCGTGGCCGGGAAGGTCGCGGTCGTGGGCGCCGTCGGGCTCGCCGCCGGCGCCGCCGGGGGTGGAACGGCCTTCGCCCTGGCCTCCGCCACAGGAACCGACCTGGGCACGGAACCGGCCCTCGTGGTCCGGCTGGTGGCCGGCGCGGGGCTGTACCTGGGCACGATCGCGGTGCTGGCGCTCGGGATCGGGGCGATCGTGCGCGACCTCGCGGGCTCGATCCTCACGGTGGTCGTGGTCCTGTGGGTCACGCCGCTCGCCGCCACGATCGTCCCGGTGGCCGAGGTGCGGGAGCTCGCGCTCTACCTGCCGACGTCAGCGGGCCTGCTGCTCCTCGCACCCGACGGCGCCGCTACCGAGCTCGGGCCCTGGGGCGGATACGCCGTCCTGCTCGCCTGGACGGCTGCCGCGCTCGCGGGTGCCGTCGTCACGCTCCGGGCTCGAGATGTCTGACGGCCGGGAGCGCACCCCCTCGCCCAACAGCGCCAACACCGTGGAGGTAACCCGATGACCCGCCGCATCACCCTGACCCCGGCCCGTCCCTTGCTCGTCGGCGCGGTCGCCGCGGAAGCCGTGAAGCTGTGGACGCTGCTCTCCCACCGCGTGCTCGCCGCCGGCGCGCTGCTCACGATCATCGGCACGGGCGCGCTGCTCTCGGTCAGCCTGCGGTCCCGGCTCGCCGATCCCCGGTTCGCCGGGCAGACGATCACCGCCGAGCCGATGCAGTTCATGGACAGCGTGCTGTGGGCGCAGATCGTCGTCGCCGTGCTGGCCGTCCTCGCGACCACCGGCGAGTACACGTCGGGGCAGGCCCGGCTGTCGCTGCTGGCGCTGCCGGCACGATCACCCTGGCTGGCGGCGAAAGCCCTCGTGCTGGCCACGCTCGGATTCCTGATCGGTGCCGTCGGTGCGGTGTGCGGCCTCGGCCTGTCGGTGCTGATCCTGGCGGGGTCCGACGTCGTGTACGCGCCACGGCTCGGGGAGTCCGTCGGGCTCGCGCTCGGTTCGGGGGTGTACCTCGCGGCGATCGCGGTCCTCGCCACGGGCCTGGCGGCCGCTCTGCGCCACGTCGCCGGCGCGCTCACCGCTGTGCTCGGTCTCCTGGTCGTGGCGCCGCCGCTGGTGTCGTCGATCCCTGGCATCGGGGAAGCCGCCGACTACACCCCGACCTACGCGGGGCGCCGGCTCATCTCCGACTTCCACTCGGTCGCGCAGCTAGATCCGTGGACGGGTTTCAGCGTCCTCGCGCTGTGGGCGGTCGTCGCACTGCTCGTGGCGGGCGTGCTGCTCCACCTGCGTGACGCCTGACATGCGGCCCGACAGCCCGCACCACGCAGAATGGACCCGGACACCCACCGCGAGAAGGGGACCGATGACGACGGAGTACCTGCGGGTCGAGGCAGCGGACCTGACACGTCCGCCGTCGCGCCTCGCCCTCTGGGTACGTGGGCACCCGGGCACCGTGGACGTCGCCGTCGTGGTCGCCGCGGGGCTCCCCCACCTGCTCGCGCTGAGCCTCCGCGCCGAGGGCACCGCGTGGTGGGGCTACCTCCTGCTCGCCGCCTCGGCCGGGATCCTGCTGGCTCGCCGTCGGTGGCCGGTCCCGGTGCTGATCGTGGCCGCCCTGGCGGGCGCGCTCGGCGCGCTCACGCAGCCGGGCTTCGGTCTTCCGATGCTGCCGTTCGCTGCCGCGCTGTACACGGTCGCCTCCCGCCGGACGACGGCCCGCACGATGATCGGCTACGGCGCTGCGGTGGCGGTGGCCATGCTCGCCACCGTCCCGTACTCGCTGAGCGGGGTCCGCCCGCAGCTCGGCTCCCTGATGGACCCCGTCACGCTGATCGCCCTCGCCGCCGGGGTCCTGGTCAGGAGCCGGCGGGACCACACCCGCTGGCTCACCGAGACCATGAACCAGCGGATCGAGAACGCGGCCCTGACCGAGCGCACCCGCATCGCCGCCGAGATGCACGACGTCGTCGCCCACTCACTCACCGTCATCGTCGCCCTCGCCAACGGCGCGACCAGCGCCGCGCAGAAGCATCCCGAACGGTCGCGCAAGGCCGTGGAGCAGATCGCCGCGGTCGGCCGCGACGCGCTCGGCGACATGCACCGCACCCTGGCCCTGCTCCGCGACGCCGACGCCGGGCTCGACGCCAACCTCCATCACTCCGGTGACAACCTCCCCGACCTGGAGGAGCTGGCCGAGGGCTTCCGGGTCGCGGGGCTGCCCGTCACGCTCACCAGTACCGGGCCCGAGCTACCGGCGGACGCCGCTCTCCGGCAGGCCGTCTACCGCATCACGCAGGAGTCCCTGACGAACACGCTCCGGCACGCGCACGCTCCCACGGGGGCGACCGTGACGATCGACCACCGCGACGGCGTCGTCGTCCTCACCATCACCGACGACGGCGGGCCGGTCACCCGGCAGGGCCCGCCGGGGCACGGGCTGGTCGGCATCCGGCAGCGTGCAGCGGCCCACGGCGGTGCGGCCGAGTCCGGGCCGGTGCCGGACGGCGGCTGGCGCACCCGCGCCGTCCTGGCCGCCGCTGGTACGCGCGCTGTCCCGGACCCCGGAGAAACGAGCACCAGGCGGAACGGCGTCGCGAATGACTGAGCCCCGCCCGCCGGTCCGCGTGCTCCTCGTCGACGACCACGCCCTCATCCGCACCGGCAACTCGCTGGTGCTGGACGCGACCGACGACATCGCCGTCGTCGGCGAGGCAGGCACCGGCGAGGAAGCCGTCGCCCTGGCCCGCACCCTCCGGCCGGACGTGGTGCTCATGGACGTGCGGATGCCCGGGATCGGCGGCATCGAGGCCACCCGCCGCATCACCGGGGCCGATCCCGGCGCGAGGGTCGTCGTGCTCACCACGTTCGACCTCGACACCTACGCCTTCGAGAGCCTGCGGGCCGGCGCCAGCGCCTTCCTCCTGAAGAGCGCCACACCCGCCGAGCTCACCGACGCGATCCGGACCGTCGCGGCCGGGGACGCCGTCCTCGGACCCCGTGTCACCGGTCGGCTCATCGAGGCCCACGTGGCGACCCTCGACCGCGCCGACGCCGACCCTCGGGCCGTGCTCTCGCCGCGCGAGCACGACGTCTTCCTCGGTATCGCACGAGGTCTGTCCAACCCCGAGATCGCCGCCGAGCTCACGCTCGCCCTGCCGACGATCAAGACCCACGTCAACCGCATCCTCGCCAAGCTCGGCGCCCGCGACCGGGTGCACCTCGTGATCCTCGCCTACCAGCACGGCATCACCGGGACCGGCTGAGCACCTACCCGTTTCGGCTCCGTTCCGCCGAATTCACCCTGCCATCCGCGAGACCCGCACCACGGGCGCGGCGTAGCGTGGCGAGCTGTGGACGATGACGAGCTCGTGGCGGCCATGATGCAACCTCTGGAGATCGACTTTCAGGTCACCGACCACTTCGACGAGTGGGACACGGAGGGCATCGCGCAGTTCCGCCGGTGCGGACGCCGGGCGATCCGGAAGCTCGGCTACAAGGCACACACGTTCCAGACCGACCCGGCGAAGCGTGACGACCGCCGCGTGATCGTGTACGCCATGATCACGAACCGCAGTGAGGACGACGAGGCGCGCCTCGCCGAACGCAGCTGGTTCCTGATCCAGAACATGCCGTCCCCGTTCGAGGAACGGACGGACCCGTAGCCTCCCGGGCCACGCTCACGACGCCGGAGCGTACGACGGCGTCGTGAGCGCGACCGAGTCAGCCGTCTAGCCGACCGTCCATCGCTGGTTGGCCTGTCCGCTGCCGCAGGCCCAGAGCTGGACCTTCGTGCCGTTGCCGGTACCGAAGCCCGCGGCGTCCAGGCACAGGCCGGACCCCACGCCGGTGATGGTGCCGTTCGCGTTGACGTTCCACTGCTGGTTGGCCTGTCCGTTGCAGTCCCAGACGACCACCCGGGTGCCGTTGCTGGTCCCGTGCCCGTAGGCGTCCAGGCACTTGTTGCCGTACACCTTGAGCTCCTTGCCGGCGGTGCGGGTCCACCGCTGGTTGGAGCCGCCCCCGCAGTCCCACAGCTGCGCGTCGGTGCCGTTGGCGGTACTGCCCCCGGTGACGTCGAGACAGCGGCCGGACTGGGCCCCCACGATCTGGGCGCTGCTGCTCGCGCTGCCGATGCTGCCCGGTACCGATCGCAGCGCGTCGTACCAGACCGCGGCCATCTTGTCGTAGCCGCCGGGCGTCGGGTGGACCCCGTCGTCCAGGTCGGAGGCGGTCAGGGCGCTGTACATGTCGACCAGGTGCACGCTCTTGCCGGCGTTCACCTTGCTCTGCACGATGCCGGGGATCGCCGCGTTGAAGGTGTTGACCGCCGCGTTCCCCTCGCTCCAGCCGATCGGGATGATCTTGGCGACGAAGACCTTGGTGTTCGGCGCCGCGGCGGTGATGCGGTCGATCAGCGCGGACAGCCGGTTCGGGGCGGTGGAGACGTTGTAGTTCTGCAGGATGTCGTTGGTGCCGATGTGCAGCAGCACGGTCTGCGGCTGATAGGTGTTCAGCCAGCCGACGACGTTCGCGTCGATCTGGTCGATACGCCACCCGGGGTGGCCCTCGTGATCGTGGTCGCCGAGACTCGCCGGCCCGTTGAACTGCGAACCGACGAAGTCCACGGTGTACCCGCCGTTGGCCAGGCGCTGCCACAGGCCGATCCGCGACCCGCCCGGTGTCTCGGTGCCCTCGGTGATCGAGTCACCCAGCGGCATGACCCGCACCCCGCCGTTGGACTCCGCGCTGGCGGGTCCGATCGGTATCGTCACCGTGGCCAGGACAACGCCCAGCGCCACGGCTGCTCCGAGCCACCTTGCTCTTGTTCGCATCATCTACTCCTCACGCGGTAGGTCCGTGTGGTCCCGCCCGTCAGGGCGGGACCACACGGGTTGATCGAGCCGAACGTCTTTGTCGCTCAGTCGCGCCGCAGGGTCAGCAGACCCGGCCGGTACGGCAGGATGCCGTAGTCCATGCCGTCGGTGCCGGGGTCGCGGCCCTGGTAGAGGAACTGCAGGTTGCAGGGGTCGACGGTCTTGGTCTGGTCGGGGTTGGTGCGCACCAGGTCGCCGTGGCTGATGTCCCGGGTCCAGGTCGCGCCGCTGTTGACGCTCCCGGCGAAGGGGCTGTTCACGGTCTCGGCCCCGGCCTGCGGGGTCCACGTGCCGCCGAGGCTGGTCGCCGTGAACGAGCGGAAGAAGCGACCGAGCCCCGTGTAGTTCTGGGCCTCGACGATCATGAGGTACTGGTTCTGCCCCTGGACCTTGTAGACCTCGACCGCTTCGAACAGGTTCTGCGGCGTGTCGCTCATGATCTTCGTGAACGAGCCGAAGGTGCCCGGGAAGCCGCCGATGGGCATGCTGGCGCGGTAGATACCGCCGTGGTCGTCGGCGAAGAACATGTACATGTTCGTGTCGTCGCCGATGAGGGTCACGTCGAGGGGGCCTCGTTGTTGCCCGTCGTCCGTGGGGGGAAGGCTCGTGGTGAACAGGTCCTGCTGCGCGGACCAGCCGTTGGGGTTGGTGGGGTCGCTCGAGGTGCGGTAGGAGAAGCTGTACGGCCAGCCCCCGTTGTAGGCGAGCACCCAGACGTTCTTCGGCGCGAAGTAGAACAGCGTCGGTGCGATGGCGTCGAAGGGCAGTGCGTTCTGGCCGGCCGTGGCCATGTCGGACCAGTTCGTGAAGGGGCTGAAGGTCATCAGTCCCCAGTTGCCGTCGGGATACGGCAGCGCGCCGTGCGTCGTGGCGTAGACGATCTTCTGGCCGTTGTGCTCGACGGCGGTGAAGTCCTTGAGCGATGCCCACCCCGCCTTCGGCTGTGCCAGAGGGGCGGTCGAGTTCCAGCGGTACGTCGACGGCAGCGTGCACGGGCTCCCCCCGCCGTCGACCCGGACGAGCTGCCACTGCTGGTTGCTGCCGCCCCAGTCGCCGTACTGCACGACGCCGGCGCCGTCGTTGGTCGCCGCGTTCTGGACCTCGACCGCCTTGTTGCTGTTGCGGTTGATCAGCCGCACGTACCCGCCGTCGGAGTCAGCCAGCCGGAACTGCTGGTTGGTGCCGCCATGGTCCGCCCACTGGTGGATCGCCGCGCCGTCCGCCGTCGACCAGCTGGACACGTCGAGCACCTTGCCCGAGTGCCGCGCCTTGATCTTGTAGTAACCACCGCCCGCGTCCACGAACTGGAACTGCTGGTTGGTGGCGTTCGTACGGGACCACTGGTGCAGCAGGGCACCATCGGCGGTCGACACGCCGCTGACGTCCAGGGCCTTGCCGCTGGTGCGGTTCAGCAGCACGTACCAGGCGGTGGGGTCGACGGTGGCGGCGGCAGCCGTCTCGGTGACCGCGAAGATGCCGCCTCCGGCCACCACTGCCGCCACGGTGGCGGCGAGGAGCCGCTTCAACCACCGACGCGGCCGCGACAGCGGCGCGATGGATCGAGTACTGGAAAGAGCAGACATGGTCCTCCTTGACCAAAGAGCCGGAATGTTTCACCTGGGAGGGGATCCGGGCGGGCGCGGCCTTGCGCCGAGCCCGCCCGGATCACCGTGTCTCGCTCAGTCGCGCTGCAGGGTCAGCACACCGGGCCGGTAGGGCAGGATGCCGTAGTCCATGCCGTCAGAGCTGGGGTCGCGGCCCTGGTAGAGGAACTGCAGGTTGCAGGGGTCGATCGTCTTGGTCTGGTCGGGATTGGTGCGCACCAGGTCGCCGTGGCTGATGTCGTCGGTCCAGGTGACACCGGTGTTGGCCTTGCCGGCGAACGGGCTGCTCTCGGTGGCGGCCTGCGGCGTCCACGCGCCGTCGAGGCTGGTGGCCGTGAACGAGCGGAAGTAGCGACCGTTGCTCCCCATGGCCTCGACGATCATGAGGTACTGGTTCTGGCCCTGGACCTTGTAGACCTCGACCGCCTCGAACAGGTTCTCCTTGGTGTCGGTCATGACCTTGGTGTAGTTCGAGCCGAAGCTGCCCGGGAAGTCCTCGATGGGCATGCCGGCCCGGTAGATGCTGCCGTTGTCATCGGCGAAGAACAGGTACATGTTCTCGTCGTCGGCGATGAGGGTCTGGTCGAGCGGAGCCCCCTCTTCCCCGACGGGAAGGGTTCCGGTGAAGAGCTCCTGGTGCGGGCCCCAGCTGTTGGGGTCGCTGGGGTTGCTCGACGTACGGTAGGAGAAGGTGTACGGCCAGCCCCACTGGTAGGCGAGCACCCAGGTGTTTTTCGGGGCGAAGTAGAGCAGCGTCGGCGCGATGGCAGAGAAGCTCGTCATCTGGGTCTGGCCGGCCGAGGCCATGTCGGACCAGTTGGTGAACGGGCTGAAGACCATCGAGCCCCACTTGCCTTCCGGGCCCGCCACCGCGTCGTGCGTCGACCCGTAGACGAGGTACTGACCGTTGTGCCGGACGGCGGTGAAGTCCTTGAGCGCGACCGACCCGTTCTTCGGCTGTGCCAGGGGGCCCGTCGAGGTCCAGCGGTACGTCGACGGCAGCGTGCACTGGCCGCTGCCGCCGTCGACCCGGACGAGCTGCCACTGCTGGTTGCTGCCGCCCCAGTCGCTGTACTGCACGACGGCGCCGCCGTCGTTCGTGGCCGCACCCTGCACCTCGACCGCCTTGTTGCTGTTGCGGTTGATCAGCCGGACGTACCCGTCGGTGGAGTCGGCCAGCCGGAACTGCTGGTTGGTGCCGCCGTGGTCGGTCCACTGGTGGATGGCGGCGCCGTCGGCCGTCGACCAGCTGGAGACGTCGAGCATCTTGCCGGAGTGCCGCGCCTTGATCTTGTAGTAGCCGCCACCGGCATCCACGAACTGGAACTGCTGGTTGTTCGCGTTGGTACGGGTCCACTGGTGGAGCAGGGCTCCGTCGGCGGTCGACACGCCACTGACGTCCAGGGCCTTGCCGCTGGTGCGGTTCAGCAGCACGTACCAGGCGGTGGGGTCGACAGTGGCGGCAGCGGCCGGGCCGGTGACGGCGACGACGCCGGCGCCTGCCAGCACCGCCGCCACACCGGCGGCGACGGCCCGCACCAACCAGCGACGCAGCCGCGACGGCGGCGCGACCGTTCGAGAACTGGAAACAGCAGACATGATCCTCCTTGACCAAGACCTGACGGCTCACCGGGGAGGAGAACCGCGACGCATGCCAGGGCACATGCGGTGGAATGTTAGCGCTCACAACTGAGATGACACGGCCGTGTGTGATCCAAGCACCGACGAAGGGGGCCACCCAGAAAGCCCAATTTCGTCCGCTTGGACCAAATGTGAGCGATAACACGTCATACGTCAAGTGTCAGATCTCCTTCGCGGCCGAGAGACGGCGGTCCCGCCCGTCCACGACCCGACCCGTCCCCTTCACGTGGTCCGGATGCGAGCCACGGAGTACGCGAGCACCGCAGCGCAGACCGCTGCCGCGAGCGCGACGGCCGACGCGGTGGCGCCCGCGCCGCCGTCCACCCCTGCGATCGAGCCCATGACGGCCACTCCCACCGTGGCGGCGATCATGCGGGTCGCGTTGAAGAAGCCGCCCGCGGCGCCGGCCGTGCCTGCCGGGGCGGCCCCGGTCACGAGGGCGATGAGGGCGGGGATCGCGAACGTGACGCCGACGCCGAGGCAGGCCGACGCGACGAGCGTGAGCGCCAGCGGGGCTGCGGTCGCGGTCGTCGCGGCCAGGCCGGTCGCACCTGTCGCGAGGAGCGCCAGGCCGATGAGGATCGGGCGGCGCGGGCCGGTCCTCGCGACGATCTTGCCCGTGAGGACCGGCAGGAAGCCGAAGGCGGCGGTCATCGGGACGAACGCGAGGCCGGTCCGGAGCGCGTCCAGGTCGAGGGTGCGCTGGAAGTACAGCGGGAGGACGAACAGGGTGCCCGAGAGCGCGAAGTTGACGGCGCCGCCCGCGAGCAGGGCGGGGCCGACGCTGCCGGCGCGGAGCACGGCGGGGTTGAGGACGGGAGACTTGGAGCGCCGTTCCAGGCGGGCGAAGAGGGTGGCGGCGAGCGCGGCGGCGACGGCCGATACAGCGGCGTGGCCGGCGGCTCCGGATCCGAGCGCGATGAGGGCGTCGATGCCCAGGCCGAGCGCGGCGCAGGCCGACAGCTGGGAGGCCCAGTCGATCGGGCGGTCGGTGCGGGAGCCGTGCAGTGCCGGGGAGGCCGTGAGCGCGAGGGTCGCGGCGGCGAGGGGGACGTTGATCCAGAAGATCCCCTGCCAGCCCGCGACGGCGACGACGGCGCCGCCGACCAGGGGTCCGGCGGCCATCGCACCGCCGCTGATCGCCGCCCACGCCCCGATGGCTCCGGCGCGGCGGCGCGGGTCGGTGTAGAGCTGGGTGATCAGGGACATCGAGGCGGGCATGCAGGCGGCGGCCGCGAGGCCCATGAGTGCCCGTACCCCGGTGAGGGCCGCAAGGTTCGGGGCGAGCGCCCCGGCCAGAGAGAGCAGGCCGAACGCGAGCACGCCCGCACGGAAGACCCGGTGCGCGCCGAACCGGTCGACGGCGGCCCCGGCGGTGAGCAGGAACGCCCCGAGCACCACCGTGTAAGCCGCCACCGTCCACTGCAGGGACGAGGTGCTGGCGCCGAGCGTGTCGGTGAGGTCGGCTTCGGCCGCGGCCATGATGGTGCTGTCCAGGATGGTGAGTCCGTAGCCGATCGAGATGCCGAGCAGGATGAGCGGGCGGGTCCTCGGGGGTGCGAGCGTGGCGGTCATGGCCGTAACCCTCGCCCGCACCGGGCGCGGCGCTCGACCGGCCGCCCCGAAGGCGGCGTTCGGAAGATCCGAACGCTGCTGGTGGTTGCCGCCCGTATGGAACTACGCCAGCTGCGCGTCTTCGCGGCAGTCGCCGAGCACCGCACCGTGACCGCCGCCGCCATCGCCCTGGACCTGGCGCCGTCCTCGGTGTCCGAGCAGGTCCGGGTCCTGGAGGCCTCGCTCGGCACCGCCCTGTTCGACCGGAGCCCCCGGGGGATGCGGCCGACCGCTGCCGGGGAGCGGCTGCGCCCCTGGGCCGCGAGCCTCCTCGAGGGCGCCGAGCGGGCCCGGCGCGAGGTGGCCGACACGCAGCCCGAGCTCCGGCTGGGGGCCCTGGAGACCATCGTCGCCACCCATGTCCCCGCGATCCTCGGCAGGCTCGCCGGACGCCGCCCGGGCCTGCGCGTCGAGGTGCGGCCCGAGACCGCCCGGGACCGGCTGCTCGCCCTCGTCGCGGACGGGGACCTCGAGGCGGCCCTGCTGCTCGACACCGGCGGCAGCCTCGGCGACCTCGGCTTCGCCGCCCCCGACGCGCCGCTGCAGTTCTGCGACGTCGACACCGTCCCGCTCGTCCTGATCGCCGCTCCCGGCCACCGGCTCGCCGGGGCCACGCGGGTGGTCCGGGCCGACCTCCGCGGCGAGAAGGTCCTCACCAACTCGCCGGCCTGCACGTTCTGGCTCCGCGGGCAGCAGCTCCTCGGCTCCGACGTGGAGCGGGTGCGGGTCGGCGGCGTCCACGTCATCAAGGCCTGGGTCCAGCAGGGCATGGGCATCTCGCTGGTGCCCGAGTTCGCCGTCACCGAGGAGCTCGCCTCCGGCAGGCTCACCCGGCTCGCCTTCGCCACCGGCGACCTCAGTCTGCGGCTGGTCTGGCACCCCGACCGGGAGGCCCTACCGGACCTGAGGGAGCTCCTGTACGCGGCCAGTGCGGTGACCGGTCAGGCACCGGCGCAGGTGTAGCCCGGGTGTGGCAAGACCTCCGGGCAGCAGCCCGGGGCCAGGTCACGACTCGCGGGCGAACCGCACCGGCTGGACGCTCTCGGCGCTGTGCCGCACGGCCCAGTTCTCCAGCGAGCTGCGGCAGGCATGATCGAGATGATGCAGGCCGGAGAGATCCACCTCGACGGGCCGGTCCTGAGGCAGGGCCTCCAGCTGGTCGAGCAGCTTGGGGAGGCGCAGGAACGTCGCGCTGCCGCTCAGCCGCGCGACGAGCGGGCCGTGGCCGTCGTCGCTCACCTCCATGTGTACGCGGGACGTGTCCCAGGCGGTCTTGACGACCGAGAGGGCGAGCCCGACGAGCACCCCTTCGAACATGCCCACCGAGACGATCGCGAGCGCCGTCGCCACGAGGACGATCGCCTCGCCCCGGTGCGTGCGCCACAGCCGGCGGGTCTCCGCCAGCGGGATCAGCTTGAACCCGGCGTGCACCAGCACCCCGGCCAGGGCCGCGACCGGGATGAGGCCGAGAGCCGCGGGCACCAGGGCGGCGAAGAGCAGCAGCCAGGCTCCGTGCAGCACCCGGGACGCCTTGGTCCGCGCGCCCGCGTGGACGTTGGCGGCGCTGCGGACGATGACCGCCGTGAGCGGCAGGGCACCGAGCAGACCACACACGGCGTTGCCGGCTCCCTGCGCCATGAGCTCCTGGTTGTACCGCGTCCGTGGCCCGTCGTGCAGGCGGTCCACGGCGGCGGCGCTGAACAGGCTCTCGGCCGAGGCGATCAGCGTGAAGGCGAGGACCGTGCCGAGCACTCCGAGCTCGAGGAGCCGGCTGAGGTCGCCGATCCCGGGCGGCTGGATCGAGTCCAGCAGACCGTGCACCTCTATCTTGTCCACCGACGGCCCGAGCAGCGCGCCGGCGACGACCGCGAGCCCCACCGCGGCCAGGGGCCCGGGCACGACCCGCAGCCGCCGTGGCATCTTGTTCCACAGGACGAGCACGACGATCGTGCCCAGGCCGAGCGTGAACGACGTCAGTGCGGTCCCGGAGCCCCAGATGTCGACGAGCATGGCGGGAAGTCCGGCGATCTTCGCCAGGCTCTGGCTGGGCGCGCCGAACCCCGCCATCGAGTAGAGCTGACCGGCGATGAGCACCAGCCCGATCCCCGCGAGCATCCCCTCGACGACCGAGACCGAGATGGCCCGGAACCACCGGCCCAGGCGGAGCGCGCCCATCAGGAGCTGGAGCAACCCGGTGGCGAGCACCAGGATCCCCAGCACCGAGAGGCCGAACTCCTGCACCGCCTGGTAGACGAGCACCGTCAGCCCGGCGGCCGGGCCGCTGACCTGCAGGCTGCTCCCCGGAAGGAAGCCGGTGACCAGGCCGCCGACGATGCCGGTGATCAGGCCCAGCTCGGCCGGCACGCCGGAGGCGACGGCCACCCCCACGCAGAGCGGCACCGCGACCAGGAAGACCACGAACGACGCGGTCAGGTCAGCAAAGAACGTACCGCGTGCCGACGACGGTGTGTGCGCGGCCGCGCTCCGAACGGCGAGAAAATGCTGCATCAGATACCCCCTGTGCGCCGGCTGAGCGCATCGGTCGTCAACGGTGGTGCAGAACGCTGGGTAGGTGAGGTGCACGACGACCCGCGGCGGATCGTCACCGGGAACCGACAAGTCCTGGCTGAGATCAAGTCTCAGGACCGTTTCTCAGAGCAACCTCAGAGCGCGGGTGAGACGATCTGCGCATGGACCTCGACGCCCGCCGCGTGCTGCTGGTCGAGGACGACAGGCGCCTGTCGGAGCTGCTCGTCCGCCTGCTCACCGCGGAGAGCTACGAGGTGGTGGCCGTCTTCGACGGCCAGGCCGGGCTGCACCACGGGCTGACCGGCCGGTGGGACGCGCTGGTCATCGACCGCACGCTTCCCGCGATGGAGGGGGTCGACCTGGTCCGCCGCCTCCGCAGCCGTGGGATCACGACGCCGATCATGCTGCTCACCGCGCGAGGCACCACCGAGGACCGGGTGGAGGGCCTCGACGCCGGTGCCGAGGACTACGTCGTCAAGCCCTTCGACAGCGACGAGCTGCTGGCGCGTCTGCGTGCCCTCCTGCGCCGGCATGCCGACACGTCGAGCATGATCGACCTGGGCGGGCGCCGCCTCGACGTCGCGACACGCCGGGTGCTGTCCCCCGACGCCGAGCCCGTCGAGCTGTCCGCCCAGGAGTGCGCGCTGCTGCGCATCATCGCGGCGAACCCGGGCCGCGTCCGCAGCCGTGAGGAGCTCCATCGGCGGGTCTTCCAGAACGCCGACAGCCCGAACGCCGTCGACACCTACGTCTACTACCTGAGACGCAAGCTCGGCCACGGCATGATCCGCACGGTGCGCGGCCTCGGCTACCGGCTCGGGCCGTCGTGAGCGCCGCGATCAGCGACCGCCGGCTGCTGCGCAGGGCTTCGCTGGCCGTCGCGGTCCAGACCGGCGCGGCGGTCGGGATCGTGCTGTCCGCGGTGATCGCCCTGGTGTACGTGGTCGGCCTCGAGGCCCGGCGCGATGCGTCCGAGGACAAGCTGCAGGCCAAGGTCGCCGAGGCGGGGAGCCACCACGTCACCCTGGACGGCACCGACACCGTGGTCCTGGACGGCATGCCGACGAACTGCCCGGAGCGCCACGTGCGCGAGACCGCGGCGCGTCTGCCCGACGGCCAGTCACGCGTCGATGTCTGCGGCACCCCTTTCCTCGCCTACGTCGGAGAGGCGGCCGACGGCACCCGCGTCACCGCGATCATGAACTTCGTCGAGCAGCAGGAGGAGACCGAGCGGCTCGCCCGGCTCTCCCTCGCGGCCGGCGCCCTCGGTGTCCTGGCGTCCGCGGTGCTCGGCTGGGCATTCGGCCGCCGTGCCGTCCGCTCGCTGGGTGAGGCCCTGGCGTCGCAGCGGCACTTCGTCTCCGACGTCAGCCACGAGCTCCGGACCCCGCTCGCCATCGTGCTGACCCGCGCCCAGCTCCTGCTCCGCGGACCGTCGGTCGACCAGGCGCAGCGGCTGGAGCTCGAACAGCTGGCCCAGGACGCCAAGGTCGCCGCGGAGGTGGTCGACGACCTCCTGCTCACCGCCGAGATCCAGCACCGGCCGCTCCCCCAGGTGCCCGTCGACCTGAACGTTCTCGCGCAGGAGGTGCGGGCCTCGTTCGCCGCCCGGGCCGAGCTCGCGGGCGTGGACCTGGTTGTCGACGCCCGCCCCGGCACCGGCTACGTCGTCAAGGGCACCACCGGCGCCCTGCGCCGCGCGGTGTCGTCCCTCGTCGACAACGCGCTGGCGCACGTCGGCCCCGGCGGTCGGATCGTGATCGCCCTGCAGTCACGCAGCACCGGGACGAGCCTCACCGTGATCGACGACGGCGAGGGCCTCGACCCGGCTCGAGCGCGTGAGCTGATCAAGCGGTTCCGCCGCGGGTCGAAGACCGAGGCGGGCAGGGTGCGCCTCGGACTCGGTCTCGCCCTGGTCAACGAGATCATCAGCGCCCACGGCGGCACGCTGACGATCGACGGCGCTCCCGGGTTCGGCGCGAGCTTCGAGCTGTTGTTCCCGGCATCGGGTGCCCAGGGACGCCGTCGAACCACCATGGCGCCGGAGCCCAAACCTGCGCCGGAGTCAGCGAGGCGCTGAGGCGCGCGAGGCCGGGCGGCCCCGCCGGTGATCGGCGTCACCCCATCCGGGAGCGGGTCGGCGCCGAACCCTCTGTGCAGGACGAGGCACGTGCTGCACGAGACCAGGTGCGCGATGGTCAGGAGGGTGACGAGAACCAGATGACCATCGCACTGTGCGAACCGCCCCCGGCGCTGCCGGCGAGCCTCAGCGTGTTCTTGGGGCAGACTGGGGCGGTGGCCTCACCACCAGTCCGTACATCGTCGCGCGATGCCGTCGACGCGCTGCTCGCGGCGTGCGCCGGAGGAGATCCCGCGGCGTTCACGCCCGTGTACGACGCGCTCGGGCCGGTAGCCTACGGCGCGTCGCTCGGCGTCCTGCGCGACCCCGACCATGCGGCAGAAGTGACCCAGGAGGTGATGGTGGAGGTGTGGCAGACAGCAGCACGTTTCGACGCGACCCGCGGCTCCGCCCGCACCTGGGTCGCGACGCTCGCGCGCCGTCGGGCCGTCGACCGCGTGCGGTCGGAGCAGGCACGCCGCGACCGCGACCAGCGCGACACGGACCTGGACACCGGGCGGGTGGCGCGGGACGTCGTGGTGGAGGACGTCGAGCGGAGCCTGGAGGGCTCCGCCGTGCGGCGCTGCATCGAGGGCCTGACCCCTACCCAGCGTGAGGCGGTCGTCGTCGCGTACTACGGCGGCCTGACCTACCGCGAGGTGGCCGAGCAGCTGAACGCCGCGCTGCCCACCGTCAAGAGCAGGATCCGCGACGGGCTGAACCGGCTCCGTGACTGCCTGGGGGTTCGGCATGGCTGACGAGACGAGCACCGGTGCGCGGAGCTCACGCTCCGAGGTGTGGGACCTGCTGCCCGGCTACGCCCTGGACGCTCTCGACGACTCCGACCGGCACGCCGTGGAGCGTCTGCTGGAGTCGGACGCCGACGCGCGCCGCTCCCTGGACGAGTACCGCGACGTCGTCGCGGCCTTCGCCGTCGAGACCGAGCCCCCGGCCGCCCTGCGTGCGAACGTGCTCGATCTCGTGCGGAACACGCCGCAGCTCCCGGCAGCCCCGGACGTCGCCGCCGAGCCCGGCGCTGCGTCCCCGGGCACTTCGTTCGCGGGCACCGCGGCACCGGAGGCGGGGGACGGCGTCGTCGTCGACCTCGCGTCCCGCCGTCGCCGACGCTGGGGTGCCGCGATCGTGGCCGTCGCCGCGGCGGCAGCGATCGCCGTCCCGACGACGATCGCCGTCCAGGCGACCGCCGAGCGGGACCGGCTGCGCGAGCAGTC
Source organism: Promicromonospora sp. NFX87 (assembly GCF_048564965.1). Taxonomy (NCBI): domain Bacteria; kingdom Bacillati; phylum Actinomycetota; class Actinomycetes; order Micrococcales; family Promicromonosporaceae; genus Promicromonospora; species Promicromonospora sp. NFX87. Next base: position 2,317,688 of record NZ_CP183413.1, on the reverse strand, counting down.
CCAGGTGGTCGCCGAGATGCTCGCCGACCCCGAGGCCGCGATCCTGCGCGGGGCCGTCGAGGGCGGTGGCCAGGCATCGGTCCTGGTGGCCGACGACGACATGTTCTTCCGGGCCGAGGACCTGCCCGACCTCGCCGCCGACCGGGCCTACCAGCTCTGGGTGGTCGCGGAGGACGGCAGCGTCTCGTCCGCGGGCGTGCTGTCCGTGCGGGACGGCGAGTCGACGTCGCTCGTCCAGGGTTCCGAGGGCATCGGCATGGCCGTGACGGTCGAACCCGAGGCGGGCTCCGAGCAGCCGACCAGCGACCCGGTCGTCGTCCTTGGTGCGTGACCGCCGGCACGAGGAGCCGTGTGTATCCCGTCCCTGACCAGACCGGCCGCACCGTCGTCGTCACCGGCGCCAACAGCGGGACGGGCCGCGAGGCCGCCAAGCGCCTGACGGCGGCCGGCGCCCACGTGATCCTCGCCGTGCGCAATCCCGAGAAGGGCGCGGAGGCCCTCGTGGAGGTCCTCGGGACACGGCCGGACGCGCGGGCCGAGGTACGCGTCGTCGACCTCGCCGACCTGGCGTCGGTGCGCGCGTTCGCCGCCGGCCTGTGCCGCGACCTCGATCGGCTCGACACGCTCGTCAACAACGCGGGCGTGATGGTGCCGCCGCGACGTCACGAGACCGCCGACGGCCACGAGCTGCAGTGGGGAACCAACTTCCTGGGCCACCTCGCCCTGACCAACCTGCTCCTGCCGCTGCTTCTCGCCGCACCCGCACCGCGCGTGGCCACCATGAGCTCGGGCGCGGCCAACCTGGGCCGGATCGAGTTCGACGACCTCGACTGGGAACGCCGCCGATACGACCCGCGGGCCGCGTACGCACAGTCCAAGCTCGCCGACGTGCACCTCGCGCGGCACCTCGCGCACCTGGCCGAGACACGCGGCTGGGCACTGCTCAGCAACGCCGCCCATCCCGGCTTCACCCAGACGAACCTGCAGACCGCTGGGCCGAGCCTGGGCCTGGAGCAGCGGGTCGCCCGGCCGGTCGGCTGGCCCCTGCCCAACATGGAGGCCCCTGAGGGCACCGGTTCGATCCTGTTCGCCGCGACGGATCCCGCTGCCCTTCCCGGCGCCTACTACGGTCCCCGCTACCTGATCAGGGGCGAGCCTCACCGAGCCGGTCTCACCCGCCGGATGCGCGACGACGCGACGGCGGCCCGCCTGTGGTCGGTCGCCGCGGACACGACGTCCACCGTTCCCCCGGCTCGCTAGCGAGCTGACCGTTCGTCGACGAGCGCGTCACGACAGGTGCCACACCTCCTGCATGTCCCGCCACCGCTCGCCCGGCGCCGCGTCCTGGCCGAACGCCGTCTGGCACGGGTCGGTGTGCCTCCACCACTCCTGGGTCACCGGGTCCTGCGCGATCCGCGCCATGTCGGCCTCGTGGTCCGTGCCGGTGTACTCGTAGTAGGCGAACAGCGTGTTCTCCAGCACGAAGATCGTGTAGTTGTGCACGTTGCACGCCTGGAGGGTCGCCTCGACCTGCGACCAGACGTCGGCGTGCAGGCGCAGGTACTCCTCGCGCCGCTCCGGGACGATGTTCACGACGAGACCGTGTCTCTCCACCATGTTCGTACTCACTCCTTGGCCCCGTGGGCGGGCATGCCCGCCACCGGGAATCGTTGCGAGAAGAGGAAGATCGGCAGCCCAGGGGCCACCGGCAGCAAGGTAGCCAGCGCCGGCCCCCTTGCCTCGCGCAGACTCTACCGGAGATCACATGTATGCCAAGTGTCCTGTGCAGCAGCCGTCTGGGCGGTGGACTAGTCCTTGGGGCGGCGGCGGGCCCAGCTCCGTGAGATGTGCGCGCGCATCAGCTCCGCGGACGCCTCCGTGTCACCGCTCAGGACGGCCTCGAAGATGTGGCGGTGCTCCTCGTGCGTCAGCTCGTTGTGCCCCTTCGGCGGCGCGCCGGTGTACTGGGCGACGAGGCGAGCCTTGCCCTGGATGCTGGAGATGATCGCCCGCGCGAACTCGTTGCCGGAGATCCGGTGCACCAGGGAGTGGAAGGCGATGTCCTCCTCGGCGTACTTCTCCGGGTCGTCGAGCGCGTCGTTCAGCGCGTCGAACTGGCGGGACAGCGCCGCGCGCGTGTCGTCGTCGATCTGCCGCGCCGCCGACGACGCCATCAGGCCCTCCAGCACCGTCCGGATCCCGATGAGCTGGTCCATGAACAGCAGGCTGTCGTCGCGCTGGAAGATCGCCTCCAGGACCATGGTATCGAGCAGCGACCAGGACTCCCTGTCGAGCACCACCGTGCCCCAGCCCTGGCGCGCGGCGACCAGCCCCTTCTCCGCCAGCGCCGTGAGCGCCTCGCGGATCACGGTGCGGCTCACGGTGAACGTCTCGCACAGCACCGCGGCGGACGGCAGCGCGGTTCCCGGCGCGTACTTCTCGGTGACGACGTCCTGCACCAGCGTCCGGATCACCGCCTCGGCGAGTGCCGGCCGGTTTCGGGTCACCCGCGTACTGGTCGGTGCCTGCTGAACCACGTGTGTCTCCTCCTCCGACGCGCGATCTCGGGGGCCGCACGATCGCTCATCGTATCGCCCGGACCTCTCCCTGGTGCGTCCCACCCCGGCCCGTTCGACCATTGCGCACACATCACATGTGTTACTACTCTCGCGGCGGGTAAGGAAGCCCGGTCGCCTCAGCAGAAAGCGATGGAACGATGACACTGAAGTCACGCACACCGGTTCCGAGACTCCGGGACCGATCGAGGAGAGCGGGAGCCATGGCTGCCCTGAGCGCCGTAGCGGTGATCGTCTCGGCGCTGGTTCCCGTCTCGGCGGCGCAGGCCGCACCACAGGCCGCACAGCAGGGCAGAGACCGCACGTACTTCGCCGCGGCGGACGGCCTGGACCGCGGTCGGTGCGACGTACGGCACGCCTGCTCGCTCGAGCACGCGCAGGAGCTGGTCCGGCACGAGGCCCGCAAGGGCAGGGACGTCACCGTCGTGCTCGAGGACGGGACCTACCGGGTCACCGAGCCCCTCGTGTTCGGCCCGCAGGACGGCGGCCGTGACGGCCACACCGTGCGGTGGACGGCGGCACCCGGTGCCCGGCCCGTGATCTCCGGCGCCGCCCCGATCTCCGGGTGGTCGGTCCACGACGAGGAGGCCGGCGTCTACGTCGCGGACACGCCCGTCGGCGTCGACAGCCGCCAGCTCTACGTGAACGGGATCATCGCGCAGCGCGCCTCCCTGCCGCTGGCCAACTCCGACGTTACGCCCACGCCGACCGGCCTGACCATCAACAACCAGCAGCTCGCCTATCTGAGCGACCTGCCGGACCAGGGGCGGATCGAGTTCCAGTCGCTCGGCGACTTCACCAACCGCTACTCCCCCGTCGAGGCCATCGACGGCTCGACGATCGCCATGGCGCAGCCCGCGTGGGACAACAACACCTGGGGCTGGGACACCGTGCAGAACTCGTTCCTGGCCGGGCCCACGTGGTCGCTGGAGAACTCCCTCGCGTTCCTCGACCAGGTCGGCGAGTGGTACCTCGACCCGTCCGCGGGGAAGCTGTACTACAAGCCCGGCGACGGTGTGGACCTCGACGACCTGGACGTCGAGCTCCCGCAGGTGGAGTCGCTGGTGAGCATCAGCGGCACGTACGACGAGCCGGTGACCGGACTAGCCTTCGACGGCATCGAGTTCACCGGTACCTCCTGGCTGGGCCCGTCCACCCACGGCTACGCAACCCAGCAGAACGGCGCGTTCATCAAGGACGCCTACGACTACCGCCCGGACGACGCCTTCACCAGCTGCTCCCGCGGCTGCGAGATGTTCGAACGAGCCCGCTTCGACGCCTGGTACCAGGAGCCGGCGGCGGTGCAGGTCTCCGCGGCCCACGGCATCTCCCTGACGAACAACCGCTTCACGAACCTCGGGCAGACCGCGCTCGGCATCGGGAACGACGCCAACGCGATGCTCTCGGGCGTCGGCCTGGGCGCGAGCGGCGTCGACGTCGTAGGAAACGTTTTCAACGAGGTGGGTGGCCACGGGATCGCCGTCGGCGGCGTGCGGGAGGACGCGCACCACCCGAGCGACCCGCGGATGATCAACAAGGACATCCGCATCGAGAACAACACGGTCAACCGGGTCGCGGTCGAGTACAAGGACAACTCGGGCATCCTCAGCACGTACGCGACGAACGTCCAGATCGTGCACAACGAGGTCGCCAACGTCGCCTACGACGGCATCGACACCGGCTACGGCTGGGGCATCAACGACGCGGGCGGCTCCGCGGAGTACGTCCGCCGCGGCTACTACAACTGGCACCCGCTGTACACGACCCCGACGACGCTCAAGGACAATCTCGTCGCGGGCAACCTCATCCACCACACCAAGGCGCGGTTCGCGGACGGCGGGTCGCTGTACAACCTCTCGGCCAGCCCGGGCACCGTGGTGGAGCGCAACTACCTGTTCAACGTCTCCGGCGTCGGCCTCTACCTCGACGAGGGGACGCGGTACACGACCTACCGGCAGAACGTGCTCCAGGGCACCAACCCGTGGATCTTCACCAACGCCTACAGCGACGGCAACAACACGAGCGACAACCTGATCCGCGAGAACTGGTTCAACTCCGGCGGGGCCCAGATCCCGAACGCCGAGGAGCGGAACAACCAGCTCATCGACAACGTCTCGGTCGCCGGCACGAGCTGGCCGCAGGGGGCGCTGGACGTGATGTGCGAGGCCGGCGTCGCGCCGGAGTACCGCACGACGCTGAACGCCAACCTGTTCGGCCTCGCGCAGTGCCCGGTGGAGGCACCGGTCGGTGCCGGGTACGAGACCACTGCCGCCTCCGCGGGCGGCAGCTACTTCGGACAACAGGTCGGCCAGCAGGTCAGCGGGTCCGGAACAGCCTTCGGCGTCGCGGCCGCGGGCGCTGACGTGTGGGGCGGAGGCGGACAGCGGGACGACGCGTTCGGGGCGCTCTACCGCACGGGCTCCTTCACTGCCGGGTCGAGCGTGTCCGTGCGCGTGGACACGATCAACGACACCAACGCCTGGGCCAAGAGCGGGGTCATGGTCCGCAACGACATGGCCGCGCCCGGGGCGTCGTCCGGGTACGCGATAGCGGCCGTGACGCCGCGCAACGGCGTCGTCTTCCAGTGGGACGCGAACGGCGACGGCTACCTGGACAGCGCGAGCCAGGCCCAGGTCGACACGCACCGCGCGGTGTGGGTCAGGCTGGACCGCGTCGGCGGCCAGGTGTCGGCGTCGTACTCCTACGACGGCGTCAACTACCGGCGGGTCGGGTCGCCGGTGACGCTCCCGGGCGCGGCCGAGGTGCAGGACGGCGGCGTCTTCTCGACGTCGCACGACGCCGCCAGGGCCGCGATCAACGTGTTCAGCGACCTCCGGCCGGCCGAGCCCGCGGGCTCGGACCGATCGTAGGCGCCTGACCGCTCGGTCCGGCGTCGTCGACGCCGGACCGAGCCTTGCTCAGGCCGCGCCTTGCTCAGGCCGCGCCTTGCTCAGGCCGCGCCGAGCGCGTCCGGGTCCAGCGCCCGGGGCGGGCCGGCGAGCGCCGCCTTCGCCTGCACGGCGAACCCCTGCACCACCTCGACCTCCCCCGCCTCCAGGCCGTCCAGGCCCTGCGCGACGACGTACGCCGGATCGTCCAGCGCACCCTCGGGCAGCTCGTAGCCGTGCGCCGCGGCGAACTCCCGCATCGGCTCGGTGTCGATCATCCCCGGGACAAGAGCGGTCACGTGCGTGCCCTGGCCGGCGAGCTCCAGCCGGACGCCGTTGGTCAGGCTCCACTGGGCGGCCTTGGCCGCGGCATAGGCGGTGTTGCCGTCGACCGTCTGCCACGCCGCCCCGGACAGGACGTTCAGCACGGCACCACCACCGTTGCGGCCGAGCACCGGGGCGAACGCCCGGATCATCGCGAGCGTGCCGAAGTAGCTCGACTCCATCGCGAGCCGGATCGACCCGAGGTCACCGGCCACGAGGTTGCCGCCCGTCATGTACGCGGCGTTGTTGATCAGCACGTCCACGTCGCCCGCCGCCGCAGCGGCGGCGTCGACCGACGCCGGGTCGGTGATGTCCAGCCGGAGCACCTCCGCGCCGGGCACGTCGACGAGCTCCGGCCGGCGCGCGGTCGCGTACACCTTCGCCCCGCGCCTGATCAGCTCGACCGCGAAGTGCCGTCCCAGACCTCGGTTGCTCCCTGTGACCAGTGCCGTGGCGCCCTGCAGCTCCATGATTCCTCCTCGTAAGATGACCGCTTGGTCATGTTGGTGAGCCGACCGTAGACACAACATGACCGCTCGGTCAACTTGGTAGGATCGGAGACGTGACCCCCACCGCACCCGCCGACACCGCGGTCGCCGACGCCGCCCGTCCTCTGCGCGCCGACGCCGCCCGCAACCGCGAGGCGCTGCTCACCGCGGCCGAGGAGGAGTTCGCCGCACGGGGTCTCGACGCCTCGATCGCCGACATCGCCAGGCGGGCGGGCGTGGCGAAGGGCACCGTGTTCCGCCACTTCGCGACCAAGGAAGCGCTCGCCACGGCGATCGCCGCGCGCCATGCGGAGGAGCTGACGGCGCTCGCCCGGCGGCTGCGGGCCGCACCCGACCCGGAGGCCGCGCTCCTGGAGTTCCTGACCGAGGCGGCGGGCCGGCTGCAGCGCCGCAGGGTGGCGGTCCTGATGACCGTCCCGGCCCCCGGTTCGGAGCTGGCGCGGCTCCAGCGCCAGGTGCACGACGAGGTGGTCCTGCTGGTCGACAAGGCGCGCGACGCGGGTGTCGTCCGGCCCGACATCACCGGGACGGACGTGTTCCTGCTGATGTGCGCGCCGGTGCACACGGTCGACTACCTCGCAGACCCGCCCCCGGAGCTCTGGCGGCGGTACGTCGGGGTCATCTTCGACGGCCTGCGGCCGGGCAGCGCCCACCCGCTCGCCCACCCGGCACCGAGCTGGCCCTGACCGGCCGTACGGCCGGTCAGGGCCTCTCGTCAGGTCAGCCCTCGACGGCCGGGGAGACCGACAGCACCGCCCACGCCGGCAGCTCCAGATCGATCTCGAGCACCCCGGCCTCGGAGACGACGAGCGTCGACCTGTGCAGCGCGTCGGCGACCGTGCGCAGCTCGGCCGTCTGGGCCGGGGTGAGGTTGAGCGGCTCCCCCATCCGGTGCCAGGCCTCCGCGACGTTGCCGTGCTCCCAGTCGACCCGCTCGACCTGGTACACCGTGCCCGGGACGAGCCCCTGGACGGTATGGCGGATCCTGCGGGCCGGCCCGATCTCGGCGAGCTTGCGCGTGGCCTCGTAGGTCGTCTCGGAGCCGACCGCCCGGGTACCCATGTCGTCGGGGTAGTTGAGGAAGACCGCGGACAGCGCGCCCGTCGTCGTGTCCCGGGTGATCACCCCGTGCGGCGTGGACGCCAGCACCGTGTCGCCGAGCCGGGACAGCATGGAGAAGGCGTGGAACGTCGGCTTGTGCAGGCCCTGCTCGTTGACCAGGCCGAACCCGCCGTGGAACGGGCCGATGCCGGCTCCGCCCTCCTCGAACACATCCGTGAAGGTCCAGTACGCGATCGAGTCGGCGAGGGCGGCGCACCGCAGGTAGGCCCGGGTGATGTAGGTCGCGGCGAACACCGTGTCGTGGATCGTGTCGCGGCTCGACGGCGAGCTCGACCACTCGGTGATGTGCAGCTCGGCCTCGGGGAACGGGCTGCCGGCGATGATCTTGCGGAGCGCGACCAGGTCGTCATAGGTCGCGTCCACGTGGCGCCGGATGTGGCGCGCCTGCCCGGAGGCCCCGAACGCCACGTCGGTCGGGTAGAGGTGGGTGGACAGGAAGTCCAGCGGCACGTCGCGGCGCGCGCACCAGTCGATGAACTCCTCGATCCACACGGGACGCCAGTCGAGCGCGTCGACGTCGTCCGCCTCCGCCGCCACGTGCTCGACGGAGCGGTCCTCCCACTCCCCCTTGTAGCGGTCGTCGGGGACGAACACGCTCGTGGACGGCCCGCCCACCTTGAGCTCCCCGTCGACCGCCTTGACCGCCAGGGCCGTGGCCTCGTAGAGCTCGAAGTACTGCGTCCGGGTGCCGGTCCAGAAGTAGGGCACCAGGTTGGGTTCGTTCCACACCTCGAACCGCCACCGGCGCACCTCGTCCAGGCCGTAGCGCTCGACCCAGTGCGTCACCGTGGACGTGACCAGGTCGACCCAGCGCGCCATGTCCTTGGGCGGGCTGCAGTGGGCCTTCCACCAGAACAGCGTCTCGGTCTCCGTGGCCAGCTCGCGCGGCATGAAGCCGAGCTCCACGAACGGGCGCGCGCCCGTCTCGAGGATGAAGTCGAAGACCTTGTCGACGTAGGAGAAGGTGAGCACCGGCTCGTCGAGGGGGGTCTGCGGGCCGAAGCCCCCGCCGTCGCTGGCGCGGTAGACGAACATGTCGTCGTGGAACAGCCCGTGGAAGCGCACGAACCGCGCCCCGAGCTCCGTGACGGCCTCGCGGAAGTGTCCCTGCCAGTCCGCTCGGAGCGCCTCGTTCGCGCGGCCGGCGCCGACGCACTCGTTCCATACGTGCCGGAGCGGTGCCTCGGTCGGCGCCGCGCCGTCGATCGTCAGTGCCGCCGATCCTGTCAGTTCCGGCAGGGTCATCTCGGTCTCCACCACGCTCTCTGTGTTCTCTCTCATGGATTCGGGTCAGCCCTTGACGGCGCCGAGGCTCAGCCCGGACTGCCAGAAGCGCTGCAGGCAGATGAACGCCACGATCAGCGGGATGATCGTGAGCAGCGACGACGTCAGGACCAGGTTCTGCAGCAGCTCGCCGTTGCCGGCGGTGGAGGCGAGCTTGTTCCACTGGTTGATGCCCACGGTCAGCGGGTACCAGTCGGGGTCCTTGAGCATGATCAGGGGGAGGAAGTAGTTGTTCCAGATCGAGACGAACGAGAAGAGCAGCACCGTCACGGTCGCCGGGACGAGCATCGGCAGGGCGATCTGCCAGAACGTCCGGAACTCGCCCGCGCCGTCGATCTTCGCCGCCTCCAGCAGGCCGGTGGGTACGGCCTCGGCCGCGAACACCCACATGAGGTAGAGCCCGAAGGGGTTGAGGAACGACGGGATCAGCACCGCCCACGGGGTGTTCGTCAGGCCGAGCTGCGCGAAGAGCAGGAACTGCGGGATGGCCAGCGCGATGCCCGGGACCGAGATGGCGCCGAGCACCACGAACAGGAAGACCCGCTTGCCCGTGAACTCCAGCTTGGCGAGCGCGTACCCGCCGAGCGCGGCCAGGAACGTCGAGACCACCGCCCCGGCGACCACGTACAGGAGGGTGTTGAGCAGCCAGCGCCCGAAGATGCCGCCGTCGTAGGTGAAGACCTCGGCGATGTTGTCGAACAGCGCGAACCGCGTGCCGAACGAGAAGCCGAAGCTGGTGACGAAGTCCTCCTGGGACTTCGTGGAGTTGATCGCCAGCCAGACCAGCGGTACCAGGCAGTAGAGGGTGAACAGCCCCGTCAGGAAGGTGAGGGTGCCGCTCTTGCGGGGGTTGGTGAGGGTGTACAGGTGCCGGCGTGCCGTGGGGCCGGGACGCCGGACACCAGCGGTTGTCGTCATGAGGGGTCTCCGGCGGCTACTGGTCGAGGGCATTGCGCATGCCTCGGATCTGGACCACGTACGCGATGGCGATGGTGAACGCGGCCATCACGAGCGCGAGAGCGGCGGCGTAACCCTGCTGCGAGCCCGTGAACGCGAGGTTGAACGCGTAGAGGTTGGGCGTGTAGTAGGTGGTGATGCCGCTGTTGGCGACCATCGACGGGAGGATCTGGGGCTCGTTGAAGATCTGGAAGGTCCCGATGATCGAGAAGATGATCGTGATCACGAGCGAGCCGCGCAGCGCGGGCAGCTTGATCGCGCGGATCACGCGCCACTCCCCCGCGCCGTCGATCGCCGCCGCCTCGTACAGCTCGTGCGGCACCGCCTTGAGCACGCTGTCGAAGATCAGCATGTTGTAGCCGGTGAAGGCCCAGGTGACCATGATCCCGATGGCGATGAGCGTCGTGCTCGGCCGGAACGGGTCGAGGTCGGTACCGAGCCAGCCGTTGATGCTGCCGAACAGCCCGTAGCGGACGCCGAGCATGAAGCCCCACATCAGCGTCGAGACGATCGCCGGCACCGCGTACGGCAGGAAGATCGCCACCCGCATGAACCGCATGCCGCGCAGCCGCATCGAGTCCATCGCCAGCGCCAGCAGGAGGGCGAGCACCAGCATGATCGGCACCTGGATCAGCGTGAACCAGACGACGCGGGTGACGCCGTCCCAGAACTGCGGGTCCACGAACAGCTTGCTGTAGTTGTCCAGGCCGACGAAGGACCTGCCGCCCACCATCTGGTCCTGGAAGAGGCTGAGATATGCGGCATAGGTGATCGGCACGATGAACACCAGGGCGAACAGGATGCCGAACGGAGCGACGAACGCCCAGCCGATCTGCCGCCTGCGCCTAGTCAACGGTGAACCCCTGCTCGTTGCCGTACTCGATGGATCGCTCCTGCCAGGTCTGCAGGACCTCCGCGAGCGAGCCCTCGCCCGAGGTGTAGAACGGCGTGGCGATGTCGGCGTAGGCGCTGCGGGCCCACTCGAAGAACGGCGGGTACTGCCAGCCGACGGCGGCGATGTTCGACGCCTCCGCGAGGACCTCGCCCGTCTTCTGGTCGCCGAAGTAGGGGTTCTTCACGTCCTGGAACTCCGGGCTGTCGAGCACCGACGTGTTCGGCACGAACGCACCGGCGTCGACCCGGGGCTGCAGGCCCTCGCCGTGCGTGAAGTACTCGAGGAACTTGAAGGCCGCCTCCTTGTTGGCCGCGGCCTCGGGGATGCCGAAGGCCGAGCCGCCGTTCTCGGCGCCGACCTTCTCGCCCTCCTCCCACTGGGGCATGAGGGAGACGCGGAAGTCGCCCTTGGCGTCCGGAGCCCGCTCGGGCAGGGTCGAGGTCAGCCAGCCGCCCATGTTCTGCGAGGCGAGCGTGCCGTCGTTGAGCGCGCGGTTCCAGTCGTCGGACCAGGCGCTGATCTTGGTGTTGACCAGGTCCTCGTCGAGCATCTTCTGCCAGAAGGCGACGGCCTTCTGGGTGCCGTCGTCGGAGAAGTCGATGTGCACGGTGGTGCCGTCGACCTCGAACGGGCGCCCGCCGGCCTGCCAGATCAGGGAGAGCAGGAAGAAGAGGTCGTTCGTGTCCTGGGTGATGTAGTAGTCGTCGCCCAGCGCGCGGATCTTCTTGGCGGCCTCGTAGTACTCGTCCCAGGTCGCGGGCGCCTCCTTGATCCCCGCCTTGGCGAACGTCGCCTCGTTCCAGAACATGACGGCGGGGCCGTAGTCCGAGGGCAGGGCGTAGACGCCGTCGTCGATGGTGACGTTGTTCCACGCCGAGGGGACGTAGTCGTCCTCCAGCTCGGCCGCGCCCAGCGGGCCCAGGTCGGCGAGCTTGCCGGGGATCGCGAAGTACGGGACCGCGAAGTACTCGAACATCACCAGGTCGGGCACGCCCGACCCGGCCTGGATCGCGTTGTCGAGCGCCTGGTACTCGTCGGAGGACGAGCCGGCGTTCACGACGTCGACCTTGATGCCGGGGTTGGCCTTCTCGAACTCCGGGACCGCGAGCTCGACCGTGCCGTCCCAGCTCCACACCGTGATCGTCACCGGGTCGTCAGCGGTGCCGACACCGCCGTCGGCGCTGCTCGCCGTGCCTCCCGCGCCCGAGCACGCGGCGAGCGCACCGGCCGTCACGAGCGCGACGCCGACCGTCCATGCCTTGGTGAGAAGCCTCATCAGCCTGTCCCTCCTCGTTGAGAGTGTCGCGAAAGACTTTCGCAACTTTATCGATCAAGCAGGGACTGTAGCGACGACTCCCACGACACGTCAACGGGCAAGAAATACTGTTGGTGGTCAAGATTGACGCCGCGCCCATCGGTCGGTAGGGTTCGAAATAGTTTCGAGGAAGGAACATCATGGTCGGCAGGCCTTCGACCGGGCGTCCGACGCTCGCTGACGTCGCACGAGAGGCGGGCGTCTCCCCCGGCACCGCGTCCAAGGCGCTCAACGGTCGCCTCGACATCGCCGAGGACACCCGCAAGCGGGTGCTGGAGGCGGTCGCCGCGCTCGGTTACCGGCCCACCACCGCGCAGTGGGAACCGACGCGTACCCGCACCATCGCGGCGGTGACCGACGTGGTGACCTCGCCGTACATCTCGAACGTGCTCCAGGGCCTCCTCGCGGCGGCCGCGGGTGCCAGGACCGACGTCCTGGTGCGGCTGGCACCCGACCGCGCGGTGCGTGCCACCAAGGCCGCCGCCCGGGCGTGGGTGGCCGAGCAGAAGGAGTCCGGAGTCGTGGGCATCGTCGGCATCACGCTGGCGGAGCCCAACGCCGTGCTCCAGGCCGCGAAGGAGGTGTACATGCCGTTCGTGATGATCGACCCGGTCAGCCTGGACGACCCTCGGACCATCAGCGTCGGGTCGGCCAACTGGGCCGGCGCGCGCACCGCCACGGAACATCTCCTGGAGCTCGGCCACCGGCGCATCGCATGGATCGGCGGACCCGTCGCCTCTGCCGCCGCCCGCGAACGCTTCCACGGCTACCGGGCGGCGCTGGACTCCGCGGGGATCAGCCTGGACCAGGCCCTGGTACGCAGCGACCCGTTCTCGATCGAGACCGGGCTCGTGCACGGCCGCGAGCTGCTCTCACTGCCCGAGCCACCGACGGCGGTCGTCACCGGTGACGACGAGATCGCCGTCGGCGTGCTCGCGGCGGCGCGCGAGCTGCAGGTCTCCGTGCCCGAACGACTCAGCGTCGTCGGCTTCGACGACACGCCACAGGCCAGCTGGACGACGCCGCAGCTCACCTCGGTGCACCAGCCCCTGGCGGGGATGGGTCAGATGGCCGTCGAGACGGTGCTCGCCATGGCGGACGGCGTCCAGCCCGCGTCGCGCCACATCCAGCTCGCCACCAGCCTCACCGTCCGTGACTCGACCGCACCGCCCCGCGGAGCAACCGAGGAACGGGCGACCAAGGACTAGCGCTCACCCCGGCGTCGGGTCAGTGCTGGGCGAACTGGACCCCGGTCGGCTGCACGACGTCCGCACGCACCGGAAGCGCGCTGACGGTCAGCCGTTCGCCGTAGATGTCCGTGATCCTGATGTCGCCGCCGCACCCGCTGCCGTTCTCGGAGAGGAAGTAGTTGTACCCGGTGCGGGGCAACGCCCGCCAGCCGTCCCCGGCGTCGACCTCCAGCTTCGCTACCGGGTTCCGGTGGTCGATCGCCTGGATGCCGCACCACCACTGGCTCGACCCGTCCTTGTACCGGATGGAGATCGTGTCGCTCGTACCGGGGCTCAGCAGGCTCCAGGTGACCGGGATCCGGCCGAGCATCGGGTCGGCGAGCTCGGCGAACGCCTCCTGGCTGAGGTCGAGCTGCCCGGGTGCGCAGGGCAGGGGGCACACGTTGGTGACGCGCACCGTGACGGAGTTGCCGTTCGCCGCGCGGACGAGCACGGTGGCGCCGCAGGCCCTGGAGGTCTCGTAGTCGGTCTCGTTCATCGCCACGATCATCATGTCGTCGCTCGGGCCGAAGCTGCAGGCGCCGTTGCCGTCCTCGGCCTCGTACACGGTGGCGTCGCCCTCGTACGTGGTCCCGGGGCCGATCCGTCCCGCGGACACGGCGGTGGTCGACGACGGCGGCGGGGTCGCGCTGGGCGACGCCCGCAGCGTCCGGGCGAAGGCCCCGGACCTCGGAGTGGGGCTCGCTGTCGGGGTCGGGCTGCCCGACGGGGTCGGGGTGCCCGATGCGGTGGCGGCCGACGTGTTCACCTGCGAGCCGCCGGCGGCTGCTACGGCCGCGGTCCGCGCGGCGTCGGCCGTGCCGCCCAAGAGCGCCCCGACGACCGGGTAGGCGAGAGCGGCCACGACGGCCAGCGCGAGCGCGGCGCCCCACATGATCCGGTACGTGCGCGCGCTGTGCGGCGCGGAGTGCCTCGCTGTCTTCATGGTTGTCCGTTCGAAGGATCGAGGCAGTGATACGCAGGTCGGTGACCACAAGCCGCGCAAAGGTTACCAACGCCACAACCCTTCCGAAAGGCCCAATGTGAGCGCTAACAGGAACGGACGGGAGCCTGGCAGCCGGCCGGGCTCCCGTCCTCGGTCATCCCGCTAGTTCCGGTAGCGGAAGAGGATCCGGCCGCGGTCGAGGTCGTAGGGGCTCAGCTCGAGCAGGACGCGGTCGAGCGGCATGATCCTGATGTGGTTGCGGCGGATCTTCCCGCTGAGATGAGCGAGCACCAGGTGCCCGCTCGCCAGCTCCACGCGGAAGGTCGCGTTGCGCAGGCACTCCACGACGGTGCCCTCTACCTCTATCCCCGTCTTGCTCATCAGCGCAGCACCAGTTCCAGGTTGCTGCCCACGCGTCGCGCACCAAATCCGTCGAACAACGCCAGGGCGGCGGTGTTCGACTCGTTGAGCTCGGCTGACGCCTGCTCGATGCCACGTTCGTGCAGCGAACCCAGCGTGTGGCCGAGCAATGCACGCCCGACGCCACGTCGCCGCTCGTTGGCGCGTACCGCGATCAGCCCGATCCGAGGCCGGCGCAGCACGTGCGTCACGCGGATCAGGCCGAGGTAGCGGCCGGATCTCGTCGCCACCGCGTACGCCGACAGGTCCAGCGCCGGGCTGAACACCTCGGCGGGCATCTCCTGCCAGCCGACGCCTGCCTCGACCTCCGCGCGGATCGCGCGGTCCAGGTCGGACAGCGGGCCCTCCTCGGGCGAGACCACCGACACGTCGGACGGCCCCGCCGGGCCGGTGGGGATCACGCACTCCCACTCCCGGCGGCGGACGTCGAACCCGGCCGCGCGCCACCGGGACGTCAGCTCGGCCTCCCGCTCGTCGACCACCGTGTAGAGCGGTCTCGGCAGCGCCGACAACATCGCATCGGCCAGGCGTCCGAACGCGTCGTCGTGCCAGACGTCGATGCTCAGGAACTGTCGTCCGTCCGGCCGCCGGAAGACCTCACCGCGGCCGATCACCTGGTGGTCGTAGAGCGCGTGCCAGTGGCTCTGCGACACCCGGTTCACACACAAAGAATCCAAGGTAGTCACCCTTCGGGATACGTACACCGAAGGTGCTCCGGGCGGGGTTCTAGCCGCCCGACCGTGACGACGAGGGGAGCACCCATGTCGAAACAGCGTTCATGGGTCCTCACCTCCTCAAGCTTGATGCCACGGTCTGCGAGAACGCTACCGCCGCTCTGCCGGCGGGCCCACCTATTTTCGGAGGTGTCTCCCGAAGTGAGAATCTGACAGTCGAGTGTCGCCAGCAGCCGCGAGATGCAACAGTGCCAAGATTCGTGAGAAAGGCGGCCGGAGAAATGCCTCAGATCGCTGAGATCAGTGCGCTCTTGATAGCCGACCGTGAACGCACGGCCGACCTGATCTCCTCCCTTTCCGGCAACATCGCCTCGATGGTGGAGGCGTCACGGCTCACCGCAGCCGACGACGAGCACGACCCCGAAGGGTCGACGATCGCCTTCGAGCGCTCCCAGGCGAGCACACTGCTCGCTGCAGCCAGAGACCACCTGACCGACGTGGACGCCGCGCTCGCGAGGATCGCCGCCGGAAGCTATGGCCACTGCGAACGCTGCGGACAGGAGATCGCACGCGACCGCCTGCTGGCCCGGCCTACAGCCCGCACCTGCATCGGCTGCGCGGCCGCCGGCTAGCTCATGGGCAGCACTCGGCGGAGCTACGCCGGAGACGGCTCGGCGCACGCGTCCGGGGTTCCGTCAGGGACACTGGAGACAGCAATGTCTGCCGAGTTGAGGAGTTTTAGGGTGCCCCAGGGAACTGTCCGATGGTTCGACGCCGACCGAGGGTTCGGTTTCATCGACCTCGGGAACGAGGCCGAGGACCTGTTCGTCCACGCGTCCGAGATCGTCGGCGACGACGGACCGAAGCTCCTCCGCGAGGGGCAGGCCGTCGAGTTCGAGGTAGGCGAGGGTGAGCGCGGCCCGCAGGCGCGCCGCGTCCGTGTCACGGGCGACCGGGCCGCGGACGCGCCCGTGGGCGTTCTCGGCACCGTCAGCTGGTACGAGCCGGCCAAGGGGTACGGCTTCGTCACGCCGGACGACGGCCGTGGCGAGATCTTCGTGCACAGCTCGGCCATCGTCGGCGGCGGTGTGATCTCGGAGGGCCAGCGGGTGGCGTTCCTCGTCGTCGACGGGGAGAAGGGGCCACAGGCGGACCACCTGCTACCGCTCGGGGCGCAGGCCGGACAGGCCGCACCGGCCGCACGGCCGACGTCCGACGGCGCGGACGGCACGGTGTCCTGGTACGACGACGCCAAGGGCTTCGGCTTCATCGCTCCCGACTCGGGTGACGAGGACGTCTTCGTCCACGTCCGTGCGCTCGGCCCGGGGCTCACCGAGCTCGCCGAGGGTGCCCGCGTGACGTTCGACGTCGTCGCCGGCGACAAGGGGCCCAACGCCCGCAACGTGCGGCTCGTGCGCGGCTCCGGGAATGCGCGCGCGGCCACGGACCGCGGCCGGCCGAACCGCCCCGCGGCGTCCGGCGGGCCTGTGCGCGGCGGCGAGGGCACCGTCGCCCGCTACGACGCGGACCGCGGTTTCGGCTTCATCACCCCCGATGCCGGGGGCGCGGACCTGTTCGTGCACGTGTCGGTCGTGCGGGGCGACGAGATCCTGGAAGAGGGTGACCGGGTCCGGTTCAAGGTGCGTCAGAGCGACCGGGGGCCGCAGGCCGACGGCGTCGAGCTGCTGTGAGCTGAGGCCGCCCGGCCTGCTCGCTCGCACGGAGCGAGCAGGTCTACCCGGCCGTCCAGAGCGCTGGGCACAGCTCGACGTGGTCGCGAAAGACGATCTCCCTGTGGTCGAGGTACTCCACGGCCCACTCGTCGTCGTCGACGCGCGCGGTGATCATGCCGATGCCCCACTGCCCCGACCGCCAGCGGGCGGCGAACACCGCGGTGCCGACCGGGTAGGGGTCCTCTCTCTGCAGGAAGTCCTGCACGAGCTCCTCCGGGAGCCGCGGACCGCCGGGCGCGGCGTCGACCCAGCGTTGCATGGGCTCGAGCAGGGCCCATGCGCGGGCGAGCTCGCCGACGTAGCTCACGCCGGCACTTTCGGAGGCCGACCAGGGTGGGAGCGTCATGGTGCAACGGTTCCACCGCGCTCACCGGTCTGCCTCTTATCTAGGTCATATGAGCGGGTGAAGAGCGCCGGGCCTTGCCCGCGTCGTCCCTGACCGGCTCGTGCACCACACGCACCCGCTCGGGGCTGCGGGCCGCGCCGAGCCGGCCGGCGGCGAAGGCCCGCAGGTCCTCGCCGCTGATCGGGGCACCGGCCACGTCGGCGACCGCCTGGATGCGCTGACCGAGCTCGGCGTCGGGTACGCCGAAGGCGAGCGCGCTCCGGACCGCCGGGTGCTCCTCGAGCACCCGTTCGACCTCGACGGGGTACACCTTCTCCCCGCCGCGAACTATGACGTCGTCGGCCCGGTCGGCCAGCCACAGCCAGCCGTCGGCGTCCACATGTCCCAGGTCGCCGAGGGTGTCCCAGCCGTCCGGCCGACGACGGCCGGGTGCACCGACGTACCGGTAGGCGGGCTCGGTCCCCCGGCGCAGCCAGACCTGGCCCGTCTCGCCGGGCGCCGCGGTGGAGCCGTCCTCCCGCAGGACCCGGACCTGCGTGCCCGCGATCGGCCGGCCCACGCTGCCCGGCCGGGCCAGCCACTCGTCGCCGCGGATCATGGTGAGCCCGTTGGACTCGCTGCCCGCATAGACCTCGACCACCCGCTCCGGGCCGAGCCAGTCCAGGACCGCCCGCTTGAGCGCCGGCGCGCACGGCGATCCCAGGTGCAGCACCGTCTGCAGCGTGCGCACGCGGGCCGCTTCCCGTTCGGCAGGCGGCAGGCGCAGCAGGCGGTGCAGCATCGTGGGTACGAGCAGCGCCCATGTCACGCCGTACCGCTCGATCGCCGCGAGCACCGCCCGTTCCTCGAACCGCGGCAGGATCACGAGCGCGTGCCCGGTGAGCAGCCCGCGGAACGCGTAGGTGAACGTCGCGGAGTGGGTGAGCGGACCGCTGACGAGCTGGACCGCACGCAACGGGAGGAACTGGGCCACGGGACGCTCCGGGTCCAGGAGCGCGGGTGCGGTGGCCATGACCACCTTGGGCCGGCCCGTGCTGCCGGACGACGTCGGCGCCTTCCAGGACCGGGCGAAGGTGTCGGGCAGCGGTCCGGTGTCGGCGCCGTCGAGCCACGCCGGGTCCTGGGCAACCTCCCCCAGGGCGTCTCCGCCGGCGAGGCTCGGGACGCCGTCCGCCTCGAAGCCGACGACGGCGGCCGGGCGGGCGACGGCGACGACGTCGGCCCGCTCGGCCGGGGTCAGACCGGGCGAGACCGGCTGGGGCGTGGCACCGGCCTTCCAGACGGCGGCGCACACGACGATCATGTCCAGCCCGTTGGGCAGGGAGACGGTGACCAGGTCGTGGCGGCGTACTCCGTGCTCCAGGAGCCGGCGTGCGTAGCGGTCGCTCGCGGCGTCGAGCGCGCGGGCCGTGAGGCGTCGCTCGCCGGCCGCGGTGGGCGCGACCGCGACGACTCGGCCGGGGTCAGCCGCGGCGAGCTCGCTCACGATCCGTGAGATCGATCTCCTGGCCATCGTCACCCCCGGCACGGACGACGTGCTCGTAGAACCGTTCGTGGGCGGCGGCCGCGGCCGCCCAGCTGTGCCGGGCGGCGAGCTCGCGGCCCGCGGCCCCGTCCTGGCCGCCGCCGTCGAGAACGGCGGCGAGCGCCGCGGCGATCTGCGGCACGTCGGAGGCGTAGGCGACGGCGTCGCCGAAGACCTCGCGGGTGACGGGCAGGTCGCGGGCCACGACGGGCACGTCTGCCGCGAGCGCCTCCATGGCGGCGAGCCCGAACCCTTCCTTGGTGGACACGAAGCCGAGGACGGCGGCCGCGGCGACGAGGGCGGGCACGTCGTCCTCGGCGAGGGTGCCCAGCACGACGGGGTCGATGCCGAGCTCGGCGCACCGCTGGTCGAACCGGGTGCGGTAGGGGCGGTAGTCGAACAGGGTCTCGCCGCCGCCCAGGACGAGGCGCAGGTCCGGGCGGTCGGCGTGCAGGAGGGCGAAGGCTTCGAGGAGGTCGATGGTGCCCTTGCGGGGTTCGATGCCGCCGAGGGCGAGCACGTAGTCGCCCAGCTCGGTGCGCCAGCGGGTGCGGGCGGCGGCTCCGCCGGGGCCGGCGGCGCGGGCGAAGCGGGCGGCGTCCACCCCGTTCGGGATGACGGTGGGGCGCAGGCCGTAGCCGTCCGCCACCTCCCGCGCGACGGCGCGCGAGACGCACAGCCGGGCGATCGGTTCGGTGATCGCCCGCTCGTGGCACTCGACCAGGCGGGGCGTGGTGAACTCGTCGAGGTGGTGGACGGTGCGCACGCAGGGGCCGACGGCGTTGGCGGAGATGCAGTCCTGCGCGTGGACCACGTCGTAGCCGGAGGGGTCGAACGCGCCGGTCAGGGTCTGGATCGAGCGCTCGATGCGGTCGCCGACGCTCTCGTCGTCGCGGGCGGCGAACGGTACGACGCGGACCTCGACCGCCGGGTCGACCGGCCGGAAGAACGCGTCGTCGCCGCCCCGGCCCAGCGTCCATACCGTGACCTGGTGGCCGCGGGCGGCGAGCGCCTCGGCGAGGGCGAGGGTGTGCACGACCCCGCCGCGCGGCTTGGTCGAGTAGGTGGTCTGGGCGATGCGCACGGTCTTGACGTACCTCCTGGGTTCGGCCGACCGGGAAGGTCAGCCGGGGCTTCGGCTCGGCGCGGGCCGGGTGCTGAGGGTGTAGGCGCTCTCGACACGGTCACGCAGGTGGTTCATGGTGCGGCGGGCGCGGGCGACGTCGGCCGCCACGTCCGCGGTGGCGATCGCCAGCCCACCCTTGGCCCACGTCTTGGCGACGATCTCGCCGGCCGGGTCGACGACCTTCGCCTGGCCGAGGAACCGCAGGCCGCCGAGCACCCCGGTCTGGTTGGCGGAGACGAGGTAGATCTGGTTCTCTGCGGCCCGGGCGCAGTCGTACAGGTCGAACAGGTGGGCCTGGCGGTCGTTGCGCAGCCGGTCGGAGCGGTCGGTGACGCTCGCGGGCCAGGCGCTGAGGCAGGCGATGACCTCCGCGCCGTCGAGCGCGAGCGAGCGCGCCGACTCGGGGAAGGTCTTGTCGAAGTCGATGAGCATGCCGAGGCGGCCCACGGGGGTGTCGAAGGCGTCGAACCCGGTTCCCGGCCGGTATGCCTCGGACTCGCCGAGCGGCAGGTGCACCTTGCGGTGCACCCCGAGCACCCCGTCGCCGTGGACGCAGACGGCGGTGTTGTACCGCACCTCCGCGCCGTCGGCGTCGGCCCGCTCGGCGATGCCGAAGCAGACGACCATGTCGCCGGCCATCTGCTGGACGGCCGCGACCTCCGGCCCGTCGAGGTCCACGGCCGCCGGCAGGCCCTGGTCGGCAGGGTGGTACATGTCGTGCAGGTACCCGCCGATCGTTGCGTCCGGGAGCACGAGCAGGTCGACGCCGCGTTCGCGGGCCTGGTCGATGATGCCGGGGAGCTTGGCGAGAGTGCGATCGATGTCGCGTCCGAAGTGCGCCGCGACCGCACCCATGGTCGTCGTAGACATGCCTGACAGCGTAGGTCGTCGCTCATCCGGCCGCGGCCGACGAGGGCGTGAGCGTGTGCTCGGCGGGTCCCTCCCACGAACCGCCGGCCCGCCAGTCCCCTACCGCCGCGGCCACGTGCTGCGTGTCCTGCGCGATGCCGAGGAACCGGCCCGATCCCCAGGTGTGCAGCCAGGGCAGGCCGACGAACGACAGCCCGGGCACGGGGCTCAGCCCGCGCACGTGCCGGGGGTGCCCCTCGGGGTCGAGCACGGCGGGCGCGAGGTCGCCGAGCCAGGTCCAGTCGGCCCGGAACCCGACCGACCACACCACCGCGGCGATCCCGGCGAGGTCGAGCCGTTCGGTCTCGGCACCGGGGCGCCACACGGGGACGTACCGGTCCTCGTGCAGCGCCTCGATCCCCTGGGTCGCGATCCACCGGTCGATGTCGTCCTTGATGGACTCGGCCACCGAGTCGGCGTGGTCGAGGTCGCGGGCGAGCGTCGGGTCGAAGGTCAGGGCGGGACCCGACCCGTCGTCGGCCACACCCGTGGCACGGCCGTACAGCCGCATGCCCCGGCGGGCGAAGTCGCGCAGGTCGATGTCCCGTCCGCCGTCGCGCCCGGTGACGTAGTGGTTGGTCGACTCGCGCTTGGCCAGCCCGCGGGCCGCGACGGGCACGTCGTAGACGCCCATCTCGGCCAGCCAGGTCATGCAGTCCTTGCCCCGGTAGCGGCGGGCCACGCGGGGCGCCCGCCCCGCGGCGAGATGCACCTCGCGGCCGGCGAGGAGGAGGTCCTCGGCGATCTGCGTGCCGGACTGGCCGGTACCGACCACGAGCACCGGCCCCGGCGGGAGCTCCTCCGCGCTGCGGTAGTCGTACGACTGCACCTGCACGACGTGGCCGGGCAGGGCGTCCGCCCAGGAGGGCACCACGGGGACGTGGTAGCCGCCGACGGCCGCCGTGACCGCGTCCGCCGTCACGGTCCCCGCCGTCGTGCTGACGACAAAACCACCACCGGGCCGCGGGGCGAGCCCCGTGACCGTGACGCCCTCGGCGACCGGCGCGTCGAAGGTGCCCGCGTACCGGCGCACCCAGGCGTACACCTCGTCACGGCGCATGAAGCCGTCCGGGTCGGGGCCGTCGTACGGGTAACCGGGCAGCCGGCAGTGCCAGTTGGGCGTGACGAGCGTGAACGCGTCCCACCGCCCGTCGCGCCACTCGTGCGCGACGCTGTCGCGCTCGACCACGAGGTGGTCGACGCCGGCGGCGACCAGGTGGTGGCTCAGCGAGAGCCCCGCCTGCCCACCGCCGACGACGAGCACCTCGTGGTGTGCGCCGTCCACGACCTGTGCCGCCCTCATGCCGTACCTCCCGGGCGGGTGTCGCCGTTCGTGACCGGAAGAGGCGGCTCCATGGCGAGCACCTCGACCTCGCCGTCGGCGTCGAAGAACCGCGCCATCTGCCGGATCTCGGCCTCCTGCTGCACGGCCGACGCGCACCCCATGCCGTACCGGGCCCGCACACGGTCGCTCGCCTCCTGGAGCGCGCGGCTGGAACGGTCCACGAACTCGGCCACGCGATAGCGGCGTCCGACCTCGAGGTGGTCGTGCATCACGAGGCTCGGCGAGTAGCAGCTCTCCGTGGAACCGTCGGGCCAGCGCACGTCGAACGTCATCTCAGGCATGTGCGGCCGCCTCCCAGCGCGAGGACTCCGGCGTGCCCTGCGCCGTGACCGCCGCGTAGACGTCCGGTCGACGGTCGCGCAGGTGGAACATGCCGCCTCGCATGGCGCGGAACGTGCCGTCGACGTCGATCTGCGCGACGGCGAGACCGGCGTCCAGCAGGGTCGTGGCCAGCACGTTCCCGCCCGGGTCGACGACCTTGGCGTTGCCGACGTAGCGCAGCGACCCGAAGGTGCCCGCCTGGTTGGACGCGATCCAGAACACCTGGTTGTCGAGCGCGCGAGCGGCGTCGAACAGGTTGAACCGGTAGGTCCACCGGTCCTGCTGCAGGTCCTCGGCGGTCGCGGTGCGAGCCGCCGGCCAGGCCGACAGGCTCACCACGATCTCCGCGCCGTCCAGGGCGAGCGCCCGAGCGGCCTCCGGGAACGCCTTGTCGTAGCAGATCTGCAGGCCGACGCGCCCGACCGGGGTGTCGAACGCCCGGTAGGTGTTCCCGGGGGCGTACGACATGTTCTCGCCCAGCGGCTGGTGCACCTTGCGGTAGGACCCGTAGATCCGCTCGCCGTCCAGGCAGACGGCCGCGTTGTAGCGGGTCTCGCCGTCGTCGTCGAGCTCGCAGAAGCCGATGCACACCACCGTCTCGCCCGCGAGCTCCTGGACCCGCCGGATCTCCGGCCCGTCGAGCTTGACCGCCGGCGGCAGGGAGCGCTGCGTGGTGCGCACCGTGTCCCCGTGGTTGCCCAGCGAGGACAGGTAGCCCCCGATGGACGCCTCGGGGAACACGACGAGCTGCGCGCCGGCGGCGCGGGCCTCGCCCAGGAGCTTCCCGATGAGCGCGTAGTTCTGCTCGAGGTCGCGAGTGAAGTTCGCCGACACGGCGGCGACGGTGATGGTCACGGCTGTTGCTCCTCCCGTTGCTGGTCGGCCGGCTACAGGTTGTAGGTGGAGTTGATGATCGCGCCCTTGCGCGCGTAGTGGATCACCGCGTCCTGCACGTCCAGCGGGTGCGCCGGGATCACCCCGGCGATGAGGTCCTCCTCGCGCGCACCGTGCAGCGACAGGCCGAACCGGCAGCAGAACACGGTGCCGCCCTCGGCGATGAAGGTCTTGAGCGCGTCGTTGATGTTCTGCTCGCCCGGGAACGCGCTGTCGCCCGTGGTCGGGAACCCGCGGGTGTCCAGGGCGTTGATCGCGCCGGGCCCGTAGAAGTAGACGGCGGACTCGAAACCCTTCCGCAGCGCGCGGGTGGCCTGGAGGATCGCGACGAAGCTCACCGACGACTCGTGCGCGATGCCGTGCACCAGCGTGAGGTAGGACTGGCCGGGCTCGGCCTGGTAGTCGGGGAAGATCTTGGTCGAGCCGTACAGGTTGCTGCCCTTGGGCAGCGACGGGTGCGGGATCTCCGCGATCGACGCGTCGATGTTGGCCTGGATCTGCTCGTCGTACGACATGGTCCGTGCTCCTTGGATAGTGGATGGTGCGCTCGTTCGGCACTGCGGTGGTGCGGTCTGGGGGCGCGGGCGCAGGGCCCGCGCGGGTCTTCGGTCAGGCGTGCCCGAGGCCGGTCGCCGCGCCGGGCACCGCGACGGTGGTCACGCCGTCGGGCCAGCGCAGGCGGACGCCGGGCTCGGTCGTCAGCTCGCCGCACTCGGCGGTGGTCGCCAGCGGCGTGGTCATGCGACCGGTCCCGGGTGCGTCGGCGGTGAGCATCGCGAACCCCGGGAAGCAGGTCAGCCACTCCCCCGTCGCCGCGCCGGACGGCGTGGGCACGGCGGCGACGTCGATGGTCGCGCCGGTGCCCGACGCCTCGGCGAGCATCGCCGTCGTGCCGACCATCCCGGCCATGCTCACGTCCTTGGCCGCCTCCGGGCGGGCCGCCCAGACGGTGCCGGCCAGGTGCCGCAGCTCGGCCGCGGACCGGGACGACGTGGAGTCCCACTGCCGGCCCTCGAAGCCGCGGCGCCAGCGCCCCGAGAGGTCGGCGGTCAGGGACAGGGCGTGCCCGGGACGGCCACCGCCACCGGGCACGGGGTGGTTGGTGCGCCCGAGCGCCGTGACGGACAGGGAGGCGGGTACCCCGAGCTGGGTGTGCCCGCCGAGCACCGGCACGCCCCAGGCCTGCGAACCGCTGTGCAGGCCGTTGAGGATCCGGCGCGCGAACGACGCCGTCGGCGCGCCGACCGCGTCGGTCAGCCCGGTCGGCAGGGCGCCCATCGCGGTCAGGTCGTTGACGTTCACCAGCACCGCGCACCAGCCGGCCCACTCGGGGTCACGCTCGATCAGGTCGGGCAGGATGGCGTCGCACGCCGCGACCAGGTCCGTGCCCGGCACGGGAGCGCCGTCGTCGCCCACGAACCCGGCCCCGCCCAGCGCGGCCGGCCCGGTGTGCTCCCGCAGCGGCCCGACGAGGTCGGCCAGCGCGGACTTCGTCGCCGTCACCAGGTCGGTGACCCGGTTCATGGGCCACCGCATGAGCACGTGCGGCTCGCCGTGGACGACCTCGGTACCCCAGGGCTGCCAGCCGAGGCGCTCGAACAGCACCTGGTTGCGGCTCTGGACCGTGGCCTCGAAGCGCAGCACGCCCAGCTCCGCCACCCGGTCGCACGCCGCCCGGACCAGCGCGGCGCCGATCCCGCCCGCCCTGCGGGCCCCGGGGGCGACGACGAGCCGGCTGCCGGTCCACCAGCCGATGTCCCGGCCCACGGCGTCGAGCGCCGCGAGCGCCGGCGCGATACGCACGCCGCCGAGCACGCGGTCCTCGGCGTCGACCGCGACGAGCACCTCCGTGCGCTCCTCGTCGTCGAGCCGGTCGAGGTCCTGACCGCTGAACAGCCCCTGCTCCACGACGAACGCGGCATGGCGCAGCGCTCGGTAGGCGGCCAGATGGCGCCGCCCGGCGGGCCGCACGGTCCAGGGCGCGACGGGCAGCAGCGACCTGCCGGTGAGGGTGGGGACGTCGAGCATGTCAGCCTCCCACCGTCGCGAGCGCGCTGCAGGCGCCGCACGCCGCACAGCCCGCGGCCTGGTCGGACCCTCGCATCCCCGCGGCGGCGAGCAGCCGTCCGACCCGGCGGGTGATGTCCGCGACCACCGCCCGGTGCGGCGCCGGGACGTGGTCGACGTCGGTCGCCAGCGTGCCGGCGAGCGGCCGGAACGGGACGACGAAGGGGTAGACGCCCATCTCGATCAGCTCACCGGCGGACTCGACCATCTCGTCCGGGTCCTCGCCGAGGCCCACGAGCAGGTAGGTGGAGACCTGGTTGCGGCCGAACACGCGTACCGCCTCGCGCCAGGCCGCGCGGTACTCGTCGAGCGAGACGGTCGCCTTGCCCGGCATCCAGCGCCGGCGCACGGCGTCGTCCATCGACTCGACGTGGATGCCGATCGACCGGGCGCCCGCCTCGTACAGGTCGGTGATGGCCCGCAGGTCCGCCGGGGGCTCGCACTGGACCTGGACCTGCAGCTCGGGGACGGCGTCCTTCACGGCGCGGACGCAGCGCGCCAGGTGCTTGGCACCCCGGTCCCAGCCGTTCGAGGTACCGGTGGTCATGACCATCTGGGAGACGCTGTCCAGCTCCCGCGCCGCCCGGGCGACCTCCGCGAGCATGGCCGGCGTCTTGACGGCGATCGTGGTTCCGGAGCGCAGGGACGACTCGATGGAGCAGAACCGGCAGCGTTCGCTCTCGTCGTAGCGGACGCACGTCTGGACCACGGTCGTGGCCAGGACGTCCTTGCCGTGCAGCTTGGCGATCTTGTCGTAGGGAGTACCGTCCGCGGTGGTCAGGTCATAGAATCTCGGGCGGACGACCGGTTCGACATCCATCCCGAGGTCGGCGCCGTCGAGGGTCAGCCGGCCCTGCGAGACGACGTACGGGCTGTCGGGGTTGAGCGGGATCGCGGCGCCCGCACCGCCGATGACGAAGTGTCCGTCGTCGCTCGGCCCGGCACCGCCCGCGCGGCGGACCGGAGCGTCGCTGCGTACCCCGAGCAGCGAGATGCTCACCCGGGTCGAGAGGTTGTCCGTCGGCGTCATGGCCCCAAGTACATGGGCCAGTTTTTACCAATTGGTTTCGTTCGGAATACGAACGCGTGACTTGTTGTTACAACTTTGTGCCATTACGGGCCAGGTGGATTCCCCGTCTTCGCCGCGCTGCTGACGGCCCTCGGCTACGACGTGACCCTGCACACGGCCGGGATACAGGACGAGGTCGAGGATCCCGAGGGTCCGGGCGGCGACCATCTCGCGCTCACCGTCGAGGTCGACGGCGAGCGGTGGCTGGTCGACACAGGGCTCGCCGGCGGCATGTACGAACCGCTGCCCGCTCCAGGCCCAGCTCCGTGACGCCACGGGCGTGGACATGCTGCGCGGCTGCGTGCTGCGCCGGATCGACGCCGCAGGAACGTACGAGCGGACCCTCGACTCGCCCGACGACTGGTACGACGTGCTGGCCCGCGTCTTCCACCTGGACCTGGCAGACGTCGAGGCCCCCGAACGGGCGGCGTTGTGGGACCGCGTCTCCCGCGCACACCACGAGTGGGAAGCCACGGCGAAGCCCGCGACAACGCTCTGAGCACCCGTCGGCTCGGTCTTCCTTCGCCGCACGACTAAACCTCGGTTCGAGGTATCTCGGATCGAGGTACTAGACTGCGGCTGTGATCGAGCTGATGATCCTCGGCTTCCTCGCCGAGGAGCCCCTGCACGGGTACGAGCTGCGCCGCCGCATGGAGCAGCTGCACGGCTATGCCCGCACCATCAGCGACGGCACCCTCTACCCCGCGATCACCCGACTCATCAAGGGCGGACTCGTCACGCGCGAGAGCGAACCCGGCCGCGCCGGCGCTCCCCGTCAGACCCTGCGCCTCACCGAAGCGGGGCGCACCCGCATGCTCGAGCGGCTCCGCGAGGCCGACGGGCACGACATCACGGACGGCAGCCGCTTCTTCGTCGTGCTGTCGTTCCTGTCCCTGCTGCCCGACCGTGCCGAGCGCGACGCCGTCCTGCGCCGCCGCCTCGACTACCTCGAGCAGCCCGCGAGCTTCTTCTACGACGGCGACCGCCCGCTGCGCGCCGCCGACCTCACCGATCCTTACCGCCGCGGCATCCTGCTCTCGGCCCGCGCGACCAGCCGCGCCGAGCGCGCGTGGATCCGCGAGCTGCTCGACCACGACGCCGCGCAGAACGACGGCGCCCCGGACAACAACAGCCAGGACAACAGCAGCAAGAAAGAGACACCATGACCGACACCATGCGCGCCGTCGTGCTCGACGAGCCCGGCCCCGTGACCAACCTGCACGTCCGCGAGCTCCCGGTCCCCGAGCCCGCGGCCGGCTGGCTGCGGATCCGTGTCGAGGCCTTCGGGCTCAACAGGTCCGAGCTGCACACCCGGCTGGGGTTCGCCGGCGACGCCGTCACCTACCCGCGGGTGCTCGGGATCGAGGCGACGGGAGTCGTCGACAGCGACCCCACCGGCACATTCGCGCCGGGCCAGCAGGTCGTGACCATGATGGGCGGGATGGGCCGCTCGTACGACGGCGGCTACGCCCAGTACACCTGTGTCCCGGTCGGCCAGGTCATCCCGTTCCGCTCCGACCTGCCCTGGCAGACGCTCGGCGCCGTCCCCGAGATGCTCCAGACCGCCTACGGCTCCCTGACGGTCGGCCTCGACGCCCGGCCCGGCCAGAGCCTCCTCGTCCGCGGCGGCACCTCCTCGGTCGGCATGGCCGCCGCCGTCCTCGGCAAACGCCTCGGGATGACGGTCCTGTCCACCACCCGCAGCCCGGCCAAGCACGACGCGCTGACCCAGGTCGGCGTCGACCACGTCCTCCTCGACGACGGCGACGTCGCCGCACAGGTGCGCGCCATCCTCCCCGACGGCGTCGACGGTGCCATCGAGCTGGTCGGCACCCCCACGCTGCCGGACACCCTGCGTGCCGTCCGCGTCCACGGCACCGCCTGCTTCACCGGCATGCTCTCCAACGTGTGGACCGTCAAGGACTTCTACCCCATCGGCTACCTGCCCTCGGGAGTGCGCCTGACCGCCTACTCCGGCGAGGCCGACGACCTCCCCGCCGACGTGCTGCAGGGATTCCTCGACGACGTCGCGGCCGACCGCGCGGTGGTACCCGTCGACAGGGCCTTCGACCTCGACCAGATCCGCGACGCGCACACCCTCATGGAGTCCGGCGACGCCCGCGGCAAGCTCGTCGTCCTGCCCTGGAGCCATCAGTGAGCGAGCACCGCACGAGCACCGCCGCCAGCAAGACCCGAGCCGCACCGGGCGAACAGCCCCGACGGAAGGAATCGTTCGATGCCCTGGTTTCCTGAGCTCTTCTCCGCCAAGTACGTCGCCGAGCTGTCCCAGCACCGCCGCTCGCCGCTCGTCGCCGTCCCGTTCTTCGACGGCGTCACGTCGGGCGAGGTGGAGGCCCTGGTGGGGTCCTTCGCGGGCGAGCCGGAGCTCCACCACCCCGTACGCGGCAGGGTCAAGGGGCACGCCGCGTTCCGGCGGTTCATCGAGACGCTGAGCGAGGAGCTGCGCGCCGGAGCCTGCACCGTCGAGGACGTCGACCTCGTCGTCACCCCGCACCGCACGGTGGAGGAGGTGGTGCTGCGGTACGACGCCGGACAGGGTCGGGTCGAGCTCCCCGTCGCGATCGTCACCGAGCGGTCGGACGCCGGCCTGCACGAGCTGCGGATGTACTTCAGCACCTGGCCGATCACCGGTTCGCACGCCAACCGGCCGCCGCTGCTGCAGCCCGACGAGACAGCGACCGAGTCCGGAGTCGTGGGCGACTACCAGCGGGCGCTCGCCGCGGGCGACGTCGAGGCCACGGTCGCGGCCTTCGAGCCGGACGCGACGGTGCGCGAGCCGGCCGGCGGGCAGTACGTGCACCGCGGCGAGCAGGAGCTGCGCGCCCTGTTCACGTCGTTCTTCTCCAACGGCGGCGGCATCCCGCTCGAGCACTGCACCGTGACCGACGACGGGCGGGCCTGCGCGCTGGAGTACAACGTGGTGCGCTGGGGCGTGACGGACCTGCAGCCCGAGGCAGGCGTCGCGGTGTACGTGCGGGGCGAGTCGGGGCTGCTGAGCGCCGCGCGCATCTACGACGACTCGAACCCGCCGCTGTCCGCCTGACCATCGCAGCGTGTCCCGTGTGCGCACGTGCCGCCGGTCCGCTCGGCGGCGCGAGCGCACGCGGGACACGCTAGATCCCGAAGACGCGCTCCGCCGTGCCCGCCATGACAGCCTGCCGCTCGCCGGGCGTCAGGTCCGCCGTCGCGTACCGGAACGCCTCGACCACGTCGGCGTAGCTGGAGTACAGCCGCTCGACGGGCCAGTTCGACCCGAGGAAGACCCGGTCGGCGCCGAACGCCTCGATCGGCGCCAGCACCCACGGGCGCCGGGACTCCGGGGTCCAGCGCGGCTCGACCATGCCGAGCGACGACACCTTGCAGAACGTGTTGGGCTCCGCCGCGAACGCCCGCAGCATGGTCCGCCACGCCTCGAACGTCTCCGGGGTGCGGTCCGGCGGCATGCCGGCCTGGTCCAGCACGAAGCCCGTCCCGGGGTGGGAACGCAGCAGGTCGAGCGCGGCCTCCGTGTTCTCCGGGCCGACGGTGTGGAAGAACAGCCCGCCCATCCGGCCCAGCTCGGCGTACCCGCGCCGGAACGCGGGATCGGCGAACCGGACGGCCGGCCCCATCTCCCGCACGCCCCGGAACACGCGGTAGGTGCGGTGCCGGGCGAGCTGCTCGGCGACGTCGGGTGCGGCGAGGTCGCAGGTGACGACGGCGGCGTCGGGCCAGCCGGTCTCGTCGGCGAGCCGCTGGAGCCAGGCCGTCTCGGCGACGGGGTCCTCCGCTCCGAAGGCGGCGTTCATGTGCACCACCTTGGTCAGCCCCGCGAGCCGGCCCTCCGCCCGCAGCTCAGGTACGGAGAAGCGAGCCGTGCGGACGGCGACGAGGTCCCCGAAGGGGAAGTCGTCGCCGTCCAGCCACCCGTACCCGAGGTCGTGGTCGCGCCGGTCCCACAGGTGCACGTGGGTGTCGACGAACGGGGTGTCGACGACCATCAGGCGTGCGGCTTGATGTTCAGGTTCACGCCGAGCGCCTCCTCGGTGTCCAGGACCGTCCAGGAGCCGCCCGGGTAGTAGGCCTCGACCCGCTTGGCGTAACCCGCGGTCTCCAGGCCTTCGACGACGGCGTCGCGGGCGTCGCCGACCGCGAACCCGAGGTGGTGGACACCCTCGCCGTGCGCCGTGAGGAACTCGCGGAACGTCGACGGGTTGGCGTCGGGCTCGTTGAGCTCGATCACCACCTGGCTGCCGGGGACCGTGATGACGGCGAGCCGCAGCCGGTAGCCGGCCGGCTGCCCGCGGTAGGTCTCGTCGGGGTTGGGCTCCAGCGTCACCACCTCCGGCCGCTCGATGTCGAACAGGGCGCACCAGCGGTCGAGCGAGGCCTCGATGTCCTCGACCGCGAGCGCCACCTGGATCAGCCCGCCGACGGGCACCGGCGCGCTCATGCCCACGGCTCGTCCGCGACGACGACGTCCTGGTGGGTGCGCGCCGACTCCTCGATGGCGAGTCCGAGGGCGTGGTCCTGGCAGGCCGAGGCGAGCGAGTAGGGCCCCTCGGCCTCGCCGCGCGCCCAGGCGCCGACGGCGACCAGGTTGTCGGCCACCGCCAGGTCGTCCTCCGACAGCCGGGTGCCCACCCAGGCGTTGCGCCACACGACCTTGCCGTTGAAGGAGGCGTGGACCACCTCGTTGCCCTCGAGGTTCATGTCGACGCCCGTGCGGCGGTACTCGATCCGGGAGGTGACCGGGTCGTGCCCGTCCCACGAGGTCACGGTGTCGTCGACCAGCTCGCCGAGCGTGCCGCGCACCACGACGCGCCGCGCCAGCAGCGGGTTCCACCACTGCATGTTCATGAAGTCGTAGACGCCGACCCTGCCGTCGCCGAAGTCGAGCGTCGCGTAGGTGGACGTCTGCACCTCGGGCTGCGGGTCGGTGTTCCACCCGTCGAACCCGAGCGGCAGCGCCATCCGGGTCTCGAAGGTGCGCCCGGACACGACCGCCCGGTCCGTGCCGACGTCGAGGAACGCGCGGATGAGCGACGTCGCGTGGTACAGGTGCGTCGAGGCGATCTCTACGGCCTGCGGCGTGCCGATGACGCCGTCGGCGATGACCGCCAGGCGGGCCGCGTGGCCGGGCATGAGCACGTACTGCTCGGCGACCTGGACGAGGGACTCGTCCTTGATGGTGGTCCACAGGTCGCGCAGGCCGGCCAGGTCCGGCGCGGGCGGGGTCTCGGCCAGCACGCGGACGCCGCGGGCGGTCAGCTCCTTGAGGATGCCCGGCATGGCGGGCCAGGAGACGTCGGCGATCACGAACTCCGGCTCGTGGGCGAGGAGCTCGTCGAGCGAGGTGACGCCGGGCACGCCGTACCGGGCCTGGATCGTGTCGGCCTTGGCCTGGTCACGGGCCAGCACGGCGACCGCCTGGAGCCGGGCGGGGTCGGTGGCAGCGACACGCAGGTGGAACTGCGCGCGCCACCCCGTGCCGATGACGGCGAAACGTGCGGGGTTGCTCATGGGTGGTGTCCTCTCGGTCATACGTCAGTACTTTGTGGTTCGGGCGGGGGGCGGGCCGGGGCCGGCGGGGTCAGACCTGGCTCATGCCGCCGTCGACGGTGAGCTCGATCCCGGCGACGTAGCTGGACTCGTCGCTCGCGAGGAAGCACACCGCGGCGGCGACCTCCTCGGGGCGCCCGACCCGGCCCAGCGGGACCTGCGCGACGACGGCCGCCTCGACCTCGTCCGAGCCGCCGGTGAACGCGTCGAACGCGGCGGTGCGGGTGGGGCCGGGGCTCACCGCGTTCGCGCGGATCCCCCGGTGGCCGAGCTCGGCCGTGAGGGTGCGCGCCAGGGAGCGCACCGCGGCCTTGCTCCCGTTGTAGACCGCGTGGCCGGGACCGCCGTTGGTGCCCGCGATCGACGACGTGAGCACGATCGACGCGCCGTCCGCCAGGTGCGCGGCCAGCGCCTGCACCGTCAGGACCGTGCCGCGGAACGTGAGCCCGGCGACGGCGTCGAACTTCTCGGGCGTCAGCTCGCTGACCGGCGTCGGCTCGACGTCGCGGCCCGCGTTGACGTGCAGCACGTCGACCTTGCGGCCCAGCCGGGCGACGGCGTCCGCCAGCCGGGCGAGATCCTCGACGTTGCCCGCGTCGCCGACCACGCCCACCGCGCGCGGCCCGAGCCGGGCCACCGCGGCCTCGACCGCGGCTGCCGAACGCGACGTGATGACGACCGTCGCGCCCTCGGCGACGAAGCGGGTCGCGACCGCCAGGCCGATGCCCGCCGTCCCCGCCGTGACGACGGCGAGCCGTCCTTCGAGCATGCCCACGGGGCTCTCCTTGGTGATCACTTGAGCGCGCCCGCCGCGAGGCCGCGCTCGAAGTACTTCTGCAGCGCGAGGTAGGCGACGAGCATGGGGACGGCGGCGATGACCGCCGCGGCGAGCACCCCGGTCTGGTCGTTCGTGTACTGGCTGACGAAGTACGACGGGAGCAGCGTCAGGACCTGCCGGCCGGGGTCGTTGAGCATGAGCATCGGCAGCAGGTACGCGTTCCACGCCGCGATGAGCGTGAGCACCACGATGGTGGCGGCGATGGGCCGGGTGAGCGGCAGGACGACGCGCCAGAAGACCTGCCAGATGTTGGCGCCGTCGACACGGGCGGCGTCCATGATCTCCGACGGGATGCCGTCGTAGAAGTTGCGGGCCAGCAGCGTCGTGAACGGGATCTGCAGGGCGGCGACGGGCAGGATGACCGCGACGAGCTGGTTGTACATGTCGAAGGTCGAGGCCGTGACGAACAGCGGCGTGAGCAGCACGGACTCGGGCATGGTCAGCGCCAGGAGCAGCGCCCAGAACCAGATCTCCTTGCCCGCGATGCGCAGCTTGGAGAACCCGAACGCCGCGAGCATCGTGCAGGCGTAGACGATCAGGATCGCGAAGACCGAGATGAGCACCGAGTTCAGCAGGTAGGTGGGCAGGACGCCGGTCTCCCACACCTTGACGTAGTTGCCGAGGCCCCTGCCGCCGAGCGACCCCTGGACCATCGCCACCAGCGGCAGCAGGAAGGGCAGCGCCATCAGCGTCACGACGAGCTGGATGACGATCTTCGAGGTGAGCGAACGTGTCACGAGCATGGTCAGGCCTTTCCCTCGTGGCGGTTGCGCAGCGACATGAACACACCGCAGGCGAGTGCGAGCACCAGGAGCGCGACGGAGATCGCGGCGGCGTAGCCGAACCGCTTCTCGGACAGCATCGTGTGGTAGATGTACGTGCCCAGGAACTCGGTCGCGTAGTTGGGGCCGCCCTTGGTGATGAGGTACGGCCAGTCGAAGGTCTTGAGCGCCCCGATCAGGCCCAGGGTCGCGAGCGCCACCGTGGTGCCCTTGCACATGGGCCACACGACCGACCACAGGGTGCGCAGGTTCCCGGCGCCGTCCATGCGGGCCGCCTCGAGGATCTCGGTGTCGATCTGGCTCATGGCGGCGTAGAAGAGGATGAAGGTCAGGCCGGTCCACTGCCAGATCGTGGCGAGCATGACCACGCCCATCGCGGTGGTGCCGCCGGCCAGCCAGGTCTGCGTGAGGCCGTCGAGCCCTACGGCCCGCAGGAGGGTGTTGACCTGGCCGTTCGCGTCGAAGATCTGGCGGAAGACGGGCGCCATGGTGGCGGGTGCCAGGACGGTCGGGACGAAGACGACGACCTTGTAGACCCCGCGCAGGTAGACCTGGGAGTGCATGAACGCCGCGAACGTGAAGCCGAGCGCCGTCTGCACGGTGAAGGTGACGACATAGAAGACGGCGGTGTGCGTCAGCGCCTTCCAGAAGACCGGGTCGCCGAACATCTCCGAGAAGTTCGCGAGCCCCAGGAACGTGGGCTCCGTGAGGATGAAGCCGTTCCAGTCCAGGACGGAGACATATCCGGTGTAGCCGATCGAGAAGTAGATCAGGCCGACCACGACGACGATCGCGGGCAGGATCCACGGCAGGCCGTTCGCCGTCGGCCTCAGCCCCCGGCGGCGTGGCGCCACCGCGGGCGCGCCTCCGGTGGGTGTCGCGGCGTCAGGCAGCGTTGCGCTGATGCTCATTGCTTGTCCTTCGGGTCTCGGGTGGCTCGTGCCTGATGAAGGGGTGGACCGGCCGCAAGGGGTCGGCCGGCCCACCCCGGTCCGTCACTCCGCGGCGGCGACGCCCTGGAGGGTCTCGAGCGCGTCCGGGATGGACACGTCTCCGCCGGCGACGCCCACCAGGGCATCACGGAAGGCGGTGTTGAGCTCGGCGCTGACGGTGGCGAAGCGCGGCTGCGTCGAGGCGGCGGCCGTCTCGGTGTACGCCGACAGGACGTCGGCCTGCGCCTCCGGGTCCACGAGGTCGATCTGGTCCCAGTCGGGCGTGATGCCCGCGAGCGCGGGGATGTTGTTCAGCGTGTCCGCGACCGACTGCTGACCGGCCTGGGACGTCGCGAGCCAGGTGACGAACGTGGTCGCCGCCGCCTGGTTGTCCGAGCGGCCGGAGACGGCGAGGCCGTAGTCCGCGTCGCCGAACATGTTGCCGACGTTGCCGGTGCCGGCGAGGTCGGGGAAGTCGACGGGGACGAGGGTGATCGGCTCCGGGTCCGACACGCCCGCTGCCTCCATGGCCGTGACCATCGAGTCCTTGACGGCGTACTGCGTGTACCAGGAGCCCATCATGATCATGGCGTACTTGCCCTGCATGAACTCGTTGTTCGCGTCGGGGTACTGCTGCAGGCCGACGGCGCCCTCCTGCATGATGCCCTCGTCGAACAGCGACTTCCAGGTCTCCATGGCCTGCGTGAACTTCTGGCCGGAGTCGCCCTCGGTGAACGACGCCTCCCCCACCGTCGCCTTCTGGTAGAGCCCGGGCTCGATGTTCTCGACGATGGCCTCGAACGTGTCCATGTCGAACGCCCACTGGCCGGCGCCCTGCACGAAGCAGCCCTCGCCCGCCGCCTCGAGCGTGTCGCACACCTGCTTCCAGGAGGCGAGGTCCGTCGGGGGCTCGAGGTCGTACTTCTCGAAGATGTCCTGGTTGATCCACAGGTTCCCCGAGTAGACGGCGCCGGCCGAGAGCCCCACCAGCTTGTCGTCGACGGTGAGGCCGCTGACGCCGAGCTCGGAGACCTTGCTGGTCCAGTCCGGCCCGAGCGCCTCCTCGACGGCGGGGGTGAGGTCGATCGCCCCCGGCCCGAAGGTGTCGACGCCGCCGTTCGCCGAACCCGGCGCCACGTTGAACACGTCCGGCCCGTCGGACGACGTGATGGCCGGCGAGAGGACCGAGTCGTAGCTGTCGATCGGCTTGGAGACGAACTCGACCTCGATGTCGGGGTACTCCTCGTTGAACGCCGCGATGAGCTTCTCGGCGTTGATGGCGTCCGGGGTCCAGCCCCACCAGGTGATGCTGCCCGCGGTCGCGTCCCCGGTGGTCGCGCCGCCCTGGCCACCCGGGGTGCACGCCGCCAGGAGGAGGCTCGCCGCGGCCACCGCCGCGACGGCACCGACTCGACGGGCCGACAACGTCTTCTTCGACGTCTGCATCTCTGCGTCCTTTCCTCGTCCTCGCGACCGATGCGGTCCCAGCGAGGTGCGAAAGTTTCTTTAATGCTTTCGCTTGCCGGTACGATAGAGTCCGCATCACGACGGCGTCAACACCCGCCGTCGTCACGGTCGGAGAACGAGGAGAAGCGCGGATGACAGGGACGGCCACGAGGCCCGACGCCGGCGCCGGCGCCGGCAAGAAGGAGCGGCGCGGCGGGGTGACCATCGCCGAGGTCGCCGAGGCCGCCGGGGTCTCGACCCCCACGGTCTCGAAGGTCCTCAACGGCCGGCCGGGCGTCTCCGCGGCCACCCGACGCCAGGTGGAGCAGGTGCTCGCCGAGCGCGGCTACGAGCAGCGCCGCCCGCACCCGGGCGCCGGCAGCGGCCTGGTCGACTTCGTGATCGAGACCCTCGACACCCAGTGGGCCACGACCCTGCTGCGCGGCGCGCAGACCGAGGCCGCCCGGCTCGGCCTGGACCTGGTGCTCACGACCAGCAGCGGTGACTCGTTCGGCACCGCCGCCTGGGTCGACCACCTCGCCGAGCGCGGCTCGGAGGGTGTCGTCCTCGTGGCGGCCCACGTGCAGGAGTCGGTCGAGACGGAGCTGTCCCGACTGCGCATGCCCGTGGTGCTGGTCGACCCGATCGGCGCAGCTGCCCCGTCGCTCCCGACGGTCGCCGCCACCAACTGGGCAGGTGGGCGCGACGCCACGGAGCACCTCATCGCGCTGGGCCACACGCGGATCGCCGTGATCACCGGCCCGATGGACGAGGAGTCGCACCGCGACCGGCTCGACGGCTACCGCAGCGCGCTCCAGCGGCACGGCATCCCCGTGGACGACTCGCTGATCACCCACGGCGACTCGCTGGTCACCGGCGGCCGCGCGCACGGCCGGGAGCTGCTGCGGCGCCCGGACCGCCCGACCGCCGTCGTCTCCGGATCGGACGAGCAGGCCTACGGCGTCTACCTCGCCGCCGAGGAGCTGGGGCTCACGGTCCCGGCGGACCTGTCCGTCGTCGGGTTCGACGACGTCGAGCTGTGCCAGTGGGTCACGCCCAACCTGACCACCGTGCGCCAGCCACTGCTCGAGATGGGCCGCGAGGCGGCCCGGATCGTCATCGAGATGTCCCGCAACGAGCTGCGGCCCGCGCTGCGCACCGAGCTCGCCACCTCGCTGGTGGAGCGCCGCTCGACGGCGGCTCCGTGGCGATGACGCAGCGCGCTACCCGCCGATCTCGATAGAACTCGTCAAGGAAAGTTTCCATGAACCATAGCGTCGCCATCGCCGCCGACCCCCGCTTCACCCACCGGCACACCCGGGCCACCGTCACGGTCCTGGACGCCGCGGGACAGCCGCTGGCCGGCCGCGAGGTCCAGGTCGAGCAGACCCGGCACGCGTTCCTGTTCGGCAACATCGGCTTCGATTTCGTCGGCCTGGCCAACGGCCTGGACACGACGCCGCTCTACTCCCCGTTCGGCGGCGCCTCGGTCGAGACCGCCCGCACGCTGGCGCCGCTGTGGTTCGACCTGTTCAACCAGGTCACTCTGCCGTTCTACTGGCGCGGGTTCGAGCCGGAGCGCGGCGCGCCCGACACCGACCGGCTGCGGCGCACCGCCGCCTGGTTCGCCGAGCGCGGCGTCGCCGTCAAGGGGCATCCCCTCCTCTGGCACACGATGGCGCCCACGTGGCTCCTGGATCTCGGCGACGAGGACGTCGAACGCGAGATCCGCCTCCGGATCGGCCGTGAGGTCTCCGGGCTCGGTGACGCCGTACCCACGTGGGACGCCATCAACGAGACCGTGATCATGCCGGTCTTCGACCGCGAGGAGAACGCGGTCACCCGCCTGGCGCAGTGCCTCGGCCGGGTGGGCATGGTCCGGCTCGCGGTCGACGCCGCCCGCGAGGCCGACCCGTCGGTCACGCTCCTGCTCAACGACTTCAACCTGTCGGCCGACTACGAGCGGCTCGTCGAGGAGGTGCTCGACGCCGGGGTGCGGATCGACGCGCTCGGGCTCCAGTCGCACATGCACCAGGGCTACCGCGGCGAGGAGTACTTCGCCGACGTGCTCGACCGGTTCGCCCGCTTCGGCCTGCCCCTCCACCTCACGGAGAACACGCTGCTGTCTGGCGACCTCATGCCGGCCGAGGTCACCGACCTGAACGACCACGTGGTGGACTCCTGGCCCTCCACGCCGGAGGGCGAGGCCCGGCAGGCCGACGAGATCGTGCGCCACTACGGTCAGCTCGTCGCGCACCCCGCGGTGCAGGCCGTCAACTACTGGGGGCTCACCGACGAGGGCGCGTGGCTGGGCGCGCCGTGCGGGCTGGTGCGCGCCGACGGCACGCCCAAGCCCGCCTACGACGCCCTGCGAGACCTCGTCAAGGGCGCCTGGTGGCTGCCCCCGACGACGACCCGCACCGACGAGCACGGCCGGATCCAGGTGGACGCCTTCGCCGGCGGCTTCCGGCTCACCGCAGGCGGCGACACCGGCGAGCTCACGCTGCCCGCCGGTGCGCAGGCCGGGTCGGTCACCCTCGTCCGGGGTGAGCGCTGACCCGACGGGCATCGGGCTGACCAAGTTCACGGTCCGGGCGGCTCACGGTGCTCGCCGTCGGTACGGTGCGCGGCCAGGTCCAGGCGTACCGCACGATGAGGGCGAGGACGATCAGCTCCAGCACGACGCCGAGGCCGTAGAAGTACAGCCAGAATCCGCCCGCCACGTTGAACACCGTGACGGGAACGTAGAGCGAGGCCACGACGAGGTTCGTGACGCGGTTCGCCCGGGCGGGCAGCGTCGCCGACAGCACGACCATGAAGATCGGGACGGCCATGAGGGTCAGCGCCGTGGTCGAGAAGGTCTGGGAGAGGTCGAACTCGAAGACCTTGCCGTCGAGGATGTCCTCGACGATGCCGGGTGTGAAGAAGCCGAGAATGTCCACGTAGGCGTACAGGAACATGAAGCTTGTCCACGCCGCGGCGAGCTTGACTCTGACCGGGACCGGCTGGTCTTCCAGCATGGTGGTGGGTTGACGCGTTCTCATCGTGGGCTCCGTTGTCGTGGTGAGGATCGGTGCGTCCACGATCGCCGAGCCAGGGCGGCGGGCGCATCGGCCCGGAGGCCGGAGCTCCCCCGGCCGATGTGCTGGTCTCACTCTCGTCCTTTCGGTGGGTACGCCGGAGCGCGCCGATCCCTAGGCTGGAGCCGTGAACACTGTCCGGCGCGCCATCTGGCACGAGCCGCGGCCCGCCGACGCCCCGCCCATCGGTCGTCTCGAC
The DNA here is from genome assembly GCF_048564965.1 of Promicromonospora sp. NFX87. Taxonomy (NCBI): domain Bacteria; kingdom Bacillati; phylum Actinomycetota; class Actinomycetes; order Micrococcales; family Promicromonosporaceae; genus Promicromonospora; species Promicromonospora sp. NFX87. The sequence goes on along the minus strand of NZ_CP183413.1, from coordinate 2,278,375 downwards.
TGGCTGCTCGTGGGCGTGTTCGCGGCCGCCGTGCTGATCGAGGGCATCGTTCGGCCGGACCTGGCCTGGCGGCCCCTGGTGACGGCGCTCGCCCTGGCGCTGATACCTGCCCTGCTCTGGCGGCGGGGCCGCCCCCTGGTCGCCACCCTGGCCGGGTGGGGCGTCGCCGGGCTGCTCTCGGTCGTCCAGCTGACCACGCACGCCGGCGACCTCGGCCCCTACTCCATGATGGCTGTCCTGCTCCTGCTCTACTCCTTGGTGCGGTGGGGCTCGGGACGGGAGATGGTCCTGGGGACGGCGTTCGTGGCAGGCGTCGTCGTGCTGGGGATGTACGCCTCCTCCGGAGGCTGGACCGACGTCTTCGGCGGGAGCGTCCTCCTGCTGTCGCTCGTCGCCCTCGCGGCGGTGTTCCGCTACCGCGCGGACCTCTGGCAGCGCCGACAGCACGAGATCCGCAACCAGGAGCGGGCGGCGCTGGCCCGCGAGCTGCACGACACCGTGGCCCACCACGTCTCGGCCATCGCGGTGCAGGCGCAGGCCGGTGGCGTGGTCGCCGGCACCCAGCCCGAGAAGGCTGCCGAGGTCCTGGCCGCGATCGAGTCCGAGGCGTCGCGCACCCTCGCGGAGATGAGATCCATGGTGCGGGTGCTGCGCGAGGAGGAAGCCGTCACCTACTCACCGCAGCCAGGTGCCGCGGACCTGCCAGCTCTGGCGCGCGCCGACACGACGCCCACCGTCGAGGTCTCGCTGGACGGCTCGGTGGCCCGGCTGGCAGGACCCGTGGACACCGCGCTCTACCGGCTCGCGCAGGAGTCGCTGACCAATGCCCTGCGGCACGCCCGGGGCGCTAGCCGCGTCGGGATCGACGTACGCCAGGAGGGCGAAGCCGTCAGGCTCCGCGTCAGCGACGACGGACGGACCGAGCCGGGACCTGCCCCGGAACGTGGGTTCGGCCTGCTGGGCATGGCCGAACGCGTCCATCTCCTCGGCGGATCGCTCTCCGCGGGACCGGGGCCCGCGGGTGGCTGGGTCGTCGAGGCCGTGCTCCCGGTGAAGGCGCTGCCATGAGCATCCGTGTGGTCGTGGCCGACGACCAGGACCTGGTCCGGGCCGGGCTGGTGATGATCCTCGGCGCGCAGCCCGACCTCGAGGTCGTGGGGGAAGCAGCGGACGGGCTCGCAGCGCTCGACCTGGCGACCCGGCTGCGTCCCGATGTCGTCCTCGTCGACATCCGGATGCCCGGTCTCGACGGCGTCGAGGTGACACGGCGCCTGGCCGGGCCGGAGGTGGCAGACCCGTTGGCGGTCGTCGTGATCACCACCTTCGACCTCGATGAGTACGTCCTCGGCGCCCTGCGCGCCGGCGCCCGCGGCTTCCTGCTCAAGGACGCCGGGCCGGAGCTCCTCGTGCAGGCCATCCATGCGGCGGCGAACGGGGACGCACTGATCGCGCCCAACGTCACCCGCCGGCTGCTGGCGACCCTCGCCGACCGGGCACCGGTTCCGGTCCAGCCCACCGACCCGCTCACCGAGCGCGAGGAGGAGGTGCTCGCGCTGGTCGCACGGGGACGGACCAACGCGGAGATCGCCACCGAGCTCTTCGTCGGCCTGAGCACGGTCAAGACCCACGTCGCGTCGTTGCTGGCCAAGCTCGGTGCCCGCAACCGCGTCGAGATCGCGATCTGGGCCTACGACACCCGACGCATGAGGGCCAGCTAGTGGGTGGAGATCCCCGACGCAGGCCCGTGGATCGCTAGGCTGCCCGTCATGGATGCAGAGCCCACGCTCTACGACGCACTGGGCGGCATGCCCGCGCTGCGCCGGCTCAGCGACGTGTTCTACGAACGCGTCCTCGCCGACGAGCTCCTTGCGCCGGTGTTCGCCAACTTCAACCAGCGGCACGTCGAGCACGTCGCCGTCTGGCTGGCCGAGGTGTTCGGCGGACCGGAACAGTTCACGGCGTCGCTCGGCGGCCACCGGTCCTTGCTGCACAGCCATCTCGGTCTCGGCATCCGTGACGAGCACCGCCGCCGCTGGCTCGACCTGATGTCGGCAGCGGTCGGCGAGGCCCTGCCCGACTCGCCAGACCTGCACGCGTCGGTCATGTCCTACTTCGAGTGGGGCACGGCCATCGCGCAAGAGGTCTCCCAGGACCCGGTCGGCACAGACCTCGGTGAACCAGGGCCGACACCGCGCTGGGGTCACCAGGGCCTGGCGACCTGACGCTCACCGACCAGGCACCCCGCCCCCTGCCGGCGTGGCGGTGAGCTCCCCGGCCAGCTGTCGCCTGCGGGCAGCACCACCGAGCCGCAGGACGAACGACCGCACCACCTCCGTCCACCGGCTCGACGGGACGAACATCTGCTGCTTGAGGTGCGCGATGCGCTGATGCCTCAGGATCGACGGACGCAGCGCCGACTCCCAGGCGGTCAGCGCGGCCCGGACGTCGTCCGGCGCATTCCGCAGCGCGTTGCCCAGCTCGGCGCCGCCCCGGAGCGCGCTCGTCGCGCCCATGCCCGAGTAGAGGTTCAGGCACCAGGCCGCGTCGCCCACCAGCACCACCCGGCCTGTGCTCCACCGCGGCATCCTGACCTGGTGGACCGAGTCGAACAGGAACTCGGGCGCTCGTTCGAGCTCGTCCAGGACGTGTCGCACGACCGGATCGTCCATACCGGAGTAGACGGAACGCAGCCGCTCGATCCGGTCCCCCGTGAACTGCTCGGAGACGTCCGCCGTGCGGTAGGTCAGCAGGGCGGTGGGCGCCCGGTCGGCGAAGCCGAACACCCAGGCCGCCCGCCCCGCACGGGCGCTGATGATGCTGTCCTGGTCGTCGTAGCCCGGCACCTGGCCCGGAAGCTGGAACGCGCAGATCATGGCGTCCCAGTCCTGGACGTACCGCGCGTGCGGACCGAAGGCCAGGCGGCGCACGTCGGACCGCAACCCGTCCGCGCCGACGACGAGGTCGTACTCCTCGCGGTACTCCGCTCCGGTCCCGCCGTCCCGGAGCAGCACCCGGACGCCGTCGCCCTCGTCGCTGATCTCGACGGGCCTGGTGGCGAACCGCACGTCGATCGGCGCACCCGTGCCCGCCCGGCCGAGGCCCTGCCAGAGCGCGGCCTCGATGTCGCCGCGCACCACCGCCGCGGGCCGGCCGGGCTGGTGCAGGAACCCCAGCCCGAGCGCGCGGTTCCCGCGTCGGTCCAGCTCCCAGGCCTTTCCGCCGTCGGCGGGGTTCCGGGTGTGCAGGTCGTCGGCGATGCCCAGATCGATCGCCGCCTGCCTGCCGTCAGGCAGGAGACCCACGAAGTACCCGCCCTGCCGCCGTTCGGGTGCCCGTTCGACGACCACCGGCGTCCACCCGGCCGCCCGCAGCCCGATCGCCGCCGACATGCCCGCGATCCCCAGCCCGACGACCAATGCTCGCTTCTCCATCACGCTCTCCTGTTCCTCGGATTCTCTTCGGCCGCGGCTCGCCCGGACCGGGCGGTCCGTCGTCAGTCCGGGACGATGACGGCGCGGGTGCTCCCCTGGTGCGCCCAGGCGTCCGCGACCCGGCTCAGCGGGTACGCGGTGTAGGGCATCTGGAGCGTGCCGTCGGCGAAGCCCGTGAGGACGGCGGGCGCCTCCGCGAGCAACTCCGCCCTGGAGAACGCACCGATGCCGCTGCCCGTGACCCGGATGCGGCGGCTGCGCAGCAGGGCCGCGGGCAGCGCCGCCTCCGCGCCGGCGAGCGAACCGATCTGCACGTAGGCCGTGTCCGGCGCGTCGGCCGCCATGCCGCCTCGACCCAGCGCGGCGAAGGTGGCCTCGGCGACCCGCCCCCACAAGAAGTCGAGCACGAGGGCGGGCGGCGCGTCGTCGACGACACCCGCGAGCGCGTCCGCCAAGGCGTCGGGCCCGTCGTGCGCGAGCGACACGGGCACCGCGCCCAGGCCCCGCAACTTCTCCAGCGCCTCCGGGTCGCGGCCGGCGGCGACCACCCGCTCGGCGCCGAGCGTCAGCGCCAGCCGCACCGCCAGGCTGCCCGACGCGCCGGTGGCCCCCAGCACGAGGACCGTACCGAGCCGGCCGACCTCCTTGCGCCGGGCAGCGAGAACCATCCAGCCGGACATCCCGGGGTTCATGCCGGCCGCCACCTCGAGCGGGTCCGCGCCCGGGGGCAGCTCGAGCTCGAACGGGGTGACCATCCGCTCGGCCATCGTGCCCCACGGTGCGCGGGCGAAGCCGGTGTAGACCAGCCGCCCGTCGACGGTCCGGGCCACGGCGTCGACCCCGGGCACCAGCGGAAAGATGTGGTCGCTGCTGTAGTGGCGGCCGGCGGCCTGCCCACGCACGACGTGGTGCAGGCCCGCCCCGACCAGGTGCAGCGGATCCTGGCCCGGACGGGTCTCCGGCTCGGGGAACTCGGCACAGACGGGCGGTTCCCCGGGGATGTTGACGACGGCAGCACGCATCAGATTCTCCTTAACTAAGTTCAGTTCGTGGTGAGCCCAGGCTGCCTGAACTTTGTTAAGGTGTCAACCATGGCGAAGGGCATCACACGCGAACGGATCGTGGCGACCGCACTCGAGCTGCTCGACGAGAAGGGCATGGACGGCATCACCGTCCGCGCGCTCGCCACCCGGCTCGAGGTCCGGCCACCCGCGCTGTACTGGCACCTGCGCAACAAGCAGGAGCTGCTCGACGAGATGAGCACCACCGTGATGCGGCGGGTCAGCACCGCCCTGTCACAGACCCCGCCCGGCGCCGGCTGGCGGGACGACCTCGCCGCGCACGCCCGCGTCCTGCGCGCGGAGTTCCTGCTCCACCGCGACGGCGCCCGCATCTTCAGCGGCACCCGCATCACCGACCCCGACGTGATCCGGGCTCGCGAACCCTGGTTCGCACGCTGGACGGAGCAGGGCCTGACGCTCGCCGAGGCCGACGACGCCACCGACCTGGTCGTCGCCTTCGTGGTCGGCTTCGTCATCGAGGAACAGGAACGACGGCAGTCGGCCGAGACCGACCCGGATCGCTACTCCGTCAGCGAGCGGGACGCCTGGCTCGGCCCGGACGTGCCGCTGGTCAAGGAGGCCGGCCACCTGCGCGACGACGGCGACGCACGGTTCGAGCGGCACCTCGGGATCGTGCTGGACGGGCTCGCGGCCCGGCTGGTGCGGCCTCAGGTCCCCAGGTAGCGCAGCACGGCGAGCACCCGGCGGTTGTCCGCCGCGTCGTACGGCAGGTCGAGCTTCTGGAAGATCGCGGCGACGTTCTTCTCCACGGCGCCCTGGGAGAGGAACAGCTGCTCCGCGATGCCGCCGTTCGACCGGCCCTGCGCGATGAGGTCGAGCACCTCACGTTCCCTGTCGGTCAGCCGCACCCGGCCGGTGTCCCGGTCGGAGGCGCCCATGAGCTGGGAGACCACCTCCGGGTCCAGCACGGTCTCGCCCCGGGCCACACGCGCGAGCGCCTGGGTGAACTCCCCCGTGTCGACGACACGGTCCTTGAGCAGATACCCCACGCCACGCGCGTCACCCTGGAGCAGCGCACCGGCGTACCGCGTCTCCACGTACTGCGAGAACAGCAGCACGGGCAGCCCGGGAAACTGCTCCCGCAGCGCGACCACGATGCGCAAGCCCTCGTCGGTGAACGTGGGTGGCATGCGGATGTCCGCGACCACGACGTCGGGCAGGGACGACTCGCTCGCGAGGCGAAGGACCTCGCGCTCCAGGCTCTCGCCGTCCGGCACGGCCGTCACCTCGTGCCCCCGGCGCGTCAACAGGGCGACGAGCCCGTCGCGCAGGATCCCGGAGTCCTCGGCGAGCACCACCCGCAGGGCGCCCGACGGCGTCGCGTCCGGCCCGCTCATGCGCGACCACCGGCGCCGGTGCGGCGCGCACCTGCCGCGACGGCCCGCACGGCCGAGAGCGTCATGGTGACGACGGTCGGCCCACCGACCGGGCTCGACAGGTCGAACGTGCCGTCGACCGACCCGACGCGCTCGGCGAGACCCGCGAGGCCCGACCGCAGTCCGGACCCGTCGGGGGCGACGACGGTCGCGCCCCCGCCGCCGTCGTCGCGCACCTGGATGTGCAGGATGCCGCTCCCGCCGTCGGCGACGACCTCGACCCGCACGTGGACCCGCGACGCGCGTGCGTGCTTGGCCGCATTGGTGACCAGCTCGGCGATCGAGAAGTAGACGATCGACTCGATCGCCGGTGCCAGGCGGCCGCCCGCCTCGACCGCCGGGTCGATGTCCGCCGTGACCGGGAGCGGCGCGCGTGCGGCGAGCGTCTCGAGGGCGACCGCGAGGCCGCTGTCCAGGGCCGGCGGGTGGATGCCACGGGCCAGCTCGCGAAGCTCGGCCAGGGCGTCCTTGGTCGACGCGTGCGCCACCTCGAGGAGCTCGCCCACCGCGTCCGTCCCGCCGGAGGCCAGCTGCTCACGCGCCTCGCCGAGCTGCATGCCGACGGCGACCAGGCGCGCCTGGGTACCGTCGTGCAGGTCTCGCTCGATGCGGCGCAGGCGGGCGTCGGCGGCCTCCACCGTGCCCGCGCGGGAGCGCTCCAGCTCGGCGACCCGCAGGCTGGCGGCCGTGGGGCCGAGCAGCACCCTGGTCAGCAGCTTCAACAGGGCGACGAGACCCGACTGGGCCAGCGGCCACAGGACCAGCACCACGAGGCCGCCCAGTGCGACGACGGCGAGGCCGGCCGGGTTGTGCCAGGAGCTGTCCATGGCCAGCTCAGGGGGCAGCGACCAGAACCAGGACCAGTAGGTCACGCCGCCGAGGCCGAGCACGAGGCACGCGGTGCTCACGATGAACCCGGCGAGCGTCACCGGCAGGGCCGCGAGCATGAACAGCAGTGCTCGCCAGCCCACCGGGTCGCCGAGCGCTCCCCCGAGCCGCGGCCAGAAGCCCTGGCGCGCCCGCCGGGGCACGGGCGCCGCGACGTGGGTGTCGAGCAGGTGGCCTGCCAAGCTGCGGTAGGCGGCGCCCCACCATCGCCCGCCCACCACGAGCCCGCCTGCGACGAACAGGCCGACGACCGTCACGGCGGCACCGGCCGTGACCGCCACGGTGACCAGCACGTAGGCGAGTGCGAACGGTCCAAGGAGCAGCATGAGCCACAGGTAGCCGTACGAGCGCCAGGTGACGGAGGACGACGGCGCGCCGAGCAGGTGCGACCAGCCGGGACTCCGCCCGGACCGCCGCGCTCGCGGGTCGAGGGTCATGGTCTTCATACTGCCAGCCTGCCGCGGGGCCGCCCCGCCGGGACAGGGTGCGTTCCCCCGGGCGGGGTAGGGATTTCCTCCGTGTTCCGCACCGGGCTCACGCCGTCGGCGCAGGGGCCGGGAGCACGAGGGCCGAGTGGGCGGGCTGCGGCGTCGTGGCCGGCATGGCGGCCAGCTCACGGAGCATGGCGTTCCGTCGTTCCAGCGCCTCGGCGGTGGTGGGGAACAGCCGGGCGCCGCCCTTGTCGACCAGTGCCTGGTTCATCGTGACGAACTCGCGGGTGTCCCGCTCGTAGGCCGCGAAGGCAGCGACGTGGTCTTCGTGCGTGGCCAGTGACCTCGCGAGCATGTAGGCGCCCACCAGCGCCAGGCTGGAACCCTGTCCGGTCAGGAACGACGGCGCGTAGGCGGCGTCGCCGACGAACGCCACCCGGCCGCTCGACCAGCCCGGCATGCGGATCTGGCCCGCCGTGTCGAAGAACAGGTCGTCCGCCTGGCGCATGGCCTCGACGATGCCCGGGACCTCCCAGCTCGCACCGGCGAAGGTCCTGGCGACCAGGTCCCGCTGGGCGTCCGGGTCCCGCAGGCCCTCTCGCACGACATGGAGCGGCTGTTCCGGCTGGTGGAAGTTGAGGAACGCGTGCAGGTCGTCGCCGGCGCCCCCGGTGGCGTAGAGCGCGGCAGCCCGGCCCGGGGTGTTCCACATCATCAGCTCGCGCGACAGCCCCAGAACATTGGGCATGGTGAACACGGCGAACCCGTAGCCGAGGTACCGGTGGAACTGCTCCTCCGGCCCGAGCAGGACCTTCCGGGTACCCGAGTGCATGCCGTCGGCACCGACCACCACGTCGAACGTGCGCTGCCTGCCGCTGCGGAAGGTGACGTCGACCCCGGTCCCGTGCTGGTCGAGGCGGTCGACGGAGTCGTCGAACACGAGCTCCACGTCGTCCCGGACCGTCTCGTACAGCGCGGCGGTCAGGTCCCCGCGCCCCACCTCGAGGTCCTGCCCCTCGACGCTCCCGGCGACCGCATGGGGGCGGAGGGTGGCCACCTCGGCGCCGTCGACGTCGAGGAACGTGAACCGCCGGGTGTCGATGTGCGCTGCCTGCAGCCGCGGCAGGACTCCCATCCGCCAGACCACCTCGATCGCGGTGCCGCGGACGTCGATCGGGTAGCCGCCCCCGCGAGGCGCGTGCGCCTTCTCGACCACCGTGACGTCGAACCCGTACCGGTGCAGCCAGTACGCCAGCGTGGGGCCGGCGAGGCTGGCTCCGGCGATCAGGACGTTGCGCCGGAACGTGTGGGAGCGGGAGGCGCCGGACCGAGATGTCATGACTGGACTTCCTTCTTCAGATGGCGGACGACGAGCAGGGACAGAGCGGCCACGAGGGCTGCGACGAGGAACCCGGTGACGAAGGCCGACTCGGCGGGCACCCCGGATGCCGGGTCGTTGCCCGCGTCGAGGACCGAGCCGGCGAGCTGGCCGCCCGCGACGGCGCCGATCAGGCGGATCACGACGAGGAGGCTGGTGGCGATGCCGGTGTCCTTGGCGGCCACGGCGGTGGCGGTGCTGGCGAGCAGCGCGGTGGTGATCAGGCCGCCGACGAAGGCGGCGAGCGCCCGGGCGACGACGAGCTGCCACACCGTGTCGTGCAGCGCGGCGACGGCGACGAGGATGCCCGCGGTGGCCACGGCGCCCGTGGTGGCCACGGCCCGTGCGCCGTAGCGCTGCACGGCGAGGCCGCCGACCGAGCCTGCCAGGACGCCGGCGATGGAGGCGGGCATCATGAACAGCCCGATGTCGGTGGTGTCGAGCCCCAGGCCGTAGCCGTCGCCCGATACCTCGAACAGCTTGGGGACGTAGGTCTGCAGCATCGCGGAGACGGCGGCGATGGCGGTGGTGAGCACGGCCGCGCTCCACATGGCGGGCGCCGTCAGCATGCGCAGCTCGACCATCGGCGAGACGGCCCGGCGTTCGACGGCCACCCAGGCCGCGGCGAGCGCGGCGACGACGAGCACGATGCCACCCACGGCGAGCGGCGGGATGCCGCCGCCGGTCACCACGAGGAGTCCCAGCATGAGCGCGACCAGCGTGGCGCTCAGCAAGGCCACGCCGGGCCAGTCGATCCTGGTGCCCTGCTCGCCCGGCGGATCGTTCGGCATCAGCCGCAGCACGACGGCGGTCGCCGCCACGATCACGATCGTCGGCGCCGCGAAGATCCAGTGCCAGGACAGGCCTTCCGCCAGCGGCCCAGCGACGAGCGTCCCGACGATGCCCCCGGCGGTGAACAGCGCGCTGACCACCCCGACGGCCACCTGCGTCTGCCCCTTCGGGAAGTTCTTGCGCACCAGGATGAACGAGAGCGGCAGTGCGCCCACCATCGCGCCCTGCAGCGTCTGACCGACCAGCAGTACCGGCAGGTTCGGCGCGAGGCTCGATATCACGCCGCCTGTCGAGACAAGTGCCATCAGCACGAGCAGCACCCGCTTTCCGCCGTAGCGGTCGCCGAGCTTGCCGGCGATGGGCGCGACGATCGCGCCGGTGATCAGCAGCGTGCTGGCGATCAGCGCGGCCGCGGCCGAGTCGACACCCAGCTCGCGCTCCAGCAGCGGACGCGTCGGGTCCACCACCGTCTGCAGCGTGCCGAGAGCCAGGGCGAGGACGCCCAGTGCCCCGATCGCGGGCCTTCCGATCCGTGCGGGGGCCGGCCTCTCGACGGGGGCCGGAGGATCGAGAGCGATGGTCATCTCAGTCCCTTCCCGGGCTGGTCACGGGTGGGAGCGCGAACGAAGCGGGTCTGATCTCCATGCCTTCGAACCTAGGGTTCGAGCGCTGGGCCCCGACATGGTGGGAACCGCCGTGGGCGCGGGAGATTTCCTCCGCGCCCACGGCGGAGCGCCCGGTCAGATCGAGTTCACGATCCGCTCGTGCTCCAGCTCTCCCTCGCGGGTCTGGATCCCCGCGGCCAGCAGCTCGTGCGCACGCCGTGTGACGTCGGGCCCCATCGTCGCCATCAGCCCGTCGTTCTCCACCGCGTACGCGGCACGCGGGATCGCCGGTGCCATCGCGTTCACCGCGGCCTTGATCGCGGACACGACCTCCGGCCCCAGCCGCGCGATCCGCCCCGCGAGCTCGCTCACGAACCCGTCCAGCTCCGCCGCGGGAAGAGCCCGGTTCACCAGCCCGTACCGCTCGGCCAGCTCCGCGTCCACGAGCTCGCCGCCCAGGATGAGCTCGAGGGCACGGGCCCGACCCGCCAGCCGGGTCATGTGCACGGTCCCGCCACCTCCGGGAAGGATGCCCATCAGGGCCTCCGTCTGCGACTGACCCGACCGGCCGACCGCCGCGAACCTCATGTCGAGGTACATGAGGAACTCGTTGCCGGCGCCGCGCGCGAATCCGGACAGCTTGCCGATGGTGACCTGCGGCAGGTCGTGCACCTCCTCGCTCAGGGCCTGCAGGATGTTCATGCCGTCCGGCACAGGTGTGTCCTCGGCGGCGGCGATCGCGGCTCGGGTCGCCGCCGACAGGGCATCCGGGTCGGTGAGGTAGCCCATGTCCCCGTGCGCACTGAAGAACTCCGGGTCGGCGCTCTCGAACACGATCACGCGGATGCTCTCCTCCCTTCGCACCCGGTTGACGAACCCGCGCAGCGACGGCAGAAGGACGCCGTCCATCAGGTTGAGGGGAGGGTGGTCGAGCGTCACGGTCGCGACGCCGTCCGACGACGTGATCCGGAGGCCTGGCAAGTTGTCGTAGCTCATGGGCGTGACCCTAGGAAGCGACCCGGTTACCGACCGGGAACCTAGACTGCTGCTATGTCCGAGCTGGCTGTCGACATGTTCGACGAGATCTGCCCGTCGCCGATGCAGCCCCTACGGATGAGGGACAAGTGGGCTCCGATGGTCCTGCGCTGCCTGGAGGACGGACCGCGCAGGTTCTCCGAGCTGCGCGTCCCGCTGCACCGCACGAGTGCCAAGGAGCTCACCCGGTCGCTCCGCAACCTCCAGCACGACGGCTTCGTGTGCCGGACGTCGGCGGGCCGCACCGTGACCTACGAGCTCACCGGCCTCGGGCACAGCCTGCTCGACCTGCTCGACACGGTCTACGCGTGGAGCGCCGAGCACGGGGAGGACCTCCTCGACGCCTACGACCCGGACGACGCCGAGGGTGGCCGAGGCAGCGACCGGGCTTCGTGAGCGGACCACGAGGCGCTGGACGGACTACTCCTCGGGCAGCCGCTGGTGCACCCGCTTCTGCGCGCTCTGGAAGACGATCTGGCTCCGGAAGGTGACGACCTCCCGTGGCTGGCTGAGGCGGTCGATGAGGAACGAGTGCAGGTGGTCGAGATCCCGGGCGGCCACGTGGGCGAGCAGGTCCTCGTCGCCGGCGAGGACGTAGACGGCGCTGACCTCGGGCAGCTTGATCAGTGCGGCCTTGAACGAGTCGATCACGTCGCGGTTGAGCGGGCGCAGCCGGATCGACACGAACGCCTCGACCCTGCGGTTGAGCGCCGCGGGGTCGATCTCGGCGTGATACCCGCGGATGACGCCGCGGGCGCGCAGGAGCCGCACCCGTTCCAGGCAGGTGGAGGGTGCGATGCCGAGGTGACGGGCCAGGTCCCGGTTGGTCTGCCGCGCGTCGCGCTGGAGTTCCTGCACGATCGCCGAATCAAGTTCGTCCATGGTCGGGAGCCTAACGATCCCGCCGAATGAAGTTCAGTGTCAGCCCCAGACGTACGTTCCTGTGCCTACCCTCACGCCGGAATCCTGGTCATCCGGCAGAGGACGGTACATGGAAGAGAACGTTCGCCCGGGCACCCGCCCCGCCCGAGGACTCGGCGTCGTGACGGGTTCGGTCATGCTGCTCGGCGCGGTCCTCGGGCCGGGGGCGCTGGCGCTGCCCACGCTGGCCGCCGACGCCGCGGGGCCCGCGTCCTTGCTGGCGTGGGCGCTGCTGCTCCTCGCCAGCGTGCCCGTCGCGGCGACCTTCGCCGCGCTCGGCGGCACCCATCCCGACGGCGGAGGCGTGGCGCACTTCGCGACGATCGCCTTCGAGGGACGAATCGCCGCGGCGGTCAGCTGGTGGTTCCTGGCGGCCGTGCCGCTCGGCGTCACGGCCGCCGCGCTGATGGGCGGGCACTACATCGCGGCCGCTCTGGGTGCGGGTCCCGGGTTCGCCATGGGGGTGGGCTTCGCTCTGCTCGTGGCGTCGTTCGTCCTGAACGCGGTCGGCCTCAACGCGACCGGGCGGATCCAGGTCCTGACCGCCGCCGTGATGGTGACCCTCCTGGTCGTGACCGTCGCGGTCTCGCTCGACGGCGTGCGCTCCGAGGCGTTCACACCGTTCGCGCCCCACGGGTGGGCGGGCGTCGGCACCGCCGCCACCGTGCTGTTCTTCGCGTTCGCCGGCTGGGAGGCCGCCACCCACCTCTCGGCGGACTTCGCGGACCCCGTCCGTGGTCTGCGCCGCGCGACGGCGCTCACCCTCGCTCTCGTGATCGCCCTCTACCTGGGGCTGGCGGTCGTCACGCTCGGCGTCCTGGGCCCGTCCGCCGGACGCGACCCGGCGCCGCTGCTCACCCTCCTCCAGCGGGCGTTCGGCCCCACCGGGACCGTGCTGGCCACCGCTGCCGCCGTGCTGCTGACCTTCGGGGCCATCAACGCCTACCTGGCCAGCGGCGCCCGGCTGGGCGCGGCACTCGGACGGGACGGGGCCCTGCCGCGCCGGCTCGTCGGCCGGACGACGCCGGGTCGTGAGCCCCGCCGGAGCCTGGCGTTCCTCGCCGCCTGCTGCCTGGTCGTCGCCGCCCCGGTCCTCGGCGGCGTCGTCACGCTCGACGGACTGGTCCGGGCGACGTCCGCGCTGCTCGCGGCGGTGACGCTCACCGGCACCCTGGCCGGCGTCCGGCTGCTGCGCGGACGGGAGCGCGGCAACGCCGTCGCGGCGTCGCTGTTCCTCGCCGTGGTGCTGGTGTTCTGCGGTGCGCTGCTCGTGGTCCCCGCGGTCATCGGTGCCGCCGCCCAGGTCGGGCCGTCGACGACCGGTCGCGCGAAGCGACGACTTTACCAGTAAACAAGGAACTTCATCGGGCACACCCACGGGATTTCGCCGACCGATCTCACCCGCACCATCGGACCGGCGAGCGTTGACACCCTCCGAGATGCCCTCTACTTTATCGATAAACGTCACGCCAGTGACGGGCTACTCGAGGAAGAGAAGCTGTGACCGATCCGCGTCTACCTGGATACGTGAGCGAGCGTCGACTCGCGGACCACGATCCGAGCCGACATCACCGACTCCACCACGTCCTCCGTCTCCCCCGCGTCCGACGCAGCGGCCTCGACACGGCGCAGGAGCAGCTCCATCACGCGCTCGGCCATCGAGTCGTTGCCGGGGTCCATGGTCGTCAGCCGAGGGACGAGGTACTCGCCCTCCGCGTCGTTGTCGAAGCCGACGACCTGGACGTCGTCCGGGACGCGCAGCCCGATGTCGGCCAGCGCGCGCAGGACCCCCATCGCCGCGGCGTCGGTCAGCGCGAAGGCGCCGTCGAACGAGACGCCGTCGCGATGGAGCCGCATGACTGCCTCGTAGCCGTCCTTCGTGGTGAACGACGCGCCGTCGACGACGAGCCGTTCGTCGACCGGCACGCCCGCCCTGGCGTGCGCGCCGCGGTAGCCACGGCTGCGCAGGGTCGGCATGCTGTCGACGCCGGTCTCCGGCCGGCCACCGATCAGGGCGATGCGCCGCGCGCCGCGCTCGAGCATGTACGACGTGGCGAGCTCGGCGCCACCCACGTTGTCCATCATCACGTGGTCGAACTCGCCGCCGATCCGGCGCTCGCCGAGCAGGACCACGGGGACCTCGATGCCGGCACGGCGCACGTCCGCCGTGTCGATCTGGACCGGGCTGAACACGATGCCGCTGTAGGGCCGCACACGCTCCGCGGAGAGGGCCGCGAGCTCTCCTTCCCTGCTCGCGCCGGTGCGCTCGATGATGACGTGGTAGCCCCGCAGCTGCGCGAGGGTGTCCAGGCGCGCCGCGAGGTGAGGGTAGTAGGGCCCGTCGAGGTGCGGAACCAGCAGGCCGATCGCACCGCTGCGACCGGCCCTCAGCTGGCGCGCCGTCGCGTTCACCCGGTAGCCCAGCCGGGCCACCGCCTCGAGCACGCGGGCACGGGTGTCCTCGCTCGCTCCGGGTCGGCCGTTGATGACGTTCGAGACCGTCATCTTCGAGACACCGGCTTCGAGTGCCACATCGCTCATCTTCACCACGTTGCCCATCATGACACCCCGCGATGCACGGCCTGGTCCCGTCGCGCAGGTATCACCCAAGGCTCTGATCAAGGAGGATCCAGAACGCCGTGAAGCAGCTCCTGTACTCCAAGAAACTCGCGCCCTACCTGTTCATCCTGCCTTTCCTCGTGACCCTCGCGGTCTTCTGGGTCATTCCGCTGGGCCGGTCGTTCGTGATGAGCACCCAGGAGGTGCTCTACGGGCAGGCGACATTCATCGGGCTCGACAACTACGACCGGCTCTGGCGGGACCGCATCTTCTGGCAGGCGCTGTTCAACAGCCTGCGCTACATGGTGCTGACCCTGGTGCTCCTCATCCCGATCCCGCTGGCCCTGGCCGCCCTGATCAACTCGAACATCGGCAGCACGCGCATCAAGGCGTTCTTCAAGGCCTCGATGTTCGTTCCCGCGCTGACCTCCGTCGTGGTGGCCGGCATCGTGTTCCGGCTCATCTTCGCGGAGTCGGACGCCGCGATCATGAACCAGGTCGCCGACTTCTTCGGGTTCGGCCCGGTCCGCTGGCTGCGCGGTGACGTCACCGGTCTGGTGGCCCTGCTGGCCATCGCGCTGTGGCGGTGGACCGGCGTCAACATGATGTATTTCCTCGCCGGGATGCAGGCGATCCCGACCGAGTACTACGAGGCGGCCTCGATCGACGGCGCGAGCAAGCTCCGCCAGTTCATCCACATCACCATCCCGAACATCCGGCCGACCATCGTCTACGTCGTCACGATCAGCGTCTACGGCGGCCTGTCGATGTTCCTCGAGAGCTTCATGCTCTACGCCGGCAACAACTCCCCCAACAACCAGGGCCTCACGGTCGTGGGCTACCTCTACCGCAAGGGCATCGAGGAGAACGACCTCGGCTTCGCGTCCGCCGTCGGCGTGGTGCTGCTCGTCGTGATCATGGCGATCAACATCTCCTACCTCGTCGCGAGCGGCACCTTCAAGAAGGAGGCCGTCTGATGGCCGTGCAGCCGACCACCCTCAGCCCGTCGACGGACACGCGTCGGCGGACCCCCGCCCGCCGGTCCTCCGCGCCGTCCGCGGCCGCCTGGATCCAGAGCGCCTTCCTCATCGTGATGGCGCTCATCTCGCTGGTGCCGCTCCTGGCGATCTTCGTCGGCACGTTCCAGGACGGCAACGAGGTGATCCGGCGCGGCATGACGTTCGACGTCGACCTCGGCTCGCTCAGCCTGGACAACTACGTCCTGCTGTTCACGGACTCCGGGCCGTACTTCCGGTGGTTCGCCAACACCCTGCTCCTGACGGTCGGGCAGGTGGCGGGCACGCTCCTGGTGAGCTCGTTCGTGGCCTACGGCTTCGCGATGTACGAGTTCCGGACCAAGACGCTGTGGTTCATCATGGTGCTGCTCGTCATGACCGTGCCGTTCGAGATGCTCATGCTCCCCCTGTACGTCCAGGTCAACGACATGGGCCTGGCCGACACGTACACGGTGATCGCGCTCCCCTTCCTGGCCGCGGCCGTGACCATCTTCTTCTTCCGCCAGTACTTCCTGGGGATACCGAAGGAGATCATCGAGGCCGGCCGGATGGACGGCGTCAGCGAGTTCGGCATCTTCTTCCGCCTGGTGCTGCCCATCACCAAGCCGGCGATGGCCGCCATGGCGATCCTCAACGGGATGCTCTGCTGGAACAACTTCCTCTGGCCGCTGCTGGTGCTGCGCAGCCCCGAGAAGTTCACGCTCCCGATCGGCCTCAACACGCTGCTGACGCCGTACGGCAACAACTACGAGCTGCTCATCATCGGTGCCTTCTTCTCGCTGATCCCGATCCTCATTCTTTTCCTCGCATTCCAGCGGTTCTTCATCGAAGGAATCACCGCGGGAGCGGTCAAAGGCTGACCCTCCCCCGACCGACAGAACAAACGAACGGAGCAATCATGACAAGGCTCAGGACGATGGTGTCCACGATGGTCGCCGCGGTGGCGGTGACGGCGCTCACCGCATGCGGTGGCGGCCAGCCGGAGGCACCCGTGAAGAACGCCGACGGTTCGACCACGTTGAACATGTGGACCTTCGCCGACGTGCACGCCACGTACTACGAGGAGATGGCCGAGAAGTGGAACGAGGCCAACCCCGACAAGGAGATCCAGCTCGAGGTCACCGTCTACCCCTACGACGACATGCACAACAAGCTGCAGCTCGCCGTGAACTCCGGTGAGGGCCTGCCGGACGTGGTCGACATCGAGGTCAACAAGTTCGCCAACTTCGTCAAGGGCGAGAACCCCCCGCTGCTCGACCTGACCGAGGCCGCGGCCCCGTACAAGGACGACGTCGTCCAGGCACGCCTCGACCTGTACAGCAAGGACGGCACGATCTACGGGTTCCCGACCCACGTGGGCGCGTTCACCACGTTCTACAACACGGAGGCGCTCGAGGGCGCCGGCATCGACTACACCAAGATCAAGACCTGGGACGACTTCAAGGAGGCCGGGGTCAAGTACAACGAGGAGACCGGCAAGGCGTTCGGCGTCGCCAGCACGAGCGTCATGTTCCTCGAGCCGCTCATCACGGCGCAGCTCGGCGGGCAGTTCTTCGACGACGCCGGCAACGTGCAGGTGAACAGCCCCGAGGTCGTCGAGACCCTCTCGATGATGAAGGACATGCAGGACGCCGGCGCGATCTCCACGATCCCCGGTGGGAGCCCCGACTCCGAGGAGGCGTACGGCGCCATCAACGACGGCGACTACGCCGCGATCGTCTACCCGGCCTGGTACACGTCCCGGTTCGTCGACTACATGCCCGACCTCGCGGGCAAGGTGGCCATCGCCCCGGCGCCGGTCACGGACGACGCCGTCGTGCAGACCATCGGTGGTGGCGGCACCGGCGCGGCGGTCCCCGCCGTCTCGCCGAACAAGGACCTGGCCGCCGAGTGGCTGGCGTTCGCCAAGCTCTCTCCCGAGGCGAACGTCGCCGTCTGGGAGGTGCTCGGCTTCGACCCCGTGAACATGGCGGTCTGGGAGGACGAGGAAGTCACCAAGAACCCGGACAACAAGTTCAACAAGTATTTCCAGACGAACCTGTTCGACGTCCTCAACGAGGTGAAGGACGGCATCGGGCACTTCCAGTCGTTCAGCGACCCGAACTGGCCCACCGTCGACGACACGTTCCGCACGGTCACGCTCAACGAGATCTACGAGAACGGCACGTCGGCCCAGGAGGCGCTGGACCAGACGCAGGCCGACCTGCAGAACCAGCTCGGGCAGTAGGGCTCTGCCCCACTGGGCTTGACCCACTGAGCCTGACCCACTGAGCCCGACCCACTGAACGCACAGGCGGGGCGGTCGCGGCATCCACTGCCACGGCGGCCGCCCCGCCTGCGCGCGCCGTGCCCGCACGGCTACCCACGAACCGACCGCCGCACGAACCATCGAGGAGTACATCGCTCATGCTGTCCGCTTCCGTCACCATCGACCCGGCGTTCGTCGTCGGACCGGTGCGCCCCCGTACGTTCGGCTCGTTCGTCGAGCACCTGGGCCGCAGCGTGTACACGGGTCTGCACGACCCCGGCCACCCGACCGCCGACGCCGACGGCTTCCGGGGCGACGTCGTCGAGCTCACCCGCGAGCTGGGCGTCTCGACGGTGCGCTACCCCGGCGGGAACTTCGTCTCGGGGTACCGCTGGGAGGACGGCATCGGCCCGGTCGAGCAGCGCCCCCGCCGCCTGGACCTCGCGTGGCACTCGACCGACCCGAACCTCGTGGGCGTGGACGAGTTCATGCGCTGGTGCGCCCGGACCGGCGTCGAGCCCATGATGGCCGTCAACCTCGGTACGCGCGGCGTGCAGGAGGCCCTCGATCTCCTGGAGTACTGCAACGTGCCCGCCGGCACGAGGTGGAGCGACCTCCGCAGGGCGAACGGCGCGGAGGAGCCGTACCGCATCAAGATGTGGTGTCTGGGCAACGAGATGGACGGCCCGTGGCAGATCGGCCACAAGACCGCCCACGAGTACGGGCGGCTCGCGGCCGAGACCGCCCGCGCCATGCGGATGATCGACCCGGACATCGAGCTCGTGGCGTGCGGCTCGTCGGGTTCCCAGATGCCCACGTTCGGCGAGTGGGAGCACACGGTCCTGACCGAGTCGTACGAGCACGTCGACCACATCTCGGCGCACGCCTACTACTGGGAGGAGGACGGCGACCTCGCGTCCTTCCTGGCCTCCGCGGTGAACATGGACCACTTCGTCGACTCGGTGGCCGCCACGGCGGACGCGGTGCGCGCGGCGGGCAAGCACACCAAGCGGATCCACGTCTCGTTCGACGAGTGGAACGTCTGGTACCAGAAGCGCGCCGAGTCACGGCCGCCGTCGGGCGACGACTGGCCGGTGGCGCCCGTGCTGCTGGAGGACCGCTACAACGTGGCCGACGCCGTCGTGGTCGGCAACCTGCTCATCTCCCTGCTGCGGCACACCGACCGCGTGCACGCGGCCTCGCTCGCGCAGCTCGTCAACGTCATCGCGCCGATCATGACCGAGCCGGGCGGGCGGTCCTGGCGGCAGACGACGTTCCACCCCTTCGCGCTCACCGCCGGGCACGCCGCCGGCGAGGTGCTGCGCCTCGCGGTGGACGCGCCCGTGCAGGAGACGGCCAAGTTCGGTCCGGTCCCGGTGATCGACGCCGTCGCGACGCACGACCCCGAGACGGGTGGCGTCGTGGTGTTCGCGGTGAACCGGTCGCTCACCGACGACGTGGCGCTCGGGGTGGACCTGCGCGGCTTCCCGGGGCTCCGGGTGGCGGACGCCGTCACGCTCTCCAACCCCGACCACACCTGGTCGGCTACGGCCGACGACGCGACCTCGGTGCTGCCGCGCACCAACACGAGCGCGAAGGTCGCCGACGACCACGCGCACGTGGACCTGCCGCCCGTGTCCTGGTCGATGCTGCGGCTCGAACGCGTCTGACCCCACTACGTGACAGCGGCACCCGCACGGGTGCCGGTCATGCGCGAGGCACGGCCTGGAGCCGTTCCTCGTGTGCCGATATCGATTTCGAACGAGAGGCAAGTCAATGACGATGGAATCTCAGCCAAGACCCACCCACCCGGTCCGACGAGGACGACAGACGCTCGCGGCTGCCGCCGCGAGCGCGGTGGCGGCCGGGGCGCTGCTCGTGGCGCCGTCCGCCGCCGCGCAGGCGGAGAGCGCCGACCCGTGGGTGAGCGAGGTGCCGAACAACCCGATCTCGGACGTCTACCGCTTCACGGTCCCCCGCGCGGCGGTGACCGAGGCGACCGGCATCGGGGAAGGCCCCGTCGCGGTGCAGGGAAACTTCGGCCCGGGCAAGGCGTGGACCGACCTCAACATGGGAGCCAGCGGGTCGAACCTGACCGCCACGCTCGGCCCCCTCGAGCCCGGCCTGTACTACTACCAGTACGCCGCGCGCCCCGCCGCGGACCAGGACGCGGTCGCGTTCCGCAACCCCGGCGCGCCCCAGGAGGTGACGTCGAAGCCCACCTACAGCACCATGTTCGTCCCCGGACCGGGCGCGGAGTGGCTCGACGACGTGGACGGCGGCGACGAGCTCGAGACGCTCGAGTACGGCAAGGGGCCGAAGCGCGACAAGGAAGCGCTCGTGTGGACGCCCCCGGGCTACGACGCGGACCGCAGGAAGGAGTACCCCGTGCTGTACCTGCTGCAGGACGAGGGACAGAGCTACCGCGAGTGGGTGGAGCTGGGCCGGCTCGGCCAGATCATGGACAACCTCACGCTCGACGGCGACGCCGAGCCGATGGTGGTCGTCATGGGCGACGCCGGCACGCCCGGTCCCGCCGGCGTGACGAAGGAGCTGCTGCCCGCCGTCGAGCGTGCGTTCAACGTCTCCCACAAGGGGTCGGACCGCGCGATCGCCGGGATCGGCCGCGGCGGAGAGGCTGCCCTGAGCGCCGTGGTGGACAAGCCGCGGGAGTTCGCGAACGTCGGCTCGTTCTCGGCCGGTTACGACAAGCCGATCTCGCGGGGCAAGGCCAAGCAGATCAACCACTCGACCGACGTCGTCCGCGTGTACGCGGGCAACGTCACCGACCCCGCGTACAACGACACGGTCGCACTGGCCGACAGGCTGACGAAGGCGGGCGTGGAGTTCCAGTCGGACGGTTCGGACCCTGAGACCGGCGGCACGTGGGACACGTGGCAGAAGAACCTGCACGACTTCGCCGGGCGCCTCTTCCAGGAGGTCGACGACGAGGGCCCGAGCGAGGGCCACCTGCCGTTCGTGAAGCACGAGCTGCCGGCGACGGGCACGACGCCGACGCCGTGGATCGACGAGAACAGCGTCGTCACCTTCGAGCTCGGCCCCGAGTTCGCCGACGCGAACAACATCACCGTCTGGGGCAACTTCGGTCCGGCCGGAAGCTGGCCGCGCACCCACATGGTCCAGCAGGACGACGGTTCGTGGCGGCTCTCGCTGGCCGTCGAGGGCGGCTCGTACTACTACAAGTTCGTGGTCGACGGCGTGGACCTCAAGGACGCCGGCAACCCCACGAAGGTCTCCTCGGAACCGACGTGGAGCACCTTCACCGCCGAGGGCGACACGATCCGCGCTCAGTACACCGCCCAGGTGCCGGCCGAGGCACGCGGCGAGGTCAGCGTCATGAGCTACCCGAGCACCGCGGGCGGCGGCACGGAGCGCTCGGCGTACGTGTGGACGCCCCCGGGCTACGACGCGGACCGCGCCGAGGAGTACCCGGTCTTCTACCTGCAGCACGGTGGCGGGCAGACGTGGACCGACTGGGTAGAGGTGGGCCACGTCCAGCGCATCCTCGACAACCACTACCTGCGGGGCACCATCGTGCCGATGGTGGTCGTCATGGCCAACGGCAACGGCGTGGACTTCCCCACGGAGGTCACGACGCGCATCGTGCCGGCCGCCGAGGAGCAGTTCAACATCAGCTCCGAGGGCGACCAGCGCGCTCTGGCGGGTCTCTCGATGGGCTCGGGCCACACGCTCAGCACGCTCTGGGCGCACCCGGGCGAGTTCGGTTACATCGGCGCCATGTCGGCGTTCGGTGCGCCGCCGGCCACCGCCGACGTCGAGGCCATCAACGAGGGCACCAAGCTGCTCCGCGTGTACTCGGGTGACGTGCAGGACTTCACCTACGGCGCGACGCTGCAGCTGATCGCCGCCATGGAGAGCCGCGGGGTGAACCACGAGTTCGCGCCCATCGTCCCGGGCCCGCACAGCTGGGACGTCTGGCAGAAGTCGCTCATCGACTTCCTCCCCCGGCTGTTCACGGAGGGTGACGGCGCCTAGTAACGCAGGGCTCCGAATACGGCGCGGTCGGCGGGTTCGTCCCGTCGGCCGCGCCGTGCGTCACACCGTCGAGATCCTCGTCAGCGGGCAGGCACGAGCATCGCCGCCCCGGCCAGCTCTTCGACCTGGCCCCAGACCCGGGCGGCGAGGTCACCGGAAGGCGCCGCCGTCCGGGCCGTGGGCTCCACCCGGACCGGTGCGCCCGCGATCCCCCGGGACGGCGCGTAGTACTCACCGTTGCGCGCGTCCGGGTCCGCCATGGCGCGAACGGCTGACCAGGCCGCCGTGTCCTTGCCCTGGGCCCACGGCGTGTAGGGGTTGCGCTGATAGGGCGTGGTCGCGTCGCGGATCCCAGGACGCTCGGGCGTCCTGGCGTCCGCACCGACTCCCGGGCGCGTGACCAGCGAGGCGACTGGCATCTCAGCCGCGTCGAGTCGGCGCGCCATCTCGAAGGCGAGCACCTCGGTCACCGTCTTGGCCTTCGTGTAGGCGACCACGGTGGGCCACGGCACTCGACGCACGTCGTGGACGGCGACCGGGAACTGGTGGACGAATCCGGTGGACGTGTGCACCACCCTCGCGGAGCGGAAGCGCCCTTCTCGCCGACGCCGTTCCCCGGTTGCCGCGAGCGCCGGGAGCACGCCCGCCAGGAGCGCGGCGTTGGCGACGACATGGGTGCCGAGCATCATGGGCAGCCCGTCCGCGGTCCGGGTGCCGCGTCCCATCGCCATGGATCCGCCGTTGAGCAGCAGCCCGTCGACGTCAGGGAGGTCGGCGATCTGGTCGGCGGCGCGTGCCACGGAGGAGAGCGATGCCAGGTCGATGACGACGGTGTCGAGCCGGGCCCCCGGAACCTGGTGCTCGATCGCGGCGACGGCAGTGGCGAGCTTGCCGGCCGAGCGGGATGCGAGCACCACGTGGGCGCCGGCGGCGGCGAGCTGTTCGGCGGCGAAGTAGCCGATGCCGGCAGTGGCGCCGGTGACGACGAGCGTACGGCCGGTCTGGTCAGGTAGGTGTGCGGGGTCCCACGTCATGGCGATCCTCTGTCTTCCATTCGGATGAAGTATCCGTTTGAGCGTAGCATGCTAACCGGATCTTCCATCCGATTGAGCGGGTACCATGGTCCCCATGCCCGCCCTCCGGTCCGACGCCGTGCGCAGCCGCGCTCGAATCCTCGAGGTAGCCCGGCGACACGACCCTGGCGATCTCCGGCTCAACGAGCTGGCCCGGGAGGCCGGCGTGGGGGTCGGCACCGTGTACCGGCACTTCCCCACCACGCACGCGCTTGTCGAGGCGCTCGCTCAAGACACCCTGGAACGGCTGCGGGCCCTGGCTCGCGAGGCCGTCGCCGAGCCCGACCCCGGCAGGGCGATGGCGGGCCTCCTCCGCTCGGCGCTCGACCTCCAGCTCGAAGAGGGCGGCCTGCAGCCGGTGCTCCTGTCCACCGAGGACGAGGCCGAAGACGTGCGCGCGGCCAAGCGAGAGATCGTCGCCGGCTTCGAAGAGGTCCTCGAACGCGCCCGAGCCGCGGGCCTCGTCCGCGCGGATCTCACCGCGGCGCAGGTCGAGCACCTGATCTGCGGTCTGGAGCACGCGGTGCGGCTCGGCACGACGACCGACCGCGGCCCGTACCTCGAGATCCTGCTGGCCGGCCTGCGACCAGCTCAAGCAGCAGGGGTCCCGCCTCGCGCCACTCGCACCGACTGATCTCGGGCACAGGCTGTCATCCAGGACGGCTTCTCGGCACTAGCCACGAAGGCCGAGCGTATGGGTGAAGTAGTCGCGCACGGGCTCGAGGTCGAGGCTGTCGCGGCGGTAGGCGACGTAGTTGTCCGGCCGGATCAGGTACAGGCTCGGGCGACGGACGCCGTAGCGTCGGTGCGCCTCGCCGAGCGGGTCCGCCAGCGCACCCCGCGGCGCGCCTGGCGGCACATGGACCCGCGTGAGCAGGTGGGCCGAGCCGCGTCCCGCCATCGCCGCGTCCGCGTCGGCCTTCCAGGTAGCCAGCGTCGTCGGGTCGGTGACGTCGGCGGCGAAGAGGACCAGGTGGTGTCCGAGGCCACGGTAGAGGTGCCGCAACGCGACAGGACCTGAGCCGTTCTCCGCGTAGGCGTCGGGCGCGAGCTCCCCGGCAGCGGGTCCGGTGTGGTCGTGACCGCCCCACCTCGTGGGGAGGGACTCGTCCCAGTGTTCCGAGACAAGGGGGCTGTCCCGGTAGCTGAACTCGTGGTCACCGATCGCACTCGCGAACCGCCGCTGGACGGCGTCGAGCTTCCCGAGCAGGTACAGCGCGTGGCGCCGTGCACGGCGCGAGAGGAACGTGCGGGCGGTCGCCACGCGGGTGCTGGTCGAGGTGCTGTCCAGGACGCTGCGTGCGATCGGGCGCCGCTCGGTCGCGTAGCTGTCCAGCAGGGCCGGAGCGACCTGCCCCCGGGCTACCAGGGCAAGCTTCCAGCCGAGGTTGTAGGCGTCCTGCATGCCGGTGTTCATGCCCTGACCGCCGATGGGGCTGTGGTGGTGTGCCGCGTCGCCGGCCAGGAGCACCCGGCCGCTGCGGTACTCGTCGGCCAGGCCCTCGCGCGCGGTGAACGCCGAGCTCCACTCCAGGTTCGAGACGGCGGCGTCCAGCGGCGTCCGCTCCGCGACGTACTCCGCGAAGTGCTTCAGCTCGGGCGGTCGGGGCGGGTTGGCGTCGGGGGTGCTGGCCAGGACGCGCCAGAGGTCGTCCTGGACGGGCGGCATCGGGAACAGGGCCAGCACACCGGTGGGGCTGAAGTAGACGTGAAAACGGTCCCGGGGCAGGTCCCAGCCGGTGTGGACGTCGCCGAGGACGAAGCCCCGGTCCAGGTCCTTGGTCTGCACGCCGATCCCCGTCGACCTGCGTACGACGCCGTGCGCGCCGTCGCACCCGACCAGCCACCCGACCTGGTGGCGAGCGGTGCGACCGTCCGGGGCCTCGATCTCGGCGGTGACGCTCTCCTCGCCCGGCTCGCAGGACGTCAGCCGGGTGTTCCACTCGATCGTGACGCCGAGCTCCTCGGCGCGACGCCGCAGCAGGTCGACGGTCCGCCACTGGGGAAGGCACAGGCTCATCGGGTACGGCGAGTCCACGGTGGTGAGGTCGAACTCGGTCAGGAACGAGTCGCCCTGGTTGAACTTGATGGTGCGCAGCGGGATGCCCTGCTCGATCAGGTCCTCGGCGATCCCGTTGTCGTCCAGGGCCTCCAGGGTCTTCGCCGCGACAGCCACGGCCCGGCTCTCCTTGTGGTCGGACGGCGAGGCGTCGATCAGCCGGGGAACCACACCGCGGCGGGCGAGCTCGATGGCGAGCATCAGGCCGGTGGGGCCCGCACCCACGATGAGGACGTTCGAGGTATGCATGGCTGCCTCTCGTAGAACGAACATTCGTTCTCTCAGAAAAGCACGGGCACCTCGCGGCCGTCAACAGTGAACGTTCGCGCCTAGCGCGCTGCCGCGCTGGCCGGGCTCAGCAGGGCGTGCAGCCCACTGCGGAACGTCGCTGCGTCGACCCGGTCGTCGAGCGCGCGCTGCACCATGAACCCGTGCACGAACCCGATCAGGACCCGTGCCACATGTGCGGCCGGCACGTCCGCGGACACGAGCCCTTGCTCCTGGTACTGCTCGACGAAGCGGCTGAACACGTGCTCCGCACGATCCAGCACCTCCCGGTAACGCTCGGCGAGCGACGGGGACCGGAGCGCCTCCGACCACACCTGGAGCAGCAGCTGCGCCGACTCCGGAGTGTCGTCGAGCGGTGGCTTTCCCGGTTCCAGCACGAGGTCCACGATCCGCTCCAGCGGCGGGAGGGGCTCCGCGCCCTGCCGCTCGAACGCGGCCTCGATGTCGTCGAGCGCCTGCGCGGTGATCGCCGCGATGATGGCGTCCTTACCCTTGAAGTACCGGTAGACCGCGCCCGCGGAGAGCCCGGCCTCGGCCAGCACCTCCTGCATGGAGGTGGCGTGGAAGCCGCTGCGGACGAAGCAGCGCCTGGCCGCATCGAGGATCTGCTGCCGCCGCGCGTCCAGATGTTCCTGTGAGACCCGAGTCATGACCAGATCGTAGAACGAACATTCCTTCAGGGCGTCGGCGCAGAACTCGCGAGATAGAGCACGCCGGCCCGGTCCGGAAAAAGCTCTATCCACTCGACGGAGCAGGTCGCCCGGCTGTCACAGCTCGCACCAATTCCCGACCCGGGTCGCATCACCGGTACGGATGAACTCCTCGATATCGCGCCACGCCTGATCCAGGTCCAACACGAAGTCGGTCGTGAACTTGACAGGATCGTCCATTACCGGCACCTCGACGTCCTTGAGGCCCGGCGTGTCCGCCAAGAGCAACAACATCGTGCCGTCGTCAGAAATGACTGAATAACGGCCGTAGAACCCTTGAAGCCCAGGGTGAGCGTGGAGGGTTGGTCGACGGCGCGCACCTCCAGGTACCCCTGACCTTGGGCACGCAGTTCCTCGAACCGAGCGGCCAGGCCGCCTACCCCGGACCGCTCGGCCGGAACGAACCGTCCAGACTCTGGTGACGTGGCAGCCCACGAGATGGTCACGTTGCTTCCTCCTCACCGATCCTCGGGGCCACGGCTTTGAAGCCCCGGACTCGCTGTCGGCGACGCCCGTGCTCCACGGCGCCAGCAAGTGCGGGGGCCGGAACGGGGCAACTTCCGTCGTCGAGTCCGGCCACTACACCGCTCGCGGCGGAACGAAAAACGCCCCTCACCTGCGTGAGCAGGTGAGGGGCGATCTGTCGGGCTGACAGGATTTGAACCTGCGACCCCTTGACCCCCAGGTGGTCTTGCCGGGCCGCAGCCGCGATTCTTCGCGCTTCTGCTTGCTGGGAACGTGCCTCATCGCGCATAGCGTGCAGGGCGTTGGCCACAGATTGGCCACACATCTTGGCGGCCGTTGGTGGGCATCGCCCGGCTCCCTGCCACGTCTTGTCGACGTCGGATCGGGTCAAGGGTGGACGTAGTCCATCACGTAGTGACGCGCAGCGCCCTTGATGCGGTTCGACGTTGATAAGAGACTCCGAGAGCCGGTCGCTGCCTGTCTCGTGAGAAGTATTGGACCACTGATCAGGCCAGCATGGAGGAGCGCGGGCGGGCGGTTGTTAGGCGGATGGTCAAGTAGCCGGCTACGGGTGCCGGCCGCCGTGACCGTCCGCGATCTACGGGAAGCACGACGACGGACGCGAGCTGCACGACGAGAGACGGTTTCGGTCACCTGGCCGGAGCCGTCTTCGTCATGAGTGGGGGCGCGCCGTGCCGGCGCGACCAGGGTGCGATGGGGGTGCGCGGAGCGAGCGCAGCGAGCCCGCGCGGGGCCGGCTCCCCTGTCGCGGGCCCCTGGGCGCGCCGGCACGGCGCGCCCCGCGCGGCGAAGCCGCGCCTTGAGCCAGTAAAGAAAGTCCTCACGGCAGCATGTGGCGTCTATACGCCGAGCCTCCCTTATACGTGGCTAATCTGGGGGCACGGGACTGGAGCCGGACGCGAGCCCATCGAACCTAAACGCCCTTGGCACGTCCCTCACACCGTGGATGTCAGTAAGCTCTCGAGATCGGACTACTGAGAACCGGCGGATGTGCCCGGGTGTGTCTGACCGCGCAACATACGCGAGGACAATCTGAAACAGAGTCCCACTTGCTGGCACTCGGCTCGTGTCTGCCAGCTCCTCTTCAACAGCAGCGATCACGCGCTCTACTTCAGCGACTAAGTCGGTTGGGCGGTAAGACTTGATTAGTGAGACGAAGTTTTCCGCGAACCGTTTCCAGCTGTCCGGAATTAGTGCCTCCGGAACTGCGCCTTGCTTGCTGAGTTCGTGAAATCTTCGGGCAACGAGTCCTGCGCTATCCGTTAAGGGATCGGGTGACGGATTCACAACCTCTGAAGTCGAATCGTAGGCAAGAACTAGAAGTTCAGCCTGTTCGATTGTCGCCTTAAGATGCGCAGCCATGCGTTGATGCTTCCAATCGGCATGCTCGCCTTTGTAGACAAGATTGTGGGTCACCTGTGTCCAAGCCCATTCGAGAGCGGTGATAACTTGCACCTCGAACGTCACTTGGTCTAGGCCCGGCTGCCGGAATTCGGTCACATCCTCGCGCATTCGGCCGTACCAGCGAAGCCCGTCAAATCGGAATACGTCCGGCGCTTTCTGGGTGGTCGATCGAGATTTCAGGTCGAGTCTCGTGAAAACTGAGTCGAGATGCTCAACGACCGTCAACTCATGCTCTGAAATCGGGACTACAATGGTGCATGCATACAGGTCGTTAACTTCGGACCATGCATCAAATCGACCGCTCTCGAGCTTTTCTGCCAGAGACTCCACAGACTTGATTCGGTCGGTGAAGAGAAACCCGCGCTCAGTGGCGAATGGTCGAATCGAGGCTTCAACATAACGCTGAAGCTCTGCCAGGAGTGGTGCGACTCGAGAATGCGCAGCTCGAACCGACTCAGGAACTGCCATCGCGCCATTCGCCCAAAAGGACGCTCGTGAGAATCTTGATTCGATCGCGACGTTGCGCAACGTCATTGGAAGCGGAGCGGGCAGCGTCGAAGTATCGTTGTGCGTTCTTGTCCTGGATGCGAGCTTCCTCATTTGCGACCAACGACATGAACTCTTCCAGTCGCGCAGTTGCGGTAGCGCTGTCTGGCAACGTTCTTACCCGGAGAAGGTCCAGGACCGCGCCGTATAGGGAGTAGAAGTCAGCCTGATTTCCGAGGCGTTTGGCGTTGCCGGCAAGAAGTGACTCCTTCCATCCTTGGATGACGTCAATTACTCTTCGGAACTCTCCTTCAACTTCCTCCTGGTTCTCCCATTCCTGGTCCCTCTTGCTATACTCTGCGTCTAATTCGAGCTGTGTTTGGCTGGCTACGCCACCCTCTGTGAGCAGCAGCAACTGGGCGACGAATTCGACGTCTTTCATTTGCCGACGCGATTGGGCGGTTATGCGAGGGAAATCGCGCTGCAACTGCGCTTCCATGTACTCCGCCAGAGACTCCGTCCCCTTGATGAACATGCCTGAGTAGCGGGCGTGACGAAGTTCCTGATGGGTCAGCCTGGCGACGTTTTTGTTAATGCGATCGAATATGTTATTAAGCGTTCCTTCGTCGGAAGAGGGTAAGAACTCGATGTTGAACTGGTAGGTATAGAAAGCGCGCTTCACCTCTGGCGGTAGGTCCCCGAAGTAGCTTCCCCGGAAGCGTTCGATCGAGGCGGTATCGCTGACTGGGTATTCTCCTTCCAGGAACTCAAATACCGCTGTGAGCCGCTGCTTTCCGTCAACAACTGAGTAGTTTGTCGTGCCATCTTCGGCAATGTCCTCATACAGGAACACGGCTGGTGACGGATATGCCAAGAGGATGGTGTCGATGAAGTAGTCTTTGTAGACTTGCGACCATACGCTGCGGCGCTGATAGGGCGGATCGAGTTCAAGTAAGCGGCGGCGATACAGATCCCAAAACCAGGCTATTGCCTGGGGTGATTGACGTCTTTCTGTCGACACGTGTGGCCTTTCTTAATTGGTGTGAGCACTTTGATGGTAGTCGATGTTGACCACCAGGCGCCAGAGCGCCAGAGGCCCAGGGGTGGATGATTATTTGAGGGTCAGGAGTGGGAGCGGTTCACGAGTTTAGGCGCTCCTCGAGCACGTACACGGCAGCGGGTTCGGTGAGCGAACTCCCGTAGCGGTGCTCGAGAACCTGGATTCGCTCTGCGCCAAGTCGCTCGTAAAGGCGGATCGCTGCATGGTCCTTGAGCATCACGTCGAAGGCAACTGGATTGCCTTCTGCATGCGCGAAGTCGACGGCGGCCTTCATGAGCGATCGGCCTGCGCCGCTACCTCGGTGGTCAGGGTCCACGAAGAGTCGGGCGGGGATCACCAACCTGCCAACCTCACCACCTGTGTGCGTGTGCCAGGCCTGAGCCGCCGTATCGTCGGGACGGGCGCGAGTGAGAGTGATCTGTCCGATCGGCTGGTCGCCTTCGACGGCCGTCCAGCTCTGTAATTCCTGGTTGTGACGCAGCCAGCCGTTAGGGTCTGCCACGCCCTCGACGGGGTAGCCGTCCAGCTCGTGCACGCGGACGAGAACGGCCGCCAGGGCAGGGATGTCTTCTTCGCGGCGCGGTCGGATCGTGACGGTCATGGGCTTAGTACTCCACGGGCATGTCGTAGTCGAGCGCTGAGTAGTCGGCGCGCATACGGAAGTTCGTCACTTCGAACGGCTTCTTCTCAACGGTCATGCCCGTGTGCCACAGATCGATGATGGGCACGCCGGCCGGCATGTCCAGCCCTTCGGCTTCCTCGCGGGTAGCCGGCCTCGCGGTGACCTCTTCGCGGATGTTCGCGATGGTGTACCCAAGATCTTCGAGCCGGCCGTAGAGGGCGCGCTTTCCCAGGTTCTCGGCCTTCGTAAGTGCAGTGCCCTTGGCGATGGACCACGGGATGAACGTGATACCGATCTGCATCGGGATCTCGTCGGCGTAGTACCAGTTTTCGCGCCGCACGACGTCGGTACCTGCCTCGATGCCGAGGCGCTCCGCCACGTCGACGGGGGAGGGGATGCGCTCCACGCTGCGGACATCGACTCGCGGGGTCTTGCCCTGCGCTCGCGCCTCTGCGCCGAATGGGCCATGCGTCGTGACGGCGCGCATCGGCGTCGTGTAGCGCAGCCTGCCGAACCGCATCCAGCGAGGGCGCTCACGGACGAAGTAGCCGCGACCGTGCTCGGGCCGTACCAGGCCTTCCTGGATGAGCTCCTGGATCGCCGCTCGGGCCGTGTTCCGGGCACCGTGGTAGGTCGCCGCGAGGACTCGCTCAGACGGGAGCCTGTCGCCGGCGTTGTACTCGCCGGAGTGGATCGCGTCCCGTAGTGCCGCCGCGATCGCGCGGGCTTCGGCGTTGTCGCCGTGGGGTCGCTGATCTGCCATGCGCCCAACTCTAGCGAACTGGTTCAAGCCACTCTCTTGCGCAACTGGCTCAAGCCAGTCTATGGTGTGGATCACTGGCTTAAGCCAGTTGGACCAGTCGAACAGAAGGGCAAGACCATGGCGATGCAGCGACGGTTTGCAGTGGCTCATGAGGACGTCTTCCCGAAGGGGGCGTTCCTGAAGGGTGAGGTCGAGCCGGTGGCCGACTTCAATGGTCCGAAGCGTGAGGACGGGTCCCGCCCGCAGCAGCTCGACAAGGACACGGGGCTGCCGCTGTGGCAGGTCGTGGTCCTCGACGCGGACGAGGACGCAGGGAAGAAGGACACCGCTGTGACGGTCAAGATCGCGGCGAAGTTCCAGCCCGTGCCCCCGGAGAACAAGACGCCGTTCCCGTGGACGCCCATCGAGTTCGTGGGCCTCACGGCACTGCCGTACGTGGACGACAACGGCAACCGGCCGCGCCTCGCGTGGTCGTACAAGGCCGACGACGTGTGCGAGCCGGGCAAGGCCGACGTGGCCACGCCTGCCCGCCCGGACGCCGGCAAGGCGGCCTGACCCATGAGCATCAACGCCAAGTCGTCGAGGGTGGCGGGGGCTTCGGTTTCCGCCCCCTCGACGGGGGACGCACTCCGGTTCGCCGCGTACGTGGCCGAACTGATCGGGGATGACCGAGTCGAGGGCATCGCCTGGCATGACGACAGCTCGACCAAGGCGAAGCGCCTGTTCGTGACCGTCACGGACACCACCCACGGTGAGACAGTCGCGCACCTGCTCGGCCTGTCGGCACGCTCCGACCACGGCTACGAGGACCGTGAGGGCTTCTCGGTCTGGACGGGCACGTCCGGCGATGTGCCGGTGTTCCTGTCCGCGCCGCTGGCGCTGGGCGGTCTGCCGCACCGCCGCCCCTACGACTGGTCCGACACTCCGGCCAATGCCCTGGCGGCGGCCTGATGTCCCGCGCCGAATCCCTCGCGAACGCCGCGACCTACCTGTCCGAGGCCGTGACGGCGCTGAACGGCGCGTCTCGAACTCTCGACCGTGCCGGTGTGCTCGGTGCGGCTGACCAGGCCCAGGGCCTGCACGACCGGGCGTCGAGCCTGCACACCGAAATCAGCCTCGCGGCCACGAACGCGCACCGCGCCGAGCGACCCGAGTTCTACGACGAGTCCGGCCGTTGGGTCGGCCGCTTCGGAATGGAGAAGGATCGATGAACCCGGAACGCATCTCGCAGCTCCGGCGCGTGCTGCGCCCCGTCGAGCGGTACATGCGGGCCTGCTCATGGTGGATCTGGCATCACCGCGCGCTTGTGCTGACCTTCGGCCTGATCGGTCTGGTCTGGTGGGGCTTCGGCACCCTGACCGGTCGCCCGGACGCTCGCACCGAGGGCCTGTGCTTCCTCGTCGTCGGTCTCGCGCCCGGCGTGGTCTGCGGCATCTGGTTCGGCGTCGCTCCGGTCGGCTACGAACGCCATGTAGCCGGCCCGTCCCGGCGTCGGGCCTGGAAGAAGTGGGCCCGGCGTGAGTGGGTCGACGTCGCATCCTCGTGCGGGCTGGCCACCAAGAAGGCTGACGGCACCCTCGTCGTGCCTCGGGTGCTCAAGCGTTCGGCAAGGGGTGAAACGCTGACGCTCAAGGTCCGAGTTCAGCGCGGCCTGACCCCTGACGCAATCACTCGTGCGCTGCCAGCTATCGCGACCACGGCCAACGCCCTGGCGTGGTCCGCTCGCACGGTCGCCCCGGGAACGGTCGTCATCGCTTTGACGATGCGTGACGCCCTCGCGCTGCCGATCACCGCGGGCTTCCCCGAGCTGGTGCTCGTGGATGATCTGCCGATCGGGCGGAAGGTGGACGGGGCGGTCTGGCGGCTCGGCCTGCTGGGCCGGCACACCCTTGTCGTGGGGGCGTCCGGCTCGGGCAAGGGCTCGATCTTCTGGGGCATCGCCGCGAACCTCGGCCCGGCTGTGAACGCCGGCCTCGTCAAGCTGTGGGGGATCGACCTCAAGCGGGGTCTTGAGGTGCGTGTCGGGGAGGGGCTGTTCCACGCGGTGGCCGACAACCCGAGCGCCGCCATCGCTGCCCTCAAGGCTGTGCTCCGCGTGATTGATGAGCGCGGTGCCGCGATGGCCGGCAAGTCTCGTCTGCACAAGCCCTCCAAGGGTGCGCCGCTGCACGTGGTCATGGTGGATGAGGTCGCCGTGCTGACGGCCTACGCGGAGAAGGAGACCAAGAACGAAGCCTCCCGGCTGCTGTCCGAGATCCTGACCCAGGGTCGCGCCTTCGGTGTCCTGGTCGTGGCCTGCGTGCAGGACCCGCGCAAGGAAACCATTGGGATGCGCGGCCTGTTCACCCAGACCGTGGCGCTCCGGCTCCGCTCGGCCGAAGAGGTCCGGATGGTCCTCGGTGACGGCATGCACGACGTCGCGCCGGCCCATGACATCAGCATCGATGCGCCCGGCACGGCCTACGTGGTCAACGACGACGGCACCTCGGACAAGATCCGGGCCGCGTACTGGCCGGACAACCTCATCCGGCAAGTCGCCGCGACGTACCCGAACCACAACGCCGGCCCTGGTGCGCTGTCCCGGTCTGACGCCGATCAGGCTGCCGCATGGCGCGTTGCTGGTGGGCACCTGCACGCCGTGAACCCGACTACCGAAACGGGCACGGAGTCGCCGCCGGACGATGACAACGCCGCCCCGAGCTCGACCACGCCGGCCGCTCGTGCTCCCCGCAAGCCTCGTGCCCCGCGCAAGCCCCGTGCACCGCGTGCCTCTCGTACGCCTCGCGTCCGCGAGACCGGTGCGCCCTCGACTCCCAGAGGTGACTCATGAACCGCCCCGCCCGACCTGCCGGTCCCGTCGCCCGCATCGCTGCCGACTCCCGGCCCGTGCTCGTCTTCACTGTCGTCCTGACCGCCGCCGTCGCTCTGGCCTCCTTCGCGCTGTCGTTCGCCTCGCTGAGGGACGCCGCTCTCTGGGGTCGTGTCCCTGAGGCCCTGGCGTTCCTCGTGCCCGTCGTCATTGACGCCTCGGTGCTCGTGTACGGCTTGGTCGCGCTCGTGCTTCGTGCCCGAGGCCGTTCCTCGGCGTGGGCCTGGACCCTGATGCTCGGATTCACCGTCGTGTCCATCGGTGCGAACGCCGCTCACGCCTACGACGTCGGTCCCGAGCTGCGCACCGTCGTCGGCGTCGTCCTGGTCGCGCTCGCCCCGCTCTCGGTGCTCACCTCGACTCACGCCCTGGCTTCGCTCGTTGTCTCCGCCGCGCCAGTGCCGGTGCCTGTTGTCGCCGCTGTGCCTGCGGCAGAGCCGCCCCATGTGGAGTCCGTCCCGGTGTCGGTCGCCATCGAGCCGGCTGCACCTGCCGAGTCCGCCCCTGCCCACACGCAGGCACCCGTGCCCGCCGTCGCTCCGACGCCTCGTCGCCCGCGCCTGGGCCGCGTCCGTCCGGTCACCCAGGATGCCCTGGACCTGCCCGGCTTCGCCGTGAGGGCCGAAGCATGACCACGCTTCGCCCCCAGGACGTTCCGCGCGGCTGGATGCTCGGTGCCTCGTGCGCCCAGGAGGACAAGCGAGACCTGCCGTGGACCGTGGATACCTGGCGGCTCGGAGCTTCGGACGTCGCCGCTATGTCCCGTGTCTGCGCCGGCTGCCCCCTGCGTGACGCCTGCCGTGTCTACGTGGCGGAGGCGCGGATCACTGGTGGGTTCTGGGCCGGTCACGACCGGGACCGCTCTGCCATCCGTCGCCAGGCTCGCCTGGCTGAGCCGAATTCCGAAGCCTGGGACGTCGCATGACTGTCCTTGAGTTCCCAGGGTTTGGGGAACATGCACCGCTGGAGGTCGGTCCGGGTGCCCTGGGTTTCGCCACCCAGAGCGCCCGGGGCCGGTCCCTGCGAGCCCGGCTGGAAGCCTTCTCCGAGGTCGCTGCGGGCGTCGGGTACTGCTCGCACCCGGTCAAGCTCTCCGGGTCCTCGATGACCGTGGACACCACCACGGGCGAGGTCGTCAGCGAGTACCACTCCGTCGACGCCCCGATGGGGGTGCTGTACCGCCCGTGTGGCAACCGGCGCGAGGACGTCTGCCCCGCCTGCTCCCGCGTCTACGCCCGCGACACGTTCGCGATGATCCGGTCCGGCCTCCTGGGCGGTAAGACCGTGCCCGAGACCGTGGCCGACAACCCGCTCGTGTTCGCCACGCTGACCGCGCCCTCGTTCGGGCACGTCCACGGGGTTCGGCCCAAGAACGGGCACAAGGCCGGCGGGACCTGCCGCCCCTACGACCGGACCAAGACCTGCCCCCACGGCCGGTCCAAGTCGTGCATGCGGGTCCACACCGACACCGACCAGGCCGTGGGCTCGCCGCTGTGCTGGGACTGCTACGACTGGACCTCTGCCGTGGTGTGGCAGTGGCACGCCCCGGAACTCTGGCGACGCTTCACGATCGCCCTCCGCCGCGCCCTGGCCGCTCACCTTGGGCTGACGGACGCCGAGCTGCGCCAGGCCGCGTCGGTGCAGTACGCCAAGGTCGCCGAGTACCAGGCCCGCGGCCTCGTCCACTTCCACGCCCTGGTCCGCCTCGACGGCTCCGACGGTCCCGGGTCTCCTGCCCCTATCGACGGTGGCACGCTGGCCGGGCTGATCGAACAGGCTGCTCGTGGGGTGCGGGTAGAGGCTCCTGCGGTCGACGGTGCAGACGTGCCGCGTGTGCTGGCCTTCGGGTCCCAGCTCGACGCGCGGACCGTGCGCACTGGCCTGCCGGGAAGCGCTGCCGACGACGCCCGCACCTCCGACACCCTGGTGCCGGAACAGGTAGCCGGCTATCTCGCGAAGTACGCCACCAAGAGCACGAACGTCGACCCGGGCTCGCCTCGTCCGCACCTGTCCAGGCTCACCCGTGAGTGCCGTCGCCTGGCCGACCGTGCCGCCACTGCCTGCCGACCTGCCGGCTACGAACCCGAAGAGGACGAGGACGGGTGCGTGTGCGGGACCTGCATTGAGTCGCCGTACCGGCTGCTGGCGAAGTGGGCGCACATGCTCGGCTTCCGTGGCCACTTCTCCACCAAGAGCCGGCGCTACTCCGTCACGCTCGGCCGGCTGCGCGCAGCTCGAGCACGATTCGCCCGCCTGACCGCCGAGGCCCAGCGCGCCGGCGAACCGCTCGACGTGACCGACCTGGAACGCCGGCTACTGGCCGACGACGAAGAAACAACCCTCGTGGTCGACGGCTCGTGGACGTACGCCGGCACCGGCTGGTCGACCAACGGCGAGAAGGAACTCGCTGAGGCCGCTGCCGCTCGTGCTCGCGAGTACGCGAAGTGGAAGGCGGCTCGGAAGTACTCGGCCCGTACGGCCTGACGACAACACGGTGTGGTGGATGTGGAAGGGGAATGACCATGGATGCCTCAGACATCTCTGACCTGCTGACCACGGAAGAGGTCGCAGAGCGGTTCCGGGTGAACCCGTCGACGGTGCGTCGGTGGCGGCTCGACGGCGTGGGACCGCGTCACGTGCGGATCGGGAGCGTCTACCGCTACCCGCTCGCACTGCTCAACGAGTGGGTCCGGAAGAACCTCGCTGAGACCGGCCGGTCGCGTGCCGAGGTCGCATCATGACCACGGCGAAGAAGCAGCCCGTACCGCCGCTCGGTGCTGTCGTTCACGGGACTGTGGAAGCCCGCCAGGGCGCACGGCTCGGCACCCGATACCTGGCGCGTGCGCGTTGGACTCACCCCGCCACGCACAAGCGCGAGACCGCATCGGCCACCTTCGGGAGCGACGTAGAGGCGCAAGCGTGGCTGGACGCGCAACGGTCGATCGCGCGGACCGGTCAGAACCCGGGCCAGACGTTGGAGGATTACATTTCCGGCCTCGGGGAGCGCTGGGCACGCTCGATCGACCGGACCTCGACATATGACCCGTACGCGGCCGGCCTCAAACTGCGTGTGATCCCGGAGCTCGGGCACCTTCCGGTCGGGATGATCACGGCCGGCCTGATCGATCGCGCCATCGATCGATGGGAGAAGACTTCCGGTCACTCGACGGTGAAGAACACGGTTGCGGCGCTGGTCCACGTCCTGGATGACGCGGTGCGGGATGGTCTGCTGCCGAGGAATCCGGCCAAGGATCGTGCTCGGCGCAAGCAACCGGGCCAGGTCAAGGACGGGTCCGACGTCAACCCTCGTGAGCTGGCGCTGCCGGACGTGGCGACGCTGGACAAGCTCGTGGCCGCCGTCGTGGAAGCGGGCGGGGATCAGTGCTGGGGAGACATGGTGCTGCTGCTCGCGACGACGAGCATGCGGATCAGTGAGGTGTCCGGGCTCGTCGTCGGTGACGTCGACCTCAAAGCCGGCTTGATCTACGTGCGCCGACAGAAGTACCCGGGTCGGGGCGGTCTGATCGTGAAGTCCACCAAGGGCCGGCGCAACCGTGTCGTGCCGATCATCGAGCCGGCTCGCGAGACGCTCGAACGCCTGACGGCTGTTGGCCGGCCTGACGACTCGCCCCTGATCAAGGGACCGCGCGGCGGCACGATCACCACTGCCACGCTCCGTGACGCCACGAACTGGGACCAGCTCGTGAAGGACCTCGGCATCGCCGGCCTCGTCCGGCACGGGCTCCGGCACACGGCCCTTACCTGGATGGCTGACAGCGGTGTGCAGCTCCACGTGCTCCAGCGGGTAGCGGGCCACCAGGACCCGGCGATGACCGCTCGTTACCTGCACCCGGATCACCGAGCGCTGACCGACGCCGGCGCCAGGTTCGGGGCTTGGTGGTCACAAAGTGGCCATAAGAAGGGGCCGGGAGAGGGCGACGAGGATGCCGAAGAGACGGCATGAAAAACGCCCCTCACCTGCGTGAACAGGTGAGGGGCGATCTGTCGGGCTGACAGGATTTGAACCTGCGACCCCTTGACCCCCAGTCAAGTGCGCTACCAAGCTGCGCCACAGCCCGCGGTCGTTTCGAGCATGCTCGACACTACCGGTTTTGGCCCTTTGGGGCCGACGGAAATACTACCCCAACTCCAGCCCTGCGCCCGACCAGAAGGGGGGTGTCACCGCCCACTCCGCAGATCACAGCCCACGACGGGCGGCACGGTCCAGCGGCACCGTGCTCGACGTGGTCTGCTCGACGGCCTCCTACTCCGACGGCGAATACCGTTCCTCCGGCTCGAAGACGTGCTCGACGTCAGGATCGAGCTCGACATGGACAGCACCCCGAAGATCGGTGAGGACGATCACCTTGCTCCCGTCCTTCGGCACCCGCTCGGTAGAGCTGCGCATGCGAGCCGCCACCTCGTGCCGCCCCGCCGGCGAGTCGTAGGTGACGGTGACGTCGAGCTCCGGATCGTTGTGCAACCAGAAGCTGACCTCGCCGAGCCGCACGGTGCCCGCGTACCGGTGCCCGTCTCGTCGAAGACGTTCGATGGTCTCCTGACGCTGCCGCGCATGGCGCAGCGCCGCAGGAAGCTGGGCCGCGACGACCAGGCCCCAGACGGCGGCAAGCACCGTCACGACCGCCGAGACGAGCACCGCCTCCGTGCCGGGCACGCCATCGAGCGCCCGTCGCGCCCCCTCCGACCACGACGGGCCGAGCGCCAACGCCACCCCGGCGCCCGAGCCCACGGCGATGCCCGCGAGCAGCGGCGTCAGGTAGAAGAGCGATGCCGCGCGCCGCTGCCCGAAGCGCTCACGCGCTCGTTCGGCGAGGCCGACCGTGGCCAGCAGGGCCAGGTAGCCGAGGACGACGACGCCGCCGATCAGCCAGCCCTGGCCGACGTCGGTGAGGCACTCCCCGGACGTCCCGCCGCAGAGCACCGACGAACCGAGCAGCGCCACGGCCGCCCACACCGCGAAGCACAGCAGGGCCGCGCCCAACAGGTGCGGGGCGGGATGCCAAGCAGGGCGACCCGGCACCAGCCCGGTGATCCGCGACCCCTTGTCGGACACGGAGAACGCCGGCCGGTGGTCCCACCAGTCGGTCGAGACATCGTCTTGGGGTTCCGTCGGGTTCATCCGAGCCCCCGGACGCCGGTGCCGCTGACCTCGAGCACGTGCCCGTCCACCGCGACCAGCACCAGGACGGGCATCTGCTCGTCGTCGAGTCCGCTCCTGACGGCTTCGATCCTGCTCGCGGCAGCCTCGTCGCTCTCCCGCCAGAGCAGCTCGCCGGTCGCCGCGTCGAGCGACACCATCCGGCGGACACCGGAATCGGCCTCGATCAGGTGCAGCAGCACCGCCCGGCCGTCGGTGAAGGTCTCGAGCGCCTCATCGCCGTCCGCGGAGACGTCCCACCGCCACCGTTCCGCGCCCGTGTCGATGTCGAGCCCGCGCACGTCGGTGTCGCCGAGCGAGGCGACCACCGCCGTCCGGCCCACCTGTGCGAGGAACCGTTGTTCGAGAGCCTGCATCTCGACCTCCCATCGTGGTACACCGTCCGCGGCGTAGGCGATCAGGCGCTGCCCCGTCTCGTCGGTTCCGAGCAACGTGTCCGGCCCGGCTCCGTCCGCGGCCCTCGGGCCGCGCACGTAACCGGCAAGGTCGACGACGACGGCGCCGTCGTCACCGTAGACGACGGTGCGTCCCGGACCGCGGTAGTCCAGCCATGCGTAACCACCCGGTGCAAGACTCTCCACGTGGCCCGTCCCCGGTTCGGGCTCAGGATCCAGCAGCACTCCGCCCGGGGTGACTGCGGCCTCGACGCCGCACCCGTACAGCTGCACGAGGTCGACGGTGACCCGCGCCCCGAACGCGTCCGGGTGAAGCTTCCCGTCGAAGGCCGGCCCGTCGTTCGGTTCCTCCCAGGAAGCGTCCGTGCACTCCCAGGCGTCCGCCTCCTCGAACGGAACGGTAACGGTCCAGAGCTCCTGCCCCGTGACGGCGCCCTCGGCCCGCAGCTCGATATCCCGCCCGGCGGTCACGGTCCCGCTGCACCCCCCTGTCTCCATGCAATCGGCGTCGCCCAGGTCCACCCGTGACTCCGGCCCGATCCGCGTGGCCCGCAGGACGGTTCCGTCGGGTCCCGGCCGGGCCGGGCCGTGTCGGCGCGTGTCCGAGGGGTCGAGCGTCCGCGGTGCGGAGACGGTGCCGTCGGGCCGCACGGTCACGACCACACGGTCCGCGGCCGCACCGGACACGCACACCATCATCGATACCGACGGCGCCGACGTGCCCTCGTAGGGCGAGACACCTCTCGGCCCGCACGCCGGATCGTCGCCGAGCGGGACGACCCAGGCGCCCTCGCCCGTCGCTGGATCGAGCGCGACCAGATCACGGCCGGACTGAAACGCGAGGACGTCACCGAGAACCGCCGCGTCGGCCCCGTCCCAGCCCGGGCCCGTGCCGACGGCCCCGTCCCACACCCACTGCTCCGTGAGCGGCGTCGACACGTCCTCGACGAAGCCGCCGAAGTCGCGCATCCGCTCGATCCGCGCGGCGTCCCGCACGCCGTCCGAGGCGATGCCCGTCCCGAGCACGATCGCCAGGACCGCCGCGACCGTCGGGACGGTTCGCCACCAGGCGCCCGCCCCACGTGCCGGCGGTACGTCCGGCTCGCCGTCGGCGTCGTCCGGGACAGCGAAGGCCACCACCTGGACCGTTCCGTCCGCACCGGGGGCCGCGGACGTCCCTTGCGGACCAGGCTCGTCGTGCTCGACCAGGTCGAAGACGAGTGCGGAGCCATCGTCCGGATCGCGCGGCATGGAGAGAGCATAGATGCGGATAGAGCACCGTAGGGGACGAATCCCCCGCTCCTCGATCCATCGACGGCTACGCGGTCACCGCGGCCGCGTACGCCTCCAGCCTGTCCGCCAGCTCCACGGGCCGGCCCAGCGCGACGCAGTGGCTGCCGGCGATCTCGTCGGGCACGATGCCCAGGCGGTCGGCAACCAGCCGACGGAAGAAGTCCGGCGGGAAGAAGCGGTCCTCGCTGCAGAGCAGGAACCGGGTGGGCACGTCGGGCCACCCGGCCAAGGGCCAGGGGGCCGCCGACGCGGCGCTCGACGGATGCGCACGTTCCTTGCTCATCGCCTCGTCCGCGATCTCCCGCGGCACGTCGTGATAGAAGCTCACGTACGGGTCCGCGCTGCCGGTCAGGCCACCGTCCCGCTCGGCCGCCTCCGCCACCGCGCTCCCGTAGCCGGTGTTCGCCCACCAGTCGTCCGGCGACTCCCCCGGCGCCGGGATCATCCCGGCCAGCAGGACCAGCGCGTCCGCACGCAGACGTTCGGCCACGAGCGGCGCGGTGAACGCGCCGAACGAGTGGCCGACGACGACGAGGTCCCGCCTCGATCCGACGGCCTCCACGACGACGTCCGCGTAGTCCACGAGGGTCTTCGAGTCGTCGTCGGCGGGAAGGTCGGGGGCTACGACGTCGTGCCCGCGCGCCCGCAGCTCGGCCTCCACCCGGTGGAAGTGCCAGCCGACGTCTCCGCCGCCGTGGATCAGCACGAAGGTGCTCATCGTGCTACCGCCTCACTGCGCGAAGTGGTGGGAGGTCCGTCCCGCAGGACTCCCCGTACGTGGTCGAGCGTCATCTCGTCCGGGTCGAGCTCCGTCAGGCACCAGGTGGCGCCTGCGGCGGCGTACTCGGTGGGGTCCGCGCCCGGCGCGACCGGCACCACGAGGTCGTAGGGCGCCGAGGGGTCCGGCCGGCGGCCGCTGATCGTCTCACGCAGCTCCGCTATCTGGTCGGGGTGCCGGAAACCGATCGGGAAGTAGCCGTCGAACCTCGCCGCGCGGCGCATCGGGTTGACGCGGCCCGCGTAGCCCGCGACCCAGACCGGCACCCGCCGCTCCTGCACGGGCGTGGGCAGGAAGGTGATGTCGTCGACCACGTAGTGCTTGCCGCGATGCCGCACGGGCAGACCCGACCAGGCAGCGGTGAGGATGTCCAGCGTCTCGTCCAGCAGCTCCGCCCGGACCCGCGCGTCGACCGCCTCCCCGGTGCTGACGAACTCCGCGCCGTAGACGTCGCTGCCCAGCCCGACGCCGAGAGTCAGCCTGCCGCCGGAGAGCTGGTCCAACGAGGCCGTCTCCCGGGCCAGCTTCACGGGCCGACGGCGCGCCACCGGCGTGACCATCGGCCCCAGCCGGATCGACTCGGTAGCGGTCGCCGCCGCCGCGAGCGAGATCCACGGGTCGCCGACCTGCTGCACGGGCGCGGCCCACGCGATGTGGTCCCAGAGGAAGAACCCGTCCCAGCCGACCTCCTCGGCCTCTGCCGCGAGCCGTGCCACCACCCGCGGGTCCGCCAGCTCGTCGAAGACCGGGAGCCAGAACGCCGATCGAATGTGTGTGGTCATGGCAGCAACGCTAAGACCGCGCCGTCATCGTGAAAAGCGATGAAATCCGATGGTGACGATCGGCTCTGGCGATATACCCTCGCTGCCATGACCGACGTCGAGCTCCGGCATCTCGCGACCTTCGCCTTCGTCATCGGCGAGGGTTCGTTCGGCCGGGCGGCCGCCCGGCTCGGGTACACCCAGTCGACGGTCAGCCAGCACATCGCCGGCCTCGAGCGCGCCGTCGGCGGCCGCGTCTTCGACCGGCCGGGCGGCCCGCGCCCCGTCCAGCTCACTCCGCTCGGCAGCGTGGTGCAGGTGCACGCCGCCGAGCTCCTCGCCAGGGCCGACGCGCTGGACGCCGCCGTCGAAGGGTTCAAGGCCGGCGAGGGCCGCCTCACGATCGGCACCTTCCAGAGCGTGTCCAACACCCTGCTCCCGGTCCTGGTCCGCAGGCTCCTCGACGAGTTCCCCGGCTGCGAGATCCGGCTCTCCGAGGACGAGTCCGACTCCCCGGACCTCGCCCGGGTCGACCTGCTCTTCTACGACGTCCACAAGGACGACGCCGCCGTCGAGTACGTCAAGCTGCTCGACGACCCGTACTTCCTCGTGGCCGCCCGCGGACGTTTTCCCGACGGCCCGGTGGACCTCGCCGCGCTCGACGGCGCGCCGATGGTCGCCTGGCCGCCGGACTGCGCGCAGCCGGCCCTCGAGGAGGCGCTCGCCGCGAGCGGCGTCCGGCCCGAGTACATGTTCCGGGCGGGCGGCAACGAGGCGGTGCTCTCGATGACCCGCGCCGGTCTCGGCTCGGCGATCCTCCCCTGGCTGGCCATCCACGGCGCCGGGGCGACGACCGACGAGACGCTGAGCATCCACGAGCTGCGCCCCGCGGTGGCGCACCGCGAGCTCTACCTGCTCCGCCGGGCGCACCGGACGCTCTCCCCGCTCGCCGCCCGGGCCGTGGAGCTGACCGTCGAGATCGCGCAGGACCTCCGACGCCTCCAGTGAGCGGGCTCAGGCCGGGGTGCTCGCCCCGTCCGCGCTGCCGCCCACACCGACTCCGGCGACCAGGGCATCGCCCAGCTCGGAACGCAGGTACAGGACCGAACGCCCGTGCCGCGCACTGGTGAGCAGGCCTGCGTCGCGCAGCGCCCGCAGGTGCTGGTTGACGGCGGACGTCGTCACCCCGAGCCGGCCCGCCAGCTCGGTCGACGACGCCGGCGCCGCCAGGACCGTGAGCAGGCCGGCGCGGGGCGCACCCACCAGGCCCGCGAGCGCCGCGGGCGCGCGCCGGGGCTCGGCCTGCCAGAGCGTCCCGACGCCGCGGGCGCCGTACATCACGACGGGCGGTTCCTCCGGTGAGATCGGGGCTGTGGCCCCGCGGGTGAACAGCGTCGGCACGAGGGTGAGGCCTTCGCCGGTGGTGGGCCGCCGGAACCGGGCGTCGGTGCCCAGGCGCACGCGTACGACGCCGTCGACCAGCCGCACGCGGTCGCTGAGGTCGGCGAACATGGCCGCCGTCCCGTAGGCGGAGATGACCTGCCCGCGGTGGACGACGTCGGCCTGGAGGACCGCGCGCATGCGCGGCCACCAGGGCTCGAAGCAGGTGTCCCAGTACGTGCGCAGGGCCGTCGCGATGCGTTCGCGGACCGTCCCGGGGGCGCCGCGCAGCGGCGCGGGCAGCACGTCGGGGTGGACGGCGCGCAGGTCGTCGACCATCCGCGGGAGGTGGATGTTCTCGACGGCGGCGAGCTCGTCCCCGATGCGGGTGAGCGGGCTGTACGGGCGGGGCGTGAGGTAGTCGGGCGTCCACAGCACGGAGTTGGTCAGCGCCCGCAGCAGCGGCAGGTCCAGCGCGGAGCGGGCCTGCTCGGTGCGCTGGAGCCAGGGCAGGTGCACCGGGTAGCGGCCGGGGTCGCGGAA
This sequence comes from Promicromonospora sp. NFX87, assembly GCF_048564965.1. Classification (NCBI taxonomy): domain Bacteria; kingdom Bacillati; phylum Actinomycetota; class Actinomycetes; order Micrococcales; family Promicromonosporaceae; genus Promicromonospora; species Promicromonospora sp. NFX87. Next base: position 2,234,447 of record NZ_CP183413.1, on the reverse strand, counting down.
CGTGCGCAGGGACAGGGTGAGCTCGGTGAGCGGCGACACCGCGAAGCGCACGTCGGCGACGTCCATCCCGGCGAGCTCGTACTCGATCAGCCCGCCGGTCCGTTGGCGTTCCATGAAGCCGCACGCTACATCAGTTGAACTGGATGCCCTCCGCGGCGGACAAAGGGGCGTGCAGCAGACCTTCTTCCCCAGCGACCGTGTCGCCCGCTCCCTGACTCTCAGCACCATGGCGTTCGCCCTGTCCAGCGGCGTCTTCTACACCGTCAGCGCCCTGTACTTCACGCGCGTCATCGGGCTCGGCGCCACGACGGTGGGCCTCGGCCTGGGCATCGCGGGCGGTGTGGGAGTGCTGGCCGCCTACGGGGCCGGGTGGCTGTCGGACCGGGTGGGCGCCCATCACGTCCAGGCCTGGGCCACGGGCCTGAACGGGCTGGCGATGCTCGCGTACACCCTCGCGTCGGACGCCGTGGTGTTCACCCTGGTCGCGAGCCTCGCCATCGGCCTGCGCTCGGCGAGCGGCTCGTCCAAGCAGGCGATGCTCGCGCGGTGGTACACCGGGCCCGAGCGCGTAGAGGTCCGCGCCCGCATGCGCGTCGTCACCAACGTGTTCATCGGCCTGGGCACGATGGCCGCCGCGGCGGCCCTGCTGGTGGACACCCCCGCCGCGTACCGGACGGCGATGATCTCGGTCGGTGTCCTGCTCCTGCTGGCCGCCCTGCCGCTCGCGCGGCTCGGCCGCCAGGTCCCCGAGCTCGCCGCCAGGATGGTCCAGCAGGTCGCCACGGAGCAGGCCGACGACGAGCAGGCTGCCGGCGCACGGCGCGGGTCCTCGCCGTGGCGGGACCGCCGGTACGTCGCCGCCGTGGCCTGCAACGCGGTGGTGGCCATGCACTTCGGCCTCCAGACCGTCGGCGTCCCGCTCTGGGTGGCCACCACCGAGGCCCCGACCGCGATGGTCGCGGTGCTGCTCGTCCTCAACACCGTGGTCGTGGCCCTGCTCCAGGTGCGTGCGTCGCGCGGCACGCACGACGTCCGCCACGCGGGAGTCACCGTCCGGCGCGCGTCGTGGCTGCTCGCGGCGGCCTGCGTCCTGTACGCGCTGGCCGGGTACGGGAACCTCGCGGCCGCCTGCGCGCTGCTGGTGGTCGCCGCCCTCGCCCACTCCCTGGGCGAGATCCTCGGCGAGGCGGGCGGCTGGGGCATGGCCTTCGAGCTGGCCGACCCCCAGCACGCCGGCGCGTACCAGGGCCTGAGCCAGACCGGCTACGCCGTCGCGTCGATGGTCGCCCCCGCGCTCGTGACGGCCACCGCCATCGAGCACGGGACGGTGGGCTGGCTGGGTCTGGCCGTCCTGTTCGTCGCCGCCGGGACGGCCGCCGCTGTGGTGGCCCGCGGCCGGGCAGAACCAGGCGCGGCGCCGCTGCGGTACGGCGCGGTGGGCAAGGTGGACTCGGTGAGAGGGTGCCAGGTCCGCTGAATTTCGTTCAGCCCACCCGGCACCTACCGAAACAGCACTACGCGCACGAGAGCCCGGGCTCGAGGCGCCGGAATCGCAGCCTTGCCCTCGCGCGGCTGACCGGGCACTCAGACAGAAGGCGCGGCACCCTCACCCGTCAGCGACCAGCTCGCGAGAAGGCTCAGCGCTCGCTGCGACGGGGAGCTCGCCTCGGTCGAGTAGACGTACAGCGTCGTGTGCGGGTCGCCGGGGAGCATCAGCGTCTCGTACTCGACCGTGAGGTCTCCGACCAGCGGGTGCCGCAGCCGCTTGGACCCGTGCGTGCGCTGGTTGACCCGGTGCTCGTCCCACCACCTGTCGAACTCGGCGCTGGACTCCCGGAGCTCCGCGACGAGCTCGGCCGTCGCCCGGTCCGCCGGGTCGTTCCCCGCCTCCAGGCGCAGGTTCTCCGCGGCGACACGGGCCTGCTCCTCCCAGTCGACGAACAGCGACCGCGCGTCCTCGTCGAGGAACATCCAGCGCGCGTAGTTGCGCTGCGGGGCGGGGAACCGCTCGAAGTCGGTGAAGAGCGCCCTGCCCAGCCGGTTCTGCGCGAGCACGTCGGCGCGGCGTCCCAGCACCAGCACCGGCACGTCGGCCAGGGCGTCGAGCAGCTGGTACAGCCCCGGGCGGACCCGCTGGACGGGACGCGTGCGCGGCGACGGCGTCGCGGTGCCGAGGCCGATCAGGTCCGCGAGGTGGGCGCGTCCCGCCTCGTCCAGAGCGAGCGCCCGGCCGATGGCGTCGACCACCGACGGCGACGGCACGATGCGCCGGCCCTGTTCCAGCCGTGCGTAGTAGTCGGTCGAGACGCCCGCCAGGAACGCGACCTCCTCGCGGCGCAGGCCCGGCACCCGGCGCACCCTGCCGTCCGCGGGCAGACCCGCCCGGGACGCGTCGACCTGACCCCGCGCCCGGCGCAGGAAGTCCGCCAGCTCCGTGTTCTTCTCCGACATGCCTTCATTGTGGCCACCCCGGTCCACGCCCGGCGTCCCCAACCAGGACCTCTGCGTCCTAGTCACGGCCGGTCCAGGACGAGGGGGGCCAGCTATGAGCGCCTGGAGCGGGTCTCCCGGACGGAGTCTTGATGTGCCGGCAAACGAGCCGGACAGCCACTCAGCACTCCCCACCCCGCACTCCAAGGAGACCACCATGACCTACCCCACCGACCGCCCCGCCACCTGGTTCGTCACCGGCGCCTCACGCGGCCTCGGGCTCGAGCTCGTCCGGCAGCTGCTCCAGCGCGGCGACAACGTCGCGGCGACCACCCGCTCCACCGAGCGCCTGACCGGCGCCCTCGACGGCACCGACACGACCCGCCTGCTCCCCCTCGCGGTCGACCTCGCCGACGAGAGCCAGGTGGCGCAGGCGGTCGCCGCCACCACGGAGCGCTTCGGCACCCTGGACGTCGTCGTGAACAACGCCGGGTACGGCTACCTCGCCGCCGTCGAGGAGGTCTCCGACGCCGACGCCCGCACGATGTTCGACGTCCAGGTCTTCGGCGTCTGGAACGTGCTGCGCGCGGTGCTGCCGGGCTTCCGGGCGAACCGCAGCGGCCACGTCATCAACGTGTCCTCGATCGTCGGGCTGGTGCCCTTCCCCGGCTGGGGCCTGTACGGCGCCGGCAAGTTCGCCCTGGAGGCGATCTCGGAGTCCCTGGCCGCCGAGGTCGCTGACCACGGCATCCGGGTGAGCACCGTCGAGCCGGGCTACATGCGCACCGACTTCCTGCGCCCGGTCTCGCTCGGCCTGCCCTCGTCGACCAGCGACGCCTACCCCGCCGTCCGCGAGATGGTCGAGCAGCACCTGGACATGCCGGGGACGCAGCTCGGCGACCCCGCGAAGGCCGCAGCGGCGATCATCGCCGTCGCGACCACCGGCGACGCGCCGCTGCACCAGCTGCTCGGCTCGGACTCCGTGTCCCTGGCGGACGCGCGCCTCCAGGCCCTGGCCGCCGACTTTGCGGCCGGCCGTCAGCTCGCCGTGACCACCGACGTCACTACCGAAGTCGCCACCGACGTCGCCACGGCCTGACCGGCTGCCGTCGGCCACGGCCCGGGTGGTGTCCGCACCCGCGGACACCGCCCGGGCCGTGGCCGGAGGGGATCTCGTCAGCCCTCCGCGGCGCCCGTCATGATCGCCACCGCCTCGGTCATGGTGTGCGACTGCGGCGTGATCGTCGCGGCGCGCCTGCCGAGCCGCTGGATGTGGATCCGGTCCGCGACCTCGAAGACCTGCGGCATGTTGTGGCTGATGATGATCACCGGCACGCCCTTGTCGCGCAGGGTGCGCACCAGCTCCAGCACCTGGCCCGACTCGCGGACGCCGAGGGCCGCCGTCGGCTCGTCGAGGACGACGACCTTCGAGCCGAAGGCCGCGGCCCGAGCGACGGCGACCGCCTGACGCTGCCCGCCGGACAGGTTCTCGACGGGAACCGTCACGTCCTGCAGCGTCGAGATGCCGAGCTCGCGCAGCTCACGACGAGCCCGTTCGCGCATCCCCGCGCGGTCGGTCATGCGCAGCACCGAGCCGAGCGGGCCCTTGCGGCGCACCTCGCGGCCGAGGAACAGGTTCGCGGCGACGTCGAGCGACGGGGCGACGGCGAGCGTCTGGTAGACGGTCTCGATCCCGGCCGCCCGCGCGTCCTGCGGCCGCTTGAAGTGGACCGGCCGGCCGTCGAGGAGGACCTCGCCCCGGTCCGGGACCTCGGCGCCGGTCAGGCACTTGACGAGCGTCGACTTGCCGGCGCCGTTGTCGCCGATGATCGCGAGCACCTCGCCGCGGTAGAGCTCGATGTCCACGCCGTCGAGCCCGACCACGTGGCCGAAGGTCTTGACGAGCCCGCGTGCCTGGAGGACGGGCTTCCGCTCGTCGGCGGCCGGCCCGCCGGCCGCTGCGCTCGTCGCGTCGGGGGCCGTGCCGGTGTCGGTGGTAGTCACTTGCGCACCTTCCGGATCCACTGGTCGAGGGAGACCGCGACGATCACGAGGACGCCGACGGCGAGGGTCTGGTAGAGCACGTCGAGCCCGGCGAGCGACAGCCCGTTCCGGAACACCCCGACGATCAGCGCGCCGAGCAGGGTGCCCCAGACCGTGCCCCGGCCGCCGAACAGGCTCGTCCCGCCGATGACGACGGCGGTGATCGAGTCGAGGTTCATGTCGATGCCGACGTTGGGGCTCGCGGCGTTGGCCCGCCCGATCTGGATCCAGGCGGCGAGCGCGAGCATCGCCCCGGCGGCGAGGTACACGCTGATCAGCACGCGGTGGACGCTGATGCCCGACAGCCGCGCGGCGTCGCGGTCGTCGCCGACGGCGTACACGTGCGTACCCCAGGCGGTGCGCCCCAGCACGAACGCCACCACGAGGTAGGCGGCGAGCATGAGGATCACGCCCGTGGAGACCCGCACGCCGAACACCGGGAACGTGGTGCCCGTCCACGTCATGGCCGCCGGCATGTCCCCGCCGCGCACGGTGGCCCCGTGCGAGTACAGGAGCGTGACCGCGAGGTAGATGTTGAGCGTGCCCAGCGTCGCGATGAACGGTGGCAGCTTGAAGCGGGTCACGAGCAGCCCGTTGACGCCGCCCGCCGCGAGGCCGACGACCAGCCCGAGCAGCAGCGCCACCACGGGCGACGCCCCGGCGGCGGTCGTGATCTGGGCCATGACCATCGAGGCGAGGACCATCGTCGCGCCGACCGACAGGTCGATGCCCGCGGTGAGGATCACGAGCGTCTGGGCCACGGCGAGGGTGCCCACCACCGCGACCTGCTGCGTGATCAGGGAGAGGTTCGCGGGCGCCCAGAACCGGTCGTTGAGGAGGCCGAAGACGATCACGGACACGACGAGCACGATCGCCGGGCTCAGCGCCGGGTAGCGGTGCAGCACGCCGCGTGCGCGTTCGAGCGGGGTCCGGCGGTCGAGGAACTCGGCGGCCGCGTCGTGCGCCGGTTCGTGAGCGGCGGCGGGCAGGGTGGATGTGCTCATCGTCAGCCCCAGCAGAGGTCGGTCGCGGCGGCCGAGTCGATGGACTCGACGCCGTCGGCGGGCGTGTCCGTCACGAGCGCGACGCCGGTGTCGAAGAAGTCGAGCCCCTCGGTGGTCTCGGGCTTGGTACCCGACTCGGCCAGCTCGGCGATCGCCTCGACGCCCAGCTCGGCCATCTTCACCGGGTACTGCTGGCTCGTGGCGCCGATGACGCCTTCCTTCACGTTGTCGACGCCCGCGCAGCCGCCGTCGACCGAGACCAGGACGACGTCCTTCTCCCGGCCCGCGGCCTCCAGCGCCTGGTACGCGCCGTACGCGGCCGGCTCGTTGATCGTGTAGACGACGTTGACGTCCGGGTTCTTGGTGAGCAGGTTCTCCATCGCGGTGCGCCCGCCGTCCTCGGCGCCCTGGCTCGCCTCGTTGCCCACGATCTCGTAGTCCCCGCCGCTGTACGTGCCGGTCGGGGCCTCGTCGCCGTTGACAGCGGGATCGGCGACGTCGATGCCCATGCCCTCGAGGAAGCCCTGGTCGCGGTCGTAGTCGACCGAGACGACCTTGTCGTCGAAGAGGTCGAGCAGCGCGATGGTGGCCTTCTCGCCGTCCAGCTGGGCGGCCGCCCACTCCCCGATCAGCACGCCGGCCTGCCGGTTGTCGGTGGCGAACGTGATGTCGACGGCGTCGGCGGGGTCCGGCGGCGTGTCCAGCGCGATGACGTACAGGCCCGCGTCGCGCGCCTTCTTCAGCGCGTCCACGACGGACGGGCCGTTCGGCGTGATGAGGATGCCCGCGTCGCCCCGGGCGATCGCGTTCTCGATCGCCTGGATCTGCGTCTCCTCGTCGCCGTCCGCCTTGCCGGCGGCCATGGTCAGGTTGACGCCCTGGTCGACGGCGGCCGCCTCCGCGCCGTCCTGCATCGCGACGAAGAACGGGTTGGTCGTCGTCTTGACGATCAGCGAGACGCCGACACCGTTGTCACCGCTGTCACTGTCGCCGCACGCGGTGAGGCCGAGCGCCCCGAGTGCGATCGCGCCGGTCAGCGCGATTCCGCGCCGCAGCGCGGGTCGGTCATTGGTCAGTGTGTTCACCGTCGAACTCCTTCGTGGGGCCGGTTGCCCGACAACGTTGTCAGGTCCATGTTTAACCGAAAGTGCCGGTAGGGTCAAGGCAACAACGCAAAGGAGCGGTCCAGATATGACATCGGTGTCAGACGATTCCTCGCCGGCGGTGCGCCAGCGGCGGCCGACGATGCGCGACGTGGCGCGTGTCGCCGGCGTCGGCATCAAGACCGTCTCGCGGGTCATCAACGGCGAGCCCAACGTCTCCCCCGCGACCGCCGAGCGCGTCAACCGCGCCGCGGCGGACCTGCACTACGAGCCGGACCTGCAGGCCGGCAACCTGCGCCGGTCCGACGGCCGCTCCCGCACCCTCGGCCTCCTGGTCTCCAGCGTCGCGAACCCGTTCGCCGCGCAGGTGCACCGGGCGATCGAGCGGGTCGCCACCGAGTACGGGTACGCGGTGCTCGCGGCGAGCCTGGAGGACGACCCGGCCGCGGAGCTGCGGGCGGTCACCGCGCTCGCCCGGCGCCGGGTGGACGGGTTCATCGTCACGCCGGTCCGGGACGACCAGTCGTACCTGCGGGTGCACGTCGACCGCGGGACGCCGCTGGTGTGCGTCGACCGGACGCCGCACGGCATAGAGACCGACTGCGTCGTGACGGGGAACGTCGACGGCGCACGCGACGCCGTCCGCCACCTGGTCTCGTACGGGCACCGGCGGATCGCGTTCCTCGGCGACCTCGAACGCATAGAGACGGCGCGCCTGCGCCGGGAGGGCTACCTGACCGAGCTCGCCGCGGCCGGGATCGACGCCGACCCCGCCCTGATGGTGCTCGGCCTGCACGACGACGCGAGCGCCACCGCCGTCGTCCGCACGCTCCTCGCGCTCCCCGACCCGCCGACCGCGATCTTCTCGAGCCAGAACCTGATCACGATCGGCACCATCCGGGCCCTGCAGCAGCTCGGCCGGGAGAACGACATCGCCCTGGTCGGGTTCGACGACGTCGAGACGGGCGACCTCATGAAGCCCGCGGTGACGACCATCGCGCAGGACCCGGACCGCATCGGCCGCCTCGCGGCGGAGCGGCTCTTCGCGCACCTGGAGGGCGACACCAGCGCCGCGCGGCAGGTCGTGGTGCCCACCCGCCTCGTCGTGCGCGGCTCGGGCGAGATCCCTGGGCCGGCTTGATCTGTCTCCATCCACACGTTCACGACCGCCGCGGGCGGAAGTTTGGGTCTGCGAGCGCTTGTGTTCGGGTGTCCGAACTTTTAGGGTCGTGCCATGCCCCGCACTCGCCGCGCCGTCGCCGCCGCCCGCCTCGCACTGCCCATGGTCATGGCCATGGTCGCGGGGGCCATGTCCGGATGCGCGGCCTCGGCGCAGGGTTCGGGGGCCGACGACCGGCCCGTGGTGCTGACCACGTTCACCGTGCTCGCGGACGTCGCGCAGAACGTGGCCGGCGACCATCTACGCGTCGAGTCGATCACCAAGGTCGGCGCGGAGATCCACGGGTACGAGCCGACGCCGCGCGATATCGCCAAGGCGTCCGAGGCCGACCTGATCCTGGACAACGGGCTCAACCTCGAGTCGTGGTTCGGGCAGTTCGTCGAGTCGGTGGACGTGCCGCACGTCGTCGTGTCCGACGGCGTGGAGCCGCTGGACATCACGGAGGACGCCTACGCGGGCAAGCCGAACCCGCACGCGTGGATGAGCCCGGTGAACGTCCAGCTCTACGTCGACAACATGGTCGACGCGTTCGCCGAGCTCGACCCGGCGCACGCCGCCGACTACGAGGCCAACGGCGCCGCGTACCAGGCGAAGCTGCAGAAGGTGCAGGACGAGCTCGTCACGGGGCTGTCGGCCCTGCCGGGGAACCAGCGCGCGCTGGTGACCTGCGAGGGCGCGTTCTCCTACCTCGCGCGTGACGCCGGGCTGACCGAGCAGTACATCTGGCCCGTGAACGCCGAGCAGCAGGCCACCCCGCAGCAGATCACCTCGGCCATCGAGTTCGTCGAGACCAATCACGTCCCCGCGGTGTTCTGCGAGTCGACGGTCTCCGACAAGCCCATGCAGCAGGTGGTCGAGGCGACCGGCGCGGCGTTCGGCGGCACCCTCTACGTCGACTCGCTCTCCGCGGCCGACGGGCCGGTGCCAACCTACCTCGACCTGATCCGGTACGACGCCACGACGATCGTCGACGCCCTCACCGGGAGCGAGTCATGATCCCCGCGAACCAGGCTCCAGCAAGCCGGACCCCGGCCATCGAGGTGTCCGACGTCGTCGTCCGCTACGGCGAGGTGGTGGCCCTGGACGGCGTGACCCTTCGCGTCGCCCCCGGCCGGGTGACCGGGCTCGTCGGGATGAACGGGTCGGGCAAGTCGACGCTGTTCAAGGCGATCATGGGGACGGTCCGCCCCGACACCGGAACGGTCCTGATCGACGGCGCCGCCCCGGTCGCGGCCCGCAAGCAGGGCGCGGTCGGGTACGTGCCGCAGAGCGAGGACGTCGACTGGGCCTTCCCCGTCTCCGTCCGGGACGTGGTCATGATGGGTCGCTACGGCCGTCAGGGCCTGACCCGGCGGGCCCGGCACACCGACCACGCCGCCGTCGCCGAGGCCCTTGAGCGGGTCGAGCTCACCGGCTATGCCGACCGGCAGATCGGGCAGCTCTCGGGCGGGCAGCGGAAGCGCGCGTTCGTCGCCCGCGGCATCGCTCAGGACGCGCGGATCCTCCTGCTGGACGAACCCTTCGCCGGCGTCGACAAACGCTCGGAGGCCACGATCGTGCGGCTGCTCAGGGAGCTCGCCGACGACGGCCGGACCGTCCTGGTCTCGACCCACGACCTGCACGCCCTCCCCCGGCTCGCGGACGAGGCGGTGCTCCTGCTGCACCGGGTCCTGTTCCACGGCGGGGTCGCGGAGGCGCTGCGGCCGGACAACCTGGCCCGCGCGTTCGGGCTGGACGTGCTCGACCGAGACTCCGACAGAGACCGCGACAGGAACTTCGACAGGGAGGGATCCGCATGAGCCTCCTCGACCTCCTGCTGGAGCCGCTGCAGTTCGACTTCATGGTCCGCGCTCTCGCGACGACGGTCATCGCCGCCGTCGTCTGCGCGCTGCTCTCGTGCTGGCTCGTGCTGGTCGGCTGGTCGCTGATGGGCGACGCCGTCTCCCACGCCGTCCTGCCCGGGGTGGTGATCGCCTACGTGCTCGGCGCGCCGTTCGCGCTCGGGGCCCTCGTGTTCGGGTTCCTCGCCGTCGCCCTCATCGGCGCGATCCGCGGCACGAGCCGGATCAAGGAGGACGCCGCGATCGGGATCGTGTTCACGACCCTCTTCGCGCTCGGCCTCGTCCTCATCTCCGTCACGCCGAGCAACACGGACCTGAACCACATCATCTTCGGCAACATCCTCGGCGTCTCCAACCCCGACCTGATCCAGATCGCCGTCCTGGCCACGATCGCCTTCGTGATCCTGGTCCTCAAGCGCCGCGACCTGACGCTGTACGCGTTCGACCCCATGCACGCCCACGCGATAGGGCTCTCGCCCCGGTTCCTCGGGGCTCTGCTGCTCGGGCTGCTCGCGCTGACCGCCGTCGTCGCCCTCCAGGTGGTCGGTGTGATCCTGGTCGTGGCGATGCTGATCATCCCCGGCGCCACCGCGCACCTGCTCACCGACCGGTTCGGGCGCATGCTCGTGATCGCGCCCGTGCTGTCGGCGGCCTGCTCGGTGGTGGGCATCTACCTCAGCTACTGGCTCGACGCCGCCTCGGGCGGGCTCGTCGTCCTCGTGCAGGGCGCCGCGTTCCTGCTCGTCTACCTGTTCAGCCCGCGGCACGGTCTGATCAGCAAGCTGCCCGCGGCCCGACGGCGGATCGCCGTCGCGAGCTGAGCCAGCGCCGCGGACCTCCCGCGCAGCCGCCGCGCGGCTCGTGACTTCGGTCCCTTGCACGGTTTGGCTCGTGACTTCGGTCCGTTGCCCTGAGATCGGTCGGTTGATTGACCGATCTCAGGGCAACGGACCGAAGTCACGCAGCGTGCGCAGCAACCGCCCGCTCACCGGCCCGTGAAGACCGGCACCTCGCGGTTCAGGAACGAGGCGACGGCGTCCGCGTGATCGCGCGTCGCGCCGCACGCGATCTGGCCGAGCGCCTCTGCCTCGAGCGCCTCGTCGAGGCTGAGGCCCGGCGCGTGCCCGATCAGGCGCTTGCTCTGCGCGAACGCGGCGGTCGGCCCGGCGGCGAGCTGCCTGGCGAGGTCGACGGCCCTGGGCAGGACGTCCTCGGCGATCACCGTCTCGCCCGAGATGCCCCAGGCGATGGCCTCCTCCGCCGTGAAGGTGCGCCCGAACAGCATCAGCTCCTTCGCCCGGGCGTCCCCCACCGCGCGCGGCAGCGTGACCGACAGGCCCGTGTCGAAGGTCAGCCCGATCCCGGCGAACGCGGTCGCCAGCTTGACTCCCTCCGCGAAGACCCGGTGGTCGCAGGCCAGCGCGAGGCCGAGCCCCGCGCCGACGCAGGTGCCGCCCACCGCGGCGATCACCGGTTTGGGCATGGTCAGCAGGTTCCGGACGATGGGCGTGTAGTGCTCGCGGACCGTCGCGAACGCCGACTCCGCGCCGTCCTCCAGGGCCTTCGCGTGCTCACCGAGGTCCTGCCCCAGGCAGAACGCCCTGGCCGACCCCGTGAGCACCACCGCGCGCACCTGCTCGTCGGCCGCGATGTCCGCGACGGCGTCGCGCAGCATCACCTTGGCCGCGGCGGTCAGCGCGTTGCGGTGCTCGGGGTCGTCCAGCGTGATCGTCGCCACCGCGTCCCTGCGGTCGACGACGACGGGGGTCTCGGTCATAACAACTCCTCCAGAGTCAAACCTGTGCGGATCTGTCAGACACAGGGGTCACCCCTGTGACCTGTGGGTCTGACAGTCGGTCGGTCACCACGTGTAGAAACCCTTGCCGGTCTTGCGTCCCAGGTCACCGGCCGCGACCTTGTCCCGGAGCACCTGCGGGGGCGCGAACCGTGGCCCCAGCTCGCGTTCGAGGTGCTCGGCGATGTTCAGCCGCACGTCGAGCCCGACGATATCGGTGGTGCGCAGCGGGCCCACCGGATGCCGGTAGCCCAGCGTCATCGCCGTGTCGATGTCGGCGGCGTCGGCCACGCCCTCCTCCAGCATGCGCATCGCCTCCAGCGCGATCGCGACCCCGAGGCGGCTGCTGGCGAAGCCCGGCGAGTCCCGGACCGTGATCGCGGTCTTGCCCAGGCCGGCGACCCAGCCGCGGGCCGACTCGACCAGACCGGGCGCGGTCCGCCGTCCGACCACCACCTCGACCAGGCCGCTCACCGGGACGGGATTGAAGAAGTGCAGGCCGACCAGCCGGGACGGGTCGGGCAGCGCCTCGGCCAGGACATCGATCGACAGCGAGCTCGTGTTGCTGCCGACCATCGCGTCCGGGGCGACGGCGGCGATCCGCCGCAGCACGTCGTGCTTGAGATCCACGAGCTCGGGCACTGCCTCGACGACGAGCGCGCACCCGGCCAGGGCCGCGGCGTCGGTCACCACCTCGAACGTGCCGGCGGGCCGTGCGCCCTTGGCTTCCCTGGCACCCTTGGCCGCCGCCTTGGCGAGGCTCGCCTCGATCCGCTCGCGGGCCGCCCGGGCCGAGGTCGCGTCGTTCTCGACCACGGTGACGGCCGCCCCGGCGATGGCGAAGGCGTGGGCGATCCCGCCGCCCATCCGGCCGCCGCCGTACACGCCGACGGTCCGCGGGACGACGTCGGTGCTGGGCGCGCCCGGGGTACTCGAGGTCTCCGTGGTCATCGCTTCCCCTTCCTGCGCTCGAGGAACGCCGTCATCCGGTCCGTCTTCTCCTGGGTCTCGAACAGCACCGCCTGCGCGATGTCGTCGACGAGCGGGTGCGCGTCGCGCGGCGCGTCCAGGACGGACTTGGTGAGCCGCACGGCGAGCGGCGCCTGGGCGGCGATGCGGTCGGCGAGCCGGTGCCCGGCGGGTTCGAGGTCGCCGGCGTCGACCACCTCGTTGAGCAGGCGCACCGCGAGCGCCTCCTGGGCGTCGAGCACCCGGCCGGCCAGCAGGACCTCCTTGGCCAGGGGTTCGCCCACGAGCTCCTTGAGCCGCCAGGCGGCGCCGGCCGCGGCCAGGATCCCGAGGCCTGGTTCGGGGTTGCCGATCTTCGTCGCGGGGGTGCCGATCCGGAAGTCGCAGGCGTAGGCGAGCTCCGCGCCGCCCCCGAGCGCGTACCCGTCGACCAGCGCGATCACGGGCATCGGCAGCTTCCGGACCCGTTCGAAGACGCCGGAGTTGATCCCGGCGAGCGCGTCGTCCCGCCGTCGTTCCCGGAGCTGGGCGATGTCCGCCCCCGCGGCGAAGGTGCCGCCGGCGCCGATCAGGAGCGCCACCCGCGGCGCGGCCTCCAGCGCGGCGCACGCTGCGTGCAGGGCCTCGACCATCGCCCGGTCGATCGCGTTGCGGACGTCCGGCCGGTTCAGCCGCAGGACCACCCGGTCGTCGTGCTCCTCGACCAGCAACGGCGCGGTCATGCGTCGAAGCCGTTCATGCGTCGCAGCCCGGTCATGCGTCGAAGTCCACGGTGACCTCGTCGCTGACCGGGTACGTCTGGCAGGTCAGCACGAACCCGGCGGCGACCTCCTCCGGTTCGAGCGCGTAGTTGCGCACCATGTCGACCTCGCCCGCGCAGACCTTCGCGCGGCACGTGCCGCAGACCCCGCCCTTGCACGCGAAGGGCAGGTCGGCGCGGACCTCCTGCGCGGCGTCGAGGAGCCGCTTGTCCTGCGACATCGCGCTGGTCGTCGACCGGCCGTCGAGGATCACGGTCACCTCGCTCGTCGCGCCGTCCACCACCCGGTCCGGATGCCGCAGCTCGGGCGGGGGCTCGTCGACCCAGAAGAGCTCGAAGTGCACCCGCTCGGCGGGCACGCCGAGCTCCGCCAGCACCGCGCGGGCCTCGGTGAGCATGCCGAACGGCCCGCAGAGCCAGACGTGGTCCATGTCGCCGACGGGCACGACGAGGGTGAGCAGGTCGCGCAGCCGGTCGCCGTCGAGCCGGCCCGAGAACAGCTCGACGTCGCGCGGCTCCCGGGACAGGACGTGGACCAGGTCCAGCCGGTCGTGGTGGGCGTCCTTGAGGTCCGCGAGCTCCTCCGCGAACATCACGGAGCTGGTGGTGCGGTTGCCGTAGAGCAGCGTCACCCGCGCGTCGGGGTTGCCGAGCACGGTGGCCATGATCGAGAGCATCGGCGTGATGCCCGAACCCGCCGCGATGCACAGGTGCCGCCCGCCCTGCGCCGGGTCGGCCCGGAAGCTACCGCTCGGCGGCAGCACCTCCACCCGGTCGCCGGGCCGCACCTCCCGCACCAGCCAGGTCGAGAACAGGCCGTCGGGAACCTCGCGGACGCCGATCCGCGGCGCGCTGCCCGCGGGCGCGCAGATGGAGTAGCTGCGGCGCTGCTCGACGCCGGCGACGGTGCGCCGCAGCGTCAGCGACTGGCCGGCGGCGAAGTCGAAGACGTCCCGCAGCTCGTCGGGCAGGTCGAACGTGACGGCGGCCGCGTCGTCGGTGAGCTGCTCGACGTCGGTCACGGTGAGCGTGTGGAACGTGGCGGTCACGTCAGATCTCCTTCACGTGCTCGAAGGGCTCGAGGCAGGCCTGGCAGCGGTACAGCGCCTTGCAGGCGGTGGAGCCGAACTCCGAGCCGACCACGACGTCGTCCGACCCGCACCGCGGGCAGCGGACGGCGCGCCGCGTGGGCGTGAGCCGCAGCGGCACCGGGCCGGACCGGCGCGGCGCGGGCCCGGGCGGCGAGATCCCGGCGGCCGCGAGCGCCGCCCGCCCGGCGGGCGTGATCCAGTCGGTGGTCCAGGCGGGTTCGAGCACCACCCGCACGCGCGCGTCGGTGAAGCCCGCGGCGCGCAGCTCGCGCACGAGGTCGTCCCGCATCGCGGCCATGGCGGGGCAGCCGGAGTAGGTGGGCGTGATCGCGGCGACGACTGCTCCGTCCTCGCCGACGCTGACTTCGCGCAGGACGCCGAGGTCGGCCAGTGTGAGCATCGGCAGCTCCGGGTCGACGACGGCGGAGGCGGCTTCGCGTGCGCGTGCGAGGGCGCGGTCCCGGTCGAGAACAGTGATCACCACTGCCCCCTGGGGTGCGCGCGGGCGACCACCTGCAGCTCGGCGAGCAGCTCGGCGAGCGCCTCGGTGTGGTCGCCGTCGCGGCCCTGGTGCACCGGGTGCGCATCGTGCCCCTGGGCCCCGGCGGACGGCAGCGGGGTCGGCGGCAGCGTGGGCCGGTCGACGCCGCTCGCCGTGAGCACCTGGTCGAGCACCGCCTCGACGTCGGCGGCGACCTCCGCCGGGTCGACGCCGACGCCGGACAGCGCGGCGGCCCGTTCGACGTCGTGCGTCTCGAAGAGCTCGGACCAGTACGGCCAGAGCTCGTCGAGCCCGGCGAGCAGCCGGCGTCGCGACTCCTCGGTGCCGCGGGCCAGGGTCAGGAACCAGCGCCCGGCGAAGTCGCGGTGGTAGGTCAGCTCCTTGACGCCCTTGGCGGCCACGGCGGCGAGCACGGCGTCGCGGCTCTGGGTCAGCCGGTCAGACAGCCGGTCGAGGAGCGCCAGGCGCCACGAGGAGAACAGCAGGATCCGGACGACGGTCTGCGCGAAGTCGCCGTTGGGGACCTCCGCGAGCCGCACGTTGCGGAACTGGTGGGCGTCGCGGAAGAACGCCAGCCGGTCCTCGTCCGGGACCGGCGAGCCGTCGGGCAGGGCGGGTACCTGCGAAGGATCAGCGGCCGCCGCCCGGGCGAGCAGCAGCCGCGCCTGGCCGAGCAGGTCGAGCGCGATGTTGGAGAGCGCGATGTCCTCCTCGAGGTCCGGCGCGTTGCTGCACCACTCCCCGAGCCGCTGGGACAGCACCAGGGCGTCGTCGCCGAGCATCAGGCAGTAGGTCGCCAGCGTCACCGGGTCCACGCCGTCGGGCACCGTGGTGTCCACACCGGCGAGCGGGTCCTCGAAGTCGGTCCCGAAGGCCCAGTGTGCGTCGTTGACGAGCAGCCCCGAGTAGGCGCTGTCGTGGTCGTCGGGCTCGTGCGTCCGGACGTCAGGCATGTCGTGCTCTCCCTACAGGTACTGAGGGGTACAGGTGCGAGGCCCTACATGTGCGGGACGTCGGCGGGGATCTCGTAGAACGTCGGGTGCCGGTAGACCTTGTCCCCGCTGGGCGCGAAGAGCGGGTCCTTCTCGTCCGGGCTGGACGCCGTGATGGCGGACGAGCGGACCACCCAGATGCTCACGCCCTCGTTGCGGCGCGTGTAGACGTCGCGGGCGTGGCGCAGCGCGAGCTGGTCGTCCGGCGCGTGCAGCGAACCGACGTGCACGTGGTTGAGGCCGCGCTTGCCGCGCACGAACACCTCGTAGAGCGGCCACTCGCCGCGGATCTGGCTGCTCGTGCCTGAACTGGTCATGCTCGCTCCGTCTCTTCGGTGGTGACGCCCGCCTCGGGGACCGGGCCGCCCGCGCCGCCGTCGTGCACCGCAAAAACGAGCGCCGCCTCGCGGACCCAGGCGCCGTCGTCCCAGGCCTTCTTGCGGTGCGCCACGCGCTGGGCGTTGCACGGGCCGTTCCCCTTGACGACCTCCCAGAACTCGGCCCAGTCCGGCTGCCCGAAGTCGTGCGCGCCGCGCTCCTCGTTCCAGACCAGGTCGGGGTCGGGCAGGGTCACCCCGAGCGCCTTCGCCTGCGGCACGCTCATGTCGACGAAGCGCTGGCGCAGCTCGTCGTTGGTGTGCGTCTTGACGCCCCACGCCATGGACTGCGCGGTGTTGGGCGACTCGTCGTCCGGCGGGCCGAACATCATCAGCGAGGGCCACCAGAACCGGTCCACCGACTCCTGGACCATGGCGCGCTGCTCGTCGGTGCCGCGCATCATCGTCGTCAGCAGCTCGTAGCCCTGCCGCTGGTGGAAGGACTCCTCCTTGCAGATGCGGATCATGGCCCGCCCGTAGGGACCGAACGAGGTGCGGCACAGGGGCACCTGGTTGCAGATGGCGGCGCCGTCGACCAGCCAGCCGATGGTGCCCATGTCCGCGTACGAGAGCGTCGGGTAGTTGAAGATCGAGGAGTACTTCTGCCGGCCGCTGATCAGCATCTCGGTGAGCTCCTGGCGCGAGACGCCGAGCGTCTCCGCCGCGGAGTAGAGGTAGAGGCCGTGCCCCGCCTCGTCCTGCACCTTGGCCAGCAGGATCGCCTTGCGCCGCAGCGACGGTGCGCGGCCGATCCAACCGCCCTCCGGCTGCATGCCGATGATCTCGGAGTGGGCGTGCTGGGCGACCTGCCGCACGAGCGTCCGGCGGTAGGCGTCGGGCATCCAGTCGCGGGGCTCGATGCGGTCCTTGCGGTCGATCACGGCCTGAAAGCGCGCCTCGAGCTCGGGCTCGGCGACTATCGACATGGCACCTCCAGGGCATGGCTGCGACTATTTACTGACCGATCGTTCTGTACTAGATTGACACAGCCGCACCGGGTTGCACAACGGCCCGGGCTGGCCGACACCGATCACTGCCGATCGGTCGTTCCGAGGGGATGCGTACAGTGAGCACACAGCTGGAGAGCTACGTCGCGGGCCGCTGGTTCCGCGGGACGGACGACGGCGAACCGGTGCTGGACGCCGTCACCGGCCAGGAGGTCACCCGCGTCTCGAGCCGCGGCCTCGACTTCGCGGCGCTGGTCGCCCACGCCCGCGACGTCGGCGGCCCCGCCGTCCGGCGGCTGACGTTCCACGAGCGGGCGACGCTGCTCAAGGAGCTCGCCCTGCACCTGAGCGGGTTCAAGGACGACTTCTACGCGCTCTCGCTCCGCACGGGCGCCACCCGGCGCGACTCGATGGTCGACATCGACGGCGGCATCGGCACGATGTTCAGCTTCGCGAGCAAGGGCAAGCGCGAGCTCCCGAACGACACCGTGGTGCTCGACGGCGCGCTCGAACCGCTCGGCAAGGGCGGCACCTTCGTGGGCCAGCACCTGTACACCTCGCGCCCCGGCGTCGCCGTGCAGATCAACGCCTTCAACTTCCCCGTCTGGGGCATGCTCGAGAAGCTCGCCCCCGCGTTCCTCGCGGGCCTGCCCAGCATCGTCAAGCCCGGCAGCCAGACGGCGTACGTCACCGAGGCGGTGGTCCGGCAGATCATCGCCTCCGGCATCCTGCCCGAGGGCAGCCTGCAGCTCGTCTGCGGCAGCGCGGGCACGCTGCTGGACGAGCTCGGCGAGGAGGACGCCGTCGCGTTCACCGGCTCGGCGCACACCGCCGCGATCCTGCGCGAGCACCCGACCGTGCTGCACCGCGGCGTCCGCCTCGGCGTCGAGGCCGACTCGCTGAACTGCTCGATCCTCGGCCCCGACGTGACGGCCGAGGACCCCGAGTTCGACCTGTTCGTCAAGGGCGTCGTCACCGAGATGACCGTCAAGGCCGGCCAGAAGTGCACGGCCATCCGGCGCGTCATCGTCCCGGAGCCGGTTGCCGACGCGGTGGTCGAGGCGATCAGCGCCCGCCTGGCCAGGATCACCGTCGGCGACCCCGCCGACGAGAGCGTCCGGATGGGCGCGCTCGCGAGCCTCGGCCAGCGCGACGAGGTACGTAAGGCCATCGAGGCGCTGCGCACCTCGGCCGACATCGTGTACGGCGACCCGGCGCACGTCGACGTCGTGGGCGCCGACGCCGAACGCGGGGCCTTCCTCTCCCCCGTCCTGCTCCGGGCCCGCCCCGGCGCGGCCGAGCCGCACGACGTGGAGCCGTTCGGACCAGTTGCCACGGTGCTCACCTTCGGGTCGGTCTCCGAGGCGGTCGAGCTCGCCGCTCGCGGCCGGGGCAGCCTCGTTGCCTCGCTCGCCACCCACGACCCGCAGGTCGCGCGCGAGGTGGCCCGCGGGCTCGCCCCCTGGCACGGCCGGCTGCTGATCCTCGACCGCGACGACGCCGCCGAGTCGACTGGCCACGGCAGCCCGCTGCCGATGCTCGTGCACGGCGGCCCGGGCCGCGCCGGCGGCGGCGAGGAGCTGGGCGGGGTGCGCGCCGTCCTGCACCACATGCAGCGCACCGCGATCCAGGGCTCCCCCGACATGCTCACCGCGGTCACGGGCCGGTGGACCACGGGCTCGCGCCGCGTGCTCGACGGCGTGCACCCGTTCCGCAAGTCGCTCGCGGAGCTGCGCATCGGCGACACCATCGAGACGGCGACGCGGACCGTCACGCTCGACGACATCAACCACTTCGCGGAGTTCACCGGGGACACGTTCTACGCGCACACGGACCCGGAGGCCGCCGCTGCGAACCCGTTCTTCGGCGGCATCGTGGCGCACGGTTACCTGGTGGTGTCCCTGGCCGCCGGCCTGTTCGTGGACCCGGATCCGGGCCCGGTGCTGGCCAACTTCGGCGTCGACGGCCTGCGGTTCCTCACCCCTGTCAAGGTGGACGACACCATCCGGGTGAGCCTGACCGTCAAGCAGATCACGCCCCGATCTTCCGCCGACTACGGCGAGGTGCGCTGGGACGCGACGGTCACCAACCAGGACGACGAGCTGGTGGCGACGTACGACGTGCTGACGCTGGTCGCCAAGACTGCCAGCGGGACCGACGGCTGACGACCCGGAACCGCCCCGACACACTGCACGCCTCCGTCGGCGTGTCGCGTGCAGTGTGTTGGGGTCGCTTCCACGGCCAGACCTCCCTCGTCTGGGACGATGACGCCATGACCACAGATGCGACGGCGGCAGACTCGATGTCGGCGGGCGCGCCCGTCCGCCGTCCGCGCGGGCGCCCCGGTCACGACCGCGAGGCGGTGCTCCGGACGGCGATCGCGCTCTTCAACCAGCGCGGGTACGACGCGACGTCGATCAGCGACCTGGCCGCCGAGCTGGGCGTCACCAAGTCGGCGGTCTACCACCACTTCGTCAGCAAGGAGGCGCTGCTCGCGGCCGCCCTCGACGAGGCGCTGGAGGGACTGAGCGAGGCGGTCGAGGCGGCGTCGGTCGCGACGGACGGCGAGCCCAGCTCCGTCCGCCTGCGGACCACCGTCGAGGCGGCCGTGCGCATCCTCGCCGACAACCTGCCCGCCGTCACGCTCCTGCTGCGCGTCCGCGGCAACAGCGACCTGGAGCGTTCGGCGATGGAACGACGCAGGCACATCGACGAACGCCTGGCCGTGCTGGTCCGGCAGTCCGCCGCGGAGGGCGACCTGCGCGACGACGTCGACCCCGAGGTCATCAGCCGGCTCATCTTCGGCATGGTCAACTCTCTCGCCGACTGGTACCGGCCCGGCGGGCCGCTGCCCGCCGACGCGCTGGCCAGCACGATCTCCAGCGTTCTCTTCGAGGGCCTGGGGCCGGTGCGGGACGGCGTCGTACGGTGACGGCATGACCAGCGACCGCATGACCGGCGATCCGACGACCGGTGGCGAGGCGACGAAGCCGTGGACGATCACGCTGGGCACCCTCGACGAGAAGCTGGGTATCCGCGTGCTGGAGCAGTCGGCGCAGCGGGTGGTGGCCACCATGCCGGTGGCGGGCAACACCCAGTCGCTGGGCCGCCTGCACGGCGGCGCGACGGCGGCGTTCGCCGAGGCGCTGGGATCATGGTGCGCGCTGATCCACGCCAGCACGCTGGGCAAGGTGTGCGCGGGCGTGGACCTGAACATCACGCATCACCGAGGCGCGACGGACGGGACCCTCACCGGCACGGCGTCGCCGGTCCACCTCGGCCGGACGATCACGTCCCACGAGATAGTCGTCACGGACGAGCAGGGCCGCCGCATCTGCACGGCCCGCATCACCAACCAGCTGATCGAGCCGCGCTGACACGCTTCGGGTCGTACTGCCGACGGACCTGAATACGTCGCCAGTTGCCCGCCCTTCCGACGGGGCTCCCCGGCTGGGCGGAGCCGCCGGGTCCGCCCGTTGGGTCAGGCAGTCGGTCGGTCAGTCGGTCGGTCAGTCGGTCAGTCGGTCAGTCGGTCAGTCGGTCAGTCGGTCCGACAGTCGGTCAGACAGTCGGTCGCTCAGTCAGGCGGCATCGGCTGGTGGTGTGGCTTCGATGGACTCGGGTAGACGGATGCGGTGCCCGCGGGCGTCGGTGAAGGCCCACCCGGTCTCCAGCAGAGCACCGGCCGTGGTGTCGGTGGTGGCCTTGCCGGTCCAGTGCATGGTGATGCCCTTGGTGTCGACAAGCTGGTGGTGGTACCAGCACAGCAACGCACTGTTGGTCACTGAGGTGTCGCCGCCGTCGGCCCAGTGGGTGATCGCGTGGTGGACCTCGCACCGTGACGGCGGCTGATCGCAACCTGGGTAGACACAGTGCTGGTCGCGGGCGATGACGGCACGGCGCATCTGTCCCGACACGGTGCGTTGGGCGCGTCCGACGTCCAGGACGGCGCCGTCGGGTCCGAACACGATCCGGGTGATCGCGCTGTGGCACGCCAGGCGGCGCACGAGTGCTCGTGGTGCGCGACCGCCGGTCTCGGTGAACACCGGACCACCGGAGGACAAGAACCCGGACACGGTCGTAGCCGCGGCGCTCCAGCCACCCAAGCCTCCACCCGGGCTTCCGGTGAGGCTCCCGCCCGGGTTTCCACTCGGGCTTCCCGCCGGGCTACCGGTCGAGCTTCCGGCCGTTGGGCCGGTGTTCACCGGCCCTGCACCGACATCCGCACCCGCACCCGTGCCGGTGCCGCTGTTGGTGCCGGTGCTCGTGCCGGTGCTGGTGCTGGTGCTGGTGCCCGGCATGCTCGGACCCACGCCCGGGCGGTTGCCGCGTGCTGGCGTGGCCTGGCCGCAGGTCAGGCACAGGCCGTCCCGGGTCCTGGTGACCTGGGTGACGAACTCGTTCCAGGACACCGTGACGTTCAGGTGCGGCGCGATCGCCGCACCCGGGGAGGCCTGGTTGGTGTCCAGCACCACCCGGGCGACGTCAGCCAGGCCTTGTGCCCGGCGCTGCGTCGTGGTGCGGGTGTCTTCCGCTGACGGTGCGCCCAGGACCGCGTTGATCGCGGTCGTGAGCTGCAGGCCGTGCTCGTCGGTGAGGAACCCGGCGACGTGGTACCCGCCGAACGTCTTGGCCAGGTCCAGGAACTCGCCCTGGGCGGCTTTGTCGTCGTCGAGGTCGTCGGTGTCGGGGTCGATGATGGTCGCGAACCGGCGGGCCACCTTCCGGAACTGGTCCGCATTGAGCACACCAGCCTCACGCAGGACGACGCCCTCACCCGTGACCAAGGTCCCCTCCGTGATCGCGGTCTCCAGGACCTGGGTGACCAGCTCACGGGTACGTGACCCGTCGGGGTCGTCTACTGGGTCGGGGAAGTCGACCGCGACGGACTGGACGAACTGTTCCGGTGTGGTGGTGTGACCCGTGCGGTTATCGATCAACCACGCCAGTGCGTCGGTACGGGTCTCACTGGTGGGTGCGACCTCGGTCATTACGCGGGCGTGGTCGACACCCAGGGTTCCGGCGACCAGCCGCTCCCGCGTCACGGGCAGCGCAGTGGCGAGACGGCGGGCGATCGTCATGTCCTTACCCGCGGTCGACGCGGAGATCCCCTCGCGCAGCCGGAGCCAGGTCGTGAACGTGCGGGCCGCGCCACCCGAGCGCCACGAGCCCTCGTTCTCGATCCGGGGCAGCAGGGTGTAGCGGACCCCGTCCAACCGGCCAGTCAGCTGGCGGATCCGGGTATGCGCCTCGGCCAGCCGGGTGACCGTCGGGGCGTCCCACCCGGTCAGGGTCTCGGGGTCCGTCAGGGCGGTGAGGTGGTCTATCTCGTTCTCGATCCGGGCCAGCACGTCCTCGATCGAGGCCGCTGCAGGCAGGCCACCGGCGGGTCCGTTGTTCGTCGTCTGCTCCACCGTTCCCACCCCCGCCCGACTCGATCACTTGCCTCTAGTTCTGACTTCCTCGCTGTACCTATTATCTCGAACATTCGTACGATCCGCTTGCCAGATATCAAATCTGTGGATAACTCTTCACCGCAGCAGGTGGACGGCTCTCGGACCTCGCGGACCGCGCCGCTGGGCGCCACAGCTCAGCGACACACAGGCAGAGACCCCGTCAAAGACGGACGATCGCCGCCGCAGGGTTCTCGATGGCGTCGGCGACGGAGCGCATGAAGCCCGCCGCCGTCCCGCCGTCGCAGACGCGGTGGTCGAAGACGAAGGACATCTGCGTGATCTTGCGCGGCACGATCTCGCCGTCGACCACCCACGGGCGGTCGATGATGCGGCCGAGGCCCAGCATCGCGACCTGCGGGTGGTTGATGATCGCCGCGCTGCCGTCGACCCGGAACCCGCCGTAGTTGTTCAGCGTGAACGTCCCTGCGGTGAGCTCCTCGGTGGTCGCCTTGCCCGTGCGGGCGCGGGCGACGAGGTCGCGGAGGGCCACGTCGAGCTCGGTGGTGATCATCGAGCCGGCGTCGAGCACCGCCGGCACGACCAGCCCGTGCTGGCCCTGGACGGCGACGCCAAGGTTGATGACGCCGGGCATGACGATCTCGTCGCGCTCCACGTCGAGCCTGGAGTTGAGCACCGGGTACTCCTTGAGTCCGGCGACGACGAACCGCGCGACGTAGGCGAGCAGGCCCGGTCCCGGATCGTCGGGAGTCCGGGCGGCCTCGCGCAGGCTCCAGAGCGCTGTCGCGTCGACGTCGACCCAGACCGTCGCCTCGGGGATCTCCGCGCGGCTCCGCGACAGCACCTTGGCAGCCGTCTTCTGGAAGCCGCTGAGCGGGATGCGCCGCTCGCCGTGGGCTGCGACGGCGGCGGGAGCGGTCGGCACGACGGCGGCCGGAGCCTGTGCCTTCGCCGGAACCGGCGACGATGCCTGCCGCGCCCGCTCGATGGCGGTCCACACGTCGGACCTGGTGACGACCCCGCCGGACCCGGTCGGCGCGATCGCGTGCAGGTCCAGTCCCGCCTCGCGGGCGAGCCGCCGGACGATCGGCGAGATGACCTTCACCGGGCCGACACCCGAGGGCGCAGCGACGACCGGAGCTGCAGCGACGGCAGGCGCCACAACGGCAGGGGCCGCCGTCGACCGGCCAGCGCGCGGCCGCCGCCGTCGGCCCGAACCGGGGTGCGCAGAGGTCCCGTACCCGATGAGCACGTTGCCGGAGCCTGCCCGCTCCTCCTCGCGATAGGTCTCGGCGGCCACCCCGGCCGCCAGCACAGCGGCGGCCCCAGCAGCCTCCACCCCGACAGCGATAGTGATCAGCGGCCTGCCCACCTCGACGAGCTCCCCCTCGGCGGCATGCAGCACGCCGACCCGGCCCGCGTACGGGCTCGGCACCTCGACGACGGACTTGGCCGTCTCGACCTCCACCACGGGCTGGTCCACCGTGACGACGTCCCCCTCCGCGACCAGCCACTGCACCACCGAGGCCTCGGTCAGCCCCTCGCCGAGGTCGGGCAGCAGGAAGGTCTGCTCGGTCGCGGTGGTGGTCATGCGTCCTCCCACTGGAGGTCGTCGACGGCGTCGAGGATCCGGTCGACCGACGGCAGCTGGAGGTGCTCGAGCTTGGGCGGCGGGTACGGGATGTCGAACCCGGTCACGCGCCGCACCGGCGCAGACAGCGAGTGGAAGCAGCGTTCGCTCACCCGGGCCGCGATCTCGGACGCGACGCTCGCGAAGCCCGCGGCCTCCGCGACGACGACGGCGCGCCCCGTGGACTCGACGGCCGCGCAGACCGTGGCGTCGTCGAACGGCACGATCGAGCGCAGGTCGACGACCTGCAAGCTGCGGCCCTCGCGCGCGGCCTCCTCGGCGGCCTCCAGGGCGACCGGCACGGCGGGCCCATAGGCGATGAGGGTCGCGTCGGTGCCCTGGCGCCGGACCACGGCCGTGCCGATGCCCGGCTCGCGGTCGCCGCCCAGGGCGACGTCACCCTTCGCCCAGTAGAGCTTCTTCGGCTCGAGGAAGACCACCGGGTCCGGCGAGGCGATCGCCTCGCGCAGCAGCGAGTAGGCGTCCGAGGGGTTCGACGGCGCGACGACGTGCAGGCCGGGTGTGTGCGCGTAGTACGCCTCGGACGAGTCGCAGTGGTGCTCGACCCCGCCGATGCCACCCGCGTACGGGACCCGGATGACGAGCGGCAGCTCGACGCGGCCCCTCGTGCGGTTCCGCATCTTGGCGATGTGGCTGACCACCTGCTCGAAGGCGGGATAGGCGAAGGCGTCGAACTGCATCTCGATCACGGGACGCATGCCGTTCATGGCCAGGCCTACGGCGAAACCCGCGATCCCGGCCTCCGCCAGCGGGGTGTCGAAGCAGCGGTCCTCGCCGAACTTCGCGGTGAGGCCGTCGGTGACCCGGAAGACGCCGCCGAGCGGGCCGACGTCCTCCCCGAGCACCAGCACCGACGGATCCTCGGTCATCGCGTCGTGCAGCGCCCGGTTGATCGCCTGCGCGGTGCTGAGCGTCTCGTGCGCGACGGCGGTGGCGGTCATGGGCGGGCCTCCAGTTCGGTTCGGCTCAGCTCGTCGTGCACGACGGCGAGCTGCTCCATGAGCTGCGGCGTCGGCCGCGAGTACACGAAGCGGAACAGGTCGTCGGGGTCCGGCTCGACGTCCCGGTTCATGCCGTCCCGCGTGCGCCGGGCGACCTCCTCGGCGGCCTCGGTGAGGGCTGCGGCGCGGGCGTCGTCGAGGATGCCCTCGGCGCGGAGGTAGGCCTCCAGCCGGACAAGCGGGTCCTTGGCCGCCCAGGCGGTGACCTCGTCGTCGGCACGGTAGCGGGTGGCGTCGTCGGCGTTGGTGTGGGCCTGGATCCGGTAGGTGCGCCCCTCGACGAGCTGGGGCCCCTCCCCTGCCCGCGCCCGTGCGACCGCCCCGGACAGGACGTCGAGGAGGGCAGCGAGATCGTTGCCGTCCACCTGCTCCCCCGGGATGCCGTAGCCCACGCCCTTGTGCGCCAGCGACGGGGCGACCGACTGCCTGGCCAGCGGCACCGAGATCGCGTACTGGTTGTTCTGGACGAAGAACACGACGGGCGCGTGGAAGACGGCGGCGAAGTTCAGGGCCTCGTGGAAGTCGCCCTCGCTCGTGGCGCCGTCGCCGCACATCGCCAGCACGACCGTGCGCTCCCCGCGCAGCCGGGCCGCGTGCGCCACCCCGACGGCATGCGGGAGCTGCGTGGCGAGAGGCGTCGTCAGGGGACCGATGCGCAGCTCGTAGGGGTCGTACCCCGAGTGCCAGTCGCCCTTGAGCAGGCCGAGCACCTCGACCGGGTCGCCCCCGCGCGCGACGACGGCGGCGGTGTCGCGGTAGGTCGGGAAGAGCCAGTCCTCGGCGTCGAGCACCTGCGCGGCGGCGACCTGGCAGGCCTCCTGGCCGTGGGAGGAGGGGTAGACCGCGAGGCGCCCCTGGCGGACGAGCGCGCTGGCCTGGTCGTTGAAGCGGCGGGCGGCGACCATGCCCGCGAACCCTCGGAGCAGCTCGTCGTCCGCGGGCAGGTGCGCGGCGCCGGCGGCCGTCGGACGGCCGTCCGGACCGAGCAGCATGACCGGCGTCCTCGACGGCAACATGCGATCCACGTCACTTGTCATAGAGATATACTCGTCAAGGTTCTATTCGGAATCCATCAACGGCGAGGATCCGAGAAACCGTCCAGCAATGGGCAGGTCATGCGATCCAAATGTCCAGCGGCGAAGGGGCTGAGGGCGTGGCTGCGAGACAAGTGGCACCGGGCCTCGACGACGTCGACCAACGCATCGTCGACGAGCTCCGCCATGACGGCCGGATGTCCATGCGATCGCTGGCCGAGAAGCTGCACATCTCACGGGCCAACGCCTACGCGCGGGTGCAGCGGCTCGAGTCCAGCGGCGTCATCCGCGGGTACAGCGCGGACATCGACCCGGTGCTCGCCGGGCTCGGCACGTCGGCCTACGTCACGGTCAACCTGGAGCAGGCGGAGTGGCGTTCGGTCCGTGAGGAGCTGCGCACCCTGCGCGGCGTCGACCACATCGGGCTGGTCGGCGGGGAGTTCGACCTCGTCCTGCTCGTCCGCGCGCGGGACAACGCCGACCTGCGGCACCTGATCCTGGACCAGATCCAGGGCATGAAGGGCATCCTCAACACGCACACGCTGCTGGTGTTCGAGGAGCCGATCCCGGCAGGCCCGTCCCCGCGACACCGTTGAGTGCTGGGTATTCGCCCCCTCAGGTCCTTCTTGAGGGCGAATAGCCAGCACTCAACGGCAACGGGGCTTACTGGTCCGGGGTCTCCTGGAGGGCGCGGACCTCGATGCGGGACTGCAGGGCCGCGGAGGCCTTCTCGGCCCAGCCGAGCGCGGTCTCCTCGTCGGCGACGTCGATGATCCAGAAGCCGCCCACGTACTCGGGCGCTTCCACGAACGGACCAGGAACGCGTTCGATATCGCCGCCCGAGGCGTTGACGGTGATCGCCGTCGACGGCGGTTGCAGGCCGCCCGCGGTGACGAGCGCCCCGGACTCGGTCAGCGCGGTGTTGAAGGCGCCGACAGCGGCGAACACCGCCTCCAGCTCGGCCGGATCCATCTCCTGCATCGACTCCATCGTCGGCTCCTCGGCGCTGTCGTGCGGGAGGGTCAGGAAGTACTGGGTCATGGGACTGCTCCGTTCTGCTCGGTCTGGCTGTCGGTCCGACTATTCGTGTTGTTGACGAGACGAGGCAAGGAAACTCATCAGGCCTCGGACGCGTTCTCCTGGATCATCACGGCGGAGGCGTGGATGCAGACGATCCGGAGCGTCCCGGTGCCGGTGTTGGTGAAGCGGTGCCAGGTGTCGGCGGGGGCGACGGCGGTGTCGCCGGCCCGGGCCACGAACGTCCTGTCGCCGACGACGATGGTCGCCTCGCCCTCCAGCACCGACCAGGTCTCGTCGTAGGGGTGCCGGTGCAGGCCCGGACCCTGGCCGGGGTCCGACGTGACGAGGAAGAACGACACGTTCGACCCGTACCGGGCGCCCTCGAACCGGAGGGTGCGGCTCTCTCCGATGCGGATCTCGTCGGCCGGGATCGCTGCGGTGCCTGGGGTGGTAGCGGCTGCGGAGCTGTTCATGATGGGTACTTCCTCTCGGGTGAAGACTGCGTCCTGATGAGCCCTACTCTCCGCCGCCCGCGCACCCACTGACTACGCTTTCGACGTGGATCGAAAGTTCGTCGAGTTCCGGCTCGGCTCCAGCGACATCTCAGCGGTGCGGTTCGGCATCTCCCCTGGTCACGAGCTCGTGCACGCCGTGCGCACCGTCCTTCGCCCGCAGAGTGCGCCCCTGCACTGGGGCTGGTTCCGCAGCGTCCAGTCCGGCGTCCAGGCCGGCGCCCACGCCGGCGTCGAGAGCAGCGGCAAGCCACCCACCGAGGCCTTCCGCCTGATGGCGGTCATCAGCGGCGTCGACGGCTACATGCCCGACTTCCTCACCGCGACGCCGTCGGGCGACATGACTCCCGAGGAGGAGGCCCAACGGCTGCGCGAGGTCCCCGACGAACGGCTCCGGTTCGACCTGGAGAAGATGGTGCTCCGCTCGACCGGCGCCCGGCAGCAGGAGATCCGCGACCTGATCGCGGCACCGGACCACGCCCGGAAGGTCATCGTCGAGGCCTGGCAGGAGGTCTGGGACACGCTGCTCGCGCCCGTCTGGCCGCAGATGCTCCGCCTGCTGCGGGCCGACATCGGTGTCCGCGCACGCCGCAGCAGCGACGCCGGGCTCGCGGAGATGGCGAGCACCCTGCACTCCACGGTGACCTGGGCCGACGAGATTGTGCGCGTCCAGATGCGCAAGCACGAGGAGATCGTCGACTGCGGCGGCACCGGCCTGGTGCTCGTCCCCTCGGTGATGATGGCGACGCGCGGCTGCGCCGTGCTGACCGAGCGCCCCGCGCAACCGACGATCTTCTACCCGGCCCACGGGGTGTCCGAGACCTGGCACCGCGACGGCGCGGACGCCCTCGCCGCCCTCTCCGCCCTGCTCGGGCCGACCCGCGCCCGCCTCGTACTCGAGCTCCAGCAGCCCCTGTCGACCTCCGAGTGCGCGGCGCTGACCGACCTGGCGGTGTCGACGGCGTCCCACCACCTCACGGTCCTGCGCGACGCCGGCCTGATCGACAGCCGCCGCAACGGCGTCCGCGTCCTGCACACCCGCACCCCGCTGGGCGAGGCGCTCGCGGGCGTGAACTGACGCCGACATGAATGCGCGCGTCATCGCCGGTAACGTCGCACGGACAGCGCAACAGACCGAGCGGACCAAGGGGCGCACGTCATGACCAATGTCGCTGACACGATCGTCGAGATCATCAAGGATGCGGGCGTGGAACGGGTCTACGGCCTGCCCGGCGACTCGCTGAACGGCTTCACCGACGCCATCCGGACCAGCGACGGCGTCGCGTGGCAGCACGTGCGGCACGAGGAGGCGGCGGCCTTCGCGGCGGCCGCCGAGGCCGCGCTGACCGGAGAGCTGGCCGTCTGCGCGGGCAGCTGCGGGCCGGGCAACCTGCATCTGATCAACGGGCTCTTCGACGCCAACCGCAGCCGGGTGCCGGTGCTCGCGATCGCGGCGCAGATCCCGGGAGCCGAGATCGGCAGCAACTACTTCCAGGAGACGCACCCGCAGGACCTGTTCCGCGAGTGCAGCGTCTACACCGAGCTGGTGAGCATGCCCGAGCAGCTGCCGCGCGTGCTCGAGATCGCCATGCGCACCGCCGTCGAGAAGCGCGGTGTCGCCGTCGTCGTCATCCCCGGCGAGATCTTCCTCGCCGAGAGCGCGGGCCGCAGGAAGTCGGCGCCGATCCGGGCGGCGCAGAGCGTCGTCCGCCCGCGCGACACCGAGCTGCGGCAGGCCGCCGAGATCCTGAACGCGGCGAAGAAGGTGACGATCCTGGGCGGCGCCGGTACCGAGGGCGCGCACGAGCGGGTGCTCGCGATCGCGGAACGGCTCAAGGCCCCGGTGGTGCACGCGCTGCGCGGCAAGGAGTTCCTCGAGTACGACAACCCGTACGACGTCGGCATGACCGGCCTGCTGGGCTTCTCCTCGGGCTACCGCGCCATGGAGAGCTGCGACGCGCTGCTCATGCTCGGCACCGACTTCCCCTACCAGCAGTTCTACCCGTCCAAGGCGAAGATCGTGCAGGTCGACGTCCGGGGCGAGCAGCTCGGGCGGCGCACGCCGATCGACCTCGGGCTGGTGGGCGACGTCGGCGACACCGTCGACGCGCTGCTGCCCCTGCTCGACGAGCACACCAACCGCAAGCACCTCGACTCCGCGCTCAAGCACTACGCGAGGACGCGCAAGGACCTCGACGACCTCGCCGACAACGACCGCAACCGCGAGCCGATCCACCCGCAGTACGTCGCGCGCCTGGTGAGCGAGCTGGCGAGCGAGGACGCGGTGTTCATCCCGGACGTCGGCTCCCCCGTCGTCTGGGCGGCCCGGTACCTGACGATGAACGGCAGGCGCCGCCTGATCGGCTCGTTCAGCCACGGCACGATGGCGAACGCCGTGCCGCACGCCATCGGCGCCCAGTCCACGTTCCCGGGGCGGCAGGTGATCGCCCTGTCCGGGGACGGCGGCCTCGGCATGCTGCTGGGCGAGCTGCTGACCGTCCGGCAGAACAAGCTGCCCGTGAAGATCGTGGTGTTCAACAACTCGTCCCTCAACTTCGTCGAGGTGGAGATGAAGGCCGCGGGCTTCGTGAACTTCGGCACCCAGCTCGACAACCCGAGCTTCGCGGACGTCGCCAATGCGATGGGCATCCACGGTCAGCGGGTAGAGCGGCCGGACGATCTGGAGGGCGCGCTGCGCGCGGCGTTCGAGCACGACGGGCCCGCACTGGTCGACGTCGTCACGGCCCAGCAGGAGCTGTCGATCCCGCCCGCGATCACCGCCCAGCAGGTCAAGGGCTTCACGCTGTACGCGATCCGCACGATCCTGTCGGGACGCGGCGACGAGCTCGTCGACCTGGCCGACACCAACGTGTTCCGGCGGCTGTTCGACTGATCGCCGCGCCCGTCTCACTCCCGCGCGGACGGTTCAGTGGTCGCCGTGCGACATCTCCGCCTCGCCCTCGGCGCTCATGCCCGAGTGCAGCGGCAGGAACGCGTGCAGGTGACCGCGGTCCGCCTCGATGTGCTGCAGGTCGAGCTGGACCGCGGCCACCGCCCAGGCGTCCACCGCCCGCGTGCGCAGGTCGCCGGCGACGTCGTACAGCCGCGCCGAGCCGTCCGCCGAGTCGTTCGCCGAGCCGTCCGCCGCAGCCAGCTCCAGGACGTCGAGCGTGTCGCCCAGCAGCCGGGTCGAGAGCACCAGCCCGTTGCGGACGATGTTGTGCTCGGACGATCCGGTCGGCAGCGCCTCCGTCTCCGCGGCTACCTCGTCGACGACGGCGCGCCACTCGTCCAGCTCGGCCGACGTCGGTGGCGTCACGCCGTCCTCCGAGTCGCCGTCCGCAGACCCGCCCTCCCCCGTCGGCAGCGTCCCGTACAGCCCGTCCATCACGGGCAGGAGCCGCTCCTGGGCGGAGACCGCGAGCTCCCCCGCCGCCGCCAGGTTCTCGACCGCCCGCTCCGCCTCCGCGGCCTCCAGCTCGGCCACGCGGGCGGGGTCGACGTCGAACCCGCCCGCCGCCGGCGCCTCGCCCTCCCACGGGCGCAGCACCAGCAGCACCACCAGCAGGGCGACGGCGGCAGCCCCCAGAACGGCTGCCACCGCGGCCCCCCGCCCCAGCCGCCGGCGCCTCGTGGGCACCGGCGACCGGGTTCCGGGGCGGCCGGCACCGCCCCGGCTCGACGGACGTGCCGCGGCGTTCGGCCCGCGGTGCGGCGCGTTCCGCGGCCTGCTCCTCGTCTTCGGCACGTCCTTGCTCCTTCCTGTCGGCGACCCAGCCAGCGGCTCAGTCGGTGACTCAGTCGGTGACTCAGCCAGCGGCCCTGTCAGAACCTGGCTACGAGCCGCAGCTCGCGGCGTCGTACCCCTCGTCGACCACCACCTCGTGCGGCCCGTTGACCGCGGTCACCGTGATCGTCCCCGACTGGATCGCCCGCACGCCGGAGCTGAACTGGCGGGAGACGGTCTCCCCGGGCAGCACGTTCCGGTACGTCTTGCTCCCGTACGGGGTGCTGAGCTCGACCACCACCGGGTCGGCGCCCGCGTTGGTGGCGCTCACCGTCACGCGGGCCTGCGGGCCGGTGCACCGGCTCGCCGCCGCGACCTCTATCTGCGGCGGGTCCGGCTGGTCGTCGAACGTGAGGTCCTGGAACTCCACGGCGCTCCTGTTCGACGCGTGGTGCGCGGTGACGAACAGCCCGACGTCCTGCACGTCGGCGGCGCCCGCGAGCGCCTCCGGCTCCCCGATCTGCGTGAACGTCTCGCCGTCGGAGCTCCAGTAGGCCGAGTACAGGTCGCCGTCGCGCACGAGCCGCACCCAGGCCGGGTACGCCGTCGAGCCACCGCTCGACGACGTGACGAGCTGGCCCGCGTCGTTGCCACGCAGCCACTCGAACCCGCCGCTCGGCCGGATGCCGAGCGCCGCGTAGCCCGGCGAGGACCCCGGCTGGGTCACGTCGTTGCGGACGATGATCCCGGCCTTGGCGGACCCGTGGGAGTTGCCCTGGCTGTTGATCCGTACCGTGGCGGTCCAGTGCCGGTCGGTGCCCTCGCGGTAGATCGCCGAGTACTGGTCGACGCCCTGCCACATGTTGGCGCCGCCCGACTCGATGACGTACCGCCCGGTGGCGAGCTGCTCGAACTCGCCGTCCGCGTTGCTGAAGGTCCGCATCCCGGCGAACACGTCGCCGACCTGTGCGACGACGATCCGTGAGGTGGTGGTGAGCTCCCGGTCGTTGGTCGCCACGGCCGTCAGCTCGTAGTAGCCGTCCGCGGCGACGTCCCACGTCGTCGCGTAGGGCGCCGTCTCGTCGACGCCGATCGAGGTCCCGTCGGCGAAGAACTCCACCTGGCTGACGGCGTTCTCGGCGTCCGTCGCGTCGGCGGTGACCTCGACCTGGCCGGGTTCGAGCTCGACCCCGCCCGCGGGTGCCGTGACGGCCACCTCCGGCCGGGTGGTCTCCGCCGCGCCCTTGCCGTCGGCCTCCACGAAGTTGAGCCGCCGCTCGCCGGGACCGGGGAAGACGACGAAGAGCTCGAAGCTCTCCCCCGGGTCGTCGACGGCTACCCGCACGTCGCGGAAGTCGCTGATGCCGGTGGCGGCGACCTGCGCGGTGCCGAGCAGGTCGCCGTCGGGAGCACCCCGCCGCAGCTCGATGGTGCCGGCGGACGCCGAGGCCAGGCGCAGCGTCAGGGCGTCGACCTCGTGGAGGTTCACCGGGTCGTAGGAGGCCCAGGCGCCGTCCGCGCCGACGAGGACGGACCCGCCGCCCTCGACGTCCCGGCTCGGCACCGTCGTCGTGCCCTCCTGGGTCGTGTGGAACTCCGCCTGCCGCTCCCTGGGGAACAGCAGGGTGGTGTCCGAGCCGGTGAGGGACGGGATGTCGCCCGCGCCGCCGTCGTCCTCGTAGCGTGCGTCGAGCACGTAGAAGACGTTGTTGTCCGCCCCGTGCCCGCCGCCGAGCGACGTCGTGACGGAGCCCGTGCGGCCGTGCAGCGGGTCCGCCGGGTGCGGGTGGTCGTCGTGCCCCAGGGCCGGCTGGATGACGACGCGCTCGTCGTCGATCGCCGAGCCGTCCGGCGAGTCCTCGGTATCGGTCACGGAGACGTCCCACGGGATGGTGTCGCCGAACTCGAAGAACGAGCCCGTCGGCGGGAGCCCGAAGTCGACCTCCGGCCGGGTGTTGCCGACGGTGATCGGCACCGTGGCGGTCCCGTCCTTGCCCGCCGGGTCGGTGACGGTGAGCCGGGCGTCGTAGACGCCGTCCGCGGTGTACGTGTGCGACGCCGTCGGCTCGGTCGAGTCGGTGGTGCCGTCGCCGTCGAAGTCCCACGCGTAGGTGAGGTTCTCGCCCTCCGGGTCGGTGCTGCCCGTCCCGTCGAACTCGACCTCCAGCGGCGCGGTCCCGGAGTCCGGCGACGCCTCGGGCAGCGCCTCGGGCGAGCGGGAACCCGTCACGTAGTCGACCCGGTGCAGGCCGGAGTCCGGGTTGTCCCGGCCGAAGCCGCCGCCCCAGTCGAGGACGTACATCGCGCCGTCAGGCCCGAACTTCGCGTCGATCGGCGCCAGGAAGTCCTCGTCCGGCAGGAACCGGTTGACCTTCTCGACGTCCGTCTGACCCGGGGCCGCCGCGGGGTCCTTGGTCTCGACGGTGAAGACCTGGTTGCGTGCCCACTCGTAGAAGAACGCCTTGCCCTCGTAGTACTCGGGGAACTTGGTGTCCGAGTCGAGCTCCGGGTCGAAGTCGTAGAACGGGCCACCCATCGGCGCCAGTCCGCCGCCCTGGTTGATCCCGCCCGGCACCGAGGACCGCTGGTAGCCGTACCAGAGGTCCGCCGGCTCGGCCGGGGGCAGCTCGGTCAGGCCCGTGTTGCGCACCGAGTCGTTGACCGGCGCGTCGCAGTCGAAGAACCCGCCCACGGTGACGGGGCTGGTCCGGTAGTCGACGTCACGGAACGGCTCGTTGTTGCCCATGCACAGCGGCCAGCCGAAGAAGCCTGGCTCCTTGATGAGGTTCCACTCGGCGATGCCCGCGGGGCCGCGCTGCGCCAGGTTGTCGGTGTTGTTGTCCGGCGAGTAGTCGGCGACGCCGAGGTTGCCCGTGGCCGGGTCGATGGCGAACCGGAACGGGTTGCGGAAGCCCATCGCGTAGATCTCGGGCAGCGTCTTGTCCTGCGTGTCCTCCGACTCCGGGAACAGGTTGCCCTCCGGGACCGAGTAGGTGCCGTCGTCCTCGGGACGGATCCGCAGCACCTTGCCGCGCAGGTCGTTGGTGTTGGCGGACGTCGCCCGCGCGTCGTGGAAGGTGCCGTCCCGCTCGGAGAGCGGCGCGTACCCGCCCGACGGCTCCGAGTGCGGGTTCACGTCGTCGCCGACGCCGAGGTACAGGTCGCCGCTGGTGTGGTCGACGACGACCCCGCCGCCCGTGTGCCCTGGCTCGTCCGGCAGGCGCCTGGCCGGGACCTCCAGCAGGACCTTCTCGGACGCCGGGTCGATGGTCGTCGCCCCCGAGGCGCCCGTCGTGACGGTGAACCGGGACAGCCGGTTGTGGAAGTTCGCTGGGTCGGTGTCGTCCTCGCTCGCGGGCGACCAGTACTGGTAGAGGTAGCCGTTCTCGGCGAAGTCCTCGTCGAGCGCTATCCCCAGCAGGCCGTCCTCGCCGCCCGAGTACACCGGCAGCGTCACGGCGGTGGTCGTGGTCCGGGTCTCCGGGTCGAACACCCGGATCTGCCCGCGGACCAGCTCGGTGAAGAAGACCCGCCCGTCGGGCGCGACGTCGATCCCGAACGGCGCGCTCGTGTTCGTGTCCAGCGCCACCTTCTCGAACTGGCCCCAGTCGGTGCCGCCGCAGTCGCCCGCGGCCAGCCCGGCCGCCCACTGCACGCCGCCGACGATGTGCCGCACGAAGTCCGGCTCGCCCGTGTAGTGCGCGCCGAAGTGGCCCATGCCGGTCATCCACGCGCGGCCGCCGTCGTAGTACTTGCACCACGAGATCGGGTGGTCGTAGCCCATGGCGTTGCCGCCCGGGTCGTAGGTCGACTCGTCCATGGTGGCCAGCACGTGCGCGTCACCGCGCACGTTGGTCGAGAAGTTGTACCACTCGTCGGCGCGGTCCCAGCGCTGCGGCAGGTGCTGCGTGGACGGGTGCGTGCGGTCCTCGACGCGAACCGTGCCGGGCAGGCCGGGGCTCGACCCGGTGGCGGCGTGGCCGGGCATCAGCGACCCGATCATCTCGTCCCACCAGGCGTAGCTGCCGCGCATGTCCGTCGCGTTGTGGATGGCGACGATGCCGCCGCCCGCCTGCTGGTACCGCTCCATCGCGGCCTTCTGCTCGGCGTTCCACGGGTCGCCGGACGCCTGGAACATGACCAGCGCGTCGTACTGCGCCAGGTCGGCGTCGTTGAAGACCGTCGGGTCCTCGGTGTGGTCGGACTCGATGCCCGCCTCGGCGAACGCCGCCTCGAGCACCGGGGTGCCCTGCGTGATCGCCTCCTCGTGCCGGTACTGGGTGGTGGCCGTGAAGATGAGGACGCGGCCCAGTTCTAGAGCTTCGGCCTTCTCGTCGGCGTTGGCCGCCGGGACGGACGCGAGCGTCAGCGCCAGCGCTCCGGCGGCGAGCGCCGCGATGGATCTCCCCCAGCGGGGACGTCGTGGTGCGGTCATCGTGGTGCCTCCTGGGCAGATCGACGTGCGGGCCCCACCGGGGTCTCCGGTGGAGCGTGGTGCGTTGACCAGCCCGGCGTGCCGGCGCCGAGCGCGCTGTGCTCGTTCGGACGCAGGTGCGTCCGCTCTCAGGCGCGTGCAATTCAGACCTGTGTCAGGGCATCAGTCCTCTCAGGTAGGCGAGGCCGTCGGTCGCGAGCGTGTCCTGGCTCGCGGCCAGCGGCCGCCAGATCGACGCGGCGGTGGCGATGGTGGCGTTCTCGGCGGTGAACGACTCGATGACGAGCGGCCCGGCGTACCCGGCCTGCTCCAGCGCGGCGAGCAGCGCCGGCCAGTCGACGCCGTCGCCGCCGGGTGCGCCCCGGTCGTTGCCGCAGACCTGCACCGCGGCGATCCGCGCACCGGCGCGTTCGACCGCGGCGGGCAGGTCCCGCTCCTCGATGTTCATGTGGTAGACGTCGAGCATCAGCCCGATGCCCTCGGCGGGCAGCGCGCCGACGATCTCGAGCGCCTGGTCCACCGTGTTGACCAGGCTCGTCTCGTAGCGGTTCAGGGGTTCCAGGCCGATCACGACGCCCGCCGCGATCGCGTGCTCGACCACCGGCGCGAGGTTCTCGACGAGCTCGGCGTACGCGTCGGCCCGCTCCTGCGGCGTCGTCCGCCAGGTGCGGCCCACCGAGGCGTACGCCGGGCCGCCGATCACCCGCGCGCCCACCGTGTGCGCGGCGTCGACCACCGCGCGCAGGTAGTCCTGCGTCGCCCGCACCGTGCCGGCGTCGGCCGCGACGAGCTCGCGGCCCTCGCCCATGACGAGGGACACGCTCGCGCCGAGGCCGCTGTCCGCCAGGACCTGCGCCGCGCGGGGCGGGTCCCAGTCGCCGAGGCGCTCGACGGGCAGCTCGAGGACGTCGAACCCCCAGTCCGCCACGCGGGGCGCGAGGTCGGCGAGCGAACGGTCGGTGAGCGGCGACGTCCACACCCAGGTGTTGACGCCGACCGGCCAGGTGGTCGCGGGCCCGTCCGGGACCGTCCATGGCTGTATACCCATCTAGCGGTCCGTCCAGGCTTCGGGGTAGCCGGGCAGGTCCTCGCCGCCGAACTTCGCGTAGTGCAGGGACGGCATGTCCGCGTTGGCCTCGAGGAACCCCGCGAGGTCCGCGTCGGTGACCGGCTCCTGGGGCAGCACCCACTCCGCCGGCACCTCCTCGCCGGCCCAGATCTTCTGCGCGGCGAGGATCGGGGTGCGCCACTGGAAGTTCGAGTAGACGTTGCCGATCGCCGTCATCCCCGTCTCGTCCCACTTGCGCAGGAAGCTCATCTCGTCCTCGCCGACGAAGACCGGGTACGGCTGGCCGGCGTCCTCGAAGGCCTCGACCGCCGCGACGGCGCCGTCGCCCGCGTCCATCCAGATGCCGTCGACCTCGCCGCGCTGCAGGTACTGGGTGACGAGGTCCTTGATCTTGGCGCCGTCGCCGCCGGTGAACTCGATGCCCACCACCTCGAGGTCGCTCTCCGAGAAGATCTTGTCGGCAGCGGCCCACCGGTGCTCCAGCACGTCGACGCCGGGCAGGATGCGCAGCGCCAGGACCGTCGAGCCGGGGTCCAGGTTCTCGGCCAGGAACTCCGCGCCCACCGCGCCGTAGGCGTAGCCGCCGATCGGGTGGATGAACGTGACCATGCAGTCGGTGTTCACGCCGCGGTCGAACACGATGACGGGCTTGCCGCTCTCGCAGGCGGCCTCGACTGCCGGGGTGAGCGTCGCCGTCGTCGACGGGGAGATGACTATCGCGTCGCAGTCGCCGGCCTCGACGAACGCCTGGATGTCGGAGATCTGCTTGTTGTCGTCGTCGGCGGCGTCCGAGACCCGGAACTCGCCGATCACGCCCTCCTCCTGGAGCACCTCCACCTGCTGCTGCATGGTGATCCAGCCGGTGACGCGCCACGGGTTGGAGACCGAGGCGTTGGAGAAGCAGAGGGTCTTGTCCCCGCCCTCGCTGGCCCCGTCGTCGCCGGCGAGGTCCGCGGTGTCGACCCACTCCGGCTCGATGGCCTGGAGCCAGGGCTCGTCGGCAGGGCCCTCCGGCTCGACGTCGCGCTGGGCCAGCTCCCGGTCGTAGTCCGCCTGGACGAACCACTCGCTCTCGGCGCCGGAGTCGGCGGGCGTCTCCTCGGCCGCGCTCGGCTCGGCGCCCGGCGGTTCGTCGGTCGGGGTGTCGGTGGTGCAGGCCGTCAGCAGGAGCAGCCCGGCCGCAGCCGTGCCCGCCAGCAGTGTTCGGAACCGTCGCATGTCCATCCCCTTTGATGAGTGCGGATCGTTCTGAGTGCGGTTCGTTCGATGAGCAAGGCTCAGGTGCGGCGCCTGCGTGCCGCGTACGCGACGGCGGCGATGAGGATCACGCCCTGCACGGCGGGCCGGATGGTCGACGGCAGGGCGAGCTGGTTGAACAGCGTGAACAGGGCCTCGAGCGTGAGCGCGCCGACCATCGCGGCGACGACGGTCCCGCGGCCGCCCCCGAGGGCGACACCCCCCAGCACGACGGCGGTGATCGCCATGAACTCCAGCCCCTGCCCCACCTGGGCGGTGACCCCGGCGAACCCGCCGATGAGTACCGCCGCGACGGTCGCGAGGAACGAGGAGAGCAGGAACGCCCGGGTGCGCAGCCACCACACCGAGGCGCCGCTGTACGCGGCGGCGACGGCGTTGTCGCCGACGGCGACCAGGGACCTGCCGAACGGACGCCGCATCAACAGCACCGCGATCCCGACGACGACCAACGCCACCAGCAGCGCGTACGGGACCTGGAACTGTCCCGGCACGTCCGGGAAGCCCTTGCGGCCCAGCACCCGGAAGCTCTCGCTCAGGGCACCGGTCGGCGCGCCGCCGGTCCACAGCCGGATGGCGCCGAACAGCACGAGCATCATGCCGAGCGTGGTGATGAAGGACGGGACCCGCAGCAGCGTCGTCACCAGGCCGTTGACGAGCCCGACCAGCAGCCCGAAGACCAGCATCAGCCCCACGACCGGCCAGGTCAGCGCCTCGTCGCCGTCCATCAGCCGGGCCGCGATCACGACCTGGGCGCCGACGAGCGAGCCCACCGACAGGTCGAACTCGCCCGAGACGATGACGAAGTACTGGCCGATCGCGAGGACCACCAGCGGCGCGGCCTTCTTGGCGAACGCCATGAGCGACACCGGCTCCGCGAAGGACGGGTTGATCACGACGATCACGGCAAGGACCAGCACGAGCAGCGCGAGCACGGTCCAGCTGCCGCCGGACAGGAGCTGCTCGCGCCATCGGCGTGCGGTGCCGCGTGGGGCGTCTGCGGTCAGGGTCATGCGACGTCACCTCCTCGGGCTGCCGAGACCTTGGTGCCGAACCGGACCCGCCGGCTCGCCGGGTCGATCTGGCGCCGCGCGTACAGGGCCACCGCGGCGATGATGATCACGCCGCGCAGCACGTCCTTGAAGAACGGGTTCACGTCGAGCACGTTGAACGCGGTGTCGAGCACCGCGAGGATCGCCACCCCGCCGACCGTGCCGACCACCGAGCCCCGGCCGCCGAACAGGAGCGTGCCGCCCAGCACCACCGCGGCGATCGAGTCGAGGTCGAGGCCGTAGGTGTACACCAGCGCGTTCCCCGTGCCGAACCGGGCGGCGATGAGCAGCCCCGCGATACCGGCGCACAGGGAGCACAGGACGTGCGCCAGGACGAGGGTGCGGCTCGTGCGCACGCCCGAGAGCCGGGCGACGTCGAGATTCCCGCCCACCGCGAACATGTGGTAGCCCGCCCGCGTTTGCGTGAGCAGCACGAACGCCGCCGCGGCGACGACCAGCATGACGATCGTCGAGACGGGCACCGGGCCGACGCGGGTGTACCCGAACGTCTGGAAGGCGAACGGCACCTCGCCCTCCGGACCCTTGAACCGCGTGTCGAGGAAGCCCTTGACGATCAGGCCCGTGCCGAGCGTCGCGATGAACGGGTTGACGTTCAGCGCCGAGATGACCAGGCCGTTCACGAGCCCGACGCCGGCCGCGACCACGAGCGCGGCCACCACCCCGAGCCAGACGCGTGACGGGTCACCCGCCATCGTCGTCGCCCCGACCAGCGAGCACAGCGCGACGACATACCCCACAGACAGGTCGAGCGAGCGGCACAGGATCACCAGCGTCTGCCCGACGGCGACGAACCCGAGCAGGCTCGTCTGCGTGAGCATGTAGCTGACGTTGCCCTGCGCGAAGAGGTTGCCGCCGCGGACCGCCACGAGCACGCCCGCGACCAGTAGGATGCCGACCAGGGCCAGGTAGACGATCTCGGTGGAGCCGAGGTGGCGGCGACTCGCGGTGCCGGTCGTCATCCCGCCCCCGTCGCCAGCGCCATGATGGTCTCCTCGTCGCTGCCGCCCGGCAGCTCCCCGGCGATCCGGCCGTCGCGCAGCACGAGGATGCGGTCGGCCATCGCCACCACCTCCGGCAGCTCGGACGAGATGAGCAGGACGGCGGTCCCGTCGGCGGTCAGCGTGCGCATGAGGTCGTAGACGGCGCGCTTCGCGCCGACGTCGATCCCGCGCGTCGGCTCGTCGAGCACGATCACCCGCGGCTCGGTCACCAGCCACTTCGCGAGCACGACCTTCTGCTGGTTGCCGCCGGACAGGTACTGCACCTCGGTGTCCTGGGCGGCCGCGACGGTGCTCGCCGGCACGGCGAGCGACCGCAGCACCTCGGTGATGCGCCGCGCCCGGCGGTCCGACGCCCCGGGCAGGACGGCGTCGAGCACGAGCCGCGCGTTCGCGAGCACCGACTGGCCGAGGGCGAGGCCTTCGGCCTTGCGGTCCTCGCTGACCAGCGCGAGGCGGTGCCGTACGGCCTGCCGCGGCGTGCGCACGTGGGCGGGCTGCCCGTCGACAGTCACGCTGCCGCGCGTGAACGGCGCGATGCCGAACACCCCGTGCGCGACCTCGGTGCGGCCCGACCCCTGCAGACCGGCCAGCGCGACGATCTCACCGGCCCGCACCTCGAGGTGCACGCCGTCCACCATCGTGTTGCCGGCGCCCGCGAGCGCCAGCCGCACCTCGCCGGGCGTGACGTCGGCGGGTTTGTCCGGGAAGAAGCCGGCGAAGTCGCGACCCACCATGGTGCGCACGAGCCGGTCGGGGCCGACCTCGGCGGCCGGTGCGGTGAGCACGTGGTTGCCGTCCTTGAGGACGGTGATCGTGTCGGCCAGGTCGTAGATCTCCTGGAGCCGGTGGGAGACGTACAGGATGGCGACGCCGCGGTCACGCAGCCGCCGGACCAGGTCGTAGAGCAGCGCGACCTCCTGGTCGGCGAGGGCCGCCGTCGGCTCGTCCATGGAGATGATCCGGGCGTCGTACGAGACCGCCTTGACGATCTCGACCACCTGCTGCTGCGCCACGGACAGGGAGCCGACCCGGTTCCAGGACGCGATGCCCGTCAGCCCCAGGTCGTCGAGGAGGCGGGTGGTGTCGGCGTGGAGCCGACGGCGGTCGACCGTGCCGCCGAACATGCCGCGCCGAACCGGCTCGCGGCCGAGGTAGACGTTCTCCGCGACCGACCGGTCCGGCAGCAGGTTGAACTCCTGGAAGACCGTCGCGACACCGGCGCGCTGCGCGTCGAGCGGCGTCGGGAAGGAGACGGGCGAGCCGTCGAGCTCGATGGTTCCGGCATCCGGGTGGTGGACGCCGGCGACGATCTTCATCACCGTCGACTTGCCGGCGCCGTTCTCGCCCACCAGGGCGTGGACCTGCCCGGGATACAGGGTCAGATCGATCTCTCGCAGCACCGAGGTGCCGAAGAACTCCTTGCCGACGCCGTGCAGGCGCAGCACCGGGCCGAGTACTTCCGGCTCTGGTTCCGAACTCGATGCGGAGGGTATTTCCGGGTCGGGTACTGGAGTGTGCGCGTCGTCATCGGCTCGCATATCCACCAATGTAGGGATCTTTTGGTTCATGTCAAGCAAAAGATGCTTGTCGTTTACGCGGCTTCTGTGACCGGCGGCGCATATGGGCTATCTTTTGCCGATACGCAGCCATAAGTTCACCCGGGAGGCGGTTGCCCATGCTCATCGACGACCCTCCGAGGGGCATGCCCCTGTCCCTGGGCACCGGCGAGTTCTTCCAGCTCCTGCGCGACCGTGAACCGCGCACGCGCGCCGATCTGGTGGCCATCACCGGCCAGGCCCGGTCGACCATCGCCTCGCGGATCGACGCGCTCATGAGCACCGGGCTCATCGCCCCGGCGGGCATGGCGGGCTCCACCGGCGGCAGGCGGCCCGCGACGTTCGCCTTCCAGCCGGGCGCCCGGGTGGTCCTCGCGGTCGACCTCGGCGCGACGCACGCCCGGCTCGCCGTCACCGACCTCGCCTCCACAGTGCTCGCGGCGAGCGACGAACCCCTCTCGATCGCCGCGGGGCCCGGCGTCGTCCTGCCCTGGGTGGTCCGGGCCGGACGCGACCTGCTCGCCGCCGCCGGCCGCGACACCGCCGACCTGGCCGCCATCGGCATCGGGCTGCCGGGCCCCGTGCAGCATTCGACGGGACGGCCGATCAACCCGCCGATCATGCCCGGCTGGGACGACGTCGACGTCCCCGGCATCCTCGGCGCCGAGCTGGGGGTCGCCGTGCTGGTCGACAACGACGTCAACATCATGGCCCTCGGCGAGTACCGGACCGCCTGGTCCGACGTCTCCGACCTGCTGCTCGTCAAGGTCTCCACCGGTATCGGCGCGGGCATCATCGCCGACGGCGCCCTCCGCCGCGGCGCCCAGGGCGCGGCGGGCGACGTCGGGCACATGTCCGTCCCGGGCGCCGACCACGTGCCCTGCCGGTGCGGCAACACCGGCTGCCTCGAGGCCGTGGCGAGCGGCCAGGCGGTCGCGACGGCGCTCGCCGCCCAAGGGCTGGAAGCCGCTGACAGCGCTGACGTCGTCGCGCTCGTCCGGTCCCGGGGCGCCGCGGCGAGCCAGGCGGTACGGCAGGCCGGCCGCGACATCGGCGGCGTCCTGGCCTCGTGCGTGAGCGTGCTCAACCCGTCGGTCATCGTGATCGGCGGGGTGGTGGCCGACGCCGGCGAGCACCTCATCGCCGGCATCCGTGAGGCCGTCTACCGCAGGTCCCTCCCGCTGGCCACGCAGCACCTGCGCATCGTCACCTCCCGCGCGCGCGAGGGCGCCGGCGTCCTGGGCGCGAGCGCCATGGCGGTGGACCACGCCCTGTCCCCCGCGGTGATCGACGCCCTGACCGCCTGACCGGCCGGTTTCTGACCGGCCAGCCCGGCCGGATCCTGGCCGGGCTGCCACGCCGCGCCCTCACCCATACGCTGGTGGACGCGGCATTCCTGCGCACGAGTGACCGGCAACCAGTCCCCCCACCGCAAAGGATCCAGCACCAGTGACCAGCAACATCGACACCCAGCAGCCCCTCGCGGCCGACCCCACCTGGTGGCGGCAGGCAACCGTCTACCAGATCTACCCGCGCAGCTTCGCCGATGCGAACGGCGACGGCATCGGCGACCTGCGCGGCATCATCTCGCGTGTGCCGTACCTCCAGGGGCTCGGCATCGACGCGGTCTGGCTCAGCCCGTTCTACCCCTCCGAGCTGGCCGACGGCGGGTACGACGTCGCCGACTACCGCGACGTCGACCCCAGGATCGGCACGCTCGCCGAGTTCGACGAGATGGTCACCGCCCTGCACTCGGCGGGCATCCGCGTGATCGTCGACATCGTGCCGAACCACTCCTCGGACCAGCACGTCTGGTTCCAGGAGGCGCTCGCCGCCGGTCCCGGCAGTCCGGAGCGGGCGCGCTACATCTTCCGGGACGGACTCGGCGCGGACGGTTCCGAGCCCCCGGCCGACTGGGAGAGCATGTTCGGCGGGCTCGCGTGGACGCGCGTGCCCGACGGCCAGTGGTACCTGCACCTCTTCGCCAAGGAGCAGCCCGACTTCAACTGGGACAACGAGGAGGTCCGCGCGGACTTCCGCAAGACCCTGCGGTTCTGGTCGGACCGCGGCGTCGACGGGTTCCGCA
Organism: Promicromonospora sp. NFX87; assembly: GCF_048564965.1. Lineage (NCBI taxonomy): Bacteria > Bacillati > Actinomycetota > Actinomycetes > Micrococcales > Promicromonosporaceae > Promicromonospora > Promicromonospora sp. NFX87. Next base: position 2,190,580 of record NZ_CP183413.1, on the reverse strand, counting down.
TCGACGTCGCGCACGCGCTCACCAAGGAGCTCGGCGACTCGCTGCCCTCGCAGGCCGAGATCGACGCCATCACGGAGCCCGGCGCGCACCCGCTCTGGGACCGCGACGAGGTCCACGAGATCTACGCCGACTGGCGCAAGGTGTTCGACGAGTACACGCCGCCGCGCATCGCCGTGGCGGAGGCCTGGGTCTCGACCCCCCGGCGTCCCCGGTACGCGAGCGCCGAAGGGCTCGGCCAGGCGTTCAACTTCGACCTGCTGGAGGCCGACTTCGACGCCGAGCAGTTCCGGACGATCATCGCCGACAACCTCGCGCTGTCCGCGGCGTCCGGGTCCTCGACGACGTGGGTCTTCTCGAACCACGACGTCGTACGCCACGCCACCCGCTACGCGCTGCCCGCGCGCAACGGCAGCCCGAAGAAGCAGGGCCGCGACTGGCTGCTCTCGGGCGGTACGGAACCCGCCGCCGACGTCGCCCTGGGCCTGCGCCGCGCACGCGCCGCGACACTGCTCATGCTCGGCCTGTCCGGCAGCGCCTACCTCTACCAGGGCGAGGAGCTCGGCCTGCCGGAGGTCGCCGACATCCCCGCGGCGGAGCGCCAGGACCCGGCGTTCTTCCGCAACCCCGGCGTCGACGTCGGACGGGACGGCTGCCGCGTGCCGCTGCCGTGGACCCGGGAGGGCAAGTCGTTCGGCTTCGGCGACAGCGGCGCGCACCTGCCGCAGCCCGCGACCTTCGGCGAGCTGTCGGTAGAGGCCCAGGACGGCGCCCCCGGATCGACGCTGGAGCTCTACCGGGCGGCGCTCGCGCTGCGCCACGAGCTGCAGACCGACGAGACGCTCGAGTGGGTGCCCGGGCGCGCCGACGTCCTGCACTTCACGCGCCCGAACGGCTGGCACGTCGTGACCAACTTCGGCCCGGACGCGGTGCCGCTGCCGGACGGCGAGGTGCTGCTCGCGAGCGAGCCGCTGCCCGGCGGCCTCCTGCCCGGCTCGACGACGGCGTGGGTGCGCGCCGCGGTGTGACGTTCGGCCGGCCGGTCAGCCGCCGGTGTTCGGGGACACCGGGGCGCCGGTCGGCGTCGAGGTGGGCGACACGGAGGGGCTCGGCGACGGTTCGGGGCTCGGCTCGTCGGACGCCGTGGGCGTGGGCTTCGGGGTCGGCTCCTCCGTTGGATCGGTGGTCGGGTCCGACGTCGGAGGCGGCGGGCCGGTGGTCGGCGTCGTCGTCCCCCCGCCGCCCGTGCCGGTGCCGCCTCCGGCGCCGGTGCCCGGGTCGGACCCTGAGCCGCCGGAGCCGCCGGAGCCGCCGGAACCACCGGTGCCCGTGCCTTCGCCCGGTACGCCTTCGCCGCCCTGGTCGGGCTGGCCGCCCGACGGCACCGTCCCGTCCCCCAGCAGGTTCGCGTCCGCGCCGTCCTCGCGAGGTTCGCCCGCCTCGGCGTCGTCCGCATCGCGGGGATCTGTCTCTGGACGCTCGCCGGTACCTGCGTCGTGGGTGTCGTCGGCGGGGATGAGCGGCAGATCGAGGGCCGTGCGCTCGACCGGACCGGTGGTCTCGGCCTCCGGGCGGTCCGCCCACAGCATCGTCAGGCCGCCGATGCCCAGCGCGAAGGCCGCGAGCACCCCGCAGCCGACCGCGACCATGGTCAACCTGCGTACGGCGGTGCCGGGCGCTGAAGGCGATGTGACTGGCTCGGCGGGCGCGGCGGCCGGTGGAGCCGGTACGACTGGTGCGGCCGGGACTGCTGGCGGGACCGGTTGGGCTGGTGCAACTGGTACGGCTGGCGCGACTGGTACGGCTGCTGCGAAGCGGGGCGCGACGACCTCGGCCTCCGATGCGTCCGGCACACCGCCGTCCGGCGGGACGGGCAGCGCAACCAGGTCCCAGGCCGGGCCACTCACCGAACCTGGGGCGAGCTTGCCGAGCTGCGCTGTCTCGAGCTGCTCGAGGTGCCGTGTCGGCCGCGGGTTCTCCCTCACGCGGGAACGATAGCGCCCAAGGGTGAAATGCCGGAATCTCGATGGGGCCGCCGTGGGACGATCCGCCGGTGACGACGACATGGCGGTCCGGACCGGAGCTGTGGCTGGACGACCCGGAGGGCGACGAAGGCCCCGCACCGGAGACGAGCCATCCGGCATTCGCCAGGGTGGCGCCGCCCGAGTTCTACGACAAGGGTGACGAGTTCGCGCCGTTCGGCAACGACTCGGGGTCCGACATGCTGGGCAACGTGCAGGAGTGGTATCTCGACGGAGTGACGGACGACGAGCTGCCGCGGATCGTGATGGGCTCGCTCGGTGACTGGGACACCGAGGGAATCACTGACGGGCTGTGGGCAGGCGACTCGGACTTCATCGACGACTGGTTCGCCGCCTGGGGTGACTCGATTGCCGCTCATCACGTGTATCACGAGACGAACGGGGTGATCGCGGCGGCTGTCGGGCAGTTCAAGGTTCGTGGCCTGCTGCACCCGCTCATGCGGAGGGCTGGTCTCTTCGCGCTGGCCGTCAAGCAGGGCAGTCTCGACGACGGCGAGGCGCGGTATCCAGGCTGGAAACACGCTGCCCGAGCCCGAGCCGGTGCCGAGGCCGTGCGAAGGGTGCTGAGCGCCGCGCCCGTGGTGGGCTCGCCCCTGCACGAGGGTGAGCCCCTGACCGCCGTCCTCGATCGGAAGGTGCCGGACACCCTCGGCGGCGGCCCAGCCGCATGAGCGCGCAACAGGAGCAGAGCGGCATTCCCCCGGCCCTGCGACGCGCGAGACGCAGGGCGATGGTGTCGATGGTGACCGGCGTCGCCACGACACTTGTCGGCGCCGCCGTCTGGCACGCCGGCAGCAAGGGCCAGCTCCTTCTGGTCGCGGGGATCATGAACGGCCAGACCCTCGCCATTCTGCTGTGGCTCGTCGCCGGACTGTCCGTCATCGTGCTGGGCGTGGTCGGGTTTCGGCTGTTCGTCATCGGGTACGAGGCGTTCACCGCGACCATGGCGGCGCTCTTTCTCTGCGCGGTGATCCTGGCCGCCGCCGTCGGCGTCCTCATCACGGGCCTCCTCGCGCTGCTGAGCGCGGAGCGCACGTACAAGACACTGCACGAGCTCGACCGCCCCGCCGGGAGGCAGGTAGTCATCGAGGAATCCGTGTCGTTGCGCGGCAGCACCTCGTGGCGTTTCTACGTGGGCGGGCCGTTCCTCTACGACGAGATCACGGCGCCGACGACCACCGCCGAGTGCGCGGAGCTCAGCAACGCGGGGCAGACCACGTTCGAGTACGGCGAGTACCTGCTGCGGACCGGCAGGGAGGGGAGGGACGTCATCACGTACGCCCCCGAGGGGCGGCTGAGCTGCAACCACGGCGACGCGTCGGAGATGGTTCTCCCGGACTGACTGCCAGGACGAGAACCTGGCGCCCGATCCGGTCGGGTGGGCGGCCTGACCGCTGACGCTTCTCAAGCAGGCCGTAGCGACGCCTGCATGGCGCACTGAAGAGTTATCCACAGATTTCAGATTCGCCCTGCGATGCGTACGCATGTTCGAGATAATGAATGCAGTGATGGTTGGAGAACTAGAGGCAAGCATCGAGACGGCGAGGGGGTGCGCACAGTGGAGCAGACGACGAACAACGGGCCTACCGGTGGCCTGCCCGCTGCCGCCTCGATCGAGGACGTACTGGCCCTGCTCGAGACTGCGACCGCGCAACTGACTACCCTGACCGACCCCGAGACCCTGACCGGGTGGGACGCGCCGAGCATCAGCCGCCTGGTTGAAGCGCACACGAGGATCCGTCGGCTGACCGGCCGCCTGGACGGTGTCCGCTACACCCTGCTGCCCCGCATCGAGAACGAGGGCTCGTGGCGCTCGGGTGGCGCGGCCCGGACGTTCACGACCTGGCTCCGGCTGCAAGAGGGCATCTCCGCGTCCACCGCGGGTAAGGACATGACGATCGCCCGGCGTCTCGCCACTGCGCTGCCCGTGACGCGGGAGCGGCTGGTCGCCGGAACCCTGGGCGCGGATCACGCCCAGGTGATGACCGAGGTTGCACCCACCAGCGAGACCCGTACCGACGCACTGGCGTGGTTGATCGACACCCGTACCGGGCACACCACGACACCGGAGCAGTTCGTCCAGAGCGTGCCGGTCGACTTCCCCGACCCGTCCGAGGACCCCGACGGTGCCCGTACCCGTGAGCTGGTTACCCAGGTCCTGGAGACCGCGGTCGCCGAGGGGACCCTGGTCACCGGTGAGGGCGTGGTGCTGCGGGAGGCCACTGTGTTGAACGCGGACCAGTTCCGGAAGGTGGCGCGCCGGTTCGCGACCATCATCGACCCCGACACCGACGACATCGACGACGACAAAGCCGCCCAGGGCGAGTTCTTCGACCTGGCCAAGACGTTCGGTGGGTACCACGTTGCAGGGTTCCTCACCGATGAGCACGGCCTGCAGCTCACGACCGCGATCAACGCGGTCCTGGGTGCCCCGTCAGCGGAAGACACCCGCACCACGACCCAGCGTCGGGCACAAGGCCTCGCGGATGTGGCGCGGGTGGTGCTGGACACCAACCAGGCTTCCCCGGGCGCGGCGATCGCACCGCACCTGAACGTCACGGTGTCCTGGAACGAGTTCGTCACCCAGGTCACCCGCACCCGGGATGGTCTGTGCCTGACCTGCGGCCAGACCGCACCAGGGCGCGGCAACCGCCCGGGCGCGGGTCCAAGCATCCCGGGCACCAGCACCAGCACCAGCACCAGCACAGGTGCGGGTGCGGACGCAGGTGCGGTGAACGCTGGCCCAACGGCTGGAAGCCCGACCGGAAGCCCGACGGGAAGTGCGACCGGCAGTCCGGGTAACTGGAGTACCGCGGGAACAGTGTCCGGGTTCTTGTCCTCCGGTGGTCCGGTGTTCACCGAGACCGGGGGTCGCGCCCCACGAGCGTTGGTCCGCCGCCTGGCGTGTCACAGCGCGGTCACCCGGATCGTGTTCGGACCCGACGGCGCAGTGCTGGACGTCGGACGCGCCCAACGCACCGTGTCAGGCCAGATGCGCCGCGCCGTCATCGCCCGAGACCAACACTGCGTCTACCCGGGATGTGACCAGCCACCGTCACGATGCGAGGTCCACCACGCCCTCACCCACTGGGCCGACGGCGGCGACACCTCCGTCACGAACAGTGCGTTGCTGTGCTGGTTCCACCACCAGCTCGTCGATACCAAGGGCATCACCATGCACTGGACCGGCAAGCCCACCACGAACACCACGGCCGGTGCCCTGCTGGAGACCGGGTGGGCCTTCACCGACGCCCGCGGCCACCGCATCCGCCTCCCCGAAGCCATCGAAGCCACACCACCACCCACCACCGAAGTCGCCTGACCCGCCAGCCGGACCCGGCAACCCGCCGAAGCCGCCTGACCCACGGATCACGGAGACGGGCCGGCAGACCAGGCGCTCAGCACTGGACTGCCGATTCAGGCACCTACGGAGAGCTTCTAGGCATGCCCGCCGGCCGGGGGGACCGCTTCGTACTCGGACCTGGTAGTCGCAGGACCACATGGCACTTCACGTGCAATCCCGACCTGAACGTCTGCCACCGGAGTCAACAGCCCAGCTTGATCGCCTTCAGGCCCTAACGCCGAAGCGGGTCCGGGAGCGCCGTCCGCGAGGAGATCGCCACGATCGTCAGGCACAGCGCGACGGCGACCGTGCCGAAGCCGAACATCTCGCCGTAGGACCAGGTGTCGCGCAGCCAGGCGAGCGCCATCGGGACGAAGAACCCGATGTAGGTCAGCGAGTAGAACACGGCGGTCAGCCCGGCGAGCCGGCCCGGCCCGGCGATCCGTGCGACCTCGCTCAGCCCGGCCACCAGTGCGAGACCGTAGCCGGTTCCGAGGACCACTGCCGCCACCACGCCGATCGGCAGCGACAGCGCGGTGGACGCCCAGCCGGCGAGCGCCATTCCCGCACCGATGATGGTCAGCGCGACGATGGAGGCACGGGCCGACGATGGCGTGTCGATCCGGCGGGCCACGGTCTGGATGCCAATGGCGCAGCCCAGCGCGAGGATGGCCATGACGCCCGCGAAGGCGATCGGGAAGCCGCCGACCTGGTCGGTGAGCAGACTCGGCAGCACCGCGAACGCGCAGCCGGCGCAGCCGAACACCCAGGGCGCGAGGGGCACGACCACGCGCAGGAACCTGGGGTGCCGGACGGCGGTGATGCGCAGGTCGTCGAGCAGCGGGGCCCGCTCGCCGCGTGGGAGGCGCTGGCGGGTCTCCGGGACGCGGAGCAGCAGCAGGCCGGCGAGCAGGGACCCGGCCGCGTGCAGCACGTACGACAGGAGCGTGGGCCAGGGCGCGAACTGCGCGAGCATGGCCGCGACGCCCGCCCCGGAGAGGAATCCCGCGGTCAGGGAGAGCGATCCGCGACGAGGGCCGGCGGCACGCTCGCCGGTGGCGGCGCTGAGCTCCGTGAGCCAGGTGGATCCCACCGCCATCGCCAGCCCGAGCGCGACGCCGCAGAGCAGACGGCCGATGGATAGCACCACGGGGCTCGCCGGGTCCAGCGCGAGGACGAGCGACCCGAGCGCCGAGAGCGGCGCCGCGGGCAGCAGCAGCGGGCGGCGGCCGAACCTGTCCGACAGCGGCCCGCCCAGCAGCAGCGCGGGAACGAGGCCGAACACGTAGACGGCGAGGAGCGCGTCGACGGTGACAGGGCCCATGTCGCCCTGCTCGCGGTACATCACGAGCAGCGGGGTGAACTCGTTGCCGCCCCAGGCCACGGCCAGGAGCACGGCGGCGACCGGCCACCAGGTGCGCCGCCCCACGGAGAGCAGGAACGAGGCAGAGGTGTCCCCGGGGCGCGAAGGTGGCATGACCTCATCCTCCGTAATGCGCACCCGGTGGAACAACCCGTGGGGCTGTGAGCGTGCGCACAGGCACGTCACAGCCCCACGGGGTCACGGCAGGAGAATGCTGCGGGCTACTTGCTGTCGGCGGAGCCGTTCGCCTCGGCACGCTCGGCTGTGGCTGAACCCTCGGAGGCGGTGCTCGCGGAACCGTCGTCGTCGGCCGAACCTGCGGGCTCGGCGCCGTCCCCGGCGTCAGACCCGGACTCGGTCTCGGCGTCCTCGTCCTCCGGCTCACGCCCCGGCTGGTACACCGAAGGCTCGGGCTCCGGATGACGCCGGCCCTGCACCACGACGATCGCGATACCCAGGAGGATCGCGATACCCGACGTCCAGACGTTCGCCGGGACGCCCAGCGGCGCGTCGCTCGTCGGGTCGATCCGGATGGTCTCGAGCCAGCTGCGGCCGAGGCCGTACCAGATCAGGTAGAGGCCGAACATGCGGCCCCAGCGCAGGCCGGCACCGGGCGTGCCGCCGTCGGCCAGCAGTGCCTCGTTTCGGCGGACCACCCGCCGCTCGATGGCGAGCAGCAGCGCGATGCCGATGACGTTCCAGATCATCTCGTACAGGAACAACGGGTGGAACAGCGTGCCCTCAGGGGTCCCGACCGGGAACATCGGCGCGTCCGAGCGGATCTCCAGGCCCCAGGGCAGCGTGGTCGGCAGGCCGAACAGCTCCTGGTTCACATAGTTGCCCAGCCGTCCGATCGCCTGGGCGGCGAGCAGGCCCGGCGCCAGGGCGTCGGCGAACGACCAGAACCGCAGACCCGTCAGGCGGCAGCCGATCCAGACGCCGACGGCGCCACCGAGGAGCGACCCGAACAGGGCGTTGCCGCCCTCCCAGATCCGGACCCAGGCCCAGGGGTCGACACCGGGGCCGGTGAAGTCCCCGAGGTGGGTGAGCACGTGGTAGATCCGGGCGCCGACGATGCCGATGGGCACCGCCCACATCGCGATGTCGAGGGCGAGCCCGGGGGCGGCTCCGCGTGCGCGGAGACGCCGGTCCGTGATGTACGCGGCGGCAGCGATGCCGGCCAGCAGACACAGGGCGTAGGTATGGATGGTGAGCGGACCCAAGGGGATCTGGGACCACACCGGATCGGGGCTGGGGATACTGGCCGGAAGCACGAACCGAAGGTACCGCGACTGACCGACATCGTGGGCATCGAGCTCGGCGCGCGCGAAAACTCCGCCGCGACCCAGCGATTCGGCCCGGAAGTCGCGTGACTTCCGGGCCGAATCGCTGGGTCGCGGCGGAGCTGGCTCGCTAGCCGAGCCGGCGGGCTCAGCGCTTGCGCTTCTCCCGGACCCGCACCGAGATCTCGATCGGCGTGCCCTCGAAACCGAATGTCTCGCGCAGGCGGCGCTCGATGAAGCGGCGGTAGCCCGCCTCGATGAACCCGGTGGCGAAGATGACGAACCGCGGCGGACGGGTCGAGGCCTGCGTCGCGAACAGGATGCGCGATTGCTTGCCGCCGCGCAGCGGGTGCGGGTGCGCGGCCACGAGCTCGCCCAGGAACGCGTTGAGCTTGCCCGTCGGGACGCGCCGGTCCCAGGACGCGAGCGATCGCTCGATCGCCGGGACCAGCCGCTCGCTGTGCCAGCCGGTCCGGGCCGACAGGTTGACGCGCGGCGCCCAGGTGATCTGCACCAGCTCCTTCTCGATCTCACGTTCGAGGAAGGGGCGCCGGTCCTCGTCCATGAGGTCCCACTTGTTGTACGCGATGACGAGCGCCCGGCCCGCGTCCACGACCTGCTGGATCACGCGGATGTCCTGCTCGGTCAGCGGGGCGGACGCGTCCACCAGGACGACGCCGATCTCCGCCTTCTCGATGGCTGCCTGCGTGCGCAGCGAGGCGTAGAAGTCGGCGCCCTTGGTCTGGTGCACGCGGCGGCGGATGCCGGCGGTGTCCACGAACCAGTACGGGATGCCGCGCAGCTCGATGAGCTCGTCGACCGGGTCGCGCGTGGTGCCGGCGACCTCGTCGACCACCACCCGCTCGGCGCCGGCGATCTTGTTCAGCAGCGAGGACTTGCCGACGTTCGGCCGCCCGACGAGCGCCACGCGGCGCGGGCCGGCGGGACGCACGGTGCCGTGCTCCGACGTCGTCGGCAGGGCCTTGACGGCGGCGTCGAGCAGGTCGCCCGTACCGCGGCCGTGCAGGGCGGAGACCGGGTGCGGCTCCCCCAGGCCCAGCGCCCACAGGTACGTGGCGTCCGCCTCGCCCGAGGCGCCGTCGACCTTGTTGGCGCACAGCACCACGGGCTTGCCGGAACGGCGCAGCAGCTCGACCACGCGCTCGTCGGTGGCGGTGGCGCCCACCGTGGCGTCGACGACGAACACCACGGCGTCGGCGAGGGAGATCGCCACCTCGGCCTGCTCGGCGACCTTGGACTCGATGCCGGCGACGTCGACCTCCCAGCCGCCCGTGTCGACGAGCATGAACGGGCGACCGGCCCACTCGGCCGGGTAGGACACGCGGTCGCGCGTCACGCCCGGCTTGTCGGCCACCACTGCCTCGCGGCGGCCGAGGATGCGGTTGACCAGCGTCGACTTGCCGACGTTCGGACGCCCGACGACGGCCAGCACGGGCAGCGCCCGCTCCGCCTCGGCCTGCTCGTCGCTCCACTCGGAGTCGAGCAGCGCCTGGTCCGCCTCGTCGAGCTCGAACTCCTCGAGGCCGACGCGCAGCGCACGCTCGCGCGCGACGTCGTCCTCGGTCTCGGCGAGGGCGTCGGCGAGATCGAGGTCGGGTGCGGCCGGGCCCCCGGCGTCCAGCGCAGTGGCGTCCAGGGCAGCATCATCTCGGGCCGTCGCGTCCAGCGCAGCAGCCTCCGATGCAGAGGGGTCGTGGGTCATACCCACATTGTCGCAGGCCTGACGCGCTCCGGCCGACTCGCGGCCATATGACCTGCGTCGCTCCCGCCGGGCCCGAACAGTCAGGCCCTGCTGGTCAGGCCCGGCTGGTCAAGCCCTGCTCGTCGCCGACTCAGCCTGCGCGACGACGGCGAGCACCGCGTCGACCGTCTGCTCGAAGTCGAGGTCGCTGGAGTCGACGGTCGCCACGCCGTCGGCGGCGACGTGGAACTGCGTGACCTTCGCGTCGTCCTGGTCGCGGCGCAGCACCTGGTCGCGCGTGGCGTCGACCGCTGTGGCGTCGGCCGCGCCGTGCACCTCCAGCGACCGGCGGCGCAGGCGCGCCTCCTCGGAGGCGGTGAGCAGCACGCGGACGTCGGCGTCGGGCGCCACGACCGTGGTGATGTCGCGGCCCTCGGCCACGATCCCCCGGCCACCCGAGAACACCGCCCGGGCGCTCGACTCCTGGTCGATGATCGCGCGCTGGAGCCGCTTGAGCTCGGCCCGCACGTCGAGGTTGGACGCCACCTTCGAAACGTTGGTCGTGACCTCGGTGGTGCGGATGGTCACGGCGACGTCCCGCCCGTCCAGCTCGACGCCCGGCGCGGCCGGGTCCAGGCCCATGACCAGCGGCATCGCGCGGACCGCCGTCGCGACCGCCGCGGCGTCGTCCAGGTCCGCCGTCTCCATGCTCCACACCGTGGCCGCCCGGTACATGGCCCCCGTGTCGAGATAGGCCAGACCGAGCCGTGCGGCGACCGCCTTCGACACGCTCGACTTGCCGGACCCGGACGGTCCGTCGATCGCCACAACAACAGGGCTGGTCACAGTCCCGCTCGCTTTCCGTTGAGTGCTGGGTATTTGCTGCCGGAGTGCGTCCCAGGGCACAGATACCCAGCACTCAGCGGTCGAGGTTACAGGTCGACCGCACCCATGAGGGTGCCCAGTTCCGTGCGGCCCAGAACGCGGGTGCGGCCGGACTTCAGGTCGCCGAGGGGGATCGGGCCGATCCGGGTGCGCACGAGGCGCGTCACCGGGTGCCCGACGGCCTGGAACATCCGGCGCACGATCCGGTTGCGTCCCTCGTGCAGCACGACCTCCAGCATCGCGAAGCCGTCGATCTGCTGGATCACCTGCACCGCGTCCATCTTGGCGATGCCGTCGTCGAGCTCGATGCCCTTCAGGAGCTCACGCCCGACGCGCGGGTAGATCTCGCCCTCGACGGTCACGAGGTACGTCTTCGCGATCTTGTACTTCGGGTGGGACAGCCGGTTGGCGAGCTCGCCGTCGTTCGTCAGGAGCAGCAGGCCCTCGCTGTCGGCGTCGAGCCGGCCGACGTGGAAGAGCCGTTCCTCGCGGTTCTTGATGAGGTCCGCGACGGTCGGCCGGCCCTTGGGGTCGTCCATCGTGGAGACCACGCCCAGCGGCTTGTTCAGCGCGATGGTCACCTTGGTCTGGTCGAGCTGGATCCGGAGCCCGTCCACGTGGATGACGGCGGTGGCGGGGTCGACCCGCACGCCGAGCTCGGTGACGATCTGGCCGTCCACCTCGACGCGGCCGTTCGCGATGAGCTCCTCGCTCGCCCGGCGGGACCCGAGCCCGGCCTGGGCGAGCACCTTCTGCAGCCGGACGCCGCCGTCGACGTGGACGTCGCGGCCCTGCTCGGCGGGCTGCGCGGGCCTGCGGCGCGGCGCGTTCGCCTGGGCGCGGCTCTTGGCCGAGCTGCCGCCCCGGAAGTTCTTGCCGGACTGGCCGGAGTGGTCGGGTCGGCGCGGCTGCTGGCCACCACTGGATTCGCGGCGGCTCCCGCCGCGGCGTTCGTTGCTCATGATTCAAGTCTCTCGGTGAGTCGGGAAGGGCACCGCGACCTGCCTGCGGTCGGACCAGTAGTCCAGCCGAGAATTCAGCTAGGAGTCCAGCCCGTCGAGGCCCTCGAACGTGTCGAGGTCTGGCAGGTGCGGAGCCAGCGGAGGCAGCTCGTCGAGCGACGAGAAGTCCATCCGCTCCAAGAAGTATCCCGTGGTTCCGAACAGAACAGCACCCGAGCTCGGATCCTGACCGATCTCGGCGATCAGCCCGCGCGTCAGCAGCGTCCGCACGACGCCGTCCACGTTGACCCCGCGCACCGCGCTGACCTGGCCACGCGTCACCGGCTGACGGTAGGCGACCACCGCCAGCGTCTCCAGCGCGGCCTGGCTCAGCTTGGACGACTGGCCGTCCAGCACGAAGCGTCCGACAGGGTCCGCGTGCGCCGCCGACGAGTAGATCCGCCAGCCGTCCACGGTCCGGCGCAGCTCGAAACCGCGCGGACGGGAGCCGAGGTGGCCCGCGTACTCGTCGGCCAGCTCGTGCAGGATGTCGTCGGTCTCGTGCTGCGGCAGGTTCAGCGCGGCGGCGATGCGGTCCGCCCCGATCGGCGCGTCGGCCACCATGAGCACCGCCTCGACCGCCGCGTGCGCACCGCCCGGGAGCGTGTGCACGTCGACGAAGGCCAGCTCGTCCTGCGTCGGGCCCTCGGCCGGGGCGTCCACCTGCACGGCCTCCGGGGCCTGCTCTTCGACGGTCATGCTGTTGTCGCCTCCGTTCCGGGCTCCGCGGTCTCTGCATCTTCAGGGTTGGCTTGTTCGGGGCTGGCTTGTTCGAGGTTGGCTTGTTCGGGGTCGGCCGACTCCCCCACCACCAGGTCACCCTCGTCGAACTCGCTCGGCCCCGCCTGCGGATCGAGGTACTTCTCGCCGTCGTCCGGCCCGGCGGTCCAGCGCACCGTGAGCTCCCCCAGCGGGCTGACCTGCTCGAACGAGACCAGGGAGTCGCGGAACAGCTCCAGCAGCGCCAGGAACCGGGCGACCGTCACGAGGCGCTCCGTACCCGCCGTCAGCGACCGGAACGTCAGCGAGTGCTCGCTGCGCAGGCGCTGCACGATGACGCCCGCCTCCTCGCGCACGCTCACCGCGGAGCCGTGCAGGTGGGCCAGGCCCACCACGGGCGGCGGCTTCGGGGCGAGCACCCGGGCGGCCAGCTCGGCGAGCTGCTCCCCCGTCGTGTCCCAGACCAGCTCCGGCAGGATCGCCGCGAGGTGCGGCTCGAGCGGCGCCAGGCGCGGCACGCGGCGTCCGGCCGACGCCATCTGCTCCGCGATGACCTTCGAGACCTCCTTGTACGCCCGGTACTGCAGGAGCCTCGCGAACAGCAGGTCGCGGGCCTCGAGCAGCTCGAGGTCCTCGGCGTCCTCGTCGACGACGCCGGGCAGCAGGCGGGCGGCCTTGAGGTCGAGCAGCGTCGCCGCGATCACGAGGAACTCGCTGGCCACGCCGAGGTCCCAGGACGCGTGCTCCTCGCCGCGCGCGGCGGCCTCGCGGGAGGCCCGCTCCGCCTCGCGGATGTGCGCGACGAACTCGTCGGTCACGACGGCGAGCGCCACCTCGGTGACGTCCATCTTGTGCTTCGCGATCAGCGAGAGCAGCAGGTCGAACGGGCCCTCGAAGTTGTGCAGGTGGACCTGGAAGGTCCGAGAGCCGCGGCGCTCGTCGACGGGAGCCTGGTCCGGTTCTGCGACGACGGCGTCCGGTTCTGCGCCGACGGCGTCCGGCCCGGCGGCGACGTCAGCCTCCGCCTCCAGGACGTCGGACTCCAGCACGTCGGACCGTTCCACCGCCGCCTCAGGCAGCATCGCCACGGGCCACGAGCTCCCGGGCGAGCTGACGGTACGCGGCAGCGCCCGGGTGTCCCGGGGCGTAGTCGGTGATCGGCTCGGCGGCGACCGTGGCGTCCGGGAACTTCACGGTGCGCCCGATGATCGAGTGGAGCAGCGTGTCGCCGAAGGCCTCGTACACGCGCGCCACGACCTCGCGGGAGTGCAGGGTGCGCGAGTCGTACATGGTCGGGAGGATACCGTCGATCTCCAGGGCGGGGTTGAGCCGGTCCCGCACCTTCTCGATGGTCTCCACCAGCAGCGCGACGCCGCGCAGCGCGAAGAACTCGCACTCCAGCGGGATCAGCACGCCGTGCGCCGCGGTCAGCGCGTTCACGGTGAGCAGGCCGAGGCTCGGCTGGCAGTCGATGAGGATCACGTCGTAGTCGTCGAGCACCGGACGCAGCGCGCGGGACAGCACGGACTCACGGGCGACCTCACCCACGAGCTGCACCTCCGCGGCGGACAGGTCGATGTTCGCCGGCAGCACGTCGAGGTTCTCGATCCCCGACGAGATGATCACGTCGTTGATGTCCACGTCCCGCTCCATGAGCAGGTTGTAGACGGTCAGGTCGAGCTCGTGCGGGTTGACGCCGATGCCTACGGACGCGGCCCCCTGCGGGTCGAAGTCCACCAGGAGCACCTTGCGGCCGTACTCCGCGAGACACGCGCCGAGGTTGATGGTGGTGGTCGTCTTGCCGACCCCGCCCTTCTGGTTGCACATCGCGATGATGCGCGCCGGACCGTGGCTCGTCAGCGGTGCCGGCTCCGGGAGCTCCGGCATGACGCGTCCGACGACGTCGCGCACGATGTCCGAGTCCGTGGGTGCGCCGACGACCGTCTTGCCGAGAAGCATGTCGGTCATCGTGTTCGCTCCCTCCTGGCTGGGTGCCTCGCTCACGCCCGCCACGCTATACCAGAGTGTGGGCGCCGCTCCGCGAAAGCCTCGGCGTGGCGTCGTTCGGCCGTCGGGCCGCTACCTCGCGCGGGGGTGTGCCGCCGCGTAGACCTCGCGCAGCGCGTCGGGAGTGACCATCGTGTAGATCTGCGTCGTCGTGACCGACGCGTGCCCCAGCAGCTCCTGGACCACCCGGACGTCCGCCCCGCCCGACAGGAGGTGGGTGGCGAACGAGTGCCGCAGCGTGTGCGGCGACACGTGCTCCTTGAGGCCCGCCCGCGCCGCGGCGGCCTGCAGCGCGGCCCAGGCGGTCTGCCGCGACATGCGGGCGCCGCGCGTGTTGAGGAACAGCGCGGGCGTGCCCCGGCCCGCGGCGGCCAGCGCCGGGCGCGACCGGACCAGGTAGCCCTCGAGCGCGTCCCGCGCGAACGAGCCGACGGGCACCGCGCGCTCCTTCGCGCCCTTGCCGAGCAGCCGGACGGCGGTCCGGTCGCTGACGCCGTCGACGTCGAGCCCCACGATCTCGGAGATCCGGGCGCCCGTCGCGTACAGCAGCTCCAGCAGCGCCCGGTCGCGCAGGGGCAGCGGCCCCTCGCCGGCGCCCGCGGCGTCGAGCAGGGCGGCGACGTCGTCGACGGACAGCGCGTGCGGCAGCCGGCGCAGCTGGGTGGGGGCCCGCACCTCGGCGGACGGGTCGACCACCGCCATGCCCTCGGCCTGCGCGAACCGGTGCCAGCCGCGCACGGCGGCCAGGGCACGCGCGGTGGACGACGCCGACAGCGGGCGGCCGCCGTCGGTCCCCTGGCGCACCGCCTCGACGAAGCTGGTGACGTCGGCCTCCGTGACGTCGCCGAGGCCGGGCCGGCCGGACGTCGCGAGGAACGCCAGGTAGCGCACGAGGTCACGGCGGTACGCGGCGACGGTGTTGGCCGAGAGGCCGCGCTCCACGCTCAGGTGCGCGAGGTAGTCCTGCAGGGCGCGGTCGAGCCGGGCGCTGACGTCCGGACCCGGTGCGGGCTCACGGAGGGTCTGCAGGTGGGCCTGGGCGGTTGACACCGCCCCATCATGCCGAGCGTGGCCTGCCGTTCGGGCAGGCCACGCCGGGTGACCGCTGTGCGAGGTTGCTCCCGCGTCAGGAGGGGTTGATCCCGAACAGCTCGGCGCGCGAGCGGATCACCTGTGCGCGGGCGAGGCGCGGCTTGTCGCTCCCGTCGCGGATGACGGAGCCCGCGGCCTCGAACTCGGCGAAGAAGTCGACGGCCCAGGCCACGTCCGACGACGTCGGCGCGAAGGACTCGTTGATGACCGCCGGCTGCTCGAAGTCCAGGCAGAGCTTGCCGGTCATGCCCAGGATGACGGCGTCGGCGGACTGCTCGCGGAGCAGCGCGTGCGACGAGCCGACCGTGGGGCCGTCGACGGGGCCGGGCAGGCCGCCGATGCGGCTGGCGACCACGAGGCGCGTGCGCGGGTACGCCATGGCCATGGGCTCGTTGGCGGTGCCGGTGTCGCGGCGGTAGTCGCCGGAGCCGAACGCGAGGCGGAAGGCGCCGCGGGCCCGGGCGATGTTGACGGCCTCCTCGATGCCGAGCGCCGACTCGACGAGCGGGATGACCGGCACGTCGCCGCCGAGGCGCTGCGCGGTGTCGATGACGTCGTCGGCGCTCTCCGTCTTGGCGAGCATGACGCCGTTGAGCCCCTTGAGGCCACGCAGGTGCGCGACGTCGTCGGCCCACGACGACGCCTGACGGTCGTTGATCCGGACCCAGGCGCTGCCACCGTTCTTGATCCACCGGATGACGTTCTCGCGCGCCTCGTCCTTCAACGAGTCGTCGATGGCGTCCTCGCAGTCGAGGATCACCTGGTCCGCCCGGGAGAGCTGCGCCTTGTCGAAGAGCTCGGTCCGCATCGCGGACAGCAGGAGCCAGGCACGCGCGTAGTCGGGGGCCACGCGGGACTTCTCGCGGGCCGCCCGGCGGGGAGCCAGGTCTACCTCGGGAACGGCGGACGACGACGTCGGCAGGCCCGCGGAGTAGCTCCCGGACTGCTGGGAAGCCTGATCGGCAAGGGTGGTGGTTCGGTCGGCTGGGGTCTCGGTCACACCCTCAGCCTAGGCGCGGACACCGACACGGGCCGAATCATGAACCACTACATGGGCGCGAACAATATGAACAGAAGACCGCCTTGACACAGCAGCGGACAAAGCGCGTCAGAACGGCAGGAAGACGTCCACCGCGACGGCCACGAAGAGCAGCGACAGGTACGTGATCGACGCGTGGAACACCTTCATGGCGCCGAGCTTGCCGCTCGCCTTGCCCTGCGCCCTGCGCAGCATGGCGATGGTCGCCCAGAGGAACCACGCGCCGAGCCCCGCTGCCACCACGGTGTACACCCACGACATGCCCGCGAGCGGCGTCAGCAGGAGCGAGCAGGCGATCATCGCGAGCGTGTAGCCCACCATCTCGGCGGCCACGCGCTTGTCGTCGCTGACGACCGGCAGCATCGGGACGTTCGCGTTCGCGTAGTCCTTCTTGAACTTGATCGACAGCGGCCAGTAGTGCGGCGGCGTCCAGAAGAAGATGATGCCGAACAGCGCCAGCGCGGCCCAGCTCAGCTCGCCGGTCACCGACGCCCAGCCGATGAAGACGGGCATGCAGCCGGCGATGCCGCCCCACACGATGTTCTGCGGGGTGCGGCGCTTGAGGATCATCGTGTAGCCGACGACGTAGATGGCGATCGCGGCCAGCGTGAGCCACATCGCCGCCCAGTTGATGACCAGCGCGAACCACGTCAGCGACAGCAGACCGAGGATCGAGGCGAACACCAGACCAGCACGCGGCGTGATCTCACCGGTGGCCATCGGACGCTTCTTGGTCCGGTTCATGACCTGGTCGATGTCCCGGTCCCACCACATGTTGAACGCGTTGGCGCTCCCGGCGGCGCCGGCGCCGCCGATGAGGGTGGTGAGGATCAGCCAGAAGCTCGGCATGCCGTCGTTCGCCAGGATCATGGTCGGCACCGTCGTCACGAGCAGCAGCTCGATGACGCGCGGCTTCGTCAGCGCCACGTAGGCGCCGGCCCGGCTCAGGAACCATCCCCCGGGGCGCGGCCCGACGTCGGCGGCGGACTCCTCGATCTCGGGCTGCTCGGTGCCGGAGTTCTGGGGACGCGCGGTCTGGCCGGTCGTCGTGTGGCTCGTTCTCACGCGCGTCGCAGTTCCGTTCGGGAGTGTCTTCGGGAAGAGTCCTGGATCGATGACGCACCTGGTGGCGGTGCTGGTGGCAGTGCTGCCGGCAGCGTCGCCTCACGGGTGCGTGCCCATCGTACGTCGCGGCCTGACGTGGCCGCGCACCGCATTCCCGCACGGCCGTGTGACATTTGTCCCCGGTCCTGTGATCCACAGGACGTGGACAGGCCTGCGCGGGTGCTGGGGTGCGCGTATAGGGTTGATTTCGCAATCGAACGAAGGGCGGCCGGCATCCCGCCGCCGCCGCACGCACGCTGCGCGGCTCTCCGGCCCGTCCGCTCTCCGGGCAGGGCCAGGGTCGGCGGCGGAGAGAAAGAGGACTCGTGAACGCTTTCGACCCCGTGCTGAAGCCCTTGGAGTGGTCGGAGCTCGACGAGCGAGCGGTCAAGGCCATCAAGGCACTGGCTGCGGACGCCGTCGAGAAGGTGGGCAACGGACATCCCGGAACCGCGATCTCGCTCGCACCGGCCGCCTACCTCCTGTTCCAGAAGGCCATGCGCCACGACCCGTCCGACCCCGAGTGGCTGGGCCGCGACCGGTTCGTGCTGAGCGCCGGCCACTCGTCGCTGACGATCTACCTCCAGCTCTTCCTCGCCGGCTACGGCCTCGAGATGGACGACATCGCCGCACTGCGCACCTGGGGCTCCAAGACCCCCGGCCACCCGGAGTACCGCCACACCGCCGGCGTCGAGATCACGACCGGCCCGCTGGGCCAGGGCCTCGCGTCCGCCGTCGGCATGGCGATGGCCTCCCGCCGCGAGCGCGGTCTGCTCGACCCCGCCGCCGCGCCCGGTGAGTCGCCGTTCGACCACCACGTGTACGTCATCGCGTCCGACGGCGACCTGCAGGAGGGTGTGACCTCGGAGGCCTCGTCGCTCGCGGGCCACCAGCAGCTCGG
Organism: Promicromonospora sp. NFX87; assembly: GCF_048564965.1. Classification (NCBI taxonomy): domain Bacteria; kingdom Bacillati; phylum Actinomycetota; class Actinomycetes; order Micrococcales; family Promicromonosporaceae; genus Promicromonospora; species Promicromonospora sp. NFX87. The sequence goes on along the minus strand of NZ_CP183413.1, from coordinate 2,172,101 downwards.
CAACCTGATCCTGATCTGGGACGACAACAAGATCTCGATCGAGGACGACACGAACATCGCGTTCACCGAGGACGTCCTGAAGCGTTACGAGGCCTACGGCTGGCACACCCAGCGCGTGGACTGGACCTCGGGCGGCGAGGGCTACGCGGAGGACACCGACGCGCTGTCCGCCGCGCTCGACGCCGCCAAGGCGGAGACCGGCAAGCCCTCGATCATCGCGCTGCGCACGATCATCGGCTGGCCCGCGCCGACCAAGCAGAACACGGGTGGCATCCACGGCTCGGCCATGGGCGCCGACGAGGTCAAGGGCCTCAAGTCCGTGCTCGGTCTCGACCCCGAGGCGACGTTCGCCATCGACGACGAGGTCCTGTCCTACACGCGCTCCGTCGCGCAGCGCCAGGCGACCCAGCGCGAGGCGTGGGAGTCCGCGTTCGCCGCCTGGAAGGAAGCCAACCCGGAGCAGGCGGCCCTGCTGGCGCGTCTGCGCGCCCACGAGCTGCCCGAGGGCTGGACGGCCTCGCTGCCCGAGTTCGAGGCGAGCGAGAAGGGCGTCGCGACCCGTGCGGCGTCGGGCAAGGTGCTCTCCGCCCTGGCGGACGTGCTGCCCGAGCTGTGGGGCGGCTCCGCCGACCTCGCGGGCTCCAACAACACGACGATGGACGGCGTGCCGTCCTTCGTGCCCGCCGAGCACGCGACCAAGAAGTTCCCGGGCAACGAGTTCGGCCGCACGCTGCACTTCGGCATCCGCGAGCACGGCATGGGCTCGATCCTCAACGGCATCGTGCTGCACGGCCTGACCCGCCCGTACGGCGGGACGTTCCTGCAGTTCGCCGACTACATGCGTGCCTCGGTGCGCCTTGCGGCGCTGATGGGCATCCCCACCACGTTCGTCTGGACGCACGACTCGATCGGCCTCGGCGAGGACGGCCCGACCCACCAGCCGGTCGAGCACCTCGCGGCGCTGCGGGCCATCCCGAACCTCGACGTCGTCCGCCCCGCGGACGCGAACGAGACCGCCTGGGCCTGGCGCGGCATCCTCGAGAACCGCGACAACCCGGCAGGCATCGTCCTGACCCGTCAGAACGTGCCCACCTACCCGCGCGGCACCGAGGGCTTCGCCCCGGCCGAGGGCACCCTCAAGGGCGGCTACACCCTCCTGGACACCGACGGCACGCCCGACGTCGTCCTCGTGGGCACCGGCTCCGAGGTGCAGCTCGCCGTCGAGGCGCGCGCGATCCTCGCCGCCGAGGGCGTACAGGCCCGCGTCGTCTCCATGCCCTCGCGCGAGTGGTTCGACAAGCAGGACGACTCCTACCGCGAGTCGGTCATCCCGTCCGGTGTGAAGGCACGTGTCTCCGTCGAGGCAGGCGTGGCGCAGGGCTGGCGCGAGGTGGTCGGCGACGCCGGCCGCATCGTCTCGCTCGAGCACTACGGCGCCTCGGCCGACTACAAGAAGCTCTACGCCGAGTACGGCATCACGGCCGAGGCTGTCGCCCAGGCCGCCAAGGAGTCGATCGCAGCGGCTTCCTGAACCGCTGACGGATCACACGGACACGAGAGGAAGGGCATGATGACCGACAGCACGACCGACAGCTCAGGCGAGAACGTCAGTCCCACCCAACGGCTGTCCGAGGCGGGTGTCGCCATCTGGCTGGACGACCTGTCCCGTGAGCGCCTGCGGACCGGCAACCTCGCCGAGCTCATCAGCACCAAGAACGTCGTCGGGGTCACGACCAACCCGACGATCTTCGCCGCCGCCCTCGCGCAGGGCGACGCGTACGACGGCATCCTGGCCGAGCTGGCCGGGCCGCCCAACAACGGCGACGTCGAGGCGGCGGTGGAGCGCATCACCACCGACGACGTCCGCGACGCGGCAGACCTGCTGCGTCCGGTCTACGACGCCACCGGTGCCGTGGACGGCCGCGTGTCCATCGAGGTGGACCCGCGGCTGGCCCGCGACACGGCGGCGACGGAGGCCACCGCCGTCCGCCTGTGGGAGACCGTCGACCGGCCGAACGTGATGATCAAGATCCCGGCCACGGTCGAGGGTCTGCCCGCGATCACGTCCACCCTGGCCAAGGGGATCAGCGTGAACGTGACGCTGATCTTCTCGATCGAACGCTACCGGGCGGTGATGGACGCGTTCCTGGCCGGTCTCGAGCAGGCCAAGGAGGCGGGCCACGACCTGTCCGTCATCGGTTCGGTCGCGTCGTTCTTCGTGTCCCGCGTGGACGCCGAGATCGACAAGCGCCTGAACGCGATCGGCACGGAGGAGGCGCTCGCGCTGCGCGGCCAGGCCGCCATCGCGAACGCCCGCCTGGCCTTCGCCGCCTATGAAGACGTCTTCTCCGCTGACAGCACAGGGCGGTGGGCCGCCCTGGCGGCCGCCGGTGCCCAGCCGCAGCGTCCGCTGTGGGCGTCCACCGGCGTGAAGGACCCGAGCTACCGCGACACGATGTACGTGGACGAGCTCGTCGTGGCGGGCGTGGTCAACACCATGCCCGAGAAGACGCTCGACGCGTTCGCCGACCACGGCATCGTGCTCGCCGACACCGTCACCGGTTCCGGCGAGCAGGCCGCCGCGGTCATCGCGGCGATCGAGGCGCAGGGCATCTCCGTCGACGAGGTAACCGCACAGCTGGAGGACGAGGGCGTGACGAAGTTCGAGGTCAGCTGGGACGAGCTCCTGACGACCACCAAGACCGGCCTCGCCGGTGCAGGGGCCGGCGACCGGTGAGGCCGGCGAAGATCGCGCAGGGGATCAACCCCCTGCGCGACCCCCTCGACCTGCGGCTGCCGCGCATCGCGGGGCCGAGCGGCCTCGTGATCTTCGGCGTGACGGGTGACCTGGCGCGCAAGAAGCTCATGCCCGCCGTCTACGACCTCGCCAACCGTGGCCTCCTGCCGCCGGGCTTCGCCCTCACGGGCTTCGCCCGGCGCGAGTGGGAGGACCAGGACTTCGCACAGGTGGTGCACGACGCCGTGAAGGAGCACGCCCGCACCCCGTTCCGGGAGGCGACGTGGCGCCAGCTGGCCGAGGGCATCCGGTTCGTGCAGGGCTCCTTCGACGACGACGCCGCGTTCGAGCGTCTTCGCGAGACCGTCGAGACGCTCGACCGGGAGCGCGGCACGGGCGGCAACCACGCGTTCTACCTGTCGGTCCCGCCCTCGGCGTTCCCGGTGGTGTGCGAGCAGCTCTCGAAGCACGGTCTGTCGCACCCCGACAACGACGCCGACGGCGACGGGGTGGACGCCTGGCGCCGGGTGGTGATCGAGAAGCCGTTCGGTCACGACCTGGCCAGCGCGCGGGAGCTCGACGCCGTGGTCTCGAAGGTCTTCGACCCGGAGTCGGTGTTCCGCATCGACCACTACCTGGGCAAGGAGACCGTCCAGAACCTGCTGGCGCTGCGCTTCGCGAACACGATGTTCGAGCCCATCTGGAACTCGAACTACGTGGACCACGTGCAGATCACCATGGCCGAGGACATCGGCATCGGTGGCCGCGCGGGTTACTACGACGGGATCGGCGCCGCGCGCGACGTCATCCAGAACCACCTGATCCAGCTCCTGGCCCTGGTGGCCATGGAGGAGCCCGTGAACTTCGACGCCGCCGAGCTGCGCGCCGAGAAGATCAAGGTGCTCTCGTCCGTGCGCCTGCCGCGTGACCTCGGCAAGCACACCGCCCGCGGCCAGTACGAGGCCGGCTGGCAGGGCGGCGACCAGGTGCCCGGCTTCCTCGAGGAGGACGGCATCGCGAAGGACTCCACCACGGAGACCTTCGCCGCCGTCCGGGTCGACGTCGACAACCGCCGCTGGGCGGGCGTCCCGTTCTACCTGCGCCACGGCAAGCGTCTCGGCCGCCGCGTCACCGAGGTGGCGGTGGTGTTCAAGAAGGCTCCGCACCTGCCGTTCGAGTCGTCGCTGACGTCCGAGCTCGGCAACAACGCCCTGGTCATCCGCGTGCAGCCCGACGAGGGCGTCACCATGCGGTTCGGCGCCAAGGTGCCGGGTACCGCCATGCAGGTGCGCGACGTGACCATGGACTTCGGGTACGGGCACTCGTTCACTGAGTCCTCCCCCGAGGCCTACGAGCGGCTCATCCTGGACGTGCTGCTCGGCGACCCGCCGCTCTTCCCGACACGCGAGGAGGTCGAGCTCTCCTGGAAGATCCTCGACCCGATCACGTCGTACTGGGCGCGCAAGGGCACGCCCGAGCCGTACGCGTCGGGCACCTGGGGCCCGGCGTCGGCCGACGCCATGATGGAGCGCGACGGCAGGACCTGGAGGCGTCCCTGATGATCATCGACATGCCGGATACCACGACCAACCTGATCAACAAGCGTCTGGTCCGCCTGCGCGACGAGGGCGGCGCGGTGGCCCTCGGCCGCGTGCTCACCCTCGTGGTGCTGGCCGACGAGCAGGACGTCGAGGAGTCGGTGGCGGCAGCGAACGACGCGAGCCGGGAGCACCCGTGCCGGGTCATCGTCGTCGCGCCGTCGAAGCCTGGTTCCGACGCCCAGCTCGACGCCCAGATCCGGGTGGGCGGTGACGCGGGCGCCTCCGAGGTGGTGGTGCTGCACGCCTTCGGCCCGCTCCTGGAGCGGACCGACACCCTCGTGATGCCGCTCCTGCTGCCGGACGCGCCGATCGTGGCCTGGTGGCCCCGTGAGGCGCCCGCGGTGCCGTCGCAGGACCCGGTGGGCGCCATGGCGGCCCGCCGGATCATCGACAGCACCACGGCGGAGAATCCCGCGGACCTGCTCAAGTCGCTCTCCGGGGCGTACGCACCCGGTGACACCGACCTCGCCTGGGCGCGGGTCACGCTGTGGCGGGCGCTCATCGCGGCCGCCGTGGAGCAGCCGCCGTTCGAGCCCGTGCTCTCCGTGACGGTCGAGGGGCAGAAGCGGCACACGTCGCTCGACCTGCTCGCCGCCTGGCTCGGGACCCGGCTGAACTGCCCGGCCGAGGTGGTGCGCACCGGCAGCGACGACGCGATCACGCGCGTGACCCTGGAGCGCAGGAGCGGGCCGATCGTGCTGGACCGGCCCGACGGCCGTACCGTCACGATCACGCAGCCGGGCAAGCCCGCGCGGCGGATCGCGCTGCCGATCCGGGCGCTGAACGAGGCCCTCATCGAGGAGCTGCGCCGGCTCGACCCGGACGAGATCTTCGAGGAGACCCTCATCCGCGGCCTGAAGCAGGTCACCACGCGGACGGCGGCCTGATGACCGGGTCGACGTCCAGGCAGGCGCCGGGGGTGCGGCTCGTCGTCGTGCACCCCGACAAGGAGGTGCTCGCACAGGCCGCGGCCGCTCGGCTGCTCACGCGGGTGCTCGACGTGCAGTCGGTCCGCTCCCCCGTGCACGTCGTGCTCACGGGTGGTTCGGTGGGCATCGCGACGCTCGCGGCTGTGGCCGCGAGCCCGCTCGTGCCGGCCGTCGACTGGTCGGGCGTCCACCTCTGGTGGGGCGACGAGCGGTTCCTGCCGGACGGCGACCCGGACCGCAACGAGACCCAGGCGCGGGGGGCCCTGCTCGACGGCCTGGTCGCCGAGCACGGGCTCCCCGCCGCCAACGTCCACCCCATGCCGGGGCCGACGTCGGTGGCGACGCCCGAGGAGGGCGCGGCGGCGTACGCCGAGCTCCTGCGCGAGCACGCGGGCGAGGGGACCGTCGCGGTCCCCGCGTTCGACGTCCTGCTGCTCGGCATGGGGCCCGACGGGCACGTCGCCTCCCTGTTCCCCGGTCACGAGGTCCTGGCCGCGCAGGGGACGACGACGGGCGTGCACGCCTCGCCCAAGCCGCCGCCGGAGCGTGTCTCGCTCACGTTCGACGCGATCCGGTCCGCCCGCGAGGTGTGGATCGTCGCGGCGGGGGCCGAGAAGGCGGAGCAGGTGGCCGCCGCACTGGCCGACGGCCCGGTGACCGAGGTGCCGGCGGCGGGCGCCGTCGGCCAGGCCCGCACGCTGTGGCTCCTGGACGCGGAAGCAGCCGCCACCACCCCGCCGAAGTAGAACCGTGGCGAAGTAGAACTACAGCCAGATAGAACTGTGGCGAGACAGAGCTGGAGCGGGACGACCTCGATGGGTTGTCCCGCTCCAGTTCTATCTCGCCACAGTTCTACTTCGCCAGATGTTCGTCTGCTGAAAAGCCTTAGCGCGCTACACGGCCGCCACGGCGGGTCCGCAGCGCCTCCAGCGCCTCCTCCAGGAGGGCCGCGCCGTCCTCTTCGGACCGGCGCTCCTTCACGTAGGCGAGGTGCGTCTTGTACGGCTCGTTCCGCACGGGCGACGGCGGGTTGACCGGGTCCATCCCCGCGGGGAAACCACAACGCGGGCAGTCCCACTGGGCGGGGGCCTCTACGTCCTCGCCCACCGAGAAGCTCGGTGCCGTCTCGTGCCCGTTGGCACACCAGTAAGAAACTCGGATACGTGGCGCAGTGTCGCCCCGCTCCGTCTCCCCGAGAGGGCCGGCGCCTACCCGGCTCCCCCGAATCGCATGACCGCCTGATGCCACGTCTGTCGTCCCCTCTGTGTGTGGCCGTCAGCTGCTAGGCGCTTGGCGACCGGTTCAGCTGACCTTCTGGATGAGCCCGAGCAGGACGATCACCACTGCCCACACGAGGGCGAAGGCGATGGTGATGCGATTGAGGTTCCGCTCGGCGACACCGGAGGAACCGGCGCCCATCGAGATACCGCCACCGAACATGTCGGACAGTCCGCCACCCTTGCCCTTGTGGAGCAGGATGAGCATGGTGAGGAAGCCACTGGTCAGGACCAGCAGGACTTCCAGGATGATGCGGAGCGCGTCCACGGGTTCACGTCCTCGGTTGTAGGTGGTGCCGGGGCGTTTTCCCGGCGGCGGATCGGTCAAGAGTAAGCGAGACGCACCTCACAGTGCGAACCCCCTGTTCAGAACCTCTTTGAGGTCTCATAGAACCCTGAGCAGAGCCCTGAGCAGGAGTCACACCCGGAACATCACGCCCGAGCGAGAGTACATCAGCGAGGTTGCGGGAGTGTCTCGGAACGGCACGTGTCATTCGCTCTGGCGCTGGTGTGCGGCGCGGTTGCTGGTCGAGCCTGCCGAGAGAGGTCTCGACAGGCTCGACCAGCGGTGGTCAGCTCGACCAGCGGGGTCAGGCTCGACCAGCGGAGTCGTCTCAGGCGGTGACGTGGGACTGGTAGCGGGCGATGCGCGCGAACTCCTCGGGGTCGAGGCTCGCCCCGCCCACGAGCGCGCCGTCGACGTCGGGCTGCGCCATGATCTGCGCGACGTTGCCGGACTTCACCGAGCCGCCGTAGAGCACGCGGACGCCGGCGGCGATGTCGGGGTCGCACAGCTCGCCGAGCACGCGGCGGATCGCGCCGCAGACCTCCTGCGCGTCCTCCGGCGTGGCGACCTCGCCCGTGCCGATGGCCCACACGGGCTCGTAGGCGATGACGATCTTCGCGATCTGCTCGGCGGGCACGTCGACGAGCGCGGCCTCGACCTGCGCGAGCGTGTACGAGACCTGGTCGCCGGCCTTGCGGACGTCGAGGCCCTCGCCCACGCACAGGATCGGCGTCAGGCCGTGCGCGAAGGCGGCACGCACCTTGGCGTTGATCAGGTCGTCGGACTCGCCGTGGTGCTCGCGGCGCTCGGAGTGCCCGATCGCCACGTAGGTGCAGCCGAGCTTCGCGAGCATCGCGCCGGAGATCTCACCGGTGAACGCGCCCGACTCGTGCTTGGAGATGTCCTGGGCGCCGTAGACGAGCTCGAGCTTGTCGCCGTCCACGAGCGTCTGCACCGACCGCAGGTCGGTGAACGGCGGGAGCACCGCCACCTCGACCGCGTTGTAGTCGTGCTTGGCGTCCTTCAGGGACCAGGAGAGCTTCTGGACCGTGCTGATCGCCTGCTGGTGGTCCAGGTTCATCTTCCAGTTGCCCGCCATCAGCGGCGTGCGGGTGGTAGCCACGTGTTTTCTTCCTTCGTTCTGAGTTCTGTGGGGGTACGGCAGGTCGGTGGGCGCGTCAGTCGGCGAGAACCGTGAGGCCCGGGAGCTCCTTGCCCTCCAGCAGCTCGAGGCTCGCGCCGCCGCCGGTCGAGATGTGGCTGAAGCCGGCCTCGTCGAAGCCGAGCGCGCGCACGGCCGCTGCCGAGTCGCCGCCACCCACGATGGAGAACGCGCCATCGGACGTCGCGTCGATGATGCCCTGCGCCACCGCGCTGGTGCCCGCGGCGAACGCCTCGAACTCGAAGACGCCCATGGGACCGTTCCACGCGATGGTCTTCGCGTCGGCGAGCTTCGCGGCGAACAGCTTGCCGGACTCCGGGCCGATGTCGAGGCCCATGGTGCCGTCCGGGATCGCGTCCGCGGAGACGACCTGGTGCGGCGCGTCGGCGGCGAACGAGTCCGCCGCGACGATGTCGACGGGCAGCACGATCTCGACGCCGTTCTTCTCGGCGGTCTCGATGTACCCCTTGACGGCGTCGATCTGGTCATCCTCCAGCAGGCTGTTGCCCACCGAAAGGCCCTTGGCCGCGAGGAAGGTGAAGACCATGCCGCCGCCGATGAGCAGGCGGTCCGCCTTGGTCAGCAGGTTCGCGATGACGCCCAGCTTGTCCGACACCTTGGACCCGCCCAGCACGACGGCGTAGGGCCGCTCCGGGTCGCCGGTCGCCTTCGACAGCGACTCGACCTCGTTCAGGACCAGGTCGCCGGCCGCGGCGGGCAGCACCTGCGCGACGTCGTACACGGAGGCCTGCTTGCGGTGCACGACGCCGAAGCCGTCGGAGACGAACGCGTCCGCGAGCTGCGCGAGCTCACCGGCGAGCTCGGCGCGCTCGGCGTCGACCTTGGAGGTCTCGCGGGCGTCGAAGCGGACGTTCTCCAGCAGGGCCACCTGGCCGTCGGCCAGGGCGTCGACCGTGGCCTTCGCCGACGCACCGACGAGGTCCTCGGCGAGCGCGACGTCCTGGCCCAGCAGCTCGCCCAGGCGGGCGGCGACGGGCGCGAGGGAGTACTGGGGGTCCGGCGTGCCCTTGGGGCGGCCGAGGTGGGCCAGCACGACGACGCGGGCGCCGGCGTCCGTCAGCCGCTTCAGCGTCGGCAGGGCGGCGCGGATACGGCCGTCGTCCGTGATGGTGGTCCCGTCGAGCGGCACGTTGAAGTCGGAGCGGACCAGGACGCGCTTGCCGCGCAGGTCGCCGAGGGAGTCGATGGTCTTCATGAGCACTCCAGATTGAGGTTCCGGCGGTCAAGGGTCCGTGACACGACGACGTCCGCGTGCGTCGGCAGGCCGATGCGCACGCGGACGTCGTAGTTCACGCTGGGGCGAGGAAGGTCAGAGCTTCTCGCCGACGAACACGGTGAGGTTGACGAGGCTGTTCGAGTAGCCCCACTCGTTGTCGTACCAGGCGACGACCTTGACCTGGTTGCCGATCACCTTGGTGAGCTTCGAGTCGTAGATGCTCTGGTGCGGGTTGGTGACGATGTCCGAGGAGACGATCTCGTCCTCGACGTACTCCAGGACACCCTTGAGCGGGCCCTCGGCGGCAGCCTTGACGGCGGCGTTGACCTCGTCGATCGTGACCTCGCGCGAGGCCTCGAAGGTCAGGTCCGTGGCCGAGCCGGTGATGACCGGCACGCGCAGGGCGTAGCCGTCCAGCTTGCCCTTGAGCTCCGGCAGCACCAGGGCGACGGCCTTGGCCGCACCCGTCGTCGTCGGGACGATGTTCTGCGCGGCCGCACGGGCACGACGCAGGTCGCCGTGCGGGCCGTCCTGCAGGTTCTGGTCACCCGTGTAGGCGTGGATCGTGGTCATGAGGCCACGCTCGATACCGATCGAGTCGTTCAGCGCCTTCGCCAGCGGGGCGAGGCAGTTCGTGGTGCACGACGCGTTCGAGATGATGTGGTGCGCGGCCGGGTCGTACAGCTCGTTGTTGACGCCCATGACGAACGTGGCGTCCTCGTTCTTGGCCGGGGCCGAGATGATGACCTTCTTGGCGCCGGCGTCGATGTGCGCCTTCGCCTTGGTGGCGTCCGTGAAGAAGCCCGTGGACTCGATGACGATGTCCGCACCCAGCTCGCCCCAGGGGAGGTCGGCGGGGTTGCGCTCGGCGAGGGCGCGGATCTTCTTGCCGTCCACGATGATGTTCTCGTCGTCGAAGTCGACAGACTTGCCGAAGCGGCCCAGGACGGTGTCGTACTTGAGCAGGTGCGCGAGCGTCTTGTTGTCGGTCAGGTCGTTGACCCCGACAACCTCGATGTCTGCACCCGACTCGACGAGAGCCCGGTAGAAGTTCCTGCCGATACGGCCGAAGCCGTTGATGCCGACGCGGATGGTCACAATGCCCTCCTCAGGGGGCGCCGGCCGTCCCGGCGCACACGTTTCCTTGTATCTGTCGCCACTGCCGTCGATGCCCGACGGAGCGTGCGTTGCAGGGTGATCCGGGCGCCGCGACCCCGCGACGACCCGAACGGGAAACGCGATGGTCACGGCGTCGTCACCTGACGATTTCGAGCCTATACCCGAACCCGGCCGAACCGTGACCCGAGCCCAGACAGTGTGGAACTCAGGGTTCTGTTAGTTCTCACAAGACGGATCGGGCAGTCAAGGCCCAAGACCCGGGTATCTCGTCAGACACCGCCGGACGTGTCAGACGTACAGATCACCCGGGTGACCTGTACGTCTGACACGTCCGGCGGTGTCTGACAGTCAGAGGTCCAGCAGGTCAGCGGGCAGCCCGGCCTCGGTGTCCGGGATGCCCAGCTCGAGCGCGCGCTTGTCCGCGGTCGACAGCAGACGGCGGATCCGGCCCGCCACCGCGTCCTTGGACAGCTGCGGCTCGGCCAGCCTGCCCAGTTCCTCGAGCGACGCCTGCTTGTGCGCGAGCCGCAGCTCACCGGCCTGGCGCAGGTGCTCCGGCAGCTCGTCGCCCAGGATCTCGAACGCCCGCTGGACCCGCGCGCCCGCCGCGACGGCAGCCCGCGCGGAGCGGCGCAGGTTCGCGTCGTCGAAGTTCGCCAGGCGGTTGGCCGTGCCGCGCACCTCGCGGCGCTCGCGGCGCTCCTCCCAGACCTTGAGGGTCTCGGGCGCGCCGATGCGCTCCAGCATGCGGCCGATGGAGTCGCCGTCGCGGATGACCACGCGGTCGATGCCGCGCACCTCGCGGGACTTGGCCGCGACGCCCAGCCGGCGGGCCGCGCCGACGAGCGCGAGCGCCGCCTCCGGCCCGGGACTGGTGATCTCGAGCGCCATGGACCGGCCGGGTTCCGTCAGCGAGCCGTGCGCCAGGAAGGCGCCGCGCCACACGGCCTCGGCCTCCTGCACGCCCGCGGAGACGACCTCGGGCGCCAGTCCGCGCACGGGCCGGCCTCGGGCGTCGAGGAGCCCCGTCTGCCGGGCGAGCGACTCCCCCTCGCGCACCACGCGCACCACGAACCGCGAGCTCTTCCGCAGGCCGCCCGCCTGGACCACGATCAGCTCGCTCGTGTGCCCGTACAGGTCGTGGATGGCATGCCGCAGCCGGGTCGCGGCATGCTCCGTGTCGAGCTCTGCCTCGATCACCACGCGACCTGAGATGATGTGGAGGCCGCCGGAGAACCGCAGCGTCGCGGAGACCTCTGCCTTACGGCAGGATGTCTTCGCCACCCTCACCCGCGCGAGCTCCTCCTTGACCTGTGCCGTGAGCGCCATGGCGTCATCCTGCCATGGTCGGGCGCGAGGGGACCCGGTGGAATCGCGGATACTCGGGCGAATTGTCCCGGCGTGTCGCCTGCACGGTTGTCCCTCCGGCGGTTATCCGCTGTGCGGCAGCGGCGCGAGGACGGCCCGGCCGAGCGTCGCGGCCCAGCGCTCGAGCCAGGCGTCGAGCAGCGGGCCGACGTCGGCGAGCTGGCCCTCGGTCACCGCGAACGTCCGCGCGGGCACCACGGCGCCGAGCTCGACGAGCACCGGCCGCAGGTGCACCTCGCCCGCCAGCGCGTGCGCGGGGCTCGCGGAGACCACGACGGGCACGACGACGACGTCGGCGAGCGCGTCCGGGCCGTAACCGTCGAGGAACGCCTTGAGCAGGCCCGTGTACGACGCCTTGTAGACCGGCGTCGCGACGACGACGACGCGCGCCGTCGCCACCCGGTCCCGTGCGGCGGCCACCGCCGTCGACCCGGTGAGGACCTCCGGGGCGAGCAGCGCCAGGTCGACCGGGTCGGTCGCGGTCAGGCCCAGCTCGACCGCGATCCGGCGGCCCACCTCCTCGGCCAGCCCGAGCGTGCGGGAGCCGGACCGCGGGTTGCCGCTGACGACCACCAGGGCGTCCGCGTGCGCGTTCGTGTACTCATCCGTGTGCGTGGTCATACCCTCGCCTCCGTCTTCGTCGTGGTCGTGGTCGTGCGCGGTTCCCGGAGGTCGACGGCGGTGAAGCCCGCGGCCCGCCGCTCGTCGCGCGGACCCCACAGGTCGGTCCTGACCTCTGCCCGCACCTGCGGGATCACCTCGGCCGCGAACCGGCGCAGCACGTCCTCCTGGTGCGCGGGAGCGAGCAGGTGGTTCACGGAGACCGCCTGGAGCACGTGCCCGAACGAGGAGTGGTAGTCGAGGATCTTCTCGGCCACCCGTTCCGGGGAACCCACCAGCGCCGGGCCGCGTTCCACCGCCTCCTCGAGCGTGCGAAAGCTGGTCACCTTGCCGATCGCGCCGGGTGCGTGCCTGCGCGCGTCCTGCTGCCGTACCTGCCCTTCGTAGATCGGCCGGTACTGCTCGACCGCCTCCTCGGTGGTGTCGGCCAGGAACAGGCCGCCCGACCCCGCGCCCACGAACCCGTAGGCCGGGTCGTGCCCCGCGGCCGCGTACTGCTCGCGGTACCGGTCGATGAGCACGCCGTAGTTCTCCCGGGGCTGGAGCGCGTTGGCGCTGACTATCGGGTCGCCGTGCTCCGCGGCCAAGCCGACGGCGAACTGCGACGTCGCCGAGCCGTGCCAGATGCGGAACGGGCCGGCGAACGGCCGCGGCAGCGTGGTCGCATGCTCCAGCCGGTGGCGGTGCCTGCCCTCCCACGTGACGTCCTCCGAGGAGAGCAGGAGCCGCAGCAGCTCGTAGTTCTCTCGCAGGTACTCGTACTGCTTCGCGATGTCGAGGCCGAGCAACGGGTACTGCAGGTCCTCGTTGCCCTTGCCGATGACGATCTCCAGCCGGCCGCGGCTGAGCTGGTCGACGGTCGACAGGTCCTCCGCGAGCCGGATCGGGTCGTGCAGGGAGAGCACCGTGACGCCCGTCGACAGCAGGATGCGGGACGTGCGGGCCGCGATGGCCCCGAGGATGACGGTGGGCGCCGACGAGAGCACCGGGCCCGCGTGCCGCTCCCCCACCGCGAACGAGTCGAACCCGAGCTCCTCGGCGAGGACCGCGGTGTCGACGATCCGGTTCAGCCGGTCGGCGGGCGGGACCTGCTCGCCGGTGACGGGGTGCGGCGGGTTGAACGCGATGTCCAGGACCTGGAAGCGCATCAGGCCGCCACAGTCTCGGCGGCGTTCCCGGCGGAGTCCCCGGCAGCGGTCCCGGCAGCCCGGTCGCGCTCGGCCACCCCCTCCTTGACCAGCGGGATGACGTACCGGCCGAAGTCGATCGCGTCGTCGAGCAGGTCGTAGCCGCGGGCCGAGATGACGCGCACGCCCAGGTCGTAGTACGCCAGCAGAGCCTCGGCGACCTGCTCGGGCGTGCCGACCAGCGCGTTGGAGTTCCCCGCACCGCCGGTCGCCTTCGCGGTGGCGGTCCAGAGCGCCGTGTCGAACCGCTCGCCCTGCGCGGCGATCTCCAGCAGGCGCTGCGATCCCGCGTTCTCGGGCTTGTCGATCGGGTGCCGCCGGCTCAGGATGCCGCCCTGCGCGGCCTTGCGCGCCTCGATCCGGCCCAGGACGTCGTGCGCCTTCGCCCAGGCGAGCTCCTCGGTCGGCGCGATGATCGGCCGGAACGCCGCGTGGATCCGCGGCGGCGTGGTGCGGCCCGCCGCTCGCGCCTCGGCGTGCACGCGGGCGATCTGCTCCGCGGTGCGGTCCAGGGGTTCGCCCCAGACGGCGTAGATGTCGGCCTCGGCCGCGCCGACCGGATACGCGGCATCGGACGAGCCGCCGAACGAGATCGTGGGCACGTGGCCGGGATGCGGCTTGGCGTCCAGCACGAAGTCGTCAAAGTCGTAGAACTCGCCGTGGTGGTCGAACGGCTCGGCGCTGGTCCACGCCCGCTTCACGATCTGGATGTACTCGCGGGTGCGGGCGTACCGCTGGTCCTTGGTCAGGGTGTCGCCCTCGCGGCCCTGCTCGTGGTCGTTGCCGCCCGAGATGAAGTGCACGGAGAGCCGGCCGCCCGAGAGCTGGTCCAGGGTCGCGAACGTCTTGGCCGCGTACGTCGGGTAGGAGACGTTGGGCCGGTGCGCGAGCAGCAGCTCGAGGTCCGGCACGTGCGCCGCGACGTGCGCGGCGAGCACCGCCGGCTCCGGGCCGGACGAGCCGTAGGCGAACAGGACGCGGGTCCAGCCGTTGTCCCGGTGGGCGCGCGCGATGCGGACCAGGTAGTCGTGGTCGACGGCGGCGGTGGTGCGCTCGTTCGTCTCGGAGGCGTCGCTGGTGGTGGCGATGCCGAGGAACTCGACGGGCATGGTGGTGCTCCTTCGGTGCGGGGATCCAGTACGGGGTTTCGGGTCGGCGTTCGGGGGTCGGGTCGCTCGGTCAGGCCGCGCTGACGGCCGCGTCGTCGCGCTCGGCGTCGGGCTGGTCAGCGTCGTCGCGCTCGACGTCGGCCCGGCCGGTGATGCCCCAGGCCTCGGCCAGCAGCTCGAACGAACGGCGGGTCTCGGCGGGGTCGTGGGTGGCGGTGGTGACGAGCAGCTCGTCGGCGCCGGTGACGCGCGCGAGCGTGTCGAGGCGTTCGACGACCGTGGCCGGGTCGCCGACGATCCGGGTGTCGACGCGGTCGGCGACCAGCGCGCGCTCGGCGTCGGGCCGGTCGGTCCACGCGATGGCGGCCGACGGCGACGGGTAGGCCATGGCGCCGCGCTCGCCACGGCGGATGGACAGCACCCAGTCGGCGAACGGCTCGGCGAGCACGCGCGCCCGTTCGAGGGTCTGGGCGACGAGGACGTCGGCCGAGACCACGACGTACGGCTCGGCCAGGACGCCCGGCCGGAACGCGGCCCGGTAGGCCGCCACGGTGTCCAGGACGGTCGCGGGGCTGACGTGGAAGTTGGCCGCGAGCGGCAGGCCCAGCTCGCCCGCCACGACGGCGCTCTCGCCGCCGCTCGACGCGAGCAGCCACAGGTCGAACGCGGCGCCCTCGACGGGCGGGCTCCCGTACGCGTTGCCGGCCCCGTCGCGATAGGTGCCCTGCCGCAGCGCGAGCACCTGTTCCACCTCGTCCCGGAACCCGGCGGGCTTCCGGTGGGCGCCGATCACCTCCTGCTGGGCCAGGAGCCGCTCCCGCAGCGCGGGGTCGTTGAGCCCGTTCGGCGGCGCGGGCGGCACGTAGAGCCCGTCGACCAGGCGCGGGACGGCGGGGGCGGGCGGACGCGGCGGCTGGGCCGAAGCGGCCGGCGCACCCTGGCCCGACGGCGGGACGGTGAACGCCCTGCCGAGCCCCAGGTCGACCCGGCCGGGGTGCAGCGCGGCGATCGTGCCGAACTGCTCGGCGGCGACCAGCGGCGACGTCGTCGACAGCAGGACCGCGCCGGACCCGACCCGGATCCGCGAGGTGCGGGCGGCGACCGCCGCCGCGAGGACTGCCGGCGCGGCCGAGGCGACGCCTGGCGCCAGGTGGTGCTCGGCGTACCAGACGCGCTGGTAGCCGAGCGCGTCGAGGTCGATCGCGAGTGATACCGCGCGCTGGATCGCCTGGACGCCGGTGGAGCCCTCGGCGACCAGGGCCAGGTCGAGGACGGACAGCGGGACTCTCGGGTTGCTCATGTTTTTCACTCCTCGGTCTTGGGCAGGCCTGGCGGGTTGGTCTCGGAGCTCTCCACTGCCTCGGACTCCAGTCCCCAGCGGTCCAGCACCTGCTGGTAGGACCCGTCCTCGATGGCGTGGTCGAGGGCCGCGGTGACCGCCTCGGCGGCGTCGGCGCCCTTCTTGGTGGCGACGGCGATCTGCGCCGTGTCGGGCCAGCCGCCGTTCAGCGTGCCGACCACCTTGAAGTCGTCCGGGGACACCGCCGCCTGGTACGCGAGCGAGGCGTTGGGGCCCACGTAGGCGTCGAGCCGCCCGGACTGGAGGGCCAGCAGCACGTCGGAGAGCTGCTCGTAGTAGTCGGGACCCTTGACGGGCTCCAGCCCGTCGGCCTGGTTGAGGCGGTCCCACTCGAGCAGGATCTTCTCCTGGTTCGTCCCGGAGCCGACGCCCACCGTCAGCCCGGCGATGTCCTCGCGGGAGTCGATGGTCAGGTCCGAGTCGGCGGCCGTGAGCCAGCCCAGCTCGTCGATGCGGTAGCTGGAGAAGTCGATGGTCTCCTTGCGCTCCTCGGTCACCGTGATGTTGGAGATGACCGCGTCGACGTCGCCCGACTGGAGGGCGAGCGGCCAGTCGGCCCAGGCCTTCACCTCCAGCCGCAGGTCCTTGCCGAGGGCGTCGGCCACGAGCTGCGCGATGTCGGTCTCGTGGCCGATCGGGGTCTTGTCGTCGTCGGCGAGGAAGGCGAGCGGCGGGGAAGCGCTCGCGCTCACGGCGACGGTGATCTCGTCCTTGTCCGCCCACTCGGCGGGCAGCAGGTCGACCGCCTCCGCGGACTCCGTGGTGCGCACGCGCTCCTGGTCGGGGGCGGTGCTGACCTGCAGGCCCGCCGACTCGGGCGCGTTCTCGGCGAGGCCTGCCGCGCCGTCCGCCTCCTCGGGCCGCTCGGTGCTGGCGGCCGAGCAGGCCGCGGTGAGCGCGAGCAGCGGCACGGTGGCCAGGGCGAGCAGTCGGTTCCGGGCGGCTCGTCGGGTGACGGTCACGGTGGTTCCCTTCGGGTTCGGGGCAGGCTTGGGGGCTGGTTCGGGGGTCACGGTCACAGGACCTTCTCCAGGAAGGCCCTGGTCCGCGGGTTGGCGGGGCTGTCGAGCACCTGGTCGGGCGGCCCCTGCTCGATCACGACGCCCTCGTCCATGAAGACGACGGTGTCCGCGACCTCGCGGGCGAAGGCGACCTCGTGGGTGACGACGACGAGCGTGGTGCCGGTGCCCGCGAGCTCCTTGATGACCTGGAGCACCTCGTCGACGAGCTCGGGGTCGAGCGCGGAGGTCGGCTCGTCGAAGAGCACCACCGCGGGCCGCAGGGCGAGCGCCCGGGCGATGGCCACGCGCTGCTGCTGGCCGCCCGAGAGCTGCCGGGGCCGGGTGTCCGCGCGGTCGGCGAGCCCGACGCGGGCCAGCAGCTCGCGCGCCTCCGCCTCGGCCTCGGCGCGGGGCCGGCCCTGCGCGTGGACCGGCGCCTCCACGACGTTCTCCAGCACGGTGAGGTGCGGGAACAGGTTGAAGTTCTGGAACACGAACCCGATCCGGGTGCGGCGGCGCAGGATCTCGCGCTCGGTCAGCTCCCGCAGCGTGCTGCCGCGCCGGGCGTAGCCGATGAGCTCGCCGTCCAGGGAGACGAACCCGCGGTCCACCTTCTCCAGGTGGTTGATCGCGCGCAGCAGCGTGGACTTGCCCGACCCGGACGGGCCGATGATCGCGGCCACCTCGCCGGGCCGGACGGTGAGGTCCACCCCGCGCAGCGCCTCGAGCAGGCCGAACGACTTGTGCACGCCCCTGATCTCGAGCAGGCCCCCGCTCATGCGGCACCCCGGTCCGTGCGCGGGGCACCAGCGCGCGGGGCGACCCAGCGCCCTACCCGGACGCGTGCGGCGAAGGCGGGCGGGACGCCGTCGGGCACCGGAGCGCCGGTGAGGCGCGCCCAGCCGACCTGGGCCTCCCACCGCGCCCGCTGCAGCGGCGTCGGCGGAAGGGTGCGCAGAGCGCCCTTCGCGTAGTGCCGCTCCACGTAGTACTGGACCACCGTGATGAGCGTCGTGAGCGCCAGGTACCAGATCGCCGCGACGATGAGCAGCGGCACCACGCGGCCGTTGCGGCCGTAGATGACGCTCACTATGTAGAACAGCTCGCCGTACGCGAGCACGTAGACGATCGAGGTGCCCTTGAGCAGGCCGATCACCTCGTTCACGGCGGTGGGAACGATGGAGCGCATCGCCTGCGGCAGGATGATGCGCCGCACCTGACGGTGCCGCGGCAGGCCCAGCGACGCCGCGGCCTCGTGCTGGCCCTGGTCGACGCCGAGGATCCCGGCCCGCACGATCTCCGCGCTGTACGCCGCCTGCGACAGGCCCAGGCCGAGGATCGCCGCCCAGAACTTGTCGATC
Organism: Promicromonospora sp. NFX87; assembly: GCF_048564965.1. Classification (NCBI taxonomy): domain Bacteria; kingdom Bacillati; phylum Actinomycetota; class Actinomycetes; order Micrococcales; family Promicromonosporaceae; genus Promicromonospora; species Promicromonospora sp. NFX87. The sequence continues at coordinate 2,153,746 of NZ_CP183413.1, read as the reverse complement.
AGGTCGAGCGTGTCGAAGAACAGGAACTCCGGCCCGAACGGGATGCCGAGGCTGAGGACCGGGTACAGGTAGGCGAGGTTGTACCAGAGCAGCAGCTGCAGCAGCAGGGGCACCGAGCGGAACACCCAGGTGTAGGCCCACGAGACCCCCTGCAGCAGCGGCGAGCGCGACAGCCGCATGAGCGCCAGCACGGTGCCCAGCGCGAAGCCCACTATCGAGGCCGTCACCGTGAGCCGGATGGTGGCCCAGGCGCCCTCCAGGATCGACGGCCACGTGAGGTAGCGCGCCACGACGTCCCACTCCCAGCGGTCGTTCGTGACCAGGGAGGAGACCACCATGGCGAGCAGCACGGCGACGACGCCGGTCGCGAGCCAACGCCCGGGGTGCCGGGCCGCGACGACCCGCAGGTCCTCGTCGGCCGGCCCGGCGGACGCCGTGCCGTTCCCGCCCGGCGGCAGGCCGGGCGGCGGGTACAGGAGCCGGGACTCACCCTCGGCGAGGTCGGCGCTCATGTCGCCAGCCATTTCTCGAAGGGGAACGGTTCGAAGGGAACCGGCTCTCCCGTGCCCGACGACGCGGCGCCCTGACCGGCCGCTGCCGCCGAGAGCGGCGTGTAGCCGGTGGTCCGGTACAGCGCCGCCGCCTCCGGCTGGCGGGGGCCCGTGGTCAGGTAGAGGCGCGGGTAGCCGAGCTGCCGCGCCCGTGCCTCGAGCTCGGTCAGGACCCGCCGCGCGAGGCCACGACGGCGGTGCGCCGTGTCCGTCCAGATGCGCTTGAGCTCCGCCGTCGGCACGGCGGGCGCGCCGTCCGCGTCCCGGGCATCGGCCCGCGCCAGGCGTGCGGCCTCCCCGAGCTCCGGTTCGAGCCGACGGCGGAACGCGCCGCCCGCCACCGGCACGCCGTCCTGCAGCAGGAGGATCAGGGAGCCGACCGGCGGGGCGAACTCGTCGGCGCCGTAGTGCGCCATCTCGGCCCGGTGCTGCTCCTCCGTCAGGACGTCGTGGTACCGGGACCGATACTCGACGGAGAGTCCGGCCAGCAGCGGCTCGACCAGCGGGTCCGACAGGTGTGCCTCCCGGACCTCGAGCGCCGGGGACGTCCCGGCGGAGAGGGCGGTCATCGTGGCGCCCTCTCGGGCTCGCGGCCGGCCCGGCCAGAGCCGGTCTGGCCAGAGCCGGTCTGGCCAGAGCCGGTCGCAGTGCGCTGCAGTGCCTCGGTCATGTCAGGTCCTCCGGGTAGTGGTGCGTGGTGGTGCGGGCACCTGGGATCGCCGCGATCAGCTCGGCGGTGTACGGGTGGGTGGGGTGGTCGAAGACCTGCCCGACGGGGCCGGTCTCCACGAGCCGGCCGTCGCTCATCACGCCGACGTGGTCGGCGACCTGCCGCACCACCGCGAGGTCGTGCGAGATGAACAGGTAGGTGAGGTCCCGCTCCGCGCGCAGGCGGGCCAGCAGGTCCAGCACGCGGGCCTGCACGGACACGTCGAGCGCCGAGGTGGGCTCGTCGAGCACGAGCAGCTCCGGGTCGAGCGCGAGCGCCCGCGCGATCGCCACCCGCTGGCGCTGGCCGCCCGACAGCTCGGCGGGCCGGCGTCGGGCCAGGTCCGGCGAGAGGTGCACCTGGTCGAGGAGGTGCGCCACCCGGTCGCGCCGCTCCGCACGGTCTCCCACGCGGTGCGCGCGCAGGGGCTCCTCCACGACGGCGGCGACGGTGAACCGGGGGTCCAGGGACGAGTAGGGGTCCTGGTGCACCAGCTGCGTGCGGCGCCGGGTGGTCCGGTCGTCGCCCACCAGCGCGCCGTCCAGCTCGACGACGCCGGCGTCCGGCCGCTCCAGACCGAGCACCAGGCGGGCGGTGATCGACTTGCCCGAACCCGACTCCCCCACCAGCGCGAACGCGGAGCCGCGCGGCACGGTGAACGAGACGTCGTCGACGGCCCGCAGCCGGTCGCGGCGGCCCAGCCGGAACTCCTTGACCAGGCCGCGCGCGTTCAGGAGGACGGGCTGCGGCGTGCGGTCGCCGGCCGCCGCGTCGGGGGCCGGAGCCCGGTCCGTCGTCGTGGCCGGTCCGGAGGTCGCCGCGGTGGTGACGGCTGTTTCGGCGAGCGCGCTTGGCACAGTATTTCTGCCGAGCGTCGCTCTGCCGGGCGTCGCCGCGACCAGCTCGCGGGTGTACGGGTGCTCCGGGCTGCCCAGCACGCGGGCCGCGGGCCCCTCCTCGACCACCAGGCCGTCCTTGAGGACCACCACGCGGTCGGCACGGTCGGCGGCCACCGCGAGGTCGTGGGTGATGAGCAGCACCGTGGTCCCCGCGCGCGACGTGAGGTCGCCGAGCAGGTCGAGCACGCGGCGCTGCACCGTGACGTCCAGGGCGGACGTCGGCTCGTCGGCGATCACCAGCTCCGGCTCGCACGCCATCGCGATACCGACGAGCACCCGCTGCCGCATGCCGCCCGAGAGCTGGTGCGGGTACTGCCGCGCCCGCTCCGCCGGCCGGTCGAGCCCGACCTCGCGGAGGATCTCGACGGCCCGTTCGCGTGCGGCCCGGCGCGGCGTCCCGTGCACCACGAGCGCCTCGGCGACCTGCTCCCCCACGCGCACCACCGGGTCGAGCGCCGTGCCCGGGTCCTGCGGCACGAACCCCACGCGGACGCCGCGCACGCGCCGCCAGGCGTCGGGCAGGAGGCCGGTGAGCGGCGTCGGGCGTGGCCCGGCGCCCAGTGCGACCTCCCCGGCGGTCACGCGGCCGCCGTCGGGCAGCAGGCCGATCAGGGCGTGCGCCGTCGTGGACTTGCCGCTCCCCGACTCGCCCACGAGCGCGACCACCTCGCCCGGGCGTACGTCGAGGTCCACGCCGTGCACCACCTCGTGGTCGCCGTAGGCGACGCGCAGGCCGCGCACGCGCAGCAGGCTGTCCGACGGCGCGGGCGGTACCGCCGTCGGCTGCGTGGACTTCCGAGGTGCGGACGCCCGGGGTACGGACGCCGCCTGCGTCCTCGTCGTGACTGTCATCGGTCGGTCCTTCCATCGCGGGTGAGCGCCCGCCCGAGCACGCCCACCGCGAGCACGAACAGGGCGATGACCAGGCCGGGCAGCGTCGAGTACCACCAGGCGACGGCCAGGTAGTCGCGGCCCTCCGCCACCAGCGAGCCCCACTCCGGGGTGGGTGGCGTGGCGCCGTAGCCGAGGAAGCTCAGGGCCGAGACCGCGAGGATCACGGCCCCCAGCTCGACGGCCGCGAGCGCCAGCACCGGGCCCGCCGCGTTCGGCAGCACGTGCCGCAGCAGGACGGTGGTGCGGCCGGAGCCGGCCAGCCGGGCCGCCTCGACGTAGGTGGCGTGCCGCACGCGCAGCACCTGGCTGCGCATGACGCGGGCGAACGTTGCCACCGAGGCGATGCCGACGGCTATCGCGACCTTGACCGTCCCGAAGCCGAGCGCGGTGACGACCGCGAGCGAGAGGAGCAGGCCGGGGATGGCGAGCAGCACGTCGGTGGCGCGCATGAGCGCGTCGTCCACGGGTCCGCCGACGAAGCCCGCGACCAGGCCGATGCCGGAGCCGGCCACCAGCGCGACGCCGATAGCGAGCAGCGCGGCCCGCACCGACAGGCTGGTGCCGTGCACGGTGCGCGCGAACAGGTCGCGGCCGAGGTGGTCGGTGCCGAACCAGTGGGCGCCGTCCGGCGGGAGGAGCTTGTCGGCGGGGACGCCGGTGATCGGGTCGTGGCCGCTGAACAGGCCGGGGACGAGCGCCCAGACCAGCACGAGGGCGACCACCGCGAGCGCCACCAACGAGGCGGGCCGGGTGAGGGTGCGGATCATCGGGCACCTCCCCGGCCGCGGTGGGCTCCGGAGAGCACGCGCGGGTCGAGCAGCGGGTGGGCGAGGTCGACGAGGAGGCTGGTGACGACGAACACGGCCGCTGCGACCACCACCAGCCCTTGGACGACCGGGATGTCCTGGGTGGTCACGGCGTTCTCGACGAGCCTGCCGAAGCCCTGCCGGGAGAACACCGTCTCGACCACGACCGTGCCGCCGAGCAGGTTGCCCACGAGCACGCCGAGCACCGTGACGGTCGGCAGGGAGCCGTTGCGGGCGACGTGGGCGCCGAGCACGCGGGCGCGGCCGGCGCCCTTGGCGAACGCCGTCTCGACGTAGGGCGCCCGCCAGGCCTCGCGCAGCCCCTGGGACAGCACCTGCGCGACGACAGCGGCGAGCCCCACCGCGAGCGTCACGGCGGGCAGCACCAGCGAGGCGAACCCCTCGTTGCCCACCGCGGGGAAGACGAACCAGGTGAACGAGAACAGGTGCAGCAGCACGAGGCCTACCCAGAACCCGGGCACCGCGACGCCGAGCGGGGGCAGCGCGAGCAGCAGGTCCCGCAGCCAGGCGGTCCTGGTCCAGGACGCGAGGGTCGCGATCCCGACACCGGCGGCCACACCGAGCACGAGCGCCAGGCCGGCGAGCTTCGCCGTCTCGGGGAAGGCGTCGGCGATGAGGCGGGTCACGGGGGCACCGCTGCTGATGGAGGTGCCGAGGTCGCCCGTGAGGGTGCGGCCGAGCACCGTGAGGTACTGCTGGAGCGGACCCTGGTCGAACCCGTAGCGCTCGCGCAGCTCGGCGACGCGCGCGGGGTCGACCCGCTCTCCCCCGGCGCCCTGGTCGAGCATGATCGCGACGGGGTCGCTGGGCAGCAGGTACAGGATGACGAACGACACGGTGAACGCCGCCCAGAGGACCGCGGCGGCGCCGCCGACGCGGCGCACGACGTGGGCGAGCATCACTCCTGCTCGATCCAGGCGTCGTGGAACAGCAGGCGCGAGGAGGCGTCGAAGGTCACGCCGTGGACGTCGCCGCGCACCCCGATGGACTGGGCGAGCTCGAACAGCGGGATCGCGAGCCCCTGGTCGAGGATCTCGTGCTGCGCGTCCGCGACGAGGGCCTCGCGGGCGGCCGGGTCGGCCTCGCCGAGCTGCTCGTCGAGCAGCGGGTCGACGGCGTCGTCGGGCTCGCGCAGGCTGAGGTTGCGCTGGGCGGTGGAGAACTGGGTGCGCAGGATGTCGGCGTCGGCCCGCGTGACGTTGTAGTAGTACAGGTCGTAGTCGCCGGACTCCTGGGCGGTGGTCTGCTCGGCCGCGGTGAGCTGCCGCAGCCTCAGGTCGATCCCCACCGCGCGCAGCTGCTGGGCGGCCAGCTCCAGCACCGCGCCGCTACCCGTGAACACCGGGGTGTAGGTCACCTCGATCTCGAGCGGCTCGCCGTCCTTGGTGCGAATGCCGTCCGGGCCCTGCTTCCAGCCGGCGTCGTCGAGGATGCGGCCCGCCTCGTCCGGGTCGGAGGCGAGCAGGTCGGACTGGTCGGCGTACCCGGGCGTGGTGGAGGCCAGCACGCTGGTCGCGGGCTCGAACGCGTCGGAGAGGACGGTGTCGACCAGCTCCTGGCGGTCGACCGCGACGAGGAGCGCCCGCCGCACGTCCGGGTCGTCCAGCGGCGGCCGGGTCACGTTGGGCTGGAGCACGAACGGCACGCCGGGGTTGGCGCGGGTCAGCACCTCGCCGCCCGATCCTTCGACCTGCGGCACGTCCTGCGGCAGCACGTCGCCGACGGCGTCGAACTGGTCGGACGCGAGCCCGCCGGCGCGCACCCCGGACTCCGGGACCACGGTGAACTCGATGCTGTCGAGGTAGGCGTCGCCGTCGTGCTCCGACGACTCGGGCGCCCAGTCGTAGCCCTCGCGCCGGGTGACCACGGCGCCCTGGTCCTGGGTGTAGCTGTCCAGCACGAACGGCCCCGAGCCGACGACGTCGCCCTGCAGCCGCTCGGCGGGATCCACCGCGGCGGTCTCCTCCGACAGGATCGCCAGCGAGACTGTGGAGGTGGCCTGCAGGAACTGCGCGTTGGCCTCGTCGAAGACCACGGTCGCGGTGTGCTCGTCGGAGACCTCGGTCTTGGTGTAACCCGCGAGATAGCTGGCCGCGAGCGGCGCTGTCGCCCCGAGGTCGCCAGCGACGGCGTCGAAGCTGGCCCGGACGTCGTCGGCGGTGAGCGGGCTGCCGTCGGAGAACGTCACGCCGTCGCGCAGGTGGAAGGTGAAGCGGGTCAGGTCGTCGCTGACGTCCCAGCTCTCGGCGAGCCAGGGACCGATCTCGCCCGTCTCCGGGTCCTGGTCGGTGAGCGAGTCCGCGAGCTGGCGGGCCACGTAGATGCTGACGTTCGTGCCGACCTGCTGCGGGTCGACCCCCTGGGGCGCCGCCCCGAGCGCGAACCGGAGCGTGCCGCCCGGCGTGGGGTCGGTGGGCACGCCGCCGGAGGCGGCATCGGGTCCAGCGCCGGAGGCGGCATCGGGTCCGGCGCAGCCGGCGAGAGTGAGCGCGGCGACCAGGGCGGTCGTGATCACGGCGGTGGCGTTCACGGCGGGGGTGTTCACAGCCGTGGCGTTCGTGCGGCGGGGGCGGGTCGGGACCATGAGGTGTCCTCTCGGGGCACGGCGAAGCGGACCCGCGCGAGGGTGCGCGCAGGTCCGTCACCGACGGTGACGTGGGGGGAGGTGGGTGCGGCGGGCTGATCTGTCTGCCGCGGGTCGGTCCGCGGCGGTGCGGGCGGTCAGCGGCGTGCGGGACAACACTCCTGGGCCCGACACATGGGGCGGGCGGGGGCGGTCTGCGCCGTGCCGTTCATCGCTCGTGCCATGCCGGTCTCCCTCCGATTCAAATTCCCTATCAGATTGATAGGGATTCGGTATGCGGGAAAGTACGTCGACCCCCGGAGCATGTCAACGGTGGTCGGGAACGGTCTCGCATCTCGGACGGAACGCCCACCGGGCGCCGGGCCGGCGCGCGGCACCGGGCCCGCGCGAACGGCCTGGCACGTCAGACGTCGCCGTAGACGCCCTCGAACACGTCGCGGTAGGCGGCGGCCAGGCGCAGCCCGTCGTGCTTGGTCGTGTCGTCGCCGCGCCGGACCTGGCGCATGATCACGCGTGCGCCCATGGACGCGGCGGCGGCCTCCAGGGCCGTGACGTCCTCGACCGCCGACGGGTCGGCCAGCACCGCGTCGATCCTGAGGCCTGGCGCGTGCTTGTGCAGGGCCTCCAGGTGGTCGACGGCGGTGAGGCCCTCCGTCTCGCCGTTCTCCGCGGACAGGTTGAGCGTCACGCAGCGGCGCGCCTTCGTGACGTGCAGGGCCTCGGCGATCGCGGGCACCAGCAGGTGCACCAGCACCGAGGAGTACCAGGATCCGGGGCCCAGGACCACCCAGTCGGCGTCGAGCACCGCCTGGACCGCCTCCGGGGGCGCGGGCGGGTCCGCCGGGAGCAGGCGCAGCTGCTCGATCCGGCCCTCGGTGACGGCCACGCGGCTCTGCCCGACCACGGTCTCCAGCGCGGGCTCGGGCTCCCCCGGCGCGGCGGCGTGCCGTACGTCGGCCTCGACCACCAGCGGCACCGATGCCATCGGCAGCACGCGACCCCGGGCACCGAGCAGCCGGCCGACCCAGTCCAGGCCCTCGACCTCGTCGCCGAGCAGCTCCCACAGCGCCACGATCAGCAGGTTGCCCATGGCGTGGTTGTCCAGCTCGCCCGACGACGCGAAACGGTGCTGCAGCATCGCGCTCCAGGTGCGGCCCCACTCGGAGTCGTCGCACAGGGCGGCGAGCGCCATCCGGAGGTCGCCGGGCGGCAGCACGTCGAGCTCGTCACGCAGGCGCCCGGAGGAGCCGCCGTCGTCGGCGACCGTCACGACCGCCGTGAGACGGTCGGACATGAGGCGCAGGGCCGAGAGGCTCGCAGACAGGCCGTGCCCGCCGCCCAGCGCGACCACGGACGGGTTCTTGCTCCACTCCGGTGCGGGGACGTCCGGCACCCCCGGCGCGTGCGGGATCATTCGCGGCCCAGATCACGTGCCGAGACGGTGACGAGCTGGCCTCGGGCACGGAGTCGTTCGGCGATGGCTTCGGAGATGGCGACGGAACGGTGCTTGCCTCCCGTGCATCCCACGGCGATGGTCACGTAGCGCTTCTCCTCGTTGAGGTAGCCGGCGAGCACCGGAGCCAGGGCGTCGACGTAGCGGTCGATGAACTCGACGGCGCCCGGCCGGGCGAGCACGTAGTCGCGTACCGGCTGGTCACGCCCCGTCAGGTGCCGGAGCTCGGTGATCCAGTAGGGGTTGGCCAGGAACCGTACGTCCACCACGTGGTCGGCGTCCAGGGGTATGCCGTACTTGAACCCGAACGAGATGACGTTGACGCGCAGCACCTCGTTGATGTCGTGCGCCAGCCACCCGCGGATCTCCCTCGCGAGGTCGTGCACCGACAGGTCCGAGGTGTCGATCCGCAGGTCGGCCCGTGCGGCCAGGTTCGCGACGACGGACCGCTCCTCCGCGATGCCGTCGAGGATGCGGCCCTCGCCCTGCAGCGGGTGCGGCCTGCGGACCTGCTCGAACCGGCGCACGAGCACCTCGTCGCTCGCGTCCAGGAACAGGATCCGGTAGGCGACCCCCGCCTCCGTCATGTGCACGAGCACCTTGTCCAGCTCGGAGAAGAACTGCCTGCCGCGGACGTCCACGACCACCGCGACGCGTTCGATGCTCGACCCCTTGGCCATGAGATCGACCAGCGGCACGAGCATCATGGGCGGCAGGTTGTCGACGACGTACCAGTCCAGGTCCTCCAGGACGGCCGCCGCTCGCGACCGGCCGGCGCCGGACATCCCGGTGATCACCAGTACCTGCGGCTCGCTGTGCTCCGGGCTGTGCGTGGCGGCCTCGACCTCGGCGATGCCGTCCGGTGCGGTGATGGGTGACGGCTCGGTGTTGCTCATGGAGCCAAGCATGCCAGCGTCAGGCCTTGAGGGCGGCGACGACCGCCTCCGCCGTCTTGTCCCCCATGCCGCGCACGCTGGCGATCTCCTCGACGCTCGCGGCCTTGAGCCGCTTGAGCGAGCCGAAGTGGGTGAGCAGCACCTTCTTGCGCGCCGGGCCGAGCCCGGGGACGTCGTCGAGCACGGAGGCGGTCATGCCCTTGCTGCGCCGCCTGCGGTGCTGCGTGATCGCGAACCGGTGCGCCTCGTCCCGGACACGCTGCAGCAGGTACAGGCCCTCGCTGGAGCGCTGCAGGATGACGGGGTAGTCCTCCCCCGGCACCCACACCTCCTCCAGGCGCTTGGCCAGGCCGCAGAGCGCGACGTCGGTGATGCCGAGCTCGTCCAGGGCCCGCTGCGCGGCGGCGACCTGGGGCGGTCCGCCGTCGACCACGACGAGGCTCGGCGGGTAGGCGAACCGCGCCTTCTCCTCCGGCGCGTCGGCGGGCACCTCGCCGCCGGGCACCTCGCCGCTGGGCAGCTCGCCGCCGGACAGCTCAGCGGCCATCTCGACGTCGTTGGACCTCAGGCGGTCGGCCAGGTAGCGCTTGAAGCGGCGCGTGATGACCTCGTGCATGGCTTCCGTGTCGTCGCGGGCGCCGTCGCCGTCCGACCCCCGGATGCTGAACGAGCGGTACTCGCTCTTGCGGGCCAGGCCGTCCTCGAACACGACCATGGACGCCGACTGGTAGGTGCCCTGCGTGTGCGAGATGTCGTAGCACTCGATCCGCAGGGGCGCCGAGTCCAGGTCGAGCGCCTCCTGGATCTCCGCGAGGGCCTGGCTGCGGGTCGTGAGGTCACCAGCGCGGCGCGTGCGGTGCACCATGAGCGCGTGCTCGGCGTTCTTGCGGACGGTGGCCGCGAGCTCCTTCTTGTCGCCGCGCTGCGGAACCCGCACGTCGACGCGTGCGCCGCGCAGCCCGCTGAGCCAGGTGCCGACCTGCTCCAGGTCGGGCGGCAGCACCGGCACGAGGACCTCGCGCGGCACCGCGTCTCGGGCCTCGACCCCGTCCACCTCGTCGGCGGCGCCGTAGACCTGCTGCAGCAGGTGCTCCACGAGCTCGCCGTCGGTGATGTCCTCGACCTTCTCGACGATCCAGCCGCGCTGACCGCGGATGCGGCCCCCGCGGACGTGGAACACCTGGACGGCGGCCTCGAGCTCGTCACCCACGAGGGCGAACACGTCGGCGTCCGTGGCGTCGCCGAGGACCACCGCGTTCTTCTCCGTGGCCCGCCGCAGGGCCTCGATGTCGTCGCGCAGGCGGGCCGCCTGCTCGTACTCCATCTCGGCGGCCGCCTCCTGCATGCGCTTGGTGAGGCGGCGCTCGAACTTGGCGGTGTCGCCCGCCATGAAGTCGCAGAAGTCCAGGACGAGCGCCCGGTGGTCGTCGACGCTGATGCGGCCGACGCAGGGCGCCGAGCACTTGTCGATGTACCCGAGCAGGCACGGCCGGCCCGACTGGCCCGCCCGCTTGTAGACGCCGGCCGAGCACGTCCGGATCGGGAAGACCCGCAGCAGCAGGTCGAGCGTCTCCCGGATGGCCCAGGCGTGCCCGTACGGGCCGAAGTAGCGGGTGCCCTTGCGCTTCGCCCCGCGCATGACCTGGGCGCGCGGCACCTCCTCCCCCAGGGTCACCGCGAGGTAGGGGTACGACTTGTCGTCCCGGTACTTCACGTTGAACCGCGGGTCGTACTGCTGGATCCAGGTGAACTCCAGCGCGAGCGCCTCGACCTCGGTGCCCACCACCGTCCACTCGACGGACGCCGCCGTCGTCACCATCCGCCGGGTGCGCTCGTGCAGGTTCGCGACGTCCTGGAAGTAGTTCGCCAGACGCTGGCGCAGGTTCTTCGCCTTGCCCACGTAGACGACCCGGCCGTGCTCGTCACGGAACCGGTAGACACCGGGCGAGGTCGGGATCTCTCCCGCCTTGGGTCGATAGGTAGCTGGATCCGCCATGCCCCAAACCTATGCGGTGCCACTGACAGTGACGCACGCGGGGCAGCGTCGGGGTGGGGTCAGACGGTGACGTGGACCGGCGTCGGCTCCACGCGGACCGGGAAGTTCACCGACCGGGCGATGAAGCACATCGCGTGCGCCTTGTGGTGCAGGGCCGCGAGGTGCTCGTCCGTCGCGAGCTCACCCGGGTCCACGACGACCTTCGGGTGCAGCGTCACGTCGGTGAACGCGCCCTCACCCCGTGCCTCGACCCGCATGGTGCCGGTCGCCGAGTCCCGGTACTCGCGCACGATCAGGCCCGACTCCGCGGCCAGGTGCAGGAACCACAGCATGTGGCACTGGCTCAGGCTCGCGACGAAGAGCTCCTCCGGGCTGTTCCGCCCCGGGTCGCCCCGAAAGGCCGGGTCGGCCGAGCCGAGCAGCGGCGGCTTGTGCGGCAGATCGATCTCGTGGTCGCGCGAGTACGACGTGTACGACGACGTCCCCGTGTCCCCCGCACCTGTCCACCGGACGGTGACGGCATAGTCATGGGTGGCTCCGCTCATGCTCCACACCCTAACCGGAGGGTGTGACGGGAGCCACGTTGCATGCTTCTGGAATTCCCGCCCCGGCCTGTCAACCAAATTCGACGGTTGCCGAAAGTTTGACCTTTTGCCGAAACGCTCGTGACTATCGGTCAGAGCTCTCCTACGTTGGTGGCGACAATTCACCCGATGGGAAGGATCTGCCATGAGATCTGCCACGAAGCTTCGGATGTTCGCCGCGATGACCGCCGCGCTGACGCTGGGCGGAGGGGCCCTCGGCCTCGCACCAGCCGCGCTGGCCGCGACGGGACAAACCGCAGCGGCAGAGAAGCACTGCGTCATCGTCCTCGCGCCCCTCGAAGAGGGCGAGAAGGTCTCCGAGGTGCTCAAGGAGAGCTGCGCCCCGACCAAGGCACAGGCGATGCGACAGGCGGACGTGGCCCCCGCCGCCTGGTACGAGCTGTTCATGATGGCCGAGCATGCCGACTGGGGCGGCGCCTACACCTGGATAGGCGGCAGCGCGAAGTGCGACGGCGACGGATACGGCATCACCCCGACCTCGTGGTGGCGGGACAACGTGTCCTCGACCTCGCACAGCCGCAACGAGGACACCTACTGCGACAAGATGAACATCCGGAACGACAACCACGGCTGGCGGAACGGGCTCAACTCTCATGCCTCCGGCCTGCCCTCCGGGTTCAACGACGACGTCGACTACATCCAGTTCTACAACGGATGACCCGTCGCTGAGCAGCCCTGAGCACTCATCCCCGGTGACCCTGCAGGGTCACCGGGGATGAGTGCTTCGCCATGACCACCGTGACGCACGAGGACGAACCTCAGGCGGAGGCGCCCGCCTTCGCCTTGGCCGCGCTCTTCGCCGCAGGCTTGCGCTTCGGCTTGCCGTTCGCCGGCGGCAGCACCGGGACCTCGCCGGCCTGGGCGTGCGCCTCGAGGATCTCCGCGAGGTACGTGCCCGTGTGGCTCTCCGGGACCGCCGCGACGACCTCGGGCGTGCCTTGCGCGACGACGAGGCCGCCCCCGCTACCGCCCTCGGGGCCCATGTCGATGACCCAGTCGGCACTCTTGATGACGTCCAGGTTGTGCTCGATCACGATCACCGTGTTGCCCTTGTCGGCGAGCGACTGCAGCACACCGAGCAGGCGTCGCGTGTCCTCGAAGTGCAGGCCGGTGGTCGGCTCGTCCAGCACGTAGGCCGAACGGCCCGACGACCGCTTCTGCAGCTCGGCCGCCAGCTTGACGCGCTGCGCCTCGCCACCGGACAGCGTGGGCGCCGGCTGACCGAGCCGCACGTACCCCAGGCCGACGTCGACCAGCGTGGACAGGTGCCGGGAGATCGCCGGGAACGCCTTGAAGAACTCCGCGGCCTCCTCGATCGGCATGTCGAGCACGTCGGCGACCGTCTTGCCCTTGAAGTGCACCTCGAGCGTCTCGCGGTTGTACCGCGCGCCGTGGCAGACCTCGCACGGCACGTAGACGTCCGGCAGGAAGTTCATCTCGATCTTGATGGTGCCGTCGCCCGCGCACGCCTCGCAGCGGCCGCCCTTGACGTTGAACGAGAACCGGCCCGGACCGTAACCACGGACCTTGGCCTCCTCGGTCTCCGCGAAGATCTTGCGGATCCGGTCCCAGACACCCGTGTACGTGGCGGGGTTCGACCGCGGCGTACGCCCGATCGGCCCCTGGTCCACGTGCACCACCTTGTCGAGCTGGTCCAGACCCGTCACGCGCCGGTGCCGCCCGGCCACCCGTCGCGCACCGTTGAGCTGGTTCGCCATGACGGTGTACAGGATCGAGTTGACCAGCGTGGACTTGCCGGAGCCGGACACGCCCGACACGACGGTCAGCACCCCGAGCGGGAACGACACGTCGACGTTGCGCAGGTTGTTCTCGTGCGCGCCGATCACCGTGACCTGCCGGTCGTGGTCGATCGGCCGCCGCACGGCCGGCACCGGGATGGAGCGCCGCCCGGCGAGGTACGCGCCGGTCATCGACTCCTTCTTCTCGAGCAGGCCCGCGTAGTCGCCCGAGTGGATGACCTCGCCGCCGTGCTCGCCGGCGCCCGGGCCGATGTCGACGATCCAGTCGGCCGCGCGGATCGTGTCCTCGTCGTGCTCGACGACGATCAGCGTGTTGCCGAGGTCGCGCAGGCGGGTGAGCGTGTCGATCAGGCGGCGGTTGTCCCGCTGGTGCAGCCCGATGGACGGCTCGTCCAGCACGTACAGCACGCCGACCAGCCCGGAGCCGATCTGGGTGGCCAGGCGGATGCGCTGGGCCTCGCCGCCGGACAGGGTGCCGGCCGGGCGCTCCAGCGTGAGGTAGTGCAGACCGACGTCGAGCAGGAAGCCGAGCCGCGCGTGGATCTCCTTGAGGACCTCGGTCGCGATCTGCGCCTCGCGCACCCCGAGCACGATGCCCTTGAGGAACTCGGCGGCCTCGCCCACCGGCAGACGGCTGACGTCGGCGATGGACAGCCCGTCGATCTTGACCGCGAGCACCTCCGGCTTGAGCCGCGCGCCGCCGCACGTGGGGCACGGCACCTCGCGCATGTAGGCCTCGTACTTGTCCTTGGACAGGTCGGAGTCCGTCTCGCGGTGGCGGCGCTCCAGGAACGTCACGGCGCCCTCGAAACCGGTCGAGTACTGCCGCTCGCGGCCCCACCGGTTCTTGTACTTGACGTGCACCTTGTGATCGCGTCCGTGCAGGATCGCCTCGCGGGCGCGGGCGGGCAGGGCCCGCCACGGCACGTCCATGGAGAACTTCATCTCCTCCGCGAGCGCCGTCAGCACGCGCTCGAAGTACTCCGAGGACGTCTGCGCCCACGGGGCGACGGCGCCGCCGCGCAGCGTCTGCTCGTCGTCCGGCACGATGAGGTCGGGGTCGACCTCCAGCCGGAAGCCGATGCCCGTGCACTCCGGGCACGCGCCGTAGGGCGCGTTGAACGAGAACGTCCGCGGCTCGATCTCGTCGAGCGCCAGCGTGTGCTCATTCGGGCAGGCCCGCTTCTCGGAGAACTTGCGGGTGCGCGCCAGGTCGTCGACGTCGGCGTCCACGAGCTCGATCATCACGAGGCCGTTCGCCAGGGTCAGCGCGGTCTCGACGGAGTCCGTCAGCCGGCGCTGCACGCCGTCGCGCGCCACGAGCCGGTCCACGACCACCTCGATGTCGTGCTTCAGCTTCTTCTCCAGCGTGGGCGGGTCGGTCAGCTGCACGACCTCGCCGTCGACCCGGGCCCGGGAGAAGCCCTTGGCCTGCAGCTCCTTGAACAGGTCCGCGTACTCGCCCTTGCGGCCGCGCACCACGGGAGCCAGCACCTGGTACCGCGTGTTCTCGGGCAGCTCGAGGATCTGGTCCACGATCTGCTGCGGCGTCTGCGACTGGACCTTCTCGCCGCACACCGGGCAGTACTGGGTGCCCGCGCGCGCGTACAGCAGGCGCAGGTAGTCGTAGACCTCGGTGATGGTGCCGACCGTGGAGCGCGGGTTGCGGTTGGTCGACTTCTGGTCGATCGACACCGCGGGCGACAGCCCCTCGATGAAGTCGACGTCGGGCTTGTCCATCTGGCCCAGGAACTGACGCGCGTACGCGGACAGCGACTCGACGTACCGGCGCTGCCCCTCGGCGAAGATCGTGTCGAACGCGAGCGACGACTTGCCGGAGCCCGACAGCCCGGTGAACACGATGAGCTGGTCCCTGGGCAGGTCCAGGGATACGTTCTTCAGGTTGTGCTCTCGGGCACCCGAGACGACGAGACGATTGCTCACACAGGCATCCTAGGGCGACCCACTGACATTCGCACGCCTGTTCTAGAAATCACGCCGAGATCACACTGCCAGACTCGTCACACCCGCACGGGACCCGCAGGGTCTCAGCGAACCGGGCGACCGTCGGCGACGCCCGACCGGCGCACGCGGGCCTGCAGGTCGAGGGCCCGCAGGAGGTCCTGCTCGTGGGCGTAGGACCCGTCGACGAGCCGGCGCCGTACGTCCACGACCTCCTGGGCGTACTCCGCCGCGGAGTCGAACATCTTCAGGTCGAGGTGCACCGAGACCATGTTCGAGAGCGCGGAGGCGAGACCCGGCAGGTGGAGGTCGGGGCTCCGGCGCGCGAGCTCGCGGCGCACGCGCACGGCCTCCGCCGTCGGCTCGACGCCTTCCTCGGGGCGCCCCGCGTCGATGAGCGCGGCACCGAGGTTGAGCAGCGCGTCGGCGAGGTCCGGCTCGAAGCGTTCGGGGTCGCCCACGGCGAGCAGCCGCAGCTGGGCCACCGCCTCCTCGGTCGGCGCGACGGCGTCGTCGGCCCGGCCGAGCTCCGAGTAGAGCACCCCCAGGTTGGACAGCGAGCGCGCCAGGTACTCCTCGCCCGGGTGCCCCTCCGCCGCCAGGCCGCGCCGGATCGCCACGGCCTCCTGCTCCAGGGGCAGCGCCTCGTCCGGCTCGCCGGCCCGCGAGTGCGTGACCGCGAGGTTCGACAGCGAGGCGGCGAGCATCCTGCGGAACCGGGCGGGGTTCTCGCGCGCGAGCCGCCGGCGCAGCAGGACGGCCTCGCGTTCGAGAGATATCGCCTCGTCCAGGTCGCCGAGCCGGGACCGCACCGCGCCCAGCGACGCGAGCGTGTAGGCGAGCGTCCAGGTGTGCGCGGCGGGATTCTCGCGGGCGAGCTGACGGCGCAGGGCCGCGGCCTCGCCGAGCGGCTCGATCGCCTCCCGGTCACGGCCGAGCGCCGCGTACGAGTTGGCGAGGTTCGTCAGCGCGAACCCGAGCTCCTGCCGGTACCGCTCGGGCGCCTGCAGCACCATCCTGCGGCTGAGCTCGACGGCCTCCAGCGCGAACGCCGGGGCCTCCTCCGGGCGGCTCTCCGTGAGCGTCACCGCGCGGTTGGACAGGGCGGTCGTCAGGAAGACACCCCACTGCCGCGGGTCGCGCCTGACCAGGTTCCGGAGGATCGGGAGCAGCTCCATGAACCGCGCGTCCTCCTCCTGGGGAGGACCCGTGTCGTTCAGGACGACGGTCAGGCTCATCAGGACGCGGGCCAGCTCCGCCTCGATCCAGCCGGTGTCCCGCTCCTCGGCCGTCCGGGCCAGCTCGACCGCCTCGAGCTGCGCGGCCAGCGCGTCCTTCGTCATCCCGGCCCGCCAGTGCGCGACGCCGAGGGCGTTGATCGCCCCCACCAGGGCCGTGCGGTACCGGTCGGGGTCGCCCGCCGCGAGGCGGCGCCACGCGGCGACGGCCGCCTCCAGCGCGTCCAGCGACTCGGCCAGGCGCGCGTCGTCCCTGAGCGCCATGCCCAGGTCGGTGAGCGCCTCTGCCCTGCCCGCCGCGTCCCGGGCCGCTGCCACCGCCCGCTCGGCCCTGTCCACGTCGTCGGTCGACACGTCCATGACGCCGCGGGGCTTGAGCAGGAACGCCGTCCGCAGGGCGCGCGGGTCGTCGCCGTAGGAGTCACCCGCGCGGCGCAGGAGCTCTGCCGCCAGCGCGCCCACCCCCGGCGTCTCCGACAGCTCGATCTCCAGCCTGCGGGCGACGTGGACCACGCGCAGCGCCGCCTTCCGGGACAGGCCCCACGTGCACGAGCCGACCAGGGCGACCGACCGGCCGAACCGGTCGGCGATGAGCACGTCGCCGACGCGGCCGTGCCCGACGGCGTTCGCCTCGAGGCCCACCACCGGACGCTGCAGGTCGAGCAGCCACTGCGTGCCGGCGCGGCCGGACACCCCGGGGACCACCCTGCGCAGCACGTCGCGGAAGCTCGCCGCGTCGTCGGCGCCCAGCAGGCACACGGCGGCCACGACGTCCTTGACCTCGTCGACGGTCAGGTCCAGACCGGCCTCACGGGCCGACCGGGTCCACGAGCTCGCGGCCACCTCCAGGAGCCCGCGCACCGGGTTCAGCTCCGTGGCCGGCACCTGGACCCCTGCCGCCCCGAGGACGGCGAGGGCCGCGGCGGCGTGCAGGTCGATCACGCGGGTCCCGCCGACGGGTTCCGGCATGCGTACGGCGGACGCGCCGGGGTTCTCGACGCCCAGGAACTCGGCGAACGCGGCGGTCGCGGCCTCCAGCACCACGTGGTCCGGCAGGCCGGGCGCCAGCGCGAGGTCCAGCGGGGTCTGCGTCGCGCCGTCCCGCTCGAGCAGCGGCCACAGCATCGAGCCCCAGCGCAGCCGGCGCAGCCACTCCCCCGCGACCCGGGCGAGCAGGAGGACACGGACGCGGCCACGGGCGGGGCGCGCCAGGGCGTCGAGCATCGCGCCGAGGCCCAGCCGGGTCGCCGCGTTGTCCACGACGAAGAGCACGTCGCCCTGCGGCCGTGCGCGCACCGTGGCGGCCTCCCTGCCGCGGGGCACGGGCACGACGGTCCACCCGGACCCGCCCATGCGGCTGCCGAACTCGTTCGCGAGGCGGGTCTTGCCGAAGCCGACGGGACCGACGATGAGCCGCAGGCTGATCGTCGCCGGGCTGTCGGCCCACGTGCGGAGCTCGTCGAGCTCCTGCTCACGGCCCATGAAGGGGACCACTGCCCGGGCCGGGTCGAGCAGCGCGGTCGGCCGCCGGAAGCCGTCCAGCGGCTCGTCCGCAGCAGCCGTGAGCGGGCCGCGGCGGACCACCGTGCGGGCGGCCCGGACCGCGGCGGCCAACCGGGTCGACACCTCCGAGACCACCACGATGAGCAAGTCAACCGGACGAACGTCCAAGACTGCAAGGGGAACGGGAAGACTCGTTCAACCCGTGATCAGAACCGCGCACGGACGAACACGGCGTAACGGTCGCCCGGCCGCTCGTGAACGGCGTCACAGCGCCGAAAGTCACGCACCAGCGTCTCGGTCGATCCGGCATTTCGGACGAAAGTTGCATACCCACCTCGACCACGACATCCTTCCCTCGGCCGGGTGAAAGCCCGGCCGCTCCACGACCGCACTGACGAAAGGCAGGCATGTGAGCCTGAACCTGAACAAGCTCGTCGACAAGGCCTACAAGGACCAGAGCATCGCCGCGATCCTGGCGGCTCCGCCGTCGGCGCTGCTCGGCCTCACGCCGAAGCACGACGAGATGCTCGCCGAGCTCAAGATCAAGACGATCGAGGACCTCGGCAAGTGGCAGCACGCGGTCCACGCGCAGGCGCTCGTGACACTGGCCGATGCCGAGGTCCTCTCGGTGGCCGGCGACAAGTGAGCCTGGCTCACCTGTCGCGATAGACGCACGAAGGCGCCCGTCCACCTCGCGGTGGGCGGGCGCCCCGGCCGTGCCCAGGTCCGCGGCCCCCAGGGGCCGGACCGCTGGACGCCGAACCGCTAGAACCCGAACCGCTCGACGTCCCGCATCTTGTTCGTCGCGTCGAGGGCGGCGACCTTGTAGGCCTCCGAGAGCGTCGGGTAGTTGAACACCGTGTCGACCAGATGGTCCACGGTGCCGCCGGTCGTCATGATCGCCTGTCCGATATGGATGATCTCGGTCGCCCCGGTCCCGAACACGTGCACGCCGAGGATCTTGCGGTCCTCGGTCGAGACGAGCAGCTTGAGCATCCCGTAGGAGTCACCGACGATCTGCCCGCGCGCCAGCTCGCGGTAGCGCGCGACCCCCACCTCGTACGGCACGCCAGCGGTGGTGAGCTGGTCCTCGGTGTCCCCGCAGTAGGAGATCTCCGGGATCGTGTAGATCCCGATCGGCTGCAGCTCCAGCAGCGACGAGATCGGCTCGCCGAACGCGTGGTACGCCGCGAGCCGCCCCTGCTCCTGGGAGGTGGCCGCGAGCGCCGGGAAGCCGATCACGTCGCCGACGGCGTAGATGTGCTCGACGCCGGTCCGGAACTGCTTGTCGACCGGCAGGCGGCCGCGCCTGTCCGCCTCGAGCCCGGCCGCGGCGAGGTCGAGGCCGTCGGTGGCGCCCTGTCGTCCGGCGGAGTAGAGCACGCAGTCGGCGGGGATCCGCTTGCCGGAGGCCAGGGCGGTGACCGTGCCGCCGGTGCCGGCCGTCACGGACTCGACGGTCTCCCCCAGCCGGAAGGTCACCGACAGGTCGCGGAGCTGGAACTTGAGCGCCTCGACGACCTCGGAGTCGCAGAAGTCGAGGATCCTGTCGCGCGCCTCGACGACGGTGACGCGCGTGCCGAGCGCGGCGAACAGCGACGCGTACTCGATGCCGATCACGCCCGCGCCGACCACGACCATGGTCCGCGGCACCTCCGTCATGTCGAGGATGCCGTCGGAGTCGACCACGCGGACGCCGTCGAACGCGATGTTCGCGGGCCGCGCGGGCCTGGTGCCGACGGCCACGACTATCTTGTCGGCGGTCAGCCGCCGGACGACGTCGCCCTCGCCGTCCGTCACCTCGACGTCGTGCGGGCCGGTGAACCGGGCGCTGCCCACCACCGTCTCGACCTGGTTGCGCGCGAGCTGGTTGCGCACCACCTCGACCTCCCGGCCGATGACGTGCTGGAGCCGCGCGAGCAGGTCCTGGACGGTGATGCGTTCCTTGAGCCGGTAGCTGGACCCGTACACGTCCCGCATGTGCAGGCCGGTCAGGTACAGGACCGCCTCGCGCAGGGTCTTGGACGGGATGGTGCCCGTGTGCAGGCTGACGCCGCCGACGTGGTCGCGCCGCTCGACCACTGCCGCCCGCCTGCCGAGCTTGGCGGCGCCGATGGCGGCCTTCTGGCCGCCGGGGCCGGAGCCGATCACGACGAGGTCGAAATGGTTCTCACGTGCGTCCATCGTCCGAGTGTGGCGGTGCGGCGGCCTCGTGACGAGGGACTTCGTCGAGCAACGTGCAACTTCATCAAGAATTAACCGGGCCCGCCCTCGATTAACCCGCCCCGCCCTCGTGATGGCAGGCTGGCGCCATGAGCATCTACGCCGTGAGCTACACCTACTCCGACGACGTGGCGACCCGTGACGAGGTACGCCCCAGCCACCGCGACTTCCTGCGCGGGCTCAACGCGGAGGGCGTCGTCCGCGCCTCGGGTCCGGTCGACGGCGGGATCGGCGCGCTGGTCGTCGTCGAGGCGGAGTCCGCCGAGGACGCGCTGCAGATCCTGGACGCCGACCCGTTCCAGGTCCGGGGAGTCATCGCAGAGCGCAGCGTGCGCCAGTGGGACGTGGTGATCGGCGGCCTCGCGGAGTAGGGCGCCAATACTTCACCATGTGGAAAATTTGACTAAAGAGTCCTGACCGGGCAATGGTCTTGAGCGACCTCTGATGCACATGATGCCAGTTGGAGCACTGCTGGCTATGTTCGGGAGGCACCCGCATGACCTCTGTCGACAGCACCACGGTGGCCTACGCGGACATCAGTCCGCATATCTGCGTAACGCCGCCGTACTACGCGCTCGGCGAGCTGGTCAGTCCCGCCCCTGGGCTGGCCACCGCCACGGTCCCGGTCCAGACGTCCACCGGACGCCAGGCGACCCTCATCAACATCGCGGAGGCAGGGCGGCACCTCGCCATCCTCGGTCTCTCCGCCACCGCCACCATCAACCCGGGTAACGGCCGGCACTACTACCTCGCGCACCGCGGGGTGGGCCGGATGTACCCGCCGGTCGGGACGCTGACCACGCTCCACGGGACCGCGGTCGCCCGCATGACCGGCCGCAACCGCGCGGTCGCCGAGACCGAGCTGCGCGACGCCGACGGAAACCTCGTGGCGCGGCTCGATCTCGAGTACCTCGTCATGTCGGCGCCCGTGTTCCGGCGCCTGATGGGCCCGGCCACGGCCCCGGACGCGACGGAGCCCGCCAACCCGTACAGCGCCCCGGCACCGCTCGTCGACGTCGCGGCAGACGCCCGCAGCGCCACGGCCAAGCTGGCAGTGGAGGCCGCGATGTGCCGGGGCCACTTCGACGGGTTCCCAGCCCTGCCCGTCTCCGTGGCGGGCTACGTGACGTTCGCGCTGTTCGACCACGTCCTGGAGGCCGCGGCCGGACCGGACGCCCGGTGGCAGGCGGGCCGCTTCCGGCTGCAGGCCGATCATCTCGCCGCGGCGGGCCAGACCTGCACGGTCGACGTCGAGCCGTCGGCACCCACCGAGCCCGAGGCGCACGAGAGCGGGTTCACCGGGACGCTCCGGTCCGGCGACCACGACATCTTCTCGATCCAGGTCGACTACACGACCGTCTGAACCGACGGCCCGCACAGACCGACGGCCGCGCCACCGTGGTGGACGCGGCCGTCGGCCTGCTGTACGGCTACCGAGCTGTGCGGGTCGGTGGCGGGTCGGTGGCGGGTCGGTGGCGAGCCGCCTCAGAGACCTACTTCGAGGACTCCTCCGACGGCTCGGGCTCCTTCGCCGCCTCGACCCGCTCGTCGTGCGCGGACTTGATGAGGCTCGCGACGGTGCCGACCACCAGTGACACGACGATCACCGTGAGCGACAGCCAGATCGGGATCTCCGGGGCCCAGTGGAAGCCGTGGCCGCCGTTGATCCAGGAGATCGAGTTGGTGTGCAGCGCCTCGAGGATCAGCTTGATACCGATGAAGCCGAGGATCGCCGAGAGCGCGTAGGGCAGGTACACCAGCCTGTCGAGCAGGCCACCCAGCAGGAAGTAGAGCTGCCGCAGACCCATCAGGGCGAACAGGTTGGTGGCGAACACGATGAACGGGTCCCTGGTGATGCCGAAGATGGCCGGGATCGAGTCGACCGCGAACAGGACGTCCGTGGAGCCGATGGCCAGGAACACGATGATCAGCGGCGTGAAGAGCCTGCGGCCGTCGACGGTGGTCCGCAGCTTCGCGCCGTCGTACTGGTGGTGCAGCGGGAGGACCTTCCTCATCTGGCGGATGAGGACGTTCTCCTTGTAGTCGTCGTGCTCCTCCGGCGTCTCGGGCATCGCCTGCTGGATCGCCGTGTAGATGAGGAACGCGCCGAAGATGTAGAAGAGCCAGGTGAACTGCTCGATCAGGGCCGCACCCGCGAGGATGAAGGCGGCCCGGAAGATCAGCGCCATGATGATGCCGATCATCAGCACGCGCTGCTGCTGGTCACGCGGCACCGCGAACCGGGCCATGATGATGACGAACACGAAGAGGTTGTCGACGCTCAGGGAATACTCCATGAGCCAGCCGGCGTAGAACTCCGCGGCCGGAGTGATGCCGCCGACGCCCCAGACGATCCCACCGAAGATCACGGCGAGCCCCACGTAGAAGCTCACCCAGATGGCGCTCTCCTTCATGGACGGCACGTGCGGACGACGGCCGACGATGAGGAGGTCGGCGATCAGCAGGACGAGCATCGCCCCGAGCGAGATCACCTCGAACGTCACGGGTAGTTCGTGGACCATTGTTTCCTTCCGGAACAGGGAGGAACGCGCGACAGCCTCGAGCCTCCGGTGTGTACAGCAGGGCACCGGAGGTCTTCCTCGCTCGCCCGTGCACCAGCCTGACCGAGA
Organism: Promicromonospora sp. NFX87; assembly: GCF_048564965.1. Taxonomy (NCBI): domain Bacteria; kingdom Bacillati; phylum Actinomycetota; class Actinomycetes; order Micrococcales; family Promicromonosporaceae; genus Promicromonospora; species Promicromonospora sp. NFX87. The sequence goes on along the minus strand of NZ_CP183413.1, from coordinate 2,131,016 downwards.
TCAGACGCTGTCGCACCACGAGCCGGCCAGGCCGAGCTGACGTCATCGGCAGCTGTGATGACGACCAAGCCGTTATGAGGTACTCCCCTCCAACGGAGGGAAGCATACGGGACACCACGTTTGTTCCCGAACGTGACGTACGTCGCCGCCTACGAGAAGAGCGTGACCACGAGCTTCCCGCGCGCGTGCCCGGCGCCCGCCACCTGCCGGATCGCCTCCACCGCGCGGTCGAGCGGGTACGTCGCGCTCACGATCGGGAGCAGCACGCCGCCGTCCACCATCCGGGCGAGCACCGCGAGGTCCTCGGCGTTCTCGGACGCCGAGACGCTCATCGCGCGGTACGGGCGGAACCGCGACACGAGCGGCGCCGCCAGCAGGTCGGGCATGGAGCCGAACAGACCCGCCTTGCTCCCGTCGTTGGTGAGGATCAGCCCGCCCGGCACAACGACGCGGCCGAGCGCGCGCAGCGGGTACCGGCCGGCATTCGTGAAGACGACGTCGAAGCGCGGCTCGCCCGCCGTGACGTCCTCGCGCGTGTAGTCGATGACGTCGGAGGCGCCGAGCTCGCGCACCATCGCCACGTTGCGCGTGCTGCACACGCCCGTCACGTGCGCGCCCCACGCGGCGGCGATCTGCACGGCGAAGTGGCCGATGCCGCCGCCCGCGCCGGTGATCATCACGCGCTGCCCGGCAGTGAGCCCCGCCGCGCGCAGGAACTGGAGCGCCGTGACGGCCGCCATCGGCAGCGCGGCGGCCTCGACATGGGTGAGGTCGACCGGACGGTGCGCTATCCGGGTGGCGTTCGCCACCGCGCGCTCCGCGAACGTTCCCGCGGCCCCGAACCCGAACACCTCGTCGCCCGGCGCGAACGCGGTGACGCCGGGGCCTACCGCCACGACGACTCCCGACAGGTCGGCGCCCCGGACCTGCGGACGGGGACCGCCGAGCCCGCCCATCATGGGGCGGGCGATCATCGGCTGCCCCGCCGCGAAGTGCCAGTCGTACGGGTTGACCCCCGCCGCGCTCACCCGGACCAGCACCTGCCCCTTCGCGGGGAGCGGCTCGGGGACCTCTCGCACCGCGAGGGCGTCCAAGCCATAGCTGTCCTGTGTGAGTGCTCGCATCAGGGCCTCCTGGCCTGTCCTGCTCCCGGACGTGCGCTGCACCCCTGCGGGATCAGGGTCCTCCGGGCCTGTGACCAGGTCAAGGGTGAACTCGGAACCCGCTCTACGCCGTCGCCGCCTGCATCTGCCGCAGCTCCTTCTTGAGCCCCGAGATCTCGTCACGCAACCGCGCGGCTACCTCGAACTGCAGCTCCGCGGCCGCCGCGTGCATCTGGTCGGTGAGCTCCTGGATGAGCTCGGCCAGCTCGCTCGCGGCGGCTCCGGAGAGCCGGTTGCCGGTCGTCGAGCCCTCCTTCGGGCTGCCGGGGACCCGCGCGCCCCTGCCCTCACCCTTGCCTTTGCGGCTGTTCCGGAACCCGCCGGCCAGCAGCTCCTGGGTGTCCAGGTCCTCGCGGGCGAGCATGTCGGTGACGTCCGCGATCTTCTTGCGCAGCGGCTGGGGGTCCAGGCCGCGCTCGGTGTTGTAGGCCACCTGCTTCTCGCGGCGGCGCGAGGTCTCGTCGATGGCCATGCGCATCGCGGGCGTGATCTTGTCCGCGTACATGTGGACCTGACCGGAGACGTTACGGGCCGCACGGCCGATGGTCTGGATGAGGGACCGCCCCGACCTCAGGAAGCCCTCCTTGTCGGCGTCGAGGATCGCGACGAGCGACACCTCCGGCAGGTCCAGGCCCTCCCGCAGCAGGTTGATGCCCACCAGCACGTCGTACTCGCCGAGCCGCAGCTCGCGCAGCAGCTCGACGCGGCGCAGGGTGTCCACGTCGGAGTGCAGGTAGCGCACCCGCACGTTGCGTTCCAGGAAGTAGTCCGTGAGGTCCTCGGCCATCTTCTTGGTCAGGGTGGTCACCAGGACACGCTCGTTGCGGTCCACGCGGTCCCTGATCTCGCCCAGCAGATCGTCGATCTGGCCGGTCGTCGGCTTCACGATCACCTCGGGGTCCACCAGGCCGGTGGGGCGGATGACCTGCTCCACCACGCCGTCCGACAGCGAGCGCTCGTAGTCGCCGGGCGTGGCCGACAGGTAGACCGTCTGCCCGATGCGCTCGGTGAACTCCTCCCACTTCAGCGGGCGGTTGTCCATGGCGCTCGGCAGGCGGAAGCCGTGGTCGACGAGCGCGCGCTTGCGAGAGGCGTCGCCCTCGTACATGGCGCCGATCTGAGGCACCGTCTGGTGGGACTCGTCGATGACGAGGAGGAAGTCCTCGGGGAAGTAGTCGAGCAGCGTGTTGGGTGCCGTACCCGGTTCGCGGCCGTCGATGTGCATCGAGTAGTTCTCGATGCCGGCGCAGGTGCCGATCGAGCGCATCATCTCGATGTCGTACGTGGTGCGCATGCGCAGGCGCTGCGCCTCCAGCAGCTTGCCCTGCTTCTCCAGCTCGGCCAGCCGGCCCTCGAGCTCCTTCTCGATGCCGCCGATGGCCCGCTCCATCCGCTCCGGGCCCGCCACGTAGTGCGTGGCCGGGAACACGTAGATCGACTGCTCGTTGCGGACGACGTCACCCGTGAGCGGGTGCAGCGTCTGGATCGACTCGATCTCGTCGCCGAACATCTCGATCCGGATCGCGAGCTCCTCGTACACCGGGATGATCTCCACGGTGTCGCCGCGCACCCGGAACGTCCCGCGCGTGAACGCCACGTCGTTGCGCGTGTACTGCATGGTCACGAACTGGCGCAGCAGCTGGTCGCGGTCCACGACGTCGCCCACGTCGAGGCGGACCATGCGGTCGACGTACTCCTGCGGCGTGCCCAGGCCGTAGATGCACGAGACCGATGCGACCACGATCACGTCCCGCCGGGTCAGCAGCGAGGAGGTCGCCGAGTGCCGGAGGCGCTCGACCTCGTCGTTGACCGACGAGTCCTTCTCGATATAGGTGTCCGACTGCGCGATGTACGCCTCGGGCTGGTAGTAGTCGTAGTACGAGACGAAGTACTCGACGGCGTTGTTCGGCAACAGCTCCCGGAACTCGGTGGCGAGCTGCGCGGCGAGCGTCTTGTTGGGCGCCATCACCAGGGTGGGCCGCTGCAGCTTCTCGACGAGCCAGGCCGTCGTCGCCGACTTGCCGGTACCCGTGGCACCGAGCAGCACCACGTCCTTCTCGCCGGCCTGGACGCGTTCGGTCAGGTCGGCGATCGCCGTCGGCTGGTCGCCTGCCGGCTGATATTCGGAGATGACCTCGAACGGGGCCACCGTGCGCTGCAGATCGGTCACGGGTCGCATGTGACTACGGTACGACCGACCACTGACACTCCCGCGCGAGTCACCTCACGGCCGGGGCTCACTTCCGGATCTCACAGCCGGAGCGGCGGTGCGGCGTCGGCGGGTGCGACCTTCTCGAAGAGCACCGACCGGAGGACCGCGGGCCGGAACAGCCTGGTGGGCGGGGCCACGAGCGCCAGCACCTCGCGGAAGGTGTCCTGGACGTCGGGATCGACCCCGCAGCGTTCCTGCACCCTGGCCAGGTACCAGCCCGTGAACCGGTCGCGGAGGGACTGGTGCGCGGCGTTGCCCGTGACTCCGGGGCGCGCCTTGTCCGCGCCCGTCGAGATGGCCCACGCATCCCCCGAGGCCGCGAGCAGCGCCGTCTGCGTCCTGCGGTTCGAGGATCCGGCGGCAAGGCTCTCGTCGAGCGCGACGGCCGCGAGCGCCGCCGTCGACATGCCCTGCCCGAACACCGGGTTCAGCGCGCACAGCGCGTCGCCCGTCACGAGCAAGCCGTCCGGGACCGTCCGGTCGTACGCCCGGCGCACGTTCTCCGTCCTGAGGTACCCGTACACCGGCGAGACCGGCTCCGCCTCGTCGATCCACTGCCGTACCAGGGGGTGCGGCTGCCGGTCGGCGAGCGCCTCGAACGCCCCCGGCGCGGTGGGCAGGGCCTCGCCCCGCGGGGTGACGAAGGTGATCATGTGGGTGCCCGCGGGCTCGACCGGCACGATCACGGCGCCCGTCGTGTCCCCTACCAGGTACACGAGGCGGGCGTCGGTGAGGGCGCCGTCCGAGCCGTCGCGGTAGACGCGCGTGGCGTAGCCGATGCCCGACTCCACACGGTCCTCGGCGGGCCGGGCCACGCCGAGACGCTCCAGCCACTCGGGCGTGTGCGAGGACCGCCCGGAGGCGTCGACCACGAGGTCGGCGGCGAGCTCGGTGGGCAGCTCGGTCGGATCAGAGCCGGCCCGCTCCCCGCCGCGCTCGCGCAGCCGTACACCGGTGACCCGCTGGGCCGTCCCGGTCAGGCCGACGACGTCGGTGCCCTGTACCGCCGTGATCCTCGGGTGGGCCAGGACCCTGGTCCGCACCCCGTGCTCCAGCAGCGGCCGGGTGAGGCACAGCGTCGTGGAGGTCGCGGGCCCCCTCCCGAACCAGCGGCCACGCATGTTCTGCAGGAACTCGGTGGGCGACCGGACCTGGAGCGCCCCGGCGGCCACCAGCTCGGCCTCGAGGCCGGGCAGGAACCGCTCGACGGCCAGCAGCCCGCTCTCCAGCAGGAGGTGCGTGTGCCTGCTCTGCGGCACTCCCTTGCGCGGCTCCGGCCGGTCCGGGTAGCGGTCGCGCTCGACGATCGTCACGCGCCCGGCGTGCCGAGCGAGCGCTGCCGCCGCGAGCAGCCCGGCGATGCTGCCCCCGACGACCACCGCATGCCCTCTGCCGCCGCCGATACCATCACCGATACCGTCACCGGCACCGTCGCTGCCGCCCTGCCGAGCCTCGTCCAGCCGCCCGTCACCCACGCGGCACCACCCCTCCCGGTCAGCCAGCCCCGCCAGTCAGTGCAGCGTGCCGGCGACCCCGGCGGTCTCCACCGCCTCGCCGCGGGCCGTGGCGAGCGCCGTGCGCACCACGATCTCCAGGGCGGTGACGAGCGACTCGAGCGGCAGGTGCGGCTCGCCGCCGTCCGACAGCGCGGACGCCGCGGCGTCTCCCCCTACCTCCTCGGTGGTGCGCGGCACGTGGACGAAGCCGGACAGCACGCCCGGCCGCTCGGCCAGCGCGTGCTGCAGCGCGTAGAACGCGGCGTTGCAGACGTACGTCCCGGCGCTGTAGGTGACGCCGGCGGGGATGCCCGCCGCGCGGACGGCGGCGACGGCGGCCTTGGCCGGGAGGGTCGTGAACCGGGCGTCGGGGCCGCCGTCGGCCACGGGGGCGTCGACGGGCTGGGTACCGCCGTTGTCGGGGATCCGGGCGTCCATGAGGTTGATCGCCACCTGCTCGACCCGCACCTGGGTGACACCGGCGGCCAGGCCCACGGCGAGGACGACGTCGGGCGCGTGCTCGTCGAGCAGCCGCAGCAACAAGCCGTCGGCCGAGCGGACCTGGTCGAACTCGACCGGCAGGACGGCAGTGACCAGCTCGTCCGGACCCGTCCAGCGCGCCGCGAGGGCCGTTACCGCTTCCCCTGACGAGTTGACGGCGTCACCGCCGAACGGCTCGAAACCTGTGACCAGTACCTTCATCGCGCACGCTCCTCACCGGGCCGTGCGGATCACGCCGGCCGGATCACGCGGAGTCTGCCTCCGCCTCCTGCGCGACCTCTTCGGCCACGCGCTGCCACAGGGTATCCACCTGTGCGCGTAGATCGTCCTCGCGCCCCGAACCGTCCAGGGTGAAGTCCGCGAGGGCGAGCCGCTCGTCGTCGGCGGCCTGCGACGCGAGCCGGGAGCGCGCGGCCTCCTCGCTCAGCCCGCGCCCCTCGACGAGCCGGCGCACCCGCTGCTCGGCGGGCGTGTGCACCACGACCAGCAGGTGGAAGTGCTCGGCCTGCCCGGTCTCCACCAGCAGCGGGATGTCGTGCACGATGACGGCGGTCGGGTCCGCGGCGGCCGACATGGCCTCCCGTTCCGCCGAGAGCCGTCGCACCTCCGGATGCACTATGTCGTTCAGGCGGCTGCGGGCGGCCGCGTCGGCGAAGACCAGGGCGCCGAGCCCCGGCCGGTCGAGGCCGCCGTCCGGCGTCAGGACGCCGTCGCCGAACGCCTCGACGATCGCGGCGAGGCCGACCGATCCTGGCGCGACCGCCTCCCGTGCCAGCAGGTCGTGGTCGATGACGACGGCGCCGAGCTCGGCCAGGCGTGCCGTCGCGACCGACTTTCCGGCCGCGATTCCTCCGGTGAGTCCGATTCGAAACATGTGCTCCATCCTGCCCCCTCCGGCCCGGCCCTGTCGGACGAGGTGTCGGACAGGGCCGGATCCAGGGGGCGGGAGGGACGCGCCAGAGCGTCAGACCCGGGCAGGCGTACGCGCGGACTGCCGCTCGGGCGTGAACGCCACGGGCAGCACCGCCGGGTACCGCGACCACGGCGACGGCGCCCACGTCACCTCGGGATCGGTGAGGCGCAGGTCGAGCCGCTCCATGAGGCTCTCCACGGCGATCTTCACCACCAGCCGCCCCGGACGCCTGGCCGGGCACGCGTGCGGCCCGACGCCGAACGACAGGTGCGACCGGTTGTTCGCCTCGAACAGGTCGTCGGTGGTGCGCACCCGCGGGTCGTTGTTCGCGGCGGCCAGGCCCATGACTATCGCGTCCCCGGCCTGGATCCGTACCCGGCCGAGCGTGCAGTCGGTCACCGCGTACCGGGCCGGCAGGTTGGCGACGGGCGGCTCGCTCCACAGCGTCTCGTCCATCGCGTCGTCCAGGCCGCGGCGCACGCCGGTGACGCGGCCGGTGTACCGGGGGTCGGTGAGCATCCGGCGCAGCGTGGCCGCGATCCACGTCACGAGCATCTCGTTGGCCGCGCAGATCGCCACCACCATCGAGTGCACGATCTCCGTGTCGTCCTCGAAGCTCGGGTGCTCGACGAAGCGGGCGGTCAGGTTGTTCCCCGGGTCCTCCCGCGTCGCGAGGACGTGGTCGAGAACGATCTGGTCCATGGTGGCCAGCGCCGTCACGGAGTCGCCCCCGTGCCCGAAGATGCCGTGCGCGCACCGCAGCAGGGCGATGCCCTGCCGCTCGTCGAACCCGAACATGCCCGACACCGACAGGAACGAGACCGCCGCGGCGTACCCGCCGATCAGGTCGGCGTGGCCCTGGGCCGCGAAGGAGTCGATCAGCCGGCTGCACACACCTCGCACCATCGCGGCGGTCTGCGCCTCGTCGATGCCCGCGAACGCCTCGTCCACCGGGAGCCGCAGCCGCCGGTGGTCCGCGCCGTCCGCGTAGTACAGCGCGCGCCGTCCGGCCGGGGAAAGGATCGCGTGCAGGGTCGAGTCCAGCGGCAGGCGCTCGTTCCAGTGCCGCGGGTTGCGCGCGAAGACGCTCTCGGTGCGCATCACCTCCATGACCTCTGCGTGCCCCAGCACGAGCCAGCCGGGCACTCCGGGCTCCAGGTCGACCGGGGCCACCGGCCCCCACCGGTCCTGCAGCTTGCGCAGTTCCGCGGTCATGTCCTTCGCGCCGGTCAGGTCCACCAGCGCCACGCGACCTCCGCTCCGCTGCGGTTCCAGGTCAGACATGGCCCTCCACCCGTCGATATTCATCGAGTCATCCATCGAAGTATGGGGCGACCTGCGTAGACGCCCGATCGTGGGTTTCTATCACGGCCTGCGGAGAACACGTAACACCCGTGTGGTCCAGGTCACCCTCGGTTAACCCGCTACCGTCGGGTCACCTGTGCGCGCGGGGGCGGAGCAGCACCCGATTCCGGACGCAGAGGTCGGACCAGTAGCGGGCCGCGTGCGACGATGCAGTCGTGAGCATGCACGGTGGCGGCGGAAGCATGGGCGGGGGCCGCGCGATGCGGTCGTTCACGCAGGACGGCTCGGTCGCCCACGAGCGTCTCGGCCGGGGCACGCTGCGGCGCATAGTCGGTTTCGCCCGCCCCTACCGGGGCCGGCTGACCCTGTTCGTGCTGATCCTGGCCCTGGAGGCCGCCGCGGGCGCCGCCACGCCGTTGCTCTTCCAGCGGATCATCGACCACGGCATCACGGGCGGTGACACCCGGCTCGTCGTCCTGCTGGCCGGCGCCGCGGCGGTGCTCGCGATCCTCGCCGCCGGGCTGTCCGTCGCGGACCGGCTCGTGTCGTCCCAGGTCGGCGAGGGGCTCATCCTCGACCTGCGCGTCGCCGTGTTCGACCACGTCCAGCGCATGCCGCTGGCCTTCTTCTCCCGGGCCCGTACGGGTGCGCTCGTGCAGCGCCTCAACGGCGACGTGCTCGGCGCGCAGCGCGCCTTCACGTCGACCCTGCAGACGGTGGTCTCCAACACCCTGACCATCGCCTTCACGCTCGCGGCGATGCTCACCATGTCCTGGGAGCTCACTCTCGGCGCCCTCGTGCTGGTGCCGCTGTTCGTGTTCCCGGCGCGCTGGTTCGGCCGCCGGCTCGCCGCCCTCACCCGCCGCGGCATGGAGGTCGACGCCGACCTGGGCCAGGTCATGAACGAGCGGTTCAACGTGTCCGGCGCCCACCTCGTCAAGGTGTTCGGCGATCCAGCGACCGAGTCCGAGCGGTTCGCCGAACCCGCCCGCGAGCGCCGCGACCTGGGCGTCCGGACGGCGCTCCTGGGCACCTGGTTCCGCGTGGGGCTGTCGACCATCGCGTCCCTGGCCGTGGCGGGCGTGTACGGGCTGGGCGGGCTGCAGGCCATCGCGGGCGAGCTCACGGTCGGCACGGTCGTCGCGCTCGCCACGTACCTCACGCGGCTGTACGGGCCGCTGACGGCGATGGCGAACGTCCAGGTCGACGTGATGACGGCGCTCGTGTCGTTCGAGCGGGTGCTGGAGGTGCTGGACCTGGAGCCGTCGGTGGCCGAGAAGCCGGACGCCGTCGACCTGCGGGCCGCCGTCGCCGCGCGGGGCGCCTCGATCTCGCTGACGGACGTGACGTTCCGGTACCCCCGGGCCGAGGAGGTGTCCCTCGCCTCCCTGGAGTCGGTGGCGGGGCAGCGCAAGGATCCGACGGCGGACACGCTGGTCGACGTCTCGTTCGAGGTCCCGGCGGGCTCGATGGTGGCGCTCGTCGGTCCGTCCGGCGCGGGCAAGACGACGATCTCGCAGCTGGTCAGCCGCATGTACGACCCGACGTCGGGCGCGGTGCGCATCGCCGGGACCGACCTGCGGGACGTGACGTTCGCGTCGCTGCGGGCCACGGTCGGCGTCGTCTCCCAGGACGCGCACCTGTTCCACGACACGATGGCGGCGAACCTGCGGTTCGTGCGCCCGGAGGCGACCGACGCCGGCCTGGAGCGGGTGCTGCGCCAGGCCCGCATCTGGGACCTCGTCGACCGGCTGCCCGAGGGCCTGGAGACCGTGGTGGGCGACCGCGGCTACCGGCTGTCCGGCGGCGAGCGGCAGCGCCTCGCCATCGCACGGCTGCTGCTCAAGGCGCCCGACGTCGTGGTGCTCGACGAGGCCACCGCGCACCTCGACTCGGAGTCCGAGGCCGCCGTGCAGGTCGCGCTCGACCAGGCCCTCGCCGGGCGGACGTCGCTGGTCATCGCGCACCGCCTGTCCACGGTGCGCGCCGCGGACCGCATAGTGGTGCTCGCCGACGGGCGGGTGGCCCAGTCGGGCACGCACGTGGAGCTCATCGCCGCCGGGGGCCTGTACGCCGACCTGTACCGGACCCAGTTCTCGGCAACCGCCTGACCGGAGGTCCGCGGCGGCTGCGCGCGACGGGGGTTGGGGCTAGAGCGACGTCGGGTTCCGGATCGCCGCGTCGATCCGCGCCAGCACCGCCCGGGACCGCTCCAGCTCGGACCGGTACCGCTCGGGCAGGTCGGCAGCGAGCCGCCGGCGCATGTCGACCGCCTCCCGTGCGAGCCCCAGCGCGGCGACGTTGTCGCCGACCGCGCTCATCGCGCTGGCCAGGTTGGAGAGCGCGAGCGCCAGGTCGGGCCGGTGCTTGTCCGGGTTCTCCAGGACGAGCTGGCGGCGCATCATCACCGCCTCCCGCATCGGCGGCAGCGCGGCCGCCGCCCGGTCGAGGTCGAGCAGGGTGGCCCCCAGGTTCGCGAGCGCCTCCGCGAGACCCGTGCGGTACTTCTCCGGCTGCTCCCGCACGAGCCGGCGCAGCATGTCGACCGCCTCCTGCGTGGGCGGCAGCGCCTCGTCGAACCGGCCCAGGTCGGCGTACCGCACGCCCAGGTTGGACAGGGACTGCGCGAGATACTTCAGGGAGCGGGCGTTCTCGCCCGCCAGGCCGCGGCGGATGACCACCGCCTCCTCCTCCAGCAGCACCGCCTCGTCGTACCTGCCGCGCCGGGCCAGGGTGACGCCGAGGTTCGACAGCGAGTGCGCGAGGTAGTGCAGGTACCGGTCGGGGTGCTCGCCGGCGAGGTCGCGCCGGATCTCCAGCGCCTCCCGCTCCAGCCGGAGGGACTCGTCGGCGCGGCCGGTGGTCGAGTACAGCGCACCGAGCGCCGAGAGCGCGCCGGCGAGGTCGGGGCGGGTACCGCGCGCGTTCTCCTTGGCGAGGCCGCGCTGGAGCTCCAGCGCCTCCACGAGCACCACGCCCGCCTCCTCGTACCGCCCGAGGGCCTCCAGGGTGGTGCCGAGCTGGCCGAGCGACCAGGCCAGCTCCCCGAGGTGCTCGGGGCGGGCGGCGGCGAGCCTGCGGCGGATCGCGACCGCCTCGGCGTTCGCGGGCAGCGCGTCCTCCGGCCGCCCGCTCTCGGTGAGGGCCTCGAAGTTGCCCAGCACAGCGGCGACCTGCGGCTCGTACTGGACGGGGTCGCCCTCCGCGAGGCGGCGGTAGATCTCGAGCGACGCGCGCTGCGCCACCTCGATCTCGCCGACCCGGCCGAGCTCCGTGTAGGACACGCCCGCGTTCTGCAGGGCGTGCGCGTGCTCGGCGTCCGCCCACAGCCCGTCGCCCGGCGGGAACTGGCGGCACAGGTCGATCACCTCCTCCTGCACGGCGAGGGCGTCACCGTGCCTGCCCACCGCCCGGTACCCCATCCCGAGGCTGTTCAGGGCCGTGCACAGCGCGGGCCGGTACCGGTTCTCGTCTCCCCAGGCGAGGCCGCGCCACAGGCCCACCGCCTCCTGCAGCGCGCCGATCGCGGCGTCGGGCTCGCCCTCGGCGATCAGCACCATGCCGAGGTCGGTGAGCGCCTCGCCATGTTCGGCGTCGCTGCCCGTCGCCCGGGCGAGGTCAGCCACGCGGTGCGTGAGGCGGTCGAGCACCGGCACGGCCAGCGGGCCCGACGAGCGGGGCAGCCGGCGGGAGGCCCGCATCAGCGCGGGCAGGTCCGCCGGCCGTCCGGCGGGCAGGGCGGACGCCGCGGCCTCGATCAGCTCGCGGGTGACGTCGCGCTCGGCGACCGGCCGGTCGAGCCCCATCTCGGTCGCGAACGCCAGCATCGCGAACGCCTCCCCCGGCGCCAGGTCGCGTGTGCAGGCGGCGGTGAGCTCCTCGGACGCCGCCAGGGTGCGCAGGACGAGCAGCTCCGCCAGCCGCGGGACCGCCGGCAGGTGCGCGCGGACCCACGCCACGGCGTCCGCCGTCGGGCCCGTGACGGGCTCCGCGCCGGCCCGGCGCAGCGCGGCGTGGATGCCCTCGTCCGTAGGGTCGCCGAGCAGCGTCGTCATGGCCAGCGCCGCCTCGGCGGCGCCCGGCGCGAACCCCGCGTCCACGTCCGAGCCCGCCCACCGGGCGCGCTCGTGGTCGAGCACCCGGTCGAGGGCGCCCACCGGGTCGACGACGTCGGTGCCGCCGTCGAGCACCGTCGCCAGCGCTGCCGCGTACAGGTCCAGCGCGCGCACCTGCTGGTCGGGCTCCGCCTGGAACCGCAGCCGCGGGACCGGGCGGCCCAGCGCCCTGGCGAAGCGCGTGGCCGCTGCCTCGACGAGCGCGCGCCGGTCCCCCGAGCGCTCGATCTCCAGCCCGAGGGCGGGGTCGAAGGCGACGTCGAGGGTCCGGTCGAGGGCCGGCTCCAGCGCCATCTGGGTGACGGGCGGCGTGCGGCCGGCCCACAGCTGGCTGGTCCACCGCTCCCTGCGCCACCACTGCCCGCCGCTGCGGGCGGTGCACAGGACGCGCAGGCGCCCCCGGGACCGGGTGGACCCGATGGCGTCGAGCATCGCGGACAGGCCGGGGCGGGACGCCGCGTCGTCGACGACCAGCAGGACACGGCGCATGTCCGAGGCAGCGGAGACCGCGGCGACCTCCGCACCCGGCGGCACGTGAACCACCGTCCATCCGGTGCGCCGAAGGCTCTTGCCGAGCTCGAGCGCCAGGCGCGTCTTGCCCACCCCGCCGAGCCCGCACAGCAGCCGTAGCGCCACCGGTTCCCGCGACCGCACCCACGACCGCAGCTCCGCCAGCTCCCGCCCGCGGCCCATGAACGGCACCACCGCGCGCTCGGGCTCGAGGAGAGCGCCTGGGCTCGTGCCCCGCGTCTCGTCGGGTCCGGGTCGGCTCATGGGGAGACATCCAACAACAACTCGGCCCCTCTGACCAGCACGCCTGTGATACACCAGGAAGCCGTACAGAACGGTGTCGTCGCAGGTCAGCGGCCTGGATGCGGTCGCGCGGCCGGGCACCGCACCGCATCATGAAAACACCGGCGGCCCGCCCGGGGAACGGCGACGGCCCGCCACCCCCGAAGGGGTGACGGGCCGTCGATCAGCTCGGGTCAGTTACCCGTGAGCTTCTCACGGAGCGCGGCGAGCGCCTCGTCCGAAGCCAGCGTGCCGCCGACCTCCTCGACCGGAGCCGAGGAGTAGGTGGTGCTGCTGCTGCTACCGCTACCGCCGGCCGAGGCCGCGGCCGCGGGGGCCTCGGTCGCCTCGGTGTCAGCGGTGAGCGCCTCGGCGACCTGCTTGCGGTGCGCGGTCCAGCGCTCGTGCGCCTTGGCGTACTCCGCCTCCCACGCCTCGCGCTGGGTCTCGAAGCCCTCGAGCCACTCGTTGGTCTCCGGGTCGAAGCCGTCCGGGTACTTGTAGTTCCCGGCGTCGTCGTACTCGGCGGCCATGCCGTACAGCGCGGGGTCGAAGTCCTCGGACTCCGGGTCCACACCCTCGTTGGCCTGCTTGAGCGACAGCGAGATGCGGCGACGCTCCAGGTCGATGTCGATGACCTTGACGAACACCTCGGCACCGACGGTGACGACCTGCTCGGGCAGCTCGACGTGACGCACGGCCAGCTCCGAGATGTGGACCAGGCCCTCGATGCCGTCCTCGACGCGGACGAACGCACCGAACGGGACGAGCTTGGTGACCTTACCCGGCACGACCTGACCGATGGCGTGCGTACGGGCGAAGGTCTGCCACGGGTCCTCCTGCGTCGCCTTTAGCGACAGGGAGACACGCTCGCGGTCGAAGTCGACGTCGAGCACCTCGACCGTGACCTCCTGGCCGACCTCGACGACCTCGGACGGGTGGTCGATGTGCTTCCAGGACAGCTCCGAGACGTGCACCAGACCGTCGACGCCGCCGAGGTCCACGAACGCACCGAAGTTGACGATCGAGGAGACGACACCCGGGCGCACCTGGCCCTTCTGCAGCGTCTGCAGGAAGGTGGAGCGAACCTCGGACTGCGTCTGCTCGAGCCAGGCACGGCGCGACAGCACGACGTTGTTCCGGTTCTTGTCGAGCTCGATGATCTTGGCCTCGATCTCCTTGCCGACGTACGGCTGGAGGTCGCGGACGCGACGCATCTCCACGAGGGAGGCGGGGAGGAAGCCGCGCAGGCCGATGTCGAGGATGAGGCCGCCCTTGACGACCTCGATGACGGTGCCGGTGACGACGCCGTCCTCTTCCTTGATCTTCTCGATCGTGCCCCAGGCGCGCTCGTACTGTGCGCGCTTCTTGGACAGGATCAGACGGCCTTCCTTGTCCTCCTTCTGGAGGACCAGGGCCTCGACGGCGTCGCCGACGGAGACAACCTCGCCAGGGTCGACGTCGTGCTTGATCGAGAGCTCCCGGGACGGGATCACACCCTCGGTCTTGTAGCCGATGTCAAGAAGGACCTCGTCGCGGTCCACCTTGACGATCGTGCCTTCGACGATGTCCCCATCGTTGAAGTACTTGATGGTGGCGTCGATGGCAGCAAGGAAGTCCTCCTCGGTGCCGATGTCATTGATGGCAACCTGGGGTGCGGACTTCGCGGGGGTGGAGATGGTCATTGAGTTCGATGCTCCGATGCGGACATGGTGTAGTAAGGACAGGGTCTGTTCGAGCTCTGCTTGTGCGGTGCTCGTGAGGTGCTGACGATCGCCGGAAGGCGCACGGCACCGCCAGCCATCCTAGTGGCGTCGCAGCGCCCCGGTCAACGCGAGCCAGGGCACCGCGAGGCGTCAGAGCGCGAGCTCCAGGTCCTTGCCGGGGATGGCGTCGAGCAGGGCCCGCGTGTAGGCCGTGGCGGGCGAGTCGAAGACCGAGTCGACGGTCCCCTCCTCGACCACTCGCCCCTCCTGCATCACCAGCACCCGGTCGGCGATCTGCCGCACGACGGCGAGGTCGTGCGTGATGAAGAGGTAGGTCAGCCCCAGCTCCTCCTGGAGGCCGGCGAGGAGCTGCAGGATCTGCGCCTGCACCACCACGTCGAGCGCCGAGACCGCCTCGTCGCAGACCACGAGCTCGGGCGACAGCGCGAGGGCGCGCGCGATCGCCACGCGCTGGCGCTGGCCGCCGGACAGCTCGGAGGGGAACCGCTGCAGCTGGCCCTTGCTGAGCGCCACCTGGTCGGCGAGCTCCTCCACCCGGGCCCGGCGGGCCGCCGCGTCGCCGTAGGAGTGCGCGCGCAGCGGCTCCTCGATCGCGCGGTACACCGAGTAGAGCGGGTCGAGCGACGAGTAGGGGTCCTGGAACACGGGCTGGACCCGACGCCGGTAGGCGATCTGGTCCCGGTGGTTGCCCGCGCCCACGAGGCCGCCGTCGAACGTGATCGAACCGGTGGTCGGCTTCTCGATGTCCAGGATCATCCGGGCGAGCGTGGACTTGCCCGAACCTGACTCCCCCACCACGGCGACCGTGGAGCCGCGCGGGATGTCGAGGCTCACGCCGTCGACCGCCGTGAAGTCCTTGGCCCGCGAGAACAGCCCGTTGCCCCGAATAGAGAACACCTTGGAAACGTCCCGAACGGACACGAGGATCGCCGAGTCTGCCGAGGTAGAGCGTGTGTCCACCTCTCCCGTCGGTGCGCCTTCCGCGTTCTCGGACACGCGCTCTACTTCGGCGCCCGGGGAACCGTGGGCCAGGAGTGCGTCCTCGAGGACGTCGTCCAGGCCGCGCTCGCGCGCGATCTCGATGCGTCGCGAGGCGAGCGACGGCGCTGCCGCCATGAGGCGCTTGGTGTACTCGTGCTGCGGGTCGGTGAGGACCTGGCGCGCGGGACCCTGCTCGACGATGTCGCCGCGGTACATGACCACGACGACGTCGGCGCGCTCGGCCGCGAGGCCGAGGTCGTGCGTGATGAGCAGCACCGCGGTGCCGAGCTCCTCGGTCAGCCCGGAGAGCTGGTCGAGGATGCCCCGCTGCACGGTCACGTCGAGGGCCGACGTCGGCTCGTCCGCCACCAGCAGCGCCGGACGGCCCGACAGGCCCATGGCGATGAGCGCACGCTGGCGCATGCCGCCGGAGAACTCGTGCGGGTACTGGCTCGCCCGGCGCCGCGCGTCGGGCAGGCCTACCTCGTCGAGCAGCTCGACCGTGCGGGTGCGTGCGTCCCGGCGGGTGCGCAGGCCGTTGTCGATCAGGCCCTCGTCGATCTGCTGCCCGATCCGCATGATCGGGTCGAGGTTGGTCATCGGGTCCTGCGGCACGAGGCCGAGCTCGGTGCCGCGCAGCTGCGCCATGCGCTGCGGGCTGACCTTGCCCAGGTCCTCGTCCTTGAACCAGATGTGCCCCTCGGCCACCGAGCCGTTGCTGGCCAGCAGGCCGAGGACGGCCATGGCGAGCGTGGTCTTGCCGGAGCCCGACTCCCCCACGATCGCCACGGTCTGCCCGCGCCGGACGGTCAGGTTCGCGTTCGCCACGGCGCGTGCCGCGCCGTTCTCGGTGCGGAAGTCGACGCACAGGTCCTCGACGCGCAGGACGACGTCGGCGTCCTGCGGACCGGCCGTACCACCCACCGCGGCGTCGGAGGTCTTCTGCTCAGGGGTGTCGCTCATTTTCGGGTCCTGTTCCGGGGGTCGAGGGCCTCGCGCAGGCTCTCGCCCACGAGGGTGAAGCCGAGGGCCGTCACGGCGATGCAGATACCGGGCAGGATCGCCAGGCGCGGCGCGACCGCCAGCTCCTGCTGCGCGGCCGTCAGCATGCGGCCCCACTCGGCGGTGGAGGGCTCGCCGCCACCCAGGCCGAGGAAGGACAGCGCAGCCGCCTCGATCACTGCCGTGGCCAGGGTCAGCGTCGCCTGCACGATGACCGGCCCGACGCTGTTGGGGAGCACGTGGCTCATGGTCACCGAGCGCCGGCTCAGGCCCAGCGCGGACGCGGCCAGCACGTAGTCCTGGCCGCGCTGCGCGAGCATCGAGCCGCGCAGCAGGCGGGCGAAGATCGGGATCTGCACCACACCGATGGCGACGATGACCGACATCGAGGACTGGCCCGCGATCGCGGCGATCGAGACGGCGAGCAGCAGCGACGGCACGGACAGCATCAGGTCCACCAGGCGCATGGCGCCGAAGTCGACCCACTTGCCGAACCAGCCCGCGAGCAGGCCGAGCGCCATGCCGCCGGCCAGGCCGAACAGCGTGGACAGGACGCCCACCAGGAGCGACGCGCGGGCGCCCCAGATCAGCTTGCTGAGCACGTCGCCGCCGTAGCGGTCCAGGCCCAGCGGGTACTCGGCCGACGGCCCGGGGATCATCGTCGGGCGCACCTCGGCACGGCCCGGCAGCTCGTGGGGCCCGTACGGGGCGATCAGCGGGGCGAGCAGCGCGATGAGCACGAACGCCGCGACGATCACGAACCCGGCGATCGCCACGGGGTTCTTGCGCAGGGTGCGCCAGGCGCGCGCCCAGACACCCTCGCCGCCGTGGTCGGCACCGCCCGGCCCGTCGCCGTGGATGCTGGTGTGGAGCGGCTGGGCAGCCGCGCCGTCGGTCAGGGGGAGCTCGTTGGCACTCACTGCTGCCTCCTCAGCCTGGGGTCGATCAGCCCGTACGACACGTCGACGAACAGGTTCACGAGGGCGTACACGATCGCGATCATCAGGACGAAGCCCTGCATCACCGGGTAGTCGGCGTTGAACACGGCTTCCGCGAGGAACGAGCCGATGCCGCTGAACGCGAAGACCGTCTCGGTGAGCACGGCGCCCGACAGCAGCAGGCCGACCTGCAGGCCGATGGTCGTCAGCACCGGGAGCATCGCGTTCTTCAGGATGTGCTCGCCGCGCAGCCGCGCGGGCTTGATGCCCTTCGCGCGGGCAGTGCGGACGTAGTCGGCGTTCTGCACCTCGGACACCGCGGCGCGGGTCATCCGCGCGACGATCGCCAGCGGGATCGTGCCGAGCGCGATGCCGGGCAGGATCAGGTGCACCAACGCGTCCCATGCGGCGTCCCACTCACCGGTGAGCAGTCCGTCCAGCACGTAGAAGTTCGTCGGATGCGTCGCGATCATCGTCGGGTCCTGCCGCCCCGTGGAGGGGAACCAGCCCAGCTCCACGGCGAACAGGTACTTCAGGATGAAGGCGAGGAAGAACACCGGCACGGTGACGCCGATCAGCGACACGACGACCGATGAGTGGTCGATGATCGAGCCGGCCCGGCGAGCGGCGACGTAGCCGAGCGGGATGCCGATGCCGATCGCGATGACCAGCGCGACCACGGTCAGCTCGATCGTCGCGGGGAAGCGCGTGATGAACTCGTCCAGCACGGGACGGCCGGTCCGCGTGGAGACGCCGAAGTCCCCCGTCAGCAGGCGGCCCAGGTACTTGAAGTACTGGATGTGCAACGGCTGGTCGAACCCGTACAGGGTGTTGATGCGAGCGATGGCCTCGGGTGTGGCCCGCTCGCCCAGCAGGGCGGTCGCGGGGCCGCCGGGCAGCGCCCGGACCCACGCGAACAACAGCACCGACAGCCCTAGGAGCAGCGGTATCAGGAGCAGCAACCGCTGCACGATGAGGCGGAGCATACCTATCCTCAGGAAGATCCTTGAAAGTCACGGACAGCGGTCGGGGCGCGGCAGGTGCCGCGCCCCGACCTGAGCACTTCACCCTAAGGCGCGATGCGCCCTAGGTGTGTCATCGGGTTCTCTTACTCCGAGAACGTGATGACGCTGTAGACCTCGTCCTGCACCGGCGACACCGGGTAGTCCTGCACCTGTGCGGTGAAGGCGAGCGAGGGCACCGGGCTGGCGAGCGGCACGCCCGGCAGGAACTCCATCACGGCCTCGTTCGCGGCCTGGTACTGGGCCTCCTGCTGGTCGACGTCGGCGTACCGCGCGTCGCTCAGGCTCTTGAAGAGGTCCGGGTCGTCGAAGCCCCACTCGGACGACTCGGCGCCGAAGAAGGTGCCGATGAAGTTGTAGGTGTCGTTGTAGTCACCCGTCCAGCCGAGCAGGTGCAGCCCGTGGTTCTCGCTGCCCTGGATGGTGTCGAGGTAGGTGGGGCTCCACGGCTCCGGCGTCGCCTTCACCGTGATGCCGACCTCCTCGAGGTCTGCCGAGATGGCCTCGTAGATCGCCGCGGCGTCCGGCATGTACGGACGCGAGACGTCGGTCGGGTAGTTGAACTCGAGCTCGAGGTTCTCCTGCCCGGCCTCCGCCAGGAGGCTCTTGGCCTTGTCCTGGTCGAACTCGTACTGCGCGACGTCCTCGCTGAAGCCGGAGACGATCGAGGGCACGAACTGCGTGGCGACCTCGGTGCCCTCGGGCAGCGCGGCAGCGACCAGCGCCTCCTTGTCGATCGCGTGGGCGATCGCCTGGCGGACGCGGATGTCGTCCAGCGGCTTCTGCTTCTGGTTCATGCCCAGGTACAGGATGTTGAACGGCTCGCGGTTGAGGATCTGGTAGCCCGACTCCGCGAGGGCGTCGACGTCGGCCGGGGCGACCAGGTCGTAGCCGTCGATGTCGCCGGCCTCGAGCGCCTGGCGGCGCGCGGTGCCATCGGCGATCACCGTGAAGACGATGTTCTTGACGTCCAGGATCTCGCCCCAGTAGCCGTCGAACGCCTTGAGCGTGACCGACTCGCCGGTCTTCCACTCGCCGAACGTGTACGGGCCGGTGCCGACCGGGTGCGCCTTGGCGTACTCGGAGAGCTCGGGCGCGTCCTCGGCGCCACCGATCTCGTCAGCGCTGAACTCCTCGAGCGCCTTGGGCGACTGCATGGAGAACGACGGCAGCGAGAGCGCGGGGACGAGCTCGGGCAGCGGGCTCTTCAGCTTCACGACCGCGGTCGCGGCGTCCGAGGCCTCGCACGAGTCGTACTTGCCGTTCTCGCCCTGACCACCGAACACGTGCGTGTAGTAGTACGACAGCGACTCGGACGCGGCCAGGCCGGTCCAGTTCGCCCAGCGGTCGAAGTTGAAGCACACGGCCTCGGCGTCGAAGTCCGTGTCGTCGTGGAACTTGACACCCTCCTTGAGGTGGAAGGTGTACTCCAGGCCGTCCTCGCTGATGTCCCAGCTCTCGGCGAGCAGGGGCGCGGGGTCGGCGGTGCCGGGCTCGACTCCGACGAGGCCCTCGAAGATCTGGCGTGCGACCCGGAACGACTCGCCGTCACTGGCGAACGCGGGGTCGAGCGATCCGGGGTCTGCGGACGCGGCGAACACGAAGGTGTCCTTGCCGCTGCCCTCGCCGCTGCCCTCGGGGTCCCGCTCGCTGGCGACACATCCACTCAGAGCCACTGCGAGCGCAGTCACCAGGGTGACGCCGCCCGCAAGGCGCGTAGCGCGTCGACGCATGGCACTCTCCTTCCTCGAGCGCATCGGCGAGCCCGGGTTCGGGACACGACGACACGCAGACGTTTGCGCCTGACCTTAGGAGCCTTCTCGTTGCCTGCGTATTTCGCTTCCCTGACCGGAATCCAATCGTGACCCTTTTGTTATGGCCGCTCCTGTGGTATTCGCCCGTGACTCATAGACACAGCCGTACGAAACCATAGGAAGCAGACAGGGGCGATGATTGCCTCGTGAGCGACGACCAGCCCGTGTCCTTCGGCTACCGCGACCTGCCTGACGACGCCGGGGCCGCCCGGGCGTGGTGGGACGCCAACGCCGACGAGTACCTCGACGAGCACCGCGACTTCCTCGGCGACGCCGGGTTCCGCTGGGGTCCCGAGGGCCTGACCGAGGCGGAGGCCGGCCTGCTGGGCGACGTCGACGGGCGCGACGTGCTGGAGGTGGGGGCTGGAGCGGCGCACTGCTCGCGCTGGCTCGCCTCCCGCGGGGCCCGGGCCGTCGCCACCGACTACTCGGCGGGCATGCTGGCGGGTGCGGCGCGCCTCGACGCCGCCACGGGCGTCGTCGTGCCGCGGGTCCAGGCGGACGCCCGGGCGCTGCCGTTCGCGGACGGCTCGTTCGACATCGTCTTCACGTCCTTCGGCGCGCTGCCCTTCGTGCCCGACGCCGGCGCCGTGCACCGGGAGGTCGCCCGCGTGCTGCGCCCGGGCGGCCGCTGGGTGTTCTCCGTCACCCACCCCCTGCGGTGGGCGTTCCCCGACGACCCGACCCTGCGCGGTCTGACGGCGTCGCGCTCGTACTTCGACCGCCGCCCGTACGTCGAGGCCGACGCCGCCGGCCGGGTCCTGTACGCGGAGTACCACCGCACCGTGGGTGACCACGTGCGCGACGTCGCCGCCGCGGGCCTGCGGCTGACGAACCTGGTCGAACCGGAGTGGCCGGAGTGGAACGACCAGGTCTGGGGCGGCTGGGGCCCGGAGCGCGGCCGCTACCTCCCGGGCACGGCGGTCTTCGTCACGGAGCTGCCGAGATAGAACCCAGGCGAGATAGAACTCTGGCGAAGTAGAACCCTGGCGAGACAGAACCCGAGCGATCCGTCCTGAGCCGCTGGAGTTCTACTTCGCCCTGGTTCTACCTCGCCCTGGTTCTACCTCGCCAGGGTTCTACTTCGTGGGGGTCAGTGGCCGGCCTCGTGCCAGGTGGCGCCCGCGCCCACGGAGACGTCGAGCGGGACGGTGAGCTCGTAGGCCGCGCCCATCTCGCTGCGCAGGACCTCCTCCGCGGCCTCCCGCTCGCCCGGGAAGACCTCGAGCACGAGCTCGTCATGCACCTGGAGCAGCAGGCGGGAGGAGAGCCCGCGCTCGTCCAGCGCGGCCTGCACCTTGAGCATCGCGAGCTTGATGATGTCGGCGGCGCTGCCCTGGATCGGCGCGTTGAGCGCCATGCGCTCGGCCATCTGCCGGCGCTGCCGGTTGTCGCTCGTGAGGTCGGGCAGGTAGCGGCGCCGGCCCAGGATCGTCGCGGTGTACCCGGTCGCCCGAGCCTCCTCGACGACGCCGGAGAGGTAGTCGCGCACGCCGCCGAACCGCTCGAAGTAGTCGTCCATGAGCGTCTGCGCCTCGCCCGTGGCGATGTTGAGCTGCTGCGACAGGCCGAAGGCGCTCAGGCCGTAGGCCAGTCCGTACGACATGGCCTTGATCTTGGAGCGCATGTCCGCGGTCACGCCGGCGGGCTCCACCTCGAACACGCGCGAGCCCACGTACCGGTGCAGGTCCTCCCCCGAGTTGAAGGCCTCGATCAGGCCCTCGTCGCGCGACAGGTGCGCCATGATCCGCATCTCGATCTGGCTGTAGTCGGCGGTCAGCAGCGACTCGTAGCCCTCGCCGACCTGGAACGCGCGCCGGATCTGCCGGCCCGCCTCCGTGCGGATCGGGATGTTCTGGAGGTTCGGGTCGGTCGAGCTGAGGCGGCCCGTCGCGGCGATGGTCTGCTGGAACGTCGTGTGGATGCGCCCGTCGGGGGCCACCGACCGGAGCAGCCCCTCGACGGTGGTGCGCAGGCGCGACACGTCGCGGTGCGCGAGCAGGTGGGCCAGGAACGGGTGCTCGGTCTTGACGAACAGGTCCTGCAGGCTCGCCGCGTCGGTCGTGTAGCCGGTCTTGATCTTCTTGGTCTTGGGCATGCCCAGCTGGTCGAACAGCACCTCCTGCAGCTGCTTCGGGCTGCCGAGGTTCACCTCGCGGTCGATCACGGCGTACGCCTCGGCGGCGGCGTCGGCGACCCCCTGCGCGAACTGCTTCTCCAAGCCGGTCAGGTACTCCGTGTCGGCGGCGATGCCGATGCGCTCCATCCGCGCCAGCACGCCGGACAGCGGCAGCTCGACGTCGTCCAGCAGGTGGGTGGCGCCGCGGTCGGCGAGCTCGCCCTCCAGGGCGGCCGCCAGCTCGGCCACGCCGTGGGCTCTCACTGCCTCCGCCTGCCCCTCGGACTCGCCTTCGAGCGAGAGGTCCAGGGCGCCCTGGGCGCCCTCGGCCTGTGCGACCTTGAGCTCCCGGCCGAGATGCCGCACCGCGAGGTCGCCCAGGTCGTAGCCGCGCTGGTCCGGGTAGCACAGGTAGGCGGCGAGCTCGGTGTCGAAGGCGACACCCGCGAGGTCCATGCTCCGCGCGGCGAGCATGTGCGCGGCAGCCTTCGCCCCGTGCAGGGTCTTGGGCGCCGCGGGATCGGCGAGCCAGGCCGCGAGCGCCTTCTCGTCGTCGGGCCCGAGCTGCGTCAGGTCGAGGTAGGCGGCCACGCCGTCCGGCTCCGCCACGGCCACGGCCCAGGCGTCCCCGCCGCCGGCCACGGTCGTGCCGGCCACGTCGACGCCCACGCGCTCCGAGCGGGCGGCGAGCCAGGCGCCGAGGGCGCCCGGGGCGACGTCGGCCAGGTCGAGCTCGACCCCGCCGGCGACGGGTGCCTCCTCCGCGGCGGCACCCGCGGGGTCGACAGCGAGGAGCCGGTCGCGCAGCTGGCCGAACTGCAGGGTGTCGGAGACGAGGTGCACCGCCTCCCGGTCGAAGCCCTCCAGGGCGAGGTCGGCCACACCGAGCGGCAGCTCGACGTCGGTCAGGAGGGCGTTCAGCTCGCGGTTGACCCGGACCTGGTCCAGGTTCGCGCGCAGGCTCTCGCCGGCCTTGCCCTTGACCTCGTCGGCGGCGTCGAGCAGGGCCGCCAGGCCGCCGTACGCGGCGATCCACTTGGCGGCGGTCTTGGGGCCGACGCCGGGTACGCCCGGCAGGTTGTCGCTGGTCTCGCCGACGAGCGCCGCGAGGTCCGGGTAGCGCTCGGGGGGCAAGCCGTACTTGGCCTCGACCGCCGCCGGGTCCATGCGGGCCAGCTCGGACACGCCCTTCTTGGGGTACAGGACGGTGACGTCGGCGTTCACCAGCTGCAGCGTGTCGCGGTCACCGGAACACACCAGCACCTCCATGCCGGCGGTCCTGGCCTGCACGGCGAGGGTCGCCAGGATGTCGTCGGCCTCGATGCCGGCGAGCTCGATCGAGGAGACGTGCAGCGCGTCGAGCACCTCCTTGATGAGCGGGACCTGTCCCTTGAACGCGTCCGGCGTGGCGTCCCGCGTGCCCTTGTACGCGGGGAACCGCTCGGTGCGGAAGGTGACGCGGCCCGCGTCGAACGCCACGCCCAGGTGGGTGGGCTGCTCGTCGCGCAGCAGGTTCGTCAGCATCGACGTGAAGCCGTAGACGGCGTTGGTGATCTGTCCTGAGCTGGTCGCGAGGGTGTCGGGCAGCGCGTAGAACGCCCGATAGGCCATGGAATGGCCATCGATCAGCAGGAGACGGGGGCGGCCCGAGGAGGGCTTGTCCGGAGTACGGCTTGGCACGGTGGAGGTCACGCCTGACAACATAGCCCGCATGACTGACACGAGCGCTTCCGCTGCACCTTCCGAGCCCACGATCGACGAGCCCGCGATCGACTGGAAGGCCCTGTACGCCGGAGCGGAGACGACGGGCACGCTCTTCGAGCGGATGGAGATGGAGCTGCTGGAGCTGGCGCCGGACCGCGCGGTCGGGCGGATCCCGGTCAAGGGCAACACCCAGCCGGCGGGGCTGCTGCACGGCGGCGCCTCGGTGGTCCTCGCCGAGACGCTCGGCTCGCTCGCGGCGCAGGCGCACGCGGGCCCGGGCAAGCAGACGGTGGGCATCGAGGTCAGCGCCACGCACCACCGCGGGGCCCGGGAGGGCTACGTCACGGGTACGGCGACCGCGGTCCACCTGGGCCGCACGACGGCGTCGTACGAGATCGCCATCACCGACGACGCGGGCAAGCGGGTGTGCACGGCACGCCTGACGTGCATGATCCTCGGCTAGAGCCGGAGCGGAGCGCTCAGCCGGCCTTCGCGGTGGGGCGGCGGGACGGCGCGCCGCCGCCCACCGGGCGCATGTCGATGGGCCCGGACTCGAGGACGGAGCGGGCACGGCGCCGGCGGGCGATGAGGTCCTCGAGGCCTACGCGGGCGAACCGGCGGCCCGCGTGCGCGCTGTCCCGTGCCGCCACGTCGGTGGCGAAGCGGCGCTGCAGCGCGGCGACCGACGCCACGCGGTGGCCTGCCGCCGGGGCGAACCCGAGCCGCGCGAGGAAACGCTGCACCCCGCGGTTGCCGGGTACCGGCGCGGAGTAGATGTCCTCGCACCCGTGCTCGGCCGCGAGGTCGGTGGCCGCGCGGAGCAGCGCGTGCCCGACGCCGTGGCGGCGTGCCCGCGGCGCGACGAACACCATGTCGAGGTACAGGCTCGCGCGCGGGGCGAAGAGGTACGCCGCGACGACCCGGCCCAGGACGACACCGGCGACCTGGCCGTTCTGCTCCGCGACGAGCACGTGTCCGCCGGCGGCGAGCAGCACGCTGAGGTGCTCCAGCAGCCGGTCCGTGTCCTGGGCTCCGAGCTGGGCCCCGGTCGGCGAGTCGTCGCGCGCCTCAGCGGCCAGTGCGGCGACGGCCGGCAGGTCGTCCTCGCGGGCAGGGCGTATAGCGAGCACGCTTGTCTCCTTCCGGGATCTGAGCTTCCGGGCCGAGGGCCCGGCTGAGCGGAGAGACTAGTCCTCACCCGGCCGACAGAGAACACGCGAACCGCGATTTCACCCGCTCTAGAGCGAGGTTCGCGTCAGGCGCCGACCTGCTCGATGACGGCGTCCGCGACCTCGCGCATGGTGAGGCGACGGTCCATCGACGTCTTCTGGATCCAGCGGAACGACTCGGGCTCCGACAGGCCCATCTTGGTCATCAGGAGGCCCTTGGCGCGGTCCACGCGCTTGCGGGTCTCGAAGCGTTCGGTGAGGTCAGCGACCTCTGCCTCCAGTGCGCCGATCTGCGAGTAGCGCGAGATCGCGATCTCCACGGCGGGCAGCAGGTCGGCCGGGGTGAAGGGCTTGACCACATACGCCATGGCACCGGCGTCGCGGGCGCGCTCGACGAGCTCGGTCTGCGAGAACGCCGTGAGCAACACCACAGGAGCCGCGTGGGCCTTGCCGATGCGCTCGGCCGCCGAGATGCCGTCCAGCTCGGGCATCTTCACGTCCATCACCACGACGTCGGGCTTGAGCTCGATCGCCAGGTTCACGGCGGTCTCGCCGTCGCCGGCCTCGCCGACGACGTCGAACCCGGCCTCGCGCAGGGTCTCCACGACGTCCATACGGATGAGCGCCTCGTCCTCCGCCACCACGGCGCGGCGCGAGGGGTGCGCGGGAGCTGCCTCCGGCTCGGCATCGATCATCGGGGGCAGATCCAGGGAAAGCTTCTCGGTGTTCTCGTCGGTCACGGGGTACATCCTACGTCCCGCATACCCGGGCTTGGGGCCTGGACCAGGGGTGTGGTTCGATGTCCGCCGGGACATGTTTCACGTCCCGGCAGGCCGGGTTGGCGGAACAGGCAGACGCGGCGCTCTCAAAAAGCGCTGTCCGAGAGGACATGTGGGTTCGAGTCCCACACCCGGCACACCAGATGGGCACCCCCCGCGGTACGCGGACGGCGAACACGCCGGGCCCAGGTTCACCCCCCGGTCACCGGACGCTCGTCGTACCGCACGACCTCCAGGCCGAACTCCGCGAGGATCTCGGGCAGCAGCCGCACCACGTCGCGGTCCTTCTCCCGGTTGTCCTCGGGCAGCTCGGACCAGGGCATGCCGATCATCGGGTGCACCTTCGCGGCGTCGTCCCGGACGGGGCCGCTCCGCCAGCCCTGGGCCACCCGCACCGACTCCCACAGCTCGTGCTCCGCCTCGGCGAGCTTGTCCAGCTCGGCGCCCTCGAACACCACCTCCGGCGCTCCGTCACGCGGCGCGATGGTCGCGCCCATCCGCGACAGCCGCGCCGGCAGGCCGACGACCCAGCCCCGGTTGGAGGCCCGCAGGTCCTCGGAGAGGTCCTCCCAGCGCACCATCGCCGGGAGCTCGCCCCAGCCGACGCCGCGCTCGCGCTGGTTGCGCAGGTAGACGTGGTGCACGGCCCGCGCGATCCGCTCGTACATGTCGGCGTGGGCGCGGGCCTCCTCCCGCTCGACGTCGGCGAGCAGGTCGCGCATGGTCACCGTCCGCAGGCGGCCGTCCAGGTTGTCGAGCACGCGCGAGGCCTCGGTGCCGAACGCGCCCGTCAGGCCTGCCAGGCCGTCGAGCAGCAGCACGAGCGACCCGGGGCCGCCGTGCCACAGCTTCGTGGCGGTGAGGGCCACCCGCAGGGACCTGCCGTCCGAGGCGTGGCAGACGTAGACCACGTCCGGCGCCCCGAGGCTGCCCGTGCCGAGCGCCGGCGCGACCCGCAGCTCGATCTTCTCGGCCACGGGCGACCAGCGGGTCCGGAGCGCCTCGACCACCTGTTCGGCGTCGTCCGCGAGCAGGTCGACCGCCAGCCGGACGCCGTCGCCCGCGAGCTCCCACTCGCGGGCCAGGCCCACCACCAGCGCCTTTGCGAACTCGCCGGAGCCGATGACCAGCACCTTCGTCAGCGGGGCGGGGCCGCCCGGTGTGTCCACCAGGCGCCGCACCTCGCGCACCGCGAGCGCCTGTGCGGCGATGACGTCGAGCGTGAAGAAGTCGACGCCGGGTTCGGCGCAGCTCAGGTGCCGCGCCTGGAGGGCCACGCCGAGGTCGGGGTCGCTGACGTGGGCGTACAGGCGCTCGGGTCCGCTGCCCGTCGCGCGGACGGCGGTCTCCGCCTCCGCGACGGTCAGCACGTTGGCCGTGGCCTCGTCGGTGTCGTCGCCGCACGCGTACAGGACGGTCGCGCCCGTGAGGCCGACGTCGTGCAGGCCGGAGGCGTCAGGAGTGCGCAGCACCCGGTGGCCTGCCGCCTCCAGGGCCGCGGTGACGGTGTCCGCGGCGTCGGTCTCGCCGACGACTATCGCGTGGCCGCGTGCGCGACGGTCCCTGAACCGGCGGATCTCCCCGGTGAACAGGGCTCGTGCGGCCTCGAACAGCGCGTAGACCGCGGTAGCCGGGGCGAGGAACCGCGCCACCTGAAGCTGCCAGGAGAGCGGCCCGCCGCCGCTGGCCGGGTCGGCACCCATGACGAAGAGCTGCAGGTCGTGGTAGACGACGTCGTACCAGGTGCGGTCGGGCTGGTGGCTGGTGTCGAGCGCGAGGCCCCACCACCCGAGGCCGAGGGAGACCACGACGAGAACGGCGAAGCCGAGACGGGTCCAGGGAAATGAGCGGGTCACGCCGGAACAATAGCGACATCTCCCCCGCTGAGTGGTCGAGTACGCCGAAGTAGAGCGTGTGTCCTGTGCGCGCGGGGTTGACCCCGCGTGCACAGGACACACGCTCTACTTCGGCGTACTCGACTTTCAGTTGGCGCTGCGACCGTCCGTGTGCGATCCGATGCGGTGCACCAGGATCGAGTTGGTCGTGCCGGGGACGCCTACGGGGGCGCCCGAGACGACGACCACCAGGTCGCCCTTCTCGGCGAGGCCCTGGTCCTGCAGGGTCAGGTCCACCTGGTCGACCATCGCGTCGACGTTCTCGACCTTCGGCACGAGGTACTCGGTGGTACCCCAGGTCAGGGCGAGGGTGTTGGCGACGTGCTGCTCCGGGGTGAAGGCGAGCAGCGGGATCGACGAGCGCAGGCGGGACATCCGGCGTGCGGAGTCACCGGACTGCGTGAACGTCACGAGGTACTTGACCCCGAGCGTCTCGCCGATCTCGGCGGCGGCACGCGTGATGGCGCCACCGCGCGTGTGCGGCGTGGAGCCGAGCGGCGCGATGCGCTCCCGGCCTGCCTCCTCCGTGGCCTCGATGATCCGGGCCATGGTCTCGACCGTGATGATCGGGTAGTCGCCCACCGAGGTCTCACCGGACAGCATCACGGCGTCGGCACCGTCGAGCACCGCGTTGGCGCAGTCCGAGGCTTCGGCGCGGGTCGGCGTCGGCGACGTCGTCATGGACTCGAGCACCTGCGTGGCGACGATGACCGGCTTGGCGTTGCGCCGGGCCATCTCGACGATCCGCTTCTGGACGAGCGGCACCTGCTCCAGGGGCATCTCGACCGCGAGGTCGCCGCGCGCCACCATGACGCCGTCGAACGCGGCGATGATCTCGGCCAGGTTGTCGACGGCCTGCGGCTTCTCGATCTTGGCGATGACGGGGACCGTGCGGCCCTCCTCCTCCATCACGCGGCGGACGTCCTCGTAGTCCTTGGCGGACCGCACGAACGACAGCGCGATGAAGTCGGTGCCGAGCTGGAGCGCCCAGCGCAGGTCGGACTCGTCCTTGTCGGACAGGGCCGGCACGGACACGGCGACGCCGGGCAGGTTGATGCCCTTGTTGTTCGAGACGGGGCCCGGGACCTCGACCTCGGTGATGACCCGCGGACCCTCGACGGCGGTGACGCGCACGCGCACCTTGCCGTCGTCGATCAGCAGCGGGTCGCCGATCTGGGCGTCGTTCGGCAGGCCCTTGTGGGTGGTCGACACGATCTCCCGGCTACCGAGGATGTCCTCGGTGGTGATGGTGAACGTGTCGCCCTTGTTCAGGAAGTGCTTCTCGTCCCCGGCGAACCGGCCGAGCCGGATCTTGGGGCCCTGCAGGTCGACGAGTACGGCGACCGACTTTCCGGCCGCCTTCGCGGCCTCACGCACGTGACGGTAGACCGCCGCGTGCGCCTCCTGCTCGCCGTGGCTGCGGTTGATCCGCGCCACGTTCATGCCGGCGTCTACGAGTTCCCGAAGTTTCTCCGGCGACTCCGTGGCGGGTCCGATGGTGCACACGATCTTGGCTCTGCGCATGTCTCCAGCCTAGGCAGGTGGGCGCCGCAGCGCCCTGTGGGGGTGAACAACTCCCGGTGAAGTTCTCGGGTCACGACCGCAGAGCGAACGTGCGCGGACGCACCGGGGCAGGCAGCTCGGTGCTGCCCTGCAGGTAGGTATCAGCCGCGGCGGCCGCGGCGCGGCCCTCCGCGATGGCCCACACGATGAGGGACTGCCCGCGGCCGGCGTCGCCGGCCACAAAAACTCCGGGCAGGCTTGCAGCGTAGTCCTCGCCGCGGGCGACCAGGCCACGCTCGGTGACCTCGATGCCGGTCTGCTCCTCGAGCACGCCGGTCTCGGGGCCGGTGAAGCCCATGGCCACGAGCACGAGGTCCGCGGGGATCTCACGCTCCGTGCCCGGGGTGGCCGCGCGGCGGCCGTCGGGCAGGTACTGGGTCTCCGCGACCTTGAGGGCGCGGACGTTGCCGTCGGCGTCGGGCAGGAACTCGACGGTCGAGGCGAGGTAGGTGCGCTCGCCGCCCTCCTCGTGCGAGGTCGAGACCTCGAACAGGATGGGGTCGGTCGGCCACGGCTGGTTCGCCGGGCGCTGGGTCGGCGGCATCTTGCCGATGGCGAGCGTGGTGACGCTCGCGGCGCCCTGGCGCAGCGCGGTGCCGAGGCAGTCCGAGCCGGTGTCGCCGCCGCCGATGATGACGACGTGCTTACCCTCGGCCGACGGCGCACCCTCCGGCAGGACGTCCGGCGTACCGGCGGCGACCGCGTGGTTGGCGGGCGTCAGGTAGTCCATGGCGAAGTGGATGCCCGCC
This sequence comes from Promicromonospora sp. NFX87, assembly GCF_048564965.1. NCBI lineage: Bacteria > Bacillati > Actinomycetota > Actinomycetes > Micrococcales > Promicromonosporaceae > Promicromonospora > Promicromonospora sp. NFX87. The sequence goes on along the minus strand of NZ_CP183413.1, from coordinate 2,101,057 downwards.
AGGTCCCGCCCGGGCAGGGGCAGGTCGCGCGGCACGGTGGCGCCCGTGGCGACCACGACGGCGTCGAACCGGCGGCGCAGGGCGTCCCAGCTCATGTCCGTGCCGATCGCCACACCGGTCCGGAACCGCGTGCCCTCGGCCTCCATCTGCGCCAGACGGCGGTCGATGTGCAGCTTCTCGAGCTTGAAGTCCGGGATGCCGTAGCGCAGGAGGCCGCCGACGGCGTCGTCCCGCTCGTAGACGACGACGGTGTGGCCGGCGCGCGTGAGCTGCTGCGCGGCGGCGAGGCCCGCGGGCCCCGAGCCGACGACGGCGACCGTGGAGCCCGTGAGCCGCTCCGGCACGTGCGGGGTGACCAGACCGCGCGCGAACGCCTCGTCGATGATCGAGACCTCGACGTTCTTGATCGTCACCGCGGGCTGGTTGATGCTCAGCACGCAGGACGACTCGCACGGCGCAGGGCACACCCGGCCGGTGAACTCCGGGAAGTTGTTCGTGGCGTGCAGGCGGTCGATCGCGTCGGCCCACTGCCCGCGCCACACCAGGTCGTTCCAGTCCGGGATCAGGTTGCCCAGCGGGCAGCCCTGGTGGCAGAACGGCACGCCGCAGTCCATGCAGCGGCCCGCCTGCTCCTTGAGGAACGGCTGGCCCTCCGCACGGTGCGCGTGGGTGTCCTTCCAGTCGCGCAGCCGGACCTCGACGGGCCGGTTCGGCGGGAGCTCCCGCTCGGTGACCTTGAGGAATCCTCTGGGGTCAGCCACGTGCCACCTCCATGATCTGGTCCCAGACGGACGGGTCCCACTGGGTCTTTCCGGAGACGTCGGCGCCTGCGGCCTCCGCCTCGCTGAGGGCCAGGCGCACGCGCGCCCAGCCGGGCGGCAGCATGCGGGTGAACCGGCCGCGTGCCGCGGCGGGGTCGGCGAGCAGCTCGGCCGCGACGGCCGACCCGGTCTCCGCACGGTGCCGTTCCAGGAGCCCGCGCACGGTCTCCCAGTCGGCGTCGGTCAGGGCCTCGAGGGCGAGCTCGCCCGCCTCGAGGGCCGCTTGGTTGACGCGCGAGACCCGCAGGTCCAGGAAGTACGCGATGCCGCCGGACATGCCGGCGCCGACGTTCCGGCCCGTGGGCCCGAGCACCAGCACGTTGCCGCCCGTCATGTACTCGCAGGCGTGGTCGCCCACGCCCTCCGCGACGAGGGTGGCACCGGAGTTGCGCACACCGAACCGCTCCCCCACGCGACCGCGCAGGTAGACCTCGCCGGACGTGGCGCCGTAGCCGATGACGTTGCCGCCGATGACGTTGGCGCCGTCGAGCACCGACGCCTTGTCCGGGCGGACCGCGATGCGGCCGCCCGACAGGCCCTTGCCGACGTAGTCGTTGGCGTCGCCGAACAGGCGCAGGGTGATGCCGCGGGGCAGGAACGCGCCGAGCGACTGGCCGGCCGAACCGGTCAGCGTCACGTCGATCGTGTCGTCGGGCAGGCCCTCGCCGCGGTACCGCTTGGTCACCTCGTGGCCGAGCATCGTGCCGACCGTGCGGTTCACGTTCCGGATCGGCAGCTCGATGCGCACCGCCTCACCGCGCTCGAGGGCCGGGGCCGCCGCCGTGATGAGCTGGTTGTCCAGCGCCCTGGCGAGGCCGTGGTCCTGCGGCGTGGTGTGCCGCAGCGAGGAGCCCTCCTTGAGCTGCGGCTGCGCCAGCACGGGGGTCAGGTCGAGCCCCTGCGCCTTCCAGTGGTCGACGGCCTTGCGGGTGTCGAGCACCTGCACCTGGCCGACGGCCTCCTCGAGGCTCCGGAAACCGAGCGCGGCGAGGTGCTCGCGCACCTCCTGCGCGATGAACTCGAAGAAGTTCACGACGAACTCCGGCTTGCCGGTGAACCGGCTGCGCAGCTCGGGGTTCTGCGTGGCGACGCCCACCGGGCACGTGTCCAGGTGGCAGACGCGCATCATGACGCAGCCCGAGACCACCATCGGCGCGGTGGCGAAGCCGAACTCCTCGGCCCCGAGCAGCGCGGCGACGATGACGTCACGGCCGGTCTTCATCTGGCCGTCCACCTGCACGACGATGCGGTCGCGCAGGTCGTTGAGCACCAGGGTCTGCTGGGTCTCGGCCAGGCCGATCTCCCAGGGCGTGCCCGCGTGCTTGAGCGACGTGAGCGGCGAGGCGCCGGTACCGCCGTCGTGCCCGGAGATCAGGACGACGTCGGCGTGCGCCTTGGACACACCCGTCGCGACCGTACCGACGCCGAACTCGCTGACCAGCTTGACGTGCACGCGCGCGTCCGGGTTGGCGTTCTTGGCGTCGTGGATCAGCTGGGCCAGGTCCTCGATCGAGTAGATGTCGTGGTGCGGCGGCGGCGAGATGAGGCCGACACCCGGCGTGGAGTGCCGGGTGCGCGCCACCCACGGGTAGACCTTCGGCCCGGGCAGCTGGCCGCCCTCACCGGGCTTGGCGCCCTGCGCGAGCTTGATCTGGATGTCCGTGGCGTGCGTCAGGTACTCCGACGTGACGCCGAACCGGCCCGAGGCGATCTGCTTGACGCGCGAGCGGCGCTCGTCGTCGTACAGGCGCTCCGGGTCCTCGCCGCCCTCGCCCGTGTTGGACCGGCCGCCGAGGCGGTTCATCGCGATCGCGAGCGTCTCGTGCGCCTCGGCCGAGATGGAGCCGTACGACATGGCGCCCGTGTTGAACAGCTTGACGATCTCGCTGACCGGCTGGACCTCGTCGATCGGCACCGGCTCGCGGTCGGGGCTGAAGCGCAGCAGGCCGCGCAGCGTCATGAGGCGGTTCGACTGCTCGTCGACGCGCCGCGTGTACTGCCGGAAGATGTCCATCCGGCCGGACCGCGTGGCGTGCTGCAGGCGGAACACCGTCTCCGGGTCGAAGAGGTGGTCCTCGCCGTCGCGCCGCCACTGGTACTCGCCACCCGTGGTGAGGCGCTCGCCCGGCTTCTTGTTGCCGGACGGCGGGTACGCCTCGGCGTGCCGAGCCGCGACCTCGGCCGCGATGACGTCCAGGCCGATGCCGCCGAGCCGCGACGTCGTGCCGGTGAAGTAGTCCTCGACCAGGTCGTGGGACAGGCCGATCGCCTCGAAGATCTGGGCGCCGCGGTAGGACATGATCGTCGAGATGCCCATCTTGGACATCACCTTGAGCACGCCCTTGCCGAGCGCCTTGATCAGGTTGGCGACCGCCTTCTCGGGCGTGACGTCCAGGTAGCCGCGGCGGGCCAGGTCCTCGACGGTCTCCATGGCCAGGTACGGGTTCACGGCGGCCGCGCCGTAGCCGATGAGCAGCGCGACGTGGTGCACCTCGCGCACGTCGCCGGCCTCGACCACGAGCGACACCCGGTTACGGGTGTGCTTGCGCACCAGGTGGTGGTGCACGGCGCTCGTCAGGAGCAGCGACGGGATGGGCGCCAGCTCGGAGTTGGCGTCACGGTCCGAGAGCACGAGGAAGCTCGCACCCTCCTCCACGTACCGGTCGACGTCGGCGAAGATCTCCTCGAGCCGGGTCAGGAGAGCGGCGCCGCCGCCCGAGACGTCGTAGAGGCCCTGGATGGTCTCGGCCTGGAAGACGCCCTCCAGCTCCTTGTCGCGCTCGACGTGCACGACCTTGGCGAGCTGGTCGTTGTCCAGCACCGGGAAGCCGAGCACGAGCTTGCGCGCGTGCTCCGGGATGTCGGCCAGCAGGTTCGGCTCGGGCCCGATGGCGCTGCCGATGGCCGTGACGAGCTCCTCGCGGATCGCGTCCAGCGGCGGGTTGGTCACCTGCGCGAACATCTGCGTGAAGTAGTCGAACAGGAGGCGCGGGCGCTGCGACAGCACCGCGACGGGCGTGTCGGAGCCCATGGCGCCGAGCGGCTCGCCACCCGTGGTCGCCATCGGCGACAGGATGATCTTGAGCTCTTCCTCGGTGTACCCGAAGGCCCGCTGCCGACGCCGCACCGAGGCCGGGCTGTGCGCCACGTGCTCGCGGTCCGGCAGGTCCTCCAGGCGGACCGAGTGCTCGCGGATCCAGTCACCGTACGGGTGCAGCGACGCGAGACCGGACTTGATCTCCTCGTCCTCGATGATCCGGCCGGAGCCGGTGTCCACGAGGAACATCTTGCCGGGCTCGAGGCGGCCCTTGCGGACCACCGTGGCGGGGTCGATGTCGAGCACGCCGGCCTCGGAGGCCAGCACGACCAGACCGTCCTCGGTGACCCACCAGCGGCCGGGGCGCAGGCCGTTGCGGTCCAGCACGGCGCCGATCAGGGTGCCGTCGGTGAACGTGAGCGAGGCCGGGCCGTCCCACGGCTCGATGAGGTTCGCGTTGTACTCGTAGAAGGACCGCAGGGCCGGGTCCATGCTGGAGTGGTTCTCCCAGGCCTCCGGCACCATCATGAGCACGGAGTGCGGCAGGGACCGCCCGCTCAGGTGCAGCAGCTCGAGGACCTCGTCGAAGCTCGCCGAGTCGCTCGCCCCGGGCGAGCACACCGGCTGGAGCGCCTCCAGGTCACCGAGCAGCTCGGACTCCATGGTGCCCTCGCGCGCCGCCACCCAGTTGCGGTTGCCGCGCACCGTGTTGATCTCGCCGTTGTGGGCCAGCAGCCGGAACGGCTGGGCCAGGGGCCACGACGGGAACGTGTTGGTGGAGAACCGCGAGTGGACCAGCGCCAGCTCCGTGGCGTACCGGGGGTCGGACAGGTCCGGGAAGAACGGCTCCAGCTGCGCCGTGGTCAGCATGCCCTTGTACGTGAGCGTGCGAGCGCTGAGCGAGGCGAAGTACAGGCCCAGCTCGATCTCGGCACGCTTGCGCAGGCGGTACGTGCGCCGGTCCAGGTCGATCCCGGACAGACCCCGCGAGGGGTCGGCCACGACGATCTGCCGGAACACGGGCATGGACGCGCGCGCCGTCGGGCCCACGATCCCTGCGTCCACCGGGACGTCGCGCCACGCCAGGACATCGAGCTTCTCCTCGGCGGCCAGCACCTCGACGCGGTGCACGACGGCGTCGCGCTCCGCGTCGTCGGTCGGCAGGAACGCCGTACCGATCGCGTACATGCCGGCGGGCGGCAGGTCGACGCCCACCACGTCGCGGATGAACGCGTCGGGAATCTGGGTGAGGATCCCGGCGCCGTCGCCGCTGTCCTCCTCAGCCCCCACCGCGCCGCGGTGGTCGAGGTTCAGCAGGGCGGTCAGACCGGCATCGACGATGTCTCGTCCGGGCGTGCCACGCAGGGTCGCCACGAAGGCGACGCCGCACGCGTCATGCTCGGCCGCCGGGTCGTACAGGCCCTGTGCGGGCATCCCCACCTGTTGTGTCGGCAACGGCTTGGTCATGGGTCCTCACAGGCACCCGGCCGTGGCCGGGCGCAGTTCCTTGCGATGGTCCGGGACGACGGCGGCCCGGTCGGTCAGGGGGCTCGTCGGCCGGTGGTCCCGGCGCCGTGCCCCTCAGGTGCGCGCGGAGCTGTCCGCGTCGGACCTCTCCACTGCTGCTGTCTTCACTTCCTCCGGCTCGGCGGCTGCCGCACCGGTCCCTGCACTTGCTGGTTCAGGCTCTGGGTCCGACTCTGGGTCCGACTCTGGGCCGGCCGGACTCCCGGCCGACGGTTCATTCCCCTCCGGCCGCAGCCGTACCGACTCTTCCCTGGTGGGGAACTTCCGAGCCAGCACCACCGAGACCACCAGGGCCGCGAGGCCCAGGAGGATCGACGTCCAGACGTTGAGGCGTAGCCCCAGCACCAGCTCCGCATCGTCGATGCGGAGCATCTCGATCCAGACCCGTCCGAGAGTGTAGAGCAGGACGTACGCCCAGAATACCCGCCCATGACCCAACTTGAACCGACGGTCTAGAAAGAGCAGAACCCCGGCCATCAGGAAGCACCACACGAGCTCGTACAGGAACGTCGGGTGGAACAGCGTGCCCTCCGGGTACGCCACGCCCGTGGCAGGGTTCGACACCACGTGCTCGGCATCGATGCGCAGGCCCCAGGGCAGCTCGGTGGGCCGCCCGTACAGCTCCTGGTTGAACCAGTTGCCGAGCCGGCCGACGCCCTGCGCGACCAGGAGGCCCGGCGCGACGGCGTCAGCGAACGACGAGAGCCTGACGCCCTTCTGCCGGCAGCCCAGCCACGCCCCGAAGGCGCCGAGCGCTATCGCGCCCCAGATGCCGAGGCCGCCCTCCCAGACGTAGAGCGCCGTGACCGGGTCGCCCCCGCCCGAGAAGTTCTCGCCGAAGTACCGGTCCGGAGAGGAGAGGACGTGGTAGATCCGGCCCCCGACGATGCCGAAGGGCACCGCCCAGAACGCGATCTCCAGGACGTCCTCCGGGTTGCCCCCGCGCGCCTTCCAGCGCCTGGCGGTCATCCAGAGGGCGATGGCGATCCCCGCGAGGATCGCCAGCGCGTAGGCGCGCAGCGGGAAGATCCCGAGGTACCAGGTGTGCTCGGAAGGGCTGGGTATCTCTGTGACGACCCCGGTGACAGGCGCAGCGGGCAGCAACGCAGGCAGCTCGACGTACAGGGCAGCCGGCAGTGCGGTCAGCAGCGTCACAGAGCCTCTCCGGAAGTGGTCACGCCGCCGGGTACGGCGGCATCGGGTGTATCGGTGGGCGCGGTAGCGCGCGCCGACCGTACCCCGGCGGCGAGGTCCTCCGTCACCTCGGCCAGATTCGTGAGACGGACGGCCCAGTCCGCGTCCGTGAGCGGGCCGTCCGAGAGCAGCGGACGCACCAGCGCGGAGCCGACGATGACACCGTCGGCGAAGCGCCCCACCTCGGCGGCCTGCGCCCCGGTGGAGACACCGAGGCCCACGCAGACGTTGACGGCGCCGGCCGCACGGGTGTCGGTGACGAGCTGTTCGGCGCGCGAGCCCACCTGGGTCCGCTCCCCCGTCACGCCCATGAGCGACGCCGCGTAGACGAAGCCCCGCGTCGCGTCGACGGTGAGGCGCAGCCGTTCCGTCGTCGAGCTCGGGGCCACGAGGAACACGCGGTCCAGCCCGTGCGCCTCGCTCGCGGCGAGCCAGTCGGCGGCCTCGTCCGGGATGAGGTCGGGCGTGATCAGCCCGGCGCCGCCCGCGGCGGCCAGGTCGCGCGCGAACGCGTCCGGCCCGTACTTCAGCACCGGGTTCCAGTAGGTCATGACCAGCACGGGGACGTGCGGCGCGTAGTCGGTCAGCTCCCGCACCACGCGGAACACGTCGGAGACCCGCGCACCCGCGTCGAGCGCGCCCTGTGCCGCCTGCTGGATCACGGGCCCGTCCAGCACGGGGTCGGTGTACGGGACACCGAGCTCGATCACGTCGACGCCGTGGTCCACGAGAGTCTTGAGCGCCTCGATCGACCGCTCGACGGTCGGGTAGCCGACCGGCAGGTAGCCCACCAGGGCGGCCCGGTTCTCCTGCTCGCGCAGGTGGGCGATCAGGTCGCCCGTCTGCCGTCCGGTGTGCGGCCCGGTGTCCGGCCCTGTAGCCGACTCGGTCACAGTGCTCATCCCCGGCCCTCCTGCCGTTCCAGCTCTTCGGTCGCCGCGCCCTGGTCGAGCAGCCCGAACCAGCGGGCCGCCGTCGCCACGTCCTTGTCACCGCGACCAGACAGGTTCACGAGGATCAGGAGCGGCTCGCCGTCCGGCCCCGTGCGGCCCTGCTCGGCCGCCGCCTTGCCGACGCGCAGCGCGCCCGCGAGGGCGTGCGCCGACTCGATCGCCGGGATGATGCCCTCCGTGCGGCACAGCAGGCGGAACGCCTCCATGGCCTCGTCGTCGGTCACCGGCTCGTAGGTGGCGCGGCCCAGGTCGTGCAGCCAGGCGTGGGCCGGGCCGACGCTCGGGTAGTCCAGGCCCGCCGACACCGAGTGGCTGGGCAGGGTCTGGCCGTCGTCGTCCTGCAGCAGGTAGGACTTGGCGCCGTGCAGCACGCCGAGGGCGCCGCCGCTGAACCGGGCGGCGTGCCGGCCGGACTCGACGCCCTCGCCGCCGGCCTCGAAGCCGCGCAGCTCGACGTCCTTGTCGTCGAGGAACGCGTTGAAGATGCCGAGCGCGTTCGACCCGCCGCCCACGCACGCCGCGACGACGTCGGGCAGGCGGCCCGCGCGCTCCAGGATCTGCTCGCGCGCCTCCTCACCGATGATGCGGTGGAACTGGCGCACCATCTCGGGGAACGGGTGCGGACCCGTGACGGTACCCAGCAGGTAGTGCGTGGTCTCGACGTTGGCCACCCAGTCGCGCAGGGCCTCGTTGATCGCGTCCTTGAGGGTGCGCGAGCCGATCTTGACCGGCACCACCTCGGCGCCGAGCAGGCGCATCCGGGCCACGTTCAGCGCCTGCCGGCGCGTGTCCTCCTCGCCCATGTAGACCACGCACTCGAGGTCCATCAGGGCGGCGGCGGTGGCCGTGGCGACACCGTGCTGGCCCGCTCCGGTCTCCGCGATGAGGCGCTTCTTGCCCATGCGCTTGACCAGCAGGGCCTGCCCCAGCACGTTGTTGATCTTGTGCGAGCCGGTGTGGTTGAGGTCCTCGCGCTTGAGGAACACGCGCGCGTCGCCCGCGTGCGCTGCGAACCGCTGCACCTCGGTCAGCGGGCTGGGCCGGCCGGTGTACTCCCGGTGCAGACGCTGCAGCTCGGCGGCGAACTCGGGGTCGTCGGCCGCCTTGCGGAACTCGGTGTCGAGCTCGTCGAGCGCGGCGATGAGCGCCTCGGGCACGAAACGCCCGCCGTACTCACCGAAGTACGGACCGGAGACGTCGGAAAGCTTCACGGAGGTCATCTCGGATCCCTTCAAGCCGGACGGACGGACCGCAGCGACGGGTGCGAGCCCGCTGCGACGAGGTCGGCCACCGAGGCGCGCGGCGCGCCGTCGGTCACCAGGGCCTCGCCCACCAGGACGCCGTCGGCGCCGGCGCGGGCCATCTCCATCACGTCGTGCGGGCCACGGATGCCGGACTCCGCGATCTTGACCACGTCGTCCGGGATGTACTCGGCGAGGCTGCGGAACAGGCCGCGGTCCAGCTCGAGGGTCTTCAGGTTGCGGTGGTTGACGCCGACCACCCGGGCGCCCGCACCGACGGCGCGGCGGACCTCTTCGAGGTTGTGCGCCTCGACCAGGGCGGTCATGCCGAGCGAGTGCACGCGCTCGACGAGCGACTCGAGCACCGTCTGCTCCAGGGCGGCGACGATGATCAGCACCAGGTCGGCCCCGTGCGCACGTGCCTCCCACACCTGGTACGGCGTCACGACGAAGTCCTTGCGGAGCACCGGGACGTCCACCCGGCCGCGCACGGCGTCCAGGTCCGCGAGCGAGCCGTTGAACCGGCGCTGCTCGGTGAGCACGGAGATCGCGGACGCGCCGCCGGTCTCGTACTCGGCGGCGAGCGCCGCCGGGTCGTCGATCTGCGCCAGCGAGCCCTTGCTCGGGCTCGAGCGCTTCACCTCGGCGATCACCGAGACGGCGTCCGCCTGCTTCAGGCGGCCGAGGCACTCGAGGGCCCCGGGCACCGCGGTGGCGCGCTCCTTGAGCGCGTCGAGAGACACACGTGCCTCACGCTCCGCGAGGTCCTCACGAACCCCCGCGACGATGTCCTCCAGGACCGACATGTAATGAGCCTCCCCGTGCCCTTGCTCTGCCCTCGTGCTACGCCTCGTACGTTTGCCGGGGCGATCGCCCCATGGCCATCGTAGGCGGATCCAGGGTGTGGTCCTGACCACTCCCGGACCGTGAGACGACGGTCCGTCAGATCCCGGGCCGGGAGTGGTCCGAGGACTCCCTGGGGATCGCCTGACCGGGCTCAGGGCCGGGTCGGACGGGCCGGATCCGGGGCGTCAGACCCAGGGAGTCAGGTACGGCTGCAGCACTGGGAGGTTGCGCGCGACGAAGAATGTCAGCGCGACGCCGAGGGTGACCCAGCCGGCCGTGCTGGACAGGCCCTTGACGGGCCGGCCGCGCGCGGCGGACGCGAGCCACACCAGCCAGAGGACCACCACGACGGGGGCGGTCACCGTCCACAGCGCGTTCGCCGACCAGGCACCGGCCAGGTCGAGGTGCGCCAGGTCGTGCGTGGCGCGCAGCCCGCCGCACAGGGGGCAGGCCAGGCCGGTCAGCTCCAGCAGCGGGCAGAACCCGTACGAGCCGCGCACGTGGGGGTCGCGCAGTGCGAGCAGCAGCGTGGCCGCGCCGACCGCGGCGCCCGTGAGCAGCGGCGCCCGGAGCGCCGAGGGGACGGCGGGCCGGGCGCTGCTGCGGGTGGACGGGCCGGACGGCTCAGGAATCGGGCCCACCCGCCAGGAAGCGGGCGATCACCAGCACGATGACCGCGGCCAGGATCACGAGCGAGATCCAGCCCAGCACGACGCCGGTCATCGCCATGCCTTCGTTGTCCGCCTCGCCGGCCCGCACGGCCCGGCGGCCCTGGTTGCCGACGATGATGGCGGGGATGCCGGTGATGACGCCCAGCAGGAGGACCACCGACGCGATGCCCAGCACGAGCGACCAGGCCCCCAGGTTGTTCTTGGGGTACGCGGCGGGCCGCGCGGGCATCGTGAGGTCGGTGGTCGTCTCCGTGGTCGTCCCGGTCGTCGTCATGGTGCTACCGCTGGACCTTCTTCTGGCCCATGCCCAGGTTGCGCAGCACCAGGCCGACGATCAGCGAGGCGCCGATCACGACGAAGCCGAGCACGAAGATCACCAGCCAGGCCGACGAGGACTGCGCCACGATGACACCCCACGAGGCGATCAGCGCACCCAGCGTGATGCCGGCCATCGTCACCCAGGCGGCGACGGTGTGGCCATGGTTGTTCGGCGGGACGCCCGGCGGCAGGTAGGCGATCTCGGGCTTGTTCTCGGTCATCGCGGGTGGGTGCCTTTCGTGTCGTGCGGTACGCGCTCAGCCTAACCGTTCCCGGTCAGGTCAGCGGCCCGTGGGGTCGTCGCCCCGGGACAGCGCGTCCCAGGCGTCGTGGGGGTCGATCTCGTCGTCCGGTCCGACGGCGGTGCCGTCGTCGGCGGCTGAGGTTCTGGTGGTGCCGGTGGCGGCGGCGCTCGTGCCGGCGCTCGCGCCGCTGCCCGGCGCCGCGGCGTCCGCGCGCTCGTGCCGGCCCGACGTCGCCGTCCAGCCGCGCGCCGCGACCGCGCCCCAGACCGCGACGACCACGGCGAGCACACCCGTGGCGACGGCGGCCCACGGCCACGCGGTGAGCGTCACGGGTGACGTGAGCTCGGTGACGCCGCTCGTCGCGGACGCGGCGGCGGTGGCGGCGGGCACGGGGTCGCCGACGACGACGAGCGTGCTCACCACGACCAGCACCCCGGCCGCCGCCGCGACCAGCAGGGCCACGTAGCGGGCGACCCGCCCGGTGAGCGCGCAGGCGATGCCTGCGGCCAGGAGCACGAGCGCCCCCGCGCCGACGCCCGGCGCGGCCGAGGTGCCCGCGGCGGCCACCGCCACCTCGGGCTCCAGCGCGGTGGCCACCGTGGTGGTCACCCAGGTGGGGGAACCTGTGCCGAACGTCAGCGCGCCCAGGACCAGCAGTGCGAGGACGGTGCGGGTGCGTGTCACTTGTCGTCCCCACCCGTCCGCAGCTGGGTCTTCCGCAGCGGGGCCAGCCGCGAGGCGAGCTGGATGGCCCGCACCGCCGCGGCGGCCTTGTTGCGCGACTCCGCGTACTCCAGGGCCGGCACCGAGTCGGCGACGATGCCGCCGCCGGCCTGGACGCTGGCCCGGCCGTCGGCGATGTAGGCGGTGCGGATGGCGATGGCCATGTCCATGTTCCCGCCGAAGTCGAAGTACCCGCACACGCCGCCGTAGATGCCGCGCGAGGCGGGCTCCAGCTCGTCGATCAGCGCGATGGCCCGGGGCTTGGGGGCGCCGGAGAGCGTGCCTGCCGGGAAGGTCGCCCGCAGCGCGTCCAGGGCGCTGCGGCCTGCGCGGAGCCTGCCCACGACCGTCGAGCACATGTGCATGATGTGGCTGAACCGGCGCACCTTCATGAACTCGACCACCTCGACGCTGGTGGGCTCGCACACCTTCACCATGTCGTTGCGGGAGAGGTCGACGAGCATGATGTGCTCGGCCCGCTCCTTGGGGTCGGCCAGGAGCTCCTCGCCCAGCTCGGCGTCCTCCTCCGGGTGGGCGCCACGCGGCCGGGACCCGGCGATCGGGTAGGTGGTGACGTGGCCGTCGTCCACCTTCACGAGGGTCTCGGGGCTGGAGCCGACCACGGCGAACTCGGCGCCGTCCGGCTTGGCCAGATGGAAGTAGTACATGTACGGACTCGGGTTGATCGTCCGCAGGGCGCGGTAGACGTCGAGCGGGTCGGCCGGGCAGTCCAGGTCGAGGCGCTGCGACAGCACCACCTGGAACACCTCGCCGTCGCGGATCGCCTCCTTGCCCGCGAGCACCGCGTCCTCGAACTCGCCCTGGGTGGAGCGGAACTCGAGCTGCGGCTCGGGACCCTCGGCGACGACGGACGTGACACGCGGCTCGGCCGTCGCCAGCCGCGCCGCCATGGCGTCGAGCCGGGCGACGGCGTCCGCGTAGGCCTCGTCGACGCGCTCGTCCGTGGCGTCGGCGTTGATCGCGTTGGCGACCAGCCACACGGTCCCCTCCCGGTGGTCCACCACCGCGAGGTCGGTGGCGAGGCACAGGGCCAGCTCGGGCGCGCCCACCTCGTCCGGGACGGTCGCGGGGAGCGTGGGCTCCCAGTGCCGCACGATGTCCCAGCCCAGCACGCCGGCCAGGCCGCCCGTGAGCGGGGGCAGGTTGGCCACGCCGGGCGTGCGGAGCGCGACGAGGGCCGCCTCGAGCACGTCGACGACGTCGCCCTCCGTCGGGATGCCGACGGGCACGTCGCCGGTCCAGACGGCGCGGCCGTCGTCGCTGGTCAGGGTCGCGCGGGACGCGACGCCGACGAACGACCAGCGCGCCCAGACGCCGGACTCCGCCGACTCCAGGATGAAGCTGCCCGGCTTGCTCTGCGCCAGCGTCCGGTAGAGGCCGACGGGCGTGGCGTCGTCGGCCAGCAGCGGGCGGACCACCGGGATCACCCGGCGGTCGGCGGCCATCTCCCGGAACTCCGGCAGGCTCGGCCAGGTGCGACCCCAGGGCAGGTCGGCGGGTGCGGTCGCCGCACGGGCCTCGTGGGGGTCGAGCTGGGTGTCGAGCTGGGTCACCGGTGCTCCTCGTACTGCTGGTTCGTGTCCTGCTGGCTGGTGTCCTGCTGGCTGGTGTCCTGCGGCGTGCGGTCGTGCCGGTCGCGTTCGCCGGCCACGGCGCCGAGGTCTCCCCCGGCCTCGAAGCAGGTGCGGGTACCGGTGTGGCACGCGGCGCCTACCTGGTCCACCTGGACGAGCAGGGCGTCGCCGTCGCAGTCCAGGCTCACGGCCTTGACGTACTGGGCGTGCCCAGACGTGTCGCCCTTGCGCCAGTACTCGCTGCGGCTCCGGGACCAGAAGGTCACCCGGCCCTCGGTGAGCGTGCGGCGCAGGGCCTCGTCGTCCATCCAGCCGACCATGAGCACCTCGCCCGTGTCGTGCTGCTGGACGACGGCGGCGACCAGGCCGGCGTCGTCCCGCTTGAGTCGGGCGGAGATCGTGGGGTCGAGAACTTCGGGCACCCGAGAATCCTGCCACGTCACGGGCCGACGGCGGTGTGATGTCCGCCGCCGGCGCGTGTCGGGAGCGGTCCTACCGGGTCTGGGCGACCCAGCTCGCGTGCATGCGGGCGTAGATGCCGTCCGCCGCCGCGAGCTCGTCGTGCGGGCCGACCTCGGCGACGTGGCCCTCGTCGACCACCACCACCAGGTCGGACGCCTCGGCCGTCGAGAGCCGGTGCGCGATCGTGATCGTGGACCGGCCGGCCGTGAGCGAGTCCAGGGCCCGCGCGATGCGGACCTCGGTAGCGGGGTCCACCGCCGACGTCGCCTCGTCCAGCACGAGCAGGTCCGGCTGGGCGAGGTAGGCGCGCGCGATCGCGACGAGCTGCCGCTCCCCCGCCGACAGCGACTCGCCCCGCTGGCCCACCTCGGTGTCGAGCCCGTCGGGCAGGTCGGCGACCCAGTCGGACAGGCCGAGCTCGGCGAACGCCTGCTCGACGGCGGCACGCGTCGCGGCCGAGGTCTCGTCGGGACCGGCCGCCGGTTCGGTCCCGACAGGCTCGACCAGCGACGCTGTCGGGACCCGCAGCCCGTACGCCGCGTTCTCCAGGACCGTCCCGTCGAACAGGAAGCCCTCCTGCGGCACCAGCACCACGCGCTCGCGCAGCGACGCGAACGCCAGGTCCCGCAGGTCCACGCCGTCCAGCTCGACGGCACCCGCCGTCGGGTCCATGAGGCGCGTGACGAGCTTGGCGATGGTCGTCTTGCCGGAACCGGTCTGCCCCACCACCGCCACCTTGGTGCGCGGCGGCAGGTCCAGCGTCACGCCGTGCAGCACCTCGGGGCCGCCCGGGTAGGCGAACCGGACGTCGCGCAGCGTCACGCGGGCCGGCCCGCGCTCCTGCGTCACCGCGTCCGGCTTCTCGGCCACCTGCACCGGGGTGTCGATGACGGCGATGACCCGGCGCCAGCCGGCCACCGCGTTCTGCAGCTCGTTGAGGATCTCGGTGGCCATCTGCACCGGCCCGGTGAACAGCTGCACCAGGAACAGGAAGGCCACGAGCTGGCCCGCCGTCAGGCCGCCGCCCACACCGAGCAGCGTCCCGACGACCACGACGATCGCCAGCACGAGGTTCGAGATCAGGACGCCCGAAGAGAACGTCGCCGCGACCAGGATCTGCGACCGGGCCTGAGCCCGGCGGGTGTCCTCCACGGCGGCGCCGATGCGCCGTCCGGTCCGCTCCGACACGCCGTACGCGCGCACCGTCTCGGCGCCCACGACGGCCTCCGAGATCGCGCCGAGCATCGCCCCGACCCGCTCGCGCACCAGCGTGTAGGCGCGGTTCACGTACTTCTGCCCGAACCGGATCACGAGGAACATCGGGATGAACGCGACCCACACCACCGCCGTCAGGATCGGCGAGTAGACGAGCATCAGCCCGGTAGCCACCACGATCTGCAGGGCGCTGACGAGCAGCATGATGCCGCCCCACTGCACGAACAGCGACACCGTGTCGACGTCGTTGGTCACGCGCGAGACCAGCGCGCCCCGCCGCTCGGTGTTCTGCGTGAGGGTCGACAGGTCGTGCACGTGCCGGAACGCCTTGACGCGCAGCGTCGCGAGCCCGGCCTCGGCCGAGCGGAACAGGCGCACGTTGACGAGCGCCGCGCAGAGCCCGGCCAGCACGAGCGCGCCCGCCGCCAGCGACGCGAGCAGCGCCACGCGGCCCACCTCGGGTCCGGAGTCGGCGAGGATGCCCACGTCGATGGTCTGCTGCACCGCGAGCGGCACCACCACGCGGCCGACCGCGGCGAGCGACGCCAGGCCGAGCGTCACCCACATCCCCCTGGCGATCTCCGGGCTGATCTCGATGCCCCGGCGCAGCGTCGCGAACACACCGAGGTTGCTCGTCGACTCGATGCGTGCGCCGTCGGCGTCGAGCAGGTCCTCCGGCACGTCGGTCGCTTCGCGCTCGTCCGTCGCCGCGGTCATCCGGCCACCTCTTCCAGCTTCTCGTCCAGCACACCGGCGGCAGCGGCGTCGGCCCGTTCCTGCTCCCTGCGTTCCGTCTCGACCTCGTAGGCCGTGGCGAGCTCGCGGTAGCCGGGGTCGCGCGCCATGAGCTCGTCGTGCGTCCCGGCGTCGACCACGCGGCCGCCCTCGATGTGGATGACGCGGTCGGCGAGCGCCACCGACGACATCCGGTAGGCGACCATGATCACGGTGGTGCCCGGCGCCTGCCCGGGGTCCGCACCGGTCCCGGAGGCGGCCTGGTCGGCAGCTTGGTCGGCGGCCCGTTCGTCGGCCCGGTCCGCCAGCCCGCGCAGGATCTCCTGCTCCACGCGCGGGTCGACGGCGCTGGTCGCGTCGTCGAGCACGAGGAGGCGGGGGCTGCGCACCAGGGCGCGCGCTATCGCGAGGCGTTGCCGCTGGCCGCCGGACAGGTTGGCGCCGCGCTCGCCGAGCGGTGCGTCGAGGCCGCCGGCGAGCTCGCGCACGGTGTCCGCGAGGCGGGCGAGCCGGAGGGCCTCCCAGACCTCGTCGTCGGACGGCGAGCCGGGCGCGCCCTCGTCCGCGAGGGTCACGTTGGCGCGCACCGTGTCCTCGAAGATGAACGTGGTCTGGGTGACGAAGGCGACCTGGGCCGGGATCTCGCCCTCGGCGAGGGTGCGCGCGTCGGTGCCGTCGAGCAGCACGCGCCCGCGCGTGGGGTCGGACAGCCGGGCCAGGAGGCTCACCAGTGTGGTCTTGCCGGCGCCGGTGGTGCCGACGACGGCGACTGTCGTGCCGGGCGCGACGTCGACGTCAACGTCGTCGAGCAGGGTGATCGAGCGGCCGCGGGCGCCACTGATCGCCGGGACGTCGACACCGACGTCCTCCAGGCGGACGGCGAGGCCGGGCTGGCCGGGCGTCCGGGGCAGGCGGGCGTCGCCGTACTCCAGGGCGCCCGTCGAGTCGACCACCTGCGCGATGCGCTCGTAGCCGACCAGGGCGCGCGGCAGCTCGCCGAGCACCCAGCCGAACGCCTGCACGGGCACCGTCATCATCGTGAGCAGGTAGGCCGCGGTGACGATGTCCCCGGGCTCGACGTCACCGGTGGAGACGCGCCACGTTCCGACGCCGAGCACCAGCAGGGTACCGACCGCCGGCAGCGTCTGGATCACGGGGTCGAACAAGGAGCGGACGATGCCGACGCGCACGTTCGCGGCGCGCAGCTCCTGCGTGCGGGCGTCGAACCGGTCCTCCTCGCGGTCCTCGGTGCCGAGCGACTTGACCAGCAGCGCCGCCTCGAAGCTCTCGTGCGCCGCGTCGGCGACGTCGCCGCGCAGGCGCTGCGCCCGGGTCACCGCGGGTGACATGTGCCGCTGGTAGACGGCGTTCACGCCCACCGTGATGGGGATGACGGCGAGCGCCGCGAGCGCCAGCCAGGGGTCGATCGTCACGAGCAGGACGATCGAGACGCCGATCATGACCACGACGCCGAGCGCGAACGGCAGCGGGTTGAAGACGCCGGTGGCGGCCTCGGTGTCCGAGGTGGTGTGGTTCAGGAGCTGGCCGGCCGGGTGCGCGCGATGCCACGAGGCGGGCAGGCGCAGGTACTGGCGGGTCAGCGCCGTGCGGTGGCCGGCCTGGATCCGGACGAAGCCGAAGCCCGCCCAGATGCGGCGTGCGGCGACGGCCACGGCGAGCGACAGTGCGACCGCGGCGAGCACGAGGCCGCCGAGCCAGACCCGGTCGCGGGCGACCTCGTCACCGGCGATGGCGGGGACGACGACGGAGTCGGTGGCCCAGCCGACCGCGCGGCTCACGGCGACGGTGAGGGCGCCGAACATCGCCGAGGCGCCGACGGCCAGGACGTAGATGCCGGGGTTGGCGCGCATACCGCGCCACATGAGTGCGAGCGACCGGCGTACACGAGAGCCGGTCAGGGCCATCGGTCTGGATCGCGGGGCGTCTGGGGGCACGGAAAGACCTCGCTTCCTCGGGGACAGCAGAATTTTCTCACGCCACGGGAATCGATTCGACAGTTTTTCGCCGCGGGCGTCGTCGACGTTAGGACCTCGACTTTGGTTGAGGTCAAGAAGGGACGTCGTGCCGGTCCGCGAAGTAGAGCGCCTGTCCGGATTCCGCACGGGTTGACCCGTGCGGAATCCGGACAGGCGCTCTACTTCGCGGACCGGCAGCGGACGTCGATGCCCGCCGCGCGCATGGCGTCCTTGACCTGGCCCACCGTCAGCACGCCGAAGTGGAACACGGACGCGGCGAGGACGGCGTCCGCCCCTGCCTGCGCCGCCTCCACGAAGTGCTGGGGCGTGCCCGCGCCGCCGGACGCGACGAGCGGTACGTTCACCCGCTCCCGCACGGCGCGGAGCATCTCCAGGTCGAAGCCCGCGGTGGTCCCGTCCGCGTCCATCGAGTTGAGCAGGATCTCCCCGGCCCCCAGCGCGGCTGCCTTCTCCGCCCACTCGACGGCATCGATCCCGGTCCCGCGCCGCCCGCCGTGCGTGGTGACCTCGTAGCCGGAGGGGGTGGTGACGTCGCCCGTGACGCGCCGCGCGTCGACGCTCAGCGTCAGCACCTGCGAGCCGAACCGCTGGGCGATCTCGGCGATCAGCTCGGGCCGCGCGATCGCGGCGGTGTTCACGCCGACCTTGTCGGCGCCCGCGCGCAGCAGCCGGTCGACGTCGTCGGTGGAGCGCACGCCGCCGCCCACGGTGAGCGGCACGAACACCTGCTCGGCGGTGCGGCGCACGACGTCGACCATGGTCTCCCGGTCGCCGGACGAGGCAGACACGTCCAGGAACGTGAGCTCGTCGGCGCCCTCGGCGTCGTACCGGCCAGCGAGCTCCACCGGGTCCCCGGCGTCCCGCAGATCGGCGAAGTTGACGCCCTTGACCACTCGGCCCGCGTCGACGTCCAGGCACGGGATCACGCGGATCGCGACGGACATCAGCCCTCCTTCTTCTCGGGTTCTTCCTCGACGCCCGCCTCGCGGGGGTCGAGCTTGTGCGCGTCGAGGATGTCGATCACGTACACGACTGTCTCGCCGGCGAGCTGGCTCTTCGTGTTGGCATGGCCGTCCTGCGGCGGTACGACCAGCATGATCTGGGAGCCGACCGTCTGTTCCAGCAGTCCCTGGTCCCAGCCCTCGACCAGCCTGCCGATCCCGATCTCCGCGGACTGCGGCGGGGTGTCCTCCGTCCACGTCGTGTCGACGACGCCGCCGTCGCTCCAGCGCACTGCCGTGAACTCGACGGTGAGGATCTGGCCGGCGCGCACCTGTTGCCCGGACCCGCGGATCAGCGGGTGCACGACCAGCTCCGACGGCGGCTCGACGCCGCGCGGGACGCGTACGGTGGGCGCCCCGAGGTCGTCGAGGCTCACCTGCGGGAGGTTCTTGCCCGGTGCCTCTCCCGCGACGCCGGACGCGCGGGTCGGCAGCACGTCGACGACCAGCAGCACCGGGACGCCGTCCTGCTCCTCCATGACGGTGAGCCGCGCGCCGACGCGCTCGCCCTCGAGCGACTCGAACAGGTGGCTGCCGAGCGACCTCTCGGTCATCGTGAACGCCGCGGGCGCGGTGCGGAACGTGTTCTGCAGCTCCGTGCCGTCCCTGCCGTCCTGCGCGTAGAGGTTCAGCAGCACCGGGTCGTCACGCTCCAGCACGTCCCCCGTGCCCGGCCAGACCGTGCGCGAACCCGGCTGCACGACGGCGAACGGCTTCTCGTACTCGAGCGTGGGCGGGGCGCCGGTCGTGCCCGTGACCTGCAGCGGCGCCTGCGAGGCGGTGGACGTCGGTGCGGGACCGACCTCCACCGGCAAGGACGCGGGCGCGCACGCCGTGGTCACCGCCACCGTCGTCGCTGCCAGCGCACCGACGATGACGCGTAACCAGGAACTCACCCGCAGATTCTCCCACGACGCGACAGCGCCCCCGGAACGACGGGTGCCCCGGGACCGGCCCTGTGGCCGCTCCCGGGGCACCCGCGACGCTCACATGCTCTCGATCAGGCGCTCCACCCGGTCGTCGACGCTCTTGAACGGGTCCTTGCACAGCACCGTGCGCTGCGCCTGGTCGTTCAGCTTGAGGTGCACCCAGTCGACCGTGTAGTCCCGGCGGGCCTCCTGGGCCGCCCGCACGAAGTCGCCGCGCAGCTTGGCCCGCGTGGTCTGCGGCGGCAGGGCCGTGGACTCGAAGACCTCCAGGTCGGTGGTGACCCGCTCGACCATGCCGCGGGCCGCGAGCAGGTTGTACAGCCCCTCGGTGCGGGAGATGTCGTGGTAGGCCAGGTCGAGCCGGGCGATGCGCGGGTCGTCGAGACCCATGCCGTGCTTCTCCTGGTACCGCCGGATGAGCTTGAGCTTGATGGCCCAGTCCAGCTCCCGGTCGATGAGCGACAGGTTCTCCGCCTCCAGCGCGCGCAGCCCCCGCTCCCACAGGTCGAGCACCTGCTTGACCACCGGCGTGACCTCGAGGTTCGCCTCCACGAGCTCGCGGGCGCGCTCGTAGTACTCCGACTGGATCTCGATGGCCGTCATGGTCCGGCCGTTGGCCAGCGTCACGGCGTGCTTGCCCGTACGGTCGTGGCTGATCTCCCGGATGGCACGGATCGGGTTCTCGAGCGTGAGGTCCCGCATCGGGACCCCGGCCTCGACGAGCCGGAGCACGAGGTCCGTCGAACCCACCTTGAGCATCGTGGTGGGCTCGGCCATCGAGGAGTCGCCGACGATGACGTGCAGCCGGCGGTACAGCTCGGCGTCGGCGTGCGGCTCGTCACGGGTGTTGATGATGGGACGCGACCGGGTGGTGGCGCTGGAGACCGCCTCCCAGATGTGGTCGGCGCGCTGCGACAGGCAGAACACCGCGCCGCGCGGCGTCGAGAGCACCTTGCCCGCCCCGACCAGGATCTGCCGCGTGATGAGGAACGGCACGAGCACGTCGGACAGCCGCGAGAAGTCTCCCGACCGCCGCACCAGGTAGTTCTCGTGGCACCCGTAGGAGTTGCCCGCCGAGTCCGTGTTGTTCTTGAACAGGTGGATCTTGCCCGGCAGGTCCTCGTGCTCGAGGCGCTGCTGCGCGTCGGCCACCAGGCCTTCGAGGATGCGTTCCCCGCCCCGGTCGTACGAGACGAGCTGGCGCACGTCGTCGCACTCCGCCGTCGCGTACTCGGGGTGCGATCCCACATCGAGGTAGAGGCGGGAGCCGTTCCTCAGGAACACGTTCGAGGAACGGCCCCACGCCACCACCTTCCGGAACAGGTAGCGGGCGACCTCGTCGGCAGACAGGCCACGCCCGTCGTCGGCAGCGCACGTCACGCCGTACTCGGTCTCGAGACCGAAGATCCTGCGGTCCATGGACTTCCCCTCCCTGTTCGCGGAACGTGCTGCTATCGGTCGGTGCCGGGCGAGTCGCCGGAGGTACCCGGCTCCTCGTCGGGCTTTTCCTCGCTCGGGGACTCGTCGGTGGTGTCGTCAGCCGGGGTCGATGCCCCCGCCTCCGGCGTGGCGGTGCCGGTCTCGGTGCCGGCCTCGCTGCTCGTCTCGCTGCTCGTCTCGGCCGCGTCGGCGGGATCGGTCGCCTCCGGCGGCACGGTGTCCGCCGTGCCCAGGCCCGGCGTCGCCGAGCCCACCGCGACGTCGTCCGACGGCGGAAGGTCGTCGGACGGCACCGTCTCGCCCTCCGCGGGCTCCGCGCCGTCGGCGAGCAGGTCGGCCAGGACCTGACGCGTCAGACGTCGGAACGACCGGCGCGGCCGGTCCCGCTCCAGGACCGCCACCTCGAGCTGGGCGGCCTCGATGGTGCGCGACGCCGAACCCTCGCCCGAGCCCAGGGCCGCCACCGCGAGCCGCAGGGCCTCGCCGAGCGACATGTCCTCGCGCCAGCCCTCCTTGACGCGCCGGCCGAGCTGCTCGGCCTGGCCGCCCATGACGACGAAGCCGTGCTCGTCCGCCACCGTGCCGTCGTAGGTGAGCCGGTAGATCTGGTCGTCCGCCGACTCGGCCCCCACCTCGGCGACGACGATCTCCACCTCGAGGGGCTTCGACTCGGTGATGAACACGGTGCCGAGCGTCTGCGCGTACGCGTTCGCCAGACCCCGCGCCGTCACGTCGGACCGGTCGTAGGAGTAACCGCGCATGTCGGCGTACCGCACACCGGCCACCCGCAGGTTCTCGAACTCGTTGTACTTGCCCACGGCCGCGAAGGCGATGCGGTCGTAGATCTCAGAGATCTTGTGCAGCGCACGCGAGGGGTTCTCGGTGGCGAACGCGATACCGCCGTCGTAGGCGAGCACCACCACGGACCTGCCGCGGGCGATGCCCTTGCGGGCGAAGTCCGCCCGGTCCTTCATCAGCTGCTCGGGTGAGACGTAGAACGGCATGTTCATGCGAGGTGCCCCCTCTCTCGGCGCTGCGCCACGATGTGCTCCGCGACGCGCGCGACCTCGGCGTCCTCGACGCGCTGGTAGCCGTCGGCGGACACCGTGGCGACCACGGGGAAGATCCCGCGGACGGTGTCGGGGCCGCCCGTAGCGGAGTCGTCGTCCGCTGCGTCGTACAGCGCCTCGACCGCCACGTGGACGGCGGCCTCCGCGTCCATCCCCCGCCGCCAGAGCTTCTTCATGGCGCCCCTGGCGAAGAGCGAGCCGGAGCCGATGCCGTGGTGCTCGTGCTCCTCGTAACGACCGCCCGTGGCGTCGTAGCTGAAGATGCGGCCGGTCTCCTTGTCCAGGTCGTAGCCGGCGAACAGCGGCACGACCGCCAGGCCCTGCATCGCCATGGGCAGGTTGGCGCGCAGCATCGTGGCCAGGCGGTTCGCCTTGCCCGTGAGCGAGAGCAGCGACCCCTCGATCTTCTCGTAGTGCTCGAGCTCGAGCTGGAAGAGCCGCACCAGCTCCAGCCCGATACCCGCCGAACCGGCGATGCCCACCGCCGAGTACTCGTCGGCCGGGAACACCTTCTCGATGCTGCGGCTGGCGATCATCGGCCCGGCGGTCGCCCGGCGGTCGCCCGCCAGCAGGACCCCGCCGTCGAAGGTGAGGGCCACGATCGTGGTGGCGTGCGGGGCAAGGGTCGCCGGGTCGGTCACACCGGCCGGCATGACTCTGTTCATGGGGAGGCGGTCGGGGGCGTGCTCGGCCAGGAAGTCCACGAAGGACGACGATCCCGGACGCAGGAACGCGTCCGGGAGTCGTCCTGTGGTGCGGTCCGCGCTCAGGTCACTGCCCACCCTTCTGGACGAATCCACGAACGAACGACTCGGCGTTGGTCTCCAGCACCTCGTCGATCTCCTCCAGCAGGGCGTCGACCTCGTCGTCGTCCTTCTGCGCCGCCGCAGCGGCGGGCGCCGGGGCCTCCGCGTCGTCGTCCGGAGTGCGGTCCTCGTGTGACGGGTTGATTCTTTCCTGACCGGCCATGATCGCCTCCTGGTGATTCACTGACGTATTACTGGTCTCGAAGCCTAGGCCCTGACCTCATGTATTGACCCTAGGCGGTGACACTGACATCCACGGTCACCTTCTTCCGGAGAGTCCCGCGAGCAACGCCGCGGCGTCGGGGCTCGCGTCGAGCAGCGCGCCGATGTGACGGCGCGTGCCACGGGTCGGGTCGAGCATCGGCACGCGCTGCAGGGCCTGCGACCCGTCGACGTCGAAGATGACCGAGTCCCAGCTCGCCGCGGAGATCTGGCTCCCGTAGCGGGCCATCACCTCGCCCCTGAAGTAGGCGCGGGTGTCGGTCGGCGGGTGCTGCACCGCTCGCGCGACGCTCTCCTCGTCGACCAGCCGGTCCACCGCCCCCTTGGCGAGCAGCCGGTGGTAGATGCCCCGCTCGGGCCGCACGTCGGACCACTGCAGGTCCATGGCGTGCAGGCGCGGGTGGTCCCACTCCAGGTTGTCGCGCGAGCGCAGGCGGTCCAGCAGCCGCAGCTTCGCGACCCACTCGACCTCTCGCGCGCAGGACGCCGGATCGGTGCCCAGCCGCTCGACGACGGACGCCCAGCGGTCGAGCACGGCGTCCGACTCCGCGTCCGTACCGAGCACCTTCAGGGACCGCCGGACGATGTCGGTGACCTCGCCCTGGACCTCGAGCGCGGTCATGGTCCTGCCGTCCGTCAGGTCGAGCCGCGCGGTCAGCGCGAGGTCGCGCGAGACCTTCTGCACGTCGCTCACCGGGTCGGCCAGCCGGAGGGCGCCGAGCTCTGCGCGCGCGTCCACCCCCGCCTCGGCCAGCTCGTCGAGGTGCTCCAGCACCCACAGCACGAGCGACGTCGTGCCCGTCTTGAGGTAGGTGGGCACCTCCATCAGGTTCGCGTCACCGAGGATGAGGTGCAGGCGGCGCCACCGCTGCCGGTCGGCGTGCGGCTCGTCGCGGGTGTTGACGATGGGCCGGCGCAGCGTGGTCTCCAGGCCGATCTCGGCCTCGATGTAGTCGGCGCGCTGGGAGATCTGGTAGCCGGCGGTGCCGCTCGTCGCGCCGATGCCCACGCGGCCGGAACCCGTGAACACCTGCCGGGTGACGAGGAACGGCGTGATGAGCTCGGCGAGCGTCGTGAAGGGCAGCGACCGGTCGACGAGGTAGTTCTCGTGCGTGCCGTAGCTCGCACCCTTGCCGTCCACGTTGTTCTTGTAGAGCACCACCTCGCTGCCCGGGAAGCCCGCGAGCTCCCGCAGGGCCGCGAGCATCACCCGCTCGCCGGCGACGTCCCAACGCACGATGTCCTCGGGTGACATGACCTCGGGCGAGGAGTACTCGGGGTGGGCGTGGTCCACGTACAGCCGGGCGCCGTTCGTCAGGATGACGTTCGCGGCGCTCGGGTCGTCGTACTCCTCGGCGGCGGGCCGCTCGACCTCCTGCGTCGAGCCGGACCGGCGTCGGCCACGGCCAGGCAGGCCGGGCTCCACCACCGGCACC
This sequence comes from Promicromonospora sp. NFX87, assembly GCF_048564965.1. Taxonomy (NCBI): domain Bacteria; kingdom Bacillati; phylum Actinomycetota; class Actinomycetes; order Micrococcales; family Promicromonosporaceae; genus Promicromonospora; species Promicromonospora sp. NFX87. The sequence continues at coordinate 2,076,573 of NZ_CP183413.1, read as the reverse complement.
TGCCCCGTGACCGGACCCGACGGAGCGGGCCGCGCCGGGTCGTCGGTCAGCATCGAAGGCTGCGCCGAGGCGCGGTCGAGATGGAACCCGCGCGCGTCCTGCAGCGGGTCCTCGTCGTCGTAGTCCCAGCGAGCCTTGCCACCCCGGCCCTCGGAACGCGTGGAGATCGCCCGGTAGGTCGTCACCACCTGGCTGGAGAGCAGCATGGGGTTGGCCAGTGGACGGCCTGGCTGCAGGACTCCGTACTCGGTCTCTATGCCCATCACACGACGTACGCTCACGTTCACCACCCTATGCCGCAGTAGTCCCGCTGGTCGGTCACTTGATCAGCCGCGCTGACCGGTCGCGCCGATCAAGCAGGGTCCGCGCCCGCTGGACGGACACGGACCCTGCCTCGACGTGCTGTCAGAGGTACTGACCGGTGTTCTGGACGGTGTCGATGGTGCGCGGCGTGGCGCCCTCGCCCTTCTTCTGGACGATGGTGCGGATGAAGACGATGCGCTCGCCCTTCTTGCCGCTGATGCGCGCCCAGTCGTCGGGGTTGGTCGTGTTCGGGAGGTCCTCGTTCTCCTTGAACTCGTCGACGCACGCGGTCAGGAGGTGCTCCACACGGATGCCCTTCTGCCCCGTGGCCAGGAAGTCCTTGATCGCGTTCTTCTTGGCACGGTCGACCACGTTCTGGACCATCGCGCCCGAGTTGAAGTCCTTGAAGAAGAGGGTCTCCTTGTCCCCGGACGCGTAGGTGACCTCGAGGAACTGGTTCTCCTCGTCCTCCGAGTACATCCGCGACACGACCGACGTGATCATGCCGTCGAGCGCCTCGGCCATGTTGTTGCCGTACTCGGCCAGGTCGTCGGGGTGGATCGGCAGGTCCTTGGTGAGGTACTTGCCGAAGATCTCCTTGGCGCCCTCGGCGTCGGGCCGCTCGATCTTGATCTTCACGTCGAGACGTCCCGGGCGCAGGATGGCCGGGTCGATCATGTCCTCGCGGTTGGACGCGCCGATGACTATGACGTTGTCGAGCCGCTCCACGCCGTCGATCTCCGCGAGGAGCTGGGGCACGATGGTGGTCTCCACGTCCGAGGAGAGGCCCGTACCGCGGGTGCGGAACAGGGACTCCATCTCGTCGAAGAAGACGACGACGGGCATGCCCTGGCTGGCCTTCTCCCGGGCACGGGCGAAGATCAGCCGGATGTGCCGCTCGGTCTCGCCGACGTACTTGTTGAGCAGCTCCGGACCCTTGACGTTCAGGAAGAAGCTCTTCACCTCGGGGTTGCTCCCGTTGGCACGGGCCACCATCCCGGCGAGGGAGTGCGCAACGGCCTTGGCGATGAGCGTCTTGCCGCATCCGGGCGGGCCGTACAGGAGCACGCCCTTGGGCGGGCGCAGCCCGTGCTCCCGGAACAGGTCGGGGTGCGCGAAGGGCAGCTCGACCGCGTCGCGGATCGCCTCGATCTGCGGGCCGAGGCCACCGATGTCCTCGTACTCGATGTCCGGGACCTCTTCGAGCACCAGCTCCTCGACCTCGGACTTGGGCACGATCTCGAACACGAAGCCGCTGCGCGTGTCGACCGTGAGGGAGTCGCCCACCCGGAGCGGGGAGTCCATCAAGGACCCGGCGAGGCGCACCACGCGCTCCTCGTCGGCACGGCCGACCACGAGCACGCGGTCGCCGCCCAGCATCTCCTTGACGGTCACCAGCTCGCCCGTGCGCTCGTACTCGCCCGCCCCGACGACCGTCATGGCCTCGTTGAGCTTGACCTCCTGGCCCGGGCTCAGCCGCGTGACGTCCAGGCTCGGGCTCGCGGAGACGTGCATCTTGCGGCCGGCGGACGAGATGTCCACCGAACCGTCGGTGTGCGCCCCCAGGAACACGGCGTACGTGCCCGGCGGCTTGGCGAGATCGTCGAGCTGCTTCTTCAGCTCGACGATCTGATCGCGCGCCGCGCGGAGTGCCTCCGCCAGACGCTCGTTCTTGGCTGAGAGGAGGGCAATCTGGCGCTCGTAGTCGCGGTTTGGCAAAGACTCATGCTCGGGATGGTTGTATCCTGACGTGTTCTCGGTCATGACATCCCCTCTCGTAGGGCCCGGGAGGCGACCATATGACGCAAACGCCTCCGAGAACAGCACCTTAAGCACAGTCACTGACACACCGGGAGTAAGAACACCCGTTTGAGACGTCCGGGGTACGCGATCGTTACAGCCCGTTCACGCGGGCGGGAGGTTCGCGTCCTCCGGTGCCACGCCGAGGTCACGGCGAACCTTGCGGACCTTCTTGTCCGATATGGCGCGCTCCCCCAGCTCCTCCGGAGTCCACTCCGCTTCGGCCGTCGCGGGGTACGCACCCTTGGCAGGACGCCGTTTCCGCTCGGGTGCGACCACCCCGTCGGCCATCCGGCGGGCGATGATGAGGAAGCCCGTGTGGCCGATCATCCGGTGCTCCGGACGCACGGCCAGACCCTCGAGGTGCCACCCGCGGATCATCGTCTCGAAGGCCGCCGGCTCGGTGAACCGGCCGTCCGCACGCAGATCTTCCGCTGTGCGCGAAAGTTGTGTCGTGGTGGCCACATAGCAGACGACGACGCCGCCGGGGGCGAGCGCCGAGGCGACCGCGTCGACGTTCTCCCACGGCGCGAGCATGTCCAGGACCACGCGGTCGACGGTGCCCGGCTCGGCCACCTCGGGCAGCACGTCGGAGAGGTCACCGACGGACAGCTCCCACGCCGGGTGCGGCCCGCCGAAGAAGGTCTCGACGTTGCCCTTGGCGATGGCCGCGAAGTCCTCGCGCCGCTCGATCGAGTGCACGTGCCCGGCGTCGCCGACCGCACGCAGCAGGGACATCGTCAGCGCGCCTGAGCCGACGCCGGCCTCGACGACACACGCGCCCGGGTAGATGTCGGCCATGGCGACGATCTGCGCGGCGTCCTTCGGGTACACGACGGCTGCGCCGCGGGGCATCGACAGCACGTAGTCGGCCAGCAGCGGGCGCAGGGCGAGGTACTCGATGTTGGCGGTGTTGACCACCACGGAGCCCTCGGGCTGCCCGATGAGCTGCTCGTGCTTGAAATAGCCGCGGTGCGTGTGGAACGTGCCGCCGGGCTGCAGCGTGATGGTGTGCAGGCGATTCTTGGGGTCGGTCAGCTGGACCTTGTCGCCCACTCGGAACGGGCCGCGGCGCTGCTCGGCGCCGGTGGCGACAGGGGTGTCGGTGGGTGTGGTCACGACCGACCATCTTAGGCGCTGGGCCGGGGCCGCGCGTGCGCCGGGTTCGGCCCGGCCCGGGCCAAGGCGGAGTGTCAGGTGGCGCGGATCGCCCGGGCGACGTCTGCGAGGTCGAGCACGCCGGTGACCCGGCCGTCGTCGACGACCGGGACGAGCCTCGCTCCGCCCGACCGCTGGGCCAGCTGCGTCAGCAGGTCGGTGCCCGACAGCGCCGGGGGCACGGCCGACCCCGGCACGAACGGCACGGCCACGGCGTCGACCAGGGTCACGCCGCGGGCCGACTCCGGGACCGCCGTGACGGCGCCGCCGTCGATCACCGCGATCGGGAGGTCGCCGTGCCCCACGACCACCACGTAGTGCGACGGCGTGCCGCCGCCCGCTGCCGCCGCCCGGGCGTCCAGGGCATCGGCGACGGTCGAGCCGAGCGGCACGAGGACGGCGGGTCCGGCGAGCCCGGCGGCGGTCAGCCCGTCGACCGCCTCCCTGCGCCGCCCGTTCGTGATCGCGGCGCCCGCGCCGGCCCAGAGGAACGCCCCGATGAGCGCTGACCAGAGGACGGTGGTGAGGCGCGGTGTCGTGCCCTGCAGGAACGGCACCGCCAGCGCCCAGACCAGCACGCCGACGGCGACGACGCGGCCCACCCAGCCGGCCACGATCGTGCCGGTCGTGCGCTTTCCCGTTACGGCCCAGACGATGGACTCGAGGATCTGGCCCCCGTCGAGCGGCAGGCCGGGGAGCAGGTTGAACGCGCCGACGAAAGCGTTGGACGCCGCGCCGGCGAACAGCAGGAGCATCGGCACGTTCTGCACGGCCGTGGGGTCCCACGCAAGCCAGAATCCGGCCGCGAGCGCCAGGTTTGTCAGTGGCCCGACGACGGCGACGAGGAAGCCGTCGAGCGGTCGGCCCAGGCCACCGGTGTAGGCGGTGTGGCCGCCCCAGAGCGTGACGGCGAGCTCGGTCACGTTCTGGCCGCGTGCCCTGGCGACCAGTGCGTGCGCGGCCTCGTGCAGGAACACGGAGCCGAACAGAAGCAGCACGAACACGAACGCGACGGCGTAGGCACCCGCGCCGAGCCCCGGCGAGAGCGCCTCCGCCGTGGGAGCGAACAGGAGGGTCAGGACGAGTGCTGCGAGGAACCAGGACCGCGTGACGATGACTGGTGCCCCGGCCACGCGGCCGATGACGAACCCTTTCGAGCGCTGCGGGGCGGGAGTTGCGGGCGTGGAGGCGGGCTCCGAGGTGGTCACCGGACAAACCTAACCGCCCTGTCGCCGTCGGGGGTACGGCGCGCTGTGGATGGCTGCCCGGGGATGTCGGTGACCGCACCTAGGGTTGGGGCCATGACGACGACGGAGGTATCCCAGGAGCCGGTCCCGGACGTGACGGCGGAGGCGGTCGACACCGTGTCGGTCGTGCGTGCACCGTCGCGGCCACCGGCTCTGTCGCCGTCCCGCGCGAACGACTTCATGCAGTGCCCGCTGTTGTTCCGGTTCCGCACGGTGGACCGGCTGCCGGAGCCCCCGTCGGCCGCCGCGGCGCGCGGGACGCTGGTGCACTCGGTGCTGGAGCGGCTGTACGACGCCCCGCTGGGTGAGCGCACCCTGGCCGCGGCGAACGACCTGCTGCCCGGCGAGTGGGACCGGCTGCTGGAGGCGGACGACCGGTACACGTCGCTGTTCACGGACGGGGTCGGCCCGGACGGGCAGGACCGGGCGGGCTGGCTCGCGGGCGCCGGTTCCCTGCTCGGCACCTATTTCACGCTGGAGGACCCGAACCGGCTCGAGCCGGCGGAGCGGGAGCTCCTGGTGGAGTCACAGCTCGACGGCGGCCCGCTGCTGCGCGGCATCGTGGACCGCCTGGACGTCGCGCCGACCGGCGCCGTGCGGGTCGTCGACTACAAGACCGGCAAGTCGCCGCGGCCGGGCTACGAGTCGTCGGCGGTGTTCCAGATGCGGTTCTACGGGCTCGTCCTGTGGCGCGAGCGCGGGGTGCTGCCCAAGATGCTGCAGCTCGTGTACCTGGGTGACGGCCAGGTGCTGCGCGGCGAGCCGACCGTCGAGCAGCTGGAGCACACCGAGCAGAAGATCCGCACCATCTGGTCGGCCATCGAGGACGCCGCCCGGACCGGCGTGTGGAAGCCTCGGCGGACGAAGCTGTGCGGCTGGTGCGCGCACCAGTCGCTGTGCCCGGAGTTCGGTGGCACTCCCCCGGAGGTCCCGGAGGGCGCGATCCCGCTCCGCCTGGGTATCACCGTCTGACGCTGCGGCGGTACCAACCGTCGGGCTGGCTCAGCGGGCCGGCTCAGCGGACGAGCTCAGCCCAGCAGGTCGATGACCTCGCCCGACGCGATCCGCGCGAGCGTCTCGAGGTCGATCTGCTTGAGCGAGGCCGCCCGGTTGAGGCCCGGCCGGGGCGGCACGGGCACCTCGGCGGGCACGCCCAGGGTGCGCGCACCCGAGGCGAGCGCGGACGTGATCCCGGGGTGGGAGTCCTCGATGGCCACGCAGTCCTCCGGCCGGGCACCGAACAGGCCGGCGGCCACCAGGTACGGCTCCGGGTCAGGCTTGCCGTGGGTGACCTCGTCACCGGTGACGAGGTGGGCGAAGGTTCCGGCGGGTGCGCCGTCGGCCACCACCTCGGCCTGGCTGCGGTAGGACATGGTGACTATCGCGCACGGGACCTGCGCGGCGCGCAGCTCCTCGAGCAGCTCCAGGACGCCGGGCCGCCACGGCACGCTCTCGCGCAGCTGCTCGTTCACGCGGGCCACGAGCCAGGTCACGATCTCGGCGGGCTCGAGCGGCACGCCGGCGTCGCGCAGCATGGTGCCCGTGGTCAGGAGCGCCTGCCCGACGGCGCCGAGGGCGTCCTCGTGCGTCCAGGTCGCACCGTGCGCCGCGACGATCTCGCGCTCGGCGCGCATCCAGTAGGGCTCGGTGTCGACGAGGGTGCCGTCCATGTCGAACAGGACGGCGGCAGGAAGGACTGCGGAGGAGTCGCGAGGCACCGGCACATCGTAGGTGTCGACGTTGTACGGCCGGTAACCAGCGAGGGTCCCGCGTGTGACGAGCCGACGAGCCACGCGGGAATGCCGGACGATAGCGCCATGACGCACACCGCCGCATCCGGCATCGCCGCCTTCACCTTCGAGATGGGCGTGCTCAAGCGCCTGCGTCGTTCCGGCTGGTGGCAGGTCGGGGTGCGGGACCCGGAGTCCGTCGCCGAGCACAGCCTGCGGGTCGCGCAGCTCGCGGCGCTGCTGGCCGCCGAGGAGGGCGCCGACCCGGCGCGCGCCGCCTACCTCGCGCTCTGGCACGACTCCCAGGAGACCCGCATCACCGACCTGCCCCACACGGCCCGCCCGTACGTCACCAAGCCGGACAACGTCGCGGTCACGCGGGACCAGGTCGCTCCCCTGCCGGCCGCCGCAGCAGCGACCGTCGTCGACGCCGTGACCGAGTTCGAGGCGCAGCAGACGCCCGAGGCGCGGTGCGCGCGCGACGCGGACAAGCTGGAGTGTCTGGTCCAGGCGGTCGAGTACCGGCACGGCGGCCAGGCCGGGGTGCAGGAGTGGATCGACTCGTCCTACGCGGCCCTGCGCACGGAGGTCGCGAAACGGGTGGCGGACGCCGCCCTCAGCCTCTCCCCCATGAGCTGGCGGGACATGAGCCGCCAAGACATGAGAGGGCAGGACGTGAGCCGCCAGGACACGAGCCGCCAGGGCTGAGGCGAGCGCCGGACGGCTTCAGTCCGCGAGGAGCCGCTCGGCGCGCTCCGCCTGGCCGGCGTCGAGCTCGGTCCGGTCGAACGCGGCGACCGCCTGGTCGAACGTCCGGTTCACGACGGGCTCGATCTCCACGACGCCGACCGGGGAGACCATCGCCTCGTCGTACTCCGCGATCCATGCGTCGATGTGCGCCACGTAGGCGTCGCGGGCGCGGTCTAGCTCGCCGCCGTCGGGCAGGCTCACGGCCTCGGCGTCCTCCTTGGCCGTCAGGACCTCGGCCCGCGCGTCCTCGGCCAGCGCGGGCACGTCCTTCATGAACGCGGTGGCGAGCTCCTCCTGCTGCCGGGCGTCGGAGGTCGCCTCTATCTCGTCGAACCGCTGCGCGATCTCGTCGATGTAGTCGCGCATCGTCGACTCGCTGTGTTCCACGGCGTCGAGCAGCACGTCAGCGGGCTCGCTGCTGCGCTCGGCCTGGGACCAGGCGATGCCGCTCCCGGCGCCGGCGACGACGAACGCTCCGACAGCAGACAGCAGTGCCCGGTGATTTCGCAGGTTGCCCATTACTTCATACTCGCCCGAACCAGGGGTCCTCTGCGCACCTCCCAGTGTGATTCGTGGCGGAGCAATCCGACATTTACTCCCGTTTCGGGCGAGGAATCTCGCTCGGGCGTCCCCTCGCCGGCAGAAGTCAGCGCAGGCGCGCGGTCTCCAGGCGCTCCAGCCGCTCTGCTGCCAGCGCCGCCCGGTTCATGCCGGCGCGGATGTAGGGCGCGTCCGTCCCGGCGCTCTTCGGGTAGAAGATGCCCAGGTTGATGAGGCTGACGAAGCACGCGTAGACCAGCTCGTCGTGCACCAGCCCCAGCGACAGCAGCGTGCCGATGCCCACGATCGGGACCAGGTAGACCGCCACGGTCGGCTGCCACGCCGCCAGCCGCCCGAGCGTGGCGATCTCGCCCCGCGGCACCGACGAGAGCCCCGCGGCACGGGCGCGCGCGTTCGTGTCCCACGCGAACCAGAGGCAGGCCTGGACGACCACGGCGAAGGTGACGTGCCCGACCAGGGTGCCGAGCGGCCACCAGTCACGCTGCACGAGCGTCGGCAGCACCACGTAGACCGCCGGCAGGACCGCCAGGGACCGCAGGCCCACCTCCGCGGCCACTGCCCGCACCCTCGCAGCCCGCCCGCGCGGCACCGCCCAGACCGTGCTCAGCTCGGCGAAGACGTTCAGGTACAACCGAGCACTGACCAGCGCGAACGTCAGCGTGACGAGGCGTACCGGGAGGTTTCCCCAGGGGTCGGGGATCGGGTAGTCGTCCGCCCGGACGTCGTCGAGGAACCCCAGACCGATCCCTGACGTGCCGGACACCTCGTCCGCCATCTCGAACCACCTCGCCTGCCAGGACAGCCCCAGGTCGCGTGACCACCACGTCACGACCAGCGCGGTCGCGGACCACAGGAGCACGGCACAGAGCCAGGCCCACCGCCGCAGCCGCCGGGCCTGCCGCAGGTGTACCGCACTGGTGCGGTCGCGCACCTGGCCGCTGCGTACCTGCAGCATCCGCCGCTGCCGGGCCACCGTCCCGGCGCCGGGCGACAGGTCCACCAGCCGCTGGAGACGGCTGCGCGGGCGCTCCCTGCCGTCCTGTTCGAGGATCGCCACCTCGTCCCGGAAGACCCTGCCCACCTGCTCGAACGTGGGGGCGGCCGGATCGACCGGCGTGACGAGCAGCCGGCGGCGCGGGTCGGCGTCCGTCAGGTCCTCCAGCAGCCTGGCCAGGCCGACCGCGGCCACGTAGAACTGGTCGGGCACCGTGCCGTCCGCGTTGTGCGGGATCCCCGCGACGCTGATCAGCAGCGCGCCCAGCGAGTAGAGGTCGGCGCGCGGGTGCCCGACGCCGTCGCGCCGCACCTCCGGCGCCGCGTACGCCCCGTCACCTCTGACCTGGCCCGCGATCGACCGGGCGTGCAGATAGCTGACACCCAGGTCGACGAATCGCAGGCGGAACCGGTCCGGCTCCTGTTCCCGTTCCGTCTCGACGATGATGTTCGACGGCGTGAGGTCGTCGTGCCGGCGACCCTCCCGCTCGAGGTCGGCCAGCGCGGTCAGGAGGGCGCCGCCCACCTCGCGGAGCGCATCCGTGTCGACGGTACGGAGGATCTCCCGCGCGGGGGCCGGCGGCCGGGTGGTCGCCAGGTGCGCCAGGTGCTCGCCGAGCGTGCGACCACGGATCAGGTCCATGAGGATCCAGCTGTCGTGGCTGGCCCACACGCGCACCGCCGGCGAGCTGTCCTCGGCGTCGAGCCTGCCGTGCTCGGCGAGGTAGCCCCGCGTCGCGGCCGTGATGACGGGGATCGCGCGGTACGGGTGGATCAGGCACTTCAGCGCGAACGCGGCGGTCCGGCCCTGCGACGGTGCGGCGGCCCGGCCGGTGAGGATGATCGACGTCGTGCCGTGCCGGTAGAACTCGAGGCTCGCGACGTCGATCGCCGCCCACTCCGCCCGCGTCGCGGCGGACGGCGCAGCGCCCGCCCGCGAGCCCTTCGCCCCTCCGCCGCGCGTGCTCAGCGGCGCGTCCGGATCGTGCAGCGCGACGATGGCCCGGCGCACGTCGGGATCGGCCACCAGCGCGGCGCTCAGGTCCTGCGCCGTCGTGCCCGCCAGCGTGACGTCCGGCGCCGCATCACCGTGGAACCGCATGCGGTCCGAGCAGTGCATGGCGACCAGGGTGAGCAGGTAGAAGCCGAGGAACCCGACGGCACGCGGATCGAGCGGACAGGCGGCGTCCCGCTCCGACCACCAGCGCCACAGGTCCTCGATCTCCGCGCGGCGGGACACCTGGAACCGGTCCGCGTACGCGCGCTCGTCGAGCGGGACCTCCAGCAGGGCGACGTGCCAGTCCTGGGTCCGCCAGCCGTTCAGCGCGGTCGGGCGCACCGACCCCGCCGGACGCCCGGTTCCGGCCGCGCGACCGGTCAGCTCCCCCACGACGGCGGTGAGCTGCTCGAGCGTCGCCCTCACCGCCGCCACCTGGTCACGACCCTGGACGATAGCGGAGCCCTTGCCCCGCGGGCCGGGCAAACGCGCCGGTCGGCGGACCACGCAACTCACAGCCTCACCGCGCGCACTGCGACGTCCTGGGTGATGCTGGCCCACGATCGGCGGCCATGGCCGACGACCCGGTAGCACCGACGAGGAGGAATGACCGTGTTCGGACCCGATTTCTTCGAGCGACTCTCGCAGCGGACGTACTACGACCTCGACGGCAACCCGATCACCCAGGACCAGTGGTCGGTGCTGCGCCGCGGGGCCGGCAGCGGCCACGTCGCGCGCGACCACATCGGCTTCTACCACGTCTCCACCGTCTGGACCGGTATCGACTCCACGGCTTCGGCGGACGACGACAACGGCCACGCTCACGGCCGTACCCCGCTGATCTACGAGACGATGGTCTTCGTCGAGCGGCTCGACCCGGACGGCATCCTGTCCGAGGACGACAAGCTCGACTGCACCGAGGAGTACGCAGAGCTGCACGCCACGCGCGACGCCGCGCTCGCCGGCCACCACCGCACGACGGCGATGGTCCGCGACTGGATAGTCAACGGCCGACCGGAGCTCTGACGACGGAGGTTCAGGATGCAGACCAGCACACGTCCCCTGACCGCGCCCTTCGCCGCCCGTCGCGCCGTGCGCGGCACGGCGATCTACGGTGAACCGATGCACGGAACCATCCCGCGGGAGCTGGACCCCGCGGGCGCACAGGCACTGCTGACCGCGCTCTTCGAGCCCGGCGCCGACCGCCTCGCGCACTCGAGAGGCGTCGGCCGCCGTGCCGAGCAGGTCGCGCGCGTGCTCGGCAGCCCGGACCTGCTCGTCTCAGCCGCCTACCTGCACGACATCGGCTACGCCGCCGCGGCCCTGGACACCGGCCTGCACCAGCTCGACGGCGCCCGCTACCTCGCGCGGCTGGGGGCACCGGCGGAGCTGAGCGGTCTCGTCGCGCACCACACGGAGGCCACCGTCGAGGCCGCGGAGCGCGGCCTGGACGACGCGCTGCGGCGCGAGTTCCCCGAGCCGGCCCCCGAGCTGCTGGACCTGCTCACCTACTGCGACATGACCACGTCGGCCCGGGGCGAGCCGGTAACCGTCGACGAGCGGTTCGAGCGCATCTACGACCGCTACCCGCCCGGCCACCTCGTGTCGCGCAGCATGCACGACGCAGAGCCACGGCTGCGCCGGCTCGTGTCCGGGATCGAGCGCCGGCTGGGGCTGCCCTTCAGGTGAGGCCCGTCAGGTGAGGCCCGTCAGATGAGGCCCAGCAGCCTCGGGTGAGCCCGGTCAGGTCAGGAAGGGCATCGTCCGCGCCGGGTCCACCGCGTGCTCGATCCGCAGCCGCATGGAGGGGTGGATCTCCAGCTCGCCGAGCCTGTCGACCTGCTGCCACACGACCTCGCTCGACTCCAGCGAGGTCCGTGCCGCGCCCCCGGTGACCGTGCCGCGCATGCAGATGGAGAACTGGGCGCGGACCTCGCCGTCCGAGTACACGATCACGTGCCGGGGATCGGTGTAGATCCCGACCAGGCCGGTGATCCGCACGCGGTACCCGGTCTCCTCCTCGGTCTCGCGGACGCCGGCCTCGCGGACCGTCTCCCCGGGGTCGATACCCCCGCCGGGCAGCGCCCAGAGGTCGTTGTCGGTGCGGTGGATGAGCAGCAGCCGTCCGACGTCGTCCCGGACCGCCACCGTCACCGACGGGACCACGGAGTTCACGGGCGGAGCGGCAGGGTCGTCGAAGTAGTCGAACCGCATCATCACGCCACCCTGTCCGAGTCCTCCGTCCGAGGCCATGCCTCCAGAGGTTTGGCGGCCGCCCAGACCCGCTCGAACCCGGCCTGGTAGGCGGGCGCCATCGATGCCTCCGGACCGTCCTTGAGGTGCAGCAGCGGGTTGGCCCCGGCGGGCGAGCCCCACACGTGGGTGTTGACCAGCAGGTCGTCGTCGAACCGGAACGTCGTGGCGTAGAGCGTACGGTCGTGCAGACGCACCTCGACGCCCGGTGTGCCGAGCGCGGGCGCCAGGTAGGCCAGCACCAGCGCGATCCGCCCGGCGAGGCCCGTGCCGCCCTCCTCCTGCGTGCGGACGGCGACAGCGGCGCCCTCCGGGTCACCGAGCAGCAGCCGCACCTGCACGCCACGCGCCGCCATGGTGACGATCTCCGTCGTGAGGTCGAGGGTCTGGTCGGGCAGGAACGTCGCGGCGAACGCGTGCAGCTCGAACCGCTGCTCCACGCCTGCGAGGAAGGCGCGCCAGGTGCCGGCCGGCATGGCGCGGCGCGCCGGGTACACCCCGACGATCTCCTGCGCCGCGGCCTCGGCCCGGTCGACGTCGCCCCACAGCGCGGCCACGTCGCAGCCCAGGGCGTCGGACACCGCCACCCGATGGCGCGGGTGCGGCGTGCGGCCCTGGGCCACCCAGCGCTCGACCGTCTTCGGGTCCACGCCCACGGCAGCAGCCAGCCGCACCTGGCTCAGGCCTGCCTGAGCCATCGCTGCGACCAGTCGTTGATTTCTCATCGTGAATACCCCCAGGGACGTATCTATCACCGAAACGTCCCGAGCGCTGCCGATGGCACGTCCCGTGCTTTGACGCACAGTTGTCTCAGCCAGTTGCCCCGTGCCCACCTTCGTGCCGTCCCCTGCCCGATCCACGCTCCGGAGAGTCTCGTGAACCCCATTGCGACGCAGTCGGTCACCGAACGTCTCGGCGATGTCATCGATCTGCTGCGGCACGTTCGCGCGGACTGGATAGAGGTACTGACGGTCACGCCGGAGCGGGTGTGCCTGCAGCCCTGGCACCTGGACGACGGCGAGAGCATCGCCCGCGCGCTGGGCCTCGACCACGCGATCGACCAGCGCATGATGGAACCCGGCTACACGCTCTGGACCGGTACCTGGCGCGGCGTCGAGGTCCAGGTCCGGGGCGCGCTGCGCGCCGGCGTCCCGGTGCTCTGACCTGTCCCTCGGACCTGCCGGCGACGTCCGCGCGCCAATTCGCCCGTCGGCGAACGCGACCGCGCCCCTGGCCACGCCGGGCGCCCCACACCATAGGCTGGGGGGATGACCGACGCGCATCACGAGCAGCCGGAGCAGGCCTCGCCTCGCCAGACCGTGCTCCTCGCTGCCTTCGAAGGTTGGAACGACGCGGGGAGTGCTGCCACGTCGGCCCTCACGCACCTGGCCGAGGTGTGGGGCGCAGAGAAGGTGACAGAGCTGGACCCTGAGGAGTTCCACGACTTCCAGGTCAACAGGCCGTACATCTCGCTGGACGACGACGGCAAACGCTCCATCACCTGGCCGACGACGTCCATCTCGGTGGCCCAGGTGGGCGAGCGCAAGGTGGTGCTGGTGCACGGCGTCGAGCCGTCGATGCGCTGGCGCAAGTACTGCGAGGAGCTGCTGCAGGTGGCCGACGACCTCGGGGTGCGGACGGTGATCACGCTCGGCGCCCTGCTGGCCGACGTGCCGCACACGCGGCCGATCCCGATGACCGCGACGTCGGACAGCGTTGGCCTGCAGGCGGTGCTCGACATCGAGGCCAACACGTACCAGGGACCGACCGGGATCGTCGGCGTGCTGCAGCACGAGGCGGCCCAGCGCGACCTGCAGTCGGTGAGCCTGTGGGCGGCGGTGCCGCACTACGTCGCCAACCCGCCGTCGCCCAAGGCGACGCTCGCCATCCTCACGCGCGTGGAGGAGATCCTGGGCGAGCCGGTCCCCATGGGTGAGCTGCCCGACGACGCCGCGGCCTGGCAGCACGGCGTGGACGAGCTGGCGTCCGAGGACTCGGAGATCTCCGAGTACGTGGCGCAGCTCGAGGAGGCGAAGGACACCGCCGAGCTCCCGGAGGCCTCGGGCGACGCGATAGCGCGGGAGTTCGAGCGCTACCTGCGCCGGCGCGACACCGGAGGCAAGGACAGCGGTCCCGAGAAGCTCTGACCGGCAATCGACCGACACAGCAAAAGAGGCCTGAGCCCAGCGGGCTCAGGCCTCTTTCATTCGGTTTCGACGGTTGGGTTCACACGCTGCTGGAAATTGGTTCGATCCGCACTCCGGCGTCCGGACCGTGAAATCCCACCCACGTCTCGAGACACCGTGCGGCGTCTTCTACGCGGTCATAGACCGGTGCATATCCTGGTCCGTTGCGCACCACGCGATAGCGCGTGCTGCACCGGGGCGTCGTCGTGACGGTGACCCGGGTCTCACCCGTGAAGTCTTCCTCGTACTCCGTCATGTTCCCCATCCTGCCCCGGGTTAAATACAAACGGAAGCAGGGGTCAAAACTAACCCGTCCGGCGTCTGGCGTGGCGCTGGCCTACCTGGCGCAAACCGGACACTCAACTGCTTAAAGACGCACTCCGAGCAGGGCATTTACCGTACGGGCCATGACTCCCGGAGCGCCCTCCTCGTCCGCGGACGTATCCCGCGTGGGGTCGAGGGAAACCTCGGCCCAGGCGTCGACGGCCGCCAGCGCGGACGGCGCGTCGAGGTCGTTCGCGAGCGCCGCGCGGACCGCGGCGAGGGTCGCGTCGGCCGACGGGCCGCCGTTGCCCGAGACCGCGTCACGCCACCGGACGAGCCGCGCCTCGCCGTCGGGCATGGAGGTCTCGTCCCACTCCCACTCGGTGCGGTAGTGATGGGCCAGCAGGGCCAGCCGGATCGCCATCGGGTCGTGTCCGGCCTCGCGCAGGCGGGAGACCAGGACGAGGTTCCCGAGCGACTTGCTCATCTTCTCGCCCTCGTAGCCGACCAGGCCCGCGTGCACGTGCGTACGCGCCCCTGCGGGCTCTGCGCCCTCGGGGACCGGACACAGCACGCGCAGGTGCGACGTCGACATCTCGTGGTGCGGGAACAGCAGGTCGGAGCCGCCGCCCTGCACGTCGAACCGCTCCCCCGCGGCCAGGCCGAGCCCGTCCCGGGCGATCACCGCGCACTCGATGTGCCAGCCGGGGCGTCCGGTGCCCAGCGGACCGCCGTCCCATGCCGGCTCGCCCGGACGCTCACGGCGCCACAGCAGCGGATCGAGCGGGTCCTTCTTGCCCTCGCGGCCGGGGTCGCCGCCGCGCTCGGCGAAGTCGGCGAGCGCCTGCGAGCGATCGAGCCGCGCGACGGTCCCGAAGCGGGGGTCGGCGGTGAGGTCGGCGTAGACGTCGCCCAGCTCCGGCGTCGTACCGCCCGCACCCGGCTCCAGCGGCACGCGGTACGCGGCGCCCGACTCGAGCATGGCGGCAACGGCCTGCGCGACGTCGGGCACGGACTCGACGGCCCCCGTCCACGTCTGCGGCGGGATGACGCCGAGCGCCGTCATGTCCTCGCGGAACAGCGCGGTCTGGGACGCCGCGAGCTCGCGCCAGTCGACGCCCGTCGCCGTCGCGCGCTCCAGCAGCGGGTCGTCGACGTCGGTCACGTTCGAGGTGTAGACGACGTCCTTGCCCGCGTCGCGCCAGGCGCGGACCAGCAGGTCGAACGCGACATAGGTGTTCGCGTGCCCGATGTGGGTGGCGTCGTACGGCGTGATACCGCACGCGTACAGCCGGGCCTGGGGCCCCGGCGCCGCCTCGACGAGCTCACCGGTCGACGAGTCGTGGACCCGCACCGGGTCGGAGACGGGGAAGCCGGGAAGCTCCGGGACTTGGGGTGTGGGCCAGGCGTGCACCGACCAACGATAACCGCCGCCCACGGCACTCCCGGACCACGTCAGGGCGCCGGGGATGTGTTCTACGCGACGCCGCCGGTCGCGTCGATGGTGCCCGACATGAGCAGCCACACGACGGCGCCGGCGAGGGCGAACCGGTAGAACACGAACGGCTTGTAGGAGTAGTTCCCGATGATCTTGAGGAAGCCGATGATGACCGCGTAGCCGACGCCGAACGCGATGATCGTCGCGATGATCGTGGCGCCCCAGCCGGGGGCCCCCGGCGGGAGCGGCTCGCCGAGGGTCTTGAAGAGCTGGTAGAAGCCCGAGCCCAGCACGGCGGGCAGCGCGAGCAGGAACGAGTAGTCGGCCGCTGCCTTCCGCGTGAAGCCCATGGTCAGGCCGGCGGTGATCGTGCCGCCGGAGCGGGACACGCCCGGCACCAGGGCCAGGGCCTGGGCCAGGCCGAAGCCGAGGGCGCTGGGCCCCGTGAGCGACGTCAGCTCGCGCTCCTGGCGCCCGAAGATGTCGGCCAGGAGCAGGAGGAGCCCGAAGAACGTGAGCGTGAAGACCGTGATCCAGAGGTTGCGGAAGGTGGTCTCGATGGCCTCCTCGAACAGCAGCCCGAGCAGGACGATCGGGATCGAGCCGAAGATGATGTACCAGCCCATGGCGGCGTCGTGGTCCGCGCCCGAGCCGGGGCGGCCGTGCCGCAGGTCCACCGAGCCGGACCGGGGCCCCAGGCCGGTGCGCGCGCGCCAGCCGCTGCCGTTCGCGCCCGTCAGGGCCTTGAACCAGGCGACGAGGATCGCGCCGATCTTCTTGCGGTAGTAGATGATCACGGCGAGCTCGGTGCCGATCTGCGTGATCGCGGTGAAGGCCGCGCCGGGATCGCCCGAGCCGATCAGCTCACCGACGATCCGCAGGTGGGCCGACGACGAGATCGGCAGGAACTCGGTAAGGCCCTGGACCAGGCCCAGAAGAATCGCTTCCCAGGGAGTCACGGGCGGTGACACTACCCCACGGCGCGCCTCCGGACGCACCCGCCAGGGCCGAAGGTAGCCTGCCCGACATGGAACGACGCCGCGTAGGCAGGTCTGGCCTACGGGTCTCCGAACTCGGGCTCGGGACCATGACATGGGGCCGCGACACCGACGAGATCGACGCGGCCGAGCAGGTTCGGGACTTCCTCGACGCCGGCGGCAGCCTCGTCGACACCGCCGCCAGCTATGCCGACGGCGACTCCGAGCGTGTCATCGGCACGCTGCTGTCCGGCAAGGTGGCGCGCGACGAGCTCGTGCTCGCCACCAAGGCGGGCATCCGCTCGGAGTCGCGGCCCGACGGCGGCTCGGGCCGCGTCGTGGACGCCTCGCGCGGCGCCCTGCTCGACAGCCTCGACGAGTCGCTGCGGCGCATGGGGACCGACCACGTCGACCTGTTCCTCGTGGCCTGCCCCGACCCGCACACCTCGCTCGAGGAGACCTGCAACGCGCTGCGCATCGCCGTCACCACGGGGCGTGCCCGCTACGTGGGGCTGAGCAACCACCCGGGCTGGGCCACGGCGCGTGTCGCGACTCTGCTCGAGCCGGACGTCGGCCTGGCCGCCGTCGAGCTCGAGTACTCCCTGCTGCAGCGCGGCGTGGAGCGCGACGTGCTGCCCGCCGCGGACGCCCTGGGCGCCGGGCTGCTCGCCTGGTCACCGCTCGGGCGCGGCGTGCTCACCGGCAAGTACCGGCGCGCCATCCCGGCGGACTCCCGGGCGGCCGGGGCCCTCGCCGGCTTCGTGCAGCCGTACCTGGAGGGTTCCGCGTCCGCCGTCGTCGAGGCGGTGGCGACCGCCGCCGAAGGGCTCGGCCGTACCGCCGGGGAGGTCGCCATCGCGTGGCTGCTGGAGCGCGAGGGCATCGCGTCGGCGATCGTGGGCGCGCGGACGCCCGCGCAGCTCCGCTCGTCGCTGGAGGCCGCGAGCCTCGAGCTGCCCTACGAGGTGCATGCCGCCCTCGACGACGTCTCCGCCCCCGAGATCGGCTACCCGGAACGCTGGTGACCGTGCCCGCGTCCCTGCCCGAGTCCGTGCCCGCGTCGGTGCCGGGTCAGCGCTGCTGCGCAGGCTGCGGCTCGTCCTCCTCCACGGATTCCTCTGCCTCGTCCAGGTCGTCGTCGAAGTCGATGTCCTCGAGGTCCTCGTCGTCATCGTCTTCGTCGTCGTCATCGACCTCGTCGGCCAGGTAGAACGGCGTCACTTCGCCGAACACCGTGGCCAGGGAGTCCTCGTACACCTCGTAGGCGTCGGCGAGCACGTCGTACGCGTCGTCGACGGCGGGGTCGTCGTCACTCCGGCGAGTGGCGACCGCGTGGTGATGGGCCTCGAGTGCGGCAATGAGGCGATCTAGCGCGGCACGCGGTTCAACGGTCATGCCTTGAACTGTAGCGCCAGGTTCAGGCCAGCGGGATCGCAATTCGTGATCGTTACTGCGGATATCCCGGGGGTGGCGCCGCCCGGTCGGGGCCGTGCGGTGCCGGATCTGTCCGGATCCCTGACCAGGGAACATGGCCGCGCTCCGCCGCGACACGCGACCAGGTGCGACCTCGGTCACTGTGCTCGGCGGCCCGGTGGGGTCACAATGGGCGCTACGAAGTATGTCGCTGCCGGCCCCGGTTGGAAAACGGCATAAACTGACCTCACCCGTGACCCGAGGACGGTGCATCAGATGGCGAGAGACGGCTCCGTGTTCCGCAAGCACAGCCAGTACGAGTACCGCATCGTGACGTTCGATCCGGACACCAGCGTGCCGGACGCCCGCCGACTGCTCACCGAAGAGGCCGAGTACGGCCGTTGGGAGCTGGCAAGGACCCTTCTCTACATCGGCGGCAGACGTAAGGTCTGGCTCCGCCGCAAGATCATCAGAGTCTCCTCGACCCTCGACTGACCCCCGGTTCGCCGAAGTAGAGCGCCTGTCCGGGTCTCCTGGTCCACGCCGGGGAGACCCGGACAGGCGCTCTACTTCGGCGATGCGGGGTCAGCAGGTGGTCAGGAGGCGGTCCAGGACGCGCGTGCCGAACTTCAGGGCCTCGGTGGGTACGCGCTCGTCCACGCCGTGGAACATGCCCGCGAAGTCGAGGTCGTTCGTGAGCTGCAGCGGCGCGAACCCGTAGCCGGTGATCCCGAGCCGGTGGAGCGACTTGTTGTCCGTGCCGCCCGAGAGCGTGTACGGCAGCACCTTCGCGCCCGGGTCCTCGGCGTCGATCGCCGCGACCATGGCGTCCACCAGGTTCCCGCTGAACGGCACCTCGAGCGCCGTGTCCAGGTGGATCGGCTCGATGCGCACGCGCGGGCCGGCGAGCTCGCGCAGCGTCGCCATGCCCGACTCCTCCTGGCCCGGCAGGAGGCGCACGTCGATCGCCGCTTCTGCACGCCCGGGGATGACGTTGGCCTTGTAGCCGGCGTCGAGCTGGGTCGGGTTGGACGTGTTGCGCACCGTGGCGCCCACGAACTTCGCGACCGGGCCCAGCGCCGCGACCAGCGCGTCGATGGTCGCCGGGTCCTCGTAGTCGACCGGAAGGCCCGTGAGGTCCCCGACGCCGCGCAGCAGCGCGTCCACGGTCGGCGTGATCGTGTACGGCCAGGCGTGCTGCCCGATGCGCGCGACGGCGGCCGCGAGCTCGGTCACGGCGTTGTCCGGGTTGACCTGCGAGCCGTGCCCGGCCGTACCGTCGGCGATCAGGCGCAGCCAGGCGATGCCCTTCTCCGCCGTCTGCAGCAGGTAGGCGCGCTTGCCGCCCACCTCGACCGAGTAGCCGCCCACCTCGGAGATCGCCTCGGTGGCGCCCTCGAACAGGTCGGGGCGGTGGTCGACCGCCCACCGGGCGCCGTACACGCCGCCTGCCTCCTCGTCGGCGAAGAACGCGACGACGACGTCGCGCGCGGGCTTGCGGCCCTCGCGCACCATCTGCCGCACGACCGCCAGGATCATGGCGTCCATGTCCTTCATGTCGACGGCGCCGCGGCCCCAGAGCAGGCCGTCCGTCTCCTCACCGCCGAACGGGTCCACGGTCCAGTCGTCCTTGGCCGCGGGCACGACGTCGAGGTGCCCGTGCAGCACGAGGGCGGGCCTGGTGCGGTCCTGGCCCTCCAGGCGGACGACGACGGACGCGCGCCCCGGCTCGGACTCGAACAGCTCGGGCTCCAGCCCGACCTCGTGCAGCAGCTCCATGACGTACTCGGCCGCGGCGCGCTCCCCCGGGCCCTCGTTGTTCCCGTAGTTCGACGTGTCGAACCGGATCAGCTCCTGGCAGATCCGGATGACCTCGTCGGCGGCGGTGGGCACGGGCGTGGGGGTCGGAAAGGTGTCGGTCACGGAGCCACCGTAACCGGCCCGAGACGCGCTCCCAGCACAGGCCGGGGGCGCGTCTCGCAGACTGAACCTCAGGCCAGGCCGCGCCGCTTGAGGAGCGGCGCGATCTCGGGCGCCCGTCCCAGCAGGTCCTCGAACGACGCGAGCGGGTCCTGCGACCCGCCGCGCGCGAGCAGCTTGCGGCGGAACGCCTCGCCGTTCTCCCGGGTCAGGCCGCCGTTCTCGGCGTACCACTCGACGGTGTCGGCGTCGAGCACCTCCGACCAGATGTAGGAGTAGTACCCGGCCGAGTAGCCACCACCACCGAAGACGTGGTTGAAGTACGTGGTGCGGTACCGCGGGGGCACCGCGTCGAAGTCGACGCCGGCCGCCGCGAGCGCCGCCGCCTCGAAGGGCAGCACGTCGTCGACCGACGTCGGGACCTGGTCCGGCGTCAGCTGGTGCCACGCCTGGTCGAGGAGGGCGGCGGCGAGGTACTCCGTCGTCGCGAAGCCCTCGCCCCAGATGCGGGACGCGAGCATGGTGTCCACCCACTCGGCGGGCATCGGCTCGCCGGTCGCGTGGTGCACGGCGAAGGACCGCAGGATCTCCGGCTCCCAGGACCACATCTCGTTGACCTGCGAGGGGTACTCGACGAAGTCGCGCGGCACGGAGGTTCCCGACCGGGACGGGTAGCGCACGTCGCTGAGCAGGCCGTGCAGGGCGTGCCCGAACTCGTGGAACAGCGTGGTGACCTCGTCCCACACGAGCAGGGTGGGCTCGCCGGCGGGCGGCTTGACGATGTTGAGGTTGTTGACGACCACGGGCTTCTGGCCCAGGAGGTGGCTCTGGTTCACGAGGCTGTTCATCCAGGCCCCGCCGCGCTTGGACTCGCGGGTGTACCAGTCGGCGAGGAAGAGGCCGAGGCCTTCGTCGGGCTCGCCCGGCTCTGGTGCGTCGAACACCTCGAAGACGCGCACGTCGGGGTGGTAGCCGGCCAGGTCGTGCCGTTCGGTGAAGGAGAGCCCGAACAGGAGGGTCGCTGCCTTGAACACGCCGTCGTGCACGACGCGTTCGAGCTCGAGGTAGGGGCGCAGGGCGGCGTCGTCCAGGTTGAACCGCTCCTTGCGCACCGCCTCGTTGAGGTAGGACCAGTCGGCGGCGGCCACGTCGGCCGTGCCGCCCACCTTCGCGAGCTCGGCCGCCTCGCGCCGCGCGTTGGCGACGGCGGCGGGTGCGAGCCGGGCGAGCATCTCGTTGACGGCGGTGGTGGTGCCGGCGGTGGCGTCCGCGGCGATGTAGGCGGCGTGGTGCTCGTAGCCGAGGAACTGCGCGTGCTCCGCCCGCAGGCGGGCGAGCTCCAGGAGCACCTCGCGCGTGTCGGTCTCGCCGCCCGTCGCGCCGCGCGACGCCGAGGCCGCCTGGACCCGCGCCCGGAGGCCGGCGTCAGCCAGGGACGCCAGCACGTTCTGGTGCGTGAAGAGCTGCATCTCCAGGAGCCAGCCCTCCTGCCCGCGGGCCTCGGCGGCCGCGCGCGCCCCGGCGACGGCGTCCGGGGACAGGCCGGCGAGCTCTGCCTCGTCGGTCACGAGCACGCTCGCCTCGTTGGCACCCGCCAGGAGCTTGCGTCCGAAACTGGCCTGCAGCGTCGTGATCCGGGAGTTGAGCTCGCGCAGGCGCTCCTGGTCGGCCTCCGGGAGCGCGATGCCGGACCGCTCGAACTGCGTGACGAGCTTGTCGAGCAGGTAGGCGGCGTCCGGTTCGAGCGCCTGGCCGGCCAGGGACTGCACCCGGGCGTAGAGGCGGGGGTCCATGCTGATGGCGTCCTGGTGCGCGGCGAGCAGCGGCGCGAGCCGCTCCTGGATGTCCTCCAGGCCGGGCGTCGAGTCCGCGGGCAGCGTGCCGTAGAACGCCGTCGCCGCGCGGCCGAGGAGCTGGCCCGCGCGTTCGAGCGCCTCCAGGGTGTTCTCGACGGTCGCCGGCTCCGGGTTGGTCGCGATGGCCTCGACCTCCGCGCGGTGCGCGGCCATGCCCGCGACCACCGCGGGCTCGTAGTGCTCCTCCCGGATCGCCGCGAAGTCGGGCAGCTCGTACGGGAGGGTGGACGGGGCGGCGAAGGGGTTGGCCGGGTCGAGGACGATGTCGGCGCCCTCGGTGGTGGTGCTCGCAGAGGTCATACCCACATCTTTACCCATGAAACACATCGGCCTGGCTCGTTGAGTGCGGGCTATTCGTGGAACGGGCGGCCGTCGTCCCACAAATAGCCCGCACTCAACGGGGGGTCAGCCGAGCACGCGCGGGTTGTCCGCGTGCGTCAGGGTCTCCCACGCCACGAACAGGTTGTTCGTGCCCTGGGGCCGCATCGACTCGGTCAGGGCCTGGGTGTTCGTCATCCCGTGGCCCTGCCGGTTGTGCAGCGCGTTGAAGCCGACCTCGGTGATCGGGCCGAGGCCCAGGTGCACCGAACCCCCGCAGAGCCACGACGGCACGGCGGTACCGCGCTGGTAGGTGGAGTGCAGGCCGAGGGCATGCCGCAGCCGCTCCCCCACCTGCGGGTACAGGTCGTCACCCTGGATGGCGGCGGTCTCCGCGACGTGCGAGATCGCCGACAGGCCGTAACCGGTGTGCGTGAAGTCCCGGCAGGTCTCCTGCGCGAGGCCGTTGACCAGCGTGCGCTGGTTGTGCCAGAACGCGAAGATCTGGTCGGGCGTGTCCCGGCCCGTGCCGGGAACGGTGCGCGGCACCGACCCGTCGGAGGTCAGGTAGATGAAGGCGGGCACCCGCACGAGGAACCGCTGCCTCGCCGAGGCGTACGCGTTCCGGTCGTCGAGGAAGACGGCGATGCCGACGGCGGCCTCCATCATCGACAGCTCCCAGTTGCCGTTGCTGCGGGAGCCGTTGATCACCTCGGGCAGGTACACGTCGCGCAGCATCGTCTCGAACCGGTCGACGTCGGCCGCCGCCCAGCCCGCGCCCGTGTACCGGATGATCTCCGCGGCCCGCGGCCACACCGAGCCCGCCCACGCCGTCTGCAGGGGCGCGTTGGAGTTGGTGTGGTCCCGGATCACGGGCGACCACGCGTTCATGATCGCTATCGACTTCTGGGCGTACCGCGCGTCGCCGGTGACCGACCAGGCGAGCGCATGCGTGTACGCCGCGATGGCGTCCTCCCGCTCGTCGGTGCACCCGTAGTTGGGGTTGGAGTACGACCCGCACTCGACGACGGCCCGCGGGTGCGGCGTGTACGAGAGGGACGCGTACCGGCTGCCCATCATCGAGTCGTACGCCCGCCGCCACGGCTGCGCGCCGGCCTGCACCTGCTGCCGCACGAAGTCGAGCTGCGACCGGCTGACGTGCACCCCGGGGTGCGTGAACGTGGTGGGCACGTCCGCCGGGACGGCGGCGGGTCCGCCGTCTGGCACCGCGGCCTGCCCGACGGCGGCGGGTGCGCCCACCGTCGTCGTCCCGCTAGCGGTCCCGCCGACAGCCCCGCTGGCAGCCCCCGCCGTCGACAGCAGCATGCCGACGGCTACCGCGACGCTCACACCGACGCCGACCAGCGCCCCCGCCGCCCCGTGACGTCCGGGGCGCATCAGAACCCCGCCGTGATGCGCGTGAAGTCGTACCCCGGCTGGTCCCGGTTGACCGACCAGAACGCGAACCGCGTCAGCCCGTTGTTCCGCGCGTAGTCACGGATCTGGGTCCAGGCGGCCGTCGTGGTGACCTCGCCCTGGTCGGAGCTCCCGTTCATCCCGGAGATGCCCATGTGCGCGTACGCCTGGGCGTCGGTCCACCCGTTGGCCGCCTTGAGCTGGTTCTTCAGCCCCTCGGACGCGTTGATCGTGTCCTGCGCGATGTTCGAGGAGCCGAAGTTGAACGGCATGATCGTGTAGTTGTCGATGGGAACGCCCAGCTGCGCGGCCCGGTTGATCAGCCGGGTGCCCGCACCCTCCGGGCCGCTGCGGCCGGTGCCGATCGTGACGGCGATCTTCACGTTCGGGTTGTTCTGCTTAACGATGATCAGGCCCTGGAGGATGCGGTCCTGGACGGTGTAGTTCTCGAACTCGTCGGAGTTCTCGATGTCGAAGTCGACGACGTTCGGCTGGTGGGCGTTGATGACCTGCTGCACGGCCCCGGCGAAAGCGGCCGGCGTCGAGCAGTTCGGGCCGAGCTTGTTGCCGGACCAGCCGCCGAACGAGATCTGTACCTGACCGCCCGCGGCCTTGATCGCGTTGATGGTCTGCTGGTCGACGCCGCCGGTGAGCGGGCGGCTGCCGTCCCAGGCGGGGTTGCAGCCGCCGGAGGACAGGATGAACGCCATGGTGAACGCCCGGATGCCCGTCTGGCTCATCACCGAGGTGGCGCTCGGCGGGTTGCCCCAGCCGAGGTAGAGGTACGGGGCGGCCGGCATCTTGGCCGGGTTGGGCTGCGGGTTGCCACCGCCCGACGGGAGCGTCCAGCGCTGGTTGGCGGCCCCGGCGGTGCAGTCCCAGAGCTGCAGCGGCGTGCCGTCGGCCGAGCTGGGCCCGGTCGCGTCCAGGCACTTGCCCAGCACGCGCAGCGTGCCGTCACCACCGGCGGTCCACCGCTGCGCGGCGGTGCCGTTGCAGTCCCAGAGCTGGGCGCGGGTCCCGTTCGCGGAGCTCCCGCCCGCGGCGTCGAGACACTTGCCGAGCGCGCGGACCGTGCCGTCGTCGCGCACGTCCCAGCTCTGCGCGTTCGTGCCGTTGCAGCCGTAGAGCTGGACCTGTGTTCCGTTCGCGCTGTTCGCCGCGGCGACGTCGACGCACTTGCCGCCGTAGCCGGTGATGGCACCCGTGGCCGCCTGCGCGGGCAGCGCGCCGCCGCCGAGCGTCAGCGCGGTCACGAGTGCCATGGACAGAACCGCGAGGCCACCGAACACACGGCGCCGTAGACGTGCTTGCATGGTCGTCCTCCTTGATACTTTCAAGCTTGTAAGTAAGGAGAACTTACGACTTCTTTGACACCCGCAACATCAGGGCTTCCCCGTACACCGCCCACACCGCGCTACCGACGCATCTCCGTCAGGTTGCCCTCCGCGTCCAGGCGGATCTCCGCGTCCAGGTCCAGCCGGTCCAGGAACGTCTTGTCGTGGCTCACCACCAGGACCGCACCCCGGTACGCCGACAGCGCGTCGACGAGCTGGTCGGTGCTCGCGATGTCGAGGTTGTTCGTCGGCTCGTCCAGCAGCAGCAGCTGCGCGGGCGGGTCGGCCAGGAGCAGGCTCGCCAGCGCCACCCGGAACCGCTCGCCGCCCGACAGCGTCGCGACCGGCCGGTCCACCGCAGCGCCCCGCACGAGGAACCGCGCCAGGCGGTTGCGCAGCTCCCCCGGCGGCACGTGCGGCGCCCCCGCCCGCACGGCCTCCAGCACGGCAACGTCGTCAGCCAACACGTCCACCCGCTGCGGCAGATAGGCCACCCTTTCGGTCAGCACCTCACCCCCCGCCCCACCTCGTTGAGTGCTGGATATTCGCCCGTCCGGAGCGACTTCATGGGGCGAATATCCAGCACTCAACGGGGCCGTGGGGTGGAGGAGGTGCTCCAGCAAGGTTGTCTTGCCTACGCCGTTCGGGCCCGTGAGGGCTATGCGCTCCGGGCCCTGGATCACCACCTCCCGGCCGTCCGCGCCGCGGAGCACCGCCAGCCGACGGCCCGCCGGGACACCCGGGTCGGGCAGGTCGACGGAGATCCGGTCGTCGTCCCGCACCGCGCGCTCCGCCTGGTCCACAGCCGCCCGGGCCGCGTCCACCTTGTCGTCGAGCATCCCCCGGCGCGAACCCTGCGACTTCTCCGCACTGTTGCGGCGGTCGTTGATCACCGCCTTCACGTACTTGCTGTTCGCGGCGTCCTTGCGCCCCTTGCGCTCGCTGTGCGCTATCCGCTCCTCGGCCTCGATCCGCTGCCGCTTCTCCCGGCGCAGCGTCTGCTCCGCCGCGCGCAACGTCTGCGCCGCCGCCTCCTGCTGCACCTCCAGCCACGCCCGGTATTCCGAGTACGGACCACCGAAGGTGGTCAGCGAGCCGGCGCGCAGCTCAGCCGTCTCGTCCATCAGCTCCAGCAGCGCCAGGTCGTGCGAGACGACGACGAGCGCGCCCCGCCAGCCCCGCACCAGCTCGTACAGGCGCTCGCGGGCGCCGCCGTCGAGGTTGTTGGTCGGCTCGTCCAGCAGGGCGACGGCGGCGCTCCCGTTCGACTGCCGCAAGCGGACGCCGGTGATCGCGGTGAGCATCGTCTCGCCGCCCGAGAGCGTCGCGACCGAGCGGTCCAGCCCGGTGGGCAGCCCCGTGGCCGAGAGCAGGGCGACCGCGCGCTCCTCGACGTCCCAGTCGTCGCCGACGACGTCGAAGTGCGCCGGGTCGACGTCGCCCGACTCGATGGCGCGCAGCGCGCGCACGACCGGCGAGATGCCGAGCAGGTCGGCGACCGTGGCACGGCCTCGGGGTCCTCGCGAGATTCCGGAGCGCAGCGAGGGAATCTCGTGGGGTGAGGCGTCGAGGGTGATCCGCTGCGGCAGGTAGTCGGCGGTCCCGCTCAGGGTGACCTTGCCGGACGTCGGCGTGAGGAGCCCGGCGACCAGGCGCAGCAGGGTGGACTTCCCCGCCCCGTTGAGGCCGGTCAGGCCCGTGCGGCCGCGGCCGAAGGAACCGGAGACGTGGTCGAGCGCGACGGCGCCGTCGGGCCAGGCAAAGGTGACGTCGTG
This sequence comes from Promicromonospora sp. NFX87, assembly GCF_048564965.1. Lineage (NCBI taxonomy): Bacteria > Bacillati > Actinomycetota > Actinomycetes > Micrococcales > Promicromonosporaceae > Promicromonospora > Promicromonospora sp. NFX87. The sequence goes on along the minus strand of NZ_CP183413.1, from coordinate 2,049,881 downwards.
CAGCACGACAGAAGGGTTGGACAACATGGAAGGACTCCCGGGTGGTGGCTGGTGCCGACGCCGGGATGCCGCGACGAAAGGTGCGGCGGGACAGGCGTCAGCGCGAGGTGGTCTCGTACCGGGAGATGCCTGTCATCACAGTCCTTCCGGTCGCTCCCTCACACCGCGGACCGCCCGCAGGAGCAGAGAAAGCCTGCCACGACCCCACGCCGGGGCGCAACGTGATTCACGGCGCCGTTGCCGCGCGCCACGGTGCGCCCCGACGAGATCAGCGTCCGGTCAGGACGGCCCAGCGGATGCGCTCGCTGCGCAGGAACAGCGCGGCCCAGACGCCGACGGCGTACAGGACGGGCATGAGCGTGTGCGACAACGAGTCCTCCAGCCGGATGTGCGCGGCCACAGCGCCGCCCAGGTAGGCGGTCAGCAGCAGCCCGCCCAGGAACGCCGTCCACGGCACGACGTAGAGCACCACCGCCGCGGCCTGCAGCACCCCGATCAGCAGGACGGCGGACGCCGGGTACCCGATGGCCTCGAACATGCCGACGGACCGCTCGGACTCGGTGAGCTGGCCGTACGCGCCCTGGCCGAGGTTCACGGCGATCACGAGCGTGACCAGCCAGCCGAGCACGGGAGCGGCCCGTCCCACGAGTGCCGGCCAGCCGCGAGCGCCGGCGGCGGGTTCGGCGTCTCGTGCCGAGGTACGCGCTGCGGCCTGGGCTGCCGGGCGTGGTGCGGCGGATCTGACGGCCTCGGTGGGGCCTGGAGCATCGATGGTCATGTCGTGGTCTCCGTCTCGTGCGACGTCAGCGGCGCGGTCGAGGGAAACGTAGGACGCGGGTATCGCCGCTGGACACGGCGCTAAACGTTTAATGCGCCGAACTCGCTCAGCCGTCCCTGGTCGTGAGGCGCGCGTAGGCCAGCGAGATGCCGATGACGAGGTAGCACCCCGCCCGGAACGCTCCCTCGGCCAGGCCGTCGAACGAGACCGGGTCGCGGATCAGATCGACCAGGCCGGCGAGCGACGACGGCAGCAGGTACGGGTGCAGCCAGTCCAGCGCCGAGATCTGCAGCAGCACGACGGACACGATCAGCCCGCCGAGCACGCCGACCACGACCACCATCGGGTGCTCGGTGGACGCCGAGATGGCGAGCGCCACGGCCCCGATCGCCATCAGGTAGAGCGTTGCCCAGGCGACGGCGACGCCCAGTCGCCACAGCACGTCGGCGACCGACAGCTCGGTCCCGGACATCGACACCAGGCCGTCGGTCCCCGCGAGGACCAGCCCTGTCACCAGCCCGGACGCGACGACGACGCCGGAGGCGACCAGCGCGACGACGAGCACGCCCACGGCCTTGACCAGCAGCAGCCGGCCGCGGGAGACGGGGGCGAGCAGCCAGCCGCGCAGCGTGCCGTGGGACTGCTCGCCGGCCAGCGCGTCGCCGCTCGCCATCGCCACGGTGAGCGGCAGCATGAGCATCAGCAACGTCATGAGCGAACCGAGCGGCAGCACGAACGCGCTGGTGGCCATCGTCACGAAGATCGGCGGGCCACCGTCGGACGCGCCGGGGCCGGCGCCCACCGGACCGGCGTCGACGGGGGCGCCGCCGCCGTCGAGCGTCAGGTCGACGGCGATGCCGGTGATCACCGGGAGCGCGGCGAGCAGGGCCAGCACCACCAGGGTGCGCGGACGACGGAAGATCCACCGCACCTCGGCCCGCAGCAGGCGCCCGAGCGGGGCGCGCCGCCTGCCGGCCGGCAGGCCGGGGGCGACGGCGCCTGGCACAGCCGCCGGGCCGTGGGCGGTCGACATGGTCTCGGCGGTCATCGCGCCACCTCCGGTTCCTCGGCGTCGAGCTCGCCGACCAGGTCGCCGACGTCGTGCGTGAGCCGGGCGAAGGCCTCCTCCAGGCCGGTGCGCTCGCGCCGGGCCTCGTCCACGCGCGCACCGCCGCGCACCAGCGTCTCGATCACGGTCGCGGGCTCCGCCGTCGTGAGGTCCACGCGGACGCCGCCGGGCGCGAGCCGGGCGGGGATCCGGTGGTCCCGCAGGGTGTCCACGGCTGCCGCGCCGTCGGGTGTGGACACGAGCAGCGTGGGGCTGCCGGACTCCAGCAGGTCGTCCAGCGCGCCCTGCGCCACCACCACCCCGGCGTTCAGCACCACCACGTGGGTGCAGGTGGCCTCGACCTCCGCGAGGAGGTGGGACGACACGAGCACGGTCACGCCGCGGTCGTGCAGCTCGGCGATGATCCGGCGGACCTCCTGGGTGCCGGCCGGGTCCAGCCCGTTCGTCGGCTCGTCCAGCACGACCAGCCGGCGCGGCGCGAGCAGCGCCGAGGCGAGCCCGAGGCGCTGCTTCATGCCCAGCGAGTACGCGCGGTACTTCTTCCTGGCCGCTCCCCCCGAGCCCGACGCGCTCCAGAGCCGTCGACACGGCGCCATCGAGACCGCCGCCGGCCAGCAGCGGCTCGGCGGCGGCGAAGCGCAGCAGGTTCTCCCGGCCGGACAGGAACGGGTGGAAGCCCGGCCCCTCCACCAGGGCTCCGACGTGCGGGAGCACCTGGTCGGCGGACCCGGGCACCGGAACGCCCAGCAGCTCGATCTCGCCCTCGGTCGGCTGGACCAGGCCGAGCAGCATCCGGATGGTCGTCGTCTTGCCGGAGCCGTTCGGACCGAGCATCCCGACCACGGCGCCCTCGGGGACCTCCAGGTCGACGCCGTCCACGGCGACCGTCCCGCGGTAGACCTTGCGCAGCCCCCCTGGTGCGGGCGGCCAGCACGGTGCCGGAGCCGCTCGCGGCCTCCGGCACCGTCGCTTCGGCGGCGTGCGCCTGCGTCACTGCCGGGCCGTGTCGTCGAGCGAGTCGAGGGCGTCGACGAGCACCTGCCGCGGCACCGCGCCGGCCGCGATGCGGCCGTCGTCGGTGAGGACGACGCCGCCGACGGCGACCTGCACGTGGGTCCCGGAGCCGAACTCGCCGGACACCGGTGCACCGATCTGCTCGAGCATCCCGCCGAGGTCCTGAGCGCCCTCCGGGGCGCCCTCGAAGGAGTCCGCGGACGGCGCCTCGGCGGGCGCCTCGCCGATGACCACGGTGTCCCAGCCGTCGCCGACCGTCGTCGTCCGCTCCTCGACGGCGTCCTCGCCCCCGGCGTCGCGGAGCGCGCCCGCGGCGTCGTCCGCCTCGGTGGTCTCGACCTCAGCGCCGTCCGGCGGCGTGAACTCGAACAGGTCCGCGTCCTGCGCGCCGAGCTCCAGCTCGACGAAACCGAGCGACAGGACGGGATCGGACGTCCCGTTTGCGAAGACGTCGAACCGCAGCGGGATCCGCGTCTCCGCGTCGATCGCCACGGTGATCTCCCTCAGCAGCGTCTTCTCGGACGGCTTCGGCGTCAGCACCAGCTCGTACGCCGCGCGGTCGGCGACCTTCGCGGTGCCGTCCACGAAGATGTCGCTGGTCGGACGAAGGCGCTCGATGATCTCGGCGGCCGCCTGCGACGGGTCCGCCAGCTCGGCCTCGGCGTGCCCGCGCGCGGCGTCGGCGTCGGCCGCGTCCCAGGTGAGGCCCTTGGCCGTGCGCTCCTGCGAGTCGTAGGCCCACGCCTCGTCGGCGTTCTTGACCAACGTCAGCTCGGACGCCTGCCGCTCGACCTGGATCCGGGCGCCCTCCTTGCCGTCGTGGAACACGCGCACCGTCTCGAAGTCGAGCGCCTCGGTCCCGGGTACGGCGGGCAGGCCCAGCTCGTTCTTCAGCTCGGCCTCTCCTGCGAACGCCGGCGCCTCGGCCGCGAGCGCCGAGGCGACCAGCTCCTCCGCGCCGATTTCCGGCAGCACCGGCTCGTCGTCCGCACCCGCGGGCAGGGCGCTCAGCGCGAGGCCGGCGAGCCCCAGGGTGATTCCCGATCCCGCGGCGACCAGTGCCTTCGTCCTGGGCCTCATGTCCGGCTCCTTCGCTCCTCGACCAGTGTGCGCTACCGATACCCACAACGATGCCCCTTGCCTGCTGAGACCTTCCTCAGGGAGCGGTGGGCTCCGTGCGGCATGCTCCGGCGGGGCTTGCCATACGGCATGCTGGGCGGCATGAGGCCGCAGATCCTCGTGGTCGACGACGAGCCGGGCGTCCGCAAGGCGCTCGACCGCGGCCTGCGCGCGGAGGGCATGGACGTCACGGTGGCCGCGGACGGACCGTCGGCGCTCGAGCTGGCCCGCACCGGGTCGTTCGACGCGATCCTGCTGGACATCATGCTTCCCGGCCTGTCCGGGTACCGCGTGCTCCAGGAGCTGCGGTCCGACGGCGTCGCGACGCCCGTGCTGCTCGTGTCGGCGAAGGATGGCGAGGTGGACCAGGCCGACGGCCTGGACCTCGGGGCCGACGGCTACGTGGTCAAGCCGTTCTCCTTCGTGGTGCTCCTCGCCCAGCTACGCGCGACCCTGCGCCGGGCGGCGGCGGGGACCGCGCGGGACCGGATCCGGCTCGGGCCGCTGACGATCGACCGGGAGGCGCGCACCGCACGGTACGACGGCGTCGACGTCACCCTGAGCCCGCGCGAGTACGCGCTGCTGGAGGCCCTGGCCCTGCGGGCCGGGACGGTGCTGACCAAGGACGAGCTGCTGCACGAGGTGTGGGGCGACGAATGGGCGGCGACCAGGAACGTCGTGGAGGTCTACGTCGGCTACCTGCGCCGCAAGCTGTCCGCCGCGGGCGCCGACGACCTGGTCCGGACCGTGCGGGGGCGCGGGTACCAGCTCGGCGAGCCACGCTAGTGCGGGCATCAGGGCGGACGACGCCGGGTGGGCGCTGGGCGGGCACGTCGCTGCGCGTGCGGATCACGGCCCTCGTCACGGCGGTCACGCTGGCCTGCCTGCTCGGCCTCGCGACGGTCGCCGGCCGAGGGCTGGGGCCGCTGCTGACGGATGCGGTGGACGACGAGCTCCAGGAGGCGCTGGGCGGCGCGGCGCGCTCCGTCGCCGCGGGCACCGCGCCCGCCGTGCCCGACGGCCTGGCGGTCCGGGTCCTGGACACCGCGGGCGGCCCCGTCGACGACGGCGCACCCCCGGCCCTGACGCGCGACGAGGTGCGCGGCCTGAAGGCCGGCACGCCGACCACCGCGGACGGCCGGGGGCCGGTCCGCTGGCACGGCACCGTCGTCACCGTCCCGGACGGCAACCAGCGGCTCGTGGTCGTCGGGGCCGGACTCGTGGGGCAGCGCGCCGCCGAGGCCTCGGGCAGCCGGTGGCTGCTGGTGACGGCGCTCGTCGGGACGATGGTCGCGGGGGTGGCGATCTGGTTCGCCGTCGGCTCGGCGCTGCGCCCGGTCGCGCGGATGCGCCGGTCCGTCCGCGGTCTCGCACCCGGTCAGCGCGTGGCGGTGCCCGACGCCGCGGCCAGCGAGCTGCGCGCCCTGGCCGACGACTTCAACGCCCTGCTGGACCAGCAGGACGCCACCGCCGAACGCCTGCGGCGGTTCACCGGCGACGCCGCGCACGAGCTCCGCTCCCCCGTGGCGTCCATCCGCCTCCAGTCGGAGGTCGCGGTGGCGAACCCCGACCCGGAGCTCTCGCACGAGGTGCACGCCGACGTCCTGGCCGACGCCGAGCGGCTCTCGACGCTGCTCGACGGGCTGCTGGTGCTGGCCCGCTCGGATGCCGGCGAGCTCCCGCCGTCCGAGACCGTCGACCTGGTGGGCGAGGTGCGCGCCGCGGTGGAGCGCGCCGGGGAGCAGCCGGTGCAGCTGGTGCAGCTGGTGGTCAACGCCATGACCGGCCAGGCCTGGGCGGCCGCGGCGCACACCGAGGTCGAGGTCGTCCTCGACAACCTGCTGCGCAACGCCTGCCGGTACACCCGGACGCGGGTGGTGGTGTCGGTGCTCACGAGCCGGTCCACCGTCCGCGTGCTGGTCGACGACGACGGGCCGGGCGTCCGGCCGGAGCACCGGTCGAAGATCTTCGACCGCTTCTACCGGGTCTCCGACGACCGTGCCCGCGCCTCCGGCGGCGCCGGCCTCGGCCTGGCGCTGGTCGCGGAGCTCGTCCGCCGCCGCGGCGGCCGGGTCGCGGTCGGCGAGTCACCGGACGGCGGCGCCAGGTTCACCGTCGTCTGGCCCCGGGCGGTCTGAGCCGCCAGCTGATCACGGCGCCTCCGCGGTGATGTACCGCTGCACGGTGGGCGCGAGCCAGGCGACGACGTCGTCGCGCGACATGTCCGCGGCCGGACCGAACTTGAGCACGTACCGCACCAGCGCCATGCCGAGCACCTGCGAGGCCACGAGCGCGGCGCGGCGTTCGGCGTCCGCCGGGACGGGCACGAACGCGCGCGCGGCCGGCACGAGCTGGGTGCCGAACACCTGGCGCAGGCGGTCGGAGCCGGACTCGTTGGTCACGCCCACGCGCAGCAGGGTCCGCAGCACGGTGTCCCGCTCCCACAGCTCGAGGAAGTGCGTGACCAGGACCACGCCGAGCTGGTCCGGGTCGATCTCGCTGAGGTCCGGGAAGTCGAGCTCGACGTCGATCACCGCGGCGAACAGGCCCTCCTTGGAGCCGTAGTAGCGCATGACCATGGAGGGGTCGATCCCGGCGTCGCGTGCGATGGCGCGCACCGTCGCACGCTCGTACCCGTCGGCCGCGAAGCGCTCCTTCGCCGCGTCCAGGATCGCGGCGCGGGTCGTGTCGGAGCGGCGGCGGACCTCAGAACCTGTCATGTCAACAACTGTAGGCCAACATCTGTTGACGTGTGCGCGGCACGCTGGCTAGGGTTGTCAACAAGCGTTGGCCAACAACCGTTGGCGAACAAGCGTTGGCGGAACAGCCGCCGGCGCGACAGCCGAGGAGGACACCATGAGCACGGACGTCATAGTTGTCGGAGCGGGACCCACCGGCCTCCTGCTCGCCGGAGACCTCGCGACCGCGGGCGCCCGCGTCACCGTGCTGGAGAAGCGTCCGGCGGGGCTGAGCAACCTCACCCGGGCGTTCGCCGTGCACGCCCGCAGCCTGGAGGTGCTCGACGCGCGGGGCCTCGCGGACGAGCTGCTCCCCAAGGGCCAGCCGGTCCGGAGCCTCCAGCTCTTCCAGCGCCTCACGATCAACCTGGCGGACCTGCCGTCCCGGTTCCAGTACGTGCTCATCGCGCCGCAGTACGAGGTGGAGCGGCTGCTGCGCCGGCGGGCCGAGGAGGCCGGCGCCGTGTTCCGGCACGACGCCGAGGTCACGGGCCTGACCCAGGACGCAGAGAGCGTCACCGTCACCACCGCCGACGGCTCGTCGCTGCGCGCCGAGTACGTGGTCGGCACCGACGGCGCCCGGTCCACGGTGCGGGGAGCGGTCGGCATCCCGTTCCCGGGCCGCGCCGTCATCCGCTCGATGGTCCTGGCCGACGTCCGGCTCGCCCGCAAGCCCGGCGATCTCCTCACGGTCTCGGCCGAGAACAGCTCGCTGGGCTTCCTCGCCCCGTTCGGCGACGGCTGGTACCGGTTCATCGGCTGGCACGGCAACCGCGACGTCAGCGAGGACGAGCCGGTCGACCTCGACGAGGTGCGCTCGATCGCCCGCGCCACGCTGAAGGACGACTTCGGCATGCACGACCCGCGCTTCCTGTCCCGCTTCCACGCGGACGAGCGGCAGGCACCCACCTACCGCAAGGGCCGCGTGCTGCTGGCGGGCGACGCCGCCCACGTGCACAGCCCGGCGGGCGGCCTCGGTATGAACACGGGCATGCAGGACGCCGCGAACCTGGGCTGGAAGCTCGCCGCCGCCCTGCGGCTGCCCGACGGCGCGGGGGCCGCCGTCCTCGACAGCTACGAGGCCGAGCGGCACCCCGTCGGCAAGCAGGTGCTCCGGGCGAGCGGCGGCATCCTGCGGGTGGCCACCCTCCCGGGACCGCTGTTCGCGGCCGTACGCCGATCCGTGATCGGCGTCGTGTCGCACGTCGCCCCGGTCCGGCGTCGGGCCGCGCTCACCGTGTCCGCGCTCGGCGTCGCGTACCGGGGCCAGCGCGGGGCGCACCCGCTGGTCGGGACGCGGGCACGCGACCTGCCGCTCGAGGGTGGCTCGCGCCTCGCCGAGGCGCTGCGCGCGGGCCGGTTCGTCCTGGTCGCCCCCGCGGGCGTGCCGACGCCGGACCTGCCCGGCGCGCTCGGCGAGGTGGACCCCGCCGAGCGCGTGGTGGCCCGCCGGGCCGACGGCGGAGTCACCGCCCTGCTGGTCCGCCCCGACGGTTACGTCGCGGCGGCCAGGGCTCAGTAGTCGGAGTAGTCCGAGTAGCTGGAGGAGCCGTTGAAGAAGCCCTCCCGGAACTCCGGGATGCTGAACAGGATGCCGATGCCGATGCCACCGAGCACCGTCAGCCCGATGGTGACCCAGCCGGTGATGATGCCGCCCAGAGCCAGACCGGGGTTGTCGGCGAGGCCCTCCTTGTTGGCCTTGCGGCTCATGTAGCCCGTGATGAGGGCGGGGACGGCCGCGATGAAACCGACCAGACAGCTGAACAGCATGACGATGCTGAGGATGCCCAGCACGAGCGACCACACGCCGAGCGCGTTCTTCTCGGCGGGGGCGGTGTACCCGTAGGGGGCTCCGTACTGGGCCGGCTGCGGCTGGTACGGACCGGGCGGGCCGCCCTGCTGGTACGGCTGCTCGGAGTACGGCTGCTGATAGGGCTGCTGCTGGGAGTACGGCTGCTGCTCGGCGGGCCCCGGCTGGTAGGGCTGGGCCGGCGCGGGCTGCTGCAGGTCCGGGTACGGCTGTCCGTAAGGGGGCGGTACCGCTGCCTGGTCCGGCGCGGGGGCCGGGTCCGGCGTCGGAGCCTGGTCAGGGGCGGGGCCCGGGGTGTTCTCCCGCGGAGGCTCGTACGGGGACTTCCACTCGTCTGGCTGGGTCATGCTCGTACCTTCCACGTGCGGGGTTTCAGGGTGCTGTGCTCCGTAGCGAGCGATCTGTTCGGCTCATGTCTGGGAGACCGTGAGCGCCGCTCCGAGGAGCCCGACGATCACGATGCCGACCCACACGACCACGGCGGCGCCGACCAGGGCGATGTTGATCCAGCCGAGGATGAGTCCGGCCGTCGCCGCACCGGAGTTGTTCGCCAGGCCCGCCCGGATCGCCTTCCTGCTGGCGTTCCCGGTGGCGACCGCGACGATGCCGAGGACGAGCGGGCAGAGGATCCAGCTCAGGATGCCGGTCACCAGGGACCAGACGCCCAGATCGTTCTTCGGCGGCGGGGGCGCGTAACCGTACTGCTGCGGCGGGCCGTACTGGTACTGGGCCTGGCCCTGCGGCACGTGCGGCTGCAGCTGTCCGGAGGGGTACTGGCCGGTCGGGTACTGGCCGGTCGGCTGCGGTCCGGTCGGGTACTGCCCGCTCGGGTACTGCCCGGTCGGGTTCGGCGGGTCGTGGGGGACGTACCCGTCGTCGGGCTGGGTCATCGGGGGGCTGCCTTCCAGGCTCAGCCGCGCCAGCGGCGCGGACACAGGACGACGAGTCAGCCCGCCGCGATCCGAGAAGTTATCACCTCGGATGCGACGGGCTGACAGGCTGCGGGTGTCAGTTGTTCTCGAGGTTCTCGAGCTCGTCCATGAGCTCCTCGAGCTCAGGGTCCATGGTCTGACCGCTGTCGCCGTACTCCTGCTCCATCTGCTCCATCTGCTCCTGGAAGGCAGGGTCGTTGACCGTCGTCGCCGCCACGATCGCGCCGGCGATGACGAAGCCGAGCACGACGGTGGTCCACGCGATGCCGACCCAGCCGGTGATGATGCCCACGAGGCCCATGGCGCCGTTGTCGGCCTGGCCCTCCTGCTGGGCCTTGCGGCTCTTGTGACCGGTGATGATCGCGGCGATACCCGTGAGCAGGCCGCAGCCCAGCACGGCCAGGATGCCCAGCACGAGCGACCACACGCCGAGGCTGTTCTTCGGCAGCGGCGCGGCACCGTACGGCGCGGGCTGCCCACCCTGCGCGTAGACCGGCGCCTGCTCGTACTGCTGCTGATAGGGCTGCTGCTGCTCGTACGGCTGCTGCTCGTACGGCGCGGGCTGCCCGGGAACCGAGCCCGGCGGCGTGGCCGGCTGGCCCTGCTCCGGCTGCTGCGGCGGGTCGTACGGCGACTGGCCGCCGTCAGGCTGGGTCATCGTGCTGCCTTTCTGATTGCGTGGCACCGGGGCTGAACCGGCGGAGAGGAGCCAAACCTACAGGTCGGAGGCCGTCCGGGGCACGTGAGACACACGTCCTCGCACGGGGAGAACTGCCCTTGTCCCGGCGCGGGCCGGGGATCAGTAGCCGTAGCCGTTCATGTCGTTCACGTCGCTCCACTCGCCGAACGCTCCGGCGAGCAGCCCGGCGCTCAGCAGGACGAAGAAGAGCACGATGCCGAGGACCGACAGCCCGATGTTGACCCAGCCCAGGATCACACCGGCGGTGGCCATGCCGCGGTTGTCCGCCAGGCCCTCGTCGGCGGCCTTGCGGCCCATGGTGCCCGTGATGATCGCGGCGACGCCGAGCAGGATCGGGCACATCACGTAGCTGAGGATTCCGGTGACCAGCGACCAGACGGCCAGGTCGTTCTTGGGCGGCGGGGGCGTGTATCCGTACTGCGGGGCGGCCGGGGCCGTGGGCTGCCCGTAGGGCGCGGTGGCACCGCTCTGCTCGAAGGATTCCGTGCGGTCCGGGTCCGCCGGACCGGCCGGGGGCTCAGCGCCGAGCGACGACCCCGGCAGGGGCTGGGTGGGCTGCGTCTCCGGGTCCTGCTGAGGATCGCGCGGTGTGCCGCCTGCGTTCTCGGTCATGAGGCCACCTTCCAGGTCTGTGTCCCGGGGTGCCGGGACCGGCGCCCCGGTTCCACCTAACCAGTGATGCGGTGGGCGCGCCCGGGAAACACGCGGGTCAGGCCCGTTATCGCGCCCTCGGCCGTGACACGGCCGAGGCCCTGCCCGGAGAAGATCTCTCCGGCCAGGGCCTCGGCACCTCGGTCATGTACCTCGTGTCACGCCGTGGTGGTGACAGCCACCGGCACCGCGGCCTCGGGCTTGAAGTCCACGCCGGCCTCCTTGCGCTGCTCCGGCGTGATCGGCGCCGGGGCCGCCGTCAGCGGGTCGAAGCCGCCGCCCGACTTCGGGAACGCGATGACGTCGCGGATCGACGCCGACTTCGTCAGCAGCGCGACGATGCGGTCCCAGCCGAACGCGATGCCGCCGTGCGGCGGGGCGCCGAACGCGAAGGCGTCGAGCAGGAAGCCGAACTTCTCCTGCGCCTCCTCCTGCCCGATGCCCATGACCTCGAAGACGCGCTCCTGCACGTCACGGCGGTGGATACGGATCGAGCCGCCGCCGATCTCGTTGCCGTTGCACACGATGTCGTAGGCGTAGGCCAGGGCGTCGCCCGGCGCCTCCTCGAACCTGTCGACCCACTCGGGGGTGGGCGACGTGAAGGCGTGGTGCACGGCGGTCCAGGCGGACGAGCCGAGGTCGACGTCGTCGTCCTCGCCGGCCGGCTTGAACAGCGGCGCGTCGACGATCCACACGAACGCCCAGGCGTCCTCGTCGATCTGGCCGGTCCGGTGCGCGATCTCGACGCGCGCGGCACCGAGCAGCGAGCGCGAGTCCGAGGTCTTGCCGGCGGCGAAGAACACCGCGTCGCCCGGCTCGGCGCCGGTGACCTTCGCGAGGTTCGCCCGCTCGTCGTCGGACAGGTTCTTGGCGACCGGGCCGCCGAGCTCGCCGTCCTCCGAGAACGTCACGTACGCGAGGCCGCGCGCGCCACGCTGCTTGGCCCACTCCTGCCACGCGTCGAACTGGCGACGCGGCTGGGACGCCCCGCCCTGCATGACGACGGCGCCCACGTACTCCGCCTGGAAGACGCGGAACGGCGTGTCGGCGAAGAAGTCGGTGAGCTCGACGATCGGGTTGCCGAAGCGCAGGTCGGGCTTGTCCGAGCCGTACAGGCGCATGGCCTCGTGGAACGTCATGCGCTGGATCGGGGTCGGGATCTCGACGTCGACCAGGGCCCACAGCGCCTGCAGGATCTGCTCCCCCAGGGCGATGACGTCGTCCTGGTCCACGAAGCTCATCTCGACGTCGAGCTGCGTGAACTCGGGCTGCCGGTCCGCGCGGAAGTCCTCGTCGCGGTAGCAGCGCGCGATCTGGTAGTAGCGCTCCATGCCGCTGACCATGAGCAGCTGCTTGAACAGCTGCGGCGACTGCGGCAGGGCGTACCAGGAGCCGGGCGCCAGGCGGGCCGGGACCAGGAAGTCGCGAGCACCCTCCGGGGTGGACCGGGTGAGCGTCGGCGTCTCGATCTCGACGAAGTCCTGCGCGTCCAGCACGCGCCGCGCGGCCTGGTTGGCCTTGGAGCGCAGGCGCAGCGCGGCGGCCGGGGCCGGCCGGCGCAGGTCGAGGTAGCGGTGCTTGAGGCGCGCCTCCTCGCCGATGACCTCGGTGTCCGCGAGCGCGGTGGAGACCTGGAACGGCAGCGGGGCCGACTCGTTGAGCGTGACGACCTCGGTCGCGACGACCTCGATCTCGCCGGTGGCCAGGTTGGGGTTGGCGTTGCCCTCGGGGCGGCGGCCGACCTCACCGGTCACCTGCAGCACGTACTCCGCGCGCAGCGGGTGGGCGATCTCCTCGTCCCGGATGACCACCTGGGCGATGCCCGAAGCGTCACGCAGGTCGATGAACGCCACTCCTCCGTGGTCACGGCGGCGATCGACCCAGCCCGTGAGAGTGACGGTCTGGCCGATGTGCTCGGCTCGTAGCGAGCCGGCCGTGTTGGTGCGGAGCACTGAGAGGTCCTTCCAGCGTGGGGGTGAGGGTCCCGAGAATTCTAGTCACCGTCGAGCCTCCTTGGCGCCGTCGGCCGGGGTGTGGGTGGTCCGGCGTAGCCTGGCGCTCATGCCCAGGACCATCGCAACGAACACCACCGTGACCCGTGACGAGCTGCTGGAGTTCCTCCGCTCGCGCCGCAACGGGATCCTCGTGACCAGCAGGGCCGACGGCGCCCCGCAGCTCAGCCCCGTGACCTACGGCGTGGACCCGCAGGGGCGCGTCGTCGTCTCCACGTACCCGGAGCGCGCCAAGGTGCGGAACCTGAAGGCGCGCCCCGCCGCGTCGTTCATGGCGCTGGGCGAGGACTTCGGCGAGGCCTGGGTCCAGGTGGACGGCACCGCGGAGGTGCTGGACGTCCCGGAGTCCGTCGAGCCGCTGGTCGACTACTTCCGTGCCGCCGCGGGCAAGGAGCACCCCGACTGGGACGAGTACCGCGCCGCCATGGTCGAGCAGGGCAAGTCGCTGGTGCGGATCACGATCGAGCGCTGGGGGCCGATCGCGACGGGCGGGTTCCCCGCGCGGCTCGCGGAGGGGTGACCCGCCCGTCGAACGTCAGCCCTTCTTCGGGTGGCGCCTGCGCACCAGGGTCCACGTCAGCATGAAGAGAGCGAACGCGATCACCCAGTCCCAGATCCCGGGCAGCGACCCGAACGCGAAGTCGATGCCGAAGTTCCGGTTGAGGATGATCTGCCCGAACGCGAGCACGAGCACGATCACGACCCAGAGGGCCACGACGAGAAGCACGGTCACCGCGACCGAGGCCCGCGGGGCGCCTCCCGGGTCCGGCGCCTGGTCCGGGATCTCGTCGGTGGCCGCGTCGTGTCGGGTGTCCATCTGATCCTTGTCCATGTGTAAGTCCCTGTGTCAGTCCATGAGATCTCGGCACGCATGCCGAGCGGTCAGCCGTTCTTCGGGTCGCCCTTGTCCTCGCCGCCCATCCGGAGGATGGCGCGGTAAGCCAGCCAGGTGACGCCCGCGCAGGCCAGGCCCGCGGGGACCATGAGCGCCGGCACCGACCATTCGGGCTCACCGTCCAGCAGGCTGCCCACCCACGCCATGAGGGTCGCCGCGGAGAAGACCGTGCCGCCCGCTCCGGCGAGGAGCAGGAGCACCAGGGCGAGGACGGCCACGAGCTTGCCGACCTCGAGCGCCGCCTTGCCGGTGCCGGCCACCGCGGCCCCCGCGGTCCGGAGGATCCCGACCTCCTCGACCTCGCGGTCGGCGCGCGCCCGTGCCGCCCGGTTGATCCGGTCCTTGTCCGGCCGTTCCGGTGCGGCCTCGCGGGGCACGTGCACCATCAGCTCCTCGGGCACGCGCCGGTCGACGAGCTCCGCGACCCGCGACCCGTCGAGGTCGTCGTGGAGGGTCGGTTCGAACGGTATCTGCGCACCGTCCAGCCCGACCAGGAGTCGGCCGCCGTCCGGGTGGGCCAGCAGCACGGCGGTCTCGTCGAACCGGACGGTGGTCCGGGTCCGCCCGTCGCGCAGCGTGGCACCCGCGTCGCCGAGCACGATCGTCGCGTCGGCGTCGATGCGCTCGAAGGCTCGGCCCGAGACGGGTTCGCCCGCACCGCGGGTGACGAGCGACGTGCCCGCCCAGCCCTGTCCGACGGGTGCGACCAGCAGCCCCGAGTCCCACGCCTGGTGTGCGAGCGAGCGGATGTCGGCGGCGGTCACCGCGGCGATCGCGGCGCGCCGCTCGGCCGGCGTCGGGACCGGTCGGCCCAGCAGGGTCCGGACCGCGTCGTCGGGCAGCCAGGCGGCCTCCTGGTGCGGTTCGTCGAACGCGACCAGCAGGTGTGCGCGGGCTACCTCCAGCTCGTCCGCGTCGACCGCGTACCGGAGCCGCCCCCAGGTGTCCAGGAACTCGCCGGTCGCCGCCGCGGCGGTCTCCCCGCGCAGTCCCGCGGCGATCTGGAACGTGGCCCACTCGCCGTCGAGAACGTCGACGGACGTGGACACGTCGTACGTCCAGCCGCGGTCGTGGCGCAGGTTCTTGAACAGCGCCCGTCGAGCGACCTCCGCGAGCACGACGGCTGCCGGCACGTCCGGCACGAGGGCGTCCCAGAGCACCTTCGTCCCGCCTGCGGGAGCGTCGGCGGGAAGCGGCTGCGTCGGGTTGTGGACCGGCGGTAGCGGCGGCAGCGGCGCCGTGCCCACGGCGTCGGGCAGCGGAAGATCCAGGTCGGGCGCCGTCTCCCCGGTGTACCAGACGACGGCGTTCGAACCGGCGAAGCGCTCGCGTGCCCAGGCCCGCAGGTGCTCGTCGGTCGCCCCGTACAGTCCCGTGTACTCGCCGGGTCCGAGGCCGTAGCCCTGCAACCCGAATCGCCAGGGTGGCAGCACGGCGCCGTCGGTCGCGCGCTCCCGCAGCGCGCGGGTCTCGGTCGCGCGGTGCCGTACCGGCAGGTCCGCCAGGGCGCGCGACAGGTCGCGCAGCGTGGTCCGTACCCGGTCGTCGGACCCGCTCACCCGGACCTCGGTCACGGTGGGCCCCACGGAGGCGGCGACGTCGAGCCCCGGTCGTTCGACCGCACGGAGCGCGAGCGCGACGACGAGAGCCGTGGTGCCGCTGGTGGGCAGGGTCTCGTCGGCGTACCCGACCCGGAACACGAGTCCGCCCGTCGCCCGGCCCGGTCGGTGTGCGTACAGCTCGCGCGGGCGGGTCTGCGCGTCGGTGGTCATCGTTCTTCCTTCGGGTGTCGCTTCTTGATGAGGCCGTACGTCGCCCAGCCCAGGGCGAGCAGGGGCAGGAAGCCCAGTCGGATGTTGACGTCGAAGGCCTCCTGCAGGAGCACCTGACCGCCGCCGAGCACGACCACGCCTGCGGCCCAGAGGCCGAGGACGAGGCCGACCGTCGCCAGGACCGAGCGTGGTCCCGCGTCGGCCTTGACGCGCGGAGCGGCTTCCTTCGCGGGCCGTCGCGCCACCGGGATCTCGTCCGGCTCGCGCGCGGGCAGGTGCACGACCACGTTCGCGGGCACGCGAGGATCCACGTGCGCCGCGACCGCCGCCGGGTCCAGCCCGCCGTACATGGTCGGCTCGATCAGGATCCGGAACCCGTCCGCGCCGGTGAGCGCGCGGGCGCCGTCGGGCACGGTCTCCAGCAGCACGCAGTCCTCGAACCGGACGGTGACGGCGCCCTGGGGGGTCACCGTGCCGACGCCGTCGGGCGCCAGGACGAGCGAGAGGTCCGGTACGTCGATGCGCTGGAAGCTACGGCCCTCAGGGCGCCGCTCCGACCAGCTCGCCACGGGGTCGATCCCCGCCCAGTCCATGTCGAGCGGGCCGAACCACAGCGCGTTCCCCCACGCCTCGCGGGCGACGGCCCGGACCTCGTCCGCCGTGACGCTCTCCACCTGCTCCCGCATCCGCTCCGGCCCGTCGAGCGGGCGCCCGGTGACCATGCGGTGGGCCAGCCCGGGAAGGAGGGCCGCCGCGGGGGCCGCCGCGGCCTCGGTGAGCTCCTCGACGGCTCCGGCACGCGCCGCGGCCAGGTCGTCGCCGGTCACGTGGAACCGCAGGCCGCTCAGCGCGTCGGCCAGGCCCCCGGCGGCCGCGTCCTGCCGGCCCTCGGTGCCCTGGACCGCCACCGACAGGCGCGTGTGCTCCGCGTCGAGGAAGTCGTGGTCGACGTCGATGGTGCTCGCGATGTCGGCGGTGCCGCGCAGGTCGCGGTGCAGCACCTCCCGGAGCACGCGTGCCGTCAGTCCTCCGGCGGTGCCACGGGGCACGACGGTGTCGAGCGCGACACCGTCCTCCAGGCCGGTGAGGTAGGCAGGGCCCGTCCCGAGCAGGTCCGTGAGGACCGGTGACGGCATCCGCTCACCCGCCGGCAGCCTCAGGTCGAGGCCCTCGGGCAGCGCGTCCGCCGTGATCCAGGCGACGGCGTTCTCGCGCGTGAACCACGTGGACGCCCAGTCGAGCACCTCGTCGGTCGTGATCCGGTCGAGGCCCCGCTCGCCGTACCCGGCCAGGCCGAAGCCGCGAGCGCCGTGCCTGCTGATCCGCAGGCGTGCGCCGATGCCTCGGTGTCTTCCCGCGGCCTCGGAGCGGAGGATGTCCTTCTCGGTGTCGATGAGGTCGACCGGCAGGGCGCGCAGCGCCGAGCAGACGTCGTTCAGGTAGGTGACGACGTCGGTGGCGGAGCCTCCGACGTGGAACAGGGTGATGTCCGCGTGCGTCTGCCCGTTCAGGTGCGCCTCGCCGAGGACCTGGTCGCGCAGGGCGAGGTGCTCGATGAGATGGGTGATGCCCGAGGTGGCGAGCGTCTCGTGCGCCGAGCCGACGCGGAAGATGATGCCGCCGCCGGTGTTGCCCTCCCGAGGCGCGAGGAGCACGGGGACGCCGTCGGCCTCGGCGAGGGTGACGCCGGGGTAGCCGGTGAGGTCCGGCAGCGTGGGCGCGCTCATGCGCGCGCGCCGGCGGGGATGCCGGCCGCCTTCGCGGCGTCGTCGCGCTTGGTGCGGTACGTCTTCTCGGCCCCGTTGTAGTAGCTCCAGAAGCCCTCGACCGGCGCGTCCCCCAGGGCCTCGAAGTGCGGCCAGGCGTCGGCCGGCGCCTTGGCGATCGTGAAGAGCAGGGCGAGGTTCGCGTGGGCGATCGCCGTCGCCGCCGTCGGCGCGTGGTCAGGGTGCAGCACGGTGGTGGCGGCCGCCGTGCGGACCCGGTCGAGCATGGCTGGCGGGACCGTCTTCTCGCCGTCGGCCCATCGCTCGAGCGCGAGGTCGACGACGAGCGCGGGTCCGAGCTCTCCCGGCGAGGCTCCCGCGGTGCACTCCTCGACGAACCGGGAGGCGTCCTCCCACGAGCCGCTCCACTTGGGCAGGATCTGCTGGAGGTACACCCGCTGCGCGGCGAAGACCTGCGGGTCGAGGGCCGCGAGCCGGTCGTACCGACGTCGTGCCTCGCCGTGCCCCAGCTGCAGGCCGCGGGCCGTGGTGATCCGGGGCTCCCAGGCCGGCGCGTAGCCGGGGTGCTCCGAGCACAGGTCGAACAGGACGCGCTCGGCCCGCCGGAGCCAGTCGTGGAACTGCTCGAACTGGGCCGCGGAGACGTACTCGGCGCGGGCGCGCGACCGGATGGCCCAGCCCACCGTGACGTACCGGACGGCGCGCAGGGTGCGTGCGAGCGGTGTGCCGTCGTCGGCGGCCTCGATCGCCGCCGTGAGGCGCTGCGCCTCGTCGGTGACCCCGGCGTCGGTGTCGGCGATCGCCCACAGCGCGGCCGCGATGTCGTCCGGCGCGGTGAAGCCGCGGACGACCGCGAGCGCCGCCGCCGGGTCGCCCGCGTCCCGGGCCGCCCGCAGGGCGGCACCGTCGGGTACGTGTGCCAGCGGGTCGAAGAATGTCGCGGTCGGTGCCGCGTCGCGTGTGGTGGCCATCAGTTACCTGTCTGGGGGTCGAGATCGTGGGGGGCGTCGATGCCCGACCGGAGATTACTGGCGCCGCGGGGACCGACCAGGCGAAATCGGACCGTTGCCCGGGTGAACTTCCCGGAAGCGCTCGGGACGGTCATCTCGCCCCGAGGCGGAGGCGTGCGGGCACGGCGCGGGACCTGCGACCATGAGCCGGTGCGAGAGATCAAGCAGAGCCGCAAGCTGAAGTCCGTCCGCTACGACGTCCGGGGTCCGATCCTCGAGGAGGCGTACCGGCTCGAGGCGGAGGGTCACAAGGTCCTCAAGCTGAACGTCGGCAACCCGGCGCCGTTCGGGTTCGAGGCGCCCGAGGCGATCCTGGCGGACATGATCCACCACCTGCCCGACGCACAGGGGTACAGCGACAGCCGGGGCATCTACTCGGCACGCACGGCGGTCGCGAACTACTACCAGACCCACGGCCTCGACACGCGCGTGGACGACGTCTTCATCGGCAACGGCGTCTCCGAGATGATCAGCCTGGTGCTGCAGGCCCTGATCGACGACGGCGACGAGGTGCTGATCCCCGCGCCGGACTACCCGCTGTGGACCGGGGCCGTGAGCCTGCAGGGCGGCAAGCCGGTGCACTACCTGTGCGACGAGTCCAACGGGTGGAACCCCGACCTGGAGAACATCGAGTCGCTGATCACGCCCGCCACCCGGGCGCTGGTGGTGATCAACCCGAACAACCCGACGGGCGCCGTCTACAGCGAGTCGACGGTCAAGGGCCTCGCGGAGCTGGCCCGCAAGCACGACCTGATCCTCCTGAGCGACGAGATCTACGAGAAGATCCTGTTCGACGGCGCCACGCACCACCACACCGCGACCTTCGCCGCCGACGACGTCCTGTGCATCACGTTCAGCGGCCTGTCGAAGGCGTACCGGGTCTGCGGCTACCGGTCGGGCTGGGCCATGATCTCCGGCCCCAGGCACCGGGCCAGGGACTTCCTCGAGGGCCTCACCCTCGTCGCGAACATGCGCATGTGTGCCAACGTGCCCGCACAGCACGCCATCCAGACGGCGCTGGGCGGCTACCAGTCGATCGAGCAGTTCATCGTGCCCGGCGGCCGGTTCTACGAGCAGTCGATGCTCGCCGACAAGCTGCTCAACGACATCCCGGGCGTCACGTCGGTGCGGCCGCGCGGGGCGCTGTACTGCTTCCCGCGGCTGGATCCCGAGGTGTACCGGATCAAGGACGACGAGGCCTTCGTGATCGGGCTGCTGCGCGACAAGAAGATCCTGGTCACGCACGGCACCGGGTTCAACTGGCCGGAGCCCGACCACTTCCGCCTCGTGACGCTGCCCGACGTCGAGGTCCTCACCGAGGCGATCGGCCGGATCGCCGAGCACCTGGAGACCCTGCGCGCCTGAGGGTCTCTTCCGCGAAGTAGAGCGCCTGTCCGGGTCTCCCTGTTGTTGCCAGTTATTGGCAGGGAGACCCGGACAGGCGCTCTACTTCGCGGGAGGGACGGTCAGCCGGCCGGCGCGAACGGCACGAAGTCCTGCTCGCACACGGCACCGTCGTCGGCCTCGAGCGTGACGAGGTACTCCGCGATCGCCGCGTCGGCGCAGTCGCTCCGGCCGATCGTCGTGTGCCCCCAGCCGTCGACGGTGAGCATCCGGGCGTCCGGCCACAGGGAGGCGTACGGCGCGGTGAAGCCGTAGTTCGTGGCCGCGTCGAACCGGGTGCCGATCACGAGCACGGGCTGCTGTGTCGTCTGCTCCCACGGGCCGGCGTACGCGTCCTCGTCGTGGACGGGGACGAACTCGCACTGGATACCCAGCCAGCCACGGAACAGCCCGAAGTGCGGGTACTGCTCGTCGAGCGCCTCGACCTTGGCCGGGTAGGACGACAGGCGCCCCGGGAGGTCGGCGTCCGCGCACACGGGGCCGACCTGTCCACCGATGGACTGGTAGTCCTCCGAGATACCGAGGCGGCGCAGCAGCTCGCTGATCGACGGGCCGGAACCCCGGGCGGCCTCGGCGCTCGTCGACGGGGCCACGCCCGTCATGAGCGCGAGCTGTGCGACGAAGGCCGCCTGGTTCTCCCAGTCCGCCGCGTCCCACATCGTGAAGAACATCTGGCCCACCAGGTGCCCGTACCCGAACGTCATGGTGGTCCCCGGGCCCGTCGGGAGCTCGACGGGCTGCTCCTTCAGCGCCGCGTACACGTCCTCGACGACCTCGGCGGGGTCCCCCAGGGCGTTGAGCGCGCACCGCTCGCCCCCCTCGGTGCACAGCCGCACGAACTCGCCATAGGTATCGCTGGCACCCTCCGCCTGCCGGATCCGGTCGCCGAAGAGCTTGCCGTCCGCGGCTCCCGTCCACACCCGGGGGTCGAGCGTGCCGTCGAGCACCATCGCACGGACGTTGTCCGGGAAGAGCTTCCCGTACGTCGCGCCCAGGACCGTGCCGTACGAGTAGCCCACGTAGGTGAGCGTGTCCTCGCCCAGCCCCTGCCGCAGCACGTCCATGTCGCGGGCCACGTTGGCCGTCGACGCCGTCGCCAGGCGGTCACCGCCGAAGATCGTGCAGCCCCTGGCGAGCGTCGCCGCCTCACGCACGAACCGGGCGTTCTGAGACTCGTCCTGCGGGAGGATCAGGCTCGACGCCATGAACTCCTGCTCGTCCGCCAGCGTGGGGAAGCACGTGGTCGGATCGGACTGCCCGATGCCGCGCGGGTCGAAGCTGACGATGTCGAAGCGCTCGCGGACGGACGCGTCGAAGAGGCCCGCGCCGATCCCGTGCAGGGTCGACACGCCCGACCCGCCGGGGCCGCCGAAGTTGACCACCACGCTGCCGATGCGGTTCTCCTGGTCCAGCGCGGGCAGGCGGGTCACCGCGACGGTGGTGGTGGGCCCCTGCGGCTCGTCGTAGTCCGAGGGCACCTCGATCGCGGCGCAGTCGAAGGCTGCAGCGGCCTCGTTAGCGCACGTGGTCCAGGGGATGTCCGCCGCAGCCGTCGTGGCCGACGGTGAGGTCGTGGTCGCTGACTGGGCGGGCACGGCGCCCACGGCCAGCGAGCCGACGAAGAGTAGGGAAAGGACTGGGACGAGGGTCGCGCGTGCTCGGCGCGACGCCGTCGAGCGCAGGATCATGAGCCGAGTGAAACAGGTGAATCAGGCATACGCCACGAAAGTTCGCCCGCTCAGGACTTCTTCCCTTCGGTGCGGGGCAGTGCGTACAGGATGGTCTCGTCGCCCTGTGTCGCGACGACGAATGCGAGGTTCTTCGTCAGTGCCGCGACGGGTGCGCTCTCGTCCGGGTTCTCGGTGACCTTGAGCTTGACGCCGTCCGGGGTGAGGGTCGCGACCGCGGGCTTGTCCTTGCTCGTGCCGTACACGGTGCGCCCGATCACCGCCTCGGGCGTGATGTCTCCGAGGTCGGCGACCACGGGCTTGGGACCGACGTCCACGAGCACCGGCCCGATCGTCCGGCCGGAACCGGCACGGTCACGCAGGGGCTCGGTGCCGGGCGCGAACGCCGAGGCCCGGATCAGACCGGTCGCACGGATCGTGTTGCGGTTCAGACCGACCAACGCCAGGACGTCCTTCTTCGAGTCCTTCGTGTGCCACACGACGGCGAGCTGGTTACCACCCACCGCGATCGCCGCGGTCGGGTCGCCGACGGCCTGCTTCGGCCGGGGCAGGTCCTTACGGACCGGGTCCGTCCCTGGGGCGATCGTCCACCACGCGCCCGGACCGACCGCGATGACGTGCTGCGGCGTCGCCGCGACCGGCGTCGCACCCTCGGGCACCTGGAGGGTGACCGTGGTGGCGTTCTTCTTGTCCAGCAGGGCGACCTTCTGGTCCGGGAGCACGATCAGCGGGGCCGTGCCGTCGTAGGTGACCTCGGCCTCCTCGCTGCCCAGGTCGATGGTCGTCGGCGCCACCCCGGCGGGGTCGGGGGCCTCCAGCGGCCACACGTGCAGGGTTCCTGGGCTGTCGGCGGCCAGCACCGGCTCCGCGCCGATCTGCGACAGGCGCAGACCCTCGACAGGGTCCTGCCCTTCCCAGGTCACGGTTCCCTTGGCACGGTCGAAGATCGTGAACGTGCCGTCCTGAGCAGGCGCGGCGAGCACTCCGCCGTCGGGGGTGAGCAGGACCTGTGGTTCGTCACCGACCGGCACAGACCACAGCGCGGTCCGGTCAAAACCCGCGGGTGCCTGGACCGGGAGGGTCGCTCCCGCACCCGGCAGGGCCCCCACCGGGGTGCTGGGTCCGGGTTCGGGAAGGTTGCCGGTCAGGGCGATCACGCCGTACGTCCCGGCAGCGGCCAGCACGACCGCCCCCACGACCGCGGCCACGAGGAGGGCGGGGCGACGCCGGCGAGATGGTGCCGGCTCCGCCGGAGCAGGCGCGGCGTCCATGGCTTCGTCATGGGTCCGCACGACGGTGTCGACCTCGGGCGGCTCCAGGAACGGCGCGATGCCGGCGGCCTCGTCAGGGGCGCGCACGGGCTTGATGTCGGCGGGCAGCTCGAAGACCGGTGCGGTGCCGATGACCTCGCCATGGGCGCGCACGGCCGTCTCCTCGTCGGGCACGTCGAGGACGGGCGCCGCGTCGACCACCACCTCGTTGTGGGCGCGTACGACCGTCACGTCGTCGGGCAGCTCGAAAGGCGCCGCGTCGAGGACCTCGCCGTGCGCTCGCACGACCGTGGTGTCGTCGGGCAGCTCGCGGGGCGCCGGCCGGCTGACCGGGACGGAGTCGGTGATCGCCTGGGGCTCGGTGGAGATCGTCGTCGCCTGAGCCTGGCGGGCGGCGCGCGCCCAGGCGTCGGTGTCGGGCTTCTCGACGGCGGCCTGCTCGACTCCGGCCTGCTCGACGGCGGGATCGGCCGCGGTGGCCGCGCCGGTCGCGGGCGGCTCCGGAGTCGCCGGCCCGCCCGTGCTCGCCGTGCTCGGCGCGAAGGATGACGACGGCGCGGGGCTCGCCGAAAGGCCGTCGTCCGCCTGAACACGCCCGTCGGGATGCACGATCAGAGGCCACTGCCCGTCCGGCTCGATGGCCAGGACACGCACGGGGCGCTGCAGCTCGGCAGCGGTGTCGGCGATGCGCGCGAGGACCATCAGCCGGGCTTCCTCGACGGTGGGTGCCTGGACCGGATAGGTGATGCCGTCGATCGTGAGCTCACCAGTGCCGTCGGGCCGGGCCACGGCCTCGATACGGGGCCACTCGGGGACTGGGGCGGTGGTCATCGTGGTGCCTTTCTGGACTGCTGGCCGAGGGCGCGGCCTACCGTGGCCGGACGGGGGTGAGGAACGAGCTCGGTCACGGCCACACGGTAGCGCCGCAGGTCAGGGTACGGCGTGCAGGTCCTCCGGTGTTGGTGATCGTCTGCGGGTGCTCCACCCGGGGCTGTCAGGCGGACCCGCCCGGCGCCAGGCGGGTGTGGACATGCATGTCGTGGTGGCCGTCCGCGTGCAGGGCCGACCCACGGCGGGTCCCCTCCAAGGGGAAGCCCGCCTTCTCCGCCACCCGGCACGACGCCGGGTTCCGTGTCGAGTGCTCCAGCTCCAGGCGCCGGAAGCCGACGCCGAACGCCCAGCCGCTCGCCGCGGCCAGCGCCCTCGGCGCGAGTCCGCGTCCCCGAGCCGCGGGCACCGTCCAGTACGCGACCTCGGCGATGCCGTCGAACAGGATGAGGTCCTTGAGGGCGAGCCGGCCGAGCACCGCACCGTCGGCCCCGGCGACCGCCCACTCGAGGCGCCGCTCCTGTGCCCACGCCTGCCGCCAGGCCGAGATCATCTCGTGTGCCTCGTCGACCGAGTCGATCCCCCGCACGTGCCAGCGCCGGATGTCCGGATCGGCGTAGGCCGACATGACGGCCCGGGCGTCGCCGTCGGCCCACGGGCGCAGCTCGACGCCCTCGCCGAGCGGGAACGTGGGCTGCGGGAGCCCGGCGAGAGTGCCGGGCGCGACGGTGGGCGGAACGAGCTCGGGCATGGCCACACGCTAACGCCGCGGGTCACGGTGCGGCGTGCGGGCCACGGCGCGCGCTCCATCAGAACAGGGTCTCGCTCCCGACGTCCGCGACCAGGGACGCCGCACCGGTGCCGTCGGCCCGCACCCCGGTGAACGCACCACGCGGGTAGTCGCCCTCCACGTGCTGTCCGCCCTCGTGCGCTCCGGCGGCCCGGGCACGATGCATGGCCGCACCCCCGAGCCCGCGCTCTGCGATCAGCGGCCGCACCCGCTCCCAGAGCCAGTCGCGGTAGCCCTTGTGCGCATAGGCGCCGCGCGCGTAGACCCGGCCGTAGCCCTCCACGAGGTGCGGGTGGTCCCGTTCGAGCCAGCCCAGGTACCACTCGCGGGCACCGGGCCGCAGGTGCAGCGGCAGGACGGTGACGCCGGTCGCTCCCGCGTCGACGAGGTCGTCGAGGAGGCGTTCGAGGTGGGCGAGCGAGTCGGTGAGCCACGGCAGGACCGGCGCGACCATGACGCCGCACGGCAGGCCGGCGGCCCGGATCGCGCGGATCAGGTCGAGGCGTGCGCGGGGCGTCGGCGTGCCGGGCTCGACGGCCTGCTGCAGCTCCTTGCCCGCTGGCGAGTCGGCGAACGCGAGCGACACCCCGAGACCGACGTCGACCTTCTGTGCGGCCTGGATCAGCAGCGGCAGGTCGCGCCGCAGGAGCGTGCCCTTGGTGAGGATCGAGAACGGCGTGCCCGAGTCCGCGAGCGCCGAGATGATGCCGGGCATGAGCTTGTAGCGGCCCTCGGCCCGCTGGTACGGGTCGGTGTTGGTGCCGAGCGCGACGGCCTCGTGGGTCCAGGACGGCTTGGCCAGCTCGGCGCGCAGCACCTGGTCGGCGTTGACCTTGACGACCACCTGGGAGTCGAAGTCGTGCCCGGAATCTAGATCCAGATATTCGTGGGTGTTTCGGGCAAAGCAGTAAAAACAGGCATGCGAGCAGCCACGGTAAGGGTTCACCGTCCACTTGAACGGCATCTGCGACACCACCGGCACCTTCGACAGGGCGCTCTTCGCCAGCACCTCGTGGAAGGTCACGCCCGCGAACTCGGGCGACCGGACGGTTCGCAGCAGCCCGGCGGTGCGCAACCCGGGCAGCTCGAGCCCGGGAAGCGCACCGTCGTCGTGGTTGATCGCCTGACCGTTCCAGCGCATACCTGATTCGAACACGCGTTCGAGGCATGGGTCAAGCCGGCGCCGTCCCCCGGTCTTCGAAATCGTTTAGACACGCGCGCGATACAACGCAGGCGCCAACGTCTGCCACCGTCTCCGGCGATTGATCTCACCATTGCGCCACTGCGCCTTCACCTGGAGCTCACTGTGAAAATCAAGAGACTGGTCGTCGCGGCCACCGCCGCCGCGCTCGTCGTGGGTGCCTTGCCCACGGCGGCGGCCGAAAGCTCCACGCCGGCGGTCATGGCCGACACGAGCGAAGCTCCGGCCCCGGTACCGGACGCCGACGTCACCCTCATCACCGGTGACCGGGTCTCCACCCGTACGGCCGCCGACGGCTCACCCACCGTCGCGTTCGAGGCCGCGCCCCGGCCCGACGGACGCCCGGTGAGCTACGCCGCCTTCGGCGACGCGGCGGGCCACTACTTCGTCGTCCCGTCGGACGTCGCCGGCCTCGTGCCCGCCAAGCTGGACCTCAGGCTCTTCGACGTCGGCGCGCTCGCGACGACGCAGGACGACGACGGCCGGCTACCGGTGATCGTGCGGACCACCACCGCACGGGGAGCACGGTCGACCGCACCCACCTGGCGCGCCCTCGACGTCGACGCCGACCGGACCCTCGAGTCCATCGACGCGGTCGCCGGCGACGTCCCTGCCTCCGGAGCCCCCGCGCTCGTCGACGCCGTCGAGGACGGCGAGGCAGTCAGCAAGGTCTGGCTGGACGCGCCGCTCCAGGCGTCGGACGTCGACTCCGCGCCCCAGATCGGTGCGACCAACGCCTGGGACCTCGGCATCGACGGCACCGGCGTGACCGTCGCGGTCCTGGACTCCGGCATCGACACCAGCCATCCGGACCTCGACCAGGGGGTCGTGTCCCTCGAACGGGACTTCACGGGCTCCGGCAGCACCGGCGACGCCCTCGGCCACGGCACGCACGTCGCCTCGACCATCGCGGGCAGCGGCGAGGCGTCCGACGGCGAGAACCGTGGCATCGCGCCCGGCGCCCGGCTGCTCAACGCCCGCGTCCTGAACGACCAGGGCGAGGGCGACGAGTCGTGGGCCATCGACGCCATGGAGTGGGCGGCCTCGAACCACGCGGACGTCATCAACATGAGCCTCGGCGTGCGCGGCGGGTACACCGACGGCACGGACCCGTCGGCCCTCGCCGTCGACTCGATCTCGGCGCGCTACGACACGCTCGTGACCATCGCGGCGGGCAACGAGGGCAACGGAGGCACGCCGTTCACGGTCACTACGCCGGGTACCGCGGACAGCGCCCTGACGGTCGGTGCCGTGACGGACTCCGACGGCATCGCGTACTTCTCGTCGATGGGACCACGGTTCGGCGACTACGCGCTCAAGCCGGACATCACGGCCCCCGGCGACGGGATCGTCGCCGCCCGGGCCGCCGGCACGACCCCCGACCAGCCGGTCGGCGACCACTACGCGGCGATGTCCGGCACCTCGATGGCGACCCCGCACGTGGCCGGGGCGGCCGCGCTGCTGAAGCAGGCGCGGCCGGACCTGGACGGCGAGGCCATGAAGTCGGTGCTCATGGGCTCGGCAGAGCCGGGCGGCAACTCGGTCTTCGCCGAGGGTTCCGGCCGCACGTGGGTGCCCGGGGCGATCGCGGAGTCGCTCTACGCGACGCCGGCCTCGCTCTCGTTCGGCCTGTTCGACTCCCCCCGGGCCGAGCAGGCGCCGCGGACGGAGACCGTGACCTACACGAACGACTCCGACACGGCCGTCGAGGTGCGGCTCGCTCTCTCGGTCAACGCGGGCGACGGCGAACCGGTCCCCGCCGGTGTGGCGTCCCTGTCCGCGGACACGCTCACGATCCCGGCCCACGACGTCGCGTCGGTGGACGTGACCGTCGACCCGCGCCCTGACGAGCCCGACGTGTTCGCCGGGGTGCTCCGCGCGTCCGGCGCGGGATTTCCTGCCGTACGGACCGTGCTGGCGTTCCAGGTCAACCCCGACCTGTACACGCTCCGCATCGAGGCCAGCCGCCTCGGCGGCGCTCCGGCCAACAACCCGGACGCGGGCTGGGTCCACGGCATCGACGACCCGGACGTGAACCAGTGGTTCCAGTTCACGGACGGCGTCGCCGAGGTGAGCCTTCCCGCCGGACGCTACGCGGTGCAGGGCCAGCTGTTCGACGCGGTGTCGCCGTCGGCGGCGTTCTTCAGCGACATCACGACCTTCACCCGGGACGCCGACCTGACATCCGGCGACGCGACGCTGGTGCTGGACGGGAGCGACGCCGTCCCGGTGCGCATGGAGACGCCGAAGAAGGTCGCACCGCGTGCCCTGAGCTCGGACGTGGTCCGTGACATCCCCGGCCGGGGCGGGCCGGTGGCCACGGGCGTCTCGTTCAGCATCGGCGACTACGTCGGCGGTATGGACCTCGACGCGTACGTGCTGCGGGGCACCGACCCGCTCACGGGAGACGTCGCGGTGACGTCGCGCTACCTGCTGGACCAGCCGCTGCTCGACGTCTCGGCGGTGGGCAGGGGCAAGCCCCGCGACGTGTCGCGCGAGCTGGGCTACGCGGTCCGTTCCCCGCGGTACGAGGGCCGGATGTCGGCGCGGCTCGTGGACGGCGGGACAGGTACCCCCGAGGAGCTGGCCGCCGTGGGCGCGGACGGCGCCGTCGTGCTGGTCGAGGACACCGGGGACCTCTCGCTGAACCCGCAGTCGCAGGCTGCACACGACGCGGGGGCGGTCGCGCTGATCGTGTACGGGTCCACGCCGGGGCCGTTCTACCACCAGGTGGACAACCGGACGATCAACACGATGGACGACCAGGCGATACCGACGCTCACGCTGCCGCGTGACCTCGGGCGCGCGCTCGTCGAGGCCGGACGGCACGGCGCGACGCTGCGGGGCACGGGACGCGCGACGCCGTCCTACCAGTACGCACTCGGCTATCACGAGCAGGGCGGGGCGGTCCCCCGGTCGCTCACCTACCGGCCGTCGTCCAAGGACCTCGCCGCGGTCGAGACCGAGCTGCGCTCGTTCAGGCCGTTCGCGCCCGGGCTCCGCAACGCCGAGCGGATCACGATCTCCAGCGGCGGCACGATGAGCGGGTGGCAGGAGTCATGGACCAGCGGCGCGGTGAGCGGCCGCACGATCTACTACTCGACCGAGCCGGGCGTGAGGTTCCAGCACGGCGCCACCGCCGCCCAGGGCCTGAACGCCTGGCCGGCGTGGATCGACGGCAAGGCGGTGACCTACGAGCCCGGGCGGCAGCCGAAGGAGACCTACAACGCGCAGGTGCACCACGGCGGGTTCTGGGAGTCCCCGGCGACGCCGCAGGATGCCGCCGTCCACCGCGACGGCAGCACCCTCGGGATCAACCTGCCCTACCGGGTCGACGGCGAGGGCCACGCCCAGGAGTGGGGTCCGGACGAGGCCTCCACGGGCCGGTTCCGGGTCTGGCGGGGCGACGAGCTGCTGGCCGACGACCAGTACGGCACCTACGCCACGCCGCAGGTCGGCACGGGCCGCGAGCGGTTCCGCATCCGGCTGGAGACGCAGCGCGAGACACCCTGGTGGCCGCTGTCGACCGACGTGACCACCGAGTGGGGCTTCACCTCCAGCAGCACCAAGAACCCCGAGGTGCTGCCGCTGCTCCAGCTCGACTACGGCGTCCAGGGCCTGGACGCGTACAACACGGCAGGCCGGCGCGCCACCGAGCTGAACCTCAAGGTCTCGCACCAGGACGGCGCGACCGGCATCGCCCCCGTCACGGGCCTGAAGCTGTGGTCGTCCGCCGACGGCGGCGAGCACTGGGTGCCCGTGCGCGTCAGTCGCGCCAGGGACCATAGCAAGCCCGGCGGTGACGGCGCCTACACCGCCACCGTCACAGCTCCGCCCGGCGCGACGACGGTCTCGCTGCGGTCCGAGGCCCGGGACGCGGCGGGGGCGACGTTCTCCGAGACGGTGATCGACGCGTTCGCGGTCGACACCCGGCGCTGAGCGGTCCGGCTCATGCAAGGCACGAAGGCCCTCGCCTACCGGCGGGGGCCTTCGTGTCACACGCGCTCGTCCCGAGCACCAGGGGTCAGGACACCGGGACCGCCCGGGGCCAGCGGTCCGCGTCGGACGGCGCCCACGTCGCCGCGTCGGCGTCCACCTGCTCGCCCGAGCGGATGTCCTTGACCTGGTCGGCGCCCACCACGCCGTCCTCCCCCGCGCTGCCCGGGAACCACACGAACGGGATGCCACGCCGGTCGGCGTACTTGATCTGCTTGCCGAACTTGGCGGCGCTCGGCGCCACCTCGACCGGGATGTCGCGGGCCCGCAGCGCGGTGGCCACGGCGTCGGAGACGACGCGCTCCTCCTCGGACGACACGGCCACGAGCACCGCCGACGGCACCGAACGCGTCGCCCGCACGAGCTCCGCGGACAGCAGGCGCGACACCAGGCGCGAGACGCCGATCGACAGCCCGACGCCCGGGTACGTGTTCCTGCCGTCCGAGGCGAGCGTGTCGTAGCGGCCGCCCGAGCAGACCGAGCCGAGCTGCTCGTGCCCGACCAGCACCGTCTCGTAGACGGAGCCCGTGTAGTAGTCGAGCCCGCGCGCGATCTTGAGGTCCGCCACGACCACGCCCGGCGCACGCTCCGAGGCCGCCGCGATCAGCGCCTCCAGCTCCCCCAGGCCGGTCTCCAGCAGCTCCGTCACGGCGCCGTGCGACTCGGCGAGGGCGCGGACCTCGGCGATCACCCCGACGTCCGACCCGGAGATGGACGCGAGCGCCAGGCAGGCCTTGGCCTGGTCCTCCGTGGCACCGCACTCGGCGACGAGTAGGCCAGAGACCTTCTCGGGACCGATCTTGTCGAGCTTGTCGATCTGGCGCAGCACGCCCTCGACGTCGTCCAGGCCGATGCCGCGGTAGAAGCCCTCGGCGACCCTGCGGTTGTTCACCAGGATGCGGACCGGCGGCAGGCCGATCCCGGCCAGCGAGCCGAGCGCCTCGGCGATGACGAGCGGCACCTCGACCTCGAAGTGGTACGGGAGCTCGCCCGCGCCGACGACGTCGATGTCGGCCTGGATGAACTCACGGAAGCGGCCGTCCTGGGGGCGCTCGCCGCGCCAGACCTTCTGGATCTGGTAGCGCTTCAGGGGGAACGCGAGCTTGCCCGCGTTCTCGAGCACGTAGCGCGCGAACGGCACGGTCAGGTCGAAGTGCAGGCCGAGCTGCTTGTCGGGGATCTGGCTGTTCTCCTCCTGCAGCCGCGACAGCAGATAGACCTCCTTGGAGGTCTCGCCCTTGCGCAGCAGCTGGTCCAGCGGCTCCACGGCCCGCGTCTCGATCCCGGCGAACCCGTGCAGCTCGAAGGTGTGTCGCAGGGTGTCGAGGACGTGCTGCTCGACGATGCGACCGTCAGGGAGCCATTCGGGGAAACCGGAGAGAGGAGTGGGCTTTGCCATGCCACAGATCTTCCCACGAGCGGGGCGCTGTCAGCCCGGTCTTTCCACAGGCGCGTGCGCGACCAGCCGGTCGAGCACCTCGAGCTCCCCGCGTTCGTGCCACGCCAGCCGGCGCAGCACCTTGGTGCTGGTCCAGCTCCCGTTCCGGTCGGACGACAGCTCCAGGTGCAGCGCCATCTGCGACACCACGCGCCGCACGTGCTCGCCCGACTCCTCGAGCTCGGTCACGAGGTCGCTCGCCCGGTCCCGCGAGGGAAGGCCGAGCATCGGCAGGTAGTAGCGCGACTCGGTGTCCGCGATGTGCAGCGCGAGCTGCCCGACCGTGTGCCACCAGGCGTAGGGCGGGAGCACGCGGTCCGGCTCGCGGTGCGCCAGCACGCTGGGCGGCGCCGCGCGCACCAGCTCCAGGGTCCTGGCCCGCGCGTGCTCGAGGATCACGAGCGTCGTCTCGCGTTCCGCCTCCGACGCCGGTACCCGGTCCCGGGCGAACACCGTCTCGTCCCCGGTCCGCGCACGGTCCACGCGCTCGGTGACCTGGAGCTCCCCGGCTTCGACGGCCATGGCGCCGAGGCCGCACCGGACGCCGAGGTCGGCGAGCGCCGCGGCGTCGTCGGGGCCCTGGCCGCACGTGCCCCAGTGCTCGAGGTCGAAGGTCCACGCCGCCGACCAGCCCTCCGCGGCCATCCCGGCGCGCTGGTCGACGTAGGCCTTCATATACGTTCCGCGGCGAGGAAGGGGTTGGTCTCCAGCTCGTGCGCCACGGTGGTGGCGGGCCCGTGCCCTGGCACGACGGCGAGCGCCGGGTCCAGTCCGCGCACCACCTCACGCAGCGTCTCGCCCATCACGTGGCCCGAGCCGCCGTGCAGGTCGGTGCGGCCGACGGAGCCGGCGAACAGGACGTCGCCGGTGAGGATCACCGTGTCGTCGGGGCGGTAGAGGGTGGAGCCCTCGGTGTGGCCGGGTGCGTGCAGGGCGTGCAGGGTGACCTCCCCGAAGGTCAGCACCACGGAGCCGCCGGGCGTGGCGAACGGTTCGACGACGGCGGGCGCGCGGTAGTCGTCGCGGTGCAGGCCGAGCGCGGCCTCCAGCGCTGGGCTGAGGGTGCCGAACGGGTCGGCGAGCCGGTAGGCGTCGGCCTCGTGCAGGCACATCGGGACGTCGTACCGTGCGCAGAGCTCGCCCGCGTCCCAGGTGTGGTCGGCGTGGCCGTGCGTGGCGAGGACGGCGCGCGGGGTGAGGCCCTCCTCGTCGACCAGGCGCGCGACGGCGTCGGCCACTCCGGCGCCGGCGTCGACGACCACGCAGTCGGTGCCGGAGGACACGACGCAGCAGTTGGTGCCGAACACGGGTGCGACCACTACACGGAGCTCCACGGAGCCCACGTTAGCGGCTGGCACCCTCCTTGACAGGCCCTCTTCACCCTTCGGTGAAAAGGTTCAGACAGTACGTCATGGCATCCGATGCCTACACTGTCCCCGCACGGGGTGATTCGCCCCGGATCCGGCAGTGAATCGGTCCAGCGCGGCCAAGCCCCGGGTCGAGGCGAGCACAAGAGAGCACGGAGAAGGGAACGCGGTGGCGTCCAGCAAGCAGCGGCAGCGCGCGCAGCAGGCCAGGCAGGCGGAGAAACGAGCGCAGCGGCAGGCGGCCAAGCGCGCCCACAGGCAGCGCCTCTGGGGCGTGATCGCACTGTTCACCGTGCTGGCTCTGGTCGGTGCGTTCGTGGTCGCGGCACTGATCAACGACAACGCACCCGAGGACGACGCCGCTGCCGGTGCCTGCCCCGCGGGCGTCGAGGAGGCGCGCGACGACTACGAGCTCGCCGACCCGTCGGTCGCCGAGGACCGCACGTGGACGGTCACGCTGAAGGCCTGCTCGGGCGACACGGAAGCAGACATCGTCCTCGAGCTCGACGGCGAGAGCGCTCCGCAGGCCGTGGCCAGCTTCGTCACGCTCGCCCAGGGCGGCTACTTCGACGGCACAGGTTGCCACCGGCTCGTCACGGAGGGCATCCACGTGCTCCAGTGCGGCGACCCGACGTTCACCGGCTCCGGCAGCCCGGGCTACTCGTTCGGCCCGATCGAGAACGCCCCGGAGAACGACGTCTACCCCGAGGGCACCGTGGCGATGGCGCGCCGTGGCGGCGACGCCAAGTCCATGGGCTCCCAGTTCTTCCTCGTCTACGAGGAATCGACCATCCCCTCCGACGCAGCCGGCGGGTACACGGTCTTCGGCACGATCACATCCGGCTTGGACTTCGTCCAGGCAGTCGCTGACGCGGGAGCGGCGGACGGTGCACCTGACGGTGCACCAGCCACCCCGGTCACCATCGAAGGAGTTGAGACCCAGTGAGCGAACCCACTTCCCGCTCGGCAGAGCGCGTCCAGCAGGACGCGCCCGCCGAGCCCGTGGCCGAGACTCCGACCGCAGCCGAATCTCCCGCCGAGGCGGTGAGCGAGGCAGCAGAGGTGACCGAGGCGCCGGCCGAGGTGGAGGTACCCGAGGACGCCGTCGAGGCAGCCCCGGCCGCCCCGGCCGAGGAGCCCGTCGTCGAGGCGGCCCCCGAGGTCGCGACCGAGGCCCCTGTCGAGGAGGCTCCCGTCGCGGAGGCCCATGCTGAGGAGGCCCCCGAGGCCGAGGCCGTCGAGCAGACGCCCTCGGAGGAGGTCCCCACGACGGAGGCCGCCGTCGAGGACGCCCCTGCCGAGGAGGCTCCTGCGGAGGAGACCCCCGTCGCGGAGGCTGCGACGACGGAGGAAGCTCCGGCAGCGGAGGTCGCGACCGAGGACGCTCCTGCCGAGGCTGCTCCTGTCGAGGCTGCTCCTGTCGAGGCTGCTCCTGTCGAGGCTCCCGCCGAGGCAGCACCCGAGGCCGACGCCGAGGTGACGCCGGCCCCGGCTCCTGCCGCCCAGCCCGCGCCCGCGAAGCCGGCGGCGATCCCGTCGCCGGCCGCGCTCGCGAGGCCGCGTCCGCCCAAGCCGGGCGCGCCGTCGGCCGCCGCGGCACAGGCTGCGCCGGCCGCCGCCCCCGCACCGGTGGTCCCGGTCGCCGACGCCGCCGCGCACGCCGAGGCGGAGAAGTTCGGCCGCGTGGACTCCGAGGGCAACGTGTACGTCCGCGACTCCGCGGGTGAGCGCATCGTCGGCCAGTTCCCTGGCGTCACCACCGAGGAGGCGCTGGCGCTGTACGTGCGCCGGTACCTCGACCTCGCCGCGAAGGTGGGCCTGTTCGAGGCCCGCCTGGACAGCGCCGACCTCTCGGTGCGCGAGATCGACCAGACCCTCCAGAAGCTCGGCGAGGAGACCGCCGAGCCCGCCGCCGTCGGCGACCTGGACGCCCTGCGGGCACGGGTCGAGACGCTGCGCGGCCGTGCCGCCGAGCGTCGCGCCGCACTCGAGGAGGCACGGTCCGCCGCGAAGGCGGAGGCCGTCGCCGCCCGTACGTCGATCGTGGAGGCCGCCGAGAAGATCGCGGCGACCGACCCGAGCAAGATGCAGTGGCGCCCCGCCGGCGAGGAGCTGCGTGTGCTGCTCGACCGCTGGAAGGAAGCGCAGCGCTCCGGGCCGCGTATCGACCGCCCGACGGAGGAGTCCCTCTGGAAGCGGTTCAGCCACGCCCGCACCGCGTTCGACCGCGAGCGCCGGCACTTCTTCGCCGACCTGGAGCAGCGCAACAGCAGCGCCAAGGTCGAGAAGGAGAAGCTGGTCTCGGAGGCGGAGGCGCTGTCCACCAGCACGGACTGGGGTTACACCGCGGGCGCGTACCGCGACCTCATGACGCGCTGGAAGGCGGCCGGCCGCGCGTCGCGCAAGGACGACGACGCCCTGTGGGCCCGGTTCCGGGCCGCGCAGGACCGGTTCTTCGAGGCGCGGGACGCCGAGAACGCCGTCATCGACGCGGAGTACGGCGAGAACCTCAAGGTCAAGGAGGAGCTGCTGCTGGAGGCCGAGGCGCTGGTGCCGGTCAAGGACCTGAACAAGGCCAAGGCCACCCTGCGCAACATCCAGGAGCGGTGGGAGGAGGCCGGCAAGGTCCCTCGTGGTGACATCCAGCGTGTCGAGGGCCGGCTGCGTGTGGTCGAGACCGCGATCCGCGACGCCGACCAGGCGCAGTGGAAGCGGAGCAACCCGGAGACGCGTGCGCGTGCCGAGGGTGCCGCGGCGCAGCTCCAGTCCGCCATCGAGGGTCTTGAGGCGGATCTCGCGGCTGCTCAGGCCAAGGGCGACAAGCGCAAGATCTCCGAGCTCGAGGCCGCTGTCGCGGCCCGTCGCTCGTGGCTCGAGCAGGTAGTCAAGGCGGCGGAGGACTCCAAGGGCTGACGCCCCCGGAGTTGTCCACAGCGGGCCCGGTCGCACTGCGCGACCGGGCCCGCTGCGCGTAGGTTCTGCGCATGCACTCCCCGGGCGTCTCCCTCGCCGCGCTTCTCGATCCTCGTCCGGCGCCCGCGCCGCTGGTCGTGACGCCCGCGCACGTGGGCGGGCAGGTGGCGTGGTCGGACCTGCGGCGGGCGGGTGCTCTGGTCGAGCTGCGGGACGGCGCGGCCGTGGCCGCAGCCTCGGTGGTCGGCTCGCGGCACCGTGCGCTGGTGCTCGCGGACGACGTCGCCGTGCGCTGTGTGCTCGCGGCCTCGACGGCCGCCTGGGTGCACACGGGCGTGTACGACGGCGTCCTGGCCCCGGCCTGGCCGGCGGACGCGCCCGTGGAGCTGGCCTACTCCCCCGACACGCACTGCCCCGCACCCCGCCCGGGCCGGGTCGTGCGGCGTGCGCCTGGTCTGGCGCGGGACACGGTCCGGCTCGCGGGGGTGCCGGTGACTGGGCTCGTCCGGACCGCTCTCGACGTCGCCTGTACGGCGCCGACGGCGGTCGCCGTGCCCGCCCTGGTGGCGCTGGCCGAGTGCGGGGCGGACCTGCGGCACGCCGTCCGGATCCTCGACCGACGGGTCCGGGTGGTCGGCCGTCCCGCGGCGCACCGCGCGCTTTCAGCAGCGCTGGAGCGGCTTGCGAGCTAGGTTCGGGTCATGGCCGCATCCAAGACACCAGCGGTGGAGCTCGACGTCGCGGGCCGTACCGTGCGCGTCACGAGCCCGGACCGCGTCGTCTTCCCCCGTGGAATCACCAAGCTGCAGGTCGTCGAGTACTTCGTCGCCGTGTCGGACGGCATCACCGGCGCCCTCCTGCATCGTCCGACGACGCTGGAGCGCTGGCCCAAGGGCTGGCACGAGGGTGCGCGCCTCACGACGCGGATGCCGAAGCCGGACGACCCGAAGGGCGACGGCTTCTACCAGAAGCGTGTCCCGAAGGGCGCGCCGGACTACGTGGAGACCGCGACGATCGCGTTCCCGTCCGGCCGGACGGCGGACGAGGTGTGCCCCACCGAGCCCGCGGTGGTGGCCTGGGCGGCCAACATGGGCACGCTCACCTTCCACCCCTGGCCGGTGCGGCGCGACGACGTCGAGTCGGTCGACCAGCTCCGGATCGACCTCGACCCGCAGCCGGGGACCGACTTCGACGACGCGGCCGCCGTCGCACCGCACCTGCGCGAGCTGCTGGGCGAGCTGAACCTGACCGGGTACCCCAAGACGTCCGGCGGGCGCGGGCTGCACGTGTTCGTGCCGCTGGAGCCCCGGTGGACGTTCACGCAGGCGCGGCGGGCGACCATCGCGATCGGGCGGGAGCTGGAGCGCCGTCTGCCGGGCAAGGTCACGACCCGGTGGTGGAAGGAGGAGCGGGGCGAGGCGATCTTCGTGGACTACAACCAGATGGCGCGCGACCGCACCATCGCCTCGGCGTACTCGATCCGGGCCAACGGGAGGGCCACCGTGTCGATGCCGCTCGACTGGGACGAGGTCGCCGACGTCCACCCGGACGACTTCGACGTCCTGAGCGCGCCGGCCCGGTTCGCCGAACGGGGCGACCTGTTCGCCGCGCTGCGCGCCGGCCGCGACCCGGCGCTGGACTGCTCGCTGGACGCTGCCCTGGAGCTCGCGGCCCGGGACGAGGCCGAGGGCCTGGAGGACCTGCCCTATCCCCCGGAGTACCCGAAGATGCCCGGCGAGCCCAAGCGCGTCCAGCCCAGCCGCGACAAGGACCGCGACAAGAGCCAGGCCTGACCCGCCCCGACCGGTCCGCGAAGTAGAGCGCCTGTCCGGATCTCCGGAGGTGACACCGGGAGATCCGGACAGGCGCTCTACTTCGCGGATCGGTCGGGGTCAGTGGTTGCGGAGCGCCTTGATCAGGTCGTCCTTGCGCATCTTGGAGCGGCCCTCGATGCCGATCTCCGCCGCGCGCTTGCGCAGGTCTTCCGCCGTCCAGTCGTCGTACTCGGGCGACTTGCCGCCCTTGCGACCGACGCTCTTGCGGGACGTGTTCGCCGCCGCGTTCGCGATCCGCGCCGACTTCTCCTTGGAGTTGCCGTCGTCGCGGAGCTTCTCGTACAGCTCCTTGTCCTTGACGCTCGGGCCCGGGTCACGCTTCGGCATGGCTGCTCCTCCCGCTCAGGCTGACCGTTCACCATCAGCACCGTTCATCTCCACGATGGCCCAGCCCGAAGCGGCTCGCACGCGCGGCCCCGCTGAGGCAGGCTCGTACCGTGACCACACTCAACCTGCCCGTGCAGCCACCGGTCCGGCCGATGCTCGCCAAGAGTGTCGCGTCGATCCCGGCCCAGGCGGAGACCGACGTCGGTCCCGCCTACGTCTACGAGCCGAAGTGGGACGGCTTCCGCGCCATCGTCTACCGCGACGGCTCCGACGTCCGGATCGACTCACGGAACACCAAGCCCATGGACCGTTACTTCCCGGACGTCGTCGCGGCCGTCCTGGAGGCGCTCCCTGAGCGGTGCGTGGTCGACGGCGAGATCGTCATCGCGCAACCGTCGGGGGTCTCGACAAGCTCGACCAGCGATGAGGGCTCGACCAGCGGTAGGGGCGTCGCCGGGAGCGCGCGGCTCGACTTCGAGCTGCTGTCCCAGCGCATCCACCCCGCGGCGTCGCGCGTGAACATGCTCGCCGA
The DNA here is from genome assembly GCF_048564965.1 of Promicromonospora sp. NFX87. Taxonomy (NCBI): domain Bacteria; kingdom Bacillati; phylum Actinomycetota; class Actinomycetes; order Micrococcales; family Promicromonosporaceae; genus Promicromonospora; species Promicromonospora sp. NFX87. The sequence continues at coordinate 2,012,064 of NZ_CP183413.1, read as the reverse complement.
GACGACGCCCGCCGCGCTGGTGGTGTTCGACGTCCTGGCGCTGGGCGACGAGTCGCTCATGGACCGGCCGCTCACCGAACGGCTGGCGGCCCTGGACGGGCTGGGGCTGACGGGCCCGCTCGTCTTCGCCACGCCGCGCACGCAGGACGCCGCGGTGGCCCAGGACTGGTTCGGCTCGTTCGAGGGCGCGGGGCTCGACGGCGTGGTCGCCAAGCCCGCCGACGGCCCGTACGCCCCGAACAAGCGCGCGATGCTGAAGATCAAGCACACCCGCACGGCCGACGTCGTCCTGGCGGGCTACCGGCTGCACAAGACCTCGACACCCGAGGCGCCGGTGCTGGGCTCGCTGCTGCTGGGCCTGTGGGACGAGTCCGACGACGGTCCGCGGCTACAGTTCGTCGGCGTCGCCGCGTCGTTCTCGGCGACCCGGCGCGCGGAGCTGGTCGAGGAGCTGGCGCCGCTGGTCGTGGAGCCCGGCACGCCGGCCGCGGACGAGCATCCGTGGCACGGCTGGACCGACCCGGCGAGCGGCGAGGCCGGCGACCGGCTGCCCGGCGCGCAGTCGCGCTGGAGCTCGGGCAAGGACCTGTCGTTCACTCCCCTGCGTCCCGAGCGCGTGCTGGAGGTGGGCTACGACCACATGGAGGGCACGAGGTTCCGGCACACCGCCCAGTTCAAGCGCTGGCGCCCGGACCGCGAGCCGGCGTCGTGCACCTACGAGCAGCTGGAGGAGCCGGTCGGCTTCGACCTGGGCGAGCTGCTGCCGGGGGCGCCGGGCACCGCCTGAGCAACTGCATTCCCCGCCACTCTCAACGTATAGCGCACAGGGGGTCTTGCGGCAAGACCCCCGTCGTGACGCAGAATCGGCGATCCAGGCCAGAGCCTGCGGGTATCGCGATGCTGACGGGGGAAGTCGATGATCGATGTGACGGTGGTGGGCGGCGGGCCGACCGGCGTAATGCTGGCGAGCGAGCTGCGGCTGCGGGGCGTGCGCGTGCTCGTCCTGGACAAGGAGGCGGAGCCGACCAAGGTGGTCCGCGGGCTGGGGCTGCACGCCCGCACCGTCGAGGTGCTGGACCAGCGGGGGCTCCTGGACCGGTTCCTCCCGCTCGGCAAGCAGTACCCGGTGGGCGGATTCTTCGCGGGCATCAGCAAGCCGACGCCGGGCGGCCTGGACACCACCTACCCGTACGTGCTCGGCATCCCGCAGCCCACCACGGAGCGCCTGCTGACCGAGCACGCCGTCAGCCTCGGCGCCGAGATCCGCCGCAGCTGCGAGCTGGTCGGCCTGAGCCAGGACGACGACGGCGTCACCGCCGAGCTGGCGGACGGCACGCGGCTGCGCTCCCGCTACCTCGTCGGGTGCGACGGCGGCCGCAGCACCGTCCGCAAGCTCCTCGGCGTCGGCTTCCCTGGTGAGCCCGCCCGCCGCGAGACGCTGCTCGGCGAGGTGGAGCTGACCGCCCCGCCCGAGGAGGTGGAGGCCGTGGTCACCGAGGTGCGCAAGACCCAGCGGGAGTTCGGCGCCATGTCGATCGGGGACGGGCTGTTCCGCATCGGGGCACCCGCGGAGGGGGTCGCCGAGGACCGGGCGACCCCGCCGACCCTGGACGAGCTGAAGCAGCAGGTGCGCAAGCTCGCCGGCACCGACTTCGGCGCGCACTCACCACGCTGGCTGTCCCGGTTCGGGGACGCCACCCGGCTGGCCGACCGCTACCGGGTCGGCCGGGTGCTGCTCGCGGGGGACGCGGCGCACGTCCACCCGCCGTACGGGGGCCAGGGCCTCAACCTCGGCGTCCAGGACGCCTTCAACCTGGGCTGGAAGCTGGCCGCCGAGGTCAGCGGGTGGGCGCCGGAGGGGCTGCTGGACAGCTATCACGCCGAACGGCACCCGGTGGCCGCCGACGTGCTGGACAACACCCGCGCCCAGGGCGAGCTGCTGTCCCTGGAACCCGGCGCCCAGGCCGTGCGCCGGCTGCTGTCCGAGCTGATGGACATCGAGGAGGTGAGTCGGCGCCTGACCGAGAAGGTCATGGCGACGGGGATCCGCTACGACGTCGGCGAGGGGCACGAGCTGCTCGGCCGGCGGCTGCCCGACATCGGGCTGGAGCAGGGCCGCCTCTACGAGCGGATGCGCGACGGCCGCGGGGTGCTGCTCGACCGGACCGGCGAGCTGACGGTCGACGGCTGGGCCGACCGCGTCGAGTACATCGTGGACCCCGGCGCGGAGCTGCACGTGCCTGCCGTCCTGCTGCGACCGGACGGGCACGTCGCGTGGGTCGGCGACAACCGGGCCGGGCTGCTCGACGGGCTCGCCCGCTGGTTCGGCGTGCCCGCAGGGGCCTGACGTGTCAGACGTACAGGTCACTCGGGTGACCTGTACGTCTGACACCTCGGCTGTGCCTCAGACCGGGAGCTGCGGCCGCTCCACCGGCTTGGTGCCGGTGATGCGGTGCACGTCGAACACGCCCTCGACCTTCCGGACGGCCGCGAGCACCGTCGCGAGGTGCGCGGGCTCCGCCATCTCGAAGATGAACCGGGAGACCGCGAGCCGGTCGTCCGACGTCGAGACGAACGCCGACAGGATGTTCACGTGGTTCTCGGACAGCACGCGGGTCACGTCCGAAAGGAGCCGCGACCGGTCGAGCGCCTCGACCTGGATCTGGACCAGGAACATCGTGTTGGCGCCCTGGGTCCACTCGACCTCGACGAGACGTTCCGGCTGCTTGCGCAGGCCGTCCAGGTTCACGCAGTCCGAACGGTGCACGCTCACACCCTGGCCACGGGTGACGAAGCCGACGATGTCGTCGCCCGGCACCGGCGTACAGCACTTGGCCAGCTTGACCCACACGTCGGCGGACTCGGAGCCCTTGAGCATGACGCCCGGGTCGCCCGAGCGCACGCGCCGGGCGGTGAGGCCGCCGGGCCGGGCCGCCTCGGCCATGTCCTCCTCGGCACCGTCGGCACCGCCGAGCGCCTTGACGAGCTTCTCCACCACGTTGTTCGCGGAGATCAGCCCCTCGCCGACGGCCGCGTACAGGCCCGTGACGTCCTGGTAGTTCATCTCGTCCGCGACCCCGAGCAGGGTCTCGTGCGACATGAGGCGCTGGATCGGCAGGCCCTGCTTGCGCATCGCCTTCGCTATCGAGTCCTTGCCGGTCTCGACGGCCTCCTCGCGGCGCTCCTTGGTGAACCACTGGCGGATCTTGTTCCGCGCCCGCGGCGACTTCACGAACCCGAGCCAGTCCCGGCTCGGGCCCGCCGTCTCCGACTTCGAGGTCAGCACGTCGACGACGTCGCCGTTCTCGAGCGGCGAGTCGAGCGGCACCAGACGGCCGTTCACGCGGGCGCCCATGGTGCGGTGGCCGACCTCGGTGTGCACGGCGTAGGCGAAGTCCACGGGCGTGGCACCGCCCGGCAGCGCCATCGCCATGCCCTTGGGCGTGAAGACGTAGACCTCGTCGCCGCCGATCTCGAACCGCAGCGAGTCGAGGAACTCCGCCGGGTCGGCGGTCTCGCGCTGCCAGTCCACGAGCTGGCGCAGCCAGGCCATGTCCTGGTTCTTCGGGTCGTTGGCACCCGCGCCGGCCGGCGTCTTCTCCTTGTACTTCCAGTGCGCCGCGACGCCGTACTCGGCGCGGCGGTGCATGTCGTGCGTGCGGATCTGGATCTCGACGGGCTTGCCGCCCGGCCCGATCACCGTCGTGTGCAGCGACTGGTACATGTTGAACTTCGGCATCGCGATGTAGTCCTTGAACCGGCCGGGGACCGGGTTCCACCGCGCGTGCATGGCGCCGAGCGCCGCGTAGCAGTCGCGCACGGTGTCCACCAGGACGCGCGTGCCGACGAGGTCGTAGATCTCCGCGAAGTCGTGACCGCGCACGATCATCTTCTGGTAGATCGAGTAGTAGTGCTTCGGCCGGCCCGTCACGGTCGCCTTGATCTTGGCGCTGCGCAGGTCCGACTCGATCTGGCCGCGCACCACGCCGAGGTACTCCTCGCGCGCGGGGGCCCGTTCGGCGACGAGGTGGACTATCTCGTCGTACACCTTGGGATAGAGCGCCTGGAAGGACAGGTCCTCCAGCTCCCACTTGATCGTGTTCATGCCGAGCCGGTGGGCCAGGGGCGCGTAGATCTCGACGGTCTCGCGCGCCTTGCGCTCCGCCGACTTGGACGGCACGTACTTCCAGGTGCGGGCGTTGTGCAGGCGGTCGGCCAGCTTGATGACCAGCACGCGGATGTCCTTGGCCATCGCCACGACCATCTTGCGCACGGTCTCGGCCTGCGCCGCGTCGCCGTACTTCACCTTGTCCAGCTTGGTGACGCCGTCCACGAGCAGGGCGACGTCGTCGCCGAAGTCGGAGCGCAGCGAGTCCAGCGAGTAGTCGGTGTCCTCCACCGTGTCGTGCAGCAGCGCGGCGGCGATCGTCGTGCCCTCGAAGCCGAGCTCCGCGAGGATCGTGGAGACGGCGACCGGGTGCGTGATGTACGGGTCGCCGCTCTTGCGCATCTGGCCGCGGTGCGCCTTCTCGGCGACCACGTACGCGCGCTCGATGAGCGCGACGTCGGCCTTGGGATGATTGCTGCGGATGGCCTGCAGCAGCGGCTCGATCGCCGCGGGTGAACCGCCACCGCTCACGCTGCGCACACCGAGACGCACCAGCCGGTTCCGCATCCGGTTGCCACCGGGCGGCGTCGGCGGGTTCTTCTCGGGCACGGGAGCGCGTGACACCGTGTTCTCAGCCATGTACGCGCCTCCTTCCCCGGGTCCGAACCCGGAGTCGCCAGTCTAGCCCTGGACCTCTATTCCCCGTCCGTACGGCTCAGTCACCGAAACGTCGTGCCTACCCGCAGGAGGGTATCGACGTTGTGGCCCTGAAGCCTGTCCCGGCCGTGGAGTGCTTCCAGCTCGAGCAGGAACGCCAGTCCTGCCACCACTCCGCCGCACTGCTCCACCAGCTGCGCGGCCGCCGCCGCGGTACCACCCGTGGCGAGAACGTCGTCGATGATCAGAACACGCGCACCGGGGGTGAGTGTTCCCGAGCGCAGCTCGATGGTCGCCGAGCCGTACTCGAGGTCGTACGACACGCTCTCCGTGGGCGGCGGGAGCTTGCCGGCCTTCCGCAGGGGCAGGAACCCCAGGCCGAGCGCGTGAGCGACGGGGGTGCCGAGCAGGAAGCCACGGGCCTCCATGCCGGCCACCACGTCTATGCCGTCGGCCAGAGCCAGGCGCGTGAACGCCTCGATCACGTCGGCGAGTCCTTCGGCGTCGGCCAGGAGCGGGGTGATGTCCTTGAAGAGGATGCCCGGCGAGGGAAAGTCAGGGACGTCCACGATCAGGTCGCGAACGCGCGTCGCCCTCTCCGGCAGCGGGCCGGAGAGGGCGACGTCGGTCATGTCGTCTGCCACGAAGCGGAGCCTACCGGCGACGCTTGGGCTGAGCGGTATGTCCCTGGTGATGCCCGGGGACGAGCTGCGCGGAGCCGGACGCCGCGGCGGCCAGCATGCTCTCGTCGGCACCCTCGGCCACGAGACCCGCACGCAGGTCCAGGACCTTCTTGGTGTGCGCGGCGATCTTGGGCTCGCCCTCGCGCAGCGCCACGTCGAGCGGCGTGGCGAGGAAGATGGACGACGTCGCGCCCACCGCGATACCCACGAACAGCGACAGCGAGATGTCCTTCAGCGTGCCGGCTCCCAGGAGGAAACCACCGACGAAGAGGATGCCCGCGACCGGCAGCAGCGCCACCACGGAGGTGTTGATGGACCGGACCAGCGTCTGGTTCACCGCGAGGTTGGCCCGCTCGGCGTAGGTGCTGCGGGTCTGCTCGGTCAGGGCCACGGAGTTCTCGCGGACCTTGTCGAAGACGACCATCTTGTCGTAGAGCGAGAAGCCGAGGATGGTCAGGAAGCCGATGATCGTCGACGGCGTGACCTCCCAGCCGATCAGCGCGTACACGCCGGCCGAGACCAGGACGTCCAGGAGCATCGCGACGATGGCGGCCACCGACATGCGCCAGGCCCGGAAGTAGATGGCCATGAAGACCGCCGCGGCGAGGACGAACACGACGGTGCCCCAGAGGGCCCGCATGCTCACCGACTGACCCCAGGTCGGGCCGATGAAGTTCGCCGTGACCTCCGACGCCTCCACGCCGTAGGCCTCGCCGAGCGCGTTCTGGAGCGCGGTGGTCTGGTCGTTGTCCAGCTGCGACACCTGCACCCGGACGCCGTTCGGGCCGACCTGGGTGACGTGCGGCTCATGGCCGGGGGCCACCTCCGCGACGGTGTCGATCGCGATGTCCTGGTCCGTGTTGGACGTGCCCGAGACGGTGAACTCGGAACCACCGCGGAAGTCGATGCCGAGGTTCAGACCCTGGAACACGAGGATGAGGATCGACGCGACCGAGAAGAGGCCGACGATCGAGAACCAGACCCGCCGCTTCTGGATGATCGGGTAGGACCGACGCCCCGTGTAGAGGTCGTTGCCCCACTGGGCGAAGCCGCCGCGAGCCATCAGTGCTTCTCCTCGTTCTGAGCCGCTTCGGCGGCAGCCTTGCGCTCGGCGGCACGCCGCTCCGCGATAGTCATCCTGCGGCCGTCCTCGGCGACACGTGGCGCCTTCACGGACTGTGCCGAGACCAGCTCACGCTCCCGGTCCGGCGCGTCGGCGACAGGGGCGTCGGCGACGGCGGACTGCGGACCGGAGAACTGACCGGCGCCCCGGTACCGCGGCGCGACGTCCAGGCGGTCGGCCGAGAGGCCCGACGCCTTGTGGCCGTCACGGAAGAACGGCACCTTGGCCAGGAGCTCCATGACCGGGTGGGTGAACCAGATGACCACCATGACGTCGATGATCGTGGTCAGACCGAGCGTGAACGCGAAGCCGCGCACGCCGCCGACGGTCATGAAGTACAGGATCACCGCGGAGAGCAGGTTCACTGCCTTGGCCGCGTAGATCGTGCGGCGCGCACGGAGCCAGCCACGCTGGACGGCGAGCCGCAGCGTGCGCCCGTCACGCAGCTCGTCACGGATACGTTCGAAGTACACGATGAACGAGTCCGCCGTGAAGCCGATGGCCACGATCAGACCGGCGATACCCGGCAGGGAGAGGCGGTAGCCCATCCCCCAGCTCAGGAGCGCGATCACCACGTAGGTCATCGCACCGGCCACGACCAGCGACAGGACGGTCAGCATACCGAGCGTGCGGTACTGGAACAGCGAGTAGACGACGACCAGCGCCAGACCGATCAGACCGGCGAACAGACCGCGCTGCAGCTGCTCGGAGCCCAGCGTCGCCGAGATCGTGTTCTGCCCCTCGACCTCGAAGGTGAGCGGGAGCGAACCGAAGCTCAGCTGGTTGGCCAGCGTGGCGGCCGTGTCGCGGGTGAACGAGCCGGAGATGCTGGCCTGCCCGTTGGTGATCGGGTCGTTGCTGCTCGGCGCGGAGACGACCAGGCCGTCCAGCACGATGGCGAACTGGTTGCGCGGCGGCTCCAGCGGCGTCAGGCGCGTGGTGGTCTCACGGAACTTCGTGGTGCCGTCGGCGTTGAAGTCGAGGTTGACACCCCAGACGTTCGAGACGGAACCGTTCGCGCCCGGCTGCAGGCCGGAGGTGGCCGAGGTCAGGTCGGTACCGTCCACCTCGACGGGGCCGAGGATGTACTTGGCCGCACCGGTCTGGTCGCACGTGACGAGCAGCAGGTTCGGGTTGTCGCCCCCGCCGCCCTGCAGGTTCTTCGGGTCGGTGCAGTCGAGCGCGTCGAACGCGGCCTGGACCGACGGCGTGATCTGCGCCAGGTCGGACGGGTCCGTCGCGGACTCGATCGCCTTCTCCTGCTCGGCGATCTCCTCCTTGGTCGGCTCGGCGGCTGCGGCGTCCTCGGCGTCGTCGCCCGCGGCCGCGTCGGCACCGTCGCCGGACGCGGAGGGGCTCGCCGAGGGCTGCACGGTCGGGACCGGGCTGCCGATCGTCAGGACGGGGCGGAACTTCATCTGCGCCGCCTGCGAGATCAGCGCGACCGTCGCCTCGTCCACCTCACCGGGGATCTCGACGACGATCTGGTCGCTGCCCTGGGCGGCGATCTCGGCCTCGGTGACGCCGTTGGCGTCGACACGCTGCCGGATGACACCGATGGCCTCTTCCATCGCCTCCGGGGTGATCTCGGATCCGTCGGAGGTGACGGCCTTCAGGATGACCTGGGTGCCGCCCTGCAGGTCAAGGGCCAGGCCAGGGGCCAGGCTCGCTCCGTCAGGATTGTCGCTCGACTTTCCGTCGAACTGCCAACCAGCCAAGAGGGCGCCGAAGGGCAGCAGGATCGTCAAGATCGTCAGGAGCACGATCGTGCGAACCGGCCGCGAGCGCCGGGTGTCAGTCGCCAACGTCTGTCTCTTCTCGTGTGCGCACCGGGGTACGTCCGGTGCGGGTTCGGCGCCGCCCGGGGTTACCGGACGGCGCGGCCGTCACTTACCGTCTGCTTCGGCGTCCCGCCGCTGCTGCTCCTGGTACTCGCGCTTGGCGGTGTCCAGCTCAGACAGGTCGTCGGGAACGTCCTTCGTGTCGGGGCTGATCGTACTTGCCGTTTCGCCCTCTGTTGTGACTTCGGACTCATCGGTCGCCTCGTCGGAGTCCGCGTCGTCGGCCAGGGGCTCCTCGATCTTCTTCGAGATCGCGGCGCGGAGCCACGTCGTGGGGCTGCCCGGGAAGGACTCGATGGTCACCTGGTCGGTCTCGTCGTCGACGTCGATGACGGTGCCGATCATGCCGGAGGCGGTCATGACCTTGGTCCCGACCGTGAGGTTGTTTCGGAACTCCGCGGCCTCGCGCTGCTGCTTGCGAGTACGGGAGGACATGAAGAACATCACCACGAGGAGGATCGCGACGAGAATGAGCATTTCCACGGTAAGGGTCCCTGTTCGATTGCGGTGTCGGATGAGCAGCGCTCGTATGTCGCGCACGTTCGACGAGGATCCAACCCAGTGTAGTGCCGGGGCCGGATCCTCGGGTGCCCCGCGAGGGACGCCACGTGATCAACGTCAGGGCTCGGGCAAAGTTCCCGGGGACGGCTGCGCGGGAGGCGTGAGCCCCAGGTGCTCCCATGCCGCCGGCGTCGCCACGCGGCCGCGCGGGGTACGTCCGATCAGGCCCTCGCGCACGAGATACGGCTCGGCGACGGTCTCCACCGTCTCTGCCTCCTCGCCCACGGTCATGGCCAGCGTCGACAGGCCCACGGGCCCGCCGCCGAACCGGGTGCACAGCGCCGTGAGCACCGCGCGGTCGAGGCGGTCCAGGCCGATGGGGTCGACCTCGTAGACCTCGAGCGCGGACCGCGCGGCGTGCAGGTCGAGACTTCCGTCGCCGCGCACCTGCGCCCAGTCGCGCACGCGGCGCAGCAGGCGGTTCGCGATACGGGGGGTGCCACGGGAGCGGCCGGCGATCTCGTGCGCCGCCGCGTGCTCCAGGTGTACGCCGAGCAGCCCGGAGGAACGCAGGATCACGCGCTCCAGCTCCTCGGGCGAGTAGTAGTCCATGTGCCCGGTGAAGCCGAAGCGGTCCCGGAGCGGGGCGGGCAGCAGGCCGGAGCGGGTGGTGGCGCCGACGACGGTGAACCGCGGCAGTGCCAGCGGGATCGCCGAGGCACCCGCGCCCTTGCCGACGATGACGTCGACCCGGAAGTCCTCCATCGCGACGTACAGAAGTTCCTCGGCGGGGCGCGCCAGGCGGTGGATCTCGTCGATGAACAGCACGTCCCCCTCCTCCAGCGAGGACAGGACGGCGGCGAGATCGCCCGCGTGCTGGATGGCGGGGCCGCTGGTGAGCCGCATGTGCGACTCCAGCTCGCCCGAGATGATCATCGCCAGGGTCGTCTTGCCGAGACCGGGCGGGCCGGACAGCAGCACGTGGTCGGGCGGGTTGCCGCGCGCGATCGCCGCCTGCAGCACGAGGGAGAGCTGGTCGCGCACCACCCGCTGGCCGACGAAGTCGTCGAGGCGCTTGGGCCGGAGCGCGGCCTCGGCGGCCCGCTCGATCTCGTCAGCGCTCGGCGCGACGATGCGGCTCCGCTCGTCGGCCGTACCGGTGGCCGAGCCTGCCGAGGCCTCAGCCACGGTGTCCTCCCAGCAGGCGCAGGGCGGCGCGGAGCGTGGTCGCGACCTCGTCGGCCGCTATCGCGTCGGTCCCGGCGTCGGCGAGCACCTTCGCCACGGCGTCGTCCGCCTGCTTGGCGGGCCAGCCGAGACCCGCCAGGGCCTCGACCACGCGCTCGGAGTGGTCGCCCGCGCTCGCGGCAGGCTCGGCCGCCGCGCCCGCGACCGTGAGCGCCCCCGACGGCGGCCCGAGCCGGTCCCCCAGCTCGAGAACTATGCGCTGCGCGCCCTTCCTGCCGATGCCCGGGACCCGGGTCAGCGCGGCGAGGTCCTCACCCGCGACCGCCCGGCGCAGCGCGTCCGGGGTGTGCACCGCGAGCATCGCGAGCGCGAGGCGCGGCCCGACGCCGGACACCGTCTGCACCACCTCGAACACGTCGCGCTCGTCGGGGTCGCCGAACCCGTACAGCGTCATCGAGTCCTCGCGGACCACCATGCTCGTCGCGACGCCGGCCGTCTCGCCGACGCGCAGCGTGGCCAGCGTGGTGGGCGTGGCGTGCACGAGATAGCCGACGCCGCCGACGTCGACCACCGCGCGGTCCAGGCCCACATGGGCCACGGTTCCCGTCAGCGAGGCGATCACGGGGTCCCCCTTCTCGGGTCGTGGATGGGGTCCCGGTGATCCAGCTCGTCGAGACCCACTCGAACAGTCGTGCGACGACCCTAACAAGCCGGACCACCCGCTACCTCGCACCACGCCGCCGTCGGCACCTGCCCACGCCCCACCCGGCGAGAGGGCCGGGCGGGTCTAGCGGCGGGGGCGCTGCTTCGCTGCCTGTTCCGCGGCGGCCCAGGCGCGCTGCGCCGGCGTGAGCTCGTGCCGGTCGCCGCCCTGCAGCGCACCGGCGGGGCGCCACAGGTGGCAGACAGCGAGGGCCAGCGCGTCGGCGGCGTCGGCGGGCCGCGGCGCCTCGTCGAGGTCGAGGATGCGGGTGATCATCGTCGTCACCTGGGCCTTGTCGGCGCGGCCGGAACCGGTCACCGCCGCCTTCACCTCCGACGGCGTGTGCAGGGCGACGGGCACACCCCGGCGGGCCGCGGCCACCATGGCCAGGCCCGCCGCCTGGGCGGTCCCCATCACCGTGCCGACGTTGTGCTGCGCGAACACCCGCTCGACCGCGACGACGTCGGGCACGTGCTCGTCGAGCCACATGTCCAGGCCCTCGGCGATCTTGAGCAGCCGCAGGTCGGTGGACAGCTCCGGCTCCGAGCGGATCACACCGACCGCGACCATCCGTGCCCGGCGCCCGGGCAGGGAGTCGACCACACCGATTCCGCACCTGGTCAGGCCGGGGTCGACCCCTAGTACGCGCATGGCGTCAGGTTCTCATGACGCCGGGCGGGGTCTCGACAGGCTCGACCAGCGCCTACCTCACTCCTCTTCGTCGAGAGCGGCCATGACCTCGTCGCTCGCGTCGAAGTTCGCGTAGACGCTCTGCACGTCGTCGCTGTCCTCGAGCGCGTCGATGAGGCGCATGATCTTGCGAGCACCCTCGACGTCCACCTCGACCTGCATGGAGGGGTGGAAGATCACGTCGGCGGAGTCGTACTCGATGCCGGCCTCCTGGATGGCCGTACGCACCGACACGAGGTCGGTGGCCTCGGTGAGGACCTCGATGACCTCGCCCTGGTCCGTGACGTCCTCGGCGCCGGCGTCGAGCGCGGCGAGCATGACCTCGTCCTCACCCACACCGTCGGCCTTCGGGACCACGATCAGGCCCTTGCGGGAGAACAGGTACGACACCGAACCCGGGTCGGCGAGGTTGCCGCCGTTGCGGCTGAACGCCAGGCGCACCTCGGAGGCCGCGCGGTTCTTGTTGTCGGTGAGGCACTCCACCAGCACGGCGATGCCGTTCGTGCCGTAGCCCTCGTACATGATCGTCTGGTAGTCGACGGCGTCGGCGCCCTCGCCCGAGCCACGCTTCAGCGCGCGATCGATGTTGTCGTTCGGCACGGACGACTTCTTCGCCTTCTGCACCGCGTCGAACAGCGTCGGGTTACCGGCGAGGTCGCCGCCACCCGTGCGCGCCGCGACCTCGATGTTCTTGATCAGCTTCGCGAAGAGCTTGCCGCGCTTGGCGTCGATCGCGGCCTTCTTGTGCTTGGTCGTGGCCCACTTTGAGTGACCTGACATGCCTCTACCTGACTCCTTGCATTTCCGATGGCTCTAATGACTTCAGGGCTTCGATACGGGGTCGAACGGTACCGGGGAAAGCGCTCAGCCGCCCGCAACCATGCCGACGAACAACCCGTGTACTCGCGTGTCCCCCGTGATCTCGGGGTGGAATGCGGTGGCGAGCAGCGGCCCCTGCCGTGCTGCGACGATCCTACCGGCGGCCGCCACAGGACGGCCCTGCGTATCCACAGCGGGGATGCGCGCCAGCACCTCGACGTCGCGCCCGGCCTCCTCGATCCAGGGAGCGCGGATGAACGCGGTGCGGACCGGGCCGCCGCGCCGTCCTGAGCTCGTCGAAGGGTCGGAGATGCCGACGAAATCCAGGTCCGTCTCGAACGAGTCGACCTGCCGCCCGAACGCGTTGCGCCGCACGACGACGTCCATCCCGCCGACGGTCTGCTGGTCGGCGGTGCCGTCGAGGATCCGGTCGGCGAGCAGGATCATCCCGGCGCACGAGCCGTACACCGGCAGCCCCTCCTTGATCCGGGCCTGCAGCAGGTCGCGCAGCTCGAAGATGCGCAGCAGCTTGTCGATGGTCGTGGACTCCCCGCCGGGGAGCACGAGCCCGTCGACGGCGGCCAGCTCGGCCGGGCGCCGGACGGACACGGCGTGCGCGCCCACAGACTCCAGGGCGGTCAGGTGCTCACGGACGTCGCCCTGCAGGGCGAGGACGCCGATGGTCGGTGTACTCACAACCAACCATTCTACGTGTGGCTCAGTCGTCGAACTGCTCGCCCAGGTGCCGGACCTGTCCGTCCCAGCCCGCCACCAGGTGGTCGACGACGTCGGGCAGCTCGGGCGGGAACACCTCCAGCGGCTGGTCGCGCAGCTCCGCCGCCGTCAGCCAGGCCAGCTCGTCCAGCAGCTCCTGCTCGGCGGGGGTCCAGCCGACGTTCGTCATCTCTACCGCGTCCGACGTCCGCGCGACATAGAAGACCTCGTGCTGGCGGCACGTCTCGGCGAAGAACTCGAAGATGCCGGTCCGCGTGAGCACCGGACCCACCAGGTCGCCCGCGTCGAGCGTGATGCCCACCTCCTCGTGGAGCTCCCGCAGCGCTGCCTGCTCGGGAGTCTCCCCTGCGTCGATGCCGCCGCCCACCGTGAACCACCAGGACCGCTCGGGCTGGTTCACGTCGTGCGAACGCACCACCAGGACCCGGCCCTCGGCGTCCAGCAGGATGACGCGAGCCGCCGAACGCTCCCGGATGCCGTCCGGTGCCGGGACCCAGTCGTCCCCGAGGGCGGAGGTGATGGACATGCGGGCCAGGATAACCGGAGCGGTCTCGGTGACAGGCTGGTCGCCCCGGCCGACCGGTCGCGGCCGTTCACTGGCGGGGCTTGACCCGCTTGGTCGGGGCCGCGGTCAGCGGGTCCTCCGGCCACGGATGGCGGGGGTAGCGGGCTCGCAGGTCGGCGCGGACCTGGGGATAGCCCTGCTTCCAGAAGGAGGCGAGGTCGCTGGTGATCGCGACCGGGCGCTGTGCGGGTGACAGCAGGTGCAGGACGACGGGGACACGACCGTCCGCGACGGCCGGCGTGACGGTCCAGCCGAACACCTCCTGCAGCTTCACCGCGAGGACCGGCGGCTCGACGCCGTCGTACGCGAGGCGGACCTCGGAGCCTGACGGGACCCGGAGCCGTTCCGGTGCGAGCTCGCCGAACCGGGCCGCCGCCGGCCACGGCATCAGCCGCCGGAGCGCGGAGGCCACGTCGATGCGGGCGAGGTCGCGCGCGCCGCGCACCGAGGCGAGCTCGGTACCCAGCCAGCCCTCGAGGTCGGCCAGCAGCGCCTCGTCGTCGACCGCGGGCCACGGGGCGCCGAGGTGCGCGTGGCAGAACGCGAGCCGCTCCCGCAGGGCGAGCGCGGCCTCCGACCAGCGCAGCACGGACAGCCCGCTGCGCCGGATGCCGTCGCGGACGGCCGCCTGCACGAGCAGGGGGTCCGGCTTCGCCAGCGGGACGTCGCCCAGCACGATCGCGCCGAGCGCCTCGACGCGCCGCGTGACGATCCGGCCGTCGTCCCAGCGGATCTGGTCGGTGGTCGAGAGGAGGTCGCCCGCGACGTCCCGCGCCGTCGGCTCGTCGATCGGCGCGGCCGAACGGATCCGGGCGTCGGCGCGACCGGGGGCCCGGTCGGCGACCGCGATCGCCAGCCAGGTGGTGGTCCGCAACGGCGACTGCGGATCCAGGGCGGCGCCCGTGCCGCCCGACATCTGGTAGGTCGCCGAGCCGGTCCCCCGGGCCCGCGCGATCCGGTCCGGATAGGCCAGCCCCACCACGATCCCCACGGCGAGGTCGTCGGGTACTCCGCGCGTCCCCCGTCCGGTCTGCGGGTCGCCGGACGTCGCGCCTCGGCCGAGCCGCTTCGCCTCTTCTCGCCAGCGGGCCGTCGCTCCGCGGTCCTCACCACGGCGCAGGGCCCGCCAGCGGGCCGGCAGATCGTCGCCGAAGCTTCTGCCGGAGTCGTCCGAGAGCATCGCGACGATCTCGTGCGCCCGGTCGGCGCCGACCCGCGGCGTCCCGTCCAGCAGCGCGCGGGCAAGGCGCGGATGCGCCCCGATCGCCGTCATCCGCCGGCCCCGCTCGGTGATCCGGCCGTCGTCGTCGGTGGCATCGATACGGCGCAGCAGCTCCGTGGCCGCGGTCATCGCCGGCGCCGGCGGCGCGTCGAGCAAGGTCAGGCCGGCGCCGGCCGGCGCACCCCACGCCGCGAGGTCGAGGGCGAAGCCCGCCAGGTCGGCGATCGCGATCTCGGGCGCCGCGTGGTCGTCGAGACGCGCGTGGTCGGTGGCGGACCAGCACCGGTAGACCCGGCCGGGTGCCTCACGGCCGGCGCGGCCCGCCCGCTGGTCGGCCGACGACTTCGAGACCCGGCAGGTGACCAGCGCACCGAGGCCGCGGGACTGGTCGGTCCGCGGCTCCCGGGCGAGACCAGCGTCGACGACGACCCGGACCCCGGGCACGGTCAGCGAGCTCTCCGCGACCGACGTCGTCACCACGATCCGGCGAGTGGCGGACGGCGCCAGGGCGCGGTCCTGCTCGGCCCGTGACTGGCGGCCGAACAACGGCAGGACGTTCTCACCGGCCAGCCGGCGGGTCACGCCGTTGATCTCCCCCTCCCCCGGGACGAACACGAGGATGTCGCCCTCGTTCTCGGCAAGTGCCCGGCGCACGACGGCGGCGACGTGGTCCAGCAGGCGCGGGTCCACCCGCCCGCCGGGGAGCAGCGGCACGGGGACCGGCGGCGGCGCCCACTCGACCGCCACATCGAACAGCGCGGCAGACGCGGTGATCACGGGCGCCGGGACGTCGGTGCCCAGTGCGCGGCTCAGCCGGACCGTGTCCGCCGTCGCCGACGTCGCGACGATCACCAGGTCTTCCCGGAGGTTCGCCCGGACGTCGACGCAGAGCGCGAGCAGCAGATCGGCGTCGAGATGCCGCTCGTGGCACTCGTCGATCACTATCGCGGCGACCCCCGGCAGCTCCGGGTCCCGCTGCAGACGCCGGACGAGGAGCCCCGTCGTCACCACCTCGACGCGGAGCCCCTTGCCGCCGCTGCGTTCGCCGCGCATCGCGTAGCCGATCCGCTGCCCCAGCGGTTCGCCGACCAGCGTCGCCAACCGGGCCGCGGCCGCGCGCGTCGCCATCCGGCGCGGCTCGGCGACGATGATCGTGCCCTCGAGCGCGTCGGCCAGCGCGAGCGGCAGCAGCGAGGTCTTTCCCGACCCGGGCGGCGCGACCAGCACCGCGGTGCCGCGCGACCGCACGGCGTCGACCGTGGCGGGCAGCACGGCCCGGACGGGCAGGTCCGCCCCCCGCACCGACGGTTCAGGTAGCAGCACGCCCCGACGCTAACCGATTCCACGAGCGCTGACCGACCACTTTCCTGTCCCGACGTTTCTTGCTCTGCTAGAAACGTCCAGAACGCGGTACCGGGCGTTCGACGGCCGCGGAAGGCAATGAAGGAGACCGATGAACCAGAGCGTGCTGCCCAACATGGACTTCTCCGCGTACGTGGACTCGGGAAGGTTCTCCCGGCCGGGACGGCTACGAGTGCTGGACCAGCTGACTCGGCTCCAGACCGAACGCTTACGGGTCAGCCGCGCGGTGGAGCGCGGACAGCGGGTCGCAGCGCGCATCCTCGGGCGCGGCACGATCGCCATCAACCGGAACATGGCCCTCGAGGTGCCGTCCTGGCGGACTCTCGAGTCGATCCGCAGCTCGGGCACCGTCGGCCAGCTCGCCGTGAGTCTCCCGAACAACACGATCGTGATGGAGAACGGCCTGCGCATGACCAGCATCTGGCACTTCGACGGCCTGGACCCGGAGGTGCGGCTGATCCTGTCCGCCGAGGACCCGGCGGCGTACTTCTTCGGCTACGCACCGGTGCAGATGAAGATCGTCGACAACGCCGAGGTGTTCCTCGACGGACCGACGATCCGCGGCGAGCCGACGGTGATCGCGGTACGGGACACGGCCTGCCTGGATGCCGCTCGTGGTTACTGGGAGGCGGTGCGCAGCACGATGTATCCGTGCGCCGCCGAGGCTCCGGCGGTCGACGGCTTGTCGGAGCGTCAGCGGCGGGTCGTCACGCTCATGCTCACCTGTCCGTCGGACGAGCAGATCGCCCAGCGGCTCGGGGTGAGCGTCCGGACGGTGCGCACCGAGGTCGCGGCGGTCCTCGACCTGCTCGACGCGCCGACGCGGTTCGTGGCAGGGGTCCGGCTGCGGGAGTACCTGAGCGCCGTCACCGCCTGACCGGCGCGCCGGGGGCGCCATGGCGTCCATGAACAGGGCGCGGGCGCCCCCGGCGACGCGGTCAGCTACGCGGGCAGATGTACACCGAGTTCGTGGTGACCCAGTCTCCGCCCACCGAGCCGGACCGCAGCCACTGCACGTACGCCTGCGCCCGGACGAGCTTGCGCGCGGAGGAGCCGCACGACCATGAGTTGGTGCGCTCCACATCCTGCTCGGAAGCCCAGCTGTCGGCGGGGAACTCGTCCCGGAGGTCCAACCAGGTGCCGTTGTAGTTGTACTGGAGGCGGACCTCGACCACCTGGACGCTGTAGTTGTAGGCGTCGTCCCTGTCGGCCACCCGGGCATGGGCGTTGAAGACCCCGGCGGACGACATCTCCACGTTGGCGCAGCGGAGGATCCGGTCGCCGGGCTGGTCTCCGTCGCAGTTGTGCGCGATCTGCTCGGCCGCCACCGCGGGCGAGGCGACGAGCATGGTGGCTCCCAGAGCCACGCCTAGGATCGCGGTCAGCATGCGCTTGATCTGTCGGTTCGTTCGCATGACCGCAGTCAAATACTGGGGCTGGGGAGCGTGTTGCAGGATCCTGCAGGGTCACGTCCAACTCCCACGCGGCACGACAAGACGGAGGCCGCCCGATGATCCACACCTTCCACCTCGCCGAGCTGCCGGCCGCCGTGACGGCACGCGCGCTGCTGCGGCCGCCGTCGGGCACCACCGCACCCGGGCTGGACCACGCCGAGTGCCTGGCGCTCATGCGCCTGGGGGCGCCCACCGTCTCCCTGGACCGGCTGCAACTGCGACGACCGTCGCGCGGATGCGCCTGCTCGAGGTCCCCCGGTTCCTGCGGTGGGGCAAGCCGGTGGAGCGTCAGGTGCGCGACCACCCCGGTACCACGCTCGCCCTGGCCGCCTTCCGGCCGCCGCACACGATCTCGACGTTCTCCGTGTGGCGCACCGTGCGCGAGATGGAGGAGATGGTGCACGGCAGCTCCGGGGTCCCCGCCGACCGGCGGCACGCGGATGCCATGGTCGAACGGCGGCGCCGTGACTTCCACCACGAGTTCGCGACGTTCCGCTTCCGCCCGCTCTCGGAGCACGGCACCTGGGAGGGCCGGACGGGGATCGTTCCGCTGAGCTGACTCCGTTCGGCAGGCTCACGGCAGCCGTAATGGACCGGGTTACGGCTCTGCCGAGCCTCTTGAACGCGAGTCAGCCAACGGTCCCCTCAACCGCCCGATCACCGGGTCGACGTTGCCAATTCCTCAGCGCGCATGCCGCGGTCCAACTGCTGCACCGGGGCGAGACGTCCCGTCGCCAGCACCCAGGCGGCAAGCCCCGCGACCGGGATCGTGATGTACACCGTGACCATGGTGACGTCGACGTCCGCCAGCAGGAACCCGACCAGCAGGGCCAGCACCATGTTGTTCCCGGCGTGGGCGAGGCTCGCCGTCCACACGCTGCCGCTGCGCACCCGCAGCCAGCTCAGGACGATCTCCTGGCAGACGAACGACACCGTCCACACCGCGAGGCCCACCACGACGTCGTCGAACTCGATGTATCCGACGAACGCGAGCGGGTAGTGCCAGACCGCCCAGATCAGACCGGTGGCGAGGGTCGCCGCCACGGGCCGGCCGACGAAGACCCGTTGCCGCAGGTAGCCGGTCCAGCCGAACTCCTCGCCCCAGTAGATCGGCGTGAGCAGTGGGACGACGAGCAGCAGGACCGCGACCAGCGCCCAGCCGGGCAGACCGCCCATCTGGCCGTCCAACGAGGCAAGGGGCACGCCGAACAGCGCGGCCACGGCAGCGGTGGCCGCAACGAGAGCAACCGGGCCCAGCCACGCCATGAGGTACTGCGGCCACGCCTCGCGCAGCCGCAACCGCAGCCCGGCGTCCGCGAACCCCTCACCGGTCACCCACCGCCGCACGACGAAGGCCGCGAGCGCCGGCGCGAACGCGAACGGCAGCTGCACCAGCGGGTTCACGAGCGAGTAGCCGAGCGCCCAGGCGCCGACCATGCCCAGCCAGGCAAAGCCGAACGCGATGACGAGAAAGGTGGTCAGCCCGCGTGCGCGGGTCTTCATGGCTGTCATGCCCCCACAAGATCATCGGGGCACGGGCACGGTCATTGACGGCAAGGGGTCATTCAGGGGTAGTGCCAGGCCTACCGTTCACCAGTCGCCGACCTCCTGGAGGAACGCGTCCGCCTCCTGTACGAGCTCCGCCGTCGGACCGTCGACGATCGCGTACGGCCTCAGCTGTCCCAGCACCCCGGCGAGCCACCCGCAGTACTCCTCGAGCAAGTACGCGTCGTCGTCGTCCGACTCGCGCTCACCCTTCGCCAGGAAGAGCAGGGTGCGCGCCCATTCCAGCCCGTAGTCGCCGAAGCCGGTCCGCATCTCCATCTCCTGCGCCTCGGAGGCCTCGACGAAGAGGTCGTGCGCACGCACCCGGAGCCCCTGGACGGTCCAGTCCACCCGGAGCCCCTGGACGCGCCCGTCATCGTCGGGGTCCTCCATGCTCAAGCGGTCCGCGATCGTGTTGTGGAACCGTGCCAGCCTCGCGCGCGTGGAATCCGCACCCACCGGGGTGATGCCGATCGCCGACAGCCCGCGTGCCTCCTTGGGGCTCAACGGTCGCTCGGTTGTGAGGCTGAGGGCGACGTCGCCGAGGATCTTGACGGCGGAGTCGACCGTGTCCGCGAGGTCTTCCTCGGGCGCGGCCGCGGCGGGCGCTTCCGCGGCGGGCGCTTCCACCGCAGGCGCCGCGTGCCCGGCGAGCTCGGCGCGCCACCGCTCGGCCCGCCCGTCGGCGTCGGCGACGAGCTGGTTGTACTTCCCGGGGTTGTGGGGCTGCAGCCGTCGGTACAGCTCCGCCGCACGGTCGGCCGCGGCGATCGCCTCGTCGACGCGCCCGTTGCGGCCGAGGACCGACGCGTGGAAGTACAGCACGGCGGCCTCCCCGTGGACGTGCCGGGGGTCTCCGGGCTCGAACCGCGCCAGCGCCACGACTGCTTGCAGCGAGATGTCGCTGAAGGTGAGAGCCTCAGCCCATCGTCCGGCGGCCGCCTCCCGCTGCGCTGTGGCTCCTGCCCTTTCGACCATCGCCTCGTTCTGGGCGATCAATGCCTCGCGCCCGTACGGGTCCCTCGCCTTGCCGCGACCGAACAACCCCATGGGAACTCCCTCGCGCTCCGGTGGGATCGGACGCCTGCCCTGAGCCGCCGTCCCACCCACAGCCAGCGAGCCTGCGAGTGATGTTACGGACAACACGGACACACAGGCCAGGATGAATTGTCGACGGAAGGGCCCGCGGACACGACGTCCGCGGGCCCTTCCGTCGACAAGCCGTATGACCGGCTCCGATCAGTCAGCCGTGCAGGTCACCGGCACCGACGACGGCGCGGTGCCGTTCCCGGTGAACCCGATCTCGGTGGACGCACCGGCGGCCAGCGACCCGTTCCAGTCGACGTCGGACACCGTCACCGCCGAGCCCGACGTGCTGAACCGTCCGTTCCAGCCCTGCACGAACGACGCCGGTGCCAGGTTGAACCTCGCGGTCCAGCCACCGATCGCCGCACTGCCCGCGGTGACCCGGACGGCCGCCTGGAAGCCGCCTTCCCACTGCCTCACGACGGTCAGCGCGCCGCTGCAACCACCCGGCTCCTCGACCGGGCCCTCGGCGGTCGTCGCCGCGACCCGGCCGGACGGTGGCGAGACGTTGCGCGCGGCGTCGTACGCCCGCACCGTGTACCCGTACGCGGTCTCCGGGTCCAGGCCCGTCTCGGTGTACGACGTCGTGCTCGAACGGCCCACGACCGCGCCGTCCCGCAGCACCTCGTAACCGGTCACGCCCACGTCGTCCGTGGCGGCGGCCCACGTCAGGGAGACGGAGTTCGCCGTCGTACCTGTCACCCGCAGGCCGGTCGGCGCCGTCGGCGCCTGCGTGTCCGGCTCGCCGACGCCGTCGCCCAGGAGCCGGTCGTAGTCGGCCATCGCCGTCGCGACGGCGACCTGGGCCCAGAACCGGTGATAGGTGAACTGCGGCGCGGCGCCGCCGTCCAGGTACTCCTGCACCTCGGGGAACATCGGGTCGTCCTGGTAGAACGACCGGATGTCGAGGAACGACACCCCGGGCTCGACCACGTCGCCGTTCGGGTTCGTGCCCGACCAGCCCGGCGGCACGTAGGTGCCGTTGCCACCCGGGGTGATCTCGTCGTCGAACCGCCCGTAGTCCGTGCGGGTCTCCACGGTGGCGACACCCATGTCGTCACTGTCCTGGGTCCACATGGCGTCGAGCAGAGCCTTGGCGGTGTCGTCAGCGGCCTGGTCACCCGAGGCCGCCGCGTAGTAGATCAGCGTCCGGGCGAGAGCCCCGGCGACGCCGACGTCCTGCCCGTGGTCCGTCACCTCGACGTGCAGCCCCGCGTTGCTGCCCGGGTTACCCGGGTTCCACGTGTCGGGCTGGCCGGACCACGACAGCGTGGACGGCACCTCCCACGTGGTGTCGGTGACGGTGATCTCCGACAGCACCCACGGCACCCACTTCTCCAGGATGGCCTCGGCCCGCGCGTCGCCCGTCTCGTGGTAGAGCTGCGCGATCCGTTCCATGCCCCAGCCCTGCATGCCGATCCACTGGTTCGACGGCGGGTCCTCGTAGACCGGGTCCTCGTCGTAGACCATGCCGTAGAACGTGCTGGAGCCAGCCGGGTGAGCGGCGTAGCGGCCGCCGACGCTGTTGGTCGCGCCACCGGCGATCCCGCCCTCGTCGGACTGCAACCACTGGAAGAACTCGATCTGCCGGTCCAGGCTCTCCGACCAGTCGTCCTGCGCGGTCGGCGACGCCGGGACCAGGTCCGGGACCGTCGACAGCGCGTGCGCCGCGAGCGGGTTCTGGTAGCCGAAGTGCGCGTGCGACGACCCGATGCGCCAGGCCCACGGGCCGGACGTGTCCAGCGCGCCGCCCCACGCGTAGTACCAGGACAGCAGGTAGTGCGCAGAGCTCCGGCCGCTGCCCGCCGGGCACGACGTCGACTCGCAGCCGGGCTCCTTGAAGTACTTGTCGAACAGCGCGTAGCGCAGGTAGTCGCCCATCTTGGACGCCTTGTCGACGGTGCCGGCGATCTCGGAGCCTGCGCCCTGCGCCTCGGCGAACTGCTTGGCCCAGTACACGGCCTCGATGGCGCGGGCATCGGCGTCCGGCGCGTTGGTGTACTTCCACTGCTTCGCGTAGCTCGCGTCACCCGTGAACAGGTCGAGGTACCCGTTGGGCCCGCCGTAGGAGAAGTCGTCGATCGACGGCTGCGGGATGGTCTCCCACACCGACTCCTGCGGACCCCGCTGGAACGTGTTGATGTACGACGGGCCGGGATGGTCCGGCCCCTGCAGGGTCGACGAACCAGGCGCGGCTCCGAAGCCGTAGATGTTGTCGACGTCGGAGAGCCAGTGCATGCCGTAGACCTCGGACGTGCCGTAGGTCTGCCGCAGCTCGGAGCCGATCGGGTCCGAGCCGACGGACACCCCGGTGTCGAGCTGTGACGGGTACTGGCTCGGATGGTCGTGCTCGGGGGCGTATGTCGCCGGGTCGGCCGGGTTGTACGCACCGTTCGTCGGCTGGTTCTCCGTCGTCGGGATCATGTTGTCCTCGAGCGTGTCCCAGGCGTGGTTGAACGGGTCCCAGTCCCCCGTGACCTGCCCGTACGACGCCTCCAGCCAGAGCCAGAAGCTGTACGCCTCCGACGTCGTCTCGTGCCCGTAGTCCGGGGCCTCGACCATCAGCGTCTCTGCTGCGTGGTACGGGATCCCCTGCGGCGAGAAATAGCCGTTCGCCGGGTCGTGGAGCTTCTCGTACATCTCGAGGAACCGGTCGGTGTACGCACCGGCCACCGCGAGCGGCGCTGCCGCGGTCGCCCCGCCGCCGTCGTCCTCCGGGACGACGCCCGGCAGGCCGGCGCTCGCGGGCGCCATCATGCCGATCGTCGCCAGTGCCGCGACGGTGAGCGTCGCGGTGGTCGCGGCTATGCGCCGCCGTCGTCTGGGGCTCCTCGGAGCCGCTGGGTCTCGGTGCATCCCGTGCATCCCGTGCATGGCGGGCCGCCTTCCTTGGTCGGTGCACATGGCCGACGCCTCGGCGGGCCGGGGCGCGTCATGACTTTCCGGTCTGACGGCGGCGCGGGGCAACGAACCTAAAGGATTAACGTGGCGGGTTCGCGGGCCGCATGGGACGCCGTCGGGCAGGCAGCGCCGGGGGCTCCGACTGGGGTTCCGGCCCGGTCGGCGGGTACCCTACGGCGTGCCAACGAACGCGGGGATCGACCCGGACGAGCTCGCCACCACCCTTCGGGTGCTGGGCAGCCTCAAGGACCTCGACCCCAACCACCCCGACGTCCAGACGGTCAAACGGGCGACCGGTTACATGTGGAAGCTGCTCAAGAAGTCGCGCAAGGCCGCGGTCCGCGACGAGATCCAGGCGCACGACCGGAGCGTCATCGAGAAGACGGCGACCGGTTCCGCAGCGCGGATCGACGACGAGACCGCCGGCATCCCGCTGGTCTCGACCGCGCCGGGGGCGTTCGCCGGAGAGCTCCGCACCGCCCGCGCCTGCTACATCTGCAAGTCGGACTACACGCTGGTCGACTCGTTCTACCACGGGCTGTGCCCCGACTGTTCCGCGAAGAGCCACGCGCGGCGCGACCAGCGCACGGACCTGACCGGCCGCCGCGCCCTGCTCACCGGGGGCCGCGCGAAGATCGGCATGTACATCGCGCTGCGCCTGCTGCGCGACGGCGCCCACCTCACCATCACCACCCGGTTCCCCAAGGACGCGGTGCGCCGCTTCTCGGCGATGCCCGACGCCGCCGACTGGCTGCACCGGCTCAAGATCGTCGGGATCGACCTGCGCGACCCCACCCAGGTGATCGCCCTGGCCGACGACGTCGCAGCGGCGGGCCCGCTCGACATCCTGGTCAACAACGCCTGCCAGACGGTCCGCCGGTCCCCGGGGTCCTACTCACAGCTCGTCACGGGCGAGTCGACGCCGGTCGCCCCGCTCCCCCACGGGCTGGTGGCGCCGGAGATGGTCACGTTCGACCGGATCTCGGAGGCGCACCCCGCCGCGATCGCGGGGGCGCTGACCGCCCTCTCGGTCGCCCACCACGAGGGCCAGTCGCAGGACGACGCCGTCGCAATGCACAGCGCGGCGTCCCTGACGGCGCTGGCGCTCCGCGCGGGGTCGGCCTCCCTCGACGCCCACCTGGCCGGCACCGCCGTCGACGCCGGCGGGCTGCTCCCCGACCTGCAGACGACCAACTCGTGGACCCAGGTCGTGGACGAGGTGGACCCGCTGGAGCTCCTGGAGGTCCAGCTCTGCAACTCGATCGCGCCGTTCCTGCTCATCTCCCGGCTCAGGCCGGCGATGCGGGCCGCGACCTCCAAGGCGCGACGCGGGTACGTCGTCAACGTCTCGGCCATGGAGGGACAGTTCTCCCGCCGCTACAAGTCCGCGGGACACCCGCACACCAACATGGCCAAGGCGGCCCTCAACATGCTGACCCGGACCTCCGCCGCGGAGATGTTCGAGAAGGACCGGGTCCTGATGACCGCGGTGGACACCGGGTGGATCACGGATGAGCGCCCGCACCAGGAGAAGCTGCGCATCGCCGCCGAGGGCTGGCACGCGCCCCTCGACCTGGTGGACGGCGCCGCCCGCGTCTACGACCCGATCGTGCAGGGCGAGGCCGGGAAGGACCTGTACGGCTGCTTCCTCAAGGACTACGAGCCGTCGCCCTGGTAGAACAGCGACGCCGGGGCTTGCTTCGCCTTCTCCTCGGGGCGGCAGCCCACGCCGCGGCACTATCAGTGCCCGGTCCCGAGGTTGGCCTCGGGACCGGGCACTGAATCACGGCGCCGGCGCCCCCAGCGTTCCGAGCCGAGCGAGCTCATAGCTGAGCGCTCGCTCGGGGGCGTCGATCTGGTTCTGCGTGCCGACGACCCCTGCTGCCACCGTTCGCGCCTCGGCGAGCGCGTCGAGCATCGCCGCCCACGCCTCGGCGGGATAGTCCCCCGAGTCGAGCGATTCGGCGTAGGCGATCGCAGCATCCAGGTCGCCCTTGTCGAGCGGCTGGTTCTGCGAGGTCAGCGTGTCGCTCAGCAGGAAGCGGTCGAAGTCGACATGGCCGCCGGTCTGCTGGGTCGCGTAGTTGAACAGTGCTACCCGGTGCCCCATGAAGTGGATCGATCCGCCGAACTCGAGCGGGCCGACGGCGTCGCCGAGCCTGGTCCAGTCGGTCCCGTTCAGGCTGTAGTAGAAGGTCGTGAAGAGCCTCTCCGAACTCCGGGCGAAGTCCAGGTCTGCCTTCAGGTACACCTGCGTGGCACCCCCGAGCGACGTAGCGGTGCCCGGGAGGAAGCTCTCGACCGCCGGCTGGTCGACCGGTGCGGTGAAGGGACGTCCACGATGGACGACCCCCACCGTGTTCACCCCGTTCACGCGCTTGACCCCGACATAGGAGAAGTCGTGGCCGAACGCCGCAAGACCGGCCACGTCGCCGTTCTTCATGCCCGAGACGTCCAGCTTCGTCTCGACCGACTGCCGAGGCCCGAAGGAGCGCTGCGAGAGTGTGTTGCGCGCTTCCTCGAGCCAAGTGAGCTCGCCACCGGGGCTGCGGTGCGTGTACGCACCGGTCACGATCTTGCCGGCCGTCAGACGCAGCCACCCCGCGCGATCCGTGAGCGACCAGTACCGGTTGTCGGGCGTGTGGTTCCACTCCCAGGCCAGGTCGAGGTTCGACCCGTTCGGCGCGATCTCGTCGGGATGCGGCAGCTCTCCGGCGGCTGAGGGGTGCCCGACGAGTGACACGTCGTCGACCTTGTAGTCCATGAGGTGCGTGTTGGGGTCTGCCGACGGATTGCTCGTCCAGGGGGTCTCGATGAAGATGCGGACGTCGGAGAGGGCCTGCGATGCGGGAATCGTGAACGATCCCGACACCTTGCCCCAGCTCCCGCGGGTCACGGCCGTGGCGGGCGTGAGGTTGGTGAAGTTGGTGTTGTTGCCGCCGTACCGAGCGGTGATGAGGAACTGCTTGGTCGCCGGGCTGGCGGGGTTGTCGTACTTGATCCATGCCGAGACGTCGTACGTGACGCCGTGCTGCACCTTGCCGGTGACGTTCTGCGCCGGCCCCGATCCCGTGGCAGTCCGCCCGGTGACCGCGAGGGCCCTCGAGCCGGTGTGCGCGTCGGACGTCGTCGAGAGCGTCGCACCGTCGTTGGCGATCCAGCCCGCTGTGCTTCCGGACTCGACGCCGGGGTTGCCGAAGAGCTCGACGCCGACCAGCGACTCGTCGATGTCGGGTGGTGTCGGCAGCGTCCACTGCTCGTCCTGGTAGCCGCGGTGCGGTGCATCGTTGTCGAAGTCGTCGGACACGACGACGCTCTTGAGCCGCTCGAAGCGCTCCTGCTCAGGGGTGAGCCTGATCGGCTTGTCGAAGACGCCGTCGACCGGCACGACGCCGTTGTTGCCGAAGGTCGGCCACCCGCCGCTCCAGGTCGCCGGGATCAGCGCCGGGATACGACCGACCGGATACGAGTCGCGGAAGAAGAAGCCGTGCCAGTCGTCGCCGCCGGCGCCATCCGCGACGGGCACGAGGCTGCCCTGGGCGAACCCGTTCGAGTTCAGTGCTCCATGGGACTCGTAGGGTGCCGGGGTAGCCGCGAGGCGCCCGAGCAGTTCTCTCGAGCGGAACATGACGACCTGTCGACCGTCGCCGGGCCAGGTGACCATCACCACGTAGTAGTACCCGTCGATGAACGCGACCTGGGCGCCCTCGAAGATCGTATCGGTGCCGATGTACGGCTTGTCCGCGTAGTCGCTGCGCCGGATCACGTCCGGGAACTCCTGCTCGACCGCCGTCAGCGTCGAGTTCAGCCGAACCGCGCTGGAGCCACCGCCACCGTAGAAGATGTACGGCGTTCCGCCGTTGGCGTCGTCGAAGAAGAGCGAAGGATCGTGGAAACCTCGGCCGAACGCCGTCTTCGTCCACGCTCCGTTCTCGATGTCGTCGGTGCGGTACAGGAAGGCGCCGCCGAGGTTCAGGGAGTTGATCAGCACGTAGAAGGTGCCGTCGTGGAAGCGGATCGACGACGCCCACTGCCCCTCCCCGTAGGAGTTCTTGCCGTTGCGCAAGGACGCGGCATCACTGATGTCGAGGCGATCGAACGCGTAGCTCACGATCTCCCAGTTGACGAGGTCGTACGACTTCATGATCGGCGCGCCCGGGCTGAGGTGCATCGTCGTGCTGACCATGTAGTAGGTGTCGCGTCCTTCGTCGTTCTGCGACGCGGGGACGCGCTCGACACTGACGTCCGGCACGTCGGAATTGAGCAGGGGGACCTTGTAGGTGCCGTCACCGCTGTCCGTCGTCGTATACGACGAATCAGGGCTCCACTCTTCGCCGACGCGGACGAGCTGCCACTGCTGGTTGCTGCCGCCCCAGTCGCCGTACTGCACGACGCCGGCGCCGTCGTTGGTCGCCGCGTTCTGGACCTCGACCGCCTTGTTGCTGTTGCGGTTGATCAGCCGGACGTAGCCGCCGTCGGAGTCAGCCAGCCGGAACTGCTGGTTGGTGCCGCCGTGGTCCGCCCACTGGTGGATCGCCGCGCCGTCCGCCGTCGACCAGCTGGACACGTCGAGCACCTTGCCGGAGTGCCGCGCCTTGATCTTGTAGTAACCACCGCCCGCGTCCACGAACTGGAACTGCTGGTTGGTGGCGTTCGTGCGGGTCCACTGGTGCAGCAGGGCGCCGTCGGCCGTGGACACGCCGCTGACGTCCAGGGCCTTGCCGCTGGTGCGGTTCAGCAGCACGTACCAGGCACCGGGGTCGACCGTGGCGGCAGCAGCCGGGCCGGTCACCGCGACGGCACCCGCGCCGACCAGCACCGCCGCCACGGTGGCGGCGACGAACCGCTTCAACCAACGAGGTCGCCGCGACGGCGACGCAACTGACGAATGGCGAGAAAAGGCAGACATGATCCTCCTTGATCAAGAGCCGGACGGTTCACCCGGAGAGGCGTGCACCGCGACCCATACCCGTGCGCTTGCTGAGAACTGTTAGCGCTCACATCCGTGCTGCTGGTGCCGTGCACCTGTGCTGCTCATGGCGCGGCCACTCCTGGCCCGAACTCGAACGAAGCGAGATGTCGCTCAACTTGGACTTCGTCGGCTTCGACCAGATTGTGAGCGCTAACATGCCACCCCGTCAAGGTGCCCGCGGGCCGCCGACGGCCGCGCGTCAGGCTCCCTCGACGTGCAGCGCTGCCGCCGAGCGCGGGTCGTGCGTGGCGACGTAGTGGTCCTCCGCGGCGACCCAGCGCCGGATCCACACGTCGTCGTTCTCGCCCCGCTCCACCTGCCGCCGCAGACGGGTCTGCGGCGGGCAGACAGCGTCGCATGGTGGTCGAGCCGGGTCGCTTGGTGGCGCTGGACTACGTCCCGCCGATCGAGGGTCGTACAGAGGGCCTGATCTTCGTCTACGACGGTGGACGTATGACCGACGAGCAGGCCGCGGCGATCCAGCTGCCCCACGAGGAGCTGCGGTCCTGGGCATGGTGCACGGTCGATCAGGTGCACGAGCGGATGCGCCCCCTGGTCGCCCGTCGTATCGAGGCCGCACTCGGCGCGATCGCTGATGGTGGTGTGGTGGAACTGGAGAACGGCTACTCGGTCAGCGTGAAGCCGACCGAGTAGCCGCTCCGATCAGGCTGCCTGCAGTCAGGCGGCCTGCAGCCGGGCCCGTGTGGTAGCCGTGCGAAGGAGCTCGGACCCACCGGAGCGGTAGAGGGAGTCGCGGATCCGGTCGGCAAGAAAGGCCCCGCGGACTTGATGTCCGCAGGGCCTCTCCGTCGGTCGCGAGTCAGTCGCGAGAACAGGCTGTCACCAGCCGCGCTCGGCCAGCCGGTGCGGCTCCGGGATCTCGTCGACGTTGATGCCGTGGTCCAAGATTGGACCAAGCGCATTCCGGACGCTACGGACCCGGAAGTCCTCTTCAGCTCGTGAGCGACCCGCCGTCATGTTCACAACGTCCCGGGTCAGCACATCTACCTCGCAGCGGGATAGGCAGCGGGATAGGTGGCCGTCCTGCGGGCCACGACCGTCTCGTCGCCGACCTGCCCGGTGACGGTGACCGTCACCTCGCCTGCCGGTATCGAGGCCTGCCGCGAGCTGATCGACACGTTCGCCGACGCCCCCGGCTGCACCGCGGTGAACGACCGCGCGCCGTAGGGCGTCTCGATCTCCACGTCGAGCGAGATGTCCGCGCCGTTCGTCACGGCGACGGACACGTACTGCTTGCCCGCCAGGGTCCGCGTCGTGGCGGACACCGAGAGCTGCCTGATGACCCTCCACTCGAGCTGGGCCGCTGCTGCGTCGAGCACGCGCTGTGCCTCGTCGGCCGTGTCCTGCGTGACGTCGTCGGCGAGGACCGTCGCCCTCGCCGCGTCGAGCGCGGCGCGGAAGACGGCGAAGTCGACGGAGACGTACCGGTCCTCGCGGGCGAGCACGGGTTCGGCATGCTCGATCGCCGCGGTCAGACCGGTGAGGTCCACCTCGGGGGGCTCCTGCCCCTGCGGGCCGAACTCGTACCACTGGAGGTTCGCCACGTAGTTGAGCTCCTGGCCGGGCACGGCGTCCGCCCGCATGACGACGATCAGCGTGTGCGTGCCCGAGACAGGCTCGTCGAGCTCCGCGGTCGTCTCGACGTAGTTGCCCCACCCGCCCGTCTTCGGCAGCTCGACGGTCGCGACCTTCGTCGCCCCGCCCACCTCGTCGAGGTAGAACTCGAGCCGGCGGTTGTCACCGACACGCTCGTCGCGGGTCGACGCGCTCACCGTGACCCGGGTGAGGGGTTCCGGGCCGAGGTCCCGGGCGTCGTAGGTCAGCCGACCACCGTCCCAGGTCCCGCCGACGTTGCCGGCGGGCGCCTCACCGCCCTCCTTCTTCAGGCCGTTGCCGTTGTCGGCGTCGTAGGTCTCGGCCTCGATCCGCACCGGTTCGGCCGTCTCGGGCCCGTCCTCGGCCGTCCGGAAGAACTGCGCCCAGTCCACGTTCGCGACCCACGAGCTCGGCTGGGCCGGGTCGGGCGTGCCGCCGAACACGAGGTAGATCCGGTTCGATCCCGCGAGCGTCCCAGGATCGTCGATCGTGGCCTCGGCGGTGACGTAGTCGTCCCACCCGGCGGTGAGCTCCAGCTCCACCCTGGCCGCGACGGGACCGTCCACCGCGCCGACGCGCACCTCGACATGCTCGTCCGTGGCGCTGTCGGCGGGGTTGTTGGCATAACGCAGCTTGATGCGCCTGGGGAGCTTGTCCCCGAAGTCGATCCCGTCGTACGCGATCCAGGAACCGACCTGGACGCCACCGATGTTCCCGTTCTCCGGGCTCAGCCGGCCGCCCGAGGACTCGTCGAAGTGCTCCGCCTCCAGCACCCGGTAGGGCGTCCCCGTGATCCGCAGGGCGGCGGCCGCCCTCGTGAGCCGGTCCAGCGCCGCACGGAGGTCGTCGTCGGAGGCCGACTCGTCCGCGAGCGTCTCGGTGGCGGCGTCGCGGGCCGCGTCGAAGGCGGAGAAGGACGCCGCGGAGTACGCCCCGCGGACGACGAGGTCGGCCTCGGTCAGCAGCGCGCCGAGCTTCTCACGCCACCGCTGGTCCCGTTCGACCACGACGGTCGCCAGGCCGGAGAGCCCGTCGCCGTGGACGCTCGCCGCCGGAGTACCGTCGAGAGCCGCGTCAGCGAGGTCCAGGCCGAAGGCCGCGCGCTGCGCGTCACCGAGCGAACCGGTCAGGCGGAGCACCAGCGTGCGCGCGTCCTCCAGGACCGCTGTGGCCTCGACACCCCCGGGCAGGCCCCGCAGCGTGAGGTCACCGTCCGCGACGAGGTCACGCCCGTTCGCCCCCGCGAAGCCTGCGCCGCTCAGCGTGAACGTCGTCGAGACGTCGACGGCGCCGTCGGCCGCGGCCTTGAGCCGGGTCGCCTCCGCCCGCAGCGTCGCGCCCTCGAAGTCCACCCGGAAGGTGAACTGGCGGGCGCCGGTCGAGGGCGCACGCGAGAAGGCGTCGTCGGAGATCGACACGGTGAGGTCGTCCACGCCGTCGAACGCCTCCGACCGCTCCGCCGAGCCCGTGAGCGACAGCCGCACGCGCCGGTCCCCCGTGCGCTCCGCCGCCAGCGTCAGCCCCGCGGGCAGGTTCTCGGCGGTGACGGCGTCCGCGAGGCTGTCGCCGTTCGCCCCCGCGAACGTGCCGTTCGCAAGGTTCAGGTCGATGCTGTTGCCGATCGACCCGTCGCCGGCCTCCGCCTCGGCGAACGTTCGCGACGACACGGAGACGGCGCTGATGGGGTCGTAGGCCGAGCTCGGCAGCTCGTCGCTCAGCGACGGCGGCGCGACGGACCCGGCGGCCCAGTCGGAAGCCTCCTGGCCCATCCGGAAGCTCAGCTCACCGCCGGCGGTGAGCTGGTCGTACGTCAGCCAGGTGCGGTCGAACGCCTCACCGTTCAGGGTGGCCGACTGGATGTAGTAGGACTCGGGAGACACCCCGTCCGCGGAGATGTCGAGAGTCCGCCCGGACGGGTAGCTGACGCGCACGTTCTCGAAGAACGGCGTGCCGATCTGGTACTGGTCGGTTCCCGCGGCCACTGGGAACAGTCCGAGCGCCGCCGCGACGAACGTCGACGACATCGTCCCGGTGTCGTTGTCCATCGTGGGCAGGAAGCCCTGTGGATCGTTGCGGAACACCTTCGTCCTCACGGGCGGGGTGAGCTCACCGCCCCCCGAGGGCAGCTCGTGGGTGCTGCCGGTCGCGATGTAGCGGTTCCAGGTCTCCTTCGTGTAGATGCTCCGCACCCAGTGCTGGGTCCGCGCCGGGGCGCCGACGTAGTTGAACAGGTACGGCGCCTGAAGGTCGATCTCGTTCGCGTTGGCGTGCAGCATGCGCTTGCCGTCGTCGGGCGCCTGCTCGCCGAACATGAAGCCGAGCGCCTTGCGCGTGGTCTCCTCGCCACCCATCTTGCTGATCAGCCCACCCATGTCGCCGGCCGCGTACCAGTGGTACTGCCACAGCGTGCCCTGGTAGACGTTTCCGGCTTCGAACCGCTCCGGGTCCGCGTCGGTCCAGGCCCCGTCCGCGTTCCTGGGGAAGATCAGCCCGGTCTTCGTGCCGTCGGCCAGGGTGACGGAGCTCGGCTTGAACAGGTTCGTCCAGTTGGCGGAGCGCAGGCGGTACTGCTGCGCCTCGTCCGTCTTACCGAGCGAGTCGGCGATCGTGGCCATGGCCCAGTCGTCGTAGGAGGTGCCGAGCGTGTCGTCGACCTCGTTCGCGATGTAGCCGCGGCGCACGTTCCCCTCGTCGCCGTAGCCACCCCTCGACTGCGAGACCAGGGCGGGCCAGGCCTGGTCGAGGCCGTGCAGCTGCGCGCCCTTGGCGACGGCGTCGGCGACGACGACCGCGGCGCGCTCGAACCGCACCGTCGGCACCGAGTGGGTGACGTCCGACTGGGAGCCCTTGCCGGTGCTCGCGAACGACCCGTAGAGGTCGACCACCGACTGGGCCATGTCCCGGAACACCTCGGGGTACCCGATCGCGAGGATCTCGTACTTGCGGAAGTCGTCCCAGAATCCCCAGCCGTCGTAGTGCGTGTAGCCGTCGGCCTGGTGCACCTCGCCGTCGAGCCCGCGGTAGGTGCCGCTCGTGCTCGTCGCGTTCACCGGCGAGCCGAACATGCGGTAGAGGTGCGTGTAGAACAGCGTCTGCAGCTCGCCGTCCGGATCGCTGGTCCCGGAGGCCGTCACGGCCAGCCGGCCGAGGATCTCGTTCCATGCGGCCCTTGTCTGCGTGCGCACCTGCTCGAAGGTGCGGTCCCCCATCTCGGCCGCCAGGTCGGTCCTGGCCTGGTCGACGCTGATCGGGGAGACCGCCACCTCCAGCCCCACCTGCTGCCCCGCGTCCACCTCGAAGTCCACGACCGCGCCGATGTCGGTGCCGTCACGGTGCGGTTGCTCGGCCAGAGGGCCGGAACCGCCCCAGGTGCGCACGTTCGACGCCGGCACCGTCGACTCGACGTAGTAGTACATCTGGTAGTCGTAGCCGTTGAAGTGCCCGGTGAAGCTGCCGGAGAGCGCGACACGCCCGTCGTCGAGCGTCTCGTGGCCGAGCGTGGCGCCCCTGCGGCTGGTGAAGTTGTTGCGCAGGTCGACGACGAGGGACGCGGTCCCGGCCGCCGGGAAGGTGAACCGGTCCTGGCCGGTGCGCACGTCGGTGGTCGCCTCGGCGCGGATCGCGCCCTCGTCGGTCGCGAGGTCGACGGCGTAGTACCCCGGCTCGGCCTCTTCGTCCGCGTGGCTGTAGTCCTTCGCGTACGTGTCGGTTCCCGGACGGCTCGTGTACTGCTGGTACGTCGGCACGACGAGGAGGTCGCCGCCGCCGCCCGAGCCGCCCACGCCGTTGAGGTCGGTGTGCGTGAAGCCCGCGATCTGGTCCTCGGCGTAGTCGTAGCCCGAGTGGGAGCGGCCGGGGGTCGTCATCGGGTTGATCTTGACGATCGAGGACGGTGCCTCGGCGCCGACCAGGTCCTGGCCGAAGTCGTCCTCGGTCGAGACGAAGGGGTTGACGAGACCGGCGTAGTCGACCTGGTCCGCCGCGGCGGCGGACGGTTCGGGGCCGACCGGGGCGACGGACAGGCCGGCCCCGGTCAGCGCGACGGCCGTGACGGCCGCCAGCAGGCGTGGGAAGCGGGATACGGGGGACATGACCAGTGGTTTCTCCGGATCAGACGGTGTCAGCCGTAGGGTTGATCAGCCGTGGGTGTCGGCTGCGGTGATGCGGGCGGGCTCGGCCCGCGCGGGCAGGACGCCGGCCTCGGCGAGCGCCTCCTCGCGCGCTCGCGCGACCAGCCGCTCCGTGCGCCGCCGCTCGTGACGACGCTGGAACAGGGCCCAGGCCGCCAGCAGCGCGGCCAGGACCAGCACGACGATCTGCGGCCAGGGCACCGCGAGCACCGTGGTCTGCGCGCTCGCGGGCTCGGCACCCTCGAACGACAGGTCGTCGGAGACGGGCCGGGGCTGTGCCACGACCCGCACGTCGTAGGTCAGCAGCGGCCAGGCGTCCTGGAAGCGGACGGTTCCGCGCCGCGTCTCTCCCGGCGCGATCTCGGCGATCTCCTCGCCGCGGAGAGTGCGCTCGCCGAGTCCGAACGGTCCGGACAGCGCGATCTCGGGCCGGGTGCTCAGGCGGGTGTTACCCGTGTTCTCGAGCGTGTACGCGACCGTGACGTCGCCCGCCTCGAACGGGTTCACGGAGCCGGCGTAGGACGCCGACGCCGCGATCCCGGCGGACGGCGCGAGCTCCCCCGTCACACGCGTCATCACCCGGAAGCCCACCCGTGACTCGACGCCGACCTCGCCACCGCCCGTGGAGTGCACGCTCGCCGCGACGCCCGCGGCGTGGTCGCCCGGCTCGGCGTCGGCCGGGACGGTCACCGTGAACGGCACGATCTCGGTGGCGCCCGCCGCGACGCTCACGCTCGCGGGCAGGTCGATCCAGGTTCCGGCCGCGACCGACTCCTGGTGGGCGGGAAGCATGTTGAAGCGGCCCGTGTCGGTGAAGTATCCGTCGGCGGCGGACAGCCGGAACCGCACCTCGTCGTCACCGTGGTTGGTGACCGCCAGGTGCTCGGAGCGCGACTGGCCGGGGTCCGCCTCCCACTCGACCCAGGCCCGGCCGTCCTCGCCGTTCGCGTCGCCCGGTCGCACCGACCACGTCACGGTGTCGCCCTCCGCGGCGCCGGCGGGGGTGGCCACCAGCACGGAGGCAGCGGTGAGCGCCAGCGCGGCGAGCATGGCGAGCGGGTTCTTCACGGGCGGGGCTCCTGGGATCGGGGGCGGGGCGACGAGGGCCGGCGGGGAGCCGGAGGCGTGCTCCGGTCCCCTGCCGGCCGATGACGTCACTCGAACAGTGACAGGGTGATCGTCGAGGAGTAGCTGCCGGCCTCGACGTCCGCCGGGACCAGGAGCTTCAGGTCCGCGACGGCGCTGAACCGGCCGCCTCCGGCGTTGGCGTCCGCCGAGTCCGCGAGGTAGAGCAGCTCCTGGTCGGCCAGGCCCGGGTCCGACGGCGCCACGTCGCCGCCGACCTCGACGAAGGGCTCCCCCTCCCCCTCGCCCTCGACGAGCTGCGGCGACCAGCCGAGACGGCTCGCCTCGATGGTGTGCTCACCCTGCTCGTCGTGGAAGTCGCTCGCGGTGCCCATCACGTACCAGAAGGCACCGGCCGGGATGTCGTCCGGCGTGCGGGTGTCGGTCACCGTGACCTTCGGCAGCGTGCCCGTGAAGACACGCTCCAGGTCGGTCGACCCGCCCTCCGTGAGCGCGGTCGTGTCGCTCTCGACCGTCATCGCCAGGGCTCCGGGCCCGGTGAGCGGCTCGATCTCGACGTCGACGTCCACGGTGCGGGAGTCCTGCTCGTCGTCGGCCATGGCCGCCGTGCCTGCCGACGCCAGCAGCGCGGCGCCGAAGGCGATCGCACTGCCGCGCAGCACGAGGGAGTTCTTGTTCACGTCGTTCTCTCCTGGTTCAAGGGTCTTGTCTCTCGGGGCCGCGGGCACACCGCGACGGTTCGCCACGGGTCAGCCGGCGGCCGGGTACGAAGCGGTCTTCGAGGTCGTCACCGTCTCGCCGCCGCGCCGGCCCGTGACGGTGACCGTCACGTCGCCGCCGGGGATCGCCGTCTCGCGCGAGCTGATCGACACGCTCGCCGACCGGCCGGGCTGCACCGCGGCGAACGACTTGGAGCCGTACGCGGTCTCCACCACGACGTCGACCGGCGCGGCCTCGTTGTTCGTCACGACCGTCGAGACGTGCTGCTTGCCCGCCACCGTGCGCGTCGAGACGTCCACCGACACGTCCAGGCCCGTCGTCGCACCCGCCTTGGCGAGCACGACCTCGTCCACGACGCTGTTCACCGGAAGTGCGGCGCCGTTGGCCTGGCTGCGCAGGGTGCGCACCGTGATCGTCTCGTCGGTGACCTCGACGGCCGAGTAGTTGCGCACCCGCTCCTGGTTGATCACCGAGGCGAACCACGCCTCGGGTGCCCGGGTGTCGTAGTACTTCGAACCGCTGGACGAGTTCGCCGTGATGTACAGCACCTCGCCGTCCTCGGCCTCGACACGCTCCTGGCCCGCGACCTCGGTCGGGTCGGCGAGCTCGCCGTCCTTGATCAGGTAGCTGCGGGTGTAGTTGTGGTCGTGCCCCATGAGCACCATGTCGAAGCCCAGCTCAGAGATCTTCGCCGGCATGTTGTCGCGCCGGTCGATGATGTCGCCGTCGTCCGTGTGGGAGGCGACGGAGTAGATCGAGTGGTGGAAGGCGAGCACCTTCCACTTCGCGCGGTGGCCCTGCTCCGCGACGACCCGCTCCATGAAGGCGTTGTGGGAGGCGAAGTCGCGGCTGTTGGAGTTGATGTTGAGGAACAGCACGTCCTTGTACAGGAACCAGTAGTCGCCGCCCGACGACGTGCCGTTGGACGCGCCGCCGGACTCCAGGTCCTCGTTCGGCACGTTGAAGTGCTGCTCGTAGGCCTTCGACCCCACGTCGTGGTTGCCGTTGGTCACCACCAGCGGAACGCTGCGGACCTGCTCCGGCTTCAGCAGGGTGTCGTACTGGGCCTCGCTGCCGGCGGTCTCGACCTGGTCGCCGGCCGAGAACAGCATCTCGGCGTCCGGGTACGAACGTGTCGCGACGTCCAGCGTGTCGATCCAGCCTGCCTCGTCGCGCGCGAGGTTCCCGGAGGCGCCGACCTGAGGGTCGCCGAAGAACAGGAAGGAGAAGTCGCCCGTGAAGTCCTGCGTGCGGAAGGTGTGGGCGTCGGACCAGCCGGTCGCGTCGCCGCCGACGCGGTAGGCGTACTCCGTGTTCTCCTCGAGCTGGTCGAAGGTCACGTCGCGGAAGTACTCGCCGCTCGTGGTCTCGCCGCTCTTGGCCGCCTCGACCGTGCGCGCCGTGGCGGGGAAGACGCCGTCGACGACGTCCGCCGCCTCGGCCAGCTGCGCGACCTGCGGAACGTCGACGTTCGAGTACCAGGTGAGGTTGCGCTCGGCCTGGGTCGCACCGACGTGCAGGGCGAGGTCGGCGATCTCAGGCTCGGGGGCCGGGCCGGCGGGAGCCAGCGAGCTCAGGTCGACGTAGATGTCGCTGCTGGTCTCACGGTCCTGGTAGAGCGCGATGGCGATCGTGTTCGCCCCGGGCTCCAGCGCGTCGGCCGGAACCGTGAACGTGCTGGTCACGGGGTCGCCGTTGCTCGCGCCCGCATAGGTGAGGTTCTGGTTCGCGGCCCCGTTCACGCGCTCGTCGACGAACCCGGCGACCTTCTCGCCGTTGACATAGACGCGTACGGCGTCGTCGTAGGTGATCGCGCCCACGAGCGAGTCGAGCTGCGCGAGCTGGCCGTCGGAGACCTCGAACTCGGTGCGCAGGTGGTAGGTCGGAACCGTGTTCTGCGAGCCGTCGAGCGTGTACTGCAACAGCGTGTTCGCGACGAAGCCGCCGCCGAGGTCCGGGGCACCCCGCTTCGACCCGAAAGGCCCGACGGCCTCGCTCCACGCGGAGTCGTCGAAGTCGGTGGTGGTCCAGGACAGCGAGCCGTCGCCGGACGGGTCCGTGCCGTCGTCGGAGTACTTCCAGGCGTCGGCCGTCGTGAGGAACGCCTCCGGCAGCGACTCCGGCCCGAACTCCAGGTAGTCGATGTTGCCGAAGTAGTTCGGGAAGCCGGCGGCCTCGCCCGGCTTCGGGTCGACGTGCATGACCACGATCACCTTGTGCCGGCCCGAGACCTCGGTGAGCAGGTCGGCCGTCGTCGCGCCGTACGAAGACCAGTCGCCGCCCGTCGCCGAGAGCGCCACGGTCGCGACCTTGTTCTCGTCGCTCTTCTCGTCGAGGTAGACGTCCATCGACTGGTTCACTCCGCTGCGGCCGGAGTTGATGACGTAGCGCAGCGTGAGCGTGGACAGCGGGGTGCTACCGAGGTCGACGTCGTCGAACCAGATCTCGGACCCGTTGAAGGTGTTCTTGACGCGCGAACCTCCTGAGGCGCCGCCGTCCGACTCGACGCCGGTGTCCATCACCCGGCCGTCGACCACCTCACCGTTGTTGTTCCCCGTGTACGTCTCGGCCTCGACGCGGACCGGCGTCACGCCGGCTTCCGCGGAGGGCGCGCTGGGGGTCGTGTCGGCCGCCGTGGCCGGGAGTGCGAACACTCCCGCGACGAGCGAGAGGAGGACGACGCCCGCGAGCCCACGCCACCCGTTCCTGCGCTTGCGCGAGTCGCCGACCGGGGTCCGCTTCGCTCTGGTCATCAGCAAGAGGTCACACGCCAATCTTGAGTTCCGTACTGCGGGATGGGAGCGCACTCACGACGCCCGATCGGCACAGTGCTGACCTCAGATGGCCTGGTCGAGGAGATGGGATGAACAACAGGGGCGACCGGGGCGAAGGGTGGCGGAACACCCTCGCGCCACGGGTGAAAAAGTGGCGCTCCGCCGCTCAGTCGAGGTAGAGGACGACGCCGGTGGTCTCGTCCTGGATGCTCGCCAGCCCCGCCCGGATCGCGGCCGCGCCACGCTGCTCGGTGATGCTCGCGTCCACGAGGTCACCGTCCGGGCCGGCCGCCGACCCCCGCGAGGTCGCACCGTCCCAGACCACGGCGGTGACGTTGTCGGTCGGCTCGGCCAGCTGCGCACCGACGACGAGGAACTGCTGGCCGAGCCGCTGCGCGCTCTCGAAGCCGAGCACGTCCACGACGCCGTCCCCCAGGCCGACGACCAGGTCCGGTTCCACGTCGAGCGCCCGATCGAGGGCCGCGCCCACCGGGTCCGCGGCACCCTCGGCGGCTGCGAACTGCTGGAGGTCCCCGCCACCTGCAGAGACCACGCCCCTCGCGGCCGACAGCAAGGTCGCGGACGACGCCGACGCGTCGGGGACGACCACGGCGATCAGCTGCCCCTCCAGACCGGAGAGGGACGCAGGCGGCGTTGCCTCGATCGTTCTTCCCGGCTCAGGCACGGTCTCGTACGCAGCCCCCGACAGCTGCGGCGCGCCGTCCTCCTCGGGAGCCGAGCAACCCGCCGACAACAGAGCGACGGCCAGGAGCATCGCCACGCCGTATCGGGTTCGTCCGTGTGTCACAGCGGCAAGTGAAACCCAGGACGACATGGCAACGGTAGCCGTCAGGTGTCCGCCCGCCGTCCGCCTGGTGAACGGACCACGCAAGGTTGTCCGGCGCAGCGCGCGCCCACTGTTCTGCAGGGTTCAAGTCGCTGTTCTGCAGCACGGAGGTCGCTGATTCGTACCAAGAGATGAGCACCGGGCTGAACGCGAATCAGCCAACGGCCCCGTGACACTGCTGGCACCAAGCAGAAGAGCCCCGCGGACTCGACGTCCGCGGGGCCTCTCTGTCGAAGACCTAGCTCACCAGCCGCGCTCGGCCAGCCGGTGCGGCTCCGGGATCTCGTCGACGTTGATGCCGACCATCGCCTCGCCCAGACCGCGCGAGACCTTGGCGATCACGTCGGCGTCGTCGAAGAACGTCGTCGCCTGGACGATCGCCTTCGCGCGCTGCTCGGGGTTGCCCGACTTGAAGATGCCCGAGCCGACGAACACGCCCTCGGCGCCGAGCTGCATCATCATCGCGGCGTCGGCCGGGGTGGCGATGCCGCCCGCGGTGAAGAGCACGACGGGCAGCTTGCCCGTGGTCGCGACCTCCTTGACCAGCTCGTACGGCGCCTGCAGCTCCTTGGCGGCGACGAACAGCTCGTCCTCCGGCAGCGAGGTCAGACGGCGGATCTGCTGGCGGATCTGCCGCATGTGCGTCGTCGCGTTCGACACGTCGCCCGTGCCGGCCTCGCCCTTCGAGCGGATCATCGCCGCGCCCTCGGTGATGCGGCGCAGCGCCTCGCCCAGGTTCGTCGCGCCACAGACGAAGGGAACGGTGAAGTTCCACTTCTCGATGTGGTTCGTGTAGTCCGCCGGGGTCAGCACCTCGGACTCGTCGATGTAGTCGACGCCGAGCGACTGCAGCACCTGCGCCTCGACGAAGTGGCCGATACGCGCCTTCGCCATCACGGGGATCGAGACGGCCTCGATGATGCCGTCGACCATGTCGGGGTCGCTCATGCGCGACACGCCGCCCTGCGCACGGATGTCCGCAGGCACCCGCTCCAGCGCCATGACGGCCACCGCGCCCGCGTCCTCGGCGATCTTCGCCTGGTCGGGGGTGACGACGTCCATGATGACGCCGCCCTTGAGCATCTCGGCCATACCGCGCTTCACGCGCGCGGTGCCGACCGTACCCACGGTGTTCTCGCCGGTCACGGATTCAGTCACGGTTACCTCGCAAAGTTCTCGCCGATGAGATCGACGCCGGTCGTTCCGGGCGCGGTCGGCGCCCTGACCGAATTCTATCGTCCACCCCGACCCGCCCCGTCCGCCGTTCACAGGGCGGTCATCCGCCGTTCGGCTCCAGGGCGTGCGGCAGGGCGTCGTCCAGCTCGACGGTGCGCGGCATGGGCGCCCGGCCCGCCAGGTGGAACAGCCGGACGTACCAGAGCCTGCGCACCCGCCGCGTCTGCGCGACCGCCTCGTTGTGGAACCGGCGCGCCAGCGTCGCGCGGTACCAGGCCGCCGCGAGCGCCGCCACGATCTCGCTCGACGGCCCCGCGAGCAGGAGCTGTACCGACTCCGGCTCCCCCATCGCCTCCCGCAGGGTCGCGGTGAGCCCCGACTCCGCCCGCTCGCGGTCCGGGCCCAGCCCGTCCATCTTGAGCGCGGCGGCGGGCGAGGTGACGGGTCCGGCGTCCGACGCCGTGTACGCGGCGTCCGCCACCAGGATGGCGCTCGCGGGGTCCAGCGCGCCCGACGCCGCGAGCTCGACCGCCGTCGACGCCCTGCGCACGAGCTGCGAGTCGAGCGCGATCCGGGACGCGGCGACCTTCCGGTGCAGCCGGTCCACGCGATAGGCGCCCCGCCAGGCGAGGAGCAGGCCGATCGCCAGTACTCCGAGCGCGACGAGCGCCATCTCCGACCAGGTCATGCGTCGCCCCCGACCCGGCGCGGGAAGAGTCCCATGACGCGTCCGACGACGTCGCCGCCGATGGCGTTGTCGGCGGCGAGCGTCATGTCGTAGACGGCGAGCACCTGCTCGGTGACGCCGGACCAGTCGAACCGCTGGACCCACTGCGTGGCGTGGGCGCGGTAGGCGTCGCGCCGCGCGGGGTCGGCGAGCAGCGCCAGCACCGTGGCGGCGAGGTCGCCGGGGTCGCCGGTGCGGAAGAGGGCGCCCGCGGCGCCGTCGTCCAGGACGCGCTGGAAGGCACCGAGGTCGCTGGCCACCACCACGGCTCCGGCGGCCATGGCCTCGACGAGCACTATGCCGAAGCTCTCCCCGCCGGTCTGGGGTGCCACGTACAGGTCGGCGGAGGCCAGGAGCTCGGCCTTCTCGGCGTCGGTGACGCCGCCGAGGAACTCGACGGACGAGGCCTGCTCGCCCAGCAGCTCGCGGGTCTCGGCGACTATGCCGTCCCCGCGGCCCGCCACCAGGAACCGGGTGCCGGGCTTGCCGGCGAGGATCGTGGGCACGGCCTGCACGAGGAGGTTCAGGCCCTTGCGCGGCTCGTCGAGCCGGCCGAGGAACGCGACGGTCGGGGCGGAGGGCGTGCCGGTCCACTCGGGGCGCCGGGGGCTGCTCGCGAACACCTCGGTGTAGACGCCGTTCGGGATGACGACGGCGTCCCCGCCGAGGTGGTCCACCAGGGTGCGGCGCGCGTCCTCGGACACGGCGATCCGGGCGGCGACCTTCTCCAGGGACTGGCGGACCAGCGGGTAGGCGACCTGGAGCGCGCGCGAGCGCACCTGCGAGGTGTGGAAGGTGGCGACCACGGGCTCCGTCGTCTGCCAGAGCGCGAGCATCGACAGCGACGGCACCATCGGTTCGTGCAGGTGGACGATGTCGAAGGCGTGGCCGCCGATACCGCCCTCGAGCCAGCGGCGGACCCGCGTGGCGGTCAGCGGCCCGAAGGTGAGCCGGGCGACCGACCCGTTGTAGGGCACGGGGACGGCGCGGCCGGCGGCGGTAACGACGTCGGGCAGCTCGGTGTCGTCGCTGGAGGGGGCGAGCACGGACACCTCGTGGCCCGCGGCCTGCAGAGCCTCGGCGAGGTCGCGCACGTGGAACTGGACGCCGCCGGGGGCGTCGAAGGAGTAGGGGCAGACGATGCCTATCCGCAGCACGCGGTGGCTGCGGCGTCGGACGCCTCTCATCCGGTCTCCCGCGCGCGGCGGGCGGGTCCGAGGTCGTCGACGAACACGCGCTGCAGCATGTGCCAGTCGTGGGTGTGCTCGACGATCGTCCGTGCGAGCTGGTCCACCCAGCCCTGCGTGAGCAGGCGGGCCCGCTCGTCGCGCGGCAGCCCGGCGTCGGGTACGGGCAGCGGCGGGTGGAACGTGATGACGATCCCCCACGGCGTGCGTGCGGCCCGACGGCGGTCGCCGCGCAGCCGCTCGTAGGTGATGCTCACGGCGTG
Organism: Promicromonospora sp. NFX87; assembly: GCF_048564965.1. Taxonomy (NCBI): domain Bacteria; kingdom Bacillati; phylum Actinomycetota; class Actinomycetes; order Micrococcales; family Promicromonosporaceae; genus Promicromonospora; species Promicromonospora sp. NFX87. The sequence continues at coordinate 1,969,382 of NZ_CP183413.1, read as the reverse complement.
CACGGGGACGCCGGCCTCCAGGCCGACCAGGGCGGGCCCGGCGGCGACCCGGGCCCGGTGCCCGGCGAGGTCCACCTCGATGCCCGTCGAGGTGAGGTCCCGGTCGCTGAGCAGCGGGATGAGCCTGCTGCCCTCCTTGGCGCCGCGGACCAGGGCGCCGAGCACGTCACCGCTGCCGAGGGCCAGCACGTTGATGCCCAGGGAGCCGCGGAACCGGACGAACTCGTCGAACAGCTCGTCGGGCTTGAGCCGTTCGGCCACGGTGAGCACGCCCGCGAGGTAGCGGGAGCCGTAGGCCCCGGCCAGGTCCCAGTTGCCGAGGTGGCCCAGTGCCAGGGAGGCCGCTCCCCCGGCGTCGACCCCCGGCCGGACGTGCTCGTCGTAACCCTCGACGCGCACGCGCGCCTTCAGCTGCTCGGGTGTGACGCCCTGCAGGGTGAACGCCTCGCGGAAGTAGCGCATGTAGCTGCGCATCCCGGCACGGGACAGGCGGCGGATCGCGGCGGCGTCGAGGTCCGGCCGGACGCGGGCGTAGTTGCCCTCCATGCGGCGCACGCCCTTGGTGCGCCGCAGCCAGGTGACGTCGGCCACCACGGTGAACAGGCCCCGCAGGACGGGCTCCGGGATCTTCGTCGCGTTCCGCCACGCGAACGTGTACGCCGCCGCGACGTTCATCAGGCCTCCTGCCCGGCCCTGCTGGTGAGCTGCGCCCGCACCGTCGCCATCCGCTGGAACACGGTCACCAGGCTCGCGAGCGCCAGCAGCGTCAGGACGACCTCCAGCACCACCACGGGCAGGCCCACCTGGATGAACGTGAACGGGACGAGGGCCAGCAGGAGCCGGTCGGCGCGCTCGGCGATGCCGACCTGGGCGGTGGCGCCGACGCTCTCGGCGCGGGCCCTGGCGTAGGGCACGACGCTCCCGAGCACCAGGCAGGCCAGCGCGACGGCGATGCCCCAGAGGCCGTTGTGCTCGTCGGGGTGCAGCACGAACCAGAGCATGATGCCGCCGAACACCGCGCCGTCGGCCACGCGGTCCAGCGTGGAGTCGAGGAACGCGCCCCACGGGCCGGACCGCCCGGACATGCGCGCCATCACGCCGTCGAGCGAGTCGAACAGGACGAAGAACCCGACCAGGAGGCCGCCCACGAGCGTGTACCCCAGGGGGAACAGGGTCAGCGAGATCGCCGAGACGATCAGCGTGCCGGCGATGGTCACGGCGTCCGGTGAGACCCGCAGCGCGAGCAGCAGCCGGGCCAGGGGCGTGAACACCGTGGTCATCAGGGAGCGCAGGCTCCGTAACATTCAGTTCTCCTCTTGGTTGCCGCCCCCTGCGGTCACCCACGCCTCCGCGAGCCGGCGGCGAGTTACTCCCAGCAGCTCGGGCAACGCCTTGGTCTGCCCTACCACGGGCAGGAAGTTCGCGTCACCCAGCCAGCGAGGCACCACGTGCTGGTGCAGGTGCGCCGCGATGCCCGCGCCCGCCACCTCGCCCTGGTTGATACCAAGATTGAAGCCTGCCGGCGCGTACACGGCGCGCGACACGCGCATGGCCTGCTGAGTCATCTGCGCCAGCTCGACGGTCTCGGCGGCGGAGAGGTCCGTGTAGTCCGAGACGTGCCGGTACGGCAGCACCATCAGGTGCCCCGAGTTGTACGGGTAGAGGTTCAGCATCACGTAGCACCGCTCCCCGCGGGCGACGACGAGACCCTGCTCGTCGTCGCCCCGCGGGATGCGGCAGAACGGGCACTGCCCGGCCGTCGAGTCGGCCGGCTTGTCCTGGCCGCCGATGTAGACCATGCGGTGCGGCGTCCACAGCCGTTCGTACCCGTCGTCGGGCGGGCCGAAGTCCGCGGCGTCCTGGACGGTGGGTTCCATCAGGCCTGCTGCGACCGCTCGGCCACGGCCGCCACGATGCGCTCGACGGCGTCCGCCACGGGCACGCCGTTCTCCTGCGTGCCGTCGCGGAACCGGAACGAGACGGCGCCGGCCTCGGCGTCCTCACCGCCGGCGATGAGCGTGAAGGGCACCTTCTCCTTGGACGCGTTGCGGATCTTCTTGGCGAACCGGTCGTCCGACAGGTCGATCTCGACGCGGACGCCGCGAGCCGTGAGCTGCGCGGCGACGTCCTTCACGTAGTCGTCGAACGCCTCGGCGACGGGCACCAGCTTGACCTGCACGGGCGCGAGCCAGGCCGGGAAGGCGCCCGCGTAGTGCTCGATGAGCACGCCCATGAACCGCTCGATGGAGCCGAACTTGGCCGAGTGGATCATGACCGGCTGCTGGCGCGTGCCGTCGGCGGCCGTGTACTCCAGACCGAAGCCCTTGGGCTGGTTGAAGTCGTACTGCACGGTGCCCATCTGCCAGGTCCGGCCGATGGCGTCCTTGGCCTGCACCGAGATCTTGGGGCCGTAGAACGCGGCGCCGCCCGGGTCCGCGACGAGCTCCAGGCCCGTCTCCCGGCCGACCTCCTCGAGGATCTTCGTGGCCGCGGCCCAGTCCTCGTCGGAGCCGACGAACTTGTCCGGCTTGGAGTCGTCCCGCGTGGACAGCTCCAGGTAGAAGTCGTCCAGGCCGAAGTCGCGCAGCACGCTCAGCATGAAGTCCAGGAGGTGCTTGACCTCGGACGGCGCCTGCTCCGGCGTCACGTAGGAGTGCGAGTCGTCCTGGGTCAGGCCGCGCACGCGCGTCAGGCCCTGGACCACGCCGGACTTCTCGTAGCGGTACACCGAACCGAACTCGAACAGGCGCAGCGGCAGCTCACGGTAGGAGCGCCCGCGCGAGGCGAAGATCAGGTTGTGCATCGGGCAGTTCATGGCCTTGAGCCGGTACTTGGACCCCTCGAGGTCCATCTCCGGGAACATGGTGTCCGAGTAGTACGGCAGGTGCCCCGAGGTGTGGAACAGGCCGTCCTTGGTGATGTGCGGCGTGCCGACGTAGGAGAAGCCCTCCTCGATGTGCCGCTGGCGGACGTAGTCCTCCATGACGCGCTTGATCACGCCACCCTTGGGGTGGAACAGCGGCAGGCCGGAGCCGACCTCGTCGTGGAAGCTGAACAGGTCCATCTCGGTGCCGATGCGGCGGTGGTCGCGACGCTCGGCCTCGGCCAGCCGCTCCAGGTGCGCCCGGAGCTCGTCCTTGGAGGGCCAGGCCGTGCCGTAGACGCGCTGCAGCATCGGGTTCTTCTCGCTGCCGCGCCAGTAGGCGGCCGCCGAACGCATGAGCTGCACGCCGTTGCCGATCAGGCGGGTGCTCGGCAGGTGCGGCCCGCGGCACAGGTCGCTCCAGACCACGGTCTCGGTCTCGCGGCCCGCGCCCCGGACGTTGTCGTAGATGGTCAGCTCGGCGCCGCCCACCTCAACATTTTCGCCGTTGTCGTCGTCGCTCGAGCCGCCCTTGAGGCCGATCAGCTCCAGCTTGTACGGCTCGTTCGCCAGCTCGGCGCGTGCCTCGTCCTCGGTGACGACCCGGCGGCGGAAGGTCTGGCCCTCCTTGATGATGCGGCCCATGATCTTGTCGAGGTTCTTGAGGTCCTCGGGCGTGAACGGCGTCTCGACGTCGAAGTCGTAGTAGAAGCCGTCGGTCACGGGCGGGCCGATGCCCAGCTTCGCGTCCGGGTTGACCTGCTGCACCGCCTGGGCGAGCACGTGCGCCGCGCTGTGCCGCAGCACGGCCAGGCCGTCGGGCTCGGCGACCGTCACGGGCTCGACCTTGTGACCGGCCGGGATCTCCCGGTCGAGGTCCCACAGCTCACCGTCCACCCGGACCACCACGACGTCGCGGCGCGTGCCGTACAGCTCGATACCGGTGGTCGTCGCGGTGGTCGTCGTCGCCTCCGTGAGGTTCTCAGCCGGGGTGTGGTCGGCGGGGGCGGGCGGCGATACGACGTCGGACACGACTGTGCTCCTAGAAAAAGGTCACGAGAAACGGATCGAGGGGCACCGTCGTCTCCGACGGTGCCCCTCGATCGTACCGACCGTCGGTCGCGAGCGCCGACAGCGTGGCGCTCGCGTCCCTCGTTGCCGGTCTAGCGCTCGCCGCCCCACTCCTTGGCCTTGTCGCCCAGCGAGTCGATCGCGCCGTCGGCCTTGTCGGGTGCGAACTCCTTGAGCTTGTCGGTGGCAGCGTCGACGTTCTCGTCGGTGAGCTGCTCCTTCGCCTTGGCGACGTTGTCCGGGTCGGTCACGAACTCCTTGGCCTTGTCAAAAAGCCCCATTTTCGAATCCTCTCGACACAGGCACACGGCTGTGCGCCCCCTGCTCGGCGACGGGGTCCCGCCACCAGTCGAGAACCTACGCGCACCCTGCCGCTCGCGCACTGCTGGGTTGGGCAGATCGTCGCATTCCGGGCCCTGGAGTCGGCAGGCGGGCTCCGCGTCTCGTACCGTCAGGCCGTGGAGTACGTGGAGTACCTGACCATCGCCGTCACAGCGGCGGCCGTCATCATCGCCGTCACCGCGCTCGCGCCCCGGGCCGGCGTCGCGTCGCCCCTGGTCCTCGTGGTGCTCGGCGCCGGTGTGAGCCTGCTGCCGTTCGTCCCGGCCATCGAGGTGCCGCCCGAGCTGATCCTCGGCGGTGTGCTGCCCCCGCTCCTGTACTCGGCGGCGGTCGGTCTGCCGTCCATGGACTTCCGGCGCGACTTCGCGGCCATCGGCGGCCTGTCCGTCACCCTCGTGGTGATCAGCTCCGTGCTGCTGGGCCTGCTGTTCCGGTGGCTGATCCCGGACATCGACCTGGCCACCGCCATCGCCCTGGGCGCCATCGTCAGCCCGACCGACGCCGTCGCGACCACCATCGTCAAGCGGCTCGGGGCGTCCCCGCGCAGCGTCACGATGCTCGAGGGCGAGTCCCTGCTCAACGACGCGTCGGCGCTGGTGCTGCTCCGGTCGGCGATCGCGGCGACGGCGGCGACCGTCAGCCTGTGGGAGGTCATCGGTGACTTCGCGTACGCCGCGGGCGTGGCGGTCCTCATCGGCGCCCCGATCGGCTGGGTGGGCCTGCGCATCCGCAAGCGGCTGGGGCACGCCGCGCTGAGCACCGCCATGTCGTTCGTCGTCCCGTTCGCGGCGTACCTGCCCGCGGAGGAGCTGCACGCGTCGGGCCTGGTCGCCGTGGTGGCGGCGGGCCTGGTGACCGGCAACGGGTCCGCGCGGCACCTGCGGCCGCAGGACCGGATCGCCGAGCGGTCCAACTGGCACACCGTCGAGCTGCTGCTGGAGGGCGCGGTCTTCCTGGCGATGGGCATCCAGCTGTTCGACCTGATCGAGGACGTCGAGCGCGGCAACGGCTCGGTCCTGCAGGCCGCCGGCGTCGCCGCCATCGCGGGCGCCGTGGTGCTCCTGGTGCGAACGGCCTTCGTCACGCCGCTGATCGGCCTCCAGGCGCGCAGGGCCCGCCGCGGCGAGGCCGTCCGGGAGACCCTGTCGGGCTTCCAGGACCGCATAGACCTCCGGGTCGCCGCCACCCCGTCCCCCGTCGCCGGGAACGCGGAGGTCGCGGGCAGGCGCTCGGCCGCCGCCCGGCTGGAACGGATCCAGGGCACGCTGCGCCGCCGCACCGCCGACATCGACTACGTCCTCGCCAAGCCGCTCGGCTGGCGCGAGGGCACCCTGCTCGTGTGGGCGGGCATGCGCGGCGTGGTGACGCTCGCCGCCGCGCAGACGCTGCCGGCGGAGACTCCCGGCCGGTCCTTCCTGGTCCTCGTGGCGTTCGGCGTCGCGTTCGGCACGCTGCTGGTCCAGGGCAGCACCCTGCCGTGGGTGACCCGCCGGCTGGGCCTGGTCGGGCAGGACACCACCGGCGACCTCCCGGCCCTGCGCCGCGAGACCGTGCGGGCCGCGCGCGACTTCCTCGCCGACCCCCGCCGCCCGGACGGCACGCCGTACGACGACGGGGTGGTCGCCCGGGTGCGCAAGGACATGTTCCGGGAGCACGAGTCGCAGGACGAGGACGCCGAGCTCACCCGGGAACGCTTCGTCCAGTACCGGGAGCTGCGGCTGGCCGCCATCGCCGCCCAACGCGAGGAGCTACTCGCGGCCCGGGCCGCCGGCACCTACGACTCGGCCCAGCTCGGCGACGCCCTGGACCTGCTGGACGCCGAGCAGATCGCCGTCGAGATGCGCAAGGGCAAGCTGCCGGTACATCCGGACGATTCGGACCGCTAATCTCACCCTGTGACGGACTACACACCGCTCCATCTCGACTGGCCCGGCTGTCTCAACGTGCGTGACCTGGGCGGACTCCCCCTCACCGGTGGCGGCACCGTTCGCGAACGGGCACTGGTCCGTTCGGAGTCGCCCAGCTTCCTGACGGACGACGGCGTCGCCGCCGCCACCGCGTACGGCCTCTCGCGGATCATCGACCTGCGCCGTCCGGCCGAGATCGACCTGGAACCCAGCCGGCTGGCGGGCCTCACCGCCCTCCACCTCCCGGTGCAGGAGCCCGGCGACCCCATCGAGGGGCCCTGGGTCCCCCTCTACACGGGGCTGCTGGACCGGCGTCCCGAGCTGTTCGCGCGCGCCGTCGCAGCCGTCGCGGACGCCCCCGAGGGACCGGTGCTGGTGCACTGCGCCGCGGGCAAGGACCGCACGGGGCTGGTGGTGGCGCTCGCGCTCTCGCTCGTCGGGGCGGACCTCGACGCGCTGGCCGACGACTACGAGCTCACCAACGAACGGCTCGCCCCGCGGTACGCCGCGCCGGGAGCGGTCCTCGACCTCACGGTCGGGCGTGAGATCCCGCCGACCCGGCACGTGATCCTCGGCGCCCTGGAACACCTACGGACACGACACGGTTCGGTCGAGGCCTACCTCACCCGCAACGGCCTCACCCCGGGCCACGTCCGAGCCCTCCGCACCCGCCTGACCGCCCCCTCCCCTCGTTGAGTGCTCGATATTTGCCCTTCTGACGGCCGTCAGGGGGCGAATATCCAGCACTCAACGGCAGCAGGTCAGGGGTGGGCTACCGCCGCCGCCCAGGAGAGCATCGGGGACTGGTTGTTGGTCGCCCTGAGGCGGATCGTCACCGGGCCCGGCTCGGCCAGCTCGACGTCGTAGCTGAGCACCTCGCTCGGGTTGCCCGAGCTCAGGGTCACCGTCCCGACGGGGTGGCTCGCGCCGTCGTGGTCGAGCAGGACGTCCGCGCTCCGGCTGCTGTCGGGCCACCACGAGTGCGATCCGGCCGCGAGGGTGTACGACCCCGCGGGCAGCGTGAAGGTGTAGGACACCTCGGCCCCCACCTGGTTCGCCGTGTACATCCCGGTGGTCGTCGTCTTGTCGTACGCGCCGGGCAGGACGCCCTTGTAGCTGATGGACCGGCTCCCTGAGGCGCTCTGCCCCCAGTGACCCCAGTCCGCGCCGTTCTCCCGGACCTGGTCGGGTGCGTCGTTCACGAGCGCGTCGCCGACGAGGCCGGCGATCGCCCCGTAGGCGGGCGAGTCGTACCCGAGCGCGCCGCCGCTGGTCGCGTTCACGTCGGCGAACGCGACGGTCCCCCGCGGTACGACCTCGACGTGCGCGGTGGCGGACGCCTGGCCGTACGAACCCTTGACGGCGGCCGTCGCCCAGGCCTCGCCGAACGCCGCCGGGTCGACGGTCCAGTCCACCGGCACCTCACGGGTGGTGCCGTCGGTGAGCTCCGCGGTGAGCGTGTCCGGCAGTTCGGGAACGTCACCGACGTAGGTCGCCACGCGGGGCTCCTCGAGGTCGACTATCCGGTTCGCGACCGGCGCGGACGCCGTCCGGAGCCGGGCCACGAGGTCCGCCGCACCCTGTCCGTCGAGCCGGTAGCGCCTCGGGTCGGCGACGGCGGCGCGAGCGTCCGCGATGCCGTTCTGGAGCACCGTCCACTCGACGTCGGTGAAGTCGCCGGTGCGCTCGACGTCCTCCGCGGCGTCGAGCGCGGCGGCGAGCGCCCGGACGTCGGTCGCCCGGGACGCGGGTGCCGAGATCACGCCGACGGCGTCGACGTTCAGCGTGCCCGACGCGACGGTGAGCTTCACCGTGTGCTTGCCCCAGCGCAGGCCCCGCAGCTCGAACGCCTGCTGGTACTGGCCGGACGCGCGGGTGCGGGCGTTGAGCTCTACCGGCTCGCCGTCCACGGTGACGTCCAGGCGTGCGGACCCGTCGTTCGGGCCGAGCACGTCGAGCCCCGAGCCAGTGAAGGTGTAGCTCACGGAGGCGCCGTCGGCCTGGTTGATCGACGACGTGCGGCCGTACTCGAACATGCCCTTGCCGTTGGCGTGCGCCCACTCGCCGTCGTAGACGAGCTTGGTCGCCGCCGGGTCGTCGAGGACTGTCATCTCGTGGCCGTCGAGGTACTCGCCGTAGTACGGCACCTCGTCGGCCACGCGCTCGACCTCGAGGTTGTCGAACTGGGTCCAGTGGAACCCGCTGGCGAGGTCGACCCAACCCGACAGGATCGGAGCGGCGTCCGTCCAGTCGAACACCTGCGTGCCGTCGACCCAGCCGGTGACCCGGTCGCCCGCGACCTGCACGGACAGCTCGTGCCACGCGGCGGCGTCCCAGCCGTCGCCGGCGACGGAGCCGCTCTCGACGGTGGTCCCCCGCCGGGTGAGCTGCCAGCCGCCGTCGACGGCCAGCTTGAGCGCGTACGGCGTGCCGCGGAGGTCGTGGGAGGTGTCGCCGCCGCTGGAGCGGGCGCCGAGGGCGGCGTAGTTGCCGCTCACGGTGTCCCGCTCGAAGCGGACGTCGACGGTGGCGCGGTAGTTGCTCCAGCGCCGGTCGCCGACGGCGGTGATCGGCTCGCCGTTGTTCCACGCCCCGCCGACGCCGGTGCCCTCGCGGTCGACCTGCTGGCGCAGGACCCGCTCGCCGTCGTCGGCCAGGTAGGCCTCGAAGGAGCCGTTGCGGTCCCACGTGTACAGCGGGATCGCGCCCGTGTCCCCGCCGCGGGAGTCGATGAAGTCCTCGGTCCGGCCGGTCAGCCCGCCGCCCTTGCGGACGATCGGCACGCGCTTGTCCGAGTAGTCGAAGCCGTCGGACCAGAGCACGTTCCGCGGTACCTCGCGGGACGCGCCGGCGTCGAGCACCGTGCGCTCGCCCTCGACGGGCAGCGGCGTGGTCCAGCCCTTGTCGCGGCGGACGTCGAGCGAGGTCACGGTGGTGATCGAGTACGGCTGCACGGTGACGCTGTAGGCGCCGTCGGCGTCCGCGGAGACGTTGCCGACGTGCCGCTTGTAGCGGGCGTCGAAGGCCTCGCCGTCCTCCGCCGCGCGGGTCTCCCACACCGCGAGACGGGGCTGGTACCCGAGGTCCAGGTCCTCCGGGGTGATCCGGTAGGTCCGCGGCGTCTCGGAGTCGTTGACGACCACCGTGGAGAAGTCCGAGCGGTCGGGCGCCGCGAGCGTCAGGTAGTTCGGGCCACCGCCTCGCCCGTTGACCGGGTTGGTGCCGGTCGCCGTGGTGGCGGACGCCTGGGGCACCGCACGCCAGATCCCCGCCTGGTTGCGCGAGTCCTCCCAGCCGGTCACCGCGAAGTTCGAGAAGTGCTGCAGCGCGGCCAGGCCGGCGTCGTAGTGGATCCACCCGGACCAGGGGTCGCGGGCGCTCACGAGCTCCTTGTACGAGTACTGCCCGCCCTCGTAGAACGAGCCGATCGCGGGCTGGTAGATGAAGTGCGTGCGCCGGGAGTTGGCGAAGCCCTTGACGATGGTGTTCGCCATCTCCAGGGAGCTTCCGCTCCCGCCGAGGCCGGTGCCCTCGACGGTCGGGTCGGCGGTGTTGTTGTTCGGCCGGAACGACGAGTTGCTGAACGTGGCCTGCGCCTCGCTGTTCCAGACCTCCTCGTCGAGCTCGTCGGCCAGGCGCTTGAAGTTCCCGGCCGCGTCGTCGTCGGTGAAGTAGTGGTAGGTGGAGGCGGCCACGGCGTCGCGCAGCGACGCGTCGGCGACCATCTCGTCACCGAAGGTGCCGAGGCCCGCCTCGTCGGAGATCATCACCTGGATCTGGTGGAAGCGGCTCGCCTCCCCGCGGCGGAAGCCCGCCAGCCGCGGGTCGTCGCTCACGTAACCCGTCGCGTCGGTACGGACGCGCTCGGCGTACTCCTTGGTCCAGTCCAGGTCGGCGGTGTGCTCGTTCACGCCGGGGTGGACGTAGTCGACCATGTACCCGTACTCGCGGTACGCGGCGAGGATCGTGTTCTTGTACCAGTCGTAGATCTTGTCGTTCGTGTTCGCCCAGGGGGCGGCGTTCCAGCGCAGGATCGACACCTTGAGGTCGGGGTTGACCTTCTTGGCGTCCGCCGCGAGCTGGAAGCCCGGGTGCCGGCGCACGTTCGCCGGCTCGTCCGGGGTGCGCATCGTCGACACGTCCGAACCCGTCGAGTTGTTGCGGTCGTCGCCCATCTCGATCTTGACGTGCTGCATGATCGGGTGCTCGCCGCCGAACAGGATCTGCAGCAGCTCCGCGTACTTCCGCGGCTGCTCGGACTTGTAGTCCATCAGGAGGGCGCTGGTGCTGTTGGCGCTGAGCACGCCGAAGCCCTTGAACGTCAGGCCGTTGACGTTGTCCGCGGCGACGTCGTCCCCGTCGACGGTGATCTCGGTGACCTCCGGCGCGCGAGGTGCTTCCGCGGCCGACGCTCCCGCTGCCGCTCCCGCGACGAGCGACGACCCGAGCACGCCGCACACGAGCATCCCGGCGATGGCTGCTGACGACATTCGGCTACGTCTCATGGTGCTCCCCTTCCACGTTGAAGTGTTCGTTCGACGCCGGGCGCACGGCGGAGGCGGTGCAGGTCTTCCTCGATCCGCACGCGGTGGCCATCGGCATCGATGTTCGTTCCTGATCGTTCAGGATCAGCTTCCGGGCGTCACGCTAGCCCGGGCGGCGCAAAGCGCCAAGATGTTGTTCGGTATTGATCACTTCGCCGCGACGGCGGCGCGCCTCAGCGGGCGCGCGCCACCTGGTCGCGCGCCGCGGTGAGCAGGTCCCGAGCGGTGGCGAGCGTGCGGTCGGCCTCGGCAGGGGTGATCCGCACGAGCGCGAACGCGGCGATCGAGAGCCCGGTGACCGCGTCGGCGAGGCGCTCCCGCTCCGCCGGCGCCACCGGGCCGAGGTAGGCGACGACCCCACGGCCGATCGCCGCGCGCAGCTCGTCACGGTAGTCGGCGACGACGCGCGCCACCTCGCCGTCGTGCACGACCGGCGCGGTGGCGGTGTTGATGAGCAGGCAGCCGCTGGTCGCCGACATCGAGTCGGCCCGCGTGAACGCCTCCCGCAGCCCGTCCAGGTACGTGAGCACCGCCTCCGGGGCGACGTCGTCGGCCTTCAGGGGGCGCAGCCTCGGCCGGATCACCTCGTCGAGATAGCTCTGCACCGCGGCGTCGAACAGCCCTCGCTTCGAGCCGAACGTGTTGTAGATGCTCGACCGGCTCAGCCCCGTCGCCTCCTCCAGGGCCGGGACCGAGGCGCCCTCGAACCCGGCACGCCAGAACAGGGTGCGCGCCGCACGCACCACCACATCGCGGTCGAAGCCCTGCGTCCGAGCCATCCCTGCCTCCAGTTGTTCTGTAACGCTCGGTCCAGTATATATTGGAAGAGTCGTTACAGAATAGACCCACCCCGAGGGAGCACGTTGATGTCCGAGTTCATGAGCACGCAGATCCAGCTCGTCTCACGCCCGACCGGATGGCCGACGCACGAGAACTTCCGCACCGTCGCCGTCGCCCACGAGGCCCTCCGGCCCGGTCAGGTGCGCGTGCGCAACGAGTTCGTGTCGGTCGACCCGTACATGCGCGGCCGGATGAACGACGTGCGCAGCTACGTCGCCCCCTTCGTGCTCGGCGAGACGATCCCTGGTGGTGCGATCGGCCGCGTCGTAGAGTCGGCAGACGACGACGTCCCGGTGGGGGCGGTCGTGCTGCACCAGCACGGCTGGTCCGACACGGTGCAGGACGACGCCTCGACCTTCCGCGTCGTCCCCGACGTGCCGGGCGTGCCGCTGTCGCTGCGCCTGCACGTCCTCGGCATGACGGGGCTCACCGCGTACGTGGGGCTCACGGCGATCGCCGGGATGCGGGAGGGCGACACGGTCTTCGTCTCCGGCGCGGCCGGCGCCGTCGGCACCGCCGCGGGCCAGATCGCCAAGCTTCTCGGGGCCAAGCGGGTCATCGGATCGGCGGGATCACCCGAGAAGGTCGCCCTGCTGACCGAGAAGTACGGCTACGACGCTGCCTTCAACTACAAGGACGGCGACGTGCGTGCCCAGCTCGCCGAGGCCGCGCCCGACGGGATCGACGTGTACTTCGACAACGTCGGCGGCGACCACCTCGAAGCCGCCCTCGACGCGTTCAACGACGGCGGACGTGCCGCGCTCTGCGGGGCCATCGCCGTCTACAACACCACCGGGAAGACCCCGGGGCCGGACAACATGGCCAACATCATCACGCGGGGGCTCACCCTGCAGGGGTTCACCCTCGGCGCCTACCTCCACGTCGCCCCCGAGTTCCAGGAGCGGATGACGGCCTGGTTCGCCGCCGGGGAGATCTCCTACGACGAGACGGTCGTCGACGGCATCGAGAACACCGTCGACGCGTTCCTCGACATGATGCGCGGCGCCAACACCGGCAAGATGCTCGTCCGCGTCTGACCGGAGCTGGGCGCAGACATGCAGAAGGCCCTCTGACCGGCGTCTCCGCCGGCCCGAGGGCCTTCTGTCTTGCTGGTGGGCGATACTGGGATCGAACCAGTGACCTCTTCCGTGTCAGGGAAGCGCGCTACCGCTGCGCCAATCGCCCATTGCGAGGTGGGTACGGGATTCGAACCCGTGTGTACGGCTTTGCAGACCGCTGCCTCGCCTCTCGGCCAACCCACCGTGCTCTCCCACCAAAGCGGGTTCGAGCGGATGACGGGACTTGAACCCGCGACCCTCACCTTGGCAAGGTGATGCTCTACCACTGAGCTACATCCGCGTTGCACCAGCTCGGACCCTTTCGGGCCCCTGTTGGTGACGCTCCGGAAGAGTAGTTCACAAACGGTGTGCCGGTCCAATCGAAACGCCGGGACCCGAACGGGGTGCGGGCGGCGTCGCCGGAACCGGCCGACGACACCGCCCGCGCAGGTCAACTGCAGTATCAGTAGATGGACACGCCGTACGCGCTGAGCGCCTCGGTGACGGGCTGGAAGAACGTGGTGCCGCCCGAGGAACAGTTGCCGCTGCCACCCGAGGTGATGCCGAGGGCGACCGACCCGCTGTACAACGCACCGCCGGAGTCGCCGGGCTCGGCGCACACGTTGGTCTGGATCATGCCCCGCACGGTGCCGCTGCCCTGGTAGCGGACACTGACGTTGAGCGCCGTGACGGTGCCGGAGTGCACGCCGGTGGTCGAGCCGTCCCGGGTCACGCTCTGACCCACGTAGGCGTTGCCGGCGGTGTAGCCGCCAGGGTGGCTCAACGAGGTGTTGTCGTACCGGACGATCGCGTAGTCGTTGCCGGGGAAGCTGGAGCCCACGGTGGGGCCGATCAGGGTGCTCTGCGCCGAGTTGGTGTACCAGGTCGGGGCCACGTCACCGCAGTGCCCGGCGGTGATGAAGTAGTACGTGCTGCCGCTCCGGACGTTGAAGCCGAGCGAGCAGCGGTACCCCGAGCCGTAGATGGCGTCACCGGAGCCGAGCAGCGGCTTGAAGACACCGGCGGCGCGCTTGATGGTGAGGTCGTCCACGTCGGTGCCGGCCGCCTTACGGACCGCCTTGAGCTCGGCCGCGGTGACGGTGGAGTCGGCGGTGACGACCACCTTCCCGGTGGCGGCGTCCGTGTACCAGGCCACGCCGTCGACGCCCGCCTTGCCGACGGCGGCGTGCACCGTGGCGAGCTCGGCCGCGGTCGGCTTGTCGGGGGCGGCCGTGGCCGCCGGCCCGGCCAGGGTGGACACCGCGAGCCCGAGCCCTGCTGCGAGTGCGATCAGACGGGCCCGTTTCGCGGAGCCGGGGCGGAGTGTGGTGCGAATGGTTCTCATTGCATCCTCCTGGAGTGACGGGCCCGCTGGCGGCAAGCCCTGCTCGGCAAGGACGGGTCGTCGTCGCCTGCCGTCTCGCTCGCGGAGAGTATTGCCCTCCCCAATTCACCCCACAAGACCTCAAATGAGATGTAACCGACCGGAAACGAAATCGGCTCGTCTCAAGTCGTCTCACCCGGCACCGTCGACGCACGATAGGGTGAAACGCCATAACATGACGCGCTTTCACCCCATACCGAATCGCGGAGCCCTTCCGGGTTATGTTCTGCGGTATGAGTGCGACCGATATCGTCCCCGCCCACCTGATCCCGATCCTGGAAGCGCCGAACTACGGCTTCCTCGGCACCATCCGCCCGGACGACACCGTCCAGGTCAACCCGATGTGGTTCGACTTCGACGGCGAGACGCTGCGCTTCACGCACACCACGAAGCGCGCCAAGTACCGCAACCTGCAGCGCAACCCGTCGATGAGCTTCGCGATCATCAACCACGAGGACGTGTTCGGCTACGTCGAGCTCCGCGGCAAGCTGATCGAGGTCATCCCGGACCCGACCGGCAACTTCTACGTCCACCTGGGCAAGCGCTACGGCAACCCGGACCAGCTGCCGCCGCCGGACAGCGCCGACCGCGTCATCCTGGTGATGAGCATCGAGCACGTCGCATCGAAGTAGCCGTCATCCGCGCGGGGCGATGAGTTCTCCGCACACGGCAGGTCTCTCCTGGTACGGAAGATTCCCCGACGAAGGAGAGACCGATGCCGAACCTGATGGTGGACTTCATCATCTCGCTCGACGGTTACGCGGCGGCGGAGGACTGGCCCGGCCTGTGGGGCATGGGCGGGCCCGAGTACCTGGCCTGGATCACCTCGGACTCCGAGACGTCGCACACGACACTCATGGGCGCGACGACGTACCGGGTCATGTCCGGGTTTGCCGCCAAGATGCCCGACGATCCCCTGACCACCGGTCCCAAGGTGGTGTTCTCGTCGACCCTGGAGGCGCCGCTCTCGTGGGCCAACTCCGAGCTGGTCGACGGCGATGCCGTAGAGGTGGTTCGGGAGCTGAAGCGCACGTCCTCGCGCCCGCTGCGCACCATCGGCAGCCTGAGCCTGAGCCGGTCGCTGCTCAGGGCCGGCCTCGTGGACCGGTTCCGGGTGGTGGTCTTCCCCGTCATCACGGGCGCCAACGGCAAGGAACGCATCTTTGACGGGTACCCGGACGTCAGGCTCGAGCTGGTCAACAACCATCTGTTCGACGGGCAGCTCCAGCTGCTGGAGTACGTTCCCACGGTGTTGGACGCGCCGCCGGGGGCTGATGGCTGACGTCGGGACGACGCACCGGGTCGGCGAGGCTGACCAGTTACGTTCGCGGGCCGAGTCTGCCCTGCTGGGCTACACCCGATCGCACTCGATGCGCTCAGAGAAGTCGGGTTCTGTGAATAGCAAATAGAGAGCTTCGTCACCACTCGAACCAATGAACACCGGGACGTTGCCGATTCCCCCCATTGCGTCATCCTCGAAAAGGAATCGAAGCTCGATATAATCACCAGAATTCTGGAACTCGCTTTGACTCCAAGCGCCCGAGCCTCCTATGACGTCATCCTCCACACCGTCATAGTTTGGAAATATCTTCGCCACCTTCTCAGCGGAGAAGTTCTCCAGCACAAACGTATGGTCGTCTTCCAGTTCGACTAGGCCGACTTGATCACCGTCCGGGTCACACCGCCACTCGCCGACGAGGCTGCTATCGGCCACAGGTCCGGGCCCGCCGCCCGAACAGGCCGACAACCCAATCATGACGGTCGGGATCAAGAGCTTGCTCAGTCGCATCTCGTCTGCCCACCACTAATCAGGCGCGGATCAGACGCACTGATCCGTGCGCCACCGCCAACATTACCAACCCCGGGTAACCGTTCGCTCCACGAATTTGGTCACCCTTGGGGGCGCGTCGGCCCGAACAAACAATCGACGACGGACCGACATCTCCTCACGCCACGATGGAACACCTATCCGGGTTCACCACAGGCGTCCCGCACTAGGTTGTCCGTGCGCACTCTCGAAGTCGTTCGCCACTCACTCCCGCAAAAAGCCCCGACAGGAGCGAGGCATCCACCTATCCGGGGGCTGATGGCAGAGCCGGAACGGTGTGCTGAACTAGGACCGTGGATCCGCACTGCGCCGCCTGGCGGCCTACCGGGCTCGCCTGGACCGAGGCCGGCGCCGCCCTGGAGTGGCTCTCACCGGCCGGTGAGGTACGAGCCAGCGCTGTCGATCTCGGGGCGCGCCTGTCGCTCGTGGTCGGGCCTGACCGACGCTGTACCGGCTTGCGGTGGGACGGCCGCCGGGTGCCCTGCGCCGCCCGCGCATCGATCGACGCGGGTGCCAAGTCCGGCCAGTGCGACTCCTGCGCAGCGATCGCGCGCACCCGGTCGGTGGCGACCGACACCGTCCTGGACGACCCCCGCGAGTTCGGCGTCTATCTCGCCCACCACGGGAGCGTGATCAAGGTCGGGATCACGGCGACGGAGCGCGGGCCGGCCCGGCTGCTCGAGCAAGGCGCGCTGTCCTCGATGATCCTGTCGGCCGGGACGCTGCTGTCCGCCAGACGGTGCGAGGCGCTGCTCACCACCGCGCTGGGCGTACCCCAGCAGGTCCACACCGCCCGTAAGCGCGGCGCCCGGCTGGCGCCTGGGACGGCGTCGGCCCGCGCGGCGGAGCTCGTCGCCGCCGCTGAACAGGCCGCGGGCCTGGTCTGGCCGCCCGGCCAGACCCGCACCGCGACCGGCCCGGTGGATCACACCCCTTCGTACGGGTTGCCCGACGGCGGCATCGTCGCCGACCAGGAGATCGATCCCCTGCAGACCGGAGCCACGATCAACGGCGAGGTCGTGTGCCGGATCGGACGCGACCTGTACCTGTCCACGCCCGACGGGATCGTCCTGCTCGACACGGGCCTGCTCCAGGGCTGGGCGCTGAACCGCGCCGAGGACGATGCGCTGCTCACAGCGCGGACAACGCCGGTGGCGAAGCCCCGGGCGACGACGGAGGTCCAGCATGACGTCCTCTTCTGACGCTGACGGCGTCCGCGGGACCTCGGAAGGTTCTATCGAAGGGTTTCACTACGCCCCGTTCCATGGGAAGCCAGGGGACGTTGAACCCGCTCAGCGTCTGCCGTTCGACCTGTCTGACCTTCGTGTGATCGGGACGCTGGCCATCTGCAACGTCGACGAGACACCGACGGACAATGTCCGGCCGAGCATCAACATCAAGATCACGCAGTACGTGCGTCTGTCCGACGAGTCCTTGATACGCCTCGACATGGATCGAGGCGTCACCACTGGCGGCCGCGGAACTGGCGAGGACATCTCCTGGAAGCGCACGGCGGACGACCTGATCGCGGAGCTCTTGGATCTGGTCCAGGCGGACGACCGCCACAATCCTGGTTCCCATCCGTGGGAGGACCTCGCAGAGGCGGCCAGGCGGCGGGGTGTCGACGTCGACGGCTCGACGTTGGCCGCGCTGCCGTATCGGGTGCTGCTGACAGACGAGGTCACCGTCTTGTTCGAGCTCTGATGTCGTCTTCGGCACGCGCATCCCCGCCCTGCGCACCGGACGGCTTTCGTGCCATCGCGTCCACGGGCAAGCTCGCTCACATCATCCCCACGGCAACCATGGTGCGAGGTCCTGGATCGATGCCCTGTTCGCCCGGACGAGCAGGACGAAAGTTCCAAGTCCGATCAGGAGTCCCACCACTTTGGTGGTCCTGTCCGTGAGGTCGACGGCGTCGGAGAGTCGCGCTGTCCAGGCCCGGCGGGCAGGAGCCGGACTGACGTCGTCGACCAGGTATGCGAGCTGATCCTGGGTAGCTCGGAGGAAGTCATGCTTTCCCCCGATGAGGACGGCAGTGATGCGCCGCAGGGACCGAGTGATCTCAGTGGGACGGTCGAGGGTTAGGGAGTCAAACGTGGCCAGGTAGGCACGCAGCAGAGCGACTTCCAGGCCCAGCAGATGGGCGTTGGGATGGCGATTCTGCTTGTGGTGGAGATGGTGGGCGTACCGTTCGGTGGCCGCCGCGATAGCGGCTATCTGGCTGCGGGACTGCTCCACTGTGAGTTCCGGCTGCTGCTTGCTGGTCCGCCGGGGTTTCAGGACCGCGGCGATGAGGCCGACGACGTGCAGTCGCCCGGTAAGGCGGCGGTGCAGAACCGCCGTCAACTCCACGATCCCGAAAGCGAGGAGCAGGGACACGACAAACCCAACAAGTTCGGCCACTCCGGGGTCTGCGCTGGCCTTGGTGAGGTAGATGAAGGTCGCGCCGCCGAGGGCGGCCAGCATCAGGTGGTAGTGCAGGCGCACCCGATACAGGTTGGCCGCGATCTCGCGGCGTTTGCTCGGGGTGGTCCAACCACTGGTTCCAGGGATCGGCGGAGGCAGGAAACCGAACCGAGACTCGCGTCCACCGAGCCACCCATATGCGCGCAGGAGACCGGTTGGCCCGAGCACGTGCGCCAGGTAGACGGCGAGGAGCACGAGGAGCAGGGATCCGTGCTCGCGGACTACCAGGATGCGGAGCATGAGGAGGGCAGAGAAGCAGGCCAGCATGGCCGCGAGCGCTGCGAGAACCACATCGTCCACCAGCGCGGCCCGCGGCCTCTTGCTGTAGGCGCGGTGGACTCGCCGGAGGATCCGCACTGCCGCGCCAGGATTGCGTCTCGCCGCCAGGCGGAGCACGCGCACATCGGTGGTGAGGAAGATGCTGAAGAGGCCCCAGAAAGCCGTGAGCAACACCGCGAAGGCGGCAAAGCGAGAAAGGAACTCGCCCACGAAATCAAGCACCTCACTCAGTTCCACGATGACCGCCTCCGACACGACGGCGCACGGCGGTCAACGTATGCAGAACCCGATCGGTCACGATCGATAGTGTGCCGCAGATGCGTCACCTGCCAGCTAGAACGACTGCTCCAAGAGGCCGTACTGGCGGCAACAGAGCGGCCCCGGCCCCGGTAGGTGACGACACCCCAGCAGTGACTTCTACTGCGACTATTCTGCGCTCGTGACCACCGTGCGTGAGCTGAATAGCCTCGCCGACGTGCATGGCGCGGCTCGTGGCGATGCGCTGGCGCTGTGGGCCGCCGCAGGGTCGGCACGTGGCTCGCGCGCCTTTACTGCTGGCGAGGCCGTCGCAGTGGTAGCGCCGGGGCTGTCCGGCCGCGACCGGCTTGCCGTCACGGGCCCTGCTGGCGACGCCGCGGCTCTGGTCCGCGCAGTGCTGCCGCACGTCGGCCTCACATTCCGGCCGATCGGCGACGAAGGCCTGATTCGGCATGTGGTGACCAGGGTTCCAGAACTGGAGTTCGTCGACGCCTTCGGCTGGATGCAGACCGAGACCGCTACAGGCCGCCGCGGCACAGCCTCCTGGCTGACCGCATCGGACGGAGATGACATCACCGCATTGCTCGATGAGACGTTCCCGAACTCCTATGCCCGACCCGGTCGGCCAGGTGTGAGCCGCTGGGCAGGCATGCGCGACGAGTCGGGAGCGCTGCTGGGCTGCGCCGCCGACGCCTGGAGCGCTCCAGATGCCGGCTTCCTTGCCGGCGTCGCGACCGCCGAGCTGGCACGAGGCCGCGGTGTCGGTGCAGCTGTGTGCAGCTTCGTCCTGGACAGCCTCGTCGAGCGCCACGGCAGGGCCGCCTTGATCGTCGACGGCTGGAACGCCGCCGCCGTCCGTCTCTATCGTGGCCTCGGCATGTCATGGCGCCCCCTCGCGGCCGCCAGGGTCATGAACCGCTGAATGATGACGACGAACGAGGAGCCAGCGAGTGACCATCGACCACGGCCAGCATCCCCTTCCGGCCGCTGCGGCCATCGTGTCGAACGTTCCCGGCTCGTTCCCCTGGGGCGTCCTGACACGACGGCACCCGGAACTGATCGCGACCGTCCGTCGGCTCGTGCCGTATCCACCGGCGATCCAGGAGTCGCTCGACCAGCTGCTGGTGACCATCGATGGCACCATCCCGCCACTCCCGCCCGACGCTCACAACCGGGCGGCATGGCAAGAGTGGGCGGCCCCGTACCTGGGCCGCGCGTGGCTGGACGTTCCGTTCCTGTGGGCTGAGTCCTACTTCTACCGTCTCCTGCTCGAAGCCACGGGCTACTTCGGTTCGGGACCGTGGGCCGGGATCGACCCGTTCGCTCCGCAGAAGAACGCAGAGCTCGACACACCCGACCTGGCCCGCGACCTGGGAGACCTTGACCGCCTGGTCGAGTCCCCCGACCAGGCCGGCCTCTCCGCGGCACTGGCCGCCTCGCTCTGGGGCAACCGGGCAGACCTCGGCTTCCAGATATCCGAGCCGTCCGCCCAGGGCAAGGACCAGGTTGACGACCTCGTCGCGGACGACTCGGCGGAGCTGTGGCGTCTCCTGGGCGCAGGGGCAGAGGGCCAGGTGCACCTCGTCGCGGACAACGCCGGCCGGGAACTGACCGCCGACCTCGTCCTGATCGACCGCCTCCTGGCGACCGAGCGCGCCGCAACGGTGACGCTGCACCTCAAGCCGCACCCGTACTACGTCTCCGACGCCACGACCACCGACCTGCTCCAGGTTCTACGGCGCCTGGAGGCGGCAGGTGACACCGCCGGCGACATCGCCGCCCGACTCACTGCCACAATCAGCGACGGGCGGCTCCAGGTCCGCGCCCATGCCTTCTGGTGCAGCCCGCTGAGCTTCCACGAGCTGCCCGCCGACCTCGCCACCGAGCTGGCCGAGGCGACTGTTGTGATCATCAAGGGCGACCTGAACTACCGGCGCCTCGTCGGCGATGCCCGCTGGGATCCCATCACCTCGTTCCAGGACCTGACGGCCTACTTCCCCGCACCGCTGGCGGCGCTACGGACTCTCAAGTCGGACGTCGCTGTCGGGGTGGACCCGGATCGCCTGGCGCACCTGGAGACCACCGCACCGGGATGGCGCACCGCTGGCACCCACGCCGTCATCCACGTGCGCTCCTGATCTCGATTTCCCCAGCCACAGAATCTGTGAACATCGCCTCTGCGGCTCGGGTACAGCTCGAACCCAGCGAATACGCGAAAGGCCCCCAGCCAGCGTCTCCGCCGGCCAGAGGGCCTGTCGTGCATGGTGGGCGATACTGGGATCGAACCAGTGACCTCTTCCGTGTCAGGGAAGCGCGCTACCGCTGCGCCAATCGCCCATGCTGCTGTGCGAGGTGGGTACGGGATTCGAACCCGTGTATACGGCTTTGCAGACCGCTGCCTCGCCACTCGGCCAACCCACCGCCCGGCCAACCTACAACCTAGGCGTGCTCTCATCAGCCGAAGATCTACGAGAGCGGCGTTTTTCCGAGCGGATGACGGGACTTGAACCCGCGACCCTCACCTTGGCAAGGTGATGCTCTACCACTGAGCTACATCCGCGATGCCGGGCATCCTGGGGTTTCCCCCGGTGTTCCGGCGTTCTGAACATTAATCGACCGGAGGGCTAACCGTCCAATCGATCGCGCCGCCGTACGGTTGTCCCGTGTCCCCCAGCCCGGCCCATCCGCCCGCAAACCGCACGATTCGCCCGGTTCCGTCCCGCCGAACTCCCGTAGCTCCGCCGCCCGACGTGACCGGAGACACGGGATGGGCGAGTTTCGCCGGACGCGTCGCGACGGACGCGGTCGAGTGCATCGACATCCTGGCCGAACCCGAACGGCTCGCGACGGGAACCTGGTTCGTCGTCGCAGACTTCGAGGCAGCCTCGGAATCAGGAACGACGGGCCAGGCCCACGCCTGGCGGTTCGCCACACTGCACGACGCCGGGGCGCCCCCCGCAACCACCTGGACCGGTCCCCCGGCCAACGCCTGGGCCTCCTCGATGGACCAGGCCGGCTACGAGGCCGCCGTCAGCCAGGTGCGCGAGCACGTGCGCGAGGGCGACGTCTACCAGGCCAACATCTGCCGGGTGCTGTCCGCGCCCCTCGCCGTCGGACCGGCGGGCGACGAACCCGACGCTCGGGCGCTCGCCGCCCGGCTCGCCGCAGGAAACCCGGCACCGCACGCGGCCGCCGTCCACGTGCCCGCCGCGACCGGGCTGGACCCGGTGTGGGTGGTGAGCGCCTCCCCCGAGCTCTATCTGTCCGTGCGGGACGAGCCGGAGACCGGGACCGTCGTCGAGTCCGGCCCGATCAAGGGCACCGCCCGCACCCCCGACGGGCTCACCGAGAAGGACCGCGCCGAGAACGTCATGATCACCGACCTCGTGCGCAACGACCTGCAGACCGTCTGCCGCCCCGGCACCGTCGCGGTCACCTCGCTGCTGGAGGTCGAGGAGCACCCCGGCCTGGTGCACCTCGTCTCGCGGGTACGCGGCACCCTGTCGGACGACGTCGTCCGCTCCGGCGAGCTGTGGCGCCGCCTGCTGGCCGGCACGTTCCCGCCCGGCTCGGTCTCGGGCGCGCCGAAGTCGAGCGCGATGCGGATCATCCGTGAGCTGGAGCCCGTCCCCCGCGGCCCGTACTGCGGCGCGGTGGGCTGGGTGGTGGACGGCGAGGCCTCCCTCGCCGTCGGCATCCGCACGTTCTGGTGGGCCGACGACGGGACAGGCGGCGTGCTCCGTTTCGGCACCGGCGCCGGCATCACCTGGGGCTCCGACCCGACGGCGGAG
The DNA here is from genome assembly GCF_048564965.1 of Promicromonospora sp. NFX87. Taxonomy (NCBI): domain Bacteria; kingdom Bacillati; phylum Actinomycetota; class Actinomycetes; order Micrococcales; family Promicromonosporaceae; genus Promicromonospora; species Promicromonospora sp. NFX87. Next base: position 1,946,751 of record NZ_CP183413.1, on the reverse strand, counting down.
TGGCACGAGACCGAGCTCAAGGCGGAGCGGCTGGTCGCGCTGGCGTCCTCGTAGCGGGTTTCGTCGGACACCGATGAGTTCTCCCGGCCTCCGTCGTCGGACACGGCATGGGAATCGTGAAAGCAGACCTGGCAGTTTCGCTCGACGGCTACTCCGCCGGGCACGACCAGTCGTTGGAGCACCCGTTCGGGCCGCTCGCGGGCGAACGGCTGCACACCTGGATGTTCGAGCACGGGGACGCGCACCAGGCCGAGGTCGACGCCATCGTCGGCGCCGGCGCGTACATCATGGGCCGCAACATGTTCACCGCCGGCCGCGGGCCGCTGGACCCGGAGTGGACGGGTTGGTGGGGCGACAACCCTCCGTACCACGCACCCGTCTTCGTCCTCACCCACCATGCGCGTGACCCGATCCCGATGGAGGGCGGCACCACGTTCCACTTCGTCACCGACGGCATCGAGAGCGCACTCGCCCAGGCCAGGGAGGCGGCGGGCGACCGTGACATCTCCATCGCCGGCGGGGCCACGACGCTCAACGAGTACCTCGCCGCCGGCCACGTCGACGAGCTGCGGCTGCACGTCGTGCCGTTCACGCTCGGCTCGGGCACCCGCGTGTTCGACGGCGTGCCGCCCATCGAGTTCTCCTCCACCTCCGTGCGGCACACGCCCGAGGTCACGCACGTGACCCTGCGCCGGTGACAGACTGGGCGCCATGACGGTCATCTGGGCAGAGGGGCGCATGGTCGCGCCCGACGAGGCCGCGCTCAGCGCGGTGGACCACGGCATCACTGTCGGCGACGGCGTCTTCGAGACCTGCGCGGTCATCGACGGCCACGCCTTCGCTCTGACGCGACATCTCGCGCGGCTGGAACGTTCGGCGGCGGGGATGGGCATGGCGCCCCTCGACCTGAGCTGGGTGCGCAGCGGCGTCGACGCCGTCCTCGCCGCCGCACCCGACGCCGGGCGCCTGCGCATCACGGTGACCGACGGCGTCGGGCCGCTCGGCTCCGGGCGGTCCGACGGGCCGCAGACGGTGGTCGTCGCGGCGACCCCCGCCGTCGTCGTGCCGACCGGGCGGGCCGCACGCTCCCCCTGGACCCGCAACGAGAACAGCGCGGTCGCGGGCCTGAAGACGACGTCCTACGCCGAGAACGTCGTGGCGCTCGCCGACGCGATCAAGAAGGGCGCCGACGAGTCGGTGTTCGCGAACACGCAGGGCCTGCTGTGCGAGGGCACCGGCTCGAACGTGTTCCTGGAGATCGACGGGGAGCTCGTCACGCCCCCGCTCAGCGTGGGCTGCCTGGCCGGGATCACGCGCGAGCTGCTGCTCGAGTGGGGCGCCGAGGCGGGCATGCCCGTGCGCGAGGCCAAGGACGGCGAGCTGCCGTTCGCGGTGCTCGACCGGGTGGCGGCCGGCAAGGCCCAGATGCTGCTAACCGGGTCGGTGCGGAACGTGCAGCCGACGGTGTGGCTGGACGGCGCCGACCTGCAGATCGGCGAGCTGTCGAGCGCCGCGCGCGACCTGTTCGAGCGGAACATGCGGGAGCGGCTGGATCCCTGACGCGCCTGGGCGATTGGATTTCGCATCCGCGCTCGAACCAGGCTAATATCGTCCACGCACGCCCTAGCGGGTGAGCAGCACGGGCGATTGGCGCAGGGGTAGCGCGCTTCGTTCACACCGAAGAGGTCACTGGTTCGATCCCAGTATCGCCCACCGTGCAGAAAGGCCCTCCAGCCAGCGGAAACGCTGAGCAGGAGGGCTTTTTGCGTACCTTGCGAGTCCGGCCCACAGCCCGTGAGGGACTAACTGAGGGACTGGCGCTCCTGCCAGCACTGCGACCACGGCGGTCGTGCAATCCTCGACCGCCCGGCGGCAAGATCGTGGACTGTGGGCAGGGACGGAGGCTGCTTCGCGAGGTTCCAGCCTTGCCGGCCTCCGCAGTCACCAGCGCAGGGCTGCTCGAGATCTCACCTCGCGCGTACAACCGTCGATGCCAGTTGCGCTGCCATACTGACGTGATGGCGGATCCCAAAGTCAAAAAGACGTGCTTTATTGCCATGCCGATCACAACACGGCCCGACGAAGCTGTCCGTTACGGCGGAGACCAGAACCACTGGATCCACGTGATGGGCAGTTTGTTCGAGAAGGCAATCGAGCAGGCAGGGTTCGAACCAATCAGGCCGAAAGTGATTGGCGCGAGCCTAATTCACGGTGAAATAATCCGAAATCTCAGCACGGCCGATCTGGTCCTAGTTGACCTAAGCAGCCACAATCCCAATGTCTTCTTCGAACTGGGCGTTCGAACCTCGATAAATCGACCAATATCCCTGGTGCGAGATGAGCACACGGAACTCCCGTTTGACATCGCAGGCATCAATGCGCACCAGTACGATTCCAGGTTACCCGTGTGGGAAAATGATCGACAGCAGGCCGAACTTGCGAAGCACATCCGAGAGAGTTTCGAGAGCTGCAACGGCGAGAACCCACTCTGGAAGCAGTTTGGTCTGAGCATCACAGCGTCAGAGCCCAACGCAGGCGAGTCGCCGTACGAAGCGAAGATTGATCTTCTCGTCAACGAGTTTCAGACGATGAAGAATCAGATCGGGCAGAATCGACGCCTGCTGGGCGAAGCCACCGACTTGGCCGATCCGGAAGCGCGTGACTACTTCTACGGAACGCCTGCAAGGGCATTCAGTGATGCCCTTCATAACGAAATTGGCATACGACAGAGGCGCCCCCTCATGTCCACTATGGAAACGCCCACCGTGGTCCACGCTTATCTTAGGCCGCCGCTTAGCGATGAAGACGAGGCACGCATCCACAAATTAGCGGCACGTCACGGTGTAAACGTAACGGTTTACAGCACTCATTCAGACTTTGACGCGAAGGCTTGGGAGCTGAGCGATCCGCGTGGTACGTCTAATTCCAGCGCAACCGAATTCGACTAACTGGCGAGGTCACGATCCGGCATCTGTCCAGGTTCTACCTCATTCACCACGCCACGGGATAGTGAGAGCGTGGTGCCGCAGGGGGACTGCACCGGAGCCCCACTGCGGCACAGCGCATTCTCGCTATCCCTCAGCCTCCGTCACACCGAACAGCGGTTGCATATGCCATCCCGGGCCAATCTCGGCAACCGCGAACACGCGATCCATGACAGTTGCACCGGTCTCCATCACAGGCCGCAGTTCGTGGCGGTACACCTTCGAGAATCACGCCGCTCTATCGACACGAAGGAACCTGAAATGCAGGTGACGATTGCTGCAGAGCCCGGTTCTCCCGACCGGGCTAACGAGGACAGCACGGCAACCGGCCCCGAAATCCTTGTGCTCCTCGACGGCGCCACAGCCCGGACGGGCACCGGGTGCATCCATGGCGTGTCGTGGTTCGCGGGCCACCTCGCGGAAGGGATCAAGGAGCATGCCCCTCTTGGTCCAGCGGGGGCACTGGCCGCAGCGATCAGCTGGACGGCCGATCTACACCGCGACACGTGCGATCTGTCGCACCCTGGCACTCCTTCGGCCGCCGTCGCCATCGTTCAGGTCACGGGGAGAACGATGCGCTACCTCGTGCTTGGTGACGTCACTGTCGTCATTGACTCGGCCGATGGCATACAGGTCGTCAGCGACCAGCGCGTGAGTCAGACGGCGGCGGCCGAGCGGGCCGCCGCCGATGCGATGCACGCCAGCGACCCGGAGAAGGCAGCAGCTCTCGTCCGCATGAAGCACGCAGAGTTGGCCGCCCGCAACGTGCCAGGCGGGTTTTGGGTAGCAACGACGGATCCGGCTGCGGCAGAGCATGCTCTGACTGGCGAGATTCCGGTCTCTGAGGTCCGCCAGGTGGCGGTTCTCAGCGACGGCGCAGCGCGAGCAGTGGAGTTCGGTCTCTACGACTGGCCCGACGTCCTCGACCTCCTACGGGACGCTGGACCAGACGCGCTGATCCGCCAGGTGAGAGGCGCCGAAGCGAGCGATCCCGACGCAACCCGATGGCCACGAAACAAGATCTCCGACGACGCGACCGCCACTTACTGCATCAACTTCTAGCCGAGCCGAGAGCGGCCCTCGCCCGCTTGGTGTGAACGAAATCCGATGCGCGCCCCTCCCGACCATGCTGTGGCGCCGTCATGTCATCAAACACCTTCCAAACGGCACGCAAGTTGGATTCATGTGTCATTCGAACGATCATCTGAAGCCGTTCTTGATTTGACTTGCCCGTCTTTCGCAACTGATCGAAAGAATAATTTGCCTGCCAGACGTCGATCTCCGTCGTTGCCCATTTCGAGACCAACGTCTCGTGGAACTCTTCCAGTTCGGCAAATCTGGCACGAGCTTCAGTGTCCGCACTCATTGGACCATAGATGAGCAGCCCATCGGCGATGGCCTCATCCCAGTCCTTGAACCACGTCTCACCAAATTCTCCAACGCTGCGATGCAACTTGTGAATGTTCCGCCAGAGGGCCAGTCGGAGGGACCAGGTCTTCCTAGCGGTCAGCCATACCCTGACGCGGAGGGACCACGCATCGAAGGCGAACTTGAACCCGAGTCCAGGTCCGGCGAATGTGATCCGCAGAAGGAGATACCCCGGCGATAATATGAGTGCGCTACCCGCGAACACCACAACTACGAAGGCGGCATCTTGAAGCCATTCGCTACCCGGCACATCAGCCGAGTTGGCGAGTTGCCCTACCGCCACGACTTCCATCAGGTAGATGGCCACGAGAATCAGGGCGTACATGCCCGCAGTTAGCCGGGCAAGGAGCGGCAGGTCGAGCGTCTGCGCGACATGCACCCTTGCGAGAAGTACAAGCGGTAGCCCAAGGATGGGCAGGACCGTTGCGATAGTCACCCAGAAATCCATGACCGAGAGTCTGCCTGCCGACGATGTCCGACACTGGGTGAACACCGTCGCGGAGCGGGTGATTATTGTCGTCCGCCGTAGACTCCAGCGAACTCCTGAGGGACAAACTGGGGGACTACAGCGTGAGCCCCGGCAGGATGTCGTGGGACGAACTGGGACGGCTCCTCAACACTCTCGGACCTCCGACACAGCCCGGGATTCCTTCACACCGAAGAGGTCACTGGTTCGATCCCAGTATCGCCACCGTGAGATAAGGCCCTCCGAACAGCGGAAACGCTGGCGGGGGGCCTTTCGCGTCGCCATAGGAGCGACCCAGCGGACTGACCGTTAGCCGGATATCTCCGCCGTCACGTCCCCCACGAACTCCCCCATCACCGCCGCACACTCCGGCCAGTGGGTCTCCAGCAGCATGTGTCCGGCGTCGTACACGTGCATCTCCAGCCGGTCGAGCACCCGGGCGTAGCCCATGATCTCGGCCAGGTCGAAGTAGGTGTCGTGCCGCCCCCACAGCACCAGGCACGGCGGCTGGTGGGTCCGGTGGTAGTCGGCGATCTCGTCGAACCGGGCGACGTGGCTCGCGTAGTCCCGGAACAGCTCGAACTGGGCCTCCAAGTTCCCGGGTCTCGACATCCGCCCCCAGTCCAGGTGCCACGACTCGGGCGGCTGGAGCTCGCGCACCCGGTCCGGCAGCCCGCTCACGTACTCGTCGCGGACGCCCTCGTAGTTGAGCCATTCGGGCAGGCGGGCCCGGTTCTCGTCCGACGGGTCGGCCCAGAACGCGCGGGCGCTGTCCCACTGGCTGCCCAGGCCGTCGTCGTGCGCGTTGCCGTTCTGGACGACGAGCCCGAGGATGCGACCCGGGTGCCGCGTGGCGAGGTAGTAGCCCACGGGGGCGCCGAAGTCGTGCAGGTACACGAAGAACCGGTCGACCCCGATCCGCTCCAGGAACGCCTCTACTGTGTCCGCGAGGTGCGCGAACGTGTACTCGTACTCGTCGATGCCCGGCGAGGCGGAGAACCCGAAGCCCGGCAGGTCGGGAGCCACGACACGACCCACCGAGGCCAGCGGCGACATCACGTTCCGGAAGAGGTGCGACGAGCTCGGGAAGCCGTGCAGCAGCAGCACGCAGGGCTGCCCGGAATCATCCGAGTCCCCCGCCTCCCGGTAGAAGATCTCGAGCCCGTCGACGTCGATCGTGCGGTGGCGCGGCTTGCTGGTCACCTTCATGGGGACCCTCCTCGATGAGTCCTCGATCGGCCGGAGTCCACTTCGATCGAGGCTAGCGGGACCGCCGTCGACTCACGAGATCGCGCCCGACTAGTGACATAGTCAGGAATCCTCACTAACATCCGCTTTGTTGCTGACAGTCCCGTAAGTACAACGAAGTACCACCGGAACCAAGGAGATCTGCCCATGTCACGAACACGGTCCCGCAGTCCCAGGCCCAGGCTCCGCAGGCTGGTGAACGCGATTGCCGCGTTCGGCGTGCTCGCCATCACCGCGACGGCGCTCGTCGTCACCCAGCCCGTAGCCGCCACCGCGGTCCCCGCCACGATCCCCCTGACCATCACCAACGACTCCGGCCGCGGCGACCAGGTCTTCATCTACGTCCTGGGCGACCCGCACACGGGCCGGCTCGGCTGGTCCGACGCCGGAGGCGCGTTCCACCCCTGGCCCACCGTGGGCGGGACACCGGTCGACGCGCCCGACGCCTCGATCGCCGGCCCGGCGGACGGGCAGTCGAAGACCATCCAGCTGCCCAAGATGTCCGGCCGGGTGTACTTCTCGTACGGCAGCAAGCTCTCGTTCAAGGTCGTCAACGACGGCCGCCTGGTCCAGCCGGCGGTGCAGAACCCGAGCGACCCGAACCGCAACAAGCTGTTCAGCTGGACCGAGTTCACGCTCAACGACTCCGGCCTCTGGATCAACAGCACCCAGGTCGACTTCCTCTCGGCCCCGTACCAGACGGGCCTGCGCAAGGCAGACGGCTCGGTGATCAGCACCGGGATGCTCAAGCCGGACGGCTACCAGAACGTCGTCAACGCGCTGGCCGGCACTCCCGGCTGGAACAACCTCGCCCAGCGCGCCCCCGACGGGTCGCTGCTCCGGGTCCTCGCCCCCGGGCACGCCATCGGGACCGGGCAGATCGACACGAACATCCTGGGCAGCTACATCGACCGGGTCTGGACCAAGTACTCAGGCGAAAACCTCATCGTCGCGCCCTACTCCTACGACCCGGCCGCCCGGTTCACGGGCCGCGTGGTGAACGGCGTCATGCGGTTCACCAACGCCTCGGGCGCGTACGTCACGGAGTTCCGCAAGCCGTCGAGCGACTCGGTCTTCGGCTGCTACAAGGACCTGGCCGCCCCGAACAACGACATCGGAGCCATCGCCCGCACCCTGTGCGCCGGCTTCCACCGCTCGACGCTCCTGACCACGACGACGCAGCCCGGCACCAGCACCTCGGGCTTCTACCAGGAGTCCGTCACCGACTACTACTCCAAGTACATCCACCAGCAGATGGCGAACGGCAAGGCCTACGGCTTCGCCTTCGACGACGTCCTGGCGCAGGAGTCCCTGGTGCACGACGGCAACCCGTCCGCCGCCTACATCCAGCTCGACCCGTTCCAGGGTGCGGCCACGCCCATCGCCGGGTCCGACGGCGGCGGGGGCGACGGCGGCTCCTCGGCCCTCCCGGCCGGCACGGGGCCGGTGCGCGCCGCGAACGGCATGTGCGTCGACGTCCCGTGGGCCGACGCGGCCGACGGCAACCCGCTCCAGATCGTCAACTGCAGCGGCAACGCCGCCCAGACGTGGGCCCGGTCGGGCTCCACGCTGAGCGCGCTGGGCAAGTGCATGGACATCTCGGGCGGCAGCACGGCCGACGGCGCCGTCGTCCAGCTGTGGAACTGCAACGGGACCGGTGCGCAGAACTGGACCTACCAGTCCGCTTCCCGGGCGGTGGTCAACCCCCAGTCGGGCAAGTGCCTGACGGCGGTCGGGGGCACTCCCCTGCGGGACGGTCAGCGACTCGAGATCCGCACCTGCACCGGCGCGGAGACGCAGCGCTGGACGTTCTAGGGCCCTCGTTGGCCTAGCGAACTAGGTGGTCGAGCTTGTCGCCGTTGGTCGAGTGTGTCGAGATCTGGGGTCTCGACACGCTCGACCAACGGCGGTGATCACCTCAGGAAGGCGAGCGCGTCGGCGGCGAAGCGCTTGTCGTTGAACGTGCCGCTGTGACTCTGTCCCGCGTAGACGACGAGCCGGGCTTCAGGGATGCCGTCGACGGTCTGTCGGGCCAGCTCCACCGGGTAGACGAGGTCCTTGTCGCCCTGGATCAACAGCGTGGGCGCCTTGATGTCGTGCAGCCGGCCACGCAGGTCGAAGCCGTCCTCGGCGTTGAGCACGGTGACCGCGTCGGTGTGGTCCTCGCGGCTCCCGTCCGAGAGCCAGAGCAGGCCCCCGAGCAGCTTCCGGCCGACCTTCGACTCCGTGACGACCTCGGCCAGCGCGGGGCTCGGCCGCCTGCCCTGGCGCGCGCGTTCGATGTAGCCGCGCTGGGCTCGTCTGCCGACGGGGCCGAGGGTGCAGGCGGTGCCACCCAGGACGAGGCGGCCGACCAGGCCGGGATGGTCGGCGGCCAGCTGGAGGGCGATGGACCCGCCCGTCGAGATGCCCAGCACGGGCACCCGGTCCTCGAAGGTGGCCCCGATCCCCGCCGCGTAGACGGACGCGAGGTCGGCCATCGTCGTCGTCGACGGCAGCCCGGGCGGTCGGTTGACGACGTAGACCGTGAAGTGCTCGGTGAACCGCCGGAGCATCCGCATCGTCGACCAGCGCGCGAGACCCGTCGGGTTGGCCGCCTGCGGAGTGAAGAGCAGGACCACCAGCGGCGGCCCGCTACCAGCGGAGAGATAGGGCAGTCCGTTCAGCATGCGGTGATCCTCTCGCCGCGACCTCGACCAGGCAACGCCATGAGCAGAACCCCACCGGTGCCGGGCAATCGCCTGCATGCGGCTCACTACGCTGGGGCGATGGACCAGTGGGACATGACCGACGGCGTCGTCGAGCTCCCCGACGGCCGGCGCGTCCGAGGCACGGGGCTGCGCCGCCCACGCCGGGACTCGCCCGCCCCGGACCTCGCCGTCTACCTGCTCGGCCGCGACCCGCGGGTGCCCGACTGGGAGTACCGGTGGGTCCGGTGGCGCGACTTCCGGCTGCCCGACTCGACCGAGCAGGCGCTGGCCGCGCTGCGCGAGGCGCACACGCGGGCGGCGTCCGAACGCGTGGAGATCGCCTGCGGCGGCGGGATCGGCAGGACGGGCACCGCGCTCGCGGTCCTCGCGGTCATGAGCGGGGTCCCGGCCGACGACGCTGTGCCCTGGGTCCGCACGAACTACCACCCGCGCGCGGTAGAGACCCGGCGTCAGCGGCGCTGGATCGGCGAGGTCGCGCCAGGGTGACGGGCGGTGGTCGGTAGAACGTCAGGTGATCGGTGGCCCGGGCTACCGATCACCTGACGTTCTGCCGACCACCCTCATCACGCCCGTCAGTCGCGCGCGAGCAGCTCCAGCGTGTCGATCACGCGGTTGGAGAAGCCCCACTCGTTGTCGTACCAGGCCACCACCTTGACGTGCTTGCCCTCGACGCGGACCAGCGCCGCGTCGAAGATGGCGGACGCCGCCTCCCCAGTGATGTCGCTGGAGACCAGCGGCTCGTCGGAGTAGTCGAGGATGCCCTTGAGCTTCCCGTCGGCCGCGGTCCGGTACGCCGCGAGGACGTCGTCGCGGGTGACCTCGCGCTCGACCGTCGTGTTGAGCTCCACGAGCGAGCCGACCGGCACGGGCACGCGGATCGAGTCGCCCGACAGCTTGCCGTTCAGGTTCGGCAGCACGAGGCCGATCGCCTTGGCCGCACCCGTCGTCGTGGGCGCGATGTTGACGGCGGCGGCGCGGGCCCTGCGCAGGTCGCGGTGCGGCCCGTCCTGCAGGTTCTGCTCCTGGGTGTAGGCGTGCACGGTGGTCATGAAGCCGTGCTCGATCCCGGCCAGGTCGTCCAGGACGGCGGCCAGCGGGGCCAGCGCGTTCGTGGTGCACGAGGCGTTCGAGACGATCACGTGCTCGGCCGGGTCGTAGACGTCGGTGTTCACGCCGTAGGCGAGCGTGACGTCGGCCCCGGCCGAGGGTGCGCTGACCAGCACCCGCCGCGCACCGGCGTCGAGGTGCGCGCGGGCGGCGTCGGCGGAGGTGAACCGGCCCGTGGCCTCGAGCACTATGTCGACGCCGAGCTCGGCCCACGGCAGCTTGGCGGGCTCGGGCTCGCCGAGCACCTTGATGCGGCGGCCGTCGACGACCAGCTCGTCGCCGTCGACCTCCACGGAGCGGCCGAGGCGGCCGAGCGCGCTGTCGTACTTGAGCAGATGAGCGAGCGCGTCCGGGGCGGTGAGGTCGTTGATCGCGACCACCTCGAGGTCGCTGTCGCGCTCGAGCAGCGCGCGGAGGGAGTTACGTCCGATGCGGCCGAAGCCGTTGATGGCGATGCGTGTCATGCCTCAATGCTCTGCCGACCGGCGCGACGTCGAAAGCGGCTGGAACGCCATGGTGCGCAAGCATCCCGCCAGACATAACGCCACCGTGCGCAAGGATCTCGCCACCCCTCTGCCGCGTTGTCAGAAAGCCCCGCACGTGTCAGACGCTCAGGTCATCGGAGTGACCTGAGCGTCTGACACGGGCGGGGCTTTCTGACAGTCACGCCGAGAACGTGTGCCGGTACTCCGTCGGAGACGTGCCGAGGATCCGGTGGAAGTGCAGGCGCAGGTTGGCCGCGGTGCCCAGCCCCACGCGGTGCGCGATCTGCTCGACGCTCAGGTCGCTGCGCTCCAGCAGCTCGCGCGCCAGGTCCACCCGCGCCCGGAGCACCCACTGCATCGGCGTGTACCCGGTGTCCTCCACGAACCGCCGCGAGAACGTGCGCGCCGAGACCCGCGCGTTGCGCGCCAGCGCGTCGAGCGTCAGCGGCTCGGCCAGGTGCTCCAGCACCCACGCCCGGGTGTCGGCGAACACGTCGCCGAGCGGTTCGGGCACGCTGCGCGGCACGTACTGCGCCTGTCCCCCGCTGCGGTACGGCGCGGCCACCAGCCTGCGGGCGACGTGGTTGGACAGCCCCACGCCGTGGTCGCGCCGCACCAGGTGCAGGCACAGGTCGATGCCGGACGCCGCCCCCGCCGACGTCAGCACCCCGCCCTCGTCGACGAACAGCACGTTCTCGTCCACCTGGACCAGCGGATGGCGCTCGCGGAGCGCCTTCGTGTAGTGCCAGTGCGTGGTCGCGCGCTTGCCGTCGAGCAGCCCGGTCGCGGCCAGGGCGAACGCCCCGGTCGAGATCGCGGCCAGCCGGGCCCCGCGGGCGTGGGCCGCCTTGAGCGCGTCGACGACGACGGCGGGCGGGTCCGCGGCGGCCGGCGTCCGGTAGCCGGGGACGAACACGGTGTCGGCCCGTTCGAGCGCGTCGAGCCCCTCGGCCACGTGGTACGAGAGGCCGTCGCCGCCGGTCACGAGCCCGGGCGCGGCGCCGCAGACCCGCACCTCGTAGGGCATGCTCGGCCGGTTCGAGAACACCTGCGCGGGGATGCCGACGTCGAGCGGCTTGGCGCCCTCCAGCACCAGCACGGCGATCTGGTGGTTCTTCCGGCGCGACACGCTCACGCCTCGCATCGTAGGCGGCCCGCACGGCGGAGGTCCGCCTCCAGAACACGATCAGGCATGCTGCACGGCCCAGAACCAGGCCTGATCATGTTCTGGAGGCGGACCTACCCGGGGCCGGGTCTCAGCGCACCGGCGCTCCCGGGCCGAGCGGGATGCCGAGCGCCCACCAGGCGAAGAACAGGCAGGTCCAGGCCAGCGTCATGCACACGGCCAGCGGCAGCGTGTAGGACGCGAGGGTGCCGATCCCGGCGCTCTTGCGGTACCGCTGGAGGAACCCGAGCGCCATGATGAAGTACGGGCTCATGGGCGTGATCGCCGTCGACCCGGAGTCGGCGATCCGGAACAGCGCCTGGGTGGTCTCGGCCGGCACGTCCAGCAGCATGAGCATCGGCACGACGATCGGTGCCGCGAGCGCCCACATCGCCGAGCCGCTGGTCACGAGCACGTTGACCAGAGACAGCAGCGCGAGGATCGCGAGGAACACCGCCCAGATCGGCACGCCGGTGGACTCCAGGGCCTCCGCGGAGTTCACGGCGATGACGTCGCCGATGTGCGTCCAGTCGAAGTACGCGAGGAACTGGGCGATGGCGAAGAACAGCACCAGCACGGGCGCCATCTGGCGCACGCCCTCGGCCATCAGCTTCGGCACGTCGGCCGCCTTGGTGATCGCGCCGGACCGCCATCCGTACACGATGCCGACCAGCGCGAACAGCACGGCGACGATCGCGGCGATCCCGTCCAGGAGCGGCGACTCGGTGAGGCTCCCGCCCTCGCCGCGCAGCGGGGACGACGGCGGCAGCACCACCGCGACGACCGCCAGCATCGCGACGAGGCCGCTGAGCATCGCCGCGCGCAGCGCGGACCGGTCGCGCGGCGAGAGCTCCAGGCCCTCGACGTCGTCCAGGTCTGCGTCGGGGTCGGCGTCGAGGTCGGGCCGCTTGGCGAGGACCAGGTTCGTGACCAGGGTGATCACTGTCGCCAGCAGCAGCGAGGACGCGATGTTGAAGTACCAGTTGCTTACGGGCGAGATGTACGCGTTCGGGTCGATGATCCGCGCGGCCTCGGTGGTGATGCCCGCGAAGATGGCGTCGTTCGGCGTCGGCACGGGGCTCGCGTCGTAACCGGACGCGATGGACGTGTAGGCCACGACCACGCCGAGGATCGGCGACTTGCCGACCGCGCGGAACGCGAGCCCGCCGAGCGGCACCAGGATGATGTACGCCGCGGCGCTCGCGACGTGCGAGACGGTGCCCGCGAACGCGACGGCGAACACGACCCACCCGACGGGCACGCGGGAGACCGAAACCTTCATGGCGGCCGACAGGAAGCCGGTGCGCTCGGCGATGGCGACGCCCATGATGACGGCGACGATGGTGCCCATCGGGCCGAACGTGGCGAAGTTGTCGACGGCGGTGGAGACGGCCATGGCCAGGCCCTCGCCGCTGAGCAGGTTCTGGACCACCACCTCCTCGCCGTCGGCCGGGGAGACCACGGAGACGCCGGCCGCCGCGAGCGCGGCGCTGAGCACGCCGAGGATGCCCGCGAGGATCCAGAACAGCCAGAACGGGTGCGGCAGGGCGTTGCCGAGGCGCTCGACGACGGCGAGGGCGCGCAGCACGCGGGGCAGGCGGTCCGGCTCGGGGCCCGAGGTTCCGGGGGTCCCGGCGGTGCCGGGCGTGGACGTGGCGGTCATGACGCCGCCCCCTGCCCGGCGCGCTCGGCCAGGAACCGGACCGGCAGGCGCTCGTCGTGCAGGAACTCCCACATGACCTCGTGGGCCTCGATGCTGTGCGTCGCGTAGCCGCCGCCGGAGTAGCTGTCCTCCCCCGGCCAGGTGTGGCCGCCGCCGAGCACCGCGACGTGCGTGACGTCGGCGCCGCGGTCGCACCGGGTCCAGTGGTAGGTGGTCACGTCGTCGGCGGTCTCCTCGACGCGGGGCCTGGTGGCGCACCCGTTGCGGTCGGCCCAGGCGGCGGACCAGTCCTGGACGGCCGGGAGGCCGCGGTCCGCGTCGCCGTCGTACGGGATGGTGGCGTCAGCGGTGCCGTGGAACTCGATGACCGGCACCGGGCGCTCCGGCGCGCAGTCCGGGTGGCCGGTCCCGTAGAAGGCGGCGGCCACGGGCGCGATCGCCGCGATCCGGTCCGACAGCTCGCAGGCGAGGATCCCGGTGAAACCTGCGCCGTTGGACTTGCCGGTCGCGTACACGCGCCGGGTGTCCACGCAGAGATCCGACTCCAGGGTGTCCAGCAGGTCGTTCGTGTACGCGATGTCGTCGACCCCGGGCGCCGAGTAGGGCGCCCCCTCCCAGGCCTGCCGGTCGCCGTCGCCCGTGCCGACCACGCCGTTGCCGTAGGCCACGATCGCCGGCAGGGCGTCCAGTCCCGAGAACGCCTCGGTCCCCGCGCCGGTGTTGCCGCGGCCGTGGAACACGAGCACGACCGGCCACGCACGGTCGCTGCGGTACCCGTCGGGCAGGTGCAGCTGCACGGTCCGTTCCCGGCCGTCGCTGGTGAGCGTGCGCAGCACGCTGCTGCCCGGTGCCTGGCCCGGGTCGGTCCCGCACCCGGCCGACGGCGACGCGGCGTCGGCGGACGGGGCGTCGACCAGTGCGGGTGCGGCGGAGGCCGTGGCAGCTCCGAGCGGACCGGCGAGGCCGGAGGCCGCGAGCACCAGCGCGGCCAGGAGCGCGGCGCGGCGGCCGGGCCGACGCCGGGCTCCCCCGGCGCCCGCGGGGGCGGATGATGCTGTCGTCGTTGACATGCGAGTCCTCTCTTGGTGCCCGTGTCCGGGCATGACGGGATGGACACCTGGCGGGCCAGGTGCGTCGTGGGGTTCGGTCCAGCCGGTACGAGGGGCCGGGCTAGGCGGCCAGCCACTCCTCGAGGAACGTGGTGATGCGGCCGACCATGGCCTTGACGATGGCGGCGCCGTCCTCGGCGGTGGCGCGGCGGGGGTCACCGAGCACGCCGTTGGGGCTGAGCCGGTCGTACGGGAGGGTGAGCGCGGGCTGCGCGTGGTGGCGCGCCGTCCGGGAGACGCCGTCGAGCTGGTCCGGGGTGGTGGTGCCCGGCTCGAGGCGGTCCGTGTGCACCAGGTGCGGTGCGATGTGCAGCATCTGCGCCGTCTCGGCCTCGCCCGAGTGCCCGTGGACGGCGCTCGGGTCCATCGCGGCCACCGCGTCGCCGGCCAGCGAGGTCAGGGGCGACCATGCGAGCTGGACCCCGGGGTGCGAGACCAGCAGGTCCTGCGCCACGGTCGTCAGCGTCGCGTTGTTGCCGCCGTGCCCGGTCACCACCAGGAACCGTGTCCAGCCGTGGTTGTGCAGGCTCGTCACGTACTCCCGCACGACGGCGGCGAACGTCCCCGTCGTCAGCGTCACCGTGCCGGCGAACGCCATGTGGTGCGGCGACACCCCCACCGGGAGCGACGGGCCCACCACCACCCGGCCGGCCAGGTTCGCGGCGACCCGCTCCACCACAGCCTCCGCGCGGAACAGGTCGGTCCCGAGCGCCATGCCCGGCCCGTGCTGCTCCAGCGCACCGGCGGGGATCAGCACGATCGTGCCGCGGGCAGCGGCGTCGGCCGCCTCCCGCGTCGTCATCTCCGCCAGGCGGACCGGCGCGCTCACGACGCGTCCCCGCCGAAGTCGGCCGCCTCCAGCGACTCCCGGATGGTCGTCAGGTGCTCCCGGGTGAGCCGTTCGGCGGCCGCGCCGTCGCCGTCGCGCACCGCCCCCAGGATCTCCAGGTGCTCGGCGTGGTCCCGCTGGCGGTCGTCGTACCGGAACCGGATCTCCGTCTGCTCGGGGGCCCGCACATGCAGCAGGGCCTCCACCGTCTCGCGCAGCAGGCCGTTGCCCGACGCCGCCGCCAGCTCCACGTGGAAGTTGAGCGCCGGGCGGAACCCGTGCACCGGGGGTTGCAGCGCCGTCGCCGTGGCGGCCTCCAGACGCTGCAGCCCCGCAGCGTCGCGGGCGCTCGCGGCGAGCGCCGCGATGCCGGGCTCGATGACCAGGCGGGCCTGGACGAGCTCGATCACCGAGGCCCTGGTGATGTGCGGCCGGTGCGGGTTGGCCAGCACCGACCGCTCGAGGCCCGGTCCGATGTACGTGCCGGAGCCGTGCCGCAGCTCGACCACGCCGGTGGCCTCCAGCCGCCGCAGGGCCTCGCGGACGGTCGGGGTCGTGACGGCGAACCGCTTGGCCAGGTCGCGGGAGGACTCCAGCACGTCGCCGGGTCCAAGGCTCTCGGAGCGGATCAGCTCGACGATGTCGTCCGCCAGCCGCTCCGAGAACGAGGCTCTACCTTGAGTCATGAAAGTGACTAAATCACTTGATGACTCACCGGTCAACCCCGCCGGGCCGCCAGGGACGCGTAGTCCGGCAGCTCTATCGCGTCCACCGCCTTGTCGATGCCGCCCATCACCATGCCGGCGAGCGGCGTCCTGAGCATCGCCCCCATCACCGCGGTCCGCGCCTTGATCTCGAAGGCCGTCGGCGGGAGGAAGCCCCGCGCCCCGCCCGGGAGCTGCTTCATGTTGGCCTGGGCGTACGGCCGCATGCGGGACTCGTACGCGGCGAAGGCGGGCTCGGGATCGCCGTCGGCCCGGGCGAGCTCGCCCGCCAGCACGTACGCCCCCACCAGCGCCAGCGACGTACCCATGCCCACGGAGCCGGCCGTGCAGGCGTCCCCGAGGAGCGCCACGCGACCCCGGTGCCAGGCCGGCATCTCCACCCGGACGTGCCGGTCGAAGTAGAAGTCGTCGGCGTCCCACATCGCGTCCAGCAGGCGCGGCACCTGCCAGCCCTCGCCGGCCAGGACGTCGGCGACTATCCGCTTCTGCCCGGCGATGTCACGCCGGTCGTAGGTCACCGGGTCGCCCGCGAAGTGCACCATGCCGCGAGCGCCCCCGTGCGCGGGGTACAGCAGCACGTTCCGGCCGCCGACGCCGTTGCCCTTCGGCATCGAGTACAGGAACTCCCAGCCGTCGAGACCCCAGGAGTCCCGGCCGGACTCCTGGGCGCTCTCGGCGGTGAACACCGCGCGGTGGTACCCGGAGTCGACGGTCCGCCACGCGCCGTCGAACGCGAGGCGCCGCGTCGTGGAGAAGACGCCGTCCGCCCCGACGACGGCGTCGAACCGGCGGGGCGCCGACCGCTCGAAGGTGACCCCCACGCCGTCGGGCAGCTGGTCGAGTGCCGTGATGCTGTCGTCGTAGACGTACTCCACACCCTCGGCGGCGTCCATGATGATGCGCATGAGGTCGCCGCGCAGGATCTCGATGTCGGCGATCACTCCGCCGGAGTGGCCGAACAGCTCGGTGGGGAGCTCGACGGTGCGACGTCCGGCGGTGTCGAGGTAGGCGATCCCGCGCACGCCGGTGTGGGCGGCGCGCACCTGGTCGGTGATGCCCATCCGGTCCAGGACGGTGCGGCCTGCGCCGCGGACGTCGATGCCCTGGCCGCCGGGGCGGGGTCCGGGGCTGCGCTCGACGACCGTGACGTCGAAGCCGTACCGGCGTAGCCAGAAGGCGAGGGCGGGTCCGGCGACGCTGGCGCCGGAGACGAGTACGTGGGTCATGGCTGCTCCTGGAGGTGGTGTACGAGCGGGTGTTTCGTACACCGTACGAACCGTCCTATGCTGGGTAAACCACGAGGTAGTACGGCAGGTAGTGCACCGATCGCATGCCCGGTGCGGCCTGCGGAACGCACGACCGGAGCCCGTCGAGTGCACTAGTACAGGAGCGCGATGTCCACCACGTACGAGCGGATCGCCGACGAGATCCGCGCCCGGATCCGATCGGGCGAGCTGAGCGCGGGCGATCCCGTCCCGTCCACGCGCCGGATCGTCGCCGAGCACGGCGTGGCGATGGCGACCGCGAGCCGGGTGCTCGACGCGCTGCGGCGGGACGGGCTCGTCGAGGCGCGGCGCGGGGTCGGCACCGTGGTCGCCGCCGGTGCGGGCACCGGTCCGGCGTCGCGCCCGGCCCCGGTCGTCGACGACGTCGTGCGCGCGGCCATGACCGTGGCCGACGCCGAAGGGCTCGGCGGGCTCTCGATGCGGCGGATCGCCACCGACCTCGGCATCCCCACCATGTCGCTCTACCAGCACGTACGAGGTCGCGAGGAGCTGCTGACCCGCATGCTCGACGCCGTCTACGCCTCCGCTCCCTTACCCGACCCGCTGCCCGACGGCTGGCGGGCCCGCGCCGAGGTGTGCGCCCGCACGATGTGGGACGCGTTCCAGCGCCACCCGTGGGCGGCACACGTCATGTCGATGACGCGGCCCCAGGTGCTGCCGCACGGTGTGCCCCACACCGAGGCGCTGCTGGCCG
The DNA here is from genome assembly GCF_048564965.1 of Promicromonospora sp. NFX87. Classification (NCBI taxonomy): domain Bacteria; kingdom Bacillati; phylum Actinomycetota; class Actinomycetes; order Micrococcales; family Promicromonosporaceae; genus Promicromonospora; species Promicromonospora sp. NFX87. The sequence goes on along the minus strand of NZ_CP183413.1, from coordinate 1,928,851 downwards.
CGTTCGACGGCGTCCCCGGGCGGACGTTCGACGTCGACACCCGGATGCACCTGACCGTGTCGGTCTTCCAGTTCGTGCGCGGCGTCGGGGTCAGCATCGAGCCCGCTCTGCTGGCCCGCCAGGACACGGGCATGACCGACGAGGAATGGATGGACCAGTCGGTCCCCGGCCTCCGTGCCGTCGCGGACCCGCGCCGCTACCCCCACTTCGCCGTGGCGACGTCGACGGACATCGACCTCACCCTCGACTCGCTCTTCGAGTTCGGCCTGGCCCGCCTCCTGGACGGCTACGCGGTCTTCCTGGGCGAGACACCGTCCGCGCCGTAGGCTGACCGCGTGACGTCCAGCACGGTGAGCCGCCCGCGGGCGGGCCAGGCGATGTCCCCGCGCGAGCGGGAGAACCGGCGGCTGCTGCGGGCCCGGGACGCCATCGACCGCGACTACGGCCGACCGCTCGACGTGCCGACGCTGGCCCGCGTCGCCCACGTCTCGCCGTCGCACTTCAGCCGCAGCTTCCGGGCGACGTTCGGCGAGACACCGCACCGCTACCTGCAGCGGCGGCGCATCGAGCGGGCGATGGCGCTGCTGCGCGACACCGCGACCCAGGTGACCGACGTCGCCCTCCTGGTCGGGTTCAACAGCCTCGGCACCTTCAGCCGCACGTTCAGCGACATCGTCGGCGTCTCGCCGACGGAGTACCGGCGGCGGACGCGACCGGTAGCGGCTCCCGTCTGCTTCACGAAGAGCTGGCTACGCCCCGCCGACCGGGCCGGCTCAGGCCGAGCAGTTTCGGAGAAGCGCACCGCACCGGGGCCGCCGTAGCGTGACCGGCATGTTCAAGAACATCTCCATCACCTCCGTGTACGTCCTCGACCAGGACGAGGCCCTCGACTTCTACGTCGGCAAGCTCGGGTTCGCCGTCAGCAACGACGTCGACATGGGCTTCATGCGCTGGCTGACCGTCTCCCTGCCGGCCGACCCGGACCGCCACCTGCTCCTGGAGGTACCGGGGCCGCCCTCGCTGAGCGAGGAGGTCGCCGCCCAGGTCCGGGACCTGGTCACCAAGGGCGCGCTCGGGGTCGCGTGCATCCTGACCACCGACGACTGCCGCCGCACGTACGCCGAGCTCAGCGCCAAGGGCGTCGAGTTCACCGAGGAGCCTGTCGAGCAGCCGTACGGGATCGACTGCGCGCTGCGCGACCCGTTCGGCAACCACATCCGGGTCACGCAGCCCGCCATCGGCCCGGTGGAGGTCACGGACGAGGACATCGCCCGCTGGGGCGGTGCGCCGCAGAACGGCTGACGCCCCGGCCGGGGCCGGGGCTCAGGGCCGCGGCGGCCCGGCCTCGACGCGGCGCAGCACGGCGGCGCTCGAGTAGAGGTCGGGCGACTCGTACAGCCCGCGCTCGTCCCACCAGGTCGCCCCGGCCTCGGCCAGCGGTCCGACGACGTCGGCCGCCGCCTCCGGCGTCGTGCGCCCGCCCGCGACGACGTCGTACGGGCCGTCCGACGTGCGGTGCCCCGCGACGTAGGCCGCGACCTCGCGGACCTCGTCCGGCGTCGGCGGGACGCCGTGCCCGGACGCGAACAGCGGCACCACGCCGTCCCACTGCGCCGCGCGGCGGAACGGGCGGCGGTTGGGCCAGTACCCGCCCACCCACACCGGCGGCCGGGGCCGCTGGACGGTCGCGGGCAGCAGCTCCACGTCCCGCACCACGTAGTGCGGCCCGGCGTGGTCGACGCGCTCCCCCGCCCAGTAGCGGGCGAGCAGGCCGAGCCCCTCGTCCAGCTTCTCGGCGAGCACCACCGGGTCGGTCTCGTCGCCGAAGCTGCCGAACTCGTCCTCGACCGGCCCGCCGAGGCCCGCGCCGAAGATGACGCGGCCGCCGCTCACCGCGTCGAGCGTCGCCACCTGCCGGGCGAGCTGTTCGGGGCGGCGCCTGGCCACCGGGGTGACGAGGGTGCCCAGCCGGAGTCGTGACGTCGCGAGCGCCGCGGCGGTCAGGAGCATCCACGGGTCGCCGAACGGCTGGCCGCGGCGCATCTCCTTGCGGTGCACCACGTGGTCCCAGACGAACAGGCCGTCCCAGCCCGCGTCCTCGGCGGCGCGGGCGACGCTCGCGACGGTGCGGGGGTCGGCGAAGTCGCCGAAGTTGGGGATGTTCACGGAGTAGCGCATCACGCACCGGCCTCCCCGGTCTCGGCCTGGGCGGCCGGTTCGCGCAGCTCGCGCCACATGATCCGCAGCCCGACGTCGCCCAGCTCGGGGTGCCGGAAGGCGCCGGGCGCGACGCCGAGCGTCACGAAGCCGAGGCTCTCGTAGAGGTGGACGGCGCCCGCGTTGGTGTCGACCACGGCGTTGAACTGGATGGCGGCGTACCCGGCGCGGCGGGCCCAGCCGATCATGTCCTCGACGAGCGCCCGGCCGGCGCCGGTGCCGCGCACGGCACGGTCGACCATGATGCTGCCCGAGGCGATATGGCTGCCCGGGCCCGGCCGGTTCGGGTACATGTTCGCGGTGCCGACCACCGCGCCGTCGCGCACCGCGACGACCACCCGCACGGGGGCGTCCAGCCAGGCCGCCCGGGCCTGCGCCTCGGTCATGGCGGGGTCGTAGGAGAAGGTGTCGGCGGCGCGCACGACCTCGCGCACGATCGGCCAGATGTCCGGCCAGTCCTCGGCGGTGGCCCCGCGCACGGTGGTCGCGGGCCGGACCCCGAGCGTGGAACCGGGCGCGGCGTCGGCTGAAGGTTGCATGCCCCTACCCTGCCGCACGGCCTGCCGGTCCCGCCAAGGGATACCCCCACACGCCACCTCCCGCCGCAGTGCGGCCCGGCGTACGGTCGGAGCATGTGCCGAAACATCACGACGCTCCGCGGGCTCGAACCGCCCGCCACCGACGACGAGATCACCGCCGCCGCCCTGCAGTTCGTCCGCAAGGTCACGGGCGTGACCAAGGTGAGTGACGCCACACGCGAGCCGGTCGAGCAGGCCACGCAGGAGATCACGGAGATCGTGACGCGCCTGCTCGACGCGCTGCCGGAACGCCGTCAGCCACCCAAGACGGTGCCCCCGCTCCGCCGCGCGGAGGTCCAGGAGCGCATCGCGCAGCGCATCAAGGAGCGCGAGGAGCACGAACGCCTGCACGAGCTGGGCATCTCACACTCGCACTGAGCGGCTCGTACCCCTACAGTTGTCGTGTGCTCGCACCGCTCACCTGTTGCTGTCGCTGACCCCGGATCCATCCGTCGTCCGCGTGTATCGTCGCGCGCCCTGCAACACGCGCCCAGCAATAAGGAAGAGAACAGGTGCAGTACGCCAACTCTGTCATTGACCTCGTCGGCAACACGCCCCTCGTCCGGCTCCACCGGGTGACCGAGGGCGTGACCAGCGCGACCGTGCTCGTCAAGCTCGAGTACCTGAACCCCGGCGGGTCGTCCAAGGACCGCATCGCCGACCGCATCATCGAGGCGGCCGAACGGGAGGGCAAGCTCCGTCCGGGCGGCACCATCGTCGAGCCGACCTCCGGCAACACCGGGGTGGGCCTCGCGCTGGTCGCCCAGCAGCGCGGTTACCGGTGCGTGTTCGTGCTGCCCGACAAGGTGGGCAAGGACAAGCGCGACGTGCTCACGGCGTACGGCGCCGAGGTCGTCGTGACGCCGACGGCGGTCGCGCCCGACAGCCCCGAGTCGTACTACTCGGTGAGCGACCGGCTGGTGCGCGAGATCCCCGGCGCGTTCAAGCCCGACCAGTACTCGAACCCGAACGGCCCGCGCTCCCACTACGAGACGACCGGCCCCGAGATCTGGCGTGACACCGAGGGCAAGGTGACCCACTTCGTCGCGGGCGTCGGCACCGGCGGCACCATCACGGGCACGGGCCGGTACCTGCGCGAGGTGTCCGACGGCAAGGTGCGCATCATCGGCGCCGACCCCGAGGGCTCCGTGTACTCGGGCGGCACCGGCCGCCCGTACCTGGTCGAGGGCGTCGGCGAGGACTTCTGGCCGACCGCCTACGACCCCACCGTCCCCCACGAGATCATCGCCGTGGACGACGCCGAGTCGTTCGCGATGACCCGGCGCCTGGCGCGCGAGGAGGGCATCCTGGTGGGCGGGTCCAGCGGCATGGCGGTCGTCGCCGCGCTGCGTGCCGCCCGCGACCTCGGCCCGGACGACGTGGTGGTGGTCCTCCTGCCCGACGGCGGCCGCGGCTACCTCGCCAAGATCTTCGACGACACCTGGATGCGGTCCTACGGGTTCTCGCCCGCGATCGAGGACCACACGGTCGCCGACGTCCTGGCCGCGAAGGCGGACCGCACCCCGCCGCTGGTCTACGTGTACCGGACCGACACGGTCCGCGACGCGATCGACCGGATGACGCGCACCGGCGTCTCGCAGCTGCTCGTGCTCGCCGCCGAACCACCCGTGGTCCTCGGCGAGGTGGCCGGTGCCGTGCACGAGGACGACCTGCTCGACGGCGTGTTCGCCGGCAAGGTCAACCTCTCCGACGAGGTGGGCGGGCTCATCGGCAGGCCCCTGCCGCTCGTCGGCGTCAACGAGCCCGTCGGGGCGCTGCGCGCGGCGCTCGCGACCGACGGCGCCCTGCTCGTGACCGACGGCGGCAAGGCGCTCGGCGTCGTGTCGCGCTCGGACCTGCTCGACTACCTCGCCGTCTGACCCGTCGCGCCGCCCGACCGGGCCCGCCCCTCCCCGCATCAGCTCGCATCAGCTCGCATCAGCTCGCAGCACTGAACCCTCGAAGAGAGAGCACCATGACCGACGTCCGACCCAACCGCTTTGACACCCTCGCGATCCACGCGGGACAGCACCCCGACCCGACGACCGGCGACGCGATCCCGGCGATCCACGTCACCTCCACCTACGCGCAGGACGGCATCGGCGGGCTGCGCGGCGGGTACGAGTACTCGCGCGGGGGCAACCCGACGCGGACCGCGCTGGAGGAGCAGCTCGCGGCCATCGAGGGCGGCGCCCAGGGCATCTCGTTCGCGTCCGGCCTCGCCGCCGAGGACGCCCTGCTGCGCGCCGTGCTCGCGCCCGGGGACCACGTGCTCGTGCCGAACGACGTGTACGGCGGCACGCACCGGCTCGTCCGCACCATCCACGGCAAGGCCGGCATCCAGCACACGACGGTGGACACCGCCGACCTCGACGCCGTCCGCGCCGCGATCCGGCCCGAGTCCAAGGTGCTGTGGGTCGAGACGCCGTCGAACCCCCTGATGAAGATCAGCGACATCCCCGCGCTGGCCGGCCTCGCCCGGGAGGCGGGCCTGCTCCTGGTCGTCGACAACACGTTCGCGTCGCCCGCCCTCCAGCGCCCGCTCGACCTCGGTGCCGACGTCGTGGTGCACTCCACGACCAAGTACCTCGGCGGGCACTCCGACGTCGTCGGCGGGGCGGTGGTCGTGGCGAACGGCGGCGAGGAGCTCGCCGAGCAGGTGCGCTACGTGCAGTTCGCGGCGGGCGCGGTGTCCAGCCCGTTCGACGCGTTCCTGACCACGCGGGGCATCAAGACCCTCTCCGTGCGGATGCAGCGCCACTCCGAGACCGCCCAGACGCTCGCCGAGCGCCTGGTCGAGCACCCCGCGGTGGCCCGCGTGCTCTACCCCGGCCTGCCCGACCACCCGGGCCACAAGACCGCCGCGCACCAGATGTCGCGCTTCGGCGGCATGATCTCGCTGGAGCTGGCGGGCGGGGAGCGCGCCGCGCGCACGTTCGCCGAGTCGACCCGGGTCTTCCTGCTCGCCGAGTCGCTCGGTGGCGTCGAGTCGCTGGTCAACTACCCGAGCGAGATGACGCACGCCTCGGTGCGCGGCACGGAGGCCGAGGTGTCGCCGTCGATCGTCCGCCTGTCGGTAGGCCTGGAAGACGTGACGGACCTCCTGGACGACGTCGGACAGGCCCTGGACCGCATCCGTTGAGTGCTGGGTATTTGCCCTCTCGGAGCGCTCAAGAGGGCAAATATCACGCACTCAGCGCTTGATCCGGCGGGCGCTAGCCTGGGGGCGTGAGCGAACACGCCCCCGTCAGCGCTGCCATGCACCGGGCCAAGGCAGATGCCCGCGCCTCCCACGTCACCGTGGGTCTCGTGCGGCATCTGGCCGGCGACCGCGAGGAGATCGACTGCTCCTGCGGCATGACGCTGACCAACGGGCCGCAGTGGTCGCTCGACGAGCACATCCGCCTGCACAGGGCAGAGGCGCGCTACCTGGCGTTGAGCCAGGTAGCGCCGGCGGGCATGCCGCGCCTCATCCCCGTGGGCCCGGGGCGGCTACCCCGCTGACGCGGCCGTCAGAGCTCCTCCGGGTCGTCCCAGGACACACCGCTCGACGATCCGGAGATCGGGTCGAGGGCGCAGTCGGCGAGGTTGCGCGGCGCCTTGGAGGCGTCTCCGCCGCCGAGCAGGCCCCGGCGGGTTGCGGCGCGGCGGACGGCCGGCGGCGCGATGCGTGCGTAGAAGGCGTTCGACTCGTCGACCAGATCGGTCGGACCTGAGTCGGCGGGCTCGGTGGCGGACTGGGGTTCCCCCGTGATCATGAACACATTCTCGCAGAAACCCGGCTGGCTGCACATCCACTTGGCACATTATTTCTAATCCTCGCCAAGCCTCCACCGCGACGGCACGCCCGGCACGCAGATCTCCCCCCACCTGCACCGCCGGGGTGTGATGATCGTCGGATGCAGACCTGGCCTGGGCGCCCCTACCCCCTTGGCGCGACGTTCGACGGTACGGGTACCAACTTCGCGCTCTACTCGTCGGTCGCCCAGAAGGTGGAGCTGTGCCTCCTGGCCGACGACGACACCGAGACCCGCGTCGCCGTCACCGAGACCGATGCTCACGTGTGGCACGTCTACCTGCCCGGGGTCGGCCCCGGCACGCGGTACGGGTACCGCGTGCACGGGCCGTACGACCCGGCGTCGGGCCACCGCTGCAACCCGGCGAAGCTCCTGCTCGACCCGTACGCCAAGGCGGTGGACGGCGACCTCGACGGCGACCCGTCCCTGTTCTCGTACTCGTTCGACGACGTGGAGCAGGCCACGACGGGCACCACGCCGGAGTCCTCCGACTCGCTGGGCCACACCATGGTCTCCGTCGTGGTCAACCCGTTCTTCGACTGGGGCCACGACCGCCCGCCGGCCACGCCGTACCACGAGACGGTGATCTACGAGGCGCACGTCAAGGGCCTCACGATGCGCCACCCCGACGTCCCCGACGAGCTGCGCGGCACGTACGCGGGGCTCGCGCACCCGGCAGTGATCGAGCACCTGAAGAAGCTGGGCGTCACGGCCATCGAGCTGATGCCGGTGCACCAGTTCGTCACCGACCCGTCGCTCGCGGCCAAGGGCCTGACGAACTACTGGGGCTACAACACCATCGGGTTCTTCGCGCCGCACAACGGCTACGCGGGCTACGGCCGGCGCGGCCAGCAGGTCATGGAGTTCAAGGCCATGGTCAAGGCGATGCACCAGGCGGGCATCGAGGTGCTGCTCGACGTCGTCTACAACCACACCGCCGAGGGCAACCAGCTGGGGCCCACGCTGAGCTTCCGGGGCATCGACAACGCCGCCTACTACCGGCTGGTCGACGGCGACGAGGCGCACTACTTCGACACGACGGGCACCGGCAACTCGCTGCTCATGCGCTCCCCCGCCGTGCTGCAGCTCATCATGGACTCGCTGCGCTACTGGGTCGAGGAGATGCACGTCGACGGGTTCCGCTTCGACCTGGCGGCCACGCTGGCCCGCCAGTTCCACGAGGTCGACCGGCTGAGCGCGTTCTTCGACATCGTGCACCAGGACCCGGTGATCTCCCAGGTCAAGCTGATCGCCGAGCCGTGGGACCTGGGCGACGGCGGCTACCAGGTGGGCGGGTTCCCGTCCCTGTGGACCGAGTGGAACGGCCGCTACCGCGACACCGTGCGCGACTTCTGGCGCGGGGAGCCGTCGACCCTGCCGGAGTTCGCCTCCCGCCTGACGGGGTCGAGCGACCTGTACGAGCACAGCGGCCGCATGCCCAGCGCATCCATCAACTTCGTCACGGCCCACGACGGCTTCACGCTCGCCGACCTCACGTCGTACGACGAGAAGCACAACGAGGCCAACGGGGAGGACAACCAGGACGGCGAGAGCCACAACCGGTCCTGGAACTGCGGCGTCGAGGGCCCCACCGACGACCCGGAGATCCGGGAGCTGCGCGCCCGGCAGCGCCGCAACCTCCTGGTGACGCTCATGCTGAGCCAGGGCGTGCCGATGATCGCGCACGGCGACGAGCTCGGGCGCACGCAGCAGGGCAACAACAACGCCTACTGCCAGGACAACGAGCTCTCCTGGATGGACTGGGAGCTCGAGGACGAGAACGCGGCGCTGCTGGAGTTCGCCAGGAAGGCGGTGCGGCTGCGCCGCGACCACCCGATCCTGCACCGCCGCCGGTTCTTCGACGGCAGCGGCACGGACGCGCTCGGGGACGTCGAGTGGCTCGACCTCACGGGCGCGCGGATGGACGACACGGACTGGCACCAGTCGTACGCCAGGACGGTCGCGGTGTTCCTGAACGGCGACGCGATCTCCGAGACCGGCGGGCGCGGCGAGCGGGTGGTCGACGACTCGTTCCTGCTGCTGCTCAACGCCCATTCCGGGGCCCTGGACTTCACTCTGCCGCCTGGTGCCTACGGAAAGGCCTGGACCGTGGTGCTGGACACCGACGGCAGCGCCGAGCCCGGAACCGTGCTGGACGCCGGTACCGGACTGACCGTGACGGGACGCAGCGTCGTGGTGCTGACCCGCCCAAGCGGAACACCGGGCTAGGCTGTCCGCCGTGACCGGACCGAGGAGTGGAACCGGGGGAACCACACCACCGCCCCGACCAGGGCCTGACATGCCCGTTCCCGGGCCGAGGCCAGTGGTGTGGGCCCCACGTGCGCGTGTCATCGAGGTGCTCGTGCCCTACGACCCGCAGGACGAGCCGGAGCACATGCCGCTGCGCCTCGTCGGCGCCGGCGAGCCCGGGTACTGGGGCGCCGACAGCGTGCTCGGGCACGGCACCGACTACGGCTACTCGGTCGACGGCGGCCCGCTGCTGCCCGACCCGCGGAGCGTGTGGCTGCCGCAGGGCATCCACGGTCCCACCAGGGTCTTCGACCCGGCGTTCGAGTGGACCGACGGCTCGTGGTCGCCGCCAGACCTCTCCACGAGCATCCTCATGCACGTGGACGTCGAGACGTTCACCCCGGAGGGCACGCTCGACGCCGCCGCGGCGCTGCTGCCCACCGTCGCGGAGCTCGGGGCGCACGGCGTCGAGCTCGCGCCGGTGGCGGCGTTCGACCCCGCCGTCGGGCCGACGCGCGGTGTGCGCCTCTACTCGGTGCACGAGCCCTACGGCGGCCCGCGTGCGCTGCAGCGCTTCATCGACGCCGCGCACGCCGTCGGCCTCGCCGTCGTGCTGGACATCCCCTACCGCTGGGCGGTCTCGGACGAGCTCGGGCTGGAGGCCTACGGCCCGTACCTGGCCGGCGGCGGCCGGCCGCGGCCGCCGCGCTCCGACGTCGGCGACGCCGGCGAGCACGCCCTGCAGGCGATGCGCCCCCGCACCGGCCAGGTGCCCCTGGACCGGCCGCGTACGGGGCCCATCCAGCTCCGCACGGGACAGGTGCCGAGCATCGGCACGCGGGCGGGCAAGGTCCCGTCCGCGCCGACGGTCCGCACCGACTTCGTGGGCGACCGCATCAACCTCGACGGCAGCGGCAGCCGCGGGCCGCGCGACTTCCTCGTCGACGACGCGCGGCACTGGCTGCGGGAGTACCACGTGGACGGCCTGGTGCTCGACGTCGACGCCCTCGTCGACCGCTCCCCCACCCCGTTCCTGGGTGAGCTCGCGGACTACGTCGTCGGGATGGGCGAACAGCTCGACCGGCGCTTCAGCCTGCTCGTGGACGGTCCCGGCCGGAGCGACCGGCTGACCACCATCCTGCTGCGCATCCTGTCCGGCCCGGGCAAGACCGAGGACATCCAGGCGCTGCAGATGCTCGCCGACCTGGTGCACCCGTCGGTGCGCCGCGCCACCCGCCAGAACAGCCAGAACAGCGGGCGCCGCACCCGGGTCCGGGCCGGCGCGAGCGTGGTCGAGGACATCACGCGGCTCCCCGCCGCGCAGCTCACGGTGCCGTGGGCGGGCGAGGAGAGCCCCGCGACGGCCCTCCTCGGGGTGGACGACGTCGACATCCGCTCCAGCGTGCTCGCCACCGTGATCCTCGCGGGCAACCCGCTGGTGCTCGACACCGTGCACGCACCGGTGGTCCCGCGCAACGACAACGAGCGGCGCCTGGTGCGCTGGGCCCGCGACCTGATCTCCATCCGGCACGACATCAGCGAGGAGCTGGACCTGCCGCTGGAGATCCGCTCCACCGCGGACCGGTCGGTCATCGCGGTGCTGCGCGGCAGCCTCGCGTTCGTGCTCAACACCGGCCACGGCCTCGCCGCGCTGCGCCTCGGGAGCCTGCTACGGCCCGCCGAGGGGGCGGGCAAGGCGCCGCTCCCCGGGGCGTTCAAGCTCGCCGCGGCCTGGGAGCCGGGGGCCACGCGTCTGGTCGGCGACACCCTCACGGTGCCGCCCCGGATGACCGCCGTGCTGCGTGCGGAGAGCTGACCTGCGAGCCTGATCCCCTGGCACCGGCGTCTGCCGGTCCCGCGAAGGAGGCGGCACCGATGGCAAAGAAGCCCGAGAAGCTGTGGACGACCCCGGCGGACGACGCCCTGCGCTGGGTGCGCGGGACCGACCTGACCGCCATGGACCAGTCGGCCACGCCCGGCTGGTCCGGCAAGAAGGCCGACGGCGAGGAGCTGATGGCGGCGCGCGGGCCGGAGCTCGCCGAGCTCCAGGAACGTCTCTTCGCGCACGGCCGCACCGGCGGCGACCGGTCGGTGCTGCTGGTCCTGCAGGGCCTCGACACCGCGGGCAAGGGCGGGATCGTGCGCCACGTCGTCGGCATGGTGGACCCGCAGGGCGTGCAGCACAGGGGGTTCGGCGTCCCTACAGAGGAGGAGCAGCGGCACGACTACCTCTGGCGGGTCCGCAACGCGCTGCCCCGGCCCGGCTACCTCGGGGTCTTCGACCGGTCGCACCACGAGCAGGTGCTGGTGGTGCGGGTCAACCGCCTCGAGCCGCAGAAGGTCTGGCGCACACACTTCCGGGAGCTCAACGAGTTCGAGGCGGAGGTGGCGGCGTCGGGCACCCTGATCGTGAAGGTGGCCCTCATGGTGTCGGCGGACGAGCAGAAGGTGCGCCTGGCCGAGCGGCTCGAACGGCCCGACAAGCACTGGAAGTACAACCCCGGGGACATCGACGTCCGCACAAAGCTCCCGGAGTACCTGGCGGCGTACCAGGAGATGCTGGACCGGACCTCCACCGAGGTGGCGCCCTGGTACGTCGTGCCGGCGGACCGGAAGTGGTACGCACGCCTCGCGGTCACCGAGCTGCTGACGGGCGCCCTGCGGTCGCTGGACCTGGGCTGGCCGCCGGCCGACTTCGACGTCGAGGCCGAGAAGGCCCGCCTCGCGGCCAGCTGACCTGCGGTTCTTCACCCGCTCCGGGGAACAACCTTCGCCGGGCGTCACCCGTCTTACGTGGCATGAGGAACCACGCAGCGGTACACCCTGTCATCCTCGGTGGCGACGCCGGCGCCTACAGCCTCGCCCGTGCCTTTCACGAGCGCTACGGCGTCAGGTCGACGGTCGTGTCCATCCGCCCGACCCCCAACGTCGCGCACTCCGGCATCATCGACAACGTCGTCGAGCCGCGGCTCGACGACCCCGCCGTCATGGTCGAGCTGATCCGCCGGGTGGCCGCCACGGTCGAGGGACCGGTCGTCGCGCTCACCTGCGTGGACTGGTACGTGCGGGCGCTCGCGCAGCACCGCGACCGTCTGGAGGACGTGGCGCTGGTTCCGTACCCGTCGGTCGGGCTGCTCGACCACGTGATGGACAAGCAGCGGTTCTCCGCGCTCTGCCACGAGCTCGGGGTCCCCCACCCGCGCACGGAGGTGCGGGCCGGCGGGGAGCCGGTCGGCGACCTCGACCTGCGCTTCCCGGTGATCGCCAAGCCCGGCGACAACGCCGCGTGGCACCACGTGTCGTTCCCCGGCAAGGCGAAGGTGCACCTGGTGCAGGACCGCGCCGAGCTGGCCGCACTCCTGCGGGCGGCCGGGGACGCGGGCTACCGGCGGCCCGTGATCGTCCAGGAGTACATACCCGGCGATGACTCGCAGATGCGGATCATGACGACCTACTCCGACCGCTCGGGCGCGGTGCGCATGGCCTGGGGCGGGCACGTGCTGCTCGAGGAGCACACGCCGGGCACTCTCGGGAACCCCGCAGCGATCCTCACCGGGCGGCTCCCCCAGGTCGAGGCGGACGCCCGCCGGCTCGTGGAGCACCTGGGCTGGACCGGGTTCGCGAACTTCGACGTGAAGGTGGACCCGCGTACCGGCGTCGGACACTTCCTGGAGCTGAACCCGCGCACCGGGCGGTCCAACTACTACCTGACGGCGAGCGGGCTGAACCCTGCCGTCTACTGGGTGGCGGACCATCTCGGAGGGCAGTGGCCGGACGTCGCGGAGCCGCTCGAGGTGCTGTACCGGATAGTCCCGGGCTTCCTCCTGGACAGGTACGTGCAGGACACCTCGCTGCGCGCCGCCGTGCGCGGCGCCCGCGTGGTGCACCCGCTCAAGTACCGGCGGGACCTGTCGCCGCGCCGTGACGCCTGGGTACGTCTTGCCGAGCTGAACCAGGTGCGCAAGTTCGCGCAGCACCACCCGCTGCAGGACCCGGGCGGGGCGCCCGCACGGCCCGGGTTCGGGAGCGCGTACCCGTCGGCGGAGCAGGACGTTGCCTGACGTCGGCGCGCCGGGTGCCGGCCACCAGGGCACAGGAGCAGGGCGAGACGGCGGGTTCTCCGGCCTCGTCGGCGTGCTGGGCGGGGTGGGCCCGCTCGCGACCGTCCTGTTCATGGAGCGCGTGGTCCGGCTGACCGACGCCGCCCGCGACCAGGACCACGTGGACATGATGGTGCTGCAGCACGCCACCGTCCCGGACCGGACGGCGTTCGTGCTGGGGCGCTCGCCCGACGACCCCGGGCCGGTGCTCGCCGCCGACGCGCGGCGGCTCGCCGGGGCGGGGGCCGACTTCCTCGTGCTGCCGTGCAACACGGCGCACGCGTTCGCCGGCGCGATCGCGGCGGCGACATCGGTCCCGCTGCTGTCCGCGGTCGACGCGACCGTGTCCGCGGTGCTCGCGCGCGACACCTGGACCGGCAGGCTCAGCGGGCCGCGCCCGGAGGCCGTCGGCCTCCTCGCGACGGAGGGGACCATCGCGTCGGGCGTCTACGCCGACGCGTTCGGCGCGCGCGGCATCAAGACCCTGCTGCCGGACGTCGCGGGGCAGGCGGCCGTGACGTCGCTGGTCTACGACGGCGTCAAGGCGGGCCGCGGCGGCGACCTGACGGCCCTGGAGGGCGTCATCGCCGACCTGCGCCGCCGCGGGGCCGCCGCGCTGGTGCTGGGGTGCACCGAGCTGTCGGTCGCGGCGGAGGCCACGGCGACGCACCTCCTGCCCGGCGTCGTGCTCGTGGACTCCCTCGACGAGCTGGCCCGGGCGACGGTGCTGCGCGCGGGGCGCCGGCTGCGCGCGGACGCGTAGGGAGGCGTCAGAGCAGCTTGCGTCCCTCTTCGGCCAGCGCGCCCAGGCGGGACAGCGCCCGGTAGTACTTCTTGCGGTACCCGCCGGCCAGCATCTCCTCGGTGAACAGGCCGCGGGTGTCCGCCGACCCGCCGAGCAGCACCGGCACGTCCCGGTCGTAGAGGCGGTCCACGAGCACCACGAGGCGCAGCGCCACCTCCTGCGCGGTCACGGGATGCACACCGGTCAGCGCGACGACGGAGACACCGTCGAGCAGCGCGCCGTACCGGCTCGGGTGCACCGTCGCGAGGTGCGCCAGCAGGTCGTCGAACGCGTCGAGCGTGCCGCCCGGCCGGTCCGCCGCGGCGACGACCTCTGCCTCGGTCAGCGGCTCGGAGTCGGTGACGACCTCGCGGTGGCGGTAGTCCGGACCGTCGACCCGCAGGGTCTCGAAGCGGTCGGAGAGCGCCTTGATCTCGCGCTGGAAGTCCTGGGCGGCGAAGCGGCCCTCGCCGAGCGCGTCGGGCAGCGTGTTCGACGTCGCGGCGAGCGCCACGCCCCGGTCCGCGAGCTCGCGCATGAGGCGGGACATGATGGTGGTGTCGCCGGCGTCGTCGAGCTCGAACTCGTCGATGCAGACCAGCTTCTTGGCGGCGAGCGCCTCTACGGTGGGGAGGAACCCGAGCGCCCCGACGAGGTTGGTGTACTCGACGAAGGTGCCGTAGGCGGCCTTGTCGGAGCCGAGCGCCTCGCCGACGGCGTGCGCGAGCGAGGTGAGCAGGTGGGTCTTGCCGACGCCGAAGCCGCCGTCGAGGTAGACCGCCGGCGCGGCCTTGCGGCGGTTGAACAGGCCGCGCCTGGGGGCGGTGATCTCCGCGGCGATCTCCTGGAGCCGGGCGAGCGCGCGGCCCTGGCTGGGGTGTGCCGGGTTGGCGCGGTAGGTCGCGAAGCGGGCGTCCGCGAAGTGGCGCGGCGGCACGAGATCGGTGACGAGCCTGTCGACAGGGACCTGCGGTCGGACGGCGCACAGGGCGGTCGTCGCGGTCTGGCTGTTGACGGTGGCGGTGGTTGTCACGAAGCAAGAGATTACCGGCGTCACGGCACGTGGGGCGTGCCGCGAGAGCAACGTCACACGTGCAGGACGGCGGGTGCGCCGGGGTCGTCCAGCAGCTCACCGAGGGCCCGCACCACCTGGGCGGGGGCCCTGGTCTGGGCCGGGTCCTCGTTGCGGTCGTCGCCCGCGACCGCGTGGTCGATGACGAGCTCGTGGAAGCGGACGGGCGGGGAGGCGTCGGCCCGCTGGGCCTCCAGGCGCAGCACCTGGACCAGCATCGCGAGGCCTGCTCCGGTGACGCTGACTGCGCCGGACCCGGCCATGGCCTCGCGGGAGGCCGCGCCGTTGAGCACCACGTACGGGTCGCCCGGTCCGAGCAGCGGCGCGAGCGCGCGTGCGGCGTCGAGGTGGGCCGTGAGGTGGGACGCCAGCGTGGCGGACCACTCGGCCGGGTCCAGGTCGAGCAGGTCCGGACCCTTCTGCCAGCCGCCGATCGACGCGACCACCGCGCCGGGCAGCGGGACGCCGGCCCGCGCGCAGGCCTCGCGGACGGCGTCCGCCTGGGCGGCCGGGTCCGCGCCGAGCACGGGGATCACGCTGGGCTGGACGGTGACCCGCTCGGGCAGCGTGTGGCGTGCGACGGCGAGCACCGCGCGGCCGTCGGCAGCCAGGCCGCGTGCGACCCGGCTGCCGACGAATCCGCTCGCCCCGACGACGAGGACGGGACGGGTGCTGTTCACCGGTTCAGACTAATTCAGGAGACGGTGTCAGGCGGCGGCGGGCTGCGCCACGGCCTTGGGGTCCGGGCCGAAGCGGTTGGGGCCAGGCGTACCGGCGGTCGCCTCCCACACGATCAGGATGATCCCGCCGACGACCGGGACCAGGCCGAGGAAGACCCAGAAGCCGGAGCGGTCCGTGTCGTGCAGACGCCGGACGGTGACGCCGAGGCCCGGCAGCAGCAGGGCGAGGTTGAAGATGGAGAGCACGGCGTAGCCGGCAGTCAGGGAACCAGGCATCGCCGGGACGGTGGTGCTCCCGGTCATGGCGGCATCCATGGTGGCGGCCGTGTACTCGCTGAGGCCCGGCACGACGAGCACCACGTAGAGGATCGTCGAGACGATCGTCACGGCCAGGGTGTACCACCAGTACTCGGAGCGACGCGCGCGCCCGTTGAAGACCGCGTAGTTGGACAGCACGGTCTTGATGGACTCGATGAACGACATCGGGGTGAAACCTCTCTCACGATTTATGCCAGAAATATCCGGCAAGTGCGCACACAGTGTCCCGATCAGCCACACAGTGCGCAAGGCTTAACTTTGGGTAGAACTGCCCATCGGTGACGGCGCCCCCGGAAACGCCGGACGCCCAGGCCACCGGGGTGGTCTGGGCGTCCGAGACGGTGACGCGACAGCGGAGGGGTCAGTACCCCGTCGCCGTCGGCTCCGGGTAGTACTGCGCGTACTTGCGGCGGTAGTTCTGCGTGATCGCCTCGACGATGAGCCGGCGCTTGAGGCCGGAGTCACGGTCGTACTTCAGCGGGTTGATCACGTCACCGCTGGCCTTGAGCGCCTTGATCCGGTTCTTGAGCTCCGGGTCGAGGACGTACTTGGACAGCAGGCCGAACGGCACCACCGTGTAGAGCACGTCGCGCACGGCCCGCACGGGGCGGATCGGCCGGTGCAGCACCCAGTCCTCCACGAGCACGCGAGCCACGTTGGCCCCGCCCGCGGTGACGTAGTAGTTGTTCCGCCCGATGCGGGGGTTCACCTCGAAGTACACGTGCTGGCCCGTGCGCGGGTCCAGCTTGTAGTCGAAGTTCGCGAACCCCACGTAGTTCGTCGCGTCGAGGAACCGGGTGGCCGCGTCCATCGCGTCGTCGTACGCCTCCACCAGGATGGCGGCCGGGATGCCCAGCGTGCCGGGCGTGTGCTCCTCCAGGAGCACCCGGCCGGTCGCCAGGAGCGTCACCTCGCCCGACGTGTCGCGGTAGGCGGTCAGGGACCGCATCTGCGTCTCGTCGCCCGGGATGAACTCCTGCACCAGGAACGTGCCGGGGAAGTTCGCGTCGGCGAGGTGGCCCAGGATCACGTCGAGGTCCGCGCGGGAGTCGATGTGGTGGATCTTCTTCTTGCCGGGGAAGTCCACGTAGTACCACTCGGCGCTGTTGGACGGCTTGCCCACCACGGGGTACTGCAGGTCCACCTCGAGGGCGGCCACGGCGGCCCGCCCGCCGTCGGCCACGACCTTGGCGATGTCGACCGCCACCGTGCGCGGCGTGGGGATGCCGAGCTGGTCGCACACCTGCGCGAAGCCCTCCTTGCTGCTCACCTGCTCCAGGACCGGCAGCGACGGGTACGCCAGCACGTAGCCGGCGGCCTCCAGGCGCTCCCGGTGGATGATGAGCGTGCGCACGTGCCAGTCGGCGTTGGTCAGCAGGACCAGCACCTTGTCCCGGTGCTGCTGCGCCAGGCCCTCGAGGGTCGGCAGGAGCACGTCCACGTCGTCGATGTGCGGCACCACCACGTTGTCGACGATCGCCGAG
Organism: Promicromonospora sp. NFX87; assembly: GCF_048564965.1. Classification (NCBI taxonomy): domain Bacteria; kingdom Bacillati; phylum Actinomycetota; class Actinomycetes; order Micrococcales; family Promicromonosporaceae; genus Promicromonospora; species Promicromonospora sp. NFX87. The sequence continues at coordinate 1,911,571 of NZ_CP183413.1, read as the reverse complement.
TCCTGCATGGCACGCGTGGCGACCTTCGACAGCACCACGGAGTGGGTGCCGTACTGCTCGTGGAACGCGCGCGCGAGGGCGTACATGCCGACGTCGCCGCCGATCCCCACCACCATCAGGTCCGGGACGGGAACCTCCCCGCCGCCGCCTACGAGCCCCTTGTCCGCGGGGAGACCCCTCACGCCTCAGCCTCCGTGCGGTCGCCGGACCACTCGGTGTGGAACGTGCCCTCGCGGTCGACCCGCTTGTAGGTGTGCGCCCCGAAGAAGTCGCGCTGCGCCTGTACGAGCGCGGCGGGCAGCCGCTCGGCGCGGACGCCGTCGTAGTACGCGAGCGAGGAGGAGAAGGCGGGCGTCGGCACGCCGTTCTGCGCCGCACCGGCCACCACGCGGCGCCAGGCGGGCAGACCGCTCGCGACGGCGTCGGTGAAGTACGGGTCGGCGAGCAGCAGCGGCAGGTCCGCGTCGCGCTCGTACGCCTCGGTGATCCGGTTGAGGAACCGGGCGCGGATGATGCAGCCACCACGCCAGATGCGGGCCATGGCGCCGCGGTCGATCGCCCAGCCGTACTCGGCGGCGGCCGCCGCGATCTGGTCGAAGCCCTGCGAGTAGGCGACGACCTTGGAGGCGTACAGGGCCTGGCGGACGTCCTCGATGAACGCGTCGCGGTCCTTGACCTCCCACTCCTGCGTGTGCGCGGGGAGCGACGCGAGGCCGGCGGTGCGCTGCGGCACGGAGCCCGACAGGGCGCGCGCGAAGGTGGCCTCGGCGATGCCGGTGATGGGCACGCCGAGGTCCAGGCCGTTCTGGACCGTCCAGCGGCCGGTGCCCTTCTGCTCGGCCTGGTCCAGGACGATGTCGACGAACGCCTGGCCGGTCTCGGCGTCCACGTGCTGCAGGACGTCGGCGGTGATCTCGATGAGGAACGACTCCAGGTCGCCCGTGTTCCACTGCGCGAAGATCTGGCCGATCTCGGCGGCCGAGGCACCCAGACCCTGGCGCAGCAGGTCGTACGCCTCGGCGATGAGCTGCATGTCGGCGTACTCGATGCCGTTGTGCACCATCTTGACGAAGTGGCCCGCGCCGTCGGAGCCCACGTAGGTGCAGCAGGGGACGCCGTCCACCTTCGCGGAGATGTCCTCCAGGATGGGGCCGAGCGACTCGTACGACTCGGGCGTGCCGCCCGGCATGATGGACGGGCCGTTCAGCGCGCCCTCCTCGCCGCCGGACACACCGGTACCCACGAAGTGCAGGCCGTGCTCCTTGAGGGCCGCCTCGCGCCGGATCGTGTCCGGGAAGTGCGCGTTGCCGGCGTCGACCACGATGTCGCCCTCCTCCAGGAGGGGCACCAGCTCGTCGATGACGGCGTCCGTCGGGCCGCCGGCCTTGACCATGATGACTACCTTGCGCGGGCGCTCGAGCGACGCGACGAAGTCGGCGAGCGTCTCGCTCGGCACGAACTCGCCGTCGCTGCCGTGGTCCGCCACCAGGGACTCGGTCTTGGCGTACGAGCGGTTGTGGACCGCCACCGTGTAGCCGTGACGTGCGAAGTTCCGCGCGAGGTTGCGACCCATCACCGCCAGCCCGGTGACGCCGATCTGTGCTGTGCCTGACACGTTCTTGCTCCTTAGGACTTGGGTACGGGCCGGCGTACGCGCGAGGCGTGCCGTGACCCGCGTCCAGCCTAGTGGGCCGGGGTGCGGGTGGCGCCGCGCCGTCCGCCGGGCGGGCAGATCACGTTCCGGCGACCGCCGCGCGCCTCCGCGTGGAGATTGCGGTACGGACGTACCGTGAAGTGGTGACCAGCGGCCCGCCCACCGGCGTCCCCGTCGACTTCGCAGCGGCTCTCGCCGACCTGCGGCGTCAGGCCTTGCGCTCAGAGGTGCGCCTCACGGAGATCCCGGCCCCGCGCCGGGTGGCACCGTTCAGCGTCGCGCTCTCGGGCGACGTGCTGCCCGGCGCCCCGCCGGGACCGGCCGGACGGGACCGTTCCGACGACCGTGACTACTCACATGACCACTCCGAGGAACCGCTGGCCACCGGCCGCTTCGTCGTGCTGCACGACCCAGTGGGCCAGGAGGCCTGGCACGGCACGTTCCGGGTGGTGACCCTGGTGCGTGCCTCGCTCGAGCCGGAGATGGCGGCGGACCCCATGCTCGCCGACGTCGCCTGGTCCTGGGTGGGCGAGGCCCTCGAGTCCGCGGGGCTGGTCCGCGGCACCGACACGGTGGCCGAGGGCGGCACGGTCACGCGCGTGCTGTCGCACAGCTACGGCGCGCTCGAAGGCACTCCCGACGCGGTGGACCTGGAGATCCGCGCGTCGTGGACACCGCTCGACACCCGGCTCGGCACGCACCTGAACGCGTGGGCGACGCTGCTCACCATGGCCGCGGGGGTGCCTCCGCTCCCCGAGGGGGTCGCGACGCTCACCAGGCGTTTTACCGACCGATCGAAGCAACGCCATACGGTAGGTCCATGACCACCACGGAGCGAGGACTCCCTGCGGAGACATCGACGCCCGTGCCCGCACCTGTCACCCCACTGACCGAGCCCGCCGACGGGCTGCCGGAGGTGGTGGCGACGCAGGGCGCTTTCGCACGGGTCGTCGAGGCGTTCGCCGCAGGATCCGGGCCGGTAGCGGCCGACGCCGAGCGCGCCTCCGGGTACCGGTACGGCCAGGCCACCTACCTCGTCCAGGTACGACGGGAGGGTGCGGGCACCGCGCTGATCGACCCGGTCGGCGTCCCTGACCTCTCGCCGCTCGGCGAGGCCGTCGGCGACGCCGAGTTCGTCCTGCACGCCGCCTCGCAGGACCTGCCCGGGTTCGCCGAGCACGGTCTGCGCCCCGCGCGGGTCTTCGACACCGAGCTCGCCGCGCGCCTGCTCGGCATGGAGCGCGTGGGGCTCGCCGCCGTCGTCGCGGAGGTGCTGGGCCTCGGCCTGGCCAAGGAGCACTCGGCGGTCGACTGGTCCACGCGTCCCCTGCCGGAGGACTGGCTGCGGTACGCCGCCCTCGACGTCGAGGTGCTCGTCGAGCTGCGCGACCGCCTCGCCGAGCGGCTCGAGGCCGCTGGCAAGACCGAGTGGGCGGCACAGGAGTTCGAGGCGGTGCGCACCGCTCCCCCGCCCCCGCCGCGGATCGATCCCTGGCGCCGCACCTCCGGCATGCACGTGCTGCGCAACCCGCGCCAGGTCGCCGCCGTCCGCGCGATGTGGCTCGCACGGGACGCGAGCGCCCAGGCGCGCGACATCTCGCCGGGCCGGGTCCTGCCCGACCGGGCGATCGTCGCGGCGGCGAAGGCCATGCCGAAGACCGCCGGCCAGCTCGTCGCCCTGCCGGAGTTCGCGGGCAAGGGCACCAAGCGCCGGGCCGCGTACTGGCAGAAGGCGATCGACGACGCGCGCGCCCTGCCCGAGTCGGCGCTGCCCTCGGTGCGCGGGCCGCGTTCCGACGGTCCGCCGCCGCCGCGCACCTGGGGTGACCGGGACACGACCGCCGCCCGCCGCCTCACTGCGGCGCGCGAGCTTATGACCGCGCTGTCCGAGGAGCTGAACGTCCCGGTCGAGAACCTGCTGCAGCCCGACGCGCTGCGCCGGCTGTGCTGGACGCCACCGGTACCCGCCGACGCCGCGGGCATCGCCGAGTTCCTGCGCGGCCGAGGGGCCCGCGAGTGGCAGCTCCGGCTGCTGGCAGGCGCCCTGGAGCGGACGTTCGCCGAGGCAGCACACGAACCGGGTGTGAAAGCGTCACCCCCGCCCCAGTAGAGTCGTCCCCATGCCAGCCCTGTCGGAGCCCATCACGCTCGCCGTCGACGTAGTCACCGAACCTTCGACCTGGGACCGCGAGGTGCTCGCCCTCGGCGGACACCCGCTCCAGCTGTGGGGATGGGGCGAGGTGAAGGCCGCCGGCAACTGGCGTGCGCACCGGCTCCGGGTGACCGAGGACGGCACCACGGTCGGCCTGGCGCAGCTGCTCGTGCGGCCGCTGCCGGCCCAGTTCAAGGCGCTGTCGTACGTGCCGCGCGGGCCGGTCGTGGCGCACCACGACGGCGAGACGGCGCAGGCGGTCTTCGGTGTCGGCGACTCGGCGACGCGCAACGCCGTGACCAACACGGTGGTGGAGTGGGCGCGCGAGAACGTGGGCGGCGTCGGCATCACCATCGAGCCGGACTGGCCCGCGGGCACGCCGCTGGACCTGGCGGGACGGCGCCAGGCGTCGAACCACATCCTGATCCCGAGCACGCTGATCCTCGACCTCACCCGGCCCGCCGACGAGCTGCTCGGCGACATGCGCAAGTCGACGCGGTACGAGATCCGCAAGGGCGCGCGGCTGGGCCTCGACATCCGCCGGGTGACGGAGGACGCGGAGGTGCTGCGCGTGCTCGACGTCTACAAGGAGACCGCCGAGCGTGCGGGCTTCGCGATCCACTCCGACGAGTACTACCTCGACATCAACCGGTCGCTCGGCGACAAGTCGGTGCTGGTGGCCACCTACGTCGACGACGTGCCCGCGTGCTTCGCGTGGTGCGTCAACTCCGCGAGCACCTCGTTCCTGCTGTACGGCGGCGGCAACGACGCCGGCCGCAAGGCCACGGCCACCGCGCCGACCTACTGGCGCACCATCGAGATCGCCCGCGAGCAGGGCCTCGTGCGGTACGACATGAACGGTCTGCTCAACGACGGCATCAGCGACTTCAAGAAGAGCTTCGCCAAGCACACCGACGAGCTGGTCGGCTCGATCGACGTCGCGTTCTCGCGCTTGTACACCACCTGGAACACCGCCCTCCCGACGGCGAAAAAGGTAGTCCGCAAGCTCCGCGGCAACTAACCCACCCCGCCCGCCCACCCTCCCCGCGCGACTCGCGAAGTAGAGCACCTGTCCGAGTCTCCCTGGTGTCACCCAGGGAGACTCGGACAGGTGCTCTACTTCGCGAGTCGCGCGGGGAGACTCAGTTTCAGACCGGGTCTCATTTCTTGTGTGCTTTTTACCGGTACTCGCGGTAGCGTGTATCTCGATCCAGCGGCGTCGCTCACCGGACGTCGCCGTCCCGAAAACCCCCAGGAGTTCTGCTGATGACCGCAGCCCCGGAAACACCGCGCGTCCGCCGCGGCGTACGCGACGTCGTGTTCGTCGACGGCGCCCGCACGCCCTTCGGCAAGGCCAAGCCCGACGGCATCTACGCAGAGACGCGTGCCGACGACCTGATCGTGAAGGTGGTGCGCGAGCTGCTGCGGCGCCACCCCGAGCTCCCCCCGGAGCGGATCGACGAGGTGGCCATCGCCGCCACCACCCAGCAGGGCGACCAGGGGCTCACGCTCGGCCGCACCGTAGGCATGCTCGCCGGTCTCCCCCAGTCCGTGCCGGGCTACGCCATCGACCGCATGTGCGCCGGCGCCATGACGGCCGCCACGACCACGGCAGCGGGCATCGCCATGGGCGCCGCCGACGTCGTCATCGCGGGCGGCGTGGAGCACATGGGCCGCCACCCGATGGGCTTCGACGCCGACGTCAACCCCCGGTTCGTGGCCGAGAAGCTCGTGGACCCGCAGTCCCTCAACATGGGCGTCACCGCGGAGAACCTGCACGACAAGTTCCCGCAGCTGACCAAGGAGCGCGCCGACCGGTTCGCCGTCGAGTCGCAGGCCAAGTACGCCAAGGCAGTGGCCAACGGCAACATCGAGCCGGACCTGGTGCCGGTCGCGGTCCGGTCCACCGAGCAGGGCTGGGGCCTGGCCACCACCGACGAGCTGCCGCGCCCCGAGACGACCTTCGAGTCCATCCAGGGCCTCAAGACGCCGTTCCGCGCGGGCGGGCGGGTCACCCCCGCGACGTCGTCCCCGCTGACCGACGGCGCGACCGCCGCCATCCTCGCCTCGGGCGACGTCGCCGCCGAGCTGGGCCTGCCCGCGAAGATGCGCCTGGTGTCGTACGGCTACGCCGGCGTGCCGCCGGAGATCATGGGCTACGGCCCCGTGCCCTCCACCGACAAGGCGCTCAAGGCCGCGGGCCTGACGATCGACGACATCGGCCTGTTCGAGCTGAACGAGGCGTTCGCGGTGCAGGTCCTGTCGTTCCTGGACCACTACGGCATCGCCGACGACGACACCCGCGTCAACCAGTACGGCGGCGCGCTGGCCATGGGCCACCCCCTGGCCAGCTCCGGCGTCCGCCTGATGACGCAGCTCGCCCGCCAGTTCGAGCAGCACCCCGAGGTCCGCTACGGCCTCACCGCCATGTGCGTGGGTCTGGGCCAGGGCGGCAGCGTCATCTGGGAGAACCCCCACCACGCCGACTACTCCGGCCACACGGACGAGGAGAACTGACCCGTGCCTGAGACCCCCAACGCTCCCGCGGAGCGCGTCACCCACTCGCTGGTCCGGGACGTGCGGCTGCCCGGCGGCGCCGGCGTCCTCGCGCTGGTCACCCTCGACAACGGCCTGGACCACACCAAGCCGAACACGCTCGGCCCGGCCGGCATGGCCGAGCTCAAGGCAGCGCTCGAGATCGTCCGTACCCGCGCCGAGGCCGGCGAGATCGTCGCCGTCGGCGTGACCGGCAAGCCCTACTTCGTCGCCGCGGGCGCCGACCTCAAGGGCATCACCTCCGTGCACGACCACGCCGAGGCCGTCGAGCTGGGCCGCATGGGCCACGCCGCGTACACGATCCTCGGCGACCTGCGCGAGGCCACGGGCGTGCCGACCTTCGCGTTCGTCAACGGCCTCGCACTGGGCGGCGGCCTCGAGGTCGCGCTGAACTGCGACTACCGCACGGTGGCCTCCGACGCGGCCGCGCTCGGCCTGCCCGAGACCGGCATCGGTCTCATCCCCGGCTGGGGCGGCGCCTACCTCGTACCCCGCCTGGTCGGCGTCGAGAAGGCTGTCGAGGTCATCCTCACGCGGCCGGCGGCGAACAAGCCGTACAAGCCGGCCGAGGCCCTCAAGATCGGCCTGGTCGACGAGCTGTTCGAGGCCGCCGACTTCCTGGAGCAGTCCATCATCTGGGCCGCCAAGGTCGTCACCGGCGAGATCGAGGTGCCCCGCCGCGAGCTCGACCCGCAGCCGGTGTGGGACGTCGTAGTCGCCACCGCCAAGGCCCAGCTCGACGCCGTCGTCGGCACCTCGCGTCCCGCGCCCCACCGCGCGCTGGAGCTGATCGCCGGAGCCCGGAACGCCACCAAGGCCGAGGCCTTCGCGGCCGAGGACCAGGCGCTGGCGGACCTGGTCATGTCCGACGAGATGCGCGCCAGCATCTACGCGTTCAACCTCGTGGGCGGCGGCAAGAAGCCCCAGGGCGCCCCGGACCCCAAGCTCGCCAGGCCGATCACCAAGGTCGGCGTCGTGGGCGCCGGTCTGATGGCCGCCCAGATGGCGTTCCTCTTCGCGCAGCGCCTCGGCGTGCCGGTGGTCATGCGCGACCTGGACCAGGAGCGCGTGGACAAGGGCCTGTCCTTCGTCCGCGAGACGGCGGAGAAGCTCGCCGGCCGCGGGCGCCTGTCCCCCGACGCCGCGCAGCGCATCGTCGCGTCGGTGTCCGGCACCACGGACCTCGGCGAGTTCGCCTCGTGCGACTTCGTGATCGAGGCCGTCACCGAGGTGATGGGGCTCAAGAAGAAGGTGTTCGCCGAGCTGGAGGGCGTCATCTCCCCCGAGACGGTGCTCGCGACCAACACCTCGGCGCTGTCCGTCACCGAGATGGCGGCGGACCTGCAGCACCCCGAGCGCGTGGTCGGCATCCACTTCTTCAACCCGGTGGCCCAGATGCCGCTGGTCGAGGTGATCAACGCGCAAGCCACCTCGGACGAGGCCCTCGCCACGGCGTTCGCCATCTCCAAGAAGCTCCGCAAGACGGCGATCATGTCGGCCGACCGCCCGGGCTTCATCGTGAACCGCCTGCTGCTGCTCGTGATGGGCCAGGTCCTGGACGCGATCGAGGGCGGGACGCCCGTCGAGCTCGCGGACCGCGCGCTCGCCCCCCTCGGCTTCCCGATGCCGACGTTCGAGCTGACCGACCTGGTGGGCCCCGCGGTCGCGCAGCACGTGCTGACGTCGCTGCGGGAGAACCTCGGCGACCGCATCCCGGCCTCGCGAGGCCTGGCCAAGATCGTCGAGGACGGCACCCGGGTGGTGCTGGACGGCCCCAAGGGTCTGCCGAAGCCGGTCAACCCGGCCATCCAGGAGTACTTCGGCGAGGCGCTGACGCCGGGCGAGCCCGGCAGGCACGGCCAGGGCGTGCTCGACGCCGACGGTGTGCTCGACCAGGTGCTGACGGCGCTGACCACCGAGATCGGCCTGATGCTGGACGAGGGTGTCGTGCCCGGCCCGCAGCAGATCGACCTCGCGATGATCCTCGGCGCCGGCTGGGGCTTCCACACGGGCGGCATCACGCCGTACCTGGACCGCACCGGCTACAGCGAGAAGGTCCTGGGCAGGCGGTTCCTGCCGGACGGCGTGGCGAACGTCCCCTCCTGAGGCTGTAACGCCTGAGAGCCGGATCTGGGCCCTCCGACGACGGCGCACACTTTCGTGCGTCGTTGTCGGAGGGCCCCGCTACGCTCTGCGAACATGACAGACGTCGGACCGGGAACGCACGCGCACTACGTGGTGGTCGGCGACGGTCCGCTCGCGTTTCGCCTGACCAGAGCGCTCAGCACGCGCTACCGGGGAACCGTGTCGGTGGTCCTGCCGGACCGCACCACCCGGTACGCCCAGGAGATGGCGGACCTCGACCGGGTGGACCTCGTCGAGACCGACCGGGTCGACGAGAAGGCCCTGACCGCGGCCGGCGCGGACCGCGCGCACGCCGCCGCGCTCGTGGACCAGGACGACGGCGGCAACGTCGCCCTGGCCCTCATGCTCCGCGAGGCCTGGCCCGCGCTGCACGTGGTGGTGCGGATCTTCGACGAGTCGCTCGGGCGGCACCTGCAGCGCGACCGCTGCACGGTGCTCTCGGCGTCGGCGTTCGCGGCGCCCGAGATCGTCGCCGCGGCGCTGCGCCGCCAGGTCCGCCTCCCGGTGCAGCATCGCCGCCTCGTTACCGTGTCGGACGAGGAGACGTCCCTGCCCACCCGCATGGTCCTGTTCGCGACGGACGAGGACGGCACCGTCACGGCGCTCCCGAACGACGAGGAGCTGGCCGGGCTCGCCCCCAAGGTGCTCCTGGCGGACGCCGGCGAGCGCGACGTCCTGCCCGAGATGAAGGCGGATCTCGAACAGGACGAGGACGAGGTGGACCCGCACCGGCGACGCCGGTTCGGCGAGTACCTGCGCACCCTGGCGATCACGTCGGGCTGGAACCTGCTGCTCGCTGCCGGGGTCCTTCTCGTGGTCGTGCTCGTCGGTGCGATGACCATCCAGCTCGCCACCGGCTCGTCCTTCCTCGGCGCGCTGTACGAGGCGGTGCTGCCCGCACTGGCGGGCAGCGACCCCGACCACGACGCCAACCCTGTCGTCAAGGCCACCCAGGTGGTCCTGACGATAGTGAGCGTCGCCGTCATCCCCTGGGTCACCGGTGTGGTGGTCGACGGCGTCGTGCGGACCCAGCGCCTGCTCGACGCCGGTTCCCCGCTGCACGCGATGTCCGACCACGTGGTCGTCGTCGGCCTCGGCGACCTCGGCACGCGCATCGTCAGGTCCCTGGACCGCCGCGGTGTGCCCGTGGTCGCCGTCGACATCGACGAGTCGGCACGCGGTATCGCGGTGGCCCGCGCCAGGGACGTACCCGTGGTGATCGGCGACGCCCGCAGGGCGGCGACCCTGCGCGCCGCGTACGTCGACACCGCCCAGGCGATAGTGGTGGTCACGAGTGGCGGCGCGACGACCATCGGCATCGGCTTCGCGGCGCGCTCCATCCCGCGGCCGGAGGACGCGCCGACGCCGCTGCGCACGGTCCTGCGCGTCTACGACAAGGACCTGTCACGGCGCATCCGCCGCGAGATCCCCGACTCCGTAGGGCTCAGCTCCTCGTTCCTCGCCGCGCCGTGGTTCGCCGCGTCGATGATCGGCCAGGAGGTCAAGGCGACCATCCCGTACCGGGACCGGGTGCTGGTGCTCGCCGAGATCGTGATCATGGAGGGCAGCCGGCTCGCCCGCATGCATCCCGATGATGTCGATCTCGGTGGCGATCTCGACGGCGACGAGGAGGACGCCGAGGGCGTCGTGCGGAGCCGCCTGCTCGCGATCCGCACGAAGCCGCAGGCCAGCGGGGGTGGCGGCCGCATGATCGAGCCGTCGGAGGGGTGGTACCTGCACGCCGAAGACACGCTGGTCGTCATCGCGACCACCGCGGGCCTGCGTCGCCTGCGCGACCTGGCGACCGCGCCGCAGCTCCCGGCGCGCACGGTATGAGCCACGCAGTGTGGGAACAGCGGTGACTGGCCTGAACGATCAGCCGAGAACCGGCCCGTTCGGCGGTCCACCTGGCGCATAGCCTCGGGCCATGCACAACGGACTCAGCGTCCCCCAGGGGGCCGCACTCACCCTCGGTGCCATGCTCGGCACCGGCGTCATCTCCCTGCCCGCCCTGGCCGCCGGCGTGGCGGGCCCGGCGTCACTGGTCGCCTGGGCGGCCCTCGTGCTCCTGTCCATCCCGCTCGCCACGACCTTCGCCGCGCTCGGCGCGCGCCACCCCGACGGCGGGGGCGTGGCCACCTATGCCCGCCTTGCGTTCGGCGAGCGGGCGTCCACCATGGTCGGCTGGGCGTTCTACGCGACGATCCCCGTGGGCGCGCCCGCCGCCGCGGGCTTCGCCGGGGCCTATGTCGCCGACGCCACCGGCGGCGGCACGGGGACCGCACTGGTCACCACCGTCGCCATCATCGCGGTGTGCGCGGTGATGAACTGGTTCGACCTGCGGGTGTCCGGCACGGCGCAGCTCGTCATCGCGGGGGTGGTCGCGCTCCTGCTGGCCGTCGCCGTGGTCGTCGCCCTGCCGCACGCGCAGCTGGCGCACCTCACGCCGTTCGCCCCGCACGGCTGGGGCGCCGTCGGCTCCGCCGCGGCCCTGCTGGTCTGGGCGTTCGCGGGCTGGGAGATCCTCGGCTCGCTGTCCGCCGAGTACCGCAACCCGGCCAGGGACATCCCGCGGGCCACCGCCATCGCCGTGGCGGCGGTGGGCGTGCTGTACCTGGGCGTCGCGTTCGCGACGGTGGCGGTGCTCGGGCCGACACCCGGTCCCGCACCGCTCTCGGACCTGCTGGTGCTCGGGTTCGGCGAGAGCGCCCGGCCCGTCACCACGGTGCTGGCCGTGCTGCTGACCGTCGGAGCCATCAACGTCTACTTCGCCGGCGGCAGCCGGATGGGCGCGGCGCTGGCCCGCGACGGCGCGCTCCCCGCGTGGCTCGCGTCCGCGCCGGGCCGCACGCCCCGCAGTTCGCTGGCGCTCATCACCGCCGTCGCCCTCGGCACGACGGCGCTGCTCGCCGGCCTGCAGCAGTCCACCGACGCGATCCTGCTCATGGCGACCGCCACGTTCTCCCTGCTCTACGTGGTGGGAACCGCCGCGGCGCTGCGGCTCCTGCCGCGCCGGGGCGCGGCGTGGTGGTGCGCGGCGGTGTCGCTGGTGGCCGCGCTCGGGCTCCTCGTGATGACCGGACCGCACATGACCGGTCCGCTGCTCGCCGCGCTGGGCGGGCTGGCCTGGGCGACCTGGCGCCGGCGGCGGGCGCGCGTCGCGGCCGCCGTCACGCCAGGAGCTGCTCCAGAACCCGAATGCCTGGTCGGATAGTGCCCGTGACCGCGCCGCCGATCCCGAGCACCACCCCGTCGCGGTGGGGACCCACCGCGTAGGCGGCGAGGGAGTCCAGGGCGACCGACCGCCGTCGGGCACGGGCCACGAGCTCCTGCGAACCCAGCGGGGCGTCGGCGGACAGGTAGGCGGCGACGTGCAGGCCCGCCGCCGACGGCACCGGCTCCACGGGCAGGCCCGCCAGCGCGTCCAGCAGGATCTCGTGCCGCTCGGTGTAGTGCGCGGAGGCCTTCCGGACGTGCCGGGCGAGCAGCCCGTCGTCGATGAAGCGGGCGAGCGCCGCCTGTACGTGCACGGCGCCGTGACCGTCGGTGAGCTGCCGGGCCGCGAGCAGCGCGTCCCGCAGCGACGGCGGCGCCACCAGGTAGCCGACGCGCAGACCCGGCAGCAGCGACTTCGAGAAGGTGCCGACGTAGACGACGCGCCCGTCGCGGTCGAGGGCCTGCAACGACTCCAGCGGACGGCGGGCGCGGCGGAACTCGCTGTCGTAGTCGTCCTCGATCACTGCCGTCCCGTGGCGTGCCGCGTGCGCCAGCAGGGCCCGCCGTCGGGCCAGCGACAGCGGCATCCCGAGGGGGAACTGGTGCGACGGCGTGGTGTAGACGAGGCGGGCCCGGGGCGGGATGTCGTCCACGACGAGCCCCTCGGCGTCGACCGGCACCGGCACCACCTGGACGCCGTGCAGCGCGAAGAGCTCGCGCGCCTCGGGGTAGCCGGGGTCCTCCATGGCGACGACGTCCCCCGGTTCGAGCAGCACGCGCGCCACCAGGTCGAGGGCCTGCTGCGCGCCGGTCGTCGCGATGATGTCGTCGGGCTCGGCATGCACGCCGCGCGAACCGGCCACGTAGCGGGCGACCGCCTCCCGGAACCGGGGCAGCCCGGCGGGGCCGGAGTACGCACCCGCGGCCGGTCCGCCGGACCGCGACTCGGCCGCGAGCAGGCGGCGCCAGGTGTCGAACGGGAAGAGGCTCGCGTCGGGGATGCCCACCCGGAAGTCGTGCGCGGGGACTGCCGCGTCGCCGCTCGTGGCGTGCGGGGTCCAGCGCCAGCCCGCCCGGGGGCGCAGGGCGCCCGCCGCGCGGTGCCGCACGCGTGGGTTGTCGCTCGCGGCGGCGGTCGCGAACGTGCCCGATCCGGGCCGCGTCTCCAGGAAACCCTCGGCGACGAGCCGCTCGTAGGCCTCCGCCACGCTCGCGCGCGAGACGCCGAGGTCCCGGGCCAGGTCCCGCGTCGAGGGCAGCCGCTGCTCCGCGGGGATCCGGCCGGTGGTCAGCGCCGCGTGCAACGCGCGGTAGATGGCATCGGTGCGGCCGGTGCGCTGGCTCAGATCGACGGCGAGGTCCACCCGCCGATCATCGCCCATCCCGGCGGACATGACAGCCGCTCATTACGGTTCGGACTCATCGGGGCAATTCACCCGATTGAACCGCCCCTTTTCGCCGATTCGGGACAGACGGGGCACCTAGCATCGCGGCTCATGAGCACTGAACCCCCGCCGACGGCGATCCTCCCCGAGGAGCCCGCCGCAGCGCCCACCGACGCCACGGGCGCGGCTCCGGAGCCGCCCGCGACGCTCCCGGACGCCGACGGCGCCCCTCGCCCGTCGGCCCGTCCCCTGACCGCCGCCCTGCTCAACCTGAGCGGGCTCGGTCTCGGCTACCTGCACCTGCGCGCGTGGCTCCGCCTGGCCGTGGCGCTGGCCGCGACCGCCGGCCTGGCCTGGGTCGCGCTGCCGATCGGGCGCGAGCCGATCGCCGTCTGGTGGGCGCTCGGCTACCTCGGTGCGCTCGGGCTGTTCGCCCTGGACGCCGCACTCCTCGCCCGGCGCCGGGCACGCCGCGAGACGCCGCAGCGCACCGTCTGGGCGCCGCGGACCGCCGGCCGTATCGCGTGGGCCACGCTCGCGATCGTCCCGCTCCTGGGCACTGCGTACGTGGTGACGCAGCACGAGGTGCTGGAGCAGTACCTCGCGCACGACCTGGCCCAGGCGCAGGAGAGCCTGGACTCCGCGGGCACGGCCTTCGGCGCGTTCCGGAAGACCTACGACACCGCGTACACGACGTATCTGACGACGGCAGCGGAGCACCCGGCAACGCGGGCCGCCGACCGGGTCCCCGGGCTGATCGACGACCTGTACGCGCAGGCCAAGGGCGCGACGGAGTGCAACGCGCTCACCGCGGTGCGGCACTTCGCCCTGCCGGAGACCCAGGGCCCGCTGAAGGCGGTCGCTCAGGACGAGCTGTCCGGCGCGCTGCACGACTGCGGCATGGAGTTCGTCGCGGAAGGCAAGCTCCGCGACGCGAAGCAGCCGCTGGCCGAGCTGATGGCCGACCACGCGTCCAGCGATCCGGCAGCGGCCCTGCCCGACGACCTGGCGGCATGGCGGGACAGCCTGATCAAGGACCTGTCGAGCAAGGGTGGCTGCACCGAGACGGCCGCGGCGACGGGCTCGACGAGCTTCCTGGCCGGCTTCGACTCCGGCAAGGTCAGCGAGCTGGCCGACAAGGCCCGGACCGAGGTGCCGGCCGGGCTGCTCAAGTGCGCGGTGCGACAGTTCAAGGCCCAGGACCACCTCGACGCGGCAGCCAACCTGACCGCCCTCCTCGACTCGTACCCGAGGGCGAGGGAAGCCGGATACGCCGGACGCCTCCAGATCGCCACGGGCATCGCGCAGCTGGACCCGAAGGCGGGTGTGAAGCTGCCCTCGCTCAAGGAGCCCGAGGGAACCGTCACCCTGACGGTTCACAACTACAGCCCGGACACGTTCGAGATGGTCTACACCGGGCCGGCCACCGGCGTCATCACCATCGACGCGTGCGACGACTGCAAGTACTACGCGAAGGGCGACCAGCCGGCGTGTGTCGGCTACTCGCTCACGGTCCCGAGCGAGACAGTGACCATCCCGGCGGGCGACTACCTCACGGCGACCCGCCAGGACGGCGTCATCCTCGACTGGGAGAACGGGGAGCTCGACAAGGAGAGCTTCACCGCCGACGGCGGGCTCTGCACGTGGAGCCAGAAACGCTGAGCGCAGGACACGACCCCCGTGCCGCCGAATTCCCTTCCTCGGCGGCACGGGCACCTGTTGAATGCGTTCCGACATGACTACGCACTTCACGTCCGACCAGCACTTCGGGCACCTGAACATCATCCGGTTCTGCGACCGTCCGTTTCCCGGCGTCGGCGCGATGAACTCCCGGCTCGTCCAGCTCTGGAACGAGACGGTCACCGACGACGACACCGTGTGGGTGCTCGGCGACGTCGCCCTCGGCGCGCTCGACGAGTCGCTCGCCCACATCGGCCGGCTGGCGGGGCGCAAGCTCCTGGTGCCCGGAAACCACGACCGCTGCTGGGAGGGTGACCGCGCGCTGCGCAAGGGAGACCCGGAGGCGCGCGAACGACGTCGGGCCAAGGAGCGGCAGCGGTACCTGGACGCGGGCTTCGCCGAGATCCACGACCGGCCGGAGCCGGTCACCGTGGGCGGGCAGAGCGTCGTGCTGTCGCACTTCCCGTACGAGGGCGACTCGCACGGCGAGGACCGGTTCGTCGAGTACCGGCCGGCGGACCGGGGCGCCTGGGTGGTGCACGGCCACGTGCACAACACCTGGCGCCGGCGCGGCAGGCAGATCAACGTCGGCGTCGACGCGTGGGGCGGGCGGCCGGTGTCTGCCGAGACCATCGCGGGTCTGCTGACCGAGGGCGCGGACGACCTGGAGCCGCTGAGCTGGGTGTGAGGTGCTCGGCGTGACGTGCTCCGGCGTGACGATCAGACCCGGTACGACAAGAGCGCACGTTCTGAAGGTGATGAACGTGCGCTCAGGCGTCAGGGTGCGCGGCGCCTCCGGTGTGCGAGGCGCACTCGCTGCGTCAGCGGAAGCGCCAGGGCGCCGGCCGCCGCGCGGGGGTCATGCGGATACGAGGGACTCCGAGTCGCGGTGCTCGCGGTCCGACTTGTAGGACGCGATCTCCGCTGCGTTGAACATCAGGTCGCTGCCGACCATGTGGTAATCGATCTCACCTGCCTCGAGAAGGTCGATGACGTGCAGCTTCGACACTCCCAGCAGACGCGCGGCTTCGAGCGTCGTCAGATCCTGGTGCGGTCGGTTGACTTCTGCTTCCAATGTGATTTCGTTCACACCGCTAGTCTTGCGCGCTCAGGTGGCCGGAGTCCAGTCGAATCGGTGCGAGTTTCGATATCCGATGATGATTCTTTTCTCCGTGCGAACCGGGCTCGCGGCAATTGCTCACACCCGCACTCCTGCCCATGTCCGCGCCTGTGAACGCGCGTCCGCGTGAGGTGTGACACGATAAGCGCCATTCCGCCGGCCCCCAATGGGTCCGACGGTTTTCCTGGTCAACTGGCGGATCGCAACGATCCATCGCGCGCAAGGGGGATGGATGGCAGCGCCGTCCGCAGTGCCCGCACTGATTTCGGCCGACAGCAGCACTTCTCCCGATCTTCAGTCGATTCTTGAGATCAATCGTGCTGCTTATGACATGCTCGTCGGCACCTACAAGGGAACGACCGGGATACGTCAAGAGAGCGCCAAGAAATGGCTGACGGAACGGCTTACGCAGCCAACTGCGACGGCCCACCCGACGGCACTGGACATCGGCTGCGCCGACGGAACCCACTCGCGCGTCCTGTCCGCGCTGGGCTATGCGGTCACCGGAGTCGACTTCTCGGCACCCATGATCGCCGCGGCCCGCGAGCTCTCGGACGACCCGACCCTGCCGCACAAGCCCCGGCTGCTGCACGGCGAGTTCCTGGCGGGCCGGTACGTCGACGACCAGGGTGCGGAGGCGCCGCTCGACGGAGAACGGTTCGACCTCGTCCTCGCCACCGCTTTCGTCCACCTCTTTCCGCCGGAGGCCGACGACGACGCCGTGCGCAAGGTCCTGCGCCACGTCGCCCCGGGTGGCACCGCCCTGATCTCCACGACGGCGGACGCGGCGGACCGGCAGGGCCTGGAGATCAAGGCCGGCGCGGACGGACTGACGGCCCAGCGTTGGCGGAACCACTACACGGCCGAGTCCTTCACGTGGCTCGTGGGGGAGGCCGCCCGCGACGTCTACGGGGTCAAGGTCCCGGTCCACCCCTGGAAGATCACCGACCCGGACGTCAACGGCAAGGTCTGGATCGACGTCGCAGTGGACCGGCCCCGCCTGACCGGATCTGCTCAGACCTCCTGGAACCCGCGGTAGACCGCCGTCCGGAGCTCGACCGCGTAGGGCCCCAGGGCCGGCATGCCAAGACGCTCGGCGGCCGCGATCTCGGCCTCGATGTCATACGGCACCCGGACGAACTGGAGCCCGAACGGCGCCTGGCCCGGCTCGTCGACGACCCCCTCCAGGATCGCGTAGCTCGGGACCGGCTCGTCCAGCGGATTGCCCACGCTGCCGACGTTGAACAGGGTGCGCCCTCGCTCGACCTCCACGAAGGCGTCATGGATGTCGCCGTAGCCGACCATGGACGGCACCGGGCCGTCCCCCGTCATCGCCGTGTTCGCGAACATCCCCGCGAACTCCTCAGCCGTGTGCGCGGCGCGCACCCGCACGTGCGGGCTGGTCGCCGACGCGTGGAACAGCCGGATGTGCCGCCCGCTGACCAGCAGGTCGTGGCTCATCGGGAGCGCCCTCAGCCAGTCGCGCTGATCCTGGCGCAGCTCGTCGCGCCACCAGATCATCTCGGGGGCCGACTCGTCGCTCCACACGGGCAGGTCGTCGTCCCAGTTGCCTCGGATGTTGACGTCGCACACCTTGTCGCACCGGTCGACGACCTCGCCGCCTCGTGGGCCCTTCCCCACGAAGTCGCCGAGGTTGATGATCCGGTCGACACCGCGCGACTCGATGTCGTCGAGCACCGCATCGAGTGCGGTGAGGTTGCCGTGCACGTCACTGATCAGGGCAATTTTCTCCAAAGGCACACACCGGATAGTGCCACATCCCGGCCTGGTGCCGCCCGGTTTCACGTCGCCCGGTTTCAAGCGGACCGCGGGTCCTCCTCGCCCAGCGCGAGCCCCTCGTCCCCGCGTCCCAGCGCCCGCGGGCGGCGTTCGGCCGGCACCGGGTGCCCGACGGCCAGGGAGAGCGAGTGCAGAACGTGGTGCAGGATCGGCGGGTTGAGCTCGTCCTCGTCGTCGTACCGCGTCAGGCCGATGCCGAGCCGCTCGATCGACTTCCGGTAGAGGTGGAACTCCACGTAGCCCGAGGCCTCCGGCGTGCCCGGGTCCCGGATCGAGCCGCTGTACTGCACGGTGGTCCGGTAGGTGTGGATGTTCAGCTGCCCCCGGCCCTCGGCGTTGATCTCGCGCGCCAGCCCTTCCAGCCGCTCGTGCGCCTGCCGGACCTGCCCGATGAAGGCCTCGTCCCGGTCGTAGTACCCGTCGATGGTGGCCGCGATCGCGGGGTGGTCGAGGAGCCACTGCGGGTCGACCTTGATGACGTCAATGTCCACGCCCCGGTTCACCGTCGCCCGGATCAGGTTGGAGTCACGCGCGAGCCTCGTCATGCCGAACCCGAAGACCACCACCTGGCGGCGTGCGGACCTCCAGATCTCCAGCGACGCGTTCCGGTGCTCGCGGTCGGCGCTGACCCACTCGATCCCCCGGTACTGCCGCAGCTCGTTCAGCAGCCGCGCCCGCTCGAGATCGGCCTCCCGCTCCACCCGCTGCCGGACGGTGATCGTCCGCTCGAACAGGTACACGACCGCGATGACGACCGTCGCGACGCCGGTGCACCAGACGATGGGGATCGTCACCCTGGGCGGCATCACGTCGGGAATGAAAGTAAGAACGAGGTTGGACATCGCGCCGAGCGCGACGACCAGGAGACTTCCCCGAGCCCATCCCTGCATGTGGACCACCCCCAGGATTCGCGCGCACGACCTGGTATCACCAATCCGATTTTAAAGCAACGAATCGGTCAAGTCCAGATAATACTGGAACATAGGTTTCGCCGGAAAACTGCCGCGGGCACGCGGGAGCCGGACCTCAAGCCGTCGTGAACCCGACCAGCTCGTCGGCCTCGCCCCTGGCCTGCTGCGCCTCGGCGAACCGCCCCTGATCGTGCAGCGCGAGCGCCAGCACGCGCAGCGCCGCCGCGAGGCTCGGCCGGTACTTCGGCGTGTTCTCCGCGACGAGGTCCCTCAGGAGCGCCACCGCCTCGCTCGCGGGCGCCAACGCCTCGTCACCGAGCTTGAGGACGGCGAAGATCGAGCTCAGGTTGGTCAGCGACCGCGCCAGCCGGGGACGGTAGCGGTGCGGGTCGGTGCCGACCAGCTCGCGCCACGTCCTGGTCGCCTCGCGCTCCGCGTTGAGCGCGTCCTGCGGGCGGTCCAGCCTCGAGTGGGTGACGCCCAGGGCGGACAGCGCCTCGGCGAGCTCGGGCACGTACCGGCAGGGGTTGTCGGCGGCGAGCCGCCGCTGCACCCCTACCGCCTCCTGCTGCAGCTCCAGGCCCTCGGCCCGCCTGCCGAGGCCCGACAGCTGCGTGCCCAGCGCCCGGAGCGAGTGCGCGAGATCCGCCAGGTAGCGGCCCGGGTTCTCCTCGGCGGTCCGACGCCGGATCTCCACCGCCTTCTCGAGGTAACGCAGCGACTCCACGCCCCGGCCCTGGTCCGTGAGCACGCTGCCCATGACCTCGAGCGAGTCGCCGAGCCCCGAGAGGTGCTCGTCGGGATCGGCGTGGGCCAGTCGCCGGCGGATCTCCAGGGACTCCTCGGCGACCGGCAGTGCCTCCGCACCCCTGTCGAGCTCCAGCAGCCGACGAGCCACGTTCATCAGGGACAGGGCCAGCGCACCCGTGAACCGGTCGGGGTTGCGGCCGGCCAGCCCGCGCCAGAGCTCCACCGCCTCGCGGCTCGGCGCGAGCGCGGACAACGGCTTCCCCAGCTCCGCCAGCGTGACGGCGAGGTTCGACACCGCCGTCGTCAGGTCGAGCGTGACGACGCCGGGGTGGTCGGCGTCGACGAGCCGGAGCAGGCCGACCGCCTCCTCCTCGCACCGCAGCGCGTCCTGCGGCCGCCCCTGGTCGGACAGCGTCGCGCCCAGGTTCGTGAGCACGGCGGCCAGGCGCGGCCGGAACCGGTGCGGGTCCTGCTCCACGAGCCCACGGAACAGGGCGACGGCCTGCCGCTCGTACCGTTCGGCGTCGGCGGACCGGCCCACCTCGCCGAGCGCCACCCCGACGTCCCGCAGTGCCTCGGCGCGGCGCGCGCGGTCGCCGTCCGGGGTCGCGGCGAGGGTGCGCAGCGTGAGCTCGGCGCGCAGCTCGCCCAGCGCGAGCGACGGGTGCGGGAGCGCGCCGGAGACGGTACGCAGCACGTGACCGTCCTCCGGGAGCGCGGCGACGGCCGCCCCGAGCTGGTCGAGCGCGTCGCTCAGGCCCGCGGACCGCCTGTCGAGCCGCTCCACGGCCATGCCCGCGGTGCGCAGGGCGGCCCGCCTGACCGACGGCGCCGCCGCTCCCGCCAGGCACACACCGAGCAGCTGCGGCGTGTCGGTGAGCTCGCCCAGCAGGTGCGGGTCGACCAGGCGGCGGGGCAGCGCCCGGTGCGGGTCCAGCCGCACCAGCCACCGCCCGATGTCGGCCTCCGCGCCCGGCCGCACCCCTGGTACGACGTCCGCCACGCGCCGCACGAGGTTCTCCGCGGCGTCCGCGGTGCGCACGCCGGTGAGCGTCGCGGCCGCGACCAGGGAGTCGATGGCCTCGGGCAGGAACCCGGCCTCACCCAGCAGCCCCGCTTCCTCGGCCGAGCGGAACCAGGTCCAGCGCTCGTGCTCCAGCAGCTCGTCGAGGGCGTCCGACACGTCGACCGGCAGCACGCTCCGTGGCCCGCGCACCTGCGTCCGCATGACGGCGCACAGCGCGGCCGCGTGCAGGTCGAGCATGCGGGCACCACCGGGCACCGACCCGACGGCCACCCGCGGCACGGGGATCCCGAGGGCCTGCGCGTACGGCTCCACGAACGCCGTGACGAGCCGCGCGTCCACCTGTCCGGGGATCACCTGGGCGCCCAGGTCGTCACCGGCGCGCGCCGGTTCGAGCAGCGCCCGGACCGCCAGCCCCGCCGCGGTCAGCCGGTTGAACCACGGGCCGACGTCGCGTGCGACCAGCAGGATCCGGAGCGCCCCGTTGCGGCCCCGCGCGGCCGTCCGCAGCAGCTCCGTGAGCGCCGGCCCGCGCGTCTCGGCGTCGTCGAGCAGCAGGAGTGCGGGGGCGCCGTCGGGGACGGCGGGCAGGGCCGCGGGTTCCGCGCCGTCCGGCACGTCGAGGCAGGTCCAGCCGGCGTGCGCCATGGCGTGTGCCGCCTCGCGGGCGAGGCGGGTCTTTCCGACACCGCGCGGGCCGGTGACGAGCTGGACCGCTACCGCCGCCGGACCCGTGCACCAGTCGAGGAGCGCGGCGAGCTCGGCGGCCCGGCCCACGAACGGCACCGTGCGCCGGGCCGGCGCGAGCAGCCTTCCGGGCGACAGGAGGTGTGTGACCGTCGCGCCTGGTGGTGACGTCAGCATGGACACGACGTCAGTGAACCCCAATCCCGTGGGGACCGGATATCACACCCAGATCGGCCACCGAGGTCGGCTCATGGTGTGCGGCTCAGGCGCTCCTGCTCCTCGGCGAGGATGGTCCGTGACAGCGACGTCTCGGACGGCGGCGCGACGTCCACGGCCGACGGCGAGGCGTCGGTGATCTCGGACTGGCGGGCGAACTCCTCGAACAGTGCCGACTTGGAGCCGAGGATCTCCATCATCCGCTGGTCCACGGACTGCTCGACCAGGAGCCGGTGCACCTGCACGGTGCGCGTCTGGCCCATGCGGTGGGCGCGGGCGACGGCCTGCGCCTCGATCGTGGGCTTGACCTGTGGCTCGCAGAAGATGACGACGCTCGCGGCCTGCACGTTCAGCCCCACTCCCCCGGCGGTGATCTGGCTGACCAGCACCGACGGTCCGCCGGGCTCGGAGAGCGCGTCCACCATCGTCTGCCGGTCCGGGACGGGCACGGACCCCGTCAGCGGGCCGACCGCCAGGTCGCCGAGCAGGTCCATGACCTGCTCCAGGACGGACAGGAAGTAGGAGAAGACGATGACGCGGCGGCCGCCGTCGACCGCCTCGGTGACGAGCTCGCGCAGGCGGACGAGCTTCGCGGACTCATCGGCGTCGGACACCGCGAACGCGGCCCGCCGCATCGCCATGAAGTTGCCCGCGAGGACTGCTTCCCGGTAGGCGGCGCCGTCGACCGGGCCGAACTGCTCCCACTCCTCGACCTGCACCATCTCGGGCAGCTCGGTGAGCACGTCCTCCTGGTTGCGGCGCAGGTAGGCGGGCGCGACGATCCGGCGGAAGGCCCGCGCGCCGGACAGGTCCGCGTTGGGGTCGAGCTGTCCCGCGACCTCGGGCTGCAGGTAGCCGACCATGTTCCTGAACTCGGCGACCTTGTTCTCCATCGGCGTGCCGGACAGGAACAGGACGCGGTCGGAGCGGTCGGCCCAGCGCCGCACCTCGCGGCCGCGGATGGTCTCGGGGTTCTTCACGTAGTGCGCCTCGTCCACGACCATGAGCGCCGGCCGCAGGTCGTACGGCAGGTCGAGCCTGCCGAGCACCTCGAACGTCGTGATCGCGACGCCGCCGCGCTCCAGCCAGGCCGCCGCGGCCCTCTCGCGGTCGTTGCCGTGCATGACGACGGCGGTCAGGTCGGAGTGCTGCTCCACCTCCCGCTTCCAGTTGGTGACGACGCTCGCCGGACAGACCACCAGCACGTGCGTGCCGCCGGTGGCCACGAGGTGCGCGGCCACGGCTATCGACTGCATGGTCTTGCCGAGGCCCATCTCGTCGCCGAGGATCGTGCGGCGCTGCACCAGCGCGTACTTGGCGCCGAACTGCTGGTAGCCGCGCAGGTTCGCGCGCAGCAGGGTCCGGTCCAGGGGCTGCGCCTCGACCCGCCGCACGACGTCGGCGGGCAGGCCGCCCTCGGCCGCCTCGTGGTCGTCGCCCAGGTCCACGACCTGCGACAGGAGGCCGTAGTACTCGGCCGACCGGGCCTCGAAGTCCGCCCACACCTCCCCGCCCTCCGGCGGCTGCCCAACGGCGGCGCGCACCGCCCGCGCGTCGTCCGTCAGCCGCGCGAGCGCCACCTGGTCCGCGAGCGCGGAGACCGCCGCGAAGGCCGCGGCCTTGCGGTCGGCGGGCGCCACGAGGCGCCGCCAGAGGCTCGTGGCGAGGCCCGCCGGCTCCAGCTGCTCCGGCACGACGGCGGCCACGCGGCGCGCCTCGTCCAGGTGCCGGTGGCGGGCGTCGGTCGCCAGCCCGAACGCGTACAGGGTCTGGACGAGGACCGTCGCGTACGGGTCGTCGGGGTCGACGTCGATGCGGAACCGCAGGTCGGCGTCGACCTCGTCGGCCAGCTCGCGGGCCGCGGACGTGGCCAGCTTCGCGGTTCCGGCGCCGATGCCCGCCTCGACGAGCCGGTCGGTCCCCGCGACGAGCACCTGGGTGACGTGCGCGAAGCCGGCCTTCTCCAGGACTGTGACCCGGAGCTTCTTGCGCCGGTCCTCCAGGGCCGTGACGCCGACGGTGCGCAGGACCGCATGGACGCGCACCTCGCGGGTCGCCGTGTAGGCGTCGCGGACGCGCTCGCGCAGGCCGACGTCGGCGGTGGTGAGCAGCCGGGCGTCGTCGAGCAGGCCGTGCGCCTGCTCCACGATGCGGCGGGCCGCTCGCACCTTCCACGGTCGGGGTGGTCCGGCGGGGGCAGCTGGTGGGCTGGGGAGGGTCGTCTGCTCGGTCATGGCGCTGCGAGCGTACCCGGATGGTCTGACATGCCCGATTTACGACGGGTCTATCTTGGGTGCATGACCAACGAGCAGAGCAGCCGGACGAGCAGGTTCGGTGGGACCACCGTCACCACCGTCGAGGAGCTCCGCGAGATCATCCCGCCGCCCCTGGGCCCGGCCGCGGGCAAGGTGCGCAGCTCCCTGCACGACCTGGACCGGCAGTGGCTCGAGGCCGCGCCCCTGTGCCTGGTCGCGACGTCGGACGCCGACGGCAACCTGGACGTCTCCCCCAAGGGCGACCCGGCGGGCTCGCTGGTGCGCATCCTGGACGAGCACACGATCGCCATCCCGGAGCGTCCGGGCAACCGGCGCACCGACGGGTTCCTCAACGTGCTCGCCAACCCGCACGTGGGCCTCATCTTCGTGATCCCCGGCCGTGGCGACACGCTGCGGGTCAACGGCTCGGCCCGCGTAGTGCGCGACGCGCCGTACCTCGCGGGCCTCCAGGTGCGCCACAACCTCCCGGTGCTCGCGCTCGAGGTCGACATCGAAGAGGTCTTCCACCACTGCTCCAAGGCGTTCCTGCGCTCCAAGACGTGGGACCCCGAGACCTGGGACCTGGAGACCGTGCCCCGCCGCGCCGTCATCGCGCACACCCTGGAGCGTCCGGAACAGACCCTCGCGCAGGTCGAGGCGCACTACGGCCCCCAGTACTCGGAGACGATCTACGGCTGAGCCAGATCTACGGCTGAGCTACGGCGCGGGATCCATCTTCAGCATCGCCCGCACCGGTGCCACGCACTCCAGCGTGACGTCCGGCCGGTGCACCTCCGGGCGCGCATCCCACATCTCGCGGGTCATCCGGTACCGGTTCTCCGTGGCGGCCTCGCCCTTCCTGTCCACCACGCCGACGCCGTTCGGCGCGTAGCCGAGCGACCGGGTCACCCCGTTGGACTCCGGGTTGTCGTCGAAGGCCTCGGTCCGCGCGTCGACGGCGTCGAACCCGTGGAACAGCAGGTGCAGCGCCATCAGCCGCATCCGCTTGCCGATGCCCTGGCCGTGGTGCACCAGGCCGAGCCACGAGCCGGTCCCCGCGGACCGGGTCACGCCGAAATCCGTGGCGTTCACGCTCTGGACGCCGATCGGCTCGCCGTCGCGGAACACCGCGAGCTCCAGCGCCCACGCGTCCGGCGACATCTTGCCGCGCGACGACCAGTGGTACTGCAGAAGATTCCGCCGCACCTCGTCCCGCTCGCCGGCGTTCCACGGGAAGAGGAACGGGCTCCGCTCGGGCGGGTGGATACCGGCCACCGCGACGTCGGCCAGGTGGAAGAGCTCGGCGTCGTCGGGCAGGCGCAGCTCGAGGTCGCCGCAGACGACCCGGAGGCCGAAGGGCGGGAAGGCGCTGGCGAGGTCCATGCGCAGACGGTTCCAGGTCCGGTCCGTGCCGGGCAAACTCAATTCCTGCTGCACTCCTGCTGCGCGACCCGGGAGGCGAGGTACGCCCCTGTGGCAGGTGCCAGGCCTGCTGAATTCTGTTCGGCACAGCCCCGTCAAGTTCGCCCCAGCTGAACTGTTCGGTTGCGCCGGATCTGCCGTAGCCCAGGTGAACGCAGTTCAGCGGACCTGGCACCTGCCACAGGGGTATACGTTGCCCGGCGCCTGCCCGGCAACGAGCGAAGGCGCCTGACCTCCAGCCCTGTGGACGACCGCCGACGCTGGACGGACGCAGGCGGCACCCTGGTCCCATGGCACGCACCAACTACGACCCGCTGGAGCGTCACCCGCTCTTCGACGGCACCCTGGACCCGGACATCGACGACGAGGCGGCACCCGAGGTCCGGCCGCGGCCCGCCCCGAACCTGTACCGCGACGGGCTCGCCCTCGTGTGTGCGGCGGCGATCCGGTTCGAGGCAGCCCGGCGCGGACTGAGCCAGATGCAGATCGCCGCCGAGGTCGGGCTGTCCCGCGCGGCCGTCTCCGACCGGTTCCGCGGCAAGACGGCCTGGACGCTGGATCAGCTCGGTGTGATCGCCCTGCTCTTCGGCTGCGACGTCTCCGTGCTGGTCAAAGAGCCCCGCAAGCCAGCGCGGGACGTGGCCGGGAACTACTGGTGAGCAGGTCTCGACAGGCTCGACCACCAGGAAGGCTCGACCACTAGGCCGGGCCGAGTCATTCCAGAGTCGCGTCCGCCGCGCGCCGGGCGACCACGCCGAGGTCGCCGTCGGCCTGCGCCGCCCAGGAGCGCTGGCGCGAGGCGCCGTCACCACCTGACCAGAGGACGCCCAGCAGCTCGGTGACGGTGTCGAGGTCGCCCATGTCCGCGAGAGCGTCGCGGACATGGTCCACCAGTGCGCCGACGACGTCGTGCGCGGGGGCCGGCCGCCAGGTCCGCGGGTCGACGAGCTCGCCGGACAGGCCGGACCGCCCCGCCCGCCAGAGCGCGGTGCGCAGGATCTCGACCGGGACGTCGGGTGCGGGCGAGTCGGCCGCGCGCGCGGCAGTCTCCACGAGCCCGCGGGCAAGCGCGGCGAGCAGCGTCGCGGTGTCCGCGGACAGGCACACGTCGGCCACCCGGATCTCGACGGTCGGGTAGCGCGCGGACAGGCGGGCGTCGAAGTAGACCATTCCCTGGTCCAGGATCGTCCCCGTCGCGACCAGGCCCTCGACCGCCGAGTGGTACGCCTCCGGCGTGCCGAACACCCGCGTCGGGCCTGCCGTGGGCCAGCGGGACCAGACCTGCGAACGGAAGCTCGCGTACCCGGAGTCGTCGCCCATCCAGTACGGCGAGTTCGCGGACAGGGCCAGCAGCGGGGCCAGCCAGGGCCCGATGCGGTCGAGCACCGCGACGCCCTCGACGTCGCTGGCCACCCCGACGTGCACGTGGCACCCGCTCGTGAGCTGCTCCCGGGCGGTCAGCCCGAACGCGGCGCGCGCCGTGAGGTACCGGAGCTTGCCGACCGTCGTGCCGGCGAACGCCAGGGGCGAGGTGCCGAGCGCCGCGATACGCGCGTCGTGGCGCTCGGCCGCCGCCTGGGCGCCGGCCCTGCCCTCCCGGATCGCGGCGGCGATCTCCTCCAGCGTCGTGCGCGGCGGCGTGGCCGTCTCGATCTGCTCTTCCATGAACTCGTGCTCGAGCGGCCCGTCGGCCGGCTCCGCGCTGCCGAGCACGTCCTGCGCCCGCGCGATCGGCGCACCGTCGTGCCCGACCAGCATCAGTTCCTCTTCGACGCCGACGGTCCGCCTGGTCACTGTTCTCCTGTCGTTCACCGAGGATGTGCCGTTCACCAGGGAAGTCTCACACGTCTCCCGATCAGCTCGCCCCTCACACCAGCGCGAGCGCCGCGAGCGCGTCGCGCGTGGCGTCGGCGGCGGTCATGCGCTGCGCCCTGACGATGTGGTCACGGCTCGCGTGGTCGAGGAAAGCCACCGGCAGGCCCACGTGGACCTGCGGTGTCCCGATGCCCTGCTCGCTCGCGCGCTGCGCGAGCATGTCGCCCACGCCGCCGTCGACGACGCCGTCCTCGAGCGTGACCACGAGCTCGTGCTCGCCGCACAGCTTGACCAGGTTCTCCGGCACGGGCAGCACCCACGTCGGGGACGCGACGGTGACCGCCAGGCCGTGCGCCGCGAGCGCCTCGCCGGTCTCCATGGCACAGCCGGCCATCGAGCCCACGCCGACCACGAGCACCCGCCGCGCCGACTCGTCGGTCGAGACCCCGCCCACGGGAGAGAACCGCCCCACGACATCCACGCCGTCGAGCTCCTCGACAGCCGGGATGTCGTCGCCCACGGCGCCCTTGGGGTACCGGACCACGGTGGGCGCGTCGTCGACGTCGACGGCCGCACGCAGCGCGCCGCGGAGCGTCGTCTCGTCGCGGGGCGCGGCCAGCCGCAGGCCGGGCACGATGCGCAGCATCGCCATGTCCCACATGCCGTTGTGGCTGGCGCCGTCGTCGCCGGTGATGCCTGCGCGGTCGAGGACGAAGGTGACGCCCGCCTTGTGCAGGGCGACGTCCATGAGGACCTGGTCGAACGCCCGGTTCAGGAAGGTCGCGTACACGGCGACGACGGGGTGCAGCCCGGCGAACGCCATGCCGGCGGCCGAGGTCACCGCGTGCTGTTCGGCGATGCCGACGTCGAACGTGCGCTCCGGGAACTGCTCCTGGAACGGCGCGAGCCCGACGGGGTGCAGCATGGCGGCGGTGATGGCGACGACGTCGGGCCGGCGGCGGCCGATCTTGACGATCTCGTCGGCGAAGATCTTGGTCCAGCCGAACCGGCTGGCCGCGACGGGCAGCCCGGTCTCGGGGTGGATGACGCCGACGGCGTGGAACCGGTCGGCGATGTCCTCCTCGGCGGGCTTGTACCCGCGGCCCTTCTCGGTGATGGCGTGCACGATCACGGGGCGGCCGTACGCCTTGGCGCGGCCGAGAGCGCGCTCGAGGGCCTCTTCGTCGTGGCCGTCGACGGGGCCGATGTACTTGATGCCGAGGTCCTCGAACAGGCCCTGCGGCGCGACGACGTCCTTGAGGCCCTTCTTCAGGCCGTGCAGCCAGCGCCAGGCGAAGCGTCCGGGCGCGCCGGAGCGGTGCAGCGCCCGGGTGCCCCAGCTCAGGACGGCCTCGTAGCCGCCGGAGGTGCGCAGCGTGTCGAGGTGGTTCGCGAGCCCGCCGATGGTCGGCGAGTAGGACCGGCCGTTGTCGTTGACGACGATCACGAGCCTGCGGTCCCGGCTCTCGGCGATGTTGTTCAGCGCCTCCCAGGCCATGCCGCCCGTCAGGGCGCCGTCGCCGATGACCGCCACGACGTGGTCGTCCTTGCCGCGCACCTGGTTGGCCTTGGCGATGCCGTCCGCCCAGGAGAGCGCGGTGGAGGCGTGGGAGTTCTCGACGATGTCGTGGGGCGACTCGGCGCGGCTCGGGTAGCCCGACATGCCGCCGCGCTTGCGCAGCTCCGAGAAGTCCTGGCGGCCCGTGAGCAGCTTGTGCACGTAGGCCTGGTGTCCGGTGTCGAACACTATGGAGTCACGCGGCGAGTCGAAGACCCGGTGCATGGCGATGGTCAGCTCGACGACGCCCAGGTTCGGGCCGAGGTGACCGCCCGTCCGCGAGACGCTCTCGACGAGGAATCGACGGATCTCCTCCGCGAGCTCCGGCATCTGGCCGGGCGTCATCGCCCGGACGTCCTCGGGCGAACGTATGTCGCTCAGCAGGCCCATGCTCGTCCTTTCGTCATGCCCCTCAGCAGGGGAATCGGGGCCCCACTCTAAGGGTCGCCGACCACTCCACTGTGCCACGGGACCGCTGCCTACCTCGCCTGTCTCCTGCCTGTCTCCGATACCTCCACAACGATGTGGCCGGACTCATAGGCACGACGGGCAGAAGACCTTACTGTTGGTGAACGTGCGATTCCTCCCCGAGCAGAGCCCGGCCACCGACCTCACCTACGGCGACGTCTTCCTCGTCCCGTCCCGCTCGGACGTCACGTCGCGGTTCGACGTCGACCTCGCGTCCGACGACGGCACCGGCACCACGATCCCCGTCGTCGTCGCGAACATGACCGCGGTGGCGGGCCGCCGCATGGCGGAGACCGTCGCCCGGCGCGGCGGGATCGCGATCATCCCGCAGGACGTCCCCGCCGACATCGTGGCGAGCGTGGTCGCCGATGTGAAGGCCAAGGACCCGGTCATCGAGACGCCGGTGATCGTCTCCCCGCACGACACCGTGCACAGCGTGCTGAACCTGCTCGGCAAGCGTTCGCACGGCGCGGCCGTCGTGGTCGAGGACGACCGGCCCGTCGGCGTGGTGACCGAGTCGGACTGCACGGACGTCGACCGGTTCACGCGCGTCTCCGAGGTCATGTCCGCCGAGCCGCGGCTGCTGGACGCCGCGCTCCTGGACACCGCGGGCGGGCTGGAGGCCGCGTTCGACGTGCTGCACGCCGCGCGCCTCGACCTGGCGCCGGTGGTGCGCGACGGACGCCTCGCCGGGATCCTCACCCGCAAGGGCGCGCTGCGCTCGTCGATCTACTCCCCCCGCCCTGGACGCGTCCGGCGCCCTGCGGATCGGGGCCGCCGTCGGCATCAACGGCGACGTCGCCGCGAAGGCCAAGGACCTGCTCGCGGCGGGCGTGGACGTGCTGGTCGTCGACACGGCGCACGGCCACCAGACCAAGATGCTCGCCGCCCTGGAGGCGGTCCGGTCCGTCGACCCGAGGGTGCCGGTGGTGGCGGGCAACGTCGTCACCGCCGAGGGCGTGCGCGACCTGGTGGCCGCGGGCGCCGACATCCTCAAGGTCGGCGTGGGTCCGGGCGCGATGTGCACGACGCGCATGCAGACCGGCGTCGGCCGGCCGCAGTTCTCCGCGGTCCTGGAGTGCGCGGCCGCGGCACGCGAGCTCGGCAAGCACGTCTGGGCCGACGGCGGCGTGCGCCACCCCCCGCGACGTCGCCCTGGCGCTGGCCGCGGGCGCGTCGCAGGTGATGGTCGGCTCCTGGTTCGCCGGGACGTACGAGTCGCCCGGCGACCTGAAGTCCGACGGCGCAGGCCGGCTCTACAAGGACTCGTTCGGCATGGCCTCGGCGCGCGCGGTCGCGGCCCGCAACTCGGGTGCGGGGACCGCGTTCGCGCGCGCCCGCAAGGCGCTCTACGAGGAGGGCATCTCGACCGGCAAGATGTACCTCGACCCGGCCCGGCCGGGCGTCGAGGACCTGCTGGACGAGATCACGTCGGGCCTGCGGTCCTCGTGCACGTATGCGGGCGCGCGCTCGCTCGCCGAGTTCTCCGAGCGCGCGGTCGTCGGCATCCAGTCGGCCGCCGGCTACCAGGAGGGTCTCCCGGTCCCGACGAGCTGGTAACCCTCTTGCGGGGTTAGTCGACGATCACGAGACGGCGGGTTGGGCGGGTGAGCGCGACGTAGAGGTCGCGCTCGCCGCCCGGCCGGGCGTTCCGGATGCCCTCCGGGTCGGCCACCACGACGGTGTCGAACTCCAGGCCGCGCACCTGGGAGACGGGCACCACACGGACAGCCGTGCCGTCGAGCGCCGCCGCCAACCCGGCGACCGCGGTGTCAGCGGCCACGACGGCGACGAGCGCCTCCGGGTCCGACTCCGCCTCGGCTCGCACCTCCGCGACGACGGCGGGCACCAGGTCGCCGTCCGCCGTCACCCGGCGCGGCTCGTCACCGTTGCGCACCGCCACGGCGGGCGCCTGGTGCGGGGCGATCTGCGCGAGCAGCGGCGCCGCCGCGGCCAGGACCTCGGCGGTGGTGCGGTAGCAGACGGTCAGGGTGCGCACGTCCGCCCGCTTGGCCAGGTCGCTGCCCAGCGCGTCGGCCCAGGACGCCGCGCCGGTGGCGGGCCCGGCCTGGGCGAGGTCGCCGACCACGGTCATGGACCGGCCGGGGCAGCGGCGCAGCACCGAACGCCACTGCATGGGCGTCAGCTCCTGCGCCTCGTCCACCACCACGTGCCCGTACGTCCGCGCGGGCGGGCCGTTGAGCAGGTGCTCCGCCTCGTCGAGCAGCGGCAGGTGGGCCGCGGTCCAGGCGCCCTCGGGTGCGCCTTCGACGGTGAGCTCCGGGCGCTGGTCGAGCACGTCGAGGACGACGTCCGCCGCCTCGAGCCGCGGCCAGGCGGCCTCGACCGCCCGCTCGAGCGCGAGGTCGTCGGCGAGCTCGGCCCGCAGGGCGCCGGGGTCGAGCTCCGCCACCGCGGCGGCGTGCCCGAAGGCGCCGCCCTCGTCCGGGCCGAACCCGAGCCGCTCGAGGTCCTTCGCCGCCGCCTTGTCGACGTTGACGCCGCCCGTCAGCACCTCGATGTCCTCGTCCAGCTTGGCGAGCATGATCCGGGCGCGCGCCTGCACCTCGTCGGACACGAAGTCCACGACGAGGTCCTTGAACAGCGACCGGGCCTGGTTGTGCGGCAGGCCGGCGCCGCCCGCGGTCGCCCGCGCCTCGGCCAGCGCGTGGGCGTCCATGGTGATCGCGTCGCCGTCGACCAGCACGGTCAGCGTGCCCGCCGGGGCCTGGTAGGAGCGGACCGTCTCGGCCAGCTCGTCGGCCAGCCGCACGTCGCCGGCGGCGCGGCGCAGCTCGTGGCCCACCGCCGGGACCGTGTCGACGTCCACGCCGAGGGCGTCGGCGACGAGGCGGTCGGCGGTGCTCATCGCCACGTCGTTCTCGCCGAGCGACGGCAGCACCTCGGCGATGTAGTCGAGGAAGCGCGAGTTGGGGCCCAGCACGAGCACGCCGTCGGCCCGCGCCTCCTCGAAGCCGGCGAGGACGTAGGCGGCGCGGTGCAGGGCGACCACGGTCTTGCCCGTGCCCGGTCCGCCCTCCACGACGGTGACGCCGCGGTGCGCGGACCGGATGATCGCGTCCTGCTCGGCCTGCAGCGTGGACACGACGTCGCGCATCCGGCCGGTGCGCCGGGCGCCGATGGCCTCGAGCAGCGGTCCGTCCCCGACGAGGTCCTCCGGGCCGGGCTCCGCGCCGTCCAGGAGCTCGTCGCTCACGCGGGTGACCTTGCGGCCCTCCAGGCGCAGGTGCCTGCGCCGGTGCAGCCCCATGGTGTGCGCGGCGGTGGCGGCGTAGAAGGGGCGCGCGGCGTCGGCGCGCCAGTCGACGAGGAGCTGGTCGTCGCCGTCGCTCAGGCCGGTGCGGCCGATGTGCAGGGTGCGGCCGTCGGCGTGGTCGATCCGGCCGAAGCAGAGGTGGTGCTCGGCAGACCCCAGCGTGCGCGCCCGGCGGTTGAGCATGCGGACACGCACCTCGCGGGTGAACGCCTCCTCCGGGTCCGTCGACGACGCGCGTACGGCGTCGTCGAGGTCCGCGCTCACGCGGGCCACCTCGCCGTCCAGCCTGGCGTACATGGCGTCGACGTGATCCTGCTCGGCGGACTGCTCGATCTGGCGTTGCTGCACCGGGTCTCCTTCGTGTTGGCCTGGGGGTCAACGCAAAGGAATCACGGAACGTTCCCGGCCATCTAACACACTCCTTGACAAGTACCGACACGCCTGAGACCGCACGACCACGGTCCCGGGAGCCGTCAGGACTCCGCTGCCCGCTGCCCGAACGTCCCGTCGGTGACGGTCGCCCAGGAACGGCGCACGATCTCCTCGAGCACCGCGAGATCGACCTGCTCCAGGTCCTTCAGGTAGAGGCAGCTGACGCCGGTGGTGTGCGGGCCGAGCCCGGCCAGCAGCTCCTCGTGGGCGCCGACGCCGTCCGCCAGGTACACGGTGGTGGCCGCCTTGCGGGGCGCGAACCCCGTGGCGGGCGCATGCCCGGAGCGGCCCGTCGGGTACTCGTACCGGTACTCGCCGAACCCGATGATCGAGGTGCCGAACATGCGTGGCGGCGCACCCGTGACGCGCTCCATGAGGTCCCGCAGGGTCTGCGCGTCGCGCCGCCGGACGGCGGAGGGCACGGCGTCGACGTAGGCGGCGGGGTCTTCGTCGGTCCAGGTGGTTGCCATGCTTCCAGTATGGCCATACCGGTACCGTTGACCGCTCGGCACGCACCGGCCGGGCCCCGCCGCGCACGACACCAGACGAAGGAGCCGCCGTGGTCGCCGCCGACCTCGACGTCACAGTCGACCTCAGCCGAGAGCTCCTCGAGGAGCAGCACCCGGACCTCGCCGGCCTGCCGCTGGAGCTGGTGGCGAACGGCTGGGACAACGTGATGATCCGCCTGGGTGACGACCTCGCGCTGCGCCTCCCCCGGCGCGAGCTCGGGGCGCAGCTCATGCGCAACGAGCACCGGGTACTCCCGCTGCTCGCCCCGCGGCTGCCCGTGCCGGTCCCCGTCCCGGTCCGCACCGGCGCGCCCAGCGCGGCGCTCGGCTACCCGTGGCCCTGGGGCGTCGTGCGGTGGGCCGACGGCGTCCCCGCGGCCACCGTCCCGGCGGCGGAGCGCACACCGTGGGCCGAGCACCTGGCGCGCGTCTTCGTCGCGCTGCACCAGCCGGCGCCCGAGGACGCCCCGGGGAACAGGTTCCGCGGGATCCCCGTCGCGGAGCGGACGGCGACCTTCGAGGACCGCGTCACCCTGCTCCCCGAGCGGTTCCGGGACCGGGCGGACGACCTGTGGGCCGACGCCGCCGACGCCCCCGGCTACGGCGGCGTCCCGGTGTGGCTGCACGGCGACCCGCACCCGGCCAACCTGGTGGCCGACGGCGACCGGCTCTCCGCCGTGATCGACTTCGGGGACGTGACCAGCGGCGACCCGGCGTCGGACCTCGGCGCGATGTGGCTGACCTTCGACGCCGAGGGCCGGGACCGCTTCCGCCGGGTGGTCGACGCCCAGGCGCGGGACGGCCGCGGCTGGGACGCCGGGATGTGGCGCCGCGCGCGGGGCTGGGCGCTGCTGTACACGACCATCTGCTTCTCCTACCCGGACACGCACCCGATCATGGTCGGCGTCGGGGAGCACGCGATGGAGCAGCTGTTCGGCTGAGCGATGCCTGGCTGTCAGTGACTCCGGCTACCTTCCTCGCATGTCCTACTTCAGGCCCCTCTTCGCCCTCCTGCCCGGCATCCCTGACGGCACGCCCTACCCCCAGACGGTGCACGACCTCGGCGTCCTGCACGTGCCGTCGGGGCGGGTCGAGGCGTCCGACCCGTACGTCACCCTGGGTGACGGCCTCGCCACCACCGTGCCGCCGGGCTCCTACCCGGTGCGGGTCACGGTCGCCGACGTCTCGGAGGACCGGGACGGCAGCCACCCGCGGGAGGCGTACCTGTCCCTCGTGATCTCCGACGCCGCTCCCGTCGCCGAGGTGCGGCTCGTCTCGCCCGACGGCGCCGAGCCGCCCACCGGCGACGAGTTCTACGGCGTCGGCGTCGACGCGGGGACGGTGGCCTTCGCGGACGCCGGGGCGGTCACCGCCTGCATGCCGCCCCGGGACGCCGACTGGTACGAGGACCTCTTCGACAACGGCACCGACCGGTCCTGGTTCGCGCTCCAGGACGACCCCGACCACTACCGGAACGGCTGCGCCAACATCACCCTGCCGCTGGCCACCGCCGGCGAGAACATCGTGCTCAGCCACTCCGGCTGGGGCGACGGCTTCTACCCGGTGGTCAGCACCCACGACGCCGAGGGGGCACTCCTGGGTCTGCACATCGACCTCCTGGTCGCCGGGCCGGAGGACGACGAGGACGAGGACGAAGGCGCCGAGGAGGCCGCGGTCACCGTCAGCGCGTGAACGGTACGGCCGCGGGTCAGAACCGCACGGCAGTCGTGTTGGCCCCGCACACCAGCACCGCTACCCGTTCCCCCGGCTCCGGCACGTAGCTCCCGGACAGGACGGCGGCGAGCGCCGCCGCGCCGCCCGGCTCGGCCACGACGCGGGCGGTGTCCCAGAGGGAGTGCTGGGCGGACGCGATGGCGTCGTCGGTGACCAGCACCGACTCGGCGACGAACTGCTGGGCCAGCGGGAACATGAGGCGGCCCACCTGCCTGGGTGCCAGCGAGTCGGCGGCGATGCCCTCGGTGGGCGCGTCGACCGGCTCGCCGGCGGCGAGCGCGCGGTGCAGCGTCGGCGAGCCCTCTGGTTCGACGGCGACGACCTTGACGTCGCCGCGGAACCAGGCGGAGATGCCGCCGATGAGCCCGCCGCCGCCGACCGCGACGAGCAGCGTGTCGACGTCGGGCAGGTCCTGGCCGATCTCCAGCCCGAGCGTGCCCTGGCCGATCAGCGTCTCGGGCTGGTCGTAGGCGTGCACCGTCATCGCGCCCGTGCCGGCGACGAACTCCTCGCTCGCGGCGAGCGCGTCGGCGTACCGGTCGCCGCCCACGACGAGCTTCGCGCCGTAGCCGCGGATGCGGTCGGCCTTGGCCGGCGAGGTCACGCTGGGCACGAAGATCGTGGCGAGGATGCCGAGCCGGGCGGCCGCGTAGGCGACGGCGGCCCCGTGGTTGCCGCCCGAGGCGGCCACCACACCGGCGTCGGGCACCTCGCGGGTGAGCAGGCTGGTGAACGCGCCGCGCGCCTTGAACGAGCCGGAGTGCTGGAGGCACTCGAGCTTGAGCGACACAGGGTGCGCGGGGCGGCCGAAGTCCGCCAGGTCGACGTCCAGCACGGGGGTGTGCCGCACGTGCGGGCGGATCAGGGCCTCGGCGGCGCGGATGGCGTCGCGGGTCACGTCGGTCATCGGGTGCTCCTGAGATCTTCGAAGGCTCCAGCCAGCCGGTCGGCCAGAGCGGGGTCGTGCCGCGCCGCCTCGGCGTGGATCGCATGGACGGCCGCCTCGTGGGTCGCCCGCAGCCCGGCGGTCCCGGTCCCGGTCACGGCCGCACGGATACCGGCGAGCACGTCCAGCTCGGCGGCGGGCAGTCCGTCGACGCCGCGGCCCTGGTGCGGGCTGAGCCCGTGCCGCAGGCAGGCGAGCGAGACGAGCTGTTCGCGGACGCCGTCGAGCATGGTCACGGCCTGCCAGCGGCGGCCACGGGCGATGGCGGACCGGGCGTGCAGCGCGTGCAGCCACGCCAGGCCGATCAGCCGTTCCGGGTCGGGCGGTGGCAGGTGCGCGGGCGGGTTGGTCTCGCCGAACAGGAGCCGGAATCCTTCGACCGTCTCGCGGAACCGCTCGTACGGCCAGAAGGACACGTCCACCTGCAGCGACCCGGCGAGCAGGAACACGCGGTAGAGCACGCCGTCGGCCACGACGTCGAGGTGGTGCACGGCCCCGTGGGCCGCGTACATGGACTCCGTCCACCGGGCCGCGACGTCGGCCGGGTCGGCGTCGGCGGCGACCCGGAGCACCAGGTCGATGTCCGACCACTCGTCCTCGCGCCCCGTGGCGCCGGAGCCGACGAGCGCGGCGGCCGCCACGGCGTCGTCCGCCCGGGCGGTCTCCACGAGGGCGTCGCGCACGGCGTCGCGGGTGCGGGTCGTGAACCTCACGAGATGCCGAGCTCCTTGGTGCGGTCCCAGTCCTCGGTCCAGCCGAGCTGGTCGAACATGGCGTCCAGGATCCCGGCGGTGAACCCCCACACGAGGTGGGTGAGGTCGCCGTCGTGCACGTGGAAGCCCGGGCCGCGCCAGGTCTGGTTGCCGCGGCGCAGCACGGTGGTGAAGCGGTTGGCGGGGTCCAGCAGGTCGGCCACGGGGGCGCGGAAGACGTGCGCGGACTCGGCGGCGTCGACGACGCCGACGGGTGTGGGCCGGGCCCACCAGCCGAGCACCGGGGTGACCACGTGGTTGCTGACCGGCATGGGCAGCTCGTCGAACGCGCCGAGCACCTCGACGCCTGCCGGGTCCAGCCCCGTCTCCTCGACGGCCTCGCGCAGGGCGGCGGCCACGGCGTCCTCCCCGTCGTCGGCGCGTCCGCCCGGGAAGGCGACCTGGCCGGCGTGGCTGCGCAGCGTCGCGGCCCGCGCGAGCAGCAGCACGTCGAGGTCGGCGGGCACCGCGAGGTCGTGGTCGTCCCGGTCGGTGGCCAGGTCGTCCAGGACGCCGAACAGCACGAGGACCGAGGCGGGACGGGCTTCGCTCGTGAAGCCACCGCGCGCGTGCCGCCACGGCCCGTCGAAGCCCTGTTCGGCGAGCGCGACCAGCTGCTTGCGTGCGGATGCGGAGGAGCTCACTGCCCGACCTTAACTCCGGTTCCCGAGGCCCCCGCACAGAGGAACGTTCGCAAGAGGAACGCTCACCAGAGGAACGACCGGATGGCGGCCGACACGGCGGCGGCACGGTCGCGGTGCACAGCGTGCCCCGCGCCCACCACCATCCGCACCCGCACGCTCGGGTTGCGGATCATGAGCTCGACGCCGGTGGGAGACGGGAACAGGGCGCCGTGCGCGGGGTCGGCGCTCAGCACGAGCGTGGGGACCACGAGGCGGCTGATGACGCCGGTGTACCGCCACGGCGTGTTGTCCCGCAGGGTGCGCGCCACCGCCGTGGCGTCGGCGGCCTTCGCGGCGTCCGCGACCGCCGTGACGTCGCGCCGGTCCCAGGCCGGGTGCGCCGCCTGCACCGCCCGGGGCGAGCGCGGGTGGACTGCCTCGGCGATCTCCACCGCCGCGCCGGTCTCGAACCGGTCGTCCGGGATGTCGAGCGCGGGGTCGAGCAGCACCAGGCGGCGCGCGAACCTGCGGTCGGAGCCGGCGTCGGCATCGGCGGCCAGCGCACCGAGCAGGCCCCCGAGGCCGTGTCCCACCACGAGGTCCCAGCCGGTGCCGAGAGCACGTACGTCGGCGACGTGGTCGGCGAGCAGGTAGGAGTCGGCGCGCGGGCTCGTCCCGTGGCCCCGCAGGTCGGGGGCGAGCACCTCGTAGCCGTCCGCCGCGAGGGTCTCCGCGAGCTGCCACCAGGTGGCGCCGGCCGACACGGTGCCGTGCAGCAGGAGCGCCCTCCCGGGTCCGGCGCCCCAGCGGGTGGTGGCGAGCGGGACGGCCGCAGGTGGGACGGACGCGTCGTCAGGACCTTCGTTCCGCAGCACCATGAACAGAGGGTAACGAGCACATGTATACCGGCTTGAAACATTTGGCCATCGCTCGACACCGCAGGTCAGAGCGGCAAGATCGGCGCCGCGGGATCAGCGCCGCAGGATCAGCGCAGCGCGGCCGGGGCAGCCCCGTGCGCCACCAGGAGCGCCCGGACCGCCGCTTCGGTCCGCCCGTACACGGCGTCGTCGCCGTACAGGAGCGAGCGGTCGTTGGCGGCGTTGAGCAGCGCGTTGACCTCGAACTCGACCTGGTCGGGGTCGGTCCCCGGGGACAGCTCGCCGGCGTCGACCGCCGTGCGCACCTGGTGCCGGACGTACGACTCCCAGGACCGCTGGGCCGCCACGACCGCCTCCCGCACGGCCCCCCCTCGCGCATGTCGAACTCGACCTCGACCGTGCGGAAGAAGCACCCCCCGCGGAACACGCGCGTGCGGGAGTACTCGGTCCAGGCCAGCACCAGTGCCCACAGCCGTGGCAGGCCCCGCGGAGCGGAGCGCGCCGGGACGACCACGTGGTCGCGGTAGATCTCCGCGGCCCGCTCCACGGCGGCGAGCTGGAGCTTCTCCTTGGACCCGAACAGCCCGGCGATAGCGCTCTTGTTCACGGGCGCGGAGGCGGCGAGCGTGCCGAAGGACAGCGCGTCGAGCCCGCTCACCGACGCCTCCTGCACCGCGTGGTCCAGCACCGCGCGGCGCGTGCGGTCACCCCGGGCACGGCGCAGGTCGGTAGTGAGATCCATGAAAGAGAGTGTACGACCGTTCGCACATCCGATAGTGTGCGAACGATCGTACAGATTGTTCAGCCAGCCGCAGCCAGTCTCAGCCAGCCCCGGAGGTCTTCCGTGTCCCAGACACAGCGCGCCACCCGCGCGACGTTCCGTACCCTCGGCCGCACCGCACCGCCGCTCGCCCTGGCCCTCGGCTCGGTCACCTACTGGCGGCCCGGCCCCCCGGTGCCGGTCCGGCTCGCCGACCGGCAGGTCCACGACTCCGCCCGCCGCGGCACTCTCGCACACCGCCCCACATTCCGCGGCGGCGTGCGTCGGACCGCCCAGGTCGCCACCTACTCCTGGGGCGAGCCGGGCGCGCCCGGCGTCCTGCTCGTCCACGGCTGGCGCTCCCGCGCCTCGGCGTTCGGCCGGATCGTCGAGGACCTCACCGCCGCCGGGCTCCGGGTCGTCACCTACGACGCCCCCGCCCACGGCGACTCCGGCGGGCGCGGCCGTACCGGGCTCGACGACCTCGACATCATCCGCCGGCTGTCCGACGCCGAGAACGCACCCTGGGCGGCAGTGGTCGGACACTCGCTCGGCGTGCTCGCTGCCGGGATCGCCTTGCACGAGGGTGTCCGGGCCGAGCGGTTCACCGGCATCTCCGCCCTCACGTCGGTCCGCTCCGCCACCGACTGGTTCGTCCGGGTGTCGGGACTCCCCCTGGGCGCTGCGGGACCGCTTCGCGACCGCCGTCCAGCGCTACGGACTGCCCGGCCACCCCGACGTCTACGAACGCTTCGACCTGCTGGCGCGCACCGTACCGGCGTCGGTCCCCGCGCTCTGGATCCACGACGCCGGGGACCGCATGAACCCGCACGTCCTGTCCGAGCAGCTCCACGAGGCCCACGCGGCGACGAGCGAGCTCTTCACGACCACGGGGCTGGGGCACAACAAGATCCTCGGCGACCCGGTGGTCCGGTCCAGGATCCTCGACCACCTGGCGGCCCCGGCGTCCGCGTGACCACCCGCTCGGGGGCCCAACCCCATCCAAATGCACAAATACTTCCCTGACCTGCGAAAACACCCTACGCTGATGCCCGGTCTGCGCCGGTTCTGCGAAGGGGATCACCATGCAGTACGCGAGCGACCACGCCCTCGCGGCGGCGGCTACGGGCGTCCTCGCGGCGCTGTGGTTCGCCTGGACCGTCCGGCACTCCGGGCCCTGGACCCGCCTCCTGCCGGTAGCGGGGGTCGTGGCCGCCTGGGGCGTCGTGGTGATCGCCGTCGTCACCGCCGTGCGCGCCTGGCCCGACGGCACGGTGGTGACGGGCCGGGTGGTGGCCATCTACGTCGCGGCGCTCCTGGCCCACGGCGGCCTGACCCGGCTGTGCACCGGGCTGATAGCCAGCAAGTACCGGCGGGCGGTGGCGGCCGCCAAGGACGAGGACAAGGCCGGCGTCACCGCGGGCAAGCCGCGGCTCCACCTGATCCCGACGGTCGTCGCGCTGTCCACGGCGATCCAGGTGGCGATCATCGCCAACACGCTCGACGTGCCCTTCCTGTACCTGGGCGCCGCGGCGGGGATCCTCGCGGCCCTGGCGGCCTGGCCGCTCGCCTGGGTGCTGCGCACCGTCACCAGACCGCGCGGCCCGCGTCCGACGGCGGCACTCGCCCACCCGCTGACCGGGCTGCTCACCGGCGCGATCCTGGTCGTGACCGCCGTGTGGGTGCTGCTACCTCCCCCGTAGCCGCCCACACAGAAGTCTGACGCTGTTCCTTCAACTTTTGCTTGACACTCGGCATAAGTCGCCATAGGTTCGCAAAGCCACCTTGTGGTGCACAACACGCATGCGAGCCATCTCATGTCTTTCCGACACGGGTGGCCGCATGGGTCATGAGGGCGTGACCGTCGCCGCTGACGGTCACGAGCCAACGTCCTTGGAGGGAACGACGATGTGGTCCACCTTCGTGACAACGCTGTCACCCACGGCGTCGCCGCCGACGGCCTCGCGCGCCTGAGCCCCCATACCTCCTGATCCCTGTCTCGCCGGGCCCGCATCCGCATGCCCGGCGGTGTCGAACGGAGACGCATGCCTGAGAACAACGCTGAAACCCGATCCCCGCAGAGCCCATCCACGCAGAGCGCCGTATCCCGCCGCTCGATCCTGACCGGCACGCTCGCCGGGCTGATGGCGCCGACCGCGGCGCTGGCGCTCGGCGCGGACACCGCCGCCGCGGCGGGGACCGGGATCGTCCGCCCGCTGGGCACCACCCGGCACATCACCATCTACGCGGAGCCGCTGCCCGGCGGCCTCTACGGCTACGGGCTCACGCCCGGCAAGGCGACCATCCCCGGCCCCCTGCTGGAGATGTGGGAGGGCGACACCCTCCAGATCGAGCTGGTGAACAACACCGACAAGCGCCTGTCCATCCACCCGCACGGTGTCGACTACAAGACCGAGTCGGACGGCAGCCCGTTCAACGACTCCTTCAACGAGCCCGGCGAGACCCGCACGTACACCTGGGGCAGCCACGTGCAGACCCAGCTGGACGACGGTCACTGGCTGCCCGGCAGCGCCGGCTACTGGCACTACCACGACCATGCGCTGGGCGGCGAGCACGGCACCGCGGGCCTGCGCGCCGGCCTGTACGGCGGGCTCGTCGTGCGGCGCAGGGGCGACATCGTGCCCGACCGCACCTACACGGTCGTGTTCAACGACATGACCATCAACAACAAGACAGCCCCCGACACCCCGATGTTCGAGGCGAACCTCGGCGAGACCGTCGAGTTCGTCGCGATCGGGCACGGCGACCAGCTCCACACCTTCCACCTGCACGCCCACCGCTGGGCGAACAACCGGACCGGCTACCTGACCGGACCGGACGACCCGAGCCAGGTGATCGACACCCGCGACCTCAACCCGGGCGACTCGTTCGGGTTCCAGGTGAAGGCCGGCCAGAAGGTCGGCGCGGGCGCGTGGATGTACCACTGCCACGTCCAGTTCCACTCGGACGGCGGCATGGCCGGGGTCTTCCTGGTCCGCAACGCGGACGGCTCCATGCCCGCCGGCGCACAGGACGCCATCGACAGGTTCCACGAGCACGGCGGCCACCTGACCAGCGGCGCCGCCCAGTCCTCCAGCCAGTCCTCCACAGAGACCAGCACAAAGTCCAGCACAAAGTCCAGCACAGAGACCAGCACGGCCCACTCCGGCCACTGACCGCACGCATCGATCACGCGCAAGGGAGCAGTGATGGAACGGACAGGAAGACGCAGGATCCTCGGGGCGGCAGCCCCGCGCAGGTCGGTACGCGGCGCACTCGCCGCGGCAGCCGGCACCGCACTCGTCATGGGGCTGGCCACGGTCCCCGCCCAGGCCCAGCGGACCACGACGGCCGACGCCGCCCCGGTGGCCGTCGCGCCCGTGGCACTCGCCGAGGACGCGGCAGACATCAACGTGCTCGTGTTCCACGGCGCGCCGGACAAGCAGGCCGACCCCGTGGCGGCCGCGACCAGGACGATCAAGGAGCTGGGCGCGGAGCACGGGTTCAGCGTGCGCACCGCGAGCGACCCGAGGGCCTTCACCGCGCAGAACCTCGCGGCGTTCCGCGGCGTCGTCTTCCTGTCCGCCGAGGGCGTCGAGCTCAGCACCGCGCAGGAGGACGCGCTCAAGGCCTACGTGCAGGACGGCGGCGGCTTCCTCGGCATCCGCGACGCCGCACGCGCGCAGGACCGCTCGCAGTGGTTCACGGGCCTGATCGGCACCCGCCCGGCGGGCAACCTGCCGGACCCGCTGGCCGTCGCGAGCGTCAGCGCGAACGCGGAGAACCCGCCGAACGAGGACGCCGAGAACCTGATCGACGGCGACTCGAACACCAAGTGGCTCGCCTTCGAGCCGACGGCGACCATCGACCTCGAGATGGAGGAGGCCGTCGTCGCCACGCGGTACGCGCTGACGTCGGCGAACGACTTCGCGGGCCGCGACCCAAAGAACTGGACGCTGCAGGGTTCCACCGACGGCGAGACGTGGACCGACCTCGACACCCAGGCGGACCAGGAGTTCCCCGACCGGTTCACCCCGATGGACTACCGGTTCGAGAACGAGACGGCCTACCAGCACTACCGGCTCGACATCACGGCGAACGCGGGTGACGACCTGACCCAGCTCGCCGAGATCCAGCTCTTCGACGGCACGGGCGAGGAGGAGCCCGCCCCCGAGGTCCCGGTGCAGGAGGCGACGGTCAACGTCGTCGACCGGGCGCACCCGGCCAACGACGGGCTGCCGCTGAACTGGACCCGCTCGGACCGCTGGCTGAACTGGTCGCCGAACCCGATCGGCGAGGTGCACACGATCGCGCAGGTGCAGGAGTGGGACTACGAGCCGGGCGAGAGCGCGAACGGCCCGTTCCACCCGATCTCGTGGTGCCGTGACTACGACGGCGGCCGGTCGTTCTACACCGGCATGGGCGGCACCGCCGAGACCTACGCGGAGGACGAGTTCCGCGACCACCTGCTGGGCGGCCTGCTCTGGTCGACGGGCATGGTGCGCGGCGACTGCCAGGCGACCATCGCGGCGAACTACGAGGCCGAGCGCCTGACGGTGAAGAACGCGGCGGGCAAGCTCGACCAGATCGGCGAGCCCCACGGCCTGACCGTGGCGCCCGACGGCGGCGTCTTCTACATCGGCAAGGCCGCCTGCCCGTCCGGTCCGGTGGTCTCGTGGGACGACCCGAAGGTGGGGCTCGGCTGCGGCACGGTCCACCGCTGGGACCCGGACTCGGGGACCACGAAGCTCCTGACCACCCTCGACGTCATGGGTAACCGCGGCAGCGGCAGCGAGCTGGTCAAGAACGAGGAGGGCCTGCTGGGGCTGACCCTCGACCCGAACTTCGACGACAACCAGTGGATCTACCTCTACTGGATGCCGCACGAGTCGATCGACCGCGAGCGCCGCGTCGGCAAGCGGACGGTCTCGCGCTTCACGTACGACGCCGAGGCGAACACGATCGACCAGTCCACGCGCAAGGACCTGCTGGAGTGGGAGACGCAGATCCACAGCTGCTGCCACGCGGGTGGCGGCATGGACTTCGACAACGACGGCAACCTGTACATCGGTTCCGGCGACGCCAACTCCTCGGGCGGTTCCGGTGGCTACTCGGGCAACAACTGGACCCAGGAGTACGCGGGCATCTCGTTCCAGGACGCCCGGCGCACGGCCGGTAACACGAACGACCTGAACGGCAAGATCCTGCGGATCCATCCGGAGCCGGACGGCACGATCACGATTCCCGAGGGGAACCTGTTCCCCGAGGCCGACGACCCGGGCGACAAGACGCGCCCGGAGATCTACGTGATGGGCGTGCGCAACATCTCGCGCCTGGCCTACGACAAGGAGAACGACTGGCTGACGGCGGCGTGGGTGGGGCCGGACGCTGGTCTGCCGGACCCGGAGCTCGGGCCGGCGAAGTACGAGACCGCCACGATCATCACCTCGGCGGGCAACCAGGGCTGGCCCTACTGCATGGGTAACGGGCAGCCCTACCGGGACCGCAGCAACGAGGACGCGACGGTCCTGACCGGCTGGTACGACTGCGACAACCCGAAGAACACCTCGCCGCGCAACACGGGCCTGGTGGACCTGCCGCCGGTGCGCGACAACATGATCTGGTACTCGCCGAGCGGCGGCGGACCGGTCTTCCCCGAGGGCGAGAACGGCATCCCGTCGTACGTGGACGCCGAGGCGACCTACACCCAGCCGTACCTGCGGGGTGGCGGTCAGGCGATCATGAACGGCCCGACCTACCACCGGTCCGAGGTGGACACCTCCAGCGGCGTCGCCTGGCCCGCGTACTGGGACAACAAGTGGTTCATCGGTGA
Source organism: Promicromonospora sp. NFX87 (assembly GCF_048564965.1). Classification (NCBI taxonomy): domain Bacteria; kingdom Bacillati; phylum Actinomycetota; class Actinomycetes; order Micrococcales; family Promicromonosporaceae; genus Promicromonospora; species Promicromonospora sp. NFX87. The sequence goes on along the minus strand of NZ_CP183413.1, from coordinate 1,867,013 downwards.
CCAGTCCAACTCGAACAACCGGATCGCCGTCACGGTGAACCCGGACACGGTGGACGAGGCAGCTCCCCCGGTCTTCGCCGAGGACCTGCGCCAGATCGTCCAGGGCGGCAACGGCAACGACGACGTCGACCAGTGGATGGACGCCAAGTTCGGTCCGGACGGGGCGCTGTACCTGCTCGACTACGGCGGCGGCTTCTTCTCGCTGACCGACCGGCAGAAGCTCACCCGGATCTCCTACAAGGGCGGCGCGCCGACACCGACGCCGGCCGGCTCCGGGGCCAGCGTGCAGAGCAGCCCGCTCACCGTCGCCTTCACGGGCGGCGAATCGGGCGGCGTCTCCTACGCCTGGGACTTCGGGGACGGGAGCACCTCGACCGAGGCGAACCCGCGGCACACCTACAAGAGGGTCGGCAGCTACGACGCGACCCTCACCGTGACCTACGCCGACGGCGACAAGACAACTCTCGACGTCCCCGTCGAGACGACGTGCACCATCCCGGACGACCGCAAGAACGTCTGGATCGGTACCACCAAGACCAGCGTGGCGAGCGTCGACCTGGGCGGCTGCACCATCAACGACCTGATCAACGACGAGCGTGACTGGGACACCAACGGCCGGTTCGTGAACCACGTGACCGCCGTGACCAACCAGCTCGTGGCGGACAAGGTCATCACGAAGGCCGCGCAGACGAAGCTGGTCCAGGCCGCGAAGGCGTCGGACATCGGGACCGACGCCCACTCCGGGTACCGGTGGCTCTTCGACGGTACGGCGGAGACGCTCGCCGACTGGCGGCAGGCACCGGGCGGGAACTTCGACCTCCGCGACGACGGGTCCATCCGGGCCCAGGGCGGGCTCGGGATGCTCTGGCACCCGGGCGAGGAGCTCGAGGACTTCTCCCTGAAGCTGGAGTTCAAGGACGTCGCGCCGGGCACCGGCTACGCGAACAGCGGTGTCTTCACCCGGTTCCCCGACCCGCGCGTGCCGCGGGACGAGCGTCCCGAGTGCGGTCAGCTGACCGACGCCGAGGCCTGGGTGGCGATCTACTGCGGCCACGAGATCCAGCTGTACGACGGGCCGACGGGCGAACCCCAGAAGACGGGGTCGGTGTACAACTTCGACTCGAACGGCCTGCCCCAGGCGGGGGTCACCCCGAAGGGCGAGTGGAACGAGTACGAGATCCAGGTGGTCGGCCAGCAGTACACGATCATCCGAAACGGCGCGGTCATCAACGAGTTCGAGAACTCGCCGGGCAAGGAGTCCTCGCGCGCCGGCGACCCGCCGACCGACCTGCGGCAGTTCCTCAGCGGCTTCATCGGCCTGCAGAACCACAGCGACGCCGACGCCATGGAGTTCCGCAACATCCGGGTGCGCGACCTGTGACCGCGTCAGCCAAGAAGAGAGGCGTCCCCATGTTCAGACACAGATTGTCTCGACAGAGAGTGGTCCGGCTCCTCGCCGGGGCCGCGGCCAGCGCCCTCGTGGTGCTGCCGCTGGCCCCGGCGGCCACCGCCGCGGAGTACCGCGGCGAGCTCTCGTCCGCGCGGTCCGCCACCCCGGCGGCCGCGGAGGCGACCGACCAGGCAGCGGACCAGGTACTGACCTGGACCGCTGACGCCAGCGTCTCGCGGTACGCCTCGGCGCCCGCCACGGCGACCGCCGGGGCGGCGACCATCGTGTTCGAGAACAGCGCGGCGACCGGCAACAACATCGGCATGTCGCACACGCTGACGTTCGACACCAGCACCCCGGGGTACAACCACGACATCACGCTGGACATCCTGGCCAACCCGTTCGACGAGAACGGCGGCCGCTACGAGGCCGAGGTGGTCCTCACCCCGGGCAAGTACCGGTACTTCTGTGCCATCCCCGGGCACAGCACGATGGTGGGCGAGCTCGTGGTCACGGAGGACCCGGGCGAGGACACCACGGCACCGGTGGTGACCGCCGACGTCGCGGGCCAGCAGGACGCCGACGGCGCCTACATCGGCTCGGCCACCGTGAGCCTCACGGCCGAGGACGCCGGCTCCGGCGTCGCCTCCGTCGAGTACTCGCTCGACGGCGGCACGTACGTGCCCTACGGCGAGCCCGTCGTGCTCGACGAGCCGGGCATGTACATGCTCGAGTACCGCGCCACCGACAACGCGGGCAACGTCTCGGAACCCGAGATGGCGCACGTGACGGTGGTGCCCTCCGACGGGGAGGACACGACGGCACCCACCGTCACCCCCGAGGTGACGGGCGAGCTCGACGACAACGGCGCCTACGTCGGCACCGCCACCGTGAACCTGAGGGCGGTGGACGCCGGCTCGGGCGTGGCGAGCGTCGAGTACGCGCTCGACGGTGGCGAGTACGCGCCCTACACCGACCCCGTGGTCGTCGACACGGTCGGTGAGCACACCGTGGCCTACCGGGCCACGGACAACGCCGGCAACGTCTCCGCACCCGGTTCCGCGACGTTCACCGTCGTGGAACCCTCGCAGGAGGACACCACCCCGCCGTCCGTCACCGCGGAGGTCACGGGCGAGCAGGACGCCGACGGCACGTACGTCGGCTCCGCGACGGTGAGCCTCCTGGCCGAGGACGCCGGAACGGGCGTCAAGAGCGTGGAGTACAACCTGGACGGCGCCGGCTACAAGGCCTACACGGCTCCCGTGGTGGTCGATGTGACGGGCCCGCACACGCTGACCTACCGGGCCACCGACAACTCCGGGAACGTCTCGCAGCCCGGCAAGGTCGACCTGGTGGTCGTCGGCGGCGCGGACCCGCCGGACACGACGCAGCCGATCGCGTCGGCACAGGTCGACGGGGAGCAGGACGACGAGGGGTTCTACATCGACTCGGCGACCATCACCATCAATGCCCGCGACGGTGAGTCCGGGGTGGCGTTCATCGAGTACGCGCTCGACGACTTCATCTTCCGGGAGTACACGGGGCCGATCGTGGTCACGGCGGGCGGAGCGCACGAGCTCGGGTACCGGGCGACCGACAACGCCGGGAACGTAACGCGGACGGGGACGCTCAGGTTCTCGATCGCCCGTGAGGGGATCGACGCGTGCCCGGTCTCCGACGAGCGCCCCACGGTGATCATGGGGGACGTCGACAGCAAGGTCGCCAACGTCGACACGGGTAACGGGTGCACGATCGCCGACCTGATCGACGCCGACGGGCAGTGGGTGAGCCACTGGGCGTTCGTGCGCCACGTCACCCAGGTCGCCGACCAGCTCCGGGCGGACGGCGTCATCACCGAGACGAAGCGCGTCAAGCTGATCAACGTAGCCAAGCGCAGCGACGTCGGTCGGTAGCCGAACGGCCTGCCGAAGTAGAGCGCCTGTCCGGGTCTCCCTGGCGAAACCAGGGAGACCCGGACAGGCGCTCTACTTCGGCAGGCCTTTGGGTCAGGCGACCAGCGAGCGGAGGACGTACTGCAGGATGCCGCCGTTGCGGTAGTAGTCCGCCTCGCCCGGGGTGTCGATACGGACGACGGCGTCGAACTCGACCTTGGTGCCGTCGGCCTTGGTCGCGGTGACCTTGACCGTCTCGGGCGTGACGCCCTCGTTGAGCGCCGTAACGCCGGTGACGTCGAAGACCTCGGTGCCGTCCAGGCCCAGCGAGTCGGCGTTCTGGCCGGCCGGGAACTGCAGCGGCAGCACGCCCATGCCGATGAGGTTCGAGCGGTGGATCCGCTCGAAGCTCTCCGTGATGACGGCCTTGACGCCCAGGAGCGCGGTGCCCTTGGCGGCCCAGTCACGCGACGAGCCGGAGCCGTACTCCTTGCCGCCGAGCACCACGAGCGGGGTGCCGGCCGCCGCGTAGTCCTGCGCGGCGTCGTAGATCGTGTCCTGCGCGTTCTTGACGAAGTTGAAGGTGAAGCCACCCTCGACGTCGTTCAGCAGCTGGTTGCGCAGCCGGATGTTCGCGAACGTGCCGCGGATCATGACCTCGTGGTTACCGCGGCGCGAGCCGTAGGAGTTGAAGTCGCGACGGCCCACACCGTGGTCGGCGAGGTACTTGCCCGCCGGGCTGTCCGGCTTGATGGAGCCGGCCGGGCTGATGTGGTCGGTGGTGACCGAGTCGCCGAGCTTGGCGAGCACGCGGGCGCCCGAGAAGTCGGTGACGGGCTCCGGCGTCATGCCCATGCCGTCGAAGTACGGGGGCTTGCGCACGTACGTCGACTCCGGGTCCCAGGCGAACGTGTCGCCCTCGGGGGTCTCCAGGGCGGCCCAGCGCTCGTCGCCCTTGAACACGTCGGCGTAGTCGGACTCGAACATCTTGCGGTCGATGGACGACGCGATGGTCGCCTCGACCTCGTCCGGCGTGGGCCACAGGTCCCGCAGGAACACCGGGTTGCCGGCCTCGTCGCGACCCAGCGGGTCGTGCTCGAAGTCGAACTCCATGGTGCCGGCCAGGGCGTACGCGATGACCAGCGGCGGGGACGCCAGGTAGTTCATCTTGACGTCCGGGTTGATCCGGCCCTCGAAGTTACGGTTGCCCGAGAGCACCGAGACGACCGACAGGTCGTGCTCGTTGACGGCCTCGGAGACCTTCTCGTCGAGCGGGCCCGAGTTGCCGATGCACGTGGCGCAGCCGTAGCCGACCAGGTGGAAGCCCAGCTTCTCGAGGTACGGCCACAGGCCGGCCTTCTCGTAGTAGTTCGTCACGACCTGCGAGCCCGGCGCCATGGACGTCTTGACCCACGGCTTGGACACGAGGCCCTTCTCGACGGCGTTCTTGGCGAGCAGCGCCGCGGCGATCATGACCGACGGGTTCGAGGTGTTGGTGCACGACGTGATCGACGCGATCGCGACGGCGCCGTGGAACAGCTCGAACTCCTTGCCCTCGCTGTTCGTGACGTGCACGTGCTTGCGGCCGTTCGCGGCGGGCGCCGGCGAGTCGGACGCGGGGAACGACTCGCGGCCGGCCTCGTCCACGTCCGCGAAGTCGGGGGCGTAGTTGGGCAGGTCGTGCAGGAACGCCGACTTGGCGTTCGTCAGCTCGATGCGGTCCTGCGGGCGCTTCGGCCCGGCGATCGACGGCACGACCGTCGACAGGTCGAGCTCGAGGTACTCGGAGAACACCGGCTCCGGGGAGTCGGCGTCGAGCCAGAGGCCCTGCTCCTTGGCGTACGCCTCGACGAGCGCGAGCTGCTCCTCGGAGCGGCCGGTCAGGCGCAGGTAGTCGACGGTGACGGAGTCGATCGGGAAGATCGCGGCCGTCGAGCCGAACTCCGGCGACATGTTGCCGATGGTGGCGCGGTTCGCGAGCGGCACCTGGGCCACGCCCTCGCCGTAGAACTCGACGAACTTGCCGACGACGCCGTGCTGGCGCAGCATCTGCGTGATCGTGAGCACGACGTCGGTGGCCGTCACGGCCGCCGGGATCGAGCCGCTGAGCTTGAAGCCGACCACGCGCGGGATCAGCATCGACACGGGCTGGCCCAGCATCGCGGCCTCGGCCTCGATGCCACCGACGCCCCAGCCGAGCACGCCCAGGCCGTTGACCATCGTGGTGTGCGAGTCGGTGCCGACGCAGGTGTCGGGGTACGCGCGCAGCGCGCCGTCGACCTCACGGGTCATGACCGTGCGCGCCAGGTACTCGATGTTGACCTGGTGCACGATGCCGGTGCCCGGCGGGACGACCTTGAAGTCGTCGAACGCCGTCTGGCCCCAGCGCAGGAACTGGTAGCGCTCGTGGTTGCGCTGGTACTCGAACTCGACGTTGCGCGCGAATGCGTCCGCGCGGCCGGCGACGTCGATCTGCACGGAGTGGTCGATGACCATCTCGGCGGGGGCCAGCGGGTTGATCCTGGTGGCGTCGCCGCCGAGCGAGGCGACCGCCTCGCGCATGGTGGCGAGGTCGACGACGCAGGGCACGCCGGTGAAGTCCTGCATGATCACGCGCGCCGGCGTGAACTGGATCTCGGTGTCGGGCTGTGCGTCCGGGTCCCAGGACGCGAGGGCGCGCACGTGGTCGGCGGTGATGTTCGCGCCGTCCTCGGTGCGCAGGAGGTTCTCGGCGAGGATCTTCAGGGAGTACGGGAGGCGCTCGACCCCCTCGACCGCGTTGAGCCGGAAGATCTCGTAGGACTTGCCGGAGACCTCCAGCGTTCCCTTCGATCCGAACGTGTCCACGGTGCTCACTGTGGCTCCTTCTGCGGGGCTGACGGTGCGTCGGCTCTCACAGGCGCGGTCATCGCGCGAAGGAGCCTTCGCATGGGTTCCAGGGGGCTTCACCCAGCCTAGGCCGGGCTGCTCAGGCCAGCATAACGCACTTATCTTGACGTCAAGATATCTGCCGGCCGGGCACCCGTCTGCGGCTGGTCGGCCTGCAGCGTCGCCAGCACCCGCTCCGCGATCCGCGCGTTGCCCGTGTCGGTCGTGTGGACCCCGTCGGCGTGCACCAGGCCGCCCTGGACGATGTTGGGGTCCAGCAGCGAGACGTACGCCGCCCCGCGGGCGGCCGCCGCGGCGCGCACCGCGCTGTCCAGGGCACGCGCCTCCAGGCCGACCGCCCGCGGGGTGGAGGGCCCGACGGCCACGATCTCGGCGTCCGGGAACCGCAGCGCGGCCAGGGCGTACGTGTCGGCCACCGCGTCGAAGACCCGCGCGGGGTCCCTCCGCAGCGTCTTGAAGTCGTTCTGCCCACCGGCGATCACCACGATGTCCACGCTGCCCGGGGCTACCGACCGGAGCTGGGTGGGGTAGTTGTCGCGCTTCGCGTTGCCCTTGACGAACCCGGTGCCGCCGACGGCCACGTTGAGCTCCTGCCAGCCCAACTCCTCGGACACGCGGGTGCTCCACCGCAGCTCGGGCGACGTCGTGCCCTGCCCGACGGTGTAGGAGTCGCCGACGAAGAGGACCACCGGCTCCTGCTCGACCACCGGGGACGGCGACGGCGAGGGCGACTGGGCCCAGACCGAGGGCGCGCTCCTCGGTGCGGGCGCGAGCGCCCCGCCCGCCCCGCCGAGGGCGATGCCGCCGGCCCCCAGGACCATACCCACCAGGACGGCGACCGCGAACGCCGCCACCACCGACACGGCGATGCCGCCGCCCACCAACCACCGCTTCACGATGCGCATCCTATGCGCTCCGACCTGGGAGTTTTCGCCATAGATCCGTCAGTCCTGACGGTCCAGCACCGCTACCGCCTCGACGTGGTGCGTGTGCGGGAACAGGTCGAACCCGCGCACTCCGGAGAGCGTGTAACCGTGCGCGGCGAGATAGCCGACGTCACGCGCGAGCGCCGCCGGGTCGCACGCCACGTACACGATGCGGCGCGGGGCGCGGGCGGCGATCGCGTCGACGACCGCCCGTCCGGCGCCCGAACGCGGCGGGTCCAGCACCACGACGTCGGCCGTCGGCACGCTGCTGTCCTCCCCCCGCCCTCCCTCCATTACCCGCTCGACGGCGCCCACCTCGAGCGACACCTGCTCGTACGCGTGCGCGTTGCGGCGGGCGTCCTTCGACGCCTGCTCGTCGCCCTCGACGGCCACCACCCGGCCGTTCGGCCCGACGGCCTCCGCGAGCGGCAGCGTGAACAGCCCGGCGCCGGAGTAGAGGTCGAGGACGGTGGCCCCGACGAGCTCGCCGGCCGTCGCGCCGGACGCGTCCAGCACGGCCCGCGTCAGCAGGGACGGCGCCTCGCGGTGCACCTGCCAGAACCCGCCGGCCGCCACGCGGAAGCGGTGCGTGCCCCACGGCCCGGCCACGAACTCGCTCACGGAGCGGCGGGCGTTGGGCCGGGTGTCGGGCTTGCCGCGGCGCCACGGTTCGCCGTCGACCAGCAGCACGGGCTCGCCCTCGGACGGCGCCACCAGCTTGAGCTGCGCGCCCGGCGTCCAGATCCGCGTGAAGACGTCCTCCGCCACGGCGAAGTCCATGAGCTCCGGGGTGGCGAGCGGCATCTTCTTCAGCGCGATCACCCGGTGCCCGCGGTGGGCACGCTGGCCGGCGTGCCCGTCGGCGTCGGCCACGAGCTCGATGCGAGTGCGGTAGTGCAGGCCGCGCCGCTCGTCGTCGCCGGGCGCGGCCTCGACGGTGACCTCGCTCGCCAGCCACTCGGGATCGATACGGGCCAGGCGCTGCAGCTGCTCGACGAGCACCGTCTTCTTCCAGTGCCGCTGCGCCGGCATCGCGACGTGCGACAGCTCGCCGCCGCCCGCGCCGTCAGGCCCGGCCGCGGGCCAGGCGGGCTCCACCCGGTCGGGCGAAGCCTCCAGCACCTCGACGGCGTCGGCGCGCCAGAAGCTCGGGCCGCCCTCGGTGACCCGGGCGCGGACGCGTTCGCCGGGCAGGGTGTGCCGCACGAAGACGACGCGGCCGTCCAGGCGGGCCACGCAGTGGCCGCCGTGCGCGACGGGGCCGACCTCCAGCTCGACCTCGGTCCCCACCTCGGGGGCGGGGACGTCGCTCACGCGGCGGCCGCGGTCCGGCCGCGGGGAGCGCTGCGGACGACGGCGCGGGCGACCGCCCGAATCGGGGTTGGCAGGCGCGGAACGACGGTCGGGGTTGCGGGGCATGCCCCCAGTATCCCCTGGTTACATCCGCCTGCCGTTCAGGAAGGTGTCGTCCTCAAGGCCGGTGTGGCCGCGGGACGAGGCGAGCTGCCACGGCACCGACGCCACGACGACGCCCGGCGTGAACAGCAGGCTGCCCTTGAGCCGCAGCGCCGACTGGTTGTGCAGCAGCTGCTCCCACCAGTGGCCCACGACGTACTCGGGGATGTAGACGATCACGAGGTCGCGCGGCGACTCGCGACGCACGGACCGCACGTACTTCAGCACGGGCCTGGTGATCTCGCGGTACGGCGAGTCGAGGATCCGCAGCGGGACCGGCAGGTCGAGGGCCTCCCACTCGGCGACGAGACCGTCGATGTCCTCCCGGTCGACGCCGACGGTGACCGCCTCGATCACGTTGGGGCGCGCGGCGCGCGCGTACGCCAGGGCCCGCATCGTCGGCTTGTGCACCTTGGAGACCAGCACCACGGCGTGCACCCGGCTGGGCAGCGCGCGGGCGGCGGAGACGTCGTCGAGCGCGAGCTCGTCGCGCACGCGGTCGTAGTGCTTGCGGATCCCCCGCATGAGGACGAACAGGATGCCCATCGCCAGCAGCGTGATCCAGGCGCCGTGGGTGAACTTGGTGATCAGCACGATGACCAGCACGGTCCCGGTGAGCCCGAAACCCACGCCGTTGACCAGCCGCGAGCGCTTCATCCGGCTGCGCACCACGGGGTTCGGCTGGGTGCGCAGCTCCCGCGTCCAGTGCCGCAGCATGCCCAGCTGGGACAGCGTGAACGACACGAACACGCCCACGATGTAGAGCTGGATGAGGCGCGTGGACTCGGCGTCGAAGACGACGATCAGGACGATCGCGGCGACCGCGAGCGCGACGATGCCGTTCGAGAACGCGAGGCGGTCGCCGCGGGTGTGCAGCTGGCGCGGCAGGTAGCCGTCGCGCGCGAGGATCGAGCCGAGCACCGGGAACCCGTTGAAGGCGGTGTTCGCCGCGAGCACCAGGATCAGGCCCGTGACCGCGGAGACCGCGTAGAAGGCCGGCGAGAAGCCGGAGAACACCGCCTCGGCGAGCTGCCCGATCACGGGGATCTGCACGTAGGACGACGAGACGGCCTCGCCGTTCAGCTCGAGCTGCTCGTGCGGGTCCTCGGCGAACTTGACCCCGGTGGCCTGGGCGAGCAGCAGGATCGAGATGATCATCGTCGAGGAGATGCTGCCGAGCAGCAGGAGCGTGGTCGCGGCGTTGCGCGACTTCGGCTTGCGGAACGACGGCACGCCGTTGCTGATGGCCTCGACGCCGGTCAGGGCGGCGCAGCCCGACGCGAACGCGCGGGCCAGGAGGAACGCGCCGGCGACGCCGACGAGGCCCTGGTCGAACGCGGCCTCGCCGGTGAGCTCGAACTCGGCGCTCTGGGCCTTCGGCAGGTCCCCGGCGAAGAACCGGAACGCGCCGGTGACGATCAGGGCCCCGATGATCGCCATGTAGCAGTAGACGGGGATCGCGAACGCGGTGCCCGACTCCTTGACGCCGCGCAGGTTGATCAGGGTGAGCAGCACGACGGCGACCACCGCGGCGGCCGCCTCGTGCCCGCGCAGGCCGGGGATGGCGGCGGACGCGTACTGGGCCGCCGACGAGATGGACACCGCGACGGTGAGCACGTAGTCGACGAGCAGCGCCGACGCCACGCCGACGCCCGCCTTCGGGCCGAGGTTGACGGTCGCGACCTCGTAGTCGCCGCCGCCGGACGGGTACGCGTGGACGTTCTGCCGGTAGGACGCGACGACGATGAGCAGCACGACGACGACCACGAGACCCACCCATGGCGAGAACGCGACTGCGGCGATACCGGCCAGGGAGAGGGTCAGGAGGATCTCGTCGGGCGCGTACGCGACCGAGGAGAGGGCGTCCGAGGCGAAGACCGGGAGGGCGATCCGCTTGGGCAGCAGCGTGTGCCCGAGGCTCTCGCTGCGCATGGGGCGGCCGACCAGTAGTCGTTTGGCCGCATCGACGATGTCCGACACGTTGGAAGACTCTATGCCTGCCGGTAGCCGGTGGCGCACCAAAGCCCGGACGGCGCGGTAGCGTTCCGTACGTGCACTTCGTGATCATGGGCTGCGGCCGTGTGGGTTCGAGCCTCGCCCAGGAGATCGAGGGCCGCGGGCACTCCGTGGCCGTCATCGATCAGAACCCCGACGCGTTCCGGCGTCTTCCCGCGGACTTCTCGGGCAAGAAGGTGACCGGCGTGGGCTTCGACCGGGACATGCTGGTCCAGGCCGGGATCGAGGACGCGTACGGGTTCGCCGCGGTGTCCGACGGCGACAACTCGAACATCCTGTCCGCCCGGGTGGTGCGCGAGACCTACGGCGTCGACAACGTCGTGGCCCGCATCTACGACCCGCACCGCGCGGAGATCTACCAGCGCCTGGGCATCCCGACCGTCGCCACCGTGCGCTGGACCGCGGACCAGGTGCTGCGGCGGATGCTGCCCATGGGCGCCACCTACGAGTACCTCGACCCGTCGGGTACGGTCCGCCTCGCGCAGATCGACTACCACCGGCGCTGGGTCGGCCGGCCGGTCCTCCACATCGAGGCCGCCACGGGCGCGCGCGTCGCGTTCGTCACCCGGTACACCTCGGCGGTGCTGCCCACCCCCGACATCGTGCTCCAGGAGAACGACGTGCTGCACATGCTCATGACGGCGGACAGCTCCGCCGACGTCGAGCGGATCCTCACCGCCGCGCCGCCCGCCGAGGAGGACTGATGCGCGTAGTCATCGCAGGGGCCGGGTCCGTGGGCCGGTCGATCGCCCGTGAGCTGCTGAGCCACGACCACGAGGTGACCCTCATCGACAAGAACGCCTCGGCCATGCGGGTCTCGCAGGTGCCGGAGGCGGAGTGGGTTCTCGCGGACGCGTGCGAGCTCCCGGCGCTGGAGGCCTCCGAGCTGGAGCAGGCCGACGTCGTCGTGGGCGCCACCGGCGACGACAAGGTCAACCTCGTCTTCTCGCTGCTGGGCAAGACGGAGTTCGGGGTGCCGCGCACCGTCGCGCGCGTGAACAACCCGAAGAACGAGTGGATGTTCGACCAGTCGTGGGGCGTGGACGTCGCGGTCTCGACGCCGCGCATCATGACGGCGATGGTCGAGGAGGCGGTCGCCGTGGGCGACCTGGTGCGGATCTTCAGCTTCCGCCAGTCGCGCGCCGACCTGCTCGAGCTGACGCTGCCCGCCGACTCCCGTGTCGCGGGGACCCGGCTGGGCCGCGTGGTGTGGCCGGCCGACGTCACGCTCGCGACCATCGTGCGCGACGGCCGTCCGCTCGTGCCGAGCCAGGACGACACCCTGGAGGCCGGCGACGAGCTGCTGCTGGTCGCCGGCGCGGAGGCCGACACGGACGCCCTCCAGGAGCTGCTGGTCCCGAAGGGCGAAGCCGTCCCGGAGGGTTAGGCCTGGGCCGGGGCCTGCGTCTTCGGCGTGCGCACGACGTACCAGGTCAGGTACAGCACCAGTGCCCACAGCGGCACGCCGAGCAGCAGGTGGAAGGTGCCGAGCCACGCGATGTCGCCCGCGAAGTACAGCGGCGTCTTGACGGCCAGGCGCAGGGCGAACAGGCCGACCCACAGCCAGGTGGCGATGGCGTAGGTGCGCATCTTGGCCGGGTCCTCGCGCCAGGCCGTCATGGCGGCGAACGGTGAGGTACCGGCCTCCGCGTCGGCCTTGACCCGCTCCGGCGTCAGCCCCGCGCGCAGCGCCTCCACCACGTAGCCGACGGCGGGGCGGCGGATCAGGATGCTGGCGAGCAGCACGACGAGGTACGCGGCGTTGACCAGCAGGCCCCCGGCGTAGTAGTTCTCCGCCTCGCCGGACGTCCAGGCCCACACCACGCCGATCGCGATGCCGAGCAGGCCGCCCAGCGCCTGCGTGACGGGGGTGCGCTGCACCAGCCGCGCCACCACGAGCACGAGGGCGGCGACGACCGACGCGACGAGCGGGATCACCAGGTTGGGGGTGAAGATCACGAACGCGACCACGAACACCAGGCCGGGCAGCACCGCCTCCACCAGGCCGCGCACACCGCCGATCGCCTGGGCGGCCGAGAACTCCTCGCCGGTGAGGGCGCGCATGCCGCGCGCGGGTGCCTGGTCGGGCTGCTCGTGCTGCTGCTCGGACTGCTGTGGCACGTCGGGACGTGCGGGTTCGCTCATGGGGCTCATTCTGCCGTGCTCGCCTGGGTGCTCATCCACCCGGCCACGCGGCGTCTCATTCGCCGGGCCGGGGCCGCAGCTCGTAGCGGGGGTTGAACATGGTGCGCCGCCCGTCGACGTCGCACACCATGCCCTCGACGCGGATGCGCCGGCCCGGCTCGATGCCGTCGATGGTCCGCCGGCCGAGCCAGACGAGGTCCAGCGCGCCGGAACCGTCGAACAGCTCGGCCTCCACGGTGGGCACGCCCTCCCGCGGGCGCAGGACCACCGAGCGCAGGACGCCGGCCACCTTGCCGCGGGACCGGACCGGCACGGACGCGACCGCCGCGCAGCCCACGTTCCGGGAGGCGTCCGCACGCTCCTCGATGTCACGGACCTGCTCGTTGGAGGCCAGCGACTCCGCGATACGGGACGCCAGGCTCGAGCGCAGCGACATCAGCGGTTCACCTCGTCAACCGATCTCATCCGATCTGCGTGATCTCGGGGCCACGGCGCAGCGGGTCGAAGTCAGACATCTGCGGTACCGCGCCCTCCGGACCGGCAGCGGGTGCTGCCTGCTCCGCACCATCCTTGCGCGCCGACTTCGGCAGCGCCAGGGGCAGCAGGTCACGAGGCGGTCGCGGGCTCTGGTCGCGCACCACGACGATGTTCGCGAACACCGACTCGAGCGCCTTGGCCGCCTCGGCGTCCAGGGCCGCCCGGCCGGCGAGCACGCCGCGGATGAACCAGCGCGGACCGTCCACCCCGATGAACCGCGCGGGGCGCTGCCCGGCCTGACCCTCCGGGCCCTTCACGGGCATCCGGACCAGCAGCTCGCGGCCGAACACGCCGGGCACGTCGTCGACGATCCCGCCCTGCCCGCTCACGGACTGCGCGATCTCGTGCCGGATCTCGTCCCAGATGCCCTCGGTGCGCGGCGCGGCGAAGGCCTGGATCTGGAGGTTCGACCCCTCCAGCGCGGCCGTCACCCCCGTCACCTTCTGCGTCTTCTTGTCGATCTCCATGCGGAGCTCGAGACCCGGCATCACCGGCAGCCAGATGGCGCCGAGGTCGACGCGGGGACCCATCTCCCCCACCTGCGACCGGTCGAAGGGTCCGTGCGGCCGCTTCTGCTGCTCGGCCTCCACCGACGCCCACTCGACCGGTGCGGGCTCATTCGCCGTGCCTCGTCGGCTGAACAGACCCACAGCCACGCTCCTTCGTAGTTCGTCGTCCTGCGTGCGCGGTCGATTGCGGCGCACGGCAGCGTTATCCGCTCGTTACTTACAGACTAGACCCGTCCGGGGCGGTACCGGTACGGAAGTCGGGACGGCTCGGGAGCCGGCGTTCAGCGCCCCGCGAAACCGCCGCTGGAGCCGAAGCCACCCTCGCCCCGGTGCGAGCCCGGAAGCGTCTCGGCGGGCAGGAACCGCGCCCGCTCGACCTTCTGGATGACGAGCTGCGCCACGCGGTCGCCACGCACCAGCTTCACCGGCTCGGTGACGTCGGTGTTGAGCAGCGTCACCTTGATCTCGCCGCGGTAGCCCGCGTCGACGGTGCCGGGGGCGTTGACGATGGTGACGCCGTGCTTCGTGGCCAGCCCCGACCGGGGGTGCACGAACGCCGCGTAACCGTCCGGCAGGGCTATCGAGACGCCGGTGGGCACCAGCACCCGGCCCTGCGGCGGGATCTCGACGTCGATGGTGGTCACCAGGTCCGCGCCGGCGTCGCCGGGGTGCGCGTAGGCGGGGACGGGGACGTCGTCGAGCAGGCGGATGAGCACGTCTACGGTGCTGCCGTCGTCACTTGGCACAGGGGTGGGCACGCCGGAAGAGTACGCCACCTCGGCGCGCACCGCCGCAAGAGCGGCAGGTTGGCGCTCCGGCAGTTCTCCCGCGCTTCTCCCGCGGTGCTTCGGCAGTGCTCGGGGCTGGGATGATGTCCTCATGACGGCGACCACCCTCACCTTCCACGAGCGTCTTCTGCCCGGTCCCGGTGGCTGGCTCGGCACGGTCGGTCTGGGCGCCATCGCGGCGATCGCGCTGTGGCCGGTGCACGCGACGGCGGCGATCGTCGTCGGGCTGCTGGTCTGCCTGGGATCGGCGGCCGCCCTGGCGGCCACGGCGCCCGTCGTGGAGGTGTCCGACGGCGTCCTGCGGGCGGGCAGCGCCCGGATCCCGGTCGCCCTGCTCGGCCCCGCCCAGGCCCTGGACGTCGCCGCGATGCGGCACGAGCTGGGCCCCGGCCTCGACGGACGCGCGTACGTCTGCCTGCGCGCGTGGGCCCGGACCGGGGTGCGGGTCGCGCTCGACGACCCGGCGGACCCCACCCCCTACTGGCTCATCTCCACCCGCCGGCCGCAGCTGCTGGTCGAGGCTCTGGGAGCCTGACCCCGGACACGACGAAGGCTGCCACGCACTTGCATGACAGCCCGGTCGTGTCGTCAGTGCCGAACGCCTGGTGGAATCAGGCGGCGCACTCCGTGCAGATCATCTGGCCGGCCTTCTCGTAGGCCAGCTGACTGCGGTGGTGCACGAGGAAGCAGCTGGAGCACGTGAACTCGTCCGCCTGTCGCGGCAGCACGCGGACGGCGAGCTCCTCGCCGGACAGGTCGGCACCCGGGAGCTCGAAGCCCTCGGCCGCCTCGGTCTCGTCCTCGTCCACAACGCCCGAGGACTTGTCGGAGCGACGAGCCTGCAGCTCCTGGATCGAATCCTGCTCGACATCCTCATCGGTCTTACGTGGGGCGTCGTAGTCAGTTGCCATGTGGTGTTCTCCGTCGGTAGTGGTCGCGCCGGAAGGGTTTCGGGTCATCCGGGGGTTCGACGCCGCCCCGGCCGGGTCACCGCAAGCGCCGTCGAACGGCGTCCGTTGCGGGTGTACGCGCTGATAATGCACACGGCCCCGGTTTTGTTCCCGAGTCGGCCCACGGATTGTGCACCATTTCTGTCAGGCGCGCTACATCTGTCGGTGTAACCCAGGTCACGTATGCTCTGACCTGCGTTGATATACCGATATTTGCCTTTGGAGCCGGTTCAGCGGTGACTTCTCCCGCGATACCGTGTCAGAAAAAGGATCACCCGATCTCGGGCGAGCTCGCACCATCTGCGTCGGCCGCCTCGAGGATCCCGGCCAGCTGCGCGACGAGCTCGGCCGGCCCCGCCACCGTCATGGCGCTGGTGGCCGGAGCACCGCGCAGGCCGGTCACGACCGCGCCCGCCTCGGTGGCCACCACTGCCCCGGCCGCCATGTCCCACGGGTTGAGCCCGCGCTCGTAGTACAGGTCGAGCGAGCCGTCCGCCAGGAGGCAGAGGTCGATGGCGGCCGAGCCGAGCCGTCGGATGTCCCGGATCTTGGGCAGCACCTGGGCCAGCACCTGCGCCTGGTGGGCGCGGCGGCCGGCGTCGTACCCGAAGCCCGTGCCGACCAGGGAGGTGCCCAGCGAGGTGGGGGCGCCCACCCGGATCGGCTCGCCGTCGCGGGTCGCGCCCTCGCCGAGCCCCGCCGACCAGGTGCGGCCGTCGGCCACGCTGTGCACGCAGCCGGCCAGGACCGTCCACGAGGCGGGCTCCGGCGGACCTGCCACCACGGCCACCGACACGGCCCAGGACGCGACGCCGTAGAGGTAGTTCACGGTGCCGTCGATCGGGTCGAGCACCCACGTGAGGCCGCTGGTGCCCGCCACGTCGTCGCCCTCCTCGCCCAGGATCGCGTCGTCGGGCCGCTCGGCGGCGATCATCTCGCGCAGCAGCTCCTCCGAGGCGCGGTCCATGACCGTGACCGGGTCGACGTCGCTCGACTTGGTGGCCGCGACCACCACGCGTTCAGGTCTACCCTCACGGACCAGGGCACCGGCGGCTGTCGCGAGGCGGACGGCGAGGTCGCGGAGGGCGGTGACGGTGACGCCGTCGGGCAGCTCGGGCGGTGCGGGTGAGATCACGCACCCATCCTGCCGCACGCGCAAGTGACCGACTATCCGACGGCCGGCTATCCGGCGGCGCACCGACGCGCCTGCGCCGCTGGGCCGCCCCGCGGTGGCAGGCTCGGCCCACAGGACTACCCCGGGAGGACTGGCATGGACGAGCTGGAGCTGGTACGGCTGCACGAGGACGGTGAACGACTCGTCCTTGCTGCGCGCGACGGCGCCCAGAGCACCCTGCCCATCACCGATGCCCTGCGTGCCGCGATCCGCGGCGACCGCCCGCGTACCGAGTCGATCCGCGCCCAGGAGGCGTCGGCGCTGCGTCCCCGCGAGATCCAGGAGCGCCTGCGCGCGGGCGAGACGTGCGAGATGCTCGCCGAGGCCTCGGGCCTGCCGATCGAGCACGTGCGGCGCTTCGAGTACGCGGTCCTCTCCGAGCGGGAGCACTCGATCGCGCGCGTCCGGGCCAGGTCCGTCCTGACGGACGACGGCGGCGCCACCACCCTGGGCGAGATCGCCGACGACCGGCTCCGCTCCCGCGGCGTCCGGCCCGCCGACGCCCGGTGGACCGCTACGCGTGAGGGCACCCACCCGTGGATCGTGCGGGTCGAGTTCGAGGCCGGCGACCGCCCGCGCCAGGCCCGCTGGTCCCTGGAGCCGCGCGGCGGCTTCGTGACGGCGCTCGACGACGAGGCGCGCTGGCTCGGGCTTCCGGAGGAGGACGAACGCCCGGTCATCGCCGGGGTGTCGGCCCTGCCGCCGCACCGGAGCAACCACCCGTCGTCCCGGTCGGCGGCGCCCGAGCAGGACGACACCGACCTGCTGCTCGACAACCTGTCGGAGCGGCGGGGACAGCGGCCTGCCCGCAGGCTCACCCCGGACAACGACCTGCCGGACATGATGGAGCTCGACCTCGACGGCCCTGGCGGACCTGACGGCCCCGGCGGCCCGACGGCCGAGGAGCCCGAGCCGGACCCGGAGCCCTCGGCCGCCGTCGTGGACATCGGTGCGCGCCGCGGCGGGTCCCGCGCGCGCATGCCCTCGCCCCTGGTGCCGGACTCCCCCGCCGATCTCGAGTGGGAGGGCCCCAGCCAGTGGGAGATCGAGGCGCCGCGGCCCGGCCCGGTGCAGGAGACCGACGCCGGTCCGACGGCGGAGGCCTCGCCTGCGGACGACCCCGCGCCCCAGGCCGAGCCGGAGCAGGTCCCGGAGAAGCCGCCGGCCGAGCCCGCGCAGTCCAAACGCCCGGCGGCGAAGCGCGGCCGCAAGTCGCGCGCGCAGGTGCCGAGCTGGGACGAGATCGTGTTCGGGTCGCGTCCGGAGGTCTAGCCCTCAGTCGTGCAGCACGGCCCGCGTCACGGTCAGCGACACGCGGCACGCCAGGTCGTCGTGCCGCTGGTCGACCTCGGCCAGCACGTGCACGGCGCTGGTGCCGCCGCCGATCGGGACGTCGACCGGCTTGCCCGACGAGCCCCTGACCGCGACGCGCGGGACGTTGTCGACGACCGGCGTCAGGACGATCTCGGCCCCGGCGACGCACGACCCGGTCGCCGCCGGGTTGTGCAGCACGGGCAGGAACGTGACATGACCCCGCTGCGGCGGGTCTCCCGGCAGGCTGATCCGGAGCTGGGTGCAGTCGGCGGCCGGGGCACCGGTGCCCTCCTCGGTGCGGCGCTCACCGTCGACGTAGCAGTCGGTGAGGCCGGCGGGCGCGCCGCCGTCGGCGGGCTCCTCGGACTCGGCGGTGACCTTGATGTCGCCGGTGACCGGGATCGAGGACGCCGAGGTGTAGTACCACGTCAGGTACGTCGCGGCGGCGAGGATGATGGCCAGGCCGGCGACCGTGGACCGCGGCCGGGCGGTGAGCACGGCGACGAACCGGCTCCACAGGCCGGGTCCGTCGTCGCCGGCGCGGTGGGTCTGGATCTCCTGGACGCCCTGCCGCACGGCGAGGCAGATGCTCACGTAGCTCAGGAGCATCGCCGCGGCGTCGATGGTCGACCGGCCGTCCGACGGCTCGAGGACGAACGCGACGACGCAGACCACGCCGCCCGCGACGAAGATGGTGAGGTCTCCGCGGCGGCTGCGCGGCCTCGCGGAGCGTTCGGCCGCGAGCGCCGGGTCGCCAGGTCCGGTCACGGCTCGGCGTCCGGGTCGGGGCACTCGGTGAGGTCGCCGTCGTCGGGCTTGAAGTCCGCCGGGTCGAGGTAGTCGGGGAAGTTGTTCTCGAAGGTCTGCACCCACCAGCCGCTGATCAGCGCCTCGAGGACGGCGTCGTTCAGGAACGCGCACAGCTCGGCGTCGCCGTGGTCGATCCCGATGCCGTAGAGCTCGGCGTTGCCGAACTGCTCGTCGGGCAGCACCCGCAGGCCGCCGAACTCCTCGGCGTAGCCGTACAGGAGCAGCTGGTCGGTCGAGACCGCGTCGACGGTGCCGTCCAGGAGCTTCCGGGTGCAGACCCCGAACCCCTCCTCCTGGACCGCGACGATGCCCGCGAGGTTCTCGTTCATCTGGCTCCACGACGTGCTGCTCCGGGCCGCGCAGACCTTCTTGCCCACGAGGTCCGCGGCGGACTCGATGCGGGAGTCCGAGCGGACCATCACGCCCTGCTTCGTCTTCATGTACGGGCCGGCGAAGGAGACGTCCTCCTTGCGCTCGTCGGTGATCGAGTAGCTCCCGATGACGATGTCCGCGCCGTCCTCGTCCTCCAGCTCACCTTCGCGCTGCGTGGTGCCGAGGTTCTGCTCGACCACGTTCAGCCCGCAGTAGCTGCCCAGCCACTGGGCGAGGTCGTAGTCGAACCCGCCGCGCGTGGAGTCCGTCTGCTGGTAGTTCAGCCCGGGCTGGTCGCTGTGCATCCCGACGACGACGCGGCCCTGCACGCCGAGGAGCGATGCGCACTCCTCGTGCGTCTCGGACTCGGGGTCCGGGCCGCACCCGCTCGCGACGACGAGCGTCGCCACACACATGAATGCGATGAGGGCTCGCCTGCCGGCCGTCGCCATGTGCGACAAAATATCATTTGAGCGATTTGTTCCGCATCAGTCGAGTGATTTGTGCGTGCGATCAACGCGCGATCGACGGGTGCCGTCGGACGGCGGCTCCGATCAGCCCCAGAGCGACTCGTCGGCTGATCGCCGCCGCGCGGTGAGCGCCGTCATGCGGCGCATGTGGTGGCGGCGGCACAGCACCTCGTACGCGACGTCGGCGGACTCGAACGGGCCGACGTCGCCGATCACCACCTGCTCGCCCTCGGTGACCATCACGCCGTCGACCGTGCGCGCGTTGTGCGTGGCGCGCGCGCCGCACCAGCACAGCGACTGCACCTGGAGCACGTCGATCCGGTCGGCGAGCTCGATGAGCCGGGCGGAGCCGGGGAACAGCCGGGTGCGGAAGTCGGTGGTGATGCCGAACGCGAAGATGTCGATCTCCATCTCGTCGACGAGGCGGGCGAGCTGCTCCACCTGCTCGGGCGAGTAGAACTGCGCCTCGTCGCACACGAGGTAGTCGACCGCCTCGCCGCCGGCACGCCGGCCGCTGATCTCCACCCAGAAGTCGGTGTCGTCGGTCACCTCGTGGGCGGCGACCTCCAGACCCAGGCGGCTGGAGACCCTGGCCTCCCCCGCCCGGTCACCACGGCTGAAGATCAGCCCCTCGCGCCCGCGGGCACGATAGTTGTGGTCCGTCTGGAGGGCGAGGGTGGACTTCCCGGAGTCCATGGTCCCGGAGAAGAAGACGAGCTCTGCCACTGTTCCTTACCTCAGGTCTCGGCTCAGGCGACTGCGGTGAGCAGGGGCACGAGCATCTCGTGCGGGGTCAGCGATCCGTGCACACCGGGCAGCGCGCGCGCGTTCGCGGAGTGCACGCGCGAGTCGACGACGGTGGCCGCGCCGGTCATGGCGACCACCACGTCCCCGATCGCCGGCAGCACGTGCTCGGCGACCGGCCCGAACCAGCCGCCCGCCACGGCGTCGTCCCGCAGCAGGACGAGCGCGTGCTCGCCCAGCCGCTCGGCCCACCGCCGCGCGACGTCGGCCGGGTCGGTGCCCTGGTCGGCGTAGACGTGCAGGGCGCGCGGCTCTCCCCCGACCAGCGCGACGCCGGGCTTCAGCGCCGGGTCGGAGGCGACGTCCCACTGGGTGGTCAGGTCGGCCTTGATCTGGCCGTGGTCCGCGGTGACCACCACGAGGGTGCCGCGCGGGACGCCGCGCATCAGCCGGCTCAGCTCGCGGTCCGTGGACTCCAGCGCGTCGCCCCACTGCCACGAGTCCCAGCCGTGGCCGTGCCCCGTCTTGTCGACGTCGCCCTGGTACAGGTAGACGAGGCGCTGCGCCTCGCCGGGCTGCCGGAGCGCGGTGACCGTGGCGTCGACCCGCTGCTCGAAGGTCTCGGCGGCCACGTAGGCCGGGCCGCGCAGCGCGGCCTGCGTCATGCCGGAACCGGCGAACTTGCCCGGGCCGGGCGCCGTAACCCGCACGCCGGCCGCGGCGAGCGTCTCGAAGACCGTGGGCTCGCGCTGCAGGTCGGCCGGGTCGCCGAGCTCCCGCCACTGCACCAGGGACGCCAGCCTGCCCGTCGCCGGGTTGCGCTGCGTGTAGCCGAGCATGCCGGTGCGGCCCGGGGCGGTGCCCGTGCCGAGGGTGCTCAGGCCCGCCGCCGTCGTCGAGGGGAAGCTCGACGTGAGCGTCGCGGCCGGCTCGTCCCGCTCGCGCAGGAGCCCGCGCAGGAACGGCGCGTGCCCGCCGCGTTCGGCGAGGTTGCGGATGCCGAGCCCGTCGACCAGGACGACGACCACCCGGTCGGCGTCCGGCAGGCCAAGGGCCGTACGACAGCCGCCCGAGGTGAGGCCGGTGGCGGTGGTGAGGTCGTGGCCCATCGCGCCCGCCACGGCGGGCATGACCGCGGCGAGGCTCGTGGTGTCGTAGGACGGCTCGACCAGGCCGTCGGGGAGGTTCGGAACGGTCACTTCGGCGCGGACGTCGCCCGGGACAGGGCGCGCGCGAAGCCGACCGCGGCGCGGACCGCGGCGTCACCCTCGGCCTCGCTGGACACGCGGACGACGACGTCGTCGGGCGTGACCTGGCCGGTCAGGCCGTGGTCGGCGGTGCAGTTCGGGTCGACGCACGTGGCGGGCTCGAGGTCGACGCGCGACACGGCGCCCCAGCCGATCGCCAGGGTGACCTCACGCGTCGACGCGCGCTTCGGGTACCGCTCCGGGTCCGCGATCACGTGCGTGAGCGCCACCGAGCGGATCTCGCGCACCGGCACGACCTCCGTGGTGGCCGACGCCGATCCGGGCCGCTCCGGGTCCTCCCCCGCGTGGTCGTCCACGTGCGCGGTGACCAGGCGGGTCGGCGTCAGCACCAGGACGGTGAGGTGCCTGCGCACCTCCGAGTCGAAGGTGGTCTCGGCCTGCACGAGGTGGGCCACGACCTCCTCGTCGGCCAGCGCAACGTCGAGCACGTCCGCGACGAGCTCCGGGTAGTAGCCGGCCCGGTGCAGATGGGCGGTCAGGTCGTCACGGGCATCGGTAGGGGCATGGGGCACGGTTGGCATCATCCCATCCGTGTCGCGCTCAGGTCCACACGCGCCGCGGCGGTCGTTAGCCTTGGTCCCGTGGACCAGCCAGAACGGGCCGACCGACCGGTGGGCACTGTGCGCCTGCCGTACTCGACGGAGTATCCGGTCGAGTGGGAGGCCGACGTGGTGCTGCGCGACGGCTCCACGACGCACGTGCGCCCCATCCGCCCGGAGGACTCCGACGCGCTCCAGCGCTTCCAGATGGCCCAGTCGGAACGGTCCACCTATCTCCGGTTCTTCGCCGCGCTGCAGCGCATCCCCGACCGCATGCTCACCCAGCTCGTCACCGTGGACCATGTGAGCCGGGCGGCGCTGGTCGCCGTCCGCCCGGGTTCGGCGCCAGAAGCGGACGGCGCGGAGGCCGACGGCGCGGACCTGGCCGAGGACATCATCGGCGTCGCGCGGTACGACGTCATCGACGACCGGCCCGGGCGCCGCACCGCCGAGGTCGCGTTCAACGTCGCGGACGCGGTCCAGGGACAGGGCCTGGGGTCCGTGCTGCTGGAGCACATCGCCGCCGCCGCGCGCGAGCGGGGCGTGCACCGGTTCATCGCGGAGGTGCTGCCCCAGAACCGGGCGATGCTCGGCGTGTTCCGGGAGGCCGGCTACGCCGTCGAGCAGCACCTGGACGACGGCGTCGTCACGGTCTCGATCGACCTCGACCCGACCGACCGGTCCCGCGAGGTCATGGCGGACCGCGAGCACCGCACCGAGGCACGCTCGATGCAGGCCCTGCTCTCGGCCCGGCGCGTGCTCCTGGTGGGCCCGGCGCAGGGCGGCACCGTCGACGAGCTGCTCGCCGCGCGCGTCCGAGAGGCGCACGCCGCCGATCCCGGCGACACCGAGCTGCTGGTGCTCGGCGACGACGTGACCTGGGCGGACCTCGGCAACGGTGGGCCGGGCGGCAACGGGTCGGGCGAGAGCGCCCCGGTCGACCTCGCGGTCGTCGCCGCGCCCCCGGACGAGGTGATCGACGCGGTCCGGCGCCTGCGCGGCACGGGTGCGCGCGGCGTCGTCGTCCTGTCGGCAGGGTGGGCCGAGGTGGGGCCCGACGGCGTCGCCCGCCGCCGCGAGCTGCTGCGCACCGCGCACGCCGAGGGCATGCGGGTGGTGGGCCCGGCGAGCTACGGCCTGCTCACGAACGTCCCCGGCGCGAGCCTGCGCGCGAGCCTCGCGCTCACGGCCCCCAGGCCCGGCCGGGTGGGCCTGTTCAGCCAGAGCTCGCCCGTCGCCGTCACGGCCGCCGAGACGGTCAAGCGGCGCGGCCTGGGGCTCTCCACGCTCGTCTCGGCGGGGCACCGGGCCGACGTGTCGGGCAACGACGTCATGCAGTACTGGCAGGACGACCCGCACACCGACGTCGCCTGCCTGTACCTCGAGACGCTCGGCAACCCCCGCAAGTTCTCGCGGATCGCCAGGCGCCTGGCGCAGGTCAAGCCCGTGATCGTGGTCGTGGCGGGTCGTCACGGGAGCGTCGTGCCGCCCGGGCACACCGTGCGCGCCACGCGCGCGCCGCGCCGGATGCTCGACGAGGTGCTGCGGCAGTCCGGCGTGATCCGCGCGGAGAACACGCACCAGCTCATGGACGTCGCCCAGGTACTGGCGCACCAGCCGCTCCCGACCGGTGGCCGGGTAGGGATCCTCGCGAGCTCGCCGTCGCTGGCGGCGCTCGTGGCCGACGCCGTCGCCGCAGCGGGCCTGACCGTCGTCGGGCCGCCGGACCCGCTGTCCGCCGCGGCGCCCGACGACGAGATCGCCGCCGCCGTCGACGCCCTGTACGCCCCGGGCGCGTGCGACGCCGTGGTCGTGGTGTCCGTGCCGGTGGTGCTGCCGCGCACCGACGCGATAGCGCGCGCGGTGGCCCAGGCCGCTGCCCGCACGGGTCGCACCACCGTCGTCAGCGCGCTGGGCCTGCACGGCATGCCCGACGAGCTGGCGGCGAGCGACGACGGCCGCGAGATCCGGATCCCCGCGTTCTCGACGCCCGAGGACGCCGTCTGGGCGCTCGGCGCGGTGGTGCGCTACGCGCAGTGGCGCACCCAGGACCACGGCACGCCGGTCCGGCCGGCGCTGCGGGAGGACATGTCCGACGGCGCCGCGCGGGCCCAGGCACGCACGCTCGTGGAGGCTCTGCTGACCCAGGAGCCGGCGCAGGAGCCCGACGGCGCCGAGCTGGACCAGGCGACCGCCACCGAGCTGCTGGCCTGCTACGGCCTCAGCCTGTGGGGCTCGCGGAGCGTCCGCACGGCGGACGAGGCGGTCGCCGCCGCCGAGGAGCTGGGCTGGCCCGTGGCGCTCAAGACCGCCGCGCCCGCGCTGCGGCACCGGGCGGACCTGGGCGGCGTGCGGCTCGACATCGCCGACGCCGAGGACCTGCGGGAGGACGCCGAGCGGATGCTCGCGGCGGCGGCGTCCCTGCTCCCTGCGCCCGACCCGGTGCTGGAGGTGCAGGCGATGGCGCCCACCGGCGTGGCGTGCGTGGTGCGCTCCGTCGAGGACGAGCTGTTCGGCCCGGTGGTGTCGTTCGGACTGGCGGGCGACGCCGTCGACCTGCTCGACGACGTGACGCACGGCGTGCCGCCCCTGACCGACGTCGACGTGGCGCGCATGGTGCGCGGCGTCCGCGCGGCCCCGCGCCTGTTCGGCTACCAGGGCGCGCCCGCCGCCGACGTGGCGGCGCTGGAGGACGTGCTGGCGCGCGTCTCGGTGATGGCGGAGGACCTGCCGGAGCTCGCGTCCCTGGAGCTGTACCCCGTCGCGGTCGCGGAGCGCGGGGCGGCGGTGCTGCACGCGACGATCCGGCTGCGGCCGGCGGAGCGCCGGACGGACGCGCCGCGGCGGGCGCTGCCGGGTTAGCCGGGATCAGCGGACGGTCAGCGGATCAGGACCATGCCGACGAGGAGCATCACGGCGAAGCCGACGAGCACCAGGCGCTGACGCCGGTTCGGGCCCGAGGCGGTGAGGATCGCGGCGACCGCCGGTCCGGTGGCGAGCATCAGCCACGCGCCGGGCGCGGGGGCGATGTTCGCCGACACCGCCGCCACCGCTACGACCACCAGGCCGTGCACCACGCCGAGCCCCACCCGCATCGAGATGACCACGTGCAGCACGGCGGCGACCACCGCGAGGCCCGCCCACATGGTGATGCCCTCCTCGAGGCAGCCCCACTCCTGCTCCGCGCACTGCCAGGACTGCATCCACCAGGTCACCAGGGCGCCCAGCACCATGACGGGCACCACGCTGAGCCCGGCGACGCCGTAGGCCAGCCCGATACGGACCAGCCAGCCCGGCAGGGTGGTCGACCTGCTGAGCAGCGGCATTTCGGGCATGGCTGAATAGTGCCAGGTGTAGCGAGGAATGTGCACATGCTCACGCCGTGACCTGGCTGGACGCCAGCACGGCGCGCACCGGAGTGTGAGCGGCCGGAGTGTCGGTGGCGCGGGGTACCGTTTGCCTGTTCGATCCACCCCCAGATTCCAGCCCCAGATTCCAGGAGCCCCACGAACCATGGCGCGCAAGCCGTCGCAGCCGCTCGACGAGAGCGAGATCCACGAGAAGGTCGTGGACATCGACGTCGCCTCGGAGATGGAGGCCTCGTTCCTCGAGTACGCCTACTCCGTCATCTACTCGCGGGCCCTCCCTGACGCGCGCGACGGCCTCAAGCCGGTACAGCGCCGCATCCTCTACATGATGTCCGACATGGGACTGCGTCCCGACCGCGCGCACGTGAAGTCGTCGCGTGTGGTGGGCGAGGTCATGGGAAAGCTCCACCCGCACGGTGACGCCCCCATCTACGACGCCCTCGTGCGGCTCGCGCAGAGCTTCTCGCTGCGGCTCCCGCTCGTGGACGGGCACGGCAACTTCGGCTCGCTCGACGACGGTCCCGCCGCGCCCCGGTACACGGAGGCACGCCTGGCGGCGTCGTCGATGGCGATGACCACGGGGCTCGACGAGAACGTCGTGGACTTCGTGCCGAACTACGACAACAAGCTCACCCAGCCCGAGGTGCTGCCCTCCGCGATCCCGAACCTGCTGGTCAACGGCGCGTCCGGCATCGCGGTCGGCATGGCCACGAACATGGCTCCGCACAACCTCGTCGAGGTCGTGGCGGCGGCGCAGCACCTGATCAAGAACCCCGAGGCCACGCTCGAGGACCTGCAGCGGTTCGTGCCGGGCCCGGACCTGCCGACGGGCGGCAAGATCGTCGGCCTCGAGGGTGTGCGCGACGCGTACCGCACCGGCCGGGGCAGCTTCCGCACCCGGGCCACCGCGCGGATCGAGAGCGTGACGCCGCGCCGCAAGGGCATCGTCATCACCGAGCTGCCCTACCTGGTGGGCCCGGAGAAGGTCGTCGAGAAGATCGCCGACGGCGTCAAGGCCAAGCGCATCCAGGGCGTCACCAACGTGCAGGACCTCACGGACCGCACGCACGGGCTGCGCCTGGTCATCGAGGTCAAGACCGGTTTCGACCCCGACGCCGTGCTGGAGCAGCTCTACCGCGTCACGCCGCTCGAGGATTCGTTCGGCATCAACAACGTGGCCCTCGTCGACGGCCAGCCGCGCACGCTCGGCCTGGTCGAGATGCTGCGGGTCTGGGTGGACCACCGCATCTCGGTGGTCCGGCGCCGGTCGCAGTACCGCCTGGACAAGCGCCTCGAGCGGCTGCACCTGGTGGACGGCCTGCTCGTCGCGATCGTCGACATCGACGAGGTCATCCAGGTGATCCGGTCGTCCGACGACGCCGGTATCGCCCGCGACCGCCTGCGCGAGGTCTTCGACCTGTCCGAGCCCCAGGCGTCGTACATCCTGGACCTGCAGCTGCGCCGCCTCACCAAGTTCTCCCGCATCGAGCTGGAGAAGGAGGCCGAGGAGCTGCGCCGCGAGATCGCCGAGCTGGAGCAGATCCTCGGCGACGAGAAGCTCCTGCGCCGCGTCGTCAGCACCGAGATGAGCGAGGTGGCCAAGACGTACGGCACGCCGCGCCGCACCGTGCTGCTCGACTCCGCCGGCGGGTCCGTCGGCTCGGTGGCCGAGGCCCCGGCGAACGGTCGCAAGAAGGCCGTCGAACCCATCGACCTGCAGATCAAGGACCTCCCGACCCGCGTGGTGCTGTCCGCGACGGGCCTGCTGGCCCGCCTCCCGGACGACGTCCCCGCGTCGCGCGAGGGCAACCGTGCGGCGCACGACGCCCTGCGGGGTGACACCGCCGCGACGACCCGCGGCCAGGTCGGTCTGGTGACCTCGGCCGGCCGCATGCTGCGCATCTCCGTGCTCGACCTGCCCTCGCTGCCGCCGACCGACGGCGCGCCGTCGCTGTCCGGCGGTATCCCGGTCAGCGAGCTCGTGGAGCTGGAGCCCGGCGAGACCGTGCGGGCCGTGACCGCGCTCGGCGCGGACGCGCCGACCATCGCCGTCGGCACCGCGCAGGGCATCGTCAAGCGGATAGCGCCGTCGGACGCCCCCGCGAAGGGCGACGAGTGGCCGGTGATCGCGCTCAAGGAGGGCGACACCGTGGTGGGCGCCGCCGTCGTGTCCGACGACGACGAGCTGGTCTTCGTGGCCGACGACTCGTCGCTGCTGCACTTCCCGGCCTCGTCCGTGCGGCCTCAGGGTCGCGCCGCGGGCGGCATGGCGGGCATCAAGCTGGCCGCGGACCGCAAGGTGGTGTTCTTCGGCGCGGTCCCGGCCGGGGTCGACGCCACGGTGGTGACCATCGCCGGGGCGGGCGACGCACTGCCGGGGATCGAGCCGGGCGCCGGCAAGGTGACGCCGTTCTCGCTGTACCCGGGCAAGGGCCGGGCGACGGGCGGTGTGCGGTCCCAGCGGCTGCTCAAGGGCGAGGACGGGCTCATCTTGGCCTGGGTGGGCGCTACTCCCCCGCGGGCTCTCGGCGCCGGCGGCCAGCCGGTCGAGCTGCCCGAGGTGGACGAGCGGCGCGACGGGTCCGGGACCCCGATCTCGGTCCCGATCGCGGTGATCGGCTGACCAGGCGGGACCAGTTTTGTCGAGGGTGTCGATTCTGGCGTCGCTCGCCCGTCCAAGGCGTGTCAACATTCCAGTAACGAGGAGCTCGACATGACTGACAGCTGGGTTTTCCTGATCCGCGAGAACGACTGGGACTCGGACGCGTACCTGCCGGAGAAGCTGCAGGGCCGCGACCGGAGCGAGGACCCGGACATGGCGGCGCACGGGCGGTTCATGCAGGCCGTCGAAGAGCTCGGCGTCAAGATGGTCGGCGCCGCCGCTCTGCAGAACGCCAAGTACGGCGGGTGGGTGGCGCCCGGGAAGGACGGCGCCGAGCCGGTCTACACCGACGCGCCGTTCACCGACACCAACGAGGTCATCACCGGCTTCTACCAGTTCGAGTGCGACGAGGCGACGGCGCGCAAGATCGCCGCGCTCGTGCCCACCGGCAACGTGATCGAGTGGCGCAAGGTCCACGACTTCGGTTCCTAGGAGGGACCTCTGCGTGCCGATCGACCCCGCGGCGTTCCGCACCGCCTGGCCTCAGGTGGTGCGGTCGCTCGCCGTGACGACGCGCAGCCTGGACTCCGGTGAGGAGTGCGCCGCGGAGGCGTTCGCGCGGGCCGCGGCCCAGCCCGACGGCGCCATCGACGACCTGGTCGCCTGGTGCGTCCAGGTCGGGCGCCGGACGTGGCTCGACGCGGTGCGCCACCAGGCGGTGTTCACGCGGCTCCAGTCCCAGATCGCCCGCCCGGAGGTGGCCGCAGTGGACGTGCCGACCGGCCCCGGCGCGCCCGGCGGCGACCTCGACGACCGGCTCGCGCTGCTCTTCGTCGCGTGCGACGACGCGCTCGCCTCCGGCGCTCAGCTCGTCCTGGCGATGCGGGTGGTCTGCGGCCTCACCATCCGGCAGATCGCTGCCCACCTCGGCATCGCGGAGGCGACCGCAGCGGCACGGCTCACCCGCGCGAAGTCGGCACTGGCCAGGGCCCGCGGCGAGTTCGCCGTCCCCGACGGCGCCGCACGGGCCGCGCGGCTGCCCGTCGTGCTCGCGTGCGTCGCGGGCCTGTTCACCGTGGGGCAACGGGACGGGATCGAGCCCGCTGACGCCACGCAGGACCCGGCCCGCGACGCGCTGACGCTCGCCGAGGCGCTCGTCGCGGAGTACCCGGACGACCCCGAGGTGCTCGGCCTGCGCGCCGTGTGCCGCCTCGGCCTGGCCCGGCGCCCGGGCCGCGTGCGCGACGGCGTCGCGCTCCCCCTCGACGAGGTGGACCGCTCGGCGTGGGACCAACGGCTCCTGTCGGCAGGCCTGGACGACGCCACGGCGGCGATCACCGCCGGCGGTGCGGGTGCCGGGCGTCCGGGCCGCTTCGCGCTGGAGGCCGCGATCTCGGGGGTGCACGCGGCGGCTCGTACCGCGGCGGAGACCGACTGGACCCGGCTGGCTCAGCTCTACGACGCGCTGCTCCAGGTCTGGCCGTCTCCGGCGGCCCGGGTCGCGCGCCTCGTGGTGCTGGGGCGGATCGCGCTGCGCGCCGGTGGCGCCGGCGCTGGTGCTGGTCCTGGTGCTGGTCCTGGTGCTGGTCCTGGTGCTGGTCCTGGTGCTGGTCCTGGTGCTGGTCCTGGTGCTGGTCCTGGTGCTGGTCCTGGTGACAGCGTCGGCGAGATCGAGCGCGAGCTCGAGGAGCTGGTCGCCGACGGGCCGCCGTACGCCGCCCGGGACGCGAGCCTCGCTCTCGCGGACCTCGCCCGCCACACCGGCCGGACCGACGAGGCAGCCGCTCGCTACCGCGAGCTGCTGGACGTGATCCCGGCCGGCCCGCTGCGCGAGTTCTGCCGCAGGCACGCCGGATAGGTCCCTGGCCTCGGTTCCTGCTGACGACGAGTTCGGTCGGTTGCACGGCCGGCCCGCTGAGATCGGTCCCTTGCTCTGAGATCGGTCGGTTGACTGACCGATCTCAGAGCAACGGACCGAAGTCGCTGAGTTCGGCCCGTTGCACGGAGCCAGCGCAGGGCGCTCAACAAGGCCCCCGGCCGCGATTCCCCCGGACACTGTCGGTGACCGGTGGTTGACTCCGTTCCATGAACGACTCGACCTACGAGTTCTCCACCGACCCTGCCCGCGTCGATCCCGCCCGCGTGCACGAGCTCATCGCCGACACCTACTGGGGAGCGGGCCGCACGCGCGAGCTGATGGACGCAGCGATCGCCGGCTCCCGGCCCTACGGCGTCTACCGCAGCGGCACGGTCGAGCAGGTGGCCTTCGCGCGCGTCGTGACGGACGGCGTCACGTTCGCCTGGCTCGCCGACGTCGTCGTCGACCCGGCCGTGCGCGGCCAGGGCGTCGGCAAGCTCCTGATCGCGGGCGTGGTCGCGGAGCTCGAGCCGCTCGGGCTGCGCCGCACGCTCCTCGCGACCGCCGACGCCAGCGGCCTCTACGAACAGTTCGGCTGGGTACCGGTCGACCCGCAGTACTCCTGGATGGAGCGCCCGGGCCGCGGAACGATCACCCCAGCCAGCACCACCACACCTGTCAGCACAGCAGCCAGCCCGTCAGGAGCGCACGCATGACACTGTCCGTCGAGATCGGTGACCTGACCCGCGTGGAGGCGGATGCGATCGTCAACGCCGCGAACTCCCTGCTCTTGGGCGGAGGCGGGGTCGACGGCGCCATCCACGCCGCGGCCGGGCCACGCCTGCTCGAGGCGTGCCGGCGGCTGCGAAACACGACGCACCGGGACGGCCTGGAGGTGGGCGACGCCGTCGCGACCCCCGCGTTCGAGCTGCCGGCCTCGTGGGTGATCCACACCGTCGGGCCGAACCTGCACCGTGGCCAGGACGATCCCGCCCGGCTCGCGTCATGCTTCGCCCGCTCGCTCGACATCGCCGCCGAGCTGGACGTGCGGACCATCGCCTTCCCGGCGGTGAGCGCGGGCGCCTACGGCTGGCCCGCCACCGACGTCGCACGCATCGCCGTCATGACCTGTCGCGGCTGGCTCGCCGAGCATCCGGAGGCCAGTCCCCAGGAGGTGCGGTTCGTGGTGCTCGACGAGCGGTTGCGGGACGTGTTCACCGAGGCGCTCGGTACGGCCTGACGGCGACCTGGCACTCGCGCGAGCCGGCCGGCCGGCAGGCAGGTCAGCTCGTGAGCAGCTTGGCCAGCTCCGCCGGCGTCGCCGCGAGCGCCGCGGCGCCGGCGGCCTCCAGCTCGCCGGGTGCCGCGTAGCCCCAGGTGACGCCGACGGTCGGGACGCCGTGGTGGGCGGCGGCGTGCACGTCGTGCTCGCGGTCGCCCACCATCACCGTCTGCCCGACGTCGGCGCCGAGGGCCACCACGTGCGCCAGCGCGCGCTCCACGACGACCTCCTTGCCCTCCACGAGTCCGACCGCCTCGCCCGCGGCGCCGTGGACGCCGTCGAGCCCGCCCTCCAGGTAGCGGTCGAGCCCGAAGTGCTCGACGATCTGCCGCGCGTAGTGCTCGGGCTTGGCGGTGGCCACCAGGAGCGTCACCCCGGCCTCGCGCAACTCCGTCAGCGCCTCCGGGAACCCGGGGACGACGGAGTTGTCGAACATGCCGTGCACCTCGAAGTCGCGGCGGTAGGCGGCGATCGCGGCGCCGGCGTCGGCGTCGGACAGGCCGATGCCGGTCATGCTCGCGCCCAGCGGCGGGCCGACGAAGGTCCGTAGGACGGCGTCGGTGGGGACGGCGAGCCCGGCGTCGGCGAAGCCGACACGCAGGGACGCGATGATGCCGGGCGCCGAGTCGGTGAGGGTGCCGTCGAGGTCGAGCAGGACGTGCGTGATGCGGCGGGGAAGGGTGAGGGTCACGTCCCGAGCGTGCCACACGTTCAGTGGTGCCCCGCGTGGGCGTCCGTGTCGCCGCCGTCCGCCCCGCCACCTCCCGCGCCCTCGTGCCCGTCCCCGTGCCCGCCCGGCGGCGTCCCCGCCTCCTGCCCCGGTCCGACGACGACGAACTGCCCCATCATCCCCTCGTCCTCGTGCAGCAGCATGTGGCAGTGGAACATGTAGGGCACGTCGGGGTCGGTGTAGTCGTCGAACCGCATGAGCAGCCGGTAGGTGCGGTTCGGCTCGAGGTACACGGTGTCCTTGCGCCCGGCCAGCTCGGGCGGCGGCGCGTCGCCGTCGATCGACAGGACCTGGAACTGCACGTCGTGCACGTGGAAGCTGTGGGGCATCGGCACGATGCTGCGCACCTCCCAGATCTCGGTGTCGCCCTCGGCGACGACCTCGTCGATGCGGCCCATGTCCATCCGGCGTCCGTTGATCTGGCGGTCGTCGAGCTCGAACGTGCGCGTCACCGCGGCGTCGTCCTCGTGCAGCGCGTCCTGAGCGGCGTGGACCGACGGCTCCCAGGCCGGCTCCGGTGACGGCGTGAGCTCGTCGGCGGCCCGGAGCTCCAGCACGTCGAACGCGTCGTTGCCGCCCATCGCGAACGGGACGACGACGCCGCCCAGGTCGGCCTCGAACGAGTGCAGACGCGTGGTCTCGCCCGGCTCGATCTCGACGACGACCTCGGCGCGCTCGCCGGGCGCGAGCCGCACCCGGTCGAGGGTCACCGGCGCGTCGAGCAGCCCGCCGTCGGACGCGACGAGCTGCATGTCCCGGTCCTCGAACCCGAGCTGGTAGGTCCGGGCGGTCGACCCGTTGAGCAGCCGCAGCCGCACCCGCTCGGTGGTGACCTCGTGGTACGCGCCCACCGTGCCGTTGGCCAGGACGGTTCCGCCGAGCGTGCCGGGCTCGCTGCCGTTGTCCTCGAGCTCGAGCTGCCCGTCGTCGTCGAACACCTTGTCCTGCACGATCACCGGCACGTCGTCGACGCCGTACTCCTGCGGCAGGGCGGCGGCGCGCGAGGCGTCGTCGTCCAGGAGGAACATGCCCGCGAGGCCGCGGTACACGTGCTCCTCCGTGGCGCCGTGCGGGTGCGGGTGGTACCAGAGGCTGGCCGCGGGCTGGTCGATCTCCCAGGTGGGGCGCCAGGTGGCTCCCGGTTCGACCTCCTGGTGCGGCCCGCCGTCCATCGCGGCGGGCAGGTGCATGCCGTGCCAGTGCACGCTGGTCGGCTCGCCGAGGTCGTTGGTGACCTCGACGGCGACCCGCTCGCCGCGTCCGGCCCGCAGCGTCGGCCCGAGATAGGAGCCGTTGAAGCCCCACGTCTCGGTCCGCACGCCCGGCCGGAACTCCGTGGTCCCCTCCTGCGCGGTCAGCTCGAAGACCCGCGTGCCGTCCACCATCCGTGACGGCGCCAGCGGCGGGATGGCGAGCTCGTTGGTGAACTCCGTCTCGTCGACGGGCGTGACCGAGCCGGGGACCAGGCCGCAGCCGGCGAGCGCGAGGACGAGCGCCAGGGCGGCAGGGCCTGCCGCCAGGGCGCCGGCCCGCCTCATCGGCCGGCCCCGCGCAGGCGCTGCACGCCGGCCGCGACCAGACCCGCGAGCAGACCCACGAAGGTGTCGATCAGCAGCGCCGGGATCATGGTCCAGGCAGGCTCGACGCCCGAGCCGCCGGGTCCGCCGAAGCCGGCGAGCGCCGGGACGAGCTGCCCCAGCGCGACGCCGACGAGCCCGTAGGCCAGACCGGTCAGCGTGAGGGTGAGCACGGGCCGGGGCACACGGCCCAGGCCGACGACGCCGATCCACACGGCGGCGGTGATGCCGATGACGGCGAACGCCCGGGGAGCGCCCGTGCCGAGCACGCCGGTGAGGCCGGTCAGCGGCCAGAGCAGGGCCAGCGCGGAGAGACCGGCGACCACCGCCCACGGGACGGCGGGCGGCTGCGGCGCGGGCCCCGGCCGGGGCGAGGACTGAGGGGGAAGGTGCTGGGATGTCATGCCTCGACGGTGCCCGCCGGGGCACCCGTCCCACATCGGCCCTGGATCGTCTCCCGGTGTCGCCCGGAGGCGACACAAACCCTGACTTCGCCGCCGGAGGGCTCCGGGACGATGCCTCGGGGGCGGCTCGTCCGTAGGGTGACGGTGTGTCCGAACCGAGCGCCGCCCCGCGAGCCGTCGAACCACGCGCCGTCGAACCACGCGCCGTCGACCCGCGCGTCACCGACGTCGTCCTGGCGCTCGCCATGGCCCTGGTGGTCGCCGTGGTCATCGCCGCGGACCCCGCCGCCGTGCGGCACGCCGGCCCGGGGGCGTACCTGTTCGCGGTGGGTTTCGGGGCGCTGGTCCTGCTCCGGCGCAGGGCGCCGCGCGTCATGCTCGTGATCACGGTGCTCGCGGTGTTCGTCTACTACGCGTTCCAGTTCGCGCCCATCGGCATGGCGCTGCCCGCGGTCGCGGCGCTGTACTCGGCGGCGGAGATGCGGCGTACCGGCTGGGCCATCGGTGCGGGCACCGTGCTGATCGCCGTCGCGACCTACTACCGGACGGTGGGCAACACCCCCGAGGAGGCCCTGACGCCGTACGAGCTCGTCTCCGACGTGGCACTGGTCGCGGCGGCGATCGCGCTCGGCGTAGCCGTCCGCCTCTCGCGGGAGGCGCGCGGGCACGAGGCACGGGCCGCGGAACAGCGGCTGCAGGCGGAGCGCCTGCGCATCGCCCGGGACCTGCACGACGTCGTCGGGCACAACCTGTCGGTGATCGCCCTGCACTCGGGCGTGGCCGCCGAGGCAGTCGGCCGGGACGACGACGCGGCCCGGCGCGCGCTCGGGCACGTGCGCGAGGCGACGTCGGGCACGCTGCACGAGCTGCGCTCCACGGTCCGGCTGCTGCGCGGCCCGGCGGGCGGGCCCGACTCCGCGCCGACGGGCCTGGCCGGCGTCGACGCCCTCGCCGCCTCGGCGCGGGCGGCCGGGCTCGTCGTCGACGTCGAGCTCGACGTACCCGCCGGGGCCCTCGACGGGGCCGTCGACGCCGCCGCCTACCGGGTGGTGCAGGAGTCGCTCACCAACGTGCTGCGGCACGCCGCGGCCGGCCGGGTCAGGGTCTCCGCGGAGGCAGCCGTCGGCCGCCTGGCCCTCCAGGTGGCCGACGACGGCCGCGGCGCCGGCCCGGGCCTCGTGCCCGGCACCGGGATCTCGGGCATGCGCGAACGCGTCACCCTGCTCGGCGGCACCCTCACCGCGGGCGACGCACCCGGCGGCGGGTTCGTCGTGGCCGCCGACCTGCCCCTCCGGCTGGAGACGGGAGAAGCATGACCGGCCCACTGATCCGGATAGTCCTGGTGGACGACCAGGAGCTCGTGCGCGCGGGGCTGCGCGCCCTGGCGGAGAGCGAGGGCGACATCACCGTCGTCGGGGAGGCCGCCGACGGACAGGCCGGGGTGTCCCGTGTGCGGGAGCTGCGGCCCGACGTCGTGCTCATGGACATCCGGATGCCGCGCCTGGACGGCCTGGCCGCGACCCGCGAGATCGTCGCGGACCCTGCACTGGCGGACGTGCGGGTGCTGATCCTGACCACGTTCGACGAGGACGAGCACGTCTTCGAGGCCATCCGGTCCGGTGCCGCCGGCTACCTGCTCAAGGACGTCGCGCCGGCGGAGCTGCGCCGCGCCGTCCGCGTGGTCGCGGCGGGCGAGTCGCTGCTCGACCCGGGAGTGACGGCGACGGTGCTGCGCGCGGTCGCGGCCGCCCCGGCGCCCCGGACCGACGACCGCCGGCTCGCCGGGCTCACCGAACGCGAGCGCGAGGTGCTGCAGCAGCTCGGCCGAGGGCTGACGAACGACGAGATCGCCCGCGAGCTCTACCTCAGCCCGGCCACCGCACGGACCTACGTGAGCCGGCTGCTCGCCAAGCTCGGCGCCCGGGACCGCGCGGCGCTGGTGATCCTCGCCTACGAGACGGGGCTCGTGCGGCCGTGAGCCGCACGAGCCCCGCTCGGTCAGGGTGTCAGGTCAGAGCGCCTTGAGGCGCGGCAGCACGTCCTCGCTGAACTGGGTGAGGAACCGCTCCTGGTCCTGGCCGGGGCCGTGCACCACGAGGTGGTTCAGGCCGGCGTCGACGTAGGGCTTGATCTGCTCGAGTGCCTGCTCCGGGTCGGACGCGACGATCCAGCGCTTCGCGACCTGCTCGATCGGCAGCTCGTCCGCCAGCTGTTCCATCTCGGTGGCCGAGGTGACGCTGTGCTTCTGCTCCGGGGTCAGCGAGAGCGGCGCCCAGAACCGGGTGTTCTCCAGCGCGGCGGCCGGGTCGCGGTCGTACGAGATCTTGATCTCGATCATCTTGTCGACCTGCGCGACGTCGCGCTCCGCCTTGGCCGCACCCTCGGCGACCGCGGGCAGCAGCTTCTCCGTGTACAGGTCCATGCCCTTGCCGGAGGTGCAGATGAAGCCGTCGCCCGCGCGCCCGGCGTACTTGGCCACGAGCGGGCCGCCCGCCGCGATGTAGACGGGCACCGGGTTCTCGGGCCGGTCGTAGATCTGGGCGCCGACCAGCTCGAAGTAGTCGCCCTTGAAGTCCACGCTGTCCTCGGTCCAGAGGGCCCGCATGAGCTGCACGGCCTCGCGCAGCCGCGCGAACCGCTCCTTGAACTCGGGCCACTCGCGGCCCGAGACGGCGATCTCGTTCAGGGCCTCGCCCGTCCCGACCCCGAGGATCACGCGGTTCTCGGTCAGCAGCGCCAGGCTAGCGAACGTCTGCGCGATCACGGCGGGGTTGTAGCGGAACGTCGGGGTCAGCACGCTCGTGCCGAGCTGGATGCGCGAGGTGCGCTCCCCCGCTGCGGCGAGCCAGGCGAGGGCCGACGGCGCGTGGCCACCCTCGTGCCGCCACGGCAGGAAGTGGTCGGAGACCATCGCGCTGTCCAGTCCCACCTCCTCGGCGCGTACTGCGAGCTCAACCAGCTCGCGCGGCCCGAACTGCTCGGCGGACGCCTTGTACCCAATCTTCAGAGTCACATCTGAGACCCTACGCTCGATCGCCGTCCGGCGAACCCCCGCGTCGCGCACGTCACATCCGACCTGGTCAGCCCCCGATCAGGAGCGCCTCATCGCCGACGCCGACCATCCGCCGGCCACCGCGACCAGCACCGCGAAGACGCCGAGGACCATCGGCGCCGGCAGGTACACCAGGCCGACGCCGACCGCGAGCACCGGGACCACCAGCCCGGCGTAGGCGACGAGGAAGATCAGCGCCAGCGCCTCGGCCCGCTCCTGGGGCGCCACCATGGCCGCCGTCCGGCCGAGAGCCGCCTTGAACAGCAGCCCCGCACCCCCGCCGGCCAGCACGCCACCCGCCACGAAGA
This sequence comes from Promicromonospora sp. NFX87, assembly GCF_048564965.1. Taxonomy (NCBI): domain Bacteria; kingdom Bacillati; phylum Actinomycetota; class Actinomycetes; order Micrococcales; family Promicromonosporaceae; genus Promicromonospora; species Promicromonospora sp. NFX87. The sequence goes on along the minus strand of NZ_CP183413.1, from coordinate 1,829,644 downwards.
GCCACACCGAGGCCAGCGCGACGCCGCCGAACAGCGCGACGGGGCCCGCGACGATCAGGGCCGCCGCCCAGCGGAGCTGGACCTGCTGCGTACCGGCGGCCAGCAGGGTCTGGCCGAGCGCGCCGGCCAGGAACGGCGTCCCCGCGACCGCACCCGCGACGATCAGCGACGGCTGCCCCAGCTCGTCGCGGACGAACGACGCAGCCACCGAGCTGAACAGGCCGAGGACGGCGAACCCGGTGAACGCGCCGACGGCGCCGGCCACGAACCGGCCGCGGACCTCGCTGCCGATCGCCGCCCGCTGCGGCCGGTAGGGCCGCAGCCCCGGCCGGTGGAGCACGGTCTCGGGCACGAACGGCGTGGCGGCCAGGAGCACCGCCATCGCCACCCCGAACACCGCGTACGGCACCACCAGCGGGTGGGCGGACGGCGCCGCGAGCAGCCCGGACAGGACCGGCCCCAGGCCGATCCCGCCCAGGTTCGCCACCGTGGCGACGACGGCCGCACGTCCCGGGGCCGGCCTGGTGCGCGCGCCGTCGAGCTCCGCGAGGTACGCGGTGGCCGTGGCGGTCAGCGCGCCGATCCCGACGCCCGAGACCACGCGAGCCACGAGGAGACCCGCCAGGTCGTCCCGGACCAGGAAGCCCACGGCGGCCAGGAGCTGCAGCGTCACGGCGAGCAGGATCAGCGGGCGGCGGCCCACCCGGTCGCTCAGGTGCCCCACGAAGAACAGGCTCGCGATGACCCCCACCGCGTACGCCGCGAAGATCACCGTGACCGTGAACGGGCCGTACCCGTCCCGCGCCGCGTAGAGCGTGTAGAGCGGGCTCGGCACCGCCGCGAACGCCATGAGCAGCAGGAAGGTGAGGCCGGTGACCCAGAACCCGGCGCCGTGTCGGCGCGGGCCGGCGGAGGTGGGTCGAGCGGCGGGCAGGGAGACAGGGCGCGCAGTGGTCACCTCCGCAGTCTGCGACCGCCCATTGATCCACACAAGCGAATCATTCCGATCGCGCTTATCGCGATCCGCGATATATGACCGATACTCGACGGATGGACACCCGGCACCTGGAGTACTTCATCGCCGTCGCGGAGGAGGGCAGCTTCACGCGCGCCGCGCAGCGGCTGCAGACCGTCCAGTCGGCCGTGTCGGCGGGCGTGCGCACGCTCGAGCGCGAGGTCCGCGCCACCCTCTTCGTCCGCACCACCCGGCGGGTCGAGCTGTCCGACGCCGGGCGGGCGCTCCTGCCCGAGGCGCGCGCCGCGATCGAGTCCGTGGACCGCGTGTTCGACGCCGTGGCCGCGGCCGAGAGCGGGCTGCGCGGGCGGCTGCGCCTCGGCGTCTTCGCCAACTCCGACGTGGTCGACGCCCCCACCTTCGCCGGGCGGTTCCACGAGCTCTACCCGGGGGTCACGCTCAGCGTCGTGGCCTCCCCCACCGGTTCCACCGGCCTGGCCGACGACGTCCGCGCCGGCCGCCTCGACGTCGCGATCACCGGGCTCCCGCTCGCCGACCTCAAGGGCCTGCGCACGCACGAGATCCTGGTGGACACGTTCGTGGCGGTGGTCCCCGAGTCCCACGAGCTGGCGCGACGCGACGTGCTCTCGCTCGACGAGCTCATCGACGAGCCGTTCGTCGACGGCCCGCCCGGGTTCGGCCACCGGGTGGTCGTCGAACGGGTGCTGGCCGCACGCGGGCTGCGCCGGGACGTCGTCGTCGAGAGCCCGGACATGGGGCTCGTCTCGCGGTTCGTCGCCGCCGGGCTGGGCGTCGCCGTGGCGCCCACCTTCGTGCTGCGCCCGGCCCCGGGTGCGGTGACCCGGCCCCTGGACCCGGCGCTCCCCTTCTCGCTGCACTCCGTCAGCCGGCCGCGCGCCACGCGCCCGGTCGAGGCTGCGCTGGCGCTGCTGCACCGGCTGACGGCGGAGGCGCCCGTCCCGGAACGGGCCTAGCCGGGCCTCAAGGCCGCAGCGCCTGCAGCACCCGGCTGGGCGACGGGCGCCCCAGGTGCCCCTCCAGCCAGGTGCCCGTCTCGACCAGCCGCGGCATCGAGACGCCGGTGGTGATCCCGAGCCCGTCGAGCATCCAGAGCAGGTCCTCCGTGGCGAGGTTCCCCGTGGCCGACTCCGCGTACGGGCACCCGCCGAGCCCGCCCGCCGACGTGTCGAAGGTCGTCACGCCGTGCCGGAGGGCGGCGGCCACGTTGCCGAGGGCCTGGCCGTAGGTGTCGTGGGCGTGCAGCGCCAGCACGTCGTCGGGCAGACCCGCGGCGTTCAGCGCGTCCAGGAGCGCGACGACGTGCCCCGGCGTCCCGACGCCGATCGTGTCCCCGAGCGAGAGCTGCTCCGCCCCGAGGTCCATGAGCCGCTTGCCCGCCGCGACCACCTGGTCCAGCGGCACGTCGCCCTCCCACGGGTCGCCGAAGCACATGGACACGTAGGCCCGCACGCGCATCCCCGCCGCGCGGGCGCGCGTCATGACCGGCTCGAACATCGCCCACTGCTCGTCCAGCGAACGGTTCAGGTTCCGCCGCGCGAAGGTGTCGGTGGCGCTGGCGAAGACCGCGATGTGCCGCAGCCCGAGGTCGTACGCCCGCTCCAGCCCGCGTTCGTTGGGCACCAGCACGGGCAGGTCGCGCGCGCGGTCGCCGAGCCGGTCCACCAGCGCGGCGAGCACCTCCTCGGCGTCGGCCAGCTGGGGCACCCAGCGCGGGTGCACGAGGCTCGTGGCCTCGACGTACGGCAGGCCGGCGTCGAGCAGCCGCTCGACCAGGCCCACCTTCACCGCCGCCGGGACCACCGCCTTCTCGTTCTGCAGGCCGTCGCGCGCGCCCACCTCGTAGATGGTCACGCGGTCGGGCAGGCTCGGGTCGGGCACCACCTGGGGGCGCCGGAGCTGCTCAGACATCGCTCTCCTTCTCCTGCTCGGGCTCCATCTCGAAGAGCACCTGCCGCGCCGCGACCTGATCGCCGGCCGCCGCCCGGACCCGCACCACGCCGTCCGCCGGGGCCAGGAGCGCGACCTCCATCTTCATCGCTTCCAGCACGCCGAGCGGCTGCCCGGCGACCACCAGGTCGCCGTCCCGCACCTCGACGCGGGCGAGCGTGCCGGGCATCGCGGCGAGCACGACGCCGTCGGACAGCTCGGCCGCCGCGACGCCCGAGGCACTCGGCCGGACGAACCGGAACGTGTGCCCGTGGGTGCTCACCTCGACCGAGCGCGGGCCGACGTCCACCGTGAACCGCGCGGTCACGCCGTCCAGCGCGAGCAGCCCGTCGCCTGGACCCCCGCCCACAGCGCTGCCCACCGGACCGCCCACCGCTCGGCACGACGTCGGCGGCTCGCCCGCGCGGCGCACCTCGCCCCGGGCGGTGCTCACGCGGAGCACCGCGTCGTCCAGCTCGACCCAGGTGTCGGCGGGCGGCCCGCCGAGGCGCCAGCCGTCTCCGCCGTCGGCTACCGCGGCCGTCGCGACGGTCCAGGCTGCCGCCACCATGGCGGACGCCGGGTCCGGGGCAGGCAGCGGGTGGGAGTCCAGCCAGGCGGTGTGCACCTCGCCGTCGCGGAACGCGTCGGAGTCCGCGAGCGCCCGCACGAACCCGGTGTTGGTCACCAGGCCGCCGATGGCGGTCGCGTCGAGGGCCGCGACGAGGCCGCGCCGGGCGGCCTCGCGGTCGGCGCCGCGGGCGATGACCTTGCCGACCATGGGGTCGTAGGCGGCGGGGACGACGGTGCCGTCCTCGATGCCGGCCTCGACCCGAACGCCGTCGCCGGCCGGCCACCGCACCCGCGTCGCCGTCCCGGCCTGGGGCAGGAACCCGCCGAACGCGTCCTCGGCGTAGATGCGCGCCTCGATCGCGTGGCCGGTGACGGCGACGTCGTCCTGGGCAAAGCCCAGCGGCTCCCCCGCCGCGACGCGGAGCTGCTGCTCGACCAGGTCGATGCGTTCGCCGCGGACCGTGACGACCTCTTCGGTGACGGGGTGCTCGACCTGGAGGCGGGTGTTCATCTCGAGGAACCAGGCACTGCCGATCGAGCCCCCACCGCCGGTCGAGCCACCACCGCCGGTCGGGCCACCGTTGGTCGAGCCTGTCGAGACCCCCGGAACCTCCACCAGGAACTCCGCCGTCCCGACGCCCGTGTACCCGACCTCCCGGGCCAGCCGGACGGCCCACTCGTGGAGCGCGTCGCGCAGGGCCGGGTCGAGGCCGGGTGCGGGCGCCTCCTCCAGGACCTTCTGGTGCCGGCGCTGGGCCGAGCAGTCGCGCTCGTGCAGATGCAGGACGTTGCCGTGCTCGTCGGCGAGGATCTGCACCTCGACGTGCCTGCCGCGTTCGACGTACCGCTCCAGGAGGACCGTGTCGTCGCCGAACGCGGCGGCGGCCTCGCGGCGGGCGGCGGCGATCGAGGAGCCGAGCTCCTCCGGGCTGCGCACGATCCGCATGCCCTTGCCGCCACCACCTGCGGCGGCCTTGACGAGCAGCGGGAACCCCGCCCCGTTGGTCGAGCTTGTCGGGGCCCCGGTCTCGACAAGCGGAGTGGTTTCGACAAGCTCAACCAACGGAGGGGTCTCGACAGGCTCGGCCACCGACAGCGCCAGCATCGGCACGCCCGCCGCCTCCGCGATCTTCCGCGAGGTGTCCTTGCGCCCCATCGCGTCCATCGCGTCGGGCGGCGGCCCCACCCAGGTCAGCCCGGCGCCGATGACGGCGCGCGCGAAGTCGGCCTGCTCGGACAGGAACCCGTAGCCGGGGTGGACGGCGTCGGCGCCGGTCTCCTTCGCGGCCGCGAGCAGGGCGGGGATCGACAGGTAGGACTCGGCGGCAGGCGTCGGGCCGATGCGGACGGCGACGTCGGCGGCGCGGGTGTGCGGCGCGGCGGCGTCGGCGTCGGAGTAGACGGCGACCGTGCGCAGCCCGAGGCGGCGCGCGGTGCGGATGATCCGCAGGGCGATCTCGCCGCGGTTGGCGATCAGCAGAGTGTTGGGCATGTTGGTCACATCCGGAAGATGCCGTAGGACGGCTCGGCGATCGGGGCGTTCGCTGCGGCGGCCAGGCCGAGCGCGAGGACGCGGCGGGTGTCGGCGGGGTCGATCACGCCGTCGTCCCAGAGGCGGGCGGTGGCGTAGTAGGGGTTGCCCTGGGTCTCGTACTGGGCGCGGATCGGGTCCTTGAACGCCTCGACCTGCTCGGGCGGGGCGTCGGCGAGGTCGCGCTGCACGGTCGCGAGGACGGACGCCGCCTGCTCGCCGCCCATGACGGAGATGCGGGCGCCGGGCCACATCCAGAGGAACCGGGGGTCATAGGCGCGGCCGCTCATGCCGTAGTTCCCGGCGCCGAACGAGCCGCCGAGCACCACCGTGAACCGCGGCACCGACGTGCAGGCCACGGCGGTGACGAGCTTGGCGCCGTCCTTGGCGATGCCGCGGTGCTCGTACTCCTTGCCGACCATGAACCCGGCGATGTTCTGCAGGAACACGATCGGGATGCACCGCTGGTCGCAGAGCTGCACGAAGTGCGCGCCCTTGAGCGCCGACTCGGAGAACAGGATGCCGTTGTTCGCGACGATCCCGACCTGGTACCCGTCGATGCGGGCGAAGGCGCAGACCAGGGTCTCGCCGTACCGGGCCTTGAACTCGGTGAGCTGCGAGCCGTCGACGATGCGGCGGATGACGTCGCGCACGTCGTAGGGCGTGCGGGGGTCGGCGGGCACGTCGTAGAGGCCGTCGGGGTCCAGCTCCGGCTCCTCGGGCACCACCCGCTCCAGGCTCGGGGTCCGCGCAGCTCCGGTGGTGGTGCCGATGATCTCGCGGACGATGCGCAGGGCGTGCGCGTCGTCGTCGGCCAGGTGGTCCGCGACGCCCGACGTCGTCGTGTGCACCAGGCCGCCGCCGAGCTCCTCCGCCGTCACGACCTCGCCCGTGGCGGCCTGCACCAGGGGCGGCCCGCCGAGGAAGATCGTGCCCTCGTCGCGCACGATGACCGCCTCGTCGCTCATCGCGGGGACGTACGCGCCACCCGCCGTGCAGGACCCCATGACCGCCGCGACCTGCGGGATCCCCCGGGCGGACAGGTTGGCCTGGTTGTAGAAGATGCGCCCGAAGTGCTCCCGGTCGGGGAACACCTCGTCCTGCATCGGCAGGTACGCGCCGCCGGAGTCCACCAGATAGATGCAGGGCAGGTGGTTCTCGGCGGCGACCTGCTGCGCGCGCAGGTGCTTCTTGACCGTCATCGGGTAGTAGGTGCCGCCCTTGACGGTGGCGTCGTTGGCGACGATCACGCACTCGCGCCCCGCGACCCTGCCGATGCCCGTGACGATGCCGGCGCTCGGCACCGCCCACTCGCCGCCGTACATGTCGTAGGCCGCGAGCGCCCCGATCTCCAGGAACGCGCTGCCGGGGTCGAGCAGGCGGTCGACGCGGTCGCGGGCGAGCAGCTTGCCGCGGGCCGTGTGCTTGTCGCGCGCCGCGGTCGAGCCGCCCTCGCGCACGCGCGCGAGGCGGTCGCGCAGCTGCGCGGTGAGGGTGCGTAGGTCCGTTCCAACGGCGGTGTTGATGGCCACGTGTCGCAGCATAGTCCGCTGGTTAATGATCGTTAACCCCTGGCGCGCGGTTCGCCGGCTGGAGCCTCGGCGAAGGCCTCAGCGAAAGCTGCGGCGGTAGTCGCCCGGTGCGGTGCCGCACACCTGCCGGAAGGTGTCGTAGAAGCTGCTCTGGGCGGTGAACCCGGACGCGTGCGCGATCTCGGCGGTGGTGCGGTCCGAGGTGATGAGCAGCCGCTGCGCCTCCGCGACGCGGCACCGCGCGATGTACGTGCCGACCGTCGTGCCGACGACCCGCTTGAAGAGCGTCATCGCGTGGCTGGGGCTCAGGTGGACGGCGCGGGCCACGTCGGCGGCGGTGATCGGCGTCCGGTAGTGCTCGGCCACGAACTGGGCCATCGCAGCGGCGCGCCCCGCGGCCCCGGCCCGGGGGTCCGGCGCGTACGGCGTCGTCCGGACCTCCGCGTCGTCCTGCGCCGCACGGGTCAGGACCCGCCGCACGAACGCCTGGGCCTCCAGCATGACGACGGTGCCGTACCCGCCGTCCTGGACGTCGTGGCGCCAGCTCTCGAAGAGGGCGCCGACGTCCCGCACCAGGGCAGACGTCGGCACGACGACGGGCCGCGCCCGCAGCAGGACCGCCATCTGCTCCGTGGGCAGCGCCCAGCTCAGCACCTCGGTGAGCGGGAGGTGCACCCACGAGACGTCGGTCGGCGTCGCGCCGGGCTCCACGAGCTGGTGCGGGGTCCCGCCCCAGAACAGCGCCACCTCCCCCGCCTCCACCCGCAGGAACGAGCCGCCGAAGAGGTACTCGAGCCGGCCCGCATGCACGAGGTTGAGCTCCAGGTCGTCGTGCCGGTGCGGCCGCATCATCACCGGCGGCGCGCCCCGCTGCACCCACAGGGCGGGTTCGTTCAGCTCCACCTCGTCGTCCGCGAGCGCCATGAGCGGGAGCATAGGGCCACACACGAGCCCCGTACGGCCGCGGCGCGGACCGGAGGATCCCGGAGAGTCGGGGCACGCAGCCGGAGGTGTGACCGCCATCCTCTGGCCTAGCGTCGCCGTATGGCTCATTCTCCCAAGATCACCATCATCGGCGCCGGTGGCTTCGTCTTCCCGCTGCGCCTCATCGGCGACCTGCTCAGCTTCCCGGCGCTGCGCGGCGCCACCCTCAGCCTCATGGACCTCGACGCCGGGCGTCTCGACCGGGTGGCGACGGCCACCCGGGAGCTCGTGGCCCACCACGGCCTGCCCACGGTGGTCGAGCAGACGACCGACCGGCGCGCGGCCCTGCGCGACGCCGACTTCGTGATCATCACGTTCCAGGTGGGCGGCGTGGAGTCCTACCGGCACGACGTCGAGATCCCGCGGCGCTACGGCGTCGACCAGCCGGTCGGGGACACCGTGGGCCCGGGCGGCGTCTTCCGGTTCCTGCGTTCCGTGCCCGCCTATCAGGCCATCGCGGCCGATGCCCTCGACGTGTGCCCGGACGCCCAGTTCATCAACTACGCCAACCCGATGGCCATGGCCACCGCGTACCTCAACGCGCTCGGGCTGCGCACCGTGGGGCTGTGCCACAGCGTGCAGGGCACGACCCGGATGCTCGCGCGCACGCTGGGCGTCCCGTACGACGAGGTGTCCTTCCGCTGCGCCGGCATCAACCACCAGGCGTGGATCGTCGACTTCCGGCACGGCACCGAGGACCTCTACCCGCGCCTGCGCGAGGTGATGAAAGAGCGCCACCAGCCTGCCCGCGGGGCGTCGGGCCTGCTGTCCGACGACGGCGACCACTCCGAGGCGGCCATCGCGGCAAGCAACTACGAGGGCGGCAACGAGCAGGTACGCACCTCGCTGATGAACCACTTCGGCTACTTCGAGACGGAGTCCAGCCACCACGCGTCGGAGTACGTGCCGCACTTCCGCAAGGACGCCGACACCACCCTCGAGTTCATCCCGGAGCGCTGGGACTACTTCGAGATCTGCGCCGCGCACGACGAGCAGGGCGACGTCGACGAGCAGCTCGAACGCCTCAAGGCGGACCTGAGCCCGTCCGTCGAGTACGGGGCCTCCATCGTGAACGCCGTGGTCACGGGGGTGCCGGCGGTCGTGTACGGCAACGTGCCCAACGCGGGCCGGGTCATCACCAACCTGCCCGACGACGCGTGCGTCGAGGTCGCCTGCCTGGTCGACGCCAACGGCGTGCAGCCGACGTCGTTCGGCGACCTGCCGCCCCAGCTCGCGGCGATCAACCGCACGAACACCAACGTGCAGACGCTCGCGGTCCGCGCCGCGCTGACCGGCGACGTCGAGCACGTGCACCACGCCGTCGCGCTGGACCCGCTCACGTCCGCGCACTGCACGCTGGAGCAGATCCGTGCGATGACCGACGAGCTGCTCGCCGCGCACGCGGCGCTGCTGCCGGCCTCCCTGACGGAACAGCTGGCGGGGGCTCGCTCATAGACTGCCTTCCGTGACCCCGCGCAGGCAGCAGATCCTGAGCACGGCAGCCGACCTGTTCGCCGCCCGTGGCTTCCACGGCGTCTCGATGGGAGACATCGGCGCGGCCGTCGGCGTCTCCGGCCCCGCGCTGTACAAACACTTCGCGGGCAAGGAGGACATCCTCGGGCAGTGCCTGCTGCACGCCTCCGACCAGCTGCTGGCGGGCGCGCGCGAGCTGCTGTCCGACGGCGGGGCGCGCTCCGCCGTCGGACAGCCTGGTGCCGGTACCGCAAGGGCCGAGGCAGCGGGGGGCAAGGCCGCGGGGGCCGACGCAACTGGGGCCGAGGCCGCGCTGGCGGCCCTGATCGCGAGGCACGCCGACTTCGCGCTCGACAGCCCGGCACTGATCGTCGTGCAGGAGCGGGAGTGGGCCGCGCTCGGGGCCGAGGCGCAGGCGCAGGTCCGCAAGCGCCAGCTCGCCTACGTCGACGTGTGGTGCGACGCGCTGGCGCCGCTGCGCCCGGACCTGTCCGCCCCGCAGGCGCGGGCGGCGGTCCAGGCGGCGTTCGGCCTCCTGAACTCGACCCCCCACAGCGCCCGCATAGGCCGCGAAACCATGCGCGACTTGCTGACGAGCATGGCCCGCTCGGCCCTCCTCCCAGACCGTTGAGTGCTGGATATTTGTCCTCTCGAAACGGTTCGGGAGGACAAATATCCAGCACTCAACTGACTACTCGACAGGCAGACCCAAGCCCCTCGCTATCAGCATGCGTTGGAGCTCTGACGTGCCCTCGCCTATCTCCAGGACCTTGGCGTCGCGGTAGAAGCGGGCGATCGGGCCGTCCTCCATGACGCCGTACCCGCCGAACACCTGCGCCGCGATGCGCGTGGCCGTCACGGCGGACTCCGTGGCGTACAGCTTGGCGACGGACGACGCCCGCCGGAACTCGTCGAGCGGCGCGCCCTCGTCCTTGAGCGCCGCGGCCCGGTAGGTGAGCGCCCGGCTCGCCTGGAGCATCACCTCGATGTCCGCGATCTGGAAGGCGACGCCCTGCTTGCGGCCGATCGGACCACCGAACGTGGGGCGCACACCGGCGTGCTCCACCGTGAGGTCCAGCATGGCCTGGATGCAGCCGGTGGCCAGCGCCGCGACGGCGACCCGGCCCGTGTTGAGGCAGATCATGAGCTGCTTGAAGCCGTTGCCCCGCTCGCCGAGCAGGTAGGCCTCGGGAACGCGCACGTCCTCGAAGCGCAGGGCGTGGGTGTCCACGGCGCGCCAGCTCATCTTGTCGTGCAGGGGCTCGACGACGAACCCCGGGGTGTCCGTGGGGACGATGACGGCGCTGAGCTCCGGCCGGCCGTCGGGCAGGGTGCCCGTGCGCGCCGCGACGGTGCAGACGCTGGTGATCGGGGTGCCGGAGTTGGTGATGAACTGCTTGGCGCCGTTGACGACCCACTGGCCGTCCACCAGCTCGGCGGTCGTGGACATGGCGTTGGCGTCGCTGCCCGCGCCGGGTTCGGTGAGGCCGAAGGCCCCGAGGGTGCGGCCGGCCACGAGGTCCGGCAGCCACCTGTTCTTCTGCTCGTCGGTGCCGTAGGCCAGCAGCGTTCCCACCCCGAGGCCGACGCCGGCCCCGAGCGTGATGCCTACCGACTGGTCCACGCGGCCGATCTCCTCGACGGCGATGCTGAGCCCGGTGAGCCCGAGGTCGGACCCGCCGTATTCCTCCGGGGCGGTCAGGCCGAACAGGCCCAGCTGTCCCATCTGGTGCACCAGCTCGACGGGCAGGCGACTCTCCCTGTCCCATCGGCCGATGTGGGGCGCGATCTCGCGGTCGGCGAACTCCCGTACCGCGTCCCGGAGCTTGGTGTGCCCCGGGTTCTCTGGTGAGGTATGCATGTTAGGCATGCCACAGAGGTTAACCACCATTAACCTCATCGCGCCAGGCCCACCGGAGGACTTCCTATGCCCGACCAGAGCCAGGTCACCTACGACGTCGTAGGGCTCGACCTGCCGGACGCACTGCCGGACGGCCGGACGGCGTCCTACGCCCGGATCACGCTCGACAGCCAGGAGCGCCGCAACGCCCTCTCGCACGCCCTGCTCGACCAGCTCCGGGCCGCCCTGAACCGCGCCGCGTACGACGACGTCCACGCGGTGGTCCTGGCCGCGGAGGGTCCCGCGTTCTGCTCGGGCGCCGACCTCACCGAGGCCCTGCGCGACGGCATGACCGACTCCGCACGACGCCTCGCCGAGCTGCTGCGCACGATCCTCGCGCTGCCGAAACCCGTGGTGGCGCGCGTGCACGGGCCCGTGCGAGCGGGCGGGATCGGGCTGGTCGCCGCGTGCGACGTCGCGATCAGCGCCGACCACATCACCTACGCCTTCACCGAGGCCCGCCTCGCGCTGGCACCCGCCGTCATCTCGCTGGCGGTGCTCCCGCGGATGACGCCGCGCGCGGCGTCGCGCACGTTCCTGACCGGCGCGCCGTTCACCGCCGCAGAGGCCGCCGCCTGGGGGCTCGTGACCCAGTCCGTGCCGCTGGACGCGCTCGACCGGGAGGTCGACGCGGTGCTCGCCGAGCTCGCGGCCGCCGACCCGCAGGGGCTCACCGCCACCAAGGAACTCCTCAACGCGGACGTGCTCGCCCGGTTCGACGCCAACGTGGACCAGGCCGTCACGACGTCCGCGCAGCTGTTCAGCTCCGAACGCGGGCGGGCCGCGATGGGGCGGCTGCTGCGGCGCTGAGCGCCTGCATCGACTGAGCCGCGATTCCGGGACTCGGTTCGCGCTCGTGGGCACAGCTGCCGGAGCGGCGCGAACCTCGGGCGCTTGCCTGTGCCGCAGCTCGAGTTCGGTCGCTTGCCTTGAGATCGGTCCGTTGAATGACCGATCTCAAGGCAAGCGACCGAACTCACCTCAAGCCACGTGCAACCGACCGATCTCGCGGCACCACATGCCTCCAAGGCCGCCAGGGGTACGGGGGCCGAGAGCCGCCGTGCGTCGACAAGTGTTTGGATGGGGGCGTGGCCATACGGATCTCCTCGCGCAACGCACGCTTCCAGCAGCTCGAGACGCTGCTGACCAACCGCAACAAGCGGCACCGCGCCGCCGAGTTCATCGTGCAGGGCGTGCGGCCCATCACCATGGCCGTGGAGCACGGCTGGGAGGTCCGCTCGCTCCTGTACGACGCCGAGCGCCACCTCTCGCAGTGGGCCCGGGGCGTGCTCGCGGCCCACCCCCACGTCGAGCACGTCAAGATGTCGCCCGACCTGCTCGCCGAGCTCGCCGAGAAGGAAGACGCCGAGCTGCTCGCCGTCGTCGCGATGCGGCCCGACGACCTGGACCGGATAGAGGCCGGACCCGATTTCCTCGGGGTCGTGTTCGACCGCCCCACGCAGCCGGGCAACATCGGCGCGGTCATCCGCTCGGCGGACGCGTTCGGGGCCGACTGCGTGATCACCACCGGGCACGCGGCCGACGCCTACGACCCCAAGTCGGTGCGGGCCACCACCGGCTCGTTCTTCGCGACGCCGGTGGTGCGGGCGCCGTCGTCCGCCGAGGTCATGGAGTGGGTGACCGCGCGGCGCGCCGCCGGGCTGCCCCTGGTGGTCGTCGCCACCGACGAGCAGGGCGAGGCCGACGTGTCCGCGTACGACCTCACCCAGCCGGTCCTGCTCCTGGTCGGCAGCGAGACCGCCGGGCTGACGCGCGCGTGGCTCGACGCGGCGGACGTGACGCTGAGCATCCCGATGACGGGCTCGGCGAGCTCGCTCAACGCGGCGAACGCGGCGACGGTGGTGCTCTACGAGGCCCGCCGCCAACGCCTGGCGAAGTAACCCCGACCAACCCGCCCCGCCTCGGCCACCGTTGGTCGAGCTTGTCGAGACCTCTGATATGTACAGGGGTCTCGACAAGCTCGACCAACGGGGTTGGGCTCGACCAACGGACGGTGGGTCAGAGCTCTATCGAGTACATGCGGGAGCCCGTCGTCTTGACGTAGCCGAGGCTCGCGTACAGCCCGTGGGCCCCGCTCGGGTTGGCCGTGTCGACGTCGAGCGCCGCGTACTGCATGCCCTCGGCGGCGAACGCCCGCATGCCCGCGGCGAGCGTCGCGAGGGCGATCTTGCGGCCGCGGTAGGCACGGCGCGCACCGAGCATGTCCGTGTACCCGAACGAGTACCCGCGCACCTCGAAGTCCTCGGTGTACCGGGCGGCGATCTCGTAACCCACCACCAGCGGCTCGCCGGCCCGGAGCGCCGCGGCGGTGTCGGGGTCGGTGTCGGGCGAGGCGAGCAGGGCGTCGACGTCGGGCGCGTCGTCGACCACGACGAACGACCACTCCGGCGCGAAGCCGGCCCGCTGCTGCCACTGCTCGCGGGTCTGGGGCTGGCTGCCCCAGTGGTCGCGGAACGCGTCGTTGTGCGCCAGGCGAGTGGCCTCGTCCAGGTCGGTGGACCACGGCACGAGCCGCAGCGAGCCGGTCAGGGCGACGTCGGGCACGGGTGCGGCGTCCGACCCGGTCAGCGGTCGCGCCAGGTCGGAGTAGTAGCGGCGCACGCCGAACCCGGCCCGCTCGTAGAGCCGGTGCTTGGACGCGGGCGCGTCGTCCTCGACGAACACGCCGATGCGGGCGGGCACGTCCTTGCCCGACGCCGCGAGCATCTGCCGGGCGCGACCGGTCCCCCAGGCCAGCAGCTCGCGGCCGATGCCCTCTCCGCGGCGGTCGGGGTGCACGCCGCCCCAGCAGAACGCGCGGACCGTCGTCACGTCGCCGGGCGGGCTGTCGACCTGGGCCCAGGCGACGAGGCGTCCGTCGGGGTCGAACCCGAGCAGGGAGTCCGCCGTCATGTCGCGCCATGCGCCCTCGAAGATCTCCTCGATCTCCTCCAGGGTCTCGACGTACGGCTCGGCGTCGGCCCGGGAGATGAGGTTGCGCAGCGCCAGCCAGGTCGGCGCGTCCTCGCGGGTGGCGGCACGCCAGGTCAGGCCGCCTGCCGTGGGGATGGTCAGGGTCGCCGGCGGCGCGGCGCGCTCGGCGATGGGGGCGATGGTCGGGATCTCGGTGCTCATGGCGGTCCTCAGAGTTCGATCGTGTGCAGGGTGGAGCCGTCGCTCTTCGTGTAGCCCAGCCGGGCGTACAGGGCGGGCGCGCCCGTCGGGTTGTCGGTGTCGACGTCGAGCTCGGCGCGCTGCATGCCGTCGGCGGCGTAGACGTGCATCGCGTGCGTGAGCAGAGCGGCCGCGATGCGGCGTCCGCGGTACGCGCGGCGCACGCCGAGCAGCCCCGTGTAGCCCGCGGTGTAGCCCTGCGACTCCCAGTCGTGCTCGTACCGCTCGCCCAGGTGCAGCCCGACGACGTAGGGCGTGCCCGGCGGCACCGTCGTGTCGCCGGGCTGCTCCTGCTCGGACCCCTCATAGCGCACCGACTCGTCGATGACGACGAACGACCACTGCGGCGCGAACGCGCTGCGGTACGCGCGCCATGACTCGGGGGTGCGCGGCTGGCTGCCCCAGTGGTCCCGGAAGGCATCGTTGCGGGCCAGCCGCGTCGCGTCCTCCAGGGCGTCGCTCCACGGCACCAGCCGCAGCGGCGGCTCCAGCCCGATCGCGGGCACCGGCGCGCTCAGGTCGCGCAGCAGGTTGGCGTAGTACCGCACCGGCTCGTACCCCGCGGCGCGCAGCAGGTCGTGACGCTCGGGCGGGTCGACGTCGCAGACGTGCGCGGTGATCCGGCCGGGCAGCTCGGCCAGCTCAGGGTCGGTGCCCAGCTCCGCGAGCGCCTGCCGCGCGCGTCCGGTGGCCCAGGCGAGCAGCTCGGTGCCGATGCCCTCGCCGCGGCGGGTGGGGTGCACTCCCCCGGTCACGGCGGCGCGCAGGAGGCTGACGCCGTCGGTGGGGTAACGCTCGACGGACGCGTGGGCGAGCATCGTGCCCGTGGCGTCGAGGCCCACGAGGGTGTCGGTGGCGGCCTCGAACACGGGGGCGCCGAACAGTTCGTCGATCTCGTCGGGCGAGGTGAACCAGTCGCGGCCGTCCGCCTTCTCGACGGCGTTCATGAGCTCCGTGAGCGCGGGTACGTCCGCGCGCGTCCAGATCCGCCAGGTCAGGCCGCCCGTCGTCGGGACGGGCGGGGTGCGCGGTGCGGCGGCCCGTTCGGCGATCGTCGGGCCGGTCACCGGGTCGGGCACGGCGAACAGGCCGGACGGATGCGTGGGCATACAACCACGCTAGGCGACCGGCCCGCGCCGGGCACGGGATTTTGCGGGCAACCGGCAGGGGTCGGGGCTGCCCCGCCCGGCACGGCGGCGGCGAACGTCGGCGAGATCGGTCCCTTGCACCACCCCGAACCTTGAGATCGGTCCCTTGCACCGAGATCGGTCAATCAACCGACCGATCTCGCTGCAAGGGACCGATCTCAAGGAACCAGGCCAGCAAAGGACCGAACTCAAGGAACCCGGCCGGCAAAGGACCGAACTCGACGAGCCCGCACCTCAGCAGAGCCGAGCGCCGGTCATTCCCTGCCGCCCCGGGGTCAGCGCAGCACGATCACGAGCTGCGTCAGCAGGGGCGCCACGAGAAGGGCGGGCAGCAGGTCCCCCACCGGGATCTGCTTGATGTGCAGCAGCCGCAGGCCGATGCCCACCAGCATGAGGCCGCCCGTCGCCGTCAGGGCGGCGATGTGGGCGTCGGGCAGCACCGACCCGAGCAGCACGCCGGCCAGGGTCACCAGGCCCTGGACGACGGCCACCGACACCGCGGACAGCAGCACCCCGATCCCGAACGAGGACGCGAACGCGAGCGCCGCGAAGCCGTCGAGCACGGACTTCAGCAGGAGCTGGTCGATGCCGCGGCCGAGGCCGTCGGAGAGCGACCCGAGGATGGCGAGCGGCCCCACGCAGAACAGCAGGGACGCGGTGAGCCACCCCTCGATGAACCGCTCGCGCGCCGTCGCGTCCTGGCCGGTCTCGGTGGCGTCGACGAGCACCGGGCGCCGGGACGTGCGCGCGCCGTCGGACCGCCGGGCCAGCCAGCCCTGGATGGTGCCCGCCAACGCTCCGAGGCGGGTCTCGATCCGCAGCAGCGAGCCCGCGATGCCGCCGATCAGCAGCGAGCCGAGCACGATCAGCACAGGAGCGCCGCTGCCCGTGGCCGCGACGAAGGCGGCGTCGGTGACCGCCATCGCGGACAGCGCGGCGACGAGCAGGGTCACCAGGCCGAGGATGTCGGTCACCACCGCATGAGTGCGCTGGGGCAGCCGGTGCCCCACGGCCATGCCCAGCAGCGACCCGACGACGATCGTCCCGACATTGATCAGCGTGCCCAGCCCGGGAATGTCGACGTTCACCGCGCGAGCCTAACCGCCGGCCGGGGCCTCCCCCGTCTTCGCCAGCCGCTCGAAGAGCGCCGAGGTGATGCCCCCGCCGTCCTCGCCCAGGTCCCAGCCGTCCCCCGCGGACCGGTTCGCCACCCAGAACACGAACGTGTCGCCCGCCGGGTCGCGGGCGATCTCCCCGTAGGACCAGCCGTTGCCCCCGTTGTGCCACAGGATGCTGGGGTCCTCCGGGTCGTCGACCACCCAGCCGTAGGCGTAGTACGTCTCGTCGGGCTCCTCACGCACGCGCGGCTCGAACAGCTCGCGCTTGGCGTCGTCGTCCAGGACGACGTCGTCGAGCAGCGCGACGTGCCAGCGGAACATGTCCCGGGGTGTGGAGAGCAGGCCGCCGTTGCCGCGGAGGTTCCAGTACGGACCGTCGTCGGACCAGGGCTGTTCGAGCGGTGTGCCGTGGGAGCGCCCCTCGGCGTCGTACTGCGCGGCCACCTGCTCCTTCGACCAGTCGGGCAGCACGTAACCCGTGCTGGTCATGCCCGCCGGCACGAACAGGTGCTCGGCGAGGTAGGCCTCGTAGTCCTGGCCGGACACCTCCTCGACGACGGCGGTCAGCAGGCTGTAGCCGACGTTCGAGTACAGGTACGTCGTGCCGGGCCGGGACAGCAGCTCGGAGCCCAGCGCCTCGCGCAGGAAGGCGTCGCGGGTCAGCGGCTCGTCGTCGGACCCGAGCGAGTCCAGGAATCCCGAGGAGTGCGTCAGGAGCTGCTCGATGGTGACGGACCGTTTGTCCGCCGGGACGTCCGGGAGGTGGTCCGCGAGCGGGTCGGAGATGTCGAGCAGGCCGTCCATGTCCAGCCGCACGATCGCGGCGGCGGTGAACTGCTTGGTCATCGACCCGATGTCGAGGACGGTGTCGCAGCCCGGGGCTACCCCGGAGGCCACGTCGGGGTTGCCCCAGCCCTGGCACAGGTCCATCGTCGTGCCCCGCCCCGCGACGAGGGCGCCGCTGGAGCCAGCCGGAAGAGCGTCGCCCAGGATCGACTCCGCAGGCTCCGTCGGCCCGGTAGATTCCGTCGGCTCTGCCGATCTGGTCGGGTCGACGTCGCCGGAGCCGCCGGGGCCACCGCACCCGGCAGCGCCCGCCAGCAGCGCGAGCGCCACCAGGCCTCGTCCGAGCCGTCGTCCGTGTGCTGCGGGTCCTGCCTGGTTGCCGCGCGTCGTCGTCACGCCCGTCATTGTTCTGGGCGGGGGCACCCGGCGCACCGAAAGACCCCGCTACCAGGCTCAGTGCACCGAGAAGCCGCCGTCGACGAACAGCGAGTGGCCCGTCACGTACCCGGAAGACGCGCTCGCGAGGAAGACGGCGGCGCCCGCGAAGTCCTCGGGCAGGCCGTTGCGGCCCACCGTGGTGCGGGCGGCGAGCGCCCCGACGCGTTCGGCGTCGTCCTGCAGTCGCTGGTTCAGGGGCGTGAGGACGAACCCGGGCACGAGCGTGTTGGCCGTGACGCCGCGCGACGACCACGCCTCCGACTGGGAGCGCGCGAGCGATTCGAGGCCGCCCTTGGAGACGCCGTAGGCGCCGCTGTCGACGAACGAGCGGTGCGCCTGCTGCGACGAGATGTGGACGAGCCGGCCGAAGCCGCGCTCGGCCATGCCGGGCGCGAACCGCTGGCCGAGCAGGAACGGCGCCTCGAGGTTCACGGTCATGGTGACGTCCCAGGTCGCCTGGTCGACGTCGCCCAGGTGCGGCCGCAGGTTGATGCCCGCGCTGTTGACGAGGATGTCGGGCTCCCCCGCCGCCGCGGCGATGCCGTCGGCGGCGGCGTGGATGCCGTCACGCGTGGAGAGGTCGGCGACGACGGTCTCGACGGCGCAGCCGCGCTCCCGCAGGCCGGCGGCGACGTCGTCGAGCCGGTCGGCGCCGCGGGCCACGAGCACGGTGCGCGCCCCGGCCTGCGCCAGGGCCTCGGCGATGGCCCGCCCGATGCCGGAGCTGCCCCCGGTCACGACGGCGGTGCGCCCCTGAAGGGAGAACAGGGAGGCAAGGTAGTCGTGCGTCGTCATGGCCGGGACGATACCGGCGCCATACCGCCAGCCGGGCACGCACGGCACCGGCGTCGGGTGGGGGCTTACGCTGCCGAGGTGACCGCACTCCCCGCCGCTGTGCCCGCCGAACTGCCCGCTCTCACCGAGCGTTCCGCCGCCCTGCTGGACGCCATGCGCACGCGCGTGGTCGTGGCCGACGGCGCGATGGGCACCATGATCCAGGCGGCGAACCCGACACTGGAGGACTACGAGGGCCTGGAGGGCTGCAACGAGATCCTGACGGTCTCGCGGCCGGACATCATCGCGGGCGTGCACGACGCGTTCCTCGAGGTCGGCGTGGACGCCATCGAGTCGAACACGTTCGGCGCCAACTGGTCGAACCTCTCCGACTACGGCATCGACGACCGCATCCGCGAGCTGGCCCGCAAGGGTGCGGCGATCGCCCGCGAGCGCGCCGACGCGCACGCGACGCCGGACAAGCCGCGCTGGGTGCTGGGCTCGATGGGCCCAGGCACCAAGCTGCCGTCGCTGGGGCACACCACGTACGCGCACCTGCGGGACACGTTCGCGGAGCAGGCGGCGGGCCTGATCGAGGGCGGCGCGGACGCGCTGATGATCGAGACCAGCCAGGACCTGCTGCAGGCCAAGGCCGCGGTGACGGGTGGCCGGCAGGCGATGGCCGACGTCGGGCAGCGGGTCGCGATCATCGTGTCGGTGACCGTGGAGACCACCGGGACCATGCTCATGGGCTCGGAAATCGGCGCGGCGCTGGTGGCGCTGCAGGCGCTGGGCATCGACTCGATCGGCATGAACTGCGCCACGGGCCCGGAGCAGATGAGCGAGCACCTGCGGCACCTGTCGCAGCACGCGGAGATCCCGGTGGCCTGCATGCCGAACGCGGGCCTGCCGGTGCTGGGGCCGAACGGCGCCTCCTACCCGCTCACCCCGGAGGAGCTCGCCGCCGCGCACACGCAGTTCGCGCGCGAGTTCGGCCTGGGTCTGGTGGGCGGCTGCTGCGGCACGACGCCGGAGCACATGCGCCTCGTGGTCGAGGCCGTGGGCGGGCGCCCCGTGGCGGAGCGCGCGCCGGTCCGCGAGAACGCCGTCGCCTCGCTGTACTCCGCGACGGACCTGCGCCAGGAGACGAGCTTCCTCGCGATCGGCGAGCGCACCAACGCCAACGGTTCCAAGGCGTTCCGCGAGGCGATGCTGGAGAGCCGCTGGGACGACGTCGTCGACATCGCCCGGGCACAGACGCGCGACGGCGCGCACCTGCTGGACGTGTGCGTGGACTACGTGGGGCGCGACGGCGTGGAGGACGTGCGCGCGGTGGTCTCGCGCCTGGCCTCCGCCTCAACCCTGCCCCTCGTGATCGACTCCACGGAGCCCGCGGTGATCCGCGCAGGCCTGGAGCTGCTGGGCGGCCGCGGCGTCGTGAACTCGGTCAACTTCGAGGACGGCGAGGGGCCGACGTCGCGGTTCGGGCGGATCATGCCGGCCGTCGTGGAGCACGGCGCCGCCGTCGTCGCGCTGACCATCGACGAGGAGGGCCAGGCGCGCACCGCCGACCACAAGGTCGCCATCGCCTCCCGGCTGATCGACACCCTGGTCGGCGAGTGGGGCATGCGCGTGGACGACATCATCGTCGACGCCCTCACCTTCCCCATCGCAACGGGCCAGGAGGAGACCCGGCGCGACGGGATCGAGACCATCGAGGCGATCCGGGAGATCACGCGCAAGTACCCCGGCGTGCACACCACGCTCGGCGTCTCGAACGTGTCCTTCGGCCTGAACCCGGCGGCGCGCGCGGTGCTGAACTCGGTGTTCCTGCACGAGGCGACGGCGGCCGGGCTGGACTCGGCGATCGTGCACGCGGCGAAGATCCTGCCGCTGTCCTCGATCCCGGACGAGCAGCGGCAGACCGCTCTCGACCTGGTGTGGGACAAGCGCGAGTGGGACGCCGAGGGCAACCTCACGTACGACCCCCTGTCCAAGCTGCTCGACCTGTTCGAGGGCGTCGACGCCGGGGCGATCCGGGATGCTCGTGCTGCGGAGCTCTTGGCCCTGCCCGTGGGTGAGCGTCTCGCGCGGCGGATCATCGACGGCGCCCGCAAGGGCCTGGAGCCCGACCTCGACGAGGCCCTCGGGGCCGGCATGAAGGCACTCGACATCGTCAACGACCACCTGCTGGAGGGCATGAAGGTGGTCGGCGAGCTGTTCGGCAAGGGCGAGATGCAGCTGCCGTTCGTGCTGCAGTCGGCGGAGGTGATGAAGGCCGCCGTCGCGCTGCTGGAGCCGCACATGGAGAAGGTCGAGGGCGACCAGACCAAGGGCACCATCGTGCTGGCGACCGTGCGCGGCGACGTGCACGACATCGGCAAGAACCTCGTGGACATCATCCTGACGAACAACGGCTACAAGGTGGTGAACATCGGCATCAAGCAGCCGGTGAGCGCCATGATCGACGCCGCGATCGAGCACGACGCCGATGTGATCGGCATGTCGGGGCTGCTGGTGAAGTCGACGGTCGTGATGAAGGAGAACCTGGAGGAGCTGGCCTCCCGCGGGTACGACAAGCGGTGGCCGGTGCTGCTGGGCGGTGCCGCTCTGACGCGGACCTATGTCGAGGACGACCTGGCTTCTGCGTTTCCGGGCGTTGTGCGGTACGCGAAGGACGCGTTCGAGGGGCTCCGGCTCATGGAGCCCTTGGTGCGGGTCGCGCGGGGGGCTGCGCCCGACGACGTCGGGCTGCCGGCGCTCAAGAAGCGGCGGCACGCGGTGGTGACGGTGACACAGACCCCTGTGGAGTCGCTGCCCGCACGGTCGGACGTCGCGGCCGACAACCCGGTGCCGGACCCGCCGTTCTGGGGTACGCGGATCGTGAAGGGCGTGCAGCTCTCCGAGTACGCGGCGTTCCTGGACGAGCGGGCCACGTTCATGGGCCAGTGGGGGCTCAAGCCGGGGCGGTCCTCGGATGGCGCATCCTATGAAGAGCTGGTCGAGACCGAGGGGCGCCCGCGGCTCGCGGAGTGGATGGACCGCATCCTGACGGACCAGATCATGGACCCGACGGTGGTCTACGGATACTTCCCGGTGTGGTCGGAAGGGAACGACGTCGTGGTGGCGCACCACGGGGAGCTCTCCGGGATCGGGGCGCCCGACGGCGGGTCCGGTGGTTCCGTCGGAACTGAGCGGCTGCGGTTCCACTTCCCGCGGCAGCGTCGGGACCGGCACCTGTGTCTTGCTGACTTTGTTCGGCCTCGGGAGTGGGTCGAGGAGACCGGGCGGTTCGATGTGCTGCCGGTGCAGCTGGTGACCGTCGGGGATTCCGTTGCTGCGCATACCGGGCGGCTCTTTGAGGCCAACAAGTACAGGGAGTACATGGAGCTGCACGGGCTGTCGGTGCAGCTGACCGAGGCGCTTGCCGAGTTCTGGCATGCGCGGGTGCGGGCAGAGCTGGGGTTCGCCGCCGAGGAGCCTTCTGGCGTTGAGGGGATGTTCAAGCTGGAGTACCGCGGGGCGCGGTTCTCGCTGGGGTATCCCGCGTGCCCGGAGATGGAGGACCGGCACAAGGTGGTGGAGCTGCTGCGGCCGGAGCGGGTGGGGGTGACGCTCTCCGAGGAGCTGCAGCTGCATCCGGAGCAGTCGACGGATGCGTTTGTGTTCCACCACCCGGAGGCGAAGTACTTCTCCGTGTGAGTCTCGCGGCTCCGAGTGCCCGACCAGGTCAAACATGTTCTGGCTGGTCAGATCAGACTGACCTCGGAGTTGGGCGTCACCAAGCTGGAGCCTGAACCGGATTCGAGAACACCAAGTTCCCTCCGGTTCGCCTGTCGCATTTAAATGTACGAAACACTCAATCAATCATTTTGGCAAGAAAGCCACTATTGGGAAACACAGTATTCCAGTCGTGTTCGTCCTCGATCGATATCATCAAGGCGGCGAGTACGCGCAGGCTCACCGAAACCCGCAAGTAGAAGTCCACGCTAGGCTCCCCCTGGTCATCGACCAGCGGCGCCGTACTGTCCACACCCTGTTCCTCGCCAATCACTGCCCGCTCGATTTCTTCTATCGTATGCGTTGCGCGAAAATTTGCGTCGAAGAATCTGTCGATTGATCCAATCAGACGGAACTCGGGATCTGAGCCCAATACCGATGGCCATCGCGCCAATATCACACGCCCGATAAGGACTACTGCCGCCTGTGCAGGGGTGGAGTCATTATGGGGGAATAGAGCGATGTAGTGATTCACGGCCCGGGCACCATGCGGCAACTGACGAAGCAATGCCACCGCAAGAGTCACCGCTATAGCCGTATCAGGCATTTCCTTGAGCACTTCAATCGCCGCATCAGCCTCTTCCTCCCGGCTGGGTGTTGCGATGCCGCACGGCGATTTAGGCGCCCACGTCACCTTTTTCGCGAACTCGGCATATGCACGTTTCTCTAGTCGATCGTAAGTCGTCCCCTCTGTGTTGAGTCGTTTCTTGAGATCACTGCGGCGCTGCTTAAGTATCGTGTCCGTTCCTGCGATATTTAGCGTGTGGTGCAAGACCGATCCGTAGTCGAATCGCGGCAGCAGGCGGCGGACGGCACATCTGAGCATTCTTTCTGCGGCGATGGGTTCAGCGCCGACATCCTCACCGCCCCGTGCCATCTCGTCTTTCGTAGCACGTAGGGCCAATATGGCTGGAGCCTTTTCAAGCTTCGTCGATGAAAGGCCTTCGCCTTCGCGCAACTTGATCAGCTCGTTCATTACTGCTGACTCACGAGCGGCTCCGGTCTCCAGGTCTGCTGTCAACGGTGCGTCTCCCTACCACGCGGATCAGATCCACACAAGCCCCTATCGAACCCTAATATGCGGCCGGAAACGCAAGGTAACACGCCTCAAACTGGGGCTCCACAGTGTTCGCGTGGTCAGTCAGGGTGATTACCAGGCAGAGCGAACTCGACCAGCGAGTCCGCCACTCCTCACCCCGAGAGGTCAGCTCCATGAGCGAGATCCAGGCCTGTACCACCGCTATGGAGGGCATCAGCCGGCCTCAGCGCCGACTGGTCCGTGCGGTCGGCCACATCCGTTCCCAGGCAATCGTTCGCATCGAGGCGGCCGACGCCGCGACCGACGTGGCCGCCATCAAGATCGAGGACTACGCCACGGCGAACGCCTCCGCGATGCGGAAGGCCGCCGACACGGCACTGCTCCAGCGCAGCCTCGAGCAGGTGGCCCCCGAAGCCGCCAATCGGCTGGGGACGCTGGCCGACCGCGAGGTGCTCGCCTTCGCGGAGGTCCTGGGGCAGCTCCAGCGCGAGATGCGCCGAGCGTGAGTCTCATGGATTTCGTCGACGCCTTCATCGTGCAGATCGCTGTCATGGCGGTCGTTGCGCTCGGCTCCGTTGCCCTCCAGGTTGCGGTGCACCTGTGCCGCACGCGTCGGCTCGCGCGGCTGGCTGAGGCACGCGTCGTGGCCGAAGTGCAGTTGCGCCTGATCACCGCCGAGACCCGGGCCGCCATGCGTCAGGCGGCCCGCGAGCACAACCGCAACCAGCGTCACTGACCTCGATCCTTCGTGGGTGAGGTGAGTCAAGGCATAGGAAAGGTGCTCTGACCTGGCACGATACGGCTTGTCGAAGGCTGTGTCGGGCTGAGGATCGGAGCACCTTTCTGATGGGCGAGACTACCGCGTGGGATGCGCGTTTGGAACTGACCGCGGACGGTAAAGGACTGGTCGCGAACGCGGGTGTGGTGGTGCTGCGCAAGACCGCCGATGCCGTCGGCCTGACCGCCCGGATCGGTGAGGTGTTCGGGCCCGGGCGGGTCGAGCGGATCTGCCGCGGGGCGGTGCTGGTGGGTGCGGCGTCGGCGATCGCTGCGGGGGCCAGGAACCTGTCGCAGGTCGAGCGGATGCTCGCCGGTCACACCGGGACGTTCGGGTCGTGCGGGTCGGACTCGACGCTGTGGCGGACCCTGGACTCGATCGACGAGCGGGCCTTGAAGCGGTTGTCACGGGCGCGGGCCAGAAGTCGTAGGACGTTGTGGCGGCTGCTGGCCGCGCGTCCGGGCGGGTTCCCGTGGCTGCAGGCCGGCGGCAAACGCCTTCACGGGTGGGTCGTGGTGGACCTGGACGCCACGATCGTGGGCTGCCACTCCCGCAAACAGAACGCCACCAGGACCTACAAAGGCGGATTCGGGCACCACCACCTCGGCGGCTGGATCGCGAACACCGGCGAAGCCCTGAGCATCTTGCCGAGGCCGGGGAACGCCGGCAGCAAGACCGCGACCGACCACATCACCGTGCTGGACGAGGCCCTGACGCAGATCCCGGACGAGGGCCGGCGTTCCAAGCTGCTGGTGCGGATCGACGGCGCCGGCGCGTCCCCCGACACGGTCAGCCACCTGGAACAGCTGGGCACCACCCGGCGCCGGGTGGCCTGGACGATCGGCTGGACCATCGCCACGCTCGAGGAGAAGGCGATCAAGGCCCTGCCCGAGCGGGCGTGGGCACCGTATCTCGACCAGGACGGCACCATCGCCCCGCCCATCCACTATGGCGACGGGACCCACGGCGAGACCCGGTCGGAGTACGGGCATGTCGCCGAGCTGACCGGGCTGGCGAAACGGCCCGGCTGGCCGACCAGCATGCGCCTGATCGTGCGGCGGGTCCCGATCGCACCACGCGACAAGGCCGCGGGGAAGGTCACCGCGCTGGAGAAGGCCACCGGCTGGAAATACGCGATCACCGCAACCAACATCGGCCGGATGCGTGGCATCCCCGGGACGAACCAGCCGCGGTGGCTCGACGTCCTGCACCGCCATCACGCCGTCGTCGAGGACCACGTCCGAGCCGCGAAGACCACCGGCCTGGGGCTGCTGCCCTCAACGTCCTGGCGGATCAACACCGCCTGGGTCCTGCTGACCGGCATCGCCCGCGACCTCGACGTCTGGACCCGGCTGCTCGCCTTCGCCGACCACGAGCTCCTCGCGAAAGCCGAACCAGCAACGATGCGCGAGCACGTCTACTCCCTGCCCGCCCGCTTGGCCCGCCACGCCCGCCGCAGGTGGCTGCGTTTCGACCGCGACCATCCCCACACCGACGCGATCACCACCACCTGGCACCGCCTCCAGGTCCTGCCCGCCGTGACCTGAACAGGCTAAAGACCGTTCCCACGAGCCCCAGAACGGAGTCATCGCAGACCCCCGGCCGGAACCGGCGCACGCAGCGACACGCGCACGGCAACCATGCCCAACGCGCGCCAACCACCAAATCAGACGAACCGCTCAGGCCAGGCTACCCACCATGTGAATGATCGAGGCTAGCCTTGGTCTGTGCCGCAACGGAGCAACTTCTTCCAACGGGTCATATTCGTTGTCCAGCAGCAGCTCGCCACGGGCTCAACGATCAAGGAGTCCGCGATGTTGCTTGACTCCAGCACGGGACAATTACGTGAAGTCGACATCCTCATCGAGGGCAAGATGCCCGGAGTGCCCATACCAATCCGGATTGGCATCGAGTGCCGCGACCACAAGAGTCCGCAGGATGTGACTTGGATCGAGCAAGCCTATGCGAAGTACCAGCATCTCCCGCTTGACCTTCTGGTGCTTGCGTCAAGCGTGGGGTTCACGAAGCAAGCTCGCACGAAGGCGGCGCACCTCAAGATCACGCTTTGGCAGCCAGAGACCCTTGAGGACGATGCCTCACGAGAGATCGTCGGTAAACTCAACTCGCTCTGGGCAAAGAGGCTATCCTACGAGCCGGCCGATATGGCGTTCCAGGCGATACTTGAGACACCGGAAGGCGAGCGAGTCGAAAGTGCTGAATTGTCGGGCCTTTTGTCCCACGAGCTGGTCGACAGCGACGGGGCCCCGCTCGCAGGAATTCACGACGTGGTTAGCACCGTCATCTCGTCGCAGCAGGACAGCGAATACCTGCGTGACGCGAAGTCGGGACCTGTCACCATTGACGTCAACGCCCCTGAGTTCAGCCTCACTCGCACCACCGACGGACTCGCAATAACGGCCCATGCCTACGTTATGGGGCAGCCGGAGCGTCGATACCGCATTCGTAGTCTCCAGGCCAAGGTCAGTGCGCAGGTGACAGTCGTTGAAGTGCCCCTCGAGCACCGGCGGCTGGCCGACACGCCGTACTCGTATGGCCGGGCCGACGTGGACGGCAACGGCGTGATGATTGTGGTGACAGAGCCCGAGGGACAACCACCGCAGGTCCTGATTGGTCCCTACGAAGGGCCCAAGTAGCAACCTTCCTTCAACTCGGTCCCTTCGTCCGACCGTTGGCTCTTGGACGGACCAGCATGGCGCGGCAGCCGACACAGATTGGGTGAATGCCCGCTCGTAACAGATCCAACAGTGTCGCCGCCAGTCACCGTTGCAGGCGCCGCAGCCGCACCCCGCTGTCACGCCAGCTGACGTCCTCCAGCGCCCAACGCCCAGCGCCCAACGCCCAACGCCCAGCGCCCAACGCCCAGCGCCCAGCGCCCAGCGCCCAGCGCCCAGCGCCCAGCGCCCAGCGCCCAGGAGACTCTGGTGCACGCCTGCCGGCGCTCGTCCCTGCTCCTTCTTGGTGTGATCCACCGAGACCACGCCGTGGGCTCCGGTGGGTACGTCCGGGTTATGGCCCGTCCGAAATCGGACATAGCCCGGAGTCGTACGACCTATATATCTCTCCGAGACCAAGGTGGAGGGTGAAGTTTTCCCACAACCACTCCGTGCAGGTCTATGTGACGTCGTCAAAAATCATCCGGGCGTTTAGTTGCCAGCAGCCGAACCACGAGCCACGATGGCCTATCGTCCATTCGCCAAATTGTCATGAAGGGCCCCTCATGTCCACCAGACCAGTACACGTCCGGGTCGGCGAACACACCGTGGTGGTGATGGCTGAAGAACTCGACGTCGAAGACCGGGAGGATGAGGAAGGGCCAGTCGCTGACCGCTCCCCCAGCCTCACAGAGGCAATCGCCGCAGCGGCTGCCGCAACTGAGGAAGCAGCACGTGCGTTCCTGCGGGAGGGTACCGTGTCGGTCACGGTTGAAGCTGGACTAGAATTCGCTATAGAGACAGGAGCGCTCGTTTCTGTTCTCGGGAAAGCCTCAAGCAGTTCCTCATTAAAGATCATAGTCACCTACGAGCGGGCGAACCTGTCCCGTTTGTCAGATTGATTGAGACTGTGATGACGGGCGCCGAGCCGACGGTGACGGCGCATGAACTACTTCAGTCTGTTACATATCTGGTTGAGGCCAAAAGCGCCAAAGGCGTTGGCCGCGGGACTGCATTCGCAATCACCCCTCGCCACCTCGTCACAGCTCGCCACGTAGTAGAGGGCAGCGACGTATCCGATTTGCTCGGGCCTGCGGCGAATCACTCCATACCGCCTAAGAGGCGGGCGAAAACGATATGGAATTCCGAAACACACGGCCAGGACTGCGACGTAGCAGTACTGGAAATTACCGACGGACCAGACTTGCCTCACGTTCCCATTCTTGGACCAGCCCGTGGCGAGCGCCCGATTCTATCAGGATTTGGCTTTCCCTCCGGAAAGTACACCGGCGGTGGGGATCCGTTCGTTGTCACGATGCTTGGACGCGGAAAACTATCACTCCCTGGCCCTGAATTGGACAAAATTGAGGGTTCCGCGATTCACCCCGGGGCCAGCGGCAGTCCGCTTCTTGACGCTTCAACCGGAAAGATTTGCGGGATCGTGGTCGTCTCGAATAAACACGAAACAGCCCGCGCCTTCCCGACCGAAGATCTCTTAAGAGACAACCGCGACCCACGTCTCGCAGGGGTAAATTACCACCTCTCGAACGACTCGATCTTTAGTGGATGGGTCGATCGGCTAACTGATGCGCAAATTCGTACCGGCAATCTTGAACACCTTACTCGTGAGGTTCGACTGCTGATCACGATCATCGGTCGTCACGCGGCATTGGATCGCTTCGGAATCTTCACCAATGATGGCGGCGATGCCCCTCCGCTGGCCGCGGTTTACGAATACCCTTCCCTAGTTCGACACGGTGTCGGCGTAGACATCGGACAAAGAGCCTCACTGGTCAACCTCGGGGACGACGACGAATCTTTTGTGTTACTGGCAGGGGCCGGGGGCGGAAAGTCTGCAGCTTTGCGGATGTATAGTATTGCCGCGCTGGAATTGGTTGGGCGAAACAAGCTTCCAGGTGTCGTGCCGGTTCCGATACTGGCTTCGGAAATCAACCCTCATGAACCGATCACGTCCTCAGTGTGGCGGTCACTCAAGCGCATGCCAGAGTTCTCGGAACATGAGTGGCGGCCAGACTTGTTCGATGTCCCACCCGTTAACTCCGGCAGTCGATGGCTACTCCTCGTTGACGGCCTGGACGAAGTAGTCGACGTCGGCAGGCGCAAACAAATTGTCTCCAAACTCCACGAAGCACTGAGGGCGCATGAGCATTTCCGGGTCGCAGTCGCGACAAGACCGCTCACAACGAGCGAACACGCTGCCCTTAACCGGCTCGTTGGTTCGGTCTGGTCACTTGAACCTCTCGACCCAGGACAGCAGAAAACCATCGTAAAGGAGTGGACGAAAAGCGCGCGGAATTCCCCCGAACTAGTTAGGGGAATTCTTGCCGACACTCCTGCCGATCTCCTCGGCAATCCACTTCTTCTATCGATCGCTTGTCGCATTCGCATGATTGACCCAACTGCGACAATTCCTCTATCTCGAAATGGACTGCTCAACGAGTATTTTCGTGCCGTTCGAGAATCGTTCTATGAACCCGAAGGTCCCCCGCTTATTGACGTAGCTGCAGCTGTTGCAGCGCGATTCGGACCCGCGAGTGAACTCGCCGCACGAGAGGTCGTCGAGAGCGCATACGACCATCTTGGAGATTCTGCTCTCTCCTGGGTCGAATCCGGCCGGGATCAGCCGACCATCCCTGTGCCGGCGGTACCGGTGAATGCAGCCATTGATGGCGAAAAATGGCGAACGCTTTGCATCAGTATTTATCAACGAACCGGGCTTGCGCAGATCGTTCTAAACCAAGCCGTCTTTGCCCACCAGATCTTGGCGGAGTACGCCGCATCGAAAAAATGCCAGGATGACGCCGCCCGTGATACCCAGATTCTTTTATCACTCGTGGGCAAGGATCCACCCCCGCACGTTTGGTCAAACCGTTCGTTCATGCGCTTTGCTTCTGCCCGCTGGATCAAGGACGAGCGCTTTGTAAGGTTCGTCCGTGGTGCGATAGCCCGACGAGAGAAAGCTGCCTTTGACCTTGTGGCAGGGCTTGTATCAGATCATGTCGAAGTACCTTCAGCGCTTATCAAGGCCGTAGCGAAGGCGACACAGCATTCGTTCGATCCCTCGATCGATTCAGTCGAACTGCATGAAACTGTCCGAGTGCGGCTGGCGATCTCCGACCCTCGACTTGAGCATGACCTGCTTGTCCTTAGTTCGAACCTGGGTGCTCGGGCTGACGTCAGGGTGCACGCTTACGTCATCGCGACCGCGGTGAATGCCGGCGCCGCGGTGCCGACCGACGGTGACCTCATGGGGTGGACCGCCAGCCTCAGGGACGACCTTCGAGAATGGCTCTCTCGTGCGGACAGGAAGGTCGTCACCGGCGCACTTGATCTGGCGCGGGACGAACTCATTGCGTTCTTCGATCGTGAGGAGCTCGTAGAGGCGCTTGCCTTCCTCCAGGATCCCGCGGCGGTCAGTCTAAGGAGCCGTCTCGATCAAAGACTGGTTGGTCCGCTGCTGCGCACCGTACGGAGCGCCCATCCCGAGTCCGACGTCTCGCTGATCGAGCGAGCCTACTTCGTCGCGGAGAAAGCCCACCGCGGGCAGATGCGCAAGAGCGGCGACCCGTACATCACGCACCCCGTCGCCGTCTCCACGATCCTCGCGGAGCTCGGCTTCGAGGGCACGACGATCGCCGCCGCGCTGCTGCACGACACGGTGGAGGACACCGACTACTCGCTGGACTCACTGCGCTCCGACTTCGGCGACGACGTCGCGCTGCTGGTGGACGGCGTCACCAAGCTGGACAAGGTGAAGTACGGCGACGCGGCACAGGCCGAGACCGTGCGCAAGATGGTCGTGGCGATGGCCAAGGACATCCGCGTGCTGGTCATCAAGCTGGCCGACCGCCTGCACAACGCCCGCACCTGGAAGTACGTGCCCTCCAAGTCGGCAGAGCGCAAGGCGCGCGAGACCCTTGAGATCTACACTCCGCTGGCTGGCCGGCTGGGTCTGAACACAATCAAACGAGAACTGGAGGACCTCTCCTTCCAGACTCTGTACCCCAAGGTGTACGACGAGATCGTGAATCTGGTGGCCGAGCGGGCACCCGCGCTCGAAGAGTTCCTCGACGTGGTGAAGGGCCGGATCGAGCTGGACCTGCGCAGCGCCAAGATCAAGGCAACCGTGACAGGGAGGCACAAACACTACTACTCGATCTATCAGAAGATGATCGTACGCGGGTACGACTTCGCCGAGATGTTCGACCTTGTGGGCGTGCGCATCATCGCGGATAACGTGCGCGACTGCTACGCGGCGCTCGGCGCCATGCACGCGCGGTGGAACCCGGTCCCCGGCCGGTTCAAGGACTACATTTCGATGCCGCAGTTCAACATGTACCAGTCGCTGCACACGACGGTGATCGGGCCAGGCGGCAAGCCCGTCGAGATCCAGATCCGCACGCCCGAAATGCACCGCCGCGCCGAGTACGGCGCGAGCCCACCGTCACAAACGTATATCGACAGCGCTGGTCGCGAACAATTGTATGGCGAAGCACACGGGTCTGAGATGGCTACCTATCATCCGAAAGGCCGGGACATGGCCTGGCTCAACCAGCTCGTGGACTGGCAGCACGAGACCGCCGGCCCGGCGGAGCTTCTCGACTCGCTGCGGTTCGAGATTGGCGACGAGGTCTACGTCTTCACACCCAAGGGCATGGCGATGGCGCTGCCGGGCGGCGCGACACCCGTCGACTTCGCCTACGCCGTGCACACCGAGGTCGGCCACCGCACCATGGGCGCCCGCGTGAACGGCCGCCCGGTGCCGCTCGACTCGCCGCTCGAGAACGGCGACGTCGTCGACATCCTCACCTCCAAGTCAGACACGGCCGGGCCGAGCCGGTACTGGCTCGGGTTCGTCAGGTCGCCGAAGGCGCGTAAGAAGATCCGCCGGTGGTTCACCAGGGAGCGTCGCGAGGAGCCCGTCGAGACCGGCAAGGACTCGATAGCGAAGGCGATGCGCAAGCAGGGCCTGCCAGTCGAGCGCCTCATGTCGCACGAGACCCTGCTCGGGGTCGCGGACGAGATGAACTACCAGGACGTGATCGCGCTGTACGCCGCCGTCGGTGAAGGGCTGATCTCCGCGAACAACGTGGTGGACAAGCTCGTCAAGGCGCTCGGAGGTGCGGACGGCGCCGAGGCGGACGTCGCCGAGGCGGCCCGGCCCGGCGGCTTCACCGCCCGGCGCGTGCGCTCGGGCGACCCGGGCGTCATGCCCAAGGGCTCCGACTCCGCCGACGTGTGGGTCAAACTCGCCAAATGTTGCAGGCCGGTGCCGGGCGACGACATCGTCGGCCTCGTCAACTATGGTCATGGTCATGGTCATGGTCAGGGCGTGAGCGTGCACCGTTCGGACTGCGTGAACCTGGACGGCCTGCGCAAGCAGCCGGGACGGCTCGTCGAGGTCGAGTGGACGCAGGGGGCGAGCACGATGTTCCTGGTGCAGATCCAGGTCGAGGCGCTCGACCGGTCCCGCTTGCTCTCGGACGTCACCCGCGTGCTGTCCGAGAATCAGGCCAAGGTCCACTCGGCCCTCGTCTCGACGTCGGACGACCGGCTCGCGGTCTCCCGGTTCATCTTCGAGATGGCGGAGCCCGCGCACCTCGCCACGGTGCTCGCCGTGGTCCGGAAGGTCGAAGGCGTGTTCGACGTGCACCGCATCACCGGCACCAGGCCCGTCGAGCGGCAGCAGCAAGCAGACGAGGCCCTCGACGGCACAGAGGAGGACGTCGAGACCGTCAAGGACCCAAATGAGACCTCATCGTAGAAGGCGTTCTACATGGGAGTTCCACAGGGGACTCATCTGCCACGGAGTTCGCCGAGCGCCCGCCCTAGTTCGTCCTAGGCAGACCTAGGGTTTAGAGGACCTGCCTGTTCCGGCCCGACCAGCACGGGGACTCTGTCCGCGGGTGAGATCAGCGCTTCCACGGCATCGAGACACAGGAGTCCCATGGCGAAAGGGCACGAGCAGACGAGGAGTCCCAGTTATCGCCAAACGACCCTTCGATGCCTGTAAAGCCGCGGATCCGGCGGAAGCCCATCGGTCGCCGTGCCATCTCCGTGCCACTCTCGCTGATCTCCAGCCCTGTTTCGCTTTGGGCCGGATGAATCGTGACCATGGTACGCGCGCACGCCGCCATCAGCGCCGTGGAACACAGGCTCGGCTCCACGGGCGGGGACAAGGCAGGGACGACACGTCATCGTCGCCCCATCCTGCCCGGCAATGTGAACACCATCAGCAGTGGCTGCGTGCGATGGGCTTGGTCGAGCGTGCGTCGGCAGGCTTATCCGCTGGCTTTGATCCCGAGCTTGAAGAGCGCGGCCTCAACCGCATTCACCGCAGGCTTAGCAACACTGTTCGACTTCAGGAACGTGAGGATTTCCTCCAGGTCGTGTCCCCAGCCGGTACCGATCTCAGTTGTCGGGCCGAGCAGTTTCGCGAGTAGTAGCGCCCATGCTTCGGGCGCGCGTTCGATCGCTTCCACGCTCACAGGGAACATCGACCAACTTCCATGTGGAGCGATTCCGCAGGTGGCCCGATCCAGGAGGCCTAGGCCTGTGGTCAGTTCGGGGCCTTGTGGTAGCCACGCCACCCAAGCCACCAGTTCGGTGAGCTCTGATGGTGGCAGGTTTCGGGGGACGCCCGAGAGGCGGCGCTGGACATAGTTGTTCATCCACTGCTTCCACGCTGCAAGCCTCGATGCGTCGTCGAGCGCAGCGAAACGACGACTGATCTCACCGGTCCATGCCGCTCGCAGCTCGTCGTCCCCGACAGCCACCAAGCGGCGCAGCCACTCGATGCGGTCGCTCTCTGACATGGTGCTATTGATTGCGATGATGGAGATCCAGCGCACGAGGTCCCGTCGCAGTGCTGACCCGGGTTCAACGTGCTCGGCGCAGGAGATGAGCCAATCCCGCACGCCGGCGTCGAGCAGGTTCTCTCCCAACTGCCCCTTGAGGACCACTGACCAGGCAGGCTCGGACTCGCTCCATGGACGGGCCTCGGGGTCGAGGAGGGTGAGCAGCCGTTCGTTGGCCCATGTGGGGTCGGCCCGGTGGAAGAAGAGGAGGTGTCTGAGCAGCGCCGCCTCTACGAGTTGCGGATTCTGACTGAGATTGAGTAGTTCCTCCAGGGCGGTGCGAACGCCTTCGGAGAGGAGGCCGCCGGGGTAGGTTCCTTCTCGAGCCTCCTCGATGGCGGCCGCTGCCCAGTACTCCGCGAGCTGGCCAACGGGCGAATTGATCGCCATCATCCCCAGGTCGGTTCCGGTGACGTTCGACCCTTCGCTAGCAAGGTAGGGGAAGACCTTGCGTGCGAGTGTCCGGCCATCGGGCCGCAGGGTCCATCGGTTCCGGAGGTCGGCGTCGTTCGCCCATGGAATGAGTAGACGCACAACGCTGTGGACGAGGCCGGTGATATTCGTACTGAGCAGTAATTCCGCGATCCGAGTCAATTGGGTCTCGCTCAGGTCTGAGCTGGCCCAACCCTGGATGACGCGTCCGCGAATCCGATCGTCGCCTGTCAGGCCCCAGATGGTGAGACCGTCCTCGGGCCACTGCTCTGTTGTACGAGTGAGCATGTCGCCTCCGCCCCACCACCAGTCGCCGTCGTCGGGACGAGGTTGCAAGCTAAACTGGCTGAGAGCATTTTCCGCGTCTGCCTCGATCATCGCGTGGAATTCTTGAGGCTTCCACGGCCACTCGTCCTCGATGCTCGTGGATCCGGACTCCATGTACATATCGAGGTCCGGGTGTGGGCCGGGCAGCCATTCCGGATGCCTTGATTCGATCTCGTCCAGCGCCGCGGGTCGAGGCACAGCAGGTGACCGTTGAAGTATCCAGTGCAGCAGGTCGTACACCTTGCGATCGTGGTACCTGGCTAGTGGATCTTCGTTGGAGTCGTCGCCTTCAGCCTGTGGTCCGTCGACGATCGCAGCGATCAGCGCCGCCATTTGGCTCTCGTCCAGTTGCGGCGCGACGTCTGCGATCAGCATGTAGACCTCGTGCCGGCAGTCCCTGTCGAACAAGCGCCCGGGGTCAAGTAGGTGCTCGACTTTCTCCGCGAGGAGGCTCTCGTCTCCGTCAGTCCGCAGGTCATGGAGCGCGATGCGGCGAAGCAGCGGCGCGTCGCTCGCGAACCACAGGTGACGGAGCATGCGAGCGTTGGCAGGCTCATCGACCCTGTGCGCAGCGAGCAAGTCGCGAGCCAAGTCGATCAGTGCACCTGCCGTTTCGTGTAGCCCTCCCTCGTCCTGTTCGTGAGGTTCTATCGCTGACCGCGAAAAACTCCAGGGATCGAAACGCCTTTCCCCCTCCGCGACCAGCCGGTGAGCCTTCTCGAAAAAGGATGTAATCCAGGTGAGAGACGCACGACAGATGCGGCTCTCTGGACCGAGCATTCTCCGCTCTATTCCGGTTCGGAGCCGCCAGTTGTTTGCCGTGATATCAGCGCCGCTGACACCTCCATAGGTTCGCAGTTGAGGAGGTGACCAGCAGTCCACGATCTTTTCAATTAGGAGCAAGGTGTCCTGGTCGGAAAATACGGCATCAGACGCCCAGAGGAGTTCGAGGTTTTCCCGACCGGCGCTACCCTCGGGAAGGTCGGCACCGAGCACCCATCTCAACCACGTCGCGGGTACCTCACCGGTCACCTGTTCGCGCATTAGCGCCCATACAATTGTCTCCACGAGCACAGGATCAGTTTTCGATCCATTAGCCAAAACCGCTTCGTGAACCACGTCCCAGCACCCCGGCTCGACACCTTCGCGCGCTACCCAGTACGCAATGGCCTTGACGCATCGGGGGTCCAGGGAGGGAACCCGTACGTTATCCATGAGCGCTCGGATTGGTGCTTGCGCGGCCATCCATTGGGCCCATTCCCTCCCCCGCGCTACGGCGCACACCTCATCCACGAGCGCCGGGTCCTCAAGCGCGGAACTGAGGAAATCTTCGTCGTCCGGATCCGATGGAGGCGTACCACCATTGAACAGTCGAACACGTTGACCCCTGTCGTAAGAGGTGCTTGAGGACCACGTGCTCCAGCGCGTGAGCGCGTCGACCAGGTCTCCATGGGCGTGGGGCGTGTAGGTGATCGGGGTAATTCCCAGGGCGGCCCAGTGTGCCGGCTCGTCGCGGTCGGTGAAGATATAGCGGGGCCTCGCGCCGGAGGTGAGGCCTTTCGCAAAGTAGTCCATCATGCGGTCTTCGTGACTATAACCGACAAAGCACACAACAAAGGCCGAGAAGAGTCCCCGGAGAAAAGTGGGTGCCCAGCCGCGAGTAATGTATGCCTCACCGAAGTCGGAGTCGGTGACAATGAGGTCACGGGGTGGTTGGCTCTTGTGTCCGTGGAGGTGGACTATGCCTTCAAATCTGTCACCGAGGGGTACGCCTGGCGCTTTGTGGATTTCAGCACTCCGGCTCTGCGCCCGGAGTGCTACGTGGAGGAAATTGTCGAAATTGGTCGTCACGAGTCGGATCGTCCCGGGCGCTGCCGCAAGTCGTGCAAGCGCGTCGTGCATTGTGTTCCGGCGGCGGCCGCGCTCGATCTCTCTCTTGACGTGTTCGTGCACGTCGACACCAGGCGTCTTGTCGATAGACCCGAGGTAGACATCCGGCTGCTTCAGTTCATCATCAGCGGGCTCCGGCAGGCTAGCGAGATCTGCGACTCGCCGAGTCAGGTCAGTGAATGAGGGCAGTGATGTTGGTGGCCCCATAGAGGCGCCTGCTCCCACAAAGAAGACCACTTGCCCCTCAGCGTGGGCCTGAACCAGCTCGTCGGGGATATTGATGCTTGCAAAATGCACTACTCCACCCTCCCAGCGCATGCTGAAATCCCTACCGGCCTGATTACGCCGAGGGTCGGGCGCCCCCTGCCGGGCACACCGCCGAGCCTATTCCGACCTGGCTGGCCTCGTGGGCGTGGCGTTGGCTCCTCCCAGTTCCTCACCCGGGTGAACCCTTCGACGGCACGCTTCGCCGCAGGGGGACGTCGCCTACCAGGTGCGAGTCGCCCCTGACCACCAGGTCGGAAAGCATCAACGGCGGCCGCGACGCCGTGCAGGGCGTTACAGGCGGGGGCACCTGGCTCACAGCCTTGCAGCGCCCCCGGGGTGAACTTGAGCGGGTTGGTTCGATCGAGTGCTTCAGCGCTGCCCGCAGCCAGGACCAGTGGTTATCTTGAACCCATGATCGACGCGGTTGGCAAGCACGTCTTCGTCTCCTACGTGCACGAGGACGGTGACGAGGTCGACCAGCTGTGTGCGGTCTTGGAGGCAGCGCAGATTCCGTACTGGCGCGATCGCAAGTCTCTCGGCCCCGGCGATGCGTGGAAGGCAGAAATTCGCCAGGCCATCCGCAGCGGATCGCTCGTGTTCCTTGGATGCTTCTCGGACAATTCACGCCGGAAAGATGCCTCGCACATGAACGAGGAACTGACCCTCGCCGTCGAGGAGTACCGCAAGAGACCTCCCGGTCGAACCTGGCTGATCCCGGTCCGGTTCGATTCGGGCGAAGTCCCCGAGTGGGATCTCGGTGCGGGACGGACCCTGAGCGATCTGAACTACGTGGACCTGTTCGGGACCGGCTACCCGGCTCAAGCCGCTGCGTTGGTGACGACAATTCATGGCGTCATGGGTGACAAGCAACTCAGCCCAGCAGCAGCCCTGGAAGCGGTCGA
Organism: Promicromonospora sp. NFX87; assembly: GCF_048564965.1. Lineage (NCBI taxonomy): Bacteria > Bacillati > Actinomycetota > Actinomycetes > Micrococcales > Promicromonosporaceae > Promicromonospora > Promicromonospora sp. NFX87. The sequence continues at coordinate 1,792,325 of NZ_CP183413.1, read as the reverse complement.
GCAGGCAACAGATGTGGATCGGGCCGACCTGCTGAAGAAGCTCACCAAGGAGATGCTTCTCGATTCCAGGAGACGGATCCAGCTCGATGATCTGGTGTCTCAGGAGGTCCAGCGCGTCCTCAAGGCGATCAACGATCCGGACCGGGTGGCTGGTCCACTGGTCGGTGACGGGAAAGAACAGATAGTGAGCGTGGCCACCGCGGCCAGAGATCTATGGGGCTTGACCAAGCCGTTCTGTTCGTCGCTCCAGGTCGCTGCACGGTGGGGAGAACCCGAAGCGCTAGCGCCGTGGACCAATGGTCTCCGGTCGTTCGTTCAGTCCTCCATCAAGACACAGGCCGGCCCACAGGCGCTGCTCGACCTTCGGCACCTGCCCGGCGTTGCTTCTCTGATGACCGCTGGCATGGCATGCGTATCGAGTCAGAAATGGGGGAGCCTCAAGACGCTCGTGGTCGACCCAATGGTCAGAGGCAGCTACGAGAACAAGCCGCAGGCTCTGCTGGAGGCGACTGATCCGTACGCCCCGTTCAACCAGCCAGAATTGGCCGTGCATACGCTCGCCCGGGCCAGCATCGAGGACAAGCCTCTCGCGGACGCTCTGACGGAGTTTACGGAAAGGCGCGCGAGCAAGTACCACACACCCGTCGCGGAGTGGCTTCACAAGGAACTGCGACCCCTGTTCCTGGACCACTGGCCGGACGACGAAGAGTTCACGGCGATGTTCGACCGTACTGAGGCTGTTCTCGGAGTCCTAGCCCAGGACGCTGTCAACGTTCGCATTGCCGCCCGAGGCGGTGGCTGGGGCCAGTCACGTTGGTTCGGTCGGTTGACCTGGCGTGCGTGGCGCTACGGCAACGCGGTCGAGGATCTGCAACAGGAACTCGCGACCGAGAGTGCGATGTGGGGTCCGTTGCGAGGCGGACTCTTCGGAGGCGATGTCGACCGGGCCAAGGCAGCGCTGGACAAGTACGCCGAACACTTCGGCGAGATCGCCAAGCAACAGAGGTTCTCACACCTGCACTGATGGCTCGTGGCATGCCAGCCGGCTCATTAATCGGCTACCGACAGCGATCGTTGAGCACACGCAGTCGCTGCGAAACGTCGGCGGCGGGCTCAAATCCCAGCTGGTATCCGCCTACGCGCAACCGCCACTCGCGCAAAGCTTCCTCGGGGTCGGTCGCCCAAGTCGGTTCTCGGATGGAGTACCCAGCGTTCTCGGATGGAGTACCCAGCAAGGACTTCCTCGATGATCCGCTCGACGAGATACCGAACGGCGCTCAGGCCGGAATCCAAGCGTCGCCTGGCCAGTCCCGCGTTGAAGCGCCCCGCAGCGGGCATTCGCCTCGTCACATGGGTTGCCGCTCGCACACAGGCGACCCGCTCCCTCCTACGGGGCCCCGGTCCTAGCGATGGCCGCTACGGCGCTCAGCAAGAGGGATGCCGCGCTCGTTCACCCACGCCTCAACCTCACGCCGCCAGGCCTGCCGTAGGTGAAGTGGATCAATCTGCCCAGCGTCCGTCAGCAATGTCGAGTCACTCACGCCGTCCTCAGCGAGCATTTCGACTGTGAGTCGACGAACTGTCACCACCAGTTCGCGGGCGGTCTCAGCGACCGTATCCAGCAGCGCGGTCACCTGGGCGGGTTCCCCGTCAACACGACGTGCGTGCGTAAGCTTGCCATCATCGGGTGTGCGGGACGCGTCAATAAGGAGCGGGATTCCGACCTGGGCAGCTTGACCCGTCCGCGTAGAGTCGGGCGTCGAGACTGCCACGTCCAACGACTCGTCCTCCCATGCAGGGAGGAGTTGGGCAATGAAGATGCCGTCGCCGGCCGCACCGGCCCGCACAGCATGTTTGACCAGTAGGTCCGCGAGCCGCAAGACGGCGAACTCCAGCTCGGGCTGTTCGACGTTCGTCCACTGGAGCGTACGAGCGCGCTTCAAGGATCCGACAGCGGCCCCGGCGAATCCACTGCCATCAAGCCAGAGTTCGTGGTGCTGATATTGCGAGACCGGCGACGAAGGATCCGACGTGATTACGATGCGCTTGCGGCGGACCCTTTCACTGAAATTCCGATACTCGCTGGGCTCGAGCGGCATTTCGCCCTGCCAGTCAAACACCAGGCCAAGGGCAGCACCTGGCTCGGCAGCCGAGAGCGGCAACTCGCCAGGCAAACTTGGGACGAACGCGACAGCAACCCAGGCGTTGCTCGCCCGGGCCAGAGCTGGTCGCGCCAACTCAGCGATCTTCTGAGCGCGGTCCTGGTCCGAGCGCGCCATCTCGAGCCGGTTCCTGTACCGGTCGGCGACCTCAGACTCCGACAGATAGTCGGTCATCGTGGAACGCCGCACCGGGTAGCTGAGCTGAGTCCCGTTCACGACCGCATGCGGTGCGTTCGGGCTCCGTGGAACGGCGACGATGGCGATACCCGTCCCAGACGCGTCAGGGTTCCGGACCCACCGCACGTGAACCTGCGGGAGCTTCGGCGCTATGCGGCTCGCGGTGACCGATTGGACTCGCTCCTCGAAGTCGTCAATCTGGTCGACCGGCGCCAAACCGGCCGCGGCATCCCGACCATTGTCGTCAATGCCATAGATGAGGACCCCGCCAGTAGCATTGGCGAACGCGGCACAGTCCTTCGCGAACTCCTTGTTGTTGTCCCACCATTGGCTCTTAAATTCTAGGTCGGCCGCCTCAGGAGTCTGCATGCCGATTGCTCGTTCGACTGCCTGCCAGACCTCGTCGTCAGTTGCGTCAAACAACCCCGTGTTCAAGGCAAGGGCCTGTTCGACGCGGAGGAACCGGGCTGCCATAGCAGCAAGGTAGTCCGGTACTGAACGCGTGTCGACAAGACAGTGACACCCGAGGCTGGACCGCGCCGCATCGCTGGAAGCTCAGTGGGAGCTGGTGGCTCAACTCGACGCCACTCCGCAGTTGGTCCATCACGGGGATTTCATCTCCCCGTGACTTCGGGCGGATTGATGCTGCTGACCTCGGCATCCCCACGCGCGCTTGGCAGCGTCCGGTACTCGGAACCGTCAGTATTCCCCCTTGTACAGCGGTGAGCTGGCTGACAGACGCATGCCAAGGAGTTCGCCCGAGCGCCCGCGATGAACGTTCGGCTCCGCGGCCTCAGCCGGCGATCGACTGGAACGACGACCGAGGATACTACCGGTCAGGGTGCCTTTGGCATGCCGGGCGACCTTGATCCGCTCGAGCAGGAACTTGTTGAGGAGTGCGGCCCGCCAGGTCTCCTCGTTGCCGCCCGCGCCATGGTCCCGGCCGGCCATCAGGGCAGTGAAGGCATTCCGCATGGACCCGCCTCCGCTGCACAACGAGGCCGCGCGCAACGGCCTCAAGCTCACGATCGCCGCGATCACGGAGCGGGCACCTAGGCTTGCCACCCATGAGACCGGAGACATGGGCTTTATTGGGTGTGGCGGTCGGCGCCGCAATCAGCGGTTTAATTCAGTTCATGCACTTGCTGGTCCAACGCCGGTGGGCTGTGGCCGATTCCCTACGTTCGCACGACCTCGAACGTGAGGCGCGCCTTTTCGACCACCGTCGAGTCGCCTACGTCGAGTTCATGGAACAATTCCGCAAGACATTTAGCTCCACAGATGCTCAGGTGAACGGCGACGTGAAGCCGCTGGAGTTCAGCGATCCTATCTACGCCGAACTTTCCGCGGCTGCGGAACGCGTTAGCATCTACGGGAGCGAGTCGGCGCACGAAGTAGCGCATGAGGCGACGTTCGCCGTGGGAGTCTATTGGCTCGTGGGAACCAACCCAGATAGATCGGAGGAACCAGGCGAGCACCAGGAGTTGCGCGACCAACTGCACAAGTTGCTCGAAGACTTCCGAACTGTTGCACGTCGCGACCTTGGCGTAGAAATGCCCAGACGCAGATCGAAGCCGCAACCCGCGAGCCTCCCCTGGCCTGGGCTTGAGACTGTTTCAGAAGGCGACATCAGCGAGGGCTTCACCGACCAGCATGGGGATAGCCTGAATGGAGACGGTAGTCCAGCAATGCCGTCTGAGGACTTACATGGCAAGCCCTAGCCTGACGCTTCCAGCCTCAGTGTCCGGACGGACACCTGGCAACGTCCGATATTCCGAACCGTCGCTGTTCCGCCGTGCCGTGTGCGAGCTCACTCTGCGGCCACAGCGGTGCGACGTCGCTGGCACTCGCTAGAGCGGCTGAAGCCTCCGGCCGGCAGGTTCGTCAGACGACTCCCCCAGGTCGGCTGACGCACGCGGACTTGTTGTCGCAGGGCTCGCACACCCTTTGGCCCACCACGGCGTCCGCCCGGACCGCCAGCGGTGGCTTGCCGTCACGGCCAGCGCCATTGCTTGGCCACCTCGGTGCGGTACTTGATCAGCGGCTCGTTCCACGCCGGGCCGAGAACTGACGCCCAAGGCTCCGCCGTGCTGGCATGCTTCAGTTCCTCAAGAAGTTGTGCTTCAACCATCGGTGGCTCGTCGTCAAGCCATCGTTCGTCGAGCATGAATTCTCCGGCGTAGGGGTGCCGCGCCCCGCGCAACCATTGCGCCAGTCCAAGTCGATACTCAGTATCGTCCATGATCTGAGCCACGGAGGCTTCGTCCACGACCGATTCGAGGATCGGGCGTAAAACCATCCGCAGGTAGTGGCTCCCCGGATACCTCCAGGTGTTCGTCGACTCTCCCTCGTCACGGGGCAATCTGTTCACGATCTCTGGGTCGACCACATATACCGGGTGCAGAACGGCTGCGGCAGGCTCTGGTTCGCGACGGCCTAACGGGCTACGCCAAGTCGGTTCAGTCGCGAGCCTCCAGAGCAGGCGCTGATTACCTGAAGCCTGAGCAGCAGCCGCCATCGTGAACAAGATCAACTGCGCGGGCAAATGTTGTAGCGCCCATACCGCATCGATATACGCGCCGTCAGGGCTCCGGCGAACATTGAGCGCATGCTGAAGGAGTCGAACCCAGAGGTCAGCGTGAGTCCCGTCGTCATGAAACACGCCGGCGGCTACCAGCGGCAACAGCGGCTCCGTCGCTGACCGGTACGCATCCAGACAGGACTTCGCAACCTGGGGCTCTGCGATTTGCGGGTTGTACGCCCCCTGCGACTTCGCAGCTTGCTGGATCAGATCCAGCCGGTCCATGACGAGATCATGAAGTTCGATCCTCTTCAAGGGATCGGGCAGGAATCGCTTGACTCTCGCTACCGCCATGGCCGTCGTCAACGGCGGCTCGGCAAGACGATCCAGAGTCTCGAGATTCGACAACAGCCCCATGAACAACGCATCCGCATCAGCCGCGTCGATCCCAAAGCCATGCCTGGCAGCGAGCAGACGCTGCGCGTTCCCGCCGCGGCTGCTTCTGCTGTCCCAGTACATCGGGTATCGACGGCCCGGCGCCTTCTCGATCTCACCAACGAGTGCCGTGTCCCAGTCGGCCGACCATCCCGAGATGAGGAGCCCGTACTCATCGAGGATCTGTTGCAGGAGTGCTGTCCACGCCTCTGGGTAGAGCGCGAGTTCCTCATCCGTATTGAGCGAATCGGTGTCCTTGTAGTCGCCGTGGAGCTTGATCACGGTTGCAGGCGCGTGTGCAAGCGGCCTCATCCCGACCGCTGCCGACGGTCGCGAGATCACCTGCGGCTCGACCCCTGCGGCATGGAGCGCCTGTTCCATCAATCTGTCAAAGTTCGTCGTCACGATCACGCGGACCACACCACGCTTCACGAGCTGTGCGAGTGCCTCGTGTGCCCGACTAGGTCGGATCGGCTCGACATCTTCGCCAGCCTTAGGCTCAAGGAAGCTCTCGAGTATCGCCTGCCGAGTGGGTGCGGTAGGAGCAAGTTTCTGCAGCAAGGATGAATAGCCAAGCTGCTCCTCGAACCTCCCGACCCACCAGGCCTCAGCGTCGGCGACAGCGTCTGCCTCCGCTTCGGGCCCCTCCTGAGCAGCGACACGCCGCACCAGCTCGTTGACGATCCCCCAGCCCGTTGGCACGCCCGCTCCTGTTGAGACTCCCGATCCGAGCAGGACCGCGTAGACCCCAGGCTGTGCGTGCATCGCAGTCGCAAGCATCACGCTGGGAGACAGAGGGATCGCCATGACGAGGATGATAGGAGACCGCACTCACATCGTTGCCGTGCCGCACGGCACGACGCATCGTCAGTATCCGACGCAGAATTCGGGTGGGGCGACGCTCGCCACCTCCGCATCAGGACGGACTCGCACGAAGCGCAAGAGGTGGCGGAAGTTCGGTCCTGGCTTGGAGGGCATTCTGACCGGCCAGCCCGGCAATCTGGCGTGACCACCTGCCTTGACGAGCCAGGCGCCACTAACCTGTCCAGGAAGTGAAGGTGCCGGCCACTGAACCGGACAGCAGTGATGACCGGCCGATGAGGGGAAGCCGTGGCCAACGACCGCCTGCGCATACGCCGGGAAGCGACACCTTCGCCGTCAGGCAGCGGACGTCACATGACCCGAGCAGAGCTCGCTGAGGCCGTCAACCAGTACGTCTGGAGCACAAGCCGCAAGCGGATCTGTCTCGACGCGGACACCGTCTCCCGCTACGAGCGCGGACAAATCCGCTGGCCAAGCGCGGCGTACCGCGAGGGACTTCGCGCCATCCTCGGGGTCGGAGCAGACGTTGACCTCGGATTCCATCCCACGCCCCGCGGCAGAACCGTGTCCGCAAGCGACTCGATAAGGCCATCGGGCCAAACGACCTCCGCCGCAGACAAGAGTTCTGTGAGCGAGCCCAGTTCCGCCTCAAGCGCCAACAGTTCACACAAGGTGAGTATGGAGACGCGTCTCGCTGCGATCGGAATGGCGCTGACAACTTTCCCCGCCTCCGCGGACCGGATTCCTCATGCGGATCTGCTGAAGAAGGCGAAGGCTGCTCACGATGCGTATCAGGGTGCTCAGTACGTTCACCTCGCACGGGCGTTGCCTGGACTCATCGCCGCGGTCGCAGACGTAGGCAGCAGCCGTTCGGAGCAGGCCGCACGTAGCCACGTGTACCTGGTGACGGCCAAGCTGCTGAGCAAGATCGGCGATGCTCAGATGGCCCACCTAGCCGCTGATCGAGCGCTGCAGGCTGCCCTGCTGTCCGAGCAGGTAGAGCTGGTGTCCGCGTGCGCTTATCAGGTCACATGCACGCTGCTGAGGGAACATGGTCCAGCCGAAGCCGAGCAGTTCAGTGAAGCGGCCTTCTGCAGGGCCGGGACGTCGAGTCCGACACAGATCTCTACCAAGGGTGCGCTCGCGCTGATCAGCGCGGTAGCTTCAGCGCGCCGAGGAGATCCCGCCTTCGCGCAGAACTGGCTCGGCCAGGCAAGACGCCTGGCCGACAGTTTGGGCACCGATGCGAACTACGCCTGGACGGCCTTCGGTCCGACGAATGTCCGCATCCATGAGGTCTCGGTCGCCGTTGACCTCGACAAGCCAGATCGCGCGATCGAGCTCGCGGCGCCGGTCGACACGGACCTGCTTCCCAGCGGTCTGAAGAGCCGGCGTGGTCAGCTGCACATCGACAGCGCTTGGGCGTATCTCCAGATCGACAGAGATCCTGAGGCGGTGATCAATCTGCTCGAGGCCGAGCGGTTTGCTCCCCAGACCGTGCATCACAGTGCCAGCGTCCGAGGTCTGGTGGCGCAGATGCTCGAACGTCAAAGTGGAACTCCTGGGCTTCGCGGGCTCGCACGACGTGTCGGTGTCGCCGCATGAGGACCCGGAGCGTCTACGTGATCGCATCGGCCGCCCCACCGGTCCAGCACATCAAACACCTGCTCGACGCGCTCGATGACACCGGGTGGCAACCGAGTCTGATCCTCACCCCGAGCGCAGCGACATGGGTCGACATCGAGGACCTAGCCGATCGCGTCAACGGACTCCTGCGGGTGCAGCCCCGAACCCCGCAAGACCCTGACCCCTTGCCTCGTGCCGACGTCGTACTCGCGGCACCCCTGACCTTCAACACCCTCAACAAGTGGGCCAACGGAATCAGCGACACCCTCGCCCTCGGACTGCTGAACGAGGCCATCGGCCTCGACCTACCGGTGTTGGCAGCGCCCGTGATCAAGGGCGTTCTGCGAACACACCCTGCGTACCCGGCAAGCATCGCAACACTCCAACGTGCCGGCGTGCACCTGATGGACCCGGACACGGTGACGATTCGTCGCGACGACGGCACCGTCACCGCCGACTGGAGTGCCATCGCGCAGCGCTTGGACCAACTCGTCCCTCCGAAGGCGTAGTGGGCGGGTGGCTGACACGTCAGCGCTATGAGGCAGCAACCAAGCGGCGCGTGAATCCGGCGTCCACGAGTCTGTCGTACGCAGCCCGCACCACCGCAGGTACCTGAACCGGTACCGCAAACCTGGCCTCGGCGTACACCCACAGGCGCTGCGTGTCCCCGACGAGCATGTTCAGCACCCGGTCCGGATCAGCGATGGACTCGATGTACTCCCCCAGCCCGAGCCAACGCGCCGAACACACCAGATCGAGCGAGGGCCAGACCTTGCGGGCAGTAGCCCACGCGCGTCGTTGCTGGTACGGCTTGCTGATGATCGTCGCCGATGACACTTCAATGTTCCGCGCTGCCAGCAAATCCCGCGTGAACCTGAAATTCTCACTGGTATTAGTCGCCTTCGACTCGACGATTATCGCCTGAAGCGGGACGTCGAACTCCATGGCTCGATCGGCAAAGTAGACTGCCTCACCCCGAGGGAACCGATCAAGCGTCGTAGGCGCATTCGCTCCCGTGAAGACCACGACGGGAAAGCGCCCCTTCTGGTACAGGTCCGCAGCGTGTTCCGCCACGCCGATGTCGTGACTACCTAGACCTATCCCGATATCGGTCGCTCGGCCTTCGTCAGGCATCTGATGAAAATCCCAGAGGATCTGAGCATCCTGCATCACACCTGCGGAGAACATGGCCGCCAGTTTGGCATGGCCATCAGCGCACGTGGATTCGTTCTGCCCGAGCGGCATCCGGCGCTCGTTGGACGGCTGTGCTACTCACAGCCAGATTGCTGTCTTTGCACGCATTGAATGCCCTCCCCCACTCAGCCCCGGCGGAACGACAGTTACAGGCAGCCCGCTGAGGGCCAATGAGATGCCATAGCGCCACGGGGAGAAGAACCAGTGATGACAGCCGGCCAGACCACACGGACCACGACCCAGCGCCTGGTCGCGCTCGACATCGACGGGACCCTGATCGGGCAGGACCGCAGGATCCCACCCGGAACCGTCGCGGCATTGGACCTGGTCCGGGCAGCAGGCCACCACATCGTCCTCGCGACCGGCCGGTCCCTCATCGGCCTCGGACCGATCGCCACCAGGCTGGGCCTGGTCCAGGGATACGCCGTCTGCTCCAACGGCGCCTTGACGATCCGCCTCGACCCCACCGCCCCGACGGGCTACGCGGTAGTCACCTCCAGGCACTTCGACCCAAGCCCGGCGATCCACCAAGCCCTTGAGATCGCGCCAGACGTACGAGTCGCCGTCGAGGAAATCGGCTGGGGCTGGCGCGTCAACACCCCGTTCGATCCAGGTCACCTCAACGGACCGCAGAAGAAGACGCCGCTCTCAGACCTCGTCGCCGCACCCGCATCACGCGTCGCGCTCCACTCCCCCGGCATCGGCCACCACCGCGACACCCTGAGCGCCACGGAAGTCACAGCCACTCCCGCCGGCCCGGACTGGCTCGACCTCACAGCCCCGGGAACCAGCAAGGCCGCAGCGCTGGAAGCGATCCGCACGCGACTCGGCGTCCCGGCAGAACAGACGGTCGCCGTCGGGGACGGGATCAACGACCTCGAGATGCTCGCCTGGGCCGCGCGATCCGTCGCGATGGGCCACGCCCCCGCCGTCGTGCAAGCCGCAGCAGACGAGGTGACCGGGACCATCGAGGAGAGCGGCGCGGTCGCCGTCCTGCACTCCCTGCTGCCGCCCGACGTCGACGTCGGCTCCCTGTCGCCGCTGGCGGCCCAGCTCGCGACCGCCGTCGTCACCGCGCACGGGGCCGCGAAGATCGTGCGGGTCTGGCACGGGATTGGAGCCGGGCTCTCCCGCTGCGAGGTCTGGACGCTGCGCGATGGCGCCTGGGTTCGGCACGCCCCGATCCCCGCCGGAACCGGAGCCACGATGCGCGCGATCGAGAGGGCCGCGCGAGAAGCGGGACTCACCTATCCACGAGGTGATGAAGGACGCCGTCGCGCCCACTGGCGCGCCAGCGTCCTTCATGACGGCCCGGCTGGGTTCGACCTGCCTCTGTCCCTCACCTGACGCCCGCACGACCGACGTCTGACCGACTTCGTGCGGCCCGTCACCCGAAAGCGAGGTACTTCTCCGTGTGACTTCTGGGTTGGTAGTCACTCGAGCAGGTCAGGCGCACCCCGTCGGCTGCATCCCGCACCTGGGCTGAGACCCGGCGCCGTCCCGGTGCTGAGGGCATCCGGAACAGGGGGCACCGCGCACTCTCGCAGCGCGCGGTGCCCGAAGAGACGTCCGCTCCGGTTCAGATGAGCTTGGCCGAGAGCGTGATCGTCGTTCCCGAAAGAGCTCGGCTGACCGGGCAGTTGGCCTTGGCGTCCTGCGCCGCGGCGACGAACGCATCCTCGTCGATGCCGGAGACAGTGCCCTCGACGGTCAGATGGATGCCGGTGATGCCCTCGCCGGGCTGGAACGTGACATCGGCGGACACCGTGAGCCGGGTCGGCGCGGTGCCCGCTCCTTCAAGGCCGTGTGTCAGGGCCATGGCGAAGCAGCTGGAATGGGCCGCGGCGATCAGCTCCTCCGGGCTGGTCTTGCCGTCCGCCTGCTCGGCGCGCGACGGCCAGGACACCGGCTGGTCAGCGATGCCAGAGGAGTCGAAGGTGGCGATGCCGCCTCCGTTCAGCAGGCCGCCTTCCCAGACGGTGTGTGCTGAGCGCGTGGTTGCCATGATGAGTCCTTTTCTCTTGCGGTGCGTAGACAAAGAACGACGAGCGCGACCCGGCGATCGGGCCCGTGCTCCGTTCCCGCAGATTCTGTTCGAGGACCGACCCTCGGACATCGGCTGATCGACCTATATCGGTGACCCCCTGATCCCGCGTCGGCCTCGGGCGTCGAGCGGGACGGACAGCGCTACGACGCGGGAGCGGGGTCATGCCCGCGATCCGGCACAGGTGCAGCCGGATCGACGGTCACGGCAGGAGCTGCTGCTCCATGGCGTAGACAGCTACCCCGGCCCGGGTGCGTCGCCCGGTCTTGTCGTAGATGTGCCCGAGGTGATGTCCCACGGTGCGGCTCGATATGGACAGCTCATGTCCGATCTGCTGGTTGCTCAGCCCCCGCGCAGCAAGTCGCAGTACTTCGATCTCCCGCGCCGTGAGCCCGGCCGGGCGAGGGGACCGGGACGGCGGTCCCCCTGCCGCCCGGATCACCAGGTCGCAGGCGACGCGGTCCAGGGTGCCCGAGTCCGCCTCGCGCGTCAGGAGCTGGATGGCTTCATCGACGGTGAAGGCGTCGCGAGACGCTTGTGGTTCGGTCAGCGTGGCGAACATGTCGGCGGCTGCGAGGATACGAGCCGCAGGACCGGTCTCGGTTCCGAAGGCGCCGCGGTGGTAGCCGCTACCGTCCAGGCGTTCGTGGTGTGCGGCGGCGATCGGTGCCAGCGCGGCGAGCGCGGGTACGCGCTCCAGGACACGCTGGGTCCAGTACGTATGCATTCTCACCCGCTCCATGTCCGCGGTGCTCAACGGCCCGGGCCGGTCCCATACATCGGCGGAGATTCCGGCCCGCCCCAGATCGTGGAGCAGGGCCGCGCAGCGCAGCTGGGTCACTTCGTCGGCCGTGAGACCTCCGAGCCGGCCGGCGCTCTCCGCCAGCCGCGCGACGTGCTCGCTGTGTCCGACCAGCCACGTGCCCTTGAGGTCGACGAACCTGCCGAGAACCGCGCACAGGTCAGGAATCCTCTCGCTGGGCACCATGACGTACGGCGGCGGTTCGGCGCCAATTGCGGAGGCGACGGCGTCGGGTTCACGCAACGTGGCGAGCAGCTTCGGAGCGTCGGCTGCGAACGCACGCGCGAGGTCGGGATCGAGATGGCCGCCGGCGCGCCTGACCACCTCATGGACGGCGAACGGCTCACCGCCCTTCGCGTGGGCCAGGACAGCCTGCTCGGCCACGTGGACGACACGAGCGGCGAAAGACAGGTGGCTGCCAGCAGCTCCCAGGGGTATGCCCTGTCCGTCCCATCGCTCGTACACGTCGCTCAATGCCGCGAGGGTCTGCGGCAGGACGCCGAGTCCCGAGCCGAGCGCCTGGCTGGCCTCGCAGCCGTTGCGCATGGCCTCCACTCCGAGCGTGGGCAGCACCTCGGTCAGTGTGCCCGTCAGCTGCTGAGCGCTCTCGCGCGTCCACCCACCGACCCGGAGCAGCTGCTCGGTCAGAGGCACGTCGTCACCCGGATCAAGGTGCTTCAGCGCGCTCTGGAACGCCACCTCGTCACCGAAGACCGTCGCGAGCTCGGGAGCGAACGATGTGCAACCGACCGAGCGCAGCAGTGCCGTCTCGTAGACCGCTCGGCACGTTTCCTGGTCGCTCGCGAGGACGTCGCGGGCGAACATCGTGGCGACGACGCAGGTGCGTAGCCCTTTCTCAAAGGTCATTCCTGCGGCCAGATCGGTTGTCAGGGAGAGCGCGGTCAGCACCTCGGCCAACCGGATGTCCTCCACCTCTCAAGCCTACGGTCCCTCTGCCTGTGCCCCGGTCCCGTTCGGACCCCGCGCCTCGCGCACAGGACGCGCCGGCAGTCGGCACCGAGGAGCGGCCACCCCTGAGGGGTCGATGAAATAGGTCGATCAGCCGATGTCCCTCGGCTGGTTGCCGAGGAGGATCTACGGAGGCGGGCGCGAGCTCTGCCGCAGCGCTCGGAACCCCCGTTTCGCGCCGCAGCGGTCTGCCGGGATAAGTCAGCCACCCATCGGCACAACACGGAGGCACCACGTGAACAAGCACCAGCACGACGAACAGACCACCACAGGGTGTGCGGTGGTAGAAGCGTTGTACCGCTCGCTCGCCCAGGGTGACGTCGCCGCGCTGCTCGCGGGACTCGACGAGCGGATCGAATGGGTCGTTCCCCCGGGTCTGCACTACGGAGGCACGTACCGAGGGCGCGAGGAGGTACTCGAGAACGTCTTCTCCCGTTTCGCCACCGAGTGGCAGGACTTCACCGTCGCGCCTACAGAGATCATGGAGTCCGGGAACCGTGTCATCGCGCTCGGTCACTACTACAGCGCCAAGAACTTGGCGAGCGGGAAGCCGATGCGGACGCGCTTCGTACACGTGTGGCGACTGCACGACGGTGTCCCGGTCCACTTCGAGACCGTCCTCGACACCCACACCATGGTCGCCGCGATGTGAACGGGCTGACCGGGCGATGCCGTCGGCGTCACCGGTCTCCGTCCTGGAGCTCGCACCGTCCGATCCGGCTCGAAGCGGCAACAATCACCCCGCGTCATCCCCGGTTCACCCGCCGCTCACCAGGTACGACACCGGTTCCACTGCGACGATTGCCCGGTTCTGCACGCCGCCGTGAGGGGAGACGCACGTGACCGGGTACGCCGTCGTGGACGTGGAGACCACCGGGCTGTTCCCCGGCGGGCAGGACCGGATCGCGGAGATCGCGATCGTCCAGGTCGACTCCGACGGTCAGATCGAGGACACCTGGGCAACGCTCGTCAACCCAGGACGAGATCTCGGTCCGCAGCAGATCCACGGGATCAGCGCCTCCGACGCCCGCCACGCGCCGACGTTCGACGACATCGCCGGTCCGGTGGCCGAGCTGCTGCGAGGACGCACCTTCGTGGCGCACAACGCCCAGTTCGACCGACGGTTCGTCTGGCACGCGTTCGCCGCGACCGGATACGACGTCCCGCTCATCGCGCCCACCACCCTGTGCACGATGCGCACCGGCGCGCAGCTGTTCCCCACCGCCCCACGCTCCCTGGCGGGCGCGTGCTTCCACCACGGAGTCACACTCGGATCGGCGCACGAGGCTCTTTCCGACGCGAGCGCTGCGGCAGAACTGTTGCGGATCTACCTGGCCGGCGGTGCCCGCCATGTCGTGCCCGGCTGGGACGACGTCGTCGAGCTCGCCGCAACCACGCCCTGGCCGCTGATCCCTGCCACCGGGGCTGCGCCCATCCGGCGCGGCGTCGCGACCGAGCGCGACACCCACTTCCTCGCCCGGCTCGCCGCAGCCCGCACCTTTCCGATCACCACCTGGGAGAAGGAGGAGTACCTCGAGCTGGTCGACCGGGCGCTGCTGGACCGGCACATCTCGGCGCGCGAGCACGACCAGCTCGCCGCGTTCTGCGTCCAGCTCGGCATGGGTCGTGACGAGGCCGACGCCCTCCACCGCGAGTACCTCGCCGGGCTCGCCGCCGTTGCCTGGGCCGACGGCGTGCTCACTCCCGTTGAAGTGGCCGACTTCCAGGCTGTAGCCGCCATGCTCGAGGTCCCCGCCGACGACGCGCAGCGAATCCTCGAACACCCGGCGCCCACGAGCTCCGCCCCAACCACGGCGGCCGCCATCGACGCTGAGACATCCAGCAGCCCGTTGAGCCGGTTCGCTCTCCGGCCTGGCGACCTGGTCGTCTTCACCGGAGCGATGGACGAGCCACGCGACGTGTGGGAACGCCGTGCCGGCGCGGCCGGACTCGTGGCCCACCCGGCCGTGACAAAGAAGGTACGTCTGGTTGTCGCGGCTGACCCGGACTCGATGTCCGGCAAGGCACGCAAGGCCGAGTCCTACGGCATCCCTGTGGTCAGCGAGGCCGGGTTCGCACGGGTCCTCGACGGTCTCGCGCGTCCCACGGCAGCAGGCGCGATAGCTGCCGGATAGCGGCACAGGGCCGTGCGAGAAGCCGGGCTCACCTCTCAGATCGCTGCCACCGACTGCCGTGCGAGAGGACGAGCTGAGCCGGTTGCGGGTGACGCGAGGCGCAGAGGCTGCGTGAACGCGCACGCCTCGAAGGGCTTGCAGGTTCCTGCAAACCGCTTGGCCGCACTGGTGTTTCACTGCGGTCAAACGAAGGAACGGACAGGTCAAGCGCGATCTGACGGCGGCCTTCGGTGTCGCAATCGGCGCCACCATCGGTGACCAGACGAACCAGCGCTAGCGCCTGGACCTTCAATTCCCCAGGTAGACACAGGAGGCATCTCATGGCCCAGAAGCTCACCCGAGCACTGCTTACGTTTGCGCTCTTGGTCGGCGCGCTCATCGCGGCACCGACCTCGGCCAGCGCAGCCGAGACGTGCAGCGGCACAAGGATCGCCCTGATCACGCACCACAGTCTCAACACGGGCAAGGTCGTCGCCCACACCGGTGTCTTCGACAGGGGCTCCAACAGGTTCTGCGTTCGCACGGTCAAGTCCGGAGTGCTCTACGGACCGAAGACGGCCATGTCGCTCATCATCTACCCCGTCTCTTCCAGCACCCCGCTCGGCCGAGACGTCGGCCGTTTCTACGAGTATGCGGGCCCCCTGAACTTCACGACCTCTTCCTGCTTCGAGGTCAACCTCGGCATGCTCAACAGGGCAGACGAGGAGACCGTGAACTATCGCGGCACCTTCTGCTGAACGAGGCGCTGACAGCCCTGGCGCCAATGCCGGGTAGACCCGGCCGAAGAACGGGAGTGGTGATCTCTTGGCCCGGCGGGCCGGTCAGGACGAGATCGCCACTCCCTCGCCGGCCACGCCGTTCACCGAGGGCCCAGCGTGCTCCACGTGCCGGCCGCGATCTGTGCGGCGCGGTCGGCGTCGCCGTCGGCGAGGGCCTGGACGAGGTCGTCGTGCCGGTCCGCCGACGCGCTCCCGCTCACCGACGAGAACCGCAGCACCTCCGCCCGGCGCAGCACAGGCGTGAACTGGTCGAGCACCGTGGCCAGCGCCTGGTTGGACGCCGCGGTGACAGGGACGGCGTGCAGCTCGTCGTCCGCGGTGAGGGCGGCCTCGATGTCGCCCGCGGCGATCGCCTCACGGAACCGGAGATTGGCCTGGCGCATCGTGTCGAGATCGGCCTCGGTGAGGTTTCCGACGGACTCCCGGACCGCGAGCTGGTGCATGGCCGCGACGACGTCGCGAGCATCTCGGACGGCGCTCTCGGAGAGCGAGGTGACCGTCGTCGAGCGTCCGGGCTGAGCCGAGACCAAGCCGGCCTCCGCCAGGCGTAACAGCGCTTCCCGGACAGGGGTCCTGCTGACACCGAGCCAGGCGGCGAGGTCGACGTCGCGCAGCTGCTCACCGGGAGCGAAGGTGCCGTCGACGATGGCGTCGCGGAGCCGGCGGTAGACGTCGTCCCGAAGGAGGCGACGGTCGATCGTCGGGGCGTTCTGCGGGATAGGCATGCAATATATTGCGCCCCCGCTGGGGACAACTGCAAGCAGCTCACGGGTTTGGCCCAGGGGTTCCTGTGGACGTAGCCGCCCGCCGGGTGAACGCATGGCCCCAGGGTGGACGGGCTCCACGCCGTGGCCCATGCTGATGCCATGACCGCGGTCGATGCTGCGCCGCTGTTCGGCCGCGAAGAGGTGCTTCGCCGACTGGTCGGCGACCTGGACCAGGTCGAGAGTGGTGGGTTCACGGTCGGCCTCAGCGGTGAGCCCGGTGTGGGCAAGAGCGCGGTCCTGACGCGCGTCATGCAGCACGCCGCGACCGCAGGCCTGACCGTCCTGAGCGCAAGGGGCAGCGAGGCGGAGTCACACCTGCCGTACGCCAGCCTGCACCAGCTGTTGCGGCCGGTCCTCGGGCGGGTCGGCGGGCTGCCGGCTCGACAGAGCCAGTCGCTGCTCGCCTGTTTCGGCATGGTCGACGACGTGGAGGCCAATCGGTTCTTCACCTCGCTCGCCGTCCTGGACCTGCTGGCCGAGCTGGCCGACGAGGCACCGGTCGTGGTGTGCCTCGACGACCTGCACTGGATGGACCGGCCGTCCGTCGATGCGCTGGCGTTCGTCGCCCGCCGCATCGCCGCCGAGCGGGTGGTCCTGTTGTCCACGTCGCGGCGACCAGACCCCCAGCTCCTCGGTGATGAGCACGTCGTCACCTGGATCGAGCTGAAAGGACTGCCCGTGGACGCCGCGGACGCGCTGCTGCGGTCGTGCGCGCCGAACCTCAGCCCGGCGCTGCACGACCGTGTGATCACGCAGGCCGACGGCAACCCGCTCGCACTCGTGGAGTTCGCCGGCGCGTTGAACGCCGGGGCTCCTGACTGGACCGAGCTGGACGAAGCGCTTCCGATGACCTTGCGCCTGGAGCGGGCGTTCGCCGCGCGGGCCGACGATCTGGAGCCGGTCGCCCGCGCGATCGTCGATGTCGCGGCCCTCGACGAGGGTGACGATCTCGACGAGGTCGTCGCAGCCGCTGCCATCCTGTGCGGCGCGGCCGTCGGCCCCGACGACGTGCGGCCCGCCGTGGCGCTCGGGCTGCTGGCCGTGGCGGGTCGGACGTACGCCTTCACGCATCCCCTGATCGGCTCGGCAGTCCGGCAGTCGATGTCGCAGGAACGGCGCGAGCAGGGGCATGCCGCTCTGGCAGCCGTCCTGTCGGTCAACCCGGAACGCGCCGCGTGGCACCGGGCCGGCGCGATGTCCGGACGTGACGAGCCCGTCGCGGCGGAGCTCGAGCTCGCGGCCGCCGAAGCCCGTCGACGCGGCGCCTATCCCACCGCGCTCATCTGGCTCGAGCGAGCCGCCGTGCTCAGCCCGGATCCGCTCGACCGGGCCGCCCGCCTCCTCAGCGCGGCCGAGGTGGGCTTCGAGCTCGGCAGGTTCGCCGAGGTCGAGCGGCTCAAGGACCAGGTCACGCGGATGACGCTGCGGCCACGGGACCGCTCACGGCTCACCTGGTTGACGGGCGCGTTCCACGACGGCGCCACCAGCGATCCTGCCGATGTCCGCCACCTGGTCGACCTGGCCCGGCATGCCACAGCCGAGGCGGACATCGAGCTGACGATGCAGCTGCTGTTCGGAGCGGCCCGCAGGGTCTGGTGGCGAGACCCCGGCGCAGCGGTCCGGCGGGAGATCGTCCGTGCCACGCGCGCGGTCCCGCTACCCGCCGCGGACCCGAGGGTGCTCGCCGTGCTCGGCCTCGCGGAGTCCCTCGAGCTGAGCGGGCCGGTGATGGAGCAGCTGACCCACTCGCCGGTCGACGGCGGTGGACACGCCGATATCGCCGCACTCCTGGGCATCGCGGCGTTCTGCGCGGGCGACTTCGTGCGCGCGGACTCGTCCCTCTCGACGGCGATCCACGGCCTTCGCGCCGAAGGCCGCCTGAGCCTCCTCGCCGAGGCACTCGCGATCCGCGCCTGGGCGGAGATCAACCTGGGCGTCTTCGACCCGGCGCGGTCGGCCGACGAGGGCATGCGCCTGTCCGACGAGACCGGCCAGCGGGTGTGGGCCGGGACGGCGCGGCTCGCGCTGGCATTCGTCGACGCGGTCGGCGGGAGCTGGGACCGACGTCATCGCCTGCTCGCCGAGGCCGAGCAGACCGCGCTCCAGCTCCCGAACGCGAGCTCGTCGCTGCTGGCGGGGGCGCAGCTCGTGCGCGGCATCGGCGAGCTGGGAGCAGACCGGCCCGAGCAGGCATACGGCGAGCTGCTCCGTGTGTTCGAGCCGGACGATCCCGCCTTTCAGCGGGTGCAACAGGTCTGGACGATCAGCTACCTGGCCGAGGCCGCCGTCCGGATCGGCCGTCGGGACGAGGCGAGAACCCTGATCGCCTCCGTCGAGGAGATGGCGAACGGATCCGCTGCCATCGGTACGGAGATAGCGCTCGCGTACTCGCATGCCGTGCTCGCCGACGACGCCACGGCCGAGCAGCTCTTCCATCGCGCGCTCACCGGCGCCGGACGCCGGTTCCCCTGGCACCATGCCCGCACCCAGCTCGCCTACGGTTCGTGGCTGCGCCGCCAGCGACGGGTGGCCGAGTCGCGTGACCCGCTCAGGGCGGCGCGCACGGCGTTCGAAGCCCTCGGAGCCAGACCATGGACACAGCAGGCCGACCAGGAGCTGCGGGCGACCGGTGAACGCGGCTGGCGACCCGCGGACGGCGTCCGCCCGCAGCTGTCTCCTCAGGAGGGCCAGATCGCCGGCCTCGCCGCCCAGGGCCTGTCCAACCGGGACATCGGCCAGCGCCTCTTCCTGTCGCACCGCACCGTGGGCTCGCACCTCTACCGCATCTTTCCCAAGCTCGGCATCACCAGCCGCCAGCAGCTCGCCGGCGTCCTGAACGAAGCACAGTCATCCGACTGAAGCCGGGAGGATCCCGGTCGTCCTAACCTCCAAGCAGACCCTGGTGCGACCAGCACCGGGGACCGAGCAAGGAGGCAACCGTGGCAACACCAGTGCTCTTCATCCACGGGCTGTGGCTGCACGGCAGCTCATGGGAATCATGGGTGACGCGGTTCCGCGACGAGGGCTATGCGCCGCAGGCGCCGGGCTGGCCTGGTGACGGGGAGACCGTGGCGTCCTCACGGCAGAGCCCGGAGGCGATCGGCGACCACGGCATCGACGACGTCGTGGCGCACTTCGCCGCGATCATCGACGAGCTCCCCGAGCTGCCGATCCTGATCGGGCACTCGTTCGGCGGGATGATCGCCCAGAAGCTGCTCGGCCAGGACCGCGCCAGGGCCGCGATCGCGATCGACGCCGCCCAGATCAAGGGTGTGCTGCCCGTCCCCCTGTCGGCCCTGCGCGCGACCCTGCCCGTGTTCAAGAACCCCGCGAACAAGCACCGAGCGGTCTCGTTGACCGCGGAGGAGTTCCGCTTCGCCTTCGGGAACGCCGTCTCCGCGGAGGAGTCCGACGAGCTGTTCGAGCGATGGACGATCCCGGCACCCGGCAAGCCCTTGTTCGAGGCCGCGGCGGCCAACTTCGACCCGCACTCGCCGGCGAAGGTCGACACCGACAACCAGTCCCGTGGTCCGCTCCTGCTGATCGCCAGCGGCAAGGATCACACCGTCCCCGAGTCGGTGACTCGCGCGACGCTCAAGCAGTACCGGCACTCGGAGGCGGTCACCGACCTGACCACCTTCCCGGACCGAGGACACTCGCTGACGATCGACTCAGGCTGGGCGGAGATCGCCGAGACCTGCCTCGTCTGGCTGAAGGAGCAGTCCCTGTGAAGCTCGACCTGGCCGGACGGCGGGCGGTGGTGACCGGCGCGAGCAAGGGCATCGGTCTCGCCGTGGTCCGCGCTCTGGTGGACGAGGGCATGCACGTGGCCGCAGGGGCTCGCAGTCCGTCCGCCGAGCTGAGCGAGCTGGCCGAGCGCGGTGTCGTCACGGCGCTCGGCGATCTCACGACCACGGCGGGCTGCCAGGCGCTCGTGGACCTGGCCGTCGACCGCTTCGGCGGCGTCGACCTGCTGGTCAACAATGTCGGCGGGGTACGGCCGCACACCACCGGGTTCCTGGACGTCTCCGATGCCGACTGGGAGTGGGCCCTGCAGGTGAACCTGCTCTCCGCCGTACGCGCCACCCGAGCGGCGCTGCCCCATCTGCTCGAGGCTGCGCCGTCGGCCATCGTGACGATCTGCTCGGTCAACGCGACCCTGCCGGACCCCGGAGTGATCGAGTACAGCGCCGCGAAGGCGGCGCTGCGCAGCTTCTCCAAGTCGCTGTCCAAGGAGGTAGGACCCTCCGGGGTCAGGGTCAACACCGTCAGCCCCGGCCCGGTGGAGACAGCGCTCTGGCTCGGACCGGGCGGAGTAGCGGAGACGCTCGGTCAGGCCCAGGGTGTCGACCCCGACGCCGTGCGCGAAGCCGCCGTCGCCGGCACCCCGACCGGGCGGTTCACCCGGCCCGACGAGGTCGCCCAGGTCGTGCTGCTGCTTGCGTCCGGCACGGCCGGCAACGTGACGGGGACCGACGTGCTGATCGACGGCGGCATGGTCGCCACGGTCTGAGACACCTGCGTCAGGGCTCGAAGACGGATGCGTTGTCGCATGCCCGGTCGGCGAAGGTGAGCGCGGGTTGCCCCAGGAGGTCCTCCACGGTCATCGCTCGGGGCGCAGACCCGCCCCGAGCGCGTCGCCGCCGTCAGGCACCCACCGCAGCACATCTCCCGGCTGGCAGTCGAGAACCTGACAGATCGCGTCGAGCGTCGAGAACCGGACCGCCTTCGCCCGGCCGTTCTTCAGCACCGACACGTTGGCCGGACTCAGGCCGATCGCATCGGCGAAGTCGCCGACCGACATCTTCCGCTGCGCCAGGAGCACATCGATGTCGACGACTATCGCCATCAGAGCACGCCGTCCAGCTCGGTCTGTGCGTCCGTCGCCCGTCCTACGAGCCGATGGGTCACGAACACGACGCCGAGCAGTGCGACGCCGACGAAACATCCCAGGCCGCTCGCCATCCACAGCCCCAGGTCCCCCATGTCGTCGGGCATCGGGATCCCCACGAACGTCACATACAGGAAGAGGCCGGCGGTCAGCAGCGTCGCGACGCCGACCGCCGCGCCGATCGTGACCACCCAGCGCTGCGTGCCCGGCCGGAAGAAGGTGCCCGTCTGGGCGCGGAGCACAAGGACCCACAGGGCCGCGAGCGACACCTGCGCGCAGGCGATGAACGCGATCCCGGCCGCCAGGAGCGGGGCACGGTACGGCTCGTACGGGGGGAACAGCCTGACCTCGTCGGCGGCGATCCCGGGCAGGATCACGACCTGGGCGAACAGGGCGATGGCGATCCCGCTGAAGATCAGCAGCGTGAGCATGTTGAAGACGATGCGATTCATACAGCGAGTATCGGTAGGAATCGCTCGATAGTCAATAGATTATTGGCGACAGTCGATCGATGAACGATGTCGCGACCTGACCCTTCCGAGGCACGGACGAGCGGCTCCCAGCCATAGAGGCCGAGAGCCGCTCGTTCTCCGGGGTCGCTCAGCCGGTGACGGCCAGCTGCGGCGACGACTCCCCGGGAACCGTCGGCACCGGACGAGGCTCCGCCTGGTCGGTGGGCGCGGGCTCCGTCCTCGACTCGTCACGGCCCGTGGCGGGCGCCTGCGACGGAGCGGCGCTCGGCTCGGTCCTGGTGTCCTTCGGGGCGGACGGAACCGGCGTCGCCTCTGCGGGCGCCGCGGGCTCGGGAGCGGCGTCGGTGGGCGCCGACGACACGCGTGCCTCCTGAGCGGAAGCAGACGGCGCGGTCGACGGCGGTTCCGGCACCGCCGCGCTCGCCGTCGTGCAAGCCGTGGCCAGCAGCACGACGGCGAGCGCGCTGCCCGCGGCGCCGAGGCCCCGCGAGGCGGTGCTCCAGACCGTACGGCGGAGCCGGGCCGGGTTGGAGCTGTCGGACGGGTTCGATGAGTTTCGGTTGAGAGTCACAAAGCGTTCAATGTCCACCGGTGTGCGGAGCATGACGCCTCCACGCCGTGACGTGGTTCATACGAGCCGGGTGTCATCGTGAGGCGTAGCCGGACACCAGCCCGCGTGCGGCGTCAGGCCGGGAGCTCGACCGGGAACGGCTCCGCGAAGTCCGCCGAACGGCTCACGGCAGCCCATCGGAGGTCCGACTCCAGCAGACGGCGGTCCTGCGCCACGGACATCTCGGTGGCGTTCACACCGAGCGGCAGGTTGGTCGGCAGGTCGTCCCGCTTGGCCAGCGCGACGAGGATCTGGGCGGCCCGGTCGGGATCGCCGGCAGCACCGGCACCGCCCTGACGCATGTGCGCGTTCATCGCGCCGACGGTGGACTCGTACCCGGCAGGTGCCTCGTGCACGGTCATGGAAGCGCCGGCCCAGTCGGTGGCGAACCCGCTCGGCTCGACGACGAGCACCTTGACGCCGAACGGCGCCGTCTCGGTGCGCAGCACCCGGCTGAAGCCGTCGATGGCGAACTTCGCCGCCTGGTAGGACGCGATGCCCGGCGACCCGCCGACCCGTCCGCCCGTCGACGAGAACTGGATCACGAGGCCGCCACCCTGCTCGCGAAGCAGCGGGATCGCCGCCTTGGAGACGTTGTAGACGCCCCAGAAGTTGGTCTCGAACTGGGTGCGGAAGTCGGCGTCGTCGGTGGTCTCGATGGGCGACACGTTGGCGTAGCCCGCGTTGTTGACGATCACGTCGATCCGGCCGAAGCGGGCCGTGGCCTCGGCGAGCGCGGCGCGAGCCTCTGCCTGGTCGGTGACGTCGAGCCGGAGCGGGAGCACCCGGTCGTCGTACTCGGCCACGAGGTCGTCGAGCTGTTCGGGCCGCCGCGCGGTGGCGGCCACCCGGTCGCCGGCGGCGAGCGCGGCGGTGGCGAGGGAGCGGCCGAAGCCGCGGGAGGAACCGGTGATGAACCATGTCTGCTGCATGTCTTTAATAAAACACCGTTGCCTTAACTTGCGCAACCCTGTTGCGCTAAGATGTGACCATGACGCCTTCCGGGGACTTCCAGCGAGCGCGCTCCCCCGGGGCCAAGCTCGTCCGCGAGGCCGCGATCCTCGACGCCGCCCGCCGTCTCGGCGCCGAACGCGGCATCCGGGAGATCACGCTGACCGACATCGCCGAGGCCGTCGGCATGCACAAGTCCGCGATGCTGCGGTACTTCGAGACGCGCGAGGAGATCTTCCTGCGGCTCACCGCCGAGGGCTGGCGCGACTGGGCGCCGGCGCTGGCCGAGCGGCTGCGCGCCATCGAGCAGCCCGACCCGGACGCCGTCGCAGCAGCCTTTGCCGGGACCCTCGCCGCCCGTCCGATGTTCTGCGACCTGCTCGCGCAGACGCCGCTCAACCTGGAGCGGAACGTGTCGGTCGAGAAGGTCCGCGAGTTCAAGCTCACGACCGGCGAGGGCCTCGGTCAGATCGTGCCCGCCGTCCGAGCCGCCCTGCCCGGCCTGACGGAGCAGGACGGCATCGACCTGGTCGCGGCGTCGACCTCCATGGCCGGCACGTTCCACCAGATCGCCACGCCGGGGCCGGAGGTCGCCGCGCTCTACCGCTCCGACCCCCGGCTCTCGCACGCCCTGGTCGACGTCGAGCCACGGCTGGTCCGGATCCTCGCGGCGATGCTGCACGGCCTGGTGGGACGGCGGCCCGGCCCGGCCTGACCGGCTCGCAGGCGCGGCCCGCGGCGTCGCACTTTCCGGGCTTGTGCGAGCCCGGCAACATTAGGATCGCGAGATGACTTCAGCGACCACGGTGAGCACCCGGGAGGCGTGCCGGGACCTGGCCCTCGCGGTCGCAGAAACCTTCCCCATGATCAGCGGCGTGACCGGCAAGCCGGTCACCCACCTGATCGAGCACCTCCACCGTGACGTCCCCGACTTCGTGTGGGCGCTCAACGAGAAGCTGGCCGTGGAGAGCGCCGTCGGCGCCTCCTTCGCGGGCACGCGGAGCTGCGTGATCATGAAGCACAACGGGCTGGGCGTCGCGCTCGACTCGATCGCCAACGCCGGCGTGCACACGATCGGTGCCGCCCTGGTGATCGTCGTCGGTGACGACCCGGACGCCGCGAACTCGACCTGCGTCCTGGACAGCCGCGAGCTCGCCGCGGCCGCTCGGGTCCCGATCCTGGAGGCGATCGGCACGGGTGATGTCGCGGACACGGTCCGGATGGCGGTGGCGCTCTCCGAGGAGTCCAACACTCCGGTACTGATCCGCGTGACTCCCCGGTTGCACACGGCCTGCGCCGGCGACACCGGGCACCTCGACTTCGAGAGCCCTTCGACGCCACCCGAGCTGACCCACGACCGCGCCACGGTCGCGCACGGGCTGACCAAGCTGGGGCGCGTGCAGTGGCAACGCCTGGTCACACTGCCGAAGATCACGCAGGGATCGGCCCTGCACGGCACCGAGACCCGCTGCACCTGCGACGGCACCACCGCCGTCGTCGCGGTCGGAGCGGCTGAGGAATGCCTGCCGGACGACGTCAGCTGCACCATGACGCTGCGGGTGTGCTGGCCGATCCCGGAAGGGGTCGTCGACTTCGCGCTCGCCCACGGCCGGGTCATGGTCGTCGAGGAGTCCGCCCCACAGGTCGAGCGATTCCTCCTCGAGCGCACGCAGGGGAAGGTGGAGATCGCCGGGCGCTGCTCGGGCCACCTCCCGCCCGAGGGCTCCGTCTCGTCGGAGCTGCTCGCCCAGGCGCTGACCTCTCCCCAGCCCGGCACGTGGCAGACGGCGAACCGGAAGACCGCCCCGCCCGCGGATCCCGGGCGGTACGCGACGCTGTTCGACGCCGTCGGCAGGATCCACCGAGCGGGAACGTTCGTCGCGACCGACGTCGGCTCGTCGGTGCGTCTCAGCTACCCGCCGTACGAGGGCGCGGAGGTGGCCCAGAGCCTCGGGTCCGCCGTGGCGGTCGCCGCGGGTGCGGCCCGCACCGGTCGGCGCGCCGTCGGCGTCATCGGCGACTTCGGCATGCTGCACAGCGGTCTGCAGTCGGTGCTGGAGGTGGCCAACGACGGTCTCCCGGTGCTGACCGTCGTGCTCGCGAACTCGGAGCAGGCGCAGACCGGAGGACAGCCCATGCCGCAGGCCGACCTCCCTGCCCTGCTGGCCGCGTGCGGGATCGAGCGGATCGACAGCTGGAACCTCGACGACCTCGATGGCGGCGCGACCTTCGAGCGCCTTGGCGCGCTTCTCGGCGGCCCGCTCCCGGCGGTCGCGATCGTCCACGCCGATCGGTGATCCAGCCCGCCCGCCGCCAGGTCTGCCTGCGTAGCGGGACCCGGCCCGTCACCGCCCCGTCGCGACGAACTTCGCGATGGCCAGGGATTCCCGCACGTAGTCGACGGGGATCTCGTACCACGGGGTGTCCGCATGCAGGTGGGTGGCGCGCACCCCCGCTGTCTCGGCGATCCCGGCCGCGCGGAGCACGTGGTAGTCGCTCGTGACGAACGCCGTCGTGTACTCCATACCGAGGCGTGCGTCGAGCAGGTCCTTCGCGTAGCCGAAGTTCTCGGAGGTGCTGGTCGACCGCCCCTCCTGGATGATCCGGTGCTCCGCGACCCCGCGGGCTACCAGGTACCGCTGCATCGCGAGCGCCTCGGTCACGGCTTCTCCGGGCGGCAGACCTCCGGCGACCACGATGACGGCGTCCGGGTTCGCGGTCGCGTAGTCGACGGTCACGTCGAGCCGGGCGCGGAGCGCCGGTGTCACCTCGCCGTCCTTCACCGCAGTCCCGAGGACGACGACGGCGTCCTCCTCCTGCGAGGCCGTGTCCATCCGGCCGAGGACGGCGAGGTAGACGAAGGCGAGGAGCATCAGCGCGGTGAGGCACGGGACGAAGATCCGAAGCCACCGGGGCGGCCCCTGCTGGGCTCCGGGCCGGGTTCTGTGCCGGGAGAGCCCGTAAAACACGTACAGGACGCCGATCACGAACGTCACGACGATGCCGGTGTGCATGCTGCTCGTGAACAGCACGGCCAGGACGTCGAGGATCAGGACCGCACCGACGACCACCCAGAGGACAGCAGCCAGGCGACCACCTCTGGATGGTCGCCGCAGATCGAGGGCAGCGGCGGCGTGCGTCATGGCCGCAGTCTCCCAGCCCGCCGGCCGGCCCCGGTCAGGGGCGGGCGGCGTCCACCAGCTGCCACGGCCCGCGCCGGTCGCCGGGCTCCTGGTTGCGGGTCCACCACTTCGCCGCGTAGGTGCGGCCGTCATGGGAGACCACCGAGCCGGCCTCGAAGATGCGGGAAGCCGTCCACTGCGCGACGCCGTCCCGCTCCACGATCTCCTGCCACGGGCCGTACGGGGCGCCGGGCTCCTTGCCGCTGGTCCACCAGGCCGACCGCCAGGTCGAGCCCGAGTACGAGACCTCGTCGCCCGCCGTGTAGACCGCCGACCTGTCCCAGGCGGGAGCAGCCGGCGCGCAGCCGTCGTCGCAGATGCTGAACGACGCGAGCACGGCCTTGTGGTCCGACGGCCAGACCGCGTCCGGCGTGAGGATCACGTCGGCGCTGTCGTCCTCGACGCGCTCGTTGCGCACGATCGTCGACTGCGGGCCGACGACGGCCGCGCCGTCGATGGAGACGCGCTCGTCCGGCGTGACGAAGACGTAGTCGATGCGGTCCCGCTCGTCGGCCTCCGGCGCCCAGGTGAGGTCCGACGTCGGGAAGAGCGGGTTGTCCGACGGCCACGTGCTGCCGGGGTTGGCGACCGGGTCGGGGTAGACCTCGCGGAAGGCGTCGACCAGTCCCCCGTCGAGCAGCGTCTGCGTCGTCTGCCACGGGACGACGACGCCGTTGTGGTCCTGCAGGTTGGCCGTCGCCTCGGTCCAGTCCTGCACCGACGGCTCGTTGAAGTCACCGCCGACGACCGCGATCCGGCCCGCGGCGCGCTCTGCCGCGACGTCCTCGACCAGTGCCGCGGCGGTCGCCGGGCGGCCCGACTGCCGGTTCGCCTCCAGGATGTCGTCGACGTCCGTGACCGGCGCGGGCAGCTTGTTCCAGGTGTCCCAGCCGTCCGGCCAGTCGCCCCCGATCGCGCCGCCGTACCCGCGCGGCAGGTAGGTCGCGTACCAGCGGTACTCCAGGTGCCCGCCGTAGGCCACGACCTCGGTCCCGTTGACGTCGAGCACCGCCTTGGTCCACCACCGGTCCACGGTGCTGGACTCCAGGATCGGGTAGCGCGACACGATGCCGGTGTCGGTGGCGGTGAGGTGGTCGTAGCCGAGCAGCGCGGCGACCTGCGCCGGGGCGTCACCCACCTCGGGCATGAACGTCACGTCGGCGTCGGTCTGCTTCAGGATGTCGGCGATCTCGCGGGCGCCGTCGTCGATCTGCGTGCCGCCGTGCCACACGTTGAAGCTGAGCACGTCGAGCTCGCTCACGCCGTCGACCTCGGGCTTCGGGTCCGCGGGCGGCACGGTCCCGGCGGCCCTGACGGTGAGGTCGACCGGGCCGGCGAGCACGTCGTAGCCGTCGTCCTCCAGCAGGTAGACGTCGTAGTCACCCGCACCGATCGACGCGGCGTTGTGCGTCCAGCCGTCCCGGTCGTCCGGGCCCCAGGTGACCGTTCCCGTCGCCTCGGGGACGTACCGCCAGTCGAGCGACGCCGGTCCCCCGGGCACCGCCCCGTCGCGGTAGATGCCTATCCAGTTGCGCTCGTGGACAGCGTCGCCGGCGTCGAACGTGACGGTGACGGACCCGGCGGTGCCGATCGTCTCCTGGTCGAGGCTCAGGGCCGGCTCGGCCGCCGAGGCCACGGGCGCGACCGCGAGCCCGGCAAGGACAGCGCCGGTCCCGACGGTCGCGAGGAGACCTCGGCGGATACGTGCTCGTACGGATGACATCTGCGGTGTGCTCCCCGGCTCGGAATGCGGTGCGGCGCGAGGCTACGAGACGTGCGTGACCGGTCCATGGCCGACGGGTGAACAGGCCTGCCACCTACCGGTCGCCGGCGTGAACGATGCCCGCAAAAGATCCCCCGCTCTCGGGGTGGTGCCGGCCGACCCGACAGGTGGACCGTGGAGCGATGGAACCCAGCACGGAATCGACCTCGGGCGACGCGGTCGCCCAACGCCTCTTCGGCGCCGTCCTCGGCACGGTCGACCTGCTGTCGGCGTTCCTGGGAGACCGCCTGGGCTGGTACCGCTCGCTGGCCGAGGACGGCCCCGCGACGCCGCCAGAGCTGGCCGCACGAACCGGCACGGACGCCCGCTACGCCCGCGAGTGGCTGGAGCAGCAAGCCGTCACCGGGCTGCTGCGCCTCGACTCGGACGGCGCTGCGGACGAGCGTGTCTTCAGCATCCCGCCGGGCACCGCGGAGGTGCTGACCGACCCGAACAGCCTCAACTTCCTGGCTCCGATCGCCCGGATGTTCGGCGCGGTCGGGCCCGCCCTGCCCCGGCTGCTCGAGGCCTACCGTACCGGCGGCGGGGTGAGCTGGGACGAGCTCGGCGACGACGCGCGCGAGGGCCAGTCCGACGCGAACCGGCCGTGGTTCGAACGCCAGCTGGCCGGCGCCCTGGCCGGCGTGGCGGACCTGCACGGGCTGCTCACCCGTCCGGGTGTCCGCATCCTCGACGTCGGCAGCGGCGGCGGCTGGTCGAGCATCGCGCTGGGCCGGGCGTACCCCGCCGCCACGGTCCACGGGATCGACATCGACCAGCCGTCGGTGTCGATGGCCGCCGAGAACGCCCGGGCCGCCGGCGTCGCCGACCAGGTCCGGTTCTCCCACGGCGACGCCGCCGACCTACCGGCCGACCACTACGACGTAGCCTTCGCCTTCGAGTGCGTCCACGACATGCCCAGACCGGTCGAGGTCCTCACCGCCGTCCGGAAGTCGCTGACACCCGGAGCTCCGCTGATCGTGATGGACGAGGCGGTGGCCGAGTCGTTCGCGCCCGACGGCGACGAGGTCGAGCGCCTGATGTACGGCTACAGCATCTTCATCTGCCTGCCCGACGGCCGCTCCAGCCGGCCCAGCGCGGCCACCGGGACCGTGCTGCGCCCGGCCCGCCTGCGGGAGTACGCCCAGGCCGCCGGCTTCGGCAGCTTCGAGGTCCTGCCGATCACGGACTTCTCCCTCTTCCGCTTCTACCGCCTCAGCTGAAGAGCGTCGGGGCCCGAGGACCTGGCCGCCGATGACCACCCGGTGATACTCCCGGCCGCCGGAGCGCCGCCCGCCCAGCGCGGCGGCCAGCGGCCGTCGACCGAAGGCAGCAAGCCGGTCAGCCCCGCTCGGCGTCGAGCTGTTCGAGGATGCGGCCCGAGATCCGCCCGAGCTCACCGAGGTCGTCGGGGCCGAGCACGTCGACGACCAGCCTCCGGACCGTGACGACGTGCTTGGGCGCCGCGGCCTCGATGACCTCACGGCCCTGCGCGGTGATCACCACGAACGCGCCGCGGCCGTCCTCGGCACACTCCTCGCGGGCCACGAGTCCGCGCTTGATCATCCTGGCGACCTGGTGCGACAGCCGGCTCCGCTCCCAGTCGATCTCCTGGGCCAGGTCCTGGAAGCGCACGCGACCGTCGGTGACGTCGGTGAGCGCGACCAGGATCTCGAAGTCCGCGCCGGACAGGCCCGACTGCGACTGGAGATTCGCGGTCAGGTGCCGGGAGAGCCTCTGGTGCAGCCGGATGAAGGTCCGCCAGGACCGCTCCTCCTCCGCGCTCAGCCAGGGCACGTCGTCGCTCATGCATCCAGTTTAACCCCTAGGTGATGCATCACCTACTGACGGAGTGCCGGACGGTCAGAGGCCGACGAAGGCGTCCTTGTGCTCGGTGAGCCACTCGGAGAACGTCTTGAGCTGCGGGTTGAGCTCGCGGACCTTGGCCAGGTCGCGGCGGCCGGTGAACTCGTCGGCGAACTCGGCGTAGAACTGGAACATGTTCCCGAGCTCTTCGGCGGCCGGGAACCCCGCCGAACGGAGACCCTCGAACGGGACCGGGTAGTAGTGCACCGGCTCGCCCAGGAGCTCGGCGAACGCCGCGGCGTACTCGGCGCCCGTCAGGTGCTCGCCCGCGATGCTCACGGTCTCGCCGACGAGCCCCTTGCCGCGCTTGAGGATCCCGTAGGCGGTGCGCCCGATGTCCTCGGAGGCGATCCCGGCAAGCTTGCTGTCGGCCATCGCCATGGCGAGGACGAGGCTGCCGTCCTCCTGGCGCTTGGGCGGGAAGAAGCCGAGGAAGCTGTCCCAGTAGAACGTGGTCTGCAGGAACGTCGTCGGCACGCCGGCATCGGCGAACAGGGCGTTGGCGTCGCCCTTGACGTCGAAGTGCGGGACCTTGTACTCGCCCATCAGGGTGGGCATGCGGTCGTCGTCGAGCGGCACGGAGTGGCGGGTGTCCTCCAGCGTCGACCAGACGGCATGCTCGATGCCCGTGGCCTTCGCCGCCTGGGCGAGGTTGCGGGCCTGTGCGAACTCGCGCTCGGGCGAGCCGTGCGCCCAGAAGTCGGTGACGAAGTAGGCCCCGTAGGCGCCTTCGAGGGCCTTGACGACGCTTGCCTCGTCGTCCAGGTCAGCCGCGACCACCTCGGCACCGAGCTCGGCAAGCTCCTGGGCCTTGCCGGAGCCGGGGTTCCGGGTCAGCGCGCGGACCGTGAACTCGGAGTCGGGGTCCGCGAGGATCGCGCGGGCGAGCCCGCCGCCCTGGGAGCCTGTCGCACCGACGACGGCGATGATCTTCTGCTCGGACATGGCCTTCTCCTTCGGTCTGGTCGCATGAGACGAACCAGTTGGTTGATGCATCATCTATCAACACCCAGTGGTGCGTGACGTGTCAACCAACCTAGGCTCGGATAGATGACGTGTCAAGCAGATCTCCGCGCGCGAGTAGAAAAGCGCAACCGTAAAGTCGGAAGATCCGGCGGGTCCACACATGCAACGGCTCAGATGGGAGCCCTGTCATGAGTATCTCCACGTTCCCCTTCGAGCTCGCCCATCGAGCCGCTGCGGTGCTCCGCTCCGACCTCGAGGCCAGCATCACCGTGCGGCAGCACGGGCTGACGGTCCGCGCGGGCAGCAGCACCGGCGCCGCCGCCCGGTGCGACCAGGCCGAGTCCCTCGCCGGGAGCGGACCATGCATCGACGCCATGGACCAGCTGACCGCCGGCGTCGTCCCGGTGATCAGCGACGTGGAGACGTGGGACGCGTGGCGGAAACAGGCGACCCACGAAGGCTTCGCCTCGGCGGCGGCGGTTCCCGCAGTCGTCGACGACAACATCGCCGTCGCGCTCAACCTCTACTCGCGCGCACCGGACCCGTGGACGGGCGAGCTGCTCACCGCCGCCGACGGCTACGCGCAGATCACCGCGGCCATGGTGCGGCTGCACCTGGGTCTGGCCGAGCTCGAGGACGGCGCCGCCGGGTACTACCGGCACATGTCCGACACGATCACGATCGAGCGCGCCATCGGCGCGATCATGCAGACAAACGACTGCGCCGAGCCCGAGGCCAGAATGATCCTCGAGTCGGCATCCCTGCACCGCAACGTGAGCCAGCGGGAGGTCGCGGAGACGCTGCTGCGCGCCCTGGTGGTCAGCGACCCCCACCCGGACAGCCCCAGCTAGGCCCGGCACAGCCGGACGACGAGCGCCGCCGCGTCACCGCCGGATCGGACCCCGGTTCGATCGGCTGTGACCACCTCTTGACGTCTGGCTGACGAAAAACCGGGCTGTTCATTTGTTGGACATTGCTAATTTTGGGTGAAATCTCCTATAAAGGAAGCGATCGGGTCGCGCCTTGAGCGACCCGGCGGATCCTCGGGGGGCAGCTCAATGAAGCAACGCCTGTTCCGCATCGTCGCCGCCATGGCGGCGACGAGCCTTGCCACGGTCGGGCTGGTGACGACGTCGGCCCTGCCGTCGTACGCCGCCGGCGAGTCCTACGTCGCCCTCGGCGACTCCTACTCCTCAGGCACCGGCACCAGGGCCTACATCGACGACGGCACCCAGTGCCTGCGCTCGGTCCACGCCTACGCCAGCCTGACCGCAGCGGCCAAGAGCTACAGCCTCAACTTCCGGGCCTGCTCGGGAGCGGTCGTGGCCGACGTGACGAACGGCCAGCTCAGCGCCCTGGGCTCGAGCACGAGGTACGTCACCATCTCGATCGGCGGCAACGACGCCGGCTTCACCGACGTGCTCACCGAGTGCGCCCTCCCGGCCTGGGCCAGCGACTGCGCCGGGACGGTCGCCGCGGCGCGTAACTTCATCTCCAGCACCCTTCCGGGCCGGCTCAGCACGCTCTACGCCGCCATCAGGACGAGGGCACCCGGCTCGAAGGTGGTCGTCGTCGGCTACCCGAAGATGTTCATGGGCGAGGACTGCAACCTGGCGACCTTCTTCAGCCCGGAGGACCAGACGGCGCTCAACAACGCCGTCGTGCACATCAACTCGGTCAATGCCACGGCCGCCGCCGCCAAGGGGTTCACCTTCGTCAACCCGGTCAGCCGCTTCACGGGTCACGCCGTGTGCGACTCGACCGAGTGGATCAACGGCTACTCGAGCCCGCAGCAGGAGTCCTTCCACCCCAACCGCCTCGGACACGCCAACGGCTACACGCCGCTGGTCAGCGGCGTCCTGACCGGCGCGAGCGTCAACGTGACCAGTGAAGTACTGGCCAAGGCGCAGGACGGCGCCGCAGCGCAGGCGAAGCTGCAGCGGACGTACGCCGACGCCGACCGCAAGATCAAGCCGAAGGTCTTCCGGCCCCCGACCAAGGCCGTTCTGGAGGAACGGGCGAAGGAGAGGGGCATCGACTTCGACGCCTGGTGGGCAGAGACGCAGCGGTCGGGCCGGGCCTGACCTGAGCCGCGGAACGGCGTCGGTCCCGTCCAGGGGCCGACGCCGTTCCGCGGCCAGGTAGATTCCCCCCATGTCGTCTCGAGAGTTCCATCTGGCCCGGCCCGAGCCGGTGCCTCTCGCACGGGCAGTGCTCCTGGCAGCGGGCATCCTGCTGGCCGGCACGCTCCTTCTCGTCTGGATCATCCTCAACCCGGGCGAGTCCGTCGGCGACGACGTTCCCGGATACGTCGCCGGCGGCGCCCTGGCCCTCTTCGGCGCCGCCGCGCTGGTCGGCGTCGTCGTCCAGGCCGGCCGACGACGCCGACAGCCGGCACCCGAGCCCGCACTCCTGCTGGACGACGGCGGTTTCACCGCCTGGGGCGGCCTCCGGGTCCGCTGGACCGACGTCGTCTCCTGGGAGGTCTACCGCCACAACGGCCGGTACGAGCTCACCGAGGACGAACGCGACCCGGACGAACCCGACGACACCCACGCGGAGGTCGACGAGCTCCTCGTGTTCGTCACCGTGCGGCACCCCGAGGCGATCCTCCGGAGACTCGAACCGGACGTGCGGGAGGCCTATCTCGACTCCGAGCTCAACGACGAGCACGGCCGGCCGATCGAACCCAGGTCACCGATTCGCTTCGGCGTCGACGGCCTCGATGTCCCGGCCGACGAGGTGATCGCCGAGGTCGAACGCTTCAGCGGGATGCCGGCGACCTCCCGTCCCGCCTAGCGCAAGAGGGCGAGAGGCCGCGCACGGGCAGAGGGCGGCACCGCGTCGCGGTGCCGCCCCAGCCCACAGGCCGCAGTGTCGATGCCCGTGCGGTCAGGTCGTGCGGAGGGTCCAGCTCTGGTTGGTGGCGCCGCTGCAGGCCCAGAGGATGATCTGGGTGCCGTTGGCAGTGCCGCGGCCGTTGGCGTCGAGGCAGAGCCCGTTGTGGACGTTGGTGATGCTGCCGTTCGCGTTCACGGTCCAGCGCTGGTTCGCGCCGCCCGTGCAGTCCCAGATCGTCGCCCTGGTGCCGTTGGCGGTGCCCCAGCCCGCGGCCTCGAGGCACTTGCCGTTGACCTTCAGCTCACCGGCGGAGGTACGGGTGAACGCCTGGCTGGTGCGCTGGGCGCAGTCCCAGAGCTGCGCCTGCGTCCCGTTCGTCGTCGAGGCGTTCGGGATGTCCACGCAGCGGTTCGACGCCGCGCCGACGATCGCCGTCGAACCGGACTGGCCCGTGCCACCGAGGCCGGCCATGATGGCGTCGATGATGCCCTGCTGGGTCACGGAGCTGGCGGACCGGTTGAACAGCCCGAACCCGTACTGCCCGTTGACCCCGTTGTCCCAGTAGATGGTGCTGGCGCCGTACTTCTTCGCCGTGGCCACCAGCGTGCGCGCGAAGTCCTGGCGGTACCGGTTGTTCGCCGAGTCGTGCGAGGACTTGTCGATCGCACCGTACTCGCCGACGACCACGGGGTACCCGCGCGTGACGAACTTGTCGTAGGTCTTCTTCAGCTGGGAGTCCATGTAGTCCTCCTGCCCCCAGGTGGACTTCTTCGCCGCGTTGGTCGCGCCCGCCCCCCACTGGGTGATGGTGCCGTTCTCCTCTCCGGCGAAGTCCCACGGGGAGTAGTAGTGGACGGAGATCATCAGCCGCTGCTCGTTGCTGGGGATCGACGAGGACCGGTGGTTGTCCGTCGGGATCACGAAGCCGTAGTCACCGGCGGTGTAGTCGATGTTCGTGTTCCAGCCGGGGACGAGCAGCCACCTGAGGTTGTTGTTGCCGCCGGCCTGCCGCACGGTGTCGACGAAGATCTGGTTGTAGCTGTTGATGTTCGAGTAGCAGGGCTGCGTCGGGTTGCCGTACTGCCCGTCGAAGTTCTCGTTCATCGACTCGAGGATCAGGCGCTGGTCGTAGGCCTGGAACCGGGTGGCGATCTGTTGCCACGCCTTCTGGTACTTGGTCTTGATCGTCGTCTGATCGGCCGCGTCGCAGATGAGCCAGGAGCCGGTGACGCTCTTGTAGCCGTCGCCGTGCATGTTGATCACCACGTACATGCCGCGGTTGTAGGCGTAGTCGACGACCTGCTGGATCCGGTTCAGCCACGCGGCGTCGATCGTGTAGTTCGGGGCGGAACCGATGGCGTTCAGGTACGACACCGGGATCCGGATCGTCTTGAACCCTGCCGCGCGCACCCTGTCGATCTGAGCCTGGGTCACGGTCGGGTTGTTCCATGCGGTCTCGCTCGGATACCCGTTGGAATTGGCTTCCAGGCTGTTCCCGAGGTTCCAGCCGGCGCCCATGTCGGCGACGATCTGCGAGGCGTTCAGCGGCGTCACGGTGTCGGCCGAGGCCCGTGTCGCCCAGCCGGTGGCGGACAGGCCGACCGCCAGCATCGCGGCGACCAGGAACGTGGTCAGCAGTCTGAGAGGTGCTCGTCTGACAAGAGGCATCGCTGCTCCTTTCGTCGACGCTCGATCGGGCCGCAGCGGCCTCGAAGGAGCTGCTTTGTGGACTCGCGCAAGGGCGGTGGGGCTCGGCGACGGTGCCGGCCCTGCCGCTGGTGCGACGAGCTTCTTCCAAGGGGGCCAGTTCACGGTGTGCTCTTCGTTGCGCACGGGTGCATCCGCTTCGACGGGGCCATTCCCTCGAAGCGCTTCAACACGATATGGCTTTTGTCTGAAAGTGCGCAACCCCTGGAGTCTGCCGGTCAACCCTCGCCGGACGAGGCCGGGGGCGAGCGATCGTCGAAGGTGTCATCGAAGCGCTTCGGTTTCCAGTTCGGCGCAACACGGCCGGCCGCGCAGCCGCTCACGAACAAAACCGATGACTCCGGCGACGGCTCCACGCAATCATGGTCGGCATGGAAGAGGTGAAAGTCGTCGTCGCCCATCAGGCGTGCGCGACCCTACGCGTCGGCGACACGTTCCTGAAGATCGACGGCGACCAGGCGCGCACCGACGTCGAGGTCCAGGCGATGGCGATGGCGCCGATCCCGACCCCGGAGGTCCTCTGGCGCAAGCCGCCCGTGCTCGCGCTCGCCGTCGTCCCCGGGACCGCGCTCGGCCGCCTCGGGGTGCCGTCGTCCGCGTCGCCGGCGGCGTGGGCCGCCACAGGTGCCGCCGTGCGGAAGCTGCACGACTCTCCCCTGCCGCCCTGGCCCGGCCGGAGCGTGGACGAGCTCGCCTCGGACCTCGACGCCGAGTGCGAGTGGCTCGTCGCCAGCGGCACCCTGCCCGCGGACCTGGTCACGCGTAACCGGCAGGTCGCCGAGGCCGCGCTCCGGCCGTGGACGCCGGTGTTCATCCACGGCGACCTGCAGCTCTCCCACGTCTTCGTCGACGGCGACGAGGTCACCGGCGTGATCGACTGGACCGAGGCGAGCCAGGGCGACGCCCTGTTCGACCTCGCCATCCTGACGCTCGGGAACGAGGACCGCCTCGACGACGTCCTTGCCGGCTACGGCGCCGACGTCGACCTCGACGTGATCCGCGCGTGGTGGTCGCTGCGCAGCCTGGTGGCCGTCCGCTGGCTGGTCGAGCACGGCTTCGACCCGGCCGCGCCGGGCTGCGAGATCGACGTGCTGCGGGCCCGCATGTGACCCGAGGTCGGGGGTGACACGGACTTTCACCCCGTGTACCTTGTCGTGACATTAGGACGTCATGTCCTGGTCAACCGTGGGACAGCATCGGCTGCCAGTGTCGGCACGCCCGGTAAGAAGCCTCGGACGCAGTGCAACTGATTCGGAGAACCCATCATGTTTGCTGCAGTGAGCTCAAGAACGTCATCCCGCCTCGCCAGGACCTTCCTGGCCATGATCGGCTCGGCCCTGCTCGTCCTCAGCATGCCGACCGTCGCCTCCGCGGCCGTGCTGAACCCGCTGCCGGCGAACGCCACGGACTTCCAGCGGACGTTCCAGCCGCTCTTCGACTACGACAGCGACAGCTGCTTCCCCGCGGCGGCCATCGACAGCAGCGGCAGGCTCAACGGCGGCCTCGACGACAGCGGCCCCGTCACCGGCGAGTGCCGCAGCGGCCACCTGGGTAAGGCCAACACCTACTCGCGAGCCACGTGCAACAACGGCTGGTGCGCGATCGTCTACGCCCTGTACTTCGAGAAGGACATGAACTGCGCCGGCTGCACGGTCACGTCGCACCGCCACGACTGGGAGGGCGTCGTGGTCTGGGTGCCGCAGGGCGCGTCCACACCTTCCTACATCTCCGTGTCCCGCCACGGCCAGTACGAGACCAAGTCCTGGAGCAGCATCTCCGAGAAGAGCGGCGTTCGCGTCAAGGCGGTCTACCACAAGGACGGTGGCAGCACGCACATCATGCGGTTCGCCAAGTCCGGTGAGGTGCCGGAGGCCTGGGGCAACGGCACCTGGGACCAGCCCGCGCTGGTCGGCTGGGACCGGCTCGACGCCGGCCTGCGCAACACGCTGAACGGCTCCAGCTGGGGCGACGCGAACTTCCCGCTGCAGGACAGCAGGTACGGGACCGAGCTGAGCCGGGCCAAGCCGTCCGGCATCCCGTTCAACCCGAGCACCTTCTGACCCGATTCCTGGTGTCCTGCGCCCTAGCGGCCCAGGCTTCAGACGGCCGTAACCCCTGGGGTTACGGCCGTCTGAAGCCTTATGACCGCGGGTCAGTTCAGGCGGTGTCGGTTCAGGCAGCGCCTTCGGCGGCCAGCGCGTCGGTGAGGAGCGTGACGAGAGCTTCGAGCTGGACGTCGGTGGACGATGCGACGTCGTCGTCCCCCGCACCGTCCAGTGCCCTGGCGGCCAGCCCCGACTTGCTGTCGATCAGCTCCGCGATGGTGGAGTCGATCGTCTGGGCGGCGATGATCCGCCAGGCGGTGACGGGCTCTGCCTGGCCGATCCGGTGGATCCGGTCGATGGCCTGGGTCTGCTCGGCATAGGTCCAGGACAGCTCGGCGAGCACCAGGTTGGAGGCGACCTGGAGGTTCAGCCCCACTCCGGCGGCCGTCAGGGAGCAGACGGCGATCGAGACGTCGGGGTCGCTCGTGAACGCGGTGATGTTCTTCTCGCGCGTCTTCGGCGTCTGGTCGCCCCGGATCGAGGCGTAGCCGATGCCGCGGTCCGCGAAGGTCTTCTCGGCCTGGTCCATGACGTCGACGTGCTTGGCGAAGAACACCACCTTGCCGACGTTGCGGGCGAGCTGCGCGGCGTAGTCGGCGGCCAGCCCGGCCTTCGCCTGGCCGATCCGGCGGACCATGCTGAACACGTTCTCGCCGTCGGCCCGGGAGCTCGAGTCCTTCAGCTCCGCCGCCGCGACCCGGCGCGCCAGCTCGAGGTCGAACTCGCCCTCGACTCCGTCGCTCGCGACGGAGCTCTCGGCGCGCGCCTGCACGGCGGACCGGTAGCGGCTCACCAGGCGTTCGGCGAGCGCGGCCTCGGCGGCCCGGATCGAACGGCCGGCGGCGCCGTCGAGCTCGACCGGCAGGTCCGCCACCCGGCGGGCGGGGATGTCGGCGACGACGTCGGCCTTGCGGCGGCGCACGATGCCCATGTCGATGACGCTGGTCCTGGCCGCGGCGTAGAACCCGGGGTCGGCCGGCGTGAGCTCGGTGCCCTCGAGGGCGGTGAGCAGCGAGGCGAGCGGCTTCGTGTCGTCGATCCAGCCGAGGAACTGCCAGATCGCCCGGAAGTCCTCGATGTCGTTGATCAGCGGCGTACCGGTGAGCGCCATCATGAGCGGCCGCGCGGTCCGGGCGCGGATCCGCTCCGAGACGGCGAGCACGTGCTGGGAGCGCTGGGAGCCCTTGTTCTTGATGAAGTGCGCCTCGTCGACGACCATGCCGCGGAACCCGAGGTCGCCGAGCCAGCCGACGTGCCGGTCCAGGAGCTCGTAGTTCACGATGACGACGTCCGCGAACCCGTCGATCCGGTCGCCGTCGCCATGGACCACCGTCGCGCGGCGCTGCGGCGTCCACATCCCGACCTCGTGCGCCCAGTTGGTCTTGACCACGTTGGGCGTCACGACCAGCAGCGGGTAGGCGTCGGCGGCCTGGGCGGCGAGCAGGGCCTGGGCGGTCTTGCCGAGCCCGGGCTCGTCGGCGAGCAGGAAGGTGCGGTGCCCGCGTGCGGTGGCCTCGACGACCTGGGCCTGGTGCCGCATCAGCTCCCGGCCGTGGCGGGCGGACAGCGAGCGGGGCTCGGGCAGCGGCATGCAGGCGGGTGCACCGGCGCCGGCGTACTCGAAGGAACGGAACAGCGGCTCGAGCAGCTCCCAGCCGGCCAGCCGGCGGACCTTGGGGGCCACCCGCTCGGCTGCGGCCTCGAAGTCCGGGGCGAGGAACGGGTTCGCGAGCTGGCGCGAGATCACCGAGCGAGGCACCACCCGCTTCTCGGCACCGGGCGCCGGCGCGGCCGGCGGGGCGGGCGGCGGCTCTTCCGGCGGCTCCAGGCCGCCCGCGCGCATCACGGTCGCCTTGTAGGCGCGTGCCGCGTCGGAGACCTTGGCGTCCTCGGCGAGCAGCTCGAGCAGCGAGGTGTCCCGGGCGGCGATCCTGGCCAGCAGCGTCGCGACCTCGTCGAGCCGCTTGAGCTGCTGGTTCCGCTTGGCGTCGGTCAGGGCGGTGTCGGCCTTGGTCCGGGCCCGTTCCTCCCGCATGAGCAGCGCGACGACCTGGAACTTCGTGCGGACCGCCGGGCGCGTCGGCGGTCTCCGCACCGCGCCGTCGACCTCGCGGGCGACCTCCGCGAGCACCGGGATCATCCCCTGCTCGGCGGGCCGCTGGGCGCGGCGGCGCTGGCCGCCGGATCCGGCCCGCTGGCCGCCAGATCCGGTTCGCGTGCGACCGGACCTGCGTTGGCCTGGTGGTGCCACATCTACTCCTTCGCTGCATCCGTACGCGACTGCGGCGCTGCGGGCTACGCCCACACCGAGGACCGGTCGGACGTCGGACAGCCGGCCCGTGGGGCAGTAGCCCGGGCCAGGACGCTCCGATCGGCCGCCGGTTCACCGGCGTAACTTCCCCGCCTGCGGCCGCGTGCTCATGCCGATGGTGACACGCTGCCGGTTGTCTCCGCGAACCATCGCGGGCACGGTCGTCGCCCGGCTTGATTGCCGGAGAACCAGGAGTCTACCGCCGGACACCCGAGGTCGGTTCGGTAGCGGCGGGAACGAGGAGATGCCGGTGCTCTCACGCACGCGATCAACTCTCCAGGCACGCTACGGTCCGGTCATGACTGGACCGCAGCTCTTCGCTCTCGCTTGGTCGATCATGGCCGTGATCATGGGGACCGGATGGTTCGTGCTCTCGACGAAGTTCGCCGATGCCGCCGAACGAGGGCCTAAGTGGCTTTGGATCCAACACAGCCGCCGAACCAACATCGTGGGCGCACGCGTGTTCGGCGTGGTGTTCGTAGTTCTCGGTTTGCTGGTCGGAATTCTTGCGCTGACGGGCATGCTGACGTAGGCGTGCACTGCGGCCCTTGCTTGGCTCAAGGTTTGGGTCTCACGGCATCAAAGTCGCAGAAATGGCACCCAGCGCGGATGCGGCTCCGTGTTCGTCAAGGGTTCCGGTGACCTCGTCAGCCGCCGCCCGCACCACGGCCGAAGCGTGCCCCATAGCTACCCCGCGGGCCGCCCAGCGCAGCATCTCCAGATCGTTCTCCCCGTCGCCGATCGCGAGTGTCCGCAACGGGTCTACGCCCAGGTTGGCCCGCACCTTCTCCAGGGCGGTCGCCTTGCTCAAGCCGGGAGCAGTGAC
This sequence comes from Promicromonospora sp. NFX87, assembly GCF_048564965.1. NCBI lineage: Bacteria > Bacillati > Actinomycetota > Actinomycetes > Micrococcales > Promicromonosporaceae > Promicromonospora > Promicromonospora sp. NFX87. The sequence goes on along the minus strand of NZ_CP183413.1, from coordinate 1,751,401 downwards.
ATCCACCCAGCCCGGCTCCGTCAGAAGAGCAGTCAGACCGGTGGCGCGCACAGGCCCGACAAGGCGATCGACGCCGGGACCGCGCAGGACGAGCCGTGTCGTGGACCGCTCCCCCAGCGAGTCGGCCGAGACGATCTGCTGGGCACCGTTGAGCTGTCCAGTCGGGAACAGATGCGTGACGTCGTACCCCCACCCGACCCGTTCAGCGCCGACCCGCACGCCCGGAAGGATGGTTCGCGCGAGCCGCACGACCGGACCCGGGTCGAAGTTCCGCACCTCTTCCAGCTCGTAGCCGCGAGGCACCCGGGAGTCGAGACGCGCGGTGACAGCACCGTTGGACGCGATCACCCACTCGTCGGTCAGGCCGAGCTCCACGGCGATGGGCAGGACCCCGACCAGGGATCGCCCCGAGGCCAGCACCACGCGGTGCCCGTCTGCCCGGAAGCGGGCGACGGCGGTCTTGACCGTCGGCGCGATCTGCGTCGTGCCTGGCTGCGCCAGAGTGCCATCGATGTCGAGCGCCGCCAGCATCGGTCGGTTCTGGAGAGTGTCCTGATGGTTCATGGCCGGCGTCGCTTCCAGATCTGGGTCACGCTGGCTGGAACGCAGTGGGCGGAAGCGAGGTTGCTTACTAGGACAAATCGCTTCCAGTCTTCTAGACGGTCGCTCAATGCCTGCTGACAATGCTGGCGCCCTTCGGTGCTCATCGTCATGGTCGCCTCCAGGTTGGGCACCTCGGCTGCGTCGCGTGCGCCAACCCATCTCATGGCCTCTGATGTCATGCGACCTACCGTCTCCTCCAGTTGCAATGGGAACTAGATACCTCCTGTCGCCCCGCCTGTAGGCCATATGTAGGCCAGACTTGGAAGCATGGGGATCGGGGACCAGATTCGCCGGCGCAGGCTGGAACTTAGCTGGAGCCAGGACAGGTTGGCCGCAGAGGCGTGCCTGGCCGCAGGGGTGGCAACCGGCACTCTCGGGCGCCAGGAAATTTATCGATGGGAGAAAGCGAAGCGGACGCCGCGGGAGTGGCTCCCCTTCATCGCCAAGGCACTAGGCGTAACTCAGGAGGAACTGGCATCGCCGGACGCACCCGTGGCCTACGGAATGGCCCTGGGCGGCGTCTGGCACAGCCGCTACACCTACGAGAGCACGGGGCGCGGTCCCATCTCACGCCACCACTACGTGGTGATCCGTCAAGACGGCGATCGACTGACCGCTCAGAGCCGTCCCGGGTCCAACGACTCTCCCGTATCTCTGTCCTTGACGATGCGCGGGCCGATCGGAACTGGCACCTGGACGGAGCACACGGCCGTCAGGGGCTATTACCAAGGCGCCGTTTACCACGGCGCATTACAGGTCATCGTGGATCTCACCGGACGCAGCATGGCTGGCAAGTGGGTCGGATTCGACAAGGAATTCCGAGTCAACTCCGGGCCCTGGGCGCTCGATCTGATGGACGCTGCGACGGACGACGCGACGCTGAAGCGGTACAACAGGAGCCCGCAGACGTCGGAGACCGACTGAAGATCGAAAGGTCATCGGATCGACGCCGGTCGGAGCCATGGCGAAAGGACCCCGGATTCGCCTGCTAGTTTCCGCCCATGGCTTCCCACATCCTCAACATTCCCGGCGCTACCGGCCGGGTCGAGCTCGTTCCCGACATCTGGTGGGGGCGCAGCTACCTGACCGTCGACGGCAGCAAGGCGCCGAGCGCCGGCAAGCGGGCCTTCACGCTGCAGGGCACAGACGGCAATCCCGTGGTGGCGACGCTCGGGCGCACCGCCCTGTTCGCTTCGGTGCCGCCCGTCGAGGTGAACGGCGAGACGCATCTGGCGGTCGAACCGCCTCCCCTTGTCGTGCGCATCATCGGCATGCTGCCGATCATCCTCGTCGCGTTCGGTGGGCTTCTGGGCGGGCTGGTCGCGGTGCTGGCGATCATCGTGAACTTCAAGGTCGCCGGAAGCAGCCTGTCGACGGGCGCGAAGAGCGGAGTCATGATCGCCGTGGCCGCCGCCGCGTACGTCGTCTGGCTGGTGATCGCGGGCATCGCCGCGGCGAGTCTCTGATCGCCCGGGGACGATCTCTACCCCCTTCTGCTTGGACGCTCAGGACTCGAGGGCGTACCCGACGAGGACGGCGGCGGTGACCTCGACCGCACCCGGCGCGAGGTCGTCGGTCGAGTTCCCGCCGCCACCACCGGGGCCACGGGGTATCTCGCTCACGTCGGGGTTCAGGTCCTGGATGTGGATCGCGCCGCCGAGCTTCACCCCGGCGGCGTCGGCGTACACCTCGGCCTTGCGCCGGGCCGCCGCGACCGCCTCACGGCGGGCCTGGTCACGCATCGTCAGCTTGTCGAGCACGTCGAAGGTGACGCTGTCGACGTGCTCGGCGCCGGCCGCCACGATCGCGGTGACGAGCCGCTGGACGGCCTCGATCTCCTGAGTCTGGATCGCGTACTCGACCCGGCACCGGAACCCGAGGAGCTTCCGGGAATCGCCGTATCCGTCGTACGCCGACTTGATGGAGAGCCGCGATGAGGAGACGGCGCTGTCCGGGATGCCGTGCGCCCGGATCACCTCACGGACGCGGGTGACGGCCGTGCTCGCGCCGGCGAACGCCGCCTCGGCCTCCGCCTCGACCACGTCGACCGCGACGGCGATCCGCGCGATCTCGGGCTCGGCACGGACCACACCTGTCCCGTGGGCGCTCAGGCCCCAGGGCTGATCGATCTTCTGATGCATCCGCACATCCAACCGCACGTCATACCTCGGCTTGTCACCACTGCCGGAGCACGCTGGACGGTGGATGGTACTCAGGCGCCCCGAAGCGCTTCGACGAACTGATATCGGTTTCGACCGTCACATCACCCGCCTTGCATGGATTTACCTTGAAACTGAGGCTTGCGCAGGCTCCGATCGACGCCCTACGTTGTTGAAGCGCTTCGAGGGAATGGTCCCGTCGAAGCAGATGCTGGGCCGGAACCACTCGGCGAGCGATCGCCGCCGATCACTCAGACCGCTCGACGGAGAGCCAACCGCCCTCATCGAGCGACCCATGCGCGAAGAAGGGCATACCCGTGAAGAGACCCCCGTGGAAGAAGCTCGTCGCCCTGGCGGCCGGGCTGGCACTGTCGGCCAGCGCCGCCGCCCCCGCCGGCGCGCAGACGGCCGAGCGGAGCCAGTCCGACGCACCGGCGTCGGCCGCGGAGATCGTCGCCGCCATGCAGCCGGGCTGGAACCTCGGCAACTCCCTCGACGCACAGTGCTGCAGCGAGGGCGCCGACGAGACCGCCTGGGGCAACCCGCGCGTCGACGACACCTTCTTCAGGGACATCAAGGCCGAAGGCTTCAACTCGGTCCGCATCCCCGTGAGCTGGGGCAACCACACCGGTCCCGCGCCCGACTACACGGTCGAGCCCAAGACCATGGCGCGTGTGCAGGAGGTCGTGGACCTCGCCCTGGCGGAGGACCTCTACGTCATGATCAACACGCACCACGACTCATGGCAGTGGCTCACGCACATGCCCACCAAGCACGACGAGGTGCTGGCCCAGTACGACGCCACCTGGACCCAGATCGCGGACACCTTCAAGGACTACCCGCGCGAGCTGCTGTTCGAGTCGGTCAACGAGGTGAGCTTCACCGGCACCTCGGGCAACGAGGAGAGCCACCGCCACATCGCCGAGCTGAACAGCTCGTTCCACGAGATCGTGCGCTCGTCGGGAGGCGTCAACGCCGATCGTCTGCTGGTCCTGCCGACGATCAACACCGGAGCCGACCAGGTCCACATGGACGCCCTCGTCACCGAGATCGAGGCGCTCGACGACCCGATGCTGGCCGCCACCACCCACAACTACGGGTTCTGGCCGTTCAGCGTCAACGTCGCCGGGTACACCACCTACAACGAGGAGGTGCAGGGCCTGCTGGAGGAGAGCTTCCAGAGCCAGGTCGACACCTTCGTCTCGCAGGGCATCCCGGTGATCATCGGCGAGTACGGCCTGCTCGACAACTACGACAACAAGGTCGAGCGCGGCGAGTACCTGAAGTTCTTCGAGCACTTCGGCCACCTGGCCCGCACCTCGGGCATCACGACCATGTGGTGGGACAACGGCACGCACTTCGACCGCTTCATGCGCGAGTGGCGCGACGAGGAGCAGTTCGGCTACATCACCAGGGGCTGGACCGGACGCTCAGGCACCGCCTCGTCCGACCTCGTGTTCGTCGACTCGTCCAGCAAGATCAAGGACCGGTCGGTGACCCTGAACCTCAACGGCCTCAAGTTCAAGAAGCTCAAGTTCGGGAACACCACGCTGCGGTCCGGGAGCGACTACACCCGGTACGGCAACAAGCTCACGCTCAAGGCAAAGCTGCTCAAGAGCGTCCTCGGCGACCGGGAGATCGGGTCGAGCGCGGAGCTGCAGGTCATCTTCTCCGGCGGCATGCCGTGGAAGCTCCACGTGGTCACCTCCGAGGACCCGGCCGTCGAGGACGCCACCGGCACCAACGAGTCGCTGGCGATCCCCACGACGTTCAACGGCAACCAGCTCGCCACGATGGAGTCGGTGTACGACGACGGCACCGCGGCCGGGCACCACAGCTGGACCACGTTCCCGGAGTACTGGGACGACTTCCGGCCCGACTACGAGGCCGGGACCATCACGCTGACCAAGCGATACCTGGACAGCCTCAAGGACGGCGAGCCCGTGTCCCTGACGTTCCACTTCCGGAGCGGTCAGGCCCTGGAGTACACGGTCACCCGTGACGGCAGCGCCGTCACCGGCACCGCCTGACCTCCAAACACCTTCGGGGGCGGCACGTTCGTGCCGCCCCCGGGGCGTGGGGAAGCACCGAGCGACCCGCGCCGCAAGGGTCTGGACGAGGCGCTCACACGTTCCAGCAGCCCGGCCAGTCAGGCATCTCTGCCGGGCGGACGTTCGCCGTCGCCGGGGGCGTCGTCCTCGGCCGCCGGGGTGGCCCGCACCATCGCGAACACCGGGAAGAACGCCACACCGAGCGCGAGGCCGACCGCGAGGTTGTCCAGCGCCAGACCGAGCGCCAGACCGATGCTCAGGCCGAGCGCGACGCCGGCCCCCCAGTTCCGGCCGGCGGGCGGGGCGGTCTTGTTGCCGCTCTGGTCATCCGGTCCGGTGTTTGCCATGAACCCAACGTAGGCAGGTCGTGGTACGCGCGTCCTCCCCCCGGAGACTGATATTCCACAGTTCGTCCCCCCGTGGGCCTACGTCGTCTGGGCCTACGTCGTCTGGGCCTACCTCGTCTGGGCCTACGTCGTCTGGGCCTACGTCGTCTGGGCCTGCTCCGTCCGGGCCTACTTCGTCAGGACGTCATCCCGCAGCCGCTCCGCCAGCCCGCTCGCCCGCCGCGCCCGCCGCAGGACGGCCGCCCGCACCGCCTCCGGCGTCCCGACCACCCGCACCCGTCGCCGCGCACGCGTCACCGCCGTGTAGAACAGCTCGCGCGTGAGCAGCGGGGACGTCTCGTCCGGCAGCAGCACCGTCACCTCCTCGGCCTGGCTCCCCTGGCTCTTGTGCACCGTCATGGCGTGCAGTGTCTCGACGCCGCCCAGGCGGGAGACCGCGAACGACGCACCCCCGCTGATGTGGGCGCGCAGGTGCTCGCCGTCTGCCACCACCACCCCCGTGTCGCCGTTGAACAGGCCGAGGCTGTAGTCGTTGGCGGTGATCAGCACGGGCCTCCCCGCGTACCACTCCGTGCCGACGGCGACGCCGAGGTAGGCGCCGGAGGCCTCGCCGAGCCGGCGCTCGACCAGCCGGTTCCAGTGCGCCACGCCCCAGGGACCTTCCCGGTGGGCACACAGCAAGCGGTGCCGCTCGGCCGTTGCGAGCGCCCCGGCGGCGTCGCCCGCCAGCGCCAGGCCGCGGACGTCGAGGGCGTGCCGCGCCAGCTCGTCCTGGAGGGCGGCGAGCCCGGCCGCGTCGTCGGGGTGGACGAGCTTCACGGCGCCGTCGTCCGCCGTCAGCTCGGCGAGCACCGCGTCCGGGTCGCCGTCCTGGATCGCGGCGGCCAACCGGGTGATCGCTGTGCTCTCCGAGCGGTGGTCGGTGACCAGCGCCGATACGACGCCGTCGGTGCGTGCCCCGAGCCCGGCGACGAGGTCGGCGAGGACCGCGCCGGCCTCGACGGAGGCGAGCTGGTCGGGGTCGCCCACGAGCACGAGCCGCGCGTCGGGGCGCACCGCCTCCAGCAGCCGGGCCATGAGCGTGAGCGAGACCATGGACGTCTCGTCGACCACGACGACGTCGTGCGGCAGGCGGTTGGAGCGGTCGTGCCGGAACCGGGTGCTCGACCCGGGTCGCCAGCCGAGCAGCCGGTGCAGTGTGCCGGCCTGGAGGCCGGCGAGTCGACGGCGGTCGTCGTCGGTGAACTCCGGTCGCCCGGGCTCTTGGGGCGCGCCGAGCGAGTCGGCCACCGCCTCCTGCATCCGGGCGGCCGCCTTGCCGGTGGGGGCGGCGAGGGCGATGCGCAGGCGGCGTCCGCCGGCGTGCTCGGCCTGCTCCGCCAGCAGGGCGAGGAGGCCGGCCACTGTCGTCGTCTTGCCGCGGCCGGGGCCGCCGGTGAGCACGGTGGTGAGGCGTCGCGCGGTCGACAGCGCCGCCACGCGCTGCTCGGCGTACGCGTCGCCGGGGAAGAGCCGCGCGGCGCTGTCCTCGAGCAGGGCGTCGTCGACGGGCGGGGCGGGTGCTGCCAGCCGGCCGACGACGTCGTCGCGCACCTGCCGCTCCTCGCGCCAGTACCGGTCGAGGTAGAGCAGGCCGAGGTCGGCCCGCACGACCGACCGCTCGGCGAGCGGGCTGGCCGCAACCCGGTCGAGCCAGCCGTCGGCGGAGGGCCAGGGCAGGGGCGGCGCCTCGTCCGGGGTCCCGGCCGCGCCCGCTCCTCCGCCGTCCGACCCGCCGTCGCCGAAGCCACCCAGGTCCACGCACACCGACCCCTGCCGCACCGCCCGCACCGCGAGCGCCACGGCGAGGCGCACGGTCTCGTCGTCCTCACCGACGACGTCGGCGGTGCGGCGTGCGACGTGCACGTCGGCGGCGGTGAGGACGCCGGCGTGATTGAAGGTGCGCAGCAGCCCGGTCGCGCCGAGTGCCAGGCGGGCGTCGTGGGGGTCGTCGCTGGTCCAGCGCTCGATCGCGGGCGTCATGCGGCCTGCTCCCCTGCGGCTCCGGCGAGCAGGTCGGAGAGCGCGACCAGGAGCGCCGTCGGCGGCTGCCAGGAGAACACGCCCGCGGGACTGCCGCTCGCGCCAGAGGCGCCGCCCGAGTCGGGGGTGTCCGGCCCCGCCATCCCGCGCACGAAGAGGTAGAGCGCCCCGCCCAGGTGGGTGTCGGGGTCGTAGCCGGGCAGTCGCCAGCGCAGGTAGCGGTGCAGCACCGCGCCGTACAGCAGGGCCTGCAGCGGGTAGTGCGAGTGCAGCATGGCCTCGGCCATGCGGTCGCGCGAGTAGTCGGCGACGGCGGGCCCGAGGAAGTTCGTCTTGTAGTCGACGACGACGAACCGCCCGGACGGCAGCCGCAGGACGACGTCGATCGAGCCGGTGAGGTAGCCGCGCAGCGTCTGGTCCCCGAGGGCGGGGTGGTCGAGCCGGTCGGCGTAGGCGGCGAGCGGGTCGTCGGCGGGCAGGTGGGTGCGCAGCAGCGGGGCGAGGTCGCCCAGCCGGGCCTCGGCGCGGCCTCGGCCACCTCGGACGGCGCCGAGGTCGCCGCCGTTCAGCGGCAGCTCGAACGTCAGCTCGCGGAGCCGGTCCGGCAGGCCGATCTCGCCCAGTGTCAGGCCGCCGGCCAGCGGGCCGAGCGGCGTGCGGTGCAGCGGCAGGAGACCGTCGGCGATCGCCTCGGGATCGGCCTGCACGGGCCACCAGCGCAGCTGCTCGCTGACGTGCTCCAGCAGCTCGGCGCGCAGGTCGGGCGCGAACGGGTCGGCGTCCTCCAGCACGGCGTGCACCAGCGACCCGAAGGCCGCGCCCATGGGCAGGTCCGCCATGGGCGACGTCCCGCCGTCGGGCGTCGCCGGCTCCTCGACGTCGGGGACGCCGGGCTCCAGCGCGGCCGGCTCGTCGTCCTTGCCCGCGGCCTCGGGCTCGCTGCCCACGTGGGGTCCGTCGTCGGCGGCCGCGATGAGGCCGCTGTAGGAGGTGCGCCGCCACTCGGTGTCGACGGCGCGGTCGAAGGCACGCGCCTCGAACGGCGTGTGCCCGTCCGCAGGTGCGGGGGCGGACGCCTCGGCGGGTTCCGCGACCTCGGCCGCCGGGCCGCCCAGCTCCTCCAGCAGCCCGAGGACGCGGGTGGCGTAGTCGTCGTCCTTGATCGGCTGTGTGCCCGGGACCTCGCGCGTGCCGGGGGTGCGGCCGAACAGGAGGCGGTGCAGCCCGCTGGTCGGGGTGCTAGACGTCGGCGCCCACCACGCCACGACCTGCGACTGCGCGCGGGTCAGGGCCACGTAGAGCTTGCGGAGCTCCTCGCCGTCCTCCTCCGCGCGGTGCGCGGCGCAGTGGGCGTCCCAGTGCGCTCCGGAGCCGGAGACGTCGATCGTCCGGGCGCCGCGGTCGTCGTGGTAGAGCGCGATGTCGACCGGGCGCGTGTAGTTGTCGTAGCCGAACGGCAGGTACACCACGGGGTACTGCAGCCCCTTGCTGCCGTGCACCGTGACGATCTGCACGGCCGCGGCGTCGGAGTCCAGGCGGCGCGGCCGCTCGGCCGTGCCCGTCCGGCGCCGCTCGTCGCGGAACCAGGCCAGCAGGGCCGTCAGGCCCAGCGACTCGGTGACGCTCACCTCGTGCAGGAGCTGCCCCAGGTGTCGGACGTCGGTCAGCAGCCGCTCGCCCTCGGCCTGAGCCAGCACCCGGCCGCTGAGCCCGCGCTCCTCGGCGGCCTCCAGGAGGGCGGCGACTCCCCGGTGGCGGAGCAGGATCGCCCAGCCGCGCAGGGTGTCGGCGTCGCGCGCGGTCAGGGCCTCGCCGCCCTCGTCGAGGTCGGCGGCGGTGCGGCCGAGGAACGACGTGAGGGCCGCCGCGCGCACCAGGCCCGAGCGGTGCGGGGACTCCAGCGCCTCCAGCAGGGTCAGCCACTCGTCGGCGGCGGCCGTCTCGAACACGTCGCCGCCGGGCATCACGGCCGCGACGCCGCGCTGCGCGAGCGCGTCCTGGACGAGCCGGCCGTGCACCCGCGCCGAGACGAGGACGGCGACGTCGCCCGGCACCAGCGGGCGTCCGTCCCACGTCGCGCCCGAGGCGAGCAGCCCCGCGACGTCGGCGGCGAGGTCCGCCGCGACGTGCTGCCGCGCGGCGCCGACCTGGATCGCACCGCTGCGGACCCTGGGCAGCCCCTCGCGCAGCACCTGCCGCAGCCGGAACGGCGCCGGGTGCGGCGCTCCGGCCAGCCGGCTGTCCCCGCCCTCGGCCGTCACGGGGTGCACCACGATCTCCGCGTGTCCGAGCGCCGCGTTACCCAGCAGCACCCCCAGGGTCTCGACCAGCGGCGCGTCGGATCGCCAGTTGCTGCCGAGCGTCGCCCGGGTGGCGGCGCCCCGGGCGGCGTCGAGGTACGCGACGACGTCGCCGCCGCGGAAGGCGTAGATGGCCTGCTTGGGGTCGCCGACCAGGACCGTCGCCTGCGCCTGCGCCTCGTGGTGCGCACCGCCGAAGGCGCGGTCCAGCACCTGCCACTGCACGGGGTCCGTGTCCTGGAACTCGTCGACCAGCACGACCTTCCAGCGTTCGCGCATCCGTGCGCCGACCGCGGCACCGCCGTCGGCGGTCGCCGGGTCCAGGGCGTCGGCGAGCCGCCCGAGCAGGTCGTCGTACGACAGGATGCCGAGGCGGCGCTTGCGCCGCTCCATCTCGGCGCGCACCTCGCGGGCGAAGGACACGCGGGCAGAGCCGACGGCGTCGGCCGGGTCGGCGTCGGCGAGCGCGGCGCGCGGGTCCTCCACGGCGGCGGTGGCGACCTTGAGGGCGCAGGCCCGGTCGAAGGGCGGCGGCTCCGGGGCGCTGCCGTAGCGCCGGAGGTAGAGGTCGTCGACGACCTCGACGGTGAGCTCGGTCAGGGACTCGACCAGCTCGGCGCCGGGCTCGGTGTCCCCGGCGACGCCGAGCGAGCGCAGCACGAGCTGGCAGAACTGGTGGATCGTCGCGATGGTGGCGTGGTCGAACGAGGCCAGCGCGTCGGCCAGACGCCGGTGCCGGGCGGCCCGCTCGGCGTCGTCGACGTCGAGCAGCGCTGCCAGGACCTCGTCGACCGGTCCGGTGTCGCCGCCCGCGAGGGCTGCCGCGAACGCACGCTCGGCCCGCAGGAGCGCGCCGCGCACCCGGTCGCGCAGCTCCTGCGTCGCGGCGCGGCCGAAGGTCACGACCAGCATCTGGTCGAGCGGCACGACGCCCTCGGCGACGTACCGGGTCACGAGCGCGCCGATCGCGAAGGTCTTGCCGGTGCCTGCGCTGGCCTCCAGCAGGGCTGTGCCCCGCGGCAGCGGCCCGGTGAGGTCGAAGACGTCCATCAGTCGCTGAACCTCTCGTTCTCCAGCAGCGGGCTCCAGACGCGCATCGCCAGCGCGCCGAAGCGGGTGGCCTCCCCCGGGTGTTCCTCGCCGGGCCGCGGTTCCTCGCCCGTACCGGGCAGCGGCGCCCTGGGGCCGTGGACCCGCAGGTGCTCGGGTTCCGCGCACTCGCCGTCGAGGCGGCCGCCCGGCCCCAGCTGCCCGGTCCAGACCTGCCCGGCCCGGAACTGCGCGTCGGCGGGGTCGGCGCGGCTCCGGCGCTCGTCGGCGTAGACCGCCGACGCCTTGACCGGCAGCGGCAGCGGCTCGGTGAGCCCGCGGTCGCGCAGCGCGACGAGGTCGCGCAGCAGGTCGACGGCGGTATGGTCCAGCGGGCCCTGCTTGGACCCCTGCCAGGTCTTGCGGGACCGCGGGTTGGTCGGCCGGCCGAACGTGAAACCGACCCAGGGCCGGTCGTCGTCGGACGCCGCGAGCGCCAGCAGCCGGATCCACGTCCCCAGGCGCTGCCGGCCGCCGAGCCGGGCGTACGACACCGCGACGAGGCGGTCGCCGTGCACGCCGGGCACCGAGCCGCGCAAGCTGCGTCCGCCGCCCAGGTCGACGTCGATGTCCACGACCCGCGCGGGGCTCGCCCGCACGCCCTGGGCGGCGTCGGCGAGCGGGCCCACCTCCGCGGCGATGCCGACCAGGGGGCGCCAGCCGAGGCGGCCGGGCGGGAGCTGCCCGCGGCGCCACTCCTTCTGGACGGCGTCCGGGACCGCGGCGCCGTCCAGCACGTCCCGCAGCACTCGCTCCCCCGCGGCCCAGCGGCCCCGTCCGTCGAGCTCGACGGGCAGCCCGTCGTCGAGCGGTTCCTCGTCCCAGGACCGGCCGACGTCGAGGCGTTGGACGAGGAACCCGCGCGCGGGCGAGCGGTAGAACTCGAGCAGCTTGTCGAGTGGGACGACGCCGTCATCCGCGCCCGCTCCGGCCGTCGCGACCGGGGCCAGCGGCGCGGCCAGGAACGGACCCACCGGGGTCCGGGCGCCGGTCGCGGCGCGGGCCCCGGCCAGGGCCGCGCGGTCGAACGTGAAGGCCGATCCGGGCACGAGCGCCCCGGGTTCGACGTTGCGCCGGTCGAAGGGCTGCAGCGGGTGCCGGACGGTCACCGCCCGGGACACCGGGCGCCCGTCGGGCGTCCGCGCCGTCTCGTCGAGGGCGTCGAGCAGCTCGCCCAGCGGCACCGCGGGCGGGCGCTCCTGGCCCGAGTACTCGTCGGCGCCGCTGTAGGTCACCACCAGGGTCTCGGTGGCGGCGAGGATCGCGTCGAGGAACAGCTGCCGGTCCTCGCTGCGCGGGTCCCGCTCGCCGGTCCTCGGCTCGCGGGCCAGCACGTCGTCGCCGTCGGTGATGCCGACGCGCGGGAAGACGCCGTCGTCGAGGCCCAGCAGGGCGATGACGCGGTGCGGCACCGACCGCATCGGCACGAGCGTGGCGACGGTCAGGGTTCCGGTGCGGAAGTTCGACCGGGTCGGGCGGCCGGCCACGCGGTCGGCGAGCAGCGCGCGCACGTCCGGCAGCCGCAGGGACACCGCGAGGTCCGTCGCGTCGTCCCGCACGCGGGCGAGCTCGCGCCGCACCTGCGCGAGCTGCCACGCGTCCGACGTCGGCACGATGGTGAGCGCCGCGACACCGTCCTCGAGCGCGGTCAGCCAATGCTCGAGCGGATGCCCGCCCACGAGCGCGTCGGTGACGTTCCGCAGCCGCTCCACCAGCTCGGTCAGGCGGCCGACGAGCTCGACCTGCCCGCTGCCGACGTCGTCCAGCGGCAGGGTGCGCTCCAACCAGGTGCCCGTGTCGTCGGACATCGTGACACCGGCGAGCAGCCGGTCCACGCCCTCCTGCCAGGTGCCGGAGCCGTAGTCGGCCAGGCCGAAGTCGGCGCGGTGCGCGGCGTCGAACCCCCAGCGCACGCCGGTCTCGCGGGCCCACTGCGCGAGCTGCTCCAGGTCGTCGTCGCGGAACCCGAAGCGCCGGCGCACGGGTTCGGCGTGGGCGAGGTCCACGACGTCGCCCACCCCCGCCCGGCCGCCGGCGAGGTCGAGCAGGCGCATCACCACGGCGAGCAGCGGGTTGGTCCGGTCCAGCGCCCGGTCGGCGAGCCGCACCCGCAGGCCGTGCGCGGGGTGGCCCTGGGGGCCTACGACGTCGGCCAGGCCGAAGGCGGCGGTGACCAGGGGCGCGTAGGTCTCGATGTCGGGGCACATGACGAGCACGTCGCGCGGTTCCAGCGTCGGGTCGTCGGCGAGCAGGCCGAGCAGCACGTCGCGCAGCACCTCGACCTGCCGGGCCGGGCCGTGGCAGGCGTGCACCTGGACCGAGCGGTCGGCCGGGTCGAGGAGGCGCGCGCCGACGTCGCCGACCGCGTCGGCGCGCAGGTCGTGCTGCAGCATCCCGAGGAGGGTCGACGGCGGTTCTGCTTCGTCGTCACCGCCTGCTCCGCCCGCGACGGGCTCGTCCCGCAGCTCGATCGCCGACAGGGTGCGCTGCAGCTCGCGCGTGTCCCGGCCGAGCGTGGCCAGCAGCCGATGCCCGACGCGCTCGTGCGAACGGTCCGCGGCCCGGTCGACGGGCCCGCCGAGGTCCTTGAGCGCGGACCACAGCGGCGCCGAGGGATGCGGCAGCCACAGGTGCACGTCGCGGTGCGCGCCGAGCGCGCCGACCAGCTCCACCTCGCTCGCGGCCAGACGGGTGTGGCCGAACAGGGACAGGCGCCCGGGCAGGTCAAAAACGCCAGGCTCGGCACTCAGCCGGTCGACGACGGCGGCATGCCGCACGTGCGGCGGCTCGGCGTCCACCCGCTCGGCCAGGGCCCGCCACAGCGGCGGCTGCCACGCGAGGTCGGCGGGGACCGCGCGTCCGCACCCGTCGGTGTCGCGGCCCGCGGCCCAGTCCGCGACCAGCACCGGACGCTGGGCGGCGTACCCCGCCATCAGCCGCGCCAACCGGCGGGCGACGGAGAGCCGACGGCCGCGCCGCAGGTCCCCCTCCTCGCCCGGTATCCCGTGCCCGAGATGCTGGGCGAGCAGCGCGGCCCACGGCTCGTCGAGGCTCGCGTCGATCGCCGCCAGCAGCGGCCAGGTCAGCGCGTCCGGCGCCCACGGGTCGTCGTCGCGCGTGCCCGTGACCTCGGCGAACAGCGAGTGCGGCGAGCGCAGGTCGACGCCGGCGCAGACGCCGTCCTCCTGCCCGGGACCGGAACCGAGGTGGTGGCTGAGCCGCTGCGCGAGCCAGCGTTCGACGCCGCGGGCGGGCACCACGACGACCTCGGTCGCGAACGGGTCATCCAGGGGCGTGGCGAGCAGGTCCCCCAGGCCCCGCGCGAGCAGGTCCGTGCGCGGAGCACGATGAAGGACGACTGCCATGGCGCCAACGTATCGCGCACGAGCGCCGGCGGGTCGGCCACCGAAGGTGTGGCGGAGACGACGTTGGTGTCCAGGACGTACATCAGAGCTCGGGGGTGCGGGCGGTCAGACCCAGACGCCCGGGCCCGAAGTCGATGTCGTCGCTCTCCGGCGTGGCGAGGTGGTCGACGATGCTCGTCGGTTCAGCGACGATGTCTACGTCAGGCCCAGTCGACCCGCCGTACGTCGCGATCTTGTACTCCGTGGCGGCCAGCGACAGCGTCAGCTCCCGGATCCGCCGCCGGACGGTGTCCCGGTGCTCCAGCAGGATGTCGAGGCGCTCGGGCTCGGTCTGCTCCCCTGCGTCGACCAGCTCGATGTAGTGCTGCAGGTCCCGCATCGGCATACCCGAGAGCCGCATCCGCGTGAGGAACACCAGGCGCCGGATCGCGGCGGCGTCGTACACGCGGTGGCCAGCGGAGTCGCGGCCGACCTCGACCAGCCCGGCCCGCTCGTAGTAGCGCAGCGTGTGCGGCGAGACGTCGAGGTGGGCGGCGGCCTCGGCGATGGTCATCGGCTCGGTCGTCGCGTCCAGGTCGGTCAGAGCGTGGATCACCTCGACCGACGGCGCGCCGTCCTCCCCCAGCGCCGCCAGGGCCCGCGACATCAGCTCGTCCATGGCCATGCCAGCCACCCTAGATCGGCCCCGTCAGAACGCGCGCACGGCCGCGGGCACGCCCGGGAAGTCCGCCGACTCGCTGGCGCTCGCCCACTTCTCGACGTCGTCGAGCGCCTGCGTGTAGACGCGCCTGAGGTTGCGGACCGCCTCGGCGCCGAGCGGCAGCCGCAGCGGCGCGTCGAAGGCGCCGAGCACGTCGCGGATGACGGCGGCGCCGCGCTCCGGGTCGCCCTCCTGGATGCCGTCGGCGTCGGCCATGTTTGCGCGCACCGCCCCGGTCACGGCCTCGTAGGACGGGTCCTGGGCCGCCGTCGCGAGCACCTCCGGCGCGTTGAAGGCCGTGCGGAACCGGCTGGGCTCCACGATCAGCACCCTGATCCCGAACGGGGCGACCTCGCCCGCGAGCGCCTCGGACCAGCCCTCCAGCGCGAACTTCCCGGCCGAGTAGCTGCCGACCGCCGGGAACGACAGGCGCCCGCCCTGGCTGCTCATCTGCACGATCGCGCCCGAACCACGCTCCCGCAGGTGCGGCAGGACGGCGCGCACGTAGGCGGCCGGGCCGAACAGGTGCTGGTCGAGCATGTCCCGCAGCCGGTCGTCGGTGATCTCCTCGGCCGCTCCGACCTGGCCGGCGCCGGCGTTGTTGACGAGCACGTCGACCCGCCCGAACTCGTCGAGCGCCCGCTGCACGACGGCGGCCGCGGCGGCCGTGTCGCGCACGTCGTGCTCCACGGCGAGCAGCCGGTCGCCGTACCGGGCCTGGAGCGCGTCGAACCGGCCGGCGCGCCGGGCGGTCCCGACCACCCGCTCGCCGGCGCGCAGCGCGGCCTCGGCAAGGGCCAGGCCGAGGCCCGAGCTGGCGCCGGTGATGAGCCATGTCTTTTCGCCGGCCTTCTCGCTGTTCGTCATGCCGGGGACGCTAGGCCTTCGAGCGCGCTCGAAGGCAAGCACCCTCCGCCGACGTCGTAGCGTGGGAACCATGAACCAGTGCGCGTACGAGGTACAGCCAGAGGTGCAGCCATGAGCCGGATCCTGGTCACCGGCTCCGCCGACGGACTGGGCCGCGCGGCGGCCGACACCCTCCTCTCGCAAGGGCACGAGGTGGTGGTGCACGCCCGGAACCGGGGCCGCGCCGCGGACCTGAGCGACCTCGTCGACCGGGGTGCGCACGTCGTGGTGGGCGACTTCGCCGACCGGGACGCCGTGCGTGCCGTCGCGTCCGAGCTGTCCGACGCGGCCCCGCTGGACGCCGTCGTCCACAACGCCGGGGTGTGGAGCGGGCGGGCCGTCATGCCGGTCAACGTCGTCGCGCCGTACCTCCTCACGGCCCTGCTGCCCGGGCCTCGCCGCCTGGTGTATCTCAGCAGCGGCTCGCACTTCAGCGGCCGCCCCGTGCTGGACGGCGTCGACTGGTCGGGCCGTACTCCGGGCTCGTACGGCGACAGCAAGCTCTTCGTCACCGCCCTGGCCGCCGCCGTGGCGCGCCTGCGCCCCGGCGTGCCGAGCAACGCCGTCGACCCGGGCTGGGTACCGACGCGGATGGGTGGGCCGGGTGCGCCGGACGATCTCGAGCTGGGCCACCGCACCCAGGAGTGGCTGGTCACCAGCGACGACCCGGAAGCGCTGACCACCGGCGGGTACTGGTACCACCAGGAGCGCCAGGAGCCGCACGCCGCTGTTCACGACACGGCCTTCCAGGACCGGCTCCTGGAGGTGCTCGCGCAGGAGACCGGCACCGCGCTCTGAGGCGTCCCAGCTCGCCGGCGCCGTCTACCCCACGGTTGTGGCGGAGCGCTCACCGATCGCTTCGAGCACCGTCGCGACGACCGCCTCGGGCGCGTCCTCCGGGACGAGGTGCCCGGCGTACGCCACGGTGTGGAGATCGGCGCCCGGGATGCGCCGCGCCAGTTCTTGCCCTCGGTCCAGCGGCACCCACGCGTCCTGCTCGCCCCACAGGATCGTGACGGGGCAGCGCATCTCGTCGTAGCGGTCCTGGATCTCGTCGGTGTACCGGTCCCCCATCTGGGCGATCTGGCGGTAGAACGCCGCCTGGCCGACCTCCCCCGTCCACGGTTCGGTGTAGCGGAGCATCTCCTCGTCCGACAGCGTGCGGTGCACCGCGCCGGCGACGTACGCGCGCAGGAGCGCGTCGTGGATGTACGCCGGGAGCTCGACGAACGCCTGCTCGTGCCGGCGGGCGGTCTGCACGAACGGCGACCCGTGGGGGCTGAGCGCCACGGGATCGATCAGGGTGAGGGTCCGATAGTCGCGCCCGTCCAGCAGATGGGTGCGCAGCGCGGTCGCCCCGCCGAAGTCGTGCGCGACGACGTCGGGGCGCTCCAGCTCCCAGTGCGTGAGCAGCTGGTCGAAGAGCCGGTTCTGCACACCGAGCGAGACGTCCTGGCCGTCCTCCTTGTGCGAGCGCCCGTAACCGAGGAGGTCGTAGTAGTACACCCGGCGCCGCCGCGCGAGGAGCGGGGCGATGCGCCGCCACACGACCGAGGAGAACGGGGTGCCGTGCAGCAGCACCAGCGGTTCGCCGTCGCCGATCGCGTGCCAGCGAACGGGCTGGCCCTCGTACTCGAATACTTGGGGTAGCTCCCAGGAGTCGTCACCGAGCCGGTCCATGTGCTGTTCCTTTCACGTGGGCATCAATTTCACCCTCGCACAGGCCGCTGGCTCGTACAACGAAGAATCAGCCGACCAGGTCGGCGTCCTCGACCTCCCGTACGGCCATCGCCGTCTCCACGCCGTCGTCGTGCAGCACCTGGCGCATCCGGGAGAAGTCGACGTACGCGGCGTCGAGGGGATACGTCGTCAGGCGGGACATCGCGGTGGCGAACTTGGCCATCGAGCTCTTGCCCGGAAGGAAGATCGACAGCTCCTCGCGGGCTTCGAAGGTCTGCACCACCACGTCGTCGGGCAGGGCTGCCAGCGCCTTGGCGTCCGCCTCGACGGGCACGGTCACCAGCCAGGGCGGCCCGTCGGCACCCTGCCGCTGCTCCTCGGTCCCGCGCGTCCAGCCACGCCAGGGCGTTCCGGAGACGACGGCGCCACACGCCTGGACGGTCGCGACCAGGTCGTCGACTGCGGCGCCGAGCGTGGCCTCGGCTGCCGTCCAGTCGTACCGGTCGGGCACGGACTCGACGGTCACCAGCCGCGACACCACCGTGGCCTCCGGGACGTGCCGCAGGCGCGCCTCCGGCCGTGAGCCGACGAGCATGCGCGCGTCGCTGATCGCCTCGTCCTGGAGCTGCCGCTGGGCCGCCACCTCGTCGGCGTGCTCCTGCAGCAGCGTGGGCGCCTCGCCGGGCTCGTCGAGCGCGCGCCGCACGAGCTTGACGCTCATCCCCGTGCCGCGCAGGGCCGTGATCAGCATCGCCTGCTCGACCTGGTCGAACGTGTACGAGCGGTAGCCGGTCTGCGGGTCGACGTCGGCCGGGACCAGCAGGCCCTCGGAATGGTAGTAGCGCAGGGTCTGGGGCGACAGGTAGCACATCTCGCTGAAGTCGCTGATGGTGAGCATGACTCCAGGATCTAGGTTGCAGCAGCCATAAGGTCAAGCGGGACCCCGCTGCCGGTGCTAGGCCGAGCGTGCCGTGCGGAAGGTGCGCCGGTAGGCGTCGGGCGCGACGCCCACCGCTCGCTGGAAGTGGCGGCGCAGCGTGGCCGCCGTCCCCATGCCGGCCGCGGACGCGACCGTGTCGATCCCGTCGTCCGTGGCCTCCAGGAGCTCCCGGGCGCGTCCGATCCGCTGCGTGAGCAGCCACTGCAGCGGCGTCGTGCCGGTGACCGCGTGGAAGTTGCGGGCCAGGTGGCGCGAGCTCATGTTCGCCTGGCGGGCGAGGTCCTCGACCGTGAGCGGCTGGTCGAGCCGCTGCACGATCCAGGGCAGCAGGTCCGCCAGAGCGTGCCCGTCCCGCGCGGGCACCGGCGTGGCGACGTACTGCGCCTGGCCGCCCGGGCGATGCGGGGGTACCACCAGGCGACGGGCGACCACGTTGGCGATCGCCGACCCGTGGTCGCGGCGGACCATGTGCAGCGACAGGTCCATCGCCGCGGCCTTGCCGGCCGACGTCAGGACGGTGCCCTCGTCGACGTAGAGCACGCTGGGATCGACCGTCACCCGGGGATAGCGGGTGGCGAGGTCCTGCGCGTGGGCCCAGTGGGTGGTCGCGCGCCGCCCGTCCAGCAGTCCCGCGGCGGCCAGGACGAAGGCGCCCGTGCACAGGGACGCGACCCGTGCGCCGGCCCGGTGGGCCGCCCGCACGGCCTCGACGAGATCGTCCGGCGGCGCCTGGTCGACGTCGACCACCGCGGGCACGATCACCGTCTCCGCCCGCGCGAGCCGGTCGAGCCCGTGGTCCGGCTCGATCATGAAGTGCCCGGCCCGCACGGTATGGGTCCCGCACACGGCGACGTCGTACCAGGGCCCGGGGACGGCGTCCGGCGCGGAACCGAAGACCTCGAAGGCGATGGCCAGCTCGAAGTGGAGCATCCCGTCGGTGGCGGCGATCGCGACGGAGCGCGGTGCGGGCGTCATGTCCGAAAGTGTACGCATCATGTCGTTCCAGACACTGGGCAGCTGACCGCGCCCGCGACAGGATCGTCCACATGACGACGAACCTGAACGTGGCCGTCTTCGGGGCCTACGGGCACACCGGACGCTTTGTGGTCGCCGAGCTGCTGGAGCGGGGTTACGCCCCGGTCCTGATCGGTCGGGACCCCGCCAAGCTGTCGGCGCTTTCCTCGGTGCTGCCGGGTCTCGAGAGCCGCCAAGCCTCCGCCGACGACCCCACCTCACTCGACCGTGCCCTCGCCGGCGCGGCCGCCGTGATCAACTGCGCGGGGCCGTTCGCGGCGACGACCGCCCCGGTCGTCGAGGCGGCGCTCCGAGCGGGGATCCCCTACGTGGACGTCGCGGCCGAGATCGAGGCCAACGTCGACACGTTCGAGCACTTCGCGGAGGGCGCCCGCGAGGCCGGCACCGTCGTGGTCCCGGCGATGGCCTTCTTCGGCGGGCTGGGCGACCTGCTCGTGACGGCGGCGGCGGGCGACTGGACGGCAGCCGACGAGGTGCACGTCGCCTACGGCCTCAGCAGCTGGCACCCGACGGCGGGCACGCTCGCCGCGGGCACGGTCTCGGACGGCCGGCGCGGCGGCCGCGGGGTCCGCTTCGCCCAGGGGCGGTTGCAGTACCACGACGACGCACGCCCGACCCTCGAGTGGCCGTTCCCGGAACCGCTGGGGCCCCAGCAGGTCATCGGCGAGTTCACCATGGCCGACGTCGTCACCGTCCCGAGCCACCTGGCGGTCCCCGAGGTGACGACGTACATGACCGCGGTCGCCGCCGCGGACCTCGCCGCGCCGGACGCGACCGCCCCGGCGGCCGTGGACGATCGGGGCCGGTCCGCACAGACCTTCGTCGTCGACGTCGTCGTCCGCGCGGGCGGAGCGGAACGCCGGCTGACGGCGTCCGGCCAGGACATCTACGCCATCAGCGCGCCGCTCGCGGTGGAAGCCGTCGACCGCGTCCTCACCGGGCGTGCCCGGGCCACCGGCGTCGTCTCGGCCGGCGCGGCCTTCGACGCCGTCGACTTCCTGCGCGCGCTGGCCCCGCACCTCACGGTGAGACAGCCGCTCGACGCCGCGTAATGGTCAGGGCACCTGGAACGTCACCGTCCGGACCGGGTTGTCGAACTCGGTGGTGCGCAGGGACACCTGCACCTCCCACTCGCCCCCGGTCGGTAGGACCACCTCGCCGGCGTAGACGCCCGGACCCAGCGAGGTGACCGCCACCTCTCCGAGGTCCACGTCGCCCGACTTCAGGCTGAGCCGCGGCGCCTCGTAGCCCTCGGCGGGCTCCCCGAGGGCGTCGGTCATCGTGATGGTGAGGGTCGCCGGCCCGACGGCCGGCGGATCCAGAGAGATCCGCGCCGAGATCTGGCCCAGCACCACGTCCTCCCCGGCGGTCGCCGCCGGCTCCTCGACGGAGGTGGCGGCCGTGTCGGTCTCGGGGCTGCGGTCCACCAGGAAGCCGGTGACCAGCAGTACCACGACCAGCACCGCCGCCTCCGCGAGCGCCGTCCGGACCAGCGGGGTGGAACGTGCCCGGGCACGCGGCAGCAAAGCGAACCTGTTCCACGCGGCGATGGCAATGGCGACCAGCGCGGCGAGGACCTTCACGAGGAGCAGGGCTCCGTAGCCGGAGTCGAGGAGCGCGTCCCAGGACCCGGCGATCCGCCAGGCCAGGACCGTCCCGGCGACCACGAGC
Source organism: Promicromonospora sp. NFX87 (assembly GCF_048564965.1). NCBI lineage: Bacteria > Bacillati > Actinomycetota > Actinomycetes > Micrococcales > Promicromonosporaceae > Promicromonospora > Promicromonospora sp. NFX87. The sequence continues at coordinate 1,730,533 of NZ_CP183413.1, read as the reverse complement.
ACCGCGAGCAGGCCGGCGGCCCAGGTCGAGAACCTGCCGAGCACGACGGCGCCGGAGTCGCCGCGCGCGAGGTCCCCGAGCACGAGGGCGACCGCCACGAGGCCGCCGAGCCACAGGGTTCCCGCGGCCAGGTGCAGCACGTCCACGCCGATCACGAGGGCCTCGGGCGCGGCGGCTCGCGTGTGGCCGGTGAACGCGGGCGCGGTGACCGCGAGGACGCTGCCGGCCAGCACGAGGCCCGCCCTGGTCCGGCCGGGGGCGGCGGACGCCGGGTGCGCCCCGGTGGCCAGCGCGAGTCCCGTGATCACAACCGCGGGGACGGCGTACTCGGCGGGCGCGAGCGCCGACCAGGTCGAGCTGTCGGTGATCGCGGAGGCGGGCACGCCGAGCTGGTACAGCGCGACCAGCGGCACGGCCAGCCCCCAGCCGAGCGCCGCGACGCCGGCCGCCGCCCGGGCGACCCGACGGAGCCGGGCGCGCGAGCGGTCGGCGCCGCCGTCGCGCGGAAGGAACAGGACCGTGAAGGCCGCCACGCCGGCTGCGACGAGAAGGCCCACGTAGCCCAGGCCGCGGACCAGTCCGAGCGCGAAGGGTGCGTCGGTGGCCGCGTCCGCGTCCGCCGACGGTACGTCCACCACGTCGCTGGGGGCGCCGACGGAGAAGCTCAGGGAGCCGCCGATCGGGTGCCCGTCCTCCGACACGAGGCGCCAGACGACGACCAGCGTGCCGTCGCCGACCTCCTCGTCGAGGTCCACGAAGAGCTCCGACCCGCGGACCGAGGCAGTGGAGGCTACCTCCTCCCCCGTCGCGTCGAACACCTTGATCCCCGTCGGGACGCCGAGCACTGACTCGTTGAAGCCGAACGTGATCCGCTCGGGGGCGGTCTCGAGCACCGCGCCGTGCGCGGGGTCGGTGCGCACGAGGGTCGCGTGGGCGGAGGCACTGACCGCCGGGCCGAGCAGCAGCCCGCAGACGACGGCGAGCAGGAGCAGCCAGCCGCCGGTGCGCTGCCCGACGCTCCGGGACGTCATGGGCGTCGCCGACGGCGCAGCAGGACCGCAGCCGCCAGGACGCCCACTGCCAGGACACCGGCCGCACCGTAGGCCATCAGAGGGCTCCGCTCCCCGGCGTCCGCGGCGGCGCCGGCCACCTCGGTCGCGGCGGGCGACTCGGGCGAGGTGGCGTCCGCCGTCTCCATCGGTACCTCGGTACCGGCGCCGGCACTCGCGCTTGCCTCGGCATCGGCATCGGCATCGGCGGTCTCGGTCCCCGGCTCCCCAGGCGTCACGACGAGGACGGGCGCCGGCCTCTCCAGCCCGTCATGGCCCTCCCCGTGCTCGGCGACCTCGGTCCAGGCCGCCTCGCCCTGCTCGCACTGCTGGATGACGGGGAAGATGAGCGTCGCGCCGTCGTCGTCGGGCAGGCGTACGGAGAACTCGACCTCCGCGTGCTCGGCGTCCGGGAGCGGCTCGTCGGTCGTCCAGGTCAGGGCGTCCGCTGCCTGCTCGACCGCCCAGCGGTCGGTATCGGAGGCGCTCACGTCCGAGACCCCCTCGGGCATCCGGATGGAGATCGCGGTAGTCGCCGACCCGACGCAGCCGTGCGGGATCTCGACCCGGAGCTCGGCCGTCGCGCCCGCCGCCGTGGTGGACGGGGTGATGGTCACGTGCGCCAGCGCCGACGTCGTCCCGAGGGCAACGATGCCCGCGGTGGCGAGTCCGGTCAGGGTCGCGCGACGGAGGGCGGTCCTGGGATTCATGGGAACTCCTGGGTGGAGATGGTCCGCACACCAAACCAGCGGGTCGAACCGCTGTCAAGAGTGTGAACTCGATGGGCGAAAACGTAGACGATGCGTTCCGGCACACGTACGGTGGTTCATGTCACCGAACCAAGGTCGCCTCCGTGAACACGCTGCAGTGTGCGGAGCGGCCGCCACCGGAGGGAAGAAATGCCCAACATCACCGTCGAGCTGCTGGCCGGCCGCACCCTCGAGCAGCGTCGCGAGTTCGCGAAGGCCGTCGCCGAGAGTGCCGTCGAGATCCTGGGCGCCCGCCGCCAGGACGTCCGCATGGTCTTCAGCGAGATCACCCCCGACATCGTCGCCAACGGCGGCGTGCTCGCCAGCGAGGACGAGAGCCGCGCGGGCGTGGTCGCCGCCCTCGCCGACGACTGACGTACGAGCAAGGCCCCGTTGGTCGGGCTCGTCGAGGTCTCGACGAGCCCGACCAACGGGGCCTTTTCGCTACCGCACCCTGACGGTCACCTTGGTCTCCGCCGGCAGCACGAGCTCGCTGCCGAGGTAGGTCGCCGTCACCGTCAGGTCACCGTTCCTGGGCCGGGGCACCTCGAACCGGGCCCGGCCGTTCTCGATCGCCGCGGTGAGCGTCTGCCCACCCTGGACGGCCAGCCGCACCTGTCCGGTCACCCGGACGTCGTACGGCGCGGTGAGCGACACGGTGACCACCGCCTTGTTCCCGGCGGCCTTCGCCGCCGTGATCTCCATGGTCGGCATCACCTTCTCCACCACTACCCGGACCCTCGACGACGACGACCGGTGATCGGCGTCGCCCCCGTACCGCAGGGTGAGGTCGTAGACCCCGGGCCGGAGCGAGGTTGCCGGCAGGACGAGGGTTCCCCGTCCGTCCGCGATGGTGGCCTCCGCGAGCTCGGTCTCGCCGTTGAACAGCTCCACCGAACCCGTCGCCGTGTCGGGTGACACCGCCACCGAGACAGTCCCTGCCGTGCCGTACGTGATCGGCAGGGCGACACCGGCCACCGCCGTCACCGCGGGCGACTTCACCGTGATGGTCACCGTGGCCGCCGCGGAGAGGTCCTCCCCGTCGTCGGCCCGGTAGGTGAAGACGTCCTTGCCGGAGAACCCGGCGTCGGAGGTGTAGGTGAAGGAGCCGTCCGCCGCCAGCGTGACCTTGCCGTTCGCCGGCTGGGTCACCCCCGTGGCGGTCAGCACGTTGCCGTCGGCATCCGTGTCGTTGGCCAGCACGCCCGGCGCCGGGAGCGTGAGCGGCTGCCCGCCCACCGCCGCGTACGCGTCGGCACCCGCCACCGGCGCGGTGTTGACCGGCGGCTGCTCACCCTCCTCGACGGTGATGGTCACGGTCGTCGCCGCCGACGTCGCCGCGCCGTCGGACGCCTTGTAGGTGAAGGTGTCCGTCCCGAAGTACCCGGTGTCGGGCGTGTACGTGAAGGACCCGTTGGCCTCCAGCGTGACCTCGCCGTTCGCCGGCTGGGTGAGCCCGGTGGCGGTCAGGTCGTCGCCGTCGACGTCGGTGTCGTTCGCCAGGAGACCCGGCGCCTCCACCGACAGCGGCTCGTCCTCGACGGTGCCGAAGGCGTCGGCCGCCCCGACCGGGGCCACGTTGGCCGCCGGGCCGGCGTGGAGCTGGCCCACCTGCTCGGCGGTCAGCTCGTACCCGAACATCCGGAAGTCGTCGACCAGGCCGTCCCAGCGAGCGTCCGGCCAGCTCGTGCCGCCGATGAGGTTCGTCGTCGTCTGCCCGCCCACGCCGATGTCACCGATGCTGACGGTGAAGTCGTTACGCGTGGCCTGCAGCTCGCCGTCGAAGTAGATCTTCCCGACCGACCCGCTCTGGGTGAACACCACGTGCGTCCACTCGTTCAGCGGGAGGTCGTTGCCCTGGCCCAGCACCAGACGTTCCTGGGCGCTGCCCGGGGTGCCCGGCGCCTTGAACGTCGCGGCGAAGCCGGTGGCCCCGCTGGTCTGGGTGTTGGACTGGAGCAGGAAGAACGTGTCGGTGCTGCTGCCGATCTGCAGCAGCGGCACCCAGGTGGGCAGGGCGTCCGGGCGGGCCCAGATCGACACGCTGAACTGGTCGTCCATACCCGCGTCGATGTTGTCCGGCAGCTCTACCTGGTTGCCCGTGCCCGACGCGCCGCCGGGCAGGTTGACCCCCGTACCGAACCGTCCGTCCGGGGTCCAGCCGGCAGACCCGCCGAGCGTCGCCGCCCCGACCGAGCTGTCCAGGCCGGTGTTGGCCGCCGTCGTGCCCTGACCCTCGTTGAAGGTGTAGTGGATCGGCGTGCCCTCGCCGGGCGGCGGTCGCTCGACCGTGTGCTTGACGGTCTGCGCGGAGTCCCGCCACCCGTCGTCGGCGAGGAAGCGGACCTCCACGTCGTGCTCGCCCGGGGAGAGCGCGACGTCGGTGAACGACACCGCCCCGGCCGCCACGTCGGCCTGCCCACCGAGGCGGGAGCCGTCGACCCACAGCTCGGCGACGCCCGCGGGGGCCCCGCCGCTCGCCGCCGCGAAGGCCCCGGAGACGGTGACCGGCTCGGCGAACGGCGACGGGGAGACCGGCTCGACCGTGACCGTGGTGGTCGTGGCGAGCGCGGTGCCGTCGTCGTACAGGGCCGCGATCTCGGCGTCGCCGAGCGTCGAGGTGTAGACGCGGACGTCGTCCATCAGGCCGTCGTACGCCGGGTCGGGGAACCCGTTGCGGCCCAGCCAGTTGTTGGCCGTCGGCCCGACGTCGGTCATGTCGATCGTCAGGTCATCGCGGGACGCGATGGGGTCGCCGTTGAGGTAGAGCGTGCCGGTCGCACCCTGCCGGGTGAACGCGACGTGGTTCCACTCGCCGGCCACCACATCCCGGGTGGGTGTGGCGTAGACCCGCTCCTGCAGCGCGGCGCCCTTGGCCTTGAACGTCGCCGCGAGCCCCGTGGCGCCGGCGGCATTGGTCTGCATCTGGATCTGGAAGAAGCTGCCCGCGTCCGCGAGCCCGTCCCCGAGGTGGAACAGACCGATCCAGTTCGCCTTGGTGTCCGGCCGCACCCAGAACGAGGTGGTGAAGTTCGCCTCGCCCTGGAGCAGGTTGTCCGGCAGGTCCGCCGCGTTGGCGTTGCTGCCGCCGGTGAGGTCGAGCGCGTCGCCGAAGACGCCGTTCTCGCTCCAGCCGGTCGCGCCCGTGAGCGTTGCCGCGCCGACGCCGGCGTCCGTGCCGGTGTTGGCGGCCCGGGTCCCGGAGCCCTCCTCGAACTCGTAGTGCACGGGTACGTCGGAGGCGCCGGGGTCGGAGCCCACGATCACCAGGTCGTCGATCATGACGCCCGCGCCGGAGTCCCCGGCGGCGATGGTCAGGTCCTGCGACCTGGCCCCCGCGGTGAAGGTGCCGACGTACTTGCCGAACTTGCTCTGCGACGACAGGTCCGGCGCCGCCGACAGGGTCGTCGACAGGTCGCCGATGGTGAGGTCCACCGTGCCGGGTGCGGTGCCGGCGGACCGGCTGTCGCGGGCGTAGCGCAGCGAGAGGCGGTACTCACGGCCCGGGTCGAGGCCCTTGACCGTGCGCGTCAGGCTGCCCTCGGCGCCCACGCCGAGGTGGTAGCCCGTGGCGCCGAGGCCGCCCTGGCTGGAGGCCGCGGCGCGGACGAGCTGGACCTCGCTGTCGACCTCCCACGGGGACATCCGGCCGTTGCCGGGCTCGACGTCCACCACGGCCGGCGGGTTGGCGGAACGCCACTCCGCCGGGATGCGCGGGTACTCGAGCTGGTCGACCAGGTGCGGGGCCCGGGCGTCCATCTCGACCGTCGGGTCGATCTGGACGATGTCGGCGACGGACGGGGTGCCGTCCTCGTCGAAGACGAACAGCATGTACGCGCCCGGCGGGGCGTAGGTGCCGTCGACCGGCGTCTCGATGGTGAGGTTGCCGCCCTCCTGGGCGAACGCCAGGTCCTGGAAGTTCTGGTCGTTGTTGAACCCGTGCGTCACCGAGCCGTTGCGGACCAGCGTGACCCGGGAGACCCCGGCGCCGGCCTGCACGTCGAAGGTGCCGTCGTAGCCCACCTTCTTCGGGACGCCCGTGACCTCCGGGCGCTCCGCCGGCTGGTTGCCGTCGAACAGGTAGGCCGGGGAGTAGAACTCCACGTCGGTGTAGTTGCGCGGGCCCGGCGTACCGCCGCCGCCCACCATCAGGCGGCCGTCGGGCAGGAGCAGAGCCGTCGAGTGGTAGAGGCGCGCGTGCTCGTAGGGCACGTCCACCACGCTCCACTCGCCGGTGTCGGGGTTCCAGATCTCGGCGGTGGTGACGTAGCCGCCGTTGCCGTTGTTGTCCCGCGAGCCGCCGGTGACGATCACGTTGCCGTCGGGCAGCACGGTCGAGGTGGCCCAGTGGCGCTGGTGCCGCATCGGCTCGGTCGCCTCGACCACCGGCGCGTCGGTGCCGCCGGTGATGTCGACGGTGAAGCCTGCGCGAGCACCGGCCGGTCCCCCGCCGTTGGCCCACCAGCCGCCGCCCACCTGCAGGATCTTGCCGGGGCGGTACATGGTCGCCGTCGACGTGGCGCCGACCGGGTTGCCGAGGCCGCCCTGGTTGGCGACGTCCGTGGGCAGGGTGCCCCGGAGCGTGATCTCGCCGTCGCCCGAGGGGTCGAGCTCGTACATCTGCGTGCCGGTGATGTTGAAGACGTTGCCGCTGCCCGGCGCGACGAACGCGCGCGGGTACCACCAGCGGTTCTCGTCGGGCCCGTTGCCGTTCCCGCCGTCGCCGTACGCCGCGGCGCTGGTCGCGCCGTCGAGGAGCTTCCAGGAGCTGCCCTCGTCCGGGGTGTAGATCTCCGGGGTCAGCACGCCGGGGCCGCCGGGGCCGCCCTTGAGGCTGCCGCCCTGCACGACGACGGAGCCGTCGGGCAGCGTGGTCCCCGTGGGGTACCAGCGCGGGAAGTTCATCGGGGCCTCGGTGCGCAGGCCCTGGTTGGTCGTGTAGCTGGTGACGCCCAGCGACCCGTCGTTGGGCGCGTTGCCGCCCAGGCTGTCGTCACCGCCGACCGTCATCGTGGCCCGCCGGTGCGGCATCTGCACCTGCATCGAGCAGAACAGGTCCGTGTAGGTCGAGTTCGTGACGACGTTGTCGCTCACGTTCGCGGTGGTGCGCTCCTGAGCGGGGTCCCAGACGTCGATCTCCATCTGGCCGCCCTGCGTGACGCACGAGTTGCCGCCGAAGTCGTACGGCGTGTTGTCGGTGCAGCCCGACGAGACGCTGCCGAACGACTGGACCTTGCCGTCGGACGTCAGCGCCGCGTTGATCGGGACCAGCGGCCAGGGCGTGACGCCGCTCCAGGCGCCCTGCTCCGACTTGTCCGGGGGCGAGCAGTCGGCCGGGAGCAGGCCCGAGGAGTAGGCCAGGCCGTTCTTCATCTGCGTGCGGATCGGGGCCTCGGCGTAGGCCGTGCCCTCGTGGCCCATGCCGGAGTACCACGACCGGCCCTCGTCGATCTCCTGGCACCAGGTGATCGGGTGGTCCGTGCCGTTGTTGCCCCCGCCGTACGACGACTCGTCGGCGTTGAGCAGGGTGCGCACGTTGGGGGCCGGGTTGACCAGCCAGTCGTACCACTCGTCGCTGCGCGTGAAGTCGGCGGGCAGCCCCTGGGTCAGCGGGTGGGCGGCGTCCGTGACCACCACGCGGCCCGGGCGCACCGCGGGGTTCTCGGGGTGGCCCTCCGACATCGCGCCCACGAGCCGGGCGTAGAACGGGTTCACGTCGTGCTCGCTCTGACCGACCGACCAGCCGGCGTAGTGCATGCCCATGTACCCGCCGCCGCCGCGGATGTAGGCCTCCAGCGCCGCGCGCTGGGCCACGTTGAACAGCACGCCGCCCGTCTGCGCGAAGACCACGGTGTCCTTGGTCGCGAGGTTCTCCGTCGTGAAGGCGGCGGCGTCCTCGGTCTCCTGGATCTCGACCGGCTGGTCGTACTCGGTGCCCAGCTGCGTGGCGAGGTCGCGCACGGCCTGGCGGGCCTGGACGTGGGAGGCGTGGAAGTTGGGCTTGTAGAACAGCAGGACACGCAGCACGCCGTCGTCGACGGAGCCGACGGCGGCCTGCGCGGCCGTGTCGGGGGCGGCCTGCGCGACGCCGCTCCCCAGGGGTACGGCCACCGCGAGGGCGGCCAGCATGGCCGCCAGGCGCCCGGGCGCCCAGCGGGGGCGGCGCGCGGGGCGCCGCAGGTCAGGTCTGCGTAACAGGTTCATCGTTGAATCCCTTTTCGCACGGGGGTGTGGGGGTATGACGGCGACCCGGGCGGCCGGCCCGTACAGGGCCGGCCGCCCGGACCGTGGTGCGTGGTCAGCGCAGCTCTGCGATGACCGTCTTCAGCTCGGTGTAGTCGTCCAGGCCGAACGACCCCAGCTCGCGGCCCCAGCCGGACTGCTTGAAGCCGCCCCGCGGGAGGGTGACGTCGTCCGCGTGCCAGGTGTTGAGCCAGACCGTGCCTGCCCGCAGCCTGCCGCCGACGCGGTGGGCGGTGCTGAGGTCCTTCGACCAGACGCCGGCGGCCAGTCCGTAGACCGTGTTGTTGGCAGCAACGACCACCTCGTCCTCGGAGTCGAACGGGATGGCGGTGATGACGGGGCCGAAGATCTCGTCCGTCTGGACCGCCATCTGCTCGGTGACATCGGTGATCAGGGTCGGCGAGAAGAAGTAGCCGCGGTCGGCGGCGGACTCGGGGCTGCCCGCGGCGAGCGTGGCGCCGTCGGCGACCGCCCCGCGGACGTAGCCCATGACCTTCTCGTGCTGCTCCTGCGAGACCAGCGGCCCCATGGTGGTCGCCGGGTCGAACGCGTCGCCGACCTTGATGGCCCTGGCCGCCGCGGCGACGCCCTCGATCACCTGGTCGAACACCTCGCGCTGGACGTACAGGCGCGAGCCGTTGACGCAGCACTGGCCCTCGTTGAAGTAGCCCGCGAGCGCGGCGCCGGCGATCGCGGCGTCGAGGTCGGCGTCGGCGAAGATGATGTTGGGCGCCTTGCCGCCGAGCTCCAGCGACACCTTCTTGAGGTTCTTCGAGGCGCCGGCGGCGATCTTCTTGCCCACCTCGGTGCTGCCGGTGAAGGCGACCTTGTCGACGCCGGGGTGGTCCACCAGGGCGGCGCCCGCGTCCCCGAACCCGGGCAGGATGTTGACGACGCCGGCCGGGACACCGGCCTCCAGCAGCAGCTCGCCGAGCCGGAGCGCGGTGAGCGGCGTCTGCTCGGCGGGCTTGAGCACCACCGTGTTGCCCGCGGTGATCGACGGGACGATCTTGAACGCCGCCATGGTGAGCGGGAAGTTCCACGGCACGATGCCCGCGACGACGCCGATCGCCTCGCGGCGCGTGTAGGCGTGGAAGTCGCGGCCGGGCACCGACATCGGGATCGTCGTGCCCTCCATCTTGGTGGCCCAGCCCGCGAAGTAGCGGAACAGCTCGGCGGCCACGCCGACGTCGCCCCGGGCGGACGCGAGGCTCTTCCCGTTGTCGAGCGACTCGAGCTGCGCGAACTCCTCGGTGCGCTCGTCGATCATGTCGCCGATGCGCCACAGCAGGTGCGAGCGGTCGCGCGGGGTCATCCGCGACCACGGGGAGCCGTGCTCGAAGGCGTTCCGGGCGGCCGTGACCGCACGGTCCGCGTCGACCGCGGAGGCCTGGGCGACCTGGACGAGGACGTCCTCGGTCGCGGGGTTGACCGTCGCGAAGGTCTGGCCGTCCTTGGCGTCCACCCATTCGCCGTCGATCAGCAGCTGCCTGGGCGAGGAGAGGAACTTCGAGACGGCGGGCAGGAGCTGGGGATTCTCGGACATGAGAGCCTTCCTTGGTCTGGCGGGGTTCTGGCGGTTCTGGCGGGGTTCTGGCGGTTCGGGATTCGGGGTCGTGGGGACTGAGGCAGTGGGTCGCGGCTACTTGATGATCAGGACCTTCGACCGGTCGAGGGTGAGCGCGACGGCCGCGACGATGATCGCGCCGTAGAGGATCTGCTCCCACGCCGACGGGACGCCGACGATCGGCAGCCCGACCCGGAGCAGCGTCACCACGAGCGCGCCGGCGAGGCTGCGCCACAGCGAGCCGTGACCGCCGGTGATGGCCGTGCCGCCCACCACGATGGCCGCGACCGCCGGCAGCAGCAGGTTGTCGGCCATCGACGGGCTGCCGCTGAAGTTCCGGGAGACCAGCATGACGGCGGCCAGGCCGGCGCACGCACCCGAGACGGTGAACGCGGCGACCTTGACCAGGTCGACCGGCGCGCCGCCCAGCCGGGCCGCCGACTCGGAGTACCCCGTGGCGCGGACCCAGGTCTCGAGCGGGGTGAGCCGGAGCACCAGCGAGATGACCGCGACGACCACCAGGGCGACCACGAACGCCATCGGCACCACGCCACCCACGTAGAGCGTGAGCCAGTTGGTGGCGTCCCGGTCGGCCACCCGGATCGGTCCGGCGTCGGAGATCACCAGGGCGACCGCGGCGAAGATGCTCATGCCGCCCAGGGTGACGATGAAGGACGGGATGCGGAGCAGCACGTGGGCGACGCCCTGCAGCGCCCCGATCGCGGCGGTGGCCCCGATGATCGCGAGAGTGGTGAGCCCGCCGAGGTCGGGCAGCCACAGCGCGAAGAAGACCGTGGCGAGCGAGCAGAGCGCGGCGATCGACAGGTCGATGCCACCGCACAGGACCACCAGGGTGGCGCCGGCCGCGAGCACCACGAGCGGCGCCGACGTCCGGACCGCGGCCGTGAGGCTGTTCAGGGTCAGGAAGCTCGGGTCGGCGATCGTCAGCGCCGCGAGCAGCACGACGAGCGCGATGACCGGCATGAACGACGTCAGCCGCTGACCGACGGTGGGACGCGCCAGGACGACGGCGTCGGGGGCCGGCGTCGTGAGGACGGGTGCGGACACGGTCAGACCATCTCCTTGACGAGGTCGAGCGGGGTCGGCTTGCCGCCGGCGGGGGCGGCGACCTCGGTGGTGGCGCGGCCGTCGCTCATGACGACGATCCGGTCGGACATGCCGATCGCCTCCTCGAGGCTGTCGGCGAGCAGCACCGTGGCGACGCCGCTCGCCGCGAGCTCCCGCATCAGGCGGTACACCTCCGAGCGGGCCCCGATGTCGAGGCCGCGGGTCGGGTGGTCGAGCAGCAGCAGCCGGACGTCGCCGGCCACCAGCCAGCGGGCCAGCACCACCTTCTGCTGGTTGCCGCCCGACAGGCGCTGGATCGCGGTGCCCCGGTGCGGGGTACGGATCGAGAGCCGCTCGATCCACCGGTCCACCAGCGTGGCCTGCTTGCGCGGCCGCACCACGGGGCCGGTGCAGCGTGCGTGCTGCTTGGTGAGGGTCATGTTGTCGGCCACCGACATGGGCCCCACCATGCCCTCGGTCTTGCGCTCGGCGGGCACGTAGCCGACGCCGGCGGCGCAGGCCGCGCGGGTGCCGGACAGGTCGAGCCTCTCGCCGTCGAGCACCACCTCGCCTGCGGTGGTGGGCTCGGCGCCGAACAGCGCGCGGCACACGTCCTCGCGGCCCGAGCCGTGGACGCCGACGATGCCGACGATCTCGCCCGCGTGCACGTCGAGGTCGACGTCGCGGAAGGTCTTGCCGGTCAGCCCGCGCACCACGAGACGGGGCCTGCGGGGTTCGTCGGACCGCTCGTCGGAGCCCTCGGCGGCAGCACCGTGGTAGTGGTCGTCGGACCCGGTGGAGCCGATCATCATGCGGTGCAGCTCGGCCGGGGCGGCGTCCGCTGCGGGCAGCTCGCCCACCGACTGGCCGCCGCGCAGCACGGCGACCCGGTCGCAGACGTCGAGCACCTCGTCGAGCCGGTGCGAGACGAAGACGACGGACGCGAACTCGCGCAGCCTGCGCACCTGGGTGAACAGGGTCTCGATCTCCTTGGACTCCAGCACCGAGGTGGGCTCGTCGAGGATGATCACCGGCGGGTGGGACGTGCGCTCCTCGATGCGGAGCACCTTGGCGATCTCGACCATCTGCCGGTCGGCGAAGCTCAGGGTGTCGGTGCGGGCGAGGGGGTCGATGTGCGACCCGATCTTGTCGAGCTGCTCCTGCGCGAGCCTGCGCATCGTGCTCCAGCGGTAGACGCCGCGGCGCACGCCCGGCCCCTCGCTGCCGAGCACGATGTTCTCGGCGGCGGTGAGGTTGGGCACCAGCGACTGCTCCTGGAACACCATGCCGATGCCGTGGTCGGCGGCGTCCATGATGCTCTTCAGCCGCACCTTCTCGCCGCGCACCCAGATCTCGCCGCCGTCCGGCCGCACCAGGCCGACCAGGGCCTTGAGCAGCGTGGACTTGCCCGCGCCGTTCTCGCCGGCCAGGCCGAGCACCTCGTGCTGGCGCACGACCAGGTCGACGCCGTCGAGCGCCTTGACGCCCGGGTAGTGCTTGACCAGGCCGCGCACCTCGAGGGCGGGCACGGGTGCGGGCACCCGGGACTCGGGCTGGGTCTGCAGGTTGGTGGTCATTTGGTCACCTGGTTCCTACGACGCTGTGGGATGACGGCGGCGGCCACGGCCGCGACGACGATGAGGCCCTGGACCCCGCCCTGCCAGTAGGGGCTCACCCCGACCTGGACGAGGCCGTTCGTCAGGACCGTCACCAGCAGCACCCCGACGGTGGAGTGCAGGATGCCGCCGCGGCCGCCGGTGAGCAGCGTGCCACCGACGACGGCGGCGGTGATGGCGGAGAAGTCGTAGCCCCTGCCCGCCTGGACGAGCCCGGCGCCGAGCTGGCTCGTGACCAGCACGCCGGCGAGGCCGTAGAACGCGCCGGCCATCGTGAAGACCGCCACCTTGTAGGGCGCGACCCGCACGCCCGAGAGGGCGAGCACCTCCTCGGCGCCGCCGATCGCGAACGCGTACCGGCCCAGGCGCGTGTAGCGCTGCACGAGCCAGCCCACGAGCACGCAGGCCAGCGCGATCCAGGTCAGGCGCGCGAGACCCAGGAACCGCTCGACCGCCCAGCCCTCCAGCATCGGGTCGGAGACGTTGGGCTGCACCCCCGCGAACATGAGGGTGGCCAGGCCGAGACCCACCGCGGAGATGCCCAGGGTGGTCATGAACGACGGCACCTTCAGCACGACCAGCGCGAGCCCGCTGAGACAGCCGAGCGCGGCCGCGAGGAGGACGGCGACGGCGACCGCGAGCAGCCCCAGGTCGTTGTCGTTGCGGTTGTTGGCAGCCAGGAGGGCGACCGTGATCGCGGCCGCCCCCATGATCCCGGGAGCCGACAGGTCTATCGACCCCATCATCAGCACGAAGCTGATGCCGCAGGTCACGACCGCCAGCACCGCCGCGGCGTCCAGGACGTTCTGCACGTTCGAGACGGTCCGGAAGTCGGGGCTGAGGACTGCGAAGACGCCGAAGATGACGACCAGGGCGATCGGCGGGCCGGCGTCCCGGAGCGACACCCCCCGCCGAGGCCGGGGGCGCTGCACGGGCACGACGTCCGTGCCGGCTTCTGTGCCGGCTCCTGTGCCGGCCTCGGTGGAGGGTGCCATGGTCACGAGATCGCGCCCTGCGACCGGCTGAAGAGGTTGTCGCAGGCGAAGTCGTCCTCGCTGACCTCCGGGGAGACGAAGTCGGCGACGTTGTCCTGCTCGATGAGGAACTGCTCGGCGAACCAGGCGCGGTCCTCGGCTGCGATGTCCTCGGCGGCGAGCTCGCCCGTGGCCACGCAGTAGCCGATGGCGAGGCCGATGCCGCCCTGCCAGGGGCCGTCGCTGGAGACGGTCGCCGTCATGGTGCCGTCCTGGATCGCGGTGAGCGCGTCCGGCACGGCGTCGATGCCGACCACCGCGACGTCGTCGCGGCCCGCCTGCTGCAGCGCCTCGAGCGCGCCGAGCGCCATGTCGTCGTTGGCGGCCCAGATGCCCTTGACGTCGTCGCCGTGCTTGGTGAGCAGCGTCTTGGTCACCTCCAGCGCCTCCGCACGGGAGAAGTTGGCGGTCTGGTCGTCGAGCAGCTCGACGTCCGGGTTGGCCGCCAGCGACTCCTCGAGCCCCGCGAACCGGTCCTTGGCTGCGCCGGTGTCGAGGATGCCCTGGAGGGCGACGATGCCGCCCGAGCCGCCGATGGCCTCGGCCAGCGCGTCGCCGATCTGCTTGCCCGACTCCACGCCGTCGTAGGTGATGTGGGACAGCCACTGGTCGTAGTCGGTGACGTTCAGGTCGGCCGGCTTGTTCCACTGGGTGACGAGGTAGGCGCCCGCCTCCTCGGCCCCCTCCACGATGGGCGGGGTGTCGGAGTCGCCGTTGGGCAGGATGTTCATGACGAGGCACTCGGTGTCGCCCGCGAGCAGCTGGCTGATCTGCTCCTGCTGACGCGTCGAGTCGCCGTCGTAGGTGAGCCGCTCCTGGGTGAGGCCGACCTGCTCGGCGAACGCGTCGCCGCCGTCGAGCCAGGCGGCCTCGTAGGGGTTGGACTCGTTGCGGACCTGGCCGACCAGGGTCACGTCGGCGGGGTCGCAGGCGGCGGCGCCGTCCCCGCCGGCGGCAGCGCCGCCGCCGGCCTGTTCGGTGCAGCCCGTGAGGGTGGCCGCCGCCAGGGCGACGCCGATGACGGCTGCCGTGTGTCGAGCGGTGCTGTGTCGAGAGGTGAACTTCATTGTCGTTCCTCTGTTTCGTTCAGTGCCGGTGACCGGCGGTGGGACTGAGTGGTGGAACTGAGTTGTGGGCTGGGTGGGGAGGGTGGATCAGCGGGCCATCCAGCCGCCGTCGACGGCAAGGACGTGGCCGTTGACGTAGTCGGCGGCCGAGGAGCTGAGGAACACGGCGGCCCCGGCGATGTCCTCGGCGGTGCCCCAGCGTCCTGCCGGGATGCGGTCGAGGATGGAGCGTGAGCGGTCCGCGTCCTCGCGGAGCGCCGTGGTGTTGTCGGTGACCATGTAGCCCGGCGCGATGGCGTTGACCTGGACGCCGTGCGGCCCCCACTCGTTGGCCAGCGCCTTGGTCACCCCGGCCACGCCGTGCTTGCTGGCGGCGTACGACACCACTCGCAGGCCGCCCTGGAAGGACAGCAGGCTCGCGATGCTGACGATCTTGCCGTGGCCCCGTTCGACCATCGGCCGGCCGAGCTGCTGGGTGAGGAAGAACAGCCCGTTGAGGTTGACGTCGAGCACCCGCTGCCAGGACTCGCGGCCGACGGCGACCGAGTCGGCGCGGTCGATGATCCCGGCGTTGTTGATCACGATGTCGACCTGGCGGCTGTCGTTCAGCTCGGCGCTGACCCGCTCGACCGCGTCCAGGTCGCTCACGTCCAGGTCCACGACATCGGCCTCGACGCCGAGGTCGGCGGCCAGGTCGCGAGTCGTGTCCTGGTTGCCCTTGCGGCCGAGCAGGACGACGTCGGCCCCCGCCCGGGCGAGCCCCAGCGCGATCGCCCGGCCGAGACCACGCCCGGCGCCCGTCACCACCGCGCGCCTGCCGTGCAGGTCGAAGGGTGAGCGGGCCTGGGTGGCCGTCCCGGCAGCCGGGTCGGTGGTCACAGGTCCTCCAGCGGCACGGGGCTCAGGTCGGTGTAGGCGTTGTTCTCGCCGGCCATCGCCCAGATGAAGGCGTACGACCCGGTGCCGGCACCGGAGTGGATCGACCACGGCGGGGAGATGACGGCCTCGCGGTTGCGGAGCACGAGGTGGCGGGTCGCGCCGGGCTCCCCCATGAAGTGGAAGACGCGGTCCTGCTCGTCGAGGTCGACGTAGCAGTAGATCTCGGTGCGGCGGCCGTGCAGGTGCGGCGGGAACGTGTTCCAGACCGAGCCGCCGGACACGACCGTGACGCCGAACTGGAGCACCGAGGACTCCACGTCCTGGCCCCAGACGTAGCGGAAGAGGTTGCGCTCGTTGGCCGCCTCGGCCGAGCCGAGCGCGACGGGCTCCACCTCGCTGTGGACGAGCGCCCGGGTCGGGTAGGTCGCGTGAGCCGGGGCGGACACGAAGTAGAAGGCCGCGTCGGCACCGACGAAGGACACCTCGCTCCCCCGTCCGACGAAGAGGCCGTCGAGGTGGTCGAGCTCGAACTTCTCGTCGTCGACGACGACGTGGCCCGCGGCGCCCACGTTGACGACGCCGAGCTCGCGGCGCTCGAGGTGGGCCTCGGTGCCCAGTACGTCGGACCAGGCCGGGAGGCCGACCTGGCCGCTGCCGGGGACGGCCCCGCCGATCACCATCCGGTCGTCGTGGGTGTACGTGCCCCGGACCTCTCCGCTCACGAAGAGGTCTCCGACGAGGAAGTTCTCGCGCAGGTCCGCGGTAGTAGCAGTCTCCGCACTGGACGGAGATGTCGAGTATCGAACCTGGATCACGCAGTCACCCCTCAATTTGTGAACTGTGTTCGTCTATGTGAACTTGCCCGATGATAGACGTGATCGCGCTCACTGGTCAAGGGGTGGAAACCTGTCCATATATGCGAACTCGCGGTAGTGTTGTTTCACCCCGCGGACCCCCCGGTGGTGCGCCACGGTGGTGCGCAGAAGGACAGAGGAGAGCGTTCATGCAGCTTCAGAAGGAACTCCGCAAGGAGATCGCCGGCGACGCCGGACCGGTCAAGTCCGCGGCCCGCGCCCTGGACCTGCTGGACGACATCGCGGCCAACGGCCCCGGAACCCAGCTGCAGCTCTCGACGCGCCTCAACATCCCCAAGAGCAGCCTCCACGCGCTGCTGCGGACCATGGTCGACCGGGGCTGGCTGCAGACCGACCCCACCGGGAGCGTCTACCAGCTCGGCATCCACTCGCTCGTCGTGAGCTCGGCCTACCTCGACGGCGACCCGGTGCTGGCCCGCGCCACGTCAGTCCTCGACGAGGTGGCCTCCGCCACCCAGGAGACCGTGCACCTCGGACGCCTCGACGGCGCCGACGTCATCTACACCGCCAAGCGCGAGTCGGTGCACCCGCTGCGCATGCACTCCGCCGTCGGCCGCCGCCTGCCCGCGTACGCCACCTCGCTGGGGCGGGCCCTGCTCGCCGAAATGCCCGCCGAGTCGCGGGGCGACCTGGTGCCCGAGTCGATCGCCGCGATCACGCCGAACACGACCACCGACAAGGACGCGGTGCTCGAGATCATCGACCGCGCGGCCTACCAGGGCTACGCCACGGAGAGCGAGGAGTCGTGCATGGGCGTGCGCTGCTTCGGCGTCGCGCTCCCCTTCGGCCTTCACGCCGTCGACGCCATGAGCGTCGCGGTGCCCATCAGCCGCCTCGGCGACGGGCGCGAGGACCTCATCATCGAGACCCTGCTCAGCGTGAAGTCGCGCCTGGCGGCCGTGCACAACAACAGCCTGGTGCGCTGAGCGCGCGCCCGCCGGACGTCAGCGGGGGCTGTTCCGGCTCGACCACTGGCGATGGTACTGCTCGAACGCCGCGAGCACGGGCTCAGGGCCGCCACGGAGATTCGTCAGCCCGATGCAGACCGGCGTCCCGACGAGCTTGACGTTGGCGCGAGACAGGAGCCGCTTGACCGGACCCATCCGCGCCAGCACGGAATCCGGGTCCTGCACCGTCACGCACAGGTTGACCTGCCTCTGGACGTGCTGGAGGTGCCACCCGGTGACCTGGTCCCAGGTGGTCCGCCCGGACGCGACGCCGCTGGAGGTATCGGTGAAGCCCTCGGCATCGACGACCAGCCGGGGGCCCGGCTTGCGCAGGAGCGTCAGCCAGCCCACCGTCGCGAAGCCGAAGAACGCCGTCCCGACGCCACCGATCACGACGTACAGCAACCACGTGAGCGCTGAGCCCGGGGCCAACCACTCGACGGCGGCCGGGTTGACCGCGGCGGTCAGGATCAGCACGCTGCCGCCCGTCATCAACGGGCCCAGCACCAGCCCTGTCAGCAGCGCACGGCCACGCGATACCTCGAACACCACTGCGTCGGTCACGGCCGAACGGTAGCCAGGCAGGCTAGGCGCACGCCAGAGGCCGCCATGCACTTCACCCCGCACCTCGCGATCAAGGGCCGGGCGGGTGCTCGGCCTGGCCTGATGGTCAACACCTGTTCGGCTCCGCGTCACCCCGACGACAGCAGCCGCCGCCACGATGCGAGGCGTGGAAAACAAGCTCTCCCGCCGATCCCTGCTCCAGGCAGCCGCGGCCGTCCCGATCCTGTCCGCAGCCTCCGCGACCGTCGGCGCCACGACGGCGTCCGCCACCCCGGCGCCCACCACGTCGAGCGGGAGCCGCCCCGACACGACGGACCCGCGGTTCACGATCGCCGTCCTGCCCGACACCCAGTACCTCCTGGACGACGGTGGCTCCGACGCCGAACCGGTCGCCGCGACGCTGCGCCACCTCGTGCGCGAGCAGGCGCGGGACAACATCGTCTTCATGGCGCACCTCGGCGACGTCACCGAGCACGGCACGGTGACCGAGATGCGGGCGGCGAGCCGCGCGTTCGACGCCGCCGGCCGCCTGTCCTACAGCGTGCTGGCCGGCAACCACGACGTCTCCGGCGACGACCAGCGGGGTGACACGCCGTACCTGCGCGCCTTCGGACCGCAGCGGTTCTCCCGGATGAAGACCTACGGCGGCTCCTCCCCCGACGGCTACAACAGCTACCACGTCGTTCGCGGCGGCGGCCGGGAGTGGCTGGTCCTGGCGCTGGACTGGCGCGCCTCCGACGCCGGGCTCGCCTGGGCGCAGGGCGTGCTGGACGAGCACGCCGCGCTGCCCGCGATCCTGACCACCCACGACCTCGTCTGGGCCGACGACGACGGCAGCGCCCAGCTCTCCGACAACGGGCAGCGCCTCTGGGACCGCCTGATCCGGGGCAATGACCAGATCTTCCTCGCGCTGGGCGGGCACTACTGGCCGTCGGGCCGCACCACCAAGACGAACGACGCCGGCCACCCCGTGCACCTGCACATCACCAACTACCAGGACCGCTACTACGGCGGCGCGGGCATGGTGCGGTACTACTCGTTCGACCTGGACCGCGGCGTGATCGACGTCGAGACGTTCTCCCCCTGGCTGGGGGCGAAGCAGGACCCCACGCCCCTGGAGTCGGAGCACGTGGAGCTCAGCGGCGACGTCGACCGGTTCACCGTCGAGATCGACTTCGACGAGCGCTTCGCCGCGTTCGCGCCGCCGGTGCTGCCGGTGCCGCTCCCGCCGTCGGCGGTCATGCCCCGCGGCACCGTCGCGTACTGGCGATTCGACGAGGCCGGGCTCGCCACCGGGCTCGCCACCGTGGGGTCCGACGGCGCCCCGGTCGCACCGGGCACCGTCGCACGCGACCTCACCGGGAACGGCAACGACCTCACCTCCTCGCTGCTGCACGCCAGCGGCCCGGAGACCCTGACCTGGTCGGCCGAGCACCACGACGCCCAGCCGGCCCACGCGAGCCTGCGGTTCGACGGCGGCAAGGGGCCCGACCGCGGCGCGGTGCTGCGGACCGGCCCCGACGCTCCGGTGAACAGCGCGAAGTTCGAGTCCGGCTACACGATCGAGACGTTCCTCAAGCTGCCCGAGCCGTTCGAGGGCGACCACGCCTGGATGGGCATCCTCAGCTGGGAGGGCCGCGCGGGCGACGCCGGCAAGCACAGCGGCTGGTCCGACGACGAGCCGACGTGCAGCCTGAACCTCTCGGGCGAGCGGTTCCTGCAGTTCGTCGTCTACCCCGTACCGGGCGACGCCGACCCGACCTCCTGGAGCCACGCCGTCCCGGTCGGCCGGTGGATGCACGTCGCGCTCGTCAACGACGGCCGGCACACGGTGATGTACGTCGACGGCTCGAAGATCGTGCGCAACGCCGCCGAGGAGTCGCGCGGTATCTCCACGCTCGGCAAGCCGTTCGCCATCGGCGGCACCCAGTTCGACGAGAAGTACGAGCAGGGCTTCTACGGCTGGATCGGGGACACGAGGATCGTCTCGCGCGCCCTGCGGCCGGACCAGTTCCTCACGGCCAGAAGCCGCTGAGCCGGGAGCAAAATCACCCGGTCCGAACTCATTGCCTATGGCGCGTCGAAGCGGTTACGCTCAGGCGCGCCATAGCAATGCACAGCCATCATCGATCCCGCGCGTCGAAGCGGTTGCACTGCACGCGCACAGCCATCCTTTTACCGAACGCTGACAGTGTTGTCAGCAACAGAAGGGTAGAACCGATGAAGCGTCGATCACTCCTCCTGGCCGCCCTCGCGGCCCCGCTCGCCGTCGCCGGCGCCACGTTCGCTCCCCCGGCCCCGGCCCAGGCCGCCACCTGGACGTCCTCCGACCGGTGGGGCAGCTGGAACAACAGCGGGTACACGCTCTACAACAACGTCTGGGGCGGCGGCTACGGGCCGCAGACGATCTGGGCCAACTCCTACAACAACTGGGGAGTGTGGGCCAACCACCCGAACACCGGCGGCATCAAGTCCTACCCGAACGTGTCCTACAACCTCGGACGAGACGTCTGGGACATGGGCAACGTCAACAGCACCGCCAACGTCACGGTGCCCTCGGGCTCCGGGCTGGCGTACAACACCGCCTATGACGTGTGGGGCAACGGGCACGACCACGAGATCATGATCTGGACGCAGTGGACGTCCAACGTCGGCCCGATCGGCAGCTACGTCTCCACCGTCACCCTCGGCGGGCGCCGCTGGAGGTACTACAAGGGCCACAACGGCGGGAACCACGTCTACAGCTTCCTCGCGGAGTCCCAGAGCACCAACATGTGGGTCGACATCACCGCCCACTCCCAGTGGCTCGTCAGCCAGAACCACATGCCGCGGGTGCGGATCGACCAGATCCAGTTCGGCTGGGAGATCACCTCGTCCTCGGGCGGCCGGGACTTCCGCGTGAACTCCTACTCGCTGAACCGATAGCTCGCTGAACCGATAGGCCATACAGCTCTGAGATGAAGCCGCCTCGGCCCGGCCGGGGCGGCTTCATCTCAGAGATCATCCCAGGATTCAGGGGTGATAAATCCAAACCCCCTGGACAAGTGCTCGGTGCAGGCTGAGCATCAATAGATGAGCAACAGTGATGACGCTGTGGCAGAAGTAATCCCGCCCGCTCCTGGTTCCGGAGCCGGCGTATTGGCTCGCGAGACGTACCGCCATCTGCGGCTCATGCTCGTGACGCTACCGGCGCTGATGTTTCTCGCGATCTTGATCCTCGCCCTCACCGGACAGGTGGAGGGTTCCATCAGCGCGTACTACCTGGGTCCTATCCGCGACATATTTGTTGGCGCGATGGTGGGCACTGCCGTGTGCCTCATCGTCTATCGAGGCTCCCCGGCATTCGAGGACTACACCCTCAACGTCGCCGGCTTCTACGCGATCTTCGTTGCCTTCGTGCCGACCGGCCTTGCGGAGAATCTCGCTTCTCTCAGCGCCGAGGAACGCCAGGAGGCGGTCAACGCACTTCGAATCACTATCGGTGCCGTGATCGCGGTCACCATAGTCTTTGTCGTTCTTGAACGACGGTTCGGCCAGTGGTCGATCCCTGATCTGCTGGAGCGACAGACAACCAGATGGGTGTTCATAGTCACGAACGTGCTGGGTCTAGCTTTTCTCGCCCTCGTTATTTTCCGGGGATTTGCGGGCGACAGCTTCCAGGGCATCCATCTTGCCGCGGCAGTTCTGCTGTTCCTGAGCCTGGCGGGCGCCGTGGCCAGCCACGCCTGGCCGGGCACCTTCGGCGGCACGGGGTCGGGCATCAAGGCGTACCGGACGATCTTCTGTCTGATGCTGGCCGGGATCCTGGTCGCCGGGGTACTCCTGGCCCTGGGATCGGAGTACACGGCGCTTGTCCTCGAGGCGTGGGAGATCGCATGCTTCTGCGCCTTCTGGGTCATGGAGGCCAAGCGCACGTGGCCGGCGACCGCCTGAGCGAGTACTCCGTTCGACAGGCCAGAGGGGACCGTAACCCGGCGGGTTACGGTCCCCTCTGGCCTGTTGAACAGGAGTCAGGACCGCCCTCAGCGCCGGCGCGGGACCAGGAGCGAGCCACCGAGGATCGCGAGCCAGATGACGTTGATCAGACCGATGCTGGCGACGGCGCCCCAGCCGTTCGCCGCGTAGAACTCCGCGGCGTTCATCCCGAAGAAGATCGACGGCAGCAGGGCCAGCCAACGCCACGATCGCCGCCCAGATGTACATGAGCGAGGCGACCGTGAAGACGCACGTGTCCCGGATCCTGACGAAGACGGGCAGCGAGAACCGCGTCCAGGTCGCCCTGCTCGTGTACCAGGCGCAGAGCGCGAGAGGATGAGCACATGCCCTCACCCGTCCGCCCCGGCCTGGCGATCACCTCCGCGCTGACCATCCCCCGGGCAGAGCTCACGGAGCGGTTCTCGCGCGCCTCCGGCCCGGGCGGCCAGGGCGTGAACACCACCGACTCGCGCGTCGAGCTGTCCTGGGACGTCGGCCGGTCCGCCGTCCTGAGCGACGCGCAGCGCGAGCGCATCACGGGCCGGCTCGCGGAGCGGCTGGTCGACGGCGTCCTCACCGTCGTCGCCTCGGAGAACCGGGAGCAGCGGCGCAACCGCGACGCCGCAGCCAAACGTCTCGCGGCTCTCGTGGCCGACGCCCTCGCCCCTCCCCCACGGACCCGACGCCCCACGCGGGCGACGCGGGGTTCGCAGGAGCGGCGGCTGACCGCCAAGAAGCAGCGGTCCACGACCAAGCAGCTGCGCTCGTCCAGGCCCCGGCGTGAGGACTGAGGGCTGTCGTAGAGCCCTTGCGATACCTTGCCGAAATGGCCTTGCCCGTCCGTGCCAGGCTTCGACGGTGAACAGGACCGACGTCGCACGTGCGATCGCAGCGGCAACCTCGATCGCCGCATCTCTCGACCTGCCGGCCGACGACGCCGTCGTCCTGCACAACTCGAACAAGCTGGCGCTGCGGCTGACGCCGTGCGACGTCTTCGCCCGGGTCGCCCCTGAGGGACAGGAGGTCGCACGGTTCGAGGTCGAGCTGGCGCAGCGGCTCGCCGAGGTCGGCAGCCCGGTGGGCCGGCTGGACCCCCGGGCGGACCCGCGGGTGTACCGGCGCGACGGTTTCGCGGTGACGCTGTGGACCTACTACGAGCCCGCGGCACCGCCCACCTCACCGGCCGAGTACGCCGAGGCGCTGGAGCGGCTGCACGCCGGCATGCGCGCGGTCGGCCTGCCGAGCCCGAGGTTCACGGACCGGATCACCGAGGCGGAGGACGTCATCGCCGACCCCGCCCGCTCGCCGGAGCTGGCCGACGCGGACCGGATGCTGCTCGGCGGCAGGCTGGCAAGCCTGCGGGAGGCGATAGTCGGTCGCGGCGCGGCGGAGCAGCTGCTCCACGGCGAGCCGCATCCGGGCAACGTGCTCAGCACGAAGGACGGCCCGTTGTTCATCGACCTCGAGACCTGCTGCCGTGGACCCGTCGAGTTCGACCTCGCCCACGCACCCGTGGCGGTCGGCGAGCACTACCCCGGCGTCGACCAGGGGCTGCTGGACGACTGCCGGCAGCTCGTCATCGCGATGATCGCGACCTGGCGCTGGGAGGTCGGCGACCAGTTCCCGGACGGGAGGCGGTTCGGCGAGGAGTGCCTGCGCCTGCTGCGCGCGGGTCCGCCGTGGCCGGCGCTCGACGCGCTGCCCGGTCTGCCGGAGAGTCCGGAGCCGGACGGCCCGTAGCCGAAGGCCCCTGGCGAAATCGTGTCAGGCTGGAGAGATGGCGAACCGTCTGGCGACCGCGACCAGCCCGTACCTCCTCCAGCACGCGAACAATCCCGTCGACTGGCGGGAGTGGGGCGAGGAGGCGTTCGCGGAGGCCCGGCGCCGCGACGTCCCGGTGCTGCTGTCCGTCGGGTACGCCGCGTGCCACTGGTGCCACGTCATGGCGCACGAGTCGTTCGAGGATGCCGGCGTGGCCGCGGCGCTCAACGACCGTTTCGTCGCGGTGAAGGTGGACCGCGAGGAGCGGCCCGACGTCGACGCCGCCTACATGAGCGCGACCACCGCCCTCACCGGCCAGGGCGGCTGGCCCATGACCTGCTTCCTCACCCCGGACGGCGACCCCTTCTACTGCGGCACCTACTACCCCCGCGACCACTTCCTGGCGCTGCTCGACGGCGTCGCGGAGGCCTGGGCGGAGCGCCGGGACGCCGTCGAGCAGCAGGGCGCGGCGATCACCGAGGCGGTGACCCAGGCGTCGACGCGCCTGACCCCGGACCGGCTGGACGACGACGCCCTCGCCGCCGCGGTGCGCGCCCTGGCCCACGAGGCCGACCCGGTGCACGGCGGGTTCGGCCGGGCGCCCAAGTTCCCGCCGTCCATGACGCTGGAGCACCTGCTGCGCCACCACGCCCGCACCGGCGACCCCGAGGCGCTGCGGATCGTCGAGCGCGCGTGCGAGGCGATGGCCCGCGGCGGCATCTACGACCAGCTCGCGGGTGGGTTCGCGCGCTACTCGGTGGACGCCGCCTGGGTGGTGCCGCACTTCGAGAAGATGCTGTACGACAACGCGCAGCTCCTGCGGGCCTACCTCCACCTCTACCGGGCGACCGGTTCGCCGCTCGCCGCACGTGTCGCCCGCGAGACCGCGGGCTTCCTCCTGACCGACCTGCGCACGCCCGAGGGCGGTTTCGCCTCGGCGCTCGACGCCGACACCGACGGCGTCGAGGGCCTCACCTACGTCTGGACCCCGGCGCAGCTCGTGGAGGTCCTCGGGCCGGACGACGGCGCCCGTGCCGCGGAGCTCCTGTCCGTCACGCCCGAGGGCACCTTCGAGGAGGGCGCCTCGACCCTCCAGCTGCCCGAGGACCCCGACCACGGCTGGTGGGCCGGGGTGCGCGCCCGGCTCGCCGAGGCCAGGTCCGCGCGGCCCCAGCCCGCCCGCGACGACAAGGTGGTCACCGCGTGGAACGGCCTGGCGATCGCCGCCCTCGCGGAGGCCGGGGTGCTGCTCGGCGCACCCGGCCTCATCGCCGCCGCGCGGGAGTGCGCGGAGCTCGTCCTCGGCCGCCACCTCGTCGACGGACGCCTGCGGCGGGCGTCACGCGGCGGCGTCGTCGGCTCCGCGCCCGGCGTCGCCGCCGACCACGGCGACCTCGCCGAAGGGCTGCTCGCCCTGCACCAGGCGACCGGCGAGACGCGCTGGCTCGACGCCGCGGGCGGCCTGCTCGACACCGCGCAGAGCCGGTTCGGCGACGGGGCGGGCGGCTTCTTCGACGTGGCCGACGACGCCGAACGCCTCGTGAGCCGGCCGAAGGACGCCACCGACGCGGCCGAGCCGGCGGGCCAGTCGGCGCTGGCCGGCGCGCTGTGCGCCTACGCCGCCCTGACCGGCTCGCCCCGGCACCGTGCGGCGGCCGAGACCGCCGTGGCTGCGGCCGGCTCACTGGCCAGGCAGGCGCCGCGGTTCGCCGGCTGGACCCTCGCCGTCGCGGAGGCGCTCGCCACCGGCCCGCTGCAGGTCGCCGTCGTCGGGCCCGACGACGACGCGCGCGCCGCGCTCGAACGAGTGGCCAGGGGCGCGACGTCGGCGGGGCTCGTGGTCGCCGTCGGCGAGCCGGACGCCCCGGGCGTGCCCCTGCTCGCCGACCGACCGCTCGTCGACGGGCAGGCGGCGGCCTACGTGTGCAGGGGGTTCGTGTGCGACCGGCCGGTGACGACCGCCGAGGAGCTCACGGCGGCGCTGGGCGCCTGACGGGGCGGGCGGCTCACCGGGGCGCCGGTACGTTCTTCGGCTCGGCCGGGTCAGGCCGCCCGCTCCCGGTGCCGCCGGACGCCCGCACGGTTGGCGCACCGCACCGAGCAGTACCGCTGACGCCCGTTGCGGGTCACGTCGACCACCACGTTGGTGCAGGGTTCGGACGCGCAGCGGCCCAGCCGGTGCATCCCGCGCGTGACCAGGTGGAGCGAGGTCCCCACGCTGATGACGGCGCGCAGGACCGACGACAGCACCTGGTCGTCGTCCCGGTAGTGGAGGTGCCACCCCTCGCCGTCGTGGTCGGTGAGCCGCGGGTAGGCCGCCACCGCCGCCATCTGCGCGTTCAGCAGTGCGGCACGGCCCGCGGGATCGGGTGTGTCCACGATGCGCAGCCAGTCGTCGATGACGAGGCGCGAGCGCGCGTGGTCCTCCGGCGCCTCCCGGAACTCCATGGTCATGCCGAACTCGCGGGTCCGTGCCTCGATCCCGGCACGGTCGTCGGGCCAGTCGTCGGCGAGGGACCCGGCGAGCAGGACCGCGTACTCACCGTAAGGGTTGAGATGCACAAGGCCATTACAGCATCGTGGGAGGCATGACGACGATCGACACCCGTCCCGCCCGGCGGACCAGCACCCAGGAGACCCGGCACGAGCACGCGTGGGCGACCGAGTCACGCCACGCGACCTCCGCGGGATACGTGGTCTACGTGCGGTGCATGGCGTGCGGCAGCCACCGGGTGGACCTGCAGGGACACCGCGAGCTGCCGCCCGCGCCGCTGACCCGGGTGGTCGGCAGCACGTCCTGAGCCCAGGGGTCGACAGCCCCCGGGGCTCGTGTCAGTGGCTCGTGCAAGCATCGAGCATGGACAACATTCAGCTTCTTCGCCCGGACGGGCTGGTCTCCAGCCCCGCCTTCAGCCACGTCGCCGTCGTGCCGCCGGGAGCGACCACGATCTACGTCGGCGGCCAGAACTCCGTCGATGCGGACGGCTCGCTCGTGGGCGGGGACGACATCGCCGCGCAGTCCGTCCGCGCCGTGGAGAACGTCGGGACCGCGCTCGCCGCGGCCGGCGCCACCTTCGCCGACGTCATCCAGTGGACGGTGCTCTTCGTCGACGGCGTCGACCTCGCGGCGGCGTACGGCGCGATCGCACCCCTGCTCGCGTCCGACGAACCGCCCCTGGTGCTCGGGGCTCGCGTCGCGGGTCTGGGCGTGCCGGGGGCGCTCATCGAGGTCAGCGCGATAGCCGCCGTGGTGCGCTGACCCCGTGCGCCCGCTCGTAGCCGGCGGGCCGGATCGTGAGCTCGGCGCGGCCTCCGGTCAGCGACCGCAGGTCGAGGACGTAGCGGCTGAGCTCCGCCTCCGGGACCGTCGCGACCAGGCGCGCCCGGCCGTCGTCGGCCAGCTCGGTCGCCGAGACGTGCCCGCGCCGACCCGACAGGTCGGTGAGCACCGCGCCCTGGTGGTCGGGCGGGACGGTCACGGTCACCGTCGCGACGGGCTCCAGCAGCACCGTCCCGGCCTCGGCCAGCGCGGCCTTGACCCCGGCCGCCGTCGCGACACGGAACGCCATGTCGGACGAGTCCACCGAGTGCGACTTGCCGTCGTACACCTCGACGCGCAGGTCCACGACAGGATGGCCCTGCGGGCCTCCCGCGGCCATCGCGTCGCGGGCACCCTTCTCGACGGCGGAGATGTACTGCCGGGGCACCGCCCCGCCCACCACCGAGTCGACGAACTCGAAGCCGCCCGCCTCGAAGCCGCCGTCCAGCAGCGGCGCCACCCGCAGCTGCACGACGGCGAACTGGCCGTGCCCGCCCGACTGCTTCTTGACCTTGCCCTCGGCCTGCGTCGACCGCGCGATCGTCTCCCGGTACGCCACCGGCACCGGCCCGGTCTCGACGTGGACGCCGAACACGCGCGCGAGCCGCTCGACCGCGACATCGAGGTGCGTGTCACCGAGGCCACGCAGCACCGTCGCGTCCCCGACCCGGTCGACGACGAGCGTCGGGTCCTCGGCGACGAGCCGGGCCAGCGCCGTCGGCATGCGCTCGTCGTCGGACTGCGACGCCGGCACGAGGGCCGCGGCATGGACCGGCTGGCGCGGCGGTGGCAGGAAGGGCCGCGCCTGGCCCGACGGCCGCGACCAGAGCAGCGTGCCCGACGGCGAGCCGCCCAGCTTGGCCGCGGCCCCGACATCGCCCGCGGCGAGCTCCCCGACCGGGATGTGTTCCTTGCCCTGCAACCGGAACAGGCCGTGGACGCGCTCGTCGGCGCCGGTGGTCGCGTTGCGCAGCCGGTCGGACGTGCGCACGACGCCGGAGAGCACCTTGAGCATCGAGACCTGGCCCACGAAGGGGTCGATCACGGTGCGGAAGATGTGCACGAGCGGCTCCCCCGACGGGTCGGCGGCGACCGCGACGGTGCGGCCGGCACCGCCGTCGTCCCCTGCGCCGCGCGTGCCGGCGGGCGCGTCGTCAGGGACGGCCGAGCCCACGACTATGCGGCTGTCGCGCTCCGTCGGCGCGGGCGCCAGCTCGCACAGCAGGTCCGTGAGGCGGTCGACGCCGGTGGCGGTCACGCCGGACGCGACCACGACCGGCACCGCCTCGCCCGTGGCCACCTCGCGTGCGAGGTCACGCTCGAGGTCTGCCGCGGCCGGCTCCCGCCCGGACAGGTACGCGTCGAGCTGCTCGTCGTCGTGCGACACGAGCTCCTCGGTCACGTCGACGTGCATCCGGTGCTCCTCGTCGACGGCCTCGGGCGGCAGGTCCTCCTCGTGGTGCCGGCCCTCGTCGTCGTACACGAGGGCGTGCTCGCCGAGGACGTCGGCGATGGCGCGGAACGACTGCTCCTCGCCGAGCGGCAGCTCGATGGGCCACAGGTGCTCGCCGAACGCCTCGCGCAGCTCGGCGAGCACGCGCCGGAAGTCGGCGCGCGCCCGGTCCTCCTGCGTCACGACGACGACGCGGGGCACACCGAGCGCCTCGGCGGTCGCCCACGCGGTCCGGGTGCCGGGCTCCACACCGTCGACCGCGCTGACGACGACGAGCGCCAGGTCAGCGACCGACAGGGCCGTGTCCATGGCGCCCGCGAAGTCGGGGTGTCCTGGCGCGTCGGCCAGCGTCAGGGTGCGCACGACCCCGTCGGGACACGTCCAGGTGAGCGTTCCGAGCGCGAGGCCGAGCGAGATGCCCCGGGCGATCTCCTCGGGCTCGTGGTCGGTCACCGTGCTGCCGTCCTCCACGCGGCCGGCGCGGGGAATCGCGCCGGCGCGGTGCAGCAGCGCCTCGGTGAGCGTCGTCTTCCCGCAGCCCGACGCGCCCACGACGGCGACGGTCCGGTGCCTGTCGGTTGATGCCGCCTCCATGAGAGGCCTCCCGCCATTGGGTGCTACCGGCCATCATGGCGCTTTTGTCGGCGAGCGTGCACCCCAGGGCGGCGGGTCCGTGGGTGATCAATCGGGATCCTGCTGGACAACGTCTCCGAGCAGGGTGAGCATCAACGAAGGGCCGCAAGCAATGCTGCTTGTGCCGGCACCGTGCTCCACCGGACGGATGTGTTGACATGCCGACTCCTCAGGAAAACTTCCCCGTGCCACCGGAACCGCTCGAGGCCGCCAAGGCCGTCGCCCGGGAGGGCAAGCACGTCGACAAGGGGCTCGACGCGGTGGACTGGTTCGTCACCGTGCTGGGAGTCGCCGGGGCGCCCGTCTCCGCGTGGCTGAACCCCGGCCTGCAGCAAGCCGCCGGCGACGGCTGGATCGCGTTCACCCTGGCGACGTTCACCTGGACGGTCGGCTGCGCGCTCGCGGTGGTGGTCCTCCGGAGATCCGGCCTGAACGGCTTTCCGCTCGTCGCCGGTGTCAGCGCCTGTTACGTCGTGGCGTTGGTGTTCGCCGCGGTGCTCGGCCAGGGCGTACTGGAGATCGCCGCTCCGCAGACCGGTCTCGGCCCGCTGAACCTGATCGCCACCGTCGTCGTCGCGGCGCTGGCGGCCTACGGCCCTCTCGGGTTCCTCCTGGGCGGCGGGATCGGCACGTGGCTCGGGTTCCGTCTGAGTGCTCCCGTGACCAAGGAATTTCTCGCGTGAGCGGGAGCGGGAACGGGAACGGGAACGGGAGCGTGAGCCGGGGCGATGCCCGCTGCCCCGCCTCCGTCAGCGGCTGAGCTCGATCAGCGCGAGCAGCGCCCGCCCGTACGCGTCGACAGCCTCCGGGGCCGCGAACACGCGCGGCCGGCCGAGGAGCTCGACGTCCACCTCGTAGACGCCGTCGGCCCGGCGCAGCGCGCGGAAGCTGGAGCGCAGGAGCGCGCGGAGCTGGTCCTCGCGCGGCAGCCAGAGGGCGTCCTCGATGGCCACCGAGTCGAGCGCCCACTCGGTGGTGCCGTTGAAGCCGAGGATGGTTCCGGTCGGGAACTCGTGCGCCTCGATGGTCATGGTGCTCACGGTGAAGACGTCGCCCGCGAGCTCGGGCGCGGCGATACGGAACTGGTCGCCGTCGACCGGCTTCCAGACCAGGCCGGCGTCACGCAGCTCCGCGGCAAGCTGGGAAGAGATCATGATCCCATTGTGGAACCTGGATGGACTGACGAGAACGGGGCTGTGTCCGTGTCCGAGGCTCCGGCGCGCACAACCCCGTTCTCACCCATCTCGGCGGTCCGTCAGTAGTGCTGGGCGGCGGGAGTCGTCGCCGTCCGGTGCTGGGGCCACAGCGCGATGGCCAGGCCGGCCAGGACGCTCCCGAGGTGCAGCCCGTTGTCGGCCGCGTTGATGTTGAGGAAGTTGATGTCCGGGTTGCTCACCGCGAACAGGCCGAAGACGAACGTCGCGCCGTAGCCGGCCACCAGGAGCCAGCCGAACGTCCGCGCGCGACCCGCGGCGGACCACAGGGCGAGCCCGAGGAGCCCGATCAGGATGTGCACGATGTTGTGCAGGGGGTTGATCGCGAAGCCGAGCAGGGTCTGGCTGTGGTCGTGCTCCGCGAACCCGCTGAACCCGGTCACCAGGAAGCCGGCGGCCCCCACCAGGAGGTAGACCGCACCGATCGCGAGGGCGATCCACTGGTGCGGCGCCCGTGTGCGCGTCGAGGACGTGGACTGAGTCATGGCACTTCTCCGTTCCGTCTTGTCTGGTTCCTTCTTGTGGCATCCGTCGCTGCGGCGACGGCCATGCAAGGGGTTCGGAGCCAGGGCCGGACCGGATGGGACGAACAGGAGAAAAAGATGTCGGTGCCGCCATCCCCCCGGATGACGGCACCGACCCGACCATGGAACGGAGCAGGCCTACTGCCCGGTGAACACGAACGGCGAGCCCGGCTCCTTCTCGATGTCCCCGTCACGGGAGTTGGTGACTGTCACGTTCGACAGGATGGCGTTGCCGCGAGCGCCGGCCATCGCGAGGATGCCGGAGCCGTTGTTGGACCCGTCGATCCGCACGTTCGTGATCCGGACGTCGGGCATGTTGCCGCCGCCGTTCTTGAACTGGATGCCGTCGTACGTGGAGTCGTAGATGTCGGTGTCGCGGATGGTGACGCCCGTGATGTCGTGCGTCTGCGGGAAGATCGTGATCGCCCCGAACTCCTGGTCCTCGTTCCAGAAGGCCCCGCCGGTGCGGTAGAGGCCGTTGTTGGCGATGAGCGTCGTCCCCGAGAACGGCAGGGGGTCGTGGTCGGTCGCCAGCATGATGCCCGGGTAGTTCATGGTGTCGGAGATCAGGTTGTTCTCGATGGAGTTGTCGTAGCCGCCGTAGATGGCGATGCCGTTGGCGCGCCACGGCAGCTGCACCGTGTTGTTGCGGAACGCGTTGTCGTGCCCGATGTCGACGTTGCGGTCCTTGACGTACGGGTTGGCCCAGACCGCGAGCGCGTCGTCGCCGGTGTTGCGGAACGACGAGTTGAACACGAGCGAGTTGCGCGTCCCGTTGCTGAAGTTGATGCCGTCCGCGTAGGTGTTGCGGATGCGGACGCCGGAGAACTCGACGCCGTCGCCGGGTCCCCACAGCTCGGGGATGTTGGTGTAGTCGCGCCCGACCCAGACGCCGACGTTCGCGTGCTCGATCCAGACGTTGGTGATCTTGGTGTTCTGCCCGAACCGGCCGTTGAGGCCGACGCCGCCCTCCTCCTGACCGTTGTTCCCGCGGATGTCGCCCGAGCCGAAGATGGCGATGTCGGAGATCTGGACGTTGTCGTCGATGTCGAACCCGAAGTTGCCCTCGTGCGGGTGGTTGATGACGCCCGGGGCGAGGTGCGGCTTGATCAGGCTGTAGAGCTGGGAGTGCCACATGCCCGCGCCGCGGATCGTGACGTCGCTGATGCCCACCTGGTTGTGCGTGCCGCGGTTGAGGGGGTCGTCGGTGAGGATCTTCTTCTCCTGGCGCCACTGCCCCGCCGGGATCCACACGCAGGCGATGTCGCCGTTCTGGTCGGCGGTCACGGCGGCCTGGATGGCGGCCGTGTCCTCCTGCCCGTCGTTCGGCACCGCGCCGTACTCGGTGATCGAGGTGCACTGGGCGGGCTTCGAGGCGGCCGGCGCGACCTGCTCGAGCTCGATCAGGTCGATGACGTAGAACGCGGCGTCGTCCCCGGCGTCGCGCTGGAGCTTGAACTCCGTGCCGGCGGGGAACGACCGGCCGAGCAGCGCGTGCGACTCGTCGAAGAGGCGGCGGGCGTCACCGCCCGGGGTGTTGACCAGGCCTTCGGGCTGGTCGGTGGTCCCGTACAGCCACGAGTGCTTGGACGACAGCGTCAGCTTCTGCACGAACGTGCCGTTCGCGTACAGGCTGATCGTCTTCTCCTGGCCGCCGCCGCCCGCGGCGTCGGGGATCGAGTTCCGCACGACTATGGAGTTGGTCGGGGCCGTGGACGTGAACTCCACGTTCTGGCCGGTGCTGTTCAGCCGCACGGACTCGCGCCCCGACGACTCGGTGGCGAAGTTGGTGTGCCCGAAGGTACGCAGCGGGTCGGCCTGCAGGAGCGTGCCCGTGTACTCGCCGTCCTCCGCCTCGTAGGTGGTGTACGGCACGGCCGCGCCGCGGCCCACGGTCACGGTGAGCCGCCCCGAGTTGTTCTCCTCGTTCGTCTCGTCGACGACGTCGGTGGCGTCGGCCGTCGCGGTCACCGTCACCCCGCCGTTCGTCGCGGTCCACGACCCGGACGGCGTGACGGTGACGGTCTGGCCGGCGGGGACCGCCGGCGTCGTGCCGTTCAGCGTGCTGGAGCCCGCGACCACCCGGGTCACAGATCCGGCCGCGGCCGGCTGGTTGCCGCGGTTGCGCACCTGGACCGTGAAGGTCACCGCCGCGCCGACGGCGGGGTTGGCCGGGTTGGAGGACACGGAGACGACCTCGAGGTCGGGCCCGGGCGCCTCGCCCACGACGAGCTTCGCCGTCGCCGTGAACGCGTTGTCGGTCTCGTTCTGCTCGGCCACCGCGTTCGCCGGGTCGACGACCGCGCCGACGGTGTACTCCCCCGCCGGCCGGGTGCCCGCCGCGACCGGGACCTGGGCGCTCGCGCCCGGCTGCAGCGCGCCGACGTCGGCCGAACCCACGGTGGTACCGCCGAGCTTCGCGTCGACGGTGGTGCCCGCCGAAGCCCGGTCCCCGGTGTTCTTCACGGTCGCCGTGAGCGTCACGGGTGTGGTCGCGGTGGGCGACGCCGGGGACGCGGTCACCGCCGTGACGGTGAGGTTCGGGTTGGGCGCCGGCGCGCCGTAGACCTCAAGCTCGGCGACCTGGCCGTTGCCCGCGCCGGTGTTGCCCGTGAAGCGCAGGCGGACGTCGGTCACGGTGCCCGCCACCGGCACGTTCACGAGGTTGCCGCTCCCGGGTGCGAACGCATACCCGGCGGACGCCTTGAGCTCCTGCCACGCCGCGGTGCCGGAGCGGCCCCAGACGGAGAACGTCTGCGTGCGTGCGCCCCACGCCCCGTCGGGGTTCAGGCGCACCCGTACGCTGCTGACCTGCGTGGGCGCGGCGAGGGAGACGTCGAGCGTCGACGGGTACTGCCCGCCCGCACCCTCCCAGTACGTGCCGACCTGCCCGTCCACGGCGTTCGCCGCGACGTACGACCACTCGGTGGACGACGCCGCAGCGGGCCGGTCCTTCGCGTAGTTGGTGCCGGTCGGGTCGGTGGGCGGATCGGTCGGCGGGTCGGTCGGGTCGCCGCCACCCGTCGGCGTCCCCCAGACCTGCAGCTCGGCGACCTGGCCGTTGCCCGCGCCGGTGTTGGAGGTGAAGGCGAGGCGCACCTCGTCCACCTCGGAGTCGATCTCCGAGCCGAACGTGAGCTCCACCTTGTTGCCGCTCGCGGGGTCGAAGCGATGGGCCGCCGACGCCTTGAGCGTACGGAACGACGACTCCCCGTCGGACCGCCCGAGCACGCTGAACGTCTGCGTGCGCGGCTCCCACACGGCGGCCGGGGGCACTGAGACGACCACACGCTCGACGTCGGCCGCCGCGCCCAGGTCGACGGTGAGGTGCGCCGGGTACTGGCCGCCCGCGCCCTCCCAGTAGGAGCTCGCGTTCCCGTCGTTGGCGTTGCCCGCGACATAGGTCTGCGTCACCGACGACGCGGCGATCGGCTTGCCGAGCGCGAGGTTGGTGGCCTCCGCCGCGGCATACGCGACGGCGCCGAGGCCGAGCGGCGCGACGAGCGCGAGCGCGACGCCCGCCACGGCTGTGTGCTTCCAGGGGATTCTCATGAACGTCCTCGTTCTCCCGCCGAGGCGGGCTCGTCCAGCCGCGGGGCAGCATTGCCCGGCGAGAGTAGAAAGTTGCAGCGTGCGCACTGCTTTGTGCTCAGCGTCTGTCAATTTCTTGCGGCTTGCTGTACGGACGTTACGAGACCGCGCACTGGGCGTCAAGGGTGTGACAGGGGCAGACGCCGGGCGCGACAAGGGCGGGGCGGCGGGCGGAGCGCTCGTCAGAGCACCCCTCCCACCGCCCCCGCCCGGATCACTCGGTCGGACGCCGGTCGCCGGTCGCCGGTCGCCGGTCGCCGACGACCGGACGCCGGCTATCGGCTCACCGCATCCGGACCCGCGCCTTTCTGCTCGACGTCTCGCCGTGCTGGTTCGTAGCCACGACGGCGATCCGGTGCGGGCCCCGCCCGATACCGGTCACCGCGAGCGTCGCCTCCTGCTTCCTGGGCGTGCGGTCCACGAGCCCCACGGTCCGCACCACCTCGCCGTCGACCAGCAGTGCCATGCGCCGCGCGTTGGCGCCGCAGGCGATCCAGGCCTCGACCTCGATCCGCCCGCCCTCGGCGGCCTCGACCTCCACGGAGACCTTGCCCGGCACGCCGCGCGCCGGACCCGGCAGCTCCTCGCCGTCGAAGTTGAACGCCGCGATCACGGCACACGTGTAGTAGCCGCGGCTGAACACCATCGACGGGTGCTCGCCGTCGAGGTAGGCGGTGGTCGCCAGGAACCGGTCCACGCGATTCCCGTAGGTGTCGCCCCACGAGCCGACGTCGCCGCGCGGTGGCACGTAGTCGACGGTGTCGAGCGCGACGCCGGTGGCGCCGTCGAACACCGTGAGGGAACTCCGGCCCGGACAGCACGTAGCCGGCCGACGTCCGGGGCACACCGAGCGGCGTGCGCTCGCCGGGTCCTCGACTGGGTAGCCCGGCCCGGGTCGGCACCCCAAAGAGTTATCCACAGATTTAGGATCCGGCAAGCACATCGTACGAGTGTTCGAGATAATAGGTACAGCAAGGGAGCCAGAACTAGAGGCAAGTGATCGAGTCGGGCGGGGGTGGGAACGGTGGATCAGACGACGAACAGCGAACCCACCAATGGCCTGCCCGCTGCCGCCTCGATCGAGGATGTGCTGGCCCGGATCGAGAACGAGCTAGACCACCTCACCGCGCTGACGGACCCCGAGACCCTGACCGGATGGGACGCCCCGACGGTCGCTCGCCTGGCTGATGCGCACACCCGGATCCGTCGGCTGACCGGCCGCCTGGACGGGGTCCGCTACACCCTGCTACCCCGCATCGAGAACGAAGGTTCCTGGCGCTCGGGTGGCACTGCACGCACGTTCACGACCTGGCTGCGCCTGCGCGAAGGCATCTCCGCGTCCACGGCGGGTAAGGACATGACGATCGCCCGCCGCCTCGCGACCGCACTACCGGTCACGCGGGAGCGGCTGGTCGCCGGAACCCTGGGTGTCGACCACGCCCGCGTGATGACCGAGGTCGCACCGACGAGCGAGACCCGCACCGACGCACTGGCCTGGCTGATCGACACCCGCACCGGGCACACCACCACCCCCGAACAGTTCGTCCAGTCCGTTGCGGTCGACTTCCCCGACCCGTCCGAGGACCCCGACGGTGCCCGGACCCGTGAGCTGGTCACCCAGGTCCTGGAGACCGCGGTCACCGAGGGAACCCTGGTCACCGGTGAAGGCGTCGTCCTGCGTGAGGCAGGTGTGCTCAATGCGGACCAGTTCCGGAAGGTGGCCCGCCGGTTCGCGACCATCATCGACCCCGACACCGACGACATCGACGACGACAAGGCAGCCCAAGGCGAGTTCCTCGACCTGGCCAAGACGTTCGGCGGGTATCACGTGGCGGGGTTCCTGACCGATGAGCACGGCCTCCAGCTCACGACCGCGATCAACGCGATGATGGGTGCTCCGTCAGCGGAAGACACCCGAACGACGACCCAGCGCCGCGCGCAGGGTCTGGCGGATGTGGCGCGGGTGGTGCTGGACACGAACCAGGCCTCCCCGGGCGCGGCGATCGCACCGCACCTGAACGTCACGGTGTCCTGGAACGAGTTCGTCACCCAGGTCACCAGGACCCGGGACAGCCTGTGCCTGACCTGCGGGCAGACTGCGCCCGGGCGCGGCAACCGCCCGGGCGCGGGTCCAAGCGTCCCGGGCACCAGCACCAACTCCACTGGCACCACCGCCAGCACCAGCACTCGCATTGGCACCCGCTCGGGTGCGGATGTCGGTGCAGGGCCGGTGAGCACCGGCCCAGCGGCCGGAAGCCCGACCGGTAGTCCGGCGGGAAGCCCTGGCGGGAGCCTCACCGCAAGCCCGGGTGGAAATCCGGGTGGTGGCTGGAGCACGCCGGACACGACCGTGTCCGGGTTCTTGTCCTCCGGTGGCCCGATGTTCACCGAGACCGGCGGGCGCGCCCCGCGCGCGCTGGTGCGCCGGTTGGCGTGTCACAGCGCGATCACCCGGATCGTGTTCGGACCCGACGGCGCCGTCCTCGACGTCGGACGCGCCCAACGCACCGTGTCAGGCCAGATGCGCCGCGCCGTCATCGCCCGAGACCAACACTGCGTCTACCCAGGGTGCGACCAACCACCGTCACGGTGCGAGGTCCACCACGCCCTCACCCACTGGGCCGACGGCGGCGACACCTCCGTCACGAACAGTGCGTTGCTGTGCTGGTACCACCATCAGCTCGTCGATACCAAGGGCATCACCATGCACTGGACCGGCAAGGCCACCACCGACACGGCCGGTGCTCTGCTGGAGACCGGGTGGGCCTTCACCGACGCCCGCGGCCACCGCATCCGCCTCCCCGAACCCATCGAAGCCCCACCACCACACGCCACCGGAGCCGCCTGACGAGCCAGCCCCAGCGGGCCAGGCGCCCAGCGCGCCCAGCGCGCCCACCGAACCCACCGAACCCACCGAAAGCCTCTCCGCGCCTGACGGGCTCACCCAACCAGCGGCCATCGTCGACATCTACCGAGGCAGCCTGAACTGATCAGTCAGGCATGCCCAAAGCCTTCCGGTCTGATCCCCGCGCTCGGCCCACCGGTTCGTCACGGATGCAGCGTCGGCCGGTAGACCAGCTCCTGGATGTCACCGTCGAGCGTCAGGTGCTCGATCAGCTCGAGGTCGAAGTCGGCGGCACCCCGGAAGATCGGGTCCAGGCCGGTCCGGCCGGTGATCACCGGGAACAGCGTGACCCGGACCCGGTCAACCAGGCCGGCCGCCATCAGCGCCCGGTTCATCGACAGGCTCCCGTGCGAACACAGCGGCACCTTGGACTCCTCCTTGAGCCGGGCGACGACGTCGACCGCGTCGCCCTGCTCAACCCGCGCGTCCGGCCAGTCGAGGGGCGCCTCCAGCGTGTTCGACACCACCGTCGTCGGCAGGTTCCGCATCCGGGTGACCCACGGGTCGCGCACGTCGGAGTCCGCGGAGCTCTCGGACAGCATCTGCGCGAACGCCCGGTAGGTGTTGGCCCCGAGGACCAACCGCTGCTCCTGCGAGTAGAGGGCGAGCCGGTGTTCCAGGAGTTCCGGGCCCTGCTTGCCCCAGTACCCTGTCCAGTCGCCGCCTGCAGCGCCGAAGCCGTCGAGGCTGGAGAACACGTCGAACGTGTAGGTGGTGGTCATGATGGTCTCCTGGGAATAGTTGTCCGGGTACGTCGATACAGACCGGAGGCCGGGGCGAATGTCATCGCCGTCGGACGGCACGAGAGGACACAGCGTGACGAACGAGCTGACGACCGAATCAGGTGGCCTCGCCGGCCGTGGCCGGCTGCTGCGGCTGGGAGCCCCGCGCGACACGTCGGCGGTGCGGCACCTGGTCACGTTCCTCGTGGCGAGCGTCGTGACCGTGCTCGCCACACGCGCTTACCTGGCCGCGGCGGACTACCCGCAGATCGGCGGCGGCGATCTGCACGTCGCGCACGTGCTGTGGGGCGGGCTGCTCATGGCGCTGGCGATGATGCTGCTGCTGTCCTACGTGGGCCCCGTACCGCGGTCCCTCGGCTCGGCGCTCGGCGGCGTGGGCTTCGGGTTGTTCATCGACGAGGTCGGCAAGTTCGTGACCGCCGACAACGACTACTTCTACGCGCCGACCGCAGCGATCATCTACTTCGTCACCGTGGTGCTCGTCCTCATCGTCGAAGGGCTGCACGGCCGCCGTGCCCACCATCCGGCCGAGTACCTCGCCGTGGCGGCCGACCGGCTCACCGCCGGGCTGGCCGGCGGGTTCACCCCGACGGCCCGCGCCGAGGCACGGGAGCTCGCCGCCAAGGGTGCCGGCGAGCCCGGCGCCCACCTGGTCGCCGAGCTGGTCGACGCGGTGCCCGACGACGACACCGACCTGCCCGACCCCGTCCGCGGCGGCGTCGACCGCGTCGTGCGCTGGCTGGACACGCTCGTGGACCGGGCCTGGGCGGCGTGGCTGCTGATCTGCGTCCTGGTGCTGGTGGGCGCCGCCGAGGCGCTGGTGGGGCTGAGCGTCGTACGCGGCGAGGTGCCGGGGCTGCCGCAGTGGACCGGATTCGCGATCCTCGCCGCCGTCGGCGCGTCAGTGGTGCTGCTGGTCGTCGGCATCGTCGTCGGCCGCGACAACCATCTGCGCGGCGCCGTCTGGATGCGCCGCGCGGTGCTCATCAGCCTGCTGTTCACCCAGCTGCTGGTATTCCGCGCGCTGCGGTGGACGGCGGCGTTCGGGCTGGTCCTGGACGTGCTGGCCTTCATGGCGCTGGAGGTGGCGCTCCGCGAGGAGCGGATGGCCAACGCGCGCAGGTCCTGACCGGCCGGTCAGCCGCCCACCGCCGTCGTCACTGCTTCGCCATGCCCGCGGCGCTCGCCACGCCGGCGGCGTCCGCGGGCTCCAGCCCGAGGAGCCGCAGGCTGTTCTGCCACAGCGCGTCCAGGTGCGCCGGATCGTTGAACAGCTTGGCGAACAGCACGAGCCCCTCGACCTGGGCGACTATCGCCTTCGCCGCGCCGTCGACGTCCTCGGCCGGACGCTGGAGCTCCCCGGACTCGACGGCAGCGGCGAGGGGCGCCCGGATCAGCTCGATCTGCTCGTCGAAGATCTCCTGGAGGCGTTCGCGCACCGGCTCGTTCTGGGAGCTGACCTCGAGCGCCAGGTTCCCGAAGAGGCAGCCGGCGACCCAGCCCGTGCCGGTCCGGGCGTCGATCTGCATCTGCGCGGTGGCGGCGAACAGCGCGCGGAGCCGCTCGAGGATCGTCCCGGGCCCGTTGAGGATCTCGGCCCATACGCCCTGCTGCCACGACCAGTGCCGGTCGATGACGGCGAGTGCCAGGGCCTCCTTGGACGGGAAGAAGTAGTAGAAGGACCCCTTGTTCACTCCGGCGCGCGTGCAGAGCTCCGCGACGCCGATCGAACCGTAGGGGCGTTGGGAGAACAGCTCGACGCCCGCTTCGATCAGGCGCTCTCGTCCATCTGAGGTTCGCGGCATGTTGACAGTATACGACTGGTCAACTATAACTGGAACCTCCAGTAGTTGACCGACCGTCTATAAAAGGATCGAACATCATGAGCACTCGCAAGGTAGCCATCATCACGGGAGCCTCACAGGGCATCGGCGCAGGCCTCGTGGCCGCGTACCGGGAACTCGGGTACGCCGTCGTGGCGAACTCGCGCACCATCGACCAGGCCGAGGCCGACGACCTCGCCACCGTCGCCGGAGACATCTCCGACCCCGCGACCGCGGACCTGATCGTCAAGACCGCCGTGGAGCGTTTCGGCCGCGTCGACACGCTCGTGAACAACGCGGGCGTCTTCATCGCCAAGCCGTTCACCGAGTACACGACCGAGGACTTCAACGCCATGGTCGCGATCAACGTCGGTGGCTTCTTCCACCTGACCCAGCGCGTCATCCCGGAGCTGCAGGCCGCCGGCGGCGGACACGTCGTCAACATCACCACGACACTGGTCGAGAGCGCGCTCTCGGTCTTCCCCTCGGCCCTGGCGTCAGTGACCAAGGGCGGTGTCTCCTCGGCGACCCGCGCGCTGGCCATCGAGTACGCGTCGCAGGGCATCCGCTTCAACGCGGTCTCCCCCGGCGTCATCAAGACCCCCATGCACCCGGAGGAGACGCACGAGGCGCTCGCCGGCCTGCACCCGCTGGGCAGCCTCGGCGAGATCGAGGACGTCGCCCGCGGCGTCATCTACCTGGAGCAGTCGCCCTTCGTGACGGGCGAGTTCCTCCACATCGACGGCGGACAGATCGCCGGGCACTGACCCGTACCGGGGCGGCCCGAGAGGGCCGCCCCGCACGCTGTCACACGAACCACGAACCACGAACCAGAACCGCACGACCGGACCAGGAGACACACCATGACTCGCCCCGACGCTGCCGCCACGATCTCCGCCCTGCTCGACCGCTGGGCCGACGGAATCCGCAGGCGGGACCTCGACCAGATCGCCGCCCAGTTCACCGACGACGCCCTGTTCCAGGGCTTCGACCCCGAGCCCGCGTTCGGCCGGGACGCCGTCATCGCGTACTACGGCAAGCAGCCGCCTGGGCTGACCGCCGACCACACGCTGCTCCACAGCCGGACGCTCGCCCCTGGCGCCGTGCTCGGCTACGCGGCGGTCACCTTCCACCGGCCCGACGCGCCGGTACAGGTCCACCTCACGGTCGTCGCGGTCGAGGTGGACGGGCAGTGGCTGATCAGCCACTACCACGTCTCCCGGGTGCAGTAGCTCTGGTCAGCCGGCCCGGTTCCGGGCGACGACCCAGGAGCGCGAGGAGTTGTACGACGCCGTGGTCAGCCTGCTCAACGCCGCCGCCGCGGAGCGGGGTCTCGACGTCACCGCGGAACGGCAGGCGCTGATCGACGGCGTCGACGCGACCCGGGACTGGTAGCCGGGAGAAGCCGGAACTCACGGGAACAGGACGCGCGCCCCCTGCTGGGCCAGGACGCTGAGCTCCGCGGCCTTGAACGCGTGCTCCTGCGTCATCGCGGTCTCGGTGCGCTCCAGGC
The DNA here is from genome assembly GCF_048564965.1 of Promicromonospora sp. NFX87. NCBI lineage: Bacteria > Bacillati > Actinomycetota > Actinomycetes > Micrococcales > Promicromonosporaceae > Promicromonospora > Promicromonospora sp. NFX87. The sequence continues at coordinate 1,689,421 of NZ_CP183413.1, read as the reverse complement.
AGTCGAGGACGAGCTGGCCGAAGTAGGGGAACCCGACCTTCCCCTCCGCCACGATGTGGTGCTCGCCCTTGCCGTCGACGAGGAACACGTGGCCGGGGCCCTGCTCCGTAGCGACGTTGGCGTACTTGCGCAGCTCGAGGTAGCCCTCGGTGCCGAGCACGAACGTGCGCCCGTCGCCCCAGGTGCTCAGGCCGTCCGGGGTGAACCAGTCCACGCGGACGTAGCCGCTGGCGCCGGTGTCCATGACGATGGACGCCTCACCGAAGTCGTCGAGCCCCGGGTGCTCGGGGTGGTTGTAGTTGGCGATCGCCGAGTAGCCGACCTCGGCGTCCTTGGCGCCGGCGAAGTGCAGCATCTGCTCGAAGTTGTGGCTGCCGATGTCGCACAGGATCCCGCCGTACTTCTCCTTCTCGTAGAACCAGTCCGGGCGGCCGGTGCCCAGGCGGTGCGGCCCGAGGCCCATGACCTGCAGCACCCGGCCGATGGCACCCTGGTCGATGAGCTGGCCGGCCAGGACCGCCGCCTCGACGTGGATCCGCTCGGAGTAGTAGACGGCGTACTTGCGTCCGGTCCGGGCGGTCGCCTCCCGGGCCGCCGCGAGCTGGTCGAGGGTGGTCAGCGGGGCCTTGTCCACGAAGTAGTCCTTGCCCGCCTCCATGACCCGCAGGCCGAGCGCGCAGCGTTCGGAGGTGACCGGTGCGCCGGCGACGAGACGGACCTCGTCGTCGCCGAGGACCTCGTCCTCGGCGCGCGCGATGCGCACATCAGGGAACTTGTCGCGGAACTCCGCCACCTTCGCCGGGTCCGGGTCGTACACCCACTTGAGCGTCGCGCCGGCGCCCATCAGGCCCTCGCACATGCCGTAGATGTGCCCGTGGTCCAGGCCCACCGCGGCGAAGGAGAAGTCTCCGGCACCCACCACGGGTGCGGGGATCGGTTCCGGCGCGTAGGCGGCGCCGCTGGTCGTCGTCATGAGATCTCTGGTCCTGTTCGTTCAGGGCTTCGTTCGGGATTTTCGTTCGTGGAGCAGGTCAGCCGTCGCTGGCTGCGCTGCTGCCGACAGTGATGTCACCGGGCAGGTCGGCCACCGTCGTCGTCTTCTCGAAGAAGTGCGGCGCGCGCTCGACGAGCGTGCCCGTGCGGTAGTACGGGTCGTCCGGCGAGAGCGGCAGGTCGACCGTCCGGCGCTCGATGCCCGCCTGGTAGATCGCGGTCACGAGCTCGATCGCGCGGCGTCCGTCCGCGCCGTCCACCACCGGACGACGGCGTTCGCGCACCGCACCGAGCACGTCGCCGATCTGCCCGGGGTGGCCCTCGTGCTCCAGGGGCCGGTGCGCGGCGGCGAGCGTCTCGATCTCGGCCACCAGGGCGGGGTTTCCGCCGGGGGCGGGGAACCCGTTGGGCTCGGCGACGTCGGCGACCACCTTCCACGGCTGGGACACCCGCGCGTGCCGCCCGTGGACGACCATCGCCTGCTCCTCGCCGTGGTGCACCACCGAGCTCGTCACCTCGGCCAGCGCCCGGTCGTACTGCAGCACGGCCACGGAGAGGTCCTCGACCTCCGAGTTCTCGTGCTGGGCGTTGGTCAGCACCGCGGTGACGGCGCTGGGCGCGCCGAGCATCCAGGAGGTGAGGTCCAGGTGGTGGATCGCGTGGTTGAGGGTGCACCCGCCGCCCTCGCGCTCCCACGTGCCCCGCCACCACAGGTCGTAGTAGGAGGTGCCGCGCCACCAGGACGAGGAGACCTGGGCGTGCGACACGGGGCCGATCAGGCCCGAGTCCAGCACCTCCTTCAGGGTGGCCATGTCGTCGCGGAAGCGGTTCTGCGCGACGACGGACAGGATCCGGTCGGTCTCGGCAGCGGCCGCGATCATCGCGTCGCACTCCTCGAGCGACGGCGCCATCGGCTTCTCGACGAGCACGTCGACGCCGGCGCGCAGGGCGGCGATCGTCAGCTCGGCGTGGGTGGACGGCGGCGTCGCGATGCTCACGAGGTCCAGGTCCTCGGCAGCCAGCAGGTCCTCTGTCCGCTCGTACGCCCGCGCGGAGGTGAGGCCGAGCTCCGCGCCCAGGGCGGCGGCCTTGCCTGGCGCGATGTCGCACAGGGCGACGATCTCGCACTCGGCGCCGAACCGCTGGTAGCCGTCGATGTGGGTGCGGGAGATCCCGCCGGTCCCGATGATCCCGATCTTGAGCACTGTTCCCCCGGGTGCGGCTTATACGTGTCACTGGTGATACGTGTCACTATGGTTGTGGCCGGGTAGGCCGCTGTCAAGAGAGCGGCCGGCAGAGAACCGTCCAGAGAGTGGAGCGTCGTGAGCACTGCAGTCCCCCCGACGAGCCGCGACGTCGCGCGCCTCGCGGGCGTCTCCCAGGCCACGGTGTCCTACGTGCTGACCGGGAAGGGCTCGATCTCCCCGGCCACCCGGGAGCGCGTCCTGCGAGCGGCCGAGTCGATCGGCTACCGCCCGAACCTCGCCGCCCGGTCGATGCGCACCCGGCGCTCCGGCCGGCTCGCGGTGATCACCGGCGTGGCCGCCGTCGGGAACCAGATGCGGATGCTGACCGGCGCGAGCCGTGCGGCCACCGAGGCCGGCTACGCCATCGAGACCAGCAGCGTCGACGGCAGCGTGGCGGACCGGACCGAGCGTGTGCTCGAGATCGCTGCCGGCGGCCAGTACGAGGGCGTCCTGACGTTCGTCCCGGTGCTCCCCGAGGCGCTCTCGGACGGTGGGGACTCGCCTCCGGTCCTGGCCGCGACGGCTTTCGACGAGCAGATGCGCAGCTCGGGCGAGCTCGCCGAGGCCGACCTCATGGAGGTCCTCCTCCAGGCGCTCGTCACGGCCGGGCACCGCCGGTTCCTGCACGTCGCCGGCTCCCAGGAGTTCGCCTCCGCGCGGGCGCGCCGCGACACCTACGTCGCCTGCCTGGAGCGTCTCGGTGCAGAGTCCCACGAGCCGCTCGAGTCGCTGGGGGTGGTCGGGGGCGAGTGGTCCGCGGAGTCCGCGCGGCAGGCGATCCTCGCGCTGCCCGACGACGCGCCCCCGGTCGCCGTGCTCGCCGCCAACGACATGCTGGCGATCGGCGTCCTGCGCGCCGCCGCCGAACGCGGCTGGACGGTACCCAGCGACCTGGTGGTGACCGGGTGGGACAACGCGACGTTCGGCGCCTACACGATGCCGTCGCTCACCACCGTCGACGTCGACTTCCAGGCGGCCGGGCACCACGCCATGCGGCAGCTGGTCGCGACGCTGCGGGGCGAGGAGCCGCCGCCGCGTGAGGCCACCCTCCAGCGCATCGTCTGGCGGGAGTCGACGGGCGCCGCGAACCCGCCAGGCTGACAGGGACCACCGGGCCCACCGAACTCGACGAGCTCCCCTCTTGACCGGGCGCGCCGGTCGGCGGAACGTGAGAAGGGACGGCAGCGCCGTCCGGACGCTGCTGACGAGCACAGGGAGTCCGCCATGTACATCCGCAGTACCGAGATCCAGGGCGAGCCCACGGAGATCGACGCCGGGCTGAGCCTCGTTCGTGAGGAGATCTTCCCGGCGGTCTCCTCGATGGACGGCTGTGTCGGGATGTCGATGCTGGTCGACCGGCGCAGCGGCCGGTGCATCACCACGACGGCGTGGTCGTCCGAGGACGCGATGCAGGAGAGCGCCGCGGCCGTGCGTCCGCTGCGCGACCGCGCCGAGCGGGCGCTGGGCAGCACCTCAGGCCGGTACGTCCACGAGTGGGAGCTCGCCGTCGTCCACCGCGACCACGCCGCACCCGAAGGCGCCTGCGCCCGCCTCACCTGGCTGAGCGGCGGCGACCTGCACATGGTCGACAACGCCGTCGACATGTTCCGGATGGTCATCCTGCCGCAGATCCAGGAGCTGAGGGGGTTCTGCAGCGCGAGCCTGATGGTCGACCGGGAGACCGGCCGCGTCGTCGGCACCGCGGCCTTCGACAGCCGCGAGGCGCTGGAGGACAGCCGCGAGGCCACCACCGGCATCCGCGAGAGGGTCGTCGCGGAGCTGGGCGCCACCGTCGACAACGTCGAGGAGATGGAGATCGCGTTCGCACACCTCCACGTACCCGAGATGGCCTGACGGCGGCGGACGGCGACGTCGGACCGCGCCGCCTGACAACGCTGCCCTACGGCGACACAGCCGGGCAGCCGTTCACCGGACGGCAACCCGGCACCGCTAGCGTGCCCGCGTGCCGAAACCACCCGCAGGACCCGCACCAGAGCTCGCCGCGCTGCTCGCGATGGACCGCGTGGAGCTCGCCGCCGAGGTCTTCGTCCGCGCGTACACGCCGGTCCTCGACGCCACCTACCCGCTGACCAGCGGGCTCGCCTGGACGATCGCCGGGGTGGCGGGCGTGCCGCTGGGAAAGTGGACCTTCGACACGGACCGGCCGACCGACGGGGCCATCGCCCGGCTCGGCACCGAGCTGACACTCCTGTGGGAACGGGCCGGACTCGCCGCCCGTGGCATCTTCCACGACGGCCGAGGCGTGGTGCTGCTCTTCCGCGGCGAGGAGCTGCTGCGGCACGACGACGCCCGCAGCGTGGTCGCCGACGCGATCCGCGCGGCGAACCCGCATCTCGGCGGCTGACGCGGCGGGCCCGACCATCCTGCGGACCAGGTCGTTGCCGCGGCTAACTATCTGACAGGATGCCTGTGTGACGAGCACGGGCGACCCAGGAGACGATCCGGACTTCCGCTTCCGCGACATCGCCGTCGTGGCGTACCTGCCGTCGGTGGTCAGCTCGGTCGGTCACGGCGCCGTCATGCCGGTGCTGGTGATCCACGCGAGCAACCTCGGTGCGACCACCGCGGTGGCCGCGTTCGTTGTCGCCCTGCTGGGGATCGGGCAGCTCGCCAACTCCCTCCCGTCGGGCGCGCTGGTGGCCCGCCTCGGCGAGCGCCGCACCCTCGTGATCGCGGGGCTCGTGGACGCGGCGGCGATGCTCGCGGCCTTCCTCGTGCCCTCGGTCTGGCTGTTGTGCCTGTGCGTCTTCGTCAGCGGCATGAGCTGGACGACGTTCCTCCAGGCCCGGCAGGGATTCCTGATCGACGCCGTGCCGATCAGCCACCGGGCCCGCGCGATGTCGCTGCTGGGCGGGTCGATGCGCCTCGGGGCCCTGATCGGCCCGCTGCTCGGGGCCCTGCTGATCCACGTGTTCGGGGTGCGCTCGGTGTTCGTGCTCGCGGTGTGCGCGGCCCTCGCGTCGGCGCTGATCGTCACCCGCATGCCGGACTTCGGCCGGGTGACGCGCGGCGTCGCCCCGCTGTCCGTGCGCTCGGTGCTGTGGGAGCACCGGCGCACGCTGCTCACCCTCGGCGTGGCGGTCATCATCATCGGCGCCTCGCGTTCGGTACGTACGGGCCTGCTGCCGCTGTGGGCCGATCACATCCACATCTCCGCCGCGGTGGTCTCCCTGCTCTTCGCGGTGGCGGCGACCATCGACATCGCGCTGACCCTGCCCGGCGGCTGGCTGCTCGACACGCGCGGCCGGCAGGTGGTCGCGATCCCGGTGGTGCTCGCCGTCGGCGTCGGCTGCCTGCTGCTGCCGCTCACCGACTCCGCGCTCGGCGTCGGCCTGGTGATGGTGATCATCGCGGCGGGCAACGGGCTCGGCTCGGGGATCGTGATGACCCTCGGCGCCGACGCCGCGCCGCAGGAGGGCCGCGCGCAGTTCCTCGGCGGCTGGCGGCTGTGCGGCGACATCGGCAACACCGGCGGGCCGCTGCTCGTGTCCGCGGTGGCCGCGATCGCACCCCTGGCCGCCGCGCCGGTGGTCATCGGCACGCTGGCGCTGCTGGGCGCGATCTGGGTGGGCCACTGGACGGGCAAAGCCGACCGCAAGCGCCGCGGGTAGCGTTCACTCCTGCCTTATTGCAACGAGCGGATAGTTGCGCATTGCGTTATCTCCTAGACCGTTGCAACATTTTATAGCCCATGACCTGCACTGATGCTCAGTTGGTGCAACGACGTTGTTGCCCGATTCTGGAAAGCAACGTAGCGTTTGCGATATCAGAAACACCGCGAACCACCGAGCACAGGAGCAGAACATCATGCAGAGCTTCGACACCCCCGCCGCGATCTCCGTCGTCCTGGACCTCCCCGCCGGACGCGTCCAGCTCATCGCCGCCGACCGTGCGGACACCACCGTCGAGGTGCTGCCCGCCGACTCCGGCAGGAGCCGCGACGTCCGGCTCGCCGAGCAGATCGCCGTCGCCTACTCCGACGGCGTCCTGCGGATCACCACCCCCGAGCCCAAGAACTCCCTGGTCGGCCACTCGGGATCCGTCGAGGTCACGGTCCAGCTGCCCGCCGGCTCCAAGGTCGAGGCGCGGTCGGCCGGCACGGAGCTCCGCGCCGTCGGCACTCTCGGCGACGTCGTCTTCGAGGGCGCGTACCGCCACATCAAGATCGACGAGGCCGACGCCGTCCGCCTCAGCGCCGTGGACGGCGACGTAGAGGTCGGCCGGCTCAACGGGCCCGCCGAGATCAGCACCGTGCGGGGCGACATCCGGATCGGCGAGGCGGTGCGCGGCACGGTCGTGCTGAGCACGCAGTCCGGCAACATCTCGGTCGCCGCCGCCGCGGGCGTCTCCGCCTCGCTCGACGCGGGCACCAGCCTGGGCCGCGTCAGCAACACCCTCAAGAACGACGGCGCCACCGAGCTCGAGATCCGGGCCACGACCATGCAGGGCGACATCGCCGCCCACAGCCTCTGATCCTGCACCTCCCGAGCCCTTCCGCACGGCAAGACCCCCGCACAGCAAGGCCCCCGCACGACACCACGTTCCACACGATCAGGAGAAGAAGATGAACAACAACAGCACCTCCTCGACCGACGCGACGCAGGCCGGCAAGTGGACCGGCAGATGGTCCGGCATGGTGTCGGTCGAGGACACGGCCCTCGCCGTCACGGACACGGGCGGCACCGGCATCCCGGTGGTCTACCTCAACGGCCAGTTCGCCACCCAGGGGTACTGGCGCCGGACCATCGCCGAGCTCGGCACGGGCTTCCGGCACATCACCTACGACGAGCGCGCCCGCGGCAAGAAGTCGCTGCGCTCGGCGGACTACTCGTTCGAGGCCGCCGTGCGAGACGTCGACGCGATCCTCGCGGCCCGCGGTGTCGAGCGCGCGGTGGTGGTGGGCTGGTCCTACGGGGCGGTCGTCGCCGCCCACTGGGCCGACCGCAACCCCGGCCGCACCCTCGGCCTGGTGCTCGTCGACGGCGCCTTCCCGTACGACTGGATCGACGAGGCGATGAAGCAGCGGATCCGCAAGATGTTCAAGCAGATGAGCTGGTTCATGGTTCCGATGCGCGTCACGGGCATCACCCCGCGGATGAACGCGGCACAGCAGGCCGAGAGCAACATCGAGCTCGGCGAGCTGTCCCGCACGAGCGAGCTCGGCCCGGTGCTGGACCGCCTGGCCGTCCAGACCCGGTACGTCGTCGCCTCGGGCACGTCGCTGGGCAGCAAGGGCGACGAGCAGGAAGTCATCCGCACCAGCCTGGACGGCGTGACCGCCCGCAACCCGAACATCAAGGTCAGCGCGAAGGTCGCCAGCAACCACGGCGCACTGCTGAAGAAGGACGCGCCGGCCATCGCCGAGGCCGTGCGTGACGTCGCGGGACCCTCCGCCGTCTGACAGTCTCGGAAGAGGTAGCTCGGCCGGCATCGGACGAGACTGCTCAGCGACGGTGGTTGCCGGGGCGGACCCGGCAGGGGGAAGGGGAGGCTGACGTGATCAAGCCAAGGACAGGCACCATGTGGAGGACGGTGTGGGGCGCCGCGGGGTTCGCGGCGCTCCTCGCGACGGCGGGCTGCTCGTCCGCCGCGAACGCCGGCTCGGACGGCTCGGGTCCGCCGTCGGCGGCCACGAGCACCTCGTCCGGCCCGACGGCGTCCGGGTCGCCCTCCCCCGACGGTGCGACGTCGGCCCCGGGTACGACGCCGGACGCGAGCGCGCCGGGCTCGAGCACGACGCCGGACCCGCCCGACGGGGCGGCGTCGTCCCCGCGGTGCCTGACCCCGGACCTGGCGGGAAGCCTCGAAGCCGTGGAGGGTGGCGCGTCCGCCGGCCACTACGAGCTGGAGATCGTGCTGGAGAACGAGGGGGCCGGGGCGTGCGTCCTCCAGGGCTGGCCGGGCGTCTCGTTCGTCGGCGACGGGGACGGCACCCAGATCGGCGCGGCGGCCACGCTCGACCGGTCGAGCCCCCACGGCTCGGTGACGCTCGCTCCCGGGGCCTCGGCGCACGCGAACCTCTCCGTGGCGAACGCCCAGAACTTCGACGAGGACTGCGAGCAGACGACCGCCGACGGTCTCCGCGTCTACCCGCCCGGCGAGAAGCGGTCGCTGTTCGTGCGGAACGACGGGCTCACGCTCCTGGCGTGCGCGAACCCGGACGACGAGCTGCTCGACGTCCAGGCCTTCCAGCCGGAGAGCTGACCGGTCCGGCCCGCACTGCGACTTCGGTCAGTTGATGCCGGTCGTGATCGACTTCGGTCGGTTGCCTTGAGATCGGTCGGTTGATTGACCGATCTCAGCGCAACCGACCGAAGTCAGCTCGACGACCGTGCAAGGGACCGAACTCATGGGCCCGCCCGCCCAGCAGCCCGATGGCGCGCCGGGAACCGACTCCCCTAGCTCGCCAGCCCGCATATTGATCAAACCAATCACCCGAGCCACCCGCCACCGCCTTGACCCTTGCGCCCTCCGTCCGTAGATTGCTGGCAGTTCATCTGATGTTTGGGAAAGGGCGGGCATGGCCACGATCACAGGGGTCCGGGTAGAGGACGTGCGGTTCCCGACGTCGGTCACCGCCGACGGTTCCGACGCGATGAACAAGGACGGCGACTACTCGGCCGCCTACGTCGTGCTCGAGACGGACGCACCCGACCCGGGCAACCCGGGCGCCACGCTCGGCGGCTACGGGCTGACGTTCACCATCGGCCGGGGCAACGACATAGTCGCCGAGGCCGCGCGCCAGCAGGCGGCCGCGCTCGTTGGCCGGGACGTCGACGAGCTCGCCGCCGACATGGGCGCCGTCTACCGGGACCTGACGTCCGACAGCCAGATGCGCTGGCTCGGGCCCGAGAAGGGTGTGGTGCACCTGTCGCTGGCCGCGGTGCTCAACGCGGCCTGGGACCTGGTCGCGCGCCGCGCGGGCAAGCCGCTGTGGCGGGTGCTGGTCGACATGACGCCGGAGGAGCTGGTCGACGTCGCCGACCTGCGCTACCTCTCCGACGCGCTGACCCGCGAGGACGCCCTCAAGATCCTCCGGGAGCGCGAGGGCACCAAGCAGGAGCGGATCGCCCACCTGGAGCGGACGGGCTACCCGGTGTACACGACGTCGGCCGGGTGGCTCGGCTACAGCGACGCCAAGCTGCGGCGGCTGTGCCAGGAGGCCGTCGACGCCGGGTACCAGCATGTGAAGCTCAAGGTCGGGGCGAACCTCGACGAGGACGTCCGCCGCCTGGCGATCGCGCGCGAGGTGCTGGGCCCGGACCGCGCGCTGATGATCGACGCCAACCAGGTCTGGGACGTGCCGCAGGCGATCGAGTGGATGCGCGAGCTGGCCCGGTTCGACCCGCTGTGGATCGAGGAGCCGACGTCGCCCGACGACATCCTGGGCCACGCCACGATCCGCCGCGCCGTCGCGCCGATCGGGGTGGCGACGGGCGAGCACTGCCACAACCGCGTGATGTTCAAGCAGCTCTTCCAGGCCGAGGCGATCGACTTCTGCCAGCTCGACACCGGGCGCCTCGCGAGCATCAACGAGATCGTCGCGGTGCTGCTGCTCGCGGCGAAGTTCGGGGTGCCGGTGTGCCCGCACGCGGGCGGCGTCGGCCTGTGCGAGATGGTGCAGCACGTCTCCGTGCTCGACTACGTCGCGATCGGCGGCGACCTCGACGGCCGCGTGACCGAGTACGTGGACCACCTGCACGAGCACTTCACGGACCCGTGCGTCGTCACCGACAAGGGCGCGGGCACCGCCTACGTGCTGCCGTCCTTGCCGGGCTACTCCACGCAGATGTACGAGGACTCCCTCGACCGGTTCAGGTTCCCGCAGGGGACCTACTGGGTGCGCGATGCTGCGGTGCGCGATACTTCCGAGCATGTCCCGCACTGACGAGGTAGTCGACGGCATCCGCAGGATGATCCTCGACGGACAGCTCCGGCCCGGCGACCGGCTGCCCGTCGAGAAGGACCTGGCCGACACGCTCCAGGTCTCCCGCGGCTCGCTCCGGGAGGGCGTCCGCGCGCTGTCGATCCTCGGCGTCGTGCACACCCGCCAGGGCGACGGCACGTACGTCACCAGCCTTGATCCCGCCCGACTGCTCTCCCCCATGGCCATGGTCCTGGACCTGCAGGACGACGGCGCCATGCCCGCCTTCCACAGCGTGCGCCGCGTGCTGGAGACGGAGGCGGCGGGGCTGGCCGCCATCCGGATGACCGACGCCGCGGTGGCCGAGGCGCGCGCGATCCTGGACCGCGTCCCGGAGACCATGCACGGCGCGTCCGTGGACCACGACAGGTTCATCGAGATCGACATCGCGTTCCACCGCGTCATCGCGGCGCACACCGGAAACCCGGTGCTGGAGGCGCTCATCGAGTCGTTCGCGGGCCGCACCGTCCGGGCGCGGCTGTGGCGCGGCCTGCACACCGAGGGCATCGAGGAGCGCACGCACGGCGAGCACGAGGCCATCTGGCGCGCGCTCGCCGCGCGCGACCCGGAGGCGGCCCGGATCCGCATGGCGAGCCACCTCCTGGGCGTGGAGGACTCGCTCCCGAGACCGGAAAACCTCGACGAACCCTCCTGACCTGCCCACCTGTCAGACCAGCGCGCACGTGTCAGACGTACGGGTCATTCGGGTGACCTGTACGTCTGACACGTGCGCGCTGGTCTGACAGGTCAGGGGCTACTCGTAGAGGACCGCCGCTATGTCCTCGTCGTCGATGTTGTTCTTGTCGTACCAGTAGAAGCCCGAGTCGATGACCGGCTCCAGCTCCTCGCCGTTGATCGCGGCGACCGCGGCCTTGACCGTCTCGTAGCCCATCTTGATCGGGTCCTGCGTGATCGCGCCGGCCATCAGCCCGTCGCGGATCGCGTCGGTCTGCGCCTTGCCCGAGTCGAAGCCGATCACCGTGAGCTCGCCCGACTTGCCGGTCTCCTGCACCGCCTTGACGACGCCGACGGCGGAGCCCTCGTTGGTGCCGTAGATGCCCTTGAGGTCGGGGTGGGCCTGCATGATCGCCTTGGCGGCGTCGGCGGACTTGAGCTGGTCGCCGTTCGCGTACTGCGTGTCGACGATCTCGATGTCGGGGGCGTTCTCCTCGATGTACTGCGTGAACCCCTCGACGCGCTGCTGCCCGGTCTGCGACGTCTGGTCGTGCGCGATGATCGCGATCTTGCCGCTCCCGACCAGCTCGGCCATGTGCTTGGCCGCCTCGGCCGACGCCGCCAGGTTGTCGGTCGACACCGTGGTCACCGGCACGTCCGACTCGACGCCGGAGTCGAACGCGATGACGGGGATCCCGCGCGACTCGGCGTCGGTCATCATCGGGATGGACGCCTCGGAGTCGAGGGCCGCGAAGCCCAGCGCGTCCGGGCTCTTGTCGAGGGCCGTCTGGAGCATGGTGAGCTGCTTCTCGACCTCGGTCTCGGTCTCGGGGCCCTCGAACGTGACCTCGACGTCGAGCTCGGCCGCGGCGTCGTCGGCCCCCTGCTTGACCGCCTGCCAGAACTGGTGCTGGAAACCCTTGGAGACCAGGGCGACGTAGGGCTTGTCGCCGGCCCCCGGCTCCCCGCCCCCGCCCGAGGCACAGGCCGTGAGCGTGAGCAGCGCGGCGACGGATACCGCGACCGATGCTGTGGCCGCCGCGGCGAACCGCCTGCGCGTGGTGGTGTGGATGTTCATGCTGATCCAGCTCCTTCGATGGTCAGTTCACGTCAGGTCACGTCAGGTCAGGCAGTGGTCGGTTCAGGCTTCCTTGCCGCGGCGCAGCATGTCGGCGTAGACGGCGAGCACGATGACGATGCCGACGGCGACCTTCTGCCACTCCTGCGGGATCGACATGATCCGCAGGCCGTTGGTGAGCGTCGCCATGATCAGCGCGCCGATCACGGTGCCGAGGATCGTCGCCTTGCCGCCCCGCAGGGAGGTTCCGCCGATGACGACGGCGGCGATCGCCTCGAGCTCGTACCCGAGGCCCAGGCCGGGCTGCGCCGAGTTGAGCCGGGAGGCCATGACGACGCCGGCCAGGCCCGTGAACAGCCCGGCGACCGTGTAGATGACCACCTTCCACCGCCGCACGTCGACGCCGGAGATCGCCGTCGCCTCCTCGTTGGAGCCGATCGACAGCGCGTAGCGGCCGGTGAGCGTCTTGCTCAGCGTGACGCCGGCGATGACGGCGGCGACGAAGAAGATCAGGACGGCGTTGGGCAGCCCCGGGACCAGCTCCCCGGCGGCGAGCTGGTCGAACCCGCCCACCTCGCTGAAGTAGATGGGCTTCGTCCCGGAGATCACCAGCGAGAGCCCCTGCGCGACCATCATCATCGCCAGCGTCGCGATGAACGGCGGCAGCCGCAGGTAGGAGACGTTCAGGCCGTTCAGCAGGCCGATCAGGGCGCCGATCGCGAGGCCGCCCAGCACGCCGACGACGAGCGGCAGGCCGAGGTTCGCCAGGAACACGCCCGTCATCACCGAGCACAGCGTCATGCCCGTGCCGACCGACAGGTCGATGCCGCCGGTCGCGATGACGAAGGTGGCGCCCAGCGCCATGATCCCCGTGACCGCCGTCGCGAGCAGGATGCCCTTCACGTTCGCCCAGTCGAGGAAGTACGGGCTGGCGAACGAGAAGAAGGCGAAGATGGCCACCAGCCCCGCGAAGGCGAGGACCTGCTGGAGCTGCTGGCGGTTGCCCACCCTGTTGATCGGCCGAGTGGCACGCTTCGGGCCCGGGCCGGTGGTCGTGGTGCTCGGAGTCGTGCTGGGCGTCGTCATGCTGGGTCTCCGGTCTTGACGAGCGAGCGGTCGGCACCGAACCGCGTCGCGAGCTCCATGATGTCGTGCTGGGTCGCGTCGGCGTTGGCGAGGGTGCCGGTGACCCGGCCCTCGCACATGACGACTATCCGGTCGGCGAGCCGCAGCACCTCGGGCAGCTCGGACGAGATCACGATGATCGACTTGCCCTGCGCGGCCAGGCTCGTGAGCAGGCCGTAGATCTCGTCCTTCGCGCCGACGTCGATCCCGCGCGTCGGCTCGTCGACGATCAGCACGTCGCAGTCCCGCACGAGCCACTTGGCCAGCACGACCTTCTGCTGGTTGCCGCCCGAGAGGTTCTTCGCCGTCTGGTGGACCGACGGCGTCCTGATGCCGAGCCGGTCCACCATCTCGGTCGCCGCCCGGCGCCCGTCGGCGTCGCGGACGAAGCCCCCGCGCGTCATGCCGGGCAGCGAGGACAGCATCACGTTGCGCACCACGTCCTGGTCCAGGAGCAGGCCGTAGCGCTTGCGGTCCTCGGAGAGGTAGCCGATGCCGTGCCGCACGGCGTCGGCGGGGTTGCGCACCGTGACCGGCCTGCCCCGCACCTCGACGACGCCGGTGGACCGGTCCGCCCCGATGACTGCCCGGGCGACCTCGGTGCGCCCGGCGCCCATGAGGCCCGCGAAGCCGAGGATCTCGCCGCGGTGCAGCTCGAAGGACACGTCCTTGAGCAGCTTCCGGGTGCTCAGCCCTCGCACCGCGAGCACCACCTCGCGCCCGGTCGCGGCGGAGGTGCTGCCCGACGCCGCGGGGTCCGGCCGCACCCCGGTCTCGAGCTGCCGGCCCACCATCGCGGCGATGACCTCGCGGGTCTCGGTGCTCGCGGTCGGCAGCGTGTCCACGTAGCGGCCGTCGCGCAGCACGGTGATGCGGTCGGAGATCTCCTTGATCTCGTCCATGCGGTGCGAGACGTAGATGACGCCGGTGCGCGGCGAGACGAAGTCGCGCACGATCCGGAACAGCGTCGCGACCTCGGTCTCCGTGAGCGCCGCCGTCGGCTCGTCCATGATCAGCACCCGGGCGTCGAACGAGAGCGCCTTGGCGATCTCGACCATCTGCTGGCCGGCCACGCTCAGGTGCGACACCGGCTGCCGCGGGTCGAGCGGGATGCCGAGGCGTTCGAAGAGCGCGGTGGCCCGGCGCACGAGCTCGTCGTCCCTGATGAGGCCTGCCCGCCGGGGTTCCCGGCCGATGAAGATGTTCTGCGCGACCGTCAGGTCGGGCATCAGGTGGAACTCCTGGTGGATCACGCTGATGCCCAGCTCGTTCGCCTGGCGCGGGCCGGCGGGGCTCATCGGCGCGCCGTCGAGCTCCATCGTCCCGGCGTCCGGCCGGTAGATACCGGAGAGCAGCTTGAGGAGCGTCGACTTGCCCGCCCCGTTCTCCCCCACGAGCGCCAGCACCTCGCCGGGCCGCAGGTCGAGGTGGACGTCGTCGAGCGCGAGCACGCCGGGGAAGGACTTGCTGATCCCCGTCGCGCGGAGAAGTGCTGGGTCCGACACGCGATGCTCCTTTGCCTCCGTGTAGTCGCATTCATACCGCAGACATCCGATGCATCTCAAGATCTCCGGTCAGATCTCTACCAAACCGTGCCATGAGATCGCTGGCAGGCCCTGATAGATCAGATGACCGATGACTGTCAGCGAGCGGGAACCGCCGCCTCCGGAAGCAGGCCCGCATCGGCCAGCGCCCGCCACAGCTCCGCCGGCACCCGCACCGCGGCCCGCTCGCCGGCCTGCCGCGCCTGCTCCGGCGTCGCGAGCCCGACGACGGTGCTCACGACCGCCGGGTGCGTGCGCACGTAGGCAAGCGCCGCCTGTGGGAGCGTCACGCCGTGCTCGGCGCAGACGGCGGCGATCCGCCGGGCCCGGTCGAGCAGCTCCGCCGCCGCGGGCGCGTAGTCGTACGTGGCGTCCGACGGCGGGGCGTCGTGCGCGAGGATGCCCGAGTTGTACGCGGCGGCGGCCACCACAGCGACGCCCCGCTCGGCCGCCGCGGGCAGCAGGTCGGCCAGCGCCGCCTGCTCCAGGAGCGTGAACCGCCCGGCGCACATGACGACGTCGACGTCGGTCTCGCGGACGAACCGCGTGAGCATCGCGGACTGGTTCATCCCTGCGCCGACCGCGCCGACCACGCCCTGGTCGCGGAGCTCGACGAGCGCGGGCAGCGCCTCGTGCGCGGCCTGCTCCCAGTGCTCGTCGGGGTCGTGCAGGTAGACGACGTCCACCCGGTCCAGGCCCGTGCGCTCCAGGCTGGCCTCGAGCGACCGCAGCACGCCGTCGCGCGAGAAGTCCCAGACCCGGCGGGTCGCGGCGGGCACCTCGAAGATGTCCGGGTCCTTGCGGTGCGCGGTCTCGGGTGACGGGACGAGCAGCCGCCCGACCTTGGTGGACACCACCAGCTCGTCGCGCGGCCGGGTGCGCAGGAAGGCGCCGAGCCGGCGCTCCGACAGGCCGAGCCCGTAGTGCGGCGCGGTGTCGAAGTACCGGATCCCGGCGGCCCAGGCGGCCTCGAAGGTCGCGTGCGCGTCCTCGTCGGTCATCGCCTGGTACAGGTTGCCCGCCGGCGCGGCGCCGAGCCCGAGGGCGGTGAGCCGGACCCGGGTGCCGCGCACCTTCGTCGTCTCCATGGTGTGGTCTCCTCCGCTCAGCCCTGCTCGGGCGCGCGGGTGCGCAGCGCGTGGGATCCGCCGTCCACGGCGAGCATCGCGCCCGTCGTGGCGCCGGCGAACGGGCTCGCGAGGTAGCAGACGGCGTGCGCCACCTCGTCGGCGGTGACGAGCCGACCCGAGGGCTGGCGGGCCTCCAGCGCCGCCCGCTCGGCGGCCGGGTCGGCGGCGGCGTCGAGCAGCCGGCTCACCCACGGCGTGTCGGCGGTCCCGGGGTTGACGCAGTTGAACCGGATGCCCTCGCGGACGTGGTCCGCGGCCATGGCGAGCGTGAGCGACTGCACCGCCCCCTTGGACGCCGAGTACAGCGCCCGGTTCGGCAGGCCGGTCCACGCGGCGATCGAGCAGGTGTTCACGACGGCGGCGTGCGGCGACTCGCGCAGGTACGGCAGGGCGGCGCGCGTCACGCGGACGATCCCGAGCACGTTCACGTCCAGGACACGCAGCCACTCCGCGTCGTCGTTGTCCGCGACGGTGCCCTGCGCGCCGATCCCGGCGTTGTTCGCGACGACGTCGATGCCGCCCATCGCCTCGGCCGCGGCCACGACGGCGGCACGTACCGCCGCGTCGTCGGTCACGTCGGCGACCTGGGCGCCGGCGCCCGCGGGGACGCCGTCGGCCACCCGGTCGATGGACGTCACCGTCGCGCCGCGCGCGAGCATCGCGCGCACTATCGCGGCCCCGATGCCCGACGCTCCCCCGGTGACGACGGCGCGGACGCCGGCGAGCTCACCCTGCCCAGGGCTGCCCTGCGTGGCGCTGCCCTGCGCGGCGCTGCCCGGCGCGGCCCCCGCTGATGCCCCTGCTGTGGTCTCGTCCGCCATGTGCGACCCTTCCCCGGCTCCGCTCCGGCAACCCGGCGCGGAAACATCAGATGTATTAGCGTCCGATGTATAGCACAGGGGCTGTCGCAGCCGACACCCTGCTCAGCGCGGCGGCTCCTGGTCGCCCCCGGGCCTCGGCCCGGCCTCCAGCCTGGCCTTCGTAGCCGTGAGCGAGCCCGCGTGGGCCTTCTCGTCCGGCAGGCCGCGCGTCCTGATCAGGCTCGCGACGGTCACCACCGCGAGGACGCCGAGGACCACACCGAGGCTCAGCGGCGTCGGGATCTCCGGGATCGACTCGTCGATGTCGACGTGGCCCCAGTGCAGGATCAGCTTGACGCCGATGAACGCCAGGATGATCGCCAGGCCCGCCGAGAGGTAGACGAGCCGGTCGAGCAGTCCCTTGACGAGGAAGAACAGCGCCCGCAGGCCGAGCAGCGCGAAGGCGTTGGCGGTGAAGACGACGTACGCCTCCTCGGTGACGCCGAAGACCGCCGGGATCGAGTCGAGCGCGAACAGCAGGTCGACGCTGCCGATGGCGATCAGCACGATGAACAGCGGGGTGACGACCCGGCGGCCGTCCACCTTGGCGACGAGCCTACCGCCGATGTAGTCGTCGCTGACCGGCAGGAACCGGCGCGCGCCGCGCACCATCAGGTTGCTCTCGATGTCCGGGTCCTCGTTCCGGTGCCGGAACAGCTGCACCGCCGTGTAGATCAGCAGCAGCCCGAACAGCAGGAACGTGAACGAGAACAGGCTGATGAGCGACGCGCCGAGCGCGATGAAGATCGCACGCATGATCAGCGCGAGCACGATGCCGAAGACGAGGACCTTGTGCTGGTGCTTGTCGGGCACAGCGAAGGTGCTCATGATGATGACGAAGACGAAGAGGTTGTCGACCGACAGGCTCTTCTCGATGATGTAGCCCGCGAAGTACTCGGTGCCCGCGGTACTGCCGTACTGCAGGCCGAACCAGACGCCGAACCCGATGGCTACCGCGATGTAGAACACGGACCAGGCGGTAGCCTCCTTGAAGCCGACGTGGTGCGGGCGCGCCGCGGCCAGCACCAGGTCCACCGCCAGCAGCAGGACGATGAAGCCGATGGTCACGCCCCACGTGAGCGGACTGATCTCGAGCAAAGGTCTCTCCGTCTGGTTGCCGGGACTGACAGTGTTGAATATCCACTACTGAATGTCTTTGTGCCCGAGGAGAGTTCATGAGCAATACCGAGAGCCCCATCGACGTCAAGCCCCGTTCCCGGACGGTGACCGACGGCCTGGAGGCCACCGCCTCGCGCGGGATGCTCCGCGCCGTCGGGATGGGCGACGAGGACTGGGTCAAGCCCCAGGTCGGCGTCGCGAGCTCGTGGAACGAGATCACGCCGTGCAACCTCTCGCTCGACCGGCTCGCGAAGGCCACCAAGGAGGGTGTGCACGCCGCCGGCGGGTACCCGCTGGAGTTCGGCACGATCTCGGTCTCCGACGGCATCTCGATGGGCCACGAGGGCATGCACTTCTCGCTCGTGTCCCGCGACGTCATCGCCGACTCGGTGGAGACGGTCATGCAGGCCGAGCGGCTGGACGGCTCGGTGCTGCTGGCCGGCTGCGACAAGTCGCTGCCCGGCATGCTGATGGCCGCGG
Organism: Promicromonospora sp. NFX87; assembly: GCF_048564965.1. Taxonomy (NCBI): domain Bacteria; kingdom Bacillati; phylum Actinomycetota; class Actinomycetes; order Micrococcales; family Promicromonosporaceae; genus Promicromonospora; species Promicromonospora sp. NFX87. The sequence continues at coordinate 1,671,225 of NZ_CP183413.1, read as the reverse complement.
CGCGTCTCGACCTCTCCAGCGTGTTCCTCTACGCCGGCTCGATCATGCCCGGCTGGGTCAAGCTCGAGGACGGCACCGAGAAGCAGGTGACGATCATCGACGCCTTCGAGGCCGTCGGGGCGTGCTCGCGCGGGCTCATGAGCCAGGGCGACGTCGACCGGATCGAGCGGGCGATCTGCCCCGGCGAGGGCGCGTGCGGCGGCATGTACACCGCCAACACGATGGCGTCGGCGGCCGAGGCGCTCGGCATGTCGCTGCCGGGCTCCGCGGCGCCGCCGTCGGCCGACCGCCGTCGCGACACCTGGGCGCACCGCTCGGGCGAGGCCGTGGTGAACCTGCTGCGCAAGGGCATCACCGCGCGCGACATCATGACGAAGGAGGCGTTCGAGAACGCCATCGCCGTGGTCATGGCGTTCGGCGGGTCCACGAACGCGGTGCTGCACCTGCTCGCCATCGCCTACGAGGCCGAGGTCGACCTGACCCTCGACGACTTCTCCCGCGTCGCCGACCGCGTGCCGCACCTGGGCGACCTCAAGCCCTTCGGGCAGTACGTCATGAACGACGTCGACCGGATCGGCGGCGTGCCCGTCGTGATGAAGGCGCTGCTGGACGCCGGGCTGCTGCACGGCGACGTCATGACGGTCACCGGCCGCACCATGGCCGAGAACCTCGCCGAGATCGCCCCGCCGGACCCGGACGGCAAGATCCTGCGCGCCATGGACGACCCGATCCACAAGACCGGTGGCATCACCATCCTGAACGGCTCGCTCGCGCCGCAGGGCGCCGTCGTGAAGTCCGCGGGCTTCGACTCCGACGTGTTCGAGGGCACCGCGCGCGTGTTCGAGCGCGAGCGCAGCGCGCTGGACGCCCTGGAGGACGGGACGATCCAGGCGGGCGACGTCGTCGTCATCCGCTACGAGGGTCCCAAGGGCGGGCCCGGCATGCGCGAGATGCTCGCCATCACCGGCGCCATCAAGGGCGCGGGCCTGGGCAAGGACGTCCTGCTCATCACGGACGGCCGGTTCTCCGGCGGGACCACCGGCCTGTGCGTCGGCCACATCGCGCCCGAGGCGGTCGACGGCGGGCCCATCGCGTTCGTGCGCGACGGCGACCGCATCCGCCTGGACGTGGCCTCCAAGACGCTCGACATCCTCGTGGACCCGGCCGAGCTCGCGGCGCGCGAGGCCGCCGGCTGGGCGCCGCTCCCCCACAAGTACACGCGGGGCGTGCTCGCCAAGTACACCAAGCTGGTCCAGTCGGCGTCGAAGGGTGCCGTGCTGGCGTAGCCCGGTCCGGCTAGGCCGCGCTTGTTGCAAACGAGACCTACACACTGCATCGCACCGTCGGCGTGTCGCGTGCAGTGTGTAGGTCTCGTCTGTGTGCCAGACTGCCGGGCTGAAGTTTCACCCGCAGTTTCCGCAACAAGTAGTTTCCGCAACAAGTACTGGAGCACCTCCATGACCCCCGAGGCCTGGAAGACGATAGCGATCGTCGCGTACCTGGCGCTGATGCTGGGTATCGGCTACGCCGCGTTCCGCCGCACGGACGACAACCTCGACGACTACATGCTCGGCGGACGGCGGCTCAGCCCGGGCGTCGCCGCACTCAGCGCGGGCGCGTCGGACATGTCCGGCTGGCTCCTGATGGGCCTGCCCGGCGCCATCTACGTGAGCGGGCTCGTCGAGGCCTGGATCGCCATCGGCCTGACGATCGGCGCCTGGCTCAACTGGAAGTTCGTCGCACCCCGCCTGCGGGCCTACACGGAGACGGCGAAGAACTCGATCACCATCCCGAGCTTCTTCGAGAACCGGCTGCACGACACGTCGCGCTTCCTGCGGGTCGCGTCGGGCGCCATCATCCTGGTGTTCTTCACGTTCTACGTCTCCTCCGGCATGGTGGCCGGCGGCACGTTCTTCGAGGGTTCGTTCGGGCTCGACTACACCACGGGCATCTGGGTCGTGGGCGGCGTGACGCTCGCCTACACGCTGTTCGGCGGCTTCCTCGGCGCCACCTGGACCGACGTCGCGCAGGGCATCCTGATGCTGCTCGCCCTGGTCGCGGTGCCCGTCGTGGCCTTCATCGACCTCGGGGGCTGGGGCCCGATCCACGACGGCATCCTCGCCGCCGAGACCAGCGACGCGGCGAACCACCTGTCGCTCCTGGCCGGCGCCACCTTCACCGGCGTGGTCTCGGCCGCCGCCTGGGGCCTGGGCTACTTCGGCCAGCCGCACATCATCGTGCGCTTCATGGCCATGCGCTCCCCGCAGGACGCCGTCGCCGGACGCCGCATCGGCATCACCTGGATGGTGCTCACCGCGCTCGGCGCGATAGTCACCGGCCTGATCGGCGTCGCCTACACGAACATCCACGACGAGACGCTGGAGAACCCGGAGACGGTGTTCCTGTTCCTGTCGCAGGTGCTGTTCCACCCGCTGATCGCGGGCCTCGTGCTCGCCGCGGTCCTGGCGGCGATCATGTCGACCATCTCGTCGCAGCTCATCGTCTCCTCGTCCGCACTGGTCGAGGACCTGGTCAAGATCACCGGCCGCGCGATGACCCCGCGTACCGAGGTCATGCTGGGCCGCGCCGGCGTCCTGCTCGTCGCGGTGATCGCCGGGATCATCGCGTTCGACCGCACCGACACGATCCTGGACCTCGTCGGGTTCGCGTGGGCCGGGTTCGGCGCAGCGTTCGGGCCGACGGTGCTCCTGAGCCTGTACTGGCGCCGCCTCACCAGCTGGGGCGCGCTGTCCGGCATGCTCGTCGGCGCCGTCGTCGCGTTCGCCTGGGGCCGGTCCCCGCTCGCGGACACGCTCTACGAGCTGGTCCCCGGCTTCGTGCTGGGCGGGCTCGTCGCGGTAGTCGTCAGCCTGCTCACGCCCGCGCCGTCCGAGGCGGTCCGGGCGGAGTTCGCCGAGGCGACCCGCCTCGCGTCGGCGAAGCGGACCGTCAAGGCCTGACGGCGCCGAGCGACTCGCCGAGCCACCGGTCGAACGTGCGCCGCGCGGCCTCGGCGAGCGCCGGGCCGTACGCGGCGGCGTCCGACCGGATGCCTGCCGGGTCGATGCCCGCACTCGCGAGCTCGTGCGCGTGGCCCACCAGCCACCGCTCGATCTGCGTGTGGTCGGCCTCGAGGTGGAACTGCAGCCCCAGCACGTGCGAGCCGATCGCGAACGCCTGGTTGGGGAAGCCCGGTGTCTCAGCGAGGCGGACGGCGCCCTCCGGGATCGCGAACTGGTCGCCGTGCCAGTGCAGCACCCGGACGCCGTCCAGCGGCGCCAGCGCTGTGTCACGACCCTCGGCAGTCAGGGTCAGCGGGGCGTAGCCGATCTCCTTGCGACCGGTGGCGACGACGTCCGCCCCGAGCACCGCGGCGACGAGCTGCGCCCCCAGGCAGACGCCGAGGGTCGGGCGCCCGGCCCGGACCCGCGCCGCGATCGCTTCCCGCTCGGCGGCCAGGAACGGGTAGGCGTCCGTCTCGTACACGCCGATCGGGCCGCCGAGCACGACCAGGAGGTCCGGCTCCAGGGCGGCCTCCGGCGTGAGGGGCTCGACCGGCACGTCCAGGTACGACGTCCGGAACCCGCGGGCGCGCAGCAGGGGTTCGAGCAGCCCGAGGTCCTCGAAGGGCACGTGCCGGATCGCGAGCGCCTCGCGCGTCATGGGGTGAGTCATGGGTGCGGCTCCTCGGTCAGGTTCCGGTCTTCGCTGGTAGGGATCTTGGCTGGTACGGAGTCGAGGCGCCTAGCTGGCCGTGGCGTCCGCGATCGCGGTCGCCACGGCCTCGAATCCGCCGTCGTTGATCCGGCGGGCGTAGTCCGCGTCCCGGAGCGCCCGGTAGTGGGCGAACAGGTAGGCCCGCTCGGGATGCGCGCCGGTCGCGGCGATCAGGGACTCGAGGCGGTCCCGGATCCCCGGCAGCAGCTGCGGGCCGGGCGGGAACTCGTCGAAGCGATTCCTGAGGAGCGGCAGGAGGTCCCACTCGCCCGGGCCGTGCGACGGCTTGGGATCGATCGCCTTCCAGGACGTTCCCGACCGGAGCACGTTCTCGTAGTGGAAGTCGCCGTGCAGCAGCACGTGGGGCGCGCTGCGGAAGGCGCGCTCGACGTCGGGCCGGAGCTCGCGGATCGGCTCGCGGTACGTCTCTCCCGGCTCCGGGGCGTGCGACTCCAGCTCCAGCGCGTCGTCGAGGCCCGACCATGCCGAGCCCGACCATTCCGAGCCCGACCACTCCGAGCCCGACCACTCCGGGACGTGCAGGAGGCTCAGGAGCTCGGCCGCGACCTCGATCGCGGCACTCATGGGGGCGGAGGTGAGGCTCGCCCCCGCGTCGAGGCGTTCGAGCAGCAGTGCGCCTGCCGCGCCGGACGACTCGATGAGCCGCGCCGCACCCTGCCCGTCCCAGCGGCGCAGGGCCTCCGCCTCGTTCCTCGTCTCCGCGTCACGCCAGCTCACCTTCAGCATGGCGGCGGTCCCGTCCGCACGGCGGACCTCCCACACCAGGCCGACGTTGCCGGCGACCGGCAGGCCGGCCAGCGTCAGGTTCCATTCGCGCAGGAGCTGCTCGACCAGGTCCGGGAGCCGGTCGAGCCACTCGCGCCCGGCCTGCTGCTCGCGTTCGACGGTCTGGACGGCGAACGGTTCGGGGACGGTGAGGAAGTCCGATGTCACGCCAGCTCCTTGAGCAATGCGGACCTCTTGCCCGCCCGGCAACCCTAAGCCCGGGCAAGCGCCGGATCCGCCGTCGATCCGATGACGGTCCGACGGGCGAACCGACGGCCAACCGACGGCGACGGAACTGCGACGCGCGAGACCTTGACACAGCCGCCGGACGGACCCGACCATGGTGCGACTGGGAGCGCTTCCACAATCTTCCAGTCGCATGTCCACCGCAGCGGAAGCTCACCCGAAGCGAACAGCAACGAGGCGTTCGCAGAGACCCTGGGAGATCCCCCACATGACACGACCGACCTCTCGGCGCCGGCTCCTGGCCGCCCTGACCGTCTGCGCCATCGGCGCGGCCTTGCTCGGCGCCGGCCCCGCCCAGGCGAGCAACGACGTCCTCTCCCCCGGGACGCAGATCTACAACGACCCGCACAGCTCCACCAAGGAAGCGGCCCGCAAGCTGCGGGGGCAGGCCAAGCTCGACGCGCTCCAGCTCAGCCGGGTGCCCAGCTCCACCTGGTTCACGGACGGCACGCCCGCCGAGGTGAAGCGCGAGGTCCGCAAGCTGGTCAAGCACACGGAGCGGAAGGTGCCCGTGCTGGTCGCGTACAACATCCCGTTCCGCGACTGCGCGCTCTACTCGGCGGGTGGCGCCCTCGGCGTCGCCGAGTACAAGGCGTGGATCGACGGCTTCGCGGCCGGGATCGGACGGGAGGAGGTCGCCGTCGTGCTGGAGCCCGACGGGCTCGGCGTCATCCCCTGGTACACCACGCTGGACGGGCAGCTCGAGCGGTGCCAGCCGCCGGAGTACGACCCCGTGACCACCGGCCGGGACGCCTCCGCCGAGCGCTTCGAGATGCTCAACTACGCGGTCGACCGCCTGAAGCAGCAGCCGAACGCCGTCGTGTACCTCGACGGGACGAACACGTCCTGGCTCAACGTGGGCGAGGCCTCCGACCGCCTCGTCAAGGCGGGCGTCCAGCGCGCGGACGGGTTCTTCCTGAACGTGTCCAACTACGAGTTCACCGAGAACAGCACCGCCTACGGCACCTGGATCTCCCAGTGCATCGCCTACGCCACGCAGGTGGTGCCCGGTGACTACGCGAGCTGCGGCAACCAGTACTGGAGCGGCGGCCCCGCGAACGACTGGACCGGCGTGACCCTGTCCAACCAGGGCATCTGGAGCCCGACGGCGGCGGATCCCGCGCTGAACACCGCGGGCATCGACTCGCGCTACGAGGCCGCGCTCGGCGGCGTCGAACCCAGCACGCACTTCGTCATCGACACGTCCCGCAACGGCCGCGGGGCCTGGGCCGCGCCGGCCGGCGTCTACCCCGACGCCGAGACGTGGTGCAACCCGCCGGACCGCGGCCTGGGCCTGCGTCCGACGACCGACACCGGCAACGAGCTCGTCGACGCCCTGCTGTGGATCAAGATCCCCGGCGAGTCCGACGGCCAGTGCTACCGCGGCCTCGGCGGACCCGAGGACCCGGAGCGCGGCATGGTCGACCCGGCCGCCGGCCAGTGGTTCCCCGAGCAGGCACGCGAGCTGATCGAGCTCGCTCAGCCCCCGCTCGGCGGCAGCTGAACACCCACCACCAGCCCACAAGTCACCCACCGGTACCAATGGAGGTACTCATGCGATCAACCATGCGATCAACGATGACGCAGCACCGCTCCACCGCACGCTCACGCCGCCGGCTCCTGGGCCTGGCTCCCGCTCTGGCCCTGGGCCTGCTGTTCGGGCTCACGGCGACGCCGGGACTGACGCCCCCGGCCGCCGCGGTCGGCGGCAGCTTCACCGACAACTTCGACTCGCACAACGGCGGCCGCTGGAACAAGGCCGACGGGTGGAGCAACGGCGGCATGTTCAACGCCGGCTGGCGCGCCGACCACGTCTGGCACAGCGGCGGCGTCCTGGGCCTGAACCTGAACAACACCCCGTGCCCGGGCGGCTGCTCGAACAAGCCGTACGCCTCCGGGGAGTACCGCACCAACGAGCTGTACTCCTACGGGCGCTACGAGGTCCGGATGAAGGCGGCGTCCGGGTCGGGGCTCGTCTCCTCGTTCTTCACCTACACGGGTCCGAGCGACGGTCAGCCGTGGGACGAGATCGACGTCGAGATCCTCGGCAAGAACACCTGGCAGATGCAGACCAACTACTTCACCGGCGGGGCCGGCAACCACGAGGCCGTCATCAACCTCGGCTTCGACGCCGCGGCCGGGTACCACAACTACGCCATCGAGTGGCGGAACGGCAACATCAAGTGGTTCGTCGACGGTCGCCAGGTGCACGAGGAGAACGGCTCACGCGGGGCGCTCCCGACGCGTCCGCAGCGCATCATGATGAACCTGTGGCCGGGGACCGGGGTCGACAGCTGGCTCGGGCCGTTCAACTACACCGGGCAGAAGACCGCCACCTACGACTGGGTCCGGTACACGCAGTACTGAGTTCGAACAGGTACTGATCTCGAACGGGTACTGACCTCGAAAGCGCCCGGCGGGAGGGTGACGTCCCAACCCCTCCCGCCGGTGTCTCCTACCTGACTCAGTCGTGACCGGGTGCCCCACCAGGCGCCGAGCCCCGCACCACCAGGCGGGTGGGCAGGATGACCGGGGTCGGCGACTCGCCGTCGATCAGGCGCACCAGCATCGTCGCCATCTCCTGGCCGAGACCACGGATCGGCTGGCTCACCGTGGTGAGCGCCGGCTCCGTGCGGCGCGCGATCTCCAGGTCGTCGAAGCCCACGACCGCGACGTCCTCGGGGACGCGGCGCCCGGCCTCCTTGAGGGCGCGCAGGGCGCCCGCGGCCATGTTGTCCGACGCCGCGAAGACGCCGTCGATGTCAGGGTGCGCGTCGAGGAGCCGCGCCATCGCCCTGGCGCCGTCCTCGAAGCTGAAGTCGGCGTGCTCCACCCGGTCGGCGGGCTGCCCGCCCACCGCCATGGCGTCCGCGAACCCCTGGTACCGGGCGACCGCCGCCTGCAGGTCGGTGGGGCCCGCGATCGTGGCGATGCGCCGGCATCCGGAGCTCAGCAGGTGCTCGGTGGCGGAGCGGGCGCCGCCCCGGTTGTCGACGTCGACGTACCAGCGGGCCTCGCCGTGCAGCGGCCGGCCGCCGATGACGACCGGCAGCTCGGTCGCCGCCGCGACGCGGTTCAGCGGGTCGTCGCCGCGCAGGGCCATGAGCATCACCCCGTCGGAACGACGGGACCGCAGCAGTCGCTCGAGCCGGGCCTGGCCGCGCTCCGAGGACGCCAGCATGAGCGTGAGATCGAGCTCCGACCGGTCCAGCCCCGCGGCCACACCCACGAGCACCTGCGAGAAGAACGGGTCCCCGAACAGCGCGGGGTCGTCGTTGGAGATCGCGAGCACCACCGACCCGCCGGTGCTCGTCGCCAGGGCGCGCGCCGTCGCGTTCGGGACGTAGCCGAGCTCGCTCGCGGCACGGGCGACCGCCTCGCGCTTCGCCGGGCTCACGTTGCGGGCGTTGTTCATCGCGCGGGACGCCACGGAACGCGAGACCCCTGCCCGCCGGGCGACCTCCTCGAGCGTGGGCACCTTCGGCGCTCGGCCCGGGCCGGTGGTCATGGGGTCTAGCATGCGCGCAAGCCTAGTGCCCGCCGCTCAGTCCCCCGCCGTGCGCACCCCCTCCATGCGGTCGGCCAGGCGCACGTGCCGTGTGACCCACGGGCCGAGCAGCGCGAGCAGGCCGGCGAAGACGAGCGCGACCACGCCGATGCCGCCGAAGTACACGGTGTCGGACGCCCCGGCCGTGGCCTGGACGAGCTGCGCGGTGATCGCCTGCCCGGCGGCGGGCGCCAGGAACCACAGGGCCATCGCCTGCCCCTGGTAGGCGCGGGGCGCGAGCAGCGTCGTCGCGGCCAGGCCCACGGGCGACAGGCACAGCTCGCCGAGCGTCTGGATCACGAACACGGACACGAGCACCCAGCCCGGCGTCAGGCCGTCGCCCGCCATCGCCGAAGCCGCCGCCAGCACGAGGAACGACGTCGCCGCGAGCGCCAGGCCGATGGCGAACTTGTACGGCGTGGGCGGGCGGTCCTTGGTCCGGACCCAGAGCCAGGCGAAGACCGGCGCGAGGATGATGATCGAGGCGGGGTTCACGGACTGGAAGAACTCGGGGCTGACGGTGAGGCCGAGCACCTCGCGCGACGTCCGCTCGGCGGCGAAGGTCGCGAGCGTGGTGGCCGCCTGCTCGAAGATCATGAAGAAGAGCATCGCGGCGACGAACAGCGGGATGTAGGCGAGCAGGCGGGGGCGTTCGGCATCGGTCACGCGGGGTGAGCGGTACATGACGACGAAGAACGCGACGGGCGCGAGGAACGCGACGTAGCTGAGGGTGTCGATGAGGGCGTACACGCCCCACTCCCCCGACACGAGCCGCGCCACGAGGTAGACGAGGCCGACGGCGGCGGCGATGACGACAAACATCCGCGCGACGGCGGGGCGCTCCTCGGGCCGGACGGGGTTGGGTACGACGTCGCCCGCTCCGTGCAGGTTCTTGCGGCCCAGCACGAAGAACACGAGCGCGAACGCCATGCCGAACGCGGCGACGGAGAACCCGGCGTGGTAGCCCCAGACGGCTCGGACGGCGCCGACGACGATCGGCGAGAACAGCGAGCCGATGTTGATGCCCATGTAGAAGATCTGGAACGCGGCCTCGCGCTTGGGGTCGTCCCGGCGGTAGAGCGAGCCGACCATCGAGGAGACGTTCGGCTTGAGCAGGCCGGTGCCGAGCGCGACCAGCACGATGCCGAGGTAGGAGAACCCGGCCGCCGGGATCGCCAGCAGGACGTGCCCCGCGGCGATGACGACGCCACCGTAGAGCGTGGAGCGTCGTGCGCCGATCACGCGGTCGGCGAGCCAGCCACCGACCACCGAGAGCAGGTAGACGCCTGTGCCGTAGATCGAGACGATGGCTTCGCCGAGCGTCTGGTCGAGCCCGAGGCCGCCGTCGGCGATGGTGTCGGTCAGGTAGTAGACCAGGATGGCGCGCATCCCGTAGTAGCTGAACCGTTCCCACAGCTCGGTGGTGAACAGCGTCATCAGGCCGAGCGGGTGCCCGAAGAACCGGCGGTCGCCCGCGAGCGCGGGGGCGGGAGGCTGTTCGGTCGGGGATCCGGTGCTCATCCCCCGATCGTCATGGGGTTACGGGCGGCGCGCACCTCAGGGCAGAACCTCAGAGCATGCGGCCGACGACGCGACGCCGGACGACGACGCCGACGTGCACCGCCAGGGCGGCGTAGAAGCACAGGTGCGCGGCGATGTGGAGCGGCACGAGGTCGCTGCTGCCGACCACCAGCGCGATACCGGTCGCCGGGACCACGAAGAGCATCGCGAGCAGGGTCTGCTCGGCCCGGTGCAGCACCTTGCGGTCGGTCCGGGTCAGCCGCGGGTCCCAGGGCGGCAGCGTCGTCGTGCGGCGCCAGACGACACGCACGATGCCGATCGCGACGATCGCCAGCCCGAGCAGGACGTGCCAGCCGGGCAGGGTCAGGCCGCCGGCTGGGTCCCCGGCCAGGTCACCGGGCAGGTCACCCGACCACAGGTCGGCCCAGGCGGTGCCGACGGCGTCCTCGGCGTCCTCCTCGCGGACGTCCTGCGCCTGCTCGCACCGGTCCTCGAGCTCGTCGAGGCGCTGTTCCTCGGCGTCCGACGTGTCGCCGCCGCTGCGGTCCTCGCCCGGCGGGTCGCAGTCGACGTCGGGCACGTCGGCCTTGTCGTCCATCACGTAGCCGACGGCGAGCTGGGCCAGGAGCAGCGCGACGGTCGACCAGTGCAGGACCTTCGTGACGACCCCGTAGCCGTGCTCACCGTTGCGCCACCTCATGGGCGTTACCTCACCGCAGATCCGCTCAGCCGTCCAGTCACCCCCATAACCACCCAAAGCCACCGCGAGTGCGAGCTACCGGGACCCGTGGCACGGTGCCAGAGGAGTTGCCACCGAACAGGAGACGACCATGAGCGAACAGCTCGGCTACGACCCCACCCAGGACCCCGACGCCGATCCGGACCAGCTCAACCCGCGCGAGGGAGCCGCTGCCGGCAACGACGAGGACGACGCGTCCGGCCAGCACACCGGTCAGGCCGCCGGTCAGGACACCGACACCGACCAGGACGCCGATCCCAGCTCCATGAACCCCCGCACCGGTCCCCGAGCCCACCCCGAGAGCTGAGGTCGACCATGCGGTCCACCTGGTACACGGACGCCGTCATCTATCAGCTCGACCCCCGCCTCTACGCCGACTCCAACGACGACGGCTGGGGCGACCTGCGCGGCATCACCGAACGCCTGCACTACCTGCGCGGGCTCGGGGCCACGTGCGTGTGGCTGCTGCCCTTCTACACGTCGCCCTTCCGTGACGGCGGCTACGACGTCAGCGACCACCTCGCCATCGACCCGAGGCTGGGCGACCTGGCCGACATGGCCCACCTGCTCGAGGCCGCCGAGGACCTCGGCCTGCATGTCCTCGTCGAGCTGATCACGCAGCACACCTCCGACCAGCACCCCTGGTTCCAGGAGGCGCGGCGTGACCGGAGCTCGCCCTACCGCGACTACTACATCTGGGCCGACGAGCCGAACGACGACATCAAGCCGATGTTCCCCGACGTCGAGCCCAAGACGTGGACCTGGGACGACGAGGCGCAGCAGTTCTACCGGCACGCCTTCTACTCCCACGAGCCCGACCTGGCCCTCGACAACCCCCGCGTCCGTGACGAGCTGTACCGCATCGTCACGTTCTGGCTCCGCATGGGCGTCTCGGGGTTCCGCGTGGACGCCGTCCCGATGATGCTCGAACGGGCACGGGCCGCCCGCCCGGACACCGACGGGCAGTGGCTCGTGCGCGACCTGCGGACCGCCGTGTCCGGGCAGCGCACGGGAGCCGTGCTGCTCGGTGAGGTGGACGTGGCGCCCGACGAGTACGCCCACTACTTCGGGTCGGACGGCCAGGGCATGACCATGCTGCTCGACTTCTGGTCCAACAACCATCTCTTCCTCGCGCTGGCGCGCGGCCAGGCCGAACCGATGGAGCGGGCACTGCGCAACCAGCCCGCCCCGCCCGACGGCGCCAGCTACGCGCACTGGTTGCGCAACAACGACGAGCTGGACCTGGAACGGCTCACCGCGGACGAACGGCAAGAGGTGCTCAAGGCCTTCGCCCCGGACGAGTCGATGCAGGTCTACGGCCGCGGCATCCGCCGTCGGCTGGCACCCATGCTCGACGGCGACACCCGCCGCCTCGCCATGGCGCACGCCGTCCTGCTCTCCATGCCCGGGCCTCCGGTACTGCGGTACGGCGACGAGATCGGGATGGGCGACGACCTCGACCGGCCGGAGCGTGAGGCGGTCCGCACCCCCATGCAGTGGTCGAGCACGCCGACGGCGGGCTTCTCGAACGCCCCACCCGACCGGTTCCAGGCTCCCGTGGTCACCGGCCCCTACGGCCCCGAGCACGTGAGCGTGGACGAGCAGAGCGTGCGCGACGGCTCGCTGCTGCAACGAGTGGGCGGTCTGGTGCGCGCCCGGCTGGGGCTGAGCGAGCTCGGCCGCGTCCGCCCGGAACCCTGGGACCTGGGCGTCCCGTCGGTGCTGGCGCTGCGCTACCAGGTCGCGGAGTCCAGCGTCCTCCTGCTCGCGAACCTCGCGGACGAGGACGTCGTCGCCAAGCTGCCCGCCGACGAGGCCTCGGCGCTCGCGGCAGGCCTCGCGCGCTACGTCGACGTGCACGTGGACCAGGACTACCCGCCCGTCGAGACCGACGGGCGCATCCCCGTCGCCGGGTACGGCTACCGGTGGCTGCGGCGCACGGTCGACGGCGGCGCGGTGGACGACCCGGCGGTGGAGCCGGCGGGCGGGAACCCGGAGAAGAAGCGATGACCGTCATCGGCTTCCACGTCTCCCACGAGCAGCTCCACCCGACGGAAGCACTGCGCGTGGCCCGGCTCGCGCAGGACGCCGGCTTCGACGCCGGGATGTGCTCCGACCATGTGGCGCCGTGGAGCGAGCGGCAGGGCGAGTCGGGGCTGTCGTGGTCCTGGCTCGGCGCCGCGCTCGCCGGCACGGAGCTGTCCTTCGGCACCGTGTGCGCGCCCGGCCAGCGCTACCACCCGGTGATCGTCGCGCAGGCCATCGCGACCCTCGGGGCGATGTACCCGGGGCGGCTCTGGGTCGCCCTCGCCTCGGGCGAGAACCTGAACGAGCACGTGACCGGTGACCCGTGGCCGCCCAAGCCCGAGCGGGACGCCCGCCTGGCGGAGTGCGTGCAGGTGATCCGGGCGCTCCTGCGCGGCGAGGAGGTGGACCACACGGGCCGCGTCGTCGTGCGTCAGGCACGGCTCTGGACGCTTCCCGAGACCATGCCGCCGCTGATCCTCCCGGCCCTGACCGTCGCCACCGCGCGCCGGCACGCCACCTGGGCGGACGGCCTGGTCACCGTGAACAAGCCGGTCGCGGAGCTGCGGCAGATGATCGAGACGTACCGGGAGGCCGGGGGCCAGGGCGAGATCGCCGTCCAGGTGCACCTCTCGTGGGCGCCCACCGAGGCGGAGGCCGAGGCGACGGCGCTGGACCAATGGCACACGCTCACCGGCCCGCCCGAGGTCGCCGCGGACACCGCGACGACCGCCGAGTTCGACGCCCTCGCCGCGGACGTCGGCATCGCGGACGTGCGGCGCGCCGTGCTGGTCTCGTCCGACCTCGGCGAGCTGACGGGGCACCTGGCCGCCCTGCGCGACGCCGGAGCCGACCGCCTCTACCTGCACCACGTGGGCAAGCAGCAGGACGCTTTCATCGAGGCGTTCGGCGAGCACGTGCTGCCGGCGCTGCGCGCCTGACGGCGTGGTCCCGAACTCGCGGATCCCAACGCGCGGCTCCAGGACTCAGGACCCGCTCGTGGCATAGGCGGGCGACATCCCGAAGTCGACGACCACGCACGGCTCGTCACCGACCACCCAGGCATCGTGCCCCGGCTCGATGCGCACCACCTGGTTCGGGGCTGCCTCGGCGGTGGTGCCGTCGTCCATCGCGACGTGCATCCGCCCCGACATGACGTACAGGAAGTGCGGCGACTGGCAGCTCTCGGTGCCGGCGATCGGCTTCACGTGCTCGGACCACCGCCAGCCGGGTTCGAAACGACCCTTGCTGACCATGCTGTCGGCGAGCGTGACCATCTGTACCTCGCCCTTGGCGGCGAACGGCCGGACCTCATCCGGTTCGTCGAAGCTCTTCGACTCCAGTGCAGACATGACGGGCCTCCTCGATCATCGTTGACCGCGTGGTCGTCGATGGCCGCGTGGTTCTTCCACGGTACGTCCGCCCGCCCGTAAAGGATCCTGGCCATCGACGATCCGCCGGGTGATCTCACGGCCACGGCGGGCGTCACCGCTGCCGTCATCTCGACCGTCATCTCGACCGTCATCTCGACCGTCACCGTGGCTGTGCGACGGCCGTCATCGCGGCTGAGCAGCGGATAGCGTAGGGACATGGGCACGCTGCCCGACTGGCTCGGCTGGTGGTCGAGCGCGGACTACGACGTGGCGCGCACGCTGCTCCAGCGTGGCTTCGGCGCGCTGTACGCGCTCGCCTTCCTCGGCGCGCTGCGTCAGTTCCGGCCGCTGCTCGGGGAACGCGGCTTCCAGCCCGTGCCGAGGTATGTCGCGCGCACGCACTGGCGCGACGGGCCCTCCCTGTTCCGGCTGCGCGGCCTGCGCTACTCCGACCGGCTGCTCGTGGCGGTCGCCTGGTGCGGCATGCTGCTGGGGGCGAGCGTCGTCGTCGGACTGCCGCAGGCCGGGCCCTGGTGGGTGCCCGCGCTCGTGTTCCTCGCGCTGTGGTGGCTCTACCTGTCGCTCGTGAACGTGGGGCAGACCTTCTACGCCTTCGGCTGGGAGACCCTGCTGTGCGAGGCGGGATTCCTCGCGGCATTCCTCGGGTCCGACGCCGTGGGCACGCCCCTCCTGATGATCTTCGCGGTGCGCTGGCTGCTGTTCCGGCTGGAGCTCGGCGCCGGCCTGATCAAGTGGCGCGGCGACACCGCCTGGCGCGACCTCACCGCCCTCAACTACCACCACGAGACGCAGCCGCTGCCCGGCCCGTTCTCCTGGCACGCCCACCACCTGCCACGCTGGTGGCACCGGTTCGAGGTCGCCGGCAGCCACGTCACCCAGCTGCTCCTGCCGTGGCTCCTGCTGCTCCCGCAGCCGTTCCCGTCGGTCGCCGCCCTGGCGTTCGTCCTCACCCAGGGCTGGCTGGTGCTGACCGGCAACTTCGCCTGGCTCAACTGGGCCACCATCGTCCTGTCGCTCGGCGTGGTCGACGACGGCACGTGGGCCTGGCTGGGCGGCCTGCTCGGCCTGCTCGGGCTGCCCGGCGACGGCGGGGCGGCAGCGTCGTCGTCCGCCGGGGCTGCGACGTCCGCCGGGGCTGCCGCCGCGCCCGCCGCGCCACTCGACTTCCTGGTCGTGGTCAGCGCCGTGGCCCTGCTGCTCCTGGCGCTGTCGGTCCGGCCGGCCCTCAACCTCGCCTCCCGCAACCAGCGGATGAACGCGAGCTTCGAGCCGTTTCGGCTGGTCAATGCCTACGGGGCGTTCGGGTCGATCACCCGGCGGCGCGACGAGATCACCGTGGAGGGCACCCTCGCGGACGACCCCGGCCCCGACGACTGGGTCGAGTACGAGTTCCGCGCCAAGCCCGGACCGGTCGGCCGACGTCCGCCGCAGGTCGCGCCCTATCACCTGCGCCTGGACTGGCTCATGTGGTTCCTGCCGCTCGGCCACTCCGCGCGGTGGTTCACGGTGTTCCTGCGCCGGCTGCTGGAGGCCGACCCCGAGACCCTGCGGCTGCTGCGCCACGACCCGTTCGACGGCCGGCGACCGCGCGCCGTCCGGGCGGTCCTGCACCGCTACCGGTACACGACGCCGGAGGAGCGGCGCCGCACCGGCGACTGGTGGGTCAGGGAGCGGCTCCAGCTCGCGGTGGACCCGGTGCGCCTGCCGGTCGCGTGACGACCGCCGCCGGGTGACGAGCGCCGCTGTCTGACGAGCGCCTCCGTGTACGACCGCCGCCGCCCCGCCTACGCCGCGCTGTCCCGCACCACCCAGTCAGCCAGGGCGGACAGCGGGACCAGCAGCTCACGACCCCGCGCCGTGAGCCCGTACTCGACGCCCGGCGGGACCGTCGGGAACACGGTCCGGACCACGAGCCCGTCGTCCTCCAGCGTCCGGAGGGTGCGCGTCAGCATCCGCTGGCTGATCCCGTCCACCCGCCGGTGGAGCTCGTTGAACCGGTGCGCACGCTCGGCGAGCAGCATGAGGACGAGCAGCGTCCACTTGTCGCCCAGCATCCGGACCGCGTGCGTGACCGGGCACGCCTCGTACTCCTCGACCGGGACCTTTCCTGGCAGCCCGGCGCCGATGGCGGCGGCGACCATGTGGGGCACACCGGTGTTCCCATCTGACATGAAAGTGCCTTCTTCCGAGACGTCCGCGCGACCGTGAGGATCGATCCCGTCACCGTATCCAACGGGCGGCAAGTTGACGACGAGGAGACAAGAGTGAGCACCTCCCCCACCCTGCTGGTCCTGGGCGCCGGTCCCGGGCTCGGCATGTCGGTAGCCCGTCGCTTCGGCGCGGAGGGATACGACGTCGGTCTCGTCTCCCGCAGCGCAGATCGGCACCAGGGCTACCTGGACGACCTGCGCTCGGTCGGCGTCCGCGCGGTCGCGGTCGCCGCGGACGTACGAGCTCCCGGCGAGATACGTCGCGCGATCGACGAGATCCAGAGCGAGCTCGGACAGATCGACGTCGTCTATCACGGGCCGGGCGCGGACAACCCCGCAGCCCCGCCCGTCGGCATCCTCGAGACGGGCCCGGACGAGGTGCGCGCCGCAGCCGCCCAGGTGGTGGAGCCCGCCGTCGAGCTGGCGGGGCTGGTCTTGCCCGGGATGCGCGAACGCGGCCAAGGCGCGATCGTCTACGTCGCGGGGCTCAGCGCGCTGGTCCCGCTGCCGTTCCTCGGACCGTTCGCGCCGGCTTCGGCCGCGCTGCGCACCTATGCCCTGACTCTCGCCGAGGCCGCAGCGCCCGAGGGCATCCACGTCGGATCCCTGGTGGTCGGCGGACTCATCGAACGCGGAGACATCCACCGCATGCTGACCTCCCTGCCCGCGAACGCCGACGGCGCACCCGGCCTCGGCCTTCCCACGACGACCCTCGACCCCGACGACCTGGCCGACGCCGTCTGGCGCCTCGCCGCGGGCTCCGAGCGCGAGATCGTGGCGGACGCCATCACGGTGTAGTCCGGCTCGCCTCTCGGCTTCGGGGCATGTTCGCTGGGACGGTACCGACGAAGACCGGCCCTGCGGCCACCGTTTGGCGATGGTGGCGGGCGGGTCCAGCGTGTGCGGATCTGCCCGTCCGGGGCTTGGCTCTTGTCAGGTGGGTCGGTCGGTCAGATGGGTCCGTCGGTCGGGGGGCTGGGCCGATCGGGTTGGCGGGTCGGACTTGTGGGCGGGATCGGTCAGGCGGCTTCGTTGGGTTCGCGGGGTCCGGCCGGCCGCTCAGGCTACTTCGGTGGTGGGCGGAGGTTGGGCTTCGATGGCTTCAGGTAGACGGATGCGGTGCCCGCGGGCGTCGGTGAAGGCCCACCCGGTCTCCAGGAGGGCACCGGCCGTGGTGTTCGTGGCTGGCTTGCCGGTCCAGTGCATGGTGATGCCCTTGGTATCGACGAGCTGGTGGTGGTACCAGCACAGCAATGCACTGTTGGTCACTGAGGTGTCGCCGCCGTCGGCCCAGTGGGTGATCGCGTGGTGGACCTCGCACCGTGACGGTGGCTGGTCACATCCCGGGTAGACACAGTGCTGGTCGCGGGCGATCACAGCCCGGCGCATCTGTCCCGTCACGGTGCGTTGGGCCCGACCCACGTCGAGGACGGC
This sequence comes from Promicromonospora sp. NFX87, assembly GCF_048564965.1. NCBI lineage: Bacteria > Bacillati > Actinomycetota > Actinomycetes > Micrococcales > Promicromonosporaceae > Promicromonospora > Promicromonospora sp. NFX87. The sequence continues at coordinate 1,653,606 of NZ_CP183413.1, read as the reverse complement.
GCCGTCGGGTCCGAACACGATCCGGGTGACCGCACTGTGACACGCCAGGCGGCGCACCAGCGCGCGTGGGGCACGACCACCGGTCTCGGTGAACACCGGACCACCGGAGGACAAGAACCCGGACACGGTCGTAGCCGCGGTACTCCAGCCACCCGGACCTCCGGTCGGACTTTCGGTGAGGCTCCCGCCAGGGCTTCCACTCGGGCTTCCATTCGGGCTTCCCGCCGGGCTATCGGTCGGGCTTCCGGCCGCTGGGCCGGTGCTCACCGGCCCTGCACCGACATCCGCACCCGAGTTGGTGCCAGTGCTGGTGCTGGTGCCAGTGCCAGTGCCAGTGCCAGTGCCAGCGCTGGTGCCGGTGTCCGGGACGCTCGGACTTGTGCCCGGGCGGTTGCCGCGCTCTGGTGCGGTCTGCCCGCAGGTCAGGCACAGGCCGTCCCGGGTCCGGGTGACCTGGGTGACGAACTCATTCCAGGACACCGTGACGTTCAGGTGCGGCGCGATCGCCGCCCCCGGAGAGGCCTGGTTCGTGTCCAGGACAACCCGCGCCACATCCGCGAGGCCTTGTGCGCGGCGTTGCGTGGTGGTGCGGCTGTCCTCTGCTGACGGGGCGCCCATCATGGCGTTGATTGCGGTCGTGAGCTGCAGGCCGTGCTCATCGGTGAGGAACCCGGCCACGTGGTACCCGCCGAACGTCTTGGCCAGGTCCAGGAACTCGCCCTGGGCGGCCTTGTCGTCGTCGAGGTCGTCGGTGTCGGGGTCGGTGATGGTCGCGAACCGGCGCGCCACCTTCCGGAACTGGTCCGCGTTCAACACATTGGCTTCGCGCAAGACGACGCCCTCACCGGTGACCAGGGTTCCCTCGGTGATCGCGGTCTCCAGGACCTGGGTGACCAGCTCACGGGTGGTGGTGCCGTCGGGGTCGTCTGCCGGGTCGGGGAAGTCGACCGCAACGGACTGGACGAACTGTTCCGGTGTGGTGGTGTGCCCGGTGCGGGTGTCGATCAACCAGGCCAGTGCGTCGGTACGGGTCTCGCTGGTGGGTGCAACCTCGGTCATCACCCGGGCGTGATCCGCGCCGAGGGTTCCGGCGACCAGCCGCTCCCGCGTCACGGGCAGCGCAGTGGCGAGACGGCGGGCGATCGTCATGTCCTTACCCGCGGTGGACGCGGAGATGCCTTCTCGCAGGCGCAGCCAGGTCGTGAACGTGCGGGCCGCGCCACCGGAGCGCCACGAGCCCTCGTTCTCGATGCGGGGCAGCAGGGTGTACCGGACACCGTCCAACCGGCCGGTCAGCCGACGAATACGGGTGTGCGCATCAGCCAGGCGAGTGATCGTCGGGGCGTCCCATCCGGTCAGGGTTTCGGGGTTTGTCAGGGCGGTGAGGTGGTCTATCTCGTTCTCGATCCGGGCCAGTACATCCTCGATCGAGGCCGGAGCAGGCAGGCCGCCGGCGGGTCCGTTGTTCGTCGTCTGCTCCACCGTTCCCACCCCCGCCCGACTCGATCACTTGCCTCTAGTTCTGACTTCCTCGCTGTACCTATTATCTCGAACACTCGTACGATCCGCTCGCCGGATTTCAAATCTGTGGATAACTTCTGACCGCCTCGATGCCGCCTCGGGTGACACCGAAATTTCCGCATGCCAAAGCCGTCCGCGACGCTTCGCACCTCACCGTTCGCCGGCCCGACCACCCATCCAGCGCACCGCCCAGCAGCTCCCCGCTGATCCGGCCAACCCGCTATCCCTACCGTCCGCGGGCCTCCCGGCGCCGGCGGCGGGCTTCGGCGGCGCGTTCCACGGCGTCGTCGAGCTCGTCCTCGAGGGCTTCCAGGTCGGTGCGTGCCTCGTTCGCCGTCTCCCGGGCGTCGTCGAGGGCCTCGCTCGCTGCGTCTCGCTCGGCGGTGAGCCGCTCCAGCTCCCGGTCGAGGCGCTCGACCTCGTCTTCCCCGCGCTCGATCACCTCGTCCGCGGCGCGAAGCCGCTCGCGAATCTCGTCACGGCGCGCCTCCAGCACATCGACCCGCGCGGAGGTCTCCTCCACCGCATGCTCCGCGGCGACCAGGTCCGCCTCCGCGGGATCGGTCTCGTCGGCGGTCGGCGCCTCCTTCGGCTTGGACCGCCCAGTCCTGTTCGACGCCGCCGCTTTCGGCGCCACAGCCGCTTTCGACCGCCCCGTCGCCCTCGGCCGCCCCTCGCCTTCCGGCTCTCCGGCATCCTCCGGCCCTCCGGCCTCCGACGTCGCCGGACGCAGCTCGACGAGCTCGGCCTCCTCGCCCTCCTCGTCCACTATCCCGAACCCGACGTGCTGCAGCGCCCGGGACAGACGTCCTGCACGGACCACCGCCGCGGCGTCCGGATCCATCACGGCGGCGGTCAGCGTCTCGGTCATCCGGTCGAGCACGGCGGACGACACGGACCGTCCGCCCACCTCGCCCGACTCGCGGACGGCGCGGACCAGTGCGTCGGTGCGCTCACGCCGCAGGTGGTCCAGCGCCCGGATGCGGGCGCGGTCCCGGTCCTGCGTAGCGGCACGCAGCTCGTCGCCGAGCGTCGCGAGCGCCCCGATCTCGTCGGGGTGCTCCCGCGCGACCTGGTTGATCACCCACGCGGCGACCGACGGTTTCCGCAGTCGCTTGACCCGCGCGGCACCCAGGCGGTCGCCGTTGTCCGTCGCCTGGCGGACGGCGGCGTCGCGCGCGGCGATGAACTCGTCGAGAGGCCTCGCGTAGAGCGCGTCGACGGCGGTGTCGAGATCGAACTGATCGTCCGCTGGCACGCACCTACGGTGGCACGACGACGGACGACGCGCGCGACCGCCACGCCCGTCCCCGCGCGCACCATCCGTGAACCCCGTCGCCAACCCAACCGCGACCCCCTACAGCGAGAACCCCTACAGCGAACCCCTACAGCGTCGGCACCAGCACCGTCATCAGCTCCCCCGACCCGAGGTGCACCAGCGCCTTGCCCGGCGTGACCTGCGTGGCGACGGCCGACCGCGGCAGGCTCGCGCCCACCAGGTCGCCGTCGAACCGGTCCTGGGGGCTGAGCAGCGCACCGCGCCGGCTCTTCTTGACGTCGACCTGCCAGCCGGAGAACCCGCCCGCCACCTCGGACGCGTCGCCGCCGAGGATCAGGCCGCGCCGGTTGTCGGCGGCCGTGCGCAGGTAGGCCCGGAGCCAGGTCTTCGCGGGGGCATCGGCCACGAGCTCGCCGTCGTCCACCACCAGCACCACCGGCGTACCGTCCGGGTCGAGGTGCGGCGCCAGCTCCTCCTCCGTGACCTCCGCACCGGTCAGCACGGCGCGCACGCCGGCCCGCCCCTCGAAGTCGCGCAGGACGCTCGGCCGCGGCGCGAGGATCACCACCTGGGTGCCGCCGCGCAGCAGCGACTCCGTCATGACCGCGAGCATCGTGGACCGGCCCGACTTGGACGGCCCGCCCACCAGGAACGCTGGCGCGTCCCCGGCGAGGTCCATGCCGAACGCCGTCAGGTCGTCGCCGCCGACGCCGAGCAGCGCCCACATCGGCTGGGCCGCCTCCGGGCCGACGTACTGGTACGCCGCGTCCACGGTGATCGTCGAGGGCAGGTCGTCCACGCGGAACGGGCCCGTCCCGGGCGCCACCTGCGAACGCTCCCGGATCTCGGCCGCCATCCGGCGGGCGGCGCCCGTCTGGGCGCGGCCCGACGGGTCGTCACCGAGGATCGCCACCTGCACCTCGAGCCCGGAACCCGACCGGAAGGCCCGTCCGGGCAGGATCTCCTCGGGCAGCTTCTTGTGGTTGATGCCGACCATCCCGTAGTCGAACCGGTCGGTCAGCCGCAGCACGAGGGAGTCGTCGGTCAGCACGCTCATCCGGCTCGACAGCAGGCTGCGGTCGCCGGCGACCAGGAGGTGGATGCCCGCGCTCGCGCCGTCGCGCAGCAACTCCTGCACGATCTCGACGAGCTTGCCGCTGTCGATCTCGCCGTAGGTGCTCATGAAGCTCTCCCAGCGGTCGATCAGCACGAGCACGCGCGGCAGCCCGGTCCCCGGGTCGGCGAGCTCACGCTGTTCCGTGACGCTGGCGAAGTTGCCCGCTGCGAGCACCTGCTGGCGCCGCCCGAGCTCGGCCTGCAGGCGCGTGAGCAGCCGCTTGGCCCGCTCGGCCTGCCCACGCTGCACGACGGCGCCCGTGTGCGGCAGCTCGTTCAGCACCGTGAGCGCGCCGTTGCCGCAGTCGAGCGCGTACAGGTGCAGGTCGGCCACGGACATGCCGTTCGCCGCGGCGAACGCCACGGTGCGCAGCGTCGTCGAACGCCCGCTGCCCGGGGCGCCGATGACGTACCGGTGCCCGAAGTCGTCGAGGTCGATCAGGGCGGGGCCCTGGCGCTGGTCCGCGGGCGAGTCCTCCAGCGCCCACGCGAACTGCGAGCGGGCGGTCGGCTGCGCCAGTCCGTCGAGGGACAGCAGGTCCGGGAGCGCCGGCAGCCACGGCCGGCGCGGCGCGGGCCAGCCGCCCAGCCGGGCGGTCTCGCGCAGGGTCTCGACGAGCGCGGCGAGGTCGGTCTCGACGTTCTCTTGCCGCTTCACGCGGGGCCGGCTCGGCGGCGGGCCGCCGAGGTCGGCCACCGACACGCGCGCGACGAACGGCGGGTCGACCTGCCCGAGGTCGGTCAGCGACAGCCGCCGTCCGCCCACGCGGGCGGACTGGAACGGGATCAGCGACGTGCTCCCGAGCCGGGCGTAGGCCCGGCCAGGCTGCGACTTGGCGATGTCCGCCGCCTCGTTCGCGTCGATGACGTCCTTCGACTCGCTCTTGTCGGTCATCCGCAGGGCGACCCGCAGGTTGGTGTTGGCCCGGATCTCCGGGGAGATGACGCCGGACGGACGCTGCGTCGCGAGGATCAGGTGGATGCCGAGCGAGCGGCCTCGCTGGGCGATGTTGACCAGCCCGGCGACGAAGTCGGGCAGCTCGCGGGCCATCGAGGCGAACTCGTCGATGACGATCATCAGGCGCGGCAGCGTGGGTCCCACGTACCCGCGCCCCTGGGCGTCGAGGTAGTCCTCCAGGTCCTTGGCCCCGGCGGCGGCGAGGATGTGCTCGCGGAAGGTGAGCTCGGCGCGCAGCGAGTCGAGCGCCCGTTCCACGAGGTGGGAGTCGAGGTCGGTGACCATGCCGACGGTGTGCGGCAGCTGCTCGCACTGGCTGAACGCGGCGCCGCCCTTGTAGTCGACGAGCACGAAGTTCATGGTCTCGGGCGTGTTCACCACCGCGAGCGACGCGACGACGGTCTGCAGGAACTCCGACTTGCCCGATCCGGTGGTGCCACCCACCAGGGCGTGCGGCCCGTCGCGGACCATGTCGAGCGCGAACGGCCCGTCCAGCGAGACACCGATGACGGCGGCCGTGCTGCCCTTGCCGCCGTTCGAGATCATGCGCCACCGGGCCACCATCTGCTCGGCGTCAACCTCCTCGATGCCGAGCACCTCGACGAGCCTTGCGGAGTCGGGGATGAGCCCCTCGCCCTCGGTGGCGGTCACGTCGTGCACCGCGGCGACGGCGCGGGCGACGGGCTCGTACCAGTCGTCCTGCACCTCGTCGACCAGCACGGACCGCAGGTCGTCGGCGTCCTGCCGGCGCAGCGTCATGCCGCCGTCGACCCGGGCGAGCGCCACGACCGTGCACTCCTCGGGCAGCAGCTGCTCGTCGCCGTCCAGGCAGACGACGCTCACGCCGACGCCGGGGCCGTCGCGCAGGATGGAGACGACGCCGGGGAGCGCGCGCAGCCGACGGGCGCCGTCGAGCACCACGACCACCTGCGGGCCGGACAGGACCTTGTTGCTCGACCCCTCCATGGCGGCGCGACGCTGCGTGATCAGCGAGTTCACCTCGGCAACGCGGGCCGACAGGGTCTCCGTGGTGGTCCCGATCAGGGCAACGGCCTCCTGGCCGAACGACGGCCGCACGTGCGGCAGCCACGCCGCCCACGCCCAGGCCTGCACGTGCTCCGAGCTGGTCAGCACGTAGACCTGGACGTCGCGCGGGCTCTGCAGCACACCGAGCTGGCCCACCATCCAGCGTGCCCGACGGCGCGGCCAGTCCCCCGGGCCGGCCAGGCCGACCACCCCGGCCTCCTTGAGCGGCACCGTGACCGGCACGGACCGCACGGTCGCGCGGGTCTTGCGGCGGTGCTCGGGCTCGGCGCTGTCCTCGACCTCGACCCGGCTGGTCGCGTCCGCCAGCCCGAGCCGCACCGTGAGGTGGTCGCCGTCGGTGCTGCGGCGCTCCCAGAGCCGGCGGGTCGGCGTGGTCGCGATGAGCCGCAGCTCGGCGGCCCCCGGGCTGGAGACCCGGCGCCGGTGCTGCTCGCGGCGCACGGCGTCCAGCACCTCCTCCTCCAGCGCGGCCCGTTCCTCGGCGTGCTGCTTGAGGCGCTCCTTGTGCGTGATCACGCCGTTGCGCTTGGACATCCACCAGTTGCCCCAGCCCATCAGCGGCGAGGCCAGCGCGAACATCAGGTAGAACGGCGACCGGAACACGATCGCCATGACGATGCCCAGCACCGCGGGCATGGCCATGCCGAGCCACGGCAGCGGGTTGCGCGCGGGCGCGACCGGCTCGGCGGGCAGGCGGAAGTGCGTCGCGGGCATGGGCGGCAGCAGCCGCGGCGGCCGGTTGTAGTCGAGGTGGCCCGGCTCCTTGGCGGGACGCAGGTCGGCGTCGGGCCGCGTGGCCGGCTGGACCGTCAGCACGCTCGGGTCCATCCGCAGCTGCGTACCGACCGCCCACGGCGCCTCGTCCTCGCCCAGCGGCTCGTCCAGCCGGTCCAGGTGGATCGCGTGACCCGCGGAGCGCGGGTCCGGCAGACGGCGCACCCGTACCCCGCCGTCCAGCGCGACGACGACCACCACAGCGGGCCGCCCGCCCTCGCGCGGCTCGTCCACCCGGATGCGGCCGTCCGGCCCCACCTGCAGCACCGACTCGCCGACGCCGAGCCGGACCACCGAGCCGGCGCCCGTGCCACCCGTGATGCACAGGTCGACCGGACCGCCCAGGACACCGCCCCGCAGGTCCGGCTCGCCGAACGTGACGACTGCGCCGTCGCGGATGCCCGACGCCGCGACGAGCAGGCCGGCAGCTACCCGGCCGCCGTCCGCCCCCGAAGGATCTGACACCGGGCGGTCCTGCACACCGCCGTCCCACACCACCCGGCCGTCGACGTACATCGTGCTGCCCCTGGGCGCACCGACCTCGGCGGCCAGGCGCTCGGCCAGGTCCGCGGTGCTGGTGCGTTCGTCCAGGTCGAGGGACAGGAGCGCCTCGCGCGCGCCGTGCCGCGTGGTGATCAGTGCATGCATGTCATTCGCCTCCCCGCCGCACGGCGGTCTGCTCGTCGAAGCGCACGTCGGGCAGGAACCCGCTACGCAGCCAGCCGTCGTCGCCGGCGGTGAACCGCCACCTCGCCGACGGGGACTGGCCCAGCACGATCACCACCCAGGTGAACTCCGGGCTCGCGAACCGTGCCGCGAGCATGTCCTGCTGCGCGGCGGACGGCGCCTGCGACAGCACCAGCACGCCGCCGTCACCGACCTCCAGCTCCGGCACGACCTGCTCGATCCCGGCCAGGTGCTCCACCTGCTCGGGCTGCGGCAGGCCGTTGCCGACCATCACGACGCGCGGCTCGTTCGACCACGGGTTGCCGGTCAGCTCGCCGAGCCACCGGCGCAGCACCTCGTGCCGCACCCGGGTCGGGCCGTCCAGGCTGATCACGCCCCTGGCGACCGAGAAGTTCACGAGCACCCGGCCCGTCTCCCCCATCCCCAGGTTCACCAGGCGGGCGAACTGGGCGGTCGAGCCCTCCGACGCCGCGCCCGACTGCAGCTTCGCCAGCGGCGCGGACCAGCTCTGCCCGTCCTCGCTCACGGTCCACGGTTCCGGGGCGGGCGACGCCGGGTTGGTCAGCCGGAGCCGCAGCGAGCTGCCCTCGATGAACACGCCGGTCGTGCCGGGCACCTCCAGCCCGTCACGCTCGCACGCCGCCATCAGCACCCGCAGCGCCCGGTCTACGGTCCACGCCGCCGACGTGTCGGTGCGCAGCAGGCTGTCGTCGAACGGTTCGTGCCGCTTCCGCCGCCGCACGAGCCAGGTCACGAGGCCGACCAGCAGGCCGAGCACCAGCAGCGCCGCCCCGGCCCAGCCGATCGTGGGCCACGGGACGGAGCTGCTCGCCGCCTCGGCGTCCGACACGTCGACGGGGCTCGGTGACGCCGCGGGCGTGGCCGACGGCGACGGTGACGCCGGCTCGTAGCCGGGGAGCGGGCCGAACCGCAGCCCCTTGCCCGTGGCGTCCTTGGGCATCTTGAGCACCCAGCCGGGCCTCGGCTTCCTCGGGTCGGTCATGTACTCGCCGTCGGGCTGCCGGTGGCCCTCGGTCAGCTCGGCGATCTCCGGCCACCGGTTGCGGTCACCGAGGAACCTCTCCGAGATGTCGTTGAGCTTCTCGACGGTTCCGTCCGGCTCCGTCCTGATGACGTAGTACAGGACGGAACCCGGCGGCCCGCTGCGGCTCGGCAGGGGTGACGCCTCCGGCGACGGGCTCGGCGACGCCGTCGGCGTGGCGCTCGGCCTCGCGCTCGCCTCGACACTCTGCTCCGGCTTCGGGCTCGCCGGCTGTTCCGGGGCCGCCGCCTTCTTCTCGGGCTCGCCGTAGACGCGCATCTCCCAGATCGAGTTGCCCGCCGTGCCGCTGCGCGCCCCCGAGTACATCCGCACGTACCGGCCGGTGCCCCGGATGTTGTGCACGTCGTTGCCGCCGTCGCCCGTCCCGAACCAGTGCGTCTCCCACGTCTCGCCGTCGACCGACAGCTCGATCCGGTGGTCGGTCGCGTACGAGGCCTCCCAGTCGATCTCGACCCGGTGCACGACGGTGGTCCGTCCCAGGTCGATACGTAGCCACTGCGGATCGCTGAACGCGCTGGACCACCGGGTCTGTGAGTTGCCGTCCACCGCGTTGCGCGCGGGGAACTCCGGCTTCTCCAGGGACGAGGCCACGGCGGGCCTGCCCTGCGAGAGCAGGACCACCTCCTCGGCTGCCTGGGCCGGTGGAACCGGCAGGACGGACGACACCGGCAGCGTCGCCAGGGCCGACGCCGCGAGCGCCGTCAGGACGACGGCGGCCACGGCACGTACCGCTCTCATCGTTCGGCGGTCACTCACCGGCCCGCCTCACAGCCGTCTGCTCGGTGTAGCGGACGTCGGGGAGGAACCCGCTGCGCAGCCACCCGTCGTCGCCGGCCCGGATGCGCCACTTGGCCGAGCTCGACTCGCCGAGCACGATCACCACCCAGGTGAAGCGCGGGTCGGCGAACCGGGCCGCCAGGAGGTCCTGCTGCGTCACGGACGGCGCCTGTGACAGCACGAGCACGCCGCCGTCGCCGACGCCCAGCTCGGGGATCACCTGCTCGATCGCGGACAGGTACTCCACCTGCTCCGCCTGCGGCAGGCCGTTGCCGACCATGACCACGCGGGGGTCGTTCGACCACGGGTTGCCCGTCAGCTCGCCCAGCCAGCGGCGCAGCACCTCGTGCCGCGCCCGCGTGGGGCCGTCCAGGCTGATCACGCCCCTGGCCCGGACGAAGTCGACGAGGACCCGGCCGGTCTCCGCCATACCGAGCGTGACCAGCCGCGCGAACTGCGCCGTCGAGGCCTCGCTGGCGGGCGCCGACTGCAGCTTGGCGAGGGGTGCGGACCAGCTCTGCCCGTCCTCGTTGGCCACCCACGGGTCGGGTGCTGGGGAGGCCGGGCTCGCCAGCCGCAGCCGCATGGCGCCGCCCTCGATGAACACGCCGGTCACGCCGGGCACCTCGATGCCCTCCCGCTCGCACGAGGCGAGCAGCACGCGCAGCGCCCGGTCCACCATCCACGACGCCGACGTGTCGGTGCGCAGCAGGCTGTCGTCGAAGGGCTCCTCGCGGCCGCGCAGCCGCCGGGCCACGAGCACCACGCCGAACCCGACCGCGCCCACCAGGGCCAGGACGCCGAGGCCGATCAGGACGAGCACCATCCACGACGGGCTCGCCGCGGCCTGCTCCCCCGTGTCCGGGCCACCGGCAGTGCTCGACGCCGAGGCGCTCGGCTCGGCGGTCGGGCCCGGGAGCGGGCCGTGCTGCACCGCCTTGCCCTTGGCGTCCTCGGGAAGCTGGAGCACCCAGCCCACCTCGACCTGGTCCCGGTCGGTGAGCACGCCGCCGTCCGGCTGGACGCGCCCCTTGTTCAGCTTGAAGATCTCCCTGGCCCGCTCGCCGTCGCCCAGGAACCGCTCGGCGATCAGGTACAGGTACTCGGTCTCGCCCTTCTTCGTCTTGCCGATCACGTAGTAGGGCACCGACGGCGCGGCCGAGCCGTCCGGGGACGCGTCGCCCGCCGGTGTGCCGGCCGCCGGTCCGGTCGGCAGCACGCCGACCTCGATGCCCTCGCCCTCGGCGTCGTCGGGCAGCTGCATGACCCAGCCCGGCAGCACGGTCTCCTCGTCGGTCAGGGTGCCGCCGTCAGGCTGGACGCGGCCCTTGTTCAGCTCGAAGATCTCCTTGTACCGGTTGCCGTCGCCCAGGTATCGCTCGGCGATCTGGAAGAGGAACTCCGGCTCCCCGTCCGGGCTGGACTTCATGACGTAGTACTTGACCTTCTCGCCCTTGCCCTCGTCCGCGGCGAGAGCGGTGCCGCCGACGACCTGGACGACGGCGGGCGGTGCGGCTGTCGCGGCGGGCACCGCGACGGCGGTCATGAACAGGGCTGCAGCAGCAAGTGCCGCGGCGGCGCGATGGGCGTGGTGCACGGTTGCTCCGTCTTCAGATGTGTCGCGTCAGTCAGGTGGTTCGTGCGGCAGTTCATGCGGCAGGGCTCGTGCGGCAGGGCTCGTGCGGCAGTGGTCGCGCGGAAGGGCCGGCGCTTCGGTCGACCGGGCTCACGCGGAGCCCGGGACGCTCCGCTCCGGGAGGTTCAGGGGGTTCGTGCCGGGACCGGCCCACCGGAAGGTGGACATCACGGCGTCGAAGAAGAACACCATCGCCTCGGCCAGCCGCTCGGTGTTCTCGCTGTTCCAGATCGTGGTGAAGGACAGGACCAGCCACTCGCCGTCGGTCTCGTCGCGCGAGACCGCGTAGAGCACCTGCCGGGTCGACAGCTCCAGGTCGTCGCGCTTCATGCCGTGCTCGGTGTGCACCACGCGGATGCCGGGGCGGCCGTCGATCTCGACCAGCTCGCTCTCCTCGTACCCGTCGCTGAGGATGCTGGTCACGATCCGCGCCGGATCGGTGCCGACGTCGCTGACCACCTCGATCTCCGCGATCGAGCCCGGGACGATCACGCCCTCCATGGGCTCGGTCGGCAGGTAGACCGCGCCCGTACCGGCGTCGCGCGCCTGGCCGAGGGTCTTGTGCAGCTCGTCGCGGAGCATGTGCCGGAACGGCTCGACCTTGTCGCGCGGCATGGTGTCCGGCAGCGCCCGCGCGACCACCTGCTCGATCGCCTCGTCCAGCTCACGCTGGCGGCCCTCGCCCGTCGGGAACCGGGCCCAGCCCGGCGGCAGGAGCATGACCCAGGCGTCGGTCGGCTTGCCGGTCTGCTCGGCCGGTTCTGCCGGGCGCTCGCTCGTCGGGTGGTCGCTCACACTGTGCTCCGGATGATCTTGACGGCGGGAAGCAGGTCGACGATCGCGTCGAGGATCGTGGGGACGAGGACGAGGTCCTGGCTGCGCCAGACCAGCGCCGTGTCCACGACGCCGTCCGGGAACTCCGTGCGCCGGCCGGCGGCCACGCTCACCCAGGCACCGCCCGTCGCCTCGTCGATGTCCACCCGGCTGACCTTGATGCCGTCGCCGTCGGGCAGGTCGGGATACTCGATGCTCGGCGGGCTCACCGGGTTGCCGCCCTTCGCCCCCAGCACCGTCATGAACACGTCGTCCGACTCGTCCGGGTCACCCATGCCGACGGTGACGAGCACGGGCACGGGGCCGCGGTCCAGCAGGCCGACGCCCGCCATGGCCCGTGCGCCCTCGGTCGCCGCCTCGTCGGCGAACGTCACCAGGCTCCCGACGGTCTGCGTGAGCGAGCCGCGCACCGTCGCGACGTGGTCGGCATCGGGGTCGGGCGCGTCCGGACCCGTCGCGCCTTCGGGAAGGAACGACTCCAGCAGGGCCTCGACGACCTCGCTCTCCCACGCCCGCACCGCGTCGGCCGGCTCGGTCGCGGTGGAGGGCACCACGAGCCAGCCGTCCGGCGGCTCGATGGTCCAGGTCCAGCTCGGTCTCGTCGTCGCGCTCAAAAGGATCGGCTCCCGGCTCAGGTCGTGAGGTGGTTGTACTCGTAGTCCGTCGGCGCGGTCCAGTCGCCTCGGCGGTCCTCGCCGGGGAAGCTCGTCGGCGCCACACCACCCCAGAGGCCGCTGATCAGGCCCGACAGCATGGCGCCCGGGCCGGCGACGTAGATCCAGGGCTTGATGGTGAAGTTGGCGCCCCAGAGCCCGAGGAGGCTGAGCTCCCTGAGCCCGCCGAGACCGAAGGCTCCGCTGATCGACCAGGTCTTGATCGGCGCGACGATCGACGCCCAGCCCGGGAGCTTGGACGTGATCATGATCGAGATCTTCTGGATCGCCAGGGGCTTGATGATGATGCCGCCCGCGGTGGCGATGAACGAGCCCGCGCCGCCCTTGCCGGCGAGGACCGCGCCCTGCGCCGCCTTGATGGACGCCCCGATCGACTTCGCCACGACCAGCCCGACCCCGGCGGCCGCGACACCGATGACGCCGAGGATGACGCCCATCCAGCTCGCCTCGCCCTGGGCGGCGAGCACTATCGAGGCGACCAGGCTCACGACCCCGACGATCAGGCCGGCCAGCGCGAGCGCTCCCACCCCCGGCAGGAGGATGGCCAGCACCGCCAGGGCCATGCCGATGTAGCCCAGGATCTCGACCAGTCCCTTGAGGAACTTGTTGAACCCGTGCACGAACGCGTCCCAGCCGCTGTGCTTGAGCCCGTCGTCGCCCCAGTTCTCCTTGATCTTGGTCGCCGCCCGCTCGGCGGCGGCGTCGAGCGCCGACATCGCCGCGACCGCGATGGCCTTGGCGGCCGCGAGCTCGCCCTTCGCGCCCTCGATCTTGCCCGACCGGTTCTGGGACGCCTGCTTCTCGTCCTCGGTCAGCGGCGGCGCGTCGTCCGGCCGGTCCGCGTTCACCGGGTCCGGCATACCCTCCGCGCCCTTCTGGGCGGCAGCCGCGTCCTCGGCCTTGGCCAGCGCCTTGCCCGTCTCCGAGCGCGCGGTCTCCAGCTCGGGCCGGTAGGCCTCGAGCGCGACCCGCACGTCGTCGTACCGGCCCGCGGCGGCGGCGAGGTGCTCGTGGCTCTCCTCGGCCCGCCCGCGCATCGCATCGGCCGACTCGCCCTTGAGCAGGGTCTCGTCGCCGTCACCGATCTTCTTGAGGAGCGCCGCCTGCGTGGTCATCATCTCGGCGATCTCTTTGTAGTGCTTGATCACCGCGTCCAGACCGGACGCCTCGGCCGGCACAGGGTCGTCGTCGTAGTCCAGCAGATGCCATTCACCCACGCGGGCGGCGCTCATCGAGTCTTCCTTCTGTTCACTGAGGCTCTACTCGCTCTCGAGCGACTTCGCCAGCTCGATCTCGGTGTCGTTCCAGGTCTCCGCGGCCTTCTCCATCTTGCCCTGGAGGTCCTTGAGGTTTTCCTGGAGCTTCTCCCGCTTGACCCACCAGCTGTCGACGAAGTCGCCCATGGCGTTCTTCACCGTGCGGTGGCCCCAGATGTCGCCGCCGTCCCACAGCTCCTTCATGTTCTCGAGCTCGTCGAGGACGGACTTGAGCTGCGCGGCCGCGTCGTCTACCGCGATCGAGGTGACTACCAGGTCAGGCACGGGACTACTTGTTCAGCGCGTTGGCGAGCTCTTCGTCCGTCTTGCGGAGCGCCTCGGCGGCCTGCTTCAGGTACTCGCCGATGCCCGTGAGGCCCTCCATGACCTGCTTGCCACCCTTGTCGAGCTCCTTGTAGGACTCGTCGAACCGCTTGGAGGACTTGTCGGTGACGTAGCCGTCCTGCACCAGGTTGTCCACGAGCGACCGCAGCTGGTCGAGCTTGTGCTGCATGTCGTCCGACTCCTGCTTGATGCGCTGCGCCGCATCTTCCATCTGCTGGAAGGTCACATTGATGTTGGCCATGATCGGTCCTCTCGATTGCCTCGTGGGAAAACAGCGCGATAGTACACGAACCGGACATACTAGAACGTAAATACTGACAACCTGGTCAGTGAACCGGTCCGACGTCGCTCGCTCACACCGAGCCCGGGATCGTCCGCTCCGGCAGATCGACCGGGCCGGCGCCGGGGCCGGTCCACCGGAAGGTCGTCATCACCGCGTCGAAGAAGTCGACGAGGGTCTCGGCGAGCTGCTCCGCGAGCCCGCTGCCCGGGCCGGTGCCGAACGTGGTGCTGAAGGACAGCACCAGCCAGTCGCCCTCGGCCTCGTCCCGCGAGACGACGTAGGCCACCTGACGTGTGGTGACCGCGGGACGGTCGCTTCCCTCCGGCGCCTCCCCCGGCGTCCCGCGCACCCCGCGCAGCGTGCGCGCCACGCGTACGCCCGGTCGTCCGTCGAGCTCTCTCGGTGCGGCCTCCTCGCACCCGTCGCCCAGGGCGCCGGCCACCACTTCGATCGGGCTGCGTCCGGCCTCGCCGAAGATCTCGACCTCGGTGATGGCCGCCGGCACCGACATCCCCGCGACGGGCACGGTCGGCACGTACACCACACCGGCCTCCGTCCGTCGGCGGGCCCAGCCGGCAGGCAGCGCGAAGGCCCACGCGTCGGTCGGCCCGCCCACGGCAGGGTCGCGGACGTCGCGCTCGGTCTGCCGCATCACGCCGCACCCCGGGTGACCCGGACGGCGGGCAGGAGCTCGTCGAGCAGGTCCACCATCGCCGCGCCGAGCAGGACGTCCTGCGTGCGCCACACCAGCACCGTGTCCACCACGGCGTCGGAGTGGTCGGTGCGCCGCCCGAGCCCCACGCTCAGCCAGGCGCCGCCGGTCTCCTCGCCGACGTCGAGGCGGACCACCCGCACGCCGTCACCGTCCGGCAGCTCCGGATACTCGACGGTCGGCGGGGCGGCGGGGTAGCCACCCGTCGCGCCGAGGGCCGCCATGAGGCCGTCGTCGGGCTCCGCCGGGTCGCTCACTCGGACGGCGACGAGCACCGGCACCGGTCCGCGCCCCAGCACCCCCAGACGCGCCACGACCCGGTGCCCCTCCGGCGCCATCCCGTCGGCGAACGCCCGGAGGTTGACTACCGACTCCTCGGCCATCCGGTCGAGCGCGGCGCCCACGGCGTCGTCCATGGCGTCGTGCACGGCCACCGGCTCGCCGTCGGCGTCGGGCTGCTGCTCCAGCGATACGCGCACGGCGCCGGCCGCGCCGCGCTCCCACACCGCGATGTCGGCATGGTCCTCGGTAAGGGTGGACGGGACCACCAGCCAGCCGGCCGGCGGGTCCACCCGCCACGACCAGCCGGCCGTCGTGGCTTCCCCGCTGTTCGTGGTCGTCATAGGACCGGGTTCTCCCCGTACAGGCCGCTGTAGTCGGCGTCCCGCCAGCCGTCGAGGCTCCAGCGCGGGTCCGCCGGATTGAAGTTCGAGGGATTGATCAGGCTGAACGGCCGCATGGCCCATCCGAAGGTGTAGGAGACGGGGCCGATGTACATCCACGGCTTGATCGCCGCACCCGTGATGCCGAGCTGGCCGAGGGCGGCGGTGATCTTCTGCACGTCCTTGATGTCGCTGATCCCGATGAGCCGGTCCCAGCGCCACGTGCCGCCGCCGATCCGGTCCATGAACCGGCTGAAGTCGGTGGCGAGGTACTTCGGGTGGGTGATCTGCCACCACCCGGGTGACACGCTGGTCTTGCCGGCGAACTCCTGCCAGCTACGCAGGTTCCTCGCGAACGGCGCCATCGTGATCGTCAGGTCGTTGATCCGGCGCGCCAGGTCGGGGTTCCGGCCGATGTTCATCATGCTCCGCAGCCATTCCCGGTCCCGGAACAAGAACTGGAGCTGCCGGTTCTGGCTGCTGAAGGCCCCGGCCCCGCGCCCCAGCTGCGCACCCTGGACACCCTTGAGCCCGCCGGCCATCTTCGCCGCCACCCCGATCAGGCCCAGGCTGAGCACACCGATGATCACGCTCAGCCAGCTGCCCTCACCCTGGACGGCCAGGATGAAGCTCGCGGCCACCGAGACCGCGGTGACGATCACGCCGAGGAGGGTGATCATGCCCAGGCCCGGGATGAGGATGCTCAGCACCGCCAGCGCCATCCCGATGTACATCAGGATCTCGACGAGCTTCTTGAGGAACTTGTTCAGCTTGTGCAGGAACGCCTCCCAGCCGCTGTGGTGCAGCCCGTCGTCGCCCCAGTTCTCGCGGATCTTGTTCGCGGCGGCGGTGGCCGCGGCGTCGAGCCGGGTCATCGCCGTGCGCGCCTTGACCTTCGCCGCCTCCAGGTCGCCCTTCGCCGCGTCGATCTTGCCGGTGCGGCTCTCGGACTCCCGCTTCTCCTTGTCGGTGAGCGGCGGCGCGTCGTCCGGCCGGTCGGCGTTCACCGGGTCGGGCAGTCCTTCGGCGCCCTTCTGGGCGGCCGCCGCGTCCTGCGCCGCCGTCAGGGCGAGGCCTGTCTCCGAGCGCGCGTACTCCAGCTCCGGCCGGTAGGTGCGCAGCGCGTCCCGGATGTCGTCGTACCGGCCGGACGCCTTGTTCAGTGCCTCGGCGCTCTCCCTGGACCGCTTGCGCATCGCGTCCGCGGCCTTGCCCTTGAGGAGGGTCTCGTCGCCGTCGCCGATCTTCTTGAGCAGCTTGGCCTGTGTGGACATCGCCAGGGCGATGTCCTCGTAGTGCTTGATCACCGGGTCCAGACCGGCCACGTCAGCCGGGACGGGATCGGAGTCGTAGTCGAGCAGTTGCCATTCCCCGGGCCGGGTAGCGCCCATCGTCGTCCTCCTACTGCTCGTCGAACGACGCAGCGAGCTCGATCTCGAGGTTGTTCCACTGCTCGGCCGCCTGCTCCATCTTCTTCTGCAGGTCGGAGAGGTTCGTGGTCAGCTTTTCCCGCTTGACCCACCAGTCGTCGACGAAGTCGTCCATCGCCTTCCTGACGGTGTCGTGGCCCCAGACGGTGCCGTCGTCCCACAGCTTTCCCATGTTCTTGAACTCGTCGACGATCGCCGCGAGCTGCTTGGCGGCGTCGTCGACGGCGACCGAGGTGACTACCAGGTCGGCCATGGGTCTACTTGTTCAGGGCGTTGGCGAGCTCTTCATCGGTCTTGCGGAGCGCCTCGGCAGCCTGCTTCAGGTACTCGCCGATCCCGGTCAGTCCCTCCATGACCTGCTTGCCACCCTTGTCGAGCTCCTTGTAGGACTCGTCGAACCGCTTGGAGGACTTGTCCGTCACATAGCCGTCCTGCACCAGGTTGTCGACCAGCGACCGGAGCTGGTCGAGCTTGGCCTGCATGTCGTCCGACTCCTGCTTGATGCGCTGCGCGGCGTCTTCCATCTGCTGGAAGGTCACGTTGATGTTGGCCATGACAGAACCTCTCGCTCACGGGTTGCGGACGGTCTCGTACGCGCGTCTCAATCGTCATCAATCGGACTAACCGGACGGCGACGCGTATGTGAACGGACGACGAACGCCGCGCGACACGACGACGACGGGCCCGGAACAGCCTCCGGACCCGTCGTCACATCGCGCAAAAAGTGCCTCTCACCAGGGATTTCACCCTGGCTCGGCCCTCAGCAGTGGCCGAGGAAGGGGCGGTCCCGGAACCGCCCGTCGAGGAACGCGATCACGCCGGGAGCGCCGGTCACGAACGTGGAGACGTGCTCCCCGAGGTGCCACTCCCACCGCACGTCCGCGCCGGCCGCGCAGTACTCGTTCCGGAGCGTCCGCGCCTGCCCCGGGGCGACGATCTCGTCGACCGTCCCGTGGAACAGGTGGATCGGCACGTCCGGCGGGTTGGCCCCCAGCCGGTTCTCGTCGAGACGCGCCTGCCACTGAGGGGAGCGCAGCGGGTTCGTCGCCGTGAACATCCCGATGTTCTGGAACGCGTGCGTGAGCGTGGCGTCCACGCAGTCGTCCTGCTCCCGCTCGTAGGTCTCCCGGCCGCGCTCGTTGAGGTACGTCTCGAGGTCGAGCTCGGGGTAGGCGGCGTCCATCCCGTAGGCGGCCAGCAGCAGGAAGCCGAACCCGACCTGCCCGTCGAGCCCCTCGGCCACCTCGGTGAGGTCCGCGGGCACGCCGCCTGCCGCGATGCCCACCAGGTCGAGCTCGGGCGCGTACTCCGGCTGCAGCTCACCCGCCCACATCGCTCCCCCGCCGCCCTGCGAGTAGCCCGAGAACGCGACCTTGCCGCCGGCCTCCAGGCCGGTGGCGGGCAGGTTCGTGGCGGCGCGCACCATGTCGATGACGGCCCGCCCCTCCGACTGCCCGACGACGTAGGTGTGCATGCCCGGCGTGCCCAGGCCCTCGTAGTCGGTGACCACCACCGCCCAGCCCGCCAGCAGCATCGGCTCGATGAGGGGCCGCTCGTAGTCGAGCCAGCGCGACGGCGCGCACGTGTCGCCGACGCCGCGCGTACCGCTCGCCACCGAGACGATCGGCCGTGGTCCCTCGCCCCGCCACGTCGTGCTCGGCACGAGGACCCGGCCGGTCACCGGCATGTCCTGTCCGGTCGCGTTCGTCGAGTGGTACATGAGCAGGTAGCTGCGGGCGCTGAGCTGCCGCGGCTCCTCCCGCCAGCGGACGACCTCGCCGTCGGCGCCGTCGGGGAGCGGGGCCGGCGGGGTGTAGAAGTCGTCGTCGGCGCGCGCCCGCAGGGGCACGTCGGGGAGGTCCGGCAGGTCCGGTTCGTCGGATGCGACGGGGGCGGTCGCACTGGTCGACGGCGCCGTGGCGGCGGGGACGGCTTCTGCGGGTAGGGCTGCTACGGGTAGGGCCGCTGCGGGTAGCGCCAGCGCGACCAGGGTCGCGACGATGAGGGCACGCGGGCGGGTGACGTTCGGCATCGGATCTCCTCGTTGAGGTCCTCGGGCGCTCGGCACTGAGCGTCCGGGCCCACGAGCGGGCCGCTACTGACTCTAACCGCAATAGTGTCCGGGTGAAAGTGCCGGGGCGAAAGAGGCCGCCCGACGGCGGTGCGCGCCGGCGAGCACACGCACCGCCGTCGGGCGGCGAACTACTGCGGGGGCCCCGGCTCAGCCGCGCACCGCGCGCAGGCTGCCCGCGGCCTCTGCCCGGGCTTCTGCCCGCTCCACCATCGACGCGATCACGGCGGCGAGCGGGACCAGGACGAGATTGCCCAGCAGCATGGTGCGCAGGAACGGCAGGCCCGCGACGTAGCTCGCGAGGAGCCCGTCCAGGGTCGCCGGATACATCCCGTCCATCAGCCAGACGCCGAAGTTGGTCCACGCGAAGAACCACAGCGAACCGCCCACGCCCACGCCGAGCGCGGCCGCGTACCGGCCCGGGCCGCGCAGGTGCCGCGCGAGGATCGCGCCGAGCCCGATCACCGCCCACGCCGACCAGGTGAACCACATGATCTGCGTGTTGCCGAGCACCGCGTCGCTGACGGCCACCACGGCGAAGGGCACGACCGCCGCCCAGCGGTTGCGCAGCAGCAGCACCGCGAGGAACGTCGCCGCCGTGGCGATCTCCAGGTTCGGCGGCGCGCCCAGCCCGGGCGCGACCAGGCGCCACGCGACGGCGGCGGCCAGCACGAGCACCACCGTCGCGGGACGCCACCAGCGGTGCGCCAGCTCCGCGACCGTCAGGTCGCGTCCCCGGCCGTCGGCCTGGGGTGTCAGTACGTCTCGATCGTCCACGTGATCTCCTGACCGTCCTCGGTCTCCAGTGTGCCTGCCCCGACCTGCGCGGGCTCGCCGTCCACGGACAGCGACCAGAACTCCTTCTTCGAGTCGTCCGCCGCGCGGCCGCCGATGGCGGTCACGAACGCGTTCTCGCCCTCACCGGTGACCTCGGCGGACGGGTCCGCCTCGAGCAGCAGCTCGAGCGCGGTGGCTCCGGTGCGGCCCGCGTAGCTGAAGGTCTCCGCGCCGGCCGACTTCGAGGCGTCGTCCGACGGCGCGCTGGCCGACGGCGAGGCGGCGTCCGACTGCGCGTTGAGCGTCGCCGGGACCACCGGGTCGGGCCCGGCCGCGTCGCCGCCGCAGGCCGCCAGCAGGCCGGTCAGGAGAAGTGCGGCGGCCGCCGCACCGAGCGCCCGGAGCGGGCGGACAGAAGTCGTGTTCACGCCGCCGAGTCTAGGTCGGCGCGCTCAGCCGGGCGCAGCCGTCCCAACCCTCGGCGCACCGCCGGGCGCACCCAGGTCAGATCGCGCAGCCGGACCAGATGCCGACGGTCAGATGTCGATGCGGGAGCGGTCCAGCTCGGCGGCGCCCGCGATGAGGAACTCCTTGCGGGGCGCCACGTCGGTGCCCATCAGGAGCTCGAACGCCCGCTCGGCCGCCTCGGCGTGCTCGGCCGTGACACGGCGCAGCGTGCGGTGGCGCGGGTCCATGGTGGTCTCCGCGAGCTGGTCGGCATCCATCTCGCCCAGACCCTTGTAGCGCTGGATGTCGGGCTTGTAGCGGCGTCCGGCCCGGTCGAGCTTCTTGAGCGTGGCGCCCAGCTCGGCCTCCGAGTACGTGTAGACGTACTCGTTCTTGCGCCGGCCGTTGCCGATCACCTCGACCCGGTGCAGCGGCGGCACCGCCGCGAACACGCGGCCGGCCTCCACCATCGGCTTCATGTACCGGTAGAAGAGCGTCAGCAGGAGCGTGCGGATGTGGGCGCCGTCGACGTCGGCGTCGGTCATCATGATGATCTTGCCGTAGCGCGCCGCCTCCAGGTCGAACGACCGGCCGGAGCCCGCGCCGAGCACCTGGATGATCGCCGCGCACTCCGCGTTGCGGAGCATGTCGCTGATCGACGCCTTCTGGACGTTCAGGATCTTGCCGCGGATGGGCAGCAGCGCCTGGAAGTCGCTGGAGCGCGCGAGCTTCGCGGTACCGAGCGCGCTGTCGCCCTCGACGATGAACAGCTCGGAGCGGTCCACGTCGTTCGAGCGGCAGTCCGCCAGCTTGGCGGGCAGCGAGGAGGTCTCCAGCGCGTTCTTGCGGCGCGAGATCTCCTTCTGCTTGCGGGCCGTGATGCGCGCGCGCATCTCGGCGACGATCTTGTCGAGCAGCAGGGAGGCCTGCGTCTTCTCGTCGCGCTTGGTCGAGTTCAGGCGGGCGTGGATCTCCTGCTCGACCACGCGGGAGACGATCTGGCGCACCGGGCCGGTGCCCAGCACCTCCTTGGTCTGCCCCTCGAACTGCGGCTCCGAGAGGCGCACGGTGACCACGGCGGTGAGGCCCGCGAGCACGTCGTCCTTCTCGATACGCTCCGCGCCGTCCTTGGCCGAGACCTTGAGCTTGCGCGCGTTGGTCTCCACACCCTTGCGGAGCACCTTGAGCAGGCCCTGCTCGAAGCCCGTGAGGTGCGTACCGCCCTTGGGCGTCGAGATGATGTTGACGAAGGAGCGCACCTCGGTGTCGTAGCCGGTGCCCCAGCGCAGCGCGATGTCGACCTCGCAGTCGCGCAGCACCTCGCGCGGCGTCATGTGGCCGCGCTCGTCCAGCACCGGGACGGTCTCCTTGAAGGTGCCGGCGCCCTGGAGCACCCAGGTCGCGGTGACCGGCGAGTCGGGGGCCAGGAACTCGACGAAGTCGGCGGCACCTCCGTCGTGCTTGAAGACCTCCTCGTGCGGCCCGTCCTCACCCGGCGTGCCGGGCAGCCCGCGCTCGTCGCGCACCCGGATCTCCAGGCCCGGCACGAGGAACGTGGTCTGCCGCACGCGGGTGACCAGCTCGTCGTAGCTGAACACCGCGGACTTCGGGAAGATCTGCCGGTCGGCCCAGTAGCGCACGCGGCAGCCGGTACGGCCCCGCGGCACCTTGCCCGACACGACGAGCTCGGAGTGGTCGACGAACGGCTGGAACGCCGCGTCCGGGTCAGGCCCGGAGGCCGGGTCGGAGAACAGCCCGGGCTCGCCGCGCTGGAAGGTCATGCGGTGCGTCTTGCCGCCGCGGTCCACCTCGACGTCGAGGCGCGCGGACAGCGCGTTGACCACGGAGGCGCCCACGCCGTGCAGACCGCCGGACGCCTGGTAGGAACCGCCGCCGAACTTGCCGCCGGCGTGCAGCTTGGTGAAGACCACCTCGACGCCGCTCAGGCCGGTCTTGGGCTCGATGTCGACCGGGATGCCACGACCGTCGTCGGACACGGTCACCGACGTGTCGGCGTGCAGCACGATGCCGATCTTCGTGGCGTACCCGCCCAGGGCCTCGTCGACTGAGTTGTCGATGATCTCCCAGAGGCAGTGCATCAGGCCCCGGGAGTCGGTGGTCCCGATGTACATACCGGGACGCTTGCGAACCGCCTCGAGACCTTCGAGGACGGACAGGTGGCGAGCGGTGTACGACTCGGACGTTGCGGTCACGGCGACAGCGTAGACGAGGTCACCGACAACGCCGGTGATCAGAGCCGGTGAGGCGCCTCACGGCGGGTCGCCCGCGAACAAATTCACCCCATGACGGAAATTACCCTTTCAGCGCAATTGGGGGCGGATGGGGCCCAAGACTGTGAGGCACGCCGCTATGCTCGCAGCGAACCGGCCACCCGGGCTGGCATGAACCGCGCGAGCGAATGGTTGGATGGAGATGTGACGACCTTGACGACCGAACCGCTCACCGCCCTCGACCGCTGCGACCGCTGCGGCGCGCAGGCTTATGTGCGCGTCGTTCTGCCCGTGGGCGAGCTGCTCTTCTGCGGCCACCACGCCCGCGCACACGCGTCCGCCTATGCGGACGTCGCCACCCATGTCCAGGACGAGACCGACCGGCTCCACGCGGAGCACGGTCAGGCCTGAGATCCAGGCCGGACACCCACCGGACCTCTAGATCCAAGACGGCGGTGAGCCACCCAGCGAGGTGACTCACCGCCGTCGCCATGCCCGTTGCCTGGTGGTGCCAGGGCCGCTATCTCGTCGCGGTCACCGTGTCCACCCAGGCGCCCTGGAAGCCGAGAGCGGTCCGCCAGCCCTCTGCCGTGTCGGTCAGCGTGCGGGTGGCACCGTTGGGCGCGACCGCCCGCATGGTCCTGACCTGACCGCTCGAGTAGCGCTCGGTAACTTCTACCGACCTGACCCAGCCGAGCCCGAAGATGCTCTTCGCGCCCGCCTGCGTGAGCGTGCCCGTCCACGACGTGTTCGGGTTGCCCGGCGCCTGCGCCGAGTACGGGTCCGCCACGTGCGCGAGGTGGGACTGCGGGGCCGTGCCGAACGCGTCCTGGTTGCTCGCGGTACCGGAGAAGGCGCCGCCGCGGCCTGACGACGCGAAGTACGGCGTCTCCGCGATCCCGGCCGACTCGTTGCGCACCACCGAGACCGTCGAGGCGCTGTCCTGGCGGGTCGCGTCGACCGCCGCGCGCCACGCCTCGCCCGCCTCGCCGCCCTCCCTCGTCCAGCCCGTGTAATTCTGGCTGCTGGTGTCGTCGTAGAGATGGCAGT
Source organism: Promicromonospora sp. NFX87 (assembly GCF_048564965.1). Taxonomy (NCBI): domain Bacteria; kingdom Bacillati; phylum Actinomycetota; class Actinomycetes; order Micrococcales; family Promicromonosporaceae; genus Promicromonospora; species Promicromonospora sp. NFX87. Next base: position 1,629,976 of record NZ_CP183413.1, on the reverse strand, counting down.
CGCACTCGGCCTTCAGGCCCTCGACCTTGTCCAGGATCGCGTAGTTGCGGGCGACGATCGCCTGCGCCTCGAGCGCGGCAGCGCCGCCGTAGGCGCTCGTCCCCCACAGCGCCGGCATCTCCTCGATCCCGTAGAGGTACTCGTCGTTGATGACCACCTGGTTGACCACGTTGGGCCGGGCGTTGAGGTCGGTGACACGCAGTCTGCCGTGGCGGTAGCTCCCCTGGGCGCCGGACACCGTCACCGTGCCGGCGGTCCCGGCCCAGTAGTCGGTGCCGGTCCACTCCAGGTAGAGGGTCGGGCGGGCGCCGATCGTCTGGCGCACCGTGCCGTTCTCGGTGATCTTGGCGGTGAGGCCCGCCGTCGTGCGGGCAATCGAGATCTTGCGTGCCGACGTGCCCGTCGCGAGCTGGGCCTCGGCGCCGTCGAGCAGGCGCCACGATCCGGCGGACAGGCCGAGGGTGGTGGTGGCCGGGTCGCCGGTTCGGCCGAGCACCTGGACGTCGATGGACGTCCACGGGTTGTTCGCGGTGCTCACCGTCGCGCCCGGGTAGTAGTAGCGCAGGATGTCCGACGCCGTGCTGCCGGTGCGCGCCATCTCGTAGGCGCCGTACTGCGACATGCCGACGCCGTGGCCCGCGCCGGAGCCCGCGAGGCTCCACGAGCCGGGCACCACGGTCACGGTCAGGGTCGCGCTCGTCGCCTGGGTCGTCCTGAACCGGTACTTCGTGGTCGCTCCCGGCTTGACCGACGCCGTCGCCTTGCCGGCCGACGTGCCGGTCGAACCCGTGGTCACGGTCCTGTCCCTGACCCACGAGCCGTTGCTGTACCTCTGCAGCGACACGGCGGCGTTCGCCACGGGAGCGCCATCCCGCTGGTAGAGCACCGTGAGCGTCTTCGCCACGCCCGCCGTGGTGGTCGACGTGCCGGACGCGGTGAGCGTGTAGCCCGCCGCCGCGGAGGCGGGCGGCACGGAGGCGGGCGGCGCGACCAGGCCCGTCGCGACGAGCAGAGCGAGGACCAGCGCGAGGAGCGGAGCGAGCCCGGAGGCTGCGCGGGACGTGGCGCTGAACATTAGGGACACATCGGGCACAGTTCCATACGACGACGCCGGGCGGGAATCCTTCCGAAGAAGGTTCACCCGCCCGGCGTAGAGGTTCTACCTGGTCGACTGTCTAGTCGAGGTAGTCGCGCAGCACCTGGGACCGCGAGGGGTGGCGCAGCTTCGACATCGTCTTGGACTCGATCTGGCGGATGCGCTCACGCGTCACGCCGTAGACCTTGCCGATCTCGTCGAGCGTCTTGGGCTGGCCGTCCTGCAGGCCGAACCGCATGGAGACCACACCTGCCTCGCGCTCGGAGAGCGTGTCGAGCACCTGGTGCAGCTGCTCCTGCAGGAGCGTGAACGACACCGCGTCCGCGGGCACCACTGCCTCGGAGTCCTCGATGAGGTCACCGAACTCGCTGTCGCCGTCCTCGCCGAGCGGGGTGCTCAGCGAGATGGGCTCGCGACCGTACTTCTGGACCTCGACCACCTTCTCGGGCGTCATGTCGAGTTCCTTGGCCAGCTCCTCCGGCGTGGGCTCGCGACCCAGGTCCTGGAGCATCTGACGCTGCACACGGGCCAGCTTGTTGATGACCTCGACCATGTGCACCGGGATACGGATGGTGCGGGCCTGGTCGGCCATGGCACGCGTGATCGCCTGCCGGATCCACCAGGTGGCATACGTCGAGAACTTGTAGCCCTTGGTGTAGTCGAACTTCTCGACCGCACGGATCAGACCGAGGTTGCCCTCCTGGATCAGGTCCAGGAACAGCATGCCGCGGCCGGTGTAGCGCTTGGCCAGCGAGACCACGAGTCGGAGGTTGGCCTCCAGCAGGTGGTTCTTGGCGCGCTTGCCGTCGTGCGCGATCCACTTGAGGTCGCGCTCGAACCGGCGCTGGTCCTTGTCGTCCCGGTTGAACTCGGTGGTGGCGAGGCGCTCCTCCGCGAACAGGCCGGCCTCGATGCGCTTCGCGAGCTCGACCTCCTGCTCAGCGTTCAGCAGCGCGACCTTACCGATCTGCTTCAGGTAGTCCTTGACCGGGTCGGCCGTGGCGCCGGCGGTGACGACCTGCTGCGCGGGCTGGTCGTCGTCGTCCTTGTCGGAGACGACGAAGCCTGCGCTCTCGTCACCCTCCTTCGCCGCCTTGCCGCCGCGACCACGGGTCGCCTTGGTGACGATCTCGGGACCGGCGTCGGACTCTTCCGCGTCGTCCTCGACGGCGACACCGTCGGGCTCGATGTTGTCGTACTTCGACTTGCCCCGAGCGGCAGGCTTCTTGGCGGCGGTCTTCGCCGCCGGCTTCTTGCGCGTGCTCGTGGCGGCCTCGTCGTCCAGGTCGACGTCGTCGACATCGATCAGGTCGATGTCTTCGACCTCGTCGACCTCGTCGGCGTCGTCCTTCGGCTTCGCGGTGGAGCGCGCCGGAGCCTTCTTGGCGGGGGCCTTGGCGGCCGTCGCACGGGTACGTCGAGCGGGCTTCGCCTCGGCGTCACCGTCGGCGGGCGCCTTGGCGGCGACCGCGGTGGAGCGGGTGGCCGCAGCGGCCGCGACCTTGGTCACGGTAGGCAGTCCAACCTGCACGCCGGCGTTGGCCAGTGCGCGCAGCACCGCCTTGAGCCGCCTGGCGTCACCGACCTCCGCGGTCTCGCAAGCGCGCCGGAAGCTCTCGGCGTCGACCGAGCCGTCGGCGGCACCTCGAGCAAGGAGCTCCTGCAGGGCAGGATGCTCGAACTCTCGGGGCAGGTTGTCGCGTGCAGGGACAGGAGCGGTATCCTGGGGGGCTTTCAGCGGAGTGGGCGCCACAAACCGACCTTTCGGCATTCGAGGGGGCGGTGTACCGCCGGCGGGGCCTTCACTGGACCTTCTTCTTCCGCCGGCGAACATATATATTGTACCGTCGGCCTCCATGTACGCCGCGACGAACGCGGTGATATGGGCAAAGTCAGTGCGAAGTCACGTCTGGCGGGGCAGCCCCGCGGGTGATTCTCATTTCGCGTGCCAAGAGTCAACGAACCAGACGGCCCGACCATTCCCGCTCCCGACGAACCGCTCGGGGCCACGCCTGTGACCAGGGCGGGGACCGACCAGGACCCCGAACCGGGCCTCGAACAGGGACCTCACCAGCGACCGGTCAGGTCAGGACCAGGTCAGACCTTCACGGCCAGGACCGGGCACGGCGCCTCGACGAGAATCCGCTGGGCACCCGCGCCCAGGATGAGCTTGCCGACAGGGCTCCGCTTGCGCAGACCGATCACTATGAGATCGGCGCCGGTGCTCGTGGCGGTGCGGATCAGATCCTCGGCGAGGTCGCCGGTGCCGTGCTCCACCCGCACGTCGACGTCGCCGGCGAGGCTGTTGACGAGCTCGTCGGCCTCGGCCCTGCACTCGTCCTCCGGGCGCTTGCCGTTGGTGACGACGACCAGCGGGAGGTTGCGCTCCCTGGCCTCGGTGACAGCGGAGCTGAGAGCCTCTTGGCCCTCTGGCGTGGCGAGGTGGCCGACGACGATCGTCATGCTCCCGACGCTACCGCACGCCGCGACCCTCGCAGTGCCTCACCCGCTGTGCGGCACCTGCCGTGATACCTGTTCGCGCCGCACCCAGCCCGGCGGCACCCCACCGGCGATCGCCCCGCGGAGCAGCAGCGCGAGCCGGTAGCCCGGGTCGACGCCGAGCGCGTCGGAGACCCGCTCGGCAGCCAGGCCGCCGTCACCGCGCCACCATGCGACGAGCGCCAGCAGCAGGTAGGCGGGAGCTCGTCGGCTCCGTGGGACGTGGGTGACCACCGCCTCCAGCACGTGGCGCGCCGCACGAGTGATCGCCTCGTCGGGCGGGACGCCCTGCTCCGGGTCGACGATCCGCGCCATCACCGCCCCTGTCGCCGCGTCCGTGTCACCGTCCACCTGCCGGCGCGCGGTCCGTAGCGCCGCCTCCTCCGTGCCCGGTGCCAGGCTCAGCAGCACCGCGTCCCGCACGGGAACGTCCGCGAGCGCCGCGCCGATCTTCCCGAGGTCGACCGGAGACAGCGTCAGCGGTTGTCCGGGCCGCGCGTCGCCCGCGACGCGCATCGCGGAGCGCCACAGGCCGAGGTTCTCGGCACCCCAGTCGCCCAGCTCCCGCTCAGCGCGCAGGGCCTGCGCCTCGACCGCCCGCGGGCCGAAGGCGGCCCCCTGCCGTTGCTCGGCGCCACGGACCGGTGTCGCACGGTCGATCGGTCCACCGCCGTCCGGGGACCTGGTCGCGTTCAGGAGCCGCCGGTAGGTGTCGGTCCAGCGGGCCGCCGCGCGCCGGGCCTGGGTCCTTGCCTGCTCGGGTGCGGCGCGCAGGGCGTACCGCTCCTCGCGGGTGCCGGACACGGTGCGGCCCTCGAGCACCATGTGGGCGGCGACGCGGCTGCCCTTCAGCGCGGACAGCGGTCGGCCCTGGGCCGGGCAGCACATCGGGTCGGCGCAGTCGAGCGCCCGGAAGCCCGTCGGCGCGACGAGCCAGGCCTCGGTGCCGGGGAGCCTGCGTTCGAGCCGTGCTCGCAGCAGTTCGACGGCCCGGCGCGCGGCCCCCGAGGGCGTGGTCGGGTCGGTGGCGGTGTACAGCACCACCACCGCGCGGTCCGCGCCGTCGGCCACCACGTGGTCGGTGAGCCAGCGGGCGGTGGCCGCGCCGTCGGGCCCGTCCGGGTCGTCGGGCTGCCGCAGGCGGAGGTCGGCGAGGTCGACCCTGGCGACGAGCCCTACCCGCTGGCGCGGCCCGGTGAGGCTCACCGCGACCACCGACTCAGCGGGCTCGAAGCCGAGCCGGTACGGGATGTAGGCGAGCAGGTCCTCGGGCCCGGCGACGCGGACCACCGTGGCGTTCGGCGCCGCCGATCGCCGGCCGAGGTTCTTCGAGGTGATGTCCTTGGGGTTCATGCCTCGATCCCAGCCGTCCGCCGGGGCCGCGGCGCGCCCAGGAGGGCCGTGTGGACAACGGATCCCCTGTGGTCGAGCTCGGAGCCGCACGCTGTCCTCGCGCGGGTCTCTCCCGCTACCGTGTGCAACGTGCCCCACCTCGCCACCGCCCGCCGCACGGCAGCGCTCGCCGCCGCCCTCGGGCTGGCGCTCGCGACCGCGGGGTGCGGCACCGGGAGCGCCGGGACGGAGCCGCGGGGGTCGAGTGCCACCGCGGAGAGCACGCCGGAGGCCCGCGCGGCGGCGTCCGGCGGACCTGCCGAGCTGCCGACCTTCGACCCCTCGTCGGCGGTCGCCACCTACGCCGAGGGTTTCCCGGAGGACCTGTTCCCGATGCCGGAGGGCGCGACCCTGCTCGCCTCCTCGGCGAGTCCCGCACCTGCTCCGGAGAACACGAAGGACTCGAAGGCCGAGCCGGTCCCGATGACGCAGGTGACGCTCAACCTGGCGTCGGGCCTGTCGACCGAGAAGGTGGTCGCCCAGGCGAGGCACATCCTGGTCGGGCAGGGTTTCAAGCAGATCGCGGCCCCGGAGTCGAGCGGCCTGACCGCGCAGACCGCCTTCCGGCGGGTCTCCAGGACGAAGGCGGGCGAGATCCAGGAGTCGCTGGTCGTGGGCGTGCTCGACGACGGGAAGCGGCGCCTCGCCTCGATCAGCGGCACGGTCCGCACCCCATAGGCTGGTGCCGTGTCCGTATCACCCGCCCGTACCGGTGCCCTGAACCCCGCAGCCCTGCTCGACACCGAGAACCTCCGTGCCGACGTAGACGCCGCCGTGACCGCTCACCTCGGCCGGCTGGCCGCCGAGGTCGCCGCGATCAGCCCGAGCGCCGAGGCGATCGTCGAGGAGGCGGCAGGCCTGCTGATGGGTGGCAAGCGGCTGCGGGCGGCGTTCTGCTACTGGTCGTTCCGTGCCCACGGCGGCTCCGCCGATCCCGCCGACCTGGCCAGGGTCGCCACGGTCCGGGTGGGCGCCGCGCTCGAGCTCTTCCAGGCCGCGGCCCTGCTGCACGACGACGTGATGGACAACTCCGACACCCGCCGCGGCCGCCCCACCACGCACCGCGCGTTCGCCGCCAGGCATGCCTCCGCCGGCTGGGCCGGCGAGCCGGTGCGGTTCGGCGACGCGACGGCGATCCTGCTCGGGGACCTCGTGCTCCTCGCCGCCCAGCGTGAGCTCTCCGCGGCGCTCGCGCCGCTTCCGGCCGGCGTCGCCGAGGCGGCCCGTGCCCGGTTCGACACCATGCAGAGCGAGGTGGTCGTGGGCCAGTACCTCGACGTGCTGGTCCAGGCCGAGCCCTGGGGCGACGACCCCGCCTCGGACGAGGAGCGCGCCCGGACGGTGCTGCGCGCCAAGTCCGCCAGCTACTCGGTGGCCGCGCCGCTCGCGCTGGGTGCGCTGCTGGCCGGCCGGGGAGCGCAGGCGGCAGCCGAGGTCGAGGCCGCCGGTCTGCCCCTGGGCGAGGCCTTCCAGCTCCGCGACGACGTGCTCGGGGTCTTCGGCGACCCCGCGGTCACGGGCAAGCCCGCCGGTGACGACCTGCGCGAGGGCAAGCGCACGGTGGTCGTGGCACGGACCCTCGCCCTGCTGCCCGACCCGGACGGGTCCGACGCCGCGACGCTGACCGCGGCGCTCGGCGACCCCGACCTCTCCGAGGAGGACGTCACCCGGGTCCGCGCGGTGATCGTCGGCTCGGGCGCGCTGGACGCCGTCGAGCACCTCATCGACGACCTCGCCGTGCGGGCGCACGCCCTGCTCGACCTCGCGGACCTGAGCGAGCCCGGCCGGAGCGTGCTGACCGACCTGGCCCACGCCGCCGTCGACCGGGCCGCGTGAACCTGACTGGGTGAACCTGACTGAGTGAACCGAGCTGCGCCCGGGTCAGGTCACAGGGTCCAGATCGTGACCACGCCGCCCTGCTCCAGCTGCTCCCCCGCGGCCGGATCGGACTCCAGGACGCCGCCGAACAGCTCGCCGAAGCCGCGCACCTCCACCTCGTAGCCGGCCTTCTCGAGCAGTCCCTCGGCTTCCTCGACGGTCATGCCGACGACGTCGGGGACGGTGCCCTCCGGGCCCATGCTGACCACCAGCGTGACGGTGCCGCCCTGCTCGGCGCCCTTGCCCTCACCGGGATCGGTCCGGATCACCGTGCCGGCAGGCGCCGTCTCGTCGAAGGCGTCCTCGCGCGCCACCTCGAACCCCTCGGCGCTCAGCGTGTCGGTGGCGTCGTCGACGTCCAGCCCCGCGACGTCGGGCACGACGACCGGCGGCGGGCCGTCCGAGACGGTGAGCCGGACGTGCTCGTCCGTCGGCACCGTGTCGCCGTCGCGGACCGAGGCCCAGATGACCTCGTTCCGCGGGCCGTCGTTCGTGTACTCGCGCGAGACCTCGACGTCGGTGAGGCCCACGTCCTTCAGCGCCGCCCGCGCGTCCTCCTCCAGCATGCCGACGAGGCCCTCCGGCACCTCGGCCAGCTCCTGCCCCAGCGAGACCACCAGGCGTACCGGCTGGTCGCGGTGCCAGCGCTGCCCCTCGTCGGGCACGACCGAGATGACCTCGCCCTCCGGTACGTCGGAGTCGTGCTGCTCGACGCTCGACGACGTCAGCCCGGCCTCGGTCAGCGCCTCCTCGGCAGCCTGCGCGGTGGCGCCCACCACCCCGTCGGGGACCACCGAGTAGGCGCCGGGGCCGCTCTCCGTGTACCACCAGGCGCCGGCGAGGACGGCTACCAGCGCGAGGGCCAGCAGGATCTTGCCGCCCCGCCGGGGCTTCTCCACGGACGGCGGAGGCGGGGGCGACTGCTGGGCGACCCAGCGCCCGGCCGCCGGCCGCTCCACCACCGCGGTACGCGCCGCCTTCACGGCAGCGGACGACGGCGGCGGCGCCGCGTTGGCGGGTATGTCCAGCACCTCGTTCGGGATCTGCTGGAACGTGTTCCGGAGCGCGTCCAGCGCGACGGCGGCGTCGCGCGGGCGGCGGTCCGGGTCGCGGGCGGTGAGCGCACGGACGAGCAGGTCCAGCGGGCGGCCCAGATGGCCCGCGAACGCGCTCACGGGCGGCACGTCGTTGTTGACGTGCGCGTACGCGACCTGGATCGGCCCCTCCCCCGCGTGCGGCAGCCGGCCGGTGAACATCTCGAAGGCGAGGATGCCCACGGCGTACACGTCGGCCCGCATGTCGACGTGTCCCGTCGAGATCGTCTCGGGAGCGAGGTAGGCGACGGTGCCCAGCACGGTGCCCGTCGTGGTGTTGGACACCTCGGAGATGGCGCGGGCCAGGCCGAAGTCCGCGACCTTCGGCCGACCGGTGCCCGCCTCCAGCAGCACGTTCTCGGGCTTGATGTCCCGGTGCACTATCCCCTTGGCGTGCGCAGCGGCCAGCGCAGAGAGCACCACGTCGAGGACCGCGAACGACCGGCGCAGCGTGAGCTCGCCGGTACTGATCAGGTGGCGCAGGTTGGTGCCCGGCACGTACTCCATGGTCAGGTACCGCATGTCGCCGTCGGTGCCCTGGTCGTAGACCGCCACCACGCCGTGGTGCTGCAGGCCCGCCGCCGAGCGGGCCTCACGCTCGAAGCGCTCCCGGAAGCTCGCGGCCTGCTCGCCGTCCGCCAGGTGGGGGTGCATGACCTTGAGGGCGATCTCACGGTTCAGGCGGCTGTCGTGCGCGCGGTACACCGTGGCCATACCGCCGCGCGCCACGCGCGCGACTATCTGGTACCGCCCGTCGACCAGGCGGCCGATGAGAGGGTCTGCCGTCACCTGAGCCACGGTGGGAGTGTACGGGTGACCACCCACGCCCGGACCGGAACTCTCATTGTGGACACCAGGCCGTTGCCGGATCGTTGCGGCGCCCTGGCCCGTGCGCCGTCGCATACCCTTCTACCGTGACAGATCTCGACGCCCTCGTTGGCGAATGGCTGAACCTGCCCGACCTCTCCGAGATCCTCGGCATCGAGGTCGGCAAGGCCCGCGGCCTGGTCCGTGACCGGCACGTCGTCGGTATCAAGCGCGGCGAGCGCACCATCTTCCAGGTGCCCGCCAAGTTCGTGCTGCCGGAGGTCGACGGCCGCCCCGGCGTCATCCCGACGCTGCGCGGCACCGTGATCGTGCTGGCCGACGCCGGGTTCACCGACGAGGAGATCCTCGAGTGGCTGTTCACGCCGAACGACGAGCTCGGTGAGCCGCCGGTCGACGCCCTGATCAGCGGCAAGCGCGCGGCGGTGCGCCGGGTGGCGCAGACGCTGCTCTAAGCCCTTGGGGCTGGTCCGCCGGGTCGTCGGTCCCGGGCCCGCGGTACACGCGCTCTGGGGCGCCGCGACGCCGTCGTCGCCGCTGACTCCCGCGGAGGCCCGGGTGATCGCCTCGGCGGTGCCCGCGCGCCGCAGGGAGTTCACGGCGGGCCGCACGTGCGCACGCGCGGCGCTCGAAGAGCTCGGGTACCACGACTGGTCCCTGCTGCCCGGGCCGCGCAGGGAGCCGCTGTGGCCCGACGGCGTGGTGGGGAGCATCAGCCACTGCCCGGGACTCGCGGTCGCGGTGGCGGCCCGTTCGGCCGACACGCTCGCGATCGGGATCGACGTCGAGACCGACGCCCCCTTGCCGGCGAACGTGGTGCGTTCCGTCATGGACACCGACGAGGCCCAGGCGACCGAGCGGCTGGCGGCGCAGGACCCGGTAACGCCGTGGGGACGGCTCCTGTTCAGCGCCAAGGAGACCGTCTACAAGGCGTGGTACCCGCTGCGGCACGAATGGCTCGGCTTCGAGGAGGCCGGCGTCGAGCTGAACACCGACGGCACGTTCCTGGCCCACATCCGCCGCGCGGACACCGCTCCGCTCCCCCGGGTGGTCAGCGGCCGCTGGGCCCGGGGGAACGGCGTCGTGATCACCGCGCTGGTGCTGCCCGCGGGTTAGGCGCGCAGCATCTCCGCCACCTGGAACGCCAGCTCCAGGGACTGCTGGTGGTTCAGGCGCGGGTCCACGAGGGTCTCGTAGCGCAGCGCCAGGCCCGCGTCCGAGATCTCCTCGGCTCCGCCCAGCACCTCGGTGACGTCGTCGCCCGTGAGCTCCATGTGCAGCCCGCCCGGCACGGTGCCCAGCGTCTTGTGCACCTCGAAGAACCCGGCGACCTCGTCGAGCACGTCCGTCAGACGGCGGGTCTTGTACCCGCTGTCCGAGGTGATGGTGTTGCCGTGCATCGGGTCCGTCACCCACGTGACGTTCGCTCCGGACCAGGTCACGGCCTCGACGATGGTCGGGAGCACGTCGCGGACCCGTCCGGCGCCCATGCGCGTGATGAACGTGAGCCGCCCCGGCACGTTGTCCGGGTTCAGCCGCTCGGTGAGCGCCAGGGCGTCGTGGGGCGTCGTCCCCGGGCCGAGCTTCACGCCGATCGGGTTGGCGATGCGGGACATGAAGTCGACGTGGGCGCCGTCGAGCTGGCGGGTGCGCTCCCCGATCCAGAGGAAGTGCGCGCTGGTGTCGTAGGCCTTCCCGGTGCGCTGGTCCGTGCGGGTCAGCGCGCGCTCGTAGTCGAGCACGAGGGCCTCGTGGCTCAGGAAGAACTCGACGGAGCGCAGGGCGTCGAAGTCGGCGCCGCACGCGTGCATGAACCGGATGGCGCGGTCGATCTCGTCAGCGGTCTTCTCGTACCGCGCGTAGGCGGGGTTGCGCATGAAGCCGCGGTTCCACTCGTGCACCTGACGCAGGTCGGCGAAGCCACCCTGCGTGAAGGCGCGCACCACGTTCGCCGTGGCGGCCGAGATCCGGTAGGCCTGCTCGAGCCGTTCCGGGTCGGGGATGCGGGCCTCCGGTGTGAACGGGAACCCGTTGATCATGTCGCCGCGGTAGGCGGGCAGGGTCACGCCGTCGCGCGTCTCGGTGTCGCTGGAGCGCGGCTTGGCGTACTGGCCCGCCATGCGGCCCATCTTCACGACGGGCGTGCTCGCACCGTGGGTCAGCACCACGGCCATCTGCAGGATCGTGCGGATCTTGTTGCGGATGCGGTCGGCGTTCGCCTCGGCGAACGTCTCCGCGCAGTCCCCGCCCTGGAGCAGGAACGCCTCACCCCGACCGGCGGCGGCGAGCCGCTCGGTCAGGATGTCGGCCTGTGCGGGCACCACTATGGGCGCGGCATGCGCCAGGCGGCCGGTGGCTGCCGCGAGCGCCGCCGGGTCCGGCCACGTGGGCTGCTGGAGCGCCGTGAGCGTGCGGTAGTGGTCCAGGCCTGCCGGATCGTCCGCTACCAGTGATGCCCGCACGGTGCTCAGTGCTCCGCCGGGGCGGCCGGCACGAGCGGCTGGCCGATGTCCGCGAGGAGCTCGCCGAACCACTCCTGCGAGACGTCGAACGCCTTGCCGCCGGCGATCCGCGGGAACGCGATCGCCTTGAGGCGGTCGCCGTCCTCCTCGTCGTGGCCGATGACGCCGGACTCGCCGCGCAGCGCACACTCCACCGCGTAGTCGGTCATCGACTTGATGAGGCGCAGGTCGTCGCTGTTCGCGGCCGCGGCGCGCGAGTAGTAGCCCGACTTCTGCACCATGGTCTTCTCGGCGCCCAGCTTCTCCGCGAACTGCTTCGCGAACCACTGGCCCGGGTTGATCGTGTCGAGCTTGACGTGCCCGAAGGGGTCGCGCTCCACGGTCTCGCCCGCCGCCTCGAGCTGGGCCACGATCTCGTGCATGCCCGCACCTTCCGACAGGAAGATGTTGACGTTGCCGATCTCGTCCATGACGCCGCGCAGGCGCTTGGCCTCGCCCTCGAGGTCGATCTCCAGCTCGGGCAGGAACACGGCGTGCACGTCCCAGCGCTCGCGCGACAGGCCGAGGGCGGGCGCCCACTCCTGCTCGTCGAGCCACTCGCGGTACTTGCCGGCCGTCGCGGCCGTGAGCCAGCCGCAGTGGCGGCCCATGACCTCGTGCACGATCAGCATGCGCGGGCCCACGCGGTTCTCACCGATGATGTTGGCCGCGAACTTCGCGCCCTCCTCGGCGGCGGTCCACGCGCCCAGCGACTGCTTGATCGGCACGACGTCGTTGTCGATCGTCTTCGGCAGGCCCACGACGGTGAGCTCGTAGCCGTTGTCGTGCAGGTAGGCGGCGAGGTCGGCGGCCGTCGTGTTGGTGTCGTCGCCACCGATGGTGTGCAGCACGTCCACGCCGTCGGCCTTGAGCTGCTCCGCGGCGACGTGCAGCGGGTCCTGCCCCTCCTTGACGAGGCCGCGCTTGACCGCGTCCTTGACGTTGGTGAGCTTGACGCGCGAGTTGCCGATCGGCGAGCCGCCGAAGCGGTGCAGGACATGGGCCTGTGCGCGGGCCTCCTCGCCGATCTCGATCTTGTTGCCGGTCAGCAGGCCGTGGTAGCCGTGCAGGTAGGCGATGATCTCGATCTCAGGGTCGAGCTCGGTGTAACGCTCGATCAGGCCACCGACCGAGGACGACAGGCAGGGCGCGAAGCCGCCGGCGGTCAGCAGAGCCACACGACGAACAGCCATCTTCAGGAGCACCTCTCATCGGGAAAAGTTCACGGGCGCCGCTGCCGGCGATCGCCCGCGCGGCACCCTTCGTCGTCATCCTACTGACGGCCGGGGACAGTGCCCGGCACGTCCGGTGAATGAGCACGCGGCTCGCGTCTCGACTCGGGGCCGCAGCGCGTGAGAGAATTGTCATGAGCCTCCCGGTTGCCTAATGGCCCGGGAGGCTTTCTGTTATGACGAACTCTCCTGCCTCCGGGCCCGCACGGCTGACGATCCGGCCCACGACTCCCGCCGACCTTCCCGTCCTGGAACGGCTCTGGCTCCTGTTCCGGCACGACATGTCCGAGATCACCGGGGCGCTCCCGGACCCGCACGGCCAGTTCCGGCGCGAACGGCTCGACGCGACCTTCACCGACCCGGACAGGTGCGGGTTCCTCGCCCACCTGGAGCCCGACAGCCTGGAGCCCGACGGCGCCGGGCCGTCACCCGTCGGCTTCGCCCTGGTCCGGGCGCTCGACGGCCCGGCCCGCGTGCTCACCTCGTTCTTCGTGGTCCGCGCGGCACGCCGGAGCGGCGTCGGGCGGGAGCTCGCGGCGCACGTCCTGGCGAGCTTCCCAGGCCGCTGGGAGATCGCGTTCCAGGACGCCAACCCGCCGGCGGTGCGGTTCTGGCGGGCCGTGGCCACCGACGCCGTCGGCCAGTCATGGACCGAGGAGCACCGGCCGGTCCCCGGCCGCCCGGACCTACCCCCGGACACCTGGATCTCGTTCACGACGAGCTAGCGAGACGCCGCCGAAGTAGAGCGGGTGTCCGGGTCCGCGCGTGGTCATCCCGCGTGGACCCGGACACCCGCTCTACTTCGGCGTATCCGGTCGGTCGGCTCAGCCGATGAGGTGCAGGCTCTCCTTGTTCTTGTCCGCGTACAGGCGCTCGACGTCCGCTTCGAAGTCCTTCAGGAACACCGACCGCTTCACGCTCTGCTTCGGCGTGAGGTACCCGTTCTCGATGGTCAGGTCCTCGGCCAGCACCGTGTACTTGCGGATCGACTCGGCCTTCGAGACGGCCTTGTTGGCGCGCTGCACGGCCTCGTCCAGCGCGGCCAGGACGTCGGGGTCCTTGCGGGCCTCGTCCACGGACAGCGCGGGCTTGCCGTGCATCTTCAGCCAGCCCGGCAGGCCCTCGGCGTCGAGGGTCACGAGCGCGCCGATGTACGGCTTGTTGTCGCCGACCACGACGCACTGGCTGACCAGGGCGTGCGACCGGATCCGGTCCTCGAGGTTCGAGGGCGCGACGTTCTTGCCCCCCGCGGTGACGATGATCTCCTTCTTGCGACCGGTGATCGTGAGGAACCCGTCGGCGTCCAGCACGCCCAGGTCGCCGGTGAGGAACCAGCCGTCCTCGGTGAACGACTCCGCGGTGGCGGCCTCGTTGTTGTGGTACGCCCGGAAGATGTTCGAGCCCTTGAGGAGGATCTCGCCGTCCGCCGCGATCTTGACGGAGCAGCCCGGCAGCGGCGGGCCGACCGTGCCGATCTTCGTCGCCGTCGGACGGGTCACGGTCGCAGGGGCCGTGGACTCGGTGAGGCCGTAGCCCTCGAGCACGGTGAGGCCGAGACCGCGGTAGAAGTGGCCGAGGCGCTCGCCCAGCGGGCCGCCGCCCGAGACCGCGAACTCCGCCTGGCCGCCCAGCTTGGCCCGCAGCTTCGAGAACACCAGCGCGCTGGCGAGCGAGTGCTGCAGCTTCAGGCCGAGGCTCGGGCCCGACGGCGTGTCGAGGGCCCGCGACCACGCGATACCCGTCACCGTCGCCCAGTGGAAGATCTTCGACTTGCCGCCGGCCGCCGCCGTCTGCTCGGCCGTGTTGTAGACCTTCTCGAACACCCGCGGCACCGCGAGGATGAACGTGGGCCTGAACTCGCCCAGGCCGTCGACCAGCGTCGTCGTGTCACCCCAGTGCCCGGTGACCACACCGCCCGCGACGGCGAGCACGTGGACGTAGCGCGCGAACACGTGCGCCATCGGGATGAACAGGAGGGTGCGTCCGCCCTCCTTGGCGAACACCTCCGGCACGGCCTCGACGGCGTTCACGGCGAGCGACGCGAAGTTGCGGTGCGTCAGCTCGGCACCCTTGGGGCGGCCCGTGGTGCCCGACGTGTAGATGATCGTGGCGAGGTCGTCGATGTCCGCGAGGCCGCGACGGCGGGTGATCTCGTCGTCCGGCACGTCCACGCCGTCGGCCTCGAGTGCGTCCAGCGCGCCGTCGTCGATGACGAGCACGTCGGTCACGTGAGGGCAGGAGGCGCGCACCTCTTCGACGGTGGCCGCGTTGGCCGCGGACTCCGTGAGGACGAGCTTCACGTCGGCGTCGGACAGGATCCACTCGACCTGCTCGGCCGAAGAGGTCTCGTACACGGGCACCGGCACCGCGCCGGCGGCCCAGGCCGCGAAGTCCAGCACAGCCCACTCGTACCGGGTGCGGGACATGATCCCGACCTTGTCGCCGGGCTCGATACCGCGGGCCACGAGGCCCTTCGCCACAGCAACCACCTGGGCGTCGAACTGGCCGGCCGTGACGACCCGCCAGGGCTCGCCCTTGCCGACCGGGACCTCCATCATCGGCTTGTCGGCACCGGCGCCGACACGCTCCGCGAGTACATCGTTGAGATTGGAGGTGGGGGGCAGCTCGATGAGGATCGCGCTGTTGATCTCGTCCATTCTGACTCCAGTGGCAGTACTGACCGTGCCTGCAAAGATACCGGGAAACGGACGCCGCGTGTTGCACTCCGGGCGGTCGCTACCCTGGTTGTGTGCACCTTTCGGTGCAGTCCCCTTCTCGACGGCCCGGGTGGCCGTCGTGCAAACGAGAGAACGTGAGGACGAATGCACGCCATCGGGGTCGACATCGGCGGCACGAAGATCGCTGTGGGAGTCGTCGACGAGGAGGGCAAGATCCTCGCCCAGGTACGCCGGGAGACCGACGCCGACGACGTCGCGCACATCGACAAGGCGATCGCCGACGCCTGCAACGAGCTGGTCCGCGAGCACGAGGTCGGTGCGATCGGGCTCGCCGCGGCGGGCTTCGTCAGCCCGGACCGGACGTCCGTGAACTTCGCCCCCAACATCGCCTGGCGGGAGTACCCGCTGGCCGCGAAGGTGGCCGAGCTGGTCGACGCCGACCTGCCCATCGTCGTGGAGAACGACGCGAACGCCGCGGGCTGGGCCGAGTTCCGGTTCGGCGCGGGCCGCGACGCCACCGACATGCTCATGCTCACGGTCGGCACCGGACTCGGCGGCGCCGTGGTCTCCGAGCGGGAGCTCGTGCGCGGAAAATGGGGCATGGCCGCCGAGGTGGGCCACATGCGCGTGGTGCCCGAGGGGCACTACTGCGGCTGCGGCCACGAGGGCTGCTGGGAGCAGTACGCGTCGGGCAGCGCGCTGGAGCGCGACGCCCAGCACGCCGCGGTCGCGCGCGACGGACAGGCGAAGCGGCTGCTGGAGCTCGCGGGCGGCGACCCTGCCGGGATCCGCGGCAAGATGGTGACGCAGGCCGCCCAGGAGGGTGACGAGCTCGCGATCGAGCTGCTCGCCACGCTCGGGCGCTGGATCGGTGAGGGCTCGGCGTCGGTGGCGGCCCTGCTCGACCCGGAGCTCATCGTCATCGGCGGCGGCGTGGGCGCGGCCGGCGAGCTGCTGCTCGGCCCGGTCCGGCGGGGCTTCGAGGCCCAGCTGTCCGCGATGGGCCACCGGCCCGTGGCGAAGATCGAGCTGGCCGAGCACGGCAACGAGGCCGGCATCGTCGGCGCGGCGGACCTCGCCCGCCGCTGAACCCGCCCGACATGTCAGAAGCTCAGTTCACCCGGGTGAACTGAGCTTCTGACATGTTCTACGGGCGTGTTGCTCAGACGACACTGTCGGTCGTCTGAGCCTGCGGTTCCGCTCCGGGCGAGATGCCTCGTTCCTCGGCCCTCACCCTGCACTGCACCTCCGGCTCAGACGACGGCGCCCGGGCCGTCGTCGTCCGGGTCACGCTGGTGGGGCATGCGCCAGATCAGCACGCCGAGGCCGGCCACGAACAGGCCGAGGCCGATCTGCCCGGCCAGCGGCGGGATCGACACCGCCGACGCCGCCGACACGACCATCCCGACCAGGGCCAGCGTGGGAACACCCACGACGAAGCTCCAGGCCATCGTGAGCAGCGGGTCGCGCGACATCAGCGGCGGCGGCTCCGGCGGCGTGAAGTGCGACTCCGCCTCCTCGAGCGCCTCGATCTCCGGCGTCAGGGGCCAGTCGCGCGGGCCGGCGGGCAGGATCACGCGGGACCCGGTCGCCGGCTCGTCGGAGCGGTCACCACGATCGTCGGTACGGTCGACGACGCCGTCGTCGGCGGTGCTCTCGTCATCCGGCCGCGAAGTCTGAGAGGATTCGGCGGGCTTCTCCGGGTCGTCGGCCCGCGAGGCACCCAGGTCGCCGAGGGTTGCGACGATGTCGGCCCAGCGCGAGGCCACGTCGTCGTCGCCCAGCTCGCGTGGGGTGTCGCCGGGCACGTCGTCGTCGCGGTCGTCGGTGTTCGATGCGGCCATGCGCACACTCTATTGTCGTCTGGGGGCCCGCGGGGCCGGGTCTGGAGGAGGAAATCTTGTTCTACTGGGTGATGCGGAACCTGCTGGTCGGCCCGTGGCTACGCCTCGCGTACAAGCCGTGGGTCGTCGGCGCCAAGAACGTGCCGCGAACAGGCCCGGCGATCATGGCGAGCAACCACCTCGCGGTGATCGACTCGTTCATCCTGCCGCTCGTGGTCCCGCGCCGGGTGACGTTCCTGGCCAAGTCCGACTACTTCACGGGCAAGGGCGTCAAGGGCAAGATCGTGGCCTGGTTCATGACGGGCATCGGCATGATCCCCGTGGACCGCTCCGGCGGCGCCGCGAGCGAGGCCGCGCTGCGCACGGGGCTGCGCGTCCTGCGCGAGGGCAACCTGTTCGGCATCTACCCCGAGGGCACCCGTAGCCCCGACGGCCGCCTCTACAAGGCGAAGACCGGCGTCGCCCGGATGGCGCTGGAGTCGGGCGCCCCGGTCATCCCGGTCGCCATGGTCGACACCGACGTCGCCCAGCCGCCCGGCCGGGGCCTGCCCACGTTCATGCCGCTCGGCGCGGTGATCGGCGAGCCGCTCGACTTCAGCCGGTACAAGGGCATGGAGACCGACAAGTTCGTGCTGCGCGCGGTTGCCGACGAGATCGAGTACGCGATCCTGGCGCTGTCCGGCCAGGAGTACGTCGACGCGTACGCGGCCAGCGCCAAGGAGCGCGCGGCCCGCGGCGAACCCCTGCCGTCCGCGTCCGAGGAAGGCCCCGGCGGCCTGCCCCTGCCGGAGGTGGAGAAGCCGCAGCGCCCCACCCGCTGACCGCCGGTCGGGAGCGGTTCAGCGGGGTGGCGGGGCCGTCGACGAGCGCTCCACCAGGGTGGTCGCCAGCTCCGTGCGGAGCGTGTGGCCGCTGGCCGTGCGCGCCCGGTGCACCAGGTCGACGGCGGTGGCGCCCATCTCAGCGAGCGGCTGGCGCACCGTGGTGAGCGCCGGGTCGATCCACGGCGCGATCGGCAGGTCGTCGAAGCCGACGAGCGAGACGTCGCGCGGCACCGAGAGCCCGGCCTCGCGCAGCGCACGCAGCGCGCCGAGGGCCGTGTCGTCGCTGCTGGCGAAGATCGCGGTGGGCGGCTCGTCCAGGGCCATGAGCCGCTGGGCGCCCTCGTACCCCGACGTCACGCCGTAGGCGCCGACGTACACGAGCTCGTCGTCCGTGGGGACGCCGGCCCGGATCATCGCGGCGCGGTAGCCCGCGAGCCGCGCGATGGCGTTGTCCTGCTCGAGCGCGCCGGTGATCGTGGCGATGCGGCGGTGGCCGAGCCCCAGCAGGTGCGCCGTCGCCTCGAGCCCGCCCTGGAAATTCGTGGCCCCGACGCTGAGCATGCCCTCGGGCGGCCGCTGCCGCGGGTCGACGACGACGAGCGGCGTGCCCGTGTCCTCCAGCGCGCGCCGGGCGTCGGCGTCGGGCACCGCGACGATGCTGACCAGACCGTCGGTGCCGCGCTCCAGCGCGTGCCGCACCCAGGCGCTGCAGTCGTCGGGGTCCGGCTCGACCGCGAGGACGACGTCGAGCCCGAACCGCCGGGCGCCCGCGACCGCGCCACGGACCACCGCCTCGGACCACGTGCCCTCGAAGTCGACGATGCGCACGTCGATCATGCCCGTGGGCTTCGCCGACGGCGGGCGGACGACGTACCCGTGGCGCTCCAGCACCTCCGTGACCCGCGCGCGGGTGGCGCCCGCGACGTCGGGCCGCGTGTTGAGGACCTTCGAGACCGTCGGGACCGAGACGCCCGCCTCGGCCGCGACGACCGCGAGCGGGATGCGGGACTGGTCCTGTGCCATGGATCCTCCGTCGGCCTGGGCGAGAGCACGTTTCCGAAATCAGGATCGTAGCCGATGCCGCGACGGGCGCTGATATCCCGGCACGTGCCGCCATTGACAGCGCCGCGGCCCGCGTCTAATCTCCCGTGGTCTTTCCGAGATTCGTCTTCGAAATTTCGGGACAGCGGATCAACAAAGGAGTGATCGTGAACAGGACACCTCGCCTCGTCGCAGCGGCGACGGCGTCGACCCTCACGCTGGCCCTCGCCCTCACCGGGTGCGGCCGCAGCGACGAGGCCGGCACTACGACAGAACGCTCCAACGGCAACACGGAGAGCATCGGGGACGGTCCCGCCACCGGCACCGTCGAGGTCTGGGCGATGGGCACGGAGGGCGAGCTGCTGCCCGAGCTCGCCGAGCAGTTCGAGGCCGACAACCCCGACGTCACGGTGAACGTGACGCCCGTGCCGTGGGAGTCGTCCACGGAGAAGATCAACACGGCCATCGCGACCGGCGAGGTGCCCGACGTCATGCAGGTCGGTACCACCCTCGTGAGCGGCTTCGTGGAGCTCGGCGGGCTCGCGCCCACGCCCGAGGACATCGACTCCGAGGCCTTCTTCCCGGGCGCGTGGGACACCACGGTCGTCGACGGGACGTCCTACGGCGTGCCCTGGTACGTCGAGTCGCGCGTCCTGTACTACCGCAAGGACCTCGCGGAGCAGGAGGGTCTGGAGGCGCCGAAGACCTGGGCGGACCTCACCGACTTCGCCGCCGGGCTGCAGGACGCCGGCGCCGAGCACGGCATCGCGCTGCAGACGCGCGGCAACTCCACGGCGCTGATGTACCTCCCGTTCTACTGGCAGGCGGGCGGCGAGATCCTGGACGACGCCGGCGAGTTCACGCTCGACAACGACGCCCAGGTCAAGGCCCTGGAGTACTACTCCTCCTTCATGCGCGACGGGCTCGCCCCGCCGGTGCTCGTCGAGGAGGAGAAGGTGCAGAACTTCATCGACGGCGACCTCGGCTCGTTCGTCTCCGGCCCCTGGGAGCGCGCCAACCTGCTGACGACGGCGGGCGACGACTTCGCCGACTCGTTCGGCGTGGTGCCGCTGCCCGCGGACGAGGCGACCGGTTCGTTCATCGGCGGCTCCAACCTCGGCGTCCTGGCCGACGCCGCCAACCCCGACGCGGCCTGGAAGTTCGTCCAGTTCGCCACCGACCCCGCCACCCAGGTCGACTGGTTCGAGATCTCGAACGACCTGCCCGCCGTGCAGGCCTCCTGGGACGACCCGGCGCTGGCCGACGACGAGGCGGTCGCCGTCTACCAGGACGTGCTGGAGACCGCTCGCTCGACCCCCGCGATCCCGACCTGGGCCGAGATCGAGCACGAGCTGGACCTGATCATCGAGCAGGTCATCGCCGGCGACATCAGCCCGGAGGACGCGGCGAAGCAGATGCAGGACGCCGCGACCTCGATCGGGACGGGTCTGGACTGACCGTGGCCGTCTCCGCACGCCGCCGCCGCACGGGCCTCGCCGCCTGGGGCTTCGCGCTGCCCTTCACCGTGCTGTTCGCGGTGTTCATGCTGGTCCCGGTCGCGTCGTCCCTGTACATGGCGTTCACCGACATGCAGGGCGCCGACCTCCGGACGCCGTGGGCCGTGAACTTCGTGGGGTTCGACAACTTCGTCGAGGCCCTCACGGACCCGAAGTTCCAGCAGGCCGCCGGCAACACGCTCTACTTCGTGGGCGTGGCCATGCCGCTGACCCTCGGGATCGCGCTGCTGCTGGCGGTCCTGCTCAACTCGGGCCTGGTGTGGTTCCGGTCGGTGTTCCGCGTCGGCTTCTACGCCCCCGTGGTGACCTCGATCGTCGCGGTGGCGGTCGTGTGGCGGTTCCTGCTGCAGCCCGACTTCGGGCTCGTGAACTCCGCGCTCGGCGTCGTCGGCATCGAAGGGCCGCGCTGGCTCACGGACGAGACCTGGGCCATGCCGTCCCTCATCGTGATGGCCACCTGGCGCAACGTCGGGTACTCGATGGTGATCCTGCTCGCGGGGCTGCAAGGCATCCCGCGCGACATGTACGAGGCGTCCGCCATCGACGGCGCCGGCGCGGTGCGGCAGTTCCGGTCCATCACGGTCCCGCTGCTGCGGCCCACGCTGCTGTTCTGCGCGGTCATCACCGGCATCGGTTACCTGCAGTTCTTCGAGGAGCCGTTCGTCATGACGCAGGGCGGGCCGCTGGGTGCCACCAACTCGGTGGCCTACGAGGTCTTCAACCAGTTCGGGTTCGGCAACTACGGCCTGTCGGCCGCGATGAGCTACGTGCTGTTCGTGGCCATCGTCATCCTGTCGTACCTCCAGTTCCGCCTGCTCAGGACGGAGAAGTGATGGCACTCGACGCCGCACCCCGACGCCGCCTCAAACCCCGCGGCCTGGTCCTCAACGTCGCGCTCCTGATCGGTCTGGCCGCCTCCATCGGGCCGCTGGTCTGGATGGTCGTGTCGTCGCTCAAGCCGGAGGGCGAGATCCGGCAGTTCCCGCCCACCCTGATCCCCGACCAGGTCACGTGGTCCAACTACACCGAGCTGTTCTCGTCGCTGAACTTCCCGCGGTACTTCCTCAACTCGGTGGTCGTCGCGCTGGTCGTGACGGTCGGTTCGGTCCTGTTCAGCGCGATGGTGGGCTACGCGCTCGCGAAGCTCGACTTCCCCGGCAAGCGGACCCTGTTCGCGCTGGTGATGGGCACGCTGATGGTGCCGGGCATGGTCACGTTCGTGCCGCTGTTCGTCCTCGTGGCCAACCTGGACCTGATCAACACGTACGCGGCGCTGATCCTGCCGTTCCTGGCGGCGCCGTTCGGCGTCTTCCTGATGCGGCAGTTCATGCTCGACGTCCCGGACGAGCTGCTCGACGCCGCGCGCGTCGACGGCGCGGGCGAGTTCCGCACGTTCTTCCGGATCGTGCTGCCGCAGGCCCGCCCGGCGCTGGCGACGCTCGGCATCCTCACGTTCCTCGGGTCCTGGAACAACTTCCTGTGGCCCCTGGTCGCCGTCCAGTCGGCCGACCGGTACACGCTGCCCGTCGCGCTGGCCCTCTACTCGACCGGCCAGAACACCGTGCAGTACGGCCTGCTGGTCGCGGGAGCGACCGTCATCGTGCTGCCCATCCTCATCGTCTTCCTGGTCCTGCAGCGGCACATCGTGCAGGGCATCTCCACCACCGGCCTCAAGTAGTCGTACCAGCAAGGAGTACTCCGTGACCGAAGAGATCACGCTGCCCACCGCACCCGGCTTCCTCTGGGGTGCGTCGACCGCCGCGCACCAGATCGAGGGCGGCAACGTCAACAGCGACTGGTGGGCGAAGGAGCACGTCGAAGGGACCCTGTGCGCGGAGAGCTCCGGCGACGCCGTCGACAGCTACCACCGCTACCCCGAGGACATCGCCCTGCTGGCCGACGCGGGCCTGAACGCGTACCGATTCTCGATCGAGTGGGCGCGCATCGAGCCCGCCGAGGGCGAGATCTCGCGGGCGCAGCTCGCGCACTACCGGCGCATGATCGACACGTGCCTGGAGGCGGACGTGACGCCGGTCGTGACGCTGCTGCACTTCACGCTGCCGCGCTGGTTCGCCGAGCGGGGCGGATGGTTCGCGCCCGACGCCGTCGACGCGTTCAGCCGCTACGTCGAGACGGCCACCTCGATCCTGGCCGACGTCCGCCACGTGGTCACGATCAACGAGCCCAACATCACCTCGATGATGCTCGGCGCGAGCCGCCGCACCAACCTCGACGCCGCGGGCCTGGCCGCCCCCGACGAGGCCGCCTCCGAGATCCAGGCGACGGCCCACCGGCGGGCCGTCGAGATCCTGCACGGCCTGGGGCACGTACAAGCGGGCTGGACCATCGCCAACCAGGTGTTCCAGGCGGCGCCCGGCGCCGACGCCGCACGCGACGCCTACGCCTACCCGCGCGAGGACTTCTTCCTGGAGGTCTCCCGCGGCGATGACTTCGTGGGCGTGCAGAGCTACCTGCGCACCATCATCGGGGCCGACGGCGAGCCGGTGCCGTTCGGCGACGACGTCGAGAAGACGCTGACCGGCTGGGAGTACTACCCGCAGGCCCTCGGCGAGGCGCTCGAGTACACCCACAAGATCACCGGGGGCGTGCCGATGATCGTCACCGAGAACGGCATGGCCACCGCCGACGACGCGCGCCGCATCGACTACACCCGCGGCGCGCTGGAGGGCATGGCCCGCGCCATGGCCGGCGGCTGCACTGTCCAGGGCTACCTGCACTGGTCGCTGCTCGACAACTACGAGTGGATGAGCGGTTTCGCCCCGACGTTCGGCCTGATCGCCGTGGACCGCACGACGTTCGAGCGCACGCCCAAGCCGAGCCTCGCGTGGCTCGGCGAGGTCGCGCGCACGGGCAAGCTGCCCGCCTGACCTGTCCTGACCTGTCCTGACTACGACGACGTAGAGGAGACGCACCATGAAGAGATATCCCCGGAGACACAGCACCGCGGTCGCGACGGTCGCCGTCGCCGCACTGGCGTTCACCGCGCTCCCGGCGAGCGCCACCGGCGTGGCGCCGGACCAGGGCTCGGACCGGCGCACGCTCCGCACCTGGGCCGCCGACACCTGGCGGTCGTTCGACGCGCTGGTGGTCGAGGAGACCGGCCTGCCCGACGACAACATCGACGGCGACCTGGATCCCGCCAGCCGCGGCGGGTACACCTCGCCGACGAACATCGGCGCCTACCTGTGGAGCACCGTGGTGGCCCGGGACCTCGGGTTCATCAGCCGCGGCGAGGCGCGCGAGCGTCTGGCGACCACCGTGGAGACCGTCGCCGGGCTGGAGAAGCACGAGCCCAGCGGCATGTTCTACAACTGGTACGACCCGGCCACGGGCGCCAAGCTCACGACGTTCCCCACGAGCGGCGATCCCGTCAAGCCGTTCCTGTCCAGCGTCGACAACGGCTGGCTGGCCACCGGCCTGCTCCTGGCGAGCCGCGCGGAGCCGTCGCTGGCGCACCAGGCGGACGCCGTCCGCGAGCGCATGGACTTCGGCTGCTACTACGACCCGGCGCAGAACCAGATCCGCGGCGGGTTCTGGGACGCCGACCCGCAGGAGACCGCGCCGGTCCCGGGCGACTACTGCGGTATGGGGGCCGACGTCTGGTACACGGGCCATCACTACGGCGCGTTCAACACCGAGCCGCGCATCGCGTCGTACCTCGGCATCGCCGAGGGGCAGATCCCCGCGAAGCACTACTTCGGCACGTACCGCACGTTCCCCGACAGCTGCGACTGGGACTGGACGGAGACGCGGCCGGTCGGCGAGTGGGCCGAGTACCTGGGAGTCCCCGTCTTCGAGGGCGCTCTCCCCTACCGCGGCATGCGGGTGGTCCCGACCTGGGGCGGCAGCATGTTCGAGGCGCTGATGGTGCCGCTGTTCGTGCCCGAGGAGACGTGGGGGCCGCGCTCGTGGGGCCGCAACCACCCGCTGTACGTGCGCGGGCAGATCGAGCACGGCCTGCGGGAGGCGGACTACGGGTACTGGGGCTTCTCGCCGTCGAACGACCCGGCCGGCGGGTACCGGGAGTACGGCGTCGACCAGCTGGGCCTCGACGGGCCCGGCTACACCTCCGACCAGGAGCGCACGACCGTCGACCAGCCGTACGAGGGGTGCCGCGAGGGCTCGCCCGCGCCTACGGAGTACGGCGACGGCGTCGTGACGCCGCACGCGTCGTTCCTCGCGCTGCGGTACGCGCCCCGGGAGGCGATGGCCAACCTGCGGGGCATCGCGCGGGACTTCGACGCCTACGGCCCGGGCGGCTTCTACGACGCCGTCGCCGTCCGCAGCGGCCAGGTCTCCCAGCGCTACCTGGCGCTGGACCAGGGCATGATCATGGCGGCGCTCGGCAACGAGCTGGCCGACGACGCGATGCGCCGCTACGTCGCGCCCGGCGAGCTGGAGCAGAAGGTCCGCCCGCTGATGCGGATGGAGCAGTTCAACGTGGGCCGCCCGTGACCGCCGCCGACCTCGCCGCACGCCTGGGGCGCACCGTTCTGTACCAGATCTACCCGCAGTCCTTCGCGGACGCGAACGGTGACGGGATCGGCGACCTCGCCGGGATCACCGAGCGCCTGGACTACCTCGCCTGGCTGGGGGTGGACGCGCTCTGGCTCAGCCCGTGCTTCGTCTCCCCCTTCGCCGACGCCGGGTACGACGTCGCCGACTTCTTCCAGGTGGCGCCGCGCTACGGCACCAACGAGGACATGGCCCGGCTGACCGAGGAGGCGGGCCGCCGCGGCATCTCCGTGCTGCTCGACCTCGTGGCGGGGCACACCTCCGACCAGCACCCGTGGTTCCGCGCGTCCGCCGACGACCCGGACGACCACCGCTTCGTGTGGAGCGACGTGCCGGTGGAGGGCTTCCAGCCCGGGCTGGGTGCGCGCGGCGGGTACTACCGGCCGAACTTCTTCCCCGTCCAGCCCGCGCTGAACTACGGCTACGCGCGCCAGGACCCGGCGGAGCCGTGGCGCCAGCCCGTCGACGCCCCGGGCCCGCTGGCCAACCGCGCCGCGCTGCGGCAGATCATGGCGCACTGGTTCGACCTCGGGGTCGCCGGGTTCCGCGTCGACATGGCGTCGTCGCTGGTCAAGGACGATCCCGGGCACGTGGAGACGGGCCGCCTGTGGCGGGAGACGCGCGCCTGGCTCGACGACGCCTACCCCGGCCGCGTCCTGATCAGCGAGTGGGGCGACCCGCGGGTCGCCGTCCCGGCAGGCTTCCACGTGGACTTCTTCCTCCAGTTCGGGGGTGACGACGACGGGCTGCCGTTCCGCTCGCTATGGAACAACGGCGCCGGCACGGTGAACCCGTCCTGGGGCGAGCTGCCCGCCTGGGCCGGCGCCGAGGGCACGGGCGACGCCCGCACGTTCGTCGACGCCTGGCGGGCCGCGGCCGACGCCATCGCGGCGACCGGCCGCGGCGGGGTGGTGGGCCTGCCGACGTCGAACCACGACTTCACGCGGCTGGTGGCGGGGGCGCGCGACGCCGAGCAGGCCCGCGTGGCCCACGTGCTGACGATGACGTGGCCCGCCCTGCCGTCCGTCTACTACGGCGACGAGATCGGCATGCGGTACGTGCCGGGCACCCCGACCCTGGAGGGCTCGCGCCTGAGCCCCACGTACGACCGTGCGGGGTCGCGCACCCCCATGCAGTGGGGCGACCTGCCGGCGGACACGTTCGGCCCGGGCAGCCCTGCGGACTCGACGTACCTGCCGCAGGACCCGGACCCGGCCCGCCCCACGGTCGCCGGCCAGGTGGACGACCCCGGCTCCCTGCTGCACCTGGTCCGGGACCTGATCGCCCTGCGGCACGACGACGACCGCCTCGACGCCGCCTCGTCCGTCGAGGTGCTCGCCACCGCCTATCCCCTGGCCTACCTCCGGGGCGGCACGCTCGCGGTGGTGCTCAACCCGGGCCGGGCTCCGGTGAGCCTGCCGCTCGACGGCGCAGCGGGCGCGCGCCCGCTCGTCGCCAGGGGGCTCCGTCTCGAGGCGGGCGACGACGGGTACGGCGTCGCGCACCTGGACGGGCACGGGTACGCCGTGCTCGACCTGGACACGGCTGAGCGGTCCCGGCTCGCGGGTTAACCTTGGCCGCGTGGAACTGATCCGTAAGGGCAAGGTTCGCGAGGTCTACGCGGACGGCGACGACGTAATCCTGGTGGCTTCCGACCGCGTGTCGGTGTACGACGTCGTCCTGCCGACGCCCGTACCCGACAAGGGCGCGATCCTCACGCAGATCTCGCTGTGGTGGTTCCGGCAGTTCGCCGACCTCGTGCCCAACCACGTGATCAACGAGGACGTCCCGGAGGAGTGGAAGGGCCGCGCGGTCCGCTGCAAGCGCCTGGAGATCGTCCCCGTCGAGTGCATCGTGCGCGGCTACCTCGCGGGCGGCGGGCTGGAGAGCTACCGCGAGTCGGGCAGCGTGTCCGGTGTCGCGTTCCCGCCCGGGCTGGTCGAGGCCGACCGCCTGCCGCAGCCCGTCTTCACGCCGTCGACCAAGGCCGACGAGGGCCACGACGAGTACATCTCCGTCGAGGAGATCGCCAAGGACCTGGGCGAGGAGACGACGAACCGCCTGCGGGACCTGTCGCTGACGATCTACGAGCGCGGCGCCGAGATCGCGCGCGAGCGCGGCGTGCTGATCGCGGACACCAAGTTCGAGTTCGGCACCGACTCCGACGGCGTCCTGACGCTCGCCGACGAGGTGCTCACGCCGGACTCCTCGCGCTTCTGGAAGGCGAGCGAGTACGAGCCCGGCCGCGGGCAGTGGTCCTACGACAAGCAGTTCGTGCGCGACTGGTCCTCGACGCTCACGGACTGGGACCGCACGTACCCCGGCCCGGAGATCCCCGCCGACGTCGTCGCGGAGACCCGCGCCCGCTACATCGAGATCTACGAGCAGCTCACGGGCGACCGCTGGACCTGATCGTTGAGTGCTGGCTATCTGTTGGCCTGTGACCGATTTCTCGACAGATAGCCGGCACTCAACGATGCGGGTGGGGCAGTGTCAGTGGTGGCCGCTAGCGTGCTCGGCGTGAGCACCACGTCTGCGTACCAAGCCACGTTCGAGGAGCTCGGCACGCCGCTGCGGGACGTCACCTTCGTGGTGGTGGACCTCGAGACCACCGGAACGAACGCCAAAGAGGGCGGCATCACCGAGATCGGCGCCGTGAAGGTACGCGGCGGCGAGGTGCTCGGCGAGTTCCAGTCGCTGGTGAACCCCGGCCAGCCGGTCCCCGCGTTCGTCGCGCGGCTGACGGGGATCACGAACGCCATGGTCGCCACCGCGCCGGACATCGCGCTGGTGCTGCCGAGCTTCCTGGAGTGGGCGCGCGACACGGTTCTCGTGGCGCACAACGCGCCGTTCGACGTCGGCTTCCTCAAGGCCATGTGCGCGCGGCTCGACTACGAGTGGCCCGGGTTCACCGTCGTGGACACCGTGCCGCTGGCCCGGCGCCTGGTCACGCGGGACGAGGCGCCCAACCACAAGCTGTCCACGCTCGCCAACCTGTTCCACGCCAGCGTCTCCCCCGATCACCGCGCGCTGGCCGACGCGCGCGCGACCGTCGACGTCCTGCACGCGCTCTTCGACCGCCTCGCACCCATGGGCATCACGCACCTGGAAGACCTGGCGACGGCCTCCGACCCGGTGCCGCCCGAGGTGCGCCGGAAGCGCCACCTCGCCGACGACCTGCCGGCGTCGCCCGGCGTGTACCTGTTCCGCGGGCCGGGCGACGAGGTCCTGTACGTCGGCACGTCCGTCAACATCCGCAAGCGGGTGCGCTCGTACTTCACCGCCGCCGAGAAGCGGAAGCGGATCACCGAGATGGTCCGCATCGCCGAGCGGGTCACCCCGGTGGCGTGCGCGACGCCGCTGGAGGCACAGGTGCGCGAGCTGCGGCTGATCACCGAGCACGCACCTCGCTACAACCGGCGGTCGAAGTTCCCGGAGCGGCACTCCTGGGTACGGCTCACCGACGAGGCCTACCCGCGGCTCTCCGTGGTGGGCGGCGTGGTGGCCGGCGCCGTGCACATCGGCCCGTTCGCGTCCCGGCGGACCGCACAGGAAGCGGTCCACGCCCTGCACGACGCCCTGAACCTGCGCCAGTGCACCGCGCGCATCCCACTGGTCTCCCGCAAGCCCGGCAGCCCGTGCGCCCTGGCGGGCATGGGTCGCTGCTCCGCCCCGTGCATCGCGACGGAGGGCCCCGACACGTCCTACGCGCAGGTGGCCGACGCCGCCCGCCGCGCCCTCACCGGTGACCCCGCACCGGTGGTGCGCGCGCTCTCGGACCGGATCGCCGCGCTCGCCCACCAGGAGCGGTACGAGGAGGCGGGCGAGGTCACCCGACGCCTGCGCGCGTTCGTCTCCGGCGCGCACCGGGCGCAGAAGCTGGCGCCCCTCTCGGCCTGCGCCGAGCTGGTCGCCGCGCGCCCGTCCGGCATCGGCGACGCACCGGGCCGGCCAGGTGGCTGGGAGATCGTGGTGATCAAGCACGGCCGGCTCGCGGCCACCGACGTCTCGGAGCCCGGGGTCAGCCCCCTTCCGCTGGTCTCGGCGCTGCGCACCACCGCGGAGCACGTCGAACCCCCGGTCCCGCCGGCGCCCGCGGCACACCCCGAGGAGACCGACCTCCTGATCGCGTGGCTCGACTCCCCCGGCGTGCGTCTCGTCCATCTCAGCGACACCTGGGCCTGTCCGGTGCGGGCGGCCGGTGCGCACGCCGAGCTGACGTGGGCGTCGGACCGGGTGCGCACCGAGATCAGCACGGAGCTCGGCAGCACAGAGATCAGCACGGACGACGGCGTTCCGGAATCCGCGAATCCGCTGCACGTGGATACGATGACGGCATGCTGACCGCGATCGTCCTCATCGACGCCGAGACGTCCCGCATCCCCGAGGTCGCGCAGGAGGTCGCGAACATCGACGGAGTGAGCGAAGTCTTCTCCGTGACCGGCAAGACCGACCTGGTGGCCATCGTGCGCGTCCCCGAGCACGAGCAGCTCGCCGGAGTCGTGTCCGACGCCGTCAACAAGGTGCCCGGGGTGCAGAACACCGAGACCCTCATCGCCTTCCGCGCCTTCTCGAAGGCGGACCTGGAGCAGGCGTTCGCGCTGGGGCTCGACGACTGAGCCGGAGGTGCAGCGCAGGGTGTGGGCCGAGGAACGAGGCACGCGCCCGGAGCGGAACCGCAGGCTCAGTCGTCAGACAAGCAGAGTCTGGGCCGCCTACCCGCGGTCCTGCTGCCCGACGGTGGTGCCGGCGCCGGTCGGCTCCTTCGCCTCGATCTCGTCGTGCTTCTCGATCTCGGCGTGCTTGCCGTGCGAGTGCGCGGCCGCCACCTCGGCGGGCGTGACAGGCGAGACGCGGTCCTCGTAGAAGAACTGGGACAGCCTCTGCCAACGGCGCTCGGACCTGTAGCCCTTGCGCTGCACGCCGTGCGCGTCAGTAAGCGGTGCGATCTCCAGGGGTGCGGGCGACTGGTAGTTGACGCGCAGCCACCGCTCCTCCTCCTCGAGCGGGGTGTGCACCTCGACGTACTCGCCGTTGGCGAACCGCACGATGCGGCCCGACTCGTGCCCGTGCAGCACGAGCTCGCGGTCCTTGCGCTGCAGCCCGAGGCACACGCGTTTGGTCACCCAGAACGCGAACACCGGGCCCACGAACAGCAGCACGCGCAGCGCCCACGTGATCGCGAAGATGTCGAGCGAGAAGTGCGTGGCGATGAGGTCGTTCGTCGCAGCCAGGGAACAGACCATGAACGCGACGAACAGCGCGACACCGACACCCGTGCGTACCGGCCGGTTGCGCGGCCGGTCCAGCACGTGGTGCTCACGGTGGTCCCCGGTGACACGGGCCTCGATGAACGGCCAGGCACCGAGCAGCGTGAAGAGGATGCCCGGCACGATCAGAGCCGGGATCAGCAGGTTCATGCTCAGCGTGTAGCCGCCGATCACCCACTCCCAGCCCGGGCCCGGCATGAGCCGCAGGGCGCCGTCGACGAACAGGATGTACCAGTCCGGCTGTGTGCCCGCGGAGACGGGCGACGGGTCGTAGGGGCCGTAGTTCCACACGTTGTTGATCGCCATCGTGGCGCCCATCAGGGTCAGCACGCCGGCGATGATGAAGAGGTTGCCGGTCATCTTGGCGACGTACACCGGCGCCGCCGGGTAGCCCACCACGTTCTTGTCCGTGCGTCCGGCACCGGGGTACTGGGTGTGCTTCTGCAGCACCATGAGGAACAGGTGCAGGGCGATCAGAGCGATCAGCAGACCCGGGATCACGAAGATATGGAGAGTGAACAGCCGCGGGATGATGTGCTCACCCGGGAACTCACCGCCGAAGACCAGGAACGACATGAACGAGCCGATCAGCGGGATCGACTTCACCACGCCGTCGATGATGCGCAGGCCGTTGCCGGACAGGACGTCGTCAGGCAGCGAGTAGCCGGTGAAGCCGGCCGCCAGCGCCAGGATCAGCATGGTGAGACCGATCAGCCAGTTGATCTCACGCGGCTTGCGGAACGCGCCGGTGAAGAAGACCCGGAACATGTGCAGCACGATCGAGCCCACGAAGATCAGGGCCGACCAGTGGTGGATCTGCCGCATGAGCAGACCGCCCCGCACCTCGAACGACATCTCCACGGTCGAGTGGAACGCCGCGGACATGAGCTGGCCGTGCAGGTTCGCCGGGTGCTCACCCTCGTAGCGCACGAGCGCCATCGACGGATCGAAGAACATCGTGAGGAAGAAGCCCGAGGCGATCAGCACGACGAACGAGAACAGGGCGATCTCGCCCAGCATGAAGGACCAGTGGTCCGGGAAGACCTTGCGCGCGAGCTCTTTCACCAGCACACCGATCGTGGTGCGCTGGTCCAGATAGTCGGCGGTCTTGCCGATCGCGGTGGTCGGACGTTGCGGCTTTGCCACGTCATCACCCCTGAGGTAGGAGATACGCGCCTATCGGTCCCTGCCTCACCAGTAGACACCGATTCGGGCGCAGCTTGCCACCTTGACGACGAAATAGCCGGGCGATCCGTGACATGACAGATCCGGCGCACCCGCGGGAGTCTCCCCCGGGGCGCGCCGGATCTGGTCGGGCGATCGGACGATCAGACCGTCAGGCCGACGCGACGACGAGACCGGAGGTCTGCGTCTTGGCCCGGGCCAGGCGCTCGGAGACGTTGCTCCAGGACACCAGGTTCCACCAGGCCTTGATGTAGTCCGGGCGCACGTTCAGGTAGTCGATGTAGTAGGCGTGCTCCCAGCAGTCCAGCATGAGGACCGGGGTGAGCGCGAAGGGGATGTTGCCCTGCTGGTCGAACAGCTGGACGACGACCAGCTTCTGGCCGACGGAGTCCCAGGCCAGCACCGCCCAGCCGGAACCCTGCACACCGGCGGCGACAGCGGTGAAGTGCGCCTTGAACTTCTCGAACGAGCCGAAGTGCTCGTCGATCGCGCTCGCGATGTCGCCGGTGGGCTCGCCGCCGGCCTCGGGCGCCATGTTCGTCCAGAAGATCGAGTGGTTGATGTGACCACCGAGGTTGAACGCCAGGTCCTTCTCGAACTTGTTGACGTTCGCCAGGTTGCCCGTCTCGCGGGCCTCCTCGAGCTGCTCCAGGGCAGTGTTGGCGCCCTTGACGTACGTCGCGTGGTGCTTGGAGTGGTGCAGCTCCATGATCTTGCCCGAGATGTGCGGCTCGAGCGCGGCGTAGTCGTAGGTGAGGTCAGGGAGCGTGTAGACAGCCATTGCTGAGGTACCTCCAGGATCGGTCCGCACACCGGACGGTGCGCAGGGGAAGACGCCGTCCTGGTCGTGCGCCTGTGTGGTGCCCGCCGGGACGGCAATGGCCTGTGTCCCCGGCCGCATTCGCGGACCGGGAGACACAGGCCATCGCTTGGTGTCGCAGGTCGCTCAGTGCTCCCGCGAGGTGGTTCCTGCGCCGGCCTCGACGGCCTGGCGCTCGGATCCGTCGAGCTGGTCGTGCTCGCCGTGCGAGTGCGCGGCCTCGACCTCGGCCGGGCTGACAGGTGCGACGCGGTCCTCGTAGAAGAACCGGGACAGACCCTGCCAGCGCTTGTCGGCGCCGTAGCCCTTGCGCTTCACACCGCGTGCGTCGGTCTTCGGGGCGATCTCCAGCGGAGCCGGCGCCTCGTAGTTGACCCGCAGCCAGCGCTCCTGCTCGTCGAGCGGGGTGTGGACCTCGATGTACTCACCGTTCGCGAAGCGGACGATGCGGCCCGACTCGTGGCCGTGCAGCACGAGCTCGCGGTCCTTTCGCTGCAGCCCCAGGCAGATGCGCTTGGTGATGTAGTACGCGAACACCGGGCCGAGGAAGAGCAGGAAGCGGAAGACCCACGTGATCGCGTTGATCGACAGCCCGAAGTGCGTGGCGATGAGGTCGTTCGACCCGGCCAGGGCCAGGATGATGAACGCCGCGAGGAACGCGACCCCGAGCGCCGTCCGCACCGGCTTGTTGCGCGGGCGGTCGAGCACGTGGTGCTCCTTGTCGTCACCGGTCGCCCGGGCCTCGAGGAACGGGTAGACGATCAGGAACGTGAACAGGATGCCCGGGATGACCACCGCGGGGACCAGGACGTTGAGCGGGAGCGTGTATCCGAAGATGACCCACTCCGTGCCCTGCCCCGGCATCAGCCGCAGCGAGCCCTCGAGGAACAGCATGTACCAGTCCGGCTGCGCGCCGGCGGACACCGGCGACGGGTCGAACGGACCGTAGTTCCAGACGTTGTTGATCGACATCGTGGCGCCCATGAGCACCAGCACGCCGGCGACGATGAAGAAGTTGCCGGTCATCTTGGCGACGTACACCGGCGCCGCCGGGTAGCCCACCACGTTCTTGTCCGTGCGGCCGCCACCCGGGTACTGGGTGTGCTTCTGCAGCACCATCAGGAACAGGTGCAGCGCGATGAGGGCCAGCAGGATGCCGGGGACCACGAAGATGTGGAGCGTGAACAGGCGGGGCACGATGTGGTGGCCCGGGAACTCGCCGCCGAAGACGAAGTACGACAGGGGCGAGCCGATCAGCGGGATCGACTTGATCACGCCGTCGGTGATGCGCAGACCGTTGCCGGACAGGACGTCGTCGGGCAGCGAGTAGCCGGTGAAGCCGGCCGCCAGGCCCAGGATCATCAGGACGATGCCGACGATCCAGTTGATCTCACGCGGCTTGCGGAACGCGCCGGTGAAGAACACGCGCATCATGTGGACCACGATCGAGGCCATGAAGATCAGGGCCGACCAGTGGTGGATCTGCCGCATGAGCAGACCGCCGCGCACCTCGAACGACATGTCGAGCGTCGAGGCGAACGCGACGGACATGAGCTGCCCGTGCATGTTGGCCGGGTGCTCGCCCTCGTAGGTCTCGAGCGCCATCGACGGCTCGAAGAACATCGTCAGGAAGAAGCCCGAGGCGATCAGGACGACGAACGAGAACAGGGCGATCTCGCCCAGCATGAAGGACCAGTGGTCCGGGAAGACCTTGCGCGCGAACTCCTTGACCATCACACCGATCGTGGTGCGCTGGTCGAGGTAGTCGGCCGCCTTGCCGACTGTCGTCGTCGGCTTGGCCGGTGCCTCGCGCTTGGTGTCGTGGGTCGCGGTGCTCACTTCAGACGCTCCCAGAAGCTCGGGCCGATGGGCTCGGCGAAGTCGTCCTGCGCGATGAGGTAGCCCTCGTCGTCGACGGTGATGGGCAGCTGCGGCAGCCGGCGGTTGGCCGGGCCGAAGACGACCTTGGCGCTGTCCGCGATGTCGAACGTCGACTGGTGGCACGGGCACAGGAGGTGGTGGGTCTGCTGCTCGTAGAGCGCCACCGGGCAGCCCACGTGCGTGCAGATCTTCGAGTAGGCGACGATGCCCTCGTGGGACCAGGTCGCGCCCTCGGGCGACTGGTCGGTCCGGAGGTCCTCCGGGTTGAGGCGCACCATCAGGACGACGGCCTTGGACTTCTCCGTGATCCACTCGTGCGTCTCGCGGAACTCCTCGGTGGTCTCCGGGACGACGTGGAACACGGAGCCCACGGTGACGTCGGAGGCCTTGATGGGACGACCCGACGGGTCGATCGCGAGGCGCGTGCCCTGCTTCCACATCGTGTGCTTGAACTTCGAGATGTTCCAGTCGCCACCCACGGAGCCGATCAGCGGCACGGCGATGGCCAGCGGGAAGAGCGCCAGGGCACCGAAGAACGCACCCTTGAGCACGCCGCGGCGTCCGACGACGCCCGAGTCCTCGAGGCCGTCGTTGAGGTCCTTGATCGCGTCCGCGCGGGTCTCGTCGGACGACGCGAGCGGGTGCCGCTCCTGGACCATCTCGCGGTCACCCATGAGCGCCTTGGCCCAGTGGATGCCCGCGATGCCGATGCCGAGCAGCGACACCGCGAGGCCGAGGCCGATCAGCAGCGTCGACAGCCGGACGCCCGACGTCGTGCCGTCCGGCGGGACCATCACGTAGGCGACGATCGAGCCGATGGTGCCGAGGATCGACAGCACGAACAGGAAGGTGACCGTCCGCTCCGCACGCTTCGCGGCGCGCGGGTCGGTGTCGGTGAGGCGGTGCTTGTGCTCCGGGATGCCCGGGTCGGCGAACCGGTCGGCGGGGCCGACCGCGGTGCCTGCCTGAGGGGCGACCGTCACGTCCTTGGACGCGTCGGCTGGGGGGTTCTGGTTGTCGCTCACGAGGACTTGGCTCCGATCCACACAGCGGCGCCGATGAGCAGGCCGAGGCCGATCGCGAAGGCCCAGAGGCCTTCGGACACCGGCCCGAGGGCGCCGAGCGCGTTACCGCCCGCCGAACCCTCTCGCTGCTCGACGAGGAACGAGACGATGTCGCGCTTCTCGTCCGGCGTGATGTTCGCGTCGTTGAACACCGGCATCGACTGCGGGCCGGTGAGCATGGCCTGATAGATGTTCCGCTCCGACGTCTCCCACAGCGCGGGGGCGTACTTGCCCTCCGAGAGTGCGCCGCCGGCGCCCACGGCGTTGTGGCACATGGCGCAGTTGGTGCGGAACAGGGCCATGCCGTTGGAGGGGTCACCCTCTGCGGCGTCGACCTGCTCGTCGGTGGGGATGGCGGGGCCGGCACCCATCGAGGCGACGTACGCGGCGAGGGCCGCGGTCTGCTCCTCGTCGAACTGGGCCGGCTTGGCCCGCGCCTGGGGGCCGTTCATCTGCATCGGCATACGACCGGTCGACACCTGGAAGTCGACGGCGGCGGCGCCGACGCCCACCAGGGACGGCACGCCGTCCCTGCCCTCAGCGTTCGCACCGTGGCACGTCGCGCAGTTGGCCTGGAACAGCTTCTTACCGGTCTCGATGTCCGCGGTGCTGACGGTCTCGGCGTTAGCCGTGCTCGGAGCCAGGGCGGCGTAGATGCCACCCGTGGTCAGCAGCGCCAGCAGCAGGAGCACGACCGGCGCCAACCGGTGGTGCCTGCGGGCGGCGAGTGCCTTCACGAAAATGTCCTCGTCTCGCTTTGAGTGTTTGAGCTTCTCTGTCTTGAACCTATGCCACCGCACGTGGCCACGTCGCACCCGCGCCCCGTGGCGCAGGCACCACGAGGTCACTGCAGCAGGTAGATCACCGCGAACAGCGCGATCCACACCACGTCGACGAAGTGCCAGTAGTAGGACGTGACAATCGTGGTGGTGGCCTCGTGGTGACCGAAGCGCTTGGCGGCGAAGGAGCGGCCGAGCACGAAGAGGAAGGCGATCAGACCGCCGGTCACGTGCAAGCCGTGGAAGCCGGTGGTCATGTAGAAGACCGACCCGTAGGCGCTGGACGAGATCGTCAGGCCCTGGTGCACCAGCTCGGTGTACTCGAAGATCTGACCGCCGATGAAGAAGGCGCCCATCACGTAGGTCATCGTGAGCCACTCGTGCATGCCCCACGTCCAGAACTGGTACAGCTTGCCGGAGCGCGAGGGCTTGAACTGCTCAGCCTTGAAGACCGCCCACTGGCAGGTGAAGGAGGACAGCACCAGGACGATCGTGTTGATCGTCGAGAAGGTGATGTTCAGCTTGTCCGCCTGCAGCGCCCACTCCTCGGCCGGCATGGTCTGCCGGACCGTGAAGTACATCGCGAAGAGCGCTGCGAAGAACATGAGCTCGCTCGCGAGCCAGACGATCGTTCCGACCGAGACCGGGTTCGGACGATTGACTGTCACGTGCTGGTGTGTGGGGGTGGCTGCAGCCGTTGCGGTCGACACGACAGCCATTATGGCCGACGTTCGACCGTCTCGAACGCCGAAGCACCAGCGACGCTCGCGTCGAATCTCACAAAGTCCTTCCAACGCCCTGTCTGCGGCGTCTCTTGCTGACGCGATTCCCCAGAGTGCCATGAAAAGAGCACGGACAAATCTGCCGCGAGAGCGGGGACTGTGCCACGATCGACGCATGACCGGCATGACGACGGATGTGACCAGCGCAGGTACGAGCGGTATTGAGTCCGGCACCGAGTCCGGTATCGAGTCCGGCACCGAATCAGGTGCGGCGACGTCCAGCCCGCGAGTCCTCCTGTACAGCGACGACCGCACCGTGCGTGAGCAGGTCCGGCTCGCCGTCGGACCGCGCCTGCACGCGGGCTCGCCCGACATCGAGTGGCTGGAGATCGCCACCCCCGCCGCGGTGGTGGACAAGGCTGACAACGAGACGTGGGACCTGCTCGTCCTCGACGGCGAGGCCGACCAGACCGGTGGTATGGGGCTGTGCCGCCAGCTCAAGAACGAGATCTACGAGTGCCCTCCGGTGCTCGTCCTCACGGGCCGGCCTGCGGACACCTGGCTGGCCTCGTGGTCCCTGGCCGACGGCGTGGTGTCCCGCCCGCTCGACGCCATCAAGGTCCAGGAGGCAGTGGCGAAGCTCCTTGCCGCCCCCGTGGCGGGTACCGCGTGAACCTCGAGGCACCCACCTGGTCCGGCCTGCTGTCCGGGCTCATCACGGGCACCGACCTGAGCCAGGCCGAAGCCGCGTGGGCGATGGACCAGGTGATGACCGGCGAGGTCTCGCCCGTCCAGCTCGGCGGCCTCCTGGTGGCGCTGCGCGCCAAGGGCGAGACCGTCGAGGAGCTCGCCGGACTGACCGAGTCCATGGTCCGGCACGCGACCC
Source organism: Promicromonospora sp. NFX87 (assembly GCF_048564965.1). Taxonomy (NCBI): domain Bacteria; kingdom Bacillati; phylum Actinomycetota; class Actinomycetes; order Micrococcales; family Promicromonosporaceae; genus Promicromonospora; species Promicromonospora sp. NFX87. The sequence goes on along the minus strand of NZ_CP183413.1, from coordinate 1,592,412 downwards.
GGATCGACGTGCCCGGCCCCTCGGTGGACATCGTCGGCACGGGTGGCGACCGCGCGCACACCGTGAACATCTCCACGATGGCGTCGGTGGTCATCGCGGGCACCGGCCTCCGCGTGGTCAAGCACGGCAACCGGGCGGCCTCGTCGTCGTCGGGCAGCGCGGACGTGCTGGAGGAGCTCGGCATCCGGCTGGACCACACCCCCGAGCGCGTGGCGCAGATCGCGCGCGAGGCGGGCATCACCTTCTGCTTCGCGATGGTGTTCCACCCGTCGATGCGCCATGCGGGCGTCACCCGCAGGGAGCTCGGCGTGCCGACGGCCTTCAACTTCCTGGGCCCGCTCACCAACCCGGCTCAGCCGCGTGCGGCCGCCGTCGGCTGTGCCGACGCACGGATGGCCCCGCTGATGGCCGGCGTGTTCGCGGAGCGTGGCAAGTCCGCGCTGGTGTTCCGCGGTGACGAAGGCCTGGACGAGCTCGCGGCCACCGCCGGCTCCACCGTGTGGGAGGTGGCCGACGGCGCGGTCACGGAGCACCGGCTGGACCCCGCCGCCGACCTGGGGCTCACCCGCATCAAGGTCGAGGACCTGCGCGGCCAGGACGCCGCCTACAACGCGGCGGTCGCGCGCGCGGTCTTCGCCGGCGAGGACGGGCCGGTCCGTGAGACCGTGCTGCTCAACGCGGCGTCCGGCCTCGTCGCCGACGGCTCCCTGCCGGGCACCGGAGCAGGCTCCGGGACGCTCGTCGAGCGGCTCACCGCCGGGATCGACCTCGCGGCCGAGGCCGTGGACTCGGGCGCTGCGCAGGCCACGCTGGAGCGCTGGATAGCCGCCAGCCGCTGAAACGCGGTCCGCGAAGTAGAGCGCCTGTCCGGCTCTCCCAATGTTGACGGGGAGAGCCGGACAGGCGCTCTACTTCGCGGACCACGTTTGGTCAGTGGGAGTGGATGCCTCGGGAGTACTCGAAGACCCAGCCCACGAGCGCGATGATCGCCAGGCAGAAGCCGATGTAGAGCACCCACCAGCCCACGGCGAGGCCGAGGAAGCAGATCGCGGCGGACCCGGCGATCGCCAGCGGCCACCAGCTCCAGGGCGCGTAGATGCCCTGGTCGCCCGCGGCGTCCTCGATGTTGCCGTTCGGGTCGTCCTCGGGGCGAGCGTCGATGCGCCGGGCCGTCAGGGCCAGGTACGCGCCGATCATCGCCACGAGGCCGCCGACCAGCGGCATGCCGAGGTAGCCGACGGGCTCGCTCCAGTCCGTCATGAAGCCGTAGACGATGCCGGCTCCGACGAACAGAGGCGTACCCCAGAGGAACAGCCTGCTCTCGATCTTCACTTGCTGGTCCCCTCGTCCGGCTGCTCGTCAACGATCGTGGTGCTGCTCTGGCCCGACTCGCCGCCGTCGCCGGCTGCGCGCTGCTGGGCCTGGGTGTCCTGACCGCGCCGGTCGGCCTCGCCGTAGACGTTGTCGAGCACGCCACGGTTGTACTCCGGGTGCTCCATGGCGACGACCTCGGGGTGGTGCAGGTCGAACGCCGGCGACTCCGAGCGGATGCGCGGGAGCGAGGCGAAGTTGTGCCGGGGCGGCGGGCAGGACGTGGCCCACTCCAGGGAGCGGCCGTAGCCCCACGGGTCGTCGACCGTGACCTTGGGCGCCTTGCGCCAGGTGACGTACACGTTCCAGAGGAACGGCAGGGTCGATGCCGCGAGGATGAACGCGCCGATCGTGGACACCTGGTTCTCCCAGGTGAAGCCCTCCTGGGGCATGTAGTCCGCGTACCGGCGCGGCATGCCCTCGACACCCAGCCAGTGCTGGATGAGGAACGTGGTGTGGAAGCCGACGAACAGCAGCCAGAAGTGCAGCTTGCCCAGGCGCTCCGACAGCATGCGGCCGGTCATCTTCGGCCACCAGAAGTAGAAGCCGGCGAACATCGCGAACACCACGGTGCCGAACACCACGTAGTGGAAGTGCGCCACCACGAAGTACGAGTCGGACAGCTGGAAGTCCAGGGCCGGGCTCGACAGGATGATGCCCGTCAGGCCACCGAAGAGGAACGTCACGAGGAAGCCGATGGACCAGAGCATCGGCGTCTCGAAGGTGAGCTTCCCTCGCCACATCGTGCCGATCCAGTTGAAGAACTTCACACCGGTGGGCACCGCGATGAGCATCGTCATGAAGGCGAAGAACGGCAGCATGACCGCGCCGGTCACGTACATGTGGTGCGCCCACACCGTCACCGACAGCGCGGCGATGGCGATGGTCGCGTACACGAGGCCGTTGTAGCCGAAGATCGGCTTCCGGCTGAACACCGGCAGGATCTCGGACACGATGCCGAAGAACGGCAGCGCGATGATGTACACCTCGGGGTGCCCGAAGAACCAGAACAGGTGCTGCCAGAGGATGGCGCCGCCGTTCTCCGGGTTGAAGATCTGCGCGCCGAGGCGACGGTCCGCGCCGAGCGCGAACAGGGCGGCCGCCAGGGGCGGGAAGGCCATCAGCACGAGGAGGCTGGTGATCAGCGTGTTCCACGTGAAGATCGGCATCCGGAACATGGTCATGCCCGGCGCGCGCATCGTGATGATCGTGGTGATGAAGTTGACCGCACCGAGGATCGTGCCGAAACCGGCCAGCGCGAGGCCGAAGACCCAGAGGTCACCACCCAGCCCCGGACTGTAGGTGGTGGTCGACAACGGCGCGTACGCGAACCAGCCGAACGACGCGGCGCCCTGCGGGGTCAGGAACCCGGCCACCGTGATGAGGCCGCCGAACAGGTACAGCCAGTAGGCGAACATGTTCAGGCGGGGGAACGCGACGTCGGGCGCACCGATCTGGAGCGGCATGATCACGTTCGCGAAGCCCGCGAAGAGCGGGGTGGCGAACAGCAGCAGCATCACGGTGCCGTGCATCGTGAAGAGCTGGTTGTACTGCTCCTTGCTCTGCACGAGCTGGATACCCGGCTCGAAGAGCTCCGCGCGGATCAGCAGGGCCATCAGGCCGCCGATGCAGAAGAACAGGAACGACGAGATCAGGTAGAGGTACCCGATCGTCTTGTGGTCAGTGGAGGTGATCCACTTGATGACGGTCCGGCCGAGCGTCTGTCGCCCGGGCGCCAGGCCCGGGATGAGCTCGGTCGTGGTTGCTGCGGCCATCAGTGCTCAGCCTCCGCTTCCTCGGTGTTGACGGGACCCTGCGTACGGGCGAGGTCCATGCCCAGTGCGCCGGTCTGGCCCTTGGCCGCGAGCTCCGCCATGTGGGCGTCGTACTCCTCCGCCGAGACGACCTTCACGTTGAAGAGCATGCCGGAGTGGAACTCGCCGCAGAGCTCCGCGCACTTGCCGGCGTAGGTGCCCTCACGGGTCGGCGTGACCTGGAACGTGTTGGTCCGCTGCGGGATCATGTCCTGCTTGTACAGGAACGCGGGGATCCAGAACGAGTGGATGACGTCGCGCGAGTCGAGCGTGAACTCCACCGTCTCGTTGACCGGCAGGTAGAGCGTCGGGAACGACGTCGAGGTGCCGATGGCGCCGTCGAGCTCGTCCTCCGCGGTGACGCTGCCGGGGTCCGCCTCGTGCTCGCCGTAGTCGTAGACGTCGGCGTCGAGGTAGTTGAAGTCCCAGCTCCACTGCTTGCCGATGACCTGGATGTGCTCGGTCGCGGTGCCGTCGACCCTGTTGATCTCGGTCACGTCCCGGTCGGTGTACCAGAACAGCACGAGCACCATGATCAGCGGCACGGCCGTGTACATGAGCTCGAGCGGCAGGTGGTAGCGCGTCTGTATCGGGAGCTGGTGGTCTTCCTTGCGCTTCCGGTACGCCGCGATGCACCAAAGGATCAGGCCCCACGTCACGATGCCCACGAGCATGGCAGCGATCCACGAGCCCACCCAAAGATCGGTGATGCGCGCAGTCTGGTTAGTCACCTCCCCGTCGCTGTAGCCGGGCAGGTATCCGCGCTGGACGGATTCGCTTGCGCAGCCGGTAGCCACAACTGCGACAGCGACGGCTAGAGCCGACGTACGCAGGATGGCCCGACGGGTGCGGGTAGGTGCCTTCGAGTGCAAGGGAGGCCTTTCACGTCTCGTCCGGCGCGTCGCACCGGTTTCCTCCCGAGCTCCACGCAGAACCTTCGTCCTCGATGGGATGCAGCCTAGCGCGCTCCGGGGCCTGATGATGCCCGGAGGAGGGCCCGGGGGACGTGACGCACTCCGCACCCGGGGCGCCCATCCAGGCTGTTCAGGACACGCGCGCAGGTCGTGTCAGAACAATGGTGGCGGCGGGCCGGTCCGCGCGGGTGCGAGGATCAGGTGGACGACTCAGGAGCAGGAGGACGTGTGAGCCACGCCACCCCCGGTACGCCCGACCGGGTGCATCTCGACAACGGCGGTCGTGCCCCGTGGCACCCGCTCGCCCGGCAGGCGTTCGAGCAGGCGCTCGGCGACGGCTGGGCCGATCCGCGCCGGCTGCACGCCGAGGGCCGCCGCGCCGCCCGTCTGCTCGACGCCGCCCGCGAGGCGATCGCAGCGGTGCTGGGCGCACGGACCCAGGAGGTCCACCTCACGCCGAGCCACACGGCCTCGCTGCACACGGCCGTCGCCTCCGCTGCCGCCGGCCGACGGCGTGCGGGCACCGCGATCGTGACCAGCGCCGTCGAACGGTCGGCGCTGCTGCAGGCGGCCGCGCACGCGGCGGGCGGCGCGCAGGCGGCCTCCCCGGTCCCGGTCGACCGGCTCGGGCGGGTGGACGCCGACGCGATGATCGCCGCCGTCCGGGCCCCCGGTGTCGCACTGGCCGCGCTGCAGCACGCGAACGGTGAGGTCGGCACGCTGCAGCCGGTCGAGGCGGTGCACGACGCCGCCCGCGCGGCCGGCGTCCCGCTCCTGGTCGACGCGGGAGCGAGCGTCGGACACGTCGCGGTGCCCGCGACCTGGGACCTCCTGGCCGCCGACCCCGCCGACTGGGGCGGGCCCGCCGGGATCGGGGTGCTCGCCGTCCGGCAGCGGGTCCGCACCACGCCCGTGGGTCCGGAGGACGAGGATCCCTGGGCACCGGGCGGCGTCAGCGTGCCGCTCGCGTTCGCCGCGGCGGTGGCGCTGCAGGCGGTCGAGGCGGACCGGGCAGAGCAGGAGGTGCGGCGCCGGCAGCTCGTCGAGCGGCTGCGGGCAGAGGTGTCCCGCATCCCCGACGTCGAGGTGGTGGGCGATCCGGACGGCCGGCTCCCCCACGTCGCGACCTTCTCGTTCCTCTACGTGGACGGCGAGGCGCTCGTGACGGAGCTGGACCGGCACGGGTTCGCCGTCGGCTCCGGCTCGGCGTGCACCTCGAGCACGCTGGAGCCCTCGCACGTGCTGGCCGCGATGGGCGTGCTCACGCACGGGAACGTGCGGATCGCCCTGGACCGGACCACTACCGCCGACGAGGTGGACCGCTTCTGCGCGGTGCTGCCGGACGCGGTAGCCCGGGTGCGGGAGATGCTCGGCGTGGGCGGCCTCTGAGGTGTCAGAACCACAGGTCACTAGAGTGACTCACGTGTCTGACACGTTGGTGGACGCCCGCGGGCTGCGGTGCCCCCTGCCCGTGATCCGGCTGGCGGCCGCCGCGAAGGGCCTGCCGGCGGGCACCGAGCTGACCGTCCTGTCGACCGATCCCGCCGCGAAGCTGGACGTGCCCGCGTGGTGCCGCATGCGCGGGCACGAGCACGTGGCGACCCACGAGCACGTGGCGGACTCCGACGGGAGCGACTGGACCGGCTGGTCCGTCACGGTCCGGCTGGCCTGACCAGGAACCCGGCCGCCCGGCCCAGCGGCCCGGAACGAGAAGCGGGCCGGTCACCGCGAAGGTGACCGGCCCGCTTCTCGTTCGACGTGTTGCCGACGCAGAGCTCGGATCAGGAGAACGACCCGCCACAGGCGCACGCGCTGCCTGCGTTCGGGTTGTCGATCGTGAAGCCCTGCTGCTCGATGGTGTCCTTGAAGTCGATGGTGGCGCCCTCGAGGTACGGCACGCTCATCTTGTCCACGACGACCTCGACGCCGTCGTAGTCACGCAGCGCGTCCCCGTCGAGCACACGCTCGTCGAAGTAGAGCTGATAGATCAGCCCGGAACAGCCGCCAGGCTGCACCGCCACACGGAGGCGCAGGTCGTCGCGGCCCTCCTGCTCGAGCAGGCTACGGACCTTGCCCGCGGCGACGTCGGTGACGTTGACGCCGTGGGTCCCGATGTCCGTGGTCGTGTCGGTCATGTCATCTCCCGATCGTGTTCGACATACCGGTAGTCGATGTCTCAGCGGTGCCAACCCATCGGGCCGTCCGTCTGTTCCCGTCGCCGGTCTGTTCTCAGATCGTACGCCCACGGACCGGCCGCGCCCATCACCGTCCGGGGTTCAGCGCGCCCACCCCGGCGTCCAGGTCCTGGCGACGCGGGTGACGTCTCCGTCGGCCGCCTCGTGCACCCCGCTGAGGCCCGCCGTCGACCATTCGCGCCTGCTCACCTCGCTGCGGTCCGTGATCACGACGACGGGTACGGCGTGCGGGGCGGCCGCCGCCGCGGCCTCGACGACCACGCCGCGGTGCAGTCCCTCGCCGTCGAGCCGCGTGACGTACGCCACGACCACGTCGGCCCGCGCGGCCGCCTCCGCGAGCACGGCGCCGTCGCCGCGGGGCAGGGCGGACGGCGCGGGGCCGGGTGCGCTGGGGCCCGGACGGTCCGGCCCGACGGCGAGCGGCCCGACGGCGTCCGGCCGCCCCACGGGGATCGCCGCGCCGGCCAGCAGGACCCCGCCGCCGGCGCCCGTGCCGTGACCAGCCCCGGCGGCCTGCGGGCCGCTCGGCCCCGGTCCTGCGGCGGACGAGCCGGCAGCGCCCGGCACCCGCACCTCGCGGGCCGCGGCGGTCGTGTGGGGCGCGGCGGCGCACCACGCGGAGGCGAGTCGCTCGGCGTCGGGCAGGTTCTCGGCAAGCAGCAGCACGTGCACCGACGCATCGTGACACCGTCCTGTCTGGCTGTCACCACCGCGTGTCATGATGGTGACCGTGAGCACCCTGCTGGCTGAACACCCCGGTTTCTCCGAGCCCGCCCCGTCCCCGCTGCTGCTGCTCGGCCAGGGCCGTGACCTGGCCTCCGAGCGTGGCGTGGAGTGCGTGGGCGAGCTCCCCGCACCGAGCGACCCGAACCTCGTCGAGCGGGCCCGTGCGGCGCGCGCCGCCCTGGGCAGCCGGGCGTTCGTGCTCGGGCACCACTACCAGCGCGACGAGGTGATCGACTTCGCCGACGTCACCGGCGACTCCTTCAAGCTCGCGCGCGAGGCCGCCGCCCGCCCCGAGGCGGAGTTCATCCTGTTCTGCGGGGTGCACTTCATGGCCGAGAGCGCGGACATCCTCACCTCGGACCAGCAGCAAGTGGTGCTGCCCGACCTCGCGGCCGGCTGCTCCATGGCGGACATGGCCGCGATCGGCCAGGTCGAGGAGGCCTGGGCGGTGCTGCAGGACGTCGGCATCGCGGACTCGACGATCCCCGTCACCTACATGAACTCGTCGGCCGCCATCAAGGCGTTCACCGGCCGCCACGACGGCACCGTGTGCACGTCGTCCAACGCCGAGGTCGCGCTGCGCTGGGCGTTCGACCAGGTGGGCGGGATCGACGGCACCGGGAAGGTGCTGTTCCTCCCCGACCAGCACCTGGGCCGCAACACCGCGGTCCTCGCGCTCGGGATGTCGCTGGACGACTGCGTGATCTTCGACCCGCGCAAGCCGAACGGCGGGCTGACCGACCAGGAGCTGCGCGACGCCCGGATGATCCTGTGGCGCGGGCACTGCTCGGTGCACGGCCGCTTCTCCGAGAAGAACGTCAGCGACATCCGCGCGGCGGTGCCCGGCGTCAACGTGATGGTGCACCCGGAGTGCAAGAACGAGGTCGTCACGGCCGCCGACTACGTGGGCTCCACCGAGTACATCATCAAGAAGCTCGAGGCCGCGGAGCCCGGCTCCTCGTGGGCCATCGGCACCGAGCTGAACCTGGTGCGCCGGGTCGCCAAGGCGCACCCGGACAAGAACGTGCACTACCTCGACTCGACGGTCTGCTTCTGCTCCACCATGAACCGGATCGATCTGCCCCACCTCGTGTGGGCGATGGAGTCGCTCGTGGAGGGACGCATGGTGAACCGGATCGTCGTGGACGCCGACGACGCCCACTGGGCCCGCGTGGCGCTCGACCAGATGCTGGCCCTCCCCGGAATCTGACACGGAGCGAGCACATGACCGGTAACGGCGGGCTGCGCATCGGGATCTTCGTCTTCGACGGGGCGGAGGAGCTCGACGTCGTCGGGCCCTTCGAGGTGTTCGCGGAGTGGGGCTCCCACTCGCAGGAGCTACGGCCGACGGTGAGCACGTTCTCCTGGGACGGCTCCGGCGTGCGGCTCGCGAAGGGTCTGCGGATCCTGCCGGCGCACGGCGCGGACGACGTCGGGCCGCTGCACGTGCTGATCTACCCGGGCGGCATGGGTACGCGACCGCTGATCGCCCAGGCAGGGCACCTCGAGTGGTTGCGCCAGATCCGCAAGCAGACCCCGGTCATGGCCAGCGTCTGCACGGGCGCGCTCTCGTTCGCCGCCGCGGGGCTGCTGGCGGGGCGGCCTGCCACCACCCACCGCGACTACTACGACGAGCTCGCCGAGCTCGACCCGAGCATCCTCGTGGACACCGAGGCGCGGTTCGTGGACGACGGCGACGTCGTCACCTCCGCGGGCGTCGCGGCGGGGATCGACATGGCCCTGCACCTGGTCGAACGGCTGGAGTCGGCGGACGTCGCCTGGGCGGTGCGGCGCGAGATCCAGTACCAGGCCGACTGACCGCACGGCTGCACGGCGGGACGCGACGAAGCCTCTGGCACCAGAGGTATCTGATACTGCCGGTTCTCGGTATAACCTTCGTCGCATGGCTCGCATGTTCCAGCTCACCTGGACCGGACTCTTCCCGCGCAAGGCCCGCCCGGGGCAGACCCTGCTCGACCCGTCGGTCACCCGGATGCGCGTCGGGCTGCTCGACCTCGACTCGAACCTCCACGTCAACAACGGCACGTACCTGCAGATGATGGACGTGGCCCGGAACAACCAGATCGCCGACCTCGGCATGTTCCCGGTCGCCCGCCAGAAGGGCTGGGCGCCGGTGGTCGCGGCGTCGACCATGAAGTACCGCCGGTCCCTGCGGCCGTTCGAGCGGTTCGAGATCACCACGCGGATCATCGGCTGGGACGAGCGCATGTTCTACCTGGAGCAGGTGTTCACGCGGGAGGGCAAGCTGTACGCCCGCGGGATCGTGGCCAGCCGGTTCCTGGACCGCAAGGGCAACCGGATCTCCGCGCTCGACGTCGTGCGGGACGCCATGGGCGAGAACCTCGCCTCCCCCGAGCTCCCCGAGGACGTCGCGGCCTGGGCCCGCGCGATGGATGTCGCACCGCGCGAGCCCTCGACCACGATCAAGGGCTAGAGCAAGAGCTAGAGCCCCTCGCCGACCTTCGTCAGCAGCAGGGCCTCCGCCAGGACCACCTTCTGCAGCTCGCCGAGGTGCACCGACTCGTTCGCGCCGTGCGCCCGCGAGTCCGGGTCCTCGACACCGGTCACGAGGATCGCGGCCTCCGGGAAGACCTCCAGCAGGTCCGCGATGAACGGGATCGACCCGCCCACGCCGACGTCGACCGGCGGCGTGCCCCACGCCTCGGCGAACGCGGCGCGCGCCGCGCGCATCGCCGCCGTGTCGCCGGCCGCGAGGAACGGCTTGCCCTGCTCGCCGGTCCGCCATGTGACCTGCGCGCCGAACGGCGCGTGCTTCGCCACGTGCTGGGCGAGCGCCGCGTCGGCCGCCACGGGGTCCTGCCCCGGGGCGAGGCGCAGCGAGATCTTCGCCGTGCAGCTCGGGGCGATCGTGTTCGACGCCTCCGCCACCGACGTCACGTCCATCCCGATCACGGAGAGCGCGGGCTTGGCCCACAGCCGCCCGGAGACCGTGCCGGTGCCGGCGAGCGAGACGCCGTCGAGCAGCGACGAGTCCGCGCGGAACGCGGCCTCGGAGTAGTCGACCTCCGGCTCGGAGGCGGCCACCAGGCCGTCGATCGCCACGTCGCCCGCCTCGTCGTGGAACGTCGCCACCAGGCGGGACATCAGGGTGACGGCGTCCAGCACAGCACCACCGAACATGCCGGAGTGCACGGCGTGCTCGAGGACCTTCAGCTCGACCACGCCGTCGACCAGACCGCGCAGCGACGTCGTGAGGGCGGGGACGCCGATGCTCCAGTTCGTGGAGTCGGCGACGACGATGACGTCCGCCGCCAGCAGGTCGCGGTGCGTCTCCAGGAACGCACGGAACGACGGCGACCCCGACTCCTCCTCGCCCTCGAGGAAGACCGTGACGCCGACCGGCAGGTCCGCGCCGTCGGGCAGGCCGAGCGCACGCAGCGCGCCCAGGTGGGCGATGATGCCCGCCTTGTCGTCGGCCGCACCACGGCCGTAGAGCCGCTCGCCCACCTGGGTGGGCTCGAACGGCGCGGTGTCCCAGGTCGCGGGATCGCCCGGCGGCTGCACGTCGTGGTGCGCGTACAGGAGCACGGTCGGCGCCCCCTCGGGCGCCGGCCTGCGCGCGACGACGGCGGGTGCGCCCGGCGTGCCGTCAGGCCGCGGCGCGGACAGGATCTGGACGTCGGGCAGGCCCGCGTCCCGCAGGAGCTGCTCGGTCGCTGCCGCGCTCGCGGCGACGTGCGCCTGGTCGAACGCGGCGGCCGAGACGCTCGGGATGCGCACCAGCGCCTCGAGATCGGCCTGCAGGGCGGGGAACAGCTCGGCGACGCGGGCGCGGAGGGCCGCGGTTGTATCGGAAGTCACCGCCCCACGTTAACGGCTCGCAGCGGGGCACCGCCGCGACCGATTAGGCTGGGGAGGTGTTCTCCCGCAGCAAGACTCCGACACCCGACGGCGTGACCCCCGTGGGCGACTCCCCCGACGACGTGACGCCCGCGTCCGCGACGACGTCGGACAGCGCCCTGAAGAAGGGGCGTCCGACGCCCAAGCGCAACGTCGCGCAGGCCGCGAACAAGCGTCCCCTCGTCCCGAACGACCGCAAGGCCGCACGCAAGACGCAGCGCGAGAAGTCGCGCATCGACCGCGAGCGCGCCTACCAGGCGATGCAGACCGGCGACGAGAAGTACATGCCGGCCAAGGACAAGGGTCCTGTGCGCCGGTACGTGCGCGACTTCGTGGACGCACGCTGGAACCTCGGCGAGTTCTTCCTGCCGGTCGCGTTCATCTTCCTGTTCGCGACGTTCTTCACCTCGCAGTACCCGCAGCTCAGCATCATCGTGATGCTCGGCCTCTACGGGTTCCTGTTCCTGACGATCATCGACGCGTGGCTGCTGTGGAGGTCGCTGAAGAAGCGCCTGACCGCGAAGTTCGGCGACGTGCAGCGCGGTCTCCTGATGTACACGATCACGCGCGCCTACCAGCTGCGCCGTTCGCGGCTGCCGAAGCCGATGAGCAAGAAGCGCGGCAACTACCCGGAGTAACCCCGCTTGCCGGACGGTGGTTGTCAGACGGCGCCGCACGTGTCAGACACACGGGTCACCAGGGTGACCTGTACGTCTGACACGTGCGGCGCCGTCTGACAACTCAGCGCACTGGGTCAGGCCGGGCGCTTCTTCGGCATGCCCTCGAGGGTCTTCGCCGGGTCGCGCTCGATCACGCCGTCGAGCGCGTCGTCGATCTGCTTCATCAGCTCGGCGGGGATCGTCACACCCGACGCCTTGACGTTCTCGGCAACCTGCTCCGGACGCGACGCACCCACGAGCGCGGCGGCCACGTTGTCGTTCTGCAGCACCCACGCGACGGCGAGCTGGGCCATCGACAGGTCCAGCTCGGCGGCCACCGGCTTGAGGTTCTGCACGGCGGTCAGCGTCTCGTCGGTCATGAAGCGGCTGATCGTCTGCGCGCCGCCCTTCTCGTCGGTCGCGCGCGAGCCGGCGGGCGCCGGCTGGCCCGGCAGGTACTTGCCCGAGAGCACGCCCTGCGCCATCGGCGACCAGACGATCTGCGAGACGCCGGTCTCCTTCGAGGCGGGCACCACCTCGTCCTCGATGACCCGCCACAGCATGGAGTACTGCGGCTGCGAGGAGATCAGCTGGAAGCCGAGCTCCTTGGCGAGCGCGGCACCCGCGCGGATCTGGTCGGCGGACCACTCCGAGACACCGATGTAGAGGGCCTTGCCCTGGCGGACGATGTCAGCGAACGCCTGCATCGTCTCCTCGAGCGGGGTCTCGACGTCGTACCGGTGCGCCTGGTACAGATCGACGTAGTCGGTGCCGAGGCGGGTCAGGGAGCCGTTGATCGACTCCATGATGTGCTTGCGGGACAGGCCCACGTCGTTGGGGCCCTTGGGGCCGGTGGGCCAGTAGACCTTCGTGAAGATCTCCAGCGACTCGCGACGCTCGCCCTTCAGCGCGTCGCCGAGCACCTGCTCCGCGGCCGTGTTGGCGTACGCGTCGGCGGTGTCGAAGGTGGTGATACCCGCGTCGAGGGCGGCGCGGACGCACGCCGTGGCGACGTCGTTCTCCACCTGCGAGGCGTGGGTGAGCCAGTTGCCGTAGGTGATCTCCGAGATCTTGAGACCACTGTTGCCGAGGTACCGGTAGTTGACCATGTCGTCACCCTATGACAACCGTCGAATCGAATCGACCCCCTCTTCCATCACTCGATCCTGGCGCGGTGCAGGAGCGCCGTGCCGGCGTCCACGTCCTCCACCCGCCAGGCGACGAGGTCCCCGGCGATCGCCACCGACGCCGTACCGGAGCCCCGGTCCAGGAGGTGTGGCCGCCCCTCGCCGAGCGCGTCCTCGACCAGGTACACGGTGCTCCCGTCGTCGCCCACCGTGCTCCACACGACGTCGTCCGCGGCCACGTCGATCGACGTCACGATGTCTCCGGCCGCTCCCGGTTCGAAGGTCCGCTCCCGCCCGGTCCTGCGATCCAGCACATGGACCGCGGCGCCGTCGTTCCAGGCCACGAGCCTGTCGGACGCCGCGAGCTCCGTGCCCCAGCTGTCGATGTCCTCGGGTTCGGCGGCCGTGGCGAGCCGGACGATCTCCGTGCCTCCGTCGTCCCGGTACGAGGTGACGACGTAGCGCGTCACACCGTCGCTGCCGCGTGTCGCAGCCGTGGTGAGCACCTCGTCGTCGTGGGTCGCGAACGTCCGCACCGCCGTCGCGACGACCTGCTCGGCACCCTCGCCGTCCGCATCCTTCGCCCAGACCTTGCTCAGGTGCTCGCCGTCCGGCCCCGTGCCGTTGGTCATCCAGACGGCTCGTCGGGCGGTGAGCCCGACCCACGGGTCGCGGAGGGTCTCGCCGTCCGCCGCGAGGTCCGGCTCAAGGTGCTCCGCCACCGTGACCGGAGCCGACCCGGCTGCTCCGCCGTACGCGCGGATCGCCCAGACCTCCGGGTCGCCGCCGTCGACCACCGGTGTCTCGACCCAGGCCAGCCGGTCGCCCTGGCGCACCACGTCGAAGATCGGAGCGCTCAGGCCGTCGACCGTTCCCGACCCCACGTAGTCACCGCGGTGCGGGATCCCGTCCTCCTGGATCTCCACGGACTCGACGACGGACGAACCGGCGCCATGAGGCACTTCGGGCGTCCCGGAATCCGGGAAGGACGTCACCATGAAGTACGAGCCGTCCTCGGCCAGCGTCGCCGTAGCGGTGTCGTCGCCCAGGACGGCGAACGTCTCGCGCAACGGCTCCACCTCCGCGGCGGGAACGGTCGGGGCGGCGGTGAGGCCAGGCCCCGGCTCCGGGTTCACGAGCAGCCGATCGATGCCCGTGACCTCCCGGAACCACTCGCTGCCCGGCAGGGCGACCTCTCCCAGGCCCGGCACGCGCACCGGTCCCAGCAGGAACCACACCAGCAGCAGCGCGGCGACGCCCGACGTCGCACCCTGCGCCACCCGACGGCGACGCAGCGCCGCCCGGCTGCCGCGCAGCACGGCGGCGGCGTCCACGACCGGCGCGTCGACCATCTCCAGGTCGGCTCCCGCGACCATGCCGCGCAGACGTTCCAGCGCGCGGGCGTTGGTCGCCTTGACCGTGCCGACGCTCCGGCCGAGCTCCGCCGCGACGTCCGCCTCCGAGAGATCCAGCAGGTGCCGGAGCACGACGACGCGCCGCTGCTGGGGTGCGAGCCGTGCGAGGGCCCGCACGAGCGCGTCCCGCAACGCCACCTCGCCCGACCCGTCCTGGGCCGCCCCTACCGGGATGTGGTCGTCGCCCGGTATCAGCTCGCGCCGGACGTGCCGCCACGTGTCGATGCGCTGGTTCACCAGGATGCGCCGGGCGTACGCACGCGGCTCGCGGTCCCGGACCCGGTCCCAGACGCGGTAGGTACGCTCGAACGCGGTCTGCACCAGGTCCTCGGCGCGGTGGCTGTCGCCGGCCAGGAGGTACGCGGTGCGGTAGAGGTAGGGCCCGGCTGTCTCGACGAACGCGACGAAGTCGTCGTCGCGCGATCGAGCCACGCGCACGCTGGCGCGCTCGGTCTCATCTTCGGTGTCGATGCTCATACCCCCCACCACGTACGGCGAGGCTCGCAGGTTTATCGGCCGGCCGCGACGGAGGCCGGCCTCCGTGCCGTCACAGGGTCTGGCCCGCGCCTGCCGACGAGTCCCCGAGCCCGCGCAGCACGCCCACGGCCAGCAGGGCCTGCCCCACGACGTAGGCCAAGGCCACCGCCCGGAGGCTGAGGGTGGTGCCGACCCCACCCGTCATGGTCCCGATCAGCAGCAGTGCCGCCGCCCCGACGTGGAGCAGTGCGCCGACGCCGGCGAGGCGGTCGACCCGCCAGGCCACCACCGTCAGCAGGGACACCGCGGCAACCCAGGCCGCACCCGCCACGACCGCGCCGACGACGTAGTCGCCGAGGTCCACGTGCGCGACCCCGGCGACCAGGACCGCGACCGCGGCCACGCCCGCGACCAAGCAGGTGACGTCGGTGGCCGCGCGCAGCGGTCCCGCATCCAGCCACCCGCGGAACGCGACGACCTGCACGACCAGGGCCAGCGCGAGAACCGCGCCGCTCACCATCGCCATGTAGACGAGCCCCTCGAGCTCCATGCCGTTCATCAGCGTGTCCCACAAGCCGGGGAAGAGCGCGGTCGTGACGAACACGTCGCCCAGGTAGCCCAGCGCCAGGGCGACGAGCATGAGGACCACGGGACGCGGCCGCCCCACCCCACCGGACGACGGCGCCGCCGTCCACAACGTCAGCGCCAGGAGCGGGAGCAGCAGCAGGTGCGCCACGAGAACCACCGTGAGCCCGCCCTCGTCCCATGCGCCCACGTCGCCCGTCATGCGGATCACGACCGCGACGATCAGCAGGCCGAACGCGATCCGGGACACCAGCCCGGGCAGGAGTGCGCGGATACCGACACGCGGGGTCTCGACGTCGGTGCTGGTCATGTCGCTGGTCATGTCGCAATGGTGGGTGCCTGCCCGCCCGGGCGCCACCAAAGCAGAGGTTTTCGTCAGTGGCGCCCCGTAAGACCTGATGGCGCGAGCCACCGCGCGGAGACCTGCACCACGGGGCCGACGCCGAAGGCGAAGACGACAGTCGCCCAGCCGAACGTCCCGCCCAGCAGCACGCCGAGCAGCACGACGCCGACCTCGATACCGGTCTTGACCAGCCAGACGGGCCAGCCGGTCTGCTGCACCAGACCGGTCATCAGCCCGTCGCGCGGGCCGGGGCCGAACCGGGCCCCGACGTAGGCCGCGGTGCTCACCCCGAGCAGCACGATCCCGCCCAGGGCCAGAGCGATCCCGGCGGGGAGCCCCGGGGCGGGCAGCAGCCGCTCCAGCACCCACAGGGCCGGGTCGATCACCAGGCTGATCACGATGATGTTGGCGACCGTGCCGACGCCCGGCCGCTGGCGCAGCGGGATCCAGGCGAGCATCACGAGCAGCCCGATCCCGAGCACCACCCACCCGTAGGCGAGGTCCGTGCGGTCCACGATGCCCTGGTCCAGCACCGCCCACGGCATCGCTCCCTGGCCCGAGTGCAGCATCATCGCCGTGGCGACGCCGAAGCCGACGAGGCCCAGCAGCAGCTGGGCGACCCGGCGCGCGGGGTGCATCACGACGGCTGCGGGGCTCCCTTCCTCCGGTGCGGTAACGGGGAGGACTCCGGGGTCGGCCGGGCGGCCGGTGGTCGTGGTCATATGCCCATGGTGCGCGCCATTGGCCTTGTCTTCCATGGCCAATCGGAGAAGAGTGGCCCCATGCCCGTCGCGAGTCCCACCGTCCTGCGTCAGCTCTCCCCCGCCACCACCGCCCGGCTGCTCGGCGCATGGCATGCCGGCGGACCCGCCTACCTGGCCCTCGCCGACGCACTGCGGGCGGCGGTCCTGTCCGGGACGCTGGCCCCGCACACCCGCCTGCCCAGCGAACGTGAGCTCGCGGCGGTCCTCGGCGTCTCACGCACCACGACGTCCGGCGCGTACGCGCGGCTGCGCGAGCTCGGGTTCGCGACGAGCCGTGTCGGTTCGGGCACCGTCACCACGCTGCCGCAGCGCGCCACCGGGCCGGTTCCGGGCCGGCCGGCCGGCGGCGACGCCCCGGTGGCGGGCGAGACGCTGCGGGGCGCCGTGCGAGCGGTCGGCCTGTCCGGAACGGGACACCTGGACCTCTGGCAGGCGACGCCGCCCGCCCCGCCCGAGCTGCACGAGGCCTTCACCCGAGCGCTGGAAGGACTGCCCGCCTACCTGGACTCGGGCGGCTACGAGCCGTACGGCCTCGCACCGCTGCGCGAGGCCGTCGCCGCGCGCTACCGCGAACGCGGTGTGCCGACCACCGCCGACGAGATCCTGGTCACCACCGGCGCGCAGCAGGCGATCGCCCTGCTCGCGCACACCCACCTGCGCCCCGGCGACCGCGCGGTGGTCGAGTCCCCCACCTACTTCCACGCCATGGAGGCCATGCGCGACGCCGGAGGCCGGGTGGTGGGTGTGCCCGCCGGACCGCTGGACGTCGACCTGCTCGCCTCGACGGTGCGTCGCGCCAAGCCGCGGCTCGTGTACCTCGTTCCGGACTACCAGAACCCGACCGGTTCCGTGCTCTCCGCCGACGAGCGTGCGGCCGTCCGGGAGATCGCCGACCGGCACGGCGTCACGGTCGTGGGCGACGAGACGCTCGTCGAGCTCGGGCTGTCGGACGACAGGACGCCGCCTCCGTTCGCCGGGGACGGCACCTCGCCGCACGTGGTGTCGGTGGGGTCCGCCTCGAAGGCGTTCTGGGGCGGGCTCCGCGTCGGCTGGGTCCGGGCGCATCCGCAGGTGATCGCCCAGCTCGCCCGCGCGCGGCAGTCCGCGGACATCGCGACGGCGGTGCTGGAGCAGCTGGCCGTGACGGAGCTGCTCGGGCGCCGTGCCGAGGTGATGGTCGGCAGGCGGCACATGCTGCGCGAGCGTCGTGACCTGCTCGTCGGCCACCTCCGGGAGTCGTTCCCGTGGGACGTGCCCACGCCGCCGGGCGGGCTGTTCTGCTGGGTGGACCTCGGCCTGCCCGTCGCCCAGGCCTTCGCGGCGGCGGCCGCGGCCGAGGGCGCGCTCGTCGCCGCCGGCCCGCTGTTCACCCCGGACAACGCGGGGGCCGCCTCGCACGTGCGGCTCACCTACACGCGATCACCCGCAGAGCTGACCGAGGCCGTGCCGCGCCTGGTCCGGGCCTGGGGACGGGTGGCGGGCCGCCGGCGCCCCGCTCACGCCACCCCCAACGGCACCACTCACGGCACCAGGTAGCTCGAGTTCCGGGCGTCGGTGATCGCCATGTGCCCGGGCGCATGGCCGATGGCGAACGACGGGCGCGACCGCATCACGGCGGCCTGCGGCGTCACCCCGCACGCCCAGAACACGGGGACCTCGCCGTCGCGGACCTCCACCGCGTCCCCGAAGTCCGGGGCCGCGAGGTCGGCGATGCCCAGCGCCGCCGGGTCGCCCACGTGCACCGGCGCACCGTGCACGGCGGGGTACCGGGAGGTGATCCGGACGGCGTCCGCCACCTGGCTCGCCGGGACCGGCCGCATCGACACGACGAGCGGGCCCGACAGGGCGCCCGCCGGGCGGCACTCCCGGTTGGTGCGGTACATGGGCACGTTGGACCCGGCCTCGATGTGGCGCACGGGCACACCGCCGTCCAGCAGCGCGCTCTCGAAGGTGAAGCTGCAGCCCACGAGGAAGGTGACCAGGTCGTCGCGCCACAGGTGCGTGACGTCGGTCAGCTCCTCGGCGAGCTCGCCGTCGCGGTACACGCGGTAGGCGGGCAGGTCGGTGCGGAGGTCACCGGCGAAGATCGACGCCGACGTCTCGCCCGGCTCGGTCACGTCCAGCACCGGGCACGGCTTCGGGTTGCGCTGGGCGAACAGCAGGAAGTCGTACGCCTCGGCCCGGGGCAGGGCGATCAGGTTGGCCTGCGTCCACCCCGCGGCCCAGCCCGACGTCGGCACCCGCAGCCCGGCACGGAACCGCGCCCGCGCCTGGTCCGGGGTGAGCAGATCAGGCGTGAGCTGGTCCGGGGCGGTCATGGGACCCGCAGCTCCACGCCCGGTGCCGCCTGGGTGCCGTCGTGCAGCAGCCGCGCCTGCACCGCGCCGGCCTCGGCCAGCGCACGCCAGTGCTCGCCGAGCCACTGCTCGGCGTCGTACTGCGCCGTGAACACGGGGGTGACGGGTTCGACCAGGCGACGCCCCTCGGCGTCGTCCAGGGCCCACTCCCACTGCGGACGGATCACTCCAGCCTCCCACTTGCTGTCGAGCCTGCCGAACGGGTCAGCGCGCGGTTGATCCGCGACGCCCACAGCGGCCCCTCGTAGACGAATGACGTGTAGCCCTGAGTCAGGTCGGCTCCGGCGCGCAGGTAGGCGCGGACGTCGTCGGCCCTGGTGATACCGCCGACACCGATGATGACCGGGCCCGTGCCGAGCCGCTTGCGCAGCCGGGCGACGACCTCGATCCCCCGGCCCAGCAGCGGCGGGCCGGACAGGCCGCCGGGGCCGCGGTCGTGGCCGATCGTCGTGTTGACGGCGACCACGCCGTCCAGCCCCAGCTCGAGCACGAGGTCGGCGACGGCGTCGATGTCGTCGTCCGCGAGGTCTGGGGCGATCTTCACCAGCAGCGGGATGCGTCGGCCGGCCCCGGCGGAGCCCGTGGCGTTGGCCTCGTCGGCCGCGGCGCGCACAGCCTGCAGGATGGGTCGCAGCGACTCCGTCGCCTGCAGGTCGCGCAGGCCCGGGGTGTTCGGTGAGGAGACGTTGACCACCAGGTAGTCCGCCCAGGGGGCGAGCAGCCGGGCCGACGTCGCGTAGTCCGCTGCGGCGTCCTCCGGCGGCGTCACCTTGGTCTTGCCGATGTTGGCGCCGACCACTATCGCGCGGCCCGCGGCGGTGCTCCGCAGCTCCCGCAGCCGGGCCGCCGCGACCGCGGCGCCCTCGTTGTTGAAGCCCATCCGGTTGCGCACCCCGCGCACGTCGAGCTCGCGCCACATGCGCGGCTTCTCGTTGCCCGGCTGAGGCTGTGCGGTGACCGTGCCGATCTCGATGAACCCGAAGCCGAGCATCGTCAGGCCCCGGACCGCTCTCGCGTTCTTGTCGAAACCCCCCGCCAGGCCGAAGGGCGCGGGCACCACGCGGCCGAAGAGGCGCACGCTGCCCGGACCGCCGGCGCGCTGGCCGAGGAAGGGCGCGATGGCGCCCTGCACGAGGTCACGCAGCACCGGCGTACTGCCCGCACGCTCGATCAGCGAGAACGCGAGCTCGTGCGCGCGTTCCGGATCCATGCGGCGGAAGGCGACGTTGAACAACAACGAGTACGGCCAGCTCATGCAGTCCTCTCCTCGGATGCGCCGGGCGACGTCCGCCACAGCCACCACAACCCCACGAAAGGCAGGACAAGGGGCACGTAACCGTAGCCCTGGCCGAACCCGGACCAGACCGTCGACTCGCCGAACACGTGCTCGTCGGCGAGGGACAGCGCGCCGACGGTCAGGATGCCGACGGCCTCGATACCCACTGTGATCCACGCGATCGTGCGCCAGACGGGCGTCCCGATCGCGAGGGCGAACGTCGCCACGACGTAGACGACGGCGGCGAGGGTCGACAGCGAGTACGCCACCGGTGCCTCACCGAACTTCACGACCAGCTCGTAGGACGAGCGGCCGAGCGCCGCGAACGCCAGGATCCCGTAGACGGTCACCAGGACCCGGCCGAAGCCCTGCCCGGTCCGCCGTCCGGCCGCCGCTCGCGCCATCATGCCCCCATCCAGATCTGCCACATGCGCCACTCCAGGAAGGCCACGGTCAGGGACGCGACCAGCAGGACCACCGAGCTCCACCTGGTGCGCTCGGCGAAGGCCCAGGCCGCGGCGACCGGGAGGATCACCAGGGTGGTGGCGTAGTAGCCCCAGAACAGCAACGGGTCGTCCGCGCCGGCGCCGGTGGCGCCCTGCACGATCGCCACGACGCCCTGGATCAGGACGACGCCCTCGACGACGGCACCGCCCCAGAGCTGGTTCAGGATGACCGCGCGGTCGCGTGCCACGAACCAGCCGGCCCACCCGGCCAGGACCACGCACAGCGCGACCACGAGGAGCAGGAGGGCAAGGATCACGTCCCGCAGACTACCGGGCGGCACCTACGGGGCGGCAATCGGATCGTGCGTGACCTGCGCCTCTATCCATGCACGGTGCCCCGCCCCGAACCGGACGAACACCCCGGAAAGGCGCAGCGGACCGGGAGCCGGACAGGGAGTCAGAGGCGCGGGATACGATCGGGCTCGTGACCGACGTGACCCTCTCCAGCAAGAATCCCACCGCCGTGAAGGCCGAAGCGCTAGTAGTGGCGACCGCCCAGACGTCGGACGGCGTAGCCGTCGTGTCCGACCAGCTCCCCACGGATCTGCTGACCGAGCTCGAGTCGCTCGCGCCACAGCTCGGCGTGACCGGTGCGCGCGACGAGGTCCGCAAGATCCCGGCCGGCCCGAAGCTCGCGGCCGACGTCCTGGTCCTGACGGGGCTGGGTGAGCGCGCCGAGGACGGCACCTTCGCGACCGAGACCCTCCGGCGCGCCGCGGGCGCCGCGACCCGCGAGCTGGCCGGCCTCAGGTCGGCGGCCATCGCGCTGCCCGCGTCCGACGACGACGAGATCACCGCCGTGACCGAGGGCGCACTGCTGGGCGCCTACGCCTTCAACCGCTACCGCACCTCCGGCAAGGACGCCGGGAAGGACAGCACCGGCAAGGACGGCGCGAAGGCGGCCAAGAACGGCAAGGACCCGGTCGCGAGCATCGAGATCCTGACGCCGCTGCACAAGAACGCGAAGGCCAAGGTCGCCGCCGAGCGCGCCGAGATCGTCGCCGCGGCGGTCCACGCCGCCCGCGACCTCGTCAACGCGGCGCCCAACGAGCTGTACCCGGCCACGTTCGCCGACGCGGCGAAGGCCGCCGCCAAGGACGTCCGCCACGTCAAGGTGACCGTCCTGGACGACAAGCAGCTGGCGTCCGGCGGCTACGGCGGGCTCACCGCCGTCGGCCAGGGTTCGTCGCGCGGCCCGCGTCTCGTCAAGGTCGCCTACACGCCGGCCAAGCCGAACGGCAAGGTGGCGCTGGTCGGCAAGGGCATCACGTTCGACTCCGGCGGCATCTCGATCAAGCCGGCCGCGGGCATGGAGGCGATGAAGTCCGACATGGCGGGCGCCGCCGCCGTCCTCTCCACGGTGGTCGCCGCCGCGAAGCTGAACCTGCCGGTCGCGGTGACCGGCTACCTCTGCCTCGCCGAGAACATGCCGGGCGGCAACGCCCAGCGCCCCGCCGACGTCATCACCATCTACGGCGGCAAGACCGTCGAGGTGCTGAACACCGACGCCGAGGGCCGCATCGTCATGGCCGACGGCCTCGTGTCCGCGATCGAGGACGGCCACGACGTCGTGCTCGACATCGCCACCCTCACGGGCGCCCAGATGGTCGCGCTCGGCAACCGCACCTCCGCCGTCATGGGCACCGACGAGGTCCGTGACGAGGTCAAGGCCGCCGCCGACACCTCGGGCGAGCTGTTCTGGCCGATGCCGCTGCCGGAGGAGCTCAAGTCGAACATCAAGTCCAAGGTGGCCGACGTCGCCAACTCGGGCCCGCGCTGGGGCGGCATGCTCAACGCCGGCCTGTTCCTGCAGACGTTCGTGGGCGACCACCCGTGGGCCCACCTCGACATCGCGGGCCCGGCGTTCAACGAGGGCGGAGCGCACGGGTACACGCCCGGCGGTGGCACCGGCGTCGGCGTCCGCACCCTCCTGAGCTTCCTCGAGGGCCGCGCGAAGTAGCGGTTCGCGAAGTAGAACTGCAGCGAAGTGGAACTGCAGCGAGATAGAACCGCAGCACCGCCTCGGTTCTATCTCGCTGCAGTTCTATCTCGCCAGGGTTCTACTTGGCCAGGGTTCTACTTCGGCTTGCGCTGGGCGCTGTTCCAGTCGCGCATCCGCTGCGGGTAGCCGGTGAACCGCACGTTGTACACCGGTACCCCGAGCTGGTTCGCGATCTCGAACGCGGCGCGCTCGTCCGGTACCCGGCGGCGCGTCCACTCCCCCGTGGTCGCCACGAGCAGGATCGTGCTGGGGATGTCGGTGGTCGGGGGCTCCACATAGGCCTCGACGCCCACCCGCGACCCGATGAACTCACCGAGGTGCGCCAGGGTCTGGCGGCGTGCGTCGTTGCCGCTCGGGCGTGATCCGCTACCGGAGGACGATGAGCGTCGCTGGAAGAAACGCGCGAGCGAGCTACGGGACTGGCGGGGCATGAACCGAGACTACTCGCGAGACCCGCGCTGTCCTAGGCATCTCCACGCCATTCCAGGAAACCCACAGGTCCTGTTCACAGGGCCGCCGTCAGGCCCCGTACCTGGCCTCACGCCCCAGATCAGGCCGGACATCCTCTTTTCACAGCCCGGGTTGCCCGTCAATGTCGCCACGGTCACACCCGCCGAGCCGGGTTCACGATTGGGGCCACGCCCGCTGAAGTGTCAAGATGGCATGCGGTGCTCACTATCCACCCGATGTGGGCGCCCACAGCGCCACCAGCGAAGTCAACGAGGAGCCAGCACGTGCCTACGCATGACAATCCGGCCACGTTCGATGTCGTCGTGCTCGGCGGGGGCAGCGGCGGCTACGCCACCGCGCTCCGGGCGGCACAGCTGGGTCTGAGCGTCGCCCTCGTCGAAGAGGGCAAGGTCGGCGGTACCTGCCTCCACGTGGGCTGCGTGCCCACCAAGGCGCTGCTGCACGCCGCCGAGGTGGCCGACGCCGCCGCGCACGGCGCGCAGTTCGGCGTCCGCACCACGCTGGACGGCATCGACATGCCGGCCGTGCTCGCCTACAAGGACTCCGTGGTCGCCGGCCTGTACAAGGGCCTGCAGGGGCTCATCACCTCCAGGAAGATCACCGTCGTCGAGGGGCACGGCACGCTCGCGGGCCCCGGCGTCGTCGAGGTCACCTCCGCGGACGGCGCCAGGAGCAGCTACACCGGCACCCACGTGGTGCTCGCGACGGGCTCCTACGCCCGCAGCCTGCCAGGTCTCGAGCTCGGCGGCCGGGTCATCACCTCCGACGACGCGCTGAAGCTGGACACCGTGCCGAAGTCGGTGGTCGTGCTCGGCGGCGGCGTGATCGGCGTCGAGTTCGCCTCCGTCTGGAAGTCCTTCGGCGCCGACGTCCAGATCGTCGAGGCGCTGCCGCACCTCGTCCCGAACGAGGACGTCGCGCTCTCCAAGGCGCTGGAGCGGGCGTTCCGCAAGCGCGGTATCAAGTTCTCCCTGGGCGAGCGCTTCGCCCAGGTCAAGCAGTCGGAGGACGGCGTACAGGTCGAGCTCGAGTCGGGCACCACGTTCGACGCCGAGCTGCTGCTCGTCGCCGTCGGACGCGGTCCGCGCACCGCCGACCTCGGTTACGAGTCGGCCGGCGTCCGCCTCGACCGCGGCTTCGTCCTGACCGACGAGCTGCTCCGCACGGGGGTTCGTACCGGGGCGGGCGACAGCGCAGGACATGTCTGGGCGGTCGGCGACATCGTGCCCGGCCTGCAGCTCGCCCACCGCGGGTTCGCCCAGGGCATCTTCGTGGCCGAGCAGATCGCGGGCCTGGCGCCCGCGACCATCGACGAGACAGCGATCCCGCGCGTCACCTACTGCGAGCCCGAGGTGGCGTCCGTCGGAGTCACCGAGGCGCGGGCCGCCGAGCTGTACGGGCCGGACCAGGTGGAGACCATCGAGTACAACCTCGCGGGCAACGGCAAGAGCAAGATCCTGGGTACCCAGGGCTTCGCGAAGCTCGTGCGCCGCAAGGACGGACCAGTGGTCGGCATGCACCTGATCGGCTCGCGCGTGGGCGAGCTGATCGGCGAGGGCCAGCTCATCGTCGGCTGGGAGGCGTTCCCTGAGGACGTCGCCTCGCTCGTCCACGCACACCCCACCCAGAACGAGGCACTCGGAGAGGCACACATGGCGCTGGCCGGCAAGCCTCTGCACGCCCACAACTGACCCCTTAACGACAAAGGAGACCTCACAGGTCATGTCTGAGAACGTGCAGCTGCCGGCCCTCGGCGAATCCGTTACCGAGGGCACTGTCACCCGCTGGCTCAAGGCTGTCGGCGACGAGGTCGCCGTCGACGAGCCGCTGCTCGAGGTGTCGACCGACAAGGTCGACACCGAGATCCCGTCGCCCGTCGCGGGCGTCCTCGAGCAGATCCTCGTCCAGGAGGACGACACGGTCGAGGTCGGCACGACTCTCGCCGTCATCGGCGACGGCTCCGGTTCCGGCGCCGCACCGGCCGCCCCCGCGGCCGAGCCGGCCGCCGCCGAGGCCTCCGAGCCGACGCCGCAGGCAGCTCCCGCCGAGGCACCTGCTGCCGAAGCGCCCGCCGAGGAGCCCGCCGCCGAGACCGCGCCCGCCGCACCCGCCGAGGCTCCTGCCCCGGCGGCGGCACCCGCCGGTGAGGGCACCGAGGTCCCGCTGCCCGCACTGGGCGAGTCGGTCACCGAGGGCACCGTGACCCGCTGGCTCAAGGCGGTCGGCGACGACGTAGCGGTCGACGAGCCGCTGCTCGAGGTATCGACCGACAAGGTCGACACCGAGATCCCGTCGCCCGTGGCCGGAACCCTCCAGAAGATCCTGGTCCAGGAGGACGAGACCGTCGAGGTCGGCGCCGTCCTGGCGCTCGTCGGTTCGGGTGCCGCCGCACCCGCCGCCGAGGCCCCGACTCCCGTCCCGGACCCGGCCGCCGACTCCCCGGAGCCGGCCAAGGCCGCCGCCCCCGCACCCGAGGCGCCGGCGCCCGCACCGGCTCCGGCCGCCGAGGCACCCGCTGCCCCGGCCCCCGCTCCGGCACCTGCGCCCGCACCGGCAGCTCCGGCTCCCGCCGCACCGGCACCGTCGGCGCCCGCAGCACCCGCCCCGGCGTCGGGCGGTCGCACCATCGGCTCGTACCTGACGCCGCTCGTGCGCAAGCTCGCAGCGGAGAAGGGCGTCGACGTCAACGAGGTGAAGGGCACCGGCGTCGGTGGCCGCATCCGCAAGGAGGACGTGCTCGCCGCCGCGGAGGCGAAGGCCGCCCCGGCTCCGGCAGCAGCGTCCGCGCCGGCCAAGGCGCCGTCCGCCCCGGCCAAGCTCGAGGTCTCCCCGCTGCGGGGCACCACCGAGAAGATGTCGCGTCTGCGCAAGATCGTCGCCGAGCGGATGCTCGAGGCGGTGCAGTCGCAGGCCCAGCTGACCACGGTCATGGAGGTCGACGTCACGCGCGTCGCGCAGCTCCGTGCCAAGGCCAAGGAGTCGTTCGCCGCGCGCGAGGGCGCCAAGCTGACGTTCCTGCCGTTCTTCACGCAGGCCGCCATCGAGGCGCTCAAGGCCTACCCGAAGATCAACGCCACCATCGACACCGAGAAGGGCGAGATCACCTACCACGGCTCGGAGAACGTCGGCATCGCCGTCGACACCGAGCGTGGCCTCGTGGTCCCGGTCATCAAGAACGCCGGTGACCTGAACCTCGCCGGCATCGCGCGGCAGATCCAGGACCTGGGTGCCCGCACCCGGGCGAACAAGGTGACGCCGGACGAGCTGTCGGGCGGCACGTTCAACATCACCAACACGGGTTCGGGCGGGTCGCTCATCGACACCCCGATCGTGCCGCTGGGCCACGCCGCGATCCTGGGCACCGGCACCATCACGAAGCGCCCCGTCGTCGTGACGGACCCGGACGGCAACGAGAGCATCGCGGTGCGCTCGATGGCGTACATCTTCCTCTCCTACGACCACCGCCTGGTCGACGGCGCGGACGCGGCCCGCTTCCTCACGGCCATCAAGAACCGGATCGAGGAGGGCGCGTTCGAGTCGGAGGTCGGTCTCTGACCGGTCTCTGACGCGGAAGCATCCGGCGCGCGGTCAGCGCGCCGAGCAGGTGGCTGTGGCCGGTCCCGGGTCCGGGACCGGCCACAGCCGTCTGACCGGTAGATTCGCCGCATGGATGTGGCGATCGCCGGCTCGCACGGCCTCATCGGATCCGCGCTGGTCGCGGACCTCCTCGCGCGCGGGGACACCGTGCGGCGGCTGGTCCGCCGCGGCGCCGCGCCGTCCGACGGCACCGGGACACCCGGCGTCCGCGACGTGCTGTGGGACCCGCGGACCGGCGAGCTCGACCCGGCCACGCTGGAGGGGGTCGACGCCGTCGTGAACCTCGCCGGTGCCGGGATCGGCGACCACCGCTGGACCGCCGCCTACAAGCAGACGCTGCTCGGTTCACGCACCACGACGACGAGCCTGCTCGCGCGCACGGTCGCCCGCCTGGACGACCCGCCGGTGCTGGTCAACAGCTCGGCGGTCGGGGCGTACGGCAGCCGCAAGGACGAGGTCCTCACCGAGGCGTCGACGCGCGGGGACGACTTCCTCGCCGGCCTCGTCAAGGCATGGGAGAACGCCACCACCCCCGCGTCGGACGCCGGGGCGCGCGTCGTATGGCTGCGGAGCGGCCTGGTGCTGGCCCCCGAGGACGGCGCGCTCGGCAAGCTGCTGCCCCTCCTGCGCCTCGGCCTCGGCGGACCGCTGGGCAGCGGCCGCCAGTGGTGGAGCTGGATCACCCTCACCGACGAGGTGGCGGCGATCCGCCACGTCATCGGCGCGGACGTCGACGGTCCGGTCAACGCCGTCGCGCCCGAGCCGACGACCAACCGGGAGCTGACCCGTGCGCTCGCGCAGGCCCTGCACCGCCCCGCGGTGCTCGCCGTACCCCGGTTCGCGCTACGGATCGCCGTCGGCCAGTTCGCCGACGACCTCGTCGCCTCCCAGCGGGTCGTGCCCGGCGTGCTGTCCAGGACCGGCTTCTCCTGGACGCACGCGAGTCCTCAGGACGCGGCCCGCTGGGTGGTGGAGGCGAACGAGGTCAGCGCACCTCGCTGACGCGCCAGCCCTGCGGGGTCCACACGAGGGTCAGGTCGGCCGACTCGTTCGACGCCGGGACCGCCGTCTCTCCGCTGTCCGACACCTGCATGTGCGCGGTGATCGCGTACGTGATCCGGACGACTGCCTCGATGGGCGCGTCCTTGCTCGCCGCCTGCTCACCCACGGCCGCGCCGTCCGTCTCGGACGTCTTGCGCGATGCGGTGGTCGCGTTGTGCAGGGCGGACGCGGCGCCCGGGCCCATCGTCACGACCTCCATCGACTGCACGTCGGCGGACGCACCGACCACCTGCGCCCCGGTCCGCCTGAGCTCGTCGAGGATCTTCTTGTCGGCCAGGTAGGCCGGCGAACCCTCCACGTTGACCGTCTTGATGTCGGACACGGCGCCCGCCAGCAGGGCCAGACGGCGCGACGTCAGCTCGGCGGCGGCACCCGCCGGGTCCTTGGCGTTGGCCACGGGGCTGATGCCGCCCAGCTTCGTCGCGGAGGTGTCGGGCGACGGCGCCGCTGCCGCGGACCGCTCACCGCCGAAGACCTGGGGCATGGCGGTGACTCCCGCCGTGATGCCCGCGACGACGCCCGCCGCGATCATCATGGTGGCGAACACGGAGACGGTGGTGGTCCGCGGCTCGGCGTCCTCGGCGACCAGCTCCGTACGGGACGGTCCGTTGACCGGCATCGTCGCCCGGCGCCGCGCCTGGGCCACCCAGGCGCGGCCGTCCACCACGGCGATGGAACCGGTGAGCGTCTTGGCCGCGGTGCGCCAGGCCGACGGCGTGTGCGCGCCGAGCGGCACGTGGCCCGCGAGCGGCACGGGACCGCTGATGGCGGCCGAGATCAGCGCCGACCCCGCGGGGAGGCGGACCGGCTCCGGCTTCACGGCGTCGTGCGCGAGCGCCGCGAGGGTGCCCGGCTCGGGCCGGTCGCGCGGGTCCTCGGCGCGGGCGCTGGCCAGGACGGCACGCAGGGCCTCGTCGGCCTCGGAGTTCAGGCTCGGGCCGGGGAAGCCCAGCACCGACTCGACGAGCGTTGCCAGGGACGTGACGTCGACCGGGTCGTCGCTGTGCTCCGGGAGCGTCACGCGGGGCCGCAGCATCGCGCTCCCGTCGGAGCGCAGCAGCACGTCCGTCGGCCGGACCCCGCCGTGGACGAGGCCCACGCTGTGCAGGGCCGCGAGCGCCTGGGCGATCGCTACGGTGACACCCGCGCCTTCCGCGGCGGTCAGGGGACCCCGCGATCCGACGGCTGTGGGCAGATCGACAGCTCCCGTCCGCGACAGCCGGACGTCCAGGTTGTCCGGACCGTTCGGGGAGATGGCGATGAGCGGCACCAGATTGGGGTGGTCCAGTGTCGCGAGAGTGTCCAGCCGGCGCACCAGGAGGGCGCGCGCCGCGGCCTCCGTGGGGACGGCCACGCGGACCAGTTCCGCAGATTCGATGTAGTGCACGCATTCATGAGAACCCTGCGCTCCGAAGCGCGCTCTTTATCCACAGGATTTGCTGAATCCGGTGCCCTGTGGGTGGAACGCTCGAAGGCGGACCTTCCCGGCACGGGGGCCCGGGCGGCTCATACGTCGATGACCCGGCCCTCCTTGGCGGACCGCCGGGCGGCGTCCAGCACCTCCGCGGTCCGGACGGCGTCCGCCGGGTCGACCGGGACGTCGGCCTCGCCGGCGAGCCATTCGGCGACCGCCGTGTAGAAGTCTCCGTGCCCGCCGCGCGGCTGGGGTACCGCCGTCCGCTCCCTGCCGCGTACCAGCCAGCCGTGCGTCCCCTCGGGCTGTTCGCCGTCGAGCACGTCGAACGGTGAGGCGTCGCCCTCGAACGAGTTCACGAGGTAGGCGCCGCCGTCGCCGAGCACACGCGTGCGCGGCCCGGGCGCGCCGACGAGGGAGCCTGCCCACAGGCGGGAGACCACGCCCTTGGCGGGCGGTTCGGCCCCGAAGAGGACGTCGGCGCCGGCGGCCCGTCCCGGGACGACGCCGGGCTCGGTACCGGGCGCGGCGTGGTGCAGCACGAGGAACACGTCGTCCTCGGTGGGCGTGGAGAGCGCGCGGGTCTCCGCGTACACCGCGACGACGGGGCCGAACAGCTGGGTGGCCGAGTCGACAAGGTGCGGGCCGAGGTCGAGCAGGAGCCCGCCGCCCACCGCGTCGTTCTCCTTCCAGCGCTGCTGCGGCTTGGGGCGCCAGCGCTCCCAGTGCCGCTCGAAGGTGTGCACCTTGCCGAGGTCGCCGCGCTTCAGCAGGGCCGCGAGGGTCAGCTGCTCCGGGTCCCAGCGGCGGTTGTGGAACACGGTGAACGGCGTACCGGACGACGACGCGGCGCTCAGCACCCGCCGGGCCTCCGCCGCCGTGGTCGCTATGGGCTTGTCCAGCACGAAGGGTTTGCCGGCGAGGGAGACGGCATGCGCGTGCTCGGCGTGCAGCGACGAGGGGCTCGCGACGACCACGAGGTCGTAGAGCCCGGGCTCGGAGAGCATCGACGGGAGGTCGTTGAACAGGCGCGCGCCGGGCCAGTCGCCGGCCGCCTGCACGCGCCGTCCCGAGTCGCGCGCGACGACGGCTGTTACCGACATTCCCGCAGCTCGCGCCAGGCGAGCGTGGATTTGCCTGCCCGCACCTCCGTAGCCGACAATCCCGATCCGAAGAGCCATGGCCCCATGGTGCCCCGCGGGACGCGGCAACGCGAGATCACTGGTCAGCGGGTTAACTGCCGTAACACAACTCTGGCAGACTGGGGCAAGAGGTACGTTTCGCACGTTCTTAGCGTGTCCGGCCAAGTGTGTCCGGACCACACCTGCCGAAAGAATGAGGGGCTCGTGTCCGCCACAGCCAAGAAGTCCAGCCAGGCCCGCAAGACCCTGCAGCTCGTACTCATCGCGGTGGCGGCACTCGTGCTGGCCGGGAACTTCATCATCAAGTCCCTTGGTGACGACGTGGCCCCCGCCGAGGGCGCGGAGGGTTCGGCCCTCGCGGCGCTGGACTCGCTCACGGTGCAGGAAGCCGCCACGAAGGACGGCTACGACCGCGAGGCCGACTTCGGCAGCGCGTGGCAGGACGTCGACGACAACGGCTGCGACACCCGCAACGACATGCTCCAGCGCGACCTCGAGGACATCAAGTTCTCGGCCGGCGACGCGTGCGAGGTCGCGTCCGGGACGCTCGACGACCCGTACACGGGCGAGACCATCGCCTTCGAACGCGGCGAGAACTCGGGCGACGTGCAGATCGACCACGTGGTGGCCCTGATGAACGCCTGGACGACCGGCGCGGCGGACTGGGACAAGGAGAAGCGCGTCGCGATCGCGAACGACCCGCTCAACCTCGTGGCCTCCGACGGCCCCGCGAACATGGGCAAGGGTGCGAAGGACGCGTCCGAGTGGCTGCCCGACAACCAGGCCTACCGCTGCGAGTACATCGCCCGGCAGATCGCGGTCAAGGCCGAGTACGACCTGTGGGTCACGCCCGCAGAGCACGACGCCATGGAGGACGTCCTGACGAGCTGCCCGGCGGAGCCGCTCCCGGCCCGCTGACCAGGCCTGCGTGGACCGTAACGCCAAGGGGAGCCGTAACCGGGCCGGTTACGGCTCCCGCTGACCTCTTGAACCTGGGTCAGCGGCTGCTGCTAGCGGGAACGGCACAAGGCTGGTGGACGGCGGCCGTGGTACCGGTTCCCTGGAGTACGGCACCGCGAGCTCGACCACAGGCCTGCCCTCCGGGCAGTTGTGCACAACCGGCTCCAGCGTGCCGGCGACGACGTGGTGAGCGGTGATCTGATCCCGTCATGCGTCCACTCGCCTCGATCCCCCCGCAGCTGGGCAAGCTGGCTGCCCGGCAGGAGGGCCTGCTCTCCGTGCGGCAGTGCTGCGCGGCAGGTGTCGACCGCCGCCGGATCCGTCGCCTCGTCCAGCACGGCGTCTGGCGGTGGGAAGGCGGTCGCGTCGTCGACACCGACCCCACCCCGCTGTCGGCGAGGAAGCGGGTCGACTACTTCGACCATGTCCGCCGACGCTCCGCGGTCAAGGGCCTGCTCGTCTGGCCCGGGACTGCTGCGGTCGGCGCTGCAGCGCTCGCCCTGCACGGCGTGGCAGGGCTGCCCCGGAACATCGAACCGGAGATCTCGTTCCCGCGGGGCGCGCACCACAGACCGCGAGACGGCGTGATCGTGCGCCAGTACGCGAACTTCAGGTCCCAGCCCTACGGGAGCTGGCGTATCGCGAAGATCGAGCACGCCCTCGCCCAGGCGCTTCCCTACCTCTCCCGGGACGACGCCGTCGCCGTGGTCAGCAGCGCGCTGAACAAGAAGCTCATCAGCCACGACGGCCTCGCCACGGTGGCGAGGCTGCTGCGCGGACGCCTTCACGCGGAGCGGGCGCTCCAGGAGCTGCACCTCGCTGTGTGCGACGACGAGTCCCCCGCCGAGAGCCGGGCCCGGCTCTCCTGCATAGACCACGGCGTTCCCCCGGACCGCAGCCAGGTCGTCTTTCACCACGACGGGCAGTTCCTCGCCCGGTGCGACTTCGCCTGGGCGCTCAGCGACGGGCGATGGCTCGTCGTCGAGATCGACGGGGTCGGTCCGCACTCGACTCCACAAGCGCTCGTCCAGGACGCGCCCCGGCAGAACCGGCTTCTCGCGACCGGGAAGATCGTGCTGCTGCGCTTCAAGCCCACCGACAACGACCAGCCAGGAGGGATCGGGGCTGTGGTCGCGGCTCATCTCGAAGAGCTGGGCGGGCGGGTGACGTCGGCGGCGCTGCCCCCCGCCGCCGCCGTCGGCCCGGTCCACCTCTGACCACTGCCGATCCGCTCGCTGCAGGGCCAGGCCAGGGCGGACCGTAACGCCAGGGTGAGCCGTAACCGAGCGAGTTACGGCTCCCCCTCGCCTCCTGAATCTTGCTCAGTGGACCAGGGGGCCCATCGTCGTCCGGGTCCGGACGTAGGGTGGCGGGCATGGACATGCGTCACCTCACCGGGCACGTCGAGTACCACGAGGGCTGGGACCTGCAGCGCAGCACCCACGAGGCCGTGCGCGCCGAGGAGCAGGCCGACACGGTCTTCCTCCTCGAGCATGCTTCCGTCTACACGGCGGGCGCCCGGACGAACCGTGCCGAGTACCCGACCGACGGCACCGAGGTCATCAAGGTGGACCGCGGCGGCAAGATCACATGGCACGGGCCGGGCCAGATCGTGGCCTACCCGATCATCAAGCTGGCCAAGCCGTTCGACGTCGTCGAGTACGTCCGCACCCTCGAGCAGGCGGTGATGGACGTCTGCGCCGCGTTCGGCCTCGAGACCATCCGGGTCGAGGGCCGGTCGGGCGTGTGGGTCGCCGCGGACTCCCCCGACGTCGAGACGCCGCGGCTGGAGCGGAAGGTCTGCGCCATCGGCGCGCGCGTGGCCAAGGGCGTCACCATGCACGGCCTCGCCCTGAACTGCGACGCCGACCTCACCGCGTTCGACCACATCGTGCCGTGCGGCATCCCCGCGGAGGACGCCGACGTCACCTCGCTGACCGCCGAGCTCGGCCGGCGCGTCACCGTCGACGACGTCCGGCCACTGCTGGAGGCGGCCCTGATCGAACGCCTCGCGCCGCTGCTGGCCCGCCAGGAGACGCCGTCCGCTGTGCCGTCTCCGATGCCGGCTGCGGTGCCGGTTCCGGTGCCGGCCGCGGCCGCCGTCGCCACCGCGTGACGAACGCCACTGCCGGGCCCCGGGACGACCGCGCGAGCGCGGGCGGCCGAGGCTTAGGCTGGGCGGACCCGCTGACCTGGGAGGGACCTGCGTGACCATCGCACCTGAAGGCCGACGCATGTTGCGCATCGAAGCGCGCAACTCGGCTACGCCCATCGAGAAGAAGCCCGAGTGGATCAAGACCCGGGCGGTGATGGGTCCCGAGTACCGCGACATGAAATCGCTCGTCAAGGGCGAGGGCCTGCACACGGTCTGCGAAGAGGCAGGCTGTCCCAACATCTTCGAGTGCTGGGAGGACCGCGAGGCCACCTTCCTCATCGGCGGTGACCAGTGCACGCGCCGCTGCGACTTCTGCCAGATCGACACCGGCAAGCCCGCCGACTTCGACAAGGACGAGCCGCGCCGCGTCGCCGAGTCCGTGCGGACCATGGGCCTGAAGTACTCGACCGTCACCGGCGTCGCCCGCGACGACCTGGCCGACGGCGGCGCCTGGCTCTACGCGGAGACCGTCCGCCAGATCCACGCACTGAACCCCGGCACCGGCGTCGAGCTGCTGATCCCGGACTTCAACGCCATCCCCGAGCTGCTGGACGCCGTCAACGAGTCCCGCCCCGAGGTGCTCGCGCACAACGTCGAGACCGTGCCGCGCATCTTCAAGCAGATCCGGCCCGCCTTCACCTACGAGCGATCGCTCTCGGTGATCACCCGGGCGCGCGACGCGGGCCTCGTCACCAAGTCGAACCTGATCCTCGGCATGGGCGAGACCATCGAAGAGGTCAAGCAGGCGCTCCAGGACCTGCGCGACGCCGGTTGCGACATCATCACGATCACGCAGTACCTCCGGCCCTCGCTGCGCCACCACCCGGTGGACCGCTGGGTGCGGCCCGAGGAGTTCGTGGAGCTGTCCGAGACGGCCGAGAAGATCGGCTTCCTCGGTGTCATGGCAGGGCCGCTGGTGCGTTCGTCGTACCGCGCGGGCCGGCTCTGGGGCCAGGCGATGACCAAGCACGGCCGCGCGATCCCCGAGGCGCTCGCGCACCTCGCACAGCCGACCACCTCCCGGCAGGAGGCGGCGAGCCTGCTGGCCCGCTGACCCGGCGACCCGACCACCCGCAGCGCACTAAGATTGACGACCATGGCCCGAAACTCGTCCGGGGGCGACGCGCGCGACGACGTAGCAGCGTCTGCCTCCAAGCAGAAGAAGCCCAAGAAGCGCCGCTGGTATCACCAGCTGTGGGACGTCTACAAGATGACCCGCAAGCAGAACCCGCTGGTCACCTGGTGGATGCTCGCCGCGTTCGTCGGGGTCGTAGCGGTAGCGCTGCTCATCGGCGTCCTCACGGGCCCGTGGGTCTACGCACTGGTCATCGGTGTGCCGTTCGGCGTGCTCGCCGCGATGTTCGTGCTGTCGCGCAGCGCCGAGAAGGCCGCGTACACGCAGATCGCCGGCCAGCCCGGCGCCGCGCGTGCGGCGCTCGGCACCGTCCGCGGCGGCTGGACCTTCGAGGACGAGCCCGTCGCGGTCGACGCACGCAACCAGGACTTCGTGTTCCGGGGTGTCGGCAAGGCCGGCATCGTGCTCGTCTCCGAGGGTCCGCCGCACCGCGTGGGTCGGCTGCTCGAGCAGGAGCGCAAGCGGGTCAGCCGCATCCTCTCGAACGTCCCGGTCACGCTGATCCAGTGCGGCGACGGCGAGGGACAGGTGCCGCTCACCAAGCTCGCGCGCGCCGTCACCAAGCTCAAGTCGACCCTGACCAGGGCCGAGGTCGCCGAGATCAGCAAGCGCCTCAAGGCGATCGGCGGCATGAAGCTGCCGATCCCGAAGGGCATCGACCCGACCCGTGCCCGCCCCGACCGCAAGGGCATGCGCGGCCGCTGACCGGCGCTCTCCGGCTGTCCGATGGACGGACGCCGCCCAGCCCGGTCATGTGACTTCTGGCACGCTGAGGACCGCTGCCGGACCCTCGACCAGCACATCTTCCCGGGGTCACACGGCCGAGAGGCCCGAGAAACATCCCGGCAACAATCATTAACCCGAGAGAAACCACCTGCCCATAGGTTCATGGCGATCCGCGTGCGACCCTGCCCTGCTCGTCCGGCAAGGTCCGACGGACTCCCCCTGAACTTATCGAGCGAGCAAGGAGCGCAGATGTTCAAGAACGCCGAGGAGGCGATCGCCTTCACCCGCAACGAGGGGGTGGAGTTCGTCGACGTCCGGTTTATCGACCTGCCGGGCATCACGCAGCACTTCAACATCCCGGTCGAGCAGTTCGACGAGGACGCCTTCAGCGAGGGCCTCATGTTCGACGGCTCTTCCATCCGCGGATTCCAGGCGATCCACGAGTCCGACATGAAGCTCGTGCCGGACATCACGACGGCGTTCATCGACCCGTTCCGCAAGGCCAAGACCCTGATCGTGAACTTCTCGATCGTGGACCCGTTCACGGGTGACGCCTACGCTCGCGACCCGCGCAACATCGCGGCCAAGGCCGAGGCCTACCTCAAGTCGACCGGCATCGCCGACACCGTCTTCTTCGGTGCCGAGGCCGAGTTCTACGTGTTCGACGACGTGCGCTTCAAGACGTCCGCGAACGAGAGCTTCTACTCCATCGACTCCGTCGAGGCCGCGTGGAACACCGGCCGCGAGGAGGAGGGTGGCAACCTCGGGTACAAGACCCGCTTCAAGGGCGGCTACTTCCCCACCTCGCCGAGCGACCGTTTCGCCGACCTGCGCGACGACATGGTCAAGGTTCTCAGCCAGGTCGGTCTCTCCGTCGAGCGCGCGCACCACGAGGTGGGCACCGCCGGCCAGCAGGAGATCAACTACAAGTTCAACTCGCTGCTGCACGCCGCCGACGACCTGATGAAGTTCAAGTACGTCATCAAGAACGTCGCGTTCGAGGCCGGCAAGTCGGCCACGTTCATGCCGAAGCCGGTCTTCGGCGACAACGGCTCGGGCATGCACTCGCACCAGTCGCTCTGGAAGAACGGCGAGCCGCTGTTCTACGACGAGAAGGGCTACGGCGGCCTGTCCGACCTGGCTCGCTGGTACATCGGTGGCCTGCTCAAGCACGCGCCGTCGCTGCTCGCCTTCACGAACCCGTCGGTGAACTCGTACCACCGCCTGGTCCCGGGCTTCGAGGCTCCCGTGAACCTCGTCTACTCGGCTCGTAACCGTTCCGCCTCGATCCGTATCCCGATCACGGGTACCTCCCCGAAGGCGAAGCGCATCGAGTTCCGCGCGCCGGACCCGTCGTCGAACCCGTACCTGGCGTTCTCGGCGATGCTGATGGCCGGCCTGGACGGCATCAAGAACCGGATCGAGCCGCCGGCACCGGTCGACAAGGACCTGTACGAGCTGCCCCCGGAGGAGCACGCTCAGATCGCTCAGGTCCCGACCTCGCTCAACGGCGTGCTCGACGCGCTCGAGGCCGACCACGAGTACCTGACCGCCGGTGACGTGTTCACCGAGGACCTGATCGAGACCTGGATCGCGTACAAGCGCGAGAACGAGATCGACCCGATCCGCCTGCGGCCGCACCCGCACGAGTTCGAGCTCTACTACGACATCTGATCGCTGGTCCCTTGTGACCTGCTGAGATGCCCCGAAACGGCGGCTGACCTGCACTTACGTCTTGCGACGTTGTGCAGTGTCGGTCGCCGTTTCTCGTGCCTGTGCAGGACGTGTCTCCTCGCCGAGCTTCGTCAACTAGTCGGCCTGATCCCGCGCCGTCTCCTCCGCACGCGCCGCATCGTGTTTCTCGCGAAGACGGTCCTTCCGCGCGCGCAGCGACTCCCGGATGGCGATGTACAGAGCAATCAGGAAGATCAGAACTGCTCCGATGGCGCCCAGGACCTCGGCCCACTGAGCCGCCCAGCCGATCAACTCGGCCGGTCCCTCGAACTGCATGAGCTGATCCCCCATCTCGGTACGCCGGCCAGGACCGGACAGCCGGCTCCTGCCGGGCCGACCTCGCCCACACGCTACTGGAGACACCGGCGCGCCTGAAGGCCCGTCGCGGCGATCTCTGCTGGCCAAGGCCACACGATCGCTGCACGATGAGGTGATGGCACGATCCACCGCACGGTCCACGACACCCACCGTCCGAGCGCTCACCATGAACGTGTTCGGCCCGGGCAACCCCGGCTGGGACCGGCGACATCCGCTCATCGGCGAGACGATCCGCGCCCTCGACCCCGACGTCGTCGCGCTCCAGGAGGTGCCGGTCGACGCACCGGAGGTCCTGGAGCGCCTGGTCGGGCCGGGCTATCACCTCACCCACTTCTCTCGCCCGTCGGACGACGGCGTCGCGGGCACCCTCGCCACCCGCTGGCCCCACCGGCTCGTCACCGAGATCGACCTGCGCATCAGCAATCGCAGCCGCCGCACCCTGCCCTGGTGTGCCGCCGTCCTCGTCGAGCTCGACACACCCCTCGGCTCGATGCTCGTGGCGCACCACAAGCCGAGCTGGCCCCTCCCGTTCGAGCTGGAACGGGAGGAGCAGGCGGTGCTCGTCGCGCGGGCGATCGAGGAACACATCGGCAGCCGCGATGTCCATGCCCTGGTGCTCGGCGACTTCGACGCCGCTCCCGACTCGGCCAGCATGCGGTTCTGGCGGGGCCTGCAGCCGGCGCAGCATCTGAGCGTCTGCTATCAGGACGCCTGGGAGTACGCACACCCGGACGATCCGGGGCATACGTTCGAGCTGGCCAACCCCCTGGTCCGTGACGGGGATTTCGGTACAGCGGTGTCGCGAAAGATAGACCACGTCCTGTTCCGCAGCGGGCTGCGCGGTCCGACGCTGCTGGTCGACGACTGCCAGCGGGTGCTGGACCGCCCCGTGGACGGGGTGTGGGCGAGCGACCACTACGGCGTCGTCGTCGATCTGGTGGCGCCGCCGAGATGACCCCAGCGATCACGTCCCCACCACCTCCCGCACCGGCTCGAACCTGTCGTGCACCGTCTGACACACCCCCTCGCCGTGGGTCAGCCCGGGTAGCTCCCGCTGCAGCGCAGAGACGCTGCCTGCCGGGATCTCGCCCCGCACGACGGCGATCCCTACTCCGGCCGCGCCCGACTCCGTCGGCACGCCGCCCAGCCGTCCTACCAGGGACGTGACCGCCCCGACGACGTCGTCCGGCATCTCGATGACGAACCGGTGCACCGGCTCGCACACCACCGTCCCGGCCCGCCGGACCGCGGCGGCGAGCACGCGCGGCGTCAGCCCACGGAAGTCGGCCCCCGTGCTGGACATCGCCTTGTTGAACTTCTGGTGCATGTGGCTCTGCCGGGGCGCGTAGCCCGAGTGGGTCATGACCACCCGGGCATCCGGGATCGGCCACCGCAGCGACCCGCGGGCCAGCTCCCGGCGCACCGTGTCCTCGACGGCGTCGAAGAAGGCCGGCGGCATCGAACCGCGTTCGCACTCCAGCTCGAACGTGACGCCCGACCCGGGCGGCACGGGCTCCACCCGCAGCCCGATCGTGGCCAGGAACTCGTTGCCGTCCTGCTTCTTCACCTCGAGCGCGTGCCCGGTGCCGACAATCCGTTCCTGGCGTGCCGTGCGCACCTCCCCGAACCGCGCGTCCACCGCGTACTCCCGCTGCAGGACGGCGGCCAGCACCTCCCGCTGGACCTCGCCGTACAGCGAGACGGTGATCTCCTCGCCGCGCCGCCGCACCCGGATCAGCGGGTCCTGCTCGGCCAGCTCGGTGAGCGCGGCATAGAGCCGGCCGCGCTCACCCGGCACGACGCCGACCACCGTCTCGTACGACGGCGGCGGGAACTGGCTCGCGCGCTCGTCCCCGGGCAGCGCGCGCCCGACGACGTCGCCGACCCGCGCCGTCGAGAGCCCGTGCACGACGGCGATCTGGCCGGCCGCGGCCGTGTCCCGCGGTTCGAGCGACCCACGGTGCGCGACGCTCAGGCCCGTGACCCGCTCCGCGCGACCGTGTCCCAGGTCGATCTTGTCCCGGACCCGCAGCGCGCCGGACCGCATCCTGACGAACGCACGCTTCCGCCCGCCCTCGCGGTCGATGGCGAAGACGACTCCCGAACGCGCGTCGGCGTTCTCGCCGGGGTCGGCCGCCGGCAGGTAGCTCCCCAGGGCTGCAGCCAGCTCGGGCACACCGGCGCCCGTCACCGCCGACCCGAACAGGACGGGGTGGGCGGCGCCCCGCCGTGACTCGCCGGCGAGCCAGGCGCGCAGGCCATCGTCCGGCAGCGGAACCACACGGGCGGACGGCGTTCCCGCGGCCTCGACCCGCTGCACCGGCAGCACGTCGGGGCTGAGGCGGCGCGCTACGGCGTCGGTCACCGCCTCCGGACGGGCGCCGCGCCGGTCGATCTTGTTGACGAACACGATCACCGGCAGCCGGAGCCGCTGCAGGGCGCGCATCAGCACGAGGGTCTGGGCCTGCACGCCCTCGACGGCGGACAGCACGAGCACCACGCCGTCGAGCACGGCGAGGCTGCGGTCCACCTCGGCGATGAAGTCCGGGTGGCCGGGCGTGTCCAGCACGTTGACGGTGACGTCCCCGGCGGGGAACGACGCCACCGAGGCGCGGATGGTGATGCCACGCTCCCGCTCCAGCGCGAGCGAGTCGGTGGTGGTGTCGCCGCGGTCCACACTTCCGGGGCGGTCGATCACGCCCGCGTGGTGCAGCAGGCGTTCGGTCAGGCTGGTCTTACCGGCGTCGACATGGGCGACGATCCCGAGGTTGAGGTACGACAAAAGCTGTCACGTCCGTTGTGCGGAGGGTCAGGGCACGGGGCGTGACAGCTGTCATCGGAATTCCTTTTCGCTCGGGAGGGCACCACGATGCTCCGGGCCGCGCGATCAGGGCAACGGTTTTTCTGGTGACCGCGGGCCTTGCCGGGCATCGGGTGACATCAGGGCCGTGAGATCGGTCGGTTGCACGGCGTTGCTCGCGACTTCGGTCGGTTGCTCTGAGATCGGTCGGTTGATTGACCGATCTCAGAGCAACCGACCGAAGTCGCGTAGTGCGCCCAGCAACCGACCGAAGTCAGAGGCTCGCCGAGGACGACGATCCTCATCGTGCGACCTGCAGCTCCCGGATCCTGGCGGACGCCGGTGCCGGTGCCGCCGCGGGTGCCGGTGCCGTTGCCGAGACCCCTGCGGACGCCGACACCGCCCGACCCGCCCGCCGTCCGCGCGGCGGCAGCTGCCCCGCCAGCACCGCCGCGAGCGCCAGCGCGAAGCCGGCGACCTGGATCCCCGACAGGCTCTCGCCGAGCACCCCGATGCCGATCGCCGCAGCGACCATGGGTGAGAGCGGGGCGAGGAACGCGACGGAGGTGACCGGCAGCCGTCCGATGCCGCGGAACCAGAGCACGTAGGCGATGAGGCCGCCCACCAGGCCGAGCCAGAGGTAGCCGAGCGCCGCCCGGCCGTCGATGGCCGGCGGCAGGCCCTCGGCGATGAGGGTGACGGGGACGAGGAACAGTCCGCCCGCGGTGAGCTGCCAGCCCGCGGC
The DNA here is from genome assembly GCF_048564965.1 of Promicromonospora sp. NFX87. Classification (NCBI taxonomy): domain Bacteria; kingdom Bacillati; phylum Actinomycetota; class Actinomycetes; order Micrococcales; family Promicromonosporaceae; genus Promicromonospora; species Promicromonospora sp. NFX87. The sequence continues at coordinate 1,551,740 of NZ_CP183413.1, read as the reverse complement.
CGAGACCGGGCCGACGCCCTCGGGGCGGCCCCACCGCTTGGTCAGGGTGACGCCGAGCGCCATCGAGACGGCGCCGGCCAGTCCGGCGAGGACGCCTGCCGTGTCGAGGCGGGCACCCGGGCCGAGCACGACGAGGCCGACGCCGGCGACGCCCGCGACGCCCCACGCGACCCGGCGCAGGGACAGACGTTCGCGGAGCACCGGCACGGCGAGGAGCGCGACGAACAGGGGTCCGACGGCGCCGAGCGTGGCCGCGACGCCGCCGGGCAGCCGCTCGGCGGAGATGAACAGCATCGGGAAGAAGAGCCCGATGTTGAGCGTGCCGAGCACTGCGCTCTTCCACCACCAGGCGCCGCGGGGCAGTGCCCGGACCACCGAGCCGTTCCGGGCGGCGCTCGCGCGGCTGAGCGCCGCGCCGATCGCGACGGCGACGAGTCCCGCGGGCAGCGCACGCGCCAGCCCGGCGAAGAGCGGGTGCCCGGCCGGGAGCATCTCGGTGGTGACGAAGTACGTGGTGCCCCAGACCGTCGGAGCGAGCGCCGTGACGGCGGTGAGGGCGGCGACGGCGGTGAGTGCCGCCGTCCGGCCCTGGCGGCCTTGCGGGAGTCTCGTGGTGTCCATGACTCCAGTCTTCGCCCGCGACTACTGATGAGTCCAACACATCCTTTTCATGTGATCGATCGTGATGCACGATTGATCGCATGGAGCTCCAGCAGATGCGCTACGTCGTCGCGGTCGCCGAGACGTCGAACTTCACGCGGGCCGCGGAACGCTGCCACGTCGTGCAGTCGGCGCTGAGCCATCAGATCAAGCGGCTCGAGCACGAGCTGGGTGCCGCGCTCTTCGCGCGCACCAGCCGCCAGGTGCGCCTGACGGCGGCGGGTGAGGCGTTCCTGCCCGCCGCCCGGCAGGCGCTCGAGGCCGCCGAGCGCGCCGCGGCCGACGCGGCTGCCACGGTCGGTGAGGTGCGCGGGCGGCTCAGCGTGGGCGCCATCCCGACGGTCGCCGCCGTCGACGTGCCCGCCGCCCTGCGTGACCTGCGCCGTCGGCACCCGCAGGTGCGCGTGTCCCTGCGCACCGGCCCGAGCGAGCTGCTGACGACCGACGTCGCGGCCGGGCGGCTCGACGTGGCGTTCCTGGGGCTGCCCAGCTCCGCCCGGCCGAGCGGCGTGCACCGCCACGAGCTGGCGCGCGACCGCCTGGTCGCCGTCCTCGCCCCGGACCATCCCCTGGCGGGCGCGGAGGGCCTGGCCCTCGCCGACCTCGCCGCCGAACCGTTCGTCGACTTCCCGTACGGGTCGGCCGGCCGGGCCCAGACCGATCAGGCCTTCGCCCGGGCAGGCCTCGGCCGCGACGTCGCCTTCGAGGTCACCGACGCGCCCCTCATGGCGCAGATCATCCGGCACGGGCTGGCGATCGGCTTCCTGCCCGGTACCTATCTCCGGCGAGCGCCCGAGCTCGGCGGGCTGGCCACGGCCACCGTCACCGATGCGCCGAGCCGCATCGAGTACGTCGTCTGGGGCAAGCCCGGGCCCACCCCGGCGACGCGCGCGTTCCTGACGGCGATCGGGCTCCCGACGGAGCAGGGCGGCGGGCGCTAACCTGCCCCCATGATCGTGTGGCTCAACGGACCGTTCGGCGGCGGCAAGACCACCACGGCGGCGGAGCTCGACGCCCTCCTGCCCGAGGTGGTCGTGTTCGACCCGGAGCAGATCGGCGGAGTGATAGCCCCCACCCTGGGCGCCGTCGAACCAGTGCCGGACTTCCAGGACTGGCGCCCGTGGCGCGAGCTGGTCGTGGCGGCCCTGGTATCGCTGGACCGCTACACGGACCGCACGGTCGTCGCCCCGCAGACGGTCGTCGTCGAGCAGTACTGGAACGAGATCATGTCAGGTCTGGCGGCCGCCGATGTCGAGGTGCGCGCCTTCACGCTGGACTCCACCCCTGAGGAGCACGAGCGGCGGATCGCCGGCGACACCGTCACCTCCGCCACGCTCGAGGAGATCAAGATCCACGACGGTTCGGTCGGCTGGCGGCGGCACCGAGCCGCCGACTACCGCGCGGCCCTCCCCTGGCTCGCCGAGCGCACCGAGGTCATCGACACGACCCTGCTGCGCCCGGCCGAGGTCGCCAAGGAGATCACGGGCCGCATCGGCCTTTCGGCGACGCCGTCGTGACTACGGAACCACCTCGATCGCCACGGTCACCGTCTGGTTCCTGGCCCGGTTCGTCTCGTCCGTGTTGGGGTACGGCGGGTCGACGTCGCCCGCGCTGGCCACGTCCACGGCGCTCAGCGGGATCCCGCTAGCCGACGAGATCACCTGCGCCGCCGCGAGCGCGCGGGCCAGGCCCACCTCGGCGTTGTCGAGGTAGCGGCTCCCCGGCACGGGCGCCGTGTCGCTCGTGTGGCCCACCACGGTCACCTCGACGTCGGCGAGGTCACGGAGCCGGCCGGCCAGGCCGGTCAGCGTGTCGGCCCCGCTCCGGGACGTCTCGGCGCCGCCGGCCTCGAACACCGGGTCGTGGAACGTCACGAGGACGGATCGCGCGTCGAGCGTCGTGGTCCATCGTGGGTCCCCCAGCGCGTCCCGCACCTCCCGTAGAGCTGCCTCGCGCGACGTCGTCCCTTCCGCGGTCTCCCCGTCCGACGGCGGCGGGGTCGCCGTACGGATCTGGTTCAGGTCGTGCCTCAGCTGTGCGAGCTCCTGGGCCACGGCCGGATCCGCCTGCTGGTCGGCGGGACGCGACGCGAGCGCCCACCCGGTCGCCACCCCTCCACCCGCGAGCAGCAGGCAGGCCGCGGCGGCGCCCAGCACGAGGCCGCCGCCGGTGCGTTTCCCGGACCAGATCGCGCGGATCCGGCGGCGCCCGTCGAGGGCTCCGGCGTGCTCGGGGTCCAGGTGCTCGACGCGCGCCCAGCAGGCGTCGGCCTGGGGCAGGTCGCCGCGCTGAGCGTGCACGCGGGCCAGCAGGTCGAGGACCTCTACGTCGTCGCTGTCCTGACCGCCGACCGTGTCGAGCAGGCGTCGTGCGGCGTCGTACCGGCCGGCCCGCGCGTGCGGCGCGGCGTCGGTCACCACGGTCCCGACCGCGGCAAGATCGGGCCCGGCAGAACCAGCGCTCTCGACCACGGCGCTCACTGCCCGCCCCCGTTACCCAGGAGCCCGTCCCCGAGGATCGACGGCGTGCTGCCGCCCCCGCCGCTCCGGTCCACGAACCGGTCGAGCCTCGCGTTGACACCGGTGAGCCGGTTCAGGTCGCCGGCGGCGACCGCCGAGCGACCGTCGCCGAGGAGGCGCTGCACCTCCCGGCGCGGGTCGCCGTCCAGCTCGCTCTCCAGGGCCGCGAACCGGATCAGCGGAAGCTGCCCGCTGTCCTCGAACACCCGGATCGCGATGGACCGGACCTCGTTGGTCCGCCGCTCGATCACCGTCCGGTTGCCGTCGGCGATGGCGTCCTCGAGCTCGGCCTCGGCCCGCCTGAGCTCGTCCGTGTAGCGGCCGTCGCCGGCCTCCGCGACGACCTCGTTGGCGATCCCCTGCGCCTCGCGCCCCTCCTCGACGACCTTGGGCAGCTCCAGGAGCTCGTCGACCTCGTCGAGGGCGGAGTCGGCGTCGAGCAGCCGTGCCTGGCAGGTCGCCGTCGCGTCCGGGTCGGCCTCGGACTGCCGCAGCAGCCGGTCGATCTCCTCCATGACCCCGTCGGCGTCCAGCCGGTCCAGCCGGGCCAGCGCCTCGGTGGCCCGGATCTGGTCACCCTGGCTGCGCAGCTCGTGGTACCTGGCGTCGAGTGCCGCGCGGGCGGCCCGCAGGTCCGCGAGATCGGGCAGCACCGTCCGGACGAGGTCGACGTCGATCGCGAACTCGGCGTCGAGGAACGGGATGTACGCCTCGGCCTGGATACCGAAGCTGCTGTCGACGCGCACGACCACCTCGACCTCCGTGCCCAGGGGCAGGTCGCGTTCGATGTCGTCCGAGCGGACGACGAGCTGGCCCACCACGGTGTTGCGGTCGGCGCGTGCGTGCTCCCCCGACAGGATCGGGATGCGCAGCAGGCCGGCGCCGGACCGCCGGTCGACCGCCTGCGTGGTCCGCAGGCCGTTGAGGCGGCCCGTGCTCGGCAGCTCGGTGTTGCGCCGGACCAGCGGCGCCACGGTGTTGTCGATGAGGCCGACGCCGAGCGAGTGGCTCATGGTCGGCGCGCCGCCCATCCCGCCGCTCTTGCGCTGGAAGGTCAGGCTCGCCTGGTCCGTGGCCAGCTCCGTGCCCGCGGGGTCGTGCACGGTGACCGTGAACGAGTGCGTCGCGATCTCCGGGGCCCTCAGACGTACGGAGAACGACCCGTCCTGACGTAGCGCCACGGCCCCCGTGGTCCACGGGGGCATGGTCGTCGTGTTGCGGACCTCGACGGTCCCGCCGGTCCAGTCGGCGACGCCGTCCGCCTGGACCCGGCCGCCGAGCAGCGGGTCGGGGTCCAGCCCGGCTGCCGAGTACTCGAGGTTCAGCCGCGCGCGGCCCGGGGCGGCCGGTGCCGCCGCCCGCACCTCCCGGGGGATGCGCTGCGTCGCGGCGTAGATCGCCGCGCCGCGCGCGACCACCGTCATCGGGTCCAGGCTGAAGTCGAGCGGGATGCCGAGGCCGTCGGCGGGGTCGGCCAGCATCTCGCGCACCAGCGCGAGCTGGGACGACCCGCCGACCAGCAGCAGCCGCTCGAACGCCGAGGTCGGGATCCCGCTCTCGGACAGCGACTGGCGGCACAGCCGGATCGAGCTCGCCACCAGCGGCCGCGCGATGTCCGCCAGGTCGTCGCGCGTCAGCTCGCAGTAGAACTCGACGTCGCGGCCGGCGTCGACCCTGATCTCTGCCTCGATCTCGGCTCTCTCCTGCTGCGACAGCTCGACCTTCGCCGCCTCGGCCAGGCGCTTGAGCTGTGCGAGCACACCCCGGTAACGGGGGTCGTCCACCGTGACGTCGGTCAGGCCGTGGTCCTGCTGCAGCCGGGGCAGCAGGTAGTCCTCGACGATCGCCCAGTCGATCCGCTTGCCACCCAGCGAGTTGTCGCCCGCGTGGTTGACCACCATGAACTCGCCGTCCTCGATCTTCACGACGGCGGCGTCGAACGTGCCACCACCGAAGTCGTAGACCAGCCAGAACCCCTTGTCCGGCGCCTCGACGTCCGCCGTGTACGCCCAGACGGCGGCGGTGGGCTCCTGCAGCAGGGGCGCGGCCCTCAGGCCGGCGAGCTCGGCGGCCCTGCTGGTGGCAGCCGTCTGGTCCGCGGTGAACGCGGCAGGCACGGTGATCACCGCGGTCTCGATCGGCTCGCCCGTGCGCCGTTGCACGTCGAGGCGCAAGGACTTGAGCACCTCCGCCGACATCTCCTCGGGCGACAAGGTGCGGCCCGACGCCTCGAACACCTTGTCCTGGTCGCGGCGGCCCATGCGGAGCTTGAACTCGGCACACGCGTTGTCGGGGTCGGACACGACGCGCGCGCCGGCCTTCTGCCCGACGAGCACGCTGCCCGTGCGGCTCACGTACACCGCCGACTGCGTGAACTCCAGGTTCTGGGCGTTGCGGACCACCTCGGCGCTCGCGCCCTTCGCCTCGGCGACGGCGCTGTTGGTGGTGCCGAGGTCGATCCCGATGTCGATCGTGTCACGCATCGTCCTGTCCTCTCGTCTCAGCGTGTGCCGGCTCCGCGTCCGACCTCTCCGGTACAGCCACGATCACTTCCCCCTCCTGGATGATGCGTCCCGCACGGCGGACCGAAGGGCGGACCGTCTCGACCACCGTCTCCTCGGTGACGTCCGGGTCGTCCTGGTAGGCCAGCACGCGCAGGTCCATGCCGACGTCGAACCGCAGCCCGTCGTGTCCCTCGACCTCGATCCCGGCCCGGACCAGGCGGTCGTCCGCGGCGGCCAGGTACCGGTTCGCCCAGCGCACGGCGCGCGGCGGGTCCTGCTCGGCCCCCGGGCCGTCGACCTTGTTGCGGGCCCGCCAGAGCTCCGTCACCAGGCCCGCCACCACGTCGTCAGGCAGGTCCCCGGGCAGGTCTCCCGGCGGAGTGCCGGGCTGCGGCTCGGGCAGCGCGTCCGGCGGCTCCGGCGCCGTCGGCCGGGAAGCAGCGGCCGACGCCGGATCGGCCACTGAGTCGGCCGACGCCGGGCCAGCCGCCTGGCCGGCCGGCATAGGGTCGGCCACCGGGTTCGAGGCCGGACCCGAAGGCAGGGCGGGCGGCAGGATCCGGAACTCGGCCGGGAACCGGTGCTGCCGGGACCAGGCCGACAGGCTGCGGGCGCCGGGCCGGCGTCGTGGTGCGGCGTTCACCCATCCACTCCTTGCGTCGGTTGTGACGTGCGTCGGTCGTGACAGAGGTTGTGACAGCGGTCGTGACAGCCTCATCGGGTCCGGGAACCGGAGACGCCCTGGAAGGACTCGACGACCTGCGCGACCAGGCCCACCGCCATGAACGCGCCGAAGATCGCGATCACGACGGACCAGACCGGCCCGAGCCCGATCACGTCGCGCACGAAGAACCAGGACGCCACGCCGCCGATCACGAAGAAGAAGAGCAGCGGCGCACAGCCCAGATTCGGTCCCGAGGCGGCCGCACGCCGCGCCTCGAACCCCTCGATGTCCGCGATGTTGTTGTCCAGGAGCATGGTGACCGACGGCGACGACGCCAGGGCCCGGGCGTCGCGGAGCAGGTCCAGGACGGGCTTGGTCGACAGGGCCGCCGGTGCCGTCTCCACGTAGAAGTTGACGAACCCGAGCACGCAGTTGTTGACGGTGCGCGCCACCTCGTCCCGGCAGGCGTCGACCACGTCGTCGTCGTTCCCGAGGACCGCCGCGCAGGTCGCCAGCGCCGACGCCGTCTCGTCGAGCAGCGCCGACGCCGCCGAGAGCCCGTCGGACGGGGCGGCCCCCCACGCGCTCTCGCAGGCGCTCCGCACCCGGGTCGTGGCGGGCTCGACCGCGGCGCGGGCGACGTCACGCACCAGTCTCGGCTCGAACCCCCCGCCCTCGAGCGCGGCCATGTGCCCCAAGGCCTCCTCCGGGACCGCACCGGCGGCCCGCACGGCCAGCGTGACGGACACGCCGATCACGTGCTCCGGCAGCCGCTCGCGCAGCGCGCGGAGCACCGCGACGGACAGCCGTGGGTCGTCGATCTCCGCCGCGCGCAGCCGGACCCACTCCCACGTCTCCTCGGCAGCGAACGCCTGCGCCAGGAGGCGCAGGCCCACCTTCCAGTCGCCCCAGGCGTCCTCGTGCGCCACCTTCCCGTCGGGGGTGGTCGCCTCCAGCGCCCGGGAGTGCGCGAACACCGCGTGCTCGTGCCAGCTCGGCTGGTCCGGCCGGACCCAGAACAGCTCGTGCACGAGCCGCGCCAGGGGATCACGCAGCACCTCGAAGGCGGCGCGCAACGCGTCCGGGTCGTCCGACGGCGGGAGCGGCACGTCGCCGTCGGGCACCGGCGTCACGTAGTACGGGTTCTGGGTCTCCTCCCGGTGCCTGCGCACCTGCCGGTTCGACACGTCGGTGGGCAGCCCCGTGACCCGGAACGCGTTGTTCCGGTACAGGCCGTGCCCCTCGAGCGGGCGCAGCACGCGGTCGATGTCGCGCGCGACGTCGGAGGTGATGCTCATCAGATCTCCTCTTCCTCGGACGTACCCCGGTGAGCGTCCCGCCACGCCGTCAGCGCGCTGCCCAGCTCGGCCGCGTCGGAGGGCCGGCGCGTCAGGTCGGGCTCGAGCGCGCCGAGCACGATCCCGGCCAGGCCGGGGTGCACGTCGCGGTTGAGGTCGTGCGGCGAGATCGGCGGCGGCCGGTGCCGGGCACCGAAGATCGTGGCCGGCACGTCCTCGTACGGCAGCAGGTTCGTGAGCAGGAGATACGCGACCGTCCCGACGGCGTACACGTCCCCGGCCGGGGACGCGCCCTGGCCGTACCGCAGCGCCTCCGGCGCCATGAACGCGAGCGTGCCCTCGGAGCTGGTCAGCCCGGACCTGGCCTCGACCCGCCGGGCGAGCCCGAAGTCGCCGACCCGCACCCGCAGCCGGTCCTGGTCCTGGTCGTACCCGACCAGGACGTTCCACGGCGTGATGTCGCGGTGCACTATGGGCGGGTCCGACCGGTGCGCCACGGCGAGCCCGGCGCAGAGCTGCACGAGGATCTCGACCGCGTCGTCGACCGGGACGGACCCTGCCGGCCGCGAGCGCCGGTAGTCGTCGAGGTTGCCCGCCGCCACGTACTCCATGGTGAAGAAGCCGCGGTCCCCGGCAGGCGTCGGCACCGTCCCGGCGTCGAAGAGCCGCACGATGTTGGGATGGCCGAGCTTGGAGAGCAGCGTGGCCTCGCCGAGCATCCGGCGCGTCTCGGCCAGCGTGCCGACCCGCTTGAGCACCTTCATGGCCTGCCGTCCCAGGAAGCGGTGCCGCACCCGGTAGACCTCGGAGTAGGCGCCCTGGCCGAGGTAGCGCTCGATCTCGTACGTGTCGCCGATCTGGCTGCCCTCGGTGAGCAGGCGCATCCGGTCTCCCTCCGACGACGTCTCGCTCGCACGGGTCTGATCGACCGAACCGTCGCAAGCGCGGCCCGGGACCCCTCCCGAGGTGGGCTAACGACGAAGCCGTCGATACCCTATCGCCGCAATAGCGTGGATATCCGGCATTTCACTCCGCGCCGTAGAAGACCCGCTCCATCACCCCGCGCGCCCGCCGGGCGAGTCGCAGGTACAGCTCCTCGAGCTCCGGTCCCGTGCCGACGTCACCGAGCAGGCGCGCCAGCCCGGTCAGGGCGTGGCTGTCGTGCGGCAGCATGTCGACGCCGGAGCCCGTGGTCCGCCCGGACCAGAGCACGATCGCCGACCGCAGCCGCGACGCGAGCCGCCAGGCCTCCAGCAGCACCTCGGCGTCGTCGTCCGTCAGCAGGTCCGCGTCCCGCGCCGCCTTCAGCGCGGCGACGGTGCCGGTGGTTCGCAGGCCGGGCACCTCGAACGCGTGCTGGAGCTGCAGCAGCTGGACCGTCCACTCGACGTCGGAGACCCCGCCGCGGCCCAGCTTCAGGTGCCGCGCCGGGTCCGCGCCGCGGGGCAGCCGCTCCGACTCCACGCGCGCCTTGATGCGTCGCACCTCGCGCAGCACCGCGGCGTCCGGGCCTCCCTCCGGGTAGCGCAGCGGGTCGATGAGCGCGGTGAACCGCGCGCCCAGCGAAACGCCGCCCTCGGCGCCGGGGCCCAGGTCGAGGTCGCCGGGGCCGGCCGCTCCGCCGTCCGACAGCAGGGCAGCGACCGCGCCTTCCTCCGGGCCGCCCGCCGCGACCACGCTCAGCGTGCCGGACAGGGCTCGCGCCCGCAGGAGCGCCTGCGCCTCCCAGGGCGACGACCAGCGGCCGTAGTACTCCACGTAGGACTTGAAGGACCGCACCAGGGGCCCGTTGCGGCCCTCCGGCCGCAGGTCCGCGTCCACGGGCAGGCCGGGCTCGGGCCCGACGGCGGAGAGGATGCGCCGCAGGTTCTTCGCCACGGTCAGGGCGTAGTCGTTGGCCTCCTTGTCGGGCGCGCCGCCGACCGCCTCGTACACGAACATGACGTCGGCGTCCGAGCCGTAGCCGAGCTCCTGGCCGCCGAGCCGGCCCATCGCGACGATGAGCAGCCGGGCGGGCTCGTCCCCGCGGGCGACCCCGCGCTCGGCCCGTGCGTCGTGCTCGGCGATGCGCAGCCCGCCCGCGAGGACGACGTCGGCGGCGTCCGAGATGGCCCTGGCCGCCGAGACCGGGCCCAGCGCGCCCAGCACCTCGGCGACGCCGGTGCGCGCCAGCTCCCGCCGCCGCAGCGCGCGGAGCGCGACGGTCGCGGCGTCCACCTCCTGCGCGCGGCCGAGCAGCGCGTCCGCCTCAGCCGCCAGCCTGCGCACCCCGCGGGGCGCCAGCGAGTCGGACTCCGCGAGCCAGCGCACCGACTCCGGCGACCGCCCGATCGCGTCGGCGAGATACCGCGAGGAGGAGAGCACCTGCGCGAGCCGCGACGCCGCCTCGGCGGAGTCGCGCAGCAGCCGCAGGTACCAGTGCGTCGAGCCGAGGGTGTCGGACAGCTTGCGGAACGCCAGCAGCCCCTCGTCCGGGTCCGCACCCTCGGCGAACCAGCCCAGCAGCACCGGCAGGAGCTGGCGCTGGATCGACGCCCGGCGCGAGACGCCGTCGGTCAGGGCCTGGACGTGCCGCATGGCACCGGCCGGGTCGCGGTAGCCGATCGCGGCGAACCGGGCCATCGCGGCCCGCGGCGCGAGCGACGCCTCGCCGGTCGACAGCAGCGCCGTCGCGGGCAGGAGCGGCCGGTAGTAGACGGCCTCGTGCAGGTCGCGGACCTCGCGCCGCACCGAGCGCCACGTCTTGACGAGGTCGTCGGCGCCGCCCTGGCCCAGCCCGCGCGCGATGCGGCGCAGCTCGGCCTCGGAGGTCGGCATGAGGTGGGTGCGGCGCAGCCGGAAGAGCTGGATCCGGTGCTCCAGGGCCCGCAGGAACCGGTAGCACTCCCCCATCCGGCGGGCGTGCTCGCGTCCGACGTAGCCGCCGCGCGACAGCGCCGCGAGGGCGTCGAGCGTGGTCCGCGACCGGATGTCCTCGTCCGCGCGCCCGTGCACGAGCTGCAGCAGCTGGACGGTGAACTCGACGTCGCGCAGGCCGCCCTTGCCGAGCTTGACCTGCCGGTCCGCCTCGGCCACCGGCACGTTGTCCTCGACGCGCTTGCGCATCGCGCGGGCGTCCTCGACGAAGTTGGGCCGCTCCACCGCCTGCCACACCAGCGGCCCGACGGCGGCCACGTACTCCTCCCCCAGTGCCAGGTCCCCCGCGACCGGGCGCGCCTTGAGCAGCGCCTGGAACTCCCACGTCACCGCCCACCGCTCGTAGTACGCGACGTGGCTGGCCAGCGTGCGGACGAGCGGCCCCTGCTTGCCCTCGGGCCGCAGCGCCGCGTCGACCTGCCACAGCGCGGGCTCGGCGGACGGGCCGGAGCACACCTGCGCGAGCCGCCCCGCGAGCCGGGCGGCGACCCGCAGGGCGTGGTCCTCGTCGCACGCCGGTGCGCCGTCGGGCAGCAGTCCCGGCTCGGCGACGTAGATCACGTCGACGTCCGAGATGTAGTTCAGCTCCCGGCCACCGGTCTTGCCCATGCCCAGCACCGCCAGGCGCACGCCGACGGCGTGGTCCTCCTCGTCGGCGCGCGCGATCGCGAGCGCACCCTCCAGCGCAGCCGCCGCCAGGTCGGCGAGCGCTGCGGCCACCGCGGGCAGCACCACCATGGGGTCCGGCGCGGTGACGTCGGTGGCCGCGATCCGCAGCAGCCGCGCCCGGTAGGCCCGGCGCAGCCGGTCGGTGTACGACGGCGGTCCGCCGTCCGCGGGTGCCGGACCGTCGGCCGGCACGCTGGTCCCCGCGACGGGCTCGGCCGACTCGGGGTCCGCGTCGATCGCCCGCAGCAGCTCGGCGCGCACCGCATCGGCCGGCACGCCGGTGCCCGGGGTGCGGTCGCCGATCAGGTCCAGCAGCGCGGGGTGCCGCACCAGCTCGTCGCCGAGCGCCGAGGAGGAGCCCAGCACGCGCAGCAGCCGGGCGCGCGCGGACGGCTGGGGCGCCTCGCCGTCGTCCGCGTCGCGGGACTCCGCCGGCTCACCGTCGGGGACGGCGAGGACCGGGCGCAGCCGGTCCGGGGCGGCGGCAGCGAGCCGGACGAGCTGCAGCAGCGCGAGGTCGGGGTCGGCGACGACCGCGAGCGCCCGCAGCAGCGCGGCGTCCGCCGGCGCGAGCTCGACGGCGCCGCGGTCCGGTCCGGCCGCGTGGTCCGCTCCCCTGGCACCCTTCGGTCTGCTGTCCAGGACCGACACCAGGTCGGGATCCCGCCACAGCGAGGCCGAGCGGGTGAGGTCGGCGAACCCGGCCCGGATCAGGTGGGTCGTCAGGGTCTCGGGTCGGCGGCTCTGCACCCCCTGACCCTACGACGCGAGCGCCCTCTGCCGAAGTAGAACTCTGGCGAAGTAGAACTCTGGCGAAGTAGAACCCGGGCGAGGCTGCGGTTCTATCTCGCCAGGGTTCTACTTCGGCGCGGCGGTCAGAGCTGGAGGAAGCGCTTGATCTCGAACGGCGTGACCTGGGCGCTGTACGCCTCCCACTCCTCGCGCTTGTTGCGCAGGAAGTAGTCGAAGACGTGCTCGCCGAGCGTCTCCGCGACGAGCTCGGACTTCTCCATGAACTGGATCGCCTCGTCCAGGTCGCGCGGCAGCGGCGCGATGCCCAGGGCGCGCCGCTCGGCGGCCGTGAGCTCCCAGACGTCGTCCTCCGTGTGGTCGAGGAGGTCGTAGCCCTCCTCGATGCCCTTGAGGCCGGCGGCCAGGAGCACCGCGAAGGCCAGGTAGGGGTTCGCGGCCGAGTCCAGCGCGCGGTACTCGATGCGTGCCGAGTTGCCCTTGCCCGGCTTGTACATCGGCACACGGACCAGCGCGGACCGGTTGTTGTGGCCCCAGCTCACGTAGCTCGGGGCCTCCTGCCCGCCCCAGAGCCGCTTGTAGCTGTTGACGTACTGGTTGGTGACCGCGGTGATCTCGCCCGCGTGCACCATGAGGCCGGCGATGAACTGGCGTGCCGTCTTGGACAGCTCGAACTGGGCGCCCGGCTCGTGGAACGCGTTGCGGTCGTCCTCGAACAGCGACACGTGGGTGTGCATGCCGGAGCCCGGCTGGTCGGCCAGCGGCTTGGGCATGAACGACGCGAACACGCCCTGCTCCAGCGCCACCTCCTTGACGACCGTGCGGAACGTCATGAGGTTGTCGGCGGTGGTCAGCGCGTCGGCGTAGCGCAGGTCGATCTCGTTCTGACCCGGGCCTGCCTCGTGGTGCGAGAACTCGACCGAGATGCCCATGGACTCGAGCATCGTGATCGCCGCACGGCGGAAGTCGTGCGTCGACCCCCGCGCCAGGTGGTCGAAGTACCCGCCCTGGTCCACCGGCTCGAGCGTCGGGTCGCCCTTGGTCATCTGGTTGAAGAGGTAGAACTCCACCTCGGGGTGCGTGTAGAACGTGAACCCGCGGTCGCTCGCCTTGGCGAGTGTGCGCTTGAGCACATTGCGGGAGTCCGCCAGCGACGGTTCGCCGTCCGGCGTCAGGATGTCGCAGAACATGCGCCCCGTGCCGTGCCGTTCACCCCGCCAGGGAAGTACCTGGAAGGTGGTCGGGTCGGGCTTGGCGACCATGTCCGCCTCGAAGACCCGGGTGAGCCCCTCGATGGCGCTGCCGTCGAAGCCGATGCCCTCGCTGAACGCCGACTCCAGCTCTGCGGGCGCCACCGCGACAGACTTGAGCACACCGAGCACGTCGGTGAACCAGAGCCGGATGAAGCGGATGTCGCGCTCCTCGACCGTGCGGAGCACGAACTCCTGCTGCCTGTCCATGGGCCCATCTTGCACTAAACCTGTTACAGGCGCGTGTACCGGGCATGGACGACCGGCCGTAGGCTTTCCTGCGGCACCGAGGCCGCCCGAACCACAGGAGGACCATGTCCGCCCACACCTCACCCACTCAGGGTCCCAAGAGGGTCCGTGTGCACCACCTGGCGGAGGCCAAGGCCCGAGGCGAGAAGCTCGCGATGCTCACCGCGTACGACGCGGTGACCGCCGCCATCTTCGACGCCGCCGGCATGGACATCCTGCTCGTGGGTGACTCCATCGGGAACGTCATGCACGGCCACGCCACCACCATCCCGGTGACCGTCGACGACATGATCCCGGCCGCGCGGGCAGTGGCCCGGGCCACCAAGCGCGCCTTCGTGGTGATCGACCTGCCGTTCGGCTCGTACGAGGCCGGACCGCAGCAGGCGCTGGAGACGGCGGTACGGGTCTTCAAGGAGACGGGCGCAGACGCGGTCAAGCTCGAGGGCGGCATCCGCTCGGCGGCACAGATCCGCGCGCTGACCGACGCCGGGATCCCCGTCGTCGCGCACCTCGGCTACACGCCGCAGTCGGAGAACCTGCTCGGCGGGCCCCGCGTCCAGGGCCGCGGCGACGACGCCGTGGAGGCGCTGGCCGCGGACGCGCAGGCCATCGAGGAGGCCGGCGCCGTCGCCGTCGTCCTGGAGATGGTGCCCTCGGGCGTCGCCGCGCGCATCACCGAGATCGTGCGCATCCCGACCATCGGCATCGGCGCCGGACCGCACTGCGACGGCCAGGTCCTGGTGTGGACGGACATGGCGGGCATGACCAGCTGGTCGCCGCGCTTCGCCCGGCGGTACGCCGAGCTGGGCGCAGCCCTGCAGCAGGCCGCGGAGGACTACGTCTCCGAGGTCAAGGACTCCTCGTTCCCGGACGCGGAGCACTCCTTCGAGAAGTAGTTGTCAGACGCACCCGCACGTGTCAGACCTACGGATCACCCGGGTGACCTGTACGTCTGACAGGTGCCCGCGCGTCTGACAGCTACTTCTTGCGCCAGTCCTCGTCGTCCTTCTCCCAGGACTCGTTGCGCGACTTCGCGCTCTCCAGGGCCCGCTGCGCCTCGGCGCGGGTGCCGTACGGCCCCATGAGATGGGTCCAGGAGGAACGGTGCCCCTCCTCGACCTCGCCCGTATCAGTGTTGTACCAGTACTGCTCCCCAGTGCTCATGAGACGATCCTGACATGACTGACCTGGCGTTCGGCATCGACATCGGAGGTTCGGGGATCAAGGGTGCGCCCGTCGATCTCGTGGCCGGCGAGTACGCGGACAAGCGGACCCGCATCCCGACCCCCCAACCGTCCACCCCGCAGGCCGTGGCGGACGTGCTCGCCCAGCTCGTCGACAGCTACCACCTGGCCGACGACGTGCCGATCGGCGTCGCGTTCCCCGCGCCCATGCAGCACGGCGTGGTGCGGTTCATGGCGAACCTCGACCAGTCCTGGACCGGCGTCGACCTGCCCGCGCTCGTGCAGCGCACGACCGGCCGGAGCGTGACCGCGGTGAACGACGCCGACGCGGCGGGCATCGGCGAGGTCCGGTACGGAGCGGCTCGCAACACCGAGGGTGTGGTGCTCGTGGTGACCCTGGGCACGGGCATCGGTTCGGCACTGGTGGTCGACGGCGTCCTGGTCCCGAACACCGAGCTGGGGCACCTCGAGATCGACGGGTACGACGCCGAGTCCCGCGCGGCCGACTCCGCGCGCGAGCGGGAGGACCTGTCCTGGGAGGCATGGACCGAGCGCCTGCAGCGCTACTTCGGCGTCGTCGAGGACCTGCTGTCGCCCGACCTCATCGTCGTGGGCGGCGGAGTGAGCAAGCATCACGAGAAGTACCTGCCGCACCTGCACCTGCGGGCGCCGATCGTTCCCGCACAGCTGCGGAACGCGGCGGGCATCGTGGGCGCCGCGGCGCTGGCCGCGGGGCGCTGACCCGGGTCAGGCCTCCCGCGCCACTGCGGGCTGAGCCGGCTGGGCGAACAGCACGTCGACCCCGAGCATCTCGATGACGCTCCGGACCACCGGCGGCGGGTCCGGGAGGCTGACGGTCAGCCCGTCCTGCGTTCCGTAGGTGTACATCTGCATGAGAAATGCGACGCCCGTCGAGTCCATGAAAGTCACCCTCGAGGTGTCGATCACTACCGACTTCGCCCTCTCCAGGGCATTAGCTATCGCAGCACTGGACTCTCCGCGCAGGGAGACATCGATCTCTCCCCACATACTCACGACACTCGTGCGGGACTGTTCTTCGAACATGATCCCGCCCGTGCGCCCCCTGTTATCGAATTCCGAGTTGCTCACTTGCATCGCCCCTGTTCATTGCTCCCCGACATGGCCGCCGGAACGGGTCGCCCGACCCCCCGGGCAACTCTGGGAGATTGCAACGCCTTCGTCGCGATCACGGGAAGCCTACATCCGTGAAGATCGCAAGTGGAACAGCCGCGGAGGCTTACATTTCCCCCTCAGGACTGGTATAACCCACCATTTCTCCGGCCAAACTGGAACATTCCCCCCGGTCAGACCGGACATATGGACGCTCAGTTGGACAATCGTCCAAGAAAAAGATTCACAAGATTCATTTCTCTGACGATCGATTCGGACCATCCGGCCCCTCTGCCACCCCCGGATTGCGAACGGTCGGTGCGCTTTCCTTCTCCCATGCGTCGAGCTGCATAGTGAGCGCCTTGGCAAGCTCGAAGACCTGCTGCGGAGGAATGCGCACTCGCGACACCACGCGGCCCGGCACCGTTATCGAAGTGACTTCTCCCGACTCGGGGTCGGAGACCGGGCTCGGGGGCTGCTTCACGGCGATGAAGTCCAGGATGAACGACGTCGGCGTGTGCCATACCGAGGCGAAGTCGGCCGGTACGCCGGTCTCCATCTCGTCTGGCACGTCGATCTGGAACTCCTGGGGCAGCTCGTCGGACGACACTAGGGCTCCTCGATTGGCCGGGCGGTTCCCCGACCGTACCGTGGGGCCCGTTGGTGCGACAGTGGAAACGGACTCCGAGGACATATGCATCGCGAGCCGCGTGCACATCACCGAAAAGATGCCGCCTCGATCGCGTCCCCGGCACTAGACTCTCGCGTTCGCTCCCGCGAACACATCCCACACCGACTCCTGGAGGGTCACCCATGCCTGCCGACGCGCCCGAGCTCGCCAAGGAACGAGAATTTCTCGCCGAGGCACGGACCCAGCTCGGCCGGATGCGCGATCGGGTGGCCGCGCTCGACGGCCGCTATGCCGGCGACCCGATCAGCGCGGACGCGCTGGAGGCCGCGCTCGCGCGACGGATGGAACAGCTCACCGACGACCCCGAGATCCCGCTCTTCTTCGGCCGCATCGCCCTCGGGCACAGCATCGAGATCTTCCACATCGGACGGCGCCACGTCTCGGACGCCGACGGCGAGCCGATGGTCGTGGACTGGCGCGCGCCGGTGAGCACCCCGTTCTACCGGGCCACGCCGAAGGAGCCGATGGGCATCACGGCCCGGCGTCGCTACGGCTTCGCCCGCGGCCACCTGACCGGGTTCGAGGACGAGTCGCTGGCCCGGCCGGAGCTGGGCGCCGACGACGGCAGCGCCGCGCACTCGGACATCCTCGAGGCCGAGATCGAACGCCCGCGCACCGGCCCGATGCGCGACATCGTCGCGACCATCCAGCCCGAGCAGGACGTCATCGTCCGCATGCCGCTCGAGCGCACGCTCGTCGTGCAGGGTGCGCCAGGCACGGGAAAGACGGCCGTCGGGCTGCACCGTGCGGCCTACCTCTTGTACGCGCACCGCGACCAGCTCACGCGCCGCGGTGTGCTCGTCGTCGGGCCGAACAAGAGCTTCCTGCGGTACATCCGCGACGTGCTGCCCGCGCTCGGCGAGATCCACGCCAGGCAGGCCACCATCGAGGAGATGGTCGGTACGCACGCGCCGGTCCGCGCCACCGAGGCCGCCGACGTCGCGACGCTCAAGGGCGACGGCCGGATGGCGGAGGTGCTGCGGAACGCCGTCTGGTCGCACATCGGCACCCCGCAGGACACGCTGGTCCTGCCGCGCGGCTCGTTCCGCTGGCGCGTCCCCGCGTACGAGGCACGCGAGGCGATCGAGCAGGTCAGGTCCAGGGACGTGCGGTACGCCCTCGGCGCCGCCCAGCTCCGCCACGCCCTCGCCCACCGGGTCCTCGTCCAGATCGAGGAGACCGGTGACGCGCTCGACGACAAGGCGTGGGACGTGCTGGCCCGCACGAAGCCCGTCCGGGACTACGCGGCGGCGGTCTGGCCCGCGGTCGAGCCGCGCCGGCTGCTCTTCCGGCTGCTCTCCGACCCCGAGTTCCTCGCCGAGTGCGCGGAGGGGATCCTCTCCGGGGCCGAACAGCTCCTCCTGACGTGGACCCGCCCGCCACGGACGCCCGGCTCCGCGCGCTGGACGACCGCTGACCTCGTGCTCCTCGACGAGATCGTCGACCTGCTGGACCGGACGGAGTCGGTGGCGCACATCGTCGTCGACGAGGCGCAGGACCTGTCGGCGATGATGCTGCGCGCCCTCGGGCGCCGCGCCGCGACGGGCTCGCTCACCGTGCTCGGCGACCTCGCCCAGGCCACCACGCCCTGGGCGTCGCGCGACTGGTCGGACGTCCTCGGCCACCTCGCGAAGCCCGACGGGCACGTGGAGCAGCTGACCGCGGGGTTCCGCGTGCCCGGCGACGTGATCGAGCTCGCCGCCCGGCTCCTGCCGAGCATCGCGCCCGGCCTCGAACCGCCGACGGCGGTCCGGCGCGCCCGCGGCCGCCTCACGATCACCGACGCGCCGCTCGACGACGTCCTCACCGGCGTCGCCGGCCTCGAGGGCTCGGTAGGCCTGATCGTGCCCGACGACGCCGTGGCGCACCTCCGCACGACGCTCGCCGCGGCGGGGATCGCCTTCGCCGTCGTCGGCGAGCAGGACGACGAACCACCGGCCCCGGACGAGACCGTCGTCGACCCCGACGACGCCTCCGAGTTCGACGCACACCTGGACCTGGTGCCCGCCTCGCTGGCGAAGGGCCTCGAGTTCGACCACGTCGTGCTGCACGACCCCGCCGCGATCGTGGCAGCCGAGCCGAACCACGCCACCGGCCTGCGGCGGCTCTACGTCTGCCTCACCCGGGCGGTCACGTCCCTCGTCGTCCGGCACGACGGCGACCTGCCGCCGGAGCTGGGTGTCGAGCTCCTGGACGAGCACCTGGTCGGCTGATCGAGCGGCCGCCGCACCGACGCCACGACACCGGCCGAGGGCTCACGACCGAGCGCTTGACCCTGTTCCAGGGACATAGTTTCCACTGGGGCATGTCGGCGGCGGCGTACCGGCCGACGTGCGGAGCGGACCTGAGGAGCGGAGCGAATCGTGGCGTGGAGCACCCGGCAGATCGCGGACCTCGCGGGCACGACGGTCAACACCGTGCGGCACTACCACGAGGCCGGCCTGCTCGAGCAGCCCGAGCGCAGGTCGAACGGCTACAAGCAGTACGGCGTTCCCCACCTGGTGCGGCTCCTGCAGATCCGACGGCTCCGGGAGCTCGGCGTGCCCCTCGCGCAGATCGAGTCGATGGGCCGTGCGGACGAGAACCCCGTCGAGGCCTTCCGGGTGCTCGACGCCGAGCTCGCGGCGACCATCGAGCGGATGCAGCGAGCGCGGGCCGAGCTCGCCCTGATCATGCGGCACCACGCACCCGTCGACCTGCCGCCAGGCTTCACCTCGGTGGCGAGGACCCTCTCGGAGAGGGACCGGTCGCTGGTCATGATCTATTCGCAGATCTACGACGAGTCGGCGATGGACGACATCCGGCGGCTCGTGGAGGAGCACCCACGCGCGGAGGCGGACGAGGAGTTCGACAACCTTCCGCCGGACGCGGACACAGCCACGCGCATCCGGCTGGCGGAGTACTTCGCCCCGGTCATCAAGCAGAAGCAGGCCGACTATCCGTGGCTCAACGACCCGGCCACCCGTTCCTCGAAGGACGCGGCCACGCTGGAGCACACCATGGTGGAGTCGCTGCGAGAGCTCTACAACCCTGCCCAGCTCGACGTGCTCGCCCGCGCGAACGAGATCATCCACGGCAGGACTCACGAACGGCCCGACGACGAACGGACAGACCAGGAGTGAACCGACGGCTCAGTCCTCGACCGGTTCCCCGGTCGGGTCGTCGGCCGCCGGAGCGTCGAGCCCACGGCCACCGACGGGGTCCGCGCTCCAGCTGATCAGCCGCCAGCCGCCGACGGGGTCGCCCTCGATCTCCACCAGGCCGGTGTTGGCCAGCGCCGACCGCTCGGCGTGGTCGACGTCCACTCCGGTCACCCGCGCCGACACCCACACCCGGATCGCCGCACCGTGCGAGACCAGCACCGCGCTGTCGCCACCTCGCGCGGCGACCTGCGCGACCGCCGCGTCGTAGCGGGCCAGGAACGCCGCGCCGTCCGCGCCACCCGGCATGACGCGGCCGAGATCGCCACGTGCCCAGGCGAAGGCGGTGCCGAGGTAGCGCTGGTGCGCCTGGTGGGTACCGGCCATCTCCAGCTCGCCCGCCTCGATCTCCTGGAGGCCGTCCACGACGAGCGGCTCCAGCTCCCGCGCGCGGGCCAGCGGGGCGGCGGTGAGCGACGTCCGCACCAGCGGCGAGACGGCGATCGCGTCGATCCGACGGTCGCGCAGCGCGTGGGGCACCGCGGCGGCCTGACGCTCGCCGAGCGCCGTCAGCCCAGGGCCGGGGTGTGCGGTGTCGAGGAGCCCGTGCACGTTCGAGGGCGTCTGTCCGTGCCGCAGGAGCAGAAGTCTCATGGGGAGCATTCTCGCCGAGACATCGGGCGGCCGGAGACGCCGTCCCGAACGCGGTGCGGAACAAGGAGACAACGGCAGGGAAAGTTGGGGGGTGTCAACCTCGTATCCGTTCCGTTACTCTTGGGCTCGCTATGAGCCTGACATGTCGCCTTCGTCCCCTGCTTGCCGGTTCCCGGCGCGGTCTCACGCGGGTCGCGCACGGGTCCCCTTCCATCTGAAAGGCCCCCGCTTTCATGGATCCCCAGTCCAGCACGGCCACGTCCCAGGTCCGTCGTGGTCGTCACCGCGCCGCACACCGCCCCCTCCTGACCGCCGTGGCCCAGGCCGCCACCGGCCAGGCCGGTGTGATCACCGGTCGTGGAGCAGTGATCGCCGCGGCAGGTTCCGGCGTCCTGCTGTCCCTGATCGCGCCGCCCGCCCAGGCCGCGCCGTCCACCGAGATCAGCACGTCGCTGACCGGTACGGCGATGAAGGGCAAGCTCAACACGACCGACATCAACGCTCTCGCCTCCCAGGCGCGCCAGACCGTGGCTGCCGCGAACGTCGTCGCGGTCAACCCCACCGCTGAGCTGAAGGTCGAGAAGTCGGCGGTCACCGTCATCTCGGCCGCCGAGAACGAGGCATACCAGGCCGAGCGCGCCGCCGAGATCGCCGCGCAGGAGGCCGAGCAGCGCCGCGCGTCGATCGTGTCCATCGCGATGCGCTACATCGGTGTCCCGTATGTATGGGGCGGTACCACCCCGTCAGGCTTCGACTGCTCCGGGTTCACGTCCTACGTCTTCGCCCAGGTCGGGATCGACCTGCCGCGCACGTCGGCCGCGCAGCGTTACGCCGGGACCGCCGTCTCCTACAGCGAGGCGCTGCCGGGCGACCTGATCTGGTCCCCCGGGCACATCGCGATCTACGCGGGCGACGGAATGCAGATCGAGGCCCCGGTACCCGGCAAGAACGTCCGGTACACGAGCATCTGGCAGTCCGGGCCCGTCTTCATCCGCGTGGGCTGACCCGGTAGACCGATCAGTTTCCGGCTCGTCCTTGCTGGCTAGACTCCCGGCATGACGACAGAGGCGAGGCCCAGCCCTCGGGAGCGGCTGCTGGAGACAGCGGCCGGCCTCTCGTACCAGCAGGGCGTCGGCATCGGCATCGAGGCGCTGTGCAGGACGGCGGGCGTGTCGAAGCGCTCCATGTACCAGCTCTTCGACAGCAAGGACGAGCTGCTCGCAGCGAGCCTGGAACGGGGTGCCACCGCCTATGCGGCGTCGCTCCTGCCCGCGGCCGACGACGCCCGTGGGCACCGTGAGCGGATCCTGCACGTCTTCGAGCAGATGGAGGTCCAGGCGGGGGCGCCTGAGTTCCGTGGCTGCCGATATCTCGCCGTCCAGATCGAGCTCAAGAACCCGGGCCACCCGGCCAGCCGGGTCGCCCGCCAGGTCAAGGAGAGGCTCGCGGAGTTCTTCCACGCCGAGGCCGCCGGGGGCGGGGCCCCGGACCCGGACCTGCTGGCGCGGCAGCTCATGCTCGTCTTCGACGGCGCGAGCGCACGTGCGGGGATCGGAGCCGATCATCTGACAGGGCTCATGCTGCCCACTGTCCGCACCCTGCTGGACGCGGCGGGGATGCGCTGACCGGCATGGTCCTGCGCCTCGCCGCGCCGGGCCCGACAGGCACATTTGCGACATTCATGTTTGCGCAAGGAAACCGATCGGTTTACCGTGTGCCCGGACGGCACTCGGTGAACATCGCAAGACCTTGTACCGGCTAGTCGGCGGCGAGGGGTACCGTGGCGTCACAGACTTGCTGGAAACCCTGCCGGAGCGCCCGTTGAAGGCTCCGCAACTCCAAGACCAACGTGGCAGGGTTCGGACGCCGACCATCGAGCGCCCGACCCAGCAGCGAGAGCGCACGACAGACGCAGTAGGAGAGACAAGAGTGACCCTCAGTACCGAAGCAACGAATTTCGGGTGGCTGCTCGACAACTTCGTGCGCACCGTCCCTGGCAGCCGGCACACGCTCGTCGTGTCGGCGGACGGCCTGCTCATGGCGATGTCGGACCAGCTCGACCGCACCAGCGGTGACCAGCTCGCAGCGATCGTCTCGGGCATGTCGAGCCTGACGCGCGGGGCTTCCCGTCAGCTCAACGGCGGCAACGTCCGGCAGACGATCATCGAGATGGACAAGGGATTCCTGTTCCTGATGAGCGTCTCGAACGGGTCGGTGCTCGGCGTGGTGGCAGAGTCCACGTGCGACATCGGCCTCGTCGGCTACGAGATGGCCCTTCTGGTGTCCCGCACCGAGGCGACCCTGACGCCGCAGCTGATCTCGGAGATGCGGGGCAGCCTCCCGACGGACCGCCAGGCCCGCGGTATCTGACCGTCTCGTGCTGACCGGTCGCTGCTGACCGGTCTGACGGCGCACCCCCTGGCCGACGGCGTCCAGGGGGTCGCCGAGGTCCACCTCGTCGCGTTACGCGACCGGCTCGGGCTCGACGGCAGGGTCGGCGTCATAGGCCGGCAGGCCGTCGATGCTCGTGAGGTTCTTGCGCCGCCGGTACTCCTGCTGCCCGGCCTCCCCCTTGCGCTCGAAGTAGGGCCCCATCAGGTCCCGCTCGCCCTCGTACGCCATGAGGGGCACGCCCCAGCCACAGCTGTCGGAGACCCGCTCGACGTCGACCACGATGACCGCACGGGCACCGGGGATGTCGGTGAACCCGCCGGCGAGGGCGGGGTACTCGTCGTCGTACCGGGTCACCACGCGACCGGTCCCGTGGAACCGGACGATGTTCGGCGCGCCGTCGAACGCGCAGAACATCACCGTGATCCGGCCGTTCTCGCGAAGGTGCGCCACCGTCTCGCTGCCGCTCCCGGTGGCGTCGAGCCACGCGAACGTGTGCTCGTCGAGCACGGCGAAGGTGCCGGGCACGCCGCGCGGCGAGACGTTGACGTGCCCGTCCGCGGCGAGCGGCGCCGTCGCGACGAAGAACATGGGCTGCCGCTCGACGAACTCACGCAGCCGGCCGTCGATACGCTCGTGGAGTTTCATGCCCGCATGCTGCCAGACCGACCGGCTAGGCGGCGGGGCTGACCGCGTTCCGTGCTGCCCGGTTCCGCAGATCGCCGACCAGGAGCCCTATCAGCAGCGCGGCGCCGACGAGCCTCAGATCGACGGGGGCACCCGGCCCCGCCATCGTGTAGATCAGGTACGCCACCGCGGTGACGACGACCGCCACCGGGGCCAGGACGAGGAACCGCCGCACGGTCTGCACGGGCTCATGGTGACTGCTGCCCGCCGGGATGACCAGGAATGGCCCTCTGCCCGTCGACCAGTATCTTCGTCGCCCTGTCGATGTTGTCGGCGCACAGGTAGACCCCGACGATGAACTGGATGACGCCGGCGACGATCGCCATGCCGCCGAAGATCCACGCCAGAGCCACGACCGACCCGTTCCATCCGACGAACAGACCCCCCAGGAGCACGACAGCCACTCCCCCGAAGGCCAGGCCGAGCCCCAGCGCGAGAGCACTGGCCGAGCTGTGGACCTCCCGCTCGTCGGAAGCGGCGTTCGTGGTGCCGGTCATGTTGTCGCTGGTCTCGTAGCTCACGAGGTGAAGCGTGCCATCGAACCGTCCGGGAATCGACGGAAGTAGGGCGTGAACAGCGGATCAGCCGGTCAGTCGGCGTGGGCGGCGTCGTAGGCGGTCTGGTTCTGGTGAATGTCCTGGTGGTGGGTGCCTGCCCAGTCGATGAGGGACAGCACGATGTCGAGCAGCGTGGTCCCGAGCGCCGTGAGGGCGTACTCGACGCGGGGCGGGACCTCGGCGTAGGCGGTCCGGGTGATGAGGCCGTCGCGCTGGAGCTGGCGCAGCGTCAGCGTCAGCATGCGCTGCGAGATGCCGGGGATGGCGCGTTGCAGATCGGTGTACCTCAGCGGACCGTCCTGCAGGGTCGCGACCACGAGGGTGCTCCACTTGTCGCCTGCCCTGGCCATGATCTGGCGGATGGTGTCGATGCTCTCGACGGGCCAGCGGGAGCAGGGGCCCGGGAGCGCGGTGTCGTCGTCCTGGGCTGCGACGGAATCCATGAGCACCGTGCCTTTCTCTCCGGTTACGCACACGCATGTGCCTTTTGTAGGCCTCCCGATCCTCACTCATGATGGGGCTACGCACAAATAGTGCGTACTGGATTCACCGTGAGGTGGTCCGACCTTCCCCCAAGCTGAGGAGAACCACCCGTGCCTGTCATCGCCATCATCGGAGCCGGACCCGGCCTGGGCATCGAGATCGCCCGCGCCTTCGGCGCCAAGGGCTTCACCGTCGCCCTGATCGCCCGCAACGCCGCCAAGCTCGACACGCTCGCAAGCCAGCTGCGGGACGAGGGCATCGAAGCCGCAGCCTTCCCCGCCGACATCGCTCAGCCCGACACGATCACCCGCGCCTTCGCCGAGATCAAGGAGCGCCTCGGACGCGTCGACGTCCTGGAGTTCTCCCCCGCCGACCGCGGCCTCGGCATGACGAGCGTCCTGGACGTCGACCGCGCCACTCTCGCGCCCCAGCTCGACTTCTACCTGCACGGCGGGATCCACGCGATCAAGCAGGTCATCCCGGACATGATCGAAGCCGGGAGCGGCACGATCCTGGTGACCAACGGGGCCGGCGCCATCAACCCCGTGCCCTTCCTGGCCGACATCAACATCGCCGCCGCGGGCCTGCGCAACTGGACCCTGAACCTGCACAACGAGCTGAGCCGGCACGGCATCTACGTGGCCCACGTCGGCATCAGCGCCTGGATCGGAGGCGGCAACCCCGACGCCGAGGCCAGCGCGATCGCAGCCGTCTACCCCAAGCTCTACGAGACCCGCACCGAGCCCGAGCTGCACTACATCGCCCTCGACGAGTAGTCACGGTGCGGAGCGGTGCCTCGCGGGGAGAAAGCCGCGCCCAGGGCGCGGGTCACGTCAAGCCGTGGCTCGCGCCGGCCGGTATCGCATGGCGACCGCCCCCGACCGGAACTCCTGGCGGTCCACGAGCTCGAGCTGGATACGCTCACGCAGGCCGGCGAGCAATGTCGGCCCGTGTCCGGCGATCACCGGCTGTACGACGAACTCGTACTCGTCGATCAGCCCCAGGTCCGCCAACGCCAGAGGCAGCGTCACGCCACCCACCCACAGACCCTCGCCCGGCTGCTCCTTGAGCCGTTGAACGGCTGGCCCCAGGTCGCCTCGCACCAGCTCCGCGTTCCAGTCGGCCTCGCTCAGCGTGCTCGACACGACGTGCTTCTTCGCCTGGTCGATGGCCTCGGCGAACGGGATCTCCTGCTCACCCATCCAGTCAGGCCACGTGCCCGTGGCCGGCCGCCGCCACGCCGACTCCATCATCTCGTACGTCACGCGGCCGAAGAGCAGGGCGTCGGCCCGCTCCATCTCAGCGGTCCAGTAGCTCATCGACTCCTCGTCCGGAGGGAGTCCTGCCTCGTGATGGCAGCAGCCGTCGAGCGTGACGTTGATCGAGTATCGGAGTGGTCTCATCTTTGCTGTTCTCCCTTGAGGCGCGTCCGCGTTCGCGGAACGTACTCAGCTCAGACGACTACCGGTGCCCCTACTCATCGGTGCCCCGGTCCACCTCGGCAGCGCCGACCGCTCAGCGGCTGCTGACCTTGCCGACGAGGGAAGCGATCGGCGCGATCACCAACGGTCTCGCCGCGACGACCGCCGCGACCGCGAGGACGAGCCCTCCTGCGAACCAGGCGAAGCCCACCCAGCTGACCGTGTCCTGGGCCGCGAACATGTGGTTCAGGTTGCGCAGCGCTCCCGTGGCGAACACCAGGGTGACGTGCACGATCACGAACAGCACGAAGAAGAGCATCGTCGGGAAGTGGATCGCCCGGGCCACCGGCGCCGGGTAGATCCTGTTCAGGCGTTCCGCGTTCTTGGGCCACCACTCGCTCATCCGCAGCCCGGTGATCGCGGCCAGCGGGGCGGCGACGAACACCACCGTGAAGTACATGAGCTGCTGCAGGCTGTTGTAGTTCACCCAGCCGTGCTCGGTGGGCCACTCCAGCGTGAGGTACTGCAGCATCGCCGACGCAGCGTTCGGGAAGACCTCCCACGAGGTCGGCACGATCCGTATCCAGTGGCCGGTCACGAACAGGAGCACCACGAACGCGGCCCCGTTGGCCAGCCACAGCAGGTCGATGCCGGTGTGCAGCCACAGGTTGATGCTGATCTTCTTGCCGCCCTTGGCGGGCGTCCAGTACGCGGGCGGGGTCTTCTGGTACCGCACCTGCAGACCCGTGCGGACGATCAGCACCATGAAGAAGAAGTTGAGGTAGTGCATCCAGTTCGCCCAGACGGGGAAGCCGACCGGGGCGGACTCGGGCAGGTCGTACGACCCGGGGTAGCGCTCCAGGAACTCGGGCACGCCCGGCAGCGTGGTCACGCCGCGCGCGGCCAGCACGATGATCCCCGCAGCGGCGACGACGCCGGCCAGCCCCCACCCGAGGATCCGCGCCCACTCGCCCAGGGTGCGCGAGCCGATCCGGCGCGGCTCCCGCGCGGGCTCGGCGGGTCGCGCGGGGGCGGTCGGGCGTACGGGCGGGGTCGGGCGGGCCGGCTCGGTCGCGCTCACAGGCGCGGCCGGTGCCTCAGGAGCAGGTTCGACGGCGGCAGGCGGCTCGACGTCAGCCGGCTCGGCAGGGGAAGGCTCGACCGTCGCCGGCGCGGTAGTGACTACGGGAGCAACGGGGACTCGCCGCTGGACCGTGACCGTCTCCGCCGCAGGCCAGGGCTCGCCGCCGGCGACACGCGGCAGGCCGCGACGCAGCGCCACCTGCTCCGTGACGGTTTCGGCAGCCGGTCCAACCGGACCGACGGCGACGGGAACCTCCGCAGCGGCGGGCGGCTCCGCGGTCGCGGTAACCGTCTCCTCATCCACGACGGCGGTCTCGCCCGCCGCTGCAGGCACGTCAGCGGACGGGGTCACCGCCAGGGCCGGAGAACGCTCCACCCGGACGACGGCAGCCGGCGGCCAGGGCTCGCCACCGGCGACACGCGGCAGGCCACGACGCACGGTGACCTCAACGGCGTCGGCCGGAGCCGAAGCGTGCTCGGCACCAGCCGCGGGCCCGGCAGCCGCCACAGCGAGCGCGGGCTCAGCCGCCTCCGGCGCTGCGGTGCCCTCAGCCACTGCCGGAGCCGGCGCCGCGCCGGCCGGCGGCCAGCCCGGTCCGCCCGGATGACGCGGCAGCCCCTGACGAAGACCCTGGGTGAACGTCGCCACGGTGGTTACGCCTTCGCCTTCTCGATCTCGGCGATGAGCTGCGGCACGACGGTGAACACGTCGCCCACGATCCCGAAGTCGGCGATCTCGAAGATCGGGGCGTCCTCGTCCTTGTTGATCGCGACGATGGTCTTGGCGGTCTGCATGCCGGCGAGGTGCTGGATCGCGCCGGAGATCGCCAGGGCGATGTAGAGCTGCGGCGCGACCTGCACGCCCGTCTGGCCCACCTGGGCCGACGACGGCACGAAACCGGCGTCGACCGCGGCGCGCGACGCACCGACCGCGGCGCCGAGCGCGTCGGCGAGCTGCTCGACGAGGGCGAAGTCCTCCTTCGAGCCCAGGCCCCAGCCGCCCGAGACGACCTTCGCAGCTCCGCGCAGGTCGGGGCGCCCGGCAGTCTTCTCGGCGACCTCTACCGAACCGATCGTCGCGGCGGCGACACCGCTCGCGGCCACCTCCAGCATGATCTCGGCCAGCGGCCGCGCCTCGGCGCGCGCTTCGACGGCACCCTGACGGACCGTGATGACCGGCGCTCCGTGCGTCACCGTAGAGGTCACCGTGTAGGACCCGCCGTAGGCGGAGCTGCGGGCGATGACGCCCTGGTCGTCACGGGCCACCTCGATCGCGTCCATGACCAGGCCCGAGCGGGCGCGCACGGCGAAGCGGGCGGCGGCCTCCCGGCCGTCGACCGAGTGGGACGCCAGGACGGCGTCGGGCCGGGCCAGGGCCGCGGCGGCGACCAGGGCGTCGACCACGCCCACCTGGCCGTCGGCCGGCGCAGGGGCGCGCAGCACGGTGGCGGCGCCCAGCTCGGCCGCGGCCTTGGCGGCCGCGTCGTCGCCGAGGACGAGCGCGACCGGCGTCCCGACGGTCGAGGCCGCACCCAGCAGCGCGGCCGAGGACTTCGCGAGCGCGCCGTCGGGCGTCGTGTCGAGCAGAACCAGGATCGAGTCAGCAGCGATAGTCATCGTCGTCCCCCTTCTCAGATCAGGTGGTTCTCGGCCAGGAAGGCCGACAGTCGGACGGCGGCGTCGCCGTCGTCGTCGGTGATCTTCACGCCCCCGCCTCGCGGAGGACGGGCGTCGATCGCGAGCATGATCGAGCGCGCCGTGCTCAGGTCGTCCGCGTCGATGCCGAGGTCGGCGAGCGAGAGCACCTCGACCGGCTTCTTCTTCGCCGCCATGATCCCCTTGAAGCCCGGGAACCGGGGGTCGGGGAGCGCCTCGGTCACCGACACGACGGCCGGCAGCGGTGCGCTCAGACCCACCGCCGCATCCTCCGACACACGCGTGCCGCTGACCTCGGCGTCCCCGATCGTCACCGCTGTGAGGTTCGTCAGGCTCGGCAGCCCCAGGTGCTCGGCCACCATCGCCGGCAGCACCCCGCCCATGCCGTCCGTGGACTGGTTGCCGGCGAGCACCAGGTCGTACCCGACCCGGCCGAGCGCCGCGGCGATGACCTCGGCCGTCAGCCCGAGGTCCGCGCCGACGAGCCCGCCGTCGACGACGTGCGTCGCGCTCGCCGCACCCATCGCGAGGCACTTGCGGATCGACGTCGTCGACTCCTCGGGACCGACGGCCAGGACGTGCACGTCCGTGCCCTCGTGCGCCTCGGCGTAGGTGAGCGCGACCTCCAGGGCGCGCTCACCGATCTCGTCGGCGACGAGAGCTGCCGTGGCACGGTCGGCGAGACCCGTCTCCAGGCTGAGCGTGCGCTCAGCGTTGGTGTCGGGCACGACTTTCACCAGGACGACGATCCTCATGGGCGAACTCTGCTCTTTCCTCGAACGGCTGACGTGGAGAGACTACTTGCGGCCGGTGATGCTGCGAGCGACGATCTCGCGCATGACCTCGTTCGTGCCGCCGTAGATGCGGTGGACACGGGCGTCGAGGAAGGCCCGCGCGATCGGGTACTCCAGGATGTAGCCGTACCCGCCGTGCAGCTGGACGCCCTGGTCGAGGATCTCCCACTCGCGCTCGGTGCACCAGAACTTGACCTTCGCGGCCTCGTCGGCGCTGAGCTTGCCCTGCCGGTATAGGTTCATCGCGCGGTCGACGTAGGCCCACATGACGTCCACCGTGGTGGCCATCTCGGCCAGCCGGAACCGGGTGTTCTGGAAGTCGATGACCGGCTTGCCGAACGCCTCGCGGCTCGTCGTGTAGTCGATCGTCCACTTCACGCCGGCCTCGGCCACCGCGGCGGCGACGGCACCGATCGAGAGGCGCTCCAGCGGCAGGTTCATCATGAGGTGCACGAACCCGCGGCCCTCGACGCCACCGATGAGGTTCTCGTCGGGCACGAAGACGTCGCTGAAGCTCAGCTCGGCCGTGTCGTGGCCGGGGAAGCCCATCTTGTGCAGCTTCTTGCCGTGCTCGAACCCGGCCATGCCGTCCTCGAGGATGATCAGGCTGAAGGCGTCCGGGCGGTTGCCCTCACCGGTCTTGACGAACGTGACCACGATGTCCGCCGTCTTGCCGCTGGAGATGAACGTCTTGGCACCGTTGACGAGGTAGCCGCCGTCGACCTTCTTCGCGGTGGTCCGCGCGGCCCGCAGGTCGCTGCCCGCACCCGGCTCTGTCATCGCGAGCGCGCCGAGGATCTCGGCCGTTGCCATCTTCGGGAGCCACTTCGCCTTCTGGGCGTCGGTGCCGAAGTGGGCGATGTACGGCACCGCGAGGTCGTCGTGGATGCCCACGGCCCCGGCGAGCGCCGAGCCGTGGCCGCAGCCGATGAGCTCCTCGTTGACCACGCTGCGGAAGCGGTAGTCCATCAGCATCCCGGCGCCGCCGAACTCCTCCGGCACGGAGAGCCCGACGATGCCGTGCTCCGCCGCCGCCTTCATGGTCGCGCGGTCGACCTCACCGTCGGCGTCCCACTGCTGCGCCTTCTCCTGGGTGACGTAGCGCTTGACGAACTCCTTCACGACCTCGCGGAACGCCTCGTGGTCCTCGTCATAGATGTCACGCTGCATGGCTTCGCCTTTCGTTGGGCCGGGCGGCTGTGGTGCCCGGCGCATGGAGGGGAAATACCGTGTTCCGGCCGGTCGGCCTCGACGTTACCCAGGGGCGCGCAGTGAGGACAGTCGTCGTGTCGTCAGCTCGCACAGCGGATCCCGTCCTGCTCGTCGTCGAGGGGCATGATGCGTCGGCGTCGCGCCGCCACCGGGGCACTGGCGAGTATGCCTGAGACCCAGTATCAGATCAAGCGCCAGCGGCCGACGGCGGTGTCCGGGCGGAGGTCCGAGCCAAGGCAACAGGCTGAAACGGCGTCTCCTGACCAGCCCTACCGGCTCAAGGCGTCCCGTACCGACGGCCAGGACTTCAGGACCCCGAGAACCTCGGCGTTCCGCTCGGCCGCGAGCGCCGACTCGTAGGACCGTTCGAGCACGTCGTCGATCGCGACCCTGCGTCCCTGGGCCGCGCTCTGGATCGCCGCCTCGACCATGGCGAGACTCATGACGTTGGCGTGCACGCGACCCATCGGCTCGGTGCCGAGGCGGAGGGCGGCGACGAACTCGCGCAGGGATCCCGCGATCTCGTGCCCTGGGTCCTCGGCGTCCGTGACGGACGTCTCCGGGGCACTGACGGGTTCGCCGTCGCCGTCCCAGAGCACGGTGCCGCGCTCGGCGGAGATCCGCCAAGCGCCGTTCCAGGAGGTCTCGAAGCCGGGGCTGCACCACGAGCCGTTGAAGGTGAAGCGGGCGCCGCCCTCCATGGCGAAGACCGCGGTGGCGGCCGCGTCGCCGGCGTACCAGCTCCACGGCGGGTTGTACTCCTCGCAGGAGACCGAGACGGGGTCGGCGTCGAGCAGGAACCGCGCCATGTCGAACTGGTGGATCGCCATGTCCAGCAGCAGAGGACTCGCCATCTCCTCGCGGAAGCCGCCGAAGTGCGGGGCCTTGAAGAACTCGACCGCGACCAGGCCGACGGCGCCGAGCGCCGCCACCTGCCGCTTCACGGTGAAGAGCGACCGGTGATAGCGGCGGGACTGGCTGACCATGAACAGCTGCCCGGTGTACTCGGCCGCGGCCGCGAGCGAAAGCCCTTCGGCCACGCTCGCGGCGACCGGCTTCTCCCCCAGGACCGGAATCCCGGCCAGCAGGGCGGCGGTCGTGACCGGGTGGTGCGCTTCGGGGACGGTGGCATTGAGGATCGCGTCCGCTCCGGTACGGCGAGCGAGCTCGACGGCGTCAGCCCCGACCGCGAGACCCTGGATGCCGGTCTCCGCAGCGGCCGATTCGGCCGCTGCCGGGAACAGATCGGCGATGCCCACGAGCTCGGTATCGGCGTCCGCCTGGATCGCCCGGGTCCAGGCCCGGCCCATGCCGCCCGCGCCGACCACGACGAGGCGCAGGGGACCTTCGGTCTCGATGGTCCGGAAGGTCATCGCTCGAACGCCCCTCGGTAGCCCTGGCCGTTGAAGAAGTCGTCGGTCTCGTAGCGCAGGAGCGTCGGCGTCTCGCGCTCGCGGTCGGGCCGGGCCCATTCGATGCCGTTGGCGATCACGTGGTTCACGTCCCGGTGGTGGTAGACGGGAAAATCCTGGTCGCCGGGGCTGAAGTAGAAGATGCGGCCGAAGCCGCGGCGGTAGGTCAGGCCGCTGCGGAAGACCTCGCCGCCACTGAAGCCGCTGATGAAGACCAGCTCGTCGGGGGTCGGCACGTCGAAGTACTCGCCGTACATCTCCTGCTCGGGAATGATGATCGGGTTGGGGATACCGCGGGCGATGGGGTGCTGCGGGTTCACGGTCCACACCAGCTCGCGGTCGCGCTCGCTGCGCCAGCGCAGCGAGCAGGTGGTGCCCATGAGCTTTACGAAGATCTTGGACCAGTGTCCGGAGTGGAGCACGACGAGGCCCATGCCGGCCAGGACATGGCGGTGGACCCGCTCGACCACCTCGTCGGCGACGTCGCCATGGGCAGCGTGTCCCCACCAGACGAGCACGTCGGTCTGATCCAGCACATCGGAGGTCAGCCCGTGCTCGGGCTCGTCGAGGGTGGTCGTGGCGATGCGGGCCTTGTCCCCGAGCCACTCGCCGACGCCCTTGGCGATCGCGCCGTGCATGCCGTCCGGGTAACGCTCGGCGACGGACGGCTCGACCTGCTCGTGCCGGTTCTCGCCCCACACGAGGACCCGGATCGGTGCGTTCGGCATGTCTGCTCCTCCAGTTTCTGGACCCGGCCCACGGCACCACGTAGGGCGCGCCTGGGCTGCCCGCCAGACGTGGCGGCGGTGCATGCCCATCGAAGCAGTACCGACAGGCCAAGACCAGCGGTATTGCCGGTCACGGCCCTGCGGAGCGCGGAGTCGAGTCGACGCTGTGCCCGTAGGGTGTCTCGCGGTCCTCGCCCAAGGCGTGCTGGCTCCGGATGACCGCGTCCGATTGGAGAGGGTGGCAGCCCGTTCGAGCCGGGCCGAGTCCCGGGGGTGCCCCGTCATCGCGCGGGGCGCCCCAAGCCGCGGGCAGCCTTGAAGAGCACTCGCCGGACGATCAAGACGGGCGTGAGGTCGCTACGGTGCGCCCGTGAGCTACGACATTCTCGCGTTCGACCCGGCAGCCGTCTCCGACGCTGACTTCCCTGCGTGGTGGGACGTGCAGTCCGAGTGGTCCGAGGACCATTCATACGACGACCCAGAAGTGACGACGGCGAATCTCCGGTCCTTCTACAACGAGCTAGTCCAGACCTTCCCGCCCATGAACGGTCCGGGTGCGCCGACGGACGAGGCCTGGCATCACGACGCCGAGCTCTTGAGCCGGATGTCGGACTATTGCATCGGCACCTCGCTGGTCTACGTGGCGTTCTCCTGGAGCCAGGTACGGGTGGCGCGAGCCGCCTTCGCAGCGCTGGCTGCAAAGCACGGAGTGGCGGTCGCGATGGTCAGCGATGACGGATCGATCCTGCGGCCGTAACTCGTCTTCAGATCCGGAGGCTGAGTGGTCAGACGGCGCGCAGCGCTCGGGGACGCCGGCCGGCCAGCCCGTCGAGCGCGTCCGACGTCGCCTCGTCCGCCGGCAGGAGCACGATCAGGCGCTGACCGTCGGCGTCGGGCAGCGCCAGGGTCTCGCTGTCCAGCCGGAGATCGCCGGCCACCGGGTGCCGCATCCGTTCCGTGCCGGTGCGGTAGCGCGGGACCAGCGGCGCGGCATACCGGTCGGTGAACTCCGCTCCCGCCAGCACGGCCATGGCCTCGGCGAGCTCGGCGACGTGCGGGTCACCGGGCAGCGACTCCATCCGGAGCGCCGCGACCTGCCGGTCGGCTTCGTTCGCCCAGTCCGGGAACGCCTCGCGAGCGAGGGGCTCGGTGAGGACGAACCGGAGCAGGTTCGGGTGACCGTCGTCGAACAGGCCGAACGGTTCGAGCAGACGGCGGTACGTGCTCGTCGCGGCCAGGACGTCGCCCACGCGGTTGAGCAGCACTGCCGGTGACGGCTCCAACCGGTCAAGGAGCGCGCGGACGGGCGGCCGGACCGAGTCGGCCGGCGGGTCGGTGGTGCAGGCGCCGTTGGTTCCCTTGCTGGCGCGGAGCAAAAGGAACCGGTCCTGCGCGGGCAGGCGGAGCGCGTCAGCCAGAGCGCCGAGGATCTCCGGGGACGGATGCTTGTCCCGGCCCTGCTCCAGGCGCGTCAGGTACTCGACGCTCACCCCGGCCAGAGTGGCCAGCTCGGAGCGGCGCAAGCCCGGTGTCCGACGTCGGATGCCGCGCGGCAGGCCCACGTCCTCCGGCGCGAGGGCCTCGCGATGTGCGCGCAGGAGCGCTCCGAGCTCACTGGTCATGTACGTGAGCCTAGACGGGTGAGATGCGCGGAGGGTGGCCCGCTCAGGGCCAGTCTCCGGCCGGTCTGGTTGACCGACGGCGGTACGCGCACGGTTGAGCCATGGACATCGGACTTCAGGATCGGACAGTCATCGTGACCGGCGCGTCGGGCGGCGTCGGGCGACGGATCGCCACCGCCTTCGCGGCGGAGGGCGCGAACGTGGTGGTCACCTACCGCAACGCCCGCGACGAAGCGCAGAAGGTCGCGGACGAGATCGGCGACCGCGCCGTCGTCGTGCAGTACGACCAGGCGGACCAGGGCGCGGCCGAGGCCCTCGTCGCCGCCGCGGTCGAGGCCACCGGACGGGTAGACGTGCTCGTCAACAACGCGGTGGCCTGGGGAGACATGGTGCCGTTCGACACCGTGCCCGACGAGGAGTGGACGGCGCTGGTCCGCAGCAACGTCGAGGGCGCGATCCGGCTGACACGTGCCGTGACGCCGCTGATGCGGGCTGCGGGCTGGGGGCGGCTCGTGCACCTCTCGTCGTCGCTCGTGACCGACGGCGTGGCCGGCGCCGAGTACTACAGCGCGGCCAAGGCGGCGCTGCACGGCTTCAGCCGGTCGGTCGCGTTCTCGCTCGGGCAGGACGGCGACCTGCTGTCCAACGTGGCGATGCTGGGGCTCACCCGGACGGCCACGAACACCCACATCGTCGACCAGGTGGGGCAGATGTACGCGGAGCGGTCTCCGCTCGGCCGGCTGCTGGACGCTTCGGAGGTGGCGACCGCCGTGGTCTGGCTGGGCTCCGCTGCGAATACCGCGGTCAACGGTCAGGTGGTTGGGTTGACTGGCGGGGCGTAGCCGTACGACACAATGCAGACAGCGGCCGGGCGCGTTGGACTCCAACGCTCCCGGCCGTTGCCATGTAGAAGTCGAATGGGCTCGTGCGGGCTTTTTGCGAACCACCTGCGGGCTGCGTGTTGCGTGTGGTTCCGATGGTCGCGCTCTGGTCAGCGACGTCTGGCACAGTCTCGGTATGCGCGGACGGCAGCGGCGATGCTGCCGGCTTCGACCTCCCAGCGCCCCTCCATCAGCTCCACACGACTCAAGAGCCGCAACGCCGAGCTCACCTGCCCGAACATGCCACCCCGTAGCCGGCCTGCAAGCTCGACGCCCGCGGGCGTCAGCGTGAGTCGATCGGACGCGGCAGGTTCCATCAGGCCGGAGGCGACCAGCCGCCCAACGCCGATGGCAAGTTCCTCGTCGGTAAAGATGGCGTGGTTGCAGGCGTCGCCGTATGCGATGACGTCACTCAGCGTGGGCTCCGCTGCGCCGGCGACGGCGGTCATGACCCATGCGTCCGCGTGCGTCCATGCCACTGGCACCGATGAATCTGGGTGTGGCTTCGGTTCCTTCACCGTCGCATACTCCCAGCCCAGCCAGCACTCCTGTGTCATCTCAGCCCGCGCCAAGGCTGCGTTCGACCCTAGGGTGTTGAACATGTGCTGCGCTCCCGCCGTTGCGGCCACAAGCCGATGAACCAGAGCACCCATCCCGAAGAGATACCGGCCGAGGTCTTGAGCGACGTGGCCAGTGCGATCGGGGCAGAGGTCACTCTTCTCAGTCGCCTCATCGGAGGCGTCAATGGGGGTGCCGTGCGCGTCCAACTGGCCGGAAGCGCAGATGCAGTTCTCAAAGCAGAACCCCTCGCACATCCCGACCACCTGGACGAGACGTTGCGCGCCCAGAGAGTGGTCGAGCACATGCGCAGGCGTGGCTATCCCACGCCCGCCTGGCTCGCAGTAGGTGCCACCGCCACGCATGTATGGCACCTGATGGACTTCGTCGATGCGGCTCCCGCGTCAGAGCTGATCCCGTCCCTCATCGAGCAGCTGATGGAGATCATCGAGCTCCAGGCCGGCCAGGCCTCCGAGCCCTACGACCACTGGTCGTACGTCTGGCGGGTCGCCGCAGGCCGGGATTCGGCTGTCGCCGGGCAGGTTCTCGACGAGGCGCCCGAGCATTCGCAGCTCCGCCAGTCCATGTCCAGGCTCTCGGAGCACTCCTCCGAGGTGTCGGCCCTGGTCGAGCGCCTGCGCCTCGCGTGTGCCGGCGTCCCGCCGCCACGAGACGCACCTGACATGGTCCATGCCGATCTCGCGACCCCTGGCAACATCCTGGTCCGTGACGGAGCGGTGGTGGCGGTCGTGGATATCGGGAACGCAGGTAGCGGCACGCGCGCGATCGATCTCACTACCCTCTTGTGGTACTCCTTCACGGACCCGCTGCTGGACGATGTCCGCCGGCGGCTATGGACGAGAATCCTCGACCTGGTCGGCTGGGACGGGGCGGCGGTGCTCACCGCGGCGCACATCCTCCACATGCTCGAGATCCCCGTCCGTCATGGGCGCCACGACGTCGTTCCAGGGGTGGTCGAGCGCGGCCATCGTGCCCTCGACGAGCTGGACGCGCTGCGCTAGTCGCGTGGCGAATCCGCCGCCAACCTCACCAGTAGGCTCGTCCTGATCCTCGCCCAAGGCGCGCTGGCTACCGGATGACCGCGTCCGATCGGAGAGGGTGGCAGCCCGTTCGAGCCGGGCCGAGTCCGGGGGCGCTTCGTCATCGCACGGGGCGCCCCAAGCCTCGGGTAGGCCCGGCAATTACGCGCCAGCGGCGGATGGCGATCAGTGCGCCGATCACACCAAGTCTTGCTGGTGCACGCCAGTCCGAGCCCGGCAGGCTCAGGTGTCGTAGCGGCCGTCCCAGGGCTCATGGAAGCCGAGCTGATTCGGATAGAGCTCGACCCAGTCAGGATCTGTGCCCTCGCCGTGACACTCCAGGACCAGACCGAACAAGACCCCGTCGTGCGTGGTCTGAAACGGACGGATCGCGATGTTGCCGAACTCGCGCCCCGGAAGCGCGTCGAGCCGATCCGCAAGCCATTCCTCCAGGCCCGGTGCGACGGTGACACCGTCCTGCTCCTCGCGGACAGTACGACCGGTAAGAATTTCGGAATCGACGTAGCACCCGTCGTCGTCGAACCGGTGCAGCACAGCGAATGCGAGCTTGTGATCCTGCCAATCGCCCCACGTAGCGTTGTACCCGTCGCGGAATGCGTAGGTGAGCGACGCGAAGAACAGCCCGCCGTCGTACCGGCCGATGGTGGGAGTCCGGTAGCCGGGCTCGTGGGAAATGGGGATCAGATCGGGAACCGGCATGGCCGGCATCTTGCCAGCCCTCACTGACACGCCGAGCACGCCTGGACAGGCGGGAGGTCCCACCGACTGCCTGGGAGGATCCCGGTACACAGTCATGTGTACTCACATGCACCAGGCACTTCTGGCCGCTGCTCTAGCGGAGGTCAGAGCGTTAAAGGCGGACGAGCCGGTCTGTATGCCGGGTAAGTGCCGCTGGGGAAGCGCGACGGCGTGGTTGTGCCCGTCCAACCAGCCCCCGCGACTCAGCGACTGCCGGTCAGACCCGACTCCACCGCTGGTTCGCGTTGGAGTGGCACGACCACAGGATCACGGCCGTGCCGTTCGCCGTGGCCGCGCCGTTCACGTCGAGGCACAGCGACGGGAACCGAACGCTGCTGATCGAGCTGCCGCTGGACGTCCACTGCTGGTTGTTGGCCCCGTTGCAGTCCCACAGCCGGACCCGGGTGCCGTTCGCGGCGTCGGCAGGGACGTCCAGGCACTTGCCCAGCAGCCGCAGCGTCTGGCCGTTCTGGGTGATCTGCTGGTTGGAGCCGTTGTAGCAGTCCCAGATCTGCAAGCCCGTGCCGTTGGTGGTGGTGCCGTTCGGCACGTCGAGACACCGGCCCGCGGACTCGCTCCGCAGCCGGAACGTGCTGCCCGAGGAGACGCCGTTGAGCGTGTCGAGGACGGCATAGTAGGCGGGCTTCTTGTTTCCCGAGCGGTCGAACAGCAGCGGGTTGTCCGTGCGCCAGGAGGTGTCGTCGCGCACACCCCACACCGTGATGCCGTTGCACCGTGAGACCGCCAGGCACGCCCGGGTCACCGCCGCGTAGATGTTGGCCTGGTTGTTGCCCTGCTCTACGTCCAGCTCGGTGATCTGCACGTCGACACCCAGGTCCGCGAACCGCTGCAGGTTGGCCTGGTAGTCGCTGGAGAGCGAGGTCCCCAGGTGCGACTGGAAACCGACGCAATCGATCGGCACCCCACGGGCCTTGAAGTCCCTGACCATGTTGTAGATGCCGGTCGACTTCGCGTTGATCCCGTCGGTGTTGTAGTCGTTGTAGCAGAGCTTGGCGCCCGGGTCGGCCGCCCGCGCGGCCCTGAACGCCGCCTCGATCCAGTCGTTCCCCGTGCGCTGGAGGTTCGAGTCCCGCCGGCCACCCGAACCGCCGTCGGCGAACGCCTCGTTGACGACGTCCCACGAGTGGATCTTGCCGCGGTAGTGGGTGGCGACCTGCGTGATGTGGTTGAGCAGCGCGTTGCGCAGCGCACTGCCCTCCATGCCCTGCATCCAGCCCGGCTGCTGGGCGTGCCACGCGAGAGTGTGGCCGCGCACCTGCTTGCCGTTCTGGATCGCCCAGTTCGCGATCTGGTCGCCGCGTGAGAAGTTGAACTGGTTCTGCGACGGCTCGGTCGCGTCCATCTTCATCTCGTTCTCGGCCGTGATCATGTTGAACTCACGGTTCAAGATCGTGGTGTACGCCGACTCGCTCAACCGCCCAGCCGGCACCGCCGCACCGAAGTACCGCCCGCTCTGCGCAGCCGCGGCGCCCAACGTGCTCTCCGCGGCCTGCGCCGGCGCGGCAGCCATCAAACCGGCGAACACCGATGCGACGCACAAGGCCGCGCCCAGCAAGGCGCGACGGCCAGGTCTTGATGTAGTCCTCATCGCAACTCCTCTTCTACGGCACCTGGCGTCTTCGACAGGTGGGGTACCGAACAGAGACTCCGGTCGTGTGACATCACATAACTTCGCGAGCCGGCCCCCGAGCAAGGAGTTAAACGATTAGTAGGCCCACAGGATGATCTGAGCCGGAGCGCCGCGTTCCGACGTTCTTGGGTCAGTCCGCTCTCGCTCGGTACAAGCGGTGTTCCGGTGGTGCCAGTAGCATCCCGGCATGACAGCCGCTCAAAGCCCTCCTCCACGGGTTTCAGGCGGCTGGACGAGAATCGTCCTGGTGCCGGTTGGCGTCGTACTCCTGCTCATCGGGGCATCCCAGGTCTCCGCCTGGACGGCGTACAAGCTCGGGGCCTTGCCGATGGGACTGTGGCAGGTTCTGGAACACGGCGGGTTCAACGGTGTCCTCGGTGAGAACCTCGGCGCCGCGATCGGGCGAGGTCTCGCATGGACCGTCGGCTTCGTCATCGTCTCGGCGGTCATACTCGGCATCGTGAGACGCCGGGCGGCGCACAGGCTCCCGGTGGGCGTCGTCGTGCTCGGTGCGGTGTTCGTAACGTCATGGGCGGTCCCGGGAAGCGCCGGTCTGACGCATGGCGGCGCGCGGCATGACTTTGACACGCTGCGCCCCGCGCTCGACCACGTCGTCGAACGCGCAGTGCAGGGCGATCTCGACGGGTCATATGCCGAGCTTCCCCGGACCCTGGACTTCGTCTCCGTGACCGGCTCCGTCGACGTGTACCGCGAGTCCGAAGGCCCTGGTGCGGTAACCATCTTCGTTCCGCAGTGGGCACGGCTGGTCGACGATGCGGGCGGCTACATCTACTCACCCCACCGCAGACCCGACGTAAACATGCATGGCATGGCCTGCACCGCCCCGACCCGGCTGGACGACGGCTGGTG
The DNA here is from genome assembly GCF_048564965.1 of Promicromonospora sp. NFX87. NCBI lineage: Bacteria > Bacillati > Actinomycetota > Actinomycetes > Micrococcales > Promicromonosporaceae > Promicromonospora > Promicromonospora sp. NFX87. The sequence goes on along the minus strand of NZ_CP183413.1, from coordinate 1,511,656 downwards.
GTCTTGCGGGATGAGTGCAGGCTCCGGCTGAGGCCGCTGGCCGGGAATGCTGGGAACTCCAGACGTCACTGGTGGGTGGAACGCCCGAGCGTCGAATGGACCCGGTTGTACCGGCGAGACCATTTCGGGCCGTTGATGGTTATCCGGCTCGCTGCGCGAGGCTCCCCTCCGGACGGCCTCGCACAATGTGACTGCTCGGGCTTCTCCGGCCACCGCTCCGACGCAGGTCAAAGCGTTAAAAGCGGACGAGCCGGCCTGTACGCCGGGTTCTCCCGGAGGGTGTGGCGGTATGTCTCGCGGTGTCCGACAAGTTGGTTGGGCACCGCGAGATCGTTGGAACTTCGCTGTTCTGCCGGGTCCGGGGCGCGTTGGTGGAGGTGGCGTCGCATGGGCTCAGACAGCGCTCATGTGTACCCGATGTGTACCGAGCGGCTCTTCAATCGGACCGCGTGCAGGCTCGCCGCCGTCCGGGTGTGAACCGCCTTGCGCTTGGCTCTTCACTCCCGATAGAAGACCTCGTCGTCCTCGCTCGGTACGAGCGGCGCGAACTGCCGAAGCTCGGCGCCGCGGATCATCCACAGCCGGAAGCCCTCTTCCTGGTCCATCACGAACAGTTGCGCCGCGTTCGGCTCGCGCCACGGCATCTCGAAGAAGCGCTGCCGGACAGCATCAAGGTCAGCATGGTTCAGCGCACCCGCCCACACCTCGCACTCGGGCGCCTTCCACCCGCCCCATCGGCTGTCCTCCGCGCTTGTGAGCAAGCTCAGGTAGCCCACTCCGCCACGCTCAGGACGCGACCGGAGGGGAGCTTCCGTCCGCAGCCACTCGCTCAGCGCCTCCGCGTTCTCGTTGTCGTCCATGTCGACCGAGATCATGACGTTCGCCACCCAACTCATAGCGAGCGTTCTACCGGAGCGGACAGCAGGTCACCAATGAGCGGTGCTCAGCGCCTACACGACGGTACCTATCGCGTCTTCGTCAACTCAGCGAGACCTACGGCACCTCCTGGCTACGCAGCGACTGGCAGTCCTACCCCCAGGTTGAAGCGATCGACCCAGGCTGCACCCTAGGCTCGGTGCTCGCATCGTCGATGTGGCGCCCGGGTGCCGGCCAGTGTCGCACGGCGCACACGATGGTGAGCCTTTCCCCCTACCAGGGTCTGCTACCAGACGCGTGCAGCGGGGCCAATTAGCGTGGGCGGCGATCACCGCCGCACGGGTTGCAGTAGAGCTCGAAGTCGTGCCTGGGGAAAGGCCAGCATCGGCCTCGTTGGAAACGTTGGAGTCTAGCGGTTTCCGCGTTGGCCGGTGCTGGCTGAATGGGGTGACTGCCGGGTCAGTACAGGGGAGTCACGGTGGCAAGGATGGGGTCGAGCCGGCCCTGAGCCGTCATGAGCAGAGCGCGGGTCTCGCGAGAGGCGTTCCGGGTGCTGGCGTTCGCGACGGCGATGAGCCCGGACCTGGCCGCCGTGGGGAAGAACGCCGCGTGTTTCGTGTTCTCTGCTGCCCGTGATAGAAACCCACGATCGGGCGTCTACGCAGGTCGCCCCATACTTCGATGGATGATTCGATGAATATCGATGGGTGGAGGGGCATGTCTGACCTGGAGCCGCAGCGGAGCGGGGGCCGGGTCGCGCTGGTGGACCTGACCGGTGCAGAGGACATGACTGCGGCACTGCGCAAGCTGCAGGACCAGTGGGGGCCGGTGGCCCCCGTGGACCTGGAGCCAGGCGTGCCGGGCTGGCTCGTGCTGGGGCACGCCGAGGTCATGGAGGTGATGCGCACGGAGAGCGTCTTCGCCCGGAACCCACGGCACTGGAGAGAGCAGCTACCACCGCAGTCGACCCTGCACGCCATCCTGTCCCCGACCGGACGGCGGAACCTGTACTTCTCGGACGGCGCGGAGCACCGGCGGCTGCGGCTCCCGGTGGACGAGGCGTTCGCCGACATGGACGAGGTCCGGACGGCAGCGCTCGTGCGCGTCGTCTGCGCCCGACTCATCGACTCGTTCGCCGCCAAGGGCAGTGCGGACCTGATGGGCGAGTATGCGGCGGCGGTGTCGTTCCTGGCGGTGTCGGGCATGTTCGGGTTCGACGAGCGGCAGGGGGTCGACCTGTTGCACTGCGCGAGCGAGATCTTCGGGCACGGCGGCGATCCCGTGTCAGCCCTGGTCCGGATGGACCAGATCGTGATGGACCACGTCATCGCGACCCGGGCGGAGCCAGGCCCGAACCTGACCACAAGCTTCATCAAGCACCCGAGTTTCGAGGACGACACCGAGATCGTGCACTCCATGGTGATCTCGATCTGCGCGGCCAACGAGATGCTCATCACCTGGATCGCGGCCACGCTGCGCCGCATGCTCACCGACCCCCGGTACACCGGCCGCGTCACCGGCGTGCGCCGCGGCCTCGACGACGCGATGGACGAGACGCTGTGGAGCGAGCCGCCCGTCGCGAACCTGCCCGCCCGGTACGCCGTGACCGACTGCACCCTCGGCACGGCGCGGATCCGCGCCGGCGACGCGATAGTGATGGGCGTGGCCGCCGCGAACAACGACCCGCGGGTACGCACCGCGGACGACCTCTTCGAGGCGAACAACCGGTCGCACCTGTCCTTCGGCGTCGGGCCGCACGCGTGCCCCGCCAAGCGCCCCGGGCGGCTCGTGGTCAAGATCGCGGTGGAGAGCCTGATGGAGCGGCTCGACCTGAGGCTCACAGACCCGGTGGTGAAGTGGGCGCCATCGCCGTGGTCGCGCTACCCGTCCACGCTGCCGGTGACGTTCACTCCCGAGCACCAGGCCGCCCGCACGCCTGCCCGCGTCTGACCTGCCCCTGGAGCGTCAGACGGCACTGACGTGCGCCTTGCCGTTCACGCAAGTCTTCGTGCGCCATGCCCGCGCGAGGTTCGCCGTCGGGGACCTGCATCTTGATGCATGAACTCGAGGTTCCAGCGTGCCTCGTCGAGAATGTTGGCGCCTCGATCTACCGATGCTCGGGACGAGCACCAGCGGCTGGGGGACTCAGGCCGTGATGGCGAGGGTCTCCGGGTGCACCGGCGTACGGAACGTCCCGGTGCGCACCCAGGACTCGACCTCGTCCACGGCAGCCTCCCCGAGGCGTCGCACCTCTCCGCCGACCGACCCGGCAATGACGGCGTCGTTCGTGACGAACCGACAGGGGGTCTTCGACACCGGGGTCGGCGTGGCAGGCGGTTGCCGAGGCTGCCAGGTTGCGCCAACGGCGCACAAGACTACCCGCACCGTCACATGGCTGGCTCGTAGTCACTTCTTTACGCAATGGTTACATTGCGACCCGCAAGGGCTGGATGTTCTGCCCGGTATGCACGTTATGTTGAACGTTGTCCGTCGGCAGACGAGATGGTGTCTTGGCTGAAGAAGGAGCCCCAGTGCCTGACCACACCGGTAGATCCCGGAAGACGACAGACGCCGTCGCAGCCAGTTCGGACCGCGAGTCCCGCCGCCGCGTGACCAAGCTGATCCGGCACCTGAGCACGCCCGAAGGGCGCGCCGACCCCCACGCCGTCTACGACGAGCTGCGGGCCATGGGCCCGGCGGTACGCATGCCGTGGGGAGCCTGGATGGTCACCTCGCACGGCGCGAGCCACGAGGTGCTCAGCGGATCCGGCTGGCGCACCGTGGACGCCGCCTGGCGCACCGCGCGCCAGCCGACGTGGGTGCGGCACCCGGGCCTGAAGTTCCTGCACGACTCCGCGCTCGGCACCAACCCGCCCGGGCACGCCGGGCTGCGCCGCAGCCTTGGCTCGTTCGTCTCGCCGCAGTCGGTCGCTGACCTCACACCGCAGATCGTCCAGACCGTCCACGAGTACCTCGACCGGTTCGATGCGGTGCTGCGCGCCGACGGCGAGGCGGACTTCGGGGCCCTGGTCGGCGACCGGCTGCCCATGGCGGTGCTCTGCATCGTTCTCGGGCTGCCGCGCGAGGACATCCCGCTGCTGTGCGAGATGAGCCGCATGCTCTCGAACGTGCACGACCTCGCGCCGAGCAAGGCGCGGATGGCGCAGGCCGACCGCGCGGGCAAGCTGTGGAACGCGTACTGGGAACAGCTCGTAGCCCAGCCCAGACCCCGGCTCACGGAGGACTCCCCGCTGGGAGAGTGGCTCGACACAGAGACCGACCCCGCGGTGCGCGCGGTGGCCGGCTCCCAGCTCAACGTCATGATCGAGGCGGGCCTCGAGACGACGACGTCCCTGCTGTCCGACGGCATGGTGCAGCTCCTGCGCCGGCCCGACCAGGCCACGTGGATGCTCGAGCACCCGGAAGCCGTACACGGCGCCGTCGAGGAGCTGGTCCGCTTCGTATCGCCCGTACAGCTCATGACCCGGTACGCAGCGCAGGACACGGAGCTGCCGGGCGGCATCCCGGTGACAGCCGGGCAGATCGTGCACGCCGTGGTCGCCGCGGCCAACCACGACCCCGACGCCTACGACTCGCCGCACGACCTGAACCTCTCGCGCCCGCCCCGCCGCAACCTCGCCTTCGGCGTGGGCATGCACTACTGCCTAGGCGCGCCGCTGGCCCGTCTGGAAGCGACCACACTGTTCCCCGAGGTGCTGCAGCGGTTCGATCTCGAGTTCGCCGGGCCAGTGGGCTACGACGAGACCCTCGCCTTCCGCGGAACGCGTTCGGTGCCGGTACGGCGGCGACCCCGTCCAGCCGCGACCGCGGGTGCTGGTGCGGCGGTGGGTGCTGGTGCGGCGGTGGGTGCTGGTGCGGCGGTGGGTGCTGGTGCGGCGGTGGCCGCTGGTGAGAGCGCGTCCGCCGCCGGACCCGTCGTGGTCAACCGCGAGGACGCCGTGCTGGTGGTGACCCTCACGCGGCCCGACGGCGACAACCGGCTCGACCGAGCGACGCTGACCGCCCTGGGCGACGTGCTCACGACGCTGCCCGACGACATCGCCGCCATCGTGCTGCGCGCCGAAGGGCGCCACTTCTGCATAGGCGGCGACCTGGACGAGCTCGGCCAGCTCGCCACCAACGACCCCGACGGCTACCGGAACCTCGTCGAGCTCGGCGACGAGGTGCTGCGCGCCTGGCGCACCTGCCCGGCGGTGACAGTCGCGGCGCTGCACGGCAACGTCGCCGGAACAGGGCTCGGGCTGGCGGTCGCGAGCGACCTGCGCGTGGCCGCCGAGGACGCACGGTTCCGCGCGCCCGAGACGGTCGTCAGCATCCCGGTGGGTCCGAGCGAGGTGCTGGACCGCCTGGTCGCCGAGATCGGTTCCGGCTGGACCCGCGCGATGCTGCTGCTCGGCGATGCCATCAACGCCCAGGAGGCGCTGGAGGGTGGGCTCGTGCAATCCGTCGTCCCGACCGAGAACGTGTGGGCCGAGGCCAAGCGCCTGGCCCGGCGCATCGCCCGGCGCGACCGAGAAGCCATCCGCGTCACCAAGCAGACGATGGCCCGGCTTCCGAACGACGGTCCCGATCCGACGGAGGGCACCGACGTGTGGGAAGCACCACTAGCCCAGGCTCTGCGGCGCCGGATCACCCTTGGCAACGCGAGGTAGCGACTCCTCGTCGACGAAAGGCCGGCGGGGCCAGCGACAATGCTGGCCCCGGGAAGCGCGCCCGAGACGATCGTCAGCATTCCGGTCGGCCCGAGCGAGGTGCTGGACCGGAACTCGCGGCGACCGTCGTCCTGGCGGTCCGGAGACGGCGACCCGTCGACCCGGACGCCGGCAAGATCACGTTCAAGGAGCACGCCGAGCACTGGCGAACGCTCCAGGTCCATCGCGGCAACACAGAGGACCAGGTCGACGTGGTTCTTGAGATCCGAACCTACCCACGGTTGGGACACCTGCCGCTAGCCCCGATCGACTCCGAGGACATCCAGTCGACTTCCACGATCTGCGTCACTACTACGCGAGCCCGCGCATCCGCCACGGCGCGTCCGTCAAGGCGGTTCAGGTACGACTGGGCCACAAGGACGCGAGTGAGACCCTGGACACCTACTGGTATCACCACGGCCTTCAGGCCAGGCGACCATGGCGCAACTGCGAACGTGATCTCGCGCCTGGAAGCCTCCGACTGGTGCTCCGATGCAGGTCAGGGCCTTAAAAGCGGACGAGTCGGTCTGTACGCCGGGTTTCCCCGGCAGGCTTTACGGCCTGTCGGGGTACCCGGTGGGACCGGCCAAGAACGTTGGAATTCTGCGGCTCACTAGCGTTGGCGGCTTTGGGGTCCGACGGCGCTTTGGTGGGGCTCTTGCGGACTATCTGCGGACTGGCTGCGGACTGGCGTGGTAACCGGTGCGGAGAAGCAGCGGGTTGGACACCCGGCCCACCGAGGCACGTGCAGTCACTAGCACAGGACGCCTACACCAGACCTCACGGTGACTGCTGACCGGCGACACCTCGGGCAGCTCAACCACACAGACGGCGCGCGCGGTGTCTGCTTCAATGCCACCGTGGAAGACGCGGAAGAGGTGCTGTGGATAGTCCCATGCTGGCGAGATTGGGAAGACTGTGGCTTCGGATCGAGTCAAGTAGACCCGGCGCTGGCCGGCCGTGCCTACCAGCACTGGCACTTGGCGGACGAGCTGTCCCGCAGCAAGAACCAGAACGAGATCACGCGAGGCACCGTGGTGCAGAAACTATGGAACGCGGTTGACGCACGGGTGCGGCTCCTGAACGACGAGTACCGCCTACGCCAGCTCTCGCGTGCAGCCGCCTGGCCTGGGCGACCTGACACGCTCGCGATCCTTACTCAGCTCGGGCTCGTACGCCCATCGGCACTTCGTCAGCTCAAGGACATCCGAAACTCCGTCGAGCACCAGGACCGTGGAGCACCAGCGATCGAGACATGTAGAAGCTTCGTCGATACCGTCTGGTACTTCCTCCGCTCAACTGACATTTTCGTCGGAAGCCGGATCACCGACTTCGAACTTGAGGACCCCTGGGCATCAGACGAGGGCGAGCCAAACCACTTCGTTAGTTTCGCCCTCGACTTTCAGTCCTGGCTCCCCCATATCGATGGTTGGTTACCTGCTGCCGCAGTCAGCCCGACGAAACTCGAAGCGGCCCTTTCCATCAAGCTCGACGAGCCTGCGCAGTCGCAAGGCGGCGCAGTGTGGGTAAGGGGAACCGTTCGCGACGGCGGAACCGCGCTGGAGGCCGTCACACACAAGTATTTCCTCGTCAACCTGCCCGACGGGACACGGCAGATTGAGTGAGCACCAGCGGCCCGGTCCACGCTCATCGGCCAGCATTTTGTTGTACAGCGGCGTGCCGGTAGCGGCAGGATGCTCGGCGCGCTTACCGTCATCGCCACCACCACGGCCGCCACTGCTGACGAACAGCCTGCGCACTGGTAGGAGAGCCAACTCGTCGGCGTGAGCGCCAGTGCTCCGGCTGCGGGCTTGGTTTCCTGGCTCCTGGCAGCGCGCGTCACCCGCGCGGCCAATCGCGAGGCGCCGAGCGCCGAGCGTTTGGCCGGGTCGAGTTGCGCCATGAGTCGCGCAAAGCGCGCCTGCCAGACCTTCCTTGCTGCGACGCGGAGAGGATACGACTTCTCGAAGAACCACGAGGAGAAGTGCAGCGGCATGCGGTACGGCGACATCTATCCCGAGGACCGGGCGCGTGACAAGCTGGTCGAAGACGCCCTCGCCGACCTGGGGCTGGAAGTGCCGGATGACGTGTACGCGGTCGACGTGCAATTACGGGACGTGCTGCACACCCACGTCTGGAAATGGGACTCGACGACGAAGGAAGCCGCCCACGCCACAGACGAGGGCGTTGAGGCAGCCGAGGTAAGTCTCCGACGGGCGGTGCGAGACCGGCTGTCCAACGGCTGACCAGTGATGCGACCAGAGGAAGCGGGCGACCCGTCTTTACGCCACGACTCACGAGGGCGGCACGGCACCGCTCTCCAGCTCATGACGGATCGCCACACCCATCAGCTCCATGGCCCCGTCCATCACATCTCCCAGACTGTTCATGTCGCCGGCCCACGCTGCTTCGAGTTCGGAGCCTGGTCCCATCTGGCGGTATCGCATTACGGCCACGCCGAGTTTGGCGAGCCGGTCCTTGGCCCCCTCCACAGCCCGGCGAACGTCGTGGTCGAGGACTCTCGTGCAGAGTCGGTTCACCTCGATGCCTCTCGTCTGCAACTCGTCGGATAGATCATCCGGGATCAGGGTGTACTGACCTTCGCGCGCCTGACGAAGGTCGAACTGAAGCACCATGCTCGTGAGGCGGCCCAGACGTTGCACCCCGTCTTGCAGCTCCAGCAGCGTCCTGAGTTGGAAGTCCCTTCGGCGCGCTTCTCTCTCGCGCGAATCATCCTGCTGCCGGGCGTCTCGCTCCCGCTGAGCGCTGAGTGCGTCCCTTCGGCGCTCGTGGGCGCCGGTCAGGAACGTACCGCCCACGGCCGCGAGGGCACCAACAGCGGTACTCAGGAGTGGTATCAGATTGTCCATGCCGTCGGGTCTACAGGGCCCATCGACAGGGGGTCCTGTAGACACTCAGGGCTGGGTTGCCAGATCACCCTCGGATGTCTCTCACAAGGGGCCAAGCGGCCCGGCAGGGTTCACCCAGTACATCACCCAGTCGGATAACCGCGGTCGAGACGTGACCGCTACGCTCCACTACATGTCGTCCGAATCACATCAGACCGAATCGATCGGCCTCCAGATCCGGATGCAATGGCCGAAGCAGGCGTCCGTAGGCGCGCAATACGCCAACATGTTCGCTGTCACGCCCGGTTTTCCGACACCTGGTGGTCAGGAGGAGGTCATCTACGTGATCGCTGGCCTCGCGCCTCCGCCAATCATCACCGACGAAGCGACCGCAAGGGCACTCACGGCGACTGGTCTGCAGGTTGACATCGAACCTGTGGCGACGCTGGTAGTTCCGCTGTCACGTGCTCGGGAACTAAGGGACCTGCTGAACGGGCAGCTCCAGGGCATGGATGAAGCCACACGGGGTACCGAGCCGTGAACCTAGGAGCGGGCACCGCCATTGTGGTCGGTGCAGTGTTCGCAGCGGCCACGTCCCCTCAGGTCGCTGAACTGGCACCAGCGGATACGTCCACAGGCCACATGCTGCATCTTGGCCAACTCCCCGAGTACGCCGAGCTCTCCATGGGCCAGAACGTCACGGTGAGCCGCGTGCCAAACCGGCTTTTCTTCACACTCACCATGGCGCAGGGGGTACCGTCCATGCCTGATGCTGTGGGAGAGTCGGACACTCAGGCGAAGGTGCCGAACCGACCGGAGGTCTCGCTCATGGCCGACGTGCCTCGTTCCGAGACGCCGGGACGCTGGGCGGCATTTCTCAGCGGGCTGTCGGGTACATTCGGTCTCTTCCCGCGAATGCCAGAGAAGCCGATGACGTCTGATCTTGAGCGCGCCATGGAGCGTGTAGCGGCAACGATCCACCGAGCTGCACGGACAAGCCATGGCTGAGGGCGCCACAGCCCCACCTGTTACTGCGTTCGCCCAGGCGGTCGAACTCTATGATTCCGTGGGCGACGCAACGCGCAAATTCATCGACGACGAGATCAAAGACGAGCGCTGGCGGCGGAAGCAGGACACCCTGATGAAGTGGTGCGGCCACCTCACCGGTTCGGTTATCGCCATCGGAGCGATGGTTATCACCATCTACCTCCTGGCAAACGGGCACACATGGGAAGGCAGCGTCCTCATGGGCGCCGACGCAGTAAGTGGCGCTCTCGTGTTCCGCAAGGCTCGCGCTACGGGAGCCGACGCTACAACCGTGCAGCCCGCGACAGTCCCGTAGCCACTATCCCCGTCTTGGGTGCAGCACGCTTGTCGCGACGGCGCCGCGCGTACGATCCGCCAGCGATAGGGCTGCGTGTCATGTCAGCATCGTGACCTACCGACCACCGTCCAGAGTCAGGGGTGAAGCTGTTCGCCCCGCGCCGGGGCGAAGTAGCCGCTGAGCATCTCGGTAGCCCACGGCGGCTGGTGAGCCTCGCCGCGCGGTCCCATCTCCGCGAACCATGGCTTGATGTCGAGCACGGGCGTCCCGTCGACCGCGTCGAGGTCTTCGACATGCAGGTCCAGGCCGTCGACGGAAGTGAGTCGGCAGCGCGAGACGCCGATCCAGTTCTTCCGGCGCATGTTGCGGTGTCCGAAGATCCCGACCTCCGGCCAGTCCGGGTTGTTGCGCGGGCGACGCGCTCCGGGATCGAGGTCGGACTGGTCGGTCAGGTGGAAGAAGAACGCGACCTCGAGGTGTGAGAACTCGTCGAGCCCGGCAACCGACGCCTCGGTGTAAGCGTCCGGGTCGATCCGGATGATCGAGCGAGTGCCGCCCCAGTAGTCGTCGGTCGGCTCGGTGCGCCCGCCGACGACGTGTGCGACTGGGGTCATCACGATGGGGTCGGTCAAGGTTCCTCCATAGGTCGGTTCGTGGCAGCGAGAGAGGCACCGGCGCACTGGTCGAGGACAGCCGCGTCCGAACTGCTCGCCTTGTAGGCCGCGAGTGCGGAAGAACTCCTCGCTCTACGGCGCGCAGTAGGCGTTGGCGAGTGCGGCGAAGTGGGGTCCGCGTCGTCTGGTGGCTCGGTCGAGCAGGGCGCGCATGGTCGCAGCGCCGAGTGGTTGACTCGTTGCCCAGTCCGGGGCGAGACGATAGGCCTGATCGAGGTGGTGGAGTGCTTCGTCGTACCGCCTGGTCTTGATCGAAACGGAAGCGATGTGCAGCGCGTGGCCGGCTTCCCAGAAGGCGGGCAACTGACCAGGCAGAGCCGGCAAGGTCGCGGCGCGGTGTAGCGCGGTCTCGGGGTCGTCGCTCCGTGACAGGTTCTCGACCTCCTGAAACGCTACTGCTCGCGGACTGAAGATCGCCGCTTCGGTCACGACGCTGGTCAGCGTCCTCGCAGCCGCTGACCGCGCTTCGGCCAGCAGGTCGGCCGCTCGCTGCACCGCACCGATCTTGACGGCTGCGGTGGCGGCGTTGAACAGCAAGTTTCCGAACACGGCGATCCGGACGGGGTCCGCGTCGAGCATCGTCGGCTGAATGGACTCGGCGGCGGTAGTTGCGACTCGCTCGGCTTCGATCTCGCGACCTTGTCGGACCAGTGTCCAGGCGAGATAGCGCAGGGCGACAGCCTGCTGAAGCTCAGGGTCGTCGGAACCGCGGGCGACCTCAAGTGCGCGCTCGGCTGCGGTCCATGCCAGGTCGTCCTGGCCCAGGCGGCCGGCGATTCCGGCTGCGATCCGGTAGGTGGTGGCCAGCAACCGCCGTCCGGCAGCGGCATCGTCGTCGTTGCTTGTCTCGACCAGCCGCCGGGCGTCAGCGAGCACAGCGGGAAGCAATGTCAGCAGCTCGGTGTGACGCCCGCCGACATAGAGTCGCCACACCGCGGTCGTCTGGCGCTCGGCCTCGATCAATGACACGGTCTCGGCGTTCTCCGCGAAGTCGGAGAGCCCGGGAACCGGGCCGCCGCTCGTCACTGCCTGTCGCAGCCAGACCATCTGTCCGCGTGTCGCCAGCGCGGGAGGTTCGCGACTGTCGCCGGCCAGGAGCGTCTGGACGGGGACCGCGAGGGCCGTGGCCAGGCGGTGGAGTGTGGCCGGTCGACAGGTCGTCCGGGTCCCGCGTTCGATGCGGGCCACCGTGTCGATGCCGACTCCGGCACGTTCGGCGAGTGCCTCTTGTGACAGGTCGTTGGCCTTGCGTAGCCGCGCGAGGTTCTCCGCCAGATCCGTCATGGCGCCCCGTAGGTGGGTATCCCGTCGTCGCACAGCACCGGCCCGGAATAGTCCCGCACGGCGACCAGCGCGGCGGCAAGACGGCGGGCAAGCGGGCCGGTCGTCTTGCCGCTGACCTCGTCCAGCCGGTACAGGCCGACGGAGACGATCTCCGGGTCGTCGAGAGGAAGCGCGGCCAGTTCCTGTTCGCTGATCGGGCCGCCGTCGAAGATCCAGGCAATGCCCTCGGGCATCCCGTCGTCCGCAACGGCCTCGTGATCGATGACCAGGGGACGCATTCGCTCGCGGACCAAGCCGAGCTCCTCTGCCAGCTCGCGCGCGGCAGCCTGCCACGGCGATTCACCGTCGTCGACGACGCCGCCGGGGACATCCCATTCCGCCTTGTACGACGGCTCGACGAGCACGACCCGCCCCGCGTCGTCGTACAGCAGGACGCCGGCTGACATGCGCTTGCGCGGGAGCGACGCGATGTACTCGTTGAAGGGCAGCAGTTTCACTGTTCGACCATATCCGCCGCGCCCATGCCTGAACCATGCCTGCGAGGCAGGGTTCACCTGTCTCGACCGACCCGATCCTGCCCGGGTGGCCGTGGTTTTGGTCCTGGTGCGGGCGGAGGCTCGGACTGCGGGTTCACGAGGAATCCGCAGGAGGGGCCGACCATGCGAACCACACCCCGAAGCACCAAACATGATGACGATCTGCTCCGCGCCCTCGAGCACGCGAGGATCGCCGTCAGCGAGGTCGGTCCGCATCGGATCGAGGTGGTGACCATGACCCGAGACCGCATGTGCCTGCAACCGAGCCATCTGGCCGACGGCGAGGCGATCGCCCGATCGCTGGGGTTGGACCAGCCTCTGGATCACCGAATGTTCGTACCGGGCCACACGCTGTGGTGCGGCGAACGTGATGATCTGGAGGTCCAGGTTCGATCGGTGCTGCGTCAGGTGGCAGCCCGATGAACGCCGCAACCACGACGGCCACACGAACCCTCGTCGCGCTCGATATCGACGGGACGCTCGTGGACGGCGAGAACAAAATTCCGTCCGGAACGGTCGAAACCCTGGACCTGGCTCGGGCTGCTGGGCACGAGATCGTGCTTGCCACCGGGCGATCACTGGTCGGGTTGCTACCGATCGCGGTCCGACTGGGACTCATCAATGGATGGGGCGTGTGTTCGAACGGCGCCCTGACCGTACGCCTGGACCCCTCCGCGCCCTCCGGGTATGACGTCGTTGACGCCCGGATGTTCGACCCACGACCGGTGATCCGCCGGGCCCTGGAGACCGTTCCGGTGGCGCGGATCGCCGTCGAAGAAGTTGGCTGGGGCTGGCGCACGAATCATCCGTTCCAGCCGGGAGAGCTCAACGGGCAGCAGAAGCTCGTCACGGTCGACGACCTGGTGACCCAACCCGCCACCCGGATCGTCCTCGTCGCGCCAGAGATCCGCCGGCTCACCGATGCGCTACACGCCACCGGCGTCACCGTCACACCGATGAGTCCGGACTGGCTCGACGTCGCAGCACAGGACGTGAACAAGGCGGTCGCACTCGACGGCGTGCGCAAGCACCTGAACATCCCCTCTGAGCGCACCGTTGCGGTCGGGGACGGTGTCAACGATCTGGCGATGCTTGCGTGGGCCGGGCGCTCGGTCGCGATGGGGCACGCGCCCGCGATCGTGCGCAGCGCCGCCGACGAGACCACCGGCACCATCGACCAGGCCGGGGCCCTGGCAGTACTGCGGTCTCTGGTCCCGGACGTCGATCGTTCACTCTCACCGTTGGCCGCACAGATCGCCACCGCCGAAGCAAGCGCGACCGACCCCGTCGTTCTGCGCGTGTGGCACGGCATCGGACCGGACCTGTCCCGCTGCGAAGCATGGACACTTCGGACCGGCCACTGGGTCAGGCACGCACCGATCCCGTCCGGCGTCGGCACCACGATGCGCGCCATCGAGGCCGCCGCGTCGGAGGCTGGCCTCCCGTACCCGCGCGGGGACGAGGGCCGCCGCCGCGCGCAATGGCGCAGCGTGACCGGTCCCGGCCCGGCTGGATTCGAGCTTCCCCTCACCAGCTTCTAACCAGTCGGCCTCCTGGCCACCCCATCTTGCGGCCGGGCGCGGGCCCAGATCCCCGCAAACGACGCCCGGCCGCAAGCCCCCCGCTCCCGGCGGGCACCCCCAGGCACCACCGATCCGAACCTGGAGGAACACATGACCGCAACAACTGAGACCCCGTCCGACACCATTCGAGAAGCGAACCTGACGTTCGTATGGCTGGAGATCACCGGCAAGTGCCAGCTGGAGTGCATTCACTGTTACGCCGAGTCGGGCCCGAGCGGGACTCACGGCGTAATGGGAACTGTCGACTGGCAGCGCGTGATCGACCAGTGTGCCGACCTCGGCGTGCAGATGGTGCAGTTCATCGGCGGCGAACCCACGCTCCATCCTGACCTGGCACTGCTGGTCGAGTACACCTTGGACAAAGGACTCGAGGTGGAAGTCTTCTCCAACCTCGTCCACGTCTCGGCGCGCATGTGGGACGCGTTCTCTCGCCCTGGTGTCCGGCTGGCGTGCTCCTGGTACTCGAACGACCCGACTCAGCATCTTCTGATCACGAAGCGGAACACGCACGCTCGCACGAAGGCGAACATCACCAAGGCCCTCGCCCATGGCGTCCCGCTACGGGCGGGGATCATCGGGATGATCGACGACCAGAACGTGCAGACGGCGACCGCCGAGCTCGAGGCCCTCGGCGTGACCGACGTCGGCGTCGATCACCTGCGTCAGGTCGGGCGAGGTATCCGCGATCGGGACGCCTCGGTCGCAGAGTTGTGCGGAGGCTGCGGCGATGGTGTCGTCGCAGTCGGCCCCGATGGCGCCGTGTGGCCCTGCGTGTTCACGCGGTGGATGCCCGTCGGGAACGTCCAGGACGCGACCCTGGCAGACATCTTGGGCGGCCCTGCGCACTCCAGCGCGACACAGGAACTCCGTGCGGAGTTCGAGCGCCGTACCGCACCTCACGCGTGGGGGTGCGGCCCGGACTGCCAGCCGAACTCGAAGTGCAACCCGATGTTCCCCTCCTGCAACCCGCAGGCCTGCAACCCGCACGACAAGACCTGTTCCCCGAACTACAAGAAGCCCGGCGAACCCTGCAACCCCTGGCGGTGCGGGCCAACCAAGAGCTAGCGGAACTAGCCCTCGTAGAACGACCCCGGCGTACGGAGGAATCTGCGCCACAGGTTCACCGACGCAAGGTCTTCCCACTCACGCTCGCCGATCCCCTCGTCGGTCAGCTCGATGAGTTGCGCACCGGGGATCGAGGCGACCAACGGTGAGTGCGTGGCGTAGATGACCTGCGCGCGGTGCTCGGTCACGAGGTCCTGAATCCGGTATAGCAACTGCAAGGTGGACTCGAACGACAGCGGCCCCTCGGCCTCGTCCAGGAGGTAGAGGCCGGGGCCGCTGAACTGACCCGCGATCGCCTGGAGGTAGGACTCACCATGGCTCACCTGCCACGACGCATTCCCGTATCCCTGCACGCCGTAGCCGGTCATCCGCTCCAGCATCTCGTGCGCCGTCTCAGCACGCAGGAAGAAGCCCGTCGCGTTGCTCTTGGTCATGAACCGGCCGGACAGCGTGCGGTCCAGCGTGATGACCCTGCCCAGCGGGCTGAGTTCCTGGTTGATCGGGTAGTCGCGTCCTCCGTGCCCGCCGCGAACGTCGATCCCGTACTGCTCGGCGAGCGCTTCCAACAGCGTGGACTTGCCGGCCCCGTTGCCCCCCACCAGGATCACGATGTCACTGGTGAACTCCAGCCCCTTGTCCAGGAGCTGCCCGATCGCCGGAACCGTCCACGGCCACACACCCCGGTCCGACACCAGCTCAGGGTGCACACGAACCCGCTCGATCAGCATTCCAGCAGGCTACCGACGCCAGCACGGAGAGACACATGACAGAGCACCGCGACCGCCTCGCCACCTACCTCACCGAGGCGGCCGACCGGCTCGGCGTGACGATCGAGGGTGACACCATCCACGGGCTCTACAACCGAACGATCGCAACTCGCACCACTGGCCCCGGCTGGCTCCGGCTCACCTCAGAGCAGCCGCAGTGGGCCATCGAAGACACCATGTGGGACGGCATCGCCGCAGCGACCGGCGAGCCCTTCGACGACATCCCTATGCCACGACACCTACGGTCAGTTGTCTGGACCGACGACGATCGGGTTGTCCGCGCCGACCTACTCACGTACGTCACACAGCGGGCCGCCGGTGCCGGCCTCGTCCTGGACCGCCACGTCGATCTGCCCGACTCCTGGTGGACAGCGCTCCAGGCCGGATTGGAACCTCTCCAACGCATCTCGACGACCGAGCGCGTGGCGGCCGATCCTCGCGAGGAGTCCTTCCGCAACCACTTCCTCGCTCTCTTCGGCGTCGAGATCGACCCTGAACGTGTCGAGATAGCCATGTCTCACGGCGACCTGCACTTCGGCAATCTCACCGCACCAGAGCTGGTCATCCTGGACTGGGAGAACTGGGGATGGGCACCGGTGGGGTACGACGCCGCACACCTGGTCTGTTCAGCGATCCTGCAGCCGGACATCGCTGCGAGAGCGCGCGCAGAGTTCACCGGTGTGCTCGGCACCTACTCCGGTGCGGTCGCCCTGCTCACGGCCGCGTCCAAATACCTTCACCACGTCGAGAGCGGCGAGTTCCCCGAAGTCGCCATCCCCATCCGCCGCCACGTCGAGACGGTCATCCGCGACCAGCGCTCGTTCTACTAGGGAGTCGGATCCCATGTCAGAGGGGCCAAGGTGTCGTACGCCCTTGCCCCGGCTCTCATTCCCGCATGCTGACTCTTGACCGCAGCCAGAACTGGCTGTGCTAATTGGAACCATGGAGCAGGCCGCCGCAACGAAGCGCACCACGCTCTACCGGATGCAGGACGGGAGCACGCTGCACACAGCGCTGTCCGAACAGCACCGCGAGTCGGACGACAACTTCACCGTCACGGACGTGACCGTGGATCGCCGCCCGGCACGCCTCGTCTCGGGCTCTATCGCAACCAACGCCAAGTGGGCGAACGACGTCAAGCTCCTCACCGGCCACCCCCTATCCCTGTCGAACGTATCTCCTGGAGCTGTTCTCCTGATTCAAGGCCAAGACGACGTGATCTGGGCTCTCACTTGGGGCATCGGATTCCATTTTCTGGACTCAGAACAGATCGACTTCGGATTTGGTTCCGGAATCGTCGCACGCTCTGCTCTACCCTCGGAGATTAAATCGCTCACCAAAACGATACTCGATCACCGGGCACGCGTAGATCGAAGCTCGATGCCCAACGGGAGCACCATCCGAGACCTAGGTGTTGACGGCTACGGCGAGGTTGTCAGCCGAATTGAATCAAAAGCCACGATCGGAGAACTCACAGTAGGCGACAGGATCATTCAACTTCGCGCGGCAGACTCCTTGAACCTCCCACTCGCAAAGGAGCCAGCGAACCTCATCGAAGACCTGTCGGTTCTCAACGCCCTGGCCCGCCGACCAGTCCTAGCAGGCCTGGAGAGTCTCGAACAACTTATCGCACTCAAACCCCGCGACAGCAAAGTCCCTGCACTCGATGAAAAGCTGGTCGACGCGCTACTCAATGTCGAAGAATCCAAACTTGGCATATCGTGGCCACATGAAAGGCTTGACGCCTTCGGTCCAGTGATGAGCGTCAAAGTCACCGGACTTGGCGATCGTAAGCTCCGGGTCTTCGATCAGACGCCTGATGTAAGCGATGTCGCGGAGTGGCTCTCCGATATTCCGCGCGAGAACGTCCTCGACCGCATCAAGTCAATCAAGCTCGAGCTCCACAGCGAGACTGAGCCAGAGCGGAACACACTGGTCTCCGTACCGGTACCGTTGCGCCGCTGGCTCGCCTTCGAAGTAGAAGAAGGCAGCCAACGGTTCTGCTTACACGATGGCAACTGGTATCGGATGGACGATCAGTACCTCGCGCGGATCGACGGACGGGTCAGTGAGATCCTCGCAGGATCGCCCTCCTTGGAGCTCCCACCGTGGGGCGATATCCACGAGGATAAGTACAACGCACGTGCCGCGAAAATTCTGTCCGGCATCTGCCTGGATAGGAAGCTCATCAAGACTGCGCTACACCTAAGAGGAGGCATCGAGCCATGCGACATCTATGTCCCACCCGGCGTGCTGATTCACGTCAAACGCGGTCGAAAGTCAGCGGACCTTAGCCACTTGCTGGCTCAGGGGCTGGTCTCCACCGACTCTCTTGCAAGAGACGAAAATGCCCGCGCAGCTTGGAAGGATCGAATATACGAAGAAAGCAGAGGATCGGTAGATGACGCTCAGATAAACGAGGTTATACTTGCCATCGGATCAGGACACCCGGTGACCACAGATTCTCTCTTTGCTTTTACGAAGGTCAACCTGGTGAAACAGTTCGACGCGTTACGATATCTGGACGTGCAAGTTCATGTAGCGACCATCCTGCCGCCCGCACTTCCGGCTTGATCCGGCGCACTTCCTCAGTGCCCATTCCCGTCCACGCCAAGAGACTCGACCTATAGGGCCACCATCGGAATACTGCCGACACCAGGTCCCGGAATCCGCCCAGTCCAAAATGAACGGACCTGCACAAGCCGTTAAAGGACTTTGGTCGGCAGGATCATGGAACTGACGTCCGAGGCCACCTCACCCCGGCTTGTGAGGAACTTCGCGCGAATCTGGCCGGGCAGAACATCCGCCAACAGCAAACCATCGGCCGCCTGAGCCGGTACGCAGCCATGCGTACCCAATGCGTACCGGGCGCCTCTGGCCGGTGCTCCGTTGCAGGTCAGAGCGTTAAAAGCGGACGAGTCGGTCTGTACGCCGGGTTCTGTTCCCGCGCCGGGTTACCCCTGCGCAGGCGACGGCCATCCATCTAGGCCCTGCGTTGCCGCAGGGCTCGAGCGGTCTACCCAACTGTGCTTCTCCGAGGAGAATCGGGCGGGCAGCCCTCAAACACAGTCTGTCTGACCTTGCTCCAGGTGGGGTTTACCTAGCCGCTGCCGTCACCGGCAGCGCTGGTGGTCTCTTACACCACCGTTTCACCCTTACCCCCGGTCCTGAGACCGAGGGCGGTCTGTTTTCTGTGGCACTGTCCCGCGGGTCACCCCGGGTGGCTGTTAACCACCACCTTGCCCTGTGGAGCCCGGACGTTCCTCGGCGGGCGCCCGAAGGCACCCAACGCGACCGTCCGACCGACTCGTCCGCAGGTAGAAGAGTACCTGCCCGGAGCACATCCGCTCAGACGTCGACCCGGTAGCTCAGCGACAGCTCGTCGCCCGCCATCCCCCGGATTCCCCAGTTCTCCTTCGGGCTCTCCAGGATCACGACTTCCAGGTCGTTGACGTCCAGCCCGAGGCGCGGCGCGACGTCGTCGTACAGCGCCGCGATCAGCGCGCGCTTGGCCTCCCGGCTGCGGCCCGCGAAGCAGACAACCTCCACGACCAGGTAGGAATCCGAGCGCGGGGCGACCAGGTCGCCGTCGTCCAGGAGGAGGAAGCGGTGGAACCGCTTGTCTGCCGGGAGCTGCCAGGTGCGCACCAGCGCCTCGTGCAGCGCGTCGGAGATCTCCGCACGCCGTTCGCCCCATACCGACCGGTTTCCGTACACCTTGACCTGGGCCATGCGCGCCAACCTACCGAGCCATCCCGCCCGGCAAATTAGGCTGGGCGGGTGATGTTGCTCCTCCCGCCCTCCGAGGGCAAGACGCCGGCGCCCGACGGCGCGGCCCCGCTCGACCTGGGCGCCCTGGTCCACCCGGAGCTCACCGAGCGGCGCGAGCAGGTTCTCGCGGATCTCGCCCGGGTCAGCGCCGGGCCCGACGCGACCACCGCCCTCGGGGTCAGCGACGGGCTCGCCGACGAGGTGGCGCGCAACACGGCGCTCCACGACGCGCCGTCGGGCCGCGCGGCGGAGGTGTACACCGGGGTCCTGTACGCGGCAGCCGGCCTGGCCACGCTGCCGGACGGCGCCGCGCAGCGCGCCCAGGCGAGCGTGCTGACCTTCTCGGGGCTGTGGGGAGTCGTCGCGCCGGGCGACCGCATCCCCGCCTACCGGCTCAGCATGGGCGTCGGCCTGCCCGACGTCGGACGGCTCGCCACGTTCTGGAAGCCCGCCCTCGCCGAGGTGCTCGACGCGCGGGCCGCCGGCGACGTCGTCGTCGACTGCCGGTCCGCGACCTATGTCGCCGCCTGGAAGCCCCGGACGACCGGGGACGGGGCCGCCGAGTGGGTGGAGGTGCGGGTGCTCCGCGAGACCGACGGCAAGCGGACCGTCGTCTCGCACAACGCGAAGCACACGCGCGGCGTGCTGGCCGGGCACCTGCTGCGCCGCGAGCACGAGGCCCGGACCAGCGAGGACGTGCTCAAGGCCGCGCAGGAGCTCGTCGGCTCCGTGATGCTCACCGAGATCGGCTCGGGCAAGGACCAGACGCTCATCGAGGCGAACCTCCTGGAGGGCAAGCCGCGCGGCCCACGGACGCTGGAGCTCGTGCTCGCGTAACCGGCCGCATCCTTCGAGGCCTGAGTTTCTTCGCTCTCCGGGGCCTGAGAGCGAAGAAAGTTTGGCCTCGAAGGATGAAGAGGCGGCCGAAACCCTGGCGCAGGAGCCCACCGACCGGTTGGATGACCGGTCATGGGGACAAGCAGCCTGACGGGCGCCCGAATCGCAGTGGCCGCGGCGTTCTTCGCCCAGGGCTTCGTCTTCATCAGCCTCACCACCCGGTTGCCCCGGTTCCTGGAGCGCTGGGGGCTCGACGAGGTGACCCTCTCCCTGCTGCTGCTCATGATGGTGCTGCTCGCCGGTGTCGGGTCGCTGGTCGCCGAGCACGTGGCACGCCGTTTCGGCAGCGCGGCCACGCTTCGGCTCGGCCTCGCGCTGATGGTCCTCGCCGTCCCGGCGCTCACGCTGGCCCCCGTCATCGGCTTCTTCGTGGGCGGAGTGGCGGTCTACGGCATCGCGCTCGGCCTGGTCGACGCCACGAGCAACATGCAGGCGGTCGACCTGGAGCACCGGTACGGGCGGCCCATCCTGCCGTCGTCGCACGGCTACTGGACCACCGGCGGCATCATCGCCACGGTGCTCGTGCTCACGACCGGCCACCTCTCCCCCACCATCGGCGCGTTCGTGGCGCTGGTCCCGCTGGTGATCCTGTTCGCGCCGTTCGTGCCACACGTCGCGGCTACGCCGCTCCTCGCCCCGGGCGTGCCGGCCGGCGGCATCACCGTCGGGCCGACGACGGCGTCACCCTCCGACGCGGCCACACAGTCGGGAGCGCCGATCCCGTGGCGGCCGATCTGGCTGGTGGGCGCCGGGCTCGTCGTGTTCTACATGGTCGACACCACCGCCGCGACCTGGGGTCCCGTCTACCTGGCGCGCTCGTTCGACGCTCCGGGGAACCTGGTCGCGCTCGCGACGTTCCCCTACCTCGTCACCTCGATAGTCGTCCGCCTGGCCGGCGGTCATCTCGTCACCCGCTTCGGCGTGGCGACGGTGCTCCGGGTCGGCGCGGTGGTGGCCTGCGGGGCGCTGGCGCTGGTCACGCTGGCCCCGACGTGGCAGGTGGCGGTGGCCGGCTTCACGGTCCTCGGCGCGGCGGTCGCCCTGGTGGCGCCGCTCAGCTTCTCGGCGGCGGGCCGGATCGCCGCGGGTACGGCGGGGACCGCGAGCGATCCTGTCGCCGGGGCATCGGCAGCACCAGCTGAGCCCGATCGAGCCCGCACCGACGCGGTCATCGCCCGCTTCAACCAGTTCAACTACGTGGGCGCGCTGCTCGGCGCCGTGCTCACGGGGCTGGTGGGGGCGGACAACCTGCGGCTCGGCTTCGCCCTGCCCGCCGTCCTGGTGCTCGCGCTGGTTCCGCTCGCGCCGGCCTTCGCGCGCGGGGCACTCAGGCACCGGTAGGGACGTTCAGCCGTCGGTCGGAACGCCGACGGCGGTCACCTCGGTGGTGCCGTCCTCCCACAGGCGCACGACCGAGAGCGAGGCGGGCGGGACGCGCAGCCGCGCCCAGTGCGACGCGGGTGCCCCCAGCGCCTGCCCGACGGCGGTGCGGATCTGCGCCGCGTGGCCCACCGTCACCACCGTGCGGTCCACGCCGCCGGCCAGCAGCTCGGTGAGCCCGTCCCAGACGCGGGCGCCGAGCTGCGCGTAGGACTCCCCGCCGGGCGGCACGAACGTGCCCGTCGAGTGCCACTGGGCCAGCTCGCCGGGCCAGCCCTGCTCGATCTGCGGCGCGGTGAGCCCGTCCCACTCCCCGAACCGGCACTCGGCGAAGCGCTCGTCGGTGGAGACGTGCAGCCCGAGCCGCCGTCCGACGGCGGCAGCCGTCTCCTGGGTCCGCGCCGTCGGCGACGCGACGAGCGCCGTCGGGCGGGGCAGGTCGGGCCAGAGGCCACCACTGCGCATCCCGCCCGTGGAACCCGCCCCGGTGCGGGCCGCGCGCCCGACCCGGAAGACGGCGTCGGCGGCCTGCGCCGCCTGCAGCCGCCCGCGTGCCGTCAGGGACGGGCCCGGGCCGTCCGACCCGGAGTACCCGCCGGCTTCCGTCAGGGCGGTCACCCCGTGCCGGACGAGCACCACGGTGAGCGGGAGGGCGCCGTCGAACCGGGTTGCCGCGGCCGGCGGACGCCGGTGCGTGTCGAACCCGGGCGCCTCGCTCATCCGGCGGCAGCGCCGGTCGTCGCGCCGGCGCCGCGCACCAGGATCCGGCCGCACTCCTCGCAGCGCACCACGGCGTCGGGGGCCGCGCTCCTGATGGTCGCCAGGTCCGCCGGCGGGAGGTCCATGCGGCAGCCGTCGCAGCGGTTGCCGTTGAGCAGCGCGGCGCCGGTGCCGCCCTGCTGCACCCGGATCTTCTCGTACAGCGTGACGAGGGCCGCGTCGAGCCCGTCGACCGCCTTGGCCCGCTCGCCCGCGATCGCCTGGATCTGCGCGTCGATCTCGGCCCAGCCGGCGTCGCGCTCGGCCTCGACCTTCGCCTTCTCGGCGACGAGCTCGCCGTTGGCGGCCTCGACCGTGGCCAGCGCCTCCTGATGCGCCTCGAGCCGCTCCATGACGTCGAGCTCGACCTCCTCCAGCGCGGCCTGGCGCGCGGCGAGCGAACGGAGCTCGTCGGTCAGCGCGACGGCATCCTTGGCGCCAACACCGCCCGAGTCGAGCCGCTTCTGGTCGCGGTCGGCGCGGTTGCGGACCTGCTCGACGTCGGACTCCGCCTTGGTCAGCTCTCGCTTCAGGTCGGCCACCCGGGTGCGCGACTCGACGAGCGAGGCACGCAGGTCCGCGATCCGGCCGTCGAGCTCCGTCAGCGTCGCGAGCGCGGGAAGGTTCTTGCGCTGGTGGGCGAGCTGCTGGACACGGGTGTCGAGCGCCTGGACGTCCAGCAGCCTGCGCTGGTCTTCGAGTGGTGCAGTAGCCACGAGGGCGTCCTCTCGGTCGGGTTCTGGGGGCTGTCCAACGCTACCTCGCGCATGCCCGCGCGGAAGCCACTCCGGTGGCCGCTCAGCGGGTGGTCTCGGAGCGCGCCCCGCAGATGGCTCAGCGGGACGGGACCTGGCCCGTCCAGGGGTCGGTCACGAGCTCGCTGACGCGCGCCTCGATCGCGAGCCCGTCCGCCGCGAGCGCCGCGGCAAGGTCCTCGACGGCGTAGCGCAGCCAGGGCCACTCGCTCGCGTAGTGGGCGGTGTCGACGAGGAACGGGGTGCCGGCAGGTCCGTCGGTCCCGGCGGCGCGGGCCTCGAACTCGGCCCGTTCGCGCAGCTCGGAGGCGGGGTGGTGGCGCAGGTCGGAGGTGACGTAGACGTCGGCGTCGGCCGCGCGGACGGCGTCGAAGTAGCCGTCGCCGGAGCCGCCGAGGACGGCGGCGGTGGTCACTGTCGCGTCCGGGTCGCCGGAGAAGCGGATGCCCTGCGCGGTGGCGGGCAGCGCTGCCGCGACGCGGCGGGCGAAGTCGGCGAGGGTGGTGGGCTCGGCGAGGCGTCCGACGCGGCCGATGCCGCGGCCGACCTCGTCGACGCCCGGCGCGGCGGCGCTCACCTCGAGGGGGCGACGGTCGGTGATGCCGACGAGGTCGGCGAGGGCGTCCGCGACGCCGCGCGGGGCGGCGTCGGCGTTGGTGTGCGCGACGTGCAGGGCGCACCCGCCGGTCAGCAGCCGGTGCACCACGGAGCCCTTGAAGGTGGTGGCGGCCACGGAGCTCACGCCGCGCAGGAACAGCGGGTGGTGCGTGACGAGCAGGTCGGCACCCCAGTCCAGGGCCTGGTCGACGACGGCGGTGACCGGGTCGACCGCGAACAGCACCTTGCGCACGGGGACGGCCGGGTCGCCGGCGACCAGGCCGACGGCGTCCCAGCCCTCCGCCGTCGACGGCGGGTAGAGGCCGTCGAGGGCGCGCACGACCTGGGCCAGCGTGGGGGCTGTGGTGCCGGACGGTTCGGGTGACGGGTCTGGCGCGGGAGTGTCGCTGCTGCTCACGCATCGCAGCGTAGTACGGGGCCCTCCGCCGGGCCGTGCACCGGGTGAGGGGTTCGTGGTGGCGTCGTTCCGCGGGCGCGGACGGCTTAGGCTCGTACCGTGACCGAGCCAGCACCCCGCATGAACGTCGAGTCGTTCAACCTTGACCACCGCGCCGTGGCCGCCCCGTACGTGCGCCTCGCCGACCGCAAGGAGCTTGCGGCCGGGGGCGTGCTCGTCAAGTACGACGTGCGGTTCACGCAGCCCAACGTCGCGCACCTCGAGATGCCTACCGTGCACTCGCTGGAGCACCTCTTCGCGGAGCACTCGCGCAACCACTCCGACGCCGTCCTGGACTTCTCCCCCATGGGCTGCCAGACCGGCTTCTACCTGATGCTGCAGGGCGAGCCCCCCTACGAGGAGGTGCTGCGCCTCATCGAGGCGACGATGCGCGACATCGTCTCCGCGACCGAGGTGCCCGCCGCCAACGAGGTGCAGTGCGGCTGGGGCGCGAACCACACCCTGGCCGGCGCGCAGGAGGCCGCTTCCGTGTTCCTGTCGGCGCGCGGCGTCTGGTCGCAGGTGTTCGCCGCCGACGCCACGGGCGAGGCCTCGGCCGCCGACGCCGCGGCCCGGGACGCAGCCGCCCGCGCGGCGGCCGCACACGACGCGGCCACCGAGCAGTGAGCGCAGGAACCCCCGTCGCCGTCGTGCTCGTCGCGATGGACGACGAGGCCGCGCCCTTCCTCGACCTCGCGTCCGAGGTGGGCGAGCCGGAGCGTGTCGGTCGGGCCGAGTTCCGGGAGGTCACGCTCGCCGGTCAGCCGGTCGTGCTGGTGCGCAGCGGTATGGGCTTCGTCAACACGACGGCCGCGGGCACGAGCGCGATCCTCCGCCACGGCGCGGACACGCCGCTGATCAGCGCCGGCAGCGCCGGCGGGCTCGGCAAGGACGTCGCGGTCGGCGACGTGGTGCTGGGCTCGCGCCTCGTCAACGCGGACGCCGACGTACGCGCCTTCGGGTACGTGCTCGGTCAGGTGCCCGGCATGCCCGAGGCGTACGACGCCGCGCCGCGCCTCGCCGACGCCGTCCGGCAGGCCGCCGCGACCGTCGCCGGCCAGGTGCTGCGCGAGGGCACCATCGGCTCGGGCGAGAAGTTCGCCACCGCCGACCTGGCGCTGCGGCTCCGCGCGGACTTCCCCGACATGCTCGCCGTCGACATGGAGTCGGCGGCGCTCGCGCAGCTGTGCCACAACTTCGGCACCGACTTCGTCTCGGTGCGAGCCGTCTCGGACCTCTGTGCGCCCGACGGCACCGAGTTCCTCACGCACGTGGACGACGCGGCGCTGCGCTCGGCGCAGGTGGTCGCGACGGCGGTCGGCCTGCTCGCGGGCTGAGCGCGCGCGACCGGGCTCAGCCCTTGCCGTCCGCGTAGCTCTCCGTGACCGCGACGCTGAGCGGAAAGTCCACCGGGAAGTCGCCGAAGAGCAGGCGCCCTGCCTCCTCCGCGGCGGCGCGCACCTCGCGCGTCACCTCCTCGGCGAGTGCTGCCGGTGCGTGCACCACTACCTCGTCGTGCAGGAAGAACACCAGGTGCGGACGCCTGTCGAACGGCACCGGCGCCAGCCCTGGCGTGGCCCCGGCGGAGGCCTCCCCCATCGCCCAGAGCCGGCGCCGGATGGACGCGATCCAGCACAGCGCCCACTCGGCGGCGGTGCCCTGGACCACGAAGTTCCGGGTGAACCGTCCCCAGGACCGGGTCTGGCTGCGGGCGCGTGACTGGGCGTCGGCACCGGCGTCCTCGTCGAACGCGGAACCCTGGACGGCGGCCCACGAGTCGCCGGGCAGCGGGGAGCTGCGGCCGAGCCGCGTCGTCACCCGCTCACCCCGCTCACCTGCCCGCGCCGCCCGCTCGACCAGGTCGATGGCCTGCGGGAACGCGCGGGCCAGCCGCGGCAGCACCTGTGCGCTGACGCCCGTGGTGCCCCCGTACATGGCGCCGAGCATGCCGACCTTGGCGTGCTCGCGGGACTCGACGGCGCCCGTCGCGACGATGCCCGCGTACATGTCGGTGTTCGCGCCGTCCTTGCTGCGCCCCGCGGCGGCCATGCGCTCGTCGCGGGCCAGCGCCGCCAGCACCCGGGGCTCGAGCTGAGCGGCGTCGGCGACGACGAACGTCCAGCCCGGATCGGCGGTCACCGCCCGCCGGACGTTGTGGGGCAGCGACAGCGCACCGCCTCCCGTGCTGGCCCAGCGGCCCGTGACCACCCCGCCGACCACGTACTCCATCCGGAACCGGCCGTCCGGCGCCCAGGTGTCCAGCCAGTTCCAGCCGTTGGCGGTGTAGAGACGGTAGAGGCCCTTGTACTCGAGGAGCGGGGCGATCACCGGGTGATCGAGCTTCTCCAGCTCCCACTTGCGCAGGCTCCGGGCGCCCACGCCCGCGTACTCCATGGCGCGCAACAGGTCCGGGTGGGAGTCGGGGTTGAGCGTCGGCGGAGCGTCGATGGCCTCGCGGATCCGGTGGGCGAGCGCCTCGAGCTTCGCCGGACGCAGGCCCGGCCGGGGCCGCGGGCCGAGCGCCTCCGTGAGGATCTCGTCGTGGATGTCACCGCGCCACGGCAGTCCGGCATGGTGCATCTCGGCGGCCGCGAGCGCCCCGGCCGACTCGGCCGCGAGCAGGAGCCTCAGGCGGCCGGGTTCGGTGCTGTCCTTGAGCGCCGCGAGCTGGGCGGCCAGCTCGGCGGCGGGGTCGAGGGTCTCGCCGTTCCCCTGCCTGCCGCTTGGCGCGTCCGGGCCGCTCGGCCGCTCGTCGCCCTCTCGCCGGCTGTTCCGGTCGGTCCCGGACCGGGTCGTGGGCGCGGCGATCTCGCCGAGGTCGAAGAGCGGTTCGGCGCCGGGGTGCCGGTCGGGCCGGAGCAGCGCGGCCGCCGTCGGCCCGCCCGGCGGCGGGACGGGCACGAGGCGGTCCCACGCACCGGGGCCCGCCTCGGCGAGCGCGGTGCGAGCCGAGAGCACCGACGTGCGGAGGACCGCGTGCGCGAGGCGCAGGTCGTGCGCCCGGTCGACGCGGACGCCCTCGGCGAGCAGGGCCGGGTACCAGTTGTTGGTGTCGTCCCAGGTCCAGCGGACCTGGGACGACTCGTCCGTGCTGACCTCGTCGGCCAGGCCGGCGGGGTCGATGACGCGCGGCTCCCCCGCGGGCGCACCGGAGTCGGAGACCGGCCGTAGGCCGGTGCCCGAGGGTTCCCGCGAGATCACCGTGTGCATGGGCTCAGTCTGCACCGGCCCTCTGACACTCGACCTGACACCCGGCGGCGGGCCGGTCAGCCCGCGACGTCCGCGACCGCCCGGGCCCTGCCCACCACGAAGGCGGCGTGCAGCACCGTCGACGGGGTCAGCTCACCGCCGAGCAGCCCGCCGGCCGTCCGCTCCAGCGTCGCGAGCCCGAGATCCCTGGCCAGGGCGCGCGCCTGCTCGACGTCGGACCGCTGCCGTGCCGTGAGCACCGGACGTCCCGTCGCCGCCGCCGCGACGAGGACGTCGCCGAGCAGCAGCGTCACCCGGCGCACCGGGGTCGGGGGCGCGGCCACCGACCGGACGGTCCTGGCCGACGCCGCCTGTGCCCTCAGCTTGCGGATGCGCCGGCGCCAGAAGTCCCAGTGGCTGCTCTCGAACGTCCAGGCCGGTGTGATGGTGGGGCTGACCAGCCGGATCGCACCCTTGTCGCGCACGAACAGGCCTACCGGCTCGTCCCGGTCCTCGCGACGCTCGATGGTGACCGCGACCAGCATCGACCTGACGGAGAGCAACGTCTGTACCGCCTGCTCGCTCGTCACGGGCAGGCGCAGCGCGCGCTCCTCGCCGTCCGACGTGACGATCGTGAGCGTCAGCTCCTGCCGCACCTCGTCGATCCCGATCTCGCCGACGTCGCGGACCAGCACGAGCCGCACGTTCGCCGGGCGGCGGCCGAACCCGACGACGTCGCGCGGTGCCACCCCGGCGCCCGTCCGTTCCGCGATCTGCTGGAGCTCGGCCAGGTCGAACCCGTCGCCGTCCAGCCGATGGACGACCGGGGTCCCGCCCGCGCCCAGGGTGCCGTCGGGCTTGGCCCGCACCGCGGTCAGCGTGAAGGCGCCCTCGCACAGCGTGCTCAGGGACCGGCCCCACAGCAGCGGGCTGGTCCAGCTGCGCTGAAAGCCCGGGTCGGTGCCCGACGCACGGCCTGTCACGACCTGCCGCACCTGACCGGCCTCCGTCCCGGAGGTCGCGACCGCCTGGCTGTCCCAGCCCAGGTAGGCGAGCCCTCGCGAACCGCTCGGCGAGTTCCACCACCGGGCTCCGAGCGGCACCCACCGCGCGACGTCCACCTCTTCGGCGTCGGTGCTCCTCCCGGCTCCCGTGGGCTTCGCGTCGTCCTCCCCGCCGGCGAGGTTGTTGCCGCTACCCGTGTCCAGGGCGCGCTGCAGCACCTCGCCCATCGCCCAGACCTCGGCGAACGAATCGAGCAGGTCGGCCTCGGTGACGGCGTCGTCCCGCCCGGCCAAGCCGCTGACGAAGCCTGCCGTCACCCGCAGCAGGCCGACGAACCGTACGCCGCCGACCTGGGTGGGCTCTACCTGCTCGAACCCGGCCAGGCGTACCCGGCCGGCCAGCGCGAGCAGGGACTCGGCGTCGTCCGGACCGAGGTGGGACAGGCCGCCCGACATGAGCCGTCCTACGACGTCGCGCACCTCCGCGAGCGCCTCCCGGCGACGCCGCAGCACCGCCTCGGACGGCCCGCGTGCGGCCGCCGTCCGCCGGGTCTCGGACGCCGTCGCGGCCCCGGCCGCGCTCTCCGGCCCGGGGCCGGAGGTCCTGGGCAGCGACTGCGGGACGACGGGGT
Organism: Promicromonospora sp. NFX87; assembly: GCF_048564965.1. NCBI lineage: Bacteria > Bacillati > Actinomycetota > Actinomycetes > Micrococcales > Promicromonosporaceae > Promicromonospora > Promicromonospora sp. NFX87. The sequence goes on along the minus strand of NZ_CP183413.1, from coordinate 1,482,545 downwards.
CCGCACCCTGCGCCGGCGCATCGGGCGCGACCTCGGCGGCCCACAGGCAGGCGGTCAGGACGTGCTGGCACACCCCGGCGGTCGGGCAGTCGCAGGAGACCGCGGCCGGTCCGCGGCCGTCCACCCGGACCGACGCCCCGGACACGCCGAGCACCGCGCCCTTGGGATCGTGGGACAGCTCGGTCACGCCGTCCTTGGCCGCGAAGTCCTTGCGGGCGCGGCGCAGCAGCCCGGCGTTGCCGAGCGCCTTGAGCGCGTCGTCGTCCAGGCCCGCGTACGGGGCGGCCCAGGCGAAAGTTCTCTGCACACTCGTGGGCTCGCTCATGAGAGCACCTCTCCCAGCCACTCGGCGAACCGTTCAGGGGTGAGCGCGGCGACCTCCATGCCGCACTCGGCGAGGTGCCTGGCGGTGCCCTGGTCGTAGACCGGCTCCGCCGCCTCGTCCAGGGCGGCGAGCCCCAGCATCGTCACGCCCGACGACGCCATCCGGCGCACCGTCGACAGGAGACTGGACACGGAGCCACCCTCGTAGAAGTCGCTGACCAGCGCGACCACCGTGCGCGACGGGTTGCGCACCTGCTGCTCGGCATGGCGCACCGCCCGTGCGATGTCGGTGCCGCCGCCGAGCTGTGCGGTCATCAGCACGGTGACCGGGTCGTCGGCCACGTGCGACATGTCCACGACGGACGTGTCGAACAGGTAGAGCTGCACGTTGATGCCGGGCAGGCCCGAGAGGATCCCGGCGCAGACGGCGGAGTACAGCAGCGACGGCGCCATCGAGCCGGACTGGTCGACGAGCAGGATGACGTCCCAGGTCAGCGTGCGCCGGGCCCGGGACGAGAAGCGGACGTCCTGCACCGTCATGCGGCCGTCGGCGTCGACACGGCCGAGGTTGGCGCGCAGCGTGCGCTTCCAGTCGAAGTTCCGCGCCACCCGGTGCATCGACCGGCGTGACCGGTCGATCCGGCCGTTGACCGCCGTGGTGAACCGGGTACGCAGCCGCTTCACGATGTCCTCGACGACGCGCTGGATCACGCGGCGCAGGCCTGCCGCGGCCTGGTCGTTCAGTGCGCCGCGCACCTGCAGCATCGCGACGGCGAGCTCGCGCGAGGGTTCCAGCGTCTCGAGGGCGGTGTCGTCCTGCAGCAGCTCGGTGAGGCCGTACCGGCTCACCGCGTCGACCTGCATGCGCTCGAAGGTCTCGCGCGGGAACAGGCTGCCCGCCTCGTTGAGCCAGCCGAGCGCGGTCACGTCGACGCCGTGCGGCTGGGACCCGCCGAGGCCGGCGCCCCTGCCCGGCCGCCCCGAGCCGTCCCCGCCCTGGCCGACGCGGTGGCCGCGCGACGTGTACTCGCGGTCGTACAGGTACCGGAGGGACCTCTCCAGGCCGTCGTCCTGCTGCCCCACCGAGAGCTGGTCGGCCGCGTACCGGCCGAGCACGAGCCGCCAGCGACGGGCTGCCTCGTCGTCGGAGATCGACGTCGCGGGTTCGGTGGTGGCGGGTTCGGTGGTGGCGGGTTCGGTGGTGGCGGGTTCGGTAGTGGCGGGTCCAGGCGTCCCGGAGCCGGTGGTGCTCATGCTTCTCCTCGTGTCGTATCGGCTCCGGGGCCGCCGCCCCAGTGGGCCAGCCCGTCCCGCTCCAGCACCGCCGCCAGCTCGTGGTCGAGGGCCAGGCCGGCCGCCAGGTCCGCCTCGGACAGCGCGACCCGCACGTCCACCTGGTCCACCCGAGCGCCGGTGCGCTCGGCCACCCGCTTCGCCAACCGGTGCGTCTCGGTGGGGCGCAGCCAGGTGAAGGCCCGCCGCAGGTCCGGCAGGACGGCCAGGAACGCGTCGCCCTGAAGCGCGCGCAGGGCGTCGTCGACGGCGTCGAACATCTCCGGCGTGTGCAGGATCAGGTCCGGGGCCGCGCGCATCACGCCGCCCAGGAACCGCACCGCGGTGCCCGGGTCCGCGCCGGCGGTCAGGGCGCCGCGCACCCGGGTGACCAGGACGTCGTCCGGCACCTCGCCGTCGGTGAAACCCAGGGCGAGCAGGGCGCCCGCCACGGCCGGCGCGGTGCTCCGGTCGTCCCGCAGGCGGGCGAGCTCGCGCACGACGGCGGTGCGGTTCTCCGCGCCGGTCCCCCCTTGGTCGCCGTCACCCGCTGCCGCCGCGTCCCGGAGCAGGGAGCGGAGGTCGATCAGCGTGCCGATGGCGGCGTCCTCGTCCTCGGCGCGCGTCCTGCCCAGGTCGCTGACCAGGTAGGCGGCCGTGGCGAGCGCCTGGCTCACCAGGTCGAGCAGCTCGTGAGCGTGCTCCTCGGCGCCGAGCTCGACCCGGGCGTGCCACAGGCCGAGCAGACGCCGGGCACCCGACACCACGGAGCTCAGGTCGCGGTCGGTGTCCAGGGTGGTGCGCAGCAGCGAGACGATCCGGGGCAGATGTGCGCCCATCCCGATGACGAGCGTCTGCGCGACGAGCTGGGCGAGGGCGTCGACGGTCGCGGCGCCGGCTCCGGTTCCGGCGCCCGCTCCGGCCCCGGTTCCTGTGCCCGCGAGCCGGGCCTCCGCCTCGTACAGCCGCGCGACCGCTACCGCGTCCAGCGTCGCGCCGAGGTGCACCATCTCCACCAGACGCGCCTCGACGAGGGGCGTCCAGCAGTACTGCCACTCCTCGGTGATCAGGCCGAGCCCGCGGCCCGCCACGTGGTCCGGGCCGGAGACGAGCTGCCCGAAGCCGGCCCCCACGAAGTCGAGCAGCGCCAGCACCTGGCGCTTCGCCCGGTGGGACGCCGTCCGGCGCGCGTCGAGACGGGTCGTCCGCGGTACCGAGTCGTCGATGACGAGCCGCACGGCCCGCACCCGGTCCCGGACGTCCCGCACGAGGGGCGGCGACGCGCTGCCCGGCGGCACGTCGCCGAGCGACCGGCCGCCGAACACCTCGGCGATGGCGAGCCCCAACGGCCGTTCGGGCTCGCCCGGCCCGCCGACGCCGCCGTCGTCCTGGACGTAGCAGGACCGGACCGCGTCCAGCAGGTCCGTGCGGCACGGGAAGCTGCGTTCGCGCAGCTCCGCGAGCCGGACGGCGGACTCGGCCGCCGCGCCGACCTGCGGCAGGCTCACCCCGTGACCGCGGCCGGCCGCGCTGCGTGCGACGTCGACCAGGACCTCCGTGGCCAGGGCGCGGGCACCGACCGGACCGGCCGGCGCCGGATGCGGCACGGACTCCGGCGCCAGGCGCAGCTCCCGGAGGTGCGCCGCGTACAGCCGCTCGTAGTAGCCGGGCGACGGCATGCCCGCGCCGTAGCCGCGCAGCCCGTCGAGCCGCTCGTGGTCGTAACGGACCAGCCACGCCTCACCCTGCGCCGGCGGGCCGAAGCCGCCCTCGGGCTGCCGGTCGCGGACCGGCGCGCCCTCTGGCGCGCCGGACAGCGCCTCGACCAGCGCGAGCGTGTGGAACGCGCCGGTCACCACGAGCACCGGGCCGGCTGCACCGTCGGTCGGGTGATCAGCGGAGAGCCGATCGACGGTCTCGGCGACCCTCGCCGCCATCCGCGCCTCGCGGTCCAACGAGCCCTCGCCGGCGAGCACGCCCTCCTCGTAGTCGAGACGCGCGAGCGCCGACCACGCGAACACGTCGTCGAACACGGTCCGCCAGTCCGCCAGCTCAGCGCTCGCCCGGGCCTCGAAGAGCTGGTCCCAGACCTCGTCGTGATCACGGCAGCCGAGGCGACGCGCGAGCGCGGCGATGGCCTCCGAGTGCGCCAGGTACCGCTCGGACATGAGGGTCCGTGCGAAGGGGTCGGGCCGCGCGGTGCCGCTCCCGGCGCCGTTCTCGATCTCGCCTACGCCGTCCTGGCCCGGCGCGGCAGAACCGGAGAGCGCCCGCTCGGCGGCGGACCGCTCGCCGAACGAGCGGTCGACGAACGCGAGCTCCGCACCGACGGCGTGGCCGGCGCGCAACGCGACCCACTCCGGGGAGAAGGACGCGAGCGGGTAGAAGCCGGCGCCCTCCGGCTCGTCCTCGGCGGCGCGGGCCTTCGCGCCGCCGACCGTACCGGAACCGGCGCCCGACCCCCCGAGGCTCAGCACCGCGATCGGCGGCCGCGTCTCCTCGTGCAGCAGGTCGGGGATGAGCCGCGTGAACTCCTCCGGCCCCTCGATGAGGACGGCCGCCGGGCGCAGCTCCTCGATCGCCGCGCGCACCGCCACCGCGCACGCGGGGCTGTGGTGCCGCACGGGCGCGAAGTGGATACCGCGCTCGTCACGCAGCCTGCCGACGGCGGCAGCGGCCGCGCGCACGCGCTCGGGCGCCAGCTCCCAGACGGCGTCCGTGCGCCGGCCCGCGCCGACGCCCGACGCGACGCCACCGCTCAGCGCCGTACCGTTCACCGCCACAGCGGCTCTGCCGCCGTGAAGAACGCCTTCCAGCGCTTGTCGTTCCGGGCGCGCTCGCGCACCACGTTGTCGACGTAGTGCCGCAGCCGGCGCGCGTCCTCCTCCTCGCCCTTGAGCGCCACCCCTGAGATCTGGCGCGCGACCTCCGCCGCGGTCACCGTGCCGTCGCCGAGGTACCGCGCCTCCAGGGACGCGGCGACGGCGACGTTGACGGCCTCCGCCGTCGACATGACCGTCTCGGGCCGCTTCACGGGCGCGCCCTCGCGCGTGCTGCCGGTCCGCAGGTCCTGGAACACGGTGACGAGCACCTCCAGGACGTCCAGCGGCACGGCGGGCCTGCCGCTGTCCGGCCCGAGCTCCGCCTCGAGCTGGTGCTGCACCAGCTCGATCTCGAACGCACGGTCGCGCACCGGGGCCACGGTCTCGAAGCTGAACCGGCGCTTGAGCGCCGCCGACATCTCGTGCACACCACGGTCCTTGAGGTTCGCCGTGGCGATCACGGTGAAGCCGGGCCGGGCGGCCACGCGGGCGTCGGGCCCGAGCTCGGGGACCATGAGCTGCTTCTCCGACAGGATCGACACGAGCGTGTCCTGGATCTCCGGGGCACAGCGCGTGATCTCCTCGAAGCGCACGACCCGGCCCTCCCGCATGCCGGTGCAGACCGGCGAGGGGACGAGCGACCGCTCGCTCGGCCCCTCGGACACCAGGAGCGCGTAGTTCCACGAGTAGCGCACGTGGTCCTCGGTGGTCCCGGCGGTGCCCTGGACCGTCAGGGTCGACGTGCCCGACACGGCCGCGGACAGCAGCTCCGACAGCATCGACTTCGCCGTGCCCGGCTCGCCCACCAGCATCAGGCCCTGCCGCCCCATCAGCGACACGACCGCGCGATCCACCAGCGGGTCGTCGCCGTAGAACTTGCGCCGCACCCCCAGCTCCTCGGAGCCGATGATGAACGCCCGCACGGCCCGCGGGCTCAGCCGCCAGCCAGGCGGCCGCTCGTGGCCGCGCTCGGTGTCCCAGGCGTCGAGCGCCGCGAGCTCGCCGGCGTAGCGGACCTCGGCAGGCGGGCGGATATCGGCCGGGGTGGCGGTCTCAGTGATGGTCATGACTTCCTTCGGTACTCGCATCTTGCGGTGCTGGGTGGATGGCTGGGTGGATGGCTGGGACGGCACGGCTCGGGCAGCGACGGTTCGGGTGACGCGCCGGGTCAGTACTCGCTCTTCTTCTCCCAGTCCGGGTCGAAGACACCGCCGTCGGCGACCGTCAGGTAGTCCCGGTAGGACACCGCGAGCAGAGCCTTCGGTACGTCCTTAATCGCGAGGCGCCCCCGCTCGCCCCACGTGCCGTGACGCCGGAACACGAGCTGCCGGACGGCGGCGGTGATGTTCTCCTCGGGCACGAACGCGCCGGTGAACTCGATCTCGACGGAGAGGCCGAGCGTCGCGTACTCCTTGCGGTAGGCGTCGAACCAGCCCGCGTCCTCCGCCTGCGACCGCACGTACCCGAGCTTCGTGGCCCGGCCGCGGATCGTGAACGAGTCGCTGAGCCAGCCCTTGCGGGTCTCGATCGCCGAGGCGGTACCCGGCACGTCAGGCAGCAGGTCGGAGGTCGCGGCGTCGGCGCCGAGCCCCTGGTCGAACAACGGCGTGACCTCGTAGTCGGCGAGGTGGGAGCGCCAGGCCGGCGCGCCCGACTCCTCGTCGTCCCCGAGGGTCGCCGCGTGCACCAGCGAGACCCGTGCGTCGTCGGGGAGCGTGACGTCCTCGTCGTCGACGCCGATCAGCGCGCCGCCGTCGCCCGGCCGGAACGTGACCACCTCCGAGACGCCCGGCAGCTCGGCGGCCCACACCAGCCGCGCGGCGAGGCGGGACATGAGCGGGTGCCCCAGGACGAACTCGCGCCAGTCGGCGAAGGTCCAGGTGCGGCCGGTGACCATGGCCTCGGCGAAACGCTGGGTCTGCAGCGCCACGACGGCCTTCAGCTCGGCGCGGGACTCCTTGAGCTGCTTCTTCGCGTCGGCGTAGGCCTCGTCGTCGTCGGACGCGCGCTGGGCCGGCAGGGCCTTGACGACCTTGCCCGCCGGGTTGCGCAGCTCCAGCGTGAAGGCCTCGGTGATGCGCCCGGTGACCACGCGCTCGCCGTCGGGCGAACCGAGGTCCAGGCGCAGGATCCCGTCGTCGTCGAAGCCTGCGGTCTGGACCGTGCGGTCGGCGAGCTGGTCGGCGTCCCAGCCGTTGCGGTCGGCGATGTCCTGGGCGAGCGCGGACGCCGTCTCCTGGACGCTGCGCTGCTTGAACCGGCGGGACACCGCGAGGAGCTGCTGCACCGCTGCCCGGTCGCCGTTCGCGGCGAGCGCCCGCACCAGGTACTCGGCCTGCGCGCGGCGGCCCTTGTGGGCGGCGAAGTAGTGCTGCGCGGTGGTGGCCAGCTCCGCTCCGGGCATCCCGACGGTGAGCGCGAGCAGCCCCTTCTCCTGCGTGGCCGACCCGAGGTAGGTGGCCTGGTTCTGCCGGTAGAGGCTCTTCCAGAGGTCCTCGACCGTCTGTGCCGCCTGGCTGGCGTAGTACTCCGGGTACCGCTTGATCGAGGCCTGAAGGTTGGTCCAGTTCGTCTGCGCGTGCCGGTCCGCGAAGGCACGGGAGTCCTCGACCGACGGGCCGCGCGTGTCCTGGGCCACCCAGGCCCGCAGCGCGAACGAGCCGAGCGCGGCCTGGGAAGCGGCGTCGAGGAGGCCGACGTACCGGGCGATCAGGCCCTCCCCGCTCGGCGACTTCAGCTTGGTGGCCAGCACCACCCACCAGCGGACGACGTCGCGCGGCACGACGGCGCCCCGCTCGCCCGCAGACTCACCAGCAGAGCCGGCCCACCGCACCTCGGGTAGCTGCTCGAACGGGAACCAGTCGAGGCTCGCGGGCAGCTTGCTCTTCAGTCCCTTGGTGGCCTCCGCCTCCAGGACCTCCGGCGCGAGGTCGGCGGTGATGTCGTCACCGAGGGTCTCCAGCGTGGAGAGCAGCGTGGCGCGGGCGGCCTCCCGGCGTTCCTTCTTCAGCGCGGCGCGCAGGGCCGGCACCGCCGCCGGGTCACCGATCCGGGCGAGCCAGGCGGCCGCCGAGGCGCGCACCTCGGCCTTGGGGTCGGCGAGCGCCTGCTCGGCCAGGTTGCGTGCCCCGGCGTGCGCCTCCAGCACCTCCTGTGCGGCGCGGCGGTGGGTCTTGCCCGTCCCGAGCGCGAGCACCGTGAGCCGGGGCAGCAGGCTCGGCGGGACGGCGGGGAACTCCCGCAGGAGCCGCAGCGCGGTGCCCGTGCCGTTGCCGTACGGCTCCTCGGTGCCGAGGTAACGGTCCAGGACGTCCGTGCGCTCGGCGAAGTAGGACCAGACCGCGGACGGCGCGAGTGCCTCGCCGCCCCACCAGGTCTGGAACACCATGTCGCGGACCTGTTCGTCGACGTTCCGCACCCCGGCGCGGGCCAGTCCGTCGTGGACCTGGCGCAGGTCGGCGGCCTGGTCGAGGTAGGGCCGCAGGGCCCACACGAAGTTCGGCTGCGCCTCCCCGTCCCGGAGCGCGAGCACGCGGATCGCCAGCATGAGCCCGGGCTCGGCGAACAGGTTCCGGAGCTCGTCGGCGAGCCACTGGAAGAGCACGACGTTCTGGCGGCGCGTCTTGTTCGTGGTGGCCACGGCACCGGTCACGCGGTCGGGGACCGCCGCGAGGTCGGCGTCGGTGATCGACTGGAGCTCCTTGAGGGTGCGCTGCGCGCGTTCGGCCCAGTACTTGTTCGCGTTGCCGCCGCTCTTGGCGAGGTCGAGCTGCACGCGCGCCTTGGCGATCTGCTCGTCGAGCACCTTGCGGGCCCCGACCGCCCAGCCGGGTTCCACCACCGGGTCGGGGAGGGGCTCGTACCCGGGCACCTCGATCGTGAAGTCCTTGCCCGCCTCCGTGCTCCCGTCCGTGCCGGGGTCGTCCAGGGCGCGGGACCGCTCCACGGTCTGCTCCAGGAGCCGCACGCGTGCGCTCTGGCCCGCCGCGACCTTGCCGTTCTCGTCGCGGAGCGTGGCCAGCGCCTCGTCGAGCGCACCGATACCGCCGTCCAGGCCGACCAGCCGTGTCACCACCTCGCCGAGCTGCCCGGTCGGGACCTTGGCGAGGTGGGGCCGCAGCAGTGCGACCTGCGCGGCGTCGTCGTGCACGGCGAGGTGGCTCAGAGCCTTCGTCCGCACGCCCTTCGCCTTGTCCACGGCGAGCGCCGCCACGATCTCGACGAGCCCGGCCTCGGCCGTGCGCTTCCCGATGCGGGTCAGCACCTCCTGCTTGCCGTGTGCGCCGAGCTGGGTGGTGACGTCGGCGAGCGTGGCGACGTGCTCGGTCACGTACTGGTCGAACTCCTGGCGCGCGGCCATGGCCTGGCGCGGGTCCTGGTACCAGGAACGCTCGTTGGTTCCCCGGTGCAGGATCGCCGTGAGGACCGTGCGCGCGGCCTCGGCGCCCGAAACCCCGCCCTCCACGGCGACCTGCTCCAGGAACGCGGGCGTCAACCGGTCGGCGACCCCCGCGACCGCCTTGCCGCTGCGGTACCTGTCGTTGGTCCCCCGCCGCGCCCCGTCGTACACCAGGACGTAGAACCACTCGGGCAGCGTGGCGGGCGCCTCGTCGGTGTGGCACACCTGCGCGAGCAGGCGTCCCAGGCGGGCCAGCACCGGGACGTCGGCCGACGCGTAGAGGCGTCCGCGCGCCGTGATGCCGGAACCTTCGTTCCAGCCCTTGTGCACCGCCGCGACCTGCTTGACGACGTCGGGCGACACCCAGCTCGACCAGACCTTGAGGGGTGCGCCGAACAGGCCGTCCAGGTCGGTGTTGCCCGACTGCTGCACGGTCACGAGCACCTCGGGTGTCGCGCCCTCGAGCACGTACCCGACGGCGTCGTCGTACACCCCGGTGCCGAGCAACTTCAGCGGGGCCAGTGCGTCACGCACCGCCTTCACCGTCGTGTCGCCGCCCTTGACCCGGTCCACCAGTTCCTGGAGCATCTCGCGTTCCTCACCCAGCCGTCGGGCACAGGGCACACCTCGCCCCTGTGACGCACCGCAAAAGCAGTGCGCGCCAAAAGGTAGCGGTGACCACTGACACGCGATGCCGCTGACCAGCACGGGCGCCGTGACCCAGGCGCCCGTGCCGGTCGACTCGCTACGGCACCAGCCGGTGCAGGTCCCTCGGGAACGGCGTCACCTCGCGGACGTTGGCCGCCCCGACCACGCGCGCCACCCAGCGCTCCAGGCCGATCGCGAACCCGCCGTGCGGCGGCATCCCGTGCCGGAACGCGGCCAGGTACGACGCGTAGGAGGCCGGGTCCTCGCCGCGCGCCTCCAGCGCCGCGACGTAGTCGGCGTACCGGTGCAGCCGCTGCCCGCCCGTGACGAGCTCCAGGCCACGGAACAGCAGGTCGAAGCTGTTGCTCCACCGCTCGCCGCCCGGCCCCGAGCCCTGCCCCGAACCCGGCTCCGGATGCGTGTAGAACGGCCGCTTGGCCATGGGGTAGCCCTCGACCGCGACGAGGTCGGACCCGTGCTCGGCCAGGGCCCACTCCCCCAGCGCCCGCTCGTGCTCGGGCGCCAGGTCCGGCTCGTCGGACGGCGCGCCGACCAGCGCGAGCGCGTCCGCGAAGTGGAGCACCGGGATCTCCGCAGGGATCTGAGGCACCTCGATGCCCAGCCGTTCGGCGGCGCCCGAGCCGCGTACGGCGTCGGCCATCCCGGCGAGCACGTCCCGCAGCACCGCCAGCACGTCGCGGTGGTCGCGCACGAACCCGAGCTCGACGTCGAGCGAGCGGTACTCCGCGAGGTGCCGCACCGTGTCGTGCGGCTCGGCGCGGAAGACCGGGCCCACCTCGTAGACCCGCTCGAAGACGCCGACCATCTGCTGCTTGTAGAACTGCGGCGACTGGGCCAGGTACGCGGGCCGCCCGAAGTAGTCCACGGGGAACACGTTCGCGCCCGACTCGGTGGCCGTCCCCACGAGCTTCGGCGTGCAGATCTCGGTGAACCCTGCCGCGTCGAGCGTCGCCCGGAAGCCGCGCAGGCTCGCCGCCGTGACCTCCCACCGTGCCTTCTGCGCGGGGTGCCGCCAGGTGACGGCCGCGTGGTCGAGCATCGTCGGCAGCGCGGCGGTGAGCGCCGGCCGCCAGAGCTCGACGGGCGGGGTCTCGGCGTCGTCGGTGAGGGCCGTGATCACGGGCTCCGTGACCTCCACCCCGCCCGGGGCCTGCGGGTTGGCGGTGACCGTGCCGGTCACCTCCACGGTGGTCTCCTCCGGCGGCACCTCCACCGCCTGCCCGACGCCGGTGCGCACCACCACCTGGCCGAGGCCGGTGCGGTCCCGCAGCACGAGGAACGTCACGGTCGCCAGCTGACGACGGCGGTGGACCCAGCCCTGCAGCCGCACCGTCGAACCCGGCGGGGCGTCGGCCAGGTCGCGGGCGAGCGTGCGAGCCGGCATGTCCATGGATGTGGCTACGGCAGACGGGGCTGCGGACGTAGCCGGGGCTTGCGAAGGTGGTCTCATCAGTCCTCCAGAGAGCGAAGGCCCTGGAGGAGCGGGCGGGGGCTAGGTCGCTGTGCCACCACTCCTTCGCCGGGATGCCCCGGCCTCTCGTCGGTACGCCGCACGCGCGGGCGGTGCGTCCGCCCGGACAACCGGGCCGAGGTTCGTCACGCCTCACGCTCGCCACCCAGAGGTTATGCCCGACGGCGCCCGCATCGCCACACGTTTCGGACCGCCGTCCCACGATGCGACGAAAAGTTAGGTTCGCCTAACCGGAGTTGCTATGCTCGCAATGTGATGACAGCTTGTCAGCACGTTTCCGTCGTGCCGGAGGAGACCCTGTGAGCTTGCCCGTCGAGGAAGAAGTTCCCCTGTCCGCCCTGCTGCGCCAGAGCACGCGCGACGAGCACGACGCCGCGAACTCGGAGCGGTTCATCGAGGAGCTCATGTCCGGGGCGCTGACCCGGGCCGCCCACGCCGACCTCTCGGCCCAGCTCCTCGTGGTCTACGAGGCGCTGGAAGAGGCGAGCGTGGCCGTGCGCGACGACGAGCGGGGCGCCGGTCTCGTCTTCAACGAGCTGACGCGCGTCCCGGCCATCGAGCGCGACCTGGCCTACCTGTACGGGCCGGCGTGGCGCGAGGAGATCCGCATCCTGCCGGCGACGCGCCTGTACGCGGACCGTGTTCGCGAGATCGGCGGCAGCCTGCCGCACTACGCGGCGCACTCGTACACGCGCTACCTGGGTGACCTTTCGGGCGGCCAGATCGTGAAGCGCATGATGAAGCAGCACTACGGCCTGGACGAGGAAGGGCTGGCGTTCTACACGTTCCCCGACATCCCGAAGGTCAAGGTGTTCAAGGACGCGTACCGCAACGAGCTGGACCAGCTCGACCTGGACCAGGACGAGGTGGCCGCCACCGTCGCGGAGACGCACCACGCGTTCCACCTCAACCGTGCGGTGTTCACGGAGCTCGCCGAGATCCACTGCTGACCGACTCGCCGACGAAGCTGTCAGATGCCCAGGTCACCCCGGTGACCTGGGCATCTGACACGTTCTGATGACTCATGTCACCTGAGGAAATGCTCACACCAGGACCTGTCACGAATCGGCCGGCCAGGTGGTCGGATGAAGTATGAACACCACCGAACGTCGGATCTCAACGACAGTGCTGGTCATCGGAACGGGCGGGTCCGGCCTACGCGCCGCGATCGAGCTCGCAGAACAGGGTGTCGACGTGCTGGCCCTCGGCAAGCGCCCGCGCATGGACACCCACACGTCGCTCGCGGCAGGCGGGATCAACGCCGCGCTCGGCACCATGGACGCGGAGGACAGCTGGCAGCAGCACGCCGCGGACACCATCAAGGAGAGCTACTTCCTGGCCAACCCGCACACGGCCGAGATCGTCGCGAAGGGCGCCGCACAGGGCATCGCCGACCTCGAGCGGTACGGCATGGCCTTCGCGCGGGAGGACGACGGGCGCATCTCCCAGCGGTTCTTCGGCGCGCACACGTACCGCCGCACGGCGTTCGCCGGCGACTACACCGGCCTGGAGATCCAGCGGTCCCTGGTCAACCGGGCCACGCAGCTCGACATCCCGATCCTCGACTCGGTCTACGTCACCCGGATCCTCACCCGCGACGGCGCGGTGTTCGGCGCCTACGGGTTCGACCTGACCGACGGCACGCCGTACCTGATCCATGCGGACGCCGTGATCCTCGCCGCGGGCGGTCACAACCGCATCTGGCGGCGCACGTCCTCCCGCCGTGACGAGAACACCGGCGACTCGTTCCGGCTCGCGGTCGAGGCGGGCGCCCGCCTGCGCGACCCGGAGCTGGTCCAGTTCCACCCGTCGGGCATCCTCGAGCCGGAGAACGCGGCAGGGACGCTGATCTCCGAGGCCGCGCGCGGCGAGGGCGGCATCCTGCGCAACGCCCTGGGCGAGCGGTTCATGCAGAACTACGACCCCGAGCGGATGGAGCTCTCCACCCGCGACCGCGTGGCCCTGGCGGCGTACACGGAGATCAAGGAAGGGCGCGGCACCGAGAAGGGCGGCGTCTGGCTCGACGTCTCGCACCTGCCGCGCGAGACGATCATGACGCGCCTGCCGCGCGTCTACCAGACGATGCTCGAGCTGCAGATGCTCGACATCACCGCCGAGCCCATCGAGATCGCCCCCACCGCGCACTACTCCATGGGCGGGGTGTGGGTGCGGCCCGAGGACCACAGCACCGAGGTCGACGGCCTGTACGCGATCGGCGAGGCGTCCAGCGGCCTGCACGGCGCGAACCGCCTCGGCGGAAACTCCCTGATCGAGCTGCTCGTGTTCGGCCGGATCGTCGGCCGGGCCGCCGCTGCCTACTCCGCAGGCCTGGAGGCGCAGAACCGTTCGCACGACGCCGAGGCCGAGGCCCGCGCCGAGGTCGCCGACCTGCTGGCCGCCGACGGGCACGAGAACGTGCGTGCCCTGCAGCGGGCGGTGCGCAACACGATGACCGAGCACGCCGGCGTCGTCCGGGACGAGCAGGGGCTGACCGCCGGCCTGCGCGAGCTGGACGAGATCGAGGTGCGCACCAAGAACGTGGGCATCCACCCGGACATCGCCGGGTTCCAGGACCTGGCGCACGCGTTCGACCTGAAGGCGTCGCTCATCGCCGCCCGGGCGACGCTGGAGGCCGCCCGCGAGCGCCGTGAGACGCGCGGGTGCCACAACCGGTCGGACTACCCGGACCTCGACCCGGCCCTCCAGGTGAACCTGGTGTGGTCCCCGCGCACGGGCGTGGTCCGGGAGGAGATCCCGGCCGTCCCGGACGAGATCGCGACCCTGATCCAGACCCAGGAGGTCTCGACGGAAGGCAAGCTGGTCGAGTAGCGCCCACATGATCGTTGAGTGCTGGATATTTGCCCTGTTGTCGACTCAAGAAGGGCGAAGATCCAGCACTCAACGATCGGGGTGGGTCATGACCGTGGTCATCGCGCTTCCCGCGGTGCCGATGTTGTAGCCGCCTCCGCCGCCACCTCCGCCGCCTCCGCAGCTCGTGGCGAGGAGCAGGACGGTCAGTCCCACTCCGGCGGCGACCTTCGCTCCTCGGGAGATGGGTCCTCGCAGTCTGGACATGGTTCCTCCTCGTACCGGTCCGTACCGTCCTTCATACTCCCTTGCGCGGCGAGGCGACAGGTCGGCGTCAGCGGACGACGAGGCGCGGCTCGACCAGGACGTACGCCGTCTCGACGTCCAGACCCTGGCGCACGACGACGTTGCCCGTGGCCCCCATCAGGAGATCCAGCACGCCCGCGGCGACCTGCTCGGGCAGCTGCTCGACGCTGCTGATGCCCAGCGCTTCCGCGGCAGGCGTGTTGTCGAACCCGACGACCGGCAGCTCCGGTCGGCCGAGGGCGGTGGCGGCGAGGTGCGCGCCGATCGCGAGCGCGTCGCTCACGCAGACGATCCCGTCCACCGCCGGGTCGGCGGCGAGCTCCGCACCTGCCACGTCCCGGGCCAGGCCCAGGCTCTCCTCCACCGCCCAGCGCGGGCCCGACGCCCCGGCGTGCAACATCGCCTCGGCCCAGCCGCTGGCCCGGTCGCCTCCGGTCCCCGACCCCTCGGGCCAGCCGAGGAAGGCGATCCGCGAACCCGCCCGGTCCAGCAGGTGCTGCGTCGCGGCACGGGTCCCGGCCGCCCCGTCGACGTCGACCCAGGGATGCGCGGGCTCACCGGTGTCGTCGTCGCGCCAGGGGCGGCCGAACGACACGAAGGGCACGTCACGTTCCTGCAGCCAGCTCGTGCGGGTGTCCTCGCGGGACGTGCCGGTGAGCACTATCGCGTCGATCTCGCCGCCGTCGACGAGGTCCCCCATGCGCTCGATCTCCTCGGCAGGGCTGTGCGCCGCGTAGAGCAGGATCCGCATGCCGCGTTCGCTGGCCCGCTCCGTGAGCGCGTGGACGAACCGGTCGAGCACGACTCCCGAGATCCCGCCGAGGTACGGGTCGAGGCGCACCCCGATCGTGGAGCTGCGGCGGGTGCGCAGCCGGCGCGCGGCCGCGTGCGGCCGGTAGCCGAGCTCGGCGATGGCGAGCTCGACGCGCTCGCGGGTGGCGGGGCGCACGATGCCCGGCGAGTTCAGCACGTTCGAGACCGTCTGGCGGGAGACGTTGGCGGCGCGCGCGACGTCCTCCACTGTCGGAGCCTTCGCCACGGTGCGTCCTCCCTGCCTCTGCCTCGCCGTCCTCTTGAACGATCGAACCGTCATCCTAGGGGGTTGGCCGCCGCGCCTTGACATCGCCCCCGCCGTCTCCCTAATCTCCTGGCTAGCATAATTTGATCGTTCAAACTTTGTCGGCAAGGCTTGCTGGCAAGGACGCCGGCAAGGCCCCGACCGGTCATCACCACGTGCTGCCTCATCAAAGGAGAAGAGACACATGACACGGCACATCTCACGGCGCCTCGCCGGCGCGGGGGCCCTCCTCGTCACCGGCGCGCTCACGCTCACCGCCTGCGGCGGCTCGGGCTTCGAGGAGCCCGCCGACGACGCCGGCACCGGCGCCACCACCGAGCTCACCAGCTCCGACGACGCGCTCTCCGTCCTCATCGCCTCGTCCGGCGACGCCGAGACCGACGCGGTCACGGAGGCCGTCGCCGCCTGGTCGGAGGACTCCGGCGTCGCCGCCGAGGTCCAGGTCGCCAGCGACCTGCCCCAGCAGCTCTCGCAGGGCTTCGCGGCCGGCTCGCCGCCGGACCTGTTCTACCTCTCGCCCGACGCCATCGCCGGCTACGCGGCCAACGGGTCGCTCCAGCCGTACGGCGACCTCGTCGCGAACGCCGACGACTTCTACCCCTCGCTCGTGGAGAACTTCACGATCGACGACACGTTCTACTGCGCGCCCAAGGACTTCTCGACGCTCGCGCTCGTGATCAACACCGAGCTGTGGGAGAACGCCGGCCTCACCGACGCCGACCTCCCGACCACGTGGGACGAGCTGGCGGAGGTCGCGAAGACGCTGACGACCGGCGACCAGGTGGGCCTCGCGCTGAGCAACGAGTACCAGCGGCTCGGCGTGTTCATGGCCGAGGCCGGCGGCGGCCTCGTGGTCGACGGCGAGCCCGTAGCCGACAGCGCGGGCAGCGTCGAGGGCCTCGAGTACGTGCAGACCCACCTCGAGGACGGGACGTTCGCGTACGCGGCCGACCTGGGCTCCGGCTGGGGCGGCGAGGCCTTCGGCAAGGAGCAGGCCGCCATGGTCGTCGAGGGCAACTGGATCACCGGCGCGCTGAGCACCGACTTCCCCGACGTCGACTACCAGGTCGCCGAGCTGCCCGCCGGGCCAGCGGGCAAGGGCACGCTGCAGTTCACGAACTGCTGGGGCATGGCGGCGGACAGCCCCAACCAGGAGGCCGCGCTGAGCCTCGTCGAGCACCTGACGAGCACCGAGCAGCAGCTCGCCTTCTCGGAGGCGTTCGGCCCGATGCCCTCCATCCAGTCCGCGGCGAGCGCCTGGACCGACGCCAACCCGGACCTCGCCGCGTTCCTCGACGGGGCCGAGTACGCGCAGTTCCCGCCGACCTGGGCCGGCGCCACCGACGTCGTCACCGATCTCAACTCCCAGCTGGAGTCGCTGGAGACCGGCGACCCGCAGCAGATCCTCGACGACGCCCAGTCCAACCTCGAAGCGATAGCGGAGTAGCGAGCGATGTCCGCACCGTCCGCTCCCCCGGCGGCCTCGGCACCCACGCCGGCCCCGGCACGAGCGCCACGCCGCGCCGGGTCCCCGCGTGGGCTCCGGCGCGGGGAGGCGCTCGCCGGCTGGGCCTTCACGGCGCCGGTGCTGCTGATCCTCGGCGTCTTCCTGCTGGTGCCGGTCCTGATGGCCCTGTGGGTCAGCTTCTCGGACTGGTCGGGGCGCGGCAGCCCGTTGTCGTCGGACGTCGGCTTCGTCGGCCTGGACAACTACGCCGCGGTGACGACCGGCGGCGGGCTCGCGGAGCGCGACTTCGGCGTCGCGCTCCGCAACAACGCCTGGTACGTGCTGCTGGTGGTCCCGCTGCAGACCGCCCTGGCCCTGTTCCTCGCGGTGCTGGTGAACCGGTCGGTGCTGAAGGGCCGCGGCGTGTTCCGCACGGCGTTCTACTTCCCGTCGGTCACCAGCTCCGTGGCGATCACGGTGCTGTGGCTGTTCCTCTTCTCGACGTCGGGCGTGGTCAACACGGTCCTGGCACGGATCGGCATCGCCGGGCCGAACTGGTTCAACGAGCCGAGCGGCGTGCTGCACAACCTGCTGGGCGCCCTCGGCGTCCGGTCGGGGCCGCAGGCACTGACCGAGCACGGCTTCCTCGGCCTGTCCTGGTGGGACTGGCTGGCGGGCCCCTCGGTGGCGATGTCGGCGTTCGTGCTCATGGCGATCTTCACGACGAGCGGCACCTTCATGCTGCTGTTCCTCGCCGGCCTCCAGAACCTGGGTCCTGACGTCGAGGAGGCCGCGATGGTGGACGGCGCGAACGCCTGGCAGCGGTTCTGGCGCATCACGCTCCCCCAGCTGCGGCCCACGCTGTTCACGGTCCTCACGCTCGGGCTGATCGGCTGCTGGCAGGTCTTCGACCAGATCTACACCGGTACGCAGGGCGGCCCCGGCAAGACGACCCTGACGCCCGCCTACCTCAGCTACCAGTCGGCGTTCCTGTCCCAGGAGTGGGGCCAGGGCGCGGCGATCGCGTTCATCCTGTTCGTCATCATCGTGCTCCTCACGATCCTGCAGCGCTGGGTCCTGCGTGAGCGCCCCGTCGCCCGACGCCGGGCACCGCGCACCCGCGCGAAGGAGGACGCCCGATGAGCCGCACCGCACGCCGGCTGCCGCCGAAGACCGTCGCCTGGCAGGTCGCGCTCTACGTGGTCCTGATCGTCCTGGCGCTCGTCTACGTCTACCCGTTCCTCGTGCAGGTGGCGACGTCGGTCAAGACCGAGGCGGACGCCGCCGCCGACCCCGTCTCCCTGGTCCCCGACCCGCTGACGTGGGGCGCGTACGGCCGCCTGTTCCTGCGGTCGGACTTCCCGGTGTGGTTCGCGAACTCCGCGGTGGTGACGATCCTCGTGACCGCGGGGCGCGTGTTCTTCGACTCGCTGGCCGGTTACGCGCTGGCCCGCCTGCGCTTCCGCGGGCGGGGCGTGGTCTACGCGGCGCTCGTCGCGGTGATGGCAGTGCCGACCGTCGTGCTCCTGATCCCCAAGTTCCTCGTCATCAACCAGCTCGGCATCTACGACTCGTACGCGGGCATGGTCCTGCCGCTGCTCGTCGACGCGGCGGGCGTCTTCATCATGAAGAACTTCTTCGAGTCGATCCCCGCCTCCGTCGAGGAGCAGGCCCGCATCGACGGAGCGGGCACGTTCCGGATCTTCTGGTCGGTGGTGCTGCCGATGGCCCGGCCCGCGCTGGTCACCATCGTCATCCTCTCGTTCCAGGGGTCGTGGAACGAGCTGAGCCACTTCATCGTCTCCGCCCAGTCCCCCTCGCTGACCACCCTCACCAAGGGGGTCGCGTCGCTCGCGAGCGGCCAGCTCAGCCAGGGCAGCCAGTACCCGATCAAGCTCGCGGCAGCGGCGCTCATGACCGTGCCCGTAGCGGTCGTGTTCTTCGTCTTCCAGCGACGCATCATGAACTCCAGTGAAGGAGCCGTCAAAGAATGAGCACCACCCCCGAGCCCGCGGCGCGACAGCAGCAGGACCGGCAGCGAGAACGGCCGATGCAGCCCCTGCTGAGCGACGCCGTCATCGCCCTGCGCGCCCCGACCCAGGTGTGGTCCGGCCGCGACGGCGACCTCGGTGGCACGCCCGTCGACGGCGTCTACCACGGCGACGTCCGGCACGTCAGCGGACTCACGCTGGACTGTGCCGAGTCGGCGGTCGAGTACATCTCCGTCGCCCCGGAGGGCGCCTCGCGCATCGTGTTCGGCGGCCTCCTGCGCGCCGTCGACGACGACCAGCCCGACCCCAAGGTCCGCCTGGTGCGGGACCGCAGGGTCGCCGACGGCGCGCTCGCCGAGACCTGGACGGTGGCCTCGCACCTGACCGAGCCGGTCCGGGTGACCCTGCGCCTGCGGCTCCGGCCGGACTTCGTGACGCTGCACGACGTCAAGGCAGGCATCGCTCCCCCGGCCGACGCCGCCGCCGTCGACCCGGAGGTGGCCGTCACCGTCGCCCCCGGGACGGCGCGTGCGAGCGCCGGCGCGCAGTCGTTCACGCTGACGGCCGACGGCGCATCGGTGACCACGACGTCCGACGGCGAGATCGAGGCCTCCTGGCCGCTCGACGTCCCCGCGCGGGGCGAGGCGCAGGCGGCGTGGTCGCTCGCGCTGCACGACGACTCCCTCGTCGTCCGCGGTGCGGGCGGGACCTGGCCCGGCACGCGTCCCGGATCCGGCCCGCCAGCCGCCCCTGCCGACGCCGACCCCCGCCTCGGCCGCTGGCTCGAGAGGGCGCTCGAGGACCTCGACGCGCTGCGGCTCACCCTGCCCGGCCACCCCACGGACGACTTCTTCGCCGCGGGCGCGCCGTGGTTCTTCACGCTGTTCGGCCGCGACGCCCTGTGGGCGGCCCGGCTCGCGCTGCCCGTCGACACGCGGGCCGCGGCCTCCACCCTCCAGGTACTCGCGCGGCTGCAGGGCACCACCCACGACATCGAGACGGCGCAGGAGCCCGGCAAGATCCTGCACGAGCTGCGCGCGACGCCGTTCGAGATGCCGCAGCACGACGTCGTCCTGCCGCCGCTGTACTACGGCAGCGTCGACTCGACGCCGCTGTGGATCTGCCTGCTCGCCGACGCGTGGCGCGCCGGTATGCCGGACTCCGAGGTGGCCGATCTCCTGCCCGCCCTGCGCAACGCGCTGACCTGGCTGGTGGAGCACGGCGACAGCGACGGCGACGGCTTCCTCGACTACATCGACCGCACCGGCCGCGGCCTGGCGAACCAGGGCTGGAAGGACTCCGGCGACTCCATCCAGTGGCGTGACGGGACGCTCGCCGAGGGCCCCATCGCGCTCTGCGAGGTCCAGGGCTACGCCTACGAGGCCGCCCTCGCGGGTGCGGACCTGCTCGAGGCGTTCGGCTCCCAGGAGACCGAGCCGGCCGCGGCCACGCCGAGCCCGGCGGCGCTGAGCCCGGCAGCGCTCCGCGCCTGGGCGGCCGACCTGCGCGCCCGGTTCGCCCGGTCGTACTGGGTGGAGACACCGGAGGGCCGGTATCCCGCGGTGGCCCTGGACCGGGACAAGCAAGCGGTCGACACGCTGACGAGCAACATCGGGCACCTCATCGGTACCGGCATCCTCGACGCCGCTCAGGAGGAGCACGTCGCCGAGCTGCTGCTCGGCCCCACGATGTCCAGCGGGTTCGGCATCCGCACCATGTCCACCGGCGCGGCGGGCTACTGGCCGCTGTCGTACCACGGCGGCAGCGTCTGGACCCATGACACGGCGATCGTCGTGCACGGCATGCACCGGGCCGGCCTCACCGTGCAGGCAGAGCGTGCGGTGGGCGGCCTGCTCGCGGCGGCGGAGGGCTTCGACTACCGCGTCCCGGAGCTGCACTCCGGCGATCCGGCGACCCGCGCCGGCGTCCCAGCGCCCTACCCGGCGGCCTGCCGGCCGCAGGCCTGGTCCGCGGCCGCGGCGATCACCTGCCTGGCCGTGGCCGGCCGGCGCGCCCCCGCCGACGCCGCCGTCGGCTAGCGGCACGGGGGTCTGCGGGGCGCCGACGGTAATCTGCCGACATGAACCGGGTGACCCTGCA
Organism: Promicromonospora sp. NFX87; assembly: GCF_048564965.1. Taxonomy (NCBI): domain Bacteria; kingdom Bacillati; phylum Actinomycetota; class Actinomycetes; order Micrococcales; family Promicromonosporaceae; genus Promicromonospora; species Promicromonospora sp. NFX87. Next base: position 1,461,858 of record NZ_CP183413.1, on the reverse strand, counting down.
GGACGTCGCGGACCGTGCGGGGGTCTCGATGAAGACGGTGTCCAACGTCGTCCGCGGATACCGGCACGTCAGCCCGGGGATGCGCGAGCGGGTGCAGGCCGCCGTCGACGAGCTCGGGTACCGCCCGAACCGCACCGGCCGCAGCCTCGCGACCGGCCGGTCGAGCATGCTCGGGCTCGCCTTCCCCGACCTCCGGCGGCCGTACTTCGCCGAGCTCGCGCACGTGTTCGCGCGGGTCGCCGAGGCACGCGGCTACCGGCTCCTGCTCGCGGAGACCGGCGCGACGGCGGACGGCGAGCGCTCGGTCCTGCACGACCGCGAGGCCGGGATCATGGACGGCATGGTGCTGCAGCCACAGGCTCTCGCCGCCCGGGACCTGGACGGCCTGCCGCACGGCATGCCCATCGTGTTCCTCGGCGAGGACCCGCAGCCCGCGGGCGCCGACCAGGTGGCCATCGACAACGTCGCCGCCGCCCGCGACGCCGTCGGGCACCTGGTCCGGATGGGGCGGCGGCGGATCGGGTTCCTCGGCCACGAGGCCGACCGCATCTCGTGGACGTCCACGCTGCGGCTCGAGGGCTACCGCGCGGCGCTCGACGACGCGGGTCTGCCCGCCGACCCGTCCCTGCTCGTCGCACGGCGGCAGGACGGCGACGCCCGCGACGCCGAGGAAGCCCTCGGCGCCGCGCTCGACGCCGGGCTGGAGATCGACGGCCTGCTGTGCCGCGACGACCTCGCCGCCATCGGCGCACTGCGCGCGCTGCGCCGGCACGGCCTGGACGTCCCCGCCGACGTTGCGGTCATCGGCTGGGACGCCATAGAGCTCGGCGCGAGCACCGCACCGAGCCTGACGTCCGTCGCGCCGGACACCCGGGCGCTCGCCGAACGAGCCCTCGACCTGCTGCTCGACCGCCTGGACGGCCTCGACGAGCCGGGCCGCCACGTCACCGTGGGACACACGATCCTGTTCCGCGAGAGCGCCCCCGAGCTGGGCTGAGCCGGTAGCGGCGCGCGGGACAGGTAACCCGAGCGGCAGGTGCCGGGTGGACTGAACTCCGTTCAGCCTGGCCCTGCTTAATTTGGCCAGGCTGAACTGTTCGGCTCAGACCGCAAACACGAGCCTGAGCCGAACACAGTTCAGCCCACCTGGCACCTGCCACAACAGCACACCGTGCCCTGACGACGGCGATCTACGAGGCCGCGCTCGGACCCGCCGCCAGCTGTTCGACCAGGGCCGCCCGCACCGGCTCCGGCAGCTCGACCGCAGCGAGCTCCGCCAGCCTCTCGGTGGCGCTCCGCTCGCTGCGGACGACATCCCACGCCTCCAGCTTCTCCGCGTTCCCGATCTGCGCGGACTCCAGGATCACGCGTGCCGCCTCGCGCCGGTCGGAACCGACCTGCAGCGGCCCGCCCCCGACCTGCACCACGATCTCGGCGGCGGTCGGCCCGGCAGCACTCACGCTCCACCGTCCGTCGACGCCGCTCACCTCGGCGGGAGCACCGTCGACCGTGACCGGCCCCTCGGGCAGCGCGGCCAGGAAGGTCACCGTCCACTCCCGGTGCTCGGGCAGCACACGGGTATCACCCGACGCGGCGCCGATGCGGAACTCGCCGCGCTCCCGGTCCCAGGTCAGCGTGGTCCGCGCCGCCGGCCCGTCGCCGGAACCCACCGAGTCGTCCTCGGGGTCCTCGGCCAGGACCAGCTCACCAGAGGCGGCCGGCGCGACGAGCACCTCGAACGCCGTCGGGTTGCGCGTCGCGTCGAGGTCCGCCCCGGCGTCGAGCGGGAGGATGCCGCCCGCACGCAGCAGCACCGGCACCGAGCCCAGGCCGCGGTGCATCTCCACGGTGCGCCCGCCCTGGTAGACGGTGTCGGTGAAGATGTCGGTCCACAGCCCCGCGGGCAGCCACACCCGCACGCTTCCCCGCAGCGACGCGGCGTCCCGGGGCGACGTGACCGGCGCGACCAGCAGCTCGCTGCCGAACTCGTACTGGTTGGGCACGGTGTACGCCTCGCGGCTCCGCGGCTCGAGGTGGTACATCGGCCGCACGAGCGGCACGCCGGCGGCGGCGCGGTGGTTCATGGTGTGCAGGTAGGGCACCATGCGGTGGCGGAACCGCAGCGCGTCGTCCATCGCGGCGCGGTGCTCGGGCGGGAACACCCACGGCTCCTTGCGGATGAACGGGTTGTTCGCCGAGTGCAGCCGCATGATCGGGGAGAAGACGCCGAGCTGCACCCAGCGTGTGGCCAGCTCGTCGTCGCGCACCCCGCGGGTGTGCCCGCCGATGTCGTGGCTCCACCACGAGTACCCGATGTTGGACGCGGTGGCGGTGAACTCGGGCTGGAACGCCAGCGACGCCCAGGAGACCACGGTGTCGCCGGAGAACCCGACCGCGTACCGGTGGCTGCCGGGGCCGGCGTACCGGGAGAACGTCATGCCCGGCCCGCCGTCGCGCGCGGCGTCGATGTGGTGGAAGTGGTTCAGCACCCACAGCGGGTCCACGCCGGGCAGGCCAGAGGTGCGGCCCTGCTGCCAGTCGATCCACCAGAAGTCCACGCCCTGTGCCTCCAGCGGGTGGTGCAGCTCGGAGAAGTAGGCCTGGAGGAAGACGGGGTCGGTCGGGTCGAACGCGACGGGCTGCCCGCTGTCCGGGTCCACGCCCACGGCGCGGGCCATGGCGGGGTACGCGTCCTCGAAGGCGCGGACGCCGTCGGCCGGGTGCAGGTTGAGGGTGGTGCGCAGCCCGCGCTCGTGCAGCGTGCGCAGGAACCGCTCCGGATCGGGGAACAGCGTGGGCTCCCACGAGTAGCCGGTCCAGCTGCTGCCGAACTCCGGCGGCACCGACCCGACCCGGTGCCAGTCCATGTCGATCACCGCGACGGAGAACGGCACGCCCTCGTCGTCGAACCGGTCCAGGAGCTCCAGGTACGACTCCTCGCTGTAGGGGTGGTACCGGCTCCACCAGTTGCCGAGCGCCCAGCGCGGCAGCCGCATCGGATGCCCGGAGACGCGGTACAGGTCCTGGACGGCGTCCGGGTAGTCGCGGCCGTGGGCGAACACGTACAGGTCCTGCCGGCCGGGCACCCGGGAGCCCACCCAGCCGTCGTCCTCGAACAGGAAGGAGACCGAGTCGTCGACGACGGCGATCCCGTCGGGGGCCACGACGCCCGGCTCCAGGTCGATGCGGCCGTCGACGTCGTCGAGCGTGCGGGCGGTGCCGCCCAGGTCCCGCGTCGGCTCGCCGTAGCGCCAGCGGCCCGAGTCGCGGCCCAGCACCTCGACGACGAGCCCGCTCGCGGAGAACTCACCGCCGTCGTACCGAAGCCGCGCGCGCCGCGTGGTGAGCACCACGCCCTCGCCGAACCGTTCGACGGCGAAGTCGACCGGCGGCAGGTCGCGGCGGATCGCGAAGGTGGAGGCGCGGTCCTCGAAACCGCCGTCCGCCGACCGCTCGACGCGGAAGACGCCGTCGGTCAGGACGGTGATCCGCCAGCCGGTGCCGTGCACCTGCTGCTCGGTCCGCGCGTGCGGCGCCGCCTCCGGCAGGGGCCGGATGACGGGCAGGCTGCCGACGATCTCTGACATGTCTCTCCTCGTGCTCGGTTCGGTGCTTGTCGCGGCCCCGCCGAGGCGCGGCCGATGCTCAGTGCTTGACGGCGCCCTGCGTCACGCCGCTGATCACCCAGCGCTGCGCGAACAGGTAGGCGATGATCGTCGGCGCCATCGCCATCAGGTAGGACGCGAAGGCGACGTTGTAGTTGGTGCCGAACTGGCTCTGGAAGATGTTCTGCACGACGGGCAGGGTCTGCAACGTCGGGTCGGACATGATGAGCGACGGCATCATGAAGTCGTTCCAGGACGCAAGGAAGGCGAAGATGCCGACCGTGGCGTTCATCGGCCCGAGCAGCGGCAGGATGATCCGCCAGAAGATCTGCCACGTGCTCGCGCCGTCGATGCGGGCGCTCTCCTCGAGCTCGATCGGGATCGAGCGCAGGTACGCGGTGTACAGCAGCACGCTGAAGGAGAGCTGGAACATCGCGTGCAGGATCCCGACACCCACGGGGTTGTCGAGGCTGGTGAGCGCCGTCAGCTGGATCTGCGGCAGCGCGACGACCGGGAACGGCAGGAACAGCGCCACCATCAGGTAGATCATCGACCAGCGGAAGAACCGGTGGGACCAGTTCCGCGCGATGGCGTAGGCGGCCAGCGAGCTGAGCAGCAGCGTCAGCAGGACGGCGAGCGCCGCTACCGACAGCGAGATGGCGAACGACACCGGGAAGCGCGTGAGCTCCCACGCCTCGGCGAAGCTGCCCGGGTTGAACGGGGCGGGCAGGGAGAACGCGTTGCCGTCCGCGGACTGAGCGCTCGACTTGAAGGCCATCGACAGCGTGACGTACAGCGGCACGAAGACCGTGAGCGTCGCGAGGCCCAGCAGGATCGTCAGGGGCCAGTTCGTGCGGTTGACCCGGCCGGCACGGCTGACGCGGCCGGCAGTGTTCACGGTGGTCACAGCTGGACCGCCCTTCCTCGGGTGGCGACGATCTGGGCGACGGAGATCAGGGCGGTGACGATCAGGAAGATGGTGGCGTTCGCCATCTGGTAGGCGTAGTCGCCGCCGGTGAACCCGCCGAAGATGGTCATCGCGACGCTGCTCGTGGCGGTGCCGGGCCCGCCGCCCGTCAGGCCGACGATGACGTCGTACACGCCGAGGTAGCCCTTCACGCCGAGGATCGTGTTGATCAGGATGAAGCCCGCGATGAGCGGGACGGTGATGGACCGGAACTGCCGCCACGGCGAGGCGCCGTCGAGCGAGCTCGCCTCGTACAGCTCGTTCGGGATCGACGTCAGCCCGGCCGTGTAGACCAGCAGCGCACCGGGGATGGTCTGCCAGGCGGACACGATCACGATGGAGAGCCAGGCGAGGTCCGGGTTGCCGAGGATGCTCTCCTCCAGCGGCCCGAAGCCGACGGCGGTGGCGATGGCGGGGAGCGAGTTCGAGAACAGGAAGTTGAACACGTAGGCGACGACGATCCCCGAGACGACCATGGGGATCACGAACACCGTGCGCAGCGTCGTCGCGAAGCGGATGCGCCGGGACAGCGCCACGGCGAGCGCTAGGGCGATCACCTGCGCGACGACGACGGTGACCAGCGCGAAGCCGAGCGTGAAGCCGTACGACTCGAGCATCCGCGGGTCGGTGAAGAGTGCCGCGTAGTTCCGCAGGCCCAGGAACGACCAGTCCCCGAAGCCGACGTAGTCGGTGAAGCTGTAGAAGATGCCGATCAGGGCAGGAATGACGACGAACGCCGTGAACACCAGCAGCGTCGGTACGAGGAAGAGGTAGTACACCGGCTCGACACCGCGGCGGTGCATCGTTGTACCTTTCATACCGTGGCCTCCCGTCCCGCGAGACGGCGCCAGTCGGCGTCGAGCTGGCGGAGCATGCCCTCGAAGTTGCCGCTGCGGATCGCGGCCTGCAGATAGTTCCCGAGCGGGATCGACGTCGGCACGAAGGTCCCGGCCCCCTGGTAGAAGGCCGCGCGGTCCACGTAGTCCTGGAGCCCGGCCAGGCGCTCGTCCTGCTGCGGCGGGGCGTCGGTGAGCGTGGAGTACGCGAGGTTGTCGCTGTTGTAGGCGTTGATGATCTCGGGCCGCATCAGGAACTTGACCAGCTCGCGCGCCTCGTCCTGATGCCTGGACGCCGTGGGGATCCAGAGGCCGAGGTCGATGTTGACCCGGGCCTGCCGCTCGTCGGGGTTCTCTGAGACCGGCAGCGGGAAGGTGCCGATCTCCAGGTCGGGGTCGACCAGCGCGATCTGGCTGAGCGCCCACGGGCCCTGCAGGTACATGGCGGCCTCGCCCTTGCCGAACGCGAGGTTGCCGTCCGCGTAGGCACGCACCGCATGGTCCTTGTTGAAGTAGGACGACACGGTCTTCGCGCGCTCCATCGGCACGGCGAAGTCCTTCTCGAACGAGACCTCGGAGTCCGGCCCGACGTCGGTGCCGAGCGCCTTCATGCGCCGGAAGAACTCCCCTGGCGCGACGAGGCTGCCGACGGAGTAGTCGAACAGGCCCTGCCAGAGCGTCCAGGTGTCCCGGTCGGTCGCGTAGATCGGCGTGATGCCGGCCCGGGTGAGCTCGTCGCACACATCGACGAACTGCGACCACGTCTCCGGGACGGGCAGCTGGTGGTCGGCGAAGATCTTCTTGTTGTAGATGACGCCGGCGGCGGCGAGCGAGTACGGCAGGACGCTCGTGCGGCCGGGGTAGGTGGCGTACTGGTCGGTCAGCTCGCCGATGTCGGTCCGGACGGTCTGCGCCGACGGCAGGTCCGACAGGTCGCCGAGCACGCCGCGCTTGATGTAGCGGGCGAGCTCGAGGTTGTCGTTGAAGCAGCCGACGTCCGCCGGCTCGTTGCGCACGAACTGCGGCGCGATGGCCACCGTCGAGTCGTGCACCACGGTGATGCCGGGGCGGTCCTCCTCGAAGCGGCGCAGCAGCTCGTCGAAGTACGCGATCACCTCCTGCTTCTGCTCGTAGAAGCGCAGGGTGACGCCTCCCCCGGCGGCTCGCGAGGCCGGCGCGCACCCGGCAGCACCGAGCGCGACGAGGGCCGCTGAGCCGGCGAGGAACGAACGACGACTCAGCGGTACGGGACGACTGGAACCTGGACTCACGCTGCATCTCCCTTGATCACTGCGACCGTGGGAATTTACAGCGCTGTAAATCGGCAGTCAAACGTGTACCGACAGCCGGGCGGGAACGCCGCACCCGTCAGTGAGCGGCCCTGCCCCAGGACTTCTGTGCGCGCGGCTCGCCGCAGTGGTGATCCGTCACGCCGTCCGCGGCACCCGCCAGCAGGCCGGCCAGGATGTCGCGGAGCTGGACCCGAACCTCACCAGGGACGTCGAAGAACTTCTCGGCGTGGGCGTACCCCCGCGCACGGAGCAGGTCGCGCGTGCGCTTCCCGTCGACCGTGAGGACCACCTGCTTGACGCGGCGGTCCGCCGGATCGGCCTGGCGGACGACGAGGCCCCGGCGTTCGAGCCCGTCCACGATGCCCGTCACGTTCGACGGCTCGCACGAGAGCGAGTCGGCGATGGCCCGCATCGGCATCGGCTCCACCAGGTTCACCAGCAGCAGAGCCTGGGCGTGCGGCAGGCCGTGCTCCGCGCCGGCCGCGTTGAAGTCGGCGCTGAGGTGCCCGGCCGCGCCGAAGACGAGGCCGATCAGTTCCTCGAGGATCGGGTCGACTTGCGCGCTCATGAGGCCCATCCTACTCCTTGTTTCAGGAACTGAACTGTTCAGGTACTGAAGCATCTGCTAGGTTCACCATGCTTCAGCACCTGAACCATTCACTACCTGAAGGAGTTCGCCATGACGGACCTGCAGCAGAAGACCCGCACCCCGAACCGCGTCGGTGCCCGTGCTCTGGCGGTGGCCGCAACAGTGGCCGCCGCCGCCCTCGTCTGGCTGGTGGGCGAACCGCTGCTCGGCAACGACCTGGTGGTCGAGCAGCCCGGTCAGGCTCCCCTGGACCTGAACCTGGCCTCGTTCGTGATCATCACGCTCGGCGCGTCCCTCGCGGGCTGGGCGGCGCTCGCGCTGCTGGAGAAGATCACGCGGTACGGCAGGCGGATCTGGACGGGTCTCGCGGTCGCCGTCGTGCTCGTGTCGTTCCTGCCGTTCCTGTCGGCCCAGATGACCACCGGTTCGGCCGTGGTGCTCGCCCTCGCCCACCTCGTCGTCGGCGCCGTCCTGGTCCCGCTGCTGCTCCGGGTGCCACGCGGGAGCGACGAGGCCTGAGCGGCCCGAGCGTTATGCGCGGCGCGCGCCGTCCCACCAGTCGAGCACGCGCGTGCCGTAGAAGGTGAGCCATTTCGACCGTTCCCCCGGCGGGACGTCGATCTCGAACCAGACCCGCCCCGGATGGCGCCCCTCCTGCAGCCAGGTGCCGTCCGGGCGGCGGGCGGCGCGGACCACGCCGACGGCGTCGGCAAGCCTGGGATCAGGCGCGACGCCGTCGTGCAGCGCCGCCGCGCGGAAGTAGTCGAGGGCGTTCAGGGCGCTGAAGCCCCAGCGGAACGGGTATCCGAACCGGGTGGCCCACGGGCCGACGGGCTCGCCGGTCGAGAGCCGGTGGAGGAGCCGGCGCTCCAGGAGGTACTCCTCGCCGGCCCGGCGGGCGGCGCGCACGTCGGCGCCGGCGCCGGTCCGCGCCTCGGTCTCGTAGTACAGGAGACCCTTGAGGGAGTTGAGCGTGGAGTGGAACGACGAGCGCGTCGAGCCCTCCACCCACTCGCAGTTCCAGCCGCCGTCGGGAAGCCGGTGATCCACGAACCACTGGGCGATGCCGGAGACGTCGACGCCCAGCCACACCCCGTTGGCGAGCGTCCAGCTGTTGATGCAGCAGTCGACCTCGCCGTCCCAGTAGGGCAGGTCGTCGTACTCCCACCGGCTGTTCGCGGCGAGCTTTTCCGCGGTCCCGGCCAGCGCTGCGGCGTCGAGACCCCAGTCGCGGAGGCTGCTGAGCGACCAGGTCGTGGCGGTCCAGGGCTGGCCCTCCTCGTCGCCCTGGTAGCCGGCCGGGAAGAAGGCGCCGCCCGCCCACTGCCCGTCCGGGTCCTGCCGCGCGAGGAGACGGGCCCCGAACCCCTCGGTGGCGACCCGTGCCCGGGTTGCCCGCCAGACGTCCTCGGGCGCGCCGGCGAGGTCGCGTTCGACCTGCCAGCGCAGTGCTGGGTCGGCGTCGAGCAACCAGGTGAGCAGCTCCGGCGCGAGAGGCACACCAGGAGGCTACCGCGAGCAGTTCCGAGCGGTCAGGAAGGTGGTTAGGAGGTCGGTCAGGAATCGAGAAGCACCCGGCGGCACGCCGAACCTAACGTGGTGGGCATGGCAAACATCGACTCCGTCACCCTCGAGGTGACCGACCTCAGCTCCGCACGTTCCTTCTACGACGCCCTCGACCTGGGCGACCGGCTCCAGCTCCGCGAGTCCGACACACCCACCAGCGGGTTCCGCGGGTTCCACCTGTCCCTCGTCTGCTCCCAGCCGGGTGACGTCAACGCCCTGTTCGACGCCGCAGTCGCCGCGGGCGCCACCGTGCTCAAGCCCGTGGCCAAGTCCATGTGGGGCCACGGCGGTGCGGTCCAGGCGCCCGACGGCACCATCTGGAAGATCGCGACGTCCGCCAAGAAGGACACCGCCCCTGTCTCACGGAAGGTCGACACAGTAGTGCTCCTCATCGGGGCGGACGACGTGTCGGCGAGCAAGAAGTTCTACGCCGCACGCGGGCTGACCGTGGGCAAGAGCTTCGGCTCCTACGTCGACTTCAAGATGGGCTCCAGCCCCATCGGGTTCGGCCTGTACAAGCGGGCCGCGCTGGCCAAGGACGGCGGGGTGGCCCCCGAGGGGTCCGGCTCGCACCGGATCGCGGTGAACAGCGACCTCGGCGCGTTCACCGACCCGGACGGGTTCGCGTGGGAGCCGGTGCGGGTGAGCCGGTAGCGCCGAGCGCCGGACAGCCCGTCAGTAGCTGTTCGGCGCCTGCACCGACTGCCAGTGCCAGGGCTCCGGGTTGCGCCCGGACGGTTCGGCGAACGGCGGGTGCACCCAGCCGTACGCCTCGGCGTTGGCCTTGAGCCAGTCGTACCGGGCCGAGCCGAACGCCTCGACGCCCCCGCCGATGTCGATCGCCAGGCCCGTGCCGTGGTTCGAGCAGCCGGGCGGCGCGGCAGTCCTGGACGACGGGTCGAACAGCGACTCCTGCTCCGCGTACGTGCGGTAGGACGAGTTGATGGTCAGGTTCACGCCGAACTCGGCCGCGAATGCCTCGTTCAGCTCGGCCAGCCCGCCGACGACGTCCGCCCGCACGGAGTGCCCGGAGGCGAACGGGATCTGCGCCAGCTCCGACGACGACAGGTGGCCGTTCTCCGCGGACCACACCTGGTCCGGCTCGGGACAGGTACCGGCGGGGGTGGTCGTGCCGGTCCCGTCGTCGGCCCCCTCGACGGCGGCGTCCCCGTCCCTGTCCCCGCCCGTGTCCCCAGCGGCCGGGCCGGTGCCGTCCACCTCCGCGTCGTCACCCTCGATCTGGGCGCGGACGGCGGCGGGGGCGTCCTCGGTCCGGGCCTCCGCGGCCCGGTCCTGCCGAACCTGTCGGCCCGAGGCGACCACGGCGGCGGTGGCGTCGCGCAGGGCGGCGGTGACCGCGGGCGCGTCCTGGTGGAGCGCGCTGGTCCGCTCGAGCACTGTTCTGACCTCGGTCGCAGTGCCCGACGGCGACGACGCCACCGCCTCCAGGGACGTCACCAGGTCCCCCGCGTCCTCGATCGCGGCGTCGAGCTTCTGGCGTTCGGGCTTCGCCGCGGCCTTGCCGTCCGGGCTCTTCTGAACGGCTCGCGCAGCCTTGATCCCGCCGACCAGGTCGGCGCGGAGCGCGGCGCTCCCGGCCACCGCCGCCCGGGCGTCCGCCGCGACGGGCTGCGGGTCGGCGGCCTGCGTGTCCGGACCGAAGGGACCGAACGGGCCGAGCGCGTACGCGCCGCCCGCCGCGATCATCAGGCTCACGCCGACGGCGACGATGCCGACCGCCCGCCGTCGGCGCGAGGCGCGCGCACCCCGCCGGGCACCCGGCGCCCGCGGGGGCGCCTGCAGCGCCGGCCAGAGGGGCGGCTCGCTCAGCACCGACGCAACGTACAGCACCGGCCGCACCGGCGGCATGCGTAACGGCCTGCGGCTGCCGTCGTCACGTTCCCGCGAGCGCCCCGGCCACCAGCGTGCGCAGCGCCGGGACCACCTCCTCCTCGAACCAGGGGTTCTTGGACTGCCAGCGGAAGTTGAGCGGCGACGGGTGCACCAGCGGGATGGTCGACGGCAGGTACTCGGCGTAGGCGCGCACGGTCTCGGTGAGGGTCGGCTTCGCCCGGGCGCCCAGGTAGTGCTTCTGGGCGTAGCCGCCGACGAGGACGGTGAGCCGGAGGTCCGGCAGCTCGGTGAGGATCCGCCCGTGCCACAGCGCGGCGAAGTCCTTGCGTGGCGGCAGGTCGCCGGAGGCGCCCTTGCCCGGGTAGTAGAAGTCCATCGGGACGAGGGCGAACCGGTCGGGGTCGTAGAACTGGGTGTCGTCGACGCCGAGCCAGGTGCGCAGCCTGACGCCGCTGGCGTCGTTCCACGGCACGCCGCTCTCCTGCGCCTTGCGTCCGGGCGCCTGGCCGATGAGGGCAATCCGGGCGCCGGGGGCCGCGGAGTAGAGCGGCTCGTAGCCGAGGTCCCGCGCCCAGGCGTTGGACTCGTGGGCGGCGATCTCCGCCCGGATCCGGTCGAGATTGCTCGTCAAGGCGCGAACCTCGGTCAGTGCCCGCCGGAGACCAGGAACGCCAGCCCGGTGGCGATGGCCGCGACGCACAGGGCCAGGCACAGGTAGCCGCCCAGCCGTCGGCCGAGGCCAGGGGCTGCGCCGACCGTTGCGGCGCCGTCGTGCGTGTCGTCGGCCTCGGCGGCTGCGGCCCGGACCGGCAGCGTGAGGAGCCGGAGCCCCAGTGCGAACAGTGCGGGGACGCCCGCCCCGACCAGCAGGCCGACGAGGACGACCTGCCCCAGCGCGCCCCACTCGATGATGCCGCTCATTCCGCTGCTCCCTTCCCGGAGGCGTTCGGTGTCCCACCGGCCGATGAGGATCCGGCCGCTCCCGCACCCACCGGGACGACGTCGAGGGCGTCGATCGCGGCGGCAGCCGCCGACGTCGTCGCGCCCGCCTCGACCGGTGCGACGTGCAGCGGACCGGCTTCCCCGGTGGTCGCGGCGACCGGTTCGAGCCCGGCCCCACGCTCCTCGTCCCAGGCCTCGTTGACGTTGGTGTGGTCGACCGGCTTGCGGCGCGAGGCGATCCAGATGGCCGCGGCCGACGCGAGCAGGATGCCGAGCACCAGCACGCTGCCGAGCACACCGCCGACCCCGTGCTGCACCCAGAAGCAGAGCGCACCGATCAGGCCGGCCGCGGGCAGCGTGAGCATCCAGGCGCCGAGCATGCGGCCCGCGAGCCCCCAGCGCACCGTCGCGCCCGGCATACCGACGCCGGAGCCCAGGATCGAGCCGGTGGCGACGTGGGTCGTGGACAGCGAGAAGCCGAAGTAGCTGGACAGCATGATGACGGCCGCCGACGACGTCTCCGCCGCCATCCCCTGCCGGGTGTCGATCTCGACGAGGCCCTTGCCGAGGGCGCGGATGATCCGCCAGCCGCCGGTGTAGGTGCCGAGCGCCATGGCCAGGGCGCAGGACAGGATGACCCAGAACGGGACGCCCGAGTCCGCCGGTACGGCGCCGGCCGTGATGAGGGCGAGCAGGATGATGCCCATCGACTTCTGCGCGTCGTTGGTGCCGTGCGCCAGGGAGACCAGGGAGGCGGAGCCGACCTGGCCCCAGCGGAACCCGCGCGAGGTGACGTCCTGCGGCAGCCCTCGGGTCAGCCGCGCGACGAGCCAGGTACCGGTCGCGGCTACCGCGATGGCGACCATCGGGGCGATCAAGGCCGGGACCAGGACCTTCGCGAGGACGCCCTCCCACAGCACGCCGGAGGTGCCCGCGGCCGCCAGCACCGCGCCCACGACACCGCCGACCAGCGCGTGCGACGAGCTGGACGGCAGGCCGACCAGCCAGGTGAGCAGGTTCCAGACGATGCCGCCCACCAGCCCGGCGAACACGACCTCCAGGGTGATGACGTCGGCGTCGACGAGTCCCTTGGCGATGGTCGCGGCCACCGACAGCGACAGGAACGCACCGACCAGGTTCAGGGCCGCGGACAGCAGGACCGCCCGGCGGGGTGTCAGTGCTCGGGTGGCGATAGAGGTCGCCATGGCATTGCCCGTGTCGTGGAAGCCGTTCGTGAAGTCGAAGGCGAGTGCGGTGAGCACGACCACGACGAGAAGAATCATCTCGGTCACCACACCATGGTGACGTGTGCACAGATCACACTTGACCAGTGGGTGACGTTCAGGTGAACAGTTCGATCTTTGTTCACATGGTGTTCATCTTCCGGGGCCGGCAGAGCTCGCCTGTCCCCCGTGCGAGCTACCCGCGAATGTCCACCCTGCGGTGACTACCGCGCGCCGCCCGATCCATAGCGTTCTGGGTAGTCCGCGGCGCTCCGGCCGCGGCTTCTCGAAGGAGTCATCGTGCGTCTGGTGTGGCAGCTCGTAGCCGTTCTGGCGGTCTCGTTCCTCGGCAGCCAAGGTCTGGCGCTGGTCGGGGACAACCCCTGGCTGGCGCTCGTGGTGGGGCTCGCGACGGCAGTGCTCGCCGTCCTCGTCTATGCCTGGGTGGTGCGGCGCACCGAACGCCGCGACGTGGTGGAGGTGTCCCGGGAGGGCGCGGTGTCCGGGCTCGGGTGGGGCACGCTGCTCGGTGTCGCACTGTTCGCCCTGGTCATCGTCAACCTCGCCTTCCTGGGCAGCTACACGGTGCACGGCCTGGGCACGGTGACGGGAGCGGTGGGGCTCGTCGGCTTCATGGCCGCGGTCGCGGTGGGCGAGGAACTGATGTTCCGCGGCGTCCTGTTCCGGATCATCGAGGGGTGGACCGGCACGTGGATCGCCCTGACGGCGACCAGCCTGCTGTTCGGCCTGGCCCACCTGATCAACCCGAACGCCAGCCTGTGGGGCGCGCTCGCCATCGCCGTCGAGGCGGGCGGCATGCTCACCGCCGCGTACGTCGCCACCCGCAAGCTGTGGGTGCCGATCGGTCTGCACCTCGGCTGGAACATCGCCGGGAGCGCGGTCTTCAGCACCGAGGTCTCCGGCAACAACACCCCGCAGGGCCTGCTGGACGCCTCGACGTCGGGCCCGATGCTGATCACGGGCGGCGAGTTCGGCCCGGAGGGCAGCGTCTACTCGATCGTGTTCTGCGTGGCGGCCGCCGCGGTGTTCATCCGGATGGCGTACCGGCGCGGGCACATGGTCCCGCTGCGCCGCTCCGCCCGGTCGGACGCGGCAGCTACGCTCCCCCGGTGATCGAACTCCGGCGGGTCCCGAACCGGTGGCGCGACCGGTGGCACCGGCTCGACGTCACGGTCCGGGACCTGCCGTTCGCCCTCGCGCTCGCCGGTGCGGGGTTCGTGCCGGTGCTGCGGGAGTACGGGACGCAGGTCGGCGAGGTGCCCGCTCGCCCGTTCGACGCCGTCGCGGTGCTGGTCATCGCGCTCCAGTGCCTCCCGCTCGCGGTGCGCCAGCGGTGGCCGGCGGTATGCGTCGCGCTGGTCTCGCTCGGCTTCGTGCTCGGCCAGGTCCAGGGCTACCACTCGTTCGCGGCCAACGCGCTGGGCATCGCGCTGGTGAGCACGGGGGCACACCTGGCGCACCGCCGTCGGCTCGTGGTCGCCGCGCTCTCCGTGGCATACGTGGGGTTGGCGGTCGCGCTCGACCGGCTGACCGGGGCCGAGCGGGTGGACGAGTACCTGACGTTCTACCTGGTCATGGCCCTCGCGTGGGGTGTCGGCGCCTGGGTGCGCTCGACCAGGGCGGCCGAGGCCGAGCGACGGCTCCGGGTCGCCGAGGAGACCCGCACCGCCGAACGCACCCGCATCGCCCGCGAGCTGCACGACGTCGTGACGCACCACGTCACGGCGATGGTCGTCCAGACCGAGGCGGCGCGGTACCTGACCACCTCGCCCGACCGTCTCGACGAGACGCTGACCGCCGTCGGCGACACAGGCCGGCTCGCGATCAGCGACCTGCGGAACCTGCTCGACCTGCTGGACCCCGGCCACGAGGGCCCCGCCCGGACGCAGCCGGACGGCGACCTGGGCGCGCTCGTCGAGCAGACCCGGCGGGCCGGACAGCCGGTGGAGCTCACCGAGCACGGCACGCCGGCGACGTCGTCGGGCAGCGCCGAACGCGCCGCGCACCGCGTGGTGCAGGAGTCGCTGACGAACGCCCTCAAGCATGCCCACGGCCGCCCGACGGCGGTGACCGTGCACTACGACGACAGGGAGATCACGGTGGAGGTCAGCACCGACGGGCCGGGCCCACGAGCCGGTGGACGGGCCCGCAGCGTCTCGCCGGGCGGCAGCGGGCGCGGCCTGGTCGGGCTGCGTGAGCGGGTAGCCGCCCTGGGCGGCGAGCTCAGCGCCCAGCTGTCGGACGACGGCGGCTTCGTCGTGCTGGCCCGCATCCCGACCGGGGGCCGGTCGTGACCGCGCCGACCCGCGTGCTGGTCTGTGACGACCAGGTGCTGATCCGCACCGGTTTCGCGACGATCATCGACGCCCAGCCCGACCTCGAGGTGGTGGGCGACTGCGGCGACGGGCGAGCCGCCGTCGACCTCGCCCGCCGGCTGCGCCCCGACGTCGTCGTGATGGACGTCCGGATGCCGGTCCTCGACGGTATCGAGGCGACCCGCCTGCTCGCCGGCGCCGGGGTGGAGCATCCGGTCAAGGTGCTCGTCGTGACGACGTTCAACCTCGACGAGTACGTCTACGAGGCGCTGCGCGCCGGGGCCAGCGGGTTCCTGCTCAAGGACGCCCCGGCCGCGCAGCTGCTGAACGGCATCCGCACCGTCGCGTCGGGGGCCGCGCTGCTGGCACCCGAGGTGACCCGGCAGCTCGTGGGCAGGTACGCGGCGCGGATCCGGCCCGTCGAGAACGTCCCGGGCGACACCGCGCTGACCCCGCGCGAGCTGGAGGTCCTGCGCCTCATCGCCAACGGCCTGTCGAACGGCGAGATCGCCGCGACGCTCGTGATCAGCCAGGAGACGGTCAAGACGTACGTCTCCCGCCTCCTGGCCAAGCTCGGCCTGCGCGACCGCGTGCAGGCGGTGGTCTACGCCTACCGCAGCGGGTTGGTGACGTGACCGCGCACCGGTGGAGCGGCGCGGTCAGAGCCGCAGCAGGTCCCGGGCGAGTCCCTCGCGCAGGCCGGCGGGCGGGTCCACGTACCCCTCGGCGCGCAGCTCCCCGGGGAAACCGCCCGCCGCGAACGCGTCGTTGAGGTCGTCGACGAACCACGTCGTCGGACCGACCAGGCCGTCGACGCCCGATCCCGACAGGAGGATCCCGTACGGCCCGTCGCCGCTGATGTTGGCCTTGTGCAGGGCGTCAGGCGCGTAGTCGAGCTGGAACGGGTAGGCGTCCCTCTCATCGTCCTCGGTCCACAGCTTCCACTCCCCCTCGTAGTACCCGCGAGCGCCACCGCCGTGGACGGTGTGCTCGAACTCGACCACGAGCGGGTCGGCCAGGACGCTCTCGGGCCACCTCGGGTGCTCGCCCACGAGCCACACGTCCCCGACCTGGCGGATCCATGCGGCGACGGTCATCGGGAACGGCGCGAACGTCTCTTCCATCCAGTCGGCGAGCGCGGGCGCGCCGTCGGCGGGCGGGAAGTGGGGCGGGCGCGGGGTCGCGTCGTCGTCGTTCCTGGTGGCGGTGAAACCGTCCGCCTGCAGCCGCTCGACGAGCGTCTCCACGTTCTGTCGCGCCCGGCTCGCCATCTCGCGCGCGACCGCCTGCGCGTCCTCCCTGTGGCGCACACCGAACGCGTCCATGCCCAGGGCTCGCAGGTCCCGCCAGACGCCGTCGTGGTCCCCAGCTTGATACCGGGCAATATGACTGGTCACGGCGTCATCCTGGCAGAGCTTCGGAGGGCGCCTGGAGCGTCATCGACCTCGGGTCAGCCGACGGCACGGGTGATCTCTGCGCCCCGGGCTGTGCCGGCGGGGGCCCGGACGTACGTTGGCCAGGGGGGCGGACCGGGTTCGCCCAACCTACCCGGACGCTCCTCGCCACAAGGAGGTGGTGAGCATGAAGCGCGTCTTCCTGACGTGCGTCGTCGCCGCAGGGCTGGCCGTGGGTGGCTCCATGTCAGCGCACGCCGGTGAGACCAACGGAAAAGGGGAGCCGATCCCGGGAGCGTCCAACGCCAGCTCGGCGTGCGCGTTCTCGGGTCAGGACCTGCCCGACGACCAGGAGGTCCAGCCGCCGGAGTTCGACGACGACTTCGTCACGGGCGGGCACGTCCAGAGCTACGGCAAGTACGTCAGCCACGACCTCAAGGGTGCCGTCCCGAGCCCCGGCGTGGCCTGCCGTGGCAACGTCCCGTTCGAGGAGTAGCGAACGCACGCCCCGACGCCTGGAGGCGCCGAGCCGCCTCCGGGCGCCGGGACCCGAGATCAACCCTCTTGGGCAGCCGGCGGGCTCAGCGCTCCGGGTCCGCGCCGACCTCTTCCGCGGCCCGGGCGATATTGCGCAGCATTCCACCGAACACGATGCCGTGGAACGGGCTGATGGCCCACCAGTACAGCTGCCCCGGGAGCCCCTGCGGTGAGAAGACCGCGCGCTGGCGGAACGTCGGCCGCTCGCCGGGCTCGCCCTCGACGGACAGATCGAGCCAGGCCAGACCCGGCAGGCGCATCTCGGCCCGCAGCCGCAGGAGCTCGCCCCGGACCACCTTCTCGACGCGCCACCAGTCGAGCGCGTCTCCGGGGGCGAGGTACTGCGGGTGGCGGCGTCCGCGGCGCAGCCCTGGACCGCCGAAGAGCCGGTCCAGCAGGCCACGGGCCACCCAGCCCAGGTGCCACGAGTACCAGCCGTGCGCCCCACCGATGCCCTCGATCACCGTCCAGAGCGCCTCGCGGGTCGCGTTCACCTCTATCGACCGGTCGTCCACGAGCAGGCTTCCGCCCGCCCAGTCGGGGTCGTCGGGCAGCGGGTCGGACGGCGCTCCCGGGGTGGACGCCGACACCCAGCTCGTCCGCACGTCCAGGTCCCGGATACGCGCCAGCGCGAGCTCGACCGCCCGGTCGAATCCGATGAGGCCCTCGGGCGGATCGGGCACGTACTCCGCGATGTCGTGCTCGCGCGCCACGACCTCGTGCACCAGGGATCCGACGAGCGGGCGGGCGATCGCCGGCGGCACGGGCGTCACCAGGCCCACCCACAGGCTGGCCAGGCGCGGGGTCAGGACCGGGACGGCACGGATGATCCGGGGACGGAGCCCCGCGGCCGCCGCGTAGCCCTGCATCATCTCGCGGTAGGTCAGGACGTCCGGACCGCCGACGTCGAACCCCCGGCTCACCTCGGGCGGGATGCTCGCCGCGCCCACGAGGTAGTGCAGCACGTCGCGCACGGCGATGGGCTGGATGCGGTTGTTGATCCAGTGCGGCGCGACCATCGCCGGCAGCCGTTCGGTGAGGTACCGCATCATCTCGAAGGACGCGCTGCCCGACCCGAGGATCACCGCCGCTCGCAGCACGATCGTCGGCACACCGCTGTCGAGGAGGATCTGCTCGACCTCGCGCCGGGACTCCAGGTGCGGCGAGAGCCGTTCGACGTCGGGGTACAGACCGCCGAGATAGACGACGCGCCGGACACCGGCCTCCCGGGCGGCTGCTGCGAAGTCGCGGGCCGTGCCGCGGTCACGCTCGGCGAACCCCGGCCCGGAGCCCAGCGCATGGATCAGGTAGTAGGCCACGTCGACGCCCTCCAGCGCCCGGCGCAGGTCGGGCCGTTCCGTGGCGTCGCCGGCGAGCACCTCCACGTCGTCGGCCCAGTCGCGGGACGAGATGCGCTCGGGATGCCGGGCCAGCACACGTACGCGATACCCGGCGGCGAGCAGCTCGGGCACCAGTCGTCCGCCGATGTAGCCGGTCGCACCCGTGACCAGGACCTGAGCGCCGTCGTCCATGGCGCTACCGCCTTTCGCTCGACAACGTGAATCCTGGCAGATTACTAGATAGGCTAGCGATATTCAGGACGACCGACTCGAGGAGCGAGGACCGCATGCATCTCACCGATCGGATCCAGCAGATCGTCGTCACCCTCAGCTACCTGGCCTGCCTCGTCGGCTCCATGATCGGCGTCGGCGTCTTCGGGGGAACGCCCATCGCGTCAGCGGCAGGCGGCGCGCTCGCCTCCGACGCCACCCTGCTCGCGCCCGCGTCCGCGGCCTTCTCGATCTGGACCGTCGTCTATGCCGGGCTCGCGGGGTACACGGTGCTGCAGTGGTTCCCCACCCCGGCGTCCGCGGACCGTCAGCGCAGCCTCCGACTGCCGGTCGCAGGGACGATGCTGTTGAACGCGGCCTGGATCCTGGTGGTCCAGGCGGGTTGGCTCTGGGTGAGCGTCGCCGTCATCGCGGTCCTGCTCGCGCTGCTCAGCCGAGTTCTCGTGATCCTGATGCGGACCCGTGCGAGCGGGATGCTGGACCGCCTGTTCCTCGACGGCGCACTCGGCGTCTACCTCGGCTGGGTCTGCGTGGCCACTGCCGCCAACGTCGCGGCAGCCCTCACCAGCTCGGGATTCGACGGCGCGGGGATCGATCCGAACTGGTGGGCGGTCGCGGCCCTGGTGGCGGTCGGCGGTGTCGGGATCGCCCTCGCCGTGCGCAGCAAGGGCCGCGTCGCCGTGGCCGCGGCCATCGCGTGGGGCCTGGCCTGGATCGCCGTCGCGAGGTGGGACGGCGCGCCGCACTCCGTGCCGACGGCCGTCGCGGCGGGCGCGGCCGCCGTCGTCGTCCTCGGCGTCGCGCTGAGCCTGCGCGTGCGCGCGGCGACCAGCGCGGCCCGAGCCTAGTCCCGCCGGTACATCACCATGCCGCCGTGGTACAGCACCCCGTCACGGAAGTCGCCGTCCGCGCTGAACCCCGTGTCGTCCTTGTACCGGATGTGGTCGCCCTCGATCCAGTACCGCCCCGTATAGGCGCTCTCCCGGTCGCCGCGCGCCTCGTCGTACCGGCCGTCGGGCAGCAGCCGCTGCCGCACGTGCCCGTCCGCTGTCACCCATAGCCCGAGGTAGCCGTCCGTCGTCATGTCCGTCTCCCGTTCTGCCCTGTGGCGATCCGATGTCCGGCGGTCTCGCCGGACCATCACCAGGTTGCCCGGGGCGCTCGCGCGCAACCAGGCTGCGGTGTGCCGGGGTGTACGGCACCCAGGCTGACGACTGCGCTGTCCGGTCAACTGTCGGTGAGGTGGACGAGCCCGGCGGACGTCGGCCGGAAACCGCAGGACTCCAGGTAGAACGACTCGAGGTGCGGCTCGAAGTCGACGAACAGCCACTCGGAGACCCACCCGAGCGAGTGACCTCGGATCCGGTCCCACCAGCCGGGCTCCGGGTTGCCTCCGTGGGACTCGGTGAGATCGGCGACCTCGGCGTCGGACACCGGTCCGCGCCAGTCCAGGACCACTCCGTCAGTCGGCATCGCTCCAGCGTGACATGAGAATACGGTGGACCGATCCCGTCGCCTGAGCCCAGCATTGCGGCCATGACATCCCCGACCACGAGCCGGGACCGGTTCCGGGCCCTCGCCGCCGAGACCATGGACGTCGTCCGAACAGGCAGCTACCGCGCGGGCGGGCGGCGGATCGACATCGCGGAGCACGTCGACGCCGCGATCGCCGGAACCCGGCTGATCCTGCCGGACGCGCGGCTCCCGAGGGGCGCCACCCGGTCCGACGCGACCACCGTCGAGGTGTGCGACGAGTCAAGCCTGGAAGCAGCGCGACGCCTCGGACCGGGCACCGCCTGCCTGGTCTTCGCGTCGGCGCGCAACCCAGGCGGCGGGTTCCTCAACGGAGCCCAGGCCCAGGAGGAGGCGATAGCGCGCAGCTCGGCGCTGTACGCGACCCAGACCGCCACACCGGAGTTCTACGAGCATCACCGGCGAGAGTCGTCCCTGCTCTACAGCGACAGAATCATCGTCTCGCCGGGTGTTCCGGTGTTCCGGGACGACGACGGTGCCCTGCTCGCCGAGCCCCACCTGGTCACGTTCCTGACGGCGGCAGCGCCGAACCGCTCCGCGATCGAGCGCGGCCAGCCTGCCGCCACGCGCGACGTGAACGCCACGCTGGACCGTCGGGCGGCCCGGGTACTCGACGTGGCGGCCGCCCACGGCTTCCAACGCCTCGTCCTCGGCGCGTGGGGCTGCGGAGTGTTCGGCAACGATCCGACCGAGGTCGCAACCGCGTTCGCCGAGGCCCTCTCCGGCCGACCGAGATTCGAGCACGTCACGTTCGCGATTCTCGACCCGCGCCCCGGCCGCCCGGTGCTCGGCGCCTTCGAGAGATGCTTGCACTCGCTCACGACGGGGGCCTAGCGACTCAACGGCACAGGTCGTCGACCCAGGTACGAACGGTTTCTCGTTGACCGCGGCTACCTGCCGCTGGCACGGTTGCCCGCATGACAGCCCTGCGTGCCGAGCCGGTGATCGAGGTCCTTGGCGACGACGCGTTCGACCTGTGGCCCGTCGTCGGGCGCGAGGGCTTCTGGTACCAGGCCTTGCACGGCGACATGTCCGACGTCGAGGTCGGGACAGCGGTGCACCAGGTCTTGCGCTGGTTCCACGCTGACGAGAAGGGCGACGAGGCAGCGAGCCTCGCCGTCTACCTCGGACGGGCTCTGGGCCCGCATGATCCGGGCGACGCCCAACCGATCGCGATGGGCGGTCTGCGGTTCATCGAGACGAGCACCGGAATCTCGATCACGCCCGGCTGTTGCTACTCGATCGACGAACGCTCCGAGATCCTCGACGTGCTCGAGGGCAGCCTTCCGGGGTGCTGGCTCGGACACAGCCCCGACGCCGGGATCACTCTGCGCGAGGGACTCGTCGAGATCGTGCAGGACGCCGAGGACCCGGACCGGCCGGTCTTCCGGGTCGCCCCTGACGAGGTCCGTGCCGCCCTCGCACAGGCCGAGGCAGACCTCGACGGGTTTTGTAGCAAGCTCGCACCCTGGGCAGCTACTCATGCCCCGATGCACGCCGAGCTGCTGCCCGACGCCGTCGCACGCGCGCTCGAAGCCGGCCCCTACCGGCTCGCGCGCTCCGAATCGCACTGATGCGCCCATCGCAACGGCCCTGGCTCGGGACAGTTGAGATTCGCACCTACCTGCACACCTCTCGTCGAACAGACTTCTCACCGATCGAGAATGTCGCCCGATCACGACACGCAATAAAACTGACTGGTGGGGTGCGTCTCGTCGTGAACGGACGAGTGATGATCGACCTGGACCAGTGGACCGACACAGACTGGTTATGGGCATCGTTCGCGCAGATGGTCCAGACATTCAACCGTGGCGGGTCGTACGCGGCGACCTGGTTTCCCGACGCGCCCGTCCGCTTCGTGATCGGCGCGCAGCGGTCGAGCATGGTCTGCCTCGCTTATCAGGGGCACAGACGCCGCAGAGCTGTTGCCGACAAGGACGTGTTCTTCGAGGCGTTCTGTCGGGCCGGGATCGACTATGCCGACAACGCCGAACGCCTCGGGCACTCCGTACCCGACGTCCGAGAACCGCTGGTCGAGGCGCTCGACGGGCTCTATAACGCCGAGCCATGGCCGAAGGTGAGCCCTAGCTGCCTCGGCCGGCATCCCGACGCGATCGCTGCCGAGGCCGAGGCCCGAGCAGTCCTCGGCGTCTCCCACCTCGGCTGGTAGGCACCCTCAGAGCAGGCCCAACTGCATGGTCGAAGCGGACTGATCAAGACCGCAACGGCGCCGCAACGAACGATGACGCGAGACATCGATCAACGATGTCCCGCGTCATCTCAAGGTGGGCCCAGAGGGACTCGAACCCCCGACATCCACGGTGTAAACGTGGCGCTCTAACCAACTGAGCTATGAGCCCTGGCAGCGGACCACAATACCTGGCCCCAGCCCCGAACCAGGTCAATTTTACGAACTGACCGGATCAGATCTCCACTACGGCCCGCCGGTAGTCCTCCAGGTCGCGTGCCTGACCGCGCGGGTTGACCACGCACCAGCGGACGATCCCGTCGGCGTCGATCAGGAACGTGCCCCGCAGTGCGATCCCCGAGCTCTCGTCGAACACCCCGTAGTCACGCGCCACCTCGCCGTGCGGCCAGAAGTCGGAGAGCAGGTCGAACTGGTAGCCCTCTGCCGCCTGCCACGCCTTGAGCGTGAAGACGGCGTCCGTCGAGATGACGAGCAGCCGCACGCCCGCGGTCTCGAAGTCCTCGATGTTGTCGCGCAGCTCGCACAGCTCGCTGGTGCACGTCCCGGAGAACGCGAACGGCACGAAGACGACGAGCACCGGCGTCCCACGCAGGTCCGACAGCGTGGTCGGGGTCCCGTGCGTGTCAGGGAGCGTGAAGTCGGGTGCGGGGTCACCCGGCTTCAGCGACTCCGTGGGAGCGGCCGGCGCGGCGGACTCGGTCACGGCCTCAGACCTGTCGGGCCATCACTTGCCGCGGCCCCGGTACGCGAGCCGGGTCGCCGACCAGTCCTCCGCGATGGCAAAGGTGCTGGTGGTCTGCAGACCGGCGGTCGTGGCGGCCTCCTGGATGTCGCTGTGGCCCACCTCGCCGTCCCGGCCGGGCTTGGGCGTGAAGATCCAGATGATGCCGCCGTCGTCGAGCACGGTCAGCACATCCACGAGTGCGTCGGTGAGGTCTCCGTCGTCCTCCCGCCACCAGAGGATGACGCCGTCGGTCACGTCGCCGAAGTCCTCGTCCTCCAGCTCGCTGCCGATGATCTTTTCGATGTCCGCCCGGAGGGCGTCGTCGACGTCGTCGCCCCAGCCGAACTCCTGCACCACCTGGCCGGCCTCGAAACCGAGGCGCCCGGCGCCCTGGGTGTCCGTGCTCACTTGGTTGATCGTCCCTCTCTCTGTCCGGCACTCGCAGCCGGGTCGTATGCGTGTTCTGTCCGGCCCTACGCGGGCCCTCCGTCGCCAAAGGTAGTGCACGCACCCCGGCCATGCCTCGCAACCAGGTCGCGTGGTGCCTTTTTGATGAATCGATGAGACCTCGGCAACGCACAAGTCATGCACTCAGTCTCATCATTGCGATACCCCGTATCAATATATGCGCGAACCGGTACAGACGTAACGCAGATCACGCACTCTTGACCGCCCTATGGTGTGAGCGCACGCTGTGAGGGGACAGAATGGCTAGGACCACCTGTGCGTGGGCGTGCACAGTCGCAACCCCAGCTGTGGCGACGCTACGCCGACGCGACGGGTCCTGACGAGGCGGCGAGGAGCGCGAACCGCGACCCCGCCGCGCGACACCGAGAGAGGTTGCTGGTGGCTTCGTTTGACGAGACCGGACCGCTGATCAACGGTCTGCTCAGCGCCGTACCTGACATCGACCCGGCCGAGACCGAGGAATGGGTCGAGTCCTTCGACGGGCTGATCGACGACAAGGGCGGACCCCGCGCCCGGTACGTCATGCTCAACCTGCTCCGGCGGGCGCGCGAGCGGAATGTGAGCATTCCCGCGTCGATGGCGACGCCCTACGTGAACACCATCGGTGTCCACGAGGAGCCGTACTTCCCGGGCGACGAGGCCATGGAGCGGCGCTACCGCTCCTGGATCCGTTGGAACGCGGCAGTCATGGTTACCCGCGCACAGCGCGAGGGCCTCAGCGTCGGTGGGCACATCTCCTCGTACGCGTCCGTGGCGACGCTGTACGAGGTGGGCCTGAACCACTTCTTCCGGGGCAAGGACCACCCGGGCGGCGGTGACCAGATCTACTTCCAGGGCCACGCCTCCCCCGGCGTCTACGCCCGGGCGTACCTCGAGGGTCGCCTGTCCGCGGACCAGCTCGACGGGTTCCGCCAGGAGAAGTCGCACCCGGGTGGCGGCCTGCCGTCCTACCCGCACCCGCGCCTCATGCAGGACTTCTGGGAGTTCCCGACCGTCAGCATGGGCCTCGGCCCGGCGTCGGCCATCTACCAGGCCTGGACCAACAAGTACCTGCACAACCGCGGGATCAAGGACACCAGCCAGCAGGACGTCTGGGCCTTCCTCGGCGACGGCGAGATGGACGAGCCCGAGAGCCGCGGCATGATCCAGCACGCCGCCCAGCAGCAGCTGGACAACCTGACGTTCGTCGTGAACTGCAACCTGCAGCGGCTCGACGGCCCGGTGCGCGGCAACGGCAAGATCGTCCAGGAGCTGGAGGCCCAGTTCAAGGGCGCCGGCTGGAACGTCATCAAGGTCGTCTGGGGCCGCGAGTGGGACACCCTGCTCAACGCCGACAAGGACCGCGCGCTGGTCAACCTGATGAACGTCACGCCCGACGGTGACTACCAGACCTACCGTGCGGAGTCCGGCGCGTTCATCCGCGAGCACTTCTTCGGGCGCGACCCGCGCACGAAGGCCCTCGTCGAGAACATGACCGACGACGACATCTGGAACATGAAGCGCGGCGGGCACGACTACCGCAAGCTCTACGCGGCCTACTCCGCGGCGCGCGCGCACACCGGTCAGCCGACGATCATCCTGGCGCACACCGTCAAGGGCTACGGCCTGGGCTCCGGCTTCGCCGGCCGCAACTCGACGCACCAGATGAAGAAGCTCAAGGGCGACGACCTCAAGACGCTGCGCGACTCGCTGCGTATCCCGATCTCGGACGCCGAGCTCGAGGCCGACCCGTACCTGCCGCCGTACTACCACCCGGGCCCCGACTCGCCGGAGATCCAGTACATGCTGGAGCGCCGCCGTCAGCTCGGTGGCTTCGTACCGGAACGCCGGACCGTCGCGAGGACGACCCTGAAGCTGCCCGAGGACAAGACCTACGAGCTGCTGAAGAAGGGTTCCGGCACGCAGCAGATCGCCACCACCATGGCGTTCGTGCGGCTGCTCAAGGATCTCTTCAAGGCCAAGGACTTCGGCGACCGCATCGTGCCGATCATCCCGGACGAGGCCCGCACCTTCGGCCTCGACTCGATCTTCCCGAGCGCCAAGATCTTCAACACGCTCGGCCAGAACTACCTCGCCGTGGACCGCGAGCTCATGCTGAGCTACAAGGAGTCCGAGTCCGGCAAGATCATGCACACCGGCATCAACGAGGCCGGTTCCGCCGCCGCGTTCCAGTCGGTGGGCACGTCGTACGCCACGCACGGCGAGCCGATGATCCCGGTCTACATCTTCTACTCGATGTTCGGCTTCCAGCGCACGGGCGACCAGTTCTGGGCGGCCGGCGACCAGATGACGCGCGGCTTCATCATCGGGGCGACCGCGGGCCGCACCACCCTCACGGGTGAGGGCCTGCAGCACGCCGACGGGCACAGCCCGCTCATCGCCGGCACGAACACCTCGATCGTGCAGTACGACCCTGCCTACGGGTACGAGATCCGGCACATCATGCGCGACGGCATCGAGCGCATGTACGGCGACGGCTCCGACGGCCGGGACCAGGACGTCATGTACTACCTCACGGTGTACAACGAGCCCATGGTCCAGCCGGTCGAGCCGGAGGACGTCGACGTCGAGGGCATCAAGCGCGGCATCCACCGCATCTCGGTGTCGGACGCAGAAGGCCCCAAGGCCCAGCTCCTCTCCTCCGGCGTCGGCGTGCCGTGGGCGCTCGAGGCGCAGCAGCTCCTCAAGGAGGACTGGGGCGTCTCGGCCGACGTGTGGTCGGTGACCAGCTGGAACGAGCTGCGTCGCGACGCCCTGGCGGCCGAGCACGAGTCCCTGATCAACCCGACGGCGCCCCTGCGGACGCCGTACGTCACGGAGAAGCTCTCCGGCGCCCAGGGGCCGTTCATCGCCACCAGCGACTACGACCACCTGGTCCCCGACCAGATCCGCGCCTGGGTCCCCGGTGACTACGCGGTGCTCGGCGCCGACGGGTTCGGCTTCTCCGACACCCGTGCCGCCGCGCGGCGGTTCTTCCTGATCGACGGCCCGTCGATGGTGGTCCGGACGCTGCAGGTCCTCGCCCGTCGTGGCGAGGTGCCGGCCGACGTCGTCGCGAAGGCCGTCGAGAAGTACCGCCTGCTCGACGTCACCGCCGGCACGTCCGGCACCGCGGGCGGCGACAGCTGACCTCCGGGTCCGCGAAGTAGAGCGCTTGTCCGGCTCTCCCCGGGTCACCCCAGGGAGAGCCGGACAAGCGCTCTACTTCGCGGAGGGCGTCTACCTCGGCGGGGTCTGTTCCGCTGCGGTGATCGCCTTCTCCAGCTCGTCCCGCAGCGGCCTGACCGCCTTCGTGTCCGGGTGCATCTCCAGCGACCGCAGGTGCTGCCGGGCCTCGAGCACCCGGTCTGCCTCGAGCGCGGCGAGCACCAGGTGCTTGCCGACCACCGGCGGGTGCTCCCGTACGCGCCAGTGCCCCACGCCCAGCCCCAGGGCCTCCACGGGCATGCCCGCGTCCCGCAGGATCGCCATGCCCTCCACCAGCGCCCGGCCGTCAGGATCGCGTTCGGCGGCCGTGGTGAACCGCCGGACGGCGCCCTCCGGGTCGTCGGCCAGCGACAGCCGGCCCAGCTCGATCAGCGGGTACCAGCCGCGCGGGTGCCCCGCCAGCTCCTCGGCCAGCGCCCAGACCGCGAGGTCCGCCTCGCGCTGCTTGGACTCGGGGATCTCGTCGGAGTCCCGCAACGGGTCCTCCAGCGTCGGGTCCTCGGCGGCACGGCGGCGCACGATCTCTGCCAGAGCGCCGAAAGCCTCTTCGTTGTTCGGATCGTCGGTCAGCTGGGCGCGCAGCGCGTCCTCGTGTCCCGCGTCCCCTCGTCGGGGCGCCGACGGCGACGGGCGGCGAGCACCGACCGTGGACGCAGACAGGGGCCGACGGATGAGGCGGCGGAGCCGATGCATCAGGGCCATACCTCGACCCTACAGTTTTCCTCCCCTCCGCACTGGTATCACCCTGCCTTGAAAGTCCGTTTGTGGACTCCCCACAACTCGGGCTCGTATGCTGCCGGGGTGCCAGCAACTCGACGGGGCGCGCGAACCAGCGCTCAGAAGACCGACCGGGAGGCCGGGCCGGCAGCCGACCGCGGCGCCGGCCAGGACGCCCCGGCGCCCGTGCCGGAGTCCGCCCCGGAAGGGGCGACCGACCCCGCGGGGTTCCCGATGAACCTCCAGCGGGTCCGCGAGGCCAGCGGTCTGCTGACCGCCGCCGCGATGCAGCGCCTGGACCAGGACCTCAACTGGTACCGCGAGCTCCCCGCCGAGGACCGCTCGTACGTCGGCCTCGTCGCGCAGGCCGGCATCAACGCGTTCACCTCCTGGTTCACCGACCCCGACCGGCCGCCGCACGGCGTCAGCGAGATCTTCGCCGCGGCGCCCACCGAGCTGACCCGCTCCATCTCGCTGCAGCACACGCTCCAGCTCGTGCGCGTGGTGGTCGACGTCGTCGAGACGCACTCCGACCGGATCGCCGCGCCCGGCGGCGAGCGCGACCTGCGCGAGGCGGTCCTGCGCTACTCCCGCGAGGTCGCGTTCTCCGCGGCTGAGGTCTACGCCCGCGCCGCCGAGTGGCGCGGTGCCTGGGACGCCCGCCTCGAGGCCCTCGTGGTCGACGCGCTCGTGCGCGGCGACGGCGACGACTCCCTCCGCTCGCGCATCTCGGCCCTCGGGTGGAGCGGCCGCGGCAACGCCCTCGTCGTCGTGGGCCTCGCCACCGAGCAGCTCGACGAGATCCGCACCGCCGAGATCCGGCGCGTCGCCCGGCGCGCCGCGGGCGACGCCCTCGTCGGCATCCACGGCGACCGGCTCGTGCTCGTCCTCGGCGGCGAGGGCGACCTCGTGGCCGCCGCCACGTCGCTCCTGAGCCGCTTCGGCATGGGCCCGGTGGTGATCGGCACCCAGGTGCCCAGCCTGACCGACGCCGCCCGGTCGGCCCGGTCCGCGCTCGCGGGCCTCACAGCCGCCCCGGCATGGCCGCAGGCGCCCCGCCCGGTCATGGCCGACGACCTCCTGCCCGAACGCGTGCTGACCGGCGACTACACCGCCCGCGCCACGCTGATCGCCCAGGCTTTCACCCCGCTGCAGGACGCCGGCGGCGCCGTGCTGGAGACCCTGTCGGCCTACCTCGGCACCGGCCGGTCGCTGGAGGCCGCGGCGCGCCATCTGTACGTTCACCCCAACACGGTGCGCTACCGGCTCCGCAAGGTGTCGGAGATCACAGGGTGGGACCCGCTCGACGCCCGCGAGTCGTTCGTGCTGCAGGTGGCCCTGGCGCTGGGCCAGCTCGGCCGCGGCTGACCGTCTTGTCCTAACTTCTCCCAGAGGCCAGCGCCTTGTAGGTTCTCCACAAGGGGCCTCTACCAGGTTGGTACGGGTCGCGACGTCCTGCGGGCTCTCCGGGTTGGCAGAGTGGACGCGTGCTCGCCGTCGTCTGCCCTGGACAGGGCTCTCAGACCCCCGGGATGCTCAGCGACTGGCTCGAGCTGCCCGGAACCGAACAACGCCTCGCCGCAGCATCCGAGGCCTCGAACCTGGACCTGGTGGCGCACGGAACGACGTCGGACGCCGACACGATCCGCGACACCGCGGTGGCCCAGCCCCTGATCGTCACCACGTCGCTGCTCGCGCTGCGCGCCCTGCTGGACGGCCGCGCCGCCGCAGAGGTCGTCGATATCACCGCCGGTCACTCCGTCGGCGAGCTGTCGGCCGCCGCGGTGGCAGGCGCCCTGTCGGACGACGGCGCGGCCGGCCTGGTCGCACGCCGCGCCCGGGCGATGGCCACGGCGGCAGCCGCTGCGCCGTCGGGCATGAGCGCCGTGGTGGGCGGTGACCCGGACGAGGTGCTGGCCGCGATCGAGGCCGCGGGCCTGTGGCCCGCCAACGTCAACGGCGCCGGCCAGACCGTCGCGGCCGGCGCGCTGGAGAACCTCGCCAAGCTGGCCGAGAACCCGCCGACCCGCGCCCGGGTGATCCCGCTGCAGGTCGCCGGCGCCTTCCACACCCCGTTCATGGACGCGGCACGCGCCGAGTTCGAGCCGGTGGCCCTCGGCTGGGACGCCGCCGACCCGACGCTGCCGTTCCTCGCGGACCTGGACGGCACCGCCTACACGGGCGGCGCCAACGGCCACGGCACCGGCGCTGACGTGCTGCGCAACATCGCGGGCCAGGTCACGGCGCCGGTCCGGTGGGACCTGATCATGACGAGCCTCGCCGAGCGCGGCGTGACCGGCCTGCTCGAGCTCGCCCCCGGCGGCGTCCTGACGGGTCTCGCCAAGCGCGGCCTCAAGGGCGTGGAGACCGTAGCGGTGAAGTCGCCCGCCGACCTCGATGCGGCGCGTGCGCTCATCGCGGCACACAGCACTGTCCTTTCCAGCGGCACGAGCGCGACCGGAGCAGACCAGTGACCATCCTGCAGCAGGCCCAGCCCACGCAGTTCTCGCGGATCCTGGCGATCGGTGGGGAGCGCGGCGAGCTCGTCGTGACCAACGACGACATCGCCGGTCCCATCGACTCCTCGGACGAGTGGATCCGCCAGCGCACCGGCATCGTCACGCGCCGCCGGGCCGGCGCGGACAAGGACGTGCTCGACCTGTCCGAGGCCGCCGCGAACAAGGCGCTGGAGGCCGCGGGCCTGACCGGCGCCGACATCGACGCCGTCATCCTGTCGACGATCACGCACATGCACATGACGCCGTCGGGCGCCGCGATCCTCGCCGAGCGCATCGGCGCGACGCCGGCCGCCGCCTACGACGTGTCGGCCGCGTGCGCCGGCTACGCCTACGGCATCGGCCAGGCGGACGCCCTGGTCCGCTCGGGCCTGGCCCGGCACGTGCTGGTGATCGGCGCCGAGAAGCTCAGCGAGATCATCGACCCCACCGACCGCTCCATCTCGTTCCTGCTGGGCGACGGCGCGGGCGCCGCGATCGTCGGCCCGTCGGACACCCCCGGCATCGGCCCGACCGTGTGGGGTTCGGACGGCGCCAAGGCCACCGCGATCCGTCAGACGCACTCCTGGACCGAGCTGCGCGAGGACCCCTCGCTCGGCTGGCCCACGCTGCGCCAGGACGGGCCTACCGTGTTCAAGTGGGCGAGCTTCCAGATGGCGCCCGTCGCGGAGAAGGCGATGGCCGAGGCAGGCGTGACCGCCGAGGACATCCAGGTCTTCATCCCGCACCAGGCCAACATGCGGATCATCGACCAGATGAAGAAGCAGCTGGGTCTGCCGGATACCGTGGTCATAGCGCGCGACATCGCCGAGACCGGCAACACGTCGGCGGCGTCGATCCCGTTGGCCGCAGAGCGCCTCCTCGCGGAGGGGCAGGCCAAGTCGGGCGACCTCGCCCTCCAGATCGGGTTCGGCGCGGGCCTCGTGTACGCCGCGCAGGTCGTGGTGCTGCCGTAGCCGGGAGGGCGGGCCTGGAAATGGCCCGCCGTGCATTCCGGTCGCGCGATGCGCCAAGATCTGACCAGCAAGACTCCGGTGCCCGACGGCGCCGGTGACCGTTACGAAAGATAAGGAAGTCCCATGGCCAACACGGACCAGGAGATCCTCGAGGGCCTCGCCGAGATCGTTGCCGAGGAGACGGGCCTCGACAAGGCCGACGTCCTGCTGGAGAAGTCCTTCCAGGACGACCTCGACATCGACTCCCTGTCGATGATGACCATCGTCACGCACGCCGAGGACAAGTTCGAGGTTCGCATCCCGGACGAAGAGGTCAAGAACCTCTCGACCGTCGGCGACGCAGTGAGCTTCATCAAGGGCGCTCAGGCCTGAGCCGCCCCCCGACGGCGGCAGTGGGGCCCCAGTTCCACCGGGCCCGTGCCGCCGTCGGGCACTCGCTGCCCACGAGGTAGCACCTTTTTCGCACCTGCCCCCTTCGTCCCACCACTCCCGGGAGCATCATCATGTCCTCCGCACGCGAAGTCGTCGTCACCGGCCTCGGCGCCACCACACCCCTCGGCGGGGACGTGGCATCCACGTGGGAGGCCGCACTCGCCGGTGTATCAGGGGCGCGCACCCTGGAGAACGACTGGGCAGAGAAGTACGGGATCCCCGTGACCTTCGCAGCCACCATCAAGGTGGACCCGGCGGAGGTGCTCTCCCGCCCCGAGACCAAGCGCATGGACCCGTCCGCGCAGTACGCGATCGTCGCGACGCGCGAGGCGTGGGCCGACGCGGGCAGCCCCGAGATCGACGGCGACCGGCTCGGCGCCGTGGTGTCGTCCGGCATCGGCGGCATCCAGACCATCCTCGACGGCTGGGACACGCTCCGTGAGCGCGGCGCCCGGCGCATGCTGCCGATGACCGTCCCCATGCTCATGCCGAACTCCCCCTCGGCCTACGTGTCGCTCGAGCTCGGTGCCCGCGCGGGCACCCACGCCCTGGTGTCCGCGTGCGCCTCGGGCGCAGAGGCCGTGGGCTACGCCGTCGAGATGATCCGCTCCGGGCGCGCCGACGTCGTCGTGGCCGGCGGCACCGAGGCGGCCATCCACCCGATGCCGCTCGGCGCCTTCGCGGCGTCCCGCACGCTCTCGCTCCGAAACGACGACCCGCAGCGGGCCTCGCGCCCGTACGACGTCGACCGCGACGGGTTCGTGCTCGGTGAGGGTGCGGCCGTCCTGGTGCTGGAGAGCGCCGAGCACGCCGCCGCCCGTGGCGCCCGCGTCTACGCCAAGGTCAGCGGCGTGGGCCTGTCGTCCGACGCGTACCACATCACCTCCCCCGACCCCGAGGGCAAGGGTCAGGTCGCGGCCATGCGCTTCGCGATGCAGGACGCCGGGGTGACCGCCGCCGACATCGTGCACGTCAACGCCCACGCCACCTCGACCAAGGTGGGCGACCTCACCGAGACGTCCTCCATCCGGACGCTGCTGGGTTCCGAGGCCGACCACGTGCTGCTCTCGGCGACGAAGTCCATGACGGGCCACCTGCTGGGTGGTGCGGGCGCCATCGAGTCGCTGTTCGCGGTCAAGGCGATCTCCGAGCGGCTCGCCCCGCCGACGATCAACGTGGACAACCCCGACCCGGAGCTCCAGGTGCCGCTCGTGCGCGACGAGCCGGCGAAGCTGCCCGGCGGCGACATCGCCGCCATCAACAACTCCTTCGGCTTCGGCGGGCACAACGTAGCGCTGGTCATCCAGAACGCCTGACCCACGGGCCCTGCCCGAGACGGCGAAGTAGAGCGCCTGTCCGCCTCCGCGAGGTTCGACCTCGTGCGGAGGCGGACAGGCGCTCTACTTCGCCGTCCCCAGCCTGTCGTATCCGTGTTCCTCCGTTATGACATGGGAGAATGTCCGCATGGCAATGCGTGAGATCCGTGTGGTTCCCGACCCAGTACTGCGCACCCCGTGCGACACCGTGACGACTATCGACGACCGCGTCCGCAGCTTGGTCGCGGACCTCGTCGACACGGTGGACGACGAGGGGCGTGCCGGACTGGCCGCCAACCAGATAGGCGTCTCGCTGCGGGCCTTCTCGTGGAACATCGAGGGCGAGATCGGCTACGTGATCAACCCGCGCATCGTCGAGCTGGGCGAGGAGCAGCAGGACGGCGGCGAGGGCTGCCTGTCCGTCCCGGGCCTCTGGTACCCCACTGTGCGCGCCAACTACGCCAAGGTCGAGGGCATCAACCTGGACGGCGAGCCGATCACCGTGGAGGGCACCGGGATCATGGCCCGCTGCCTCCAGCACGAGTGCGACCACCTGGACGGGATGGTCTATCTCGACCGCCTCCAGAAGGAGACGCGCCGCGCGGCGATGCGGGAGCTTCGCGCGCGCCTGTGAGGGTCTGACCACCCTGTTTGATACGTGCCACGCCCTGTGGGATCAATCTCAAGAAAGTCCTAAGGGGCACTAGTGGTGGTGCGGCTTTTTAGGCAAGAATGTGCCGCACGAACTCGTCGTACGTGGTGATTAACTCGACGCCTGCGCGCCGTTTCGCCTCGCATCTCGTCGGCGGATCGGGCAGTATGTGGTCCGAAGCACCGCTGTGCAGCCGACCACAGCGTCACCGCCCTGGTGAGGACGTAGGGGAAGACGTACCTCGACCCAGGGAGGAAGACATGGCCGGTGTCATCACGCGGGGTGTGCTTTTTGTGCACTCGGCGCCTCGTGCCCTGTGCCCCCACATCGAGTGGGCCGCGGGGAACGTACTTGGCGTGCGCGTATCCATGGACTGGACCGCGCAGCCCGCGGGACGCGGTCTGTACCGTGCCGAATACTCGTGGCAGGGCCTGCAGGGCACGGGCGCCAAGCTCGCGTCCGCCCTGCGCGGTTGGTCCCACCTCAGGTACGAGGTCACCGAGGACGCGAGCAACGGGGCCGACGGCGCCCGCTGGTCGCACACCCCCGACCTCGGCATCTTCCACGCCATGACGGATGTGCACGGCAACGTGGTGGTCCAGGAGGACCGCGTCCGTGCGGCCCTGGAGCTCGCCGACCCGCGCGCCATGCGGGACGCCCTGGACCTCGCCCTCGGCGCGGCGTGGGACGACGAGCTGGAGCCGTTCCGCTACGCGGGCCTCGGCGCCCCGGTCCGCTGGCTCCACCAGGTCGGCTGACCGGCTTCGCCGAAGCGCCTGTCCGACACACCCCTTATCTCGCGGGCCTTTGGCTGCCGAAGTAGAGCGTGTGTCGGACAGGCGCTCTACTTCGGCGAGTGATGGTTGCGTCCCTCAGGAAGACGCAGTCGCCTGCGATCATGAAGAGGGAGAAGAAAGGTAGGCCCATGACTACGGCTATGGCCGCGTGCATCAGGAGCGCACCGGTCACGGCCGCCGTCCGCAGGTGCCGGTGCAGCAGGAGGAGCGGGAACGTGAGCTGAAGGGCGAGCGTCCCCCAGGTCGCCGCCGCCACGAGCCAGCCGCTCCCGGCGATCAGGTCGGCCACCGCCGGCCACGGCCGGAACTGCGGCAGGAGCAGCGGGTAGTACACGGCCGAACCGTCGCGCCACTCCGCGCCCTGCAGCTTGAACAGCCCCGACAGCACGTACGCCAGGCAGATCTGTGCGCCCGTGGCCAGCACCGCCGCGTTGTGGGCGAGGTTGCGGGCGGTGCGGGCAGGGTCGTTGCGGGCTTGGTCATCGCCGGCAAGCCCGGGGGCGTTCCCCCGCCGTCGGGCATCGAGGGACCAGCGGGTCGACGAGTCCGCGAAGCAGAGGTAGACCAGCAGGATGCGCGAGATGTTGTGCCCCTGGTCGGCGATCAGCGGGTTGATCGTGGTCAGCGCGGTCCAGCCGACCAGCAGCAGCGGCACGGTCCAGCGGGCCCGCCAGCCCACCGTGACCAGCACCGCCACCAGGAGCAGCGCCAGGCACGCCTGCGTGAGCAGCAGGTCGCCGGGGAGCGCCTGCCCGCCGAGCGGCGTCGTCCAGCGGGCGCCCGCACCCCACAGCGCGTCCCGAGCCGGGAAGTTCACCGCCACGTACCCGCCGACGCCCAGGCCGAAGACGATGCGCATCAGGGCGACGCCGTAGGTCGCGTGGGCGGAGTCGGTCATCCAGCGGACGCCGTCGTCGAGCAGCGCGGTCAGGGAGCGGGCGGACGGCGGGGCGAGCACACGAGTCACGGGGCGCCCTCGTCGTCCGCCGGGGACTCGTACCGCAGCGCGTCCCACGCGCTGCGGAACGCGGCGTCGTCCTGGCCCGCGACGGCGTACGGCGGGCGGGCCCCGACGGTGAGCCCGTCCGGCCCGGGCCGCTCCTGCGCTCCGTACCGCGTGATGCCGTGGCGCACCACCTCCGCCTGGACGTACACCAGGGGCAGTCCGGGCCTGCCTGCGCCCATCGCCGGGCGGCCCGAGGCGCCGTCGGCCCGCAACACCTGGGTCGCGTAGGCGGCGAGGGCGCGGTCCTGAGCGAGATATTCGTCGACGACGCCGGGTGCGGCGCCGTCGTCGAGCAACGCGGCCCGTAGGGCGGGCCAGGGCTCGGGCGGCGCCTGCCCCGGGGCTGGACCGGCCGCGGGCGGCCGCAGGACGACGAGCCGCGCCTTCTCGGGCAGCTCGAGATACGCGGCGCGAGCGTCGGAGGCCAGCCGGCGGGCCGGCCGCTCGGTCGCCGCGGGGAGCAGGTGCCCGGTCAGCGCACGCGCCTCGACCGCTGTGGTGTCGATCCACGGCCCGGGCACCAGGCCGCCGTCGATGCCCCGCTCGTACATGCCCCGGACCCGCAGCGTGTACTCGACGTGCAGGGGCGACGGCGCGAAGATCGACCAGCTCTGCGCGAAGACCGGCGTCATGTACGCGGCCAGGGCGCCGGTCCGCGCAGGTCCGGCCGTCCCGTCGTCGGGCCGGCCGGTCAGGAAGCCGGGCGCCGTCCAGAGGAACGTGGCGACGAAGTGTGCGAGCAGGAGCGCCCAGACCCCGATCACCAGGAAGCGCACGCGCCGGGAGACGGCAGGGGCGACGGGTGTCGACGGCTCTGCCGAGCGGGAGCCGGCGCTCCCGGCATCCTGTGCGGTGCTCACCGCGCACAGGTTGCCAGAGGCACCGGCTCCCGTTCCAGCCCGTCAGATCCCGCTCCGCCGTCAGGACCGCGAGCCCTGAGGCCGCTCAGCCCTTGACGCAGAGCACCGTCCGCAGCCGGGCCACGACCTCCACGAGGTCGGACTGCGCCGCGATCACCGCGTCGAGGTCCTTGTAGGCGCCGGGGATCTCGTCGAGCACACCCCGGTCCTTGCGGCACTCGACGCCCTCGGTCTGGGCGGCGAGGTCGTCGAGCGTGAACTCCTGCTTGGCCCGGGTCCTGGACATCCGCCGGCCCGCGCCGTGCGACGCCGACCAGTACGACTCCGGGTTGCCCAGGCCGCGCACCACGTACGAGCCGGTGCCCATCGACCCGGGGATCAGGCCGAGGTCGCCCTTGCCCGCCCGGATCGCGCCCTTGCGGGTGACGATCAGCTCCTCGCCGTCGACCTGCTCGCGCGCCACGTAGTTGTGGTGCACGTTCACGCCCTCGTCGAAGGTGAGCTCACGGCCGCCGTCGGACATCGCAGCGAACTCGTCGCGGACCGCCTGGACCGTCAGGGCCATCATGACCGCGCGCGACCTGGCCGCATACTCCTGTGCCCACCAGAGGTCGTTGAGGTATGCGTCCATCTCGGGCGTGCCGCCGAGGAACACGGCCAGCTCGCGATCGACCAGACCCACGTTGTGCTCGAGGCGCTTCGCGATGCCGACGTGGTGCTCCGCGAGCTCCTTGCCGATGTTGCGGGAGCCGGAGTGGAGCTGGAGCCAAACCTGGTCGTCCGAATCCAGACATACCTCCACAAAGTGGTTGCCCCCACCCAGCGACCCGAGCTGCTTGCGCGCTCGCGTCTCCAGCTGGCGGACCTTCGGGTTCAGCGTCTCGAACCTGTCCCAGAACGCCTGCTCGCCCCGCAGCCGCTCCTGTCCGCCCGAACCCTTCACGGGCCGCAGGCGGCGCAGGTCGACCTGCTCGCCGTGCGCGTGGAACCCGACGGGGATCGCGGCCTCGATGCGCGCCCGGAGGCGCGAGAGGTCGTCCGGCAGGTCGGCGGCGGTCAGCGAGGTGCGGACGCCGATCATGCCGCAGCCGATGTCGACGCCGACGGCGTTCGGGGACACGGCGTCGCGCATGGCGATGACGGAGCCGACGGTCGCACCCTTGCCGAGGTGGACGTCGGGCATCACGCGTACGCCGGCCACCCACGGCAGGGCCGAGATGTTGCGCAGCTGGTTCAGTGCGGCGTGGTCGACGTCGTGCTCGTGCGCCCACATGAGGGTCTGCGCCCGGGCGCCCGACAGAGCGACCGGGAAGTTCGAGGACATGGGATTGCTCCAGTTCTTTGGGGTTGGCTCGCAGAACCTAAGGGCGGACGCCGAGGGGGCGCCAGATCATTTCGACGCGCCGGTGTCCACGGCCGTGTGGGCGGGCCTGCATTCCCTGCCCGAGGCAGTAAGATCCTCCCGCGGCTTCGTACTGCGGACCGGCCCTGTTAGCTCAGTTGGTCAGAGCAGGAGACTCATAATCTCTCGGTCACAGGTTCAAGTCCTGTACAGGGCACCGATCGTTCGTCGCGGAACGCAGCAGCGGCCCGGATCCACCTGGATCCGGGCCGCTGTCGTTGCATTGGTACCGCCGTCAGGTCACAGGTTGACGGCGGTGCCCCCGATCGTCACCGCGAGGCGCCCGTCGGACGCGAAGGACCAGGCCAGGGAACCGGAGTACTGCGCGCACCGGGACCCGTTCGAGCCGGCGTACCACTGGTTGCCGCCCGCGTCGTTGCCGATGATCCGGTCGTTCGACCC
The DNA here is from genome assembly GCF_048564965.1 of Promicromonospora sp. NFX87. Taxonomy (NCBI): domain Bacteria; kingdom Bacillati; phylum Actinomycetota; class Actinomycetes; order Micrococcales; family Promicromonosporaceae; genus Promicromonospora; species Promicromonospora sp. NFX87. The sequence goes on along the minus strand of NZ_CP183413.1, from coordinate 1,423,949 downwards.
GCTGTTGCAGGAGGTGTTGTTGCGGAACGTCGACGAGCCGCCGTCGAAGTTGAAGTTGCGCTCCGCGCTACCGATGCTCAGGTTGTTCTCGACCGTCAGCGAGCCGAGGTTCCGGTTGTAGCCGAACCCGTGCTTGCCGTTGTCGAAGGCGATGCTGCGCCGCACGATGTGGTTCACCGCGATGTCCTCGCCGCCGAGCTTGTAGCCGTTGCGGTCGCCGTTGCCGGCCTGGCCGCCGTTGGACAGGGTCCCGTTCTCGTAGGAGAGCGAGTCCTCGATGGTGACCGCGCCGATCGCACCGGTGTCGGACTTGGTGTACAGGTCCCAGCCGTCGTCGATGTTGTTGTGGGACACCGTGTACCGGAAGACGTTGCCGGTGCCCACGGTGAGCTTCGGCGCGAACCCGTCGGCGTCCTCACCGTCGGAGTCGACGTTGTCGTGCGACTCCGACGACACGATGAGGTTGTTCGCGGGCCAGTCGGCCCGGGGCGCGCCCGCGGCGTAGCGGGAGAGCTGGAGCCCCGAGTCACGGTTGTGCCGCGTGACCACCCGCTCGATGATGTTGCTGTCGCCACCGAGGAGGATGCCGTTGTCGCCCGCACGCTCGACGACGATGCCGCGCAGGTGCCACCAGTCGCCGCCGATGGCGATGCCGCGGTTGGCCGGGTCCTCGCTCTGCGCCGAGAAGTTCAGCACGGGCCGCTCACCGGCGTACGCGAAGATCTCGGTGCGGTTGCCCGACAGGCCGTTCTTGCCCGGCGGGATCGCGATCGTCTGCGAGTAGTTGTAGGTGCCGCCACGCAGGTAGATCGTGCCGCCGGCGGCGATCCGGTTGATCGCCGACGACAGCGTCGTCGGGTTCGCCAGGGTCCCGGCGGCGCTGTCCGTACCACCGGGCGCCACGTACAGCGCGTCCCCGACGGGCGGCTCGGTGGTACCCCCGGTCGGAGCCTCGATGTAGTCGATGTTCGCCAGACCACCCGAGTTGGTCGCGACGAGCCGGATCGTGTTGGCGCCCGCGACCAGCGTGGCCGGCAGGGACTTGGTGGTCCAGGTGTTCCACGCGCCCGTCGGCTCGAACGAGACCGCCTGGACCCTGGTGCCGTTCACGACGAGGTCCGCGGTGCGGGCGGTGGTGCCGCCGTTGGCGAACCTGACCGCGAGGGTCGTGGCCCCTGCGGCCCCGTTGCTGACGTTGACCTGCAGCGCCGCGCCGGACGCGTTGGTGGTGTTGCAGAACCCGCTGCCGGAGTAGCCGGAGTGGTTCGTGTCGATCGTGCCGCCGCAGGTCGCCGCGGACGACTCGGCCTCGAACCGCTCCACGGCGGCCACCGCGGCGACCGCCGAGGCCCCCATCTTCGTGGCGGCCGCGGCCGACGATCCCGCGTACGTCTCGAACTCGGCGACCCGGGGCGTGCCGCTCGAGCTCGTGATCTCGAAGTTGATCTTGGTCAGCGACGTCGCGGCGAAGTTGACGGCCTTCGCACCGCTGCCGGTGGCGAGGACCGCGCCGTTGTCGTTGTTGACGATGCGCCACGCGCCGATGTTGCCGACCGCGCCGGAGGCCTCACGGATGTTGACGCTGGACACCGTCTTCGCGGAGGCCCACTTGATCGAGACGCGTCCGGTCGAGCCCGAGGGTGACCAGTAGGTGGCGGTGTTCCCGTCGAGCACGTTGCCGAAGCTGGTGCCGCTGGCCTTGCTGGAGCCGTCGGCGCCCGCGCCCAGGCTCAGGTTCGTGCCGGTGGGCGGGTCGGTCGGGTCCGTGGGGTCGGTCGGAGTCGGGTCCGGGTCGGGGTTGGTCGGCGTGCAGCTGCCGTCCGAGACCCGGTTGCCCTTGTTCGCGCCCGCCGTCTGGCTCACGACGGACGGCACGCAGTTCGCGGCGTCCATCGGGTACGAGTACGGGATGCTGACCGAGGTGTTCGACGTCGGGTTCGGGCCCGCCGGGTTGTGGTCGCCGCTGCGCGGGGACCAGGTCACGTTGTCGAAGATGTTCCCCGCGACCTGCCAGTAGCCGGCCTGGTCGGTGTAGAACGTGCCGAGCACGTCCTTGGAGTCCTCGAAGTAGTTGTTGTCGACCTTCGCCTTGCCCCCGGCCCGCGAGTTGATGCCCGACTCCACGATGCCCGTGTAGTGGTTGTTGTAGATGTGGGCGGTGCCGCCGCGCAGCAGCGGCACCCGGGAGTTCAGGTTCTGGTACAGGTTGTGGTGGTAGGTGATGAAGCTGTTGGAGACGTCGGTCTCGCTCGAGCCGACCAGCCCGCCACGCTCGGAGTTGCGCATGATGCTGTAGGAGAGCGTCACGTACTTGGTGTCGTTCTTCATGTCGAAGAGACCGTCGTAGCCCTCCGACTCACCGCCCGAGGCGATCAGGTTGACGTGGTCGACCCAGACGTTCCGGACGCCGCTCTCCATGCCGATGGCGTCGCCGCCGTTGGACGTGGGTGAGCCGGACTTCTTGACGTTCTGCACCGTCACGTTCTGGATGATGATGTTGCTGGACTCGCGGATGTGGATGCCGATCTGGTCGAAGACCGCGCCGCTCCCCACACCGATGATCGAGACGTTGCTGATCTGCTTGAGCTCGATCACGCCGGATGCGGTGCTGCACCCCGGGCCCGAGACCTGGCTCGTGTTTCCGTGGTTGATGGTGCCCGAGACCTCGATGACGATCGGGGTGCTCTTGGTGGCGCGGTTGCACAGCGCCGTATGGATCGCGGTCCCGGTGCTCGCCCGTACCGTCTGCCCGCCGGCACCGCCGGTGGTGCCGCCGTTCTGGGTGGCGAAGCCCGTTGCGCTACCTGTGGCGGCGGCCGCGTCCGGGACCGACTGCGCGGTCAGCCCGATCGTGACCGCGAGGGTCATGGCTGCCACCGCCGAGAGGAGCTGCACTGCTCTGGGTCTTCTCATCGTCGTTGCCTCACGTTCGTCGTTGAAAGCGGGACGTTGCTGTGGTTCTTCGTGCGACGTGGGGTCTGCCGGGACGCGCCCGCCCCGGCTCTGGAGCGATGCGCCGGGTGATACTGACCCCACACGGGTAACCGGTTTCCCGGAGCCTAGTAACCGGTTTCTCAGATGGCAACCCCCTAGGGCATGCGATCTGAGAATCGCCTGGAACTCAGTGGTGGGGCGTCACGACCCCGGGCGCAGGAGCACGGACTCCCAGTGCCACGGCTCGGGCATCCGCCCGCGGGGCTCGGCCCAGTCCGGGTGGGTCCAGCCGTAGGTCTCGGCGTGCTGCTTGAGCCAGTTGTACTGCTCGGTGCCGAACGTCTGGACCCCGCCGCCGATGTCCACCGCGAGCCCCAGGCCGTGGGTGGAGCAGCCGGGCGGCGCGGCGGTCGGCGCCGCCGGGTCGTACAGGGATTCCTGCGACTCGTACGTGCGGTAGGACGAGTTGATCGTCAGGTGCTCGCCGAACGCCTCGCTGTAGGCGGCGTCGAGGTCGACGAGGTCCTGCAGCACGTCGGCACGCACGAGGTGCTCGGGCGCCCACGGGATCGCCGCGAGCTCGGAGCTCGGCACCTTGCCGCTGTCCGGGTCCCACACCTGGTCCGGCCAGGGACAGCTGATCGCGTCCTGCGCGTCGGTCAGCGACTGCGTGGCGAGGGTGAGGACCGAGCGGTTCGTGCTCAGGTCCGTGGCAGCCTTCTCGAGCTTCGTCAGGTCCGCACCGGCAAGGGCGTCGTCCGCTGCGACATCGACGGCGGCGAGCGTGTCGAGGGCGGCCTGCAGCTGCCCCCGGACGACGTCGTCGACGCCCAGGCCCTCCGTCGCCGCGTGGACCTTCTCCGCGCGGGCCTGAGCGCTCGTGATGCCCTGGCGGGCGGCCTCGACCTGGCCGCGGGCGAACTCGACCATGGACGCCTCGACCGCGTCCGACGCGGCCCCGAGGGAGTCCCGGGTGTCACCGGTCCCGGTGAGGAGCCGGGTGAGGACCGGTTCGGCCAGCACTGTCTCGGCCTCGGCGACCTGCGCGGAGAGTTCGTCGCGCGTCGTCTCCTCGGCGACCTTGCCGTCGGAGGCTGTCAGCAGCTGCTTCGCCGTGGAGTTCTGCGTGGCGAGGTCAGCTGTCTCCTCCGCGGCGTACCAGGCGAGGCCGCCGCCGCCCATCGCGAGGACGACCACGAGCGTCACGATGATGACCGTCCGCAGGCTCCGGCGACGGCGGACCTTCGCCTCGCGCCGCTCTCTCGCGGTCCCGCCGGGCTTCACGTCAGGGGGATCGACATGAGGCATGGCGTTCGTCGAGGTCACGAGGCCAGAACTTACGTCACTGAACGCCTCGGGGCTGACCGACCAGGGGGTGAACTATGGGTCGGACCGGACGGAGCCGGGCGCCGCGGGATCAGCCTCGTTCGTGCGCCCGGTTCGCGGCACTACGGTGGGGGCATGGGGTTCCGATCATGGTTCGGGCAGGGCCCGCAGAAGGCCGTACGCCGTACCGTCCGCTCGCACCGCACCGCACCGGTGCTGGCGCAGGCGGCGCTGGTCACGTCCGCCAGCGAGGCATGGGCGTTCGCGACGCGCGCCGAGCTGCTGATCATCTCCGCGCCCGAGGTGGCGACCGGCCAGGACGACGACGAATCGCGGGGCGCGCCGTCCGTCGTCGTGCAGCGTGAGTGGTCCGACGTCGACCGGGCGACCTATGACACGGAGTCCAACGTCATCCAGGTGTACTGGGTCGACAGCGACGAGCCGACGCCGCTCCCCCTCGACGGCCGGCGCTCCGTGCTGCCGCAGGTGCTGCGTGAGCGGGTGCAGTGGTCGGTGGTCCTGGCGGAGCCGGTCAAGCTCCCGGGCGGGCGTTCGGCCCGCGTGGCGGTCCGACGTCGGGCGGACGGCGCGCTGTTCTCCCAGGTGATCGGCGGAGCCGACGTCGACCTGGCCGATCCGGGCACGGCCGGCGCGATCGACGCGGCCGAGGCCCGGGTGCGCAGCGCGGCGGGACTACCTGCCTGAGCCCGCGCGCAGGGTGACCGGGTCGCCGTCGGCCAGCTTCTTGCGCCGCCGAGGAGCCTTGGGAACGGTCGCGCTCTCGAGCGGCACAGGACCGGGCGTCCCCATCCGGACCGACAGGAACGGCCGGTTCGACGGCACGCCCTCCGGGGTCTCGAGGAGCCTCCGGGCCAGCACGAGAGCACCGTCCAGCGGCTCCCCCGCGGCGTCGACCACCTCGACGTCGGGGCGGACGTCGGTCAGGTGCGACATGACGAGGGCCCGCAGCTCGGGGACCTTGGTGATCAGCTTGCCCGTCGTCGCGACCCTGGGCTCGACGCCGGGGTGGCTGAGCGCCGCGCGCAGGGTGTCTGCCAGCCCTCTCGCGGCCGCCGCGCGGATGGCGACGCTCGTGGGGTCGCCGGCTCGTGCCGCGGCCAGCACGCTTCGTGCGAACCCGGCCAGCAGGCTGAGCGCGTCCGGGGTGCTGTCGAGGGTGATCCCGTGCCGCTGGCGGCCGAAGTGCCGCTCGGAGGCCCGCAGCAGGACCTGCGATGCGCCGTCCTCGCGTCCGTCGCGAGCCTTGTTCGCGGCCGCGAGGCCCTCACGGCCGATCCATCCGCCGCTGCCCTGGTCCCCGACCAGGTATCCGAGCCCGTCTGCGAGGTACCAGCGGGCATACTCGTCGACGGCGACGCCGACCGCACCAGTGCCCACCACGAGCACGGCGCCGCCACGCCCGCCGAGGGCGCCCAGGTGCGCCGTCACGGCGTCGGTCGACACGGCGGTTCGTTCGGTGCCCAGGCTCTCGGCGAGAACGTCGTGGAGGGCGTAAGGATCGAGGCGACCCGCCCGGTCCATGGCCATCATCCCGCGGAGGCCGACGGCGGCCGCCGCGATCCGGGGCGTCCCGGCGCCGGCGTGTGCGGCGTCGAGCTCGAGCATCAGGTCCTGGCAGAGCCCGCGGACGACGTCGGGGGCGTCGGAGCGCCCGTCCACGACATGGAGCGGCGGGCCTTCGACGCGGATGTGCGGTCGGCCGGGCCCAGGGCTCGCGACGGCGCGCGAACCCGTTCCGCCGAGGTCCAGGCCGACTACCCAGGTGTCCTCGGGCGGAGGATCGGTCACCCTCTGGGTGTCTGCTGCCCGCACCCGAAGATGGTGGCACAACACGGCGTCGAACGACATGGCAGAGCCTCGATCTCGCCCCGGATCGGCGTGTTGTCCGGCATGTCGATGGGGTGGGTCCGGACGTCGTCGCCGACGGGCCGCCGACCTGTGACCGAGCCCTCCGAAAACACGACAGGACTACCCGCCAGAACCTGTTAGAGTTTTCACCGGTCGCCCTCCCGGTGCACGGGACTGGGGCGGACGCATTCCCGCGTAGCTCAGCTGGCAGAGCATCCGACTGTTAATCGGACGGTCGTTGGTTCAAGTCCAACCGCGGGAGCCATGAGGCCCGGAATCTCAACGATTCCGGGCCTCGCTGTTTCCGTTACATGGTGCCGACCCAGCGGAAACCCAGCGCTGTCAGCCAGCAGACGCCCTCCTGGTCGTCGGCTGCCCTGTCTGAGGGAGCCCGGCTCACCCAAGGGCGGCTAGGCAGACAAACAGACAGGCGACGCCAAGGCACGTACGCTCTTCGTCGTGCGAATCGCGCGGACCCAGGATGACCTGAACGAGAACCTTCAGGAGCAGTTGGACTTCATCCGAGAGGACGGGGAGCGCTTCGATGCGGGCAACCCCCAGTACGCCAAGCGCATCGCGACCTCAATTCGGATCTTGGTTCACGAGACTGGCGCGAGTCACGCATTGCTCGGGCAGCTTGGCAAGCTCAACACCCTTCGCTACCTGGACACCGCCGGACAGTTCATCGAGACGAACATGCTCGCAACCATCAACCTCGCCTTCATGCGTGGAACCGTGGTGGCTCCGGGCGTCCTGGAACCTTCGTACGTTCCTTTTCTCGATGACTATCAGTTCCGCACCCGCCTCAACCGACCTACGACGTCGCTTGGCACATTCACCGAGCCCGCGGCAGGTCGCTACCTCCAGTTCGAGGACTGGTGGAACATGACAGTCGTGTGCGACAGCTCGCAGACGACCTTCAGTCGAAAGGATCTCGTGACCGCCCTGGCGAACCAGGATGGCGGTGCCCATGTCGATCCCGCACTCAAGCACACGTTTCATCGCCTGTCGCGGAGCAACAGTCTCGGTATGTCCGTTGGTAGTGCCACCGAGGACGGTGAGACGCCTCTCGGGTTTGGCGTGGCAGGTGGGTCTCCGAACCCCGGCGAGATCGCGTTCGGCAACCCCGTGCTCGCATGCGTACGGCAGATTGGTCACGAACTACTTCGTTCTGTCCCTCGACCCGGCGGGCACTACCGGGGAAGCTGAGATTCGCCTGGCCGTGGTCGCCCGCTAAATCACGAACTATCGTGATGGCCTCGGCGGCTACCTCAGGTCCGCGGTTCCATCAGACGTGATTCGGACATAGGTTCCGTCGTCTCCTACGACAAGCTCGAAGCCCACGCTGTGCACGAGCTCGACGAGGTCAGGAGCGGGGCGGACCGGCAGCACGACCGCGCAATGGGCCACGCCGTCCGCAAAGCGTCGGTAGTCGGAGAGCTGCACGATCGCGAACCGAACCATGTTGCGGGTGCTGTTGGCCTTCACCTCGTAGAGCACACGCCCGAACGACATAGAGAGGGCCCCACCAACACGGTGGGGCCCTCTCCGTTGCCACAGCAAGCTAGGTGTTGTTAGAAGGGACTGCGGACGATCATTTCGGCGAGTTGCACGGCCAGGGCGGCCGCACCGATGGCCACTTCCGCACTGTCGGTCAGCCCCCAGGCGATCACGAGCACCGCACCTGCAAACAGGACCAGCCAGACTCTGGGCGGCACACCCTGCTCACTTCCAGGGGCATCGTTTACACTCACAGGTGTTCCTTTCTTTTGGATGCGATCGAAAAGCGAGGACACTCGGCCTCACCTGTGTCCGCAGGTGAGGCCGACCTCGTTGCCACTCATTCTTACATCCAGGTGAGCCAACTAGATCGGATTGGATCTAGTTGTGGACAGTTCTCTACAATCGCGCTGGGCGATCCTTAATGGGTGTGGAGAAATCTCTACAACTGTGACGGCCCGCGGTCGAGGCGGCTCAGTCTTGAGACGGCTGCCAGGCCTGCCCGGGTGAACAATTGTGAGCTGTCTCGTGACCACTGCGGCGACAACCCGAGCCCGCTAACCTCCCAGTCATGAGATCAGTGCGACGGGTCATCGGTTCGGTGGCAGGGCGTGTGGCGGCATGGTCAGACGACGGCGGTCCATGGCGAGCCAAGGACGACCCGCGCCCAGGCACCATAGCCAGGCAGCGCCGGTCTCCGGTCAGATTTGAGGACATCGATAAGTTCTTGGCAATGCTCGCCGTGATCGAGAGGCAAGTAGGGCCTCTTCACGATTTCAGTGACTCCAACAAGATCGGCGAAAAGTATGGGTTCAATCCCAATGAGATGCCGGAGTTCAAGCGCGAACGGATCGAATCATGGATCGAGGAGGTTGCTCGCGGGTCGAGTAAGGGTCAGAACCTTCTGCTATCGGGCGTCGGACGCGGGCATGGTTCTGACTTTCGCTGGCTTATCGATTTGAGTAGCGACCTAACGGCAGTGAGCATCGCAGGAATGAGCCACCCTGCCGCGGCGGCGGAGAGCCTCACCCTGCTGGAAGAAGCTGTTGAATCGCATACCACTGCAATGCGTCGCAGCAGAAGGGTTGTCATCGAACCCGTCCGCGCGGCCGGTGCCGCTCAGCGGAAGCACGATGAGGATCTTGCCGCCCGGATCAACCGCGCGGGTATGCTCTGGGGCGGCCTGGCGGGTGTCCTCGGTGGTGGCGCCATACAGGCCGCCTTCAACCTCCTTGGGTGGTGAAGCTCCACCCGCGGGCCCCCGGTGCAAACAGCCGGCCCGGGTGGTCGCCCCGTGGTCAGGCACCCAGCGGTAACCCGACAGAATGGCCGGCAGACGGCGAGCACCTACGTATATCTACAGCACCTGAGTTAGCCGCTTGGCTGCACCAGTCGGCATACAACGAGACCCAGCGGTTATCGGACGGGAACTCGCGTTGACGAATCGGACGTTCGTTGGTTCAAGTCCAACCGCGGGAGCATCTCAGAGGCCTCGAAGCCCCAGTTGAACTGGGGATTCGGGGCCTCCTTGCTTGTGCCGTCGACCTTGACCGGAACGTCGCCCTACACCAGCATCTTGGTCAGGCCTCGAGACGACGGATCGGCGGAACCCATGGACAGACTCGCTCGGGGTGGTCTAGCCGTCCTCGTGCTCGGAGCTGCTACCAACCTCGCCCTGACGTTTGCCCCGGATGTTGTCCCGCGGCCTGCGGCTGCGCTCATCGCGTACTGCATGGTCGGTGTCGTCATCGTCGTCACACCGGTCTGGATCTATCGAGAGCTTGTCGTAGCGCGACGACGACTGCGCGGCATTGATTACGTCGGCGACGGCCGCAGCCGACATGCGGAGTACACCACTGTGTGGCGTGGAGCCAGGCACCATCTCCTCGCGGTCGGCGTCGGCATCACCACTCTGTCCCGGGACGAGCGCCTGCTTCGAGAGACCGTCCGCCGAGGAGTTCGCGTCGATGTCGTGATGATCGATCCTGAGTGGCTCCATGACAACCCACAGATCGCCTTGATGCTAAACGAGGCATACGAGCACGAGGGTTTCTCAACACGGACAAGGGCGTCACTACAACGCATGCGAAACCTCGCCGCGCGGCTCAACGAGGAGACCGGCCAAGAGCTCATCCGTATCCACACCTACCAGTCATGGCCCGCGTTCAGCATCACGATCGCTGATTGTCGATCCGACCGGCCCGTCGGGTTCATGGAGTTTCACCTCTACCGGCACCTCAACCGCGTCGGCCTAGGAATCGCGGACTACCGTTCCGACGGTGTCGGCCACTCATTCCTAGCCGACGTACTCGATTCGGTTGACGCCCTCGTTGGGGAACGGTTAGGCCTCCCCCAGCCCCGAGGCGGAGTCAGCGCACATTGACCATCGAGCGGGTCCTCCCTCGCACGGGGTGCCAGTCTGATGCGGTTCGTTGTGTGAGGTCAGATAGGGAGCGGACTGCTACGGCTGCGCCTCCCGGTCGATCCTTCCAGTGACGTGATCGGCAGCAGCGATCACGGGAACAGAAGCGTGTGCTCCGCGGGGAAGCACGCGGTGGCCCGCATCAGCATCTCCACCCATGAGAGTCTCCTGCTCGACGTTTATTCCACGAGGCTATCGGCGACCCGATGGGCGCGGCCGGTGCCCCGCTGGCACGTTTGATGTAGCTGGATCACCCTCGTGTCACGAGCACACGCAGCAATGGGCTCGGAGCAGGTCCAGTTGTCAGCCAATGAGCAGAAGGAGCAGATCGTGAACGACAACATGCCCCAGAAGCCCAACGACATCAAGCACGGATTCTCCAAAGACGATGCACACCTCTGTCGTTGGGCAGAGCCCCACAAGAGCGATCACGCATGTGTGGAGTGCGGCACGCAGTGGAGTGACGATTCAGACGAGGTGCGTGTATGGACAGTGGGCACAGACGGACTCGGCGGACATGACGTGATCTTGTACCGCACGGATGACGGCGTCATGCGCTGCGATCTCCTAACGAACTCGCGCGTCGATGAGCCGGGTCGGCTCCGGGCACTAGCTACGGCCTTGAGGTCCGCGGCCGACGTGTGGGAAGCCTCGAAATGACCAAGTCGGCCACGCCCCAGATCGCTGTGCGCTCCTGCCCAATCACGTCGTGTGCTGCCCGGGACTACTGCCGGTACTCGGTGGCATACGAAGGCGTTCCAGTGCCGCCAGGCGGGGCGGGGCGCCTGCAGCACTGCCCCTACCTGTCACGGTCGCGGATCAAGATCCGGCAGATCAAGCGGGGCGGCGCATCCCGCGCAGAGTGCGGTGTTCAATGAGGCGGCCTTGCGAGGGATCAGTCGAGCCGCTGAACGCCAGACGCGGAAGCTTTAGGGCGGCGTTCGTCACGACGTGCTACGTCACGACCGGACATAACGGCATGGTCCGCCTGATCTGAGGCGCCATCTGCCTCAGGTCAGACTACACAAACCGTCACATTGGATCTCAACCCGTTGACGGCGCATCCCGGACGATCATTGGTTGAAGCCCAAACCGCGGGAGCCGAAACGAGGCCCTGAACCCCTTCTTGATCTGGGGATTCAGGGCCTCGTCGTTTTCGCTGTCAGTCCTGATCGGAGTTACTGCCCCGGCCCCCGGCAGGGCGCCCGGCCCATGCGCTAGCGTGCGTCCCTAATGTCCAGCTCAGGAAGATTGACCTCGACCGCCGTGCGCGACGACCTCGGGTTGCGGCCCCACGTCGAGGCCCTGGCGCACCTCCTCACGTCGCGCACCGCACCGCCGTCGTACGCCGTTGCCGTGCTGGGCGAGTGGGGCGGCGGCAAGTCCGCGTTCCTGCGGCGCCTGCAGACGCAGATCGAGGCGCGGGCCACCTCGGGTGACCCGGAGGCCGTGGCGTCGGTGCGGGTCGTCCGGTGGAACGCCTGGGCGCACGGCGAGAGCTCCGTTCTGGTCGGGATCGTCGCGAAGGTCGTCGCCGCGCTGCCCGGCGAGGACGTGAGAGGACGCCGTCGCGGGCCGCTCGACGCCCGCCGGCGGGCCCGGCAGCGCACCGTGACGACGAACCGGGCCGAGCGCATGCGCGCACGGGCCGTCCGGCTCGGCCGCGAGATCGGGACCGCCAAGGACGCGAGCTCTCTCGTCGCCGCCCTGCACCGGGCCCGGGTGCTCCTCCTGCTGCCGTGGGCGCTGCTGCGCAGCGGGTGGCGCCAGGCGCTGCCGCTCGTCGTCGTGCTCGTGCTCGCTGGACTGGTCGCCGCCGGGCTGGCGCTGCTGCCCGTGGTCGCGCCCGACGTCGCTGCGTGGCTCGCCGAGTCGGGCACCTGGGTCAGTGGGCTGCTCGCCTCGTCGGGCGTCGTGGCGGCGCTGACGGCGCTCGTCGCCGGCTACCGCAGCCGCGTGGCCGAGCTGGACCCGGCGCGCACCGGTGTGGTCGGCACGTTGTCGCAGCTCGTCCTCATGACCTTCGACCAGGAGCGGGCCAAGGCGGAGACGCGCCTCGCCAAGCTCGATGCCGACGACGCCATCGACGGCCTGTCCACCCTCCTGCACGGCGACGACCACCAAGGCCGCCTGGAGCGCGCCCACGGGTTCGTCGGGAACCTGCGGGACGACCTCGGGACCTTCGCCGACCAGCTCGCCCAGGCCGAGGAGTACCTGCGGCGCCCTGGCGACACCGACGCCGACGGCCGGGTCGAGCGGATCGTGCTCCACATCGACGACCTCGACCGATGCCCGCCCGACCGGGTCGTCGACGTGCTGCAGGCCGTCACGCTGCTGCTGTCGACGAGCCTGTTCGTCATCGTGGTGGCCGCCGATCCGCGGACGCTGCGGCACGCCCTCGAGCAGGACGCCGCGGCGGCCACCCACCTGGAGGGCCGCGCGGCCGGGGCGCTCGACCACCTCGACACCCTCTTCCAGGTGCCCTACGCGCTCCCCCGCCTCGTGCCTCCGGTCAGCGGCCGCTACCTCCTGCGGACGGCCGCCGACCAGGGCCTCCTACCGGTTGACCTCGCCCTCGACCCGGGCGAAGACGGTGCCGTGGCCGGACGTCCGGCGTCGGGCACCCTGAGCGCCCAGGAGGCGGGACTCCTTGCGCTGGTCTGCGAGGCCGTGACCACGCCGCGCGCGGCGAAGAAGCTGCTCACGCTGTACCAGCTGGTCCGCTATGCGACGGGGCCCGACGACGACCTGCGGCCCGCCGCCCTCCTGCTGGCTCTGCTCGTGGGCGCACCGGAGCAGACCTCGCAGCTTCTCCGCGAGCTCGACGACCACGCCGACGCGGTGCACCTCGCCGCCGTGATCGAGACCCTGAGCGGCAGGCACGCGGCCGCGGACCACGAGCGGTGCGCCGCATGCGCGGCCTGGCGGCGGATGCGCGACGTCACGGAGCGAGCGGTCGCCGCAGGAGTGCCCGCCGAGGTGGGCAGCCACCGGGTGTGGGCGCGGGAGGTGGCGCGGTTCAGCTTCCACCTGACGGAGCGGCACTGACGCCGTAGCTTCACGCCCCGGATTCGCCACCCGCGCGACGGAACCTCGTCGCGAGGCGATCGAACGCAGCCGCGAGCTCGTCTCCCTCGATGACCTCGATGTCGACGTCGAGCTGTGCGATCCACAGCGCGAGCTGGTCTGCGTCGTCGGCGCCCAGCACGACACGGCACGTGGACTCCTCGACCACCTCGATGTCGACCGGGATCTGTATCTTCGCGGCGACCTCGGCGGCGGGGGCGTGCACGAGAATCCGGGCACGGTATTTCCAAGACCCCTTGCTGACACGTCCGACGACGTACTCGACGACCTTGTCCTCCGGGATCACGCGCGGCGCGAACCGCGCACCCGTCGGTGCGTGGAGAGCCATGCGGTCGACGCGGAAGACCCGCCAGTCGTCGCGGTCGAGATCCCAGGCGAGCAGGTACCAGAGCGGCCCCCAGCTCACCAGCCGCTGCGGTTCGGTGTGGCGCGCCGCTTCGCTGCTCCCGGGCTTCGTGTACCCGAACCGGAGCCGTTCATGGCCGCGAATCGCGGCGGCGACCCCGCCGAGCACCGGGAGGTCGAGCGGCGGTTCGGCTCCTGGAACAGCGCTCGTCGCCTCACGTACCGCCTCGACGCGCCGGCGCAGACGCGAGGGCAGCACCTGCTGCAGCTTCGCGAGCGCGGTGAGCGAGGTCTCCTCGACGCCGATCCCCCGGGTCGCGACCGCACCGAGCCCGACCGCGACGGCGACCGCCTCGTCGTCGTCGAGCAGGAGCGGGGGCATCGCCGTCCCGGCGACCAGCCGGTACCCGCCCGCGACGCCGGGGCGCGCGTCCACGGGATAGCCGAGCGACCGCAGCTTGCGGACGTCGGCGCGCACGGTGCGTGCGCTCACGTCGAGCCGGCCGGCGAGCTCGGAGCTCGTCCAGTCGCGCTTGAGCTGGAGCAACGACAAGAGCTCGAGCAGGCGGGCCGAGGTCTCCAACATGTTCTCGATGATTCCAGCAATTGCGGAAGCTAACCCGCCGCATTGCCTTGGATCGTCAGAGCCATGAACGAGAACAACGCACTGACACCGTTTCGCATCGACATCCCGCAGGACGACGTCGACGACCTGCGCAGACGTCTGGCACGGACCCGCTGGCCGCTGCCTGTGCCGGGCCGCGACGACCGCACGGACTTCAGCCGCGGCATCCCCCAGACCTACCTGAACGAGCTCGCCGAGTACTGGCGCGACGGGTTCGACTGGCGCGCGCAGGAGGCCAAGCTCAACGAGCACGAGCAGTTCACCACCGTCGTGGACGGCCAGACGTTCCACGTCGTGCACGTGCGTTCAGCCAATCCCGAGGCGACCCCGCTGATCCTGAGCCACGGGTGGCCCGGCTCGTTCGTCGAGTACCAGCGCCTGATCCCGCTGCTCACGGACGAGTTCCACGTGGTGATCCCGTCGCTGCCGGGCTTCGGCTTCTCGACGCCGCTGTCCGGGACCGGCTGGGAGCTGGCGCGAACGACCGAGGCGTACGCCGAGATCATGACGCGGCTCGGCTACGAGCGGTTCGCGGCCCATGGCACCGACATCGGCTCAGGCATCACCGGCCGGCTCGCTGCCGTCTACCCGGAACGTGTCATCGGCACGCATGTCGGCGCGGACGGCCGGTTGCTCGGGTTCGTCGGCGACAAGTTCCCATACCCCGAGGGCCTGTCCGACGACGAGATCGCCCAGGTCGAGGCAGCGCGCACCGAGATTGCGGCCGACCGCGGGTACCTCGAGATGCAGAACCATCGCCCCGACACGATTGGCGCGGCGCTCACCGACTCGCCCGCGGGACAGCTCGCGTGGATCGCCGAGAAGTTCAGGACCAGGACCAGCGGCGGGTACCGGACGCCGGAGGAGTCGGTCGACCGCGACCAGCTCCTCACGAACGTCAGCCTCTACTGGTTCACACGTGCCGGAGCGTCGAGCGCGCAGTTCTACTACGAGGGCGAGCACGCGGGGCTCGGCTGGGCCATGGCCGCGGACGTGCCATCCGGGTGGGCCGTATTCGACACCCACCCCCTCGTGCGCCGCGCGATCGACCCGTGGAACGCGATGAGCCACTGGAGCGACTTCGCCGAGGGCGGCCACTTCCCCGCGATGGAGGAGCCGAAGCTGCTCGCTGACGACATCCGAGCGTTCTTCCGCGGGATCTCCTGACCGTGTCAGGGCTGGTCGGGCCTCGAAGACGAACTCAAGGCTCGCAAGGTTTCAAGCCTGCTTCACACCCGCCTCTTGACGAAGGAGGGCACGGCACGGACGATGGCCGAGTTCAGAGTTTTCGAGCAAAGGGAGACCGACATGCGTGCACGCTTCCTCGGCAAGGACCCGGAGTCGGACAACGACGGGTCGCCCACCCTGTTCGCGACCGATCGAACGGACCGCAAGACCTATATCGCTCAGGGCTGGCGAGTGACCGACGAGCAGACCCTCGCCGACGTCGGCGAGATCCCCGATCACGAGACGATCATCGAGATCCCCGAGGACGTCATCAAGATGTGGGTCCTGCGCTACCAGGAGGAGCAGGGGGACCAGTCCTGAGCGAACCGCTTCCGATCGGGCCCGAGTGGCGCGAGCTGTTCGCCACGTTCGAGCACACGGCATATCGGCTGGAACTTCGGGACCGCTACAACTCCCCCGACAACCAGAAGCCGGTGCGCGACTACACCACGACGGGCAGGGCAGACCTCGGCTGGCTCGATCCCTGGCTCGACAAGATCCGCGCCGCCTCAGCCGCAGGTCGGTCATACCGGCGGGTTCGTGTGGTGTCGGCTCCGCTGACCGAGTACGCCCGATACAGCCTGTGGGTCTCACAATTCAACGTCGAAGCCGGGGAAGACATCCGATACCTGACCCGGAGCGACATCCCCGATAACCTGATCAACTTCGACTACTGGCTGTTCGACTCCCGGATAGCTGCTCGGATGCACTTCGACCCCGATGATGTCCTGCTGGGCTTCGACCTCGTCACCGATCCGCGAACGATCGTCGAGCTCAACTACTGGCGCGACGCCGCTTGGCACCACGCCATCACGAGAGACGAATTTGCCACGCAACACCTCGATCAACGCTGACATCCGCGACGCCCGCAACGAGCTGGGCGCCCGGCTGCGGGAACTGCGGCGAGCTGCTGGCCTCAACGGCCAGCAGCTCGCTGACGCTCTGTCCTGGCCAGGGTCCAAGGTCTCCAAGATCGAGCACGGCAATCAGACACCAACCGATGACGACGTGCGGGCATGGTGTCGCACCGCCGGCGCCGAGCAGGAGATCGAGTCCCTGCTCGCAGACCTGCACACGCTGGAGACACGGCACGCGGAGTGGCAACGGCAGGTGCGCGGTGGCCTCGCACGCGTCCAGGAGTCGGTCGCCAAGCGCGAGTCGGCGACGCGGATCCTGCGTACCTTCCAGTCCACGTTCGTCCCAGGGCTGCTCCAGACACCCGGCTACGCTCGGGCGCGCCTTGAGCAGAGCGCGAATGTCTGGGGCAGGCGGGCTGACGTCGACGAGGCAGTCGCGGCCCGAATGTCCCGGCAGGCGGTCCTGTACGAGCCGGGGCGAGGATTCCACTTCGTCATCGCCGAGTCGGTCCTGCTGTTCGCGCTCTGCCCGCCGGAGGCGATGCTGGCGCAGATCGATCGCCTCATGTCGCTGGCGATGCTCTCGAACGTGCGCCTGGGAATCATCCCGTTCGATACGAGCTACGTCATCGCACCGACGCACGGGTTCTCGCTGCTGGACGACCGTCTCGTCACGGTCGAGACGTTCACGGCGGAGCTCAACCTGGCACAGCCGCAGGAGATCAAGATGTACCGGAAGGTGTTCGACTCCATGGCCCTCGCGGCGGACTACGACCGCAAGGCGCGTACTCATCTCCACCGAGCCGCCGAACAGGTCGGGCAACGGAACAACGAGCGCGAGAAAACTTGAGCAAAGATCTCGCCCCGGCCGGTCGACGTCAATAATCTCCAACCCATGACCTCGACAGCACCCCACCGGACTGCCCGGCCGATGGACGGCTTCGGCCCCCTCCTCATCGCCTGCGACATCGATGGGACCTTGCTTCGCACGGGGCGTCCGGTCAGTGCCGAGGTACACGACGCCGCCGCGGCAGTCACCGCCGCAGGCCACCACCTGGTACTAGCGACAGGCTGGTCCCTCACCGGCGCCCTACCCGTTGCCGAACAGCTCGGCCTGGCAGACACCTGGATCGTGAGCTCAAACGGCGCCGTGACTGCCCGCGTCACGAACGGCACCGTCGAGATCGTCGAACGGCACGACCTCGACGCCGAGCCCGCCGTCCGCCTCGCCGTCGCAGCGGCGCCCGGTGTCCGGATCTCCGCCGAGATCGTCGGCGTCGGCTACCGCATCAACATCCCGTTCCCCGACGGGGAGCTGAACGGCACCCAGCACGACGTGCTGGATCTCGACGGACTCTGGGCCACCCCGACACCCCGCCTGGCTCTCCACCAACCGGGGATCTACCGCATCGCCCCCGCGCTGCGCGCCCTCGGCCTCACCGCGATATCGACCCGATCCGACTGGATAGACGTCACCGCCCGGGGCATCTCCAAGGCCACCGCGTTGGAGAAGGTGCGTACCGAGCTCGGCATCGAAGCCCACGCCACCGTCGCGATCGGCGACGGCGAGAACGACATCGAGATGCTGGACTGGGCCACGGCAGGGTTCGCCATGGCCCACGCACTCGTGCCCGTGCTGGCCGCCGCCGACCACATCACCGGCACCATCGACGACGACGGTGCTGCCACTGTGCTCCGCTCACTGCTCGCCTGACACCGCACGAGCGGCCTTCCGGGGCCCACGTTTCACCCCCCAGGGCTTCTGGTCAGGACACACGCAGGCCACGACGATGTCAGGCATGACTGAAGCGACCGAGAGCATGCAGAAGCGGACGACGGCCAACAAGTCCGCTGGCCCGATCACCGCAGGCCTGGGAGGACTGATCCTGGGAGCCGGGCTCTTCTCGATCGACACCGCCGCGCCGGTGGTAGCCATCATCGGCGTCACCGCTTTCCTGGTCGGCCTCGTCGCTCTGCTGGACGGCGTGTACAAGCTCGTCGGGAACATCGACAGCGCAACCCAGGCGCTCCTGGAACGACGTCCCTGACAGGCTCAGGAGACCGCCGCGCCGTCAGCGACCCGCGGCAAGCGCCCGCATGAGCCGCCCCGGGTCCTCGGCGGCGGGGAGGTCGCTCACCTGTCCGTCGCCGACCTCGATCGCGCGCCACACCCCGTCGGACCGCAGCGCGAGGTCCGTGGTGACGAACGGGGCGCCCAGCGCACGTACGCTCGCGCCGACGGCATCGCACACCGCCGTCGGGACATCGACAGCGGTGCCGGCGGGCGCGTCAGGGTGCGGACCGATCAGCACCGCCGATCCCCTGACCCACCAGATCCGCGCTTCCAGGGTGCGCCCGTCGGCGTCCTGCGTGAACTGCTCGAAGGCGCGCGCGACGATCCCGCCGGCCAGGTCGTCTCCCTGCAGCTCGACCATCCGTCGGATCACACGGGTGGCGGCCGAGACGTCGGCAAGGTCAGGCACGAAGCACGCCTCGTGCCATTCGTGCTTGCGGGACTTCACGTGGTCCTTCACGACGCCCGGACCGCCGCCCAGAGCTCCGGTCAGCGCGCCGACGTCCGCGCTCGTCGGCATCCGGCCGGTTTCCCACGGTGACCAGACACTCGCGGGAGTCAGGTCCGCGAACGTGGCGTACCAGCCGGGCAGCTCGTGCGCGGACCGGTACGCGGCGGAGTCGGTGACCAGCCGGACTCCGCGGCCACCTAGCTCGGTGTCGAGTCGTGAGTATGCGGCGGAGGGCATCATCCAACCCCGGTACCAGGCGGCCCGTCCGCCGTCGGACGCCGGGATCCGGCGTACTGCCGCCCGGACATCTCCGGCGAGGATCGCGTCGTGGTCCACCACCGCGACCTCCATACCCGCGTGCCGCGCGGCGTCGGCCTCACGCATGAAGTGCTCGTCGGGCACCCGCGGGGCGAGGGGGTCGGACGGGACGAGAAGCAGGGGCGTGGCCATGCGTGGACGGTACCGACCCCCGCAGCGCTCGCACCGCATCAATGTCCGCATGCAAATCGATTAGTTTTCGCCAGTCTCTTGACCTGGAGTCAGCGCGCGCTATCTTAAACCGGACATTGTATCGATTCAGATTGATTCGATCTCCCATGGTCAGCAACGAGGCGACCAACTTTTCCGCAGGGCTCGAAGCCGGGGGGCGACGCCGCTCCGATCCGGCGAGCCGTCCCAACCGAAGGAGCACGCCTTGCCCTCTTCTTCCTCCCGGCGCAGGATCCCTCTGCGATGGATCGCCGCCGCTCTCGGCGCGGTCCTCGTCGTGACGGTCCTGCCCGGTCTAGCGCCCACGGCCACCGCGGCCGTCATCCCAGGCAACTGGTACACGATCTCCAACCAGTTCTCCGGTCTCGCGGTCGGCATCGCCGGTAGCTCGACGACGAACGGGGCCCAGGCGCAGCTGCTGACCCGCACCGACGCGACCAACCAGCAGTTCCGGTTCATCGACGTCGGGAGCGGGTACTACCGCATCGAGGCCCGGCACAGCGGCCAGGTGCTCGACGTCAGCGCGAAGAGCACCGCGAACGGCGCCGACATCGTCCAGTGGCCGAGCAACGGCGGCACCAACCAGCAGTGGCAGGTCCTCGAGCAGTCCGACGGCTCCTACGAGATCGTCAACCGCAACTCCGGCAAGGCCCTCGACAACTGGGAGGGGGCCACCGCCTCCGGCAGCCGCATCTCGCAGTACACCCGTAGCGGCAGCGCCGTGCAGCGCTGGCGGCTGAACCCGATCGGTGCCGCTCAGGCGGGCAACGGCTCGGTCACCGACGCGAACCTCCAGTACTACGGCCGCTGGAGGACCGACGGCGCCTGGCGCACCATGGGCTGGGCCGGCGGCTACGTCGAGGCGGCCTTCACCGGCTCCTCGATCGGCGTCCGGCTGCGCAACACCATCGACGTGTACTACTCGGTGGACGGCGCACCCGAGCAGTGGCACCGCAACGTGACGGGCAACCTGACCATCGCAACTGGTCTCAGCGCCGGCACGCACACCGTCCGCATCGGATTCCGCGAGCGCGCCGGGTCGTACACGGGTGACCCGACGTTCGGCGGCTTCATCCTCGCCTCGGGCGGCGCGACGACGTCGATCGCGCGCCCGGCGAACTTCATCGAGTTCGTCGGCGACTCGATCACCGTCGGCCAGCCCAACGGGAACCGGCCTTTCACCGCGTACCCCTATCTGGTCGGCGAGGACCTCAACGCCGGCCACAGCCAGATCGCCAACGGCGGCGTCTGCCTGGTCGCCGCAGCGGACGGCTGCTACGGGATGGTGAACGGGTTCCGCCGCTCACACATCGGGGCGACCAGCGACGACTGGAACTTCTCGACCTACCGGGCCACCGCCGTCGTCATCAACCTGGGCACCAACGACGGCGGGCACAGCGTCTCCACCGTCGAGTTCAACCAGAACTACGTGGTGCTGCTGGAGCGCGTCCGGCTGGCCTACCCGAACGCCCACATCTTCGCGATGGGCGTCTTCAGGGGCCGGTACGTGACCGAGACGCGGAACGCGGTCCAGACGCGCGTCGACGCCGGGGACACCCGGGTCCACTTCGTCGACACGACCGGTTGGGTCGACCCGGCGACCGACACGAGCGACAACGTCCACCCGACCGATGCCGGGCACCGGAAGATCGCCAACCGGCTGATCCCGATCATCGACCAGTACATCTGACACGCCCCCCTGCGCAGAGCGCGATTCCGCCTGGTGGGCCTCCGCGACGACGCCGAGGCCCACCACCCACTCACCTGGAGCACAGATGCGCAATCCCGAATCCGCCGGCCTGCTCGGGGCTGGACTCACCCGCCGGTCGCTGTTCGGTCTCGCGGCCGGAGCCGCCGCGGCCGCCGGCGGCCTCCTCACCGCCACCCCGGCGTATGCCGCGTTCACGCCCGGCGCCTGGTACGTCCTGCAGTCCCGCCACTCCGGCCTGGTCTTCCAGATCGAGGGCGCGTCGACGGCGAACGGCGCGAAGCTCGTGCAGGGCACCCGGACCAACGCGACCAACCAGCAGTTCCGCTTCGTCGACGCCGGTGGCGGCTACTACAAGATCCAGGCCCGCCATTCGAGCCTGCTGATCGACGTCTACGCCAAGAGCACCGCGAACGGCGCCGACATCGTCCAGTGGAGCGACAGCGGCACCTCGAACCAGCACTGGCAGATCATCGACGACGGCACCTACCTGCGCTTCGTCAACCGCAACTCCGGCAAGGCCCTCGATCTGTGGGAACGGTCCACCACCCCCGGGACCCGCATCTCGCAGTACGACAACAACGGCGGCACCAACCAGCAGTGGCGCCCCCTCCCCGTGGCCGCGACGGGGGACGGGACGCCGACGATCTACATCGCCTCGGACTCGACGGCCCAGACCTACAGCACCTCGCTGCGGCCGCAGATGGGCTGGGGCCAGAAGCTCGCGAGCTACTTCGACACGAACACGACGGTGGCCAACCACGCCATCGGCGGGCGCTCGTCGCGCTCGTTCATCGAGCAGGGGCGCCTGGACACGATCCTGGCCGCCATCCAGCCGGGCGACTACCTGTTCGTCCAGTTCGGGCACAACGACGCCAGCTCCGGAAACCCCGAGCGGTACACGTCGCCCACCGACTACAAGCGGTACCTGCGCGACAACTACATGGCCGGCGCTACCGCCCGTGGCGCCACACCGGTCCTGCTCACCCCGGTCTCCCGGCGCGACTACGACGCGAACGGCCAGTTCCGCGTCTCGTTCCCCGACTACGTCAACAAGGTGCACGAGCTGGTCAGCGAGACCGGCGTCGCGATGATCGACCTGTCGGTACGCTCGCGAGCGTACCTCAACTCGATCGGGCCCGAGGCCGCCAAGGGCGTGTTCCTGCACACGAGCCCGGGCCAGTACCCGGCCTTCCCCGACGGGGTCGCCGACAACACGCACTTCCAGGAGAACGGTGCCGACCAGATGGCGCGCATCGTCTCCGAGGGTGCGGCAGCGCTGCCCCTGCCGATCGCGGGCCACGTGCGATAGCGGTCGGGCACAGAGGCCCTGGATCCCTTCCACCCGGGGGATCCAGGGCCTCGTCGTCGTATGTCGGCAAGACTGGACCCATGCCGACGACGAGCGCGGGCCTCCTGCCCTACCGACGACTGCCCGGCGGCGGGCTCGAGGTCCTGCTCGGCCACATGGGCGGACCGTTCTGGGCACGCAAGGACGCGGGCGCCTGGACCCTGCTCAAGGGCGAGCTCGATCCCGACGAGGAACCCCACGCCGCGGCGCTGCGCGAGGCGAGCGAGGAGCTGGGGACAGCCCTGCCGCCGCCGTCGGCCCCCGATCTCGAGCTCGGGGAGGTCCGGCAGCGCTCGGGCAAGAAGGTCCTCGCCTGGGCGCGCGAGTGGCCCGCGGACGGGCCCGACCTCGCGCGGATCGCCAGCAACACCGTGGAGATCGAGTGGCCGCCGCGGTCGGGGCGGCGCATCGAGGTCCCCGAGATCGACCGCGTCGCCTGGCTCTCGCCCGACGACGCGCGCCGCCTCGCGGTCAGCGCGCAGGCCGCGTTCGTCGACCGGCTGGAGGAGGCGCTCGCATCCCCTGGGGATAACTGACCGTTTCTGCGGGGCGAGTGTCGGTGGTCCGAGGCAGCATCGGTACAGGCAACCGATCTGGAGGACGTCATGGCCGACGCGCACACCGCCCACACCTATCCGCACGGGGTGCCCTGCTGGATCGACCTGGAGGTGGCGGACGTCGACGCGGCGCTCGCCTTCTACGGTCGCCTGTTCGGCTGGCGCTTCGAGGAGAAGCTGCCGCCCGGCGCTCCGGGGCGCTACGTCGTCGCGTCCCGGGACGGCAGCGATGCGACGGCGATCGCCGCGATAGCCACACCGGACAAGAGGTTCGTCGGCGAGCCCGCCTGGCACACCTATCTGGCCGTGGACGACGTCGCCGTCGCCGCGGCCTCCGTCGCCGAGCTGGGCGGCGGCGTGAGCTCTGCGCCAGAGGCCGTGGGACCGCCTGACCAACCGGCGGGGTGGATGGCCCGGATCATCGACGCGCAGGGCGCGTCCAGCCGCCTGTGGCAGGCGGGTACCCGGCTCGGCGCCCAGGTGGTCAACGCGCCGGGCACGTGGAACTTCAGCAACCTGCTCACCCCGGACGTCGACCGCGCGCTCGAGTTCTACGGCCCGCTGCTCGGGTGGGTACGGAGCGACGACCTCGCCGTCGGCATGGCGCGCGTCCCCGGATACGGCGACCACCTGGCCCGCACCGTCGACCCCGGCATCCACGAACGCCAGGAGCACGTGCCGCCCGGCTTCGCGGACGTCGTCGCCGGGGTGGTGCCTGCCGACGAGCCCGCACGGTGGTCCGTCGCGTTCGCCGTCGCCGACCGGGACGAGTCGACCGCAGAGGCGGAACGGTCGGGTGCGACGGTGCTGGAGACGGAGGAGTCCGAGTGGTCGAGGTCGGCGACCATCCAGGACCCGTTCGGCTCCGAACTCGTCCTGGCCCAGTTCGACCCGCCGCAGGAGTTTCTCGATGCGGAGGCACAGGCCGGGAAGGGCTGACCCGGCCCCTAAGATTATTGCTTCCTGTGCTTGAATATAGCCTGGCTAGTTAAATCACCGAGGAGGGCACGTGCCGCCAGAGAGAGTCGTCCTGCTGGACGAGGACCGCGTGCCGGTCGGGACCCAGCTCAAGCACCTCGTGCACACCACGGACACCCCGCTGCACCTGGCGTTCTCGTGCCACGTGCTGAACGCCCAGGGCCAGGTGCTGGTCACCCGGCGCTCCCTCGGCAAGCGCGCCTGGCCAGGGGTGTGGACCAACTCCGTCTGCGGGCACCCGCAGCCGGACGAGCTGATGGAGGACGCCGTCGTCCGCCGCGCCCAGGACGAGCTCGGGCTGGCCGTGCGCGATCTCCGGCCCGTGCTGCCCGACTTCCGCTACCGGGCCACCGATGCCTCGGGAGTCGTGGAGAACGAGGTGTGCCCTGTCTACGTCGCGTTCACCGACGAGGAGCCGGAGCCGAACCCGGACGAGGTGATGGACCTGCGCTGGGTGGACCCCGGCCTGCTGGGCAGCGCCCTCCGGGCGACGCCCTGGGCGTTCTCCCCGTGGTTCGTGGGCCAGGCACAGGACATGGAGCTCTACGCGCCGTCGGACACCGCGACGGCCCTTGACGAAGGAGCGCCGCGATGACCGAGACCCTCCCCCGTGAGGCGGTCGACACCGTCCTGGCCGAGTTCTTCGAGGACCGGATCAGGCGCGCCACCCCGCTCGCGGAGCACTACGCGCTCCTGTGGCGGCGGCTGGCGCGCTCCAGCGAGGGTGGCAAGCGTCTGCGTCCCCGGCTGCTGCTCGACACGCACCGGGCTCTCGGCGGCACGCACCTGGAGGACGCGACGGTCGCCGCCGCCGCGTTCGAGCTGCTCCACACGGCCCTGCTGCTGCACGACGACGTGATCGACGGCGACCTCAGGCGGCGCGGCCGCCCCACCGTCACCGCCGAGTTCGCCGACGACGCGCTGACCAGCGGACTGCCGGAGCGATCAGCGGCGGCCTGGGGACAGGCGTCGGGGATCCTCGGCGGCGACCTGCTGCTCAGCGCCACGTACGCGCTCGTCGCACGGATCCGCGGGTCCGCACGCGAGGAGCTGACCGAGATCGTCGAGGACTGCCTGTTCCGCGCCGCCGCGGGCGAGCACGACGACGTCGCGTTCGGCCTGGGCACCGCCTCCGGCTCCCCCGAGCAGCTCCTGCGGATGATGGAGAACAAGACCGGCGGCTACTCGTTCGCCGCACCGCTGCGTGCCGGTGCCGCGCTGGCCGGGGCGGACGACCGCACCAAGGCCGAGCTCGAACGGGTCGGGACGGCGCTCGGCGTGCTCTACCAGCTCCGGGACGACATGCTCGGGGTCTTCGGAGACGCCCGCCGCACGGGCAAGAGCACCACCGGCGACCTGCGCGAACGCAAGCGGACCCTGCTCGTCGCGTTCGCCGAGGAGCACCCCGCCTGGAACGCGGTGCGCTACCTGTGGGGCGACCCGAACCTGGACGAGCCCGGCGCGGACCTGCTCCGGGACGCCCTGATCGCGAGCGGCGCCCGCACGGGGATGTCGGACCTCATCGAGGCCAGGCGACAAGAGGTCGTCGCCACCATCGGCCGGACGGCGCTGCCCGCCGGCCTCCAGCACGACCTCACCGGCCTCGCCGACCAGCTCGCGGGGCGTACGGCATGAACCCGTCGTCCTCCCTCGCGCTCTACACCGACACCGCCCACACCGCGGCGGCCCGCGTGCTCGGCGCCTACTCGACGTCGTTCAGCCTGGCCACCCGGCTGCTGCCGCCCGCCACCCGCGCGATGATCGAGGACATCTACGCGCTGGTGCGGGTGGCCGACGAGGTGGTGGACGGCCCGGCGCACGAGGCGGGCCTCGCACCCGCCGAGTGCCGCAGCGCCCTCGACGGGCTCGAGAACGAGACGTACGCGGCCCTGCGCAGCGGGTTCAGCGCGAACATAGTGGTCCACGCCTTCGCCAGCACCGCGCGGATCGTCGGCATCGACGACTCGCTCGTGCGCCCCTTCTTCGCCTCCATGCGCCGCGACCTGGACCCGATGGCCGCGCTCAGCGTCGGCGAGTTCCGCACCTACGTGCACGGCTCCGCCGAGGTCGTCGGGCTCATGTGCCTGTGCGCCTTCCTGCACGGCTACCCCGTCCTGCCCGCGACGCGCGGCAAGCTGGAGGAGGGCGCCCGCCGGCTCGGCGCCGCGTTCCAGAAGATCAACTTCCTGCGCGACCTCGGCGACGACGAGGACCGCCTGGGCCGCTCCTACTTCCCGGGCACCGGCCCGGACCACCTCGACGACGAGCACAAGGCAGTGATCATCAAGGACATCGACGCCGACCTGGTCGCCGCGCGCGCCGTCATACCGCTGCTGCCCGCGGGGCCGCGCCGGGCGACGGCGCTCGCCGCCGGCCTCTTCGCCGAGCTCAACGACCGGCTCCGGAACGTCCCCGCCGCCCAGCTGCGCGGGCACCGGGTGTCCGTGCCGAAGGCCGTCAAGCTGCGCATCGTCGCCACCGTCCTCACGACCACGCATGCGGGAGGACGGGCATGACCGGCGACCTCCGGGACCGGCGGGTCGTCGTCGTGGGCGGCGGTATCTCGGGCCTGGCGACCGCGGCCCTGCTCGCCCGGGACGGCGCGGAGGTCACGCTGCTGGAGGCGCGGTCGGAGCTCGGCGGCCGCGCCGGACGGTGGCAGCGCGACGGGTTCCGGTTCGACACCGGACCCTCCTGGTACCTGATGCCGGAGGTCTTCGACCACTTCTTCCGGCTGCTCGGCACCAGCGCCCGCGAGGAGCTGGACCTGGTGCGGCTCGACCCCTCCTACCGGGTCTTCTTCGAGGGCGACCCCGAACCGTTCGACCTGCCCGCCGACGGCGCCCGCGAGGCGCTGCTCGCGCTCGACCCGCCGTCCGCACCGAAGCTGGGCGCCTACCTGGACTCGGCGGCCGAGACCTACCGGATCGCCACCGAACGGTTCCTGTACGCGACGTTCGCCTCGCTCGGGCCGCTGGTCGACCCGGACCTCGTGCGCCGGGCGCCACGCCTGGCGCGCCTGCTCGGGGAACCGCTGGACCACTTCATCGCGCGCCACACGACCGACGACCGGGTACGCCGCATCCTGGGCTATCCGGCGGTGTTCCTCGGCACGTCACCGAGCGCCGCGCCCAGCATGTACCACCTCATGAGCCACCTCGACGTGACCCAGGGCGTGCTGTACCCGCGCGGCGGCTTCGGCGCGGTGATCGACGCCGTCGCCCGGGTCGCCCAGCGCGCGGGCGCCAAGCTGCTCACCGGGCAGCGCGTGCAGCGGATCACGGTGGCGGACGGCGCGGTCAGCGGCGTCGAGGTCGACGACGGCACCGGCCGCACCCACCACCTGGAGGCCGACGTCGTGGTGTCGACCGCCGACCTGCGCGTCACCGAGCACGAGCTGCTCGGCCCCGAGCACCGCAGCCACAGCGACCGCTGGTGGCGACGGCGCGACCCCGGCCCGGGCGCCGTGCTGGCGCTCCTCGGGGTACGCGGCGAGCTCCCGGCCCTGGCCCACCACTCGCTGCTGTTCGCCCAGGACTGGCAGCAGGGGTTCGACGCGATCTTCGGTGACCACCGGTCCGTCCCGTCGCCGGCGTCGCTCTACGTCTGCCGCCCGAGCGCCACCGACGACGTCGCCCCTCCCGGGCACGAGAACCTGTTCGTCCTGGTCCCGGTGCCCGCCGACACCACGATGGGCGCCGGCGGCATCGACGGCGCCGGGGACCCGGGCGTGGAGCGCGTGGCCGACCAGGCCATCGCCCAGATCGCGCGGTGGACCGGCACGCCCGACCTCGCCGAACGCGTGGTGGTGCGGCGCACCATCGGGCCCGCCGACTTCGAACGCGACTTCGGCGCCTGGCGCGGCGGCGCCCTCGGCCCCGGCCACACGCTGCGGCAGAGCGCCATGCTCCGCGGCAAGAACGTGTCCTCCCGCGTCGGCAACCTCCTGTACGCCGGCGCGACCACCATCCCCGGGATAGGCCTGCCCATGTGCCTCATCAGCGCGGAGCTGGTGCTCAAACGGCTCCGGGGCGACACCAGCGCCGGCCCGCTGCGGGAGGACTGATGAGCCTCGCCTACCTCGCCGTGCTGCTGTTCTCGGCGGCCGGGGTGCTGCTCCTCGACGCCCGCTACCGGCTCTTCTGCTGGCGGTCGCCCCGGCGCGCGGCCGCCGTCCTCGCGGTCGGCACCGCGTTCTTCCTCGCGTGGGACCTCACGGGCATCGGGCTCGGCGTGTTCTTCCACGGCACCGGCCAGTACATGACGGGGCTCATGCTCGCGCCCGAGCTACCGCTGGAGGAGCTGGTGTTCCTGCTGTTCCTGTGCGAGCTCACGATGGTGCTCGTCCTGGGCGCGCAGCGCGTCCTGGACCGCGCGGAGGCCCGGCGATGACCTACCTCCTGCTCGCGCTCGCCTTCCTCGCGCTCGCCACGGTCGCCGCCCTCGTCGCACGGCGGACGGCGCGACGGTCCGGCAAGCCCGTCGCCGGATGGCGCGCCCTCGCGCTCGCCGCCGGCGCCCTCATGCTCCTGACCGCCGTGTTCGACAACGTCATGATCGCGAGCGGGCTCTTCACCTACGCCGACGCCCAGATCTCCGGGGCCCGGATCGGCCTGGCGCCCGTCGAGGACTTCTCCTACCCCCTGGCCGCCGTCATCCTCCTGCCGGCGTTGTGGTCCGTGTTCGGGGACAGGTTCGGGGGCCGCGATGATCGCTGACCTCGCACGCGCCTCACGGCCGCTGAGCTGGATCAACACCGCCTACCCGTTCGCGGCGGCCTACCTGCTGACCACGGGAGACATCGACGCCGCGTTCGTCATTGGGACCCTGTTCTTCCTCGTGCCGTACAACCTCGCGCTCTACGGCATCAACGACGTGTTCGACTACGCGTCCGACCTGACCAACCCGCGTAAGGGCGGCATGGAGGGCGCCCTGCTCCCGCCCGCGCGCCACCGCGCCATCCTCGTCGCGTCCGTGGTCAGCTGCGTCCCGTTCGTCGTCGCGCTGGTCGTGCTCGGCCCGCCGCTGTCGTGGGCGGCGCTCGCGGTCAGCCTGTTCGCGCTCGTCGCCTACTCCGCGCCGCCCTTCCGCTTCAAGGAGGTGCCGGTGCTCGACTCGCTGACCTCCAGCGTCCACTTCGTCAGCCCGGCGGTCTACGGGCTCGCGCTGGCCCAGGCCTCCCCTACGGCCGGGACGTACGCGGTGCTCGGCGCCTTCCTCCTGTGGGGCATGGCGAGCCACGCCTTCGGCGCGGTGCAGGACATCGTGCCCGACCGCGAGGGGCGCATCTCCTCGGTCGCCACCGCCCTCGGCGCCGCCCGCACGGTGCGCCTCGCCCTGGGGGCCTGGACCGCCGCCGGCCTCCTGGTCGCCACGACGGGCTGGCCCGGCGCGCTCGCCGGCCTCCTCGCGCTCCCCTACCTCGCCCTGGCGCTGCCCTACGCGCGGCTGCGCGACGAGGACTCCGCCCGCGCGAACGGCGGATGGCGGCACTTCCTCTGGGTCAACTACGCGGTGGGCACCGCCGTGACCATGATCCTCATCCTGTACGTCCTACGGAACGGAGGGCTGCCATGACCCCGGTCAAGCCACTGACCTGGTCGAGCGTGGTCGCCTACCCGCGCTCCGAGGTCTTCGCCTGGCACGAGCGACCGGGTGCAGTCCTGCGGCTCACGCCGCCGTGGGTACCCATGCAGGTGGTCCGGGAGGCCACGTCCCTGGCCGACGGCGAGGCGGTGCTGGGTCTCCCCCTCGGGCTGCGCTGGGTCGCCCGGCACTCGGGCTACGAGCCGCCCGAGCGGTTCGTCGACGAGCTGGTCTCCGCGCCCCTGCGCTGGGGCGTGCGGTGGCGCCACGTGCACGAGCTCCGCGACGAGGGCCTGCGCACCCGCATCACCGACACCGTGCACACCAACGTGCCTCCCGGGCTGCTGCGCGCCATGTTCGCCTACCGGCACCGCCAGCTCCGCATGGACCTGGCGGCCCAGGCCACCGCGCGGAACAGCGGCGACCGGCCGATGGTCGTCGCGGTGACCGGCAGCAGCGGGTTCGTCGGCAGCGCCCTGGTGCCGTTCCTGACCACCGCCGGCCACCGCGTGGTCCGGCTGGTCCGCGGACGGCCGCACGGCCCCGACGAACGCCACTGGGACCCGGCCGCCCCGGCCGGGGGCCTGCTCGACGGCGTCGACGCCGTGATCCACCTCGCGGGCGCCTCCATCGCCGGCCGGTTCACGCCGGCGCACCGCGCCGCCGTGCGCGACTCCCGGATCGGGCCCACCAGGGCGCTGGCCGAGCTGGCCGGACGCACCCCGGACGGACCGAAGGTCTTCGTCTCGGCCTCCGCGATCGGGTACTACGGCCCGGACCGCGGGGACGAGATGCTCGACGAGTCCGCCGCGCGAGGCGACGGCTTCCTCGCCGACCTCGTCGCCGACTGGGAGCAGGCGACCGCCGGCGCCGCCGAGGCCGGGCTGCGGGTGGTCAACGTCCGCACCGGTCTGGTGCAGTCACCGCGTGGCGGGACGCTTCGCCTGTTCTACCCGCTGTTCGCGGCGGGGCTGGGCGGCAGGCTCGGCGACGGCCGGATGTGGCAGTCCTGGATAGGCATCGACGACCTGGTGGACATCTACCACCGCGCGCTCTACGACACCGGGCTGTCGGGCCCGGTCAACGCCGTCGCACCCGAGCCGGTGCGCAACGCCGCCTACGCGAAGACCTTGGCGAGGGTGCTGCGCCGGCCGGCGCTCCTGCCGGTGCCCGGTTTCGGGCCGCGGCTGCTGCTCGGCGCGGAGGGCGCGACCGAGCTCGCCGAGGCCAGCCAGCGGCTGTACCCGGCAGCCTTGCTCGGGCGGGGCCACCGGTTCCGGCACCCGACCCTCGAACCGGCGCTGCGCCACCTTCTCGGCCGGAGCAGCCGCACCTCGGCCTGATCAGGACCCGGGCACCCAGTCCTGGTCGTCGCACACCCACACCGCGCCGTCCTCCTCCGGCCGGGCGTCGTCGGTGAGCCAGTAGGTCTCGTCGGGGTTCCATCCGGCGATGACGCTCGCGACGCCGTCGTCGACCGGGACGACGGTCCCGGCCGCGGTGAGGTACGCAGCGGCCGTGAGGTGGACGGCGTCGTGGTCGACGGCGACCGCCGCCCAGTCAGGCACGACCCAGCGTCCGTGGCGCCCGGTGGTGTCGTACCAGTCGTGCCGCTTCTGCTCGGTCACCTCCAGCGGGTACGCGCGGCAGAGCGCGGCCCACGCTTCGGGGCCGTCGATCTCGTGGACGCGCGCGCCGGCCGGCGTCGCTACCCGGTGCGTGACGGCGCGCTCCCAGCTCATTGCGTCCTCCACCAGCCAGACGCCGACGGGCCCCGCCCAGCCGAGGCTCCTGGTGGTGCGGACGAGGTCCGTCGGCGGGGTCGACCACCACTCCGCGCTCCAGGTCGCTTCCGGGCGCGCGAGCCGTTTCGCCCGGGCCTGGGCCTCCTGGACCGCGAGGTCGGAGCGCCACCGGGCCAGCCGGTCCGCCGCACGCGGCGCCTGCTCCCCGGGGCCGTCCTCCCAGGTGACGGCGTGCTGGTCGGCCGGGTCGAGGGGCGCGCTCCACCAGCCGATGCCGGTCGCGGAACCGGCGACGTGCCGGGCGACGCGGCCGAGGGCGGCACGCACGACGGGCGTGGCGGCGAGGACGTCGCTGCCGTCGGGCTCCTGCCAGTAGCGGGCGTTGGCCACCGCGTCGGCGAACACGCGCAGTGCCATGCCCTGGTCGACGTCGCCGAGGCGGGACGTCTCCAGCAGGGACGCCACGGACTCGGCGGTCGCGGCCGGCGGCATCTCGTGCGGGCCGGGGCCGGAGACCGCCACGACCATCTGTCCCTGGCCGGGGTCGAGGGCGTGGGCCGCCGACATCACCGCCAGCGCGAGCGGCGTATCGGTCACGTACCGGTCCGCGGGGTACGCCTCGGCGGCCAGCGCGAGCTCCAGCAGGAACCGGCGCCCGCGCCATCCGTCCAGCAGCGCCTCCGGCGTGATCACCGGACGCCGGCCGTTCTCCGGGACAGCACCGGCACGCCGTCCCCGTTCAGGTCGTCGAGCACCGCGGGGCGGCCGGCCATCGCCATGACGAGGGAGAGCAGCGGCCCGCCGACCTCGGGGCCGGAACCCGACCGGAAGTCGGCGTCGGTCGCTATCAGGCGCAGGCCCTTGACCAGCGACCGGCTGTTGACCGCGAAGTCCTTGGCGGCGAAGAACCGGGCGACGGCGAGCAGCCCTTCGGCGTCCGGTTCGTGCCGGAGCCCCAGCGGCCGGCGGATGTCCTCGGCGTGCACGACCAGCTCGCCCAGTCCCGCCGGGCTCTCCTTGCTGGGCAGCCCGATCGGCCCGGTCTCCGCGAAGCGCTCGAGTGTCGCCACCGGCGTCGCGCCACGGAACTCCTCGAGGCGCCGCCGGTTGTGCACGTCGGAGTCGAACCGCGCGCCGACGATGCTGCGGATCCAGCCCCACGTCGAGAGCAGCGACGCGGCTCCGAGGTGCGCGACGACGTCCTCCACGTCCCACGTGTCACACAGGGTCGGCGAGCGCCACTGCTCGGACGTCAACGTGCGCAGGTCGTCGACGAGTGCCGAACGCTCACGGTCCTGGATCTCTGACAGGCTGGTCACGGTGTGACCTTACCGACGTCGCGACGAGTTGCCGGGTCTGTTGCACGATCGTTGGCCAGGCCACCGGCGGCAGGTCGTGCCCGATGCCGTCGAGGACCACCAGCTTCGCGCCGCGGATCTCGCGTGCCACGGTGCGGGCCGCCGACATCCGGATGAGCGGGTCGTCGGCGCCCTGCAGCACGAGGGTGGGCGCCTTGATCTCGCGCAGCCGCGCGCCCTGCCATCGCGCGTGCAGCTGGCGGCCGATCCCGGCCATGTCCCTCGGCCCGGTCTCCAGCCCGCGCTCTATCCGGTCGAGGGCCGCGGCCTCGTCGCACGGGTTGGCCGGGGATGCCATCCCCCTGGCGATGGCCAGGGACGCGGCGACGTCGCCCGCGTGGCCCGCGGGATGGCGCTTCGTCACGTTGCGCGCGACCAGCCCGAACCGCAGGTAGCGCAGGGCGCGGTAGCCGATCGCGTCGCTCGGCGGGGCGTCGCACGAGACCAGCGCGAGCACCCGGTCCGGGTGGCGCAGCGCCACCCGTTGCGCGACGATCCCGCCCAGCGAGTGCCCGAACACCACCGCACGGTCCCAGCCGACGGCGTCGAGCACCGCGACGGCGTCGTCCGCCAGGTCCTCGGCCGTGTAGGCGCCTGCCCCGGGGCGCAGCATGCGCCAGTGCCCGTGCCGCACGGTCTCGCTGAACCTGGTGGACGCACCGGTGTCGCGCTGGTCGTAGCGGACGACGTCGAACCCCTCGTCCGCGAGCGCCCGGCAGAAGCCGTCCGGCCACCAGAAGCGGGAGATCGCGAGGCCCATCATGAGCATGAGCGGGACGCCTCCGCGCTCCCCGAAGCGGTCGTAGGCGAGCTCGACGTCGCCGTTGCGCACGTACGTGGTCGGCGACCAGGTGTCTGTATCGGTCACCCGAAACATTGTCGTGCGGGAACTGCTCACTCGCCCGAGTTCGGCGCGCCGGCGCGTCAGTGCGTCAGCTTGAGCCCGATGACGCAGCCGATCAGTCCGAGGATCAGCAGGACACGGACGACGGAGACGGGTTCGGCGCCGGTGGCCATGGCCCAGACGACGGTGGTCGCGGCCCCGATGCCCACCCAGACGGCGTAGGCCGTGCCGACGGGCAGGTCGCGCAGGGCGAACGCGAGGCCGCCCATGCTGGCGACGAGGGCCACCCCGAAGACGATGCTCGGCCCGACGTTGTGGAACCCGTCGGAACGGCTGAGGGCGGTGGCCCAGACGGCCTCGAGAAGGCCGGAGACGACAAGGACGATCCACGACATGGTGTGCTCCTCAGTTGCCGTCTTTTCGCACACCGGGTACGGCAACCCTCGTCCGGGGACCCTTGGGGTCCTGCTCCGATCCTCGCACACCCCGGCTCGCCGCGGCAGGCCGTCGCACGGTGGTGTGGGCCACCCGCTGGTTGACTGTGCGCATGACGCGGATGCGGCGGGTGAGCCGGGTGCTGGACGGCCCGAACTGGGTGCGGTTCGGCACGGCCCTGCTGGTCGCAGCGCTGGTGGGCTGGCTGCTCTTCCCGGACTCCGTGGCGGCCGCGCTGCTGGGCGGTTGGGCCGCGGCCGGAGTGGTGTTCGTGACCTGGACCGTGCTGGTGATCGTCCCGATGGACCCGGAGGCGACCAGCGAGCACGCGGTGCGCGAGGAGCCCGCGCGGACCGTCGCGCACCTGATTGTGCTGCTCGCGGCGGTGGCCAGCCTGGCGGGCGTCGCGGTGACGCTCGTGGGCGGCGTGCTGGGCAGCGGCGACATCACGATGGCCACGGTGCTCGCCTCGGTGGTGGTCTCCTGGGCCTGCGTGCACACGGTGTTCGCGCTCCGCTACGCCCGCGCCTACTACACCGCCCCGGCGGGTGGGATCGACTTCCACCAGTCGGAGCCGCCCCGGTACACCGACTTCACCTATCTGGCGATCACCGTGGGCATGAGCTTCGCCGTCTCGGACACGGACCTCGCCTCCTCGGCGATGCGCCGGGTCGCCCAGGTCCACGCCCTGCTGGCCTACCTGTTCGGCACGGTGGTCGTCGCGCTGCTCATCAACCTGGTCGCGGGGCTGGCCGGCACCTGAGCCCGGAGCAGCCGCACCACTGCCGCTGCCGCCTCGCGGCCCGCGCGGTTGGCCCCGACCGTCGACTGCGACGGGCCGAAGCCGATGAGGTGCAGCCGCGGCTCGGCGACCACCTGGGTGCCGGTCAGCGCGATGCCGCCCAGCTCGTTGCGCAGGCGCAGCGGGTCGAGGTGGGTCAGGTCGGCCTTGAACCCGGTGGCCCACAGGATGGTGTCGACCGGGGTGAAGGTGTTGTCCGCCTCGCGCACGCCCATGGGCTCGATCGCCTTGAACATCGGGCGGCGCTCCAGGACGCCGCGGTCCTTCGCCGCGAGCGCGTAGGACGTCCAGCCCAGCCCCGTGTACGAGACGACGCTCCCCGTGGGCCGGCCCGCGGCGACGTCGGCCATGACCTTGGCGATGGTCTCGCGGCCCACGGTCTCGGGCTGGAACTCGCGGTCGAGGAAGACGGGCTCCCGGCGGGTGTACCAGCGGGTGGTCGCGACGCGGGAGATCTCCTCCAGGAGCTGGATCGCGGAGATGCCGCCGCCGACGACCGCCACGCGCTGTCCGGCGAATTCCTCGGCCCGGACGTAGTCGCGGGTGTGGAGCTGGTGGCCCACGAACGTCTCCTGCCCCGGGTAGTGCGGCAGCACGGGGTTGGTCCAGGTCCCTGTCGCGTTGATGACGGCCCGAGTGGTCCAGGAGCCCCTGTCGCTCGTCACGACGAGGTCGCCGTCCGGGTCGTCGTCGGCCCGGCGCACCGCGACCACGTGGACGGGGCGCAGGATCGGGAGCGCGAACGTCTGCTCGTAGCCGGCGAAGTACCGCGGGACGGCGGCGCGGCTCGCCTCCGTCGAGTCGACGGCGGGCTGGGTCAGGCCGGGCAGGTCGAAGATGCCGTTGACGGTGGCCATCCGCAGGGACTCCCAGCGGTGCTGCCAGGCGCCGCCCGGCGCGGGGTTCGCGTCGAGGACCACGTAGGTGCGTTCGGCGTCCGGCTGCTCGACGGCGCTCACGAAACCCCGGTGCCGCAGGTGGTACGCCGCCGAGAGACCGGCCTGCCCGCCGCCGATCACCACCACGGTCGCCCGGCGCAGCTCGTCCGCCCCGCGCAGTTCGTCGCTCACACCGGGGACAACATCGCTGGTGCACGGATGTTCCCGCACCGGCCTGTGGCGCTGCCCACGGGTGCGGCGGGCTCAGGCGGGGGTGGTGATCCGCCGCACCGCCTCGGTCACCGTCTCCAGCCGCGGCGCCTCCGTGTCCAGGGCGCGGTGGATGGTCAGCCCCTCGATGAGCGCGTCGAGCATCCGGGCCGTGACCGGGTCGAAGTGCCGCTCGAGCGCCGCCCGGGACTGCGCCATCCACGCGTTGGTCAGCTCGCGGTACGCGGGCTCGTGGGCCGCGAGCGTGTAGAGCTCGTGGGTCAGCACGAGGTCCCGCTGGGTGCCGAACACGTCCCGCGTGATGATCTCGACGACGGCGGCCCGCGCGCTCGCCAGGTCGGTGGCCTGGCTCATCCGCTGCTCGAAGCCGTCGCTGACGCTCCGTGAGAACCGGCCGAACGCCTCGCGCAGCAGCTCGTCCATCCCGGCGAAGTGGTAGGTCATCGACCCGAGCGGCACGTCGGCCGCCGCCGCCACCTTGCGGTGCGAGACCCCCGAGAGCCCCACCTCCGCGATCAGGTCGAGGCAGACGTCGATGATCCGGCTCCTGCGGTCGGGATCGTGGCGGCGCACGGTCATCTCGGCGTCCCGTCCCGTCAGATCTCGCGGACCACGCGGGCGGGGTTCCCGACGGCGACGACGTTCGCCGGCAGATCCTTGGTGACCACCGCGCCGGCCCCCACCACCGTGTTGTCCCCGATCGTCACGCCCGGGCACACGACGACACCGCCGCCCAGCCAGACGTTGTCGCCCAGCACGATCGGCAGCGCCGCCTCCAGCTTGTCCCGGCGCGGCCCCGGCTCGACGGGGTGCGTCGGGGTCAGGAGCTGGACCCCCGGCCCGATCTGGCAGTCCGCGCCGATCGTGATGGTCGCGACGTCCAGCGCCGTCAGGTTGTAGTTGACGAACGTGCGCGGGCCGATGTGCACGTTCTCGCCGTAGTCGACGAACAGGGGCGGCTTGACGTACGCGTCCTCCCCCAGCGTCCCGAGCAGCTCCGCCAGCAGCGACCGGGCACCGGCGTCCTCCGCGACCGAGGCGCGGTGGTAGGCGTCGGCGAGCCGTAGGGCGCGCTGCGCGAGCCGGGCGTTCTCCGGGTCGTCGGCGACGTAGAGGTCGCCGGCGAGCATGCGTTCGCGGTTCGTCCGGGGGTCGTCGGCGAAGTAGTCCTGGGCCATAGGGCACACCATAGCGCGCGATGTGTACGTTCGTACGCTGGATGGGTACGCTCGTACACATGGCACTCACCCCGGGCTCCATCCCGCAACCCGCCGACCGGCGCGCCCGCGCCGCCGTCGCCGCTCTGTTCCTGACCAACGGCGCCCTGTTCGCCAACCTGGTCCCGCGCTACCCCGAGATCAAGGCCGCCCTCGAGCTCGACAACGCCGTCTACGGCCTCGCCGTCGCGGCGTTCCCGGCCGGGGCGATCATCGCGGGGCTGGGCGCCGGCTTCCTGGTCCGCAAGCTCGGGTCCGCGCAGGCGGCCGTCGCGGGGACCATCCTCACGGGCCTCGGCGTGCTGGCCGCCGGTCTCGCGCCGTCGTTCGGGCTGCTGGTGGCCGCGCTCCTGCTCGGCGGCGCCATGGACGCCATCACCGACGTCGCGCAGAACGCCCACGGCCTGCGGGTGCAGCGGCGCTACGGGCGCTCGATCATCAACGGCTTCCACGCGGTGTGGTCCATCGGCGCCGTGCTGGGCGGTTCCATGGGCGCCGCCGCCATCGCGCTCGGCCTGCCGCTGGGCGTGCACCTCGGCATCTCCACCGCCGTCTTCGCCACCGTCGCGCTCGTCGCGCTGCGGTTCCGGCTCCCCGGGCGCGACGGCGAGGACGACGCCGCCGTCGCCACCGAGACGCCCACCGCCGCCGTGGGGCGCCCCTGCCTGAGCCCGCGCACGCTGTTCCTCGTCACCGCCCTGGTCCTGATCGCCGTCGGCGGCGCCCTCGTGGAGGACGCCGGCAGTTCGTGGGCCACGCTCTACCTCTCGGGCTCGCTCGGCGCCCCCGCCGCCCTGGCCGCCACGGGCTTCGTCGCGCTGGTCGGCGCCCAGTTCGTCGGGCGCATGCTCGGCGACCGTATGGTCGACCGGTTCGGCCAGCGCACGGTCGCCCGGGCCGGCGGCGTGATCATCGCGCTCGGCATGGGGCTGGCGCTCGCGTTCCCGACCGTACCCGGCACGATCCTCGGCTTCGCGGCGGCGGGGCTGGGCAGCGCGACCCTGGTCCCCGCCGCCATGCACGAGGCCGACGAGCTGCCCGGCCTGCGCGCCGGCACCGGCCTGACCGTCGTGTCCTGGCTGATGCGGCTCGGCTTCCTCGCCTCCCCGCCGCTGGTCGGGCTGGTCGCCGACGCCGTCGGCCTGCGCTACGGCCTGCTCGTCGTGCCGGTCGCCGGGCTGCTGGTGGTGCTGCTATCGGGCGTCCTGCAGAACCGGCGCGCCACCCCCGCCCGCTGAGCGCCGGACCGCCGTCACGCGCAGCAGCACCAGCGTGTCGACCGCCAGCCTGGGGCAGACCAGGCCGACCTCCGCCAGGACCCGGCCGCCGAGCTCGATGCCCTTGACCCAGGCGGGCGCGTCGGCCGGGCTCACGGCGCCGTCGGACGGCGCGACCAGCTCCACCCGGTAGGTACGGTCGGGGTCCAGGCCGGGCAGCGCGATCCGGCCCGGCGGGTCCGTGAGCGGGTGCTCGACCATGGCGACCCGGTAGGCGGCGTCGGACCGGTCGGCGGCGACCACGCCCTCGATCCAGACGGCCGGGTCGGTCGGGTCGGCGCGCACGACGTCGCCCGTGTGCAGCAGGTCGCGCAGCGACTTGTGCACCGCCACCCACTCGCCGAGCTCGTCCAGGTCGGCGTCGCTCACCGCGGACAGGTCCCACTCGATGCCCAGGTGCCCCCACACCGCGGTGCCGGCCCGGAAGTCCAGGTCGAGGGAGCGCCCGGTGGTGTGGTCCCGGGCGGAGCCGACGTGCGTGCCGAGCAGCTCCGGCGGCAGGAGCAGCGAGGTCCAGCGCTGCATGCGCTGGCGCTCGTGGGCGTCGATGTTGTCGGAGACCCAGACCCGGTCGCAGCGCTCCATCACGCCGAGGTCGAGCCGTCCGCCGCCGCCGCAGCACGACTCGATCTCCAGGCCGGAGAACCGGCTCTTGAGCGCGTCCATCAGCCGGTAGGTGGCGAGCGTCTGCACGTGCACGCCCGGCACCCCGGTCGGCTGGTGCCCGGCGTCCACCAGTGGCCGGTTGTGGTCCCACTTGATGAAGTCGATGCCGTACCGCGCCACCAGCTCCGACATCCGCTCCAGGACGTGGTCGAACGCCTCGGGGTGCCCCAGGTCGAGCACGTGCTGCTGCCGCGAGGGCACGCCGGGCCCGCGCCCGGTGCCGAACAGCCACTCCGGGTGCTCGCGCGCGAGGTCGGAGTCGAGGCTGACCATCTCGGGCTCGAACCACAGCCCGAACTGCATGCCCAGCTCGTGCACCCGGTCGGTCAGCGGAGCCAGGCCGTCGGGCCAGACGCCGTCGTCCACGTACCAGTCGCCCAGGCCCGCCGTGTCGTCCCGGCGCCCGCGGAACCACCCGTCGTCGAGCACGTAGCGCTCCACGCCGACGGCGGCCGCCCGCTCCGCCAGGTCGAGCAGGTGCGGCAGGTCGTGGTCGAAGTAGACGGCCTCCCACACGTTGAGCAGCACCGGACGGGTGGAGCGCGGGTGCTGAGGGCGGGCCCGTAGGAACCGGTGCACCCGGGACGAGAGCTCGTCCAGACCCTCGCCCCACGACGCGACCAGCCAGGGCGACCAGTACTCCTCGCCGCGCGCGAGCACCCGCTCGCCCGGCAGCAGGAGCTCGCCGCCGCGCAGCAGCCGCCAGCCCGACGGCGAGCGCTCCGCCGTGAGCACCTGGTTGCCCGACCACGCGAGGTGCACGCCCCAGACGCGGCCGCGCCGGAACCCGAACCCGGCCTCGCCCGCGCACAGCACCGTGGCGCTGTCGTGCCCCGGCCGACCGCCCCACGCCTCCCGCACCCAGGAACCCTGGTCGAACGGCCTGCGCTGCGGTGTGCGCTCGCGGCTGTGCCGCCCGGTCATGTCGAGCAGCTCGTTCGCCTGCTCGCCCACCGGCAGCGCGGGCAGCAGGGACACCACCTCGTACCCGTCGGGCCCGGTGTTCCGGACCCCGGCGCGCAGGCGCAGCAGCCCCGAGGCGTGCAGCTCCAGCTCGGTGGTGACCACCAGCCCGTTCACGGCGTCGGTCCCGGTGCTGCGCACGCGGACGGCGCCCGGGGCGCCGTCGGGCCACCGGGGTGTGCCCGCCTCGGCGACCTCGTGCGTGACGGCGTCGAACGACATCGACCAGGACCGGCCGGCCCGCGAGCCGACCAGTCCGGGCCGGCCGAGCCAGCCGGAGGAGTGTCGCGGCAGCAGAGCCACCACCGGGTTGGCGTAGACCACGCTGTCGCCGACCGGCCGTGCGGTCGCCTCCAGGATCGGTGCGGTCTCCGCGTCCCCCAGGTCGGTGCCCCAGTACAGGAGGCACGGCAGTTCCGTGTCCTCCAGCCGCAGCACCACACTCGTGCCCCCGCGGCGCAGGTGTTCCGCGATGGCCCCCGTGCTCAGCTCCATGCCGCCTCTTTCCCCTCGTCGTCCAGCGTGCTGTCGTACTGCTCGAGCCGTACTACTCGAACAGGGCGTTGACCTGCTCGTTCGCCTCGGTCAGCGAGCTGACGTCGGCCTTGCCGCCCAGCACGTCGTCCATCGCGGCGGTCATGATCGCGTGGATGTCGGACGCGTGCTCCGTCACCGGGAAGAGGAACGTCGTGCCGTCCTCGACATGCGTGGTGAACGGCGTGACGTCGATCCCCTTCTCGGCGAAGGCCTCGGTGGCGAGCTCGGCCGAGCTCGTGATGGCCGGGAAGACGACGCCCGCCGCGCCGACGAGGTCCTGGCACTCGGCCGAGCCGAGGAACGCCACCCACTTCGCGGCGCCCTCGGGGTTGTCGGTGCCCGCCCAGACGGAGTCGGCCAGGCCGTTGAACATACTGGCGCGCTGCCCGTTCGGCCCGGTAGGCGTGGGCGCCAGGCCGACGTCGACGCCGTCGTACCCGAAGTAGGTGGAGAGCATCCAGTCGCCGTTGATGTTGATGGCCGACTTGCCGGCGCCGAAGTTGTCGTTCACCGAGGCGCCGATGGTCGTCTCCAGCGGCGGCATGTACCCCTTCTCCACGAGGGAGTACCACCAGGCGATGGTGTCCTGGAAGCGCGGGTCGTCGTAGTTGTAGTGCGTGCCCCACGGGTTCTTGTCGGTGAGGGTCCAGCCGGTCGTGGCCGCGTACATGCTCCACTCGGTCTGGCCGTTCTCGTAGCCCGCGCCGGGGATGCCGAGCCCGTAGACCGCGACGTTCTCCTTGTCGAAGCCCGGCTCGTCGCCCCGCACGCCGTTCGCGTCCACGGTGAGGCGCGCGATGGCGGCCTCGTAGCTGCCGCCGTCGTCCGGGTTCCAGTCGAGCTGCTGCATGTCCTTCTCGCTCAGCCCGGCGTCGTCGACCATCTGCTGGTTGTAGAAGATCGCGACGGTGTCCCAGTCCTTCGGCAGGCCGTAGCGCTTGCCGTCCTGCGCCACCCACAGGTCGGCGAGGCCCTCGGAGTACTGGTCGAGGTCGACGTCCTGCACGTGCTCGTCCAGCGGCATGAGCTGCCCGTTGGCGACGAATTCGGGGTACTTGGACACGTGGTCGGTGAACACGTCGGGGCCGGTGTCCGAGGAGAAGGCGGTGGTCAGCGCGGACCAGTAGTCGTCCCAGCCGCGCTGCGTGATCTTCACCGTGAGGTCGGGGTTGGCCTCATGGAAGGCGTCGGCGCACTGCTGGTACGCGGGCTGCTGGTTGGCGTCCCACAGCCAGTAGTCGATCTGGCCGGCGGCCTCGGCGGCGTCGGCGCCGCCCGAGCAGGCGGCCAGGGAGAGCGACGCGAGGGCAGCGGCACTGACACCCGCAAGCGTCCTTCTGTTCATGTCGTACGTTCCTTTCACAGGTGGTGCAGGGGCTTGGCGGGACGGGGCTACTTGATCCCCGAGAACCCGATGGAGTTGATGACCCGGCGGCCGAAGACCGCGAAGAGGATCACGATGGGCAGGGCCGCCACGAGCGACGCGGCCATGAGCCCGGCCCAGTCGGGCGCGCCCTGCGGCGTCTGGGACCGGAAGACGCCCAGCGCGACGGTGAGCACCTTGGACTCCTCCGTCTGGCCCACCAGGAGCGGCCAGAAGTAGTCGTTCCAGGAGTTGATGAAGGTGAGGATGCCGAGCGTCGTGACCGGCGCCGCCGAGATGGGCAGGATGATCCGGAAGAAGATGCGCCACGGCCTGGCGCCGTCGATCATCGCCGCCTCGTCGATCTCCCGGGGGATGCCGAGGAAGAACTGGCGCATGAAGAAGATCGCGAACGGCGTCATGAACAGGCTGGGCAGCATTACCCCGGGCAGGGTGTTGAGCAGGCCCAGCGACTTGACCGTCAGGAAGTTGGGCAGCGACGTGAAGATCGGCGGCACCAGGAGGGCGCCGAGGAACACGGCGAACCACGCGTCTCGTCCGCGCCACCGCAGGCGGGAGAAGGCGTAGGCGGCCATCGCGGAGAACAGGACCTGGAAGACCGTGATGCCCGTGGCGACCACGAGCGAGTTGCGCAGGTAGAGCCAGAAGTTCAGCGACCCGCCCGAACCGCCCTCCGCGAGCGCCTCCTCGGGGGTGGCGAGGCCGAACACGCGCTCGAACGGCCCCAGCGTGAGGTCGGCGGGCAGTAGCGAGAAGGACTGGGCGGCCAGCGCGTGGTTGTCGGACAGTGCGGTCCGCAGCATCCAGTAGAAGGGCAGCACGGTGGCCAGGACGAAGAACCACAGGACGATCCAGGCCAGCGCCCGTCCCCAGGTGATCCGTGTACGCATGTGCGCTCCGATCAGGAAAGGTCGGACTCGCCGGCGCGCAGCAGACGCATCTGCGCGAACGCCGCTCCGGCGAGGATGAGGAAGAGGACGACGGACATGGCCGAGGCGTAGCCGAAGTGGCCGCGCTCGAACGCCTGCTCGTAGATGTAGAGCTGGAGCACGCGCGAGGCGTTGCCGGGCCCGCCGGACGTGGTCACGGCCACGGTGTCGAAGACCTGGAAGGCGCCCGTGACGGTGATGACGAGCACGAGCACCAGCACGGGGCGCAGCAGCGGCAGGGTGATGCGCCAGAAGGTGCGCCACTCCCCCGCGCCGTCGACGGACGCCGCCTCGTACACGCTGCGCGGGATCATCTGCAGGCCCGCGAACACGAGCAGCGCCGTGTAGCCAAGGTGCCGCCACGTGTTGACCGCGGCGATGGTGGGGATGGTCCAGGCCTCGTCCCCGAAGAACGCCACCTTGGGCAGCCCGACGGCGTCGATCACCGCGTTGACGATGCCGATGTTGTAGTCGAGCATCCAGTACCACAGCAGCGCGACGACGACGTTGGCGATGAGGTACGGCAGCAGCAGGCTGCCGCGGATCAGCACCGACGTGGTGAGCCGGTGCATGAGCACCGCGAGGCCGACGGCGAGGACGGTCTGGAACCCGATGTTGAGCACGACGTACAGGAGCGTGACGCGGACGGCGTTCCAGAACACGTCGTCCTGCGCCATGTCGACGTAGTTCTGCAGGCCGACGAACACCGGGCTGCCGAGCACGTTGTACTCGGTGAGCGACAGGTAGGCGCCGCGCAGGGTCGGGTACAGGTAGAAGACGGCGAACCCGACGGCAGCCGGGGCGATCATCCCGAGCGCGGCCCAGAGCTCGGTCCGCGGACGGCGGCGGAGAGCCTCTGCCATCAGTGCCGGCCCTTCGTGATGGCCCAGACGCGCACGTCCTCGCCGGGGACGGCGGCCCGGAGCCGGCCGGTGGCGTGGCTCCGCTGGCCGGTCCACAGCTCGGTGACCTCGTACCGGCCCGCGCCCAGGCCGAGGTCGCGCAGGGCGACGTCGGTGGTGCGGGCCGAGGCGCCGTAGTTGAACGCCGCGACGTAGGTGGTCGCGCCGTCGCGCAGCGTGAACGTGTCGGCGGCGGTGAACCGGTCGG
This sequence comes from Promicromonospora sp. NFX87, assembly GCF_048564965.1. Classification (NCBI taxonomy): domain Bacteria; kingdom Bacillati; phylum Actinomycetota; class Actinomycetes; order Micrococcales; family Promicromonosporaceae; genus Promicromonospora; species Promicromonospora sp. NFX87. The sequence continues at coordinate 1,380,187 of NZ_CP183413.1, read as the reverse complement.
GGCCCGCCTGCACCGGGGCGAAGGAGCGGCCGAGCTCGGCGATCCGGTTGATCCGCGGGTTCTGCAGCAGGTCGCGCGCCCGCTGCTTGATCACGGGGTGGCCGGTCGCGGTGACGTCCTCGCTGACCTGGTAGATGCCCGTGATGACGGCGGAGGTGACGCGCGCCCGGTTCTGCCCCTCGGGCCAGATGCTCGGGTACGGGTCCTGGAGCAGGTAGGCGTTCGCGTCGCCGTCGTACTCGTAGTTGCCGAACTGGACGTGGTCGCCGTCGTTGAAGGCGTAGACCTCGTCGAGCCACCAGCCGTACGTCAGGGAGTTGAGCAGGTACTCCGTGCTCTTCTGGTACCGGTCGGGCTGGGTCGGGTGCCAGTTGTTCAGGGCGCCGTGGACGTCGCACGAGATGCGCCGGGCGTGCGCGAACTCCGAGGCGAACAGTGGCGAGATCGCCAGGTCGATGAACATGTCGTCGCCCACGTGGTCCACGACCTGCGCCATGCCCTGGCGGAACGCCTGCTGGCCGGTGTGCACCGACCCGTCGGACCAGCTGTCGGCCTCGACGTAGCCGTGGGTCAGGAAGTCGAGCTTGACGTAGCGCACGCCCAGCTCGCGGAACTTGCTCAGGGCGATCCGCGCACGGTTCTGCACGCCGGGGTTGGTCGGGTCGAGCGCCCACGCGCCGTCGATGCTCACCGGCACGCCGTTCACCTTGAGCGCCATCTCGCGGTACGTCTGGTTCTCGCACGTGTCGCACAGCTTGGTGCCGCCGATGCGCTCGTCGAGCCCCTCCTTCCAGAAGTTGGCGAACGGCTGGAAGTAGAGGGCCGGCTCCTGGCCGCGCGCCTTGACGTCCGCGACGTACTGCTCGAGCTCCGCCCAGGAGGTGTCCGGGTCCTCGAACGAGTACTCGGGCGCCAGCATCTTGTCCCAGTACGAGTCCACGCCCACGTACGGGCCGTTGGCGGACCGCGTGTTCCGGAAGGCCGGCGTCTCCTCGGCGAGGAACTCCGAGACCTCGTCCATGACGGCGGCGTCGCCACCGCGGGCGCCGAGGCCGCCCCAGCTGTTGAACCCGAACGGCGTGCCGTCCGACCACGTGCGCGACTGCGCCACCTGGGCCGCCGCGCGGCCGAACGTCTCCATGCCCTCGCGCCAGTCGGCGTAGTAGCCCACGAACATGCGCGGCGAGCTCACCGTCGCGCCGCTGACGTCGCCGTGCGGCTTGAGCTCGCGGTTGAACTGGTACCTGTTCAGGCCGTCGCCGTAGTCGTAGCTCCAGTCGGTCAGGCCCGCGGCCGCCTGCAGCCGGTCCAGCCCGCCATCGGCGTTCCCGTCGGCCACGACGCCGGACTTCCACGTGTCCCGGTCCAGCGAGCCGACCACGAGGCCGCGGCGCGAGGCGTCGTCGATGAACGAGGTGACCTCGAAGCTGCGCTGCGCGGGGGTGACGTCCTGGATGGCGGGTGTCTCGTAACGGACCCAGTGGTCGTTGTCGAAGGGGACCAGCACCATCCGGTTGTCGCCGTCGTGCCCGAGGTCCACCGAGCCGGGCCGGTCGGTCATGACCGGGACCATCATGGAGGTGGTGACCGGGCCGTCCGTGCCGGTGACGTCCAGCCGCACCGAGAACGAGCGGTCGCCGTCGAACACGAAGACCTGCCGCAGCGTGGGCAGCCCGGGCCTGGCGCAGGTGACCGTGCGCGTGCCGGTGAGCCGGCAGGCGCCGTCGTACTGCTTGGTGGTGACGAAGCCGTCGCCCAGGCGCACGCCGCTGTAGAACCCGGTCACCGCCTGGTGCCGGCCCCACCGCGCGTCGGCGGTGCCGCTGGAGAGGGAGTAGTCGACGGTGACGTCGCCACCGCGCAGCGTGACGTGCCTGCGGCCGGGGGCGGCGGGCGTCGGGTCGACCGGCACCGGGTCGGCCGCCGCCGGGTCGGTGAGCGCGTAGTCCTTCGCGGTCGCGCCCTCGACCACGACACGGTCCAGGTCGGGGCCGAGCGAACCGGCCGGCGCGGTCAGGGTGAGCCGGTTCTCGCCGGCGTGCAGGGGCAGGGTCACCGAGACGGTGCCGACCCGGTCCCAGCCGCCCGTTGACGCGACGGGCACGGCGACGGTCTCGCCGCCGTCGGGCGTCACGGTCAGGGCGCGGGTGTCGTCGCCGCTGAGGTAGTGCAGCGTGACGTCGTACGAGCCCGCCTCGGGTGCGAGGACGCCCGGCACCGACACGGTGGACGACGGGTCGATGCTGCCGACCTTGCCCCCGCCCGAGCAGGACGAGCACCCGGACCGGCTCGCGCCGTCCAGGACCACCTGCGTGGCCTCGGCCTCGATGGTTGCGGACTGCTTGGCCGCAGACGGCGGGGTGTCGGACGCGGACAGGGGCGCGGCCGTCACGGGCGCCACACCGACGGTGCCGACGACGGCGAGGGCCAGGCCCACGGCGAGCCACGAACGGGCGGCTCTGCGGGTCCGGACGGGTTCGGACTTGACTGACATGGAGGCTCCTCCGGCGACGTTGCTGGGTGCCGCACACTCAACAGTCTTTTTTTGTTGCTGTCAATTAAGTCGCCCGGCTAGAGTCGGCGCATGCCCGCCAGACCCCAGGTGCCGACGCTGAGCCCGGCCGGGACACGTGTCCTCCAGCAGCTCGTGATGACCGGCGACGCGTCGCGCACCGCCCTGGCCACTGACACGGGGCTGACGCCGGGTGCCATCACGCGTGCCGTGCGCCCGCTGCTGGAGGCGGGGCTGCTGGACGAGACCGGCGGCCGCGCGTCCACCGAGGGCGCGCTCGGCAGGCCGGCCACCGTGGTGACCGTGCGGACGGAGGCGCACCTGGCGATCGGCATCAAGGTCACGGCCGACCAGCTGTTCGGCGTGCTGTGCGACCTGCGGTGCCGCGTGCTGGACGAGCTCACCGTGCCCGTCGGCGACCACGAGCCCGAGGCCCTGGTCGCGCAGGTCGCCGACGTGGTGGAGCGGCTCCGGGCCGGCCGGCCCGAGGTCGGCAGCGTCGGCCTGGCCGTGTCCGGCGACGTCGACGCCGCCTCGGGGCACGTGGCCTACTCACCGTTCCTGGGCTGGCACGACGTGCCGCTCGGCCAGGAGGTGGCACGCCGCACCGGCCTGGCGGCCACCGTCGAGAACGACGTCCGCGCGCTCCTCACGGGTGAGCGCTGGTACGGCGTGGGGCGGGGCCTGTCCTCGCTGGCGCTGGTGACCGTCGGCACCGGCATCGGCTGCGCGCTGCTCGTCAACGGCCAGGTGGTGCACGGCAGCTTCGGCGTGGCCGGCGAGGTGGGGCACGTGCTCGTGGACCCCGAGGGCCCGCTGTGCCACTGCGGCAACCGGGGCTGCGTCGAGGCCATCGCGGGATCGGCCTCGATCCTGGAGCGCATGGCCCAGGCCGGTTTCCCCGGGCTGGGCATCGGCGACGTCGCCGAGCTCGCCCGCTCCGGCCAGCCCGACGCCGTCCGGGTGCTCGCCGACGCGGGCAGCGCCGTCGGCACCGGGATCGCGACCATCGCCAACCTGCTCGGCGCCCAGCACATCGTCATCACGGGCGAGGCCATCGGCAGCACCCCGGAGCCAGCCGACGACGAGCGAGACTACGACGTCATGGACCCGCACGTGCGCGCCGCGTTCGAGCAGCGGGCCTTCGGGTCGGCGGCCCGCTCCGCCATCGAGCTGCGCCCCCTGCGGTTCGTCGACTGGGCACGGGGCGCGGCAGCCTGCGCCGTCGAGGACTTCGTCACGCACTACGGCAGGTCGTGACGGGCGCCGTCACCGCCCGTCCGCGCCGGCGCGGAACTCCCGCTCGTACGTCTCCGCGGCCTCGTCGACCACCGACTGGTCGATGGTCGCGACGGCGGTCGTGCCGACCAGGAGCGGCTCGCAGTCCGGCCCGCGGCCCGCGATCTCGCCGGTCAGCGCCCACGGGTACCGGTCGGGCGCCAGCAGGTGGGCGTACTGGCACAGCTGCCGCGCCAGCCAGTGCTCGAGCTTCCGGTCCCACCACGGCTCGGGCGTCAGCGGGTTGACGCTGAGCCCGGGCAGCAGGCAGCCGCTCTCGTGGTCCCGGCTCACCGTGGCGGCGTCGGCCACCGGTCCCCCGCTGAACCGCACGTAGAGCGGCGACACCGCCTCGACGAGCTCCGCCACCTCGGCGAGCGAGCGCAGGTGCGGCACACCGGGCAGCATCAGGCGCTCCCCGCCGTCCGGAAGCGCAGGCCCAGATGATCCACGGTGGCGGGCAGCGGGTCCCGGCCCAGGTACCGCCCGCGGGCCACGCGCAGGTCCCGCGTCGCCAGCCGCGCCAGCAGGTGGCTCGCGACCAGGAGCACCACGTTCCGGCCGGGGCACGCGGCCGGCCCGCCGCTGAACGGGACGAGCCCCCAGTCGCCGTCGTTGCGGCCGTCCAGCCACGCCTCCGGGACGAACGCGTCGGCGTGCGGCCGCGCGGCCGGGTCGCGGTGGAAGAACGAGCTGACGACGACGAACCCCGTGTGTGCGGGCAGGGTCCGCCGGCCCCAGATCGTCGGGCCGGTGGACTCGCGCAGCACCACGAACGTCGTCGGCCACAGGCGTACCGACTCCAGCACGCAGGCCCGCGCGTAGGGCAGGAGCGCCGGGCCCTGCCCGGCCTGCCACGACGCAGCCGAACCGCCCTGGCCCGCCTCCGCGAGCACGCGCTCGCGGACCTCGGGCCGGGCGGCGACGATCGCCAGCGCCCGCAGGGTCGCCGCCCCGGCGGCGTCGAACGCGAAGAGCCAGTGCGGCACCTGACCCACCGCCGTCGCGGGGCCGCTCCGGTGGGCCGCTTCGGCGAGCGAGCCGGGCTCGGGCGCACGCAGGTAGGACGCGATCCGGCGGTCCAGCTCCTCGCGGAGCCGCGTGCGCCTGGGGTGCAGCCACGACCAGTTCGCGTCACGCCGCAGGGTGTTGAGGATCGCCACGAGCTCACGGTCCCCGCGGGCCTTCGTGCCGAGCACGACCTCCAGCACGATGCCCCACCACGCCTCGTGGAAGGCGTACGCGTCGAACCGCCCCGTCGCGTCGAGCTGCCCGGTCAGCTCCACCACGCCGCGGCGCACGGCGTCCACGAAGGCGGCGCCGTCGCCGTGCACCGGCTGGTCCATCTGCAGCGCGTGCTCGTTGAACGGCCGCCGGTGCCAGCGCTCGGTGGTGGACGAGATGAGCACGCCCTCGGGCTGGAAGTGCGCGAGCGCGCCCCGCTTCTCCTTGGTGGCCGGAGAGAAGGGCTCCGGCGAGTCCTCGAGCAGGCGGCGTACGTCCTCCCGCTCGGTGACCACGACGAACCGCCGCGGCCCGACGCCGAAGGCGAGCGGGGCGCGGTCGTGCCGTTCCCGCAGCCCGCCCAGGACGGCGCGTGCGGTGCGGTCCGCCTGGTGCCGTTCCGCCCACGCGGTCGCACGCGGCCGGCGGATGATCGCGCCCTGGGCGACCAGCGGCGCGAGCACCCGGCCGACGACGCGTGCGGCCTCTCCCGGGCTCAGGTCCACGGGCGTGCGGTGGGCGGGCGTAGGCATGCGCGTGCGGTGGGCGGGCGTGCGGGCCGCGGACGTCGAGGTCATGACCGACTCAGCGGTTCGGCGGTTCCTCGGAGATGTCCGCGAGCGCCGACGACGGGTCGCGCTCGACGGCGAGGTCACCGATCGAGACGATGCCGACTGCCGTGTCGCCGTCCATCACCGGTACGCGCCGCACCGCGGCGTCGCGCATCACCTCGACGGCGGTGGCGACGGGGTCGCCGGGGCCGACTGTCACGAGCTGGTCGCTCGCGATCTCGCCGACCGTCGCGTCGAGGCCGCGTCCTTCGGCGAGGCCGCGGACCACGATGTCCCGGTCGGTGATGATGCCCACGATCCTGGACTCGGACTCGACGATCAGCGCACCGACGTCTCCCGAGGCCATCGCGCGGGCGGCTGCCTCGATCGTGTCCGTCGTGTCGACGCTGGTCGGCGCTGGGGTCATGACATCTGCGACTCTCTGAACCATGTCGCACTCCTCCCTCGGTAGGGCCGACGGCGGGCTGCTTCACCGACATGTCCACCATGCCCCGGTGGCATTTCGCTCGCATGCCGGCTGTGAGGGCTGGCTAGCTGGGCGGCGGCGGGACCGGCTGGGCCGCGAGCGCCGTCGCGACCGCGTGCAGGTTGTGCGCCATGAGGCGCCCGGTGCTGTGCGACCACTCGTGGCCGTGCTCGGTCTGGGGGTACTCGTCGCCGGGGCCGGGGCCCTGGTTCCAGTAGGTCCAGGCCTGGCCGGGGATCGTGTACCCGATGTCGGCCAGCGCCCCGTTGATCTCGGAGATGACGTGGTGCGCGCCGTCCTCGTTGCCCGTGACGACGACTCCGGCCACCCGGTTGTAGGCGACGGGGGTGCCGTCGTCGGCGGTCTCGGAGATCATCGCGTCCATGCGTTCGAGCATGCGCTGGGCCATGGACGAGGGGTGTCCCACCCAGGTGGGGGTGACGACGACGAGGATCTGGGATTCGAGGAGCCGGTCGTGCACGCGGGGCCAGTCGTCGCCCTCCCCCAGGTCGGTCTGTACCCCGGGCAGGACGTCGAGGTCGGCGAGCCGGACGTGCTCGACGGTGACGCCGCGCTCCCGGAGGGCGTCGGCGACGACCGCGGCGAGCGACTCCGTGTTGGACGGTGCCGGGGACTTCTTGAGCGTGCAGCTGATGAACAGGGCTTTCATGGGATCTCCTGGTCGGGTCGGATGGATATGGACGGGTGGTCAGAGGCGCAGCGCGTCGGCGCCGCGGGCGAGGTTGACGATGAGGGCTCCGGCGACGAAGTAGTCCTGCTCGGAGGAGCGCTGGGCCGTGCGGACGACCTCGCGGAGCTCTTCCACGGAGCGGTCGAGCCCGGCGACGGCGTCGGCCGCCTCGTCCCGGGCCGCTCCGGCCGCCGGCCGGTCCGCGACGTCCCGGGTGACGGCGGCGCGCAGGGCGGTCGCGAACGCCCGCAGGGTGGCGGCGAACTCGGGCCTGAGCCGCTGCCCGAGCGCCACCTCGTCGCGCCCGTCCCGCTCCCACTCGACGAGCAGGCGCACTATCTCGTCGACCACCTCGGCCGACGTGCCGAGCGCGCCGGCGCGGCGGGTCTGGGACGCCACCCAGTACTCGTTGCGCTTGTATCGCACGCGCAGGTTGGCCCGCGACGCCTCCCGCGTCTGGGCGATGGCGGCGCGTGCGCCCTCGACGGTCGGGAAGAGCTGCTGGCGGCGGCGCTCCCACTCGTCGGGATCCAGCGTCCCCCTGTCCTCGAGCCAGTTCGCCAGCAGCTCCACCTGGTCGGCCATCCCGTCGCGCAGCCGGCCGAGCGCCAGCTCCGAAGGGGTGAGCGGCAGCGGCGGGAGAAGCAGGTTGACGGCGATCCCTATCGACGCGCCGACGAGGATCAGCCCGACGTACGAGCCGATGAACTCCATGCCGTCGCCGTCGCCGCCGTTCCCGAGGATGAGCACGAAGATCGACGACATGACGGTCCAGCTGCCCATGTCGCCGAAGATCCGCCAGCCCACGCACAGCAGGGCCAGGCCCACCACCATCGCCAGCTCCACCAGCCCGGGCAGCGGCAGCAGGTGCACGGTCCGGGCGATGAGCGCGCCGACCAGTACCGCGGCGACCGACTGGAGGGAGTCGCGCACCGAGCGCACCACCGTGCTGGTGGTGGCGAGCACGGCGCCGAGCGGCGCGTAGTACGGGTACTGGGCGAACGGTTCGGGCGCGAGGAGCCCGACGAACCAGGCGAGGCTGGCCGCGAGCGCACCCTTGGCGGCCAGCGACCAGCGCGGGTGGCTCAGCCAGGCGCGGTGCACGGCCGAGAGCGCGCCGGCCGGGCGGACCACCGCCAGCGGGAGCCGTGAGTCGACCATCTCCCGGGCCTGCGCGGCGCTCAGTCGTTCGGCGCCGCGTCGGAGATCTCGGCCAGCGCCGAGAACGGGTCGCGTTCGATCGCGAGGTCGCCGATCGAGATGATGCCCACCGTGTCGTCGCCGTCCATCACGGGAATGCGCCGGACGGCGGCGACCCGCATGAGCTCGACCGCTGTCTCCACGGGGACGCCGGGGCCTATCGAGAGCAGCTCCTCGCTCGCCACCTCCCCGACCATCGCCTCGAGGCCGAGCCCCTCGGCCAGGCCGCGGACCACGAGGTCCCGGTCGGTGACGATGCCGACGGTGGTGTTCCCCGCCTGCACGACCAGCGCGCCCACGTCCTGGGCCGCCATCGTCCGGGCGGCTGTCTCAAGCGTCTCGGACATGCCGATCGTGGTCGGTGCCGGGGTCATGACGTCCGCGACTGTCTGCTGAGCCATGTCTCGCTCCTTCCCTCGGTTCTGCTTGCCGGGCGTTCTTCACCGTGTCGTGCCGGTGCCCAGCTCGCATCCCGGGGCGGTCAGCCCAGCGGCTTCTCGAAGTACAGCTCCGCATACGGGTTGTCCTGGCTGTACGGCGCGATCTCGCGGTAACCGGCCCGGCCGTACATCGTGATCGCCTCGGTCAGCGCCCCGTTGGTGTCCAGCACGATGCGGGAGCAGCCCAGGCTCAGCGCCTCGCTCTCCAGCCGCCGGAGCAGCCGCGTGCCGAGGCCCGCGCCGCGCCAGCTCGACGCGACCCACATCCGCTTGATCTCGCCCGTCTCCGCGTCGAGCCTCCGCACCCCGCCGCAGGCCACGGGGACGCCGTCGCTGGTCGCGACCACGAAGGCGCCGCCAGGCGCCCGCAGCGCGTCGGCGCCCTGCTGGTGCGGGTCGGGCACGAACCCGCCCGAGAAGCGACGGTCGAGCTCGGCGTAGTACTCCCCCAGCGCAGCGGTAGCCGCTTCGCTCACCGGGTCCACGACGCGCAGGTGCACGGTCGCCGCGCGGATCAGCAGGTCGGCGGTGCCGAGCGCCTCGTCCAGCCGGGCGCGCTGCCGCTCGGTGAGCGGTTCGAGCAGCGTGCGCGCCTTCTGCTCGGAGCGCTCGTCCAGCTCGCGGTACGCCGTCCGCCCGACGGCGGTGAGCCGCACGGTCCGCCGACGCCGGTCGGCCGGGTCGGGGCGCACCTCGACGAGCCCGTCGTCGCTCAGCCGGGACAGGAGCCGGGTCAGGTAGCCCGAGTCCAGGTCGAGGCGCTCGCGCAGCTCCCGGACCGCCGCGCCGTCGGGCCCCACCTCGAAGAGGAGGCGTGACGCGCCGAGCGGCCGGCCCGTGCCGAGGAACGACTCCTCCAGGGCGCCGATGCGCTGGGTGTAGCTGCGGTTGAAGCGACGGACGGTTTCGACGAGGGTCACATCTCTGACTTTAGTCAGAGATTGTGGCGACCGGAACCGGCTGCCCGTTACACCAGGCTGCCGGTGCAGATGCGCATGATCCGCCCACTGCTCACCGGCTCGCCGTAGACACGGACCTCGTCGATCGCTCCGTTCCAGTGATCGGACGGCGACCCGTCGACCTGAGAGCGACCCACCTGCACCGAGCCGCTCGCCACCCACGGCGAACCCGTGTACGCGGCAGTCCCGGACTCCGGGTCGACGACCGGGATGCCGGCGCCCTCCGGGTCGCGCCCGTCGGGGTCAACGGGTACGGGACACACCGACAGACGCAGCTCGTTCGTCGACGTGGTGAACACCCCGGTGAGGTGTACCCACTCGCCGGCGGCCACCGGTCGATCGGACGTGGCCAGCACCGAGCCGCCGCCGTCACCGGTGTACATCCGGAAGCCCCAGCAGGTCTGCAGCCCGTCGGGGCAGCCGTCCCCGGCCGAGAGCCGCTCCAGCCGGAACCCCGAACCGACCTCGCCGTCCTGGCTGACCACGGTCTGCGAGCCCGATGTGAGGTCGTCGGCCCGCACGAACGCCGAGGCGCTGAACCCCGAGCCGTCGAACATCCTCACCAGCGGTCCGGCCGTGGACGCCGCATCCGCAGGGGTTCCGTCGAACGTCAGCGCCTGGTCGTCCGGGCGCACCTGGTTCAGCGCGAACGGCCCCGGTGCGCGGCCCACGCCCTCCGACAGCCGCAAGGCGTTTCCTGACGCAGTCGCGTCAGGTGTGTAGACGTCGGTAGATCCTGGGATCGGTTCGAACTGGTCCATGTGCCAGCTCGCCGGTGACGCGGGGAAGTCCACCGTCGCCACCGGGCTGAACTCGGCGGCGCCGCCGTGGGCCTGCGCGGTGCCGGCCATCGCGGGCGCAGCCACGGTCGCCGCCAGGGAGCCTGCCAGGAGCAGAGCGAGTGCCGCACCGGCCGCCCGCCGCGACCGCAGGACCGTTCCGGGAACACGCGATGCGCCACCCGACAGGACGCTTCTGGCTACAGCTCGGACACTCATCACAGGGCCTCCCGACCGACGCGCGACAGTTCGCCAGCAAACGGCGGGGACCGCACCGCTGCGGGCCATGCCGTCGAGCTGTTTGCCCCGTGAGCCTTGTCCACGGCAATGCGCTGGTCAACGTGGACAAATGTCCAGGTCAGATGAGTCGAACCGGCATGGCGGCCGTCGGTGATGCGCGAGCAAGGCGATTGACCATGTTTTGTGCGGGCGAATCTTGACCCCTGGGTAGAGATTCACCCGGATCGCAACTTCACCCCCGGTCAGCACGGAGCCTCGCTGACCGGGCGCAGCCCTCAAGTGGGGCAATGAGCGGCGGCCCTCTCTCAGTTCGGCTAAGTGGACGCCCCCGTCCGTTAGCGTCGCCGGCGCAGGGACCACGAACAGAACAACGGAGACGAACGATGCGAGCAGTGACTATCGAGCGATTCGGCGACCCGAGCGGCATGACGGTGACGGACATCCCAGTCCCGGTTCCCGGGTCAGGGCAGCTCGTGATCGAGACCCAGGCGATCGGGGTGGGCGGGGTCGACGCCGTCATCCGGCGCGGCACCATCACCGGCTACGGCTTCACCGAAGGCCTGATCCCGGGCGGCGAGGTCGCGGGCACGGTGACCGCCGTCGGGGCGGACGTCGACGGGTCGTGGCTGGGTCGCCGGGTATGGGCGTTCACTGGTGGCACCGGCGGCTACGTCGAGCACGCGGTCGTCAGGGTGGGCGACGTCGTCGCGCTTCCCGAGGAGCTGTCGTCGATCGACGCGGTGGCCTTCGGCAGCTCGGCGCCCGTGGCGCACTTTGCGCTCGCCCACGCGCACTTCGTGTCCGGGGAGTCCGTGCTCGTGCGCGGCGCGGCGGGGAGCATAGGCATCGCGGCCGTGGAGCTCGCGGCACGGGGCGGCGCGAGCGCGGTGGCGGTGACGACGTCGTCGGCCGAGCGCGGCAGCCGCCTGCGCGATCTCGGGGCGACACACGTGCTCGACCGCTCCGGCAGCGGGGACCCGGACGCCCCCGCGTCGTTCGACGTGGTCATCAACATCGTCGGCGGACCGGACACTCCCGAGTTCCTGGACCGGCTCGCGCCGAACGGGCGGCTGGTCCTGGTCGGAGCGGTCGCCGGGTTCCCGTCGCCCGACTTCGGCGCTCGGCTCCTGAGCACGTTCCAGCAGTCCCGCTCGGTCGCGACGTTCAGCCTCGACACGGTGCCGGCGACGGCGCTGGACGCCGCCCGGACCGAGCTGTTCGCCGCCGCCGTGCGTGGCGAGCTGCATGCCGTCGTGCACGACGTGCTGCCCCTGACCCAGGCGGCCGAGGCGCACCGACAGATGGATGCGGGCACGGTGTTCGGGCGGATCGTGCTGGTGCCCTGACGCCGAGCAGCTATCGCGCGGATCCTGGATGTACCCAGGAGAGATCTGCGGGTCTGGCGCGCCGAGATGGCCGACGGCCTGGGCCCGTCTTCGTGGCTGGCCGGTAGGTGATCGCGCCTCGATCTGGACCGGCATGACAGCCGATCGAGTAGCGGCTCCGCGGGACACGCCCGGGTGGGCCCATGCCGACGGCAGGGGTCCATCCGGGTGCGCCGTCCGCGCCCTGGACCCTCACGGGACGTGGCGGCTCCGGCGCGACAGCGACATAGGTGTGCCCCGTCGGCGTAACCGTCTCGACCGCGTGCCGGCCGTCGACCTCGGTGGCCTTCTGTCTCCACCCCGGCGCCTGCTTCGCGTGATTGCAGCGCGCACACAGGCCCTGGCCGTTGCCCAGGCTGGTCCGACCGCCCTCGGCGAACGGCGTCACGTGGTCGATGTGCCGCACCGGGGCGTCGCACCAGGACGTGGCGCAGATGCCCTGCTCACGAGCGCGAAGCAGCGCGGAAAGGCCCGGCGGGTGGAACCGGGACACCGACGTGGTCGCCAGCAGGCGACCCCGGGGATCGACATAGATCGAGCGGAGCCAGGCCGCGTCGGCGTCGATCCCGTGCGCGGCGAGCTCGCGAGCGACCGGCGCCGGGACCGCGCCCACCCCCGAGGGAGCCCCCTCTACGACGACTGCCGGTTCCTCGCCACCGGCGAGCAGCGTCTGGTCGGAGACCAGCAGGTTGATCGTGACGGGCACCTCGTCGGCCTTGCCCGGCTCACGGCCGGCCACCCGCTCGATCAGGGTGTCCGCCATGATCTGGCCGGCACCCCGCTCGTCGCCGGCCGCCTTCGCCGCGTCGGCATGGGCCTTGAGCTGCGCGTACGCCTGCACGCCCTGCTGCATCGGCACCAGCGCGGTCAGGTAGACCATCAGATCGGGCGCCGGGCGCACGGAGACACGTCGCTCCGACACTGCCTTCGCGTTCCGCTTCACGCAGGCGTGCACGTCGAGCTCTCCCGCCAGCTCCTTGATCTGCGCGACCAGCCGCCGGGTGCCCGTCCGAGCAAGCGCGGCCAGGTTCGCGGGCCCGCAGATCTGCTCGTCGATCTGCGCCCGGTGCTCCGCCAACAGGTGCGCGGTCTCGCGCACCATGAGCGTCGCGCGCCACTGCGAGAGCACGCCGGTACGCAGCGCGTCGAAGGTGTGCGGCATATCGGTGATCCACGCCCGAGCCGTACCCAGGAACGCCCCTCCCGCATGCGGGCTGAGCCGCATCGCCGGACCCACCTGGTTCGGCACGCCGCGACCCCGCCGCTCGGCCCGGACGCCCTGCCTCGCCTCGTCCGCCTTCGTGGCCTCCTCCAGTGCCACCGCCAGCCGGCCTTGGGTGGCCGTCACCGTGTTCTTCACGGCCTCCAGCTCACCGAGCAGGTCCACCCACTCCGCCTGCGCCCCCTTCGAGACGGACGACGCCGTGTCGGTACCGCCTGGCAGGATCATGCCGGCCAGCACCTCGCGCAGCGCCCGGACATCGGCCGCGCGTAGCACCGCACCGCCAGAGGGCAGCACCGGCCCGCGAGGCTGGTCGCCCGCTCCAGGTACACCTCCGGCTGATTGTCATGCCATCAACATATGGCACACACGTTCGCATCGCGCGCCGAACGATGCCCCGTACGCCACCAGCAGAAACCGAACGCCACCACCACCCGTCCAGCCACCGCGATCACACGTGACCGGCAGCCGCCGTCGCGCCCGGCGCGTCCCCGGTGCGGTGGCGGGAGCGGTAGGCCGAGACCTTGACCCGGTTGCCGCACGTCCGCATGGCGCACCACTCGCGCCGGTGACCGCGGGACCGGTCGAGGTAGACCTGCGTGCACTCGGGCCGGCCGCACTCGCGCAGCAGTGCCGCGTCCGGGCCGCCCAGGATCTCGACGGCCTCGCGGGCCACCGTGGCCAGCCCCTGCGCGGCGGTGCCCGAGCGCCGCGTGCCGCCCGGGCCGAGCCGCAGCACCACGGGCGCCTGCGCGGCATGCCGGTTCAGGACGGCGACGTCGCCGCCGTCGACGTCGAGGGGGCGCCCCGCGATCCGCGCCTCGACGAGCGAGTACACCGACTCGCGCAGCTCGAGCGCCGCGGCAAGGTCCGCTTCGTCGGCGCCGGGCGCGCCGTCGAACATCCCTGACTCCACGAACCAGTCGTCGAGCAGCTCGGGCGTGCCGAGCTTCTCGGCCGGGAGCGGGTTGCGGCGGGCGCGCAGCGTGCCCAGGAAGTCGAGGGCGAGCGTCCCGCAGGGGAAGGCGTGGTTCACGTAACCATTCTGACCGGTGACCGGTGTGACACACAAGTCCCTGTAACCAGTTTGACGGGTTACACGTCCTGTGCCACAGTTCCTGTCATCGCAGTAACCGTTCAGAGTGGTTACTCAGACCAAGGAGCCCGACCATGACCGCCGTCCGCTTTCACCTCGACTCCTCGCTCGCCCCCGCAGCCGCCATGCGGGTGCTGACCGACTTCAACCCGGTTCGTGCCGAGGCCTGGCCGAGCATCGATGCCGAGCACTTCACGGTCCACGCCCAGGGAGACACCTGGGCCGAGGTGACCGAGGGCACGGCGTCCGCCTGGGAGCGCGCCCGCTACGAGTGGGACGACGAGCGCGGCCGGGTCGACATCACGACACTCGACTCGAAGGTGTTCGGACCCGGCGGCGGCTGGGTCTTCCAGGTCTCCCCCGCAGGGGACGGCAGCCGGATCGACGTCGAGCTGACCCGCCGACCCCAGACCCTCCAGCGCAAGCTGCTCGCAGCCCTGCTGCCCCTCGTCGGCCCCGCCTCGCTCAGCAGGTCCTTCGCGGCCCCGCTGCGCGCTCGGTGACCCGCCCGGCACGACCATCCCGCACCGCCCCTACCAGCACCAGAACCGGAGAGAACACCATGGAGCTCAAGCTCGAGGTAGTCGTCCTGCCCGTCTCGGACGTGGACCGCGCCAAGGCCTTCTACGAGGGGCTCGGCTGGCGGCACGACGCCGACTTCTCGACCGAGCGCGGCCTGCGCGTCGTCCAGCTCACCCCGCCGGGATCGCCGGCGTCGATCATCTTCGGCGAGCACCTGACGGACGCCGCCCCCGGCTCCGTGCGGGGCCTGCACCTGATCGTCACGGACCTCGCCACGGCACGCGCCGAGCTCAAGGAACGCGGCGCCGACGTCAGCGAGATCTGGCACGACGAGGACGGCGTCTTCCACTGGGCCGGCACCGCGCACCGCGTCCCGGGTCCGCACCCGGAGCACGACAGCTACGCGTCCTTCGCCTCGTTCGCCGACCCGGACGGCAACGAGTGGGTGCTCCAGCAGGTCGTCGACCGCCTCCCCGGCCGCTGACGACCCGGACGACGGAGACCGCCATGCAGAAGAACCCCGCAGCGGACGAGATCCTGGTCGGCCTGCTCAAGCAGGCCGCCGCCGCGCACGGCGTCCACGAGCAGGAGGAGCTGGGCGGCGTCTACGACGAGGCCTGGCCCGAGTGGTACGCCGTGCACATGGCTCGCGCCCTGGCGGAGCAGGGCTACCGCCTGGTCCCGGCCACCGACGCACCCACCCCCGACGCACAAGAAAGGAGACGGTCATGAGCCCCTCTGATCGCCGGACCCGGGCGGCCGCCGCCGACTCCCACGCGCTCGACCGCTACGAGAAGATGCTCGGATCGGCCCCGCCGGCCGTGGTCGAGGGGGTGCATGCCCGGGCCTTCGAGCGGCTGAGCCCCGAGCAGCGCGCCGCTGTCTTCGACCGGCTCAGCGCGGCCGCGAGCGCCGACGAGCGCCCCGCCGACGCCTCTCCGGCCGCGCTGGCCCGGTCGGCGTCGCACGCGGAGGCCCGCGAGCGGGGCGCGGTGTCCCGGATGCTCGGGACGGACGCACCCGGCGCTGCGCTCAGCAGCGCCGTCGGTGCGGCGATCCTCGGCGCCGTCGCGGCCTACGCCGCGTCGTCGGTGGTCTGGGAGGCCTGGGCCGCGGACGGCGACGAGGAGAGTACGTTCGGTGGTGGCGGGATCGGGGGCTTCGACTTCTGAGCCGGCGCGGTCAGGCTGACGCGCTCCGTCGGCCCGCATCCCTGCCGCCCATCAGGGCGAGCACGGCGATCACCCCGCACAGCGCCGCGGTGGTCAGCAGGCCGGCGGAGAAGCTCGTCCCTGCGGCGATGAACCCGACCACCAGCGAGCCGAGCCCGGTCCCGGCGTCGAACCCGATGTTCCAGACGGCGGAGGCGACGCTGCGGTCGCGGTCGGGCACGGCGGCGAAGGCGGCGACCAGGGTCAGGTTCTGCAGGCTGCCGTAGGCGATGCCGACGATGGTCATGCCCGCCACCAGGACGCCGGCCCCCGGGCCGCCGCCGGACAGGGACCAGGCGCACAGGGCCAGGCCGCCCGCACAGAGGACGAGCAGCGGCGGGACGAACCTGCGCGGCCCGAACCGGTCCGCCGGCCCGCCGACCAGCCAGCGGGACAGGGCCGCCGCGGCCGTGAAGCCCAGCAGGCCGAGCACGGCGACCGCCGCCCCGTGCCGGAACTGCGGGGCGAACGTGAGCAGCGCCCCGCCAGGAGTGGTGACGGCGAGCAGGACGAGCGAGGGCAGGACGAGCGCCAGCAGCACCCTCCCCCGCGCCTGCCGCGGTTCGGCGTCCGCCGCGTCCCGGGCGGCGTCCTGCCGTGCGACGGCGTCGAGCCGGCGGCCCAGGGCCGCCGCAAAGGGCACGGCGAGCGCGGGCAGCGCGCCGAACCCGAACACCACCCGGAAGTCGACCGACTCGGCGATCCAGGCGGCGCTCGGCACGAGCAGCAGCTGGGGGACGGCGACGGCGAGCCCGTAGACGCCGATCGCCCGCCCGCGCCGGGAGGCGTCGACCAGCTCGGCGATGGCGCTCGCGCCGCAGACCGTCACGATGGCGAACCCCGCACCCCGGACGGCGGACACCGCCAGGATCCCGGCGAGCTGGTCCGTGAGCAGCAGCCCGAACGAGGGCAGGCCGAGCAGCAGCACCCCGGCGACGAGCGTGGTGCGCCAGCCCCACCGGCGCAGCGCCCACGGCACCGTCGTCTGGAAGGCGACGGTCGCGAGCATCAGGACGGCGTTGACCAGCCCGGCACCGCCCTCGTCGGCGCCGCCACGAATGGCCCACAGGGGCGCCGTCGGCAGCAGGAGGGCGTAGCCGGCGAAGCCGAGCAGCGATACCCCGAGCAGTGCCGGCATCCCGGGGGTCCGCAGGATGGGCTGTTGCTGCTCGGTCGGGGCGTGGCTCACGTGAACTCACCCTACGAGGTCGGCCGGGCTCCCACTCTCAGTCGCTCAGCCGACGGTAGCGCTGCAGGCGGGCGAAGCCCTTGGCATCCGACCGGGCGGACGGCGCCACCGCCCGCTCCAGGCGTTCCCGCACGTATTCGACGTCGAGGTGCATGCCGATAGCGACGAGCTCGCCCGTGCCGGCCATGGCGTCACCCGCCGCACCGCCGACCCGGCGGCTGGCCACGTGCACCGACCGGCCCACGACGTTGACGACGTACCCACGCAGGCTCCGGCCGGTGTCGACGACCACCCGGCCCTTGATCCGGTACGCGCCGGGCGGCGGGTCCTCGAGCAGGTCGACCAGCAGCCCGGGGCTGACCGGCCCGGACGCGGTGACCGTCACGGCGTCCGCGTGCTGGTGGTCGTGCTCGCGGCCGTCGCGCAGGAGCGCCGCGAGCGGGAGCTGGTCGGGCGGGTCCTCGGCGGATGCGGCGTCGTAGACCAGGGCGGGGTCGACGCGCCCGTGCGAGGTGCGCACGACCTGGGCCGCCGGGTTGCGCTCGCGCACGCGGGCCTCGATGCGCGCGAGCGTCCGCTCGCTGTCCTCCGCGGACAGGCGGTCCGTCTTGTTCACGACGACGAGCGACGTGACCGAGTACCGCGCGGGCGCGTCGCCGCCACGGTCGACGGTGCCGAAGTGCTCGACGGCGTCGACCACGTCGACCACTCCCCCGGGCCGCACCCGATCGACGCCGCTGAACCGGATCATGCGGGACAGCGTCACGGGGTCCGCGATGCCGCTGGCCTCCACGATGACGACGTCCAGCCCGAGCCGCGGATGGGTGAGCTTCTCGAGCGCGTCGTCGAGCCCGCCGGCGTCCTCCAGGCAGCACAGGCAGCCCCCGGCGATCGACTCCGGCTCGTCGATCTGGCCCGTGACCAGGCCGGCGTCGACGTTGACGGCGCCGAAGTCGTTGACCACCACACCGACCCGTGCACCGGGCTGCTGCAGGAGGTGGTTGAGCAGCGTCGTCTTGCCCGCGCCGAGGTGCCCGGTCAGTACCACCACGGGCACGCGCTGGGACACAACAGTCCTGCTCATCGCGCCTCTCTCCCCGATTCGACGGCGGTCCGACAGCGGTCCGACGGCGCCCGCACGCCGCCCGGCTGATGATAACCGTTCTCAGCATCGGGTTCGCCCCACGAAGCCCTTGTCGCCCATGGCCGGACCGTGTAGACCGGGACCACATCGGTCCGACACGTCGGACCCACCGGAGCGGGGAGCGGGATGCGGGCAGTCGTGTACGACGAGTACGGGCCGCCGGACGTACTGCGCGTCGAGGAGATCCCGAAGCCGGTTCCGGGACCGGACCAGGTGCTCGTCGAGGTCGCGGCGACCTCGATCAACCTCTCCGACTGGGAAGCGTTGCACGGGACGCCGGCCTACGCGCGGTTCGGCGGGCTGCGCAGGCCGGGTCGGCGGGTCCTGGGCTCGGACATCGCCGGCCGGGTCGAGTCCGTCGGCTCCGCGGTCACGCGGTTCCGGACCGGCGACCTGGTGTACGGCGACAACCTCGCGCTCATGGGCGGCTTCGCCGACTACGCGGTGGCGCCCGAGTCGGCCCTCGCCCACAAGCCGGCGGGCCTGACGTTCGCCGAGGCGTCGACGCTGCCGCAGGCCGGCCCGATCGCGATCCAGGGCACCGCGGCAGCCGGCCCGAGCCGGCGGGTGCTGATCAACGGCGCCGGCGGCGGCTCGGGATCGTTCGCGATCCAGCTCGCCAAGGAGGCCGGCGCCCACGTGACCGCCGTCGACAATGCCGGCAAGCTCGACTTCATGCGGTCCCTCGGCGCCGACCGCGTCATCGACCACCGCAGCGAGGACTACACCCGGACCGGACCGTACGACCTCATCCTCGACCTCGTCGCTCACCGGTCCGTGTTCGCCTACCGCCGCGCTCTGGCGCGCGGTGGCCGGTACCTGTGCGTCGGCGGACCCGTGCGGACGCTGCTGAGGATCCTCACGGTCGGCACAGCCGCCGGTCTGCTGACCGGCCGCCGGATCCAGGTCATGGCCGTGCGCCTGGGCCCCAAGTACTTCGAGCCGCTGGCCGACCTGTGCCTCGCCGGGCAGATCGACATCCACATCGACCGCACCTTCCCGCTCGACGAGGTGCCCCGGGCGCTGGCCTTCCACGGCGAAGGGCACGCCCTCGGCAAGGTGGTCATCGACATCGCGGGCCACGCGCGGGAGGCGTGAGCGGTCGCGGTCCGGGCGGATCAGCCCTCCGGACGCCGCGCGACGGCCCAGCGGAAGGCGTTCATGAGCCGGTAGCCGCCGTCCGGCTGGCGGAACGGTGCGGCGGCACCGACCACGACGGGCGCGAGGTCCGCGATCGTCGACTCCCCCTCGCCGAAGAGGATCCCGCGCACCAGGTCCGTGTCGCCGCGCGCTGTCCACGCGACCGGTACGACGCCGCCGTCGAGCACGTCCCAGCCCGCGCCGCCCAGCACGCCGGCGAGCCCGCCCTCGACGCGCAGCGGGCCGTCCTGGGGCGGTTCCTCGTCGTCGGCCGCGGCGAGCGCGGCGTTGATCGCGTCCAGGTCGTTCCGCGCGCGTTCGGCCCACCCCGCCAGGCCGACGACGCCGCCCGGCACCAGCACGCGGGCGGCCTCCGCCAGTGCGGCGTCCGGGTCCTCGGCGAGCTGGAACGCGTTCACGGCGAGCACCGCGTCGAAGACGCCGTCGTCGAACGGCAGCTCCTCGAAGTCGCCGAGCCGGACGTCGGCACCGACCGCCCGCGCCCGGGCGAGCTCGGCCATCCGCGGCGCCGGGTCGACGCCGCTGGGCACCGCGCCCCGGTCCTGGAGGTGTTCCAGCAGCTCGCCGCTGCCGCAGCCGACGTCGAGCACTCGCGTGCCGCGCCCGATCCCGGCGGTGCGCAGCAGCGGCTCCCACGCGGGCCGCGCGAACGTGCCCCAGTACCGGCCCCAGTCGTCGGCGACGGCGGACCAGGGATCATCCGGGCGGGTCGACTGCATGCCCGGAGATTATCCGACCGCGGTAGACACGTCAGCGCAGCTCCCGCGCCACCTCGCGCAGCACCGCCACCACGGCCTCGACGCCCGCGGGGCGCTCCGGCCGCGTGACGGCGACCGCGGCCCGGCCGAGCCAGGCCGGGTCGTCCACCTGGACCGTCACGACGTCAGCGGGGATCGCGGGGGCGGCGATCTCGGGCAGGGTGGTGATGCCCAGCCCCGCGGCGACCAGGCCGAGCCGCGCGTGCCACTCGCGGGCCGTGTACGCCACCCTCGGTTCGAGCAGGGTGGGCCAGGCCCCGAACTGCGGTTCGCCGCGCAGCCCACTGCCGACTATCCACTCCTCCTCGGCCAGCTCCGTCACCGAGACCCGTCCGCGGTCGGCGAACCGGTGCCCCGTCGGCACCGCCACCAGGGAGCGTCCGTCGACGAGGTGGTCGCGCCTCAGCCCGTCCAGGTCGTACGCGGGCAGGTCGGCGCCGACGCCGATCACGGCGACGTCGATGCGCCCCGCCCGGAGCTGGCGCAGCTGGGCCGGGGTGGACGCCTCCTGGAGGTCGACCGTCAGACCCGGGTGCTGCCGCCGCACGACCGCCACGGCCCGCGGCGCGAGCACCCACGTCGCCGTCGGGAACGCGCCGACCACCACCCGGCCCGCGAGCCGGTCCGCGAGCCCCGCGAGGTCCTTGCCGACGGCGTCCAGCTCGGCGAGCACGGTCGCGGCCCGGCGGGCGACCAGCGCCCCGGCCGGCGTCGGCACGACGCCGCGCGCCCCGCGCACGAACAGCGGCGCGCCCGCGGCGGCCTCCGCCGCCGCGACCTGACGGGACACGGCCGACTGGGTGTAGCCCAGCAGGTCGGCCGTCGCGGTGAACGATCCGGTGCCGACGACGGCGTGCACGACCCGCAGGGCGGTGACGGTGAGCTCAGCCATGGGGCCATCATTAGCCATGCGGCGAGCGCATGTCTCGTGTGCGAAAGAGTCGCTGGTGGAATGGGTTGCCGAGTCGCACGATGGAGACATGGAGAACAAGACATGGTTCATCACCGGAACGTCCACGGGCCTCGGCCGCGAGTGGGCCGAGGCCGCACTCGAACGCGGTGACCGCGTCGCCGCCACCGCCCGCGACACCAGCACGCTGGAGCCGCTGAGCAGCAAGTACGGCGACGCCGTCCTGCCCATCGCCCTCGACGTCACCGACCGCACCGCGGTGCTCGACGCCGTCACCCGCGCCGCCGAGCACCTCGGCCGGCTCGACGTGGTCGTCAACAACGCCGGGTACGGGCACATCGGCCTGGTCGAGGAGGTCACCGAGCCCGAGCTCCGCGCCCAGCTCGAGACCAACTTCTTCGGCACGGTCTGGGTCACCCAGGCGGTCCTGCCGATCCTGCGCGCACAGCGGTCCGGGAGGATCCTCCAGGTCACGAGCGAGGGCGGCGTCCGCGCCTACCCCGGCTTCGGCGCGTACCACGCGTCCAAGTGGGCGGTAGAGGGCCTGTCCGAGGCGCTGGCCCAGGAGGTGGCGGCGTTCGGCATCCACGTCACCAACGTCGAGCCCGGACCCTACGCCACGGGGTTCGCCACCGCGGCGCACGTCAGCGCCCCGAACCCCGACTACGACGAGGTCCGCGAGGCGACCGCCCCCGACTTCCAGGTCGGCGACCCGCACGCGACCCGGGCCGCGCTGCTCCGGATCGCCGACGCCGAGCAGCCCCCGCTGCACGTCCTGCTCGGCAGGACCTTCGCCGAGGTCGAGCAGATCTACGCCGAGCGCCTGCGCACGTGGCGCGAGTGGGAGCCGGTGGCGCTGGCGGCGTTCGGGGCCTGAGACTTGCGGCATGCACGACACGTTCGCGGGACCAGCGCTCGACGCCGGGCTGTGGGTGCCCCACTACCTGCCGCACTGGACGACGCCGGAGCGGTCGGCCGCCAGGTACGACCTCGTGCCCGGCGGCCTCCGGCTGCGGATCGACCACGACCAGCCGGCCTGGCGGCCCGAGGACGGCGAGATGCGGGTCTCCAACCTCCAGACCGGCAGCTGGGCCGGCCCGGTGGGCGGCACGCGGGGCCAGCACCGGCACCGGCCGGACGGCCTGGTCGTGCGGACTGCCACGCCGACACGGCGGCTGTGGACGCCGTCGTCCGGCGAGGTCGAGGTGGTCGTGAGCGCCTCACCGGACCCCACCTGCATGGTGGGCGTCTGGCTCGTCGGGTTCGAGGAGAGCTCGCCCGACGACTCCGGGGAGATCTGCCTCGCCGAGCTGTTCGGCGACCAGGTCGGCCCGGGCGGTTCGACGGTGCGGCTCGGGATCAAGGCGCACCACGACCCACGCCTGCGGACCGACCTGGCCGACGTCCGACTCCCTCTGGACGCCACCACCCCGCACACCTACGCCGCGCACTGGGACGCCACGGGTGTGCGCCTGCTCGTCGACGGCGACACCGTCTGGACGTCGGACCAGGTCCTGGCCTATCCCCTGCAGCTCATGATCGACCTGTTCGAGTTCCCCGCCGGGCCACGGGACCCCGGCCACTACCCGAGGACCGCCGTGGTCCGGTCGGTGACCGGGACCGACGCCCCGTGAGCCGTCGCGTCCCGGACGGAGCCGACCGGCCCGGTCCGGGACAGCCGGTCCGGGTCAGATCGTGCGCGGCGCCTTGGCCAGGTTCGCCTTGAGCTCCTCGGCGTTCTGGCGGGCCACGTAGGCGGGCCGGTCACGCTCGGCGCGCCACGACTCGCTGAGCGGTCCCGCGTTCACGGTGTCGAAGCCCGCCTCGTCGTAGAACCGGGTGACGAGCTCGACGGCCTCCGGGTAGTCGCTCGCCGTCACGAGGGCCCGGCGGTTCTCGGTCCCCTCGGGGGTGCCGTCGGTCGTGATGTCCGCGGCCATGATCTGGTTGAACGCCTTGACGACCTTCGAGGTGGGCAGGTGCTCCTGCAGCAGGCCGGAGACCGTCGCCTCGCCGCGGTCCAGCGCCTCGACGCGGCCGTCGCGCTCCCAGTAGTAGTTGTTCGTGTCGAGCACGACCTTGCCCGCCAGGGGCTCGACCGGGATGTCGCGGTAGGACTTGAACGGCACCGACACGACGGCGACGTCGGCTGCCTCGGCTGCTTCCTTCACCGTGGCCGCGCGGGCCTTCGGGCCCAGCTCCTCGACCAGGTCCGCGAGGGTCTCGGGACCGCGTGAGTTGGCGATCACCACCTCGTTGCCCTGCGCGATGGCGACGCGCGCCACCTGGCTGCCGATGTTTCCCGCTCCGATGATGCCGAAAGTAGTCATACGGGCGGCAACCTCAGGGATTCGCGCGGCATTCCGTCCACGTGAGATCCATGTGTCACATGCGTTCGTACCATGGCGTCCATGGCGAACGGCGATGCGGGATCCCACGGGCGGTCGTACCGGAAGGGTCCCGAGCGGCGCGCGCAGATCCTCCTCAGCGCGATGGGGCTGTTCGCCGAACGCGGGGTGGGCGCCTCGCTGCGCGCCATCGGCGAGGCCATCGGCGTCTCGCACGCCGCGCTGCGGTACTACTTCGCCAACCGCGACGAGCTGCTCGTGGAGGTCTACCGGGCGCACGAGTCCCAGGTCCACGAGGCCGAGGCGCACGAACCGTCGGCGCCCGAGGAGGTCTCGGCGGTCGCCATGATGGAGAAGAGCGCCGAGCGGAACCGCTCCATCCCCGGGCTGGTCGAGCTCTACGCGACACTGACCACCGACGCCCTGCAGGGCGAGCAGCACCCGGCGACGCGCGAGTTCGTCCAGGCGCGGTACCAGCGCGTCCGGACCGATCTCGCGGAGCGGGTCCGGGCCGGTCAGCGGTCGGGCGCGATCGCCGCCGACGTCGACCCGGACGACGCCGCCGCGCTGGTCGTCGCGGCGTCGGACGGCCTGCAGCTGCAGTGGCTGCTGGCCCCCGACGACGTCGACGTCCGCCGGTCGCTGGAGCTGCTGGAACGGCTCCTGCCGGGACCTGGGGCGGGTGAGGCGGCCGAGGCCTGAGCGCTCGGCCGCCCGCCGGGCACCCGTGACCTACACCGGTGACACGACCGTGGGGTCCCAGCCCTCCGGCAGCGGCGCCACCGGGCCGACGACGGAGTCGATCTCCACGGGCTTCCCGGTGTCCGCCGCGTCGCGGACCGCGAGCAGGATGTCCAGCACGTGCGCGGCAACCGCCCCCGAAGCGCGTTCGGTGCCGCCGTCGCGGATCGAGCGCACCAGGTCGACCACCCCGGCGCCGCGTCCGAGCGCGGGACCGACCGCCGGGAGCACCGTCGGCTCGTCCGACCCGTAGCGCCACAGGGACGAGTCCCCGTCGAACGTGTTCGGGTCGGGCAAAACGATGGTGCCCTCGGTGCCGTTGATCTCCACGAGCCCGGCTCGGTCCAGGGCGTGCTGGAACGAGAAGGTCGACTGTGCCGAACGACCGGGGCCGAACTCGATGAGCGCGGCGTGGTGCGTCGGCACGAGCACGTCGAACACCTCGCCGGCCCGGGCGCCGCTGCCGATGGTGCGGGTCGGGCGGGACGTGGAGGCGACCGCCTGGACCCGCGTCGCGGAACCGAACACGTGCACGAGCGTGGTCACGTAGTACGGCCCCATGTCGAACAGCGGGCCGGCGCCGACCGCGAACAGGAAGTCGGGGTTCGGGTGCCACGCCTCCGGGCCCGGCACGTGGAACATGGTCGTCGCGGTCAGCGGCTCCCCGATGTCACCGCGCGCGATCGCCCGCAGCGCTGTCTGGATGCCGGCGCCCAGCACGGTGTCGGGGGCGCACGCGACGCGCAGGCCGCGCGCCTCGGCGTCCGCCAGCAGGGCGGACGCCGCGTCGCGGTCGAGGGCCAGCGGCTTCTCGCTCCAGACGTGCTTGCCCGCGGCGAGGATGCGGTGCCCGACGTCGGCGTGCACCGCCGGGACGGTGAGGTTCACGACCACGTCGATGTCCTCGCGGGCCAGCAGCTCGTCCACGGTTCCGGAGGCCCGGACCCCGTGGGCCTCGGCCTGCGCGGCCGCGCGCGCCTGATCGAGGTCGGCGACGAACCGGACCTCGACGTCGGGGAACCGGGTCAGGTTCTCCAGGTACTGGGTCGAGATGTTGCCGGCGCCGATGATGCCGACGCCGGCCGCCCCGGGCCCGGTCAACGGTCGTTCTCCGCGAGCCACGCGAACGACAGCGCGATGCCCGCGAACACGTCGCCGGCGTACGCGTCGAACTCGATCACGCGGGTCGCCCGGGGTGCGGCGGCCAGGATCGCCGGCACGTCCACCGCGCCGAAGCCCGCGGGCTGCTGCGCCTGGACGTCGCCGTCGAGCGTGCCGTCCTTGACGTGGATGAGGCGCACGCGGTCGCCGAGCGCGGTGAGCAGCGCCGGGGTGTCAGCCCCGCCGACGCTCGCCCAGTAGGTGTCGACCTCGAGCACCACCGCCGGGTCCAGGTGCTCGACGAACAGCTCGAGGGCGTGCCTGCCCTCGATGCGGGTGCTCAGCTCCCAGGCGTGGTTGTGGTACCCGAACTCGAGGCCGCGTTCGGCGGCCAGCACGGAGAGCCCGTTGACCCGCTCGGCGAGCTCGGCCACCTGCTCCGCCGTCTGCCAGTGCTCGGCCGGGACGAACGGGTCGATCACCGTGGCCATGCCCAGCGTGGCCGCGGCGTCGAAGATCGCCTCGGGGACGTCCGAGCCGAGCACCGGCGCGTGGCCCGACGGCGCGGCGATCCCCGCCGCCGCGAAGGCGCGGCCGTACTCCGCGGTGCGCTCGTGGAAGGCGTAGGGCTCGACGTGCTCGAGCCCGATCTCGGCGAGGCGCGCCACGGCGCCGGCCAGGTCCTCGGCGACCGCGTCTCGGACCGTGTAGAGCTGTACTGAGGTGGTCGGCTTCGTCGTCGGCATGGAACTCCTTCGTTCGGCATGGTCAGCACGACGATCGTACCTACAAATTCTTACAGTGGAAGATTTTTCTGGGCGCGAGCCTCCAGCCACCAGCCGATCCGGCCGGTGTCGTCCAGGTGGGCGAGCTGATGCGGCGCCGCCCGGTCCAGGTTGGACTCCGCGCCGAGCAGCGGTTCGACGCCGATCGAGCGGTACGGCGCGTCCTTGGGCCAGCCGCCGAGGTTGCGCCACACCACGAACGACACCGGGGCCGAGAAGCCCGTGTCGACGCCCCAGGTGAGCGAGAGCCGGTCGGCGCCGTCCACGATGTCTACCCGGTCGGTCGCGACGACGGCGCAGCGGGCGGTCCCGTCGTCGGGGCCCAGGACGTCGAAGGACACTCCATCGCCGTCCGGCCAGACGGACGGCACCGTCCGTCCCCGCTCCGGCCACTCGACCACCAGCACGTCCGGTCGCCCGGGCACCTCCAGCCGCGCGCCGGGACCGACGTCGAGCAGCATGTGCACCGCGTGCAGGACGGCGGCGCCGGGCGGGCCGTCGATCGCGTACCTCGCCCGCACGACGCCGTCGTCCGCGCTCAGCCGACGCCGCAGGGTGAGACCGCCGGCCGAGACCGGCGCGACGACTACACCCGGTTCGGCGTCGTCGGCGGCCCACGGCCGCGACCAGACCTCTCCGTGGTCGCTCGGGCCGTTGAGCGTGGGGAAGCACTCCTCGCCGCCGCCCGCGTCGACGAACGCGTCGCCCGGGGCGACGGCGGCCCGCTCGGCGTCGGGGACCCGTGGGTTGCGCCAGAGCCATTCGCGCTCGGGCGTGGCGAGCGACGTCCAGCGCCCGCCGAGCGCCAGGTCGGTCCGTACGGTCAGGGGGCGTCCGGCGCCGGCCGGTCCCGCCACGGTCACACGCGGTCCAGGATCATCACCGCACAGTCCTCCCAGGTCCAGCCGATCGCAATCCCGTCTGTGATCAGCTCCTTGCCCGTGAATGTGCTGGTCCACGCGTCGTCGTCGCCGCGCAACCGGTACCGCGCGTCCGGGTCCAGGTCGCGGAGGCGGACGGTGAGACCGGCGGCACCGGGCCGCCGCCACGCGAGCACGACGACGGCGTCCGCCCCCGTGTACTGCACCGCGCACGCCTCGTCCGACGGCGCCCCGTGCCGCCGCACCCGGCCGGTGTGCACCACGGTCCGGATCGACCGGTACAGGTCCACCAGGGACGAAGCCCGCTCCCGCGTCGCGGCGTCCCACGCCAGGAGGTCGGCGCCCATGCCGAGCACCCCCGCCATCCCGACGACGAACCGGAACTCCAGGCTCGCCGGTGCGCCGTCCCGGTCGCGGTCCAGCAGGTCCGGCAGATCCGTGACCCAGGAGCTCATCGTCCAGGCGGGCAACACGCCGAGGAACCCGTGCTGGATCGCCAGCCGGTCGCGCGGCCCGGTCTCGTCGCTGGGCCAGACGACGTCGGTCCGCGCGAGCACCGCGTGGTCGATCCGCCCGCCGCCGCCCGCACACGCCTCGACGGTGACCTGCGGGAACCCGGCGCGCAGGGCGTCGAGGATCCGGTAGTAGGCCTGGGTGTGCCGCCAGGACCAGTCGTCTCCGCCGAGCACGCTCTGCCCGCCGTCGGCGATCGAACGGTTCATGTCCCACTTGAGGTAGGTGACGTCGCCGTCGCCCAGTAACCGGCGCAGCGTATCCAAGACCCACTCCTCGACCTCGGGCCGGCCGAGGTTGAGCACGTACTGGTTGCGCAGCGTCTCCAGGGGGCGGCCGGCCACCTGATGCGCCCACTCGGGGTGCGCGCGATACAGGTCGCTGTCGGGGCTCACGGCCTCCGGCTCCACCCAGAGACCGAACCGCATGCCGAGCGCGCGGACACCTTCGGCGAGCGGGCCCAGGCCGTCCGGGTTCCGGCGCAGGTCCACCTCCCAGTCGCCGAGCGCCGCGCGGTCGCTCGTGCGCCCGCGGAACCAGCCGTCGTCGACCACGAAGACCTCGGCACCCACCTCCGCGGCCGCTGCCGCGAGCTCGAGCTGGTGCGCCACGCGGACGTCGAACGTGGTGGCGAACCACGAGTTGTAGACGACCGGCCGGTGCTCGGGGCCGCGTGTGCGGGCCAGCGTCGCCTGGTACTCGTGCCAGGCGTGCGCCAGGTCGTCGGCGTCGCCCTCGACGCGCACCCCGGCGAGGACCGGGGTGGTCAGCCGCTCCCCCGGCGCGAGGGCCAGGATGCCCGACTCGTCGTCGGGGCCGGCGGCGACCCGGACGTGGTCGGCGAACGGGACGGCGTCGAGCGTCATCCGCCACGAGCCGCTGTATCCGAGCGCGACGCCGTACCGGACGCCGGCGTCCGCTCCGGCAGAACGGACCACCCCGTCCGTTCCGGCGGGCACGACCGTAACCACCGGCGCATACGTGTGCGACGTGATGCCCTGCCGGCTGCCGATGCTCAGCGTCCCCGCGCCGAGCCCCACGTCGAACGGCGTGAACTCGCGCGACCAGGCGCCGCCGAGCAGGTTCACCGAGGCCCCGGCACCGGCCCCCGCCTCGGCCGGGATCGCGAACGCCCCGCCCCACGCCCGGAGCAGCTCGATCGGCTGCTCCGAGGTGTTGTGCAGCTCCGCCCACTTCTCCACGACGTCGTGGGCGGGGTGGGTCCGCAGGTGCAGGCGCACGCCGAGGCCGAGCACGTCGTCGGCCAGCGGGCACACGAGGTGGGTCGCGCCGTCGTCGTCCCGCCCGAGCTCTACCTCGCCCGAGAGCGCGAGGCGCGCGCCCCGCAGGGCGTCCGCCCGCCGGACCACGAGCTCGGCGCCGTGCACGTTGCGCGTGCCGAGCGCCGTCGCCTCCAGCGGGAGCAGGTCCAGGTCCGCCTCGAAGGAGGACGTCGCCGCCGCGGGCGGCCGCGCCTCACCGCCGTCGGGCCCCCAGTCGACCGCGACCAACCCGGCCCCGCGCGGGGCGGGACCCACGACGTACCGGCCCGAGCGGGTCGGGAGCGTCCACGTCATTTGTTGGCCCCCACGAGTAGTCCGGACACGAACTGCTTCTGGAACATGAAGAACACGATCGCCGTCGGGACGGCCGCCAGCAACGAACCTGCCGCCACCACGTTCCACGCGCTCGCGTAGCCGCCCTGCAGGTTGAGCAGGGCCGCGGTGATCGGGAACTTCGACTCGGTGCGCAGCACCGTCATCGCCCAGATCAGGTCGTTGAAGATCCAGGTCGTCGCCAGGGCCGCGAGCGCCGCCAGCGCCGGCCTGGACAGCGGCAGCACGATGCGCCAGAAGATGCCGCCGGGTCCGGCGCCGTCGAGGCGGGCGGCCTCGAAGACCTCGGTGGGCAGGCTGCGCATGAAGCCGTGCAGCACGAACGTGTAGAAGCCGATGCCGAACCCGACCTGCACGACGACGAGCGCGGTGCGGGTGTCGGCGATGCCGATGGCCTCGGTGATGGCCGCGACCGGGACGAGCAGGATCTGCGGCGGCAGGAGGTTCCCGGCGAGCATGGTGAGCAGGATGGTGCGGCGGCCGGGGATGTCGAACCGGCTGAGCGCGTAGGCGGCGACGGACGACAGCGCGAGGGAGGCGAAGACCGCCCACGCGGTGACGGCGACGCTGTTGCCGAGCGCCTGGAGGACGCCGCCGTCGGTGAGCGCGGTGGCGAAGCCCTCGGTGCTGAACGACGCGGGGAGGGCGCCGAGGCCGCGGCTCGCGATGTCGTCGAAGGAGCGGACGGCGACGAACAGGACGAACACGATGGGGCTGAGCCACAGGAGCGTCACCGGGATCATCGCGACGTGCAGCCACGGGGAGCGGGCACTGCGTGCGGTCATGTCAGTCCTCCGTCCGGGCCTGGCGGGCGAGGTAGGTGATGATGAAGCCGATCGCCAGGGCGAAGATGACGACGGCGATGGCCGAGGCGTAGCCGAGGTTCCCCGTGGTGAACGCCTGCTGGAACATGTACGTGCTCAGGAGCTGGGTCTCGTTGTAGGGGCCGCCGCGTGTCATGGCCCAGACGATGTCGAAGGTGCGCAGCGAGTCGATGACGGTCACTGCGAAGACGACGGTGTTCACGCCGCGCAGCTGCGGCATGACGATGCGCCAGAACCGCTGCCACGCGTTGGCGCCGTCGACAGCGGCCGCCTCCTCGAGCGTCGGGTCGGTGCCCTTGAGGCCGGCCAGGTACAGCACCATGATGTAGCCGACCTGGCGCCAGACGGCGGCGATCAGCACGGCCCACAGGGCGACGGCGGGGTCGGCGAGCCACTGGCGTTCCAGGTGCTCCAGCCCGAGCAGGCCGAGCGTGCCGTTGATGGGCCCCTCGGGCGCGTACATGACGCGCCAGAACAGGCCGCTCACGGCGAGCGAGACGACCATCGGCAGGTAGATGGCGCTGCGGTAGAGCCCCACCAGGGGGCCGGGCTTGTTCAGGGTGACGGCCAGGACGAGCCCGCCGATCACCGACAGGCCGCCGAAGCCGAGGACCCAGATCACGTTGTTCCGCAGGGCGGTCAGGAAGATCGGGTCGTCCGCCAGGTCGCGGAAGTTCTGCAGGCCGACGGGTTCGGCCAGGCCGATGCCGTCCCACCGGGTCAGGGCGAGCGAGAACGAGTTCGCGGCGGGCCAGAAGACCCAGAACAGCTCGAGCACGAACGGGACCAGCAGGAACACCCAGACCAGCAGCGGGACGCGCGCGAGCCGGGAGCGACGGCGGGGCCTGCCGCTCCCGGCTCCGTCGCCCTGCCGCGTCGCGGCGACAGAGGTCTGGGTGCTCACGACGCGAAGACCCCCTCGGCCGCCGTCTGCCACTCGTCCAGGATGCTCTTCATCGAGTCGGGCTCGGCGAGGAACTTGGTCAGGGCGGTGTCTGCGGTGGCCTGGAGGGCGTCGGACGAGTCACGGTTGAAGAACTGCGTGATCTCCTCCGTGTTGCTCAGCAGCTCGATGCCCTTCTGGACGAGGGGGCTGAAGGCGGACGTGTCGACGTCGGGCGACGTCGGCAGGTTGGCGGAGCCGGACTGCTCGATGAACTGCTGCTGCGACTCCGCGGAGGCGAGGTAGCTCAGCAGGTCGAGCGCGCCCTGGTGGTTGTCGCTCTTGGCGGCCGCGAAGAACCCGTCGGTCGGCGCCTCCTCGGCGGTGGGCACCGAGTCGTTGATGACCGGGACCGAGAAGAAGTCGAGGTCGTCCTGCTGGTCCTCGGGGAAGTAGGAGGTGACGAACGCCCCGACGAGGTACATCGCCGACTTGTCCTGGGCCATCGGCGTGGCGGCCTCCTGGGCCGAGTACGACACCATGTTCTTGTCGAAGTACGGGATGAGCCGCTTGTACTCCTCCATGACGGCGACGACCTCGGGGTCGTTGAACGCGTGCTCGCCGGCCAGCAGCTCCCGGTGGTACTGGGCGCCGTTGACCCGCAGGTTCAGGTAGTCGAACCAGCCCGAGGCCATCCACGGCGTGGACGCCAGGCCGTTCGTCAGCGGGTTGATCCCCTGGCCCCGGAGGTTCTCGCACAGGGCGTGGAACTCGTCCCACGACGTCGGCGGCTCGACGCCCCACTTCTCGAACGACGACTTCTTGTAGAACACGCTCCACCAGTAGTAGTTGGTGGGCACGAAGATCTGCTTGCCGTCGGCACCCGACGAGAGGCCGCGCAGCGCGTCGGAGTACCCGGCGCACGCGCCGTCCCCCTCCCACAGCGGGGAGACGTCGAGGAGCAGCCCCTCTTCGGCGTAGGACCGGGCCACGGAACCGGCGTACCAGCTCAGCACCTCGGGGGCGTCGCCGGAGCGCAGGTAGTTGGTCAGCTGCGCCCGGAACTGCTCGGTCGCCACCGAGTTCATGGTGACGTCGCCGCCCGGGTAGGCCTTGACGAGCGCCTCCAGCGCGGCCTTCGGGTCGGCGTCCTGGATCGAGTTCTGCAGGGTCACGACGCCGGTGCTCGCGCCGCCGCCGCCTCCCCCGCCCGACGTCGTACCCACGCACGCGGCCAGCAGGCTCGCGGCGCCCAGCGTCATGCCGCCCGCGAGCAGCTGGCGGCGGGTCAGTTCGAACATCCTGGTTCGCTCGGACATCTTGTTCCTCCTTCGTGCGCCCTCGTTGGCGCACTGGTGAATTCGGTGCAGTGCATTCAGTGCACGGAAACGGGTAGGTCCGCATCCGTAGTCGGTCCGGCCGGGGTGGGGCCGTGCAGCAGCTCGGTGCCCCGGCGGGCCACGCCGTGCCGCAGATCGGCCGCGTGCCGGGACGCCGCCAGCTCCGGCCGCCGGAGCAGGGCCTCGCCCGCCGCGGCGTCGTCGGCCAGGAGGGCGAGCTGCGCGTCCAGGAACAGCACGCGCCGGTCACGCACCCGCAGCGGGTCCTCCTCGAACAGCAGGAGGTCGGGCAGCGAGGTGGCGAAGTAGTCGACGCGGGGCACCTCGACGGCGTACCGGTCGCGGTAGGCGCGCAGCGACGCCGTCAGCTCGTCCGCCGCGTCGTGCTGCCCGGTGCGGCGCAGGGCGAGCACCGTCCAGAACGTCTGCTCGCCGTGCTCCTGCGTGCTCATGTCGACGAAGTCGCCGCGCTGCGCCGCGGCGGTGCGCCAGGCGTCTTCGGCGCCGGGGTCTTTGGCGGCGGCCAGAGCGTCCCCGAGCAGCAGGTGCAGGTAGGCGGTGCTGGCCAGCGGATGACGGGCCTCGCCCAGGTTGCGCGGCGGCGCGAGGGCCGCCCGCACGTGCTCGACGGCGTCGCCCGCCCGGGCGTCGGCGAGCGCGTCCAGCGCGAGGCGGGTGTGCGCGCGGTCCCAGGCGAGCAGCGCCTGGCCCTCGCCGCCCTCCCAGGGGTGGAGCCGGCGTCGGCCGAGGATCGTCACGGCCTGGTCGGCCCGCCCTTCGGTGATCATCAGGTGCAGCGTCTCGACCGCGAGGTCGTCGCGGTCGAGGGCGGCGGGACGGCCGTCGCCGTCGTCCTCGGATGACCATGCACCTGCTGCCAGATCCGACCCCTGGCTGGCAGCAGACGCATGGTCATCTGACGCCATCAGCGCGTCGAGCCGGGCCACGGGGCTCGCGCCGAGCAGCGCGGCGAGCTGGTCGCTCTCGTACAGCAGGCGCGCGTCCCCCGGCGCTGCGGCACGGGCCCGGACGTACGCGTCGCGGGCCGCGGCCAGGTCCCGCTCGTGGTTGACGGCGCCCAGGCCGATGTTCCGCCAGGCGACCGCGTCGGCCGGGTCCAGCGCGACGGCCTGGCGCCACAAGGCCAGGGCGTCGGCCCGGCGTCCGGCGGCGTAGGTCCAGTGTCCCAGCAGCGACCGGGCGACGGCGTCGCCGGGTTCGGCGTCGGCCGCCTCCTGGAGTACCGCCGCGTCGGCGAGCCGGCCGGGAAAGCACCAGGTCACGTCCAGGGTGCGGGCCCTAGCCCGCTCCTCGGCGGCTTCGGCGGCGCGGCCCGCGAGCCGCAGCACGTGCGCGCGGTGGTAGGCGAGCAGCGGCCGGACGGCGGTCTGGCCCGCCGGCCGGTGGTCCTCGCGCCGTTCGGCGTCGGCCAGGCAGGCCAGCGCCGCGTCGTGCTCCCCTACCCCGG
Organism: Promicromonospora sp. NFX87; assembly: GCF_048564965.1. Taxonomy (NCBI): domain Bacteria; kingdom Bacillati; phylum Actinomycetota; class Actinomycetes; order Micrococcales; family Promicromonosporaceae; genus Promicromonospora; species Promicromonospora sp. NFX87. Next base: position 1,346,728 of record NZ_CP183413.1, on the reverse strand, counting down.
CGAGCTCGATCGCGACGTCCAGGAGGGTCTGCGCGTCGCCGCTCGCGGGCAGGCCGTCCAGGTGCCGAAGCCAGGCGTCGAGCGGGTCGAGCGCGCGGGCCGCGGCCAGCGCGGCGGAGGCCGCCTCCTGCTGCCCCGCCCGGCGGTGGCACACCACCGCGAGCGCGAGCGCCTGCAGGTGGTCCGGCTCGGTGCGACGCACGTCGGCGAGCCGGGCCAGGGCTTGCGCGTAGCGGCCCGCACGCGCGTCGAGCCGGGCCATCCGGTAGCCGGCAGGGGCCCGCCAGGCCCGCGCCCAGGCGGCCTGCGCGTAGGCCTCGTAGGCGCCGGAGTCGTCGCCGAGCGCCTCGCGCACCAGGCCCAGCAGGTAGATCGCGGTGGTGTCGCGGGGGCTGCGGTGCAGCCTGGTCAGCCGCCCGACGGCGCGTTCGAGGTGCTCGGCGGCCTCCCCGAAGCTGCCCGCGACGTAGGCGCGCCGCGCGAGACCGATCAGGCTGTCCGTCTGCCCGGGGTCCCGGCGCAGCGCCTCGTGCCAGTACGGCTCGGGGGCGCGGGTGGCGTGCCGGTACAGCTCGAGGTGCGCCGCGATCAGCGCGAGCTCCTCGACGCTGCCGACCTCCTCGGGGGCGGGCGGCTCCTCGGCGGGGGCGGGCTCAGGGGGCTCGGCCGCGCCGCTGGTTGAGCTTGTCGAAACCCTGGTCTCGACAGGCTCGGCCAGCGCCGTGGCCGGCTCCTCCCAGGCGACCAGCACCCGGCCCTCGTGGGTCACCGTGACCGTGAGCGGCCCCGTCCCCGGGAGCAGGTCGTGCGTCAGCTGCGCCGGGTGCGCCGGGTCGGCGTCCACGACGTCGGTCGCGATCACCCGGCCCTCCAGGGACAGCGTCACCTCGATCCCCGCCAGTGGACGCGGCACGACGACGCCGGTCCGCGCCGTCGTACCCGACCGGGTCGCCAGCCGCTCCAGGCGGACCGCGGCGTCGAGGGTGGCCCGGTCCACCGGCCCGACCTCGCGGAACGGGTACCAGAACTGGGAGAACACCTTGGTCTCGCCGGGGGCGAGGTGTGCGAAGTCGGGCTGGTTGTCCGTGAACACGCCGGCCATCAGCTCGACGTAGTGGGAGCCGTCGTCGGCCAGGTTGGCGTCCCAGGCGTGGCCGAACGGGGCGTTGCCCCAGGTCCACTGCTTTTTGCCGGGCGAGAGCGCGCGGTCCGCGACGTGCACGAAGCCGAGGCGCGCGGCATGGTCGTACCCGCCGAAGAACTCCTCGTCGCTGGCCAGGCACATGTACGACGTCGGCACCGGGATGTTGCGGTACCAGTCGAGCTGGTCGCCGCTGAGCTCGGCGGCGTCGGCCGCCGTGCCGACGTCCCCGGCCCGGGCGGGGTAGTCGACCCCGTAGTAGGGCCGATCGGCGTGCGGGAACGCGGTGATCGCGCGCCGCGCATGGTCGGCCACGTACGTGACGTCGTGCGGGAAGAACGACTGGTAGTCGTCGTCCACCCTGGCCGCGACGTTGGCCCACCACAGGAACGACTGCGGCAGCTCCGTGCGGTTGTAGAGCCGCACCGTCAGCTCCAGCACGGCGCTGTCGGGGCGCAGCCGCACGCCGTGCATGCCCTTCATCCGCGTGAACGGGTCGTGGTCGGAGCACCAGACGACGACGGCGCCGTCGGGCTCCTCCTCGATCTCGACGTCCACCGGGAGGTAGGTCGCCGGGCGGTGGTGCTGGGGCCAGTTGAGCTCGACGCCGCCCGCCACCCACGGGCCCGCCAGGCCGACCAGCGCGGGCTTGATCACGGGGTTCGTCCAGAAGAAGTCCTGGCTGGTGCGGCGTTCCCGGGCCACGTGGATGCGCCCGCCGAGCTCCGGCAGCACCACCACGCGCAGCCACTCGTTCTCGAGGTGCACCGCGCGCCAGGCCCGCTGGTGGGGCTCGTCGGCGATCTGGTGGTGGAACGGGAGCGGGTACACCCGCCCCGACGACCCCTGGTAGACCCGCCGGTCCAGGTACGCGGGGAACCGGTCGGGCGGCAGGGGTTCGTAGGTGGTGAGGGTGAGCGGCGCCTCCCAGGCGGCCGCGGCCCGGCCGGCCAGGTCGTCGGGCCGGGCGGGAAGGTCGGGCAGGTCGAGCGCTGACTCCACATCGAGCATGTGACCGACGGTACGAACCACCGGCCGACGCCGGAAGCGACGTATCGACTTAACTGCCTGGATGATCCGACGATCCGCGCCGGAATTCCCGTGCTGCCGGCGTAGGGCCGGTGGGGCTACGCTCCAGGAGTGCGAATCCGCGACGGCTTCCCCGGACAGCGCCTACGGGTGCTGCCGGCCGCCGTGGTCCGCGCGGCCGCGAAGGCCGGCCCCACGTCGCGGCTGCTGGTCACGGACGCGGGCTACTTTCCGCATGCGGCCAACCACGGCCGGGTCCGCAAGCACGGCGCGATCGGGACCATCGTCATCGTCTCCTCCGCCGGGCGCGGCTGGTGCCGCACCCCCGGCGGCCTGCACCGGATCTCGGCGGCGGAGGCCCTGGTCATCCCCGCCGCGGTACCCCACGAGTACTGGGCCGACGACGACGATCCATGGACGATCTGGTGGATGCATGCCCGCGGCCCGGACGCGGACGAGTTCGAGCGCGACCTCGCCGGGCGCGCCGGGCCGGACGACGTGGCGGTGGTCGAGGTGCACGACCTGGTCCGCGTCGTCGCCGACCTGGAACGCGTCGTCCAGGCGCTGGAGACGGACGAGACCTACCCCAGCCTGCTGCGCTGCGCGGGCGCCGCCTGGTCGGTGCTCGCCCAGATCACGGCCGACGCCGCCGCGGGCAGCCCGGTCCGGGGCGAACCCGTCCGCGCCGCGCAGGAGTACCTGCGCACGCACCTGGACACCGTCGTCGACGTGGCCGCGCTCGCCCGCCGGTTCGGCCTGAGCACGTCGCACTTCTCGGCCCGCTTCCGGGCGGCGACCGGCGGTGGCGTGGTCGAGTACGCCAAACGGCTGCGGATGGCCCGCGCGTGTGAGCTGCTCATCACCACGGAGCTGCCGGTCGCCGACATCGCCCGCTCGGTCGGCTACCCGGACCCGTTCTACTTCTCGCGCCAGTTCCGCAGCGTCCACTCCTGCAGCCCGACGGACTTCCGCCGCAACCTCCACGACCGCGAGCGCTGAGCGCGGCCCGGCCTGGATGGTCGGCAATCTGTCAGGTGATCGGCATTCCGAGGTGCCGATCACCTGACATTCTGCCGACCATCCGACGAGCCGCCGCGTCGGATCGTCCAGGCAGGTGCGTCGGGTTCTGCATTCCGCCCCGGCCCCGGTGCGCGGTTTGCTGAGCGGGTTCCTCCTTCGGCGCACCGCCGAACCGACGACGACGTCAGGAGACCTGAATGTTCACCGTACGTACCTGGGCGGCGAGAGCGAGTGCCGCCCTGCTCACGACAGCGCTGGCCGCGACCGGGCTGGCGGCGGGCCCCGCAGCCGCCGTCGGCCAGCCGCCGTCGAGCCCCAGCCCCACGCCCTACCAGGGCTGGAACACCTACTACGGCCTGGGCGGCGACTTCGGTGCCGACGAGGTGCTGGACGTGGCCGACTTCCTGGTCTCGTCCGGCCTGGCCGAGGCGGGCTACGACATCGTGTGGCTCGACGGCGGCTGGCAGGCCGACATCCCCCGCGGCGCGGACGGCCGCCTCCAGGGCGACCTCGAGCGGTTCCCCGACGGCATGGCGGCGCTGGCCGACGCCATCCACGACCGCGGCCTGCGCGCCGGCATCTACACCGACGCCGGCCCGTACATCCCCGGGACGTGCGGCCTCGGCAGCGGCGGGCACTACCAGACCGACGCCGACACCTTCGCCGAGTGGGGGTACGACGCCGTCAAGGTCGACTTCCTGTGCGGCATCACCGCGGACCTCGACCCGCGGGAGGCGTTCACGGCGTTCGCCGAGGCGCTGCGGAACAACAGCTCCGGCCGGCCCATGATCTTCAACCTCTGCAACCCGGTCACCTCCCCGGACTGGGGCGACTACCCCGAGGAGCAGCAGTCGACCTGGTCCTGGACGTACGCGCCCGAGATCGCGGAGTCCTGGCGCACCTACACGGACGTCGGGTTCGTGGGGCAGATCCAGTTCAAGGACGTGCTGCGCAACTTCGACGCCAACGCGCGGCACCCCGAGGTCGCGGGCCCCGGGCACTTCAGCGACCCCGACTACCTGGGCCCGGAGCTCGGCATGACCACCGAGGAGTTCCGTACCCAGATGTCGCTGTGGACCATCGCGGCCGCGCCGCTGATCATCTCCAGCGACCCGCGCACGCTCAGCGAGGAGTCCATGGACATCCTGCTCGACGACGACGTGCTGGCCATCGACCAGGACCCGCTGGGCATCCAGGGCACCCGCGTCGGCGCGGCCGGCACCAGCGAGACGTGGGCCAAGCCGCTGGCGGACGGCTCGGTCGCCGTCGCGCTGCTGAACCGCGGCGACCGGCCTGCCGAGGTCTCCACGACCGCCCGCGACCTGGGCCTGCGCGGCCGGTCGTTCGCCGTCCTGGACACCTGGACGGACGGCCGCACGCAGTCGGCGGGCACGATCCGCGCCGCCGTCCCGGCGCACGGCGCCGCCCTGCTGCGGGTCACGCCCATCCGGGCCGACGGCGTCCCGCGCCTGGTCGCCGCGTCGCCGGCCTTCACGGCGGTCGGGTCCGACGTCGTCGCGCCGACCACCGACCTGCTGGCCGCGGCCCGCGACCGGCTCACGACCGAGGTGACGCTGCACAACGACGGCAGCACGGCCGTGCGCCGTCCGGCCGTCTCGCTCGCGGCGCCCGACGGCTGGACGGTCAGCCCCGCCGGCCCGGCACCACGCCTGGTGCGCCCCGGTGACTCGGCAACCGTCGCCTTCACCGTGGACGTGCCGCCGGGCACCGCCACTGGGAGCTACGACGTCGCGGCGTCCGTCTCGTACGCGGGCGCGCCGACCGGCACGACGCCGCCGTCGCGCGTGACGGTCGCGCCCGCCGCGCCCAGCGGGAGCGGCGTCGTGCTGTCGCGCCACCCGTGGGTGAGTGCGAGCAGCGGGTGGATGGAGCCGGCGGTGGACCAGAGCGTGGGCGGCGGCTCGCCGCTCACGGTGGCGGGCACGGTGCACCCGACGGGGATCGGCGTCGCCAGCCCGTCGCAGATCCGGTACTACCTGGGTGGGGCGTGCACCCGGCTCACGGGCGGCGTCGGCATCGATGACGCCGTGAACAACGTCGGCCCGGAGGGCGGCACGGCGACCTTCGAGGTGGTCGGCGACGGCGAGACCCTCTGGTCGAGCGGCACCGTGACCCGCGGCACGGAGATCCCGTTCGACGTAGACGTCACGGACGTCCGCGACCTGTCTCTCCGCATAGGCGACGCGGCCGACGGCGGCTACAACGACCGCACGGACTGGCTGTCGCTGACCACCACCTGCTGACCCATCGTTGAGTGCTGGGTATTTGTCCTCTCGGAACGTTCCGAGAGGACAAATACCCAGCACTCAAAGGTCAGTAGGTCGCGCGGGGGGCGCGGGGCGGGGTGTAGCGGGTGAACGTCGCGGCCGTGGGCACGAAGATCGTCTCGAAGGTCTCGGTCCACGTCGCCACGACCTGGGTCTCCGCCGGCAGGGCGGCGGCGGACCTGCCCGTGGCGCGAGGGTCGAGCGGCGGCCAGACGCCGGTCCGCACGCGGTGCTCGAGGGCCTGGATCGCGACGATCTCCTCCGCCGCGGTCACCGTCGGGTGCCCGCCGCGCGCGACCCAGAGGTTGCGGATGTCCCCGCACTCGGCGCGGACGGCGTCGGTGTAGGAGCGGACGTCGGCCGCCGGGGCACCGCCGTCGCCGGTGGCGTGCACCGTGAGGACCGGGACGTCGAGATCGCCCGGGGAGGTGTGCTCGGCCATCCGAGCCCGTGCGGCGGGGTCGGCGTCGTACCGCGTCCCCGCGGCCAGGGCGTCCAGGTCCGCGCGGAGCTGATCCTTGCCGAGGCCCGCGGCCTCGTACGCCGCTTCCACGGTCCGGCGTTCCGCGGACCGGCGGAACAGCTCGTGGTAGTCGACGTCGGCGTTGGTCGACGGGTTCCCGCCGAACGTCTCGGCGATGTGCGCCCGGTCCACGGGGCCGTGCCCGTTGAGGTAGGCGTTCACGACCCATTGGCTCAGCGCGTGGGCGGCGTCCAGCGGGTCCTCCGGGCGCGGCGTCGCGAAGTCGAACCAGGCGGGGACCTGGACCAGCGACCCCGCGAGGGCCAGGCGGGCATTCGCCTCGGGGTCGAACGCCTCGGGCTTGCCCAGCGCCTCGTACGCGGCACCGGTCAGGGCGTCCTGCGAAGCCTCGGGGTCGGTCGGGTCAACGATCTCGACCGGGTTGCCGTTCGCGTCCACCAGGCCGTCGAACAGGAGGGTCATCGCCGCGTACTGCACGTCGAGGGCGGCGTCCCAGCCACCGAGCGGGTCGAATCCCGCGGACGTCCCGAGCACGCCGTCGACGCGCGGGTCCTGCTCCGCGTGCAGGGCCACGATCGCACCACCGAACGACTGACCGTTCGCGAGCGTCGTGTCCGGCTCGCCGATCTCGTCGGCGAACCAGTCCAGGACCGCCTCCTGCTGGTCGACGGCGTCGGGCAGCGTGTAGCCGAACCCGTCGTCGCCGAACATCGAACCGGCGAGCGCGTAGCCCTGGCTGGTCAGCCACTCCTCCGCGCGGACGTTGTTGGCGAGCTGGTCGGGGATCTCGAACCCCTGCCCCGCGAACTGCGTGGGGAAGTAGCCGTGCGCGAACAGCACGAGGGTGCCGTTCCAGTCCTCGGGGACGACGGCCCGGTAGTCCGCGCCGTCGATCGTTCCGGTGTACTCGACGACCTCGCCGGGCACCGCCTCCACGGCGGCGGCCGGCAGGGCCGATGCGGTCACGATCAGGGCCAGTGCCGACGCCAGGGCCGGTCGTACATGCTTCATTGTGTCGCTCCTCGGTGAGCGGCACGCTCGCTGCGCGCCTCCTGCACAGTCCGACGACGGACCGCCGGCGTACTCATCGTTGAGAGGCCCGCGAGGGCCAGGGCGATCAGGAGCGGGTAGACGGCGCAGCGCTCGACGAGGCCGATCAGGTTGGCGTCGGAGCCGGCGACGGCGAAGAAGACGACCAGCGAGACCAGGCCGAACACGCCGAGCAGGACCATGGCCCTCGCCGACTTCCGGGGGACGCCGATGAGCCGGTACACCCGGCCGAGCACGATGGCGAGCACGTTGCCGCCGACGATGGCCGCCATGGCGCCGAGCCCGTGATAGGCGTCGGTGCCGTCCCGCATCGCCTCGGCGGAGCCGGGGAAGAACGCCAGCAGGACGCCGCCGGCGGCCAGCGCGGCAGCCGGTACGAGCGCTGCCCCACGGCGCCATCCGCGCAGGCCCCGGAGCATCACGACGCCGGCCAGCGCCATGGTCCCGAAGAGGAAGAAGCCGGTGTTCATGACCCAGGCGAGCGGCGAGTTCATGGCCTGCCCAAGTGCTTCCGACGGACCGCGCACCCCGAGGTTGCTGATGTAGTGGTACGTGTAGCTGTAGGGCGGATCCGTCCACGCCGCGGCGGCGATGAGCTCGGCGAGGAAGAAGATCGCCGCCGCTGCGACGAGCACCGCGCCGGCGGCACGGCGTTGCACGGTCGGGTACGTCTCAGAGGCGAGGGCCCGGGACTCTGGGGTATTCATCGGCTTCTTCTCCTGGCTCGCGTTTCGCTGGTCTGACATCGGAACTGTATCGATACCAGTTTTGGTGTCAAGCCAGTTGTGCGCCCGATACAGTAATGTCGGCCGCATGGCCAACGCAGAACCACCGGGACGCCGGGAGCGCAAGAAGGCAGCCACGCGCAGGACGATCGTCGACGCGGCGACCGAGCTGTTCCTGGCGCGCGGCTTCGACGACGTGAGCGTGCGGGAGATCGCCGACCAGGCCGACGTGTCCCCGACGACCGTGTTCGCGCACTTCCCGCAGAAGGAAGCGCTGCTCTTCGACGACGAGGCCGCGCAGCACGAACGGCTGGTTTCCGCGATCCGCGACAGGCCCGTCGGCACGTCCATCTCGACGGCGCTCCAGGACCACTACCGTTCCGAGCTCGCCGAGATGGCGTCGCGACCGAACGGGGCTCGCATCCTCAAGCTGATGGAGTCGACCCCGTCGATCGTGAACTACGCGTCCCAGATGTGGCTCCGTCACGAGGACGCGCTCGCGGCGGCCGTCGCCGAGGAGTTCGGGCAGGCGGAGCCGAGCGACGAGGTGCGCATCTACGTGCGGTTCGCGCTCCAGATCCAGCTGCTCGCCTCGGACAGCGCGGACCCGGAAGCGATGATCGGCACGGGGTTCGGCGTCCTCGACCGGGGTTGGGACTCCTACGCGGCGCAGGCCGCTCCCCCATCACGCTGACCGCAAGAAGCCCGGTCCGCACGCTCGAACCGGCTCAGGCGGCCGGCACCGGGGCGTCGTCGAGCAGCTCCAGCAGGTGCGGGGCCGGTGAGTCCTGGCGCTCCCCCGAGTTGGTGACGACCGAGACGACCCAGTCCGCCCCGCCGTCCGGCAGCAGCGGGACCACGGCCAGCCGCGCGGCCTGCGGCTTGGCCGCGACGTGCCGCGGTACGAGCGCGACGCCGAGCCCGCGGTCGACCAGGTCGAGCAGCGTGTGCACGTCGTTGACGGTGCACCGCACCAGGCGGTGCACGCCGCGCGCGGCAAGGGACTCGTCGTTCATCCGGCGGATCGCCCACGAGGGGTGGAAGTCGATGAAGGTCTCGCCGCCCAGCTCGGCCCGGTCCACCGCCGTGCGGGACGCGTACGGATGCTCCGGCGGGCACAGGAGCACCACGGGCTCCCTTCCCAGGACGGCGCGCGGCAGCACGCCCACATGGTCCGACGTCGCGACGAACGCGGCGTCGAGGTCGCCGTCGCGCACCCCGGCCAGCAGCTCGTGCGAGCCCGCCTGGGTGAACGCGATCTCCACCCGCGGGTAGCGGCGGTGGAACCGTTCGAGCAGGGAGCCGACGTCGACGAAGCCGAGGCACTGCTCCGCCCCGACCCGCAGCGTTCCCGCGAGCTCGCGGGAGACCTGCACCACCGCGTCGCGAGCCTCCGTCGCGGAGGAGAGCATGGAACGGGCGAAGGGCAGCAGCGCGAGGCCCGCCTCGGTCGGCTCGACCTTGCGCGTGGTCCGCGTGAACAGCCTGGTGCCCAGCTCTACCTCGAGGTTGCGGATCGCGGCGGACAGCCCGGACTGGGAGACGCCGGTGACCTCGGCGGCGCGGGTGAACTGCCGCTCGTCCGCGAGGGCGACCAGGTATTCCATCTGACGCAGTTCCATTAAGCAGTACCAGTTCTAGGAATGATGATGAGGAGTTGTTGGACTTCTAGGTTATCGCTTCCTAGTCTCAGGTTCGAACCCGTTGCGACACGAGGAGTAACCATGCAGCAGCGCACCATCGGCGGCCGTGCCGTCTCCGCGATCGGCCTCGGCGGCATGCCGATGTCCATCGAGGGGCGTCCCGACCGCGACCGCTCGATCGCCACGATCCACGCCGCCCTCGACGCGGGCGTCACCCTCATCGACACCGCCGACGCCTACCACCTGCACGCCGACGAGGTGGGCCACAACGAGGAGCTCATCGCCGAGGGCCTGCGCACCTACGGCGGCGACACCTCCGGCGTCCTGGTCGCCACCAAGGGCGGGCATCTGCGTCCCGGCGACGGTTCCTGGACCAAGGACGGCCGGCCCGAGTACCTCAAGGAGGCCGTGAAGGCGTCCGCCAAGCGGCTCGGGGTCGAGGCCATCGGCCTGTACCAGTTCCACCGGCCCGACCCGAACGTGCCCTACGGCGACTCGGTGGGCGCGATCCGCGACCTGCTCGACGACGGCGTCATCGAGATGGCCGGCATCTCCAACGCGGACCCGGACCAGATCCGGCAGGCGCAGGACATCCTCGGCGGCCGCCTCGTCTCGGTCCAGAACCAGTTCTCGCCGCGGTTCCGCTCGTCGGAGCCCGAGCTGGAGCTGTGCGCCGAGCTGGGCATCGCGTTCCTGCCGTGGAGCCCGCTGGGCGGCATCTCCAACGCCGGGGAGCTCGCCACCCGCCACGCCGCCTTGGCCGAGGTCGCCGCCGACCACGGCGTCAGCCCGTACCAGGTGGTCCTGGCCTGGGAGCTCGCGCTGTCGCCCGTCGTCGTACCGATCCCCGGGGCCTCGCGGCCTGCCAGCATCACCGACTCCGCGGCGGCGGCAGAGCTCGAGCTCACCGCCGACGAGGTGGCGCGGCTCTCGGCCGCCTGAGCCTCCCCCGACTTCCCACCCACAGGAGAAAATCCCCGTGAAGACCTTCACCCTGCCCGGGACCGACCTCACGGTCCCGAACGTCGTCCTCGGCCTCATGCGCATCCAGGAGAAGACGGACGACGAGGTGCGCGAGCTGGTCAAGACCGCCCGCGACGCCGGTATCTCGTTCTTCGACCACGCCGACGTCTACGGCTCCAGCCTGCACGGCTGCGAGAAGCGGTTCGCCGAGGCGATGCAGCTCACGTCGTCCGAGCGCGAGCAGATAGTGCTCCAGACCAAGGCCGGCATCGTGGGCGAGGGGCCGTACTTCGACTTCTCGTACGAGCACATCACCGAGTCCGTGAACGGTTCGCTGGCCGCGCTCGGCACGGACTACATCGACATCCTGCTGCTGCACCGTCCGGACGCCCTCGTGGAGCCCGACGAGGTGGCGCGCGCGTTCGACGAGCTGGCGGCGTCGGGCAAGGTGCGTTCGTTCGGCGTCTCCAACCACACGCCCGGCCAGATCGAGCTGCTGCGCAGGTCCGTGTCGCAGCCGATCGTCGCGAACCAGCTCCAGCTCTCGGTGACGCACGCGCCGCTCGTGGCGCAGGGCGTGGCCGCGAACATGCTGGCGGAGGACCAGTCGATCAGCCGCGACTCCGGCACGCTCGACTACTGCCGCCTGAACGACATCACTGTGCAGGCCTGGTCGCCGTTCCAGGCCGGGTTCTTCACCGGCGTCTTCCTCGGCTCGCCCGAGTACCCGGAGCTGAACGCCGTGATCGACAGGCTCGCCGCGAAGTACGACGTGCCGGCCATCGCCATCGCGACCGCATGGATCACGCGCCACCCCGCGCAGATGCAGGTAGTGCTCGGGACGACCAGCCCCGAGCGCGTGGCGGGCGCCGCCCTCGGGTCGGACCTGCCGCTGACGCGTGCCGAGTGGTACGAGATGTTCCGGACGGCCGGCTACATCGTGCCGTGATGCCGGGAGCCGCGGTGTTGGTACGGGCGCCAAGGTAAGTACAGGACTGCGGGGTGTGTTGCGCAGGGTAGACACCGTCTACTCAGGGCAACACACCCCGCAGTCGTGGTCGCTCCACGGGCCCGCACCCGCGCCCAGTTCTACATCGGCGTGATGGGCCACGGCGTGGTGGGCGTCGGCAAGCGGAAGTCCACGTCGGCGCAGTTGTAGAACGCCTCCGGGCTGTCCGACCGCGTCCAGATCGAGTAGATGATGTGGCGACCCGACTTGTTCGGCAGCGTGGCGTCCCAGTAGTACTCGTCGCCCTGCGGCCCACCCGAGCGCAGCGGCGGGTTCGTCACCTCGTTGAAGGGCACCGGCTCGAGGTCGTCCCAGGCCAAGGGCTGGTTCGGGTCCCAGGAGTCCTTGGTGATGTACTGCGCCCACGTGCCAGGGTGCTTGGCCCAGGCGTTGTACGAGAACGTGATGGTCCGGCCGGGTTCGAGCGTCGTCGTCGGCCACTCGGTGCCCGGCTCGCGGAACGCGGAGAACCGGTCCTGCGGACCGCACAGATGCCCGTCCGGGACGACCTCCCGGTGGTTCCCGCCCGCGTTGCTGAGCAGGTTGCCGAACCAGTTGTAGAACGGGTAGTTCCCGTTCACGGCCAGCGCGTTCTCGCACATGGGGTTCTGCGGGTCCAGGTCACCGCCCGGGTTGCCGCTGAGCGCGTCCACGTAGCACGCGTAGGTGCGGGTGGCCGGGTAGGTGAGGCCGCCGTGCGCATAGGCGGCGGGCGGGCTGGGCTGCACGACGACGATCGCCGCCGCCGCGAGCAGGACCAGCACGGCGGCCAGCGCCGTCGCCCGGACCCGGCCGAGTGTGTCGTAGAGCGTCATGTCCGGCTCCTTCGTCGGTGCTCCGAGTGATCAGGTCGTTCGATCCTCGGAGCCCGACGAAGTTCCGACAATGCTCCGTATCGTTTAAGCGCTACGGGTCAGGGACGGTGCCTCAGGGCCGCACGTTGTGGTTCGACGCGAAGAGGTTGTTCGGGTCGTAGGCCCGCTTCACCTCGCGCAGCCGCTCCAGCGTGGCCTCGGGGTAGGCGTTGCGCACGTCCTGCTCCGTGGCGGTCCCCATGAAGTTGACGTAGCCGCGCTCGCTGACCCCGAGCTCCTGGGCAGCCGACGCCACCCACTCGCTCGCCTCGGGGAGCGCCTCCGCGCTCGGCGCGCCCTTGTAGACGGTGACCATGAAGGCCGGGTCCCGGTGCGCGAAGGCCGTCGCCGCCGGGTCGACCCGCCCGATCGCGCCGCCCATGGCGCGGATGTTCAGCGCGGCGGGACCGCCCGCGGTGGACACGGCATCGATGGCAGCCGCGGCCCAGGCCTCGTCCGGCGACCACGCGCCCGTACCGAGGAACCCGCTCCGGGCATCGCCCACCGCGCCGGACGGCGGGCCGCCCGGACCGGCGAACATCGCCGGGTACGGCATCTCCTGGACGCCGTCGAGCACCGGCCCGAGCGCGCGCAGCGGCGCGAGCGCCTCCTCCGCCTCGGTGGCGGTGCCCGAGTGCACCAGCAGCGCCATGATGACGGGCTTGCCGTGCAGCTCCGCCGGGACCATGGGGGCGGGCGGGGCGATCATCACGTTCACCATGCCCGCGAACTCGTCCGGACCCTCGGCGAACGCCCGGAGGACGGCGGTGAGCGCGGCAGGCGTGGGCGTCCACATCATCGCCCCGCCGGTGATCGTGCCGATCTCCCGAAGGCGCAGGTCCAGGCGGGTCACGACGCCGAAGTTGCCGCCCCCGCCGCGCAGCGCCCAGTAGAGGTCAGGGTTCTCGTCGGCGTTCGCCTCCACCACGCGGCCGTCCGCGAGCACGACCTCGGCACCCAGCAGGTTGTCGACGGTGAGGCCGTCATGCCGGCTGAGGAAGCCGATGCCGCCGCCGAGCGTGATGCCGCCGACGCCGACGGTGCCCGTGTCGCCGAACCCGGTGGCCAGGCCGTGGGCGCCGGCCGCCGCGGTGTAGGCACCGGCGAGCACGCCGCCCTGGGCGTGCCCGACGCGCGCCTCCGTGTCGATCTCCACGCCGTCCATGAGGCGCAGGTCGAGCACGAGGCCGCCGTCGACCAGGCCGTGCCGTGCCTGGTGGTGGCCGCCGCCGCGCACCGCGAGCGGCAGGCCGGTCTCGCGCGCGACGGCGAGCGCCGTCACGACCTCCTCGGTCGTCCGGACGCGCGCGATCGCGGCCGGGATCCGCTCCGCGCCGCCCACGAAGAGCTCCGCCGTCTCGGCGAACGCGGCGGACGACGGGGTGAGCAGGCGGTCGCCGAGCGCGTCCGCGAGGGGTGCCAGCGCGCTGTCGAGCGCGTCGGCACCGAGCTGTGTGGTGGGTTCTTGCGTGGCCATCGTCGATCCTCCGGGTGGGGTGCTGGGGTACTTCCCGTCGTAAACGTTAGACATCTAAGCATTAGCCGTCAATGCATTTTCCGGTCAGCCGAACTACCCTTCGACCATGCGACCACGCGGGCTGCCCGAGGGCGAACCAGGCGGCACGGACAACGGGAACGGGCCGAGCCGGCCCGGGCTGCCCCCCGTCGTGCCCACCATGTGGCAGTCCGTGCAGCGGGTGATGCGGGCGTTCGACGCACTGCTCGCCGAGCACGGTGGGAGCTGGCAGGTCTGGCACATCCTGCTCGCCCTGCACCAGGGCACGCCGGCCACCCAGCGCGAGCTCGCCCACGCCGTCGGCATCCGGGAGGCGACGCTGACGCACCACCTGCGCGGCATGGAGGACCGCGGGCTCGTCGTCCGCACCCGCGAGGAGTCGAACCGCCGGGTGCAGCGCATCGAGGTCACCGACGCGGGTGAGACCCTCTACCAGGGGCTCAAGTCGGCGGCGATCACGTTCGACAGGACCCTGCGACGCGCGATCGGCGCGGACGAGGCCGACGTCAGCTCGTTCCTGGACACGATCGGCCGCGTCGCCGAGTCGGTGCCCGACCGCGGGAACGGGCCTGTCCCGGAGGGCTGGCCGGGCAACCGCCCGAAGTAGGCGCCGGGGCCGCGCCCAGGGAATAGACGCTGCCTCAGGCAACTTTATATGTGTCGTGCTGCACACCCGGGAGCCCCAGACATGAGCGCGCCATCCACCGGAACCGCCGAGGTGCGGCTCGGCCTGCGCGGCGATCGCGGCCCGATCCTCGGGGCGCTGATGCTCTCCACGGCGCTGGTGGCCCTGGACGTCACGATCCTGGCGACGGCGTCGACGACGGTCGCGCGCGAGCTCGGCGCGTTCGAGCAGGTCCCCTGGCTGTTCTCGGCGTACACGCTGGCGCAGGCCGTGACCGTGCCCCTGTACGGACGCCTGGCCGACGTGTTCGGGCGCAAGAGCGTGATGATGGTCGGGATCGGCCTGTTCCTGCTCGGCTCGGTGCTGTGCGCCGTCGCCTGGAGCATGCCCGCGCTCATCTGGTTCCGCGTGCTGCAGGGCCTGGGCGCCGGCGCGATCATGCCGATGTCCATGACGATCGCGGGCGACATCTACACCCTCGCCGAACGCGCCAAGATCCAGGGCTACCTGGCGAGCGTGTGGGCCGCGTCGTCGGTGCTCGGCCCGACCCTCGGCGGTGTGTTCAGCCAGTTCGTGAGCTGGCGCTGGATCTTCTGGGTCAACGTGCCGATCGCCGCTGTGGCGGCCGTGGTGCTCTGGCGCCGGTTCCACGAGAAGGAGCGCGAGGGCGAGCGCGAACCCATCGACTACCTGGGCGCCGCGCTGCTGACCGGCGGCAGCACGGCGCTGGTGCTGGGCCTGCTCGAGGGCGGGCACGCCTGGGCCTGGGCCTCGCTGCCGTCGGTGGGGATGTTCGTCGCCTCGGCGGTGCTGCTCGCGGCGTTCGCCGTCGTCTCGCACCGGAGCGCGCACCCGATCTTCGACCTGGGGCTGCTGCGCCGCCGGGTGGTCAGCGCGTCGACGGCGGCCGGGCTCACCATCGGCGTCATCACGCTGGGCCTGTCGACGTACGTGCCGATCTACGCGCAGGGCGTGCTCGGCGTCGGGCCGCTCGTGGCCGGGTTCGCGCTGGCCGCGCTGCTGGTCGGCTGGCCCCTTGCGGCGACCCTGTCGGGCCGGATCTACCTGTCCATCGGGTTCCGCTGGACGGCGGTCATCGGCGCGGGGATCGTCCTGACGGGGTCCCTGCTCACGCTCGGTCTCGGCACCGGGTCCGAGGTGTGGCACATCTCGGCGGCGGTGTTCGTGATCGGGCTGGGGATGGGCTTCGTGGCCGTGCCCACGCTCCTGGCCGCGCAGCACAGCGTGGGCTGGAACGAGCGCGGCGCGGTGACCGCGACCAACATGTTCGCCCGGTCGATCGGGCAGGCGGTCGGCGTGGCCGCGCTGGGCGCCGTCGTGAACGCGGTGACCACCGTCGGGGCGGACGGCACCCCCGAGGGCCCCGGCCTGGCGCACGCGATGCACCTGGTGTTCTGGTGCGTCGTCGGCTGTGCGGCGGTGATGGCGGTGACCGTGCTGCTGCTTCCCCGCGACAACCCGAAGGACGCCCAGCCGGCGGCGTGACGGCGGGCCTTGACTTCATGTCGACATGAAGTCAGACCCTGGGGCAGTACCGCACGACACCCCAGGAGACGGAGCCCACCCATGACCGCACCAGTGCTGTCGAACCTCTATGACGCCGTCGTGGTCGGCGGCGGCCCCGCCGGGCTGCAGGCCGCGCTCACGCTCGGCCGCATGCACCGGCGGACCCTGCTGCTCGACTCGGGCGAGTACCGCAACGCGCCCGCTGAGCACATGCACAACTTCGTGACGCACGACGGCACCCCGCCCGCCGAGTTCCGGGCCGCGGCCCGCACCGAGCTCGCCGCCTACGCGACGGTGACGGTCCGGGAGACCGCGGCGTCCGCCGTCGTGCCGGACGGCGCAGGCTTCCGGGTCGAGCTCGCCGCGGAGGCCGGCGGTGCGGCGTCGTTCACCGCCCACGCCGTCGTGCTCGCGACCGGGATGCGCGACACACTCCCGGCGATCCCCGGCCTGGAGCCGCTGTTCGGCACCGTGGCCGCCGTCTGCCCGTACTGCCACGGGCACGAGCTGAGCGGCAAGCACGTCGCGGTGCTCGGCAGCGGGCCGCACGTGACCCGGGTCGCGTTCCTGCTGGAGCGCATCGCGAGCCGCCTGACCGTCCTGACCGACGGCGCCGACCTCGACCCGGTCATCCGTGCGCAGCTCGACGGCGCGGGGGTCGCCGTCCGCCCCGAGCCCGTCAAGGAGCTGAGCCGCAGCGCCGCCGGTGCCACCGTGTCGTTCGCCGAAGGTCCCGCCGAGGAGGTGGGCGGAATCTTCGTGGCGGCGGAGTTCGCCCAGCGCGCCCCGTTCGCGGAGCAGCTCGGCCTGCGGATGCTGGCGTCGGGCGCCGTCGAGATCGACGCGATGGGCCGCACGAGCGTGCCCGGCGTGTTCGCCGCGGGCGACATGGCGCACACCGCGGCCCTGCCGATGCCCATGGCGTCGGTCCTCACGGCGGCATCCTCGGGCCTGGTAGCCGCGGCAGCGGCCGATGGCGACCTGCTGACACGCGACCACCCCGCCTGACCCCTCGTTGAGTGCTGGATATTTGCCCTTTTGAGGCCGCCCTAGGGGCGAATATCCAGCACTCAACGGTCAGGCGGTCGTGGACTCGCGGAGGGTGCGGCGTTCGGCCTCGATCGCGAGGAGCTCGGCGAACGCCGCCTGATAGGTCTCCGCGTCCGACGGGTCCAGGCGCTGCAGGCGGCTCCGGGCGTCGGCGACGCGCCGCATCAGCCCCATGTCGAGCACCCGGTTCACGACGCCGCCGACGAACGCCGCGATGGCCGCCTCCCGGTCCTCCGGCAGCGACGCCACGGACAGCTGCGTGACGACGCCGGCCACCGTCTCCGAGGCCTGCTCCAGCACCGCCCCGACCCACTGCGCCGCGGACACGTCACGCCCCGCCGCCGCTCCCCCGGCTGCCCGGATCGCCGCATGCACGGCCCGCCAGGCGGGCACGGCGAACGCGTCCTCGCCCAGCGCGTCGAAGGACGCCGGCACGTGCTGCGGGTACTGCAGGACGGCGACCAGGGCGAGCCGTTCGTCGCGGGCCACGGGGTCGCGCGGGTCGGGGGCGGGCAGCTGCTGCACGCCGCCCGTCGCCGGACGCTCGTCGGGGCCGGCCGGCCCGCCGGGCCGCGTACCGCCGGCCCGTGCCCCGTCGGCTCCCGGCGCGCCGGAGGCCCTGCGGTCGCCGTCCTGCCCGCCGGGTGCCCGGCGCAGCGACGGGGTGGACGCGACGCGGGCGACCTCGCGCCGCACCTCGTCGATCTCCGTACCGATCCAGCCCGCGACCTCGCGCGTGTAGCCGTCCTGCTGGCTGCGGTCGCGGATCCCCGCGATCTCCGGCGCCGCCGCACGCACCGCGGAGACGCGGCCCTCGACGGTGTTCAGGTCGAACTGCTTGATCTTGGCCTGGATCACGAAGGCGAACAGGGGCTTGCGGCCGTCCACCAGCGCCCGCACCGCCTCCGGGCCGTTGGCCATGCGCAGGTCGCACGGGTCCATGCCGCCGTCGGCGACAGCGACGTACGTCTGCGCGAAGAACCGCTGGTCCTCGCCGTAGGCACGCTCGGCGGCCTTCTGGCCTGCCGCGTCGCCGTCGAACGTGAAGATGATCTCGCCGCCCACGGTCCCGCCGGAAGTGAGCTGCATGCCGCCTCCGGCGGTCGTGTCACCGAGCAGACGCCGCACGACCTTGGCGTGGTCGCCACCGAACGCGGTGCCGCACGTGGCCACCGCCGTCGTCACGCCGGACAGGTGCGCGGCCATGACGTCCGTGTACCCCTCGACCACCACGACGCGCTTGCCCTTGGCGATCTCCCGCTTGGCGAGGTCGATCCCGTACAGCACGTGCGACTTCTTGTAGAGGCTGGTCTCGGGGGTGTTCAGGTACTTGGGCCCCTGGTCGTCCTCGAACAGACGGCGCGCGCCGAAGCCGATCACCGCGCCCGTCACGTCCCGGATGGGCCACATGACGCGGCCCCGGAACCGGTCGTAGATACCGCGCTGACCCTGCGACATCAGTCCGCTCGCGACCAGCTCGGCCTGCGTGAAGCCGCGGCCCTGGAGGTGGCGCTGCAGCGCGTCCCACCCCTTGGGCGCGAACCCGACGCCGAAGAGCTCGGCGTCCGACCGGTCGAAGCTGCGCTCGGCGAGGAAGGTGCGCGCCGCGGCGGCGTCCGGCCCCATGAGCTGCTCGGCGTAGAACTCGGCGGCGACCTTGTTGGCCTCCAGCAGGCGCTGCCGCTTGCCGGGCTCCTCGCGCGGACGGGCGGAGCCGCCCTCCTCGTAGCGCAGCTGGACGCCGGTCTTGCCCGCGAGGTACTCGACGGCCTCGGTGAAGCTCAGGGCGTCCATCTTCATGACGAACTCGATGACGTCGCCGCCCTCGCCACAGCCGAAGCAGTGGTAGCGCCCAACGCTGGGCCGCACGTTGAAGCTGGGGCTGCGCTCGTCGTGGAAGGGGCACAGACCCACCAGCGCGCCCACCCCGGCGGGCTTGAGGGTCACGTGCGCCGAGACGATCTCGTCGATCCGCGCGCGTTCGCGGACCTGGTCCACATCCTCGCGTCTGATCAGGCCGGCCACGCTCCGAAGTCTATGCGCGCCCACCGACACCGGCCCACACCCGCGAGTTGTCAGACCCACAGGTCAGTCGGGTGACCTGTGGGTCTGACAGGTCGCGGGCTCAGCGGGCGCGCGCCGCCGCGCACGTCCGTGCGTACTCGCCCGGGGCCACGCCGACCGCCCGCACGAAGTCGCCAGTGAAGTGCGCCTGGTCGTAGTAGCCGACGGCGGACGCGAGCCCCGCCAAGTCCAGCGCCGGATCGCGGCCCAGCATCTCGGCCGCGAGGTGCACCCGGTGCCGCTGCAGCACCCACTTGGGGCTCACCCCTACCCAGTCGGCGAACAGGCGCTGCAGCGAGCGCGGGGTCGTGCCGAGCCGTGCCGCGAGCGTGGCGACGGTCGTTCCGGGCACCGCGTCGGCGATGACGGCGAAGGCCTCGCGGAGGGCCGCGAGCGCGGCGGTGGACCGCGGCGTCCGGGTCCGCTCGGCGACGGCCTGGAGCAGCGGGGTGACGGTCCGGACGGCGTCGTCGGGACGGCCGTCCCTGGCCTGGCCGATGGCCTCGGCGCCGGCCCGGTCCGCCGTCGGGCCCAGGAAGTCCGCCGGCCCGACGGCGCCCCGCTCGCCCGGGTGCGTGAGCCCGAGCAGCGCGCGGTAGCCGCCCGGGCGCAGCTTGGTG
This sequence comes from Promicromonospora sp. NFX87, assembly GCF_048564965.1. Classification (NCBI taxonomy): domain Bacteria; kingdom Bacillati; phylum Actinomycetota; class Actinomycetes; order Micrococcales; family Promicromonosporaceae; genus Promicromonospora; species Promicromonospora sp. NFX87. The sequence continues at coordinate 1,327,120 of NZ_CP183413.1, read as the reverse complement.
CCGACCACGCCGCCCGAGCCGGACAGGGTGCGCCGGTCGACGGCGGCCGAGGGCATCGCATAGACGAGGAACCCGGTGTCCTCGGCGACGATGTGGCCCACCGGGTGGGGCACCACGGCCTGCGTGAAGGTGGCGCCGGGCGGCAGGTCCCAGGTGATCACCCAGTGCCAGTCGACGAGGTCGCTCAGGTCCTCGGCCGGCGCGACGCGCGCGAGCATGAACCGGTCGCGGGCGCGCGCCGGGTTCACGATGCCGAGCGTCGGCCCGGCCTCGAGCGCCTGCGTGACGGCGGGGCCGTCGTCGAACAGCTGTCGCATTTTTCCAAGACTGGCACAGGCGGGCCGCGGAAGCATCGGTCTCATGAAGAACTCAGCCCTGCACCCCAACATCTCCGTGAGCGACGCGCGCGCGGCCATCGACTTCTACGAGGCCGCGCTCGGCGCCGAGACCCTCGACGTGATCACGGCGGGCGACGCCGTGATCCACTCCGACCTGGTCCTGCGGTCCGCCGCGGGCGAGTCGACGTTCACCGTCGCCGCCGCGTTCCCGCCGGACTCCGTGGCCCCCGAGGTCGGCGCGCCCACGCACGCGAGCTTCACCATCCCGGTGGAGGACACCGACGCCGCCTACGCGCGGGCGATCGGGGCGGGCGCGAGCAGCCTGACCGAGCCGGCCGACTGGTTCGAGGGGTTCCGGCAGGCGGCGGTCCGCTGCCCGTTCGGCCACCGCTGGTACTTCGTCACGGTCGCCGACTCGGTGACCCCGGAGGACGTCCAGCGCGCGAGCGACGCCTGGGCTTCGGAGCGCGGATGACCATGCAGTTGCTGCCAGACGGGGCCCTCGGCTGGCAGCAGATGCATGGTCAGTTCTCGGGCGAGTTCGGTTTGCCGGGGTAGCGAGGTTCGGTACGCTTTGCCCCGACCCGAGGAGGTAAGTCAGGATCATGGGAATCCGGTATCGCAAGCGGCTGGCGCTCGGCCCGCTCAAGTTCAACATCACCCAGAGGGGCTTGTCGTCCATGAGCTTCAAGATCGGTCCGTGGACCTGGAACTCGAAGACGAAGAAGCACTCCTTGAACCTCCCCGGTGGCCTGAGCTGGTACAGCAACAACAAGTAGCCGGCAGGTAGCACCGCCGCGGCGGAGGCAGGGCCCAGCGCCCGCCTCCGCGGCAGCCGGCAGAACGGCCGGCACAGCCGCCGGCCCCCGTCCGCACAGCCGCAGGCAGGTCCGGATTCCGGGGATGTCAGCCCGCGTGACTAGAGTGCAAGCGTGGAGCAAGCCCTCGGGAAGAGCATCCCGCCGTCGTACAGCGCGCAGGACGTCGAGCGCTGGGTGACCGAACCGCCCAAGTCGCAGGCCCGGACCCCGTTCGAACGTGACCGCGGGCGCGTGGTCCACTCCTCCGCGCTGCGCCGCCTGGGCGCGAAGACCCAGGTGCTCGGCGCGGGGCACGACGACTTCGTGCGCACCCGGCTGACCCACTCCCTCGAGGTCGCGCAGGTGGGCCGTGGCATGGGCCGCTCCCTGGGCTGCGACCCCGACGTCGTCGACACCGCCTGCCTCACCCACGACCTCGGGCACCCGCCGTTCGGGCACAACGGCGAGACGGCGCTCGCCGAGATCGCCCAGCCGGTCGGCGGTTTCGAGGGCAACGCACAGACCCTGCGCCTCCTGACCCGGCTCGAGCCCAAGGTGCTGGCCGACGACGGCTCCCCCGCCGGCCTCAACCTGACCCGCGCGAGCCTCGACGCGAGCGTCAAGTACCCGTGGGCGTACGGGGCGGGGCCGGCCCGGCCCGACGGCACGGCGAGCCGGAAGTTCGGCGTCTACACCGACGACCTGCCGGTCTTCGAATGGCTCCGCAAGGACGCGCCGGACGGCGTGAAGTGCCTCGAGGCGCAGGTCATGGACCTCGCCGACGACATCAGCTACTCGGTGCACGACGTCGAGGACGGCGTGGTCGCCGGCCGCATCGACCTCGACCTCATGGCGCACGCCGAGGAGCGGGCGCGCGTGGCCGGGTACGTGCGCGACTGGTACGGCGAGTGGTACACGGAGGACGCGATCGACGCGGCGATCGGGCGGCTGCAGGACTACCTGCGCGGCGAGGGCCACCTGGTGCGCGCCTACGACGGGTCGCGCCGCTCGCTGGCCTCCCTCAAGGACATGACGAGCCAGCTCATCGGCCGGTTCATCGGCGCGGCGATCACCGCCACGCGGGCCGTCTACGGCGAGGGACCGCTCACGCGGTACGCCGCGCGGCTCGTGGTGCCCGCCGAGACCGAGCACGAGATCCTCGCGCTCAAGGGGATCGCGGTCACCTATGTCATGGCGCCGCGCGGCCAGGAGCCCCGCTACCTGCGGGAACGGGAGATCCTGGCGGACCTGGTCAGCGTGCTCGCCGACCGCGCCCCCGACGAGCTGGAGCCGCCGTTCGCCGCGGACTGGCGGGCGGCGTCCGACGACGCCGCCCGCCTGCGCGTGGTGGTCGACCAGGTCTCGTGCCTCACGGACCTGTCCGCCATCGCGCTGCACCGCCGCCTGGTCAGCCCTTGACCGACCCCGCCGTCAGGCCGCCCACTATGTACTTCTGCAGGAACAGGAACAGCGCGAGCACCGGCACCGCCGAGACGACGGCGCCCGCCGTGAACAGGCCCCAGTTGGCGTCCTGCAGCGACGACACCCAGCCGTAGAGGCCGACGGCGAGCGTCCAGTTCTCCTCCGACTGGAGCAGCACGCGCGCGATGATGAACTCGCCGAACGTGCTGATGAAGCTGAGCAGTCCCACCACGGCCAGGATCGGCGCGGTCAGGCGCAGCACGATGGTCCAGTAGATCTGGGCGTGCGAGGCGCCGTCGATCTTCGCGGCCTCGTCGATCTCGCGCGGCACGGTGTTGAAGAACCCGTACATGAGGAACGTGTTCACGCCCAGCGCGCCGCCGAGGTACACGCAGATGAGCGACAGCTTGGAGTCCAGGCCCAGCACCGGCACGACGTTGCCCAGCGAGATGAGCAGCAGGAAGATCGCCACGAACGCGAGCATCTGCGGGAACATCTGGATCACCAGCAGCGCCGTGAGCCCCACCCTGCGTCCGCTGAACCGGAACCGGGAGAAGGCGTAGGCCGCCGCGGCGCCCATGAGCACCGTCCCGACGCCGGTGGCGACCGCCACCACGAGGGTGTTGACCATCCAGGTCCAGAACTTCGTGCCGCCGAGCGCCACGTAGTTGGCGCCCGACACCGAAGCGAACAGGTCGTTCGAGCCGGTGAGCGTGCCGCCGTCGGCCAGGGAGGCCGAGACCACGTAGACCAGCGGGAAGCCCGCGTAGACGACGGCGAGGACGCCGACCAGGTGGCGCCAGCCGAGGTCGGAGAACCACCGGGCCGGGGTGGTGCGGCGCTCCAGCGCGACCCGCCGGGGCGGGGCGGCAGGGCGGGCCGGGGGAATCGTCGTGCTCATCAGGCGATCTCCTCGAGCGAGCGGGTGCGCCGGAACGCGAGGGCGGAGATGGTGGCGACCACCACGAAGATGACGATCGACAGCGCGCTGGCCAGGCCGTAGTCCTTCGCCGCGGTCCCGTCGAGCCCGGAGACCGAGTAGACCATCGAGATCAGGATGTCGGTGTGCCCGAGCGGCACCGAGGCGTCGTCGAACCGCGGACCGCCCCCGGTGAGCATGTAGATCAGCGTGAAGTTGTTGAAGTTGAAGGCGAAGCTGGAGATGAGCAGCGGCGCCGTCGCGACCAGGAGCAGCGGCAGCGTGATGGACCGCCAGGTGCGCCACCGACCCGCGCCGTCGATCTTCGCGGCCTCCAGCACGTCCCCCGGCAGCGACTGGAGCGCGCCCGTGCAGATGAGGAACATGTACGGGAAGCCGAGCCACAGGTTCACGCCGAGCACCGCCAGCTTGGCGAGCACCGGGTCGGTGAGCCACGGGATCGACGCCCCGCCGAGCAGCACCTCGTTGACGAACCCGTACGACCGGTTCAGCAGGCCCGACCACAGCAGCGCCGCGAGGAACCCGGGGATCGCGTACGGGAGGATCACGAGCGTGCGGTAGATCCGCCGTCCGCGCAGGCGCGCGTCGTTGAACGCGATCGCCAGGAACAGGCCGAGCAGGAACGTGGACGCCACCGAGATCACCGCGAACGCGAACGTCCACAGCAGGATCTTGCCGAACGGCCCCGCGTACCGGTCGTCGCCGAACGCGGTGACGAAGTTGTCCAGCCCCACGAGCACGCGCCAGCCCACCGGCAGGGTGGTCCCGTCGGCGGCCTCGAACTGGCCGTCGTCGTTGGGCGTGTAGGTCACGCCGGTCTCGGTGTCCGTCATGGTGTCGGACGCCGCGTCGTACGTCAGCGTGGACGTGAAGACGTAGCCGGTGCGCGCGTCCTGCGTGCGGACCGAGCCGTCGTTCGGGTCGTCGGAGACGGGCACTCGCAGGTCGGTGACCTCCTGCTGCCGTTCCAGCACCGCCGCGTACTCCAGCACCTCGTACCCGGGCAGCGCCGTCACCTGGCCGCCCGACACGGCGGCGCCGTCCACCACCGCGAGCGGCTCGTCGGCGGTGCCCGCCTCGACCACACCCTCGGGCGAGACGACGGCGAAACCCAGCTCATCACCCTGGGTGACCACCGTCAGGGGCGACGACGGGGAACCCTCAACCCGCCGCTCGTTCTGCACCAGGAGGGCCTCGATCGCCTGCTCCTTGGTGCTGTTGTGCCCGTCGCCGTAGTTCGTGAACGCGACGTAGCCCGTATACGCCACGACGTACACCTGGTAGACGAGCAGGAAGGCGAGGCCCGGCAGGATGTACTTCAGGGGCAGCGCCCGCTTGGAGAAGTAAGCCCAGTTCGCCACGAGCAGCAGCGCCACCATCGCGGCGAGCAGACCCCACGAGCCGGCGCTCCACGCGGCCAGCACCGCGTAGACGCCGAGGGCGTCGACCAGCGCGATCAGGGCGAGCTTGACGAGAAACCCGGGGCTCCAGCCGGTCCGGCCGGAGCCCCGGATCGCAGGCGACGACATCAGCCGATCTCACCCTGGATGTCGGCGACCATCTTGTCCCAGCCCTCGGCCGGGTCGGACTTGCCGGAGATGATCGCGGCCTCGGTGACGCCCCAGTACGCCCACACGGCGCCCATCTCGGGGAGCGACGGCATCGGGACGGCGTCGGCGCCGACCTCACGGAAGCCCGCGGTGATCGGGTCCTCGGACGCGGTGTCAGCGGCCTCGATCAGGGCCGGCGGGCGGTCGCCCGCCTCGTAGAGCGCGAGCTGCGCCTCGGGCGTGGCCATGTGGTTGACCAGGAAGTCGTTGGCGAGCAGCGCGTTCTCGCTCTGCGCGCTCACGTAGAAGCCGGCCACGCCCACGAACGGCTGGGCGGGCTCGCCGCCGGCGCTCGGGATGGGGTCGATCGCCAGGTCGAGGTCGCCGAACGACTCCAGCATCCACGGGCCGCCGACGATGTACGGCGACTCGCCCTTGGCGAAGGCGGCCAGCGCGATGTCGTAGGTGACGTCGGTGCTCAGCACGCCGGCCTCGCCCTGCTCGGCCAGCCACTCCGCGAACTTCGTGCCGCCGTCGCCGCCGAGCGCGAGCTCGGGCTTGTACGAGCCGTCCTCGTTCTGCTCGAAGACCGGGGCGCCGAACGACGTCTGCAGCGGGTAGAACGTGTAGGGGTCGCCCTCGGTCGAGGTCTGGATGAGCAGCGGGTACTTCGTGCCGGCGTCCTTGCCGGCAGCGATCGCGTCGTCCCAGGTGGCGGGCGCCTCGGGGGCGAGCTCCGTGTTGCGGATGAGCGCGATGTTCTCCACGGCGTAGGGCAGGCCGTAGACCTGGCCGTCCTGCGTGAAGGCCGAGACGGAGACCGGCTCGAACGCGTCGGCCGTGTCGCCGAGCTCGATGGGAGCCACCACGCCGTTGGTCGTGAGCTCACCCAGCCAGTCGTGCGCGCCGACGGTGATGTCCGGGCCCTTGCCCGTGGGCACCTGGGCCAGGAAGTCGGGGCGGATGTCCTCGAAGTTCTTCAGGACCACCTCCACCTCGGCGCCGGTCGACTCCTCGAAGCCCGCGGCCGCGTCCTCGACGGCGGCCTGGCGGGTCTCGTCGACCCAGACGGTGAGGGTGGCACCCTCGCCGTTCGGTGCGGCCGACTCCTCGGCCGCTGGTTCCTCCGCGCCGCCCGAGCAGGCGGCCAGCGCCAGCGTCGCGGTCAGCGCAGCGGCGGTCAGGATGCTCCGTCGCATCGTCACTCCCGGTGGTTCGCGGCCCGACGTCGGGCCTGGTTTGGATGCCACGAACCGTAAGGCCGGACTGGACAATCTTGCAAGGCGTTGCGATAAAGTTTCAGCAACGCTTGCAACGGCTGGCAGGCGACGCCGCGGAAACGCGGCGCCGACACCCGCGAACGCCCGGGGACGAGGAGGTCGTATGTCACTTAGGCTGCCAGGCGTGCGCACCCGACTGACCGACCTCGCCGAGCAAGCAGGGGTCTCCACCGCGACCGTGTCGCGCGTGCTCAACGGCAAGCCCGGCGTGGCCGGCGAGACGCGTCAGGCGGTGCTCGCCGCCCTGGACGTGCTCGGCTACGAGCGCCCGTCCGCGCTGCGCGCCCGGCCCGCCGGCCTCATCGGCCTCGTGGTCCCCGAGCTGTCCAACCCGGTGTTCCCCGCGTTCGCGCAGGCCATCGAGTCACAGCTCGCGTCGCGCGGCTACACGCCGCTGCTCTGCACGCAGTCGCCGGGCGGCACCACCGAGGACGAGTACGTCGAGACGCTGATCGACCATGCCGTGGACGGCATCGTCTTCGTGTCCGGCAAGCACGCCGACACCCGGGCGTCCACCGAGCGCTACCAGCGGCTGCGCGGGCGCGGCCTGCCGATCGTGCTGATCAACGGGTACGCCGCGGGCATCGACGCCCCGTTCGTCTCCCCCGACGACGCCGCCAGCGTCGAGCTCTCCGTCCGCCACCTGGTCGCGCTGGGCCACCGCAGCATCGGCATGGCGATCGGCCCCGACCGGTTCGTGCCGGCCAAGCGCAAGATCGAGGCCTTCGCCGCACAGCTCGTCCGGCACGGGCTCGCGGCCACCGAGCTGGAGGCGCGCGAGCACGTGGCACTGACCCTCTACACGCTGGAGGGCGGCCAGGCGGCGGCCGGCGACCTGTTCGACAGCGGCCACACCGCCGTCGTCTGCGGATCCGACCTGATGGCGCTCGGCGCCATCCGCGCCGCCCACTCGCGCGGCCTGTCCGTGCCCGACGACGTGAGCGTCGTGGGGTACGACGACTCGCCCCTCGTCGCGTTCACCGACCCGCCGCTGACGACGGTGCGCCAGCCGGTCACCGACATGGCGCACGCGGCGGTCAGCGCCCTGCTCACGGAGATCCACGGGGAACGCGCCCCCCGCTCGGAACTCCTCTTCACGCCGGAGCTGGTGGTCCGGGGGTCGACGGGCGCGGCCCCGCGCCCCTGAGGTTCGCTGTGGGCGTGGTCGGACGGGGTTGATTCTCCCGTACGCTTTCTGCAAGCGTTACATCCGACATACCCCCGAATTCGAGGACGCGACACGTGACCCGCACCCCCCTGCTGACCATCGACGACCTCACCGCCGGGACCCTCGTCCACACACCCGCCGCAAGCGGCGAGTGGTGGCGCGACGCGGTGATCTACCAGGTGTACCCGCGCTCGTTCGCGGACGGCGACGGCGACGGGATCGGCGACCTGCCGGGCGTCACCGCCAAGCTGGACCACCTGAAGCAGCTGGGGGTCGACGCCGTCTGGCTGAGCCCCTTCTACCGCTCCCCCCAGAAGGACGCGGGCTACGACGTCGCCGACTACCGCGACATCGACCCGCTCTTCGGCACGCTCGCGGACTTCGACGAGATGCTCGCCGGAGCCCACGACCGCGGCCTCAAGATCATCGTGGACCTGGTGCCCAACCACTCCTCCGACCAGCACGTCTGGTTCCAGGAGGCGCTGGCCGCGGCGCCCGGCTCGGCCGCGCGCGACCGGTACATGTTCCGCGACGGCCGCGGCCCGGCCGGGGACGAGCCGCCGAACAACTGGCAGTCGATCTTCGGCGGCCCGGCCTGGACCCGCCTTGCCCCGCGGCACGGCGACGGTCCCCTGGGCCCGCAGTGGTACCTGCACCTGTTCGACACGTCGCAGCCGGACCTGAACTGGGAGAACTCCGAGGTCCGCGCCGAGCTCGAGGACGTGCTGCGGTTCTGGCTCGACCGGGGCGTGGACGGGTTCCGCGTCGACGTCGCGCACGGCATGATCAAGGCGCCCGGTCTGCCCGACTGGGACGGCCGGGCCGCCATGGTCGAGGGCACCGTCGACGGACCGGCGGCGAGTGCCGCAGAGCCGGACGACGGCTCGACCGGGGCCGGCAACCAGGGCCCGATGTTCGACCAGGACGGCGTGCACGAGATCTACCGCTCCTGGCACCGCGTCCTCGCCGAGTACCCGGGCGACCGCTGCCTCGTGGCGGAGGCCTGGGTGGAGCCGCTGAGCCGCCTGGCCCGCTACGTGCGGCCCGACGAGATGCACCAGGCGTTCAACTTCTCGTTCCTCACCGCCCCGTGGGACGCGGCGAAGATGCGCACGGTCGTCGACGTGTCGCTCGGCACCATGGACGCCGTCGGCGCCCCGACCACGTGGGTGCTGTCCAACCACGACGTCGTGCGGCACGCCTCCCGCTTCGGCCTCGCCGAGATCGGCGGCCGTCAGCTCAACGGCATCGCCGCGACCGACCCGCAGCCCGACGCCGAGCTCGGCCTGCGCCGGGCCCGGGCCGCGACGCTGCTGATGCTCGGCCTGCCGGGCTCCGCCTACCTGTACCAGGGCGAGGAGCTGGGCCTGCCGGACCACACCGCGCTGCCCGCCGAGGTACGCCAGGACCCGTCCTTCTTCCGGACCGGCGGCGCCGAGCCCGGCCGTGACGGCTGCCGCGTGCCGCTGCCGTGGGTCGGCGGCGCGCCGGGCAACGGGTTCGGCCCCACCGGCAGGACCTGGCTGCCGCAGCCCGACGTCTACGCCGACCTCGCCGCCGACCGGCAGTACGGCGTCGCGGGCTCGACCTACGAGATGTACCGGACGGCGCTCGAGCTGCGCCGGGCCGAGAAGATCGGCACGGCAGGACTCGCGTGGGTCGACGCGCTGGCCGGGTCCCCGGACGTCGTCGCCTTCCAGGTGTCCGGCGTCGTGGTGGTCAGCAACCTGGGCGAGGCCGCGCTCACGCTGCCTGCCGAGGCGGAGGTGCTGGTGGCGTCGGGCGACCTGACGACGTCGGACGGCGTGCGGGCCGTGCCGTCGGACACGACCGTGTGGCTGCGCGCCTGAGCGGAGCTCGCCATCGTCCGGTGGTCGAGCTCGTCGAGACCTGGGTCTCGACAAGCTCGACCAGCGGGTAGAGCTCGACCAGCGATGGTCCCCGCCCGGATCAGCCGGGCGTGATGCCGTAGTGCTCGCGGACCTCGCCGACGTTCGGGACCGCGTGGAAACCCGCATCACCCGCGCTGGCGACGACGGACCCGTCCTCGGACACATACTCCTGCGGCGTCGCCCACGCGTCGTCGAGCTCGGGCGACGCGGCGTATGCCCGAAGCACTGCATCCACCACCTGGGCAGCCTCGTCCTGGGTGGTCGCCTCGATCACCACGTCGCCACGCTGCCAGCCACCGCCGAACTGGTCGCTGCAGTCCCACTCGGCCGAGACCACGCCTGGCACCGACAGGGACGCCGCGGTGAACGCCTCCTCGCAGTCGGCGGCGCCGGACGAGCACGCCGAGACGGTGAGCACCAAGGCGGCCGCCGCGACGGCTGACGTCAGTCTCGTTCGCTGGCTCCGGATCACTCGGTCAGTCCTTTCCATAGTGTTCACGCACCTCACCGATGTTCGGTACTGCCCGGAACCCGGCGTCGCCGGCGCTGAGGACGAGCGAACCGTCCTCGTTCCGGTACTGCTGCGGGGTGGCCCAGCGGTCCTCGAGAAGCGGCTCCGCGGCGAAGGCTCGCAACAGTGCGTCCACGATCCGGGCGCCTTCGTCGCGGGACGAAGCCCGGAGCACCACCGTGCCTCGCTGCCAGCCTCCGCCGAACTGCTCGCTGCACTCCCACTCGGCCGACACCACGCCGTCGACGGCAAGCGCCGTCCGTGCGAACGTCTCCTCGCAGTCCGAGTTCCTTGCCTTGCCGAGGCTGAGCAGCGCGGCGACCCCGCCGCCGACCGGCCCGGCCTCGGAGAGCCGGTTCACCAGCCGACGCCTGCGGCGCTCCCACCCTTTGCCCATCAGTTCTTCCGACCGACCTGGATGTCCTGTGCGCTGACCGGTCGCGAGGGAGTGCCTGTGTCGTCCACGTTCACGAGGAAGCCGCTGTTGCGGAGCGACTCCTGGTAGGCGAGGTATCCAGGATCGTTGCTGTTGGCCATGGAGTTCGGATAGGCCTCCGAGTGGTCGTGGTTCGCCTTCGCGTTGAACGCGGACCCCGGGTCGTCGAACGTGACGGTCGTGTGGTTGCCGCTCTCGTTGTGCCCGCCGGGCAGGGCCGGGTTGGGCGAGAACGGGTTGTACCGCGCGTCCCCCAGGTCCAGCCGCGGGACGACGTCGTGCTGGTGCTGCATCTCCAGCACGTTCACCGACGGATCGATGTGGGCGCTGTCGATCGGCGAGCCGTAGGTCATCGCGTGGGTGACGTTGTACTTGTCCACGAACGCCGAGTCGGACGTCAGGTCGGCGACGGTCATGCCGCCCTGCGAGTGGCCGACCATCATGACCTCGGCACCGGGCGGGATGTTCGCGTTCTCCATGGCGAGCACGACGGCATCGCTCATCGTGGACCGCGAGCCACCCGCGGTGACGAGGTTGCCGGTGAGGTCCATCGGGTTGTCACCGGCCGACGGGTTCCAGGCCTCGGTGCCCGGGACGCTCACGATGACCCGGGGGCCGTCCGGCCCCTGCACCGTGGTGACCCGGACAGTGCCGTCCGTCGCGTAGGCGTCGGTGACGCTCCGGGCGATGTCCGCGACGCTCTCCGGCGGGCGCGGCAGCGCAACGTCCCGCGGATCACCCGCGTACGGGTCGCCGTCGTCGAAGACCTTGGGGTCGAGCATGCCCAGCGATGCGCCGGTGATGCCCGCACCGAGCAAGGCGCCCCCGAGCCGGATCTGGGACGCGATCACCTCGGTGGTGCGCGGCCACTCGCCGTCCAGGATCGCTCCGCCGGTCGCGTCCCAGAGCTGCAGACCGGAGTCGGCCACGTTCTCCCACGCGCCACCGATCGCGCTCGCGCGGTCCCCGATCCAGTCCAGCGCGTCCGAGCCCCGGTCGCCGAGCCAGTCGACCGCGTTCGTGCCGGCGTCCCACAGCTTTCCGGCGAGGTTGGTTCCGGCGTCCCAGATGTTGCCGGCCAGGTTGGTGCCGGCGTCCCAGACGTTCCCGGCCAGGTTCGTGCCGGCATCCCAGACCTTGCCGACCAGGTTGGTGCCGGCATCCCAGGCGTTCCCGACCGCGTCCGTGCCGGCGTCCCAGAGGTCACCGACCTTGTCACCCGTCCAGTCGAGCGCGTCCCCGCCCGCGTCCCAGAGGTCCCCGGCCTTGTCTCCCAGCCAGTCCAGCGGGCCGCCGCCGTCGTCGTCGGACGAGCCGTGTCCCTGGGTCGAGACACCGGCGAACGGGTTGCCGTCGTAGGAGTTGGACGTGTCCTCCTGGGCATCGGCGTTCCGGGTCGCCTTGTCACCCGCCTCCCGCAAGGCCTCCGCGATGTCGCTCAGCGTGGGCGCCAGGCGATCGGACCACTCGCCCCGCATCTGGTCCACGTTCGGACCGTAGCCGTCGAACCCGAACACCGCGGCGGTCACCTGCTGCCGAGCGGACTCCAGCTCGTCGGCCGACGACTCGAAGAGCCCGGCCAGTGCCCGGACCTGCTCGATGTCCTGGCCCTGCATCTCCTGGGTCATGCGCCTGCGCCCGCACCGGAGCCGCTGGCACCGCTCGGCCCGCCGGTCTCACCCGTCGCCGCGTCCGTCGCACCCACGAGAGCCCACTGCAGCTCGGCCGCGACCGACCCGGCCGGCCGCTCGACGGGTGCCGGCGCGCCGTCGTCCGTGCGCACGTCCAGCAGCTTTCCGTCCACCACCGACCACAGGCGCGGCCACACCTTCACGGGCGCCTCGCCCTCACGCCATGCCTCGACCGTGACCTGCAGGTTCGCCTGCTCGTCATCGAGCAGGCGCACCAGTTCCGCCCGGTCTGCCGCCGGGTTCGACGACGTCGGCGCGCCCTGAGCACCCGGCACAGCGGATGCCGGGGCCCGCAGCGCCTCGAAGGGCGGCAGGGCAGGAGCGAGCGCGGCCCACAGCTCGTCGGCCGTGACGAACCGGAGCTCGGCCCCCGCCGCGAGGCGGGTCTCCCCGCCCTGCTCGGCGATGACCTGCATGACCAGCAGCACCCGGTCCCCAACCATGGTCAGCCGGGTCACCGTGCCGGTCGAGCCGGACGTCGAGACCAGCGTCGCGCGCACGGGCGCGCCGAGGTGCTCCGCGAGCGCCGTACCGACGGCGGTCACCCCGCCGCCCTTCAGCGCCTCCGCCCGCACCGCGGACCACTGTTTCGCGTCGAGCTCAAGAATCCGGCCGGTCATGCGCACTCCCTAGTCAAAATTTGTCCGAACAATGTGCAACACACCGCAGCCGAACCGTATCCCGGTGGGTGAAGTCCGTCCACGATTGAACTCCCCATGGCCAAAGGCCAGGTCAGGCCGTATCTTGCCCCGTCATCGTGCGGATGGGCGAACGCAGCGCGCCGGGCACGCGGCCGGCCGGCGACCGTCAGGTGACGGGATCGCGGATGATCGGGCAGGTCATGCAGTGCCCGCCGCCGCGTCCGCGGCCCAGCTCCGCGCCGGCGATCTCGATCACCTCGACGCCTGCCTTGCGCAGGAGGTTGTTCGTGGTGGTGTTCCGGTCGTACGTGTAGACCACGCCCGGCTCGACCGCCACCGCGTTGTTGCCGCTGTCCCACTGCTGCCGCTCGGACTCGTAGACGTCGCCGCCGGTCTCGATGACCTGCAGCGAGCCCAGCCCGGTCTCGCGGGCGACGACCTCCAGGAACGTCGTGCTGCCCTCGTCGGTCACCGACACGTCGCCGGCCGCGCCCGGGCGCAGCACGAACGGGTGGATGGAGCCGACGATGCGCGGGTAGACGGTGACCGTGTCGACGTCGGCGAACGTCATGACGGTGTCGAGGTGCATCGCCGCGCGCAGCTTGGGCATGCCCGCCACGATCACCCGCTCGGCCGCGCCGCCCTCGAACAGGGCCCCGGCGAGCTGGGTGATCGCCTGCCGTGACGTGCGCTCGCTCATGCCCACCAGCACCGTGCCGTTGCCCACCGGCATGACGTCGCCGCCCTCCAGCGTCGCCCGCTGGTGGTCGGTCTCGGGGTCGCCCCACCAGACCGTCGACCCGACGAAGTCCGGGTGGAACTCGTAGACGGCCTTCATCAGCAGCGTCTCGTCGTGCCGCGCGGGCCAGTACAGCGGGTTGAGGGTGACCCCGCCGTAGAGCCAGCACGTGGTGTCGCGTGTGAACAGCGTGTTGGGCACGGGGGCCATCAGGTACTCGCGCGAGTCGGCCGTGTACTCGGCCAGCGAGCGGTACGACGCCGGCAGGTCGGGCACGTCGTGCGTCGCCAGCCCACCGATCAGGTACTCGGCGAGCTGCTCCGCGACGAGGTCCTCGAGGAAGTCGCGGGTCGCGTCGATCAGTCCCGGCCCGACGATGCCGGGGACGATCTTGCGGTCCAGCAGCCAGTCCCGCGCCCCGGGTACCCGCACGGTCTCGGCGAGGACGTCGTGCAGCTCGACGACGTCGACGCCACGGGACCGCAGGTCGGCGACGAACCCCGCGTGGTGCTCGATCGCCCGGTCCACCCAGAGCACGTCGTCGAAGAGCAGGTCGTCCGAGGTGGTCGGGGTGAGCCGCCGGTGGGCGAGGCCCGGCCGGCAGACGAGCACCTTGCGGAGCCGGCCCACCTCGGAGTGCACCCCGTAGGACTCGGAGGGCCGTGCCGCCTTGGGCAGTGACGCCCAGGGCTGTGGTGTGTCGTCGCTGTGGATGGTCATCGTGTGCCTTCCCTAGATGGAGATCGTGCCCGTCGCGAGCGCGACGACGCCGGCCACCCCGCCGACCACGGAGACGACGAAGATCACGAGCTCGCCCCTGCTGAACACCCGTCGGCCCTGCTCGCGGCGCGTCATCGCGAAGAGGATCGTCGCCGGGGCGTAGATCACGAACGACAGCAGCACGAACGTCAGCCCGGCCGCGAAGAGCAGGAACGCCGTGTACAGGACGGCGAGCGCCGCGACGACGAGGTCGCGCGTCGTGGGACTCCCGGCCGCCGGGCCGCCCCGGCCCAGGGCCAGCTTGAGCGCGTAGCCCGCGGCGAGCAGGAACGGGATCAGGGAGAGCGCGCTGGTGAGGTCCAGCGCGAAGGTGAACGCGTCGTCGGACAGCAGGGTGACGACCAGGACCACCTGGATGAGCGCCGTGGTCAGCAGGAGCGCCGCCCGGGGCACGTCGTTCGCGTCCGACCGGGCGAGGAACCGCGGCATGTCCCGGTCCTTCGCCGCGACGTACAGCACCTCCGACGACATGAGGGTCCAGGCCAGGTAGGCGCCCAGCACCGAGACGATCAGGCCGATGCTGACGAAGACGGCGCCCCAGCCGCCGACGGCCGCCTCGAGCACGCCCGCCATCGACGGCTGGCGCAGCTGGGCGAGCTCCTCCATCGGCAGGATGCCGTAGGACACGATGGTCACCGAGGCGAAGATCGCGAGCACCATGAGGAAGCCGAGGACGGTCGCCCGGCCGACGTCCTCCCGGCGCCGCGCGTGCCGCGAGTAGACGCTGGCACCCTCCACCCCGAGGAAGACGAAGACCGTGGCGAGCATGGTGCCGCGCACCTGGTCGAACAGCGGGCCGGTGATGCCGTAGCCCTCGAAGTTGTCCATGAGCACCTGCGGGTCCAGCAGGAAGACCGCGATGAGCACGAACGTGATGATCGGCAGCACCTTGGCGACGGTGACTATGCGGTTGATCGCCGCCGCCTCCTTCACGCCGCGGCGGACCAGCAGGTAGAACCCCCACACGCACGCCGAGGACACGAGGAACGCGACGGGGGTGTCCCCCTCGCCGAGCACGGGCAGGATCGCGCCCACCGTCGACATGATGAGGATCCAGTAGGTGACGTTGCCGACACACGCGCTGGCCCAGTACCCGAACGCCGAGAAGAAGCCGAGGTACTCGCCGAAACCGGCCTTCGCGTAGGCGTAGACGCCCGAGTCGAGGTCGGGCTTGCGCATCGCGAGCCGCTGGAACACGAAGGCGAGCATGAGCATGCCGCTGCCCGCGATCGTCCAGGAGATGAGGGCTCCGAGCACCCCGGTCTCGCCGGCGAACCGGCTGGGTAGCGAGAAGACGCCGGCGCCCACCATCGAGCCCACCACCATCGCGGTGAGCGTGCCGACGCTGATCTTCGCCGTGCGCTCCTGTGTGCGGTCCTCAGTCTGCATCGCGAGACCCCCATAGCGGTCGGACGCGGCCCGGTGTGACGGTCCACGTGTCCGGTCGCCTCGCGCCCCTCGATGCTCCGGCAGATCCATTACAGACAGGCCCGCGAGGATCGGCAAAAGATCCTGCGGCGACCAAATCGGGCGATAACCCTCCGCGTCGTCGTAAAACGACCACGCACCTGCTGCCATATGAAATCCAGACCGGTGGAACAATGGCATCGTGACCTCCGCCCTCGACACGACCACCGCCCTGCTCGAGCCCCTGCAGATCGGGCCCATCACCGTCGCCACGCCGGTGGTGCTCGCGCCCATGGCAGGGGTGACGAACCGCGCCTTCCGCACGCTGTGCCGTGAGGCGGGGCAGTCGACAGGGTTCGATCCGGGCCTGTACGTCGCCGAGATGGTGACGAGCCGCGCGCTCGTGGAGCGCAACGTCGAGGCGCTGCGGATCGTGACGTTCGGCGAGGAGGAGCAGCCCCGCTCCGCCCAGGTGTACGGCGTGGACCCGGCGACGGTCGGCGCCGCGGTGAAGATCATCGCGGGCGAGGACCGCGCCGACCACGTCGACCTCAACTTCGGCTGCCCGGTGCCCAAGGTGACCCGCAAGGGCGGCGGGGCCGCGCTGCCCTGGAAGCGGCAGCTCTTCACCGACATCGTGAAGGCGGCCGTCGACGCCGCCGAGCCGTACGGCGTGCCGGTCACGATCAAGATGCGCAAGGGCATCGACGACGACCACCTGACCTACCTGGAGGCCGGCCAGATCGCGGAGTCGCTCGGCGTCGCCGCCGTCGCGCTGCACGCCCGTACCGCCGCGCAGCACTACTCCGGGCAGGCCGAGTGGGAGGCCATCGCGCGCCTCAAGGAGGCCGTCCGCACCGTCCCGGTGCTCGGCAACGGCGACATCTGGTCCGCCGAGGACGCCCTGCGCATGGTCGAGGAGACGGGTGCCGACGGCGTCGTCGTCGGCAGGGGCTGCCAGGGCCGGCCGTGGCTGTTCGCCGACCTGGCCGCCGCGTTCAACGGCTCCGACCTGCGGGTCCGGCCGGGGCTGCGCGAGGTCGCCGAGACGATCTACCGGCACGGCGAGCTCATGATCGAGTACTTCGACGGCGACGAGGGCAAGGGCATGCGCGACCTGCGCAAGCACATGGCCTGGTACCTCAAGGGCTACGCGGTGGGCGGCGAGAAGCGTCACGAGCTCGCCCTGGTCGACACCCTCGCCGAGCTGCGCGAGCGGCTCGACGCCCTGGACCTGGACGCCCCGTACCCCGGGGACGACGCCGAGGGGCCGCGCGGCCGTGCCGGTTCGCCGAAGACGCCGCACCTCCCGTACGGCTGGCTCGACTCCCGCGACCTGTCCGAGGAGTTCGAGGCGAAGCTCCGCGAGGCCGAGCTGAGCGTCAGCGGCGGCTGACGCCCGAAGGCTCGTCGTCCGGCGGCAGCACCCGCCCCATGATCGACGGCGCCATGACCAGCCCCGGTTCGTCCCTGCCGGCAGCGGGCTCCCGGCCCGCCAGGAGGGCCGCGCCGTCCCGCGCCCAGACGAAGCCCTCCCGCTCCGTCGCCGCCCCGTAGAGCACGTCCAGGTGGTCCGGGTGCCGCTCCGCGAGCAGGTCCAGGACCCAGGAGGGGGCATCGGGGTCGGCGAGCACCTGCGCGAGCCGCTCCGGCTTCCAGGACGCGAGGGGCGCGGTGTGCACCTCGCGGAGCTGCGCGTACCAGTCGAGCAGTCGCAGCCCCTTGACGGGGTGGTGCACCAGGGCGAACGCCTCGTCGTCGGGCTCGGCGGCGTCGTCGGGCAGCCAGCGTTCGTCGCGGAGCGACGGGAACAGCGCGAACTCCTCCGCCGGGGCGCCGATCCGGGCCTTGAACCGTAGGTAGCAGTCCATGACGTGCGACGCGGTGCCCTGCACCACCACGTCCCCGAAGAGGTCGCGGAACGCGCGGTGGTGGTCGGCGACGAGCTCGCGGGCGCGGGCCAGCGTGCGCGGGTTGCGGTAGGCGGGGCACGGCGTCGAGGTCAGCAGCCCGACGACGCCCCGCACGACCCCGACCACGGAGCCCGGCGAGAAGACCAGCGGGGTGTCCGCGAAGATCCACGCCGCCCCGACCGGCAGGAGGCGCACCGACAGGGGCAGGCCGGGCACCAGCGCCGTCGAACGGATCTCGGAGCGCCCCGTGTACACCCGGTACTCCAGGTCGTCCTCGAGGTTGTGCAGCACCGCGTGCTCGTCCACCAGGTCGGTCACCATGAAGTAGCCCAGCACGCCGCCGTCGCGCCAGTGCTCGAGCAGCGCACGCTCGGCGGCGGTCACGGTGAGGCCGGCCGGCGCGTCGTCGAGGAGCTCGCCGACCAGCGAGCCGCCCGTCTCGCGCGGCCCCACGTGCACGAGCATGTCGACCGCGCAGTCGCGCGTCATCGCGTCGCGCAGCTCGGAGTCGACGTCGTCGGGCACCAGCGACTCCGAGCGCACGTACTCGACCTGCCTCCGGACGGCCTCGGCGTTGCCGGGTCGCCGCACGTGCTCGACCAGGCGCTGCTCCAGCCGGGTCGCTAGGTCGAGGCGTTCGTGCAGGCCGAGCAGGCTGAGCGGGGCCGCAGCGCGAGTCGGTGTCGAGGGTGGTGTCGAAGCCATGCCCCAATGTTCTGTCATGAAATGCTATCGAGAAGGCTCAAGAGATTGCACCTGTGGATAACCGGGATGAGACATGGACCGGGGGTGGTGGTGCGATCCGGCTCGGACCAGTTCAGTTACGCTCGTGCAGCCGTCCGGCGAGCGCGCCGATCAGTCGGCCGTCCCTGACCGAGCACCCACGACCCGAGGGAGTTCTCCGTGCTGTCCGACGTGGCGCGACGTGTCCGCGCACCTGAGATCGCGCCGCGCACCGCCGACGACCCGACCGAGCTCGGCGGCTACGAGATCCGCGGCCGGCTGGGCAAGGGCGGCATGGGCGTGGTGTACCTCGGCGCCACCCGGAGCGGCCGGCTGCTCGCGATCAAGGTCATCCACCCGGAGAGCACCGACGAACGCGAGTTCCGGGCCCGCTTCCGCCGCGAGGTGTCGGCCGCGACGAGGGTACGCAGCCGCCGCACGGCGGTGGTCGTCGACTTCGACGTCGACGCGCCGAGGCCCTGGCTGGCCACCGAGTACGTGCCCGGACCCACCCTGGCGCACGCCATCGCCGAGCTGGGGAGCCTGCCCGAGGCGGCGGTCCGCGAGCTCGTCGCGGGTTTGGCGGAGGCCCTCGACGCGATCCATCGCGAAGGTCTCGTCCACCGCGACGTCAAGCCCACCAACGTGCTGCTCGGCCCCGACGGGCCGGTGCTGATCGACATGGGGATCGTCTCCGACTCGGACGCCACGTCGCTGACCAGCACGGGCATCCAGCCCGGGACGCCCCAGTTCATGTCGCCCGAGCAGGCCCGCGGCGAGACCGTCACCACCGCCTCCGACGTGTGGTCGCTCGGCGCCGTCGCCCACCTCGCGGCGACCGGCACCCCACCGTTCGGGACGGGCAGCCTCGCGACCGTCACCTACCGGATCGTGCACGAGACGCCCGACCTCGACGCCCTCCCGTCCGGCCTGCGTCACGTGGTCGGCGCCTGCCTCGCCAAGAACCCCGCCGCGCGCCCGACGGCGTCGGCGGTGCTCGCCTCGCCCGCTGACCCGCCGTACGTCGAGCCCGTCGACACCGGACTGGCCGGCCCGGGCCTGGCCGACCTGGACACGGTGCTGGGCGCGGCGGCACCGCCCGCCGACACGACCGCGACGGACCGTGCGGAGGCGCCGGCGCCGTCGGACCGGCTACGTCGCAGGGTCCTGACCGGCCTGGTCGCGGTGGGTCTGGTGCTGGCCGGCGGCGGGGGCGCGGCAGCCGTCGCGCACTTCCTGGCACCGGACGACTCGCCGACGGTCGCCGCACCCCAGGACGGGGAGTCGACGTCGGCCGAGCCGTCCGGCGAACCCAGCCCCAGCGCCCCGAAGAAGCCGAGGGAGAAGCCGTCGGCGTCGCCCTCGCCCGAGGACACTCCGGTCACCACGCCCGTCGACGAGCCCGCCGGCACGACCGAGCAGGACGCGGCCCCGGCCCGGTTCCGGCCGGGCACCGTGGCGATCCCGGCGCAGGTCCAGGTGGGCCAGGAGATCGTCGCGGAAGCTACCGGCTGGACGCCGCGCCCGGCCGCCACGACGTGCGTGTGGAGCATCGGCGGCGAGGAGCGGGACAACCTCGGGTCGTGCACCTACACCGTCGTGCTCGACGACGTGGGCAAGCCCGTCCAGGTCCGGCTCACCGCGGCCCGGTCCGGATATGCCGAGGCGGCGGTGCTCTCCAACGCCACCGGCACGGTGCCGCAGCCGACCGTGCCCCAGCCGAGCTGCTCGGTCCGCATGGACCCCGGCAAGGTGAACTCCGGCTGGATGACCTACTGCGAGGTCGACCAGGACCCGAACGTCACCTACACGTGGTCGTGGGTCGACGTCACTCGCAACGAGACCATCAGGTGGGGGAACTACACGCCCGGCCGGCGGATCTGGATCGGGGGTGGCCGGGCCGGTCACCAGGCGAGAGTGACGGTGACGGCGGAGCGGGCGGGCTACCGTTCCGCCGAGTTCGGCACCACGTTCACCCTGCCCGACGAGTGGGTCCCGAGCGGGTGAATCTCCCGCCTCGGCGGCGAGTCGCCGGGGCAACTGAGGCTAAATCTGCCTCGTAAAGAGCACAAAGGGCCCAACATGGTCCAAGATCAGCCTTGCACCATGTCTTCTTCAGTCGGGTTCCGACCACGCGTCCCGGCAGTACCGCCACACCGACCCGTACCGACGGAAAGGGATACACCCATCATGGCATCGGAGAAACGCCCCCGACGCGTTCCTGCGGTCATCGCCGACATACGCAGAAACCCAGGGTTCTTCCTGGGGGCCTTCGGCCTCTCGGCCTGGGCCTACATCGGCATGTCACACACCATCGCCGCCTATGAGGGGCCCGAGCTCGGCTACGCGCTTGGTATCGCCTACGAGGCACTGGTGATCGGCCTGGCCTGGGAGGGACGACGTCGGGCCGACCGCGCGCTCGAGAGCGGCCGTGAGCCGGCCGGGCACGGTCGCTGGCTCGGCGGCGCGATCGTCGTCGGCGTGCTGTCCGGCGCGCTCGCCGCCTGGCACGGCTGGCTGCTCGGTGAGGGCATCTTCGCCGTCTCCCGCGCCGTCGCCCCCGTCCTCGCGGCCGTCGCGGTGCACCTGTTCTTCCAGTCGGCGTCGAGTGCGCGCAACCTCGACCGGCTGGCGCAGATCGAGCTCGACCGCGAGACGGCCGTGCTGGACATGCTCGACGCGGTGCGGCTGGCACAGATCGCCCCCGAGGACGAGCGTGACGCACGCATCGCGGACGTGAACGCCGCGGTGACCCGGGTCCACCGCCACGTGCCCGCCGGCGTCACCGCGGAGGTGACGCGCCCGCACCTGGAGTCGGAGCGCACGATCCGCGACGTCGTCCAGGAGGCCGCGGCGCTGGCCGGCGAGTGGATGCCGGACCAGAGCGAGCTCGAGCGGACCGCGGCCGACCGCGCGCCGGTCCGCGTGAACCTGCCCGAGCTGGTCCTTCCCGCCGGCGTCCAGATGGGCCTGGCCGTGACCGACGGCGGCGACGAGCACGACAGGTCCGCGCACGACGAGCCGGCCCTGACCGGCCGCACCGACCCGGCCGCCGCGCCCGAGCGGATCCGGTCCGAGCCTGCCCTGACCGGTGAGACCGAGCGCGTGCAGCTGGAACGCAAGTACGCGCCCGTGACGCCGGCGACGGACTGGGAGACGCGCCCCAGCACCGGGACGCTGCCCACGGTCACCGGGGCGACGCCCGCGGTCACCAGCTCGGCGCCGGCGCTCAGCTCGCGGCAGATCAGCGAGATCCGCGTGCTCCGGTGGGAGCAGAACCTCTCGCTCGAAGAGGTCGCGGAGCGGGTCGGCGTCCCCGTCAGCGCTGTGAACAGGTACGCGCCCAGCACCGACGTCCCGACCACGGACACCGGTTCCATGATCGCGGTCCCCGCGGGCCGTTCCTGACCGGCACCCCGTCCGCGAAGTAGAGCGCCTGTCCGCCTCTCCCTGGTGTTACCAGGGAAACGCGGACAGGCGCTCTACTTCGCGGATCTCTGATCAGCCGAAGTTGACGCCCTGCGCCAGCGGCAGCTCGGTCGAGTAGTTCACCGTGTTCGTGGCGCGGCGCATGTACTGCTTCCACGCGTCCGAACCGGACTCGCGCCCGCCGCCCGTCGACTTCTCGCCGCCGAACGCGCCGCCGATCTCCGCACCGGAGGTCCCGATGTTGACGTTCACGATGCCGCAGTCCGAACCGACCTCGGACATGAACGTCTCGGCCTCGCGCACGTCCATCGTGAAGATCGCCGACGACAGGCCCTGGGGCACGTCGTTGTGCAGCGCGATCGCCTCGGACAGCTCCGAGTAGGTCAGCACGTACAGGATCGGCGCGAACGTCTCCCGCTTGACGACGTCGGCCTGCGTCGTCATCCGCACGATCGCGGGCTGCACGTACGCCGCGTCCTCGGCGCCGGGCACGGTGACCGCGGTGCCGCCCACGACGAGCCTGCCGCCCGCTGCCACCGCCTCGTCGATCGCGGCGAGCATGCGCTCGCGCGCACCGGCGTCGACCAGCGGGCCGACCAGGGTGCCCTCGGCACGCGGGTCGCCGACCGGCAGGCTGCCGTAGACCTTGGCGAGCCGCGCGACGACCTCGTCCGCGACCGACTCGTGCACGATCAGGCGGCGCAGCGAGGTGCAGCGCTGCCCGGCCGTGCCCGCCGCGGAGAACACCGCGCCGCGCACGGCGAGGTCGAGGTCCGCCGACGGCGCGACGATCGCCGCGTTGTTGCCGCCCAGCTCCAGGAGGTACCGGCCGCCGCGTGCGGCGACGACGGGAGCGACCTGCTGGCCCATCCGCTCGGAGCCGGTCGCGGAGACCAGGGCCACGCGGGAGTCGGCCACGAGGGCCTCGCCGGCCTCGCGGTCGCCGAGGAGCAGCTGCGAGACACCCGCCGGGAAGCCGGCCTCGGCCAGCGCCCGGTCGAGCAGCGCCGAGGCGCCCACGGCCGAGAGCAGCGTCTTCTCGCTCGGCTTCCACACCACGGTGTCGCCGCAGACGAGCGCGACGGCGGTGTTCCAGGACCACACGGCCACCGGGAAGTTGAACGCGCTGATCACGCCGACGACGCCCATCGGGTGCCACGTCTCCATGAGGCGGTGGCCCGGGCGCTCCGACGGCATCGTGCGTCCGCCGACCTGGCGCGACAGCCCGACGGCGAAGTCGCAGATGTCGATCATCTCCTGGACCTCGCCCAGGGCCTCGCTCGTGACCTTGCCCGCCTCGATGGTGACGAGCTCGGCCAGGTCGGTCTTGTGCTCGGTCAGCAGCTCGCCCAGGCGCTTGATCACCTGGCCGCGCACGGGGGCGGGGACGGAGCGCCACGTCGTGAAGGCCTCGGCGGCCCGGTCGACGGCGGCGGTGGCCTCCGCGGCGCCGTCGCGCTTGACGCCAGAGATCTGCGTGCCGGAGAGCGGCGAGACGGCGGGAAGAACCCCGTTGGTCGAGCTTGTCGAGACCCCGCCAGAGGCCTCGACGGGCTCGACCAGCGACAGGTCGGCGCCCAGCCGCTCCAGGGCGCCGAGAGCGGCGTCCCGCAGCTCGGTGGTCAGCGGGGTGTGGGTGGTGGTGCTGGTCATCGCGATGCTCCCGTTGTGCGGTTGGGCGTGGTGAGGGTGGCCGGGTCGACGCCGAGGGTCTCGGCGGCGCCGGTGAGCGACCTGGCCACCTGGTCGGCGTACAGGTCGAAGGGGTCGTTGAGCTCCCGGCCGAGCGCGCCGGACATCCAGTCGGCGTCACGGTCAGTGCCCTGCTGGCTCGCGTCCTTTGCGCCGTCCGAGGTCAGGTTGGACTGGAAGATGCCGGCCGCGGAACGCGGCAGGAAGTCCTCGTAGACGACGGGCTCGCGGCGCACGCCGGTGCCGTCGCCGTCCACCTCGTAGGTGAACCAGCCGAGGCCCTGGGCCGCGAGCTCCGCCTCCGTCGTCGGGAAGGTCTTCTGCCAGACGGCGCGGGCGATCTCCTGGCGCCGGGCCTCCGTGAAGCCGGGGTCCTCGGCGCGGGCCGCGGCAGCGGCCTCGTCGATCTCGACGACGGCGGCGTCGTACGCGGCACGGCCCTCGCGGGTCAGCGCGATGCCACGCGCCTCGACCTCGCCGAACCGCACGCGCAGGGAGTCGCTCACGATCTCGCCGTCGGCCGTGCGGAAGGTGCGCGGCTCGGCGAGCGCGCGGAACGACGTCTGGCGCAGGAGGACGTCCGGGCCCTCCCAGCGCGGCGGGCCCTGGATCGCGTCGATCATCGTGATGCCGCGGGCCTCCATGCGGGCGTACAGGTCGTCGATGTCGAGCACGCGCGGCGTGAGGTGGTTGATGTGCGTCGAGGCGATGCCGCCGATGTCGGCGGCCACGGCGCTGACGGCCTCCAGCTCGCGGTACCAGGCCTGGTCCACGGGCTCCCGGGACAGCTCGAACGCCTCGGTCGCCAGGCGCAGGAACTCCGCCGCCTGGTCCTTCGGCAGGCCGCCCTCGGCCTCGGCCCGGTCGGCCAGGGCCAGCAGCTCCGGGCCGAACAGCGTGCGGGCGCCGAGGAAGTTCTCCAGGCGCCGCTCCAGGTCAGCGGTGAAGAACCGGCGGTCCGCCGTCACCAGCATCGACGTGAAGACCCGGAACGGGTTGCGCGCCAGCTCCGCGCGCTCGATCGGCCGGAACGCCGTCGAGATCACCGGGACCGAGCTCGACGACGCGTCGCGCAGGTCGTAGAACCCGACCGGCTGCATGCCCATCGCGCCGAAGATCCGGGCGACCTGCGCCATCTCGGTGGGCGTTCCCACGCGGATCGCGCCGTGCCGCTCCGCGGTGACGCGTGCGATGGAGCCGAGCCGTTCGGCGTCCGCCCCGTGCTTCGTCACGAAGTCGGCGTTGACCTCGTGCGACACGTCCAGCAGCGTGGTGTAGGCCGGAACCTCCTGGCCGTACATGTCCGAGAGGCTGCGCGCGAACGCGGCCCTCAGCTGCCAGGGCTCGAGGAACGTCGGTGCCGACATCAGTGTCTCCTTGTCCGTCATGTGTTCCGTCAGATCGTCCGTCAGATGATGTTGGCCTCGGGGCCTCGTCGCCCCGGGCCGGTGGTGGTCGTTCCGGAGGCGTCCGCGGCGAACCGGTCGGCGCTGAACCCGGACACGTCGATCGGGGGCGTGCGGCCCGCGTACAGGTCGCGCACCGCCTCGCCGACCGCGGGAGCCTGCAGGAACCCGTGGCCGGAGAAGCCGGCGGCGTACAGCACGCGCCCCGGCACGCCGGTCGCCTCGCCGATGAGGGCGTTGTGGTCCGGCGTCATCTCGTAGAGCCCCGCCCAGCCCCGCGCTACGGGCACGTCGACCAGCTCGGGGGCGCAGGCTCCCAGCGCGCCGCGCAGCAGCGGCAGCCAGGCCGGGTCGTAGGTGCGCTCGAAGGCGATGGGCGTCGCCGGGTCGGCGATCCCGAGCAGGAGGCCGTCGGGCGCCGCGTTGTGGAAGTAGAAGGTGGTGCCGTAGTCGATGGTGAACGGGATCCGCGACGGCGCCGGTTCCAGCGCAGGGGTGAAGCCGATCTGCCGCCGGTAGGGGTCGACGGGCAGGTCGAGCCCCGCCTTGGTGGCCACGTCGCGCGTCCACGCGCCCGCGCACAGCACGACGGCGCCGGTCCGCACCCGGCCCTGGTTCGTCCACACCGCGACGACGTCGTCGCCCCTCGTCTCGACGTCGGTGGCCGTCACGTGCGTGCGGACGGTCGCGCCGTGGCGCTCGGCCCCCGCGGCGTACCCCTCGACGACGGCCTTGGGGTGGGCGAACCCGTCCCGCGCGGCGTAGGCGGCGCCCCGGTACCTGTCGACGTCGACGTACGGGTTGAGCCGGCGGACGGCGTCAGGGCTGAGCATGCGGCTCGCCACCCCGCGCTCGTTCTGCATGGCCACCGACTCCTCGAAGAGCGTGACGTCGTCGGCGTCCGGCAGGAGGAACAGGTAGCCCGGCTGCTGCAGCCCGATGTCCGCGCCCGGCCGGTTGGCGAAGTCCTCGTACAGCTCGAGGCTGCGGTTGCCCAGGTCGACGTTCGCGGGGTCGGAGAACTGCGCCCGCACTCCCCCGATGGGCTTGCCCGAGCTGCCCGAGGCGAGCTCTTCCGCCTCCAGGAGCAGCACGTCGACGCCGTCCTCGGCGAGGTGGAACGCCACCGACGCGCCGATCGCGCCGCCGCCGACGACCACCACCTCAGCCCGCGCGGGGAGCCTGCCCCGCCGGTCCGCGGGGTGCCGTGCTGAGGTCATGCACGCATCCTGCCACGTGCTCCTGCGAATGCGGACACCCGCCGGAACTCTTCCTGCTGTGGCAGCCCGGACCCGGGAACGAACCTGTCAGACACACGCCCAGGTGTCAGACGTACAAGTCACCCGAGTGACCTGTACGTCTGACAGGTCGGGGCGTGTCTGACAGGTCAGCTCGCGGCGGTCGCGCGGCAGTCCGCGCAGGTGCCCCAGAGCTCGATCGTGTGCTCGATGTCGTCGAAGCCCTGGGCCGCCGCGACCTTCGAGGCCCAGGCCTCGACCGTCGGCCCGTCGATCTCGACGGTCCGGCCGCACATCCGGCACACCAGGTGGTGGTGGTGCTCGCGGCGCGCGCACCGGCGGTAGAGGCTCTCGCCGTCCTCGGCGCGCAGCACGTCGACCTCGCTCGCGTCCGCGAGCGCCTGCAGCGCCCGGTACACGGTGGCGAGGCCGACGGACTCGCCGCGGGCGCGCAGGGTCTCGTGGAGCTGCTGCGCCGAGCGGAAGTCGGCGAGCTCGTCGAGCGCCTCGACGACGGCTGTCCGCTGGCGGGTCATACGTGCGGCCATCAGCGGCACTCCTTCGCGGCGGCCATCGCACGTTCCGTTGCGGCGGCAGGCAGGTCGACGTCGTCGGGCAGGTCTGGATGCGGGTCGTGCGCGGGGCGCCGCCGGGTCAGGAACGGTGCCACGAGTGAGACCACCGCGTAGACGGCGATGGCGAGGACCACGATAGTCGCGCCCGGCGAGACGTTGTACCAGTAGGTGATGGTCAGGCCGGACACGCAGACCACGACACCGACGACGCACGCGGTGAGCATGGTGCGCCCGAACGCGTGCGTGACCTGCTGGGCCACGGCGACGGGCACGATCATGAGCGCGCTGACGAGCAGCAGGCCGACGACGCGCATGGCGACCGTCACCGTGAGGGCGGAGACGACCGCGACGATGATGTTCAGCGCCCAGACGGGCAGGCCGGATGCGACGGCGAACTCCTCGTCGTGGCTGACGGAGAACAGCGCGTGCCGCAGGCCGACCCCGACGGCCAGCACCACGAGGGAGAGCACGACGGTGAGCCAGAGGTCGGCGTCGGTCACCGTGGAGATGGAGCCGAACAGGTACTGCATGAGGTTCCCGGAGGAGCCGCCGGCGATCCCGATGAGGAAGACGCCGCCGGCGATGCCGCCGTAGAACATGATGGCGAGCGCGAGGTCGCCGGAGGTGCGTCCGCGACGCCGGACCACCTCGATGAGGACTGCGCCGATCACCGCGGCGACGACGGCGCCGGGGATGGCGAGGGCGTCGTTCGGCGTCAGCCCCATGCCCGCGCCGACGAGCCAGCCGAGGGCGACGCCGGTCAGGGCGACGTGCCCGATCCCGTCGCCGAGCAGGGACAGCTTGCGCTGCACCAGGTAGGTGCCGACGACGGGGGCGGTGATGCCGACGAGGAGCGCCGCGACGAGCGCCCGCTGCATGAACGGGTCGGTCAGCATGAGCATGATCACGGTCGCACCTCCAGGTCGAGAGCCATGGCTTCGGCGTCCCGCGCCGTCCGGCTGCCGTTGTCGTCGGCGTGCGGGTGCTGGTGCCGGTGTCCGACGCGGTCGTGGTCGTGCCGGGCGCGCGGCGGGGCGCCGTCGTGCACCACCTTGCCGTGCCGCAGCACGACGGCGCGGGTGACGAGCGGCTCGAGCTCGCCGAGCTCGTGCAGGACGACGAGCACGGTGAGGCCGCCGTCGACCAGCCGCTTCATGGTGGCGGCGAACGCCTCCTGGCTGGCGACGTCGACGCCGGCCACGGGCTCGTCGAGGACGAGGAGGTCGGGCTGACGGACCAGGGCGCGCGCGATGAGGATGCGCTGCTGCTGGCCGCCCGACAGGAGGTGCACGGGGTCGCGCACCCGGTCGGCGAGGCCCACCTGTTCGAGGGCGGTGTCGACCTGGTCGCGCCAGCCGCGCGGCGGCCACAGCCGGCGGCCGTGCAGCAGGCCGGACGCGACGACCTCCTGCGCGGTGGACGGGATGCCGCCGCCGGCGGTCGCGCGCTGCGGCACGTAGCCGATGCGGCTCCAGTCGACGGCGGCCCCGCGCCGGCCGGCCCCGAGGGGCTTGCCGAGCAGCCGGACGGTGCCCTCGGACGGCGAGTTGATGCCGACGAGCGCGCGCACGAGGGTCGACTTGCCGGAGCCGTTCGCGCCCAGCAGCGCGACGACCTCGCCGCGGTCCACCGTCAGGTCGATGCCGCGCAGGATGTGGCTCGCGCCCGCACGGAAGTGCAGGCCACGGGCCTCTATGACGGGTTCGCTCGTCTCGGTCACCTGCCTAGTGTCCGTCATTCGCAGACCAGGCCCTCCTCCAGTGCGGCGAGGTTCGCCTGCATGACCGAGACGTAGTCGTCGCCCGCGGCCGTGGCGTCCTCGGACAGGCCCTCCAGCGGGTCCAGCACGGCGGTGCTCACGCCCAGGTCCGAGGCGAGGGTCTCGGTGACCTTGGGGCTCACGAGCGTCTCCGAGTACAGGGTCTTGACGCCGCGCTCCTCGACGATGTCGCCGATCTCGCGCAGGCGGGCCGGGGACGGCTCCACCTCGGGGTCGAGCTCGGAGATACCCACCTGCTCCAGCGCGTACCGGTCGGCGAGGTAACCGAACGCGGCGTGGCTGGTCACGAGCGTGGCGCCCTGGCAGGCGGCCAGGCCGTCCGCGAACTCCTGGTCCAGCTCGTCGAGCTGCTGGCCGAGGCGCTGGGCCCCGGCGGCGTACTCGTCGGCGTGCTCCGGGTCCACGGCCGCCAGCTCGTCGGCGACGGCCTGGCCGACGGTCGCGAGCTTGCTCGGGTCGAGCCAGAAGTGCGGGTCGGTGGCGCCGTGGCCGTGCTCGTCAGCGTGCTCCGCGTGCTCCTCCTCGGTCTCGCCCGCGTGCTCCTCCTCCGCCTCCTCGGCGTGCTCCACGAGGCCGGCGGCGTCGGCGGCGTCGACCACGTGCTGCGGTGCGCGCGCCTCGACGCCCTCGTCGACGGCGTTCTGGAAGCCGGACAGGTAGACCACCAGGTCGGCGGTGCCGATCTCGCGGACCTGCGCCGGCGAGAGCTCGAGGTCGTGCGGCTCGGCGGCCGGGGGCGTCAGGTTGTCGACGGTGACCAGGTCGCCGCCGATCTGCTGCGCCACGTACTGGAGCGGGTAGAACGAGGCGAGTACGGTGACGCCGTCGGACTCGCCGGAGGAGCCGCCCGCGCCCTGCGTCGAACAGCCTGCGAGGGTCGCCGTGGCGACGAGAGCGAGGCCGGCGAGCGCAGCGCCGGTGGCGCGAGTCTTCATCATGAGAACGATTCTCACGCCTGTTGAGAACCGTTGTCAAAGATCGGTGCCGAGAGGTCGGTCACCCCACCGGACGACCGCTGGTTGAGCTTGTCGAAACCTGGTCTCGACAAGCTCGACCACCGAGACCGGACGGTAGGCTGGGCGGACATTGTTTACCGCCTGTTCCCCTGGAGAGACCCTCGTGTCCGACAAGTCAGTGCGCTCTGCGCAGACCGCCAAGCTCGACGCCGTCGTCTCGCTCGCGAAGCGACGAGGTTTCGTCTTCCCGTCGGGTGAGATCTACGGTGGAACGCGCTCTGCGTGGGACTACGGCCCCCTCGGTGTGGAGCTCAAGGAGAACATCAAGCGTCAGTGGTGGCGTTCGACCGTCACGAGCCGTGACGACATCGTCGGTCTGGACTCGTCGGTCATCCTGCCCCGCCAGGTGTGGGTCGCCTCCGGCCACGTCGGCGTGTTCACCGACCCGCTCACCGAGTGCCTCTCGTGCCACAAGCGCTACCGCGTGGACCAGATGCAGGAGGCGCACGCGGAGAAGAAGGGCATCGACGACCCGGACTCCGTGCCGCTGACGGACCTGGTGTGCGTGAACTGCGGTACCCGCGGCCAGTGGACCGAGCCGCGCGACTTCAACATGATGCTGAAGACGTACCTCGGCCCGGTCGAGGACGAGTCCGGCCTGCACTACCTGCGCCCCGAGACCGCGCAGGGCATCTTCGTGAACTTCGCCAACGTGGCAGCGGCGGCGCGCAAGAAGCCGCCGTTCGGCATCGGCCAGATCGGCAAGTCGTTCCGCAACGAGATCACGCCCGGTAACTTCATCTTCCGCACGCGCGAGTTCGAGCAGATGGAGATGGAGTTCTTCGTCAAGCCGGGCGAGGACGAGGAGTGGCACCAGTACTGGATCGACCAGCGCACCAGCTGGTACACCGACCTCGGTATCTCGGCCGACAACCTGCGCCACTTCGAGCACCCCAAGGAAAAGCTGTCGCACTACTCGACCCGTACGGTGGACATCGAGTACCGCTTCGGCTTCCAGGGCAGCGAGTGGGGTGAGCTCGAGGGCATCGCGAACCGTACGGACTTCGACCTGAAGACCCACACGGAGAGCTCCGGCAAGGACCTCGCGTACCGCGACCCGGTGACGAACGAGAAGTACTACCCGTACGTCATCGAGCCGGCCGCCGGCCTCACCCGGTCCCTCATGGCGTTCCTCGTCGAGGCGTACGCGGAGGACGAGGCGCCCAACACCAAGGGCGGCGTCGACAAGCGCACCGTGCTGCGCCTGGACCCGCGCCTGGCGCCCGTCAAGGCAGCGGTGCTGCCGCTGTCCAAGACGGCGGACCTGCTCCCGGCGTCGGAGGCCCTGGCCGCCGAGCTGCGCAAGTACTGGAACGTCGACTACGACGTGACGCAGGCCATCGGCAAGCGCTACCGCCGCCAGGACGAGATCGGTACGCCGTTCTGCATCACGGTGGACTTCGAGACGCTCGACGACCAGGCGGTGACCATCCGGCACCGCGACTCCATGGAGCAGGAGCGCGTGGCGCTGGACAAGGTCGTCGGCTACCTGGCCGGCCACCTCGTCGGCGCCTGAGGCCTCGACCAGCAGACCGACCATGCGGT
Organism: Promicromonospora sp. NFX87; assembly: GCF_048564965.1. Taxonomy (NCBI): domain Bacteria; kingdom Bacillati; phylum Actinomycetota; class Actinomycetes; order Micrococcales; family Promicromonosporaceae; genus Promicromonospora; species Promicromonospora sp. NFX87. The sequence goes on along the minus strand of NZ_CP183413.1, from coordinate 1,296,208 downwards.
TGCTGCCAGACCACCACCCGGTCCGGCAGCAACCGCATGGTCGTTCCTGGCGCCCTCCCCCGGTGACCTCACCCGGGTGACTTCGGCGAAATTCGGGTCATATCAGGCGCGCCAGGGGCCTGTTACCTCGTAGCGTGCACAGCCAGCGCAGCCAGCGCTATCCAGCCCCAGAGGTAGGACCCACATGATTCGCCGAACCATCGTCGCCCTTGTGAGCGTTATCGCACTGGCCGGCACAGCGCCCGCATACGCGGCGCCCGCACCTACACAAGCACAAGCACTCCAGGCCGCCTACGCCACCGAGCTCGCGGCCAACGCCAAGCCCGAACCGGTAGCCAGCCGGAAGCCAGTCGTCGTCGCGGGAACCCTGGAGGTACAGCGGGGCGGGCGGTGGTACCCGCTGACCGACCAGGTCATGGCGATCTACTTCGACCCGACCGGCCCGGTCGAAATGAGCAAGGTCGGCACGGTCCGGACCACCGGCACCGGCGAGTACGCGCACAGGTTCGGCGCGACCCGCTCGGGCACGTGGGTCGTGAAGTACCCGGGCAACACCCGCTTCCAGCCCGCCCGGGCGGCCGACTACGTCTGCGTCTACGCCACCGGCAGGTGGCAGTGCCCGGTCTCGCCCTCGAACCCCGACCTCGACTGCCCGGACGTCGGCGACAGGGTCTGGGTGGGGTCGAAGGACCACCACGACCTCGACTCGGACGGCGACGGCTGGGGCTGCGACTCCTACTGACCGTCGGTGATCGAGCCTGCCGAGACCTGAGCCTGTCGGGCACCAGGTCTCGACAGGCTCGACCGGCGGAGCGTCCGACCAACTGAGCGTCCGGCCCGACCGGCGGAGCAGAGCGAGCGGCGTACTGACCACTCTGTGCCTTATGGAACACTTAGGCAATGCTTACCTCACCTGCGGCAGCGCCCGCGGGACGCCGTGAGGGTGCGGAGGCCGTGGCTCACCGCGCCCGCCGCAGGACGCTCGCGCTGGCGACGGCGCTCGTCGCCCTGCTGCTCGTCGTCCTCGCGAGCCTCGCGCTCGGCGTCCGAGACATCAACCCGGCAGAGGTCTGGCGGGCACTGACGGCGCCGGTCGCCGGCTTCGTGGACCACGACGTGGTGCTCGACCAGCGGCTGCCGCGCACCGTCGTGGGTCTGGCGGCCGGGGTCGCGCTCGGCACCGCGGGGACCCTGATCCAGGGGGTCACGCGGAACCCGATAGCGGATCCCGGCCTGCTGGGCCTGAACTCGGGCGCATCGCTCGCCGTGGTGTGCGCCGTCTGGCTCTTCGGCATCACCTCGCCGATCGGCTACGTCTGGTTCGCGTTCCTCGGCGCCGCCGCCGCCGCGGCGATCGTGTTCTCGGTGGGGCGCGGCCAGCCCGTGCGGCTGGTGCTCGTCGGCGCCGCCGTGACGGCGCTCATCACGCCCCTCATCACGCTCGTGCTCCTGCGCGACCAGCAGGCGTTCAACCTGTACCGGTTCTGGTCCGTCGGCTCCCTGACCGGACGCGGCCTGGACACCGTGCTGTGGCTGTGGCCGTTCATCCTGGTCGGCGTGATCCTCGCCGCCGTGCTCTCGCACCGGCTCAACATGCTGGCCCTCGGCGACGACGTCGCGACCGCGCTCGGCCAGCGGGTGGGCACCACGCGCACCCTCTCCGCGGTCGCCATCGTGCTGCTCGCCGGTACCGCGACGTCGCTCGCCGGGCCGATCGCACTGGTCGGGCTCGTCGTCCCGCACGCGGCGCGCCGCCTCGTGGGCACCGACTACCGCTGGGTCATGGCGATCGGCGCCCTCCTGGGCCCCGTGATGCTGCTGGCCGCCGACGTCCTCGGACGGCTGATCCTGCCCCGGTCCGAGCTCGAGGCCGGCGTCGTCGCCGCGCTCCTGGGCGCGCCGGTGCTGATCGCCGTCGCCCGGAGCAGGAACGTGGTGGGAGCCTGATGACCGCCGACACCCTCGACACCGCCCTTGCCGCCACGGTCGCCGACCTGCGCGCCGTCCGGCGCCGCCGGCAGGTCCTCGTCGTGGCCGGGATGGCCCTCCTGGTGCTCGTCGCCGGGACCGGCGCCCTGCTGATCGGCGCCGCCGGGCTGACCCCGGGCCAGGCGATCGCCGGCGCTCTCGGGCTGGGCGACAAGGGCGACGTCTTCATCATCCAGAAGCTGCGCCTGCCCCGCATCGAGGCCGCCGTGGTGGTCGGTGCCGCCTTCGGGCTGGCGGGCGCGCTGTTCCAGTCGACCCTGCGCAACCCGCTCGCCTCGCCCGACATCCTCGGGATCTCCAGCGGAGCGAGTCTCGGGGCGGTGACCGGCCTCCTCGCGCTGGGCATGAGCGGGGTGGCGCTGTCCGGCCTGGCCTTCGCCGGCGCCGGCCTCGTCGCCCTCGCGATCTGGCTGCTGGCCTGGCGCAAGGGCCTGCACTCGATCCGGTTCGTGCTGGTCGGCGTCGGGTTCGCGTACCTGTGCTCGTCCATGGTCGCCTGGGCGATGGCCCGCGCCGAGGAGAACGAGGCGGCGGGCGTGCTCATCTGGACCGTCGGCTCCGTGTCCGACATCCGCGGCGAACAGCTCACGCTCGTCGCCGCCGGCACCCTCGTGCTCGCGATCGCGGTCGCGCTCGTCGCCCGCACCCAGGGGCCGCTCTCGCTCGGGGACGACAACGCGCGCGCCCTCGGCGTGCACGTGGACGCCGCCCGGGTCGGCACGCTGCTGCTCGCGGTCGTGCTCGTCGCGCTCGCGACCAGCGCCGCCGGGCCGATCGCCTTCGTCGCCCTGGTCGCCCCCGCCATCGCCCGCCGCCTGGTGAACGACGGCGGCGCCGCGCTCGTCGCGTCCAGCGCCACGGGTGCGGCCCTGACCCTGGTGGCGGACGTCGTCGGACAGCACGCGCTGCTCGGCGTGGCCGCCCCCGTGGGCATCGTCACGGGGCTCGTGGGCGCCCCCTACCTGCTGTGGCTGCTCGCCACGAACGAGAAGAGGAGCCGATGACCAACCTGCGCGCCGAGGGCGTCAGCCTGGGCTACGAGGGACTACGTGTCATCGAGGACCTCGACCTGACACTGCCGGACGGCAAGATCACCGCCGTCGTCGGGCCGAATGCCTGCGGCAAGTCCACGCTGCTGCGCGGTCTGGCCCGCCTGCACCCGCTCGACGGCGGCCGGATCACGCTCGACGGCACCGACATCACGGCGATGCCCCGCAAGGAGCTGGCCCGCAAGGTCGGCATGCTGCCGCAGTCGTCCATCGCGCCCGACGGCGTCCGCGTCGCCGAGCTCGTCAGCCGCGGCCGCTACCCGCACCAGGGCTGGTTCGGCCGCCACTCGTCCGACGACGACGCCGTGGTCACCACCGCGCTGAGGTCCACCGGCGTCGCGGAGCTCGCGGACCGGCCCGTCGCCGAGCTGTCGGGCGGTCAGCGCCAGCGCGTGTGGATCGCCATGGTCCTGGCGCAGCAGACGGACATCGTGCTGCTCGACGAGCCGACCACGTTCCTCGACGTGCGCCACCAGCTCGACCTGCTGGACCTGCTCACGGAGCTGAACCGCGACCGCGGCACGACCGTCGCGATGGTGCTGCACGAGCTCAACCTCGCCGCGCGCTACGCCGACCACCTGGTCGTGATGTCGGCCGGGCGGATCGTCGCCGAGGGCGCGCCGTCGGACGTGCTGACCCAGGACGTGGTGAGCGAGGCGTTCGGGCTGCGCGCCCAGGTGGTGCTCGACCCGGTGGCGGGCTCGCCGCTCGTCGTCCCGGTGGGCCGCTTCCACTCCGGCGAGTAACGCACCTCACTTCAGGGCTCCCCAATTTCGCAACATCGTCGTTACCTAATGTGGTTAGGGTTACCTCATCTCGACCGGCATCCGCCGGTCGTTCGCCTGAACCCCCAGGAGTAACCGTGCGCCCTCGCCGTTCCCTCGCGGCGGCCGTCGGCATTGTCGCCGCGTCCGCCCTCGCCCTGTCGGGCTGCGCGTCCGAAGCCCCTGCCGCGGACGGCGCGACGCCGTCGGCCGATGCTTCCGGCGCGACCGACGAGTTCCCGCTGACCATCGAGCACGCCCTCGGCGAGACCACCATCGACGAGGCGCCCGTGCGTGTCGCCACGTGGGGCTGGGGTTCGACCGAGGCCGCGATCGCCGCCGGCGTCTACCCGGTTGCCGTCGCCGAGCAGACCTGGACCGTCGGCGAGGGCAACCTCCTGCCGTGGGTCGAGGAGGCCTACGACGAGGCGGGCATCGACAAGCCCACCGTGCTGACCGACGCCGAGTCCGGCGCCTCCGTGCCCTACGAGGAGTTCGCGGCCGCCGAGCCCGACGTCATCATCGCCACCTACTCGGGCATCACGCAGGAGCAGTACGACCTGCTCAGCGAGATCGCCCCGACCGTCGCCTACCCGGAGACGGCGTGGCAGACGCCGTGGGACCAGATCATCACGTCCACGGCCGACGCCCTGGGCCGCAGCGCGGCGGGCGAGGCCAAGGTCGAGGAGATCAACACCTACCTGGCCGAGCAGGCCGACGCGCACCCCGAGTTCGCGGGCAAGACGGTCGCCGCGATCGTGGACTCGCCCGAGGAGGGCCTGGTCTACGTCTACCGTGCCGGTGACCCGCGCGCCGGGTTCCTGGAGGGCCTCGGCTTCGAGACCGCCCCGGCCGTCGAGGAGCTCGCGCCGGACGACGGCCAGTTCTTCTACACGCTGTCGTACGAGGAGCTCGACAAGCTCGACTCCGACCTCGTCGTCGCGTACACGTACACCGAGGAGCAGGCCGAGGCGCTCCCGACCAAGAAGGAGCTGCAGGCCCTGCCCGCCGTCAAGGACGGCATGGTGGTCCAGCAGGTCGGCACCGTCGCGGTCTCCGCGGTCTCGCCGCCCACGGCCCTCTCGGTCGAGTACCCCGAGGGCATGCCGAAGCTGATCGACTCCCTGGCCACGACGCTGACCAAGTAGTCCCCTCCCGCCGAAGTAGAACTGTGGCGAGATAGAACTGTGGCGAAGTAGAACCCTGCTCAGGTTCTACTTCGCCACAGTTCTATCTCGCTGCAGTTCTATCTCGCTGCAGTTCTACTTCGGCGTGGGGGTGTCCAGGGCGCCGCCGTAGCGGCGGTCGCGCCGCGCGTACTCCTCGACGGCGCGCCAGAGGTGGCGGCGGTCGACGTCGGGCCACGGCTCGTCGAGGAACACCATCTCGGCGTACGCGGCCTGCCACAGCATGAAGTTGGACGTGCGCTGCTCGCCGGACGACCGCAGGAACAGGTCCACGTCGGGCAGGTCGGCCAGGTACAGGTACTTCTGCACCGTCTTCTCGTTGATCCGGTTCGGGTTCAGCCGGCCGGAGGCGGCATCGCGCGCCATGGCGGCGGCGGCGTCGGCCAGCTCGGCCCGGCCCCCGTAGTTGACGCACATCGTCAGGGTGCAGAGGTCGTTGTCCTTGGTGCGCTCCTCGGCCTCCTGGAGCACGTTGATCACCGACTTCCACAGCTTCGGACGGCGTCCGGCCCAGCGGATCCGCACGCCCCACGACGCCATGACGTCGCACTGGCGCCGCATCACGTCCTGCGTGAAGTTCATCAGGAAGCTCACCTCCTCGGGCGAGCGCTTCCAGTTCTCGGTGCTGAACGCGTACGCCGAGACGTACTCGACGCCGACGTCGACAGCCCCGGCGACGACGTCGAGCAGCGACATCTCACCCGCCCGGTGGCCCTCGATGCGGGGCAGGCCGCGGGCGTTGGCCCACCGCCCGTTGCCGTCCATGACGACGGCGACGTGGCGCGGCACGAACTCCTTCGGGATCCGCGGGGCCCGCGCGCCGGACGGGTGCGGGAAGGGCGCGACCAGCTCGCGGCTCGCGGTCCGGGCCATCAGCGCTCCACCATCTTCAACGATCGCAACGTTCTCTCCAGGTAGTACTGGCCATAGGCGGCGACGAGGCCGCTCGCCTCCTTGCGGTGCCGCGCGTCGGACGCGTCGGCGGTCACCCAGTCGCCCGCGAGCAGCGAGGACAGCAGGGCAAAGGTCTCGGGCGCGGGCGCGGTGGAACCCGGCGGCCGGCAGCGCGGGCAGACGGCGCCGCCCTGCGCCACGTTGAACGAGTGGTGCGGCCCCGGCTCGCCGCAGCGCGCGCAGTCCTCGAACGACGGCGCCCAGCCGGCCACCGCGAGCGCGCGCAGCAGGTACGAGTCGAGCACCAGGCCGGCGTCGTGGTGCCGCTCCGACAGCGCGCGCAGCCCGCCGGCGAGCAGCCAGTACTGCTGCACGGACGGCTCGTGCTCCTGCGCGACCAGCCGGTCGGCGGCCTCGAGCATCACGGTGCCCGTCGTGTACAGGTTGTAGTCCTGGCTGATGGCCCGGGCGTACGCCCCGATGGTCTCGACCTGCGTCACGGTGTCGAGCCCCATGCCGGGCCGCGGGCTGCGGCCGGTGTGGAACTGCACGTCGACCGCCATGAACGGCTCCAGCCGGGCGCCGAACTTGGACGACGTCCGCCGCACGCCCTTGCCCACGCCGCGCACCTTGCCGTGCTCGCGCGTCAGGAACGTGACGATGCGGTCCGCCTCACCCAGCTTGTGGGTGCGCAGGACAATCGCGTCGTCTCGGTACAGGGGCACGAGAACATCATCCCAGGTGCGTCTGACACTCCGCGCCCCTCGGGGGTCGAGCCTGTCGAGACCTATCGCTCGACGAACCTGGTGCCGTCCGACGACAGCTCCGGCTCCCACACGAACCGGTGGATCACGTGCTTCTCGAGCACGCCGCGGACGATGAGCGCGACGGTCCCCCAGATCGCGAAGAGCAGGACCGTCTGCAGGAAGTTGTTGGTGATCTTGTCGAACCCGGTGAGGGCGAGCGTGGGGATCAGGAACATCAGGCCGAGGAACGCGGGCAGCAGGTGTACGCCTATCCACTGCACCACCGAGAGCAGCTCGACGCGGCGTTCGGCGAGGACGCCGTGGAAGTCCATCACGTTGACCACGTGGTCCGCGCGCCACTTGGCGACGTGCCGGGCGACCGTCCACTGCGCGTCCCTGGCGTCCAGGGAGGAGCTTCCGCTCGGCAGCCAGATCCCGAGGATCTGGTGGATCTCGGCGGGCGTCAGGTAGCCCTTGTCGAGGATCGTCAGGCTGTGCACCGGCGGCTGGCGCGTGTTCGTCGGCAGCACGAGCGCGGCCAGGAACAGCAGGACGCCGCCGGAACCGAGCAGCGCCACCAGCGCGTCCGGGAGCCATGGCAGGAGCAGGGTCGCGGTGGCGAAAGCCAGCGCGCCGAGGAGCGCGCAGACTATGCGGTTCTTCATGGTCATGGTGAGCAGGACTTTACCGGCATCTCGCCCTGGCCAGTAGCAAAGGCCCGGCAGCGATCAGGAGAACAGATCAGAACGACCCATCAGAAGAACAGGGTGTCCCGCCTGCCCAGCGGGCGCGCGACGAGCCACCACGCGAGGACCTGGAGCGCAAGGATCACCGGCAGCACCACGATCGCCACGAACCCCAGCGACGCCATGGCCTCCGGGGAGATGCCGCCCTCGACGAGACGCGGCCACGCGGCGACGGCGGTCCCGACGACGGGTGCCGCGATCATCACCGAGGTGACGATCACCGCCAGCGGTCCCGTCCGGCGCAGGCGCCAGGCGACGACGGCGTCGCCGTGCAGGCGCGTCACCACCACCGCCACGATGCCGAGGGCCAGCGCCGCGAGGCCGTTCCCCCACGCCGCGCCGAGCAGCGCGCCCCAGCTCCCGGCGAGCGCGGTGCTCGCCACCACGAGCACGACGTCCCACACGTCCCGCCAGATCTTGCCGGGCCGCCTGCTGCGCAGCCAGATCCCCGCGTCGCGCAGCACCCACGACGTGATGAGCACGATCGCCACCGGGGACGCCGCGTCCAGCAGGTCTGCCGTGGCGTGCGGGAACACGCCGATCAGCACGCCGAGCGCGGCCACCAGCCACACCTCGCCGGGCACCAGCAGCGGCCCGACGGCGCCCAGCACCACGCGCCGCTCCGCCGGTTCGCGGCGCCGGTTTCCGCCGTCTTGGCCGCGTTCCTGCAGCAGGGTCGCGCCGGCACCCTGGACGGCTCCGTCGAGCAGCACCCACCCCGTCACCAGGACGGCCAGGAGGACTGCCCAGGCCGCTGCGTTCATCCGACCACCTCCGGCTCGGGCCTCACGTCCGGTGTTCCGGCACTCTCCAGAGACTACGTAGCCGGACCGGTCACGGCGACAGGATTCGGGCAGAACTGGGGAAAGGTCAGGGATCACCCCTAGCGCGTGATCGGGCAGGCCCTACCCCTGGTCGGGAGACCTCGCGGGACCGCGCCGGTCGACGTCGTCCCCGCCACCCAGGTCCGTGCAGTCGACGGCGACCGCGGCACGGGCGCGCAGGTACGGGCCGGCGCCCGTGTCGCCCCGTACCGCGTCGGCCAGTGGCCGCCAGTGCGCGCGGCCCACCAGCACGGGGTGCCCGGGCTCGCCGCCGTAGACGGCGCGGGCGAGCGCGTGCTGCGCGGCGTCCGGCTCCCCGGCCACGGCGAGCACCCGGCGGACGGCGTCGGCCCGCAGGCCGGGCAGGTCCACGAGGGAGACGACGGCGACGTCGGCTCGGCTCGTCCCGGCGGGCGCCCCTCCGGACGCCGTCGCCGCGCCGGCATACACGCTCTCGGCCGCCGCGAGGCCCGCCCGGAGCGACGCCGCTATCCCGGACGCCCAGTCGGCGGCGACCACTGCCGTGGCGGTGGCGGGCACCAGCTCCTGCGCCTCGTCGGCCCGCGCCCCGAGCACCACGACGACGTCCGCGCAGCCCCCGTCGAGCAGCGCGCGGCACGCGAGGTCGAGCCAGGGGGTGCCGTCGTCGCCCCGAACCAGCGCCTTGGGCATCCCGAACCGGCTCCCGCCCCCGCCGGCCAGGACCACCCCGACAGGGCCGACGAGAACGGGCTTGTGTTCATCCGGGCGCATCACAGGAACATAACCCCGTTCTCGACTGGCTTGTTATCAACAGGGGGTGGTTGGTCCGGTGACATCATTGGTTATCTTCTGGTGTCATGTGATGGTGTCTGCGGCCAAACCGATCCCCGACGCCCTTCTCGACCTTGCACGTCAGCAAGCAGGACTGCTCTCGTCCGCGCAGTGCGACGCCCACGGCGTGGGGAACGCTCGACGTCGGCGGCTGGTCACGACAGGCCTTTGGCGGCGGCCGACGCGCGGGGTGTTCGACACCGGCGAGCCGGACCCCGGCCTCCACCCCTACGACCTGAGCCGGCTCCGTTCGGCGTGGCTGGCGCTGCTCGCCTACCCGGGCTCGGCCTCGGTCGGAGCCTGTGCGCTCGCACTCCTCGGCGTCGCCGGACTACCCAAGGACCTCGTCCCCGAGGCGGCCTTCCCCGACGGGTCCGGTCGGGAGCCGCGCGACGGGATCGTGCTCCGGCAGTACCGGCGGTTCCCGCTGGTCGCGGTGGGTGGCCGGTTCGCAGCCGACGCCCCCCACGCGCTCGCTCAGGCTCTGCCGCTGTTGGACCGCGAGCACGCGGTGGCGGTCATGGACTCGCTCCTGAACAAGCGGATCCTCGCTCCGTCCGGCTTGCGCAAGGCCGAGCGGCTCACCAGGAACCGGCGGGATTGCGCCAGGACCCACGGCTGGTGGGGTGCTACCGACGGAAGGTCACAGTCCCCGGTCGAGTCCTCGGCACGGCTGCGATGTGTCGAGGCCGGGATCGGGCCCGACGATCTCCAGCGGGACGTGGTCGACGCCACGGGTAAGTTCCTCGGCCGCGCCGATCTGGCGTGGTACCTCGGCGACGGGCGCTGGCTGCTGGTCGAGCTGGACAGCGACGAGTTCCATACGTCGGCGGAACAGGTGCGCCAGGACGCAGTCCGGCAGAACAGGCTGCTCCGAGAGGGACGGCACGTGCTGCTCCGGTTCTTCACCAGGCACGTCCACAAGGGCGATGAGATGACCGACGCCATCCGCTCAGTCCTGACCCGCGAAGCTTGGCTCCCGAACCGCCCGATCCCCCCGGCCCCGCCCCGCCGACGTCGATAGGCAAGCCCGTCGAGAACGGGGTTGTGTTCGCCCAGAGGGGCTCCAGGGAACACAACCCCGTTCTCGGTAGGTCCGGTCAGCGGCCGTAGCGGGCCAGGACGAACGACTCCGCGATCTGCGCCAGGAGGTAGAGCGCCAGGGAGGCCAGCGTCACCACCAGCACGCACGCCCAGACCAGGTTGTTCTCGGACTGGCCGACGGCGTTGACCACCATGCTGCCGATCCCCCGGCCGGTGATCAGCCACTCGGCGAGCAGCGCACCCGTGATGGCGCCCGGCACCGAGATCCGGATCGACGCGAACAGCGCGGGCAGCGCCGACGGGAACGCGACCTTGACCAGCAGGGCGAACGGTCCGCCGCCGTACACGTGCACGACGTCGGACATCTGCGTGGACACCGAGCGCAGCCCCTGGACGATGTTCACCAGGGCGGGGAACAGCACGACGATCCCCGAGACCACGGCCACGCGGACCAGCTCGTCGGAGAAGAGCAGCCGGATGATCGGCGTGAGCGCGATGAGCGGCACCGCGCGCAGGATCAGCGCGACCGGCATGACGGTGGTCTCGACCGGCCGGAACAGCACGATCAGGGCCGCCGCGATCGTTGCCGCGAGCATGCCCGCCACGAACCCGATGGCGGCGTCGCCCAGCGTGATGCCGAGCGCCGTGGCGATCTCCGCGCGGGTCCGGGCGGCGTCGTCGTCGGCGAAGAGGAACTCGTAGACCTCGGCGGGGCCCTTGGCGACGAAGGTGTTGTCCACCAGCGCCACCGACACGACCCACACCGCGGTGAGGATCACGAGCATGAGCAGCGCCGTGCCGAGCGCCCTGCCCAGACCGGTCGCGAGGGCGCGGCCGGTGCCTCCGCCGTTGGTCGAGCCTGTCGAGACCCCGGTTTCGACAAGCTCAACCCGCGTGCTCGAGAGCTCGCTCATCCTCGTCCTCCTCCGGTCGACCACGGCACCGCGACCCGGCCCAGCAGGCCGAACGCCGCGTACCCGATGCCCGCGACGAGCGCGCAGGCGAACATGATTCCCCAGGCCCGCTCGACCATGAGGCCCTGACCGGCGGCGATGAGCGCGGGTCCGACGCCGCGGTCCACACCGCCGATGTACTCCCCCAGGATCGCGCCGAGGAACGCGGCGGGCGCCGCGATCTTCAGCGCGCTGATGATCTCCGGCAGCGCGGACACGAGCTGCACCGTGACGAGCTGCTTCCAGCGGCCCCCGCCGTACACGCGGACGACGTCGAGCGCCGCCCGGTCCGCGGACCGGAACCCGAGCACCGCCCCGACGACCGTGGTGAAGAAGACGGACAGCGCCGCCAGGACGATCGCCGTCGGCGAGGGCTCGCCCGAGTCCGGCGGGCCGAGCACGATGTACAGGATCGGCAGGACGGCGATGGTCGGCACGCAGTAGCTGATGACCGCGATCTGCGAGATCACCGGCTCCAGCCGCGGCGTGAGCAGCACGAGGGCCGCGAGGACGAGCGCCAGGCCGTTGCCCCACGCGAACCCGATCAGCGCCTCGACGACGGTCCCGCCGAAGTTGTTCGCGTAGAAGGCCCAGCCGTCGGCGCCGTACTGCCGGAGCACGCCGGGCGGCGTCGGCATCGACGAGCCGTCGAAGACCGTGACCGCGAGCAGCCACCACAGCGCGACGAGGCCGGCCAGCCCGGCCGCGCCGCCCAGCCAGGCGCGGGCGCGGGCGCCGTCAGGCATCTTCATCGGCCGTGAACAGGAGCTCCGACGCCCGGTCGTGCAGGGCGTGGAACTCCGGGCTGCGCATCATCTCGGGCAGGCGCGGGCGCGGCAGGTCCACCTCGATGATCTCCTTGATCCGGCCGGGCCGCGGGCTCATGACCGCCACCTGGTCGGACAGGAAGATGGCCTCCGAGATGCCGTGCGTGACCATGAGCGTGGTGGCCGGCTTCTCGGTCCAGATCCGCAGCAGCTCGAGGTTGAGGCGCTGGCGGGTCATGTCGTCGAGGGCGCCGAACGGCTCGTCGAGCAGCAGCACCGACGGCTTGACCACCAGGGCGCGCGCGATGGACACCCGCTGCCGCATTCCGCCCGAGAGCTGACCCGGCTTGGCCTTCTCGAAGCCGGTCAGGCCGACGAGCCGGATGAGCTCGGCGATCAGCTCGCGGTCGACGGGCTCGCCCGAGACCTCGAACGGCAGCCGCAGGTTGGACTCGACGGACCGCCAGGGCAGCAGGGCGGAGTCCTGGAACGCGATGCCGAGCTCGTGGCCCGCGCGCAGCTGCTGCGCGTCCTTGCCGTCCACCTTGGCGGTGCCCGACGTCGGCGCCTCCAGCCCCGCGAGGATCCGCAGGATCGTGGACTTGCCGCAGCCGCTCGGGCCCAGCAGGGACAGGAAGCTGCCCTGGTCGGTGTGCAGGGTGACGTCGTCGAGCGCGGTCACCGTCTTGCGGCCCGAACCGAACGTCTTGGACAGGTTGGCGATGTGCAGGCCGGTGCCGGCCCCACCCTCCGGGGTGGGGCCGGCGCCTACCGGGAGATCGGTGATGGACTGGTCTGTCACGATCAGCCCTTGAGCTCGGGCTTCTCTGCCAGCAGCTCCTCCAGGAGCGACAGGTCGAAGACGTCCTCCTGGGTGGCGTCGATCCCGGCCGCCTCGAACGTCGCCATGTTCTGCGCCATGAGCTCGTCGCTGATCGTGAAGAGGCCGTTCTCCGCGGTCTCGTCGGAGTTGATCAGCTCCTCGCACTGCACGGTGTTCTGCTCGATCTCCTTCTCCAGGTCGAGGTCCTGGTCGGCGCCGTACTCGTCGACGGCGAGCTTCGCGCCACCCTCCAGGTCGGTGCAGGCGTCGGTCCAGCCCTTGATCTCTGCCTCGAGGAACGCCTTGACCGCCTCGGGGCGCTCGGCGATGGTCTCGTCGGTCGCGATGACCGACTCGGCGACGAACGGCAGCCCGTTGTCGGCGAACAGGAGGTTGGTGACCTCCTCGCCCTGGGCCTCGACGATGATCGACTCGTTGGTCACGTACGCAAGGAACCCGTCGACCTCACCGTTGACCAGCGGCTGCGGGTCGTACTGCACCGGCACGATCTCGACGTCGTCCTCGGTGAGGCCGTTGGCCGCCAGGAGGGCCGAGAACAGCAGGCCGTTGCCGCCGTCCTGCACGCCGATCTTCTTGCCCTTGAGGTCCTCGATCGTCGCGATGTCCGCGCCGTCCTTGAGGGACAGGATCGTGAACGGGTTCTTCTGGAACGTGGTGCCCACGATCTTGATGGGCGCGTCCTCGTTCGCGACGACCTGGCCGACGGTCACCGCGTTGGTCAGGCCGAAGTCGGCCTTGCCGGAGGCCACCAGGTTCTCGGTGGCGCCGGGGCCGGCGTTGAGCGTGACCTCGCCGAAGCCGGCGTCCGTGTAGTAGCCCTTGCTGTCGGCCATGAACTCGCCGGCGAACTCCGCGTTCTTGATCCAGGAGAGCTGGACCGTGAGGTCGCCGAGGCCCTCCCCCTCAGCAGGGGCGTCGTCGCCGGAGGCGCACGCCGCGAGGGCGAGCGAGGCAGCGGCCGCGACGGCCGTCAGGCGCGCAGCGCGCCCAGGACGGGAAAGCATCATGAGTGATTCTCCTGTTGTGCTAAGTGGGGTGAGCCGAAACCCGCGTTTCTTTTCGAGCCGGACGCTAAGGACCCGTGGTTTCGCGCCCGGCGTCCACGGGTTACGCCGCCGTAAAACGTGCGGCGCGCGACCGGATCGTTACCCGGGCGGTCAGTACGGCGTGCGTGCGGTGTACGCACGCCATGCCTCGAAGGGCTCTCCCGCGCGGGTGATCCTGTGCTCGACGACGGGGTTGGGCCACGTCGAGCGGTCCCGCTCCAGGAGCTCGTAGAACTCGCGGTCGTCGAAGCCGGCCCGCTCCGCGTCATGCCGGTCCGCGGCGAAGACGACCCGGTCCGCGCGGGCCCACAGCGCCGCGGACAGGCACAGCGGGCAGGGCTCGCACGAGGCGTAGAGCGTCGCCCCGGCCAGCGAGAACGTGTTGAGGGCCTGGCACGCGGCCCGGATCGTCACCACCTCGGCGTGCGCCGTGGGGTCGAGGTCGCGGGTCACGCGGTTCCCGGCCGCCGCCACCTCGACGCCGTCGCGCACGACGACGGCCCCGAAGGGGCCACCGCCGTCGGCCACGTTCTGGGTGGCGACCTCGACGGCGCGGGCGAGCCAGGTCTCGTCGTCCGGGCTCACGGAGGCCAGGGACGTGCCGGACTTCTCGGTATGGCTGATCACCCTTCGATGCTCGCACCGCCGGATTTCAATTGCGTTCCCAGCAGGTCACCCCCACGAAACACCTGTTTCGAGCGGAGGGTGAACGTAGGCGCAGTCGCTCCTACGTTCAGCACCCGCAATCCGGTCGGTAGCGTGACACGTGTGGATACCGCCGCCGTCTACCGCCAGTTCGCCGGGAGCCAGGCGCTCAACGGCGGCTCGCCCACGTACCAGGACTGGGCGTGCGGGGTCGCCGTCGACCCGGAGCTGTGCGCCCTGCTCGACACGCTGCCCGAGGCCAGGCGGCAGCCCAACCTGCTGTTCGCGGCAGCGCGGCTGGCGGGGGCGCCCGCCCGCGGCTGGGCCGAGGTGCGGCCCTGGCTGCACGCCGCCTGGCCCGACGTCGAGCAGGTGATGCGCACCCACACCACGCAGACCAACGAGCCGCGGCGCTGCGCCACGCTCCTGCCGGCCCTTGCCGCGATCGACGGGCCGATCGCGCTGATCGAGGTGGGCGCGTCGGCGGGGCTGTGCCTCTACCCGGACCGGTACTCCTACCTGTACACGTCGCCCGACGGCGGCCGCACCCGCCTCGATCCGGCCGACGGCCCGGCCGATGTGGTGCTGCCGTGCGACATCGAGGGCCCGGTGCCGACGCGGATGCCTGACGTCGTCTGGCGCGCCGGTATCGACCTCAACCCCCTGGACGTGCGCGACCCGGCCGACCTCGCCTGGCTGGAGGCGCTGGTCTGGCCCGAGCACACCGACCGGATCGTGACGCTCCGCACCGCCGCGCGCGTGGTGGCCCAGGACCCGCCGCGGCTCGTCCCCGGCAACCTGCTCGACGGCCTGCCGGACCTGGTGGCCTCGGCACCCGCCGAGGCCACCGTCGTCGTGCAGAGCTCCGCCGCGCTCTACTACCTCGCGCCCGCCGAGCTGGCGACGTTCGAGGCCATGATGGCCGGCCTCAGGAGCACGCGCGGCGCCGTCTGGCTGAGCAACGAGGGCTGGACCGTCCTGCCCGCCGTCGCGGCCAGGCTTCCCGAGGGCCTCTCGCCCCAGTTCATCCTGGCCCGCCACGGCGAGCCGGTGGCGCTCACCGACCCGCACGGCCGGTCGGTGCGGCTGCTGACGTAGCGCGCAGCAGCTCCCACAGCCGGTCCCGCTGGATCGGCAGGTCACGCGGCCGGGCTCCCGTGGCGTCCGCTATCGCGTTCGCCAGCGCCGGGGCCACCGGGTTGTACGGGGCCTCGCTCATCGACTTCGCGCCGCGGGGCCCGAGGCGGTCGACGGTGTCGGCGAACAGCACCTCGGTGACCGGGACGTCGGACAGCTGCGGCACGCGGTAGTGCCGCAGGGCGCGCGTCACGACGACGCCGTCGCGCACCACCATCCGCTCCGTCGTCGCCGAGCCGAGCGCCTGCCCCACGCCGCCGTCGATCTGCCCGCGCAGCTGCTCCGGGTTGATCACGACCCCGGCGTCGGCGGCATGCACCGACTGCAGGATCCGCACTTCCCCGGTCCCCCGATGCACGCCGACCCGAAACCCGTGCACATTGAAGGCAACGGACCGAGGCGACCCGTCATGCGTAGCCTCAGCCCACATCCCGACCCGTTGAGTGCTGGGTATTTGTCCTGCCGAACCGTTTCGAGAGGGCAAATACCCAGCACTCAGCTGGTCCAGCTTGGTCTTGAGAGCGGACGCCGCTCGTTGGACCGCCAAGCCCGCTACTACCGAGCCCGCCGAACCGAAGGCGCCCGTGTCGTAGCCGGCCGTCGCCGTGTCCGACGGGCGCACGCGCACCCGCTCGACCGGCACCCCGAGCTCCGTGGCCGCGAGCTGCGCGTGCACCGTGGTGGTGCCGTTGCCGAACTCGGCGGTCCCGACGTCGACCACGAAGTCGCCGTCGGCATCGACCGAGACCTTGGCGTGCGTGAAGTGGCCGCGCGGGGGGATGGTCGCGATCATCGCGAGGGCTACGCCGGTGCCGACCGACCATTCCTCGTCCAGCCCGGTCTCGACAGGCTCGACCGGCGGGTGCGGGTCGACCGGCGGGTGCGGGTCGACCGGCGGACGCGGCCGGGCCAGGGCGCTCTCGACCAGGTCGAGGCACTGGTCCAGGCCGTAGGACCCGTACTCCAGGTCCCCGTCCACCGGCCGCCCCACGACGAAGGCGTCGCCCGGCCGGATCACGTTCCGGCGCCGCATCTCGACGGGATCGAGGCCGAGCTGTGCGGCCAGCTCGTCGATCGCACCCTCGATGGCGAACTGCACCTGCCCCAGCCCGTACCCGCGGAACGCGCCGGACGGCACGTTGTTCGTGTAGACTGACTCCGCGTCGACGCGCTTGTTCGGGGCCCGGTAGACGGCCATCGACTCGTGCACGCCGTGGAACATGACGCCGGGCGCGTGGTTGCCGTAGGCGCCGGTGTCGGCCAGGACGTCGATCGCGAGCGCCGTCAGCCGTCCGTCCGCGTCGGCGCCCGCGCGGACGCCGATCCGCATCGGGTGCCTGCACGGCACGATCGTGAACTGCTGCTCCCGCGTGAGCTCCCACTGCACGGGCCGGCCGGTGCGCAGGGTCGCGAGCGCGACGACGTCCTCGACGAGCAGCTCCTGCTTGCCCCCGAACCCGCCGCCCACGCGGCCCGCCACCACACGCACCCGCTCCTGAGGGAGGTCCAGGAGCCGGGCCAGCTCGTCGCGCACGAGGAACGGCACCTGCGTGGAGGTGCGCACGTGCAGGATGTCGCCGTCTGTGCCGGGCGCGAGCCACGACCGCGCGCCGTGCGTCTCCAGCGCCACGTGGTTCACGCGGTCGGTGGTCCAGGTGCCCTCCACGGTGGCGGCCGATGCCGCGAGCGCCGCGGCGACGCCGTCGTGCCCCGGCTCGGCGTACTCCTCGTGCAGCTGCGCGACGACGTTCCGGCTCGCCTCCGCGACGCGGTGCTCGCCAGGTGTCTTGCCGGGGTGGAGCAGGGGCGCGCCGGGCTGCCTGGCCGTCTCCGGGTCGAAGACGGCGGGCAGCGTCTCGTACTCGACGTCGACCAGGGCGAGCGCGTCGCGGGCCTGCCGGGGTGTCTCCGCGACCACGACCGCGACGCGCTGGCCCACGAACCGGAGCACGGGGTCGAGGATGCGGGTGTCGTCGGGGTCGTCGAGGCGGTTCTCGTGGCGGGCGGTCGAGTAGAGGGTGCCGGGGACGTCGTGATGGGTGAGCACGAGGTGCACGCCGGGCGCGCCGCGGGCCGCCGTCGCGTCGATGTGGGTGATCCGGGCGTGCGGGTGCGGGCTGCCGAGGACCGCGACGTGCAGCAGCCCGGGCGGGGCGGGCTCGTCCAGGGTGTAGGCCTCGCGGCCGCTCACGACGCGGGCGGCGGCGGGCGCGACGACGGCGCGGCCGAACGCCTCCCCCGCCGGAGCCACCTCGGTGTTCACCCGGCCGGCGAGGGCGTCCCGGATAGACCGGTACCCGGTGCACCGACAAAGGTTCCCTTTGAGCACCTCCCCCACCGAGATCGCCGAAGTAGAGCGCTTGTCCGCCTCCTCGGCCGGCTGGTCCGCGCTGGTCCCGGACAAGCGCTCTACTTCGGCGATCCCCAGCCCCGCGACCGTACAGACCATGCCTGGTGTGCAGAAGCCGCACTGGAATCCTGCCGCCTCGACGAACGCCCGCTGCACGGGGTGCAGGTGGTCGGCGTCCGCGGAAGGGTCGCCGCCCGGCCCGAACCGGCCCAGCCCCGCGGCCGTCACCACCTCGGAGTCTGCCGCCCGGTGCACGGGGATCAGGCATGACTGCACCGGGGCGCCGTCGAGCAGGACCGTGCACGCGCCGCAGTCGCCCGCGTCGCAGCCCTTCTTGACCGCCGTGGCCCCCTGCTCCCGCAGGTAGGTGCGGAGGCACTGGCCGGGGCGCGGCTCTGCCGCGGCCTCGACGCCGTCGATCCTCATGACGCACCGACCAGCTCGTCGAACGCCTCGTGGGCGAGCCGCCGTGTCATCGCGGCGCGCCACCCGCGGCTGCCGTGCACGTCCTCGAACCACGCGCCGGTGCTGTCCAGCCGGTCGATCCACCGGTCGACCGCCGCGTGGTCGCGGGCGTGCAGGCTGAGCGGCGCCGCCACGGACGCGGTCACCGTGAGCGTCGGACCCTGGTCGCCCGCCCGTCCCGTCACCATGGCTGCCGTGCGGCCGGTGGAGGTCAGCGACGCCCGGCGGAACACCGTGCGCCGCGCGAGCACGGCAGAAGGCACCCGTACCTCACGCAGCACCTCCCCCGGCGCGAGGTCCACGACCCCGGCGCCAGTGACGAGATCCGCCACGGCGACCTCCCGCGACCCAACCCCGCTGGTCGAGCCTGTCGAGACCCCCGACGTCCAGATCACCGCCACCGCGTCCAGCGCCGCGAACAGTCCCACCATCGACCCGGCCGGCAGCCCCAGCGCCAGGTTGCCGCCGACGGTCGCCGTCCGAGCGACCTTGGACGAGAGCGTCAGCGCCGACACGCACGGCGCCACGAGAGCGAGCGCGCGATACGGCCCGCCCGCATCCGCGCCCAGCGCACCCGGCCCGGACACGAACTCGGCCAGCGTGCACGTCCCGGCGACCCGCAGCCCCGCGCCGTCCACGGACCACGGCTCCCAGCCCATCCCCGTCAGGTCCACCAGGCCGGTCACCCCCGCGGGGACCGGCTCGGAGTACAGGTACGTGCCCCCGCCCAGGAAGGCCTCGCCGGGCCGCAGCACGCAGTCGGCCCGCGTCCGCGCCGTCCGCACGGTGTCGATGTCGAGATCCATGGCGCCGCCGGTCAGCTCTCGTCGATCTCGCGCAGCAGGGCGTACCTGGCGTCGATCGCCTCGACGCGGTCGGCCGCGCCGTCGAGCGCCCCGTGCACCCGGTCCGACAGGACCGCCACCACGCTGACGGGCGCCACCATCGAGTCGAAGGCGCCCTCCGTGGTGATCGGGCACTCGATCCACCAGGTCACGGCGCTCGCGAGGTGCCGGAGGCTGGAGTCCGCGAGCAGGAGCACCCGGACGCCGTCGGCCAGCAGGGCCTCGACCATCGCCGGGACCTTGAACGCGTGCCGGCGGATCGAGACCACGACCACGACGTCCTTGGGCCCGAGCCCGACGAGGTCGTCGGCGAGCGACTGGCCAGGTGCCGGTGCGAGGTGTACCCGGCCGCGCACCTGGATCAGGTTGCGCCGCAGCTGGGCGGCCGGCCCGAGCGAGCCACGGCGTCCGACGACCACCACGTCGCGCGCCGTGGCGAGCGCCTCGGCGACTTCGTCGAGCATCGTGTCGTCGAGGGTCGAGTAGACCTTCTCGAGGTTCTTGACCTCCTGCTCCAGCCGCTCGCGCAGGCCCGGCGAGGGGTCGACGGCGATCGGCAGCCCGCGCCCGCGCTGCACGCGGAGGTGCTCGCGCAGCCCCTCGAAGTCCTCGTAGCCGAGCTTGCGGAACAGCCTGCTCATCGTCGCCTTCGAGACCCCGGCGAGCGCGGCGAGCTCCGTGGCCCGGTATGTCCCCAGGTCGCCGAGGTGGTCCAGCAGGGCGTCGGCGGCCCGCCGCTCCTGCGGGGACAGGTCGCGGTAGCCAGCGGCTATCCGGTCCTCGAGCGGCGTGACCGCGGCCTTCATCGTGCCTCCTCGTGGTCGCGAGCCAGCGCGAGCACCGCCTCGGTGAACGCGTCGAGCGCGATGGCGACGTCCTCGGCCTCCACGTGCTCGT
The DNA here is from genome assembly GCF_048564965.1 of Promicromonospora sp. NFX87. Taxonomy (NCBI): domain Bacteria; kingdom Bacillati; phylum Actinomycetota; class Actinomycetes; order Micrococcales; family Promicromonosporaceae; genus Promicromonospora; species Promicromonospora sp. NFX87. The sequence continues at coordinate 1,276,203 of NZ_CP183413.1, read as the reverse complement.
CCGGGTGGTGGCTGATCCCGTCGCGGCAGCGCAGGAACAGCATGCCGACGTCGGTCACCGCGTCCATCGCCATGCCGTCGTGGCCTGCGGGGCTCCAGAGCCCGAGCACGGAGCCCGATGGCGCCGCCACCCCTGCGGCGCTGGTGGCCGACGGCGCCGCCACCCCTGTCGAACGGGTCGCCTCCGCGATCCCCGCCGCGACCGCGGCCTGCATCCGTTCGGCGCAGGCGGTCGACGGCGCCCGGTGGGTCTCGACGACCTCGAGCTTCACGCCCCGCTCCTGCGCGATGTCGTGGCCGGCCGCCGATATCTCGTCCCACAGCGCGTCGCGCCCGTTGTCGGTGCGGCCGCGCAGGTCGAGCGTGAGCTCCGCCAGGCCGGGGATCACGTTCACGGCGCCGGGCTCCACCCGGATGTCGCCGACGGTGGCGAGGCAGTCGGTCGCCTTGGCCAGCTCCTCGATCCGGGTGACGAGGTGCGCGGCGGCGACCAGCGCGTCCCGCCGTCGGCTGAAGGGGGTGCCGCCCGCGTGCCGGGCCTCGCCGGTGATCGTGAGCACGAACCGCCGCGCCCCCGCGATGGACGTGACGTACCCGAGCGGCAGGTTCGCCGACTCCAGCACCGGCCCCTGCTCGATGTGCGCCTCCAGATACCCGACGAGGTCCTCGGGGCGGCGGGCGGCGTCGCCCACACGGTCCGGGGCCAGGCCGAACTGCAGGAACGCCTCGCGCAGGGTCACGCCGTCGGCGTCCGCCTGGTCCCACCAGGCCGGGTCCCACTGGCCCGACGCCGCGCAGCTGCCCAGCAGCGCCTTGCCGAACCGGGTGCCCTCCTCGTCGGAGAACCCGACGACCTCCAGCGCGAACGGGAGCGGGACGTCCCGCAGCCGGTGCGCGACGGCGATGGCGAGGACGACGCCGAGCATGCCGTCGTACCGTCCGGCGTCGGGCACGGTGTCGAGGTGCGAACCCAGCACCAGCGCCGGTTCGCCGGCGGTGCCCGGCCGCTGGGGCGTGCCGTCGGCGGCGCGGCGACCCCAGAGGTTGCCCGCGGCGTCGGTCTCGGTGTCGAGGCCCGCGTCGAGCATCCAGGCCCGGACCGCCATGTTGGCGGCGGAGTGCTCGGGCGACAGGTAGACACGTTCGAGCGCGTCGGGGCGCGACGAGTGGCGCGTCAGGTCGTCGCACCGCTCCATGACCCAGTCCGCTGTTCCGATCGGGCTCACGATCCCGCCTCCTCGTACGACGCCAGGGCGGCCTGGACGCCGCCACCCGGCGGGGTGGCGAAGCCCGCGCGGCGCAGCTCGTGCTCCAGGGCGGCCAGCGTGGTGAGGACGGCGTCCCGGCGGGCGTTGAAGCCCATGGTCCCGATCCGCCAGACGACGCCGTGCAGCGGCCCGAAGGACGTGCCGATCTCGATCCCGAAGTTGTCGAGGAGCCCGCCGCGGACGGCGTCCCCGTCCACGGCGTCGGGGATGCGCACGGCGACCACGTTGTGCATCTTGTGGCCGACGTCGCCGAAGACCTCCAGGCCCAGGCCCCGCACCCCGGCCAGCATCGCGCCGCCGTGCCGGGCGTGCCGGGCCACCGCCGTCGCCATGCCCTCGTCCTTGAGCAGCCGCGCGCACTCGCGGGCCGCGTACAGCATCGACGTCGCCTCGGTGTGGTGGTTGAGGCGGCGCGGACCCCAGTACTCCATGATCTGGGCGAGGTCGAGGTAGTTGGACACGATCGGGGCGCCGTGCGGGGCGACGTCGTCCGACGTGCGGATGCCGGCCTCGACGTGCTTGCGCCGGTCGATCGCCGCGGCCGCCGCGGGCGAGAGCGTCACGGGCGCGCTGCCCGACGGCCCGCCCAGGCACTTCTGCAGCCCGGCCGTCGCCGCGTCGATGCCCCACTCGTCGGTGTGGAACGGGTTGCCGCCGAGCGTCGCGGTGGCGTCGACGTACAGCAGGGCGTCGTGCTCGTGGGCGATCCGGCCCAGCTCGGCGAGCGGCTGCGCCATGGTCGTGGAGGTGTCCCCGTGCACGACGGCGAGCAGGCGCGGCCGCACGCGGCGGACGGCGTCCTCGACCTGCCCCGGGTCGAAGACCGTGCCCCACTCGCTCTCGATGGTGTGCACCTCGGCCCCGGCGCGCGCGCAGATCTCCGCGAGCAGGTGCCCGAACCGGCCGAACACCGGGACCAGCACCCGGTCCCCCGGCTCCAGCAGGGACACGAGAGCCGCCTCGATCCCGGCGCGCGAGGTGCCGTCCACGAGGAAGGTCTGCTCGTTGGCGGTGTCCCAGACCGTGCGCCACAGCGCCATGGCCTCGGTCATCGTGTCGGTCATGAACGGGTCGAACTGGCCCACGAGCGGCGCCGCCATGGCGCGCAGGACGCGCGGGTCGGCGTCGACGGGCCCGGGACCCATCAGCAGCCGGGCGGGCGGATGGATCTGCCTCATGCGGGCCTCCTCAGGAGCTTGCCGCCACCGTTCGTCGTGCCTTCGTTGGTCGAGCTTGTCGAGACCGGGGTCTCGACAAGCTCGACCAACGAAGGCACGACGGAGCCGGTGACGGTCAGGCCGTCGTACGCGCTGATCTTGTTGCGGTGCGCCAGGTCGGCGGCGCGGAAGGTTGTCGTCGCGTCAGGGGTGTAGACGATCAGGTCGGCGGCGGCGCCCTCCGCGATCACGCCCTTCGCACGCGGGACCCGGTCCAGGCCCACCAGCGCGGCGGTGTTCGCCGAGGTCCAGCGGGAGACGTCGGCGAGGGAGACGCCGCGGCGCCGGGCGGCGTCCGCCAGGGCGAGGAACCCGGCCTGCAGGCCCGAGATGCCGCCCCAGGCCTGCTGCAGGTCGACCTCGCCGGGCACAGCGCCCCGGTACTTCTCCTCGGCGGTGGCCGGCGAGTGGTCGCTGACCACGCAGTCGAGAATCCCCGCGCGCAGGCCGTCCCACAGCGCGTCCTGGTTGCCGCGGTCGCGGATGGGCGGGCAGCACTTGAAGGCGGCGTCGCCGTCGGGGATGTGCTCGGCGTCGAACACGAGGTAGTGGTGGCAGGTCTCGGCAGTGACCGGCAGGCCCTCCTCCTTGGCCTCGGCGATCAGGTCGAGCGCCCTGGCTGACGACAGGTGCAGCACGTGGGTGCGCGTACCCGTCTCGCGGACGGCGTCGAGCAGCCCGGCGATCGCCGTCGTCTCCGCCTCGTCCGGGCGCGAGAGCAGGAAGTCCGCGTACGCGCGGCTGCCCTCGTGCGGGGCGGCCGCGAGGGCCGCCGGATCCTCGGCGTGCACGATGAGCAGGCCGCCGAACCGCGCGATCCGGTCCGCAGTCTCCAGGAGCTCGCCCGGCGCGAGCGGCGGGAACTCGGGCACTCCCGAGTCGGCGAGGAAGCACTTGAAGCCGAAGACCCCCGCGTCCCAGAGCGGTTCGAGGTCGTCGGCGTTGCCGGGGACGGCACCGCCCCAGAAGCCGACGTCGCAGTGCAGCTCGCCGCGCGCCCGCACTGCCTCGGCGGCCGCGCGCTTCGTCTCCAGGGCCTGCACGGTGGTGGTCGGCGGGAGCGAGTTGAGCGGCATGTCGACGATCGTCGTGATCCCGCCGAGCGCCGCCGCCCGGGTCGCCGAGGCGAACCCCTCCCATGCGGTGCGGCCGGGCTCGTTGACGTGCACGTGCGTGTCGACGACGCCGGGCAGCAGCACCCTGTCGCCGAGCTCGACGACCTGCGGCGGGGGTGCGGGGACGGCGCCGAGCACCTCGCCGAACAGGTCGTCGGCCGGCTTGAGGACGGCGGCCGGGTCGGACGTGCCCCACCAGACCTGGTCGATCCGGTCGCCCTCGATCCGCAGGACCGCGGGCCGGAGCTCGCCCTCCACCAGGACCCGCTCGGACGCGACGACCAGGCTCCCGCCGGCCCCCGAGCTGCCGCTCATACGAATCCTCCGATCGTGGACCAGACGGGATGCTCTGCCGCCGGTGCGCCGGAACCGTCCGGGGCGTCGTCGTCCGCGGAGCGCTGGACGGCCGCCTCGATCAGCCCGTAGGGCCGGTCGGCGGCGAAGAACACCTCGCCGGGGTTGTCCAGGCCGAACGGCTCCAGGTCGACGAGGAAGTGGTGGTTGTTCGGGCACGAGAGCCGGATCTCGGCGATGTCGGGATACGCCTCCAGCACCGCCCTGCCCATCGCGTACACGGTCTGCTGCAGGGCCAGGGAGTGCAGCTCGGCAAAGGTCGCCAGCAGGATCGAGCGGACCGCCGCGAACCGCTCGTCGTACTCCTCGGGGCCCGCGGAGTCGACGAACGACTGCTCGTACCGCCACCACCCGCTGACGTCGGTCGCGAGGATCCGGTCCTCGGTCTCGGGCAGCGTCGTGTACCGGTCGCGCGGGAACCCCGCGAACTCCGAACCCGTCGACTTCAGCACCGTGACGTCGCGCAGCCCCGCGAGCACGGTCAGGCCGGCGGGGTCGGCGTGGACCAGCGCGGTCCGCCGCTCGGCGCCGCCCCGCACGAACGCGTGGTCGTGGCCGACGCGCCGTCCTGAGCCTGTCGAAGGGCCGCCGTCCCGTCCCGGATCCGCCGCGATCCGCTCCCAGCCGTACTGCTCCGCGAGCCAGCGCCCGCCGCTGATCTGCGGCTCCTGGAGGAAGTGCCGGGCGAGCCGCAGCAGGAACGTCTCCGGCGATCCGACGCCGTCCCGCGCGAACGCGTACGCGGTGTTCTTCTGCGTGTCCGTCGCGACGACGCCGGTGTTGTCCCCGGACTCGTGCGTGGCGCGGAAGTCGCCGCGGAGCTGCGAGGTGACGCTGAGGTCGGTGATGCGGTGCCGTGCCGTGCCACGGTCGACGCGCACGAGCCGCACCTCGGCCTTGCCGTACTGGTTGGGTCCCAGGACTATCGACATTCAGCTCCCCCGGTAGGTGGTGTAGGCGAACGGGCTCAGCAGGAGGGCGACGTGCGTGTGGTCCGGCCCGAGCACGACGTCGAGCACCACCTGGCCGAAGAACGTCTCCCGGTCCTGCGCCGCGAACCAGTCGCCGGCGGCGAAGGTCAGGACGTGCCGCCCGGGCGTGACCTCGCCCCAGCTGATGCGGCCGTCGTCGTCGGTCACGGCGTGCCGGGTCCCGTCGGCCTCGCTGGTCGAGCCTGTCGAGACCCGCTCGAGCGTGACCGCCAGCCCCCCGGCCGGGAGGCCGCGCGCGGCGTCGAGCACGTGCGTGGAAGCGGTGCTCACGACGCCGCCTCGGCAGGCTCCGCAGCCGGCTCCTCGACGAGCGTCTCCAGGCGCAGCAGCGCGATCTGGCGTAGCTGCTCGGCGGTCACCAGGGCCTCGGTGGCCGGGTCGTTGCCAAGTCGCTCGGTCAGGTTGGCGAGGATGTCGTCCGCCGTGCGCCCGGCGGCCCGGACCAGGTAGATCCGGCCGAACTTCTCCTCGTACGCGACGTTGCCGGCGGCGATCCGGGCGGCTGTCGCCTCGGCCGCCGTCGGCTGCTCGGTGCGGGACAGCCGCGCCTCGGTGCTGTCCCCCGACGCACGTTCCCCGATGCGGGGGTGGTGCGCGAGCGCCGCGTCGACGTCGGCGGCCGTCCACTCGGCGGCGGCGCGCATCGCTCGCAGCAGGAGCGAGTCCCGGCACAGGTAGGGGCGGCCGGCCACCACGTCGTCGACCCAGGAGTCGATGTCGGCGCACGGGCGGACCGTCGCAGCGGCGTCGGCGGCGGGCAGGGCATTGAAGGTCGTGAGGTCCACGAGGACAAACTTAGTTTCAAAGTGTCCCCCGCGGTGAGACGCGCGTTTCAGTCGGGTAAAACTTCGCCGGCTCCGGCGTCAGGAGAGCCGGCCCGTCCGGAGCATGTGGGCGAGGTCCGGCCGGCCCAGCTCGTCCGCCAGGGCGGCGGCGGCCTCGTGGTCGTACGGGACGGCGAGCAGCTGGGCCGTCCACCCGTCCGCCGCGTCGGACAGGATCGCGTACCGGGCCTCCGGCGCGCCGACCTCGACCCGGTGCGGGAGCGGGGCGTCATCGGAGTAGGCGGGCCAGCCCACGCTGCCGGGGTTGACCAGCAGCGACCCGTCCGGCAGCGGCCGGATCCGGGCCTGATGGGTGTGCCCGCACAGGTAGAGGTCGTGCGTGCCGTACGCGGCCCCGAGTCGTTCGACCAGCTCGTCGTCGGTCGCCTCGCGCACGCCGCTCGGGTGCTCCGCCGTCGGCCCGACGACGGTCTGGGTGAGGTAGGTGGCGTCGTCGTCCGGCACCGCATGGAAGGCGAGCACCCCGGGGACCGGCTCGGCGGTGAGCGGGAGCGAGCCGAGCCACGCGCGGTCGGCGTCGGCCAGGACGCCCGAGGCGATGCGGTCGACGGTGCCCATCTCGTCGTACGGCAGCGTCAGCACCTGGCGTTCGTGGTTGCCGCGGACGGTCACGATGTCGGGCCGCGTGGCGAGCAGGTCCAGGGTCCCGCGCGGGTCGACGGCGCCGGAGATGATGTCGCCGAGGTTCAGCACGAGGTCCACCCCCGCGGCGTCGACGGCGGCGAGGACCGCCGCGAGCGCCGGGGCGTTGCCGTGGACGTCGGAGAGGACAGCGATGCTGGTCATCCGCGCAGGCTAGCGGTGGGGCGCTACCTGATATCGCGGGGCAGGGTCTCCGAGGTTCCGGGCTGCTCCACCACGTGCCTGCGGTACGGCCAGACCGCGATCAGCAGGCCGACCACGGCGCTGCCCAGGTGGAGCCAGTTGTCGGCCTCGTTGATGTTCAGGTAGTTGATGTCCGGGTTGTCGACGGCGAACAGGCCGTAGACGAACGCCGCGCCGTAGCCGAGCAGCAGGAGCCAGCCGAACGTGCGGGCGCCGCCGGACGTGGGCCAGAGGCTGATACCCAGGATTCCGATCACCAGGTGCACGATGTTGTGCAGCGGGTTGATGGCGAAGCCCAGGAGCGTCTGGCTGTGGTCGTGCTCCATGAAGCCGTCGAGGCCGGTCACCGCGAAGCCGGCCGCACCGACCAGCAGGTAGACGACACCGACGACGAGCGCGAGCCACTGATGCGGGCCGCGGGCGATCCGAGGTGCTGTGGAGTGGGCCATGATCCTTCTCCCGTCCGACTCATGCCGTGTTCTCCACGGTCACGCCGTCCGGGACCACTCGCACGCCGATCCGGCCCGCCAGCTCCAGCAGCGACCGGTCCGACCCGGCCGGCCCGACGAGGCACGCGCCCGCCGGCAGTCCCTCCGCCGTGGTGACCGGCACGGAGACGGCGGGCAGCCCGCCGATCCCCGCGATGCACGTCAGCAGCATGGTCGCCTCGCGTGCGGCCTCTGCCTCCTCCGTGTGGGGCGCCACGGTCGCCGTCGACGGCAGCACGAGCACCCGCTCCCCCAGCCGCTCCCGGATCTGCGCCCGTGCCCGCCCGACGGCGGTCCTGGCCGCGTCCGCGTCCGCCGCACCGATGGCGCGCGCCCGCTCGAACCGCCCGCGCACCGCCGGCCCGAGCGTGTCCATCCGGCCTTCGAGCCAGCCGCCGTGGACGGCCCACGCCTCGGCGGCCTGGAGGGTCTGGAACGCGGCGAGCCAGGCGGGCTCGGGCGCCCAGTCGACGGGCCGCGCCCCGGCAGCCCGCGCGAGCTGCCCGACGGCGTCGCGCACCTCCGGCGCGGCCAGGGTGAGCAGGGCGTCGCTCAGCACGAGGGGGGCCGGGTCCGGCAGCGCCGCCGTGTCGGCGGGGAGCAGCACGTCGCCCACCCGGGCCAGCGTGGCGGCGTCGCGGGTCAGCCAGCCGACCGTGTCGAACGAAGGCGCGAGCGGCAGCAGCCCGCCGTCGGGCACCGTGTCGTGCGTGGGGCGGATGCCCCACAACCCCTGGTAGGCGGCGGGCACCCGCACGGAACCGCCGGTGTCGGTCCCGAGCGCGATGCTCGCCTCGCCGGCCGCGACCGCCGTCGTCGGGCCCGACGTCGAGCCGCCGCTGATGCGCCCGGGCGCCCGCGGGTTGGGTGGCGTGCCGTAGTGGGCGTTCGCGCCGGTCAGCGAGTAGGCGAACTCCTCGGTCTGTGCGATCCCGGCGAGCGCGGCCCCGGCAGCGAGCAGCCACGCGACGGCGTCCGCGTGGCTCTCCTCGACGGGCGCGGCCGCGAGCCAGGACGGGTTCCCCGCGCCGATCCGCTCGCCCGCGACGGCGAACAGGTCCTTGACGGCGACGGTCTCGCCGTCGAGCACGCCGGATCCGGTCGGTGCCGTCAGCGGGCCGGGCTCGGGGCGCACGCGCCACACGCTGGGGTCGAAGATCATGCGCACATGCTGCCAGCCAGGCGCTGCAAGACAGAGCCGGGATGGGACAGAACAGGGGTGGAGGTCCGCTTCCACCAAGGCGTTGCGCATGCTCTCGAGCCGAGAACCATGCCCGAACGCTTGGTGGAAGCGGACCTCCACCACGCCCGCTCATCGGGGCGCGAAGTCCGCCTTGCGGATCTTCGCGTGCACGCCCTTGACCACGTCGACGACCTGCGAGATGTCGAAGTCCGTCGCAGCCGACAGGTACGCGTAGGCGTGCGCCCGCGACATCCCGTACCGGACCTCCAGCAGCGCGATCGCCGCCCGTACGCAGTTCTGCACGGCGACGTCGAGATCGCGGTCCAGGCCGGTCGGGACCAGGAACTCGGCGGTCTCGGCGAGCGGCCCTGCCAGCTTCCCGAACGTCGCGACGGCGTCCGACGCCGGGATGAGGTCGAAGCTCAGCCGCACCCGCAGCGACGCCTCGAAGGCGGTGAGCGCCACCTCGCCGTCCCCCTGCGCGAAGTGCGGGTCGCCCACGTAGGCGAGCGCCCCCGCCGCCTGGACCGGGAGGTAGAGCGTGGACCCGGCGCCCAGGAGGTTGATGTCGATGTTGCCGCCGAACGGACCGGGCGGCACGGAATGAGGCCGTTCGTCCCCCGCGGCAGCGACGCCCATGATGCCGAGGAACGGGTGCAGGTCGAAGCCCACCGTCCGGTCGGCCCCCTCGAAGAGCGGGAGGCTCCCGCGCCCGGCGCCGTCGGACCAGGAGTCCACCTCGGCGAAGACGCTGACGCTGTCCACGCCGCCGGCCGGGTACTCGTCCGGCAGGGCCCCGCGGCCGTGCCGGTTGGAGATCACCCCGTACGGGACGCGGGGTTCGGTGGCCAGCACGCGGATCGCGAGCAGGTCGCCCGGCCGGGCGCCGCGGACCTCGATCGGCCCGGTCACGACGTGGCCGCCGTGGGCGCCGGGCACCCCCGGCAGCCCGGGCACCCGGTCGCCCAGGAGGGAGCGGCGGGCGCCCGCCAGCTCGACGGCGTCGGCCAGGACCGCGTTCTCGGCGACGCCGCGCTCCGCGAAGTACGCGAGCGGGTCGCCGCCCTGGTCCTCGAGGATGCCCTCGTGGGACAGGGTGTCGACGACCACCTCCTGCCCGGGGTCCACCGACAGCACCGCGCGGTCCGCCGCGCAGGGCAGCCGGCCCCAGTAGGCGGTCTCGACCGAGGTGGGCAGGTAGGTGGCCCCGCCAGGGACGTGGCTGCCGGGCTGGAGGATGGTCTGCTGGTGCACGGGGTGACTGTATCCACCGGGTCAATCCACCGGGTCAATCCACCGCTCACTGCCGCGGGATCATCCCGGCCTGTCCGTAGACGGCGCGCAGGTACTCCAGCAGCTCGTCGGCGTCGAGCGGGTCGGAGCGCAGGAGGCGGTAGAGGACGGCCCCGACCGTCATGTCGATGAGCGCCTCGATGTCCGTCTCCGGCGGCAGCACCCCCTCCTCGACGGCGCGCGACAGCGCGAGGTGCACGGTGCGGCGCCTGGGCAGGATGTGGTTCTGCCAGAAGGCCGCCATGAGTCCCGGATGGGTGACGCTGGAACCGAAGACCTGAGCGAGCATCGCGCGATACCCGGGCTCCGCGAGGGTCCGGGCACTGACCGGCAGCGCGTCGACGATCACCTGGGAGATCTCGGCGTACGACATGCCGTCGAGGTCGTCCGTACCCGGGTTCGGGATCTCGCCCCGGGCCGACTCCACGGCCGCCGCGATGAGCTCGTCCTTGCTCCCCCACCGCCGGTACACGGTGAGCTTGCCGACGCCGGCCCGCCGCGCGATCGCCTCGATGCTGGTCCCCGCGTGGCCGTGCTCGGTGAAGAGCTCCAGCGCCGCGCGCAGGATCGCCTCGTCGGTACGGGGGTCCCGCGGCCGCCCCCGGCCGCGTGTCGCCTCGGCGGCGCTCACCGGGTCCGCCCCGTGCGCAGCAGGTCGGCGAGCCATGGTGTGGCCGACGCCGGGTCGGTCCCGCGCCAGGCCAGGTGCCCGTCCGGCCGCACGAGCCAGGCCTCGGCGACGCCGTCCGTCCGGGTGAGCCGCGTGGGCTCGGCGGCCGGCTCGGTGCCCGGCCCGGCGGCCGGCTCGGCACCCACGGTGTCCGACGGCGGCACGAGCAGCGCCCAGCGCCCGCCGAGCTCGGCGTAGAGCTGGGTAGGTGCCCCGTCGCCCCGGGCGCAGTCGAGGTCCGGCACGCGGTCGCCGACGCAGATCCGCCGGCCGAGCCGGGCCGCCGTCCGCTCGGCCCTGCCGACCCCCAGGGGCCCCGACCGGTAGCTCACCCAGAGCTGGGAGGTCGTGAACGTGACCCAGCGCTGGACCCACGGCTGGTTGAAGAGCCGGATCAGCACCTGGTCGCGCAGGAACCGCCCGACGGGGCTGCGCGCCACGTTGACCCGGGTCACGTTGGCGGTGCCGCGCAGCACGTCGGTGGCCAGCGGACGCCGTTCCGCCTCGTAGGTGTCGAGCAGCGCTTCGGCGGCCCGGCCACGCGCGACGAGGGCCAGCTTCCAGGCCAGGTTCTCGGCGTCGCCGAGGCCGGTCAGCATGCCCTGCCCGCCGAACGGCGCGTGCGCGTGCGCGGCGTCGCCCGCGATGAGGACGCGGCCGCCGCGGTACCGGTCGGCCAGCCGGCGATGGATGGTGAACTCGGACAGCCACTCGCTGTCCAGGACCCGCACGTCCCGGCCGGTACGCTCGGGCAGGATCGCGCGGAACCGGTCCAGGATCTGCTCCTCGGTCAGGCGGCTGCGCCGGCCGTAGGCGTCGGCGGCCCGCGGCGCGCCCGCCGTCCCGGCCACCGGCGCGTCCGCCGTCTGCTCCAGCTCCGCGCTCGCGGGGTCGTACGCGATGAGCCGCCACAGATCGCCGCGACCCTCGTCGTCGGGCATCGGCATCGCTCCGAGCATCCCCGTCGGGTGCACCCAGCCCGAGGTCCCGGTCCGGTCCAGGTCCCAGTCCAGGTGCAGGTCCGCGAGCAGGAACCGCTCGCTCAGACGCACGCCCGGGGCGATGATGCCGACTGCCTTCCGCACCGCGCTGGCCGTCCCGTCACAGCCGACGAGCCACCGCGCGCGCACGGTCCGCCCGTCGTCGAGCTCCGCGGTGACGACGTCGTCGTCCTGTGTGAGGGCCGTGAGCGCCACGCCCCACTCGGGGGTCACCCCGAGCTCAGCCAGACGACGCCGCAGCTCGCCCTCCACGAGCGCCTGCGAGACGACCATCGGCGGCGCGGCGGTCCGCAGGCCGGGGTCACCGAACCGGATGCGCATCATCGGCCGGTCGCCGAGGTAGGTGGTGATCCGCATCGCCCGTACGGACCGCTGCGGCAGGTCGCCGAGCGCGCCCAGCCGGGCGAGCACCTCCGACCCGCGTACGTGCACGAAGTTGGCCCTCGACGTCGTCGCCGGAGCCGGCAGGCGATCGACGACGCGCACGCCGACCCCCTGCAGCCGGAGCCCGCACGCCAGGGCGAGCCCGGTAGGTCCGGCTCCGACCACGAGCACGTCGGTGACGTCGTCGACTGCCATCGTTACTCCTTTTATTAACGGACCGGTACCGTTAACAAAATAGCGCGGAAGCGTCGCGACCGGAAGCCCCCACCGGGTAGACGCCTCAGCCGGCCGGCGCGAGCAGCGCCCGCGCCGCGGCCCGGGCGGCGGCGAACGCGTTCGGCTGCGCCCGCGTCGTGTACGCGACCATCGCGCCCTCGTAGAGCAGGTGGACCTGCGCGCCGGCCTCCTCCGCGTCGGGGTGTCCGGCGTCGCGCAGCAGGTCGGTGAACACGCCGAGCATGTACAGCTTGTCCGCGAGGATCACCGCGTTGCCGGGGTGCTCGGACCCGCCGATCTCGCCGTGGGCGTTGACGAACGCGCACCCGCGCTCGTTCTCCTGCGCCCACTCCTCCGCGAGCTCCAGGGCGGCCACCACCCGGTCGACACCCCGTGCGGACCCGGCAGTGCCGCGTGCCGCGAGCCGCTCCCCGAACCATGTCGCCCAGCGCTCGTGCCGGCGCGTCAGGTAGGCAGCCACCAGGGCGTCCTTGGAACCGAACCGGTCGTAGAGCGTCTTCTTGGTGACCCCCGCCTGGTCGGCGATCAGGTCGACGCCGACGCCGCGGATCCCGCGGTGGTAGAAGAGGTCGGCCGCCGTGGTGAGGATCTTCTCCCCGGCCGGCGTGTGCGGGTTGGGGCTGCGTCGCGGCATGCGGGTCGCTCCGTCCGGGCTGCGGTCTGGGTGCACTGCGAGTATACCGACCTGTGTGGTTACCTGAATTCATGGGAAAGAGTCTTCTGGGACACCTCGCCCCCGCCCTGCTCGTCGTGCTGTGGAGCTCCGGCTTCGTCGGCGCCACGTTCGCCGCGCCCGTCGCCCCGGCCACGACCACGCTCCTGTGGCGCTACGTCGTCGCAGCGCCCCTGATGCTCGTCGCGGTGCTGGTCCTCCGCCGCCGCTACGGGCTCCGCTACCTGCGGCGCGAGGCGGTTCTCGGCGCCCTCGGCCAGGCCGGCTACCTCTACGGCGTGTTCCGCGCGGTCGAGGCAGGGCTGCCGGCCGGGACGGCAGCCCTGCTCGCCTCGCTGCAGCCCGCCCTGGTCGCCGTCGTCCTGTCCGGGTTCGGCAAGAAGGGCGGACGTCGCCAGGCGGCGGGCCTCGCGATCGGCTTCGCGGGAGTCGCGCTCGCCGTCGGGCCCGACGCCGTCGCCGGGACGGGCACGGAAGGAGCCCTCTGGGCACTGGCGGGCATGCTCTCGCTCTCGGCAGCCGCGGTGCTCGGCGACCTGTGGCCGGCCCCTGAGGAGAAGCACGACGTGCTGGACTCCCTGGCCGTCCAGGGAGTCGTGGCGCTCGCGTTCTTCGCGGTGGTGGCGTTCGCGACCGGTCAGGCCGCGCCGCCGGCCGACCCGTCGTTCTGGCTGGCGGTCGCCTGGCTGGTGGGCCTGGCGTTCCTCGGCGGCTACGGCATGTACCTGTACGTGCAGCGCACGCGCGGGCCGGTCGCGGTGAGCACGTGGCTCTACCTCACCCCAGCGGTCTCCGCGGCATGGGCCTGGGCCATGTTCGGCGAGCGGCTGCCGCTGCTCACGGTGGTGGGGTTCGCGATCAGCCTGGCCGGCGTGCTCGTCGTCCGGCCCGCGCCCGACCGCCAGAGGACCGGCCGGGATCGCCCGCTGGCAGGCGCCCGCGCTTGACAGATTGGTAACCCAAAGGTTACCAATATGACCATGGATGCCTTCGCCGCCCTCTCGGACCCCGTCCGTCGCGAGCTGCTGCGCCAGCTCGCGACCGGGCCGGCGAGGGTGGTCGACATGGCGGCGGCCCATCCGATCAGCCGCCCGGCCATCAGCAAGCATCTGCGCGCCCTGGGCTCGGCGGGGCTCGTGACCGCCGACGACGTCGGCCGGGAACGGCACTACCGGCTCGACCGGGCCGGGCTCGCGCCCGTGTCCGCGCTCCTCGCCGAGCTCGCGCCCGCACAGCCTGCCCCTGCCCCGCCGATCGCCGAGCAGGCGTTCGACGGCCTGGAGCTCGAGGTGCGGCGCGTCGGCCGGGACCGCCGGGCCGCCCCGGACGCAGCGAACATCGAGCGCACGAACACCGAGCACACGAACACCGACATCGCCGAGGAGACAGCATGAGCACCGACATCACCGCCACCGGCCGTACGGAGCAGCGCCCGGACGGCACCTACATCGTCCTTACCCGCACGTTCCGCGCCCCGATCGACGACGTGTGGGCAGCGGTCACCGAACCGGACCGCCTGGCCCGCTGGATAGGCCGCTGGACCGGTGACCCGGCGACGGGAAAGGTAGCGGTCGAGATGCTCTACGAGGGTGACGAGGTCGAACCCGAGGAGTACACGATCGACGCGTGCGACGCTCCCCGTCAGCTCGAGCTCACCTCGAAGGGGACGTACGGCGAGGACGCCCCCGTGACCTGGCACCTGAAGCTCGACCTCGCCGAGGCGGACGGCGTCACCACACTCACCTTCGCGCAGTCCATGGACGACCCCGCGATGGCGGAGAACGTCGGCCCCGGCTGGGAGTACTACCTGGACCGGCTCGTCGCAGCCGAGACGGGCGGCGACCCTGCCGCTGTCGACTTCGTCGACTACTACCCGGCGATGTCCGAGCACTACCGCACGCTGTAGCCCTGGCCGATGGAGGCCCGCCGGACGCTACGCTCCGGCGGTGAGGATCACCGACTTCCGGCCACGGCAGAGCAATGAGGCCGCCCAGATCGCGGCGGCGGCGTTCGCCGACGACCCGCTCTGGAGCCACACCCTGCCGGACCCGGAACGTCGGCGCCTGCCGCACCTGATCATGCTCGGCACCGCACTACGGCGGATCGGCCCACCGCAGATCGCCCGGGTGGCCCTGGACGGTGACCGGATCATCGGGTTCTCCTCCTGGACCGCCGCCGGATCCGACGATCCGTACGACCCGTTCGACGCCACCCGGCCGGCCGACCCGCACATGGCGCGCGCCACCCGAAAGTTCGTCCGCCGTGCCGCGAGCGACTGGCCGCGGCTCTCCGCCCTCTACGCCACGCTCGGCCAGTCGTACCCCAACGACCCGGGCTGGTTCCTCGGCGTGCTGGCGGTGCACCCGGACCATCAGCGCACGGGCGTCGGCACCGCGCTGCTGCGCGACGGCCTCGACCGGGTGGACCTCGACGACCAGCCAGTCTCCCTGCAGACGAGCACGCCCGAGAACGTCGACTTCTACCGCCGGCACGGCTTCGAGGTCACCAGGACCTTCGCCGAGCTGTACCCGGGGTCACCACCCCTGTGGACCATGCGCCGGCCGGCGGCAACACACGCTACGGCTGCCCCCAGCGAGCCAGGTGGTGCCAGACCTTCTTGAGGTCCTGCGGGTCGTGCTCGCCGGCGAGCACCGCCTCCCCCACCACCCGCGCGTCCAGCCAGCCGTCGCGCGTGTGCCCGACGGCGACCGCGCGCGCCACGTCCACGATCGCCGGCCCGCGGAACTCCGGCCGCGTCGCCAGCTCGTCCACGTGCAGGCGGAACCCGTGGTGCCACTCGACGTCGACACCGAGCCCACGGGCGGCGTCGGCCACGGGCGTGTCGCGGTAGCAGGGGTCCAGCACGAGCGCGGCGACGTCGTCCGGCAGGGCTATCGCGCCGTGCACCTGGGCCTCGACGTAGTCGTCGAGGAGGTCGTGGGCGCCGGCCGCCGTGTCGGCGTCGGCCATCGCCACCAGTGGTGCCGGGTCGACGGTGGCGAAGTGCTCGGGCTCCATGACGGAGTCGGGGTAGCAGAAGGTGGTGCGGGCCAGCACGTGCGGGCGGAGCCGCAGGTGGGCGGAGCCGAACCGGACGGCGCCGCCGGCGGCCCTGCCCCGGTGGTTGAGGGCGCCGTAGCGGGGGCGTTCGTGCGGCGGGCCGTCGTCGTACCGGCCCTCGAACATGCGCCGCTCCCAGCGCCAGCGGTCGCCGCCGTGGTGCGCCGTGAGGCCGCCGTTGCTGGTGCCGGTCTCGAACTGGGAACGCCAGACGCGGTCGTGCGCGAGGCGCTCGATCAGCGTCTCGCTCCCGTCGGCGACGAGCCGGTCGGGATGGAAGTTGATGGTGACCGGCCAGTCCATGCCCCGGAGGTTACCTGGCGCACGCCCGCGGCGAGCCCGGATGGTGGCCGGCGACTTCGGTCGGTTGCCTCGAGATCGGTCCGTTGAACGACCGATCTCGAGGCAACCGACCGAAGTCATCTCAAGCAGTGTGCGACTGACCGATCTCGCGGCGCGGGGCGACCGGGGCAGGTCAGCCCTGGACCTCGAGAATCCTGCGCCGAGCGCGGATCATCGCGGCTCCTGCCGCCGTGAGCGCGAGTCCCGCGCCCACCGCCGCGCCGACCTGGCCGCCGGTCTGCGCGAGCGCGCCCGGCAGGTCGCCGATCGGCGAGACGGGAAGGAGTCCGCCGAGATCGAAGCCGCCGCCCGGGTTGACCACCGGGATCGTGCCGCCGCCGGAGCCGTCGCCCGAGCCACCGGCGCCCCAGCCGCCGTCGCCGTCGCCGTCACCCGGGCCACCTCCACCGGGACCCCCACCAGGACCGCCGGACGACGGGCTCTCGAGCAGGTCGTCCACGACACCGTCCGGGCCCGCGACCGCGCCGATCGTGCCCGGGAGATCACCCCTGCCGACGTTCTCGCCGATCGAACCCACGTCGTCGATCAGCTCCGCGGGGAGGTCGTCGGTCAGTCCCCGCTCAGGCCTGTCCGCGCCCAGGACGTCGTCCACCGCGCCGTTCTCTCCGGCCACCGCGTTGAGCACGCCGGTGACACCACCCACCACGTCCTCGACGGGGCCGCGATCGGCGGCGACCGGCGCCGCGGCCGGCTCGGCAGCCGGCTCGGCGGCGGCCGCGCTGCGCGTGACGCCCTGCACCACGTCGTCGACCGCGCCGTCCTTGCCGGCCACGGAGTCGACCGCGCCCGTGACTCCCTGCACCGTGTCGTCGAGGGCGCCGTCCTTCTTGGTGACCTGCCCGACGGTGTCCGTCACCTGGTCCAGCGTGCTGTCGACGGCGCCGTCGTCCCCGAGGACCGCGTCGACGGTGCCCGTGAGGGCGCCGCCCAGACCACCGGTCGACTGCTCGGTGCTCGATGCGCCGCTCTCGTCGGCCGCCGTCGCGGACATCCCGCCCGCGACGAGCAGCCCGCCCGCGATGAGCGCAGACGGGAGCGCGCGGCTCACGAACTTCCTCTTCATGTCTCCCCCTGCAGTTGCGTCTAGCCAGCGAACGCAAATCACCATGACGGATATGTCGGGTGAATTCAAGGAAATCCGGTATGTTTTCACCATGATCTTGCCAGGCCCAGGGGCAGCCCCGCAGATCCACCCGCTCGAGCCGTCCGACCCGCAGGAGCTGGGCGGTTACGAGCTTCTCGGCCGCATCGGGGCCGGCGGCATGGGAGTCGTCTACCTCGCGGAGACCCGCACCGGCCGGAAGCTCGCCCTCAAGGCGATCCTGAAGGAATACGTCCAGGACCCGGAGTTCCGCACCCGGTTCCGGGCAGAGGTCGCCACGGCGATGAAGGTGCGCGGCCGGTTCCTCGCCACGGTGATCGATGCCGATCCGGAGGGCCCCCAGCCGTGGCTGGCCGTCGAGTACGTGGCGGGACCGTCCCTCACCGCCGTCGTCCGCACCCAGGGCCCGCTGCCCGAGCCCGACGTACGCCGCATGGTGGCCGGTGTGGCAGAGGCGCTGCGGTCCGTGCACCAGGCGGGCATCGTCCACCGCGACCTCAAGCCGTCCAACATCCTGCTCGGCCACGAGGGCCCGTTCGTCATCGACTTCGGGATCGCCAAGGCGCTCGACACGACGTCGCTGACCCGCACCGGCCTGAAGGTCGGCACGCCCGCGTTCATGGCGCCCGAACAGGTGCGCGGCAGCATCTCCACACCCGCGGCCGACGTCTGGGCCCTGGGCGCCGTCGCCCTCTATGCCGCGACCGGGCAGCGCGCGTTCGGCGAGGGCGACACGACAGTCGTGTACTACCGCGTGGTCCACGAGGAGCCCGACCTCAGCACGTGCCCCGCCTGGCTGCTCCCGCTCGTGCAGGCCTGCCTGGCCAAGGACCCCGAGGCCCGGCCGAGCCTGCAGGAGGTGCTCGACTTCCTGGACGGCACCCCGGACGGCCTCCGGACCCCGTCCATGAGGGTCGTCCCCGGGCCGGGCATCCCGAACGTCGTCATCGACGACGACGTCACCGCACTGCGGGACGACGAGACCGTGCTGAAGGCGGCGCCCAGTGAGACCCCGCCCGAGCCGGAGCCCGAGGCACCCCGCGGCAGCCTGCTGTCCCGGCCCCTCATCTGGATCGTCGCGGCCGCGGGGGTCCTGATCGTCGGCGGCGTCGCCACGGCGTTCCTGGTGGGCATGCCGTCCGGCGACGCCGACGCCGATGCCGGGCCGTCGTCCTCCACCTCGGCGACGCCGTCCGCGTCCGCCTCTCCGGCGGCAGTCATCGACGAGTGCCTGGTGGGCACGTGGCAGCTCGAGAGCTGGACCTCGACGCAGGACATCTCCAGCCTCGACGAGACCGTCAGGTTCACCGGCTTCGAGGGACGCGTGACGGAGTTCAGCGCCGACGGGACCCAGCGGGTCGACTACGAGGACGCCGAGCCCATCCGCGCCGGGTCCTCCGTCGGCGAGATCATCCAGACGTGGCGCGGCACGGCGTCGTACATCGTCTCGACCGGCGACGACGGCGTCCTCACGACCGAGGGCTCCGACTTCAGGGATATCTCGGTGACCATCGAGGTCGGCGAGGAGAGCGGCCCCTACAACCCCAACGGCCGGACCCAGCCGCTGGAGTACACCTGCGACGGGACGACCTACACGGAGCAGGCCGACGGCTTCGAGGCCACCTACACCAAGCTCCGTTGAGTGCGAGCCCTCGCTGGTCGAGCTTGTCGAGACCCGGTCTCGAGAAGCTCGACCAGCGAGGGCTCGGGGTTGTCAGGCCGTGCGTTCCGCTCGGTTGACCGCCGACACGATCGCCTTCAGGGACGAGAGCGTGATCGACGGGTCGATCCCGACGCCCCACAGGACGTCGTCGCCCACCGCGCACTCGACGTAGGCGGCGGCACTGGCGTCGCCACCCTCGGACAGCGCGTGCTCGACGTAGTCCAGCACCCGTACCTTGACGCCGACCTGCGCGATCGCGTTCACGAAGGCGTCGATGGGCCCGTTGCCCGAGCCGGTCAGGGTCAGCTCCTGCCCGCGGTCCAGCACGTCGACCTCGAGCGTGTCCTGCTCGCCCTCCGCCGACACCGCCCGCGTGCCGCGCAGCTCGAGCCGGCCCCAGTGCTCCAGGCCGGACGGCGCGTTCTCCTCGACCGGCAGGTACTCGTCGGTGAAGATGCGCCAGATGTCCGCGCCGGTGACCTCGGTGCCCTGGGCATCGGTCACCTTCTGCACGGCGTGGGAGAACTCGATCTGCAGGCGCCGGGGCAGGTCCAGCTTGTGCTCGCTCTTGAGCAGGTAGGACACACCACCCTTGCCGGACTGCGAGTTGACCCGGATCACCGCCTCGTACGAGCGGCCGACGTCGCGCGGGTCGATCGGCAGGTACGGCACGCCCCAGTGCAGCTCGTCGACGGTGACCCCCGCGGCCTCCGCGCGGCCGGCCATGTGCTCGAAGCCCTTCTTGATGGCGTCCTGGTGCGAGCCCGAGAACGCCGTGAAGACCAGGTCGCCCACGTACGGGTGGCGCTCGTGGACGGGCATCTGGTTGCAGTGCTCCACGGTCCGACGAATCTCGTCGATGTCGTGGAAGTCGATCTGCGGGTCGATGCCCTGGGAGAACAGGTTCAGGCCCAGGGTCACCAGGTCGACGTTTCCGGTGCGCTCGCCGTTGCCGAACAGGCAGCCCTCGATGCGGTCGGCACCGGCCAGGTAGCCCAGCTCGGCGGCCGCGACGGCGGTGCCGCGGTCGTTGTGCGGGTGCAGCGAGAGGATGACGTTCTCGCGGTGGTTCAGGTGCCTGCTCATCCACTCGATCGAGTCGGCGTAGACGTTGGGCGTGGCCATCTCGACGGTCGCGGGCAGGTTGATGATGACCTTGCGCTCCGGCGTCGGCTCGAAGACCTCGATGACCTCGTTGCAGATGCGCACGGCGAACTCGAGCTCCGTGCCCGTGTACGACTCGGGCGAGTACTCGTAGTAGATCCGCGTATCCGGGACGGTCTCCTCGAGCTTGCGGCACAGCTTGGCGCCGTCCAGCGCGATGCTCACGATGCCGTCCTGGTCGGACCGGAACACGACCTCCCGCTGCAGCACGGACGTCGAGTTGTACAGGTGCACGATCGCCTGCTTCGCGCCGGTGATCGCCTCGTACGTGCGCTCGATCAGGTGGGCACGCGCCTGCGTCAGGACCTGGATCACGACGTCGTCGGGGATCCGGTTCTCGTCGATCAGCTTGCGGACGAAGTCGTAGTCGGTCTGGCTCGCGGAGGGGAACCCGACCTCGATCTCCTTGTAGCCCATGGAGACCAGCAGCTCGAACATGCGGAGCTTGCGCTCCGGGTTCATCGGCTCGATGAGGGCCTGGTTGCCGTCACGCAGGTCGACCGCGCACCAGCGCGGAGCCTTCTCGATGCGCTTGGTGGGCCAGGTGCGGTCGGGGATGTCCACGGTGATCTGCTCGTGGAACGGGAGGTACTTCTGGATCGGCATGCCAGAGGTCTGCTGCGGGTTGTCTTCGATGATTCCGCCCGCTGTGCCATGCGCTCCTGCGCCATGCAGTCCTGTGTCGTGAACTCCGCCGGGGGTGGTGGCGGTGATGCTGTTCTCCATCATGCGTCCTTCGCTCGGTGAGGATGGCCGGCACACCAAGCCTCCGCGACGAGGGACCGACCTGTCTAGGCCTCGTCGCGGCAGGGAAGGAGAAGGATCACCGTCATGCGCACGCGGTCACTGTACCCCCGGAGGTGACCCGGACCACCCGCCGCGCCCACGATCCGGACGCCCTCGGCGAAGTAGAGCGCCTGTCCGGCCGCACACCGGACGCACGCTCTACTTCGCCGATCGGTGGTCGGCGAAGTAGAGCGTGCGTTCGGACAGGCGCTCTACTTCGCCGAGGCAGTGGGTCAGCGGCGGTTGCGCAGCGCGGCGTCGACCTGCGGGTCACCGAGGGCGCCCAGCCAGTCCAGCAGCGCGGGGTAGGTGGACGGGTTCGCGGCGACCTGCGGACGCAGGTGCGGCGCCTCCTGCACGATCTTCGCCAGGTCCGCCAGCGGGGTGGCCGGGTCGAGCGCCACTGCCGGCGTCCACCTGCCGCCCACGGGCGGCAGCACTGCCGTGTGACCCGGCTCGGACCCGTAGTCCGCGGCCGCGGGGCGCTGGCTCTGCTCCTGTCCGACGACGACGCGGCGCGTGACCTGCTCCTGGCCCGCGTCGCCGGCAGCCGCACCGGCGTCGGCCTGGGCCGCCTGCTGACCGGTCACCGGCCGGATGCGCGCCGTCGGCTGGGCGGAGGCCACCTGCTGGACGGGGGCCACGGGCTGCGCGGCGGAGACCGGCTGGGCGGACGCCACCGGCGTGGCACCGGACCGGACCGGTGGCATGGTCGCCGTCTCGCTCGCCGACGAACCGGCGGGCGCGCCCGCTGCCCGCAGCTCCTCGACGGTGCGCATCGCGCTGATCGGGACCTCGCTCGACTCCGGCTTCGCGGACTGCACGGGAACCACCCCGTGCTGGACCGCGGCGGCACCCGCGACGGTGCGCACGGCGCCCGTCGAGGTGACCCGGCGCGGCTCGGCGGGCCGGCGCAGCTCGGGCGCCGACCGCACGGGCTGCTCCGGGAGCGAGACGGGCGGCGCCTTGTCGCCCTTGGGGCGCGGCGGCGCCCACAGGTAGGCCTGGCTGCGGTCGACGTCGGTGTCCCCACCGATGCCGACGGTCTGGAAGTGGTCACGCACCGCCTTGGGGATCATCAGCGCGGACGCCGCGACGACGGGCAGGCCGAGGGCCATCAGGAGGTCGCCGAGGTTCACACCGAGGCTCGCGCCGGACGTCGCGATGACGACGACGAGCCCCAGCACGCCGGCCACGCACGCCGCACCGACGGCGGGCACGTGGCCCGTGCTCGGGTCGCGCTGCAGCGAGCGCCGCGCGAACCAGGCGATACCGCCGACGACGACGCCGAGCACGAGCCGCACCACGAGCGTCACGCCGGCGCCGGACCCGATGAAGCCGGGGTCGATGAGCTGCACGAGGGCGGCCAGCGCGCTGCACACCGCGAGCAGCACGATGACGTCGAACGCGCGCATGGCGACCCGCACCCACAGGCCGGCAGCCTGCTCGGTGCTGACGTCCTCCTCCGCCGCGGGGTCGCGGCGCACCGCGGGCGAACCGGCGACGGCGGCGGCGAGCGGCAGGAGCACCAGGCCGAACCTGCTCGGGTCGGTGACGCCGGGGCGCATGGACTCGAGGCCGGTCAGCGAGTCGCCCGAGGTGAAGATGAAGAGCAGCGCCAGCACGATGCCGGCGGCGACCAGGACGAGCCGCGAGGGACGGTCGTGGCGGACGGTGCCGCCCACCAGGAGCCACGCCAGGCCGACGACCAGCGCGAGCCAGACGGGCGCGAGCAGGCGGTCGCCGAGCGTCGCGTCCTCGGCGAGCTCGGCGAGCAGCGTGGACGTGACGGCACCCACCGCGATCAGGATGCCGACGCCGGCGAGGCCGAGGCGCCAGCCGCGCACGACGGCGCCGTCCTCCTCGATGGGTCCGAGCTCGCTGTCGCGCGGGGTCGCGGCGAGCGCCGCGCCCGCCAGCGCGAGGCCCAGGCCGGTGCCGACGCCCGCACCGCTGCGGACGTCGAAGATGAGGTGGAGCAGGCCGATCACGGCGATCGGCAGCCCGGTGAGCAGGCGTGCGCGACGCGTGGAGTGCACGGTCCACCTGGCCGGCAGCACGGCGAGGCGCGCGAGGTAGGGCAGGGTCAGCGAGGCGAGGGACAGCGCGACGGCCAGGACCACCTCGACGCGGTCGGCTCCCCGGTCGGCCAGGTTCCACGGCAGCGCGAGCGACACGAGCAGGGCGAGTGCGGCGATGGCGTCGCGCACGTAGTCGGCCACCGCGATGTTGGCGAAGGGTCTGGTGTCGTCGGACGTGTGCCCGGACTCGGTCTCCGCGGAGATCGTTGCGACGTGCTCGTGGCCGAGACGTTCGGTCGGCGCGCCGTTCGCGTCCTGCGCGCCGTCTGCCGAATCTCTCTCGTCACGCTCGGAAGCGTGCTGGTCCATCATCCGTTCACTCCTCGATAACGCCGCTGGTCGAGACTGGGGAAGTGTGGCTGGTGGCGTTGGGTCCCCGACGTTACTACCCGCCGGGGACGGAGCCTGTCAGGCCGAACCACGGCGAGTCCGGTCACACCTGCATTTCTGCGCACGTCCATCACATTCGACGTGGGTGGAACACCGCTGTCGGCCGCAGCCGGCAGCTCGCCGAGGTCACAGGAGAACGCAGTGGACCTAGCTGCCGCACCGGCACCCCGCACCTGCGACGTCTGGCTCGTTCCGGTCCGACGTCGGAACGCCTGGACGCGCCTGCTGACCGTACCGGATCGCGAGCACCTCGTGGGTCTGGACTCCGTCGCCACCGCGGTCCACCTGACGTCGCGCGCCGCCCAGCGGCTGATCCTGTCGCGCTACCTCGGCGTGTTCCCCGACGAGGTGGTCGTCGACCGGTCGTGCGAGCGCTGCGGCGACCCGCAGCACGGGCGGCCGCACGTGCCCGGTGCGCCCCTCGACTACTCGGTGTCGCACACGCGGGCCTGGGTGCTGGTCGCGGTGGTGGGTGACGGCAGGGTCGGTGCGGACCTGGACGCGCGCCCGGCGGACGGCGACCTGGAGGACCTGGCGGCCGCCGCGCTCACGCCCGCCGAGCGGCGTGCCTGGCGGCGCCTGCCGGCCCGCGACCGCGCGGACGCGCTGCTCGCCTCCTGGACCCGCAAGGAGGCGACCGCCAAGCTGACCGGGCACGGGCTGACGATCCCGCTGCGCGATCTCGACGTCAGCGGCCCGCGGCCGACGCTCCTGGGGCGGGACCCGTCGGTCCGGCTCCCCCACCCCCGCCCGTACCTGACGCACGTGCCCGCGCCGGCGGACCACAGCGCCGCGCTGGCGACGACCACGCACGTGGACCAGGTGCGGCACCTGCGCCTCCCGGACACGGTGCCCGACGACGTCGTACCCGTGCCGGCCCCCCGCACCTCTAGGCCCTCAGCCCTGCTGGCGCCGAGATAGAACCCTGGCGAGATAGAACGCTGGCGAAGCCGGACTCGCCGGCGTTCTATCTCGCCAGAGCTCTACTTCGCCACAGTTCTACTCCGGCGGGGTCGGTCAGATGCCCAGCTGGTAGGCGCCCCAGTACGCCAGGGTGACGAGCAGCGCCGTCGCGCCGAGCACCGTCGCCCAGAAACCCGTCCGGACGACGACGCCCGCGGCGCCGGCCCTCTCCGCGACGGTGACCCGCTGTGCCGTGTCCGCGACTGCCGGGCGCACGACCCTGCCGCGCAGGTCGCGGAGCCGGTTGAGCAGCAGCGCCGCCG
This sequence comes from Promicromonospora sp. NFX87, assembly GCF_048564965.1. Lineage (NCBI taxonomy): Bacteria > Bacillati > Actinomycetota > Actinomycetes > Micrococcales > Promicromonosporaceae > Promicromonospora > Promicromonospora sp. NFX87. The sequence goes on along the minus strand of NZ_CP183413.1, from coordinate 1,251,824 downwards.
CCACGACCGTCGCGATGCCGAGCAGCCGGACTCCGATCCAGCCGCCCTGCACCACCAGTGCGTTCTTCTCGTAGTCCAGGGCGAGGCGCGCGACCGCCGCCAGGTACACGGCGAGCCCGACGGTGGTCACCACCGCGCCGATCGCCAGACCCGCCAGGGGCGCGCGCAGTCCCCGGGCGAGGTGCGTGCCCGGGCGACCGGAACGACGTCGGCCGAGGCGGCCCGCCAGCGCCGTACCGCCGATCAGCAGCGGGCCCACCAGCAGCAGCCCTGCCGCGGTGATCACCATCCCCACCAGCCAGTCGCCGTCGCCGTACCACTGCGGCTGCGGCACCGGCGCGGCGAGGTAGACCTGCCGGGGCTGGGCTCCGGCGAGCTGGGGCGGGGCCGACGCCGTCGCGGGGAGGCCGAGCACCCAGTCGGCGACGTCGGTGGCAAAGTCGGGGTGCAGCACCAGCCCGTCGGGTGTCTCGACGTTGATGCCGTGGTTCGCGTGGTCGTAGAACCGGACGGTCACGTCGTCGGCGGTGTCCAGGAGCTCGCGCGTGCCCTGTTCGAGCGGCATCGACGCGTCGTTCGTGCCGTACACGGCGAGGATCGGGTCGTCCTGCTGCTCGAGCCAGGGCCGCACCTCGAAGTCGGCGTACTCGAACCCGCCGCCGGGCAGCCTCATGCCCACCGCACGCGGGATGGCACGGAAGACCCCGGCCGGCACGTCGGTGTTCCGCAGGTAGTTGTCGACCGCGTAGGCGGCCTGCTGCCGGGGCGGGACCACCGGCGCGGAGACCAGGATCTGGAACGCGAGCCGCGGGTCGTCCACCATCATCACGGGCGACACCCACGCCCCCTCCGACTCCGCGTACAGCCCTGTCTCGTCCGGGTCCACGCCCGGGACGTCGCGCAGGTAGCTCACCGAGTGGGCGTAGTCGCGCGCCATGGCCTCGTAGTCCCGGTGCCGTGTCGAGTAGTTGTCCAGCCGCTTGTCCGGCACGAGCGTGGTGATCCCCGCGCTCGCCAGCGCCGTGGCGGCAAGGGTGAACGCGTCGACGGCCTTGCCGGTACCCGCGCCGTGCACGAACACGATCCCCGGGTGGTCCCCGGAGCCGGCGTCGACCGGCTCGCGCAGCAGCCCGCCGACCTCCAGCCCGTCGGCGAGCGGGATGGTCACCTCGGACTCGCGCACCTCGTAGTCACCGGGCTCGCCGGCGCCGGTCCCGCCGCCGGACAGAGCGCCACCGATCGCCGTCGACGTGGACCCGAGGCGCAGGTGCGAGGTCACGGGCGCGGGCTCCCAGACCGGGCCGGCGACGGCGCCGGTCAGCGCCAGGGCGACAAGGACTGCGGCGGATGTGGCGACCGTCCGAAAGATCACGATCGGATGCTACGCCCGCGGGCCCGGGCCCTCGCCCGGGGCGCGGCAAACAAGCCGGGCGCGGCGAGTCATTCGGGCGGGCGGGTCGCTAGCATCTCCTCGGTGTCCCAGGTCAGGGCCCCGGACCGGAGGTCGGCGACCACCTGGCGCACCCAGTCCAGCTCGGCGCGCGTGACGGCCACGAGGTGCTCGTGCTCGAGCATGAGCACCCTGGCCAGGCCCCATTCCTGCGCGGCGGCGGCCTCGCGCTCGGCCCCGGCGAGCACGGCCTCCAGCGCCCGCACCCGCTCCTCGAGCCGGGTCCGCACGAGGTCCGGACCCGTGATCGCGAGCACGGCCAGCACCGCCCGGAACTCGGGGAACTCTCGTGCGGGAGTGGCGAGGGCGGCGTCCATCCAGCGCGTCAGGGCGTCCCGGCCGTCGCTCGTCAGGGCGTAGACGATGCGGGCCGGGCCGGACTCGGCCGCCAGCTTCTCGTGGACCTCGATGAGGCCGTCGCGGAGCAGGCGCTCGATCGACTGGTAGACGCTGTTGCTGCGCGCCACGTTGACGACGTCGTCCTTGCGCCGGTACTTGATCAGCCGCTGCATGCGGTAGGCGTGCATGGGCTCCTCGGCGAGCAGCGCCAGCAGCACCATCGCGAGCGGCGCGCGCGGCCGGGAGTCCTGGGTCACGGGAGCCAGCCTAAGTCGCCCCCGTCCGGGTTCTCGCTCCAGCACCTTGCCATTTTATGGTTACCCATCTTATGGTCATTGCATGAGAGCGATCATCATCGGAGCGGGCATCACCGGACCCGTGACCGCCATGGCCCTGCAGAAGGCGGGCATCGACGCTTCAGTTCACGAGGCGTACCAGCGCACCGCGGACGGCGTCGGCGCCTACCTCAACCTCGCCCCGAACGGCCTGGCCGCCCTCCAGGTGCTGGGCATCGACCAGCACGACCTCGGCGGGTTCGACACGCACACCCTCACCCTGCGGTCGTCGTCCGGCAGGCCGCTGGCCCACCTCCCGATGGGCCGGGACGACGCCGAGGGCACGGTCAGCCAGACCGTCCGGCGTTCCGACCTCTACGTCCGGCTCCGCGACGAGGCCGTGCGTCGCGGCATCGCCGTCCACTACGGCAAGCGCCTCGTCGACGCCACGACGCTGCCGGACGGCGGCGTGGTGGCCTCGTTCTCCGACGGGAGCACGGCCGAGGGCGACCTGCTCATCGGCGCGGACGGCCTGCACTCCCGCGTGCGGGCGATCCTCGACCCGGCCTGCCCGCCGCCGCGCTACACCGGCCTGCTGAACACCGGCGGCTACGCCTCGGGTGTCCACGTGGACGCGCCCGAGGGCACGTTCACCATGACGTTCGGCAGGCGCGCGTTCTTCGCCTACGCGAACCGGGCGCCGGGCGACGTCTGGTGGTTCGCCAACGTCCCGCAGGCACGGGCGGCGACCGACGAGGAGCTCGCCGCATGGACCCCTGACCGCTGGCGGGCAGAGCTGACCAGCCTCTTCGCCGACGACGACGGCCCCGCGCTGGACCTGATCGCGGCGACGCCGGAGATCATCGCGCCGTGGAACACGCTCGACCTGCCGACCGTGCCCGTGTGGCACCGCGGCCCGATCGGGCTGGTCGGGGACGCGGCCCACGCCATCTCACCGACCTCGGGCCAGGGCGCCTCGCTCGCGATCGAGGACGGGGTGCTGCTCGCGCGGTTCCTGCGCGACCACGGCGACCCGGCCACGGCGTTCGCGACCTTCGAGATGTTCCGGCGGACCCGGGTGGAGAAGCTGATCGCCCAGGCGAAGCGCACGTCGAACCAGAAGATCCCCAACCCGCTGACCCGGGTGCTGCGCGACCGCGTGATCCTGCCGCTCGTGGGCCGGGCCGCGGCCCGGACCACCCGCGACTGGATCACCGACTACCGGATCGACTGGGACGCGCCGACGAACCGTGCTCCGTCGCGGGCGTGATCGCGGATCAGCGGTGGGCGACGCCGGCCATGTTCTCCAGGGCCCAGCGACCGAGCTCCTGCAGCACCGGCTGCAGTTCCTCACCGGAGGCCGTGAGCGCGTAGGCCACGGCGACGGGCGGCCCGGGATCGACGTTCCGGGTGACGAGCCCGGCATCGGCGAGCTCCGAGAGCCGGTCCGACAGCACCGCGTCACTGATGCCGGTGACGGCGCGCCGCAGGGCAACGAACGACAGCGGTCCGGAGCCGAGGACAGCCACGATCATGCCGTTCCAGCGCTTGCCGAGGATCGAGAAGGCGAGCGTGATCGCCGCATCGCACTGGTGCACCTGCGGGTCGTCCGCTGCCATCGCGCCAGTTTACCCGTGCTACCGTCTGACTAGTCGCTCTGTTTTTCTTAGCGACTCTGAAAACAAGAACGGAGCAGTCGTGACCCTTTTCCGCCTGGACGCGAGCATCCTCCCCGCCTCCTCCGCCAGCCGTTCCCTCGGCGACCTCGTCGAGGCGGAGTGGACCGCCGCCCACCCCGCGTCGACCGTGGTGCGCCGCGACCTCGCCGCCGACCCGGTGCCGACCACCGCATGGCAGAACGCAGTGCTGGGCGGGTTCACCCCGGACGAGCAGCGGACCGACGCGCAGCGCGAGGCGACCGCCCTGGCCCGCACCTTCGCCGACGAGCTCATCGACGCCGACGCCCTCCTCTTCACCGTGCCGCTGTACAACTACGGTGTCTCGCAGCACTTCAAGACGTGGTTCGACCTCGCCTACACCGAGCCGCGCATCGACCCGCAGGGCACCGCGCTGCGCGGCAAGCCCGCCACCCTGGTCACGGTGCTCGGCGGCAACTACGCCGAGGGCTCGCCCAAGGAGGGCTGGGACCACTCCACCGCGTGGCTGCGTCGCGTGCTGGAGGACGTCTGGGGCCTCGACCTGCGCATCGTGCACCGCGCGTTCACCCTCGTGGGCGTCAACCCGGCGCTGGACGCCTTCGCCGAACCCGCCGCCGAGCTCAAGCGCGACGCCGAGACCGCCGCCGTCCGCTACGGGCGCGAGCTGGCGGAGTCGCGCAACGCGAACGTGTAGGTGGGGCGAGCGGTCGCGAGATCGGTCGGTTGCTTCCGCCGTCGTCCGAGTTCGGTCGGTTGCCTTGAGATCGGTCCATCGAACGACCGATCTCAAGGCAACCGACCGAACTCACGTCAAGCCGCGTGCAGCTGACCGATCTCGCGGCAGCACCACGTGCACGGCGAGACGCAGGAGATCAGAACCCCAGCCGACGGAGCTGCTTCGGGTCGCGCTGCCAGTCCTTCGCGACCTTGACGTGCAGGTCGAGATAGATCCGCTGGCCGAGCAGCTTCTCGATGCCCTGGCGCGCCTCGGTGCCCACGGCCCGCAGCCGGGACCCGCCGCGCCCGATGATGATCGCCTTCTGGGAGTCGCGCTCCACGAACAGGTTGACCCGCACGTCGAGGAGCGGCGGCCTGCCCTTCTCGGGGTCGCCCGTCCCCTCGCGGGGAACCATCTCGTCCACGACCACCGCGAGGGAGTGCGGCAGCTCGTCGCGCACGCCCTCCAGGGCGGCCTCGCGCACGAGCTCGGCGACCATGACGGCCTCCGGCTCGTCCGTCAGCTCGCCGTCCGGGTAGAGGTCGGGCCCCTCGGGCAGGTGCGAGATGAGCACCGCCTCCAGCTCCTCGACCTGGTACCCGTCCTTCGCGGAGACGGGCACGATGTCTGCCCACTCGCGGTCCACGGTCCTGGCCAGCTGGTCCACGGAGAGGAGGTGCTGCATGAGCGTCTCGCGCGGGACGAGGTCCGCCTTGGTCACGACGGCGACGACGGGCACCCGACGGCGTCCGGTCATCAGCTCGGCGAGCTGCGCGGCGATGTAGCGGTCGCCGGGGCCGACCTTCTGGTCGGCGGGCATGCAGAACGCGATGACGTCCACCTCGGACAGCGTGTCCCGCACCAGGTCGTTGAGCCGCTCCCCCAGCAGGGTCCGCGGCCGGTGCAGGCCCGGCGTGTCCACCAGCACGAGCTGGGCGTCCGGGCGGTGCACGACGCCGCGGATCGTGTGCCGCGTGGTCTGCGGCCGAGCCGACATGATCGCGACCTTCTGCCCCACGAGCGCGTTCGTCAGGGTGGACTTGCCGGCGTTGGGGCGGCCCACCAGGCAGGCGAAGCCGCTCCGGTGCTCGGCGGTCTGATGCACTGCGGGCTGGTCGCTCACGAGGTCACTTCCTTCTGGTCACGCTTCTGATCACGGTGGTCGTGCTGATCGGGACCACCGTTGCTGTCGTCCGGCTCGGCGGCCGGCTCCGTACGATGTACGAGTATCGTCGAGATCTGCTTGCGGCGGCCCTCCACACGCTCCGCCTCCAGGTGCACGCCGCCCACCTCGACGGACGAGCCCGCGAGCGGCACCTTGCCCAGCACCTTGGCGAGCAGACCCCCGGCGGTGTCCACGTCGTCGTCGTCCAGGCGCAGGTCAAAGAGGTCGCCGAGCTCGTCCACGGGCAGCCGCGCGGGCACCCGGAACACGCCCTCGCCGAGGTCCTCGATCTCCTGGACGGGCACCGTGTCGTGCTCGTCAGTGAGTTCGCCCACTACCTCCTCGAGGAGGTCCTCGATGGTCACGAGCCCCGCCACCCCGCCGTACTCGTCCACGACGAGCGCGATGTGGCTGGCGGACGCCTGCATCTCGCGCAGCAGGTCGTCGATCGGCTTGGACTCGGGCACGAAGACCGCGTCGCGCGCGACGTCGGCGGCGGGACGCTGCGAGGGACGGCGCGCGGCGCCGTCGTCCACGGGCCAGTGCACCGCGGCCACGACGTCCTTCAGGTAGGCGACGCCGACGACGTCGTCCGCCGACTCGCCGACCACCGGCACGCGCGAGAAGCCGGAGCGCAGGAACAGCCGCAGCACCCGGTCGAGAGAGGTGTCGGCGGTGACGGTCACCATGTCGGTGCGGGGCACCATCACCTCGCGGGTGATGGTGCCGCCCAGCTCGATCACCGAGCGGATGAGCTCCCGGTCGGACTCCTCGAACGCGCTGCTCTCCGAGAGGCTCTCGCCCACCCGGTCGGCGATGTCCCGGAGCTCGGCCTCCGTGGGCGGGGACGGGTCGTAGCGCGGCACCGAGAACCTGGTGAGCCAGGCGACGGCCCGCGACACCCCGGTCAGCGGACCCACGAGCGCGAGCAGCACCGCCACCGGGTTGCGGAAGCCGAGCGCGCGCGGCGAGACCCGCACGAAGATCACGCCGATGACGACCCCGACGACCAGCGCGACGAGCATCACGGGCAGCTCGTCCGGGACGCCCTCGCCGGGCATCGTCTGCTGCACCAGCAGGGTCCCGGCCGCGATGGCGACCACCTCCGACATCACGCGCACGAGCGCGAAGGAGGCGACGATCGCCGTCGGGTCGACGACGAGCGCCTGGGCCCGCCGGATGCGCGACGCGCGGTCCGGATCGGGTGACCGCCCCAGCTCCGCCTCGGCGAGCGCCTCCGTGAGGGAGGCCCGGGTGACCCGCAGGAGCGCGGCCTCGCCGGCCGAGAGCATGCCCGCCAGCGAGAGGCCGACCAGCATGACGAGCGTGAGGAGCAGAGCGATCACGCCGGTCACCGAGTCGCGAGGAAGGTCAGGAGAAGCTTGCGCTGCAGCGCGAACATCTCCTTCTCCTCCTCCGGCTCGGCGTGGTCGTAGCCGAGCAGGTGCAGGATCCCGTGCGTCGTCAGGAGCAGAAGCTCCTCGGTGGTGGAGTGGCCGGCGGCCTTGGCCTGGGTGACCGCGACCTCCGGGCACAGGACTATGTCGCCGAGCGTCCCGGCCGGGGTGACGTCACCGTCGCGTCCGGGGCGCAGCTCGTCCATCGGGAAGGAGAGGACGTCGGTGGGGCCCGGCTCGTCCATCCACTGCACGTGCAGGTCCGTCATGACGGTGGTGTCGACGAAGATGATCGACAGCTCCGACTGCGGGTGCACCCGCATGGCGTCCAGCACGAACCGGCCGAGCGCGGCGAACTCCGCCTCGTCGACCTCGAACCCGGACTCGTTGTTGACCTCGATGCTCACCGGCGCTGCCTCTTGCTCCCCTGGTTGCCGCCCTGACGGAAGTCCTGCGGCTGACGGCCCGGACGGCGGTCGTCCGTGAGGACGTCCCACCGCGCGTACGCGTCGATGATGTCGCTGACCAGCCGGTGCCGCACGACGTCGGACGACGTGAGGCGGCAGAACTCGACGTCGTCCACACCCATGAGGATGTCCTCGACGACGCGCAGGCCGGAGGTGGTGCCGCCGGGCAGGTCGATCTGCGTGGCGTCGCCCGTGATGACCATCTTGGAGCCGAAGCCCAGGCGGGTCAGGAACATCTTCATCTGCTCGGTCGAGGTGTTCTGCGCCTCGTCGAGGACGATGAAGGAGTCGTTCAGCGACCGGCCGCGCATGTAGGCCAGCGGCGCGACCTCGATGGTGCCCGCCTCGATCAGCTTGGGCACCTGCTCGGGGTCGACCATGTCGTGCAGCGCGTCGTACAGCGGACGCAGGTACGGGTCGATCTTCTCCGACAGCGTGCCGGGCAGGAACCCGAGGCGCTCCCCCGCCTCGACGGCGGGGCGCGTGAGGATGATCCGGTTGACCTGCTTGGCCTGCAGCGCCTGGACGGCCTTGGCCATGGCGAGGTAGGTCTTGCCGGTACCGGCCGGGCCGATACCGAACGTGATGGTGTTGGTGTCGATCGCGTCCACGTACGCCTTCTGCCCGACCGTCTTGGGCCGGATGGTGCGGCCACGGCTCGACAGGATGTTGAACGTGAGGACCTCGGCCGGGCGCGACGCCGATGCCGCGCTCAGCATGGCGACGGAACGCTTCACGACCTCGGGGGTGAGCTGGGTGCCCGCCTCGACGACCTCGATCAGCTCGTCGAGCAGCTGGGCGACCAGGGCGACGTCGCCCGCCGGTCCGTTCACGGCGATCTCGTTGCCACGGGCGTGGACATCGACGCCGGGGAAGCCCTCTTCGACGGCCCGCAGCACCGAGTCCCGGCTCCCGAGGAGCGCGACCGTCGGGATGTGGGCCGGAACGACGATCTTGTGCTCGATCCGGGTCTGCGACTGTGTGCTGGGCGTAGTTGTCATGAGCCGGCCCGTGGGGCCGATCCGCTCCTTCGTGCGGTAGGGATGACTATGGTCCACATCCTATCGACCAGAAGGGTCGCTGCCACGGTCTTTCCGCTCCCGAGGAGTTGTCAGACGTACACGCCACTCGCGTGACCTGTACGTCTGACAGGTCCAGGAGGGTCTGACAAGTGGTTACGCGAAGCCGGGCAGCTCCCCGCCCGCGAGCAGGTGGGCGTGCACGTGGAAGACGGTCTGCCCGGCCTTGGGCCCGGTGTTGAAGACGAGGCGGTACTGGCCATCGGCCAGCTCGCTCGCGACGCCGTCGGCGAGCCCGATGACGCTCGCCAGGCCCGCGGGATCCGTCGCGGCGAAGGCCGGGACGTCCGGGTAGTGCTCCTTCGGGACCACGAGGACGTGCACGGGCGCCTTGGGTGCGATGTCCCGGAACGCGATCGCCGTGTCCGACGACGCCACGACGTCCGCGGGGATCTCCCCCGCCACGATCTTGCAGAAGAGGCAGTCAGGGCTGTCGGTGCTCGTCATGCTCTGCAGGCTACCGGCGAGGGTCTGGACCGACCCCCGGAGGCGGCCCCCGGGCCCCTGGCCGAGCGGGCTCGGGGGCATATTTTTCCGTACCGTTACACAGTTCGTAATGCCCGGGTGAAAGGGATGTGGGAGAGTTTGCGGCATTCGATGGAGATTGGCGCGCTGCGACACCATTTCGTCGCCATTCGTCCCGCGGGTCCCGTCGTCACCCTCACACCACACACCGCAGTAGTCACCTGGAGGTCCGCGTGGGTTGGTTCATCGCCCAATCGCTCGCATTCATCATCATCGCAGCCCTGATCGGCCTCGCGATAGGCATCTGGATCGGCTGGCTCGTCTGGGGCCGCCGGGCCAAGGGCAAGCATGCGGCGGAGAAGGCGGAGGCAGCCGCACGCACGGCCGCCGTCGCCGCCCCGGCCTCCGACGCCGAGGCGGAGTCCGCTGCCGGTTCCGAGGCGGACGCCGACGCGGAGGCCGCCGAGCCCGCTCCCGCCCTTGCCGTCGCCTCCACCGGCACCGCGGCGGAGGCCGGCGTCGAGACGCCGGAGGCCGAGCCCGCAGCCGGCAGCGGCACGGTCCTGCCGGTCGCGGACGGCGCGGCCGGATCTGACGACGAGCCCGCCACCGACGGTGCGGGCACCGACGAGGCCGAGGTCGAGGCCGCCGGGTCCGACGTCGTCGCAGAGGCCGAGGCCGTCGCGCGCAAGGCCGCCGAGGCGGAGGCCGCGGCCCAGGCCGCCGTCGTCGCCCCCGCCGACGAGGCTGCCGACTCCCCCGCCGAGGAGGCCGCGGCTGCCCCCGAGCCCGACGACCTGCAGCGTATCGAGGGCATCGGCCCGAAGATCGCGTCCGCGCTGGTCGCCGCCGGCTACCCGACATACGCGTCGATCGCCGCGTCGAACGAGGAAGAGCTGCGCGCGGCCGTCGCGGGCCAGGGCATCAAGTTCGCGCCCGCTGCCGCCAGCTGGGCCGACCAGGCCCAGTACCTGGTGGACAGCGACACGAAGGGCCTCGACGAGTACCAGGACTACCTGGTCGGCGGCCAGGAGCGGCGCGCCAAGTTCAGCGAGAAGGTCGACTACGCGGACGTCGACGAGATCGCCGACGCCGACGAGAAGGCCGCCGCCATCGCGCAGGACGAGGCGGAGGCTGCCGCCGTCGCCGCCGCTGAGCCGGAGCCCGAGCCCGAGCCGCAGCCCGAGCCGCAGGATCTGCAGCGTATCGAGGGCATCGGCCCGAAGATCGAGGCCGCGCTCAAGACGGCCGGGTACACGACGTACGCCAAGGTCGCCGGCGCGTCCGAGGCGGAGCTGCGCGAGGCGCTGACCACGGCGGGCATCAAGTTCGCCCCCGCCGCCACGAGCTGGGCGGACCAGGCCCAGTACCTGGTGGACGGCGACGAGGACGGCCTGCGCGAGTACCAGGACTACCTCGTCGGCGGCCAGGAACGGCGCGCCAAGTTCAGCGAGAACGTCGACTACGCCGACGTCGACGAGATCGCCGACGCCGACGCCAAGGCCGAGGCGATCGCCGAGGACGAGGCGGAGGCCGCCGCCGCCACGGCCGAGGTCACCGAGCCGGAGCCGGAGCCCGAGCCCGAGGCCGAGCCGCAGGATCTGCAGCGCATCGAGGGCATCGGCCCGAAGATCGAGGCCGCGCTCAAGGCCGCCGGGTACACGACGTACGCCAAGGTCGCGGCGGCGTCCGAGGCAGAGCTGCGCGAGGCGACCGCCACGGGCGGCATCAAGTTCGCGCCCGCCGCCGCGAACTGGGCGAACCAGGCGCAGTACCTCGCGGACGGCGACGAGGACGGCCTCCAGGAGTTCCAGGACTACCTGGTCGGCGGGCAGGACCGCGCGGCGAAGTTCAAGAAGGACGTCGACTACACCGACGTCGACGAGATCGTTGACGCCGACGCCAAGGCCGAGGCCATCGCCGAGGACGAGGCAGAGGCGGCGGCAGTCGGCGACGACACCGGGTCGGACACCGAGTCAGACACCGAGTCGGCGGGCTCCGGGGCGAAGGCATGAACCTGAGGTCGGTCCTGCCCCCGGTCATCGTCGCGGTCCTCGGCCTGGGCGCGCTCTCGAGCGTCCAGGACACGGGGTTCCGCGAGGGGATCGAGGCCGACCTGACCGAGCGTGCGCAGAGCGCGCTCGCCGCTGCCGACCTCGACGGTGTGGACGTCGAGGTCACCGGCCGGGACGCCGACGTGACAGCGGCGACCGACATCGACGCGCTCCTGGCCACCGAGGTGGTCAGTGACGTGGAGGGCGTCCGTACCGCGGCGGCGTTCGGGCCGAACGGCCCGGTGTCGGGCGACATCGGGCCCGCCCAGGCCTTCTTGACCGAGAGCGACCCCGAGCCCACGCCCTCCGAGGACACGACGGACGACGACGCCGAGGCGACGCCCTCGCCCGAGGCGACCGACCCGCCGTCCGACGGCGCATCGGCCGAGCCGGAGAAGGACGAGCCGGAGAAGGACGAGCCCGAGGACGACGAGCCGAAGCGCAAGCCGACGAGCAAGGAGCGCGAGGAGGCCCAGGAGGACCTCGTCGAGATCCCGAACATCACGTTCGTCACGGACAGCGCGAAGCTGACCAAGAACGGCCGGGCGGTGGTGCGCGAGGCCGCGGAGGTGCTCGCGGAGCACCCCGAGGTCGAGGTCCGCATCGAGGGGCACACGGACTCTCGCGGGACCTGGGCGGCCAACAAGGAGCTCAGCGAGCGTCGCGCCGACGAGGTGCTGGACCGGCTGGTGGACCTCGGCATCGACGAGGACCGGCTGACCGCGAAGGGCTACGGCGAGTCGGACCCGCTGGTCGTGCCGAAGTCCTTCGCCGACCTGGAGACGAACCGCCGCGTGGAGTTCATCGTCCAGAACTGACGAGCACCGCGAAGTAGAGCGCCTGTCCGGACACACGCTCTATCTCGGCGCCTCAGAACGCGCGAGGTAGAGCGTGGGTTCGGACAGGCGCTCTACTTCGCCGGGTGGGGTGGGGTTACGCCCAGCGGTTCAGGCGGGTGCTCAGGAGGGCTATCGCCACCGGGCCCGCCGTGGACGTGCGAAGGACGTGCGGGCCCAGGCGCGCGGTGACGGCGCCCGCCTCGATCAGCAGGGCGACCTCGGCCTCCGAGATCCCGCCCTCGGGGCCGACGACGAGGAGCACCTCGCCGGCGGAGGGCAGCGCGAGCGTCGCCAGCCCCGCCTTCGCCTCCTCGTGCAGCACGGCCACGGTCCCGCCCGCCGCGACGACGTCGCGCGTCCGCGCCGCGAGCTGCTTGGTGCTCAGCGGAAGCTCGACGTCGGGGATGCGGCAGCGGCGGGCCTGCTTCGTCGCGGCCCGCACGGTGCTCACCCAGCGTGCGCGCGACTTCGCGGCCCGGTCCCCGCGCCAGACGACGACCGACCGCTCGGCCTGCCACGGGATGATCGCGTCCACGCCGACCTCGGTCGCGGCCTCGATGGCCATCTCGTCGCGGTCACCCTTCGCGAGGGCCTGGACGAGCGTCACGACGACGGCGGGCGCCGGCTCGACGTCCACCTCCTCGACCCGGAGGTGCACCTCGGCGCCGGCCACCGACTCGACGACGGTCCGCAGGCGCACGCCCGCGCCGTCGACGACGTCGATCCGCTCCCCGGGGCCGCGCCGCTGGACGACGCCGGCGTGCCGGCCTTCCGCGCCGTCGAGCACGTAGACCGAGCCCGCGGCGTACTCGGAGAGCGGATGGGCGGTGGACGCCTCCGCGAGAAAGACTGGCGCGCTCATGGGTGGGCGGTCAGCGCCCGCTGAGCTTGTCGCGCAGCCGCGAGAACACGCCGCCGTGCACGGACGCGAGGCGCGACTCGGGCCGCTCCTCGCCGCGCAGGACCGCGAGCTGCTGCAGGAGCGCCGTCTGCTCCTCGTCCAGGGCCGTCGGCACCTGGACCTCGATGTGCACGTTGAGGTCGCCGCGCCCGGGCGAGTGCAGGTGCCCCACGCCGAGGCCCTTGAGGGTCATGACCTGGCCGGGCTGCGTGCCCGGGCGCAGGTCGATCTCCTGGAGCCCGTCCAGGGTGTCGAGCTCGAGGACGGTGCCGAGCGCGGCCGCCGTCATCGGCACCTGGAGGGTGCAGTGCAGCTCGTCGCCGCGCCGCACGAACGTGTCGTGCGCACGCTCGCGGATCTCGACGTACAGGTCTCCGGCGGGCCCGCCACCGGGGCCTACCTCGCCCTGCGCGGAGAGCTTGATGCGCGTACCGGTGTCGACGCCGGCAGGGACGTTCACGGAGACGGTGCGGCGCGAGCGCACGCGGCCCTCGCCGGCGCAGTCGGTGCAGGGCTCGGGGATGACCGTGCCGAAGCCGCCGCAGGCGGAGCAGGGCTGGTTGGTCATGACCTGGCCGAGGAACGAGCGCGCCACCCGCTGCACGGAACCGCGGCCGTGGCAGACGTCGCAGGTACGCGCCGAGGTGCCGGGCCGCGCGCCGTCGCCGGCACAGGTGTTGCACACCACAGCCGTGTCGACCTGGATCTCGCGCTTGGCGCCGAACACAGCCTCGGCGAGCTCGAGGTCGAGCCGCACGAGCGCGTCGTTGCCGCGCCGGGCGCGCGGGACCGGCCCGGCGGGCTGCCCGCCGCCGAAGAAGGTCTCGAAGATGTCCTGGAAACCGAACCCGGCACCGAACCCACCACCGGCGCCGCCACCCGGCGCGGTCGGGTCCACGCCCATGTCGTACTGCTGGCGCTTGTCCGGGTTGGACAGCACCTCGTAGGCGCGCGCGACGTCCTTGAACCGGTCCTCGCCCACGTTGCCCGCCACGTCGGGGTGCAGCTCACGGGCCAGCTTGCGGTAGGCCTTCTTGATCTGCTCGGGCGAGGCGTCGCGCGGAACACCGAGAATCTCGTAGTAGTCGGTCACAGGTCTCTCTTTGTGAGGAGGTTTGTGGAAAAGGGGATGTCAGCTGGGCAGCACACGCGACAGGTAGCGCGCGACGGCGCGCACCGCGGCGATGGTGCCCGGGTAGTCCATACGGGTGGGGCCGATCGAGCTCAGGATCGCGACGGAGTCGCCGTCGGACGAGCCGTAGCCGGACGTGACGACCGAGGTCTCGGACAGGCCCGCCAGCCGGTTCTCGTGGCCGATGCTCACGGCAACCCCCGCGTCGTCGGTCATGTCGGTGAGGAGGCCGAGCAGGACCACCTGCTCCTCGAGGGCCTCGAGCACGGGACGCAGGCCCTGCTCGAACCGCATGCTGGAGCGCGCCAGGTTGGCCTGGCCCGTCAGTACTATGCGCTCCTCGCTCTCCTCCGCGAGCGCGGCGGTCACCACCTCGGCCACGGCCGTACCCAGCGCGCGGTGCTCGTCGGGCATCGCCTCGGTGACCCGGGCGAAGGCGGTGCCGATCTCGGTGAGCCGGTGGCCGGCGGCCGCGGCGTTGAAGCGCGCGCGCAGCTCGCCGAGCGTCGCGTCGTCCATCCCGGGGGGCACGTCGAGGTACCGCTGCTCGACCCGTCCCGTGTCCGTGATGACGACGACGAGGAGCCGCCCCTCGGCGGAGGGCACGAGCTCCAGGTGCCGCAGCCCGGAACGACGCAGCGACGGGTACTGCACGACGGCGACCTGGCCGGTCAGCTGGGCGATGAGGCGTCCGGCGCGGGCCACCACGTCGTCCAGGTCGACCGCCTCGGACAGGAACGTCTCGATGGCGCGCTTCTGGGGCACGGTCAGCGGCCGCACCTCCGCGAGCTGGTCCACGAACAGCCGGTAGCCCTTGTCCGTGGGGATGCGGCCGGCCGAGGTGTGGGGCTGGGCGATGAGCCCGGCCTCTTCCAGGGCGGCCATGTCGTTGCGCACGGTCGCCGGGGAGACACCGAGCTTGTGCCGCTCGGTGAGTATGCGGGAGCCCACGGGCTCCCGTGTCCGGACATAGTCCTCCACGATCGCTCGCAAGACATCGAGCCTGCGTTCTTCGCTCACCGCGCTCACCTCCGTCCCAGGTAGAACGTCCGGGACCTGCACCCGGGTTCCGGCCGGCGCTCCAGCACTCTCGCCAGCCGAGTGCCAATCCTACGCGGCACACGCCACAGGCCAAGTCCCCGACCCGCCACCCGTCCCCACAAGCCGGGCCCGAACCGGACGGACCCGCAGGTCAGGACGCCTCAGCCTAGTGTCCTCCCCGTTCGCGAGGGGCGGAGTAGGGCAATGCCTTAGGTGCCGTCGAACGCCTCAGCGGAACCGGCCCGGAAGATGCGGCGACCGCCCGATCCGCCGGCGGTACCTCACGGACGAACCTTGAGTCATCGCCGGCGACGGGCCGGCGACGACCAGGAGGCAACACCATGTTCGGTTTTTCCGACTTCGCCGAGTACCGCAGGAACGAGCAGGACCTCAACCGCCGGGCCGAGCAGTCCCGGGTGGCCCGCGAGCGCAAGGAGAACGCCCGCCGGAAGGCGACCGAGCAGCGCACCGCAGAGCGCACCGCAGAGCGCACCCGGCAGGCCGACGCCGCCCGCACGGCCCGGCCCCGCGTCGCCTGACGCGCGGCGCCAGACCGCGCCTGACAGCTGCCGGACAGCCGTGACCAGCGACGATGACCAGCGGACCGACCAAAGGACCGGCATGGGACGATGAGCCCATGCCGGTTCCCCGCGCCCGCCTGGTGGGTCGAGCCCGAGAGCTCGGCGAGCTCACAGCCGCCCTCGACGCGATCCGCTCGGGTGACAACCGCACGATGGTGATAGCGGGCGAGGCAGGGATCGGCAAGACGCGCCTCCTCGACGAGCTCACCTCGCACGCCGACGGCGTCGCCGTCCTCACCGGACAGTGCGCCGACGAAGGATCCGGGCCCCTCCCCTACGCCGCCCTCGCCGGACTGCTGCGCGGGATCGTCCGGACGGTGGGCCCCGAGGCAGTGGTCGCCGCGGCCGGGCCCGCGGCGGGCGCCCTGTCCGCCGTCGCACCCCAGCTCGTCGCCCCGGCGTCCGACCCTTCGGCAGGCTCGGGACAGCGCGCCGGAGCGGACCGCCTCCCCGAGGTCCTCACCAACCTGCTCGCCGGCCTCGCGGCCGAGCGCCCCGTCGTCGTGATCATGGAGGACCTGCACTGGTCCGACGACGTCACCCGCGCCGTCGCCCTCCGCCTCGCCCGCACCGCACCGCCCGGTCTGCTCCTGCTGCTCACCTACCGCAGCGACGACGTCGGACGCGCGCACCCCCTGCGCACCGTCATGGCCGAGCTCGACCGGGCCCGGCTCACGACCCGCCTCGACCTGGCCCGCCTGGGCGTCGCAGAGGTCCGGGAGATGGCGCACGACCTGCTCGCCGGCTCCCCCCACCTCCAGGACAGCCTCGCACGCGGCCAGGAGCGCGGGCGCGACGCCGGACCGGACGCCGGCCTCACCGCCGAGCCGTTCGCCGACCTGGCCGACCGCAGCGAGGGGGTCCCCTTCTACGTCGAGGAGCTGGTCGGCTTCCTGGACACCGACCTGCCCGACTCGCTCCGCGACATCCTCCTGCTGCGCTACTGGAACCTGAGCCGCGAGGCCCAGGCCCTCTGCCGGGTCGTCGCGGCCGCCGGCCCGCGCGTCTGGCACGACGTGCTCGACGACGTCCTGGCCGACCCTTCGACAAGCTCAGGACAGCGTGTCACCACTGGCGCCGGGCCGGAACCTGAGGATGCGCTGCGCGAGGCGGTCGACGCGCAGGTGCTGGTGACGACAGACATCGGCTACGCCTTCCGGCACGCGCTGGCCCAGGAGGCCGTGTACGCCGAGCTGCTGCCGGGCGAGCGCCGCCGCCTGCACGCCGCGTACGCGCGGGCGCTCGAGGGCGCCCTCGTCCGGCGTGCCCGGTCGGTCGCCAAGCTGTCGCGGATAGCGGACCACTGGTGGCGCGCCGGCGTCCTGGACAGGGCGCTCGCGGCGGCGGTCGTCGGGCACCAGGCGGCAGCGGACGGCGCCGCGTCGTCCACCGCCGTCGCGCTGGGCGAGCGCGCCATGGAGCTCTGGGAACAGGTACCCGACGCCGAGGGCGTGGCCGGCCTGCCGCACCACGAGCTGCTCCGCACCGTCGCGGAGTCGCTGCGCGGGTCGACCCGGACCGCCCGCGCCCTGGCCGTGGCCCACGAGGCGATCGCCGAGTGGCCCGGCGACGACCCGGCGGGCCTCGCCGGCATGCTCTCCGACACGGCGCTCATCGCGGGCCACGCCGGCTCGGGCGAGGGGCCAGAGCTCATCGAGCGGGCCCTCACGCTCGTGGAACCCGGCCGGGACGACGCCGTCCGCGCCCACCTCCTGATGCTGCGGGCACGCCACGCCATGCTCGACGGCCGGACCGAGGAGGGGATCGAGGCAGCGACGGCCGCCTACGAGGCCGGGATCGCGATCGGCAGCCCCGAGGTCGCGTCGGTAGCCCTGAACCTGCGTGGCGTGAGCCGGGTCCAGCGCGGTGACGCCGGCGGCTTCGCCGAGATCGACGCCGCGCGCGACGCGGCCGCGGGCGCCTGGCGAGGGCTGAGCCGGTACTACACCAACGGGTCGGACTCCCGGATCCTCGTCGGCGAGTGGGACCGGGCGGTCGAGATCGCCCAGGAGGGGGTCACGGAGGCACGCCGGCACGGCGCGTCCGAGGGCTCGCGGATCATGATCGAGGGGAACGTCGTCGAGGCCTGGATCGGGCGCGGCGACTGGGCCGAGGCGGCCGCCTGGTACGAGCGCACGGTGCCCCTCATCCACGACAGCGTGTACACCGCCTACCTGACCGAGCGCCGCGCCTGGCTCCTGATGTGGCGCGGCGACGTCGAGCGCGCGCAGGCCGAGGCCCGCCACCGGGCCGCCACCTGGGAGCGGTTCGGCCGCCTGGAGGAACAGATCCGGTCGCGCAGCATGGGCACCCAGGCGGAGCTCGAGCTGCTGCGCGGAGAGCCTGCGGCGGCGCTGGAGCGCCTGTCGGTGGTCGTCGCGCCGGACCACCCGCGCAGCCCGGCGTACGACCTCACGACTCTCGCCCTGTCGGCCCGGGCGGTCGCCGAGCTCCGGGCGACCGGCCAGGACATCGACGACGCCCCGTACCGCGCGGCGCTGGCCGAGTGCGCCCACTGGCCGACGTTCCCGGTGTGGTCCGCGGTGTTCGAGGCGGAGCTCGGCACCGGACCGTGGACGGCGGTCGCCGAGCAGCCCGGCCCCGCGCCCGCCCACCTGCGCCCGTACGCGCTGTACCGCGAGGGCGTGCGGCTGCTGGAGGCCGGCGACCGGCCCGGAGCGCGCTCGGCGCTCGGGTCGGCGATCACCGAGGCGGAGAAGATCGACGCGGGGCTGATCGTCCAGCGGGCGCAGGGCCTGATCGACCGGGCCGGTCTGAGCGGCCGTGGCGGGCCTGCCGAGACGCCCGCGCCGGCGGCGTCGTCGTCAGCGGCGGGCGGCGTGCCGGACACGCTCACCCCGCGGGAGCAGCAGGTGCTCGCGCTCGTCGCCGGGGGCCTGACCAACAGGCAGATCGCGGAGCGGCTGTTCATCTCGGCCAAGACGGCCTCGGTGCACGTCTCGGCGATCCTGCGCAAGCTGGGCGTGTCGACCCGCACGGAAGCGGCCCTCCGCGTTCCTCGCTGAGTGCTGGCCATTCGCCCTGGATGACACTCCGAACGGGCGAATATCCAGCACTCAACGGGGTGGCGGAACTAGGGTCAGCCCGTGGTTGACGATCGGTATGGACCTGATGTGCTGTCCCCCGCGTTCCCTGGTGCGCAGCGGGGGCGGAGCCGGCCGACGTCGCAGCCGATGCCCGCCGACAGCGGGCTCGTGGTCGAAGAGGTCGAGACCGGCTGGGTCGGCGCCGTCGTACGCGTCGAGAAGTCGGGCGGGATGCACGTCGTGGTCCTCGAGGACCGTCGCGGCCGCACCCGGACCTTCCCACTCGGCCCAGGCTTCTGGGTGGAGGGCAAGCCGGTGGTGCTCACCGCGCCCGTCCTGAACCGCGCACCCGCTCAGCCCACGCGCACCGCCTCCGGGTCGGTGGCGGTGCACGGCGCCAGGGCCCGCGTGGCCCGGGGCAGCCGCATCTGGGTGGAGGGCAAGCACGACGCCGAGCTGGTCGAGAAGGTCTGGGGCGACGACCTGCGCGTCGAGGGTGTGGTGGTCGAGATGCTCGACGGCGTGGACCACCTCGCCGAACGCCTCGCCGAGTTCGGGCCCGACGCCGACCGCCGCGTCGGCGTGCTGGTCGACCACCTGGTCCCCGGCTCGAAGGAGCAGCGGCTGACGGACGACGCGCTGCGCCACGTCCCGCAGGGCACGGTGCTGGTGCTCGGCCACCCCTACGTCGACGTGTGGCAGGCGGTGCGCGCCGAGCGGCTCGGGCTGGACCGCTGGCCGGTCATCGACCGGGGTACCGAGTGGAAGCTCGGCATCCTGCGTTCCCTGGGCTGGCCTGCCGAGACGCAGGCCGACGTCGCCCGCGGCTGGCAGCGGATCCTCTCCGCCGTGCGCGACTTCCGGGACCTCGACCCGGCGCTGCTGGGACGTGTCGAAGAACTTATCGATTTCGTGACCACGTCATAGGCCATCTCGTACGCCACAGCCTCTACGGTTATGGCCATGTCCGAGAACCCGCAGCAGTCGCCCCAGCCGCCTGACCAGCCGCAGCAGCCCGGCCCGTCGCCGCAGCAGCCCCCCGCCTACGGCTCGCCCCAGCCCGGCCAGCCGCCGCACCAGGACCAGCCCGCGCCCGGCCAGCCGGTTCAGCCGCAGCCCGGCACCGGGTACGGCCCGCCCTACGGCTCCGGTGCGCCGTACCAGCCCCAGCCGCTCACCCCGTCGGACGAGCGCACGTGGACGATCCTGGCCCAGGTCGGCCCGTTCATCCTGTCGTTCATCGCGCCGCTGGTGATCTGGCTGGTGTTCAAGGACCGCAGCCGGTTCGTGGACCAGGAGGCCAAGGAGGCGCTGAACTTCCAGATCACGCTGGTCATCGCCTCCGTGGCGATCGGGATCATCTCCCTCGTCACGTTCGGGTTCGGCACGATCCTGTACCTCGCCTTCATCGCCGCGGTCGTCTTCATGATCCTGGCCGCCGTGGAGAACGGTAAGGGCGCTCCGTACCGCTACCCGGTGAACATCCGCCTCATCAAGTAGTCCGCTCCGCGAGGATGACCATGCACCTGCTGCCAGGATCCGAGTGATTCTGGCAGCAGGTGCATGGTCATCTTGTCGGGACGACGACGGCGGCGAGCCGCCGGGGCGGCGTCAGGCCGCGGCGGGCCCGGCCGCGACCGGACCGCCGGTGATCCGGCGGAACGCGAACGCCATCGCGACGATCGACAGCGGGGCCGTGATGAACAGGCCCAGCCCGCACGGGATCGAGCCCAGGATGTTGATGCCCAGCAGCGCGAGCTCGAGCAGGAACACCGGGCCGAAGTTCTTCCCCACCAGGCGGAACGACGAGGTGAAGGCCGTCCACGCGCCCAGGTCCTTGTCGACCACGTGGTGGTAGGTGAACGGCGCGAAGATCGCCAGAGCGATGCTTCCGAGGCCGCACAAGCAGGCGCCGATCACGTTGGCGACCAGCAGCAGGAGCGCGGTGAGGAGGATCTTCCCGTAGCTGCTGACCTTGAAGAGGTTGCCCCAGGTCGCCTTCTCCCCGGAGACCTCACGCAGCCCGGCGTTGATCCCCAGGGCCGAGAGCACCGACAGGATCAGGAAGCCGATGAGCCCGAGCGACCCGCTGCCGAGGCTCACGCCCGTCCAGATCCCCATGCCCATCCCCACGCCGGCCGACGTCTGGGAGTCCGCCGCATCGTTCACCCGGTCGCTGTACTCGGCGATCGTGCTCCCGTTGAAGATGCCGAACACGACGATCAGGAGCAGCACGAACAGCACCCAGAACAGCCAGTTCCCCTTGAACCGGTCCCACGCGAAGCGCAGCGCCTCACCGACCTGGAAGGGGCTCGCCGGCTGCGTCCCGTACGGCACCGCCGGTCCGCCGTAGCCGGGGGGCTGGCTCGCGCCGCCGTAGACGGGCGGCTGTGCCGGGCCTGGCGGGGGCGTAGGGCCGGCGGGGTTCGGCGGCGTCGGTCCGTCCGACGGCGGCGGGGTGGCGCCACCCGCGTTCGGCTCGTACGGGTTCTGTGGCGTGTTCTCACTCATGTGTTCCCCTTGGCTGGTCATTGATCCAGCCCACCTTCACCTCTTCTCCGCATTTGCGCATGTGCAACCGCGGAGTTGTTACCGGGTCGTCAGCCCTGCACGGGCTCCCCGGTCCAGCGCTGGACCAGATACGCCCCCACCAGCAGCATCGCGGGCACCACGACGACGAGGCCGATCCCGCACGTGGCGATGGAGGCGATCCCCAGCCCGGCGAAGATGCCGAGGACGCCGAGGACGGTCCCGAGGTGCGAGAACACCAGGCCGACACCGCGGGCGAACGCCTTGCCGAAGCCCACGCCGCCCAGCAGCAGGAAGGGCACCGGGATCAGGACGAACGTCAGCACGACCTGCACCAGCACGCCGGCCACGGGCAGCGCCGTGCCGGCGAACCCGAGCGCTCCGGTGACCACCGCGAACACCACCAGCCCGCCGAAGCCACGGAGCACGAAGAAGTCGCGGACGCGGACCTTGCGGGTCCGCGTCGCCGCGAGCGCGCCGGCGTACAGGAGCGCCTGCAGCAGGAAGACCACCGCGGTGCCGGCCGCCACCAGCCCCCTGGCCTCGAGCGTCCGGCCCGCGGCCAGCGCCGCGTCGACCGCTGCCGGGTCGGTCGAGCTCGCGAGGGCGTCCATCGTGGACGGGCTGAACGCGAGGAGCGCGGCGACCTGCGCCAGGCCGAGCAGCAGGCTCATCAGCACCCAGGTGCCCCAGCTCGCGCCGAACGCGCTCCAGCCCCAGCGCCACGCGTTGCCGATCGTCGGGGGCTCGTCCACGTCCGGCCGGCGTTCGGTCCCGGAGTCCGCCGGGTACTGCGGGAGACCGGGCTGGGCCGGGGGCTCCTGGTACCGCTGCGGGGGTGCGGGCTGCTGCGGCTGCGGAGCCCGCTGGCCGCCCTGGTAGCCGCCCCACTCACCCGGCCGCGGATCCTGCTGTTCCGGCCGCCGCAGGGGCTGGTAGTCGGGCCTGCCGTACGGGTTGGCGGGGCGGCCGTAGGGATCGCGCGGGCCGTAGGGGTCGAACGGCTGAGGCTGCGGGGGCTGGGCCTGCTGCGGCTGCGGATCCTGCTGCTGCGGGACCTGCGGGACCCGCGGGTGCTGCGCCGTCCGGGGCTCGGGGTCCGGATCCTGTGGGTTCCAGCCGCCGTAGGTGTTGCTCATGCGCGTACCCCTCGTCAGACGTGCTGGTGCCGCTTCGTAACGGTATGAGTCGGCACAAGATAACGGCGATTTCGCCCGCACTGCAAACAAACCGTGCGGCGCTCCGACGCCGCGCGGCGGCAGTGGTTTCAGGCGGTGAGGTCGCGCACGACGGAGTCGGCGAGCAGGCGTCCGCGGCGGGTCAGCACCGCACGCGCGGGGCCTCCTCCGGCGCCGACCGCCGCCCGTCCGTCGAGCAGCTCGCGCGCCACCAGACCCGCCACCGCGGTGCGTCCGGCGTCGGACAGCACCCCGAGGTCGAGACCCTCGCGCAGCCGTACGCCGAGCATCACTCGCTCCAGGTGCGCCTCCGTGCGCGTGAGCAGCTCGCGCCCCGCGCCGGGGCTCTGTCCGGCCTCGAGCCGCGTGGCGTAGGCACGGGGATGCTTCACGTTCCACCAGCGGACGCCGGCGGGGGTCTCGACAGGCTCGACCACCGGTGTCGGCGCCGACACGTAGCTGTGCGCACCCGGGCCGACGCCCCACCAGTCGTCGCCGCGCCAGTACCCGATGTTGTGCCGGCACTCGTGCCCCGGACGCGCCCAGTTCGACACCTCGTACCAGCGCAGGCCCGCCTCCGTGAGCAGGTCGTCGACCAGCTCGTACTTGGCGGCCTGGTCGTCCTCGTCGGGCAGCTTGACCTCGCCGCGGCGCACCTGGGCGGCCATCTTCGTGCCGGGCTCCACCACCAGCGCGTACGCCGACACGTGGTCGACGCCGGTCGCCAGCGCCGTCTCCACGCTCGTGCGCCAGTCGTCGAGGGACTCGCCCGGCGTGCCGTAGATGAGGTCGAGGGACACGTCGAGCCCGGCGTCGCGCGCCCACCGGACGACGTCGGGGATGCGCAGCGGGTCGTGGGTGCGCTCGAGCGTCGCCAGCACGTGCGGCACCGCCGACTGCATCCCGAAGGAGACCCGCGTGAACCCGGCGTCGGCCAGGACCCGCAGCGACTCGGGCGTGACGGAGTCCGGGTTGGCCTCGGTGGTCACCTCGGCCGCGGCGGCCAGGCCCCAGGCCTCCTTGATACCGCCCAGCACCCGGGCGAGGTCCTCCGCCGGGAGCATCGTGGGCGTGCCGCCACCGAAGAAGACGGTGGAGACCGCGGCGGGCGCGCGACCGGCGTCGGACAGGACCTTCGCCGCGAGGTCCACCTCCAGCAGCGCCGTCGTGGCGTACCGCGCCTGGTTGGCGCCGCCGCCCAGCTCGGACGCGGTGTAGGTGTTGAAGTCGCAGTAGCCGCAGCGCACCGTGCAGAACGGGACATGCACGTAGACGCCGAACGGCCGGTCCGCCGGCGACGGGCCTGCCCAGGCGGGCAGCGCGCCGTCGTCGGGCACCGGGATGCCGGAGGGAAGTGCGGGCACCTACTTCTTCTTGTCCTTGGGGCCGTCCGAGTCGGAGGAGAGCGCGGCGATGAACGCCTCCTTCGGCACCTCGACCGAGCCGATGTTCTTCATGCGCTTCTTGCCCTCCTTCTGCTTCTCCAGCAGCTTGCGCTTACGGCTGATGTCGCCGCCGTAGCACTTGGCGAGCACGTCCTTGCGCATGGCGCGGATGGTCTCGCGGGCGATCACGCGCGCGCCGATGGCGGCCTGGATCGGCACCTCGAACTGCTGGCGCGGGATGAGCTCCTTGAGCTTGGCCGTCATCATGACGCCGTACGAGTACGCCTTGTCGCGGTGCGCGATCGAGCTGAACGCGTCCACGTGCTCGCCCTGGAGCAGGATGTCGACCTTCACGAGGTCCGCGGCCTGGTCACCGGACGTGTCGTAGTCGAGGGACGCGTAGCCGCGGGTCTTCGACTTGAGCTGGTCGAAGAAGTCGAAGACGATCTCGCCGAGCGGCAGGTGGTAGCGCAGCTCCACGCGGTCCTCGGACAGGTAGTCCATGCCCTGCAGGTCGCCGCGCTTGGACTGCGAGAGCTCCATGACCGCGCCCACGAACTCGCTCGGGGTCAGGATCGTGGCCTTGACGACGGGCTCGCGGACCTCCTTGATCTTGCCCCCGGGGAACTCCGACGGGTTGGTCACCACGACCTTGGTGTTGTCCTCCAGCGTCACCTCGTAGATGACGTTCGGGGCGGTGGAGATCAGCTCGAGGTTGAACTCGCGCTCGAGGCGCTCGCGCACGATCTCGAGGTGCAGCAGGCCGAGGAACCCCACGCGGAAGCCGAAGCCGAGCGCCACCGACGTCTCGGGCTCGTAGTTGAGCGCGGCGTCGCTGAGCTTGAGCTTGTCCAGGGCGTCGCGCAGCACCGGGTAGTCGGAGCCGTCGATCGGGTACAGGCCCGAGAAGACCATGGGCTTGGGGTCGCTGTAGCCGGCGAGCGCGACCGTGGCGGGCTTGGCCGCGTTGGTGACGGTGTCGCCGACCTTGGACTGGCGCACGTCCTTCACGCCGGTGATCAGGTAGCCCACCTCGCCGACGCCGAGACCCTTGGTCGCGTGCGGCTCGGGCGAGCTGACCCCGATCTCGAGGAGCTCGTGGGTGGCCTTCGTCGACATCATCGCGATCTTCTCGCGCGGGTTCAGGTCGCCGTCGATCACGCGCACGTAGGTCACGACGCCACGGTAGGTGTCGTAGACGGAGTCGAAGATCATGGCGCGGGCCGGGGCGTCCGGGTCGCCGGTCGGGGCCGGGACGCGCTGCACGATGCGGTCGAGCAGCGGCTCGACGCCGACGCCGGTCTTTCCGCTGACCTTCAGGACGTCCTCGGGCTCGCAGCCCACCAGCTTCGCGAGCTCCTCGCCGTACTTCTCCGGCTGCGCCGCCGGGAGGTCGATCTTGTTCAGGACCGGGATGATCTCGAGCTCGTTCTCCATGGCCAGGTACAGGTTGGCCAGCGTCTGCGCCTCGATGCCCTGGGCGGCGTCGACCAGCAGCACGGCGCCCTCGCACGCGGCCAGCGAGCGGGAGACCTCGTACGTGAAGTCGACGTGACCCGGGGTGTCGATCATGTTCAGCGCGTACGGCGTGAGCACGCCCGCCTCGTCGTCGACCGCCCACGGCATCCGCACGGCCTGCGACTTGATGGTGATGCCGCGCTCGCGCTCGATGTCCATGCGGTCGAGGTACTGGGCGCGCATGTCGCGCGACTGGACCACGCCGGTCAGCTGCAGCATGCGGTCGGCCAGCGTCGACTTGCCGTGGTCGATGTGCGCGATGATGCAGAAGTTGCGGATCAGCTCGGGCGCTGTGGCGTTCGGCTGGAGGCGCGCCGTGAGCGCAGGACCGGGGATGGGCAAAGCGTTCTCGCTCCGTAGTCATGGGTGGGAGGGCCAACGCTTATTCTCCCACGTCCCGTGCGAGCGGGGCGCGGCCGTGCCTACGGTCGGAGAGCACTGATCCCGACGAAGGAGGAGAACCATGTCGCACCTGACCGGCAAGCAGGTACTGGCGATCGTGACCAACTACGGCGTCGAGCAGGACGAGCTCCTTGAACCGGTACGCCACCTGCGCGATCACGGCGCCGTGGTGACCGTGGCCGCCGTGACGGGGGACGACGTCCGCACCCTGGTGGGCGACGAGAAGCCTGGTGAGACGGTCGCTCCGGACACCACCATCGACGAGGTGGACCCGGCCGGTTTCGACCTGCTGCTCGTGCCCGGCGGGACGATCAACGCCGACACGCTGCGGCTGCAGGCTCCCGCCGTCTCGGTGGTCGAGGCGTTCACGTCCTCCGGGCGTCCGGTGGCGGCGATCTGCCACGGCCCGTGGGCGCTCGTGGAGGCGGGCAAGGTCTCGGGTGCGCGGCTGACCAGCTATCCGTCGCTGGCCACCGACGTCCGGAACGCGGGCGGTACGTGGGTGGACGAGCCGGTGGTCCGGGACACGGGCGCGGGCTACCCGCTCATCACGTCCCGCACCCCGAAGGACCTCCCAAACTTCCTCGACGAGATAGACGCGGTCCTAGAAACCCGTTGAGTGCTGGATCTTCGCCCTCCAGAACCGCAAGAAGGGGCGAACATCCAGCACTCAACGGGTGGGGTCAGGCGGGGCGGGGGGTCGTCGTGCGTGGGAGGAGGCGGCGGAGGACGTCGGCGAGGGTGACCACGCCGTAGTCCGCCGCCGGGCCGTCCGGGCCGTCGGCGTCCGGCCTCGGCACCACCGCGAGATGGTTGCCCGTCTCCCGCATGGTCGTGAGGGCGGTGTGCAGCGGCACGTCCGCGGCCAGCTCGAAGACGGGGCGGGTGACGTCCGCGACGGGCGCGTCGTCGGGCATCAGGAGCGTGTCGCGCACGTGCACGACGCCGTCCGGCCGCCCGCTCACGCCCTGCACGAGGATCCGGAGGTGGCCCGAGACGCGGGACACCTCCTGCACCTCGGCGGCCGTCGCACCGTGCCCGACGGCGGACGGCGCCGCGCGGTCGGCGAGCAGGTCCTCGACCGTCAGGCGGCGCAGGTCGAGCGCTCCGGAGAGCTGGTCGGAGTAGGCCATGGAGAGCGCCCCGACGCTGACGGAGTGCTCCACGAGGTGCCGCAGGTCCTCCGGGCCCTGCCCGGAGGCCACCTGGTCCGCCGGCTCGACGCCCAGGCGTCGCAGGCACCAGTTCGCGGCGCCGTTGAGCGCCACGAGCACCGGCCGGGTCACGAGCATGAAGGCCCGCATCGGCAGGGCGAGCATCGTGGCGCTCGCCTCGGGGTGGGCGATGGCCCAGGACTTGGGCGCCATCTCCCCCACCACCAGGTGCAGGAACGTGACGATGACCAGGGCCAGCACGAAGCCCGCGACGTCGGCGGCCCAGAACGGAGCGCCCCACGTCTCGAACACCGGTGTCAGCCAGTGGTGCACGGCGGGCTTGGTGATCGCGCCGAGGGCGAGGGTGCAGACGGTGATGCCGAGCTGCGAGCCCGCGAGCAGCAGCGTCAGCTCGCTCGCACTACGTAGCGCGGCGCGCGCTGAGCGGCTGGTGGGCGCGGCGTCCTCCAGCCGGTGCCGCTTGGCCGCGAGGAGCGCGAACTCCACCGCCACGAAGAACGCGCTCAGCGCGATGATGACGACGGTGGCCACGGCCACCACCCACGGGTTGCTCATCGGGCCTCCTCGCTCGCGGTCTCGGTGTGCTCGGCGTCCTCGGCCTCCGCCGGTGCGTCCACGACGGTGACCCGGACGCGGGACGGCACGTGCCGCTCCACCTCGAGCACCTCGATCCGGAGCACCTCGTCCGGGTGCGGCTCCGCCGCGACCAGGTCGGCCGGGTCGGCGGGCAGCGCGACGTCGACCACGTCGCCCGCCGCGGGCAGCGAGCCGTGGGCGGCGATCGCCAGCCCGGCGATCGTCTCGTGGTCGCCCTCGGGCAGGTCGCGCCCGACGGACCGCTCGACCTCGTCGAGGTGGACGTCGCCGGCCATGACCCACACCCCGTCCGACGCCGCGGTCACGGGGTCGATCTCGTCGTCGTGCTCGTCGGTGATCTCGCCGACCAGCTCCTCCGCGAGGTCCTCGACGGTGAGCACGCCGGCGAAGCCGCCGTACTCGTCGACGACGCACGCCATCTGGTTCCGCGTGGCCGAGAGCTCCCGGAGGGCGTCCGGGAGGGCCATGGCGGTGGGCAGGACGAGCGCCGGACGCTGCAGGTCCGCGACGGTCGCCGCGGCAGGCCCCGCGGACAGCAGGTCCGCCAGGTGCACGACGCCGACCACCTCGCCGTCGTCGTCGAGCACCGGGTAGCGGGAGTGCCCGCGGGCCATCAGCTCGCGCACCGCCGCGAGCGAGTCGTCGGCGCGCACGACGCCGACCCGCGCCCGCGGGATCATGGCGTGCTCGACGTCCTGGCGGGGGAAGTCGAGGATGCGGTCCAGCAGCACCGACAGGTCGCCGGGGAGATCGCCGCTGGCGCGCGAGTCCGCGACGATGTGCTCGAGGTCGCGGACCGTCGCCGAGTGCTCGACGTCGTGCACCGGCTCGATCCGGAGCAGGCGCAGCAGCGCGTTCGACGCGGCGTCGAACACCCTGATCAGCCAGCCGAAGACCGCGAGGTAGACGGTGGTCGAGCGCGCGAGCCACAGCGCCACGGGCTCGGGCCGCGCGATCGCCAGGTTCTTCGGGACGAGCTCGCCGAACAGCATCTGCACGAGCGTCGAGAGCAGGAGCGCCAGGACGGTGCCCACCGCGACGCCGACGCCGGTCGGCACCCCGACGCCGCCGAGCGCCACGCCCAGCGACTCACCGACCAGCGGCTCGGCGACGTAGCCGACCAGCAGGCCGGTGACCGTGATGCCGAGCTGCGCACCGGAGAGCATGAAGCTGGTGCGCCGGGTCACGCCGAGCGCGCGCCGCGCCCCGGCGTCGCCGGCCTCCGCGCGGGCTGCCAGGCGTGCCCGGTCGACCGCCATGTACGCGAACTCCTGCGCGACGAAGTAGCCCGTCACGGCGGTGATCGCGAGGATCACCACGACGCCCAGCAGGAGCGAGATCACCCAGCTCAACGCCACCACCTCCGCCCTGCGGGGTTACGGCGTACGGCTGGGCAGGGACTATGACTGTCGGCGTCCATGATCCTTCGCGAGATGTGGTGCGGTCCGGTGGCGGCCCGAGGGTCTCCGGCCGGGATGCCGCTGGGGCATCGCGTGGAAGAACGACGGACGTGCCCCTACGGTTCCACGGCGCGCGGCGGTAGTCATCCTGAGCGTCGGTCCTGTGCGCCCGTCCTGTGCGTCAGAGTGTCGGTGGCGGGCGGTACGTTTCGGCGCATGAGCCTCGACCACCTCGCCCTGCTGACCCGGTTCCAGGGCGACTTCCTCGCCGCGGTGCCGGACGCCGACGCCGACGCGCGGGTCCCCGCCTGCGGCGACTGGACCGTCCGCGGGCTCGTGGAGCATCTCGCGGAGATCCACCACTGGGCCGCCGGAAACGTCCGCGGGGTCAAGGGGCCGGGCCTCGGCGGCGGGCCGTTCGACCTGGCACCGCACTACGCCGCCCAGGCCACGACCCTGCGCGCGGCCTTCGCCGAGATCGACCCGGACGCGGTCGGCCGGGTGCTCGCCCATCCCGAGCCGATGGGTCCTGGACCGGTGCGGTTCTGGCACCGGCGGCAGGTCCACGAGACGCTCGTGCACCTGCACGACCTGCTCGCGGCGCGTGCCGGGTCGGGTTCCGTCGGCCTGGCCGGGGCCGGGGCCGAGGTCTGGGCGGACACCGTCGACGAGGTCGTCACCGTGCTCCAGCCGCGCCAGGTGGGCCTCGGCCGCATGGCGCCGCTGCGGCACCCGGTGGCCCTCGTGGCGACCGACGTCGACGGCACGCGCACGTGGGTGCTCGGCGCTCCCGGCGAGCGCGCGGAGGAGGAGGCGATCCACACCGTCGTCTCCGGGCCGGCCGAGGGGCTCGCACTCATGCTGTGGCGCCGGCTCACCCCCGTCGAGGCAGGGCTTCTCGTCCAGGGCGACCGCTCCGTCCTGGACACGGCGCTGGCGGAGCCCATAGTGCCGTGACGGGCTACCCGAGCCGCGTGATGTCCACCGTCACCGCGAGCGTCGACGAGGCGGCGCCCGCGTAGACGCCCTTGAACGGCGGCACGTCGCCGTACTCCCGCCCGCGCCCGACCACGACGTGGTCGCCGCCGACGAAGATCCGGTTCGTGGGGTCGTAGCCCACCCACTCGCCCGTCCACCACTCGACCCAGGCGTGCGACTCGCCGCGCACCTGCTCGCCCATGCCGGCGTCGGGCTCGGGGTGCACGTATCCCGACACGTACCGCGCGGGGATGCCCACCGAGCGCAGGGCGCCGAGCGCCAGGTGCGCCATGTCCTGGCACACGCCCTTCCGCGCCTCCCACGCCTCGACCGCCGGCGTGTGCACGGTGGTCACACCCGGCACGTACTCGAGCCGGTCCCGCACGGCGAGGCAGATCGCCTCCGCCGCCCGGTCGGGGTCCAGCCCGCCCGCGGCCTCCAGGGCGACCGCCGCGAGGTCCGACGGCGGCGTCGTGACCGGCGACTCCGCGAGGAACGCCGACTGCGCGTCCAGCACCGCCTCGCTCGCCAGGTCCCCCCACCCGGGCACGTCGCCGGCGGGGCGACCGTCGGCCGAGTAGCCCGAGGCCTCGACCAGTGCCTCCGCGACGATCTTGAGCTGCGTGTGCGGCCGCAGGATCTCGAACGCGGTGACGCTCGTGCCCCAGTAGTCGGTGTGGTCGGAGGACCACGTGGTCGGCGACACCACCAGGGTGGCCGAGCGCACCGTCTGACGCCCGTCCTCGACGGGGCGCATGCGCGTCTGGTTGTACGAGTCGGTGACCGGCGACGCGTAGTCGAACAGGGTCGTGTGGACCACCTTCAGCAGCGTCACAGCGCCTCCTCCACCCAGGCCGTCGTGGCCACCGCCGGAAAGTACCGGTGCTTGATCGCGCTGCTCGCCCGGGTGCACGCCACCTGCACGCGCTCCATCGTGTCCGGTAGGTCGGCGAGGAGGTCGCCCAGGCGGGCGAACTCCAGCTCGGAACGCATGATGCCGAGCGCCCGGCGCGCGTCGTCGGACACCGCGTGCCTGCCCTCCACCGGTTCCAGCTCCCGCAGGGCACCCTCGGCGGCGTGCAGCGCGTAGACGATCGACCGCGGGAACAGCCGGTCGAGGATGAGGAAGCCCGCGGCGTCGGCGTCGGACGCCCGGCCACGGTAGGTCCGCAGGTACGCCTCGTAGGCCCCGCAGGAACGCAGCATGGCGTTCCAGCCGGGGCCGCCCGTCCCGAGCCGGGCCTGGGTGGTGATCAGGCGGGCCGTCATGTCGGCCCGCTCGATGGCCTGGCCCAGCACCATGAAGTGCCAGGTCGAGTCGCGCGGCGTCGCCGACTCCATGAGCCCCGCCACGACGGCGGCCCGCTCCCGCACCCAGGAGAAGAACTCGTGCGGCCCCCTCCCCGCGTGGGACGGCAGCGTGTTGCGCGTCGTGTTGAGGCACTCCCACAGGTCGGTCGAGACGATCTCGCGGGCACGGCGGGCGTTCTCCCGCGCGGCGAGCATCGACCCGGCGATCGACGACGGGTTCTCCCGGTCGTGCGCCAGCAGCCGGAGCACGGTGTCGCGGTTCACCTCGCCGTCGTCGGGCCGCGCCGGATGGTCCATGATCGCCAGCAGGGACCGGCAGGCGGTGGCCTCGTCGGCCCACGGGTCCTCCGACAGCATCTGGACGTGGACGTCGAGGATCCGGGCCGTGTCGTCGGCGCGCTCGACGTACCGGCCGATCCAGAACAGCGACTCCGCGATCCGGCTCAGCATGCGGTGCTCCCCTCGGCGCCCGTCGAGGACTGTTGCTGCTGTTGTTGTTGCTGCTGTTGTTGCTGCTGTTGTTGCTGCTGGTTCGCGGCCGCGTCGTCCGGGTTGGTCGCGCGGGGCACGCCCGCCGTCGGCTCAGAGACCCGGGCGCTCGCCCGCGGCTCCTCGACCGGCGTCGGCGCCGCCTGCCGGGGTCCCGTGCCGTCCTCCAGCACCCAGGTGTCCTTGGACCCGCCGCCCTGCGACGAGTTCACGACGAGCTGCCCCTCCGGGAGCGCGACCCGGGTGAGCCCGCCGGGCAGCACCCAGACGTCGGAACCGTCGTTCACGGCGAACGGCCGCAGGTCCAGGTGGCGGGGCCGGAAGGCGCCGTCGACGAACGTCGGGCCGGTCGAGAGCTGCACCACGGGCTGCGCGATCCAGCCGCGCGGGTCCTCGACGATCCGGGACCGCACGGCGGCGATCTCGGCGCGGGTGGCCTGCGGCCCCACCACGATGCCCTTGCCGCCCGAGCCGTCGACCGGCTTGACCACCAGCTCGTCGATGCGGTCGAGCACCTCGGCGCGGGCGTCGGGCTCCTCGAGCCGCCAGGTGTCGACGTTCGCCAGCACGGGCTCCTCCGCCAGGTAGTAGCGGATCAGGTCGGGCACGTAGGTGTAGACGAGCTTGTCGTCGGCCACCCCGTTGCCGAGCGCGTTCGCGAGCGTGACGTTGCCGAGCCGCGCGGCGTTCACCAGGCCGGGCACGCCGAGCATGGAGTCGCCGCGGAACTCGACGGGGTCGATCCACTCGTCGTCCACCCGGCGGTAGATGACGTCGACGCGGCGCGACCCCTCGGTGGTCCGCATGTAGACCCGGCCGCCCTTGGTGTACAGGTCGCGCCCCTCGACCAGCTCCACCCCGAGGAGCCGGGCCAGGAGGCTGTGCTCGAAGTACGCGGAGTTGTAGACGCCCGGGGTGAGCACCACGACGGTCGGGTCGGGGACACCGTCCGGGGCGCTCGCCACCAGGGCGGCGAGCAGCCGCTGCGGGTAGTCGACGACGGGCTGCACCCGCAGCCGGCTGAACAGCTCGGGGAACGTGCGGACCATGGCCCGGCGGTTGCTCACCACGTAGCTCACGCCGGACGGCACCCGGACGTTGTCCTCCAGGACGCGGTACCCGCCGTCCTCGTCACGGATCAGGTCGATGCCGCTCACGTGGCAGCGGACACCGCCCGCGGGGCGGATGCTCGCAGCGACCCGCAGGAAGTCCGAGCTGGACTGGATCAGGCGCTGCGGCACGACGCCGTCCTTGACGGCCCGCTGCGCGCCGTAGACGTCGTCGAGGAACGCCTCCAGGGCCCGGACCCGTTGCTGGACGCCGAGCGCGATCTCCGTCCAGTCGTCCTGCTCGATGACGCGCGGCACCACGTCCAGCGGGAAGGGCCGCTCCTCCCCCGCGAAGTCGAAGGTGACGCCCTGGGCCAGGTAGGACCGGGCGAGCGCGTCGGCACGCGACGCCACCTCGTCGGCGGTCAGGCGGGTGAGCCGGCCGTGCACCTGCTCGTAGCAGGACCGCAGCACGCCGTCGCGGTCCAGCATCTCGTCGAAGGCCTGCTGGAGGGGATATCCATCGAACAGGTCTGTCATGTCCGAACTGTAAGACGACGGGTAAGACGTACCGGTTCCGGGCGTGTTTCGGCTTGGTGTCGCCTTGCCGCCCGCCTTGCCGCCCGCCCTGCCGCCCGCCTTGGCGGTCCGCGAGGTCAGTCCGCGAGCACCGCGGCGATCCGCTCCTGGCTCCCGCGCGCGAAGGCGGGCCAGCGGTCCCAGTAGTACGGCAGCGCGATCACCGCCTGGACCAGGACCCAGCCCCGCCCGCGGTCCCAGGCGTCGTCCGGATCGGTCAGCCCGTCGGTGGCGGGCTCCCGGAACGCCACGCGCTCGGCGCCCGTGAACTGGGTCCAGGCGGGAATCAGGTCGGCGGCCGGATCGCCGACTCCTACCCCGCCCCAGTCGATGACGGCGGTCATCCGGCCGCCGTCGGCCAGGAGGTTGCCGGGCAGCAGGTCGCCATGGATCCAGGACCCCTCCGACGCCGGGCGCGCGGCCAGCGCCTGGTCCCAGGCCTTCGTCACGGCTCGGCCGTCGATGCGGGTGCCCGACTCGGTGATGGCGGCGCGCACGTCGTCGTCGAGCCGCGCGAGCGGGACGCCGCGCGAGGTGCCCTCCTTGACCGGAGCACCGTCGGTGCTCACCGTACGCAGGGCCGCGACGAACTCGCCGAGCTGCCGGGCGGCGGCGGTGCCGAGCTCGCCGACCGCGGGCGGTGCGCCGTCGAGCCAGGGCGTGACGGACCAGCGGAACGGGAAGCCCTCGCCCGGCTCGCCGACCACCTCGGGCACGGGGAGCCGGAGCGGCAGGTGCGGCGCCAGGTGCGGGAGCCAGCGGGCGTCGGAGACCGCCTGGTCCTGCGCCCAGCCGATCTTCGGCATCCGGACCAGCAGCTCGCCCCCGAGGCGGAACAGGTGGTGGTCCGTGCCGCCCGCGGGCCCCGGCGTCACGGGCAGGTGTGCCCACTGCGGGAACTGCTCCGCGACCAGGTGGTGGACCAGCTCGGGGGTGGAGGCGACCTCGTCGTCGTGCAGGCTCATGCCGCCACCCTGACACCGCCACGGAGGACCGGTCGACGTTTTTCGCCGCCACTGCCCGATGCCGCTTCGACCCCACCGATGAGTTACGGGCCGGCACGTCGTCGGACCAACCATGACTGAACTCGCGACCACCAGCCAGGGCGACCGCGTCGCCTACGACCTGCGCGGCGGCACCGGACCGGCCGTCGTCTTCGTGACGGGCGCCGGCCCGGACCGCGCCGACGACCCGATCACCGCCGAGACCGCCCAGCGCGTCGCCGACGCCGGGCTCACCGCCATCACGTTCGACCGGCTCGGCCGCGGCGAGAGCCCTGCCGTGGGCCGTCTGGACCTCGACCGCGAGCTGGCCGCCGTGGCCGCGATGATCGAGGTCGCGGGCGGTTCCGCGGTGCTGGTCGGGCACTCGTCGGGCTGCGCCCTCAGCCTCCGGGCCGCGGCGGCAGGGCTGCCGGTCACCGGCCTCGCCCTCTGGGAGGCACCCCTGGGCGACCCCGCGGAGACGACGCAGGTGTGGACCGACGAGATCGAGCGCCTGCTCGACGCCGGCGACCACGAGAACGCGATGCGGCACTACATGAAGGACATGCCGCCCGAGTGGCTCGCCGAGATGGAGGCCTCCCCGGCGTGGTCCGAGATGGCCCGCACCGTCGCCGCCTACCGCGCCGACGCGCAGTCGCTCGCCTGGGCGCAGCGGGCGCTGGAGCACGGCACGCTCGACGTCGCGGTTCCTGTGCTGGCCATGTACGGGGTCGAGACCTTCCCGGAGATGCCGGTCGCGGCCGCGAGCATCGTGGCGGCGGTGCCGAAGGGCACGGAGAAGGAGCTGCCGGGTGCGATGCACAGCTGGGAGCCGGAGCCGATGGCGGCGGAGCTGGCCGAGTTCGCCCGGGCGTGCGCCGGCTGATTCCTGCCGTTAGATCCCTGATGCGCGGTTAACCCGTTCCGGTACGGTTTCGGGCGTGACCTTCGCATCAGACAACAGCTATCCCGGCGACTTCGAGGGTGAGGTCCACCCGATCTACAACCCCGAGCTGGACGGTGACCCGGACCCCGGCGAGGTCGTCTGGACCTGGGTGCCGTACGAGGAGGACCACAGCAAGGGCAAGGACCGTCCGGTGCTGCTCGTGGGCAAGGACGGTCCCTGGCTGCTCGGGCTGCAGCTCACCAGCCAGGACCACGACCGCGACATGCTCCAGGAGGTGCGCGCCGGCCGGATCTGGATGGACGTCGGCACGGGCGCCTGGGACGGCACGGGCCGCGACTCGGAGGTCCGGATCAACCGCGTCATCCGCGTGGACCCGGACGACGTGCGCCGCGAGGGCGACATCCTCGCGGAGGTCGTCTTCAACGACGTCGTGAAGTACATGGACCGGGCGCTCGACCTCACCTGATCCCGATTCTCGGCCGCCGGGCTACCCTGCCCTGCGTGAACCAGAACCCGTGGATCAAGCTGCTCGGTGACGTCGTCGAGGCCGTGGCGAGCGCCTTCTTCGACCAGAGCGACCGCCGCACCGACAGCGACCGGCCGGCGTCGGGGCCGACGCCCCGGGACCGCCGTCCGGCATCCGGCCGGAACCTGCCCGAGACCGATGGTTACCCCGGCGACTACGTGGGCACGGTCAAGCCCGTCTACCGGCCCGAGCTCGACGGCGAGCCCGACCCGGGCGAGGTCGTCTGGTCGTGGGTGCCTTATGAAGAAGATCACAGCCAGGGCAAGGACCGCCCGGTGCTGATCGTGGGCAACGACGGCCCCTGGCTCCTCGCGCTGCAGCTCACCAGCCAGGACCACGACCGCGACGCCGCGCAGGAGGCCCGCGCCGGCCGCCAGTGGATGGATATCGGCACCGGCGCCTGGGACAGCACCGGCCGCGCCTCCGAGGTGCGCCTCAACCGCGTGATCCGCATCCACCCGGACGCCGTCCGCCGGGAGGGCGCGATCCTGGACCGGGCCGTCTTCGACCAGGTGGCGGCGGCACTCTGAAGCTCCCCCGACGTGTCAGACCGTCAGGTCACCCGGGTGACCTGACGGTCTGACACGTCGGATCGACGCGCTACGGCTGGATCGACACCACGAGGAAAGCCGCCAGGAGCACGAGGTGCACCACGCCCTGCAGCGTCTTGGCCCGGCCCGGCGCGATGCTCAGCATCGCCACGACCACCGAGACCGCGAGCAGCACCATCTGGACGGGCTCGAGGCCGAGGGTGAGCGGCCCGTCCATCCAGATCATCGCGACGGCGATGGTCGGGATGGTCAGGCCGATCGACGCCATGGCCGAGCCGTAGGCGAGGTTGAGGCTGGTCTGGACGCGGTTGCGCAGCGCGTTGCGGACCGCGGCTATCGACTCGGGTGCGAGGACGAGGAGCGCGATCACCACACCGACCACCCCGTACGGCAGGCCCGCCGCGGCCACCCCGTACTCGATGGTGGGCGAGAGCATCTTGGCCAGGAACACCACCGAGACGAGCGCGAGGACCAGCAGCGCGACGCTGATCCACGCCTCCTTCGCGGCCGGCGGGTCGGCGTGGTCGTCGCCGTCCTCGTCCCGGATGACGCCCGTGACGCGGCCGTACTTGTCGCTCGTGACGGGCAGGAAGAAGTCGCGGTGCCGCACGGTCTGCGTGAAGACGAACGCCCCGTAGAGCATCAGCGACGCCACGGCCGCGAAGGCGAGCTGGAAGGGCGTGTATGCGCCGCCGTCCGCCGACGTCGTGAAGCGGGGCAGGACCAGCGTGACCCCGGCCAGCGCGATCACCGTGGCGAGCGCCGACCCGGTACCCGACGCGTTGAAGCTGACCAGGTGATGCTTGCTCGCACCGACGAGCAGCGACAGCCCGACGATCCCGTTGAAGGTGATCATGACGGCGGCGAACACGGTGTCCCGGGCGTAGGTGCTGGCCGCGTCGCCGCCGCTGCTCATCAGCATGATGATCAGGCCGACCTCGATCACGGTCACCGCCACCGCGAGGATGAGGGAGCCGAACGGCTCGCCGACCTTGTGCGCCACCACCTCGGCGTGGTGCACCGCCGCGAGCACCGAACCGACCAGAGCGGCGCCGATCGCGGCCAGGATCACCGGGTGTTCATGACTGCTCCACGTCACCACGAGGAGCACCGCGGCAAGGACTGGAACCACCACGGTCCACTGGAAACGGCCTCTCAGAGTCGCGGTAGTCATGGTTCGGATTCTAAGGTGGCTCGTCAGGGCCCTTCTGGGCCGACGGCGGCCGTAGCCGGTGTCACACCGGGCTGCTCGCCCGGGACGCCCGAGCCTCTGGTAAACTTGGAGGTCGCGTGTCCGCCCAGGTCGGCGGGCACAGTCCCAGCTCCTCTCCACGGGTCCCCACCCCAGTCCCGGAGCTGCGACCGCCCTCTACGACCTATCCGCTCGCCGTCAGGCGAACACACCAGGAAGTCCCATCGTGGCAAACATCAAGTCCCAGATAAAGCGCATCAAGACGAACGAGAAGGCTCGTCTGCGCAACAAGTCCGTCAAGTCAGAGCTGAAGACCCACGTGCGCAAGGTGCGCGAGGCCGTCGCAGCCGGCGACAAGGAGACCGCGACGGTCACCCTTGCCACCGCGTCGCGCAAGCTCGACAAGGCAGCTGCCAAGGGCGTCATCCACGCGAACCAGGCCGCGAACCGCAAGTCGGCCCTCGCGAAGTCGGTCGCCGCTCTCTGAGCAAGCTTCGAAAGACGCCGTCCACCCCCTGGGGAGGACGGCGTCTTTCGCATGCCCGCCCGGATCGTTGAGTGCGTGATTTTCGCCCTTGAAACGACTCCAGCAGGGCGAATGTCACGCACTCAACGAGTCGGGCGGGTCAGGAGCGGCGGGAGCGGGCGATAGTCAGGACCGCACGTTCCACGGCGAACACCGGGTCCCTGGACTCGCCCTTGACGTCCGCGTCTGCCTGCGCGACGGCGGAGATCGCCGCCGCCAGGCCCTCCGGCGTCCAGCTCCGCAGGTCCTTGCGGGCACGGTCCACCTGCCAGGGCGCCATGCCGATGTCGCGGCTGGAGAACCCGCCGCCGCCGCGCATCGACGCGACCTTCGCGAGGTTGCGCAGCCGCAGCGCAAGGGCGGCGACGATGGGCACCGGGTCCAGCCCCGTGTCGAGTGCGTGCCGCAGGAGCGCGACGGCGCCCCCGGCATCACCGGCCACCGCGGCATCGGCGACGCGGAAGCCGGTCGCCTCGACGCGCCCGCCGTAGTACTTGTCCACGGTGGCGGCCGTGATGGTGCCGGTCGTGTCGGCGATGAGCTGCGAGCAGGCCGCCGCGAGCTCGCGCAGGTCGCTCCCGAGGGCGTCCACCAGGGCACGCACCGCCTCGGCGTCGGCCCGGCGGCGAGCCGCCTTGAACTCCCCTGCCACGAACGACGCCTTCTCGCCGTCCTTGGTCACCGGCTCGCACACCATGACCGGCGCACCCGACTTGGTGATGGTGTCGAGCATCTTCTTGCCGCGCTGCCCTCCACCGTGCACGACCACGAGGACGGTCTCCTCGTCCGGCGACCCGACGTACGAGATGAGGTCGGCCATCAGGTCCTCGGTGCCGGACTCCGCCGACCGGACCACGACGATCTTCGCCTCGCCGAACAGCGAGGGGCTCGCGGCGACCACCAGCTGGCCCGGACCGTACGTGGTGCCCTCCAGCTCGACCTTCTCGATCTCGGGGTCGCGCGCACGTGCCAGCCCGACGACGCCGTCCACCGCACGTTCGGCCAGGAGCGGCTCGGCCCCGCGCACGAGCACTACCGGGGCGAGCGTCGGCTCGTCCCAGCTACGGCCGGTGGCAGGTGTGGCGGTACGGCGCTTGGTCGCTGGAGGCACTGACACAGCCTGCCACGCACCACCGACAATCACTCCCAGAGGAGGTCGGCCACCGCCATGCGTCCGCCGTCGGTCCAGGCGTTGGCGACCACGCACGCACCCGCCACCGCACAGTCGGCGACGCCGCCGCCCACCAGCTCGATCTCACGCTGGACGGCCAGCCGGGCGAGCACGGAGCCCGTGCGGTCGGCGACCACCCGCTTGCCGTCGTCGTACAGGCAGTTGTCACCGTCGACGCCGCCGTCCGGCGTGGTGGCACACTGCACCAGCCGGACCGTGGCGCCCTGCGCGTAGCCCTCGCCCGTCACCGTGACGCTGCCCTTGTCGGTGCCGAGCTCCTGCTCCGAGAGGACGAGCGTCGGCGCGTCGGGTGTCTCCGAGCCGTCGGGCAGCGGGGCGGCGGCCGCCGCGAGCACCACGTCGGACAGGTCGGCGACGGCCAGGGCGCACGGGTCTCCCGTGCAGTCCACCTCGGACACCGACCCGACGTTGACGAAGGCCCGAGCGGGCCGCGTCGCCGAGATCCGGCCCTCGGCGTCCGCCACCACCTGCGCGCTGGTCGACATGTCGCACTCGTCGAGCGCCTTCGTACCCGCCGTCGTGCCGCCGGTGCACTGGACCAGGTACTGGTTGCCGCCCATGAAACCCGTGCCGCGCACCACCCAGGCGCCGCCGGCGGAGCGGACGGTGATGGCCGGTTCGTCGCCGGAGCCCTCCGGGTCGCCCGACGCCGACGGGTCGGGGCTGCTCGTGGCGCCGGGCTCCTGCGCCGGGCCGGGGTTCGGCGGAGCTGCCGTGCAGGCCGCCAGCGCGAGCACGACGGCGGTGACCGGGGCCAGCAGACGCGCGCGCCTCACGGGTAACCCAGGAAGACGTCGATGCTGCCGGCGATCCGCCAGCTCCAGGTGTTCCGGTCCCGCATCCAGCTCACTCCCTCGTCCCACACGTGGTACTCCTGCTCGAGGTAGCAGGCGACGGCATTGGTCTGGTTGAGCTCGCCCAGGTCGGTGCGGTACTGGCGGGCGTCGTTCGTCCCGGGGCTGGCCGAACCCACTATCGACGTCATGATCCGCGCGCACTTGCGGCCGGCCGCCGACACGTACATCACGTGGGTGCCGAACCGGTCGGCCGAGAGCTTGGTCTCGCACGACCGGTTGATCGCGTTGGAGTGGATCGGCACGTGCACGTCCGCTCCCACCCGGTTCGAGTTCGCGATGTTCTCCGTGGTCAGGCCGGTGCCGCGCACGACCTTGTAACCACGCTCCAGGAAGTTCAGCTGCTTGGCGCCCGTGTGGGTCGTGGCGGTCATCGCGACCAGCCGGGCGTTCGCGTTCTCGCTGAACCCGTCGCAGCCCGTGTTCGTGTGGCACACGGTGTCGCCCCGGTCGTGGCACGCCTGGGAGAGGTAGACGACCTTGCCGTTCCAGCTCTCCGGGACGTAGGTGACGTCGGCCGACGCCGCCGGGGCCACCGCGAGCAGCCCGGTGAGGACGAGCGCCAGGGCCGTGAGGGCCGTCAGGAGCCGACGGGGTGTCGCGCGCATCGTGGCCTCCTCAGCCCAGGTCGATCGGCAGGTCGGTCGAGGCGCACATGTCGCCGCCTGTCGCGTAGGCGAAGGCGAGGCAGTCCCCGGCGAGCGTGAACTTCACCGAGTCGATGTTGCCGTTGCTGTGCGCGGTGAACAGGAGCGCCTGCCAGACGTCGCCCGGGTACACCCCGGCGTCGGACAGCGCCTGCTCGAACCCGGCCGCCACGTCGACCGTCGCCTCGCCCTTGTGGATCCGGACCTTGGTGGGCGCCAGGCCTGCGTCCGGCAGGTAGGTCGCGAGGACCTCGTCGACAGCCTTGGCAAGAGTGTCCTTTGCTGGGCCCTTCCCGACCGACCGGGCGGTGGCCTGGACGTCGCCGTCCGGCTCGCAGCCCAGGTAGGGGGTGGTGGCGCCGTCGGCGGAGCGTGGGCCTTCGGGAGTCTCCGGGCACGGCTCGTCCGTCGACGGCGGGTCGCCCGCGAACGCCTCGGCGTCGAGCTTCGCACGGTCCTCGCCGGACTTGCTGTCCATCCCGGCCACGACGACGGTCCAGCCGTCGAGCACCTCCGCCGACTCCTCGAGCCAGGCGTCCGCGGCCGCGGGATCCTCGGCGACGTCCACCCGGACCGTCTGGTCGGCCTCCGAGACGTCGGTGACCACGGACTCCGCCAGGAGCTCTTGCCGGAGCTCGAGCTGGGCGGCGGCCTGGTCCCGCCCAGCGGCGCTGAACGCCATCGCCGGTACGAACAGAGCCGCCGTCACGGTTACCGCGATGGTCCGGCGATACCGCCGGACGGTCAGCTTGAGATCAGCCACGAAGCCCCCCTTCGTAGGTGCTGACGAACTCTCCGTCCTCACCCACGTTAGAGCGGCCCACGGGATCCGCAACGTTTCGCGAAGTGTGGCGAGCCTGCCGCAATACCTCGGCGTGACCTGGTACAAGAGGTGTGGGTGTGCCGGACGGCGACCACCCGGGAGAACGTGGTCAGCAGCCCGCCAGCGACACCTCCTGCCCGCGCACCACGAGTGCCACGGTGCCGCACTCGTCGGTCCGGACGACGGCGGCGCCGACGCCCGCGTACAGGTCGAGCGCCTCGTCGGTCGGATGGCCGTAGTCGTTGTCCCGACCGGACGAGACCAGCGCCACCGCCGGGCGCAGGCGTTCCGCCAGGGCGCGGGACTGCACCGCCGAGCCGTGGTGGGCCACCTTGACGACGTCGGTCCGCCCGGCCAGCGGCACCAGCTCCGCCTGACCCGCATCCTCCAGGTCGCCGAGCGCGAGCACGTCGAGCCCGCCGGTCCGGGCCGCGAGCACGATGCTCGAGTCGTTCGCGCCCTCGCCCGCACCCGCCTGCAGCACCTGCCAGGTCAGGTACCCCGCCGTTCCTTGGTGCCCCGTCCGTGCGACGCCGACCGGCACACCCGCGGCCGCCAGCGCCGCCCCGGTCGCCGCTGCGTTCGCGGCGGGCTCCGGCATCGGGGACACGAGCGCTGCCGCCACCTCCCGGCCCGCCAGCACCGGCCCGAGGCCGCCGACGTGGTCCGCGTGGAAGTGGCTCAGCACGAGCAGGTCCACCCTGGCCACACCGAGTTCGTCGAGGCAGCGGCCCGCCGCGGGCCCGTCGGGTCCCACGTCGACCATCACCGCCGACGTCGGCCCGGTGCGCAGCGCCAGCGAGTCCCCCTGCCCGACGTCGCACGCCACCACGAGCCAGTCCCGCGGTATGCCCGAGCGGACGGCGAGGCGGGGCACCGCCAGCGCGACCACGAGCGCCGCCACCGAGCCGGCCGCCAGGAGCGCCACGACGCGCGCCCGTGTGAGCCGCCGGCGCCGCGTTCTGAGCGCCTCGCGCAGGCTCGACCGGGCCGCCGTGCGCCAGGACTCGGGCCAGCCCGGGTGCGGGGCGCGCCGCAGCACCGCCCACAGCACGACGCCGGTGAGCACCGCCAGCAGGAGGGCTCCCGGAGGCCCGCCCAACCACGGGACGACGGCGCCGGGAAGCGCGGCGCACCAGTGCGCGACGGCCGCGATCCACCACGTGGCGCCGCTCGCGGCCCAGGCCACGAGGCTGGCGAGCGTCGGCAGCCCCGGCGCGAGGACCGTCGCGACGAGCCCCAGCACCGTCGCGGGCACCAGGGCCGGGGCGGCCAGCAGGTTCGCGAGGACCGACACGGTGGACACGGACGGATCGAGCAGCACCAGCACCGGGCCGCACGCCGCCTGCGCGGCGAGCGGGACCGCCAGGGCGAAGGCGGCCGCGTCGCCCGTCCAGGGCGCGAGCCGGGCAGCCAGCGGCGCCGCGAGCAGCACCAGACCGCCGGTCGCCGCCGCGGACAGCGCGAACCCGAACGAGCGGGCCAGCCACGGGTCCACCACCAACAGCCCCACCACCGACGCC
Organism: Promicromonospora sp. NFX87; assembly: GCF_048564965.1. Taxonomy (NCBI): domain Bacteria; kingdom Bacillati; phylum Actinomycetota; class Actinomycetes; order Micrococcales; family Promicromonosporaceae; genus Promicromonospora; species Promicromonospora sp. NFX87. The sequence continues at coordinate 1,208,902 of NZ_CP183413.1, read as the reverse complement.
GCGAGCGCCGGTACCGACTGCGACGGCCGGCCGAGGGCGACTCCGGTCAGGGCGAAGGCCGCCATGACCGCGGCGCGGAGCACTGCGGGCTCCGGACGGACGAGCGCCACAAAGGCGAGGGAAGCGAGTGCGACGAGGGCCACCCTGACCGGCCTCGGCAGCCGGGCCAGCGAGCAGAGCAGGGTCAGGACGGCGACGACCACCGCGAAGTGGCCGCCCGATACGGCGGTGATGTGCGCCAGGCCAGTACTGCGCATCTCCTCGGCGAGGTCGTCCGGAAGGCGGGTGGTGTCGCCGATGGCGGCGCCCGGGACCAGCCCGCGGCCCTGGGCGGACAGCGGGTCCGTCACGTCGAGGAGCGCCGTGCGGTGGGTGTCGAGCACGCGCAGGCCCGCGGGTGGGGCACGGATCTCGCTCGCGCTGCCGGCGGTCAGGCGGGCGGCCTGCGCCGCACCGGGCTCGGCGGGCCGCAGCGCGCCCGAGACGGTCACGGTCGCCCCGTACCGGGGCGCCGTGCTCGAAAGGACCTGGACGTGCGCCCCTGCCGCCGAGCCGACGCCGCGCGCTTCCACTCCGCGGGCCGCGAGGACCCAGCGGTGCTGCCCTGCGCCGGGCGCGAACGACCCCGGGGCGAACGAGAACGGCTCCGGCTGGGAGACGACGAGGCCGATGAGGGTCGCGGTCACCCGCCGTTCCGCGAGGTCGCCGAGCGGAGCGCGACCCGCGAGCTGGACGTGCGCGGAGACCGTGACCGCCAGGGCGCAGGCGGCGGCGAGGGCCGCGTGCGCGACCGCAGGCCGGCCCGCCCCTCGCGTCAGGGTCGCCGTGAGCAGCAGGTGGAGGCAGGTGCCCGCGACGAGCGCCGCGGCCACCCACGTCGCCGGGCCGGTCCAGCCGGCTCCTGGCCCGGTCAGCAGCCACGCCACGGCCCAGACCGCGAGGGCCGCCGGCGCCATCCGTAGGTCGGTCATGGCCCTACCCGTGCGCTGTCGCGGATCTCGGCCAGCGTCGCCGGGCCGATGCCCGGTACGTCCTCCAGCTCGTCCACGCTCGCGAACGGTCCGTTGGCGTCACGCCACTCGACTATCGCTCGGGCGATCGAGGGACCGATACCGGGGAGCGCCTCCAGAGCCGCCGCGTCCGCGGTGTTGATGTCGACGGTGGCAGCCGTGGATCCGCCGCTTGCGCCCGGTCCGCCCGTGCCCGATGCCGGCCCGCCGGCTCCGGGTGCCGGGGCTCCGGGCGCCGGGGCTCCGGGCACCGGCTCCCCCGGCCTGGGCACGTACAGCTGCTCGCCGTCGACGACCGCGCGCGCCAGGTTCACGGCGGTCAGGTCGGCCTTGCGGGTGGTGCCGCCGGCCGCTTCGAGGGCATCGGCCACGCGGGCGCCGTCGGGCACCGTGACGAGGCCCGGCTCGGACACCTCGCCGACGACATGCACGAGCAGGCCGCCGTCCGCTGCGCCGGAGGAGCCGGGTGCCGGGTTTTCGGGCAACGGGCTGCTCGGTACGGGCTGCGCGGACTGCCCGGACGCGCCCGCTGGTCCGTCGGCCGGACCGCCCACCGGCTCCCCGCCGTCCGCCAGCTCTGTCAGCGGCTCGACGCCGTCGCCGCGGAGGGACAGCACCGCAACAGCCACGCCGAGCAGGAGCACCGCCACCAGCGCGACCACCGCGGTCGTCCCCTTCAGTGCCCACCTGCGGGCGCCCTGCTCGGGCCGCGGGTCGGTCGGGTGGCCGTGCGCGGCCGCGTAGGCCGCGGCCACCCCGGAGGCTGACCGCCTGGAACGCAGCCGGGCCACCAGCTCGTCGGCGTCGGTCCGGGCCTCGTCCAGACGGGCCTCGTCCGGACTACCTTGCCCTGGGACCGGCTGGGCGCCGGGCACGTCGCCGCCGGGCCCGCGCACCGGGCTGAACGGCCACGGGTCGGGAAGTCGCTGTTGCGCGGTCTCTGGCTGCATGGATCAAGACGCTAGGCGGGCGTCGCCGTCCTCCGGTGAGCTCCGTGGCCCGTCTGTGCACAGACACGGAAAAGCGCTGGCTGTGGTCGGCCTCGCACCCGCATCCGGCCGTCGCGAGGGTCTGCGTGCTCGACCGACGTAAATCCATCGGCGCCGCACAGATGAGTCCTGTGCGGCGCCGTCGTCGAACCTGGCAGAGAGCGCGAGAGCCCGTACGGCACCCCAGCAGACCGGACCACGCGCCACGGATCCAGGAGCGAACACCATGACCGACAAGAAGACCTTCACCCTCGACGTGCCGGGCGCCGTCCTCACCTACGACGTGCGCGAGCCCGCGACACCGACCGACGAGCCGCCCCTGCTGCTGATCGGCCTGCCGATGGGCGCAGAGGGCTTCGCCACGCTCTCAAGCCACTTCACCGACCGGACCGTGGTGACCTACGACCCGCGCGGCATCGAGCGCAGCACCCGGGAGACGAGCGCGGACCTGCCCGGCGTCCCGGACTTCGCCGACGACGTGCACCGGATCATCGAGACCGTCGGCGGCGGCCCCGTCGACCTGTTCGGCTCCAGCGGCGGCGGCGTGGTGTCGCTCGACCTCGCGGCGCGGTACCCGGAGGACGTGCGGACGGTCGTCGCGCACGAGCCGCCGCTGCCGACGGTGCTGCCGGACCGTGACGCCATGGTCGCCGCGATGCGGGACATCTACGACACCTACCAGGCCAAGGGCTCCGGACCCGCCATGGCGAAGTTCATCGCCCTGGTCATGGCCGAGGGCGAGCTCACCGCCGACTACGCCGAACGGCCCGCCCCGGACCCGGCGATGTTCGGCCTGCCCACCGAGGACGACGGCTCCCGCGACGACCTGCTGCTCGGCGCCACCATCCAGACGATCCCGCTGTTCGAGGCAGCCTACGAGACCCTCCGGACCGGCGCGCCGCGCGTCGTGATCGGCGTCAGCACGGACTCGGACCAGGGGATGGCTGGTCGGTCGGCCACCGCGGCCGCCGCTCTGCTCGGCACCGAGCCCGTGGTCTTCCCGGGCGGACACGGCGGGTTCAGCGGCGGCGAGTACGGCCAGCCCGCCGACAAGCCCGTGGAGTTCGCGGCGAAGCTGCGCGAGGTCCTGACCAGCTGAGCACCGGCCGGGCCGCGCTCTCGAGCTCAGTGCGCGTGGTCGCCCAGGTCGGCGACGACGACCGCGAGCGTGCCCGGGCCGACGTGGACTCCTAGCACCGCGCTCAGCGGTGTGACCTCGACGTCGACCCGGGTACGCGTGTGCAGGCGGCCCGCGAGGGCGAGCGCCCGGTCGTGCGCGCCGAAGTGGTGCACGGCGACGACCGGCCGTGTCGCCTCGGCGACGAAGCCCGCGGCCTGCTCCAGGAGGCGCTCGGCACCGACCGCTCGGGTCCGCACCCGCTGGGAGAGCTCCACGGCGCCGTCCGAGAGCTTGAGGATCGGCTTGACCCCGAGGACCGTGCCGAGCGCCGCCGCCGGGCCGGACAGCCGGCCGCCGCGCCGCATGTGCTCCAAGGTGTCGACGACGAACAGGGCGTGCGCGGTCCCGGCGACCTCGATGGCCCGGGCCGCCACGTGGGCGGCGTCGGCCCCGGCGGCGGCGCACTCGGCGGCGGCGCGGGCGGCGAAGCCGAGGCCTGCCGCGCTGGTCCGCGAGTCGACGGCACGCACCTGCAGGGGTGACCGCGCCGCGGCCGTACCGGCAGAGCCGACCGTGCCGGACAGCGCCCCGGACAGGTGCACCGACACGATGGACCGGGCGCCCTCGTCGCCGAGGCTGCGGTAGACGGCCGCGAAGGCCTCCGGCGGCGGCTGGGACGTGGTCATCTGAGCGCCCCCGGCGACCAGCTCCGCGAGCCGCTCCGGCGTGACGTCCTCGCCCTCCGCGTAGACCTCGTCACCCACGAGGACACGCAAGGGCACCACGACCGGGCCGCCCGACAGACCGGCGGGCAGGCTGGCGGTGGAGTCGGTGACGACCCGCACCTCCTGAGGTGCCGGGCGGGATGTACGACGTCGGGTGCGCATGACCGCGCCACTCTATCCGCGCGAGGATCCGGACGACGAAACCGCGCGTTCTCCCCGCGCGCGGCGCGCCGGCCCGACCTAGCATCCGAGACATGCCCGATGCATCGAAGCCCGACCTCGCCGCACTGCGGGAAGCTGCCGCGGCAGCCCAGAAGGCCCTCGAAGATGCGGAGCGCGCCGCCGAGCCGGCCCCGGCGGCCGGTGCGGATCCGGCCGTCGCTGAGCCGGCTGTCACCGTCGCTGAGCCGGCTGTCACCGGACCGGCCGACGCCGAACCGGCCGCCGCCGGTCCCGCCGTCGCTCAGCCCAGCGCGGCCGCCGTCCAGGGCTACGCGGCCGAGGTGGCCGCGGGCTACGCGGCGGAGGCGACGCTGCCTCTGGGTGCCCTGCTCGAAGGTGAGCCGGGCGGGGTCGCCGTCCCGAACCCGCAGGTCCAGGTCGGTTTCGCGCTCTCGATGTTGAACCGGCACGGCCTCGTCGCGGGCGCGACGGGCACCGGCAAGACCAAGACCCTGCAGGGCATGGCCGAGGGACTCTCCCTGGCCGGCGTGCCCGTCTTCCTCGCGGACGTCAAGGGCGACCTGTCCGGGCTGGCGCTCCCTGGTCCGGACAACCCGAAGGTCGCGGAGCGGGCCGCGAGCATCGGGCAGGACTGGACGCCCACCCAGTACCCCGTCGAGTTCTACTCGCTGGGCGGGATCGGCAAGGGCGTCCCGATCCGCACGACGGTCACGGACTTCGGGCCGCTGCTGATGTCGAAGGTGCTCGGCCTCAACGAGACGCAGGAGTCGAGCCTCACGCTGATCTTCCACTGGGCCGACAAGAAGGGCCTCGCGCTGCTGGACCTCAAGGACCTGCAGTCGGTGATCGCCCACCTGACCTCGGACGAGGGCAAGGGCGAGCTCAAGGGCATCGGCGGCGTCTCGGCGGCCACGGCGGGCGTGATCCTGCGCGAGATCGTGGGCCTGGAGGGCCAGGGCGCCGACGTCTTCTTCGGGGAGCCCGCCTTCTCGACGTCGGACCTGATCGCCACCAAGGGCGACCTCGGGGTGCTGAGCGTGCTGGAGCTGCCCGCCGTGCAGGACCGGCCGCAGCTCTTCTCGACGTTCCTGATGTGGCTGCTCGCGGACCTCTTCCAGGAGCTGCCCGAGGTCGGCGACGTCGACAAGCCGAAGCTCGTGTTCTTCTTCGACGAGGCGCACCTGCTGTTCGCGGACGCCTCGAAGGATTTCCTGCAGCAGGTCGTCCAGACGGTCCGGCTGATCCGGTCCAAGGGCGTCGGCGTCTTCTTCGTGACGCAGTCGCCGAAGGACGTGCCGTCCGACGTCCTGGCCCAGCTCGGCAACCGGGTGCAGCACGCGCTGCGTGCCTTCACACCCGACGACGCGACCGCGCTCCGGGCCGCCGCCCGCACGTTCCCGACGTCGCCGTACGACCTGGAGCGTCTGCTGCAGGAGCTGGGCACCGGCGAGGCGGTGGTCACCGTGCTGACCGAGAAGGGTGCGCCCTCGCCGGTCGCGTGGACCCGGGTGCGTGCCCCGCAGGCCTCGATGGATCCCGCGGGGGACGCGGAGATCGACCGGGTGGTGGCCGCGTCCGCCGGCCAGGCGAAGTACGGGACGGCGGTCGACGCCGAGTCGGCGTTCGAGCTGCTCCAGGCCAAGGCCCAGGAACAGGCTGCCGGGCGCGCCGCCGCCGACGGCGAGGCCTCGGCCGCCGAGGACGAGCGCGAGATCGCCAAGGAGCGCGTCAAGCTCGAGCGGGAGGCCGCTACGCGCGAAAGGGCGGAGGCACGACACAAGGAGCAGACCGCCCGGGAGCGCAACCGCGTGGTGGGCTCGCTGGCAAGAACGGCGGGCACGGTCATCGTCCGAGAGCTGACCCGCTCCCTCTTCGGCACCCGCCGCCGGTGAACCCTAGACGCACGACAGCCCCCGACGGTGCGGGGGCTGAAGGCAGGGCGCTCAGGATCTCTCCCTCTTGCGCTCTTCTACTTTAGGCCGGGCGCCGGGCACGGTCCACAAGGGACGGCGCCCGGCGCTTGCCTGAACTGATCCGTGGGTCAGGCTGGGACTATGTTGACCAGGTTGGGGGCCCGGACGATCACCTTGCGGACGCCGCGGCCGTCCAGGAACTTGACCACGTTCGGCTCGGCCAGGGCCGTCGCCTCCAGGTCCTCCGCGGAGATGTCCGGGGCGACCTCGAACCGCGCGCGCACCTTGCCCTGGACCTGGACCACGCAGGTCACGGTGTCCTGGACCAGGTACTGTGCCTCGGCCGTCGGGAACGGCGCGTGCGCCAGCGACTCCTCGTGCCCGAGCCGCGACCACAGCTCCTCCGCGATGTGCGGCGCGATGGGCGCCGTCATCAGGACGAGCGGCTCCACGGCGGAGCGCGGCACGGCCGGGAGCCCCGTCAGGTGGTTGTTCAGCGTGATGAGCTTGGCGATCGCCGTGTTGGGCCGCATGTGCTCCATCTCGGCGCGGACGTCGGCGATGGCGCGGTGCACGGCACGCAGGGTCGCGGTGTCGGGCTCGTCGTCGGTCACCGTGAGCTCGCCGGTCTCCTCGGAGACGACGTTGCGCCAGAGCCGCTGCAGGAACCGCTGCGAGCCGACGACGGCGCGGGTGTCCCACGGGCGCGACAGGTCCAGCGGGCCCATCGACATCTCGTAGACACGGAACGTGTCGGCGCCGTACTGCTCGTACATGTCGTCCGGCGTCACGACGTTCTTGAGCGACTTGCCCATCTTGCCGTACTCGCGGTTGACGGGCTGGCCCTGCCACGTGAAGCCGGACTGCTCGTCGCCCTCGACCTCCTCGGCGGGCACGTACTGGCCGCGCGAGTCAGTGTAGGCGTACGCCTGGATGTAGCCCTGGTTGAACAGCTTGCCGAACGGCTCGATGCTCGTCACGTGGCCCAGGTCGAACAGGACCTTGTGCCAGAACCGCGCGTACAGCAGGTGCAGCACCGCGTGCTCGACGCCGCCCACGTACAGGTCGACGCCGCCCGCGGGGCCGGACGTCGGGTTGTGCTGCGGCCCGAGCCAGTACTGCTCGAGCTCGGGAAGCGCGGCGGCAGTGGTCTCGGTGGGGTCGAGGTAGCGCAGGTAGTACCAGCACGACCCGGCCCAGTTGGGCATGGTGTTGGTGTCGCGGCGGTACTTCTTGGGCCCGTCGCCCAGGTCGAGCGTGACGTACACCCAGTCGTCGTTGCGGCCCAGCGGCGCCTCCGGCTCGGAGTTGGCGTCCTCCGGGTCGAAGGTGCGCGGCGCGTAGTCCGGCACGTCGGGCAGGTTCACCGGGAGCAGCTCGTCGGGGATCGCCACCGGACGGTCGTTCTCGTCCCAGACCACGGGGAACGGCTCGCCCCAGTAGCGCTGGCGGCTGAACAGCCAGTCGTTGAGACGGTAGGTAGTGGTGCCCTCGCCGATGTTCTTGCTCTCCAGCCAGGCGATGATCTTCGCCTTCGCCTCGACGACACCGAGCCCGTCCAGCGAGATCTCGTCGTTCGAGGAGCGGACGGCGACGCCGTCACCCGCGTACGCGCCGACGTGGTCCGCGGGCAGGCCGCCCTCGGGCTCGACCGTGTGGATGACCGGCAGGTCGTAGGCCTCGGCGAACGCGAAGTCGCGCTCGTCGCCACCCGGCACGGCCATGATGGCGCCGGTGCCGTAACCCATGAGCACGTAGTCCGCGGTGAACACCGGGACCTGCAGGCCGCTGGTCGGGTTCACGGCCAGGTGCCCGGTGAACACGCCGGTCTTCTTGCCCGCGTCGGCCTGCCGCTCGACGGCGGTCTTCGCGGACGCCTCGCGGCGGTAGGCGGCGACGGCCGCGACCGGCGTGTCGTACCCGCCGGTCCAGCTGCTGCGCGTCCCGTCGGGCCAGGCGGAGGGCACCTCGTCGAGCAGCGGGTGCTCCGGGGCGACCACCATGAAGGTGGCGCCGAACAGCGTGTCGGGGCGGGTGGTGAAGACCTCGAGCGTCCCGGCCGCGCCGGCCGGGTCGCCCTCGGCGGTGCCGACGACGTCGAACCGCACGTTGGCGCCGATGGACCGGCCGATCCAGTTGCGCTGCATCGACTTGACCTTGTCCGGCCAGTCGATGAGCTCCAGGTCGTCGGCCAGGCGGTCCGCGTAGGCGGTGATGCGCATCTTCCACTGGCGCAGGTTGCGCTGGAACACCGGGAAGTTGCCGCGCTCGGACCTGCCCTCGGAGGTGACCTCCTCGTTCGCGAGCACCGTGCCCAGGCCGGGGCACCAGTTCACCGGGGAGGAGTCGACGTAGGCGAGGCGCTGCGCGTCGATGACGTCACGCTGCTCCTCCGCGCTGAGCGCCGACCAGACGGCCCCGCCGGCGTTGTCGCCGTCGTGCCCGGGGACGGGACGCGTGCCGGCGGCCAGCTCGTCGCGCAGCTCGGAGATGCGGCGGGCCCGCCCGCGGCCCGTGCCAGAACCCGTCGAGGGGCCCGGACGCTCGGCCTCGGCGTCGTACCAGGAGTCGAAGATCTGCAGGAAGATCCACTGCGTCCAGCGGATGTACTCGGGGTCGATCGTCGCGAAGGTGCGGCGCGAGTCGTGGCCCAGGCCGAGGCGGCGCAGCTGGCGCCGCATGTTGATGATGTTGGCCTCGGTGGTGGTGCGCGGGTGCTGGCCCGTCTGGACGGCGTACTGCTCGGCGGGCAGGCCGAACGCGTCGTAGCCCAGCGCGTGCAGCACGTTGTCGCCGCACATGCGGCGGAAGCGCCCGGTCACGTCCGTAGCGATGTAGCCCAGCGGGTGGCCGACGTGCAGCCCCGCACCCGAGGGGTACGGGAACATGTCCATGATGAAGTACGGGTCGCCCTCGGCCGGGCTCCCGCCCGGCCCCGTAAGTCGCCCCTGCGGGTTCGCCGCGTGGAAGGTTCCGCGCTCCTCCCAGACGTCCTGCCAGCGCAGCTCGATCTGCTGCGCGAGGGTCGGGGTGTAGCGGAAACGGGGCTCGTCCGAAGACGTGGTGCGCTCGGGTGCGTCGGGCATGGTCACCCGCCCGAGTCTACCGACCGACGGGGTCCCTGCCCTTCGCTCGTCCACAGGGTGAAGGTTCATCCGACATTCGCTCGCACCTCCCCCGAAGTTCCCTCCTCGGGTGCTCGAATTGCCCGCATGATGCCCTCGTTGCGAAAGGTCCTCGCCACCAGCATCGCCGCCACCTTCGTGTGGACGGCCTCGACCGCCGCCGCCGCGCCGTTGCCCGCGGACGACGCCGACCCCACCCTCGCCTCCGCCTCCGGATCAGCCGGGAACGGCCCGGCCGACCACGTCGTCTTCCTGGCGCTCGACGGGTTCGACGTCGAATACCTCGACCTGGTCCGGTCCGGGACAGCACCCATGCCGAACCTGCAGAGCCTCCTGCGCCGGGGCAGCGTCACCACCTCGACCGGCGTGATGACCTCGATCACCAACCCGTCGTGGTCGTCCGTGGCGACCGGCGCCTGGCCGGAGACCCACCGCAACACCGCCTACTGGTTCGACCCGGCCACCGGCACGGCCAGGAGCCAGCAGCGGGACCTGGCCGTGCCGACCATCGCCCAGTCGATCCGCGAGCAGGGCGGCACCGTGTTCTCCGCGCAGTGGTTCATCCTGCAGAACTACGGCGTCACCTTCGGCGACCCGGACGGCCTCTACACCCAGCCGGGCGGCGACTGCGCCCGCCGCACCGACGACGCCGTCGCCGTGCTGCGCGGCGAGCCCGTCAGCTCGGGTGGGCAGCTCGTCACCACGAACGGCATCCCCGAGCTCATGACCGTCTACTGCGACACCCTCGACGCGATCGGGCACGAGGGCGGCGACGCGGACCCACGCATCCCCGGCGCCCTCACCGAGATAGACCGGCAGCTCGGACGCATCGTGCAGGCCACGAAGGACGCCGGGACCTACGGCCGCACCGCGTTCGTCATCACCGGCGACCACGGCATGACCACGTTCGAGGAGGGCTTCGGCGCGCAGGCGCTGGCGGCGGTCGAGGCGGCGGGCTTCGCTCCGCAGATCCTGACCAGCGGCCAGTCGCCGGCCCCGGGCACCGACGTCGCGATAGTCGTCGGCGGTGTCGCGGACGTGCGGATCATCGGCGAGCGCGCGGGTGATCCCGCCGCGATCCAGCAGCTCCGGGGTGCGCTGGAGGCGCTGCCGCAGGTGCGGAACGTCTTCGACGAGGACGACCAGCGCCGGATGCACATGAGCCCGAGCTACGGCGACCTCGTCGTCGAGCCGGAGCTGGGCTGGTCGTTCGGGGCCACGCCTTCCGGGCCGGCAGGCCGGCACGGCGCCACCACGGAGCTGCACGTCCCGCTGGTGCTGGCGGGCGCCGGCGTCCGGCCGGGCGTGCAGCCCTGGCGGCCACGCCACATCGACATCGCGCCGACGATCTCGGCGCTGCTGGGCTACGCGCCGCCGTCGGGCAGCGAGGGCAGGACGCTGCGCGAGTCGCTGCGCCGCTGACATGACGCGAGCCCCGGGCCCTGTCGTCCGACAGGATCTCCCGGGGCTCGCTTCCGCAGCCACCGCGATGGTGCGGCCTGCGTATCAGCCTAGAACGAAGCGACCAGGTCCCCGCCCACAGCGAGCATCAGCCACGCCACGGCCGCCACATAGCCGATGATCAGGATGATGACGTGGTTGCCCACGATCGCGTCCCGCAGGCCGGTGCCTACGCGCAGGTCACCCGACTGCACGCCCCGCACGATCTGGTACCAGAGCAGCGGCCACATGATGGTCCACACGATCATGCAGTAGATGCACAGCGCGATGATCACGTGGAAGCTCGTGTACATCAGGAAGAAGACGAGCGCCTGACCCAGCACGGTCCCGACCAGCAGCGACAGCCAGTACCAGCGCGGCAGGCGGGTGCCGAGCAGCAGCATCACGCCCGTCGTGATGACGACGGGGAACGCCGCTACGCCGAGGTACGGGTTCGGGAAGCCGAACAGCGCGCCCTGCCAGGAGGCCATTGCCGCGCCGCAGTCCACGAACAGGTTGATGCTGCACGACGCCGTCCGGTCCGGGTCGAGGAGCTTGAGGTACTTCTCCCAGGCGAGGGCGAACGAGGCGATGAACCCGATGCCGCCGAGCACCACCAGGAGCAGGCCCATGGTCCGCGCGCCGAGCGGCGCGGGGCCCGGCACGGCGACGTCGTTCTGGTCGTTGAGCGAGCTGTCCGACGACGTCGTGGTCGCCCCGGTTTCTGTCACCCGCGCAACGCTACCGGCGAAGCCTGGAACATTCCTGGGACCAAAGTCACAAGTTTGTCTCCGCGACCTGGTGCGCGACCCGATGCCGCCCGAACGCCAGGATCAGGGCGAGTCCGAGAACGGTGACCACTGCCCCGGCCCAGGCCGGGGCGAGGTAGCCCCAGCCGGCGTCGATCACGACGCCGCCCAGGAACGCTCCGGCACCGTTGGCCACGTTGAGCCCGGCGTGGCACAGGGCCGCGCCGAGCGACGGCGCGCCGGGCGACAGGTCCATGAGCCGGGTCTGGAACGCGAGGCCCAGGATCTGCGACGTCACACCGAGCAGGAACAGCGAGGCCAGCGCGGGCACGACCCAGCCTCCGGTCAGGGCGAACAGCACGAGCGAGGCGGCGGTCGTCGCGAAGCCAATCACCACGGCGCGCAGCACACCGCGGTCGGCCAGCCGGCCGCCGATCTGCATGCCCACGGTCATCCCGACGCCGAACAGCGCGAGCACCCAGGGCACCGCCCCACCGGGCAGGCCGGTCACGCCGGTCATGGTGGGGGCCACGTAGGTGTAGACCGCGAACATGCCGCCGAAGCCGATGGCGCCCGCCACGAACGCGAACCACAGGGGCACGTTCCGCAGCGTCGCCAGCTCGGTGCGCACCGAGCGCCCGGGTCCGCCGGCGGCGTCCGGCACGAGGCGCCAGAGCCCGAGCAGGGTCGCGATGCCGAGCGCACCGATCAGCACGTAGGACGTGCGCCACCCGAAGGTCTGGCCGACCCAGGTCGACAGCGGGACGCCGACGATGTTCGCGATGGTCAGGCCCGTCATCATGGTCGCGACGGCGCGCCCCCGCTGGGCGGGTCCCGCGACGGCGGCGCCCACGGCCGCCCCGACGCCGAAGAACGCGCCGTGCGGGAGTCCCGCGAGGAACCGGCCGACGACGAGCCAGCCGATGTCGGGCGCCGCCGCGGACAGCACGTTCGCGAGCGTGTAGGCCCCCATCAGCACGAGCAGCAGGCGCTTGCGCGACATCCGCGCCGCGGCGACGGTCAGCAGCGGCGCCCCGACGACGACGCCCAGCGCGTACGCCGTGATGGTGTGCCCCACCTGCGGGTCGGTCGCGCCGAGGTCGGCGCCGACGTCGGGCAGCAGGCCCATCGCGGCGAACTCGGTGGTGCCGATCGTGAAGCCGCCGACGGCCAGCGCGACGAGCGCGGGCGCCGCCCGGCGCATCGAGCTCCTGCCGGACGCCGCGTCGGGAGCAGGCTGGTCGGCAGCAGGCTGATCGGGAGCAGGCTGGGAGGGGCTGGTCGCCATGGGGTCTCCAGGAGTGTCGTATCGATTCGGGGGACCGTCGGCGACACCGGCGACGAGCAAGAGGGGAACGGAGAGGAGACTACTCCTGCGTGACCCACACGCGGGAAGCCGCCAGCAGGCCGAGATCGGCCACCCGCTCGGACGCACCGGCCGGCTCGCCGGCCGGCTGCCAGGACACCGCTACCGTGCCGGCGAACTCACGTCGCGTCGTGACCTCCACCCGCATGTCCAGGTCCAGGCCGAGCTCGGCGAGATAGCGCAACGCCTCGGGGTCGGCGTCGGAGATGCGGGCCACCGTGCCGACGTCGCCCGCGTGCATCGACGACAGGGGCACGGCGTCGGGGCGCACCACCGTGCCGTCCGCCGAGGGGATCGGGTCACCGTGCGGATCGCGCGACGGGTTGCCCAGCCGTGCGGCCATGCGTTCGACGAAGACGTCCGAGACCGCGTGCTCCAGCACCTCCGCCTCGTCGTGCACCTCGTCCCACCCGTAGCCGAGCTGGTCCACGAGAAAGGTCTCCAGCAGCCGGTGCCTGCGCACCATCACCAGTGCGAGACGGCGCCCGTCGTCGGTCAGGCGGATCGCCCCGTACCGCTCGTGCTCCAGCAGGCCCTGCCCGGACAGCCGGCGCACCGTCTCCGAGACCGTGGACGCGCCCACGCCCAGCCGGTCGGCGAGCTGCTTGGTGGTCACCTTCTCGTCCGACCACTCCTGGGCAGACCACACCGCCTTCAGATAGTCCTGGGCGACGGGCGTCAGCTCGGCCGGGTCGGTTGTGATCTCCACGCACCAAGCCTAGTTGTCCTGGGCGGACGGCGACGGGGACGACCCGATGCCGGACAGCACACCGCCGGTGTCGTCGCCGGGAACCTCGTCGGGCAGCGGGACCGGCGGTGGGAACTGCTGCCGCTCGCCCACCACGGCCTCGCCCTCCGTGGTGACCTCGACCAGCTGCCAGTCCACGAACTGACGGCGCTCGGGGTCGAACCGCAGCACGGTCATCTCCGACGAGTCCCGCAGCGGCCCCACCGACGTGTTGCCCTTCGTCGCCCCGCCGGTGCTGGCGTTCACGTACCGCACGCCGTACCCCACGACGTCCGGCCCGATCCGCTTGTGCATGTGCCCGGAGATCTGGAACGGCACACAGCCCGACTCCAGCGCCGCGTCGCCCACCGCCGGCTGGTGGACCAGCAGCAGGTCGACCCGGTCCTCCGCGGTGAACCCGCCGAGCCCCGGCTCCCCCGCCGCCTCGCACGCCACGTCCCGCAGCCGGTCGCCCGCCTCGTCCGGCGTCTCCTCACGGGCCATCACCGTCCCGCCACCGATCCGCGTCTCCAGCGGGTCCCGGTCGCCGAGGATGCGCACACCCTCCACCTCGACGACGGAGCCGTCCAGCACGATCTGCCGGTTCGCGAGCTCCGTCGCGGTCGTCAGGCGGGAGTCGTGGTTGCCGTCCGAGACCACGAACGGAACACCGTCGGGCACGGCGGACGCGAACGAGTCCACGCAGACCGACTCCACGCTCGTCCCGTTGATCGTCGTGTCCCCGGCGTTCAGCATGACGTCCGGCCTCAGCCGGTCGGCCAGATCACGGATGAGCGGCGTCATGCCGGTGTTGCAGTGCAGGTCCGAGACCAGCAGGAACGTCACGTAGTCGGTTCCGGCCGAGGTGCCCGACGCCGACCCCGTCGGCTCCGACCCGGCCTGCGCCGCCTCCTCCTGGGCGACCCGCGCGTCCCACGCCTCGTTCAGCCGCTCGCGCGCGCCCGCGTAGAACACCTCGTTCGCCTGGTACGTCTCGACGAGCTGGCCGCTGTACGTGTCGATGACGCTCGCCAGCCGGCCCGTGATGCGCGCACCCTCCAGCGCCGTCCCCGCGAACACCGGCGAGGCGGGCAGCGCGGCCCTCTCCTCCGGCCCGGCGCTCGCCGTGACGGTCGCGGCAACGAGCACGGCGACGAGCACCCCGCCGGTGATCTTCCCGGTGCGCGGGGCGAGCGTCCGGCCGAGCTCCCGGCGTCGGGCGGGCCCGAGCAGGGCGCGCAGGCCGAACCCGGCCACGACCAGCACCACTGCCGCCACGCCCGCGCCACGGACCGCGTCCCAGATCAGCGCCCACGCGACGGTCCGTACCGTCTGCTGCGGGCTGTCGAAGAACTGGAGGTACCCGTCGAGGTCGCCCACGAGCGCGTCGAAGCTGGCGGTGTCCACCGCCGAGAGGTCGGCGGGGATCTCGTGCACGGTGATCCGCACCCCGAGCGTGAACGGCAGCGGGGAGTCGGTGACGACGGTGCCGAGCGGGCCGAGGTCCGCGACCAGGCTGTCGTCCGCGGTGACCGAGTACGTGGCCTCGTGCGGGCCGAGGCTCAGGTCTGCCTGCGCGGTGGTGATCCCGAACGTGAGGGCCACCAGGGCTGCGGCTACGCCGGCCAGGGTCCAGCGCAGCCAGAGGGGCGGTTTGGTACGACTCATCGGCTCTACCTTGTCATGGGGTGCGCCCACCCGCGGCTTACCCGGCGAACGGCTGTCCAGCACCTCCGGCGGGTCGGTGACTCGTCTGCCAGGGCGGACGGCACGATGGCCCGATGTTCACGCTCGAATCCGTCTGGCGCCCGGCCGCACCTGTGGCGCGCGTCTGGTCGGTGCTGGCCGACCCGCGGTTCACCTGGCCCGACTGGTGGCCCGGGCTCACCGCCGCGGCGACCCGGCCCGTCGTCGGGCCGGACGGGCTGGCAGCGGCCGGGACCTGGGCCGACCTGCGGGTCCGGAGCCCGCTGGGGTATTCGCTACGGTTCCGGCTCGATCTGCGGCGGACGACGGCGCCGTCGGACGGCGAGCCGGGTCGCGCGCTGCTCGACGTGTCCGGTGACCTGGCGGGGAGTGCCGAGGTGACGGTGCGTGCGGCGGGGCTCCCGACGGGCTCGACCAGCGGGCCGTCGACCGGCGAGACCTCGACGGAGGTTCAGCTCCTCTGGCAGGTGTCCCCCGTGCCGGCCTGGTTCCGTGCCACGTCCCGGATCGCCCCCGGACCGCTCGCCTGGGCGCACGGCCGCGTGATGCGCGCGGGCGAACAGGGACTGGCAGCACGGCTCGGCTCGTGACGACACCGCCCCGGCGGCCACCGCGCTCGCCGGGAGTCAGGCCAGCAACGGCCCCAGCTCGGCGGCGGCGGGCGCGAGCCGGCCGTCGACCTCGGCCACCCCGGGCATCCGGTCCTCGGGCACCACGAACACGAGACCGGCGATCGGGCGGCCGAGCTCGTCGAGGACGGTGACGCCGACCGCAGCCCACCTGTTGTCCTCGCGTGCGGCGGACCTCGCTCCGGCGGCCAGCTCACCACAGACGCCGTCGACGGCCTCACGAACCTCCGGTTCGGGGACGAGCGGGAAGTCGGGGTCCTCGTCGACCACCGCGCGCACCACGCCGTCCAGCCGGATGAGGTGGATCCCGCCACGCAGCCCGGCGCGCAGCCGGTCCAGCACGAGCCGCGCCGCGAGCGGCGGCCGCGGCGCGGGTGGCGGGAACAGCGCGGCCACCCGGTGACCGAGCGCGAACCCGCGCAGGTCCGGCAGCCGCACGAGGTACTCGTCCTCGGTCAGCACCTGCACCAGGCGATACGTCGTCGCGCGGGAGAGGCCGAGCGCGGCGGAGATCTCCTGACCGGTCACCCCGGCCCCGGACGCGGCCACGCACTCGAGTACCCGCAGTGCGTGCCGCACGGCACGCGGCTGACGCCCGCGCAGCTCGTCCTCACTGACGGTGGCTGAGCTGACGGCGGCGGCGCTGACTGCGGCGGAATCGCTCACCGCGGCCCTGTCGACGAGCCCGAGCAGCCGCGCGGCGGCGTCCGGGCTGCCGAAGATGGGCCGGCTCATCAGGCGGCCGCCGAACCACCGGACGGGCCGGAACCACCAAACGGACCTGAACCGCCGAACGGACCTGAACCGCCAGGGAACCGCGGCGAGCGCGCCCGGTCGTCCGCCCGCCCGGCATCGAGGAGGTCGGTGACGACAGCCTCGTCGTGGACGCCCAGCCGTCGCCTCAGCCGGGGAAGCCGGCCGAGCCGGGACAGCCCCGTCGCGACGCCGACCGCCAGGAGCGCGAGGAATGCCCAGACCCCGGCCTGGCGGGACGTCCCGCTCTGGACCACGAGCATGACGACGAGCGAACAGGCCAGCAGCGCCGCGGTACCCGCGGCGAGCACGACGGGTCGCCAGGTCACCTCGTCGATGCGGCGCAGGAAGACCGGCACGGCAACGCACACCAGCACATAGGCGGTGATGTACCCGCCCGCCGACACGACGAGGAGCGCCTGCATCGTGGACCACAGGTCAACGCCGAGCAGCACCGCCGCGACCGGGACCAGCGTCACCAGCGGCATCGTCGCCGCGAGCGCCCGCGCGGGGGTGCCGTGCACGGCGTGCGCGACGCCGAACGACCGCGGCGCCAGCTCCTCGCGCCCCATGGTGAACAGCACGCGGACCAGTGCGGTCGACGAGGCGATGGCGCAGGCGAAGAACGACGCGGTGATACCGACGTCGAGCACCGGACCGGCCCAGCTCACGCCATAGGCCGCAGCGAGCTCGTTGGCCGGGGAGCGGGCGCCAGCGAGATCGAGACCGAGGCCCGAGTACCCCACGAGCTGGCTCACCGACGCGCCCAGGTACAGCAGTCCGGACCCGAGCGCGGTCCAGGTGACGGCACGCGGCACGGCGCGGAACGGGTGTTGCGCCTCCGCGCCGAGCGTGGCCGCGGACTCGAAGCCCACGAACGCGGTGAGCGCGATCGCGGTGCCGACCGCCACGTCGGCCGGACCCGTACCGGGCTCGGGAAGCGCCGCGCGGACGGCGGCAGCGGGGCCGGTGTGCAGGAGCATCGCGAGGACGAGGATGGCGAGGAGCGCCACGGAGACGACCTCGACGACGAGCGTGATCCGGGCCGAGCGACGGATGCCGCGCAGGAGCACCCACCACACCGCCGCGCCCATCAGGAGCACGACGACGACCGCGGGGGCCGTTCCCGCGGCCTGGGCCGGCACGAACCGGCCGATCAGGAGGTGCGCGTACCAGCCGCCGCCGGCCAGGGAGAACATGGTGATGAACCCGTAGCCCAGCAGCATGGCCACCCCGGTGACCACGCCGGCGCGCGGGCCGAGGCCGCGCACGACGAACGTGTACAGCGAGCCGGTTGCCGCGATGCGCCGCGTGAACTGGTTGACGCAGGCGGCGACCGCGACCGCGAGGACGAGCGCGACGCCGAGGGCGAGGGCCGTCGACCCGCCGGCCACGGTGGCCACCAGGAGCGGCATGGTCGTCGCGGCGGCCGACGGCGCCACGGCCGACAGCGACTGCGCCACCACGTCGGTGAACGGCAGCGAACGCCGGGCCAGGCCGTGCACCGGGGAGCGGGTCCCGACGACGGGCCGCCGGGTGCGCACCGGAGAGGTGGGTGTGGTCATGGGCGCTCCCTCCGTCGTCCGGCCGATTCCAGCCGAGCCGTCCAGCCGAGTCGTCCGGCCGAGTGCGCGGGAGCCTAACAACGGCCTGTTGCGGCGACAGCCGGGGAGTGTTTCCGCGGTGTGACCCTCAACGAGACACGTGCACCGGCGGCGTCTCGACCGCCTCCGACCAAGGTTTACGGGCCCGAGACGGCAGAGCAACCGCCGCGCCGGAGTCTGGTGGACGACACGCTCGACGCTCTGTCTCACCCTCGGTCCCGCCCCTGGAGGTCCCCATGTCCGCTCCGATCCGGACCGGCTCGTCGCCGGCCGACACGGGCCCCGTCACCGCCCCCCGCGCGCTCACCGGGAAGCTCGGCCCGCTCGCCATCGTCTTCATGGTGGTCGCCGCCGCGTCGCCCCTGACCGTGGTCGGCGGCGCGGCGCCGCTCGGCATCCTGCTCGGCAACGGTGTCGGGTTCCCCGCCCTCTACGTCGTCTCCGGCGTCGTCCTGCTGCTGTTCTCGGTGGGTCTGGCGGCGATGACGCGCGTGGTCCCGCGGCCGGGCGCGTTCTTCACGTTCGTCGGCTACGGCCTCGGACGGCGGGCCGGCCTCGGCGCCGCCTATCTCGCCCTGCTGACGTACACCACCATCCAGGCGGCGGTGTACGGGTACATCGGATACATCCTGTCGGTCACGTCCGCCCAGCTCGGCCTGCCGGAGCTGCCCTGGTGGCTGTGGGCCCTGGCGGTGGCCGCCCTCGTGGGCGTGCTCGGCTACCGGCACATCGACCTGTCGTCCAAGGTGCTGGGCGTCCTGCTCGTCGGGGAGATCGGCATAGTGCTGGCGGTCGTCGCCGGCGTCGTCATCACGGGCGGCGACCAGGGACTGTCCATGGCGCCGTTCGAGCCGGCCAACGTGTTCTCCGGGTCGCCGTCCGTGGGGCTGACGTTCGCGATCGCCGCCTTCATCGGCTTCGAGGCGACGGCGATCTTTCGTGACGAGGCGCGCGACCCGGCCCGCACCATCCCGCGCGCCACCTACGCCGCCGTCATCGGCATCACCGTCTTCTACACGCTCGCCTCGTGGGGTCTCGTCATGGCCTGGGGCCCGGACAACGCCGTCGACGTCGCTGCCGCCGACCCGGGCGGGATGATCCTGACGACGACCGCGAAATACCTCGGCACTGCCGGCGAGGTGATCATCAACGTCCTGCTGATCACCAGCATGTTCGCGTGCGTGCTCAGCTTCCACAACGTCATCACGCGCTACCAGCACACGATGGCGAACGCCGGCCTGCTGCCCGGCGCCGTGGGCGCCGTGCACGCGCGGCACCTCTCCCCGCACCTGTCGTCGCTCCTCCAGTCGGCCACCACGGTCGTGCTGGTGGCCGTGTTCGCGCTGGCCGGCCTGGACCCGGTGCTGGAGGTCTTCACCTGGTTCGCCGGCGTCTCCACGCTCGCCATCGCGATCCTCATGGCCGTCACGAGCCTGGCGGTCATCGTCTGGTTCCGCCGCACGCGGCAGGACGCGCGGGCATGGAACACCGTGGTCGCGCCGGTGCTCGGCCTCGTCGGCCTGACGGGAGCGGCGGTCGCGATCGTCGCGTACTTCCCGCTCCTGGTGGGCGACGTCGACGCCGCGGGCGACCAGCGGTTCGGCACGACCAGTGCCGTCCTGCTCGCCGTCATCGTGCTCAGCCCCGTCGCCGGCTGGGTGCAGGCGGTCGTCCTGCGCCGCCGTCGACCCGAGACCTATGCCCGCATCACCGAGGCCATCGGCTGACGCCGGACCTTCCGACGCCGAGACTTCCAGAGGAGAACACCATGACTGCCACGCACGCCATCGCCCCGACCTCCGTCACCACCCATCCGCTGGCCACCCTGTCCGCCGACGAGATCACGGCCGCGGCCGCCGCCGTCGGCTCCGCCGGCCTGGTCGAGGAGACCACGCGCTTCGTCTACGTCGGGCTGCTGGAGGCACCGAAGGCCGCCGTCCTCGCCTGGGAGGCCGGGTCCGGAGCCCTGCCGCCCCGGCAGGTGCGGGTCCAGCTCCTGGACCTGGCCACCGGCGTCCAGCGCGACACCGTCGTGGACGTGACCACGGGTGCCCTCGTGTCCCAGGAGGTGCTCGACACCGCCGAGGTGGGCCAGCTGCCCATCCTCGACGAGGAGTTCGAGATCGTCCCCGAGATCGTCGCGGCGTCGCCCGACTGGCTGGCCGCCCTGGCGAAGCGCGGCCTGGACCCCGCCACGGTGGTGACCGTGCCGCTGTCGGCCGGCGTCTTCGGCTACGCGGACGAGGTCGGCAAGCGCATGGCCCGCGTCTTCGGGTTCCGTCAGGACCACGAGGCCGACCACCCGTGGGCGCATCCCGTCGACGGCCTGGTCGCGTACGTGAACCTCACGACGCGCGAGGTCACCCGCGTCATCGACCACGCGGTCGTGCCCGTGCCCGCCGAGCACGGCAACTACACCGAGCCGGACCTGGCGGGCGCGCCCCGCACGACGCTCAGGCCGATCGAGATCACGCAGCCGGAGGGCCCGTCGTTCCAGGTCTCCGACGACGGCCTGGTCACGTGGGCAGGCTGGCAGGTGCGGGTGTCGTTCGACGCGCGCGAGGGCCTCGTGCTCCACCGCATCTCGATCGACGACGCGGGCGAGCAGCGCTCGGTGGCCTACCGGGCGTCGATCTCCGAGATGATCGTCCCCTACGCCGACCCGTCCCCGACCCGGTTCTGGCAGAACTACTTCGACACCGGCGAGTACCTGTTCGGCCGGTACGTGAACTCGCTGGAGCTCGGCTGCGACTGCCTGGGCGAGATCCGCTACCTCGACGCCGTCCTCGCGGACGAGCGGGGGCTGCCCCGCGTGGTCGAGAACGGCATCTGCCTGCACGAGGAGGACTACGGGGTGCTGTGGAAGCACTCCGACATCTTCACGGGCATCAACGAGACGCGCCGCCAGCGGCGCATGGTCATCTCCTTCTTCACCACGGTGGGCAACTACGACTACGGCTTCTACTGGTACCTGTACCTGGACGGCACCATCGAGTGCGAGGCCAAGCTGACCGGCTTCCTGTTCTCCTCGGCCTACCCGGGCCCGGGGCCGGACGGCGAGCCCTACCCGTACGCGTCCGAGGTCGCTCCAGGCCTGGGCGCCCCCTACCACCAGCACCTGTTCTCGGCCCGGCTCGACCTGGACGTGGACGGCACGGCCAACGCCGTCGACGAGATCGAGGCCGTGCGCGTACCGACGGGCGAGGGCAACCCGTTCGGCAACGCGTTCACTGCGAAGCGCACGCGACTGACCTCCGAGGCCGGCGCCGCCCGTCGGGCCGACGGTTCGGTGGGCCGCACCTGGCACATCAGCTCGACCGAGCGCACCAACCGCCTCGGGCGCCCGACGGCGTACGTGCTGCACGCCCAGGACACCCCGACCCTGCTGGCCGCCGAGGGCTCCTCCGTCGCGGCGCGCGCCGCGTTCGCCACCCAGCACGTGTGGGTCACGCAGTTCGCCGACGACGAGCGGTACGCGGCGGGCACGTACGTCAACCAGCACGCCGGTGGCGACGGCCTGCCCGCGTGGCAGGCCAAGGACCGGCCGCTGGAGGGGCAGGACGTCGTGCTGTGGCACACGCTCGGGCTCACGCACTTCCCGCGGCCGGAGGACTGGCCGGTCATGCCCGTCGACTACGCGAGCTTCAAGCTCGCGCCCTACGGGTTCTTCGACCGCAACCCCACCCTGAACGTGCCCGCGTCCGCCTCGGCGCACTGCGCACCGGCGGCGGGGGCCCAGTGCTGCGGCGGAGCGCACGGCGGGGAACCCTGCCCGCACCAGCACGGCGCGTGAGCGCGGCGGTGCTCCATGTCCTCGCCCTCGGGCCGGCGGTGCTCGCGGTAGCGTGCACCCCGGCCCGGGGCAGGGGCGGCCGCGTCGCCCTCACGACGGGGCTGCTCATGCTCGTCGCGATGGCCGACGTGGCGCTCGTCCCCGGCGGGCTGCCGGACCTGGCCTGGGCCGCGGCGCTGCTCGCGGCCGCGGTCGCGCTGGCCGGGACGCTGCGCCACGCGCCGGATGCCGAGGCGGGCTGCCGCGCGCACGTGCTGCACGTGGGCTGCCTGCTCGCGATGGCGACCCTTACGACGGCGATGGCCGGGCCGACTGCAGTGGGATCGGCAGCGGGATCGGCCGCGGCGGCGCACCACGCCACCGGCGTGGACGCCCTCACCGCGCTCGGGCTGGGCACGGCCGCCGCCTTCGTCGTCGCGAGCTGCGTGGCCGCGGCAAGCTCCGGCCGGCGGACGGCGGACCGCGTGGGCGCTCTGGCCGGCGCGGGTTCGGTGGCGCTCATGGCGGCCGCCGCCCTTGCCTGAGGAGCAGCCTCAGGAGTCGCCTGGAGAGCGCCTACCCGGTCTTGCGACGGGACTTCTTCGGCGCCCCGCGGGACTTCTTCGACTCCGCGACGCTGCGCTTGAGCGCCTCCATGAGGTCGACCACCTCCGCGCCCTCGCCGTCCCCCTCGGCGGCCTCGCCGAACGTCGCCGCCGTGTCGACGGACTCGCCCGACTCGAGCTTGGCCTCGACGAGCTTGCGCAGCTGCACCTGGTACTCGTCCTCGTAGTCCTCGGGCGTGAAGTCCGCCTCGAAGCTGCTGACGAGCTGCGCCGACATCGTGAGCTCCTTCTCGGAGACCTTCGCCGGCTCGTCGAGCGACGGGAACGCGGCCTCGCGGATCTCGTCGGCCCACAGGAGGGTCTGCAGCACGAGCACCTCGTCGCGCACACGCAACGCGGCCAGCCGGGTGCGCTGGCGGAGCGCGAACTTCACGACGGCGGTGCGGTCGGTCTCCTCCAGCGTGCGGCGCAGCAGCACGTACGCCTTCGTGGACTTGGAGTCGGGCTCGAGGTAGTACGTCCTGTCGAGCATGATCGGGTCGATCTGCTCGCTGGGCACGAACTCCACCACCGAGATCTCGCGGTCCCGTTCGGCCGGGAGATCGGCGAGATCCTTCTTGGTGAGCACGACCGTGCGCTCACCGTCGTCGTAAGCGCGGTCGATGTGCTCGTACGGCACCACCTCACCGTCGATCTCGCACACACGCTTGTACCGGATACGTCCACCGTCGGCGTCGTGTACCTGATGCAGCGGGACGTCGTGGTCCTCGGTCGCGCTGTACAGCTTGACCGGAACGTTGACGAGGCCGAAGGTCACGGCGCCCTTCCAGATCGCCCTCATCTTTCTATAGTGCGCCCCAAGCGCACCACATGCCCAGGTTTCGGTCTGGGCCGACGATCGCCGACGGTCAGAGGCCCGCGCGGTCCAGCTTCGCGCACAGCTCCGCGTTGGTGGGCTCGACGAGCTGCTCGCCGTCGGGGAACACCAGGACCGGGATGGTCTTTCGCCCGGTCAGGGCCTCGGCCTCGTCCGCGCGGGTGGGGTCGGCGGCGAGGTCCACGTAGACGTACTTCACGCGGCGGACGTCGAGCACCGCCTTGCTGCGGCGGCAGTCGCGGCACCACTCGGCGCCGTAGACGGTGAGCTGCTGAGGTCGGGCGATCGAGGAGGTGTCGCCGGCAGTCGCCCGGGGCGCTGCCAGCACGTCGATCGCAATGCTGTCCGAAATCACTCGCCGGAGCCTAACGGAGTCCGCGCCGCGGTCACGACCCTCTGCGACGTGATCTCGGCGACGTCGTCCCCGCGTCACCTCCGCCACTCCTGGGCAAGGGAACGCGAGCGGCGGCACCATGGTGTGATGGCGTCCACGCAGCAGACGGTCATGGTCGAGGGGCACCGCCTGCGTCTGAGCAACCTCGACAAGGTGATGTACCCGGCGTCGGGCACCACCAAGGGTGAGGTGCTGCACTACCTGACGCAGGTCGCGCCGGTGCTGCTGCCGCACGCCGCCAACCGGCCCGCGACGCGCAAGCGGTGGCCCGACGGCACCGGCGGGCAGATGTTCTTCCAGAAGAACCTCGACGCCTCGACCCCCGACTGGGTCAAGCGCCGGTCGATCCAGCACAAGACGTCCTCCAACGACTACGTGCTGGTCAACGACCTGGCGACCCTCACGTGGCTGGGCCAGACAGCGACCCTCGAGCTGCACACCCCGCAGTGGCAGTTCGGCCGCACCGGCGCCCGCCTGGACCCCGACCGCCTCGTGCTCGACCTCGACCCCGGCCCCGGAGCGGGCCTCGCCGAGTGCGCGGAGGTGGCCCGCTGGGCCCGCGAGATCCTGCAGGGCATGGGCCTGGAGCCCTACCCCGTGACGTCCGGGTCCAAGGGGATCCACCTGTACGCGGCCCTGGGCAAGGCGCAGGACACGCGCCTCGGCTCCGACGCCGTCTCCGCCGTCGCGCACGAGCTCGCCCGGTACCTCGAGGCCGAGCATCCCGACCTCGTCGTCAGCGACATGAGCAAGAAGCTGCGATCCGGCAAGGTGCTCGTCGACTGGTCGCAGAACAACGGCAGCAAGACCACCATCGCGCCCTACTCCCTGCGTGGACGCGAGCAGCCGTGGGTGGCCGCGCCCCGCACCTGGGAAGAACTGGAGGACCCCGGCCTGACCCAGCTCACGCCCGAGGAGGTGGTGGCGCGCATCGAGGCCGACGGCGACCTCCTCGCGCCCCTCCTCGAAGGCCACCTCTCAGCGCTGGAGCCGACGACGGAGCGGCTGGCCACCTTCGAGAAGCTGGGGACCTACCGGGCCAAGCGGGACCCGGCGAAGACGCCGGAACCGTTCGGGCCGGACGGGGCGCCGGTGGTCGAGCTTGTCGAGACCCAGGTCTCGACAAGCTCGACCACCGGTGCGCCACCCGCCTTCGTCATCCAGGAGCACCACGCCCGCCGTCTGCACTGGGACTTCCGCCTCGAGCACGACGGCGTGCTCGTCAGCTGGGCACTCCCCCGCGGTGAACCCACCGACCCCGCCAAGAACCACCTCGCCGTGCAGACCGAGGACCACCCCCTGGAGTACGGCGCCTTCGAGGGCACCATCCCGGCCGGCGAGTACGGCGGCGGGGAGGTCACCATCTGGGACTCGGGCACCTACGAGCTCGAGAAGTGGCGCGACGACGAGGTCATCGTCACCCTCCACTCCGCCGAGCGTGGCGCCCGGCGCCTGGCCCTGATCCGCACCGGCGGCCGCGACGGCGACGCCGAGAACAACTGGCTCATCCACCTGACCAAGTCCCAGCCAGGCTCCCCCGAACCGTTGAGTGCTGGATCTTCGCCCTCCGCGAGGGGTCGAAAGGGGCAAGAACCCAGCACTCAACCGAGCAAGAGCGAGAGGGTGCGGCGGCCCATGCTCGCCACCAACGCCGCGCCCGGCGAGCTCACCGAACCCGACGACTGGATGTTCGAGATGAAGTGGGACGGGTTCCGCACCCTCGCCCACGTCCAGGACCCCGAGACGGTGCGCTTCATCAGCCGCTCCGGACAGGACCTCACGGTCACCTTCCCCGAGCTGGTGGCGCTCGCGGGCCAGGTCGACCCGGACCGGCTCCCCGTCGTGCTCGACGGCGAGATCGTCGCCCTCGACCGGGACGGCCGACCCGACTTCCGCCGCCTCCAGCAGCGCGCCAACCTCCGCAAGGAGGGCGACGTCGCGCGCGCCAGGGCCCGCGTCCAGGTCGACCTCATGCTCTTCGACGTCCTGACGGCCGACAGCGACGACGTCACCCGCGAGCCCTGGACGCAGCGGCGCGAGCTCCTCGAGTCCCTCGTCACCCCGCACGCCCCCATCCACCTCCCACCCGTGTTCGACGGCGACCTCGACGCCGCCATGCGCACCTCCCGCACCCTGCGGCTGGAGGGCGTGGTCGCCAAGCGCCGCACCTCCACCTACGCGGAACGACGCTCGCGGGAGTGGCTCAAGCTCAAGCACAGCGCCATGCAGGAGGTGGTCATCGTGGGCTGGCGCCCGGGCCGGGCGAACGCCTCGGTGATGGGCTCCCTGCTCATGGCGGTGCCCGAGCAGGACGCGGACGGCGACGGCCTGCGCTACGTCGGCCGCGTCGGGACAGGTTTCACCGAGCGCGAGCGCCGGGAGATCACCGCCCAGCTGCGGGCGATGGAGCGCAAGACGCCGAGCGCGTCCGGTGTACCGAAGGAGGACGCGTCGGACGCGCGCTGGGTGACGCCCCGGCTGGTGGGCGAGGTGACGTACGCCGACTGGGTCGAAGGCAGCGACGGCGCATCGGGCGAGCGGCGGATGCGGCACTCGGTGTGGCGCGGCTGGCGGCCGGACAAGTCGCCGGACGAGGTGGTGGCGGAGCTGCCCGGGCAGGCGTGAGGCGGTACCCGCTTGGCACACTTTTACTGAACATTCCTATTCTTCCGCGGGCCACCGACGTACCGTGTTGCGCGACGGACGGAGGACACGGATGTTCAGCTACCCCAAGCGTCTGGCCGCCCCTACGGCCATCCTTGCCGCGATCACGCTCGCGGCCGTCCCGGCGACAGCGGTCGCCGCACCCGGAGCCGCCCCCAGCGACTCCACCGCACAACAGCTCGCGCCGCAGCTCACCCACGGCCTGCGCGACCCCTTTCCCCAGATCGAGCTCCCGGACCGCATCGAGCTGCCCGACGGGTTCCAACCCGAGGGGATCACGACGGCGGGCCCGGTCGCCTGGTTCGGCTCGCTCGCCGACGGCGACATCTACCGCGCCGATCTCCTGACCGGCGAGGGCGAGGTGATCAGCCAGGGCCCGGGCACGCCCTCGGTGGGGCTCACCGTGGACGCTCGCGGTCGCCTGTTCGTCGCGGGCGGCCCGGACGGCGGCGCGCGCGTCGTCGACGGTCGTTCGGGCGAGGTCCTCGCGACGTACGACCTCGGCGGCGGCTTCGTGAACGACGTCGTCGTGACCCGCGACTACGCGTACTTCACCGACTCGCAGCGCGCAGTCGTCCACCGGCTGCGCCTCGGGCCGCACGGCCGGCTCACGGACACGCACGACGAGCTGGCCCTGCACGGCGACTGGGAGCAGGTCGACGGGTTCAACGCCAACGGCATCACCACCGCGCCCGACGGCAAGAGCCTGCTCGTCGTGAACTCGACGACCGGCGACCTCTTCCGGGTCGACCGGGACAACGGGCATGCGGACCGGGTGGACCTCGGCGACGAGCGGCTCACCAACGGCGACGGGATGCTCCGGACCGGTCGCACGCTCTACGTCGCGCAGAACACCAGCAACCAGGTGGCCACGCTGCGGCTCGACCGGACGGCGTCGGAAGGCCGGGTGGTGCGGACCCGCACCAGCGACGACTTCGACACGCCCACCACCATCGCCCGCTTCGCGGGTGCGCTGTACCTCCCGAATGCCCGGTTCACCACGACACCCGAGGACGACACCGAGTACTGGGTGACGCGCCTGCCGCTGCACTGAGCGGTCGGCCGCGGGCCCCTGCCCCACCCGGCGGTCGCGGAATAGCCGCGTCCGTCGGGCGGGTTGTCGCTGGCATGCGAGCCATCACGTATTCGAAGTTCGGCAGTGCCGACGTCCTCGAGCTCACCGAGCAGCCCGACCCGCACATCGGCCCCGACACCCTGCTCGTCCGGGTGAAGGCGGCGTCGGTCAACCCGGTCGACTGGAAGGTCCGCGAGGGCCGCCTGGAGGGCCTGCTCGACACGGTGTTCCCGGCGGTCCCCGGCTGGGACGTCGCGGGCGTCGTCGAGCAGGTGGGTCTGGACACCCCGGAGTTCCAGGTCGGCGACGAGGTGTACGGCTATGTGCGCAAGGACGTCGTGCAGGGCGGAACGTTCGCCGAGCTCGTCGCGGCGCCCGTGCGCACGCTGGCCCGCAAGCCCGAGTCGCTGAGCTTCGAGGAGGCGGCAGCGGTGCCGCTCGCGGGCCTCACCGCGTACGAGGCGATCCAGCGTGCCGGGGTCGCCGAGGGGCAGACCGTGCTGGTGCACGCCGCGGCCGGCGGCGTCGGCGCGTTCGCCGTGCAGCTCCTCAGGGCGCTGGGCGCGCACGTCGTCGGTACTGCGAGCGAGGCGAACCACGTGTTCCTGCGCAAGCTCGGCGTCGAGCCCGTCACCTACGGCGACGGCCTCGCCGACCGGGTCCGCGCCGTCGCGCCCGACGGTGTCGACGTCGTCCTCGACTTCGTCGGCGGCGGGGCGGTGGCCGCGAGCGCCGAGCTCCTGGCCGACGGCGGCACCATCGCCTCGGTCGCCGACCCCACCGCCCGTACCGAGCACGGCGGGCACTACGTCTGGGTGCGTCCGTCCGTCGCGGGCCTCGACGCCCTCACCGCGCTCTTCGACGCCGGCAAGCTGACCGTGGAGATCGCTCAGGTCTTCGACCTGGCCGACGCCGCGGACGCGCACCGGGCCAGCGAGACGGGCCACACGCGCGGCAAGGTGGTCGTCCGGGTCTGACGCCGGGCGCGGTGCCCGCGGGAGGACCGGCCGGGTGCGGGGGCTGTCAGTCGAACACCGGCGGATAGCCGATGACGCCCCGCAGCCCGGGGTCCTTCGCGTCGTAGGCGGGCAGCAGGTAGACCTGGGCCGCCTCGGGCGGGGCCCAGTCCGGCAGGTGCATGGTGATCCCGTGGTCGCGGGCCGGGAGGAAGCCGAGCGCGCCGTAGTACTTCGGGCTGCCCTCGAGCACGACGTACGGCTCGCCGGCTGCCTCCGCTCCGGCGAGGGCGGCCCGCACCAGGGCGGCACCGATGCCGCGGCGCTGGTGCTCGGGGCTGACGGCGAGGGGCGTGAGCATCGCTACCGTGCGCTCGCCCGCACTGTTGGTGACGGTGCAGCCGTCGATCATCACGTGGCCGACGACCTCGCCGTCGGCCACCGCGACCAGCGCGAGTGCCGGCCGGTAGATCCAGGACTCGCGGACCCGGTCGACGCCGTCGGCGACCCGGTCCTCGCCGAACGCCGTGACCAGCACCTTCCGGATCGCCGCGAAGTCCTCGGGCCGCTCGGGCCGGATCTCCCAGGCGCTCATGCGTCGGCCGCTTCGGTCGGCGCCTGCTGGGCCGCGGTCTCGGCCTCTGAGCGCAGAACACAGAACTCGTTGCCCTCGGGATCGGCAAGGGTCACCCAGCCGGTGCCGGGGCCGTACTGCCCGCGGTGGTCGCCGAACACGGTGGCGCCGTGCGCGATGAGTCGTTCGATCTCGGTGTCCCGGAGGTCCACCCGGGGGCGCAGGTCGAGGTGGAGCCGGTTCTTGACCGACTTGCCCTCCGGTACCTCGATGAACAGGACGGGCACCCCCTTGCCTGCGGGGTCGACGATCATGCACTCGTCGTGGCCCGGCAGGTTCGGGTCGCCGGGCACGTCCTCGTACCCGATCACCGGTTTCCACCACTGGGACAGCGAGTAGGCGTCGGCGCAGTCCACGGTCAGGTGCGAGATGAAGGAGGTCACGCGGCGACCCTGGCACACCCACCCCGCCCCACCAACCCTTTTCCGCGCCCGTCCCCGCCCTCAACTCAGCCCGGGGACGAGCGGCCGTGCCGCCAGTAGCCCACGAAGTCGACCTGCCCCTTCGGGACGCCGCGCTCGTTGACCAGGTGCCGGCGCGCGCTGGTCGCCAGCGACGACTCACCGACGGCGAACGCGTACACGTCGGTGACCGGCCCGGCCAGCTCGAGCTCGTGCAGCTCCGTGAGCGCGGCCTGGCCCGGGACGGCGTGCGCGTCGGACCGCACCACCCACCGGACCTCGACGCCCGACGGCGCCCGGAACTCCTGCTTGTCCCCGGCTGTGGGGACCTCGATGACGGCGGTGCCGCGGGTGTCGTCGGGAAGCGACTCGCAGATGCCGGCGACGGCGGGCAGCCCGGACTCGTCGGCCACCAGGAGCGTCCAGCCGTGCTGGTGGCTCACGTCGAAGGTGATGCCCTGATCGAGGATGCCGACGCGCATCCCCCGGTCGGCGGCCTGGGCGAAGCCGGCCCCCGGACCCGAGGCGTGCTCAGGGTCGCCAGGGGCGTCGTCCTCTGCGGCGTGCAGCACGAAGTCGACGTCTATCTCGTTGAGGTCGGGCCGCGCGGCCCGGACGGTGTAGTTGCGCACCCAGGGCCGCTGGGCCTTCGGGGTGGTGAGGTACTCCGCGTACCAGAGCCCCGAGGTGCGCTTGGGGAGGCGCAGCATGTCCTGTCCCGCGCGCGGCAGGAAGAGGCGGAACCACTGGTCGTAGCCCGCCGGCGTGAGGTGGGCGAGGTCGTCACCGCCCAGCGTCACGCGCATCATGTTCGGCGTGACCCGCTTGGTGTTGACGACCTCAGCCATCACGACGTGCGGATCGACCGCTTTGCGCCCCTTGAATGCCATGCGCTGAGGTTAGGCACACCTAAGTCGGTTTGACCAGTGTCTGGTTCGGATCCACCCCACGTGCGTTCCGGATCCCTGCCAGGGACAGCAGCCCGCCGACCACCAGCAGGGCCGCTGTCACCAGGAGCGCGCGGTGGAACGAGGCGACGTCGAGCACGCCGCCGGTGATGATGCCCGCGAACGCCACGGTGAGCAGCCCGGCGACCCGCGAGACCGCGTTGTTCACCGCGGAGCCGATGCCGGCGTCGTGGGCCGGGACGGCACCGAGGATCGCCGCCGTCAGGGGTGCCACCGTGATCGAGAGGCCGAGGCCGAACACGAGCTGGCCGGGCAGCACCTGCGTCGGGTAGAACGCGGTCTCGTCCATCGAAAGCATCAGGAGGAAACCGGCCGCCGCGACGATCGGGCCCAGCGTCATGAACAGCCGCGGCCCGTACCGGCCGGCGAGCGTGCCGAACCAGGCGGACAGCAGGATCATCGCGAGCGTGGTCGGCAGCTGAGCCACCCCGGACCACGTCGCGGAGTACCCGGCGACCTGCTGCAGGAACAGCGTGAGCACGAAGCCGCCCAGCGAGAGCGCACCGTAGATCGCGAAGGTCGCGAGGTTTCCCCACGCGAAGTTCCGCGCCTCGAACAGGCGCAGCGGCAGCATCGGGTCCGCGGCCCGCCGCTGGTAGAGCACGAACGACACCAGCATCACCGCACCCACGAGGACGGACACCAGGATCACCGGCGAGGTCCACCCGAGCCGCTCCCCCTCGATGAGCCCGAACACCACGCCCGCCAGGCCGAACGCGGCCAGCGCGGCCCCCGGGACGTCCACCCGCCGGCCGGGCTCGCCCTCCCCCGCGGGCACCCCGCGCAGCAGCCAGAGCGTCACGGCGATGACCGGCACGTTGATCCAGAACACCCAGCGCCAGGACGCGAGGTCGACGAGCATGCCACCGACGAACGGGCCGACGATCATCGCGGCGGTCGTCCACGACGTCCACCGGCCGATCGCACGGGACTGCGCCTCACCACCGAACGTCGCGACGATCAGGGCCAGCGAGCTCGGGACCAGCAGGGCACCCGCCACCCCCTGGAGCGCACGGGCGATGACGAGGACGGGCCCGGTAGGGGCGACCGCACACAGCACCGAGGCGATCCCGAACCCCACGAGCCCGGCCGCCAGCACCCGGCGCCGTCCGTAGACGTCGGACACCGAGCCGGCGACGAGCATCAGCGCGCCGAGGGTCACCAGGTACGCGTCGACCACCCACTGCTGCAGGGCCAGGTCCTCCATGCCCGCACCGCCGAGCTCCCCCGCGATGGCGGGCAGCGCGACGCTCACGACCGTGCCGTCGAGGAACGACACGAACGAAGCGAGGACGGCGACGAGGAGCACCCGTCTCTGGAGCGTGGTCACGGGCCACACGCTATGCCCAGCCACCGACATCCACCCCCGGCCAGCCGGACACGGCTTCGCACGCAACCGGATGTCGGGCACGATCGGGACATGGACCTGACGATCCGGCCCGCCACACCCGACGACGCGGCGGCCTGCGCGGACATCTACGGCCACTACGTGCGCAACACCCACGTCAGCTTCGAGTCCGAGCCACCGGGCACCGAGGAGATGGCGCGGCGCATCGCGAGCTGCACGGCCCGCCACGCGTGGCTCGTCGCGGAGGCCGCCGGCGCGCAGGTCGCAGATGCAGCAGCCGGTGGGCAGGACGTCGTCGGCTTCGCCTACGGTGCGCCGTACTCGTCGCGCGAGGCCTACCGCTGGTCGGTCGAGACCAGCGTCTACCTGGAGCCCGGCCGCCGCCGGACGGGCGCGGGCCGGGCGCTCTACGAGGCCCTCTTCGACCGGCTCGCCGAACGCGGGTACCGCCGCCTGGTCGCGGGCCTGGCCCTCCCGAACGATGCCAGCCTCGGCCTCCACGTCGCGCTGGGCTTCGAGGTGGTGGGCACGCTCCGCGAGATCGGCTGGAAGCACGGCCGGTGGCACGACGTGATGCGGCTGCAGAAGGACCTCGCGCCCGGCCTCGAAGGCGCACCGCCGTCGGGCGAGCCCGGCTGACCTACCCGCTCGGCCCACGGTCGTCAAGCCCGCGCTGCGATCATCGCGTCCGGCCTGTTCAGGGCAGGATCCGTGCATGGACAGCATCGTCCGCGTCGCGACTCCAGACGACGCCGCAGCCTGCGCCGCCATCTACGCCCCGTTCGTCGCCGACTCGGCGGCGACCTTCGAGACCAGCCCGCCGGACTCCCGCGAGATGACGCGCCGGATCGAGCGGTTCTTCGGCCGCGAGACCTGGCTGGTGCTCGAGGCGGACGGCGTGGTGGCCGGCTTCGCGTACGCCAGGCCGTTCGCGGACCGGCCGACGTTCCGGTGGACGCTGGAGACCAACGTGTACGTCGCCGCCGACCACCAGCGGCAGGGCGTCGGTCGCACCCTCTACAGCGCGCTCCTCGCGCGGCTCGCGCGCCGCGGGTACCACCGCGCCATCGCGAGCATCGTGCTGCCGAACGACCCGGCCATCGCGCTGCACGAGGCGGCGGGCTTCCACCGTGCGGGCTCGTTCGAGAAGATCGGCTGGAAGCTCGGCCAGTGGCACGACGCGGTGCTCTTCCAGCGCGACCTCGTGCCCGACGACGGCTCAGCCCCCGGGGACCGCCGGGCCGACGCGGAGCTGCCGGGCCTGCTCACGCCGGAACCGCTCGAGGTGACGCGCACGCCGCTGTTCCGGCCCCACCCCGCGGAGGAGCTGGTCACCTACTTCGGGGACTGACAGCCGGAAGCTCGGCCTGGATTTCCGATGGATGCACGCGGGCCCGTTGCCTAGGGTCGCCTCCATGAGCCTCACCGTGCGACCCGTCGAGTACGCAGACCAGCCGGACTACACGCGCCTCGGCGGAGAGGCGTTCGGCACCCCGAGCGACGGCCGTCCGGTCCCGACGCGCGAGGAGTGGGAGGCCGCCGGCTTCCGCGAGTGGGGTGCGTTCGACGACGACGGCCTGGCCGCACGCCTGCGCGTGTACGGGTTCACGTCGTGGTTCCACGGCGCACGGGTGCCGACGGCGGGCATCGCCGGGGTCGCCGTCGAGCCCGAGCGGCGCGGGTCCGGCCATCTCGGCCGCCTCTTCGACGCCGCCCTGGAGCAGGCGCGGGAGCACGGCGAGGTGATCTCCACGCTCTACCCCACGGCGCCGGGCATCTACCGCGGGCTCGGCTACGAGGTGGTCGGCTCGTTCGACGACGTCGACGTCCCCCTGCTGAACCTGAACCGCGTGGCGGCGCCGGAAGGCGTCGTCACGCGCCGGGCGGGCATCGCCGACTTCGAGGCCATCGTCGCCGTCCACCACCGGTGGGCCGCCGCCCAGAACGGACCGGTGTCGCGGGCGGAGAAGCCGTTCTGGACCCCGCCCGAGAAGTTCTTCGCCGACTACACGGGCGTCACCCTCGCGATCGACACGACCCAGGGCGCCGCGGGCGAGGTGATCGGCTTCGCGAGCTGGATCCGCGGCGAGGGCTACACGCCCGCCACCGCGCTCATGGAGGTCGACGACCTGATCGCCCTGACGTCCGACGCCGCCCGCGCCCTGTGGCGCACCATCGGCAGCTTCTCGACGGTGGTCGGCACGGCGCGGGTCTCGACGTCGGGCCTCGATCCCGCGTGGCTGGTGCTGCCCGACCTGACCTCCACGGTGCACTCGGCCCACCCCTACATGCTGCGGATCCTGGACGTGGCCGGGGCGCTGGGCGGCGTCCGCTCGCCGCTGGAGGGGGCGCGCGTCCCGTTCGCGGTCCGCGGTGCGCGGGATCTCGACGGCGCGTGGACGCTCACGGTGTCCGACGGCGTCACGCACCTCGAGCGCGACACTCTCGCGGTCGAGGACGCGCACCACGAGCGGCCAGTGCTCAGCCCGAACGGGCTGGCGCTGCTGTACGCGGGCGCGCAGTCCGCGGCGAACCTGCGGCTCGCGGGCCACCTGACCGGCGCCCCGGACCACGACGCGACGCTGACCGCCCTGCTCCCCCACCGCCAGCTCCACGTCCGCGACTATTTCTGACCCTGATCCCGGCCCAGGATGGCGACGGTTGACCATGCACTTGCTGCCAGGA
Source organism: Promicromonospora sp. NFX87 (assembly GCF_048564965.1). Classification (NCBI taxonomy): domain Bacteria; kingdom Bacillati; phylum Actinomycetota; class Actinomycetes; order Micrococcales; family Promicromonosporaceae; genus Promicromonospora; species Promicromonospora sp. NFX87. Next base: position 1,174,522 of record NZ_CP183413.1, on the reverse strand, counting down.
CCGGGGCATTCTTGGCAGCAAGCGCATGGTCAACCGCCGCCATACTGGAGCCGTGGAGATCTCCGTTGGTTGGTCCGTCGTACTTCTTGCCACCGCTGCCTGGAACCTGCTCATCTGGCCGCGGTTCTGGCAGCGCATCGCCGCCGACCCCCGGTCGCGCGACGCCGACGGGCGGGCGACGAAGTTCCTCACCGTGCACAGCGTCCTGATCGCGGTCTCGCTCGCGCTCGCCCTGGCGGTCGGCGTGCTGGGCGTCATCAGCCTGTTCTGACCCGACCCCGGCGGGGCGCCCGGATCACGCAGCTGACCTGGGCGTTCGATCCGTCATTGGTTGCGCACCATACCTGGAGGTAGGTATGGTGCAGCGATGAGCACGCCGACCGCACGTGACCGCCTCATCGACGCCGCGCAGGATCTCTTCGCCGTCCAGGGGGTCGGGCCGACGAGCCCCCGCGCGGTGCTGGCGGCCTCCGGCGTCGGACAGGGCAGCCTCTACCACCACTTCCCCACCAAGCACGACCTCGCCGTGGCGGCCGTCGGCGCGACCGTCGACCAGCTCCTCGCCCGGGCGATGACGACGCTGGGCAGCGACTCCCCCGCGATCCAGCGGCTCGTCGACTACCTCGAACGGCCGCGCGACGCCCTGGCGGGCTGCAGGATCGGCCGCCTCACCGCCGAACAGGCAGTGCTGGACGACGACGGCCTGCGCGACGTGCTCACCGCCTACTTCGTGCGCCTGCTCGGCACCCTCACCACGATCTTCCGCGAGACCGGGCTGCCCGACGACGTCGCCCGCGACCGGGCGCACGCCGCCCTCGCGATCATCCAGGGCGGCTACGTCCTGGCCCGCGCCACGCAGGACCCGGAAGCGCTGACCGCGGCGGTGCGCGGCTTCGTCGGCCTGCTGACCACGAACTGAGCAACCAGCTGACCCACCAGCTGACCCACGAGCTGACCACCAGCCGACCACCAAGGAGAACCCGTGACCTTCCGCGAGCGCCTGCGCGCCCTGCCCACCTTCGCCCGGCCAGGGCTCCCGGCCTTCGACCCCGACGCCGCGCCGCCCACGCCGCACGAGCTGTTCGTCGCCTGGATGGACGAGGCGATCGAGGCGAACCTGCTCGCGGCGCACGCCATGACGCTCTCGACGGCCGAGCCCTCGGGACGTGTGCATGCCCGGACCGTGTCGCTCAAGGACGTGACGGCGGACGGCTGGTGGTTCGCCTCGCAGTCGTCGGGTCCCAAGGGCCGCGAACTGGCGGCCAACCCGCATGCGGCGCTGACGTTCTTCTGGCCCGAGCTGGGCCGCCAGGTCAAGGTGACGGGCAGCGCGGCGTCGGCGGGCGAGGAGGCGAGCCGTGCGGACTTCCTCGCACGACCCGACGCCTCGCGGGCCGCCGGGATCGTCAACCGCCAGAGCGAGCCGCTGTCGTCCCGGGAGGAGTACGTACGGGCCTTCGAGGAGGCCCTCGCCGCGGTCACCGCCGACACCGAGCTGGCCGCCCCGGACTGGACCGCGTACGTCCTCGCTCCGACGGAGGTCGAGTTCTGGCAGGCGCCCGACGACGGCCCGCACACCCGTCTGCTGTACCGGGCCGAGGCCGACGGCTGGGCCCGCGGCCTGCTCTGGCCCTGAACCCTCCGCACGTACTCCATGACGCCGCCCCGACGAAGGAGCCCCACATGAGCAGCACAGAGAACAGCACCGTGAGCAGCACCAGCACCCTCTCGCACGCCCTTGCCGACTCCGACGCCGGCCTCGACACGCTGGTGTCCGCCGTCGGGCAGCTGACCGAGGCGGACCTCGCCGCGCCGTCGACCCTGGAGGGCTGGACGCGCGGTCACGTGCTGTCCCACATCGCGGCCCTGGGCAACGCGCTGCGCGGCCAGGCGCAGGCCGCCGGACGCGGCGAGGTGGTTCCCGTCTACGCGAGCCAGGAGGCGCGCAACGCCGGGATCGAGGCGGGCTCGGGCCGCACCGTGACCGAGCACCTGGCGGTCCTCGGCGCCCTGCGCGACGACCTGGCGAGCGCCTGGCCCGAGCCCGGGTCGCCGCTCTGGGCCGCCCCCAGCGGGTACCGTGGCGGACCCCTCTCGGGCTGCCTGCTCGCCTGGTGGCGCGAGGTGCGGATCCACTCGGTGGACGCCCTGGCCGGCACGTCCCAGGAGGTCGGGTACGAGACGTGGGACGACGCCCTGTGCGACCACCTGCGCGAGTTCCTGGCGGTGCGGCTGCCCGACGGCGTCGCCGTCGACGACCTCGCGGGCGACCCGCGGGACGTGACGGCGTGGCTCGCCGGGCGCGTGCCCGCGACCCCGCTGCCGGGTGGGCTGCCCGAGCTGGGGCCGTGGCCGTCCGCCGTCCCTGCCAGGTGAGCGGGGCGTGAGCAGGGCGTGAAGGCGGCGGGCGCTGTGAGCGTGAGGGAGGTCACGGATCGCATCACGTGATTCACGCCACAGCGCTCGTTCAACTTTTCACAAGCCCGCTATCGTTCTTCCGTGACTTCTTACCTCCAGACAGCCCCGCGTCCCTCCGAAGAGGTCGACGTCGCGCTGATCGGCGGGGGGATCATGAGCGCCACCCTCGGCGCGCTGCTCACGATCCTCGAGCCGACCTGGCGTATCGGAATCTACGAGCGCCTGGACGAGGTGGCGCTCGAGTCGTCGAACCCGTGGAACAACGCGGGTACCGGCCACGCCGCACTCTGCGAGCTGAACTACACGCCGGAGCGCAAGGACGGCTCCGTCGACATCTCCAAGGCGGTGAAGATCAACGAGCAGTTCCACACCTCCCGCGAGTTCTGGAACCACCTCCTGACCGCCGGCCTGATGGAGGGCACCGACTTCATCAACGTCACGCCCCACATGACGTTCGTGCGCGGCGCCGAGAACGTCGACTTCCTGCGCCGCCGCTACGAGGCGCTCAGCGCGCACCCGCTGTTCAGCGACATGGAGTTCAGCTCGGACCCCGAGGTCATCGGGCAGTGGACGCCGCTCATGACCCAGGACCGCGACGCCGACGAGCCGATCGCGGCCACGCGCTCCGTCGCGGGGACCGACGTCGACTTCGGGTCGCTGACCAAGAAGCTCGTCGAGTTCGCCACGTCGCACAACACCGAGCTGCACCTGAACCACGAGGTCCGGGGCCTGAAGAAGCTGCGGGACGGGCGCTGGCGCCTGAACCTGCACGACCGTTCCTGGAACGCGGGCACCCGCCGTCGTACCGTGCGGGCGAAGTTCGTCTTCGTCGGCGCGGGCGGTGGCGCGCTGCCGCTGCTGCAGGCTTCCGGCATCAAGGAGGCGCGCGGTTACGGCGGCTTCCCGATCTCCGGCGAGTTCCTGCGCACGGACAACCCGGCCATCGTGTCCCAGCACCAGGCCAAGGTGTACGGCAAGGCCGACGTCGGCGCACCGCCGATGTCCGTGCCGCACCTGGACACGCGCATCGTGGACGGCAAGAGCTACCTGATGTTCGGCCCGTACGCGGGGTTCAGCCCGAACTACCTGAAGAAGGGCAAGTACCTCGGCCTGATCACGTCGCTGCGCCTGCACAACATCGGCACGATGCTCGGCGTCGCGGCGAAGAACATGGACCTCACCGCGTACCTGGTCGGCCAGGTCGTCGCCGCCCCGGAGACCAAGTTCCACGAGCTGCAGCGGTTCATGCCGACGGCGCAGCCGGGCGACTGGGAGCAGATCACCGCCGGCCAGCGCGTCCAGGTGATGAAGTGGGTCAAGGGCAAGGGTGGCGTGCTGGAGTTCGGCACCGAGGTCGTCGCGGCCAAGGACGGCACCATCGCCGGCCTGCTCGGCGCGTCCCCGGGCGCCTCGACCGCCGTCGCCGCCATGACCGGGCTGCTCGAGCGCTGCTTCCCCGAGCGGTACACCGAGTGGAAGCCGCAGCTCACCTCGATGATGCCGAGCCTCGACGGCGGCGCGGACTACGACGCCGCGGAGCTCACCGCGGCGGACGCGGCCCGACGGGTCCCCGCAGGAGCCTGAGCACCACCGCCGACGGGACGGCTAGACGCCCAGCCGTCCCGTCGGCAGCTCCCGCATCCGCGCGAGCGGCGAGAGCAGCACGCCCCAGCACGCGAGGCAGTGCACGGCCGCCATCACCAGGATCGTCTCGCGCACGCCGATCTCCCCGCCGAGCCAGCCCGCGACGACGCCGGCCGCCGGCATGGTGCCGAAGTTCACCACCTGCATCACCGTCATCACCCGGCCACGCAGGCCGGCCGGCACGTACCGGAGCCGCCACGCGTTCCGGATCACGTTGCCCGCCACCACGAACAGTCCGGTCAGGAAGCCGCCGGCCGCGCTGAGCGCCGCGCCAGACCCTGGCAGGCCCGCGCCGACGAGCAGCGCGGCGGGGCCGCAGAGCACCAGCAGCACCGTGGAGGCCCGCCCGCTCCCGAGGACCCGGCTCAGGTACGGGGCGACGAGGGCGCCCACCACCCCGCCGCCGCCCGCCACCGCGAGGACGGCGCCGACCCCTGCCTCGGTCAGGTGCAGGTCGCGCACGAGGAACAGGACCAGGAGCGCCCCGTACCCCGCGAGCCCGAAGTTGGACAGGCCGCCGATGCCCACGAGCCACGGGATGTAGCGGTCGCGGCGCACCAGGTCCACGCCCTCACGGATGCGCGTGAGCAGGGGTTCGGCCGGGCCGTCGGGCGCCTTCGCCGGCCGGGGCAGCCGGATGCGCCACAGGCACACGGCCGACCAGAGAAAGGTCACGGCGTCGAGCGCGATCCCGGCCGCGGCCGTGAGCCACTGGGCGAGGAGGCCGCCCAGACCGGGCCCCGCCACCTGCGCGGCGGACTCCGTACCGAACAGCCGCGAGCTCGCGGACTCGAGCTGCTCGGCGGGCACCACCTCGGGCAGGAACACCTGGTACGCCGTCCGGAAGAACACCGTGCAGACCCCGCCCACCAGACCCACGGCCACTATGTGGGTCAGCGTGAGGACGTCGAGCGCGAAGGCCAGCGGCAGGCTCCCGAAGGCGGCGGCGGACACGAGGTTCGCGACGATCATCACCCGCCGGGCAGGCAGCCGATCCACCCACGCGCCCGCCGGCAGGCCGATCACCAGCCACGGGAACCACGTCGCGGCCGCGATGAGCCCCATCCAGGTGGGCCCGGCGTCGAGCTGGGTCACCGCGAGCAGCGGCAGCAGCGTCGAGGTCGTCGCGTTGCCGAGGAGGCTCACGCCCTCGCCCAGCCAGAGCAGGCCGAAGGCCCGGTTGCGCCCGAGGGGTCCCGCGTCGGAGGTGGTGCCGCGGGGAGGCGCTGTCGACGTCGTCATATCGACAGGCTAGACGTACAAGACTTCTTGTACAAGTACTCTTTTTCAGTTCGAGGCAGGGCTAGGGCTGCGAGGGGAACGCCCGCGCGAACAGGAAGACGTGCTCACGCTCGTCCGCGCCGTCCTGGGCCTCGACTGCTCTGCTCCGTTCCTTCCAGCGGCCCACCAGCGCGTTGATCTCGTCGCTGAGCTCGGTCAGCTCGTCCGGGGTGAGCCGCAGCCAGGAGTCCGTGGCGAGCTCGGCCCGGCCCCACTCCTCGTTCGGCTCGGAGCGTTCCAGCCAGGCGCGGGCCCGCTCGACCTGGCGCGCCAGCATGAACTCCTCGGCGGCCACGGCCTGACGCTGGCTCTCGGCGTCCTGCGGCAGCGTCGACCGGCCCCAGGTGATGGACCGCGCCGCCCGGCGCCACCAGCGCTCCCGCCCGTCGCGGGCCAGCTCCGGCGCCTCCTCGACGAGCCGGGCGGTCGCCAGCACCCGCATGTGATGGCTGATGCTCCCGACCGCCAGCCCGGTGCGCTCGGCCAGCACCGACGCCGTGGCGGGCCCCTGCGCCGTCAGCGAGTCGAGCAGGCGGGAACGGGCGGGGTTGGCCAGGGCGGTGACGGCCCTGGCCTCGGTGAGCGTGCGGACGTCGTCGGAAGCCATGTAGGCAGGGTAGGACGGCGCCAACGGCGACGTCGCGCCTCGGCGTTCGGCCGGCTGAGCACAGCGCGGCTGCGCTCAGCCGGTCGCCAGCTCTGCCAGGTGGTCCGCCCAGCGGTCCAGCAGGGCGTCGACCGTCCGCACCGCGACGTCGGTGCGCGGCATGCGCGCGCGCACCGCCAGGCCGTCGTCGGTGCGGGACACCCAGACCTGGAGATCGTCGGCCCGGGTCGCCGCCGAGACGTGGTGCGCCCGCCGTTCGGCGGCCGCCGCGTGGCCGGGGAGCCGGCGGTAGTCCAGGTAGGACACCTGGAAGATGTCTCGCCGCGGGAACCGCAGGGGGTGCGGCAGCGTCTCGACCAGCTGTTGGAGCGGCACCGCGGACAGCTCCCGCGCGGCCCGCAGCGCCTTGCCGGTGGCGGCGATCGCAATGTCGGTGACCGTGTCGGTGATCATGCCGGCCCTCGCTCCGGCCGGCACAGGGGCGTCCACCTCGATGCGCAGCGGCACGGTGGTCGTGTGCCAGCCGACGGCCCGATGGGCAGTCTCGTCGGCGCGGGTATGCACCGGCAGGAGCGTCTCCAGCACAGTGGGGCCGCCGAGGTCGGCGACGGCCCGGGCGAAGGTGGCCAGCACGGCCGCCGACGTCGACGCACCAGCCCCTGCGGCGCGCCCTGCGACGGCGCCGGCAGTAGCCGAGTCGGCCAGGGAGCGGACCACCGTGCGCTGCGGTACCCGCTCGCCGTCGGGCACGCCGAGCGGGAGCGGGAAGGTGGGCAGCGCCCAGCCGCGTTCGCGAAGGAAGCCGTGCCAGGTCGCGAGCCGCGGGTCGTCGACGCCGACGTACGCCGGGCCGACCACCGGAAGGGCCGACGCCGCTGCCGCCGTCGGGCGAACCACGACCGTCGGGCGGGCCCCGGCGACGTTTCCGAAGCCCGCCGCGCCCGCCGCGACCGCTCCGGCCAGAGCGGGGACCCGCGCCGCCGCGTACCGGGCATGTTCCGCGTAGGCAGCCGCCAGCTCGTCGACGACGACGGTGGTGGACCACGCGTCGGTGTGCAGGTGATCCATACCGAGCAGGACGGTGGACCGGTCGGGGCGGCTGATCACCGCGGGCAGGAAAGCCGGGTAGCCGAACGGCGCGCACCGCCGGCCGAGCTCCCCGACCAGGTGCTCGCGGGTCGCCGCGACGGTGCGGGTGACCGGTCCGTCGGCGAGCTGCCAGACGAGGGTGCCGGGGTCGTGCCGCACCAGGCCGACGTCGCTCGCCTGCCCGGGAGGCCGGCGGACCGCCTCCGTCTGGAGCCCGGGATGCCGGGCGACGAGGTCCCGGAAGGCTTCCTCGAGCGCCAGGACGTCGACGGGGCCTTCGACGTCGAACGCGGCGGTGATCCAGACGCTCGGCTCGCCGTGCGCCGTCCCGAGCAGATGGTTGCGCTGGTTGAAGGTGATCGGCGCGGGTTCGGGCACCTGGCCGGCACCCGGAGTGACGTCCCAGGTGATGAGCAGGCCCGGCGCGGGCTCCCAGAGGTCAGCCGAGAGAACCCGCACCGGTCGCCTCCAGGCGCTCGTCCCGGGCGACGCCGTCGGCCCCGACCGGCACGTCGACCGGTGCGCCCCCAGCGGCCGCCGCCTCGAACGTGGCCGTCAGCTCGGCGATGTACCGGTCGACGGCGGCCTGCGCCGCCGGCGCGTCCGGACTCTGCGTGACCAGATACAGCCGCTCGTGGTCCCGGTTCACCCACAGGGACGCGTTCGCGGTGCGGCCCTCCCCCGTGAAGTGCAGGCCGTTGTCGTAGGCCGGCCGCCCGGCGCCCGGGAACCGGCGCAGGTCCAGGTAGCTGATCAGCTGCGGGCTGCCGAGCGAGGCGGGGTCGAGCACGCCGTCGGCCAGCATGACGCCGAGCGCGGCGTGCACCGGGACCTTCGCCACCTTCCTGGCCTGCCGGAACGCCGCGTCCGCGGCGGGCAGGACGGCGGCGAAGGACGCCGGGACGCCGTCGTCGGCCACGGGGAACGTGACCGGGGCGAAGTTGCACAGCCAGCCCTGCGTGGTCTCGAAACCGGGTCCTCGGGTGCCGACCACCGTGACGCCGAACCAGTCGGCGGCGCCGGTGAGCCGGGCGTCGGTGAGCGCGATACCCGCGAACACCGCACCGGTGAAGCGGGCGCCGTGGGCGGCGACGAGCTCGTCCAGGCGGGCGAGGCCGTCGGCGTCGAGCAGGGTCGCGGAGCGGATCCGCACCGGGGCGGTCTCGCCGGGCGGCAGGCCGAGGTCCAGCGCAAAGCTGGGCAGGCGGCCGTCGTGCGCGGTCACGGCGTCGGCCCAGGCCCGGATCTCCGGGGCGTCGGCGGGGGTCGCGGCGGCGAGGGCGTGCTCGGCCTCGGCGTGGGCGAGGAAGGATCCGGCGGTGTCGGGTTCGGGTCTCGACAGGCTCGGCCCGCGGGGATCGCTCGACCCGCCGGACGAGTCCAGCTCCTCGGCGTACAGCTCCTCCAGCTCGCTGAGCACCATGAGCTGCGACGCCCCGTCGGTGAACGCGTGGTCGCACCCCCAGAACAGGCCGAACCCGTCCTCGGCGACCACGGCCCCGAGCGCGAACGGCGCCCAGGAGTCGGGGCGGCAGGCGGCGTCGAACGTCTCGGTGAGGTGCGCGGTCACCCAGTCGTCCCACGAGCCGCCCGGCCGCGGCGCGAACGCGGGCACCGCCACCGGCTCGAAGGCGACGGCGTCCGCCGGCACCAGGTGCCGCACGGGAGTACCGCCAACGGTGCAGGCATCGACGTCGAACCACGTGCGCAGGCCCTCGTGCCGCCGGACCAGCCGGGTCAGCGCGCGGGCCAGCGCCGCGCCGTCGAACACACCGTCCAGGCGGGAGGCCGTGCCGGTCCAGGCGCGGTGCCGGCCGCCGGCTGCCCGGCGCGCCGCATAGGCGCGCAGGTGGTCGCCCTGGAGGAACGACGGCGGTCCTGGATCCACCGGGGCCGACGCCGCGGCGGCGCGCGCGTGGGCCGTCGGCCGCACGTGCAGCACCTGGCCGGGCGTCGTGGTCCACGTGCCCATCGCGCCGAGGATCATGCGACCGCCTCCCGCACGCTCGCCGTGCCGAAGGCCCGGAAGCAGTCCCGGAGCTCCGCGACCAGCGCGTCCATCGCGGCGTGCGCCTCGGGGGTGTCCGGGTACCGGGTCGAGACGTTGAGCCCGTCGTGGGTGCGCAGGAACCACAGGTAGAGCTCGTCGGTGCCGTACGCGGGGCTGCGCAGGGTCCTCGCCTCCCAGGTGCTCCAGCGTTCGGCGCCCGGCACGAACCGGGTGTCGACGTACGACACCGCGAAGTGCGGGCCGTCGGTGATGCCGCCCAGCTCGGCGATGCGCGCGAACGAGTACCGCACGAGCGGTTTTCCCGCGGAGACCGCCGCGTGCACCCGCTCGATCGTCGCGGTCAGCGCGTCGCCGTCGACGACCGGGGTCGGCTCGCCCTGGCCGGCGGAGACCGTGCGCAGCACCGGGTCCACCCCCGCGAGGTCGAGGTCCACGGGGCACAGGCCCACGTACCAGCCGACGGCGGCCGCGTGCTGCGGCGCGTACCGGGTGTGCATGGGCAGGACGAACCGCAGCCGGTCGGGCCCGTGCACCCGCCGCGCGGCGTGCGCGAACGCGGCGAGCACGCCGGACTGGGCGGAGGCGCCGCGGGCACGGCTGCGGGCGCTCAGGTCGTCGGTCTGGTCCGCGGTGGCGAGCCAGTACGACCGGGACGCCTGCGGGCGGGCCGCCTCGGCATCGTCGACGGCCGGGCGGGTGATCCCCGTGCCGTAGCGGGGGAAGGTCACCTCGGGACCGAGGAAGTCGAGCCAGCGGCGCACCGGCTCGCCGTCGGCGGCCAGCGTCATGGCGAGCTTGCGGTCCTCGGCGGAGAAGTCCACGTGGGAGCCGACCTCGAGGGCGCGCAGGTCGGCGTCGGGCACGCCCTGGCGGGCGGCGTCGTACAGGGAGACGATCTCCTCGAACCACAGGAGCTGGGAGTACGCGTCCATCACCGAGTGGTCGGCGCCGAACGCGAGCACGAAGTGGTCGGCGCGCCCCGGCCCTGAGTCCGGGTCCGATTCTGGGTCCGATTCCGGGTCCGATTCTGGGTCCGGGGCCGCCGGGACGACGCTCGCCAGGACGCAGTGCGGCCAGGCGGTCGGCGAGACGTCGGCGAGCAGGCTCGGCAGCAGCGCGGTCACCTGGTCGGCGGTCAGGTCGCCGACCACCAGGTCCCGGATCGCGACGGCCTCGGCGGGGGCGGTCACCCGGCGCCAGCCCTGGCCGGCGTCGCGCGTGACGGTGGTCCGGAGCACCTCGTGGCGGCTCATCCACGCGTGGATCGCGCGGCGCAGCGGCTCCGCCTCGTACGGGCCGGGCACCCGCAGCACGGAGCCGATCCACGAGCCCGGCTCGGAGTCGCGCAGGTGCGCCTCGTGCCCCGGGGACAGCTCCCTCGGGTCCTGCAGCCAGCGGCCGGCGTCGGCGCGCGGCGTCCATGACGTCACGGTCCCGGCCGGCAGGTCGTAGGCCGAAAGCTCGGTGTATTCCATGCGTGCGGATCCCTAGATCGTTATGTGGGCACGGCCAGCACGACGTCGGACGAGTTCCGCGGTCCCCTTGCGGCGACAGTTATACCGGATATAGCGGGTGAAAGTCAGCCTCATGGGTATGGTTCACCCGAACTACGACGGTTACCCCCAGAGCGGGACCGACCGAGACGGAGGACGAGCGTGCCGAACCAGGCGTCCGAGCTACGGCTGCAGTTTGCCGACGACATGTTCCTGCGCAGGCACGACGGCGAGGCCAGTCCCGCCGTCAACCAGGTGCTGTGGCGCCTCGACGGCCCGTACGACGCGGACCGCCTGCGCGAGCTGGCCGAGGGGCTCGCCGCCGGGTCCTTGCACCGCCGGGTGGTGCGCGCCCGGGTACCCGGCGCCCGGCACCGGTGGGCGCCCGCGGGCACGCTGCCCGTGCTCGACCTGCAGACGGCGACCGTGGCCGAGAGCGCCGTCGGGGCCTGGGCACAGGCGCAGGCCGATCTCCCCCTCGACCCCGCCCGCGGCCGCTCCTGGCGGCTCGTGGCCGCGGACGTGGTGGCGGATTCGGGGGCGGGGGCTGGGGTTGCGGCTGGAGCGGACGGCGGCTCCGTCGTCGGCGGCATCGTGTCCCTGACCTGCGCACATGCCGTCGCGGACGGCGCCGCGCTGATCGACGCCCTGGTGCGCGCCTCGACGCGTGCCGACCCGATAGTCGTCCCGGCGCCCGAGCGCGGGACCCGGGCGCTGCTCGCCGATGCCGCCGATGCCGCCGCACAGGCCGCGGCCGTCGCGCGGTGGGCGCAGGCGAGGGCGCGCCAGGCCGCCCGCGGACGCCGGACGCCGCCCGCGACCCTGCTGATCGAGGCCCCCGCGCCTTCGCAGGTCGAGCCTGTCGAGACCCCCGACACCTCGCTGGTCGAGCCTGTCGAGACCTCCGACACCTCGCTGGTCGAGCCTGTCGAGACCCCGGTTTCGACAAGCTCAACCAACGGTGCGGCGGAGGGCTCGGCCGGCGCAGGCGGGGACCGCTGGCGGGCCCCCGTGCTGCATCTCGAGCTGCCCGCCGACCGGGTGGCCCAGGTCGCCGCCGAGCACGGCGGGACGCCCAACACGTGGTTCGTCGCGTTCCTCGCCCGCCTCGTGCACGCCACCGGCCGCTTTCCGGGCGAGCCGGTGCCCGTCGCGCTACCGGTGTCCACCCGGGGCGAGGACGACCCGCGCGCGAACTCCACCAAGATCGCCCGGGTCACGATCCCGGCCGACGTGCTCGCCACGCGCGACCTCGGCTGGGTGCGGGCGGCGACCAAGGAGGCGTACACCGCCGTCGGCCGGGCGGAGCCTGGTGTGTCGCCCGTACCGCTCGAGCTGGTGCAGATGCTGCCCGACACCGTCGTGAGCAAGCTGCCGCAGCCGCCCGCCGCCGCCGCGCTGGCGTCCAACCTCGGCACGCCGCCCGAGGGCTACACACAGGCGCCCGGCGGGGCGGTCCGCGCGGTGGCCACGCTGTCGCACTACCAGGGGGCCACCGCGGCCGAGCTGCGTGCCGCCGGTGGCGGGCTGGTCGCCTTCTGCACGACGGTGGGCCACGCGACGGTGCTCAGCGTCGCCGGCCTGGACCCGGACCGCGTGGCAGACGCCGACACGCTGCGCGACCTCGTGCTGGCCGAGACGGACGTCTGGCAGATCCCGGCGGAGCCGTGGTGACGGCGCGCCGCCGCTTCGGCTCAGCCGGAGACCGCGCCGGAGACCGCGTCAGCCGCCGCGGCGACCGCCCGGTCGGCGGGGACGAGCCGCGCGCCGAGCGCGACGGCCCGGGCCGCGGTGGCGTCGTCGAGCACCTCGGCGAGGGCACCGGCGAGCACGCCCGGCTGCGTGAGCGTGCTCGCGCGGCGAGCGACCCCTACCCCGGCGCCCCGCAGCAGGTCGCCCCACATGGGCTGGTCCGCCGAGTACCAGCCGACGACGGCGGGCAGCCCCGCCCGCAGCACCGCCCCGGTGGTGCCCGCGCCGCCGTGGTGCACCGCCGCGCGGCAGCGGGGCAGCACCGCCGCGTGGTCGACGGCGCCGACCACGCGCACCCGCTTCTCGTCCACGCCGGACCCGGGGACGCCGCCGTCGGCCGCCGAGAAGTCGTTCCACCCGGCGCTGACCAGCGCCCGCACGCCGAGCTCCGCGCACGCGGCGTCGACGGCGGCGAGCAGCGCGGGCGGGTCGGCGACGGGCATCGAGCCGAATCCGACGTAGACGGGCGGGTCGCCGTCGTCCAGCCAGGCCGCGAGGCCCTCCTCGAGACCGGACCCGGAGCCGGCCTCTCCGAGGCGGGCGCGGGCGTCGTCGTCCAGCGCGAGGAAGCCGGTCAGCGGACGGCGCGGACCCCACTCGTCCGCGAGGCCGGGCACGAGCGCCGGGTCGTAAGCCTGGACCTCGACGACTCCGGCGTCGCGCAGCCTGGTCGGCAGGTGCACGCGGGCCCTGCCGAGGCCGAGCTCGCCGCGCTGGTCGTTCTCCGCGCGCCGGGTCAGGTCCCAGCGCACCCGCTCCCCCAGCGCCCAGGCCGCCCGAGTGGCGCCCGACCCGCGCAGCCCGCTCACCGGCGACACGACCCGGTTGGCCCGGACCGGGCAGTAGTGCAGGGCGGCCATGCCGAGCCCGCGCCGCTCGGCGACCGCGGCCGCGACCTCCTGGCCGAGCAGGCCGGTCACCACCGTGTCGGCGGGGCCGACGTCGTCCAGCAGGGCCAGCAGGCCGGTGCGCAGCTCGTCCCAGCCCGCCGCCGCGACGGCGCGCAGCGCCCGCACCCGCCGCACGGGGTGGGGCGAGCGCATGTCGCGCCGCACCAGGTCGGAGCCCAGGAGGGCCGCCGAGTCGATGCCGAGCGGCACCGGGTCGAGGCCCAGGCGTTCGGCCAGCGGCACGAGGTTGGGCGCGACGCCCGTGACCACCTCGTGCCCGCGACGGCGCAGCTCCAGGCCTACCGCGAGGGCCGGCTGGACATCTCCTCGACTGCCCACCAGGGCCAGGACGTGACGCACGCGCGCACTCTACTCACCCGCCACCCACCGGAGGCCCCGTGACCAGCCCAGTGACCAGCCAAGCGACCACCACCGACCGGGCGGCCAGCAACCGCCTCACCTACGACGACGACCTCTTCCTCCGCACCCGGCGCGTCCTCGGGGTGGCGGTGGTGAACCAGACGGTCTGGCGCCTGCCCGCGCCGCTGGACGCCGCGGCCGTGCACGCCCTGCACAGCGGCCTGGCGGACGGACCGCTGCAGCGGGTGGTGCGGCCCGGCCGCCTCCCGGGTGCCCGGGCGCGCTGGTCGGCCTCCACGGTGTCGCTGGACCCGACGATCGAGTCCACCCCCGTGCCCGACGACGCCGTGCTCACCTGGGCGGACCGGCAGGCGCAGGCGAACCTGGACCCCGAGCACGGTCCGACCTGGGCCCTCGCGGCGGCGCCGACGGCGAGCGGCGGCAGCGTGCTCAGCTACGTCACGTCGCACGTGGTCGCCGACGGCGGGATGCACATCGGCGCGTTCCAGGCAGCGGTCGCGGCAGCCACTGTCGCCGCGGGCAAGGCGGCCATCGGTCCGGCAGCCACCGAGGTGCGGCCCGCCGGAGCCGTCGGCGTGACCGGGTCGCCGTCCGCCCGCAGGCTGCCCAAGGAGGGCGAGCGCATCCGGACCGGCCTCGTGGCCGACCTGCGCGACGCCACCGGGCAGGCGCGCGCCGCGGTGGGCGGCCTGCGACAGGCCGCCAGGCAGGGCCCGGTGCCGCCCGTGCTCGCGCAGCAGTCGGCGGACCGGCCCCGCCCCGAGCCGCGCACCGACGACGCGCAGCCCGCCAACCCGCCGGTGGTCGTCGTCGACACCGACGCCTCGACCTGGCACCGCACCGCGCACGCGGCCGGCGGGACGGCGAACAGCCTGCTCATCGCCGTCTGCACGGAGATCCTGCTCGCCGCCGGCGCCGCGACCGCGGGCATGCCGGTGCGCGTCTCGGTGCCCGTCAGCCTGCGCGGCAAGGACGACCTGCGCTCCAACGCGACGTCCGGAGTCTCGATCGCCGTCGACACCACGGTGACCCCCGCGCCCGAGCGGGCCGGGGTGGTGACCGACATGGCGCAGATCCGCGCGAGCGCCGCCGCCGAGTTCCGGGCCCTGACGTCCGGCACCCGGGTGGACACGCTGGGCCCGCTGAAGCCGCTCATGCAGATGGTGCCCGACGCCGTCGCGAGGCGCGCCGCGCGAGACGCCACCGCGCCGCTGTGCCTGGCCTCGAACCTCGGCCGGCTGCCCGCGACGTTCGCCGCCCCGCTGGGCACCTCCGCCTCGAGCGTGCTCATGCGCGGCGTCACACAGGGTCTGACCCGCGGGCGCCTGCGCCAGATGCGCGGCGGCCTGGACTCCTGGTGGTCCGAGCACGACGGCGTGGCGACCCTGGTGGTCCTGGGCCTGGACGACACCCACCTGGGCGAGCCGTCCCAGATCCGGGCGGCGATAGAGAGGGTCTACGCCCGCCACGGCCTACCGACCCGCTTCTGGTAACGATCTCCAGTGGTCGGACGGCGGGGTCACGCCGCCATGTGGACCGGAGGGTGGCCGTTGGTCCGGGTCACCGGGGCGGGGTCCGCCTTCGGCTTGTGCCGGAGCGTCACCAGCACGCCGGCCGACGCCGCCGCGAACACGAGCACGCCGAACCCCGTGGCCCAGGCGTCGAGGTCGGCGGTCAGCGCGAAGGCGACGATCGCCGCCGCGGGGACGACCAGGCCGATGAGCACCGAGTACCGGGCGTGGAGGAGGACGCGCGCCGTCCGCGCGACGAACCAGCTCACGACCGCCCAGGTGAGCAGCGTGAGCGTGGTGCCGACGACCGACGCGAACACCTCGCCGGCGTTGTGGGCCCCGGCAGGCGGGCCGAAGTAGAAGAGCTCAGTGGTCGCGACAAGCACCAGGAACCCCACGATCGCGACCGTTCCGGTCACGAGAGAGCGTTTCAACACTGGGCCTCCGCACTGAGGATCTGCACCGGACTCTCCTGGCGCGCCCTTTATACCAAGTCGTTGCCGCGCGATGTCAGCGCGTCATCGTCAATTCACCCACAGAAGACCACGGGAAAGCAAAAGGCGCGAGGCCGCGAACCCTGGTGCTGCACGCCAGGCAATCGTACATTTACGCCATGTCGGATCAGTTGGAACACCTCCCCGGTCCTGCACTTCCCGCCGAACCCTCCGGAACCGGCGGGCTCTCCCGCCGTGGCGTCCTGCGCGCGGCAGCCGCCGGAGCGCTGAGCATCCCGTTCGCGGCCGCGCTCGCGTCCCAGGGCACCGCCGTCACCATCCCCGCCGCCACCGCCGCCGGTGTGCCGAGCGCCGCGCCCGAGCTTCCGGCCGGGCTCATGCCCTACCGCTCCCCGTACATCAACTGGGCCGGCGAGATCACCCACGGCGGGCTGTGGGCCTGCGCGCCCCGCACCGGACAGGACCTCGCCCGCCTCGCCAACTGGGCACGCGCCAACGGCTGGCGGCTCCGCGCCCGGGGCAAGTCGCACACCTGGTCACCGCTGACCATCACCCAGGCCACCGAGCCGGACGCGCCGATCCTGCTGCTGGACACCACCGTGCACCTGACGCACATGGAGCTCACGGCCCCGCCCGCCGGTGCTCCCGGCGCCGTCCGGGCGCAGCCGGGCGTGACCATCGAGACGCTGATGGCCTTCCTCGCCGACCACGGGCTGGGGGTCACCAACACTCCCGCACCGGGTGAGCTGACCCTCGGCGGCACGCTCGCCATCGACGCCCACGGCACCAGCGTCCCGGCCGACGGCGAGACCGCCCGCCCCGGCCACACCTACGGCAGCCTCAGCAACCTCGTCCTGTCCCTCACCGCCGTCGTCTGGGACGCCGACGTGGACGCCTACGTGGTCAGGACGTTCCACCGCGGGACCGACGAGGAGTGCGAGGCGCTGGCCACCCACCTCGGGCGCGGCCTCGTCGCCGAGGTGGTGCTCCAGGCCGGCGAGGAGGTCCCGCTGCGCTGCCAGAGCCGCGTCGACCTGAGCGCCGACGAGCTGTTCGCCGCCCCGGGCAGTGCGCTCGCCGCGCGGGGCAACACCTTCGCCGACTTCATGGCCGGGTCCGGGCGGGTGGAGACGATCTGGTTCGCCTTCACGGACAAGCCCTGGCTCAAGGTGTGGAGCCTCAGCCCCCAGCGCCCCCTCACGTCCAGGCGGGTGCACGCCCCGTACAACTACCCGTTCAGCGACGTGATCCCGACCCCGGTGTCCCGCCTGGTGGGGCTCATCGTCGGCGGCTCATGGCACCTCGCACCCGTGCTCGGCGCCACGCAGTACACGGTGGCGGCGACCGGGCTGACCGCGACCCTCGCGACGGACCTCTGGGGTCCCGCCTACATGCTCCAGTTCTACCTACGCCCCACCACGCTGCGCGAGACCGCCAACGGGTACGGGATCCTCACCAGCCGCGCCGACGTCCAGCGCGTCGTCTCCGAGTTCGCCGCCTACTACAAGCAGCGGCTGGCGGCCTGGGCCGCCGAGGGCAGGTTCCCGGTCAACGGGCAGGTGGAGATCCGGGTCAGCGGCCTCGACCAGCCCGGCGACTCCGCGGCGCCGGGCGCCCGCCCGCCGCTGCTGTCCGTCGTCCGCCCGCACCCCGACCACCCCGAGTTCGACTGCGCGGTGTGGGTGGACGTGCTGACCCAGCCCACCTCGCCCGGGGCCCACGAGTTCTACCGGGAGCTCGAACAGTTCCTGATGAGCACCTTCGACGGCGGCTACGCGCTCGCGCGCGTCGAGTGGTCGAAGGGCTGGGCCTACACGGATACCGCGGCCTGGGCCGACGACGACGTCATCGAGTCGGCGATACCCGCCTCGTACGGCGCCGGGCAGTGGTCGGACGCCGTCGCCGTCCTCGACCGGCTCGATCCGCACGGGGTGTTCGGCAACGAGTTCACGGACCGGCTGGTGCGCTGAGCGCCTGGACGATCAGCTCCACCTGGTCCTTCGCGTCCCCGAAGAGCATCGCGGTGTTCTCCCGGAAGAACAGCGGGTTCTGCACGCCGGCGTACCCCGTCGCCATGGACCGCTTGAACACGACCACCTCGCGCGCCCGCCACACCTCGAGCACCGGCATGCCCGCGATGGGCGACGCCGGGTCGTCCTGCGCGGCCGGGTTCACCGTGTCGTTGGCGCCGATCACCAGCACGACGTCGGTCCTCGGGAAGTCGTCGTTGATCTCGTCCATGCCGAGCACCTGGTCGTAGGGCACCTTCGCCTCGGCCAGGAGCACGTTCATGTGGCCGGGCAGCCGGCCGGCCACCGGGTGGATGCCGAACCGCACGGTGACGCCGCGCGCGGCGAGGCGGGCCACCAGGTCGGCGACCGGGTACTGCGCCTTGGCGACCGCCATGCCGTAGCCCGGCACGACGATCACCGAGCGGGCGGCGGTCAGGCGGTCGGCGACCTCGAGCGCCGTCGTCTCGCGGTAGGAACCCGGTTCGACGGCGCCGCCCTCGACGACGGCGCCCGGCTCGGCGCCGAACCCGCCGAGGATCACGCTGACGAACGACCGGTTCATCGCCCGGCACATCAGGTAGCTGAGGATCGCACCCGACGAGCCGACGAGCGCACCCGTGATGATGAGCAGGTCGTTGCCGAGCATGAACCCGGCAGCGGCGGCGGCCCACCCGGAGTAGGAGTTCAGCATCGAGACGACGACGGGCATGTCGCCCCCGCCGATCGCCGCCACCAGGTGCCAGCCCAGTGCCAGCGCCACCACGGTCATGAGCAGCAGCGGAACCAGGCCCGCGCCGCCCGCTGTGCTGTCCTCTGTGCTGCCCTCCGTGCTGCCCGCTGCGAGGAACCACCAGAGCAGCGCCCCGCACGCGACGACGGCGGCCAGGTTGAGCCAGTTGCGGCCGGGCAGCATCAGCGGCGACGACCGCAGGCGCGCCGACAGCTTCCCGAACGCCACCACGGA
The DNA here is from genome assembly GCF_048564965.1 of Promicromonospora sp. NFX87. Classification (NCBI taxonomy): domain Bacteria; kingdom Bacillati; phylum Actinomycetota; class Actinomycetes; order Micrococcales; family Promicromonosporaceae; genus Promicromonospora; species Promicromonospora sp. NFX87. The sequence continues at coordinate 1,156,014 of NZ_CP183413.1, read as the reverse complement.
GCCGGTGAACGTCACCGCCCCGATCAGCACGCCGAGGAACACCTCGACGTGGTGCACGGTGGTGCCCGCGCCGGTCGTGCGGGGCTCGGTCAGGTAGGACCCGTAGCCGACGAGCACCGCCGCGGCGCCTACGAAGGAGTGCAGCAGCGCGATGAGCTCGGGCATCTGCGTCATCTCGACGGTCCGCGCCCGCCAGGTGCCGACGGCCGCGCCCACGAGGAGCACGAGGAGGATCAGTCCGGCGGTCACGCCGACGGGCCGTTCGGACCGGTCCAGCGCGAGCGCCACCGTCGCCACCAGGGCGAGCCCCATGCCAGCCATCCCGAGCAGGACGCCGCGCCGCGCGGTCTCCTGCTTAGACAGGCCGGCCAGGGACAGCACGAACAGCACCGCCGCCACGAGGTACACGGCCTGGACCGCTGACTCGACGGTCATCGCCTGCTCCCCTCGCCGGCCCCGGTGTCAGAAGCACGGGTCACCGGAGTGACCTGTGCTTCTGACACGTCGGCCGGGCCTCGGTGGAACATCCCGAGCATGCGGTGGGTCACGAGGAACCCGCCGAAGATGTTGATGCTCGCGACGGCCGACGCGAGCACGGCCAGCGTCGTCACGACAGGGTTCGACGAGCCGATCTGCAGCATCCCGCCGACGAGGATGATCCCGGAGATGGCGTTGGTCTGGGACATGAGCGGGGTGTGCAGGGCATGGCTGACGTGCGAGATCACGTAGAACCCGACCACGACGGCGAGCGCCAGCACCGTGAAGTGCGCCGCCTGGTCGGCGGGTGACGCCGCCACGGCGAGGGCGGCGAGCGTCGCGGCGAGGCCGATCAGCACCGCCCGCACGGCGGGGTGAGCCGGCTTCCCCGTTGGTCGAGCGTGTCGAGACCCGCCGCCCCCCGTCGGTCGAGCTCGTCGAGACCCTGAGGTCTCGGCAGGCTCGACCCGCGAAGGCCCGCCCGGCGCCGACACGGCAACCGGCGGGGGCGGCCACAGCACCTCGCCACCAGCGGCCACGGTCATGCCGCGCACGACGACGTCCTCCGGGTCGAGCGCGAGGCGGCCGTCCCGCCCGGGCGTGCCGAGCTGGACCAGGTTGGCGACCGCCGTGCCGAGCAGCTCGGAGGTGTGCCGGGGCATGCGGTCGGGCAGGTCGGTCCAGCCGAGGATCACCACGCCGTTGTCGCTGACCACCCGCTTGCCGGGGACCGTCAGCTCGCAGTTGCCGCCGCCCGGCGCCGCGAGGTCGACGATCACGCTGCCCGGGCGCATGCTCGCGACCATCTCGGCGGTGACGGTCGTGGGGGCGGTGCCGCGCACGAGCGCCGTCGTGATGACGATGTCCGCGGCGGCCGTCTCGACGGCGTAGGCGCGCTGCGCCGCCGCCTCCTGGTCGGCGGTGAGCGACGAGGCGTATCCGTCGGTGCTGACCTGCTGCGCGGCGTCGTCGGCCCGGACGACGGTCGCGCCCATGGACTCGATCTGCTCGACGACCTCTGGCCGCACGTCGAAGGCGCGCACCTGTGCGCCGAGGCTGCCTGCCGCGCCGATGGCCGCGAGCCCGGCCACGCCCGCGCCGATGACGAAGACGTTCGCCGGCGGCGTGGTGCCCGCCGCGGTGACCTGGCCGGAGAACATGCCGCCGAACTCGGCGGCGGCCTCGACCACCGCCCGGTACCCCGCGACGTTGGACAGCGCGCTGAGCACGTCGAGCGACTGCGCCCGGGAGATGCGCGGCACGGCGTCCAGGGCGAGCGCCGTGACCCCGCGGTTGGCGAGCGCGCGCACCAGGTCGGGACGGGCGGCGGGGGCGATCTGGGCGATCAGCACCGCGCCGATCCTGAGCCCGTCGGGGCCTCGCGCGCCGGGCCGGAGCCCGGCGGGTCCGGGTGTGGCCAACGCGTCCGGCGCCCGCGTGATCGCCACGACGTCGGACGCCCACGCCTCGGCGTCGGACACGACCGCGGCACCCGCCGCCTCGTACGCCGCGTCGGGGAAGCCCGCGCCTGCTCCGGCGCCCGCCGAGACCGCCACGTCGTAACCGAGAGCGACCAGCCGGGCGGTCGTCGTCGGGGTGGCGGGCACGAGCGGCCCGCCGTCGTCCGGGATACCGATGCGCATGTGACCCTCCTCGCTCACGTGCGCAACCTACCGCCTACCGCCGACACACCCGCTCACCGCCGGACACCTTCACCCGGCACCGTGCGGCGCGGCGTCGCCGCGCGGTCAGCACCGGTCCGGGCGCTCCCCGGCGGTCATGCCGAGTCCACCGGCGGCTGGAACGTGACCGGGAGGCTCACCGGCTGGCGGATCCACAGGGTCTGGTCCCAGGCGACGTCGGCGGCGGGGATCCGCAGGACGACGTCGAGCCTGCGCAGGATCGTCTCGACGGCGATCCGGGCGACGACGCGCGCCGTGCGGGGCGCGGGGCAGGCGTGCGGGCCCGTCCCGAACGACACGTGGGCGCGGCTGCCGACATGGTCCCAGGGGTCCCCCGTGTCCATCCGCGGATCCGTGTTGGCGGCATAGATCGCGAGGACGAGCGGGTCGCCGGCCGCGATGAGCTTGCCGTCCAGCACCACGTCCTGCCTGGCGAAACGGGGCAGGGTGTTGATGGTCGGCGTGGAGCGCCACAGCACCTCGTCCATGGCGTTGTCCAGGTCGATGCGGCCCCCGTGCAACCGGCCGGAGAACCGGGAGTCGGCGAGGGCCAGCAGCAGGGTCTGCGCCACCCACGCCGTCAGGGTCAGGTTGCCCGCGAAGGCGACGTTCAGCAGGGTGTGCGCCACCTCGACGTCCTGCCGCATGTTGGGGTGCGCCACGAGGGAGCTGGCGAGGTCCCGCTGGGGAAGCCTGCGGCGGGCTGCGACGAGGTCGCCGAGCATCCGGTCGACCTCGGCCACCGCGGCGGCGGCATCGGTCCCGCCGCCGGCGACCCGGCGCGTCAGGTCGAACAGGCGCTGCCCGTCCTCCGGGTCGAACCCGATCATGTCGGAGACGACGAGGAACGGGATCACCGACGCGTACTCGAGCATCAGGTCCGCGCGGCCACGGTCCTCGAAGCGGTCGATGAGCAGGTTGCACAGGGAGCGCGTCTTCGAGGCGGTGATGCCCTCCGAGAGCTGCTCGAACGCGTCGTCGAGGGGTTCGCGCAGCCGCTGCCGCAGCGCACCGTCGGTGTGGTTCGCGGCGAAGCGCTGGTGCGACGTGAGGATCGGGCGCAGGCCCGACGTCGCGGGGAGGCCACCGCGCGCGTGCCCGTTCCAGGTCTGCGGGTCGGTCGCGAAGACGTGCTCGTTGCGCATGACGTCGTAGACGAGCCGCTGCCCCATGACGAGCCAGGCGGGTACGCCGGGCTCCAGCTCGACGGGAGCGACCTCGCCCCACTCGCGCTCCAGCTCGTCGTAGAACACCCGCGGTTCCGGCATGCCCGACGCGTGGACCAGGGGCTTCAGGTTCGAGATCTCCCCGAGCCGGACGGGCTCGGTGCCTCGCCATGGACGGTCCTGCGTGCTGCGTATGTCATCGAGCAACGGTGCCGGCCCTCTCGTGGTGGGACCCAAGGTGGGAAGCTGACCCGAGCCGCCGGGCCGAAGATCCGAGGGTACTTGCCGGATATCATCCAATTCAGGTAAATTCATGGATTCGCCGTATCTGTGCAGTCGTCGTTGATCGCCCAGGGTGATCCCGCCCGTGTTCCCACCATGCATCGTGACCTCGGCCACGCCCGTGGCTACGATGTCTGCGAGGGCACACACACTGTTGCACCCTCGATCCACCCTGTCGAGACCCATCCGGACGGGATCAGCAGTCGAACCGACCGTCGGCATCCCCACCGACGAGCAAGGGGGGCACGTGGCACTCGACGCCGACCGGGAACGCCCGGACGACCTGGTACAGAGCGTGGCGCGTGCGTTCCGCGTCCTGGAGGTCGTCACCCGCACTCCGGGCCTGCCGGTCAAGGCGATCGCACGCCGCAGCGGGCTCAACCTCTCGACCACGTACCACCTGGTGCGCACGCTCGCGTACAAGGGCTACGTCACCCGTCTCAAGGACGGCACCTACGACGTCGGCGACCAGGTGAGCCAGCGGTTCTACGAGCAGCTCGGCTCGCTCGGCCGCGGGCCCGGAACCCGTGAGGTGCTGCGTCACCTCGCCCAGACCACCGGCTACAGCGCGTACCTCGGGCGTATCAGCGCCGGCCGGGTGGTCGTCGTCGACTACTCGGAGGCCCCCGGTTCCCCGTACCTCGAGGACCTGGAGCGCGGGCTCGACGTGTCCGCGCACGCCACCGCGCTCGGCAAGGCCCTGCTGCTCGGCATCTCCCGCCGCGAGCGCTACGACCTGGTGCTCGAGGCCGGGATGCGCAAGTTCACCGCGCGTACCGCCGGCGACATCACGGCGCTCGACGCACAGCTCGCGCGCATGCGGCCGGACAACGTCGTCGAGGAGCACGGCGAGTTCCGCGACGACATCACGTGCGCCGCGCACCTCGTCCCCCGCCGAGCCGGCGACGACGTCACCTGGGCCGTCGGGCTCAGCATCCCCGGCGAGGCGGTGCCCCCGCAGGCCCGCCGCGAGCTGAGCCTGGTAGCGGGAGACCTAGCGGCGGTCTGACCCCCGCTCACCCTCCGTCGAGTGCGTGATATTCGCCCTCTCGACGGCCGTCCGAGGGCGAATATCACGCACTCAACGGGGCGGGTGGGTGGGGACGCACAAGGTGAGGGAGTCGGGGTTTGTTGACAGCGTGAGCGGGAGACTGCCCGCCGGCTCGCCGTCCGCGTAGGCGACCAGGCCCGCCGGGGACTCCAGGCGGATCACCGGCGCGCGCAGCGTGGTGACGTCGGGCCGCCCGACGTGCTTGCCCGCCTTGATCAGGGCGTCGAACGCGAGCACCTTGAACCGGCCGACGGCGTGCACCAGGGTCACGTCCAGCAGCCCGTCCGCCGGGTCGGCGCCGGGGCAGATCGGCACGCCGCCGCCGTAGTACCGGGTCAGGCCGATCGCGAGCATGTACCCGTCCTGCTCGAGCGCCGGTGCGCCCGCCGGGCGCAGCCGGTAGGCGAACCTCCGCAGCCGCAACCACTCCAGGTAGACGGCGACCTTGTAGCGCGCCGGGCCCGTCGGCCAGGTCATGCGGTTGGTGCGCTCGTTGGTCAGCGAGTCCAGCCCCGCGCACAGCACGGTGACGAAGTGCCGCACCGTGCCGTCGTCGGCCGTGACGGTGCCCGTGTCGACGCTGCGCCGGGCGCCGTCGAGCGCGAGGTCGGCGGCGGCCGCGGCGTCGTCGAGCGGGATGCCGTGCTCGCGCGCGAGGTCGTTGCCCGTGCCGCCGGGGATCACCGCCAGCGGGACGCCGGACCCCAGCACGGGCGCCAGCACCGACGAGACGGTGCCGTCGCCGCCGGCCACCACCAGCACGTCGGGGCCGTCGTCGACCGCCCGCCTGCCGAGCGCGGCCGTCTCCTCCTCGCTGGCCCCCTGATAGACCCGGACGTCGGCACCGCGGGCCCGCAGCCGCTCGATCGCGACCTGCCCGCTGTCGGCGCCGACGCCGTGCCCCGAGACGGGGTTCACGAGCACCGCGATGTGCCCGGCCCTGCTGACCTGCTCAGTCATGGCCGAAACCTACCGGAGCCGGCGATCGACGAGGGCTCCAGGGTTCATGATCCCGGCGGGGTCGAGCTCCGCCTGCACCGCGCGGAGCATGCGGAGTCCCGCCGAGCCGATCTCGTGCTCCAGCCACGGCGCGTGGTCCGCGCCGATGCCGTGGTGGTGGCTGATCGTGCCGCCCGCCGCCATGATCGCGTCGTTCACCCGCGACTTCACCCGCTCCCACCCCTCGAGCGGCTCAATGCCGAGCCCGGCGATGACCGTGAAGTAGAGCGAGGCGCCCGTCGGGTACACGTGGGAGATGTGGCAGAGGATGCGGTTCCGCGCCCGCTCCCCCGCGAACCCGTCGGCGAGCGCGGCGGTGACCGCCGCCTTGAGGGTGTGCAGGTTCGACCACGTGGTGGCCGTCTCCAGCGTCTCGCAGAACACGCCGTGGGCCAGCAGCGCGTCGCGGAGGTAGGGCGCCTTGAACCGGCCGTGGTCCCAGGACGCGGCGAGCCTGGGATCGGCGAGCTCACCGCCCGCGGCCCGCAGCACCCGCGCGGTCGCCTCGCGGCGGTCCGCCGCCAGCTCGGCCGGCCCCTCGTGCAGGACGACGGCGGTGCAGCCCTTGGCCAGCGCCTTCCCGATGCTGCCGACCTGGGCCAGGGACACCGCGGTCTCGTCCTCGTCGGACAGCCGGATCACCGTGGGCCCGGTACCGAGCTGCGCGACGCCGCGCAGCGCGTCCGCACCGGCGGCGAAGCCGCCGAAGGTCCAGGCGTCGAACAGTCGCGCCTCGGGCGTCGGGTGGACGCGGAGCCGCACCTGGGTGATCACACCGAAGGTCCCCTCGGAGCCGAGGAACCACCGCATCAGGTCGGGACCGGCCGCCGAGCCCGGCGCCCTGCCCAGGTCGAGCGTGCCCGTCGGCGTGACCACCCGTAGCCCGGTGACCATCGCGTCGAACCGTCCGTAGCCCGCGGAGTTCTGCCCGGAGGACCGCATGGCGGCGAACCCGCCGAGCGTCGCGAACTCGAAGCTCTGCGGAAAGTGGCCGAGCTCGAAGCCGCGCTCCGCCAGAAAGGTCTCGGCGACGGGCGCCGTCGTCCCGGCCAGGAAGGTCGCCTCGTGCGCGACCTCGTCGAAGGCCACCAGTCCCGAGAGCCTGTGCAGGTCGAGGCTGACCACGCCCCGGTGCGGCCCGGCGTGGGGCGTCAGACCGCCCGTGACCGCCGTGCCGCCGCCGAACGGCACCACCGCGAGGCCCCGCTCGCCCGCGACGGCCAGCACCGCCGCCACCTCGTCCTCGGTCGCGGGCAGCACGACGGCGCCCGGCGCCACCTGCACTGCCTGCCGGCGCCGGAGCAGGTCGGGCGTGGACTTGCCGCCCGCGTGCAGCAGCCGTACGTCGTGGCCGGCGTCGACGTGGTCGTCGCCGACCGTCTTGGCCAGCGCCGCCAGGTCGTCGTCGGCCAGGGGCGGGGTGCTGATCGTGACCTCGGCGAGGCGCGGCGCGGGCGGCGCCTTCGGCAGGCGCCCGAGCACCGCGGCGAGCAGCAGCTTCACGCCGTTCGGGAGCGCGCGCGCACGGGCCGGGTCGCCCCAGCCGTCCCAGCGCATGTAGGCGCGCTCGTGGTCCGGGCTCTCACGGCCCGGCGGCGTGCTGTCCGGCTGCGTGCTCACGCGTCCTCCGTGTGGTGTTGCAGTCATGTGCTGCGGCCATGTGGTGCGGCGGTCTGGCCCACCATCCTGACGCGCGTTACAGTTTGACACAAGATGACAATTCGTAACGATGATCCGGACGGCGGAACCGACCGCACCGAAGAGCGCCTGCTGCACCACGCGGCCGAGCTGGTCGCGACCCGCGGTATGCGCGGCCTGTCGATCACCGAGCTCGCCCGGGCCGCCGGCGTCTCGCGGCCTACGGTCTACCGCCGCTGGGAGTCCGCCGACGAGGTCCTGCGCGCCCTCATCGCCCACCGCATGCAGCTCGTGATCAACGAGGTAGGCCCGCAGGCTGCCGACCGCGCGGCGATCGTCGGCAAGGTGGTGCGGTTCGGGGACCTGTTCCATGCGGACGCCCTCTTCGGGCCTCTCCTGAGCAACGAGCCAGAGGTCTTCACCCGCTACGCGTTCCAGCGGATCGGCCGGTCGCAGCGCGTGGTCCTCGAATGGCTCGCCGCGGCCATCGCGGCCGCTCAGCAGGGCGGCACGGTCCGGGCCGGGTCGGCGACGGACCTGGCGGTGATGGTCCTGCTCGTCTCCCAGTCCGTGGTGCTCTCGCACAAGACGGTCAGCACGGTGATCGACGACGACGCCCTGCGCACCGAGCTCGCGCACGCCCTCGACGGGTACCTCCGTCCCTGACCCGGACGCCGGGCACGCGGCGTCCCCGACCGGAAGCAGGACCGATGCAGAGCACCGCCCTCACCGCCCGGCGCCGCCGGCGCGAGCTGGACGAGCTCGCTGGCGAGACCGTCGACCTGCTCGTCGTCGGGGGCGGAGTGACGGGCACAGGGGTGGCGCTGGACGCCGCGGCGCGCGGCCTGTCGGTGGCCCTCGTCGAGGCGCGCGACCTCGCCTGGGGCACCTCCCGGTGGAGCTCGAAGCTGGCGCACGGCGGGCTGCGGTACCTGGCCACCGGCGACGTCGGCGTGGCTCGCGAGAGCGCGCGCGAACGGCACGTGCTCATGACCCGCACCGCGCCGCACCTGGTGCGGGCGCTGCCGCAGGTGCTCCCGCTGACCCCCGGCACGGGGCGCCGGCGCGGCCTCACCGTCGGCATCGGGTTCGGCCTCGGCGACCTGCTGCGCCGCGACGCCGGGACGTCGTCCCTCGTGCTGCCCGGGCCGCGCCTCGCCCGGCCCGGCGAGGTCGCCCGGCTGGTGCCCGCCATCGCGCGCGAGCGCCTGCACGGCGCGTGGATAGCGCACGACGGTCAGCTGGTCGACGACGCCCGGCTCGTCGTCGCCCTCGCCCGCACCGCGGCGGGGCGCGGGGCGAAGATCCTGACGCGGGTGCGCGCCACCGAGCTGCGCGCGGACGGTGCGACGCTCGAGGACACCCTCACCGGCGCGACCCTCACCGTGCGGGCCCGCGTGGTGGTGAACGCGACGGGCGTCTGGGCCGGCACTGTCGACCCGTCGGTGCGGCTCCGGCCGAGCCGCGGCACGCACGTGGTCGTCCCCGCTGCCCGGCTCGGCAGCCCGACGGGCGCCCTCATGGTGCCGGTGCCCGGCTCCGGCTCGCGGTACGTGTTCGCACTGCCCGCCCAGCTCGGACGGGTGGTCATCGGCCTCACCGACGAGGAGGCGCCCGGCCCGGTCCCGGACGTCCCGGTGGCCACGCAGGCCGAGATCGACTTCCTGCTGGAGACGGTGTCCGCCGTCCTGGCCCGCCCCCTGCTGCCCGACGACGTGGTGGGCACCTTCGCGGGGCTGCGGCCCCTCGTCGACACGGCCGGGTCGGGCGACGGCCCCTCCGCCGACGTCTCGCGCAAGCACCTCGTGGAGGTGTCGCCGTCGACCGGCGCCGTGAACGTGCTGGGCGGCAAGCTCACCACCTACCGCACGATGGCCGAGGACGCGGTGGACCTGGCGGTCAAGCACGCCGGACTCACCGCAGGGCCGTGCTGGACGACGGCGCTGCCGCTGGTGGGTGCGCCGTCTCTGGCGGGGCCGGGGTCGGGGGTCTCGACAGGCTCGACCAGCGGGGCTGGTGGCGGGCTGCCCGAGTCCCTCGTCGCTCGGTACGGCACCGAGGCCGCGGAGGTGCTGGCAGCGGCTGTGCTGCCGGGTTCGGCGTCCGCCGTCGGACTGGGCATCACCGGTGCCGAGCACCTGGACATCACCCGTGCCGAGATCGAGTGGGCGGTGACGCACGAGGGTGCGCTGGACGCCGACGACGTGCTGGACCGGCGCACGCGCATCGGGCTCGTCCCCGCGGACCGCGCGGCGGTGCGCGACGTCGTCGAGGAGCTCGTCGCAGACTCTCTGGCGCGGCTCTGATCCGCGAGCATCACGGCCTCACGCCGACCTGACGCCCCGCAGCCACGGAGGCGACCCCAGGGGCAAGGACTACTCGATGAGGAGGTGCCAGGTCTGCTGAAGAACGTTCACCTCAGCCTCGCCCAATTCAGCCCTGCCGAATAGTTCAGGTGAGCCGGAATAGGCCAGCCGCAGCCGAACGCAGTTCAGCGCACCCGGCACCCGCCGAACTGGTACACCTTGCGCCGAGGGCCACCTGGCACGACTAGCTCGGCGGCGCGGGTATGCGTTCTCTTCGGCGGCGCGGGGCGCGGAGCACCGACAGCGACACCATGCAGGCGATGAACCCGAGCAGCCACCCGCCGGGGATGTCGCTCAGCCAGTGGTAGTCGAGCCACGACATGAGGCCTCCGGCGATCGCGACGATGACGCCGATCACGGGGATCATCCTGCGCAGCCTGCTGACGCTCGGCCTGAGCCCGCCGTGGGCGTACAGCAGGCAGAGGATGAAGAAGCCGGTGAAGAACGTGTTCGACGCGTGCCCGGACGGGAACGCCTGGCCGCCGGCGTGCAGCACGTCCATGTTGTGGTGCGGGCCGGTGCGGCCCAGGCCGAACTTGGTGCCGTAGCCGATCAGCGCGATGGTCACGAGGCCCGCCAGCACAGCGAGCACCGGGCGCCGGGTGGCGAGCTTCCAGAACGAGCCGGGGCCACCCTGCTTCCAGGCGACGTAGAACGCGGTGCCGCCCACCATGGGGATGGTGAAGAGGCGGTCGCCGGTGATGTTCGCGACGACGTCGAGGAAGATCTTCTCCCAGCCGGTGGGATGGTGCGCGTCCACGTAGTAGTGGAACTGCCAGTCCCAGGCGATGAACGGGCCGCGGACGACCACCTGCCAGATGAGGAAGGCGAAGACCACCGCTCCGATGCCTGCCGCGACCATCGAGCTGCGCCAGGTGGGAAGGGTCGACGGGTCGAGCGGAGCCTCGGTTGACGGTGACTCCACGCGCGTTCCACCCCTGCCTTCTGATTGCGCCATCGTGCCGATCCTACGGGTTTCAGGGTGAATGTTCGGTGCCAGGCAGGTGTCCAGCAGGCGCTGTGAGTAACGATCCCGGCACGTTCACGCCTGCCCCTGGATGACCGTATACCGCTCGCCCGCTGTGGCGTCCCAGGCCAGGCGCATACGGCCGGACGGCGCGGGCCCGACGGGGAGCGTCGCGACAGGTGCCCCCGACGCGTCCCGGACCCCGACGGACGTGCCCAGCGTCACGTCAAGGATCACCCGGTGGCCGCCCGCCGTGACCGTCGCGCCGGTCAGCGCGCCGTCGCGCCAGGCGACGTCGACCACGTGCCCGCCGCGGCAGCGCAGCCCGCGCGCCTGGCCCGCGGACCAGGACGGCGGCAGCGTCGGGAGCAGGCTCACGGCGTCGTCGTGCCCCTGGACCACGAGCTCGGCCATGCCCGCCGTGCCGCCGAGGTTGCCGTCGATCTGGAACACCCAGCCCTCGGGCAGCCACTCGGCCGGGTGCAGGTCCAGCAGCGACGCCGAGCTGAGGTCCTCGATGAGGATGGCGAGCGACCGCTCCGCGAGCGCCGGGTCCCGCAGGCGTGCGGCGAGGCACAGGATCCAGGCCTGGCTCCAGCCCGTGTAGCCCGACCCCTGGTCGAGCCGGAGCGTCAGAGCCATGCGCGCGGCCTCGAAGTGCTCGGGGGTGCGGGTCTCGGTGATGCGGGTGCCGGGGTACAGGCCGTACAGGTGCGACAGGTGGCGGTGGCCCGGCTCGCCCGGTATCCGCTCCGTCATGTACTCGAGGAGGTCCCCGCCCGGGCCCACCTGGACGGGTCGCAGCCGGTCCAGGGCGTCGCGTGCCCGGGCGGGGAGGTCGTCGTCGGAGGGCCGGCCGGGCCCCGTGGATGCGCCGTGCTCGGCGAGGGCGAGGTATCGGCCGAGCACCTCGGCGGCGAGCTCCTGGTCCATGGCGCAGCCCGCGTCGACCGCGTACTCCTGCCCGCCGACGACGAACGTGTGCTCCGGGGACGACGACGGGCTCACGACAAGAGCGCCCTCGCCGTCGCGCTGTCCTGAGCCTGTCGAAGGGTCGACCAGCATGTCGAGCGTGTGCTCGACGGCCGCCCGGTGCACCGGGAGAGCCGCCGCGACGTCGGCCTCCGGGTGCGACCCCGCGGCGAAGTCCAGGTGGTCCCCCAGGTGCGCGGCGAGCCAGGGCAGCGCGGACGGCCAGCTCGACCACTTGGGCTCGCCGGCAACGGGCGCGGTGAACTGCCACAGGTCGGTGTTGTGGTGCACCGCCGCCCCGCGGGTGCCGTAGAAGTCGCGCGCGGTGCGCCGCCCGGCGTCGGCGAGGTCCGTGACCAGGCCGAACAGGGGTTCCGCGAGGTCGGCCAGGCCCGTGGGCTCGGCGGGCCAGTAGGCCATGGGCAGGTTGACGTTGGTGGTCCAGTCGCAGCTCCAGGGCGGCGTCGGGTCGGCGTTCCAGATGCCCTGCAGGTTCAGCGGCTGCGTGCCCGGCCGGGAGCCCGCGATCATCAGGTATCGCCCCAGGTGGAAGTACCGCTCGGCGGCTGCGGCGGCCGGGTCGCCCGAGGCCGAGAGGTCGAGGTCCACCCGGTCGTAGTAGGACCGGTGGTCGAGCTCGTGCTCGGCACGCAGGTCGGCGGTGGTGCGCCGGCGCGCCGCCTCGACGCGGGCACCGGCCAGGGCGGCCAGCGAGCCGACGTCGGCGCTCGGCCGCTCCGCCGGCCCCCGGAAGCCGGACTCCGCGGCGACGATCAGTCGGGCGCCGTCGGCGGTCTGCTCGACGCAGGCCACGAGGGCGAACCCCATCCCTGCGGGCACCGTCCCCGCGGCGTCCGGGGTGTCGCCGGCGTACCGCACCACCTCGTCGGGCCCGGGGGTCACGAGCTCGGGCACCCGGCCGGTCACGACGGTCCACGCCGCGCCGTCCCGCACCTCCCGCTGAACGACAAAGGGATGCTCGACCTCGACCTGGACCGTTGAGTGCTGGCTATTCGCCCCCTCAAGGGCCTCTTCAGGGGCGAATGTCCCGCACTCAACGGCGGTGGCGACCAGGACCGCGGACGGGGCCGAGACGAAGACGTCCAGGCCCGGCTGCGGGTCGGCGGCGTCAGGCGCCGTGTAGCGCATCGATGCGACGGCGCGGCGCAGGTCCAGGGTGCGCCGGTAGCCGGTGACGTGGTCCGGGACCGGGCCGTACGCCCAGGTCAGGCGGGCGAGCGGCTGGTACGACTGCACCCAGCGGTCCGAGAGGTTCGCGCGCGCCAGCCGGTCGGCCTCGGCGTGGTCCTCCGCCGCGATCGCCTCCCGCAGCAGGACGACGGTCTCAGGATCGGGCGGGTCGACGACGGCGGTGTCCGGCCCACCTGACCACAGGGTGTCGAGGTTGAGGTCGAACACCTCGGAGCCGACGCCGCCCCGCAGCGCCGCCCCGAGCGTGCCGTTGCCCACGAGAAAGCTGTCGATGAACGTGCCCGAGGGCTCGCCCAGCTCGATCAGGTGCCGCCCGACGGCGTCGTCGCTGCTCATGTCGGCAGATCATGCCAGGTGGATCGCGTGAGGTGGATCGTGCGGTGTCGCCCGTCCGTACGGACGACACCGCACGGCCTACGCCGGCGGGGGCGCCGTGCTCTGCCGGACCAGGAGCGACACGGGGACCACCTCATGCAGGTCCTCGGCGTCGGCGTCGTCCTCGATCTCCCCGGACCGCACCTGCTGCAGCAGCCGGGCCACGAGCCGCGTGCCGATCTCGTCGAAGTCCTGCGCCACCGTCGTCAGGGGCGGCCAGAGGTATCCGGCCAGCAGGACGTCGTCGAACCCGACCACCGAGACGTCGCCCGGCACGGCACGCCCGGCCTCGTGCAGCGCGCGGAGCAGGCCGGCGGCCATCTCGTCGTTCGCGCAGAACACCGCGGTGACCTGCGGGTCGGCGGCGAGCCGGCGTCCGGCGTCGTACCCGGAGGCCGCCGTCCAGTCGCCCTCCACGAGCTCGGGAACCGGGCTGCCCGCGGCCACCAGCGTGTCCCGCCAGGCCTCGGCACGAAGCTGGGCGGGTATCGAGTCCCCCGGCCCCGCGACGTGGTGCACGGTGCGGTGCCCCAGGTCCAGCAGGTGCTGCGTGGCGCTGCGGGCGCCGTCCCCCTGGTCCGCGCCGACGGCGGGGTGGTGTCCGACGAACCGCGAGTCCGACACCACCACGGGCAGCCGGGGCGGCAGCGCCAGCGAGTCCGGCGTGGCGGTCTCGGCCCGGATGATCACCAGGCCGTCGATGGCCTGGTGCGAGAGCCGGGTCGCCGCGGCGGAGACGACGTCGGACGACGGGCTCTCGACGTCGATCAGCGTCACCGTGTAGCCCTCCCGGCGCGCCGCCTCGACGACCGCCTCGACCGTCCGGGACTCACCGGTCCGGGCCAGCCGGTGGGCGATCACGCCGATCGTCCGGAAGCTGCCGTACCGCAGGGCACGCGCCGCGGTGTTGGGCGCGTAGCCGAGCTGCGCCATCGCCGCCAGCACCTTGTCACGCGTGACGGGGCGCACGTTGTCCAGACCCATCGACACGCGCGAAACGGTCTGCGTCGACACACCCGCCAGCGCGGCTACATCGGCCAGGGACGGACCTCTGCCCTCCACGGCATCCACCTCCTCGTGACGCGCCGGCGCACCGGCGCGCATTTGACACCTCGGTAACTCACGAGCACCCTAGTCCGGGTCACCATGTTTACGTCAACACGACGCCATGCTGACCCCACTCGTGAAGGAGCGACTTCTCTTGACCACGCTCGCATCGCCTCCGGCCGTGCCCAAGAACGTGCCCAGGACCATGGGACGGATGCGACACCGCAACCGCTGGACCGGCTGGGGCTTCGTCGGTCCGTTCATGATCGTGTTCGCCCTGGTGTTCCTGGCGCCGATCATCTACTCCCTGTACCTGAGCCTGTTCCAGACCAAGCTGGTGGGCGGCACCTCGTTCGTCGGGCTCGACAACTACGCCCGGGCGCTCGGTGACCCGCAGTTCTGGGACGGCGTCGGCCGCGTCACGCTGTTCCTCGCGGTCCAGGTCCCCGTGATGCTCGGCATCTCGCTGCTCGTCGCCCTCGCGATCGACAGCGGCCGCCTCTACGGGCGCGACTTCTTCCGGCTCACGATCTTCCTGCCGTACGCGGTGCCCGGCGTCGTCGCCGCACTCATGTGGGGCTTCATGTACGGCGACCGGTTCGGCCTGGTCGGCAACGTCAACGACCTGCTCGGCACCAGCATCCCGGACCCGCTCGCCTCCGTCCTGGTGCTCCCCGCGATCGGCAACATCGTGACCTGGGAGTTCGTCGGCTACAACATGCTGATCTTCTACTCGGCGCTGCGCGTCGTGCCGGCCTCCCTCTACGAGGCGGCGGAGATCGACGGCGCCGGGCCGTGGCGGGTGATCTCCGCGATCAAGCTCCCCGCGATCCGCGGCGCGCTCGTCGTGGCGACCATCTTCTCGATCATCGGCTCCTTCCAGCTCTTCAACGAGCCGAGCATCCTGCAGGCGCTGTCGCCCAACTACATCTCGACGCACTACACCCCCAACCTGTACGCCTACTCGCTGTCCTTCTCCGGCCAGCAGTACAACTACTCGGCCACGGTGGCGATCATCATGGGCGTGCTCACGATGCTCGTGGCCTACGTGGTGCAGCTGCGCGGCATGCGCAAGGAGGCCTGAGCCATGAGCACCAACACCCTGCTGACCGCGCCCACCGTGCGGAAGCCCCGGCCGCGCCCGCGCATCAGGAGCCGCCGCAGCTCGCACGCCCGGCCGACGCGCAGCATCCTGCTCACCGTGCTGACCGCGCTCGTCGGCATCTACGCCCTGATCCCGCTGGTGTGGCTGCTGATCAACGCGACCAAGACGCAGCCCGACCTGTTCAGCTCGTTCGGCCTGTGGTTCAGCAGCGACTTCGCGCTCTGGGACAACCTGGTCGGCGTCGTCACGTACGACGACGGCGTGTTCGGCCGCTGGTTCCTCAACACCCTGATGTACGTGGTGCTGGGCGCCGGCGGCGCGACCCTGCTGGCCCTGCTCGGCGGCTACGGCCTCGCCAAGTTCAACTTCCCGGGCAAGCGCGCGGTGTTCGCGACGGTGATCGGCGCCGTGGCCGTGCCGGGCACCGCCCTGGCCGTGCCCACGTTCCTCATGTTCGCGAACATGGGCCTGACCAACACGCCCTGGTCGGTGATCATCCCGTCGCTCATCTCGCCGTTCGGGCTCTACCTCATGTGGACGTTCGCCGCCGACGCGGTGCCGGACGAGATCATGGAGGCCGCCCGGATCGACGGCGCCAGCGAGGCCCGCACCTTCTTCCAGGTGGCCCTGCCGATGCTGGCCCCCGGCATCGTGACGGTGCTGCTGTTCACCGTCGTCGCGACCTGGAACAACTACTTCCTCCCGCTGATCATGCTGCGCAACCCGGACTGGTACCCCCTGACCCTGGGCCTGAACGCGTGGAACCAGCAGGCGACCACGGCGGGCGGCGAGGCCATCTTCAACCTCGTCATCGCCGGCTCGCTCCTCACGATCCTGCCGCTCATCGCGGTCTTCCTGCTCCTGCAGCGCTACTGGCAGTCGGGTCTCGCCGCCGGCAGCGTCAAGGAGTGAGCATCCCCCGCACGGCCATCCCGCACGGCCATCCCGCACGACCACAGAGACTCCGTTCGACTGACGATGATGTGAGAGGAACCACC
The DNA here is from genome assembly GCF_048564965.1 of Promicromonospora sp. NFX87. Classification (NCBI taxonomy): domain Bacteria; kingdom Bacillati; phylum Actinomycetota; class Actinomycetes; order Micrococcales; family Promicromonosporaceae; genus Promicromonospora; species Promicromonospora sp. NFX87. The sequence continues at coordinate 1,139,677 of NZ_CP183413.1, read as the reverse complement.
ATGACCATCCGCCACCACCGCGCAGTAGGTGCGCTCGCCGCCGCGAGCGCCCTGGCGCTCACCCTTACCGCGTGCGGGTCCGGGTCCGCCGGCGGCGACGCCCCCGCGGAGGAGGTGTCCGCTTCAGACATCTCCGCGGCGCTCGAGGAGGGCGGCGACCTGCTGGTCTGGGCATGGGAGCCCACGCTGGACAAGGTCGTCGAGGACTTCGAGGCCAAGTACCCCAACGTGAACGTCGAGATGGCGAACGTCGGCACCGGCAACGACCACTACGTCGCCCTGCAGAACGCGATCAGCGCCGGCTCGGGCGTCCCCGACGTCACGCAGATGGAGTACTACGCACTGCCGCAGTTCTCCATCGGCGAGTCGCTGGCCGACCTCGCGCCCTTCGGCGCGAGCGAGCTGGAGAGCTCCTACTCCCCCGGTCCGTGGGGCGCGGTGACCAGCGATGACGCCGTGTACGGCCTGCCGATGGACTCGGGCCCGATGGCGCTGTTCTACAACGCCAAGACGTTCGAGGCCGCCGGCGTCGAGGTGCCGGCCACGTGGGACGAGTTCGCCGACGCGGCGAAGAAGATCCACGACTACGACTCCAACACGTACATCACGTCGGACAGCGGCGACGCCGGTTTCGCGACGTCGATGATCTGGCAGGCCGGCGGTCACCCGTTCAAGGTGGACGGCACGAACGTCACGGTGAACCTTGCCGACGAGGGCTCGGCCAAGTGGGCCGAGACCTGGCAGGGCCTCATCGACGACGGCCTCCTCTCCGACGTCCCCGGCTGGTCCGACGAGTGGTTCCAGGGCCTGGGCAACGGCGAGATCGCCGCGCTCGTGACGGGCGCCTGGATGCCCGCGAACCTCGAGTCCGCCGCCGCCCCGGCGTCGGGTGACTGGCGCGTGGCCCCCATGCCGCAGTGGACCGCCGGTGAGACCGCGACCGCCGAGAACGGCGGCTCCGCGCTGTCGGTCACGGAGGCGAGCGAGAAGAAGGCGCTGGCCTACGGCTTCCTGGAGTACGCGAACGCCGGTGACGGTGTCGCCACGCGTCTCGAGGGCGGCAACTTCCCGGCCACGGTCGCGGACCTGAACGACCCGGAGTTCCTCGCCGTGGAGTCCGAGTACTTCGGCGGGCAGAAGATCAACGAGGTGCTCTCCGCCTCGGCCCAGGGCGTCGTGCCCGGCTGGCAGTACCTGCCGTACCAGGTCTACGCGAACAGCGTGTTCCCGGACACGGCCGGCCAGGCCTACACCGGCTCGACGTCGCTGGCCGACGGCCTGAACGCCTGGCAGAAGTCGATCGTCAGCTACGGCAACGAGCAGGGCTTCACGGTCAGCGAGTAGCTCTCCGGCTGAACCAGAACGCCGAAGTAGAGCGCCTGTCCCCCCTTTTCGATGAGGCTCGCCACGTGCGAGAACGGGACAGGCGCTCTACTTCGGCGAGCCGCCACATCACCCCCAGAGGAAATCGCATATGGCCATGTTCGAGATCGGACCCGAGGACTTCCTGCTCGACGGCGAGCGGATGCAGGTCGTCAGTGGCGCACTGCACTACTTCCGCGTCCACCCCGACCAGTGGGCCGACCGGATCCACAAGGCCCGGCTGATGGGCCTGAACACCATCGAGACGTACGTCCCCTGGAACTTCCACGCGCCGGTCCCCGGGGTCTTCGACCTGGACGGACGGCGCGACCTGGGCCGGTTCCTCGACCTGGTGGCCGCTGAGGGCCTGCACGCGATAGTGCGGCCGGGCCCCTACATCTGCGCGGAGTGGGACGGCGGCGGCCTGCCGGCCTGGCTGCTGGCGGACCCCGCCGTCGGTGTGCGCCGGCACGAGCCGGGCTTCCTCGACGCGATCGGCAAGTACTACGCCAGCCTGCTGCCGCTCGTCGCCGAGCGTCAGGTGACGCGCGGCGGACCGGTGCTCATGGTGCAGGTCGAGAACGAGTACGGCGCCTACGGCGACGACCCGCTCCCGGAACGACAGAAGTACCTGCGTGCCCTGGTGGACCTGGTGCGCGCGCAGGACATCGAGGTCCCGCTGTTCACCTGCGACCAGGCGAACGACGAGATGCTGCAGCGCGGCGGCCTGCCGGAGCTGCACAAGACCGCGACGTTCGGGTCGCGCACCACCGAGCGGTTCGAGGTGCTGCGCAGACACCAGCCCACCGGTCCGCTGATGTGCATGGAGTTCTGGAACGGCTGGTTCGACTCCTGGGGGCTGGAGCACCACCTGGCGCCCGCCGAGGCGAACGCCGCCGACCTGGACGACCTGCTCACGGCCGGCGGCTCCGTCAACCTGTACATGTTCCACGGCGGCACGAACTTCGGGCTCACCAGCGGCGCCAACGACAAGGGCATCTACCGGCCCATCGCGACGTCGTACGACTACGACGCGCCCCTCGCGGAGGACGGCACCCCCACCGCGAAGTACTGGGCGATGCGCGACGTGATCGCGCGGCACCTGCCCGTGGCGTCGGCCGAGGAGCTGGGCGAGCGTTCGGCGGCGCCCGTGCTCGACGTCGCGCTCACCGCGCACGTGACACTCCCCGACGTCCTGCCCGGTCTGCTCCGCGAGGAGCCGCACGCCTATCCGCACGTGCCGAGCACCGACGACCTGGAGCTGTGGTCGGGCTTCGCCCTCTACCGCACCGACCTCCGGGCCGACGACGCCGTGCTCAGCGTCGGCGAGATCCGCGACCGCGCGGTCGTGCTGGTCGACGGCGAGCAGGTGGGCGTGCTCGACCGCGGGTCGCACACGTTCGCCGTCGCGCTCCCGGCGCGCGCGGGCGAGCTCACGCTGCTGGTCGAGGACCAGGGGCGGGTCAACTACGGGCGACGGATCGGCGAGCCCAAGGGGATCATCGGGCCGGTACGCACCGCCGTGCGGATCGTGGACGAGTGGCAGGCTGCCGCGCTGCGCGTCGAGGACGCCCCGAAGCTGCTGCGGGCGGCCCTGGACGCTGCGGCCGGTGACGGGGCCGACGGCGCCGCGGTAGCGGGCCTGCACCGGGGTACGTTCGACTCGGTCGCCGGGGCGGACCACTTCCTGCGCCTCGACGGCTGGACCAAGGGTCTGGCGTGGGTCAACGGCGAGCTGCTCGGGCGCTACTGGAGCCTCGGCCCGACGCACACGCTGTACGTGCCGGGCCCGCTGGTGCGCGAGCAGGGCAACGAGCTGGTCCTCCTGGAGCTCCACGGCGCGGCAACGAGGCGCGCGTCATTCGTGGCCACCCCGGACCTGGGCGTCACGGAGCAGTAACCCGACGCCAAGTTCCGCGAAGTAGAGCGCTTGTCCGGTCTCCCCGCCAGGGAGACCCGGACAAGCGCTCTACTTCGCGGACCTTCCTCAGCCCTTGACCGAGCCGAGCATCACCCCCGAGACGAAGTACCGCTGCACGAACGGGTAGACGCACAGGATCGGGATGATCGTCAGGATCATCGTCACCGACTGGATGTTCGCGTTGATGGCCGCGGTCGTCGTACCCGCGGCCGCCGCCCCCTCCGACGCGGTGGTGGACGCGCCCGCGATGAGGTTGCGCAGGAAGAGCGTGACGGGGAAGAGCTCCTGCTTGTCGAGGTAGAGGAACGCCGCGAACCAGTCGTTCCAGTACGCGACCGAGTAGAACAGGACCATCGTCGCGATGACGGGCTTCGACAGCGGCAGGACGATCCGGCGGAAGATGCCGAACCAGCCCAGCCCGTCGATCTGCGCGGCCTCCTCGAGCTCCCGGGGCAGGCTCTCGAAGAAGGCCTTCATCACCAGCAGGTTGAACACCGAGATCGCCCCCGGCAGGATCACCGCCCACATGGTGTTCTTCATGCCGAGAGCGGAGATCAGCACGTAGTTCGGGACGATGCCGCCGTTGAAGAACATCGTGAAGACGGCGATCCCGATCAGCACGTTCCGGCCACGCAGGTGCGGCTTGGAGATCGCGTACGCGAACGTCGTCGTGAGGACCATCGCGATGGTGGTCCCGAGGAACGTGTACAGGACGGTGTTGCCGTACGCGTTCCAGAACGTCCCGTTCTGTGCGACGGCCCCGTAGGTGTCGAGGTTGAACCCGACCGGCCACACGCTGACCAGGCCGGCCTTGATCGCGCCGGGGCTGGAGAACGACTGGGCGAGCACGGTGACGAACGGGTAGAGCATCACCGCGCACACCAGCAGGAGCACCGCCGTGTTGATCGCCGTGAAGGCCCGGTAGCCCCTGGTGTCGCGCGGGCCGACCGATACCCCCGAGCGCGCCGAGACGGACCGCACGGTCATGGCGTTCTGCGTCACCACAGGCTTGCTCCCGTCAGTCGTCGCGAGATGAGGTTCGCCGACAGCACCATGACCAGCCCGATGCAGGCCTGGAAGAGCCCGATCGCCGCCGCGTAGCTGAGGTTGTTGGACACGAGCCCGACGCGGTACAGGTACGTCGAGATGACGTCGCCCGTGGAGTAGGTCAGCGGGCTGTAGAGCAGGAGGACCTTCTCGAACCCGACGTTGAGGAACGTCCCGATGTTGAGGATGAGCAGCGTGATCATCGTGGGCCGGATGCCGGGCAGGGTCACGTGCCACGTCTGCCGCCACCGGTTGGCGCCGTCGATCCGGGCCGCCTCGTAGAGCGAGGCGTCGACGGTCGTCAGCGCGGCGAGGTAGAGGATCGTCCCCCAGCCGAGGGTCTGCCACACCTCCGACCCGACGTAGATCACGCGGAACCACTCCGGACGCTGCAGGAACGGGATCGCCTCCCCGCCCACCGCCTCGGCGATCTGGTTGACGGTGCCCTGCAGCGACAGGAGCTGCATGACCATGCCGGCGACGATCACGACCGAGAGGAAGTGCGGCAGGTAGGAGATCGACTGGACCACCCGCTTGAACGCCTTCTTGCGCACCTCGTTGAGCAGCAGGGCCAGGATGATCGGCAGCGGGAAGCCGACGATCAGCGTGAGCGCCCCGATGGTGACGGTGTTGCCGAACACGTGCCAGAACATCGGGTCGTTGACGAACATCTCGATGTAGAGCAGCCCCACCCATTCCTCGCCGAAGATGCTCCCGCCCGGCCGGAACCGGCGGAACGCGATCACGTTCCCCAGCATCGGGCCGTAGCGGAAGATCAGGAGGAACACGACCGGCAGGAGTGCCATGAGGTACAGGACGCCGTCCCGCCGCCACACGACGCGCCACGGCACCTTGGACCCGTGGCCGCCCTGCCGGCCGTCGGCTCGCGGTCGGCCGACCGCGGGCCGACGGCCGACCACCGTCTCGGCGACCACTATCCGTTGCTCTCGGCGAAACGCTGGTGGGCACCGTTGATGAGGTCCAGGTACCCCTGCAGGTTCTGGCCCTCGAGCTCGGCGACGTACGCGTCCCACTCGCTGAGGTCGCGCTCACCGAGGATGAACTTCAGCGTGTTCGTGTTGACGGTGTCCGTGAGCGTCGTCGTCAGGAGCGAGGCCTGCTCGAGCTCCGCCTCGTTCAGCGGCGCGGGCGGGAACGGGTCGCGCGGGGTCCGCGTCGAGAGCACCGAGTCGATGTAGTCGACGAACTGCGGCGAGTTGTACGACTCCTTGAGGGCCCTGGACTCGGTGGAGCCCGCGAGCACCTCGTTGGAGAAGCCCAGGTCCTTCGCGATGTCCTTGCCCTCGCCGAAGTTGATGTTGAACGCGTCGAGCGAGTAGCCCGGCTCGAGCGTGAACTTCCCGTCGTCGGACTTGGTGTAGGTCTCGCCCTCGACGCCCCAGCGCAGCATCTCGCGGGCGTCGGGGTTGTAGTACAGCCAGTCCAGGAACTGCAGCATGGCGATGAAGTGCGGGTCGTCCTTGGCCTCGGCGTTGACCATGAAGCCGTTCCAGAAGTTGCGCGGCTCGACGACCTGGCCGGCCGGTCCGCCCGGCGGCGCGATCTGGACGACCTCGTGGTTGCCCTTGCCCGCGGTCTCGTCGAGCGCCGTCGAGAACTCCTGCACCGTGCCGTTCGCACCGGAGGCGGCGAAGACCTCGCCGGCGGCGAACTTCTCGGTGACGGTCCCGGCGCCGTCGTTGGTGGCGGTGAACGACTCGGGGTCCAGCAGACCGTCGTCCACCAGGCCGCGGAAGTACGTGACCATGTCCCGGTAGCCGTCCGACGTGCCGGCGTAGACGAACTCGCCGGACGCCTCGTCGAAGAACGTGCCGTCGCCGAAGCCCCAGCCGGCCCTGGTCCCGAAGGCGTGCGACGCGTAGTTGAGCATCGACGCGCCCTCGAAGCCGTCGGCCAGCGGGTAGCTGTCGGGGTACTTGGCCTTGATCTTCTCCAGTCCCGTACGGAGCTCGTCCCAGGTCTCCGGGATGGGCGCGCCGACCTCGTCGAACACGTCCTTGCGCACCAGGAGCGTGAAGACCGGGACAGAGACCTCCTGCAGGCCGGGCATCATGTAGTACTTGCCGTCCGCCTGGCGCAGGTTGTCGATCATCGGGCGCAGGTCCCACTCCTCCACGTACTTCTGGAAGTTGGGCATGTACTCCTCGTAGTCGCTGAGCGGCAGCACGGCGCCCGACGCCGCGAAGCTCTTCTCCTCGCCCGTGTAGACGAGCGGGATGATGTACGGCGCGTCACCGGCGCTGAGGAGGAGGCTGCGCTTCTCCGTCGCGTCGCTGAACGGGATGTTGGTCAGCTCGAGGGAGACGTTCGTCCGCTCCTCGATCTCGTCGAAGAACTGCCAGGAGTCCTTGACCGGGGACTCGGGCCAGTCCGTCCAGAGCATGGAGAAGTTCATCGGCTCGGTGGCCTTGAACTGCTGGTCGGCCGCGAAGGTCTCCATGGAGCCGGCGGTCTGCTCGAGGCCGTCGACCTCGCCGTCCCCGCCGCCGTCCGCGGTGCACGCCGCCAGGGCGACCAGCACCGTGGCGCCCAGGACCGCCGTCATGCGCCGGCCCACGCGGCGCGCTCGTCGGGATCTCGTGTCACGAGTCATGTCTCTCCTCATTGAGAACTGAGCCCGAGCGTCGTTACCCGGGCGTCGCCTGCGACGGTCACCCTCGACCGAAACCGTTTTCGACTGCCGAATTTTAGCGTTAAACTAGGCCAGAGCAGGGCGCCCGTCAACCCCCTGGTCCAGCCCCGGAGGTAGCAAGCAGATGGTCACGATGAGCGACGTCGCCCGCGAGGCCGGTGTCTCGATGATGACCGTGTCGAACGTGCTCAACGGCCACCGCCGCGTCGTGGCACCCACGCGCGACCGGGTCATGACCGCGATCGAGAAGCTCGGGTACGAGGTCAACCTCACGGCGAGACACCTGCGGTCGGGCCGCACCGACACGATCGCCCTGATCGTGCCGAGCTTCCACGACTACTTCAGCGCGGTCGCGGACCGGATCGCGCCCATCGTTGAGGCGAGCGGTCGCCATCTCGTCCTCGAGCGCACCGGCGCACGGCCCGAGAGCGAGATCGAGTCGTTGAGCATCGCCCGCCTGCAGATGTACGACGGCGTGGTCCTCTCCGTGGCCGGGCTGGACCGCGAGCAGCTGGAGAGCGTCAGGACCAGGGCGCCGATCGTCCTCCTCGGAGAACGGGAGGTGCCCGCGCGGTTCGATCACGTCCGGCTCGCGAACGAGGAGGGTGCCCGGCTCGCCACCGCGCACATGCTCGCCCGGGGCGCGCGCAGGATCCTCGTGCTCGGCGGCGCGCCGGGCGACACCTCGGGCATGGCCTCGTTGCGGCGGGCAGGGTGGGAGGCGGCGCACCGCGCGGCGGGAGTCCCTGCCGACGGCGCGCTCGTCGTCCCGGTGACGACGTACTCGGCACGCGAGTCGCGCGAGGTGCTCGGCGGCCTCCTCGACGCGGGCCTGCGCGTCGACGGCGTCTTCGCGGTGACCGACACCGTCGCGCTCGGGGCGATGGCCGCGCTGGCCGACCGCGGGATCGTCGTACCTGACGACGTCCAGGTGGTGGGGTTCGACGACCTGGACGTCGGGAAGTACCTGTCCCCGGGGCTCACGACGGTCGACCCGAACCACGACGAGGTCGCGCGGAGCGCGATGCGCCTGCTCGAACGGCGGATGGCGGGCGACGACGACCCGCCCGAGCGCGTGATGGTCCCCGTCCGCCTCGTGGTGCGGGGCTCGACGCGCCCCTGAGGCGGCCCGCTGGTCGAGCACTCGTTGGTCGAGCTTGTCGAGACCAGGGCCGCCGCAGACCTACCTCGGCAGGATGACCCGGGCGCTGTCCTTCCAGACCTCGGACACCAGCGGCACGCCCGGGCGGTAGGCCAGGTAGGTGTGGCTGGGGGCGTCCAGCACGGTGAGGTCGGCGCGAGCCCCGATACCCAGGTGGCCGACGTCGTCCCGGCGGAGCGCCACAGCGCCGCCCGCCGTCGCCGACCAGAGGGCCTCGGCGGGGCTCATCCCCATCTCGCGCACCGCGAGCGCCACGACGAACGGCATCGACGAGCTGTAGCCCGAGCCCGGGTTGCAGTCCGTGGCCAGCGCTACGGGCACGCCCGCGGCGAGCAGCCGGCGTGCGTCCGGGTAGGGCGACCGGGTGGAGAACTCGACGGCGGGCAGCAGGGTCGCGACGGTGCCGGAACCCCGCAAACCGTCCGGGCCAGCGGACCAGGACCCGGCCAGCGCGTCGACGTCGGCGCCGGTCAGGTGGGTGCAGTGGTCGACGCTCGCCGCGCCGACCTCGACCGCGAGCCGGACGCCGGGGCCCGCCGACAGCTGGTTGCCGTGCACCCGGGCGCCGAGCCCTGCCCGGATGCCGGCCAGCAGCACGGCCCGGGACTCCTCCTCGTCGAACGCGGTAGGCGCTGCGGGCTCGCAGAACACGTCGACCCAGCGGGCATGGGGCGCACAGGCGGCGAGCATCGGCCCGGTCACGAGGCGCAGGTAGCCGGGGCGGTCGTCGGCGTACTCGGCGGGCACGGTGTGGGCGCCGAGGTAAGTCGTCTCGTGCGTGAGCTCCCGGGCGATCCGCAGCGTCCGGGCCTCGGTGGCGACGTCCTGGCCGTAGCCGCTCTTGATCTCGACGGTGGTGGTGCCCTGTGCGAGCATCTCCCGGACCAGGGCCTGGGCGCGTGCCCGCAGGCTCTCCTCGGTCGCAGCGCGCGTGGCGGCGACCGTGGTCGCGATGCCGCCGCCGGTGTACGGCTCGCCGGTCATCCGCGCGGCGAACTCCGCGGACCGGTCGCCCGCGAACACCGTGTGCGAGTGGGAGTCGACGAAGCCGGGGATGACGGACCGTCCGCCGAGGTCGACGGCGACGTCCGCCGCGGGCGCCGACGCGGCGGGCCCCGTCCATGCGACCCGGCCGGCCTCCATGATGACGGCGGCGGCACCTGTCACGATCCCGAGGCCGCCCGCTCCCCCGGATCCCGGAGCCCCCGCCCCCGTTGGTCGAGCCTGTCGAGACCCGCCGTGCTCCGGATCGTTCGTGACCAGCTCGCCGATGTTCGTCAGCAGCACGCTCATGCTTCGCTCCCCTGTGTCCTGTCCCGGCCGGCGACCGCCCAGGCCTCCTCGATCGCGTCCGCGAGCATGCGCCCGACGTCCCCGGCCCGGTGCTCGCCGCCGCGCACCACCACCTCGCCGCCCGCCACGACGTCGGACACGTCGCCCGCACCCGCGACCAGCGCGACCTGCGCCGGGTCGATCCCCGCCGTGCGCACCGTGTCCAGCCGGACCGCCACCAGGTCGGCGGGCGCCCCGACGGCGATCCGCCCGGCGTCCGGCCGGCCGAGCGCGGCGTGCCCGGCGGACGTCGCCAGCTCGATCAGGGTCGCGGGCGGGAACGAGCCCCGCCGTCCCGTCGCGAGGCGTTCGTGCTCCTCGACGCCGCGTGCCTCGGCGAGCACGTCGGCGCCGACGTGCTGGTCGGTGCCGACCGAGAGCGGGCTGCCCGCCCGCAGCAGCCGCAGGCCGGGGGCGATGCCGTCGGCGAGGTCGCGCTCCGTCGTCGGGCAGAGGCAGACGCCCGTGCCCGAGGCGCCGAGCAGCGTCACGTCGTCGTCGGTCAGGTGTACCGCGTGCACGGCGGTGGTGCCGGGGCCGAGCGCTCCGGCGTCGTGCAGCAGGCGCGTGGGCGTGACGCCGAGGGCCGCGAGCGCGGCCTCGTTCTCCCCGGGCTGCTCGGAGAGGTGCACGTGCAGCGGCGCCCCGGTCCGCCGGGCCCAGCGGGCCAGGTCCGCGAGCTCCGGCAACGTGACAGCACGCACCGAGTGGGCGGCGGCGCCGACGAGCACGCGGTCGTCGCCAGCCCAGGCGGCGCGCAGCGCGTCGACGCGGCGCGCCCACGCCGCGACCGTGCCGTCACCGAAGCGTGCCTGCTCGGGCGCGAGCGGCTCGTGACCGTCGGGCCCCAGGCCGCCGTGCAGGTAGCAGGTGTCGAGCAGGGTGAGGTGTACCCCGGCGTCGCGCGCGGCGGAGCGCAGGGCCTCGGCCATGGCGTTCGAGCCGCCCTCGGCCGCCGGGTACGGCGTCCCGTCGGCGCGGTGGTGCACGTAGTGGAACTCGCCGACGGCGGTGGTCCCGCCCAACGCCATCTCCGCGTACACGGCGCGCGCCAGCCGCTCGTACAGCTCCGGGGTCAGGGCCGTGGCCAGCGCGTACATCCCCGCGCGCCAGGTCCAGAAGGATCCGCCGTCGGCGTGCGTCCGCCCGCGCAGGGCGCGGTGGAACGCGTGCGAGTGCGCGTTGGCCAGCCCGGGCAGCACGACGCCGCCCAGCCGCACGTCACCCCTCGACGCCGGCACACCCGGCTCGACACCGACGATCCGGCCCCCGTCTACCTCGACCCGCACGGACTCGACGACGCGACCCGCCGCGCCGCCGTCCCCGGGTACCCACGCCCGCTCGCACCAGAAGCTCATCGGGTGCCCCCGCTGGTGTCCCCGGATGATCGGTAGGACGTCAGGTCATCGGCATTCCGGGGTGCCGACCACCTGACATCCTGCCGACCACTCGGGGCCGTGAGCAGGTCTGCCAGGGCCGCCGTGAGCGCGGCCACGCCGGCGTCGCAGTCGGCCTCCTCCGCGAGCTCGGCGGGCGAGTGGGAGATCCCCGTGGGGTTGCGCACGAACAGCATCGCCGTCGGCACGCCGGCGGCGGCGAAGATCCCGGCGTCGTGCCCGGCGCCCGTCCCGATCACGGGTGCGGGCAGGTCGGAACCGGGCCGCCCGACGACGTCGGCGAGCCGCGCCGCGAGCGCCGGATCGAACACGGTGGCGGGCGTCCACGACTCCTCGACGGGCCCCCAGCCCCCGGTCGGCCCGGCCGAACGTAGGCCCGGTCGGTCCTCGAGGCCCGTTCCGGCGACCGGCCCTACGTTCGGCGCACCAACGGGTCCCGAGAGAGTGGACAGGACGGTGCGGACCGCATGCTCCGTTTCCGCGCGGGCGTCGATCCAGGCGCGGACCCTGGACGGGATCGCGTTGACGCCGTTCGGCTCGACCTGGACCTTGGCCAGCGTCGCGAGCGCCCCGGCGTGCTCGGCGGCGGCGCGGACGTCGGTGATGAGCCGCGCGAGGTCGAGCATCGGGTCGTGGCGGTGGGCCAGCGGCGTCGTGCCCGCGTGGTTCGCCTCGCCCGCGAGGTCGACGCGCCAGCGGCCGTGCGGCCAGATGGCGGCGCCGACGGCGACCGGCGCGGCCTCGTCCGCGGGCAGGTCAGCGAGGTAGCGCCCCTGTTCCACGTGCAGCTCGACGAAGACGCCGACCCGCGCGAGGGCCTCGTCGTCGCGCCCGTAGTGCTCCAGCGGCACGCCCCCGGCGCCGCTGGTCGAGCCGCCGCCGGTCGAGCCACCGCCGGTCGAGCCTGCCGAGACGGAGCTCGACCAGCGAGGCACCCGCCCCAGCACGTCCGCGAGGCTGTCCCCGCCGCCGTCCCGCAGCGCGAGCAGCCGGTCCGCGCCCACGGTCCCGGTCACCGCCCGCGAGCCGAGGCACGCGAGCCCGAACCGGGCGCCCTCCTCGTCGGAGAAGTTAACGATCCCGAGCGGCCGCTCCGGGCGCACACCCGCCGCGCGCAGGGCGTCCAGCGCCGCGAAGGCGCTCGCCACCCCGAGCGGGCCGTCGAACGCGCCGCCGCCGGGGACGGAGTCGAGGTGGCTGCCGGTCACGACGCCGGGCCCGTCGGCGTCCGGGTCGCCCCACCACGCCCACTGGTTCCCGGCGCGGTCGACCACCACGGAGAGCCCCCGCGCTTCGGCCTCGGCGGCGAACCACTCGCGCAGGGTCAGGTCGTGCGCCGTCCACGCGAACCGCTCGTAGCCGCCGGACGGCGCCCGCCCGACGTCGGCGATCGCGTCGAGCAGCCGCCCCACCGACGTCGTCCCGCCCGGCGCGCCGACCGCACCAGCACCAGGACCCGTCACGGCGTCTCCCGCATCGGCACGCGCAGCCCGCCGCGCTCGGCGGCCGCCACTGCGTCGTCGTACCCGGCGTCGACGTGCCGGAGCACGCCCGTCGCGGGGTCGTTGGCGAGCACCCGGGCCAGCTTCTCGGCGGCCAGCGGCGTGCCGTCGGCCACCGAGACCTGCCCGGAGTGCAGCGACCGGCCCATGCCGACGCCGCCACCGTGGTGGATCGAGACCCACGTCGCGCCCGAGGCGGTGTTCATGAGGGCGTTCAGCAGGGGCCAGTCGGCGATCGCGTCGGAGCCGTCCGCCATCGACTCCGTCTCCCGGTACGGGGAGGCCACCGAGCCGGAGTCCAGGTGGTCGCGCCCGATGGCGAGCGGCGCCGAGATCTCGCCGGACGCGACGAGCTCGTTGAACCGCACCCCCGCGACGTCGCGCTCGCCGTGCCCGAGCCAGCAGATGCGCGCGGGCAGGCCCTGGTACGCGACCCGGTCCTGGGCCGCGCGGATCCAGCGGCCCAGGTGGTCGTTGTCGGGGAACAGGTCGAGCACCGCCTTGTCGGTGACGGCGATGTCGCGCGGGTCCCCGGACAGCGCGGCCCAGCGGAACGGGCCCTTGCCCTCGGCGAACAGCGGCCGGATGTAGGCCGGTACGAAGCCCGGGAAGTCGAACGCCCGCCCGTACCCGCCCTGGCGGGCCTCGTCGCGGATCGAGTTGCCGTAGTCGAACACCTCGGCGCCCGCGTCCTGGAAGCCGACCATGGCCTCGACGTGCCGGGCCATCGACTCCCGCGCCCGGTCGGTGAACCCCGCGGGATCCTTCTCCGCGAGGTCGGCCCAGTCCTCCAGCGCGACGCCGGACGGCAGGTACGACAGCGGGTCGTGCGCCGACGTCTGGTCGGTGACGATGTCGATCTCGACGCCCCGGCGCAGCAGCTCGGGGACGACGTCGGCGGAGTTGCCGACCACGCCCACCGACAGGGCGCGACGCTCCTTCTTGGCCGCGAGCGCCAGCTCGACGCCCTCGTCCAGGGACCCCGCGACCACGTCGAGATAGCGGGTCTCGACGCGACGGTGCAGACGCGCCGGGTCGACGTCGACCACGAGGCACACGCCGCCGTTGAGCGTGACGGCCAGCGGCTGGGCGCCGCCCATGCCGCCGCAGCCGCCGGTCAGGGTGAGCGTCCCGGCCAGGCTGGCGGGACCGCTGGTCGAGCTTGTCGAGACCCCTGAGATCTTCGCCGCCACCGCGGCGAACGTCTCGTACGTCCCCTGCAGGATCCCCTGCGTCCCGATGTAGATCCACGACCCTGCGGTCATCTGCCCGTACATCGTCAGCCCGAGCTGTTCGAGGCGGCGGTGCTCGGGCCACGTCGCCCAGTCCCCCACGAGGTTCGAGTTGGCGATGAGCACGCGCGGCGCCCACTCGTGCGTCCGCAGCACGCCCACCGGCCGCCCGGACTGCACCATCAGCGTCTCGTCCTCGCGCAGGTCAGTGAGCGAGCGGACGATCGCGTGGTAGCTCGGCCAGTCGCGCGCGGCGCGGCCGGTGCCGCCGTAGACGACCAGGTCGTCGGGCCGCTCGGCCACCTCGGGGTCGAGGTTGTTCATCAGCATGCGCAGCGGGGCCTCGGTCTGCCAGCTGCGGGCGGTCAGGGTGGTGCCGCGCGCGGCGCGGACGGCGACGGGGGTACCCCGGTCGTACGGCTGGTTCATGGTCTGCTCCAGTTCGGTGTCGGTCGGGCTGCCGGTCGGGCGGTCGGGCGGTCGGACGGGCGTCAGTCGAGCTGTCCGACGGCGGACGCGGCCACCGCCGTGATCCGGCCGGCCGCCACGAGCTGGACCACGTGCTCGATCTCCGGCGCGAGGTAGCGGTCCGGTCCGGGACCGGGCACCACGGCTCGGACGGCGTCGTGCACAGCGCCCGTGCCCGCCGCCGGGGCCTCGGTACGGAAGTCGAGGGCGCGCGTGGCCGTCAGCACCTCGATGGCCAGCACGCGGGTGAGCCCGTCGACGGACCTGCGGAGCTTGCGCGCGCCCGACCAGCCCATGGACACGTGGTCCTCCTGCATGGCGGAGCTCGGGATCGAGTCCACGCTGGCCGGTGCGGCCAGGCGCTTCAGCTCCGAGACGATCCCGGCGGCCGTGTACTGGGCGATCATGTGCCCGGAGTCGACGCCGGGGTCGTGCGCGAGGAACGCGGGCAGCCCCTCGGAGCGGGAGACGTCGAGGAACCGGTCGGTGCGCCGCTCGCTCATGCTGGCCAGGTCGGCGGCGGCGATGGCGAGGAAGTCCAGCACGTAGGCGACGGGCGCCCCGTGGAAGTTGCCGTTCGACTCGACGCGCCCGTCGGAGGTGACCACCGGGTTGTCGATCGCGGAGGCCAGCTCCCGGCCCGCGACCGTGGCCGCGTGCTCCAGGGTGTCGCGGGCGGCGCCGTGGACCTGGGGCGCGCAGCGCAGGGAGTAGGCGTCCTGCACGCGGGTGCAGGCCGGGTTCCCGTTCTCGTCCAGCTCGCGGTGGCTCGCCATGAGGGGCGAGCCCGCCAGGACCCGGCGCAGGTTCGACGCCGACGCCGCCTGGCCCGGGTGCGGGCGCATGCCGATGAGGTCCTCGGCGAACGGCGCGTCCGAGCCGAGCAGGGCCTCGACGCTCAGGGCCGCGGCGACGTCGGCCGTGGTGAGGAGACGCCGCAGGTCGTGGATGGCGAGGCAGAGCATGCCGAGCATGCCGTCGGTGCCGTTGATGAGGGCGAGCCCCTCCTTCTCGGCCAGCACGAGGGGCGCGATGCCGGCGTCGGCGAGGGCTTGGGCGGCGTCGGCCCCACCGTTGGCCGAGCCTGTCGAGACCTCCGAGCCATCGCCGGCCGAGCCCGTCGGGACCACCCGCACCCGCCCCTCCCCCATCGCCGCAAGGGCGACATGAGCGAGCGGCGCAAGGTCCCCCGAGCACCCGAGCGACCCGTACTCGTGCACCACCGGCGTGATCCCGGCGTTGAGCATGGCGGCATAGGTCTGCGCCGTCACAGGCCGCGCCCCCGTATGACCGGTGACCAGCGTGGCGAGCCGCAGGAGCTGCAGCGCCCGCACCACCTCGGTCTCGACCTCGGGGCCGGACCCAGCGGCGTGCGACCGCACCAGGCTGACCTGGAGCTGCGCCCGCTTCTCCGCGGGGATGTGTCGGCGGGCCAGGGCCCCAAAGCCGGTGGAGACGCCGTAGTGCGGCACGGTGTCGTGGGCCAGGTTCTCGATGACGGCGCGGCTCTGCGCCATCCGGGCCAGACCTGTTTCGTCGATCTCGACCGACGCGCCGTGGCGGGCGACGGCGACCACCTGATCGACGGTCAGCGGTGTGCCGTCGAGGACGACGTGCTCGGGCAGGTCGGGGGCAGCAGCCGCATGGGTGGTCGGCGCCGGCCCCTCGTGGTGCAGGGTGCTCATGCGCTCATAGAACCCCGCCCTGAGCCCCGTGGCGCGGCCGTTACTCCGGATACAGTCTGGGATACGAGACACCGCCACCCGCATGGTCGGCAGTTCGTCAGGTGATCGGCAGCCCGGACTACCGATCACCTGACAGATTGCCGACCACTCGGATCACCTTGGAGAGGTATGGCCGGGAGCAGCGCCGTTCCTGCCGCGCGGAGCACCGTGCGGTTGCTGACGTTTCTCGCCGCGCAGACGGGGCCGGTGCCGGCAGGCGCCATCGCGCACGGCATCGGGATGCCCCGGTCCAGCGTCTACCACCTGCTGTCGGTGCTGCGGGACGAGGGGTTCGTGCGGCACTTCCCCGACGAGCGCCGCTACGGCCTGGGCGTGGCCGCCCTGGGGCTGGGCAGCGCGTACACCCGGCAGGCCCCGCTCTCGCGCCTGGCCGCTCCGGTCGTCGCCCGCCTGGTGGAGGCCGCCGGGGAGAACGGGCACCTCGCCGTCCTCAACGGCCGTGAGGTCCTCTACCTGGTGGAGCAGCGGGCGGCGGGCCGCCCACCCCTGGTGACCGACGTCGACGTCCACCTCCCCAGCCACCTCACCGCCAGCGGCCGGGCCGTGCTCGCGCTGCTACCCCCGGCGCAGGTGCGCGCCCTGTACCCGACGCCGGGGTCGTTCACCGACCTGACCGGCGCCGGCCCGCGCACGCTCCGGGAGCTGCGGACGGTGCTGCGGGAGGCCCGGGCCCGCGGTTTCGCAGTGGAGGACGGCGAGGTGACGGCCGGGTTCGCGTCGGTGGCCGCCGCCGTCGTCGACCACACGGGCCGGCCGGTCGCGGGACTCGCGGTGACGTTCCGCTCGGACTCCTACGACGACGACGCGCGGGCCGGCCTCGCCGAGCAGGCGACCCGCGCCGCGCGGGAGGTCAGCCGGCGGCTGGGAGCGCGGTGAGGCCAGCGCTACCGGTTCAGAAGTCGGCGTAGTAGATTCAACTACGTGAACGACGAGGGCTCCCCACCTGCACTGTTGACCGAGGTGGGCGACGAGTCCGAGGCCCACCGGCACGACTCGCTGCCCGAGGACGCCGTCGGACGACGACGTGACGCCGGCACTGCACCACGAGTCCTGTCGGTGCGACTGACCGATGCCCAGTACCGCAGGCTCGCCGCCATCGCCTCCGACCGGGACCTGCCCGTGTCGACGTTGGCTCGCCTGGCGATCCTCGAGTACCTCGACCAGGCCGCACAGCCCGCCTCTGGACCGATCGATCTGACGGCGGTCACAGCGGCGCTGCGCGAGGTGCTTCGACCTGAGTTCCTGAAGGCCGGCTGACACGTCACCGGCGACCACGACGCTGCGACGGAAGGCGTAGCCACTAGCGCCAACCATCAGCCCCGACGAACCGCAACGTGACCAGGTCCGCGCTCAGCCGACGGCCCCGAGGACGCCGCTGATGATCAGTGCGGTGAGCGTGGTCCAGGCGATGATGGCGATGGCCTGCCAGATCAGGATGCGGGTCTTGCCGACGCCGGACGCGGCGAGCATGGTGGCCGTGAAGTGGGTGGGCAGCAGGAGCGGGCCGAGCAGGCTCACGCCCGGGACCCCGTACCGCTCGTACGCGCGCTGGAACTTCGCCTTGCGTGTGGCGCTCCGCGAGCCGTCCTCGGCCGGCGCGGTCATCAGGACGGTCTCGCCGCCGTCCGCCGCTCCGGCCCGCGCGGCGACCTTCGCCCGGTGCCGCGTCACGACGGCGTTGCGGGCACCAGAGCTGAGCAGCACCAGCGCGGCCACGCAGAGGAAGTTGCCGACGGCCGCGGCGATCGCGGCGACGACGGGGTTGATGCCGCCGATGATGCCGATCGCGACCCCGCCCTCACCCTCGATGAAGGGGATCGCTCCGGCGGCCGCGACGATGACCGGCTGCAGCAGCTCGGGCACCTTCGCGACGAGGTCCTGGAGGATTTCGATGAGGCTCATGGTGTGCTCCTGTCGATGTGGGCTCTGGGGTCTTCCCCGTCCTGAACCCAGTTCACCGGCTGGGAGCGCGGCCCAGAAGTGCCCGGCTGTCACCGCCTCCCGGGTCCTTCGCACGCCGCATCCATGACATGTGTCATGGCCGTAACCTGGCCGGATGAGCAGCCAGCCTGACCCTGCCTCTGCGTCCGACGCAGCGGAAGCCCGCAGGGCACTCGTCCTCACCCGGAGCATCAACGTCACCTGGTGGTACGTCGCTTCCAGCGTCGTGTTCTTCGAGCTGATGGTCGCGGTCTTCTCGGTGGCCGCCGTCGTCGAGGCGGGCGCGGGCAACGTCGCGCGCGCCGCCGTCGGCGTCACCGCGTTGCTGTGGTGGCTCGCGACGTTGCTGCCGCTGTTCGAGTACCGCCGCCGCACGACCGCTCCAGCGCTCGTGATCTGGCGACACCACCTCGCGCCGTTCCTGGCCGCCGCGGTCTTCGGGCTCCTGGCCGGGCTCATCACCGGGCAGTGGGTGGCAGGCATCCTGCCGCTGATCCAGGTACTCATGCTGCTGAACTGGCCGCCCGGTGTGCGCCTGCGCATGGTGCTGGCCGCGACCGCCCTGCTCGTCGCGCTGGCGGTGATCGACTTCCGCCTCGCCTCCGGGGAGAGCATGAGCGCGAGCGGGTTCCAGCTGGGCGTCTTCGCCGTCATGCTCCCGGCCGTCACGGTCTCGTCGCTGTGGTGGTGGGACGTGCTGGTCGCACTCGACCGGGCCCGCGCCTCGGAGGCGAAGCTCGCCGCGACCCAGGAACGGCTCCGGCTGGCGACCGACGTGCACGACTTGCAGGGCCACCACCTCCAGGTCATCGCGCTGCAGCTCGAGCTCGCCGAACGGCTCATGCCGCGCGACCCGGACGCGGGCATGGAACAGCTGCGCGCCGCACGCGCCAGCGTCGACGACGCCCGGCAGGGCACCCGCGACCTCGCCACCCGCTTCCGGTCCGTGCCCCTGAGCGACGAGCTCGCCAACGCCGTCGACCTGCTGCGCGCCGCGGGTACCAAGGTCGAGGCCACGGTGGCCCCGGACGCGTCGCTCGCTCCGGCGTCCGCCCTCGGGCCGGTCATCCGCGAGACGACGACGAACGTGCTGCGCCACGGCGGCGGCAAGTGGGCGCACCTGTCCCTGACCCATACGGACGGGTCGTGGCGCTACGAGATCTCCAACGACGCCGTTGTCGACGCGCCCGAGAACGCCGACGGCGCGGGGCTGGACGGCATCGCGCGCCGGGCGGCCGAGGCCGACGGGAACCTCGAGGTGAACCGCGAGGACCGCACGTTCACCGTGGTCGTGACGGTCCCCGCCGAAGACCCTGCCGAGAGTTCTACCGAGAACGAGAAGAAGGTAGCCGGATGATCCGTGTGCTGCTCGCCGACGACGAGGGCATGATCCGCTCCGCGCTGGCTGCCCTGCTCCGCCTGGAACCGGACATCGAGGTCGTCGCGGAGTGCGCCGACGGCGCCGAGGCGGTCGCCACCGCGGAACGCGTGCGGCCCGACGTCTGCCTGCTCGACCTGGAGATGCCCCACCTGGACGGCGTGCAGGTCACCGAACGCCTCAACCGCACCCTGGCCACGCGGTGCGTCATCGTCACCCGCCACGCCCGACCCGGCGTCCTGCGGCGGGCGCTGGCCTCGGGAGCCGCTGGATTCCTGCCGAAGTCCCGCTCCGCGGACGAGGTAGCGGCAGTGATCCGTCGCGTCGCGGCGGGCGGGCGCTACGTCGACCCGGAGATCGCCGCCGACGCGCTCAGCGACGAACGCTCACCGCTGACCGACCGCGAGCTCGACGTCCTGCGCGCCGGCCGGCGCGGCGAGACGACCGGCCAGATCGCCCGCACCCTCTCCCTCGCGCCCGGCACGGTGCGGAACCACATCTCCGCCGTGCTGGGCAAGCTCGCGGTGGACTCCCGGCAGCAGGCGGTGTTCCTCGCGGAGGAACGCGGCTGGATCTGATCCCGCTGCTCTGGCAGCGCCGGTCCCGCTGCTCTGAGCAGCGCTGCTCAGAGCAGGCCTGCTCTCGGCAGATCCGCCCCCGTGGCGCCCGTCGCGGGGTGCACGGTGAGGGCATGACCGATGAATCGAAGCCGCCGATGTTCGGCGAGAGCACCCGACGCGAGCTGTACGAGCGACGCGTCCTCGTCCTGGACGGGCCGTTGGACGACGACAACGGCACGCTCCTGATGACACAGCTGATAGCGCTGGCCACCGAGGACCCGGCCACCGACATCGAGCTGTGGATCCACTCCCCGGGCGGATCGGTGCCGGCGATGCTGGCGATCCGCGACATCATGCGAACCATCCCCAACGACGTCTCCACGCTCGTGCTGGGCATCGCGTACAGCGCGGGGCAGTTCCTGCTCTCGGCGGGCACCCAGGGAAAGCGCCGTGCGCTGCCGAACTCGCGGGTGCTGATGCACCAGGGTTCCGCGGGGATCGCGGGCACCGCCGTCGACATCGAGCTGCAGGCGGACGACCTGCGGCACACCCGCGACACCGTGCTGCGGCTGATCTCCGAGGACACGGGCCAGCCGGTCGAGCGGATCTTCGACGACTCGCTGCACGACCACTGGTACACCGCCGAGGAGGCACTCGACTTCGGCTTCATCGACACGATCGTGCGGAGCTTCGAGGGCATCAGGCCGCGCGATCGTCAGCGAACCGGATTCACCACGGCAGCCGAGGGAGACGCACGATGAGCAGCTACACCATCCCGAACGTCATCGCGTCCCACCCCCGGGGCGAGCGGATCATGGACGTCTACTCCCAGCTGCTCTCCGAGCGGATCATCTACCTCGGCACGGCCATCGACGCGGGCGTCGCCAACGCCCTGATCGCGCAGCTGATCCACCTGGAGTCGAGCAACCCGGACGGCGAGATCCAGCTCTACGTCAACTGCGAGGGCGGCGACCCGAGCGCCGGGATGGCCATCTACGACACCATGCGCTACATCCGGCCCAAGGTGGCGACCACGTGCGTGGGCCAGGCGGTCGCCGTCGGCGCCGTCCTCCTCGCCGCCGGGGCCGAGGGACGACGGGCGGCGCTCCCCCACGCCCGGGTCATCCTGCACCAGCCCGCCGCGCAGGGCCGCGGCGCGATCCCGGACCTGATCCTGCAGGCCGACGAGGTGGTCCGGATCCGCGCGGACATGGAGGTCGCGCTCTCGAAGCACACGGGTCAGAGCGTCGAGACGCTCCGTGCGGACACCGACCGCGACCGCATCTTCACGGCCGGTGCCGCGCGCGAGTACGGCCTCCTGGACCAGGTGATCGACCAGCGGTGACGTGCGGCTCCCGGGTCCCGCGGCCCGGGAGCCTCACGCCGCGAGCGCGAACGCCGCCTGGCAGGTCGGCTGCCGCGTGGTGTCGCGGACGACGACCAGGCGGTCGGCGACGGCGGCGACCAGGTCGACGAGCGTGACGTCCAGCGCGCCCGTGATCGCCGCGATCATCTCGCTCGACGGCTCCTTGACGCCCCGCTCGATCTCCGAGAGGTACTGCGGCGAGATTCCCGCGCGGCGGGCGGTCTGGTCCAGCGTCTCGCCGCGCAGATGGCGCAGCTGTCGCAGGCGTTCACCGAGCATGTACCGCAGCAGCGGCTCTCGTCTCGTCGGCGTCGACGGTGTGCCTGGCCCTTCGGGCACCCCGTCGCGCCCTGGGCGCTGGGGCGGAGCGGTTTGGGTCATACCTGAGCGTAGGGCTGAGCCCCCGGCGGACGGCGGCGCTTCTGCTCACAGCAGCGCGCCCGCCGTCGGCCACCCGCTTGACAATAACGAGACGACTGGTCATATTGGTTTCTGGAGGTCATGATGGCACGCACCAAGACAGCAGTCTCGCTCGACACGAAGAGGCGCATCGCAGATGCGGCGCTCGAACAGTTCCATCTCAAGGGTTACAACGGAACGAGCGTCCAGGACCTGATGAGCGCAGTGGGCGCGCCGAAGGGCACGTTCTACAACCACTTCGCCAGCAAGGAAGCACTGGCGGTCGACGCCCTGCGCCGTTACGGAGACGGCTTCGGGCTGGCAGCCCTGGCGGACGCCGGATCCGGCACACCGCGCGAGCGGATCGATCGGCACCTGGCCGGCCTCATGGCTTCCGGACTCACGGTCGCGGCCGAGAAGGGCTGCCTCATGGCCAACCTCGCCGGCGAGGTCCCGGCGCACAGCGCGACGGTCGCTTCCGCGATCGGCGACTTCCTGCTGCTCTGGACGGCGACGCTCGCCGGAGCGATCGACGAGGCCAAGGCCGCGGGCGAGCTCACGTCAGACATACCGTCCGGCGATCTCGCCGAGTTCATCGTCAACGCCTGGGAAGGCGGCGCCGTGAAGTCCAAGGCGACGTCCTCCAACGAGTCGGTCCGGACCTTCGAGCGCATGGTCGCCCTGCTCCTGCGCTGAGGCCCCGTCCGGGCGAGCGCGGCTTCCGTTCGCCTATTACGAGACGACCAGTCATACACATCGCACCGCATTCCCGAAAGGAACTCTCATGACCGAGCTGCAGAACATCGTGATCGCCGCGCACGGCGACGTCGAACGGTGGCGTTCGTTCACCACGCTCACGGCCCACGTCCTCAACGGAGGCGCGCTGTGGAACATCAAGGGCCAGGACGACGTGCTCGACGACTACACCGCCACGATCGAGCTGCACCGCCAGTTCGCCAGCCACACGCCGTTCGGCGGTGCGGGGCTGCGCAGCTCGTTCACCCCGGACCGGGTCGCCGTGGAGACGACTGGCGGCGACGTCGTCGAGGAGCGCCGTGACCCGGCCGCGGCGTTCGCGGGCCACGTGCTCGCCACCCCGTGGGACCGCCTGCACGCCGCCTACTTCACCGGCTACGCGATGTGGAACTACCTCACCGAGCCGTTCACGTTCACCGAGCCGGGCTTCGAGTTCGCCGAGCTGGAGCCCTGGCAGGAGGACGGCGAGACCTGGCGCCGCCTGCAGGTCACGTTCCCGGAGAACCTCGTGACCCATGCCCGCGTGCAGACGTACTACATCGACGACGCCGGCCTGATCCGGCGGCACGACTACTCGCCCGATGTGTTCGGCCCGAGCGAACGGGACTCGGCGCACTACATCTGGGACCACCGGGAGTTCGACGGCTTCGTCTTCCCGACCAAGCGCTCGGTCCACCTCACCGACGAGAACGGTCACAAGCTGGCCGATCCCGTCGTCGTCTCGATCGAGCTCGACCAGATCAAGCTGTCCTGACCGGTCCACCACCACCAGCTCCCGCGTCAGTCGGCACGCCTGCCTGACGTACCGCGCGAGCGTGTCCGATAGGAGCGTAAGCACGTCCGGCTGACGGAGGCGGACCGGGTGCGTACTGCCGGAGGATCGAGTCATCCGATCCGCGGCAATCGCCGCCACCTGTTCAGGAGGCCCTTATGTTTATTGCGATCCTCGACCTCAGGACTGCTGCCACCGACCGTCCCGACGTCCTCGCCCAGCTCGACGAGGAGCGTGACCGTGTACACGCCATGCCGGGCAACATCGCTTACCGGGTCTACGCCGGGCGGGAGGACGACACGGCGGTCGCCGTGGTCCACGAGTGGGACGACGAGGCTTCGTTCGCCGGCTACCTGCGGTCCGACTCCTTCGCCCGGTCGGGCACGAAGATCCGTCCGCTCCTGACCGGAGCGCCGGTGAGCCGGCGCTTCAGCGCCGACCTGCGGGAGACGGTGGCCTGACCGGCGTCGCGACGGACTTCTATGATCGGCCTGTGCGAGACCGTCGATGACCCGCAGGGCCTACAGCTTCGCCCGTACGTTCGCGCCGGAGCCCGCTCGCGACCTGTGCACGGACCGCCACTACCTGCTCTGCGCCTCCACCGGAACCCTCCGGCTGGAGGCGCAGGGCCAGTCGTGGTTGCTGCCGCCCGCGCGGGCCGCCCTGAACGAGGCGGGGAAGCCGATCCGGGTGAGCATCCCGCGACCGGTCACGACCGCCTCGGTCCTGTTCGACACCGGATTCGCTCCGGCCCCGCCGACGCCCCTGACCGTGTTCGACCTCAACCCGCTGACACACGCGCTGCTGGCCGAGTGCCGCACGTGGGGCGAGGGCGACGAACCCCTCACGGCGTACGCGGAGACGCTGTTCGCCGCCCTCGCTGCGGTGACCTGGCGGCTCGCCGAGCAGCCGAGCCCCGTCGTCGTGCCCGCGGGGCGATCACCCGAGCTGCGCCGAGCCCTCGAGCTGACCGAGCGGCGGCTCAGCGGTGAGGTCCGCTTCGAGGAGGTGGCGGCCGAGGTCGGCCTCGCTCCACGGTCGCTGGCACGGCGCTTCGAGGAGGAGACCGGCATGACCTGGCGGGCGGTCCTGCGCAGGATGCGGGTGCTGCGTGCCATCGAGGAGCTTGCCGCGGGTGACACCCCGGTGACCGAGATCGCGTTCACGGTCGGATACACCTCGCTGTCAGCGTTCAACACCGCGTTCAAGGAGCTGACCGGCCGCACACCGACGGAGTACCGGGCCAGCTTTCGACCCTGAACCGGACGAGGATCGCCGCGGCGCGGCGTGCCAGCACCACATCCACGAAGTTTCGGACACCTCCCGATCCTCTACAGTTGACCTCGCGCCCCCACCCACGCCGTCCTGGGAGAGTTACGTGAGTTCACACCCGCGCGAGTTCCGTCTGCTCGTCACCGGTGGAGGGACCGGCGGCCACACCTATCCGGCGCTCACCACGCTCCGCGCCCTCCAGGCCAGGCTGGCCGAGACGGGCACGGCGGTCAGTATTCTCTGGGCGGGTTCCGCCGACGGCCTGGAGGCCAAGGTGACCGAGTCCGAGGGCATCCGGTTCACGCCGGTCGCCACGGGCAAGCTCCGCCGGGCGAGCAACCCGCTGGGCATGCTGACGGCGGAGAACATGAAGGACATGGCGCGCGTGCCGCTCGGCGTCGCGCAGGCCAGGTCGATCGTGGCCGAGTTCAAGCCGGACGTGATCCTGTCCACCGGCGGTTATGTCGCGGTCCCGATCGGGCTCGCGGCGGGCCTGCTCCGCCGTCCGCTCGTGGTGCACGAGCAGACGGTGCGGCTCGGGCTCGCCAACCGTCTGCTGGCCAAGCGGGCCACCCGGGTGGCGGTGTCCTCGCCGTCCACCCTCGAGCTGCTGCCGGAGGGTGTGCGCGAGCGAGCCGTCGTGACCGGTAACCCCGTCCGCGCCGAGGTGCTGGCCGGGGAGCCGCTCAAGGCCGTCGACACGCTGGGCCTGGACTCGTTCGACCCGGACCTTCCGGTCCTGTACGTGACGGGCGGGGCGCAGGGAGCGGTCCAGATCAACACGGTCGTCACCGAGGCGCTGCCCTGGCTCCTCCAGCACGCGAACGTCATCCACCAGTGCGGACCGAACAACCTCCAGGACATGTTCGAGCGCACCGCCAACCTTCCCGCCGAGCAGGCCGCCCGCTACCGGGTCATGGGGTTCGTCGGCGCCGAGCTGCCGGACGTGCTCGCCCTCGCCGACGTCGTCGTCTCCCGGAGCGGAGCCGGCACCATCGCGGAGCTGACCGCGCTCGGCAAGCCTTCGGTCCTGATCCCGCTCGCCTCGGCGGCCGGGAACGAGCAGTCGCACAACGCCCACCGGCTCCAGGACCTCGGAGCAGCCATCACCCTGGAGGGCGACGTCCACGAGAGGGACCTCCGGGCGGCGCTCAGGCCGCTGATCTCCGACGCCGGACGGCGCGCGCGGATGGCCCAGGCCGCCCGCGAGCACGGACGCCCGGACGCCGCCGAGCAGCTGGTCGACGTGCTGCTGGAGGCGAGCCAGTTCTCGTTACGCTGACCTCGTGCTGATCGAGCGAGTCCGCGTCAAGCCCGCCGCCGTCGAGGACGGCGCATGGCCGTGGAACGTCCCCGCGATCGGTGACCTGGCCGCCCACGGAGTCCGTCTGACCAGCAACATCGTGGTTCTCGTCGGTGCCAACGGCAGCGGGAAGTCCACCCTGCTGGAGGCGATCGCCGAGGGCTACGGGCTCGACGTCCGCGGCGGGCACGGCGGCCGGAAGTACGCCAGCGCCATGGAGACGAGCCCCCTGGGCGACGCGATCATGCTGGATCGCACCCGTGCGGGTTCGGGGATGACCCACCGCAACGCGAAGGGCTTCTACCTGCGGGCGGAGACCGCGTTCGGGATGCTCGAGTACATGACCGGCGCCGGGATGCCCGGGTACGGCGACAAGCCGTCCTGGGAGGTCAGCCATGGTGAGTCCTACCTCCAGGCGATCTTCGGGCGGTTCGACGGACCCGGCCTCTACCTCCTGGACGAGGCCGAGGGGCCGCTGTCGTTCGCCTCCACCCTCCAGCTGTTGTACCGGCTGCAGGACGTCGCGGACGAGCACGCGACGCAGATCATCTACGCGACGCACTCGCCAATGGTCGCCGCCCTGCCCGGAGCACAGATCCTCGAGATGACGGAGCACGGCATCGCCGAGCGCACGTGGGAAGAGCTGGAGTCGGTCGCCCTGTGGAAGAGGTTCCTCGGGCGACCGGAGACCTTCTTCGACGTCGGCTAGCGTCGCGTTTCCTTGTCAGTCGGCGACGTCAGTCGGCGACGGGGTCGGGCCGTAGCGGCGTCCGCCGCGGCCACGACGTCGTCTGCGGATTCCCGTGCATGTCGTCGAAGACCACCGTCGCCCACATCGCAGGGGTGAGCCAGACCTCGGCGTCGAACCGAGCCCGAACGGTGCGCGTCCAGGAACGGCTCGCCCCGCCGAGGAGGACCGTCTGTTCCAGGGCCAGGGACGGCGCAGCCTCGTCGGCGGTCCCGTCGTGCCGCAACCGGCGCACGGGACGGTCGAAGTGGATCGTGCAGTGAACGTTGTCGATCGGCATCCGGCCAGGGTTCGTCAGCGTGATCTCCAGTACCCACACCGCGGACCCGTCAGGAGCATCCGGCTTGTGCGGCCCGACCGTCGCCTGCCACATGACCGAGACGGCGCGCGTCTCCAGACTCTCGGCCTCGCGCTGCTGCCGGACCAGCTCGCGAACCTGCCAGCCTGCGAACACGGCCGCTGCGACCGTCGCCACTGCGACGAAGAGGTCGGCTACTCCCTGGGCATCGAACACGGCCCCATCCTGGCACCACTACGTCACCGCACAAGCTTCTGACCAGGAGAGATCACCCTCTGGCTGATCGTCAGTGCACCCATCGTTCGTACTGCAGGTAGAACCGCACCGTCTCCGACTCCACATCGATAACCCCGGCACACGCCCGCCGAAGGTCCAATAGGCCTAGGAAGGCGCACTCCTCGCCGTCCGGGAACACCTCGGCCTTGAGCTCCTCGTCCGACATCCCGAGCGGAGGATCGACCTTCAGCTCCCGCCAGCACCCTCCCGAGCCGCAGCCCATGTCCTCGCCGGTCACCCGCGCGCCCTCAGGCAGCGCGGGGAGAGCCGACGCCGGGGGCATCGCCATCTCGTCGACAGCCAGCGACAACGGCGGTAGCGCCAGAGCCACCACGGCGATCGCCGCGAGCACCACCACTCCCTTGACCACTGATCGGGTTCGAAGCATGAGCGGACCTTACGGTCCTCCTCGGCATGGTGGGCAATAATGAGCGACATTTCGCCCGCCACAAGGGAGCGTCGTCCATGATCCTCGTAGGCCCGCTCGCGGCCGGGAAGTCCACGCTCGGCGCACTTGTCGCACAGCGCCTGGGGCACCCGTTCGTCGACCTCGACGACATCGCCTGGACCTATTGCGCGGAGGTCGGCTGGGACCTGGACCGGCTCCTCGAACGGGACGAGGCGGTCGGCTGGGTGGCCGCGGAACGGGAGTGGGAGCCCGCCCGTGCGCACGCGGTGGAGCGCGCCGTACCGGACCACCCGGACACGGTCCTCGCCTTCGGCGCCGGCTACACCAGCTTCACCAGGCCCGAGTACGCCGACCAGGTGCGCCGGGCGCTGGCGCCGGTCCCCGACGTCGTCCACCTGCTGCCCAGCCCTGACCCCGTGCGTTCCGTAGCGGTGCTGCGCGAGCGTGCGATGGCGAGCCGCGGCAAGGACTGGATCATCGAGGGTCACGACTGGATCGCCGAGTGGGTTGCGGACCCGCTGGCCGCCGAGGTCGCCGCCGCCACGGTCTACACGGACGGGATCAGCCCGGACGAGTCGGCCGAGCAGCTCGTCGAGCTCAGGGAACGTCTGTACGCGGAGCTGGCGGCGTAGGTCGGCCCGTCAGGCGGCGCCTTCGGCCGCCGTCACGCCGCGAGCCGCCGTCACACCCTGAACAGCCCCGCGTTCAGGAACTCCGCCCCGAAGGTTCCCGGGACGCCGTCGCGCACCCGACGCACCTCGACGGGGTGCAGCGACGCGAAGATCCGTTCCAGGTCCTCGACCAGGAACGACATCCCGCCGCCGAGGTCACCGCTCGTCAGCACCTCGCGGTCAGATGGGCTCGGCTGGCTCTCCTGGGCGAACGCCACCACCGCGTAGCGCCCGCCGGGTGCGAGCAGCGGCAGGATCCGCTCGCGGTAGGTGATGCGCCGGTGCGGCGCCAGGTGGTGAAAGCATCCGGAGTCGTAGACGACGTCGAACGGCCCGGCCGGCAGCGGGTCGCGCAGCACGTCGAGGGCGGTCACGGTCATCGACCTCGGGAGGTCGGGCCGGACGGCGTCGAGCAGGGGCGCGGCCAGGTCCACCCCGACGACGTCGGCGCCCCGCTCCGCGAGCCACGCACCGTTGCGCCCGTTGCCGCAGCCGACGTCGAGCACCCGGGCGCCGTCGAGATCGCCGAGCAGACCGCGGCCGTGCCAGTCGACGAGCGGTTCGTCCGGGAGACGGGAGTTGAGCGGATGCCCCTCGCGGGTGAGCATGGCGGTCCAGTAGTCGGCGGCGTCCCTCGTCACGTCCCCTCGGCGGCTCTCGGCCACCACCCGGTCCAGCTCGTCGAACAGGTCCTCAACGCTCCCGATCCGCATCCGCCCATTTTATGAGGTTCGGCCCTTTCGCAGGTGGTTCAGCGCCCATGTCTCCGACGTGAACCTGACGGCCGTGCACCGCGACTGCACAGGTGAGAGGAGGCGAGATGAGCGATGAGTTGCTGGTGGTCCGGGCCCAGCTGGGCAGCCGGTCCGCCCTGGAGGAGCTGGTGGTGCGATGGCAGAGACCGGTCTGGCTCTACGTGCGCCGCATGCTCGACGCCGAACGCGCCGACGACGTGGCGCAGGAGGCGTGGGTCGCCGTCGTGCGGGCGCTGCCGAGGCTGCGTGAGCCCGACCGGTTCGCCCCGTGGCTGTTCACGATCGTCCGCCGCGCGGCCCTGAACCGGCTGCGTGGCCAGTACACCGACCGGCATGAGCTGGTCGGTGGTCTCGAGAGCGATCACGACCGCTCCGACGGCGGCGCGCGGGACCCGGTCGACGTGCTGGTGGACCGAGCGGAGATGGTCGCCCGGCTCGCGAGTCTCCCGGTGCTGGAGCGCGAGGTCCTGGTCCTGCACTACCTGGAGGACCTTTCCGTCGAGGACTGCGCACAGGTCTGCGGCGTCCCGGCCGGAACGATCAAGTCACGGCTGAACCGTGCGCGACGCATGCTGCGCGAGCACGTCGAGGAGGAGGGTGAGCTGACATGACGGACGAGGAACCCCGCGCCTCCGCACCGGAGGTCGTCGCCGGGCTGGGTGGGACGCTGTCGAAGGGCGCCCGGGTGCGCGCCGTGGGCGCACTGGTGGTCGGGCTGGCCGGCGCCGTGTTCGTCGCGGCGCTGTGGTGGACCGAGCCCGGTCCCCTACCGGTCCCGACCCAGCTCGCGTTCGGGCTGCTCACGCTGGTGTGCCTCGCGTGGGCCACCTACGGGACCTGGCTCCTGCGGTCCCGGGTCCCGCTGTTCGCGACCGACCGCGTGGTGGCCGCGTGGATCGGCCTGACGGCGTCCGTGCTGGTGGGCGGTCTGCTCATCGGCACCGTCGCACAGCGCGGTACGGCTACCGGGACGTGGGGCGTGATCGCGACCGTCGCGGCGCTCGTCGCGGTCTCGACGGTGCTGGTGGTCCGGGCGCACGCCCGGCGCGCGGCCCTGCTGCGCCGTGAACGCGCCCTGTCCGGCGACGACCCGTCGCCGGGCGCTCCGAGGTAGGAACGTCGCGAGCGAAGTGTGTTGCTGGGAGTGGACACTGTCCACTCCCAGCAACACACCTCGCGGAGCACATGTTCATGCCAGGGCCACGCCGGCCTCTTCAGAAAGGCCCAGCGCCCGTGACCTCTGTCGTCCTCGTCATCGACCTGCAGGTCGACGTCGTCCGCGGCTGCTTCGACGCCGACGGCGTCGTCGCCCGTTCCCTGGCCCTCGTCGAGCGCGCCCGGAGCGCGGGCGTACCCGTCGTCTGGGTCCAGCACCACGAGCCCGGCCTCGAACAGGACACTCCCGGCTGGGCCCTCGCCGACGGCCTGACGCCGCAGCCTGGCGAAGCCCTCGTCCACAAGGCGTACCGCGACGCGTTCGCCGACACCGAGCTCCGCGACGTGCTGGACTCGCTCGGCGCCACCCGCCTGGTCGTCGTCGGCGCACAGTCCGACTTCTGCGTGCGGACCACCACGCAGCGTGCCGCCGCGCTCGGCTACGACGTCACGCTCGTGAGCGACGGTCACACCACCAGGGACACGGAGTGGGACGGCGTGCGGATCACCGGCGAGCAGATCGTCGCCCACACCAACATGTACTTCTCCGGCCTCCGCTACCCGCGCGGCACGTTCGACATCGCCCGCCACGACGAGGTCTCCCTCTGACCTGACGCACGCCGTCCATCCCAGTTTCGAACCCGATTGAGAACCCGATTGAACCGATCGTCTCTTTCACCCGTAGTAGGGGGCAGAGGCCGGCAACGGGTCGGCCTGCGAACGAGAGGGGCGGACGTGCGCAGAGGGACAAAGGTGGCGGTCGGTGTCGGTGCGGCGATAGTCGTGGTCGGAGGGGCGGCGGCGATCTTCGGGCCGGGCCTGTACGCGGACTGGGCGAACTCGGCCGCCGCGGACGCGCCCACCCTGGAGTCGTCGGCGGTCCCGCTGCCCGACGCCGAGTCGGCCGCCGGCACGTGGACGGTCACCGACGGGTCGTTCGCCGGGTACCGCCTCGACGAGGTGCTGAACGGCGAGGACGTGACCGTCACGGGCCGCACCGAGGGCGTGACCGGTGCGGTGACGGTGGCCGACGGCTCCATCACCGAGGCCAACATCGAGGTGGACATGACGAGCGTGGCGACCGACGAGGCACCCCGTGACGCGTACTTCCGCGACACCGCGCTGCAGGTCGGCGAGTTCCCCACCGCGACGTTCGAGCTCACCGAGCCGGCGACGATCGAGGAGGGCGCCACCGCCGTCGAGCTCACGGGCGACCTCACCGTCCACGGCGTCACGCAGCCCGCCACGTTCGAGGCGGAGGTCGCGGGCGACGCGGCCAGCGGCGACCCCGTGCAGGTCATCGGCAGCATCCCGATCACGTTCGCCGACTTCGACGTCGAAGCCCCGTCGCTCGGGTTCGTGACGGTGGAGGATGAGGGCAGCATCGAGTTCTCGCTGCAGCTGCAGCCCGGACAGTAACCGACACCCGGAGGCGACGGGACCGTGACCACAGGTGACCCGCCCGCGGGCGCCGAGGACCAGCTCCTCGCCGCGGTGCACGACACGCACGCCGGTGCGCTGTACCGGTACGTCGTGCGCCGCACGGGCGACGAGGAGGAGGCGCGCGACGTCGTGCAGGAGACCCTGCTGCGCGCGTGGCGGCACCCCGAGGTCCTCGAACGGTCGGAGGAGTCGGTGCGCGCGTGGCTGTTCACGGTCGCGCGCAACCTCTCGGTCGACCACCTCCGCAGCGCCCGGCGCACCCGCGAGCGGGCCACGGGTCACGTTCCGGACCGCGAGGAACGGGACACGACCCAGGCCGTGCTCGACTCATGGCTCGTCGCCGACGCGCTCGTGTCACTCTCGCCGGCGCACCGAGCGGTCGTCGTGGGCGCCTACTACGGCGGCCGCTCGGTGGCCGAGCTCGCGACCGAGCTGGGCATAGCGCCCGGCACCGTGAAGTCGCGTCTGCACTACGGGCTGCGCGCGCTGCGCCTGGCCCTGCAGGAGAAAGGAGTCACCTCATGATCCCGGCAGACCCAGGACACGGCGGCGACCAGTACGCCGAGTGGGACGCGGCGTACGTGCTCGGCGCCCTGAGCCCGAGCGACCGGCGCGCCTACGAGCGGCACCTGGCCGAGTGCGCAGCGTGCCGCGCCGCCGTCGCCGAGCTCGCCGGCATGCCAGGCCTGCTCAGCACGCTGACGGCGGGACATGCGGAGGCGCTCGTCGCCGAGACACCCGGAGCGGGTCTGCCCGACGGCGGCGGGCCGGCCCCGTACGCCGTCGACCCCGAGCTCGCGCCGGTGGTCTCGCTCACGAGCCTGGCCGGCGCGGCCCGCAGGTCCCGCACCCGACGCCGGTCGCTGCTCGCGGTCGCGGCGTCGGCCCTGGTGGTCGCCGGTGCGATCGGTGGTTCGACGCTCGCGGGCAGCGGCCTGTTCGGACCGGAGGGTGTGTCCACGGCTCCGACGTCGGCCACCGTGGCCGGTGCGCGCACCATCGAGCTGCGCCCGGTGGGCGACGCCAGGATGCGCGCCGAGCTGGTCGTCACACCCACCGACTGGGGTACGAGCCTCGAGTGGAGCTGCGACTACCCGCCTGAGCCCGGGAAGCAGGCGGACGGCGACTACACGCCGCCGGAGCCGATCAGGTACGAGCTGGTGCTGGTCAGCCAGGACGGCGCGCGCACCGTCGCGGGCACCTGGTCGTGGTCGGGCGGCACCACGACGGACCTGGACGCGTCGTCGGCCATCCCGATGACCGAGGTGGACCGGATCGAGATCACTCTCGACGGGCAGGAGGAGGCACTCGCGACGGCGACGCTATGACAGCCGCCGCGGCTCGGGGCTCGGTCGCAGGACGACCACCGCGGTCTCGGTGGTCCGGAGCGCGGCGTAGGCGTCCAGGTTCGCGTCGACCTCCTGCCACCTGGCCCAGAGTCGTTCGCGCTCGATGCCCTGGGCGGCGTGCGCCTGCACGAACCGGGACCCGTCGGCCAGGTCCACCGTGGCCTCCGCGTGCACCTGCAGGTTGAGCCACCAGGACGGTTCGCCGTCGGCCCAGCCGTTCATCGCCAGGCAGACGAGGTCGGGGCCGTCCTCGACGTACGCGAGGATCACGCTGTGCTCGCACCCCGTGCTGCGCCCGGTGGTCGTCAGGCGCAGCGTTCCCCAGCTGCGTCCCCGCGGCTTGCGGAGCCCGACCCGGCCGGCCGTGATGCGGTAGACGCCGCGATGCAGCCCCCACATGGTGCGGACGAACCAGCGCGGCGGCACCCGCGGCACGGACCTGCTCGCTACCGATCTGCGTTCGTTCGACACGCTGACCCTCCGACCCTCCGTGCGAGTCGCCTGCCCGGTGCCCTGCCCACGCCGGCAAGCCTTCTCCCCCAGGGTAGGCATCCGGCCCGGATGCGGCCAGAGGCACGAGTTGTCAGACCCTGGTGACGCCATGGCGTCACCAGGGTCTGACAGCTCCGCTGCGTCGGGTCAGCCCCAGATCGCGTCCGCCCACTCCGGGTGGTCGATGAACGGGTTCCGGTTGTGCTGGTAGTCCTCGTAGATGACGTCGTTCCGGTTGGCCTCGAACGCCGACACCGGGTCCTCGTTGTTCCAGTCCAGCAGCACCGAGATCCTGCCGTGGAACGGGACCGTGCCGTTGGTGACCGCGTCGTTGGTCTCCAGGTCGACGAAGCCCTCCTCGCCCTCGTAGCGCACCGCCATGTAGAGGATCATGCGCGCGACGTCACCCTTGACCGCGTCCCGGGGCTCGAAGGAGTTGGAGTCGGTGAGGCTTCCCGGCGCACCGCTGACGGCGCTGCCTCCGTTGTCGAAGTCCTTGTTGCCGCGGATGCCGTTCACCTGCACGTCCTCGGGCCGCAGGTGGTGCAGGTCGGTGCCGGGGCCGGCCGACGTGCCGAAGTCCCCGTGCGACTGGGCCCACACATGCTCGCGGTTCCAGTCACCGACGTCGCCGCCGTTAAGGCTCTTCGCACGCGACTGGCCGCCGTACAGGAGGATCACGTTGTTCGAGTTGGCGGGGTCCTGGTCGGTGACCATCAGCGCGGTCCACACCTGGCTGTACGACAGCCGGGTGTTCCCGCTGATGATGTCGTTGAGCTCGGACTTCAGCGCCTCGCCCGAGAGGCCCGCCGTGCCGTCGTAGTAACCGGCCGGGATATCGGCCACTGCCTGCGTGGCGCCCTCCTGCGCGACGGCGCCCGGCGCCACCAGCACTCCGGCAGCAACCACGAGTGCGGAGAGTCCGCTCCCCCAAGCTCGTCCGAGACGTGTGCGCATCGTCGACCTCCGTATGAATCGGCCCGCGACCCCCTGCGGGCGACGGTGCGTCGGTCACACTTCCACGTCAACCCCTCGGCTTGGACCGGTTTGCGTAAATTCCGGGTGAAATCTCACCGGGTCCGACCATGCGGTTGCTGCCAGAATCAGATCGATCCTGGCAGCAGCTGCATGGTCATCCGGGCAGAACCGCCGCCGCCGACGTCGAGCCGGACTACTTGATCGCCCCCATCGACAGGCCGCGGATCAGCTGCTTCTGGGCGATCCAGCCCGCCAGGATCACGGGGAGCGACGCCAGGAGGGCCGCCGCGCTGAGCCGGGCGAGGAACAGGCCCTCGCTCGTCATCGTCGACACGATGAGCACCGGCACGGTCGCCGCCTGGGACGCCGTCAGGTTGAGCGCGAAGAAGAACTCGTTCCAGGCGAAGATCACGCAGATGAGCGCCGTCGCCGCGATGCCGGGCGCCACCATCGGCAGCAGCACGGACCGCATGGTGCGCAGCAGCCCCGCGCCGTCTATCGACGCCGCCTCGAGCACCTCGCCGGGCACCTCGATGAAGAACGACCGCATCATCCACACCGCGATCGGCAGGTTCATCGCGGTGTACAGCACCACGAGGGTCCAGATGTTGTCGAGCACCTTGAGCTGGCCCGCGATCACGTAGATGGGCACGATCACGGCCACCACCGGCAGCATCTTGGTGGAGATGAAGAAGAACAGCACGTCGCTGACCTTCTGCACCGGCCGGATCGAGAGCGCGTACGCCGCAGGCACGCCGAGCAGCAGCACCAGGACGGTCGAGACGCCGGTAGCGATCACCGAGTTGCCCACGTAGACCATCGAGCCGCTCTCGAGCACCGCCCGGAACTGGTCGAGGGTCGGCGTGAAGAACCACGTCGGCGGGTCGGAGGCGGCCTGGTTCTCCTGCTTGAACGCCGTCATGGCCATCCAGGCGACCGGGAAGAAGAACCCGATGGCGAGCAGCCAGGTGAGGGTGGTCAGGAAGCCACCGGACACGCGGCGGTTCGTGCCGCGCCGGGCGTCGGTCGTCCGCGAGGTGGCCACGGGAGTAGCGACAGACATGGTCACTCCTTCACTTCGAAGCTGCGGAAGATCAGGCGCAGCGCGGCGGAGGCCACGATGATCGTGGCGATCACGACGACGACGCCCATGGCGGCTGCCTGCCCGACGTCGAACCCGAGGAACGCACGCTGGTAGATGTAGAACGGCAGGTTGGCGCTGGCCGTACCGGGCCCGCCCGCCGTCATCAGGTAGATCTGGTCGAACGTGTTGACCACGTAGATGATCCCCAGCAGCACACCCAGCTCGATGTACCGGCGCAGGTGCGGCAGCGTGATCAGCCGGAAGGTGAGCCACGTGCCGGCGCCGTCGACGGACGCCGCCTCGAGCACGTCCTTCGGCTGGGCCTGCAGGCCGGCGAGCACGAGCAGCATCATGAACGGCGTCCACTGCCACACCAGGGCCATCAGGATCGCGATCACGGGGTAGGTCGACGTCCAGTCGACCGCCTCGATGCCGAACAGGCCGAGGGTCCAGTTGAACAGGCCGTAGGTCGGGTTCAGCAGCGCGATCGACCACAGCACCGAGGTCGCCACCGGCATCACCAGGAACGGCGTGATGAGCATGGTGCGCGCTACGCCGCGGCCGAGGAACGGGCGGTCCAGCAGCAGCGCGAGCGCTATCCCGAGGACCATCGCCACCAGCACGCAGCCGAGGGTGATGACCACGGAGTTCCAGGCGGTCTGGCGGAACGTCGAGTCGACGGCGATGTCGACGTAGTTCGACAGCCCCACGAACAGGTCGGACTCGGGACGCAGCAGGTTCCGCGAGTGCAGCGAGTACCAGATGGTCAGCAGGAACGGCAGCTGCGTGACGATGACCGTGAAGATCAGCGCTGGCAGCAGCGGGCCACGACGGCGCCACGTCTCCGCACGGCTGACCGGTCGCGACGACGCCTCGCTGCGTGCCGCCCGGCGTGAGCCTTCGAGCCGGTCGATGGTCGAGGTGCTCATTGCCCCTCCTCTGCCTGGTAGGTCTCCGCCACCGTCTCGGCGTACCGCTGGGACTGCGCGATGGCCTCGTCCACGGTGATCTGCCCGGCAATCGCGGCCGACATCTGCTGGCCGACGCGCGTGCCGAGGTCCTGGAACTCGGGTATCCCGACGAACTGGATGCCGGGGTACGGCACCTCGTGGGTCATCGCGGCCTCCTGCGTGGCCCCGTTCATCGAGTCGAGCGTCGCGTCCGCGTAGGCCTCGGAGACCTCCGCGTACTCGGGGAGCTCGTAGGTGGACAGCCGGCTGCCCGGCGGCACCCGCTCCCAGCCGATCTCGTTGCCGACCAGCTTGATGTACTCCTTGTCCGTCATCCAGGAGACGAAGTCCCAGGCGGCGTCCTTGTGCTCGCTCGTCGACGGGATCGCCAGCGACCAGCTGTAGAGCCAGCCCGCCGACTCGGTCTCGGCGACGGGCGCCGGGGCATAGCCCACCTTGCCCGCCACCGTCGACGACGCGGGGTCCTCGACCGAGGAGACCATCGAGGTCGCGTCGTACCACATGGCCGACTGGCCCTGGGCGAAGCGGGTGAGGCAGTCGCCGAAGCCCGACGTCGCGGCGCCCGGCTGGCCCGAGGTCCGCAGGGTGTCGATGTAGGTCTCGATGGCCTCCCGACTCTCGGGAGAGTCGAGGGTCGCGTTCCAGTCGGCGTCGAACCAGCCGCCGCCGAACGTGTTCATCACGGTGGTCATCGGGGCCATGTCCTCGCCCCAGCCGGCCAGGCCGCGCAGGCAGATCCCGGAGAAGTCCTCCTCGGGAGCGTTCAGCTCGGCCGCCAGCTCGCGCACCTCGTCCCACGTCGGGTTCGCCGGCATCTCGAGCCCCGCCTGCTCGAACAGGTCGGTGCGGTAGGCCAGGAACGACGACTCCCCGTAGAACGGCACCGAGTACATGTCGCCGTCGTAGGAGAGGGCCTCGCGGACGCTCGGGACGAAGTCCTCGGCGTCGTACCCGTCGGTGGCATCGATGTACGGCTGCAGGTTCTCGATCCAGCCGTTCTCGGCCCACATGGGCGTCTCGTAGTTGGAGATCATGACGACGTCGAACTCGCCGCCGCCGGTGGCGACCGACGCCGTGATCTTGGCGCGGGCCTCGTTCTCGGGCAGCGACACGAACCGCACGTCCACGCCCGGGTGGGCGGCACGGAACTCGTCCTGCAGCGAGATCGCGTCCTGCATCTGCGGGTTGGACACGATGGCCACGACTATCTGCTCGCCGTCACCGCCGCCCACGGCGCCCGCCCCGGCGCAGCCGGTCAGGGCCAGTGCGACGGCGGCCGTGGCGGCCGTCAGCGTCGCTCGCACCGAAGTACCCCTCGGAGGTCGGAACATCCTCGTCCTCTCCTCTGCACAGCGTCCACGCCGCGCTCATTTGAGAATATGACTTGCTCATCTGCATCCGCAGACTAGTTCGGTATGCTCAGGTGAGCAAGACCCTCCCAGACAAGTCGCTCAGATGTTCCCGCTGACGCCTGCGGGAGTGAGGACGCAGGTGACCCATCCCGATTCGAACCTCAGCTCGAACCTCTTGGTCGAGGTGAGCACCGACTACTACCTCGACGGCAAGTCGAAGGTGGAGATCGCGCGCCACCGCGGCATCTCCCGCTTCCAGGTGGCGCGCCTGCTCGCGCAGGCCCGGGACGAGGGAGTCGTCCGCATAGAGATCACGCCGCCCCGGGCCGACGGCGAGCGCGGCGCCCGCCTCGCCGCCCGTCTCGGGCTGCGCGAGGTCCTCATCGCCGCCAGCGGCGAGGACACCGCCGCCACCCGGGAGAACGTCGCGGTCGAGCTCGCCCGCACCGCGCGCGAGCACATCGCCGAGGGTGCGACGGTCGGCGTCTCGTGGTCGCGCACGGTCGAGGCGGCGGTGCGGCACATCGGCCGGCTGCCGCAGTGCGACGTCGTCCAGCTGGTCGGGGCGCTGCCCGTGGCGGGCAGCGGCAACTCGCTGGCGCTCATCAGCACGTTCGCCCAGATGCCCGGCGTGCGGACGTGGCCGGTCTGGTCGCCTCTCCTCGTGGCCGACGCCGCCACCGCCGCGGGCATGCGCCGGCAGCCGGAGATCGCCGACGCACTGGCGCGGGCCGATCACCTGGATGTCGCGGTCGTCGCGATCGGCCACTGGTCCGAGCGCACGTCCACGGTGTTCCCGCAGATCAGCACCGAGGAGCAGCAGGCAGCCACCGAGGCCGGCGCGATCGCCGAGTGCTCGGGCCGCCTGTTCGACGCCGAGGGCCACCCCGTCCGCACCAGCCTCGACGAGCGCGTGGTGGGCGTGACGCTCGAACAGCTCGCCGCGACGCCGCAGGTGATCGCCATCGGCTACGGCGCCGCCGTCGCCCCGGGCCTGGTGGCCGCGGTACGCGGCGGCATCGCCAACACCCTGGTGACGGACGACGCGGCGGCCAAGGCCCTGGAATCCCTCCTGAAGTAACCCGGGATTCGCCGAAGTAGAGCGGGCGTCCGGACACCCCCTCTACTTCGGCAACCTCGGTTCCGCGAAGTAGAGCGGGTGTCCGGACGCCGGCTCTACTTCGCGGGGCGGGTTACCAGGGTTTCTACCGTGGCGCGGGCGCCCTTCTTGTGGAGCGACTCCAGCGCCGCCGTGTACGCGGCCGTGAACCGCTCGTCGTCGACCAGGTCGCCGAAGACCTCGCGGTCGCGCAGGAACGCGAGCGGGTCGGTCCGCTGCGCGAGCGCCGCCGCGTGCAGCCGGCCGGCGAGCCGGTCGACGATCTCGATGGGCTCGCCCGCCTCGTCCACGCCCTCGTCGTACCGGGCCCAGGACGCGACGACGAGTGCGGCGTGCTCGATCGGCCCGCCAGTCGCCAGGTGGTGCCGCACCACGGGCAGCAGCCACTTCGGGATGCGGTCCGACGACTCGGCGCACAGCCGCGCGAGGGTGTCGGCCACGTGCGGGTTGGCGAAGCGCTCGATCAGCGTGCGCTTGTAGAGGTCCAGGTCGATGCCGGGCACCGGCTCCAGCGTGGGCGTGCCCTCGTCGTCCATGTAGCCGAGCAGGAACCGGGCGAACACGTCCTCGCCCGCCACCTCGTGCGCGTACCGGTACCCGGACAGGTAGCCGACGTAGCACAGGGCCTGGTGGCTCGCGTTGAGCAGGCGCAGCTTCATCAGCTCGTACGGTTCGACGTCGGCCACCACCTGCACGCCGGCGTCCTCGAACGGTGGGCGCCCCGTGGGGAAGCTGTCCTCCAGCGCCCACTGCTCGAACGGCTCGGCCACGACGGGCCACGCGTCGTCGATGCCGAAGCGTTCGGCCACCAGCGCGCGGTCGGCGTCCGTGGTGACGGGCGTGATCCGGTCGACCATGGAACTCGGGAACGCGACGTTCTCCTCGATCCAGGCCGCGAGGTCCGCGTCCTTGGCCCGCGCGAACGTCGTGAACGCCCGCCGCGCGACCTCGCCGTTGCCCTGGATGTTGTCGCAGCTCATCACGGTGAACGGCGGCACGCCTCGGTCCCGGCGGCGGCGCAGGGCCTCGGTGACCAGCCCGAACGTCGTGGCGGGGACGGCGCCGTCGGCCAGGTCCGCGGCTACCGCCGGGTTGGCCAGGTCGAACTCACCCGTCACGTGGTGGATGTTGTACCCGCCCTCGGTGACCGTGAGCGAGATGATGCGCACCTCGGGCGAGGCCATCTTCTCGAGCACGGCCTCCGGGTCGTCGGGCGCCAGCAGGTACTCCTTGATCGACCCGATCACGCGCGCCTCGAGGCGCCCGTCCGGGTGCTTGAGCACCATCGTGTAGAGGCCGTCCTGCGCGGCGAGCGCGTCGCGCATCCGGGCGTCGCCCGGCAGCACGCCGACGCCGCAGACCGCCCAGTCCAGCGCCTTGCCCTCGGACATGAGCCGGTCCAGGTACATCGCCTGGTGCGCCCGGTGGAACCCGCCCACCCCGAGATGAACGATCCCGGTGGTCAGCCGCGACCGGTCGTAGGTGGGGACCACCAGCTCCGTGCCGCTCGGCGCGGACGCCACCAGGCCGCCCACGGTCTCTTCGTCGAGTGCCGTCATCGTGCTCCTCCGCCGTCCTTCAGACTCCGTTGAACGTCCGGCCAGATTAACAGATGAGCGAACTCATGCTCACAGATGAGCGGAGGCGCCGCGCAGGAATCAGCACCGTAGGATCTGACGTTCACGTCAGAGGTACAGGCACATGAGACGAGGGGCACACGATGGCTCGGACCGGCGAGCTGATGCGGATCGGCGAGCTCGCCGGACAGGCCGGCGTGAGCGTCCGCGCGCTGCGCTACTACGAGGAGCAGGGCCTGCTCACCTCGGAGCGCTCCGCCTCGGACCAGCGCTACTACACGGAGGACGCCGTCGACCGCGTCCGGCTGATCCAGGTGCTGTACAGCGCCGGCCTCAACAGCAAGACGGTCCGCGACATCATGCCGTGCATGGACTCAGGCATGGCCTCGACGAGCATGCTCGAGCTGCTCGCCACCGAGCGCGACCGGATCGACGAGCGGATGCGCGAGCTGGCGGAGACCCGCGACCGGCTCACGACCGTCATCGAGCAGGGCCACGCCACCCGCGACTGAGCCCGTTCAGCCGACCGCCGCCGCGTAGCGCCGGGACAGCTCTGCCAGGTGCTCGACCAGCCCCTGCGGCTCCCGCACCGTGAAGTCGATACCGAGCACGCCGATCCACACGGCCACCATCTCGATGCTGTCGCCGCCCGTGACCAGCACGCAGGTCTTGTCGTCCACGGGCTCGACGGTGCCGACGGCAGGATTGATCCGGGCGAGCACGTCGCCGGCGGGCGCGTGCACCAGGATGCGGGCGTGCACCGCCCAGCCCGTCCGGGCCACCTCGCGCACCACGAGCTCGGTCAGGTCGATGGGCGGGTCGCTGGGCACGAACCGGCGTCCGCCCGGTGTGCGCAGCTCCAGCCAGTCCACACGGAACGGCTGCCACTCCCCCGAACCGACGTCGCGCCCCACCAGGTACCACCGGCGCTGCCAGGCCACGAGCCGGGCCGGCTCGATCTCGCGCGGCGCCTCGCGGTACCAGCAGCGCAGCCCCTGGTGGTCACGGATCGCGGCGGCCAGCTCGGTGAGCAGCGCAGGGTCGACGGCGGGGTCCTCGACGTTGCTGCTCGTGTTCACCGGTCCGGCGCTCGTGGCGTCGCGCAGCGCGGCCACCTGGCGGCGCAGGCGCTCGGGCAGGACGTGCTCGAGCTTGCCGAGCGCCCGGGCGCTGCTCTCCTCGATCCCCGCGACGGCGCTGGCGGAGCG
Source organism: Promicromonospora sp. NFX87 (assembly GCF_048564965.1). NCBI lineage: Bacteria > Bacillati > Actinomycetota > Actinomycetes > Micrococcales > Promicromonosporaceae > Promicromonospora > Promicromonospora sp. NFX87. Next base: position 1,098,223 of record NZ_CP183413.1, on the reverse strand, counting down.
CAGGCCGACCGCCATGGCGACCGCCTCGTCGTCGTCGAGCACCAGCGGGGGCAGCTTGCCGCCCACGCCCAGCCGGTACCGGCCGCCCGGCCCGCGCACGCTGTCGACGGGGTAGCCCAGCTCACGCAGGCGTGCGACGTCGTTGCGCACCGTGCGGTCGGTGACGTCGAGCCGGTCGGCGAGTTCGGACCCCGACCATTCGGCGCGGGACTGCAGCATGCCAAGAAGGGCGAGCAGACGCCCCGCCGTCGTACTCATCGCGGCTCCCAAGATGTCCGAACCAACTTGTCCGAGAAACTTCCACCCTTCAGAGAATAGAGGAACGAACGGTTCCTGAACTGCTCGTAATGTCTGAGACATGGAGACCACGCAGAACACCCAGGACACCACCGCCGCCGACATCCGCCCCTTCCGGATCGAGATCCCGCAGGCCGACCTCGACGACCTCGCGGACCGCCTCGCCCGGACCCGGTTCGCCCCGGCCGCCCCCGGCGACTCGTGGGACTACGGGACGCCCGAGGCGTACCTCCGCGAGTCCGTCGAGCAGTGGCGCAACGAGTTCGACTGGCGCGCGGTCGAGGGGCGCGCCAACTCCTTCCCGCAGTTCATCACCGAGATCGACGGCCAGAACGTGCACTTCGTCCACGTCCGTTCGGCAGAGCCCGGTGCGCGAGCCCTGCTCCTCTCCCACACCTACCCGGGCTCGTTCCTCGAGTTCCTCGACCTGATCGGGCCCCTCACCGACCCGGTGGCCCACGGCGGCCGGGCCGAGGACGCGTTCCACGTGGTGGTCCCGTCCACACCGGGATTCGGCTTCAGCACCCCGCTGAGCGAGCCGGCCGACGGCGGGAGCTGGACCATGGCCCGCGTCGCCCGCACCTTCGACACGCTGATGCGGCAGCTCGGCTACGACTCCTACGGCATCCACGGCAGCGACGGCGGTGCCATGATCGGGCGCGAGCTGGCAGTGCTCGACCCGGAGGGCTTCCTCGGCGCGCACGTGCTGCAGCTCTTCTCGTTCCCCTCCGGCGCGGAGGGCGAGATGGACGGGTTCGGCCCCAAGGAGTTCGCCGCCCTCGGCCACATGCAGTGGTTCCAGAGCGTGGGCGGGTACAACGCGATGAACGGCTCGCGACCGCAGACGATCGCCGCCGGGCTCAGCGACTCGCCCGTCGCACAGCTCGCGTACAACGAGCTGTTCGAGAACTTCGGCAACGGCACCAGCCTCGTCTCCCGCGACCAGGTGCTCGCGCAGGTCAGCCTCTACTGGCTCACCAACACGTCCGCGACGGCGGTGCGGTACCACTACACCGAGCAGCGTTCGGGCGCGGAGCCCGTGGTGAGCACCGGCCGGATCGGCGTGGCCGTCTTCGCCGACGACTTCCAGACCATCCGGGCGTTCGCCGAGCGGGACAACGCGCGCATCGAGCACTGGGCCGAGTACCCGAAGGGTGGCCACTTCGCGGCCCTGGAGGTTCCGGAGCTGGTGGTGCAGGACCTGCGGACGTTCTTCGGCCAGGCCTGAGCCCACGAAGCCCCACTGGTCGAGCGGAAGCCCCGCTGGTCGAGCTCGTCGAGATCCAGGTCTCGACAAGCTCGACCAGCGGGGCTTCCGCCTGACCAGCGGGCTTCCGCCCGACCAGCGGGGTCCGGCTTGCGTCAGTGCTCGTGCGCCTCCGTGCCCAGCACGCCGCTCAGCTCGTTCGGCGTGACGCCGAGGTCAGCCGACTTCCACACCTCGCCGGTCTCGATGTCGACCGCGTGGATCGAGTCGGTCGCCGGGTCGGTGACGTACACGGAGCCGTCCAGGGCGAGGATCGCCGGACGCGGGTCCTGCCACTCGACGGGCTCCTCCCACTCGTCGATCACGGGGATCGACTTGGTCAGCTTCGCCGACTCCGGGTCGATCACGTGGATCTGGCCGTCGGTGCCGAGCACCAGGGCCTCGCCGTCGTCGCCCCGCGCGAGCGAGCGGAAGGTGTAGGACGACGGCAGCTCGACCAGCTCGTGCTCCCCGTCGCGCGTGTCGATCAGCGACACCCGCGTGGGACGCTCCAGCTCGGCGTCCTTGTCCGTCTTGTAGTCGCCCAGCACGAACGGCGACTCCTCGGTGCCCGCCTGGTTCCCGATGCGGCCGTAGCCGTCCGGGGAGTCGACCTTGGTGATCTTGCCGTCCTTGTAGACGACGGCGCCGTCCTCGCAGCCGATCACGACCGCCTCGTCGGCCGCCACGGACTCCCCGTGCACGCCCGGGCACTCGTCGGAGGCCGCGATCTCCTCGCCGTCGCCGTCGAGCACCCGGATGCCGGTGCGCTCCTCCTCGGTGCCCTCGGAGACGACCAGCGTGTCGTCGGTCAGCTCGACCGCCACGCCGTGGTGCGGCGACGGCGTCGTGTACTCGCGGGCCGCGGCGTCGGCGTCGGCGATGTGCTCCGAGTCGATCACGCGGACCTCGCCCGTGCCGTCGTCGAACAGCGCGGTGCGGCCCTCGTGGACCACCACGTGACCGGGCTCGACGGCGTCGTAGGCCACGTCGGTGAGCGCGGGCTCGGTGGTCCAGTAGTGGGAGTGGTCGCCGTGCGCCTCGGCCCAGGTACCCAGGTCCAGCGCCTGGAACTTGCCCGCCGTCGAGACGAGCAGGTGGCGCTCGTCGCCGGCGGGGTTGAGGCGGTTGAAGCCCGCCAGCTCGATGTCGCCGACCGGCTCGAGGCTCATCGCGTCGAGCACCAGCACACCGCCGTCATACGTGACGGCGACGCGCGGGGTGCGCGACTGCATCTCGGTGGCGTCGGACGCCTCGTGCTCCTCGGCCCCGGCCGAAGGGGACTCCGAGGCGGAACCCGAGGCTCCGCCGTCGGCCGCACAGGCGCTCAGCAGGAGCAGGGACAGCGCGGCCCCCAGGCCGGCGACCGTGCGAGTGGTGTGTCTTCTCATCGTGGTGGGGCGGTCCGGTCCGGACCGCCCGCTCCTTCCTTCTAGAATGACAATCATTCTCGGTACCGGGACAGAGTGAACCAGAAATGAGAACGATTCTCAAACAGCCGGTTGGCGCGGGCTCGTGCCGGGCGCCTCCACCGGACGGTCCCGGCCTAGCCGAGGCTCGTGTACGCGACGTAGAACGCCACCGCGACGACAGCCGTGCCGCCGACCGCGAGCGCGACCGGCAGAGCACCCCGGATGCGACGTACGAGCAGGCCGGCCACGAGCACGAGCCCGGCCACGCCGATCAGCGTCCAGTAGACGGGACTCGTCGTGTCCCCGACGACGGTGAGCCCGTAGACGCTCTCCCCCACTCCGATGCCCGCCAGCAGCGCCGCACCGAGGGCTGCGCGGACGCCGTTGGCCCGCAGCCACGATGCCGCGACGCCGACGAACGGGCCGACCACCACTCCCACGACGGAGAACAGCACCGGGTCGTAGAAGAGGCCGCGCACCTGCGACACGACCATGTACCCGAGGACGAGGAGCACGAAGCTCGTGGCCCCCAGCACCGCCGCGGGCCCGGTGCGTGCCCGGGACCAGTAGACGAGCGCCGCGGTGAGCACGGTCCAGCCGCTCGCCGAGTTCGCGAAGGAGGCGAACGCGTCGGGCAGGAATCCCTGCGCGTAGGACGTGAGGCCGCCGAGCAGGAAGCTCAGGACCACGGCGATCCCGAGGCGCACGGCCGGGCGGGCGAGTGTCGCAGGGCGGGGTGAGGCGTGGTCCACGGTGGTCATGGCAAGAACCTAACGACCGGCACCGCGGCTGGCATCGACCCCAGGGCTGATCGTCGTCGTACCCAGGGTGGACATCAAGCCGGACGCCTCAGTGCCACGCCGTGCGGGGCGGCGCCGCCCACCTGGCTCAGGCCGCGCAGTACCGGTCCGCGTAGTCGCCGAACGCGGGCCCGACATCCGACGCTGCCAGCCCGTACCGGGACAGCTCGTACTCGTGCGAGCGCCCGGGACGGGTGCGCGCGAGGACGGCGTCCAGGTTTGCCGCGTCACGGTCCGTCCATGTCGCGCCGATCCGCTCGTAGAGCTCCGGCATGCGTGCGTGCGGTTCGTCGGCGAGCCAGGCGTAGGGAACGTCGACGAACGACGTCGCGGGGGCCTCGGCGCGTGCCGCACGCGCCCGCTCGACGGCGGAGGCCTGGAGCTCCAGCCACGTCCGCCCGATGACGTGCGGGTCGGGTCTGCGGACGTGCAGCGCCTGGGTGGTCTCCACCATCGAGCACACCGACCCGATCGCCGCTACCGGGTCCCGGTGCGTCCACACGACGGTCGTGCCCGGGAACACCGCGAGGAGCTCCGGCAGGTGGGCGAGGTGCGTGGGCGACTTGAGCACCCACCGGCGTCGTGGGCGGCCGTGCTGCAGCACCTGGACCGCCTGCTTGAGGTAGCCGTAGTCCGGCAGGTAGTGCCGGCTCCGTTGCCAGCGGTCGTAGTCGGGCATGTCCGCCCGCGCCAGGTGGGAGGTCCCGTGGGGCAGCACGTAGGTGCACTCGTCGGGCTTCTCGGCGTCGAGCGGGTGGATCACCCGGAACGCCGGGGCGAGCCGCATGAACGCGCGCGCCATCTTCCGGGTGTCCTCGATGTGGGCACGCCGGGCCCCTTCGCCCCGGTCGATGTCGGTGAACAGCAGCTCCCACAGGGCAGGACCGCGATGCCCCTCCGAACCGGCGAGGATGTTGTGCGCCAGCGTCGTCGCGGTCCGGGGCAGACCGACGACGACCACCGGGTTCTCTATCGGCTCGTCCTCGATCTCGGGAAACTGATGGATGAGGCGGTCTATCCGGAGCCGGTTCTCCAGGCGGACGCCGACGTCGGAGACGACGCTCTGCCAGCCCATCGGGCTCAGGCCGGGGCACGCGGCGAAGGAGCGCAGGAGCAGGCGAAGATCGTCGACGAACTCCGGGACCGCCGCCGCGTCCGCCCTCGTCTTCCGCTCCGCCTTGACCACCAGTGCGTCGAACGTGCGGTCGGGTGTCCGCGGCCCGGCGGTCGCCGGGCGCAGCAGCACGTTCAGAGCGCTGGTGGCGAGCGAGGTGCGTCGCACGGCGACTCCTCCGGAGGGCGGCTGAGCGGGCCGGTTCAAGCCCTTTCGTCACCCTAGTTCGGCGCGAACCGCCGGTCGAGGCATCGTCACGCCGGGCTGACGACGAGCCCCCGCAGGATCTCCCGCCCCGCCTGCCAGGGGCCGACGCCGCTCGCCTCGTTCACGTGGCCGGCCGCCCCGATTCCCACGACTTCGGCGCCCCACACGGCGGCCAGGTCCCGCGTCCAGCCCGCGTCCGCGTACGGGTCGTCCTCCGAGACGACGACGGTGACCGGGACCGGGAGCCGACGTCGGACGACCTCGAAGCCGCCCGCGACTGCGGCCGCAGGGAACGCAGGCCCGGAAGCGTCGGGGACGGCGACGAGCAGGGCACCGGCCACCTCGTCCGGACCGTGCTCGGCGAGCCACGACGCGGCGGTCAGACAACCGAGGCTGTGCGCCAGGAGGAGGACCGGTCCGGCTCCGTCCGACACGGCGCGGGTCAACGCTTCGGCCCAGTCCCGCGCGTCGGGCGCGTCCCACGAGGCGGGCCGGAACCGAACCGCCGGCAGGTCGCGCTCCCAGTGCGCCTGCCAGTGCTCCGGCCCGGACCCGCCGTACCCGGGCACGGTCACGTACCTCACCGGAAAATTCACCGGAGAACTCACCGGACGGCTCACCGGACGGCCGCCGCGTCGGCGCCCGCCGCACGCCGGACCGCCCGTGCGCGGGCAGCCGTCACGAACGCCTCGATCACGGCGTGCGGCTGCGCGTCCGCCAGCTCGGGCTGGAACGCCGTGCCCAGCCAGAACCCGTCGCCCGGCAGCTCGACCACCCGAGGCTCACCCTCCGGGCTCGTTCCCGAGACGACCAGCCCGGCCGCCACCAGCGGTTCGGCATCGGCGGCGGTCAGCCCGAACGAGCAGTGGAAGCGCTCGAAGCTCCGCTCACCGAGGGCCGCGGCCGCCCGGCTGCCCGGCACGACGTCGACCTGCCCGCTGCGGCCCTTGAGCGAGCACGCCAGCTCCGTGATGAGCGCGGTCGACGCCGGAGCGTCCCCGGCGTCCGCCATGACCGGGCTCTCGGCATGCCGGGCCCCGATGCCCACCACGTTGCGCGCGAACTCCAGGACCATGTGCTGGTACCCGCCGCACGTTCCCAGCAGCGGCGTCGCACCCGTCCGGGCGGCGCGGATCGTCTCGACGACCCGGTCCTCGTCGGCGTAGGGAGAACCCGGGACCACCCAGACGCCGTCGAATCCCGCAGCCTCGGCGGGCGTGAGGTCGGTGGTCGAGAGCCAGTGCAGGTCGACGTCGTCGTACCGGCCGGCGATCTCGGGGATCCGTTCGTGCGCCCGGACCGCCGTCGAACGGTCCCCGATCAGGGCGATGCGTGTGGGGTTCATGCGCCCATGCTGGGCCGCCCCCGTGTATCACGTCCAACGATGAATGCCGATGCCCGGATCGCAATTGCTGATACCCGAGCGCCCCGCCGGGAGATACTGGCGCCGTGGACACCCGCGCCCTGCTCAGCCTGGCCACCGTCGCCGAGACGGGCTCCTTCTCGCGGGCCGCGAGCGCCCTGGGCTTCACCCAGTCCGCGGTCTCGCAGCACGTCGCGGGTCTCGAGCGGACGGCGGGGACGCCGCTGCTGACCCGGCGCCCGACGGTCACCCCGACGCCTGCCGGGCGCGAGTTCCTGCGGCATGCCCGGCAGATCCTGGCGCACGAGCAGGCCGCGCGGGCCGCGGTGGCCCGGGTGACCGGGCACGACGAGGACACGCCGGTCTCGGTGGCCGTCACACCGGCCACCGAGCGGCTGCTCCCGGTCGGCGGGCGACTTGCCTCCGTCGTCGTGGTCGACGCCGCCGCGGCGGCCGCCGCCCTCATGTCGGGTGGGACCGACGTGGCGGTCGTGGACGGCATCGCCGCACCGGGCGACCCGTTGCCCGGCTCGGGCCCGGACCTGGTCGTTCGGGTGGTGCGGGAGGCGCCGATCGGCGTGCTGCTCCCCGCCACCCATCCCCTCGCGCGGCGATCAGGGATCGATCTGGCGGCGCTCACCGACGCGCGGTGGCTCGGTACGACCGGTGCCACCTGCTCGACGGCGGAGCTGGCGTCCGCTGCCAGGCTGAGCCTGCGTCGCGGCACCACGTACACCGGGACCTCGGCGGACACGGTCGCGGCGCTCGTCCGCGGGGGCCACGGCCTGCATGCCGTGCCGTCGAACGCCGTCCCGCCCGCTGGCCTCGCGATCGTCCCGCTCACGGCCCCGCGGCTGGTGCACCGCACCGAGGTGCGGGTGCACGCGGGGCCGCGGGCCGCGGTGCTGGCCCTGGCGGATGCCGTGGGGCGGCCGTGAACCATCCCGCGGCGCCCGCTCACGTAGGCTGAGCCGGTGGATCCGAGAACACCCCTCAGCTCGAACGGCGGGTTCTCCCGCGTAGTGGTCCGGACGCACGCCGGATGACCGCGATCAAGCAGGCCCCGACCCTGACCGGCGTCGACGGGACCGACGGGGCACTCGCGGCCCGGGCTGACGGCACGACCTTCCGTGACACGCTCACGCGCTACTACTCCCTGACGAAGCCCGGGGTGCTCTACGGCAACGTGCTGACGGCGGCCGCGGGCTTCCTGCTCGCGAGCCGCGGGCAGGTGGACCTCTGGCTGTTCGCCGCTCTCGTCGTCGGCACGACGCTGGTGATCGCGTCGGCGTGCGTGCTCAACAACGTGCTCGACCGCGACATCGACGGCGTCATGGACCGCACCAGGAAGCGGGCGACGGTCACCGGCAGCATCGGGGCGCGACCCGCCGTCGTCTTCAGCGTGGTGCTCGGCGTCGTCGGCATGGCGATGCTCGTCGCCTGGACGAACTGGCTGGTGGTGGCCGTCGGGCTCGGCGGGTTCGTCGTCTACGTCGTGCTCTACGGGATGCTCTCGAAGCGCCTCTCGATCCACGGCACGCTCGTCGGCAGCGTCTCGGGCGCCGCACCGGTCCTCGCCGGGTACGTGGCGGTCTCCGGTGTGGTCGACGTCGGCGCGGTGCTCGTCTTCCTCGCCGTCTTCCTCTGGCAGATGCCCGAGTTCTACTCGATCGCGATCTACCGGCACGAGGAGTACGCCAGGGCCGGCGTCCCGGTCATCTCGGTGGTCCGGAGCATCCGGAACACGAAGATCCAGATCCTGGCCTACACGGTGGCGTTCGTCGTCTCGACCCTGCTCCTGCCCGTGTTCGGCTACGTCGGGATCGTCTACACCGTGGTGATGGGCGCGGTCGGCGCCTACTGGACCTGGCTCGGCATCGCCGGGCTCCGGGCGGACGACGACGACCGCTGGGCGCGACAGATGTTCCGGTTCTCGCTCGTGGCCGTCCTGGCGCTCTGCCTGATGGTCTCCATCGGGCCGGTCCTGCCCTGACGGCTCGGGGCCTACTGCTTACCCGCGATCGAACGCAGCACGTCCACCACACCGTGCTCGGTGATGCTCCCGCACACCTCACCGGCCGCACACCGGACCTCGGCCGGCGCGTTCCCCATCGCGACCGCGCGGGCCGCCCACTCGAACATCGGCAGGTCGTTGTGCCCGTCACCGACCGCGATCGTGTGCTGCGGGGCAACTCGTAGACGACGGCGAACACGTTCCAGGGCGCTTGCCTTCGACAGGCTCGGCGCCGTCAGGTCGAGCCAGTCACCGGGCTCGGTGGTCGAGCCCAGCGTGACGGTCACGTCGAACCAGCCCAGCTCGCGCCCCAGCCGGGCGACGTCGGCCGCGTGCACGACGGCGCGCGTGGTGGGCGCGGCCCACAGGTCAGGGGTGCGCCCCACGACCTGCTGCCGGCCGTTGAGCAGCCCGTCCGGGAACGGGGCGTTGACCTGGTAGCCCTTGCCCAGGACCTCGGTCGCGAGCAGCGCGTCCGGAATGGCGTCGCGGGCCCGCTGCAGTACGCGGCCGGCGTCGAACCGCACCGCGTCCTCGACGATCAGACGGCTGTCGACGATGCACGCGGTCACCGCGCCGTTGGAGCAGATCACGCGGCCTCGACGCAGCCCGAGCCGCTTGACGATCGGCGCCACCCCGACCAGGGACCGGCCCGTCGCGATCACCACGTGATGGCCCGATGCGACAGTCGCCTGGACCGCTGTCACCGTCGCGTCAGGAATGTGCCCGTCCAACGAGAGCGTGCCGTCGACATCGAGCGCCACCAGGCACGCTGTCGTGGCGGGTGGCGTCGTCGGTGGCGCGGTCAGGGCTTTCTCGGTCACGGTCTTCTCCCGTAGGGGCGAGTCCTGGAGTGCCCGACGCCTGGGGGTCTGCGCCGGTATGCCCAATCTCGCCTTGAAGAGGGGGACGTCGTAACCGCATTCGCGGGCCGTCTTGGGGACATTTCAAATGTCCGGAACATGGACGCCAGGCGTCCCCGCCCGGCTGGCGGGCGGGGACGCGTGAGGGGTGTGCGGGTGCTCGGGACCTACCAGGTCCAGTAGCCCTGGAACGCGCTGATCCCCGAACCGATGGAGTCGCCCAGCTTGAGCTTCGACAGCGTCAGGTCGACCACGTCCTGGCCGACGTCCGGAACCGTCTTCTTGATCATCTTCTCGATGATCTTTCCCTTGGTGTAGTAAGACGACTCGACCACGAAGGCCGCACGGGCGTCCTGGTACTGCTTGCTGTGCTTGCCGTACTGCCGCCGGGATGCCCACGAGTTCAGGCCGGACTCCAGCAGGACGAAAGCGCCGAACGTCTCCGAAGCGAGCATCGCGTACTTGTCGGTCCCCTTCGTCCTGGCGAAGATGCTCTTGTCGACAGCCGATTTCACCGTAGCCGTCATCGTGGCGGAGTGACTCCAGATCTGCGCCCAGTTGATCTCCGTCCCCGACCAGTCGGGTGCGTCCGGGTCGCGGCCCTCGTAGCAGTAGACGACGGCGTCGCCCGAGGTGAGGTCCTGGAAGTCCTCCCGGGGATCAGTCACGAGATCCTCGTGGCCCTGCTTCCGCTCCGCCTCCTGCTCGGTCTTCACCGCGTCCTCCTGCTGCTTGCGCACGTACGCGACGATGGCGGCCTGCTGGGCGGCGGTCGCCGCCGCGGCGGCGTCCTGGCCCGCCGCGAGCGCGGCCGCCCGGGCGCTGGACGCCGAGCGCTGCGCGTCGAACGCGGACACGGTGGCAGAGCTCGCCGAGATCATCGCCTGCCGCACCGCGTAGTTCGCGGTCCGTCGCGCGTCCTGTGCCACGGCGGCCGCCTGGCGTGCCGACGCGGCGGACTGCCGGGCCGCGTCCGCCGACTCCTCGGCGGCATCGGCGTGCGACCGCGCCTCGGAGGCTGACGCCTGGGCCCGCGCCGCCCAGGACGCCGCACGCTCCCGCCACATCCTCGCCTCGTCCGCGGCTCCGTTCGCCGTCGCCGCCGCGTCCGACGCACGGGCCGCGTCCGCCCAGGCTTCCTCGACGGTCACCGCGGCACGCGCGAGCATGGCGGCGATCGCGGAGCGGTGCGCCTCGCGGTCCTGGTCGAGCCGCGCCATGTGAGGCTTCCCGGACGTCACGAACGCGTGCCGCATGGCGGTCGTCCCGTCGAGCGCGATCTGGGCGGCCCCCTGGGTGTAGGGGCCGCCGGTGTCCAGGAGGGCCAGGATCTCGGCCCGCTCGTCCTCCTTGAGCGCCACGAAGAACCCGTTCTTCAGGAAGCTCTGCAGCACGGCCGGCCGCCCGTCGTCCAGCGCCGCCCCGGCGGCGGCCCGCACGGCACGGCCCGGGGCCTCGGCGAGGATCTCCAGGATGCTCGCCCGGTTGTCGTCCACGCCCGCGACGGCAGCCCCGCCCCGGACGAACGCGCGCACTGCGTCCTCGCTGTCGCCGGCCAGCACCGCAGCCGCGGCCCGGGTGACCGCCGCGGGCGACGCGGCGGAGATCGACTTCGCGGTCTCCCGGTCGTCGAGGCGCAGGGCGCTGACCCGGTCGGTGCTGATCCACACGAGCTCGTCCTCGTCGGAGCCGGCCAGCATGCGTTCGGCGGCCGTCCTGGTCCAGGTGCTCGGTGAGTCGAGCAGCAGCACGGCAGCCCGCCGCCCTGCGTCGAGCGCGGTCGGCACGTCCCCGGCCGCGTGGGCGGTCTCCGCCTGGGCGATCAGGGCCCGCAACTCCTCGGACTGCAGGGCCTCCTGGGTGCGGTCCTTACTGGCACGGGTGATCCGGGTCGCCTCCTCCTCCGCATCCGCCTGAGCCCATTGGACGGCCTGCGCAGCATCGTCCGCCAGACGGTCGAGCTCCGCCTGCGCCGCGTCGGCCGCTACCGTGGCGGCCTGGTCGAGCGCGGCCTGGGCCGCCTCCGCCGCGGCACGAGCCGCCGTTGCCGCCGTGTTCGAGCGCTTGGCGTACTCGATCGCGTCGCCGGCGTGGTCCGCCGCCTCGTCGGCCGCCGCCGCCGCGTTTCGCGCGTGTGCCGCGGCACCTCGGGCGGCGTCCCGGGCCGACTCCGCTGCCTGAGCCGCCTTGCGGGCGAGGGCGGTCGAGATCCGTGCCGCGCTCGTCGCGCGTTCGGCCGCCGCGTCGGCCTTGGCCGCCTGGCGACGCGCCTCGGCGGCCTCGCTCTGTGCGACACCCGCGGCGTCTGCCGCCGCGGACGCCGCCAACGCCGACTCCGCCGCGTTGACCGCCGCGGACGCCGCGGCGCTGCCCGCCGCTGACGCGTTCCACGACGCGGTGGCCGCCGCGTCGGCCGCACCCGCGGCCGAGTCCGCGAGGACTGCGGCGTCGCGGGCCGCCTCCGCGGCCTGGCGTGCGGCACCGGCGTTCGCGGCGTCCTTGGACGCCGCGATGGACGTGCTGTAGGCGCGGGCGGCGGCGCGGCTCGCCGCCCCTGCGGCGGACGCCGCCGCCTGTGCGGCACGCGTCGCCCGGTGCGCCGCCGACTGTGCCACGCGTGACGCGTCGATCGCGGTGGTGGCGGCCTTCGCCGCACCGTTGGCCGCGCGGGCGGCCCGCTTGGCCGCACGGGCGGCACGAGCGACGTCGTCGCCCGCTGCCTCCGCCTCGGCCTTCGCCTCGAGCGCCGCCGCCTTGGTCCGGGCCGCGGCGTCCACGGCCCGTTCCGACTGGAGCACGGCGTCGTCGGCGCTGCGGGTCGCGCGCCGGCTCTCGTTCTCCACGATCGTGAGGAGCTGGTCGATGGTCGCCGCTTCCTCGTCCCGCGCCCTGGCGATGTACTGGCCGGTGACCAGGAACCACGTGATCGCGTCCGGGTCGGCGTCGTCGAGGGCCCGCTGCGCGTACTCGGCGACCCGGGGTGTTGCGGTGCTCAGGATGCTGAGCACCTCGGCCCGGTCGTCCTCGTCCTGTGCGTCGTACTGGCCGTCCTCGATGAACGCGCGCAGCACGGCGGTGGTGCCGTCGTCCAGGGCCGCCTGGGCGGCACGTCGGACGGCGGTGCCTCCGGTGCTGTGCACCGACAGCGCCTCGGCGCGGTAGTCCTCCTGCACCGCGCCGCTGAAGCCGCCGGACAGGAAGGTCGCCACCGCGGCGTCGCCGCCGTCGAGCGCCGTGCTGACCGCCGACCGGACGGACCGGCCGGAGAACGGTACGGAGTCGAGGAGCGCCGCGCGGTTGTCCTCCGCCGTCGCGGCGGCCAGGCCGGTGGCGAGGAACGTCGCGACGGCCGCGTCGTCGCCCCTGAGGACGGACGCGGCAGCGTCCCGGACGGCTCGGCCGCCGGTCTTGTACGCCCAGACGACGCGGCCGCGGTCCGTGTCCGGCAGGCCTGCTCCCTCAGGGATGTCGGACGATCCGGTCAAGGCGACCGCGGGCGCAGCAGCGCACGCCACACCCGCCGGAAGGAGGGGGATGAAGGCCGCGCCGGCCATCGTGGTCAGCACCTGACGTCTGGTCCAGTGCGCAGGAGACATGATCGTTCCTCTCTGTCGGTGCGGTCAGATACGGATCTCGACGAGCGTGTAGTCGAGATCGTCGTGCTCGGCGGTCTCGCCGATGGGGCTCCAGCCGCCCGCCGGGACGTCGTAGGTGTGGGTCTCGCCGTCCAGCGTCATCGTCACCTCGGCGTCGAAGCTGCCGGTGCGGATGCCGTTGGCTGCGGGGATGCTCACCTTGAGGTATCCGGTCGGGCCGTCGACCCGGAAGCAGATGTAGTCGCCGGCACCGTCACCGTCGTAGTCGGGGAAGCCGCGGCCCTGGAGCCGGAGGTTCGCGTCGGTGCGGCCGGTGCAGTCGCCCAGGTAGACGATGTGGCCGTCACCACGGATCAGCTCGATCCCGTACTGCGCCACCTCCGCCTGCACGGCGGCCGGATAGCTGAAGTCCTCCACCGCCGACGGCGGCAGTTCCTCGGCAGCGATCCCCGTCTGGGTGGCGTCGGCGTTCGCCGAGAAGGCGAACAGGGCTCCGACCGCCACCGCAGCGGCTGCCAGTACCCCGAGGGCGGCCCGCGGCGCGGACCGGGTCATCGTGACGTTCATCTGTCTCTCCTTGCAGGTCAAGAGTTCTGGAGCCGGGTGGTGCGGCGGAGTCTGGGTCACGCCGCACCACCCGGGGACGGGGAGGGCGCCTACCAGCGCCCGTTGAACAGGCCGGTGCCGACCTGGATGTTCTTGAATCCGGTGGTGGTGACGGACTTGCTGTACGTCAGCGTGATCTTCCCGGTGGCGCCGACGGCGATCTCCGGGTTGACGTAGAAGTTGCTGTCAGCGCTCGGCGTGGCCGTGATCGGCGGTAGCGTGTCGGCGGTCGTGCCGCTTGCCGTGAAGCCCTGGACGAGCACCTCGCCGCTTGCACGCACCGCCAGGACCACGCGGCGCTGGCTGTCGACACCCACCCTCGGCTGCGCCGCGCGGAGCGACGACAGCGTGATCGGGCCGGGGGTGCCGCCCGCGGTGAAGGAGCGCACCGCTACCTGGTCGGTCCCGTTCTCGTCGGTGTCCCAGGCGACGGCGAAGTGCCCGTCGTAGTTCGCCGCGATGCTCACGTCCCGCTGCACGCCGGTCCGGTTGGTGTTGACGACGTAGCCGGGCAGCACCTCGGCCCCGCTCGGGGCGAAGCCGCGCACGGCGACGTCCACGTCGCCGTTCGCGTTGTAGTCCCGGTCCCAGGCGACGATCGCGTTGCCGTTCGCGCCCATGGCCACGTCGGGGTTGCGGCTGCTGCCGTTGGTGCTGACCTGCTTGTCCCACGCCATGCCGGACCCCACGCTGTTGAAGTAGGCCACCCGCACCGTGTTGGCCTCCGTGGACCCGAAGTACCCGTACTCGTAGGCGACGGCGAAGCCGAGCCCGTCGGGGTCGATGGCGATCCGCGGCGTGATCATCTGCCGGGTCATGGCGGTGTTGACATCCTGGTCGCCGTTCTGGGTGCCGGTGGAGTCGAACGACTTCACCCGCGCCTCGGACGTCCCGTCCCCGTCGTGGTCGGCCATGAACGCCACGATCGCCGTGCCGTCGTTCCGGATTCCGACGTCGGGGTGCCGGAACCTCCAGCTCTTCGGCTCGTCGTAGACGGTGACGGCCTTCGTGAACCTGGTGACGCCGTTCTGGTAGACCTTCAGCCAGACCCGGGAGTGCAGGTCGTCGGCCGGGTCGGCGCCGTCGTCCCCGGTCCACACCACCGCCGTCCAGGTGCCGTTGTGGGAGACGGCTACCGAGGAGTTGTCCTGGTGGACGGTGGAGGTGCTGTGCGCGGCCGACCAGGTGACCGGGTAGTGGTTCGCCACCAGGTCCAGGGCCCAGTCGCGAACGTCGGTGACCATCGTGGCGACCGCCCCGGTGCGCGTCTCTGCAGGGTCCGCGCCGAAGCACCCGGCCTGCCAGGACCGGCTGCTGACCGCGACCAGGGAGACCTCTCCGGACACCGTGCGCAGCACCGGGCCGCCGGCGTCCCCGGCGCAGACCGCCGCGCCGCCCTGACCGGTCAGGGCGACGTCGCCGCCGGTCACGGTGTCGACGGCGAACGCGCCCGACTTCAGGTGCAGCGGCGCCCACTCCGTGGCCGTGCGCCCGTAGCCGAGCGCGGTGAACGTGTTGCCCGCGGCGGGCGAGGTCACGCCGAGCGTCACGGGCGTGACGCCCGTGACCGGTGTCTCCAGCCTGGCCATCATCAGGTCGCGAGACTCGTGCGGGACCAGCTCGACCACCGCGCGGACGGCCCCGGTCGTCGTGGTCAGGTCCGGGCGCCCCACGGTCGCCGTCACCGGCTGTGCCGGCTTGCCCGACGGCGGGTCGCCGGCGCCGGGTGTCGCCTCGAAGCAGCTCGCGGCAGTCAGCACCCAGCCCGGGGAGACCAGCGCACCGCTGCAGGCCCGGTTGCTGTCCCCGGTACCGATGTCCAGCCGGACGGCGAACGTGTGGTCCGCCGACGGACCGACGACGGCGGTCGCCGGCATCGCCACGGACATCGTGAGCGCGGACACCGCGAGCACGGACACGGCAGCCGTCATCGTCCTGTATGCCCGGTCGAACCGGTGCGCGATCATCAGCGCCCCGCGCGCATGGGTCTTCGGTCTCATTCTCGTCCTCGGTCCTGGGGAACCCACCAGGAGCTCGCCCCGGCGGGTGCGACACCGACGCATCGCGTACAGAGGGTGCACCAGCCAGTGGGCCGAAGTTTGCAGCATCCTGCAACGCCGCGCGCCGGGTCCGCCGGCGGCGATCCCGCGGGACCTGGCGGGTCCTGACCGAGGGCCAGGACACCGTGGACCAGACCGTCAGCCGCCTGCGGGGCGGATCCCCAGCCGCTCGCGCAGGCGTACCCCGGCCACGAACCGGTTCGGCGCGTCCAGCATGCTGAGCACCACGGCGATCTCCGTGCGCACGGTTCGGACGCTCACGCCGAGCCTCCGGGAGATGTCGTCGTCGGAAGAGCTGGTGAGCATCAGCGCGATGACACGGCGCTGTCGCACGGTCAGGTCCGCCAGTGCCGCTGTCTCGGCGTCACAGGGATACATGCCGCTCACCGCCGCGTCCCAGTACCCCCGGGCCGCCGCCAGGCACGCCGGGTCCTCGACGTCGATCACCGTCATCTCGCCGGCGACCCTCGGCCCTTCGAGGAGCACACTCCGCCGGTCGATGATCTTCATCGGGAGCGGCGCGTAACTGAAGAAGTACGCCGACGGATCCTCGCCGGCGAGCATGAGCCGGACATCGGGATCGAGGCCAGAACGGTGCCACACGCTGGTCATCCGCAGGCCCGCCTTCATGTGATAGGCGTTGTTCGGAAGGCTCACCGAGAGCTGCTCGACCGTGCCGGAACTGCGGATCGAATCCAGTACGCGCCAGGACCCCGCCGCCTTGACCATCGCCACATTGACGTCCTGCGCACCGCGCCCGAGGAATCGCGCGGCGACACGCTGGCCACGTTCCATCGCGCTCACCACCCTGGACCGTTCCACCTGCAGGCGCGCGAGCGCGTCCATGACCCGAAGCCGAAGGCGTGTGAACTCACCGTCGAGACCGAACGCCGAGAAGTCCAGGTTCAAGGACTCGGGCACGTCCCCACCCGCACTCGTTGCCGCGACCACACCCATCATGAATCTCCCTCGAAATCGATCGGGAAGGGACTCCCCACCACGATCGCAACGGACGAGAACCGAATTATCGGCCATGATCTCTGCCCGGCACATTGACGCCCCCGGCTGCCACGTCGAATTCACCCGGTCGAATCGACCACGGAGATCGGGGCGACCTGCTGCGCAAATGCTGAGAGGCCATCTCGTTCCCCCTCTTTCGAGGGGCACGAGATGGCCTCTGAACCAGATGTTTCGGTGGAGCTGGGGAGACTCGAACTCCCGACCCCCTGCATGCCATGCAGGTGCGCTACCAGCTGCGCCACAGCCCCGAAAGGGTGTTCGCCCACGTGGGCGAGCGTCGTCAGTCTAGACCGATGAGGCCGCTGGGACCAAAGCGAGCCTTCGCCGCCCGACGCCGCCCACCAGGGCGACCCTTCACCGTCCCGCACGGTCACGCCGCGGTGATGAGGCTTCCCGTGGTGGCGCGCGCCCGGTCGAGCCTGCTTGCGACGTCGGACCAGTTCGCCAGGTTCCAGAACGCCTTGACGTACTCGGCCTTGACGTTGAGGTAGTCCAGGTAGAAGGCGTGCTCCCACATGTCGAGCATCAGCAGGGGCGTGACGCCCAGCGGCACGTTCGCCTGCTGGTCGAACAGCTGGAACACCAGCAGCCGCCCGCCGATGCTGTCCCAGCCGAGCACGGCCCAGCCGGAGCCCTGGATACCCGTCGCCACCGCCGCGAAGTGGGCCTTGAACGCCGCGAAGCTGCCGAACTGGTCGGCGATGGCCGCCGCGAGCTCGCCGTCCGGCTCGCCGCCGCCCTCGGGCGAGAGGTTGTGCCAGAACACCGTGTGGTTGGTGTGCCCGCCCAGGTTGAACGCGAGGTTCTTCTCGTGCAGGTTCACCGCGGCGAGGTCGCCGGTGTCCCGTGCCGCGGCCAGCGCGTCGAGCGCGGCGTTGGCGCCCGCCACGTACGCGGCGTGGTGCTTGTCGTGGTGCAGCTCCATGATCCGCCCACTGATGTGCGGCTCGAGCGCCGCGTAGTCGTAGGGCAGGTCAGGCAGGGTGTAGACAGGCATTTCCGGTCCTCTCATCGCAAGATGTCGATACGTCCGACGCTAGAACCTCAACCCCGGTTGAGGTCAATGGCACCGACGCCGACGGGACGGTGATCGTCGACACACCCGCCGTCGGCCCACCCACCATCGACCCACCCACCGTCGGCACGGTGACCCGCGTCACAGCACCGAGCGGTTGACCCTGTTCCTGGAACACGGTCTGGAGTGGATCTCGCACGTGTCGAGCAAGAGCGACCGGACGAGGGGTGCGAGATGGATGCACGACGGATGATCAGGGCCGGGCTGGCGCTGGCGGCGACGGCGGGGCTCGCCGGATCGCTGCTGGCCGCGCCGGCCGCCGGCGACGAGGAACGGACGAGCGGGCCGGAGTGGGGAGCCTGTCCGGCGGACATGCCGGAAGCAGCGCGGGCACAGCTGGAGTGCGCGACGGTCCCCGTACCGCTGGACTACGACCAGCCCGACGGGACGACGATCGAGATCATGATCTCCCGGCTGGCCAGCACGAAACCCGCTGACCGGCAGGGCGTACTGCTCCTGAACCCCGGCGGGCCTGGTGGCTCGGGCCTCTCGCAGCCGGCGGACATGAGCGGGCTCGGCATGCCGTCGACGGTCCTGGACGCCTACGACCTCATCGGCATGGACCCGCGCGGGGTGGGCCACTCGGCACCGGTGAGCTGCGGCTTCACGGTCGAGCAGAACTACCCGGGCAACGTCCCGCGGTACGCCGAGGACGCCGCCGCGGTCACCGAGCAGGCACGGTTCGCGCGGAAGATCGCCGACCAGTGCGCGGCCAACGACCCGGAGGGCCGCATGCAGCACATGACGACGGCCAACACCGCACGCGACATGGACCAGATCCGGGAGGCGCTCGGCGAGGAGAAGCTCAGCTTCTACGGCGCGTCGTACGGCACTGCGCTGGGCGCCGCCTACGCCTCGCTGTTCCCCGAACAGGGCGACCGGATAGTGGTGGACAGCAACCTCGGCGCGACGTCGCTCGACCGGGGCAGCCTGCGCAGGTTCGGGCTCGGCATGGAGGACCGCTTCCCCGACTTCGCGACCTGGGCGGCGCAGCGGCACGACAGCTACGGGATCGGCCGGACACCCGGCCAGGTGCGGAAGAACTTCCTCGCCCAGGCGGACCGTCTCGAGCGCCGGCCCGTCGCGGGGATCGACGGCGGCACCTTCCGGTTCTACATGTTCGTCGCGGCCTACGGCGACAGCAGCTTCCCGATGGCCGCGCAGCTCTGGCAGTCGCTGGCCGACGCCGACGCGGCGTCCGCCCGCCGGTACGCGGAGAAGCTGGAGCCCGTCGCGGGCGCGCCGCGCGCGGCGGACGCCGTCCAGCAGCCCGCCGGGGAGGCGGCGACCCCCTCGCCCTACGACAACACCTGGTCCGCGTTCCTCGCCGTCACCTGCAACGACACCGACTGGGCCGAAGACGTCAGCACCTACCGGCGCGCCGTCGCCGTCGACCGCGAGCGTTACCCGCTGTTCGGTGCGGCGGCGGCGAACATCACGCCGTGCGCCTACTGGCACAACGACCCGGTCGACCCGCCGGTGAAGTTCGCGGACGAGGGACCGGAGAACGTCCTCGTGCTGCAGAACCTGCGGGACCCGGCGACGCCGCACCGGGGCGGCGAGATCGCTCGCGAGGCGTTCGGCGACCGGGCCCGGCTGGTCAGCGTCGACAGCGGCGGGCACGGGGTCTACGTCTATGACGACAACCCCTGCGCGCTGAACACCACCACGCGGTTCCTGCTCGACGGGAACCTGCCGGGGTCGGACGTCTTCTGCGGGGCGTCGACGGCGTCGGGCCTCGGGCTGGACGACGCCGGCCGGCGGGAGCGCGCGGAGACCCTGGTCAGGCTGGACCAGGGGCCGGGAGCAGCCTGGCGGTAAGGCTGCAGTGCTGGCACCAGCACTCAGGAGCGGTGATCTCGTCCTGACCGGCACGCCGTGCCACGAGATCACCGCTCCCGTTCTTCAGCCGGACTCGCCCGGCATCGACGCCAGGGTTACCAGCTGCTCCCAGCTACCCACGGATCCGGGCCAGACCGTACTCAGCAGAAAGGACCATAGACGTCGTCGCTGTCGACGATGTAGCTGCCGCCTCGGTTCTTCATGTCCAGACCGAATGCGACGCAACGGTCAGACGAGGAAACGGTGACCGTGAGAGGTCCCGCATACTCGTAGAAGTGTCCGTAGTCCTCATCGAGGAGGTCCACCGTGGTCCGGCCGAGCGTTTCGTAGACCTTGAGATTCATCCACGTCTGCGTGCCGTTCAGTACTCCGTACTTGAGCGAGCGGACGCAGTACCGGGTGTTGCTCAGCTTGTAGATCCCGGTGTGGGCGACGACGTTGTCCGTCACGCTGCTGCGGTGCGTGATCGTGTCGATTCGCGTACCCGCACACGTGCCGGCGGCTGTGGCCGAGTTCGGCGCCACGATGAGCGCGCCGACCACGAGCGCGAACGTCAGCAGTGCTCGGGTGAGTTTCTGAACCATGAGTGCCTCCTGTATTCACGTGGGGACCTGACCGCCCCGGCGCTGGCAGACGAGCGCTGCTGCGCCTGGTCACGGATGGCGGCGCACGTTGCGGCGCCGGAGACCACCGCCAGTACACGGCCGGTCTGCCCGTTGCTTCGTAGGACGCAGTGAACACCAGCCGCGCGGACGCAGCTTGCAGGAACCTGCAAGCCCTCCGGGAGTCTCGTCCGGGACGGGCGCCGAACTGGTGAGCCAATAGCGAGAGGCCATCCCTTCCTCCTTGTTACAGGATTCCGTAATGGCCTCTGACCAGGTGTTTCGGTGGAGCTGGGGGGACTCGAACCCCCGACCCCCTGCATGCCATGCAGGTGCGCTACCAGCTGCGCCACAGCCCCGAACTGGTCTCCCCCAGCCATCCGGCCGGGCGAGCGTGGTTAGTCTATGCAGACCTACGCCAGGGACCAAATCAAAACCTGCGTGCGTTCCATCACGCCGACGATCCGGCCGACGATCCCGCCGACAGCCCCGCCGAGAACCCGGGCACCTACTGCCGGGCCTCCGGCCCTGACTGCCAGGTGTCGAGCGGGTATCCGGCGCCCACGTTGTGCGCGACGAGCCGCCAGGCCGGTGCCGCGCCCGGCGCGGAGGCGTGCAGGTGCGACCAGTGCACGTTGTGCAGGCCGTGCAGCCCACGCCAGGTCGCCGGGTCGAGGCCCAGCAGCCGCGTGATCGCCTGGGTGATCGCCGAACCGTGCGAGACCACGACCAGGGTCTCCCCCGCGCTCAGCGCCTCGGCGTGCCGCAGCACCGACTCCTCCATCCGGCGGGCGACCACGTCCTTGGACTCGACCCCCTCGACCGGGGGTTCCCCGCCGCTCCGCCAGACCGCGTGCTCGTCCGGCCAGCGCTCGGCGATCTCGGCGTCGGTCATGCCCTCCCAGATGCCGAACGAGCGCTCGCGCAGCCCGGCGTCGGTCACGACCTCCAGGCCCACGTGCCGCGCGTAGGCGGCTGCCGTGTCCCGGGCACGCCCGAGGTCGCTGGCGACCACGAGGGAAGCCTTGTGCGACGCCGCGAGGGCCGTGGCGCCCTGCTCCGCCTGCCACCGCCCGACCTCGTCGAGCGGGATGTCGATCTGACCCTGCAGCCGCAGTCCCGCGTTGTACGCGGTGCGCGCGTGGCGCAGCAGCACTACCGTCCCAGCTGTCACCGGCGCGAGTCCCCCGCCAGGTAGATGGCGCCGTCGTCGGGGTCGCTGTACTCGCCGGTGTCGCCGCCGCCCTGGGCGTCCTCCGGGAGGTCGATCGCCGGGCAGTCCTTCCACAGCCGCTCGAGCGCGTAGTACGTGCGGTCCTCGGCGTGCTGCACGTGCACGACGACGTCACCGAAGTCGATGAGCACCCAGCGCGCCTGCGCCTTGCCCTCCCGGCGGATCGGCTTGACGCCCTCCTTGAAGAGCTGCTCCTCGACCGCGTCGACGATCGCGGAGACCTGACGCTCGCTGGCACCGGACGCGATGAGGAACACGTCGGTGAGCACCAGCTGCTCGCTCACGTCGAGCGCGATGATCTCCTGCGCCTTGACACTGCTCGCGGCTCGCGCAGCGATGATCGCAAGCTCTGTGGCCCGCTCCGTAGCGGTCATGCCGCATCTCCTCCGTTGAAGCCGGGCAGGCTGCCCGGCAGACTGCCCAGCAGGCCGGCAGCGCCCGTGACGGCGCCGCTGTCGCCCTTGAGCACCAGGTTCCAGATCAGGAGGCCCAGCACGAATGCCACGACCACCAGGATGATGTAGTGCAGCCAGGTGTACTGCGGGCCCTCGTCCTCCTCCTCGTCCCACTCCTCCTCCACCTCGCGGCGGGAGTTGCGGGACGGCGCCGCCGGGCCGGCAGCGAACTGGCCGCCGGGTGCGCCCGGGAACTGCTGTCCAGGACCGCCCACCGGGCCGGAGCCGGGGCCGCCAGGGCCGCCCGCCGCACCGGGACGCCCGGGGAACGGGGAACCGGGGGCCGTGGGCGCCCCGCCCGGCGGCAGCGACTGCGGGGCCGCCGCGGCACCGGCCTCCCAGGGAAGTGCGGGCGCGGGAGCGCCGCCGGCCATCGGACCGCTCGACGGGCCTCCGGCCGGCGGGGCAAGGCTCCCGGGACGCTGCTGGCCGAGGCCCGCAGGTGCTCCGGGTCGCGTCCCGAACGGTGACGGCGGGCCCGACGGCGACTGGGTGGGCCCGGAAGGAGGGGGTCCCCACTGCGCCGTCTGGCCGGGGTCGCCGGGCCGGCCGGCAGCCGGCGGCATGCCAGGACCGGGGCCCTGCGGAGCGTTCTGCCCACCGAACCTGCCCGACCGACCCTGCTGCGGGGCGGGTGGCACGGGCGCGGCGGACGGACGGGCGCCGAACGGGCTGGGCGGCCCGCCCTGCGGGCCTTGTCCGCCCGGGCCCTGCTGGCCGGGGCCACCGGGACCCGGGGCCTGCTGGCCACGACCGGGAGCGAAGCCGCCGGGGCCGGACGGCGCGGCACCCTGGCCACCAGGACCGGACGGCGCGGCACCCGGCCGGCCCTGTCCGGGCGCACCGGGGGCGTACGGCGGCGGGTTGCCGCCAGGCTGCTGCACGGGTGTCAGGCGACCGGTCGCGTCCACACCGCGCGAGCCGCCCGTCGCCTGCGGGGGGCGGGCGACCGGCGGGGTCTGCGGCGACCAGCCGCCGCCCTCGGGCGCGGGCGCGCCACGGTGCGGAGGCTGCTGCTGCCCGCCCTGGGGCGGATAGGCGCTGCCACCGGTACCACCGGCGGCTGCGGCCGCAGCGGCAGCCTCACGCTCGCGAATCTCGCGGCGCGTCATGGGACGACCATTGTTGTCACTCATCGTGAAGACCTCGATACAGTCCGTGCTTGGCGATGTACTGGACCACGCCGTCAGGCACCAGATACCAGACCGGCAACCCCTCCTCGGCCCGACGACGGCAGTCGGTCGAGGAGATGGCTAGCGCAGGCACCTCGAGCGTCGTCACACCGTCCCGAGGAAGCCCGTCAACGGAGAGCTTGTGCCCTGGCCGTGTGACAGCGACGAAGTGTGCCATGTCCCACAGCTTCTCGGCATCCTTCCACCGAAGAATCTGCTGGATGGCGTCCGCACCAGAGATGAAATAGAGGTCCGCCTCCGGCCGCTGCTGGCGCAGGTCCCGGAGGGTGTCCACCGTGTAGGTGAGGCCCGCTCGGTCGATGTCGACGCGGCTCACCGTGAAGCGGGGGTTCGACGCCGTCGCGATCACCGTCATGAGATAACGGTGCTCGGCCTGGGTGACCCGCTGCTGCTGCTTGAATCCCGGTCGGCCCGTGGGGACGAAGACGACTTCGTCCAGCCCCAGGTGGGCGACCGCCTCGCTGGCGGCGACGAGGTGGCCGTGGTGGATGGGATCGAACGTACCGCCCATCACCCCGATGCGCGGCCTGCTCCCAGTAGGGGCACTCATACCGTGGGTGCACTCATCTGGTCGTCAGGCTCCCCGTCAGGCGGATCAGTGTCGGTTGCCGACGTTGCGGAACGCGTACGTGACGACCAGCGCGGCCACGAGGGAGCCGAAGGCGATCAGGCCGAGGACGATCGGTGCGATCGGCTCGTTGGCGTGCTCCGTAGCGGCCTCGGCGGCCAGGACAGCGTTGTGCAGCACGGGGGTTCCTCCCAGTCGGACGTGCTCAGGTGGGCTTTAGTCTCTCACGGACGAATTGCGGCCTGTACATCGTGGCACTGGGCCGCAAGGAGATCCTGGGGAAATCTCCGGACGCCGACGGGCCGTCACGGTTTGACGTGCCCGTCCCCCGTCACCACCCACTTGGTGGTGGTGAGCTCGGTCAGTCCCATGGGACCACGAGCATGCAGCTTCTGCGTGGAGATACCGATCTCGGCGCCCAGGCCCAGCTCGCCGCCGTCGGTGAACCGGGTGGACGCGTTCACCATCACCGCCGCAGAGTCGACCTCCGCGACGAACTTGTCGGCCGCCGCGATGTCGCGCGTCACGATCGCCTCGGTGTGCCCGGAGGACCAGGTGCGGATGTGCTCGATCGCCTCGTCGAGCGACGGCACCACCCGGACGCCGAGCTCCAGCGCGAGGTACTCGGTCGCCCAGTCCTCGTCCGTCGCGGGCACCATGTCGGCACCGGCCGGGGCGAAGGCCATGGCCGCCGGGTCGCCGTGCAGCACCACACCGGCGTCGGACAGCGCGGTGAGGGCCGCCGGGAGGAAGCCGGCCGCGGCGTCCTGGTGCACGAGGAGCGTCTCCGCGGCGTTGCAGACGCCTACCCGCTGGGTCTTGGCGTTCATCACGATCGCGACGGCCATGGCGACGTCGGCGGTGGCGTCCACGTAGACGTGCACGTTGCCGACGCCCGTCTCGATCACGGGCACGAGGGACTCGCGGACCACCGTCTGGATGAGGTCGGCGCCGCCCCGCGGGATGAGCACGTCCACGAGGCCGCGGGCGCGCATGAGCGCCACGCCGCCGGCCCGGCCGTACGCGTCGATCGTCTGGACGAGGTCGGCCGGCAGGCCCTGCGCCGTCAGCGCGTCCCGCATCACCGTGACGATCACGTCGTTCGACGCCGCCGCCGCGCTCCCGCCGCGGAGGATCACCGCGTTGCCCGACTTCAGCGCCAGGCCCGCGGCGTCGACCGTGACGTTGGGCCGGGCCTCGTAGATCATGCCGACGACGCCCATGGGCACGCGGACCTGGCGCAGGCGCAGGCCGTTCGGCAGGGTCTGCCCGCGCACGACCTCGCCGACCGGGTCGGGCAGGCCCGAGACGTCGCGCAGCGCGTCGGCGATCTGCGCGATCCGCTCCGGGGTCAGCGCGAGGCGGTCCAGGAGCCCGTCGGACATCCCGTTCGCGCGCCCCCGCTCCAGGTCCTCGGCGTTCGCGGCCACTATCCGGTCCGCGGCGCCGACCAGGGCACCCGCGATCGCGCCGAGCGCTGCGTCCTTCGTCATGCGGTTCGCCGTGGCGAGGGTGCGCGACGCGACCTTCGCACGCCGGGCGACGTCGCGCACCGCTGCGGTGACGTCCACCTCCGCGGCGCCCGACGGCGGCGTGGCCGCTCCGGTGCTCTCGCCTCCGGCAGGTATCGCGTCGTGGATCGCTGTCGTCATGCTCCGAGAGTACGTCGGGCGAGGACCGGAGCCGAGGGCGAATCCGTGGTGTGGACGGTCGGCGCCGTCATGCAACGGACCGAAGTCAATGACGGGTCTGTGCAACGGACCGAAGTCAGCGACGAGCCGGGGAGATCACGGCCGCACCTGTCAGCCGGCCGGCCGGTCGAGCACCAGGTCGTCCCGGTGCACGACCACGCGGTCGTAACCCTCCCCCCAGCTCCTCGCGGAGCGTGTACGTGGAGCGCCCCAGGAGCGCGGGGAGGTCGCTCGCGTCGAAGGCGACGAGCCCGCGCGCGACCACCGTGCCGTCGGGCCCGACGAGCTCCACCGGGTCACCCGCGTCGAACTGGCCCTCCGCCTTCGTGATCCCGGCCGGCAGGAGCGAGGCGCGGCCGCCGAGCACCGCACGCGCGGCGCCGTCGTCCAGGTGGAGGCGGCCCTCCGTGCGTGCCGCATGCGCGATCCACAGGCGGCGCGCCGACGTGCGGCGACCCGTGGCGGAGAAGAAGGTGCCGACGTCGTCCCCGGCGAGGGCGGCCGCCGCGTTGCTCGCGAGCGTCAGGACGGTGGGGACGCCCGCGCCGGTGGCGATCCGTACCGACTCCAGCTTTGTGACCATGCCGCCCGTGCCGACGGCGCTGCCGCGCGCGGTCACCTCGACGCCCGCGATCTCGGCGAGGTCGTCGACCTGCGGGATGCGCCGGGCGCCGGGGCGCGACGGCGGCGCGTCGTGCAGGCCGTCGACGTCCGTCAGCAGCAGCAGCGCGTCGGCCCGCACGAGGTGCGACACGAGCGCGGCCAGGCGGTCGTTGTCGCCGAACTTCAGCTCGTCGGTGGTCACGGCGTCGTTCTCGTTGATGACCGGCACCACGCCGAGCACGAGCAGACGTTCGAGGGCCCGCTGCGCGTTGCGGTAGCGGGCGCGGCGGACGGTGTCCTCGGCGGTGAGCAGGATCTGGCCGATCTGGATCCCGAACGCCGCGAACTCCTCCTGGTACCGGCCGGCGAGCTGGCCCTGGCCCACGGACGCCGCCGCCTGCATGGTGGCGAGGTCGCGCGGCCGCGAGCCGAGACCGAGCGGGCCGATGCCCGCCGAGACCGCGCCCGAGGTCACCAGCACTATCTGGGTGCCGGCGGCCTGCCGGGCGGCCAGCACCTCGACGACCCCGCGCAGCGCGCCGACGTCGAGGTGCCCGTCCGGGCCCGTCAGGGACGACGAGCCGATCTTGACCACCACGCGCCGGGCGCCGGCGATCACGGACCGGGCGCTCGGGGCATCCTGGGGGCTGACCGAGGGTTCGATGGAGCTCACGCCCCCATCCTCGCCGGAGTACCGCCCGCGACGCGCGGCCATTTCACGCACCGGTCACCCGCCACCGCCGAGACAGAACTGTGGCGAGGGTCTCGACAAGCTCGACCACCGGTGGTCGAGCTTGTCGAGACCCCCCGCCAGGTTCTATCTCGCCACAGTTCTACCTCGCCAGGGTTCTACCTCGGCGGAGTGGTCACTCGGAGTCCGGGTCCGTCCAGTGGCCGGCCTCGCGTTCGGTCCACAGCTCGCGCCGGGCCTCGGACTTGGCGTCCATGCGCTCGTTGAACTCCCGGCGCTTGTCGCCGCGCGTCGGCCGGTCGTTCTGCTCGAGACGCAGGTCGGTGCCGCGGCCACCGAGCAGCTCCGGACCGGTCTGCAGCGTGGGCTCCCAGTCGAAGACGACGGCGTTCTTCGGGTCGCCGATGCGCACCTCGTCGCCGGCGACGGCGCCCGCCTTGAACAGCCCGTCCTCGACGCCGATCTTCGCGAGCCGGTCGGCGAGGAAGCCGACGGCCTCGTCGTTGTTGAAGTCGGTCTGCTTGACCCAGCGCTCGGGCTTGGTGCCGCGCACCTCGAACCAGTAGCCGGTCTCGTCGCCACCGAGACGGCGCACGGTGAACCGGGCCTCGTCGACGGCGCGCGGGCGCAGCACGACCGGGGCGGGCGCGGGCGGCGGCGCCGCGGCGCGGGCCTTCTCGACGGTCTCGGCCAGCGCGAACTTCAGCTCGCGCAGGCCCTCGTGGCTCGCGGTCGAGATCTCGAAGACGCGCAGCCCGCGCTCCTCGAGGTCCGACTTCACGAACTCGGCGAGCTCGCGGGCCTCGGGTACGTCGATCTTGTTGAGCACGATGAGCCGGGGGCGCTCGTTGAGCGGCACCCGGCCGCCCTCGATGCCGATGTCCCCGGCGTACTTGGCGAGCTCTTCCTCGATCACGTCGAGGTCGCTGATCGGGTCACGACCGGGCTCCAGGGTGGCGCAGTCGAGCACGTGGACGATCATCGCCGTGCGCTCGATGTGCCGCAGGAACTCCAGACCGAGGCCCTTGCCCTCGCTCGCACCCGGGATCAGGCCCGGGACGTCCGCGACGGTGAACCGCGACTGACCGGCCTGCACCACGCCGAGATTCGGCACCAGGGTGGTGAACGGGTAGTCGGCGATCTTGGGCCGGGCGGCGGAGATCGCGGCGATCAGGGACGACTTGCCGGCGCTCGGGAAGCCCACGAGCGCGACGTCGGCGATCGTCTTGACCTCGAGCTCGATCTCGGCGGTGTCGCCCTCCTCGCCGAGCAGCGCGAAGCCGGGGGCCTTGCGCGTCTGCGACGACAGCGCCCGGTTGCCCAGTCCGCCCTTGCCGCCCGGGGCGACGACGTACTCGGCGCCCTCACCCACGAGGTCCGCCAGGACGTTGCCGTCCAGGTCCTTCACGACGGTGCCGTCCGGGACCTTCAGGATCAGGTCGCCGCCCTTGCTGCCGTCCTTGTCGCCGCCCATCCCCTGGGTGCCCGACGTCGCCCGACGGTGCGGCGAGTGGTGGTACTCGAGCAGGGTGGTGGTGTTCGCGTCGACGACGAGCTTGACGGAACCGCCGTCGCCGCCGTTGCCGCCGTCCGGCCCCGCGAGGGGCTTGAACTTCTCGCGACGGATCGAGGCGCAGCCGTTCCCGCCGTTTCCCCCGGCGGCATGAAGCACCACCCGGTCTACGAAGCTGGCCATGTCTCGATCCTCTCAAAAACTGCTCAGGCACACACTGCACATGCAGAGCGGCCCGCTACGAGCCGCTCGAGAAAAAGGCGAAGGGGGCACACCGTCACCGGTGCGCCCCCTTACGCGGAAGCCGGTACTCAGGCCTCGACTGTCACGATGTCGATGACCTTGCGGCCACGACGCGCACCGAACTGCACGGCGCCGGGGGTGAGGGCGAACAGCGTGTCGTCCTTACCGCGGCCGACGTTGATGCCGGGGTGGAAGTGGGTGCCGCGCTGGCGGACGATGATCTCGCCGGCCTTCACGACCTGGCCACCGAAGCGCTTCACACCGAGGCGCTGGGCGTTGGAGTCACGACCGTTGCGCGAGGAGCTCGCGCCCTTCTTGTGTGCCATCTCAGGACCTGTCTTTCGCTACGAAGGAGAAGAAGAAGTATCTGGATCTCGCGCGGACTCACTCATCAGACGAGGAGGTCCGCAGCGGAAGTCACTTGATGCCGGTGACCTTGAGCCGGGTCAGCGACTGACGGTGACCCTGACGCTTGCGGTAGCCGGTCTTGTTCTTGTACTTGAGGATCGTGATCTTGGGACCCTTCTCGTCCCGAACGACCTCAGCGGTGACCTTGACCTTCGCCAGCTTCTTCGCGTCGGTGGTCACCTTCTCCCCGTCCACGAGCAGGAGGGCAGCGAGCTCGAGGGTCTCACCGGGCTTCGCCTGGACACGGTCCATGACGACGATGCTCCCGACGGACACCTTCTCCTGACGGCCACCAGCCTTGACGATCGCGTAAACCACGTTCAACTCATCTCTCTAGTCTTGGCGTGCGCGCACGACGGGATCCACCGGCTTTGCTGTGACTCGCTCCGCCGCGGCGGTCGAGTGCGGTGCGCCATGGGCACGCAGGACGGGTGCGCAGACAGCACACCGAAGCACTAGGTTACGCGACGCCCCCGACGGGTTCAAACCGACGGGAGCGTGGCCTTGCCCACCCTGTGTCGCGACCCTCCACCACGGGCGGTCGCCGAACCGCTGGGGCGGGCACCTGGCGACCTCGATCCGCCTGTGCCTACCCTGGGACCGGGTGATCCCGATGGCCTCTGAACCGGTAGCAGTGCACGACGACATCGAACGCGCCATGCGCGCGGTCCCCCGCAGGGAGTTCCTGCCGCGCTCCCAGCGGCCGCTCGCGCACGAGGACCGCCCGCTGCCCATCGGGCGCGGGCAGACCTCCTCGCAGCCCGCGACGGTCGCCGCCATGCTCCGCCTGCTGCGCGTACCGCTCGGCGCACGCGTGCTCGACGTCGGCTCCGGCTCCGGCTGGACCACCGCGCTGCTGGCCTACCTCGCCGGGCCCCAGGGCTCGGTGCTCGGCGTGGAGCGCGACAGCAGGCTCGCCGAGTGGGGCGCGGCCAACCTCGCACGCACCGGGATGAGCTGGGCGAGCATCGAGCAGGCCACGCCCGGCACGCTCGGGCACCCCCGGCCCAACGGCTGGGACCGGATCCTCGTGTCCGCCTCGGCGCCCGCGCTGCCGCGCGCCCTGGTGGACCAGATCGGGTACGGCGGCCGCATGGTCATCCCCATCCGGACCACGCTGCTGCTCATCGAGCGCCTGCCCGACGGACGCACCCGCGCCACCGACCACGGCGGGTACCGGTTCGTGCCGCTCGTCGAGGACCCCGAGCCGTGAGCGAAAGTCCGTGCAAATCGGATTTTCCGGATCAATTCGGAATGGAATCGGCAAGTCCAGGTCAATACACCGTCTAAAAGCCTTCGCGAAGCGTCCACAACTGCCTCTCGCGGCCCTAACCTACGGTCCCGTAGGCTCCTCGGTATCTGCGTGATGGACGAGATCGTCCGATTCCACGACTGAGAAGTCGACACCGAGCATGTGAGGACCACATGGCCCAAGCTGCCCCCCTCGTCCGCGACGGTTTCCGCCCGACGAAACCCCGCGACCCCAATGCGCAGCCGGTGACCAGCACCTACTCGTCGCTGGCACGCACCGTGCGCGACGCCGGACTGCTCCACCGGGCGCACCGCTACTACGCCTGGACCCTCGCCGCGCTCACCGTCGCGCTCGGCGGGATCGTCACGGGCTTCGTCCTGCTGGGCGACTCCTGGTTCCAGCTCCTCATGGCAGGAGCGCTCGGCCTGGTGCTGACGCAGTTCGCCTTCGTCGCACACGAGGCGTCGCACCGCCAGGTCCTCGAGTCCGGACGCCGTAACGACCAGCTCGGCCGCTTCCTCGCCAACGCAGTGGTCGGCATCAGCTACTCGTGGTGGATGAACAAGCACACCCGGCACCACGCGAACCCGAACCGGGTCGGCAAGGACCCGGACATCGCGAACGACACGATCGCCTTCACCGAGGAAGGCGTCCGCCAGCACCGCGGGCTCAAGCGGTGGATCAACCGCTACCAGGGCTGGCTGTTCTTCCCCCTCCTCACTCTCGAGGGCCTGAACCTGCACGTCACCTCGATCCAGTCGCTCTTCCAGGGCAAGCCGGAGACCCTCCGGTCCCGTGTGGGCGAGCTGGTCACCATCGCCGTCCGCCTCAGCGTCTACGTCGCGATCCTGTTCCTGGTGCTGCCGCTCGGCATGGCCTTCGCGTTCCTCGGTGTCCAGCTGGCCGTCTTCGGCGTCTACATGGGCGCCTCGTTCGCACCGAACCACAAGGGCATGGCGATCATCCCGGCCGACAGCAACCTCGACTTCCTCTCGAAGCAGGTGCTCACCTCGCGCAACATCCGCGGCGGCCGGTTCATGAACATCCTCATGGGCGGGCTCAACTTCCAGACCGAGCACCACCTGTTCCCGAGCATGCCGCGGCCGCACCTCATCCGGACCGCCGTGATCGTCCGGGAGCACTGCGCCAACCTCGGCATCCCCTACACGGAGACGACCCTGGCGCACTCGTACCTGCTCGTCGTCAACTACCTGAACCGGGTGGGGCTCGCGGCACGCGACCCGTTCGACTGCCCGGAGTACCACTCGCTCCGCAAGGTCTGACCCTCGGGGCAGCAGCAGACCTCGCCGCGCCGAAGGGCGCGAGCGGCCGTCGGGGCGTCAGCCACTACCGGTCACTCGCGCCCTTCCGCGCGCCCGGCGTGCCGACGGCAGCGCGCCTCGTACGACTCCGAGCCGCCGACGTGCGCGGCGACCGGGACGAGCGCGCCGCCCGCATTGCCGGTGTCGTCGGCGGCGGTCACCGGTGGTGCACCTGGCACCCGGACGTGGAAGGCCGCGTCCGCGCCGCACACCGAGCAGACGGCGGTGAGCTTCTCCACCGACTCGGCGAGCGCCATCAGCTCGGGCAGGGGTGAGAAGGGCTGCCCGTCGAAGGTGACGGACAGTCCCGCGACCACGACGACGAGCCCCCGGCGGGCGAGCTCCGAGGCCACGGGCACGAGGCCCGCGCCGAAGAACTGCGCCTCGTCGACGGCGACGAGCTCGGTCGCGGTCCCCGTCCCGGCGTCGGCGTCGGCGTCGACCAGGGCGAGGATCTCCGCGGCGTCCGACACCGTGTGCGAGGGCACACCCTGACCCGAGTGCGAGGTCACTCTGCCCAGACCCCTGCGGGCGTCGAGCGAGTGACTCACCACCAGCACCCCGCGCCGGGCGATGCGGGCACGGCGCACCCGGCGCAGCAGCTCCTCGGACTTACCCGCGAACATGGGGCCGGCGATCACTTCGAGGCGCCCAGCGCCCAGGCCGTCTTCCATGGTCGCCAGTCAACCATTCCATTAGGTTGACGAGCATGGCCGCCGATGTCGAGACCGTGTTGTTCCTGCCGGGGCTGGGCGCCGGCATCGATCCGTGGGAGGCGCAGCTGCGTGCCCTGCCCGCCGGGTTCACGGGCCTGGCCCCGGACATCCCCGGGCTCGACCGGGCCGCGACGCCCGGCGCCTTCACGTTCGCTGGTGCGGCACGCGCGCTGCGGGACCTGCTCGACGAGCGCGGGGTCGACCGGGCGCACGTCTGCGGCCTGTCGCTCGGCGCGATGACGGCGACCCAGCTCGTGCTCGACTTTCCCGAGCGCGTCGCGTCCCTCGTCCTCTCGGGCAGCCAGGTCCGCGTACCTCCCGCGCTCATGGCGATCCAGCGGACGATCGTCCGGATGCTGCCGGAGCGCGCCGCCGAACGCATGGTCCTGACCAAGGCGCAGTGGCTCGGCGCCCTCCAGGTGGTCGCGGACATGAACTTCCGCGAGGGGCTGGCGGGCATCCAGGCACCGACGCTCGTCCTGTGCGGCAGCCGCGACCTCGCCAACCTCGCACCCGCGCGGGAGCTCGCCAGGACGATCCCGAACGCCGAGCTGCGGATCGTCCCGCGGGTCGGCCACCCGTGGAACCAGCAGAAGCCGGAGCTCTTCTCCCGGACGATCGCCGAGTTCTACGAGCGGCTGTCGGCAGCCGGCTGACCCGCCTACAGCACCCGCGAGACGCCCGGGATCTTCCGCAGCAGGTGGGCGAAGCCCCAGCACAGCGGCACCGAGAGGGCGAGCAGGACGAGGAACTTCACGCCGGCCGGGGCGGCGAGCGGCGCGAAGAGCATCGCGACGCCGACCAGCACCAGCGGGTGGATGACGTACACCGCGAACGAGTTCCGCGCTGCCCAGCGGGCCCACGCGGGCTGACCCGAGAACCGCTCCCGGAACAGGACCAGGAGGGCCACTATCGTGCTGATCGCGAAGACGTTCTCCGCGAGGCTCGCACCCAGCTGGGCGAGCGGCCCGGCGCCGGGCGCCGTCGCGAGGGCGGCGCCACCGAGGGCCAGCCCCAGGCTGACGAGCGCCACGACCAGCGCCACGCGCCCCTGCCGCACGGTGAGGGCGGTGAGCCACCCGCGGCGCACCGCGAGCAGGCCGACCACGAAGAGGATCGCGTACTGCGGCAGGTAGGCCGGGGAGGGCAGGCCCGCGAACTCCCAGTAGGTCCCGGACGGGACCACGAGGCGCCAGAGGAACGTGGCGGCGGTCAGCACCGCGACGAGCCCGGCGATCGCCCGGAAACGGACCGGGCGCGGCTCGGCGTCGACGGTCGTCGGCGATCCGGCGTCCGCGATGCCGGACCGTGCTGCCGAGCGGGCGCGCAGCGCGCGGAAAGCGGCGTACGCGAGCGACATCACCAGGAGCACCTCGGCGAACCACAGCGGGCCGACGTCACCGACGGTGAACCAGAACTGCAGGAACGACTCCCCCTCCGCGCGACGTTCCGGCCAGCTCTGCAGCGACAGCAGCGGGCGCGCCACCAGCCAGAAGGCCACCAGGGGAACGCCGAGCCGGAGCAACCGGTCCCGGGCGAAGGCGCCGGGCCCCTTGCGGTCCACGGACCCGGGGGCGAACAGGCCGGAGAGCAGGAAGAAGAACCCCATGAAATAGAGCTGGTTCACGATCACCAGCAGCATCAGCGCGACGCCGGACGGGCTGGTGCTCGGCTCGGTCCAGTACCAGAGCGGGAGCGCGCCGTAGGTCAGGGCGCTGTGGTGCGCCAGGACCAGAACGGTCAGCAGCACCCGCAAGTTGTCGACGTACCCCAGTCGGGTAGCGGTCGGCCGTACGGCGGTGGTCGTCATCGTGGGTCTCCGAGTCTCGTGCGGTTCGCTGCTTCCTTGGTTCATTACTCGACTAATGAACCACAGAACGCGGTGGTTCCGCAAGGGAGATCCGCACGCTCGATTTCCGGGCACGAAAAACGAGGGCCGCCACCTCACGGTGGCGGCCCTCGTCGGGATCAGGTCAGAGGCCGAGCAGCCTCGCCCAGAAGCCCTTCTTCTGCTCAGGCGACCTCGTCGCCAGCTCCTTTGGGCGGTTCCGACTGCCCAGTGTCGGAGCCCCCCTCCGGCGCATCGCTCGCCGACGGCGCGGCGTCCGCAGGCCGACTCGCCGAGTCGGAATCCGGTGAGTCGGGAGCAGCCGCCGAGCCGGAGCCCGCGGACGCCGACGCCGTGCCGGACGCACCGGCGCTCGGCAGCTGGATCTCGTCCAGGGTGGCGGGACCCTCGTCCGAGGGCTCCTTCGTCTCGTGCGCATGCTGAGCGGCGGCGGCGATGGTCGCGAGCGTGGCCTTGACGGCCTCGCGCGCCTCGGACCGCTCCTCGGGCAGGCTCGCGACGGGCGTGGTCTCCAGCACGGGAGCCACCTTGCCCTCCTTGCCGCGCTTGCGGCGCGCACGCGGGGAGCGCGGGCCCTCGTCGGACGACGCGGGCGCACCGCCCGAGGCCATGCCGTTGCCCGACTTCTCGATGGGCTCCTCGTGCACGATGAACCCGCGGCCCTTGCAGTGCTCGCACGTCTCGGAGAACGCCTCGACGAGGCCCTGGCCAACGCGCTTGCGCGTCATCTGGACCAGGCCGAGCGAGGTCACCTCGGCCACCTGGTGCTTGGTGCGGTCCCGGCCGAGGCACTCGACCAGCCGGCGCAGCACCAGGTCGCGGTTGGACTCGAGCACCATGTCGATGAAGTCGATGACGATGATGCCGCCGATGTCGCGCAGGCGAAGCTGCCGCACGATCTCCTCGGCCGCCTCGAGGTTGTTCCGCGTCACGGTCTCCTCGAGCGTGCCGCCGGCACCGGTGAACTTGCCGGTGTTGACGTCCACGACCGTCATCGCCTCGGTGCGGTCGATGACCAGCGAGCCGCCCGAGGGCAGCCAGACCTTGCGGTCCATACCCTTGGCGAGCTGCTCGTCCACCCGGTGCACGTGGAACACGTCGGTGTTCTCGACCCACTTGGACACGCGCTCGCGCAGGTCCGGGGCGAGCTCCTCGACGTAGTGCGCGATCTCGTCCCACGCGCCCTCGCCCTGCACCACCAGCGACGAGAAGTCGTCGTTGAAGATGTCGCGGACGACGCGGATGGCCATGTCCGGCTCGCCCTGGAGCAGAGCCGGGGCGTTGGCCTTCTTCGACTTCTCCTGGATCGCGTCCCACTGGCCCTGCAGCCGCTCGACGTCGGCGCGCAGCTCGTCCTCGCTCGCCCCCTCGGCGGCGGTACGCACGATCACGCCCGCACCCTCGGGGACCACCTCGCGGAGGATCTTCTTGAGGCGCGAGCGCTCCGTGTCGGGCAGCTTGCGGCTGATACCGGTCATGCCGCCGCCCGGCACGAACACCAGGTACCGGCCCGCGAGCGTGACCTGGCTGGTGAGCCGGGCACCCTTGTGGCCGATCGGGTCCTTGGTGACCTGCACCAGGACCGAGTCGCCCGACTTCAGCGCCTGCTCGATCCGGCGCGGCTGGCCCTCGAGGCCCGCGGCGTCCCAGTTGACCTCACCCGCGTACAGCACGGCGTTGCGGCCCTTGCCGACGTCGACGAACGCGGCCTCCATGGAGGGCAGCACGTTCTGGACGCGGCCCAGGTACACGTTGCCGGCCATCGAAGCCTGCGACTGCTGCGAGACGTAGTGCTCGACGAGCACGCCGTCCTCCAGCACCGCGATCTGCGTGCGGCCGTCCTTCTCGCGCACGATCATCGACCGCTGCACCGACTCGCGGCGGGCCAGGAACTCGGCCTCGGTGATGATCTGGCGACGACGCCCGTGGTCCCGGCCCTCGCGGCGACGCTGACGCTTCGCCTCGAGGCGTGTGGACCCCTTGAGCGCGGTGACCTCGTCGGTGCGCGTCGAGCGGACGGCGGCCGCCTCGGCGCGCTCGCCCCGCGTGCCCCGGCGGCGCCGGCGACGCCGACGGCTGCCGCCCTCGCCCTCGCCGTCACCCTCACCGTCGACCGCGTCCTCGTCGGACGCCTGCGCATCCTCGTCCTCGTCGGCGCCCTGCGCGTCGTCCTCGGAGTCGTCGTCCTGCTCCTCGTCCGCCGAGTCGTCCTCGTCGTCCAGGCGGTTCGCGCGGCCACCACGACGGCCGCGTCCACCCCGACGCCGACGGCGGCGCGACGGGCGCACCTCCTCGTCGTCGTACTCCTCGAAGTCCGCCGGGGCGAGCTCCTCGAGCTCGACGCCCTCGGCGGCCAGCTCGTCCTCGATCGCGCCGACCTCGTCCACGGCGGCGGCGTCGTCCTCGCTCAGCTCGGCCGCGACGAAGTACGGCACGGCGGCGCTCGTCTCTCGGACGGGCGCAGACGTGTCCACGGCGGGCTCGACGGCGTCGGCCCGCGTGCTCGGGGCCGCGTCCTGCGTGTCCGGCCGCGCGGCCGGCTCGATGCTGGGTCCGCCCGTGCGACGCACGGCCCGGCGCGAGCCGGACCGGCGCGCCCTGGGCTCGGCCGGGGTCTCGGACGCAGCCTGGGGCTCGGTCGTGGCCTCGGCCGCACGCTCGGACCGGGGCTCGGCGGGCCGCTCGACAGCGGGCTCCGCCGCACGCGCGGGCGCCTCGACGGCCGGCTCGACAGGGCGAGCGACCGGGCGGGCGAACGTCGGCGTCAGGTCCTGCGGACGCGGCGGCCCGGCGGGTGCCTGCGCACGCCGCGAGCGGCGAGCGGCGGACTCGTCGGGCGCCTGGAAGAGCAGCGCCGTGGTGGCGAGCCGCGGGACACGCGTGCCCGACGTCGTCGCGGCGGGCGAGACCGACGGCTGCGCGGGCGTCTCGGCGGCAGGCGTCTCGGCGGCAGGTGTCTCGACGGTGGGGGCCACGGTGGGCTCCGCTGCCGGACGGCGGCTGCTGCGGCGGCCGCGGGTCCTCGGCGCCTCGGCGGCCGGGGTCTCCTCGACCGGCGCCTCGGCGGCGGGGGGCTCCACGACGGGCTCCGTGGCCAGGGGCTCCGCGGCGACGGGCTCAGCGGTGACGGGCTTGCGACGCGACCGGGCACGCTTGGGGGCGGCCGACTCGGCCGACTCGGCCGACTCGGCCGGCTCGGCCGGAACCTCTGCTACGGGCTCGGCCTTCTTCCGGGTACGACGCTTCGGAGCCGTCGTCTCGGCCTCCGCCGTCGGGCTGCCGGGCAGGATGATGTCGTCCAGGCTCGCGATCCCGCGCACCGGGGCGTCGACGGGCGTCGCAGCGGGCTCGGGCAGCACGATGTCGACCGGTGCCGCCTCCTCGGCGGGGGCCTCGGCGAGCTCCTCGACGACGGCCTCGGGCTCGACCGTCTCGGGCTCGGCGGCCGGGGCGGGCTCGACAGTGACATCTGTCTCAGTCGGGACCGGCTCGCTCGCCGCGGCGGGCTCGACGACGGCCTCGGCGACCGGCTCGGCCGCCGTCGGCTCGGCTATCGCAGGGGCCGTGGGAGACGAGACGCCCCGCGTGGCGCGGCGGCGCGGTCGCTTGGTGACGGGCTCAGCGGTCGCGGAGGTCGACACGACGGCGGTGCCGCCGGTGGTCACCGGCTGGGACTCGGCCGGGGTCTCCGCGGGGCCGGACGAACCGACGACGATGGGCTCGACGGTCGCCGTCGAGACGACGGACCTGGTGACGCGGCGACGCGGGCGCTTGGCCGGCGTCGTGCCTGCCGGAGCCTCCCCACCAGTGGTGACCTGGGCGTTCGCCTCAGGTGCGTCGTGATCATCCTGTGACCCGATGGTCGAACCGGTGGTGCTGGAAGGCGTCACGTGAGGTGCTCCTGTAGCCGGCGTCCGCCCCACACCACGCGGGCCGCCAGGCGGTCGGTCGTCCGGCTGTGCATCGCGGCGAAGCGACACACCCGGGCTGAAGTCTCGGTCTGCGGCCCTGTTCCTGCGATCTTCGCGGACGCCTGCGGCCACGTTCTGTCGTGACAGCGGCACCGCGTGCGGATCGCGGGCAGTGATGGACTCTGCAGGCCGCGCAGGGATGTGGGCCCACGCGGGTTCGTCAAGTATCGCACAAGAGACCGAGCCCACCCGGCGAAGGACGACCGGCCCACGACATAGGGGCCGAAGGGCCCATCCTGCGGACGGCGAACTGCGTGTACAGTGCTTGTGAAGGCATTCACAAGCGGTAGTTCACCCCTGCGGTGGTCGCGGACCTGCATGTTCAGGCCTACCGACCAGGGACGGGCGCCGTTCGAAGACATCACAGGAGCCCTGAGTGGACGCTCTAGATCTGGCACGCTGGCAGTTCGGCATCATCACCGTCTATCACTTCATCTTCGTGCCGCTCACCATCGGGCTCGCGCCCCTGGTGGCCATCATGCAGACGGCCTGGGTCCGCACCGGGAACGAACGGTGGCTGAGGCTGACCAAGTTCTTCGGGAAGCTGTTCCTGATCAACTTCGCGCTCGGCGTCGTCACCGGCATCGTGCAGGAGTTCCAGTTCGGGATGAACTGGAGCGAGTACTCCCGGTTCGTCGGTGACGTGTTCGGCGCCCCGCTCGCCATGGAGGCCCTCGCGGCGTTCTTCGTGGAGTCCACGTTCCTCGGCCTGTGGATCTTCGGCTGGGACCGGTTGAGCAAACGGGTCCACCTGGCCTGTATCTGGGCCGTGGCCGTCGCGGTGAACCTGTCCGCCCTGTTCATCCTGGCCGCCAACTCGTGGATGCAGCACCCGGTGGGCGCCATCTACAACCCCGAGACCGGTCGCGCCGAGATGGAGTCGATCTGGGCGATCCTCGGCAACAACACGCTGTGGGCCGCCTTCCCGCACACCGTGTCGGCGGCGTTCCTGACCGCGGGCACGTTCGTGGCCGGGATCTCCGCCTGGTGGATGGTGCGCCTCGTCCGGACCAAGCGGGCCGAGTCCATCGAGCTCGCCCGCAACGTCTACCGCCCCGCCGTGATCCTGGGCACCGTGGTCATGCTGGTCTCCGGAGCCGGCGTCGCCCTGACGGGTGACGTCCAGGGCAAGCTGATGTTCGAGCAGCAGCCGGGCAAGATGGCCTCGGCCGAGGCGCTGTGCGAGGGCGAGGAGGCGGCGAACTTCTCAATCCTGACCATCGGCGACCTGTCCAACTCGTGCGAGGGCGTCCGGCACATCCTGGAGGTGCCGGGTCTGGCCAGCTACCTCGGCACGGGCAGCTTCTCCGGCGAGGACAGCTACCTGCCCGGCGTCAACGACGTCCAGGAGCAGTACTCCGAGCGGTACGGCGAGACCGACGACGCCGGCAACCCCATCTCGTACACACCGAACCTCGCCGTGACGTACTGGAGCTTCCGGCTCATGATCGGGTTCGCCGCCGGTTCCGCGCTGCTCGCCCTGGCCGCGCTCTGGCTCACCCGGGGCGGCCGCGTCACCGACAACCCGTGGTTCGCCCGTCTCGGGATCGCCGCGATCCCGACACCGTTCATCGCGTCGTCGTTCGGGTGGATCTTCACCGAGATGGGGCGCCAGCCCTGGGTGGTCGCCCCCAACCCCACGGGCATCGACCAGGTCCGGCTGCTCACCATGCGCGGCGTCTCGGAGGTGGTGAGCCCCGGCATGGTGCTCACCTCGATGATCGTGTTCACGCTGCTCTACGGCGTGCTGGCCGTGATCTGGTACCGCCTCATGCACCGGTACGCGATCGAGGGAGTGCCCTCCACGGTGCGCGACGAGTCGCCCGAGGCCGCCGACGACGAGACCGACCGGCCGCTCTCGTTCGCCTACTGACCACCGCCTGACCTCCGCCAGAACCCAAGACTGACAAAGGACGTGACCGTGGACCTCGCACTCGTGTGGTTCTTCATCATCGCGATTCTGTGGACCGGGTACCTCGTGCTCGAGGGCTTCGACTTCGGCGTCGGGATGCTCATGTCCCTGCTCCCGCGCGGCGACGCCGCGCACCGGGAGAAGGAGCGGCGGGTGCTGGTCAACAGCATCGGGCCCGTGTGGGACGGCAACGAGGTGTGGCTGCTCACCGCCGGTGGCGCCACCTTCGCCGCGTTCCCCGAGTGGTACGCGACCATGTTCTCCGGCTTCTACCTACCGCTGCTGCTCATCCTGGTGGCGCTCATCGTGCGCGGCGTCGCCTTCGAGTACCGCGGCAAGATCGCCGACGCCGTCTGGGCGCGCCGCTGCGACATCGCCATCCAGGTGGGCTCCTGGGCGCCGGCCATCCTCTGGGGCGTGGCGTTCGCCAACCTGGTCCGCGGCGTCCAGCTCTCCGAGACGCACCAGTACGTGGGCGGGTTCTGGGCCCTGCTCAACCCGTTCGCGCTGCTCGGCGGCGCCACCACCCTCGTGTTGTTCCTCCTGCACGGCACGGTGTTCGTCGCGCTCAAGACGGACGGCGAGATCCGGGCCCGGGCCCGCCGGTTCGCGGGCGTCCTGTCGGTAGCGGCCCTGGCCGTGGCCGGCGGGTGGGCTCTCTGGGCGCAGCTCGCGTTCTCCGTCACCTGGACGTGGGCCGCCGTGGCGGTCGCCGCACTCGCCCTGGTCGGCGTCGCGCTCGCCAACCGCGCCGGGCGCGAGGGCTGGGCGTTCGGGCTGTCCGCCGCGACGATCATCGCCGCCGTGGTCCTGATCTTCGGATCCATGTTCCCCGACGTCATGCCCGGCCTGGACGGCGGGCCCTCCCTCAGCATCGCGGAGGCGTCGTCGACCCCGTACACCCTGACCGTCATGACGTGGGTGGCCGCCTTCCTCACCCCTCTGGTGATCCTGTACCAGGGCTGGACCTACTGGGTCTTCCGCCGCCGGCTGACCGTGGACCACATTCCCGCGCCGGCAGGACTCACCTGGAAGAAGATCAAGGAGTCGGCATTCTGAGCCGGTACGGGAACCTCGGATCGTGAAGCCCCTGGACCCCCGGCTGCTGCGGGAAGTGCGCGCGGCCCGCCGGTACGTGGTGCTGACGGTCGGGCTCGGCGTGACGGCGGCCGGGCTGATCGTCGCGCAGGCCCTGCTCATCGCGGACCTGCTGGCACCGGTGATACGCGGGGACGGCGCGTCCGGACCGGCGATGGTGCGGTCCTTCGCGGGACTGGCGCTCGTGATCGCCGGCCGGGCGGCCGTCGCGTGGGCGCAGGAGCGGTACGCGCTGCGCGCCGCCGCCCGGACCATCGCCGAGCTGCGGCACGCGGTGGTCGAGGCCTGGGCGCTGCGTGGCCCGCGGGCGGCGGTCGGCGGGACGACGGCGGCAGGCGGGGCCGGCGCTCCGGCGTCGGGCAGCGGGAACGGCGCGAGCCCGGAGGCGGAGGTCGTGACCCTGGCGACCCGCGGGCTCGACGCGCTCGAGCCGTACCTCGTGCGGTACGTGCCGCAGCTGGTGCTGACGGCGCTGCTCACGCCCGCCCTCGTGGCCGTCGTGCTGGGCCTGGACTGGGTGTCGGCGGTGATCCTCGTCGTCACGCTGCCGCTCGTGCCCGTGTTCATGGTGCTCGTCGGGCGGCTGACCGCGGGGGCGTCGGAGCGGCGGCTCGCGACCGTCGAACGGCTCGGCGCCCAGGTGCTCGACCTCGTCGCCGGGCTGCCGACGCTCCGCGCCTTCGGACGGTCCATCGGGCCGGGTGAGCGGGTGCGGGCGCTCGGCGACGCGTCCCGCAGGGCGACCATGGGGACGCTGCGGATCGCGTTCCTCTCCTCGATGGTGCTGGAGCTGCTCACGACCCTGTCGGTGGCGATCATCGCCGTCGGCGTGGGGCTGCGGCTCGTCGAGGGCGCCATGGAGCTGCAGCCGGCGCTCGCCGTGCTGGTGCTGGCGCCCGAGGTGTACCTGCCGCTGCGGAGGGTCGGGGCTGAGTTCCATGCGTCGGTCGACGGGGTCGCTGCGGCTTCTCGGGCGTTGGCTCTTCTTTCTTCTGGTTCAGTTCTTTCTTCTGGTTCAGTCCGGTCGGAGGGTGAAGACGTCCGGGCACGGCCGGCCGGGTGGGAGCTCGTGCTGGACGGGGTGTCCGTGCGGGCTGTTGGGCGGGGGGTCGTGGCGCCGTCCGGGTTGTCGGCTCGGGTGGCGCTCGGGTCCGAGACTCGTGGGGGCGGGCGGGTCGTCGCGTTGCGGGGGCCGAGCGGGGTGGGCAAGTCGACCGCGGTGCTCGTGGCGCTCGGGTTGCTGTCGCCGGATGACGGGCGGGTGGGGCTCGTCGACCCCACTGGCGCTTTTCGGGGTCTTGACGAGCTTTCGGCGGGCGGGCTGGAAGGGTGGTGGGCTGGGCTGACCTGGGTTCCGCAGCGGCCGTCGCTGCCGCCCGGGCGGTTGCGGGAGGTGGTGCTCGACGGCAAGCCGGCAGCGAGTGACGCGGCACTTGCCGAGGCGGCGCGGCTGACCGGGCTCGACGTCGTCGTCGGCTCGCTCCCGAACGGCTGGGACACGCGCGTCGGGCTCGGCGGTGTGGGCCTGTCGGTGGGCCAGCGTCAGCGGGTGGCACTCACGTCCGCCCTGCTCGACGACGCCGCGACCAAGCCGCTGGTGATCCTCGACGAGCCGACCGCGCACCTCGACGCGCGCGGCGAGCAGGCGGTGCTCGAGACCGTGCGTGCGTGGCGTGACGCGGGGCGGACCGTGCTCGTCGTCGCGCACCGGACCTCGCTGCTCGGGCTTGCGGACCAGGTGATCGACGTCCGCTCGGCGGCAGACCCGGAGGCACGATGAACATCACGACGCCGGACGCTCCGGCATGGACCGCTCCGACACCGGGCACCCCGGCATCGCGCTGGGCCAAGGTCACCGCCGACCCGCTGCGCCGGGTGCTCCCGCTGCTGGAGGTGCGGCCGGTCAAGGTCGCGGCGGCGATCGGCCTCGGCGTCCTGGCGCTGGCCTGCGCGATCGGGCTCGCGGCGGTCGCAGCGTGGCTCGTCGCCCGGGCCTCGCAGATGCCCCCGGTGCTCACCCTCTCCGTGGCGGTGGTCTCGGTGCGGGCGTTCGGGATCGGGCGCGGCGTCCTGCGCTACTGCGAGCGCCTCGCCTCCCACGACGTCGCGCTGCGGGGCATGGCGGCGCTCCGCGCCAACCTGTACGACCGGCTCGCCGCCGACGACCGTCCGGTGACGGTCCGGCGCGGCGAGCTCCTCGCACGGATCGGCCAGGACGTGGACGACGTCGGCGACGTGGTGGTCCGCTCGGTGGTGCCGGCGGGTGTCGCGGTGGTGACGTCGCTCGGCTCGGTGATCCTGCTGGGTGTGCTGCTGCCCGCTGCGGGGGTGGCGCTGGCGTTGTGCCTGGTGCTGGCCGGGGTGGTGACGCCGTGGCTCGCGGCCCGGGCGGCCGCACGGACGGAGGCGCGGGGCGCGGCTGCCCGCGGCGAGGTGACCGCGCTGTCCCTGGAGATCCTCGAGGAGTCGGCGCCGCTGCGCGTCTCCGGGCGCTTCCGGGCGCGGCTGGCGGACCTGGATGACGCCGACGCCCGGTTGTCCGCCGTCGCGGACGACGGCGCCCGCACCTCCGGGCTGGCAGCGGCCCTGGGGGCGCTCGCACAGGGTCTGGCGGTGCTCGCCTCGCTCGCGCTGGGGGTCCCGGCGGCGCTGTCGGGCTCGCTGTCCGTGGAGGCGCTGGCGGTGGTCGTGCTGACGCCGCTCGCCGTGTTCGAGGCGACCGCCGGGCTCCCGGCGGCGGCGGTCCAGCTGCACCGGTCGCGGGAGGCCGCGCGGCGGCTGCTGGAGCTGCTGCCGGACTCCGCTCCGGTGTCAGACCCACAGGTCACTCGGGTGACCTCAGGGTCTGACACGTCGGGGTCGGAGGACGACGCCCTGCTCGTGCTCGACGGCGTGACCGCCGGCTGGCCCGACGGCGACGGCCGGCCGCGTGCCGTCGTCGAGCAGGTGTCCCTCACGCTGCGCCCGGGTTCGGTGGCGGCCCTGGCGGGACCGTCCGGCGTCGGGAAGACGACGCTGCTGATGACCGCGGCGGGCCTGATCCCGCCCCTGACGGGCCGCGTGGGCGGGTGGTCGGCAGAACGTCAGGAGGTCGGCAGTCCCGGTTACCGATCAACTGACGTTCTGCCGACCACGTCGATCGACAGGCTGTTCGTTGCCGAGGATGGGCACCTGTTCGACACCAGCGTGCTGGAGAACCTGCGGGTCGCGCGGGGCGACGTTACGGAGGCCGAGGCTCGGGCCGCGCTCATCTCCGTCGGGCTGGGTGACTGGCTCGCCGCGCTTCCCGAAGGGCTGGACACCCTGGTCGGCACGGACGCGGCGGCGGTCTCGGGCGGGGAACGCCGTCGGCTCCTGGTCGCTCGCGCGCTCCTCGCCCCCGCCCGGGTGCTGCTCGTGGACGAGCCCGCCGAGCATCTCGACGGCGAGACCGCGGACGCCCTGGTCCGCACCCTCGCCGACCACGCGCGGGAGACGGGGCGGGCGGTGCTCCTGGCGACCCATCGGCTGACGCCGCTCGCGGCCGCCGACGAGGTCCTGCTGCTCGGGAACGGCACGCCCGCCACGATCGCGGGTGCGACGACGGGCGCGATCCCGGCGACCGTCGTGGCCCGCGGCAGCCACGAGCACCTCCTCGCGACCGACCCCTCCTACGCCTGGTCAGCAACCCAGGAGGGCTGACCATGCGGTTGCTGCCAGACCGGGGCCCTTCCTGGCAGCAACCGCATGGCCGATCGGGTTCGCCGGAGGGGGCAGAGCGTCAGAGGCGCTTGTCGAACTTCTTCGAGAGCTGCTCGTAGCCCAGCCGCTCGTAGAAGGCGTGCGCGCCCGTGCGGCGAAAGGACGACGAGACGGTGGCCCGTGCGGCGCCCGCGGCGATTGCCCATTCCTCGAAGGTCGCGACGAGAGCGCGCCCTGCTCCAGTGCCGCGGTTCGTCTCGGCGACGACCAGTGCGGTGAGCTGGGCCACCGGCGCATCGAGCTCGTAGGCCCAGCGGACGTGGCCTGAGGCGAACCCGATGACTGCCTCCGCATCGGCTT
The DNA here is from genome assembly GCF_048564965.1 of Promicromonospora sp. NFX87. Taxonomy (NCBI): domain Bacteria; kingdom Bacillati; phylum Actinomycetota; class Actinomycetes; order Micrococcales; family Promicromonosporaceae; genus Promicromonospora; species Promicromonospora sp. NFX87. The sequence goes on along the minus strand of NZ_CP183413.1, from coordinate 1,053,346 downwards.
CGTCCGGGTCTACCGCCAGCCAGGCCGCGTCGGTCTCGCTGCCCGCGACACGGGCGAACCTGGCGGCGACGTCCTCCGCGGTGCTGGGGTAACCGAGCTGACCGAGGAGCGGGGCGATCGCAGGGGCGTCGACGGGAAGGGCGCGTCGGATGTGCACCGCCACATCGTAGGTCGTCAGCCGGCGTCGCCCCCGAGCACCGCCATGGCCGCCGCCCGGCCGGGGATACCGCTGACGCCACCGCCGCGGCGGGCTCCGGCGGCCGCCAGGAGCACCCGGGGGTGCTCGGTCGCGACGCCCCAGCGGCCGGACTCGTCGCCGTCGTCCGGCTCGGCGAACGGCCAGCTGAGGTCGCGGTGGAAGATGTGCCCGCCCGGCAGCCCGACGTCGCGCTCCAGGTCGACGGGGGTGCGCACCTCGAGGCAGGGGGCGCCGTCGGCGTCGAGCGCGAGCACGTCCTCGATCGGCTCGGCGAGCACGGAGTCGAGGGAGGCGAGCGTGGCCCGGAGCGCCCGCTCACGGGCGACGTCGGGCTCGGTGCGGAAGAGCCGTGCCGGCATGTGCAGCCCGAACAGCGTGATGGTCTGCGCGTCCGTCTTGGCGAGCTCCGGCCCGAGGATCGTCCGGTCGGTGAGCGTGTGGCAGTAGATCTCGCTGGGCGGCAGGTCGGGGATGCGCCCGGCGGCGGCCTGCGCGTGCGCTGCCTGGAGCTGGGTCAGGGACTCGTTGACGTGCAGGGTCCCGCTGAACGCGGCGACGGGGTCGACGTCGTCGCGCAGCCTGGGCAGTCGGGTCAGCAGCATGTTCACCTTGAGCTGGGCGCCCTCGGGGCGGTCGGCAGTCGTCGAGGCGTCGCCGCCCAGCAGCCGGTCCAGCTCCGCCGGGGCGCACGCCGCGAGCACGTGGCCGGCCGTGACGCCCTGGGTGCGCCCGTCGGCGTCGGTCCAGGCGACCTCCGCGCCGGAGGCGCCGGGTGCACCTGGATCGACGGCGGTGACCGTCGCCGAGGTGACTATCGTCGCGCCGGCGGCCACCGCGGCGTCGCGCAGGGCGCCCGAGACGGCGCCCATGCCGCCCACCGGCACGTCCCAGTCGCCGGTCCCGTTGCCGATGACGTGGTAGAGAAAGCAGCGGTTCTGCCGCAGGGACGGCTCGTCGATGTCGGCGAACGTGCCGATCAGGCCGTCGGTGGCCGCGACCCCGCGGACCACGTCGTCGGCGAAGGTGCGGCGCAGCACCTCTCCGAGGGGCTCCTCGAAGAGCGCGCGCCAGGCCTCCTCGCCCACCCCGTCGACCACGAGGTCCCGGACCGCCGACCGCGGGAGCAGGGGTTCGGTGAGGGTCGGCGCGAGCCGGCGGGCCACCTCGGCGGTCATGGCGTAGAAGCGGCCCCAGGCCTCGAAGTCGGCGTCCGAACCGGTGAGCCGCCGGAACGAGGCGCGCGTGGCGACGTCGTCCTGGCTGTCGACGAGGAGGCCGCCGTCGGCCACCGGTGTGTACGAGGACCAGCGGCGGCGCTTCAGCCTGACGGGCAGGCCGAGCTCGTCGATCACCCGGCGAGGCAGGAGCGAGACGAGGTAGGAGTAGCGCGACAGCCGCGCGTCCACCCCGGCGAAGGGGCGGGCCGAGACGGCGGCGCCGCCCACGTGGTCCGCGCGTTCGAGGACCAGGACGGACCGGCCGCCACGGGCCGCATAGGCAGCCGCGGTGAGGCCGTTGTGACCCCCGCCCACCACCACGACGTCGTACCGGGATCGCATCGAATGGGTCATGGACGCCATAGTGGCATGGGGCACAGATTGCCAAGGACGTTCCATCACAGGTCGCTATGTGACCTAATCGTGACATTTGCGCGAGGGGCAGGTACGGTCGATCTCGCCTCTCCAGCAACGGGGAGGTCCAGGCCCGGACGCCGAACCCTGTCACCGGACCTTGGCAGCCAGAACCGTGACAGGGGCGGGGGAACCAGGTAAGCGGGCACGTGAGTGTCCTTGGGGTGAAGCCTCCTTGTGAGGCCGGGTGAATCGCTCTCCCATCCGAACCCGACAGCTCACTTCGTAGGCGTCCGAGGAGATCACTGGTGACCGTACTCACCGACCGCACGCACGACTGGGCGGACGACCAGGCAAGCCGTTCCAGCAACCGGGGCAGGCACCGCGCCGACGGCCCCGCACTCACCCCCTTCACCGCACTGACCCAGACCGCAGCCGAGAACGCTGCCCGGACCGGCGCCATCGCGGTCGTCACGTCCGGCATGCTGGCGTCGGTGTTCACCCAGACCGCCCACTCCGCGCCCGCCGAGACGCACACGCAGGCCGCGCTCGCGAACGCCACGCCGGTCAGCAACACCATCAGCAACAACACGATCAGCAACACGGTCGACTCGACCGTCCGCGCCGGGTTCGCCGAGAACCTGGTGACCAAGGTCAAGGTCACCCAGGACGCCGACTTCTACGCCGAGCGCGGACGCGTGTCCGTGACGCCGTACGCCGAGACCGAGGAAGGCATCGCCGAGGCAAAGGCCAAGGCTGAGGCCGAGGCTCGTGCCAAGGCGGAAGCCGAGGCGAAGGCGAAGGCCGAGGCTGAGGCAGCCGAAGCCGCCGCGGAGGCCGAGGCGGCCGCAGAGGCAGCGGCCGCTGCCGCCGCGGACTCGTCCGGGCTGGGCCAACAGGCCGTCAACCTCGCACTCGAGTACGTCGGTGTGCCCTACGTGTGGGGCGGAGCCTCCCCCAGCGGCTTCGACTGCTCAGGGCTCATCCAGTACGTCTACGGCCAGCTCGGTATCTCGATCCCCCACAGCTCGAGCGCGATCTCGACCATCGGGTACCAGGTCTCCGCCGCCTCGGCGCAGCCGGGCGACATCGTGTGGACGCCGGGCCACGTCGCCCTCTACGCGGGCGACGGCATGGTCGTCGAGGCCCAGCAGGAGGGCACCCCCGTGCAGTACGGCGAGATGTGGCAGAACAACCCGGTGTTCATCCGGGTGACGGGCTGACGCCTACCCCCGCCACTCCGCAGCACCGTTCCGGACCGCGAGGTGTGTCGCGCCAACCCCCTGGCGCGACACACCTCGTTCGTGTCCCGGGCTCGTCCGGTAACGTCCCGGGCGTGAAGATCCTCGTACCGGACGTGCCCTTCGACCTCGACTTCCCGGCCCTGCTGCCCGACGGCGGAGCCTCCTTCGCGCCCGGCGGCACCGACACCGTCGTCGCCTACGCGATGAACGAGCCGGTCCCCGAGGAGCACACCGACGCCGAGATGCTGGTCACCTGGTCGAGCCCGCCCAAGATCCTCGCCGACGCCGCCCTCCGGCTCCCCCGGCTGCGCTGGGTGCAGACCCTCTCCGCGGGGCCCGACGTCGCGCTGCGTGCCGGGTTCGCGCCCGACGTCGTCATCTCCTCCGGCCAGTCCCTGCACGACGACACGGTCACCGAGCACACCCTGGCGCTGGTCCTGGCGACGGTGCGCCGCATCGACGTCTCCCTCGCCGCGCAGCGGGAGCACCACTGGGCCAAGGAGATCGCGTTCGCCCAGGCCGACCCGGTCACCGGCCGCGAGTACACGCTCGACGGCGCACGCGTGACGATCTGGGGTTTCGGGTCGATCGCCCTGCGGCTGGCCCCGCTGCTGACCGCGCTCGGTGCGCGGGTCACCGGCGTCGCCTCGCGTGCGGGCGAGCGCTCCGGGTACCCCGTGGTGGGGCCGGACGGACTGGACGCCCTGCTCGCCGAGACCGACCTGCTCATCTCGCTGCTGCCCGCGATCCCCGCGACGCGGCACATCCTCGACGCCCGCCTGCTGGGTTTGCTGCCGCCGACTGCCCGGTTCGTGAACGTCGGCCGGGGTGCGACGGTGGACGAGGAAGCGCTCGCCGACGCGCTGCGGTCCGGGCGGCTCGCGGGAGCCGCGCTCGACGTCATGGAGACGGAGCCGCTGCCGGAGGACTCCCCGCTCTGGGACCTCCCGAACCTGATCCTCACGCCCCACGTGGCGGGTGGCCGGCCGCGCGGCGCCGCCCGCTTCCTCGCGGACCAGCTCACGGCCTGGCGCACGGGCGCGAAACTCCGCAACGTAGCCACGAGGTAGTGCCGCGAAGTAGAGCGGGTGTCCGGACACCCGCTCTACTTCAGCATCGGCCTGTTGTCGAGGTAGAGGGGGTGTCCGGACGCGTGCTCTACTTCGGCGATCTGGGGGCCGGTTGGCAGATCGGGCACGAGAACGACGAGCGGTTCATGAAGGGGTCCCGGCGGATCAGCGCACCGCAGCGGCGGCATTTCTCGTTCTCCTGCCCGTACACCGCGAGCGAGCGGTCGAAGTATCCCGACTCCCCGTTCACGTTGACGTACAGCTCGTCGAAGCTGGTGCCGCCCTGGGCCAGCGCCTCGCGCATCACCTCGGCGGCCGAGTCCAGCACCCGGCGCACGTCCGCGGCCTTGAGCTTGTCGGTCGGCCGGGCCCAGTGGACCTGCGCGCGCCACAGCGCCTCGTCGGCGTAGATGTTGCCCACGCCGGACACGACCGTCTGGTCCAGCAGCGCGCGCTTGACCTGGGTCCGACGGCGGCGCACCCGGCGCACCAGCCCGTCCAGGTCCAGGTTCGGGTCGAGCAGGTCGCGGGCGATGTGCGCGACGGGCTGCGGCAGGAGGGGCAGGTCCGAGCCGTAGCCTGCCGGGATGTTCGACGCCGGTCCGCCGTCGGCGGGCGCCTCGCCGTCCGCGGGCACCAGGTCCTGCACGCTGAGGTGACCGAAGGTCCGCTGGTCCACGAAGTCCAGGTAGCGCGCGCCTGAGGGGGCGCCGGTCAGATGGAGGCGAACCCGGAGGTGAGGATGGCGCCAGTCGTCCGCTGCCGTGCCCACCGCCGGGCTCGGCCCGGGACCCGCCTCCGCGCCGGACTGCTCCAGACCCAGCACCACGCTCGACGCGTGCCCTGGATCGTCGCCCGCCACGGCGCCCCGGACCAGCAGCTGTCCCGACATGCCGAGGTGTGCGAGGAGTGCTGCTGCCGGGTGGGTCTCGACGGGCTTGACCAGCGGGGCGGCGGGGGTCTCGACGGGCTCGACCAACGATGACGGCGGGTCTTCCAGCGGGAGCCAGAGGAACTTGCCGCGGCGGACGGCGGCGCTCAGCTTCCGTCCGACGAGCTGGTCGCGGAACGACTCCGGGCCGCCGTCGTGCCGACGGACGCTGTACTCGCGGAACACCTCGACGTCGCGCACCACCGCGCCGACGACCAGCCTGTCGACACCGTCGCGGACGGTCTCGACCTCGGGGAGCTCAGGCACCGGCGACCGGCGCCTTGCTCCCGGAGGTCTGGCTGGCGGCCGCCCCGCCGTCGTCCCCCGCCTTGGGCAGCGGGAACTTCTCCAGCAGGGCCCGGTAGGTCTCCTCGGCGGCGCCCTGCTCGGCGTGCTTCTTCGCACTACCCGAGCCTGAGCCGTAGGTGACGCCGTCGATCACCACCGTCGAGTGGAAGACGCGTGCGTGCTCCGGCCCCTCGAACGTGGCGACGTAGTCGGGCGAGCCCAGCCCGCGCTCGGCCGAGGCCTCCTGCAGCGAGGTCTTCCAGTCGAGCCCCGCGCCCAGGCCGGCTGCGACGTCGAGCGTCGAGTCGACGAGCCGGTGCACCAGAGCCCGCGACGTCTCCAGGCCGTGCGACAGGTAGGTCGCCCCGATCAGCGCCTCGACGGTGTCGGAGAGGATCGAGTCCTTCTCGAAACCGCGCGTGCGGATCTCGCCCTTGCCCAGCAGCACGTACTTGCCCAGGCCGAGGGTGCGCGCGATCGCGGCGAGCGCACGCTGCGACACCGTCGCCGCGCGCATGCGCGCGAGGTCGCCCTCCGACAGGTCGGGGTGACGCCGGAACAACGCCTCCGTGACCACGAGCCCCAGCACGGTGTCGCCGAGGAACTCCAGGCGCTCGTTCGTGGGGATGCCACCGGCCTCGTGTGCGAACGACCGGTGCGTCAGTGCCAGCACAAGAAGCTCGGGGTCCAGATGGACCCCGAGCTTCTCGAGCAGCGCGGTAGGTTCCGGCCTCGCCGGCGACGTCCCGCCCTTGGCCACGTCAGCCCGCGTGAACGGTCTTCAGGGCGTCGCGGTACGTGCGGCCCTTGTAGGTGCCGCACGTCGGGCACGCCGTGTGCGGCAGCTTGTTGCCCTGGCACTGCGGGCAGGTCGTGAGGGTCGCTGCGGTGGTCTTCCACTGCGAGCGACGCGCACGGGTGTTGCTGCGCGACATCTTGCGCTTCGGAACAGCCACGGCTAGCTCTCTTTCGTCTCGTCCGACACGCTCGTAGATTCGAGCATGCTCTGAAGCGCCGACCAACGAGGGTCGACTACGTCATGTTGATGACCGGGGTCGTCAGCCAGGCGCGCTCCACACTCGGAGCACAGGCCCGGGCAGTCCTCCCGGCACAGCGGTTGAAATGGTAGTGCAGTCACTACCGAATCCCGAAGCGCAGGCTCCAGGTCGGCGTTGTCGTCGTCGTCGAGGACCGATTCCTCGTCCTCCACGTCGACGTCCCCCGCCTTGGCCGACGCCGCGGCCCTCTCGGGGTACGCGAACAGCTCGGTGACATCGACCGTGAGATCACGAGTGATGTCGTCGAGGCAGCGGCTGCACTCACCCTTTGCCGTGCCGCGGACGGTGCCGGAGACCAGCACGCCTTCCATCACGGACTCGAGTCGAAGATCCAGCTCGAGGTCGGAGCCTTCCGGGATACCGATCACAGCGGTACCGAGATCCGACGGCGCCTGCACGGTCGCGCTGTGCGTACGCATGGATCCGGCACGCCGAGACAGCTCGTGCGTGTCGAGCACGAGCGGCGAGTTCGGTTCGCGGGAAATAACAGACTCCATGAAAGGCAGTGTCCGAGAGGACGGTGAAGGGGGGTGGACCCGGCGCAAGTGATCACGCCACGGGCCAAAAACCAATCCTACGACATGGAACGGGGCTCACGCGCGCCCGTGCGGGGTGACAGCCCTCACGGACCAGGCCGCCGGCCGCCCCGGCTACTGACCCAGCGCGGACCGCAGTGCCGCGACGACGCCCGCCGGCACCAGGTCGTCGACCGGTCCCCCGTGCCGCACTATGTCTTTCACCAGCGACGACGCGATGTGCGCGTACCGCTGGTCGCCCGGCAGGAAGATCGTCTCGACGCCCGACAGGTGCCGGTTCATGAGCGCCATCGGCTGCTCCGCGTCGAAGTCGCCGCCCCCACGCAGGCCCTTCACAACGGCGACCGCGCCGATCTCCTGGCAGAAGTCCACCAGCAGCCCCGGCACGACGTCGACCCGTACCCGCGACATCGCGGGTTCCGTCTGAGCGCCGCTGTGCACCGCCGCGCGCACGAGCTCGGCGCGCGTCTCCAGGTCGAGCAGGCCGGACTTGCCGGGGTTCTTCGCGATGCCGACCACCACGTCGTCGAACATGGTGGCGGCGCGGCGCACGACGTCCAGGTGGCCGAGGGTGATGGGGTCGAACGACCCGGGGCAGACGACGGTAGTCACGCGTCCACGCTATCCGACGGTCCCGCGTCCGACGGGTCGGTGTCGGAGGGCTCGGCGTCTGAGGGTTCCGTGTCCGAGGGCTCCACGTAGTAGACCGCCGTGTCGCCGTAGTCCTTGCGGGCGAACGCGGCGAGGCCGTCGGGCCAGGCGGGCTCGGGGGTACGGATCGAGCGCTCGACGACGACCACCGCGCCGTCGGCCAGGACGCCCGGGGCCGCCAGGTGCGTCAGCACGGTGACGAGCGCGTCCTCGTCGAGGTCGTAGGGCGGGTCGAGGAAGACCAGGTCCAGGGCCGCCGTCGTGCCGGGAGCAGCAGGGCGCGGCCCCGCACCCGCCAGCGACGCCGCGAACCGCTCGGCGGTCTCCGCGACGACGCGCACCGCGGTCAGGCCCAGCCCCGCGACGTTCCTGCGTGCGACGTCGGCCGCGGGCCGCGCGCTGTCCACCAGGGTGACGGACACGGCGCCGCGGCTGGCCGCCTCCAGCCCGAGCGCGCCCGAGCCGGCGTAGAGGTCGAGCACGCGGGCGCCGTCGACCACACCGAGGTGTTCCAGGCGGGAGAAGATCGCCTCGCGGACGCGGTCGCTGGTAGGCCGGGTGCCCTTCCCTGGCACGGCAATGCTGCGTCCGCCGAGCACCCCGGCCACGATCCTGGTCACGCCGCGAGCCTAACCCGCCCCACGCCCCGTTGAGTGCTGGCTATTTGCCCCGAAACGGCCGCCCAGAGGGCAGATAGCCAGCACTCAACGGTGGGGTGGGTCAGGACCAGGGGGTGTCGATCGTGGCGGCGATCGGGAGATGGTCGCTGGGTGTCCGGGGCAGGGTGCGCGTCTCGGTCACCGTGGCGCCGCGCGCGAGCACGTGGTCGATCTGGGCGACCGGGAAGACCTCGGGATAGGTGAACTGGAAGCCGGTCGCCGGGGCGGTGACCAGGTTCGTCAGGGGCGCTATCGCGCTGTCCGCCAGCACCGCGTTCAGGTCCCCCGCGACGATCACCGTCTCGTTCTCCTCGGCGTCGACGGCGTCCGCCAGCGCGAGCGCGCTCGCGTTGCGCAGCTCCGTCTCGAACCCGCCGCTCCCGAGCCGGACGGAGGGCAGGTGCGCGACGAACAGGGCGACCGCGCCTTCCTCCCGCTGGATCACCACGCGCAGGCAGCGGTCCCAGGAGGCATCGATGCCCTCCGGCCGGATGTCGACGGCGGTGGCGCCCTCGAGTGGGAACCTGGACCAGACGCCGACGGTGCCCTGCGTCTCGTGATGCGGCAGCGTCTCCCCGAACGCCTCGGTGTACTGCTCCGCCACCGTGTCGGACACCTCGGTCAGCGTCACGACGTCCGGCTCGGCGGCCAGGAGCACCTCCGCGGTACCCGCGACGTCGGAGTTGGTGTCGCTGGCGTTGTGCTGCACCACGGTCAGGTCGCCGGGCTCCGGATCCACCGGACGTACCTGGGGCAGGAAGACCCAGATCCAGGCGGCGAGCGGGAGCAGGACGGCGAGGATCGCGAGCGCCGACCGCCGCAGCAGCGCGGCGAGGATCCCGAGCGGGACCGCGAGCCCGAGCCAGGGCAGGAACGACTGGACGAGGCTGCCGAGGTTTCCCCACCGGTTCGGCACGACCTCGTGGGCGACGAGCAGCACTGCGGCCACCAGGGAGCCGAGTGCCAGCAGCCTCCCGCGCTGCCACGCACTCTTTCCCGGCGGGCCGGTATGGATCGCATGCTTTGCGTCCGTCATCGGCGGGGACTCTATCGGCTGTGTGTTTCGGGCGTAAGGAGTAGGTCATTCCTTTCACCCGATTCATTTCACCCTGCTGAGGGCGGGCCAGGCGTGCACCTGGGCCGTTCAGGCCCGTTCGAGGAACTCCTCCTGGTCCTCGTCGAGCTGCGCGCGGATCGCCTTCGCGAGCTCGGGGAACTCCGTCAGGTCGGGGGACGCCCGGACGACGTCGACGGCCGCGGCGCGTGCCTCCTCGATGATGCCCGCGTCCTTGACCACGCGCAGCAGGCGTAGGGAGCTGGTCCGGCCGGACTGCGCCGCGCCGAGCACGTCGCCCTCGCTGCGCAGCTCCAGGTCCAGGTTCGCGAGCTTGAAACCGTCGGTCGTCTGGGTCATCGCCTCCAGGCGGGCGAAGGCCGGCGTGCCGGGCTCCGCGTCGGACACGAGGAGGCACAGGCCCGGGTCGGTGCCGCGCCCCACGCGCCCCCGCAGCTGGTGCAGCTGCGAGATGCCGAACCGGTCGGCGTCGAAGATCACCATGGCCGTGGCCTCGGGGACGTCCACACCCACCTCGATCACGGTGGTGGCCACAAGGACCGGAGCCTCGCCGGAGGCGAACCGGGCCATCGCCGCCTCCTTCTCGTCGGGCGGCAGCTGTCCGTGCAGGGTGCCGACCTCGATGCCCGCCAGCTCGGGCCGCGAGCGCAGCTCCTCGACGACCTCGAGCACGGCGCGCAGCGGCGCCCGGTCGGCGCCGCCCCCGGCACCGGGTCCGGTCGGGTCGAGGAACTCCGGCACGTCGTCGAAGTCCTTGGCGGTCGCCTTGGTCTCCTCGTCCGGGTGGATCCGCGCGCAGACGACGTAGGCGCGGCGTCCGGCGTCGACCTCCTCGCGGACGCGGGCCCAGGTGCGGTCCGTCCAGCGCGTGTTGCCGGCCGGGACGGCGACGGTGGTGATGCCCGAGCGTCCGGCGGGCACCTCGGTGAGGGACGACGTCTCCAGGTCGCCGAAGACCGTCATCGCCACGGTGCGCGGGATGGGCGTGGCCGTCATGACCAGGAGGTGCGGGGACACCCGCCCCTTGGCGCGCAGCGCGTCGCGCTGCTCGACGCCGAAGCGGTGCTGCTCGTCCACGACGACGAGGCCGAGGTCGGCGAACTGCACCTGCTCCGACAGGAGCGCGTGCGTGCCCACCACTATGCCTGCCTCGCCGCTCGCGGCCTGGAGCAGGGCCTCCTTGCGGGCCTTCGCGCCGAGCGAGCCGGTGAGCAGCGCCACCCGGGTGCTCGCGCCGGTGCGCTCCGCGCCGAAGAGGGTGCCGCCCTCGGCCATCGGGCCGAGCAGGGCGCGCAGGGTCCTGGCGTGCTGCGAGGCGAGCACCTCGGTGGGTGCGAGCAGCGCGGCCTGGCCGCCGGCGTCGACCACCTGGAGCATGGCGCGCAGGGCGACCACCGTCTTGCCGCTGCCCACCTCACCCTGGAGCAGCCGGTGCATCGGGCGCGGGCTGGCGAGCTCGCCGGCTATCTCGTCGCCCACCTCGCGCTGGCCGTCGGTGAGCACGAAGGGCAGCGAGGCGTCGAACTCGGCGAGGAGACCGGACCTCCCCGCGGGCAGCGGTGGCCGGGCGGTGGCGTCCTCGGCGGCGGTCCGGGCCCGGCGCTGCGCGAGCGCGGCCTGGAGCACGAAGGCCTCCTCGAACCGCATCCGGTGCTGGGCGCGGTAGGCCTCCTCGAGTGTGGCCGGCCGGTGCAGGCTGCGCAGCGCGCCCGCTCGTGGGGGCAGACCCTGGCGCGTCCGCACCTCATCGGGCACGGGGTCGGGCACGTCGGCGTCGGTCAGCGTGTCGAGCACGATGCGCAGTGCGCCCTGGATCTTCCAGCTCGGGATGCCGGCAGCCGCCGGATAGATCGGGATGGGCTTGGTCGCGTGCTCCAGGAGTGCCTCGTCGCTGTCGAGGTCGGACTCCTCCCCCATCAGCGTGAAGTCCGGGTGGCTGAGCTGCCGCGACCCTCTGTACAGGCCGACGGTTCCGGTGAACAGGCCCTTCGCTCCCGGGACCAGCCGCTTCTCGTGGTTGAAGAGCGAGCCGCGGTGCTTGCCGAAGAAGGTGAGCGACAGCCGGCTCTTCCCGTCCGTCACCACGACCTCCATGAGCGCGCCCGTGCGGTTGCGCATGGGTCGCACGGTCGCCTGCTCCACGCGGGCCAGGATGGTCACGTGCTCGCCCACCTCGAGCGCCGCGATGTCCGAGAGGGCGCCCGGGTCGGCGTACCGGCGCGGGTAGTGGCCCAGCAGGTCGCCGACGGTCTGCAGCCCGAGCTTGCCCAGGGCGGTCGCCGTCCGCTTGTCGAAGGCCCGGTCCAGGCGCTCGTCCGCCCGCTCGGTCATGCGTGCTCCTCCTCCAGGCCCAGGCAAACGCCGTCGCCCGGACGGCCCGTCGCCAGGACGACGAGCTCCGCCTCCGGCGCACGCTCCGTGAGCGCCGCGGCGAGCAGGTCGGGCAGGCCGTCCGGGACCTCGGCGTCGAGCAGCGCCGTCGCAACGACGGTCGCCGGTCCCGCCGCGGCGCGCAGGGCCTCGACGGCACCGTCGCCGCGCACGGACGTCACGGTCAGCCCCGCGAGCGCCTCGTCCACCGTCGCGCGCACGTCGGCCACGTCAGCGTCGAGCTCGTCGGGCAGGCCTATCGGCAGGAGCGTCCCGAGCGCGGCCAGCGCCACGACGGCGTGCACGTCGGTGGGTGTCGGCACGGCGACGACCTCGTCGACGTCGAGATGCTGCTTCACGTCAGCGGGCCCGTCCGGCACCCCGAGGAGCAGCACGCGCCGGGCTCCGGTCGATGCGGCGACACGGCCGACGTCGTCGGCCGTCAGCGCCTCGACCGTGCTGCCGAGCCCGCCCGTGAGCAGGACGACGGCGCCCGCGTGCGCGAGCGCCCCGGCCAGCGCCGGGGCGGACGTCGCCGCGACGACGCCCCACTCGTGCTGCGCCACGGCTTCGAGGTGCCGCACGTGCACCTGGGCCAGGGAGCCCGTGCGCGAAGCCGCCGCGGCGATGGCGAGCGCCTGGTCGAGGTGGTCGGTGTGGACGTGTGCCTGCCAGACGCCGGTCCCGGTGCCGGCGTCGCCGCCGACCACGACCACCGAGTCGCCCACCTCGCCCAGCGCGGTGCGCAGCCCAGCCGCCACGGTGTCGGCCGTGGCCGCTACCGGCCCGGTGAGCACGAACATGAGCTCGAGGGCGCCCGCGCCGGCCTCGGCGCCGTGCGGCAGGGCGCCGCGTTCCGTCCCGTCGACCGCCGGCACGCCGCGCACGGGCGACGACGAGGCGGGTTCGAGCAGCTGGTCCAGGTTCACGGAGTCCATGCTGCCGTCCGCCTCTGACACTCCGGCGAAGGCCCCGGTAGTGGCCCCAGCGGTGGCCCCAGCAGCAGCGACCACGAGTGCGTCGAGCACGAGCACCAGCCCGAGGGCTCCGGCGTCGAGCACACCCGCCGTACGGAGGTGCTGGAGCTCGTCCCGGCTGGCACGAGCGGCGGCGCGTGCGGCAGCCGCGGCGGCGGACACGACCGCCAGCGGCCCGGTGTCCCCCACTGCCGAGCCCGTAGCCGAGCCCTCCGCGGCGCGCGCCGCAGCCGCCGCGGCGTCGGCCGCCGTGAGGATCGTGCCCTCGGCGGGCTGCGCCACCGCGGACCTGGCGGACGTCGCCGCCCGGGTGAGCAGGTCCGCCGTGCCACCGCCGCGCCGCGCCGCGACCGCCAGGCCGCGCAGCCACTCGCTGAGGATCACGCCGGAGTTGCCGCGCGCACCCAGCAGGGCTGCCCTGGCGAGCGTCGTCAGCAGCTCCGCACCGGTCGCCTCGGCGGGCTCGGCCGCGACCGCCAGATCCCCCTCGCGGAGGGTCAGGTAGAGGTTGGTGCCGGTGTCGGCGTCGGCGACGGGGAACACGTTCACCCGGTCGATCGCGGCACGTTCCCGCCGCAGTGCCGCCGTCGCGCCACGGGTCCAGACGCGCACCAGCCCTGGGTCCTCGAGCCGGACGCCGCCCGGGAACGGCCCCGGACCAGAATCTGCCGGCCGGCTGCTGCTGTCGACGTCGGTCACGCTCTGCCCTCCTGCATATGGCTGGACACATATGGCTGAACAACGGACCGGACGCCCGCCCGGACGGGTCCCACCGTACCCAGCGGCCGCACCGCTCGCGTCCGGCCGTCCACAGGCCCGATACCGGACTTGGACCGGCTCCCGACGGTGTGACGCACCCCGCGGTCGTTACGGTTTGAGGGCCCGGCCCGGGATCGGGTACTCTGTGAAAGTTGCCTGGTCCGCTACGAAGCGTTGATCGCTCTGAAGCGTCCGGGCTCCCCCTTTTTTGACCATCCATCACGTCGTGCTGTCTTTCTGCACAGGCGTGCACGACATTCAGGAGACACCGTGGCTGCCAACTGCGACGTCTGCGGCAAGGGCCCGGGCTTCGGGCACTCTGTTTCGCACTCTCACATCCGCACCAAGCGCCGCTGGAACCCGAACATCCAGCGCGTCCGCGCGATCGTGAGCGGGACTCCCAAGCGCGTCAACGTGTGCACCTCCTGCCTCAAGGCCGGCAAGGTCACGCGCAAGGTTTCGGCCTGACGCTGCCGCAGCCGGGTCGCTGACGCGACCCGTCATGCTTGGACGAAGACGTTAGACGAAGACGCCTGTCGGGTTTGTACCTGGCGGGCGTCTTCGGCGTTCCCGTAGCCTTCGATCGGACCCACAGAAGTGGTTGCGCCGCGCACCCACAGGGTGAAAAGGTGAAGTCATGATGGCACCTGAAGATGTGACCATCCGCCCAGCAACGACGGCCGACGCCGAAGCCATCGCTCGTGTCGACATCGCCTCCTGGCGTGGTGCTTACTCAGAGATCCTGTCCGACTCGTACCTGTCGTCGCTCGACGTGGGCGAGCGCGCCGGGCGGTGGAACGCGGCGGTGGCCGCGCGCGACGTCACCGTGCTCGTCGCGGAGGACGAGAGCGGCACCGTAGGTTTCACGAGCGTCGGCCCGTCCCGCGACGAGGACGCCGAACCGGGCGACCTCGAGATCTACGCCATCTACCTGCATCCGCGCGCCTGGGGTACCGGTGTGGCCCGTGACCTGATGCGCACGGTGCTCGACGGGCTCACCCCCGGCAGCGTCGTGACGCTCTGGATCCTCGAGGGCAACGAGCGCGCGCAGCACTTCTACCGGCGGCACGGGTTCCAGCCCGACGGGACCGAGCGCATCGACGACATCGGCGGCCGGCCACTCACGCAGCTCCGCTTCCGCAAGCGCTGACCTCGCCGAGGTAGACCTGCCTCGGCATCGGTCAGGAGCGGAAGTGGTCCCAGCCGGGGCCGACGTCGAGCACCTCGCCACCGATCGTGACGACCGGCCCGGCCTCCCCGCCGTCCTGCACCTCTTCGACGGCGTGCACCTGGCCGACGGCGGTCCAGCCCGCCGGCAGCCGGGTGTCCGCGGGGAACGTGGCGAGCAGGCCGTGGTCCTCTCCGCCCGCCCAGATCCACCTGCCGACCAGGCCGTCGATGTCGGCGTTGCCCGGCCCCCAGCCGGGGTCGCCGAGGCCGGTGGCCGCGGCCACCGCACGCGCCGCGGAGCGCAGCACCTCCCGGTCCTTCGCGAACGCCCCGGCATCGAGGTCGATCCGCACACCGCTCGCCCGCGCCACCCGTCCGGCGTCGCGCAGCAGTCCGTCTGACAGGTCGAGCATCGACGTGGCACCCGCCTGACCTGCCAGGACACCCGCCGCAAGGGGCGGGTCCGGGCGGAGGTACGCGGCGACAAGCCGTTCCCACTCGTCCTCGAGGAGCACGCCGTCGGTGACCTCCAGCGGGGCCGCGGACAGCGGTACGCGCACCAGGCCCGTCTCCAGGAGCGCCAGACCGGCGGCCGACCAGCCGCGCACCCCGGCGTGCGCGACGACGTCGCCCGGCCGGGCGCCGGACCGCAGCACCGGGGAGCGCCCCTCCAGGTCGCCGTGCACGGTGATGCTCACGACCAGGCACGGGCCACCGGACAGGTCCCCGCCGACGGCGCCCGCACCGGTCGACGCGCAGCCGTCCGCCAGTCCCCTGGCGAAGCCCGTCACCCAGTCCACCTCGGTGTCACCCGGCACGACGAGGGACGTGACCAGCCCGGTCGGTCGCGCACCCATCGCGGCGATGTCGGCGAGGTTCTGCGCGGCGGCCCGCCGTCCGACGTCGTAGCCGGTGGACCACCGGGCGCGGAAGTGGCGGTCCTCGACCAGCACGTCGGTCGAGACGACGAACCGGCCGTCGGGTGCCGCGAGCACGGCGGCGTCGTCGCCGGGGCCGAGCAGCGTGGCACTCCCCCGGGGCAGCAGGGGCACTATGCGTTCGAGGATCTGCTCCTCGGAGAGGTCACGGACGCGGGTCACCGGTAGACCATAGAGCCCAGCACGGGCCGGATGCCGCATACCGGCTGGTGCGCGAGCCGCACACCGGCGGCAGACGGGCGTCGGGGACGGGCACCAGCCGGTACGGGTAACGTATCTCCGTGCTTCCCGCCCGATTCGTGTCCGCAACGACCGCCGCCGTTCTCGCCGTCGTGGCGCTCGGGGGCTGTGCACGGACGATCGGCGTGGAGGTCGCACCGGACGCCGCCGACCCGAAGTGCGCCGAGGTCATGCTCGCCGTCCCGGACGAGCTCGGCCCGGACCTGCCGAAGCTGCAGACGAACTCCCAGGCCACCGCGGCGTGGGGCGAACCGGGCGCCGCGGTGACCATGCGCTGCGGCGTGGACCAGGTCGGGCCCGCCGCGGACTGCCAGCACGTCGACTCGGGGGACGGGACCGCCGTCGACTGGATAGTCACCACCGACGACGCCGGCACCTGGTCGTTCGTCACCTACGGCCGTGAGCCGGCGGCCGAGGTGATCGTGCCGCCCGCGGTCACCGAGAACCACTCGACGTCGTTCATCGCGGACCTCGCCGATGCCGTGACGCAGGTACCTGCCACGAAGGAGTGTCAGTGAGCCCGGTTGTCTCAGTGCCAGCAGGCCTCGCGCCGACGGACCATGCTCCGGTGCAGTCGCGCCGCGAGCGCCTGCGTGACGAGCTGCGGCGCGAGGTGCTCACCGCCGCACGCCACCAGCTCGCCGGGCAGCACGGCCTGAGCAAGCTCACGATGGCCGCCGTCGCGAAGGAGGTCGGCGTGACGCCGCCTGCGCTGTACCGGCACTTCGAGAACCGGCAGGACGTCATCGCGCAGCTCTGCGTGCTGATCGTCGAGGAGGTCCTGGAGCTGCTCGCGACCGCGGTGGCCCGGCAGGAGCCCGGGGACATCGCCGCCGCCCTGGTCGCCTCGACGCGGACCTCGCTCGACTGGGCGGTGCGCAACCCGGCTGAGTTCGACCTCGTCATCGGCTCCGGGATCCGCGCGGAGCTCACCGACAGCCACGCCCTCCAGCGCCGCATGGCCGAGATGGTCGGCGGCCACTACGTGCCGCTCTTCCGCGAGCTGGCGGCGGCGGGCATCCCACGCCCGGCCCACGACGAGCTCGGCCCGGAGCTCGCCGAGCAGGTGCGCCGCTACCGCGACGCGGTGGGCGGACACGACCTGCCGCTCGGCGTCGCCCACCTCATGGTCACGAGCTGGCGCCAGGTCTACGGGCTGCAGTGCATGGCCGTCTACGGCCACCAGGAGTTCGCGTTCGGCGACCACGTGGCGCTCCACGAGGACCTCGTCTCCTCGCTGCTGGTGCAGATGGGCCTGGAGCCGCACCCGACCGTGCGCTGAGGCGCGGGGCCCGGCGCGCGAGCACGGCTCAGCGCACCATCGAGTCCCGGCCGGCGTCCAACGTGTGCAGCTTGTCCGCGTTCGTGATCAGCTGGACGGTCCCGTGGTAGGAGATCTTCGGATCCTTCATCGCCGCGCCCACCAGGTCGGCGAGCGCCGCGAGGTGGCGCATGTCGTGCGCGCAGATGCGGTGCACGTGCTGGGTGGCGGTGACCATCTGGAGGGCGTACACCGGGTACCTCCACAGCGGCTCCCAGAACTTGGTCCGCTGCCAGACGCGGGCGACCGGCCAGGCCACGCCCGCACAGGCCATGGCGAGCGCGGCCTCCCAGGGGACGCCGTCGGCCCCCACCAGGCGCAGCAGCAGGACGATCACGGCGACGATGAAGAAGGGGTAGGCCACCTGGTTCGCCCAGGCGCCGATGGGCTTCGGGCTCGCCACACCGACCACCTCCACGCGCATGACGTTGCTCAGGGCGAAGGTGGTGAGCCCGATGGTGAGCGTCCCGTTCGCGACCCGCACGTCACGCGCGGCGTAGGTGTAGCGGGGCTCGCCCCACATCTTGCCTCCTCAGACACCTTTTCCGGGCCTGTCGACCGAGAGGCAGAGTACAGGCGTTCAGCGCAGGCCGGTGGACCGTTCGAGCGCGAGCTGGACGAGCTCGTCGATCAGCTCCGGATAGCTCATGCCGGAGGCCGCCCACATGCGCGGATACATCGAGAACGGCGTGAAGCCCGGCATCGTGTTGATCTCGTTGACCAGCACCCCGTCGTCGGGCGTCAGGAACATGTCCACACGCGCCAGACCCTCGGCGCCGATCGCCTCGAACGTCCGCACGGCGATCTCCTGGATCTCCGTGACGACGTCCTCGGGCAGGTCGGCGGGACAGCTGAGCTCCACGGCCGCCTCGTCGAAGTACTTGGCCTCGTAGTCGTAGAAGCCGTGCCTGGTCTCGTCGGTGACGACGATCTCGCCGGGCAGGGACGCGCGCGGGCGCGCCCCGTCCCGGCCGCCGAGCACCGCGCACTCGATCTCGCGGCCGGATATACCCGCCTCGACCATCACCTTCGGGTCGTGCTCGCGCGCCTCCTCGACGGCGGCGTCCAGGTCGTCCAGCGAGACCACCCTCGAGATGCCGAGCGACGACCCGGACCGGGCCGGCTTGACGAACAGCGGCAGCCCGAGGGTCTCGACGGTCTGGCGGACGACGTCGCGGCGGCCCGGCCAGTCGCCCGGCCTGATCACCGCGTACGGGCCGATGGGCAGGCCGTGTCCCGCGAGCACCAGCTTCATGAAGTGCTTGTCCATGCCGAGGGCGGACGCGAGCACGCCCGAGCCGACGTACCGCGTGTCGGCGAATTCCAGCAGGCCCTGGACGGTCCCGTCCTCGCCGTACGGACCGTGCAGCAGCGGCAGCACGACGTCGATGTCGGCGAGGACGGACGGCACCTGACCCGGCTCGAGAACCCGCAGCGTGGTGTCGCCGACGGTGAGCGGGAGCAGCACCTCGGCGGCGGACGCCGGAACCTCGGGCACCTTGCCGCCGGTGATCGCCCAGCGCCCGGGCTCGTCGGCGGCGACGACCCACTGCCCGTCCGGGGTGATGCCGACGGGCACCACCTCGTACTTCGAGCGGTCGATGGCGCCCAGCACGCCACCGGCCGTCGCGACGGAGATCCCGTGCTCGCCGGAGCGCCCGCCGAACAGGACGACGACGCGCGTCCTGCGGGTGGCGCCCGGCGGCGGGTTGGTGGAGTCCACGGCGGACCTACGGTGTCGCCCGCAGGTCCTTGCGGAGGATCTTGCCGGACGCCGACTTCGGCACCGCCTCGATGAACTCCACGGCCCGCACCTTCTTGTACGGGGCCACCTGCTCGGCGACGAACGCGATGACCTCACCCTCGGTCAGGGTCGCCCCTGGCGCGGTCACGACGAACGCCTTGGGGATCTCGCCCGCCTCCTCGTCGGGCACCCCGATCACCGCGGCGTCGGCGATCCCGGGGTGGGACAGCAGCAGCGCCTCCAGCTCGGCGGGCGGCACCTGGTAGCCCTTGTACTTGATGAGCTCCTTGAGCCGGTCGACCACCTGGAACACGCCTTCGGCGTCGACGGTGACGATGTCGCCGGTGTGCAGGAACCCGTCGGGCTCCAGGGTGTCCTCCGTCGCCCGCTGGTTGCCGAGGTAGCCGACCATCACGTTCGGCCCACGGCACAGCAGCTCACCCGGACCGGAGACGCCCTCGGCCGGCTGCTCGATCTCGGCACCCGTCGCCGGGTCGACGATCTTCGCCTCCATGTTGGCCACCAGCAGCCCCACCGACCCCGCCGAGATGTCGCGGCGGCCGAACGGGATGACGTGCGAGACCGGCGACATCTCCGTCATGCCGTAGCCCTGGAGCACCCGGACCTCGGAGCCGAGCCGGGCCACCACCGCTGCCGCGAGCTTCTCGTCGAACGGCGCGGCACCGGACAGCACCGCGCGCACGCTGGAGACGTCGTAGGAGTCCACGAGCGGGTGCTTGGCCAGGGCGAGCGCGATCGGCGGCGCCACGAACAGGAAGCTTGCCCGGTGGTCCTGGATCACGCCGAGGTACTGCGCCAGGTCGAACCGGGGCAGCGTGACGAGCTTCGCCCGGGTGCGCAGGGCGACGTTGAGCAGCACGGTCATGCCGTAGATATGAAAGAAGGGCAGAACGCACGGCACGACGTCGTCGCGCTCCACCCCGATCGCGAAGCACTGCGCCACGTTCGCCACGAGGTTGGTGTGCGTCAGCATGACGCCCTTCGGGTGCCCCGTCGTACCCGACGAGTACGGCAGCACCGCGAGGTGCGTCGTCGGGTCGAACGAGACCTCGGGGGCCGGGTGCGGGTCCGCCAGCAGGTCGGCCAGGGAGGCGTACTCGGGGGCCACCGTGGAGTCGCCGTCGAGCACCACGAGCTGCTCGTGCGCGAGGCCCGCACCCTTCGCCCCCGCCTCGGCCGCCAGGAGCAGCGCCGAGACGGTGATCACGAGCCGGGCGCCCGAGTCCAGGAGCTGCTTGGTGATGTCCGGGCTCGGTGACAGGGCGTTGATGGTGGTCACGGTCACGCCAGCACGCAGCAGGCCGTGGAACACCGGCACGTAGGCGGGGACGTTCGGCGCGTGCAGCGCGACGACGTCGCCCACGCCGAAGCCCCGCGCCGCCACGGCGCCCGCTATGGCGTCGATCTGCGCGAGCAGGGAGCGGAACGTCGTCTCCGTACCGCTGACACCGTCGACCACCGCCACGCGGTCCAGCTCGTCCCCGGTGAGGTCACCGAACAGGTACTCGTGGACGCTGACGGACGGGATCTCCACGTCGGGCAGCATGCTCCGGACAACCATCGTCGGTCTCCTTCTCGTCTGGCACCGGACCGCCGTTGGCCCGGTGCATGAGCATTCTGCCGTCAGGAACGGAAGGCCGCGAGCAGCACCGGCACCAGCCGCTTCCACGACGGCGCCGCGGCGTAGCAGGTGAGCGCCCGGCCCGTGTCGGTCACGCTCCGGGAGCTCCCGAACCACGGCGGCTTCGGGAAGAGCGAGAGCTCGCCGTGCAGCACGCTGCGCGGGAACGCGCGGAACGGCCCCGTCACGACGCTGCGCTCGGGCCCGGCGAGCAGGTGCCCGTTGTGCACGACGTCGATCCCGGAGCCGACGTCGGACACCGTGTGCCCGGGGAACGCGCCCCACGTGGCGCCGGACAGGAGGAAGCCCATGCCGGTCCACGCGTTGATCGCGATGTTGCCGTAGCGCAGGTCGGCGATCGCGGCGTCGAACACGGCGCCTGCCGCCCTGCGGTCCTCGGGCCGCACCAGCACGTTCGCGCCCAGCGTCCCGTACAGGGAGTCGTTGGCGAAGCCGACGGCGGCCCGCAGGAACGCCGTGCCCTGCCCGGGTAGCTGCGTCCACGCGAGCACCGGTGCGAAGTACTCGTCGGCGCACGCCGGGTCGTCCGCGGCGATCTCCATCAGGAGGCTGCCGTCGATGTGCTCGGCGCCGGGGTGCGCGTCGGCCGCCCGCGCGACCTTGGCGTCCGCGCCCGGGTACCAGGTGCCGCGCGCCGGCGTCGTCGCCAGGGCGCGCCGCAGCTCGTCGAGGAACGCGTCCTTCTGCGCCCAGTCCGCCGACAGCACGACCACCTGGCCCGCCACGCAGTTGTGGCCGGCGTTGTGCAGGCGCATGGTCGCCACGTGCTCGGCCTGGAACCGCAGGTCGGCGGCGCTCCACCGGCCGGGGACCACGATGACGGGCGCGACGCCGCCCAGCTCGCTCGTGATCGGCACCGTGAGCCTCGGGTCGCCCGCCGCCCGACGCCGCTCGGCCTCCTCACCGGTGCCCCACACGATCGCGTCGTGCGTGACGGCGGAGCCGGTGATGTGCACCTTGTCGATGCCGCCGTGCCCCGTGAGGTAGGCGCCGACGGCGGCGTCGCCGTTGACGATCCGGACCACACCGGCCTCGATCAGGGGCGCGAGGGCCGCGCGGTACACCTCGAGCAGGCCGGCGAAGGTGGGGTTGAGCTTCACGAGCGACGCACGGTTGTGCGCGACGAGCTCGTAGAAGGCGTCGAGCGGCGCGATGGACGAGACGTTGCCGGCGCCGAGCACCAGCCCGACGCCGCCGTACTCGCCCACCGTGCCGGCCCGCAGCCCCGCCTCGGCGCGCACCTGCCGCTCCGGCACGCCCGGCGGCATCCACACCTCGGCCTGGAAGCCGTTGAACAGCACCCACTCCTTGGCGGTGCGCGGCAGGACCCGCACCGCCACGCGGCCACCCGGCGCGGTGCCGACGGCGAGCCCGTCGAGCGGCGACCCGCCCGCCGCGAGCGCCTCGTAGGACTGCGCGTAGGTGGCTGCGCTCTCCAGCGCGCCGTACGGGCCGGTCATCCACTCCTCGCCCGTCCAGGGAGCGGACGGCGCGATGTGCTTGGCCTCGGCGGCGGCCGTCACCCACTCCCCGGCGACACCGGCGATCGACGCGTGCACCCGCCGGAACATCGCTCCCCGGTCCGCGACGGGTAACCGTGCCCACCGTTCGGCACCGGCCCTGAGCTCCTCGACCGCCTTGTCGAGCTCGCGCTCCGTGGTGGCTCGCGTGTCCATCACGCTCATCAGCTGTCTCCTTCGACCGCACCGCATCCGACCGGGGCCCGCACCCACTGACCCGCACTGCAATAGCCTAGGGGCGCCGACGACCCCGGGCGAGACCCCCGGACTTTACATCTCGACCTTCAGTGCACAGTGAGGCCGCCGCCGTTAGGCTGCCTGGCATGTCGGACATGGCCGTCAGCAGGGCCGCCAGTGGGGCCGTCAGTGGGCGTCACGACCTGCGTGATGCGCTCGACCTGCTGAGCGAGCAGGTCGCCGACGAGATCCTGCACGCCGAGCCCGTCGACCCCGATGCCCACCTCCCGGCCGCCGTCGTCCAGCCCCTGGTGCGGGCCAACCTGGCGGAGATCCTCGCCGCGCTCGCCGGCGAGCCGTCGTCGCTCGAACCCGCGCGGGAGACCGGCCGCGTCACCGCCGCCGAGGGCATGCCGCTGGACCTGCTGCAGCACGCCTACCGGCTGGCCGGCCTGCGCATCTGGGAGGAGCTCGCCCGACGGCTGCGCTCCCGGACGGACACCACCGCGCTGCTCCGCGCCTCGTCGCGCGTCTGGTTCGCCATCGACCGTTCGTCCAACGTGGCGGTGCGGACCCATCTCGAGTCCAGCGCCGGGCTGAGCGGGAACATGGCCCGCACCGAGCTCCTGCGCGGCGTCCTCACCGGGGCGGTGCACGACCTCGAGACCGCCCGGCGCGCGCTCGGCCTGCCCGCCGACGTGATGCTCGTGGTCGCCGTCACGGCACCGGGCATGCCCGCCGTCCCCGCTACGGGCACGGCTCCCGCCGCCACGGACGGCGGTGCCGGGGAACCGGATCGGCCGACCGTCCGCTGGCTCACGCACGAGGGCGCCCGGCTGACCCTCGTGGCCGCGCGCACCTCCGAGGACACGTACAACGCCCTGACGGGCCTCGCCGCGCACAGCCGGACCGGCGCGAGCCGGCCGTTCACCCGTCTGGCCGACGCGCCCGCCGCTCTCGTCGAGGCCCGCACGGCGGTGCGGTCACTGCCCCTGGGCCGGGTGGGGCTCGCCCGGTACGGCGACCGTCCGCTGGACGCGCTGCTCGTGGCCGACGGCGAACGCGCCGCCGAGCTCGCGACCGCGGTGCTGAGCGGGCTCAGGGACCGCGACCCGCGCGACGAGGAGCTGTTGCTCGCCACCGTCGAGGCCTGGTTCGAGCACGGCGGGTCCGGCACCAGGGCCGCGGCGGCGCTGCACTGCCACCGCAACACGGTGCTGAACCGGCTCGCGCGGGTCGCCGACCTGACGGGCCGCGACATCAACGACCCCCGGGGCGCCGCCGAGCTGTACGCGGCGGTGCGCGCCCTCCGCCTCCAGGGCGAGCCGCCCTAGGCCTCGGCGGAGGCCGCGCGGACTTGAGGCGGACTTGAGGCGGCTTCGAGCGGGTGATATTCGATGGCCGTTCCGGCCCCACGACCTGGCCCCGCGCATTAGCCTCGGGACGTGACCCCTCTCCTGTCCGACGAGCTGCTCGCCTCCTTGCGCGAACGCGCCGCCGACTACGACCGAGACAACGCATTCTTCGCCGAGGACCTGGCCGATCTGCAGGCCGCCGGCTATCTCGGTGCGATGGTCCCCACCGCGCTCGGCGGCGCGGGCCGCACGCTCCGCGAGACGGCTCGCGAACAGGCCAGGCTGTCCGCCCACGCGCCCGCGACGGCGCTGGCCGTGAACATGCACCACGTGTGGGTGGGCGTCGGCCGCTACCTGCACGAACGTGGCGACTCGTCGCTGGACTGGCTGCTGGCGGAGGCCGCGTCGGGAGAGATCTTCGGCTTCGGCTACTCCGAGCCCGGCAACGACCTGGTGCTGCTCGGCTCACGTACCGAGGCGCGGCCCGACGGCGCGGGGGGGCTACTCGTTCCACGGCCGCAAGATCTTCACGTCGAACTCCCCCCGCCTGGACGCGGCTGGGCGTGCTCGGGCTCGACTCGTCGAAGAACGGACGGCGCGCCGAGCCCCGGCTCGTGCACGCCTTCGTCACGCGTGACGGCGGCGGGTTCGAGATCCTGGACGACTGGGACACGATAGGCATGCGCGCCTCCCAGTCGCGGTCCACGCTGCTCGACGGCGCGCACGCGCCCGCCGAGCGGGTGCTGCGGCTGCTGCCGCCCGGGCCGTCGCTCGACCCGTACGTCCTGGGCATCTTCACGTCGTTCGAGGTGCTGCTCTCCTCGGTCTACGCGGGGATCGCGGACCGGGCGCTGGAGCTCGCCGTCGAGGCCGCGGGGCGTCGCACGTCGATGAAGACCGGCAAGAAGTACAGCCAGGACCCGGACGTCCGCCGTCGGATCGCCGACATGGCCCTGGCGCAGGACAGCGTCTGGCTCCAGATCGACGGGATCACCCGCGACCTCGACGCCTCGGCGTCGGACAGCACGCTGGACCGGGGCGCGGGCTGGTTCCGGGCGACCGCCGGGCTGAAGGTGCGCGTCACCGAGACGGCGCGCGAGGTCGTGGACCAGGCCGTCCGGGTGTCCGGCGGCTCTACCTACTTCAACGGGTCCGAGCTGGGCCGCCTCTACCGCGACGTGCTCGCGGGGATCTTCCACCCGTCCAGCGACGACTCGGCCCACGCGATGATCGCCCAGTCCCTCCTGGGCCCCCTGGACGACTGACCGCTCCACGAAGCAGAACCCTGGCGAAGCAGAACCCTGGCGAAGTAGAGCGTGCGTCCGGACACCCCCTCTACTTCGGCGTCGTGGTGGGCGCGAGGTAGAGCGGGTGTCCGGACACCCGCTCTACTTCGCGGGGTCGGGTCGGGTGGGTGAGTTGGGTGAGTTGGGTGGGTCAGGGGGTGCGGAGGGCCTGGTCCAGGTCTGACCAGAGGTCCTCCACGTCCTCGATGCCCACCGACAGGCGCAGCAGGTCCTCGGGGACCGTCTGCGCCTCGGTGCCCCAGCGGCGGCGGCGCTCCAGCATGGACTCCACCCCGCCGAGCGACGTCGCGGGGAGCCACAGGCGCACGGCGTCGACGACGGCGTCGGCCCGGCCGACCGGGTCCGCGGCCCCCGCCCGCGCCTTCGGCCGGACGCCGATGATCGCGCCGAACCCGTTCATCTGGGCCTTGGCCCGTGCGTGGCCGGGGTCGCCGGGCAGCGAGGGGTGCCGCACCTCGGCGACCTCGGGGTGCTCGGCGAGGCGCCGGGCCAGCTCGGCCGCGCTCGCCTGGGCGCGCTCGAAACGCAGCGCCAGGGTGCGCAGGCCGCGCAGCGCCAGCCACACCTCGAACGGTCCGGCGATCGCGCCGTGCAGCGTGCGGTGCTCGCGCAGAGTCGCGGCGAGGTCGGCGTCGCGTGTCACGAGCGCGCCCAGCACGACGTCGGAGTGGCCCGCGAGATACTTCGTCACCGAGTGCAGCACGACGTCGGCGCCGTGCTCCAGCGGGCGCTGGCCCAGCGGCGTCGCGAAGGTGTTGTCGACCACCGAGCGGACGCCCGCGGCGCGCGCCGCACCGAGCACGGCGGGCAGGTCGGCGACCTCCAGCATCGGGTTGGTGGGCGACTCCACGAGCAGCAGGTCGGCGCCGTCGAGGGCCGCCACCACGGCGTCGGTGTCGGCGATGTCGACGTACCGCAGGGTCACGCCGTGCCGCTCCGAGATCTGGCGCGCGAGCACCATGCCCGCCTGGTAGGCGTGCCGGGGCAGCACGAGCGTGCCGCCGTCGGGCAGCAGGGAGAAGACGGCGGCGACCGCCGCCATCCCGGACGAGAACACGAGCGCCTCCGCGGGCTGCTGCGCACCGCCCGCCGCGTCGCCGTCCGCCGGCCCGGCCGTGCCGCCGTCCTCGAGGGCGGCCAGCGCCTCCTCGAACGGGTGCCAGGCGTCGTTGTCGCCGCGCGCGTACGACAGCTCGTCCGGCGTGACGACGCCGCGCGAGACGTACGTGGAGTTCATCGGGACGGACGGGTTGATGTGCCCGCCCTGGGCGCGGGCGGGACGCCCGGCGGAGACGACGATCGTGGCGGGCGAGAGCGCGGACCGCTCGGGGTGCTCAGGGGTGGTGCTCATGGCGGCGAGAATACGGCGGCCCCGCGGCCGGCGCCCCGTCCGTCCGCAGGGCGGCCCGACCCGGCAGGCGCCGTGTCAGACCCACAGGTCACCCAGGTGACTCACAGGTCTGACACGTGCACCCGGCGCTTCCGGATCACCAGCGACATGAGCGCGGCGCCCGCGCACAGGACGCCTGCGCCGTACCAGACGGCGTCGTAGGTGCCGGTCAGGTCACGCACCAGGCCGCCCGCGAACGCCACGACGCCGGCGCCGACCTGGTGCGAGGCGAGCACCCAGCCGAACACGATGGGCGCGTCCTCGCCGTAGAACTCGCGGCACAGGGCGAGGGTGGGCGGCACGGTCGCCACCCAGTCCAGCCCGTAGAACACGATGAAGAACACCATCGGCAGCTCCACGGAGGGCGCCATGAGCGACGGCAGGAACAGCAGCGCGACGCCGCGCAGCGTGTAGTAGACGCCCAGCAGGACGCGCGGCGAGTAGCGGTCGGTCAGCCAGCCCGACCCGATCGTGCCGATCACATCGACCACCCCGATGACCGCGAGCAGGCTCGCGGCGACCGTGATCGGCATGCCGTGGTCGTGCGCGCCGGGCACGAAGTGGGTGCGGACCAGCCCGTTCGTCGTCGCGCCGCAGATCGCGAACGCGCCGGCGAGGAGCCAGAACGGGCCGGTGCGGGCGGCGTCGAACAGAGCGGTGACCGCGCGCCTGGCGGCGCCACGGGCGGGCGCGGGCTTCGGCACGTACTCGCCGCCGTAGGGCGCGAGGCCCAGGTCCGCGGGGTGGTCGCGCAGCAGGAACAGCACGAGCGGGATCGCCACGAGCGCAGCGATGGCCACCGTGACCGACGCCGGGCGCCAGCCCTGGTTCTCGACGATCCACGCGAGCAGCGGCAGGAACACGAGCTGGCCCGACGCCGTCGCCGCCGTCAGCACGCCGCTGACCAGGCCGCGCCGCGCCACGAACCAGCGCCCGGTCACGGTCGCGGTGAACGCCAGCGCCATGCTGCCGCTGCCCACCCCGACCAGGAGCCCCCAGCCGAGGATGAACTGCCACGGCTCCGACATCCACACGGTCGACAGCGCGCCCACCGTGATGACGACCAGCGCGGCCGTGACCACCGGACGCATGCCGAACCGGTCCATGAGCGCGGCGGCGAACGGCGCCGTCAGCCCGTACAGGATGACCTGCAGGCCGACGCCGAAGCCGATGGTCGCGCGCGACCAGCCGAGCTCCGCGTTCAGCGGCTCCACGAACAGGCCGGGCGCGGCAGTGAACGCGGCGGCGCTCATGACGGTCACGAAGCTGACCGCGGCGACCCACCAGGCGGGATGGATCCGGGGTGTCCGAGGGCGGGGGGCCGACGGCGGGGCCGACGCGCCACCGGCGTCGGGCACGGGCGTGCTGATCTGTGTCACGGCCTCAGTCTGCTCGGGCGGAGCGACCGGTGACAGTGACCGGAAGGTCACTGTCCAATAGGATCGGGCCATGACCGCACCGCACCGCGTCGCCGTGCTGATCGTCGACGGGTTCATCCCGTTCGAGCTCGGGATCGCGCACCGGATCTTCGGCATCGCACGGGACGCCGAGCGCAGGCCCCTCTACGAGGTGGTGACGTGCACCGCGGGCGCGCCCGGCCCGGTGCAGTCCGACTCGGACGTGGTGGTGCAGGTCGCGCACGGCCCCGAGGCGCTGGAGACGGCGGACACGGTGGTCGTCCCGGCGTCGCACGAGTTCGGGCCGGTGTACGACCAGGGCCGGCTCACCCCGGAGCTCGAGGACGCCTTCCGGCGCATCCGGCCGGGCACCCGGATCATGTCGATCTGCATCGGCGCGTTCGCGCTGGCCGCCGCCGGGATCCTCGACGGCCGCCCCGCCACCACGCACTGGAGCTCGGCCGAGCACTTCCAGGACCTGTTCCCCCAGGTCAAGATGGATCCCGGCGTCCTGTACACGGACGACGGCGACGTGCTCACCGCGGCGGGCGTCGCATCCGGGATAGACCTGTGCCTGCACGTGGTGCGGCGCGACCACGGCGCCGCCGTCGCGCTCGACGTCGCCCGCCGCACCGTGGTGCCGCCCCACCGGGACGGCGGCCAGGCGCAGTACATCGCGCGGCCCATGCCTGACGCCGACGGGCCCGGCACCGCCGCGACCCGCGCCTGGGCGGCCGAGCGGCTGGCCGAGCCCGTGACGCTGGCCGCCATGGCCCGGCACGCGGCGATGTCCGTGCGGACGTTCACCCGCCGGTTCCGCGAGGAGACGGGCGAGAGCCCCGGGCAGTGGCTGCTGCGGCTGCGGGTCGAGCACGCACGGACCCTGCTGGAGTCCACCGACCTACCGGTCGAGCAGGTGGCGCGGCGGTGCGGTTTCGGCACCGCGCAGTCCTTGCGCGCACACGTGCAGGCGACCCTCGGCGTGACGCCGACGGCCTACCGCCGGACGTTC
Source organism: Promicromonospora sp. NFX87 (assembly GCF_048564965.1). Classification (NCBI taxonomy): domain Bacteria; kingdom Bacillati; phylum Actinomycetota; class Actinomycetes; order Micrococcales; family Promicromonosporaceae; genus Promicromonospora; species Promicromonospora sp. NFX87. The sequence continues at coordinate 1,024,724 of NZ_CP183413.1, read as the reverse complement.
CAGGGGGCCGCCTGAACGCGCAGGTTGCAGTTCGGCGCCGTCCAGCGCCTCACCCGGCCGCACGGCCCCGGACCGGACTAGCCTCGGTCCATGGGGACACGACGGAGAGCTGCCACGTTCACGCGGGCCGGTGCGCTGCTCGCGGCGCTGCTCCTGGTCGGCTGCACCAGCGGTCAGGCAGGGCCCGACGAGCCGTTGCCGGGCGTGTCCGACCCCACGCCGGTCGTCTCGGAGCCGGCCGAGCCGACGCCGTCGGACACCAAGGCCACCGAGGACCCGGGGACGGACGGCACACCCGAGCCGGGCGCCACCGCCACCGAGACGGCCACGGGCCCGCCGTTCGCCGCCGACACCGAGCCGGACACCGCCGAGCCGACGGGCGAGGGCGAGACGTTCCTGTCCGTCACCGACATCCGTGTCGCCGAGCACGACCGCTACGACCGCGTGGTCTTCGACCTCGACGGCACGGGTAGCGGCCGGCCCGGCTGGCGCGTCGAGTACGTCGACGAGGCGACCGACGACGGCTCCGGGCACACCGTCCAGGTCGGCGGCGACGCGATCCTGCGGGTGTCGCTCTCCGGCACGGCGAACCCGATGGACAGCGGCGTCGAGGAGTTCCCGGGCGACCGCATCGAGCCCGACACGGAGTCGGTGGACGAGATCGTGTACCGCTACTGGTTCGAGGGGTACACGACGGCGTTCCTCGGGATCGACGAGGGCAAGCGGCCGTTCCGGGTCTTCCTCCTGGAGAACCCGACCCGCGTGGTGCTCGACGTCCAGCACTGACCCGTCCGCCCTGCGACGTGTCAGAAGCTCAGGTCACCGGAGTGACCTGAGCTTCTGACACGGACACCGGACGCCGTCAGCCGGCGACCTCCGACTTCTTGGGCCGCGCCAGCAGCGTGGCCGCGAGGTCGGCCAGCGGCAGCTTGCCGGCCAGCACCTCGACGACGCCCGCGGTGATCGGCATCTCGACGTCGTGCGCCCGAGCCAGCTCCAGCACCGACTCCGACGACTTCACGCCCTCGGCCGTGCCGCCGGTCACCTTGATCGCCTCAGCGAGCGTGAGCCCCTCGCCGATGTGCTTGCCGAGCCGGTGGTTACGCGACAGCGGTGAAGCGCAAGTCGCCGTCAGGTCGCCCATGCCGGCCAGCCCGGAGAACGTGGCGGGCTCGGCCCCGAGCGCGAGGCCGAGGCGCGTGATCTCCACGAGGCCGCGCGTGATGAGCGTCGCCAGCGTGTTCCAGCCGAAGCCCTGCCCCTGCGCCATGCCGGCGGCCAGCGCGATGATGTTCTTCACCGCGCCGCACAGCTCCACGCCGACCACGTCGGTGTTCGTGTAGGGGCGGAAGTACCCGGTCGAGCAGGCGTCCGCCACGAGCTGGGCGGTGGCCTCGCTGCGCGAGGCCACCACGGTCGCCGTCGGCTGCCGCTCGGCGATCTCGGGCGCCAGGTTGGGCCCGGAGACGACGGCGACCCGCTCGTCGGGCAGGTCCAGCACCTCGGCCATGACCTGGCTCATGCGCTTGTCCGTGCCGAGCTCGACACCCTTCATCAGGGAGACGACGACGGCGTCCGGCTCGACCAGGTCCTTCATCGACGACAGGGTCGCGCGGGCGACCTGGGACGGCACCGAGACGACCACGATCGACGCGCCCTTGAGGGCGACCGCCGGGTCGGTCGTGCCGTGCATCGCGGGCAGCTGCACGCCCGGCAGGTACTTCTCGTTGCGGTGCGTCTGGTCCACGGCGTCGAGCACCACGGCGTCGCGACCCCACAGGGTGACGTCGCACCCGGCGTCGGCCAGGACCATGGCGAAGGTGGTGCCCATCGAGCCGGCGCCGAGCACGGCGACCTTTGTCGGGTCGGGCAGGCTGACGGGCGGGGCGGCGCTCACGGGCGCTCCACCGGGGGGTAGGTAGTCATCTTGGCCTCGTAGTCGGGGTGCTTGCGCAGGTCGAACCTCGGCCTGGGCGCCACCTCGCCGCGGATCTGCTCGAGCTCGGCGGTGATGGCGTCCATGATGCGGCTGGTGGCCTCGCGCAGCGTAGCGGTGTCCTGCGGACGGTCGTACAGGTCGCTCAGGTCGACGGGCGGGCCGGTCTGGATGGTCACCTTCTTGCGCGGCCAGGGCCAGCGCAGCATGCCGTACCGCGGCATGATCTCGGTGACGCCCCACTGCGCCACCGGGAGCACCGGCAGGCGGGTCGTCAGGGCGATCCGGGCCACGCCGGTCTTGCCCTCCATGGGCCAGTACTCGGGGTCCCGCGTCAGCGTCCCTTCAGGCAGGATCGCCACGCAGGCGCCGTCGCCGAGCTGGCTCGCGGCCTCCTTGAGCGACTCGGTCGCCTTGGCGGACTCGCGGTCCACCGGGATCATCTTGGTGCCCCGCAGGGCCCACCCCGTCAGCGGCGAGGTGAACAGGCCACGCTTGGCCAGGATGCGCGGCTCACGGCCCATGTCGAAGAGGTAGTGCGCCAGCGTCAGTGCGTCGAGCTCGGTGACATGGTTGGCCGCGGCGATGAACCCGCCCTTGGCCGGGAAGTTCTCCTCACCCTTCCACTCGTACCTGCACAACGAGAACATGAGGTTCCGCACGATGAACGCGATGAAGCGGTACATGCGTGACTCAGGGCGTGGGATGGACACGGTCGGAAAGGATACTCGGCCCTGCTGCGCCGGGTGGCCGTGGGAGGTCTGTCGAAGTAGAGCGCTTGTCCGGGTCTCCCGGGGCTACCCCGGGGAGGCTCGGACAAGCGCTCTACTTCAACAGATCTCTCACCAGTTAAGGTCAGCCGCGGGTTACGTCTGCGCCCAGGGCGAGGAGCTTGTCCTGGAAGTTCTCGTAGCCGCGGTCGATGAGACCGATGCCGCGCACCGTGGACTGCCCCTTGGCGGCCAGGGCCGCGATGAGGTGGCTGAACCCGCCGCGCAGGTCCGGCACCTCGATGTCGGCCGCGGAGAGCGGCGTCGGGCCGGAGATGACGGCGGAGTGGTGGAAGTTGCGCTGGCCGAACCGGCAGTCGCGCCCGCCCAGGCACTCCTTGTAGACCTGGATGGTCGCGCCCATCTTGCGCAGCGCGTCCGTGAAGCCGAAGCGGTTCTCGTACACGGTCTCGTGCACGATCGACAGGCCGGTGGCCTGCGTGAGCGCGACGACGAGCGGCTGCTGCCAGTCGGTCATGAAGCCGGGGTGGACGTCGGTCTCGAGCACGATGGACTTCAGGTCGCCGCCGGCGTGCCAGAAGCGGATGCCGTCGTCCTGCACCTCGAACCGGCCGCCGACCTTCCGGAAGGTGTTGAGGAACGTCATCATCTCGGGCTGCGTGGCGCCCTTGACGGTGATGTCGCCGCCCGTGGCGAGGGCCGCCGCGGCCCAGGACGCGGTCTCGATCCGGTCGTTCAGGGCGGTGTGGCTGTAGCCCTCGAGGCGGTCGACGCCCTCGATGCGGATCACGCGGTCGGTGTCGACCGAGATGATGGCGCCCATCTTCTGCAGCACCGCGATGAGATCCATGATCTCCGGCTCGATCGCCGCGCCCGAGAGCTCGGTGATCCCGTCCGCGCGGACGGCTGTGAGCAGCGTCTGCTCGGTGGCGCCCACGGACGGGTACGGCAGGGAGATCTTGGTGCCCTGGAGACGGCGCGGCGCCCGCAGGTGGATGCCGTTGGGCCGCTTGTCCACGACGGCGCCGAACTGGCGCAGGATGTCGAGGTGGTAGTCGATCGGCCGGTCGCCGATGCGGCAGCCGCCCAGGTCAGGGATGAAGGCCTCGCCGAGCCGGTGCAGCAGCGGCCCGCAGAACAGGATCGGGATACGGCTGGAACCCGCGTGGGCGTCGATGTCGGCCACGTGCGCCGACTCCACGTTGGACGGGTCGAGGTCCAGGATGCCCGCGTCGGTGTCGTACTTGACGTTCACGCCATGCAGGTCCAGGAGCCCCGAGACAACCTTGACGTCGCGGATCTGCGGTACGTTCCGCAGCACGCTGGGGGTCTCCCCCAGCAGGGAAGCCACCATGGACTTCGACACGAAGTTCTTTGCGCCTCGAACGGTGATGGTCCCGTTCAACGGGTTGCCGCCGTTCACATACAGCAGATCGTTCATATCCTCGTCGTCATCTCGTTGTACCGATGATGGATTTCCGATGGCGGGGTCGGACTCTCAATGGCTGAGGGTGCCCGGGTCGGTCCTGATCCTTGCCCCCCACCGCCGGTCGTGCCAACACGGGCACGGGCGGGAGTATTCACCGTTCACTACACCTTCACTCGCGACGCACGCTGCCGCATCACGACACGCCAGGTGCGCACACGCCCGTGAGGTCGCGCTCGGCAGCCTACGTCAAGGGGCCATCCACACAATGAGACGGCCTTTCCGGATCGCGGACCTCCTCCTAATGTCCCAGGCATGAGCACCTCCGCATCTTCGACCGCCGGGACCGCCTCCGGCGGTCAGGGCGCGCCTCCGGCCGGCAACCCCCGGGGCCGCGTCGTCGTCGCGTCCCTCATCGGCACCTCCATCGAGTTCTACGACTTCTACATCTACGCGACCGCGGCGTCGCTGGTGTTCCCGGCGCTGTTCTTCCCGAACGCCCAGGACCCGACGACGCAGCTCCTGTCGTCCTTCGCCGTGTTCGGCGTCGCGTTCGTCGCACGGCCCGTCGGGTCGGTGCTGTTCGGTCACTTCGGCGACCGGATCGGCCGCAAGACCACCCTCGTCGCCTCGCTGCTGACGATGGGTATCGCGACGATCCTGATCGGCCTCATCCCCGCGGCGTCCACCCCGGGCTGGGCCCTGGCCGCGCCCGCGGTGCTCGTGCTCTGCCGGTTCGCCCAGGGCCTCGGCCTCGGCGGCGAGTGGAGCGGTGCCGCGCTGCTCGCCACGGAGAACGCCCCGCAGGGCAAGCGCGCCATCTACGGCACGTTCCCGCAGCTGGGCGCGCCCATCGGCTTCATCCTGGCCAACACGGTGTTCATCGCCCTGTCGACCGCCCTCACGCCGGAGCAGTTCGCCGACTGGGGCTGGCGCATCCCGTTCCTCGCGTCCGCGATCCTGGTGATCGTCGGCCTGTGGGTGCGGCTCTCGCTGCTGGAGACGCCGGCGTTCCGCAAGGTGCTCGAGGCCGAGGCCGTCACCAAGGTGCCCGTGGCCCGCGTGTTCCGCACGTCCTGGAAGCAGATCGTGTCCGGCACGTTCATCATGCTGGCCACCTACGTGCTGTTCTACCTGATGACGACGTTCACGCTGAACTACGGCGTCGCCCCGACCGCGCCCACCGACGGCGCCCCGGCCGGCCTGGGCTACGAGAAGATCGACTTCCTCTGGATGCTGATCATCGGTGTGGTGTTCTTCGGCGTCTTCACGCTGGTGTCCGGTCCGCTCGCGGAGCGGTTCGGCCGCCGCAAGCACCTGATCTGGGTCACCGTGGCGATCATCCTGTTCGGCGGGTCGTTCGTGCCGCTGTTCGCGGCGGGCGACGTCGGCGTGCAGACGCTGCTGATCCTCGGCTTCACGCTCATGGGCCTCACGTTCGGCCCGATGGCCGCCGTCCTGCCGGAGCTGTTCCCGTCCAACGTCAGGTACACGGGCTCGGGTGTCGCGTACAACCTGTCGTCGGTGCTCGGCGCGGCAGTGGCCCCGTTCATCGCGGTGTGGCTGTGGGCCCAGGCCGGCTCCCCCGTCCTGGTGGGCGTCTACCTGTCCGCGATGGCGGTGATCACGCTGGTCGCCCTGCTCCTGACGCGCGAGACGCGGGACGTCGAGTACGACACCAACGTCAGCGCCTGACGCAACCACGCTGTCCCACCACGCTGTCCCACCGTCGAACGACGGCGGGATAGCGTGGCCGGGTGGAGACGACGGCCCTGATCGCAGCCTGCGTCGCCGTCGTACTCGGGGCCGGCCTGCAGCGCGTCGCCGGGATGGGCCTCGGCATGGTGGCCGCCCCGGTGCTCACCGTGTTCCTCGGGGCGTCGGTCGGCGTCCTGGTCAGCAACGTCGCCGCCATCGTGACGGCGCTGCTCATCCTGCGGGCGCTGCGCGACCGGGTCGAGTGGCGGCGCGTCGTGACGATCCTGCCGCTGATGCTCGTCGGCTCGGTGCTCGGCGCGCTCACCGTGCGCGAGGCCGACGCCGCGTGGCTCGACGTCATCGTCGGCGGGTCGGTGCTGCTCGCGCTGGTGGCGTCGGCGATCCTCCGCCGGCGGGTCCGGCTCGAGGGCCGGTCCGTGGCCGTCGCGACCGGCCTGGCGGCGGGCTTCATGAACACGACGTCGGGTGTGGCCGCACCCGCGTGGACCGCCTACGCGCTGGCCACCCGCTGGGACCACCGGTCGTTCGCCGCGACCCTGCAGCCGCTGCTCGTCGTCATGAACACCATGTCGATAGCCACCAAGCTGGCCTTCGGCGCGATCCCGCCCGGCCACCTCCCGGCGTGGTGGGTCTGGCCGCTGCTCCTTGCCGGCGTGCTCGCGGGCGTAGGACTCGGGGCCCTCCTGGCGCGCCGGATCCCCACCCGGGCCGCGTCGGCCATCGCGCTGACGATAGCCGTGGCGGGCGCGGTCACAGCCCTGGCGCGAGGCCTGCTCACGATCTGAGCTCCCCACGTGTCAGACGCTCCCGGACGTGTCAGATGTACAGGTCACTCGGGTGACCTGAGTGTCTGACACGTGCGGGGGTTTCTGACAGGTCACTCGTCTTCCGCGAAGACAACGTCCCGCTTGCGCCGGATCATCGGCAGCACCGTGACCACCAGCACGACCGCCGCGAGCGCCAGCAGCACCCCGGAGATGGGTCGCGTGACGAAGACGGTAGGGTCACCGCGCGAGAGGAGCAGCGCCCTGCGCAGGTTGTCCTCCAGCAGGGGTCCGAGCACGAACCCGAGCAGCAGCGGCGCCGGCTCGCACCCGGCCCGGATCAGCACGAAGCCCAGCACGCCGAAGACGGCGACCGCGAGCACGTCGTACGGGTTCTGGCTCAGCGAGTAGGTCCCGATGCAGGCGAACACCACGATCGCCGGGAACAGGACCGAGTACGGCACCGAGAGCATGCGCACCCACAGCCCGACGAGCGGCAGGTTGAGCAGCACCAGCAGCACGTTGCCGATCCACATCGACGCGATCAGGCCCCAGACGAGGGCGGGCTGCTCGGTCATCACGTCGGGGCCCGGCGTGATGCCCTGGATGATGAACGCCCCGGCCATGAGTGCCATCACGGGGTTGGCGGGCAGGCCGAGCGTCAGCAGCGGGATGAACGACGTCTGCGCCGCCGCGTTGTTCGCCGACTCCGGTCCAGCCACGCCCGCGATCGCCCCGTGCCCGAACTCGCCCGGGTTCCGCGAGACGCGCTTCTCCACGGCGTAGGAGGCGTACGAGGCGAGGATGTGCCCGCCGCCCGGCAGCACACCGAGCAGGGAGCCGAGGCCGGTCGCGCGGAGCACCGGGCCGACGATCTGCCGCAGCTCCGTCCGGCTGGGCCACAGGTTCGCCACGCGGCTCACGACCCGGGTCCTGGTCCGCGGGTCGTGCAGGTTGCGCAGGATCTCGGCGATGCCGAACACGCCGACGGCGACCGCGACGAAGTTCAGGCCCTGGTACAGCTCGCGCAGGCCGAACGTGAACCGCGGCGTGCCGGTGTAGGTGTCCTGTCCCAGCGTGCCGAGCAGGATGCCGAACACGATCATCGCGAGCGCCTTGAGCGTGGACCCGCTCGCCAGCGCGATCGACGCGATGAGGCCCAGGACCACCAGCGAGAAGTACTCGGCGGAGCCGAACGACAGCGCGGCGCGAGCCAGCACCGGGGCGGCGACGGCGAGCACCACCGTCGCGACGGTCCCGGCGACGAACGACCCGATCGCCGCCACGGCGAGCGCCACGCCGGCCCGCCCGGCGCGCGCCATCTCGTGCCCGTCGATCGCCGTCACCGCTGCCGACGACTCCCCGGGCAGGTTGAGCAGGATCGCCGTCGTCGACCCGCCGTACTGGGCGCCGTAGTAGATGCCCGCGAGCATGATGAGGGCCGACGTCGGGTCGTCGAACCCGAAGGTGATCGGGAGCAGCAGGGCGATGGTCGCCGTCGGCCCGATGCCGGGCAGCACGCCGACGGCGGTGCCGAGCGCCACGCCGAGCAGGCAGAACAGGACGTTCTGCCACTGCAGCGCCTCGGAGAACCCGAGGGTGAGGTTGTCGAGCAGGTCCATCTGGGGCCTCCTACCCGCCGAGCCAGTCGCCGAACAGCGCGAGCCGCAGCTGCAGGAGGACCACGAAGATGATCCAGCTCGCGAGCGTCAGGCCGACGGCGACGGCCAGGGCCCGCAGCGGTCTGGTGCCGGGCCGTGCCATGGCCGCGAGCAGGCCAGTGCCGAAGGTCGCGGGCAGCAGGCCCAGACCGTCGACGGTGAGCGCGAAGAACCCCACGGCGGCAAAGATCGCCACCGTCGGGCGCCACTGGATCCCGGCGAGCGGCCGGGGGTCCGGGACGTCCGGGTCGGGTTTCATACGGTCGGACGGCGGGGCGTCGGACACCTCGCCGTCGGACACCGCGCCCGGCGCCGGGTCCGGGGCGACGTACGCCTTGCCGACGATGACGCCGCCGAGCGCGGCGAGCACCAGGCCCAGTGCGAACGGCACGTACCCCGGCCCCATCTCGAGGAGGGAGCCGAGGTCGTACCCGAGCGCCCCGATGGCGAAGGCCGCGCCGAGCCCGACGAAGATCAGGCCCGAGACGAGGTCACCCGTCGAGCGGGGCCGGAGGACGCCGATGTCAGCCTCCCTGTCCGGCGCCGATGATCTCGCCCCAGGTCGCGATCTGCTCCTCCAGCAGCGCCGCGTGCGCCTCCGGGGTGGCCTGGTCCTCGCTCACGGGCGCCGTGCCGAGGTCTGCCATCTGGTCGATCACCGTCTGGTCGGCCAGGGCCACCTGGAGCGACTCGGTGAGCTTGGTGACGATCTCGTCGGGCGTCTCGGCCGGGACGTACAGGCCGTGCCACACGCTGACCTCGATGTCGGGCTGGCCGCCCTCGGCCGTCGTGGGCAGGTCCGGGAGCGCGTCGATGCGCTCCGGCGTCGTCACCGCGTACGCCTTGACCTCGCCCGCCGTGATCTGGCCGGTCGTGTTCGTGGTCTGGTCGCACATGAAGTCGACCTGGCCGCCGACGAGCTCGGTCATCGCGGGACCCGTGCCGTCGTAGGGCACCGCCGTCACCTCGACGCCGAGGGCGTTCGTCAGGAGCAGGCCGCACAGGTTCGACGCCGAGCCCTCGCCGGCGTGCGCCATCGTCACCGTGTCGGCGTTCTCCTGGACGTAGGTCACGAACTCCTCGAACGTCTCCGGCTCGAAGTCGGAACGCGCGATGATCGTCATGGGCACCTCGGTGACGAGGCCCACCGGCTTGAAGTCGGCCACCGGGTCGTAGGCGAGGTCGTCGTAGAGCGCGGGCGCCGTGGACATGCCGATGTGGTGCATGAGCACCGTGTAGCCGTCCGGGTCGGCCGTGGCGGCCTGGCCCGCCCCGACGGTGCCGCCCGCGCCGTCGACGTTCTGCACCACGAGCTGTACGCCCAGGTCCTCCGACATGGGCTCGGCGACCATGCGGGTCACGGTGTCGGTGGGGCCGCCGGCGGAGAACGGCACGATCACCTCGATGTCGTCCTCGGGGTAGGCGGCGGGGTCGCCGCCACCACCTGAGGAACAGGCGGCCAGGACGAGACCGAGGCCGGCCAGCGCACCGATGCGCGCGGCCACCTTCCGGGGTCCAGCGGGATTCATGTCCGTCTCCGATCATCGTTGATCCGGCAGAGGTTGATCCGTGTACTGATTCGCGACAGTACCGCCGGGCCTGTGACGGCCGCCACAAAGTGGACGCGGTTTTGACCGAACGGTGACCTCAGCGCACGGCGTCCGACGCCGTCCGCAGCGACCCGGCGGACCGGGCCGGCCCGGAGCGGCGCACCGCTCCGGGCGATGCGCCGTGGTGCCGCTTGAAGGCCCTGCCGAACGCCGCCTCGGAGCCGTAGCCCACCTGGCGGGAGATCGCGGCGACCGAGTCGGTCGTGGTGGTCAGCGCGGTGTACGCCTGCTCCAGGCGCCAGCCGGCCAGGTAGCGCATCGGGGGCTCGCCCAGCAGCGCCGTGAACCGCTCGGCGAACGCGGACCGCGACATGCCCGCCTGCCGGGCGAGCTCCACGAGGCTCCAGTCGTGCTCGGGACGAGCGTGCAGCCTGGCGAGCGCACGGCCGACGTGCGGGTCCCGCAGGGCGGCGAGCCAGCCGGTGCTCGCATCGGAGGAGGTGCGCAGCCACTGCCGCAGGACGTGGATGACCAGCACGTCCGCGAGCCTCGTCATCACCGCCTCGCCTCCCGGCTCCAGGGTCTGCGCCTCGTCGGCCAGCAGGCGCAGCACGGTCCCGAACGCGCCGGTCCGGCCGCCGTCCCAGGCATCCACGCGGATCAGCTCGGGCAGCTCGGCGACCAGCCGCGCGGTCAGCGGCTCGTCGACGGTCATCGCGGCATAGGCGATCTGCGTGCGCTCCCCGCCGCCGCCGAACCGCATGCGCTCGTAGGTCTCCCCCACCCGCTCGACCGGTATGTCGAGCAGCCCGGTGCTCGGCGCGCCGGCCGAGCTCAGCAGCCGGTGCGGGACGCCGCGCGTGATCAGCGCGGCGCTCCCCGCCTCCAGGGTGTGCAGCTCGCCGCCGATCTCCAGGACGCACCGGCCCGAGAGCACCACCGGCAGCATCATGCACGGCTCGATCGCCGGGAACGCCACACCCCAGGGCGCGGTGAGGTCGGCCTGGCAGTACAGCGCGCCGGTGAAGCGCAGCAGATGGAGACCGTCGCCGACCGGCGCCGCGTCGTCCTGCGGTCCGGTCAGGACCATCGTCGGCACGGGCAGACCGGTGTCCGGAGCGGGGCGCGAGTTGATCATGCGTCCAGCCTGGCATGCCGATCTACCGTACGTCCGGAATACGTCCAAGGTCCTGGACGCACGGCACAGAACTCCGGACGTGAGGGGATGTTGCGTCCGGCCTGCCGGACCCACGATGGACGCATGGTCACCAACACACACCCCACGCAGCAGCCCACCTTCGCCGTGATCGGCGCCACCGGCAAGACCGGACGGCGCGTGGCGGCCCTTCTCGAGTCCCGCGGCCACACCGTCCGCCGGCTCGCCCGCGGCACCGCGCAGCGGTTCGACTGGGAGCAGCCGGACGGCTGGGCCCAGGCCCTGGACGGCGTCGACCGCCTCTACGTCACCTACGTCCCCGACCTCGCGGCACCCGGCGCGGACGTCGCGATCACCCGCCTCACCGAGGTCGCCAAGGAAGCGGGCGTGCAGCGCATCGTGCTGCTCTCCGGGCGCGGCGAGCTCGGTGCTCGCCGCTGCGAGGACATAGTGCTCGGCTCGGGCATTCCCTCGACGGTGGTCAGCGCCGGCTGGTTCACCCAGAACTTCACCGAGGGCATGCTGGCCGGTGCCCTGGAGACCGGGGTGCTCGCGCTGGCCGCCGGCGACGTGCGGGAGCCCTTCATCTCCGTCGACGACGTCGCCGCCGTGGTCACCGAGGCCCTCACGGGCGACGGGCACGCTGGCCGCCGGTACGAGGTGACCGGTCCCGAGTCGCTGACGCTGGCCGAGGTCGCCGCCCTGCTCACCGAGCTGAGCGGGCGCGACGTCCAGTACCTGCCGATGACGTTCGACGAGTTCCACGCCGCCGTCGCCGCCGAGGCCGGGGCCGAGACCGCGACGCTGCTCACCGAGCTCTGCCGCGAGGTGTTCGACGGCCGCAACGAGTCACCGGCCGACGGCGTCCGCCAGGTCCTCGGGCGCGCGCCCCGTGCCATGCGGACGGTGCTCACCGAGGCGCTGGCGACGGGGCAGCGCGCGTGACACGAGGGCGGAACGTGCTGCGCAGGGTCGTGCTCGCTGTCACGGGCGTCACGCTGGTCGCTGTCGGCGGGGGTGTGGCGCTCGTGCCCCAGGCGTTCTACGGCGGATACGGCATCACCCTGGCCGACGGCGCGCAGCTGCTCGGCGAGCTGCGCGCCTCGGGGCTCGCCCTGCTCCTGCTGGGTGCTCTCGTCGGCACCGGCGCGCTGGTCGGCCGCCTGGCCCCGACATCGGCCCTCGTGGGCACGGTCACGATGCTCGCCCACGCCGCGGGGCGACTACTCTCCTGGATCGCCGACGGCGGCCTGGCCCCCGGGCTGGTCGCCGCCGGCGTGGCTGAGCTCGTCCTGGGCACGGCGTGCCTGTGGGTGCTGCGGCCGCGGCGAGAGCGCAGCGCCGATGAGTAAGGGCCCGGTCGGTCGTCGGTAGGTACGGGGCGCCACGGCCGTGCCGCACCCGACACGTTGGAGGACACCGTGACCGAGACATCCACGACGACCGACCGGCCCGCTCGCCCGCCCGTCGTCGACTGGGCAAGCTGGCAGTCGGCGCGCGACGAGCTCCTGGCCAGGGAGAAGGAGCACACCCGCGCCGGTGACGCCCTCGCGGCTGCCCGACGCCGGCTGCCGATGGTCGAGATCGATGGAACCGTGCAGGTCACGGGGGCCGGCGGGCCCGTGCCGCTCGTCGACCTGTTCCAGGGCCGCGACGAGCTCGTCGTCTACCAGCACATGTGGCACGACGGCGAGCCGTTCGAGCGCCAGTGCCCCGGCTGCACCATCAACACGTGGCACATCCAGCAGTCCGCCCCGTACCTCGCGGCGCGCGGCGTCTCGTTCGCGATGCTCACCGAGGGGCCCTGGGACGAGGTCGCGCCCTACCTGGAGTTCATGGGCTACACCGAGCCCTGGTACTCGGTGCGGGGCCTCGACGCGCCGGTCGGCGTCGACATGGGCCACATCGTCTGCTTCCTGCGTGACGGCGACCGCGTGTTCCTCACCTACCGGACGACCGGCCGTGGCAACGAGCCGGCCTCCGGGATCTTCGGGCTGCTCGACATGACGCCCTACGGCCGCCGCGAGGCCTGGGAGGACGTGCCGGAGGGCTGGCCCGCGGGCAAGGACTCCTGCTGGTACTGGGCGACGGACGCCGACGGGAACGCCACCTGGGGAAGGACGCGCCGGGCGGTGCCGCAGTGGACACGGCCGGGGGCCACTCGGGTGGTCCCCGGCCGTGTCCACAACCACTAGACCGGCGTCTCCTCCCGCACTGCCGCGGGCGCTGCCTGCGGCAGTGCGCCCTGACGCCCCTCGGGCGCCCGCAGCCAGCGCGGCGCCCACCAGTTCGCGCTCCCGAGGAGCTTCACGCTCGCCGGGAGCAGCACGAGCCGCACCAGCGTCGCGTCGACGAGGACCACGAGCGCCATGCCGAGGCCGACCATCTTGAGGTAGACGACCCCCGACGACAGGTACACGAGGAACGACAGGGCGAGGATGCCCGCGGCCGTCGTCACCAGCGGGGCCGACAGCTGCAGGCCGCGCGCGACGGAGTCCTCGAGCCGGCGTCCGGCGTCGTGCTCCTGGAGGATGCGCGACAGCAGCAGCACCTCGTAGTCCATGGAGAGCCCGAACGTCACGCAGAACATGAGGATCGGGATGGACAGGTCGAGGGTCCCGGTAGCGGTGAACCCGAGCAGGTTGCTCAGGTTGCCGTCCTGGAAGACCCAGACGAGCACCCCGCCGAGGACCGACAGGCTCAGCAGGTTGAGCACCGCCGCCTTGAGCGGCAGCACGATGCTGCGCACCGACAGCATGAGCACGAACGTGCTCACCACGATGACGAAGAGGAACACCCAGGGCAGCCGCTCGACGAGCGCCGAGCGGTAGTCGTCGAGCACGGCGGGATACCCGCCGACGACGGCCCGGGCGTCCTGGCCGGCCTCTGCGTTCCAGGCGTCGGCCGCGGCACGCACGTCGGTGACCAGCCCGTACGGGTCGGTGTCCAGGCGCTCCGACGTCGGGACGATGACCACCGGCGCCGCGAACGTCTCGGGCGACGGGCCGACCGCCGCGCCGTCGACGTACCGCTCGCCGCCGCCGTGCACCTCGGTGACGCCGTCGACCGTGGAGAACGCCTGGGCGAGGCCGGCCGACTGCTGCGCCGTCCAGGCCCCGCCCGAGCTCGGGAGGGCGAAGAGGCTGTCGGCCACCTCGCTGTCGAAGTCGGCCCGGATGGCGTCCTGGACCTGGCGGCTGGTCGTCTCGGCGGGCAGGATCCGGTCGTCCGGCGGGCCGACCCGCAGCCCGAGCAGGGGTGCGCCCAGGGCGAGGACGAAGACGCCGGCGAGCGCCGCGTAGACGACGGGGCGCCGCATGGTCCGCCGCGCCACGCGCTCGAACCAGCCGGTCGGCGTGGTCGGCAGGGCGGCGCGCGACAGGTCGAGCCGCTCCCCCAGCAGCGCCAGCACGGCAGGCAGCACGACGACGGCGCCCAGGCTCGCCACCAGCACGACCGCCACGCCGGCATACGCGAACGACCGCAGGAACGGGAACGGGAGGAGCAGGAGGCCAAGCAGCGAGGCCGACACCGCCGCGCCGCTCACGAGCACCGTCATGCCGGCGCCCCGCACCGCCTCGGCCGCGGCCCGCGCGGGCGAGAGGCCCGCCGCTCGCCCCTCCGCGTGCCGGGCGATGATGAACAGGCCGTAGTCGACGCCCAGGGCTATCGCCATGACGAGCACGAGGTTCGCCGCGAACGTCGAGACGTCCGTCAGCGCGGCGACTATCCGGAGCGCACCCATCGACCCGATGATCGTGACGACGCCCAGGGCCAGGATCAGCGCCGCGGGGACGACCCGGCGGAACACGAGGACCAGCAGCAGGAACACGCCGGGGAGCACTATCGCCTCGGCGAGGCCGAAGCCCCGGCGCGCCTCGTCGGAGACCTGGCGGAACACCTCCTCCTGCCCGCCGAACGCGACGGTGACCGGTCCGCGGTCACCGGACCACTCGGCCGACAGCTCGCCCACGAGCGCGCGCGCCTCGGTGGCCTCACCTGCGGCCCGCGCGACGATCAGCGCCTGGCTCCCGTCGCCGCTGCGGAGCACCTCCCAGTCGTCGGACGACCAGTAGGAGAAGACGTCCTCGATGCCCGGCTCGGCGTCGAGCGCCGCCTCGACCTCCCCGGCCGCCGCGGCGACGTCGGCCTGGTCGACGTCGCCGTCGCGCGCCGTGACCAGCACGGTGACGTTGGGCGGTCCGCTGCCGAGGCCCGCGAGCTCCTCCTGGGCGAGCACCGCGGGCGACCCGGGGGTCTCGAAGCGGGCGAGCTGGAGCTGCGGGAGCGTGCCGGCGGCGAGGATCCCGGCGACCACGAGGACCAGGGCGAAGATGAGCAGGACCCGCTTGGGCCGCCGGGTGACGGCCTCGCCGAGCCTGCCGAGCTTGTCGTTCCGTTCCATCAGAGTCCCTCTCCGTCGAGCCAGGAAGAGAGCCCGTCGAGGGCCACCTCGTGCTGGCGGGCAAGGTCGAAGTAGTGGCCGGCGTCGGGCACCTCGACCAGGGTCGTCGACGGTGCGCCGGCGAACAGGGTCTTGTGCACGCCGCCGAGCTGGACGCGCGCGTCGTGCTCCCCGTAGAGCAGCAGGACGGGCACGTCGATCTCGCGCAGCCGCTCCGCGTCGACCATCACGCCGGAGAGCTGGGAGACCATGTCGCCGCACGGGTGCTTGTTCTGCTTTCCCGCGCTGTACTCGACGACCTCCGGGTCGGTGTCCGCGAAGTTGCCCTCGACGAACTCGCGCCGGCCCAGGTCGTACAGGGCGTAGCCGGACGGGTCGTCCGGCTCCTCGGACGGCGTCCCGCCGGACATGCACGAGCCGAGCGCCGCCTGGAACCGGGCGGTCGCCTCGTCGGTCAGCCCGCCGTCCGCCCAGCCGGAGACGACGACGCCGTCCACGTCGCCGTACGAGATCGCCTCGAGCTGGGCGACCTGCCCGCCGTTGGAGTGCCCGAGGGTCGTCACCCGGCCGAACGTCGGCGAGGGCGTCTCGCCCTCCCACTCGTACTCGCCGGACCGCAGCGCCTCGATGATCTGGTGCAGCATGTCCGCCTGCGAGCCGACGCACATGTGCCGCCCGTCGGGCCGGTCGCTGGAGTCGTAGCCGAGCCGGTCGATGGTGAGCGACGTGTGTCCCCGTTCGGCCATCTCGTACGAGTGGTGGAAGCCCTCGACGGGCACCCGCCAGTACCACTCGCCCGAGGCGATGCCGTGCTCGTAGACCGTCACCGCCCCGCCGCCGGCGAGCATGGTCGCGGGTCCCGTGAGGTGCCCGCGGATCGTGTAGGTCTCGCCGTCGGACGGGCACGCGAGCGCGGAGGTGTTGCGGTTGACCACCTCGAACGAGACCGCCTCGTCGACGACGCCCGGCGGCACATCCAGCTCGGGCTCGTCGGCCTCGGTCGCCCGCTGCGCGGGGAGCGCCGGCTCGGCCACGGGAGCGGCGGCAGGCACGTCCTTCTCAGCCTGCGCGCCCGCCGCCGCCGGGCCGACGAGGGCTGCGCCCACGACGGCGACGCCGAGCACGGCGACCGCCAGGGCTCTACCGCGATGTGGTGTGCTCATCAGTGCTGGTTCCTTCACCTCTCGGGTACGGTCTGCCGGCGGGTCCGCCGGCATCGTCGTGCGGGTAGTGCTGGAACGGCTCACACTCGAGCGGCTCACAGGAGCCCCTCCGCCCGGTACCAGGCGGCCTCGTCACGGAGGGTCTCCGCCGCCGGCCGGAACTCGATGCCCAGCTCCCGGCGCACGCGGTCGGAGCTGACGCGCGCCTTGTCTCCCTGGACGAGGACCTCGGCCCCGGCCCGGTTCGCGACGTCCTCGCGGCCCGTCAGCCGGTTGACGGCGCCCAGCCCGCTCGCGAGGGCGAGCGTGAGCCCGCCCGGCAGGGCTCGCGGGGCACGGCTCCCCGTCTCGCTCGCGATCACCGCGGCGACGTCGCGCAGCCGCTCCCACCTGCCCGCGGCGACGTACCGGCGGCCGCTGACCCCCGTGTCGAGCACCCGGACGCAGACCTCGGCGACGTCGCGGGCGTCGACCATGCTGTTGCCGACGTCGGGCAGGACGGGCACCTCGCCCCGGGCGATCGACAGGAAGAGCCGGCCCGACGACGTCGGGCCGCTGTCACCGGGGCCCCACATCCAGCCGGGCAGGACCATCGGGACCGACGGCCCGCGTCCGCGCACCACGTGCGCCTGGACGACCGCCTCGGCCGCGACCTTGCTCGCCGCGTACCCGTTCACCGCGTCGGCGGGCGGGGGCGACTGCTCGTCGGCGGGTGCCGACACGTCCCCCCTGGCGAGCGCCGCGGTGGAGCTCACGTGCACGACGGTGCGGATGTCGTGCCGCTCGGCCGCGGCAAGGAGGCGCCCCAGCGCCGCCACGTTGGTCTCGTACAGGAGGTGCGGGTCGGCGCCCGGCAGGTAGTACTCCCGGAAGTACGCGGCGGCGTGCACCACCGAGCCGACGTCGGGCAGGACCTTGTCCCACACCTCCGGGTCGAGGGTGTCGCCGACGACGACGCGCGCCTCGGGCGGCAGGAGCCGGGCGGCGCGCTCGGCGTCCCGGGCGAGCACCGTGACGGGCCGGTCGTGCTCGACGAGCCGGCGCACCACCGACGAGCCGAGGAGTCCGGTGGCGCCGGTGACGAGGACGGGGTCTGTCATCTTTCCTCCGCGGTGGTGGCGAGGACCGGCACCCGGTCCGACGGGGTCTCGTGCGTGGTGCCGGCAGCCGTGGCGGGCGCCACGACGGGAGCGGGTCCCTCCTCGTGCCACCCGATCCGGGCGTGCAGCCGGCGCAGCGGGCCGGGCGCCCACCACGTCCACCGCCCGGTGAGCGCCATGAAGGCCGGGACCAGGGTGGTGCGCACGACTGTCGCGTCCACGAGGACCGCGAGCGCCACGCCGAAGCCGAGCATCTGCGTGTTGGCGATCCGGGAGGAGCCGATGGCGATGAGCACGGTGGCGAGGATGAGCGCCGCTGCCGTGATGACGCCGCCGGTGCGCTGCATGGCGGTGGCGACGGCCTCCCGCAGGTCGCCCGTGCGCCGGTGCTCCTCCACGGTCCGGGCGAGGAGGAAGACGCCGTAGTCCATGGAGAGCCCGAACGCGACGCACGCCATGAGCACCGGGACCGTCGTGTCGATGTAGCCGGTGGGGGTGAACCCGAGCAGGCCGGCGAGGTTGCCGTCCTGGAACACCCACACGATCGCGCCGAGCATCGCGGTGAGGCTGAGCCCGTTGGCGAGGACCGCCTGCAGGGGCAGGACGACGCTGCCGGTCAGCAGGAAGACGATGATCAGCGCCGAGCCGATGGCGATGGCGAGCGCGATGGGCAGCAGGCTCCCGATCGAGTCCTGGCTGTCGACGAGCGTGGCGGGCTGCCCGCCGACGGAGAAGTTCTCGGCCTCCGGCAGGGCCCGGATCTCGCGCGCCATCTCCTGGGCGCGGGCGCTGGCCAGCGGGATGTCGGCGTCCGCCGTCACGGTGAGCAGCACCGGGTACTCACCGGGTGCGGGTACCACGAGGTCCCCGACGACGGTCGAGACGGAGGCTCCGGTGCCGGGCACCGGTTCGACGTCGTCGATCCCGTCGATGCGCAGGACGGCGTCGCGCACCGCGTCGATGTCGTCGGTGTCGCTGCCCGCCGGGAGCATCAGGGTGGCCATGGACTCGCCGCCGGAGGTGAACTCGTCCCGCAGGAGCTGCTGCGCCGCGCGTACCGGCGAGTCCTCGGCGAGCTGCCGGAAGTCGGCCTCGCCGAAGGCGACGCCCCGGAACGGCAGGGCCAGGATCAGGAGGCCGGCGCCGACGGTGAGGGCGACCACCCACCGGTGCCGCATGACGCGCCGGGTCCACGAGGCCCAGGCTCCGACGGTCGGCCCACCGGACGTCCCGCCGGCCGCGGGCGCCGGCGGCGGTGCAGCGGCCCTCCGGCGGCGGGACAACCAGCTGCGGCCGGGCCGGAGCCGGTCGCCGAGGAGCGTCAGCACAGCCGGCAGCACGAGCAGCGCGGCGAGCGCGGAGAGCGCCACGACCGCGACGCCCGCGTAGGCGAACGAGCGGAGGAAGTACAGCGGGAAGATGAGGAGCGACGACAGCGCGGCCGCGACGGTGATGGCGGAGTAGAGCACGGTCCGGCCGGCCGAGCCGACGGTGTTGTGCACCGCCGTCGCGACGTCGTCGGTGGCGACCAGCTCCTCGCGGAAGCGCCGGACGACGAGCAGCGCGTAGTCGATGGCGAGGCCCAGCCCCAGGGCCGTCGTCAGGTTGATCGAGAAGACCGAGACGTCGGTGAACAGCGTCAGGCCCATCAGGATCGCGTTGGTGCCCATGACGGAGGCGAGCCCGACGGCGAGCGGCAGGCCCGCGGCGAGGAAGCCGCCGAAGACGACGAGCAGGATGACGAGGGTGATGGGCAGCACGATCAGCTCGGCACGGGCGAGGTCCTCGCGGATCGTCGCCTGGAGCTCGGCGTAGACGGCGCCCGGGCCGATGACCGCCACGTCCAGCCCGTCCCGCTCGCCGGCGAACTGGTCCTGGATGTCCGCCACCGCTTCGTTGACCGCCTGCTCGTCGCCCGCCACGCGAGCCGCGACCACCGCGTGCCGGCCGTCCTCGGAACGCAGGGCGCTGACCGGCGTGCGCCAGTACGACGAGACGCCCTCGACGCCGGGCGTCTCGGCCAGCCGCTCGGTCAGGCGGAGACCCGGCGCTGCGACGTCGGGCGACGAGACGTCCTCCGGCGCTGTGACCAGCAGCACGACGTCGGGGGCGGCCTGCGGGGCATGTTCCTCGACGGCCGCCGCGACCAGCGATGACTCGGCGTCGGGGTCGGTCACGCCGCCCGCGCCGAGCCGGCTCTCCACGCCGCTGCCGAGGACCGCGCACAGGGCGATGAGCACCCCCGCCACGGCGAGGAGAAGGCGTGGGCGCCGCGTTGCTAGCGCAGCGATATGGTTGAACATTGAAGGCCTCCGTGGCGCCTACAGTAGAATGTGTCGATCATAGGTCCGGCGTATGGATTTCCGCAATGTTCACGGCTGCGGTCTTCCGCGCCATCAGAAAGGAGCTGGCAGTGGGAATCTCAGAACGAACGCCGCTGTCACAGACCATCGGATACCGCCTGATCAAGGTGGGCGAGATGGCTATGGAGACAGCCGAGCAGGTACTGGCGCCGACAGGGATCAAGCCGAGGCACTTCAACGTGCTCGCGACGCTCTCGGTCGACGCGACCCTGTCTCAGCGCGAGCTGAGCACGGCCCTGGGGATCGACCCGAACGTGATGGTCGACCTCATCGACGAGCTCGAGCGGCAGAGCTTCGCCCGACGTGAGCGGAGCCCTGTCGACCGTCGTCGCCACATAGTCGTGGTGACTCCGAAGGGGAAGGCTGCACTGACGAAGGCCCAGGCCGCGGTCGTCGAGGCCGAGGAGGAGTTCCTCGGCGTTCTCACCGCGGACCAGCGTCAGGTCCTGTTCGAGGCCGTTGGTGTCCTCCTGGGTCTGGCACCGGTGCCGCGGGCGGGCTGAGTCGCCCACCCGCGGACCGACGGGGTGACGTGCCATCGGGCTGGCCGATGGCACGTCAGCCCTTCGCCACCTCGCTCTCCGCCCGGACCGGTCGCGCCTCCGGGCCCGCTGCCGGTCGCCGGCCGAGCAGGCGGAGGATCTGGCCCCGCCCATCCCAGTCCGTCGCTCCGCCGACGACGCCGTCCGGCCGCACCCAGACGACCGACGGCCGTGCCGCTGTTCCGGCTGCAGGCGGGTCGACGACGAGCACACCGGACGGCGCCTCGCCGGCCAGCGCCTCACGCTGCTGCGCCGTCAG
Source organism: Promicromonospora sp. NFX87 (assembly GCF_048564965.1). Taxonomy (NCBI): domain Bacteria; kingdom Bacillati; phylum Actinomycetota; class Actinomycetes; order Micrococcales; family Promicromonosporaceae; genus Promicromonospora; species Promicromonospora sp. NFX87. Next base: position 1,003,949 of record NZ_CP183413.1, on the reverse strand, counting down.
ACCCGAGACGACCAGGCGGTGCCGGACGGCACAGCCGAGCTCGTCGCGCGGCGGCACGGGCAGACCGCTCCAGTGCCCCACGGCCGGCAGGCCGGTCGCCTGGGGTACCTGCCCCTCGACCAGTGCGGGGCTGTTCCGCAGCCCGAGGTCGAGCTGCGCGAGCCGTCCGACGGCCGCCTGCTGGAACCGCGCCCTGCTGCCCAGGGCCCGCAGGAGGGCGTCCCGCAGCCGGCGGCGCACCGGGTTCGCCACGAGCCACAGCTTGGTCTGGGCGTCGGCCTGCTGGACCGCGCGCTGCGCGGCCGGCCGGCGCTCGGCCTCGTACCCGTCGACCACCACGCCGTCCGCTCCCCCGGACACCGCGGCGATCCGCCAGGCGAGGTCGAAGCCGTCCTGGACCGCGGTGTTGAGCCCCTGCCCGCCCGCCGGCGAGTGCCCGTGCGCCGCGTCGCCCGCCAGCAGGACCGGCCCGCGCCGGAATCCCCGGGCGACCCGCGAGTGCACCCGGAACCGGCTCGCCCAGCGGACGTCGCTGATCGTCGCCGACGGCTGGCGCAGCCGCAGCGCCGCCAGCGCGTCGTCGAAGACCGTGTCGGGTGTGCCCTCGGGCGGGATCTCACGGTCCGCGAAGACCCGGTGGGTCCCGTCCGGCAGCGGCACCACGACGAGCACCCCGTGCGGCCCGAGGTCGTAGCGCGCCTCGTCCGCCGGGAGGTCCGGGCTGACGACGCGGCCGTCGACCAGGAGGAACTCCCGGGTGAACGTCCGGCCCTCCATCTCCACCCCGGCGGCCTCCCGGACCACGCTGCGCGACCCGTCGGCGCCGACCACCCAGCGGGCGGTCACCTCCGTCGGGGTGCCCGCCGTGTTGGAGCTGGTCGTGCCGGCGACCTGGACCACCGCGCGGTCGTCGTCGAGCTTGACCTCGGTGACCCGGTGGTTCCACCGCACGTCCACACCCAGCGTCGCCGCCCGGGCCAGCAACAGGTCGACCACGACGGGCTGCGGCAGGCAGACGGGGCGCGTGAAGCGCGTCCCCGCCAGGGCGCCGAACCCGACGGTGAACAGCGGGCGCGTCACGGACGAGTAGCGGGCCCGCTGCAGGACCAGGCCCTGCTCCAGGATGTCGTCCCCGACGCCGAGGCGGTCGAGCACCTCGAGGCACCCGGCCCACAGCACGAGGGCGCGGGGCTGGTCGTCGGGTCCCTGCCGCGCGTCGTACACCCGCACGGACACGCCCTGCAGCGCGAGCGTGCAGGCCGCGACGAGGCCCGCGGGCCCCGCGCCGACGACGACGACCTCGGGCGAGCTCACGATGCACCCTCGGCCACCGGAGCCGGGGCGGCGCCCGCGGCGAGCACCGCCTCGATCTCCGGCAGGGAGGCGTCCGCGCTCGTCCACAGCACCGCGCCGAACCCGAGGTCGCGGGCGGCCGCGCAGTTCTCCTCCAGGTCGTCGATCATCAGGCACTCCGACGCCGGCTTGTCGAGGCGCTCCAGGAGGCGGCGGTAGATCTCCGGGGCCGGCTTGCGCACGCGCTCCCGGCTGGAGTCGACGACGGCGTCGAACAGGGCGTCGGTGTCGACCTGCGCGCGCCAGCGCGGCTCCCACTCGCGCACGTTGTTCGTGAGCAGCGCCGTGGTGTAACCCCGCTCGCGGAAGCCGGCGATCGCCGCGACCACCGCGGTCTCCGTACGCCGCCCCTTGAACCACCACTCGCCGAACGGCTTGCCCTCGAGGCGGTCGAGCGTGCCGTCGGGCAGGTACGCGGCGAGCCGCTTGATCATGTCGTCCTCGGTGATGGCGGCCACCTCGAGCTCGGCCATCGGGTCCGCCCGATGCTCGCGCGCGGAGGCGACCATGGCCTCCCGCAGCTCCAGCGGCGAGATGCCTACCGCCTTGCAGAAGAGGTAGAACGTCTCCTCGAGCGGGTTGGTCAGCACGCCGCCGTAGTCGAACACGAGCGTGGTGATCCTCTGCCCGCTTGCCTGCCCGCTTGTCTGGCCGCTGAACTGGTCGCTGATCATGATGTGACTCCCATCGTGAGGTCGATCTGGGCTGCGACCCTGCCGGCGTGCAGGATCGAGGTGCGGGTGGAGCACGCGGTGAGCGCGCCCCGCGTGGTCAGCTCGGCGACCTCCGTGACGACCTGCGTGGGGAGGTCCAGCTCGACGAAGGCGTCGAACGAGCCCGTGCACGCGAGGACGACGAGGCCGGCCGGCTGCGGGCCGCCGTGGGCCAGCGACACGGCCGCCGCGGCCGACTGGCGCGCGGCCTCGAGCAGGAGGTTGCCCGGTGCGTGGTCGAGGGGGTGGTCGAACAGGTAGGGGTGCCGGGTGTCGACGTGGAGCCACGACTCCACCCGCCGTCTGCCGACCAGGACCGGCCGGCTCACCACGACGTTGCGTGGGTCCCGCCGGCCGACGGTCCGGGCCCGTGCGGGCGACGGCGGTTGCGCGGACGGCGCGAGCGGACCGGCGGCGCTCACGGTGTGCCGGCGGCCGAGCTCGCGCAGGCTCTTCCACTCCGCGGGAGTCATGACCATGAGCGACCCCTCCCCGGTGAGCGCCAGGCGGCCGTCGGCCGAGACCTGCCCGGAGAACCGGACGCCGGTGACCCGGCCGCCGATCGTCCGCTGCGCCTCGAGGGTCGTGCCGACCTCCAGGTGCGCGGGCCGGTCCCCGACCCGCAGGGCGCCGGGGTCGGCGACGTCCACGTCCAGGTCGCGGAAGAGGAACGCGAGACCCAGCGGGATCCCGAGGTGCCGGTGCGAGACGCTGACGGCCGCCTGCCGGACGGTCTCGACGAGGAGGGAGAAGTCGAGGACCGGCCCCTCCTGCATCAGGTGGCCGCGCGGGAGCTGGGCCGCCACCCGGTACGTCCCGTCGGTACCGGACTCACTGATACCGGACTCACCGGTACCGGACTCACTGGTACCGGACGTGTCGGTCACGAAGACCTCGGCGACGGCCCTGCGGTGCACGTACTCGCGCGCGACGGTCGCGGCGTAGCTGAGGCTCATGATCCCGCCGCTTCCGCCGTCGGGCTGACGGGCGCGACGAGCTCGGACTCGCGCCGCGGACGCGGCGGCAGGACGTCCCGGACGCCCAGGGCGTCCGGCAGCACGCCGTAACCCAGTCCGCGCAGCCGGTCCGACACGTGCAGGAGGGACGCGTTCAGGCTGGTCCCGCGGCGCATCGACACGAGGCTGGTGACGCGCGTGGCGTATCCCTCGAGCGACTGCTCGGCCACCATCGAGAGCGTGGCCTGGGGCCCGAGCTCGACCAGGACGTCGTGCCGCCGGCCCGACGCCGTCCGGATCGCGTCCCGGAACCGGACCGGCCGGATGACCGTGTCGGCCCAGAACGAGGCGTCCAGCGCGGCGACGGGCACCCGCCCGCCGACCGCGCTCGACACGATGTGCCCCTCGCCCCGCGGTGGCGGGACGTCGGCGAGCGCCTCGACGATCGGCCGGCGCATGGCCGCGGCCCGGGGCGAGTGCAGCGCGTGCTGGACGCGGAGCGGGAGCCACCAGCCGCCCGCCGCGCTGACGTCGCCGCTGAGCGCGTCGACCGCCTCGTCGCTCCCGGCGACCACGATGACCGAGGGGGCGTTCACGGCGGCGACGTGGACGTCTCCGCCGTGCGCGGCCAGGATCCGGTCGACGGTGCGCAGGTCGAGGCCGACGGCGGCCATGGTTCCGGTGCCGTCGAACCGCTGGACGGCCTCGGCCCGGCGGACGACGATCCTGAGCGCCTGCTCGACGCTCAGCGCGCCGACGGCGTGCGCCGCCGCGACCTCCCCGAGCGAGTAGCCGACGACCTCGTCGGGGACGACGCCGCGGCGTCGCCAGAGGTCGGTGAGGCAGGCCTGGACGGTGAAGATCGCCGTCTGGGCGGCGACGGCGTCACCCACCTCGGGCGGTGGCGCGTCGGTGCTCAGGTGCTCCAGCAGCGACCATCCGGTGAGCTCGCGTACGGCTTCCTCGCACCGGTGGAGCGTGGGCCACACGCCCGGCTCGGCCAGGAGCGTCCGGCCCATGCCCGGCCACTGCGACCCGTAGCCGCTGTAGACGAAGGTGAGCCGACGGCGTGAGCGGCAGCGGATCATCTGCGCTCACCGCCGATCGCCCGGTCGGCGACCTGGCCGGTCGCGAACGCGTCGAGGTCGTCGTCGAGGCCTTGGTCGAGGCCTTGGTCGAGGGCATCGTCGGGGACGACGTCCGGCAGCCCGTTCGACAGGTGGTCGGCGAGCCGCCGGACGGTCGGGTGGTCGAAGACCACGGTCGCCGGGATCTCGCGCCCGAGCCGCCGCTCCAGCTCGCCGCGCAGCTCGACGACCATGAAGGACGTCAGGCCGAGGTCGAAGAGCGAGGCGTCGGGGTCGAGCTCGTCGGGCCGGTCGAGGCCGAGGGCCGGGGCGAGCCGCTCCCGCAGGAGCTCGAGCACCTCGGCCGGGCTCGTGAGAGGGGCCTCGCCCGCCGTCGGCTGTCCCGCCGTCGACTGTCCCGCCGTCGACTGTCCCAGGGCGGGGTCGGTCGCCTCCGCGAGCGTGACCATGGGGTGCGCGGCCACTCCCGTGGGAGACCAGGACCCGGTGTCGAACGAGTTGGCCGGCTCCGGCAGGCTCGGGCTCGCCGGCCGGTCCGTGGCGACGACGGCCGGTACGCCGGCAGCCGGTGCGCCGGCGGGTGCCGGCGCCTCGGGCAGCCAGTAGGCCCGGCCCTGGAAGGGGTAGGTCGGAAGCTGCGGCACGTGCGCCGGACGCGGGGTCACCGCGCTCCAGTCCACGTGGCCGCCCTCCTGCCAGTACCGCGCGAGCGCCCCGCGCAGGGCCCACTCCGGCCGCGCCGTCGAGACCGACGCCAGACCGCGCAGGGCCCGTCCGTCGACCGCGTTCCGCTCGAGGAGCGGCAGCAGCCCGCCGGGGCCGAGCTCGAGGACCACGCGGGCACCCGCGGCGCGGACGGCGTCGAGCGCCGGGCCGAACCGCACGGGCTCGCGCGTGTGCCGGACCCAGTAGTCGCTGGTGGCCACCTCGGCTCCGGCGAGCTCGCCGGTCGCGTCGGAGACCAGCGGGACGGCGGGAGCCTGGAGCCGCACGCCGTCGAAGGCAGCCCGGAGGCCGTCGAGCACCTGGTCCATGTGGTGCGAGTGGAACGCGCGGTTCACCCCGAGCCGGACGCCCCGCACGCCGCGGCGCGCCATGGTGTCCAGCACCTCGGCGATGCCGTCGGGATCACCCGACACGACCGTGTCCTGCGGGCCGTTGAGCACCGCCACCTCCACGGCGCCCGAGACCAGCGGCGGCAGGTCCGCGAGATCCTCCGGGCGGCAGCGCAGCAGCACCATGGCGCCCTCCGGCGCGCCGTCGGCCATGAGGCGGCCGCGCTCGGTGACGAGCCGGTAGCCGTCCACAGGCGAGAACACGCCCGCGAGGGCCGCCGCCGCGTACGCGCCGACGCTGTGTCCCAGCACCATGGCGGGCTCCACGCCGACCGAGCGCCACCAGGCGCCCAGCGCGACGGCGGCCGCGTACAGGGCCGGCTGGGTGACGCGGGTGGAGGCGAGGGCGTCCATGGCGGACCGGTCGTTCGTCACGAGCACGGACAGCGGCAGCTCGTCCGGCCCGCCGAGGGCGTCGATCACCTCGGTGACCGCCGGGACGCGGCCGTAGATGCCGGCGAGGCAGCCCGCGACGGGCAGGCCGTGGCCCGGTGCGAGGAACGCGACACGGGGCGGCGAGGCCACGACGCGGCTGAGGTCGCCGTCGCCCACCGCGACGCGGAGCAGCCCGCTGAGCAGCTCGGGGCCCGACTCCGCGACGACGGCCGACCGGACGGCCAGGTCGGCGCGCCCGGCCCCAGCGGCCCACGCGAAGCCGCGCAGCCGGCCGGCGTCGGAGGTTCCGTCGGTGAGGGACGCCGAGACCCGCTCGGCGAGCCGGACGGCGGTCGCGCGCACGGCGGCCTCGTCGGCCCCGCTGAGCTTGACCACCACGGGCTCCGGTCCGGCGGCCGGGGTGTCCACCGCGGACCGCACCGGCGGGCTCTGGACCACGACGTGCGCGTTCGTCCCGCCGAAGCCGAACGACGAGACGCCCGCGACGCGGACCGGGTCGGCCCAGCGGACGTTGTTCCCCGGCACCGTCACGCCGAGCTCGTCCCACGCGATGTGCGGGCTGGGTGTCGTGACGTTGAGATGCCTCGGGATCGTCCCGCGTTCGACGGCGAGCAGCACCTTGAGCAGGCCCGCGATGCCGGCGGCGGCCTCCAGGTGCCCGATGTTGGTCTTGACCGAGCCGATGGGCAGCGGCCGCGGGCGGGCGGCGGTGCCGAGGGCCGCGGCGAGCGCCCGGACCTCGATCGGGTCGCCGAGCGGCGTCCCGGTCCCGTGCGCCTCGACGTACCCGACCTCCTCCGGCGCGACCCGCGCGGCGTCCAGCGCGGCCCGGACCACTGCCTGCTGGGCATTGCCGCTCGGCGCCGTGAGCCCGTTGCTCCGGCCGTCCTGGTTCACGGCGGAGCCGCGGATCACGCCCACGACACGGTCGGCGGGACCGACGTCGGACAGGCGGCGCAGCACGACGACGCCGCACCCGTCACCCCGTACGTACCCGTCGGCGGAGGCGTCGAACGCCTTGCAGGCCCCGTCCGGGGAGAGCATCCGGCCCTGGGAGAGCGCCACGGTCGAGTCAGGGGTGAGCACGAGGTTGACCCCGCCCACCAGGGCCGCGTCGACCTCGCCGGACCGCAGGCTCTGCACCGCGAGGTGCACGGCCACGAGCGACGAGGAGCAGGCGGTGTCGACGACGAGGCTGGGCCCGGTGAGCCCGAGGGTGTAGGAGATCCGGTTGGCGCCGAAGTTCCCGGCGCTGCCCGTGGCCGTGTAGGCGTCGATCTGCGCGGGGTCGCCCGAGCGCAGGGTCAGCCGCTCGTAGTCGGACCCGCTCATGCCGACGAACACGCCGGTCCGGCTGCCCCGGAGGGAGTCGGGTGCGATGCCGGCGTCCTCGAGCGACTCCCAGGCCGTCTCGAGCAGCAGGCGGTGCTGCGGATCGATCTTGACCGCCTCGGCGTCGGGGATGCCGAAGAGACCGGCGTCGAACCGGCGTACCTCCTCCAGGGCGCCGAGGTGCCGCGAGTAGGTGCGGCCGGGTGCGCCGGGGTCGGCGTCGTAGACGGAGCCGAGGTCCCACCGGTCCTCCGGCACGTCGACGACGCCGGACCGGCCCTGGACGAGCAGGTCCCAGAACGCCTCGGGGCCCTGCACGCCCCCGGGGAAGCGGCAGCCGATGCCGACGACCGCGATGGGCTCGGTGCGGGGGTCGACGGTGCCCGCTGGGACCGGCGCGCGTCCGAGGACTGGGGTCTCGGCGGGCGCGGTCGTGGCGGGGTCGGTGGCGGTGCCGGTGGCGGTGGTTCGGGCCGGGAGCGGGGACTCTCCGGCCAGTGCCGCGGCCACGGCGCGGATCGAGCCGTGCTCCCAGGCGAACGTCGCGAGAACCTCGATCCCGAGCCAGTCCGAGAGGTCTCCGGCGATCGACACCGCCCCCACGCTGTCCAGGCCGAGGTCGGCGAGGTCTGCCGCGGCGTCGACCTGGGCGAGCTCCAGCCCGCTGTGCCGGGCGACCAGGCGGCACATCCGGTTCTCGATCTCGGCGGCGGTCCGTGGGAGCGCTTCCTCGGACACTGCGACCGGCGTGCCGGCCGAAGGTTCGGCGGCGGCAGGGGTGCGGTCGTCCGCGGTGGTCGGCTCGGGGGCGCCCAGCTCGCCGGCCAGGTACGCCGCCTTGGTGTCGCGCCGGCGGATCTTGCCGCTGGACGTGACGGGGAGGCTCCGGCGGGGCACCAGGACGAGCTCGTGCACCGGGATCTGGTGCTCGCGCAGCACTGCCCTGCGCACTCCCGTGGCGATCTCCTGCCGCGCGGCAGGGTCCTTCTGCGGTCCGGGTGGCACCTCCTGGACGACGACGAGGACCTCGCGCCCGTCGTGCTCGACCGAGAACGCCGCGGAACGCAGCGCCGCGAGGGCTGGGTGGCTGTCCGTGCTCGTCGCCTCCACGTCCTGCGGGTAGACGTTGCGGCCGGTGAAGATCATCAGGTCGCTGGCGCGACCGGTGACGAACAGCTCGCCGTCGACGAGCGCACCGAGGTCGCCCGTGTCCAGGTACGGCCCGTCGCCGGTGGCGAGGTGGTTGGCGAACGTCCGCGCGGTGCGCTCGGCGTCGTCGAAGTACCCCACGGCCACCGCCGCGCCGCGCACCCAGACCTGACCGACGCCGCCGTCGGCGACTGGCAGCCGCGTGGCCTCGTCGACCACCACCACCTCGACACCGGGGCCGACCTGGCCGCTGCTGACCAGCCGGAGAGTCGCCTCGTCGCCCGACCGCGGGCGCATCCGACCCTCGCCCAGGCCCGGCTCGGAGACCTCCCGGATCACCGGCTCCCCGCCCGGCCGGACCCCGGAGACGACGAGCGTGCCCTCCGCGAGGCCGTAGCACGGCTGGAACGACTCCTTGCGGAACCCCGCGCTCGCGAAGGTCTCGGCGAAGCGGTCGAGCACGTCGGCGCGGACCGGCTCGGCGCCGTTGAGCGCGTGGGTCCAGGTCGACAGGTCGAGCTGGGCGCGGACCTCGTCGGAGACCCGGTGCACGCACAGGTCGTAGGCGAAGCTGGGTCCGGAGCCGTGCGTGGCGCGGTACTTGGAGATGGCCTGGAGCCACACCGCGGGGTCCCGGATGAACGACGTCGGCGCCATCAGCACCGACTCCATGCGGCCGTACAGCGGGAACACGATCCCGCCGATGAGGCCCATGTCGTGGTACGGCGGGACCCAGGTGACGCACACGCTCTCGGCGCCGATGTCGAACGTCTCGCAGGCAGTCTCGGAGTTCGCCAGCAGGTTCGCGTGGGTCACCATCACGCCCTTGGGGGCCGACGTCGACCCCGACGTGTACTGCAGGAACGCCACGTCGTCCGGGGCGATCGCGGGCGGGCGCCAGCTGCGCTCCCGGCCGTCGACCGGAGCGGCGCCGACGTCGAGCACGGTGACACCGGGCAGCACGCCGACGGTCCCGTCAGGGAGGTCGGCGTCCGTGACGAGGACGCGCGCCCGCGAGTCCTCGGCGATCGACTCGATCCGGTGCGCGTGGCGCGTCCCTGTCGGCGGGTAGGCCGGCACCGCGACGAGGCCGGCGTACAGGCAGCCGTAGAAGTAGGCGACGTAGTCAAGGCCCGGCGATGTCATCAGGAGTACGCGGTCCCCCGGATCCGCGGACTCGGAGAGTGTGACGGCGACCGCTCGTGCCCGGGCATCAAGCTCGCCGTAGGTCATAACGACGTCTTCAGGTGTGGCGCCCCGGACGGGCGTCAAGAACCGGTACCCCACCCGGTTGGGCTCCTCCTGCGCTCGTCGGCGCAGGAGTTCGACGACAGTCTTCAGATGCTCGTGCGAGTCCATCCGCAGTCCACCTATCCCCTCGTGACATGGGTAGTCCCGGGGAGCGATGAGGCGGCCTCGGGGCTACCGCATCGTTGTCGATGGCCGAGCAGGATCGTATCCAGGACCTATCGTCCATGGGAAACTATTATAGGAGAAACCTGGGTGAAGTCGACAAGTTCACCCAGAGCCGGCTGGGCCCTGGGTGGACGGGGTCGGGCCGGGCCAGGAGAACTAGCTCGCGGCCCGATCGGCCGGACGTCTCCGACGTGGCGCCGGGTCAGCCAGCAGCGGGGCGTCGAAGGCCCCGTTCGGCTCGTAGACGTTGGTCCCGGGCGGGACGATCTCGTCGATGCGGTCCAGGACGGCGTCGTCGAGCCGCAGCCCGGCCCCGGCGACCGTCGCCTCGAGCTGCGGGAGCGTGCGGGGCCCGATGATCACCGACGTCACCGCCGGATGGACCAGCGGGAAGGCGGTGGCCAGCTCCGGCAGCGAGCAGCCCGCCTCCTCGGCGATCCGCACGAGCTCCTCGACGACGTCGAGCTTGCGGGCGGTCACCGGGTCGGCAGGGTCGAACCAGGCGGGCCGCAGTACCGCCCGGCCCTCCGGGAGCGCCGTCCCGCTCTTGCGGTACCGCCCGGTCAGGAAGCCGAACGCGAGCGGGCTCCACGTCAGCACCGCCGTCCCCCAGCGCTGGGCGACGGTCAGGACGTCCCGTTCGACGCCTCGGGCGAGGAGGTTGTACGGCGGCTGTTCGGTGCGCGGTCGCATCAGGCCGCGCGACTCGGCGACGCGGTGGGCATCCACGATCTCGTGCGCCGGAAAGGTCGACGTGCCGAACGTCCGGATCTTTCCCTCGCGAACGAGGTCCGTGAGCACGCCGAGCGTCTCCTCCAGGTCGGTCTCGCGGTCGGGCCGGTGGACCTGGTAGAGGTCGATGTAGTCGGTGTTCAGGCGGCGAAGGCTGGCTTCGACCGCTCGACCGAGATAGCGACGCGAGTTTCCGCTGCGGTTCGGCCCCTCCTCGAGCGCGAAATGTCCCTTGGTGGCCAGGATGACGTCGTCGCGCCTGCCACGCAGCGCCTTGCCCACGATCTCCTCGGACTCGCCTCCGGAATACATGTCCGCCGTGTCGATGAAGTTGATGCCGTGATCCAGGGCCGCGTGGACGATGCGCGCGCACTCGTCATGGTCCGGGTTGCCGGCCGCACCGAACATCATCGTGCCGAGGGCGTAGGAGGACACGGTCATACCGGTCCGTCCGAGTGGTCCGAGCTGCATCAGGTGCTTTCCTTGCGTCGACGGCGGAACGAGTACCGTCGCCCGGGAACCCTCTGCCGGTCGAGAGTCGAAAGCCTGGCCTTATCACTTGGGAATCGCCCGGGGAATCACCTGAGGAATCGCCCGGGGAATCGTGGCCTGGCCGGGGCCGTTCCTGTTTCGAGCTCTTCCACCGAAGCGCGGACCCGAGGACACGTCGATCGATGATCAGCTTCCACCTGACCCCTGCCGACCTCACGAAGGTCAGGTTCGTCCCGACGATCGGGCCGCTGGCCGAGGCGTGGGAGAGCATCACGGTCCTGCGCGAACCACACCCCGGACGGCGCTGGCTGGCGTGGCGGGACCGGATGCGCCGGTCGCTCGCGGCGCCCGACGAGCTGGAGATCAACAGCTTCGCGTCACGCACCGGCTGCATGTTCGACCTCGTGGGCGTCACGGGCCCGGCGCCGACGGCGGCCGGCATGGCCGCCGCCTTCCTCGATGCACCCGCGGAGCGGCTGAGAGCCGAGGTGGACCACCTGAGCCGCTTCGGTGACCCGTCGTTGACGCGGCTCGGGCGCATGCTCGACAGCGACGCCGAACGCCGCGCCTTCCTCCGCGCGCTCCACCGCTATGCCCAGGGTCTGATCGGCGACGAGTGGACGACGATCGAGAGCCACCTCTCCGCCGACCTGCGGGCCCGGACCGCCGAGCTGGCCACGGACGGGCTCGGCCAGGTCCTCCAGCGTCTCCACGGAACGGTCGGCTGGGACCAGCACACCTCGACGCTGACCGTCGAGCAGAGCGCCGACGACGCGCTGGACCTGGGCGGCAGAGGTCTCGTCGTGGCCCCGAGCTACTTCGCGACCCGGGTCAGCGTGCACATCCCGCTCGAGCCGGACGCGCCGCTGGTCCTGACCTATCCCCTGGCGCGCGACGTCGACGGTGCCGAGAACCAGCCATCGCCTCGGGTCGCGGACCTCGCAGGCGTGCTGGGCGGCACCAGAGCGACCATGCTCGCCGCCATCGCGCGGGGGCAGCGAACCCAGCGCGACCTCGCCTCCGCCGCGGGCACGACGACGGTGGCGATCAGTCAGCACGCCGCGAAGCTGCGGGCCGCGGGTCTGATCACCACCGTCCGGCGGGACGGTCGAGCGCACCACTTCCTGACCGACGTCGCAGAAGCCCTCATGGTCTCGGGAGGTGCAGGAGCGGGATCATCACCTCGTCCACGATCTCGACGATGACGTGGTCGGGGATCGGGACGCCCTGGGTGATGAAGTAGTGCCGCAGCATCGCGTGACCGGACTCCAGCCGTCGTTCCGTGACCGAGTCGGGATCCACCTCGCCGCGGTCGACCGCGCGACGCACCACCTCGCGCATCGCGGCCTGGCCGGACCCGCGGGCGTAGGAACGCACACGCTGGGCCTTCTCCGGGTCCCCGAGCGCGTCGCTCAGCACCCCGCCCAGCGCCTGTCCGGCCGGCCCGGCCAGCCGCTCGGCGACCGCGCGCATCACGGCCAGGAGGTCGCCGCGCAGGCTGCCCGTGTCCGGCGGGGATCCGGCGTCGGGGAAGACGTGGTACATCGCGTCCATGACCAGCTCGACCTTGCTGGGCCAGCGCCGGTAGAGCGACGCCTTGCTCGCGCCCGCGCGCTCGGCCACCCGCTCGACCGACAGCCGCGCGTAGCCCGTCTCGGCGAGCCCGGAGAGCACCGCCTCGAGGATCGCGTCCTCCAGGGCCGCCCCGCGCCTGCGGGACCGCTTCCGGTGATCGACATCTGCATCCGCCAGGGGGCGCGCCGGAGAGTTCACCGTCCTAGTCTCCCGTGACGCGGCCCGTCCCGCCGTCGACCGTCACGACCTGTCCGTCGGTCAGGACGCTCGTCCCGACGGCCGAACCCATCACCGCCGGGATCCCGTACTCGCGCGCGACGATCGCGGCGTGCGAGCCGATGCCACCGGTGTCCACGACGACGGCGGCGGCTCGCTGGAAGAGCGGCGTCCACGACGGGTTGGTGTACGGGCAGACCAGCACGTCGCCGGTACGCAGCAGGCGGAAGTCGGCGGCGTCCCGGACGACCCGCACCGGACCCGTGGCCCGCCCACCGCTTGCCGGGGCGCCGGTGACCAGGGCGTCCCCGCCGGTCGCGCGGCCGGGGAACAGCACGTCGGGTGCGATGAGCGGCACGCCCGCCAGCTCCGCGCGGCGCGCCGAGCGGCCTCGGGCCACGACGCGCACCCGGTCGGCGTCGGCAGGAGCGAGCGTGGTGGGTTCGCCGAGGCCCTCCAGCTCCTCCAGGCGCAGGTGCAGGACGTCGTCCGCCTCGCGCAGCACGCCTGCCTCGGCCAGCCGGCGACCCATCTCCAGCACGGCGTGGCGCAGCACCGGCAGCGTGCGGGTGCCGTGGAAGTGGGTGTCCTCGCGGAAGGCGATCCCGGCGCGAGCATCGGCCAGCAGCCGCAGCACGCGCCGCTCGGAGCGGGTCAGGCGCACCAGCGGGTGCGTCAGCAGCTGCCGTTCGGCCCGCTCCGCGCGGTCGTCCGCCTGCAGCGCGGGCGCGTCCTCCACCAGGAGCTTCACCATGCCCAGCACGGTGGCCGGTGCGTCGCCCCAGGTCGGCGCCGACATCAGCAGCGGGCTCGTCGTCTCGCGGTGGCCGTACTCGTCGAGGAACGCCGCGAACGCCGCGCGGAAATCGCTGAACGCCGGATCCTGCGTGATCCGCTCCGCGAGGGCCTCCGGTTCTAGCTCGAACGCGGCGCGCAGCGCTCCGTCGGCGGGCAGTGCCCCGTCGGCGGGCGGCGCCCCGTCGGCGCGCAGTGCCCCGTCGGCGCGCAGTGCCCCGTCGGCGCGCACCTGCTCGGCGAGCCGCAGCAGCTCCCGGTTGGCGTCCTCGGTGCGGGTACGGGTACCCAGGGTCAGCCCGGCGAGGTCTCGGCGGCGCAGCAGCGCCTGCAGCACCCGCAACCGCAGCAGGTCGACCCCGACCCGAGGCAGGTAGTCCACCCGCAGGTCAGTGATCCTGTCCAGGACCTCGAACGTGCGCTGGGGCAGCCCGCGCAGCTCCGCCCAGCCGAGCGTGCGCACATCGAGGTCGGCGAGCTCGTGCGCCTCCTGCTCGAACCGGATGTACCGCTGATCGGCCGTCCAGTCCGCTGGGCGGTAGCGCCGGACCCGCGGCAGGTTGCGGGCGGGCGCGCCGAGCAGCTTCCACGTGGGGCGTGGCTGCGGCGGGACGAAGCGGTCCACCACACCGTCACGCTCCGGCAGCACGTCGGCGAAGTCGAGACGCAGGCCCGGGATCTCCGCGAGCATCCGCTCGACCGTGCGCCCGATGCCGCGCTTGATCCAGCCGCTCGTGTCCATGGGGTAGGGCCGGACCGGCACGTACTCGACGAACTGCGGGCCGGTGATCCGCTGGATCCGGGACAGGTGCAGCGGCGGGGGCGGGAGCGCCGTCATCGGCCGCGCCTGCACCAGCCAGACCCGTCCGTCGGCCCACGCCCACTCGATGTCCTGCGGCCTGCCGAAGTGCGTTGCCACCCTCCGGCCGAGCGCGGCCAGCTCGGCGAGCACTGGGTCGGGCAGCTCCAGATGTGCCTCGTCGGTCCGGTGCTCGACGCCACCACCCTCGACCCCGCGCACGACGACCTCACGCTGCCCCGGCCGACGCTCGCGCACCCGCCCGTCCCCGCCGAGGACGTAGTGATCCGGCGTGACCAGCCCGGACACGACGGCCTCGCCGAGCCCGCTGCTCGCGTCGACCACCACCTCGTCGCGGGCGCCGCTCACCGGGTTGGCCGTGAAGAGCACGCCCGCGAACTCGGCCGGCACCATCCGCTGGACCACTACCGCGATCCGCACCCCCTCGGGATCGACGTCGCGGCGCGACCGGTAGGCGATGGCGCGCTCGGTCCAGAGCGATCCCCAGCAGCAGCGGACCGCGTCGAGCAGCGCGTCGGGGCCTACGACGTTGAGGTAGGTGTCCTGCTGCCCGGCGAACGCCGCGCCGGGCAGGTCCTCCGCGGTGGCACTGGACCGCACGGCGACGGGACCGGACCCGAGCAGTGCGTAGGCGTCGAGGATCGCCGCGCGCAGGTCGGCAGGCATTTCGACGGAGGCGAAGGCCGCCCGCAGCGCGCCGCCCTCGTCGTCGGCGGCCGCGTCGAGGAGCGCCGCGAGACCCGCGCTCCGCACGACCGCAGCGTAGGCATCCGTGGTGACGACGGCGCCGTCCGGCACCGGGAAGCCGGCACGGACCAGCTCGCCGAGGTTGGCGCCCTTGCCGCCCGCCACCGCGAGGTCGTCGCGGCCGACGGCGGCGAGCGGCAGCACGAAGCTGGTGTCTGGGCGGGCGGGCGCGTGGGTCATGGGTCGCTTCTTCCGGACGAGGTGGCGACGTGCGCGGTCTCGCGCAACGGCTGGGCGGGGAGTGCGATGGCCAGCACGAGGGCCAGCACGAGCAGTGGAGCGACCAGCCCGAACACCGGCGGGACGGCGGAACCGAAGGCGTCCCGGACGGCCGCGGGCAGGTGGGCGAGCTGGTCCGGGTCGAGGGCCGTCACGGTGCGCGGATCGGTGCCGGGCGGAAGCGCCGCGGCGAACCGGGAGGTGATCAGGGTGCCGATCAGGGCGACGCCGGTGCTCGCGCCGATCTGGCGCAGGAACGTCACGGCAGACGTCGCCACGCCCAGGTCGCGATGTTCGGCGCCGTTCTGCGCGACAAGGACCATCACCTGCATCACCATCCCCACGCCCAGCCCGATCAGCAACAGGGCGCCGAACACCAGCGGGAGCGGCGTCGCGGAGCCGACCGCGCCGAGCAGGGCCAGCCCAAGCGCGGCGAGGGCCGTTCCGGCGACGGGGAAGGCCTTGTAGCGACCCGTGCGCGTGATGATCCGGCCCGACACCGTGGTGGTGATCAGGACACCCGCCATCAGCGCGGTGATCACGAGTCCGGCCTGCGTGGCCGAGGCGCCCCTGGCCACCTGGAGGAACGCGGGCAGGTAGCTGATCGTCCCGAACAGGGCGAAGCCGATGACCAGGCTGATGGCCATCGGGATCGCGACGGCTCGGTTGCGGAACAGGCGCAGCGGCAGCACCGGGTCGGCTGCCCGGCGGGCGGTGACGAGCCAGCAGGCAGCCGCCAGCACCGTGATCAGAGCCGCGACCACCACAGCCGGTCGCGTGAGGCCGCCACTGCTGAGCAGGATCACGCCCGTCACGGTGAGCGAGAGCAGGAACGCGCCGAGCACGTCGAACGGCCGACGCTCCGCCGGTCGCGGCAGGCGCAGCGTGCGGGCCACGACGACCAGCGCGACCAGGCCGAGCGGCGGATAGAGCGCGAAGATCCAGCGCCACGTGAGGTGGTCGACGGCAAGCCCGCCCAGCAGCGGACCACCCACCGCGGCGACGACGTACACCACCCCGAGCAGCCCGAGGTAGCGGCCCCGCTCGCGCGGGCTCACCACCTCGCCGAGCACCGCCTGGGCGCCGATCATGAGCCCGCCGCCGCCGACGCCCTGGACGATCCGCCCGGCGATCAGCCAGGGCATCGTCGTCGCCGTGGCACAGAGGACTGCACCGAGCACGAAGACCACTATCGCGACCAGCAGCACTGGCTTGCGCCCGAACCGGTCCCCGAGCTTGCCGTGCAGCGGCATCGCGACAGTCGCAGCCGCCAGGTACGCCGTGATCACGGCGGGCATGAGGTCGAACCGTCCAAGGCTCGCGGCCACTGCGGGCAGCGCCGGCGCCATCGCCGTCTGGTCGAGGGCGCCCAGCAGCATCACGAGCATGAGCCCTGGCAGTACCCGACGTGCGCCGGTGTCCATGCGACCCCCTAGTGAACGGTGCGTTCTCTAACCAGCGTAGAGGAAGGCGCTAAGAGACGCAACGTTCACTATGGATTCCGCGCCGGGATGCCGCACGTCATGCCGAGGACTCCGGCGCTCAGGAGACCTCGGCGTCCGCGAGCAGCGCGTCGCGGTTGGTCCGGACGAAGGCCTTCAGCGCGGCGGGCACCAGGTCGATGCCGGCCAGCGACGCGTTGTCGCGCAGGTCGACGTGCTCGACGTCGTAGGTGCCGCGCACCGGTTCCTGGAACTCGGGACCGGACCGCAGCGCCAGGTCCATCGAGACGACCCGCGCGAGGAAGTAGTGCTGCACGCTGATCCCGGTGTCCTTGGGCTGCGACGTCAGGAACACCTGCCGGACGATGCGCGCCGTCGCACCGAGTTCCTCGAACAGCTCGCGGTGCAGCGCGTCCTCCACCGAGGCATCCTCGGGCTCGACGCCACCACCAGGGGTGACCCAGTACGGGGCACGCCCCCGGACCGTCCGCTTGATCACGACGAGCCGGCCCTCGTCGTCCAGCAGGATCGCGCGCGCCGCGCACCGCACCACCTCCGACGGCGGCGTGGAGGTCGCGGAGATCTCGTCGACGACGGGCGCCTGCCGCAGGTACCCCTCGAACAACGGCCCGCCCGCGGCGTCGAGCGTCGCATGCGCCACGGCGACCATCGTCTGGTCGTCGTGCCGGGCGGCCACCCACCGGGCGGCGTACCCGAGGTCCCAGGCACGCAGCTCGCGCAGCAGCCACTTGCCGCCGCCGTCCCACCTCCCGGCCGCCGCGAGCGCCAGGTGCCCGACCCGCTCCCACAGCACCGACCGCACCACGTCGGCCTCGCCGCCGTCGCGGGCGTACGCGAGGTCGTCCAGCAGGTCGGTCACGCCGTACCTGGCGTCCTCCAGCGCGGTGTCCGACGCCGGTCCCGGGCCCGCCTCCAGCACCGCCTGGCACTCGGCCTTCAGCCCGGCGACGTGGGCCTCCCCCACGACCGGCACGCCCGTGGCTATCATCCGGGCCAGCGTCGGCTTCCGCCGCGCCGTCTCCTGCGTGACGAACCAGCGGTGCCCGGCCTCGGTGTTCACGAACAGCTCGGCCGGCCAGCCCCGCCACCGCGTGGCGTCACGATGGCCGACGGCGTCGTCGGGCACGCACACCACGATGTCGAGGTCCGAACCCGCCGTCCGGGACCCCGGGTCGAGCACGCTGCCGGCCAGGAGCGCCCAGCGCGCGTCCGGGTAGCGGTCGGCGACCAGGGCGGCGGCGTCAGCTCGTGGGTCCACGTTCGTCATCCTTGCGCACGCCCCCTGGTGGACCCACCCGTTTTCGTGAAGCTGGTCGTCGCCCTGTGGATCGGCGCGGGCTAGCTGATCGTCGTGGAGTGCTCGGCCCGTCGACGGATGCGCGTCACGATGCTCCGGGTCGCGAGCTTGTGGAAGCGCGAGTCGATCACCAGCAGCCGGTAGATCGCGCCGAGGGCGCCCGGGAAAGTCGCGTCGCTGTGTGCTTCCAGGCGCGTACCCGCATCGGTTGCGACGACGCGGAAGGTGAGCGTGTAGACCGAGAACCGGTGGACGCCGTCGAGCACGATCTCAGTCGGCGGATCCGCCGTCGTCACCTTGAATCCCGGGACCACCGAACCGGCCGCGAGCGGTCGCGGGCCTGAGGCCTGCCTGTCGCGGCAGCCGATCAGGCGCACGTACCAGGACGGCAGCCCGAGCACCTCGACCTGATCGAGGACGGCGCGCCACACGATCTCGGGTGAGGCCGTGAGCGTGGCTGTGCGGACGTCACGGTAGCGCCGGGGGCCGGTCATGCTGGGACTGTACCTGGCCGGTCGGATCAGTCCTTGAGGGGGTCGTGACCCCAGTTCATCAGGGAGTAGCGCCACCGCGTGTGCTCCACGTCCCCGTCCGGACGCTGGGCCAGGTGCCGGTGGACGTACCCGACCACCTTGCGCATGTGCGCCTGGTCGCCCTCCGTCAGGTCACCCTTCTTCTTGCGCAGCAGACGCACGATGTGCCGGCCGGACTCGTGCCCGACCGACTCGCCGCCGTCCGACTGGCCCACCGACCTGGACTCGTCGGTGGCGAGCCACCGCTCCAGCTCGGTCGCCGTCATGTTCACGGCCTGCTCGAACTCGATGCTCATGTGCTGTCCCCCAGCGCTGATGGCTTGTGGACCGCGTCCTTACCGCTCTTGTCGCTTCGCACGCGGTACTGCGGGTCGTCCTTCGAGGCCCGAACCGTCCGACCTGCCGCCTCGGTGTCCTCGGTGATCTCCTCGACGACCTCGCCGTGCACCGTCTGCCCGTGGCTCGACCAGGTGACCTCGTCACCCTTGTGGATCTTCTTCTCACCCATACGTTCAGTCTGTGTCGCCTCGCGGTACCTCGCATGAGCGGCTGCTCGAGCAGCGCGTCGGCAGGACCCGCGGGTACCCGTGAGCCCTGCGAAACCGCCAAAAAGGGCGTCCGACCTGCCAGTACATCGAACGACTTTCAGAACAGGCACAACCATCCCGTCGGCTGATGCGTCTTAGGAGTCATGCGAAACACACAGGCAAAGATAGGTTCGATGGTCCTGCTGGCCGGCCTCCTCGTGGGCCTCACGGCGGGCACGGCGACGACCGCCACCGCCGGCACCACGTCGGTGTCCTGCTCGGCCGCCGCCGACTGCCCCAAGGTCGGGACCGAGGTCAAGCTCGGTGCTCCCACCCCGGGCGCGACCGACAACTGGCAGAAGACCAAGACCAACGGCGTCCACTACAAAGTCCCGGCCAAGTGGACCGGCGAGAAGATCGTGGGCGACGGCGGTAAGGGCCACGAGTGGACCTCCCCCAAGACCATCTCCGAAGAGTCCGACCAGCACTGGCGGATCCTCGTCCAGTCGCCCTTCGTGGACCAGACGATGCCGAAGCCGAAGGAGCTGAACAAGCTCGGTTACTACGCCTCGTACGTCGAGGTCGAGGGCGCCACGAAGGCTGTGCTCGTGGCCGCGCAGACCGAGCACTGGGCCGACTCTTCGGTCAAGACGATCGACTTCCAGCTGTGGGTCAAGTCGGAGCGGACCGGTGTCGTCACTCGGTTCATGGGTGAGCTGCCGCCGGGGAAGAAGGGCAAGTTCCTGCTGAACAACTTCGTTCCTACGATCCAGCCGTGATCCTGGGGTAGGGCGGGTGGAGGCGGGTCCTGGCGGTTTGCCGGGGCCCGCCTTCGTTTGTTCGTTGCGGGTGGCGCCTCCTGCGACTGGGTTGACGTCGCGTGCGCCCGGCCGGCGGCAGGGTGCATTCAAGCTGATCTGTGCCCGGCCCAGTTGCGCGACATGGTGCGTAATCCCATAGCGTTCGCGCATGACGCCTGGTCACCTCTTTGTGGTCAACGGTCGGCTCGACATGTTGAGCGCCGACGCCGTTGTCATCCCTACGGACGAATGGTTCAACGTCGGGGACTGGTGGCGCGGAAGCGCGGGTCTCAGGCCTGACGAATCCTGGCACGACCTTCGCCCAGAAGGGTGGGCCCGCGGCGCTGCACTACCCGCGCGTCGGACGCCTGTCGGCGAGCCCGCTCCCGCGGTGTGGTTCCTCGACGTCGTCGGTGGCTCGCCGTCCGCAGTCGGTGAAGCGGCGGATCGCGCGGTCCAAGCGATCGTTGAGCGCTCAGGCGAGGCCCTGGGCCGCGCCGCGAAGGCAGCGGGCCGTCACCTGCCCCTCATCGCGATGCCCGTCATCGGAACAGGGATTGGCGGTCACGGTCGGCTTCGAGGCCAGGTCATCACTGCACTGGTAGCGAAACTCCGCGACGCCGCGAACTGCCTTGGTGTTGACATCGTGCTCGTCGCCCTGGAGCGGTCGGACTACGCCGCTCTGCAACATCGGCGTCGAGAGGCGGGGAGTTCCGTGCCTTCGGCGATGGTCGAGACAGCCGCGGGGCTCGGTGAACGCATCCGCCGGGGCGAGGTGGCGCTGTTCTTCGGCGCAGGAGTGAGTATCGCGGCGGGACTTCCGTCTTGGAGCGAACTGCTCGCCGAGCTCGTCCGAGACCTAGGACTGAACGAGCTCGAGGACAAGATCGATCGGCTCGGACCGCTCGAGCAGGCGGAACTCGTCCAGGTGACCCTGGCCCGCGCGCGCCACGCCGACCCTGCAGGTTCGGAGGCGGAACTCGGCCGGCATGTGGCCCGGATCATCACTAACGGCGCAGCACGGCCGAGCCTCACTCACGCCCTGCTCGCCAGTCTCGATGTGCGAGAAGCAGTGACCACCAACTACGACCGGCTGTACGAACGCGCTGTCACGGCAGCTCACGGGACGGAGACTGACACCGCCATCGATGTCCTGCCGTGGAGCAGGACGTCGAGCGAGCGGCCTTGGCTGCTGAAGATGCACGGCGACGTGGAGCACCCCGAGTCGATCGTCCTGTCACGAAGCTCGTTCGTGCACTACGACAGCCGCTGGAAGCCGGTCGGCTCGCTCGTGCAGTCACTCATGCTCACCAAGCACCTCCTTGTCATCGGAGCATCGATGCGAGACGACAACCTGATCCGGTTCGCCTACGAGGTAGCTGGCCTTCGGGAGGCAATCGAGACGACCGATCGCGGCGGCTCCGAGATCGGCACGGTGGTCAGCCTCGATGTGGACGATGCATTCAGCCGCCTGTGGGAGGGCCGGTTCAGTGTCGTGGTGCCCCGGGTAAGTGTTGATATTGACGCTCGGGACGTTCTGCCTCTGGTGGAACGGTCGGACCGCGAGCAGGGGGAGGCCTCGGAGCGGCGACAGGCCGCCCGCGCACTCGCCGTCTTCCTCGACACCGTAACGATGCACGCTGTTCGCGAATCGCCGTTCCTCCTGGACCATCGCTACGCGGACGGGCGCAGCAAGGAGGCGGCGCGACTCGTCGACGACATCAACAAGGTTGCCGATCGCGCGAGGGCTTTTGTCTCCGATGACGCCTGGTGTCAGCTTGTACTCGCGCTCGATCAGTTCGGGGCCGGGAATCAGTAGCCGAAGGCACGTCCTTGTGCGTTCACCCACGCCACCGCGGCGGTGCCCTGCCTCGAGGTAGGCCCGTTGGCCGTGGTGTCGCGTCGATGCGTGCGGCGAAGCGCCTTGGATGCACGCTGAGCCGGGCCGCCGTCGAGCGGACGATCTTCTTGCTCACCTGATATTTGCCTGGCCGGCGGTTTGCGCCCTGCCGCCGGGTAGGCGAATGTCTCTAGGGCTTCTAGGGCGAGGCAGAGAACAGGCGGGCCGGGCGGTGCCTAGAAGTTGATCATGTGGTTCTGCGGGGGTGGATCGTTGGAATTCTGCGATTTCTAGGTTAGCGGGGATGGGCCGCGCCTGCTGCGTGCCACTCCGGAGCAGATGCCGGGCGCCAGCCTGCCAGTCCAGCATTTCGAAGACACCTACGAAGCACGCATCTCGTCGATGTCGTTTCGCGCTGTTTCGCGTGACGAGTCAGGCGACTCAGGGGCCGAATACAGCCTGCGTACTGTCCAATCGGCCAAACGGAGGCTGACGCGCCTTCTGTACCATCGCGTGCCGCACTCTAGCGGTGCCGCAGATCGCTTCGATCATCTTGGCGTTCACTTCGGCCCGCAGCGGAAGCGTAAGGCCCTCGCGATCAGCGTACTGACGACAGTGCTCACACAGTCTCCGCAACCACACCCGTTGCAAGGTTGGGGATCCCGCCATCGCCTGCCGCGTGGAGCCGCGCCTTGGGCAGACCTCACCGTCGCGATGCGAACGCCCCTTCCATAGCCCAGTGACTCAGCAAGGACGCCAGGTCCTTGATGTTCTGGGTGCGCGACCCCGGTGCCTCGCTCGTGCGGGCCTCAAAGAGGCCCGTCTCCCACCAGCTGTCCTCGACAGGGACTGCCATTCGATCCGAGAGCCCAGCCATGAGCTTCCGCATCCTGCGATCGCCGGAAGGCGAGATGACGGGGATGCCGTTCCGCTCCTCAACAGCAATGTCGTGATAGGCGCCGGATAGACCCCGGACGATCGTCGGAGAAGCGAGCAGACTGCGTCCCCGCAGATCGGAAGGCGATATCTCACCATCGGCGACCAGGCCCAGGTCCTCGAACTCCTCGCTCAAAGCGCCGAAGTAAGCCATCGCGACAGCCAGGATGGCGGCTTCGTCAGCGTCTCTCTCCCGCCTGGACGTCATAGTGCGCCCCAGTCCCAGTGTTATCGCAGAAACGATATCGGTCACGTTCTTCCCCGAGATCCAGTTCTCGTTGCGCCCACGAACCGTGTCAGATTCGAGCTCGACGTGGTCCTTGAGAAGCGGGTGCTCCTCGATCAATACCTGAGCCACCCGGTTGATCACCTTGCGACGATCGAACGACGCCGTCAGTGACTTCGTGATCCCCTTGGCGTTCGTCGCGATGTCGTGGAAGTACTGCTTGTGATCGTCCAGTGTCACGCCCTCGAGCACTTCCACTGTCACGTACTCGCTCCGAAGCCGGTCTCGTTCCTTACTGAGAAGCGCGATGGTCTCGGCAGCCTCGGCGCTTTTCATTGCTTCGCCACGGTCGTCGGCACGCAGCTTGAGCTCGCGCGCACGGCGGGACTCCTCAGCAACTCGCTTGGCGGTGATTGCCCAACCGAGAATGCGATGCTGACCGTCGAGAATCTGCAGCTCCGACTCCGAACTGTGCGGTAGTCGCAGGATCCCGAAATCGACACCGGAGACGGTCGACTGCACCTCGAAATCTTCGGAGAGTGGGTATGTGGTGTCGAGCAGCAGTGGGGGCGTCGCCCACTTGGTGTTGGAGCGCCAGTAATCGGAGAAGTCTGACGCGCGTTTCGGGCTGACCTTGCGGTTGCCCTCGAAGGGCTCGTCGGGGTCGGGCAGTGGCAGGTGGGTCGGAATCAGGTAGATCGGCAATGCGACGACGAACAGGCTCTTCCCCGCGCGGATATACCGCTGGGCAAGCAGCTCCTTCCGGTCGTCATATCCGCTGAGGTTGAACTCGCGCATCGTCATGCCACCTCTCCCCACATTGCATCCTGGATCTCTTCGACTGTCGTCTCCCGCGACCCCTCGGTACCGAGTGCCGGTGTACAGGGAGCCTCGTGAAAGCGTGGACGAGCCGGTTCGTCGTTGTACCGTCCGTCGAGGTAGTCCTGCAGACGGAGCGACTGCGCCGGCTGCCTGAGTTCCTCGATTGTCTTCTTCTCGATCTGCCGGATGCGTTCACGGGTCACGCCCATGGCGGCTCCGATCTCCTCCAACGTCATCGGATGACCGCCTGAGAGTCCGAATCGCATCGCGATGATCCGCGCCTCACGTTCGGTCAAGGTATCGAGCACATAAGCGATCTGGTTCCGCATCAGTTTCACCGAGACGATCTCGTCGACACCGACGGCTTCTTCCTCCACGAGAAGTGCTCCGATCTCGATAAGGTCCACGGACTCACCGAGCACTCGACGTCCTGAAGGAACGGGTGTCGAGAGGGACAACACCGGCTGGCGGTAGCCTCTGAGGCGTTCCACCTCGTCGGTCGATATGTCGAGTCTGGCTGCCACAGTGCGGGATGACGGCACACGCCCCCGGGCATCCTGCAGCTCTCTCTCGACCTTCGCGATCCGGTCCATGCTCTCGACCACGTGCACAGGCAGGCGGATAGCCCGTCCGCGGTCTGCGAGTCCACGCGTGATGGACTGCCTGATCCACCACGTTGCAAAGGTCGAGAACTTGTTTCCCTTGGTGTAGTCGAACCCTTCGACTGCGCGAATAAGACCGATGTTGCCGTCCTGGATGATGTCGAGGAACAGCGTCCCCCGGCCCGTGTAGCGCTTGGCGATCGAGACCACGAGCCGCAAGTTGGCACGGATGAGGCGGTCCTTGGCCCATTCGCCATCACGCGCGACCGATTGCAGGTCACGACGACGGCGCCGCTCATCCGGTTTCGCCATCGACAGATCCCGGTGCGCGAACTCATGGACGAGACGGCTTTCCGCGAACAGGCCTGCCTCGATCCGCTTGGCAATCTCGACCTCCTCGAGGGCGCTCAACAGTGCGACCTTGCCGATCTGCCGGAGATAGTCCTTGACGGGATCAGCGGTGGCACCTGCAGACATGATCCGCGAGGGTGGCTCGCCATCGCCCGGGCCACCATCATCAAAGGCAGCCTTGCTTATAGCGGGAAGCAGGCCACCGGGCCACGCCGCATTCGAGCGATGCTTTGTTCGAGCAGCTGGCCCTGTCGTCGGAGGCGAGCCAGCGTCAGACCGTGGAAGCTCGAACAATGCGTCGACGACACGTGTGCCGATATCAGTCGTCGACCGCTCGGAGGTAGACCGTGCAGGCTTCCGCGGCTCGTCGGACGGTCCTGCGCCAGAGGCGTCCCACCACTCAGCGAGCGCCTCAGTAATCGCATGGATGTCCTGACGACGCGCACGAGGACTGCGGGCGTCGCGACTCTCCCAAGCACCCGAGCCCCACAGCTGATCCGGCACGGGGCCGCGCATCCGCCGGCCGACCGACGACAGGAACGTCTCGAGCCGTTCGAGGGCGTTGTCGTCGACCACCGGTCCGGAGTCGCTCGCACACCTCACCCGCGAGGCGAAGAGCTCCGCCACGGCCTTCAGGAAGGTGACCGACCCCGCGACACTCACCACGCGGAGGTCGGCGGCTGTCATCGCCCCCTCGGCGACGTCCTGCAGGTCGTCGAAGGCGGCGAACAGCAGGTCGAAGAAGTCCGTGGCCACCGCGAGGATCAAGTCCTCATCGTGTCGGTCGCCGACTTCGGAAGCGGTCTCGAGGCCCAGTGCCCCTCGCACGATCGCAACGACCTGAGCGACGGACAGGATCGCATTCGAACCGGGTGTAACCCGATCTGCCTCACGCTCGACCAGTCCCGCCAAGGAGGAATGCTCGTCGACGAGACGCAGTGCCGCGCGATGCACCACGTCGGAGCGATCGAACGCAGCGGTGACCGATCTCGTGATCCCTTTAGCGTTGCGCGCGATGTCGAAGAACCACTGCTTATGGTCCTCGAGCCCGGTCGAGTCCAATACCTCGACGGTCACCTGCTCGTCGCGCAGACGTGTCCGAAGCAGCTCCAGAGATCGCATGGCGTCCATCGCTGTGGACGCGGCGTCGAGATCACCTCGAGTGGAAGCCGCCTGGTAGCGCTCGGCCACTACCTTCGACCGGTCGGCGAGGTCACGCAGCAGCAATGTCCACCCTAGGACGCGATGCTGGCCGTCGAGTATCTGCAGTCCGGTGACGTCGGGGCGCGGCAGCCGCAGCACTCCCGCTTCCAGGGCACCGGCGGGGAACTTCAGCTCGAACCATGGCTCGAACTCGGCCGACGTGTCGAGGAGAAGTGGCGGCGCGGCCCATTTCTGGTTCTCTTTCCAGTACCGACCGAACTCTCGAGCGTGGTTGGGATCGACAAGACGATTCCCCTCGGAGCGTGTCGCGACATCAGGTATGGGAATGACGTCAGGGATCACGGCGATCGGCAACGCGAAGACGTAGAGGCGGCCTCCGGCGCGGCGACTTCGCTGCGCAATCACTTCCGTCACAGACATGGACCACCCCGGTAAACGACAGTTGGTGTCGTGGCCGTACGCCCCACGACCGACATTCCTGGTGGTCGAAGCTACAACAGTGGGAAGTCAGTGGTCGATGGCCTTCACCCCCTGCAGGTCAAGCCGGATGCCAGGGCTCGAGCGTAGGTCATCGTGTTCCCTGTGACCCGTGTCGATGCACGTCGCGCCTTGGTAGGCGACAGGAACCGCGCGAACATGCCAGTCCACGGGCAGAAATGCGGCCGCAGCAAGGACGGCGAAGAGCGCTTCTTCGTTCGTCGGAGCCCGCCCACTCGGATGCTCGAGGCGATTCCGGACGTGTGGGTGAAGTCGAGTTCCCTGGCCGCCGGGTTCTCCGCAGCAGCAGCACCACCGGAGAACCCGGCGGCATACGCTCCTCGCTCGATGACGGAGGTGACTTCAGCCCGACGGCTCCCACCGCGCAAGTCGCGACACGCTCGGATTCGCGTCATGCGTCGAAGGCACCCAGGATCTCTCGACCCAGCGCCTGCCCGAGCGGAATCGGGACAGCATTGCCTATCTGCCGTGCTATCGCAGTCTTCGAACCGACGAACTTGTAGTCGTCGTCGAACCCCTGAATCCGCGCTGCCTCGAAATGGGTGATCGCCCGGTTCTGCGTCGGGTGAAGATACCGCCCCTTCTCGGGCTTGAAAAACTCGGTTCGAATCGTCACTGACGGCTTCTCCCAGACCAATCGGCCCATGACATCCCCCGATCCGGTGCGGTGCTTGCGCCAACAGGGCGCCTTGAGCTCCTCTGGGAGGTCGAAACGCCCGCCCCCGTAGGGGATAGCTCTGAAGCGGTCGAGCGAGAGGTCCGTGTACGACCGTCCGATGTGTAGCTCTGACGCCTTGAAGACGCCACGCATGGTGCGGTCGAATCGCTCGATGACTCCCGGCGGCAGATCGCGTTCGGCCGCGTGTCGAGGGACCGCCTGAAGGCCGCCGCCCTCGAAGGCATCACGAACGGTCCGATACGCCTCAGGCGCATGCGTAGGGGTCGGCATTGCGATCACAGGGGCGTCCTTGTGTCGACCGAGGACGACGACGCGCTTGCGCACCTGCGCAGTACCATAGTCGGCAGCGTTGAGCACACGGGCTTCGAACTCATAGTGTTCGAGTGCGCCACCCGGAGCGAATGCCTCGGTGAACACTGAGAACTGCGGTGACTTGAGGAACGCCGGGACGTTCTCCATCACGAAGTACTGCGGGCGAGCGCGACGGACGGTCTCGGCGTAGTAGCGCCAGAGCACGTTGCGCTCGTCGTCGACATCCTGCTTCCCGAGGGTGGAGAAACCTTGGCAGGGCGGCCCTCCGACCACGACGTCGACTTTGGGCACGTCTTCCTGCTCGAGCCAACTCTGAATTGGCCCGCAGTGAACGACATCGCCGTAATTCGCCTGATAGGTCGCGGCCGCTTCCGGTTCCAGCTCGACGGCCCGAACAGTACGGAATCGCGACGATGCTGCGTGCATCCCCGCGGTCAGTCCTCCCGCACCGGCGAAGAGATCGAGAACACGCATTTCACGGTCGTCGGCCACGCTATCGTCAGGTGCCGCGACGGGGCGAGAGGATACAGGTGTGGCCACGCAACCGGACCCTATCAGGCCAGCACACACGTTCGACATCCGACACACAGGCGAAGAGCGCGACGCGCCAGACGTCGCATCCACTCGACCGTCGACGACGGCCGATGTGTCGGCTCGGATGTCGCGCCAGGCTCGTAAGGACACCGCGCCGGAGCTGGCGCTCCGACGAGAACTCCATCGTCGGGGACTTCGGTACCGCGTCGAATACCCGGTCCCGGATAGACCACGGCGGCGCATGGACATCGCGTTCACCCGGGTGAAGATCGCGGTGTTCGTCGACGGGTGCTTCTGGCACGCATGCCCGGTCCACGGGACCTCACCACGCGCCAACGGGGACTGGTGGGCAGCGAAGCTGTCCCGCAACATCGCGCGGGATCGCGACACCGACGCCCGCCTCGCGGGCCTCGGGTGGACAGTCGTCCGCGCATGGGAACACGAGCTTGCCGAGACCGTCGCCGACCTGATCGAGGCGCTCGTCCGACCCGGTCCGAGCGTGTTCAATCATGCGCATGCCGCGGGCCGCGAACATTTGGCATCGCGTCCCGCCCGATGACGGAGGCTTGACGTGCCCACACTTCATGACGACCGCGCCCTGTGGATCGCGCGAATCTGCTCCGAGACGCTCACACCCCTCGGCGACAGATACCGCCACCTCGCGGACATGGTCCGTGATGATCTGGGCCCGACGACGGTGGTCGCCGCGTTTCTCAGCGCGCGCGTGGCCGAGTGGGTGGCGCAGAGTGGAGACCTGGTCGACGTTGCCGACCGTGTGGTCGCGACGCACGTGCTACGTCCGGAGTACGCCGGCCGTGGTGAGGTCGAGGAGTTTGTCGATGCCGTGGAGTCAGCGGTCTCGAACCGAGGTTTCGGTGGCACCGACCGATGGGACCTGTTCACTCATGCACGGACACTCGCCGAACTCTGGTGCACCCTTGGTGACGGTCGCTGGTCGACCGACGACCTGCGCCGATTGCTCGTGCGGCGCTGGAACATCGTGGACAGGCAGGGCGTCGAGTACCTTCTCGGACTCGGCCGGGATCCGCTCCTCGGCCTGCGCACCCTGCCGGAGAAGATGGGCGACCTCCTCGACGACCTCCCGCGGGCCATGATCGCGCAGTGCTTCGTGAACGATGAGGTCCAGCGCCGACGTGAGACGGCGATGTCGGCGCAGCACTTCGTCGGCGTGGAGCACCTCCGTCGACTCGCCGTGGATCTGCACACCCTGGGACCGACCATGACGATCCTGCGGAACACGGTCGAGGATGCCTCCTACCCGGTCGCGGCCAGACGCGCGGCAGCCGATGCCCATGAATTCGTCCGGGCACACCACCAGGCGATCGGCGCGGCAATGCAAGACCTGACCATCCACGAATGTGATCGGCTGACGACGGATCCCGAGATCCACTTCCGGCGCGCGTGCCTGGATGCGTTCGCCGCACGTGATCGTCACATCGGTGAGATCGCAACGTTCCGGAGCTATCACGGAACCTTCGGTGACCTGCCGTGGTGGCAGATCGCAGCCGATGACGACGCCGTGGGCGAGCTCAGCGAACTTCTCGCCACCGGAGCAGCAGAGTTCTTGTTCTCGCTCGAGGAGGAGAAGTTCGAGGTGTCACTCGCCGTGGGACCGGTCGGCAGCGAAACGGCCTACGAGTTCGTATTCGAGCTGTGGCACATGGTGTCGGCCTGCGAACTGCTCCACCTGGGACACACGCGTTCCGTAGGCATCGACGTCGATGTACAGCGCGGCGACGCAGTCGAACGTCTCGGGTCGACCTGGCTCACGATCCCCGCCGAGCTCGCCGAACAAATCCTGGACCTCGCCACCATGACGCTCCGAGCGCACACGGGGCAGGAGGCCGAGGGCTACACCGACTACCTGGAGGTCTATGGTGCCGTGGAGGCCACGCTGCTCGAACCCCGCAACCGCACCTGGTCGCGCGCAGGTGGGCAGAGATGGGCGGGCGTTCCACGGTTCGGATACTGACGGCACGTACCCACGACACGTCGTGGGTAGCTCAGAGTGAAGCGCACCGTGGTCCCTCTTCACCCGTTCGACAGTGGGCGCCATCCGCATACCGCCCTACGATGAGGGCCACTGTTTCCTGCGGCATCGGACGATGCATCGCCGGGTGACGCTGCCCCCTACCTGGAGCCCCCATCCATGACGTCGACTGCAGTCCCTGCCTCGGAGGCTGGCGTTCCACGCCGTAAGCTGATCGAGGTGTCGCTCCCCCTTGAGGACATCAATCGGGAGTCGGCACGGGAGAAGTCGATCCGGCACGGGCACCCGTCGACTCTGCACCTGTGGTGGGCACGACGGCCGTTGGCATCGGCGCGGGCCGTGCTGTTCGCACAGCTCGTCGACGACCCGTCATCACACCCCGACCGGTTCCCCGACGAGGCCTCGCAAAAGGCCGAGCGGGAGCGGCTGCATGGCATCATCCGGCGGCTGGTCGTTTGGGAGAACATAGACGACGAGAAGCTCCTTGCGGAGGCCCATGCCGAGATCCTTGCGTCGACGGACGGCAACCCGCCGGCAATCCTCGACCCGTTCGCGGGCGGCGGCACCATCCCGCTGGAGGCGCAGCGTCTGGGCCTTGAAGCACACGCGAGCGACCTCAACCCGGTGGCGGTGCTCATCAATAAGGCGCTCATCGAGATCCCACCGAAGTTCGCCGGCCGCGCTCCGGTATTCCCCGGGGCAGCGGAGTCGCGCATGGGTGACTGGCCGCGCGCCACGGGGCTCGCCGAGGACATCCGCCGATACGGCGCGTGGATGCGCGATCGGGCCCAGGAGCGCATCGGTCATCTGTATCCGAAGGCGACGATCACCGACGAGAAGTCCGGGATGTCCACCGAGGCGACCGTCATCGCCTGGATCTGGGCGCGTACCGTCACCTGCCCCAA
This sequence comes from Promicromonospora sp. NFX87, assembly GCF_048564965.1. Lineage (NCBI taxonomy): Bacteria > Bacillati > Actinomycetota > Actinomycetes > Micrococcales > Promicromonosporaceae > Promicromonospora > Promicromonospora sp. NFX87. Next base: position 973,335 of record NZ_CP183413.1, on the reverse strand, counting down.
CCCGGCCTGCGGCATCGAGATGCCGCTCGTACGGTCGTGGTGGCTGGGCAAAAAGAAGGGGAAGGAGGCGTACGTCGTCCCGACCGTTGTGGATGACGCCAAGGCCCCGTCCGGAAGGCGCGTCGAGTTCTCTATCGGCCACGACAGGGTCAAGGCACCGAGTGCTGCTGGCGACGGCACCATGGCGCGCGGTACCGGAACCTGCATCGCGTGTGGGACGCCTGCGGACTCCAAGTACATCCGTGGGCAGGCGACCTCGGTCGGCCTTGGGGCGCAGCTCATGGCGATGGTCGCCGAGGGAAACCGACGGCGCTCCTACGTTGCTTCATCGGCGCATCACGCACAGGCAGCAGTGGTCAAGCGCCCCGCCGATACACCCGACCAACTCGTCACTACACCGAACCACGATGTTGACCGCCTTCCGATGTACGGGATGCCGAGGTGGTCCGATGCATTCACCAATCGACAGCTCACCGCGCTCACGACCTTCAGCGATCTCGTCGGTGAGGCGCGTGAACGGGTGCTGGTCGATACCGCGGCTTCAGGCCTCCCGCACGGCACCCGCCTCGCCGACGGCGGATCCGGCGCCAAGGCATACGCCGACGTTGTCGCCACCTACTTGGCCATGGGCGTCTCCAAGGCGGCCGACATGAATAACGCACTGGCGAGTTGGAAGGCGACGATGGATCAGTCCATCGCTCTTTTCAGGCGCCAAGCGATCCCAATGGTGTGGGATCACGCTGAAACCAACCCGCTAAGCGACCATGCTGGAGGTGTAACGGTATCGCTCGTAGGTATGGCGAAGGTCCTCGATAGGCTCCGGATCGGGCCGCGGGCCGATGTGACGCAGGCCGACGCGGCGACGCTCCCCTATGCGGAAGCAGTTATCTCCACGGACCCGCCTTACTACGACAACATCGGGTACTCCGATCTCTCGGACTTCTTCTACGTCTGGCTCCGCCGTTCGCTCCGGTCGATCCACCCGGCCCTCTTTTCGACGATGCTCGTGCCGAAGGCCGAAGAGCTGGTCGCCAACCCGTATCGACACGACGGCAAGGAGGGCGCAGCCAGGTTCTTCGAAGAGGGCTTCGAGAACGTCTTCGCCCGCGCTCGGCAGTCAGCGTCGGAGAACTTTCCGATCACCGTCTACTACGCCTTTAAGCAGCAGGAGCTCGAGTCCGAGGGCGTCACGTCGACGGGTTGGTCCACCCTGCTCGAGGGCATGATCCGCTCGGGCTGGACGATCACCGCTACATGGCCGATGCGCACCGAGCTCGGCAACCGCATGATCGCGTCCGGCACCAATGCACTTGCGTCGTCCATCGTGCTGTCCCTGCGTCCGCGGCACGCGACGGCGTCCACAACCAGCCGCCGGGGATTCCTCACTGCGCTCAAGGCGGAACTGCCGCAGGCGCTGGTGGAGATGCAGCAGGGCGCCATAGCACCGGTGGACCTGGCGCAGTCGACCATCGGTCCGGGTATGGCTATCTTCTCCCGGTACAGCCATGTACTGGAGAACGACGGCAAGCCCATGACGGTGAAGACGGCCCTCGCGCTCATCAACCAGGTGCTCGATGAGGTGCTTTCTGAAAACGACGGCGACCTCGACGCCGACAGCCGGTTCTGCCTCAAGTGGTACCTACAGTATGGCTGGGCGGTCGCGCCGTACGGTGAGGCCGACGTTCTCGCAAAGGCCACCAACACATCCATCGATGGTCTCCACTCCGCCGGTGTGTTGGCCTCCGGCGAGGGGAAAGTCCGGCTCGTCCGCCCAGCCGACCTCCCGACGTCGTGGAATCCTGTGCTCGACGACCGCATCTCCGTGTGGGAGGTCGCCTGTCACCTCGCGCGGGTACTGTCCGACGAGCAGGGCGGCATCGAACCCGCCGCGCGCCTCCTGGCCGCCGTCCGAGACCGCAGTGAGATCGACCTCGAGGCCGTCCAGCTCCTCGCGTACCGGCTGTACGAGCTGACGCAGGACAAGCGGCCTGAGGACGCCCGTCTCTTCAATGCGCTCGGCGGCGCCTGGGCCGATCTCACCGCCGTCGCCGGCACCATCACCTCGTATGTGACCGTCCAGGACGAGTTCGATCTCGGAGGCGACAGCTGATGCCCACCGCCAGCAACCGCGAGTACGTCGGCCGCGCCCTCGAGCTCCTGGCCGCCGCGCTCGATCCGTTCATCGAGCGGGTCGTCACTCCTCTCCTCCCGGAGGCCACTGAGGACTGGACCTTTGCGCTGGCCACCAAGGACGCCACGAACGGCAAGGGCCCGGGAAACTACGAGCGGACCGACCCGCAGGTGCAGCTCCGGATGATCACCGAACCGATCCCGTCGCTCGGCTACGTGTTCAACAAGGCGCTGTCCCGAACCGAGCAGGGCTACGCGGGTGAGCTGCGGACCGTGCGCAACGACTGGGCGCACAACAAGTCGTTCACCGGCGACCAGGCGCGGCGAGCGCTGGAGACGGTCGAGCTGCTACTCCGGCCCACGGGTGCCGTACGTGAGGCCGACGAGGTCCGCGCAATGCGCCGCGAGGTCGAGCGCGCAGAGTTCGAAAAGGAGACCCGCCGGACCACACGGTCGGTCTCAACCGCCGTCAACACCGCCGACGCCGAGCTCCCCTCGTGGCGCGACGTCCTGACCCCGCACGACGACGTCGCCAGTGGCGATTTCGCATCCTCGGAATTCGCAGCCGACCTCTACCGCGTCGCGGTGAAGGACACTGATGGCCAGGCCGACGCACCGGCAACGGAGTACTCGGACGCCGTCGAGTTCTTCCGCCGCACCTACCTCACCGACGGCCTGCGCGAACTTCTGCGCCGGTCTGCCGCGCGCCTCGCGGGCGACACCAACGCCGATGCGGTCATCAACCTCCAGACCACCTTTGGTGGTGGCAAGACCCACTCCATGCTCGCCGTCTGGCACCTGTTCTCGGGACGTCCGCTCGGCGAGTTCCCGCAGGACGTCCAGGACGTGCTCCACGGTCACCACGAGCAGGCGGTCGGCGCTGCGGTCAAGCGGGTGACGATCGTCGGCAACGAGATCTCGCCCGGTCAGCCGTCGACGAAGCCCGACGGCACCGTCGTCCACACCCTCTGGGGCGAGATCGCCTGGCAGCTCGGCTACGAGGCCGGCGACGGAGCTGCCGGGTACACGTACGTGGCCGACGCCGACCGGACCGGGACCAACCCCGGCGGTGCGCTCCGCGAGCTCTTCGCCGCCTACGGTCCCGCCGTGATCCTGATCGACGAGTGGGTGTCCTACGCCCGCCAGCTCAACACCCCGCGCATCCTGCCTGACGGCAGCCGCGTGCCGCTGCCCGGTGGCGACTTCGACACCCAGTTCACGTTCGCCCAGGCCCTCACGCAAGCAGCCGCCGCTGTGCCAGGCATCCTGCTGCTCGTCTCGGTGCCGGCCAGCACGCGGCTCGCCGACGGCGCCGCTGGCGACATGGACGAGGCGTCCAAGGCGTCCGACCTCGAGGTCGGCGGCGACTTCGGCCATGAGGCACTCGCCCGGCTCGACAACATCGTGCGCCGCGTCGCTTACCAGTGGGCGCCCGCCGCTCGCGACGAGTCGTACGAGATCGTCCGCCGTCGCCTGTTCCACCAGCCCGGCGCGGACCAGGCCAAGCTCATCGCCGCGGCTGCCCGTCGGTTCCGCGAGTTCTACCAGCGCAACCCCGGTGAGTTCCCCACCGAGGTGACCGAGCAGGGATACGAGGCGCGAATCCGTGCGTCGTACCCCGTCCACCCCGAGCTGCTCGACCGCCTATACGCCGAATGGTCCACGCTGGAGAAGTTCCAGCGCACACGCGGCGTGCTACGCCTCATGAGCGCCGTCGTCCACCAGCTCTGGGTCTCCGGCGACAATTCTCCTCTTGTCATCCCCGGCACAGTGGCGCTGGACTCCGCAGCCGTGCGTCGCGAGCTCGTGCAGTACCTGCCGCACGGGTGGGACGCCGTCGTCCAGAACGACGTGGACGGCGACGAGTCGGTCGCACGCCGTGTCGACAAGGACCGCCCCAATCTCGGCAACCGGTCCATGACCGTCCGTGTCGCGCGGACCGTCTTCATGGAGTCCGCGCCCACGGTCGCCACCACCCACAAGGGTGTGGACCGCAAGCGGCTCGTACTCGGTCTCGCCCTGCCCGGCGACGTCGTCGGCAACATCGGGTCCGCGCTCGGCGCACTCCAGGATGCGTCCTCGTACTTCTACACCGGCGACGGACGGTACTGGTACGACACGCAGCCGTCGCTGAACCGCACCGCTGCCGAGCGCGCTCGCCACCTCGACACCTCACAAGTGTGGGAACAAGTCGTAGAACGCTTGCGGAGGACCGCTCCGAAGAACACAGCAGAGTTCGCCGGTGTGGTCGTCGCACCGACTTCGACCGGGGATGTACCGGACGAGGCCTCCGTGCGCCTCGTGATCCTCCACCCGGAGCACACGCACAACGGCAAGGACACGAGCAGCGCTGGCAGCCGCTTCGCGCTCGACCTCCTGCAGAAGCGCGGCAGCGCACAACGCACGATGCCGAACATGCTCGTGATGCTCGCCCCGGACGCCACCCGATGGAAGGAGCTGGAATCCACCGCCCGCTCGTACTTGGCATGGAGCTCGATCCTCGCCGAGAAGGCGCGGCTCGACCTCACCCAGACGAACGAGGCCCAGGCGCAACGGCAGGTCGAGACTACCAACCGGACCGTCGACGACCAGATCGTCAACACCTGGATCTGGGGCCTGCACGCCACCCAGCCTGACCCAGCTGCACCGTACGGAGTCGGGCAGCAGAAGTGTGACGGGCAGGCGCGCCACGGGATCGCCCAGCGGACTGGCGCCCGGTTCGTCAAGGAGGATCTACTCCGTGTCGACATCGCACCGGCCCTGGTACGGATCGACGTGAATGAGTTCCTCCTCGCCCGCTGGAACACGGGCAAGATCCGGTTCGGAGAGCTGTGGGAGTGCTACGCCCGCTATCCCTACATGCCCCGGCTCCGCGACCGACACGTGCTCGTGAAGGCCGCGCAGGACGCGCTGTTCGACGTGGGCTTCGCCGCGCAGGGCTTCGCACTCGCCGAGTCGTATGACGAGACCACCGGCAAGTTCGGCGGGCTCGCTGTACCAATCGACGATGTCGAATTCGGGACGATCACCGACGACACCCTGATCGTGAAGTCCGAGCTTGCCGTCGCCCAGCGCAAGGCGGAAAGCGCTGCAGCATCCTTGCGGCTCGTTGCCCCCGCTACTGTCCAAGTCCCCGGCTCGATCGGTCGCACACCGGACGGTGCACCCTCCCCGCCCGCAGCTGTCCCCTCTGTCGCCAAGAACGCACGGTATGCCGCAAGGGTGGAACTCGACGGTTCCACCGACCTGTCCTCCGCAATGCGGAACGTCGTCGACGAGGTCCTCCTTCACCTGCAACAAGCCGGCCCCGATCTCCTGGACGTGACCCTGGACATCCGTGCGGAGAAGAGCAGCGGGTTCGAGCAACAGACCGTGCGTGTGGTCGCAGAGAACTCGCGGCAGCTGAAGTTCACCGTGACGAGGTTCGAGGACGCCTGATGGACGTGGCCGGTCCGCAGCCCGTCTCATCGCGGCGTGTCGATCCTGACCCGTCGATCACGTCCGCGATCGGCAGGCACCATTCCCTGGCGACCGCTGTCGCCGACCTCGTGGACAACTCGATCGACGCGGGCGCTCGGAACATCCTCGTCCGGTTCGTCCTCGCCGACGGTGTGCCCCGCGGGCTGGAGGTGGTCGATGACGGTCAAGGAATGGATACCGCGGCCGTAGACGACGCGATGACCTACGCCCGCAAGCGCAACTACGGTGAGGCGGACCTCGGACACTTCGGGATCGGTCTTAAGGCCGCGTCCCTCAGCCAGGCGGACTCACTCGTCGTGTGGTCGCGCCGGTACGGAGCCCCCGCCGTCGGCCGACGCATCCTGAGGTCGACGATCGACAGCGGACCAATCGTTGATTCGTATGACTCCGAGGATGCCGAGTCCCGACTGAACCGCACCGAGGTCGACTTCGCACTACGGACCGGGACCGTGGTCGAGTGGGCGGCGGTCCGGACGTTTCTTCGCACCTCGGATACCGACGAGCAGCGCGGCTGGCTCGAGCGCCAAGTAGACACGCTCCTCACCCATCTCGGGCTCGTCATGCATCGGATCCTCGCGCGTGGGGAAGTCCGTATCCACGTCGAGGAGTACGACGTCGAGTTCGGCGCAGGCGCGCCCCGGATGGTTACACCTCTCGACCCGTTCGGCTACGGCCGGTCCGGTGTCCCGGGGTATCCCGCCGAACTCAGGGTCACGTTGCCGGAAGGACACGCCACGGCGGTTGCGCACATCTGGGCAGAGCGTGAGAGGTCGAAGCCTGGCTACGTGCTCGACGGGCGCGGGCCGCTCGACACACAGGGCCTCTATGTCTACCGCAGAGATCGGCTGCTCCAGGTGGGTGGCTGGAACGAGCTTGCGATGCGGTCACGCGATCTCCAGTACGGCCGCATCGCGCTCGAGATCACACCGGAGACCGAGCACCACATCACGATCAACCCCGAGAAGACGGGCGTCGTCCTCGACGCGACGCTCAAGGACTCACTACTCATCGCCCGAGCTGTGGACGGAACGACATTCGGCGATTTCCGGCTAGCGGCGGAGACGGGAGCGAGGACAGCACGGAAACGACAGGCTCGACCTGTCACCGTGATCGAGCCTCGGGGTGGACTACCCGTCGAAGTCCTCGCTGCCTTCGAGGAGGCGGCTCAGTTCGATCTCGACGAGCCGAGCGTAGAGATCCGGTGGAGCAAGCTGCCCGCGGACGAGTTCTTCCGCATCGACCGCGAGACGCCCGCACTCATTCTCAACCTTCGCTACAGGGCTGCCGTCGTGGGTCACCCGAGCATGCGCCGCGACGATGCGCCGCTGGTGAAGGCTCTGCTCTACCTATTGGTGAACGAACACTTCGGTGGCTCGTACCAGGGAGCGAAGGCACGCAGGCACGAATCCGCATGGCAGACCATCCTGGTGGCTGCGGCGATGAGTCAAGCAGAACAACTCGACGGAGGCGATAGCGCGTGACCGAGGTGGACGACCGACTGAGCCCTGAATCGCTCGAGCACTACTTCGCACTGGGGAAGATCTCGACGCACACGCTTTCGACCGAACCACGGTGCATCCTCCGCATCGACCCCCGCGGCGAACGGCTGACGCTCCGTACCCCGTACGACGGGACAGAACCGGCGATCAAGGGTTTCCGCCACGTCCAATCTGACGCAGTCGATCGCGACGACGGCACCTGGGCGACCCTCGCCGTGGATGCCACCGACATGCACTATGAGGCCTACAACCTGCTGCTCGGAGTGACCGAGGCGATGCGCGGTGGCGCGAAGTTCGGGTCGGCCGCCAATGCTGCCGTCACCAATTTGAGGGCGCTCCTCGCCGCGCGGCAGCGGATCAGCGAGTCCCAGCAGCTCGGTCTCGTCGGTGAACTCCTCGTCCTGCAATCCCTGCTCGATGTAGCACCTGAAGCGCACGTGCTCGACTGGTGGCTCGGGCCTGCCTCCGAACAACACGACTACGCCTTCGCAGAGTTCGACGCCGAGATCAAGACGACTCTTTCCGAACGACGCCGACACATGATCTCCGGGCCAGGTCAGCTCCGTCCGAATCCTGGTCGGCCGTTGTGGGTCGTCTCGATCCAGTTGACTCGCGCAGGCGGTGCTCAAGGGGACTCGTTGGCGAGTCTGGTCGCCTCGCTGTACGACCGGTTGATCGACCGCAGCGCGTTCGTCGAGGCGTTGCACGGACTCGGATGGCGGGACGAGGACGCCGACCTCTACGACACGTCCTACCTCCTCCGCACCTCGCCTGCTGCCTTCCTCGTGGACGACAGCTTCCCGGCGATCACCGACTTGCGCCTCGCCGAGTCCGTCCCCAGGCCGGACCTCGTCTCCGAACTCTCGTACCGCGTCGACATCACGGACCTCACGCCGGGTCTGCCCGGCGCCCCGCTCCACACGTTTCTCGACCCGAAGGACACCTCCGCATGAGTGACGCCATCACCGACGCCGTCGTCCGCGCCATGCGCGGCATGGAAGGCTATGAGCCGGCGCCCCTCCTCGACGACGTGCTGCACCACCTCAGGCGTACCGGCGAGGCACTAACCGAGTCCGAGCTCGTCGAGATCGTCACCGCTAGCAATCCCAACGACAAGGCCCGCCTCGCGTTCCACACCCAGCTCATCCGTTGGGATGCCGCTGACGGCGAGGGGTGGACCGAAAACACCGAGCCGTCCACCGCAGCCCGCCGTGATGTCATCGGCCGTCGACTCGCCCTGGGCAATGATGCCCGGAGCGCAGTCGACGACGCGTACCCTCTCGATGCCGGCGCCGTCATCATCTCCAATACCCCTGCTGACTGGGATCCCTGGTACACGGACGAACTCGCCGCGGACAGCGGCTTCTACTGGAACGGCTACCGTCGCGTCCTCGAGAAGAAGATGAGTGGCGAGGCTGTCCATGAACTGGACCGTGTCACCCGAGAGGTCGTCCGTCGGCTCGCCGACCCGACTCGGAAGCAGCCTTACCAGGCCAAGGGCCTCGTCGTCGGACACGTACAGTCCGGCAAGACCGCCAACTTCACAGGGGTGCTGGCGAAGGCGGCCGATGCCGGGTACCGGCTCGTCATCGTCTTAACGGGCACCATCGAGCTTCTTCGCGGGCAGACCCAGCGACGCATCGACATGGAACTCGTCGGCGAGGAGAACATCCTGGGCGGACGCGACAAGCACGACCCGGATCAGATCAAGGACATCGACTACGCAGGTACTGGTGACCTTGACTGGCAGGACGGCAGGTTCCTGCGCTACGGGAAGTACCCACACGACCTCGGCCGACCGGCGATCCGGCGGCTGACGAACGCGGCCGGTGACTACCGCAGTCTCAAGAACGGCTTGGGCTATCTGGACTTCCGGTCCGAGCGTCTGCCGGATCCCGCCAAGAGGCTTTATGACCCCGCAAATCTGTACAGCTCGGATGTCAGGCTTGCCGTGGTCAAGAAGAACTCGACAGTCCTCCAGAAGCTCGTATCCGACCTCAAAGCTATCCGCGCCGACCTCACCGAGATTCCGACGCTGATCATCGACGACGAGGCCGACCAGGCGACGATCAACACTAAGGACCCGCGCAAGGACAGTCCTGAGCGCCGGGAGCGGACTGCGATCAACAAGCTCATCGCCGAACTTCTGGCTGAGCTACCGCGCGCTCAGTACATCGGCTACACGGCGACACCGTTCGCCAACGTGTTCGTGGACCCCGATGATGTCGACGACGTCTTTCCCAAGGACTTCATCGTCAGCCTCGACCCGCCCGCGGCGTACATGGGCGGGCGGCAGTTCCACGACCTCGACAGGGACATCGATGACCCTGTCGGAGGTCTGGCCGAATCCAACGAGGCGGCATTCGTCCGCGGCCTCTACGCCGACCTCGATAACGACGACGCGGAGCGCCGCGAGGAGATTCGGAACGCGCTGGACGCCTATGTGCTGAGCGGGGCCCTGAAACTTTTCAGGAAGTCTGAGGGGTACGACGGCGACTACCGGCACCACACAATGCTCGTGCACGAATCCGTCCGTCAAGCCGACCACGCGGAGCTCGCCGCGACCGTCGAGGACGTGTGGCTGCGTGCAGGATACTCTTCGCCAGAAGGCGGGCGCCGATTGTGGGAGCTATGGACCGGCGACTTTCGCGCCGTGCAGGAAGCTCGGGCGCCCGAAGCCCCGATGCCCCCGGACTTCCGGACGTTGCGCCCGTTCATCGGCGAAGCGACCGGCCGAATCCGCTCGGGCTACCGCCCGGTCATCGTGGTAAACGGAGCGGCCGAGAAGGACTATATCCAGAATGACCTCGACTTCCAGGGAGGCGATGTCTGGAAGATTCTGGTGGGCGGCGCAAAACTCAGCCGCGGGTTCACTGTCGAGGGCCTTACGACGACCTACTACACGCGACGTACAACCGCGGCAGACACTCTGATGCAGATGGGTCGCTGGTTCGGATACCGATTCGGCTATGGGGACCTCGTGCGCCTGTACATCGGCCGCAACGTACCCGGATCCCGCAAGGATACGGCCGTCGATCTGTACAAGGCATTCGAAGCGATCGTGCGTGACGAAGAGGACTTCCGCGAACAGCTGCGCCAGTATCAGGGGATCGGCGAGGACGGGCGTCCACGCGTGCGTCCCATCGACGTACCGCCACTCGTCTTTCAGAGCCTGCCCTGGCTCTCACCGACGGGCCGGAACAAGATGTTCAACGCGCGCCTCACCACCAAGGGCGAGGGCGGCAAGGTCAGGGACTTCTTCCAACAGCCAGACCGTGACCCGGCGATCAATGGACTCCACTTCGCTGCCGTCGAGCCGTTGCTCGACGCGGCGCTTGCCACCGGATCCCGGGGCACCTTCTTCCACATCCCCGACACTCCGGCCGATGCTTCGCCGGCACCTTACTCGGCCCGGTACGCCGTCGTCGACGCACAGACGGTCCTGGACGTCATTCGCAAGTTCCGTTGGAACAAGAACTTCTCGATCGCACCGACTGTCGACTTCATCGAGCAGGCTATGGCTGAGGGGAACCTGACCGACTGGGCAGTGATCGTGCCCGACCTGGCGAGGACAAGTGCGCGGGTCGCCACCCACTCCGTCGACGGCTACTCCCTCGACATCCTCACGCGAACCCGACGCAGCGAGCGTAGCGGGATGTTCTCGGGAAGCTCCCCTCGGCAGCGCCTCGCGCTCGAGACTGTCTCGGGTGGCGCCCTTGCGCCCGGCCATCGTCACCGTGACCGGGTGACCCAGCTACTCGGCGAGCCCGAGTACCGACACATCTCCGAGAAGCTCGTGAGCCCATCCGGCACGCGGGGTGCCGTCCTGCTCACGTTCGCGGCAGACAAGGATGACGTGACCCCGCCGAGCAAGCTGGAAGATCCGACCCCTGCAGGGCACATCGCGACGCTGTTCTCCTTGGTGCTGCCCTACCGCTCGGCGCCGAGCGGGCGAGTGGCCTTCACCGTGAAGTACAAGGACGGACGTGTCACCTACCGGATCAAACCTGGGAGCGATGACTGATGGCCGATGTAGTACCAGTCCGGCGGCGAGCACCTCGAAGGCAACACGGTATCGCTGAGCACATGGACCGTCATCATGTCCCCCACACCCTCCCAGGCCGGGGCCGGAGCGTGTCCACTTAGAGTGGACTCGGGACCGCTCACAGCGTTGTGCATTAGGTGTGTTGCCTTCGTCGGCGGTCCGCGGGACCCGCTGTCCGCTGGTCTCGCCTGCTCGCCATATCCGCGCAGCCACTGCGCCGTGTCAGCCGTATGCCGTGCGTCGTCGCACCGCCTGTGTGTCCCGCCCCGGGTTTGATGGAGACAGCGAAGACCCGGAGGATTGGGAGCTATGTCGGCACCACGGAAGTACCCCGACGAGTTGCGTGAGCGTGCGACGCGTCTGGCCCTCGAGGCGAGGAAGGACCCCGAGTCGCGGGTCGGGGCGGTGAAGCGGATCGCGGACCAGCTCGGGGTGCACCCGGAAGCGTTGCGGACCTGGGTGGCGCGCGCGGAGCGGGACGAGGGACTGCGCCTGGGCCCGACGACTGCCGAGGCAGCCAGAGTCGCGGAGCTGGAGCGGGAAGTGCGTGAGTTGCGGCGCGCGAACCAGATCTTGAAGTCCGCAGCAAGTTTCTTCGCGGCGGAGCTGGACCGTCCGTCAAGGTGAAGGTCGAGTTCGTCGACCAGGAGAAGGTCACTCACGGTGTCCAGCCGGTCCTGCGGGCGCTCCAAGGGACGCCGGCACAGATCGCGCCGTCGACCTACTACGCCCACAAGACCCGACCGGCTTCGGCCCGAGCAGTGCGTGACGCCGGCCTGCTCGAGGTGATCGAGCAGGTCCACGAGAAGAACTACGGCGTCTACGGGGCCCGCAAGATCTGGCACGAGCTGAACCGGCAGCTGGCTGGGCAGGGCGAGCGGGTGGCGCGGTGCACGGTCGAGCGGCTGATGCGTGAGAACGGTTTGCGGGGTCTGCTGCGGGACAAGTCCCCGCGGACGACTCGGCCTGCGGCGGAGACCGGGCGGCCGGCTGACCTGGTCGAACGTGACTTCACTGCCACGAGGCCGAACCAGCTGTGGGTCGCGGACATCACCTATGTCCGCACGGGCGCCGGGTGGGTCCATGCGGCGTTCGTGCTGGACGTGTTCTCCCGGATGATCGTGGGGTGGCAGGTCGCGACCAGTCTCTATACCGATCTGGCGTTGGACGCGTTGCAGATGGCGATCTGGCGTCGTCAGGGTGCTGGCGCGGATCTGGCTGGGCTGACGCATCACTCCGATCGCGGGGTCCAATATCGTGCGATTCGTTATGCCCAGCGGCTCGCGGAGGCCGACGCGGTCGCGTCGGTCGGCTCCAAGGGCGACTCGTATGACAACGCGATGGCCGAGGCGTTCAACTCGCTGTTCAAAGCCGAGCTGGTCCGTAACAAAGGGCCGTGGCGTGGTCTGGACGATCTCGAGATCGCGACGGTGGAGTACATCGATTGGTACAACAACCGGCGTCTGCACGGCGAGCTCGGCCACGTCCCGCCGACCGAGTACGAGGCACTACACGCCGTGGCTGACCCGGTCACGGCAAGCCTGGAAACCAGCTAACCAGCTCTCCACCAAACCCGGGGCTTGACAGTCACCGTCGACATCGACGAAGGAGTGACCGAGCAGTTCGATTTCCCCATACGTCGTTGAGATCCCCGATCCGCCGGCTCTTCCTCGCTCGATCCGATTGGAATCCTGGTCACCGCCCGGAGCGCACGTAATTGCGGAGGGAAAGACTGAAGACGACAAGTGGGATCGCTACGAGGGCACGGAGCACGTAGAGCCACGACGCCGACTCGTCCGAGCTGCCGGTACCAAATATCGCTCCAACAGGGCTGAAGGCTCGGTCAATCCACGCCTTGCCAATGTCCTCCAGGAACCAACCTGCCAACCTAAGCGCGTGGCCAAAATCGACCGGCCAAACAAAAACGTACTCGTGTGCCACCAGTGCGGGGACCGGAGCAAGGACCAGCGAGAGTACGAGCCAGGTGACGAATGGAGGCAAAGGCCGCTCACCGTACCCGAGGAGGCGGTACGCCCCAAGCGCGAAGCGTTCAGTTCTGCCGTGTGTAGTCAAGTGGCGCAACCGCTGGGCGCACCACCCTACCTTCGTGCGAGTAGAGCCAGATGCCCCCTTGCTGCGCGCCAGTTCGCGCATCTTCCGCATTAGTTCCGCGTCGTGACGCAACTGCACTTGGTTCCGCACAGGACGCGTCGTCTTGGGCCGTCGCTGCCACGGGAGCCCACGGAGCAACCGGCGGTCCCAGCCAGGAAGGTCCTTGGTCGACGGCTCAAGGTGGTGGGCATCGTCAAACTCGTTGAGAAGACTCCGTCCCTCCAAGCCGCCTGGCACCATGAACCCACTGACGAAGGCGTCCGCGCACGCCGACTCCGCGCCCTTTGGCCTTGGTGCCACCGAGTTAATGAGGAAGCCCGCAGGGCCGCCTGCCAGGTGCGCTCCACCGATCTGTCCTAGTACGAACTCGCCCGTCACCCCGGTAATCACAGCACCGGGCAGCGCCGCAAGCCGAGGGTGTTGCTCATCCTTCGATGCGAACTCAACGTCGCTCGCCACGGCCGTTCCGCTGAAAGCCGTGAAGACAGCACCGCGGAGGGTTACGTGCTCCGCCGCGTCCTGAATCTGCAGCTGCATCGCCGTGCTCGAATCGGCGTCTATGGTTGCGGCCGTGACGCGACGGACCTTGACGGCCCTGCCGCCAGTGTTACCTGCACGAACTATGGAGAGCACAGGTTGTCGTTGGTTTCCGTCCCCACAGACCACACCGAGCTCAAGCGCCTGTCCCTTGCCGACGGCGAGCTCTGCTGAGCCTATTACGATGAGTCTCTCGATCTTTAGAATGGCGCCGTCGCCAAGCGTGAGCCGACCTTTGTCGCCCAGTCGGATCTCACCATAGACTCCACCAGCGAGGGAGCCGCCAATAGCATTCACGACAGCTTGGCCCAAGCCCTCATCGCCGACGCGGAGGCTACCGTCGTTGAGCGCAACTGTCGCAGTGCATTCCTTGTCGGCACTTACCGTCATCCTTGCCGACGGTTGCACAAGCGCTAGTTCCCCCTGAACCGACCCCTCCAGGTGAATGGAAACATTGGTGCTGGGTTGCTGCTTCGCCACACGGATCGTGCGATCTACGTCGAGGTCCGAAAGCCTCAGGTTCCCAGAGCCCGACACCGTAATGTCCACCGCGCTTCGGACAGGAACGGCACGCATCGAGACACGCACAGCCGCGCTGCTGTTCAACCGAACCCCAAACGCCTCAGATCCAGTTCCGCTGCCAGCTGCGGGCCGAACACCAGGGTTGTCCGACTCGAACTCACCGACCCAAGCAGGCTTCGCGGGTTCCGCAGCCTCCGTCATAGCGACGCACCCTGGACGCGAAGTGTCCGTGACAGGTAAAGGAAGTCGCGCATGGCAGGTCGGCGAGGCATGTCGTCACCGTAGTGCTACGGCCGCGATCACACACTCACCGATGGTATGTCTCGTGACGGGTCTGTTGGAGGCTTTCATTCCCCGAGAGGATGAGAGTTATGGCAGCACCGAGGAAGTACCCGGACGAGCTTCGGGAGCGGGCGATCCGGATGGCGGTCGATCTGCGACGTGACCCTGGCACCCCCAAAGGGCGCTGTGGCCAGGGTGGGTGAGCAGCTGGGGATCAACCCCGAGACGCTGCGCGGCTGGGTCAACCAGGCCGAGATCGATGTCGGCGACCGCCCGGGAACCACGATGTCGGACGCGCAGCGCCTAGCGGAGCTCGAGCGTGAGAACCGGAAGCTGCGTCGGGCCAACGCGAAATTGCGCATCACGTCAGCTTTCTTCGCGTCGCGGAGCTCGACCGCCCACGGCGGTGATCGTGGACTACATCGACGCCCACAAGGACCAGTTCGGGGTCGAGCCGATCTGCACCGAGCCGCAGGTCGCCCCGAGCACGTACTGTGCGGCCAGGTCCCGGCCGCCGTCGGCCCGAACAGTCTCCGATGCGACGCGGTTGGAGCTGATCGGCACGGTCCACGCGGACAACTACGGCGTCTACGGCATGACCAAGGTCCATGCCGAGATAAACCGTCAGGGCCATCGGATCGCGCGTTGCACGGTCCACCGGCTGATGCGTGGTGCCGGCCTGCGCGGGATCAGTCGGGCCAAGGGGCCCCCGCACGACGATCCCTGGCTCCGGGCCGGACCCCGCCCGGACCTGGTGCACCGAGACTTCACCGCCGACCGCCCGAACCGGTTGTGGGTCTGCGACATCACCTACTGCCGCACGTTCTCCGGCTGGGCCGACGCCGCGTTCGTGATCGACGTGTTCTCCCGCCGCGTGGTCGGTTGGCAGCTGGCGCAATCGCTGCGCACCGACCTGGCGTTGGACGCGTTGGAGATGGGGATCTGGTCGCGCACCCGCGAGGGCGGCCGGGCTGACGCACCACAGCGACAAGGGCGCGCAATACGTCGCCGTCCGCTACACACAATGCCTCGCCGAGGCTGGCGAGGTCGCATCGGTCGGCTCCACCGGCGACTCCTACGACAACCGCCCTGGCCGAGGCGTTCAACTCCCTGTTCAAGGCCGAGCTCGTGCGCAACGAGGGCCCTGGAAGAACATCGACGACCTCGAGATCGCGACCGCGGAATACATCGACTGGTTCAACCACCGACGCCTCCACGGCGAGGCCGGCCTGATCCCACCAGCCGAGTTCGAAGCCACCCACTACCGGCACACCCCCGCCCGACGCAGATACGCGTCCGCGCCGACACCCCAGGCGCTCTGCCAGGCCGCGATCCGTGCTCACCCGCCACGGTGGTCTGGGCGCTAATGCCGTCGAAGACCGTGACCCGGCCACCGGGCAGATAGACACGACCGCTACCGGCGATCCAACGCCATGAATTGGATCGCAGGGAGCTAACCTCCCCGGGGCCGACGTTCTCTACCGAAGCATGTCGCACGCGACAGCGGCCCGAGGAGCCGGTAGACCGTGCGTGTGGATTGGATCGCGCCCTTCTCAACTCTCCTCGCAGCGCTCGGCGGTTACGCGCTGGCTGGCTGGAACGACGCTCGACGCGATGAACGCGCTTCAAAGCGGGAGGAGGCTGCCGAGGCGCGAGCACGGGACGCGCGACGGCGGGACTTCCAGCTACAGACGCTCTTGGAGTTGCAGAACGAAGCGCGAAGACTTGCCCAAGCGGCGCTCGACGTCCACATCTTCCACTTGGCGGCCGGCGATGACGCCGACCCCGTTGAAGCCCGAGTTTGGGGAGAACATCGTGCCCGCGCGTCCGGGTTTGAGCTGCTGCTTGGGCGCGTGGTCGATGACGGGCTGCGGCAACAAGGGCGCAAGTTCATCGACGCATGTACCGACCTTGCCGATACCCGGCGCAAGCGCGCCGACACCGACGAGGAGACGGCCCGGATCGACCGCGTGGTGACTGCTGCCGCTGCTATCGAGACCGCAACCATGGAAGCTATCGGAGCGGCGATCCGGCGCGAGCTGGCACAGGGCGCGACTCCGGCTTAGTGAGTAACAGGCATTGGCCCCAAACGGGCTTACATGGGCAGCTTTCGGGATTCACCGCTGTTAATCGAAACGGGCGGAACACGCGGGAGCATATAGCACCTGGACACGTTGGGATGGCTGGGATCGTCGCGCCTGGCCAGCTGCAAAACGAGCCCGCCCTCGCCAGGCTCAGGTCGGCCCGTTGGCGTCACGGTCAGTTCAGTTCGACCCAAAACTGGCCAAGGTAATCAACGACCGACGAGCCACCAATGTGCGTTAACTCGCGCAAGTTCGGATTGGATCGAGGCGTATTCTCTGAGGTCCTCGCGCTGCGTCCTCGTCAGAACAATGTCCACACCTCGAAGGCTAAGCACCCAATCGTCGACGTTCCGCCTCGCTGCAGGACTGCGATATCGCACGACATCCGCGATCCTCTCCAAAGGAACCAGTTCTCGTCCGGCGCTTGCATTCCGACCCAAAGGCATGAGTTCCGATGCAGTTCCTGCGAGATCCTCCAGAGAATCGAAGGTTCGACGCCTCCCCGAAGGATTCGGCCGCCCTTCAACGCCAGCCTCGCGATAAGTCCAAACCTTGTGAAGCCCGAAATCCGCCGGGCTCGCAAACCCGGTCTGCTCTAGCACTTTCCCGGACACTTGGGCACTCTCCAACTCACCGCGTGTGTGAAATGCCGGCGCGGCATACCTGATAAGAACATCCGCACCAAGTCGTTTCTCCAGTTTCCGGAGAACCGCGTGCTGCTGCTCATTTCTCGTAAACCGATAGTATGGAGCATTCCAGATCTGCCATTGTGGCCGACCCTTCCGTACCATAAAATCTGGCCTCTTGAATTGCAGGACAAGGCTCACAAGACTTTCCGGGAGTACGCCTGGCCGTGGTCGCTGCCCCAGTTCCCAGTATCGAGGAATCAATACTACGCCAGCCGGTCGCGGAGCGTTCAGCACGCGCCAAATCAAGTGTGTCGGGTCAGCATCGGCGGCCGTGTCGTACCCAAGGATGTTTTCAAGCACCTGTCCTGACGAGAAGACACGGTTGCCGAGCAATCCATGAGCAAGTTCAATGCTCGCGGCGATTTCATACTGCTTCTCTTCGAACTCGGCTCTCAACCTACCGACACCCTTCACTAGGCACATTTGGAGCTCTGCTACGGACTTCTTTGCCGAGCGTAGCGGTCCGCAGATGCTCGGCTCCGGGGTGCTGGAGGACACCGAAGAGGATGCTGCAGGCGGTGGTCAAGTGTCATCAGGTCGCGGGTTGTGGTCGGTGGAGGACGCGTCTAGCGCGACGTACGCGTGGCTGGTGTCACGGCCGCGCGTCATCGCGACGTACAGGTTCTCCCGGATCGTCCTGCGAGTTACCAGGCAAGGGCCCGGACGCGGCCTGTCTCACTCGGCGGCTCGCGGACGCGATCACCCGCTACGGCGCCGACCACCGCGGCCCCGAGCCGCTCTTTCAGCGGTGACCCACTGGCACCGAGCCCACAGAGACCGCAGCAGCTGCGACCGTCCTGCCGCGACCACACGGCACGCTGACAATCAGATGGTCCGACACGGGACACCCGTGACACGCCGTGGCACTTTGCCATGCGATTCTCTCAGAGCTGGCGGCCCACGATCAGCAGCGACCTACGCAGATCGCCCGTCATCCAACCAAGGTCTTGATCCGCCTCGTCAACTCTTCCTTCATCTTCTCGTGCCCTTCCCCGTTGTTCAGGTACTTGAGCGTGCGGATCGCCTGAAGGTCGAATGGCACATCAGCAAGGCTCTGTGCGAGCTGGATGACATCCCGCCCGAGCGTGTGCGCGATGCCAGTTTCGTAGAAAACGTTGGCATTCTTTCCGGTCAGGTCTGAGACCACCACTCGGGAACGCCAAATCAGGCTGATGACATCGTCCATGATGTGGTGGCTCTCCCAGATGTCGTCCGCTCGTTGGCACCGAAGTCCAAGACTCTCGACCGCTTCCTTGATCGCGCCGTAGACGCGGTCGAATCCCGTGAACGGCATCATAACGGCCACGAGGTCGGGCTCCACTGGAAGATGGATTGGGAGGTCGAAGACCTTTGGGGCGAGCTGGCGAAGGGCGCCGCCACCGAACAGCGCCCCATAAAGATCCACGTCCTTGACGGCCCAGTGAGTTCGATTAAATTCGAATGGCTGGATACCAAGGTCACTCGCTAGCGCCTCAACCTGCTCAGTTCGAATCGTGGGGATTCCCGGGGTATCAACCAGCTTGAAGCTAATTTCGCGGCCATGCGCCCTGAGATTGGTTAGCCTACCGACGCGTGCGATCTGTTTAACATCTGTGAAGCCGGTCTCCGGCATCACCAGTGTCGGGAGTCGCTCTAGGCGCCCCAAGTCGAAAGTATTTCCTTGCCTAAGGAACACCTTAACTTCGTCAGCCGTATACTCCAGCATTCGATCACTGGTTGCCGTGCCGTCGACGAAACCAACTATCAGGTTGAACACGCTTTCCTCGGTTCTCCTCTACGGCGGCCTGGAGCCTCCCACGACCGCAGTATTCACGTAGTGGGCTGTAACGCGGAACCGATCAGACTAAGCTCCTGGCGGTTACACCCGAATTCGAATGGATTCTCGCGCGGCTTCTGTTAGATGTCGAGACCCCAGGTCGATCCTCCAGCTATGGTTCGTCTCGATACGCAGTATGCGAGGCCTGACAGGGAGCCGTCCGGCGCGGTGCACCAGTGCGCGAGGTCGACCCGGATGCGCGGGCCGGGCAGGCCTACCGCCGCCTCTGCGACGAGCTGCTCCTCCGCTCGACATCGTCCCGGTGCGAACGGGTCGGCGGACCAACTGAGCTCGACGTGCGGTTGCCCGATACGCTCCGGTTCAGTCGCGAAAGAACGCTCCTCCAGATCGAACTTGGTCGGAACATCGTACGGCCCAGGCAAGGACCACGGCGCGTCCCATGCATCGACCATGTGTCAGCGTGGTCGATCCATGGACGCCGATCGGTCCCCTGCCGTTGGCCCGACGCTCATCCGGCGCACGTCGGACCTGGGCACCATCAGCCTCACGCCGCGGCGAAGCTGGCCCGCAACTAGGAAGAACCGGCGTGCGCTCTCTGACCTGCCGATATGCCTCGCACAACAGCAGGTTTGTGCCTAGGTGGTGTGCGCAGAACGTGCGCTCGTATGCCACATCGACCTCCCCCGTTGAGCCATTCGCGAGCGTCACCCTTGGTGAGGAACGTCAGTGGCTTGTCGTCCTCGGTCCGCGCCGAGTAGACCTTGCCGTCCGGACCCACAAAACGTGCCTGCCAGCGCTTCAAGGGCAGCTTGCGCAGCCTGCCCCATGCCTCTCGCTTCTGAGGCCGTGCCTCGGTTTCGTGCCCATCGTCGGTTCCCTCCTGGTCGTGTCGGCGTGCCTCCTGCGTGGCTCTCGGGGAGGCAATTCGGGGCTCCTCACGTCCATAGGTGTCCACGACACCCCAGGACGCAAAGAGGCCCGGATCCGCGGAATTCCGCGGATCCGGGCCTCTGACCAGGTTCGACTCCCGAGAAACCGGGAGACCGGTCTCAGAAGTTGATCATGTGCCCAGCAATACCGTGCACCGTCTCCTGCACCGACTCCGACAGCGTCGGGTGCGTGTGCACGTTCCGCGCCACCTCATCAGCAGTCAGGTCCCACTTCTGCGCCAACGTCAGCTCCGGCAGCAGCTCCGACACGTCCGGGCCGATCATGTGCGCACCAAGCAGCTCGTTGTACTTCGCATCGGCGACGAGCTTCACGAAGCCCGTCGTGTCGCCCAGCCCGTGCGCCTTGCCGTTGGCCATCGTCGGGAAGGACGACACCTTGACGTCGTAGCCCTCGTCGCGAGCCTGCTGCTCGGTGAGGCCGAACGACGCGACCTGCGGGGAGCAGAACGTGGCACGCGGCATCATGCGGTAGTCGCCCAGCGTCTGGGTCTCGGCCCCGGCGATGGTCTCCGACGCAACGACGCCCTGCGCCTCCGCGACGTGCGCCAGCATGAGCTTGGCGGTGACGTCACCGATGGCGTAGATGTGCGGCACGTTGGTGCGCATGTGGTCGTCGATGGCAATGGCGCCGCGCTCGGTGAGCTGCACGCCCGTGTTCTCGAGGCCGAACCCGCTGACGTTCGGCGCGAAACCGACCGCCATGAGGACCTTGTCGACGACGAGCTCGCCGGGCTTGTCGTCCTTGACGCCCTTGTAGGTGACGGTGACCGACGAACCGTCATCCTTGACGGTCTGGACGGCGGTCGAGGTCAGCAGGTTGACGCCCAGCTTCTTGTACTGCTTGGCGATCTCCTTGGAGACATCGGCGTCCTCGTTCGGCAGCGCACGGTCGAGGAACTCGATGATCGTGACGTCCACGCCGTAGTTCTTCAGGACGTAGCCGAACTCCATGCCGATGGCGCCGGCGCCGACGATCGCGATCGACTTCGGCAGCTCGCGCGTGAGGATCTGCTCCTCGTAGGTCACGACGTTCGAGGACAGCTCGACGCCGGGCAGCAGGCGCACCTCGGAGCCGGTCGCGATGATCACGTTGTCGAAGGTCACCGTCTCGGTGCCGCCCTTGTTGAGGGCCACCTCGATGGTGTTCGCGTCGCGGAACGTGCCGCGGCCGTCGAGCTCCGCGATCTTGTTCTTCTTCATCAGGAAGTGCACGCCCTTGACGCGGCCGCCGGCCACGTCGCGCGAGCGGTCGAACGCCTTGCCGAAGTCGAAGGTGACGTCCCCGGTCATGCCGAAGAGGTCCTTCTGGTGGTTGAAGATGTGGGCCAGCTCGGCGTTGCGGAGCAGAGCCTTGGAAGGGATGCAGCCCACGTTGAGGCAGACACCACCCCAATACTTCTCCTCGATGATCGCAACGGACTTACCGAGCTGGGCAGCGCGGATCGCGGCGACGTAGCCGCCGGGGCCCGCACCGAGGAGTACGACGTCGTAGTGGGAAGCCATGGGACAAGGGTATTAGGGTGCGCGAATCGTGGTGACGTGACATCGGTCTCGTTACCGCTACGGCTTCCGACAGGCCGTCGGCGCAGGCCATCAGCGCACGCTGTCGACGCCCTTGTTCGCCAGCACGTCGGCCGCCTCGTTGCCCGGGTCGCCGGCGTGGCCCTTGACCCAGACCCAGCGCACCGTGTGCTTGGCGACCTCGGCGTCGAGCTCCTGCCACAGGTCGACGTTCTTCACCGGCTGCTTGCTCGCGGTCTTCCACCCGTTGCGCTTCCAGCCCACGATCCAGGTCTTCATACCGTTCATCACGTACGACGAGTCGACGTGGATGGTGACGTCGCTCGGCTGCTTGAGCGCCCGCAGTGCCTCGACCACGGCCTTGAGCTCCATGCGGTTGTTCGTGGTGAGCTTCTCCCCGCCGAACAGCTCCTTGGAGTGCTCCCCCGCCTTCAGGAGCGCACCCCAGCCGCCCAGGCCGGGGTTGCCCTTGCAGGCGCCATCGGTCCACATCTCCACCACGGGTCGCGTCTCCATCACGGCGCAACCCTAGCTTCGCCGGTGGTCAGCGGGGGTACGCGGCGCCGTTGAAGGTGACCCGCAGCGAGTACAGCGAGGTGCCCGCCGTGATGTAGAGGTGGTTCCGCTTCTGCCCGCCGAAGGTGAGGTTGGCGACCGACTCGGGCAGAAGCAGCTTGCCGATCAGGTCACCGTCGGGAGCGAAGCAGTGCACGCCGTCCCAGGCGGCGGCCCAGATGCGGCCCTCGGTATCGAGGCGCAGCCCGTCGAAGCGGCCGGCGTCGCACGTGGCGTGGATCGCGCCGCCGGTCAGGCGTCCGTCGTCCGTCACGTCGAAGACGCGGATGTGGCTCGGGTCCTGGCGGGTGTCGGCGACGAACAGCCGCCGCTCGTCCGGCGAGAACGCCAGCCCGTTGGGCCGGACGAAGTCGTCCGCGACGACGGTGACCTCCCCGTCGACGGGGTCGATGCGGAACACGTAGCAGGCGCCCCCGAAGTCGGAGTCGCCTGCGTTGCCCTCGTAGTCCCCGGTGATGCCGTAGGTGGGGTCCGTGAACCACACCGAACCGTCCGCGCGTACGACGACGTCGTTCGGGCTGTTCAGCCGCTTGCCGCGGTAGCTGTCCGCCAGGACCGTCACCGAGCCGTCGTGCTCGGTGCGCGTCACACGCCGATTGCCTTGCTCACAGGTCACGAGGCGTCCCTGGCGGTCCACGGTGTTCCCGTTGGCGTACCCGGAGCCGTGCCGCAGGACGCCGACGGCGCCCGTCGTCTCGTCGTAGCGCAGCAGCCGATCGTTCGGGATGTCGCTGAAGACGAGGTACTGCCCGCCCGCGAAGTACGCGGGGCCCTCGGTCTTCCGCGCGTCCGAGAAGTGGCGCTTGACGACGTAGTCACCGTCGCATCCGGCGAACCGCTCATCAAGAACGACAAACTGGGCAGAAAATGTCTCAGAAGTGAACACGATTCGGAGGGTAGACTCATACGCCGATTCCTGTACAGCCAGCACCATCGGTATAGTCCCTGTCATGGATGACGTCGACCGGGAGCTCCTGAAGCTGCTGCAGCAGGACGCGGGTATGCCGTACACAGCGCTGGGAAAGGCCGTGGGGCTCTCCGCCGGCGCGGCTCACGACCGCGTGCGCAAGCTCCGAGAACGCGGGGTGATCCGCCGGACGACCATCGAGATCGACCCCAACGCCGTCGGCCGCGGCGTGCTCGCCTTTGTCATGGTCGACGCGAACGCCTGGATGGGCGACCCGTCCACCCGCGAGGCGCTGGCCCGGATCGCGGAGATCGAGGAGGCGCACATCGTCGCGGGAGCGGCCTCGGTCCTCGTGAAGGTACGCACCGCGTCCACCGAAGAGCTGCAGCAGGCACTGCGCCAGATCTTCGGCGTCGACGGCGTCACCGGGACCGACGCGATAGTGGTCCTGGAGACGTTCTTCGAGCGCCCCGTCCACATCTGACCCCACCTGACCTGAGGAGTGTCAGAGGCTCGGCGTAGCGTGCTGGGTGACGTCGGACAACCACCTGGGCCACCCGGAGGAACGGTATGAAGTTCGGATTCATCAGCAGCTTCGGCACGATCGACCAGCACATCGCCCTCGCGCGCGAGAGCGAGGAGCATGGTTGGGACGGCTTCTTCA
Organism: Promicromonospora sp. NFX87; assembly: GCF_048564965.1. Lineage (NCBI taxonomy): Bacteria > Bacillati > Actinomycetota > Actinomycetes > Micrococcales > Promicromonosporaceae > Promicromonospora > Promicromonospora sp. NFX87. The sequence continues at coordinate 949,560 of NZ_CP183413.1, read as the reverse complement.
CCTGGGACGCGATCAGCCTGGACGGCGAGTGGGCGATGCCGGTCTACGACCCGTTCGCCGTCCTCGCCGCCGCTGCCACGGTGACGGAGCGCATCACGCTCGGCGCGATGGTGTTCGCCGTACCGCGACACCGCCCGTGGGAGCTCGCGCAGCGCGCCCTCACCGTGGACCGACTGTCCGGTGGTCGCCTGGTCCTGCCCGTGGGTGTCGGGGTGGGCGACGACCGCGGCTTCACCTCTGCTCCCGGTCAGGCGACGGGCCTGAAGGAGCGAGCAGCGCTGCTGGACGAGACGCTGGCCTGGCTCGAGCAGTCCTGGTCCGGAGAGGGCTTCGAGTTCCACGGGGAACACATCAATACCGGCCCGTTCCGCTTCCCCGAGAAGCCGGTGAACGGCCGGATCCCGGTGTGGCCGGTCGGCGTCTGGGACGCCGAGCGTCCGCCCGCCAAGAACCTCAAGCGCACGCTCCGCTGGGACGGGATCGTCCCGCAGCTGCGCGGCACGGCGGACGATCTGACGACGGAGCACATCACCGGACTGGTCGACTGGCTCACGGCGCACCGGTCGGACGAGACCGAGGGGAACGGCACGGAGGGCGACCGGCCGTTCGAGGTGATCTTGCAGGGCAAGCTCTCGCCCGATCCTGCCGAGGCCGCCGAGCAGGCCCGCGTCATGGCCGACGCGGGCGTCACCTGGTGGATCGACTCATGGTGGGACCCGGCCACGGTCACGCCGGAGCTGCTCCTGGAGAAGGTGCGCCAGGGCCCGCCGGCCATCTAGTGCAACAGCTGGTGAAACGACGTTGGTCGAGCTTGTCGAGACCCGGGTCTCGACAAGCTCGACCAACGAAGGCCGGCGAACGACTGCCCGGTCAGACCGGGCGGGCCGCCTCGATCTCGACGGACGGCAGGTGCCGCGCCGGCAGCGTCTTCGGGCGCCAGGACGCCCGGGTCGCCTCGAACGCGGTGATCTTGTCCTCCTGCTGCAGGGTGAGCCCGATGTCGTCGAGCCCCTCCATGAGCCGCCACCGCGTGTAGTCGTCGATCTGGAACGGCACGGTGACGTCGTCGGCGGTCGCGGTCTTGGCCTCGAGGTCCACGGTCACCTCGGTGCCCGGCTTGGTCTCGAGGATCTTCCAGAGGATCTCGATGTCCTCGGGCGAGACCACGCCCGCGACGAGGCCCTGCTTGCCCGAGTTGCCGCGGAAGATGTCGGCGAACCGGGACGACAGCACCACCCGGAAGCCGTAGTCCTTGAGCGCCCAGACAGCGTGCTCACGCGAGGAGCCGGTACCGAAGTCGGGCCCGGCCACGAGCACGGAGCCTGCCGAGTACGCCTCCTGGTTCAGCACGAACGAGGGGTCGCCCCGCCATGCGGCGAACAGCGCGTCCTCGAACCCGGTGCGCGTGACCCGCTTGAGGTACACGGCAGGGATGATCTGGTCGGTGTCGACGTTGCTGCGCCGCAGCGGGACGCCGACACCGGTGTGGGTGTGGATCTTCTCCATGGTCTGTGCTCCTCTCAGCGCAGCGCGGGCTGGCCGGCAGCGGACCCGCTGGCGGATCCGATCGCCACGGGAATGGGCAGGTCGACGACGGACTCGCCCAGCGGGGACGCGCCCACGCCGTCGAGCGGCGTGCCGTCGAAGGTGGTGATGTCGATGTCGTACGGCAGGTCGAGGTCGGCGACGCTCGACAGGGTGCCCCGGATCGCCGTCGCGGCAGCGACCAGCGGCGAGACCAGGTGGGTACGCCCGCCCTTGCCCTGCCGCCCCTCGAAGTTGCGGTTCGACGTGGACGCCGACCGCTCCCCCGGTGCGAGCTGGTCCGGGTTCATGCCCAGACACATCGAGCAGCCGGCGTTGCGCCACTCGGCGCCGAACTCCTTGAAGATCACGTCGAGACCCTCGGCCTCGGCCTGCAGCCGCACGCGGGCCGAGGACGGGACCACCAGGACGCGCACGGAGTCGGCCTTCGTGCGGCCCTTGACGACCTTCGCGACGGACCGCAGGTCCTCGATGCGCCCGTTGGTGCAGGAGCCGATGAAGACCGTGTCGACAGGGATGTCGCGCAGCGGCGTGCCGCCGGTCAGACCCATGTACTCCAGGGCCTTCGCCGCGGTCTCACGGTCGCCCTCGTCGGCGATCTCCGCCGGCACCGGGACGGCCGCCGAGAGCGGCAGGCCCTGGCCCGGGTTGGTGCCCCAGGTGACGAACGGCTCCAGGTCGGAGGCCTCGAGCACCACCTCGGCGTCGAACTCCGCGTCGTCGTCCGTGCGCAGCGTCCGCCAGTACTCGACGGCGGCGTCCCAGTCCTCGCCCTCCGGCGCGTGGGGACGGCCCTCGAGGTACTCGAACGTGGTCTCGTCCGGCGCGATCATGCCGGCGCGGGCGCCGGCCTCGATCGACATGTTGCAGATGGTCATGCGGGCTTCCATGGACAGCGCCCGGATGGCCTCGCCGCGGTACTCGAGCACGTAGCCCTGACCGCCGCCGGTGCCGATCTTGGCGATGATCGCCAGGATGATGTCCTTGGACGTCGTGCCGGCGGGCAGCGTCCCGTTCACCGTGATCGCCATCGTCTTGAACGGCGCCAGCGGGAGCGTCTGGGTGGCGAGCACGTGCTCCACCTCTGACGTGCCGATGCCGAACGCGAGCGCGCCGAACGCGCCGTGCGTCGAGGTGTGCGAGTCGCCGCACACGACCGTGAGGCCGGGCATCGTCAGCCCGAGCTGCGGGCCGACCTGGTGCACGATGCCCTGGTCGGCGTCGCCGAGGCTGTGCAGCCGGACGCCGAACTCCTTGGCGTTGGCGCGCAGCGTGTCGATCTGCGTGCGGCTCGTCAGGTCGGCGATGGGCCGATCGATGTCGAGCGTGGGGGTGTTGTGGTCCTCGGTAGCGATGGTGAGGTCGGGGCGCCGCACCTGCCGTCCGGCGAGCCGCAGCCCCTCGAACGCCTGCGGGCTCGTGACCTCGTGCACCAGGTGCAGGTCGATGTACAGAAGATCGGGTGAGCCGTCCTCGCCTCGACGCACCAGGTGCGCTTCCCAGACCTTCTCCGCCAGCGTGCCGGCCATTGCGGTTCGCCTCCCTGTAACTACCTCTGTCAGAAACAACTTTGGGCCTCGACTTGCAATCTCACGTTCCGAGACGGCAATATCGCGGTATGGACGATACTAGCGGAGTCGGCGTCTTGGACAAGGCGGCGTCCGTCCTCGGGGCACTCGAGGCCGGACCGGCCACCCTGGCGCAGCTCGTCTCCTCGACCGGTCTGGCCCGCCCGACGGCGCACCGCCTGGCCGTTGCACTCGAGCACCACCGCCTCGTGGCCCGCGACATGCAGGGCCGTTTTGTGCTGGGCCCGCGCCTCAACGAGCTGGCCACGGCCGCCGGCGAGGACCGCCTCCTGGCGGCCGCGAACCCCGTGCTCATCGCGCTGCGAGACCACACAGGCGAAAGTGCCCAACTCTACCGTAGGCAGGGCGACCACCGCGTGTGCGTCGCGGCCGCCGAACGCCCGGTCGGCCTGCGCGACTCCATCCCCGTGGGTGCGACGCTCAGCATGAGCGCCGGCTCCGCGGCGCACGTCCTGCTCGCGTGGGAGGAGCCGGACCGCCTCCACCGCGGCCTGCGTGACGCGACCTTCACGGCCACGATCCTCTCCGGCGTCCGACGCCGCGGGTGGGCTCAGTCCGTCTCAGAACGTGAGCTGGGCGTGGCATCCGTCTCGGCACCGGTGCGCGGCCCGTCCGGCCGCGTGGTGGCCGCCGTGAGCGTGTCCGGACCCGTGGAGCGCCTCTCCCGGCAGCCCGGCCGGCTGCACTCCGCCGCGGTCGTCGCCGCGGCGAACAAGCTCACCGAGGTCCTGCACCGGTCCGGCGAGTAGCCCGAGCGTCCCCCGCGGAGCCCGGCACGCACAGGGCTCCGCGGTGCACACGGCGTGTGCGGCAGGTGAGCGGTCGGTGAGCGTTGGTCCGCCACGCCGAGCCAGGTGATTCCCCAGGTCCGGGTCCTTTCAGTACCCTCTTGAGGGACGTGTGCACACCAGGGCACACACCCCTACGTCGTGAGGAATCTGATGCCGCCCAAGGTGAGGCTCATCATCATCTGGATCGTCGTGATCTTCCTGCTGTACTCGGTCGTCAACGACCCCGAGCGCTCCGCCGACGTCGTGCTCGCCCTCTGGGACGTCATCTGGGGTGCCATCGCGAACATCGGCAGGTTCTTCGAGGAGCTCTTCACCGGGTCGATCGGCCGCTGACCACGTAGGGTCAGCGGCGAGACCCGACCACCGGACCGGGCCGTCGGATCGAACCTGTCGGATCGATCCACCGGCCGTCCCGGTCCGGCTCGCGCACCGCATCCGACCGCACCCCCGGGGAGACCCGCATGAGCGCAACAGCGGACTTCGTCGTCCCCAACCGCGCCCTGCAGCGGTACATCCTGGCGGACGAGAAGATCATCATCGCCACGCACCGGCACTGGTCGATGCTCTGGGAGCCGCTCCTCACGACCGCCGGTGCGTTCGTGCTGGCACTGGCCCTCCTCGTCGCCGTCGACCCCAACGTCCGGAACGACATGGGCTGGGTATGGATCCCGTTCGTCATCCTCGGCGGGCGCCTGCTGTACAAGTGGCTGGAGTGGCGGGCCCGCTGGTTCGTCCTGACCGACCGCCGGCTGCTCGTTCTCGACGGCTTCCTCATCCACCGGGTGGCGATGATGCCGACCGAGAAGGTGACGGACCTCGGGTACGAGCGCACCCCGATGGGTCAGCTGCTCGGCTACGGCACCTTCATCTTCGAGACCGCAGGGCAGGACCAGTCCCTCGACCGGGTCACCTGGATACCTCAGCCCGACTCCCGGTACCGGCTCATCATCGCGTCGCTCTTCCACCCGGACGCCGCCGACGCCGAGGCGGCCGCGCAGGCCAACCCGGACATCCGGCCGCAGGCCACGCCTTCGGCCGAATCGCCGTCCGGCCCGCCGCCGCCCGCGCTCATGCCCCGGATCGGACGGCGCATCAACCCGCCGACGCAGCGCATCGAGCTCCCGCCCGCCCGGAGCGACGCCGGCCAGGCCGCCATCCCCGGGAGCGCCGTCCCGGGCAGCGCCGTCCCGGCCGGCGCAGCCGACGAGAGCACGACCACGGACGGCACCGTCCCCGCGAGCGGGGAGCCGACCCGGCCCAGCTGGTCGTCGGCGGGCGGCGCGACGGCGCCCGCGGCGTCGGGCGGCGGCACTGCCGCGAGCGGCGGCGCGCACCACGGGGGCCACGTGCCCGGCGGGGCCACCGCCGACCCGGACTCCGAGGTGCGGCCCGAGCCGTTCATCGAGGGCGGCAAGGATCCGAAGATCCGCTGAAGGCCCGCTAGCCGGAGTTCGGCGAGGGAAACACTTCCCGCAGACGGCGAAAGGCCCGGTCCGCATGGACCGGGCCTCTCTGCTGTACCCCCAGTGGGATTTGAACCCGCGCTACCGCCGTGAGAGGGCGGCGTCCTAGGCCGCTAGACGATGGGGGCCTGAACGGATCCACCGGCCGGAGCCGACGGACCTGCGTACCCCCAGCGGGATTTGAACCCGCGTTACCGCCGTGAGAGGGCGGCGTCCTAGGCCGCTAGACGATGGGGGCCTGAACTACCGGATACGGACCGGTTGCCGGTGAGAACCGTAGCGCACCATGAAACCGACCTGCATCGGCTACGCGTGCGCTGCGCTCTGCGCTGGGGTACCAGGACTCGAACCTAGACTAAGTGAACCAGAATCACTCGTGCTGCCAATTACACCATACCCCATGGGGGTAATGACCTTCTGGATACACCTGTTTCCGCCAGGCTTTCCGTGTGGGCCCTACCGCTGGAGAACACTACCTGACCTCGGACGGTGGTCAAAACGCAAAGGGCGTGCTGTCCGTCACGCGTACCGATCCGGGTCCGGCTCAGGGCTCTTCCGGGCCCGTTCTGCGCGGTTCGGAGCCGTAGCCGAGGGCGGCCGGTAGCTCCGCGAGCGTCTCGATGACCAGCACACCCGCCGCGCGCAGGGCGTCCGGGTCCTGCACGTCACGGAACCCGCCGTCGGGCGCAGGAGAGCCGCCGTAGCCCGGTCCCCGCCTGTGACCCGCCCGGTCCAGCCAGACGCCCGTCAGACGCGCCTGGTGGGCCGCCAGCGCGTCCACCGTGGGCTCGTCGCCCACGTACGCCGTCCGGGCCGGATCGGTGCCCAGCAGCCGGGCGCCCTCGAGGAAGACGCGAGGGTCGGGCTTGCCGAAGCCGAGGGTATCGACCCCGACGAGCACGGGCAGGTCCGCGAGACCGGCCACCCGCAGCTTGTGCTCCTGCAGCGCGGTGGCCGCGTTCGTCACCACGCCCACCCGGATCCCCGCGGCGACCACCGCGTCGACGGCGGCCCGGGCGTCGTCGTGCGCCGTCCACGACTTCTCGAACGTGCCCCAGAACAGCGCGTCCCAGGCGGCGAAGGACGTCTCCGTGACGGGCGCGCCGCCGTACGTCTCGTGCAGCAGCACAGCCCGGAGCCGACGCTGCGTCACGTGGTCCGTCTCGCCGCGCGTGTACCGGCTGTAGAAGCCGCCCGGATCGGTGCGCCAGTGCGCCAGGATCTCCGGCTCCCGCTCGGGCGGGACGTGCGGCAGGTACTCGGCCCGCACGGCCGCCAGCGCCGTCGCGAAGGCTCCCTTGGTGTCGACGAGGGTGTCGTCGACGTCGAACAGGACACCGTCCATGGTCATGCGGTCTCTCCGTTCGCCGGATCGGGCCGCATCGGCTCAGGCCGCACGGGGTCGGTCACCACCAGGTCCGGGCTGTGCCGCCGGGCCCACCACAGCAGCACCATTCCGGTGAGGATCGTGATGGCGATGCTCACCGCTCCGTCGAGGGGTGGTATCTCGGTGATCAGGAGCGATTCCTCCAGCCTGTCGTAGGCGATGGCGAGGCCGAACGCCAGCAGGTTGTTCGCCGCGTGCATCGCGACGGCGATCTCCAGCCCGCCGGTACGCCAGACGAGCAGGCTGGCGAGCAGGCCGAACACCAGCCGGTCGGCGAACAGCCACGGGCTCTGCGCGCCGTGCGCCAGCGCGAACAGGAGTCCCGTCACGAGGGCGGGGACGACGACGGCGAGCCAGCGCCACCGCAACCAGCTGCCGATCCACTGCGACAGCCAGCCGCGGAAGAAGTACTCCTCACCCGCGGACTGCAGCGGCGTGGTCAGCAGGATCACGATCGAGAGCGCGATCCAGCCGGATGCCGGGGTGAGCGGCCACGGACCGGTCTCGTCGGCGCTCGAGCCGGCGCCGGCGTCCTCGCCGCCGGCGGGGAAGCCGAGCTGCGTCAGGAGGAGGTCAGCGCCCACGGTGAGCGGCACCAGGAGCAGCAGCGCGAGGCCCAGCCCGCCGAGCAGGAGGCGCCAGCGCACGCGGCCCAGCACCGACGACACCAGGCCCGCGCGGCCGGCCTGCGCCCAGGTCGCCGCCAGCGCGAGCGGGATGCCGAGGGCGAGGCCGAGGTTGGTGACGAGCATGCCCGCCGGCGAGACGAGGAAGGCGTCCGACGCCGGGTCCGGCAGCTCGGCGCCCATCGACTCCGCGACGACGAAGCCGAGCACGCACAGGAGCAGAGCCCCGGTCACCACAGCGAGGCCGGCGACGATCACCCCCAGCCCGAGCAGGGGCCGCCACCATCGGTGTCTCGGCCCGCGCAGGGCCTGGGGGTACTCGCGTGGGGCGTCGGCTGTCGCTGCTGGGGGCGGCACGGCGTCAAGCATCATGGCGTCGGTCACGCCCGCCACCGTACAGAACTCGTCCGGCCCGCACGCGCTCACCCCGCGACCTCACTCCGCGGCGGCGGTCACCTCCGCCGGAGCCTGGGCCGCGAGCTCGGCCAGACGGGCCTGCGCCGCGTCGATCCGGGCGAGCGTCCGCTCGCGGCCGAGCACCTCGAGCGACTCGAACAGCGGCAGACCGATCCGGCGTCCTGTCACCGCCACGCGGACCGGGGCCTGCGCCTTGCCGAGCTTCATGCCGTGCGCCTCCCCCGCCGTCGTGACGGTGTCCTTGAGCACCTCGGCCTCCCAGGCCACGTCCGCGAACGCGGCGCGGACGTCGGCGAGCAGCTCGGCGGCACCCGCCTTCATCGCCTTGTTCCAGGAGTCCTCGTCGATGACCGGCTCGTCGAGGAACAGGAAGTCGACGTTGTTCGTGATCTCGGACAGCAGGGCCACCCGGGAGTGGGCGAGCGGCGCGACGGCGTCGAACACCTTGCTGTCGAACTGCTCCTCGCTCCACGGGGCGCGGGGCGCGTGCAGCCACGGGCCGCAGGCCTCGGTGAACTCGGGCACGCTCAGGGCGCGGATGTACTCGCCGTTGAACGCGGTGAGCTTCTTGATGTCGAAGAACGCCGACGAGGAGTTGATGTCCTCGACGCGGAACCGGCGCACGAGCTCCTCGAACGGGAGGATCTCCTCGTCGTTGCCGGGCGCCCAGCCGAGCAGCATCAGGTAGTTGACCATCGCGTCGGGCAGGATGCCCTCGGCGAGGTAGTCCTCCAGCGCCACCTTGTCGCGGCGCTTGGAGAGCTTCTGGCGCTTCTCGTTGACGATCACCGGCATGTGCGCCCACTGCGGCGGGGTCTGGCCCAGGGCCTCCCACAGCAGCTGCTGCTTCGGCGTGTTGGGCAGGTGCTCCTCGGCGCGCATGACGAGGGTGATGTTCTCGTCGATGTCGTCCACGACGTTGGCAAGGAGGAAGACCGGCGAGCCGTTGCCCCGCGCGATGACGAAGTCCTCGAGGTTCTTGTTCGGGAACGTCGGGTTGCCGCGGATCAGGTCGACGACCCTCGTCTCGCCCTCGTCAGGCGTGCGGAAGCGCAGCGCGCGGCCCTCGGCGTACTCCAGGCCGCGGTCGCGGCAGAAGCCGTCGTAGCCGGTCTGCTGGTTGCCGGTGCGCGCCATGACGGCGTCCCGGGTGCAGTCGCAGTAGTACGCCTTGCCCTCGGCGAAGAGCCGCTGGGCGGCGTCCTTCTGGATGCCGGCGTTCGCCGACTGGAAGTACGGCCCCTCGAACGCCGGGTCCTCCTTGCGGATGCCCAGGGCCTCCATGGCCGACAGGATCCCGTCCACCCACTCGGGCTGGTTCCGCGAGGCGTCCGTGTCCTCGATGCGCAGCACGAACGTGCCGCCCTGCTGCTTCGCCACTGCCCAGTTGAACAGCGCGGAGCGGGCGCCGCCCACGTGGAACATGCCGGTCGGGGAGGGCGCGAAGCGGACGCGGACGGGCGCGTTCGCCGCCGGGTCGGTCGAGGTGTCGGTTACTGAAGTCACGGGCCCCAGCCTACGGCGCTGCGTCCTCTGGCAGCGTCCCCTGGGGGTGGCCGAGGCCGTCCGGCACGGGGACGAGGTGTCCTAGGCCTCCGGCACCTTTCGGTTGTGGCCGAAATTCATCCACGGACGACGGGCACTCATGCCAAATTTCATCCCGGCGCCGGCCCACAGGTCGGCTGCCGAGACGACGAGAAGGAGACAACATGTCTGGATCGACGGCTTCACGGCGGGCATCCCGGCTCCGGCCGGTGGTGGCCGCGACCGCTGCGCTGCTGATCACCCTCACCGGGGCGACGGCGGCCACGACGTCCGCCGCCGCGTCAGAGGGAGCGACGGAGGCCGCCACGAAGACGGTGACCCACACGGCACCCGCGGCACCGGCTTCGGCAGCCGGCGCAACGGGTGGCGCGGAGTTCGGCGTCACCGCGGTGCCCTCGATCTCGCCGTCCACGCGGGTCACGTACGTCCCGGCCGGAAGCGACTACCCGTGCAACACCGGCGAGCTCTGCGCCCTGGCCTGGGACTCCAGCCGCGGCATGTTCGCGGTGTTCCACCTGTACAACTGCGCCCGGTACAGCGTGTCCGGCTGGACCGGGCAGGGCTACTACGCCAACCAGCAGACGAACGGCACCGTCGCCACGTTCTACAACCAGTCCGGCGGCACGCTCTGGACGTCGCGCGCTCCCTCGGGGCACCAGGGCGCCGGCTGGGACCCGGTGTGGTCGATCCGCAACTGCTGACGCACCACTGACGGGACGCACCACTGACCGCGACGCGCGGTGGCCGGGGATCCGGCCACCGCGCGTCGCGCGTCAGCGACTCAGACGACGAACCTGCCGGGCGGAGCGCACAGCGGACCTAGGTCGCGGGAACGACGGCGCCGTCCCGCGCCGCCCGGTGGCGCCGGCCGCCGACCAGGAGCCCGAGGGAGAACGTCAGCCAGGTGGGGACCTGCACGCCGGCGGCCGTCAGGAGCGCGAACATGTTGAACCCCGGGTCGCCGGGCTGCATGGACGCCGCGATGCCCGCGTAGACGATCCCGAGGACGACGACGGCCAGGCCGAACGCCAGACCCAGAGCGGCCCAGGCACTACCTACCCTCACGAGCCGGAGCAGGCCGATCGCGACGAGGATCAGCGCGAGCACCGTCGCGGTGGCCAGGAGCGCGATCAGCAGGCCGAGGCCGATCTCCAGCAGGCCGAACTGACCGCTGCCACCGAAGACGTAGAGAACCAGGAACACCACGGCGCCGACGGCGACCGCCACCGGGGCCAGGACGAGGAACCGCCGCATGATCGCCATGGCTCATGGTGACGGAAGCACGCCCGAAGGGCCACGATTCCTGCCGCCTCGGTCCGAGGCTTCACCCCACCGTGCCCGCGACAGGGCCACCAGCTCGGCCAGCTCCGGATCCGGCAGCGCGTCGGCGTCCCACCAGCGCACGTCCAGCGACTCGTCCGAGACGACGGGTTCCGCGCCCTGCTCGGCCACGGCGAGGAACCGCACGTCCAGGTGATGTACCGGACGTGCGGCGTCCCCGGTGCCGGGCCGGCAGAACGGCACCACGTGCTCGTCCAGGTGCACCGGCACCGGGTCGACCGACAGCGCCATCAGCCCCGACTCCTCGTGCGCCTCCCGCTCGGCGGCGCCGGCCAGCGTGCGGTCCCCGACCTCGAGGTGCCCGCCGAACTGGAACCACCGCTTCGCCTTGCCGTGCAGGGTCAGGAGCACGCGTGCGCCGTCGTGCGAGAGCACGAGCGTCGACGCCGTGAGGTGGTCGGGCACGCAGCCGCGAAACACCCCGTCGTCGTGCCCGTCGAGGTGCCGCACGTACCGTGCCCTGAGCCGCTCCTGCTCCGCCGTCGGCCCGGTCCAGGCACGCAGCACCCGGGACGCGTCGTCGTGCAACGACGCGCCGTGGTCCGACGCCACGTCAGCGGCGCCGCATCACCGGGTTGGCCAGGACGCCCAGGCCCTCGACCTCGCACTCGACGCGGTCCCCGTGGTCGATCCTGCCGACGCCCGCGGGCGTCCCGGTCAGGATGACGTCGCCGGGCAGCAGGGTCATGGCCTCGGAGATGTACGACACGAGGAACGGCACGTCGAACACCATGTCCCGGGTGCGGCCGTCCTGGCGCGGCTCGCCGTTGACCCGCGAGCGCACGCCGACGTCCTCCGGGTTCAGGTCGGTGTCGATCCAGGGCCCGAGCGGGCACGAGGTGTCGAACCCCTTGGCGCGCGCCCACTGCCCGTCGGTGCGCTGGGCGTCACGTGCGGTGACGTCGTTCGCGACCGTGTAGCCGAGGATGTACGACGACGCCCTCTCCGGCGTGACGTCCTTGCACACCTTGGAGATGACGACGGCGAGCTCGGCCTCGTAGGAGACCTCCTGCGTGAAGTCCGGCAGCACGATCGGGTCGTCCGGGCCGACCACCGACGTGTTCGGCTTGAAGAACAGGAGCGGGCTCGACGGGACGTCGTTGCCCATCTCCTTGGCGTGGTCGACGTAGTTCCTGCCCACGGCCACCACCTTGGAGCGCGGGATCACCGGGGCGAGCAGCCGGACGCCGTCGCCCAGCTCGACGCGCTCGCCGGTCGGCATGGCCGGCATGTACAGGGGGTCGCCACCCAGGACGGCGAGGAAGGTCTTGTCGCCCTCCTGCTGCACGAGGGCGAAGCGGGGGTCGTCTCCGTTGGTGAATCTAGCTATACGCACGGGGCCAGCGTAAGCCTGCCTCGCGGGCCCGGGCGCTCGGGGTCCGTTCAGGGTCGGCCAAGGGCTCCGACCCAGGTCATCCCCGATGCCTCCGTCCCCGGCCGGTCCATAGCGTGTCGGACGGACGGTCCGGCTGATCGAGACGCCGGGCCCTGACGAGGAGCGAGCATGCGGAACTATCGGGCCGGGGTGCGGCGGCACACCGCTCTGCGGGCAGCCCTCGCGGTGGCGGCGATGACGGCGCTCGTGGCGACGGCGACGGCGGCACCCGCCGAGGTCGACGGCTACCTGGCCGAGTACGTACGGGTCCACCGCGCGCCGGGCGTGGCCCTCGTGACGCTCGCCGACGGCGACGTGCGCGTACGGGTGCACGGCGTGACCGGCGACGGCGACCCGGTCGCCGAGGACACCCCGATGCGGATCGGATCGATGAGCAAGGCGTTCACCGCGCTGGCCGTGCTGCAGCAGGCGGACGCCGGGCGGTTCGACCTCGACGACCCGGTCGCCGAGGTGCTCCCGGAGCTGCGGATGGCCGACGACCGCTACCGGCGGATCACGGTGGAGGACCTCCTGAACCACCGCTCCGGCCTGGCCGTGACGGACCTGGAGTACTCGTCCGACCCGGCCTCCGCCCCGGCAGAGACCGTCGAACGCCTGGCCGACGAGGAGCTGGCCGCCGACCCGGGCACCACCACGATGTACAGCAACGCGGGCTACACGGTGCTGGCCCGGCTCGTCGAGCACACCTCGGGCATCGGCTTCGGCGAGTACCTGGAGCAGCGGGTGTTCACGCCGCTCGGCATGGACTCCAGCACGGCGACCGAGCTGTGCGACGCACCGTCGCCCGGCCTCGCCCGTGGGTTCTCGGGGCTCGGCCCGCTCCTGGTGGCGGTACCGGAGCTACCCCAGGGCTGCGCCGGGAACGGCGGCATCGTCTCCACCGCGGGAGACATGGCGTCCTGGCTGCGGTTCCAGGTAGGGGACGGCACGTCGCCGTCGGGCGAGCGCCTGCTGGACGCCGACACCTTCCGCGCGTTCCACGACGTGCCGGCCGACGCCGCGGAGTACGGCTACGGCTGGCACCGAACCACCACGGAGGACGAGACGGCGCCGCTGATCGGGCACGGCGGCACGCTCGCGACCTTCGCCTCCGGGATCGAGTTCTCCCCGGTCACGGGGACGGGCGCCGTGGTGCTCAGCAACGCCGCCGGGGAGCCCATGGCGCTGACGCACAACGCTGTGGTGGCGGTGGACGGCGGTACGCCGCGGTCGACGTCCAACCCGTTCGACGTGTTCAACGCCGTCGTCCTCGGGATCGCGGCGCTCGTGCTGGTGGCCGGGGTGGTCGTCGTCGTGCGATCGAGGACGTGGGCGGCGCGGCGCGCCGCCGGGGCGCCGCACTGGCGCGTGCTGCGGCTGGTCCCGCTCGCGGTGCTCACCGCGCTCGGCGCCCTGCTGCCCTGGCTCGGCGCCCAGCTCATGGGCCTCGCCGAGCCCGTGGCGGCCTACCGGGTGGTGCTCTGGCTGTACCCGGCGGTCGTGCTGCTCGGTCTGGCGATCTTCCTGGCCGCCGGCGGTGGGCTCACCGCACGGCTCGTCCGCCTCCGGGACGCGACGGTCAGGCCCGAGCCAGCACCTCACCGTTGAGCACCGCGAACCAGCCGTCCGGGGCCGCGGCCCACTCCCGCCAGCCCTGGGCGAGCTGCTCCAGCGCGACGTCGTCCGCGAGCGCCGAGTCCTTGGCCTGCACCGCGAAGTTCGACTGGGTGCAGCGTTCGGCCCACAGGCCGCCCCACCAGGTGCGGTCGTCGGGGGTGGCGTAGCACCAGACGCTGGCGCCGGGTTCGATCGTGGCGGGGTCGAACCCGGCGTCGCGTACCCAGGAGGCGAGGCGGCGTCCGGCGTCGGGCTCGAAGCCGTAGGTGTGCGTGACCTCGTGGTAGAGCATGTTCCACTCGGTGAGCTCGGGGGACTCCGGGAACCAGGTCATGGCCTCGTAGTCGGCGTCGCGCACGGCGACGAACCCGCCGGGCTTGGCGACGCGCTTCATCTCGCGCAGCGCGGCCACCGGGTCGGACAGGTGCTGCAGGAGCTGGTGTGCGAAGACGACGTCGAACGAGCCGTCCTCGAACGGCAGCTCGTACGCGTTGGCGTGCTCGAAGCTGATGTTCTTGGTGCCGTGCGCGTCGGCGAGGCCGCGGGCGGACTCGAGCACGTCGTCGGAGGCGTCCACGCCGACGACGCTGCCCTGCGTCAGCCGCTCGGCCAGGTCGACCGTGACGGTGCCGGGGCCGCAGCCGACGTCGAGCAGCGTCATGTCGGAGAGCAGGTGCGGGAGCAGGAAGGCCGCGGAGTTCGCCGCCGTCCGACGCCGGTGCGAGCGCAGCACGGACTCGTGGTGCCCGTGCGTGTACGACTCGGACTCCTTGGTCAGGTCCGTCCCGGCGACCGGGCTGTCCTGGCCACCGGCCAGCCGCGACAGGCTGCTGGGGGCGTCGACCGCGTCGATGGGGTCGGTTCCCGCGGGCTGGGTCCTGTGTCGGGACGTGTCGCTGCGGGGGGTGTCGCTGCGAGCGATGTCGTGCTCGTTGGCGCTGCCAGTCATGGCCGCACTGTATGTGCGCCGGGCGGTGCGGCACATCTGCGTTCTCATCCCTCGGACGGCCCGTCCCGAGAGCGCACGGCTTTTCGACGGTGTTCGGCCCGACGGCGTGGCCCGCGCGCGTCCGCGCCGCCGTCGCGCAAGGATGCCCGCATGCCGACGCCTGACCAGCCCTCCGCCGCGCCGTCCGCGGTGTCCCGTGGACCGTTCCGGGGCGCCCTCGACCGGATGGGCCGCAACCTGCTCGGTGGTCCCGGCCGGGTGCCCGGGGCCGACATCGCGCGCGGCATCGCCGTGCTGGGCATGTTCACGGCGCACGTGGGCGTCACCTCCGACGACATCAGCACGCTGGAGGGGTGGCTGAGCCTGGCGCACGGGCGCTCGTCGATCCTGTTCGCCACCGTGGCCGGGCTGTCCCTGGCGCTGTTCACGGGCGGCGCCAAGCCGTTCACGGGTGAGCTGATGCGCACCGCGCAGGCCCGGATCCTGGTCCGGGCCGTGCTGCTCATGGCGCTGGTCGCGGTGCTCGACCTGCTCGACGGGCGCGTGCTGCTCATCCTCGGGTTCTACGCCGCCTACTTCGTGCTGGCGCTGCCGTTCCTGCGCCTGTCGCCGGCCCGGCTCGCCGCGATGGCGGTGCTCGTCGCGGTGGTCGGACCGTTCCTCGCCTACTACGGCCCGGAGGCCCTCGCGCGGGCGGGCCTGCGCGCGCCGCACGACGGTTCGGGCGCCGCCACCGACTTCCTCCTCACCGGCCACTACCCGGCGGTGGTCTGGATGGCGTACGTGTTCGCCGGCCTCGCGGTGGGGCGCTGCGACCTGCGCTCGCCGGCGCTGCGCCTGGGCCTGGTCGCCGGCGGGTTCGGGCTCGCCGCCGTCACCTCGCTCGTCTCGTCCACCCTGGTGGCCGGTGCCGGAGGTATCGAGGCCATCGACCGAGAGCTCGCCATGACGTCGTACGAGTACCTCAACTCGACACCACCCACCCTGACCGACCCGTGGCCGCCCCTGGCCGGCCTGTACCTGGAGGGGCCGCACGACGACACGATGTTCGAGGCCCTGGGGTCCGGGGGCTTCGCGCTCGGCGTGCTTGGGTTGTGCCTGCTCGTCGGAGCGCGGGGCGGCACGGACGCCGACGGCGGCGGCCGGGGGCGGCAGGTCGCGCGACGGGTGGCACTCGTGGTGACCGCCCCGCTGGCGGCCGTCGGCGCCATGGCACTGACGGTGTACTCCGCGCAGCTCGTGGTCATCTGGTGGTGGAGCCGCGCCGGCGTGGACCTGCTCGTCTACCCGGACAACGGGCCGCTCGGCGTGATGGTGCTCTGGGCGCTGGCCGGGGCGACGCTGTGGCGGGCGCTGTTCGGGCGCGGCCCGCTGGAGCGGGTGTTCACGGGGGTCGCGCGGAAGGCGTTCCCGACGCCGGTCCGTGATTCGGACGCGGCGTCCGGCGCCGCGCCCGACGCTGCTCCGGACCTGGCGTCAGCCCCTGCTCAGAAAGCCACCTGACCGACGATCGTCGTGACGGTGTCGCCGCCGACCCACACCTCGCCGTCCGGCAGCTTGTCGACGTGCACGCGGCCCTCGCGGCCCAGCGCCGTCCCCTGCGACGCGACATAGGACGACGGCAGCACGTCCCCCGCGAGCCACTGCCCCAGGCCGGCGTTGAGGCTGCCGGTCACCGGGTCCTCCCCCACTCCGATCGACGGCACGAAGGCGCGCACCTCGATCGCGGGCTCGCCCGCCGGGTACTCGCCGACGACGCCCACGCCGTACTCGCCGACCACACCCAGCTTCAGCTCCCCCATCGCCGCGAGATCGGGCTCGAGCGCGAGCACGGCAGCCGCGTCGCGGAGCTGGACCGCCACCCAGCCGGGTCCGTTGTCGACCCAGGCCGCGCGGACGACGTCGGACGGGCCGATCCGCAGCGACCGCGCGATCCGCACGAGGTCGGCGCCGTCGACGTCGCCCGAGCGGATCAGGGGCGGGCCCGCGAAGGCCAGGCGGTGCCCGTCGCCGACGGCGGTGCGCCGCAGCCGCACCAGGCCGACGCCGCACTCCTGGACCACGCCCTCACCGGCGGGCTCGCCGCCGGCCTCGAGCCACGCGTGCGCGGTGCCGAGCGTGGGATGCCCGGCGAACGGCAGCTCGCCGCCCGGGGTCCAGATCCGCACGCGGTAGTCGGCGCCGCCGTCGCGCCCGGCGTCGGTCGGGGCGAGCAGGAACGTCGTCTCCGACAGGTTGGTCCAGCGGGCGAAGGCGGCCATCTGGTCGTCGGTGAGCCCGTCGGCGTCGTGCACGACGGCGACGGGGTTGCCGCCGGTCAGGGCCGGGGAGAACACATTGACCTGCCGAAACGAAAGCCTCATGCGCCCACGCTACCCACCGTGTCAGACGTACAGGTCACCGGAGTGACCCGTACGTCTGACACATGCGGCCGGGTCTGACAGGTGGTCAGGTTGGGAAGATTGCGTCCAGCTCCGTGAGGTCCTCCGGCGTCGGGGTCCACGTCCACGCCTCGGCGTTGCGGCGGATCTGCTCCGGACGCGTGGCCCCGGCGATCACCGAGGTCACCTCCGGTCGGGACAGCAGCCACGAGAACGCGACGTCGATCTCGGCGACGCCCCGCTCGCGGCAGAACGCGCCGAACCGGTCCAGCGCCTCCCACGGCGCGGACTCCAGCAGGTGGGGCTTCGCGACCACGAGGCGCGAGCCGTCCGGCCGGGCCCCCGCCGAGTACTTCCCCGTGAGCAGGCCGTTCGCCAGCGGGAAGTACGGCAGCACGCCGACGCCGAACGCCTCCGCCGCGGGCAGCACCTCGCGCTCGACGCCGCGGGACAGCAGCGAGTACTCGTTCTGCGCGGAGACGAACCGGGTGCCGCCGAGCGACCGCGCCACGTGCTCGGCGTCGGCCACCTGCCAGCCCTTGAAGTTCGAGTGGCCCACGTAGCGCACCTTGCCCGAGGTGACCAGGTCGTCGAGCGCGGCGAGCGTCTCGTCGATCGGGGTCGCCGGGTCGGGCGTGTGCAGCTGGTAGAGGTCGATCCAGTCGGTGCCGAGCCGGCGCAGCGACGCCTCGGCGGCGCGCACGATGTACCGGCGCGAGCCGCGAGCGCCGAAGTCGTTCCCGTTGGCGCCCTGCATGTCGAGGCCGAACTTCGTGGCGACGAGGACGTCGTCGCGGCGGCCCTTGAGCGCGGCGCCGAGCAGCTCCTCGGACAGGCCGCGGCGGGCGCCGTACGCGTCGGCGGTGTCGAAGAAGGTCACGCCGGCGTCGATCGCGGCGTCGATCAGGGCCGTCGCACCTTCAGCGGTCTCGGTGACGGTGCCGGTGCGGCCGAGGTTGTTGCACCCTAGGCCGACGACGGGAACGGACAGGCCGGAGCGCCCGAGGCGGCGCAGAGGAAGATCGGACATGTTGGCACCCTACGACGGCGGCCGGGGCGAACGCGCCGGACCTCTACGGGGTCGTCGAGGCCGCCCGTCGCGCCTGCCACACGCGCGCTTCGGGATCCCACGTCCGGCTCTCGGAACTGCCATCAAGCGCTGGGTCCGTGAAGACGACGATCTCGTCCAGCAAGTCCTGGAATCGTTCTGGTGTGCCGACTTCAAGACGTTGCTTGCGCCGCCACTGGGCCCACCGGGTCTGGGCGACGTCAGCCATGCCATCAAGTACGACTTTCAAGGGTTGCAGCTCGACGCCCCGGTAGACGGCCACGTGTTCGATTGCCGGAGCCAGGTCGGCCAGCCGAATGGGCCGGATCCGCGCGAGAGCAACGATGTCGACGAAGTCGCGCCAACGCGTGTTCGCGGTGCCCCGTTCGACGGCGGTGACGATCTTCTCCGCGAGAACCATGTGGTCTGGGTAGCCCATCAATTCCACGACGCCTCCGAGCAGGCGGGGCACTTCGGTACGCGCAGGTGCGGGCCAGATCGGATCTCCGAAGTTCACGTCCACGTGCAGCGCGATGCGGGACGTGGCGAGCCGTGCTGTGACCTTCGCGCGCACACCCGTGTAGTCGGCCTCGTCCCGGATCTCCTCGCCGAAGACCGACGCCAGATCGAATTCCAGCCCGTCGTCGAGATCGACAGCGACGATCTGGCGGACGCGCTCGGCGACGTCGTCGATGTCGTTCGGGAAGCCTGACGCTGCAAGATCGACGTCGCGCGTGGGACGGCGGGCGGCGAAGGCTGCCATCAGGACACCACCCTTGAGGACGAAGTCGCTGACGTGCTTCGACGCGGCCAAGCGGGTCAGGAAACCTTCGAGGGCGTAGAGCGTCAGGTATTCGGCGACGTCACGACCGTCGCGGCGAGCCAGGTTGCGCAGGTCGTTGTACGCACGGCCTGCCGATGTGCCGCGGGTAGGTCGAGTCACAGCAGAATCTCCAGAGCTTGTCGAATGCGAGGCACGGACCTCGGGAAAGCGCGAGCCGTCGCAAGAAGGGCAGCGGGCGAGTTGCCTCGCTGGCGTACCCAGCGGCGCAGCGCTGTATGGGCGGCATCGAGGCCTTCGCGATGAGCCAGCCGGAAGCTGTCGACGATGGTTCGTTCGGCGGAGTAGACCCACAACTTCAGATCGTCCGTGTCTTCCAGTCTGAGGCGCCCGACCTCGAACGTCGCAGGATCGAAGCTGTGCCAGGTCACGTGGTCGAATCCCGCTGGGCGACGATTTCCCCGCGGCAAGGCAATGTCCGGACCGAACGGGATCGCGTCGCTCAGCCCGTGATGGACCAAAGCACTGGTCAGACACATGGTCGCTTGAGGTCGGAGCGCCGTAGCCGCTGCGAGAGGAACCAGTGTCGGATCGATCCGGTCTGGACGGACGAACACGCCCCTCGCGACCCGTTCCAGCTCACCGTTCTCGACCATGCGATACACCTGGTCCTTGCGCAGCCCAGCAGCACGCGCGTCGTCAAGCGTCAGCACGGCCGACGGGAACGTCATGAGTAGTACTCCTAACTGCTTACACCTCAAGGGTACCTGTATACGTTTAGGACGCATCGTGCGTAGTGGGGCGCCGGCGCAGGAACGCTTCAGCCGCATCCGCCGGGTGCGGCGCCGACTTACCCTGGACCGGTGAGCACAGTCCTCGGCGAGCCGATCGCGCCCGGTGCGCCCGACGCCGTCGGGCACCAGCCTGTCGTGCGCGACGCCGGGACTAGCCCGGCCCGGGTGCTGCTCCCCGAGGAGTGGCTGCCGCTCGCGGCCGCGCACGCCGAACGGGCCGACGCGCTCACCGCCGTCTGGCGCGCGGCCCGCGACGCCGGGCGCAAGCACGCGATCGAGGACTTCCTCTTCACGTACTACCCCACCCGCCTCACCCACCTGCGCCGCTGGCACCCGGGCGTGGGTGTCGCGCTCCTGCTGCCCGACGGCGGGGCGGGCGCCCTCGAACCGGACGCCGGCGATGCCGCACCCGACCCCGAGGACCGCAGGACGTGGCGGTGGCACACGACCGCCCCTGACGACGCCGCGCCGGACAGTCGC
Source organism: Promicromonospora sp. NFX87 (assembly GCF_048564965.1). Classification (NCBI taxonomy): domain Bacteria; kingdom Bacillati; phylum Actinomycetota; class Actinomycetes; order Micrococcales; family Promicromonosporaceae; genus Promicromonospora; species Promicromonospora sp. NFX87. The sequence goes on along the minus strand of NZ_CP183413.1, from coordinate 929,431 downwards.
GAGGCGCCCCAGGCCGTCATGCTCGACCGCGACGCCTTCCTCGCCGACCGCGGCGACACCGTGCGGTACGTGCGCGAGCTGCTGTCCGCCACGACGTCGCGCCCGGGCACATTCGGCTGCTTCGGGCTGCACGAGTGGGCGATGGTCTACCGCGACCGGGAGGCAGGCCGCGACCAGCGGCACCCGCTGCCGCTGCGGCTCGGGCATGCCGGGACGGACGCCGTCGTCGAGGCGAACCCCGTGCGCTGCTCCCACTTCGACGCGTTCCGGTTCTTCACGCCGGAGGCGACGGGACGCAACCAGCTGCGACCGACCCGTGCGACGCAGGTCGGCCTGGAGCAGCCGGGCTGCCTGCACGCCAACATGGACCTCTACAAGTGGTGCCTGAAGCTCGGCCCGGCCGTGCCCGGCGACCTGCTGCTCGACGCGTTCGAGCTGGCGCGTGACATCCGCTGGACCGACATGGCGGCCTCGCCGTACGACGTCTCGGAGTACGGCGTCGCCGCCGTCGAGATCGAGACGCCGCACGGCAAGGCGGAGTACGTGCGGCGGCAGCGCGAGTACGCCGAACGGTCGAACGCTCTCCGCCTCCGGCTGATCGAGGTCTGCGACGCGGCGCTCGCCCCTCGTTCGATCGGATGAGCGCGGGCGCACACCGCTGACGCGAAGGTCCGCTTCCACCACACGATTGCGCATGGTTTTCGGCCGTAGAGCATGCCCAATCGTGTGATGGAGGCGGACCTTTGCCCCGATGTCGGCCAGGACAGTACGTAGTAGCCCTACTTGTCGCGGGCTCATCCGCTTTCTAGCGTCGTGGTGTCGCACCAGCACACAGGAGTACTTCAGGAGATTCCCAACTTCACACCACGAGGTGAGCCCGATGAGAGTCACCGCACTGAGAACGCCCGCCGCCCGAGTCCTGCTCGGCGTCTTCGCCGTCCTGGCCCTGACCCTGACGGCGCTGGTCGCCGCACCGAGCTCCACGATGCCGAGGGCCGAGGCCCACGGCTGGGTCGTGTCGCCGCCCAGCCGCCAGGACCACTGCGCCAAGCGGACCGTGAGCTGGTCCTGCAACGGCGTCGAGTGGGAGCCACAGAGCGTCGAGGCCCCGAAGGGTTCGATGCTCTGCTCCGGAGGCAGCCGCTTCACCACTCTCGACAACGGCTCGCTCGCCTGGCCGCGCACGGGCATCAACAGCACCCACACGTTCCAGTGGACACTGACGGCCTTCCACCGCACGGCCAGCTGGGAGTACTTCGTGGACGGCCGGCTCTTCAAGACCGTGAACGACGGCGGTGCCACCCCGGCGCCCACCGTCACCCACACGCTGTCCGGCCTGCCGAGCGGGAACCACACGATCCTCGCCCGGTGGAACGTCTACGACACCGCCATGGCGTTCTACGCCTGCATGGACGTGAACGTCCGCAGCGGCAGCGCGCCGGCGGGCACCAGCAGCGAGCTCCTGGACGGGAACGGACGCCTGGTGGCGACGCGCCTGTGAGGACCGGCTGTGCAGGTCCCGCGCACCCGGAGAACAAACCCGCGGGCTGATACGAACGGCTGGTGTCCAGCGTCGGACACCAGCCGTTCGTGCGTCTCAGCACAAGAAATACGGGGATACGCGTACGAATTCACCCTCATTGTCAGCAGGGCTTTCGTTTCCTAGGTTCGGTGCCCAGCACGAAATTTCACCCGCTCCCGGTTCTGGCCCGACCACCAGGCAGAAGCGGGACCGCCAGCGCACGTACGACCGACGGAAGGCACCACCGTGAACCGTTCACGCACAGCCGGCCCGCACCCCAGCCGCACGCACACCCATGCCCTGCAGGCCCGCGCCACACAGACCCGCTCACTGCTCGCCGCCCTCGCGACGACGGCTCTCGCGGCGGCGTTCCTCGTTGTCGCCCCGAGCGCGCTCGTCCCCCAGGCGCAGGCCCACGGCTGGATCACCAGCCCGCCCAGCCGCGCGGACCACTGCGCCACGGGAGCAGTGAGCTTCGACTGCGGCGGCCTGCAGTACGAGCCGCAGAGCATCGAGGCGCCGAAGGGCTCGACGCAGTGCTCGGGCGGCAGCGGCTTCACGGTGGTCGACGACGACTCGCTGCCCTGGCCGCGCACCACCATCAGTGGCGACACCACGTTCCGCTGGCAGATCACCGCCCGGCACGCCACCTCGACGTGGGAGTACTTCGTGGACGGCCAGCTCTTCAAGACCGTGGACGACGGCGGAGCCCAGCCCGGGGCGACCGTCGAGCACACCCTGACCGGCCTGCCCGCCGGCGACCACACGATCTTCGCCCGCTGGAACGTCGCCAACACGGTCAACGCGTTCTACCAGTGCGTCGACGTCACGGTCTCCGGCACGGCGGCATCGGGCTCGGCCGCGCCGGCAGGCACCCTGGGCACACACGGTGCACCGAGCGCCGTCTGACGTTCGCGCGGCCCACCACGGAGGCCGGGTGCGCAACGTCGGTCCACGACGTCGCGCACCCGGCCTCACCCGCGAGCGCCGTCACCTGGCCGCGTCCACCGATCCACCTCCTCGGCCGACCGTGTTGCCCAGTGCCCGCGGCCGCTCCGAATCAGGAGCACTTTTTCACCCGCTTCATGGGACGATCATGGGGTGTCGAACGCGCTCGTCGGCATCGGTCCGACGCCCGTCGAAGTGCCGTCCGTCGTACATGACCTGGCCGATCAGCTGCGGTCCGGGGCGACGGTCGTACCGGTGTGGCGCAACGAGTACGGCGGCTTCACGGTCCGGCTCGAGACGGAGGGCGGCAGCCGGCGGTCGTACCTCAAGTGGGTGCCCGACGGCGCACCCTGCCCCGACCCGCTCGCCGAGGCCGACCGCCTGCTCTGGGCGGCCTCGTTCACCCCGGTCCCCCGCGTGCTGGACGCCGGGCGGGACGCCCAGGGCTCGTGGCTGCTGACGGCGGCCGTCGAGGTCCGCGGCGAGATCGCGTCGTCGGCCATCGAGCCCCGGTGGCACGACCAGGCCGAGCGCTCCGCCATAGCGATCGGCATCGGCCTGCGCCGCTTCCACGACGCGCTCCCCACCGACACCTGCCCGTTCGTCCGCACCGCCGAGACCCGCGTCGCCGCGCTGAGCGCCGCGCTGAGCGCCGCGCTGGGTACGGCGGAGCGCGCGAGAACCGCCGCCGCACTCGGGACCCCGCCGCCGGCCGACCGGCCGGTCGTCTGCCACGGGGACGCCACGGTGCCGAACACGCTCCTCGACCGGGCCGGCGGGTTCGTGGCCCACGTCGACGTCGGCGACCTGGGCGTCGCGGACCGCTGGTCCGACATCGCGGTGACCACGCGCAGCGTCACGCGCCGCTACGGACCCGGGCTCGAACCCCTGGTGCTCACCGCCTACGGCGTGGCACCCGACCGCGAGCGCACCGCCTACTACCGGGCGCTGTGGGACGCCGAGGAGAGCCTCCGCGTCCGGCAGGGGGCGCCCGCGGTCGGCGGCGCCCGGTCGACGGCCAGGTCAGCGGGGCTCCGTCAGCGGCGCCGCGCGTCGTAGACGCGGTGCATCAGGAGCTCGATCGGCCCGCGCGGCCACCGCCGCAGCCAGAGCGGCGCCAGGATCATCAGCGCGAGCGAGATGCCCGCCCACATCGCCACGACCTGCCAGGGTCCGCCTCCGGCGAGCCCCAGCCCCCAGTCGTAGCAGAGCGCCGAGGCCAGCACGTTCTGCAGCACGTAGCACGACAGCGCCGTCCGCCCGACGCCCTCGACACCACGGCGGAGCAGACCCGGACGGGTCCTCGCCCGGGCGACGAGGGTGGTGCCCAGCGCCAGGATCCCCGCGGCCACCAGCGGCGGGACCAGGTACCGGTCGACGAGGAACCAGTCCGGCCCGGCCCAGGTCGTCAGCGCGTTGAGCGGGACGCCGACACCCAGTCCCACCCCTGCGAGCCGACGGCGCACCCGCGCCCCGTCCTCGGTCGTGGTGAACAGGCCTGCGCGCACGAGCCGCGAGCCGACCAGGAACAGCACGGTGGCCGACGGCACGATCAGGAGCAGCTCGATCCGGAACAACCCCATGTGCTCGAGACGCAGCAGGACCTGGTCGAACCAGCTCGCCGTCGACATGGTCGTCGTGTCGGCCGCCTGCGTCCCGCCGTCCGACGCCGTCCCCGACCCGCCCGTCGCGACCATCAGCGCCGTGGCGCCCGCGATCGCCACCACGAAGAGCCCTGCCAGCACACCGCCCCAGGCGCGCACGGCCCGGTCGCTCCGCCCGATGAGGTACGCGGCCACGAGGGACGCGATCGCGTAGCCCATCAGGACGTCGAACTCGAAGACGAGGACGTAGTGCACCAGGCCCTCGACGAACAGGATCCCGGCGCGCAGCGCGTACCGGCCCGGCCACGGCATGCCGCGGCGGACCATCGACCGGTACTGCAGCTCGAGACCCACCCCGAACAGCAGGGTGAGCAGCCCGAGGAACTTGCCGTTGGACAGCGCCTGCAGCACGCGCTGCACCGGCTCCGCGCCGGCGAAGCCGTCGGAGATCCACTCGGCGGGACCGCCGGGCGCGTTGAAGATCCAGATGTTGCTGGCGAGGGTGCCGACGATCGCGATCCCGCGCAGGACATCGAGCGCGGCGATCCGGCCGCCGGTGCCCGGCGGGGCGCTCGGCGGCGCGGTTGCGGACGCCGGCGTCCGTTCCGGCGTCCGCGAGGGTGACGTGCTCAATGGTGTGTCGGCAGGCATGTCCCGACCCTGTCGCGGCCGGCCCGCCGCGTCGTCGGCCGGACGGACGATCTCCGTCCGCCCTCGTACATCGTTCGGACGACCCGCGGCCGACGCATCTCGGCCCACCCGGCGCGGCGTCCGTAAGACACGTCGTGGCGTCGCTGCGAGGTCTGGCACGCTGACCACATGACGATCCCCACCGGCGAGATCTCCGTGCCCGACGTCGTGCGGGAGCTCGCCGGCGAAGCGCTCGTCACGCCGGCCTGGAGCAACGAGCTCGGCGGCCTCACGTTCCGCGTCGACCCGGTGCCGACGTCGCTGCAGCGGCCCGCCTACTTCGTGAAGTGGGCGCCCCGCTCGGAGCGGGCCACCATCGAGGGCGTCGACCTCGCCGGCGAGGCGGCACGGATGCAGTGGGCGGCTCAGTACACGCCGGTGCCGGAGGTGCTGGAGGTCGGCGCCGACGAGGACGCCGAGTGGCTAGCGACGCTGGCGATCGACGCGCGCTCCGCCGTCGACCCCCGGTGGCTCGCCGAGCCCGAGACCGCCGCCCGGGCGATCGGCGCAGGGCTGCGCGCGCTCCACGACGCCCTTCCTGTCGACGAGTGCCCGTGGACCTGGAGCATCGACGACCGGATCGCCGTCGCCGAGGCGCTGGCGGCCGGCGGCCAGGCGTCCGACGGCTGGTCCGCGGAGGCGCGCGCACGCGCCGCCGACGCACCGGACCACGACCGGCTGGTCGTCTGCCACGGTGACGCCTGCGCCCCGAACACCCTGCTCGACGACGACGGCCGCTGGGCCGGCCACGTGGACCTCGGCGCGCTCGGTGTCGCCGACCGCTGGGCCGACCTGGCCATCGCCACCTACAGCCTGGACTGGAACTACGGGCCCGGCTACGAGCATCTCGTCTACGACGCGTACGGGATCGACGAGGACCCCGACCGCGTCGCCTACTACCGGCTCCTGTGGGACCTGGGCTGAGCACGCCGGCGAGCAGCCCCGCGGTGCGGTCGGGACGAACCCGCTACGCGCTCACCGTCTGATCCGCCCGGCGTGCCCGGTGGGCCGCCTGGGCGTTGCGGTTGCTGCACGTGGTGGAGCAGTAGCGGCGGGAGCGGTTGCGGGAGAGGTCGAGGACTATCCCCTCGCAGTCGCTGTCCGCGCAGACCGCGAGGCGGGACAGCTCGTCGTCCCGGATCACGTCGATCATCGCCATCGCCGTCTCCACGAGGATGCGCGTGGCGAGCGGGGCGTCCGAGGGCACCGCGTGGATGTGCCAGTCGAGGGGTGGGTGGCGCACGAGCTGAGGCATCGCGCCTGCGTCGGCCAGCATCTTGTTGACCAGGTGCGCCGCCGAGTCCCGGTCCGCCGTGAGCAGCTCGCGCAGGGGTGCCTGGAGCTCCAGCACCTCGTCGAGCTCGGCCCGGGTGCTGTCGTGCCGCCCCGTGTAGCCGTGCCGGACGAAGAACGCGTCCAGCTCCGCGACGGTCGTGAGCGTGACCGGCGGCTCGGCGGCGTTCACCAGCGCGACGGTGGCCTGGAGCGCTTCCTCGGTGTCATGAGTGAAAACCACGTTGACACCTTATCCCGACGGCCCCTACTGTCAGGACCCATGAGCGCTGTGACACCTGACACCGGCGGGACGGGCCTGATCACGACCAGGGCCGGCGCCGTCCCGACGCCGCCGACCCGCCGCCTGGCCACCGGCCTGGTGTTCGCAGGTCTCTCCGCCGCGGCCTTCAGCCTGTCGGGGGTCTTCGCCAGCGGGCTGCTCGACACCGGCTGGAGCCCGGGCGCCATGGTCCTCGCCCGCGTCGTGCTGGCGGCGGTGGTCGTGCTCCCGCTCGGCATCGTGTCGCTGCGCGGGGACTGGCGCCCCGTGCGGCGCAATCTCGGGCTCATCGCGATCTACGGCGCGGTGTCGGTCGCGGGCTGCCAGTTCGCCTACTTCTCCGCCGTGCAGTACATGGCGATCGGCCCGGCGCTCCTCATCGAGTACACGGCGCCGGCGGCCGTGGTGCTCTGGTTCTGGCTGCGGCACGGCCAGCGGCCGACCAGGGCCACCGTCATGGGCACGCTGCTCGCCGCCGTCGGGCTCGTCCTGGTGCTGGACCTGGTCTCCGGCGACCCGGGCGCCACCGCCGTCGACCCCGCGGGCGTCGCCTGGGCCCTTGTCGCGATGCTCGGCGTCTCCACCTACTTCGTCATCAACGCGAACCCCGACACGGGCCTGCCGCCGCTGGCACTGGCCGCCGGCGGTCTGACCACCGCCTCCCTCGCCCTGGGCCTGCTCGGCGCGACGGGGATCATGCCCCTGACCTACAGCACCGCGTCGCCCGTCTACGCGGGCACGGAGGTGCCGTGGTGGCTGCCGGTCCTGGGCCTCGGCATCGTCACGGCCGGGTTCGCCTACGTCGCGGGCATCGCCGCCGGCCGCCTCCTCGGCCCGCGGCTGTCCTCGTTCGTCGGGCTGTTCGAGGTCGTCGCGGCCATCGGGTTCGCCTGGCTGCTGCTCGGCGAGCTCCCCCGGCCGATCCAGCTGGTGGGCGGCGTCCTGATCCTCGCGGGGGTCGTCGCGGTCCAGGCCGGCGAGAAGCGGTCGGGGGCCGCTCCGGCGCGCGAGGCGTAGCCCTGTCCCACAGCACGCTTCACCCGCCTGCAAGAATGGGCAGCACCATGACGGCGCCCTCCTCGACAACCTCGACCTCCGCGACAGCCTTCTCCGCCACCAGCGATCCCAGACCGGCGTCGGCCACCCCGAAGCCTGCCGGGACCCTCATCCCGTACCTGCCCGCACCGACGGGCAAGGACCCCGACCCGGACGTCCTGTTCGAGAGCTTCAGCGAGTGGGCCGCCGGGGGCGGGCGCGCGCTCTACCCGCACCAGGAGGAAGCCCTCCTGGAGGTCATGACGGGTTCGCACGTCGTGCTCGCGACGCCCACGGGCTCCGGCAAGTCGATGGTCGCCATGGGCGCGCAGTTCGCTGCCCTGGCCGCCCACCGGTCGGGGCGCGGCGGGCGCACGTACTACACGGCGCCGCTGAAGGCGCTGGTCAGCGAGAAGTTCTTCGACCTGGTCGCGGCGTTCGGCTCGAAGAACGTCGGCATGATGACCGGCGACTCCGCCGTCAACCCGGACGCCCCCATCATCTGCTGCACCGCGGAGATCCTCGCGAACGTCGCGCTCCGCCGCGGCGACAGCGGGAGCGGCAGCGGCGTGGACGCCGACGACGACGCCATCTCGCAGGTCGTCATGGACGAGTTCCACTACTACGGCGACCCCCAGCGCGGCTGGGCCTGGCAGGTCCCGCTGCTGGAGCTCACGGACACCCAGTTCATCCTCATGAGCGCCACCCTGGGCGACACGTCCCGGCTGCGCGAGGACATCGAGGAGCGCACCGGCCGGCCCGTCGCCGAGGTCGCGGGCGCCGAGCGCCCGGTGCCGCTGACGTTCTCCTACGTCGTCGAGCCGCTCACCGACGTCATCCAGGAGCTCGTCACCACCCACCGTGCCCCGGTGTACGTGGTCCACTTCACACAGAAGGACGCCGTCGACCGGGCGCAGTCCATGCTGTCCATGAACGTCTCCACCAAGTCCGAGAAGGAGGCGATCATCGCGGAGATGGGCGCCTTCCGGTTCGGCACCGGGTTCGGCAAGACGCTCAGCAAGTTCCTGCGGCACGGGGTCGGCGTGCACCACGCGGGCATGCTGCCGAAGTACCGCCGCCTCGTGGAGCGCCTCACGCAGAAGGGCCTGCTCAAGGTCGTGTGCGGCACGGACACCCTGGGCGTCGGCATCAACGTGCCGATCCGTACGGTGCTGCTGACGAGCCTCGTGAAGTACGACGGCGAGCGCATGCGCCACCTGAGCGCCCGCGAGTTCCACCAGATCGCGGGCCGGGCGGGCCGCGCCGGGTTCGACACGGTGGGCGAGGTGCTCGTCATGGCGCCCGACCACGTCATCGAGAACCGGAAGGTCCTGGCCAAGGCCGGCGACGACCCGAAGAAGCTGAAGAAGATCGTGCGCAAGAAGGCGCCGTCGGGCAGCGTGAACTGGACCGACGCGACCTTCGAGCGCCTGCGCGACGCCGATCCGGAGCCGCTCGTCTCCCAGTTCCGCGTGAACCACGCGATGGTGCTGAACGTCCTGGCCCGCGCGTCGGCCCGGTCGGCGGGTCACGGGATGGCGGGCGCCGCCGGCGATCCCGTGGACGCCATGCGCCACCTCCTGACGGCCAACCACGACACCGAGACGCAGCAGGCCGAGCACGTGCGGCAGGCGTTCCGGATCTACCGGTCGCTGCGGATCGCGGGCGTCGTCGAGAAGGTCCGGGTGCCCGACGCCGAGGGCCGCCTCCGCCCGTCGGCCCGCCTCATGGTCGACCTCCCCCGCGACTTCGCGCTGAACCAGCCGCTGTCGCCATTCGCCCTCGCCGCGATGGACCTGCTCGACGTCGAGAGCCCGACGCACGCGCTCGACGTCGTCTCCATCATCGAGGCCACCCTCGACGACCCGCGCCAGGTGCTCATGGGCCAGCAGAACCGGGCCCGCGGCGAGGCGGTCGCGGCGATGAAGGCCGAGGGCCTGGAGTACGAGGAGCGCATGGAGCTCCTGGAGGAGGTCACGTGGCCCAAGCCGCTGGCCGACCTCCTGGAGCCCGCGTTCCAGGCCTACCGCCGCACCAACCCGTGGGTGGCGGACGCCGAGCTCTCCCCCAAGTCCGTGGTGCGCGACATGGTCGAGAAGGCCATGACGTTCGCCGAGATCGTGAGCGTCTACGGCCTGGAGCGCACCGAGGGCGTGGTCCTGCGCTACCTCGCGGACGCGTACCGCGCCGTGCGCCAGGTGGTCCCCGACGAGCACCGCACCGAGGAGGTGCAGGAGATCATCGAGTGGCTCGGCGAGCTCGTGCGCGGCGTGGACTCGTCGTTGCTCGACGAGTGGGAGCGCTTGGCCAACCCCGTGGACGACGATGCCGACCTCGTGACGGACGGCGAGCTGGCCGACGCCGGGGCCGAGGCCCCCGCACGACCGGTCACCGGCAACCCGCGCGCGTTCCGCCGGCTGGTCCGCAACGCGATGTTCCGCCGCGTCGAGCTGATCGCCCGCGAGTCCTACGGCGCTCTGGCCGCGCTGGGCGGCGGCTGGGACGCCGACGCGTGGGCGGACGCCCTGGACCCGCTGTTCGAGGAACAGGGCGACGACGCCGTCGGCTTCGGCCCGGAGGCGCGGTCGGGCGCGCTGCTGACGATCCTCGAGCCGGGTGCCGAGCTGCCAGGAAGCGCCGACGGCGACACCGTCCGCGTCGAGGCGGGGACCTGGTGGGTCCGGCAGGTGCTCGACGACGCCGACAGCAACCGCGACTGGGCCTTCACCGCCCTGGTCGACCTCGCGGCGAGCGACGAGGCGGGCGAGGTAGTGCTCACGGTGCTGGGCGTCGGGCAGATCTGATCAGAATCCGCACTTGGGTTAATATTTACCATTCGAGGTAAGTTTCGTACGCTTCTGTTACTTGAGTCAGGGTCAGCAACGTCGCTGGCCCGGCCCGGACGACAGGAGTGTTTCCATGCGCTTCCGCCCTGCCACACTCACCGCACTGTTCTCGCTCATCGTTCCAGCCGCACTCGTCGCGGCGTCGCCCGCGTCCGCCGCCCCCCTGGCCGCCGACGGCCCCGGTGTCGGGACACCGTGGGTCGTCACCCTCGGCGACTCCTACATCTCCGGGGAGGCCGGCCGCTGGGCCGGCGCCTCCAACGCCGACTACCGGCGCGCCGACGCGCTCGGCCCGAACGCCTACCACGACAACGCCGGCGGCACCGGCGAGACCATCGCCCGCTGCCATCGGGCGTCGTCCGCCGAGGCCCACATCGGCGGCGGGGTCAACGGGCTCAATCTCGCCTGCAGCGGGGCCCGGACCGCCACCGCGGCCGGCACGAACTTCAAGCCCGGCATCGACTTCTTCAACAGCTCGGCGGGCAAGGGCCAGGCGCTCATGCTCCAGGAGGCCGCCACCACCAGGAACGTGCGCATGGTCGTCGTCTCGATCGGCGGCAACGACTTCGAGTTCGCGAGCGCCGTCCAGACCTGCGTCGTCAACTTCCTCACGTCGCCGTCCTGGTGGAAGAACTACTGCCACGACGACAGCTCCGTCGCGGAGAACTTCACCGCCGCGAACGTGGCCGCCATCCGGTCCCGGGTGGCCGGAGCCCTCGGCAACGTCGCGACCGCGATGAGCAACGCCGGGTACAGCACCTCCCAGTGGACCCTGGTGGTCCAGACCTATCCGTCGCCCATGCCGAGCAGCTCCGGCTTCCGGTACTCCGAGTCCGGCTACACACGGCAGTCCGTCGGCGGGTGCGGCATCTGGAACCGGGACGCCGACTGGGCCAACGCCACGGCGCTGCCGACCATCAACGGCGCGCTGCTGGGTGCCGCGTCCGACGTCGGGCTATCGAACGTTCGCACACTTGACATGACGCACGCGTTCGACGGCAAGCGGCTGTGCGAGAAGGGGGTCGGGCTGTACGAGGAGATCGGCCTGCCGAGCTGGCAGTCGCCGGGCGCCGCCGACCGGACCGAGTGGGTCAACCAGATCCGCACGGTCACCACGATCGGCGACTCGCCGTACTTCGTCCAGGAGTCGCTGCACCCCAGCTACTGGGGGCAGCTCGCGATGCGCAACTGCCTGCGGCAGGTGTGGAACGGCGGGGCCCCGCGCAGCGGCAGCTGCACGGTCGGGAACCTCGGGACGGCCAGGCTCACGCCGTCGGGCGAACCGTCGATGGTCCTGGGGCCGCTCGCCAAGGGCTGACCGGTGTGGTGGTGATCGCGTCAGAGGGAGAGGAGGCCGCGGGTCAGGGTCGCGAGCCCTCCGACGTAGGCGAGCGTCACGAGCACCTTGCGCGTGGCGCTCGCCGAGATCCGTCCCACGAGCAGCTCGCCCAGCCCGACGGAGGCCAGGAGGGCGACCAGGACCACCGCCCACTCCCAGATGGCCAGGTCCGGGAACGTGGCGTCGGCGACCAGGAGCTTCGCCGCCATCGCCGCGAGCGCGTTGGTCAGGAAGATCGGCTGGACCGTTGCCGCGAACGCTCGTGGGTCCCACCGGTCGAGCACCGAGTAGACGGCGATGGGCGGGCCGCTGATCCCCGCCGCGACGCTGCCGAACCCGGCCGCCGCGCCCGTGATCAGCAGCGGCAGGCGCGCCTCCGGTGCGAACGCGCGCTCCGCCCCGCGCAGGCGTGAGGTGACCTGGGCGAGCGCCATCGCGCCCACGACGATGGCACCCATGCCGATCTCGAGCGCGGACGTGCTGGCGTCCCGGATGACCAGGGCGGCCGGCACGGTGACGAGGACCGACGCCGTCACCAGCCAGCGGTAGCGGCGCCAGTCGACGCCGCGGATCGTCCGCCCGAGCACCAGCAGCGCCATCATCGCGCCGGCGAGGTTGACGAAGAGCACGCCCTCGACGGGGCCGATGAGGAGCACGATGAACGGCCCGGCGACGAGCCCGAAGCCCATCCCCGCGACACGTTGCAGGGAGCCCCCGACGAGGATGGCGAGGACCAGGAGGGCTAACACGTTACCCACGCTAACTGATTTCCCCGGAAGCCCGTGCGCCGCCCGGGCCCGAGGGGGCACAATCACGTCGTGGTCAAGAAGACAGCGCGCGCCAGCCATGGGACACCGGCCGTCGTGGCCCTCGAGAAGGCCGGTGTGCAGCACACCCTGCACCCGTACGAGCACGACCCGTCGAGCGACCTCAGCTACGGCATGGAGGCGGCGGAGGCGATCGGCGTCGACGCCCCGCAGGTGTTCAAGACCCTGCTGGCCGACGTCGACGGGAAGCTCGTCGTCGGCATTGTGCCGGTGGACCGCAAGCTGGACCTCAAGGCCCTCGCCCGGGCCGCCGGCGGCAAGAAGGCCGCGATGGCCGAGCCCGCGGCGGCGGAGCGGGCGACCGGGTACGTGGTGGGCGGCATCTCGCCGCTCGGCCAGAAGACGCGGCACCTCACCGTGCTCGACGAGTCCGCGGAGGCGTACGACGTCGTCTACGTCTCCGGCGGCCGACGCGGCCTGGACATCGGCCTGGCCCCCTCCGACCTGGTCACGTTGACGGCCGGCAGGACGGCCCCGATCGCCCGCGACTGAGCCGGCCCCGGTGTTCGGTGGTCGAGCTTGTCGAGACCTGGGTCTCGACAAGCTCGACCACCGGGCGCCAGTTGTCAGCGGACGTGCTCGATCAGGCTGCGGTTACCTGCTTGCGGTAGGTCGGCAGCAGGGCGTCGCTGGAGACGATCTGCTTGCCGAGCGGCATGAGCGAGACCGGGATGAGCTTGAGGTTCGCCCAGGCCATCGGGATGCCGATGATCGAGATGGCGAGCGGGATCGCGGTGACGATGTGCCCCAGCGCGAGCCACCAGCCGGCCACGATCACCCAGATGACGTTCCCGATCAGGGCGAACGCCCCGGAGCGGGGGCTCTCGACGACCTCACGGCCGAACGGCCACAGGGCGTACCCCGCGATGCGGAAGGACGCGATGCCGAACGGGATGGTGACGATGAGCAGGCAGCAGATGATCCCTGCGAGCATGTATCCGAGCCACAGCCCGAACCCCGCGAAGATGACCCAGATGATGTTCAGCAGCGTCTTCATGGGTCCCATCCTTCCGTAGCGAACAGGTCCTCGGAACCGGGAAACCCCCTGATCCCACCCTGAACCGCCCGCGGACGAACGTGCAACCGCACGGCCCGGCCGAAATAGACTCGCCGCGTGCCCGACCAGTCCCAGCCCTCCGTCGCCGAGCGCCTCGCGCTCGTCCGCGACCGCATCACCGCAGCCGCCGTCGCCGCCGGACGCGACCCGGCCGAGATGCGGCTCCTCGTCGCGACCAAGACGCAGACGCCGGAGGCCGTGCTCGAGGCGCTGGCGGCGGGCGTCGACCTGATCGGCGAGAACCGCGTGCAGGAGCTGGTCGCGAAGGCGCCCGCCGTCGCGGACCGGGTAGCGGCCGGTGCGCTGCAGGTCCACATGATCGGCCACCTGCAGCGCAACAAGATCAACCAGGTGCTGGCCACCAGCACGGGCCTGGAGACGCTCGACTCGCTGGAGCTCGCCCAGGCCGTCTCGGACCGCTGCGTGCGCGACGGCCGCACCGGCGACCGCGCCCTGGACGTGATGGTCCAGGTCAACGTCACGGGCGAGGAGAGCAAGTACGGCGTCCGGCCCGACGACGCCGTACCGCTCGCGATCGCGGTCGCCACGCTGCCGGGCCTGCGGCTGACCGGGTTCATGACGATCGGCGCGCGCCTCCCTGAGCCGGCGGGCGAAAGCCCGGCGGAGGACGGCTCCGCGGAGGACACGGTCCGGGCGGGGTTCGCGCGGCTGCGGGCCGTCCGTGACGAGGTCCGCGCGTCGGGCGCCCCGGGGACGAGCGCTGCCACTGAGCTCTCCATGGGCATGACCGGCGACCTGGAGCTGGCGATCGCCGAGGGCGCGACCATCGTGCGGGTGGGCACAGCGGTGTTCGGGCCACGAGTGACCGCCACCACTCTTTGACGCAGGTCACAGACCCGAGCGGGCGAAACGGCTAACGTCGGGGGCTCCCCCTCGAACTCCTTGGAGTGATCGCGCCATGCCCATGGCCACCCTGCTGCGCCCCGCCACTGACGCCGACATCTCTCGCCTGGTCACGCTCAACAACGCGTCGATCCCCGCCGTCCCGGACACCCCTGCCGACGACATGGTCGAGCTGCTCGACGCCTCGTCGCTCGCCCTGGTCGCCGTCGACCCCGAGACGCCCGCGGACCCGCTCGGCTTCGTCGTCGCCCTGGAGGGCGGCGAGGACTGGGCCGGCGAGAACTACGCGTGGTTCGAGGAGCGCGGCCTGGACCACCTGTACGTGGACCGCATAGTGGTGGGCGAGGGGGCCCGGGGCCGGGGCATCGGCAAGCTCTTCTACGACGCGGTGTTCGACGCCGCCCGCACCGCCGGCCACGACGTCGTCACCTGCGAGGTCAACCTGGACCCGCCGAACCTCGGTTCGCTGCGCTTCCACGGTCGCCTCGGGTTCGAGGAGCGCGGGCAGCAGCTCACCAAGGGCGGCGACATCCTGGTCGCGAAGCTGGCCGCCGAGGTAACCCCCGCCTGACGCCGGCGAGGTGGGTTCCGCGAAGTAGAGCGCCTGTCCGGGTCTTCCTGGTTTCGCCAGGGAGACCGGACAGGCGCTCTACTTCGCGGAACCTACCTCGCGCTACGCCGGGTCTATGCCCAGCGCCGCCAGCGCCTCACGCACCGACGGGCCGCCGACCCGGCCCGGGACGACGGCCAGAGCACGCGTCGCCGCCGACCGGTCGACGCCCGCCACGAGCATCACGAGCGCGGCCCGCAGGTCGCCGTCGGTCGCGGCCAGCGCGTTCTCGCACACGTCGTCGTCCAGGTCCGTCGCCTGCGTGAGCAGCCGGACCAGTCGCCTGCGCAGCTTGGCGTTGGTCGCGAGCACCTCGACCATGAGGTTCGAGTAGGTCTTGCCGAGCCGCACCATGACCGCCGTCGAGAAGGTGTTCAGCACCATCTTCTGGGCGGTGCCGGCCTTCATGCGGGTGGACCCCGTGATGGCCTCCGGCCCGGTGTTCACCAGGATCGGGATGTCCGCCTTGGACGCCAGGGAGGCGAAGGGGTTCGACGCGAGCAGCACGGTCCGCGCCCCCCGCGCACGGCCCATGTCGAGCGCTCCCCCGACGTACGGGGTGCCGCCGCTGGCGGCGATGCCGAACACGATGTCGGCCGGCCCGACGTCGGCGACCAGCGCGCCACCCGCCGCGATGTCGTCCTCCGCGCCCTCAGCCGCCTTCTTGAAGGCGTTCAGCCCGCCCGCGAGGTGCGGCACGAACATCTCCTCGCCCACGCCGAAGGTCGGCAGGAGCTCCGCGGCGTCGAGCAGGCCCATGCGGCCCGACGTGCCCGAACCCACGTAGTGCACCCGTCCGCCGGCGCGGATCCCGTCCACCGCGATGTCGATCGCCTCGACGATGCGCGGGTGCGCGGCGCGTACGGCGGCGATCACCGCGGCATCCTCGTCGGTGATCATGCGCACCATCTCGGCCGTGGAGACCACGTCGATGTCGCGGGTCCGCGGGTTGCGCTCCTCGGTGGGTGAGACCGGGCGCGGCAACGACTGTGCGTGCCGTTCGAATCCAGCCTCCGCGATCATCGGCGGGCCCCTCTCTCATTACCTGCACCGCGTCGTCGGACGCTGCGCTGTCGGTCTCGGTGCTGTCGGTCTCTGTCCTGCTGTAGGTCGCGGTCCCTCTTCTGGAACCCGCACTGCTCATCGCTCATGGCTGCTCTCACTGCTCGCTGCTGCGCTGTTCTTCGCTGTCCCGCCGGTCCACGGAGCCGCGGAGACGCTCTACGGCGGCCGCCGCGTTCGCTCGTCCGGTCCCGCACGCCACCACGACAGCCGGGCCACCACCACTCAGCGTCCCGAACCAGTCGTCCACCGGTCCGGGAAGCCCCGTGTGGACCACTACGAGATCCGGCCGGACCGCCCAGAGCCGTTCCAGCCGGGCGCGTTCAGCCGAACCCGGGACGGGTTCACGGGTGATCACGACGAGTGGTTCGGAGCGGGACGCACCCCGGGGAACGCCCCCAGGAAATTCTGCGCCACGTTTGACACCAGTTCTGTCGAGATCCGCCGATACACCGTACCGGGAGATTCGGGCAATAAGCACCGCAAGTCCAGATTCGTCGAGAAGAAGTTCCGCAGCCCCCTCCCATGCAACTCCCTCACCAGGTGTTTCCCCGGTCTCGCCCGGCGACGGACCCCGCGACAGCCTGGCGCCCGGCCATGCCGCCGCGACCGCGGACTGGACGTGCCGGGCCGTGCGTCC
Source organism: Promicromonospora sp. NFX87 (assembly GCF_048564965.1). Classification (NCBI taxonomy): domain Bacteria; kingdom Bacillati; phylum Actinomycetota; class Actinomycetes; order Micrococcales; family Promicromonosporaceae; genus Promicromonospora; species Promicromonospora sp. NFX87. The sequence continues at coordinate 912,832 of NZ_CP183413.1, read as the reverse complement.
GGCGGCATGGTCCAGCCGGGTGCGCAGGTCGACGACGTCGGGTTCGGCGTCCGCCGCGAGCGGCACGAGCCGGCCCCGCACGTGCACGACGGCGTCCGCGATGTGCGCCCCGAGCGCCGACAGGTCCGCGAGCGCCTCCTGCGCGGCGCGGACGCCGGTCGCCGCGCCGGCCGCTGCCCGACGGTCCCGGAGTGCTGCCACGAGCCGGTGCCTGCGCTCCCCCGACTCCTCGAGCCGCTCGACGGTCAGGCGTCCGGTGGCGACGGCCCGGCTCAGCGCGTCGTACGACTCCGTGTACAGGGCCGGGTCGAGCCCCAGGCAGAGGAGGTCGGCGCCGGCCTCGACGGCGCGGACGGCGGCCTCCCCCACCGAGCCGGTGAGCTGGCGCAGGGCGCCCATGTCGAGGGCGTCGGTGATGATCGGGCCGGTGTGGCCGAGCTCGCGGAGCAGCCGCGTGGCGGCCGGCTCGATGGAGGCGGGCGCCGGGCCGAGCGCGGGGTAGAGCACGTGGGCGGTCATGACCGCGTCGAGGGCCGACTGGCCGGCGTCCCGGCCCTCGGGCCGCAGGGCGCGCGCGAACGGGAGCAGGTCGCGCGCGCGGACGACGTCGAGCGGCTCGTCCACGACCGGCAGCCCCACGTGCGAGTCGACGGTGGTGGCGCCGTGGCCGGGGAAGTGCTTGCCGCAGACGCCCACACCCGCGCTGCGCACGCCGCGGGCGAACGCGATGCCGTGCCGCGCGACGCCGTCGGGCGTGGTCCCGAAGGCGCGGACGCCGATCACGGGGTTGTCCGGCTCGGAGACGACGTCGAGCACGGGGCCGAGGAGCAGGTCGATGCCGGTCGCGGCCAGCAGCCGGCCCAGTGCCCGGCCGGCGTCCAGGGACACGGTGCCGCCGCCGGGGTAGGCGCCGAGCGCCGCCGCCCCGGGCAGGGACGACCCGGTGGCCGCTTCGAGCCGCGAGACGTCGCCGCCCTCCTCGTCGACCGCGATCAGCAGGTCGGGCGAGATCGAGTGCAGGGCGGCGGACAGCGTGGCGGTGGTGGCGACGTCCGGCGTGTTCCGCGCGAAGTAGACGACGCCGGCCAGGCCGGCGCGGGCGGCGTCGGCCAGCCGGTCCGGTACGCGCACGCCCTCGAATCCCGGCAGGAGCACGCCGTTGACCGCGCGCTCCGTGCGGGAGACGGTGCGGGTGACGGTGCGGGCGGGCCCGGCGTGCTCCGCCGTCATGCCTTGACGGCCCCCGCGGTGAGACCCGACGCGAGCCGGCGCTGGACCAGGACGAAGAAGATCATGACCGGCACGGTGATGATCGTGGAGGCTGCCATGATGGCGCCCCAGTCGTTGGAGTGGACGCCGAAGAACGAGCGCAGGCCGATCGCGACCGTGTAGTTCTCCGTCGCGCCGCCGAGCATCGTCATCGCGAAGATGAACTCGTTCCACGCGGTGATGAAGCTGAAGATGCTCGTCGCGACCAGTCCCGGCGCCACGAGCGGCAGCAGGACCGACCAGAACATCCGGCCCCAGCTCGCGCCGTCGAGGTACGCGGCCTCCTCCAGCTCGACCGGCACCGCCGCGACGAAGCCGCGCAGCATCCAGATCCCGAACGGCAGCGCGAGCGCCACGTACACGACGACCAGGCCGAGCAGGGTCTCCAGCAGCTGGAGGTCCCGGACCTGGACGAACAGCGGGATGACGAGCGCCTCGAGCGGCACCATCTGCACGATCAGCACCAGCATGAGGATCTGCGTGCGCATCCTGAAGCGGAAGCGCGCGACGGCCACCGACGCGAGGAGGGCCAGCACCGAGGAGACCAGCACGGTGCCGAGCGCCACCAGCAGGGAGTTGCGCAGGAACGTGCCGAACCCGCCCTCGGTGAGCACGAAGACGTAGTGGTCGAGCGTGGGCTCGGCCGGCCAGAAGCTGCTGGTGTGCCCGGCCCGCGCGTCGAGCGAGCTGTTCAGCATCCAGTAGACGGGGAACAGGGTGAACACGAGCAGGAGCGCGACGAGCACGCCCTTGCCGAGCTGCCGCAGCGGCGAGCGCCGTGAGCTCATCGTTCCTCCTCGGCCAGCACGGTACGCACGTAGACCGCGGTGATGGCGAGCAGCAGCAGGGTCAGCAGGACGGCGATCGCCGAGCCGAAGCCGTACCTGTTCTGCCCGAACGACTCGACGTACGACCACACCCCGAGGTTCAGCACTGATCGATTCGAGCCGGCGCCGCCGGGCATGAGGTACACCTGCGCGAACACCTTGAAGTCCCAGATCGTCGACAGGATGATCACGACGGCGAACACCTGCCGCAGCTGCGGCACGATGATCGAGAAGAACCGGCGGAACGACCCGGCGCCGTCCATCTCGGCGGCCTCCAGCATCTCCTTCGGCACGCCGAGCAGCCCCGCGAGCACCGTGATCGCGACGAACGGGAAGCCGTGGTGGATCACGTTCAGGAGCACGATGGCGTAGAACGACCACCGGTCGGTGAACCAGTTGGTGGGGTCGTCCAGCAGGCCGAGGCCCATGAGGACGTCGTTGAAGACCCCGCGGTCGGCGTCGAAGATCCAGACCCAGACGTACGTACCGGTGACCGCGGGCATGGCCCAGGCCGCCATGATCGCGCTGGACGTCACGGTGCGCCAGAAGGTCCCGAGCGACGCGAGGAGCACCGCCACCCCGGTGCCGAACGCGACGGTCCCCGCCACGGACAGCACGGCGAACCCGACGGTGTTGGGCAGCACCACCGTCCACAGCTCGGGGGACGTGAGGATCTCGGCGTAGTTCGCCGTGCCGATCCAGTTCGGCTCGCCGGTGGTGATCTCGCGCAGGCCGTAGTCCTGCAGGGAGAAGAGGAACACCCGCACCAGCGGCCACAGCAGCAGCACCGCGAGCACGATCAGCGCGGGGGCGAGCAGCAGCCAGGGCCGCACGACGGCGGCCCTGGCCCGGCTGAGCCGCGGCACTCTCTCTCGCGGACGGGTCTCCGCCGGCGGCTGAGCTGTTCGCCGGGTCACGTGCTGGGTCACTCAGACCCGTTCAGCACGCTCGTCATCTCCTCGGCGGCGGCCTTGCTCGCTTCCGCGACGTCGGCGTCCCCGGAGAGGATCGACTGCATCATCGTGCTCGTGGTGAGCTTCGCCTGCACCGCGCCGTAGGTGGGCGCGACCGGCACGGAGGCGCCGCCCTCGACGAACTGCTGCGCGAACGGCGCCACGAGCGGGTCGGTGCTCGCCAGGGTCTCGTCCAGCAGGGAGACCTGGCCGGGGAAGTACCCGGACTGCTCGCCCCACTGCTGCGCGAACTCACCGGTGGTCATCATCTCGATGAACGCGAAGGCCAGCTCCTTGTCCTCCGCCGTCTCGAACATGCTCAGGTGCGAGCCGCCGAGGACCGAGGGGGCGATGCCGCCGTCCTTGCCCGGGATCGGCACGGCGGCGAACTTGCCCTCCATGTCCGCGTTCGCCTCGACGATCGCGGCCGGCGTCCAGGACCCCATGACCGCCATGCCGACGTCGCCCGCGGCGAACGCGTCGAGCACGTCGGTCTCGCGCCACGTGGTGGCGCCCTCCGACGAGTAGCCGCCCTCGGTGGCCAGCCCGGTCCAGAACTCGATGCCCTCCTGCGACTCGGGGCTGTCCAGGCCCGAGGTCCAGGTGTCGCCGTCGAGCGTGGCGACCTCGCCGCCGGCACCCCAGACCCACGGGTAGACCGTGAACTCGGCGTCACCGGGGACGGCCACCGCGATCTTGTCCGGGTACTCCTCCTTGAGCGCGGCCGCGGCGTCCTCGAGCTCGGCCCACGTGGTGGGCGGTTCGACGCCGGCCTGCTCGAACATCTCCGTGTTGTAGACCAGCGAGCGCACGCCGGCGTACCAGGGCATGCCGTAGAGCTGCTCGTCGTAGGTCCCGGCCTCGACGAGGCCCTCGACCAGGTCGTCGCCGATCCCGGCGCCGTCCACGTACTCGTCGAGCGGTGCGAGCGCGCCGGCGTCGGCGAACTCGGGCGTCCAGGTGGTGCCGGTCTCCGCGACGTCGGGGGTGGTGCCGCCCGCGATGGAGGTGACGAACCGGTCGTGCGCGTCGCCCCACTCGACGAACTCGACGTCGAGCGTCGCGCCGGTCTGCTCCTCGAACGCGGTGGAGACGTCTGCGAAGAAGTCCTCGGCGTCCGGGTTCGTGCCCTGCATGATCCACACGCTGAGGGAGCCGTCTCCCTCGCCGTCGCCGCTCCCGCTCCCGCCACCGCACGCCGCCGTCGTGGCCGCGATCAGCAGTGCACCGGTGGCCGCCGCTATGGGCCGCCGCATCGCTCGAGTCATCGTTCGGCTTCCTTCCGCTCGTTGCCGCGAGAGTAGCCAGGTGAATTACTGAGAAATGAAATTCCCAATACGCGGCATTGCGTGGAGATTACTGACGTGAGGAATGATCTGCTAGGGGTGTTACCAAACTGTGATTGCCGATCAAGGCATCCGGCCTACGGGACGCGTGCGGTCCATTTCTGCGTGCCGAACTTCGACTCGACCAGACCCTCGGCGAGCGCCCACTCCTCGGTGGTGATCTCGCCGGGCACGGTCCGGTACCGCGCACGGAACGACGCCTCCAGGGCGTCGATCACCGCCGCCCGGTCGAGCCCGGTCTGGGAGCGCAGCGGGTCCACGCGCTTGTTCGCGCTGCGGGTCCCCTTGTCGCTGAGCTTCTCGCGCCCGATCCGCAGCACGTCCGTCATCTTGCCGGCGTCCATGTCGTAGGCCATGGTCGCGTGGTGCAGGACGGCGCCCCCGGCGAGCCGCTTCTGGGCGGCGCCGGCGATCTTGCCGGCCGGCGAGGCGATGTCGTTGAGCGGCACGTAGGCGGCGTCGATACCGAGCCCGTGCAGCGCGCCGATCACCCAGTCGTCGAGGAACGCGTAGGACCGTTCGAAGCTCAGCCCGTCCACCAGCGAGCCCGGCACGTACAGGGAGTAGGAGATGGTGTTGCCGGGCTCCATGAACATGGCGCCACCCCCGGAGATCCGCCGGATCACGCGGGCCCCGTGCCGTGCGGCGCCCTCGACGTCGACCTCGTTGCGCAGCGACTGGAACGACCCGATGATCACCGCGGACTCGTCCCACTCCCAGAACCTGAGGGTCGGCCCACGCCGTCCGGCACCCAGCTCCTCGGTCAGCACCTGGTCGAGCGCGACGTTGAGCAGGGGCGACACCGCGGGGGTGCGGATCACCTGGAACTCGTGATCCTCCCAGGCGGTCGCGTGGCCCAGCGCCCGCCGGGCGGCGACGGCCACGGCGTCGGCGTCGAACCCCACGGCGGTGGCCCCCCGCAGCGCCCCTCGCACCGCCTCGGCCAGCTGGGCCTTCGAGGCGTCGGCGGGCAGTCCGTCGAGGGCCTCGCCCATGGCCTCCAGGGCCTCGTCGGGTTCGAGGAAGAAGTCCCCGCTCACCCTCGTGTCAGCCAGCCGGCCGGCCGAACCCTCGGTCTCGACCACCTCGGTCTCGACACGAACCAGCTTTCCGTGTGGAACCTTGAACTCTCCGCGCACGTGTTCACAGTAGGCGACGGTGCCTGCGGTGTCCGGCGCCGGACTCGCCCTTGGTACGGAAGGTGCGACTCCGGCGTCGGGCACATCGGTCGGACACAACCGACATTTGGCAAGATGGCGCGGCAGAACAGACCAGAATTTCCTCCTTTCTTTAGACATCCTTGCCCCGGTTCCGTGTCAGAATGACCGGGTGTCCGAACTCGCACTGGATATCGATGAAGTGGCGATCGACGCCTGGGTCGTTGCTCTCGACGTAGGCGGTAGTGGCTCGCGCCTGGTCGCAGAGTTCGGCAACTCCACGCACCCCGAGCGCATCAGCCTGACCGGCCGCGCCGTGAAGGTGAACCACCACGGCAGTGACGCCGCGGCGGTCGTCGCATCCCTGTGCCAGTCGTTCAACGCGTGGGCCGCCCGCATGGGCCACGACGGCATGAGCGACGGCAGCACCGCTCCCGTCTCGTCCGCCGCCGTCGGCATCACGGGTCTGACCTCCCTGGTCGAGAAGCCCATGGAGATCCACGACATCCTGGCCCGCGAGCTGCGGACCAACCGGACCGCCGTCGCGGGTGACGCGCTCACCGCACACATCGGAGCCCTCCGCGGGCGCGCCGGTGCCGTGCTCTCCGTCGGTACGGGTGCTGTCGCCTTCGGGTTCGACGGCGTGAACCGCTGGCGTCGTGCCGACGGCTGGGGTCACCTGCTCGGTGACCTCGGAGCCGGCGTCTGGGTCGGTGGCGAGGCACTGCGTGCCGCAGGCCGCTACCACGACGGCGCGAGCCGCGGCGCCTCGAAGCGCCTGCTGGAAGCGGCCGTAGCCAAGTTCGGCCTCATCGAGAGCTGGCCCAACCAGTTCTACAAGAACGCGGAGCGCGCCAAGCAGCTCGCCTCGATGGCCCCTGAGGTCATCATCGCCGCGGCCGAGGGCGACCCGACGTCGATCCGCATCCTCGAAGAGGCCGGGCGGCACCTCGCCGACACGCTCTCGAGCGCGCTCGGCCGCGGGATCCCGCCGCTCGCCTCCACGACCGGCCGCCTGGTGCAGGAGGAGTCACCGCTCACGGTGTCGCTGACCAAGCACCTCTCCGAGGACCGGCCCGACGTCTCCCTCGTCCCCAGCGGCGGCACGCCGCTGGACGGTGCGCTCACCCTGGCCCGGCGCCTGACCAACGCGCCGCAGTCGGTCGGTGGCTTCCGCCCGTGGCTGACCGTCCGCGTCGACGGCCACCACACCCTGCACGAGACTCCGGAAGACACCGGCGCCAAGGAGATCCTCGCCGCAGAGCTCTCGGCCACCGAGCTGCCTGGTGACGAGCTTCAGTGACCGGCTGTTGCTCTGGCCAGGTCCTTTACTACTGCGTTATGCCCGAATCCCCGGTACGGGTGTATGTTCACGAGCCCCAGACCCCCACCACCCCATCCCGGGAGATGCGACATGACAGGTGACGTCCTCGTCCGACTCAGGCGCGCACTACCGACGCTGCGGCCGGCAGAAGCCAGAGTGGCTCAGACGGTCCTCGACGACCCCAACACCGTCGTCCAGTCGACCATCACGGAGCTCGCCGGTCACGCGGACACGTCACAGGCCACAGTGGTGCGGTTCTGCCGCGCCGTCGGCTACGCGGGTTACCCCGAGTTCCGGATCGACCTGGCCCAGGCGACCAGCCGACGCGAGGTCGAGATGGAGCGGTCCGGCATCGCCGAAGGCGAGATCAACCAGACCGACGACATCGAGGCCGTCGTCTCGAAGATCGCGTTCCACGAGGCGCGGACCATCGAAGAGACCGCCCGCATGATCGACACCGACGCGATCGAGCGGGTGGCCACGGCCATCGCCGAGGCCAAGCGGGTCGACGTCTACGGCGTCGGCTCGTCCAACCTGGCCGCCGCCGACCTCGCGATGAAGCTGCAGCGCATCGGCGTCTTCGTGTTCACCTCGCCCGACCCGCACCAGCAGCTCGCCTCGTCGGCGCTGCTCGAGCCGGGCAACGTCGCGATCGCCGTCTCGCACTCGGGTCAGACGCGGGAGACCAACCAGGCGCTCGAGATCGCCCGCAAGCGCGGCGCCCTCACCGCGGCGATCACGAACTTCCCGGACGCGCCGATCGGCCTCGTGTCCGACGTCGTCCTGGCCACCACGGCCCGCGAGACCCAGTTCCGGGTCGGGGCCATGTCGAGCCGCATCGCGCAGCTCACGGTCGTGGACTACCTGTTCGTCCGCGTCGCGCAGCGCACGTACGACCGCTCGTCGATCGCCATCAAGGCGACGTACGAAGCGGTGCGCGACCAGCGCCTCGACCAGGGCAGGCCCAAGACGGACCGCCCGGCGGCCCCGGTCGCCTGACCCAGCAGGGTCCGCGAACCCAAGCAGGGTCCGCGAAGTAGAGCGCCTGTCCGAGTCTCCCTGGCGACACCCAGGGGAGACTCGGACAGGCGCTCTACTTCGCGGACCTACAGGCGGGGCTCCACGCCTGACTTCAGGAGGCCGTAGACGTATGCCTCGGTGACCGCCTCCCAGGCCGCCTCGACCACGTTCGGTCCGACGCCGACCGTGGACCAGGAGTGCTCCCCGTCGGTCGTCTCGATGAGCACGCGCGTGATCGCGTCGGTGCCGAGCTCCTGGTCCAGGATGCGTACCTTGAAGTCGATGAGCTCGAACCGGCTGAGCTCCGGGTAGACCCGGGACAGCCCGGTCCGCAGCGCGTGGTCCAGCGCGTTGACCGGCCCGTTGCCCTCCCCCGTCGTCACGATGCGCTCGCCGCCGGCCCGGATCTTGACGGTCGCCTCGGCCACGGCGACGGCACCCGGCGCGTGGACCGGCGGCGCCGCCGCCCCCGCGGGAACGGTCTCGATGATGGTCCGCCACGACTCGACCGTGTAGAACTCCGGGCGCTCGCCCAGCTCCGACCGCAGCAGCAGCTCGAACGAGGCGTCGGCGGCCTCGTAGGTGTAGCCGGCCGCCTCGTCCTCCTTCACGCGGTTCGTGACCCGGGACAGCAGCTCGCCCTGGCCCGCGAGGTCGAAGCCGAGCTCGCGGCCCTTGAGCTCGATCGAGGCCCGGCCGGCCATGTCGGAGACGAGCATGCGCATGTCGTTGCCGACCAGGGTGGGGTCGGTGTGCTGGTACATGTCCGGGTCGACGCGGATCGCGCTGGCGTGCAGCCCGCCCTTGTGCGCGAACGCGCTCGCCCCGACGTACGGCTGGCGCGCGAAGGGCGAGATGTTCGTGATCTCGCTGATGGCGTGCGAGATCCGGGCGGCCTCGCGCAGGCCGCCGTCGGCCAGGAGCGACATGCCGGCCTTCAGCTCCAGGTTCGCGACGACGGTGACGAGGTCGGCGTTGCCCGTGCGCTCGCCGTACCCGTTGACGGTGCCCTGCACGTGCGTCGCGCCCGCCTCGACCGCGGCGAGCGAGTTCGCGACGGCGCACCCGCTGTCGTTGTGCGCGTGCACGCCGAGCCTCTGCTCCGGGCCGACGCCGGTCCGGGCGCGCAGCTCGCTCACCACCTCGCCGACCCAGGTCGGCAGCATCCCGCCGTTGGTGTCGCAGAGCGTGACGACCTCTGCCCCGGCCTCGAACGCGGTGGTCACGGCGCTCGTCGCGTAGTCGGCGTCGTGCCGGTAGCCGTCGAAGAAGTGCTCGGCGTCGAGCACCACGCGGCGGCCCTCCGCGACGAGGAAGCTCACGGTGTCGGCGATCATCGCGAGGTTCTCGGCGCGGGTCGTCTTCAGCGCCCGCTCCACGTGCCGCACGTCCGACTTCGCCACGAGCGTCACGACGGGGGTCGCGGCGTCGAGCAGGGCACGCACCTGCGGGTCGTCGCCCGCCCGGACGCCGGCACGGCGCGTCGCCCCGAACGCGGCGAGCACCGCGTTTTTCAGGGTGAGCTCGGTGGCCGCCCGCGCGAAGAAGTCGGTGTCCTTGGGGACCGCGCCCGGCCAGCCGCCCTCGATGTAGCCGACGCCCAGCTCGTCGAGGAGCACCGCGATAGCGAGCTTGTCGGAGACGGAGAGGCTCATCCCCTCCTGCTGCGCGCCGTCGCGCAACGTCGTGTCGTACACCTGGAACGAGGCGGTGGTCATCGATGCTCCCAACGATGTGGCTGACGAGTGGCTGCCGGGCCCGCTGGAGCGGGGCTGACGGGCCAACAAAAAAAGACCCTCCGAGTGTGGAAGGTCTGCGCGTCCGGTGGGGTGTCTCCGGACGCGCTAAGAAATGATGATCACCAGTCGCAGGGTGGAGCGCGGGGTCGTCATGCGGGTCATCGTGCCACAGCCGGGCGGACGACGGAAGCGGTGACCAGCAGGCGGACCAGCGGGCCGCCCGAGCTTCTCCGGGCCGCGCCCGCCCCCGGCGGAGAAGTTCCGGTCGTTGTCGGACATCTCGCTTCTTACACGGATGTTTGAACTTTTGTTTGCTAATCGCCATAAGTGCGGGATAGGTTGCTCGGGACGACGACGTCGAACCGGGGAGCGATGATGCACGACGCCTCTGCACGCCACAACGCAGCAGAACGCACGGGGATCTGGTTCGTCGGAGCCAGGGGCTCCGTGGCCAGTACCGCAACAGCAGGCCTCGCGGCCATCGCCGACGGGCAGTCCCCGCCGACGGGCTGCGTCACGGCACGCGAACCCTTCGCCTCCGCGGGGCTGCCCGGGTTCGCCGACCTCGTGGTGGGCGGGCACGACATCTCCTCCGTCACCATGACGAAGCGAGCGGAAGCCCTCGTCGAGACGGGGATGATCCCGCCCAGGCTGCTCGCCGCGACCCACGACGCGCTCGAACGGGCCGACGCCGAGGTGCGCCCCGGGTACGACCCGCACGCGGGCAAGGAGAACGCCTCCCAGCAGGCGGTCGCCGAACGCCTCGCGGCCGACATCACCTCCTTCCGCGAGCGCCACGACCTGGCCCGGGTCGTCATGGTGGACCTCTCCTCGACCGAGGCACCGGTGGTCCACGTGCCCGAGCACGACGACCCCGACGCCCTGCTCGCCGCCCTGGCCGACTCGACCCGCGCGGTGCTCCCGGCGTCCTCCGTCTCGGCGTACGCGGCGATCCTTGCCGGGGCCGCGTACGCCGCCTTCACGCCGTCGGCCGGCATGGGCATACCCGCCCTGGCCCGGCTCGCCCGCGAGCGCGGCATCCCCGTCGCGGGGCAGGACGGCAAGACCGGCCAGACCTGGCTGCGCACCGTCCTCGCCCCGGCGTTCGCCGCGCGGAACCTGAAGGTCCTGTCGTGGTCCGGCACCAACCTGCTGGGCGGCGGCGACGGCGCGACGCTCGCCGACCCGGACGCCGTCCGCAGCAAGCTCGCCACGAAGGCCCGCGGCCTGACAGCGCTGACGGGCAGCGAGACGACGCCCCTGCACATCGACAACGTGCCCGACCTCGGGGACATCAAGGTCGCCTGGGACCACGTGCACGTCGAGGGTTTCCTCGGCTCGCGGCTCACGCTCCAGACCACCTGGAGCGCCCACGACTCGATGCTCGCCGCGCCGCTCGTGCTGGACCTGGCCCGCCTGCTCGCGCTCGCGCACGCTGCCGGGATCAGCGGGACCATCGAGGAGCTGGGGTTCTTCTTCAAGGACCCGTGGGACTCCGACGTGCACGACGCCGCCGAGCAGGCCCGCGCCCTCGAGGAATGGGTCCGCCGCACGTCGGCGCAGGTTCAACGATGAACCCGGTGCCGCAACCCCGGTTCGCGCCCCGCTTCGACCCCCCGCTCGGCGACTCGTCGGACGAGCCGGCCCGGTACACGGCCCCACGCCTGCCTGGTGTACGGCCGAGCCTCCGCGACCTCGGCGAGCTGGTCCGGGCGCCCGCCGCGCTGAGCGTGGTCGGCGACTCCCTGGCCGGGCTCGCGGCCGCCCGCGCGGGGACGCCGACGGCGCTCCGGCGTCGCCACGCCCTGCTGCCCGTCGCGTCGGCCTGCCTGTACCTGGGCGGTATGGCGCTGAACGACTACGCCGACCGGGACCTGGACGCCGTCGAACGCCCCGAGCGGCCCATCCCCTCCGGGCGGGTCACGCCGCGCGGCGCGCTGGCGGTGGGCACTGCGCTCACCGCGGCCGGCGTGGCGGCGGCGGGCCTCGCGGGCGGACGCCGGGCCCTTGCGGTCGCCGTGCCGCTCGCCGCCTGCGTCTGGACCTACGACCTGGTCGCCAAGGACCACCCCACCGGGCCGTTCGTCATGGCCGCGTGCCGAGGGCTGGACGTGCTGCTCGGCGCGACGCCCGGGCACCTGCGGTCCGCGCTCCCGGCCGCCGCGGGCCTCGCCGCCCACACGCTCGGCGTCACGGTGCTCTCGCGCGGCGAGGTGCACGGCACGACCACGCAGGTCGCGGGCGGCGTCGCCGTCGGAACCCTCGCGGGGGCCGCCGCTGCCGCCGCCACCGCGCCCGCCGCGGGCTCTGCCACGACGGGCCGGCGCACCGCCGTCCGCTGGACCACCGTCGCGGCCGCCGGCGCCTACGCGGCGGCCTGCCTGCCCGCGCAGGTCCGCGCGGCGGTCACCCCGACCGCGGGCAACGCCCGGACCGCCACCCGGTCCGGGATCCAGGCGATGGTGCCGCTCCAGGCCACCTGGGCGGCGCGCTCGGGAGGCCTCGGCACGACGGCGCTCCTGGCCGGCGTCGCCGCCGTCGGGTACGGGCTGCGGTTCCTGGGCCGCGCTCGCGGCAAGGCAGGGGTGAGCATCACATGAGGCCCCCGTTCCTGCTGGGCTACGGCACCAACGGCTTCGGCGACCACCCGCTGCACGGCGCGCTCGACGTGCTCGACGACGTCGGGTACGACGCGGTGGCGCTCACCCTGGGCTTTCCGCACCTGGACCCGTTCGCGCCGCTGGCCGGCGACGACGTCACCGCGCTCCGCGCCCACCTCGCGCGGATGCGCGGCGGCGCGGGTGCGGCGGTGGTCGTGGAGACCGGCACCCGGTACCTGCTCGACCCGCTGCACAAGCACCGGCCCACGCTCGTCGACCGGGACGCCACGCTGCGCATGCGCTACCTCGAACGGGCCGTCGAGATCGCAGCGGACCTCGACGCCCGCTGCGTCTCGTTCTTCTCCGGGATCCTGCCGGACGACGCCGCGCCCGCCGACGGCTGGGCGAGGCTCCGGGACCGCATCCCCGCCCTGGTGGAGTACGCCGGGGAGCGCGGGGTGCGGCTCGCGGTCGAGCCCGAACCGGGCATGCTCGTGGAGACCGTGGACGACGCCCTGCGGCTCCTGGCCGACGTCGGCATGCCGCCCGAGCTGGGGATCACCGTCGACGTCGGGCACTGCCTCGTCGTCGAGCCCGACGGCGTGGAGGGCGCGCTCCGCGCCGCCGCGCCGTACCTGAGCAACGTGCAGCTCGACGACATGCCGCGCACGCACCACGAGCACAGGCCGTTCGGCGAGGGCGCCCTCGACCTGCCGATGGTGCTCGCCACCCTGGCCGACGTCGGCTACACGGGGGTCGCCGCCGTCGAGCTGCCCCGCCACTCGCACGACGCCCCCCGGCTCGCCCTCGACAGCCGCGCTGCGCTGATGCGGGCGTGGGGCGCCGTCGTCGGCACGCCCACCGGAGAGAGGACCGGGTCATGAACGCAGACCAGGCGGGTTCTGACTGGCTGACCACTGCCCTTGCCGAGGTCACCCGCGACCCCGACAGCATCACCCGCGCGTTCGCGTTCGCCGCCCGGCGGGTGGGTCGCGCGCCGCGGCAGCCCGACGCCGACCCGTCCGGCGTCGTGCACGGCACCGTCGACGACGCCGCCCGGGCGGCCCTCGTCGTCGCGCTGGCGGACGCGGTGGGCACCGGCCCGGACTGCGCGGACCGCCTGGCCTCCCTCTACCGGCAGGGCGACGCCGCCGAGCGGCGCGGGGTGCTGCGCGGCCTCGACGCGCTGACGCAACGGGGCAGCCTCGGCGATGGCGACGCCGCGGCGCTCGTCGCGGCAGGCCTCGACCTCGCCGCCGACGCGCTGCGCACCAACGACCCGAGCCTTGTCGCGGCCGCCGTCGGCCCGTTCGGGGCCCGGTACCTGGACCAGCACACGTGGCGGCACGCGGTCCTCAAGCTCGTCTTCCAGGGCGTGAGCCTCGACGCCGTCAGCGACCTGGACGCCCGGGCCGACGCCGAGCTGGACCGCATGGCCCGCGACTTCGCGGCCGAACGCCGGGCGGCCGGCCGCGAAGTACCCACCGATCTCGACCGGCTCACAGCTCGTCCGTCGACCACAAGGGAGTGACGTTGCGCATCCTCGACCCCCACATCCACATGACGAGCCGTACCACCGACGACTACGAGGCGATGTACGCCGCGGGCGTGCGCGTCGTCGTCGAGCCTGCGTTCTGGCTGGGCCAGCCGCGCACCAGCGTGGGCTCGTTCACCGACTACTTCGACTCCCTGCTCGGCTGGGAGAGGTTCCGGGCCGCGCAGTTCGGCATCCGACACCACGCGACCATCGCGCTCAACCCCAAGGAGGCGAACGACCCACGCCTGCGCGAGGTGCTCGCCGAGGTCCCCCGCTACCTGCTCAAGGACGGCGTGGTGGCCGTGGGCGAGGTGGGCTACGACTCGATGACGCCCGAGGAGGACGAGGTGTTCGCCGCGCAGCTCCAGATGGCCCGCGACGCCGAGCTCCCCGTCCTGGTGCACACCCCGCACCGCGACAAGCTCGCCGGCACGCGCCGCACGCTCGACGTGGTGCGGGAGTCCGGCCTGGCGCCCGAGCGGGTGCTCGTGGACCACCTCAACGAGACCAACGTGGAGCTGGTGCGCGACGCCGGGGCCTGGGCCGGGTTCTCCATCTACCCCGACACCAAGATGGACGAGGACCGCATGGTCGCCCTGCTCAAGGAGTACGGGACGGAGCGCATGATCGTGAACTCCGCCGCCGACTGGGGCCGCTCGGACCCGCTCAAGACGGTGAAGACCGGCCGGGCCATGCTCGCCGCCGGGTTCACCGGCGACGACGTCGACCAGGTGCTCTGGCGCAACCCGGTCGCCTTCTACGGGCAGTCCGGCAACCTCGTGCTCGACCCCGTCCCCGGCTTCACCGAGGGGGCGCCGCCCACCCCCGGCGTCGAGTTCGAGGGCTCGTCCGTGCTCCGCGGCGCGCGGGCCTGAGGCGACCGACGATGCTGCTCTCCTACTGCACCAACGTGCACCCGTCCGAGGACCTCGACGGGGTCATCGACCAGCTCGCCCGCTACTCCGGGCCGGTGCGCGAGGCCGCGGGCCTCGACACCCTCGGCGTCGGCCTGTGGCTGCCCGCCGAGCTGGCGCACCGCCTCGACGCGTCCGCCGAGGACCGCGACCGGCTGCGCGCGGCGCTCGCCGAGCACCGCCTCCAGGTGCACACCCTGAACGCCTTTCCGTACGGCGGGTTCCACCGCGAGGTCGTCAAGCTCGCGGTGTACTCCCCCACCTGGGCCGAGCGCGCCCGCCTCGACTACGTGCTCGCGTGCGCGCGGGTGCTGGCCGACCTGCTGCCCGACGGCGCCTCCGGGTCGATCTCGACCCTGCCCCTGGCGTGGCGCGCGCCCTGGACCCGCGCCGACGACGACGAGGCGACCAAGGCCTTCGCGACCCTGTCGGCCGAGCTGCGCGAGCTGGGACGGCGTACGGGCAGGACCGTGCGGATCGCCGTCGAGCCCGAGCCGGGCTGCGTGCTCGACACGGTGGAGGACGTCGTCTCGTGGCTCGCCGCCCGCACCGGCCCCGAGTGGCCCGAGGACCGCCGCATCGACCCCGAGTACGTCGGCGTCTGCCTGGACACGTGCCACCTGGCCGTCTCGTTCGCCGACCCGGCGGGCGCCGTCCACCGCATCACGGACGCCGGCCTGCGCGTGGTCAAGGTGCAGGCGTCCGCCGCCCTGGAGGTCGCGGACCTGTCGGCACCGGGCGCGCGGGACGCCGTCGGACGGTTCGTCGAGAAGCGCTACCTGCACCAGGTGCGCGAGCTCACGGCCGCAGGCGACGTGCTCGCCTCGGACGACCTGCCCGTGGCGCTCGGCGACACCGAGCGGCGGCCCGGCCTGCCGGGCGAGGGGCCGTGGCGCGTGCACTTCCACGTGCCGCTGCACCACGAGCCCGCCCCGCCGCTCACCGCGACGACCCAGGTGCTGCGCGACGCCGTCGCCGCCGTCCGGGCCGCGCCGCACGGCTCCGAGGCGCACCTCGACGTCGAGACGTACACGTGGTCGGTCCTGCCGCCCGACGTGCTGCCCGACGGCGCCGACGAGCTGGTCACCGGGATCGCCGCCGAGCTGCGCTGGGCTCAGGAGAACCTGCTGGTTCGCGCCGACGTCACCACCACCTCTACCTCCATCACCACGGAAGGAACCTACGCATGAGGCCCGTCCTGCTGCTCGACGTCGTCGGGCTCACCGCCCGTGCGCTGGCCCACATGCCGCGGCTGCGGCGGCTGTCCGCGTCGGGCTGGCAGTCCGAGCTCGCCACCGTGCTGCCCGCCGTGACCTGCAGCGTGCAGTCGACGATGCTCACCGGGCTGATGCCCGCCGAGCACGGGATCGTCGGCAACGGCTGGTACTTCCGCGAGCTCGGCGACGTCTACCTCTGGCGCCAGCACAACAAGCTGGTCGGCGGCGAGAAGATCTGGGAGGCGGGCCGCGGACACGATCCGATGTACACGGCCGACAACGTCTGCTGGTGGTACGCGATGGGCATGACCACCGACGTCACGATCACGCCCCGCCCGATCTACCACGCGGACGGGCGCAAGTCGCCCGACGCGTACGTCCGGCCGGCTGCGCTGCACGACGACCTGATCGGCCGGTTCGGCGACTTCCCGCTGTTCACCTACTGGGGTCCGACGGCGTCCATCGCCTCGTCGCGGTGGATCGTCGACGTCACCAGGCACCTGCTGCGGACCCGCAGGTCCCAGCTCACCACCGCGTACGTGCCGCACCTCGACTACGACCTGCAGCGGTTCGGGCCGGAGTCACCCGAGGCGGACCGCGCGGCGGCCGAGCTCGACGTCGTGCTGACGCCGCTCCTGGACGACGCCGAGGCCGCGGGCGTGGCCGTCGTCGTGGTCTCGGAGTACGGCATCGGGCCCGCGAACCAGCCGGTCGACATCAACCGGATCCTGCGGCAAGAGGGCTTCCTGGAGGTCTACACCCAGGACGGCCGAGAGCAGCTCGACCCGTGGACGTCACGCGCCTTCGCCGTCGCCGACCACCAGGTGGCGCACGTGTACGTCGACGACGCCTCGGACGTGCAGCGGGTCGCGGACCTGCTGCGCGGCGTGCCCGGCGTCGACGATGTGCTCGACCGCGAGGCGCAGGCCAAGTACGGGCTGGACCACGAGCGCGCGGGCGAGCTGGTCGTCGTGGCCGAGCCGCGCGCCTGGTTCACCTACTACTACTGGCTCGACGACGACCGCGCGCCCGAGTTCGCGCGCGGCGTCGACATCCACCGCAAGCCCGGCTACGACCCCGCGGAGCTGTTCTTCAACCCCGCCGATCCCCTGGCCAAGGCGAAGGCGGGGCTGAACCTGGTGCGCAAGAAGCTCGGCCTGCGGTACGCCATGAGCACCACGCCGCTCGACGCGTCGTACGTGCGCGGCACGCACGGCCGGCTGCCGGACTCGTCGGCGGACACGCCGCTCGTGCTGTGCTCGGACGCGGACGTCCCGGCGTCGGTGGCCCGCTGGGTCGACGACGACGCCGGCCAGGTCCCGGCGTCCGCCGTCAAGGAGCTGGTCCTGGACCTGCAGGGCCTCCGCTAGGGGGCCGGTTCAGGACCGGTGGGGAACGTGGCGGACCAGGACGGCGCTCTTCTCCTTCGGGTCCCGGCCGCCCTCGACGCCGACGAGCTCGAGCTCACCCTCGTCGAACAGGTCCACCCGCTGACCGACCTCGACGTCCGACTGGGCGTGCCGGCCGTCGTCGGCGCGTACGAGCAGGCGGGCCGTCGGCACGCCGTGGCGGGGGCCGGCGATCATCACGCCGACCCGCGCCGTGCCGATCCGCAGCTGGGCGCTCTGCCGCACCCGGACCACGGAGTCCGCGGGTACGGCGGGGCTTGCTTCGCCGGTCATGACAGCTCCTTCCGCTCCGAGACCAACCGCTCCTCGACCAACCGCTCCGGTATCGAGGTCCGTCATTTCGTCCGCTCACCGTAGGTCACCGAGTCAAAGTTCTTGTAGAACTCCTCGGCCGACATCGTGAGCGTGCCGGGCTTCGAGTTGCCGTCCGAACCGGTACCGCCGGTCGGCCCCCACGGGTTGACCAGCGTGATCGTCTTGCCGTCCTCCGAGACGCCCTGCACCGTGTACACGTGGTTGCCCACCACCTGCTTGTCCGGTGGCGGGTCGCCGAACCAGCCACCGCCGTCCGGGGAGGCGGCGACGACGGGCTCACCGTTCTTCACGCGCTCGCCGATGGACTGCAGGCTGGGCGGGTCCTCCCACGGCAGGGCCGGGTCGAGCGACTCGCTCGAGGTGTCCTTGCCGGTGATCATCTCCAGCGCCGTCTCGGCGCTGTCGTAGTTCATGTCCTCGTACTCACCGCCCATGTACACCGCTGCGGCCTTCTCGTAGACCGTGATCCACGACGCCTTGCCGTTCGGGTCGCCCGCGGCGTTCTCGTAGGCGTTGTCCTCGACGGTGATGTGTACCGGTTCGCCGTCCCGGTAGAACGTCACCGTGTAGGTGCCGTCCTGGGCGTTGTACTTGATGTGCTCCTGGATCCACTTCGGGTTGCTCTCGGCCACGGCGCCCGCGGACGCGAGGAACCAGCAGTCGGCGAGCCGCCCCTGGTCGATCTTGCTCGCGTCGATCGCCGTCTCGTCCAGCGGCACCTGGCCGATGTCCTCGACCTTGCCCATGTCGCCGGCCGCACCCGCCGGCTCCTTCTCCTTGCTCCCCTGCCCCTCGGACGAGCTCCCGTCGGTCCCCTCCGGGATCCCCGACGGGCCCCCGCCGCCACCACCGTCATAGGACTCGCTCGTCTGCTCCTGCGCGTCCGCGTTGGCGACCGCCTTCGCGCCCGCGGCCGCGATCGCCTGTGCCACGGCGAGGAGTGCCACGGCGTGGCGGACCTGCCACTCGTCGAGGAACTCCTCGTGGTCCTGTCCGGACCACTGGACCGACGTCACGGCCTCGGTGAGCTGTCCGACCGCGAGCTCGAGGGTCTCGCCGTGCCGCTCCATCGCGGTACCCAGCGCCCGCAGCGCCTCGACGTCTGCGCCGTACATCTCGCTCATATCAGCTCCTCCACGTGCAGAGACTAGGGCTTGCGGACCACGCCGGGGAACGGCTGCACAGACCCTAGCGATGGCGCCACGCGGGCACCATGGGCACCTCTACCCACGTTCGTCCTGTTGCGACCGAGCGCTCCGTTCGGTTCCATGGTGGAGTGGGACAAAGGGCTCACAACCGGGAGGTACACCATGAGTGACCCGAACCGCCCCTACGGGCAGGAGTATGGGGAGCAGCCGCCGCCGGTCCAGCCGCCGCCTGCGCAGACCCCGGGTATGCCCACCCAGGCGGTGGGACAGACGCCCGACGAAGCACACGTGCAGCCGGTCACGTCCGGCACCGAGGATCCGCGGCTCGGCCTCGAGGTCGGGCGGTTCTGGGCAGGTGCGCTGGCGACGATGGTCGTGGCGGCTCTCATCGGGCTGGCCGCCGACTTCATCCTCGAGGAGGTCCTCAACCTCGAGGTACAGGCGCAGGCCGACCTGTTCGGCACCGGGTCCGACATGATGGCCTGGGTGGTGGCGGGCGCGCTGTTCGCCCTGGTGGCGGCGATCGTGCTCTACCTGCTCGTCATGAGCACGCCGCGGCCTCGGTCGTTCTTCGGCTGGGTCGTCGCCCTGGCGACGGTGATCCTCGCGATGGTGCCCTTCGCGGGCGAGTTCGAGATCGTCCCGGCCATCCTCGCGGCGATTGTCTGGATAGTCATCGGCTGCGCGGTCTGGTCCCTGCTCACGGGAACCCTGAGCCGCACGGTGGTCCGCCGCACGACCGCCTGACCCCCGTCTCCACGAGATCCGCGAAGTAGAGCGTGTGTCCGGGTCTCCCTGGCGTCGCCAGGGAGACCCGGACACACGCTCTACTTCGCGGATCTCGTGCCGGTCAGGGGGTGCCCGTGATGTCGGTGCCGGTCTTCGTCAGGGTGTAGGTCACCGTGTCGCCGCTCCAGAAGTGGAAGGTCAGGTTGACCGTCCCGTCGTTGACCTCGGCGAAGAAGGCCGGGGTGAGCTTGATGGTCCCGGCGGAGTAGTCCGGCGCGAACGCCACGTCGAACTCCTTGTACGACGTCCAGTTCTGCGGCCCTGCGTTGGACCCGTCGGCGTACTTGGCCTCCATCGTCGCGAGCTGGTCGCCCGTGAACGACGTCGGGATCGCGAACGAGCCCGTCGTGCCGGACGCGCCCTGCAGCACCGGCGTCTCCTGGTTGAGGATCCGCACCGTCCACGGCACGCCGCTCGAGTACCGGACCACGAGCTCGTCGGCCGGGCCCGGCGTACGGTCCCCCGCGAGCTGTTCCAGCAGCGCCGCGGACAGCGTGAGCTGATCGCCGGTGAGCGTGTAGTCGGTCCCGGCGGTCAGCTCCGCGCCGTCGTGCAGTAGGGCGTCGAAGGTGGTCCCGTTCGGGTTGAGCGTCAGGCTCTGGGCGGCGACGTCGCCCGAGGCGGGCACGAACACCAGGTCCGACGACGCCGTCCCGGACCGCTGGGTCCAGCTCGACGAGATCTGGTCGAACAGCGCCTGGTCCCGCCAGCTGTACGCCGTGCGGTCGAAGTGCTGGCCGTTGTCCCAGAGCATGGTCGTGAAGCCGCGCTGCCGGGCCGCGTGGCCGAAGAACTCGAAGAACTTCAGCTTCTCGCCCTGTTCCACGGTGCCGGTGTGCCGGTCGAACCCGAGCAGCCCGTACTCCCCGATGACCACGGGTATGCCGCGGGCGGTGAACGCGGCGTGCACCAGGTCGAACTGGTCGGTCAGGTTCTGCTGCACCTCGGCGTTGAACCGGGTGTACCCGGCGATGTTCACGCTGAACGGCCAGAACCCGTAGTTGTGCACGGTGGCGATGAGGTTCGGGTCGTCCAGTGCGGCGATCTCCGCTGCCAGCGCGTCGAGCAGGGCCGGGTCGGAACCCGTGTGCAGCGTCGGCAGCACCAGCGGCCGGACGGCGTTCCGGCCGCCGGAGTCGCGCACGATCTCGTGGAACACGCTGTTGAGCTCGGCCAGCAGCTCGAGCTCGGCGGCCTGGCCCGCGCTGTTCGCGAACTGCGGCTCGTTGACGCTCTCGAACTGCAGACGCGTGTCCGCGTCGCGGAACCGGTCGGCGACCTGGGTCCAGGTGTCGCTGTAGCGGTCGAGCACGGCGTCGTGGTTCGTGGGCATCGTGTTCACCCACTGCCAGGAGTCGTGATGGATGTTGATCATCACGTGGAAGCCGTCGTCGAGCGCCCAGTCCACGACCTCCTCGACGCGGTCGAGGTAGGCCGGGTCGATGGTGTGGTCCGGGGCGCCGCCCTGGTGCTGGCCCCACGTGACGGGGATGCGGATGCTCTTGAAGCCCTGGGCGCGGATCTCGTCCAGGAACTCCTCGGTGACGCGCGGGTTGCCCCACGACGTCTCGTCGCTGCCGGTCGAGTCGAAGGTGTTGCCCAGGTTCCAGCCCGGCTGCATGTCGGCGGCGATGTCCGCGATGGTGTGCTTGCACCTGTGGCTGTGCCGGTGCTTGCCCTTGTGCTTGTCCGTGGCTTGCGTCTGGCCGGCTACGCTGCCGGGCTCGGGGGCGGTGGTCGTCGCGGCGCCGGCCGCCGGGGCGACCGAAGCGAAGGTCAGTGCGAGGCCGGCGACTATGCCGGCCAGGGTGCGCGCAGTTCTCTGCATGACGAGGCCTTTCTCGTGTGCACCTGTGGGAACGCTCCCATGCTGGGGGCGCCCAGGAGTGAAGTCAATAGCCAGACGCAAGCGCTTCGATGATCTACGCGAGGCCCGCGTCGCGGGCGGCGATCGCGGCCTGGACCCGGGACGTGACGCCGAGCTTGGCGAGCACGCGCGACACATGGGTCTTCGCGGT
Organism: Promicromonospora sp. NFX87; assembly: GCF_048564965.1. Taxonomy (NCBI): domain Bacteria; kingdom Bacillati; phylum Actinomycetota; class Actinomycetes; order Micrococcales; family Promicromonosporaceae; genus Promicromonospora; species Promicromonospora sp. NFX87. The sequence goes on along the minus strand of NZ_CP183413.1, from coordinate 891,250 downwards.
GGCCTCGCTGATCACCAGCTCGGCGGCGAGCTCGGCGTTCGACAGGCCGCTCCCGAGGCCGGCCAACACGTCGCGTTCGCGCGGCGTCAGGTCCGCGGGCAGCGCCCGCACCGGACCGCCCCGGCCGCCCGCGCCGTTCCCGTCCTGCGGTTCCGCCAGCTTCGCGATGAGCCGACGGGTCACCTCCGGCGCCACCACGCCGTCGCCCGCCGCGACGTGCCGTACCGCGTCGACCAGCGCCGTCGCCTCGGCCGTCTTCAGGAGGAAGCCCGCGGCCCCGGCCCGCAGTGCGCCGAACACGTACTCGTCCAGGTCGAACGTCGTGAGCACGAGGACCTCGGCCAGGCCCTCCTCGACGATCTGCCGGGTGGCGGTCACGCCGTCGGTCCCCGGCATCCGGACGTCCATGAGGACGACGTCGGGCCGCAGCGCCCGCGCGTTCGCCACCGCCACCGCGCCGTCACCGGCCTCGCCGATCACCTCGATGTCGCCGGCGGTCGCGAGCAGCATGCGCAGACCCGCGCGGATGGCCGCGTGGTCGTCGGCGAGCAGGACGCGGATCATGCGTGGAGCCCCGGGATCGCCCGGTCCGACGGCGCGGGCTCGGCAGCCGCTGTGTCAGCCGCTCCGTCGGCCGCTCTGTCCGCCGCTCTGTCCGGCAGCGGCAGGACCGCCCGGACCCGCCAGCCGGCGCCGTCGGGTCGGTCGCCGGACGGGTCCTCCGCCGGCCCCGCGGCGAACGAGCCGCCCAGCGACTCGACCCGCTCCCGCATCGACACCAGCCCGAGGCCGGTCCCGTCGCCGACGTCGGCCGGGTGGCCGGCAGGACCGCCGGGACGGACGCCGTCGTCGTACACCTCCAGCTCCAGGGTGTCAGCCGCGGCGACCCGCACCTCCACGCCGGCACCCCCGTGCTTGAGCACGTTCGTCAGCGACTCCCGCACGACGCGGTACACCGCGTGGTCCACCGCCGCCGGCAGGACCGTGTCGCCGGTGAGCACGCCGTCGGGATCGGTCACCGTGAGGTCCAGCCCCGCGAGCCGCACCTGCTCCAGCACGGGCGGCAGCTGCGCGACGCGCGGCGCCGCCAGCAGGTCGGAGCTATGGGCTGTGACCCCGGTGTCGCCCGCGGAGAGCACCCGGATCATGGACTGCATGTCCTGCAGCGAGGCAAGGCTCTCGGCGCGGATGCTGCGCAGTGCCGCGCGATCCCGTTCGGGTTCCGGCGGCCCCGCGAGCGCCGCACCGGACGTGATGGTGATCGCGGAGAGGTGCGAGGCGACGACGTCGTGCAGGTCGCGGGCGACCGAGGTGCGCTCGGCGCGGACGGCGTCGTGCCGTGCGGCCTCGGAGAGGCTGAGGAGCGCGGTGCCCCGCTCTCGCTCGAGCCGCGCCAGGTCGTGCGCGGCCGCGGTGAGCTCCCGGCCCTGCCGGACGTTCGCACCCCACCACATCGGCATGACCAGGAGCGTGACCGCCTGGAGCCCGGCGAGGATCGCGAACCGCGCCTCGCCGGTGGCCTCGCCGACCACGATCATCGCGGCGAGCGAGAGCGCGCCGACGCCGACCGCCGTGACCCGGCGCGCCGCCGGGCGGCCGTGGATGTGCACCGCGTACAGCGCCTCCCACAGCACCACGAGCAGGCCGACACTGCCGCCGAGCGCCACGTCGGCGGCGAACGCGACGGTGACGACGCCCAGCGCCCCGAGCGGGTGGAACCGGCGCCACACCAGCGCGGCACAGCCGACGACGGCGGGGGCGACGAACCACCACGACGACACCCCGGCCAGGCCGCTCCACGACGTCCGGACCAGGCCGAGCGCGTCGAGCGCGAGCGCGATGGCCAGGAGGCCGACGGCCGTGATGACGTCCCCGCGCCGGTCCTCGGCCAGCACCACTCTGGTGAGAGGCGCGATCAGGTCGGCGGTGCGGGACATGCCACCATCTCAGCACGCGCAGGAGCGGCGTGTGTCATCCGAAGGATGTACCGCCTTCTCGGCGCTTCGGCCGATGTGCCCGCACAGGGCCTGCGCCAGGCTGTGGCGCATGGACTTCTTCTCCGCCGAGCTCACGGGTGCCGCGCTGATCGGTGCCCTCGCGGTGCTCGCGCTCATCGACTCGACGAGCTTCGGGACCCTGCTGATCCCCGTCTGGCTCCTCATGTCGCCCGGGCGGGTGCGTGTGGGACGGATGCTTGTCTACCTCGGGTCGATCGCCGGGTTCTACGCGCTGGTCGGGCTGGCGATCCTGCTCGGTGCCGGCGCCCTGAGCGACACACTGAGCACCCTGTCCGACACCCGCCCGTTCCTCGTCGCGCAGCTCGTGCTCGGCGTCGCGCTCTTCGCGTGGAGCTTCAAGCTCGAACCCGTCGGCGGCAAGAAGCCGACGGAGCCCGCGGCGGGGACGTCGGTGGCGGCCGGCACCGCGGACGGCGCCGCGGACGGCACCGCGACGGCCGGTGCGGCGAACGGCCAGGTGGCCGCGCCGCCGGTCACCGAGCCGGGCCGGTCCGGGCGGCTGAGCCGCTGGCGCGAACGGGTGCTCAGCAGCGAGTCGGGCAGCGGACGGGCGCTCGCGGCCCTCGCGATCGGGGCCGGGCTCGTCGAGGTCGCGACGATGCTCCCCTACCTCGCGGCGCTCGGCCTGATCGGGACGCAGGGGCCGGGCTGGCCGGTGTCGGGCCTGTGGATCCTCGGGTACTGCGTGGTCATGATCGCGCCAGCCTTGGTGCTGACGGCGGCGCGCGTGTTCGCGTCGCGGCTCGTCGAACGGCCGCTCGGACGGCTGGACGCCTGGCTGACGAAGAACGCGGCGAGCACCACCGCGTGGGTGGTGGGAATCATCGGGTTCCTCGTGGCGCGCGACGCGATAGGCCGCCTCTGGACCTGACCAGCCCGCGAAGTAGAGCGTGCGTCCGGACACCCGCTCTACCTCGGCGCCTCAAGGGTGCCGAGGTAGAGCGTGGGTCCGGACGCACGCTCTACTTCGCGCGGTCTCAGGCCAGGCGGCGCATCCAGTTGTGGCGGTCCTCGGCGCGGCCGTACTGGATGTCGGTGAGCTCCTGGCGGATCGCCATCGTCAGCTCGCCGGGCTCGCCACCGTTGATCTCGTGGTCGAACGAGCTCCCCGCGAGGCGCCCCACCGGCGTCACGACGGCGGCGGTGCCGCACGCGAAGAACTCCTTGACCTTCCCGGACCCGAGCCCGGCAACGACCTCCGCGAGCGGGATGCGCCGTTCCACCACCTCGTAACCGCGGTCGCCCGCGAGCTGCAGGACCGAGGCCCGGGTGATCCCCTCGAGGATCGAGCCGAGCTCGGGCGTGTGGACGGTCCCGTCGTCCATCACGAGGAACACGTTCATACCGCCGAGCTCTTCGAGGTACGTGCTGCTCCCGGCGTCGAGGAAGCACACCTGGTCGAAGCCCTGCTTCTGTGCCTCGCGCTGCGGCAGCAGGCTGGCCGCGTAGTTGCCGCCGAACTTCGCGTCGCCCGTGCCTCCGGGCGGCCCCGCCCGGTGGTACTGCTCGGACACGTAGATCGACACGGGCTTGACGCCGCCCGCGAAGTACGGGCCGACCGGCGACGCGATCACCAGGTACTCGGCCTCGAGCGAGGGCCGCACACCGAGGAACGCCTCCGACGCGAACATGAACGGCCGCAGGTACAGCGACGAGTCCTCGCCGCCGGGCACCCAGTCGATGTCCGTGCGGACCAGGGCCGCCAGGGACCCGATGAAGTCGTCCACGCTGAGCGCGGGCAGCGCCAGCCGGTGCGCCGAGCGTGCGAACCGTGCGGCGTTCTGGTCCGGACGGAACGTCCAGACCGAGCCGTCGGCGTGCTTGTAGGCCTTGAGGCCCTCGAAGATCTCCTGCGCGTAGTGCAGCACCGCCGTCGCGGGGTCGAGCTGCAGCGGACCGTACTTCTCGATCCGCCGGTCCTTCCAACCGTCGGCGCTGGTCCAGGAGACCCGCGCCATGTGGTCCGTGAACACTGTCCCGAACTTCGGCGCGCTGAGCGCCGCGGCGCGCTCGGCGTCCGGCGTCGGCACGTCGGTGGGCCGCACGTCGAAGAGCGCCACCAGGTCTTCGAGCCGCGTCGGGAGGATGGGATCCGTCGTTGTTGTCATGTCGATGCCTTTCACCGGAATGCTGTTGTCAGTCTTCCACGCCCGGCAAGGCAGGAGGAGCATTCCGAGCCGGGCGCCTGCCCGGACGGCCTTCGACGTACGAAAGCGGCGCCCGGTTCGGTCTGCGTGACCCGGGCGCCGCCGTCGTGCAGCGTGCTTACCCGGTCACGCGGGCCGCGATGTCGCGGCCTACCTGGTCGGTCGTGCGTACGACGTCGCCGCGGGCCGCGAGGTCCGCCGCGACGGCGTCGTGCACCCGCGCGGACTCCGCGGCGAAGCCGAGGTGGTCCAGCAGGAGGGACACCGAGAGGATCGTGGCCGTGGGGTCGGCCTTGCCCTGGCCCGCGATGTCGGGGGCCGAGCCGTGCACCGGCTCGAACATGGACGGCGCGGTGCGGTCGGGGTTGATGTTGGCCGACGCCGCGAGCCCGATGCCGCCGCTGATCGCAGCGGCCTGGTCGGTGAGGATGTCGCCGAAGAGGTTGTCCGTGACGATCACGTCGAACCGGCTCGGGTTGGTCGTCAGGTAGATGGTCGCGGCGTCGACGTGCGCGTAGTCGGTGGTGACGTCGGGGAACTCCGCGTTCACGGCCTCGACCGTGCGGCGCCACAGGTGGCCGGCGTGCACGAGCACGTTGTGCTTGTGCACGAGCGTGAGGTGCTTGCGCGGGCGGGCGTTCGCCCGGGCGAACGCGTCGCGGACCACGCGCTCGACGCCGAACGCCGTGTTGACGCTGACCTCGGTGGCGATCTCGTGCGGGGTGCCCACGCGCAGCGCGCCGCCGTTGCCGACGTACGGGCCCTCGGTGCCCTCCCGGACCACCACGAAGTCGATCTCGCCCGGGTCGGCCAGCGGGCTGGTGACGCCCTGGTAGAGCTTGGTCGGGCGCAGGTTCACGTAGTGGTCGAGCGCGAAGCGCAGCTTGAGCAGCAGCCCGCGCTCCAGCACGCCGCTCGGGACCGACGGGTCGCCGATGGCGCCCAGCAGGATCGCGTCGTGGCTCTTGATCTTCTCGAGGTCCTCGTCGGTGAGGGTCTCGCCGGTCGTGTGCCAGCGGCGTGCGCCGAGGTCGAACTCGGTGGTGGAGAGCTTGGTGCCCGACGGCGCGAGCGCTGCCTCGAGCACCGCGAGGCCCTGCTCCACGACCTCGGTCCCGATGCCGTCACCTGCGACCACTGCGAGGTCGATAGCGTCTGTCCTGCCCACCTGTGCCATGTCCGGAGCCTACGCGCGCGAGCGGGTGAATGAGACGCTGGTCTCACGGAATGGACGCACGAATGCTCCGACCGGACGGCCGCCGAGCGGGCTCGGCACGCGCGTCACTCGAACGTCCAGGACGTCGCGCCGCCCGGCTCCCGCACGAACAGGGCGTTGGCCTTCGTGGGGGTCACGCGGTACACGTGCCACGGAGCGGGTCCCGCCGACGGGGCGCTGTACGGAGCGGTGAGCGCGGTCCCGGACTCGTCCACCTCCGCCGGCCAGCCGCCCGCGGCCGCCACCTCGGCGATGTGCGCGACGGTGGCGCGGTCGGTCACCAGCTCGGCCGCACCCTCGACGACGACGTCGTAGTCGTCCGCCGCCACGGCGATGGTGCACCGGGGCTCGCGTTCCATGTTCCGCCCCTTGCGGACGCCACGGCCGGACACGACGTAGAACTTGCCGTCGTCCCAGAACGCCCCGACGCCCGTGGTGTGCGGGCTGCCGTCGGCGTTGATCGTCGTGAGCCAGTGCGAGTGGCGGTCCGGCCCCCGGCCGCCGGGCGCCTGGTCCCCGATGTCCGCGAGCGCCGCGGCGACGGGTTCCCACTGGAGCGGCGACAGCTCGTAGAGGTCACCGAGGTTCTTGGCCTTGATGTGTGTGCTCATGTCTCTACCGACGACCGCGAGCGTCAGAACTCATCGACCGCGCCCACTACTGGTCCCTCGCCGAGAGCACGCAGAACTCGTTGCCGTCCGGATCGGTCAGAACCGTCCAGGTCGCGTCGGCCGGCTGCCCGACGTCGGTCACCGTCGCGCCCAGCTCGACCAGCCGGGCGATCTCCGCGTCCCGGTCGTCGCTCGTGTGCGGCGCGAAGTCCCAGTGCAGCCGGTTCTTGCGCACCTTCTCGTGCTCCACGGGCACGAACACCATGCCCGGCGGCACCTGGTGGAAGTCCAGCCTCTCCGAGAGCTCGAGCGCCCACGGCGGCACCAGCACGGACTCCTCGTCCGTCTCGAAGATGACCTGCCAGCCGAGGGCCTCGCCCCACCAGCGGGCCAGCTTCTTGTGGTCGGTCGACTCGACGACGGTCGAGTACCAGCGCAGCGCCATTGCCATCACCTCGCGTGAGAACGGCGGCCCGTCGGTCAGGGCCGATGCTCACACGGTAGGACGAGTCACTGACACTCCGGGTGCGAGATCAGAGCCGCGGGTAGAGCAGCTCGAACCGCTCGCACACGACCGGCATGTCCAGCGAGAACTCCCGGCCTTCCGGGAGGTTCCGGCGGAAGTAGGCCTCGTGCCCCTTGCGCCACGACTCCAGCGTCCGGTCGTCCTCGCCCTCCGCCGCGGCGAAGTCCTCGTCGACCTCCTCGAACGTGGTGGTCTCGACGCTCGTCGTGCGGATCAGGGCGCGCGGGTGGTTCTCGCCGTCCAGCAGGATCGACAGCTCACCGGCGACGGGCAGCGGCGCGCCCTCGGCGTCGTAGTCCCACAGGGCCGACGACGTCGCCGTCTTGTCCCCCGCGAGCACCGCGTCAAGCAGCTGCTCGGCGAGCTCCGGCTCGTCGCCGAACGACCAGGCCTGCGGCGGCACGGTCTCGCCGACGGTCTGGCCCACGACGATGCTCGCCTTGGCCAGGCCCGCGTACTGGCGCGTGGCGGCCCAGAAGTCGAGGACCTCACCGGCGAGCGCGGAGTCCTCCGCGGACACCGCCTCGGGGTCGAAGGTCGCGGGGTCGAACGCCTCGGCGCCCGGCTCGACGTCGGTCGGCTCGTTGTCGTCCGCTGCCTGCGGGTTCACGTCGTGAGTCACGGGGACATCCTGCCCTAACGCCCGCCCCTGGCACGAGGCGCAGCGCGATGCCGACAGCACGGCGCCCCCACCCTCCCGACGGAGGAGTGGGGGCGCCAGCGTGCGAGCGGCCGGGTCAGCGCGCCGCGCTTCCCTCGACGTAGTCGGAGTCCGACGGCTTGATCCACGAGAACATCTTGCGCAGCTCGCGGCCCGTCGCCTCGATCGGGTGCTGCTCGCCCTTGGCGCGCAGCTCCTTGAACTCGGGGGCGCCGGCGTCCTGGTCGGCGATGAACCGCTCCGCGAAGGCGCCGTTCTGGATGTCGGCCAGCACGGCCTTCATGTTCTCCTTGACGCTCGGGTCGATGACCCGCGGGCCGGAGACGTAGTCGCCGTACTCGGCCGTGTCGGAGACGGACCAGCGCTGCTTGGCGATGCCGCCCTCGACCATGAGGTCGACGATCAGCTTGAGCTCGTGCAGCACCTCGAAGTACGCGACCTCCGGCTGGTAGCCGGCCTCGGTCAGCGTCTCGAAGCCGTACTGCACCAGCTGCGAGGCGCCGCCGCAGAGCACTGCCTGCTCACCGAACAGGTCGGTCTCGGTCTCCTCGGTGAACGTCGTCTTGATACCGCCGGCGCGCAGGCCGCCGATGCCCTTGGCGTACGAGAGCGCGAGCTCCCAGGCGGAGCCGGACGCGTCCTGCTCCACCGCGACGATCACGGGCACGCCGCGGCCGTCGGCGAACTCGCGGCGCACGATGTGGCCCGGGCCCTTGGGGGCGACCATGAGCACGTCGTGGTCGGCCTCGGGCTTGATGTAGCCGTAACGGATGTTGAAGCCGTGCCCGAAGACGAGCGCCGCGCCCTCCTTGAGGTTCGGCGCGATGTCCTCGGCGTACACGTGCCGCTGCACCTGGTCGGGCGCGAGGATGACGACGACGTCGGCGTCCCGCACGGCGTCCGGCACCGTCGCGACCGCGAGGCCCTCGTTCTCGGCCTTCTCACGGGACGCGGAGCCCTCGCGCAGGCCGACGGTCACCTGTGCACCGGAGTCGCGCAGGTTCAGGGCGTGCGCGTGGCCCTGGCTGCCGTAGCCGATCACGGCAACCTTCTTCTGCTGGATGATCGACAGGTCGGCGTCATCGTCGTAGAACAGCTCAGCCACGGTTCTTGCTCCTTCAATGTGATTTCTGGGATGGAGAGTAAGTCGGTAGGTCAGTCGGTCACGCAGTCACGCGGACCGGACGGCGCGCTCGAACGCGCGGTCGGTGATGGAGCGGGCGCCCCGGCCGATGGCCAGGGTCCCGGACTTGACGATCTCACGGACGCCGTACGGTTCCAGCGCCGCGAGGAGGGAGTCGAGCTTCGCGGCGGGTCCCGTGGCCTCGATGACCACGGACTCCGGCACGACGTCGACGACGCGCGCCCGGAACATCTCGACGACCTCGAGCACCCCGGTACGGGTGGCGGCGTCGGCCCGCACCTTGACGAGCAGCAGCTCGCGGTGCACCGACGACTCGGGTTCGAGCTCGACGATCTTGATCACGTGGATCAGCTTGTTGAGCTGCTTCGTGACCTGTTCCAGGGGGTGCTCCTCGACGTCGACCACCACGGTGATGCGCGAGATCTCCTCGTGCTCCGTGGGGCCCACCGCCAGGGAGTGGATGTTGAACGCGCGCCGGGCGAACAGCCCGGCGACGCGCGTGAGCACGCCGGGCTTGTTCTCCACGAGCACGGACAGGGTGTGCCTCGACATGGGATTCAGTCCTCGCTCAGTCTTCTCGGTCCCACGCCGGCGAGATGCCGCGTGCGTACTGGATGTCGTCGTTGCTCACGCCGGCGGCGACCATGGGCCACACCATCGCGTCCCGCGAGACGGTGAAGTCCACGACCACCGGGCGGTCGTCGATCTCGTTGGCCCGCTTGATCGCGGCGTCGACGTCGGAGGCGTGCTCCACGCGGATGCCCTCGCAGCCGTACGCGTCGGCGAGCTTCACGAAGTCCGGCACGCGCATGGTGCCGTGGCCGGTGTGCAGGTCGGTGTTGGAGTAGCGCGACTCGTAGAAGAGCGTCTGCCACTGCCGCACCATGCCCAGCGAGCTGTTGTTGATCACCGCGACCTTGATCGGGATGTCGTTGATCGTGCAGGTGGCGAGCTCCTGGTTGGTCATCTGGAAGCAGCCGTCGCCGTCGATCGCCCAGACCGTCCGGTCCGGCTGGCCGACCTTCGCGCCCATCGCCGCGGGCACGGAGTAACCCATCGTGCCGAGCCCGCCGGAGTTGATCCAGGTGTTGGGCCGCTCGTAGCTGATGAACTGCGCCGCCCACATCTGGTGCTGCCCCACGCCCGCGACGTAGATGCCGTCCGGCCCGGTCAGCTCGCCGAGACGCTGGATCACGTGCTGCGGCGACAGGTTGCCGTCCTCCGGCTGCGTGTAGCCGCGGGGGTAGGTGCGGCGCCACTCCTCGAGCTGGTGCCACCAGCCCTCGACGTCGGGCTTGCCGTGCTCCGCGTGCTCGCGGGCCAGCTCCGGCAGCAGGTCCCCGATGACCTCACGGAGGTCGCCGACGATCGGCACGTCCGCCTCGCGGTTCTTGCCGATCTCCGCCGGGTCGATGTCCGCGTGGATGATCGCGGCCAGCGGGGCGAAGCTCGAGAGCTTGCCCGTCACGCGGTCGTCGAACCGGGCGCCGAGCGCGAAGACCAGGTCCGCCTTCTGCAGCGCCGCCACCGCGGGCACGGTGCCGTGCATGCCCGGCATGCCCAGGTGCTGCGGGTGGCTGTCCGGCACCGCGCCGCGGGCCATCAGGGTCGTCACGACGGGCGCCCCGGACAGGTCCACGAGCTGGCGCAGCAGCTCCGCCGCGCCGGACCGGATCACGCCGCCGCCCACGTACAGCACCGGGCGCTTGGCGGTGGCCAGCAGCTTCGCGGCCTCCCGGATCTGCTTCGAGTGCGGCTTCGTCACCGGGTGGTAGCCGGGCAGCTGCAGCTCCTGCGGCCACGAGAACGTGGTGCGCGACTGCATCGCCGACTTCGAGATGTCCACGAGCACCGGCCCCGGCCGCCCCGTCGAGGCGATGTGGAACGCCTCGGCGATGGTGCGCGGGATGTCGGCCGGGTCGGTGACCAGGAAGTTGTGCTTGGTGATCGGCAGCGTGATGCCGACGATGTCGGCCTCCTGGAACGCGTCCGTCCCGATCGCCGCGGAGGCGACCTGGCCGGTGATCGCGACGAGCGGGATCGAGTCCATGTGCGCGTCCGCGATCGGCGTCACCAGGTTGGTCGCGCCCGGGCCCGACGTCGCCATGGTCACCCCGACCCTGCCGGTCGCGTGGGCGTAGCCCGAGGCCGCGTGGCCGCCGCCCTGCTCGTGCCGCACGAGGATGTGGCGAAGCTTGGCGGAGTCCATCAGCGGGTCGTAGAGAGGCAGGATCGCACCGCCCGGGATGCCGAAGACGGTGTCGACACCGACCTCCTCGAGCGAGCGGACGATGGACTGCGCACCCGTGACTTCCTCCGGACCGACGCGAGGCGTCGCGGCCTCGTGCTCGGTCTTGCCGCTGCCCACGCGGGACCGAAGCTCGGTGCGCACCTGGTCACGCGCCTCGGCGCGCGCAGCGATCTGTGCGGGTGTCGGTGTGCCGGTCATACGGATCTCCTGCCGTCGCGCCCCGTCCTGGGGCGAAAGCGAGCGTTCGTGACAACAAAAAAACCCCGGGTCCTTGGGGAGCAAGGACTGCCAGGGTGAGCGCGCGGACGATGCCTGTGCTGGGCTTAGGCCGCGCGCTCAGGAAGTACTACAAGAATGATCGTCTGCACGTGACGCACGTTACGCCGAATCCGCGGCGATGTCACTCAGCGGGCCGATGGTCCCACGATCCGAGACGACAAGGGTCTCCAGCCGCAGGATCCCGCGCCTCAGCGGCGCAGCGGCAAGGCGGTCAGGGTACGTCCCGATGCCGGAACGCCACCCAGCCGAGGACGGTCAGCACCGCCGTGATCCCCAGCAGCAGAAGCGCGCTGTGCACGAGCGGGACGGCGAGCAGGACGTCCGATACGCCGCGGACCCAGCCGTCCGCGTTCGCGGCCGGGAACCACTCCCGGCCCCTGGTCGCCGTGCTCAGGACCGTCTCCTCGACCAGGAACCACACCACGACGAGCGGGACGGCGACCCACCAGCGTCGCACCAGCACACCCAGCGCCGCACCACCGGCCGCCGCACAGGCTGCGAGCGCGAGCACCCGGACGCCGCTCCACGTGAGCGCGAGCGCCAGGTCGGCCGGCGGCCCGCCGAGCGCGCCCGCGCGAGCCTGCACCGCGTACGTGCCCGCCGCGAGCAGCGCGTACGCCGCGGCCACGCCCGGCAGGACCGCCAGCGCCGCGGCCGCCACCTTGCTCCAGTACACCCGTCCCCGACGCGGTTCGACGGTCAGCAGGGCCCGTGTACCGCCCGACGCCGCGTCCCCCGTCACGAGCAGCACGCCCGCCACGTAGGCCAGGAACACCGACGTCATCGCGTAGAACGAGATCTGGCCCCGGCCCAGCATCGCGGCGAGCGTCGAGGCCTCGGCCTCGAACGCCGTCAGCACGACCGCCAGCGCCACGTGCACCAGCATCCCCGCGGCGATCCAGCGGATCGCCGGCCGCACGCCGAACCGGCGCAGCTCCGCCCACACCAGGCCCGTCATCGGTTTCCCCTCGCGTGCTGCGACTTCGGAGTGCCCGGCTTGGGGGTGCCGGGCTTGGGGGTGCCGGGCTTGGGGGTGCCGGACTTCGGGGCGCCCGGCCTGGGAGTGCCCGGCTTGGGGGCACCGGGCTTGGAGGTACCAGGCTCTTCAGCTCTCGGCCTGGGCTTCGGGACACCCGGCTCGGACACGGCCGGCTCAGGGGCATCCGGCTTCGGCGCGTCCTGCCGCTGCGCCTCGGGCTTCTGGCCGCCCGCCTTCCTGGCCGCCTTCCTGGCGACAGCTGCTTCCCTCGCCCGGGCCTTCTCGTCGGACGCCGCCTGCCTGGCCGCTGCCTTCTCGTCGGCGGCAGCCTGCTTCGCCGCCGCCCTCTCGGCGAGCTCCGCGCTCGCCGCGGCCTGCTTCGCCGCCGCTTCCTTGTCGGCCTTGCGCTGCTCGGCCGCCTTCCTGCGATCGGCGGCCTGCCGCTCGGCGGCCTTGCGGACGGCCCGCTCCTCGGTACGGCTCACGACCTTCGGTTCAGGTGCCGCGACCGGCCGCAGCCGCCCGACGACGGCCGCCAGGTCCTCGCGCAGCGGCACCAGCTCGCTCACGAAGAGCTTCTGCTTCGCGAGCGTCCTGGTGATGTCCGCCGGTTCGGTGACGCCGTCGACGTACAGCGTCCCGCCGTCGGCGGTGCCGACCCGGACCTTGAACCCGGCGGCGCGCAGCACCGTCGCCGCCGTCCCCGGTTCGTCGAGGCGGACCCGGACGCTCACCTCGGCGTCGCCCAGGAGGTCCGCCACCGTGCCCTGCGCGAGGACACGTCCGTCGTCGAGCACCGTCACCGTGTCCGCTATCTGCTGCGCCTCGGTCAGGACGCCGGTCGCGACCAGCACCGTCTTGCCCTGGTCGGCGAGGCGCCGCAGGGCTTGCCGGATCTCGCGGGTGCCGACAGCGTCGAGCCCGGCGCTCGGCTCGTCGACGACGAGCAGGTCGGGGTCACGCAGGAGCGCGGCGGCGAGTGCGAGGCGGCGTCCCTCATCGGCCGAGTACGTGCCGTAGGCCGCCTTGGCGCGGTCGGCGAGGAGCACCCGCGCGAGCACCTCGTCCACCCGGGCGCGCGGTACCCCGGCTGCGCTCGCGAGGAGGGCCAGGTTGCGGCGTCCACTCAGGCTGCCGTGGAACCCGGTCCTGCCGACGACGGCGCCGATGCGGCCGGCTAGGTCGGGCAGGCCCTCAGGTACGGGTACGCCGAAGATCTTGATGGCACCGCCGTCGGCGTGCGCCAGGCCGGTGAGGAGGCGCAGCGTCGTGGTCCTGCCCGACCTCGGCAGGCCCAGCAGCGCGTGGACGCCTCCGGTCGGCACGCGGAGATCCAGGCCCTCGACGCCGACGACTCTCCCCCGCAGCGACCGGTAGGACTTGCGCAGGCCGAGCGTCTCGACCGCGGTGTCGCTCCCTGGCATCACCCGCACAGGGTAGGGCATTCCGGACAGTCGCCCACCCGCTGGTCGAGCCTGTCGAGACCTGGTCTGCCGCTCGCGGAGGTCTCGACAGGCTCGACCAACGGGTTCAGCTACCAGCTCATCGCGCCGTGCAGCGACGTCGGCGCCGGGTCGACACCGAGCCGCTCGCGCAGCACCGTGAGGTCGTAGGTGCGCTCCATCGCGAGGTGGCTGATGGCGTAGCGCGACAGGCGTGGCTCGTGCCCCGTCCAGCGGGACACCCGCTCGCCAGCCCAGGCCAGGGCGTTGGCCAGCCGGACCGGGATGCCGACCACCTGCACGGGCCGGAACCTGGCGAACATCAGCAGCTCGAGCGTCTCATGCAGATCGACGGGCCGGGCGTCCGCCACGTTGGCCACGAGCGGCCGGCCGGCGGCCGCCTCCGGTTCGACGTCGGCGACCAGCGCCGCGCGGATCGCCAGCACCAGGGTGTCGACGTGCGTGAGGTGCTGACGCACCTTGCCGCCACCGGGGATCGGCAGCCACGCGCCGACCGCCGCCGACTCGAGGCGCGGCAGCAGGGTCGTGTCGCCGGGGCCGTAGACCGCGTGCGGCCGCAGGACGATCACTGGCCCCCGGTCCCCGCGTGCGGCGTCGGCGGTCAGGTACCGCTCCGCGGCAGCCTTCGTCGAGCCGTACGCGTTGACGTAGCCGTGTGCCGGCGCCTCCGCCTCGGTCACCGCGACGCTCGGCGTGCGCGGGTCGTACACGCTGCCCGAGGACACGTGCACGAACCGTGCCTCGGGGAACGTCTCGCGCACCGCACGGGTGCCCTCGACGTTGACCACCCAGGCGCGGGCGTGGCTGCCGCCGTCCCGCACCGCGGCACCGCAGTGCACGACGGCGTCGACGTGCTCCGGCCGGTCCTCCTTGGCCAGCGGCCCGTCCCTCAGGTCCCAGACCTGGTGCAGGACCTGGTGCGGCGAGCCGGCGGGCAGGGCCGGAACCCGGCGCGAGAACGCGATCACCTCGTGTCCACGTGCCGCCAGATCACGGACCACAGCACCACCAACAAAACCAGACGAACCGGTCACCGCCACCCTCATGCGCGCACTGTACCCGTCAACGGTGAAACCAAGCTGACCAGTGCACGGCGATCAGGTTTCCGCGACCGGCCGGCTACCGGCACGTGTGTCGCCTCCACCACCAGGTCGGGCAGTGCACCGTGGTCCAGGACCTGCGCCACCTGGTCGGCGACCGCCCGGGCCAGCGCCGTGCCGGCCCGGACCACCGGGGCGGCGTCCGCGTCCCGGGTGCCGCCCGCGGCCGTCACGACAAGAACCACCCGCTCGTCGCCGTCGGGCACCGGAACGCCGACCAGCACGGCGTCGGCGACGCCCGGCAGCTCCCGCAGCCGGGGCTCGAACAGACCCGGGTAGATGTTCACCGTCCCGCGGATGATCATGTCCCGGTTGCGACCGACGAGCACGATCCGCCCCTCGGCGTCCTGGTAGGCGAGGTCACCGGTGCGGTGCTCGACCGCCCGCGCCCTGCCCGCGTCGAGGTCGGCGAGATACCCGGCCATCAGGGACGGCCCCGTCAGCACGAGCTCACCCACCTCGCGCTCGTCGTCCGGGTCGCCGGAGTCCGTCGGATCCCCCGGATCCCCCGGATCCCCCGGGTCCTCCGCGTCCCGCGCCGCCGCGTCGATCCGCACGCCGATACCGCCGAGCGGACGGCCGACCAGATCTCCGGCCGCGGCCGCCGCGATCTTCTCGTCCGCGTCGGTCACCGCCGCCGGCAGGATCTCCGTGGCGCCGTACACGGCGAGCCAGCGCGTGCCCGGCAGGACACGACGGCCACGTTCGAGCAGCGCGACCGTGACGGGCGCCGCGCCGACCGCGAGCACGGCCGGACCGGCGGCGCTCGCGGCGCGCCCCGTGTCGCCTTCGGCCTCCAGGACGTCGAGCAGCGCGGTCACGTCGGCGGGCACGAGGAACGAGGAGTCCGCCCCCGCGACCCCGCGCGCGAACGCCTCGGGCGCGTCCTTGGGGGCCTTCGCGGGAATCTCCCACGTGCCGCCCGCGATGATCGCCGGCAGCCCGAGGAACATCTGGTCCGTATGCGCCCGCTGCCCCGGCTTCAGGTCCCCGACCTGCGCGAACAGGTCGAGCATGCCACCGAGCGTGCGCGCGGTGTGCACCACCGCCTTCGGGTCCGACGTCGTCCCGGACGTGAAGACGACCAGCGCCTCCCGGTCCGCCTCCGCCACCTCGCCCGAAGCCCGAGCCGCCCCGGGAACCGCCCGCCCCAGCCGCGCCACGCGGTGCGCGCCCCGCGGCACACCGGGGAGCCACCGGCCGGTGTACAGGTGCCGCACCGGCAGCCGCCCGTAGTCCGGGAGCAGCAGGCCGCGAGACCGCGCGACCCCTCGCAGCGGACCCGACGACGCCGCGTACAGCAACGCCTCCGTCGCGGCCCAGCGCGGCCTCGCGGCCGCGATCCGTGCGGCGAACAGCTCCGGCGTCGAACCCGGGTCCACGAACACCACCGCGCCGCCGGCCCGCAGGACGGCGAGGCACAGGACCACGCCCTCCGGACGGGGCCGGATGCTGAACAGCACACGGTCGCCGGGCTCCATGCCCTGCGCGCGCAGCCCGGCCGCCGTCCGCTCCACCCGTTCGGCGAGGCCGCCGAACGTCACCTCCTCGCGTACGCGCCCGCCGTCGCGGCCGCCGAACCAGCGGAGCGCGACGACGTCGGGCGTGCTCCGCGCGACGTCCAGCAGCTCGTCGACGAGGTGCTTCACGACGCCTCCCGCGTCCGGGCCGACGCCGGGACCAGGTTCGCGACGCCGTCCGCGCCCCGCAGGCCGATCTCCAGCGAGCTGTACGCGGGGACCAGCACGCCGCGTGCAGCGCGGCGTCGTCCCACCACCGGCACCCGCCCGTCCGCCGCTGCCGCCGCGAGCGCGTCGAGCACCGCGTCGACCTGCGCCATCGCGAGCGGCATGCCCAGGCAGAAGTGCGGGCCCGCCCCGAACCAGAGGTGCCGCACCGCGGGCTCGATCGGCCGGTCGGGATCGAAGCCACCGCCCGCCCGGCAACAGTTCACGGTGGCGATCACGACGCGGTCCCCCGCCGTGACGGGCACCCCGCCCACCGACGTGTCGGCCCGCACCGAGCGCAGCATCGCGGGGGTCGGCACGGTGACGCGCAGCCCCTCCTCGACGGCGCGCCTGCGCAGCCCGGCGTCGTCCGCCAGCAGGCGCGCGGTCCACCCGGTGTCGTGCGCGATGGCCACGAGCCGCGGCACGAACGACTGGATGGTCTCGGTCCCCGTGAGCACGAACGCCCCGACGGCACCCATCGCCTCCCGCTCGGACAGCCCCAGGTCGCGCATCCGCCCGGGAACCGTCGCGGGGTCGCCGGCGCGGTAGGCCGCTCGAGCGGGCGCGGTGAGCCGCTCCAGCACGGTGCGCGCCTGCGCCACCTGGGACCGGGTGAGCCCGTGCCTGTGCAGCCGCACCATCCCGGTGATCGTCTGGGCGGCGGCCATCGACGACCGCACCGCCTCGTCGGTCGGGGGCAGCCCCACCATCCCGCAGATCACCGCGCCGGCCTGCGCGCCGACCGCCGCCGCCAGGTCGACGGTCTCCCCCGCGGCGAGCCGCCGCGTGAGGTCGGGCAGCACGCCCGCGCCGCTGTCGTCGTCCGCTGCCACGAGCTCGCGGACCGCCCGGGGCGAGAACAGCGGCCCGAGCGCGCGCCGCAGCGCGGCGTGCTCGGCGCCCTCCATGTTGAGCAGCACCGACGGTCCGAGCACAGGCGTCCACAGGTCCGACGGCGCCCCCGGGCCCACCTTCGAGAAGTGGTCCAGGTCGAGCAGCACCTCGCGGGCGAGCTCCGCGTCGCTCACCACCACGCCGATGCGGGGCACCCGGACCACCGGCCGGTCCCGTGCGGACCGCAGCGCCGGGTACGCGAGGGGATGCGCGGCGCGCTGCACCCGCTCCTCCCAGAAGGCCTCGGGCGAGGCCCAGCCGTGGCCCTGTGCGGTGACGACCGGCGGACGGCGGTCGACCACAGCGGGCGCTGCCAAGGAGGGCGTCATCGGATGTCCACCACCTCGGGCCGGTAGCGGTGGTCGGCGTACCAGCCGAGCGTGCGCACCAGTCCCCAGGCGTGCACGCGACGCGTCGAGGCGCGCACCCACACCGTGCGGTGCTCGGCGTACCGCGTCGTCAGCCGCCGTACCGCGTTGACCAGCGCGCGGTCCTCGTGCAGGTCCTCGATCCGGGTGCGCGGGAACCCGCCCGCCCGCTCGTACAGGGACGCGGTGATCGCCATGTTGCAGCCGGGCGCCATCACGTACGGACCGAGGTACTCGTCGTCCTGGTTCCCGGGCCGGACCTTGCCGAACGTGCTCGACGCCCACAGCGCGAACGAGAGCACCCCCTGCTGGAACCGCGACACGGGCAGGTCGTCGTCGCGCGGGACGAGCCGGCCGGCGACGAGCTCGTCGCCCGACGCGAACGCCTCCCGTACCGCACTCGTCCACCCCGGCGGCGGCAGGCAGTCGGCGTCCGTCCGGGCCAGCAGCTCGGCGCCGAGCGCGATCGCCGCGCGCATGCCGGTGTCCGCGGCGGCGCCGGTCCCCTTCTGGTCCTCGGTCACGACCTGCCAGCGCAGCCGTCCCCAGTCGGCGATCGCCTTGCGCACGACGTCGGGTGTGCCGTCGGTGGACCCGTTGTCCACGACCACCAGGTCGAAGTCGTCGTCCTCCTGCGCGTGCAGCGCCTCGAGCGTGCGCAGGATCCCGTGCTCGTGCGCCTCGTTCAGCGCGGGCACGACGACGCCGAGCCGCGGGCGTCCCGCACTCCGCATGCGGCGCGGGGTCACCACCGGACCACCATCGCGCCCATGCTGATCCCGCCGGCCAGGCCGAGCAGCAGGACGACGTCGCCGCGCCGCAGGCGGCCGGTCTCCAGCGCCGTGGCCAGCTGCAGCGGCAGCGTCGCCGAGGCGATGTTGCCGTGGTCGGCGACCGTGAGGATCGTGCGGTCGGCCGGGACGCCGAGCGCCCGGTGCACGTCCGCGAGGTAGGCGACCGCCACCTGGTGCACGGCGATGAGCGCGACGTCGTCGATGGTCACGCCCGCGGCGGCCAGCGCCTGCTCCACGGGGCCCGGACCGAAGGCGACGAAGGCCTCGCGCAGCCGCGAGCCGTCGATCTCGAAGTAGCTGCGCTCGGGGTCGCGCGGGTTCACGGTGCCGCCGGCCGGGAGCATGCCGACGTCCCAGTGCTGCGACTCGGCGGCGAACACCGACGCGAGGATCCCCGACGGCCTGTCCACGGGCTCGACGAGCCCGGCGAGCTCGGCCGCCAGGTCGTCCTCGAAGCCGGGCACGCTCCCGGCGCCGGTCGCCTCGACGAGCACCGCGGCCCCGGCGTCGGACATCGTGTAGCCGGCCGCGGACATCGCGTACGTGCTGCGGTCGGGCACGTCCCACCGCACCCCGCGCGTCGGCATCTCGCCGCACGCGACGAGCACCCGGCGGTACCGGCCGGTGCCGATGAGCGCCTCGGCCACCTCGATGCCGTTGAGCACCGAGTTGCAGGCGTTCTTGACGTCCATCACCGGTGCGCGGACGCCGAGCTTGGCGGCCGTGATGTGGCTGGTCGCCGGCTCGATCATGTCCTGCGTGGCGGACGCGAAGATCAGGAGGTCGACGTCGTCGGCCCGCAGGCCCGCGCGGTCCAGGACCGTCCGGGAGGCGGCGACGGCGAGGTCCGACGCCTGCTGGTCGTCGTCGGCCACGTGGACGCGCCGCACTCCCGTCAGGCGCGAGACCATCGGGATACGGGGCGCGACCTTTGGGTTCCTGCGGTGCAGCTCGCGCTCGGCCTCGGCCACGTCGCGCGTGCGCTCGGGCAGGTGCACCGCGACGTCGGCGATGCGGGCGACGGGGCGCGGGGACAGCCGGGGCGACGCGGAGGGCTCAGCAGGTCGAGTGGGTGCCGGATTCAGCACGGCGGCCGGTTCGGGAAGCACCCGCGACAGAGTAGGGCACGCCCATAACGCGCTGGTGACGGCCGACGCGGCCGCCGCCGTGCTGCGTCGCGTTCAGTAGGCCCAGGCGTACCGGAACTCACCCGCGAGTGGTCGCCCGGCGCCTGCTGAACCAGAGTCAAGCACGCCGGCCTGGCCGTAGGGTGACGGCCGTGAGCCACGTCCTCCCCACCACCCGGCACGAGCTGAGCCTCCTCTACCGCGCCCGGCCCGCGATGGCCGGGCTGCTCCTGGCCGGCACGGCCGCCCAGGGGTCACCCCTCGGCGGTTCAGCGGTGCGCAAGGTGCCCGGCATCGGGTGGGTCACGGCGGACCCGGTGGTGGCTCGCACGGTCCTCCGCGACCACCGATCGTTCACGATCCTCGGCGAGGGCGGCGTCGGGAACCTGTGGGCCCAGATCCTCGGTGACTGGGTGCTCGACCTGTTCGACGGCGCCGGGCACCACGACCTGCGTACCCGCACGCGCGAGCTGTTCACGGAGGCCGTCTCGCGTGATCTCGTGAGCGCCGCCTGGGACGAGCGGGTCGCCGCCGCGGGCGAGGTGCTGCGCTCGGGCGGCACCCTGGACGTCGCGCACCTCTCCCGCGTCCTGGTGGGCCGCATGGTCATCTGCCTGCTGGGTATCCCCCGACCCGCCGGGCACGGCGGGTCCTGGCCCGACGACGAGGGCGCGCTGCGGATCTTCGAGACCGGCGAGCGCCTGGCCTCCGTCGCCCTCGGCACCGCTGGATCGACGATCCTGACACCCGAACAGGTGGCTACCGCGCAGGGCATCGTCGCCGAGCTGAACGCGGGGATCCCCGACGGCTGGCGGAACGCACCACCGGACACCCTGCTCGGCCGCTGCCGGGAGCTCGGCCTCGGACTCACCGAGACGTCCGGCCTCGCGTCGCTCCTCATGGTCGCCGGCACCGAGACCGCCGCGAGCGCCATGGGCCGGATCACCGCCCTGCTGATCGACACGGGTGAGCAGCACCGGATGCTCGCGGCGATCCGAGCGGGTGCCGAGCCGGGTGCGGTGGCCCCGGCGCCCGGACCGGACGGGGACGAGCGTGTGGCCGGGCTGCTGAACCCCGGGGAGGCGGATCCGGTCGAGAACGTGGTGCGCGAGGGGCTGCGGGTGACGAGCCCGGCGTCGGTGATCGGCAGAGGGGTCGCGGCCGACGTCGAGGTGGGCGGCGCGCGGCTGCGTGCCGGCGACCGGATCATGCTGCTGGTCTGGTCGGCGAACGCCGCCGCCGGGCCGTTCCGCGCCGACCGTCCGTACGTGCGCGAGTCTCGCCAGCTCTGGTTCGGCGCCGGCCGGCACCTGTGCCTGGGCGCTGCGCTGGCTCGGGCCGAGATCGGCACCCTGCTGCGCATGCTGTGGTCGGAGGACCGGCCGCTGCGCGTCGTCCGCCGTCGAGCGGCCCGGGGCGTGCTGATCCCCGCCTGGTCGGAGCTGCTGGTCACCCGTTCCTGACCGGGCCCTGTCGCGGCAGCGGGGTCAGTGCCGGGTGGCGCGGTAGATCTCGCGGACCACGTCCTCGATGTCAGGCTCGGCGATCGACAGGTCCAGCACCTCCGCGCGCTCGGAGACCGCGGCGAGCACGCGGGCCGCCGTCGTGCGCTGCGGGTCGAAGGCGAGGCGCTGCCGCAGGCCGCCCGACTCGCTGCGGACGTGCTCGGCGCCGTCCAGGTCGACCAGGTCATCGGTCGCGGTGGCGAGGTCGACGACGAGCTCGCGTCGCGCTCCGACGGTCCGGGCCAGCCCGCCGAGGGTGCCGTCGAACGCGAGCCTGCCGTGGTCCACGACGAGGATCCGGTCGCAGAGCCGCTCGACGTCGCCCATGTCGTGCGTGGTGAGCAGCAGCGTCGTGCCGTGCTCGCGCCGCTGCGCCACGAGGAACTCGCGCAGGCGCTGCTTGGACAGCACGTCCAGGCCGATGGTCGGCTCGTCGAGGATCAGCAGCTCGGGCCGGTGCAGCAGCGCGGCCGCGACCTCGGCGCGCATGCGCTGGCCCAGCGAGAGCTGGCGCACCGGCGTGCTCAGGAACTCCCCCATCTCGAGCATGTCGACCAGTTCGGCGGTCCGGGTGCGTTCGTCGTCCGCGGACAGGGAGTGGATGGCCGAGAGGATGGAGAACGACTCCCGCACCGGCAGGTCCCACCAGAGCTGGGACCGCTGCCCGAAGACCACGCCGATCCGCCGGGCCAGCGCGCGGCGCTGCTTCAGGGGGTGCAGCCCGACAGTGGTCACCGTGCCGCTCGTGGGCACCAGGATGCCGACGAGCATCTTGATCGTCGTCGACTTCCCGGCGCCGTTGGCCCCGATGTAGCCGACCGCCTCGCCCGCCTCGACGGTCAGGTCGAGGTCGTCGACGGCGACGTGCCTGCTGCGGCGGAACCGGTTCTTCCGGTCGGGCCGCCCCGTGAACACCCGGGTCAGGCCCTCGGTCTCGATGATGTTCATCCACCCGCTCCTCGGTAGTGACGAAGGCCCCAGCGCCAGCACAGCCCCGCGACGGCGACGGCCCAGAGGGCGGCGACCGGCGCGAACCAGCCCAGCCAGGTCGGCAGCCCGACGGGGCCCGGCATGCCGAGCAGCGTGGCCACCGGCAGGTACGCCGCGAAGGCCACGGGAAAGATGCCGCCGAAGACGAGCAGCAGGGCGCGCGGCCACACACCGGCCGGCTGCGTGGCCGCGTACCGACCGCCGTAGACGAACGCGTTGGTCATCTCGGAGCCGTTGATGAGGAAGAACTGCAGCCCCGCGGCGGTGACGAACTGCGCGGTGAAGATGACGAACCCGGAGACCAGGGCGAGCACCAGCAGGCCGACGGTGCCGACGCTCCAGTCGAGGTCGTTGAGCACCAGCCCCACGGTGAGCGCCGCCCCGCCCACCAGGCACCGCCCGATCCGGCGCAGACTGAGGTCGCTGGTCATCAGCTGAGCCAGCAGCGGCTGCGGCCGCAGGAAGAAGACGTCGAGCGTGCCCGCGCGCACGTAGGTCGGAAGGTTGTCGCAGTGCCCCGCGACGAGGTCGGCCAGGGAGAAGGCGAGGTCGGACAGGCCGAACACCAGCATGATCTGGGCCAGCGTGAACCCGCCGATCTGGTCCGTCGCCGAGTACAGCACCCAGATCTCGGTGAACTCGATGAGACCGACGAGCATCGCCCCGACCAGGTCCATCCGGAAGCTGGCCCGGTGGCTCGCCTGGGAGCGTGCACGGCTCGCGAGGACCGCCCGGTAGGCGCGGAACGTCCCCGCTCGGCGCAGTGGTTCAGCCACCCTGCACCTCCAGCCTGCGGCGCCCGGCCCGCGTGGTCAGGTGCCCGACGGCGAGCACCACCGCCAGCCACACCAGCTGCGCCCCGAGCCGCTGCCACGCGCCCGGCCCGGTGACCTGCCCGGAGAGCACGTCGATGGGGAACTGCATCATCGACGGGAAGGGCGTGAGCAGCGTGAGGGTCAGCAGCCAGTCCGGGAACAGGTAGATCGGCGTGAACAGGCCGGCGAAGAATCCGGAGACCGCCATGTAGAGCACGCTGACGCCGCGGGTCTCCACCAGCCAGAACCCGGCGGTGGCCACGACGTACACGGTGGCGTGCGAGACCGCGATGCCGATCAGCAGGCTGGTCAGCCCCAGCGCGTACGCGGCGGCGTCGGGCGGCAGGGCCATGCTGGAGACGAGCACCCCGATGACGACGCTCGGCAGCCCGCGTGGCAGCAGGGCGAACAGTCCCTTGCCGATGTCGGTCAGCACGTTGGCCGCCTGCACGCCCACCGGCCGCAGGAAGTCGACGGCGACGTCGCCCGACTTGATCCGGGTCTGGAGATCGCTGCCGCCCCAGAAGTTCACCGAGCCGAGCATGCCCTGGCCCAGCCAGACGAACGCCGCCATGGTCGCCGCGGAATAGCCGGCGAGCTCGCCACCCGAGCTCTCGACCGCCGCGCCCATGATCCCGCCCTTGAGCAGGCCGAACGTCGCGTTCGCCACCAGGCCGGCGAGCGTGGCCAGCGGGTAGGCGGACTGCCCGCGGAATCCCGCTACCAGGAACCGCCAGTAGGGGTTCCGGGAGGGGGAAGTGAGCGGGCGCACAAGCGCGAGACCTTACTCGCCCTGCGGCCGGATCTCACTATCTTTTAGGGCTGGTCCTGCCACGTCGACACGCAGGCCTCGTTGCCCTCGACGTCGGCGACCACCCACCACGCCGGAGCGAACTCGTCGGTGACCAGCCGGCCACCCGCGGCGAGCACCGCCGCGACCCGTTGCTCGGCCTGGTCGTACGGCACCCACACGTCCACGTGGATGCGGTTGCGCTGCTCCCGCCGCTCGTCGGACCGCTGGAACCAGACCGCGGGCAGCCGCCCGTCCGGGTCGCTCAGCCGCGCCGCGGCGGCGTCGTCCGCGTGGTCCGGCTGGGCGTCGTGGCCCAGCAGCACCTGCCAGAACGCCTGCACCTGGGGGCCCGCCGTCGCGTCGATGCACAGGGCGACGTCACTGACCCGTGCGGGTTCCGCCGCGACGTCCAGCTCGCGGGCGGCCATCGAGATCTCCCGGGCGAGCGCGACGTCCCGCGCGGACAGGCCGCCGACGTCGTGCGACCAGGTCCGCACCGTGACGGACCCGTAGCGCAGGTCGACGTCCGGATGGTGGTTCGCGGCGTCCGCGAGGGCGCCGATGCGGGTCACCAGCCGCACTCCCCGGGTGAACGAGCCGGTGGCGAAGCGCGCGAGGGCGGACGTTCTCAGCACACGCCAGTCACCCGTCCCCTCGGCCGCGGTGAACTCGGCGGCGGTGATCGAGTCGGTCATGGGTCACTCCTGGGGTGTGCGTCGTCCGGGCCCCACCACCATGGCACGAGTCACCGACACTCGAACGTCGTCGTCCGCCGCGCGGGCCCTGCCGGGCCCGGCCGAGCCCGGTCCGGGCGCGGCGCCCCGAGGTGCCGCGCCCGCCCTGGTCAGCGGCGCTGGAGCCGTGCCACGTCGCGCACGGCGCCCTTGTCGGCCGACGTCGCGAGGGCCGCGTAGGCCTGCAGCGCCGGCGACACGTACCGGTCGCGGTCCACGGGCTGCCACGGCCGCTCCGAGGACTCCATCTTGGCGCGGCGCTCGGCGAGCACGTCGTCCGGCACGTTGACCCGGATCATGCGGGTGTCGACGTCGATCTCGATCTCGTCGCCGTCCTCGATCAGGCCGATGGTGCCGCCCGCGGCCGCCTCCGGGGAGACGTGCCCCACGGAGATGCCGCTGGAGCCGCCGGAGAACCGGCCGTCCGTGATGAGGGCGACGACCTTCCCCAGGCCGCGGCCCTTGATGTAGGAGGTCGGGTAGAGCATCTCCTGCATGCCCGGTCCGCCGGCGGGGCCCTCGTAGCGCACGACCACGACGTGCCCCGGCTCGACCTGCTTGGTCAGGATCTTCTCGACGGCCTCGTCCTGCGACTCGCAGACCAGCGCCTTGCCGACGAAGTGGAACACGTCCGGGTCGACGCCCGCCGTCTTGAACACGGCGCCGTCCTCCGCGAGGTTGCCGCGCAGCACGGCGAGCCCGCCCTCGACGGTGTACGCGTGCTCGACCGAGCGGATGCAGCCGCCGGCACCGTCGGTGTCCAGCGTCTCCCACTGGTTGTTCGTCGAGAACGCCTTGGTCGTGCGCACCCCACCCGGGGCCGCGTGGAACAGGCCGAGCGCCCGCTCGGTGGCCTTGCCGCCGCGGATGTCCCAGTCGTCGAGCCACGCGCGCAGCGTGGGCGTGTGCACCGAGGTGACGTCGTGGTCGAGCAGGCCGCCCCGGTCGAGCTCGCCCAGCAGCGCGGGGATGCCGCCCGCGCGGTGGACGTCCTCCATGTGGTAGTCCGGGTGGTTCGGCGCGACCTTCGACAGGCACGGCACCCGGCGGCTGATCTCCTCGATGTCGGAGAGCGTGAAGTCGACCTCGGCCTCCTGCGCCGCGGCGAGGATGTGCAGCACCGTGTTGGTGGAGCCGCCCATCGCGACGTCGAGCGTCATCGCGTTGGCGAACGCCGCCTTGGTGGCGATCCCGCGCGGGGCGGCGGTGTCGTCCTCGTCCTCGTAGTACCGGCGGGCGAGGTCGACGATGGTGCGGCCGGCCTCGAGGAACAGCTCCTTGCGGGCGGCGTGCGTCGCGAGCGTCGAGCCGTTGCCCGGCAGCGACAGGCCCAGCGCCTCGGTGAGGCAGTTCATCGAGTTCGCGGTGAACATGCCGGAGCACGAGCCACACGTGGGGCAGGCGTTCTCCTCGACCAGGCCGAGCGCCGCGTCGTCGACGTTCTCGTCGGCCGAGTAGTTGATCGCGTTGATCAGGTTCAGCGGCGTCTTGGCGACACCGTTCGCCACCACGGCCTTGCCGGCCTCCATGGGGCCGCCCGACACGAAGATCACCGGGATGTTCAGCCGCAGCGCGGCGTTGAGCATGCCCGGCGTGATCTTGTCGCAGTTCGAGATGCACACGATGGCGTCAGCGGTGTGCGCCTGCACCATGTACTCGACCGAGTCGGCGATGAGGTCGCGGCTGGGCAGGGAGTAGAGCATCCCGGCATGTCCCATGGCGATGCCGTCGTCGACCGCGATCGTGTTGAACTCCTTGGCGACGCCGCCCGCCTCGCGGATCGCCGACGCCACGAGGTCACCCATGTCCTTGAGGTGTACGTGCCCCGGCACGAACTGCGTGTACGAGTTCGCGATCGCGATGATCGGCTTCCCGAAGTCCTCGGCACCCATGCCCGTGGCGCGCCAGAGGGCGCGGGCTCCGGCCATGTTGCGGCCGTGGGTGGACGTCCGGGAGCGCAGGGGACGACTCATGACTGTTCAGCTCCTTCGATGCTGGATGGCCGCACGCCATGCGGGGGTGGGCGGCTCCTGCACGCTACCTCCGGTCCGCGGCGACGGACACCGGCGTCCACAGGGTGACCCGCAAACCCTTGACCCGGCTGTGCGCCGTGGGCACACTGTCTAGCGGCGGGCCGTCGACCTCAGGATCACTGGCCCCGCCTGCAAGGATGCCGGCCACCTGGACGCCGCTGTTCGGGACCCGTGCGCGTCACGCATGTATCTGCTCACTGCTACGTACAACGAGGTGCGACATGGCGAAAACGTTTACCACCGAATCCTCCACCCGATCGAAATCGTTTGCTACGCGCTCCGGAACCCGACGCCGCGGCCTGCTGCGCAAGCTGGCGAGCATCGGCGCCACGGCGGCCCTGCTCGGGGCCGGCATGGTGGCATCCGCCGTCCCCGCGGCGGCGGTCGACCGCAACGAGACCGGCAACCACGGCGGGTACTTCTACTCGTTCTGGACCGACGCTCCCGGGACCGTCTCGATGAACCTGGGTTCGGGCGGCAACTACTCCACCCAGTGGAGCAACACCGGCAACTTCGTCGCCGGCAAGGGCTGGGCCACCGGCGCACGGCGCAACGTGAGCTACTCCGGCACGTTCAACCCCTCCGGCAACGCCTACCTCACGCTCTACGGGTGGACCCGCAACCCGCTCGTCGAGTACTACGTGGTCGACAACTGGGGCACCTACCGGCCCACCGGCGAGTACCAGGGCACCGTGACGACCGACGGCGGCACCTACGACATCTACAGGACGATGCGCTACAACCAGCCGTCGATCGAGGGCACCAGGACGTTCCCGCAGTACTGGAGCGTCCGCCAGGGGAAGCGCACGGGTGGCACCATCTCCGCCGGCGCACACTTCGACGCCTGGGCCGCGCGCGGCATGAACCTCGGCAGCCACGACTACCAGATCATGGCGACCGAGGGCTTCCAGAGCAGCGGCAACTCCAACATCACCGTCGGGACCGGCGGCGGGGGCGGTGGCGGCACGTCCTGCACCGTCAACGTGACCCGGGGCCAGGAGTGGGGCGACCGGTTCAACGTCAACCTCTCGGTCAGCGGCACCAACAGCTGGACCACGAGGATCAGCCTCGCCGGCGGCCAGTCCCTGCAGAGCAGCTGGAACGCCAACGTCACCGGGAGCACCGGAACGCTGACCGCGACGCCGAACGGGTCGGGCAACAACTTCGGGATCACCGTCTACAAGAACGGCAACAACACGTTGCCGACGGCCACGTGCTCGTGACGCACGTACCCCGCTAGCCGGGACGGGATGCGTCAGCGGCGGCGCATCCCGTCCCTCCAGTTCCCGGGCGATCGGCCCGGGCGATCGGGTCGAGCGATCGGGCTTCACCCCTTACCTGAAGGCTGCCGGGTGCCGTACGGTCGTACCAGGGGCCCGCAATGACGCGGATTCCGGCGTGCACGCGACGGGGGTACTCGAATGCGGGTAACAGAGGCTTTGCGGCGCAAGGGCGGCTCCGTCGTCACCATCTCCCGCGACCGGAGCGTGCGTGATCTGCTCGCCCTCCTCGCCCGGCACGGCATAGGCGCGGTAGTGGTGTCGGACGACGGCGCGACCGTCGACGGGATCGTGAGCGAGCGCGACGTCGTCCGCCGCCTGCACTCGGACGGCGACGGCATCCTGGACGGCCCGGTGGACGCGATCATGACCGCCGCGGTGCACACCTGCGGGCCCGAGGCGACGCTCGACGAGCTGATGCCCCTGATGACGGAGCACCGTGTCCGGCACGTCCCCGTGCTCGTCGAGACCCGGCTGACCGGGATCGTGAGCATCGGCGACGTCGTCAAGCACCGGATCGCCGAGGTGCAGGCCGAGCGCGACCAGCTGACGGCCTACATCACCGGCGGGCCGTAGGGCACTCCCGTGGCCGCGGACCCGTCGAAGGATCCGCGGTGTGCCCTACGAGCGCGACATCGCCCGGTACTCGTCCTCGAGGATGCTCATCACCACGGCGTCCGCCCAGGTGTCGCCGTCGCGGTAGATGTCCCGCAGCCGACCCTCCTCACGGAAGCCGAGCGACTCGTACAGCGCCTGCGCGCGCGGGTTGATGCTGAGCACGTCCAGGCTCACCCGGTGCAGGCCGAGCCCCGGTTCGCCGTCGACACCGTCGAAGGCGAACCGGAGCACCTCCTGGATGGCTTCCCGGCCGTACCCGCGGCCCCGGTAGTTCGGGAGGAGCTGGAGCCGCAGGTTCGCCGAGCGGACGTCCTCGTCGAGGTCGTTGAGCACGATCTCGCCGATCATGTCGTCGCTGACCGGCTTGCCGTCCCGCATCGCGGCGGGGCAGATCGCCCAGTCGTAGCGGCCCGGCCGGTCGCTGACCGTGCTCGCCCACTCGTTGATCTGCTCGCGCGTGAACGTCGCGGTGGTCCCCGTCAGCCGGGTTCCCTCCGGATCCTGCACCGCCTCCCACAGGCGTTCCGCGTCACGACCCTCGATGGGGCGCAGCCGCATCATCTCGCCGCGCAGGAGCGGCCCGCGGGTCACCTGCCCGCCCTCGAACCCAGACTCACGAGCCGATCCGATCCAGCACCAGCTCGCGGACCCGCTTCGCGTCCGCCTGGCCCCTCGTCGTCTTCATGACCGCGCCGATGATCGCGCCGATCGGCCCCTGGTTGCCACCACGGACCTTCTCCACGATGTCGGGCTGGGCCGCGAGGGCGTCGTCGATGGCGGCGAGCAGCGGGCCGTCGTCGGACACGATCTCCAGGCCACGGGACACGACGACCGCCTCCGGGTCGCCCTCGACGGCGAGCACGCCGTCGAGCACCTGGCGGGCGAGCTTGTCGTTGAGCCGGCCGGAGTCGACGAGCCCCTGCAGCTGCGCGATCTGCGCCGGGGTCACCGCGAGGTCCTCGAGCGTGACCTCGTCCTGGTTGGCCCGCCGGGCCAGCTCGCCCATCCACCACTTGCGTGCGCCCGCGGAGCTGGTGCCCGCGGCGACGGTGGCCTCGATGAGGTCCATGGCGCCCGCGTTGACGACGTCGCGCATCTCGGCGTCGGCGTAGCCCCACTCGGTCTGGAGCCGACGGCGGCGTGCGACCGGCATCTCCGGGAGCGTCGCCCGGATCTCCTCGACCCACTCGCGGCTCGGTGCCACGGGCACCAGGTCGGGCTCGGGGAAGTACCGGTAGTCCTCGGCGTCCGACTTCACGCGGCCCGACGACGTGGTGCCGTCCTCCTCGTGGAAGTGGCGAGTCTCCTGGATGACCGTCAGACCGGCGTCGAGCACGCCCGCCTGGCGGGACACCTCGTAGCGGACCGCGCGCTCGATCGAGCGGAACGAGTTGACGTTCTTGGTCTCGGTCCGGGTGCCCAGGGGGGACTCCGGCGTCGGGCGCAGCGACAGGTTCACGTCCGCGCGGACGTTGCCGCGCTCCATCCGGGCCTCGGAGACGTCGAGCGAACGGAAGATGTCGCGCAGCGTCTGCACGTAGGCGCGCGCCACCTCGGGGGCGCGCTCACCCGCGCCCTCGATGGGCCGCGTGACGATCTCCACGAGCGGGATGCCCGCGCGGTTGTAGTCGACGAGCGAGTACTCGGCGCCCTGGATGCGGCCGGTCGCGCCACCCACGTGGGTGTTCTTGCCGGCGTCCTCCTCCATGTGCGCGCGCTCGATCTCGACGCGGAACACCTCGCCGTCGTCCAGCTCGATGTCGATCCAGCCGTCGAAGGCGATCGGCTCGTCGTACTGCGACGTCTGGAAGTTCTTCGGCACGTCCGGGTAGAAGTAGTTCTTCCGGGCGAAGCGGCAGCTCTCGGCGATGGTGCAGTTCAGCGCCAGACCGATCCGGATCGCGTACTCGACGGCCTTGCCGTTGACCACCGGCAGCGCACCCGGCAGCCCGAGGCTCACCGGGGTCACCTGGGTGTTGGGCTCGCCGCCGTAGGCGACCTCGGCCGCGCAGAACATCTTGGTGAGCGTGCCGAGCTCGACGTGGACCTCGATGCCCAGCACCGGGTCGTAGCGGCGGACGGCGTCCTCGTAGGCGACCAGTCCGGTCGTCGTTGCGGCGGTCATCGGGCGAGCTCCGTGGTCTTGAGTTCGGGTGCCTTGTTCAGGAGAGGGCCGCCCCAGCGCGACTCGAGGGCCGCCTCGAGGGCCGCGCCCACGCGGTACAGCCGGTCGTCCGCCTTCGCGGGCGCCAGGATCTGGAACCCGACGGGCAGGCCGTCGTCGGACAGTCCGTTCGGCAGGGACATGCCGGGGACACCGGCGAGGTTGGCCGGGATCGTCGCGATGTCGTTGAGGTACATCGCGAGCGGGTCGTCGAGCTTCTCGCCGAACTTGAACGCGGTGGTCGGCGCCGTCGGCGAGACCAGCACGTCGGCCTGCTCGAACGCCGCGGCGAAGTCGCGCTGGATCAACGTGCGGACCTTCTGCGCGCTGCCGTAGTAGGCGTCGTAGTAGCCGGCGGAGAGGGCGTACGTGCCGAGGATGATGCGGCGCTTGACCTCGTCGCCGAAGCCGGCCCCGCGCGTGGCGCCCATGACGCGTTCCGCGGTGACCGGGCCCTCGGCGGGCTCGACGCGCAGGCCGAACCGCATGCCGTCGAACTTGGCCAGGTTGCTGGAGGCCTCGGCGGGCATGATCAGGTAGTAGGCGTCCAGCGCGTAGCCGAAGCTCGGGCAGGAGACCTCGACGATCTCGGCGCCCAGCGCGCGCAGCTGGTCGAGCGACTCGTCGAACCGCGCGGACACGCCGGCCTGGTAGCCCTCGCCCGACAGCTCCTTGACGACGCCGACCCGCAGGCCCTTCAGGTCACCCTTGGCACCCTGCTGTGCAGCGGCGACGACGCCGGGCACCGGCTCGTTGATCGACGTCGAGTCGTGCGGGTCGTGCCCGCCGATCAGCTCGTGCAGCAGTGCGGCGTCGAGCACGGTGCGGGTGACGGGACCCGCCTGGTCGAGCGATGACGCCATGGCGATCAGGCCGTAGCGCGAGACGCCACCGTAGGTGGGCTTCACGCCGACGGTGCCGGTGACGGCGCCGGGCTGGCGGATGGAGCCACCGGTGTCGGTCCCGATGGCCAGCGGCGCCTCGAAGCCAGCGACAGCAGCGGCCGAGCCACCGCCGGACCCGCCGGGGATGCGGTCCAGGTCCCAGGGGTTCTTGGTGTTGCCGTACGCCGAGTGCTCGGTCGACGAGCCCATGGCGAACTCGTCCATGTTGGTCTTGCCGAGGATCGGCAGGCCCGCGGCCTTGATGCGCTCCACGAGCGTCGCGTCGTACGGCGGGATCCAGTCCTCGAGGATCTTCGAGCCGGCAGTCGTGGGCAGCCCCTTGGTCACCACGACGTCCTTGACGGCGATGGGTACACCGGCGAGCGGGTGCAGCTCCTCGCCGGCGGCGCGCTTCGCGTCGATCTCCGCGGCGGTGGCCAGCGCCTTCTCGGAGGAGACGTGCAGGAACGCGTGCAGGTCCCCGTCCACGGCGGCGATCCGGTCCAGGTGTGCCTGCGTCGCCTCGACGCTGGTGACGTCCTTGTTCCTCAGCGCGGACGCGAGGTCGGAGGCGCTGAGCCTGGTGATGTCCTGTGTCATGTCGTTGGTTCCCATCACTCTTCGCCGAGGATCTGCGGGACGGCGAACCGTCCGTTCTCCTGCCGCGGCGCGCCGGCCAGTACGTCCTGTATCGGCAGGGCAGGCTCCGGTACGTCGTCTCGGAACACGTTCGTCAGCGGGAGGGGGTGGCTCGTTGCCGGCACGTCTGCGGTAGCGACTTCGCTCACGCGAGCGATGGACTCGACGATCACGTCGAGCTCACCGGCCAGGCGCGAGACCTCGTCCGGTCGCAGGTCGATCCGTGCCAGCGCAGCCACGCGCGCAACCTCGTCACGGGAGATGGTGGACATGCCGCAAGTCTAGTCGCCGGAGGGCGTTCGATCTCCCGGATACCCGCGCGTTCGCTGTGAGATCTCGGCCGAAAACTGCAGGGGAATGCAGGAAGGGGGTGGAGCCCCGCACGACCCGTAAGGGTCATGCTGGCTCCACCCCCTTGCTGGGAATGGTTGTCCGGCGGCGTCCTACTCTCCCACCCCGTCTCCAGGGCAGTACCATCGGCGCTGTAGGGCTAAGCTTCCGGGTTCGGAATGGGACCGGGCGTTTCCCCCACGCTAAGACCACCGTAACACTATCGAGAAGGCAAAACCCGTCTCCGTCACCCCTGACCAACCCACATAAAGAGGGCGGTCGGGTGACAGGGGGTTTGGTGCCCGTGACTCGGGAACCGCATAGTGGACGCGAAACAAAACCTTGAGCATTATTAACAGTAATGATGTGTTGTGAAGTTATCGGCAGTTAGTACCGGTCAGCTCCGACAGTCTTTAGTCCTGTCTTCCACATCCGGCCTATCAACCCAGTGGTCTGCTGGGTGCCTCTCACACCACAAGGGTGTATGGAAACCTCATCTCGAAGCAGGCTTCCCGCTTAGATGCTTTCAGCGGTTATCCCTTCCGAACGTAGCCAACCAGCCATGCTCCTGGCGGAACAACTGGCACACCAGAGGTTCGTCCGTCCCGGTCCTCTCGTACTAGGGACAGCCCTTCTCAAGTTTCCTGCGCGCGCAGCGGATAGGGACCGAACTGTCTCACGACGTTCTAAACCCAGCTCGCGTACCGCTTTAATGGGCGAACAGCCCAACCCTTGGGACCTACTCCAGCCCCAGGATGCGACGAGCCGACATCGAGGTGCCAAACCATGCCGTCGATATGGACTCTTGGGCAAGATCAGCCTGTTATCCCCGGGGTACCTTTTATCCGTTGAGCGACGGCGCTTCCACAAGCCACCGCCGGATCACTAGTTCCGACTTTCGTCCCTGCTCGACCTGTCGGTCTCACAGTCAAGCTCCCTTGTGCACTTGCACTCGATACCTGATTGCCAACCAGGCTGAGGGAACCTTTGAGCGCCTCCGTTACATTTTAGGAGGCAACCGCCCCAGTTAAACTACCCACCAGGCACTGTCCCTGATCCGGATTACGGACCGAGGTTAGACATCCGAAGCGATCAGAGTGGTATTTCAACAATGACTCCACCCGAGCTGGCGCCCTGGCTTCACAGTCTCCCACCTATCCTACACAAACCGCACCGAACACCAATACCAAGCTATAGTAAAGGTCCCGGGGTCTTTCCGTCCTGCTGCGCGTAACGAGCATCTTTACTCGTAGTGCAATTTCGCCGAGTTCGCGGTTGAGACAGCGGAGAAGTCGTTACGCCATTCGTGCAGGTCGGAACTTACCCGACAAGGAATTTCGCTACCTTAGGATGGTTATAGTTACCACCGCCGTTTACTGGGGCTTAAATTCTGAGCTTCGCCCAAAGGCTGACTCGTCCTCTTAACCTTCCAGCACCGGGCAGGCGTCAGTCCGTATACATCGTCTTGCGACTTCGCACGGACCTGTGTTTTTAGTAAACAGTCGCTTCTCCCTGGTCTCTGCGGCCCTCCCCGCGTCCCCCAGCAAGTGGGTTAACGGTTCAGGCCCCCCTTCTCCCGAAGTTACGGGGGCATTTTGCCGAGTTCCTTAACCACGATTCTCTCGATCGCCTTAGTATTCTCTACCTGACCACCTGAGTCGGTTTAGGGTACGGGCGGCTAGTCCCTCGCGTCGAGGCTTTTCTAGGCAGCATAGGATCACCAGATTCCCGCATACACGGTCTCTATCAGCTCTCACCCTATATGCCCCACGGATTTGCCTATGGGACGGGCTACGACCTTGGACATGGACAACCATCGCCACGCCTGGCTACCTTCCTGCGTCACCCCTGTTAACACGCTTACCTACTACCGGATCAGGTCCCACGCCTCGCCCACGATGACACCCGAAGGTGTCGGTGTAGGTCCGGGGTGGTTAGTATCACCGGGCTCGGTATGGGCGGTACTTCGCCGGTAGGAGAATATCAACTCCTTGTCCATCGACTACGCCTGTCGGCCTCGCCTTAGGTCCCGACTTACCCAGGGCGGATGAACCTGGCCCTGGAACCCTTGGTCATTCGGCGGACGGGATTCACACCCGTCATTCGCTACTCATGCCTGCATTCTCACTCGTGTAGGCTCCACCGCTGGATCACTCCGCGACTTCACTGCCCACACGACGCTCCCCTACCCACCCACACACCTGAACACACAGAACAAGTCTGGTGCTGGGCTAACGTGTGAGTGCCACGGCTTCGGTGGTGTGCTTGAGCCCCGCTACATTGTCGGCGCGGAATCACTTGACCAGTGAGCTATTACGCACTCTTTCAAGGGTGGCTGCTTCTAAGCCAACCTCCTGGTTGTCTGTGCAACTCCACATCCTTTCCCACTGAGCACACGCTTTGGGACCTTAGCCGATGATCTGGGCTGTTTCCCTCTCGACCACGGAGCTTATCCCCCGCAGTCTCACTGCCGCGCTTACGACTTACCGGCATTCGGAGTTTGGCTGACGTCAGTAACCTGGTGAGGCCCATTAGCCATCCAGTAGCTCTACCTCCGGTAAGAAACACGCGACGCTGCACCTAAATGCATTTCGGGGAGAACCAGCTATCACGAAGTTTGATTGGCCTTTCACCCCTAACCACAGGTCATCCCCCAGGTTTTCAACCCTGGTGGGTTCGGTCCTCCACGCCGTCTTACCGGCGCTTCAACCTGCCCATGGCTAGATCACTTCGCTTCGGGTCTAGACCCGGCGACTGAATCGCCCTATTCGGACTCGCTTTCGCTACGGATACCCCACACGGGTTAACCTCGCCACCGAGCACTAACTCGCAGGCTCATTCTTCAAAAGGCACGCCGTCACCCCTACCAAGGAGGCTCCGACGGATTGTAGGCACACGGTTTCAGGTACTATTTCACTCCCTCCCGGGGTACTTTTCACCTTTCCCTCACGGTACTTGTCCGCTATCGGTCACTAGGTAGTATTTAGGCTTAGCAAGTGGTCTTGCCAGATTCACACGAGATTTCACGGGCCCCGTGCTACTTGGGATCCCCTCAACCAGGCCGCACCATTTCGTCTACGGGACTCCCACCCACTACGGTCCGGTATTCAACCCGGTTCGACTATGACACGACTTTCTTACTGGCTGAAGAACTGTCAGATTCTTCCAGAAGGTCCCACAACCCCGCACACGCAACGCCTGACAGCTTGACACGCATACGGTTTGGCCTCATCCGCTTTCGCTCGCCACTACTCACGGAATATCTCTTCCTGTCGGTACTGAGATGTTTCACTTCCCGACGTTCCCTCCACACGCCCTATACATTCAGGCGCGGGTAACCGAACATGACTTCGGCTGGGTTCCCCCATTCGGAGACCCTCGGATCACAGCTCGTCTGCCAACTCCCCGAGGATTATCGCAGGCTACAACGTCCTTCTTCGGCTCCTAGTGCCAAGGCATCCACCAATGTGCCCTTAAAAACTTCAGGCAACACTACAATCACAGAAACCAAGATGACCACAAAACAAGGAACCACAAACCCGAAAGCCTATGGCCCAACAGTTTCGCGATCGCAATCTTGGAAAATTTCAAAGATGCTCGCGTCCACTATGCAGTTCTCAAGCAACGGACGAACCCACCAGGCAAACCCGCACCACCACAACTCGGCAAGCCGGCGGGCGGTATGACACGAACCAGGTGACCCGTACTCGATCCAGAAACACACAACCTTGCTTGCCCACTCACAACACTTCATGAGGGACAAGGCCGGCCGGTTGTCTCAGGACCCAACAGTGTGCTTGGCGAACCCCCACCACCCAGAAGACCACGTTCCAACCCGTGCGTACCTCCCGAGGGAGACACCACCTGGCGTACTAGCAGTCAGCCCGGACAGGGCGACTCTTCGTCAATGTTCCACCCATGAGCAACCAACCCAGACGCGTACGGCCTGGGCCTGGCCTCTGCCACCAGCACCAACCCGAAGAGCCGGTCGGCGACCCCCACTATGTGGGGCCTGGTGGAGATGAGCTCCTTAGAAAGGAGGTGATCCAGCCGCACCTTCCGGTACGGCTACCTTGTTACGACTTAGTCCCAATCGCCAGTCCCACCTTCGACCACTCCCTCCCTTGCGGGTTGGGCCGTGAGCTTCGGGTGTTACCAACTTTCGTGACTTGACGGGCGGTGTGTACAAGGCCCGGGAACGTATTCACCGCAGCGTTGCTGATCTGCGATTACTAGCGACTCCGACTTCACGGGGTCGAGTTGCAGACCCCGATCCGAACTGAGACCGGCTTTTTGGGATTCGCTCCACCTCACGGTATCGCAGCCCTCTGTACCGGCCATTGTAGCATGCGTGAAGCCCAAGACATAAGGGGCATGATGATTTGACGTCATCCCCACCTTCCTCCGAGTTGACCCCGGCAGTCTCCCATGAGTCCCCGGCATGACCCGCTGGCAACATAGGATAAGGGTTGCGCTCGTTGCGGGACTTAACCCAACATCTCACGACACGAGCTGACGACAACCATGCACCACCTGTGTACGAGTGTCCAAAGAGTTCGTCATCTCTGACGCGTTCTCGTACATGTCAAGCCTTGGTAAGGTTCTTCGCGTTGCATCGAATTAATCCGCATGCTCCGCCGCTTGTGCGGGCCCCCGTCAATTCCTTTGAGTTTTAGCCTTGCGGCCGTACTCCCCAGGCGGGGCACTTAATGCGTTAGCTGCGGCACAGAACGAGTGGAACCCGCCCCACACCTAGTGCCCAACGTTTACGGCATGGACTACCAGGGTATCTAATCCTGTTCGCTCCCCATGCTTTCGCTCCTCAGCGTCAGTAACTGCCCAGAGACCTGCCTTCGCCATCGGTGTTCCTCCTGATATCTGCGCATTCCACCGCTACACCAGGAATTCCAGTCTCCCCTACAGCACTCTAGTCTGCCCGTACCCGATGCAAGCCCACAGTTGAGCCATGGGATTTCACACCAGACGCGACAGACCGCCTACGAGCTCTTTACGCCCAATAATTCCGGACAACGCTTGCGCCCTACGTATTACCGCGGCTGCTGGCACGTAGTTAGCCGGCGCTTCTTCTGCAGGTACCGTCACTTTCGCTTCTTCCCTGCTGAAAGAGGTTTACAACCCGAAGGCCGTCATCCCTCACGTGGCGTCGCTGCATCAGGCTTTCGCCCATTGTGCAATATTCCCCACTGCTGCCTCCCGTAGGAGTCTGGGCCGTGTCTCAGTCCCAGTGTGGCCGGTCGCCCTCTCAGGCCGGCTACCCGTCGACGCCTTGGTAGGCCATTACCCCACCAACAAGCTGATAGGCCGCGAGCCCATCCCCCACCGAAAAACTTTCCAACACCCACCATGCGGTCGGTGCTCATATCCGGTATTAGACCTCGTTTCCAAGGCTTATCCCGAAGTAGGGGGCAGGTTGCTCACGTGTTACTCACCCGTTCGCCACTGATCCACCCAGCAAGCTGGGCTTCACCGTTCGACTTGCATGTGTTAAGCACGCCACCAGCGTTCGTCCTGAGCCAGGATCAAACTCTCCGTAAAAGAGAAACATCCACACCCACCGAAGTGAGCGTGAACAATGATACCGGCCAGACCAATCTGATGATTAAGATCTGTCCAAAACAACCCCCACATGATGCGACCCGACTAACCGGACGGTCAGACGATGCCACACCCGCAAGGGGTTAAAACATTGGCATTGACTATCAAGCACACTGTTGAGTTCTCAAACAACCGACGCACACCGTCAGATCCGCAATCTTTCCGATCGCTTCCCTGTCCGGGGCAGTGCCTGTAACTTACCAGGCTCTTTCGGACTTTTCCAAATCCTCTCTGGCCTCTCAGCCGGGGAGAATTCTTCGGTCATCCGAAGCATTTCTGCTTTCCATAACCTACCACGTTCTTTCGGCCGATCAAATTCGCTTCCGTTTCTCAGAAACGAAGGAATTGCATCTGCCTGCCGAATGCGGCACCACATCTTGTTCCGGGGAACACAAAGCTTCCCGGTCCTGCGATGTGGGTTCCAGCCCCGGCGCGGCCACCCGTCCGTTTCCGGTCGGTGTCCGTCTGCCCGGCGGGCTGACCTGGAGAACATTACACACGATCCCCCGTGGACGCCACTTCGCTCGGAGTGGCCTGCGGCACACTGCGTTTCCGCAGGTCAGGGCCTGTTTTGAACAAGTCATGACACCCCCTGGTACGACGCTTGTGACGGGGGCCACGTCGAACAGCTCGCCACGCCCCTCCACGCCGCCGGACCGACCCGCCGTTGGCCTGTCCAGCACCGGCATTTTCCGGTTCGGGCCTCCTGATCGCCGCTTCGAGCCTCGTACTACGTTCGGACAGTGACATCCGAGCCCGGGGCCGCGTCCCCCGCCCCCGCTGAGACTCCCACCGACGAGCCCACCGAGACCGCCGAAGCACAGCGCACCACCACACCCGGCGGCGTGCGCAGGGCCACCGCCGACGACGCGGCCGAGGTCGCGTGGCTTGCCGCCCTGACCTTCCCCCTTGCCTGCCCGCCGGAGGCCTCGCGCTCCGAGATGGCGACGCACATCGCGCAGAAGCTGACCCCCGCGCGATTCCGTGAGTGGGCGACCAGCGACCGGCACGCGCTGTTCGTGTACGACGACGGCGCGCGTCTGCTCGGCTACGCGCTCCTCGTCCTCGGCACCCCCGAGGGCGCTGCCGAGGCCGCGACCGTCCAGGAGGCGAGCGGGCGGCCGGCTCCCTACGTCGAGCTGTCCAAGATCTACGTGCAGCCGGACGTACAGGGCGGCGGCGTCTCCGGGGCGCTCATGCGAGCAGCGTCCGAGGTGGCGGACGAGCTCGGTCCCGGCCTGCCCTACTGGCTCGCGACGAACGCGCAGAACCTGCGCGCCCAGGCCTTCTACCGGAAGCACGGCTTCGAGGTGGTCGGCAAGCGCACCTATGTGGTGGGCGGGCTGGAGCACGACGACGTGGTCCTCCTCCGGACGGCCCGCCAGAAGACCCGTCAAGAGGACTGGTAGCCAGGCGGCGTCGCCGTCCGACAGGAAGAGGTGTGGCCGACGCCGGACGGCGTCGGCCACACCCCTCGTTCCCCTACCGGATCAGCAGCGCTCGGCGCGCAGCGACCGGATCTCGACGTACGACCGCTCGGCGTTGCCGAACGAGTCCACCGGGAAGCCGGGCGCGGCCACCGTGGCGGCGTTGTCCTGCTCCCAGATGCCGTGCCGGCGGCCCGAGCCCGCGAGCGCCGACAGGAACTCGGTGTACGGCAGGTCGCCGGCACCGAACTCCACGATGTCGTAGCCCCCGGTGTTCGCCGGGTTCGCGTCGCCGTCCTTGAGGTGCAGGAGCGGGTAGCGGTGCGGGTTGCGCTTGACGTAGTCCACCGGCTCGAAGCCCGGGTAGCGGTGCTTGCCCACGAACGCCCAGTAGACGTCCATCTCGAGGAAGACCTTCCTCGGGTCGGTGTTGTCGTAGAAGACGTCGTAGAGCCGGACGTCCGGGTCGTCGGTGGCGAAGCTGAACTCGCCGTCGTGGTTGTGCTGGTAGAACTTCAGGCCGCGAGCGCGCGCTGCCGCGCCGAAGCCGTTGAACTGCTCGGCGGCGGCGAGGTAGCCCGCGACCGTGCGGTCGTTCGTGGGCGCCTGCGCGGTGCCGATGTGCTCCATGCCGAGGATCTCGGCGATGTCGAGCTCGCGCTCCATGTTGTTCGCGAAGTCGGCGATGCCGCGGTGCGACCCGACGGCGCGCAGGCCGTTGTCGTCGAGCAGCTGCCGGATCTCCTCGGGGGTGATCGCCCCGACCTGACCCTGCGTGTACCCGGCGAACTCGACCTCGGCGTAGCCCATGTCGGCGAGCCGCTCGAACACGGTGCGGAAGCCGAGCGAGGAGACCTTGTCCCTGATCGAGTACAGCTGGATGCCGATGTGGCCGGCGGGCACGAGCACCCGGCCGCGGCCGACGGTCGCGGCTGCGGTCTCCGCGGCGGGCGCGAGGGTCGAGGCGGCTGCGGTGCCCGCGAGCCCGGCCCCGGCCAGCGTGGCCGCACCCACGGCCACGGTGCCGCCGGCCAGCCTCAGGAAGTTCCTGCGGTTGACGTCAGTGCGTGATTCCATCACTGCTCTCCTTCGGTCTGAGCGGCCCCGGTCGGGCCGGTCGAGCTCTGTGCGGCCGCGGAGGGCGCGCCGACGCCCTCGCCGACCATCGTGATCGCGTCCACATCGAGGCCGCCGGTCGCGGTGATGTAGAGCGTTCCTGTGGTGCTGCGGTCCCGGAACTGCAGGTCGACGTCCTGCCAGGCTCGGGCGTTGACCCTGGCGCTGGCGAACGGCTTCGCCTTGGGCGAGCCCCAGCGCAGCTCGACAGTGCCCTTGCCGCGGATCTTCGCGGTGGCGCTGTCGATGCCGGACAGGTTGACCCGCTCCAGGGCTACCGAGTCACGCTTCGCCAGGCCGTCGACGTACGCGCCGGCCGAGGCCGCCTCGTCCTGGACCACCTCGACGCCCTTGAGGGTCGCGTGCTCCGCCTCCTGCAGCTTCGGGTTAAGGCGCAGGGTGGCCTCGCCCTTCGCGGGCGGCAGGCCGTTGGCCCCGTTGTCGGTGTAGGTGACGACGACCGCGCCGTACAGGTGCGAGCCGGCGCCGTGCTCCGGGGAGTTGGGGTCGGTCGGGAAGACGCCTGTGCAGCCCGTGCCGGACACCTCGGGGTGGGCGTGCTCGTCGTGGCCGAGCCCGTAGGACCAGGCGACGCGGCTGCAGACCGTCTCGCTGCCGTCCTCGGCGTCCTGCGTGGTGACCTGGAACGGCACCGCGTCGCCCCAGTCGAAGAAGCCGCCGTCGGCCGGGAACTCGACGGTGACCTCGGGTGCCTGGTTGCCGACGCTGATCTCCTGCGAGGTCAGCGAGAACTTGGCTCGCGCGTCGGTGACCCGGAGCCGGGCCGTGTACACGTCGAGCTCGGTGTAGGTGTGGGTCGCCTGGGCGCCGCTGGCGTCGAACGTCCCGTCGCCGTCGAAGTCCCACTCGTACGTCAGCGCGTCACCGTCGGGGTCGGTCGAGGCGGACGCGTCGAACGAGACCTCCACGGGTGCGGACGACGACGATGACGGCGTGGCCGTGAACCGTGCCTGGGGCGCCTTGTTGCCCTCCGCGTAGTCGATCCGGTACAGCCCGGAGTCGGGGTTCTGCCGGAAGAAGCCGTCGCCGTACTCCAGCACGTACAGGGAGCCGTCCGCGCCGAACTCGAGGTCGATCGGGTTGTCGTTGCGGAACATCCCCGCCGCCTCCAGCGCGGTGTTGGGGAAGAAGTCCTCGATCTCGCCCACCTCGTACGTGGACCAGTCCACGCTGAACGCCGCGAGGTAGTCCTGCGAGAACTCCCCGAAGAACGCCTTGCCGTCCCAGACCGCAGGGAACTTGCCCGGCGCGGTCTCGTCCGCGTCGTAGTGGTAGACCGGGCCGCCCATCGGTCCCTGTC
Organism: Promicromonospora sp. NFX87; assembly: GCF_048564965.1. Classification (NCBI taxonomy): domain Bacteria; kingdom Bacillati; phylum Actinomycetota; class Actinomycetes; order Micrococcales; family Promicromonosporaceae; genus Promicromonospora; species Promicromonospora sp. NFX87. The sequence continues at coordinate 849,677 of NZ_CP183413.1, read as the reverse complement.
CCGTGCCGGAGCCGAAGTTCACGAGCTCGTCGCGCGGCTGCTGCCCCGGCTGGTCGCCGTAGTACAGGGTCGCGGCCCGGGCCGGCGGAAGCTCGGTGAGGCCGGTGTTCCAGCGGGAGTTGTTGACGGGGGCCGCGCAGTCGAAGAACTCGCGCGGCGTCGCCGTCTCGAAGTTCCACTCGTTGTAGGCCGCGTTCGGTCCGTGGCAGTACGGCCACCCGGAGTTGTGCGGGTCGTCGAGCCCGACGGCGTTCCACTCCACGTAGCCCATCGGCCCGCGGTCCGGGTTCGCCGCGCCGGCGTCGGGGCCGTAGTCCGCCCAGGTGAGCGAGCTGGTCTCCGGGTCCACCTCGATGCGGAACGGGTTGCGCACACCCATCACGAAGATCTCGGGGCGGGTGCCCTCGGTGCCCGGGGCGAACAGGTTGCCCTCGGGGATGTCGTACGTGCTGCCGGCCCCCGGCGGGGCGCCGGCCGGGATCTCGTCCTTCACGTCGATCCGCAGGATCTTGCCGCGCAGGTCGTTGGTGCTCCCCGCACCACGACGGGCGTCGAAGCCCGGGTTCATGTTCGGGGCGTCGTTGTTCGGGGCGTACCCGTTGGCGCCGGGCGTGCCGGCCGGGGTGTTGTCACCCGTCGACAGGTAGAGGTTGCCGTCGCCGTCGAAGTCGATGTCCGCGCCGACGTGGCAGCACTGGCCGCGCTGCACCTCGACGTCGAGGATCGGCTGCTCCGAGGCCGGGTCCAGCGCGTCACCGGTGAACGTGAACCTCGACAGGCGGTTGACGCCCACCCACCGGTCCCAGTAGCTCTCGTCCTCGCCCGCGGGCAGCGTGTTGGGTGCGTTGCCCGCTGGCGTGTCCGCCGCACCGTCGCCGTCGGCGTCCCGCGGCGCGTACACGAGGTAGACCTCGTTGCTCTCCGCGAAGTCCGGCGCCAGGGCGATGCCCTGCAGGCCGTCCTCGGAGTTCGCGTACACGTCGAGGGTGTTGACCAGCTTGGTGACCCCGGTGGCCGGGTCCGTCAGGCGCACCTGGCCGTTGCGGGCCGTGTGCAGCACCCGCGAGTCAGGAAGGACCGCCATGTCGATCGGCTCGCCGACGTCCTTGGTGAGCAGGATCTTCTCGTAGTTGCCCCAGTCGGTGTCGGCCGCTGCCTCCACGTCCTGGGTCTCGTGGCTCGGGTGGCCCGGGTGGGCGGACGCCGTCGGCGTGGCCAGGAGGGCCGAACCGACCAGCGCGGCCGCCGCGGCCACGGCGAACGTCTTCTTTTGGCGCGCTCGCGCGCGTGCCTGGATAGGCTTCATACGTGATGCAGCTCCTCGTCGAGTTTCGTCACGCAGGCCGGGCCTCGTCCGCATCCCATTCGTCCGGGGCCCGGTCCTCACGCACCTCCGCCGTCGTACCGCGACGGCGAGGCCTGTCCGTTCGTTCCTGGTCGTACCTCCCTGTTCAGCCCTGTTCAGCGCGTCGTCGACGTCAGCGTGTGGAGAAGGCCGCGTCGAACGCGGAGTCCGGCGCGTCGAACGCGTGGGTGCGCACGAACTCGAGTGCCTCCGGGGCACCGACGAGGCGGTCCATGCCGGCGTCCTCCCACTCCACGGAGATCGGGCCGTCGTAGCCGATCGTGTTGAGCATCCGGAACGCGTCCTCCCACGGGACGTCTCCGTGCCCGGTCGACACGAAGTCCCAGCCGCGGCGCGGGTCGGCCCACGGCAGGTGCGAGCCCATGCGGCCGTTGCGGCCGTTCGTCATGCGCTTCTTCGTGTCCTTGCAGTCCACGTGGTAGATCCGGTCCTTGAAGTCCCAGAGGAAGCTGACCGGGTCCAGGTCCTGCCACACCATGTGGCTCGGGTCCCAGTTCAGGCCGAACGCCTCGCGGTGGCCTATCGCCTCGAGGGTCCGCACGGTGGTCCAGTAGTCGTAGGCGATCTCGCTGGGGTGCACCTCGTGCGCGAACTTCACGCCTACCTCGTCGAACACGTCGAGGATCGGGTTCCAGCGGTCGGCGAAGTCCTGGTAGCCGGCCTCGATCGTGGCGTCGGAGACGGGCGGGAACATCGCCACGTACTTCCAGATGGCGGAGCCCGTGAAGCCGACGACGGTCTTCACCCCGAGCTTGGCCGCCAGCCGCGCGGTGTTCTTCATCTCCTCGGCGGCACGCTGCCGCACGCCCTCGGGGTCGCCGTCGCCCCATACGCGGTCCGAGACGATGTCCCGGTGCCGCTGGTCGATGGGGTCGTCGCAGACGGCCTGGCCCTTGAGGTGGTTCGAGATCGCCCACACCTTCAGGCCGTGCCGCTCCAGCAGCTCCAGACGCCCGGCGACGTACTCGTCGTCGTCCCAGCGCCACGGGTCGAGGTGGTCGCCCCAGCAGGCCAGCTCGAGGCCCTCGTAGCCCCACTTCGAGGCGAGACTCGCGACCTCCTCGAGCGGCAGGTCGGCCCACTGGCCGGTGAACAGGGTGATCGGTCGTGCCATTTTTCTTTCCTCCTGTGCGTGACGGTCCGGCGTCGCCGGTCGTACCCATCGGTCTTCGGTCAGGTCGCCCGCCTGCGCAGGACGACGACGGTCGCCGCTCCCGCGACCACGAGCGCCGCCAGCGCCCAGCCGGTCCATGCCGGCAGACCGCCGGACGACGGCGACCCGTCGCCCGCGGACGCCGGCGCGCCGGCGGCGTCCGCCTCGGGGTTGACCCCTGCGGCCTCCGAGCCGTCCGACCCGGACCCGGACTCGGACTCGGGCGCTGCGGACTCGGACGGCGGAGCGGCCGGGGCGACGACGTCGACCTCCACCTCGACCTCTGCCTTCTTCGGCTCCTTCACCTGCGCTGTCACCGTCCAGTGCCCCTCGCCGAGCAGCTCGGGCTCGGAGCGGTACCAGCCGACCCCCTCGGACGCGGAGACGAGCGTGACGGGGCCGACCTCGTCGCCGTCGTCGGACACCGCCCGCACGACGACGACTGCCGACTCCTCGACCGGGTGCCCGTCGCCCGCCCAGGCCAGCGCCGCCGAGACGCCGCCGGCGCCGTCCGTGCCGACCTCGATGTCGATCTTGCCGCCGTGCGCGGCGGCAGGAGCCATGGCGGCGGGTACCGCGACAGGCGCCGCGAGCCCCAGCGCCAGCAGGAGCACCGCGCCGAGGCGGGTGAACCGTCTCATGTTCTTCCTCTCCGATTCGCGGGGGCCCGGCGGTCAGCGGCTGTGCCGCTGACCGCGGGCCATGGTGCGGTGGGGCGTGCACCGGGGGCCGGTGCACGCCCCAGGTCGCTCAGCTGTCGCACTCCTCCTCGACGGTCACGATGACGTACGCCTTGCCGGACGGGCTGAGCACCCAGTCCCCGGCCGCCGTCAGCTCGGCGCCCTTGGCCGGTGTGGCGATCACGCGGTAGTCACCCGCGGCGAGGTCGCGCAGGTTGCGCGGCTTGCCGTCCGCCTCGCCGTCGACCCAGTTGTGCACGACGTAGCTGCGCACCCCGGGGAGGACCACCGGGACGATCGAGCCACCGTCGTCGCACGTCGCCGCCGTCACCACGACGTCAGGCGTGCTGGGGTCGGGGCACTCCGGCTGCTCGAGCGTCACGAACAGGATGGCGTTCCCGTTGTCCCGGACCCGCCAGCCGTCCTCGCCGAGGAGGACGTATCCCTCGGCCGGCCGGGCCACGATCCGGTACCTCCCGGGAGCCACGTCGTCCAGGTCGTCGACGACGTCACCGGCGGCGCCGTCCACCCACTCCCGCACGACGTAGGACCGCACGCCCTCCACCTCGGCGGTGACCAGCGCACCGCCGGTGACGACCTCGGCACCCGACTGGTTGTAGTGGCAGGTCGGCTGCACGACGTCGACCGCGGGCGTCGCCTCGGTCAGCTGCGGTTCGAAGATGGTGAACTCGATGGTCTCGCCGACCACGGTCTCGCCGTCCGCCGAGGCCCGCACCTGGACGGTGTGGGCGCCGAACGTCGAGATCTCCACCGGTGCGGTGTACTCGGTCCAGCCGTCGTCGTCGACGTTGACCTCCCGGTACACCGTGGCGCCCTCCGGACCGCCCGTGGTCTCCACGGTGACCGTCACCGGCCCGAGCCACTGCCCGTCCGGACCGTCCGGCTCAGCCGGCGACAGCGAGCCGGTCACCTCGAGCGGCTCGGCCGCGCCCGCTACCCGGAAGTAGTCGAACGACGCCGTGGCGACCGACTGCTGCGGGCCGCCGAGTGCGAACAGACCCACCCGGGCGTCCTGCAGACCCTCGTGCGTCACCGGCTCGGCGAGAGCGGTCCACTCCTCGCCGTCCGCGCTGTACTCACCGGTGAAGGAGGACCCGGCCTTCGACAGCCGCAGGTGCCACACGCGTGACGTGAGGCCGTTCGCGCCCGGCTGCGGGTCCTGTATCACCGCATCGACCTCGCTACGCAGCTCGATGCGCTGTGTGACGGCGCTGCCCGGAGCGTTGTCGGTCACGAGGTCGAGCTTGACGTAGTTGTCGTCGTCCCCGTACACGATCAGGCCGCCCTGCTGGTACTGCTGGTCGAAGCTCGACCCGTCCACCAGCGTCTCGACGGTCCAGTCGTCCTCCGGCAGGTCCTGCACGACGATGTTCGGCGTGTCGGTGTTGTCGCCGGTGTAGATGTCCGTCGCCGTCGTGTCGATCTCCAGCGCGCCACCGGTCACCCGGTAGCCCGTCGGGTCCTCGCGCACGACGTCCCAGCGGCAGGCGTCGAGGGCGTCCCCGTCGAACTCGTCCGCGGGCCCGGGGGCTGCGGACGTGTCGTCCGGGGTGATGTGGAACCAGTCGAACCGAGCGTCCACGACGCCGGCCGCCGAGCCGCTGCCGGCGAGCGCGAACAGCCCGATCTGCGGATCGGCGATGCCCGCGAGCGCCTTGGTCTGCGGCATGGCCGTGAACTCCACGCCGTCCGCCGAGTACGACGCCGTCAGGTCCTCGCCGTCGCTGCTGGCCAGGCGTACGTAGACGGTGTCCGGGTACGCCGCCCCGAGAGCCGCGGTGTTGGAGTCCGCCACCTCGTTCGGCGCGCCGGCCTCCTCGCGGATGTACTGGAAGATGCGCGTGGCCGGGTCGGCGGGTGCCGAACGACCCTGGAGCACCATCTTCGCGTAGTTGTCCGCGTCGCCGTAGATCACCAGACCGGCCTGCTGGTACTGGGCGTGCGCCGGGATGGTCACCTTGGCCGTCGCGGTGAACGGACCGTCGGGCAGGTCCTGCAGGACGACGTTCGGCACTGCCGTGTTGTTCGTCCCGTAGAAGTCCGTGGCGGTCGCCGGGATCGTGAGGAGACCGTCGGCGACCCGCAGGTCCTGGTTGCGTTCGAGCACGGTCCAGCGGTCCGGGTCGAGCTCCTCACCGAGGAAGTCGTCCGACCGGCCCGACAGGCAGAGCTCCGGCTCCGGGACGATCCCGGTGACCTCGACCATGACGTACTCGACGGCGTACGCGCCGCGCTCGTCGGTGACCCGCACCTGGAGCCGGTAGCTGCCCGGCTCGTCGTAGGTGTGCTCGAAGGACGACGTACCGTCGACGAACCCGTCACCGAGTCCGGCGTCCCAGGCGTAGGTCAGGTCGCCCGTTCCGTCGGGGTCGGTGGCCTCGGCGGTGGCCGTCACGGTCAGCGGGGCGTCGCCCGCGACCGGGTCGACCGTCAGCTCGACCTCCGGCCGTTCGTTGTCGGCGACCCCGCGGCCGTCGATCTCCATCCAGTTGACGTTGATCCCGCCGGAGAGCAGGACGAAGTGCAGCGAACCCGAGCCGGCGGGCACGTTGGTTAGCTCGGTGCCGACGTCGACGTACTGCTGCCAGCCAGGGGTACTCGGCACGGTGATCCGGCCGATCTCCGGGCCGTCCGGGGCGTCCCAGCGCACCGAGACCTCCCCGCCACCGGCGCCCGAGGCGGCGCGCAGCGAGATCGCGTCGACGCCGTCCAGGCTCAGCGGCTCGTGGGCCCAGTAGTCACCGGGTTCGATGAACCCGATGTTCTGGCCGCCACCGGCGGTGTCGCCCGTCTGCTCGGTCACGACGCCCGGGTCGCCGGTGCCGTCACCGATGCCCTCTGCGCGGCCCGTGCCGGTGAAGAACTCCGACTGGATCAGCTTGGGCTGCAGCACCTGCAGGTCGTTCCTGGTCAGAGGTTGGCCCGCTGCGCCGCCGTCGTCGGTGTAGAACGCCTCGATCACCCAGAAGATGTTCGCGTCGATGCCGTGGCCCTCGTCGCGGGCGGTGTCGAAGACGCCCGAGCAGCCGGTCAGCTCACCGAACGGGTGGGAGTGCCCCGCGTGCCCGAGCCGGGTGAACAGCGTGACGTTGTCGCAGTTCACCTCGCCGTCGGGATCGTCGATCGCGACCTCGTACCGCACCTGGTCGCCCCACTCGAAGAAGCCTCCGTCGTCCGGGAAGGTGATCGTCACCTCGGGGGCGATGTTGCCCACGACGATCGTCACGTTCGCCACGCCGGTCAGCCCGTCCGCGTCGGTGGCGACGAGCTGGGCCGTGTAGCGGCCGTTCTCGGTGTACGTGTGGGTCGGGTTCGCCTCGGTGCTCGGCGCCGAGCCGTCGCCGAAGGTCCACTGCAGCGTGAGCGGTTCCCCGGCCGGATGGCGGGTGCCCTCCGAGGAGAACTCGACGGTCAGCGGCGCCAGGCCGTCGGTGACGTCGGCGGACGCCCGGGCGATGGGTGCCGGGTCGCCCTCGACATAGTTGACCTTGTACACGCCCGAGCTGTCGTTGTTGCCGCCGAAGCCCGAACCCCAGTCGACGACGTACAGCGCACCGTCGGGCCCGAAGTCGAAGTCCATCGGCCGGTCGAACCCGGCCTCCGGGTCGAAGATCTGCGGCAGGACCCGGTTGATGTCCACCAGGTCGTCACGCTGCTCGCCGGCGAGCTGGAACGAGTACATCCGCCCCTGGTTCCACTCCCCGAACAGCGCCTTGCCATCCCAGTAGGCCGGCCACTTGACGTCGGACTCCAGCTCCGGGTCGTAGGAGTACACCGGGCCGCCCATCGGGGCGCCACCGCCGCCAATCTCGGGGAACAGCGGGTTGGTCCCGTACCCGTACCAGACCTCCGCCTCGACGGCGGCGGGCAGCTGCGTGATGCCGGTGTTGTTCGGCGAGTCGTTCACCGGACCGCCGGCGCAGTCGAACGCCGCACCCGACTGCCCCGTGGCGAAGTCGTAGTCGCGGTAGGCGTTGTTCGCCCCCGTGCAGTACGGCCAGCCGTAGAAGCCGGGTTCGCTCACGACGTTCCACTCGACCGTGCCGGCGGGCCCGCGCGTCGCGCTGGCGGCTCCGGCGTCCGGGCCGTAGTCGGCTACGAGAACGTTTCCGTTCGCGGGGTCGACGCCGATCCGGAACGGGTTGCGGAAGCCCATCGCGTAGATCTCGGGCAGGGTGTCCGCCGTACCCGGCGCGAACATGTTCCCCTCGGGGATCGTGTACGAGCCGTCGTCCTGCGGCGTGATCCGCAGCACCTTGCCGCGCAGGTCGTTGCTGTTGGCCGACGTGCGCTGCGAGTCGTAGTTCGCCCGTCCGGACCGCTCGTCCAGCGGCGCGTAGCCCTGGGAGTCGAACGGGTTCGTGTTGTCGCCGGTGGCCACGTAGAGGTTGCCGTCGGGATCGAAGACCATGTCACCGCCCGCGTGGCAGCACGTCTGGCGCTGCGTCGGGATGATCAGCACGGTCTCCTCGGAGGCCGGGTCGATCGTGCCGGCGCCCGCGTCGTACTCGAAGCGCGAGACCCGGTTGTGCGGGCCGTCGTCGCCCACGTCCTGCGGGGACCAGAACAGGTAAACCCAGCTGTTGGTCGCGAAGTCCGGGTCGAGCACGATGCCGGTCAGCCCGTCCTCGTTGGACTGGGTGACCTCCAGCGTCACCGCGGTGCTCGTGGTGTTCGACTCCGGGTCGATCGTCTGGACGCGGCCGTCACGCTCGACGTAGAAGACGGTCCCGTCGGGGGCGACGTCCAGCATCATCGGGTTCGCGGTGTCCTCGTCGAGCGGCACCATCTCGTAGCTGTCGCTCTGGGTCGCGGCACAGTCCGAGTCGACGACGCCTGCCGCGGTCTGCAGACCGCCCAGCAGGTGCTCGACGAACTCCGGCTCGGTGTACGAGGCGTCGGTGTGCCCGCCGCCGGTGTACCAGGACCGGCCCCCGTCGTACTCCTGGCACCAGGCGATCGGGTGCTCGGCACCCATCGCGCCCGTGCCGGCGGAGTAGCTGGACTCGTCGAGCGAGGCCAGGACGTGCACCTCGTCGCGCGGGTTCGTGCGGAAGTTGTACCACTCGTCGTGGCGGTCCCAGCGGTCCGGCAGGTGCGCCGTCGAGGCGTGGTCGTGGTCCTCGACCTTGACCGTGGCGTCCTGGTTCTGCGGGTGGGAGTTGAAGTAGGCCCCCACCAGCTCGCCGTACCAGGGCCACGCGTACTCGGTGTCGGACGCCGCGTGGATGCCCGCGTAGCCGCCGCCGGCCTGGATGTACCGCTCGAAGGCGGCCTGCTGCTCGTCGGTGAGCACGTCGCCCGTCGTCGAGAGGAAGACGACGACCTCGTAGTCGGCGAGGCCCTCGTCGGTGAAGACGCCTCCGTCCTCTGTCGCGGTGACGGTGAAGTCGTTGGCCGCACCCAGCTGCGTGATCGCCTGGATGCCTGCGGGGATCGAACCGTGCCGGAAGCCCGCCGTCTTGGAGAAGACGAGGGTGTCGAAGGGCTCGGCCGCGGCCTCGCCCGGTGCGGCGGCCACCTGGGCCTGCGCGGGCTGCGCCGGCGCCGGCTGTGCGGCGGCCGTCACTGCCAATGGAACAGCAAGAGCGGTCGTGGCTGCTGCCACGACCACCGACCGCAGAACGCGGCGGGTTCGTTGCACGTTTCTCACCTGGAGCTCCTCATCGAGTCGGGTCAGTACTAGTGCGTGCATGTGTTGCTGCGGTGCGACTGCCGTACTGCCGTGCTGCTAGCGGTACTGCTGCGGTGCGGGCGCCGGCCCGGGGCGGTGCTCTGCACCACCCCGGGCCGGGAGCTCAGACCAGCGACACCCATCCCCCGCCGCCGTCCGCGCTGCGCTCGACGGCGTCCAGCACCCGCTGGACCACCAGACCGTCGCGGAAGGACGGCGTCGGCTGCCGCCCTGCCGCCAGGTCACCGACGAGGTCGACCACCTGGTGCGTGAACGCGTGCTCGTAACCGAGCCCGTGCCCCGGCGGCCACCAGGCGCCGCCGTACGGGTGCTCCGGCTCCGTGACGACGATCCGGCGGAAGCCGGCGGTCGCCGCGTCGTCGGCCGCGTCGAAGAAGTGCAGGAGGTTCATGTCCTCGAAGTCGAACGCGAGCGAACCCTTCGAGCCGTTGATCTCCAGCCGGATCGCGTTCTTGCGGCCCCAGGCGAACCTGGTCGCCTCGAAGGTCGCCAGCCCGCCGCCGGACATCCGCCCGAGGAAGATCGCGGCGTCGTCCACCGTGACCTGGCCCATGCGGCTCGTGTCGGCAACGCCCGACAGGCTCCCCGACGCCGCCGCCTCCGGGCGCTCGTGCACGAAGGTCTCGAGCAGGCCGCTCACCCCCGTGAGCAGCTCGCCCGTGACGTACTGCGCGAGGTCGATCACGTGCGCGCCGATGTCGCCCAGCGCGCCGGAGCCCGCCTTCTGCTTGTCGAGCCGCCACGACATCGGCGCCTGCGGGTCGGCGATCCAGTCCTGCAGGTACTGCGCGCGCACGTGCCGCACCTGGCCGATCCGCCCCTGCTCGACCAGCTGCCTGGCCAGGGCGATGGCGGGTACGCGGCGGTAGGTGAAGCCCACCATCGCGTGCACGCCACGCTCCGCGGCGGCCTCGGCCGCCGCGACCATCGTCTCGGCCTCGGCCACGCTGTTGGCCAGCGGCTTCTCGCACAGGACGTGCTTGCCCGCCTCGAGCGCCGCTATCGCGATCTCGGCGTGCGTGTCACCGGGCGTGCAGACGTCGATCAGGCCGATGTCGTCCCGCTTCAGCAGCTCGGACCACCCGACGACCGCCTCGTCCCAGCCCAGCTTGTCGGCCGCCGCACGGACCGCGGCCTCGTCCCGCCCCGCCACCGCGCGCATGCGCGGTGCCAGGGCCAGGTCGAAGAACCGCGGCGCCGTGCGCCAGGCCTGCGAGTGTGCCGCCCCCATGAACGCGTAGCCGACCATGCCGACCCCGAGCTCGTTCTCAACGCTGCTCATACCGCGCCTCCCCCCACTGTCGTCTCACTGCCGTGTCGCACGCCCCGGCGGGCGTCGTCCTGATGTGCCACCGCGTCAGGAGTCGAAGCCGATGGGCAGGTACTCCTCGACGTTGTCCGCCGTGACGACGGGCGCGAAGAGCTGGACGGTGCGCGGCACGCCGATGGACGCGAGGTCGCCCACTGTCTTGTTCTGCGCGATCAGGCGGGCGAGCTTGACGCCGTCGGCGGCCTGGGTGGACGGGTAGATGACCGTGGCCTGGACCACGCTGTCGCCGGACTGGATCTCCTCCATCATGTTGCGCGACCCCGCGCCGCCCACCAGGAAGAACTCGTCGCGGCCTGCGTTCTCGATGGCTGCCATGACGCCGACACCCTGGTCGTCGTCGTGGTTCCAGATGGCGTCGATCTCCGGCTCGGCGGACAGCAGGTTGGCGGTCGCCTCCTCGCCGCCCTCGACCGTGAAGTCGGCGGCGACGCGGGCGTCGACGTCGAGACCGCAGTCCTCGAGCGCGTCCTTGAAGCCGTCGCTGCGGTCCGTCGTCAGCGGCAGGGCGTCGATGCCCGCGATCTCGGCGACCACGGCGTCCGGGTTGTCGCCCAGCTGCTCGCAGATGTAGGTGCCGGCGCTCACGCCCATGCCGTAGTTGTCGCCCAGCACGGTGGTGCGCGCGGCGAACGGGCTGCTGAACTCACGGTCCACGTTGATGACGGGGATGCCGGCCTCCATGGCGTCGAGCGCCACGTCGGTGAGGGCGGCACCGTCGAACGGCAGGAGCACGATGGCGTCGACGCCGTCGTTGATGAAGCCTTCGATCTGGCTGATCTGCACGTTGACGTCGTTGGTGCCCTCGGCGACGCGCAGCTCCACGTCCTCGTACTTCTCGGCCTCGGCCTCGGCCGCCGAGGTGATCGCGCCCATCCAGCCGTGGTCGGCGGCCGGGGCGGAGAAGCCGATGACGACCTCGTCGCCGGGCTCGTCGTTCTCGGTGGTCGTGACGGGGCCGGTAGCGGCCGTCTCCTCGTCACGCGGCTCGTTGCTGACGCAGCCGGTGACGACCAGTGCGGCACAGGCCGCTGCGATGAAGGCGCCGGAGACCCTGCGCGTGCGTACTGCGGTGGACGAGGTCATGGTGATCTCCCTTGATCTGGGGTCGAGCTTGTCTGGGTTGACTGGAACGACTTGGCTTGAACGATTGCCGGCGGGCGCGCCGCCGGGTGGCACGGGGCTCACGTGCTCGTCGCCTTCTCACGCGAGGCGAACCACTGCTGCAGCAGCACGGCGCCCACGATGATCGCGCCCTTGGCGATCGCCTGGACCGAGCTGTCGAGGTTGTTGATGACGAACACGTTGGTGAGCGTCGAGAAGATCAGGACGCCCAGCACGGTGCCCGTGATGGTGCCGCGCCCGCCGGCCAGCAGGGTGCCGCCCACGACGACCGCCGCGATGGTGTCGAGCTCGAGGAGCGTCCCGTGCGTCGAGGAGCCGGAGGTGGTCCTGGCCAGCAGGATCACGGCGCCGATGCCCGCCGTCAGGCCGGAGAGGCCGTACAGGTACAGGGTGTGCCGCTTGATCTTGATGCCCGCCAGGCGGGAGGCCTCGGGGTTGCCGCCGATGGCGACGGTGCGCCGCCCGAACGTCGTGCGGTTCAGCAGGAACCAGCCGACGGCCGCGACCACCACGAAGATCCACACGATCACGGGCACGCCCAGCGGCCGGGCCTGGAACACGTCGAAGAACGGCTCCAGGTCGTCGAGGATCTGCGTGCGCCGTCCGGCGATGAGCTCCGCGAGGCCGCGAGCGGCGGCCAGCATCGCGAGGGTCGCCATGAACGCCGGCACCTTGCCGTACGCGATGATCAGGCCGTTGATGAGGCCCGCGACGAGCCCGACGGCCAGCGCGGTCACCACGATGACCCACCAGCCGTAGTCCTGCGCCAGGTACTGGGTGGACAGGGTCGAGGCCCAGACCGAGGCCAGGGCGAGCACCGCGCCGACCGACAGGTCGATACCACCGGACGTGATGACGAACGTCATGCCGATGCTCACCACGCCGGTCACCGCCGCGAGGCTCAGGATCGTCGTGACGTTGCCGAAGCTCACGAACCGCTCGCCACCGGTCACCACGCCGACGACGACGAGCAGGATGAGGGCGGCCACGAGGCCACCCATCCGCAGGGCTGGGCCCATGAGGGCCGATCGTCCGCTCACGCGGCACTTCCTTCCATGACCAGGTCGAGCACGGCGTGCTCGTCGATGTCTTCGGCCGGGCCTTCATGGACCGTCCTGCCGTCGGAGATGACCAGTACGCGGTCCGCGAGGCCGAGCACCTCAGGGATCTCGCTGGAGACGACGACCACGGCGGCGCCGTCGTCGGCCAGGCGGCGGATCAACGTGTAGATCTCGGCACGCGCCCCGACGTCGACGCCGCGAGTGGGCTCGTCGAGCAGCAGGACGCGGCAGCCGTGCACCAGCCAGCGCGCCAGCAGCGCCTTCTGCTGGTTGCCGCCGGACAGGGTGCGGGCGTCGCGGTCCGCGGAGGCGGGCCGCAGGTCGAGGGCCTCGATCTGCTCGCGCGCCGCGGCGCGCTCGGCCCCCTCGTCGAGGAGTCCCCCACGCGCGAAGCGCGCGAAGGTGGACAGCGTGATGTTCCGGTACACGGGCTCGTCCAGGAGCAGGCCCTGGCTCTTGCGCTCCTCGGGGCACAGCCCGATCCCCGCGGCAACCGCCGCGTGCACCCCGGTCCCCAGGCGCTTGCCACCCAGGCGAACGGTGCCCGACGTCGAGCGCCGGGCCCCGTAGACGGTCTCCAGGATCTCGGAGCGGCCAGAGCCCACCAGGCCCGCCAGGCCGACGATCTCGCCGGCCCGGACCGTGAGGGAGACGTCCTTGAAGACGTCGCCGAGGCCGAGACCCTCGACCTCCAGCACGGGTGCGGCGTCCTCCGGGACACCGGGGCGCTCCGGAAAGGCGTACTCGACCGAGCGGCCGGTCATGAGACGGATCAGCTCGTCCGTCGGGGTGTCCGCGACCAGCAGGCTCGTCGCCACGGTCCGGCCGTCCTTGATCACGGTGATCCGGTCGCCGAGCTGGCGGATCTCCTCCAGCCGGTGCGAGATGTAGACGACGGCGACGCCGTCGGCGGTGAGCTCACGCACGATGCGGTGGAGGTTCTCGACCTCCTCGGAGTCCAGCACGGCGGACGGCTCGTCCATGATGACGACGCGCGCGTCCCGGGACAGCGCGCGGGCCAGCGAGACGATCTGCTTGCCCGCCGCGGGGAGGCTGCCCACCTCGCGGTGGGGCGAGATCTCCGGGTGGCCCAGCCGCTTGAGGATCTCCCGGGTGTTGCGGGCCGCCTCGGACCGGCGCGTCACGCCGCCCCGCGCGAGCTCGTGCCCGAGGTAGATGTTCTCGGCGACGGTGAGCCCGTCGACGACGTCCAGCTCCTGGTAGATGGTCGCGATGCCGAGGTTGAGCGCGGCGACCGGGTCCGAGATCGTCACCGGTTCCTCGTCGAGCAGGATCTCGCCCTCGGTGGGCTGGTGCGCCCCGGCCAGGACCTTGATCAGGGTGGACTTGCCAGCCCCGTTCTGACCCAGCAGGCAGTGCACCTCGCCGGGGAGGACCTCGAGGTCCACGCCGTCGAGCGCCCGCGCGCCGGGAAATTGCTTCACGATGCCACGCATACGCAGCAGGGGCTGCTCGTCCCGTTGCTCTGCCCGCTGGGGGTCCACGTCGACCATGTATCGAACGTAGAGGGACTTTTGCCGACCGTCAAGCAAAAGTCGTGACTTCGCCCGCCATGATTGACTAGAGGCATGGTGGAAGTGGCACGGGAAGTGATTCAGCAGGCGCCCAAGGTCTCTGGAGCGGGGGACATGTTCCAGCTCTTGCGCGACGGACGGCCTCGCACGCGAGCCGATCTAGCGGCGGTGACGGGCCAGGCCCGCTCGACCGTCGCGGCACGCATCGACCTGCTCATGACGGCGGGGCTCATCGCTCCCGCGGGTGAGGCGTCCTCTACCGGTGGCCGCCCGCCGGCGACCTTCGCGTTCGCGCCGTCGGCCCGGGTGGTGCTCGGGGTGGACCTCGGCGCGACGCACGCGCGGCTCGCCGTGACGGACCTCGCCTCCACGGTGCTCGCGCACCGCGACCTGCCCCTGCTGATCACCGACGGGCCCGAGCTGGTGCTCGACCAGGTCGCGCGGACGGGTGCCGAGCTGCTGCACGAGGCCGGCCGCTCCCCCAGCGAGCTCGCCGGGGTCGGCGTCGGCCTGCCCGGGCCCGTCGAGCACGCCACCGGCAAGCCGAACAACCCGCCGATCATGCCCGGCTGGGACGACGCCGACGTCCCCGGCATCCTCGGCGCGCGGTTCCACGCGCCGGTGCTCGTGGACAACGACGTCAACATCATGGCCCTCGGCGAGCACCGCGCCGCCTGGCCCGACGTCGCGGACCTCCTGTTCGTGAAGGTCGCCACGGGTATCGGCGCGGGCATCATCGCCGACGGCGCCCTGAGGCGCGGCGCCCAGGGCTCGGCCGGCGACATCGGGCACGTCGCGGTGCCGGGCGTGACCGACGTCGTCTGCCGGTGCGGCAACATCGGCTGCCTGGAGGCGATCGCGAGCGGGCTCGCCGTCGCGAACGCCCTCGAGGGCGCTACGACCCCCGCCGACGTCGTCGCCATGGTGCGGGCCGGCGACGTCGCCGCGAGCCAGGCCGTGCGCCAGGCCGGCCGGGACATCGGCGCCGTGCTCGCCACGAGCGTCAGCCTGCTCAACCCGTCGATGATCGTCATCGGCGGCATCCTGGCCGACGCCGGCGAGCACATCGTGGCCGGCATCCGCGAGGTCGTCTACCAGCGGTCCCTGCCCCTGGCGACGCAGCACCTGCGCATCGTCACCGCGCGGACGGGGCCGCAGGCCGGCGTCCTGGGGGCGAGCGCCATGGCGGTGGACCAGGCCCTCTCCGCGGAAGCGGTGGACCGCCTGGTCGCGTAGGACCAGACAGCTCCGCACCAGACAGATCCGCGAAGTAGAGCGCCTGTCCGGCTCTCCCTGGCGTTTTGCCAGCGAGAGCCGGACAGGCGCTCTACTTCGCGGATCCCGGAGGGTCAGCCCAGGTCCTTGACCCGGACGTCGCGGTAGTAGATCGTCTCCCCGCCGCCGTGGTTCTGGAGACCCACGTACCCCTGAGCGAGGTCACGCGCGGGGTCGGTGCTGTCGAAGTCGTTCACCAGCACCCCGTTGAGCAGGACCTTGATGTTCTGCCCCACCACGCGGATCTCGTAGGAGTTCCACGAGCCCACGGGCTTCAGCGCCTGCTCCACGGCGTCCGGGTCCGCACCCTGGAAGGTGTAGATCGACCCGGTCGTGCGGTCGGGCTCGTCGCTCGCGTCGACCTGGATCTCGTAACCCTGGTTGACGGCGACCCACGGGTCGTTCCCGGGGTTCGGGAAGCCGACGAAGATGCCGCCGTTGTCGTCCTTCACGAGCTTCCAGTCCAGCTTGAGGCTGTACGTGCCCAGCTCCTGGCCGGTGTGCCAGAGCAGCCCCATGCCACCCGTGCTGCGGATCGAGCAGTCGGCCTGACGGCCGAACGAGCCCGCGCCCGCCAGTCGCCAGCCCTCGAGCGACGCCGTGGTGCCGTCGAACAGGGCACGGTAGCCGCGCTCGTACTTCCCGGGCCGGCAGATGTCCTGGACGCCACCGACCGTGAGGACGTCGAGGTTGACGTTGCCGTCGTCGTCGGCGTCGTAGCGCAGCGTGATGGTGTTGACGCCCTTGCGCAGCGGCAGGTCGCGCGTCGCCGTCGCCCAGGTCTTCCAGTCACCTGTCGACCCCAGCGCCCACGGCTCGACCTCCTCGCCGTTGACCAGCACCGACACCGTCTTGGTGCCCTCGAACGGGTTGGGTCCGTTCGAGTACCGCAGGCTCACCGGCTGGTTGCCACCGCGGCGGACGTCGGCCGTGAAGGTCGCCGAGGCGCCCACCTGGCCGAACCCGGCGGCGAAGCCGGAGCCGGAGTAGCCGCTGTGCTCGGTGGCCACGTTCGCGCTGCCGCGCAGCGAGGCCTCCTCCGCCTCCAGGTACCCCTGCTCGGCCGGAGCCTTGTAGCCGGGGATCGCGTTGAGCGTGTACCAGGCCTCGGTGTTCCACAGCTCGCGGCCCTCGGCGTCCGCGAACGGGCGCGGGCTGCGCAGGTGCACCACGCGTCCCGGCTCGAGGCCGTCCACGGTGAGCGTCACCTTCGTGCGGTCGCGCGAGACCTTGGCGCCCGCGACGAACAGCGGCCGCTCGTCGATCTTCGGCCCGCCGTAGCTGCGGGTCGGCACGTAGCGCCAGTGGTCCATCCGGAACGCCGCGTTGGGGTTCTCGGCGATCTTCGCCACCGTCTCCGCGGAGAGCGGCTGCGTGTACTCGACCTCGAAGCCCTTCCTGGTGACCCGCATCTCGGTCATGTCGAAGGCGTCCTCGCCGTTGGGCGTGAGCTTCTGCAGGCCGTAGCGCAGCTTGCCCGGCTCGCTCCAGTTGCCGCCCTCGCCGATCCCGCCGACGTACAGGGCGCCGTCGGGTCCGACGACGGTGCGGTTGACGCCCGCCTCCAGGCCTGCCGAGTGCCGGAACACCGCACCCTGGTACTCGCCCTCGACCTTCTCGAGGAAGCCGCGCTGGAGGCCGCCGTAGGTGACGTCGCCGAACACGAGCTGGTCCTCGAACGGCCCCTCGTCCAGCTGCACGGGCGAGCTGGGCGAGTTGCCGATCTCGTTCTGCGGCACCCACAGGGCGGGCGGCGAGACGGGCTGGTCGTCGTACGGGCCGGCCGGGTTGGTGAAGTGGTTGAAGAACTTGCCCTGCTCGACGTGCACGAGCTTCGAGCTGGGCAGCCAGGCGCCCTGGTTGTCCATCACGAAGAGCTCGCCGTCCGGGCCCTTGACCATGCCGTTCGGCGTGCGCAGGCCGCCGGCGACGTAGCTGACCTCACCGGTCCGACGGTCCACCTTGATCGCGGTGCCGCGGTTCTCGGCGGGCTGCGGGTCCGTGGTCGCGCCACCGTTGTTGATGGCGACCGACAGGTTCACGTAGAAGTACTTCTTGTCGTGCAGCAGGCCGAAGGCGAACTCGTGGAAGTTGCCGCCGAAGGGCCACTCGGCCACCGTGCGGTGGTCGTCGTAGAAGCCGTCGCCGTCGGGGTCCGTGAGCTCGGTGAGCTTGTCCCGCTCCGAGACGTAGATGGACTCGCCGATCACGGCGATGCCCATGGGGTTGAACAGGTCCGTGGCGACCTTCTCGTAGGTCACCTGGTCCTTCGAGGTCTCGCCCGTCACGTTGTCGAGGAGGAACACCTCGCCCGGCTCGGGGTCCTCGACCCAGCCACCGGGGCTCACCGAGCCGGACGTGACCACGGCGAGGCGGTCGTCGTCGGTCCAGTCGAGCCCGGCGACCATGGGCTCGAAGCCATCGGGCCGCAGGTCGGTGAGCGTGTAGCCCGGGTGCACGGCGTCGAGGCGCATGCCATCGCCCGCCGAGTCGTCCTGGCCCTCGCAGTACTTGGTGCCCGGGGCGGTCACTCGCACGACGCCGGCCTCGGTGCTCAGCACGCTCTCGGGGACGACGACGAAGTCCGCCGTGCCCGGCGGGCGCCACTCGAGCCGCAGGATGTTGTCGTTGGTGTTGTCGAAGTACTCCACGCGCAGGTCGTGGAACCCCGCCTCGAGAGCGACGGTGCCCTCCTTCGACTCCGCGCCGTGCAGGCCGTCGTTGTCGATGACCTCGGCGTCGTCGATCACGAGGCGCGAGCCGTCGTCGCTGGTGAGCCGGAACTCGTAGTTCCCTGCGGACGGCACCGACAGGTTCGCGAGCGCGTGCGCGATGAAGCGCTCGCCCATGCCGAAGTCGGCCTCCGTCGAGTAGTCGATGGTCGGCTTGAGCTGGTCCACGTTCGGCGTCTGGCCGGAGCGGAGCGTGCACAGCTCGCTCAGGTCGCGCGCCAGGTCGTAGGTCCTCAGGGTGACGCCGGGTTCCTGCGGCGGCAGATCGTCCGCTGCCGACGCGAAGGGGACGGTTCCCGACAGCATCACCGCTGTCAGTGCTACGGCAGTCGCGCCTGCGCCTGCCTGTCTCGCGCGGATTCTGGTTCCACGTTGTCTCATCAGTACTCCTCGGTCGGCGTTGACCCTGCGGGCTAGAACCTACGAGGGACTTCTGCCGGTAGTCAAGCAAAAGTTGTCAACTGGTCACCTTAATAGTTCAGGGCCGGGCGGACGACGTCACGACTGCCCGGGGCCCGCCCGCGACACCCGACGCGCAGGTCGCCGGGCGGGACGGGCGCGGCCCTGCCCCGAACGCGTCGGCGCCCAGCTGGCCGAAGTGGCGCACTCCGGGGAGGTCGATCGCCCAGCCCGCGAGCGCCCAGCCGAGATGTACGTGCGCCAGCGCGCGGGCGACGGCGGCGACGCCTTGCGCGCGTATGGCGGGCGCGCGTATGGCGGGCGCGCGCATGGCGGGCGCCTCGTAGGTGATCCGGTACAGGACCTCCGGGTGATCGGCGGCCGGCCGGATCTCGAGGCTGACCGGGCTGCGGCGCGCGAACCAGCGGGCGACGCCCGTGCACTCCACGCAGTCGGCGGCGACCCACAGCGTCGCGGCCGGGAGCACGGACGCCGGACGCCACCGCGGCAGCCACGGCCGCACAGCGGCGCGGTACGCCTGGTACGGCGGCCCGAACGCCTGCTCAAGCTGCTCCCCCTCGTGCCATTCGCCCAGCCCTGCCGAGTATCCGACGGCGATCAGGGTGCCGAGGAGAAGGGCGGGCTCGCCGAAGGTCAGCGCAAGCCCCGCGTACGAGGCGGCGATGGTGGCCTGCATCGGGTTGCGCACGTACGCGTAGGGCCCGGACGTGACCAGGCGCGACGGCGGGTCGTACGGGAGGGGCGTCCCACGCCCGACGGCGGCGAGCTCCCGCATCGCGGCCAGGCCGGGCAGGCAGACGAGCAGTGTGAGCTGGACGCCGATCGACGTGACCGGTGCGGGCCACCGCGACTCGGGCGAGAGGGCGAGCACCGGCAGGGCGAGCAGCAGTCCGCCGGCCCAGACGGCCTGCCCCCACGCCCGGAGCACCACGTGGGTCCGGCGCAGGGTCCAGCGAGCCAGGAGCAGTGCCGGCACCAGGGCGGTCGCGACGCCCAGCGCCTCGCCGACCAGCCAGTGACCGCCGAGCACGACCACCGGCTCGCCGAGCGGCATGAGCGCCAGGTCCAGCCAGACCAGCGCTGCGGTCAGGACCACGAGAGTCCCGGCCCCTCTGCCCTGCTCGGCGCGGAGCTGACTGAGGACCAGGGCGGGTACCGCCCCCCAGAGCAGCGACCAGCCGAGCCAGAGGTCGACCGGCACGCCGAACCAGACGGCGCCCGTCGCGTGGAACGTCCACCAGCCGAACGAGGACGCCGCGACGTTCAGCGGCAGGAGCAGCAGTACGGCCCACGCCGTCGCGGTGACAGCGGCGCCGACCGCGCGCGGGCTCGGCGTCCGCCGGACGCAGAGGGCGACCAGCACCAGCAGCGGCCCGGC
This sequence comes from Promicromonospora sp. NFX87, assembly GCF_048564965.1. Lineage (NCBI taxonomy): Bacteria > Bacillati > Actinomycetota > Actinomycetes > Micrococcales > Promicromonosporaceae > Promicromonospora > Promicromonospora sp. NFX87. The sequence goes on along the minus strand of NZ_CP183413.1, from coordinate 829,909 downwards.
CACCGCCGCTCCGCGCACGACGACGGCTGCTGTGCCCGGGTCGAGCAGGCCCGTCACGCGTCCGCCCGCTCCGCGGTGGCCGCGAACGTGTCGATCAGGTAGTCGGCGGCCAGGCCTGATGCGTAGTGCTGGATCGGGCCGAAGTACCAGGACGGGTCGAAGGTGCGCGTGTACTCCAGCGCCCAGGTGACCCGGGTCCGGCCGGCACCGGCCGCCTCCCACGTGACGTCAGCGGCGTGCAGGTCCATCCAGCGGGCGAGGGTCGTGTCCGAGGTGACGTCGAGCCGCACATGGCCCCCGCCGTCGGACACCTGGGACTGCGCGACGCGCAGCGACATCGCTCGCGGCGTCGTCCCCGCGTCGATCCCGAGGCTGCGCCGCGGGGTGAAGGTGACGTGCCGTTCGTCGCCGATCCTGAGCCCGTGCCCCGTGGCGGACACCGGCTCGGGGAACGGGACGGCGCGCAGGAACGGCGCCTCGAACTCCCCGTAGGCGGGCGGGGCGGCCAGGGCGGCGGCCACCTGCTCGGGCGTCGCCTGCACGACGACGGTCGCGACGCCGGCGTCCTCCCGCGGCAGCAGGCTGAACCCGCCGATCCCCTCGGCCACCAGCACGAGGAGCAGCGGCGCCGCCGCGATCGCACGCCCTCGATGGCTGCGGGCCTTCTGGACGATCCCGCCGACGAGCGCCGCGACGCCGTAGAACAGCGGCGCCGCGATGACCAGGCACACGATCCCCTCGTTCAGGAGCGGACCCGCGAGCGCGAGCCCCACCGTCGTGGTGGCCAGGGCGGTGCCGACCGCGCTCCTGGGCCGGGCGGTGAGGATCACGGTGAGGGCGATGACCGCCGGGATGCCCACGTAGAAGAGGGCGGTCTGCTGCGCGCCCGCCGAGTCGAGGAGCTTGGCCACGAGCATGGCGGCGAACAGCGCGAGGGCGATCCCGGCCAGCAGGAGCCGGGCGCGGCGCGCCTCGGGCGCCAGTGGAGGGTGCGGGGCACGGAGCGGCTCGGGATCGGCGTCCCACTGCGCATCGGACCGCAGGTCGCGGCGGTCGTGCCGGTGCGGGTCCGGATCGATCTCCCGGGGCGGGTGCACGGGGGCGCCGGCCGGCTCGTTCGTGGGCTCGTTGGTGGGCTCGTGCACGGTGGCCTCCGGGGTCGTCACCCGGCGGGCTGCACGGGTCGCGGTCGCTCGATGCGATCGGTCAGTTTGATCAGTCGCTTTAATCAAGTGATTAAAGCATATGATCAAGCGACGACGGAAGGAGCCGGCGATGGCCCAGACAGGGCGTGGGACGGCCGAGGACACACGGAGACGGCTGCTGGACGCGGCAGACCAGGTGCTGCGCGAGCAGGGTTATGCCGGGGCGTCGGCCAGGTCCATCGCGACGGCGGCCGAGGCCAACTCGGCGCTGGTCTTCTACCACTTCGGGGGCGTCGACCAGCTGCTCCTGGCGGCGCTCGACCGCGCCACCGAGGAACGTATGGCGCTGCACCGCGCCACGGCGTCGAAGGCCCGGACGCTCGAGGAGCTGGTCGAGGCGGCGACCACCATCTACCGCACCGACCTGGAGCGCGGGTACATCGCACAGTTCGGCGAGCTCGTCGCGGCTGCCGTCACCAAGCCGACGCTGCGGGCGGAGATCAGCGTGCGCGCCGAGCCGTGGGTCGGCTTCGTCGCCGAGCAGTGGGAACGCGTCATCGGCGGGACCCCGCTCGGCAAGCTGCTGCCCGCGCGCGACGTCGCCGACGCCGCGATCACGTTCTACCTGGGCGTGAACCTGTTCTCCGTGATCGACCCCGACCGGCAGCGCACCGACGGTGTCTTCGCCCTCGCCGCCCGCCTCGCGCCGCAGGCGAAGCTGCTCACCATGCGGCTGCCGGGGCGACGGTGACGGTTCGGCGGTGAGCGGCCGGCCCGGCGAACGGGCCGGCCACGGTCCGGCGGCTCACAGGGCCTCCGGGCCGCCCTCCAGCAGCTTCTTGAAACCGTCCTCGTCCAGGGTCGGGATCTCCAGGGCCTCCGCCTTCGCCGCCTTGGTACCGGCGTTCTCCCCCAGCACCACGTAGTCGGTCTTCTTCGAGACCGAGCCGGAGGCCTTGCCGCCCGCGGCGATGATGGCCTCCTTGGCGCCGTCGCGCGTGAAGTCCTCGAGCGATCCGGTCACCACCACGGTCAGGCCGGCGAGCGGACCGGTGGGCCCGGTGTCGGCCTCCGCCATCGCAGCAGGTCCCGGATGCCCCGGCGTGGCGAGCTCGACCCCCGCTGCGCGCCATGCCGCGAGGATCTCCCGGTGCCAGTCCACAGCGAGCCATTCCTTGATCTCGGCGGCGATCACCGGGCCGACGCCGTCGACGGCGGCCAGCTCCTCCTGCGACGCGGCCTCGATGGCATCCACCGAACCGAACCAGCCCGCGAGCGCCCGCGCCGCCACCGGCCCCACGTGCCGGATGTTCAGGGAGACGAGCTTGCGCCACAGCTCCTTCGTCTTGGCGCGCTCCAGCTCCTCGAGGAGCTTCGTCGCGTTGGCCGACGGCGCCCATTCAGGCAGGGTCTCACCGGACTCCTCGGCCGCGGCGCGCTGCGCCTTGCTGTACGCCAGCTTGCGCCGGAAGGGGGTCCGCCGGCGCACCACGCCGTCGTCGTCCACCTTGGGCAGGCCGGTCTCCGCGTCGCGGACCACCGCCTCGATGGGGAGGAGCTGATCGAGCGTGAGCGAGAACAGCTGGGCCTCGGTGACCAGCGGCGGGGTCTCCGGCACGTCGGGCTGCGTGAGCGCCGCGGCGGTGACCTCGCCGAGGACCTCGATGTCGAGGCCGCCGCGCGAACCGATGTGCTCGACGCGCCCGCGCACCTGGGCCGGGCACGACTCCGCGTTCGGGCAGCGCAGGTCGACGTCGGCCTCCTTCATGGCACGCAGCGGCGTTCCGCACTCCGGGCACTCCGCCGGCATGACGAAGTCCTCGCGCGGGTAGCCGTCGTCAGCCAGGGCGGACACCGGCCCGACGATCTCCGGGATGACGTCACCCGCCTTGCGCAGCACCACGACGTCACCGATGCGCACGCCCTTGGCCCGCACCACATCCTGGTTGTGCAGCGTCGCCTGACGCACCGTGGAGCCCGCGACCTTCACCGGCTCCATGACGGCGTACGGGGTGGCCCGGCCGGTACGGCCCACACCGACCTGGATCGCGAGCAGGCGCGTGTTGACCTCCTCCGGCGGGTACTTGAACGCGATGGCCCAGCGCGGCGCACGGCTGGTGGACCCGAGCCGGCGCTGCCGCGCGAGGGCGTCGACCTTGAGGACGATCCCGTCGAGCTCGTGCTCGATGTCGTGGCGGTGCTCGCGGAAGTACTCGATCATCTCGAGGGCCCCGTCCAGGCCGTCGACCACCCGGTTGTGCGGGGAGACCGGGATCCCCCACTGCTCGAACAGGGTGTACGCGTCGGACTGCCGCTCCAGCTCCGTGTGCTCGCCCTCCTGCCACTGCAGCGCGCCCACACCGTGCGCGTACATGCGCAGGCCCTCCACGCGGGCGAGACCCGCCTCGAGCTCGAGCCCGTCCTTGTTCTCCAGGAGCTGCCGCAGGCCGCCGGCCGCAGCGTTCCGCGGGTTGGCGAACTGCGGGAACCGGCGGAGCGCGGCGATGCGCGCCCGTTCCACGTCGAACTCCTTGCCGCCGGCGCTCCGTTCGGAACGTTCGCGTGCGTCCTCGACCGCCCGGTCGCGGAGCTCGGCCTGCAGCTCGTTGAGCCGCGTGAAGGTGGCGACCGGGATGAACACCTCGCCGCGCACCTCGACGACGTCGGGGTGCCCCTCGCCGGTGAGGGTCTGGGGGATCTCGGCGATCCGCAGCACGTTGCGGGTCACGTCCTCGCCGACACGCCCGTCACCGCGCGTGACGCCACGCACCAGGCGACCCTTCTCGTAGACCAGGGAAATCGCCAGGCCGTCGATCTTGACCTCGCACAGCAGCCCCGGGCGGTCCGTACCGAGGTCACGGTTGACCTTCTCCGCCCACACCGCCAGCTCGTCGGTGCTGAACGCATTGTCGAGCGAGAGCATGCGTTCGATGTGCTCCACCGTGACGAACCCCGCCACCGCCGCGCCGCCGACGCTCTGCGTCGGCGACTCCGGCGTCGCCAGGGCGGGGTGCGCCGCCTCGAGCTCCTCCAGCTCGCGCAGCCGCATGTCGTAGTCGGCGTCCGACGACTTCGGTGCGTCGTTCTCGTAGTACGCCCGCCGGTCCTCCTCGATCCCGGCCACGAGCTCGGCCCACCGCCGCTGTGCGGTGGCCTCGTCGCTCGTGGCTTCTTCACGTTCCGGGATGCCTGTCGTCTCGCTCACAGACACAATCATGGACTGAACCACTGACATTCGAGCGGCGTGTCGTCGCGCCCTGTTCCGAAAGGTCAGCCGACCTGGGCATTCGCCTCGATCGGCCCCTATCGCACAGGGTCCGGCACCGCTACCATTCGTGAAAAATGCCGGAAATCTACTGAGAGCAGGGGCCCCTTGAAGATCGCCGTCGTCGGTGCCGGTTTCGCAGGACTGGCCACCGCGAAGATCCTCCGCGAGTTCGAGCACGACGTCACGGTCTTCGAGAAGGCGCCGGACGTCGGCGGGGTGTGGAGCGCGACCCGCCGGTACTCGGGCCTCCGGACGCAGAACAACAAGGACTCGTACGCCTTCTCGGACCTGCCGATGCCCCGGGACTATCCCGAGTGGCCCACCGGCGAGCAGGTCCAGGCCTACCTCGAGCGCTACGTCGCGAAGTTCGAGCTGCGCCCTCTCCTGCGGCTCGCCACCGAGGTCGTCCGCGCCGAGCTGACCGACGCCGAGGACGGCTGGATGATCACCGCGCGGCGCATCGGCGCGCCGGTCTCCGCCCCCGAGCGGTTCGACCACCTGGTGGTCGCGAACGGGATCTTCTCTGACCCGGTCTTCCCGCAGTACGAGGGGTACGCCGACCTCGTCCGCGCCGGCGGCAAGCTCGTCGCCTCCAGCCAGCTCAACACGCTGGACGACGCCCGCGACAAGCACGTGGTGGTCGTCGGGTACGGCAAGTCGGCGTGCGACGTCGCCGCCGAGATCGGCCAGGTGGCCAAGTCCACCACCGTCGTGGCCCGGCGCCTGCTGTGGAAGATGCCCAAGCGCATCGCCAGCACCCTGAACATGAAGTACCTGCTGCTGTCCCGCCTCGGCGAGGCGCTGTTCCGCTACCAGGAGCTGCCCAACAGCATGGAGCGCTTCCTGCACGGGCCCGGGGACAAGGTCCGCGCGGGCATGCTCTCGAGCATCGGATCCGTCGCGACCTGGCAGTTCAAGCTCAAGAAGCTCGGCCTGGTCCCGCACGGCGAGTTCGCCGACATCGCCAACAGCACGGTGTCGCTGTCCACCGACGGGTTCTACGAGCAGGTCGCCGACGGGACCATCAAGGTCCACCGCGACACGGAGATCGAGCGCTTCGAGGTCGAGGGCGACCACCCGGTGGCCGTGCTGAGCGACGGCGCCCGGATCCCGGCCGAGCTCGTGGTCTGCGGTACCGGGTTCCACCAGCGCGTGCCGTTCCTCGACGACACCATCGCCGCCCGCCTCGTGGACGACCAGGGCAACTACCAGCTCTACCGCCAGATCCTGCCCGAGGGCGTGCCGAACCTGACCTTCGCGGGCTACAACTCGTCGCTGTTCTCGCCGCTGTCCGCCGAGGCCGGCGCGATCTGGATCGCCGCGTACCTGGCCGGCGTCGTCGAGCTGCCGCCGATCGAGGAGCGGCGCAGGCACGTGGCCGAGCGCGTGGCGTGGATGGAGAAGCGCACGGGGGGCAAGCACGCCCGCGGCACCAACGTCATCCCGTTCTCGATGCACCAGATCGACGAGACGCTCGACGAGGCCGGCGTGAACATCAGCTCCACCGCCCAGACCATCCAGTGGCTCCTGCCGATCAACCCGTCGGTCTACAAGAACGTCGTGCCGCGGCTCAAGGAGAAGGTCAAGGAGCGGGCGGCCGCGGAGTCCTGAGACCGACGTCGGTCGGGCCTGTCGAGGGGTCTCGACGGGCTCGGCCGACGGTGGGCGGTCTCGACGAGCTCGACCAACGGTTGAGCTCGACCAGCGGTGGCGGCACGGGCCGGTCAGCGCTCGGGGCGCGGGCCGCCCTCGGTCAGCGGTGTGGTGAACCGGACGGGCAGCTTGCGCGGGTAGCGCGACCACGGCGAGGCCGACATCTTGAGCGAGTCCGCCGAGACCGACAGCTCCATGTCGAGGATCCGGCGCAGCAGGGTGTCCACGGCGATCCGGCCGATGAGCGGCCCGATCCGGTGGGCGGGGCACGCGTGCGCCCCCGCGCCCCAGGTCAGGTGGAACCGGCTGCCCAGCTCCTCCCACGGGTCGTCCGTCCGGATCGCCCGGTCAGCGTTCGCGGCGGCGACGGCGGGGACGAGGGCGTCGCCGTAGGCGATCCGGCGTCCGCCCAGCTCGCAGTCCTGCCGGGCGAACCGGGGCAGCACGTGCGGGGCGGGCGGGTTGCGCCGCGACACCTCGTCCAGGGCGTCGTCCAGGTCGAGCCGGCCGCGGCGCACCCGGGCGGCGAACGCCGGGTCCGTCAGGATCATGTGCAGCGTGCTCGCGATCCACGCGATCTCGGCGTCGTGCCCCAGGCTGAACATCACGCCGATCGAGGCCATCACCTCGACGTCGTTCTCGTGGTTCGGGTGGTTGACCAGGGCGGTGGTGAGGTCCTCGCCCGGCTCGGCCCGGTGCGTCGCCACGAGCACGGCCAGCAGGTTCTCCTGCTCCATCGCGGCGGCGCGGGCCTTCTCCCGGCCGGCGTACACGGCCTCGGTGAGCTCGTGCATCCGGTTCCCGTCGGACAGGCTCATGCCGAACATCTCGGTCATGACCATGACGGGTACCGCGACGGCGTAGTCCTTCACCAGGTCCGCCTCGCCGCGGGGCATCAGTCGGTCGATGATCGCCTCGCACGTCACGGCCACCGTGCGGGCGAGGCGCTTCTCGTCGACGGCGCCCAGGGCGTCGTCGAGCGGAGCGCGCAGCCGGCGCTGCTGCATCCCGTCCAGGTAGTACGCGCTCTCGCGCGGCGCCAGCGCGGCGAAGACCCCCGAGTCGGCGGGCAGGGAGCGCTCCTGGACGTAGCGCCAGTTGCGGGAGTTACGGGAGAACAGCAGCTCGTTGCGCAACACGCTGCTGGCCTCGTCGTACCCCAGGACGAGCCAGGCGGGGACGCCGGGCTCGAGGTCCATCGGCGCGACAGGACCCCACTCGTCACGGAGCTGCTCGTACAGCTTGTGCGGATCCCGGGCCGACGTGATCTCCGACAGCTGCATCCGGTCCGAGATGTCTTCCAGCCGGAGGTGCAGTCTGTTGGCGAGTGTCACGCGTTGACCTTCTGGAACACCGGGAACGTCATCGCGTGCTCGACGAGGGTGATCAGGGTGAGTACGGCGGACTGCCGGTCGCGTGCGTCGCACTCGACGATCGGGGTCTCGGGCAGCAGGTCCAGCGCGGCGCGGACCCGCTCCAGCGGGTAGTTCGGCGAGTCGGGGAACTGGTTGACGACCACCGCGAACGGGATCTTGGTCCGCAGCTCCAGCTGGTCCAGCACCTCGAAGCTGTCCTCGAGGTGCCGCGTGTCGATCATGACCAGCGCACCGACCGCGCCGTCGGCCAGGCCCGCCCACAGGTCCCAGAACCGGCGCTGACCCGGGGTGCCGAACAGGTACAGGGCGATGTCTTCGGTCACGGTGATGCGACCGAAGTCCATCGCGACCGTCGTCGTCTCCTTGTTCGGCTGCCCCGGGTCGATGCCGACGCTCGCCGTGGTGATGCGCTCCTCGGTGCGCAGCGGGTCGATCTCGCTCACCGCACCGATCAGCGTCGTCTTGCCCACGCCGAAGGCGCCCACCACCAGCACCTTGACCGACCGCGCAACGGTCGGTGCCAGGTGCTGCCCGGGCGCCGGGCGGTCAGAGCTTGCGGAGTCCATCGAGAATCTTCTCCAGGATGTCCTTGCCGGGCAGGACGTGCGCTTGGTGGTTGGAACGGATCGTCAGGTTTCCCGTGTCGACCAGGTCCGAGACCATGACCGCCACGAGGCTCACGGGTAGCTGCAGGTAGGCAGCCACCTCGGCCAGCGCGAGCGTGCCGCGGCACAGCTCGACCAGCTCGCGCTCCAGCCGGCTGGCCGTCGAGAGCACTGGCCTGCTCTCGACCGCACGTACAAGTGTCTCCGGGCGCAGCGTGTTGCGCGACGGGTGCGCCCGCCCCGAGGTGAGCACGTACGAGCGCACCGGGTGATCGCGGTACTCCTCGGTGTCCATCCCCTCGCCCCCTGTTGGTCGGTCAGGTATCGGTCGAGCTGGTGGTGCCTGGTACGGCCAAGCCTCACGAGGCTCGGGTGGTGCTTTCCGAAACGGTGCCTGGGGCGGGGTCAGCTGGAGATCCGCTCCGTGCCCAGGGTGCGCTCCCCGATCATGAGGACCTGGGCCTGCATCTGCTGGGCAATCAGCGCCGGGTCGATCACGGTCTCCGTGACGACCGCGAGACGCGAGCCGTCACCGGCTCCCCGGACGAAGAGGAATCCGCCGTCGAACTCAACCATCACCTGGCGGATCGTCTCACTGTTGCCGAACTCCCTGCTCATTCCCATCCCCAGCGCCACAAGTCCGGCGCAAGCCGCCGCTACCTTGTCGGCCACGTCCAGCGGGGTCTGGTCCGTCCGAACCTTCATCAGGCCGTCGGAGGTGAGCACGACTACATGCTTGACCCCCCGTACACCACTGATGAGCTCGAGCATCCAGCTATTACCGTCGGTGCTGGTCATGCCGTCGGCGTGCGTAGTCATCGGTCCTCCGAAGGTCCACCGGCTCCAGCCGGCGGTTCGCTGCTGTCTGGTGAGTCCCCGAACTGCGCCTCGGTCGAGCTGAAGAAGGCGCCCATCCACTCACCGGCCTCCTCGGCCGTCTGAGCGGGACCAGGAGCTTCGGTACGGGGCTCCGTGGCCTTGGTCCGGTCGTCGGTCGCTTCCGCCTCTCCACGGCGCGATCGCCGCTGCGGGAGCGCAGACGGCTCGGGGAACTCGTCGTCCTCGGGGCGGGCTCGCCCAGGACGCAGGGGCAGCTCGCCAGGGGCCTGCACCGGGGCACCGGCCACGGGCGTCTCCTCCTCTTCGTCGACCACGACGCCGGGCGCGCTCAGCGGCTCGACGGGAACCACGGTCGCCGGGTCGGGCGCCGCGGGTGCGGGCCACTCGTCGTCGTCCGCGGGCTTTGCGCTGGGCAGCTCGGTCACGAGCGGCGCCTCGGCGACTGCGGTGGCGCTGCGACGGGAGCCGAGTGCGGATGCCCCGCTGGTGTGGGAGCCGGCGCTCGGCAGCGTCGCGGCCGGCGTGAGCATGCCCGACGGCACCACTGCCTCGGTGAGCTCTGCCGGGATCATGACGATGGCGCGCAGGCCGCCGTACACCGACTCGGTGACGTCCACGCGGAAGCCGTGGCGCCGCGCGTAGGTACCGACGACGGCCAGGCCGGTCTGCGGGATCTCGCCCAGCTCCGTGATGCTGATCTCGCGCTTGCCGGAGGCGATGTCGCGCGCCTGCTCGAGCTGCTTGAGGTCGAGGCCCACACCGCAGTCGTCGATCTCGACGACCGCGCCGCGCTGCACCTGGCGCAGCGAGACGAGCACCTGCGTGGTGGGCGGGGAGGACTGCGTCGCGTTGGACAGCAGCTCGGCCACGAGGTGGATGAGCGGCTCGACGATACGCGCCGAGACGGCGACGCCGGGGTCACCCGACACCTCGACCCGGTGGAACGCCGTGATCCGGCTGGCGGCGCCCTTGACGACGTCGGGCAGCGGGAGCGGCTCGCTCCACTGCTGGCCCGGCCACTCGCCGCACAGCGCCGCGAGGCTCTGCGCCTGACGGGCCTGCTGAGCGGCGGCGTGGTCGACACGCATCGACGTCTGCAGGATGTCCGGGTCGGTGGGGTGGCGCTGGACCATGCGCGCCGCCTCCTCCTGGATGCGGTGCGCGGCGGCCTGGACCTTGCGGCTCAGGGCGACCACGGCGACCTGGACGGCGTCGCGACGGGCGACACGCTCCTCCTGGACGCGGGCGAGCATGGCGGCCGCCTCGTCCAGACGGGCCTGGGCACCCGCGTCACCCGGAAGGTGCGGGAGCGGCGGGGCGGGCTCGCTGTCGAGGAACGCGGGAAGCTGCTCGTTCGCCAGGGCGTCCAGCGCCCGGGACGCCGCATCCGCGCGCTCCTCGGCCCGGCGGTGTGCCAGGACAAGGTCCTCGTGCGCGGCGAGGTCGTCACGTGAGGACCGCGCGGCGATCAGCGCGGCCGCCACCGCGAGCCCGACGGCGGCGATGCCGACGAGCCATGCGGGCCACGTGGACGAGGCCCCGGTGGCGGTGAACAGGACTGGTGCTACGAGTACATAGGCAAGCACGCCGGCGACACACACCCAAGGTGCGACCTGGCGCAACCTGCTGGGCGGAGGAGAAGAAGACATCGAGCTCACCGAGCCGATCCCCTTAATAGTTGTCTCGTCAGAGTTCGGAAGGCCGGACACGGCGATTACCGCGACCTGCTCCACGAACTCGGCTGGAGGGGGCGAACAACCCCCTGGAGTGCAGTTTCTACCACAGGGCGTCCCACGCGTGGAAGGGCACGACCGTGGTGCGACCAGCGAAAATATGTGCCACTGAGGAATAGGGCAGCCCCGTGGCGCAATAGCCGCACAATACTGTACAAACCGGGCACAGTTCCTCTTGCCTGAGGCACGCGGCCCACGACGGCCGCAGCCGTGACCGGCCGCGTAGGGTGCTCTCCATGAGCGTCGAGCACACCCAGACCGCCCCCCGAACCGCTCTCCCGGACACCCCGCTGGACCCCGCCACCGACCCGTTCGCGTGGCTCGAGGACGTCGACGGAGAGACCGCCCTGAGCTGGGTCCGCGAGCGCAACGCGCACAGCGCCCAGGTCCTCGGCGGTCCCGCCTTCACCGAGACCGAGCGTGCGGTGCGTGAGGTCCTCGACTCGGACGACAAGATCCCGCACGTCTCGAAGGTCGGCGAGCACTACTACAACTTCTGGCAGGACGCCGAGCACGAGCGCGGCCTGTGGCGCCGCACGACGCTCGACTCCTACCGCACCGACGACCCCGAGTGGGAGACGGTCCTCGACCTCGACGCCCTCGCGGCCCAGGAGGGCGAGAGCTGGGTCTGGCACGGCGCGAGCGTCCTGCGCCCGACGGCGGAGCAGCTCGCGGCGGGCGAACCGCGCAGGCACGCGCTGGTCGACCTGTCGCCCGGCGGGTCCGACTCCGACGTGACGCGCGAGTTCGACCTCGTCACCAAGCAGTTCGTGCCCGAGAGCGAGGGCGGCTTCGTGCGTGCCCAGGCCAAGGGCGGGCTGTCCTGGATCTCCGCTGACGCGGTCTACGTGTACACGGACTTCGGCGAGGGCACGATGACGCCGTCGGGCTACCCGCGGCAGGTGAAGCGCTGGCTGCGCGGCACTCCCCTGGCCGAGGCGACCGTCGTCTACGAGGGCACCGACCAGGACATGTACATCAGCGCGTCCCGCTCGCACACCCCGGGCTTCGAGCGGGACCTAGTGCACCGTGCGCTCCGGTTCTACGCGAACGAGACGTACCTGGCGACGAACGTGGGCACGCCCGAGCAAACCCTCACCAAGATCGACGTGCCGGACTCGGCGAACGTGGGCCTGCACCGCGAGTGGATGATGGTGCGCCTGCGCGACGACTGGGCGGTTGGCCGCACGACCTACCGCGCGGGCTCGCTGCTCGCCGTCGGCTTCGACGACTTCATGGCCGGGTCGCGCGACCTGACGGTCCTGTTCGAGCCGACGCCGACGACGTCGCTCGCCGGGATCACGTGGACGCGGAACCACCTGGTGCTCAACGTGCTGGACGACGTGAAGAACCTGCTGCACGTGCTGACGCCGCCCACGGTGGCCACGCCAGGCGGCGAGTGGGCGCGCTCCGAGCTCCCCGTGGGCGGCGAGCTCCTCACGGTCGGCGTGGGCGCGGTGGACGTCGTCGACTCCGACGAGGTCTGGGTGGTCACCACCGGCTACCTGACGCCGTCGACCCTGGGCCGCACCACCGTCGCCGGTCCTGGCGAGACGGCTGCGGCGCCCGAGGTGCTCAAGTCCGCGCCGTCGTACTTCGAGGCGGCCGGCATGGAGGTCCGCCAGCAGTTCACCGAGTCGGACGACGGCACGCGCGTGCCGTACTTCGTCGTCGGCCGGGCGGACCTCGTCTCGGGCGAGGCCGGGCCGGCGCCGACCCTGCTGTGGGGCTACGGCGGGTTCGAGCACGCGATCCTGCCCGGGTACTCGGGCACCGTCGGGCGTGCGTGGCTGGAGCGGGGCGGGGTGTACGCCGTGGCGAACATCCGCGGCGGCGGCGAGTACGGGCCGGCCTGGCACCAGGCCGCGCTGAAGGAGAACCGGCACCGCGCGTACGAGGACTTCGCGGCGGTCGCGCGCGACCTCGTCACGCGGGGCATCACCGTGCCCGCACGGCTGGGCATGGAGGGCCGGTCGAACGGCGGGCTGCTCGCCGGCAACATGCTGACGCAGTACCCGGAGCTCTTCGGGGCGATCATCGTGGGCGTCCCGCTGCTGGACATGAAGCGGTACTCGCACCTGCTCGCGGGCGCGTCCTGGATGGCCGAGTACGGCGACCCGGACACCGACGACTGGGAGTTCGTGCGGGGCTTCTCGCCGTACCACCTGTTCGACGCGGCGCGGGACTACCCGCCGGTGCTGTTCACGACGTCGACCAAGGACGACCGGGTGCACCCCGGCCACGCCCGCAAGATGGCGGCGCTCATGCTGGCCGCGGGCAAGGACGTGACGTACTACGAGAACATCGAGGGCGGCCACGGCGGGGCGGCCAACAACGCCCAGGCGGCGTACATGGCGGCGACCCACTGGACCTTCCTCTGGACCCGCCTGACAACCTGACACCCCTCCGCGAAGTAGAGCGTGTGTCTGGACGCACGCTCTACTTCGCGGTCCGCTTCGGACACTCGCTCTACTTCGGCGTCGTTCTGTTCGCGAGGTAGAGCGGGTGTCCGGGTGGGGTCAGCCGGCGCGGCGCATGTGTGCGAGCCCTAGCAGGAACGCGTCGTACACCAGGGCGTCGAGTCTCGCCGGGTCCTCGACGTCCGCCCATCTCACCTCGAAGATCAGCCAGTCTGCCTCCTCGAGCGCGCGCATCCTGCGAGCCCTCTCTCGCTGGGCCAGCTCCGGGTCGCCGAACGCGCCGCCGGAGTACTTGACCGCCCCGTCGAACTCGAAGCCGACCTTGAGATCTGGCCACCCGACGTCGACCCAGAACGTCCCGATCCGAGTCTTGACCGGGATCTGAAGAGACGGATTCACGTCCCTGGCGCGATGCATGGCCGCCCGGACGATCGACTCCCCGGGCGAGCCCGAACGCGGATCCGCACGGCGCAACGTCTCACGTGCCTGGACGACGCCGCGCTTTCCGACGGACTCGGCGACGATGCGCTGGACGAGAACGGTGCTCGCGCCACGCCGAAAGGCGGAGTCGGCAGCGACGAGCGCGCTGTCGGGCTGCAGTGACCTGATCGAGTCGACCAAGCTCCGCTCCAGCGTCGTGACCGGAATCCCGCCCACGGTGGACCGGTCGCGGTCCGGCAGCTTCGTCCAGTGCCGAACGATGTCCGTCTCGTGCTCATGGTCGATGTTCGGGTTGCTGAGATGTGTCACGTGGACCGCCGTGCCGCTCCGAAACGTCCAACAGCCGTGCAGGAGCAGGGCAGTCTGATGACTTACCCAGAGGGAAGAGCGGGAGCGCTCGACCACGGCCCGCACGGTGCGCAGCGTCACGAGCTCGGATACCTCGTGCGGTCGCAGACCGTCATCGATCGGCGCCATGAGTACACCCGGTCTGATCCGCTCCAGCTCACCGCTCCGCACGCGCTCCGCGAGGCGCCGTCGGTCCTGCGCGGAGTACCCGATCTTCGCCGGAACCTCCGGCTCGATCGCTCGATCCGCGGAGTACATCCGCGACGTGACCAGCGACCCGTCCGCGGCGGATCGCTGGAGGTCTGCAATTCGTCGCAGGTTTTCTGCGTACTCGGCTCGTCTCACCAAGGGAGCATGTGTGACCGGAGCCGGACTGGACCGAGCTGTGGAAAACCTACGACCTGTGGTCGCACTCCAGTCCCCGGAACAACAGCGATCGGGTCGCCAACCAGTTTGTGCGAGGGGACGACGGCGTCCGGACGCACGCTCTACTTCACGGACACATCGATGCCGAGGTAGACCACCTGCGCAGCGCATTGGTGGACACACGCTCTACCTCGGCGATCTATGGTTACGCCTCTGCCCTTTCCGAGAGGGTCTCCGCTACGCGGCCCAGGTTGGCCAGCTCCGCGCGGTGGGCGTCCGTCGAGCCGAGCGACCTCCGGTGCGCGGCCAGGAGCGTCACCTCGGCGAGCTGTGCGGCGGGCAGGCCGATCCGCCGCCACGGGACAGCGACCAGGTCGGCGAGCGTGCCGAGCGCCGGGCCCGCGCACTGCGAGACCTGCGCCGGCGGCAGCCCCGCCCAGAGCCCGGTCCCGCGCTCCGTCGCACGGGCCAGCAGCTCCCAGGCCCGCTCGTTCCAGCCGCCCGGCCCGACGTCGGCCAGGTCGAGCCCCAGCGCGTCCGCACCGGCGAGGACGACCGCCGGGACGCCGACCCAGGTGCTGCCCAGGTGGACGACGGAGCGGGCGCCGGCGTCCCGCGCGGCCGCGAGCACGGGCTCCAGGCCCTCGACGATCTCGGGCCCCGCGACCGCCCGCAGCCGCGAGAACCCGGAGAACGTCGGCAGCACGCCCGCGTGCACCTGGCCGAGCAGCGGTTCCGCGAGCTGCACGGTCACCTCCGCGCCCGGGACCTGGGCGACGATGTCGGCGACGAGCGTGCGCAGGCTCGCGGCGAGCGCGAGGCCCAGGGCCGCGCGGGCTCCGGTGTCCGCCAGGACGCGGTCCCCGCGGGCCGACCAGAGCTGGGCCGCCAGCGTCCACGGCCCCAGCATCTCCACGGTCAGCGGACCCGTGTGGCCGTGCGCCGCGATGGCGAGGGCGCCGAGGTCCTCCCGCCAGAACGCATCGGCACGCCGTGCGTCGATCCCCGGCCGGTCGGTGAGCTTCCAGCCGTGCGGCCCCAGCTCGACGGGCATCTCGGCGAGCCGCACCGCCGTCCGCCCGAGGGGGTCGGCGCCCGGACCACGCTGCCCCAGCTGCGTCAGGAACGGCAGCGCGTCGACGCCGGTCGGCAGCTCGGCGAGCTCACCGAGCGCCATCTGCTGCGCCTCGAGCACATCGCGCTCGCCTCCGGGCCAGGGCCCGTGTCCGGTCACAGCGGTCATCAGCTCTCCTTGTTCAGATGTGTTCAGGCTCGGCGCCGCCTACCGCGGCGCGGGAGCCCGCCAGGCGCGGGAGACCGTCGCCTGGCCCAGCACGCGCGTGCCGCGGTACACCACCACCGACTGGCCCGGCGCGACGCCGCGCAGCGGTGCACCGGTCAGCTCGATCTCCATCGCCGGAGCCGGGTCCACCCCGTCCGCGTCGGACGCCGGTCGCTCGCCTTCCGCGACGTCGTCACCATAAGCGCCACCGGCCGAGGCGATTGACCGCACCCGGGCCGGGACGGGCGCGCCGTGCGCGCGGACCTGGACCTCTGCGGTGAACCAGCCGTCCGCGTCCGGGACGACGTCGGAGGTCTCGACAGGCTCGACCAGCGAGACGGGCCGGGTCTCGACAGGCTCGACCGCCGGAGCCAGGACCCCCTCGAACCACAGGGCCTTCTCCCCCGCGATCCGGTCCACGCTCAGCAGCTCGGCAGGTCCCACCACCACGGTGTTCGTCGCGGGCTGCACGTCGACGACGTACCGGGCCTTGCCGTCGGCGGCGGGCCGCCCGAGCCCGAGCCCCTTGCGCTGCCCGACGGTGAACGAGTAGGCGCCGTCGTGCTCGCCCACGACCTCGCCGTCGGTGTCGACGACGGAGCCCGGGCGCGAGCCCAGGCGGGACTGCAGGAAGCCGCGCGTGTCGCCGTCGGCCACGAAGCAGATGTCGTAGGAGTCGGGCTTGGCGGAGACCGACAGGCCGCGCTTCGCGGCCTCGGCGCGCACCTCGTCCTTGGACGCGAACCCGCCCAGCGGGAACATCGCGCGCGCGAGCCGCTCGGGTCCGGCGACGGCCAGCACGTAGGACTGGTCCTTGGCGTCGTTCGGCGAGCGGTGCAGCTCGCGCACGGTGCGCAGCCCGCCGTCCGCCCCCGGGACCTCCCGGGTGACGATCTGCGCGTAGTGGCCCGTCGCGACGGCGTCGAACCCGAGGGCCGTCGCCTTGTCCAGCAGCGCCTCGAACTTGATGTGCTCGTTGCAGCGCACGCACGGGTTGGGGGTGCGGCCGGCCTCGTACTCCGACAGGAAGTCGGCCACGACGGTGTCCTCGAACCGCTCGGACAGGTCCCAGACGTAGTACGGGATGCCGAGCATGTCGGCCGCGCGGCGGGCGTCGCCGGCGTCCTCGATGGAGCAGCACCCGCGCGAACCGGTGCGGAACTGGTCCCGGTTCCGGGACAGCGCCATGTGCACGCCGACGACGTCGTGCCCCGCCTCGACCGCGAGCGCCGCGGCGACCGCGGAGTCCACGCCGCCCGACATGGCCGCGAGCACCCTCATCACATGCCTCCGATCGAACGGCCCGACACGAGGCCCGCGGCCTGTGCCCGGGCAACAACGTGGGGCAGCGCGGCGGCGAGCCGGTCGACGTCGGACTCGGTGGACGTGGCGCCGAGCGTGAACCGCAGGGCGCCGCGGGCCTCCGCCTCGGGGACGCCCATGGCGAGCAGCACGTGCGACGGCTGCGGCACGCCCGCCTGGCAGGCCGAGCCGGTGGACGCCTGCACGCCTGCCGAGTCCAGCAGGTACAGCAGGGAGTCGCCCTCGGCGCCAGGGAAGGTGAAGTGCGCGTTGCCGGGCAGCCGGTCGCCCGACGTCGGCTCGGGGCCGCGCAGCACCGCGGAGGGTGCGGCGACGCGGACGCGGGCGACGAGGTCGTCGCGCAGGGCGGACAGCCGGGCGGCGCGCTGCGGCAGGCACTCGACGGCATGGCGTGCGGCGACGCCGAAGGCGGCTATCGATGCCGTGTCGAGCGTCCCGGAGCGGACGCCGCGCTCCTGGCCGCCGCCGTGCAGCACTGCGTCGAGGGCGAGGTCACGCTTCGCGAGCAGGGCGCCGACGCCCACCGGACCGCCCAGCTTGTGCCCGCTGACGGTCATGGCGTCCACGCCGGACTCGGTGAAGGACACCTCCGCCTGGCCCACGGCCTGTACGGCGTCGGTGTGCACGGGGATGCCGTACGGGCGCGCGGCGCGCACGACGTCGCGGATGGGCTGGATCGTGCCTACCTCGTTGTTGGCCCACATGACGCTGATCAGGGCCGTCTCGTCGGCGTGGGCGGCGAGCTCGGCGCGCAGGGCGTCGAGGTCGAGCCGGCCCTCGCCGTCGACGGGCAGAAGCACTATCTCGGCGCCCGCATGGCCCGCGAGCCAGAACGCCGGGTCGAGCACGGCGTGGTGCTCGACGGCGGACACGAGGATCCGGCAGCGGCGCGTGTCCTGCGCGCGGCGTCCCCAGAAGATGCCCTTGATCGCCAGGTTGTCCGACTCGGTGCCGCCCGACGTGAAGATGACCTCGCTCGGCCGGGCGCCCAGGGACTTCGCGAGCGTCTCCCGCGCCTCCTCGACGGCGCGCCGTGCCGTGCGCCCCGCGGAGTGCAGCGACGACGCGTTGCCGGTGCGCTGCGCCTCGGCCACGAACGCGGCGAGCGCCGCGGCGGACATGGGCGTGGTCGCGGCGTGGTCGAGGTACGCGCCGTCCGGCTCACGGGAGGGTTCGCCGTGCGCACCGCTCGCCGTGAGCGGCTTGCGGGCGGGATCGGGAGGCGGGTTGGTCACGGTCATCAAGTCTACGAACGCCGCGAGGCCCGGATCGCATCCCAAGGTGTGACGTGATGCGGACACACGGTCTACCTCGCGCGCCCCGGGTCGCCGAAGTAGAGCGAGTGTCCGGACACTCGCTCTACTTCGGCAAAAGGAGGACGCCGAGGTAGAGCGGGTGTTCGGACACTCGCTCTACCTCGGTGATCAGGAGTGGTGGTCAGCGCTTGCGGTAGACCTGGACGACCGTCGGGCGCGGGCCGCGGAAGTCGCCGGCCTCGACCGGGGCACCCTCCGCGATGTAGTCGGGGAAGAACGACTGCGGCGCGGCGTACGTGCCGTCCTCGCCCGGGTGCTGCACGTTGACGTAGACCATGCCGTCGCGGGAGTCGACGAGCGGGCCGCAGGTCTCGGCGCCCGCGGGCACCGAGAGGAACTGCTGCACGTGCCCGCGCTCGCGGCCCGAGACCGGCACCTTGAACAGGCCGTCGCACTTCTGGATGGCGTTGGAGCTCGGCGCGCCGTCCGTCGAGATCCAGAGGTTGCCCTCGGCGTCGAACGCGAGGTTGTCCGGGCAGGAGATCGGCGAGACGCGGTCCTTCGGGTAGCCCGCGAAGTACGTGCCCTCGACGGCGGGGTCGCCCGCGACGAGCAGCAGGTTCCACGTGAAGCGGGTCGAGGTCTGGTCGCCCGAGGGGATGATCTCGACCACGTGGCCGTCACGGTTGCCGTTGTTGGTGACGCCGCCGACGACCTTGTGGGTGCGCGGGTTGGCCTCCGTGGCTCCCTCGACCGTGTTGGTCGGGGTACGGCCGGAGTTGTTGGTGCACGCCACGTAGATGCGGCCCGTGACCGGGCTGATCTCGACGTCCTCCGGGCGGTCCATCTTGGTGGCGCCGACCTTGTCGGCGGCCATGCGCGTGTAGACCAGCACCTCCTCGACGGACATGCCGGGCACCTTGCTCCGGCCGTTCTGCACCAGCGGCAGCCACTCGCCGGTGCCGTCGAAGGCGCCGTCGGACGGGACCGTGCCCGAGCCGTCGATCTCGGCGGCCGGCGAGTCGCCGGTGAACTTGGCGACGAACAGGTCGCCCTCCGAGAGCAGCGTCTTGTTGTGCTTGCGGGCCCAGCGGGAGTCGCCCTTGGCCACGCGGTCCTTGGAGACGAACTTGTAGACGTAGTCGAACGCCTGGTCGTCGCCCATGTACGCGACGGCGTGGCCGCGGTAGGACAGGGTGACGTTGGCGCCCTCGTGCTTGAACCGGCCCATGGCGGTGTGCTTCACGGGCGCCGCGGACGGGTCGTGCGGGTCGAGCTCGACGATCCAGCCGAAGCGGTTGGCCTCGTTCTCGAACCCCGCGCCGCCACCGAAGCGCGGGTCGTCGGCCTCCCAGCCGTAGCTGGTGGTCGAGCCGATGCCGTAGCGGGCGTCGGCTGCCGGGTTGACTCCGGCGGCCTTGAAGTAGCCGTTGAAGTTCTCCTCGCCCGACAGGACGGTGCCCCACGGGGTGGTGCCGCCCGCGCAGTTGTTCATCGTGCCGAACACGCGCGTGCCCGTCGGGTCCGCGGACGTCTTGAGCAGGTCGGAGCCGGCGGCCGGCCCGTCGACGACGAACTCCGTGTCCAGGTGGATGCGGCGGTTGAACGGGCTGATCCGCTGGTAGCTCCAGGGCGTGCCCGGCGCCTTGCGGCGGACCTCGACGACGGCCATGCCGTGCGCGGCGCGCTCGATGGCGCGGGCGTAGGCGTTCTTCGTCGTGGTGACGTTGCCCGCGGCGTCCTTCTCCCAGTACTTCTCCGTCGGCGGGAACATGATCGCCGCGTTGGTGTACTCCTGGTTCGACACGAGCAGGCCGCGGGTGCCGCGGCGCTCGTCGCCGACGTCGAACGGCAGGATGTCGAGGTAGTCGCAGTTGTAGCCGAACTGCTTGGCCTGCTGCTCCGGCGACTGGTTGTTCGGGTCGAACGTGCGCCCGCCCGGGAGGATCGGGTCACCCCAGCGGATGATCGGGTCCCAGGTGTAACCCTCGGGGACGACCAGCGCGTCGACGCTGACGGGCTGCGGGTCGATCGCGCCGAAGGCCAGGCCGCGGCCACCGTGGCCGGGGAAGCGCCCCTCGGGCAGGGTCGCGGCGGCCGCGGACGGCGCGCCGAAGCCCTGCGCACCGATCACCACGGCACCGGCGGCGACCGCCAGCGTGCCGAGCATCGCGCGGCGCGACAGCACCGAGCTGACGACGTCCTTGAAGTACTCGTTGGCGCTCTCGTTGGGAGCGGGGTGAAGGCACGCGTCGTTGCACTTGAGGCGGCACGTGACAGGGCTGCGCTTGCCGCGCGCGTGCGTCTGCACCGTCAGCAGCGTGCGGTGTTCAGGAGCGATCGTCATCGGAGGTTCTCCGGTCAGAGCTGGGGGGTAGGTCGTCGTCAACCTAGGAGCAGGCGGTGTCTCGCCCACCAAAGGTCCGGTACGTCCAGATGAACGGGACGTGTCCAGAAGGTGGGTTCACCCGAGAATGGCGCGGCTCGTGACGTCGCGCCACCCCTCGGCGCGCAGCAGCTGCTCCGCGCCGCGCGACCGCAGACCGCGCTCGCACAGCACGATCACAGGCCCGTCGAGGGGATGGTCCAGCAGCTCCGGCGGCAGGTTGCCGGCCGCCAGGTCCTCCAGCCGCGCGAACACCGCACCGGGCACCGCACCCGGCCGCAGCCCGACGTCGAGCAGCAGCACCCCGGGCACCCCGGACAGCTCAGGACTGTCGGACGGCGGCCCGGCGGGCTCGCGCTCCGGCTCCGTGGGCAACGCGGGCTCCGCGGCCGACGTCGGCTCCGCAGGCACGTCACCGCCCGGGGACGACGACGGCGCGGCCAGCACTATCGTGTCCCACGCCGAGGTGCGCGCGTCGTACGCCAGCAGCCGGCCCAGCGCCGGATCGCCGGTACCGGTCAGGACCTTGACGGCCTCGACCGCCATCGTCGAGCCCACCACGCCGCACGCCGGGCTCAGCACGCCGACCGTCGCGCACGACTCCCCCTCGGGTGGCTGCGGGCCGAACACGTCGGGGTAGGTGATCGCCCTCCCGTCGGGGGCGGCCGACCAGAAGACGCTCACCTGCCCGTCCCAGCCCAGCACGGTGCCCCAGACGACGGGCAGGCCGAGGCTTGCAGCGGCGTCCGACACGGCGTAGCGCGTCTGATAAGTGTCCGAGCCGTCGACCACCAGGTGGTAGCCGCCGAGGATCGCCGCGGCGTTGTCGCGGGTCAGCCGCTCGGGGTGCGCGACGACCTCCGCCGACGGCGCGAGCCCGCGCAGCGCGTCGGCGGCCGACGCCGTCTTGGCCCGTCCGACGTCGGCCACCGAGTGCAGCACCTGGCGCTGCAGGTTGGAGGCCTCGACGACGTCGTCGTCGATGATGCCGAGGGTGCCCACCCCGGCCGCGGCGAGGTACTGCAGCACCGGGGACCCGAGCCCGCCCGCACCGACCACCACCACACGCGACGCGGCGAGGCGTTCCTGCGCGGCCAGACCGAACCCGTCGAGCAGGAGGTGCCGCGCGACCCGGCGCCGCTCGTCAGGCGCCAGAGAACCCCGGCCGGACTCGAGCTGCTCCATCCGCCCATTCCACCACGCCCCGTCGTCAACAACGATCGAGGTTGGGCCGACGGTTGCCCGCCTGCAACGATGAGGCACATGGTGCAGTCACGACGAGCAGAACCACAGCGGGCGCCGGGCGACCCGGCGCCCCGTCCGGTCGTCCGGCCCTTGATCCGGCCGACGGCCAGGCGCAGCCACGTCCCGCCGCTGGGCGTCTACGTCACGCCCGACGGCGGGATCGACGCGGCTGTCCTCGCGTCCCACGCCACCGCCGTCGACCTGTGCCTCATCGACGTGACCGACCCGGGCCTGGACGAGCACGACCCCGCCCGGTACACCGAGCGCCGCGTCGAGATGGTGGGTCCGGTGTACGGCGTCTGGCACACGCACGTGCCCGACATCGCCCCCGGCCAGCGCTACGGCTTCCGCGTGTACGGACCCTGGGAGCCCGAGGCGGGGATGCGGCACAACCCGGCCAAGCTGCTCATCGACCCGTACGCCCGCGGGTTCGCGGGCCGCCTGCGCTACGGTCCCGAGGTGGTGGGCTCGGTGTCCACGGAGCGCGAGCCGGGCTGGTGGCTCGGCGACCGCTACGGCGCGGCGGACGACCGGGACTCGCTGGCGTACGTGCCGCACTCCGTGGTCGTCGCACCGCTGCCGCCGCCCGCTCCCCTGTCGCGGCCGCGCGTGCCCTGGGCCGACACGGTGATCTACGAGGCGCACGTGCGTGGCCTGACGATGCTCCGCGAGGACATCCCGGCGGAGCTGCGGGGCACCTACGCGGGGGCTGCGCACCCGGCGGTCGTCGAGCACCTGCTGAGCCTCGGCGTCACGACGCTGGAGCTGCTGCCGATCCACAAGAGCCTCGCCGAGTCACGTCTGGCGGCCCAGGACCAGCAGAACTACTGGGGCTACAACACCCTCGGCTTCTTCGCGCCCAACGCGGCCTACGCCACGCAGGCTGCGCAGGACCAGGGCGCCGAGGCAGTGCTCGACGAGGTGCGCGGCATGGTGCACCTGCTGCACGAGGCGGGCATCGAGGTGCTGCTCGACGTCGTCTACAACCACACCTGCGAGGGCGGCGACGACGACCTGCACGTGGCCTGGCGCGGCCTCGACAACCCGCTCTACTACCTGCACGACGGCGCCTCGCCCGCCGCGCTCGCGGACGTCACCGGCACCGGCAACTCGCTCGACTTCCGGCGTCCGCGCGTGATCCAGATGGCCCTGGACTCGCTGCGGTACTGGGCCGAGACCGTCGGCGTGGACGGGTACCGGTTCGACCTCGCGGTGACGCTCGGCCGGGGAACCGTGGGGTTCGACCCGGACCACCCGTTCCTGGTCGCGCTGCAGACCGACCCCGTGCTGTCCGGCCTCAAGCTCGTCGCCGAGCCCTGGGACGTCGGCCCGGGCGGCTGGCAGACCGGCTCGTTCCCGCCGCCCATGGCGGAGTGGAACGACCGGTTCCGCGACGCCGCGCGCGGCTTCTGGCTCGACGCGCCCAAGCAGGGCGTGCGGGGGCAGGAGATGCTCGGCCTGCGCGACCTCGCCACGCGGCTGGCCGGGAGCGCCGACCTGTTCGGGCCGAGCGACCCGGCGCTGGTGCGCGGGCCCGTGGCGTCCGTGAACTACGTGACGGCGCACGACGGCTTCACGCTCGCCGACCTGGTGGCCTACAACTACAAGCACAACGAGGCCAACGGAGAGGACAACCGGGACGGCACGGACAACAACCTGTCGTGGAACCACGGGATCGAGGGGCACACGTCCACCGGCGACGACGCGACCACTGAACCGTGGCAGGCCATCGTGCCGCCGCGCCGCAGGTCGCAGCGGAACCTGCTGGGCACGCTGCTGCTCTCCGCGGGTACCCCCATGCTCACGGCCGGTGACGAGTTCGGCCGCAGCCAGGGCGGCAACAACAACGCGTACGTGCAGGACAACGAGGTCTCGTGGCTGCGCTGGGCGATGGACGACGCGGCGACCGACCTGCTCGAGACCACCCGGTACCTGCTACGGCTGCGGCGGGAGCACCCCGCGCTGCGCGCCGACTCGTTCTTCCTGGGCTCCCCGCGGCCGAACGAGTCCGACCCGGACCTGCTCTGGTTCGCCGGCGACGGTGCGCCGATGGAGCCCGCCACCTGGAACCAGACCTGCCGGCGCGTGCTGCAGATGCTGCGCCCGGGACCGGCGGCCGGTGACGCCGACGTGCTCCTGGTCATCAACGGCAACCTGGACGACGCCCACGTGACGCTGCCCCCGCGGTCCGACCCGGACAGCGCGCCCTGGCAGCTCGTCTGGGACTCCTCGTGGGACTTCCCCTTCGTCCCCGAGGACGAGGCGGGCCCGCGGACCTCGGTGGCGCTGGACGCGCTCAGCCTCCAGGTGCTGCTCTCGCAGGACCGCTAGTGTTCGCTCATGACTGACTCCGTCCACAACAACGACGTTGCCGCCCCGGCCGAGACCGACGTCATAGTCATCGGCGCGGGATTGTCGGGGCTGGTCACGGCGACCGAGCTGACGGCGGCGGGCAAGCGGGTGGTCCTGCTCGACCAGGAGCCCGCCGCGTCGCTGGGCGGTCAGGCGTGGTGGTCGTTCGGCGGGCTGTTCCTCGTGGACTCCCCCGAGCAGCGCCGCCTCAAGGTGAAGGACTCGTTCGACCTCGCCTTCGCCGACTGGCTCGGCTCCGCCCAGTTCGCGCCGGGCGCCGAGCGCGGCGAGGGTCCGGACCGCTTCGGCTACAAGTGGGGCAAGGGGTTCGTCGAGTTCGCCGCCGGCGACATGCGGTCGTGGCTGCACGCCAAGGGGGTGCGCTGGTTCCCCGCGGTGCAGTGGGCGGAGCGGGGCGGATACCCGGCGGGCGGCCACGGCAACTCGGTGCCGCGCTTCCACGTCACGTGGGGCACGGGACCCGCCGTCGTCGCGCCGTTCGTCCTCGCGGCGCGCGAGGCGAACCGGTCCGGGCTGCTGGACCTGCGCTTCCGGCACCGGGTCACGTCGCTGGTCACCACCGACGGCCGGGTCACGGGCGTGCGTGCCGAGATCCTCGCCGACGACGGCGTGGGCCGCGGCGAACCCTCCAGCCGCACGGTGACCGGCGAGGTGGAGCTGTCCGCGCGGGCAGTGGTCGTAGCGAGCGGCGGTATCGGCGCGAACCACGACCTGGCGCGCGCCCACTGGTCGGCGGACGCCGGCCGGCTGCCCACCCGGATGCTGTCCGGCGTGCCGGACTCCACCGACGGGCTCATGCTCGGCGTCGCGGCGGCCTCGGGCGCCACGCTGGTGCACGAGGACCGGATGTGGCACTACCCCGAGGGCATCGCGAACCACTCCCCGGTCTGGTCCAAGCACGGCATCCGGATCCTCCCCGGCCCGTCGTCCCTGTGGCTCGACGCCGACGGCGGCCGGCTGCCCAGCCCGCTGTTCCCCGGCTTCGACGCGCTCGGCGCGCTGCAGCACGTGACCACCCGCGGGGACGACCACTCCTGGTTCGTGCTGAACAAGACGATCATGGAGAAGGAGTTCGCGCTGTCGGGCTCCGAGCAGAACCCCGACCTGACCGGCAAGTCGGTACCGCTGCTGGTGGAGCGTGTGCGCGGGAAGTCGGTGCCGGTGCGCACGTTCGCGGAGCAGTCGGAGGAGTTCCTCTGGGCGAGCACGCCCGCTGAGCTCGCCGCGAAGATGAACGCCCTCACCGAGGCGACCGAGGGCTCGGCCGGGCACATCGACGCCGAGCAGCTGGCCGCCCTCATCACGGCCCGGGACGCCCAGGTGGCCACAGGGCTCGGCAAGGACCCGCAGGTCGTGGCGACGTCGGCCGCGCGGCACTTCATCGTGGACAAGGCGATCCGGGTGTCCCCGCCGCGCGCCCTCACCGACCCCCAGGACGGGCCGCTGCTCGCCGTCCGCCTGACGGTGCTGACCCGCAAGACGCTGGGCGGCATCTGGTGCGACGAGACGGGCCGCGCGCTCACCGCGTCCGGGGACGTGCTGGAGGGCCTGTGGGCGGTCGGCGAGGCCGCGGGCTTCGGCGGGGGCGGCTCGCACGGGCACCGCGCGCTGGAGGGCACGTTCCTGGGCGGCTGCCTCTTCACGGGCCGGACGACGGGCCGGGCCCTGGCGGCGGCGCTGTAGCCGGTACCTGCTGCCTCAGCGCGCCGGCTGGAGCTCCGCGCCTCGGTCATCGAGCCGGACCACCACGGCGCCCGCCGCACAGCGGGCCACCAGCTGAGCCGGCCAGTCGCCCGTCAGCGGCACCACCTCGGCGTCCGAGCGGAGGCCGGGGCGGGCCCCGTCGCCCGGTCGCAGGCCGGTCACGCGCGGCCCACCGGGGCGCCCGATCAGCTCGCGTACCGGGTCCGGACGGTCGAAGAACCAGTGTGTCGGCGCGTTGGACTCGAGCTCGTCCGCGAGCCGTTCGAGGTCCCGGGCCGCGAGCCGCAGCACCGGGGCGACCCAGGCGGCGTTCTCGGTGACCATCGCCTCGGTGCGGCGCGGGTCGGTGAGCCCGACCCGGGTGCCGTCCCGGAACGAGCCGGCCGCGAGCCCCAGCGCCAAGTCCCGCACCGGCGCGCCCGACACCGCTCCCAGCAGCTGGTTGGCCAGCACGTGCGGGACGTGCGACACGAGGGCGGCCGCCTCGTCGTGCAGATCGTCCGTGAGCACGGCGGCCGTCCCGCCGAGCGGGCCGGTCACCAGCCGCAGCACCCGTTCCAGCCGAGCGGGGTCGGTCCCGGCCACGCCGGCCTCGGCGCCCGCGCAGGTCACCGCCCACGGGATGCCCTGCATCAGCTCCACCGAGGAGGCGTCGAACCCGCTCCGTTCGGTCCCCGACATCGGGTGCGCCCCGACGTAACGGCCGGCCAGACCGGCGTCCGCCACCGCCTCCCGCACCGGCGCCTTCACCGAGCCGACGTCGGTCACGGTCGGGTCCCAGCCCGGCTCACCCGCCAGCGCCTCGGCGAGCTCCCCCGCGACCGCGCGCATGGCGCGCAGCGGCGCGGCGAGCACCACGATCTCAGGGCGGTGCAGGGCGAGCCCCGCGACGTCGTCCACCACCGAGAGGCCCGCCGCACGCGCCTCCTCGTTCGAAGCCGGGTCGGTCGCGACGACCGGCACACCCGCCGCCTGCAGCGCCCTGGCCAGGGAGCCGCCGATCAGACCCAGGCCGACCACACCCACCGGGCCGCTCTGCGCGCCGCTCACCACAGCAGCCCGCGTTCACGTGCCTCGTCGGAGTCCTTGGCCGAGATCGAGCCGACGGGGACGTGGTCCGGGTCGAGGACGCCGTCGAGCGCCCGGAAGCCTGCGCCCGCCGGGAACAGGCCGAGCGTCTTGAGGGAGTCGCCGGCGGCGAGCAGGTCGCTCACCACCTCGCGCGCGCCCTGGTCCCACGGCGCCTCGTCGAACGTCACGACGAAGACGTACTTGCTCTCCTGCGCCTTGAGCGGCCGCGTGATCAGGCTCGACATGTTCACGCCCCGGTCCCCGAACGCGGCGGTGATCCGCGCGAGCACGCCCGGCCCGGTCACCGCCGGCGTGATCGCCAGCATCGTCTTCCAGGCCGTCGCGCCCGCCGCACGAGATCGCGCGAGGTACGCATCGGCCGCGCTCCGCCGGGTCAGGACGAGGAACCGGGTGCGGCCGCCGCGGAAGTCCTCGACCGCCTTCGCGTACGTCTCCAGCCCGTAGAGCTCGCCGCAGATCGTGGGCCCGAGCGCGATCGTGCCCGGCCCCGCATCGCGGCACGCCGCCGCGTTGGACGACGCCGGCGCGGTCGCCAGGCCGGTGCTCGTGACGAAGCCGGCGCACTGCGCCAGCCCGTGCGGGTGCGCGGAGACCACGGTCAGCTCGCCGTGGCCAGGACGCACGAACGCGTCGAACGACACGTCGAGCGCCACCTCGTCCACGGCCACGACGTCCTCGCTGGACAGCAGCGCGTCCAGCGAGGGCACGACGTAGCCCTCGACCGACGACTCGATGGCGACGACGCCGACGTCGGCCGTACCGCCGGAGACGGCGTCGTGCACGTTCTTGACCGTGGCCAGCGGCTCGACGGCCACGTCGTCCGTGGAACCGCCCGCCGCGGCGTGCAGGCCCGCCCACTCCAGCGCCGCCTGGTGCGTGAAGGTGCCCTCCGGGCCCAGGTACGCGGCCCGGGTGCCGCGCTCGGCGCCGGCCACCGTCATGCCCACCGTGGTGTCAGCGCGTCCGGCCCGGGCACGAACGACTCGCCGGGCAGGACGGCCAGGGTGCGGTGCGCGACGCCCCGTTCGGTGAGCGCGGCGACCAGGTCGCTCAGCACGTCCGACGTCGGGCAGGAGAACGACGTGAAGAACACGTGCGGCCCGGCCGACGACGGCTGGCTGCGCAGGTGGTCCAGGTCGAGGCCGGCCTCGGCGACGAGCGCGAGCGTCGGCTGCAGGGAGCCGAGGTGGTCGTCGGCCGGCCCGAACGCGAGCCAGACCTGCGCGGGATCGGCGAAGGGCGGCCAGTCGTCACGGGACTCCAGGAGCCCGTACCAGACCGGCCCGCCGTCGGCGAGCGCGGCGCTGTCGGGCAGCTCGGCGAAACCCGCCGGGACCCGGGACCGCTCGATCACCAGCGACCCGCCCTCACCCGCGAGGGCTATCCGCTCCTCGACCGTCGCGCGCGTCGGCACGAGCCGCGGGCTGGCGCCGAGGCTCCGCAGGACGCTCGCGCAGTCGCGCATCCCGGCCTCGTCGACCACCACCTGACCCACGGTCGAGCCCGCACCGACCCACACCCACTGGACGGGCACGGCTACCGCACCCGTCAGGATGAGCGACGACGCACCCTCCAGGAGGGCACGCTCGAGGCCTGGCGCGGGGTGCTCCGGGTGTCCCAGGTGCACCACCGCCGCCAGTGCCTCGATGCCCGCCACCGTGGCGAGCGTGTCCGCCGTGGTGCCGAGGTCCAGCAGTTCGACCGGGTCGTTCCAGCCCGCCATCTGCGCGGCAAGCACCGCGTGCGCGGGAGACTCCCGCTCGCTACGTCCAAGCATGTGCGAAACCTACCGCCGGTGAGCCGTCAGAGCCTCACCGGAAAGCACTGGCGGCTGGTCACAGGCGCTAGTCACAGACCACCGGGTTGTCCGGGTTGTACGTGTGGTTGAAGGAGTTCTCCTTGGCCAGCTCGTTGCCCACATAGACCTTGCGGGTGATGCCGATCGAGAAGCCGGCCTCGCCGCCCGGGTAGGGCTTGCAGTCGGCCGACGAGTCGTGGATCGCCGACGTGGGCACGACGTTCGTCTTGCCGGTGTTGCTCTCCTCGACCCGGTAGTGCTTCGTGCTCCAGATCTTGACCCAGAGCTCGCCGCCCGCCACGTAGGACTGGAGCACCGCGCCGTAGGGCGTGTCGTTGGTGAACTTCATGTCCTTGGCGCCCACGTAGATCGTGGCCTCGCGGCCCGGTGGGTAGCGCGGGAACCAGAAGGAGTGCGCGTGGTGCTCCACGTCCTCGTAGCCGGCGAAGAACCCGGCGTTGAAGGTCGTCGTCGCCATCTGCGAGAGCCCGCCGCCCACTGCCTCGACGTGCTCGCCGTTCTCGATGACGCCGGCGTCGAAGTAGCCGTTCTCCAGCGTGATCGGCGCCAGGGCGTCGAGCAGGGAGAACGTCTCCCCCGGCTTCACGAGGTTGCCGGTGATCATCTCGGCGCCGCGCACCAGGTTCTGCGTGCGTACGGGCTCGTTCGTCAGCGGCGTGTGGAACTCCGAGACCACCTCCTTGACCCCGAGGGCCTTCAGGGAGTCGACGGTCTCCTTCGGGTCCTGCTCGACCAGCTCGACCGACGTCTCACGGTCGTCGCTCGTCGCGGCGGTCTGCACGGCCTTGCTCGCGTCGGCGGGATCCAGGGTGGTTCCGGTCTTGCCCCCGACGACCGTCGGCCTGCCGCCGGCGAACTCGAAGTGGGCGTCGGACGGGACCTCGAGCAGGTCGTGGGTACCGTCGACGACTGCCGCGACGGTCGCTTCCCCGTCGACGAAGGTGACGAGCTTGCCGTCGCGCTGCTCGAACCGGAACAGCCCGGCCAGCACGTCGGGCGCCAGGACCGGTGACTGTCCACCGACCGACACCGTGACCGGTGCCGAGATGACCTTCTGCGCGATGGCGAGGCTCTCGTCGGTCTCCTGCTGCGTGATCGTCGGCTCGACCGGTTCGACCGGCAGGTCGTACGGGCCCTGCTGGAGGATCCAGCGCTCCTGGATGATGCGCGAGGTCTCGCTCGCGACGATCCGTGAGCCCTCCTTCGGGTCCGTCTTGACCGCCTGGCCGTCGACGAACGAGACGGTGCCGTCCACGGGCTCGACGGCGAGCGACTCCTCGAGGCCTGCCACCGCGGCGTCGAACTTCTTCTGGTCGATGGCCAGCACGAGCGCCTCGTCCGAGCCGCCGAACATGTGCTCCCACATCCGCACCGGGCTCAGCGAGAACTCGGTGAGCTCCGCCGCCGTCGCCTCCGCGTCGATGGCGAGACCGCTCGGCTCCGGGGAGAGCTGGGCCTTGCCCTCACCCGCGGTGAGCTCGATCGGCTCCTTGGCCCGCGGGGCGAGCTGCTCGGTGATCGCGGCGGCGGCCTGGGCCTGCGTCATACCGCCGACGTCGACACCGGCCACCGTGGTCTCGCGCGGCGTCTTGTCGCTCAGACCCCACGCGACGAAGGCGTAGACCGCGAACAGCAGGACGACGACCAGCACGGAGATCAGCGCGATCTTCGGGCCGCGGCTCGGGGCACCGTCCCCGGCGAGGCCGAAGAACTCACCCTGGCCGGACGTGCCCGGACCGTTGGGGCCGACGGGGCCGAACGGTCCGGCGGGGCCCTGCGGCCCACCCGGCTCCTGCGCGGAGGCCGCCGACGCCGCCGCGTCCGGACGCACCGGCGCCCAGCGGGTCCCGGCCAGCGGACGGGAGACCCGCTGGATGGCGCCGGTCAGCGGCTTCAGGAAGGAGTTCTGGTCGGGCGGCGCCGGAGGGACCGCACCGGGCGCAACCGCTCCCGACTGCGGGGCGGGCGAATGCGGCGGGACCGACGGCGGAGCGGCGGGCGTGGCGGGAGCGGCGGGCGCGGGCGTGGCTGCCGCAGCCGCGGGCGTGGCGGCCGTGGCCGGGGCGGCGGCACTCGCCGCTGCACCGGCGGCGGCTCCGGCGGCGGCAGCGCCTGCTGCTGCCCCGGCGGACGCCGCGCCGGACGTCGTGGTGCGCGGAGCCGAAGCGGCGGGCGCTGCCTTGTCAGGTGCATCCGTCCTGGGCGCCGGCGTCTCGGGTGCCGACGTCCTGGGAGCGGCCACCGGGGCGGCGTCCGCAGAGGCGGGGCCCGCGGAGGCGGGGCGTGCGGAGGTGGGACGTGCGGGGGCAGGAGCCGCAGGTGTTGCTGCCGCAGCCGCGTCGGCGGGAGCGGGCCTGGCCGCCGCAGCGCCGGCCCCAGCAGCCGTCGCTGCCGCTGCGCCCGCTGCTGCGCCGAATGCCGCCGCCGCGGGGCGCGGGGCGTCCGCGGCCGGTGCACCTGGGACCGGTCCGGCGGAGGTTCCGGTCTTCGCCTCGTCGGATGTCCTGCCCGCGCCCGTCGCGGCGGGAGCCTGGCCGACGGGCGCGGCGGGTTCAGCCGGCTGCGCGGGCGCCTGCGCCGCGGCGGCCGCGCCGTCGGGGGTGTTCGCCCCGGGCGCCGTCTTGGGCGGGCGGTCGAACGCGAAGACCCGCGGCGTGTAGCCGCTGCGCGGCGCAGCGGCCGCCTTCGTCGGCGGCGTCTCCAGCTTCTCCACGACGGTCTGCAGCACCGCTACCGGCACGGGGTCGACGACGGCCGGCGTGACCGGTGCGCTCTCTGCCGAGGACTTGTTCGACGCGGATCCGCTCACGGGCGCGGGCTTGCTCGGGGCGTCGGACTTGCTCGGAGCCTCGGACTTACCAGGAACATCAGACTTGCTCGCAGCGTCGGGCTTGCCCGGAGCCGCAGCGGCAGGCTCGCCCGGTGCCCTGGACGCGCTCGGGGCGGCAACCTCGGGCTTGCTCGGAACCTTGGCACCCGGGTCCGCGACCTCGGGCCTGGCCGGAGCCTTGGGCTCGCTCGGGGCCACGACCTGCGGTCCGGTCGGAGCCTTCGGCTCACTCGAGACCGCGACCTCGGGCTTGGCCGCAGCCGTGGCCTCGCTCGGAACCATGGCCACGGGCTTGCTCGGAGCTGTGGGCTCGCTCGGAGCCGCACCCGCGGGCGTGCCCGGAGCCGCAGGCTCGCTCGCCGGGCGGGACGCGGGCTCACCGGGCGTCTCCGCCTTGTTCGCAGGCACGGGCAGGTTCGAGGATGCGGGCGGGTTCGCAGACACTGGCGGGACCGATGCCTCGGACGTGCCAGGAACCTCCGGCTCGCTCGGCGTCACAGGCGGGGCCGACGACTCGGGTCCGCTCGGTGTACCGGCCGACGCCTCGGCGTCCGCTCCAGGGCCCCTGGGGGCGCTCTCGGTTGCCGCGGTCGGTGCTGCGGGCGGCACGACGGGCGGGCGCGGGGCCTCGGGGGCCTCGGACTGCTCCGGAGGGGTCACGGGCTGGGCCTTCTCTGGGGATCTGGGGTCCGGCTCCGCGGTCGGTTGACCGGCCGGTACTGAGGTCTGCGCTGCCCCGGGGTCGCTCGGGCGTATCGGGGGCTTCGCGGCCTGCCTCGGCACGCTGCCAGGGCGCGTTCGGGACAAGGGGGGAGGCGTCACCGGGGCGGGTTGCGTCCCGGTGTTCTCGTCTGACGTCGGCTCGAGCGGTTCGTCACGCTCGGTCGGCTGGCCCATCGGCACGCTCCGTGCAACTACCCGAGACGCGGGCTCTCCGCGTCCCCCAAGGGCGCACCTGGCCTGCGGCGAATCCGCTGGACGGGGCCGCCCTGCCGGGCATCCTATCCAGCGGGAATCCCGCCCGAGGCCGCGTACCGGACACCCCGAGGTGGAGGTTGTGTATCAATCCTGACCACCATCCTGAACCAGCCTGCGCAGGACCGCAGACGTCAGGCAGCAGGCCGATCTCGGCGTGCCGGAACCTCAGCGAACCACGACGACGGCAGGAACGCGACGACCGCCAGGACCGCCACCCCCGAGTACGACCAGACCATGCCGAGCACGCCTGCCGGGACCACGACGTCGCCCCCGGAACCCGGGAGCGACAGGGCCTGCACCATGGCGACCCAGCCCACGCCGAACCCGAGCAGTGTGCCGTAACCGGCCCAGGCGCGCGCGAGCACGCCCGCCGCGGCGGTCAGGGCCAGCGCGAGAGCCAGTCCGAGGTACCACGACTCGTCACCGAACCGGTGCACCACGGTCCCGAGGCCGCCCATGACCACGCCGAGCAGCACGGCGAGCAGGGTGCGCACGATCGTTCGTCCGAGGTGACGTCCGGGTGAGTTCACCCAGCCATTGTCCAGCATTCACCTGGGAGGAGACTGCGAATGTGCAACACTCCGGCGGGTGAATACGCTTCAGGCACAGACTCAGCTCATCGTTCGACAGCGCATCCGGCTGATGGTCAACCAGTACGAGGTGCACGGCGCGCGTCCCGACGGCTCCGAGGGCGAGCTCTACGCCTTCGCGCAGCAGAAGCGCATGGCCTTCCGCGAGCAGGTGACGCTCTACACCGACGACACCAAGCGGGAGCCGGTGCTCGGCTTCAAGGCCCGCCAGATGATGGACCTCGGCGCCACCTACGACGTCGTCGACGGCGGCGGCAACCCGGTCGGCTCGTTCCGCAAGGACTTCGCCAAGTCCCTGCTGCGTACCACCTGGCACGTCGAGCAGCCCGGGTTCGGCACGGCCACCGGGTCCGAGCGCAGCATGGCGGTCGCCATCATCCGCCGGCTCGTCGAGGCGGACTGGCTGCCGTACCACTTCGACTTCCTGGTGGACGGCCAGCCCGCGTTCAGCGTGGAGAAGAAGTGGGGCCTGCGTGACCGCTACGTCGTCAACATCCACGACCCGAACATCGACCGTCGGCTCGTGGCCGCCATGGCGATCGGCCTGGACGCCCTCCAGGAGCGCTGACCCGCTACCCGGGTGACCGGGAGGCGTTGACCAGGTAGGTCTCAGTGGTCAGGATCGGGGCGAGCACGTCGTTGGACAGGGCGTACCACCCGGCGAGCGGCCCTTCCGGCCGCACGAGGGCGGTCGCATGCTGCACCTGCGAGGCGTGAGCCCGCAACCCCGCGACAACGTTCTCGATCACGCCCCCGACCTCAACCCGAACCACCCGGGAGTGGCCGATGGATGTGGTCGGCAGAATGTCAGGTGATCGGCAGCTCGAGCTGCCGATCACCTGACGTTCTGCCGACCACACGTTCAGGTTCTCCTGGGCCAGCGGAGGAAGGGGGTCCTTCGGTGGCGGGAAGGTCAGCTTGTGGGCGGCGGCGAGCGTCATCGCCTCCGGCAGGGCCGCCAGCCTCGCGCGCGCCTCGCGCAGCTCGTCCGCGGCTACGACGGCCTGCCACAGCTCGGCGTCCGCCCAGGGCTCGTCCCGCTGTCCGACGCCGGAGGCCGGGGTGCCCTCTCCCGCCGGCGCGCCTCCGCCGTCGGGCCGCCAGCTCGGGTCCGCCGCGAGCTCGAGCGCGCGGACCGTCACCTGGTGCGCACGCACGTGGTCGGGGTGCCCGTACCCGCCCCCGGGCTCGTAGGTGGCGACGACGGCGGGACGCCGTACGCGGACGAGGGCCGCGAGCCGGCCGGCGGACTCGTCGAGCGGGACCCGCGCGAACGCCGTCGGCGGGGAGTCCGGTGCCGGCCCGGCCACGCCGGGCGCGACCCAGGCCATGCCGGAGTCCTCGTACCGCACGCCGTCCGATCCGGCGGGGGTGCCCGACGTCGCGGTAAGCGTCGGGCCCGCTTGCGGGAGCGTGTCCAGGAAGGCCTGTTCGATCCGTCCGCCGACGCCGCCCACCCGCACCAGGGCCGCGGCCAGCTCGCCCTCGCGGTAGGCACCCAGCGCGGGGCCGTCGCCCTCGAGACCGGCCCGGCCCTCCGACGTCGTACCCGGGAGGGCGATCACCTCGCCCCGTTCCCCGCGCGTGCACGTCACCACGCACACGGGCAACCCGGCCCCCGCGAAGGTGGCGAGCAATCCTCCGGTCGACAGCGTCTCGTCGTCAGGATGCGCATGAACGGCAAGCACCCCACCCGAGAAAGCACTGAGTGCTGGATATTCGCCCTCTGAACGAACGTTCACGGGCGAATATCCAGCACTCAGCGGGAGGGTCTGGTCAGGCTCGCTTGGCGCGGGCCGTCGCGCGGGCGCGGTCCGTCGCGTTGAGCAGGACCTTGCGGATGCGGACGACCTCAGGGGTCACCTCGACGCACTCGTCCTCCTGCGCGAACTCGAGGGACTCCTCGAGCGTGAGCTTGCGCGGCGGGATGAGGTTCTCGAAGTTGTCGGCGCTGGCGGAACGCATGTTCGTCAGCTTCTTCTCCTTGGTGATGTTGACGTCCATGTCCTCGTTGCGCGAGTTCTCGCCGACGATCATGCCCTCGTACACCTCCTGCGTGGGCTCCACGAAGAAGGAGCCGCGCTCCTGCAGGTTGATCATGGCGAACGGCGTGACCTTGCCGGCGCGGTCGGAGACGAGCGAGCCGGTCATGCGCGACTCGATCGGGCCGTGCCACGGCTCATAGCCGTCACCGATCGACGCGGCGATACCGGTGCCGCGGGTGTCCGTGAGGAACTGCGTGCGGAAGCCGATGAGGCCACGCGCCGGGACCATGAACTCCATGCGGACCCAGCCGGTGCCGTGGTTCGTCATGGTCTCCATGCGGCCCTTGCGCTGCGCCAGGAGCTGCGTGACGGCGCCGAGGTACTCCTCGGGGACGTCGATGGTCATGCGCTCCATCGGCTCGTGGACCTTGCCGTCGATGATCTTGGTGACGACCTGCGGCTTGCCGACCGTGAGCTCGAAGCCCTCGCGGCGCATCTGCTCGACGAGGATGGCCAGGGCCAGCTCACCACGGCCCTGCACCTCCCAGGCGTCGGGACGCTCGGTCGGGAGGACCTTGAGCGAGACGTTACCGACGAGCTCGGCGTCGAGGCGGTCCTTCACCTGGCGGGCGGTGACCTTGTGGCCCTTGCCGCCCTTGCCCGCGAGCGGGCCGGTGTTGATACCGATGGTCATCGAGATCGCCGGGTCGTCGACCGTGATGAGCGGCAGCGGCCGCGGGTCGTCGACGTCCGTCAGGGTCTCGCCGATCATGATGTCCGCGATACCGGCGACGGCGACAATCTCGCCCGGGCCGGCCTTGTCGGTCGGCACGCGGTCGAGCGCCTTGGTCTCGAGCAGCTCGGTGATCTTCACGGTCTGCAGCGAGCCGTCGTGGCGGGCCCACGCGACGTTCTGGCCCTTGACCAGGGTGCCGTTGTGGATGCGCAGCAGCGCGAGGCGGCCGAGGAACGGCGACGCGTCGAGGTTGGTGACGTGCGCCTGCAGCGGCATGTCCTCCTCGTACGTCGGCGCCGGGGTCTTCTCGAGGATGGTCGCGAACAGCGGCTCGAGGTCCTCGCTGGCGGGCAGGCCGCCGTCGGCGGGCTGCTCGGTGGAGGCGCGGCCGGCCTTCGCCGACGCGTACACGACGGGGACGTCGAGGATGGCGTCCAGGTCGAGGTCCTCGACCTCGTCCGACAGGTCGCTGGCCAGGCCGAGCAGCAGGTCGGTGGTCTCGGCGACGACCTCGGTGATGCGTGCGTCCGGGCGGTCCACCTTGTTCACCACGACGATGACGGGCAGCTTGGCGGCAAGCGCCTTGCGCAGGACGAAGCGCGTCTGGGGCAGCGGGCCCTCGGACGCGTCGACCAGCAGGACGACGCCGTCGACCATGGACAGGCCGCGCTCGACCTCACCGCCGAAGTCGGCGTGGCCGGGGGTGTCGATCACGTTGATGGTGATGCCGTCGGGCTCACCGTTCGCCGCGGCCGCCGGGCCGGAGTACCGGATGGCGGTGTTCTTGGCGAGGATCGTGATGCCCTTCTCACGCTCCAGGTCACCCGAGTCCATCACGCGGTCCTCGAGGTGCTGGCGGGCGCCGAAGGATCCGGACTGCCGCAGCATGGCGTCCACGAGCGTGGTCTTGCCATGGTCGACGTGGGCCACGATCGCGACGTTTCGAAGGTCGGAACGGGTCGCACGGACCGAGGTCGGCGCGGTTGCAGGCACGGTCACGAAGCACTCATTTCCAGAAGGGAGGTCAGGGGCGCGGACTCTGATCCGAAGCGGACCGGTCTCGCAGCACCACCCATCCTACCCGCGAATCGAAATCACCAGGTGTCGACCGTGTCACTGTCCGGTGAATACAACCGCGCCGAAGAAGCTCCGCGAAGTAGAGCGTCTGTCCGGACACACGCTCTACCTCGCCGAGCGGCGGAAGGCGAAGTAGAGCGCCTGTCCGGATCGCCCCGGCAACACCGGGGAGACGGACAGGCGCTCTACTTCGCGGACCTGCTTCGGGTCAGCCGCCGATCTCCAGGCTCGCGCCCGGGATCGCCGCCAGCAGGTCCCGCGTGTACTCCTGCTGCGGGTTGTCGAACACCTCGTCGGTGGTCGCGTGCTCCACGATGCTGCCGTCCTTCATCACGGCGACGAGGTCCGCGATCTGACGCACCACCGCGAGGTCGTGCGTGATGAAGAGGTAGGACAGCCCCAGCTCGGCCTGCAGGTCGTTGAGCAGCGTCAGGATCTGCGCCTGGACCAGCACGTCGAGCGCCGAGACGGCCTCGTCGAGCACGAGCACCTCGGGCTTGAGCGCCAGCGCACGCGCGATGGCGATGCGCTGCCGCTGGCCGCCCGAGAGCTCGTTCGGGAACCGGCGCATGGTCGCCTGCGGCAGGGAGACCATGTCCAGCAGCTCGCGGACGCGGGCCTCGCGGGACTTGCGGTCACCCACCCGGTGCAGGGCGAGCGGCTCCTCGATCGAGCGGAACACCGAGTACGTCGGGTCCAGCGACCCGTACGGGTTCTGGAACACCGGCTGTACCCGGCGCCGCAGCGCGAACTGCTCCTTCGCGGACATCTTGGCGACGTCCTTGCCGTCGAACATGACGGTGCCCGACGTCGGTTCGAGCAGCCCCAGCACCATGTTGGCCGCCGTGGACTTGCCGGAGCCCGACTCGCCCACCAGCGCGAGCGTGTGCCCCTTGGGCAGCGAGAAGTCGATGCTGTCGACCGCCGTGAAGTCGGTGTGCGTACCCGGCCGCGAACCACGGATGTGGAACACCTTGGTCAGGTCCTTCGCCACGACGACGTCGGGGGCCGAGGCCTCCACCTCGTCCGCGTGCTCGGCGAGCAGGTCCTCCGCCTCCGCGCCGCGCTCGTGCGCGGACTGGATGCGGCGCGAGGCCAGCGACGGGGCCGAGGCCACGAGCCGCTTGGTGTACTCGTGCTGCGGGTCCTTGAGGATCTGCACGGCCGGGCCGGACTCCACGATCTTGCCCTTGTACATCACGATGAGGTGCTCGGCGCGCTCCGCGGCCAGGCCCAGGTCGTGCGTGATGAACAGGACCGCGGTGCCGAGCTCGGCGGTCAGGCCCTCCAGGTGGTCCAGGATCTTCTTCTGGACCGTGACGTCGAGGGCGGACGTCGGCTCGTCGGCGATGAGCAGCTTCGGCCGTGAGGCGAGGCCGATCGCGATGAGCGCCCGCTGGCGCATACCGCCGGAGAACTCGTGCGGGAACTGGCGGGCCCGGCGCGCGGCGTCGGGCAGACCTGCCTCGCCGAGCAGCTCGGCGACCCGCGCGGTGCGCTCCGCCTTGCTGCCCTGGAAGCCGTTGGCGACCAGCGCCTCGTCGATCTGCGTGCCGATGCGCCACACCGGGTTCAGGTTCGACATCGGGTCCTGGGGCACCAGGCCGATCTCGCGGCCGCGCAGGTCCTCGACCTGCTTGCGCTTCAGCCCGACGAGCTCGCGCCCGCCGAACGAGATGGACCCGCCGGTCACCTGGCCGGTACCCGGCAGCAGGTCGATGATCGCGTGCGCCGTGGTCGACTTGCCGGAGCCCGACTCGCCGACGATCGCCACGGACTGACCCGGGTAGATCGTGAGGTCCACGCCGCGCACGGCGTCGACCTTGCCGGTGGCCGTGGTGAACGAGATCTGCAGGTCGCGGATCTCGAGCAGCGGCGTGCTGTCGTCGCGCTTCTCGGCGGGCACCGGGGCGTCCTCGGTGGATCCGTCGGTGAGGGTGATCGTGGTGGTCATCGCTTCCTCGCCTTCGGGTCGAGGGCGTCGCGCACCACGTCGCCCAGCATGATGAAACCGAGCACCGTGAAGGCGAGTGCCGCGGCCGGGTAGAACATGATCTCCGGGTTGGTACGGATCGAGGCACGCCCGTTCGACAGGTCACCACCCCAGGAGACGGTGGAGTTGTCCAGTCCGATACCGAGGAACGTCAGCGTGGCCTCGGCCACGATGAACGTGCCGAGCGCCACCGTGGAGTACACGATGATCGGCGCCGCCGAGTTGGGCAGCACGTGCCGCCAGAGGATGGCCGCACGGCTCATGCCGAGCGCCTTGGCCGCAGTGACGAACTCGTTGTTCTTCACGCTGAGCACGGCGCCACGCGTGATGCGGGCGATGGTGGTCCAGCCGAAGGAGGCCAGCACCAGGGCCACCGCCAGCGCATTGCGCGACGGCACGACGCTGAGGATCACGATCGCGGCGAGCACGAACGGCACGGCGAAGAAGATGTCCGTGATGCGCGACAGGATCGTGTCGGTCCAGCCACCGTAGTAGCCGGCGATGGCGCCGATCGCGGTGCCGAGCACCACGACGAAGGCCGTGGAGAGCAGGCCCACCAGCACCGACGCGCGAGCTCCGTACAGCGTCCGCGTGTAGATGTCGCACCCGTTCTTGTCCAGACCGAAGATGTGCTCGCTGGACGGCGGCTGCAGCGAGTCCGGCAGGACACAACCGTCGCGCGGGAGCTGGGCCGTGAACGCGCCCGGGGCGATCGCGACCACCACCACGATCAGGATCATCGCGGCGGAGATCCAGAACAGGGGGCGGTGGCTCATGTCCCGCCAGGCGTCGCGCCACATGCTCGACGGCTTCTGGTCGACGGACACGGCATCGACCACGCCGACCTTGACGTCCTCGGCGGCGGCCACGAAGTGGCCCTGGCCCGGACGCGGGGTCTTGTCGTATCGGTTCTCAGGCATAACGGATCCTCGGGTCCAGGACGGCGTACAGCAGGTCCACGAGCAGGTTGGCGACGATGTAGACGAGCACGATCACCGTCGACATCGTCACGATCGTGACGGACTCGCCGCGCTGGATCGCATTGAAGAGCGTGCCGCCGACACCGTTGATGTTGAAGATGCCCTCGGTGACGATCGAGCCCGTCATGAGGTTGCCCAGGTCCACACCGATGAAGGTGACCACCGGGATGAGCGAGTTGCGCAGCACGTGCCGCGTGACGACCTTGTCGCGCGGCAGACCTTTGGCACTCGCTGTACGGACGAAGTCGGCGGTCACGTTCTCGATCACCGAGGTGCGGGTCAGGCGCAGGATCTGGGCGAACGACGTCGTCGCCAGCACTACCGCCGGCATGAGCAGGCTGATCAAGTCGGGATCTCGGCCGGCGGTGACCGGCAACCAGTCGAGGTTGACGCCTACGACGATCTGCAGCACCAGGCCGGTGACGAACGTGGGCAGCGCAATGAGCAGCAGGCTGAACACGAGCACCGTGGAGTCGAACAGCTTGCCCTTGCGGATCCCGGCGAACAGGCCGAAGCCGATGCCGAAGATCGTCTCGATCACGAGCGCCATGAGGGCGAGCTGGAACGTGATCGGCAGGGCCTGGGCCACTACCTCGGCCACGGGACGACCGGTGAAGGTGTCACCGAGGTCGAACGTGAAGATGCCCTTCAGGTAGTACAGGTACTGCACGATGAACGGCTGATCCAGGTGGAACTGCGCGCGGATCTGCTGCTGCACAGCCTCGGGCAGCCCACGCTCACCACCCAGGGCGGCCACAGGATCACCAGGGCGCAGGAACACCAGCGAGTAGAGCAGCAGTGTGGCGCCGAGAAACACAGGGATCACCTGCAGTAGCCGGCGACCGAGATACCAAAGCATCGAAGATTCTCCTTGGGCGGTTTCAGCGAACCATTCTCCCGGACAACTTCCCGGTGGCGCGCCGCAGCACAGTGGAAGGCGGGGTACGCGACGCGCGTACCCCGCCTCACCTGGAGCGAAGCGTCACGCCGGAGGTCCGGGCGTGATCAGGCTCACTCCGACTTGGTCACCTGGTACAGCAGCGGGTCGCTGTCCCAGCCGAACACGACGTTGTCGACGGACTCGGACCAGCCGCCGGTCGCGTTGTTGTACCAGAGCGGGATGCCCGGCATGTCCTGGAACAGGATCGTCTGGGCCTCCTTGTACAGCTCGACCGCCGTCTCCGGGTCGGGCGCGCCGTTCGCCTCGGTCAGCTTGGCGTCGAACTCCTCGCTCGAGTAGCCCATGTCGTTCGAGCCGGCACCCGTGCCGTAGATCGGGCCGAGGAAGTTACCCATGGCCGGGTAGTCGGCCTGCCAGCCACCACGGAAGAGACCCTTGATCTCCTCGTTGTCACGCGCGTCGAGGAACTCGTCGAACGTGGGGTACGCGTCGAACTCGCAGTCGATGCCGAGCGTGTCGCGGATGCCGTTGCAGGTCGGGTCGACCCACGACTGGTGGTCGCTGTCCGCGTTGGACGCGATGTACAGCGGCTCGTCGCCCCACGGCTCGATGGCCTCTGCCTCGTCCCAGAGACGCTTGGCCTCCTCGGGGTCGTACTGGAGCACCTCGTTGCCCTCGAGGTCCTCGCTCCAGCCGTTGATGACGGGAGACGTGAAGTCGGTGGCAGGGGTACGCGAGCCGGAGAAGACCGTCTCGGTGATCTGGTCGCGGTCGATCGCCATGGAGATGGCCTGACGACGCATCAGCCCGGCCTCGCCCTGGAAGCCCTCGACGTACTCAGGAACGTTGATCACCTGGATGACGGCGGCGGGCTGGTTGACCGCACGGTCGCCCAGCTCCTCCTCGAACGTGCCGAACGCCGACGCCGGGACGTTGGTGACGATGTCCAGGTTGCCGTCGAGCAGGTCGTTGTACGCCGAGTCCTCGTCGGTGTAGGCGACCAGGTCGACACCACCGTTCTGGACCTCGCGGTCACCCTGGTAGGACTCGTTCGGGCGCAGCTCGATGAGCGAGTTGTGCTCCCAGGTCTCCAGGACGTAGGGACCGTTGCCGATCGGGGCCTCGCCGGCCGCCTCAGGGTCCTCGAAGAAGGACTCGGGCAGCGGGTAGAAGGCCGAGTAGCCCAGGCGCAGCGGGAAGTCGGACTCCGGCTGCGTCAGCGTCACGGTGAACTCGGTGTCGCTGACGACCTCGAGGCCGGACATCTCCTCGGCCGCGGGCACCTCGCCCTCGATGGGCGCGCCCTCCTCGTCGAACTGGTCCTCCGCGAGCTGGAGGTCCGCGAAGCCCTCGATCGGCTCGAAGAAGTAGCTCAGGTTCTGCGCGTTGGGGCCGTACGCGCCGTAGTTCCACGCGTCGACGAAGCTCTGCGCAGTGACCGGCGTGTCGTCCGAGAACGTCCACCCGTCCTTGAGCGTGACGTTCCAGACCTTGTTGTCTTCCGACTCGATCGACTCCGCGACCTCGTTGTGCACGACACCCTCGGCGTCGTAGTAGACCAGGCCGGCGAAGATGTTGCCCGTGACCTTGGATCCGAAGACCTCATTGGTCATGGTCGGGATGATCGGGTTCTGCGGTTCGCCGTTACCGACCGTCACGATGCCGGTGCTGGCGCCGTCGCCGGTGTCATTGCCGCCGCCGCCACCGCCGCAAGCGGTCAGCACGAGCGACGAGGCGAGCGCGAATGCGCCAAGCCCCACAAGCCGCTTTCGAGGTGTCACGTGTCCTCCTGGGTAGCAGTTCACCCCGGTCAGACGGGTTGCCGTCCGGAGCGATGCGGACGCTTCTTTGCGCCCAGTGATAACAGACCTAACGTAGCCGCTACTTGCAGATGGCGATGACCACCTCACAGGAAAAGCCACCGAGTTGTGACCATCTCGGTATGCGCGGGTAACACTCGGTAACAGTTCTGACCAGGTGGTTCTCACACCCGTAACAAAGGTGTCGCCAGGCCTTTCACCAGGAAATTCACCCGTTGCCTCGGTCTATCACCCGGCCGTCGTGGAGCTCGACCACCCGGTCCGCACGCGCCATCAGCTCCGGGTCGTGCGTCGAGACGACGGCGGCGACGCCCCTCTCGTGCACCACCCGGGCGAGCAGGTCCATCACCACGGCAGCGGTGCCGGAATCGAGCTGTCCGGTGGGCTCGTCCGCGAGCAGCAGCTCGGGGTCGGCCACGAGCGCGCGGGCGATGCCCACCCGCTGCTGCTGCCCGCCCGACAGCTCGTACGGCCGCTGCTTCGCGTGCCCGGCCAGCCCGACGGCGTCCAGCGCGGCCGCCACCCGTTCCGCGCGCTCGGCCGGGGCCGTGCGCCGCAGCCGCAGCGGCACCTCCACGTTCTCCGCCGCGGACAGCACGGGCACCAGCCCGAACGACTGGAACACGTAGCCGATCCGTTCGCGCCGGGCGGTGAGCACCGCCTTCTCCCCCAGCGCCGTCAGCTCGGAGTCGCCCAGCCATACGCTGCCCGACGTCGGACGGTCCAGGCCGCCCAGCAGGTTCAGCAGCGTGGTCTTGCCCGAGCCGGACGGACCCCGCACCACGAGCAGCTCGCCCGCCGCGACCTCCAGCGACGCGCTGGTCAGCGCGCGCACCTCGCCTGCCCCGGTACCGAACACCCTGGTGAGGTCCTGGGCGCGCAGCACGGTGCGCGCCTCGGTCGTCGTCGTCATCGGTCCTCCTCGGTCGTTCGGCGGTCGAGCTCGTCGATGCCTGGTGCGGTCTCGACAGTCTCGACCAGCGACTGCGGCGCCGCCGGCCAGACGCCGACGTGGTCCGGCTCCAGGGCCAGCCGCACGCGGTCGCGCAGGTCGAGCGCGTGCACGAAGTCCTGCGGCAGCTGCAGGCGGCCCACCCGGTCGAGCACCGCGAACTCCTCCGAGACATGCCGCGCCCGGCCGTGCTCGTCGGTCTCCGTACGCCGCAGGGTCTCCGTGGAGGTACGGCCGTCGCGGATCTGGACGGTGCGCGCGACGTGCTCGGACACCGTCGGGTCGTGCGTCACGATCAGGGTGGTCACGCCCGTCTCCCGGTTCACGCCGCGCAGGGCCTCCAGCACCTCGACGGAGGTGGCCTCGTCGAGCTCGCCGGTGGGCTCGTCAGCCAGCAGCACACGGGGGCTGTTGGCCACGGCGACCGCGATCGCCGTCCGCTGCTGCTCCCCGCCGGACATCTCGCCCGGGCGCCGCCCGGCCACGTGACCGACCTCCAGCAGCTCGAGCAGCGCCTCGACGCGGCGTGCGCGGTCCCGTCTCGACAGGCCCGACCCCCGGGACGCCAGCTCCAGCGGGAGCCGGACGTTCTCGCTCGCCGTGAGGTACGGCAGGAGGTTGCGCGAGGTCTGCTGCCACACGAAGCCGACGGTCGAGCGCTGGTAGCGCACCCGTTCGGCGTGCCCCATGGTCAGCAGGTCGGTCCCCGCCACCACGGCCGACCCGCCGGTCGGCGTGTCCAGGCCGGAGAGGATCGTCAGCAGGGTGGACTTCCCCGACCCG
Source organism: Promicromonospora sp. NFX87 (assembly GCF_048564965.1). Lineage (NCBI taxonomy): Bacteria > Bacillati > Actinomycetota > Actinomycetes > Micrococcales > Promicromonosporaceae > Promicromonospora > Promicromonospora sp. NFX87. The sequence continues at coordinate 785,609 of NZ_CP183413.1, read as the reverse complement.
GACGCGCCGACGACGGCGACGATCTCCCCCGGGTCGACGCTCAGCGTCAGCCCCTGCAGCGCCTGCACCTCGACGCCGTCCGTGGCGAAGATCCTGACCAGGTCGCCGCAGCGGATCTCCCCGCCGCCCGCCGGCGCGGCCGACACCGGAGCGCCGCCGTCCGTCAGCTCGATGGTCGTGCTCATCGGGTCTCCTCTCGAACGCCTGGGTCTCGAACGCCTGGGTCTAGAACGCCTGGGTACAGGGTCGTCGTGTCAGTCATTGCTGCCCATCCGCAGCTGAGCCGCCACCTCGCCGCGCCGGCTCAGCGCCGCCGCGACACCCACCGCGGCCAGCACCACCACGACGAACCCCGCGGCGGCCGCACCGAGGAGCAGGGGGTCGTACTGCGGACCGGGTTGCGCGATACCGCCCGTCAGCGCGGTGACGTCGACCGCGGCCAGCACGAGCGACGGCACCGCCACGCCGAGCACAGCGCCCACCGCAAGCGCCACCACCGCCCACGGCCCGATCTCCCAGCCGACGAGCCCGCGCCCCTGGCGTGGCGACAGGCCGAGCGTCTGCAGCACGGCGAGCAGCCGGGCGCGGGCGGGCGCGGCGAGCATCAACGTCATCACCACGGCCGCCGCGCAGAGCAGGCCCGCGAGCAGCACGGCCAGCACGAACGCGATCACGAGCCCGCCGGAGACCGGCGCCGCGAGCATCTCGTCGGCCTCGTGGTCCGGGTCCTCCACCACCGCCGACGGGAGCATGCGGGTGATACCGGCTCTGACCGCTGAGCGGTCGGCGTCATCGGTCAGGCCGACCAGTGCGAGCCGCGGGTAGGTGGTGTCGCCGGTGGCGGCAGCCAGCCGGTCGGTGTCGACGAGGACGAGGGCGCGGCCGGCGGGGAGGCCGGGCAGCTCGTCGACCACGTCGGTGACACGCACGGGGACGCTGCCCTCCGGCGTCGCGAGCGTGATTCCCGTGCTGCCCGGGCTCACGCCAGGGCCGGCGGCGGACCGGGTGAGGATGACGGGCACCGCGTCGTCCGCCTCGCCGGAGCCGGTCGCCCGGGCCAGCTCGCCGAGCGTCTCCGGCGCCCCGGCCACGTCGGCCTGGGCCGTCGCGAGCGCCGCGGCGTCCACCGTGTAGATCTCCGCGCGCGGGGACTCCCCGTCGCCCTGCAGCACGCCGTCGCCCACCGCGCCGACCGGGACCACTACCTCGACGCCGTCGAGCGCGGCGATCTGCTCGGCCGCCGGCTCGTCGATCATCGGGCCGGAGATCCGGAGGTCGGCGCCGGTCGCGCGCCAGGCCTCGCGGACGACGCCGCCGGAGACCGTCGAGTACAGCACCGCGGACGTCGCGGCGACCGCCACGGCGAGCACCAGCGCCACCGCAGGCACGGGCCCGCCGGCCGGGTCACGCGTGGCGCGGGCGGCCCCGAGGAACGGCACCAGGTCGCGGCGTGGCGCGAGCGCGCGCTCGACCGCCAGCGCGATCCAGGGGTAGGCGCGCACGGCGAGCAGGGTGAGCGCGAGGGAGACGAGGAGCGGCGCGGCGGCCACCAGCGGGTCGACGCCGGAGCCCGCACCCGAGCCGGCCACCACCCCGCGGGAGAGCAGCAGCCAGGTCGCCAGCGCCGCGCCCGCGACGACGAGCACCTCGAGCACCCAGCGCACGCGGCTGCGGGAGCGGGGCGCGAGGTCCGCCCGGGTGGCGCGGAGCCCGGCGGGCGACGTGGCGAGCGCGAGAGCGGCCGCCGGGGCGAGCCCCGCCGCGACGGTGAGCCCCACTTGGCTGAGGGTCACCGGGGCGTCCATACCGAGTCCGGTCGAGAGGGCGAGCCCCGTCCCGAACCCGACGGCCGCCGAGCCGAGCCCGACGACGAGTCCTTCGCCGCCCATGAGCAGGCGGAGCTGGCCCCCTGACGCTCCGCGGGCGCGCAGCAGGGCGAGGGCCGAACGGCGCCGGTCCACGACGAGCCGAGCGCCCAGGGCGAGCACCGCGACGGTCGCGCCGAGCGGTCCGACGGCGAGGACCGCGACTATCGCGTCGACACCGGTCCGCTGCGCGAGCAGGCGGTCCAGGATCTCGCTGAGCCGGCTGTCGGGCCGCAGCTGGACCGGCGTGGGGTCGTCGGGTCCGGCCGGGACGGGGATCACCTTGGTCGAGAGCCCGTTGACCTGGGACAGGAGGTCCGGCACGGCGGCTGCCGTCACGTCGTCGGTGCTGACCGGGTACCAGACACGGGTCTCGGCGTACCCCAGGGTCAGGGGCACGATCATCGCCGGGCTGACATAGACGGAGGCCGTACCGAGCAGGCCGCGGTTCGGGTCGTTGATCAGGGAGGCGTTCGCGCCGAAGCTGTTGTGCAACCAGTAGTCGGCCTCGGGGTCGCCGGTCTCGAAGATGCCCGTCACGACCAGGCTCGGGTACCGGTCCGCCAGGGCGACCACGCCCGATCCGCCGAGCGTGCCGTACTCCCCACCGAGCTCCCAGCCGTAGGCGTCGGCGACCGCGCGCGAGACCGCCACCTCGAACGGGCGGTTGCCGTCGGCCGGTGTCGCCGCGGGCCAGCTCCCCTCGACGAGCTCGGCCCGGTCCGCCAGGTTCGGAGCCGCGCGGAGCAGGATCTTGGCCTCGGCCAGCTCCGAGGCCGGCACCGGGTCCGTGTAGGCGAGCTCGGTCGCGCTCACATGGAAGTCGGGTGCGCCCATCGCCGAGCGCAGCGGCTCCGGTACCTCGGCGCGCACGGCGTCGAGGTTGGCGAGGAACGGTGACCAGTCGGGTTCGGCGGGGGCGCCCTCGGCGGGCTCCTCGCCGGGGACGTAGTACATCCCGCCCGGCGGCTCGCCGGGAACCGCCCCGACCACCGAGATCACGTCCTTGGAGAGGCCGGAGGCCGCCGCCGTCTCGTAGGCGACCTGGTCCCCGTGCATGGTGGCGACGGCGCGCGGCGCGGTCGACAGCACACCGGCCGCGAGGAACGCGACGACGCCGAGCGTGGCGGTGGCGCCCCAGGACGTGCGCAGCTGCCGCCGCGCGAGCAGACCCAGTCCGGACAGCGCGCCCATCAGCGGACCTCCTCGCGGTAGGTGGTGTCGCGGGCCTGCCCGGCGACGCGCCCGCCCACCCCGGCCGCCACCAGGACGAGTCCGGCCACCGCGGCGGCCAGCACCGCGCCAGTTCCCGCCGTCTCCAGGACGAACCGGGCCGGCGGCGCCGCGTCGATGCCGGTGAGCGTCGCGGCCGCCAGGCCGCCGACCACGAACCGGGCGACCCACCAGCCTGCGACGGCGCCCACCGCGAGCGCCACCAGGCCGACGGAGATCAGCTCGGCGGACCGCGCCCGGGCCTGCGCCGCCGGGCCGAGCCCGACGGCACGGAGCACGATCACCTCGCCGCGCCGCTGCCGCAGGGTCGCCACGGCGACGGCGAGCACTCCCGCGAGAGCGAGCACTGTCGCTCCCGCCGCGGCGAGCCAGAACGAGACCCGGACGGGTACTGCTGCCGTGGCCGTGGTGCCGTGGCCGGGCGTCGTGACGTCCGGGCGGTCGCGGACGCTCGCACTGGTGGCCTCGGCCACGGCGGTCACCTCCTGGGCCAGGCGGGTCACGGCGTCGGCGGGCGCCGTGGCGCCGGGCGGCCCCGCGGCCAGCCAGACCTCGCTCGTCAGCACCGGTTCCTTGACCTCACGGACCAGCGCGGCGGCGAGCGCACCCCTGTCGAGCAGGGCGGCGTACGGCTCGAGCGCGCCGGGCACGGTGCCCGATGACGCGACGGCCACGACCGCCAGACGTGTCCCGCCGAGGGTCAGCTCGAACGGGTCGTCCGGCTCGATGCTCAGCGCCTCCGTCAGCGAGGACGAGACGAGCAGCGGGACGGGGGCCGGTTCGGGCGTGGTCAGGAGGCGCAGCCTGCTGGCCCCTGCCGCACCGTCACCGAGCGGCATGCTGAGCTCGACCTCGCCGGGCGGCGCGTCGGTGCTCAGCTCGAGCCCATCGGCGCCGTCGAGCGTCTCGGACCGTGTCCACCCGGAGACCTCCAGCGGTTTCCCGCCCGCCGTGAGCCCGCCGAGGGTCAGCCTCGCGTCGGCGAGCCACCAGCCCGGCCGGGTGTCCAGGTCGAGGGCGGCGACGCGCCATGCCTGGCCCGCCGGGGGCGGAGGCACCTCGGCGGACAGCTCGTGCGTGGTCGGGTCCGGGCCGAGGGTGCTGCCTGTCCCGTCGCCCTCGGCGAGCTGTCCGAGCTCGAGCGTCGCGAGGGTGCCGTCGGACGCGGCGAGCACCATCGACATCTCCAGCTCGTGCGAGGGCCCACCCGCGGGCATGGTCACGCCCGTCAGCGGGCGGATCGAGCCGCTCACGGTGAGGCTGACGTCGCGGGCGTCGTCGGGCAGGGCGGGCGCGGTCGCGAACGGGTCGCCGGCCAGGGTTCCGGCCGTCCGGCCGACGTCGAGCACCTCGGTGGGCGCGCGCATCACGGCGGGCAGGGCGGCCGCGGGCAGCGCGAGCATCGTGACCGGGCGGCCGTCGGAGTAACCGGTGGTGGCCAGCACGGGCGCCGCGGCGACGGCGTCCGGGCCCGAGGCATCGGTGCCCGGCTCGCCCAGCAGGTACGGCGCCGGGTCGAGGCGCCCGTTCTCCGGTGCCGTCACCCGCACGTCCGCGCCGTTGGCGAGCACGTCGACGTCGGCCCGCAGCCGCTCGGCGGTACCGGTGTACCCGCCGGCCAGGGTCGCCGCGCCGCCAGCGAGCACGAGCAGGACCACCGGCACCACGTAGACGACGAGCCGCCGGGCGACCTGCCGGGCCGCCAGCGGACCGACGACGCCCCGCGACCGTCCGGCGAGCGCCGCCCACAGCCGGGTGGCGGGACCGAGCACGGCCATCGCCGCCACGGCGAGCGCGGCCAGCGCGAGGGCCGGCGCCGCGGCCGCCGTGAGGTCGGTGCGTGCGCCGTCGGGGGTGGTCAGGAGCGGGGAGCCGTAGCGCAGCAGCTGGGTGACGCTCACCGCTGCGGCGGCCACCGTCAGCACCACCGTGCCCAGCGCGGCCACCTGGCGCACGCGCCCCGAGCGGTCGGTCACCTGTCGCCGCACCGCCGCCTGCGCCTGCAGCGCCGCGACCAGCGTGAGCGTCGCGGCCGCCACCACGGCCACGGCGAGCCCGACCGCCACCGGCGTGGCCGCGGGGGCAGCGGCCCCGGCGCCCTCCGCCGCAACGATCCTCAGCGCGGCCCACGCCGCGGTCCCGCCTGCCGCCGCGGCGGTCAGCGCCAGCAGCACGCCCTCGACGACGGCGGCCGCCGTCACCGTCCCGGGCGCGGCCCCACGCGAGACGAGCAGCGCCACCTCTGCCTCCCGGGTGGCGGCCAGCAGCCGCGCCACCTGCACCAGCGCGACCAGGCCCACCAGGGCCAGCAGGCAGAGCGGCACCAGGGCGACGGCGTCCGCCGCGTCCAGCGCGGCCGCGAGGTCGGCGGCCGTCGTGTCGAGCGTTCCCGCGACGGTCAGGCCGCGGGGCGCGACGGCCGTGTCCTCGCCCAGACCGCGCTCGATCCCGGCGGCGAGCGCCGCGAGGGCGGGCAGGTGCGCGGGGGTGAGCGTGGCGCCGTCGGGCACCACCGTCCAGCGGGCGAACGGGTCGGTGTCCAGGTCGGCCAAGGTCTCCTGGCTCACCACCACCGGGCCGGGGTAGGCGCCGTCCGAGCCGATGAGCGTCGCGGGGTCGCCGAGCCAGACCGCGTCGTCGGGGTCGGTGACCCGCCAGGTCGCCGTGATGGTGACCGGCGTGCCGGTACCGGTGGGTTCGTCGGGGTCGACGCCGAGGCGGACGGTGTCGCCGACGCCCAGGCCCGCGGCCTCCGCGGCGTCGGCCTGCACGGCCGCCTCGTCGGGGGCGGCGGGCCAGGCGCCGTCCGCCAGGGTGACGCCCGAGGCGCCCGCGCCGGCCAGCGCCTCCGCGCGCGACGGGGCCGGGAGCAGTGCCACCGACCAGCGGCCCAGGTCCTGCCCCTCGCTGTCCCGCGTGTACTGCGGCTCGGTCCGCACGTCGTAGGCGACCTGGTGCGGTACGCCGTCGAGCAGGCCCGTGAGCGCCTGCTGGACCGTGGCGTCCTGCGCGTCGGCAGCGTCGCCGTCCGCCATCCGGGTGGCGAGCTGCAGCGCGCGGCCGGACGGCTCCGCGCCCGCGAGCCCGTCGCGGGCACCGGCGGTGGCGGCGGCCTGCGTCCAGCCGACGGTCACGCCGAGGGCACCCGTGAGCACCGCCACCAGCAGCCAGACGAGCGCGAGCAGCCCGCGGTGCGCCGTGGACCGGCGGGCAAGGAGGGTGGCTCGACTCACGGAGCCAAACTAGCCGTGCCCTGTGACACCAACTACAAAACTACCGCCGCCCCGGGCAACGATCTGATCACGCCCCAACGGCCGAAGTAGAGCGTCTGTCCGGACGCACGCTCTACTTCGGCGTACCTGGCGGGTCAGCGCATTGCGGCCGGGATGTACGGGCGCTCCGTGGCGCCCGTGTACACCTGGCGCGGGCGGCCGATCTTCGTCTGCGGGTCCTTGATCATCTCGCGCCACTGGGCGATCCAGCCGGGCATGCGGCCCAGCGCGAACAGCGGCGTGAACATGGCGGGCTCGAAGCCCATCGCCTTGTAGATGAGGCCCGTGTAGAAGTCGACGTTCGGGTAGAGCTTGCGCTCCACGAAGTAGTCGTCCGAGAGGGCGATCTCCTCGAGGCCCCGCGCGATGTCGAGCAGCTCGTCCTTGGCGCCGAGCTTGTCGAGCACCTCGTCGGCCGACTTCTTCACGATCGCGGCACGCGGGTCGTAGGACTTGTAGACCCGGTGGCCGAAGCCCATCAGGCGCACGCCGTCCTGCTTGTTCTTGACCTTGTCCATGAAGGTCTCGACGGTCTCGCCGCCCGAGCGGATCTTCTCGAGCATGGTGAGCACCGCCTCGTTGGCGCCACCGTGCGCCGGACCGGACAGGGCGTTCACGCCTGCCGCCACCGAGGCGTACAGGGTCGCGTTGGACGAGCCGACGACGCGCACCGTGGACGTCGAGCAGTTCTGCTCGTGGTCCGCGTGCAGCACGAGCAGCTTCTCCAGGGCGTCCACGACCATCGGGTCGGCCTCGTAGGCCTCGTACGGCGTCGCGAACGTCATGCGCAGGAAGTCCTCGACGTACCCGCGCGAGTAGTCCGGGTACAGCAGCGGCTCGCCCACCCGGCGACGGTGCAGGTAGGACGTGATGGTGCGCGTCTTGGCGAGCAGCAGCACCGTGGCCAGGTCGACCTGGTCGTCGTCCGCGGGGTCCAGCGACTCGGGGTAGAACGTGCCCAGCGCGTTCACCGCGGAGGCGAGCACCGCCATCGGGTGCGCGTTCCGGGGGAAGGTGCCCATGAACGTGCGGAAGTCCTCGTGCACGAGCGTGTGGCGGTTGACCCGCTCGGTGAACGAGTCCAGCTCCGTGGCGCTCGGCAGCTCGCCGTAGATGAGCAGGTAGGCCACCTCGAGGAAGCCCGAGCCCGAGGCCAGCTGGTCGATCGGGTACCCGCGGTAGCGCAGGATGCCCGCGTCACCGTCGATGTACGTGATCGACGACTCGCACGACGCCGTGTTCATGAAGCCCGGATCGACCGTGACCAGGCCCGTGTCCTTGAGCAGCGACGACACGACTATGCCGTCGTTGCCCTCGCTCGCGGCCACGACAGGCAGGGTGTGAGAGGTTCCGTTGACGGCGAGCTCGACGCGGCTCGAGCCGTCCACCGGTGTGGAGGTCATGTCTTCCTTCCTGAATGGCGCACGAGGGACGCTGCTGTGAAACTGCGGTGAAGGAAATTCACGGGCAGCGTCGACCTGGGGCACGACAGTATCGCGCCCTGCTCTTTTTTTTCCAATCCGTCGGTCAAGCCTCTGTGAGGCGTGCCACAGCGTCGGCAATCTGCGCGTCAGTGGCGGTCAGCGCCACTCGCGTGTGCTCGTCGTCGCCGTAGAGGTGGCCGGGCGCGGTCAGGATGCCGCGGTCCGCGAACCATTCGGCGACCCGCAGGCCGGTGCGCCCGTCCGGCGCCGCCACCCAGAGGTACAGACCTGCTCCCGATTCCTCCACGACGAGCCCTGCCGCGACGACCGCGGCGGTCAGCGCCCGACGCCGGGCGCCGTAGACCTCGCGCTGCGCGGCGACGTGCTCGTCGTCGGACAGCGCGGCCGTCATCGCTGCCTGGACCGGAGCGGGCACGATGAGGCCGAGATGCTTGCGGGTCTGCGTGAGGCCGGCGATCAGCGCGGCGTCGCCCGCGAGGAACGCCGCCCGGTAGCCCGCGATGCTGGACTGCTTGGACAGGGAGTACGCCGCGAGCAGCCCGTCGTGGGAACCGTCACACACGCGAGGGTCGAGGATCGACGGGACACCCTCGTCGACCCAGGGCGCCTCCCACGCCAGCTCGGCGTAGCACTCGTCGGAGACGACGACGGCGCCGATGGCGCGCGCCGCCTCCACCACGGCACGCAGGGCCTCGACGTCCAGCACCCGGCCCGTCGGGTTTCCCGGAGAGTTGACCCACACCATGCGGACGTCGTCCCGGCCGGCCCAGTCGGCGACGTCGTCGGTCGCCAGCGGCGTGGCACCCGCCGCGCGGATGCCCGCCACATAGGTCGGATAGGCCACGGCCGGGTGCACGACGACGTCGCCCGGTCCAAGGCGGAGCAGCGAGGGCAGCAGGCCGACGAGTTCCTTGGAGCCGATGGTCGGCAGCACGGCGACGGGGTCGAGGCCGGGCACGCCCCGGCGTCTGGCGAACCAGTCCGCGACGGCCTGGCGCAGCGCGGGCGTGCCCGCCGTCATCGGGTAGCCCGGCGCGTCGGAGGCCGCCTCCAGCGCGTTCCGCACGACCTCGGGCGTCGGGTCCACGGGCGTGCCCATGGAGAGGTCGACCAGACCGCCCGGGTGGGCCTTGGCGGTCGCCGTGATGCCGGCGATCGAGTCCCAGGGGTACGGCAGGTCGGAGAGGTCGTGCAGACCCATGTCGCGGGCCGTCAGGCCTGGGGCGGGAGGGCCGCGATCATCGGGTCGTCCTTCTCGATGACGCCCATCTTCGCGGCACCACCGGGCGAGCCGAGGTCGTCGAAGAACTCGACGTTCGCGCGGTAGTAGTCCTTCCACTCGTCGGGGACGTCGTCCTCGTAGTAGATGGCCTCCACCGGGCAGACCGGCTCGCAGGCACCGCAGTCCACGCACTCGTCGGGGTGGATGTACAGGGAGCGGCTGCCCTCGTAGATGCAGTCCACGGGACACTCCTCGATGCATGCCCGGTCCTTGACGTCGACGCATGGCTGAGCGATCACGTAGGTCACTTCGAGGGTGTCCTTCCACTTCCGGACTTGAGGATCATGCACGATGCGGACCGCGGAACGAGCCCGGCGGCGCGATCCTAGTATCTCCCGGGAGACGCTCAGATCCCCACCGGTCTCACGCAGCGGAAAGGGAACCTACGTGACATTCGCTACACCACCGGCTCCGACGGGCGGCTGGCGCGCGCTCCGGCCCGGCACCCGGGTGGTCGTGCGGCGCCGGCTCACGCCGGCAGGCCCCGTGGTGTCCGACGGCGGGACGGCGCACCGCTGGACAGATCTCATCGGATTTGTCGTCGAGGTGTCCGACGCCGGTCTGCGGCTGCGCACCGATCCGGTGCCCGGCCGCGGGGAGCCGGAGGAGGTCTCCGTCGCGGCCGCCGACATCGAGACCGCCAAGCCGGTCCCGCCGCGGCCCGTCAGGCGTTCTGGTCCACCCAGATGACGCCCGTCGGGCACATGCTCACTGCCTCCTGCACGGCGAAGTCGAGCTCCGGGCCGGGGCGCTCGTCCAGCAGAACTACCCGGTCGTCCTCGTCCTGACCGAACACCTCGGGGGCGAGCAGCACGCACTGGCCGGCGCCGCAGCAGGCGTCCTGGTCCACGTTGATCTTCATGGGAACACTCTCCCTACTTGGGGGCCGGTTCGCCTAATCCGGGCTCCGGCGGATGCCCGGATCAGGCGAACCGATCCGATCAGGCGTTGGCCACCAGGCCCAGCTCCGCGACGCTCGTGAGGTGCGAGTGCTTGGGCACGATGCGGACGGTGTAGCCGAACGGGCCGGACGTGTCCAGCTCCACCTCGCCGCCGAACGCGTGGCGCCCGGCCTCGTAGGACTCGGTGAGCGCGAGCGGTTCGGTCGTGAACTCCTCGATGACGTCGGCCTCCGTGACCCGGCCGTGCACCACCTGGACGTCCACGTCGTCGGGCGACAGCGCGCCCAGCGAGACGTACGCCCGCACGGTGAGCCGGTCGCCGACCTGCACCGCCTCGCCGATCCCCGCGGACTCCACGTGGTCCACCCGCACCTGGGACCACGAGTTCCGCACGTGCTCCTTCCAGCCCGCCAGGTCCTTCGCCGCGGCGAAACCGTCGGTGGCGAGCAGCCGGCCGGCCTCGGCGGCCGGGGCGTACAGGCCGTGCACGTACTCGGAGACCATGCGCGTGGCCTGCACCTTCGGGCCGAGCGTGGCCAGCGTGTGCCGCACCATCTCGAGCCAGCGGCCCGGCACGCCATCGGTCCGGTCGTAGAAGGCGGGCGCCACCTGGGACTCGACCAGGTCGTACAGCGCGGCGGCCTCCAGGTCGTCCCGGCGGTCGGCGTCCTCGACGCCGTCGGCCGTCGGGATGCCCCAGCCGTTCTCGCCGTCGTACCACTCGGCCCACCAGCCGTCCTCGATCGAGAGGTTCAGGCCACCGTTGAGCGCGCTCTTCATGCCGGAGGTCCCGGAGGCCTCCAGCGGCCGCAGCGGGTTGTTCAGCCAGACGTCGCAGCCCGGGTACAGCGACTGCGCCATGCCGATGTCGTAGTTCGGCAGGAAGACGATGCGGTGCCGCACCTCGGGGTCGTCGGCGAACCGGACGAGCTGCTGGATGAGCCGCTTGCCCGAGTCGTCGGCGGGGTGCGACTTGCCCGCCACGACGAGCTGCACGGGCCGCTCGGGGTGCAGCAGGAGCGCCTTGAGGCGGTCCTGGTCGCGCAGCATGAGCGTGAGCCGCTTGTAGGTGGGCACGCGGCGGGCGAAGCCGATGGTGAGCACGTCGGGCGACAGGATGTCGTCGACCCAGCCGAGCTCGGCCGGGGACGCCCCGCGCTCGCGCCAGGACTTACGCACCCGGCGGCGGGCCTCGGCCACGAGCTCGCCGCGCAGCTCGCCGCGCAGGGCCCACAGCTCGGCGTCGGACACCCTGCCCGGGTCGAGCCAGCCGGCCGACGCCTCGGGCGCCGTGATCTGGTCCAGCCCCATCCGCTCCGCCTCCACGGCGGCCAGCCGCGGCGCGACCCAGGTGGGCGAGTGCACGCCGTTGGTGACCGACCTGATCGGCACCTCCCGCGCGTCGAACCCCGGCCAGAGGCCCTCGAACATCTCCCGCGAGACCTGGCCGTGCAGCAGCGAGACGCCGTTCGCCCGGCCGCCGAGCCGCAGGCCCATCACCGCCATGTTGAACACGGTGGGGTCGCCGCCGTCGTAGTCCTCGGAGCCGAGCGCCAGGACGCTCTCCAGCGGCACGCCGTCCATCGCGTTGTCGCCGCCGAAGTAGGTGCTGACCAGGTCCTTCGGGAACCGGTCGATGCCGGCGGGGACGGGCGTGTGCGTGGTGAACACCGTCGCGGCGCGTACCGCCTCGTGCGCCTCGCCGACGCTCAGGCCGGACCCGACGAGCTCGCGGATGCGCTCCACCCCGAGGAAGCCGGCGTGGCCCTCGTTGGTGTGGTAGACCTCCGGGTCCGGCGCGCCGGTGAGGCGCGACCAGGCACGCAGCGCACGCACGCCGCCCACGCCGAGCAGCAGCTCCTGCTGCAGGCGGTGCTCGCCGCCGCCGCCGTACAGGCGGTCGGTGACCTTGCGCGACGCGTCGTCGTTCTCGGGCACGTTCGAGTCGAGCAGCAGCAGCGGCACGCGGCCGACGGCGGCGACCCAGACGTGCGCGTGCAGCTTGCGGCCGCCGGGCAGGTCGAGCGAGATGAGTGCCGGCGTGCCGTCCTCCTCGCGCAGGACCGCGAGCGGCAGGCCGTCCGGGTCGAGCAGCGGGTACGTCTCCACCTGCCACGCGTCACGGGTCAGCGACTGCCGGAAGTAGCCGGCCCCGTACAGCAGGCCCACGCCGACGATGGGCACGCCCATGTCGGAGGCGCTCTTCAGGTGGTCGCCCGCCAGGATGCCGAGGCCGCCCGAGTACTGCGGCAGCACCGAGGTGATGCCGAACTCCGGCGAGAAGTAGGCGATGGCGCGCGGCAGCTCGCCGCCCGACGCCTGGCGCTGGTACCACTGCGGGTCCCGCAGGTAGCGGTGGAGGTCGTCCGACGCCGCGCGCACCCGGCCGGTGAACGACTCGTCGGCGGCGAGCGCCGACAGCCGTTCGGAGCCGAGCGCGGCGAGCAGCGCCACGGGATCGCCCCGGACGTCGGACCAGAGCTCTGGGTCGATGCTCGCGAACAGCTCGCGCGTCGGCGCGTGCCAGGACCAGCGAAGGTTCTGGGCCAGCTCGTCGAGCGCCGCGAGCTGCTCGGGGAGGACCGTGCGGACGGTGAATCTGCGGATCGCTCTCACTGGACGAAGACTACGCACATGTCCGAGCGAGCACACCTCGCCTGGTGGGATATGGGATCCGGTCCGCGCGGCGTCATCATGGCGTCATCATGGCGTCGCCGCGGACCTCCGGTCGCGGACCTCCACAGGACAGTTTCGAAACCCGGCGCGCCCGAAAGGCGAGTCCCCCGTATCGGTCGATAGCGTGTTCCGGTGAGCCCGTACTCGACTCCCGGCCGGATCGGCCGAATCCCCGTCCTCGAGGTCTCCCCCGTCGTCGAGGCAGGACGGTGGCCGGCGAAAGCCGTGGTCGGGGAGGTGGTCCCGATCGAGGCGACGGTCTTCCGTGAGGGGCACGACGCCGTCGCCGCGACCGCGGTTCTGGTCGCCCCGGACGGTACCGACCACTCGTGGGCCCCGATGGTCGACGTCTCCCCCGGCCTGGACCGTTTCCGCGGTTTCCTGCAGCCCGATGCCGAGGGCGACTGGTCGTTCCGGGTGGAGGGGTGGTCGGACCCGTACGCGACCTGGGTGCACGACGCGGGGATCAAGATCGCCGCCGGCATCGACGTCGAGCTGATGCTCGCGGAGGGCGTTCGGCTGTTCGACCGGATCTGCCGCCTGGTGCCGGACGACGCGCTGGTCGCCCGGGGCCGCACCACCCGCGCGGCGCGGGCCCTGACGGCGGCGCGGCGGGCACTGGGTGACGCCTCGCGGCCGGCGGAGGCCCGGTTCGCGGTGGCGACGTCGCCCGAGGTCACCGAGGCCCTGCGGCGCGCGCCCCTGCGCGAGCTGGTCTCGGCGTCGGACACCTACCCGCTGCGGGTGTCGCGGCAGCTGGCACTCGCCGGGTCCTGGTACGAGATGTTCCCCCGGTCGGAGGGGGCGTACCAGAAGAAGGACGGCACGTGGGTGTCCGGCACGTTCAGGACCGCTGCCAAGCGGCTGCCGGCCATCGCGGCGATGGGCTTCGACGTCGTCTACCTGACGCCCATATCTCCCATCGGCACCACGTTCCGCAAGGGCCGCAACAACTCGCTGGAGGCCCTGCCGGGCGACCCGGGCAGCCCGTACGCGATCGGGTCGGCGGACGGCGGGCACGACGCCATCCACCCGGACCTGGGCACGGAGAGGGACTTCAAGGCGTTCGTCTCGGCGGCCCGTGCCCAGGGGCTGGAGGTGGCGCTCGACATCGCCCTCAACGCGTCGCCCGAGCACCCCTGGATCACCGAGCACCCCGAGTGGTTCGTGATCCGTGCCGACGGGTCCATCGCCTACGCGGAGAACCCGCCCAAGAAGTACCAGGACATCTACCCGCTCAGCTTCGACACCGACCCCGAGGGTCTCTACGCGGCGATGCTGGACGTCTTCCGCACGTGGATCGACCGGGGCGTCACCCTGTTCCGGATCGACAACCCGCACACCAAGCCGGTCAACTTCTGGGAGTGGCTCCTCGCGGAGGTGCACGCGACCAACCCCGAGGTCATCTTCCTGTCGGAGGCGTTCACCAAGCCGGCGATGATGCAGACGCTGGCACGGGTCGGGTTCCACCAGTCGTACACCTACTTCACCTGGCGCAACACGAAGGAGGAGATCGAGGAGTACCTGGCCGAGGTCAGCGGGCCGCAGGGGTCGGTGATGCGCCCGTCCTTCTGGCCCACCACCCACGACATCCTGCCGCCCTACCTGAGCGAGGGCGGCGTCGCGGCCTTCGCCGTACGCGCGGTGCTGGCCGCGACGGGCTCGCCCACGTGGGGCATCTACTCGGGCTACGAGCTCGTGGAGAGCACGCCGCGGCCCGGCGCCGAGGAGCAGATAGACAACGAGAAGTACGAGTACCGGCCCAGGGACTGGGAGCGCGCCGACGAGTACGGGATCGCGCTGCTGCTGGGCAAGCTCAACGAGATCCGCCGGGCGCACCCCGCGCTCCAGCAGCTACGAAACCTGACGATCCATCCGACGACGAACAGCAACGTGGTGGCGTTCTCGCGCCGGATCCCCGCTGATCGTCTCCCGCGCGCGACAGCGAAGCCCCAGGGCCGCACCATGAGTGCAGGGGGCAACGATCGGCGTGCCCCGCGGCACGACGACGTGGTCGTGGTCGTGCTGAACCTGGACCCCCGGAACGCACAGGAGTCTGTAGTGGACCTGAACCTTTCCGCCCTCGGCCTCAGTGCTCCCGAGGGCGACGACAGTGCACCCTTCTTCGTGGCACACGACCTGTTGTCCGGCGAGAGCTACGGCTGGGGAGCCCATCCCTGGGTCCGGCTCGACCCGCAGGTCCGCGTGGCACACGTCCTCCAGGTGGGTCCGGCATGACGACCTTCGGATCGGGTGGTCCCGCCGTCGGGCCGCCAGAGGGTTATCCGCTCGGGGCCGAGGGCGCACAGCCCGAACGGCCCAGCATGCCGAACCCGCCGGTGATGCCCGTGCCCGTCCAGGCCCTGCCACCGCGGCGGCAGCCGCGCCTGGACGCCCGGCGCAAGGGCCTGACGCACGACCCCGAGTGGTACAAGAAGGCAGTCTTCTACGAGGTGATGATCCGGTCGTTCTCGGACTCGGAGGACAACGGCGCGGGCGACCTGCGCGGCCTCGTGGAGCGGCTCGACTACCTGGAGTGGCTGGGCATCGACTGCCTGTGGCTGCCGCCGTTCTTCCCGTCGCCGCTGCGCGACGGCGGGTACGACGTCGCGGACTTCACGGCCGTCTCGCCGCAGTTCGGCACCATCTCGGACTTCAGCGACCTGATCGCCGCCGCGCACGAGCGCGGCATCCGCGTGGTGATCGACCTGGTCATGAACCACACCAGCGACGCCCACCCGTGGTTCCAGGCCTCACGCGCCGACCCGGAGGGCCCGTACGGCGACTTCTACGTGTGGGGCGACGACCCCACGCGCTACGAGGGCGCGCGCATCATCTTCGTGGACACCGAGACGTCGAACTGGACGTTCGACCCCGTGCGTCGGCAGTACTTCTGGCACCGGTTCTTCAGCCACCAGCCCGACCTGAACTTCGAGAACCCACGCGTGGTCGAGGCGATGCTCGACGTCGCGCGGTTCTGGCTGCAGCTGGGCGTGGACGGCTTCCGGCTGGACGCCGTGCCGTACCTGTTCGAGGCGGAGGGCACCAACTGCGAGAACCTGCCCGAGACGCACGCGTTCCTGCGCAAGGTGCGGCGCATGGTGGACACGGAGTTCCCGGGCCGCATCCTGCTGGCCGAGGCCAACCAGTGGCCCGCGGACGTGGTCGAGTACTTCGGCACGGACGACGAGCCCGAGTGCCACATGTGCTTCCACTTCCCCGTGATGCCGCGGATCTTCTACGCGATCCGCGACCAGCGGGCCCGCCAGCTGCTGGAGATCCTCGCGGACACGCCGGCCATCCCGGCGGGCGGGCAGTGGAGCACGTTCCTGCGCAACCACGACGAGCTCACCCTGGAGATGGTGTCCACGGAGGAGCGCGCCAGCATGTACGGCTGGTACGCCCCCGACCCGCGGATGCGGGCCAACGTGGGGATCCGGCGGCGGCTGGCCCCGCTGCTGGACAACTCCCGCAAGGAGATGGAGCTGGCCAACGCGCTGCTCCTGTCCATGCCGGGCACGCCGTGCCTCTACTACGGCGACGAGATCGGCATGGGCGACAACATCTGGCTGCCCGACCGCGACGCGGTACGCACCCCCATGCAGTGGACGCCGGACCGCAACGCCGGGTTCTCCACGGCGGACCCGGGCAAGCTCTACCTGCCGCTCGTCCAGTCGCTCGTGCACCACTACCAGCACACGAACGTCGAGGCGCAGCTCGCGCAGCCGACGTCGCTGCTGCACTGGATGCACAACATGCTGGCGTTCCGGCGCCTGCACCCCACGTTCGGGACGGGCGACTTCACGGCGCTCGACTGCAACGACGAGTCGGTCATCGCGTTCACCAGGTCCTCCGCCGAGGAGACCATCCTGGTGGCCGCCAACCTGTCCGCCACGGCGCGCTCGTCCACCATCAAGCTGCCCGGGTACGCCGGCTGGACGCTCACCGACGTGTTCGGCGGGGCCGGGTTCCCGAGCGTCGGCGACGACGGGATCCTCACCATGACCTGGGGTGCGCGCGACTTCTACTGGCTGGTGCTGGCCCCGCCGGCGCGCGCCGGATCGGCCGAGCCGGCAGGACAGGCGGGAGCGGTGTGAGCGCGGCGCGACTCGTCCACGTCTCCCCCGGGGCCGCGCACCTCCCCCCGGAGGTGCTGCGGCTGCTCGATACGTGGCTGCCCCAGCAGCGCTGGTACCCGGTACCCGCCGAGGGGGTCACGCACGAGCCCTGGCTCACCGTCACCTTCCCGGGGGTCGCCGACGTCGTCGTCGCCCTCCTGCGGCTGGCCGGCCCCGGCCTCGCCGCGGGATCCGACTCGCTGGTGATCCAGGTCCCGCTGGTCCTGACCCCCACCGCGGAGCCCGAGGCCGACACCGCAGAGACCGAGGCGGCGGGACTGATCGGCACGGTGACCACGGCGTCGGGCACCGCGACGGTGCACGATGGCGGAGCCCACCCCACCGCCTGGCACGCCTATCTCACGACCGCCCTCCCCGAGGCCTGCGAGCCGGCGGACTGCGCGGAGATGGCCGGCGCGAGACGCATCTCCGGCGAGCAGTCGAACACCTCGGTGATGCTTCCCGCGCTGTCCGCGCACGGTGGTCGCGGCGGGATGCTCAAGATCCTCCGGACCGTCGCGCTGGGCCCACATCCCGACGTCGTGATCCCGGAGGCCCTGACCTGGGCCGGCTGGGACGGCGTCCCCCGGTACCTCGGCGCCGTCCCGCTGCCCGTACCGGACGACCTCGACGCCGAGCCGCTCGCCCACCTCGCCGTGCTCTCCGAGCTGGTCACCGACGCCACCGACGGCTTCGAGCTCGCCTGCGCGTACGCCTCGCGCGACGAGGACTTCGGGGAGCGGGCCGCTGAGCTCGGGGCCGTCGTCGCACAGCTGCACGCGGTGCTGCTCGAGGCGCTCGGCCCTGGCCCCGGGCTCGAGCCCGCGAGCTTCATGGGCGTGCTGCGGCGGCGCGCCGCCGAGGCGTTCGCCGACGTACCGGACCTGGCCCCGCACCGCGCGGGCGTCGCCGCACTGTTCGACGCCGTGAGCGAGCGCCTGTCCGCCGCCGTCGAGCGCACCGGCGGGCTCGTACCCCTGCAGTCCATCCATGGCGACCTGCACCTCGGCCAGGCGCTCTACTCGCCGGACGGCTGGAAGGTGCTCGACTTCGAGGGCGAGCCGCAGCGTCCCGTGTCCGAACGTGTGGCGCCCGACCTGCCGCTGCGCGACGTCGCCGGGCTGCTCCGCTCGCTCGACTACGCGGCCGCCGTCGGGCAGGCGACCGACCCGCACTGGGTGGGGCACGCCCAGATCAGCTTTCTGGAGGGGTACCGGCAGGCCAGCGGCGCGACGGCGTCGGGCAGCGAGCTCTCCGTCGCCGACGCCGAGCTGCTGCTGCGCGCGCTCGTCCTGGACAAGGCGCTGTACGAGGTGGTCTACGAGTTCCGGCACCGGCCCGCGTGGATGCACATCCCGCTGACCGCTGTGGAACGCGTCCTCGCTTCGTGACCCCTACCAGCCCGGACGTGTCGCACGTCACCTCCTCCCCATGGAAGGGTGAACCCATGGCAGACCTGCCCGACGTCGACCTCGAGGTCCTGACCGCTATCGCGTCCGGAACCCACCACGATCCGCACACCGTGCTCGGCCCCCATCTGCTCGATGGGCCCCTGGCGGTGGTACGCGCCTTACGGCCGCTTGCCGACGAGGTGGTGGTGACCATCTCCGGCCCGGGCGGTGAGACGGAGGTGGTCGCGACGCACCAGGGCGCGGGGGTATGGGCCGCCGTCGTGCCCACGACAGAGGGCGCGGACGGGACCAGACATGCTCCCGACTACCGCCTCCGCACCCGTTCCGGCACGGACACCTGGACGTCCGACGACCCGTACCGGTTCCTGCCCACCCTCGGCGAGGTGGACCTGCACCTGATCGGCGAGGGCCGGCACGAGCAGCTCTGGCAGGTGCTCGGCGCCAACCTGCACCGGTACCCGAGCGCGACGGGCGACATCGCCGGCGTCGCCTTCGCCGTGTGGGCGCCGAACGCCCGCGGCGTACGTCTCGTGGGCGACCACAACGGCTGGGGCGGCACGCACCCCATGCGGTCGCTCGGTTCCACAGGTGTCTGGGAGCTCTTCGTCCCCGACGTCGGCCCGGGCCTGCGCTACAAGTACGAGATCCTGGGGGCCGACGGCGTCTGGCGCGCCAAGGCGGACCCCCTCGCCAAGGCGACGGAGCAGCCGCCCGCGACGGCGAGCGTCGTGACCGCCTCGAGCCACGAGTGGCACGACGACGCGTGGATTGCCGCGCGGACGGCGACCGACCCGCATTCCGCGCCGCTGAGTGTGTACGAGGTGCACCTGGGCTCGTGGCGGCCCGGCCTCGGCTACCGCGAGCTCGCGGAGCAGCTCACCGACTACGTCGTCGAGCAGGGGTTCACGCACGTGGAGCTGCTGCCCGTCGCGGAGCACCCGTACGGGGGCTCGTGGGGCTACCAGGTCACCAGCTACTACGCGCCGACGTCGCGGTTCGGCTCGCCCGACGACTTCCGCCACCTCGTGGACCGGCTCCACCAGGCGGGGATCGGCATCATCCTCGACTGGGTCCCCGCGCACTTCCCGCGCGACGAGTTCGCCCTCGCCCGCTTCGACGGCTCGCCCCTGTACGAGCACCCCGACCCCCGGCGTGGCGAGCAGCAGGACTGGGGCACGCTGATCTTCGACTTCGGCCGGCGGGAGGTGCGCAACTTCCTGGTGGCGAACGCGACCTACTGGTTCGAGGAGTTCCACGTCGACGCGCTGCGCGTGGACGCCGTCGCCTCCATGCTCTACCTCGACTACTCCCGCAAGGAGGGCGAGTGGGCCCCCAACGTGCACGGCGGGCGGGAGAACCTGGAGGCCATCGCGTTCCTGCAGGAGACCAACGCGACGGCCTACCGGCGCACGCCCGGCGTCATGATGATCGCCGAGGAGTCGACGGCGTTCCCCCAGGTCACCGGCCCGACCTCCAGCGGAGGGCTGGGCTTCGGCCTGAAGTGGAACATGGGCTGGATGAACGACACCCTCCGCTACCTGGCCGAGGACCCGTACAACCGGCGCTACCACCACGGCGAGCTGACGTTCTCGCTGGTGTACGCGTTCACCGAGCAGTTCGTGCTCCCGATCAGCCACGACGAGGTCGTGCACGGCAAGGGCTCGCTGCTCGGGAAGATGCCGGGCGACCGGTGGCAGCAGCTCGCGGGCGTGCGGTCCTTCCTCGCGTACCAGTGGACGCATCCGGGCAAGCAGCTGCTGTTCATGGGGTGCGAGTTCGCGCAGGAGACCGAGTGGTCCGAGTCGGACGGGCTGCCGTGGCACCTGCTCGGCGACGCCGGGCACGCGGGCGTGCAGCACCTGGTCCGGGACCTGAACGCGCTCTACCGCGCGACGCCGGCGCTGTGGGAGCTGGACTTCGACCACACCGGGTTCGAGTGGCTCGAGGGTGACGACGCCGACCACAACGTGCTGGCGTACGTGCGGCGGTCACGCTCGGGCGACCCGGTGGTGGTGGTCGTGAACTTCGCGGGCGTGCCCCACGAGGGTTACCGGCTGCCGCTGCCGACGCTGCCGCTGACGGAGACCTCGCAGGTCGAGTCTGCCGAGACCGCCGCTGGAGCCGAGCCCTCGCTGGTCGAGCCCGTCGAGACCCCGACCGCCGCCGAGCCGACCGCGGCCTCCGTGTGGCGCGAGGCGCTGAACACCGACGCGACCGTCTACGGCGGCTCGGGCGTGGGGAACATGGGCCGCGTGCAGGCCGAACCCGTGCCGCACCACGGCCGCGCGTGGTCGGCAGTGGTCCGGGTCCCCCCGCTGGGCGCCCTGGTCCTCATTCCCGAACCCCGTAGCTGAGTGCGGGATCTTCGCCCTTCCAACCGCTCAGGAAGGGCGAAGATCCCGCACTCAACGGTTGGGCAAGGTCAGTAGAGGCTGATCGCCAGGCGCTTGCGGGCCTTGCTTACCCGCGGGTCGCCCGGGCCGGCGAGCTCGAAGAGCTCCAGCAGCCGCACGCGGAGCTTCTCCTTGTCGTCGGCGTCGGCGCCGGGCAGCAGGTCGAGCAGGCGGGCGAACGCGTCGTCCACCTTGCCGCCCAGCATGTCCAGGTCGGCGACGGCGAGCGCCGCGTCGACGTCGGCCGGCGCGTCCGCCGCGGCCTTGCGCGCCGCGGCGAGGTCGGCGTCCTGGGTGCGCTGCATGAGGCGGACCTGCGCGAGGCCGGCCGTCGCGTCCGAGTCCTTGGGGTCCTGCCGCAAGGCCTTCTCGTACGCGGCAACGGCGGCATCCAGGTCGTCGCGCTCGATCGCGTCGTACGCCTCCTGGTGGAGCGGCGGGAGCGGCGGCAGCTGCTCGGCCTCTACCGCGTCCGCCACGGGTGCGGCGCCCGGGACCCGGCCGTTGACGCCGTTCTGCTCGGCGGCCGCCAGGACCTGGTCCAGCACACCGCGGATCTGCTGCTCCTCCGCGGCACCCTGGAACAGCGGCAAGGGCTGGCCCTGCAGCACGGCGACCACCGTGGGCACGCCCTGCACCTGGAAGGCGGCGGCGACCTGCGGGTAGGCCTGCGCGTCGACGCGCCCGAGCAGGAACCGTCCGCCGTACTCGTCGGCGAGGCGGCCCAGCGTGACGCCGAGCTCGGCGTTCGCCTGGTCGGTCGGGATCCAGATCAGCATCACCACCGGATAGGTGGACGAGTCACGAACCAGCTGCTCGAAGTTCGCCTCGCTGACGTCGACGACGAAGCCACCGGCTTCGGGGGCGCCGCCGGGTTCACCGGGCGGCGGCGCCTGGGGTCGGTTGAGGGCGGACAGGTCGACGGCGCCGCGCACCGCGAACTCGGGCTGTGCGCTCCGGGCGGGCCCGGGCTGAGGGGACGGACTGCTCATGGGGGCAATCCTAATGACCGTGCCGGCGCTCACCCGCCGACTCCGCTCTCAGCGAGAATCGGCGAGCAGCCGCCCCGACCGGCCCCGCGGTCAGTCGTTCGAGACGTCGTAGGGCACTCGGTGGTGGCCGACCGCACTGATCTGGACGTCCGAGTCCTTGGGCGGTACGTACAGGGCCACGATGTCCCGGTAGGCGATCCGCACCACGTTGGTCCGCTCGGCGGAGCCCCACAGCGCCCTGGCCGACGGCGTGGGCGGGCCGAGCTGCCAGTTCTCCTCGGCCCGGACCGTCTCCCTGCTGGTCAGCGCCCCGAGGACCAGTGCGCCGCCGTCGACCGTACGGACCGCCTTGACCGGGTCGTCCGTTGGCTCGTACTCGATCTCGAAGGTGCCCCTGCCGTCCTTCTCCTCGATGGCGTCGACCTGGAGCTCGCCGTACGACCGGATCAGCCGGCGGACGTAGTCGTCTGCGAAGCCATCGGCGTACCGCGAGCGCTCGTCGTGCGTCAGCACCGACGCGTACTGCGCGACGGCCGCCTCGGGCGTCGCCTTGAGCGTCGTGTCGTCCACCGCTACGCTCGGGCTGCCCAGGGCAGCCTCCGCGAAGCGGGGCATCGTGATGTCCGGCAGGAGCTGGACGTAGCCCCAGAGCTTGTACTGCTCCCGGGCGGAGGCCTGCTCGAAGGCCGCGAGGACCGGCGTGCCCTTGCCCTTCGGCGTGACCCCGATGCCGTAGCTGCTGCGCGGCCAGCCCTGCTCGGACGGCAGCACGACCTGCTGCATCTCCAGCGACAGGTCGGTCAGCAGCTTGTCGTCGCCGCGGGCCGCGGCGAGCTCCAGCTCGGCCTCGCGCAGGGCGAGCGCGGGCCCGGACAGACGCGCGGCCAGCGACCTCGCCTCGTCGGCCCGGTCCGCCTCCGCGACGACGGTCGAGACCCGGTCCAGGATCTTCAGCTCCTGGGTCTCGCTGACCACTGCCGCGACCACAGGCGCGTCGGCCTGGGGCGCGGGCGGCTCCGCCGTGCAGCCGGCGACCAGCGCCGCGACGGCGCCGGCCACGGCCAGGCGGGCGGCGCCCCGCCGTCGGGCAGCCTGCCGACGGGCCGTGGAAAGAGCTTCGGAAAGCAGCAAGGGTGGCCTCCGTAGATTCACGGAGGCCACCCTAGCGGCGGCTGCTGATCGGCTCGCCGGCCTGGTCAGCCGTTCGAGACCGAGCTCGGCACGTGCTCGTAGCCGACCAGGCTGACCTGGTCGTCCGAGTCCTTGGGCGGCACGTACATCGCCACGATGTCCCGGTAGTTGACCTCGACCACGTTGCTCACGTCGGCGTCGCCCCAGAGCGCCTGGGTCGTCTCGGTCGGCGGGCCGATCTCGCAGCCCTCCTCCTTGGCGGTGATCGTCTCCTGGCTGATCATCGCCGCCATCACGAGCGCGCCGCCGTCTGCCGTGCGGACCGCCTTCACCGGATCCTTCGTGGGCTCGTACTCCACCTTGAAGTCGCCGCCGCACTTCTCCTTGTTGATCGCGTCGACCTGGAGCTTGCCGTAGTCCCGGAAGAACTGGCGCAGGTCGTCGTCGGTGAAGGTGTCGGCGTACTTCGAGTCCTTGTCGACGGTGAGCACCGACGCGTACTGCTTGATCGCGTCGGCAGGTGTCACCTTGAGGCTCTTGTCGTCCGGCGGGACGGCGGGGCTGCCCAGCTGGGCCTCGGCGAACCGCGGCATGGTCACGCCGGGCAGCAGGCGTACCCAGGCCCACAGCTTGTACTGGTCGCGCGCCGTGGCCTGGTCGAAGGCCATGAGCACGGGCGTCGTGAGGTCCTTGGGCTGCACCGTGATGGCGAAGCTGCTGCGCGGCCACTCCTGGTCCGACGGCAGGATGACCTGCTGCATCTCCATGCTTAGGTCGGTCAGCGGCTCGGTGTCCTTGCGGGCGCCGGCGACCTTGAGCTGCGTCTCGCGGATGTCGAGAGCGGGCCCGGTCAGGCGTGAACCGAGAGACTTCGCGTCGCTGGACTTGGTCACCTTGCCGACGACGCTCGCCACGTCGTCCAGGATCTTGCGCTCCTGGGACTCCGTGACGACCGCCTGCGCGACGGGCGCTTCCGGCGTCGGGGTCGGCAGCTCCTCGGCACAGCCGGTGAGCAGACCCGTGGCGAGCACGGTTGCTACCACGGCCGTGACGCGGGTCGTGGAGCGTCTCATGAGTTACCTCCGTCGTTCCCGGTGACGCCCCAGGTCTGGCGCCACGCGGCAGCCCGGCTGTTCGGTGTCTCCGGCTCGGGCTCGGGTTCGGGTTCAGGTTCGGACGCGGGCACGGTGGGCATGGCGCCTGTCGCGGCCCTGAGCTGCGCCTGCTCGCGCAGGCGCATCTCGCGTCGGGTCAGTGGCCTGCCCGACGCCGCGGGAGCGGCCGGCTCGGCCCGTGCGGCGGCCGGCGCCTGGGGCGACGCCGGTGCCTGTTCGGGTGCGGCTCCGCCAAATTCGGGTGCGGCTCCGCCGAACGGCGTCCGCTCTGCCGAGGGCTGTCCGGTGGGCACGGGTGCTCCGGGCGCCTGGCCCCGGCGACGCCGGATCCCGCGGACGGACGCCGCAGGGGCGGCGACCGGTTCGGGAGCCTGCTCGGGAACCGGGGGCGGGGTGATGGGAGCCGCTCCGCCGAACGGGGCAGGCGCACCCCAGGTGCGGGTGTGGTCCTGTTCGGGTTCGGGCAGACCCCGCTCCGGGGGCCGCACCGGTTCGGGCCCGGGCCTGCCACGCTCGGGCCTGCCGCGCTCGGGCCTGTCGCGGCCCGGCGGCTCCTGGCCGGCCGGCGGGTAGACCGCCGTACCGCCGTCGGCAGGGTCGCCCAGCGCGGGCGGGAAGCCCGCGGCCGGCTCGTGCGCGGCCGGGCTGGACCGGTCGCCGTCCACCTCGAAGACCGTGTCCCGGCGCGACAGCTCGGAGTCCGTCTTCCGCGTACGGCCGGCCGACGACGAGCGTCCCTTGCCGGAGCCGCGGTTCTTCCGACGTGCGCCGATGGCCAGGAAGACGCCGAGGATCAGGAGGAAGCCACCGCCCAGCACGCCCGGCCACAGGAACGGGGTGTTCACGGGGCGGGGCCACGTGAACTCCAGCGTGGGCGCCTGCGCACCCTCGCCGACGCCTGCGGCCAGCAGGACCGTGCGGCCGGGCTGCTCCGTCCAGCGCATCTGGGCGGTGGTCTCGCCACTCACCTCGGAGATCCACATGTCGGACCCAGCGGGATCAGGGCCGGCCTCCGGCTTTTCGCCGGACTCCTCTGCCTCTTCGCCCTCTGCCGCCTCCCCCTCGGGGGCGGCACCGGTACCCGGGACGACGCTCAGCGTCTCCCAGGAGGACAGGCCGGTCACCGAGTCGTAGGGGTCCTGGCCCACCCAGCCGAGCACGTCGACGTCGGACCCGAGAGCGAGCGTGACCTTCTGCCCCTCCGGGACAGTGGCTCGCACGGTCACCTGGTCGTCGACCAGGCCAAGTACGCCGGGCTCGGTCACGACCATGGTTCCGTCGCCGCTGGGGGTCGCGGTCGCGACAACCGTGTCGGACTCGCGCAGGACGGTTGCCGTCGCAACCCCGTAACCGATCCCGCCGAGTCCGGCAAGGATCAGGAGGATTGCCAGAAAGCGTTGCACCACCGATTCCCTTCGAATTTTGGGCGCGCGGCCCGTCGATCAGGTGGATGTTCCAGCATAGGGACCGAACAACGAGCCCTGTCCAATGACGGGCGTGCTTGTGCGGTTCGGTCGGGATTCTCACGCTTCCTTCACTGGGCGCGCCTGAACCGCCACCGGGTCGCGCGAGCTGGATCGCGCAGGCCAGGCCGCGCGGGCCAGCGAGAGTATTCCATGCAATACGTACATTGCATCCGCTAGCGGGAGTATCCACATCCGCACAAGGCACGTATCCTGGGCGCCGGACGGCCGGTATAAGCGGCGTCCCAGGGGGGAGCCTGACCCGCGCCTCACCAAGTTCCGACACTGGAGGTCTGCACCGTGTCCGACGAGCGCTCGCTCTTTCCGACTGCAATGCGCGGATACGACCGCGACCAGGTGCATGCGCACCTGGACCGGTTGAATCACGCCCTCGAAGAGGCACGGCGCCAGGTCGAGGCCTCTGACAGCCGCGCCATGCAGCTCACGCAGGACCTCACCGACGCCAAGCGCAATCTGCGCGAGACCGAGAAGCCCTCGTACGCCGGCCTCGGCTCCCGCATCGAGCTGCTGCTGCGTTCGGCCGAGGACCAGTCGACCGACATCATCAACCAGGCCAACCAGCAGGCCGCAGACATCATGGCGCGGGCGAAGCTGTCCGCGGGCCAGGTGCGCTCGCGCGCCGAGTCCGAGGTCGCCGAGATGCTCGCCAGCGCCCGCCGCGAGGCCGAGGAGATCCGCACCACGATGGCGGCCGAGGCCGAGGGCCACCTGCTGGCCGCACAGCGCCGCGCCGAGGAGCTCGTGGGTTCCGCCGAGCGCGAGTCCGCGCAGATCGCCAGCGCCATCAACGCCGAGGAGAGCGAGCGCCGGGCCAGCCTCGAGCGCGAGCTCGGCACCCTGCGTTCGACCGTCGAGCGCGAGACCACCGAGCTGCGCGTCAAGACCGAGGCGGACGCCGCCAAGCTCCGCTCCGAGGTCGCCGCCCAGACGAGCGAGCAGCGCGAGTCCGCCGAGCGCGACTCCTCCGCGATGCTGTCCAACGCCCGGGCCGAGTCCGAGCAGATCCTCTCGGAGGCACGCCGCCAGGCGGCCGAGGCGGCCAACGCCGTCACCACCGAGATGGAGGAGCTGCGCGAGCAGGCCCGTGCGGCCCTCGCCCAGGCCGAGCTCGACATCGCCACCCGCAAGGAGAGCGTCGAGAAGGAGCTCGCAGAGCGCCACGAGACGGCGAAGTCCGAGATGGCCAAGCTGGTCAGCACTGCCGAGGAGCACGCAGCGGAGGCCGAGAAGCGCGTGGCCGTGGCTCTCGAGCAGTCGGAGAAGATCCGCTCGGAGTCCGACGTCTACGTCAAGGACCTCGTGGCGGACGCCCGCAAGTCCGCGGACCGTATCGTGGCCGAGGCCAGGGAGTTCGCCGAGCAGACGATCGACGACGCTCGCGCCGAGGCGGAGTCGAGCCGGTCGGCCGCACAGCACCAGCTCGAGGATCTGACGCGTCAGCACGACTCGATCAACTCGTACCTGGACGAGTTGCGGGGCATGCTCGGTACGCCGACCGAGGCCGCTCCGGCCAAGCCCGCCCTGCCGTCGAAGCCGAAGGGCATGTCCGGGGCGACCCCGGCGCAGCAGGCCCGCTTCGCCGTCGTCGGCGACGGCACCGAGGCAGAGCCCGAGGTTCCCGAGTCCACCGACACGGGCTCGATGCCCGCGTCGATCCCGCCGAGCAACCCCACGCCCGTGCCCGTCGGCACGGCGACGGTGGTCATCCCGTCGGTCAAGGGCACCAAGGCCAGCACGAAGGCCGGCCAGCCCGCCGAGAGCGAGGACGCCGAGGAGCCGGTCGCCGAGAAGGCCGGCGCCTCGAAGTAACCGCCTGCTGACCTAGTTCCGCGAAGTAGAGCGCCTGTCCAGGGAGACCCGGACAGGCGCTCTACTTCGCGGAGGAGCTCGGCGTGCTGGTCAGCGGTGCGCCACCACGTGGGTGTGCAGCAAGGCCAGGGCCGCGGCGACGGCCTGCGGGTCCTCCACGACGCTCATGTGGCCGACGCCGGGCACGAGGGTGAGCGACCCGTCACCGGCGGAGAGCCGGGCGGACGTACCAGCCGCCTTGACCATGTGCTCCGCCTCGGCGAGCGGCGTGATGCTGTCCTCCGCCCCCACCACCACGGAGACCGGCGCGTCGAAGCGCTCGAGCACCGCCGTCCGGTCCGGGCGGGCCGCCATCGCGCGCTGTGCCCAGGCGACACCTGCGGGCGACTGCGCGCGGATCCACGAGTCCAGCACCGGGAAGAGGTGTCGCCGGCGTTCGGTGGTCGTCGCACCCACCAGGGCGGCGGGCATGCTGAGGACGGCGTCCACCGTCTGGCTGGCCTCCACCGCGGCGGCGATCCGCAGGCGCTTGGCACGCGCCTCCTCGGTGTCCGCCGTCGACTTGGTGCTCACCAGCCCGAGGCCCGCGACGAACCCCGGGTGCCGCTCGGCCAGGGCGAGCGCCACGTAACCGCCCATCGAGTGCCCGACGACCACCGCGTTTCCCTCACCGGCCTCGGTCATGGTCCGGTGGACCCAGTCGGCCGTGTGGTCGATGCTCGGCTGGAAGCCGTCGAGGTCGCTGTGCCCCGCGCCCGGCAGGTCGACGCCGATGGCGCGGGTGCCCGGAGGTAGGAACGCCGCGCAGGCCGCCCACATGCGGTGGTCGAGCGGAAAGCCGTGCAGCAGCACGAGCGGCACTCCGCCGCCGTCGTGCAGCGTGAAGGTGGCCAGGGTCTGTGAGGTCATCGTCGTCCTCCTGTGGTGGGTGCTGTCGTGGTGAGGCCGCTCAAGCAGCTCCTACGGGTCCGTCCCAGTGCGTCGGCAGCGGTAGCGGATGGTCGGGCAGCACGTGGGCCACTATCTCGTTCAGCGCGCGGGCGACCGCCGGCTCCCCCACCCACAGGTGCTTGGCTCCGTCGACGCCGATCACCTCGGCCTGCGGCACGCGCGCGAAGCGGCGGCGAGCCTCCTCCGGCCGGAGGTAGTCGTCGAGCTCCGGTACGAGGACGACGAGGGGCTTCCCGAACGCGGCCCAGCGGTCCAGGTCCTCGTCGGTCGCGCGGTGCAGCGGCGGCGACAGGAGGATCGCGCCCTCGATGCTCGGGTCGGTGCCGTGCTTGAGCACCAGCTCGGTGCCGAAGGACCAGCCGACCAGCCACGGCCGCGGCAGCCCCCGGAACTCGGCCAGCTCGATCGCCGCGGCGACGTCGTACCGCTCGGCGTCGCCGCCGTCGAACGCACCCTCGCTCGTGCCGCGCGGGGACGAGGTGCCGCGCGTGTTGAACCGCAGGACGGCGAGGTCCGCCAGCGCGGGCAGGCGCCACGCGGCCTTGCGGTACACGTGGGAGTCCATGAAGCCCCCGTGCGTGGGCAGCGGGTGGAGCGTCAGCAGGCTGGCCGCCGGTTCGCTGTCCACGGGCAGCGCCAGCTCGCCCACGAGCGTCAGGCCGTCGGCGGTGTGCAGCTCGACGTCCTCCCGCTGCGCGGGCAGGACGGTGAGCGAGCGGATCTGGTGGGTCGTCTGGCCGGAAGCCTCGTCCGGCGTCGCTTCGGTGGTCATCGATCCCATTGTCGCCCCGCTGGCCGCCCGCGGGCTCACCGCAGGTTCGCGCGGCGCTGCCAGCAGCTGTTATGCCAGTGCCGGCGACCGTCCAGACCTGCCTCGGGACCGCCGAGGACGTCCGTCTTCCACGCGACGACGTGCGCGGTCCCGGGCGTCACCTCCTGACGGCAGGCGGGGCAGACGTACGTCTTGTCGGACGAACGGATCCGCTGCACCACCCACTCACCGTCCGCCGCCGACTCGCTGCGACGGCCACCCGTGGCCCGATCGACATCGAGGGGGACGTGGTCCGCGGCATACGGACGCTTGCTGGAGCGGCGGTTCGACGGCATGGCAACTATTCTTCCGCAGGGCGGAGCGGATCGCTCGAACCCCGCCCAAGAACTGCTCGCATCGCGCATCACACTGCCTGGGAGCCCCACCCAACTCCGCCCGCTAGAGTGTGGCGGTCCCCAGCAAGGCGCAAACCCGACCGAAGGACTACTTGTGAAGCACCGCACAACTGCCGGCCTGGCAGCCGTCGCGCTGGCAACTATCGCGCTCACCGGCTGCGCAGGCCAAGACGGCTCCGGGGACGGCGGCAACGCTGCCGCCTCCAACGGAAACGTCTGCGAGGTGACGGCCGCGCCCGAGCCGTCGCCCGCCCCCAGCCCGTCCGAGGCCGACGTCAAGGCCGTCGACACGATCAAGGTCGACGGCCCGGTCGGCAAGGAGCCGAAGGTCACGTTCAAGGCGCCGCTGAAGGTTACCGGCCCGACGTCCCGTGTCGTCGACGAGGGCACCGGCGAGGAGCTCGTCGAGGGCGCCCAGGTGACCATCAACTACGTGGTGATCGCGGGCAAGGACGGCAAGACCAGCGGCTCGACGTGGGAGACCAAGAAGCCTGAGTCGTTCACGCTCGGCGACCCGCAGTACGACCTGCTCAACGACCGCCTGATCGGCCAGAAGGTCGGCACGCGCCTCGTCATGGCGAGCACCGCGATGGACCAGACCATCCAGGTCACGATGGTCGAGGTCGCCGAGGTCAAGGAGATCCCGACGCGCGCCGAGGGCACCGAGGTCGCCCCGAAGGAGGGCCTGCCCACCGTCGCGCTCGCCGACAACGGCCAGCCGACCGTCACCATCCCGAAGAACTTCGAGGCACCCACGGAGCTCGTGGTCCAGCCTCTCGTCGAGGGTGACGGCGCCGAGGTCACCAAGGACCAGACGGTCACCGTGCAGTACGCGGGCTGCCTGCTCGACGGCACGTCGTTCGACTCCTCGTGGAGCCGCGGCACCCCGACGTCGTTCCCGCTGAACGGCGTGATCCCGGGCTGGACCAACGGCATCGCCGGCCAGAAGGTCGGCAGCCAGGTGCTGCTCGTCGTCCCGGCGGACCAGGGCTACGGCGACCAGGAGAACGGCGCCATCCCCGCGAACTCGACGCTCGTGTTCGTGGTCGACATCCTCGAGGCCAAGAAGGCCTGACCTCTCGGCCCGTCCGCTCGGGGACGGTCTGAGACCTCGCGCACTCCACGTGCGCATCGCCGCTGGTCACGGCCTGGACGTGGCGGGTACCCGAACCGGGTGCCCGCCACATCTCGTAGGGTCTTCCCATGACCTCGACAGACCTTCCCGCCGCTGAGCCCGCTCCCATGCCGGAGCGCGAGGTGCTCACCTGGGAGACCTTCCCCGACGCGGTGCGAGACCTCGCCCACAAGGTCGTCGACAGCGGGTTCGTGCCCGACGTGGTGGTCGCCGTCGCGCGCGGCGGCCTGGTACCCGGCGGTGCGATGGCGTACGCGCTCGGCACCAAGGGTGTCGGCACGCTGAACGTCGAGTTCTACACCGACATCGGCCAGACGCTGGACGACCCCCGCGTGCTGCCGCCCCTCATGGACACGTCCGAGCTCCCGGGCGCCAAGGTCCTGGTGGTGGACGACGTCGCCGACTCCGGCCGCACCCTGGCCCTCGTCATGGACCTCCTGGCGAAGCAGGGCGCCGAGGCACGCTCGGCCGTGCTGTTCACCAAGCCGCGCACGATCATCCAGCCCGACTACTCGTGGAAGGACACCGATCTGTGGATCACCTTCCCGTGGTCCGCCGAGCCGCCGGTGACCGGCGCGAGGTCGATCGACGCGTGAACCGCTGAGCGCCGCCCACGCACGAACCGCACGCTGAGCGCAGCTCCGCGCTGACACACAAGAGGCCCGGAACCGCAGAGATCTGCGGTTCCGGGCCTCTTTCAGCCGCTACGGGCGACGAGCTCCCGACACGAGGTCAGAAGTCCCAGTCGTCGTCCTCGGTCTCCACTGCCTTGCCGATCACGTACGACGAGCCCGACCCAGAGAAGAAGTCGTGGTTCTCGTCCGCGTTCGGCGAGAGCGCCGCGAGGATGGCCGGGTTGACGTCGGTGTCCTCCTTGGGGAACAACGCCTCGTAGCCCAGGTTCATCAGGGCCTTGTTGCCGTTGTACCGCAGGAACTTCTTGACGTCGTCGGTCAGCCCCAGCTCGCCGTAGAGCGAGTCGGTGTACTCCTCCTCGTTCTCGTACAGCTCGAAGAGCAGGCCGAACGTGTAGTCCTTGAGGTCTGCCTGCTCGGCCTGGGTCAGCTTCGCGAGGCCCTTCTGGTACTTGTAGCCGATGTAGTACCCGTGGACCGCCTCGTCACGGATGATGAGGCGGATCAGGTCGGCCGTGTTCGTGAGCTTCGCCCGCGAGGACCAGTACATCGGCGCGTAGAAGCCGGAGTAGAACAGGAACGACTCGAGCATCGTCGAGGCGACCTTCCGCTTCAGCGGGTCGTCGCCGCGGTAGTAGTCGAGGACGATCTCTGCCTTCTTCTGCAGGTTCGCGTTGTTCTCGGACCACTCGAACGCCGCGTCGATCTCCGGCGTCGACAGCAGGGTCGAGAAGATCGACGAGTAGCTCTTCGCGTGCACGCTCTCCATGAAGGCGATGTTGGTGTACACCGCCTCCTCGTGCGGAGTGATCGCGTCCGGGATCAGCGACACCGCGCCCACCGTGCCCTGGATGGTGTCCAGGAGGGTCAGCCCGGTGAACACCCGCGAGGTCATGGTCTTCTCGTGCTCCGAGAGGGTGTTCCACGACTGGATGTCGTTGGATACCGGGACCTTCTCCGGCAGCCAGAAGTTGCCGACAAGACGGTCCCAGACCTCGGCGTCCTTCTCGTCCTCGAGGCGGTTCCAGTTGATCGCTGTCACGCGATCGATGAGCTTGAGCTTGCCGGTTGGCGACATGGGAGTTCCTTCAGGGGCGGCGGTACGGGCGAGGCTGGCGGCGGGACCGGTCAGAGCATGCAGGAGACGCAGCCCTCGATCTCGGTGCCCTCCAGTGCCAGCTGACGCAGGCGGATGTAGTACAGGGTCTTGATGCCCTTGCGCCACGCGTAGATCTGCGCCTTGTTGACGTCGCGTGTGGTGGCGGTGTCCGGGAAGAACAGCGTGAGGCTCAGGCCCTGGTCCACGTGCTGCGTCGCCGCGGCGTACGTGTCGATGATCTTCTCGTAGCCGATCTCGTACGCGTCCTGGTAGTAGTCCAGGTTGTCGTTCGTCATGTACGGCGCCGGGTAGTAGACGCGGCCGAGCTTGCCTTCCTTGCGGATCTCGATCTTGGCCGGGACCGGGTGGATCGACGACGTCGAGTTGTTGATGTAGCTGATCGAACCCGTCGGCGGCACAGCCTGGAGGTTCTGGTTGTAGATGCCGTGCTCGATGACCGAGGCACGCAGCTCACGCCAGTCGTCCTGCGTCGGGATCGAGACCCCGGCGTCGGAGAACAGGCGCGCGACGCGCTCCGTGGCCGGCTTCCACTCCTGCTCGACGTACTTGTCGAAGTACTCGCCTGTGGCGTACTTCGAGTCCTCGAACCCACCGAACTTCTTGCCGCGCTCGATCGACAGGCGGTTGGACGCCCTGATCGCGTGGTACGCGACGGTGTAGAAGTAGATGTTGGTGAAGTCGATGCCCTCTTCGGAGCCGTAGTGGATGCGCTCGCGTGCGAGGTAGCCGTGCAGGTTCATCTGGCCGAGGCCGATGGCGTGCCCCTGCTGGTTGGCCAGCTTGATCGACGGGACCGACTCGATCGACGTCTGGTCGCTCACCGCGGTCAGCGCGCGGATGGCGGTGTCGATCGTGCGGCCGAAGTCCGGCGAGTCCATCGCCTTGGCGATGTTCAGCGAGCCCAGGTTGCAGGAGATGTCCCGGCCGACCTCGCTGTACGAGAGGTCCTCGTTGAACGTCGACGGGGTCGACACCTGGAGGATCTCGGAGCACAGGTTCGAGTGCGTGATGCGGCCCTTGATCGGGTTCGCCGCGTTCACCGTGTCCTCGAACATGATGTACGGGTAGCCGGACTCGAACTGCAGCTCCGCGAGCGTCTGGAAGAAGTCGCGTGCGCTGATCGTCGTCTTGCGGATGCGGTCGTCGGCCACGAGCTCGTCGTACTTCTCCGAGATGGAGATGTCGGCGAACGGCACGCCGTAGATGCGCTCGACGTCGTACGGGCTGAACAGGTGCATGTCGGCGTTCTTCTTGGCCAGCTCGAACGTGATGTCCGGGATGACCACGCCGAGCGAGAGCGTCTTGATGCGGATCTTCTCGTCCGCGTTCTCCCGCTTGGTGTCCAGGAACCGCATGATGTCGGGGTGGTGCGCGTGCAGGTACACGGCGCCGGCGCCCTGACGCGCACCGAGCTGGTTCGCGTAGGAGAAGGAGTCCTCCAGGAGCTTCATCACGGGGATGACGCCCGAGGACTGGTTCTCGATGTGCTTGATCGGCGCACCGTGCTCGCGGATGTTGCTCAGGAGCAGTGCGACACCGCCGCCGCGCTTGGAGAGCTGCAGCGCGGAGTTGATGCTGCGCGCGATGGACTCCATGTTGTCCTCGATGCGCAGCAGGAAGCAGGACACGGGCTCGCCGCGCTGCGCCTTGCCGACGTTGAGGAAGGTCGGCGTCGCGGGCTGGAACCGCCCGGCGACGACCTCCTCGACGATGTCGCGCGCCGTCTGCTCGACGCCGTCGGCCAGGCCGAGCGCGACCATGGCGACGCGGTCCTCGAAGCGCTCCAGGTACTTCTTGCCGTCGAACGTCTTGAGCGTGTACGAGGTGTAGTACTTGAAGGCGCCCAGGAACGTCTCGAAGCGGAACTTCTTCGAGTACGCGAGCTGGAACAGCTCCTTGACGAACGCACCGGAGTACTTCGCGAGCACGGTGGGGTCGTAGTACTTGGCCTCGACGAGGTGCTCGAGCTTGGCTTCGAGCGACTCGAACTCGACGGTGTTCGGGTTCACGTGCTGCAGGAAGTACTGGCGGGCCGCCTCGCGGTCCTTCTCGAACTGGATCTTCCCGTCCGGCCCGTACAGGTTCAGCATCGCGTTGAGCGAGTGATAGTCCATCTGGATGCTCTCCAGGGGGATCTCGCTCAGGCCTTCGGTCAAGCCGAGAGGCTCAGTGGTTGTTGCTGCCAAAATCGTCCCAATCCGTTGCGGACGCGCGCGACGTCCTGCGCAGTTCCCAGTAGCTCGAAGGCGTACAGATACGGGACATCACACTTCGCAGCGATGATGTCCCCGGTGATGCAGTACGCAGCCCCGAAGTTGGTGTTCCCCGCAGCGATGACGCCGCGAATGAGCGACCGGTTGTGTTCGTCGTTGAGGAACTTCCTCACCTGCCGCGGGACGGCCCCGCCCTCGTTGCCGCCACCGTAGGTGGGTGCCAGGAGGACATAGGGCTCGTCCACGCGCAGGAATCCGTCGGCGGGGCGCAGCGGGATCCGGTGCACCGACATCCCCAGCTCTTCGAGAGCAAGCTTCTCGACGAACCGGTGCGTGTTCTCTGACACGCTGGAGAAGTAGACGAGTGAGCCCACGTCACGCCTCCTTGCCGACGTTGCGGTAGTACAAGGTGTTGCGGTGGTGCAGGTCAGGCCGAAGCGGCCTGGAGCGCGGCGACCGCGCTGATCTGGTCGGGGCGGAAGCCCGACCAGTGGGTGTCGCCGGCGACGACGACCGGCGCCTGGAGGTACCCGAGGCCGCGGACCATCTCGAGCGCCTCGGCGTCCTGAGTGATGTCGACGACCGTGTACTCGACACCCTTGCGATCCAGTGCCCGGTACGTCGCGTCGCACTGGACGCATGCCGGCTTGCTGTAGACAGTGACGCTCATGTCCGCCTCCTCTGACCTCGAAGGACATCTGTGAACTTACACCGATGTGCTTTATGAGCGGGTCTGCGTCTCCCGCTGAACCAAACACTACACCTAGGGTCTGACACTCGCTCGCCCACGACATGTAGTGGTTGAGGCCGAGTAGCGCACTACACCGGAATCGCTCGCGACGCTCAGGGACCATGCTGCCACGAGCCTCTGACACCGCTCGGTAGGCCGCACGCGTGGCCTGCTGCCGCGGCTCCCGGCCCGGCTCAGCAGGCCCCGAGAACCGGCACCTCACACGCCTGCGGAGGGTCTCGGAGCCCCGAAAAAGTGATCTCAGTTCGCGGCGTGTCGCGACCGTTCGGCGTGTCCCGCGAGCGCCGACCGGGACGGTGAGCCGGGTCACAGCGGACCGCTCAGAGGTCGTGCAGCCGGCGTCGTCGTGCCCGCCCATGACTTCGGTCGGTTGCCTTGAGATCGGTCAATCAAACGACCGATCTCGAGGCAACCGACCGAAGTGACGGGAACCCGCCAGCAACCGACCGAAGTCAGGCCACCCGGTCTGCCCGGGAGACCCGGTCAGGCCGGGGAGACCTCGTCCACGCCCGGGAGGGTGTTCGTCGTGGCCAGACGGCGGTACCAGTGCGCGGAGTCCTTCCAGGTGCGCTCCAGCGTGTCGTAGTCGACCCGGATGATGCCGAAGCGACGGTCGTACCCGTAGGCCCACTCGAAGTTGTCCAGCAGCGACCAGGCGAAGTAGCCACGCACGTCCACGCCCTTGTCGCGGGCCTGGCCGAGCGCCTCGACGTGGTCGTGCAGGTACGCGACCCGGTCGACGTCATGCACGCGTGCCACGCCGTCCTCGGTCACCACCGTGTCCTCGAACGCGGCGCCGTTCTCCGTGACCATGAGCGGCTGGTCCGGGTAGGAGTCGCGCAGCGAGACCAGCAGGTCGGTGAGACCCGCGGGCTCGATGTTCCAGCCCATGGCGGTGTAGGGACCGG
Source organism: Promicromonospora sp. NFX87 (assembly GCF_048564965.1). Classification (NCBI taxonomy): domain Bacteria; kingdom Bacillati; phylum Actinomycetota; class Actinomycetes; order Micrococcales; family Promicromonosporaceae; genus Promicromonospora; species Promicromonospora sp. NFX87. Next base: position 749,600 of record NZ_CP183413.1, on the reverse strand, counting down.
GCTGCGGCAGGAACTCGACGTCGTCGGCCGCGGGCCAGGGCGTGCCGGCGGAGTCCTTGTGCCCGTCGGCCTGCTGGCGCTCGCCCTCGCCGGCGAAGTGACGCACCCGCGCCGTCGAGTAGTAGTTGACGCCCAGCACGTCGAGCGGCTGCTTGGTGATCTCCAGGTCGCCGTCGAGGACGAACGACCAGTCGGTGACCGATGCGGTGTTCTCCAGCAGGTCCGCCGGGTAGACGCCCTCCAGCACCGGCGCCAGGAACGCCCGGTTGGCCAGCGCGTCGACCTTGCGGACGGCGCCCTGGTCGGCCTCGGACGACGGGTCGTCCGGCCGGAAGACGTGCAGGTTCAGCGTGATCGACGTCTTGGCGGAGTCGCCGAGCACCTCGCGGATCTGCTGGACGGCGAGGCCGTGCGCGAGGTTGAGGTGGTGCACGGCCCGCAGCGCGGCAAGGTCCTCCGTGCGGCCCGGCGCGTGGACGCCCGAGCCGTAGCCCAGGTATGCCGTGCACCACGGCTCGTTGAGCGTGGTCCAGACGTCGATGCGGTCGCCGAGCTCCTCGGCCATCTTCCGGGCGTACCGCGCGAAGGCATAGGCCGTCTCGCGGTTGGTCCAGCCGCCGGCGTCCTCGAGCTCCTGCGGGAGGTCCCAGTGGTAGAGCGTGACGACCGGCTTCACACCGGCGGCGATCAGCCCGTCCACGAGGTCCGAGTAGAACCGGATGCCCTCGGCGTTGAACTCGCCGGAACCGCCCGGCTGCACCCGCGGCCACGCGATGGAGAACCGGTAGGCGCCGAGCCCCAGGTTCTTGATGTGCTCGACGTCCTCCTGCCACCGGTGGAAGTGGTCGTCCGCGACGTCGCCCGTGTCGCCGTTCAGCGTCTTGCCGGGCGTGTGCGAGAACGTGTCCCAGATGGACGGGCCGCGCCCGCCCTCGGTCGCACCACCCTCGATCTGGTACGACGCCGTCGCGGATCCCCAGAGAAACTCCGGGGGAAAACTCCGTGCACTCACAGTGCCACCTCTCCCGGGCCGGTGGCCCGTGCTGTCCGTCCTTCGTACTCGACGCCCCACTCGCCGGGGGCGTCCTCACTGGTCACCTGCACGACGCCGGACGCGTACCGCACGCGGAACGTCGCGGGGGCGCCGGTGCCACCGGGGACCACTACCTCTTCGTCGAACCCCTCGGGCAGACGGGTGCAGCGTAACGTCACGCCCTCGGCCCAGGCGTAGTCGGGCCGGTCGTCGCGAGCGCCGACGGGCAGCACCGTGCCGGGCCGGACGAACAGCGGGAGGCTGTCGAAGCCGTGCTCCTCGGTGACCCAGCGCGGGCCGGTGACGGTCGGCGCCAGCCCGGCCCCACCGACGTCGGGCAGACGGGTCCACTCACCCTCCGGCAGGTAGTACTCCGCGCGCGACTCGTGGAAGACCGGCGCGACCAGCAGCGACGGCCCCAGCATGTACTGGGTGTCGACGGCGGCGGCGGTCCGGTCCTCCGGGAACTGGAGCACCATGGGGCGCATGACGGGCAGACCTTCCTCGGCCGCCACGTGGCCGAGGCGCCCGAGGTACGGCATGAGCCGCAGCTTCAGCTTGGTGAACTTCCGGGTGACGTCGACCGCCTCGTCGTCGAAGGCCCACGGCACGCGGTAGGAGCTGGACCCGTGCAGCCGCGAGTGCGAGGACAGCAGGCCGAACGCGGCCCACCGCTTGAAGACCGCGGGGTCGGGCGTGCCCTCGAAGCCACCGATGTCGTGGCTCCAGTAGCCGAACCCGGACAGGGACAGCGACAGGCCGCCGCGCAGGGACTCCGCCATCGAGACGAACGTGGACTCGCAGTCGCCGCCCCAGTGCACCGGGAAGGCCTGCGTGCCCGCGGTCGCGGACCGGGCGAACAGCACTGCCTCGCCGCGCCCGCGCTCCTCCTCGAGCAGGTCGAAGACCGTCTTGTTGAACAGCGCGGTGTAGTAGTTGTGCATGCGCTGCGGGTCCGACCCGTCGTGCCAGACGACGTCAGTGGGGATGCGCTCGCCGAAGTCGGTCTTGAAGGCGTCGACTCCCTGGCCCAGGAGCACGCGCAGCTTGTCCTGGTACCACGCGGCGGCGTCGGGGTTGGTGAAGTCGACGAGGCCCATGCCGGCCTGCCACTTGTCCCACTGCCATACGTCGCCCTCGGGCGTGGTGACCAGGTAGCCCTTCTCCTGGCCCTCACGGAACAGGTGCGAACGCTGGGCGATGTACGGGTTGATCCACACGCAGACCTTCAGGCCCTTGTCGTGCAGCCGGGCCAGCATGCCCTCGGGGTCCGGGAAGGTCGCCGGGTCCCACACGAAGTCGCACCAGTGGAACTGCCGCATCCAGAAGCAGTCGAAGTGGAAGACCGAGAGCGGGATGTCCCGCTCGGCCATGCCGTCGATGAAGCTGTTGACGGTCTCCTCGTCGTAGCTCGTGGTGAAGGACGTCGACAGCCACAGCCCGTACGACCAGGCGGGAACGACCGCGGGCCGCCCCGTCAGGGCCGTGTACCGGCGCAGGATGTCGGCGGGCGTGGGCCCGTGGATGACGAAGTACTGGAGCGACTGCCCAGCCACCGAGAACTGGGTGCGGCTGACGACCTCGGAGCCGACCTCGAACGAGACCCGCTCGGGGTGGGCGACGAACACGCCGTACCCGCGGTCGGTCAGGTAGAACGGCACGTTCTTGTAGGCCTGCTCGCTCGCGGTGCCGCCGTCCTCGTTCCAGATGTCGACGCTCTGGCCGTTCTTCACGAACGCCCCGAACCGCTCGCCCAGGCCGTAGACGTGCTCCCCCACGCCGAGCGCGAGCTGCTCGTGCACGAAGTCGCCGTCGGGCGTGCTCGCGATCCCGATGCTCCGGTCCGACGACGAGGTGAGCACCTCGCCGTCGGCGATGAAGTCCACGTGCCACGGGCCGTCGGTGGCGACGCGCGCCGTGAGGCCGCCGGACGTGAGCTCGGCGGGGCCGCTCTCGGGCACCACCACCTTGACCGCGCCGGGCTCCGCGTTGACCCCGAAGTGCGGGCCGGGGTCGCGGCGGCCCTGGTGGTGCTCGATGCGCACGCCGATGACGTCGTCCGCGGGAGCGTTGAACGTGACCGTCACGAGCGGACGGTTCAGGGTGTCGCCGCGCTTGGTGATCGGCACGGTGGGCGCGTACACTGTCATCGTCTCGTCGCCGACCTCGACCGAGTCGACGTCCTGGGGACGGAGCATCTCGACGCCGGGGCGCAGCTGCCAGTAGCCGTCGGTGAATCTCATGGCTGGGGCCTCACTCGTCTGTGTAGGGCGTAGGGGTTCGTGGTGTGGAGCGCAGTCACTTGACCGCCCCGGCGGTCACGCCCCGGGTCAGGGTGCGCTGGAAGATCAGGAAGAACACGACGGCGGGCACGAGGGAGACGAGCGAGCCCGCGTTGATCGTCGGCGCGTCCATCATGCGATCGCCCTGCAGCGACGCCAGGGCGATGGGGATGGTCTGGGTGTCGTTGCTGGTCAGCATGACCAGCGGGATGAAGAACTCGTTCCAGGTCCAGATGAAGAAGAAGATCATCAGGACCGAGAGCGTCGGGCGCACGATCGGGAACACGACCTGCCAGAGGATCCGCCACCGGCTCGCGCCGTCGAGCGCCGCGGCCTCCAGCAGAGCGGGCGGGAAGGTACCCAGCACCGAGGAGAGCAGGTAGGTGCCGAACGCCGACTGGATGACGGTGAAGATGATGATCACCGACCACTGCGAGTTCGACAGGCCCACCGACTGCGCCATGGTGAACAGCGGGTAGATCAGCGCCTCCTGCGGCAGCATGTTCGCCAGCAGGAACAGCGCGACGATCCACAGCCGCCCCTTCACCCGGCCGATGCCGATCGCGTACGCGTTGAGCAGCGAGAGCAGCGCCCCGAGCACGGCGACTATGCCTGCGATGAACACCGAGTTCCAGAGCTTCACCGGGAACTCGGTGCGCTCCCAGAACGCCACGACCCCGTCGAGGTAGAGCGAGGAAGGCCACGACAGCGGCCCGTTCGCCGCGTAGTCCTGCGGCGACTTGAAGGCGTTCAGCAGCATGATCCCGAACGGCGCGAGGACCGCGAGGCCCACGAGCACCGCGGCGGCCAGCACGAGCCAGCGGCCCGCGCCACGGCGGTACCGGGAGTCGACGGCGGTGGTGCGCACCTGCGCGGGCCGCGTGGGCGGTCGCACGTCCGTGGCGACAGCCATGTCAGATCCCCTCCCTCTCACGTCGTTCGGCCCGGTTCTGCAGGCCGAGGATGATCACGGCGACGACGACGATCACGAGGGTCAGCACCGTGGCGATCGCCGAGCCGTAGCCGACCTGGGACTTGTCGAAGAAGCTCAGGTACGAGTAGTAGCTGGGCACGAGGGTCGAGCTCTCGGGCCCGCCGCGCGTCAGCACGTAGATGGGTCCGAACACCTTGAGCGCCGCGACGGTGCAGGTCAGCGTCACCACGAAGGTCTCGGGCCGGATCTGGGGCACGGTGATGGCCCGGAACCGGTCCCACCAGCCGGCGCCGTCGAGCTCTGCCGCCTCGTAGAGCTCCGGGTCCACCCGCTGCAGCGCGGCCATGAAGATGACCACGGGGTAGCCCATCTGGACCCAGATCAGCACGAGCATCACCGACGGCAGCGCCGTCGTGGGATCCCCGAGCCAGTTGGGCGGCGAGGCGATGCCCATCCCACGCAGGATCTCGTTCAGCGCACCGGTCTGGGAGTTCAGGATCCAGTTCCAGAGCACACCCGCCACCGCGACCGGCAGGATCTGCGGCAGGTAGTAGGTGGCCCGCAGCACCGAGGAGACCTGCGCGCCGAACCGCCGTCCGAGGTAGTCGAACAGCACCGCCGCGAGCACCAGCCCCAGCAGCGTGGGCACCAGGACCATCGCGACGATCATCGCCAGCGAGTTGCCGAACGACGTCCAGAACTTGTCGTCGCCCATCAGGTCCACGTAGTTGCCGAGCCCGTTCCAGCGCAGCGGCGCCATGCCACCGCGCCACTTGAACAGGCTGAAGTACACGTTCGTCACGAGCGGGTACCCGATCACCACGGCGAAGGCGATCGCGCCGGGCAGGAGGTACGGCAGGTACGCCAACCACTCCGGCCGACGACGGCGGCGCGTCTCGCGCGGGGCTCGTGGGCGCCCGACCGACCGCGAGCGCCGTTCGGTAAGGGTGCTGTCAGCCATCGAGCAGGTCGGCCTTGCCCTCGTCGTACGAGCTCTGGAGCCCGTCCAGCACCTCGTCCGGCGTCTTGGACCGGTTGACCAGCGACTGCAGCTCGCTGACGATCACGTCGTAGTAGCCGGCCACCGGCCAGTCGGGGTAGAACGCCAGGCCGTCCGCGTCGAGGATCGCCTGGAAGTTCTCGGTCAGCTCACGCGTGCGCTCGTCCTCGATGACCGAGGCGTCGCCCGCCACGGGCAGGCCGCCCTCGGCCGCGAGGACGTTCTGCACCTCCGGGCGGAGCGTGATGTCGATGAACTCCTCGGCGAGGCTCGGGGAGTCGGCGTTGGCCGGGACCACCCAGAGGTTGCCCGACGAACCCGTGTGCAGCGTGTTGCCGGGGAAGTTGAACTGGCCCCAGTCGGCCTCGACCTCGGTCGCGAGGCGGCCGAACCACCAGGAGCCGCTGACCATGAGCGGGTAGGTGCCGTCGATGAACGAGACGCCCATGTCCTCGGCGGTGAGCGCTGCCGAGTCGGAGGCGATGTAGCCCTTCTCGATCCACTCGTCGAGCTTCTCGGTGGCCTGGGTCATCGCCTCGTTGTGGAAGTCGACGTCGTTCGCGAAGAGCTGGTAGTCGTCGACCAGGGCGCGGTCGCCGTAGGCGAGGACGAGCTCGTACCAGAGCTGGCCGAGCGGGTACTCGGCGCCGGCCTCGGCGAGCGGCGTGATGCCCTCCTCCTTGAAGGCGGCCAGGACGTCCTCGAACTCGTCGAGGTTCGTCGGCACCTCCAGCCCGTGCTCGGCGAACATGTCCTTGTTGTAGTAGACGCCGACGAACTCGCCGTAGTTCGGCACCCCGTACCACTCGCCGGAGCCCATGCGGCCCTGCTCGTCGTACGTCGCGGTGGTGGCCAGCGACCCGGTGAGCTTCTCGTCCCAGCCGCGTTCGGTGGCGGCGTCTGTCAGCGGTGTCAGCAGGCCCTGCGCCGCGAGCTGGCCCGCCGTCGCGTTGCCCTTGTTGAACTCCATGACGTCGGGCACGTCGTCGCCCGTGAGCACGATCTTGGCGTTCTTCTGGATCTGCTCGAACGTCTGCTTCTCGACGTCGACGGTGACGTCGGGGTTCTCCTCCTCGAAGATCTTGATGGCCTCGGCCCAGGCCTTGCCCATCGCCGAGTCCTCGTTCTCGTAGTGCCAGATCGTCAGCGTGCTGTCGTCGGTGTCGCCGCCGCCACCGGTCTGTCCGGTGCAGCCGGTCAGGGCCAGCGCACCGGCCATCGCGGCCGCTACGGCGGTCATGGTCCGCTTGTGCTTCATCGCATCTCCTTGGTTTCGCTCAGCCGCTGGGGCAGTGGGCGACGAGAGCTCGGCGCCGAGGTACCACGTGGTACCTCCGGCCGGGCCGTCGGACGGCGGAGCGTGACGGCCGAAGCGCCCTCGGGGGACAGCCGTTCGCCGGTCGCGACCGGCGCCCCACATCGATTCGTCCTCGGCATCCTTACCCTCTCGGCCGCGCCCAGACCCCTGCGTCTGGATCGTCGAAGCGTTTCAACACGCTAACCCTAGGCGCTGGCTCGTGTCCAGTACCCGCCCTCCGGCAGGTGGACTACGCTTCCATCGAAGCGCTTGCCTGGCATGCGGCACACTGGTGTGCCCGGTGCCGACGCGCACCGCCTGCCACCGCACAGGGCACACTGCGGCATCGATCCGAGAGGAGCACCGTGGCCACGATCGACGACGTCGCCAAGGCGGCGGGGGTCTCGACCTCCACCGTGTCCTACGTACTGTCGGGCAAGCGACCGATCTCCGCACCGACACGGGCTCGTGTCGAGCGCGCCATCGACAAGCTCGGCTACCGGCCGCATGCCGGGGCGCGAGCGCTGGCCTCGTCCCGCACCAACGTCATAGCACTCATGGCACCCCTCCGGGTGGGCGTCAGCGTACCCGTCATCATGCAGTTCGTGGCAGGTGTCGTGACGCGCGCGCGAGACTTCGACTACGACATCCTCCTCCTCACCCAGGACGACGTGAGCGGCCTCGACCGGGTGACCGGCGGCTCCATGGTGGACGCCCTGGTGATGATGGACATCGAGGCGGACGACCCGCGCGTGCCCCTCGTCGCGGCCGCCAAGCAGCCGACGGTGCTCATCGGCCTGCCGCAGGACCCGGAGGGCCTGAGCTGTGTCGACCTCGACTTCGAGGCCGCCGGCCGGCTCGCCGTGCGGCACCTCGTGGGCGCGGGCCACACCGACGTCGCGCTCATCGGCTCCCCGCCCGAGGTGCTGCAGCGGCACACGTCCTACGCCGAACGGCTGATGCGCGGCCTGCGCAGCCAGGCCGAGCTCTCCGGCGTGACGGTCGAGGTGGAGGCGTGCGACTCCTCGCCGTCCGGAGCCGCGAGCGCCGTGGACACGCTGCTGGCGACCGCGCCGGACACCACGGGGATCATCGTGCACAACGAGGGTGCGCTCCCCCACGTGCTGTCGCGCCTGGCCGAGCGCGGCATAGCGGTCGGGACCGACATGTCCGTGGTGGCGGTCTGCCCCACCGACGTGGCGCTCTCCCAGCGGATCCCGATGACCAGCATCGACCTGCCCGCCGAGGGGATCGGCAAGGTCGCCGTCGACATGGTCATGGCCCGCCTCGAGGGTGAGCACCCGTCCGAGACGCGGCTGCTCGCCCCCGTGCTCACCGAACGAGCGAGCTCGGTGAGCGGCCCGACCGACCCGCTGGACTGAAGCAAGCGCTTCGCTGTCTCCCACCTGCGGCAGCGCCGCCTCGCGGGCGGGCGCGGGGTGGAACACCCGGTCTTTCGTGGCCAAACCGTGAACTACTGGTCATTGCACGGCAAGACATCTGTCTGGTATTAATGTCGAAGCGCTTCGACGAATCGAGTCCGACTCGTCGCTCGCACCACACAACGAAGTGGCCGATCACGAGGGAGTGACAGGTGAGCCTCACCCAGGGAGCGCGGCCGGAGGTGCTCGGCGCGAGCATCTCGCCGAGCGCCGGACCAGTCGGTGCAAGCAAGGGCCGTGGTCGCGGCCGACGTCGTGAACCGCCGTCCCACGGCAAGTCCTCGAAGACGATGTTCCTCGTCATCCTGCCGTTCCTCGTACTCGCTTTCGTGTTCTCCTACCTGCCGCTGCTGGGCTGGGTGACCGCCTTCTACGACTACAAGCCGGCGCTCGGGCTGGGCGGCAGCGAGTTCGTCGGGCTGCAGTGGTTCGAGATCCTGGTCTCGTCCGAGACGCAGCTCAGGCAGCTCGGCCAGGTGATGGCGAACACCCTCGCCATGAGCTTCCTCGGCATCGCGACGTCGCTGCTGCCGGTCTTCTTCGCGATCCTGCTCAACGAGATCCGGGCCAGCTGGTTCCGGAACGCGGTGCAGACCCTCACTACGCTCCCGAACTTCATCTCCTGGGTGCTCGTGTACATGATCGCGTTCTCGCTGTTCTCGTCGTCGGGGCTGGTCAACACCACGCTGCACGACTGGGGCCTGATCACCGTCCCGATGAAGTTCCTGGACACCGACCAGCACGTCTGGCTGACCATGCTCGCCTGGAGCCTGTGGAAGGGCCTGGGCTGGGGCGCGATCATGTACCTCGCGGCCATCGCGGGTATCGACCAGTCGCTGTACGAGTCGGCGCGGATCGACGGCGCGAGCCGGTTCCAGCTCATGCGCTACATCACGTTCCCGATGCTCATGCCGACGTACGTGGTGCTGCTCGTCCTCTCCATCGCCAACATCCTGAACAACGGCATGGAGCAGTTCTTCGTCTTCCAGAACGCCTTCAACAGGGAGCACATCCAGGTGCTCGACCTGTACGTCTACAACGTGGGCATGACGGGGAACAGCCTGTCGCTGGCGACAGTCCTCAGCATGTTCAAGAGCGTCATCTCGCTCGCACTCCTGCTCGCCGCCAACGCGATCGCCAAGCGCGCCCGCGGGTCGTCGATCATCTAGGAAAGGACCGACGTCGTGACCACCACGGACACCGGGCCCCGCCTGCGGCGCACCCGCGGCGACATCCCGTTCGCCCTCATCAACTACGCCGGCTTCCTGCTCTTCGCGCTGGTGTGCGGCTACCCGTTCTACTACCTGATCATCAACTCCGTCAGCGCGAACGACATCAGCGCGCTCGGCGACGTGCGCGTGTGGCCGGTCGGCCTCCACCTGTCGAACTACGAGCAGGTCCTCGGCCTGCCGGGCCTGACGGGCTCGATGCTGGTCTCGATCGCACGCACCGTGATCGGCACGGGGACCACCGTCCTCGCGTCGGCGTTCCTCGGCTTCATGTTCACGCAGGAACGCCTGAAGAACCGCTCGCTCTGGTACCGGCTGATCATCTTCACGATGTACTTCAACGCCGGCCTGATCCCGGTGTACGTCACGATCCACACGCTCGGGCTGACCAACAACTTCTGGGTCTACATCCTCCCGGCGATCGTGCAGCCCTTCAACATCATCCTGGTCAAGACGTACGTGGAGTCGCTGCCCCAGTCGCTGCAGGAGGCCGCCGAGATAGACGGCGCCGGGATCGTGACGATCTTCTTCCGGATCATCCTCCCGAACATGACGCCGATCCTCGCGACGGTCGCGATCTTCTCCGCGGTGGCGCAGTGGAACTCGTTCCAGGACACGCTGCTGTACGTCACGGACCAGAAGCTCTACCCGCTGCAGTACACGCTCTACACCTATCTCAACCAGGCCAACAGCCTGGCCACGGCGGCGCAGAACGCGCAGGGCAACCTCGGCTCGATCGTCTCGGCCGCCACGACCCAGACGCCGACGTCGATCCGGATGACGGTCGCGGTGATCGTCGTGCTGCCGATCATCTTCGTCTACCCGCTGTTCCAGCGGTACTTCGTCAAGGGCATCATGCTCGGCGCGGTCAAGGGCTGACCGCGCGTCCCGCGAGAAGAACAAGTGCGACAAACACAAAGGAGTGTCATGAGATCACACAAGGCCATAGCCGTACTGGTGGCTCCGCTGCTGGGAATCCTGTCCCTCACGGCCTGCACGGGCTCGGGAACGGCGGACGACGCCGAGCCGGTGTCCCTCGACCAGGACTGGGCCGCGGCGGACCCGATCACGATCGACGTCTTCGACGGCCTCGCCAACTACCAGGGCATCGAGAGCGGCTGGTTCGCCAAGATCGTCAAGGACAAGTTCAACATGGAGCTGAACATCATCGCGCCCAACGTGGCAGGCGGCGGTGACACGCTCTACAACACCCGTGTGGCCAGCGGTGACCTCGGTGACCTCATCATCACCGACAAGGGCGAGCGGATGGACGAGCTGGTCGAGGGCGGCCTGCTCAAGGACATGGCGCCCTACTACGAGTCCATGGAGAACGTGCCGAAGTACGACGCGGCGATCCAGCACGTCAACGACGGCAAGGACGGCGTCTTCGGCGTCCCGACCCAGCTCTCGTCGGTCAAGCCGACCGAGCCGAACGACGGCGTCGACCCCACGTTCGGGCCCTACCTGCGCTGGGACTACTACGCCGAGGCCGGCTACCCCGAGATCGACACCCTCGAGGACCTGCTGCCGGTCCTGAAGGACATGCAGGACGCCCACCCCGAGGCCGACAACGGCAAGCCCACCTATGCCATCTCCCTGTTCAAGGACTGGGACGGCAACATGATGGTGATGGGCAAGCAGCCGACCACCCTCTACGGCTACGACGAGATGGGGTTCGTGCTCGCCAAGGCCGACGGCTCGGACTACCAGAGCATCGTCGACGCCGACTCGCAGTACGTGCGCGCGCTGAAGTTCTACCAGGAGGCGAACGAGATGGGTCTCGTGGACCCTGACTCGACCACGCAGAACTACGACACGATGTTCGCCAAGTACCAGGCCGGCCAGGTCCTCCTGTCCTGGTGGCCGTGGCTGGGCCAGTCGGCGTACAACACCGAGCAGAACATGAAGGACGGCAAGGGCTTCATGATCGCCCCGCTGAAGGACCAGACGGTCTTCTCCTACGGCGCGGAGGTGTACGGCGGCAAGCAGGTGGTCTCCATCGGCGCGAAGGCCGAGGACCCCGCACGCATCGCCGCGTTCATCGACTGGCTCTACTCGCCCGAGGGTGTGCAGGCCAACGCGTCCGAGACCATGGGTGCCGCCGGTCCCGAGGGGCTGACCTGGGAGCAGGGCAGCGACGGGCCGGAGCTCACCGACTTCGGCCGCAAGGCCATCCTCGAGGGCGGCGCGGACGTGCCGGCCGAGTGGGGCGGCGGCGCGTACAAGGACGGCGGCTCGAGCCTGAACTTCTCCGCGGTCCTGCCGATCGACGAGGACCCGAGCACGGGCTTCCCGTACAGCTACAAGCTCTGGCCGAGCTACCAGGAGACGGTGGCGAACCCGCTCACCGAGGACTGGTCCGAGCACATGGGCGGCCCCACGACGACCATGGAGTACCTGCGGTCCAACGACATGCTGACGGTCGCGCCGGGCGCGAGCTTCACCGTCCCGACGGACGAGTCCCAGATCGAGACGATGCGCAACCAGGTCAAGGCCAGCATCGTCGAGTACTCCTGGAAGATGGCCTTCGCCAAGGACGACGCCGAGTTCGACTCCCTGCAGGCAGAGATGCAGGAGACGGTGGACGGCCTGGGCTACGAGGAGGTCCTCGAGGTCGACATGGCCAACGCCAAGGCCCAGAACGAGGCCCGCGTCGCGGTCGCGAACGAGTTCGGCTGAGCCGCACAGTTCCGTGCCAACACAGTTCCGTGCACCACGAGGGAGTGTCATGAGATCACGCAAGGCCATAGCGATGCTGGTGGCTCCACTGCTGGGAGTACTGTCCCTCGCCGCTTGCACGCCGTCGGGGACGCCCGAGGACGTCGAGGCGGTGTCGATCGACCAGGACTGGTCCAAGGCCGAGCCGCTGACCGTCGACGTCTTCGACGGCGTAGCCAACTACCAGGGCATCCAGGGCGGCTGGTTCGGCAAGGTCGTCAAGGACAAGTTCAACATCGAGCTGAACATCCTGTCCCCGAACGTCGCGGGCGGCGGCGACACGCTCTACAACACCCGCGTCGCGGGCGGCGAGCTCGGCGATCTCATCATCGTCGGCAAGGGCCAGCAGGCCGACGAGCTGGTCGAGGGCGGCCTCATGCTCGACGCGTCCCCCTACTACGGGTCCATGAAGAACGCGGCCGCGTACGACACCGGGGTGCAGAAGCTGAACGAGGGCAAGGACGGCGTCTACGCCTTCCCGACCGTGATGTCCTCGATCAAGCCGACCGAGCCGTCCGAGGGCGTCGACCCGACGTTCGGCCCGTACCTGCGCTGGGACTACTACGCCGAGGCCGGCTACCCCGAGATCGGCACCCTCGAGGACCTCCTGCCGGTGCTCAAGGAGATGCAGGACGCGCACCCGGAGGCCGACAACGGCAAGCCGACGTACGCCATGTCCCTGTTCAAGGACTGGGACGGCAACCTGATGACCATGGCGGGGCAGCCGCCTGCCGTCTACGGGTACGAGCACATGGGCTTCGCCGAGTCCAAGCCCGACGGGTCCGACTACCACGGCGTCCTCGACCCCAGCTCGGAGTACGTGCGCGCGCTCAAGTTCTACTACGAGGCGAACAAGATGGGCCTCGTCGACCCGGACTCGACCACGCAGAACTACGACACGATGTTCGCCAAGTACCAGGCCGGCCAGGTCCTCCTGTCCTGGTGGCCGTGGCTGGGCCAGCAGGCCTACAACACCGAGCAGAACATGAAGGACGGCAAGGGCTTCATGATCGCCCCGCTGAAGGACCAGACGGTCCTCTCCCGCGGCGCCGAGGTGTACGGCGGCGCGATGGTCTTCGGCATCGGCTCGAAGGCCGAGGACCCGGCTCGTATGGCGGCGTTCATCGACTGGCTCTACTCGCCGGAGGGCGTCGAGGCCAACTCCTCCGACTACGCCGGTGCCGGCCCCCTGGGCCTGACCTGGGAGGACGGCGAGGACGGGCCGGTGCTCACGGACTTCGGCCGGCAGGCCATCCTGGAGGGTGACGCGGACGTGCCGGCCGAGTGGGGCGGCGGCAAGTACAAGGACGGCGGCTCGACCCTGAACATCAGCGGCGTCCTGCAGAACTCCGAGGACCCGCGGACGGGCTACCCGTACAACTACAAGTTCTGGCCGAGCTACCAGGAGACGGCGGCCAACCCGCTCGTCGACGACTGGTCCAAGAAGATGGGTGGCGCCAGGACGACCATGGAGTACCTGCAGTCCAGCGACCAGCTCCTGGTCGCACCGGGCGCGAGCTTCACGACCCCGACGGACGACTCCGAGATCGAGACCCTGCGCAACCAGGTCAAGGTCACGATCGTGGAGCACTCCTGGAAGATGGCCTTCGCCAAGGACGACGCCGAGTTCGACGCCCTGCTCGCCGAGATGCAGGAGACGGCGAACGGCCTGGGCTACGAGAAGGTGCTCGAGGTCGACCTGGCCAACGCCAAGTCCCAGAACGAGGCCCGCACCGCGGTCGCCAACGAGTTCGGCTGAGCCCGAACCGGTAACAGCACGCGTAAGGCCCAGGCGATCGATCGCTTGGGCCTTACGTCCGCCTGGCCCCAGTCACTTGTCACCAGAACCAAGGAGAGCATCATGCAACGACGCACTTTCCTCGCGTCGATCGGCACGGCCGCGGCCGCAGCCGCGATCGGCCTCCCGGGCGCCTCGGCACAGGCCGACGCCCACGCACCCGGCGCTTCCACCTACACCTGGAAGAACGCAGCCATCAACGGCGGCGGCTTCGTGCCCGGCATCATCTTCAACGAGACCGAGCAGAACCTCGTCTACGCCCGGACCGACATCGGCGGCTGCTACCGCTGGCAGGAGGGCTCCCGGACCTGGAAGCCGCTGCTGGACTGGGTCGGCCGTGACAAGTGGGGCTACTCCGGGGTCGTCTCCATGGCCACCGACCCCGTCGACACCCGCCGCGTCTACGCCGCGGTGGGCACCTACACCATCGACTGGGACCCGAACAACGGTGCCGTGCTCTACTCCGACGACAAGGGCGACACCTGGGGCATCGCCGAGCTCCCGTTCAAGCAGGGCGGCAACATGCCCGGCCGCGGCATGGGCGAGCGCCTCGTCGTCAACCCGGCCGACAACGCCGAGCTCTACCTCGGCACGCCGAACGGGAACGGGCTGTGGCGCTCGCGCGACCACGGCCGCACCTGGGCGCGTGTCGAAGAGTTCCCGAACGCCGGGAACTTCGTCGTCGACCCGTCGAACCCGCTCCTCGCCGACAACCAGGGCGTGCTCTGGATCGACTTCGACCAGGTCGGCGGCAAGATCTACGTCGGCGTGGCCGACCCGGCCGACCCGCTGTACGTCTCCGAGGACGGCGGCGCGACCTGGCAGGCCGTCCCGGGCGCGGCTGAAGCTCTCGGCACCGCCGGCGGCAACCGCACCATCCCGTCCCAGTCGGCCGTGGACAACACCAACGGATATCTCTACGTCGTCACCAGCCACGACCCAGGCCCCTACAACGGCGCGCCCGCCTCGGGCGACGGCGGCAGGATCCAGCGCCTGGCGACCCGGACCGGCGAGTGGACCGACGTCACCCCGTCCTACAACCCGCGTGGCGTGATCCCGGGCTTCGGCGGCATCACCGTCGACCGCCAGAACCCCGGGACGCTCATGGCGGCCACGCGCAACAACTGGTATCCCGACGAGATCCTCTACCGCTCCACCGACTCCGGTGCCACCTGGCAGCTCAGCTGGGACTACGCCGAGGGCCAGGACCGCCACGACCGGTTCGACATGGACAACGCCGGCAGCCCGTGGCTGTCGTGGAACGGCGAGAACCAGGGGCCCCAGTACGCGGTCAAGCAGGGGTGGATGATCGACGCCCTCGCGATCGACCCGCACAACTCCGACCGGATCATGTGGGGCACCGGCGCGACCATCTGGGGCACCGAGGAGCTGACCCGGTGGGACGCGCAGGGCGAGCTCATCGGCCGGGACGAGGCCGGCCAGCGGGTCGCGCTGCCGGTCGAGAAGTTCACCGTCGCCGTCCGCGCCGAAGGCGTGGAGGAGTGCGCGGTCCTCGACCTCGCCGCTCTCGGCGGGACCCTCGTCTCGGCGGTCGGCGACGTCGGCGGCTTCGTCCACACCGAGCTCGACCGGGCCGAGCCGATGATCGACACCGACTGGTCCACAGGCACCAGCGTCGACTTCGCCCAGTACAAGCGGGACATCATCGTCGGCACCGGCAACGTGCACGGCAACGAGAAGGGCCACGTCGGCGTCTCCACCGACCGCGGCAAGACCTGGAAGAACGCCACGCGCGTCGAGGGCGTCCCCGGCGACGGCCACGGCGGCACCGTGGCGATCAGCGCCAACGGGTCCAGGATCTTCTGGACGCCCGGCAGCTCCGAGGTCGCCCCGGTGTACAGCACCGACCTGGGCGAGACCTGGATCCCGGTGCGGGGCCTGCCTGCGGGGGCGAAGATCCGGTCCGACCGCGTCGACGCGTCCGTCCTGTACGCGTTCTCGGGCGGCACGTTCTACCGCAGCACCGACGGCGGCGCGACGTTCGCCGACACAGGGGCGACGGGCCTGCCGACCGCGGGCGTCGACGACTTCCGTGCCGTCCCCCGCCACAGGAAGCACCTGTGGCTGGCGGGGCGCGGTGACGAGAAGACGGGCGTCACCGGCGGCATGTGGCGCTCCAAGGACGGCGGCAGCACCTGGAAGCGCATCGCCAGGTTCGAGACCGCGGAGTCGGTCGGCTTCGGCAAGGCGGCCAGGAACGCCGCCTACCCGGCGATCTACACCTCCGCGCTGATCGGCGGCAAGGCCGCCGTCTACCGCTCGACCGACGGCGGCATCCACTGGACCCGCATCAACGACGACGACCACCAGTGGGCGTACTCGGGATCCGCCATCACCGGCGACCCGCTCGTCTACGGGCGCGTCTACCTCACCACCAACGGCCGCGGCATCATCTACGGCGACATCGCCGGCTGACGCCGCCAGGCCACGAGCAAAAGGTGCCCCTGACCTGGGCTGACACGACGTGTCGACGTCGTGCCGGCCCAGGTCGGGGGCACCTCTCTCTCACGTCACTCGCCGGAGAACGGGCTGACCGGGTCGAGCGCCGTCGGATCATCGCCGCGCCGCCGGAAGATGCTGTGCAGCACGAGCGCGTCCACGTAGGCCCCCACCGAGAAGCCGATGGTCAGCACGAGCGCCGCGGCCGGCGGGTACACGTAGAGCAGGCTCACCGTCGCCACCGGCCGCAGCAGCAGGGCGAGCGTCCGCAGCGGCTCGGCGAGCGGCAGCAGCAGGGCGTTGCGCACCGTCCGGCCCAGCGGGTCGGCGAACCGCGCGACCAGCGCGAGAGCGCACAGCAGCGCGGTGGCCAGGTACGCGGTGAGCAGCACCGCGACCGTACCGATGCCGGTCCCCAGGGCGCTGCCCGTCGCCAGCCAGAAGGTCGCGGCGAAGCCCGTCATGGCGGCCGGCACACCGAGCAGCAGCCCGACGGCGGTGCCCCGCCACAGGTTGCGACGGAGGCCGACGAGGAAGCCCCGGATGAGGTATCCGCGTTCCTCGTCGGCGTACCGCAGCGCCACCTCGTAGAGCGCCGCGGTCGCTGCCCCCGCCGTCACCACCGGTACGCAGGCCACGATGTACAGCACGTTGAGCGCGACGAACTGCAGGAACGTCGTCAGTCCCTGCGCGCTGCGGCTGTCGGGGTCGACCCTCATTGGTGCGTCCTCATTGGTGCGTCGTCATCGGTGCGTCCTCGTGCAGTGATCCTCACCCGGTCGGGTCGGTGACGGCCAGCTCGCCGCGTACCGGCAGGCTCACGCTGGACGCTCCGGCCGCCACGGCGTAGGCACCGGCCGGGACCCGGAGGTCGCCGTCGAGCAGACCTGCCGCGTCGCCGGACACCGCCGTCGCCCCGTGCCACAGCGCGAGACGCGCGGTGTCGAAGGGCACGGCCACCGACGCCGTCTCGCCGGGTTCGAGCCGGACGCGACGGTAGCCGAGCAGCAGCCGCACCGGCGAGTCGGTCCCGGAGGCGCCGAGCGAGTACAGCTGCACCAGCTCCTCGGCGGGCCGGTCACCGGTGTTGCGCACCGTGACGGTAGCCGTCACGACGCCCTGGCCGGCCGGGTCGCGGGGCGTCAGCGGCGGGTGGTCGCGGGTCGGCGCGGGTGCCGCGACCTCGGCCGCGGAGAGCGACAACCCTTCGTAGGACACCGACGAGTAGGTCAGGCCGTGGCCGAAGGCGAAGGCGGGCGCACCCGCCGCACCGGCCGGCAGGTGCCGGTAGGTGATCTGCTGGCGGCGGGTGTCGTAGTCGAAGAGGTCGCCCGCCTGCTCCGGACGTGCCGGCCAGGTCTGGGCGAGCCGCCCGGACGGCTCGACGGCGCCGGTCAGCACGTCGGCCAGGCCGTGCCCGAGCTCCTGCCCGCCGTGGCTGCTCCACACCACGGTGGGGGCGTCGTCGACGCCGGGGCCGAGCACGTACGGGTAGCTCGACACGATGGTCAGCACGGCCCGGGGGTTGGCCTCGACGGCGGCACGCCACGTCTCCACCGCCGCGTCGGGCAGCCACAGGTCGGGCCGGTCCTGCGTCTCGCGTCCGTTCAGGTGCGGGTCGTTCCCGACCGCCACGACGACGGCGTCGCACGAGGCGGCCGCCTGGGCCACCAGGGCCGCGCCGGACTCGAGCACGCGAGCCGTGAACCGCTCGGCGTCGGCGAGCGTGTGCCCTTCGGCGCACACCAGGCCGGTGTCGCGCTGGACGCGCACCCAGCGCCCGGAGCCGAGGTGCAGCAGGGACCACGAGCCGTCCTCGTGCACGTGCTTGCGGAAGCTCTCCTGGACCTCCCAGCCCCCTACCCGCTCGGCGTCCGCGCGCATCGGGTAGGCGCCTCCGGTGAGCAGACGGCCGGAAGCACCCGAACGCAGCGTGAGGACGCCCCCGCCCCAGTCCGTGACGGACAGGCGCGTGCCCTTGCCGGCCGTGGCCGAGTCCGCGACGACGGCCGTGCCGTCCTCCGTGACCGAGACGTACCGCCCGTTCGCCGCACGCAGGGCGACGACGTCGGCGCCGTCGGCCACGACCACGCGGTCCGCGCCGAACGCGGCGCGCAGCCCGTCCGCCGGGGTGACCGCGTAGGGCGGTGTGCCCGAGTACCAATCGGTGAGCACCGCCTCGGCAAGCGGTCCGACGACGGCGACCGAGCCCGCCGCCGGCAGCGGCAGCAGCCCCTCGGAGTTGCGCAGCACGACGACGGAGCGGGCTGTCGCCTCGCGCGCCAGCGCGCGGTGCTCGGGCAGGTCGATGTCGTCCGCCGTGATGCCCGAGTACGGGTCGGCGTCGCCGTCGAGCTCCCCGCTGCGCAGGCGGAGCTCGAGCATGCGCAGGACCGAGCGGTCGACCTCGTCCATGGTGAGCAGGCCGCGGTCGAGGGCCTCCTGGAGGCGCTGGATCGTGGGGGCCGAGTCGGCGTCGTCGTCGGTGAACGAGTCGACGCCCGCGCGGACCAGCGCGGCGTTGCCGGACGCCCGGTCCGCCGCGGCGCGCTGCACCTTGACCACGAACATCGGGGCGGCGGCGTCGGAGACGAGTGCGACCGAGTCGTCGGTCCAGGACCGCAGCTCGGCGAACAGCTCGGTCTGCAGGTGCGCCGGGGTGCCGTTGACCTGGTTGTACGCCGGCATGACGCCCGCGGCCACGCCCTGCTCGATCGGCTCGCGGAAGGCGGGGAGCTCCTCCTCGTGCAGCGTGACCGGAGTGAGGTTCGAGCTCGTCGAGGACCGGTCGGTCTCGTTGTTGTAGGCGAGGAAGTGCTTGAGGGTCGGCGTGGTCTTCCACACCCGCTCGTGGTCACCGCGCAGGCCGCGGCAGTAGGCGGTGGCGAGGTGGGCGGTGAGGTGCGGGTCCTCGGAGTAGCCCTCCTCGTTGCGCCCCCAGGCCGGGTGCCGGAGCGTGTTCACGACCGGCGCCCAGACGTTCAGGCTCACCGCCGGGTCAGCCACGTGCTTGGCACGGACCTCGGTCGAGACGATCTCGCCGACGCGGCGGACCAGCTCGGGGTCCCAGGTCGCGGCCAGGCCGACCGGCTGCGGGAACACCGTCGCGCGGCCCAGCCAGGCGACGCCGTGCAGGGCCTCGGCCCCGGTGTGGAACGCGCCCAGGCCCAGCCGCTCGATGACCGGCTGGTGCTGGTGCAGCATCGCCAGCCGTTCTTCCGGGGTGAGAGAGGCGAGCAGGTCGCGGGCGCGCGCGGACACGGGCAGCGCGGGATCGCGGAAGGGGGGCACGTCCATGGGTTCCTCCTTAGGGTGCCGCGGCGGTGCGGCCAGGTGTGCGGCTGAGGCACGGTGGGGCGACGCGCTGCCGACGAGATGTCGAAGCGCTTCGATGGACGGTACCCGGCCGAGGGCGGCAAGCGCTACCCGCCTGGCGAAAATCAGGAACGTCGGCGGCGCGTGTCGATGGCCTACGCGAGCGCCGCGTGCTCCCGGTCGAGGAGCGCGTAGACCACCTCGTTGGACCAGACTCCGTCGCGCAGGTCGTTCTCCAGGAGGTGGGCCTCGAGGCGCATGCCGAGCCGCTCGGCCACGCGGACGGACGCGGCGTTCTCCTCGTCGATCCGCGCGTACACCCGGTGGAAGCCGTACGTGGTGAAGGCCAGCCCCAGGATGGCGCGGGCGGCCTCGGTCGCGAGACCCCGCCCGCTGGCGTCGGGGTGCAGGGCGTAGCCGAGCTCGGCCTGCCGCGCGCCGGCCGCCCACTTGAGCATCGCCTCGCCGACGACGTCGCCGTCGGCCTCGATCGCCAGCACCAGCACGTCGCCGACCTCCTCGAACGGCGCCGTCGACCAGGTGCTGAGCTTCGCCTGAGCCGTGGGCAGGTCCCACGGCGGCTGGTACATGAACCGCACCACCTCGGCACGCGAGCGCCAGCTGAGGAACGCCTCGGCGTCGGCGGGGGCTACCGGGCGGAGCCGGAGACGGTCGGTGACCAGTGGCCACTCGGGGGCGGCGGGGCCGGGTACGGCAGGTCTGGGGACAGGCAGCGAGGAGGGCACGGTCCGACGGTAGCGCGCGGCAACAACCGTGCCACCGGTATTTACCCCGGTGAACTTCGGATCGGACCCAGGCTCCGGCGAGTCGCGGTTCAGCGCGCCTCGAACGGCACCGTCGCCCAGCCGGCGGGCATGGTGCGGGGCTGCCACGACGGGTCGGGCGTCCAGTCGGCCCAGGCCTTGTCCCACCAGAGCTCACCGGCGTCGAGCAGGCCTGCGATCCGGTCGCCCTCGGCGCGGATCTGCTCCATCCGGCCGGGATAGCGCGCGGGCCCGGTCTCCTCGAACTCGAGGACGTCCTTGAACTCGTAGGTCTCGGCGTCGGCGGCCCACCAGACGTCGAGCTCGTGGTCGAGCGTGTCGAAGCCGATCGGGGTGCGCCGGGGCGCGTCCTCGAGGTTGAAGTACCAGCCCTGGAAGGCGCGCTGGGGTCCGTCCCAGAACAGGAAGAGGGAGTGCTCGACCCCTGTCCAGTGCAGCTCGAGCCGCCCGTGGCCGCGCCAGCTCGTGCTGCCCGCGAGCTTCCACGGGTGCTCCCCCACCGGGAACGCGCCGGTCTCGGGATACACCATCGGGGTGCCGCCGGGGGTGTAGGTGACGAGCAGGTCGCCGTCGTCCTGGACGCACACCTGCGGTATCGCGATCCACGGTTCGCCCCGCATGATCTCGCGGCGCACCACTGTCTGGCCGGGTTGGAAGACTGGCGTCATGCCCGGCACGTTAACAGCGGTCGGTTACGGCCCGGCGACATCGGCGTCAACTCCGTGACGGTCGCGCCACGTCGACGCCCTGGCGCAGGACCCGGAGGGGGCGCAGGTCCGCGTCCGTGATGAGGACGTCGGCGCGGGCGCCGGGTTCCAGGCTGCCGACCTCACCGGTCAGCCCCAGGACGCGAGCGGGCACGGCCGTCGCGGAGCGCACGGCGTCGACCAGGGGGACACCACCGGCCACGGCGAGCCGCACGACGTCGATCAGGTGCGCGGTGCCGCCGGCGATCGGCCCCTCTTCCCCGGCCTCCGGGCTCCCCTCCTCCGGGACGACCCGCGCGACGCCGTCGAGCACCTCCACGGACATGGGGCCCAGCTCGTAGCGGCCGTCGGCGACGCCTGCCGCCGCCATCGCGTCGGTGACCAGCACCACCTGGTCCGGTCCCACCATGTAGTACACCGAGCGGACCGTGGCCGGGTCGAGGTGGACGCCGTCGCCGATGAGCTCGACGACCATGTCGCCGCGGGCGGCAGCGGCCAGGCAGGCCGCGATGGGGCCCGGCCGGCGATGGTGCAGCGGCCGCATCCCGTTGAACAGGTGCGTCGCGGTCATGGGTCCGAGCCGGCTGCCCGCGGCGGCCAGCGCTGCGGTCACCTGCGCGATCAGCGCCTCGGCCTGCTCGGTGCTGCCGTCGGTGTGGCCGAGCGAGGGCAGCACGCCCGCCTCGACGAGCGCCTCCGCGACGCCGCCGGGGCCGGTCACGCCCGGCACCTCGGGTGCGACGGTCATCGTGCGCAGGTACCCGCGGGCGGCCCCGACCAGGTCCCTGACCAGGTCGACGCTGCCTTCTTGCAGGTCAGCCGGGTTGTGCGCGCCCCTGCGGTGGTACGAGAGGAACGGCCCCTCCGCGTGCAGGCCCTCGATCTCGCCCGCGACGGCGAGCTCGGCCAGCACCGAAGCGCGCTCCAGCAGCACCTCCGGCCGGGCCGTCACGAGCGACGCGAGCAGGGTGGTGGTGCCGTGGCGACGGTGCTCCAGCACACCCGCCAGCGCCTCCTCGGCGGTGGTCACGTCCGGGAACGAGACGCCGCCCCCGCCGTGGTTGTGCAGGTCCACGAGACCGGGCAGCAGATACGTCCCGGGGGCGGGCAGCACGGTCTCGACGGCGGGGCCGTACCCGGTCGCCAGGGCGTCGGACACCGAGCCCGCGAACGTGACGCGGCCGCCGGAGGCGACGACGACGCCGTCGTCCACCACCGAGGAGGGCTGGACCAGGCGACCGCGCACCACCAGTGCACCGGAATCAGTCATGCGGACATCCTGCCAGGGTTGACAGGCCGCATTTCGCGTGGCAATGATGCCACCTGATCATCGAAGCGCTTCGCCAACCGCGTGGACGCTCACCGCACGTCAAGGAAGATGTGAATGATGCGCAAGCCGTGCTGGTCGCTGCCTCGCATGTCCGGGCCTGCTGAACGATGACCGCCACGCTTCCCCACCAGGCGCTCGGCCGGACCGGGCTGCTCGTGCCCTCGGTGGTGCTCGGGACGTCCGGTATCGGGCGCCGGCTCGACGCCGCCGGGGCGACCGCACTGCTGCGCGCCGCGGCGTCCGCCGGATGGCGCACGTGGGACACGAGCAACGAGTACGGCGACGCCGAGGCGTACATCGGGTCGGCTCTCGACGGGCTCGTCGGCCCGGTCCAGGTGTTCACCAAGGTGGACCCGCTGCCGGGGTCCGGCGACTTCTCGGGCGACCGCGTGCGCGCGTCCGTCGCCGAGTCCCGCGAACGCCTGGGCCTCGACCGGCTGCCGCTGGTGCACTTCCACGACCCGGAGCGCATGCTGTTCGCCGACGCCGTGGCGCCCGACGGTCCGGTCCGCGCCCTGCTGGAGCTGCGCGAGGCGGGCGTGATCGAGCACCTCGGGGTGGCCGGCGGGCCGGTCGGGCTGCTGCGGCAGTACGTGCGCACCGGCGAGTTCGAGGCGGTCGTGACGCACAACCGCCTCACGCTCCTGGACCGGTCGGCGGAGACGCTGCTGGACGACTGCGCCGAACGCGGCGTGGGCGTCCTCAACGCCGCCCCGTTCGGCGGCGGCGCTCTCGCCGACGACGACGGTCCCGTGCGGCACTACCACTACCGCGACGTCGACGACGCGCAGCGCGACGCGATCCTGAGGATCCGCGACATCGCGCGTGCGGCGGGCGTCCCCGTGGGCGCGCTCGCGCTCCGGACCGGCGACCGCGACCCGCGTGTCGCGGGGACGATAGTCGGCGTGACGAGCGCCGCCCAGCTCGCCCAGGTCACCGCGTGGGCAGACGCGGAGGTGCCGGACGACGTCTGGCCCGAGCTCGACGCCGCGCTGCCCGACCCGGCCCACTGGGCCGGGGAGCTCGGCCGCTGACCGGCCCCGCTGATCTCCCTGCTGCCTGCCCTGCTGACCTGCTACCTACCGATCCGACGCTCCACCGACCCGAGGACGACCAATGACGGTTCCCTTCGTACCCGACCGCCTGCTCTTCGGCGGCGACTACAACCCCGAGCAGTGGCCGCGCGAGGTCTGGGCCGAGGACATGGCGCTCATGCGCCGAGCAGGCGTGAACACCGTGACGATCGGGGTGTTCTCGTGGGCTGCGATCGAGCCCCGGGAAGGGCAGTTCGAGCCGGGCTGGCTGGACGACGTCGTCGCGCTCCTCGACGAGAACGAGATCGGGTTCTTCCTCGCGACCCCGACCGCGTCCCCACCGCCGTGGTTCACCAGGGCGCACCCGGACGCGCTGCCCGTCCGGGCCGACGGGACCTACGTGTCCCACGGCTCGCGCGACACGTACGCGATCAGCGCCCCCGCCTACCGCCAGGCCGCGGGGCGCGTCGCACGCTTCCTCGGCGAGCGGTACGGCGCGCACCCGCGCCTGCGGGGCTGGCACGTGCACAACGAGTACGGGACGGTCGACCACGGCCCGCACTCGGCGGCGGCCTTCCGCCGCTGGCTCCGGAAGCGGTACGTATCGCTCGATGCGCTCAACGATGCCTGGTACACGGCGTTCTGGTCCCAGCGGTACGACGACTGGGACGAGATCCTGCCGCCGCGCACGACGCAGTACCTGGCCAACCCCGCCCACGCGGTGGACTTCAAGCGGTTCTGCTCCGACGAGATGCTCGCGGCCTGCGTCGAGCAGCGCGACGAGATCCGCGCGGCCGGCTCGACGGCTCCGGTCACCACGAACTTCATGCAGCCCACCTGGGACCACCTCAACCAGTGGGACTGGAGCGAACAGCTTGATGTCGCCTCCGTCGACCACTATCTCGACACGACCGGCCCGGACGGGGAGGCCCACGTCGCGTACGGCGCCGATCTCACCCGTTCGTGGGGCGGCGGTCCCTGGCTGCTCATGGAGCAGAGCGCCTCCGGCATCCGGGACGGCGCCCGGCAGGCCTTCAAGGACCCCGGCCGGATGCTGCGCAACTCTCTCGGCTACGTCGCGCGGGGTTCCCAGGGTGCGCTGTTCTTCCAGTGGCGCGCTTCGGCCGGCGGCTCCGAGACGTGGCACAGCGCGATGGT
Source organism: Promicromonospora sp. NFX87 (assembly GCF_048564965.1). NCBI lineage: Bacteria > Bacillati > Actinomycetota > Actinomycetes > Micrococcales > Promicromonosporaceae > Promicromonospora > Promicromonospora sp. NFX87. The sequence goes on along the minus strand of NZ_CP183413.1, from coordinate 725,078 downwards.
GCCGCACGTCGGCCCGGAGAGCCGGACGTTCGAGGGCGTCGTCGAGCTCGGGTCGCTGCTCGGCCGCCTCCAGGAGATCGCGGAGCCACCGCAGGACGGACCGGTCATCGAGGCCGACGTCGCGATCCTGTGGGACGCGAACGGCCGGTGGTCGCTCCAGACGCCGCACCTGCCGAACGACGACCTCGACTACACGGCGGAGGTCCGGGCGACGCACCGCGCCCTGTGGCGGGCCGGGGCCGCCGTCGACTTCGTGCGGCCCGGCACCGACGCCGCCCGCTACCGGGTGCTGTTCGTCCCGACCCTCATGGCGATGGACTCCGGCACCGTCGAGTGGCTCACCCGGTACGTCGAGGCGGGCGGACACCTCGTGGTGGGGCGGTTCACCGGGATCGCGGACGAGCACCAGCGAGTGGCCCCCGGTGGCTACCCGGGCAGGCTGCGGGACCTCCTGGGCATCCGGGTCACCGAGCACCACCCGCTCGACCCGGCGGAGACCCAGGAGCTCAGCGACGGCTCGACCGTCGACCAGTGGACCGAGCGGATGGACCCGCCCCGGGCGGAGGTCCTCGCCACCTACACGCAGGGCCCGCTCGCTGGCCTGCCCGCCGTGACCCGCCATCCCGTCGGTGACGGCAGCGCCACGTATGTCTCCGCGCGGATGGTCCAGGAGTCGTGGGACGCCTTCGTCGCCGCACGGCTCACGGAGCACGGCGTCGGCCCGGTCGTTCCCGAGGCGGTGGGTACGGGGCTCGAGGCGATCCGACGGCGCGGCGCGGCGGGCACGTACCTCTTCCTGCTGCACCACGGCGACCGGCCGGTCCGGATCGCGGGGCAGGGGCACGACCTCGTCACCGACGCGCCGACCGATACCGGGATCGTGGTGCCCGCCGGCGGGTACGCGGTGATCCGGGAGACGCCCGACGCCAAGTGGTCCGTGACCGCGAAGTAGAGCGCCTGTCCGACACACGCTCTACCTCACGTGCCCTGAGAAGCCGAAGTAGAGCGTGTGTCCGCGACACACGCTCTACTTCGCGGTCGTCAGAAGAGGCGGGTGGTCGGGTCGTCCGCGCCGCGCATGGTGTCGTAGTCCAGGAGCAGAGTCGTGATGCCTCTGTCGTGGGCCAGGACGCGGGCCTGCGGCTTGATCTCCTGGGCGGCGTACACGCCGCGCACCGGGGCCAGCATCGGGTCGCGGTTCAGCAGGTCCAGGTACCGCGTGAGCTGCTCGACGCCGTCGATGTCGCCGCGGCGCTTGATCTCCACCGCGACCGACGCGCCGGCGGCGTCGCGCGCGAGGATGTCGACCGGGCCGATGGCCGTCGGGTACTCGCGGCGGACCAGGGTGTGCCCGGCGCCCAGCAGGGCGATCTGCTCGGCGAGCAGCTCCTGGAGGTGCGCCTCCACGCCGTCCTTCACCAGACCCGGGTCGATGCCCAGGTCGTGCGCGGAGTCGTGGTGCACGGTGAACAGCTCGACCTCGAGCCGGTCGTCCGACTTGGCGTGCTGGACGGTCCACACCTCGGTGACGCCGCGTGCGGCGGCCTCCTCGGAGGGCTCGCGCACGGCGAGCGTGCACGGAGGGCTCATCCAGTTCAGCGGCTTGTACGAGCCGCCGTCGGAGTGGATGAGGACGCTTCCGTCGGCCTTGACGACGAGCAGCCGGGTAGCCGGCGGGAGCATCGCGGTCAGGCGGCCCGTGTAGAGGGCGGAGCAGTCGGCGACGACCAGCCGCATCAGAGAACCAGATCCTGTCGTCCGGGAGGGGCGGCCTCGAGCCAGGAGGCGAGGCCGAAGTAGTCGCCGGCAGCGAGGTCGAGCTCGAAGTCGAGCCCGTCGTACCGGCACTGGACGAGGTAGTGGTCACCCTGACCACGCTCGTCCGGGTCGAGCGGGGTGCGACCGGTCACGGTGAGCCGCTCCCGGTACCACGTGCGGGCCGGACGGGGCGCCAGCGACCAGCACCGCCACCACTCGATCCGGCCCACCGCGTACTGCGCGATGCCCGGCGTCCAGGAACCCTCAGGGTTCCCGGTCGGCCGGGCATTGCAGTTGAACGAACCTACCCTGCGAGAAAGCGTCCGCAGCCGGGAGATCCCGAGTGCGAGCACCAGCGCGAGCGCGCCGAGCACCGCTATCGCGATCCATATGACGCCGGGCACTCGCGCTCTCCCTCAGACCAGGGAGATCTCGTCGACCACGAGGGTGACGAGGTTGTTGTCCACGGACACGAAACCACCGGTGACCTGCGCCTCAACGGCCGTCCCCGAAGCGGTGTCCACCTTGATGGTGCCCGGGCGAAGCACAGCCAGCAGCGGCGTGTGGTTCGCCAGGATGCCGATCTGCCCGTCCGCGGCCGGCGCGCTGACCTGCGTCGCCGCACCGCTCCAGACCTTGCGGTCCCTGGACACGAGGTCCACGCTCAGCTCTGCCACGAGAGCTCCTTCCGATGTAGCGGGCGCGATGCCGTCCCTGCCGGACTGCCTGATTCTGGCATGCCCGGCGGGACGGCATCACGCACGGAGGATGGACGAAGCCTCAGGCCCCGTACTCCTTCTGGATCCGTGCCCAGTTCTCCTCGAGCATCTCGAGGCCACCGATGTTGTAGAAGGCCTGCTCGGCGATGTGGTCGAACTCGCCGTCAGCGATCTTCTTGAATGCCTCGATGGTCTCCGACAGAGGCACCGTCGAGCCCACCACACCGGTGAACTTCTCGGCCATGTACGTGTTCTGGGAGAGGAACTGCTCGATACGACGGGCACGCCCGACGACCGTCTTGTCCTCTTCCGAGAGCTCGTCCACACCGAGGATGGCGATGATGTCCTGCAGCTCCTTGTTGCGCTGCAGGATCGACTTCACGCGCGTCGCGACGTCGTAGTGCTCCTGGCCCACGTAACGCGGGTCGAGGATGCGGGACGTCGAGGCCAGCGGGTCGATCGCCGGGTACAGACCCTTCGACGCGATCTCTCGGGAGAGCTCGGTCGTGGCGTCCAGGTGGGCGAACGTCGTGGCCGGGGCCGGGTCCGTGTAGTCGTCAGCCGGCACGTAGATGGCCTGCAGCGACGTGATGGAGTGACCACGCGTCGAGGTGATGCGCTCCTGGAGGAGGCCCATCTCGTCGGCCAGGTTCGGCTGGTAGCCCACGGCGGACGGCATACGGCCGAGCAGCGTGGAGACCTCGGAACCGGCCTGCGTGAAGCGGAAGATGTTGTCGATGAAGAGCAGCACGTCCTGCTGCTGCACGTCACGGAAGTACTCCGCCATCGTCAGGGCCGACAGGGCCACGCGCAGACGCGTGCCCGGCGGCTCGTCCATCTGGCCGAAGACGAGGGCGGTCTTGTCGAAGACGCCCGCCTCGTCCATCTCGGCGATCAGGTCGTTGCCCTCACGGGTGCGCTCGCCGACACCGGCGAACACCGACACACCACCGTGGTCCTGGGCGACACGCTGGATCATCTCCTGGATGAGGACCGTCTTGCCGACGCCCGCACCACCGAAGAGACCGATCTTGCCACCCTGGACGTACGGGGTGAGCAGGTCGATGGACTTGATGCCCGTCTCGAACATCGTCGTCTTCGACTCGAGCTGGTCGAAGGCCGGAGCCTTGCGGTGGATCGGCCAGCGCTCGGTGACCTCGAACTTCTCGCCCTCGGCGAGGTTCAGGACGTCGCCGGTCACGTTGAAGACGCGGCCCTTGGTGATGTCACCGACGGGCACGCTGATGGGCTCGCCCGTGTCGGTCACCACGGCGCCGCGGACGAGGCCGTCGGTCGGCTTCAGGGCGATGGCGCGCACCAGGGAGTCACCCAGGTGCTGCTCGACCTCGAGCGTCAGCACGGACTTGTTCTCGCCCTTGCCGGACAGGTCGATCTCGACGGTCAGCGCGTTGTAGATCTCAGGGATCGCGTCATCGGGGAACTCGATGTCCACGACGGGTCCGATCACCCGAGCGACCCGGCCGGTGCCGGGGCCGCTCGTTTCCAGAGCCGTGGATTCCACGGTGGTGGCGGTCATACTTGCCTCGCTTCGGTGGGCCGGAGGGTCCTCCGGCGGGGAGTCTTTTCGGGTCTGTTCAGGACGCCAGGGCGTCGGCCCCGGAGACGATCTCGCTGATCTCCTGGGTGATGTCCGCCTGACGTGCCTGGTTGGCCAGTCGGGTGTACGTGCGGATCAGGTCCTCGGCGTTGTCCGTCGCCGTGTGCATGGCCCGCTGACGGGCAGCGAGCTCGGACGCGGCGGCGTCGAGCAGCATCGCGTAGATGCGCTGCTCGATGTAGCGCGGGAGCAGCTCGTCCAGCACGGCCTCGGGCGAGGGCTCGAAGTCGTAGAGCGGCAGGGCCTCGTGCTCGTCGGCCTCGGACACGCCCTCGACCACCTCGAGCGGCAGCATGCGGACCACGCGGGCCCGCTGCGACACCATGTTGACGAACAGCGTGGAGACCACGTGCAGCTCGCTGACGCCGCCGTCGGGCTCCTCCGCGAGGAACACCTCGAGCAGGGTCTCGGCGATGTCCTGCGCCGCCTCGGGCGTCGGCTTCTCCGAACCGTACGACCAGCTCTTGGCGATCTCCCGCCCGCGGAACGTGTAGTACGCGATCGCACGGCGGCCGGCCACGTACAGCACGACCTCCTTGCCCTCGGCCGTCAGCTGCCCGATGAGCTTCTCGGCCTCGCGGACGATCGCCATCGGGTAGGAGCCGGCCATGCCCGCGTCGGAGGAGACGACGAGCACCGCTGCGCGGTTGCCGCCTTCCTCCTGCGTGAGCGGGTGGTCCACGTCCGTGTGCGACGCGACAGCCGACACCGCACGGGTGATCGCCTGTGCGTACGGTGCCGCCGCCGCTGCCGCCGCGCGAGCCTTGCCGATGCGGGACGCGGCGATCAGCTCACGCGCGCGGAAGATCTTCTTCAGCGACTGCGTCGACTTGATCCGCGCCTTGTAGACGCGCTGAGCTCCACCGGCCACGGGTCAGGCCTTCTTCTTGACGACGATCTGCGCCTGCTCGACGTCGACGGGGCCGTCCTCGGTGCTGCCACCGACGAGCGGCGTGCCGTCGCTCTTCTGGAAGCCCGCCCGGAAGTCGTCCACGGCGGCGCTGAGCGCCTCCTCCGTGTCGGACTCCAGCTTGCCGGACTTGAGGATCGTCTCCAGGACGTCGGTCTTACGGCGCAGGTGGTCCAGCAGCTCGGACTCGAACCGCTTGACGTCCTCGACCGCGACGTCGTCGAGCTTGCCCTTGGTACCGGCCCACACGGAGGCGACCTGGTCCTCGACCGCGTACGGCGAGTACTGGGGCTGCTTGAGCAGCTCCGTCAGGACGGCGCCGCGCTGCAGCTGGGCACGCGAGGCCGCGTCGAGGTCGGACGCGAACATCGCGAACGCCTCGAGCGAGCGGAACTGCGCCAGCTCCAGCTTCAGCGTGCCGGAGACCTTCTTCATGGCCTTGATCTGCGCGTCACCACCGACTCGGGAGACCGAGATACCGACGTCCACTGCGGGACGCTGGTCGGCGTTGAACAGGTCGGACTGCAAGAAGATCTGGCCGTCCGTGATGGAGATGACGTTCGTCGGGATGTACGCCGAGACGTCGTTCGCCTTGGTCTCGATGATCGGCAGACCGGTCATCGAGCCCGCGCCCAGCTCGTCCGAGAGCTTCGCACAACGCTCGAGCAGACGGGAGTGCAGGTAGAAGACGTCACCCGGGTAGGCCTCGCGGCCCGGCGGACGGCGCAGCAGCAGCGACACGGCACGGTAGGCCTCGGCCTGCTTCGACAGGTCGTCGAAGATGATCAGGACGTGCTTGCCCTGGTACATCCAGTGCTGGCCGATGGCCGAGCCGGTGTACGGCGCGAGGTACTTGAAGCCTGCCGGGTCGGACGCCGGAGCCGCGACGATCGTCGTGTACTCCAGGGCGCCGGCCTCCTCGAGGGCGCCACGCACGGCGGCGATGGTCGAGCCCTTCTGGCCGATGGCGACGTAGATGCAGCGGACCTGCTGCTTCGGGTCGCCGCTCTCCCAGTTCGCCTTCTGGTTGATGATCGTGTCGACCGCGATCGCCGTCTTGCCCGTCTGGCGGTCGCCGATGATCAGCTGACGCTGACCACGGCCGATCGGGATCATCGAGTCGATCGCCTTGATGCCGGTCTGCAGCGGCTCGTGCACCGACTTGCGCTGCATGACGCCGGGCGCCTGCAGCTCGAGGGCACGGACGCCGTCCGTCTCGATGGCACCGAGGCCGTCGATGGGGGTACCCAGCGGGTCGACCACGCGGCCGAGGTAGCCCTCGCCCACGGGGACCGAGAGCACCTCACCGGTACGGCGGACCTCCTGGCCCTCCTCGATGCCGGTGAACTCGCCGAGGACGACCACACCGATCTCGCGGACATCCAGGTTCTGCGCGAGTCCGAGCGTGCCGTCCTCGAAGCGCAGCAGCTCGTTCGCCATCACGCCAGGGAGGCCCTCGACGCGGGCGATGCCGTCCGCTGCGTACGAGACGCGGCCCACCTCTTCGGCGACCGCTTCCTGGGGCTCGTAGGACTTCACGAAGCTGTCCAGCGCGGCCCGGACCTCGTCCGGCCGGATCGTCAGCTCAGCCATTGCTTATCTCCTGTCGTGGCCGCGAAAGCCGCGGCGGAAGGTTCTTGTTCACGTATTCAGCCGGCCAGACGACGCGAGGCGTCAGCAAGGCGCGACAGGACAGTGGAGTCGACGACGTCCGCGCCGACCTGGATGCGCATGCCCCCGACGATTGCCGGGTCCACGGTGACGTTCAGCTGCACGGGCCGCCCGTACGAGCGCTCGAGCAGCGCGCCGAGGCGCTGCTCCTGCTCGCGGGTGAGCACCGTCGCGCTGGTCACGGAGGCGACGAGGCGCTTGCGACGCTCCGCCGCGACCTCGCCGAACCAACCGAGCGTCTGCACGAAGCGACGGCCACGCAGCGACGACGTCGCGCGCCTGGCCAGGCTCTGGGTCACGGTGTCGACCTTGCCGCCGACCAGCGCGTCCACGAGCGCCACCCGGCGCTCGGGGGCGGTGGTGGCGTCCGAGAGGACCTGCTTGGCCTCACGCTGGCCGCCGAGCGACCGGGTGAGCCGGAACAGCTCGTCCTCCACCGTCTCGAGCGCCCCGCGCGCCTCGGCGGAAGCCAGCACGGCGTCCACACCGAGACGCTCGATGGCGTCGGCCAGGTCCGCGTCGCTCGCCCAGCGTGACCGGACGAGTCCGGACACCAGGTCGACCACGCGCTCGTCGAAACCGCTCAGCAGGCCGGCCACCAGGCCGGCCTTGGCCTCGCCCTCACGGGAGGGGTCGGCGAGCGAGCGGCGCAGCGCGGCGGAGTCGTCCAGCGCAGACACCATGGTGAGCAGCTGCTCACCGAGCGTCAGTGCGTCCGCACCCGCGGCACGCAGCACCGGCTCGAAGCGCTCCTGCGCCGCCGTCAGCGATGCCCCGCTCGATCCCCGCATCACGCCTCCTTGTTGCTTGCCACGGCCTGGCTTGCCTCGAGCTCGTCGAGGAAGCGGTCGACCACGCGCGACTGACGGGCCGAGTCCTCGAGGGACTCGCCCACGATCTTCGACGCCAGGTCGGTCGCGAGCGCGCCGACCTCGCTGCGCAGGGACACGGACGCGGCCTGTCGGTCGGCCTCGATCTGGCGACGGGCGGTCTCGGCGATGCGCTCCGCCTCCTCGCTCGCCTTGGCCTTGAGCTCCTTGATGATGGCGGTGCCCTCGGCACGCGCCTCCTCACGGACCTGCGCGGCGTCGGCGCGGGCCTCGGCGAGCAGCAGCTGCTGCTGTGCCAGGGCCTCGTCGGCCTGCTTCTGGGCTGCCTCAGCCTTTTCGATGCCACCCTCGATGAGGGCCGAGCGCTCGTCGAGCACCCTGTTCATCTGCGGCAGGATCATCTTGTAGAACGCTACGGCGATGATCACGAGGACCACTGCCGACCAGAACAGGTCGTAACCGGCGGGCAGGAACAGCTCGATGCCCTGCGGCCCCTCCGTCTGCGCCGCTACCACGGCGGCGCTTGAGTGCGCCGCCATCACTGGAAGAGGAAGCCCGCGACGAGACCGAGGAGCGCGAGCACCTCGACGAACGCGACACCCAGGAACATGGTGGCGCGGAGCTGGCCGGCAACCTCGGGCTGGCGGGCCATGCCCTCGATCGTCTTGCCGATGAGGATACCGAGGCCGATACCGGGGCCCGTGGCAGCGAGGCCGTAGCCGATCGCGTTCAGGTTGCCGTTGACCTCAGCGAGAATGTTGGCGTCCACTTGCGTCTTCCTTCCGTTGGGCGCCGGACCGGTCGGTGCGGCGTCGCGTGGTGTGCGAAGGCGTTACTGCGCCCGTCGCAGTTGTTACAGGGGTAGCTGTGCAGCGTCGCCCGGAGGAGCAATCAGTGCTCCTCCTCCAGGGACATGTTGATGTAGACCGCGGCCAGCAGCGCGAAGATGTACGCCTGCAGGAATGCGACCAGAAGTTCGAAGAGGGTCATGAAGATGCCCGCCGGGAGCGTCAGGACCCCGAAGACCATCAGACCGGAGCCGGCCGAGTCCACGAGGAAGAACTGCGTGGCGGCGAAGCAGAGCACCAGCATGATGTGGCCGGCGACCATGTTGGCCACCAGTCGCACCATGAGCGAGCCCGGGCGGATGATCAGGATCTGCAGCAGCTCGATCGGCGTCAGGATGAAGTAGATCGGCCACGGCACGCCGGGCGGGAACAGGTTCGCCTTGAGGTACCCACCCAGGCCGTGCTTGCGGATGCCGACGGCCCAGTAGGTGACGAACACCCAGAGCGCCAGGAGCAGCGGCACGCCGATACGCGAGGTAGCGGCAAGGTTCAGCCCCGGGATCACACCCGTGAGGTTGAAGGCCAGGATGGTGACGAAGATGGTGGTGAGCATGGGCAGGAAACGCTTGGCGTTCTCCTTGCCCAGGATCTCCTCGCCGATCTGCACCCGGACGAAGCCCAGGATGTACTCGACGCCTGCCTGGAACCGACCCGGCACGACCTTCGCCCGGCGCGCGGCGATCACGAAGACCGACAGCAGCACGATGGTGGCGATGATCCGGATGATCCAGAGGCGATCTATCTGGAAGATGGTGCCTTCGAAGAGGATTGCCGACGGGAAGAAGTCGGAGATCGACGGCGTGTGGAAGCCGCCCTCACCCTCGTGGCCTTCAGTGGCGGCGAGGATTACGGACGTCGCATACGTGGACAGGAGGACTCCCAGGTGGTCATTAGGCCCAGCGCGCGTCACCGCAAAGGGGCGGAACGGGCGCGCCATCGGGCCTGGCCGTCATGGATTCAGTCGTAAGCCTAACCTATGTCCCACCCGGAATCGGCCGGATAACCGCATGGCACGGCCCCTTGTGACTTATTGCGCAACCGCGTGCGGCTCGCCGTCCGCGCTGGACGGCGCGTCAGGCCCCTGCTTCGGGCTCGACGTACGGGACCCGACCGTTCTTGACCGCGCGATAGTCGAGCAGTGCCGACCCCACTGCCCCGAGCAGAAGCACCACGAACAGGACCACGCGGTCGTAGAAGTCGAACCGGGTCAGCACGGCGAGGACCGCGACGAGGACCACCATCTTGGCGATCCAGCTGCCCATCACCACCGCGCCCATGGCGGTCGCGCCCTTGCCGACCGTGTAGAGCATCGACCACACGGTCGTCGCGCAGAAGAACGCGGCGAGCGCGGCGCCGATCAGGGCGCCCCACAGCCCCGGCTGTCCTGCGACCAGGAGGCCGACCAGCGAGCCAAGGACCGCGAGCCCTGCCACGAGGATCAGGCAGTCGCGCAGGGCCGTGCGCAGCACCGCCCGCTCGGCAGCGCCCCGGGGGGCGCTGGGTGCGTCAGGTACCTGCTCGGTCATTCGATGGTCTCCTTGGTCTTGGACACGACACTGTGGTGAGCGGTGCCCTGGGAAGCGACGGTCTGTGGGACGACGACCTGGACCGGCACCTTGGCCTCGAGCCCGACGCCGGCGGACGCAGCCGCCCCGACGGCCGCGGGAACCTTCGGCGTCTGGCCGGAGAGCGCGGCGACGTCGTCGTCCAGGAAGCGGCCGCGGTGGCGCAGCGGGCCGAGCGTGGCCAGCAGCGCGAGCACCACGAACACACCGGTCCAGAGCAGCACGATCTCCCAGTCCCACCGCACGAGCGCCGCGGCGCTGAACGCGAACACGGCGGTCCACACGTACAGGATCACCACGGCGCGGCGGTGGGAGTGGCCGAGGGCCAGCATCCGGTGGTGCAGGTGCATCCGGTCGGGTGCCATCGGCGACTTGCCCGCGGCGAGCCGCCGGATGACCGCCAGCCCCATGTCGAGCAGCGGCAGCATGAGCACCGCCACCGGCAGCAGCAGCGGGATGAAGGCGGGCAGCGCCTGGGCGCCGGTCATGACGCCCGGCGGGATGTTGCCGGTGACGCTGATCGCCGCGCCCGCCATCACCAGGCCGATCAGCATCGACCCGGCGTCACCCATGAAGATGTGCGCCGGGTGGAAGTTGTGCGGCAGGAAGCCGATGCACACGCCCACCATCACGGCGAGGATGACCGAGGGCAGCGTCGCGTAGTCGTCGGCCGAGACCTGCTGGGTGAGCCCGTACGTGTAGAGGAAGAACGCGGTGCCGCCGATGGCGACTATGCCCGCGGCCAGCCCGTCGAGGCCGTCCACGAAGTTCACCGCGTTCATCGCGATGACGATGATCAGCACGGTCACCAGGAGCGACATGCGCGACGACGTGATGGTCACGCCCGCGATCGGCATGGTGATGAGCTGGACGCCCTGCAGCGCCATGAAGCCGGCGGCCAGGACCTGGCCCGCGAGCTTGGTGACCCAGTCGAGGTCCCACTTGTCGTCGGCCCAGCCGAGCGCGCACACGATGGCGGCGCCGCCGACGATGCCCCAGACCTGGGGATCGTCGAACACTCCGGAGAGGAACGGCATCTGCGAGGCAAGCAGCATCGGCACGACGATGCCGATCAGCATGGCGAGCCCGCCGAGGCGCGGCGTCGGCACGGAGTGCACGTCACGCGCCCGCACGGCGGAGATCGCCGAGGTCCGCATGGCCACCCAGCGGGCGAAGGGCGTGGTCAGGAACGTGACCGCGGCGGCCACGAGCATCAGGAGCAGGTACACCCTCACTCGTCGTCCTCCGCGGCACCGGCCGGGGGATCGATCGGGTCGTCCTCGGGCGACACCTGTGCTCCTTCGACGTCGGCGACCCCACGCAGCGCCTCGAGCGACACGGCACCCTCGCGGACGACGCGCAGCACCGGGCCGGTCGCGTCCACGATGGTGGAGGCGACGCCACCCGGCGCCTCGCCCCCGTCGAGGTAGACCGCCACCGAGCCGCCGAGCTGACGCTCGGCGTCCGCGACGTCCTGCGCGGCCGGGCTGCCCGACTTGTTCGCGCTGGAGACGGCGAGCGGGCCGGTGCGCTTGAGCAGCGCGAGAGCCGCGGGGTGGTCCGGCATCCGCAGGGCGACCGTGCCGCCCGTGTCGCCGAGGTCCCACTGCAGCGACGGCTGTGCGCGCAGGATGATCGTGAAACCGCCGGGCCAGAACGCCTCGACGAGCTTGCGGGCGTCGTCGGGCACGTCGATGGCCAGGCCGTCGAGGGTCGCCACCTCACCCACCAGGACCGGCGGCGGCATCTGCCGGCCGCGGCCCTTGGCCGCGAGGAGCGCGGCGACGGCTGCCTCGTCGAACGCGTCGGCAGCAATGCCGTACACGGTGTCGGTGGGGAGGACCACGAGGCCCCCACGGGAGATCGCATTCACCGCCTCGTCGATCGCCGGGCCCCAGGTCTGCGGGTCGGTGGCGTCGAGCACGGGCTGCACAGGCACACTCACGCGGAACAGTCTTTCACGATCCGGGGGCTCCCTGATGCCCCAGGCGGTACCTTCATCGCCCGGGACCGGCGCTCCGCTCCGGGCGAGTGCCTCGCAAGCTCGGCCCTCACCCTGCGCTGCGCTCTGGTCCCAGGCGGCGCGCGACCACCATGCGGTGCCGCCCCGTCAGGTCCTTGCGGGTCTCTGGCTCGCCGAACACCGGCCGGCCGTCGGCGTCGCGGGCCGCGGCGACCATGTCGCGCGCCGCCTCCGCCTGGACCTCCGCATGCTCCATGACGTACAGCCCGCCCGGTCGAAGCAGCCGTGCCGCGGCGTCCGTGATGCCCCGCGGCACCTCCAGCCCGTCCGGCCCCAGCCCGTACAGCGCGACGGCGGGATCGTGCTCGGCGACCTCGGGGTCCACGGGCACGGCGTCCGACGGCACGTACGGCGGGTTCGAGACGACGACGTCGGCCAGCCCGTCGATGCCGTAGAGCGCGGTGCGGGCGTCGCCCTTGACGAGGCGCACTATCCGCTCCGGCGGCGCGCCGGGCTCGATGTCCGCCTCCGTGCCCGCCCTCGCGCTCGCGACCTCGGCGCTCAGGGCGTCGACGTTGCGCTCCGCCCAGGCGTGCGCGTCCTTGTCCAGCTCGACCGCGTGCACGCGCGTGCCGGGCACCTCGGTGGCCACCGCGAGCGCGATCGCCCCGGTGCCGGTGCACAGGTCGACGACGACGGCGCTCCCCCGCTCACCGACGACCTTGGCCGCCTCGTCGATGGCGACCTGCGCCACCTCCTCGGTCTCGGGTCGCGGCACGAACACGCCGGGGCCCACCGCGAGCTCGAGGTGCCGGAACGCGGCGACCCCGGTCAGGTGCTGCAGGGGCTCGCGGGCGGCGCGCCGGGAGACGAGCCCGGCGAAGACGCCTGCCGCGTCGTCGGGCACCTCACGGCCCAGCACCACCAGGCGGCGCAGCTCGCTCCGGTCCACGCCGAGCGCATGCGCCAGCAGCACCTCGGCGTCGGCCTGGGGCGACGCGACCCCGGCGTCCGCCAGCTCCTCGTAGGCCCACTTCAACAGCTGTGTACTCACAGCACTCCTCCCCCTGCACCCCAAGCCTGCCGCCCCGCCGTCCCGGCGGGCAACACACCACGTGATCCAGCAAGCAATACTGCCCCGGCCGGGACCTCACACACCGGAGGCCACCGCGAGTCGCGCCGCCTCGTCGGCCTCGATCGCCGACCGCACCACGGCACCGAGGTCGCCGTCGAGCACCTGGTCGAGGTTGTACGCCTTGTACCCGGTGCGGTGGTCCACTATCCGGTTCTCCGGGTAGTTGTACGTCCGGATCCGCTCGGAACGGTCCACCGTGCGGACCTGCGAACGGCGCAGCTCCGCGGACTCCGCCGCCGCGGCCTCCGCCTGCGCGGCGAGCAGCCGGGCACGGAGCACGCGCATGGCCTGCTCACGGTTCTGCAGCTGCGACTTCTCGTTCTGCATCGAGACGACGATGCCCGTGGGGATGTGCGTGATGCGGACCGCGGAGTCCGTGGTGTTGACGGACTGCCCGCCGGGACCGGACGAGCGGTAGACGTCGATCCGCAGGTCGTTCTGGTCGATCTCGAGCTCGCCCGGGTCGTCGACCTCGGGGAACACGAGCACACCGGCCGCCGACGTGTGGATCCGGCCCTGCGACTCGGTGACCGGCACGCGCTGCACGCGGTGCACGCCGCCCTCGTACTTCAGGCTGTGCCAGACGCCGTCCTCCGGGCCCTGCACGTTCTTCGCCTTGATGGCGACCTGCACGTCCTTGTAGCCGCCCAGGTCGGACGCCGTGGCCTCCAGCAGCTGTGTCGACCAGCCCTGCTGCTCCGCGTACCGCAGGTACATGCGCAGGAGGTCGCTCGCGAACAGCGCGGACTCCTCACCGCCCTCGCCTGCCTTGATCTCGAGGATGACGTCGCGGCCGTCGTCGGGGTCGCGGGGCACCAGCACGCGGCGCAGCTTCTCCTCGGCGACCGCCTCGGCCTCGCGGAGGGTCGGCAGCTCCTCGGCGAACGCAGCGTCCTCCGTGGCCAGCTCGGCGGCGGCCTCGGCGTCGTCGTGCGCCTGCTCCCACGCGCGGTACGCGCCGACCACCTGGTTGAGCTCGGCGTACCGCCGGCCAAGGGTCCGCGCGCGCCCCGCGTCGGCGTGCACGGCGGGGTCGGCAAGCGCCGCCTCGATCTCGGCATGCTCGCTGATCAAGGGCCCGACACCGGCGAACGCTGACTCGGTCACGATCTCTCCTAGGTTCACCGCTGAGTGCGGGATATCTGCCCTCTCGCACGCGCCGAGAGGGCGGATATCACGCACTCAACGGCGGGCGAAACAGTTCTTGGGGAAACGACAGCGCCGGTGGTCCGGTGCCCGACTGCCCCTGGAGAGGTTGTCGGGCCGGACCACCGGCGCTGCGAAGTCGCTACTTGTCGGCGTCCTTCTTGCCGTAGCGCGCCTGGAACCGGGCCACGCGGCCACCGGTGTCCATGATCTTCTGCTTGCCCGTGTAGAACGGGTGGCAGGCGCTGCAGACGTCGGCGCTGATCTTGCCGGACGTCTCGGTGCTGCGCGTCGTGAAGGTGTTACCGCAGGTGCAGGTGACCTCGGTGACGACGTACTCGGGGTGGATTCCAGCCCTCATGTTGCTCCTTGGTGAGATGCCGCTGGGTCGCCCTGCAGAACAGCAGTGACGTGAACCAGCGAGCCAGCAAGTCATTCTGCCACTTCCTCGCCCGTGCGGGCGAGGAAGAGCGGTGTGACGTAGGTCGGACCCGACTACTAGACGGTCTCGCCCACGTTGTCGTCCTCCGTGAGACCACCCGGCGTCGTCTTCTGCACGTGCAACAGGAACTCGACGTTGGTCTTGGTCTTCCGGAGCTGTCCGAGCAGGAGCTCGGCGGCCTGCGTCTGGTCGAGCGCACCCATGACGCGGCGCAGCTTGTAGACGATCGCGAGCTCGTCCTTCGACATGAGGATCTCCTCGCGCCGGGTGCTCGAACCGTTGACGTCGATCGCCGGGAAGATGCGCTTCTCGGCCAGGGACCGCGAGAGCCGCAGCTCCATGTTGCCGGTGCCCTTGAACTCCTCGAAGATCACCTCGTCCATCTTCGACCCGGTCTCGACGAGAGCCGTCGCGAGGATGGTCAGCGAGCCGCCGTCCTCGATGTTGCGGGCGGCGCCGAAGAACTTCTTGGGCGGGTAGAGCGCCGCGGCGTCCACACCACCGGAGAGGATCCGGCCCGACGCAGGAGCGGCCAGGTTGTAGGCGCGCGACAGGCGGGTGATGCCGTCGAGCAGCACCACGACGTCCTGGCCCAGCTCCACGAGACGCTTGGCCCGCTCGATGGCGAGCTCGGCGACCAGCGTGTGGTCGGAGGCGTGCCGGTCGAACGTCGAGGAGATGACCTCGCCCTTGACCGAGCGCTCGAAGTCGGTGACCTCTTCCGGACGCTCGTCGACCAGCACGACCATGAGGTGGACCTCAGGGTTGTTGAGCGAGATCGCGTTGGCGATCTGCTGCATCATCAGCGTCTTGCCGGCCTTGGGCGGCGCGACGATGAGGCCACGCTGGCCCTTGCCGATCGGGGCGACGATGTCGATCACGCGCGGCGTGAGCTTGGTCGCCTCGGGGTTCTCCAGGCGCAGGCGCTCCTGCGGGTACAGCGGCGTCAGCTTGGTGAACTCGGGACGCTCGCGCGCCTCCTCCGGCGTCATGCCGTTCACGGAGTCGAGGCGCACCAGGGCGTTGACCTTGTTGACCTTGGCGTTGCGCCCGGTCGGCTGCTGCGTCGGCAGCTCGTCGCCCTCGCGCGGCTGGCGCACGGCGCCCACCACGGCGTCGCCGCGACGCAGGCCGGCCTTCTTGACCTGGTTCAGCGAGACGTAGACGTCGTTGTTGCCGGGCAGGTACCCGGAGGTCCGCACGAACGCGTAGTTGTCGAGGATGTCCAGGATGCCGGCGACGGGCAGCAGCACGTCGTCCTCGCGCACCTCGGGGACGTTCTCGAGCCCCGCGACGTCCGGGCCCGTACGGCCGCGACCACGCTTGCGGTCCCGGCCCCGGTCGCGGCCCCGACGGCGACGCGAGTTGCGGTCCTCGTCGAGCTCGTTGGCGCCGGCACGCTCGTTGTTGCGCTCGGCGGCACCGGCAGCCGTGCCGGCAGCGCCCGCGGCGGCGCGTGCGTTGCCGCGGTCGGCGCCCCGCTCGCTCGCACGGTCGGTCGCACCGGCGCGGTCGCCGCCGCGGGCGCTCTGCCGACCGGCCTGGGCGTTACGGCCCTCGCCGGACTTCTCGGCGGCCCCGTCCGGGGCGCTCTGCCCACGGCTGGCACGGCGTCCGCTGCTCTCGCGCGGGGCGGCGACGGCGTCGGCCAGCTCGGCCAGCCGTGCGGCCTTGTCAGCCTCCGCGTTCGCGTCGGCGCGCACACCCGAGGTGGCGACCCCGGCGGCGGCGACCGGCGCCTCGGCGCGAGCAGGCTTGTCGTTGGTGGTGGGCTTCTCGGTAGCGGAGGCGGCACGGGCCGGACGCTTCGTCGCGCCGCCCGTCTTCTCGCGGATGGTGTCCACGAGGTCGCTCTTGCGCATCCTGGAAGTGCCCTTCACGCCCAGGTCTCCGGCGAGTGCCTGGAGCTCGGCGAGGCGCATGCTGCTCAGTGCTCCGGACCCGGCCGCGCGGCCGGCGGCTGACTGAGCGTTTTCGGTGGTGTCTGTCACGAAGGACCCTTCCCCCTCGAACTGCGGCTTGTCGCGTGATCGCGGGCCGCGGGATGTGTGGGCGCCCGGCGCTGAATGGCCGGAACGCGGAAAACCTCGCATCCGTGGTACGACGACGACGGCTGACGGGGGCGTTGTCTGCCTTCTCGCGAGATGCGGTGGCCGCTGATCACGGCCTGCAACGGGCACGACCGACCGGCTGAGACTCTGTGAAGCAGCTCTGCCGGCTTAGGCGATGAAGAACCGATGTTGAATCCGAGTTCTCGCCACCATGGCTCAGGACGTGCGATCCCGAAGGTTCACTGCATACTACCACCCCGTATAGCTGGTGATCCTGGTAAGACTTGACTCCCCGTTGCACCTGACGACCCGGACGATAGCGCACCTGTGTTACCTGAAATCCTCCGGGCGCGCGCACCGGTCATGTCGATTCCCGGGGTGAGCCGCCGCCACCCGGCCGTCTCGTCGACGAGGTCCGCGAGGACCGCGTCGCGCCGCTCCCGATGGCCCGGCCCGGCCAGCACCAGGACGGTCGGACCGGCGCCCGAGACGGTGGCCGGCACTCCCTCGTCCCGCAGCGCGCGCAGCAGCTCGCTGGACGCTCCGAGCACCGCCGCGCGGTAGGACTGGTGGAGGCGGTCCTCGGTGGCGTCGAACAGCAGCTCCGGACGCCTGGCCAGGGCCTCGACCAGGAGGGCGGCGCGGCCGGCGGTGAACGCCGCGTCGCCGTGCGACACGTGCTCCGGCAGGGCGGCCCGTGCCCGGGCCGTCGCGAGCCGCACGTCCGGCACCAGCACGGTGGCCTCGATCGTCGGGTCGACGTCGAGGCCGACGGCGCGTGGGCCGTCGTCGGTGGTCCACGCGACGGTGGCACCGCCCTGGATGGCGGGCGCCGCGTTGTCCGGGTGTCCCTCGAACTCGGTGGCCAGCGCCAGCACCATGGCGGCGTCGATGGCCCGCGGCTCGGCGAGCAGGGCCCGCGCGGCGACTATCCCGGCCACGACCGCCGCGGACGACGACCCGAGCCCTCTGCCGTGCGGGATCACGTTGTGGCAGGTCATGTGGATCCCGGTGGGTACGGCACCGGCGAGGTCCATGGTGCGCCGCAGCGCGCGGACGACCAGGTGCTCCTCCCCGAGGGGCACCTGCCCGGCACCCTCGCCGTGGACGTCCACCACCACCTCGTCGCTCGCGACGAGGCGCACCTCCACCTCGTCGTACAGGGCGAGGGCCAGACCGAGGGAGTCGAACCCGGGTCCGAGGTTCGCACTCGTGGCGGGCACCCGGACCCGCACGTGGTCGGCGCCGAGCTGCATCAGAGGGAGAGGGCGTCGGCGATCGACACGACGTCGGCGGAGACCCGCACGGGTTCCACCTCGCCGCCGTCGGGCGTGCGCAGCGCCCAGCCCGGGTCCTTGAGCCCGTGGCCGGTCACGGTGATCGTGATGCGGGCACCGGCGGGCACCAGGCCACGCTCGTGCCGTGCGAGGAGGCCCGCGACGCCCGCCGCGGACGCGGGCTCCACGAACACGCCCACCTCGGCGGAGAGGATGCGGTGCGCCGCGAGGATCTGCTCGTCGGTCACTGCCTCGATGACGCCGCCGGACGTGTCCCTGGCCTCCTCGGCGAGCTGCCAGGAGGCGGGGTTGCCGATGCGGATGGCGGTGGCGATGGTGTCCGGCTGGTCGATCGGGTGGCCCTTGACGATCGGGGCGGCGCCCGCTGCCTGGAAGCCCCACATCGCCGGCGTCCGGCTCGCCGCCCCGGACTCCGCGTACTCCCGGAAGCCCTTCCAGTACGCGGTGATGTTGCCCGCGTTGCCGACGGGCAGGAGGTGGATGTCGGGGGCGTCGCCCAGCGCGTCCACGATCTCGAACGCGGCGGTCTTCTGCCCCTCGATGCGGTCCGGGTTCACGGAGTTCACGAGCTCCACCGGGTGGGTGTCCGCGAGCTTGCGGGCCGCCACGAGGCAGTCGTCGAAGTTGCCGTCGACCTGCAGCAGGCGCGCGCCGTGCGCGACCGCCTGGCTCAGCTTGCCCATGGCGATCTTGCCGTCCGGGACGAGCACCGCGCAGATCATGCCCGCGCGCGTCGCGTACGCCGCGGCCGACGCCGACGTGTTGCCGGTCGACGCGCACACCACGACCCGGGCGCCGCGCCCGGCCGCAGCGGAGATCGCGGCGGTCATGCCACGGTCCTTGAACGAGCCGGTCGGGTTCATGCCCTCGACCTTGACGTACACGTCGGCGCCGGTGCGCTCGGACAGCGCGGGCGCGGGCACCAGCGGCGTGCCGCCCTCGCCCAGCGTCACGATCTTCTGCTGCACGTGGGCGGGCATGCGGTCGGCGTACTCGGCGATCACCCCGCGCCAGAGGCGCGACGTGGGGGCTGCGCCGGGAGCGGCGGACGGGAGGTTCGGTTCAGCAGGCAGCACAGGAGGCACGGGTTCAGCCTTCGACTCTCAGGACGGACGTGATCTCGCGGACCGGTTCGAGCTTGCGCACCGCCGCGATGGTGGCAGCCAACGACGCCTCACGGGCGGCGTGGGTGGTCAGGAGCAGCTCGGCGGTGCCCTCGGAGGGCCCAGTCTGGCGCATCGTGTCGATCGACACGCCGTGGTCGCCCACGACCCCCGCGACCTGGGCGAGCACGCCCGGCAGGTCGGCGACGAGGAGGCGGACCTGGTAGCGCGTGACCGCGGCGTCCGCCGGCAGCAGCGGGCGGTCCGCATAGGTGGACTCCTGCGGGCCCTTGCCGCCGAGCACCCGGTGGCGCGCCGCCGAGACGACGTCGCCCACGACCGCCGAGGCGGTGGGGCGGCCGCCCGCGCCCTGGCCGTAGAACATGAGCGGGCCGGCGGCGTCCGCCTCGACGAAGATCGCGTTGAACGCGCCCTTGACGCCCGCCAGCGGGTGCTCCAGCGGCACGAGCGCCGGGTACACCCGCACGGAGACGCCCTCGCCGGTCTGCTCGGCGATGGCGAGCAGCTTCACGGCGTGGCCGGTCCGGGCGGCCCAGGCGACGTCGTCGGCGGTGACGCCCGTGATGCCCTCGCGGGCGACGTCGTCCGCCGAGACGCGGGTGTGGAAGGCGAGGCTGGCGAGGATCGCGGCCTTCGCCGCGGCGTCGTACCCCTCGACGTCGGCCGTCGGGTCCGCCTCTGCGTAGCCGAGCTCCTGCGCCTGCTTGACCGCCTCGTCGAGGCCGAGGCCACTCGTGGCCATCTGGTCGAGCACGTAGTTCGTGGTGCCGTTGACGATGCCGAGGACCCGGCGCACGTGGTCACCCGCGAGGGACTCCCGTACGGGGCGCACGATCGGGATGGCACCCGCCACGGCGGCCTCGTAGTAGATGTCGACACCCGCGGAGTCGGCGGCCTTGTAGAGCGTGGGCCCGTCCGCGGCGAGGAGCGCCTTGTTGGCCGTGACGACCGCCGCGCCGCTCTCGATGGCGCGCAGCAGCAGGCCGCGCGCGGGCTCGATACCACCCATCACCTCGATGACGATGTCCGCGCCGTCCACCAGCGAGTCCATGTCCTCCGTCAGGAGCTCACGGGGGATGAAGGCCTCGCGGGGACGGTCCGCGTCGCGGACCGCGATCCCGACGAGCTCGAGCGGGGCGCCGGCACGGGCAGCGAGATCCGCTCCCTGGTCGAGGAGCATCCGGGCCACCTCCGTGCCCACGACGCCACAGCCGAGCAGGGCAACACGCAGCCCGCGTGCGGGCTCGGGAACGTGCACAGGCACAGCGATCCTGCTTTCGTCTTCGGGGAACGGTCCGGTCCGGTGCGAGGTCCACACGGGAGTTCCGGACGTTGCGATCAGGGTAACCGGACCCACCCACAAGGACTCACCCGTCTCACCCCGGGGTCGTCGAAGTAGAGCGGGTGTCCGAGTCTCCCTGGCGATACCAGGGAGACTCGGACACCCGCTCTACTTCGACAGACCCCGGGGAGGGCTATACCTCGTTGACCCCGTGGCAGACCTTGTACTTCTTGCCCGAGCCGCACGGGCACTGCGCGTTGCGCGGTGTGCCGGGGAACGTCCGGCCGTCGCTCGTGGCGGCGGTCGCCTCGCCGTGCAGGGCCGCGCGACGACGGGCGCCGTCGGCCGACTGCACGAACGCCGAGCCGGAGCCGTCCTCGTTCGGTGCCGAGTACGTCAGCGACTGCGGGCGGCTCGGGGTGTCGAGACCCTTCGCGAGCAGGATCGGCTCCGTCGCGGCACCCGCCGCACGGCGCTGCCGCGGCGGCGGGAGCTGACCCTGCCGGTCCTGCGCGGGTGCGGCCGCGGGCGACACCGCGGGGATCTGCGCGGTCGGCGGGGCATCGGGCTGACCCGTGCCGAGCCTGCCGCGCGGCGGCACCGGGCCGGCGGCGGGCAGCTCCGAGCCGCCCTCCGCCGCCTGCTCGGCGTCCGGCTGCTGCACCGTGACCTCGAGGTTGAACAGGAAGCCGACCGACTCCTCCTTGATGGCGTCCGTCATCGCCTGGAAGAGCTGGAAGCCCTCGCGCTGGTACTCGACGAGCGGGTCGCGCTGCGCCATGGCGCGCAGCCCGATGCCCTCCTTGAGGTAGTCCATCTCGTAGAGGTGCTCACGCCACTTGCGGTCCAGCACCGACAGCACCACGCGGCGCTCGAGCTGGCGCATCGCCGCGGAGCCCAGCTCGTCCTCGCGGGCCTGGTACGCCACGCGGGCGTCGGACAGGATCTCGTCCAGCAGCATCTCGCCGGTGAGCCGGTCGATACCGCCGGCCTCCTCGGCGACCTCGTCGGGCGTGAGCGACACCGGGTACACGGCCTTGAGGGCCGTCCACAGGGCGTCGAGGTCCCACTGCTCGGCGGTGGGGCCGTCGGCCGTCGCGTTGGTCACGTACTCGGTGATCGTGTCCGTGAGGAAGTGCTGCACCTGCTCGCGCAGGTCCTCACCCTCGAGCACGCGCAGGCGCTCGGCGTAGATGACGCTGCGCTGGCGCGAGAGGACGTCGTCGTACTTCAGGACGTTCTTGCGGATCTCGAAGTTGCGCGACTCCACCTGGCCCTGCGCGGACATGATGCCGCGCGTGACCATCTTGGACTCGAGCGGCATGTCGTCCGGGAACCCAGCCCGGTTCATCATCGACTCGGCGAGGCCGGAGTTGAACAGACGCATCAGGTCGTCCTGCATCGACAGGTAGAACCGGGACTCCCCCGGGTCGCCCTGACGGCCGGAACGGCCACGCAGCTGGTTGTCGATGCGGCGGGACTCGTGGCGCTCGGTACCGAGCACGTAGAGGCCACCGGCCTCCTTGACCTCGTCGTGCTCGGCGGCGACGAGCTCCTTCGCCTTCTCGAGCGCCTGCGGCCAGGCCGCCTCGTACTCGTCGGGCGTCTCGACCGGGTCGAGACCCCGCTCGGCGAGGTCGGTGACGGCGAGATACTCGGCGTTGCCGCCGAGCATGATGTCCGTACCGCGGCCGGCCATGTTCGTGGCGACCGTGACGGCGCCCTTGCGGCCGGCCATCGCGACGACGGCGGCCTCGCGCTCGTGCTCCTTCGCGTTCAGCACGTTGTGCGGCACGCCGGCCTTCTTGAGCTTGGCGCTCAGCAGCTCCGACTTCTCGACGCTCGTGGTACCCACGAGGACCGGCTGGCCGTAGGCGTGCCGCTCGACGATGTCCGCGACCACCGCGTTGAACTTGCCGTCCTCGTTCTTGTAGACGAGGTCGGCCTGGTCGATGCGCTGCGGCGTCTTGTTCGTCGGGATCGGGACGACGCCGAGCTTGTACGTGCCCTGGAACTCGGCGGCCTCGGTCTCGGCCGTACCGGTCATCCCGGAGAGCTTGCCGTACAGGCGGAAGTAGTTCTGGAGGGTGATCGTGGCGAGCGTCTGGTTCTCCGCCTTGATGTCCACCCCCTCCTTGGCCTCGATGGCCTGGTGCATGCCCTCGTTGTAGCGCCGGCCCGCGAGGATGCGGCCCGTGTGCTCGTCGACGATCATGACCTCGCCGTTCAGCACGACGTAGTCCTTGTCGCGCTTGAACAGCTCCTTCGCCTTGATGGCGTTGTTCAGGAAGCCGATCAGCGGCGTGTTGAGGGACTCGTAGAGGTTGTCGATGCCCAGGTAGTCCTCGACCTTCGCGATACCCGGCTCGAGCAGGCCGACGGTGCGCTTCTTCTCGTCGACCTCGTAGTGGGCGGTCGTGTCGGCCTCGCCGGTCTTGGCCCGCAGGGTCCGCACCACCTTGGCGAACTCGTTGTACCAGCGGTTCGCGTCACCGGCCGCGGGGCCCGAGATGATCAGCGGCGTCCGCGCCTCGTCGATGAGGATCGAGTCGACCTCGTCGACGATCGCGAAGTTGTGGCCACGCTGCACCAGGTCGTCGACCGACCACGCCATGTTGTCGCGCAGGTAGTCGAAGCCGAACTCGTTGTTCGTGCCGTAGGTGATGTCCGCGGCGTACATCTCACGGCGCTGCGCGGGCGTCTGACCCGACAGGATCACGCCGGTCGTCAGCCCCATGAACCGGTAGACACGGCCCATCAGGTCACCCTGGTACTTGGCCAGGTAGTCGTTGGTGGTGATCACGTGGACGCCGTCGCCCGAGAGCGCGTTGAGGTACGCGGCGGTCGTGGCCACCAGCGTCTTTCCCTCACCGGTGCGCATCTCGGCGATGTTGCCGAGGTGCAGCGCCGCACCACCCATGATCTGTACGTCGAAGTGCCGCTGGCCGAGGGTGCGGTGAGCCGCCTCGCGGATCGCCGCGAACGCCTCCGGCATGAGCTCGTCCAGGGTGGCGCCGTGCTCCAGTCGTTCCCGGAACCGTGCGGTCTCCTCACGCAGCTCGGTGTCGCTCAGCTCGACGAAGCTGGGCTCCAAGCGGTTGACCTGCTCAGCCACGTTGTGCAGCTTCTTCAGGACACGTCCTTCGCCTATGCGTAGGACCTTGTCGAGGATGGACACGCGGGTTCTCCCAGGTCGTCGTCAAGTTTCGCCGTCGTCCATCGTAGGCCGTAAATCTGCGCCTGTGGCCCAAAGACGGAAGGCGGACCGGTGGGTTCGCTCCAGGGGTAACGACCGCGGCCGCCGAAGGGTTCCAGCCGACCGCTCTCCGGCCCCGTCCCGCACCAGCGGATAAAGTGGCAGGCATCGCCCACCCGCCCGCTGACAGGACGGCCCGGACGTGCTCCTGGTACTGCTTGCCCACGGGGTCCTGGCTCTCGCCGCCCCAGCCCTCGTCACCGCCCTGGGCCGGCGCGCCTTCTGGGTCCTCGCCCTCGGCCCGGCGGGGGCGACGGTCTACGCGCTCGCCCAGGCCACCGCGGTCCTGGGCGGCGACGCGCCCACCGAGCACCTGCGGTGGATCCCGGCGCTCGGGCTCGCGATCGACCTCCGGCTGGATCTCCTGGCCTGGGTGATGCTGCTGGTGGTCGGCGGCGTCGGCACCCTGGTCATGCTCTACTGCAGCGCCTACTTCTCCCGCGAGGCCCGCGGTCTCGGCCGGTTCGGCGGCTTCCTCGTGGCGTTCGCCGGCTCGATGGCCGGCCTGGTGGTCGCCGACGACCTGCTCCTGCTGTTCGTGTTCTGGGAGCTCACCACCGTGTTCTCCTACCTGCTGATCGGCCACTACGCGGACCGCACGTCGTCACGCCGGGCCGCGATGCAGGCGCTGATCGTGACCACTGCCGGTGGCCTGGCGATGCTGGTCGGCGTCGTGATCCTCGGGGTCGGCGCCGGGACCTGGAGCATCTCCGCGCTCGTCGCCGACCCGCCGTCGGGCCCAGCGGTCACCGTCGCGGTGCTCTGCCTGCTGGCCGGGGCGGCCACCAAGTCCGCGCTGGTGCCCACACACTTCTGGCTGCCCGCCGCGATGGCCGCCCCCACACCCGTCTCCGCATACCTCCACGCCGCCGCGATGGTGAAGGCCGGCATCTACCTGATCGCCCGGTTCGCGCCCGCCTTCTCGGACCTCGCGGCCTGGCGGGCGGTGGTGCTCGTGCTCGGCGGCGCCACGCTCCTGCTCGGCGGCTACCGTGCGCTGCGCCAGCACGACCTCAAGCTCGTCCTCGCGTTCGGCACGATCTCCCAGCTCGGGCTGCTCACGCTGCTGCTCGGCTACGGGACCCGGGCGACGGCGCTCGCCGGGCTGGCCCTGCTGGGCGCCCACGCCCTGTTCAAGGCCTCGCTGTTCCTGGTGGCCGGTGTCGTCGACGCGGCGACGGGCACACGCGACCTGCGCAAGCTCGCGGGGGTCGGACGCCGCCTGCCGGTGACCGCGCTCGCCGCGACGCTCGCCACCGCGTCGATGATCGGCCTGCCACCGTTCGCCGGCTACGTCGCCAAGGAGGCGGCGCTCGCCGCGTGGGCGCACGACGGGGACCCGCTCGGCAGGATCATGATCGCGGTGGTCGCCGCGGGCTCCGCCCTGACGGTCGCCTACGGGCTCCGGTTCCTGTGGGGCGCCTTCAAGCCGCGCCTGCCGGGCGGGTCCGAGCAGGACGGGACGCCGGACGCCGTCCACCCGCAGCCGTTCTGGATGGTCGCGCCGCCGCTGGTCCTCGCGGTCCTCGGCCTCGTGGTGGCGCTCGTGCCGCACGTCGGTCAGGAGCTGCTCGGCCCGTACGCGAACACCTATCCGGCCGGTGACCCCGGGCACCTCACGCTCTGGGACGGCTTCACCCCGGTCCTCGCGGTCACCGGCGCGGTGGGCGCCTGGCTGTTCTGGCAGCGCGAGCGCGTCGAGCGGCTGCAGGCGGCGCTGTGGTTCCCGGACGGCGCCGACGTCGTCTACCGGCGCCTCATGCGCGCGCTGGACCGGTTCGCGAGCGACGTCACCGCGGGCACCCAGCGCGGTTCCCTGCCGTTCTACCTCGGCGTCATCCTCCTGGTGCTCGCGGTCGGCCCGGGGATCGCCCTCGCGGCGGGCCTCGTGGGCGAGGCCGGTACCGGGCCGCTGCCGGTGGTGGCGGACGCCGCCGGGCGCGGCGACGTCCTCCGCCTCGGACCGTTCGCGGTGGTCCCGTGGGACCGGCCGGCGCAGCTCGTCGTCGTCCTCGTGGTCGTGGTGGCCGCGATACTGGCCGCCCGTGCCCGCCGTCGGCTCAAGGCGGTGTTCCTGGCCGGCGTCGCGGGTTACGGGAACGCCGCGCTGTTCCTGCTGCACGGCGCGCCCGACCTCGCGCTGACCCAGGTCCTGTGCGAGACCCTGACGCTCGTCGTCATGGTGCTCGTGCTGCGCCGCCTGCCCCCGTACTTCTCGGACCGGCCGCTGGCGGCGAGCCGCTGGGTCCGGGTCGCGATCGGCGTGCTCACCGGCCTGGTCGTGATGCTGTTCGTCGCGGCCGCGCCGCTCGTGCGCGTGCACCCGCCGGTGTCCGTCGACTTCCCCGAGGAGGCCGAGACGTTCGGCGGCGGGCACAACATCGTCAACGTCACCCTCGTCGACATCCGCGCCTGGGACACCGTCGGCGAGATCTCGGTGCTCCTCGTCGCGGCCACCGGCGTCGCCTCGCTCGTCTTCCTGCGCCAGCGCAGCGGCGACGTGCTGCGCCTCGAACCCACCGGAGATCCCGGCGAGGACGAGTCGGGCGAGGAGACGGCCCGCGCCGGCGCCCGGCAGGTACGGCCGGGCACCTGGCTGCTCGCGGGCCCCACGCTCGACCCGGGCAAGCGGTCGATGCTGTTCGAGGTGCTCACCCGCCTGCTGTTCCACCCGATGATCCTGTTCGCCCTGTTCCTGCTGTTCAGCGGGCACAACTCGCCGGGCGGCGGCTTCGCGGCGGGCCTGGTCGCCGGGCTGGCGCTGACCGTCCGCTACCTCGCCGGCGGCCGGTACGAGCTCGGCGAGGCGGCCCCCGTGCACCCCGGTCTCGTGCTCGGCACCGGGCTGTTCCTGTCGGCGGGCGTCGGCCTGGTCGCGCTGGTCGCCGGCCAGGCGGCGCTCGAGAGCACGATCCTCGACCTGCACCTGCCCGTGCTGGGGCACGTGCACCTGGTCACCAGCCTGTTCTTCGACGTCGGAGTGTTCCTCGTGGTCATCGGCCTGGTCATCGACATCCTGCGCACCTTCGGCGCCGAGCTCGACCGGCAGGCCGAACCGCGCACCCGCACCGTCGGCCCGCCCGGCCGCGCGGGTCACGGGGCCGGGGGTGACGGCGCATGATCGTGCTCGACAACGTCCCCTCCGGCGCGCTGCTCCTCGCCGTCGGCGTGCTGTTCGCGGCGGGGGTGTACCTGCTGCTCGAACGGTCGCTGACGCGTGTCCTGCTCGGCTTCGTGCTGCTGGGGAACGGGACCAACCTCGCGATCCTGCTGGCGGGCGGCCGGGCGGGCGCACCGCCGATCACCGGGTCCGGCACCGCCGAACCGATGAGCGACCCGCTGGCGCAGGCGATGATCCTGACGTCGGTGGTCATCACGCTCGCGCTGGTCGCGTTCGTGCTGGCGATGGCCTACCGCTCCTGGCAGCTGCACGGCCACGACGAGGTGCAGGACGACGTCGAGGACACCCGCATCGCCCGGCTCGCCGTCGAGGACGCACCGTCGTACGCCGACAGCGACGCCCTGGAGTCCGGGACCACCCTGGACGAGGAGGCCGACGCCGCACGCGACGAGGTGGCCCTGCCCGACCCCGTGGTGCACCCGCGGGCCCGCGGCGGAGGTGACGGCACGTGAACCCGTGGACCGTGCAGACCCTCGTGCCGCTGCCGGTGCTGGTGCCGCTGTTCGCGGCCGGGCTGGCCCTGGCGCTGCACCGGTACGAGCGGGCCCAGCGGATCATCTCGGTGGTCGCCCTGTCGGTGGTCGTGGCCGCCGCCGTGGGCCTGGTGATCGTGGCGCAGGACGGGCCCGTGGTGATCGACCTCGGCGGCTGGGCGGCCCCGGTCGGCGTCAACCTGGTGGCCGACCCCCTCGCCTCGCTCATGCTGCTCGTGAGCAGCGTCGTGCTGCTCTGCGTGCTCCTGTACTCGATGGCGCAGGGCATCGCCGACCGCGACGACCGGACCGCGCCCGCCTCCAAGGACGCCGAGGAGCTGCGCAGGTCGCTGGAGGCGCAGGACCCGGACGCCGACGAGGGCGGCCGCCGCGACGTCCTGCCCGTCGCGATCTTCCACCCCACGTTCCTGATCCTGGCCGCCGGGGTCGCGGACGCCTTCCTCGCCGGCGACCTGTTCAACCTCTACGTCGGGTTCGAGATCCTGCTGGCCGCCTCGTACGTGCTGCTCACGCTCGGCGGCACCAGTGAGCGCATCCGGGCGGGCAGCGTCTACGTGGTCGTCGCGCTGCTCAGCTCCATCGTGTTCCTCCTCGCCGTCGGTCTGGTCTACGCGGCGACGGGCACTGTGAACATGGCCCAGCTCGCCGAGCGCCTGCCCGAGATCGATCCCGGCGTCCGGCTGGGCATCCAGGCCCTGCTGCTGCTCGCGTTCGGGATCAAGGCGGCCATCTTCCCGCTGTCCGCCTGGCTCCCCGACTCCTATCCGACGGCGCCCGCGCCGGTCACCGCGGTGTTCGCGGGCCTGCTCACCAAGGTCGGTGTCTACGCCATCCTGCGGACCCAGACCCTCCTCTTCCCGCCGAACGAGGCGCTGGAGGCGGTGCTCCTCGTCCTGGCGCTCGCCACGATGCTCGTCGGGATCCTGGGCGCGGTGGCGCAGGACGACGTGAAACGTCTGCTCTCGTTCACGCTGGTCAGCCATATCGGCTACATGATCTTCGGCGTCGCGCTGGCGACCCAGGCGAGCACAGCGGCGGCGATCTTCTACGTGGTCCACCACATCACCGTGCAGACGGCGCTGTTCCTGGTGGTCGGGCTCATCGAGCGGCGCAGCGGGACGACGTCGCTCGACCGTCTGGGCGGCCTCGCGACGCTGGCCCCCGGCCTGGCGATCCTGTTCTTCGTGCCCGCGATGAACCTCGCGGGCATCCCGCCGCTGTCAGGGTTCCTGGGCAAGGTGGGTCTGCTCGAGGCCGGCGTGCTGAACGGCTCGGGGCTGGCCTGGGCCCTGGTGGTCGGTTCGGTGGTCACCTCGCTGCTGACCCTGTACGCGGTGGTCCGGGCCTGGAACAAGGCGTTCTGGCAGCCCTGTGCCGACGACCGGAAGCTGCCCGACCCGTCGCCCCTGCCCTGGGGCATGGTCGGCCCGACGGCGGCGCTCGTGGCCGTGAGCGTGAGCCTCACCGTCGCGGCGGGGCCGTTGTACGACTACGCGGCGCGGGCGGCCTCCCTGGCCCTGGACGGGCGCTCGTACGTCGAGGCGGTGTTCCCCGACGGGGCACCGCGCGGCACCGGCACGTCCAACGAGGTGACCGACGACGGGGAGGAGGGAACGCCATGACGGGTACCGACACCGACGCCGACACCGAGCGGGAGTCCGAGCGGCCGTGGCGCCGGCGGGCCCGGCGGCTCACCGCGCTGTGGCCCACGATGGTGGTGGGCGCCGTGATCTGGGTGCTCCTCTGGGGTGACCTGTCCTGGGCGAACGTGCTGTCCGGCGTGGCGCTCGGCGCGCTGGTGGGACTCGCGTTCCCGCTGCCGTCCGTCGGTACGGCCGGGACGCTGCGGCCCGGCCCGCTGGCCCGCCTCGTCGGCCGGTTCGTCGGCGACCTCGTGCTCGCGTCGTTCCAGGTCGCGTGGACCGCCGTCCGGCCCGGTCCGCCGCCGCGGGGCGGGCTGGTGTCGGTCCCGCTGCGCTCGACGTCGGACCTGTTCATCGCGACCACCGCCGGGCTGTCGTCGATGGTGCCGGGCACGGTGGTGGTCGACCTCGACCGGTCCGACGGGATCCTGCGGCTGCACGTGCTCGACCTCGCCGGCTCGGGTGGTCCCGAAGGCGTCCGCGAGTCGACGCGGGCCCTCGAGGAGCGCCTGCTGCGTGCCTTCGCGACGCGTGCGGAGCTGGTCCGGCTCGGCCTGGCCGACCCGTTCGGCCACCCCGTACCCACGCCCGGCAAGGAGGGACAGCCATGATGCTCGTCGTAGGGATCGTCGCCACGGCGCTGCTCGCAGCGGGCGCCCTGCTCGCCGTGGTCCGGATGGAGCGCGGCCCGTCGATGCTGGACCGCTCGGTGGCGTTCGACGTGCTGACCACGGCGCTCGTGGGCGCGATAGCGGTCGAGGCCGCGCTGTCCCGCCGCACCGCGTCGGTGCCGATCCTCGTGGTGCTGTCGATGGTGGGCTTCATCGGGTCGGTGGCCGTCGCCCGCTTCGCCGCCGTCGAGCCGCCCAAGGGCCGGACGCCGG
This sequence comes from Promicromonospora sp. NFX87, assembly GCF_048564965.1. Classification (NCBI taxonomy): domain Bacteria; kingdom Bacillati; phylum Actinomycetota; class Actinomycetes; order Micrococcales; family Promicromonosporaceae; genus Promicromonospora; species Promicromonospora sp. NFX87. The sequence continues at coordinate 695,260 of NZ_CP183413.1, read as the reverse complement.
ACGGCACAGGGCCGGGCGCCAAAGGGCCCGACGCCACGGGCGGGCCGCCCGGCGAGAACGTTCCGGGCAGGGACGCTCCCGGCGGGGACGCTCCGGGCCAGGAGGCACCATGAGCGTGCTGACCGATGCCGCCGCCGCGATCTGTCTGCTGCTCGGCGCCTTCTTCTCGTTCTCGGCGGGCGTCGGCGTCGTGCGGTTCGACAACCTGCTCGCCCGGCTGCACGTGGTGGCCAAGCCACAGGTGCTCGGCATGCTCCTGCTCCTGACCGGGGTCGCGCTCCGGCTGCAGGACCGCGGCTCCGTGAGCATGCTCGTGCTGGTCGCCGTGTTCCAGCTGATGACCTCCCCGGTGGCCGCGCACATGGTCGGCAGCGCGGGCCTGCGCACCGGCAAGGTCGACCCGGAGCTCCTGAAGGCGGACGACGGCGGTGCCACGGGGCCGGACGCGGAGCGCTGAGGTCAGACGCCCGGACCCGGCGCCCAGACCCGGCGACAGGTCAGGCGGTGCCCGCACCGGCGGCCGGCTCGGTGACGGGCTCGGCCTCCGGTCCGGTGGCCGGTTCGGTCGCAGCTTCGGTCGCAGGTTCGGTCGCCGGTCCCGCGGCAGGCGCAGGCACCGGTTCGGTGTCCCCGCGGTGTCCCGCCTGGAGGTCACGCATCCGCTCGGCCGCGACGTAGCCGAACGCGGCCTCGGCGGCCTCGTCGGCGAGCGCCAGCCCGGCGGTGCCGTACAGGTGGAACACCGCGTCGGCGCCGTGCCGCTCGAGCTCGGCGACGTCGTCGTCGTACCGTGCGACTGCGGCGACGGTGCCCTCGAAGCCGCTCGCGCGCAGCTGGGACAGGGCGATGAGGTTGGCCGCGTGGAACGGCATGGCGAGGATCGCCAGCCGGACGGCACCGGCGCTGCGCACCCGGCCCCAGAACTCGATGTCCGTGGCGTCGGCCTGCACCACGGTGAAGCCCTGGGTGCGCAGGGACGCGACACGCGCCGGGTCGTGCTCCACGCCCACGACGTTCATGCCGTAGTCCTCGCGCAGCTGCCGGACGGCGCCGCGGCCGACCCGGCCCATCCCGAGCACCAGCGCTTCCGCACCCGACACGTCGATGAGCCGCTCCTCCCGGTGCAGCCACTCGTTGGGCTTGGACGGGAACCGCTTGGCGAGCGCCATCGCGTACTCGTTGCCGCGGGTGTTGACCGCCGAGGAGAGCACGAAGCTGCCCGCGACGGCGACGGCCAGGACCACCAGCCACTCGTCGTGCAGCAGCCCGGTCTGCGAGCCGACGGCGACGACGATCAGGCCGAACTCGGAGTAGTTCGCCAGCACCAGGCCAGACAGGATCGCCGTACGTTTCCGCAGCCGCATCAGGCGCAGCAGCACCGCCGTCACGATGCCCTGCAGCGGGAGCATGAGCAGCATGAGCAGCCCGATCGCCGCCGCCTCCCAGGTCAGCTCGCCGGAGAAGCCGATGGAGACGAAGAAGCCGACGAGCAGGAGCTCCTTGAGCGTGAACAGGTTGCGCGACAGCTCGGTGGCCGCCGGGTGGCCCGCCAGGAGCATGCCCATGACGAGCGCGCCGAGATCACCCTTGAGCCCGACGGCGTCGAACAGCGCGTAGCCGGGGCCGAGCGCCACCGCCACGCCGAAGAGGGCCTGCAGCTCGCCGTGGCCCACCTTCGACCACACCCTGCGCAGCACCCAGGCGCCCGGGATCAGCAGCACGAGGCCGAACGCCCACGGGCTGGGCGGGTGGTCCGAGGACACGGACAGGAAGATGACGGCGATCAGGTCCTGCATGACCAGCACACCGATCGCGATCCGGCCGTAGAGGGCGGACTGGTCGGAGCGTCCGTCGAGCACCTTGACCACGAACACCGTGGAGGAGAACGAGAGGGCGAGCCCCAGGAGCGCGAGGACTCCGAGGCCCTCGCCGGCCAGCATGGAGAACCCGACAGCCCCCAGCAGGCCGAGGAACCCGACCGCGATCGCGATGCTCACCACGAGGTGCGCCATCGTGGTGAACCACACGTCCTTGCGCAGCAGCGTCTTGACGTCGAGCTTGAGCCCGATACCGAAGAGCAGCAGCGTCACGCCCAGGTCGGCGAGGGTACCGAGGTAGCCCGGCTCGGCAAGTCCGATCGCTTGCAGCCCGAACCCGGCCACCAGAAAACCCACGAGCGGCGGCAGCCGAAGCAGGACCGCCCCGAGCCCGGCCGCGACCGTGACGAGCAGGAAGATCGCAGCGGTTCCCATGCGCCGAGTTTAGTTGGCGTATGTTTCAGACAGCGGCCGCCGCTGCCTGCAGAGCGGGTGAAAGAGTGCCCTTGGCCTGCACGGATACACCTCCCAGACCCAGCCACCGCGCCATCTCGTGAAGCTCCGCCGCCAGCCGCGCCGGGGTGTCCGCGGTCACCGTCGGCTCGGCGTGCGCGGACTGCACCCGCAGCACCCCTGCGGCCCGGTCCGCCTTGAGGTCGACGCGCGCCGTGAGCTGCGAGTCCTCGAGGAAGGGCAGCACGTAGTACCCGTCGACGCGCTGCGCGGCAGGGGTGTAGATGCCGATCCGGTACCGCATCCCGAAGAGGCGCTCGAGCCGCCTGCGCTCCCACACCAGCGGGTCGAACGGAGCGAGGAGCGCCTGCCCGGTGGCCTGCCGTGGCCGGACGGCGTCGCGGTGCAGGAACCACTGCTCGGAGCCGCCCGCGACACGAGCGGGCAGCAGCACGCCCTCTTCCACGAGACCGGCCAGGGCGCGGTCCGCCACGGGCCCCTTCAGCCGGTAGTAGTCCTTGATGCAGCGCGCCGTCCCGATGCCGTGCGCCCGCGCCCCGAGCTCCAGCAGCGCCCGCTTGGCCTCCAGCTCCGGCACCTCCCCCAGGGCCATTGCCGGCAGCACGCGCTCCGGCAGGTCGTACAGCCGCTCGAACTGGGCGTTGCGCCCCGTGGCGACCACGCCGCCCGTGAAGAACAGGTGCTCCACCACCTGCTTCTCCGTGCTCCAGGACCACCAGGTGCCCCGCTTGTGGCGCACCGACCGCCCCTCGGACACGAACCGGTCGTGGATCTGGGACGCCGAGAGCGGCCCCTCGGCCGCTATCAGGTCGCGTACCTCGGTGACCTGCGGAGCGTCCGGGAGGCGTACGCCGTCCAGCTCGCGCCAGTCGTACTCCTCGGCGAACCATCTGCGACGGAAGGCCAGCAACGGCCAGGTGCTCGGCGGCACGTAGGCGGCCACGTGCGCCCAGCTCTCCACGAGCCGACGGTCGGCGGTGGCCGCCTTGCCCGTCCGCCGGGCATACCTGCCCGACCCGGTCGCCCGGTCCAGCAGGCCGGTGTCGTACGAGCCGAGCCGCGAGAACAGCGGCAACAGGTGCGCCCGCGCGAGGACGTTCACCGAGTCGATCTGGAGCAGGCCCAGCCGGTCGATCACCCCCTGCAGGTGCCGCATGGTGCGGGGTCCGGCGGCGCGCGGGCGGTTCAGGCCCTGAGCCGCGACAGCCACCCGGCGGGCCTGGTCGAGAGACAACGAGATCGGTTGCACAGCACCATCGTGCCCGCCACCACTGACACTCCCCCTCCCGGCCCGTTGAGTGCTGGGTTTTCGCCCTCGAACGCGCACCTCAGGGGCGAATATCCAGCACTCAACGGTGGGGTTGGGTTTGGGGGTGTGGATAGCCCGCCCGGGGTGCGGCTGTCAGGGAGGGTGGTCGGGTGCAACCTGTCCGTGAGCTCGTCCGCCTGCTGCTGCCCGTCGCCTGCCCGTGCGGCGAGCTCGACGTGCGGTGGTGCGCCAGGTGCGCGGCGCTCCTCGCCGGCCCGCCCGTCCGCGCCGAACGCGCCGCGCCCCGGCTGGACCGGCTCGACGGGGTCCCGCCGGTGCCCGTGTGGGCCCTCACGCCGTACACCGGACCGGTGCGGGACGTCGTCGTGCACTGGAAGGATCGCGGGCGGGCCGACCTCGACCGGCTCCTCGCGCCCGCGATACGACGCGCCGCCGCCCGCGTCGGCCCGGTGCTCGCCTCCGCGCTCGGCGGTGCGCCGGTCGCCGTCGTCCCCGTGCCCTCCACCGGGGCGGCACGCAGGGCACGCGGACGCGAACCGGTGGCGGTCCTGGCACGCGCGGTCACCCGCGGCCTGCACGACGCCGGGATCGGCGCCCGCCTGGTCCCTGCCCTCGCCCGACGGGGTGCCGGACGGGACCAGGTGGGTCTCGGCGCCCGGGCGCGCGGACGCAACCTCGCGGGCGCCGTCCGCATGACGAGACGCGGGGCGTACGCGCTCGGAGAAAGTTCCGTATGCATTCTTGTGGACGACGTCCTCACGACGGGGGCCACCCTGGCCGCCGTCGAGCGGGCGCTCGAGCACGCCGGGCACGACGTCCTTGGCGCAACGGTGCTGGCAGCGACGCCGCCCCCGGCGCACGAGACCGAGCCCGGCGCGGATCCCGCACCGGATGCCTGCGGGGCAACTGAGCAGAACCTGAAAGTCTGACAGATCTCTGTCTACTTGTTCACTGACCGTTGGGGCTGTCGTTACCCAGGGGACGGAGTTAGCCTGAACGTTCCACGCTGGATCGGAGTCCCGCCGAGGTTGACGGGGCATACGCGACGGGAGGTGGTTCGCGCCCGGCACCGGTAGCAGGGGGTGCCATGACGAGTAGAGACGGGCGCGCGCCGCCGGCAAGGGACGGCGTGGCCCAGAATTCCCGGAGCGGAGATACGCACATGGAAATTGTCGTTGTCGGCAGGCACACGGACGTGGCGGACCGGTTCCGCCAGCACGTGGAGGAGAAGCTCGCGAAGGTCGAGCTGCTGTCCCCCTACGTGCGTCGGGTGGACGTGGAAGTCACGCACGAGAACAACCCGCGACTCTCCGAGAACCGTGAGCGAGTGGAGCTCACGCTGCGCGCGAAGGGTCCGGTGATCCGCGCGGAAGCCGCAGCGGACGACCGCTTCGGCGCCCTGGACCTCGCCATCGACAAGCTCAACGAGCGACTGCGCCGCGACCGCGACCGCCGCAAGGACCACCGGAACAACAAGGTGCTCGCACCCGTGGACGTCCGGCCCCTCGACGAGATCCTCACCGAGGAGGGCAACGCGTCCGCCAACGCACCCGAGCCGCAGATCTCCACCCCGGCAGCGCTGTCCGCGCCCGGCGACTCGGTGGAGACCACCATCGGTGACTCACCGGTGGTGATCCGGCAGAAGCTCCACCACGCGGACCCGATGACCCTGGACGACGCCGTCTACGAGATGGAGATGGTGGGCCACGACTTCTACCTGTTCATCGACAAGGAGACGTCGCGCCCCTCGGTCCTCTACAAGCGCAAGGGCTGGTCGTTCGGTGTGATCCAGCTCGACAACCCGTGCGGCGCGGCACCGGTGACCGACCTGGAGTGACGGCCCCTTCCGCGAAGTAGAGCGCCTGTCCGGGTCTCCCTGGCGACACCAGGGAGACCCGGACAGGCGCTCTACTTCGCGGGAGGGCAGGTCAGCCCGGGTAGGCCACCAGGTCCACGTCCTCGATCAGTGGCTGCCAGACGCCGGTCTCCTCGTGCTCGAGGTCCCCGTCCTCGGTGACGACCAGCATTCCCTGGTCCGTCACCCCGGCCGCCAGCTGCTGGACGTCAGTCAGGCCCGGCAGCTGCCGTGACTGGCCCCCGCCACCCGGCTGCCCGCCGACCCCGGCGGTCCAGACGCCGGACACGCCGTCGCCGTCCCGCGTCAGGAGCGACAGCGTGGTGAGCCCCGACCAGCGAGCCTCCCCGACGCCGTCCACCGGTCCCGCGACCGTGAGCGGCGACGCGAGGCCGACCGGCACGTCGTCGTCGTTCCGCACGATTCCCGCCACCTGCACCTGGGTGCCCGACGGCGCATGGCTCACGACGGCTATGCGGGACCCCTCGGGCGACACGGACACGCTCAGCACCTTGCGGCCGCTCAGCCATTCGGCCCGCACGGTGACCTCGGTGCCCGACGGCGGCAGCACCCGCAGGTCGTTCTTCCCGCCGCTGGTCCAGATGTTGCCGAACTTGTCGACCGAAGGGGCGGCGAGGTCCGGCCCCTCGATGGCGGGACGGTCCTCGCCGTCGGCCGAGACGTTCACTATCCGGTCGGTGCCGTCCCGCACCACTATCGGTGTGGTCGCAGGGCTCACCGCGAGCGCCGTCGGATCGATCTCCGACAGGTCGACCGGCAGGTCGTGCTCGACGGGCCGGCCGTCCTCCTCGATGCGGTACAGCTGGTCGTCCTTCAGGAACATCGCCTGGACGATCGTGGCGGGCAGCTTGACGTTGACCGCGTCGACCGCGAGTCGGCTCGTGCCGCTGAACAGGTCGACGGGCACCGTGCGGCCTGCTCCCTCCGAGAAGGTCGCCGAGATCTGCGCGGCGATCGACGAGCGCTGGGCGGCAGTGGCGCTGCTGATCTGCTCGCTGAGGCGGACGGCGACCGGCTCGTCGCCGTCCGCCTCCTGGATCGTCGGCGACGCGAGCTGGGTGCCCTCGGGAAACAGGGACCGGGCGGCTCCCTGCAGCCACTCGGGTGGTCCGGCGAGGAGCTCCTCGACCGCGTCCAGCCGCCAGGAGTTCCGGGGGAACCAGCGCAGGTCCGGGACGAGGCTGTTGGTGTCCTCGCCCTCGGCGGAGAAGTACAGCCGGGTCGCCCGGAACTGGGTGGCGAACAGGTTGGCCGGCACGAGCACGCCGTTGTCGAGCACCGAGATCCGCCACTCGTCGCCGACCTTGGTGAGGGTGAACTTGTAGCCCACCTTCCGGGGGTCCGCCGCCTCGGTGTACGCGCCGGCGGTGTCGAGGGTCGCGATGGTGGTCGCGCGCACACCGACCTCCAGGGTCTCGGCGCCCTCGATGGTGGTGCCGGCCTCGAACGGGTCCGGCATGGGCGGCTCGCGGACCACTCGCACCGACGCATAGGGGTCCCAGGTCTCCGCGGCGCCCTCGGTGAGGAACTCCCGGGCGGTCTGGTACTCCTTGGGCGACGTCGGTGCGGCGACGGCCGTGCGGAGGAAGCCCTCCACTATCAGGTTCGGTTCGGCGCCGGGCGTCGGGCCCTGCGGGAGCAGCGCCAGGTCGGCCTGCGGGTCCTGGTCGGCGGTGCCCACCCGCACCGGGCCGGACGTCGGGATCTGGGCGCAGGCCCCGAGCCCCAGGACACAGGCCAGCGTGGTGACGGCGGCCACTGCCACGCTGGTCGTCCTGCGCATCAGTGCACCTCCACGTCGTTGCCTGCGGGCTGTTCCGGGGCGGCGAGCCGTTCGGCGCCGTCGCACCCGGGGTCGGACAGGTCCGGGATCGCCGTCGGCGTGGGGCCGGCGGGTGGGTTGACCACGGGGATCTGGCCGGTCCGGAGCCCGGGCTCGTGCGAGGCGGGCGCCATGGTCACCGGCGGCTCGGCGATCTGCACACCGGCGCTGCGGGGCAGCGTCAGCCGGAAGCTCGCACCCTGCCCCGGGCGGCCCCACGCGTCGAGACGCCCGGCGTGCAGGTGCGCGTCCTCGAGCGCTATCGCCAGCCCGAGGCCGGAGCCGCCGGTGGTGCGGGCGCGCGCCGGGTCGGCCCGCCAGAAGCGGTCGAAGACGTGCTCGACCTCCTGCTTGGTCATGCCGACGCCGTAGTCGCGCACCACCACGGCGACCGCGCGGTCGTCCTCGGCGACGGTCACCTCGACCGGCCGCTCCTCGGCGTGCTCGATCGCGTTGACCACGAGGTTGCGCAGGATGCGCTCGATCCGGCGGGGGTCGAAGTCGGCCGCCGCGTCGGAGTCGGGCAGCCGTACCGAGACCTGCACGTCCTTGGTCCTCGCGAGCGGGGCGGCCTGCTCGACGACCGACATGACCACGTCGCGCAGGTCGCGGCGCTCGGCGTCGAGGACCGCGGCACCGGCGTCGAACCGGCTGATCTCCAGCAGGTCGGCCAGCAGCGACTCGAACCGGTCGATCTGGCCGAGGAGCAGCTCGGCGGAACGGGCGGCGTCCTCGTCCATCTGGTGCCTGGACTCGTGGATGATCTCGCTCGCCATCCGGATGGTCGTGAGCGGGGTGCGCAGCTCGTGCGACACGTCGGAGACGAACCGGCGCTGCATGGCGGAGAGCTCCTCCATGCGCCGGATCTGGTCCTGGAGGCTCTCGGCCATCTCGTTGAACGAGCGCGCGAGGCTGGCCATCTCGTCGGTGCCCCGCGCGCCCGGCATCCGTTCGGAGAGGTGCCCCTCGGCGAGGCGCTCCGCCACGGTCGCGGCGCGGGTCACCGGGGTGACCGTCTGCCGGGCCATCGTCCAGGTGACGACGCCCAGCAGCGCCAGCATCCCGAATCCGCCCGCCAGCAGCACGCGGTGCACGAACGACAGCGTCTCCTGCTCCGGCTCCAGCGAGTAGAGGTAGTAGATCTCGTACCTGGCGCCAGGAGCGGCCTGGACCGTGGAGCCCACGATGACGCCCGGGCGGGCCATGCCGTTGGCGTCCCGCGCCGGGATGCCCACCGCCTGCAGCACCTGGTCGTCGCCGGAGGCAAGGTTCGCCTTGCGCACCTCGTCGCTGATGACCACGTCGGTCAGGTCGGGCCGCGTGACGATGTCGCTCACCCGGACGGTGGTGCCCATCTCGTGGAGCAGGAAGTACGCCTCCGCCGTGGAGCCACCCGTGGCGGCGAGCGTCGCGATCGAGTCCCTCAGGAGGATCTGCAGGTCGCCGTCCGACGTCGTCGCCGTGTCCGAGAAGTTCTTCGCCACCTGGTCGGTCAGCCCCGCGGCCTCCCGGTCGATCGCGGCGAGCCGCTGCTCGTAGATGCCGTCCCGGACCGACGTCGACAGGTACAGCCCGAGCACGACGATCGCCGCGAGACCGATGGCCAGCGCGGTGGTGACCACCCGCAGCTGCATGGAGGAACGCCACTGCGCGACCGACCGCCGGGTGAACCGGACGGTGACCACCCGGGCCCGGTGCGCCGCCCGGCGCAGCCGCGTGACCAGGCCGTGCGGCATCAGCGTGTCGCGCCCGCCTTGTAACCCACGCCGCGCACCGTCAGGACGATCTCCGGGTTCTCCGGGTCACGTTCGATCTTGGAGCGCAGGCGCTGGACGTGGACGTTGACCAGGCGCGTGTCGGCGCTGTGCCGGTAGCCCCAGACCCGCTCCAGCAGCACCTCACGCGTGAACACCTGCCACGGCTTGCGGGCCAGCGCCACGAGCAGGTCGAACTCCAGCGGGGTGAGCGCGATGCGCTCGCCGTCGCGCATCACCGTGTGGCCGGTGACGTCGATCTCCACGTCACCCACCGCCAGGCGCTCCGGACCGGGGTCCTCGCTGCGGCGCATGCGTGCCTTGATCCGGGCGACGAGCTCCTTGGGCTTGAACGGCTTCGAGACGTAGTCGTCGGCGCCGGACTCCAGACCCACCACCACGTCGAGCGTGTCCGCCTTGGCCGTCAGCATGATGATCGGCACACCCGACTCGGCCCGGATCTCGCGGCAGACCTGCACACCGTCCTTGCCGGGCAGCATGAGATCGAGCAGCACGAGGTCCGGCTGATGGGTGCGGAACATCCCCAGCGCGGAGTCGCCGTCCGCACAGAACACGGCGTCGATCCCCTCGCCCTTGAGGACGATGCCGATCATCTCCGCCAGTGCTGTGTCGTCGTCGACGACGAGAACTCGTACCTTCATGTCCTCCAGTGTGCCAGGCTGGTCCAGCAAACCCCGCCTTTCAGCCCGTGCACGGCGCGCTCCCCGCAGGTTCACCCGCCCGGAGCACCCCGCCGGGCTCCGGCCGGCACGACGCTCCCGAGGGGGACAACCCCCGTCGGACGTGGCGGCGGGCACCATGTCGCGAGGCCCTGGCCAGGGGCGAACCTGGCACCATGACAACCATGACCGCCGACCGGCCGGCAGCCGGCTCCGTGACCGCGCGGGCCGCTCGTCCGGGCCCGAACTTCCTCACCGCCCCCCTCGCGGGCCGCACCTGGCGCGAACAGGGCTACCTCGCACTGGTGCTCCTGCTCGCGCCGTTCGCGTTCACCTACACGGTCTTCGCCGTGAGCTTCACGGCGAGCATCGCCGTCACCGTGGTCGGGCTGTTCGTGGCCGGTGCCGTGGTCCTCGGCGCGCGCGGCTGGGGCGCCGCGTACCGCAGCCTGGCCCGCGAGCTGCTCGACGTCGACGTCGCGCCGCCTACCTCGTACGTCCGGCCGCGCGGCTTCTGGCGGACCATCGGCTCGATGCTCGGCGACTCCGCCGGCTGGCGCGCCCTGCTCTTCATGGTCGTCGCGTTCCCCCTCTCCATCCTGTCGTTCGTCGTGAGCATCACGTTCCTCGCGACCGGCCTGGGCGGCGTGACCTACTGGTTCTGGTACCGGTTCCTGCCGATGCAGCTCGGTTCCGACGGCGAGCTGCACCGCGGCGCGCAGTTCGGCTCGTCGTACTTCCTGGACACGCCCCCGCGCCTCGCGCTGGCCGCCCTGGTCGGCCTCGGGTTCGTCCTGTGCTGGCCGTGGATCACCCGCGTGTTCACGATGCTCTTCGGGGCCCTGACGCGCGGCCTGCTCAGCCCGACCCGCGCGAGCCTGCGCGTCGCAGAGCTCGAGCGGTCCCGCACCGGCACGGTCGACGACGCCGACGCCCGCCTGCGCAGCATCGAGCGGGACCTGCACGACGGCACGCAGGCCCGCCTGGTCGCCGTCGCCATGCAGCTCGGCGAGGCACGCGAGCACCTGGCCGACGGCGGCGACGTCGAGCAGGCCGCCGAGCTGGTCGACACCGCGCACTCCTCCACCAAGGAGGCGCTCGTCGAGCTCCGCGAGCTGGCGCGGGGCATCCACCCGCCCGCGCTCGACAGCGGCCTCACCGTCGCGCTCGAGACGCTCGCGGCGCGTTCGGCACTGCCGGTCCACGTGGACGTCGACCCGGCGGTGGAGGCGGACGGCCGCCTGGCCCCGGCCCTGGAGTCGATCGCCTACTTCAGCGTCGCCGAGCTCGTGACCAACGCCGCCAAGCACGCTCGCGCCACCGGGGTGTACGTCCTGGTCGAGCCGCTCGGCGACCCGGGCGGCTCCGTGCGGATCCGCGTGCGGGACGACGGACGCGGCGGCGCGGCCGTCGTGCCGCCCGACGGTTCCGGCCTGCGCTCCGGACTGGCGGGTCTCGCCGAGCGGGTGCGTTCCGTCGACGGCACGTTCGACCTGTCCAGCCCTGTCGGTGGGCCTACGGTAGTGACCGTGATCCTGCCGACCACGAGCCCGTCGGGCCGTGCATGACCGGGCCGAACCCGCCTGTGTCCAACCCGCCGGCGCCGAGCCTGCGCGTGCTCCTCGCGGAGGACTCTGCGATCCTCCGGGACGGGCTCGCCGCCCTCCTGACCCGGCGCGGCCACACCGTGACCGCCGTCGGGGACGGCACGGCCCTGGAGCGCGAGGTCGCGCGGCTCGCACGCGAGGAGGAGCTGCCCGACGTCGTGGTCGCGGACATCCGCATGCCGCCGAGCTTCACCGACGAGGGCCTGCGTGCGGTGCTGGGTCTGCGGACCCGGCACCCGGGCCTCCCGGTGCTGCTGTTCTCGCAGTACGTCGAGACGCGGTACGCGAGCCGGCTGCTGGCCGGCGACGCGCGCGGCGTCGGCTACCTGCTCAAGGACCGGGTGGCCGACGTGCGCGACTTCGTCGACGCCCTCGGGCGTGTGGCCGGCGGCGCCACGGTGCTGGACCCCGAGGTCGTCTCGCAGCTCATGGGCTCCGCCCGGCAGGACGACGACCTGGAGCGCCTCTCGGCCCGCGAACGGGAGGTGCTGGGCCTCATGGCGCAGGGCCGGTCCAACGGGGCGATCGCAGACCTGCTGCACCTGTCGTACGGCGCCGTCGAGAAGAACGTGGCGGCGATCTTCACCAAGCTGGACCTGCCCCAGGACGCCGCGGACCACCGCCGCGTCCTGGCGGTGCTCCGGCACCTCGGGGTATGACGGTGATGGGGGTTTACCCCCCGTCGGCCTCGGGTTGTCTGGGGGTGGGCTCGGGGGTTCACCCGATATCGTGCCGGGCCCGGGTCCGCCATAGTCTTCCCATGACCGCGTTGAGCCCGGATCGACACCCCACGTTCACCAGTGCGAAGCCGGACGCCCGTATCGAGCCCCTAGGCTCAACGGCCATGAACCAGGAAACCCGCACCGGGAGCGGAGCGTGAACGGCACCGTCACGCTCGTCACGTGCGTCGCCGTCGGCCTGGCCCTCATCGACGCCATGCTCTTCGCCGCCAGCGCCACGCTGCAGCACCACGCGGTGTCGGACAAGCAGGCGGACGGACACCTGACGATGCGCGGCCTGCTCAGCGTCGTCAAGCAACGACGCTGGCAGGCGGGCATAGCGCTCGGCGGTCTCGCGGTCCTGCTGCACGCGATCGCCCTGCTGCTCGCGCCCCTCCGGGTGGTCCAGCCCGTCGGCGTGCTCGCCGTCCCCATCGCCGTGCTGCTCACCGCCGCACGCGTGCGGCTCCGGCCGCCCCGCGGGGTGGTGATCGGAGCGGCCCTCGCCGTGACCGGCGTCGTGTCGTTCGTGATCGTCTCGGCCGGCTCCGTGACGAGCCACCCGCCCCAGGGCTCGGCGGTCGTGGCGGCCTGCCTGGTGGTCGCCGCCCTGGTCGTGCTGCTGACGTTCGCCGGGCTGGCCGCACGCGGCTGGCTGCGCTGCGTCGCGTACGCCACCGCGGCGGCCACCGCCTTCGGCCTCGTCTCGGCCCTGGTCCGAGCCGTCTCCCTGAGCGTCACGTCCGGCGAGGCCGAGCTGCTCGACACCGGGACGCTCCTCGCCGGCGCCGTGATCCTCTGCGTCACCGTGGGTGGCGGCTGGCTCGTCCAGCAGGCCTACGCGGCGGGTGCCCCCGCGGTCGTCGTCGCCTCCCTGACCGTGGTCGACCCGATCGTCGCCGTGCTGCTCGGCGCGGTGCTCCTCGGCGAGGGCGCGCACACCCCGTTCGGCCTCTGGCTCGTGATGGGCGCCGCGACCGCTGCGGCCGTCGCCGGTGTCATCACCCTGGCCAAGCACCACCCCGACGCGACCACCCGCGCCACACCGGTCGAGGCCCTCCTCCTCGAGACGAGCCGGCCGTGACGGACGGCCTGCACATCTGCTTCTTCACCGACCAGCACCCGCGTACCCTCGGGGGCGCCCAGGCGTCGGTCCTCCTCCAGCGCACGTTCCTGGAACGCGCCGGGCACACCGTGACGATCGTCGCCCCGCAGGATCCGGCAGGCGGCAGCGACGACCCCGGCGTCGTCGCCCTGCCCGCCCTGACCGTCGCGCGGGGCCAGTACTCCGCCGTCCTGCCCTCGCGCAGGACGGACGCCAGGGTGGACAGTGCGCTCGAGGCCCGCGGCCCGGTCGACGTCGTCCACCTGCAGGGCGACTTCTGGGGTGCCTGGCTCGGCAAGCGGTACGCGGCGCGGCACCGGCTCCCGCTCGTGCTCACGACGCACACCAACGTCGACGCCTCGTTCCGGGCGGTCGCCGGACCGGCGGCCGGGCTCGGCCTCCGCACCGTCGCCGCATGGCAGCGCCAGGCGACCGGGGACCGCGCCCGGCGGTCCGGGCACGGCAGCGGTTACGACTACCTGCGCGCGCTCGCCTCCGGCGCAGACGCCGTGGTCGCGCCCAGCGGCCACTTCGCCGCCCGGCTCCGGGAGGCCGGCCTGCCCGTCACCGCCGTCATCCCCACGGGGGTCCATGACGACGACGTCGCCGCCTCCGGCGGACGTGGCCCCCGGCAGGACGACCGCCCGGGACAGGACGACCAGGTCCGTCTCGTGTGGCTCGGGCGGTTCAGCGCGGAGAAGCGCCCGCTGGAGCTCATCGAGGCGATCGCGGCCACGGACCGGCACATCGAGGCGGACCTGTACGGCACCGGCACGCTGTTCGACCGCGCGCGACGCCAGGTGCGGGCGCTCGGGCTGACGGACCGGGTCCGGCTGCACGGCGCCGTCGACCACACGGAGGCGCTCCGCGCCATCGCGTCAGCGGACCTGCTGGTCCAGACGTCCCGCGGGTTCGAGACGCAAGGCATGACGGTCTACGAAGCCCTCGCCCTCGGCGTCCCGACAGTGGTGTGCGACCGCGCGATCGCCGACGAGCTGGGGGGCGACGCCGCGCCGTGGGTCTGGTGCGCCGAGGGCCCCGAGCCGGGCGCGCTGGCCCAGGTCCTCGACTCCGCCGCGCGGGCCGTCCGTGCGCAGGACGGCCCGCGGGTGCCGCGCTCGTTCTCGACCGGCCTGCTCCAGTCGGCCCAGACCGAGCGCCTGCTGGCGGTCTACGCGGAGGCCCTGGGTACAAGCCAGGCCCCGGGTGCGGCCGCGCACCGCCCTCAGAGCCGGCCCGCCGCCTTGAGCGCCAGGTACTCGTCCGCCAGGCGCGGGGCCAGGTCGTCCGGCAACGCCTCGACGACGTCGGCCCCGTAGCGGCGCAGCATCGTCGTCACCGCCGTGCGCTCCAGGTCTCCGCGCGCGGCGGCCGCTGCGTCGTACACCTCGGCGACCGTGTCGCGGCCGGCGCGCAGCCCGGCCACCTCCTCGTCCGCGACGGAGGCGACGACCACGGTGTGGTCGCGCGCGAGCTGGTCGACCACCGGCAGCAGGCCGTTCTCCACCGCCGCCGGGTCGAGAGTCGTCAGCAGCACCACGAGCGCGCGCTGCGTCATGCGCGTGCGGACCTGCGTCACCACGCCCGGCCAGTCGGTCTCCAGGAGCACCGGTTCGACGGTGGCCAGCGACTCCGCCATCGCGGGCATGAGCCGCGGACCGGCGGCGCCCACCACGCGGGAGCGCACCGTGCGGTCGAACGCCACGAGCTCCACGCGGTCGCCCGCGTGGCCGGCCAGCGCCGCGAGCAGCAGTGCCGCCTCGATGCTGGCGTCCAGCCGGGGCGCGCCGGTGGAGTCGGCGGCACCCACCCGGGCGGCGGACGTACGCCCCGTGTCCAGCACGATCAGCACCCGCCGGTCCCGCTCGGGACGCCACGTGCGCACCACGACCTCGCGGCGCCGGGCGGTGGCGCGCCAGTCGATCGAGCGGACGTCGTCACCCACCACGTACTCGCGCAGCGAGTCGAACTCCGTGCCCTCGCCGCGGATCTGCACCGCCGCGCGGCCGTCCATCTCCCGCAGCCGCGCCAGGCGCGACGGCAGGTGCTTGCGGCTCGCGAACTCCGGCAGCACCCGCAGGCGGCCCGGTACGGGCAGGGTCACCTGGCGGCCCGCCAGACCGAGCGGGCCGAGGCTGCGGATCGTCACCCCGCCGGCCGTGCGGTCGCCGCGACGGGTCGGCACGAGGGTGGTGGGCAGGCGAGCGGCCTCACCGGCGGGCAGGTCCACGTGGTGGCGACCCGATCCGCCCGACGCCGGACGCACCCGCTCGGTCCTCCCCCTGCCCTGACCCGCGCCGGCCGACGGCCCCCACGCGTCCCGGACCACTGCGCGCAGCCGCCGTCCGGAGGCGTTGCGGACCACCAGCTCGCTGGTGGCCTCGGAGCGCAGCCGGACAGAGCCCGGCACCCGACGCTGCACCGCCACCCGTCGCGGCGAGGCGGCCAGCACGGCGTCGACGACGCAGGCCAGGACGACCACCGTCGCCCAGACGAGCACCGTCCCGTTCGCCGGGAGGAGCAGCACCGGAACCACGCCGAGCCCCATCAGGGCGGCGGCCCGCCACGTCACGACCATGCGCGCGGCCTCAGCGCGGCACGGGCACGGAGGCCAGCACCGTGTCCAGCACGCCCTCGGCGGTGACACCCTCGAGCTCGGCCTCCGCGCGCAGCTGCACACGGTGCCGCAGCGTCGGGTGGGCGAGCGCCTTGATGTCGTCGGGGGTCACGAAGGAGCGGCCCGACAGCCAGGCCCACGCCCGCGCCGTGCGCAGCAGCGCGGTGGCGCCACGCGGCGAGACGCCGAGCGAGAGCGAGGGCGAGAAGCGCGTGGCACGGCAGACGTCCACGGCGTAGCCGAGCACCTCGCGCGACACCTGGACGCGGGCCACCTCGGCGCGCGCCCGCTCCAGGACGGTGGCGTCGGCGACCGGGGTGACGCCGGCCGCGGCGAGGTTGCGCGGGTCGAAGCCGGCCGCGTGCCGGGCAAGGACCTCCACCTCCTGCTCGCGTTCGGGCAGGGGCAGTACGAGCTTGAGCAGGAACCGGTCGAGCTGGGCCTCGGGCAGCGAGTAGGTGCCCTCGTACTCGACGGGGTTCTGGGTGGCGATCACCAGGAACGGGTCGGGCAGCGGACGCGCCGTGCCGTCCACCGACACCTGCCGCTCCTCCATCGCCTCCAGCAGGGACGCCTGGGTCTTGGGGGGCGTGCGGTTGATCTCGTCCGCCAGCACCAGGTTGGTGAACACCGGGCCCTCGCGGAACGAGAACTCGGCGGTCCGCGCGTCGTAGACGAGCGAGCCCGTCACGTCACCCGGCATGAGGTCGGGCGTGAACTGGATGCGCTTGGTGTCCAGCTTCAGGGCCGCCGCGAGGGTGCGGACCAGCAGCGTCTTGGCGACGCCCGGCACACCCTCCAGGAGCACGTGGCCCTGGCACAGCAGCGCGATGAGCAGGCTCGTCACCGCGGCGTCCTGCCCGACGACGGCCTTGCCCACCTCCGTACGGACCGCCGCCAGGGCGGAGCGCAGCTCCTGCGACGGGGCGGTGGGCGGGGCGGTCTGCGGGGCGGGCGCCGCCGGGGCGGGTGCCGCCGGGGCGGGTGCAGTCGGGGCCTGCTGGGCGCTCGGCTGCGGAGCCGGCTCAGCGGTCTGAGGTGTGGGCTGAGCTGCGCTCTGGTGGGGGAAGGCTGGTTCGGTCACGGTCGGTGGACCTCGCTCTCCAGGATGTCGAGTCGGCGCGCGAGCTCGGCGAGCGCGGCGTCGTCAGCGGGGGGTGGGCCGTAGAGCAGGTCTGCCACCTGCTGCGACGGGCGGTTGGTCGCGGCCACTACGGCGTCGACCACGGTGTTGGCATCGGACGAGCGGGCAAGGCCGAGGCGAGTGGCGACCCGGTCGGCGGCCGAGGCGCGCAGGCCCGCGGCGGCGTGCCCGCGGGCGCGCGCCGCCCGGTACAGCCGGGCGCGGCCACGGGTGGCCTCGGCCGACCGCACGAGCACGGGCAGGTCCTCGACGACCAGCGGCCCCATGCGGCGGACGCGCCACAGGGCGAGCAGCACGGCCGCGAGCACGGCGATCAGGGCGACGGGCGCGGAGCCCGGCGGCATCAGCGCGTTGACCTGGCCGCGTTCGGCGGGTGTGGGCTCGTCGTCGCCGGTGCTGACGTCCATCGGGTCCGGCACCAGCCACACCAGGTCCTCGTGCTCGCCCAGCATCCGCAGGGCGAGCGCCGCGTTGCCCTCGTCCAGGACCCCGCCGTTGAGGAGCACCGCGGAGTCGGAGACCACTGTCACCGACCGGTCCGGGAACTCCAGGCGTGCGTAGGCGTAGCCGCCCAGGCCGTCGGGCCAGCACAGGGTGGGGCGCGGACGGTCGGCGCCGGTGGACGCCTCGGTCAGGCCGGGCCGCAGCGCGAGCTCACCCGCCGCCCGCGCCGTCGGGTCGTCGCACTGGGGAGCGACCGGGTCTCCCGACTCGCCGTACGTGGACTCGAGCATGTTCCGGCTGATCGCCCCGACCATGTCGAAGTCCGGTTCGAGCACCACGAGGTCGGCACCCGTGCGGTTCAGCGCCGAGATCTGGTCGGCCGCGAAGAACGAGGGGTTCGGCGCGATCAGGAGGGTGCTGTCCGGGCCCGCGGCCGCGACGGCGTCGGCCACCCTGGTCACGTGGGTGACCCGCACGCCCTGGTCCTTCAGCACCTCGGCCACGGCCATGCCGCCGTCGCCCTCCGGGTTGTCCGGGGCGTACGGGGCGGCCGACGTCGCCGGGCGCACCACCGCGAGGAACGCGACGAGCAGGGCGATCACGAAGAGGACCGTGAGCGGCCAGCGGATCCGGCGCCACCTGCTCGCGGCACGGGACCGGCCGGTCGTGTCGTCGCCGATCACCACCGGAGCATCGTTCGCCGGGCCCGCGGGCGCGCCGGACACCGCCGTGGGCGGGGTGGGCGGTGCGGGCGCGAGGTCGGGCGGCAGCGACGTCATGCGGCGACCTCTGGGCGGGCGGCGGTGACCGCGGCGTCGAGCGCGCGCAGGTCGGCGTCGTCCGCCGCCGTGGCGACCCGGTCGCCGTACTCGACGCCGTCGAACACGTCGGCACCCGAGTGCAGGCCGGCGGCCTGGGCCGGCAGGCGCAGGCCTGCGTCGGCCGCGGCCTCCTGGGCCGTGCGGCCGGGTCGCGGCTCGATGATCACTCGTTCCTCCATGGAGCGGACAACTGCGCGGAAGCGCTCGACGGACGCCGTCCGCCAGTCGCCCGACGCCGCCGCCGCGTCGGCCGCCGCACGCATCTGCGCGGCCGTGCGGGCGTCGTCGGTGTCGAGCACCTCGGCCGAACGCGCGCGGTTGCGCCCGAGCTGCACCGGCCCGGCGACGAGCCAGGCGATCAGGAGCACCACCGCCGCGATCACCGCGACGACGATGCCCAGCTGTGGGCCGGACATCGACGTGGCGGGCCACTCGATGCCCTGGAACCACTCCAGCACCCAGTTGATCAGGCGCTGCAGCAGCGACTCGCGCTCCGCGTACTCGGGCCGCTGCAGCTCGCTGCTGAGCCATTCACGTGCGGTGTCCCGGTCCGGGACGACGGGCAGATCAGCCCTCATGTCACTTGTCCGCCGCGGCAGCGGCCGCGGCCTGCAGCTGCACGTCCAGTCCTTCGCGTCGCATCCGGGTGTCGATGTAGAGCAGGGCGATGACGCCGCCGAGGAACAGCACGCTCATACCGCCGGTGATGACGTAGGTGATGCCGTAGCTGACCGCCAGGCCCGCGCCGCTCTGCATCACCATGGACAGGCTCAGGAGGAGGCTGACCGGCACCGCGACCACCTGGCCGATGATCCCGAGGATGAGGGAGGTCAGCAGGTAGATGCCGAGCACCCGCCAGAACGTGCCCCGGGTCAGCTTCCACGCGCGCCGGCACGTCTCCCAGAACCCGCCGCCCTCCACCGCGAGCGCCGGCGGGATCAGGATGACGCGGGTGAACACCCACACGGCACCCACCAGGAGCGCCGCGAGCACGAGGAAGATGCCGATCACGCCGACCGTCGGGTCGATGAGGAAGAGACCGACCACGATGCCGGTGGCCAGCGCGTACGCGACGAGGACCACGAGCATGCTCAGGAGGGAGAACCCGATCAGGAACCACGCGCGCTTGACGGTACGGCTCCACGCGTCGGACACGGAGATCTTGCGTCCGATGACGGAGTCGCTGACGGAGATGGCCATGACGCCCATGGCGAGCGGGGTGGCCAGCGTGAGCAGCATGCCGGTGCCGATCGCCGAGCCGTAGGTCACGCCGAGGATCTCCTGCGTGAAGCCGAGCTCCTCGAAGGCGGGGTCGGTCCCGACCTCGGCGAACAGGCCGCCGAACAGGTCGGTGAAGAGCGTGGTGAGCGGGATGCTGATCAGCGTGCCGACCGCGACGGCCGCGACGAC
Source organism: Promicromonospora sp. NFX87 (assembly GCF_048564965.1). Classification (NCBI taxonomy): domain Bacteria; kingdom Bacillati; phylum Actinomycetota; class Actinomycetes; order Micrococcales; family Promicromonosporaceae; genus Promicromonospora; species Promicromonospora sp. NFX87. The sequence goes on along the minus strand of NZ_CP183413.1, from coordinate 675,700 downwards.
GATGACCGCCGTCAGGCCGAGCGTCACGCCCGGGTTGTGCCGGACGGCGCCGAACGCGCCGTCGTACAGCTCGCCGAGGCTGAGCGGGCGCAGGGGCACGATGCCGGGCTTGTCCGCCGGCGGGTGGTAGCCCGGGACCTGCGCGGAGTACGGGGAGTGCTGCCCGTACTGGCTCTGGCCGTACTGCGCCGCCTGCCCACCCTGGGGGGTCCCGTACTGCGGCGTGCCGTACTGCGGCTGGGCAGGCGCGGGAGCCGCTGCCGGGTCGTACCCGGGCGCGTACTGCCCGTACCGCGGCGGCTCGCCCCAGCCGGCGGGCTGGGAAGCTCCGGGCTGCGGGGGCGTCGGCTGCGCCGGCTGGTCGGGTGCGCTCTCGGGCGTCGTCATGGGGGCGTGCTCCCGGGTGTCGTCTCAAGTCGTGCCTGCGCCGCAACCCTAGTACGCGTCGCTGACAGCGGGCCCCGAATTCGCTCGGCACGGCGGGGCGCCGCGCAACTGTCACCCAGCCGTGACCACCGTCAGCCGGCGGTGACGACGGTGGCGCCCGCGTCGTGCTCGGCGAGGTCGCCGGTGGCCCCGGCACGGACGGCCCGGCGGCCCAGGACGTACACGTAGGTCCAGAACCCGGCGAGCACGATCGCGCCGATCACTATCTTGAGCCACCAGTACATCGCCGATCCGGTGACGAAGCCCTCCACGAGCGCGGAGACGCCGAGCGCCGCCGCGAGCCCGATGACCATCGTGATCAGGGCGCGCCCCTCGGCGGCCATGGCGACGGACCGCCTGCGGTGACCGGGGTCCACCAGGGTCCAGAACAGCCGCAGGCCTGCGGCTCCCGAGACGAAGATGCAGGTCAGCTCGAGCAGGCCGTGCGGAGCGATGAGCGTGAGGAACAGGTCGAGCTCGCCGTGGGCGGCCATCATGCCGCCGGTGGCGCCGATCTGGACCGCGTTCTGCCAGAGCACCAGGAGGGGGTAGAACCCGGTGATCCCGCCGCCGATGGCCTGCGCGGCGATCCACGCGTTGTTGGTCCCCACCACGGCGGCGAACCCGATGCCCGGCTCGTAGTAGGAGGCGAACGCGTTGTTCACGTACTCCTCCTGCGCGGCGGGCGTCATCATCGTGTTCATCGCGTCGGCGTCGGAGGCGATGTAGACGCCTGCGACTGTCGCGACGAGCAGGCAGGCCGCCGTCACGGCGTGCGACCACCAGCGGATCCGGTAGAACGCGGCGGGCAGTGAGACCACCGCGAACCGCACCACCTCGCGCCAGGCAGGTTCGTGCGTCCCCGCGATGCGGGTGCGTGCCCGGTTCAGCACGTCCGACAGCCGCGTGACCAGCGCCGGGTCGGGCGCGGCCGACCGGACCGTCGAGAGGTGCGTGGCCACCGACTGGTACAGACGCACCAGCTCGTCGGACTCGGCGCCGTCCAGGCGGCGGCGGGACGAGAGCTCCTTGAGGCGGTCCCACTCTGCGGCGTGCACGGCGGTGAAGGCGTCGATGTCCACGGCGGTAGTCTGCCGCACAGGAGTTACGGCGTGGCTCTCGAAGGCCCTGCGACCCGACCGGAGGAACCGTGCAGGACGGCATAGTCATCGGCGAGGGCGTGGTGCTGGATGCGCGCCCGGCGTCGTTCATCACGCGCGCGATGGGCGCCATGCTCGACTTCCTGGTGATCGGCGCGGTCATCGTGGCCGCACTGGTCATCGGCGGCATCTGGTTCCTCGAGAACGCCGTGCTGGGCGAGGACGTCGCGACGGTGGTCTACATCCTCGCGAACGTCGCGGTCATGGTGGCCATACCCGTCACCGTCGAGACGCTGTCGCGCGGCCGGTCGCTCGGCAAGCTCGCGTGCGGCATCCGCGTGGTGCGCGACGACGGCGGCCCGGTCCGGTTCCGGCACGCGCTGGTGCGTGCCCTGGTCGGGGTGATCGAGCTGTGGCTCACGTTCGGCGGTATCGCAGCCATCGCCTCGCTGGCCAACGCGAAGGGCAAGCGCCTCGGCGACATCGCCGCGGGCACGTACGCGGTGCGGGTGCGCGGCGGCAAGCAGCTGTCGGCGCCGATCGTCATGCCCCAGTCCCTGGCGGCGTGGGCGCACACCGCCGACATGCGCCGCCTGCCCGACGGGCTCGCCCTGGCCGCCCGGCAGCTCCTGGGGCGGGCCGCCCGCCTCGCACCCGAGTCGCGGGCCCGGCTCGGCGACGACCTGGCCGGGCAGATCGAGCGCTACGTGGCCCCCCGGGCCGCCGCCCGGAACCCACCCGGAGGCGTTCCTGCACGCCGTCCTCGCCGAACGCCGCGAGCGCGAGCTCGTCGCCGGGCAGCGGGAGCGCAAGCGGGCAGAGGAGCAGTCGGAGCTGCTCCACCGCCTGCCGTTCGCGGTGCCGGACCCGCCGCGCTGATCGGTCCTCGACGAACGAGGCGGGGTCACGTGAGCCGGGTGGCCTGAGCGTCCGACAGCCTCGAGAACAGCGAGCGCACCGCGTCCCCGGCGCGGAGCAGCCCGGCCTGCACCGCCCGGCGCAGCCGGGCCGACGTCGGCCGCTCGACGCCGTAGTGGATCGCGAAAGCCAGGCCGAGGCTCAGCGCGCCGGCGGCGAAGAGCGCGACGGTGTGAGTGGTCTCGTGGGCCAGCACGTCGATCACCGCGTAACCGAACTGCGTGTGCACCAGGTAGACGGGATAGGTCAGGCCGCCGACGGTGCCGAGGGCCGCCGCCAGCCGCCGGGGCGGGACCGTCCGGCCCGGGAGCGTCGTCGCCCAGACCGCCACGACGCACGCCAGCACGAGCAGCACGCTGACCACCGGGCTCACCGGCACACCCTGCAGGTCGGACGCCCGGCCGGCGGCCTCGACGACGCGCACCATGCACAGGGCGACTCCCCCCGGCGAGCAGCACGCTGCTGACCAGGTCGAAGCCGTCGCGGTACACGAGGAACAGCAGCATGCCGACGGCGAAGTACGGGGCGTAGTCCGGCACCAGCAGGTCGGCGAGCCAGTGCGCGCCGAGATCCTGCGCGGCCCAGCCGACCAGCGGCCAGAGCGTGGCGAACGCGAGCACCCGGTTGCGGGTGAGCGGTCCGAACGCCAGCACCACGAACACGAGCAGGTAGAACTTGAGCTCCACCAGCAGGGTCCAGAACACGACCTGGACGCCCGTCACCTCGAACAGGTCCTGCACCATCGTCAGATTGACCAGCGTCTCGGTCAGCGACGTCCGGCGTCCGCCCGACCAGAACTGCTGCAGGCCCGCCGTCAGCACTATGCAGGCCCAGTAGGCCGGGAAGAGCCTGCCCACGCGCGAGGCGACGAAGCCCGCGATACCGCGGCCGTCGGCGCTGAGCAGGATCACGAACCCGGAGATCATGAAGAACAGCTCGACCGCGAGCCAGCCGTACCGCGTGACCTCGTTGAGCAGCGGGAACGCGTCCGCCGGGTCGACGCCCCAGTAGCTGGTCACCGTCGACGTCGCCGTGAAGTGGTAGAGCAGCACCGCGGCCGCCGCGCCGAAGCGCAGGCCGTCCATCCCCACGAGCCGGCCGGGCGGTCTCCGGCCCTCGTCACTCGTGGTGACGGGGGTTGCCTCTGACACGGTGGCTGGCTGGCTGCTCGTCGTCATCGCCGCAGACCCTAGGTCACAGAAAGATAACGGTCAATTTCACCTTATCAAACTGCCGCTCAGCTCTCATCCCTGCCCGGGCGCGGTCAGCGCGGCGCGGCCTCCAGCGTGGCGAGGAACTCGGCGGTCCGGTCCGCGACGACGTCGGGCGCCTCGTAGTGGGCCAGGTGCCCCACCTTCGGGACGACGGAGAGCCGGGCGCGCGGGAACGCCAGCTCCAGCACGCGCTGCGAGGGCAGCGGGGCGACGTCGTCGTTCTCGGACGCGACCAGGAGCGTCGGCACGCCGATGGCGGGGGCGTAGCCGGCGACGTCGGTCCCGACCGAGGCGTGGAAGGCCTCGAGCAGCGTGCGCCGGTCGGCGAACCCGGAGAAGTACCTGTCGTGCTCGGCGTGGATCCAGCGCCGCAGTGCACGGTCGTCCGTAGTGACCATCGCCACACTCGCCACGCGGGTGAACATCGGGTGACGGAGCAGCCCGGTTCCGACGGCCTCCGGCAGCGCGGCGGCGAGCCGGTGCACGCCGACCGTCACGGCGCTCAGCGCGCGTCGCGGTCCCTCGAGCGCGGCCGTGGCGATCGGGTTGACCAGCACGAGCCCGCGCACCCGGGGTGCGTCGTCGCCGGCCAGGGTGGCCGCCGCGACGATCGACCCGAAGGAGTGCCCGGCGAGCACCGCGTCACCCTCCGGCGCGACGGCGGCCAGCAGCTCGGCGGTCCAGGCCGCATAGCCCGCTACGTCGTGCCGCCCCTTCCCGAGCGGTGCCGAAGCACCGAATCCGGGCAGGTCAGGCACCACAACCTGCAGGTCAGGGCGCTGCCGCAGGAGGTGCGCCACGATCAGCTCCAGGCCGTGGTGATCGCCCCGGAACCCGTGCAGGAAGACCAGCCGCTGCGGTGCCGCAGGGTCGCCGTACACCCGGACATGGGCCCGGACCCCGCCGACCTCACGGTCCGCGTCGCGCACGGGCGTGCCCGCGACGAGGGCCGCGTAGGGCGCCTCGTCCGCCGGCCGGCGCGGGCTCGTGTGCGGTGTCGGCGCCGGGTGCTGCGAAGGCGTGTCGGTGTTCATCGCGCTGACCTTAAGCATGCCGACGACATCCGGGGGACACGTTCACGAAAGATGGGGGTAAACCCCCATGTCGTTTCCGGGGGGAAACCCGGTGGCGGTGAAGACCCTTCTTACGCCACGGTTGGTCCATGCAAGCCACAGCGGTCGCCCTCGACGAGCCCGGCACCGTACCGCTCGCCGGTACCGCCGTCGTGAGGGAGCGTGTGGGCACGGACCTCCACCGCCCGTCGCTCCACCGCGACCGCGTCCTGTTCCTGCGCCACCGAGCTCGACGGACCCCCAGCTCCGAGACGGGCCACGCGGCGCGCACGACCACTTCGAGACTTACCGGACCATCGAGAGGTACAGCTCAGTGAACCTGCCCGACACCCGCCGCACGATCCTGATCGGCGCGGACACCTACCCGCCCGCTGTGAACGGCGCCGCCCGGTTCGCCGGGAGCCTGGCCACGGGCCTGGCCCGCCGGGGTTACGAAGTCCACGTCGTCGCCCCCTCGCCGACCGGTCGTCCCGTGCGCGAGGTGCTCGACGGAGTCGTCCTGCACGGCCTGCGCTCCAGCCGCTACCCGACGCACCACAACCTGCAGATCTCGCTGCCGTGGGAGACGCACCGCGCGGTCTCGGAGATCATCGACGAGGTACGGCCCGACGTCGTGCACACCAACGGCAGCTTCATCGTGGGCCGCTCGCTGGTCGCCGCCACGCACCGGGCGGGTATCCCCCTGGTGGCCACCAACCACCTCATGCCCGAGAACCTGGTGGGCTACATGCTGGTGCCCAGCTCGATGCACCGCACGGTCGGCCGCTGGCTCTGGCGGGACATCGGCCGCGTCTACGCGAAGGCCGACGTCGTCACGGCGCCGACCCCCCGCGCCGTCGACCTGCTGGCACAGCACGCGGGCCTGACGCACGCGATCCCCGTGTCCAACGGCATCGACACGGACCACTACCCGACCAGCACCCGGGAGGACCGGCCGGAGCCGACCGTCCTGTTCGTCGGGCGCCTGGACCCGGAGAAGCGGGTCGACGAGATCATCCGGGCCTTCGCGCTGCTGCCGGAGAACCTCCCGGGACGGCTGGAGATCATCGGCACCGGGAACAAGGCCGACGAGTGGGCCGCGCTCGCCGCCAAGGCCGGCGTCGCCCACCGCGTCCGGTTCCGCGGGTACGTGCCCGACGACGAGCTGCTCACCGCCTACTCCGAGGCCGACGTGTTCTGCATGCCGGGCATCGCCGAGCTGCAGAGCCTCGTCACGCTCGAGGCGATGTCGTCGGGCCTCCCCGTGGTCGCCGCCGACGCGATGGCCCTGCCGCACCTGGTGCGCCCCGGCATCAACGGCTGGCTCTACACCCCTGGCGACGTGCGGGAGCTGGCGAACCGGCTCGGTGACCTGCTGGCGGACGCCGCCCTGCGCCACCGCATGGGCGCGGCCAGCCGTGAGCTCGTGGCCGCGCACGCGATGGACGGGACCCTCGACGCGTTCGAGGGCATCTACGACAAGGTGCTCGACAACCGCCTGCAGACCGCGGCCTGAAACTGGTTCTGCGAAGTAGAGCGTGTGTCCGAGACCGCGGGGCTCACCCCCTGCGGTCTCGGACACACGCTCTACTTCGCGGATCCAGGGGTCAGCCGCCGAAGACCGGCGCGACCACCTTGATGAGCTCGTTGCCGCCGAGGAACAGGAACATCACGGCCACCAGGGCGAGGATCACGTTGACCCACCAGCGGTTGCGCCACTGGAGCGGCACCGCCTTCGAGTTCATCAGGATCAGCAGCGTCAGCGCGAGGAACGGCATGAACAGCGAGCCCAGCGCGCCGTAGAGCACGACGAGCAGGATCGGCCTGTCGAGGAACAGCAGCGCCATCGGCGGGAACGTCAGCCACAGGATGTAGATCCGGTAGTACGTGCCGCCGGCGCCGCGACGGCGGTCGTCGCCGGGCAGGTTGCGCATCGTGGCGACGAAGTCCGCGAACATCAGCGACACCCCGTGCCAGACGCCGAGCACCGAAGAGAACGTCGCGGCGAAGAACCCGACGAGGAACAGCGGCGCCATGAACGACCCGTACCGCTGGGCGAGCACGTCGGCGAGGTCGATGAGCCCCTCCTCGCCGTCGGCCACCGCCATGCCCGCGGAGTACAGCAGCTCCGAGCCCACGATCAGCATGGACACCACGAAGATGCCCGACATGACGTACGCCCACGCGTTGTCGAGCCGCATCACGCGCATCCAGCGGGGCGTGTCCCACCCCTTCTCGGTGAGCCAGTAGCCGTAGGCGGCCAGCGTGATCGTGCCGCCGACGCCGCCCGCGAGGCCCAGCGTGTTCAGCACCGCGCCCTCGGGGATGATCGGCACGAGGCCCGCCGCGATCTCGCCGAGGTTGGGCGTCGTCATCGCCGCCGAGCCCACGACGGTCACGAACATGACACCGATGAGGACCGCCATCACGTTCTCGAACGGCTTGTACTTGCCGAACCAGACGAGCAGCAGGCCGGCGACGCCGGAGAGCATCGCCCACCAGCGCACGTCGACCGCCGGGAACAGCCCGTTCAGCGCGAGGCCGACGCCGGACATCGCGGCGGCGCCGTAGCTGAAGCCCCAGATCACCACGTAGATGCCGAAGTAGACGACGGCCCACAGGCCGAGCCCCTTCCAGCCGTCGAAGATGGTGCGGCCGGTCGCGAGCGTCCAGCGCCCGGCGCCCTCGACCAGGGCGATCTTCACGACGACGCCGAGGATGACCGCCCAGAGCAGGGCGTACCCGTAGTTGCTGCCCGCGACCATCGTGGCGACGAGGTCACCGGCGCCGATGCCGGTGGCCGCGACGACGAGGCCCGGGCCGATGATCTTCCAGCGCGGCCGTTCGAGGGTTCCGTCGTACCCGGCCCCCGCCTGCTCGCCCGACGACGGCGGATCCTTGGTCATCCCCTGTGAAGTGACCTCATTGTCCTTTTCCATGGCGAGACTGTACCCAGGGTTTCACCCGCCGGAAAGGGATGCGCGCGCGGCACGAGGTTTAACAGGACCGCAACACATTGCATACAGACACGTTTGCTCGACACTGATTGTATGCAATAGTCCCTGTCAGACCCGGATTGGATTCTCCAGTGCGCACTCTCACGCCGCCGCGGCTGCGCGGCCCACTCGCCCCCGCCGCCGGCCTCCTCGCCGCGGTCCTCGTGCTGTCCGGCTGCCAGGAGGTGCAGACGAGCGCGGGCCCCGCCGAGGACGCGGCCGACGTCACCGGCGTCGGCCTCGACGGCAAGGCCGTCGAGGAGGGCGGCGACCTCGTGATGGCGCTGTCGGCCGAGCCGGACGTGCTCGACCCGACAACGTCGTCGTCGCTCTACACGCGCTACGTCATGGAGACGATGTGCGAGAAGCTCTACGACATCGACCCCGCGGGCGAGATCGTCCCGATGCTGGCCACCGAGCTCCCCGAGGTCTCGGAGGACGGCCGCACCGTCACGTTCCCGCTCAAGGAGGGCGTGCGGTTCGCCGACGGGACGCCGTTCGACGCCGACGCCGTGAAGACGTCGATCGAGCGCCACCTCACCAAGGAGGACTCGTCCCGGCGCAGCGAGCTGGGGCCCGTCACCGAGGTGACGGCCGTGGACGAGCACACGGTCGAGATCGCCTACGAGACGCCCTTCGCGCCGATCGCCGCGGTCCTCGCCGACCGCGCGGGCATGATCATGTCGCCGACCGAGCTCGAGAAGACGGGCGACGAGTTCGGCGAGCACCCCGTCTGCGTGGGCGCGTTCAAGTTCGTGGAGCGGGTGCCGCAGACGTCCATCACGGTCGAGCGCGACCCCCTGTACTACGACGCCGACAACGTGCACCTGGACTCGATCACCTACCGGATCATCACGGACGCCAGCATCCGGGCCGCCAACCTGCGCTCGGGCGACGTCCAGGTCGCCGACACGATCTCGACCCAGGACCTCTCGGCGCTGGAGGCCGACGGAGGCGTGGGCGTGCTCGAGGTCGGCTCGCTGGGCTACCAGGCGATGACGGTGAACGTCGGCAACACCGACGGCGTCGGCGCGCCGCCCGGCGAGATCGACACCCCGATCGCGACCGACCCCCGGGTCCGCCAGGCGCTGTCGATGGCGGTGGACCGCGAGCAGCTCGTGAAGTCCGTGTTCAACGACCGGTTCGACCCCGCCTGCTCGCCGATCTCCCCGGCGTCCCCGTTCAGCACGGACGCGAGCGAGGCCTGCCCGGAGTACGACCCGGAGGGCGCCAAGGCCCTGCTGGAGGAGGCAGGCGCCGACGTGCCGTACGAGATCGAGATGAAGGTGACCAACACGCCCGACACCCTGCGCCTCGCGCAGGCGGTCCAGGCCTCCGTGGCCGACGGCGGTTTCGACCTCGAGATCGTGCCCGTGGAGTACTCCTCGCTGCTGGAGGTCCAGGAGCAGGGCGACTTCGACCTGCTGCAGCTCGGGTGGTCGGGCCGCGTGGACCCGCACGGCAACATGTTCAACTTCCTCAGCACCGGGGCCGGGAACAACTACTCGGGGTACAGCAACCCCGACGTCGACGACCTGCTCACCGAGGCCGCGACCGTCATCGACCCCGCCGAGCGCGCAGAGCTCTACGGCCAGGTCGTCACGCAGGTGCAGAAGGACAACCCGGTCATCTACCTGTACCGGACCCGCAACCTGACGGGCTACGTCGACGAGGTCGCGGGCATCTCCACCTACGCCGACGGCGTGGTGCGGCTCAGCCACGCCGCGTTCGTCGAGGCAGGCGAAGGCTGAGAATGCGTCGTTACCTCCTCGCCCGCCTCGGGCAGTCGGCCGTCACCCTCCTGCTGGCGTCCGTGGTGATCTTCCTGGGCGTCCGCATGCTGCCCGGCGACCCCGCGCTCGCCATGGCGGGCGAGGAGGCCACGCCGGAACGGCTCGCCATGATCCGCGCCGACCTGGGCCTGGACCAGCCGGTCTGGGTGCAGTACGGGCGGTTCCTCGCCGAGGTCGCCTCGGGTGACCTCGGCGAGTCCACCCGCACCGGCGCCTCGGTCGTGAGCATGATCGCGGCCACGCTGCCCGTGACGCTCTGGCTCTCGCTGTACGCGATAGTCGTCGCCGTCGTGTCCGGGGTGGTGCTCGGCCTGCTCGCGGAGCGCTACCGCGGGCGCTGGCCCGAGTGGATGGCGAACGCGGCGGCGCTGACCAGCCTGTCCGTGCCGAACTTCTGGCTCGGCATGCTCGCGATCCTCTACCTGTGCGTCGGGCTCGGGCTGTTCCCCGCGTCCGGCTACGTACCGCTCACCGAGGATCCCGTCGGCTGGCTGGTGCACCTGACCCTGCCCGCGCTCATCCTGGGCACCGGCCTGGCCGCCGTCATCATGCGGCAGACCCGGGCCTCGATGATCGAGACCATGCAGACGGACTACGTGCGCACGGCCCGGGCCAAGGGCCTGGGCCGCACCCGGGTGCTGCTGCGCTACGGGCTGCGCAACTCCCTCATCGTCGTGGTCACGATCGCCGGCCTGCAGCTCGGCGGCCTGATCTCCGGGGCGGTGGTCACCGAGCAGATCTTCGCGCTGCCCGGGTTCGGCAAGCTCACGCTCGACGCCGTCTTCCAGCGGGACTACCCCGTCATCCAGGCCGTCGTGGTGCTGACCACCGTGGGCTACGTGCTGGTCAACCTCGCCGTGGACGTCCTGTACTCCGTCATCGACCCGCGTATCCGAGTGGGAGGCCGCTCATGACCGTCATCGAGCACGGCGAGCTCGCGCCCGCCGTTGTCGCACCCCGGCGCCTGCTCTCCCGGCTGCGGACCCCACAGGCGATCACCGGCGCCGTCATGCTCGCGGTGGTGGTGCTGGCCGGGCTGCTCGCTCCGCTGCTCGCGCCGCACGGACCCGCCGAGGTCCACTTCGACGCGCCGTTCCAGCTGCCGGGCACGATCGGCTACGCGCTCGGCACCGACGACCTGGGCCGCGACGTCCTGTCCCGGATGATGTACGGGATCCGGGCGTCGCTCATGGTGGGGATCGTCGCCGTCGGCCTCGCCGTCGTCGTCGGGACGCCGCTCGGGCTGGCCGCCGGCTACTGGCGGTGGCTCGACGCGCCCGTCTCCCGCCTGACCGACGTGACGCTCGCGTTCCCGTTCCTCATCCTCGCGGTGGGGCTGGCCGCCATCAACGGGCCCAGCCTCTCGGGCGCCGCCGTCTCGCTCGGCATCGCGCAGGTGCCGACCATGGTGCGGGTGGTGCGGGCCGAGACGATGCGGCTCAAGGAGAGCTCGTTCGTGCTCGCCGCGACCGCCATGGACGCCTCGGGCGCCCGGATCCTCGCGCAGCACGTCCTGCCCAACTGCCTGTCCGCGATCATCGTGCAGGCCACGGTCATCATGCCGGCGGCGGTGCTGGGCGAGGCGGTGCTCTCGTTCCTGGGGCTCGGCATCCAGCCGCCCACGCCGAGCCTGGGCATCATGCTCTCGGACGCGCAGCAGTACCTGGGCCGCGCGCCCACCGCCGCGCTGTTCCCCGGCCTGGCCATCGTGGCGATCTGCCTCGGTTTCAACCTCCTCGGGGACGCCCTGCGCGACGCCCTCGACCCGTCCACCGACCGTAAGTGAGTGTCATGACGTCGTTCTCCCCACCCGCCACCCCTGTCACGCGCCCCGACCTGAAGGGCACGTTCGGGATGGTGGGATCCACCCACTGGATCGCCACCGCGAGCGCCCAGGCAGTGCTCGAACGGGGCGGCAACGCGTTCGACGCGGCGGTCGCCGGTGCGTTCGTGCTGCACGTCGTGGAGCCGCACCTCAACGGGCCCGGCGGCGACATGACGGGTGTTTTCGTCACCGCCGGCGCGCCGTCGGCCCCGCGTGTGCTGATGGGCCAGGGCCCCGCCCCGGCGGGCGCCACCATCGAGCACTTCCGGGCCGAGGGGCTCGACCTCGTGCCGGGTTCGGGGGCGCTGGCGGCGGCGGTGCCCGGCGCCGTCGACGCCTGGCTGCTGCTCCTGCGCGACCACGGCACCTGGGACCTGGGCGACGTGCTGGCGTACGCGGTCGGGTACGCCCGCGACGGGCACCCGGTGCTCGGCCGGGTCAGCTCGACCATCTCCCTGGTCAGCGACCTGTTCCGGGACCACTGGCCCACCTCGGCCGCCCGCTGGCTGCCCGACGGCGCGGCGCCCGCCCCCGGCACGCTCGTGACCAACCCGGAGTACGCCGACCTGCTGGACGCGGTCGTCGCGGCGGGCTCCGGGGCGGCGAGCCGCGCGGAGGCCATCGACCTCGCCAGGGTGGCCTGGCGCGAACGCGTGGGCGCGGCCGTCGAGGCGTTCGTCGGCACCCCGCACCGGCACGCCGACGGCGGCGACCACGCGGGCGTCATGACCGCCGCCGACGTCTCCGGCTTCGAGGCCTCCTACGAGGAGGCCTGCACCGCGACGTTCCGCGGGTACACCGTCGCCAAGACCGGCGCCTGGGGGCAGGGCCCGGCCATGCTGGCGGTACTCAAGATCCTGGAGGGGTTCGACGATGCCGCGCTCGACCCGTCCACCGAGCTCGGCGCCCACACGGTCCTCGAGGCCCAGAAGCTCGCGATGGCCGATCGTGACGTCTGGTACGGGGACCCCGCCGCCGACGACGTGCCGCTGACCTACCTGCTCAGCGAGGAGTACGCGGCCCGCCGCCGGGCGCTCGTCGGCGACACCGCGAGCCACGAGGTGCGCCCCGGCGACGTGCCCGGCCGGCCGACGCCGCCCGTGCCCGCGCTGCGCACCGAGTACGCGACGAGCGCCCCGTCCGGCTCGCTGCCGGGCGCGCCGACGGGCGGTGCGGCGGCGGGCATCGGCGAGCCGACGGTCCTCGCGCCGGTGGTCGAGCCTGTCGAGACCCCCGAGCACACCGGTGCCACCCGCGGGGACACGTGCCACATCGACGTCGTGGACCGCTGGGGAAACATGATCTCGGCCACGCCGTCGGGCGGCTGGCTGCAGTCCTCCCCCACGGTGCCCGGCCTCGGCTTCTGCCTGGGCACGCGGCTGCAGATGACGTGGCTGGACGAGGCGTCGCCGTCGGCCCTGGTCCCCGGACGGCGGCCGCGGACCACGCTCACGCCCACGCTCGTGCTGCGCGACGGCGAGCCGCTGATCGCGCTCGGCTCCCCCGGCGGCGACCAGCAGGACCAGTGGCAGCTGCTGTTCCTGCTGCGCGTGCTCGTGGGCGGGTACACGCCGCAGCAGGCGATCGACGCACCGGCCCTGCACACGACGTCGTTCCCCGGCTCGTTCTGGCCGCGCACCTGGACGCCGGGCGGCGCCGTGGTCGAGGACCGGCTCGGTGACGACGTCATCGCCGCTCTGGAGCGCCGCGGGCACGTCGTGACGCGGGCCGGCGACTGGGCGCTGGGGCGCCTGTCGGCCGTGACCCGCGACCCGGCCACCGGGCTGCTCGGCGGCGCCGCCAACCCGAGAGGGGCGCAGGGATATGCCGCAGGACGCTGAGAACGCCGCCGGGGCGAGCCCGGACCGCGGGTCGAGCCTGTCGAGACCACCCCTCCTGTCCGTCCGAGGCCTGAACGTCGCCTACGGCGACACCCCCGTCGTGCGCGACGTCGACCTCGACGTCGCACGCGGCGAGCGGGTCGCGATCGTGGGCCAGTCCGGCTCGGGCAAGTCGACGGTCGTCGCCGCGCTCCTGCGACTCCTGCCCGGCTCGGGCCGGATCACCGGGGGCACCATCAGCCTCGACGGCGAGGACCTCGCCTCCGCCGGCGAGGCCCGCATGCGCGCCGTCCGGGGCGGCCGGATCGCCCTGGTGCCGCAGGACCCGGGCACCAACCTCAACCCGGCCATGCGGCTCGGCGACCAGGTGGCCGACGCCCTGCGTGCCGACGGCCTGCGCGGTGAAGCCGTGCGGCGGCGCGTCGTCGAGCTGCTGGCCGAGGCGGGCGTACCCGAGCCGGAGCGGCGCGCCAAGCAGTTCCCGCACGAGTTCTCGGGCGGCATGCGCCAGCGCGTGCTCATCGCGATGGCGCTGGCCCGGCAGCCCGAGCTGCTGCTCGCCGACGAGCCGACGTCGGCCCTGGACGTCACGGTGCAGCGGCGCATCCTCGACCACCTCGTGGCGCTGGCCGAGGCCCACGGGACCGCCATGATCCTGGTCACGCACGACCTGGGGCTCGCCGCCGACCGCGCCGACCGGGTCATCGTCATGCTCGACGGCCGTATCGTCGAGCAGGGCACCCCCGAGCAGGTCCTGCGTTCGCCGCAGCACGAGTACACGCGGCGGCTGGTCGCGGCGGCCCCGGCCGCCGTCGTCACGCAGGGCGAGGCGACGCGGGCGCCGTCGGCTCCGGTGGAGCGCGACGCGGGCGCCGACGTCGTCACCGTGCGGGACCTGGTCAAGGAGTACCGGGTGCGAGGGCGGGGCGGGCTGCTGCGCGCCGTGGACCACGTGTCGTTCGCGGTGCCGCGCGGCGGGACGACCGCGCTGGTCGGCGAGTCGGGCTCGGGCAAGACCACCGTCTCCCGCATCCTCCTCGGCCTGGAGACACCGACCAGCGGGGAGGCCCTGGTGGACGGCCGGAGCATCGCCGGGGCCTCGCGCACCGAGCGGCGCGCCCTGCGGCGACGCGTGCAACCGGTGTTCCAGGACCCGTACGCCTCGCTCGACCCCACGCACACCGTGGAGCGGATCGTCGACGAGCCCCTGCGGATCTTCGGCATCGGCGACCGGGACTCGCGGCGCGCGCGGGTCGCCGACCTGCTGGACCAGGTGGCGCTCCCGCGGGACGTGGCACACCGGCACCCGGGCGAGCTGTCCGGCGGGCAGCGGCAGCGCGTCGCCATCGCGCGGGCGCTGGCCCCCGAGCCGGAGCTGCTCGTGCTCGACGAGGCGGTCTCCGCGCTCGACGTGCTGGTCCAGGAGCAGATCCTGGAGCTGCTGGGTGACCTGCAGGAACGGCTGGGGGTGTCGTACCTGTTCATCAGCCACGACCTCGCAGTGGTCCGCGGCATAGCGGATAATGTGGTGGTGCTGCGGCAAGGCCGCGTCGAGGAGCAAGGGGCGGTCGACGACGTGTTCCACTCCCCGAGCGCCGACTACACCCGCGACCTGCTAGGAGCCATCCCCGGTGCCGCTTTCGTCCGATGAGCCCGCGCTCGCCGACCCCGTACCGGCCGGCGGCCTACCGACCGGCGGACGGCCGGTGTCGGTCCAGGACGCGATCCGGCGGGACATCATCGCCGGCGTCCTGACCCCCGGCGCTCGTATCACCGAGGCGTCGCTGGCCCAGCGCTACGACGTCTCCCGGGTCCCGGTCCGGGAGGCGCTGCGCGGCCTGGAGAGCGAGGGCTTCATCGACTCCCGGCCGCACGTGGGCTCGCGGGTGGCACCCATCCCGGTGCACGACGCCGACGACCTCTTCGCGGTGCGCGAGGCCCTCGAGGTGGCGACGGCCCGCAGCGCCGCCCGCCGGGCGGCCGCGCTCTACTCGGGCGACGAGAGCCCCGAGAGCTGGTGG
The DNA here is from genome assembly GCF_048564965.1 of Promicromonospora sp. NFX87. NCBI lineage: Bacteria > Bacillati > Actinomycetota > Actinomycetes > Micrococcales > Promicromonosporaceae > Promicromonospora > Promicromonospora sp. NFX87. Next base: position 660,514 of record NZ_CP183413.1, on the reverse strand, counting down.
CACATCCGCCGCGAGATCGCCGCCCTGCTCGACGCGGGTGACGCGCACGTGGCGGCCGACGACCTGGATCCCCTGGTCGCCATCAACGACCAGATCCACATAGCCATCGCCGAGCTCAGCGGCAGCGCGACGATGACCCGGCTGCTGCGCCAGCTCTCGTGGAAGATCGAGTGGCTCTATGCCGCCGCCGTGCAGCCGCGCGGCAAGCGGCTCTGGCCCGAGCACCGCGTGATCGTGAGCGCCATCGACGCGGGCGACGGCGAGCGCGCCGCGGCGCTGATGGCCGCGCACGTGCGCGAGTCCCGCATCGGCTACCTGCTGCGCTACGGCGTCACGACCCCGAGCTCCGACCCCGTGGTCGCGGCGGCGGTGGAGGAACGCCGGACGGCCGGCACAGGGGTTGCCCGGACATGAGCGAGAAGCGATTCCCCCAGCGCGTCTACCGGGACGGCGAGGAGCCGGACCCCCGGTTCAGCCTCGCCAACGAGCGCACGTTCCTGGCCTGGCTGCGGACGGCGCTCGGGATGTACGCGGGGGCGTTCGCGCTCGAAGCGCTCTCCCTACCGGCCGCGCCCGGCTGGCGCGTGGCCGCTGCCGGTGTCTTCCTCGTGCTGGGCACGGTCGCCGCGGTGCAGGCCTGGCTCGGCTGGGCCGCCACCGAGACGGCGCTGCGCCTGGGCCGGCCGCTCCCCGGCCTCGCCGTCGGCGGGCTGCTCGTCGTGGGCATCGTCGTCGCGGTCGCGCTGGTGACCATCGGGCTGTTCGTATGAGCCGGGCGGCCGACGAGAACGGCGTCTACGACTCCGGCCTGCAGACCGAGCGCACCCTGCTCGCCTGGCGCCGCACATGCCTCGCGTTCGGGGTGGCCAGCCTGGTCGCCATGCGCTTCACGGTCGAGGCCGCCGGCGTGCTGGCGGTCTTCGCGGGCGTGATCGGCGCCGGCCTGGCGGTCGCCGCCTATGTCGCGGCCGCGGTCGGCTACCGGCGCGCCAACGCCGCGCTGCACACCACCGGATCCCTCGACCACGGTGCCGCACCCATCGCCCTCGCCACGGCCGCCGCCCTGGTCCTCGGTGCGGCCTGCGCGGGATACCTCGTGCTGGGCGCGCTGTCCGGCTGACCCCTGCTGCTGGTCAGTGGCGACCCCTACACCCTGCCCGCCACCGCCGGCGTGTCGCGTGCGGTGTGTAGGGATCGACGGCCCGGACTCGCCTGCCTCACATAGACGCGAGCCCGTCACGAATCAGTTCCGCGGCCCTCGGGGCCTCAACCGTCAAGCTCTTGAGCACAATCTCGGGATCGGCATTCTTCCACGTCCGCGCAATCGCATCGGCGATGGTGGCGACGACGGTCAAGTGCTCCTGAACGAGGCCGACCAAGAAGTCGTCGGGGTGCTCAGCAATCAGTCCGTACGGCGCCAACGCCGATGCAGGGAAGTCCCGTAGGTTCTTGGTCACGATCACCTTCGCCCCACCGGTGATCGCGGCGGCCAGAACGTGCCGGTCGTCAGGATCCGGCAGGTCCAACGTGCCGATGAGGCCCTGATGTCCGGTGACAAGCACGTCGCGCAGGGCACTATTCATCAGGTCCCGAGTTCGCTGGAGCTGTTCAGCGCCGAGATCAGGACGATTGGCCTGCAGGTTCCGGAACGTCTCGTCCAGGATCTGGTCGCTCCACTTCGGACGGACCAGCTGCGCGACGCCGACGCGAATCAAGACGTCACGCAACGTGGACGGGTACAGCACGTTCGCGTCGTACAGCGCGACTACCGACATCAGGTCAGACCGAGGTCATAGGTCTCTGCCGAGAGTGCGTCAGCTGCGGCCAGGCGTTCGGCGTCGTCAGCGCGCATGTACTCGACCAACGAGGAAGCCTTGACTCGCCGATGTGTGCCCACGGTGCGATACGCGATCTTGCCCTGTTCCAGCAACCCGATCAGGAACGGGCGCGACACGTTCAGGGCGTCAGCAGCCTGCTGCGTGGTCAGTTCCGCCTGCGCCGGGAGCACGGTCACGCCCTCGCCGTGCGCAAAAGCGGCGAGCACCTGCGCCAGCGCACTGAGCGCTGACCTCGGTACGACGATGTCGGCGCCCTCTTCGACCCGAAGATGGACGGGGCCGTCCGTGGCAGCCGCGGCACCGAGCGCGCGCAGCGCAGACCGAGCCAGCTCCGCATCAGCGGGCCCCGGGATGAGGGGTGTTGCCTCACTCATCACCAACCTCCAGTCGCAACAGTCGAATCAGACGCAACAAACGAAGCGTAGATGACCGGCGACCGCACATCAACGACAACGGAACCCGCGCGACCGCGGCGACCCCTACACCCTGCCCGCCACCGTCGGCGTGTCGCGGCGGTGTGTAGGGGTCGACGGCCTGGGCTCAGAACGACCGGTGGGTCCAGCGGCCCGCCAGCAGGGTGCCCGCTACCGGCATCTTCCGCAGCCCGTCCGCCGCGCCCGTAGCCCCGGCCCCGACCTCGGCGCCAACCTCAAAGGGATCCGCGTCCAGGACCACCAGGTCCGCCGGGCCGCCCGCCGCCGGGTACAGCCCGCGCCCGTCCGTCGAGGCCTCCAGCGCCGTCCGCAGCCCGATCCGCTGCTCGGGGTGCCACGGGTCGCGCCCGTCCCGGGAACGGCTGACGGCCGCCGCGACAGCGACCCACGGGTCGAGCGGTGCGACCGGGGCGTCCGAGCCCAGCGCGAGCACCACCCCGGCGTCGGCCAGGGAGCCGTACGGGAAGGCCCGCCCGGTGCGGCCGGCCCAGTGCCGGTCGGCGACGTCGCGGTCGTCCATGGCGTGCTCGGGCTGGACCGATGCGATCACGCCGAGCTCGGCGAACCGGGCGAGGTCGGTGTCGTCGAGGAGCTGGGCGTGCTCCACCGAGCCGCGCGCGCCCGTCGCGGCGAACGCGTCCAGCGCGAGGGCGTTGGCGTGGTCGCCGATCGCGTGGATCGCGCACCGCAGCCTGCCGTCGTGGGCGCGCTTCATGAGCGGGACCAGCTCGTCGGGCGGCACGGACAGGATCCCGTGCGCCTCGGGCCCCGTCAGGCCGGGGTAGGCGTCGTGGCAGTAGGCGGTGCGGGTGTTGAGCGAGCCGTCCGTGACCACCTTGTACGGCCCCTGCTCCAGCAGGCCGCCCGTGCCGGGCAGCACGTCGCCGGTGCGCAGGCCCGCGGCGAGGACGTCGTCCAGCCAGGGCGTCCAGACGCCCGCCCGGACGCGCAGCGCGTCGAAGCCGCCGGCGAACCGGCGGCGCCAGGTGGTGAGGTTGTCGGTGATCTCCAGGTCGACGACGCCGACCACGCCCCGGGCCGCGGCGGCAGCGGCGGCGTCGGCCACCCAGGTGTCGGCGAGATCGTCCGCCACCCGGTCGACGGCGGCGGCCAGCGGCAGCCACTCGCTCTCCCGCAGCACACCGTCCCGCAGCGGATCGGTGGAGCGCGTGTCGACGCCGACGTACCGCAGGCCGGCGGTGCTCAGCCACGCGCAGTGCAGGTCGCCGGACACGAGGACGACCGGAACGTCGCCCGCCACCGCGTCGAGCAGCGCGGCGGTCGGGACGTCCGGCCACAGGCCGTCCCGGAACCCGTAACCGATCAGCGCGGCGCCGGGCTCCAGCTCCCCTTCCCCCAGACGTGCGCGCACGAGCGCGGCCGCCTCTGCCGCGGATCCGGCGTCCGACACGTCGAGCCGACGCCGCACCAGCGCCCACTGCGTGAGGTGGACATGCTTGTCCCAGAGGCCGGGCAGCACGGTGCGTCCGTCGAGGTCGACGCGCTCCGCCGCCCCGGCGTCGACCGTGCCCACCGGTCCGACGCTGACGACGCGCCCGTCCCGCAGCAACAGGTCGAAAAGCTCGGAGCGTCGGCCGTCGAACGTAGGCCCAGTCGCTCTGGCGCCGCCGGTTGGAGCGACCGACCCTACGTTCGACGCCTCACCCTGGATCAGCCTGGCGCCCGTGAGGAGCAGCGGCTCGCTCATGGCTCCTCCCGGGGACGGCGGTCGAGCTCAGCCCGCATCTCTGCCGCGAGCGCAGGCTGCGCGTAGTGCGGGTCCGACTCCAGCGCCGTCACCACCCGTTCCGCGACGGCACGCGGCTTGTCCTGGCTGAGCTTCGCCTTGCCCTGCCACCGGGTGACGCGCAGGCGGAACCCCGCGGCGCCCTTGGCGATGCGCCGGGCGTACTCCTCGACCCGGGGCAGCCGGACGGGGTCCGGCATGACCGACTCGTACCGGTCGACCGTGTCGGACAGGATCGCGTACGACTCCTGCGGTCCCAGCAGCTCCACCGTGCAGTACAGGTGGACGACGACGTAGTTCCACGTCGACACGGCAGGGGTCATGTCGTACCAGCCGGGAGACACGTACCCGTGTGGTCCCTGGACGATCAGCAGCGACTCGCGTCCGCTGTCGAGCCCGTGCAGCACCTCGTCCGGACGGCCGACGTGGCTGAGCAGGCTCATCGGCTCCCCCGGTGGCGTGTCCTCCAGCAGGACAGGCAGGTGGGAGGCGACGGGCGCGCCGTCGTCGGCCACGGAGACGAGGGTGGCCCAGCCATGTTTGCGGACCAGGTCGCGCACGCGGGCCTCGTCGTCGATCTGGTAGTCGCGGGTCTCGATCACAGGCTCATCGAACCATCCGGAGGGGCCCGTCCGGCACCCGTCGGGTGTGACGGCGACGTAAAACTTTCATTTCGTTCTGAAAGTTCATTGACCTTGCTCGGCGGTATGCGCTCAACTGTTCGGCACCCGAGCACCACCCCGCACAGCGCCCGAGTGCGCCACCGAGTGGAGGACCCATGAACCCGAGACAACGGCGACTCACGGCCTCGGCTGGGGCGGCGCTCGCACTGGCCGTCAGCCTCTCCGCCTGCGGAGCGTCCGCCGACGCCGACGCCGAGGCGGGTGCGTCCGGCGGCTCCATCAGCGTCGCCGTCACCGACCCGATCCAGACGATCCCCGGCCGGCAGACGGTCGCCTACGACCTCAACATGGCCGTGTGGTCGCCGCTGACCTGGGTCGACACCGACGGCGAGCTCACCTACGTGGCCGCCGAGTCCATGGAGTCGGACGACGCCACCACGTGGACCGTCACGCTCCGCGACGGCTGGACGTTCCACGACGGCACGCCGGTGACCGCCCAGTCGTACGTCGACTCGTGGAACGCAGTCGCCTACGGGCCCGACGCCTTCGAGAACTCCGGCCAGCTCGCCGGCATCGCCGGCTACGACGACCTGAACCCGGCGGAGGGAGAGCCGGCCACCACGGAGATGTCGGGCCTCGAGGTCACCGGCGACCTGACCTTCACCGTCACGCTGGAGGGCCCGGACGGTCAGTTCCCGATGCAGGTCAGCCAGGCCCAGACGGCGATGTACCCGATGCCCGCGTCCGCGCTCGAGGACCTGGACGCCTACAACCGGCACCCGGTCGGGAACGGCCCGTTCGCCGTCACGGGCGACTACGTGGAGAACGAGCCGATAGCGACAGAGGCCTACGCCGGCTACCAGGGCCCGGAACCGACGGTCGACAGCATCACGTTCGTGCCCTACGCCGACGCCACCACCGCCTACACCGACGTCCAGGCGGGCAACATCGACGTCGCCAGCGTGCCCGCCGCCCGTCTGCCGCAGGCCTCCGCCGACTTCGGCGAGCGCCTGTACACGTTCGACGCGCCGGGCATCTCGTACCTCGGCCTGCCGCTGTGGGACGAGCGCTACCAGGACGTGCGGGTGCGGCAGGCCATCTCCATGGCGATCGACCGCGCGACCATCTCCGACGTGGTCTACGGCGGCCTCTACACCCCGGCCACCGCGTTCACCCCCGCCGTCGAGGCGGGTACACCCGAGGGCATCTGCGGCGAGTTCTGCGAGTACGACCCCGAGGCGGCGAAGGCCCTGCTCGACGAGGCCGGCGGCTTCGACGGCACCATCGACATCTACTACCCGGGCGGCATCGGGCTCGACGAGCTGTACAAGGCCATCGCCAACCAGCTCCGGCAGAACCTTGGCGTCGAGGCGGTCGCGACCCCGAGCGCCGACTGGGCCGAGTTCTCCGAGAACCGCACGAACGGCGACATCGAGGGCCCGTTCTTCTCCCGGTGGGGCGCTCTCTACCCCAGCCAGCAGAACACGCTGCGCTCGTTCTACGTCGACGGCGGCGGCTGCCCCAACTGCATCCCGTACTACGAGGACGACGTCGCCGACCTGATCGCCGCGGCGGACGCCGAGGCCGACCCGACGGCAGCCGGCGAGGCCTACGCGGCGGTGCAGGAGCGGATCCTGGAGGACTTCCCGGCACCGCCGCTGTTCTTCGAGACCTACTCGTACGTCACCTCGGAGCGCGTCGCGGAGCTGCCGACCTCCGCCGTCGGCAACCCGACCTTCACCGCCGTCGTGCTGGCCGAGGGCGCATGAGCGGGCTGACCCCCGCGGGCCCGCTCGACGCGGGTCTGCTCGACGACGTGCTCGACCGCGCCCGCGCGGTCCCGCCGATCAGCGACTTCCCCACCGTCGACGCGCTGCTGGACTGGTTCGCGGCCCTGGCCGACGACCACCCGGCGCTGGTACGACGGCGGCGCGTGGGGACGTCTCGGCTCGGCGAGCCGATCGAGATGTTCTCGGTCGGCGACGGGCCGCGGCCGCACCTCCTCTTCGCCGGGGTGCACCCCAACGAGCCCATCGGGTTCCGCACCCTGCAGCACCTGGCCGCCGAGCTGGTGGCGGATCCGGAGCTGCGCGCGACGACGGACGCCACGTGGCACCTCGTGCCGTGCATCGACCCCGACGGGACCCGGCTGAACGAGGGCTGGTTCGGCGACCCCGGCGACCGGGCCGCCTACGCCCGGGGCTTCTACCGGCCCGCGCCGACCGAACAGGTGGAGTGGACCTTTCCGTTCGCGTACAAGGACGCCTACTTCGACGACGTCATCCCGGAGACCCAGGCGCTCATGCGCCTGATCGACGAGCTGCGGCCCGAGCTGATGGTCAGCCTGCACAACGCCGAGCTGGGCGGCGTCTACTACTACCTGAGCGAGGACCTGCCCGAGGCCGTCCGCCCGCTGCACGCCGTGCCCGCGGCGCTCGGCCTGCCGCTGGACAGCGGCGAGCCCGAGTCCCCGGCGCTGCGACGGCTGGCGCCGGCCGTGTACCTCGCGGGGTCCAGCCGCGACGAGTACGACTACCTGGAGTCGCTGGGGCTCGACGCCGCCGCGATGGTCGGCGGGGAGGGCTCGGCGGCCTACGCCCGCCGGCACGGGACCGTCACCCTGATCGCCGAGCTGCCGTACTGGTCGCACCCCTCCGCCGACGACAGGAGCGAGACCTCCGCGGACTACGCCGACGTCGTGCGGGCCAAGGCCGAAGCGCTCGTCGAGCTGGGCACCACGCTGACCGGCCTGCTCGACGACGCGCGGCGCGACCTCACCCTGCGCAGCCCGTTCCTGCGGGCCAGCGAGGCGTTCGTGCCGATGATGACGGCGTCGGGCACCAGCGAGCTGGTGCGCGCAGAGCGGCTCCCGTCGCGGCCCGCCACCGGCGCCGAGGTGTTCAGCAACGAGGAGGTGGTGCGCATGTTCCGGCTGCGGTTCGGCGGCATGCTGGTCCGCGCGCTGGAGGCGGAGGCGTCGGCCGGGCTCGCCACGGCCCGGCTGCACCGGGTGCACGCGCGCGCCCGGGCCGTCCACGACGAGTGGCTGGCCGACGCGCAGGCCCTGACGGGCCTGGAGGTGCTGCCGGTGGAGCGGCTCGTCGGCGTCCAGTACGGCGCGACCCTGACCATGTCGCACGTGCTGGCCGCCCGGGCGGGCGGCCGCGGAGGCGGAGGCGGACGCCGATGACGCGGCGCGTAGCCCGGCGCCTGGCCGACCTCCTCGTGGTCTTCCTCGGCGTCACGCTGATCATCTACCTCATGGTGTTCGCTCTGCCCGGCGACCCGATCGCCGCGCTGGGTGGGGACCGGCCGCTCGCCCCGAACGTGGTGGCCGAGCTGCGCGAGCGCTACCACCTGGACGAGCCGGTCCTGCAGCAGTACCTGCGCTACCTGGGCGGGCTGCTGCAGGGCGACCTCGGCACCACGTTCCAGGGCCAGTCGGTGGCCGAGCGGATGGCGCTGCGCTGGCCGGTGACCATCACCCTGGCCTTGACGGCCTGGGGCATCGAGGTGCTGCTCGGCGTCGTGCTCGGCCTGGTCGCCGGGCTGCGCGCCGGGACGGTCAGCGACCGGCTCATCCTGGCCGGCACCGTCGTGGCGACCTCGATCCCCGTCTTCGTCCTGGCGGTCTCCGCGCAGCTCTGGCTCGGCGTGGAGCTCGCCTGGTTCCCCGTCGCGGGCACCGGGGAGGGCTGGCCGACGGCGTACCTGCTGCCCGCCACCGTCATCGCCGTGTTCGGGCTCGCGTCCGTGGCCCGGCTCATGCGCGGCTCCGTCGTCGACACGCTCCGCACCGACTTCGTGCGGACACTCCGGGCCAAGGGCCTGCGCGAGCGGCAGGTGGTCGGGGTGCACGTGCTGCGCAGCTCCGCGATCCCCGTGCTGACGTTCCTGGCGATCGACCTCGGCTACCTGCTCGGCGGGACGGTCGTGGTCGAGGGCGTCTTCAACCTGCCCGGTGTCGGACAGCTCCTGTTCCAGGCGATCCGCGCGCACGAGGGGCCCACCATCGTGGGCGTCTCCACGGCGCTGATCATCGTCTTCCTGCTCACCAACCTGGTCGTCGACCTGCTCGCCTCCGTCCTCGACCCGAGGATCCGCCATGAGTGAACCCCTGACCGAGCCCCTCGCAGTCGCGGCCGCCGGCACCCCGGCACCCGCCGCCCGGCGCGGGGTCTGGCGCACCCTGCGCCGCCGTCCGCTGTTCTGGGTGGCCGCCGCGGTGCTCACGGTGCTCGCCCTGGTCGCGGTCCTCCCGTCGGCGTTCGCCGGCTGGTTCGGCCATCCCGACCCGCGGGCCTGCGACCTGGCCGCCAGCGCCCTGCCGCCCGGCGGCGGGCACGTCCTGGGCACGGACGTCCAGGGCTGCGACGTCTGGGCCAACGCGGTGTTCGGCACGCGGGCCTCCCTCACCGTCGGCCTGCTCTGCACCGCCCTCGCCCTGGCCGTCGCGCTCGTCGTCGGCACCCTGGCCGGCTACTACGGCGGACTCCTGGACCGGATCGTGGCCCGGCTGACCGACGTGTTTCTCGGCTTCCCGTTCCTGCTGGGCGCGGTAGTCATGCTGACGTCGGTCGGCACCCGGTCCGCCGTGACCGTCGCCCTGGTCCTCGCCCTGTTCTCGTGGCCGACGATGGCCCGGCTGGTGCGCGGGTCCGTGCGGACGGTGCGGGACGCGCCCTACGTCGAGGCCGCACGTGCCATGGGCCTGCCCGACCGTCGGATCATCGCCCGGTACGTGCTGCCCAACGCGCTCGGTCCCGTCCTGGCGGTCGCGACGACGATGGTCGGCGGCGTCATCGTCGCGGAGTCGACCCTGACGTTCCTGGGGCTGGGCCTCAACGCGCCGTCGATCTCCTGGGGCCTGCAGCTCTCCAGCGCTCAGTCGTACTTCCAGACGTCGCCGCACATGCTGGTGGCGCCCGGCGTCGTGCTCACGATCACGGTGCTGGCCATGATCACGCTCGGCGACGTGCTGCGCGACGTGCTCGACCCGAGGGGTCGCTCGTGAGCCCGGCGCCCCGGGCTCCTAGGGTGGCCCCATGAGCAGCCACACCCCCGCTGACCCCGCTGACGTGCCGGACGGCGGCGCCGCCGGCGAGCTCGTCCTCGACGCCGAGGTCGAACACTTCGTGGAGCAGTTCGCCCTGACCTGGAGCCCGCGGATGGAGGGCCGGATCATCGCCCTGCTGATGATCGTGGACCGGCCGTACCTGTCCTCGCAGGAGATCGCCAGGCTGCTCAAGGCGAGCGCCGGCGCGGTGTCGACGGGCACCCGGCGGCTGGTGGAGGTGGGGTTCATCAAGCGGCACTCCGTGCTCGGCGACCGGCAGCACTACTTCCGCGTCGAGGACGACATCTGGGGCAGCTTCCTCGCGGGCGAACGGGCCTACCTGGCCCACCTGGAGACCGTGATCGACCACGGGCTCGAGATCGCCGGCGACGCCGAGGGGCCGCACAAACGCCTCGTCAACGCGCGCAACTACAACGAATGGCTCGCCGGATACCACCGCAAGATGCTCGCCGACTGGGAGGCGTACCGCGACGCCCACCTGGCGGACGGAACAGGAGAACCGTGACCGACCCCGCCCCCGTGCTCGAGATCCGCGACCTGACCGTCTCCTTCCGCATCGACGACGGACACGCCCCCGACGTGCAGGCGGTCCGCGGCGTGTCCTTCGACGTGCTGCCGGGCGAGGTGCTCGCCGTCGTCGGCGAGTCGGGCTCCGGCAAGAGCGTCACCTCGCTCGCCCTGCTGGGCCTGCTGGGGCGGCACGCCGTCGTGGGCGGCAGCGCTCGCCTCGCCGGGGCCGGCCGGGAACCCGTCGAGCTGCTCGGGCTCGACCGGCACGCGCTGCAGGACGTGCGCGGACGCCGCGTCGCGATGGTCTTCCAGGACTCCTCCGGCGCGCTCGACCCGGTGTTCACCATCGGCTTCCAGCTCGACGAGATGCTGCGCCGGCACGCGCCCGACCTGTCCCGCACGCAGCGCCACGACCGCGCGGTCGAGCTGCTGGCCATGGTCGAGCTGCCCGACCCCGTCGAACGGCTCCGGTTCTACCCGCACCAGCTCTCGGGCGGCCAGGCGCAGCGCGTGATGATCGCGATGGCGCTCGCCTGCGACCCCGAGGTGCTGCTCGCGGACGAACCGACGACGGCGCTCGACGTCACCGTGCAGCGCGAGGTGCTGGACGTGCTGCGCCGCCTGCGCGAGCGCGTGTCCACCTCGATAGTGCTGATCACGCACGACATGGGCGTGGTAGCCGACCTCGCGGACCGGGTGGTGGTGATGCGCGGCGGCGAGGTGGTCGAGACGGCGCCGGTGCACCAGCTCTTCGACGCGCCCCGCGCCGCGTACACGCGGGAGCTGCTGGCCGCCGTCCCGCGCGTGGGGACGCCGGAACGGCCGAGCGGAGCAGTCGAGACGGACCGGCCCGCCCTCGCGTTCGACGACCTGGTGGTGGAGTACCGCGACCGGCGGGGCCGGGCGGTCCGCGCGGTCGACGGCGTGACGCTCAGCGTGCGCCCCGGCGAGATCGTCGCCCTGGTCGGCGAGTCCGGGTCCGGGAAGTCCTCGATGGGGCGCTGTGCGCTCGGTCTGGCGCCGGTCACCTCCGGGTCCGTGGAGGTGGTGGGCACCAGACCCGGCCACGACTCGCCGCGGACCGTCCGGGCGGCCCGGGCCCGGGTCGGCGTCGTGTTCCAGAACCCCGCCGCGTCCCTCAACCCCCGCTACGCGATCGGGGAGTCCGTCGCCGAGCCGCTGCTGGTCCACGCCGGGCTCCGCGGGGCGGAGCTCGAACGGCGCACGGCGGAGCTCCTGGAGAGCGTGGAGCTGCCCGCGGCGTGGGCGTCCCGCTACCCGCACGAGCTCTCGGGCGGTCAGCTCCAGCGCGTGTCGATCGCACGGGCGATCTCGCTCGGCCCGGACCTGCTCATCGCCGACGAGCCGACGTCGGCCCTCGACGTGTCCGTCCAGGCGACGGTGCTCGACGTCTTCCGAGAGGTGCAGCGGAACCTCGGGTTCGCGTGCCTCTTCATCAGCCACGACCTGGCGGTGGTGGACGAGCTGGCCGACCGGGTCGCCGTCCTGCATCAGGGCCGGCTGGTGGAGACGGGCGAGCGCACGCGGGTGCTGGGACGGCCCGAGCAGGAGTACACCCGGCGGCTGCTCGCCGCCGCCCCCGTACCTGATCCCGTGGCGCAGGCGGCACGCCGGGCAGGGTGAGCGGGGACGACCCCGAACCGGTCGGCCGGACACGACGAGAAAAAAGTTCGTTTCGCGTTCGTATCTTCTGCCCGGATCCGATGGCAATCCTCGCCAGGACGCGTAGGTTGCCCTACGGGCCCCGCACGGGGGCTCATAGGTCAACACAGGAGAGTGAACATGCGCATCTCCCACTCCCGCAGAGCACTCGCCGTCGCTACAGCGACGGCGCTCGCGCTCACCGCGTTCGGCAGCGCAGCCGGAAACGCGGCCGACGAGCCGGAGTCGACGCCCGTCCCGATCATCACGCCGGACGGGGCACTGTTCTCGTACGTCGTCAACACCGAGCGCACCGGCGCTCGCGACACGGCCCTCGCGACCAAGGCCATCCAGCGTGCCGACGGCGTTGTCGTGCAGGCCTGGCCGCAGATCGGCGTCGTCGTGGTGCACTCCGCCAACGGCTCGTTCCGCGAGGACGTGCTCGCGGCCGACCGCGTCGGAGTCGTCGAGTCGGTCGGCGCCACCCGCACCGTGTCGCCCACGGAGGGCACCCCCGGCACCGAGACCGCCGAGGGGGCGAAGAAGAGCAGGACCGTCGTGGGCCAGGCCAAGAAGGAAGCCCCCGGCTGGACCGTCGACGAGCCCGCCGGCACCACCGCCGTCCCCGACCCGGGCGAGGCGACGCAGTGGGACATGACGATGATCAAGGCCGACCAGGCCGTGGAGGTCAACCCCGGCTCGTCCCGCGTCGTCGTGGGCGTGCTGGACTCCGGGATCGACGCCTCGCACCCGGACCTGGCGACCCAGGTCGACAAGACCCGGTCCGTGAACTGCACGGACGGCGGCAGGCCGGACCTGTCGGCCACGGGCTGGCTGCCGACCACCTCGGACCACGGCACGCACGTCGCCGGGACGATCGCCGCGGCGCAGAACGGCGTCGGCATCGTCGGCGTCGCGCCGGGCGTCAAGATGGCCTCGGTCAAGGTCGTCAACGACGACGGCTACATCTACCCGGAGTACGCGATCTGCGGCTTCATCTGGGCGGGCATGACCCGCATGGACGTCACGAACAACTCGTACTACATCGACCCGTTCATGTACTGGTGCGAGGACCAGCCCGACCAGGCTGCCGCGAAGGAGGCCGTGCGCCGCGCGGTGGACTTCTCGACGAAGCGTGGCGTGGTGCACGCCGCCGCGGCGGGCAACGCCGCCACGGACCTGGCGAACAACACCACCGACACGTCGAGCCCGAACGACTCGACACCGGTGAACCGGGTGATCAACTCCGGCTGCGAGGACATCCCCGCGGAGCTGGACGGCGTCGTGACGGTCTCGTCCCTGACCCAGGCCACGAACCTCAGCTCGTTCTCGAACCGCGGCCTCGGCAAGATCGACGTCTCCGCCCCGGGCAGCGCGATCCTGTCCACGGAGCTCGACGGCACCTGGGACCTCAAGAGCGGCACGTCGATGGCGTCCCCGCACGTCGCGGGCGTCCTCGCGCTCATGAAGTCGGCGCACCCGCGCTGGAGCCCGGCCAAGCTGGAGGCGGCCGTCCGCAACCAGGCCGACGACCACGAGTGCACCACCACGACGGCCGGACCGGCCTGCGTGGGCACGCTGGACGAGAACAGCTTCTACGGTGACGGCATCACCGACGCCCTGGACGCGGTGACGGTCAAGTAGGTCGTCGAGCAGTTCGAACTCGCTGAGCAGAAGGGCCGCCGACGCAGGTCGGCGGCCCTTCTGTCATGCTCCCGCGGAACTGTGCTTCGTGAAACGGGAGGCGGTCGCTCAGTACTGGTGAGCGGGCCCGCCGATCATGCCGGCGGCGACCGTCTTGTTGGTCGCCTCGTCCACGAGGATGAACGCGCCCGTCTGCCGGTTGGTCTGGTAGGCGTCCACGAAGAGCGGCTGGGTCACCCGCAGCCGGATCCGCGCCATCTCGTTCAGCTTGATCTCGGTCGCGTCCTCGTCACGGTGCAGCGTGTTGACGTCGACGCGGTAGTTGATGTTCTTGACCAGCGCCCGCGCCCACCGGGTGGTGTGCTTGATCGCGTACTTCTTGCCCTGCACCAGCGACGCCGACTCGTCCATCCAGCAGATCTGGGCGTCGATGTCCTGCGTGACCGTCGGTGCGTTGTTCGGGCGGCAGATCATGTCGCCGCGCGAGATGTCGATCTCGTCCGCCAGGCGCACGGTCACCGACATGGGCGGGTACGCCTCGTCGACGGGACCGTCCGCCGTGTCGATGGACGCGATGGTCGTCTCCAGGCCGGCCGGCAGGGCCAGCACCCGGTCGCCGGGCTTCATGACGCCGGACGCGACGGTGCCCGCGTAGCCGCGGTAGTCGCGCGTGTCGTTCTGCTGCGGCCGGATCACGTACTGCACCGGGAAGCGCACGTCGACCAGGTTGCGGTCGGAGGCGACGTGCAGCCGCTCGAGGTGGCTGAGCAGCGGCGAGCCGTCGAACCACTGCATGTTCTCGGACCGCGTCACCACGTTGTCACCCGCGAGGGCGGACACCGGGATGAAGGTCAGGTCGGGCACCCGCAGCCGGGAGGCGAACTCGGTGAACTCGGCCCGGATCTTCTCGAAGACCTGCTCGTCGTAGTCGACCAGGTCCATCTTGTTCACGCAGACCACGATGTGCGGCACGCCCAGCAGCGTGGCGAGGAACGTGTGCCGGCGCGACTGCTCGACGACGCCCTTGCGCGCGTCGATGAGGATGAGCGCCACGTCCGCCGTCGAGGCGCCGGTGACCATGTTCCGCGTGTACTGGATGTGGCCAGGCGTGTCCGCGATGATGAACTTGCGCTTGGGCGTCGCGAAGTAGCGGTACGCCACGTCGATGGTGATGCCCTGCTCGCGCTCGGCCCGCAGGCCGTCCGTCAGGAGCGAGAGGTCCGCGTAGTCGTCGCCGCGGTCCTTGCTGACCTGCTCCACCGACTCGAGCTGGTCGGCGAAGATCGACTTGCTGTCGAACAGCAGGCGGCCGATCAGCGTGGACTTGCCGTCGTCGACCGAGCCGGCCGTCGCGAACCGCAGGAGGTCGCCGCTGACGACGTCGTGCGCCTCAGGAGCTGAACCCGTCTCCGGGAGAGTCGTCGTCATCAGAAGTAGCCTTCCTTCTTGCGGTCTTCCATGGCGGCCTCGCTCACCTTGTCGTCGCCGCGCGTGGCGCCGCGCTCGGTGAGGCGCACCGCCGCGACCTCCTCGACGACGTCGCGCAGCGTGGTCGCGGTGGACTCGACGCAGGCCGTGAGGTTCGCGTCCCCGACCGTGCGGTAGCGCGTGGACAGGACCTTCGGGGTCTCGCCGTCCTTGAGCGGGGTGAAGTCGTTGACCTCGTAGAGCATGCCGGCCCGCTCGACGACCTCGCGCTCCTTGGCGAGGTAGAGGTCGGGCAGGTCGATGTTCTCGGCCTCGATGTACGCCCAGATGTCCAGCTCGGTCCAGTTGGACAGCGGGAACACCCGGATCGACTCGCCCTGGTGGACGCGGCCGTTGTACAGGTTCCAGATCTCGGGGCGCTGGTTCTTCGGGTCCCACTGGCCGAAGTCGTCGCGGAAGGAGAAGACGCGCTCCTTGGCGCGGGCCTTCTCCTCGTCGCGCCGGCCGCCGCCGAACAGGGCGTCGAAGCCGTGCTTCTCCGCGGCCTCCAGCAGCACCGGCGTCTGGATCCGGTTGCGGGAACCGTTGGGCTCCTCCTGCACGAGCCCGCGGTCGATCGCCTCCTGGACCGAGGCGACGACGAGCTGCACGCCCGTGCGCTCCACCCACCGGTCACGGCAGCTGAGCACGGTCTGGAAGTTCAGCCCGGTGTCGACGTGCATGATCGGGAACGGGACGCGCGCCGGCGCGAACGCCTTGACGGCCAGGTGCAGCATGACGATGGAGTCCTTGCCGCCGGAGAACAGCAGACACGGCCGCCCCATCTCGGCGACCACCTCGCGCATGATGTGGATGCTCTCGGCTTCCAGGCTGCGCAGCTGGCTCAGGACGTGACTCTTCACTCCTCAAGCACCTTCCTTGCGATCTGCCCCGACCACGGACACGACACCGACGGTGTCGAGCAGCTCACGCAGGTGCGGAGCCAGGGCCGGGGGGCATACGAACAGGTCAGGGAGCCATGGGCTCTCCCGGTTGTACTCGAGCTCGGATCCGTCGAGACGGGTGCAGACGAGCCCTCGCGACCGTGCCACGGCCACGGGGGCCGCGGAGTCCCACTCGTACTGCCCACCACCGTGGACATAGGCGTCAACTGTACCGTCGGCGACGGCCATCATCTTGACGCCCGCCGAGCCCATCGGGACGAGCTCGACGTCGTCGCGCTCGGCCAGGGCGGCCACGAACGCGGGCGGTCGGCTGCGGCTCGCGGCGATCCGCAGCGGGCGGTCGCCGGCCAGGACGGCCGCGCCGTCGTCCGCCGGGCCGACGGCGTCGGCGCTGGTCAGGACCTGCCCGCGCGCCGGCAGGGCGACGGCTCCGACGGTGAGGCCGGCCCCGCGCTCCCAGAGCGCGATGTGGACGGCGAAGTCGTCGCGCCACTGTCCGGCCCGGGGGCCGTCGGTGTGCCGTTCGGCGAACTCCCTTGTCCCGTCGAGCGGGTCGATGATCCACACCCGGTCCGCGCCGGTACGGGACGCGTCGTCCTTCGCCTCCTCGGAGAGGACGGCGTCGGCGGGGCGGGCGGCGGTCAGCGCGGCCGCGAGCCACGCCTGGGCCGCGGCGTCACCCGCGTCCTTGAATTCCTTGGCCACGAACGAGCCGCCGGCGGCGTCGACCTCGGCGCGGAGCGCGAGGAGCACCTCCGCCGCTCCCGTGGCGAGTGCGTCGGCAAGGGCGTCGTCATCGAGCGACGCCTGAGGGAGCGTAGGGAACGGCGCGTTCATCGATCTCCAGGGTGGACGTCTTCTCCGGGGATCCGGCCGTCCTGCGCGGCCCGCCCCTCGACAGGGACCAAGGGGCGGTGGGTGGAGGTCCGGCGGACGCGCCGAGGCTACCATTCCGCCATGCCGTCGAGTGCCAGCGCACATTTTCTCACCCCTAACCACCCCCGGAGCCGTCAATGCCTACTATCCCGATGGGTTTGATCGGAATAACGGGGTTGCGTGCCCGGCCTGAGGAGCTCCCTCGATGAGCATCGACCTCCCCCTGATCCTCGGCGGCCTCGCGGTCGGTTTCGTCGTGGGCCTGACCGGGATGGGCGGCGGCGCGCTCATGACGCCGATGCTCATCTTCGTGTTCCGCGTCGACCCGCTGGTGGCGGTGTCGAGCGACGTGGTCGCCAGCCTCTTCATGAAGCCGGCGGGCGCGATAGTCCACATGCGACGCGGGACGGTGAACCTCAAGCTCGTCCTGTGGCTGTGCGTGGGTTCGGTGCCCGCTGCGTTCTCGGGAGCCCTCCTGATCCAGGCGCTGCCGTTCGGCGACTCCCTGGACAGCACGCTCAAGATGGTGCTCGGGGTGGCGCTGCTCATCGCGTCCTGCGGCCTCGTGGTCCGTGCCGTGCTGCAGATGGTCCGGAACCGGTCGGCGCTCGGTGAGGGCCCGACCCTCCTGTCCGCGCCGCGCGAGCTCGTCGTGCGCCCGGTCCCCACCGCGATCCTCGGCGCCGTGGCCGGGCTCCTGGTGGGCATGACGTCGGTCGGCGCCGGCTCCATAGTCATCGTCGTGCTCCTGCTGCTCTACCCGGCGCTCAAGGCGTCCCAGCTGGTCGGCACCGACCTGGTCCAGGCCGTGCCGCTCGTCGCGGCGGCGTCGCTCGGCCACCTCTTGTACGGCGACTTCTCGCTCGGTCTGACGACGTCCCTGCTCATCGGCACGATCCCGGGCGCATGGTTCGGCGCCCACGTGTCCGCGCGTGCGCCGGGCGGCATCATCCGCCGCGCGCTGGCGATCCTGCTGCTCGCGTCCGGGCTCAAGCTGCTCGGCGCGAGCCTCCCCGTGGTGCTGGGCGCGGCGGCCGCCGCGCTGGTCCTGGGCAACCTGCTGTGGTTCCTGGTCAAGCGCCGCTTCGGTGCGGCACCAGCCGGTTCCGAGGCAGACTCCACCCCGGAGGAGCTCGCCGACGGGCCCTCGAGCGACCCGACAGACGAACCGGCCGACGACCCGGCCGACGACCCGGCCGACGAACCGGCAGAAACGAGCCCTCGCAGATGACCGACACCCCCACCCGCGTCCTGTCCGACGACGAGCTGGACCTCGTCGAGCTGGCCCTCGGCGGCGCGCTCCCGGCGTCGTCGCTCGCCGCGGCCCTGCCGGGCGTCCCGGCCGACGTGGTCCTGACCGACGCCGAGAACACCCCGCTGGCCCGCCTCACGGTGCGGCCCGGCGAGCAGTCCGACGTGCTCGAGCCGCTCAAGCCGGTGCCGGCAGCGATCGGCCCGCAGTGGGACGACGCCGTCCGCCGTCCGGCCCGCGCGGTGCGCGCGGCCCTCGGGGAAGCCTCGGGGGACGACGCCGGGAACAGCCTCGCGCTGCTCGTCACCGAGGTCCCGACCCGCGAGGAGCTCTCCGCCGCGGCGGCCCTCGTGTCCGGCGCGGTCGCGGGCACCGCCGGGAGCGGCGGCGCCGGCACGGTGCTGCTGCTGGTCCCCGTCGCCCGCCGCGCTCCGGCGCCGGGCGCCGTCGGCGCCCCGGGGCTCGTGCGGGCGGCGCTGGGGCTGGCCGACTCGCTGACCGAGCAGGCCGAGGCGCGGGTGACCACCGTCGCCGTGCCGTGGTCCGGCCTGGGCGGGACGACGCTCGAGGAGGTGGCCGCCACGTACGGCGCCGCACGTGTAGTGCCGCTCGCCGCGCACCGCTCACCGGCCACTGCCGAGCGCGTGGCGGCGCTGCCGGGCGTCCGGGACGAGGCGGTGCGGGCGCTGTACCCGCCGGCCTCCGCCGCCGAGGTGACCCGCGCCGCCGCCGGGGGCGCCCAGCGGCGGGGCGTCGTCGTGTTCTTCACCGGCCTGTCAGGGTCGGGCAAGTCCACGGTGGCCCGTGCCCTGGCCGCCGAGCTGGAGGACGACGGCCTGGGAACCACCCTGCTCGACGGCGACGAGGTTCGGCACCACCTGTCGAAGGGGCTCGGGTTCGACCGGGAGTCCCGGGAGACCAACGTGGAGCGCATCGGGTACGTCGCGGCCCTCGTGGCCAAGCACGGCGGCATCGCGGTCGCCGCGCCGATTGCGCCGTTCGCGGCGGGCCGGGCCAGGGTGCGGAGGCTGGCCGAGGAGGCGGGGGCGCACTTCGTCCTGGTGCACATCAGCACACCGCTGGCCGTGTGCGAGGCCCGCGACCGCAAGGGCTTCTACGCCAAGGCGCGAGCCGGCGAGATCGCGGAGTTCACGGGCATCTCCTCGCCCTACGAGGAGCCCGACGACGCCGAGCTGGTCATCGACACCACCGACGTCCCGGTCCCGGACGCCGTGGAGACGGTCCGCCGTCGTCTCGCGGACCTGCTGAGCTGACGCTCGCTGACCGGACCAGGCAGGACGAGGAAGACCGGTGGTCGAGCCTGTCGAGACCCCTACAGGTCTCGACAGGCTCGACCACCGGTCCGAGCCCGCGGAGTCACGCGTGCGCGTCGGCCGCCTTCTTCGCCTCGGCCGCGGCCGCAGCCTTCTGCTCCGCCTCTTCCCGCGCCTTCTTGCGCAGGTGCGCCCTGCGGCGCGCCGGGCTCATGGTCCGACGGCCCGGACGCTGCGCCCGCACGAAGTTCTTGTACGCCTCGGCGACCTCGCGCACGGGACCGTCCATGACCAGCTGGCCCTGATGCATCCACAGCACGCGCGTGCACATCGCCTCGATCGTCGAGATCGAGTGGCTCACGAGGAACACGGTGCCCGCGTTCTCGCGGACCTGCTCGATGCGCGCCTTGCTGCGCTCCTTGAACGCGGCGTCGCCGGTGGCGAGCGCCTCGTCGATCATCAGGATGTCCGGCGAGGCGGACGACGAGATGGCGAAGCGCAGGCGTGCGCCCATGCCGGACGAGTACGTCTTCATCGGCAGGTAGACGAAGTCACCGATACCGGCGAACTCCACCACCTCGTCGAACCGCTCGTCGACCTGCTTGGGCGTGAGCCCGAGCGCGAGACCGCCGATCATGATGTTGCGCTCGCCGGTGAGCTGCGGCATCAGCGCCGCGTTGACACCGAGCAGCGACGGCTCGCCCGAGACGTGCACGCTGCCCGAGCGGGGCGGCATGAGTCCGGCGATCGCCCGGAGCATGGTGCTCTTCCCGGAGCCGTTCACGCCGACGATGCCTACCGACTCGCCGTGCCGCACGGTGAACGAGACACCGCGCACGGCGTGGATCTCGCTCACGGCACCGACGTGCCGGCGTCCCGCCTGGAGCAGCCGCTTGAAGAAGGGGACCTTGACCTTGACCTCGCGGATCTCCGCGCCCTGCTTCTCGGCCTCCTTCTTGGCCCGGCCGCCGATGACCCGGTAGACGACGTGCAGGTCGTCCACCACGAGGCAGGGTTCGCCCAGATCGGTCTCGAGCGCCTCCTCCCCCTCGTCCTCCGGCTCGACCTCGAGGTCGAAGTCCATGTGGTCGTCGGCCTCAGTCACGTCCGTACCTCTCCTCGCCGCGCCAGAAGACGACGAAACCGATCACGAAGAACAGCACTGCCCACGCGCCGCCGAGCGCCCACATCAGGCCGCTGGGCGGGAACTGCTCCTCCTGCATCAGCACGGAGCGCACCAGGTAGAGATAGACGGCCACCGGCTGGTAGTCGAGGGCGCCGGTGAGGAGCGTCTTCGCCGGCTCGGCGATCTGCAGCTCGTGCACCCTGGCGCTCACCGGGAAGATCACGCCCGACGCGTACATGACGACGCGCATGACGAAGGGCAGCACGTTCTCGAGGTCCGGCGTGGTGGCGACCCAGCGGGCCATGATGAACGCAAGGCCCGTGTTGAAGATCCACATCAGCGCGATCGCGGCGGGCAGCAGCAGCCACCACCACGTCACGTGGATCATCTCGTACGCCGGCAGGAACCCGCTCAGCAGCGTGATGGCGCACATCACCACGATCGCGGGGATGAGCGTGGTCAGCAGCGACAGCACCGTCGACATCGGCAGCACTGCGCGCGGGAAGTGGAGCGAACGAAGGAGCGACGTCTTTCCGCTGATGGACTTGGCGCCGCCGGTCACCGAGGCCTCGATGAAGCGGTACATGAAGACACCGATCACGATGAACGCGATCGAGTTGTCCATGTCGCGGCTGAGCTGCAGGATCACCCCGAAGATCAGCACGTACACGCCGGCGTTGAGGACCGGGTTGAGCACTGCCCAGAGCTGGCCCAGGTAGTTGTTCTGGTTCTTCGCGTAGGCGGTCGACGTGGCAAGGACGCGGATGAACGCCCAGCGCTTCGTCAGTTCGCGGATGTACTCGCCCAGCGGGGGGCGAACGTTCAGGGGCCGTAGCCCGTACTGCTTCGCGAGGGCGAGCCGTTCGGCCGACGTCGTGCTCGGCACGAGTGGCGGCGGAGGCTGCTTCGCATCACCGCTGGCGGAGGGCGCCCCGGGCGCCACCGCGTCGGTAGTAGGTGTGCTCACGGTAGGGGAAATACCTGTCTGGTCGGGGGCACTGCCGGCGACATTCCGGCCGTTCGATCCTAGCCGGTCCCGAACCCTAGCAGGGTGACCGAGGCCTGTTCGGGCCACCTGGGACCACACCTCTGGACCTCGGTGGACCTCTCCCGTGAGAGACTGCACCGCGTGCATCACCCCCGTCCCGCTCCTCGGGCCACGGACCCGCGAGCCGCGTCCCCGCGTGTCGCCGGCGCCCTGGTCGAGTCGCCGCTGCAGCTGCTCTGCACGGTCGAAGCGCACGCCGCCGGATACGGCGGCACCGACACCCACGTCCACGTACGCGACGACGTCCCCGCCCTGGGCGACGCCCTGTCCGCCGTGCGTGGCCTCGCCCTTCCCGAAGGCCTGACCTTCGATCTGGCAGGTCGGCGCAGCGCGCTGACCGCCCGGGAACCCGTGTGGCTCGTCGGCGACGCCTTCTCCGGTCTCTTCCAGGCCACGGTCCCCCTGCGGCGGCCCGAACGTGTCGTGCTGGTCGACGACGGCCTCGCGACCCTCGAGCTGTGCCGCCTCCTGGTGCGTCAGGACCCGCTGGTCCGCATCGGCAAGCCCGCGCGGGCCCCCCGCCGTCGGCTCGGTGCCGTGGCAGCCGGCCGCCTGCGGTCCCTGGCCGCCGACGGCCGCGTCACGATCTTCACCGCACTTCCACTTTCACCCGACCTGGCGACCGGTCTGCGGGCCCAGGGCTTCGACGTCCGGCCCAACCGCTTCGGCTGGCTCGCCGCGCAGCCCGCGGACGAGTCGATGCCCGAGCCCACCATCGTCGTCGGCTCGGGCATGCCCGCCGACGGGCTGATCGACCCGGACCGGTACCTGGACTGGATCCGGTCGCTGGCCAAGGAGGGAGCGCTGCGCTACCTCCCCCATCGCCGCCAGACGCCGGAGCTGCTCGCCGCACTGGCCTCGACCGACGGTGTCACCGTCGACGCGCCCGGCGCCCCCGTGGAGATCCGGCTGCGCGGCCTGCGGTCCGGCCAGCGCGTGATCAGCCTGCCGTCGACGTCGACCATCCTGTTGACCACTATCATTTCACCACTCGGTGTCCCCGTCACCGCGCTCGACGTGCCCGCCGACTGGTGGACCCAGCGCGCCTCGGCCGACCACCGAGCACACCTGACCAGCGTCGTCGAGCTCGCCCGGCAAGCCCGTGCCGCCGCCGAGGACGTCAAAGAGATCGACTCCCCGGAGGAGAACGAATGACCATCCGCGTGCTCGCGGTCGCGGACAGCGACTCGTACCTGAAGTGGGCATGCGCGACGCTGGACAGGCTCGGCCCGGCCGACGAGGAGGGTCTGGACCGCTCCGCGGTGATCGTCAAGACGCCGATCGCGCCGACCACCAGCCAGATCGCCGCCGCCGTCGCCGGATCCTCCGTGGTCCGTCCCGCCGTGCTGCCCGTCCGGGACCTCGCCGCACAGATCCGTGAGAACACGCCCGACGTCGTGCTCATCGCCGCCACCGGGCCCGTCGCCGAGGTCGTGGCGCGTGCGATCGTCGCCGCCACGGGCAAGCGCCGTCCCGCGCTCGTCACGGGCCTGCCCGGCATGGCGCTGCCCGCCACGCCGAAGGGCACCGGCTGGCGCCGCTGGTGCGATGCCTTCGTGGTGCACAGCAGGCTGGAGATCGACGCCTACCGGGAGTCGTTCGCCGCGCACGGCGTCGCCCCCGACGTGCCGCTGGCGCACCTGCCGTTCCTCGAGCACATGTCGGCCAGCCTCGGCACCGAGCCGGTCAAGCGGATCATCTTCGCCGCGCAGGCCAAGGTGCCGGAGAGCCGGCCCGACCGCGTCGCCCTGCTGGACCGGCTCGCCCGCCTCGCCGACGACGAGTTCGAGGTCATCGTCAAGCTCCGCGCCCGCAAGGGCGAGCGGCAGACGCACAACGAGGCGTACCCGTACGACGAGCTGTGGGACGCCGAGCACGCCCAGCTCGGGCACCGCAGCGACACCCTCCGGTTCGTCGACGGTCCGATGGCCGAGTGGCTCCAGCCGGGGTCCGCGCTGATGACGGTGAGCTCGACCGCCGCCATGGAGTCGCTGGCCCTGGGCCTGTCCACCGTCATCATCGACGACTTCGGGGTCAGCGCCGAGCTGCTCAACGCGCCGTTCGTCGGCAGCGGCTGCGTCATGCACGTCGCCGACGCCGCGGAGGCGTTCCGCACCGGTGGCCCGGACCCGGATCCCGCGTGGCTCGAGGACAACTACCTGCACACGTCCGAGTCGGAGCTGCCGGCGGCCGTCCGGGACCTCGCGGCGCGCCGCGAGACGGGGACGCTGACGCCGCTGGCCGAGGTCAAGCCGTGGCTCCGCGCCCGCTACCTGCGGATGACGCTGCAGATGTACATGCCCAAGTTCGTCTACGACGTGGCCCGTCGGTCGAACCGCTCGGTCCGGCTCGTCCTGGACAAGGACAAGCCCGCCTGACCTGCGGCTTCCGCGAAGTAGAGCGCCTGTCCGGGTCTCCCTGGTGTCACCAGGGAGACCCGGACAGGCGCTCTACTTCGCGGAACCTGCTCGGGTCAGACGCCGTCGTCCACCCGGACACGTTCGGTGAGGCCGCGGAGGAATCCCGCGCCCCAGGCCATGTGCATCGTCACGAGCGTCGCGGGCAGGGCCAGCGCGGACGGCAGGTCGAGCCGCGGACGGCGGGTCGCGGCGTGAGCCGAGGCGCCGAGCACACCCAGCAGGTAGACGGCGGGCGGCGTGAGCCCGAGCAGCGTCAGCGGCAGCACACCCGTGACGGCGCCCACGGCGGCGAGCAGCACGGACACCCCGAGCCCGACGACGGCGGTCGGCGGGGCCAGGTAACGAAGGTTGGCGGTGCCGGGGTTGCGGCGCACCACCTCGCGGCGCCACATGCCGGTCCGCCAGAACTGGGTGGCCACGGCGCCCAGCGTGCGGCGCGGCTTGTACTCGACCACGAGTGACGGGTCGAACCACAGCAGGCTGCCGCTGTTCCGCAGCCGGAGGCACAGCTCCCAGTCCTGCGCCCGCACGTACACGGGCGAGTACCCGCCCACGCGCTCCAGCGCCTCGCGGCGGAACGTGCCCAGGTAGACCGTCTCGGCCGGGCCGGCGCTGCCGCCCGTGTGGAACGACGCCGATCCGAGGCCGGCCGGGTGGCTCATCGCCCGCGCCACCGCCTTCTGCACGGGGGTGTCGCCGACGGGCATCATGCGGCCGCCCACGCCGTCCGCCCCGGCGGCCTGCAGGGCTTCCACCGCGCGGCGCACGTAGGTGGGCTCCGCGACGGTGTGGCCGTCCACCCGGACGAAGATCGAGTGCCCCTCCGGCATCCGCGCCAGGCCCGCGTTGAGGCCGAGCGGCTTGGAGCCCGTCGGGTTGTCCACGACGGTGACCCGGCCGGTCTCGGCGCTGAGCTTCTCGGCGATCTCGTGCGTGCGGTCCTGCGACGGACCCACCGCCAGCACCACGTGCAGCGGGTGCGGGTAGTCCTGTTCCAGGACGGACCGCACCATTGCCTCGAGGTACGGCTCCTCGTCACGTACGACGGCGACCACCGTCACCAACGGCATGTTCGCCGCCTCAACCCGCTCGGGCACGTGGCCCCCTCTCGCGATGGCCGGGCCAGGTTCGGCCGCAGTCTTGGGTTCTTGTCGATCCAGGAACATCAGAGGCGGGCACCGCGAGTGCGGCGCCCGCCTCCGACCATGTACCTACGGCTCAGGCTCTATCTTTCACGCCTGAGCCTGCGGCTACGCTCCGGGCGAGTGCCTCGTTCCTCGGCCCCCACCCTGCGCTGCGCCTACGGCTCAGGCGTCGACGCGACGGAGGCGCGACATCGGCGAGAACTCGCCGGGCATGACGCGCTTCTGTCCGTCACCGAGCGCCTTCTCGAGGATGCGGATGTCGCGCACCAGCGTCTCGAGGCCCTTGGGCTCGAGCGAGGAGGCGTGGTCCGAGCCCCACATGGCGCGGTCGAGCGTGATGTGCCGCTCGACGGCGACGGCGCCCAGCGCGACGGCCGCGATCGAGATCTGCAGGCCGGTCTCGTGGCCCGAGTAACCGACGGGCACGCCGTAGCGCTGCTGCAGCGTCGTGATGGTGCGCAGGTTCGCCTCCTCGGGGGGAAGCGGGTAGGTCGAGGTGGAGTGCAGGATCACGAGCTTGCTCGTGTCCAGGATCTCCACAGCGGCGTCGATCTGCTCCAGCGTCGACATCCCGGTCGACAGGATGATCGGCTTGCCGGTCGCGGCCAGCGCGCGAAGCATCTCGTGGTCCGTGACCGACGCCGAGGCGACCTTGTGGGTCGGAACGCCCATCTTCTCCAGGAAGTCCACCGACGGCGCGTCCCACGGAGAGGCGAACCACTGCACGCCCTTGTCCTTGGCGTACGCGTCGATCTCCGTGTACTCCGGCTCCTCGAACTCGACCTTGTACTTGTACTCGAGGTACGTCATCTCGCCCCAGGGCGTCTGACGGATCTTGTCCCGCTGGTCCTTCGGAGTGCTGATCTCCGGAGTGCGCTTCTGGAACTTCACGGCCTGGCAGCCGGCGTCGACCGCGACGTCGATCAGCTTCTTGGCGATCTCGACGTCACCGTTGTGGTTGATGCCGATCTCGCCGATCACGTAGACCGGCTGGTCAGCGCCCACCTGGTGCTCGCCGATGGCGACCGGTGTGGGCTGCGCGGTGGTCGCGCTCATATCGAGGTCCTTCCGAAGATGTCATGCACAGGGTAGTGCTCGTGCGGGGTAGTGCTCGTACGGGCCGAAGATGGCTATCCGGCGACGACGGGGGCCTGGGCGGTGCCAGCGCTGAGAGCGACTTCACCCGGACGCGAAGCGAGTATACGGTCACAGACCTCACGAACCGCACCGTTCCCGCCGTCGCGCGACAGCACGATCCTGGCCTGCGCCTTCACCTCGGGACGCGCGTCGGCGACCGCGATCGGCCAGCCGACGACCTCCATGGCGGCCAGGTCGTTGACGTCGTTGCCGACGTACGCGACCCGTGCCGGGTCGAGACCGTGCTCCGCGAGCCAGCCGCGCAGCGCGGTGGCCTTGTCCTCGACGCCGTGCAGCACCTCCACGCGCAGCTTGCTCGCGCGGGAGGCGACGACCTTGTTGGTCTCGGTGGACAGGATCAGGATCGGGATGCCCGTGCGCCGCAGGCGGGAGATACCCATCCCGTCACCACGGCTCACCCTGACCTGCTCGGTCCCGTCCTGGTCGACGTAGGCGTGGTCGTCGGTGTGCACGCCGTCGAAGTCCGTCACCAGGGCGTCGACGTCCAGCGGCTCCGGGGCGGCGTCGACGCTCTGGTCCACGAGCTGGCGCGCGAGCCAGAGGTCGCGCGGCTCGTCGATCTCGATCGCCCACTCCGCGGCGACCGGCTGGATACCGACGTCGCCGAAGAACCGCGTCCGGCTCTCCCGGAACCCGTCCGTGCGCATCACGTAGAAGGCGCCGGTCTCCCGGTAGTGCGGGGCCCGCTCCTGACGCCGTTCGCGGTACTCGGTGGTGTGGCCCACAGGGCTGGCCACGCCGTCGTCGATCCGCCACTGGAAGTCGTGCGTCTCCGAGACGGCGACGACCACGTCCTTCTCCCCGTCGGCGACCGTCCGGACGGCTGCGTCCAGGTCCGCGGGATCGATGAACGGTGAGGTGCACTGCACCAGCACGGTGACCGGCGGGATCTCCTGCGGGGGCAAGCCCCCGTCACCGGATTCGACACGCTCCAGGACATGCAGCAGCGCCGACTCGGACGACGCGGTCCCCCCGGCGATCTCGGCGGGGCGGACCACTACGCGGGCTCCGTGCGACCGCGCCTCGGCCGCGATCTCGTCGTGGTCCGTCGAGACGACGACGGTCCCTACCGACGGGGCCGCGGACGCGGCCTGGACCGCCCGGCCGACGAGCGTGATGCCGTCCACCCGGGCCAGGTTCTTCAGCGGGACCCCCTGCGAACCGCCGCGGGCTGGGATGATCACGATGGCCGACGGGCCGGCTGTCTCTGGCATGCTTTCCTCTGACGGGCTGACTCGGGCAGGTCCCTGGTCGGCCAGGTCCCGCGCCGCCTGCGTCTCGCGCGCAAGGGCGGCTGTCAACTGTAGCGCTCCCCGCCGCACCCCTGGTCTGAGAGAGTTCACCTATGAAGATCGCTGTTGTCGGAACCGGTTATGTCGGCCTGTCGAACGCCGTCCTGCTCGCCCAGCACCACGAGGTGTGGGCGGTGGACGTGGACGCCTCGAAGGTCGCGCTGGTGAACGAGCGCAAGAGCCCGATCGTCGACGTGGAGCTCGAGGACTACCTGGCCACGAAGGAGCTCGACCTGACCGCGACGCTGGACGCCGCGGCCGCCTTCGCCGGTGCGCAGGTGGTGGTCATCGCGACCCCGACGAACTACGACGAGGTCACCAACTTCTTCGACACGTCCTCGGTCGAGTCCGTGATCGCCCAGGTCCTGCAGATCTCCCCCGACGCGACCATCGTGGTCAAGTCCACGATCCCGGTCGGGTTCACCGAACGCGTCCGCACCGAGCACCCCGGCGCGGGCATCGTGTTCTCCCCCGAGTTCCTGCGCGAGGGCCGCGCCCTGTACGACAACCTGCACCCCTCACGCATCGTCGTCGGCGACCGCGGCGCACGCGGCAAGCAGTTCGCCGACCTGCTCCTGGAAGGCGCCGTCACCAAGGACGTCCCGATCCTGCTGACCGACGCCACCGAGGCCGAGGCCATCAAGCTGTTCGCCAACACCTACCTCGCCCTCAGGGTCGCGTACTTCAACGAGCTGGACACCTACGCCGCGACCCACGGCCTGGACACCGCACAGATCATCGAGGGCGTCGGCCTGGACCCCCGCATCGGATCGCACTACAACAACCCGTCCTTCGGATACGGCGGCTACTGCCTGCCCAAGGACACCAAACAGCTCCTCGCGAACTACGCCGACGTCCCCCAGAACCTGATCAACGCCGTCGTGGACGCCAACACCACCCGCAAGGACTTCGTCGCCGCCGACATCCTGCGCCGCGAACCCAAGACCGTCGGCGTCTACCGCCTCGTGATGAAGTCCGGGTCGGACAACTTCCGTGCCTCCAGCATCCAGGGCATCATGAAGCGCATCAAGGCCAAGGGCATCGAGGTCATCGTCTACGAACCCGCCCTGGAGGAGGACGAGTTCTTCGCGTCCGAGGTCGTCCGCGACCTCGACACCTTCAAGACCCGCGCCGACGTCATCATCGCCAACCGCCGCACCGAGGCCCTCGACGACGTCGCCGACAAGGTCTACACCCGCGACATCTACGGCCGCGACTGACCTACCGTTGGTCGAGCTTGTCGAGACCTGGGTCTCGACAAGCTCGACCAGCGGGAACAAGCTCGACCAACGGGCAAGCTCGACCAACGGGGCCGGGCTCAGTGCGGGCGGAACATGACGGCCTTGGCGACCGCGTTCGCCGTGCGGACCGCCCCCTTCGACCGTCGGGACGCCTTGCGCACGACGCGTCCCGCGTCGCGCCGGAGCCGGGCCCGCACCTTCCGGGCCAGTGCGCGAGCGTCTGCGAGACGCTGGTCCTCGTCGCCGCTACCTGGGCGCCGCACCGGCTGCAGCGCGTGCGCGACCTCGTCCACCAGCAGCTGCACGTCGATCTCGGCGGGACCGCGCTCGACCAGGGTGCCGTCCGGCGCGACGTCCACGCGCTTCATGCGGACGTCGGTGATCGCGAGCTGGATGCGGTTGCTGTCCTGGAGCTCCGGCAGCCGCTCGATCACGTCGTCGACCCCGACGGCGTACCCGTCCATCCCGTAGACCTCGACCGCCGTCGACAACCCTGTCGAGAAGCACCCGATCGCGGCGGCGGGCCGCAGCCTGTCGTACAGGACCTCGACGGGTACGGGGGCGTCCAGAACCTGCAGCCGCACCCCCAGCTCGTCGGCCAGGTCCGGGAGACGGTGCGCGAACGCCGGGGGTGTGCTCGGGTGCGGCTTGAACGCGACCTGCCGGTACCCGAGTCCTGCGGCCACCCGGAGGAACTTCTCGTGCAGCTCCTGTTCCTCGTCCTGGGACAGCAGCCCGAGCGCGCTCAGGTGCTGACCGAGCAGGATCGCGTCGACCCGCTCCTCGCCCGGCGACGCGGACGCCGTCACCTTCCCGTACTCGGCCACCACGTCCCGGAACCCCGACGAGGACAGCACCACGTTCTCCACCCCGTGCTCGCGCAGGAGCACCGGGTCCAGCCCGCCGGCCAGGTCCAGGTAGAGCAGCCGGCGCAGGCGCGGAGCCACCCGCCGCATCGCGGGCATCCGCGTCGGGCCGTAGGTCATCAGCCCGTCGGAGACGACGTCGACCGGACCCTCCTGGAAGACACGCAGGATCGAGGTCGACGGCTCGACCGGGAACGACTGGAGCGTGATCCCGAACGGCGCACGCAGACCCACCGCCGTCGCGATGATCCCCCGCCACCGCTCGATGTCCTCCGCGGGGCTCCACGACAGCGGGTGCTGCGGGTAGATGATCTCGTTGAGGGACACCACCCGGTCGAACCGCCGGGCGAGCTCGTCGAGACCTGGCTGCTCCGCCAGGCCGAGCCCGAGCTCCGGGATCGGTGAGCTGCTGGTCGTCATCAGCACCTTCGTGCCGGCGTCGGCGTACAGGCCGTCGTCGACGGCGGTCGCCATGAGGGCGGCCGCCGTGAAGGTGGGAGCGACGAAGAGCTGATCCATGTCAGTCCGCCTCGATTCGCAGGATCTTCCCGAGCACGATCCGCTTGGGCAGGTTGAAGTGCCGCAACGCGGTCCGGACGGACTCCGGTGGGAACGAGTTCAGGAACGCCGACGACCGGTGGTACAGCTCGTGCTGCAGCTCGTGGGACAGCCTGGCACGGCGGGACACGTGGAACTCGACGATCCGCATCGCCCCGTACGCGGCCTTGTCCACGTACCCGGCGTTACCCGAGCCGACTGCCAGGTCGCGGATGCCTGCATAGGCGTCCAGGAAGTGCAGCGTGTTCGCGTTGCCCGCCTGGGTGAGCGCCGTGGGGTTGTCGTCCTTGCGGTAGAAGTAGCCGTTCAGGTCCACCACGGCAGTGGACTTCGTGTTCAGGTGCAGACGCCAGAACCACGGGCGGTCCGCGGCCGTCCGCAAGGACTCGTCGAAGGCGAACAGTGCGGGGTCGATCCGTTCCCTGTCGTACATCCCCGCCCACAGGAACGGGTAGTCCACGGTGGTCCGGTAGCCCGGCGCGCCGATCTGCGACCTCGGGTCGAGCACGACGTTCCGGCGGTCCTCCGGCGCTCGCTCGATCACGCGCTCCATCCGGTCCACCCGCACGTGATCGGTCCGGACGAAGTCGACGTCCAGCCGCTGCAACGCGGCAAGGGTCCGGTCCAGGTGTCCCACCTGGTACCAGTCGTCGGCGTCGAGATAGGCGAGGTACCGGCCCTCGGCATGCGTCAGTGCGATGTTCCTGGAGCGCGCCACCCCGTAGTTCTCCGGGTTGCGCAGGGTCGTCAGCCAGGGCATCTCCTGCGCCGCACGCTCGATGATCTCGGGCGTCTCGTCCGTGGAGTGGTCGTCGATCAGGATGAACTGATAGTCATCGCGCCGGTTCGCCCTGATCGTCGCGAGGCAGTTGGGCAGGAACGTGGCCGCGTTGTAGACCGGCACGATGATGCTCAGCGTGGTCAAGGTTTCCGTCCTGGCTCATGGTTTCCGGAAAGACGACCGGAGCACACCGACCCGCAGCTCACCGGCGACCGGCAGCCGCCGCCTCCCGGAAGACCTTGGCGTACATCTTCGCCGTCCCCTCCAGGTCGGGCCCGTCGAGCTGCGGGCTGCCCGACGGCGGCGTCGCGCGCAGGCCCGCCACCGCGGAGTCGATGACCTCAGCGGTGAGAGCGCCCTCGTAGAGGGTGATCCAGCCGGCGCCGACCTTGTCGGCGAGCCGCCGCGTGAGGTCGGTGGCGGGCGCGAGGACCGGGCGGTCGAGGGACAGCGCCAGGTACAGCACCTGCATGTCCTCGATCTCTGCCACCTTGGGGAGCAGGACCAGCTCGGCCGCGGTGACCTCCTGGACGGTCGAACCGTCCGAGATGGTCTCGAGGAGCAGGGACACCCGCTCCGGGTCGCGTGCGGCCATCCCCTTGAGCCCGATGTACGCACCGGACAGCGGCTTGCCGACGACGCGCAGCGTCAGACCCGGCGTCTCGGTGAGGAAGAAGTTCGCGAGAGCCGGTGCGACACCCTTGGGCAGGCTGGGCGCGATCCGGAGCAGCCGGCCGGGCACCTGCTCGGAGCGGGGGTAGCCGAGGAACCGCTCACGGTAGTGCGCGTGCGGGATGAGCGTGACGGAGCGTCCCTTGGGCGTGCGCGTCACCTCGTCCAGCACGATGTACGACGTCGTCACCTGGTCGAGCAACCGGTTCGCGGCCCGGCGCAGCCTGCCGCCCTTGCCGCTGGCGTCGGCACCGCTGAGGGTCCGCACCACGGCGATCTTGCGGCGCTTGGCCTGCAGCACGAAGTCAGCCAGCTTCGCGAGCCGCTTCCACCGGCTTCCCTTGCCGAAGAGCACGGTCGACCGGTGGAGGTGGATCACGTCCATGTCGGCGTGCGGAAGCTTGCCCTCGAAGAAGCGAAACTCGACGTCTGGCGTCGCCTCGTTCCCGACGATCTGGTCGATGTACGAAAGGATGTGGTACGGCTGTCGCTGAGAGGCGTAGACGAGAATCTGGTCGCGCTCGACAGCGAGATCGGCGGCGGGATGAGTCAGGTTCGGCACCAGGCTACGATACCAACGTGGACCGTGGCCGTGCTCCGGTCCACTGCCACTTTGGCGGGTCTCAGCGGTTGGCGGGTCTCACGGTCCACAGCCCCTGTGCGCGTCAGCCTGATCGACCGCCGAAACCGCGACTCGCATATTAGGATCCCCCACCGTGAACTCGAACCGTGTCCAAGATGTCTTCGTCAACCTCGGTGGGCAGGACGACAACCTCGGCGACTCAGCGCTGCGGGCGGGCTTCCTCGTCGCCGCCCGGGGCGAGGGCCGCCGCATCCACGTGCTGCTGGAGGGCAAGACCTCGGACTACGTCTCCGGACTCCCCCTGGAGCCAGAGGACCGTGTCTACACGAAGGCGTCGAAGTGGAGCGCTGCCTCCAGGGCCGCCGTTCGTCCCGTCCACCTCTTCGAGGCCGGCGAGATCAACCCGCGTGCCGGCACGTACCCGAAGCGCGGCCGTGTCCTCGGCCTGCAGCAGGCGGTCGAGGCCGGGGGCGCCGTCATCGTCGCCGGGATCGGGATCCGGTCCCCCAAGGTCGCGGCTGAGTCGGTCACGTTCCACCAGGTGCTGAAGGACGCGGCGATCGTGTCGTGGCGGGACCAGCCGTCGCGTGACGCCGCCGGCTTCGGCGACGTCGCGCCGGACTGGGCCTACTCGATGGGCACGCCGACGTCGGAGTGGGCCCCGGAGTCCGAGCGCCCGCTGCTGCCGATCACGCTGCGTTACGACCGGCCGTGGCCGGAGGCCTCGTGGTTCGACGCGGTCCGCGCCCTCGCCGCGCTGACGTCGACCGAGATCGTCACGCTCGCCCAGGTAGCCCGCGACGCTCCCCGTGCCGTGCGCGTCGCCGAGGAGCTCGGCGGCAAGTACCTCGTGCCGGCCAGCATGAGCCACCGCGATCTTGACGTCCACGCCCGCGACATCTACGGCAGGTCGCTCGCTGTGATCAGCGACCGTGCCCACGGACTGATCATCGGCGCGACCGAGGGTGCCTACCCGCTCGGATCGGCGGCTGACCCGGAGAAGATCAAGCGTCTGCTCGACTCCGCGGGTCTCGGCGAGCTCACCGGCCGGTACGACGAGTTCGGCCGGCTCGGCCCGCAGGTCGTGGACCGCCGCTCCAGCCTGGTGTCCGGCATCGACACCGCCCGGGCCACGCTCGGGGACCTGCAGGAGCGGATCCACAAGGCCATGGACTCCGTCCTCTGACAGCCTGCTTCCCGGACGCCCTTACAGCGCCCTCTGCACCCGCCGCAGGACCGGTTCCAGGGCGGGGAAGGTCCGGATGCTCCGCCGTGCCACCCGTCGCGCCAGCGAGGCCATCCTGACCGAGGCCGAGGCCTTCCGGGCTGGCGCGTGCCCGTGGGCCCGGTCGTGCGGCTTCTCGGCGCTCTGCGCGAAGCTGGTCTCCGCGTAGAAGACGGTCCAGTCGAGGATCTGCCGGGCGTCGTCGAGCGTCGGCTCCGGCGAGAACTCGGCAGGCAGCCCGCCAACGAGCAGCTGCTGGTACAGGCTCGACATGTCGTACGAGGTCATCCGCTCGGCGGCCTTGACCGACGCCTGCGAGTACCTCAGATACCTTTCACGGTCGTCGGCGAAGGCCGCGACCTCGCGGGCGAGCCCTACGGCGTCGCCCTGGCGGACGGCGACGATGCCCTCGTTGTCCTGGACCGGCACCAGCCACGGCAGCTCGTACATGACCACGGGTAGCCCGCGCGCCTGAGCCTCGGCGAGCGTCAGCTGGTAGCCCTCGATGATGCTCGTCGTCACGAAGAGGTGTGCCGCGTCGATCGACCGGATCAGCTCCTCACCGCGGCGCGGCCCGACGACCTTCACGTGATCGGCCAGGCCCTTCTGCGCCACCTCGGCGGCGAGGTCTTCCACGGTGTAGTCCTGCCAGCCGGGCCCGATGACCGTCAGCTGGAAGTCGACCGACATCTGCCGTAGCTCCTGCGCCATGATGAGCAGCTCGCCAGGCTTCTTGATGCGTTCGTCCAGGCGACCCCACCAGACGAGCTCGAGCCGGCCGGCGGGCGCCTCCTTCGTCAGCTCCATGGCAGCCGACTCGATCAGCAGCGGTGACGGCGGGTTCGGCAGGTAGACCGTGTGCTCGATACCGCGCAGCTTCCAGTAGGCCACGTCGAGGGGGGACAGCGTGACGGTCGTCGCGAGCGCGTCGAGGTGGTCCGTGAGGAAGGACATCCGGCCGTTCTGGTCGTAGATCGGCCGCAGCCCGAAGCTGTGGATCCACCCGATCGTCGGCACGCCCAGAGCGCGCGCCATCAGGGCGTACGACGGCCACTGCCGGTTGTAGAGGATCTGCTGATCGATGATGACGTCGATCTCCTCGTCCCGGCAGATCTGCGCCCACTCCTCCACCCGGGCAGGCAGGCTCTTGGCCCGCACCTGGATGAACTTCGCGCCCTCGGGCACACCGTCCAGCGCGCGCCGCGGCCCGGCGCCCCCGGGCACATCGTCGAGCGCGCTGTCCTTCCGGTGCGCGACGATCGTGACCTTGTACCCCGCCTCCAGCAGGAAGTGCGCCTGAGAGAGGAGCACGCCGGAGACCCCGCCGGTCGTGAGCGTCTTCGTGGTCAGCAGCACGTTCCGCACCGGACGGTCGCCCGCCTCGATCCGGGTGCCGCTCGTCGCGAGGACCGAGAGGACCTCCGGGCAGTGGGTCACCGCAGCGAGCACGACGTCCGACTGCGGGACACGGGCGTGCAGCAGGTCGAGACACGCCCCATGGAGCTCGCTGCTCATGTTCTTCTGCAGGAAGCCGATCACGTTGGCGATCATCGACAGCCTGGCCGACTCATAGCTCCTGATGAGCTCGGTCGGGTCCTTCCGGGTCGACGACAGAGACTCGAGCGCCGGGCTGATGCTCTCGACGGCGTCTATCGCACCCATGTAGAACGCGAACTGGGCGACGTCCGCGACCGCGTGCCCACTCCCTCCACGCCGGAAGAAGTACCTGTAGAGCTTGTCCGTGATCGACACGTACTTCCGGGCACGCGCGGCCGCGAGAAACATGATGGGGAGGTCGTTGACCCGCGGGAGCACCAGGTCCGCCGGGAGCATCTCGTAGACCTCACGAAGCAGCGAGGTCCGGAAGATGTACCGCCACAGCTGCCCCTGTGCCGCCCTGCCGACCGGAAAGAGGCCGGTGAACACGCCCTCACCGCTGAGCGACTGGTGAATCGGTGCCAGGCGCTTCTGGTATCCGCCGACCTTCTGACCGTCCGGGTTGATGACCTCGACACCGAACCCGACCAGGTCGGCGTCCGTCGCACGTGCTTTCGCGTACGCCTTCTCGACCGCGTCCGGAGCGAACTCGTCGTCACCGTCCAGGAAGAGGACGTACTCGCCCTTCGCCGCCATGATGCCGACCCGACGCCCCTGGAAGGCCGAGCCGTTCTGCTCCAGCCGGATCAGCCGGATGCGCTCGTCCCGGGCCTGGTAACCCTCGATGACCTTGCTCGTGCCGTCGGCGGAGGCATCGTCCACACAGACGACCTCGAACTGCCCGTTCGACTGACGCAGACAGCTCTCGAGCGCGGTCCCGACCCAGGCCTCGTCGTTCTGCACCGGAAGGACGATCGAGACGAGTGGTCGCGTGTGCAAGGAGGTCTCCGAGGTGAGGGCGGACGCGCAGAACGCCGCCGTCATCCTGGGCGCCGGCGACCTGCCGCAATCGTAGGTCCCGGCCGCTGCACGAGCCATGAAAGTCGTCGCCCCACGGACCCGCGCGACTCCTGGTAGAAGCGGCCGGCCTCGGCGACCTCGCTCCTACCAGGAGCCCTCACCTCCCCGACGCTGTTACAGCGCCTTCTGCACTCGCCGCAGGACCGGTTCCAGCGCAGGGAAGGTCCGGATGCTCCGCCGTGCCACCCTGCGCACCAGGGA
This sequence comes from Promicromonospora sp. NFX87, assembly GCF_048564965.1. NCBI lineage: Bacteria > Bacillati > Actinomycetota > Actinomycetes > Micrococcales > Promicromonosporaceae > Promicromonospora > Promicromonospora sp. NFX87. The sequence goes on along the minus strand of NZ_CP183413.1, from coordinate 624,432 downwards.
GGCCTTCCTGGCGGGGGCCGCGGCGGAGACCTTCCTGGCCGCCGCGGTCCTGCGCGCCTTCCGCCTGCCGGCCAGGCCGCGTGACTTCTCCGCGGTGCTCTCCGCGAAGCTGGTCTCCGCGTAGAAGACGGTCCAGTCGAGGATCTGCCGGGCGTCGTCGAGCGTCGGCTCCGGCGAGAACTCGGCAGGCAGCTCGCCGAGGAGCAGCTGCTGGTACAGGCTCGACATGTCATAGGAGATCATGCGCTCGGCGGCCTTGACCGACGCCTGCGAGTACCTGAGGTACCGCTCACGATCGTCGGCGAAGGCCGCGACCTCGCGGGCGAGGCCCACCGCGTCGCCCTGGCGGACGGCGACGATGCCCTCGTTGTCCTGGACGGGCACCAGCCACGGCAGCTCGTACATGACCACGGGCACACCACGAACCTGTGCCTCCGCGAGCGTCAGCTGGTAGCCCTCGATGATGCTCGTCGTCACGAAGAGGTGTGCCGCGTCGATCGACCGGATCAGCTCCTCCCCGCGGCGCGCACCGACGACCTTCACATGGTCGGCGAGAGCCCTCCTCTCCACCTCAGCGGTGAGGTCCGCCACGGTGTAGTCCTTCCAGTCCGGCCCGATGACCGTGAGCTGGAAGTCGACCGACAGCCGACGCAGCTCCTGCGCCATGGCGAGCAGCTCGCCAGGCTTCTTGGTGCGCTCGTCCAGGCGGCCCCACCAGACGAGCTCGAGCCGGCCGGCGGGCGCCTCCTTCGTCACCTGCACGGCAGCCGACTCGATCAGCAGCGGTGACGGCGGGTTCGGCAGGTAGACCGTGTGCTCGATGCCGCGCAGCTTCCAGTAGGCCACGTCGAGCTGGGAGAGCGTGACGGTCGTCGCGAGCGCGTTGAGGTGGTCCGTGAGGAAGGACGTCAGGTCGTTCTGGTCGTAGATCGGGCGGAGGCCGAAGTTGTGGATCCACCCGATCGTCGGCACGCCGAGGGCGCGCGCCATCAGGGCGTACGACGGCCACTGCCGGCTGTAGAGGATCTGCTGATCGATGATGACGTCGATCTCCTCGTCCCGGCAGATCTGCGCCCACTCCTCGACCCGCGCGGGCAGGCCCTTGCCCTTCATCTCGATGAACTTCGCACCCTCGGGCACGCCGTCGAGCGCGCTGTCCTTGCGGTGCGCGACGATCGTGACCTTGTACCCGGCCTCGAGCAGGAAGTGCGCCTGGGAGAGCAGCACGCCGGAGACCCCGCCGGTCGTGAGCGTCTTCGTGGTCAGCAGCACGCTGCGCACCGGACGCTCGCCCGCCTCGATCCGGGTGCCGCTCGCCGCGAGGACCGGGAGGACCTCCGGGCAGTGGGTCACGGCCGCGAGCACGACGTCCGACTGCGGGACACGGGTGTGCAGCAGGTCGAGACACGCCCCGTGCAGCTCGCTGCTCATGTTCTTCTGCAGGAACCCGACGACGTTGGCGATCATCGACAGCCGCGCCGACTCGTAGCTCCTGATCAGATCAGTGGGATCCTGCCGGGTCCCCGTCAGGGAGTCGAGTGCCGGGCGGATGCTCTCGACGGAGTCGACAGCGCCCATGTAGAAGGCGAACTGGGCGACGTCCGCGACCGCGTGGCCGCTCCCCCCACGACGGAAGAAGTACCGGTAGAGCTTGTCCGTGATCGACACGTACTTCCGTGCGCGCGCCGCCGCAAGGAACAGGATCGGGAGGTCGTTGACCCGCGGGAGCACCAGGTCCGCCGGGAGCATCTCGTAGACCTCACGAAGCAGCGAGGCCCGGAACAGGAATCGCCAGAGCTGCCCCTGGGCCGCCTTGCCCACCGGGAAGAGAGTGTTGAACACATCGTCACCGCTGAGCGACGGGTGAACCGGTGTCAGGCGCTTCTGGTATCCGCCGACCTTCTGACCGTCCGGGTTGATGACCTCGACACCGAAGGCCACCAGGTCGGCGTCCGTCGCGCGTGCCTTCGCGTACGCCTTCTCGACCGCGTCCGGGGCGAACTCGTCGTCACCGTCGAGGAAGAGGATGTACTCACCCTTCGCCGCCATGATGCCGACCCGCCGGCCCTGGAACGCCGAGCCGTTCTGCTCCAGCCGGATCAGCCGGATGCGCTCGTCCCGGGCCTGATAACCCTCGATGACCTTGCTCGTGCCGTCGGTCGAGGCGTCGTCCACGCAGATGACCTCGAACTGCCCGTTCGACTGACGCAGGGCGCTCTCGAGTGCGTTCCCGACCCAGGCCTCGTCGTTGTGCACCGGAAGGACGATCGAGACGAGTGGTGGCGTGTGCAATGAGGTCTCCGAGGTGAGGGCGGGCGCGCAAATCGCTGCAATCGTAGTCGTAGGGGAGCCTGCCCCAGGAATCGGCAGGAGCCGTCGGCTCACGACGGGTGAGAAGCGCCGCCGCTCGCAGTGGCACGGTGCGCGAGCACGTCCTCGAGGAGGACCTGGGCCCGCGCGCCGAAGCTGTGCTCCTTGCGGACGTAGTCGGACAGCGCACGCAACGACGTCTCGTCGTACCAGGCCCCGCTCTCCTGGGCGAGCACCGCGTCCAGGTCCTCAGCGGTCCTGAAGCGAGCCAGCCCACGTTCCGGGAGCACGGTCCGGGTGATCTCGTCGAGTCCCTCGATCTCGTCGGTCAGCAGCCGGCCACCCGATGCGAGGACGTCGAACACCCGGTTGGAGACGAAGCCGAGGTCTCGCATGTCGGCCCAGTGGTCGTTGAGCGCCCAGGCCGCCGAGCGGTAGTACCGGCGGAGGATCTCGTTGGGTACGTACGTTCCGGCGATCGCCTCGGGGGGCAGGAACTCCTCCCAGTGCTCGCCGTAGACGGCGATCGGTGTGCCGGATGCGACGGTGTGCATGACGACGGGCCGGGCCTCTCCCCGCGAGTTGCCCACGAACAGCGCCTTGCCGACGACCTCGGGGACGGGCTCGTCGTCGATGTAGAAGCGGCTCGGGTCGGTGCACTGCAACAACGGCCGAACCGGCAGGTGCCATGCCGACGAGACGTCTCGTGCCCAGCCGGGGCTCGCCGCGTACCTCAGGTCGTAGGACCCGAGCTCGCGCGCCGTCACGACGTCGGGGTGGCTGATGACCCACGCGACGCTGGTCACGTTCGTGGGCAGCGTCACGGCGAACAGGCCACGCAGCGTCACGACCACGTCGTCGGTGTACGAGGTGGACCGGGCGTCGTTGAGCCGGTAGTCGACGACGGCGCGCTGGCCGAGCGCACGCAGGGCGTCCGCCAGCGAGTTCGCGAAGTGGAAGTCGCCCCACTGGCGCGCGCGGTCCGCGGACGGGGCCGCGGTCTTGATCGCCCACCGCAGCGAAGGCGGGGACTCCACGACCGTGGCGCGGTGGCCTGCTCCGGCGGGGAGCCAGAGCGCCCGCGTCCAGGACTTCTGCTTCTCGGGGGCGCTCAGCGCCGAGACGCCCTGGAAGACCGGGGAGACGCCGAAGGCCTGGAAGAGGTCGGCCGATCCGGACGGTACCTGCTGCCAGGTCGTCCGGAACGTCATCAGATCTTCTTCGGGCTGGGGCGAGCTGTCGAACGCCGCTGCCCCTCCTCCCCGTGTCCCGACCAGGCCAGGTACGACGACGACGGGCCGCCCCTCCCGCGCCGCGAGCCGCTGCGACAGGCTGATGTCAGCCCACAGGTCGCCGGCCCTGCCGTCCCCCGGGTCGTCTCCCAGCACCGTGCGAACGGACTCCGTCCGGGCCAGCAGCGGAACCGGCGCTCCGGGCACGGAGACCCACGGCGCGGGCCATACGACGCTGTCCGGGTGCATGCCCTCCAGGAAGGGGACCGGGTCCTTTCCATGGGGCGGGTAGACCACACCGGCGTCGCTGACGAGGTGTCGGCCGTCGAGCACGAGGGGGTGGACCACGGCGGCGCCTGACTCCGAGAAGGCGGTGCGCCAGTCGGCGAGCGTCCCTTCCCTGAACCCGTTCCGCGCGGACATCAGGAGCGTGTGCTCGCCGCGGGAGCCGTGCACCGCCGCGGCGACGGCCGCGACCGTCCCCGCCTGCTCGGGCACCGACACGACCCGCACGTCCCACCGGGCGAGACGGGCCAGTGCGAGCCCGACGGAGACCCCGCGACGCTCGTCGGGCACAAGAAGGACGACCTCGACGGACTGCGCGGTCCCGCCGTCCGCGGCCCGCGTCACGGAGTCGACGGCGCCGAGGGCGGCAAGCACCTCCGAGGTCGAGGTGCAGTCGGTGACGACGACGCTCGTCAGCCCCGGAACGGTGCTCCCGGCCGGCGTGTCGCGCCAGGACATCGCCTCTTCGTCCGCCGGCTCGCCTACCTGCGTCCGCAGTGCCGCGCGCACCTCGGAGAGGGTGATCCCGTCACGCAACCAGCCGGCGTCGGCTGCCAGCGGCAGGGTCTGCGGCTCGCCGTCCTCCAGCAACGACGCCAGCGGGGCCCGGCCGGCACGCCGCGAACCGTGGGCACGCGCCGGGTCGAAGAGCGGCGACGTCGACCTCTCCCAGGCACCGTCTGCGCCCTCGAGGTACGCGACCAGCGGATCGGTCTCCTCGCGGTCCCACCGCCTCGGATCGAAGCGAGCCGGGAGGAACAGCGGGTGCGGCGACCATCCCGCTCGCCTGCCCTCCTCGACGTAGTGGCTGACCGCCTCTGCCCGGTCCGCGAAGGTCAGACCCGCCTGGTCCTGGTACCACTCCACGTCGAACACGCCCGAGGCGAGGATCCGGTTGGTGGCGGCAGAAGCAGACGCCTGGTCCGCTTCGGACGACGTCGAGGAGCCTCCTGAGCGCTCGACCTGCTCACGAAGCTCTTCGACCTGACGCCGCGCACGCCGCGTGCGTATCCGCTCCTTGCGGGCTTCGGCGTCCAGCGCGTCGGCGTTGGCCTGCAGCTCCTCGACCTTGGCCCGCTGCTGGGTCACGAGCTCGCGCAGCTCCGTCACGAGCTCAAGACGAGCAGCGAGAAGCTCGTCCCGTCGTCGTACGGGTGGAAACCTGTCGACCAGTTTCCGAGCGAGCCCTCTTACCTGACCGGTCATGACAACGCATCTACCTTCTGACGGTGACGGTTTGGCCGTAGCACTCGCAAGCCTAGGGGTATCCGCCGCCGTGACGTGTCGCCGGTCGTCGCAGGTGAGCCTCCACATCGGGCGTGCGGCGTAGGCTGACCGCGTGGCATTCGACCTCTCCCAGATCATCAAGGCGTACGACGTCCGCGGCACCGTCCCGGACCAGCTCTCACCGCAGGTCGCACGTGCGATCGGCCAGGCATTCGCTCGCGCCGTCGTGCTGCCCGACGCCGACGCCGCACCCGGCGTCGTGGTGGGCCACGACATGCGTGACTCCGGCCCCGAGCTCGTGGAGGCGTTCGCCGCGGGTCTGACCGCCGAGGGCGTGGACGTGACCCGCATCGGGCTGTGCTCCACCGACGGGCTGTACCACGCCTCGGGTGTCCTCGGCCTGCCGGGTGCGATGTTCACCGCCAGCCACAACCCCGCCGCCTACAACGGGATCAAGCTGTGCCGCGCGGGTGCGCGGCCCGTCGGCCAGGCCACCGGCCTCGCCGACGTCCGCGAGGTCGCCCAGGCGATCCTGGACGACGCCGACGCGCGGCCCGCCGAGGCCGGCCAGGTGCCGTCCGCGGGCGCCGGGACAGTGACCGACCGCGACACCCTCGCCGACTACGCCGCCTTCCTGCGCGGCCTGGTCGACCTGTCCGGGCTGCGCCCGCTCAAGGTCGTGGTCGACGCCGGGAACGGCATGGGCGGGCACACCGTCCCCGCGGTGCTCGGCGAGGCGGCAGGCCTTCCGGCGCTGCCCCTGGAGATCGTGCCGCTGTACTTCGAGCTGGACGGGACCTTCCCCAACCACGAGGCGAACCCCCTGGAGCCGGCGAACCTGGTGGACCTGCAGACCGCCGTCGTGGCGAACGAGGCCGACCTGGGGCTCGCCTTCGACGGGGACGCCGACCGGTGCTTCGTGGTGGACGAGCGAGGCGTGCCCGTCTCGCCGTCGGCCGTCACGGCCCTGGTGGGGCTCCGCGAGGTGGAGAAGGAGAAGGCGGCCGGCCGCACCCCCACGGTGATCTACAACCTGATCACCTCCCGGGCCGTGCCCGACCTCCTGTCGGCGGCCGGGGCCGAAACGCTGCGTACCCGCGTGGGCCACTCGTTCATCAAGGCGGAGATGGCCGGGCGGGACGCGGTGTTCGGCGGGGAGCACTCGGCCCACTACTACTTCCGTGACTTCTTCTTCGCCGACACCGGCATGCTCGCCGCGATGCACGTGCTGGCCGCCCTGGGTGGCCAGCCGCACCCGCTGTCGGCACTCGCGGAGATGTACGAGCCGTACGTCGCCTCCGGCGAGATCAACTCGACCGTGCCCGACGCCGCCGAGGCGACCCAGCGGGTGCTGGACGCCTACCTGGCCGCGTATCCGGGGGTCGTGGTCGACCGGCTCGACGGAGTGACCGTGTCCCACTGGGACGACCAGCCGCAGTGGTGGTTCAACCTTCGTGCCTCGAACACCGAGCCGCTGCTGCGGCTCAACGTCGAGGCCACCGACGAGGACATCATGGTCAAGGTGCGCGACGACGTCCTGTCGCTGGTGCGTGCCGAGGCCGACGACGCAGGAGGAGCAGCATGAGCACCGACCCGACCATCCAGCTGGACCCGTGGGTGCGAGAGATCCTGCGCTGTCCCGTGACGGGCGCGGAGCTGGTGGACGGGACGGGGCCCGACGGCGGGCCGGAGCTGCACTCGACCGACCCGGACCGGCCGCTGGCCTATCCGGTGCGGGACGGCATCCCGGTGCTGCTGGAGTCGGACGCCCGGGCGCTGTGAGCGCCTCGACGTAGGCATCGGGACCGGTCGCGCCTACGTCACCCCACAGCCCTCGCATCTGCTGGTCCGCGCCGAGATACCCTGGCGCGGTGCTAGCCGTCGCCCAGTTTCACGAGCCCCTGCCGCTGACCAACACGATCCAGCGGTACGACTGGGGGTCCGTCGAAGCGATCCCGCACCTGCTCGGCGCCGACCCCGACGGCGGTCCGCAGGCCGAGCTGTGGCTCGGCGCCCACACCAGTGCGCCGTCGGTCAGCGTGATCGAGGGCGAGGACGTCGCCCTCGACCGCCTGGTGCGCGAGGCGCCGGTGCAGACGCTCGGCCACCGGGTCGCGGAGCAGTTCGGCCCGCGCCTCCCCTATCTGCTGAAGATCCTGGCGGCGGGCAAGGCGCTCTCGCTCCAGGTGCACCCGTCGCCGCGGCAGGCCCGGGAGGGCTTCGCGCGCGAGAACAAGGCGGGCCTGCCGCTGTCGTCGCCGAAGCGGTCCTTCAAGGACGACCAGCACAAGCCCGAGATGATCGTCGCGCTCTCGCAGTTCGAGGGGCTGGCGGGCTTCCGCACGCCGCGCACGATCCTCGACGTGCTGGAGGGCCTGGCCGGCCAGATGGTCGACGGCGTCCGCACCGCGCTGCTGAGCGACCGCAGCCACGAGGGCATGCGCGAGGCGTTCAACCATCTTCTTTCCGCGCGCGCCTCCGATGCCTGCGCCGCCGACATCCAGACCACCCTCGACTCGGTCCGGGCCCGGCTCGCGGCCGGCTCCCCGTTCGAGCGCGCCGACCGCACGGTGGTCGACCTCGCCGACCAGCACCCCGGCGACCCGGGCGCCATCGCGTCCCTCATGCTCAACCGGTTCTCGCTCGAACCCGGCGAGGCGGCGTTCACCCCGGCCGGCGTCGTGCACGCCTACCTGTCAGGGCTGGGTATCGAGATCATGGCCAGCTCCGACAACGTGCTGCGCGCCGGGCTGACCACGAAGCTCGTCGACGAGGAGAACCTCGTGGCCTGCACTGTGTTCTCCCCGCAGCAGCCGTCCACCCCCGAGCTGACGACGGCGGGCGGGCGCGGGCAGGTGCGCACCTATCGCGTGCCGGTCACGGAGTTCGCGCTCACGACCGCCGACGTCGACCCGGCCGAGGCGGTCACGCTGCCCGCGACGGGCCCGCGGATCCTGCTGTGCCTGGCCGGCGAGCTGAAGCTCGACGCGGACCGCTCGAAGCAGGGACCGCAGCGCCTGGTCCAGGGCGAGTCGGTCTTCATCCCGCACGACGCGGGCAACCTGCACCTGACGGGCGCAGGCCACGCGGTCTGCGCCTGGGTCCCGTAACCACTTCGCCGAAGTAGAGCGTGCGTCCGGACACCCGCTCTACCTCGCCAGCCTCGCCTCGGCGAAGTAGAGCGGGTGTCCGGACGCACGCTCTACTTCGGCGACCCCAGGGTCAGGCCGAGGTGTCGTCGTCCGCGCGGAGGACGCGCAGGTGGCCTCGGCGGGCCGTTTCCGTGACCGTCGGCGGCTCCGCCGGACGGCGCACCTTGCCGGCCTCACGCACGGCGTCGGCGAGGGCGGACAGGTCGTCCGGGCTGGGCCCGGCGTCCTCGAACTCCGGCATCAGGCGGAGCACCTCCCACCCGCGCGGTGCCGTCAGCCGCTCGGCGTGCTCAGCACACAGGTCGTAGCTGTGGGGCTCGGCCAGGTGCGCAAGCGGACCAAGTACCGCTGTCGAGTCCGCATACACGTATGTGAGCGTCGCTACGGCCGCGTTTGTACAGGCCGAGCGCGAACACTGTCTCACCGATCTCACGCGCCGAGACTACGCCCTGACCGGGCACAACGCGCCGAACACGCCGGACGATCACGGGCGTATCGACCGGGGTCGGATTGGGTGAGCAGGTGACCACGCCGTTGCTGCCAGGATCACGCCCGGCGTGGCAGCAGGTGCATGGTCATTCTCGCTGTCTGCTTCCGCGGCGGGCCAGCAGGAGCCCCACGCCCGCAAAGGCCAGGTCGACGAGCGTCAGGACCACCCTGCTGACGAGCACCGCGAGGGCCGCGGCAGGGGCGGGCAGCGCACCCGCGAGGACCGAGGCCAGCACCAGCTCGCGCACGCCCGCGCCGGCCGGCGCGACCACGAACAGGAATCCGGCGGTCCACGCGAGCGCCCAGCCGCCGGCCGCCAGGGCGAAGGTCCGGACGGTGAGGGGCAGGCCGAGCCCCGCGCAGAGCACCCAGAGCTGCAGGCCGGCGACGAGCCACCCCGCGACGGACCAGGCTGCGGCCCGGCCCAGGCCGTCCCAGGTCATCGGGTGCTCCAGCGCGCCACGCCGGGCGATTCGTAGCGCCAGCCCGATCAGCCGGTTGAGCACCGGCGGCGCGAGCACCAGCACGACGACGGGCGCCGCCCACACCACCCACGACCAGGCGCCCAGCGCACCCGCCGAGACGAACGGCAGCGCGACGGCGCCCACCGCGGCGCCCGACGCCACCGACACCGCGACGGCGACGAGCATCGACGTGGCCGACCTGCTGCGCGGCACGCCGTGCCCCGCCCCGACCTCGGCGGCGGCCACGACGTTCCACACGCCGCCGGGCACGTACTTGCCGAGCTGGCTGACGCCGAACACGGCGACGGCGCTCCGCAACGACAGGGGCGAGCCGAGGTCCGCCAGGACCACGCGCCAGGCGAGCAGCGTGCACCATACGTACGCAGCGCCGAGGACGACGACCAGGGCCACCTCGGTCCCGGACAGGTCCGTCGCCGCGCGCGCCAGGGCCGCCCGGTTGCCCAGCACGTACCAGACGGCCAGCCCGAGTGCGGCGGCCAGGAAGCCCCACCGCACCCACCGCGACCGCAGGACGGCCAGTGCGCCGCTGACGACCGGGCGGCGGGCGGCGGGCGCCACCATCCCGGGCGCCGTCGTGCCGGGTTCCGTCGTCCCCGCACCGGTCCTCGTCACAGCACTCCCCTGCGCCGCAGCTCGGCGACCAGCGGTTCGGTGACGACCTGCGGGCGAATCCGGTCCCGGCCGCGCGCCGCACGTTCCCGGGCAGCGGCCAGCACCGCGGGGTCGCAGAGGTTGCCGAGCTCGGCGGCGAGCGCCCCGGGATCGGCCGCCGGGACCAGCTCGACGTGCTCCCCCAGTGCCCTGCGCTGCGGCGGGGTGTCCGAGGTGACCACCACGCAGCCCGCCGCGAGCCCCTGGTACACCTTGTTCGGCACCACGCGCACGCCCTTCGGGGTGTCGCTGAAGATGCCCAGGCAGACCTGGTGCCCGGCGACGAGGCCGGGCAGCTCGTCGGCGTCCACCCAGTCGTGCCAGGTCACGCCCGGTGTGCCCGCCAGGATCTCGCGCGCCCGGGGCAGGTCCTGGCCCGCGCCGACCATCGTGACGCGCAGCGGGGCGCCCGCCGCGACGGCGTCGCGCACCGCCTCGGCGATGACGGGTGCGCCCTGCAGCGGCGTGTACAGCCCGAAGAAGACGACGGACAGCTCTTCGTCGGTCGGGGCATCCGGCAGGGAGGCCGCCGTCCGCCACGCGTCCGGTGCGCCGACCAGCACGACGACGCCCTTGTCCGGGTCGGGAAGCATCTGCCGGTGCTCCTCGGTGTCCGTGACGACGAGGTCGGCGCACGCGACGGCCAGCCGGTCCAGCCCGGTCAGCAGCCGCACCCGCAGGCCGGCGGCCCCGCGGTCGGCGGCGGTGTCCCCGGCGAAGACCAGATGGTCGAGCACGATCACCGAGCGCGGGTGGAGCAGCCGCGCGAGGACGACGTCGAAGTGGCCGAGGTAGCCGACGAGCACGGCACCGGGCCGGCCCTCCGCCCGTCGCTGCCGCACGGTGTCGCGCACCAGGCCCGCCCAGCAGAGCAGGAGCCGGATCGCGAGGGCGGGCAGCCGCCACGGCTGCTGGAGCATGCGCACCCGTTCGGCGGTGGAGAAGCCGAGCGGCCGGTTCAGCTCGGTGACCTTGCTGCCGTGGGCACGCAGCCCCGCGATCAGGACGGCGATGCGGGGGTGGCGCGCGGCGTCGTACGTGCCGAAAGCGATCACTGGACGGCGGCCGAGAGGTCGGCAGGTCCCGCCGGCTGGGCGCGGTCCAGCGGACCGGTCAGCTCGACCGGGCGCGGCCGGCTGCCGCCGGACGGCCTCCGGCTGTCCGCTGCCGCCGATCCGGCCGGGGCCGCCGTCGTGCCGTACTGCACCTCTTTCAAGCGTTCCAGAGTGTCCTCGAGCAGCACCCGGTTGGTGCGCTGGAGGTCGGCGAGCACGAGCAGGGCGAAGCTGAGCAGCACCCCGACCGTGGAGGTCGCCCCGAGCACTATGGACTGGAGGTGCTGCCCGGGGGTGCCGGTCGCGAGGAGCATCGCGTACCTGCCGAACGGCACCGCCGCACCGACCGCGAAGACGAGTCCGAGCGTGAGGAACACCGCGTGCGGCTTGTACATCACGTAGGACCGGCTGATCGCCTGGCCCGACTTCGCGATGTGCTGCCACATGCTCGAGAAGAGGCGCGACTCGCGGGTCTTCGCATTGGTGGTGATCGGCAGGCTCTGGATCCGCAGCCGCTTGTTCCCGGCCTGGATGATCGTCTCCATGCAGTAGCTGAACTGCGTGACGACATTGAGGCGCAACAACGCCCCGCGCGAATAGGCGCGGAAACCGCTCGCGGCGTCGGGCAGGTCGGTTCCCGCGGCGAAGTTCACCACCTCGCTGCCCACCTTCTGCAGCGCCTTCTTCAGCGGGGAGAAATGCTCGATGGTGCCGGTCTGCCGGTCGGCGATCACGATGTCGGCGTCGCCCAGCACCACGGGCATCACCAGGTCGCCGATCCGTTCCTGCGGGTACTGGTTGTCGCCGTCGGTGTTCACGACGATGTCGGCACCGTGCCGCAGCGCGTAGTCGACGCCGTCCCGGAACGACCGGGCCAGCCCCATGTTCCGGGCGTGGTGCACGAAGTGCCGCACGCCGAGGCGACGCGCCACCTCGACCGTGTCGTCCGTGGACCCGTCGTCGACGACCAGGATTTCTATCTCGTCGACTCCCGGGATGTCCCGCGGAATCGTGGCAAGCACCAGAGGAAGTGTTTCTTCCTCGTTCAAACAGGGAATCTGCACGAACAGCTTCATGGCCCTGTGCTTTCGGTAGCAGGCTCTCGGCACGCAGAGGAGTGGCTGCACAAACGGTAAGCACGGCACATGACCGGGGCGTGAACACTGCGTGCCATTCAGTTTCCGTTACCCGGTCGTGACCGGAGCGACAGAATGGGTAAAGGAGGCGCGGCTACTCTGCACGCGTGACCCGCTCCCCGGCGCGCTCCCCCGGCGGCGAGCGCCTGGCCGTTCTGACCAGCGCCCTCACCGCAGTCCTGCTGGCACTGACCGTCGCCCTGGCGGACGCCCCGTACGCCACCGGCGACGAGCCACCGCACGTCGACTACGCCTATCAGCTCTGGCACGGCGACCTCCCGGTCTTCGAGGACGGCCTGCTGCTGCGGCCCGACGGCGCCTGGCTCGCCCCGGTCCAGTGGACGGCGCAGCACCCGCCGCTGTACTACCTGCTGATCGCGCCACTGGTCGGCCCGCTGGCCGACGCCGGACACCCCGTCGCCGCCGTCTACGCGGCGCGGGGCGTCAACGTGCTGCTGTCCGGCGTCCTCGTGGTCGCCGCCTGGTGGAGCGCACGCCGGCTGACCCGGCCCGGCAGCGCGCTGCCGCTCCTCGTCGCGTTCCTGACGAGCGTGACGGCGGCGGTCGCCCACGTCGGCGGCACCGCGTACAACGACCTGCTGGCCACCCTGTGGGTGACCGTGCTGCTCGGGCTGGTGGGCACCGTGATCCGGCGCGGGCTCGACGCGCGCCTGATCGCGCTGATCTCCGTGGTGGCCGCTGCCGCGTCGCTCACCCGGCTGTCGGCGGGTGCCGTCGCCGTCGCCGTGGCAGCCGCCGCGGTGGTCGCCGGGGCGGTCCGCGCCCGGCAGGGCAGGGTCCGCTGGGGTCCGGTGGTCGCGTTGTCCGTGGCCGGGCCGCTGACCGTGCTCGCGGCGAGCGGCTGGTTCTACCTCCGCAACCTGGCGCTCACCGGGACCATCACCGGCTCGCACTTCGACTGGGCGCTGGCGAACCAGAACCGTACGGAGCGGCCCGTCTGGCTGGTCCTGGTGGACCCGGTGACCTGGGCCCGGCTGCCCGACCTCTTCTGGTGGGCGGGCCGCCTGCCCCCGAGCAACCCGTACATCATCACGACGCTCGTGCTCACGGCGCTCCTGCTCCTCTGGGTCCCCCTGGTCATCGCGGGCAGGGCCGCACTGCGGCGGGCCCGCCGGCTCACGCACGGGTCGACGGCCGGCAACGCCGACGACCCGGGCGCAGCACACACCGACGGCCTGCTGCTCCTCGCGCTGCCGGCAGGCGCCGTCGTCGTGGCCGTCACCATGCAGGTGCTGTACGCGGCGAACAGCGGCGGAATCTACCCGCGCTACCTGCTCGTGGTCTCGCTGCCGCTGTGCCTTGCCGTGGCGGCAGGCCTGTCGACGCGCCTGCGCCGGTATCTCCCGCTCTGGACCGCCATCTCCCTGGCCGACCTCGTGGTCTGGCTGGCGGTGGAGCTGTCCACGGCACCGCCTGCGGGCTACTACGCGGAGCTGCCGGTGCCGGCCGCGGTCGTCGCAGCGTTCGCCTGCGGGACCGCCGTCGTCTCCGCGAGGGCGGTGCTGCGGGCGAACAGGCCGCAGGCCAGCACCGCGGCCACGGCCGCCAGCACGAGCACCAGGACCAGCGCCGCGAGCTGAGGCCCGGTCAGCGGGCTCCAGCCGGCCCAGCGGGCCGCGGCGTCGGCCACCGTCGATGTCGGGCCCTGGTAGAAGCCCCAGAACCCGAAGGCGAGGCCGCTCGCGGCGGCCGCGCAGGCCGCCCCCACGATCCAGGGCACGGCCCGGCCGATCCGCGGACCGAGCAGCGCCGCCGCGCCGAGCGCCGTCGTCACCGACAGCGCCGCGAGCCCGGCGAACAGGTACCTGCCCTGCACCGCGATGACCAGGCCGGTCTCCTGGTAGGCGGGCCAGGCGTTGGCCAGGACCGCGAGCCACAGGGCGGCGGGCAGCAGCAGGAGCACGGCCACCGCCCGCCGGGTGGCGGTCAGGCGCACCAGCGCGATCACGGCCAGCGCACCGATGGTGACCGCGGCGGTCCAGAAGACCGGGTCAGGTATCCGCAGCTCGAGCCAGCCGAAGTTGCCGAAGAACGACCTGGTCACCTGCGTCACCCCGGTCCGCAGGAAGTACCAGAGGCCGTCCGGCTCACCCTCGGCGAAGCGGTCCGGGATACCGACCGGCTGGACCGTGCCCAGGACCAGGAGGTTGCGCAGCCACCACCAGCCGCCGACGGCCAGCGCGACGGCGCCCGCGAGGAGCACGCCGCGCAGCCGGCGGGCGCGGGGGCCGGACGCCACCAGGTAGGCCGCGGCCACCATGGGCAGCGCGAACACGACCATCACCTTGGTCAGCAGTCCCACGCCGAGCGCGATGCCCAGCCGGACGGCGGTCCGGGCCCGCAGGTCGCCACCGAGGACGACGGCGCACAGGTAGGTGATCGCCGCCCCGCTCAGCGTCACGAGCGCGTCGTTGGTCACGCTGCCCAGGATGTGCCCGGCCTGCGGCACGAAGAGCGTGAACGACGCCGCCACGAGCGCCGCCGGGCGCGACCCCGACAACCGCCGCGCGGCGGCCGCGGCCAGCAGCGGCACGGGCACCAGGAGCGCGACGTCGAACAGGCGCAGGGTGAGCAGCTGGTGGTCCCAGCGCGCCTCGGCCATCCCGGTCCCGCGCAGCACCAGCGCAGCGACCGCGTAGTACAGCGGCGGATGCTGCGTCATCTGGTCGACGGCGTCCTCGGGCAGGTGCCGCGTGCTGGCGCCGGCGGGCACCGGGTCGGCCAGGGCGTTGCCGGCGTCGACCACGAACCGGTCGCCGTCCGGGACGGGCGCGACCGCGACGAACGGCGGTACGTCCTCCCGGTCGAAGTGCCTGCCGGGCAGGTCGGTCTCCAGCTCGGCCTGGTACCGGGCGGCGTCGACGGCGGGACCCACCAGGGCCTCGCCGGCGGCCGGCCACCCGCCGCCGTAGGCGAGGCGGAGCACGCTGTTGACGTGCTGCGGCTCGTCCGGCGCCCGGAACGGCGGGGCCAGCACCGCCCACAGCGCACCCGTCAGCATGACCAGAGCGGTGACGAGGGCGAGGCCCCGGCGGTACGCCACCTCGGCAGGATCGTCGCGCACGCTGACAGGATAGGGGGCACGCCCGCCGTCGTCCGGACATCGGGAGGCCCTACTGTGGCCCCCGTGCGCCACCTCGTACCCGCCGCCGTGCTGGCCGCGATCCTCGCCTCGCTCGTCCAGGCGCTGCTGAGCCCTCCGCTGCACACCGGCGACGAGACGGCCCACCTCGACTACGCCTATCAGGTGTGGACCGGGCACCTGCCGGTCTTCGAGGACGGCCTGGTGCTGGCGCCCGAGGCCGGCTCCGTGCCGCCGGTGCAGTGGGCCGCCCAGCACCCGCCGCTGTACTACCTGGTGCTGGCGCCCGTGGTCGGGCCTCTCGTGGAGGGCGGGCACGTCATCGGGGCGGTCTACGCCGCGCGCGGCCTGAACGTGCTGGGCGCGGGTCTGCTCGTGCTGGTGGCGGCCTGGGCGGCCCGGCGGGCCTTCCCGGCGTCGCCGCTCCTCGCCCCCGTCACCGCGCTGGTCGTGGGCACGACGGCGTGGGTCGCCCGGGTCGGCGGCTCGGGCTACAACGACATCTTCGCCGCCCTGCTCACGACCTGGCTGCTCGGCCTCGCGGCGGGTGTCGTCCGGTCCGGCCTGACCTGGCCGCGCGCCGCGGGGCTGGTAGTGGTCTCGGCGCTGTGCCTCGGCACGCGCCTGCACACGATGGTCATGGTGGGCGTCCTGGTCGCCGCCGTGCTGGCCGGGGTGCTCCTGCGGACCGCGGGCCCGCCCGGCGTCCGCGGCGCGACCGTCCGAGGTGACGCCGTGCGCGCCATAGTCGTCGCGCTCGGCGTCCCGGCCGCCGTGGCGGCGACGTCCGGCTGGTTCTACCTGCGCAACGTCGCCCTGACCGGGTCGATCACGGGCGGGCACCCCGACTGGGCGGCCGAGAACCTGGACCGGGTGATCCGTCCCGTCCCCGAGGTGCTCGCCGACGCCGGGTTCTGGGTCCAGCTCCTCGCGGTGTTCGGGCACGACAGGCTGCCCGACGCCGCGGTGGTGCTGCTCCTGCTGGTCGTGCCCGCCGCGCTGGCCGTCGTCGCGGGCGTCCGCGCCGCGCGGGACGTCCGGCTGCCCGCGGCCGGGCGGGCCGACGTGCTGCTCCTCGTGACCGGTGCGACGGCGGTCGCGGCGACCCTGGCGATGCAGCTCGTCTACACCGCGGGCGGCGGCTCGCCGCATCCGCGCTACCTCCTCCCGGTGATCGGGATCCTCGCGATGCTCGTGGCCCAGGGCCTGCTCTCGACGGGCCGCCGGCTGTCCTGGGCGGCCGGGCTCTGGTGCGCGGTACCCCTGATCGACCAGGCCATCTGGATCGCGGTCTCCGCGCCGCGCTACGCCGGGCCGTGGCCCGACGGTTCGCTATCGGTGCCCGGCGCGTGGCTGGCCTGGGGGCTCGCGTGCGTCGCGGTTGCCGTGGCGGTGACGAACCGGGACCCCGATCGGACGTATCGTCGGTAGGTGCCTCCGTTCTCTCCACGCGGCCGGAACCGGCGGTCGGACCGCGGTACCGGCCCGGCCGGCAGCTCATCCGGTAGCTCCAGCAGCCCCAGCAGTACCGGCAGCTCGGCCGGCAGCCCGGCCGGTATCCCCAAGGCCTCCCAGGCGGACCTGCTCCGGCTCGCGGCGATCCGCTCCGGCGACTCCCCCGGCGAGGCGGTACGTCCCCGGCGCCGGGACCGGCGCGGCCGCGGTCTGCGGGGCCCGATGTTCCCGCCCGGCACTCCCGCGCACCGCACGCGGGCGCAGCGGTTCGACGACTTCGTGCTCGACGTCGTCGAGGACCTCGACCGGACGTGGGCCGCACAGCTGCGCGGCACCGAGTTTGCCGTCGAGGACGTGCCGCCGTCGGACCCGGCGCCGTGGGAGGACGGCGGTGTGCTGCTCGGCCGGTTCTTCCCGGCGGAGGCCGGCCGGCCCGGGCGCGTGGTGGTCTACCGCCGGCCCGTCGAGGTGCGCGCCCTCGACCGGGAGGACCTCGCCGACCTGGTGCGCGACGTCGTGGTGGAGCAGGTGGCACACATGCTGGCCCGCACCCCGGAGGAGATCGACCCGAACTTCGGCGACCGCTCCTGACTCTCGCGGGCTGACCGACGGCCGGCTGACCCTACGGCCGGCCGCTCAGCCGGCCGCGTCCACCCGGCGCACGTGCACGTCCCCGCCCGCGGCGAGCGGCGCCGTCGGCGAGAGCACCGAGAACAGGGTCGTGTCGCTGTCCTCGGCGATGCGCACCGACCAGACGACGCCCGGCTGCCCGGCGGGCTGCTCCGCGACCACCGCGACGGTTTCGCCCAGCTTCTCCAGGTCGTCCCCCCACTCCAGCTCGACGGTCTCACCGGTGGGCACCTCCACCGTGCGGGTCCAGGCCTCCTCGCCGTCCGGCCCGACGCCGCGCAGCTCGACGGCGGTGCTGTCGTCCACGTCGTCGATCCGGTCCGGGTCACGCTCGCCCGGCACGCCGCTCAGCGTCACCACGTACGCGGAGTGGTCGGGGACGGCGACCGCGCCGTCGGCCACCGGGCCGGTCGCGCCTACCGCCTGCCCGGCCAGCCAGGCGCGGTCGTACGGGTCCTCGTCGACCACCGCGTCGTCGGCGGCCGAACCCTTCCTGTCCAGGACGCCGCCGGCGACGACCGGCACGTCGGCGTCCACGACGACCGTGTAGGCACCGGCGGGCAGCCCGCCCAGGGGCAGGGTGGTGACCTTGCCCGGTTCGAGGGGCAGCTCCTCGCCGCCACGCAGCCGGACCGGTCCGTCGGGCCCGAGCACAGCGAGGTTCGCCGTGCCGGCCACCGTGCCGGGAGTCAGCAGGTCGAGGCGCGGCGCGTGCGGGTCGTCCACCGGCTCGCCGGTGCTGACCACGCCCGAGACCGCGGTCGTGCGGGACGGCGCGGCGCCTCCCACGACGAGGTCGGCGCCCGCGGGCACCAGGCCCTCGATGCGGTGGTGCTGCACGTAGGCGCCCACGCGGCCGCCCTCGGCGGTGACGTGCAGCGCGAGCCGGCTCTGGTCGGGCGCGATGGCCTCGAGCATGGTGACCACCTGCTCGCCCGGCGGCACGACGACGAGCGACTGGCTCCCCAGCACCACGGGACCGGACGCGCCCCAGGCCTCGAGCGACACGGTGGCCGGCGTCCGGCCGGGGTTCTGCAGCACCAGGCGGCCGCTCGAACCCACCGAGGTGCTGCCGCCGACCAGCCAGTGCTCGACGGACGGCACCGCGCACGGCCCCGCGACCATGCCACGCAGGTCACCGTCGGTGGTCACCGAAGCGACGGTCCCCGTCGCGTACGTGGCACCGCTCGGCGTCACGCGCACCGTGCGCGCCCCGGTGACCGCGCCCTCGCGCACCGCGGCGACGCCGCCGGTCACGAGCGGGCCGGGAAGGTCCGGCGCCGCGGACCCGTCCAGGGTGGTGACCGAGGGCTCCGCACCCTCGGCGCCGTCCAGCACGGCGGCGGTGAGCGACGTCGTGGTCTCTCCCCGGACCGCGCTGAACTCGTCGTCGCCGACGTCCGGCTGCTGCAGCTCGGCGGGCATGGGGCAGACCAGCCCGGTCTCGGCGGCGGCCACGGGGACGGCGCGAACGGCGTCCGCCGGTGGCGTGACCCGCTCGCCGCCGCCCGTGGTGGCAAGGGCGGCGACCGCCATCGCGCAGAGCAGGCCACCGACCGCCGCGGCCGACCGCCGGGCGACCGCCGGGACCACCAGCTTCTTGCGCTTCATCGAACCCTCCTACGTCCCACCGGCAGGGCCAGCAGGGCGAAGACCACCAGCGTGAACGTCGTGAGCACCAGCCATGCCGTGCGGTGGGGCGCCTCGTAGCGCACCACGAGGTGCCCGGCGTCGGGCCCGAGCGCGAACGCCTGCAGGCCCGCCGACTCGTCGACGGCCACCGGCTCCAGCCGACGCCCGTCGAGGGTCGCGTGCCAGCCAGGTCCCGCCGCCTCCGCGAGCACGACGGCGCGGTCCGCACCGCCCGCGGTCACGTCGGCGCGGACCGCGGTACCCCCGGACGGCAGCGCCCGCTCCGTGGCGCCCGCCTCCTCGATCCGGGCCCAGCCCGGCGCGGGCTCGCCCACCGGGGCGACCCGCCACACGGAGATCGCCTGCCCCTCGGTGACCCGGCTCATGCCGGGCACCATGTCGAGCGTCGCCACGAGGTCGCCGACGGCGCGCGCGGGGTCAGCTCCGGGCATCGCGCTCAGGCCGCCGTCCGACCGGACCTGGACCGCACCGATCCCGAGGTCGGCGAGCTGTTCCGGCACGCCCTCGGTAGCGCCGGAGACCAGCGCCGCGACCGCGTCGTCCAGGGTGCCCACCGGCTCGTCGCCCGCCCCGGCGCGATCGTCCGCCGTCGCCCTGGCCGTCGCCGAGATGTCGGCGAGCTGCGAGCCGTCGGCGCGCAGGAGGGCGTACTGCACCGTGTCGTCCGCGGCGCCGGTGCTGCCCGCGTCGCCGGCGAACCCCACCTCCAGCACGCGTGCCTGCCGTGGCGGCGCCTGCATCTGCTGCCCGACGGCGGGCACCACCGGGTCGGTGGTCACGTGCAGCAGGCCGCTCCGCCCGGAGCCCGCGATGCTGCCCGAGCCGGTCAGCCACGCGGCCGCCTGCGCGGCGGGAAGCACGAGCGCGACCACCACCAGGGCGACCGCCGCGACCTTGCGTGCCGAACCGAGGAAGCCCCGGAGCGACGCCCCGCTCTCGGCGAGCACACGGACACCCGCGAGGGCCGCGGCGCTCAGGCCGAGCAGGACCAGCGACAGCCCGGAGCCGGACCACCTGCCGTCGCCCTGGGCCAGGACCGCCACGGCGAGGCCCGCAGCGGCGACCAGCCAGCCCACGAGCGACGTCGCGGCGACGTGCTGCGCCGACTCCGGGACCCGCTTGCGGCCGATGCCCAGCAGCGCCGCGCCGAGACCGACCACCGCCAGTGCGAGCACCAGCGCGCCGAGCGCCCACGGGCCCGCCGCCACCATGGCGCGGACGGCGGACGGCACGAGACCGTCGCCGGGCACGTCGAACCAGGGGGCGGGGACAGCGGGCAGGCCGAGCAGCAGCTGGAGGCCCGAGACCGGGCCCGAGTCGATGACCGCTTCCGGGACGCCGGACCCGGCCAGCGGCTCCGCCGTCAGGAGCCTGCTGTTGCCGTGGCGCAGCGCGGTCCACCAGAGCGGGGCGCCGACCACGAGGGCCGGTACCACCGCGAGCGCGAGGTAGACGCGGCGGCGCGGGGCGACGAGCAGCGCCCCGAGCAGCACCACGACGGCCGCAGGAAGCAGGGCGGGCGCGCCGGCCACCACGCAGGCGAGCAGCAGGCCGCTCGCGCCCGCCGCGCCCAGCGAGCCGGAGCTCGTCCGGGACGCGCGGGCGGCGGCGCCTACGGTCTCCTCGGCGGCGCCGTCGGGCGGCCCGAGCCTGTCGGCCGCCTGGACGCCCACCGCACGGACCAGCGCGACGGCGGTCCAGGGCAGCAGCGCGTGCGCCAGCACCCCGCCGAGCAGGCCACCGTCCAGCGCTCCGAGGAACGCCGGGGCGACGGTCCACGCGAATGCCGCGAGCGCCCGCAGCCACACGGAACGGGTCACGGTGCCGGCCGCGGCCCACGCCCCGACGGCGGCGACGGGCAGCGCGAGCAGGAGCACGGCGTCCACCGCGTGCTGCAGCGATCCTCCGACCAGTGCGGAGAGGCCGGTCAGCACGAACAGCAGCGGGTCCGCCGGGGCGGCGGTGCCGAGCCCGTCGCGCACCCAGCCGGACGTCGCCGCCGACCAGGCGGTCGCCGTCGTGCCGCCCGCCGGGAGCAGCGCGCCGCCGACCAGGCGTCCGCCGGCCGCGAGGGCGCCGAGAGCGGGCCCGAACAGCGCCGCCGCGAGGCCCACGGCGGTGAGCAGCACGGCGCCCAGCGCGGCTCGGCGCCGGACGGCGAGCGCCTGCAGCTCTGCCTGCTCCAGCTCGGACGGGGCGGCGTCCACCCGGTGTGCCTCGCCGCGGGCGAGCCGCCTGTCGCGTCGCTCGGTGGCCACCTCGCGCCAGGTGCCCAGCAGCGGCCGCAGCACGCTGCGGGGCACTGTCGAGGTGCGTGCGATCCGGCGCCGGGCGCGCAGGAGCGGCCCCAGCCGGAACACCGCCCACAGCGGTGCGAACAGCTCGTCGCGCGCCTGGTCGGGCTGCTTCATCGCGAGCCGGTAGCTCGCGGCGAACGGCGCCCACAGCACCATCGCGAGCATCGCGAACGGCAGGATCCACGGCGCCACCGAGGTCAGCCGGAGGTAGAGCTGGCTGCGGCGCCGGGCCCCTGACGAGCCGGGAGCGTGCAGCGCGACCTGTGCGTGCCGCACCACGGCGTCGGGCACGACGACCACCCGGTGGCCGGCGAGCCGGACCCGTAGGCAGAAGTCCGTCGAGTCGCCGAGCTGGCCGTAGGCCGGGTCGGTGCCGCCGACCTCGCGCCAGACCGACGCCCGCACCAGGGCCCCGGCGAGGCCGACGGCGAGCACGTCCTCGCGCGCGTCGTGCTGGCCCTGGTCGATCTCGGTGTCGTCGATGCCGGTCATGCGCCGGCCGAGCGGTGAGACGGTGTGCCCCACCTCGACGAGCACTCCCCGGTCGGACAGGTCGGGGTCGAGGGGCGCGCCGTCCGGGCCCGTCTCCCAGCGCCGCTGCTTGCAGCCCGCCACGGCCACCGCGTTCGAGTGCTCCACCGAACGGGTGAGGGCCGCCAGGGCGCCCGGGGCGGGGGCTGAGTCGTCGTGCAGGAACCAGAGCCAGCCCTGCTCCGGGGTGCCGACGGCGGCGAGCGCCGCGTCCACCGCGTCACCGAAGGTGCGGGCGCCCGCACCGGCGACGAAGCGTGCGCCGCCGAGCTGCAGGTCCTGGTGGCCGGACGTCGCGGGTGCGGTGTCGACGTCGACGACCACGACGGAGTCAGGGGTGCGGGACTGCGTCCGTAGCGCCGCGAGGGTCGCGGCGAGGTAGGGACTGCTGCCGCGGGTCACGACGACGGCCGTGACCGTGACGGCCACCGGCGCAGCGGTGGCCGTCTGGGCCGGGACCTTGGCCCATACGGGACCGACCGTGTCCTCGTGGGGACCACGGTCCGGGCTGGGGGCCGACAGGCTGTCGGTACGTGGAGCGCTCATCTCGCTTCACATGATGCGGCGCGTCTGCGCCGACACGCCGCAGACGCGCCGGTCGAGGCACGCATCATCCAGCGCAGACCTCAGACTCTGCTGTCTGCCGTCCGAGCCTGCAGTTCCGCTCCAGGCGAGTGCCTCGTTCCTCGGCCCTCACCCTCCGCTGCACCTCCGGCTCAGACGGCGCGGCGCTTCAGCTTGCGCCGCTCACGCTCCGAGAGACCGCCCCAGATACCGAACCGCTCGTCGTTCTCCAGCGCGTAGTCCAGACACTCGGCCCTGACCTCGCAGCCGGAACAGACCTTCTTGGCCTCGCGGGTGGACCCGCCCTTCTCCGGGAAGAAGGCCTCGGGGTCGGTCTGCGCGCACAGGGCGCGCTCCTGCCAGCCGAGCAAGGAGTCGTCGGGTTCGGTCAGCTCGTACAGCTCACCGAAAAGCGGCAGGACCCGTGCGACCGGTGCCGCCGCGTTCTCGGCGTCAGTCGGGAACTCCACGTCCGATTCCAGAATGTTCCACATGACGTGCCCCTCCATGCCGTGTCCGTGCTCCGGGCCTTGCCGGCTGACCATGCCGATCCATCTGCCGATCCGTCTTGCCGATCCATCGTGCCTGGCCAGACGTGCAGCTTCGAGGCCCTGTTGCATATGCGCTACGAAAACTGCATACATGGAATTACACGCGTGTCGCCTGGAGTCGTCAAGCGGAAATGTGCTATCGCCCACGGATTCCACGGGTAATTCACCAGTCCTTCCGCAGGTCGTGGCGTACGTCTCACCCACTGCCCCGTTTTTCATATGTCCAGACACCCGGCGAGTCGCCACGCCGAAGGTCCGAGATGTGCCTGCCGGACACCGAGGCAGCGCTGCTCGACGTCTTAGGCTGGCGGCATGCAGATCGCTCCCCGCAGCGGCGGCCCCGTGCCCGACGTCGCCACCCTCCTCGCCCGTCTCGCCGCCGACGGCGGCCAGCCCCGCCTCACCTGGTACGGGGACGACGGCGAGCGTGTCGAGCTCTCCGGCGCGGTCCTCGCAAACTGGGCCAGCAAGACCGTCAACCTGCTCGTCGAGGAGTTCGACGCCGCCCCCGGCACACGGATCGTCGTCGACCTGCCCGTGCACTGGCGCACCGCGGTGTGGACGCTGGCGGCCTGGCGCGCGGGCGTGACGGTCGTGCTGCCCGGCACCGAGGGGGCGTACCCGGACGTGGTGGTCACCGACAGCCCGGACCGCTGGGCCGGCGACAGCGCGGACCTCGTCGTCGTCTCGCTGCCCGCGCTCGCGCGCCGGTACGACGGCGAGCTGCCGTCCGGCGCCATCGACGCGGCCTCCGCGGTGATGACCTACGGCGACGCCATTGGCTGGGTGCCCGAGGTGGACCCCGACCAGGAGGCCCTGGTGACCGCTGCGGGCGCCGTCGGGCACAAGGGCCTGGTCCCGGAGCCCGGCGAGGGTGCGCGCGTCCTGATGGACGGGCGCGGGCCCGTGGCGGAGGTGCTGCGCGGGCTGCTGGGCGTCTGGGCAGGCGGGGGCTCGGTCGTCCTCACCTCGCCGGCGACCGCCGCGGAGCTCGAGCAGGACGAGGCCCGGCTGACACGTCTGCTGAGCACGGAGCAGGCGCGGCTGCCGTAGGGGGCAGGCACCCGGTCAGGGGCGTCGAAATGCCCGGTCGCAGGCCGTTTCAGGCGTTGTCGCACAACGTCTTCGGTCTTCTCCACGAACCCTCTACGGTCCGACCCCGGGGGGCGCGCCGCCGTCCGACAGGCAGCACCTAGGATCTGAGGCCGTGACGTTCCCTGACTTCAGCGCCGGAGATGCGACGAGCCCAGCCACTGGGCCGTCCCATGCCCGTACGCCGAAGGGGATGAGCGGCGCGGCCCGGACGGTGGTGATGGTGGTCGTCGCGGCGGTTGCGCTCGCGACGGCGGGCGGCGTGGCGGCGGTGACCCAGCTGACCGGGAACATCGAGACCGCCCAGATGACGGTCCTCGGACCTGACCGGCCCAAGGTGGTGCTGCCGGAGGATCCGAACGCGGGCACCCCGATGAACATCGTCATCATGGGCAGCGACTCACGCGGCGGGGACAACCGCGACCTGGCGGGCGGCGAGGACGCCGGCGCTCGGTCGGACACCACCGTCGTCATGCACATCTCGGGCGACCGGTCGCGGATCGAGATGATCTCGATCCCCCGCGACTCGACGGTGGACGTCCCGAGCTGCACCACCGAGGACGGCGCGACGACCGCCGAGCTCTACAGCACCAAGTTCAACGCCGCGTTCTCCCAGGGCGTCGTGGCCGGCGGGACCGTCGCCGACGGCGCCCTGTGCACGGTCAAGACCGTCGAGAAGCTGACCGGCGTGTTCATGAACGGCTTCATCGTCGTCGACTTCGCCGGGTTCTCGTCGATGGTCGACGCCGTCGGCGGCGTCGAGGTCTGCGTCGAGGAGCCGATCTACTCCGAGGACGCGAACCACCTGTCGCTCGACGCGGGTGCGCACACGCTCAAGGGCGTCAAGGCTCTCGACTACGCCCGCGCCCGCAAGGGTGACGGACTGGGCGACGGCTCGGACCTGGGCCGGATCGGCAGGCAGCAGGAGGTCATGGCCTCGCTCGCCCGCAAGGTGCTGAGCCAGGAGGTTCTGACGAACCCCGCGAAGTCGCTCAACTTCCTCAAGGCGGTGACCCGGTCCCTCACCATGAACGAGGAGCTCGCCAGCATCGACGGACTCGCCGGACTGGCTTACTCCATGCGCAACGTACGGCCTGACACGATCACCTTCATGACTGTCCCCAACGAGTACGACC
This sequence comes from Promicromonospora sp. NFX87, assembly GCF_048564965.1. Lineage (NCBI taxonomy): Bacteria > Bacillati > Actinomycetota > Actinomycetes > Micrococcales > Promicromonosporaceae > Promicromonospora > Promicromonospora sp. NFX87. The sequence goes on along the minus strand of NZ_CP183413.1, from coordinate 599,398 downwards.
CGGTACAGACGGCGAACGTGATCTGGACCGACGAGGCCGTACAGCTGTGGGACAACGTCAAGCACGACAGGCCTCTCGACTTCGACCCGGACGCGCCGTCGGCCGACGCGTCGCCGTCCGCCGACGCGTCGCCGTCCGCTCCGGGCGACGACGCGAGCACGGAAGGCTCTTCCGAGCCCACTCCTGACTCGTCCTCTCCCAGCTCGCCCTCTCCCAGCTCGACAGAGATCAAGCAGGCCGGTGAAGAAGCTTTCACCGGCGCCGACACCACCAAGGTCTGCGGCTAGCCATGTCAGATCCCAGAACGTCGAACCGATCGGCGCCAGGCGCCGACGACGACGTGACGCGCGTCCGGATACCGCCCAGCTTCACGCCGCAGGGCGTGAGCGGGCGGCCGGGCGCCGACGATGCCATCCCGGTGGGTGACACCGGTGAGAGACCGCGTACCCTGCCGGGCGTGGCGTCGAGCCCTGAGCAGGGCGGGCCCGCCAACGCGGAGACGCCGGGTGTCGGGGTTCCCGGCGTCGGCGGCGCGCACCGTATCGGACGGCCGGAGGGCTCCTCCGACGGGGCCCGCAGCGAACCACGCATACGCAGACAGTCTTCTCGGGAGGTACCGGTGTCCGGCCAGAGCAACAATCCCCCGCCCGTCCCACGGAGGTCGGGGATGCCGGCGCGCAACGAGTCGGGCGGGGCGCCACGCTCCATCCCGCCGCGTTCCGCGCCGCGCGCCGGTGGCCAGCCACCGCAGGCGATCCCGCCGGGCCGCCCGGTCCGGGCGAGCGCGGGCCCCGTGCGTCCGACGCCGGTGCGCAGCGCGCCGCGTCCCCCGGCCGGCGGCGGTCGTGGTGGTAGTGGTTACCCCGCCGGCGCTCTCGCCTCCGGCGGACGTGGCGGGCGCGGCGGCAGCAACATCCGCATCCGCAAGGGCCGCGTGGCCGGCGTCATCGCGGTGCTGGTGCTGCTCGCGATCATCGCCTGGCCGGTCGGGCTCCTGATCTGGGCCAACGGCAAGATCCAGCACGTCGAGGCGCTGTCCGGCGCATCGAACACCCCGGGCACGACGTATCTGCTCGCGGGCTCCGACGCGCGCGGCAGCGGCGGCATCAACGACTCCACCTCGGGCGCGCGGACCGACACGATCATGCTGCTGCACAAGCCGTCGTCGGGGCCGGTAGCCCTCATCTCGATCCCGCGTGACACATGGGCGGTCATGCCCGACGGCTCGGGCAGCAACAAGATCAACGCCGCGTACTCCTACGGAGGCGCGCCGATGCTGGTCAAGACGGTCGAGACGCTCAGCGGGCTCACCGTGGACCACTACGTCGAGGTCGGCTTCGGCGGCGTCGAGGGCGTCGTGGACGCCGTCGGCGGCGTGCGGCTCTGCCTGGACTACGACGTGCACGACGTGAAGTCGAAGCTCAAGTGGAAGGCCGGCTGCCACGTCGCGGACGGCAAGACGGCACTCGCGTTCTCGCGGATGCGGTACGCCGACCCGACGGGCGACATCGGCCGTGGGCAGCGCCAGCAGCAGGTCATCGCCCAGATCGGCAAGAAGGTCGCGGACCCGGCGGTCCTGGTCAACCCGGCCATGCAGGTCGGGATCGCCGACGCCGGGCTCTCGGCCCTCGTGACCGACACCGACTCGGGCATCATCGACATCGCCATAATGGGGCTCGCGTTCCGTACCGCGAACGGCGACGAGGGCGTGACCGGCACCCCGCCGATCGCGTCGATCGGCTTCCGCACCCCGTCCGGCGCCTCGGCGGTGCTGCTCGACGACAACCAGACCCCCGAGTTCTGGGCCAAGATCCGCGACGGCGAGTACGAGCCAGGCCAAGAGGTCGGCGGCATGCCGAAGTAACCCCTCCGCCGAGATAGAACCAGGGCGAAGTAGAACCGCAGCGAAGTAGAACCAGGGCGAGATAGAACCGGAGGTTCCGGTGCTGTCTCGCCCTGGTGCTATCTCGCCCTGGTTCTACTTCGCCCTGGTTCTATCTCGCTGCAGTTCTACCTCGGCGGGTTGGGTCAGAGCTGGGCGCGGAGCTTCGCGCCCTTGGCGTGCGCGACCTCGCTCAGCTCGGCCTGGAACGCCTCCATGCGCTCCCGCAGGGCCGCCGCGGCGGGGCCCTCGCCCGAGGCGAGGATGCGCGCCGCGAGCAGCCCCGCGTTCCGCGCCCCGCCGATCGACACCGTCGCGACGGGCACGCCTGCGGGCATCTGCACTATCGACAGCAGCGAGTCCATGCCGTCCAGGTACTTGAGCGGCACCGGCACCCCGATCACGGGCAGCGGCGTCACCGAAGCGAGCATGCCCGGCAGGTGCGCGGCGCCGCCGGCGCCCGCGATGATCACGCGCAGCCCGCGGCCCGCGGCCTGGCGCCCGTAGTCGATCATCTCGGTGGGCATGCGGTGCGCGGAGACGACGTCGACCTCTACCGGCACCTCGAACTCGCGCAGCGCCTCGGCGGCTGCCTCCATGACGGGCCAGTCGGAGTCCGACCCCATCACGATGCCGACCTGTATGCCGACCTGCGGAGTGGTGCTCATGCGTTCGCCTCTTCCTCGGTGTTGTCGCCGCGCAGCAGTGCCGCCGCCGTGATCGCCCGACGCCGGACCTCGTCCAGGTCGTCGCCGCTCACGTTCACGTGGCCGAGCTTCCGGCCCGGCCGGATGCCCTTGCCGTACAGGTTCACGCGCGCCTCCGGGAAGGCCGCGAGCAGCTCCGGCAGCGCGTCCGTGAGCTCGTCCAGCGTGGAGCCGAGCACGTTCGCCATGACCGTCCACGTGGCGACCGGCTCGGTGGCGCCGAGCGGCAGGTCCAGGACGGCGCGCAGGTGCTGCTCGAACTGGCTGGTCACGGCGCCGTCGATGGTCCAGTGGCCGCTGTTGTGCGGGCGCATGGCGAGCTCGTTGACGAGCACCGTCGGCGTTCCGTCCGGCCCGGTGACCTCGAACATCTCGACCGCCAGCACGCCGGTCACGTCGAGCCCCTCGGCAACCGTCGTCGCGATCTCGCGCGCGCGGACGTCGAGCTCCGCGGACAGGCCCGGCGCGGGGGCGATCACCTCGGAGCACACGCCGTCGCGCTGCACCGACTCCACCACGGGCCATGCCCGCACCTCGCCGGACGGCCGCCGCGCCACCAGCGCGGCCAGCTCGCGCGTGAACGGCACCTTCTCCTCGACGAGGAGCTGCGGCCCGCCGTCGGCCACCGCGGCGAACCAGTCGGCGACGTCGTCCGGGGACGAGACCACGCGGACGCCCTTGCCGTCGTAACCGCCGCGGGAGGTCTTGACGACGGCCTCGCCGCCCGCCTCCGTCAGGAAGGCCGCCAGGGCGGCCCGCCCCTCCTCGGGGGACGACGACGGCAGCGGCGCCCACCGCGGGCACGGCACGCCGAGCTCCGTGAGCCGCCGCCGCATCACTATCTTGTCCTGCGCCTGCACCAGCGCGTGCGGGCCGGGGCGCACCGGCGTCCCGTGCTCGATGAGGTCGGTGAGCAGGGCGTTCGGCACGTGCTCGTGCTCGAACGTCAGCACCGATGCGGCAGCGCCGTCGGAGGGCGCGATGAGCGAACGGATCGCCGCCTCGTCCGAGGCCGCACCCACCGGTGTGTCCGTCACGACCTGCGCCGCGGACGACCCGGGCTCCTCCACCAGGACCCGCAGGTGGATGCCCAGCTCGCCGGCGGCCGGGGCCATCATCCGGGCGAGCTGCCCGCCGCCGACCACCGCTACGACGGGTGGTCCCGATGGAGACGGGGCGGTGCCGGACGGCTCGGCAGAGAACTTGCCGGAGGAAGACGGCCGGTCGGCCGGGAGGGAATCGAGTGTTGCGCTCACGTGAGTGAAGCCTACCGGCGGCCGCGGCCCTTCTTCTGGCCGAAGCTCGAGATCTTCGACCCCACCGGCAGCACCTGGTGCGGGTCGAGCGTCTTGGGCACACCCGACAGGAACACCGAGAACACCGGCGGGGTGCGCTGGGTGAGCTGGAGGTTTCCGCCGTCCGCGGCGACCAGGTCCTTGGCCAGCGCGAGCCCGAGGCCCGTCCCGGCGCCCAGCGTGACACCGCGCTCGAAGATCTTGCCCTGCATGTCCTCGGGCACGCCGGCACCCTCGTCCGTGACCTCGATGGCCATGGCGCCCCGCTGACCCTCGCGGATCCGCAGGGTGGTGGTGCCGTCGCCGTGCTTGAGCGAGTTCTCCAGCAGCGTGGACAGCACCTGGGCGAGCGCACCGGGCGTGGCCAGGACGCGGGCACCGCCCGAGTCCTCGACGTTCAGGTGCCGGCCCGCCCGTTCGAAGGACTCGCGCCACTCCTCCTCCTGCTGGAGGAAGACGACGGCGACGTCCACGGACTCCGTGGTGCCGCCCTGGGCGCGCCGCGAGCGGGAGAGGAGATCGTCGACGACGCCGACCAGCCGCTCCACCTGCTCGAGCGAGATCCGGGCCTCCTCCTGCACGTCCGGCTCGGTGGAGGTGAACGTGATCTCCTCCAGGCGCATGGTGAGCGCCGTGAGCGGCGTGCGGAGCTGGTGGGAGGCGTCCGACGTGAACTGTCTCTCCACGGCGAGCCGCGCCGCGAGCCGGTCGGAGCTCCGGGCCAGCTCGGCCGCGACCAGGTCGATCTCCTCCACGCCGGACGGGTCCAGCCGTGGCCGCACCTGTCCCGCGCCGAGCTGTTCGGCCGAGGCCGCCAGATACACAAAGGGTTGCGCGAGCCGGTTCGCCTGCCAGGCCGCCGTGACTGCGCCGGCGGCGAAGGCGCCCACGCTGCCGAACACGACGAGCACCACGACGTTGATCGCCTTGATGTACGCAGGCCAGGCCGAGACGGAGACCAGCACGCCCATCACCGGTTGCGAGTTGGAGATGGAACCCAGCTCGATGGTGGCGCCGGAGACGGGCTCGCCGGCGACGAGCTGCTTCCCGTCGGGCTGGTTCACCGTCACGTAGGCGACGATGTCCGTGTCCTGCGGTTGCACGGCCCGGTCGAGGACCGACTGGTCGACGAAGCCGGTCTCCGCGGCCGAACGGTTGCGTTCGTAGGAGTTGACGGAAGAGGACAGGAGGTCCTGCACCCGGGTCTCGACCCGCTGGACCTCTTGGCCGTAGATGTACCGGGCACCGAAGATCGCGAGCGGGATGCCCAGGAGCAGGACGGCGACCGCAACCGCGGCGATCGTCGCCTGCAGCACGCGGGCGCGCATCTGGCTAGCTCGCCCCGATCTCGAAGCGGAAACCGAGACCGCGCACGGTCGAGACGTAGCGCGGTGCGTTGGCGTCGTCGCCGAGCTTGCGACGCAGCCAGGAGACGTGCATGTCCAGCGTCTTGGTCGAGCCGACCGGGTCCGAGCCCCAGACGTCCCGCATGAGCGTGTCCCGGACGACCACGGAGCCGGCGTTCTGCACGAGGACGCGCAGCAGGTCGAACTCCTTGGTGGTCAGGTGCAGCTCGCGGTCACCCTGGAAGGCACGGTGCGCGGAGACGTCGACGCGGACGTCCTGCGCGTGCAGCTCCTCCTCCTCGCCGGTCTCGCCGTGCGAGCGGCGCAGGAGAGCCCGCACCCGCGCCAGCAGCTCGGCCAGCCGGAAGGGCTTGGTGACGTAGTCGTCGGCGCCGGCGTCAAGGCCCACGACGAGGTCTACCTCGTCGGCACGGGCGGTCAGCACCAGCACGGGCACGGTGAGGCCATTGGCCCTGATCTCGCGCGCGACATCGAGCCCGTCCATGTCCGGAAGGCCCAGGTCCAGAACTACGATGTCCGCACCGGTCGAGCTCTCGATCGCACCTTTGCCGGTTCCTTGCACGACGACGTCGTATCCCTCACGGGAGAGCGCTCGTGCCAACGGCTCGGCAATGGCCGGGTCGTCCTCGGCTAGGAGTACGTGAGTCATTTCGCCATCGTAGGGCATAACCGACGCTCTGGCGCTACCCGGGCACACACGGGACGGCCGTACTACCGAATCCTTTCGGTAGAGCGAGCCATGGCGCAAGTGCTACCACGGTATGACGCGCCACCGCAACGGTTCGACCTACTCTGACCTGCATGGGTTGGTACGAGCGGTGGGCGCAGTGGGCGGAGCGTTATCGGTTCCTCGTCGACCTCTCCTGGACGCTGCTGGCGGCGCTGTTCGCACTGACCCTGGCCGCGTCGTCCCCGAGCACGTTCAGCCTCGGCGGCGGCCAGGCCGTGCTCCTCTCCGCCGCGGTCCTCGCACCGCTCCCCTGGTGCCGTATGCGGCCCGTGGCGTCGTGCATCGCGATGTTCGTGGTGTGCATGCTGCAGATCACGGTCCTGGGCACCCCGTTGCTGCTCCCGGCCGACCTGGCGGTGCTCGTGTCGATGTACTGCGTGACGGTGTACGGACCGCGCTGGGCGTACCGGATGGCCTGCGGGATGGCGGTGGTCGGGTCGATCACCGTCGGTACCTCGCTGTGGCTCTACAACGGCGCCGGCTCGCTGCTGTCGATCACACCGATGATCGTCCTGTCTCTGGCCCTGCTCGGCTGCTCGTTCGCGTTCGGCCTGGTGCGCCGTTCGCGGCGGGCGATGATCACCGCGATGCGTGACCGCGCCGAGCGCCTCGAGATCGAGCGGGACCAGCAGGCCCAGATCGCCACGGCGGCCGAGCGGTCGCGCATCGCCCGCGAGATGCACGACATCGTCGCCCACTCCCTGTCGGTGATCATCGCGCAGGCCGACGGCGGGCGGTACGCCGCGGCCGCCGACCCCGCCGCCGCCGCGCGCTCCCTCGGCACCATCGCCGAGACGGGCCGTGCTGCCCTCGCCGACATGCGGCGGCTGCTCGGGGTGCTGCGGCAGGACCAGCCCAGCGTCGGCACGCCACTGGGCCTGATGGCGCCGGACGCGGCAGCGCTCGGGCGCGCGCCGGGTTCCGGGACGCCCGCCGGCGCGGCCCCTCAGGGCGTAGGGAGCGGCACGGGCGGACCGGGAAGCGCCCTGCCCGCGGCGCCACCGTCGTCGGGCGGCGCCGCCCCCTTGCAGCCCCAGCCCGATACCGGCGACATCGCGGGCCTGGTCGACCAGGCCCGCGACGACGGCCTGCGGGTCTCGTTCGCCCGGGTGGGCGTCGAGCGACGCCTGCCGCCCGGTGTGGGCCTCACCCTGTTCCGGGTGTGCCAGGAGTCGCTCACCAACGTGCGCAAGCACGCGGGCCCGCGGCCCGCCGTCACGGTCCTGCTGCGCTGGGGCGAGGACGAGGTGGAGCTGCGGGTGGACGACGACGGCCGCGGTCTGGCGGCCGACGGCTCCCCCGGTCCCGACGAACCACCGCCCACCGCCGGGTACGGCCTGCTCGGGATGCGCGAGCGCGCCGAGATGTTCGGCGGCACGCTCTCCGCCGGCCCGCGCCGTGGCGGCGGGTTCTCGGTGCGGTTCGTCATCCCCATCCCGCGTGCCGAGCACGCGGTCCAGCACGACACACCTGACGACGCACCTGACGACGCACGAGGAGCACGATGACCTACACCCCCGACGAACCCGCCCGGCCCGTACGGGTCGCGCTCGTCGACGACCAGCCACTGGTCCGCGCGGGCCTGCGCATGGTCATCGACTCCCAGCCCGACCTGCAGGTGGTGGTCGAGGCCGACGACGGGCGCGACGCGCTGCACCGGCTGGCGACCACCGCGACCGACGTCGTGCTGATGGACGTGCGCATGCCCGGGATGGACGGCCTGTCCGCCACCCGGGCCCTCCTGGCCGACGGCGCCGCCGCCGCGGCGGGCGACCCCCGGGTCGTGGTGCTCACGACGTTCGACCTGGACGAGTACGTGCTCGACGCCATCCGGGCCGGGGCCAGCGGCTTCCTGCTCAAGGACGCGCAGCCGGAGGAGCTGCTGACGGCGATCCGGACGGTGCACCAGGGGGACGCGGTGATCGCGCCGTCGTCCACCCGGCGGCTCATGGAGCGCCTGGTCACGACGCTGCCGCCGGAAGAGGCGGCGGGCCCGCAGGAGGCCCTCGCCGCGCTGACGACCCGCGAGCGCGAGGTGCTCGTGCTCATGGCCCGGGGACGTTCCAACACGGAGATCGCCGGCGACCTGTTCGTCGCCGAGGCGACGGTCAAGACGCACGTGGGGCGCATCCTGTCGAAGCTCGACGCCCGCGACCGCGTGCAGGCGGTGGTCACCGCCTACGAGACCGGTCTGGTCCGCCCCGGCTCCTGATCCGCCGCACCTCTCACGCCGCCGCGAGCGCCGCCAGCGGATGGGTACGGACGGCGGCCCGCGCGGGCAGCACCGAGGCGACCAGCCCGGCGACCACCGCGATGGCGAGCACCAGCCAGATCTCGGTCCACGGGACGACCAGCGGCACGCTGCCGAGGGCGGACAGCGCCGTGGTGGCGCCGGCCCAGCCGTACAGGAGGCCGAGCGCCACGCCGAGCACCGCGCCCACCGCGGCGATGACCATGCCCTCGACGGCGAGCGTGGCCCGGAGCTGTGCCTTCGAGAGCCCGATCGCCCGGAGCACGGCGTTCTCCCTGGTGCGGTCCATGACGGACAGCGAGAGGGTATTGGCCACGCCGACGAGGGCGATGACCACGGCGACGGAGAGGAGCCCCACCACTATGCCGAGGATCATGTCGACGATTCTCTGGTAGGCCGCCTGCTCGACGAACATCCCGGCGACCCGCACGGTCTCCCCGGTGGTCGAGACCGCCTCCTGCACCGCCGAGACGACGGCCGTGGCGTCCTGGCCCTCGTCGACCTTCGCCCAGACCTCACCGGCGGCCGTGCCCGCGTGGAAGGCGGCGAGGTCCTGCGGCGTCAGATAGGCACGGTCGGCCTGGGAGTCGCTGTGCACCACGTCGAGCGTCAGGTCGCCGTCGGGCCCGGTGAGCTCTATCGTCTCGAGGCCCGCCAGGCCGTACAGCTCGGCCGCCCGCTCAGGGACCACGAGGGTGCCGGGCCGCAGTGCGTCCGCGTCGACCGGAGTGTTCGCGACCGACCGCAACGCCTCCGGGTCGACGACAGCGAGCTGGACCGGCCGGCCCCCGCCCACCCGCTCGGCGGACACCCCCGTCACCTCGATCACGGTGCGCAGCCCGTCGGCGCCGCGCAGGGCGTCGAGCACCGTTCCGGGGACGGCCGCGGCGGAGCCGTCCCCGTCGTACGTGGTGCTCGTGGCCTGGAGGTCCACGGGGAAGCGCTCGTCCAGCTTCTCGTCCATCGCGACCCGGGCGCTCGCGGCACCGGTCGTCATCATCGAGACCAGGGCGACGCCGATGAGCAGCGCGGTGGACGTCGCCGCCGTCCGGCGCGGGTTGCGCAGGGTGTTGGCCGACGCCAGGCGTGCCGCCGGTCCTCCGACGCCCGCTACGCGACCGAACGCGGCGGCGACGCGGGGCAGCCAGAAGACGGATCCGACGATGACGCCGACCAGCGACAGGGAGCCACCGAGGACCGTCGCGAACAGTCCGACGTCGATGCTGCCGGACATCCCGAGGGCCACGCCCCAGGCCAGGAGCGCGAGCCCGCCGACGGTGGCGAGCACGGCGAGCACCGCCCTGCCGCGGGCGGGCCCGCACCGGCCGGGTGCGGCGGCGGGGCGCATGGCGGCGAGCGGGGCGACGAGCGCTGCGGCCCGGGCCGGGGCGAGCGCGGCGGCAAGGGTCACCAGCAGACCGGCCGCGACGGGTACCAGGAGCGCGGGCACGCTCGGGGTGATGGTCGTCGGCAGCGCGACGCCGAGGTCGAAGCCCGGCGCGACCATGAGCCCCACCTGCACGAGCAGGGATCCGACGACGACACCCGCGACCGAGGCGAGCACGCCGAGGACCGCGGCCTCGAGCAGGACGCCGCGGTAGACCTGTCCGGTGCTCGCCCCCACGCAGCGCAGGAGCGCGAGGTCGCGCGACCGCCGCGCGACGAGGACCTGGAGCGTGTTCGTGATGACGAGTCCCGCGACCACCAGGGAGACGGCGGCGAGGGCCAGGGCGAACACGAGGTAGACGATGTTCTGGCCGCCGGAGATCGCCGAGACGACGTCCTCCGCGCGCTCCTCGGGCGTGGTGATCTCGGTGGCGGACGGGACGGCGGCTGCGAGGGCCTTCTCCGCCGCCTCGAGGGCGGCTGCGTCGCCGGGCCGGTCCAGTGCGACGACCAGCGTCCTCATGCCCGGGGGCTCGGCCGCGCCCGCGTCGGCGGCGATCCGCTTCTCCAGCGCCTCGGCGGTGATGACCGCGACGCCGCCGCCCGCGGCGTAGGTGTCCAGCGGATCGTCGACGAGGCCCGACACCGTCAGCTGCTCGGTGGCCTCCTGGCCGCCGTAGCACGCGGCGCCGTCCTTGTCGGCGGCGGGGTCGCCGCCCCGCAGGCAGCGGGTCGACGCGATGGTGTCGCCCACGGAGACGCCGAAGAGCTTCGCGGTGTCCACGGGGAGCACTATCTGGTCGGGGCGGTCGGCCCAGGCGCCGTCGGCCAGGACCAGGGGCGACAGCCGCGGGTCGGAGGGGTTGGCGACGAGCGACTGGTGGACCGTCCGGCCGCCGTGGCTGAGGTCCGCGTAGGCGCCGCGGAACCCGTCGGCCGCGGCCACGCCCTCGACTGCCCGGACCGCCTCCGTGTCGGCGGAGGTCATGGTGCCGTCGCGGTCGAAGACCACGAGGTCCGCGTCGGCGTACTGCGCGGCCACCTGGTCGTACGTTGTGCGGGTGACGATGGTCCCGGCCTGCAGCGTCGCGGCCACGAACGCGGTGCTGACGACTATGGCGACGCCTGCCGCGGCGAGCCGGCGGACGCTGCGCCGCAGCTGGCCCAGGGCAAGGCGGGTGGTGGGGTCGGCGGTCAGCACGCGGAGCCCTGCCGGCTCCTCGAGAAGTGCACGATGGTGTCCACGAGATCTCCCTCGAGTCGTCGTTCGGGCTGCCGCGTGCTGACCGGTGGAAGACCGGCGGGCTACTCCGCCGCGAGCGCCGCCACCGGGTGCGTGCGGACCGCGGCCCGCGCCGGCACGACGGAGGCGAGCAGCCCCGCCACGAGGGCCACGCCGAGCACCATCGCGATATCGGCCCACGGGATCACGAGCGGCACGTCACCCATCGAGGAGAGCGCGGTGGTGGCGCCGGCCCAGCCGTACAGGACGCCGAGCAGCACCCCCAGGGCCGCCCCCACACCGGCGATGAGCATCCCCTCGATGGCGAGCATGGTCCGCAGCTGCGCCTTCGAGAGCCCGATGGCCCGGAGCATGGCGTTCTCCTTGGTGCGCTCGATGACGGACAGCGACAGGGTGTTGGCGACGCCGATCAGGGCGATCACCACCGCCACTGCCAGCAGGCCCACCACGATGCCGAGGATCACGTCGATCACCTGCTGGTAGCTCTGCCGCTGGACCACCGCGCCGGTCACCTCCACCACCTCGTCGGTGGTGGACACCGCGTCCTGCACCGAGGCGACGACGGCCGTGACGTCCTCTCCCTCGGCGACGCTCGCCCACACCCGGTTGGGCTCGAGGTCCGGATAGATGGCCGCGAGGTCCTGCGGCACGAGGAACGCGTACGCGTACTGGGCGTCCACCCCGACGATGTCGAGGGTCGTCCTCCCGCCGGGGCCGGTGAGCTCGATCTCGTCCATGCCCTCGAGCCCGTAGTTCTTCGCCACCCCGTCCGGGACGACGAGCGTCCCGGGCCGCAGCGCGTCGAAGTCCTCAGGCGTGTTGACGACGTCGCGCAGCTGGTCAGGTGCCGCCGCGAGCGTGGGGAGCCACTGCTCGTCGGCCGTGGAGACCGATGCGTCGGTGACCGCCGTGGTCGACCGCAGCCCGTCGACGCCGTCGACCACGTCGACGACCACACCGGGCACGGCGGCCATCTGGTCGCCGTCGTAGATGGTGCTCGCGACGTCGACGTCGACCGGGAACTGGGCGTCGAGCTCGTTGTCCAGGGTGGTGCGCGCGCTGGCGGCACCCGTCGTCATCATGCCGACGAGGGTCACTCCGATGAGCAGCGCGGTGGACGTCGCCGCCGTCCGGCGCGGGTTGCGGAGCGTGTTGGCCGCCGCGAGCCGGGCCGACGGTCCTGCCGCACCCACGAGCCTGCCGATGCCCGCGGCGACCTTCGGCAGCCAGAACACGGAGCCGATGATCACGCCGATCAGGGAGATCGACCCGCCGCCGACGGCGGCCAGCAGGCCGACGTCGATGCGTCCCTGCAGGCCCAGCACGATCCCCAGGGCCAGCGAGGCGAAGCCGCCGACGGACATGATCGTCGCGAGGACCGCGCGGCCCCGCCCTGCGCCCTTGCCCAGGGTCGGGGCGTCGGCGGGCCGGAGCGCGGCCAGGGGCGCCACCCGCGAGGCCGCACGCGCCGGGGCGAGGGCGGCGGTGAGCGTGACGAGGATGCCGACCGCGAGCGGGGCGATGAACACGGGCGCGCTGAGGTCGACGGTCTCCGGGAGCGGCACGCCGAGGTCGAAGGCCGGTGCGATCATCAGGCCTGCCTGGACCAGCGCCGTACCCACGACGATGCCCGCGAGGGACGCCAGCGTGCCGAGGATCGCCGCCTCCAGGAGGACGCTGCGGTAGAGCTGACCGGTGCCGGCACCGACGCAGCGCAGCAGCGCGAGGGTGCGGGAACGCTGCGCGACGAGCACCTGGAAGGTATTCGCGATGACGAGGCCCGCCACGACGAGCGCCACGGCGGCGAACGTCAGGACGAAGATCAGGAAGACCAGGTCCTGACCACCGGACATGCCGGCCACCATCTGCTCGGCGTGCTCGTCGGTGGTGGTGACGTCGGTGGCCGCGGGGACGGCGTCCGCCAGCGCGGCACGCACCGACTCGACGGCGGCGGGGTCGTCGAGCGCGACGACGATCGTGCCGATGGCCGACGTCATGTCCGGCGATGACTCGTCGGCGATCCACTGCGCGAGCGTCGGGGCGCTCAGGACAGCGGCGCCGCCCATGGCGCTGTACGCGTCGTAGGGGTCCTGGACGAGGCCGACGACGGTCAGCTTGTCGACGACCTCGTGACCCTCGTAGGTCTCCGAACCGTCCTCGAGCTTCGTCGGCTCGGTGTCCGTCACCCAACGGGAGGAGGAGACGGAGTCACCGAGGCCGACGCCGAGCCGTTCGGCCACGTCCTCGGGCAGCGCGATCTCGTCGCCGGCCGCCGGCCACTCGCCGTCGGACACCTCGAGCGGCGTGAGCCGCGGGTCGGACGCCGCACCGACCACGCCCTGGAAGATCGACCTCCCGCCGTGGTTGAGCTCCGTGTAGAACGTCTCCTGCGCGTCGGCGGCTGCGACGCCCTCGACGCCTCGGACGGCCTCGACGTCGGCCTCGGTCAGGGACTGGGCGTCGTCGAAGACCACCAGGTCGGAGTCGGCGAGGGTCGCCGAGACCTGGGCGTACGTGGTGCTGGTGATGATGTTGCCGGCCAGCAGCGTGGCGGCGACGAAGGCGGTACCGATGGCGATGGCGACGCCTGCCGACGCCAGCCGGCCCGCGCTACGACGCATCTGCCCCAGGGTGAGGCGGGTCGCGGGCATGGAGCCGGCCATCAGGCACCTGCCGCACTGGTGGTGCTGCCCGGACGGCTGGTGACGGCGGGTTCGAGGGTCCGCAGCGCGTCCAGCCCGGCCATCGCGGAGTCAGGCGTCGGGTCACTGATGTCCCCCGCGATCCGCCCGTCCGCGATCAGGACCGCACGATCCGCGTACGCGGCCGCCGACGGGTCGTGCGTGACCATGATGATCGTGCGACCCAGCTCCCGCACCGAACGACGCAGGAACGACAAGACCTCCGCCCCGGACCGCGAGTCCAGGTTCCCCGTCGGCTCGTCCGCGAACACCACATCAGGCTGCGCGATCAGCGCACGCGCGATCGCGACACGCTGCTGCTGCCCACCGGACAGCTCCCCCGGCCGGTGCGTCAACCGGCCCTTCAGACCCAGGGTGTCCACCAGGGTGTCGAACCACGCCCGGTCCACGCTCCCGCCCGCGAGCTCGACCGGGAGCGTGATGTTCTGCTCCGCCGTGAACATCGGCAGCAGGTTGAACTGCTGGAACACGAACCCGACCCGGTCCCGGCGCAGCCTCGTCAGCGCCTTGTCGTTCAGACCCGTGATCTCCGTCTCCCCCAGGAACGCCTGACCGCTGGTCGCGGAGTCCAGACCCGCCAGCAGGTGCATCAGCGTCGACTTGCCCGAGCCCGACGGGCCCATGATCGCCGTGAACCGGCCCTGCTCGAAGTCGACGTCCACCCCGTCCAGAGCCCGCACGGTCGCCTCGCCCTTCCCATAGGTCTTGGTCAGGCTCCGGGCCCGTACGGCGCGGGCGGCGCTGCCCGGCATGGGAGCCGGCTGGTCCGCCGGGACGTACACGGTGGTGTCCACGAGTTTTCTCCTCGAGTCGTCGATGCTTCTTGCTGCGAGCGGGTCGTGCTGCGGGCTGCGCTGCGAGCGGTCGCCGGTGGCGGCCCGCGCCGGACGGTGCGTGTGCGGGGAGGTCCCCGTTCGCTGCCCGGAAGTGGTCCGGCCTTCCCGGGTCTGACCCCGGTACGGCCGGCGGATACGAACCTACGGAGCCGGGACCGGTCTGGGCATCGGGCGTCGGCCTGATCCTTCCCGGACCGTGTCATCCCCTGGTCGTACATCCGGCTTGCCCCGGGTAGGGGCACTCACCCAGGGGTTGTGCCGTAGCGAGCACGACGGCGGGCCTGTGGAAACCGGGATCGTGCACAGGAACCCCTGTAGCCGCCCCGATCCGGGCACGTGGACGACGAGGCTGGGGTCCATGACCCGACCCCCGTCGTCCGACGGCGCCGTGCACGTGACCCTGCACCCCGGCGAGGACCTCCTCCTGCGCCCCGGCACCCGCCTGGCCGACCTGCGTGCGCCCCTCGCGACGCTCGTCCGGCGTCCGGAGCTGCGGTACGCCACGTTCGCCGTCGACGACGAACCGCTGACCGACGACCAGGTGGTCGGCGAGCGCCCCCTGCTGCCCGGTGCGGTGCTCAAGGCGCGGCGGCCGAGCCCGCGCGGGGCCGGGCCGGCACCGGGTCCAGGTCTCCGGTCCGCCGCGGCCCAGCCCTGGCTCGTCGCCCGCGTGACCGGGCCCGACGCCGGGACGGTGGTCGGGGCCGACGGACCGCTGGCCGCGCTCCGTACGTGGGTCCGCATGCGGCACGGCGGACGCCTCGCGATCCGCAGGACGCGCGGCCCAGCGGCGTGCCTCGCGCCCCGCACCACGCCCCCGCACAGCGGCGTGCACTGGACGCTCACGCTGCTCCCGGCGGCCGCTTCGCTGGGCCTCGCCGTAGCGCTGCGCCAGCCGCTCCTGGCGGCGTTTGCGCTGGTGGGCCTGGTTGTGGCGCTTCCACAGCTCCGTGCCGCCCGGCAGCGGGCCATGGCCGACGGCGCACCGCGGAACCGGTCGCCGGAGCTGCCGGGGCCGGCCGGCCTCCTGGCCTTCGCGCACGCCGCGCACCACGTGTCGCCGGGCGCCTGGGCGGCTGCGCTGGCTGCCCACGCCACCGCACGCGCGCCCGGCACGCCGGGCGCCTCGGCCCCTCCCTCCGCGACACCCGCACGCCCCCTGCCCCCGCCGTCCGACGGCGTCTGGGAGGGACTGCTGCACGACGGCGCCGTCGCCGTGCTCGGACCCCGGGAGCTGGCCCGCTCCGTCGCCCGTGCGCTCGTCACCGACCGTGCCGCACGAGGAGCCGAGGTACGGGTGGGCCCCGGCACTCATGGCTGGTCCTGGGCCCGCTGGCTCCCCCGGGGCGGGCCGCTCGTCGTCGTCCTGGACGCCGACGGCGCTGCCGCGACGACCCTCGGCCCCCTTGCCGGCCCCGGCGACCGTCTCGTGGTGTCCGTCGGGGCCGTACCGCCCGGCTGCCGCGCCGTGGCGAGCGTGCTGGACGCCCGCCGCGTCCGGATCACCGGACCCGACGGAACAGCCCGCACCGTGCCGCTCGTCGGCGTCACCAGCGAGTGGGCCGAGCACCTGGCCCGCCTCCTCGCGGGCGCCGCCCGGCTCGGCCGCACCGCGCCCGGCGCACACGCGGAAGACGCCCGGCTGCCCGCCGTCGTATCCCTGACCGCGGCCCACGGCCTCACGGAGGTGCCCGGAGCACAGGCGCTCGCAACGCTCTGGAGCAGCGCGGACAGCTGGGCGGTGCCGCTGGGCACAGGTGCCGACGGTGCACCCGTGTGCCTCGACCTGGTCCGTGACGGACCGCACCTGCTCGTCGCCGGCACGACCGGGTCGGGCAAGTCGGAGCTGCTCCAGACCCTCGTGCTCGGGCTCGCCCTGACCCGCTCACCTGCCGACCTGGTTCTCGTGCTGGTCGACTTCAAGGGCGGAGCGAGCCTCGGCGCGTGCCCGGGACTGCCGCACGTCGTCGGCCAGGTCACCGACCTGGAACCGGGGCTCGCGGCGCGGGCGCTCTCCGGGCTGCGGGCAGAGCTGCGCCGTCGCGAGCGCGTCCTCGCGGCCCACGGCGTGCCGGACGTCGCCGCCCTGCCGCCCGGTGTGCTGCCCCGGCTGGTCGTGGTGATCGACGAGTTTCGCGCGCTGGCCGACGACCTGCCCGAGTTCCTGCCGGCTCTGCTGCGCGTCGCGGCACAGGGGCGGTCCCTCGGTGTGCACCTGGTGCTCGCGACGCAGCGGCCGGGTGGGGCCGTCGGGCCGGACCTGCGGGCCAACGTCAGCGCACGGATCGCGCTCCGCGTCACCGACCCCCTCGAGTCGCGGGACGTGCTCGACGATCCCGCCGCGGCCCGCATCCCGGTCACGGCACCGGGCCGCGCGGTGCTGCGCCTGGGATCCGCACCGCCCGTGACGCTGCAGTGCGCCCACGTCACCGCACCGCCCGAGGCGGAGCTCCCCCTGGTGCGCCGCGCCCCGGCCTGGCCGGCGGCTCCCGGGAGCGCACAGGACCGGCCACCCCTCGGCCGGCCGGATCCTGAGCGGCCGGATCCCGAACGGCCGGAACTTGTCCGGCCAGATCCCGAACGGCCAGATCCCGCACGGCCCGACGCCGCAGCCCTGGTGGTCGCCGCGGCCCGCCGCGCCGCGGACGAGCTGGGCCACGTCCCGGGCGCACCGCCGTGGCTGCCGCACCTCCCCCGCCGGGCCACCGTCTCGGACCTGCCGCCGGCGACGCGGCGCGACCGGACAGGGATCGTCCTCGCCCTCGGCGACGACCCGGACCGGCAGCGTCGCACGACGGTCACGTGGAAACCGGGCGACGGCCATCTGGCGGTCGTCGGACGGGCACGCTCAGGCCGAACCACGGCGCTGGTCACGCTCGCAGTCGCCGCCCTCCGGCAGGGCTGGACGGTACGAGGGATCGCACGCGATCCGCGCTCGCTCGCGCCCCTCGAGCAGTTTCCCGGCTACGGAGGGACCGTCCGCCCGGACGACGCAAGGGCTGTCGCGGGCATGCTCGCCGACGCGGCCGTCGTCACGAACACCGAGCCGGACGCCCAGACCGGTCCGGACCGTACGCTGGTGCTCGTCGACGCGGCAGAGGACGTGCGCGGCACCCTCCCACCAGCGGCGTTGCGGTCAGCGGTGGCGTTCGCGCTCGCTACCGACAGCCCGTCGGTGGGCGGCCTGTCGGCGCGGGTCGGGCCGCGGCTGGTGCTGCTCGGCACCGACCGCGCGGCCGACGTGGTGCTCGGGGCGCCGGTGGCGCTCGCCGGGTCGGGTGGCCCACCGGGCCGTGCGGCGTGGTGCGGCCGGGGCGAACCGGTGCTCTGCCAGGTGCTGGAGCCGCAGATCAGTCCTCGGAGCCGGTCGCCGACGTCGCCTCGACGACGGTGGGCGTCATGAGCAGACCGCCCACTACCACAGCGATCGTGAGCGCCACCCATCCACCCGGGACGGAGACCCCGGTGCCGCTGCCGATCGCCGCGACCGAACCGACGATCTGAAAGAGCTGCCAGGTCACGACGGGTCCGCGGCCTGAACGACGTCCCGCAAGAAGTGCGCGGCAGGACACAACGAGAACCCAGGCAACACCCAGGAGGAAGAAAACCAGAAAGAGGCTCACCCCGAGTGAGGAGGAACCGCCAGTAAGGAGTTCACCAAGTAACACCACGGCGAAAGCAACGAGGCCGATCACCTCGATCAGGACGCCGATCACGAGGGCACGAAGAAACACCGGGACACGGCGCGCGAAAAAGGCTTTCAGTACTGGCATGACGGACTAGGATACTGGTGAGCGGCTTATTCACAATAGTGTGACGGATACCTCAGGGTTCACGGCGAAGAAACTTCGCCGTAACCCCTTGTGCGAGCGTTCACGAGCGTGTGAACCTAGACGCAGCAAGCCACCACACCCCGAACAAACCCCCGTCGGTTGTCGCCTGGCGCACAGGGATCGGAATCCGGTCCACAACCAGACCTGTGCGCCCCAGACGCACGACGACGATGCTCCCACTTGGCGAGCCGGACGGCGGGTAGTTCCTTCCAAGGAGTACGTGACCATGGACTGGCGCCACCGCGCAGCATGCCTCGAAGAGGACCCCGAACTGTTTTTCCCGATCGGTAACACGGGCCCCGCCCTGCTGCAGATCGAGGAGGCCAAGGCCGTGTGCCGCCGTTGCGACGTCGTCGATACCTGCCTCAAGTGGGCTATCGAGTCCGGCCAGGACGCCGGCGTCTGGGGCGGTATGAGCGAGGACGAGCGCCGCGCGCTCAAGCGTCGCACCGCACGCGCTCGTCGCGCGGGCTGACCTCCGCACCACGCTTCTCCGCGAGCCGCGCCTGAGCACTCCCCCTTCGCTCGGGCGCGGCTCGCGTCATTTCTTTTCGGCTGTACCAGGGTGCGCGTGAACCGCGCGCCCAATTTTTTGTGCCCGAATGCAGCACGCCGAATGTCGCGGCGCGATGTTCAGGACACCGGGCTCAGGACCGCGCCGAATCGGCCACGCGCAGCACGAGCTGCAGTTCAACCTGCGTGCCGCCACCCTCGCGGGTCGACCATTCGATGGTGCCGCCGAGCTCGTTGGTGACCAGCGTGCGGACGATCTGGGTGCCCAGACCGCTGCCAGGGCCTCCGCCGCCCTCGCCGTTCTGCGACAGCCCGACGCCGTCGTCGGCCACGACGACCCGCAGGGCCGAGTTCTCCCGCTCCACGCCGATGTTGATGGTGCCCACCGTGCGGCCGACGAACCCGTGCTCCACGGCGTTGGTGACCAGCTCCGTGAGCACGAGCGCGAGCGGCGTCGCGTCCTGCGCGGGCACCATGCCGAACGAACCGGTGCGCACCGTACGGACCGAGGTCCCGGCCGAGGCGACGTCGGCGGTGAGGCGCAGCGCCCGGCCCACCATGTCGTCGAGCTCTACCTGCTCGTCCAGCGTCTGCGAGAGGCTCTCGTGCACCAGGGCGATGGTCGAGACGCGCCGCATGGCCTCCTCGAGCGCCTCCTTCGCGGCCGGCACGTCCATCCGCCGGGCCTGCAGGCGCAGCAGCGCCGACACCGTCTGGAGGTTGTTCTTGACCCGGTGGTGGATCTCGCGGATCGTCGCGTCCTTGGTGATGAGCTCCCGCTCGCGTCGCCGCAGCTCGGACACGTCGCGGCACAGCAGGACGGCGCCGATGCGCTGGCCGCGGTCCGTCAGCGGCATCGCGCGCAGCGACAGCGACACCCCGTGCGCCTCGATGTCCGTGCGCCACGGCGCACGGCCCATCACGACGAGCGGCAGCGACTCGTCGACGGGCTTGAGCTGCTCGACCATGTCGGCGGTGACCTCGACGAGCGACTGCCCCACGAGCGGGCCGATGACACCGAGCCGGTGGAAGCACGACAGGGCGTTCGGGCTCGCGTACAGGACCTCGCCCTCGGAGTTCAGCCGGATCAGGCCGTCGCCGACTCGGGGCGCACCGCGCCGCGACCCGGTCGCCGCGTTCGGCAGCGGGAACTCGCCGCGCGGGATCATCGCCACGAGGTCGTCGGCGGCCTCGACGTAGTTCAGCTCCAGGCGCGACGGCGTGCGGCCCGAGCCCAGGTTCGTCTGCCGCGCGATCACCGCGATCGCCGTGTCCTTGTGGACGACGGGGACAGCCTCCTCGCGGACCGCGTACGCGCCGAACCAGCGCGGCTCCCTGGCCCGCTGCGCCTTGGCCTCGGCCATCGCCTTCGCGAGCTGCGGGCGCTGGCCCTCGGGTGCGAACGAGCCGACGATGTCGTCGTAGTGCACGGTCGCGCCCGTCGAGGGACGGCACTGCGCGATCGCGACGAACCGCCCGTCGTCGGTGGGCAGCCACAGCACCAGGTCCGCGAACGCCAGGTCAGAGACCACCTGCCAGTCGCCGACCAGCAGATGCAGCCACTCGACGTCGGCGGGCTCGAGATCGGCGTGCTCAAGGATCAGGTCACTCATCGCGGACACGCGCCCCAGCCTATGCCGGAACCGCCCATTGCCCGGTGCGGGCCCTGTGCACAACCCGGGGCAGGCCCTGTGCGCGCCTCCGGCCGCGACGTCACCGCTGCGTATCGGACGCACGCAACGTGTCGGGTTAGAGTTCCACCACCGGCATGCCCCGTCGTCGCGAGGAGGAAAAGCCCGTGCACCTGACAGTGGACCTGACGTTCCCCGCGAACATCGACGACGTCTCCACGATGCTCGCCGACGAGTCGTTCGTGCGATGGCGTGCCCAGCGTTCCACCGGATCCGTGAACGGCGTGGTCGAGCAGGCCGACGTCACCGGCACAGCGGCGACCGGGTTCACGGTGGTGGTGCGGCGCACCCTGCCGACCGACATCATCCCCGTGCAGGCACGCCCGTTCGTGGGCGCCCATCTCGAGATCCGCCAGGCCGAGGCCTGGGAGGCGGCTTCCGAGGGCCGGCGCACCGGCACGGTGGCCGTCGAGATCCTGGGCGCGCCGGTTCGGGTCACCGCGACGGCAGCCCTCACAGCGCTGCCCGACGGCGGGACGCGTCTCGTCTATGCGGGCGACGTGCGGGCGACAGTGCCGCTCTTCGGCTCGGTGATCGAGGAGGCGGCGGTCAGCGCGGTCCGCACGACCCTCGAGACCGAGGCGGAGGCCGGCCGTGACTGGCTCGCCGGCAAGCGCACCGGTACGGCCTGAGCCGTCCCGCTCCGGACGCCCCACCGTGGGCGCCCTCCGCACGGTCGCGGTGAGCACCGCTACCGTGGGCGAACTCTTGCCCACCCGTGCCTGGTCCAGCGTCGTCGTCCCGGGCACCCCAATGCAGCAGTATGGCCTCAACCCCTGCCCTTTTCGGGCGGCGGATGCTAGAACCTGAGCGAACATTCGTGTCGGGTGTGGGCAACTTTGTGCTCTGATATCGCTTTCAAGCCCCGACACACACGAGTCCCGATCACGAGGAGTACCAGTGCCCAGCAAAAACGGACCGGTCCGAAGCCGGACCGTCGCCCCCCGACGCGTGGTCCTCGCCGCGCTCACGGCCTTCGTCCTGCCCCTCACCGCCTGCGGCTCGCTCCTGGGGCAGAGCCCGGCGGGCGACGGTGGCGACGAGGATGCCCCGATCACGCTGACCGTGTCGACGTTCAACAACTTCGGCTACACCGACGAGCTGCTCGCGGCGTACACGAAGGAGCACCCGAACGTCACGATCGAGCACATCGTGGCCCCCACCTCGGACGAGGCCCGTCTGCAGATGCTCAAGGCGTTCACGACGGGTGACGGCGCCGAGCTCGCGGACGTCGTGGCCGCCGAGGTCGACTGGATGCCGGAGCTGATGCAGCACTCCGAGCTCTTCGAGGACCTGACGGACCCCGACGTCACCAAGCGCTGGGTGGACTGGAAGGTGGCACAGGCCACTACGCCGGACGGCAAGCTCCTCGGCTACGGCACCGACATCGGCCCCGAGGCCATCTGCTACCGCGCAGACCTGTTCGAGGAGGCCGGCCTGCCGACCGACCGCGAAGAGGTCGCCGACCTCCTCGGCGGCAAGGACGCGACCTGGGAGCGCTACTTCGACGTGGGCCGCCAGTTCGCCCAGCAGTCCGACGTCGCCTGGTTCGACGGCGCGACCGGCACGTTCCAGGGCATGGTCAACCAGCTTCCCGCCGCGTTCGAGGACCCGGCGACGGAGCTGCCCACCGACCTCTCGACCAACAATGAGGTCCGCTCCGTCTACGACCAGATCACCTCGGCGATCGACGACGGGCTCTCGGCCGGCCTCGTGCAGTGGTCACCCGAGTGGGCGGCAGGCTTCCAGGAGGACGCCTTCGCGACCATGCTGTGCCCGGGCTGGATGATGGGCCCGATCGAGTCCTACTCCGCGGGTGTGCAGGGCTGGGACGTCGCCAACGTCTTCCCCGGCGGCGGCGGAAACTGGGGCGGCTCGTTCCTGGCGGTGCCGTCCGCCGGCGCGTACACCGAGGAGGCGAAGGAGCTCGCCGCATGGCTCACCGCTCCCGAGCAGCAGACGCAGGCCTTCACGACCGCCGGTGCGTTCCCGTCGCAGATCGAGGCGCAGAGTTCCGAGACCGTCCAGGGCTATACCAACCAGTTCTTCAACAACGCCCCGGTGGGCAAGATCTTCACGGCCCGGGCGCAGTCCATCGACGGTGCCCCGTACAAGGGCCCGTACTACTTCGCGTTCCGCGACGAGGTGGGCAACGCTCTGACCGCAGTCGATACCGGTAGCAGCGGCCCGGAGATCGCCTGGAACCGGGCAGTGCAGACCGTCAGCGACTTCCGGGTCCAGGAGTGAGGCTCGCAGTCTTCGCCCGCTACCTGTCTTGACACGACCCGGTGGACGGCGCAACGATCAGTGCCCGTGGAAGCGCTACCACACCCGTTTGTGGGAGCGCTTCCAGCGCCGGTACGCAGACGTGCCCGCACGAGACGCGACCGCACCCAGCTTGACCGCTAGCCCCAGACCGCACGACAAGGGAGTCCCCAGTGCTGAGCAGTACCCGACCCACCCGGCGCGCCGCCGCGCGCACCCTCCAGGCGACCGCCGGTGCCGCCGTCATCGCCCTCGCCCTCACCGCCTGTGGTGGGTCCAACGAAGGCTCCGACGGTGAGAACACCGCGGACGACGGCCCCATCACGCTGAAGGTCGCGACGTTCAACAACTTCGGCTACACGGACGAGGTGCTCGCCGAGTACCAGGAGGAGCACCCGAACGTCACCGTCGAGCACGTGACGGCCGCCACCAGCGACGACGCTCGCACCAACCTGACCACCAAGCTCGCCGCCGGTGGCGAGGGCCTGGCTGACATCGAGGCCATCGAGGTCGACTGGCTGCCGGAGCTCACGCAGTACCCGGACCTGTTCACCGACCTGGCCGACCCTGAGCTCGAGGGCCGCTGGGTGGACTGGAAGGTCCAGCAGGCGACGACGCCCGACGGCAAGGTCATCGGCTACGGCACCGACATCGGTCCCGAGGCCATCTGCTACCGCTCCGACCTGTTCGAGGAGGCCGGCCTGCCGACCGACCGCGAAGAGGTCGCCGAGCTCCTCGGTGGCGAGGACGCCACGTGGGAGGACTACTTCTCCGTGGGCCGTGACTTCGTGAAGGAGTCCGACGCCGCCTGGTACGACAGCGTCGGTGGCACCTTCCAGGGCATGGTCAACCAGCTCCCCGAGGCGTTCGAGGACGCTGCGACCGGTGAGCCGAAGCCCCTCGCGGACAACGCCGAGGTCAAGGACATCTACGACGAGATCACCGCCTCGGTCGAGGACGGCCTGTCGGCCGGCCTGGTGCAGTGGGAGGGTGACTGGGACGCCGGTTTCCAGAACGACGCGTTCGCCACGATGATCTGCCCGGCCTGGATGACCGGTCCGGTCGAGGAGCGCGCCGGTGGCGTCGAGGGCTGGGACGTCGCCAACGTCTTCCCCGGTGGCGGCGGCAACTGGGGCGGTTCGTTCCTGACCGTCCCCGCCTCGGGCGAGAACGCCGAGGCGGCCAAGGAGCTCGCAGCGTGGCTGACCGCGCCCGAGCAGCAGACCCGGTTCTTCGAGTCGGCGGGCACGTTCCCGTCGCAGGTCGAGGCGCAGGAGTCCGAGGCCGTCCAGAGCTTCACCAACCCGTTCTTCAACGACGCTCCGGTGGGCGAGATCTTCGCCGCCCGCGCCCAGAGCATCGACAGCGCCCCCTTCAAGGGCGCGAACTACTTCGCCATCCGTGACGAGGTCACCAACGCGCTCAACCGTGTCGACGTCACGAAGTCGCAGGACGCCGGCGAGGCATGGGACGAGGCCGTCGAGAAGGCTTCGGCCCTCGGCTGACCTAGAGCCTGATCCAACGCCTGACCCCCTCGGCCTCAGCACGAACAGAGGCTGACCCGATCCGGTGGTCGAGCTGGTCGAGACCCAGGTCTCGACCAGCTCGACCACCGGATCTGCGCGAGCACCCCTCCGGGCGCTCCACAAGTGACCAACCGACGATGACGCGGCGGAAGATGAGATGGCTGTTCTGACACCCCAACGACCGGCACCGGGCTCCGGTGCGCCACAGCGCGAGTCGCGCAGAATCGGCTTCTCCCAGCGGCTCGGCCGCTGGGACGTGAAGCTCTCCCCCTACCTGTACATCTCGCCGTTCTTCATCCTGTTCGCGGTGACCGGCCTGTTCCCGCTCGGGTACACCGCGTTCGTCTCGGTGCACGAGTGGAGCCTGCTCGGCGGACAGGGCGACTTCGTCGGCCTGGAGAACTTCACGTTCGTGCTCGCCCAGCCCACCTTCTGGAAGGCCCTGGTCAACACGCTGTCGATCTTCGTGTTCTCCTCGGTCCCGCAGGTGATCATCGCGCTGATCATCGCGGCCCTGCTGGACCAGAACCTGCGGGCGGCGACGTTCTGGCGCATGGGCGTGCTGATCCCCTACGTGGTCGCGCCCGTCGCGGTCTCGATGATCTTCGGCCGCCTGTTCGCCGACCAGTACGGTCTGATCAACGCCATGATCTCCGCCGTCGGGCTCGACCCGATCGCCTGGCACGGCGACCGGATCGCCAGCCACGTCGCCATCGCCACGATGGTCAACTACCGCTGGATGGGCTACAACGCCCTGATCTTCCTCGCCGCGATGCAGGCCGTGCCGCGTGACCTCTACGAGGCCGCTGTGATCGACGGCGCCGGCCGCGTGCGCCAGTTCTTCTCCATCACGGTGCCGCAGATCCGCGCCACCATCATCTTCGTCGTCATCACCTCGACCATCGGCGGCCTGCAGATCTTCGACGAGGTCCGCCTCTTCGACTCCGCCGGGCTCGGCGGTCCGGACCAGAACTGGATGACCACCGTCGTGTACCTGTACGACCTCGCCTGGGGCGACCAGCGCAGCCTCGGCAAGGCGTCCGCCGTCGCGTGGATGCTGTTCCTCCTGATCGTCGCGATCGGCCTCGTGAACTTCCTGGTCACGCGGCGCATCTCGTCGTCGGGCACGGCAGTCAAGAAGTCCAGGCGCAAGAGCCTCACCGGAGGGAACGCATGAGCTCGGTAGCTGTCACCGCCCAGACCGCCGGTGAGGGTGCCGCCAAGGCCGCCCTCCGCCGTCGGGAACGAACCTCCGTCGGGAGCACCAACCGCCGCGCCGGCTGGATCGTCTACGCGCTGCTCGGGATCACCCTGCTGATCTCGGTCTTCCCGCTGTACTTCACGCTGCTCCTCGGCTCGTCGGAGCCGATCGCGATCTCGCAGAGCCCCGTGCCGCAGTGGCTGCCGGACTCCTCGCTGTTCACCCAGTTCCGGACGGTCATCGAGGCCACCCAGATCAACTTCTGGCTGGCGCTGACGAACTCGGTGATCATCGCGGTGATCGTCTCCGCGGCGGTCGTGCTGTTCTCGACGCTCGCCGGGTTCTCGTTCGCGAAGCTGCGCTTCCGCGGCCGCGGCCCGCTGCTCGTGTTCGTCATCGCGACGATGGCGGTCCCGACCCAGCTCGGCGTGATCCCGATGTACATCCTCATGTCGGAGCTCGACTGGATCGGCAAGCTGCAGGCGGTCATCGTGCCGTCGCTGGTCGCCGCGTTCGGCGTCTTCTGGATGACGCAGTACCTGTCCGAGGCGCTTCCGTACGAGCTGATCGAGGCCGCCCGCGTGGACGGCGCCTCGATGATCCGCACGTTCTGGAGCATCGCGCTGCCCGCGGCCCGCCCGGCCGCGGCCATGCTGGGCCTGTTCACGTTCGTCCAGCAGTGGACGAACTTCTTCTGGCCCTCCATCGTGCTCAGCTCGGAGAATCCGACGCTACCGCTCGTCGTGAAGTCTTTGCAGGCAAACTACTTCGTGGACTACTCGCTGGTCATGGGCGGTGTGTTCCTCGTGACGCTCCCGCTGCTGGTGATCTTCGCCTTCGTCGGCAAGCAGCTCGTCGCGGGCATCATGCAGGGAGCTGTGAAGGGATGACGCAGGGGATGACACTCAACGTCAAGACGACCGCGGAGGCACGGCGCGAGCCGGCCCCGGGGATCGCGCTGCCGTACACGCCCACCGCGCCCCGGACGGAGCCGACCGCCAACACCACTGGCACGGTCGGCTTCCCGGACGGGTTCCTCTGGGGCGCGGCCACCGCCGCCTACCAGGTGGAGGGCGCCGCCCACGAGGACGGCCGCGAGGACTCCATCTGGGACGTCTTCGCCAAGGTCCCGGGCGCCGTGCTCGGCCAGGAGGACGGCGAGGTCGCCTGCGACCAGTACCACCGCTACCCCGCCGACGTCGCGCTCATGAAGGACCTCGGCATCAAGGCGTACCGGTTCTCGACGTCGTGGTCCCGCGTGGTCCCGGGCGGCCGGGCGGTCAACCCGGCGGGCCTGGCGTACTACGACCGGCTCGTGGACGAGCTGCTGGGCGCGGACATCCTGCCGTGGCTCACGCTGTACCACTGGGACCTGCCGCAGGCGATCGAGGCCGAGTCGAACGGCTGGGTCAACCGCGACACCGCGTACCGGTTCCGCGACTACGCCGTGACCATGCACGAGGCGATCGGCGACCGCGTCGACGTGTGGACCACGCTCAACGAGCCGTGGTGCGCCGCGTTCCTCGGCTACACGGGCGGCCAGCACGCGCCGGGCCGGCAGTCCCGCGAGGACGGCCTCGCGGCCGCGCACCACCTCTCGCTGGGCCACGGCCTGGCCGTCGAGGCGCTGCGGGAGCGGGCACCCGAGGCGAACCTCGGCATCACGCTCAACTTCGAGGTCGAGGACCCGGTGAACCCGGACGACCCCGCCGACGTCGACGCCGCACGCCGGCTCGACGGCGGGTTCACCCGGATCTTCGCGGACCCGATCCTGCGCGGCGCGTACCCCGAGGACGTCCTGGAGGACGTGCGCGCGTACGGCCTCGAGCGGCACATCCACGACGGCGACCTCGAGATCATCTCGACGCCCATCGACTCGCTCGGCGTGAACTACTACCACGGCAACGCCGTGTCGGCGACGCCCGCCGAGCGGCCGCTGGAGGGTGGCGCCCCGGTCAGCCGCCCGTCGTCGTCCCCGTTCCCGGCGGGCGACGGCGCGTACACGCACCCGCGTGGCCTGCCCGTCACCGACCAGAACTGGGAGGTCCAGCCCGAGGGCCTGACCCGGCTGCTGCTGCGGCTCCAGGAGGACTACACGGGACCGCGCGGCATCGCGCTGTACGTGACGGAGAACGGCAGCGCGTACGAGGACGTCGTCGGGCCGGACGGGTTCGTGGACGACCAGCAGCGCCTGGAGTTCATCGACGTGCACCTGCGCGCCATCAAGGACGCCATCGACGAGGGTGCCGACGTGCGCGGCTACTTCGGCTGGTCGCTGCTCGACAACTACGAGTGGGCGTGGGGCTACGGAAAGCGCTTCGGCCTCGTGCGCGTCGACTACGAGACGCAGGAGCGCACGGTGAAGGCGTCGGGCCGCTGGTACGGTCAGGTCGCGCGGACCAACGCCGTTCCGGAGCGCTCGGCATCGGTCCTCACGCGCCCCAGCGACAACTCCGGCGAGGACAAGGCGGTTCCCCAGGCGTGACGACCTCAGGCCCACCCACCCTGGATGACGTGGCACAGGCGGCCGGGGTATCCCGGTCGACCGCGTCGCGCGCCATCAACGGTGGCCTGCGAGTCTCCCCCGAGGCGCAGGCGGCCGTCGACGACGCCGTCGCGCGCCTCGGGTACGCACCGAACCGCGCCGCCCGGTCGCTGGTGACCCGGCGGACCGACTCGATCGCCCTCGTGGTGCCCGAGCCGGACCAGCGCATCCTCACCGACCCGTTCCTCAGCGGCACCCTCGCGGGTGTCAGCGAGGGGCTGGCCGGGACCGATCTCCAGCTCGTGCTGCTGCTCGCCCGGCCGGGCGAGCAGCGCGGGCGGGTGGGCCGCTACCTGCGCAGCGGCCACGTGGACGGCGTCATCGTGGCGTCGCACCACCGGGGCGACCACCTCGAGACCGAGCTCGGGCCGACCATGCTGCCCGCCGTCTTCGTGGGCCGCCTCTTCGAACCCGACCCGATGTTCTCGCGCGGCCTGCGCTACGTCGACGTCGACAACGTCACCGGCGGACGCATCGCCACCCAGCGGATGATCGACCGCGGCCGCCGGCGCATCGGCACCATCACCGGACCGCTCGACATGCCGGCCGGGGTGGACCGGATGGTCGGGTGGCGGGACGCGCTGCGGGACGCCGGCCTGCCCGACGACGCAGTGGTCGAGGGCGACTTCACGGTCGCCGGGGCGGCGGTCGCCGCGGCCCGGCTCCTCGACGCGCACCCCGACCTGGACGGGATCTTCGCCGCGTCCGACCTGATGGCGGAGGCCACGCTGCGCGTGCTCGCCGACCGCGGCCGGTCGGTGCCGGGCGACGTCTCGGTGGTCGGGTTCGACGACCTCGGCATCGCCGAGACGACGTCGCCCCGGCTGACCACCGTGCACAACCCGGTGGTGCAGATGGTCGGCGCCGCGACGAGCATGCTGGTCGACCTGGTGGCAGGCCGCCCGGTCCGCGACGAACGCCGCATCTTCGCCCCCCGCCTGATAGAGGGCGACTCCGCCTGACCCCCGCTTCGCCGAAGTAGAGCGCCTGTCCGGACACCCGCTCTACCTCGCCGTCTACCTGTCGGCGAAGTAGAGCGCGTGTCCCGGACAGGCGCTCTACTTCGGCGACTTCTACGCGGTGCGCTGGTGGCCGTAGCGGTGCATCGTGCGGCTCACCGCCTGCTCGCGGAGCATCGTGAGGAGCTCGCGGCGGCCGCTGGCCAGGACCGGGGAGTCGAGGACCGTGACCGAGCCGAGGCGGCTCGCCGCCGCGTCACGCAGCCCGGGGGCCTCGCCCACCACGCGGATCCGGCCGGTCACCTTGCCGTCGGCGACGGCGTCGGCGAAGGCCTCGTCCGTCATCTCCCGCTGCCCGACGACGGTCGCCCGCACGTCCGCCCGCGCGGCGGCGGCCAGCACGCGCTGCACCTCGACGTCCTGCGCGTCGGCGCCGACCCGCACCGTGATGCCGGGGACCGGCCGGTAGCGGAACACGTTCGACTCGACGCCGAGCCCCGAGGGGTCGTGCGCGGGGGCGAACTCGGTCACCCAGGCGCGGTCGTCGTCGGCCCGGGCCCAGGCGAGCCAGCCGGACGGGTCGGCGGTGCGCGAGGGCACGTCCGCCGCGTCCTCCCACCGGCCGAGCTGTGCGACGTAGTTGGGGCCGCCGGCCTTGGCGCCGGGTCCCACGGAGGACGCCTTCCAGCCACCGAACGACTGGCGCTGCACCACCGCGCCGGTGATGTGCCGGTTCACGTACGCGTTGCCGACCTCCACCCGGTCGAGCCAGTGCGCCACCTCGGTGTCGTCGAGGGAGTGGATGCCACCGGTGAGGCCGAACGACACGGCGTTCTGCAGGTCGATCGCCTCGTCGAGCGTGCGGGCCGTCATGACGCCCAGCACCGGGCCGAAGCACTCGGTGAGGTGGAAGAACGAGCCGGGTCGGACGCCGTCGCGTACGCCAGGGGTCCAGAGCCTGCCGCGGCCCAGGCCCGCCTCGCGAGCCATCGCGTCCAGCCGGCGCGGCCGCACGAGCCAGGTCTCGCCGGGCTCCAGCGTGGTCAGGGCGTGCAGGAGCTTGCCCTGCGCCGGTTCGGTGAGCGGCCCCATCACGGTCGCGAGCTCGGTCGCCGGGCCGACGGCGAGCGACGCCACCGCGTCGACCAGCTGCCGCCGGAACCGCTCGCCGGTCGCGCTGCGGGGATCGCCCACCGAGCCGATCAGGATCACCAGCGACGCGGCGGAGCACTTCTGCCCCGCGTGCCCGAACGCCGAGCGCACGACGTCCGCGACGGCCAGGTCCAGGTCCGCCGACGGCGTCACGACTATCGCGTTCTTGCCCGACGTCTCGGCGAGCACCGGGAGCTCCGGCCGCCAGGACGCGAACATCTCGGCGGTCTCGATGGCGCCGGTCAGGATCACGCGGGACACGCCGTCGTGCGTCACGAGCCGGCGGCCGAGGTCGCCGTCGGGCACGCGGACGAACTGCGCGACCGAGCGGGCCAGCGCCGAGTCCAGCCCGATCTCCGGGGCGACCTCGTCGAGCGCGGCGTGCACCGCCTCGACGGCGATCTCCAGGCAGCGCGGCGTGGGCGGCGCGGGCTTGGCGATCACCGCGGTCCCGGCCGCGAGGCCGGCCAGCACGCCGCCGATCGGGATCGCGACGGGGAAGTTCCACGGCGGGGTGACCAGCGTGACGCCGTCCGGGGTGAAGCGGGCGCCCGGCCACGCCTCCGACGTCGGGTCGAGCGCCTCGGCCGCCTGCGCGTAGTACGCGGCGAAGTCCACGGCCTCGCTGACCTCGGGGTCGGCCTCTGCGACGGTCTTGCCGGCCTCGTGCACCATGGCCGCGACGAGGTCGGTGCGAGCGGCCTCCAGGTGCCTGGCCGCCGCGCGGAGCACGCGGCCCCGGTCGGTCGCGGACACCTTGGACCACGCGGCGCCGGCACGCCGGGCGAGCGCCACGACGTCGTCCACCTGGGCCGACGTCACCAGGGGCTCCGCGATCGCCGGGACGTACCCGGAGAGCGGGCCGGTGATCTGCTGCGCCCACACGCGGTGCTCGGCGACGGCGGGGTCGGTGTCGGCGGCGTTGCGGAACGGTCCGGTCACCGGCTCGGGTGCGGGGCGCGGACGGCGGCGCGGGGTGACGTCGTCGGGCGAGTAGTGCACGCCCAGCTCGACGGACGCGCGGAACGCGGCCTCCTGCCGGTCCATGGGGGCCTTGGTGGTCGAGCTTGTCGAGACCCCGGTTTCGACAGACTCAATCCGCGGAGGCGCGAACGCCGCGTGCAGGAAGTTCTGCTCCGCCGCGTTCTCCTCCAGGCGCCGCACCAGGTACGAGATGGCGACGTCGAAGTCCTCGTCGCGCACCACGGGGGTGTACAGCACGACCCGCCCGGCGTCCTTGGCGACCTCGTCGCGCACGGCCGCGGCCTCTGTCGGGGCCATGCCCTGCAGCATCTCGATGTCGAGCGCCTCGGAGACGCCGCGTGCCCGGCCGAGCAGGATCGCGAGCGCCACGTGGAACAGGTTGTGCGACGCCGCGCCGATGCGGACCGCGTGCGCGCGCTCGGGGCGCAGCGCGTGGTCGAGCATGCGGACGTAGTTGGCGTCGACGTCCGGCTTGGAGGTGTACGGGGCCTGGGGCCAGTCGTGCAGGGTGGCCTCGACGTGCTCCATCGCGAGGTTCGCGCCCTTGACGATGCGCACCTTGATGCGCGCGCCGCCGTCGGCGACCCGCTGGGTGGCGAACTCGGTGAGGCCGTCCAGGGCGCCCAGGCCGTCCGGCAGGTAGGCCTGCAGCACGATGCCGGCCTCCAGGTCGCGGAACTCGTCGCGGCTCAGGATCTCGGTGAACACCGCGGTGGTCAGGGCGAGGTCGCGGTACTCCTCCATGTCCAGGTTGAGGAAGACGCCGTGGTCGCGAGCGGCGCGGTACAGCGGCAGCAGCTGCTCGACGACGCGGTCGCGGGAGCCCTCGAGGTCCCACGTGACGAGCTGCGCGGCGACGCTGGAGACCTTGACCGACACGTAGTCGACGTCCGGACGCTCCACGAGCGCGATGGTGCGGGCCAGCCGGCCGGCGGCCTCCTCGGCACCGAGCACCGCCTCGCCGAGCAGGTTCACGTTGAGGGTGTAGCCCTCGGCCCGCGTGCGGGCGAGGTGCGCGGTGAGCCCGGCACCGGCGTCGGCCACGAGGTGGCCCACGAGCTGGCGGAGGCGGGCGCGGGCCGCCGGGACCACGATGCCCGGGAACGCCGGGGCGGCCAGGGCGCCGGCCCGGAACAGGGCGCGGTCGGCGGGGCTGAGGAAGGTGGCGCTGCCGGCCTGCTTGCCGAGCCTGGCCAGGGCCTTCGCGGCGACGTGGGTGTCCTGCGGGCGGGCGACGTCGTCGACGAAGCCGACGGCGAGCTCGAGGCCCGCGGGGTCGGACACGAGCGCGCCGAGGGCGGCGGACGCGCGGGCCACCGCTCGGTCGGTCTTGGAGCCGGCGGTCTTGGAGCCGGCTGTCTTCGAACCGGCGTCCGTGCCGGTGGAGATGCCGGTGGAGGTGCCGGAGGCGGTGCCGATCCAGGTCCTGGCGAGGGCTACGGCGTCCTCGACGAGGGTGTCGGCGGCGGGCTGCACGGCCGGCCCGGTCGGAGCCTGAGGCGTGGCGC
The DNA here is from genome assembly GCF_048564965.1 of Promicromonospora sp. NFX87. NCBI lineage: Bacteria > Bacillati > Actinomycetota > Actinomycetes > Micrococcales > Promicromonosporaceae > Promicromonospora > Promicromonospora sp. NFX87. The sequence goes on along the minus strand of NZ_CP183413.1, from coordinate 566,822 downwards.
TGTCCGGTGCGCCTGCGCCCCCGGTCGGGACTGTGGCGGATGCGGCGCGGTCGCGCCGGGCGGAGGTCTTCATTCCTCCAGAGTGCACCCGAAGCCGTTCACATGTATTGGCGAGATCACTCGCTGTCGGCACCGGTTTTCGCCAAGCGCGCGGCCCCGCGCCGCGTAGCATCGGAACCCCATGAGCAACCCGTCGAACAGCACGGCTCGACCTGAGACGAGTGCCCTGCTGGCAGCCCTGAACCCCGCGATGGTCGCCCTCATGGACGAGCTGTCCGGGGTCATGTTCTGCGCCAAGGACGCCGACGGGCGCTACGTGCTCGTGAACCAGGTCTTCGTGGGACGCACGCGCGAGCGGTCCCGCCGGGACGTCATCGGCAAGCGCGCGGCCGACCTCTTCGTGCCCGAGCTCGCCGAACGCTACGAGAACCAGGACACCCACGTCCGCACCACGGACAAGCCGCTGCGGGGCGAGCTCGAGCTGATCCGGCACGTCGGCGGGGCGCCGGGCTGGTTCCTGACGTCGAAGCTGCCCCTGCACGACGAGTCCGGCGCGTACGTGGGGCTGGTCTCCGTGTCGCAGGACCTCCGCTCCGGGGACGCCGACGACGCGACCATCCAGGCCATGGCCCGGCTGCGCGCCGACATCGAGAACCTGCTCGAGCACGGCGAGGTGCCCTCGGTGACGGACCTGGCCGTGCTCGCCGGGTGCAGCTCCGCGTCCCTGGACCGCCGGGTCCGGCGGGTCTTCGGGCTCTCCCCGCGCCAGCTCGTGCTGCGGCTCCGGGTCGACCGCGCGGCGCACCTGCTCACCACGAGTACCGTGCCGCTGGCCCACGTCGCGACCGCAGCGGGCTTCTACGACCAGCCGTCGTTCACGCGCACGTTCGCGCGCCTGACCGGCGAGACACCGTCGTCGTTCCGGAGCCGGTCGAAGCGCGGCTGATGGTCTGCCCTACCCAGTGATCGTGCATTGTCTGAGCAAAATTCCTTGTGCAACCCTCAAGCGGCGGCAGACTTCCGCTCTGTCAGCCGTGCGGCCAACCGAATCATCACCGAACTCATTCCTCGTCGGCGCGCAACCAGGCCCATCGAAGCGATACGGTGATACCGAGGCGCAAACCCCGCGCCGCGCAACCCGCGCCCCGCTCCCAAGGCGGTAGGCGCCGTTCTCCCCGGAGGACCCACGTGACGACGACAACGACGTCCACACCCACATCACCACCCAGCTTCGCGCCGTCAGGATCGCCCGCCGAGGGTTCCGCACTCGCCACCGCGCACTCGCAGCTCGCCACGGCGGCCGAGATCCTCGGTTACGACGAGGGCCTGCACCGCATGCTCGCGACGCCGCGCCGTGAGATCCACGTCGCGGTGCCGCTCCGTCGCGACACGGGCGAGACCGTCCTGTTCCACGGCTTCCGCGTGCAGCACAACGTGAGCCTCGGCCCGGGCAAGGGCGGCCTGCGCTACCACCCCTCCGTCGACGTCGACGAGGTGCGTGCGCTGGCCATGTGGATGACCTGGAAGTGTGCGGTGGTCAACCTGCCGTACGGCGGCGCCAAGGGCGGCGTCGCCATCGACCCCCGCGGCTACTCGCAGGCCGAGCTCGAGCGCGTGACCCGGCGGTACACGTCGGAGATCATGCCGATGATCGGCCCGGACACCGACATCATGGCCCCGGACATGGGCACCGACGCCCAGACCATGGCCTGGGTCATGGACACCTACTCGGTCAACCGCGGGTACACGATCCCCGCGGTCGTGACCGGCAAACCCCTCGCGGTCGGCGGTTCGCTGGGCCGCGGCACCGCTACGTCGGCGGGCATCGTGCACGTCACGTCGGCAGCGCTCGCCGAGGCCGGCATGGCCCTGAGCGACGTGTCCGTCGCCATCCAGGGCTTCGGCAAGGTCGGCTCGCACGCCGCGGAGATCTTCGCGGCACGCGGCTCGCGCGTCGTCGCGGTGAGCGACCAGTACGGCGGCATCCGGGCCGACGGCGGGCTCGACGTGCCCCGGCTCATGGAGCACGTGCAGCGTACGGGCTCGGTCGTGGACTTCCCCGACGCGGACCGGGTCTCCAACACGGAGCTTCTCGCGCTCGACGTCGACGTGCTGGTCCCGGCCGCCATCGAGGGCGTGCTCGACGAGACCACGGCAGGCAGCGTCAAGGCCCGCTGGGTCGTCGAGGGTGCCAACGGCCCCACGACGGCGGCCGGCGACGCGCTGCTCGCCAAGAACGACGTGACGGTGGTCCCGGACGTCCTGGCCAACGCCGGCGGCGTGGTCGTCTCCTACTTCGAGTGGGTCCAGGCGAACCAGACGTACTGGTGGACCGAGCAGGAGATCGCGGACAAGCTGGAGCACCGCATGATCACCGCGTACGCGGAGGTCTCGGCGCTGGCCCAGCGCGAGCGCCTGTCGCTGCGGGACGCCGCGCTCGTCATCGGCGTCAAGCGCGTCGCGGAGGCGCACCAGATCCGGGGCCTGTACCCCTGATCGCGAGGGGGCCGCGAAGTAGAGCGCCTGTCCGAGTCTCCCTGGCCCTGCGAGGGAGACTCGGACAGGCGCTCTACTTCGCGGCCCCCTCGCCTACGCTCGCGCCATGGACGAACTCGTAGCGCGCCTGCGCGCCGCCGGCTGTGTCTTCGCCGAGGACGAGGCCCGGATCATCACCGAGGCCGCCGACGGCGACGCCGCCCGCCTCGAGGAGCTCGCCGCCGCGCGCGTCGGCGGGCTCCCGCTGGAGCACCTGGTGGGCTGGGCAGAGCTCGACGGTCGGCGCTGGCTGGTGGCGCCCGGCGTGTTCGTGCCGCGGCAGCGGTCCGAGCTGCTGGTCCGGGAGGCGGTCGCACGCGCCGCCGACACCTGTTCCGGCCCGGTGCTGCTGGTCGACCTGTGCTGCGGCTGCGGCGCGCTCGGCGGCGCCGTCGCGGCCTGCCTCCTCGCCGCGGGGCGCGATGTCGAGATCCACGCCGCCGACGTCGACCCGGCTGCCGTGACGTGCGCGCACGAGAACCTCAAGGCGCTGTCCGACGACGGCGGTCCCGGGGCCGGCGCGCTCACCGCGCACACCTACGCGGGCGACCTCGCGGAACCGCTCCCCGCCGAGGTGTGGGGCCGCGTCGACGTCCTCGTCGCGAACGCGCCGTACGTACCGACCACCGCGATCAGCATGATGCCGCCGGAGGCCCGCGAGCACGAACCGCACGCCGCGCTCGACGGCGGGGACGACGGCCTGGTGATCCTCCGCCGCGTGATCGACCTGGCCCCGAGGCTCCTGCGCCCGGGCGGGCACCTGCTGATCGAGACGAGCGAGGGACAGGTGAGCGCCGCCGTCGAACACCTGCAAGCCGCCGGCCTGACCCCCACGACCCTCTCCGACGACGACCTGGGCGCCACAGCCCTCGCCGCCACCCTCCCGCCGAGATAGGGCGGATTCAACTGGTGGTCGCAACACCCCTTGATGATCGGGGTGTTCGATGAAGTCTTGGAGTCGTCTACCCGTGCCGCGGGAGCACCGGCGGGCCTTCTGGTCTGAGTTACGCGCTCATGGTCGGATCCCGGTAGCCGCTGAGGCTGCCGGGATCACGACCTGGTCAGCGCAGGCCTGGATCCGTAAGGCTGGCGGGATGCCCGACGTGTCCCTGACCAAGCCCACGGGCCGGTTGCTGTCCTTCGCCGAACGCGAGGAGATCGCGCTGCAACGCGCTGAGGGTGCCAGCGCCCGTCAGATCGCGAGGGTGCTGGGGCGGGCGCCGTCGACCATCACCCGGGAGCTGGCCGCGGGCACGCATCCCGACGTTCGCCGCTACAAGGCCTCGGTCGCGCACCGCCGGGCCGAGCAACGCCTGGCCCGGCCCAAGCCCGGCAAGCTGGCCACCCATCCGGCCCTGGCCGCCTGGATCGGTGAGCGTCTGGCAGGGCACGAGCCGGGCACGGGTAAGGCCCGCTCGTGGAGCCCGCAGCAGATCTCCCGCCACCTGCGTGTCGAGTTCCCCGATGATGAGAACATGCGCATCAGCCACGAAGCGATCTACCAGTCGCTCTACGTCCTGGGCCGCGGTGGGCTGCGCAAAGAGCTGCATACCGCGTTGCGGTCGGGGCGCGCGGTCCGCCGCCCGCAGGCAGTGACCCGTGCTCAACGCGCCGGTGGTGCCCACGTGCTACCACCCGAGGTCATGATCTCGGAGCGTCCCGAGGAGATCGAGGACCGGGCCGTGCCCGGGCACTGGGAAGGCGACCTGATCACCGGCACCCGGAACAGTTCAGCGATCGGAACCCTGGTCGAACGTCAGACGCGGTACCTGATGCTGCTGCACCTGCCCGACGGGCACGGCGCGCAGCAGGTCGCCACCGCGATGCGCGAACAGATCACCCGCCTGCCGGCTCACCTGCGCCGCTCGTTGACCTGGGACCAGGGCCGGGAGATGACCCCGTTCGCGGGCATCCAGATCGTCGAGGACCTGGATCTGTGGTTCTGCGACCCGCACTCGCCCTGGCAACGCGGCACGAACGAGAACACCAACGGCCTGCTGCGCCAGTACTTCCCCAAGGGCACCGATCTGAGAGTCCACACAGCCCAGGACCTCGCGGACGTCGCCCTCGTGATGAACGGACGACCCCGCAAGGTCCTGGACTGGCACACACCCTACGAAGCAATGAGCAAGCTACTGTCAGCGGACACGACCGGTGTTGCGACCACCGATTGAATCCGCCTAGAACCCTGGCGAGATAGAACTGCAGCGAAGTAGAACTCTGGCGAGATAGAACCGCGGCGCGCTGCGGTTCTATCTCGCCAGAGTTCTATCTCGCCAGAGTTCTACTTCGGCAGGTGGAGGGGTCAGCTCAGGGGCTGGCGGGACGCCCAGGCCTCCAGGCTCGTGCGCGGGCCCGTGAAGAACGGGATCTCCTCGCGCACGTGACGCCGGGCCTCGGTCGCGCGCAGGTCCCGCATCAGGTCGACGATGCGGTGCAGCGCGTCGGCCTCGAAGGCGAGGATCCACTCGTAGTCACCGAGCGCGAACGCGGACACCGTGTTGGCCCGGACGTCCTTGTAGCCGGCGGCCGCCATGCCGTGGTCGCGCAGCATGGTGCGGCGCTCGGCCTCGGGCAGGAGGTACCAGTCGTAGGAGCGCACGAACGGGTAGACGCAGATGTAGTCGCGCGGCGCCTCCCCCGCGAGGAACGCCGGCACGTGCCCGCGGTTGAACTCGGCCGGCCGGTGCAGCGCGGCGACCGACCACACGGGCTCCAGCGAACGGCCCAGCTCGGACGCGCGCAGCCGCTGGTAGGCGCCCTGCACCGCCTCGATCGACGCGCCGTGGGTCCAGAGCAGGAGGTCGGCGTCGGAGCGCAGACCGCCGATGTCGTACCAGCCACGGGTCACGAGGTCGCCGGTGGTCGCGGCCGGGTCGCTGCCCCCGCCGACGGCGGCCTCGGCGTCGGCCACCACTGCCTTGCGCTCGGCCTCGTCCGCCGGAAGCGTCTCCGTCACGGAGAAGACCGAGAACATCGTGTACCGGATGCCCTCGTTGATGGCGGCCGTGTCGATCTCGTGGCCGGTGTCCCCGTGCACGTGTGCGTCGTTCATGTGTTGCCTCTCGCTCGTGGCCGTCCCGCAGGACTCAGGAGTACAGGTCGGTGCTGCACAGCGCCGGGACGCCGCTCGGCTCGCCGTCGCGCCGCAGGCAGCAGCCCGGGGCACAGACCGAGCGGAGGGCCGGGAGCGAGCCTACGGTCGCCTCGGTGATCTCGTCGCCGCGAGCCAGGGCGGCCCGTTCCAGCAGCAGGTCGACGAGGCCGCTGACGAACGGCTGACGCGTGCCCACCGTGCCGGCACGGACGGCGGTCATGCCGAGGTCCTTGGCGGTGGCCAGCGCCTCGGTGTCGAGGTCGTAGGCGACCTCCATGTGGTCGGAGATGAACCCGATCGGGGACAGGACGACGTCGCGCAGCCCCTCTCCCGCGAGGGCCTCCAGGTGGTCGTTGACGTCCGGCTCGAGCCACGGCTGGCTCGGGGGGCCGGAGCGCGAGCAGTAGGCCAGGTCCCAGGGCACGTCGTGCCCGAGCCGCTCGGCGACCTGCGAAGCGACGACCCGGGCGAGGTCGAGGTGCTGCTCGGAGTACGTGGCGTGCGAGATCCGCGACGCCGCCTCCATCGTGTCCGGGATCGAGTGCGTGACGAACACCAGCTTGGCGTCGGCGCCGGAGCCGCCCTGTGCCGCGAGCTCGGCGTACGCCTCGACGACGGCGTCGACGTTGGCCTGGGCGAAGCCCGGGTGGTTGAAGTAGGAACGAACCTTGTCGAACTGGACGCCAGTGGACCCGTCGGGGCCGAGCTGGCCGCGCTTGTCGAGCGTGACCGCGAGGTCCTCGCGGTACTGGCGGCAGCCCGAGTACGACGAGAAGGCGCTGGTCACGAGCGCGACGGCGCGTTCGGCGCCCAGCTTCTCCAGCTCGTCCAGTGCATCGCCGGTGTACGGCTCCCAGTTGCGGTTGCCCCACACGACCGGCAGGTCGATGCCGCGGTCGGCGAGCTCGGCCTCGAGCGCCGCCTTCAGCGCGAGGTTCTGCTCGTTGATGGGGCTCTTGCCGCCGAACCCGTAGTAGTGCTCGCCCACCTCCTCGAGCCGCTCGTCCGGGATGCCCTTGCCCGCGGTGACGTTGCGCAGGAACGGCACCACGTCCTCGGGCTTGTTCGGGCCACCGAAGGAGTAGAGCAGGAGGGCGTCGTACGGCGCGGCGTCGTGCGCCGCAGGCTGGGGGGAGTTCGCGGGCATGCTCATATCTTTCCACCGTCCGCGCTGGAGGCCCGCCCGGAGAGCGGCGAACGGGACGTGACATCGAAGCGACGTCCTGTCAGAACCCACCCGAGGCCGTGCCGGGCGAACAGCCGTGTCGATCCTCGCGGCTCAGGATGCCTTCCGCCGGGCGTGCGTGTTGCCGCGGTCCAGCCGCTCGCGCAGGCCCGGGAGCACGTCGACCAGGCCCGGCGGCACAGGGCTCCGGGTGACCAGCGACAGCCGGACCCCGAACCGGACCGGCGCCGGCTCTATCCGGTCGCCGGGCGCCGCGTACCAGCGCGCCACCATGTCGGGCACGACGACGGCGCAGCGCCGCTCTCGCGCCGTCCGGACCGCCGACTCCGCGGTGGCCGAGTGCCGGACCTGCGCGCCGAGGTCGGTCAGCCGCTGCAGCAGGATGTCGCGTGACAGGTCGAGCGCGCAGCAGACCACCGTCTGACCGGCGTACGGCCGCCGCCCGGACCCGCGCTCCGGGGCGCCGTCGGGCAGCAGCGTGACCAGGTCGTGCTGGCCCACCTCGGTGACCACGAGGCCCCTGGCGATCGGTACCTGCTTCGCGATGGTCACGAACGCCGCGTCGAGCGTCCCCCGCTCGACCCACTCCAGCAGCCGCGGACCGTGCTCCACCTCCGGCTGGAGGACCACGTCGCCGAGCAGCACGTCCAGCACCGCGAACAGCGTGCCCGCGAGGCTCGGGATGGTGCCGACGGACACCGTCCGCGACTGGGCGGCCGCGAGCGAACGGCCGACTATCGCGCCCAGGTGGTCGAGGACGTGCGCGGCCTGCTCGTAGAACTCCCGCCCGGCCGCCGTCGGACGCGCGCCGGTGGTGTCCCGGTCGAACAGGGTGACGCCCACGCGCCGCTCCAGCGCGGCCAGCCGCTGGCTCGCCGACGGCTGGCTCACCAGCAGCTCGCGTGCGGCGGCGCCGAGCGACCCGTGGCGGGCGACCGCGTCGACCAGCCGGAGGTCCTCGACCGTGGGATATGAGCTCATAGCCACAGCCTATGTCGGGTCATGCCCGGGGGCCGTCTACCGGGCCCTGCGCCGTCCGCTCAGGATGAGGCTGTGCGTCACCCACACCTCACCACCCTGACCGCCACGACCTTCGTCACGTGGACCGGCCAGCGCATCACCGCCGTCGCGCTGCCCCTGGTCGCGCTCGACCAGACCGGCGACGCCTGGACCACCGGCCTCGTCGGCGGCTTCGCGGGCCTGCCGCTGCTCACCTCCGCATGGTGGGGCCGGCGCCTGCGGGCGCGGCTGACGTCGGGGCGCTCGCTCGCGATCCTGCTCGCCGTGCAGGTGCTCGGGCTGGTCCTGGTGCCGGTCGCCGCGGCGACCGTCGGCGTCGGCGCGGTCGTGCTGTGCGTGACGGGCCTGGTCACCGGCACGACGGCGGCGATGCTCGCCCCCGCGCAGCGCGCCCTGACCGCCGACCTGGCCGAGCTGCCCGGCAACGGGCCGGACGTCGGCGCGCGGGCGCTGGCCTGGCAGGACCTCGCGCACCGGTCGTCGATGATCTTCGCGCCGCCGCTCGGGGCGTGGCTGCTGGTCGTGTGGGGCGCAGAGCCGCTGCTGTGGTGCGAGGCGGCGGCCGTCGCGGTGAGCGCGGTGGCGATGCTGACGGTGCCGGGGGCCGAGCGACGTCCGCTGGACCAACGAGTGCCGCTCGACCAACGAGGTGAGGCCGCGCCGTCCATCCGTGCCGTGCTGCGTCAGCATCCGGACCTGGCCGTGGGCATCTGGCTGGCCGGTATCGGCGGCGTCACCTGGTTCGCGTTCACCCTGGGCCTCACCCTGCTCGGGGCGGAGCTCGACCGGCCCGGCGAGCTGGTCGCGGCAGGCATGGCGGGCTACGGCGCCGCGACGGTCGGGCTGTCGTTCGTCGTGCCGCTGGTGGTGCACCGGGTGCCGCGCGTCCCGGCGATAGTGGTCTCGTGGGTCGTGTTCGGGCTGGCGTACCTCGCGCTGCCGCTGGCCGCGCCGAACCTGCTCGCGGTCGCCCTGGTGTCCGCCGTCGGGGGCGTGACCATGCCGTTCGGGATCGCCGCGCTCAACGCGCTGATCGTCGAACGGACGACCGGTGCGGAGCGCCGGACGGCGTTCACGGCGGAGACCGTGCTGCACAGCGGGGGCGCCTCGGCGGGGCTGCTCGTCGGCGGCGCGCTGATCGGCGCGTTCGGTGCGGGTCCGGTCCTGGTGGTCACCGGGCTGGTGCAGGTGGTCGCGTCCGTCGTGGCGGCGATGTGGCTCCGCACGCGGCGGGTGCTAGCGGCGGACGGCGCCGACCAGGTTCGTGACGGCGGCGCCGAGCTCGCGCAGACGCGGCGCGGTGCGGGCGATCAGGTCGTCCAGCTCGACCGGCCCGGGGGCGATCGAGAACGCGGCGGTGATGCCTGAGGCGCGGGCCAGCGCCTCGGGAAGCAGCACCTGACCCGCCACGACCACGACCGGCGGCCGGGTGGGTGACGCCGCGGCGAGCCGCGCGACGCCGTCGGCCACCTTGCCGTTCACGGACTGGGAGTCGAAGGACCCCTCCCCTGTGATCACCAGGTCGGCGGAGGCGAGCGCGGCGGGCAGGCCCACCGCCTCGGCGACGAGCACGGCGCCGGGGGTGTTCTCGGCGCCGAGCACGGCGATCAGCCCGGCGGGCACGCCACCGGCGGCGCCCGTGCCGGGGAGCTCGGCAACGGCGACGCCCGTCTCGCGCTCCAGGACCTCCGACCAGTGCCGCAGTGCGTCGTCGAGGTACTCCGCCACCCCGTCGCGTGCGCCCTTCTGCGGACCGAACACCCGCGCTGCGCCGTGCTCGCCCACCAGCGGGTTCGTGACGTCGACGGCGAGGCGCCAGCGCACCTCGCGCGCCCGCGGGTGCAGTCCGGACAGGTCGAGGGACGCGACGGAGGCCAGCCCCTCCCCGCCGTCGGGCACCTGCCGGCCGTCCGCGTCGAGGAGACGGGCGCCCAGCCCGGTCAGGATGCCCGAGCCGCCGTCCGTGGAGGCCGAGCCCCCCAGGCAAAGGAGGATCTCCGCGACGCCGGAGTCGAGCGCGGCCCGCGCGACGTCCCCGGTGCCGCGGGTGCTCGCGTGCAGCGGCTGGAGCGGCGCGTCGGAGACACCCGGCAGGCCGCTGGCCTCGGCGAGCTCGACGACGGCGGTCCGTCCGTCCGGCGACACCGCCCACCGGGCGGTCGACGGACGGCCTATCGCGTCCACCGTCGCGACGGTCAGCGGTTCCCCGCCCCAGGCGGCGAGCAGCGCGTCGAGCGTGCCCTCACCGCCGTCGGCCATGGGCAGGCAGGTCACGACGGCGTCCGGGGCGGCGTCCAGCACCCCGTCGGCGACGGCGGACGCGACCTCGGCAGCGGACAGGCTGCCCTTGAACGAGTCGGGGCAGACAACGACGTGCAGCGGCTCCACGCGCCGATCGTAGGCGGTCGGGACGCTCAGTCGGACAGGATTTCGGCCACTGGTACCGCCTGGGCGCCGAACGCCTCCGCCACGCCCGCGTTCGTGATCTGCCCGGCGTGCGTGCTGAGCCCCTGGGCGAGCGCCGCGTCGGCGCGCATCGCGTCCCGCCAGCCCTTGTCCGCGAGCGCCGCGACATACGGCAGCGTCGCGTTGGTCAGGGCCCGCGTCGCCGTCACGGGTACGGCGCCGGGCATGTTCGCCACGCAGTAGTAGAGGGTGTCGTGCACCGCGAAGGTCGGGGCGTCGTGCGTGGTGGGGTGCGAGTGCTCGAAGCAGCCGCCCTGGTCGATGGCGATGTCGACGAGCAGTGCGCCAGGCTTCATGGCCTTGACCATGGCGTCCGTGACGAGCTTCGGCGCGGCGGCGCCGGGGATCAGGACCGAGCCGATCACCAGGTCGGCGGTCTCCACCTGTTCGGCCACCTCGTACGCGGTGGACGCCCGGGTGTCCAGCGCCCCGCCGAACTGCACCTCGAGCTGGCGCAGCCGCGGGATGGAGACGTCCAGCACCGTGACGTCGGCGCCCATGCCCAGCGCGTTGGCCGCGGCGTGCTCGCCTGCCACGCCGCCGCCGATGACGACGACCTTGGCCTTCGGCGTGCCGGCGACTCCGCCCATCAGCACCCCGGTGCCGCCCTGGGGCCGCATCAGGTGGTAGGCCCCGACCTGTGCGGACAGCCGGCCGGCGACCTCGCTCATGGGGCTGAGCAGCGGGAGGGAGCGGTCGGGGAGCTGGACGGTCTCGTACGCGACGGCGGTGGTGCCCGCTGCCAGCAGTGCGTCGGTGCACGGCGCGGACGCGGCGAGGTGGAGGTAGGTGAAGAGGGTCAGGTCGGGCCGCATGAGCGTGTACTCGGGCTCGATCGGCTCCTTGACCTTGACCAGGAGGTCGACGCTGCCCCACACCTCCTCGGCGGTGTCGGCGATCCGTGCGCCGGCGAGCCGGTACGTGTCGTCGTCGAAGCCGGAACCCAGCCCGGCGCCGGCCTGCACGAGCACCTCATGGCCGCGCCGGACCAGCTCGTGGGTGCCGGCGGGCGTGAGCGCGACCCGGCTCTCGTTGTTCTTGATCTCTGTGGGGACGCCGACGTTCATAAGGTGACGGTAATCACGGTCGGGTGTGCGGGTCCAGGACACGTTCCCGAATAGATTGTTCGACAGTTGTGCACAAGAATGGGCGGATGCTGAACCCCTGGCGACTGCGCCTCCTGCACCAGCTGCACCTGCTCGGCACCGTGCGCGCCGTCGCGGAGGCGGCCCGGATGAGCCCGTCGAGCGTCTCCCAGCAGCTCGCGACGCTGGAGACCGAGGCGAAGGCGCAGCTCTTCGAGCGCGTCGGCCGACGCATCCGGCTCACGCCCGCGGGCGTCACGCTCTCGGGCCACGCGTCGGACATCCTCGACCGGATCGCCGCCGCCGAGGCGGACATCGCGGGCCTGCGGTCCGAACCCACCGGCGTGGTGCGGCTGGCCGCCTTCACGAGCGCCTTCCACGGCATCGTCGTGCCGGCGGTCGCCGCCCTCGCCGAGGAGCACCCCCGCATCACCGTGGAGCTCACCGAGGCGGAGCCCCTGGTCAGCCGGCCCGCGCTGCAGCGCGGCGAGGTGGACGTCGCCGTCTGCGCGGACTTCCCGGACGCCCCTGTCCCTCCCGACACCGACCTCACGCGCATGCCCCTGACGGGCGACCGCGTGGTACTCGTGACGGCGCGGGACACGGCCACCGGCGCACGCTCGGGGCGGGTCGACCTGGCCACCCTCGCGAACGAGCCCTGGGCGTTCGAGCACCCCGGGGCCCACCTCGCCGACCTGGCCGAACGCCTCTGCCGGCGGGCGGGGTTCACACCGCGGACCGTTGCCCGGTTCGAGAGCCACGGCACGCTGCTCAGCCATGTCGAGGCGGGGCTCTCGGTCACGCTGCTGCCCCTGCTCGCCGTCCACGACCGGTATGCCGTGCACACACTGGACCTCACGGACCCGCCCCGCCGGGACATCCACCTGGTGGTGCGGCACACCACCATGGACCGGGCGGCGGTGCGGGTGGTGGTGGAGGCGCTCCGGCACCAGGCGCGTTCGGCCTGAGCACCCGCCTGCGAGCCGGCCTACGAGGTGGCCCGCGAGCTGCTCAGAAGTCGTCGATGTCCGTCTGGGCCGACCGCAGCATCTCCGTCAGCTCACGCAGCCGCATCAGGTCCTCTGCGTCCATCGCGGGGGTCACGTAGTGCGCTATCGACCGGACGTGGCGCCGCCCGAGCTCCTTCTGGGTGGCGGCACCTTCCGGGGTCAGGCTCACCAGGACGCCTCGCCCGTCGTCCGGCGCCGGGTGCCTGCGGACCAGGCCGCGCTTCTCGAGCCGCTCCACCATGCGCGAGAGGGACGACTGGGCCATGAGGATGTTCTCGTTGAGCTCACGCAGGCGCAACGTCTCGCCGGGGCCGGAGGCGAGCGTGAACAGCACGTCGTACTCGCGCATGCTGAGATCGCCCCAGATGTCGTCCGCCAGGAGCCGGCGCATCACTGTCACCTGTGCGCGGAACAGCGACTCCCACGCCTCGGCGGCCTCGCGAGCCGACGGCACACGTCGCTCGGTCATCAGCGCACCCTCCTCGTCATCCAGGGCACGCTACCCGACTGAACTTTCAGTTACCTACCTCAGTCTGTGGTGGCGAATTTCACCATACGGAGAACTGTCCAGAGGACCTGCGAGACCCCTCTCGACAGGCGTCCGGACCGGCCTCGATCAGCGTCCGAGACGACGTTCCCGCAGGGAGAAGTCGCGCAGCGCGCGCAGGAAGTCCACCCGCCGGAACGCCGGCCAGTACGCCTCGCAGAAGTAGAACTCGGTGTGCTGGCTCTGCCACATCAGGAACCCGCCGATGCGCTGCTCGCCCGAGGTCCGGATGACCAGCTCCGGGTCCGGCTGCCCCTTGGTGTACAGGTGCTCCGCGATGTGCTCGACGTCTATCGACTCGGCGAGGTCCGCGAGCGTAGCCCCGTCCTTCGCGCGCTCGGTGAGGTAGCTGCGGACGGCGTCAGCGATCTCCGTGCGGCCGCCGTAGCCGATCGCCACGTTGACCTGGAGGCCCTTCACGCCGGCGGTCCGGTCGGCGGCCGCGCGGAGCGCGGAGGCCAGGCGCGCGGGCAGCAGGTCGAGCCGGCCGATGACGCGCAGGCGCCAGCGGCCCGACTCCGCGAGGTCCGACACCGCGTCCTCGATGATGTCGAGGAGGTTGCTCAGCTCGTCGGCCGACCGGCTCAGGTTGTCCGTCGAGAGCATCCACAGCGTGACGACCTCGATGCCCAGCGACTCGGCCCAGCCCAGGAACTCGGTGATCTTGTCGGCGCCGCGACGGTGCCCCGTCGCGGCCGTCTCCCCGAAGGAGCGTGCCCAACGGCGGTTGCCGTCGAGCATCACGCCGATGTGCCGGGGCAGCGTCGCGCCGTGCAGGGCGAACGCCAGGCGTCGCTCGTAGAGGCGGTACAACGGGCTGGGCAGGCGCACGAATACCTCAGTGGATCGGGCCGTGGGAGCCGCTGGACGCGGCGGCACGGAAGTTCTGGCGCTGGGTGGAACCCGGCAGGACGTGGACAAAGGTACCTCTCGAACGCGCGCGTTCCTGCGCACGGAGACCCTTCTGGGACGCCGGACGGGCGACTCCCGCCAACCCGGCGCAGTATCTTCACAAGGCCCTTGTCCAGCGGGCGATCACCTAACCTACGCTAGAGTAAGTTACGCAACCGTAGGTAGCGTCCCAGCACCCCGAGGACGCCGGTTGCCGAACGCAGAGGAGAGCAGCGTGCGAGCACCTACGGGCGAGCCGAACCACTCGGCGGACCGCTCGGACGACGTGGCGGGCACGTTCGACGGCAAGTTGAACGACGTGCGCGACAAGGCCTCCGACGTCGTGCACGACATCTCCGACTCGGTCTCGACCACCGTCGAGAAGGTCGAGCGGAAGATCAAGCCGCGGCTGCGCGGCTGGATCCACGCGGGCACGTTCCCGCTCGCCCTGGCGGCGAGCATCGTGCTGATCGTGCTGGCCCCGACGGTGCCGGGCAAGATCTCCGCGTCGATATTCGGCCTGAGCGCCTGCCTGCTGTTCGGCGTGTCCGCGGTGTACCACCGCGGCAACTGGTCACCCCGGACCGACGCCGTGCTCCGCCGCCTCGACCACACCAACATCTTCCTGATCATCGCGGGCACCTACACGCCGCTCGCGGTCCTGCTCCTGCCTCGCGACCAGGGCACGGTGCTGCTCTGGCTGGTCTGGAGCGGCGCGCTGCTCGGGCTGCTGGCGCGGGTGTTCTGGCTCAACGCCCCGCGCTGGGTCTACGTACCGGTCTACCTCGCGCTCGGCTGGGTGGCAGTCGCCTACATGGGCCAGTTCTGGGCGATCGGCGGCCCCGCCGTCGTCTGGCTCATCCTGGCGGGCGGCCTGGCCTACACGATCGGCGCGATCGTCTACGGCACCAAGAAGCCCGATCCCAGCCCCGCCTGGTTCGGCTTCCACGAGATCTTCCACGTGCTCACCGTCGTCGGCTTCGCGTGCCACCTGGTCGCGATCTACCTGGCCAACCTCGCGGTCTGAGGCTCCGGCCGGCCCGCGGCCGCTACGAGTTGCTCTGGCCCCGGCCGAGCCTCTTGTGCATCTTGATCGTGGTCGTCTCGTAGCCGAGCGACTCATAGAGGCCGTGCGCGCCGGTGTTGAACCCGAAGACGCTGAGACCGATGGTGTGGGCGCCCTGCGCCCGGGCATACTCCTCGCCGAGGACCATCGTCCTCCGCCCGAGGCCCAGGCCGCGCTTGTCGGTGTCGATCAGGATGTCCCAGATCCACCAGGCGCCGGGGTCGTCGCTCGTGTCCGGTCCGATCCAGAGGTATCCGACGACCTCCCCGGCGTCATCGACCACGTCGAAGACGACGTGCCCCGGCAGCGGCGCACCGGCGGGGAACGAGCCGGCCATGCTCTCGTCCGCGTGCCGACGGGCATCCTGGGGCGTCTGACCTGCCGTGACCAGGTCGTTCGCGTACTCGTCCCGGCTGCGTTCGAGCCAGGCAGGCAGGCGCCGAACATCCATGCGGCGGAGAGTCACGGGCATCGGGTCAGCCTTCCACACACCGCCATGGGTCGTCCTTGCGTTCGTGTCCCGCTCGTCGGGCGGGACCGGGTCGGGCGGGATCAGAGGGCCTCACGCGCCGGTGGGCACCACCGTGTAGCGACGGTTCACCAGGGACGGGTTGGTCCGGCGGACCGCCGCGAGCGGGGCGGGGTCGAGATCGACCGTGCGGTACGCCTGCTCCTCGCCCATCTCCAGCCCCACGACGCCGTCCGGCCCCACCAGGACCGTGCGCCCCGTGACGCCCTTGCCGGTCATGCCGACACCGATCGTCACCGCCGTGTTCTCGATCGCCCGCGCCTGTAGCAGCGTGCGCCAGTGATCCGCCTTGAGCGGCCCCGCGACCCAGGCGGCCGGGTACACGAGCACGTCCGCCCCCGCGTCCACGAGACGACGGGCCGACTCCGGGAACCGCAGGTCGTAGCAGGTCAGCACACCGAAGGTGAGCCCGCCAAGACGCAGGGTGACCGGCTCGGCGTCGGCAGGGCCGGGCTCGAGCAGGTCCGACTCCTGGTAACCGAACGCGTCGTACAGGTGCACCTTGCGGTAGACGCCGGCGATCTCGCCGGCGTCGTCGACCACGACCAGCGCGTTCACCGCGCGGACACCGTCGGATCCCGGCAGGGTGACGCCCGCGATCACCGCTACGGCGTGCTTGCGGGCACGGGCACACAGGAGCGTGACGAACGGTCCGTCGAGCTGCTCGGCATGCTCCGGCCCGACGCCGCGCGGATCGTAGGCCGACGCGTACTCCGGCAGCACCAGGAGGTTGGCCTTGGCGCGCGCCGCCACCTTGAACGCGTCGAGCACGGTCTGGCGGTTGGCGCCGTGGTCGTCGGAGACGGCCACCTGCGCGACCGTCACGCGGACCACGCCGGCCGGGGCGCCCGGCTCGGTGGTGCCGGCCGTGCCGGCCGTGTCAGTCACCTGACCCGCCACCGCTGCTGCTGCCGGAGGAACCGGGCGACGAGCCGGACGCGTCGGGTGTGCTGGGCGCCTCGGAACCTTCGCCCTGCTCTGCCTTGCTGTCACGGGCGTCGGTGTCACGGGCGTCGTCCTCCGACCGGCGGAAGCTGACGACCTGCGGGACCGGGACCGGCAGGCCCTGCTCGCGCGCGTTGTGGCCCGCACGGCGCAGGTGCTTGCTCATGTTCAGGAACAGCAGCACGCACGCGATCGCGAGCGCGAAGGTGACGACGAAGCCGATGAGCCCCGGCGAGACCTGCCACTCCTCCAGGCCCGGGCGGAGCCTGCCCTCGGTGGGGTTCGGCGACGGTTCGGTCGCGAAGGCTATCGCTCCGGTGATCAGCGGGCTCATGCGGGGACCTCCGACCGGACACCCTCGAACAGGTCCTGCTCGTACTCACCATCGGCACGCTCGGGCAGCGGCACGCGGGACTCCGCGAGCTCGTACTCGTCCCAGGGCCACACGTCGACCTCGAGGTCGCGCGGCACCGCGAAGAAGAAGCCCTTGGGGTCGATCTGCGAGGCGTGCGCCGTCAGGGCGGCGTCCCGGTTCGGGAAGAAGTCGGCGACGGGGACCAGCGTGGTGACCTGACGCTCGGGGATCTCCCGTGCGTCGCGGGACTCGACCCAGTCGCCGAAGGGCGACTCGAGCCCGGCACCTTCCATCGCCTCGTGCACCGCGCGGATGCGCTTCATCGAGAAGCCGTGGTTGTAGTAGAGCTTGAGCGGCTCCCACGGCTCACCCGTGCCCGGGTAGCGCTCCGGGTCCCCCGCCGCGTGGAACGCCTCGAACGACACCTCGTGGCACTTGATGTGGTCGGGGTGCGGGTAGCCGCCCGACGGGTCGTAGGTGGTGATGACGTGCGGGCGGAACTCCCGGACCGCCTGCACCAGCGGTGCGGCCGCCTCCTCCAGGGGGACGAGCGCGAAGCAGCCCTCGGGCAGCGGGGGCAGCGGGTCACCCTCGGGCAGGCCCGAGTCCACGAAGCCCAGCCACTGCTGACGTACACCCATCGCCTCGGCCGCCCGGGCCATCTCCAGCCGGCGGACCGCGCGGCGGCCCTCTATCGACTCGAACTCGTGGCCCTCGGGAACCTCGAAGGACGGGTTCAGGATGTCGCCCCGTTCGCCACCGGTACACGTCACGACGAGGACCTCGACCCCTTCTGCGGCGTAGCGGGCCGTCGTCGCGGCGCCCTTGCTCGACTCGTCGTCCGGGTGCGCGTGCACCGCCATCAGACGGAGCGGCTCGCGCTCGGGTACGGACACTGGGTCCTCCTGTGTGGGATAAGTACTGGGACAATCGTTCTCGAACAGCGACTCTCATGGACCATGATGGTCCAGGGACAATCTTGCTACGAACCACTGACACCTCGAACCGAGCGAGCCGTGATGACCGACCCTGACCCCGCCGCCCCGACCGGCACCGCGCACCCGCAGGCACCGGGCCTCGCCGAGCGCTACGGCCGTGCAAGGCCCGGGACGCCGCGGATACCCACGCAACGCGGCGAGGACGACCCGTGGGACGAGGACGACGACATCCGCCCCCGCCCGAAGCTCTCGGTGGGCGCCCGGATCGCTGTGACCCTGGCCCTCGCCGCCGGTGTCGCGATCGCCGCGTGGTTCACGATCGTCGACACCCAGCGCGACCCCGTGACCTTCGCCGACGTCGGGTTCTCGGTGACGAGCGCCGAAGCGGTGGACGTCACGTTCGAGGTCAGCATGCCCCCCGGCACCGAGGCCGTGTGCACGGTGACCGCGCTGAGCAGGAACTACGCGGAGGTCGGCGCGGTCGACGTCGAGGTGGGCCCGGACGAGGCGCGCACGACGCGACACACGGTGACCGTAGCCACGACGGAGCTCGCGACCACAGGCATCGTCGACCACTGTGACCTGCGCTGAGGCCAGCGGCTCAGAATAGATACCCCGTCCGCTCAGAGCGGAAACAGGGATTGTCTTGGCAAGTCTTTCCCGGGAATTGGTATTCTCGTCGTTTCACACGCTGTGTTGACCGGCTGACGCGCGTGCCCGATCCGCTCCGTCGGCCGGGCCCGCCGCGCTGCCGTAACTGTGGCTCGATCGAGCAACGACGAAAGGAGAGCCCCCGTGGCCGACGCTTCTGTCACCTGGCTCACCCAGGAGGCGCACGACAAGCTCAAGGCTGAGCTGGAGCATCTCTCCGGCCCCTACCGGGCGGAGATCACCGAGCGCATCGCCGCTGCTCGCGACGAGGGCGACCTCAAGGAGAACGGCGGGTACCACGCCGCGCGCGAGGAGCAGGGAAAGAACGAGCTGCGCATTCTCGAGCTCACCGAAAAGCTCCGTAACGTCCAGGTCGGCACTCCCGCGGACGACGGCAAGGTCGAGCCGGGCATGGTCGTGACCGCAATCGTCGCGGGCGACGAGATGAACTTCCTCTTCGGCTCGCGCGAGATGGCAGGGTCCACGGACCTCGACGTCTACTCGCCGACGTCGCCGCTGGGCGCAGCGATCGACGGAAAGTCGATAGGCGCGAAGACGAGCTACCACGCCCCGAACGGGCGCGACATCCCCGTGGAGATCACGGGCGCCAAGCCCTTCCAGGGCTGACAGTCAGGGCTGACAGTCGAGGCTGACAGCCAAGGCCGAGAAGCCTGAACGAGCCCGGGCCTGTCAGACGGCCGGATCACCCTTGTGACCTGGACGTCCGGCAGGCCCGTCGGCGTGTGTGAGGTCCGCGAGCCGGCGCTCGAGGAGCTTCCGGTCACCCTCCCGGTCGACCTGGTCGAGCGCCCGCCGGTACTCCGCCGCTGCCTCCGCGGACCGGCCCGCACGCCGCAACAGGTCCGCCCGCATCGCGGGGAGCAGGTGGTACGCGGTCAGCTCGGGGGCTGACGCGACGCCGTCGAGCACGGCCAGACCGGCCTCGGGCCCCCGCGACATCCCCACGGCGACCGCCCGGTTGAGCTCGACGACCGGCGAGCGCGTCATGTCCACCAGGACGTCGTAGAGGGCCTCGATCTCCGCCCAGTCCGTCGTGTCAGCGGCGGTCGCCCGGGCGTGCAGCGCGGCGATCGCCGCCTGTACCTGGTACGGGCCGGCGCGACGTGCCGCGAGCGCGTCGTCGAGCACGGCCAGCCCCTCGGCGATCTCGTCGCGCCGCCAGAGCGACCGGTCCTGCTCCTCGAGCGTGCGCGGCAGCCCATCGGGTGCGGGGCCCAGACGGGCCTGCCGCCGTGCGTGCTGGAGCAGCAGCAGCGCGAGCAGTCCCCGCGCCTCGGGCTCGTCGGGCAGGAGGCGCGCGACCAGCCGGGCGACGCGGATCGCGTCGTCCGCCAGGGCGCGGCGGGCCGTGGCGCCCGCGCCGTCCTCTGCAGGCTCCGCCCACGCGTCGTAGCCCTCGGTGAACAGCACGTACAGCACGGCGAGGACCGCCGAGACCCGCTCGTGCAGCAGCTCGGGCGGCGGCACGCGGAACGCGATACCGGTGCTCCGGATCTTGCGCTTGGCCCGGGTCAGGCGCTGGGCCATGGTGGTCTCCGGCACGAGGAAGGCCCGCGCGACCTGCGCCGTCGTCATGCCGGTGAGGGACCGCAGGGTGAGCGCCACGCGTCCCTCCAGCGGCAGCGCGGGGTGACAGCAGGTGAAGACGAGGCGCAGCAGGTCGCCGTCGGGATCCTCCGGTTCGACACCGGCCCAGCCGTCGCCGTCCAGGGCGTCCGCCGCCTCGGCGACCGGGTCGGCGACCGCCTGGTCGAGCCGCTCGGTCAGCCGCGCGGACACCGCCACCTTCTCCGCCTCGACCTTGCGCCGCCGGAGCCGGTCCAGCGCGCGGTTGCGCGCCGTCGTGGTGAGCCACGCGCCCGGACGGTCGGGCACGCCGTCGCGCTGCCAGGTGCGCAGCGCGACGGCGAACGCCTCCTGCGTGCAGTCCTCGGCGAGGTCGAGGTCGCCGGTGCTGCGCGCCACGGCCGCGAGCACGCGGCCCCACTCGTCGCGGAAGGCAGCGGTGACGGCCTGCCCGACGTCGGTCACGGTTCCGTGGGCCAGAACGGGTGGACCTCGACCAGCGCATCCCGCGCCCCCGGGGACGCGGCAGCTATCGCGAGCGCCTCCTGGAGACTCGCCGCCTCGATGATGTCGAACCCGCCGATGACCTCCTTGGACTCCGAGAAGGGCCCGTCCGTCACGACGGTCTCCCCGTCTCGCACGGTCACCCGGCGGACGTCGGCACCCGGGCGCAGCCGCGAGCCCAGGACGCGTGCGCCGGAGGCATCCTGCTCCGCGACCCAGGTCTCGGTCTCCGGCGTCGGCGCCCGGTCGGGTTCGTCCGGCTCGAGGACGAGCATGAGGTAGCGCATCAGCGCTCCTCTGCCCCGGGCTCCGTGGCCGTGGCGTCGCTGTCGAGCTCCAGCGGCCAGAAGGGGCGCAGCTCGACCGCGCCGGTGTGCGCCATCGGATGGGCCGCGGCGATCCTGATCGCCTCGTCGAGGTCGGGCGCCTCCAGGATGTCGAAGCCCGCGATCACCTCTTTGGTCTCCGAGAACGGGCCGTCGGTGACGACCACCTCACCGGTACGGACCTGCACGCCGACGGCGTCGGCGGGCGGGCGCAGCCGGTCGCCGAGGATTGCGCGGCCGGTGCCGTAGGTGTCCCGCACCCAGTCCTCGATCTCGGGCACGTTCCCCGGGTCGGCCGGGGCGTCGGGGGTGGACAGGACGAGCATGAGATAGCGCATGGCGTGCTCCCTTCCGGGGCGGTCCCCGGTGTCATGGTCCCGCGGCCGGTCTGCCGCGTCACCCTGACGACGAACGGGAGCGCGCCGGCACGACACCCGGACACCGATCAGTTCGCGATGACCTCGTAGCCCTCGGACTCCAGGCGTTCGACGACGGCGGTGCGGTGGTCGGCGCCCTTGGTCTCGAGCTGCAGGTTGACCCGCACCTCGGACACCGCCAGCGAGACGTCGGTCCGCGTGTGGTCGACGGCGACGATGTTGGCGCCCGCGGCGGCGATGGTCTCCACGAGCCGGGCGAGAGCGCCCGGCTTGTCCATCAGCCGCACCTGCAGCTTCAGGTACCGCCCGGCGGCCACGAGGCCGTGCTGCACCACACGCAGCAGCACCAGGGGGTCGATGTTCCCGCCCGACAGCACCGCGACGATCGGGCCCTTGAACGCGCCGGGTCCGGCGGCCATGATGCCGGCGACCGCTGCCGCGCCGGCGGGCTCGACCATCAGCTTCGAGCGCTCGAGCACCGCGAGGAGACCACGCGAGAGCTGGTCCTCGGTGACGGTCCGGACCTCGACGCCTTCCTTCTGCACGATCCCGAACGGCACGTCGCCGGGCAGCCCGACGGCGATGCCGTCGGCCATGGTGGAACCGAGCGTTCCCGCCAGCGGCTTGCCGGCCTCCAGCGAGCCCGGGTACGCGGCGGCCGACGCCGCCTGCACGCCCACCACCTTCACGTGCGGTGCGGCCTCGGCCAGGACCGCGGCGATGCCGGCCACGAGACCGCCACCGCCCAGCGGCACGACGACGGTGGCGACGTCCGGCACCTGCTCCAGGATCTCCAGGGCGACGGTGCCCTGGCCCGCCACAACGTCCACGTGGTCGAACGGGTGGATGAGCACGCGCCCGGAACGGGCGGCCTCGACGCGTGCGGCGGCGAGCGCCTCGTCCACCGACGAGCCCACCATCCGCACCTCCGCCCCGTAGCCACGGGTCGCGGCGACCTTGGGCAGGGCGGCGTCGACCGGCATGTAGACGACCGTGTCGATGCCGAGCATCCCCGCGGCTACCGCCACGCCTTGCGCGTGGTTCCCGGCGGAGGCGGCGACGACCCCGCGCTCCCGCTCGGCGGCCGACAGACGCGCGAGGCGCACGTATGCGCCGCGCACCTTGAACGAGCCGGCGCGCTGCAAGTTCTCGCACTTGAGCAGCACCTTCGTGCCGGCGATGGTGGAGAGCGCGCGGCTCTCGGTGATGGGGGTACGGGTGATGACGCCGTCGAGCATCGCTGCGGCGGCACGGGCGTCGTCGGCGGACACCGTGAGGTGGCCGCCGTACGACTCCAGGTCGAACGGATCCAGGGGCACAGCGGGCATGTTGCCCGACTCAGCCGCCGGATGCACGTTCAGCGCTTCTGATCACCCTCTGAAGCGCCCCGGCCCGAGGTGTCCTCGTCGACGCCGACGTCCTCGGCGGCCGCCTCGGCCACCACGCCGGTGCCGCGCCGCAGCCGGAGCGGGATCGGCGGCGCGTCGGCCGCTCGCCACCGGATGGGCAAGGCGTCCTCGTCACCGAGCTCGGGGAACTTGTCGTGCCCGTTGAGGTAGAGGATCACGGTGTTCAGCACGGCCGCGAGCGGCACCGCGAACAGGGCACCGACGATGCCGGCGGCGTACGACCCGGCGGCCACGGCGAGGATCACGGCGACCGGGTGCAGCGAGACGGCCTGGCCCATGAGGAACGGCTGCAGCGCGTGCGACTCGATCTGCTGCACCAGCAGCACCACACCGAGCATGATGAGTGCGGCGACCCAGCCGTTCGACACGAGGACCACGACGACGGCGATGGCACCCGTCACGATGGCACCGACCACCGGCACGAACGAACCGACGAACACCAGGATGCTGATCGGCAGGGCGAGCGACGGGACGAAGAACACCGCGCCGATCCCGATACCGACGGCGTCCACCGCGGCGACGAGGATCTGCGTGCGGGTGTAGGCGGCGAGCGTGACGGCCCCGCGCCGGCCGGCCTGGTTGACGCGTTCCCGGGAGGACTGCGGCAGCAGGCCCACGAGCCAGCCCCAGATGCCCCGCGGGTCGTGCAGGAAGAAGAACGTGCAGAACAGCGCGATCAACGCCCCGACCAGCACGCTGCCCGCCGTGGCGGCGGCACCGAAGACGCCGCTCACGATCGCGCTCTGCTGCGTCTCGAGCTGGTCGAGGATGTCCTGGCTGTAGCTCCGCAGCTCGTTCTCGAGCCCGAACGTCACCGACAGCTGTGTCCACAGCTCGTTGAAGCCGCTGATGGCCTGGGTCCGCAGGTCGGCGAACCCGTTGGCGATCGACTGCCCGGCCAGCGTGATCAGGCCGGCGACCACGACGACCAGACCGATCAGCGAGAGCCCCGCGGACAGCCCGCGCGGCACGCGCAGCCGCTCGTTCAGCAGGCGGCGGAACGGCGTCAGCATGATCGTGAGCAGCAGGGCCACCGCCACCGGGATCACGATCGTCTTCAGGAGCGTGATGAGCCAGAGCGCGGCGGCCACGAACGCACCGATGAGGAGCATGCGCCAGGACCATGAGGCGGCCGCCTGGATGGCTGGTGGGACAGCGCCCGACTTGTCGATGGGCGGCGCGGTGGTCTGGTTGGACGTCACGCTTGTCTCCTCGGTCTGCGACACGGATACGACCCTAGGGGAGCACATCGGCACACCGCTGACGTGCTCACGCGCCGCACGAAAGGTGCACCGCCCGTACACCGGTCCGACATGTCTCGAAAGTCGTCCGGGTACCGCTCCCCACCGTCAGGCTTCCAGCTTCCGCTTCTGCGGATGCGGCGTCTCGCCGCGCTCCAGCATCTCGACGAACTTGGTGATGTTGCGGGCGCGGGTCTCCGCCTTCTTGACCCCCGTGACCCGGAACAGGATCGCGAACCGGTTCTGCGCCGTGAGGATCTCGAACATCGCCGCGGCGCGGGGGCTCGCCGCGAGCGCCTCGGCAAGGTCGGGCGGCACCTCGAAGTTGCTGTTGACCTCGTAGGCGGCTTCCCAGCGCCCGTCGGCCTTCGCCTTCTCCATCTCCTCCTGACCGCGCGGACGCATCCGCCCCTCGGCGACCAGGCGGTCCGCGATACGCACGTTCCGCGCCGACCAGCGGCTGCGGGACCGGCGGGGGCAGTACCGCTGCAACGTGGTGGTGTCGTCCCGGCTGAGCGCCTGGGCGTCGATCCAGCCGCTGCACAGCGCCTCCTCGAGTGCCTGGTCGCGGGTCAGGCTCGTCGCGGAGTCCTTGCCCTTCCTCGCAAGGACCAGCCAGACGCCGTCCGACGTCCCCTCGTGCTCGTCGAGCCAGGTGCGCCACGCCGCGGCGTCGGTGATGAGCATCTCGGGATCGGTGTCGGCCATGGGACGCACGCTACGCCGGGACACCGACATCGACGGCTCGACCCGGCTCGCCGGCCGCAGGAAGGATCACGAGAGCGACTGTGCACCCCTCCAGGGCCCGAGCTTGTCGGGGTTGCGCACCGTCCAGATGCGCGTGATCCGGTCGCCCTCGACGTGGAACGCCGCCACCGTGACCGTCACGCCGTCCCGCTGAGCCACCAGGCCCGGCCGGCCGTTGACCACGCGTTCCAGGACCGTCAGGCCGGGCACCCGCTCGGCCAGAGCGACGATGTAGCGCGCGATCTGCTCGCTGCCCTCGACCGGGCGGAGCACCGTGCTGACGAGGCCGCCGCCGTCGGCGATCACCGTGGCGTCGGGGTCGAGGAGTCCGACGAGGGCGTCGATGTCCTTGGCCTCCCAGGCCTGCCTGAACTTCCGGACGATGCCGGCCTGCTGGGCCGCCGGACCCGCAGGAGCCCGCGAGGTGTGCAGGCGGCGACGGGCCGAGGAGGCGAGCTGCCGGCATGCCCCCGGCGTACGGCCCACGATCTCGGCGACGTCCACGAACGAGTAGCGGAAGACGTCGTGCAGGACGAAGGCGACCCGCTCGGCCGGTGTCATCGAGTCGAGCACCACGAGGAAGGCCATCGTGATCGACTCGTCGAGGCTGACTCGCTCGGCGGGGTCGTCCGCGGCTCCGCCGGACGACCCGCTGATCCACTCCGTGCCTCCGGGCAGTGGTTCCGGGATCCATTCGCCCACGTACCGCTCCCGCCGGGACCGCGCGGACTTGAGCAGGTCGAGGCAGATGCGCCCGGCCACCTTCGTCAGCCAGGCACCCGGGACGTCGATGGCCTCCTGCTGCTCCGGGGTCATGGCGTACCAGCGCGCGTACGTCTCCTGGACGACGTCCTCGGCGTCGGCCAGGGAGCCGAGGAGCCGGTAGGCGACGCTGATCACCTGGCGCCGCTCGCTGACGAGCACCTGCAGGACCGGATCGGTCGGGCCCTGCCCGGGCTCGGACTCCGTGGTCATGGTCGTGGCTGCTCCCTCGGTCGCTCCTACCGTCACCCACCCGACGAGACACCCTGTCGGAACGTGCGGTCGGCGGGCCGCCTGACCTTCTCGGCGGCTACGTCGTCGGGACATCGGCGGTGACGAGATCCGGCATCCGCCGAGACGAACGGAGCAACGATGACGACGTGGGGACTGGTGGTCGTAGTGGTGGCCGTCGCGATGAATGCGATGTCCGGTGTGCTGTGGGTGGCTCGCCCCGAGCGGGTCGTGAAGAGTATCCGGCAGAACCTGGCCACGATCGGCGTCCCGGAGTCCTGGACGGTGTTCCCGATCGGGGCGCTGAAGATCGCCGGAGCGGCGGGGCTGCTCGCCGGGCTGCTCGGCGTACCCGGCATCGGGGCGATCGCCGCCTTCGGGCTGATCCTGTTCTGGGTCTGCGCGACCTTCAGCCACGTCCGGGTCGGCGACTGGTCGGCCCAGTTCTACGCCACGTCCTGTCTCTACGCTCCCCTATCGGCCGGGGCGTTCCTGGCCTTCGTGGGGTGGCCGTACTGACCAAGCCTCATCCCCGGCCGTCCCGGGGCGCGAACGCCCGCAGCGCGTCCGCGTCACTGTTGGCCGAGGTCACGTACTCCCGTGCCCACTCCTCGGCGCCGGGGTACGTGCTGGCCGTCGCGATCGCGGCCACCGCCGCCTCGACGTCGACCGGCGTGTGCCGCAGCTCGACCTGCCCGTCCCGCAGGAGCGCCCAGGAGCCGCCCGCGCGGCCGTAGGGCATGCCGACGCTGCCGGGGTTGACGCACAGCCGCCGGTCGACGAGGCGCACGAACGGCATGTGCGTGTGGCCCATGACGACGGTGCGCACGTCGGCGTCGAGCCCGCCGAGCACCTCGGCCCAGCGCTCCAGGGACGAGTCGACGAGCACCACCTCCTCGTCGTCCCGCGGGGTGCCGTGGCAGAACACGACGCGGCCGAACCCGCGCACGGTCAGCTCCGCGGGGTGCGGCAGGCCGGCGAGCAGGGCGACGTCGTCGGGCCGCAGCTGGGCCGCCGCCCACGGGGCCACAGGGTCGGGGATGGCCGTGCCGCCGCCGCGTGCGAGCGTGACCAGCTCGCGGTCCGCGTTCCCACGGACCAGGAGCGCCCGCTCCCCCAGGGATCGCAGGCGGTCCAGCACCGCGACGGGCTGCGGCCCCGCGGCGTGGTCGCCCGTGACGACCACGCGGTCGGCAGCCGCCACGTCGGGTTCCGCGAGCACCGCCTCCAGCACGGGAAGCACCCCGTGGATGTCCGACAGGACCGCTACGGCACCGACCTCGCTGCTCATGAACCGACCTTGGCCCGAACCGCTGCGCGACGCCATCAGATCTGCGGTCAGCAGAACGGCGGCCCCGGAACACTGCCAGGCCCGCGGGCGTTGCCATAGGCAAACGTGCTGTCGCACGAAGCTGACCCTTAAGGATGTGTGTCGGATGACGTTCCTCAACTCCCTCTTCGGCCCCGGCTCCGGTTCCACGAAGACCACGATGGTCGCGCCCGAGAACGCCCTGCCCGGCCGTTCCGCGCCGGTGCTGCAGAGCCCGCGGCCGCACACGGTCCTCGGCTCGTCGATCACGGGCCCGTGGGAGCCCGGTACGCGCGTGCTCTACCTGGCGATGGGCTGTTTCTGGGGCGCCGAGGAGATCTACTGGCAGGTCCCCGGCGTGGTGAGCACCGCCGTCGGCTACATGGGCGGGACCTCGCCCAACCCGACGTACGACGAGGTCTGCACCGCGCGGACCGGCCACACGGAGACCGCGCTCGTCGCGTACGACCCGACCAAGGTGACCGAGGAGGAGCTGCTCAAGATCTTCTGGGAGCGGCACGACCCGACACAGGGCTTCCGCCAGGGCAACGACGTCGGGACGCAGTACCGCTCGGCGATCTACTGGACGTCGCCGGAGCAGGCAGAGGTGGCGCAGGCGACGGCGAAGCGGTACGCCGAGGTGCTGAGCGCCAAGGGCTACGACGCGATCACGACGGAGATCGCCCCGGCCGC
Source organism: Promicromonospora sp. NFX87 (assembly GCF_048564965.1). Lineage (NCBI taxonomy): Bacteria > Bacillati > Actinomycetota > Actinomycetes > Micrococcales > Promicromonosporaceae > Promicromonospora > Promicromonospora sp. NFX87. Next base: position 539,315 of record NZ_CP183413.1, on the reverse strand, counting down.
CGAGGCCGGGCCGTTCTACTACGCCGAGGACTATCACCAGCAGTACCTGTCCGACGCGAAGAACCCGAACGGCTACCGCTGCCACGCGACCACGGGCGTCCCGTATCCGGCGCCTGCCGCGTAGCACCACACAGAGATGCGCCCGGTGATCCGACGAACGGATCACCGGGCGCATCTCTGTGTGCGGGGCCCACGGTCAGGCCGGTCCTGCGGCTCGGGTCAGCGACCCGTCACGCGGCGTCGCGCGATGATCAGCGAGACGCCTGCCGCGACGGTGAGCAGGGCGGCCCCGCCGAGAACCGCCGCGTCCGACGGACCCGTGGCAGCCAGCTCCGCCGGCGGCTTCGGCTGTTCCGCTCCGGGCTCGCACGACACCTCGTCGAACTTCACGTCGTACCACGCGACGTCAAGATCTGACCAAAGCCAACCCTCCGGGAACTTGTCTTCGTCGGCGAAACGGTAGCTCCAGGAAGCTTTCGCGAGCACCCGAGTGCCGGAGTCTCCGTCCTCACGCAGCGTGTAGGTGACCCCCTCGCTGTTCTCCGGCAACGTGACCGTCGGCTCCGTCAGCTCACCGTCCACGCACTCCGCCTGCGTCACCACAGGCACTTCCGGCACGATGCGGTCGTGGTGCGGCGCACACGGCACGTCCTCGAACTTCACGTCGTAGACCGCCCCGCCCCCGGAGCTGTACGCACGCCACCCGTCCGGCATCTCTGCCGCCCAGGTGTAGCCCTCTTTCAGCTCCGCGTACACCTGCAGGTTCAGCGGCACGGTGAACGGCAGCGGTTCGTACCAGTAGCTCTCGAACGTGTAGTCGATGGCCTCGTCGTCCGGCGGGGCCTGGAGCGTCGGAGGGATGAACTTGTCGCCCTCGCACATCGGCCAGGTGATCGCGGGTATCGCGGGCACGACCTCGATCAGCGCATCGTCCGTGGCGCTGGGTTCCGGGGTGGGTTCCGGAGTCGCTTCCGGGCTCGTTTCCGGAGTTGCTTCCGGAGTTGCTTCCGCGGTCTGGACCGGGTCCTCAGTCTCGGCCGCGACGGCGGGCATCGCGCCCAGCGCCCCGATGACGCAGGTAAGGCCAAGAGCGATGACGACGCCGGCCGGCTTCGCACCGCTCAGCCTTCTTTTCTTGTTCTCGAACACGTCTCCTCCTCGAATGTCTGGGAATTGCTCCCACTCACGATGACGCGCCACGAGAGCGTTCCGTTGGTCAACTGCGAAATACCCGAACGGCTACCACTGCTACGCGACCACCGCGTCCCGTATCCGATATTTGCGGCGTGAAACCACATAGCTGCGCCCGGTGATCCATTGAACGGATCACCGGGCGCATCCGGGTGTGCAGGGGCCCGCCGTCGGGCCGGTCCTACGGTTCGGTTCAGCGACCCATCACGCGGCGTCGCGCGACGATCAGCGAGACACCTGCCACGACGGTGAGCAGGGCGGCCCCGCCCAGAACCGCCACGTCCGACGGCCCCGTGGCAGCCAGTTCCTCCCGCTCTTCCGGCTGCGCGGGCTGTTCCGCTCCCGGCTCGCACGACACCTCGTCGAACTCCACGTCGTACCACGCGATATCCACGTCCGCCCAGGTCCAACCCTCAGGGAACTTCTCCTCGTTCGCCCAGAAGTAGCTCCAGGAGAGCCTCGCAGACACCCGATGGGTGGGCTCGGTCTCATACTCATGCAGCTTGTAGGTGATCCCCTCGCGATCCTCCGGCAACGTGACGGTCGGCTCCGTCAGCTCACCGTCCACGCACTCCGCCTGCGTCACCACAGGCAGTTCCGGAACGACCGGGTCATTGTGCGGCGCGCACGGCACGTCCTCGAACTTCACCTCGAAGCCCGCCGCGTCACCGGAGTTCGACACACGCCACCCATCCGGCATCTCTGCCGCCCAGGTGTAGCCCTCCTTCAGGAATGCCGAGACCTCCAGGTCTATGGGCACGAGGAACGGATTCGTGTACCAGTAGCCTTCGAACAGATACTCGATGCCGTCGCTGTTCTTCGGGGCGCTGAGCGTCGGAGGGATGTACTTGTCGCCCTCGCACCTCGGCCAGGTGATCGCGGGCATCGCGGGCACGACCTCGATCAGCGCACCGTCCGTGGCGGAGGGTTCCGGGGTGGGTTCCGGAGTCGTTTCTGGAGTCGCTTCCGGAGCTGCCTCCGGGCTCGTCTCCGGGGCTGCTTCCGGCGTCACTTCCGCGGTCCGGGTCGGACCCTCGGTATCGGCTGCGACCGCTGGCGTCGCGCCCAGCGCCCCGATGACGCAGGTCAGGCTGAGAGCAAGGGCGACGCCGGTCGGCCTCGCGCCGCTCAGCCTTCTCTTCTTGTGCTCGAACACATCTCCTCCTCAGATCCCTGGGAACCGTTCCCACCCCCATGACGCGCCACGAGAGGGTTTCGTTGGTCGACTGCGAGATGGCCGGCGCATACCGCTGCCGAGGGCGTGTCAGTGGGGCGCCGTAGGGTCGCTCCCATGATTCGAATGCCCGCCACCGAGCTCACCGTCGCCCGCGAGGACTGGTACGGCCGTGATCTCACCGGCGAGGACCACATGGCCACGCTGTTCGCCGACGTGGACATGACCGAGACCACGGGGACGGGCGCGACGTTCGACTCGTGCGTCTTCCGGGGCGTTCGCTTCAACAGTGCCCACTTCACGGAGTTCGCTTTCACGTCGTGCGTGTTCGACGCGTGCGTGTTCTTCGACGCCCAGCTGGAGCGCTGCAAGCTCGTCGGCTCACAGTTCGCCGACTGCCGGTTCGAGATCCTCAAGGTCACCGGCGGGAACTGGTCCTTCACCGACCTGCACCGGGCTGCCCTGGCAGGCGCCGAGTTCGACGGCGTCCGCTTCCGCGAGGCCGACCTGGCCGGCGTCAAGGCCTCCGGTGCGGTCCTGATCGGCTGCGACCTGTCCGGCGCCGACCTCGAACAGGCCGACCTGAGCAACGCCGACCTGCGGGGCAGCGACCTGTCGTCGCTGGACCCGCTCTCGGCCAGTCTCACCGGGGCGATCGTCAGCGAGGCGCAGGCGATCGCGCTGGCCGAGACCCTCGGCCTGGTGGTCCGGCCGGACTGATCCACCGGCCGAACCGCCCGGCGCAAGCGGTTCGATCGGGGCGACGCGCGCCCTCTATGCTCGGGTCGGCTCGCACACGCACTGAGCACGTTGCTCTGGGAGGACGAGGATCGATGAAGATCAGCCGCGACCTGACCGACTGGACCCTGACGGCCACGGGAGGCCCCGTCCCGGCGGACCTCGCCGGGGTTCCCGTCCCCGCGACGGTCCCGGGCACCAGCCACACCGCCCTGCTGGAGCAGGAGCTCATCCCCGACCCGTATCTCGGCACGAACGAGACCTCGCTCGCCTGGATGAAGCGCACCACCTGGCGGTACGCGACGGTCCTCGACGAACCGCCTGCGGAACCGGACGAGCGCGTCGACCTGCTCTTCGAGGGCATCGACACGGTGTCCACCGTCTCCGTCGACACGGACGTGGAGCGGACGGGCGCCGGCCAGGGCCGCATCAACCTGGGCCGCACCGCGAACATGCACCGCTCCTACCGGTACGACGTCCGCGAGCTCGTCGGGACTCCCGCCAACCTCGTGGTCGACCTGGACTCCGCGCTCGAGACGGCCGAGGCCGAGGCGAAGCGGCTGGGCACCCGCCCCATGGCCTACGACCAGCCGTTCAACATGGTCCGCAAGATGGCCTGCTCGTTCGGCTGGGACTGGGGTCCCGACCTGCAGACAGCAGGTCTCTGGAGGCCCGTCCGGGTGCAGCGCTGGCGCGTGGCACGCCTCGCGCAGGTCACGCCGCTGGTGACGGTGGCCGACGACGGCACGGGGCTGGTCGACGTCCGCGTCGAGGTCGAGACGTCCGGTCTGTCCGACGCAGGGCCGCTCACCGTCGATGTCCTCGTCGGGGGCCGGGGCCTGACCATCGGGTCGCGGGGCGGCGACGGCTCCGCGCGCACCCTGCAGCTGACCGGCCAGGTCGAGGTGCCCGACGTCGACCTGTGGTGGCCGGCCGGATACGGCGAGCAGCCGCTCTACCCCATCGAGGTGACGCTCTACGAGGGCAACGGGGAGGACCGCTCCGACCCGCTGGACGCATGGTCCGGCAGGGTCGCCTTCCGCACCGTCGAGGTGGACCGCACACCCGACGAGCACGGCACACGTTTCACGTTCGTCATCAACGGCAAGCCCGTGTTCGTGCGGGGAGCCAACTGGATCCCCGACGACCACCTGCTGACCCGTATCACGCGCGAGCGCGTGGAACAGCGTGTCGATCAGGCGCTCGGCGCGAACCTGAACCTGCTGCGGGTGTGGGGCGGCGGCGTCTACGAGTCCGACGACTTCTACGACGTCTGCGACGAGAGAGGCGTCATGGTCTGGCAGGACATCCTGCTGGCCTGCGCCGCCTACCCGGAGGAGTCCCCGCACTGGTCCGAGTTCGAGGCGGAGCTGCGGGAGAACGCCGCCCGCCTGGCGCCGCACCCCTCGCTCGTGCTGTGGAACGGGGGCAACGAGAACATCTGGGGCCACGAGGACTGGGACTGGAAGGAGCCGCTGGGCGACCTCACGTGGGGCGCCGGCTACTACTACGAGCTCTTCCCGAAGGTCCTGGCGGAGGTCGACCCGACCCGTCCCTACTCGGACGGTTCGCCCTACTCCCCCGGCTTCACACCCGAGGAGATGCACCCCAACGACCCGGACCACGGCACGCACCACCAGTGGGACGTCTGGAACCGCGTCGACTACACGCACTACCGCGACGACGTGCCGCGGTTCGCGTCGGAGTTCGGTTTTCAGGGTCCGGCGACCTGGGCGACGATGCGCCGCGCCATCCTGCCCGACGGCGCGGCAGAGGCCCCGCCGGGGTTCAAGGAGTCCGAGGTCTTCCTGCTCCACCAGAAGGCGGACCACGGCAACCTCAAGCTCGACGGCGGCATGGCCGCACACCTGGACGTCCCGGAGGACTTCACCGACTGGCACTGGGCCACGCAGCTCAACCAGGCACGCGCCATCCAGTACGCCCTCGAGCACTACCGGTCCTGGTGGCCGCGCACGGCCGGGGCGATCGTGTGGCAGCTCAACGACTGCTGGCCCGTGACGTCCTGGGCCGCGGTCGACGGCGACGCCCGGCGCAAGCCGCTCTGGTACGCGCTGAAGCACGCGTTCGCCGACCGGATGGTGACGGTGCAGCCGCGCGACGCGGAGCTGGTGGCGGCGCTCGTGAACGACTCCGACGAGCCGTGGACCGGGCAGGTGAGAGGAGCCCGGACCACCCTCGGCGGTGAGGTGCTGGCGACGTCGGCCGCGGAGGCGGTGACCGTCGGTCCGCGGTCCGTGACCCTGGTACCGCTGGCCGGTGACCTGGTCGCCGTCGGCGATCCGGCGAACGAGGTGCTGGTCGTCACGCTCGGCGAGGCCCGTGGGCTGCATCGCTGGGCGGAGAGCAAGGACCTCGCCCTCGACCCCGCGCCCGTGCGAGCCACCGTGACGGCGGAGGACGGCGGCTACCGCGTGGACGTGACGGCGACGTCGCTGGCCCTCGGTGTGACGCTGCTGGCCGACCGCCTCGACCCGGACGCGCAGGTGGACGACCAGGTGGTCGACCTCCCGGCAGGTGCGACAGCCGTGTTCCACGTGACGAGCCGTGGCCTGGACCAGGACGCGCTGGTCACCCGGCCGGTGCTGCGCACGGAGAACGACCTGGTGGCGCACCCAGCGAGCTAGGACCCTTTCGGTTTGGATGTCGGTGACCACTCGTACCGTGTGGTCCATGGGCGGAGGACAGCACTATGAAGGATCTTGACGAGGTCACCAGCTGGTCGGTGCTGCGGCGCGACGGCGTAGCCGTCGTCGTGGCGCATCCCGAGGTGGGGCTGCCGCTGGTGCTCCACTGGGGTGCGGACCTGGGCGAGCTCTCGTCCGCGGATCTGCAGGCGCTCGACCTGGCGACCAGCCGCCAGACCGCGCCCGGCACGCTCGACGCGGCCTGGCGCCCGTCGCTGCTGCCGCAGGAGTCCGACGGCTGGGCGGGCCGGCCCGGCCTCCTCGTCGTGTCGGACGGCGTCCCGCTCTACCCCCGGTGGACCGTCACCGAGGCCGAACGAGCGGTGGCCGAGCTGGTGGTCACCGCTCGGGACAGCGTGCTGGGGCTCACGCTCCGGTCGTACCTGGAGATCGGCCCGGGTGGGCTGGTGCTCCTACGGCACGAGCTCACCAACGACGGTTCCGCCGTGGTCGACGTGCACTGGCTCGAGGCCATGCTGCCCGTACCCCGCTCCGCGGACCACCTCACGCAGTTCACCGGGCGCTGGTCCCGCGAGAAGGTGCCGGTCACGACCGCCATGCCGGCCGGCAGCACTGTCCGCCAGACCCGGCGCGGGCGTTCGGGGCACGACGCGCCCTGGGTGACCCTGGCGTCGTCGGGCACACCGCGGAACCGGACCGGCGAGGTGTGGGCGACCCACCTGGGGTGGAGCGCCGACGTCACGCACCGGGTGGACCACCTCACCGAGCACGCCACGCTGCTGGGTGCTGGCGAGCTGGTGCGGCCGGGCGAGATCCACCTGTCTCCTGGCGAGTCCTACCTGACGCCGGTGGCGTACTTCGCGTGGTCCCCGACAGGGCTGGACGGTGTGTCGGACCGGTTCCACACATGGATGCGGGCACGCCCGCAGCATGTGACGAGCCCCAGGCCGCTGGTGCTGAACACGTGGGAGGCCGTGTACTTCGACCACTCGCCGGCCAAGCTGGAGCGACTCGCCAGACGTGCCGCCGCAGTCGGTGTGGAGCGCTTCGTGCTCGACGACGGGTGGTTCCACTCCCGTCGGGACGACACCACGGGCCTGGGCGACTGGGTCGTAGACCGCGACGTCTGGCCGGAGGGCCTGGACCCGCTCGCCGGCCTGGTGCACGAGCTGGGGATGCAGTTCGGGCTGTGGTTCGAGCCCGAGATGGTCAACCTCGACTCGGACCTGGCGCGTGCCCATCCGGACTGGATCCTGTCGAACACGGCGGCGGTCCCGTCGCCGGACGGCCTCTCGTTCCGCACGCAGTACGTGCTCAACCTCGCGAACCCCGAGGCGTGGGAGCACGTACGCGCGCAGATCTCGGCCCTCGTGACGCAGCTGGGGATCGACTTCATCAAGTGGGACCACAACCGCGACCTCGCCGAGCCCGTCCACCTCGGCTCGGACGGCGTCTCGCGGCCGGGCACACACGTACAGACGCTTGCCGCGTACGCGCTGATCGCTCGGCTCAAGGCGGACCACCCGGGGCTGGAGATCGAGTCGTGCTCCTCGGGCGGAGGCCGAACCGACCTGGGGATCCTGGAGGTCACCGACCGCGTGTGGGCGTCGGACTCCAACGACCCACTGGAGCGCCAGGACATCCAGCGGTGGACGTCGCTGGTCCTGCCGCCCGAGCTGATCGGGGCGCACGTGGGGCCGTCGCCGACGCACTCGTCGGGGCGCACCACCGACCTCTCGTACCGGGTGGCCACCGCGCTGCAGGGACACGCGGGATTCGAGTGGGACCTGCTGACCTGCACCGAGGACGAGCTGGTCGCCGTCGCGGCGTACGCAGCGATCTACAAGGAGCTCCGGTCCCTCGTGCACACCGGCACCGTGGTGCACGCCGACACGGTGGACCCTGCCCTGCGGGTCACCGGCTTCGTGTCACCTGACCGCAGGGCGGGTATGTGGACCGTGGCGACCGTGGCGTCGCCGCAGGACGCACTCACGGAGCGGGTGCGGCTCGACGGGCTCGACCCCGCCCTGCGATACAGCGTGCAGGTGCGCGACGAGGTCGGGACGGCGAAGTGGCTCGGCGGAGTCACGCCGGGCTGGCTCGGCAAGGAAGCGATCGACATACCTGGCTCGGTGCTGACCGGCGTCGGCCTCCAGCTGCCGACGCTGTGGCCGATGCAGGCGCTGATCATCCAGGTGACGGCCACTACCTCGGCCGAGTAGGAACCGCCAGCAGCAGGACCGGGGCGATGTGGAACCGAACTATCGGTTCCACATCGCCCCGGTCCTGTCTTGAGGGGTCAGATCCGCGTGGATCGCTCAGGAAAGCCGTCGCCGAGCGAGCACAATGAATGCGACGCCTCCGCCGATCATGGCGAAGGCCAGCATCGAATAGCCGATCGTCTCGGCCGGGCCTGTCGAAGCGAGCTCAGACGGGGGCGTCTGGGCCGGCGGCTTGACGGGCGTCGGCTTCTCCGTCGGCGTGGGCTTTTCGGTCGGCTCCGTCGGGGTCGGCGTCGGTGTCGGCTCCGTCGGCGTGGGAGTCGGCGTCGGCTCCGTCGGGGTGGGAGTCGGCGTCGGCTCCGTCGGGGTCGGGGTCGGCGTCGGCTCCGTCGGGGTCGGAGTCGGAGTCGGAGTGGGAGTGGGAGTGGGAGTGGGAGTCGGAGTCGGCTCAGTCGGAGTCGGCGTCGGCGTCGGTGTGGGAGTCGGCGTCGGTGCCGGCGCGTAGGTCACGGAGTAGTGGCTGACGTCCTTGCCGGTCGAGTGCTCGATCGTCACCTCGGTGGCCGGCGGGTCGACGACCACGAACTCCGGGCCGTCACCCTGTTGTGCGGACCCTGCCTTCACGCAGTACCCGATGATGACCATGCCTTCGGGTGCGGTGACGGTGACCGACGAATGGTTCCCGACGACGTCGATCTTGTCGCCCGGGCAGACCTGCTCCTCACCTGCGGCTACTACCGGGGCGCCGTTCGCCACGGCCGAAGCCGAGCCATAGAGTCCCAGCGCCAGAAGCGCAGCGGCTCCTAACGCGGATATGGTCTTCATTTCGATGTTCCTTTTCTCGGCGCGGGACGCCGCAGAGAAGGTTCGCGGCGCATCTGTTGATTTCGACGCTAGATCTGCGACGGACCCCATGCAAGAGCATCAAAACGGACATTGCTGTCCGCGCGTGACGTGGCTGGGCACGGCAATTCAGGGCCCGCGATCAATCTTTTCCGGCAGGAGCGAAAGGGAAGGGTGAAATTCTGCGGCGGTCAGCTACCCGGCCTCGCGCAGAGCCCTGGTGACCAGGAGTTTCACCCGAAACGCCGCGACCAGGGCGTATGCACACGCGCCCACGCTCAACCGGACGCGCAAGCGCCGAGTTGCATGGATTCAACGTCGAACACCCCGCAACAAGGTCGCTTCCGGGTCCGTAGCTTGCTGCCGTGAGGAGCATTCGATCGCAACCAGATGCGCAACAAGCTTTTACCGCAAATCACCCAGGATTCCGGAAGCTTAATTCACCCGGCTCTCGGTGGAATTCACCCGCTCACAACAAAGAACGGGCGCCCGGCCGGCCCTCCGTCCGGAGCCAGAGCTCCTGGGACGAAGAACCTGCCGGTCGCCCGCGCTATGCCGCGGTCGTACGTTGCGATCGTCTCGGTCGTCGATGACCGAGGCGTGACGCCTGGCTCTCCTCGATCAGGAGTTGGGTGTGGAAGTCGGCGTCGGCGTCGGCTCGTACGTGGGCTCGTAGTACACGGTGTAGTGGCTGATGCCCTTGCCCGACACATGCGTGATGGTCACGGTCGTGGCGGGTTCGTCGAGCAGCACGTACATGGGACCGTCCCCCTGCTTGACGGAGCCGGCCTTGACGCAGTACCCGGTGATGACCATGCCCGCAGGCGCGGTGACGGTGACCGAGGTCTGCTCACCCGAGACCTCCACCTTGCCCTCGACAGGGCAGACCGCCGGGTCGGACGATCCGGTCGGAGTGGCACTCGCCGCGACCGAAGCCGTGGCGTAGAGGCCCAGTGCCAGAAGCGCAGCGGCCCCGAGCGCAAGTAAACGCTTCATTCGGTGTTCCTCTTTCCGACGAATAGCGCCGCACAGGACGCGACGCAGTTGTTGCACCGAAGGTAGGCGTGGAGGAAATACCCTGCAACAGGTCGCCTTCGCCATATCCGGCTCGCCGATCAAGCTCATCCGAACAGCTCTTACAGGGGTCCGGAGGTGCTCAGCGCGACCGGGTGAACGCCTCACGCCACGAGGCCCCTTGGGCCTCCGCCTGCCCACGTTGCCAGCAGATTCACCCGCGCGGGGCCTGGACCAGCAGGGATACGCCGGCCTTGGCCGGCCCGAGCGGCAGCCTGCTCAGGAAAGGGGAGCTCGCCGAGCAGAAACCGGTCCAGGAAACGACACGGGAACCACCGGAAGGCCGTGCTGGACGAGCATTTCACCTCCGGGCGAAAGAACGTTCTAGTCGGCCATTGTCATACGCAGGGACAACGAGATATCTCACCCGTGGAGATCACCCGCCGCACAGCAGAGCGGGCGCCCAGCCGACACATCTTCTCCCCTGAGCCCGAAGCTTGAGGAACCAGATGACGGCCGGACGCCCGCTCTGCTCAGCGGTCGTTCGGTACGGCTGGGTCAGCTACCCAGAACGCCCTTGCGGCGAAGCACGATCAGCGTCACGCCGCCGCCCACGAGGGCCAGCGCGATCAGCGTGAAGCCGATGGCGGTGCTGGCGCCGGTGGCAGCGAGCTCACCCGGCTCCTCGGAGGGCGCGGTGGTCGCCTCGCCCTCGCCGGCCGGGACCGTGGACCCGTCGCCCGGGGTGCCCGTGGTTGGCTCGACGGCCGGCTCCGACGGGGTGCCGGACGAACCCTCGGAGGGCTCGCCGCTCGGCACGACGCTCGGCTCCTGGCTCGGCTCCGTCGGGGTGGGCTCCGGCGTCGGCTCCGCCTTGACCGTGACGAGCGTGTAGTGGCTGATCGCCTTGCCGGACGGGTGCGAGATCGTCACGGTGGCGGCCGGCGGGTCGACGACCACGTCAACGGGACCGTCGCCCTGCTTGTCCGATCCAGCCTTCACGCAGTAGCCGGTGATCAGGTAGCCGGGCTCCGCGGTCACCTCGAGCGTGAGGTGCTCGCCAGTGACGTCGATCTTGCCGTCCTTCGGGCAGGTCGACTCGCCACCGCTGGGGGTGGCCGCGACGGGAGCGCCGGCGATCGGTGCGGCGAACGCGGCGGCGGGCGAGCCCATGAGGCCGGCGAGGAGGAGCGCGGAAGCTCCCAAGACGGTCATCTTGCGCACTGAGCGCTCCTTCGAGACGGGGATCTGTCGCGTGCCCAATCTTTCGGGCACGACCCCGGAGCGTAGCGACAATGGCGCAGTTCGCCAATATCCGTTATTTCATTGAAATAACTTACAAAGGCTTGAACTCACGCCTACTTTCCTTTGCCCTTCTTCTTCCCCTTGGAGGCCGGACGCGCGCCCTTGCCCCGCTGGAGACCGCCACCAGCCCGTTGAACACCCCCGCGACCACCTGCCTTGGCCCCGCTGCGCCCCGCGTTGGAGCGCCCAGCGGCCCCGCCCGAACCGCCCTTCACCGGTTTCTTCACCCCGGCCCCGGCCGATTTTCGAGCAGTGCCCGCTGCGGCATCCTCGGCCTGCTGAGCGCTCGGGCGACCCCGGCCGCGCGAGCTGTTCACCGTGCGCCCGCGGACGATCCCGACGAGCTCCTCGACCAGGTCGGTGGTGCGCTCGTCAGGCCAGATCAGCCCCACTGGCGCCGTCGGCCCGTCCACGAGAGGGCGATAGACCACGTCCTTACGGCGGTGCAGGCGTGCGAGCGACATGGGCAGCACCGCCACCCCCACGTTCGCGGCGACCGTCACCACGGCGTCGGCGGTGGTCGGGACCTGGTCCAGCGGGTTCCCGTCCGGATCCACGGGCACGACGCCAGGAACCGGATGTGTGGCGAAGAGGACGTCGTCCGCGGGAACCCAGACCGGGTCACCGGCGATGTCGGCGACGGACACCGTCTCCTCCTCGTCGAGGGCCGCGAGCAGGTGATCGCGCGAGAAGCACACCACCGACGTCTCCTCGTAGAGCGGGATCGCGGAGAACACGCCCTTGTCCACGGGGAGCCTGCCGATCGCGGCATCGGCCTCCTCCGCCTCCAGCGCGGGGAGGATGGCGTCCGACTCGAGCTGCACCAGCTCGAGCCGCACGTCAGGCAGCCGTTCACGCCACACGGACGCCCACTTCCCGGGTGTCGCACCCGGCACGTACGCCAGGCGGAAGCGCGGCAGGCTCGGGTCGGCGTAGACGTCGGCGTCCTCCACCGGCTCCGCGCCGTCCTCGACCTCCGGCACAGAAGGGTCGGTGGGGTCGCCGCCCGGAACAGGCGGTCCGACGTCGGGCAGGGGCTGGCTCACGTGCCAAGGCTACGGGCTGGACCTCGCCCCCGTTCCGCCTGGATCCCCACAGAGCTGAATCAGCAGAGCCGAATGAGCGGTGAGGATCACGCCCGCCATGGAGAGCGGGAAGGGCAGGCGCCGATACCCTGGGAACATGAGTTCCTCCTTCGCCTCGCAGCGGTTCAAGCCGTCCAATGCCGCCAAGCGACTCGGCGTCTACCTGCCTGCCACCCCGCAGGAGTTCCAGGACAACCCGATAACGCGCGCAGAGCTCGAGGAGCTGGAGACCAACCCGCCCGAGTGGCTCGCCGAGCTGCGCCGCAACGGACCGCACCCGCGGCCCGTCGTGGCGGGGCGCCTCGGCATCTCGATCGCCGGCCTCGCGCGCGGTGGCGTCACCGAACCGCTGACCACCGAGCAGATCAACGAGATGCGCGACGACCCGCCGGCCTGGCTGGCCCAGGAGCGCGAGATCGCAGCTCAGGTGCGCGCCGAGGAGGAGCGGGTCGAGGAGGCCCGCAAGGCCGCGGAGAAGAAGGCCCGCTCCGCCCGGTGAGTCCAGAGGCCGACGCCGTCCTGGCCGAGCTCCTGCCATTTCCTGAGGACGGTTCGCGCGCCGACGGCCCGGTCGCCGTCGACGCGACCGACCGGCTCCTGCTCGACGAGGCCACGCCGCTGATCGCGCAGGACCCCGACGGCGTGGTGGTGATCGGCGACCGGTTCGGGGCGCTGAGCCTGGGTGCTCTGGCTCTGGGCGCACGTGACGTCCGGGTGCACCAGGACGCGATCACGGCGGAGGCGGCGCTCAGCGCCAACTCCGCGCGCGTGTCGGAGGTCCTGTGGGAAGGGCGCGCACGGGCTGCGGCGACTTCGCCGGTCCCGCCCGAACAGGCCCCGCTCGGGCTGACCTCGCACGACAAGTTCGAGCCCCGTCTGCTCACCGGTGCGCGGCTCGTGCTGCTCCAGCTGCCCACGTCGCTGGCGGAGCTGACCGAGATCGTCGAGCACGTGGCCCGGTACGCGGACCCGGCGGTCACGCTGCTCGCCGGCGGCCGCGTCAAGCACATGACGCACGCGATGAACGACGTGCTCGGCGCGTCGTTCGCGCAGGTCAGCGCTTCGCTCGCCCGGCAGAAGTCGCGGCTGCTCATCGCGCGGGAGCCACGGTCCGACGTCGAGCCGCTCACCTACCCCGTCACCGCCCGGCTCACCGACCGCGAGATCCTGGCCGCCATCGGCTCGCCCGAGGGCGCGCCCGCGCCGGACGCCGGGCTGACCGTCGTCGCGCACGGAGCCGCCTTTGCCGGTGCCACGCTCGACCTCGGCACACGCTTCCTGCTGGCGCAGGCCGACCGCTGGCCCGAGCCGGCGGACGTGGACGGGCGCCCCGTCGCCGTCGACCTCGGCTGCGGCACCGGCATCCTCGCGGCCGTCCTGGCGCTGCGCTGTCCCCGTGCCCACGTGATCGCGACGGACCGGAGCGCTGCCGCCTGCGCCTCGACGACGGCGACGCTCGCAGCGAACGGCGTCAGGGCCACCGTCGTACGGGGCGACGCCGGGGACCTGCTCCCCGTCCCCGACGGCTCGGCGGACCTCGTGCTGCTCAACCCGCCGTTCCACGACCGCGCCGCGCTGAGCACCGACGCCGCGCACCGCATGTTCGCCGCGGCGGGCAAGGTCCTGCGCGACGGCGGCGAGCTGTGGACCGTCTTCAACACGGGGCTGCACTACCGGGGCGCGCTGCAGCGCGCCGTCGGACCGACGGAGCACATGGCGCAGAACCCGAGGTTCACGGTGACCCGGAGTCTGCGGAAAGCACTTACAGACGAGTCAGTGGCGGACCGCTAGCCTTGCGGGGCGCTCGCCCCGGGCGCACCCGCACCGGCAGCATGCCCGGTCACCGCCGGCCTGCCCCGAGCTCGAAGGATCTGTCGATGAGGACACTCCGCACCACACTGCGCGGCGCCGCCGTCGCGGCGGTCGCAGCATCGCTCGCCGCCGGAGCCGCGGTCGCAGCACTGCCGGCCACCGCTGCGCCGTCCGCCACCGACGCGGGCAGGGCCATGGCGAAGAGCTCCGTGGCCAAGCCTGGCGCGACGTCCGAGGCCAAGGAGCAGAAGGCGAAGAAGCCAAAGGTGAAGAAGCCGAAGAAGGCGGCGGCCGACCCGGACTTCGGGCCCAACGTCACGTTCATCGACCCGTCCTGGACGACCGACCGGATCAACACGTTCCTCGACTCGGTGAACGACGAGGCCGAGATGAGCCTGGGCCGGCACCAGGTCTTCTTCGAGCCCGGCACGTACGGTAGCGCCGCCGGCCAGGACGACCCGGCCACGGCCACCGACATCGTCAACCAGACCGTCGGGTACTACGAGTCGATCTCGGGCCTCGGCGCGCAGCCGAACGCCGTCCAGATCAACGGCGCCCTGCACGTGGAGCCCGTGGTCGGCTGCCCGGACCGGCCGTGGGAGTGCGCCGCCCCCGGCTCGCTGAACCACTTCTGGCGGTCGATGTCGAACCTGGCGATCAACCCGATCCAGCGCCCGGTCGGCGAGGACGCCGCTCGCCCGTTCCCGGCGGGCGTGACCGAGCCGCACCAGATGCGCTGGGCGGTGTCGCAGGCAGCGCCGATGCGCCGCATGGACATCCAGGGCAGCCTCACGGTCTTCGGCCGGTACGGCGAGTTCGCCTCCGGCGGCTACCTCGCGAACTCCCGCGTGGCCGGCACCATCGCCACCGGCTCGCAGCAGCAGTGGTTCACGCGCAACAGCGAGGTCGGCACCTGGGACGGCGGTGTCTGGAACATGGTGTTCTCGGGCGTCGACGGCGCCCCGGCCACCGACTTCGGGCAGGACCTCGGCAACGGGGCCAAGGGCGTCAAGACCACGTTCGACAACACCCCGATCAGCCGCGAGGCCCCGTTCCTGTACCGGGCCGGAAACGGCGAGCTCGCCGTCTTCGTGCCGAACGCGCGCACCAACAGCAGCGGCACCGATTGGTCGACGTCTGCCGAGTCGGGCACGTCGATCGGCATGAACGACTTCTACGTAGCGCGGGAGGACGTCGACTCCGCCGCGTCGATCAACGCCGCCCTGGCCGACGGCAAGAACCTCATCCTCACGCCGGGCGTCTACGAGCTCGACGCCGCGCTGCGGGTCGACCGTGCCGACACGGTGGTGCTCGGCCTCGGCTACGCCTCGCTCACGCCGACGGCGGGCAACAGCGTGCTGGAGATCGGCGACGTCGCGGGCGTGAAGGTCGCGGGCATCACCGCCGACGCGAACGTGCCGGAGTCGGCGACGCTGATCAAGGTGGGTCCCACGGGCGCGAGCGTCTCGGACCCGGCCAACCCGACCACGCTCACCGACGTCTTCGTCCGTGTGGGCGGCCCCTGGGAGGGCAAGGCCGTCACCTCGATCGAGGTGAACAGCGACAACACCCTGCTCGACCACATCTGGGCGTGGCGCGCGGACCACGGCCAGGGCGTCTCCTGGGGCGGCAACACGGGCGCACACGGCGTCGTCGTCAACGGTGACGACGTGACGGCGACCGGCCTGTTCGTCGAGCACTACCAGGAGGAGCAGACCATCTGGAACGGCGAGAACGGCCGCACGATCTTCTACCAGAGCGAGATCCCGTACGACCCGCCGTCGCAGGCGGCGTTCATGGACGGCGACCGCCTCGGCTACGCCTCCTACCGCGTGGCGGACGACGTGACGACCCACGAGGCGACAGGCCTCGGTGTCTACTCGTTCTTCAACCAGGGCCAGGACATCCGCGTGGAGTCGGGCATCCAGGCCCCCACCACCCCGAACGTGAAGTTCCGCTCCATGACCAGCGTCTTCCTCAACGGCTCGGGCGGCATCAACCACATCATCAACAACACGGGCGCCCCGGCAGTAGGCAGCTTCGCCTCCCCCCAGCTGATCGCCTACCCCCCAACCAGCTGACCCGCCAGTCAACCAGCCAGCCACCCAACCGGCTGGCGAACCCCACCAGCCAACCAACCCCTACGGGGAAGTGACGCCCACAGAAGAGCGGGCGGAGAACAAGAACGCCTGCGCGGACGTAAAGGGACGAAACAGGTGAGCCGCCTCTGGAGGCGCCTCGTCGGCCCAGTCCGCGCAGGCGTTCTTGTTCTCCGCCCGCGGGCTCTACTCAAAGAGCCCTACCCGAAGAGCGTCACTTCACGTCGACGACGTCCACCACGAAGACGAGCGTGTCCCCACCACCGATCCCAGCCTGCGGCACCCCACGCGCCCCGTAACCGTGCTCCGGCGGGATCGACAGCAGCAGACGCGAGCCGACGTTCTGGCCCACCATGCCCTTGTCCCACCCGCCGATGACGGCGCCGACGCCGATCGGGAAGTCGATGGTGGTGCCGCGGTCGTACGAGTTGTCGAAGACGTGGCCGCCCCAGGTCTGGCCCAGGTAGTTCACCACGATGGTGCGCCCGGACTCGACGACCGGGCCGTTGCCCTCGGAGAGGACCTGTACCTGCAGGCCGGCGGGTGCGCCACCCTCGGGGAACGTCAGCTCCGGCTTGTCACCGAAGGTGCCGGAGGCGGTAGGAAGCGTGGTCACGAGGATTACCTCTCGATCGGGAGGGCGCCGAGCAGTCCCAGCGCCGTTACCCACCCACCCTATGCGGCCACCACGGCTGCCCGCGAAGCGACGGCGGCCTGCCGCAGCGCGTCCAGGGCGGCGATGGCGGGCGGGGTGTGCGCGACGGCGTCCTGCAGCACCGCGTAGATCGAGCGCACGGGCGCGGGCCGCACCACGGGCACCGAGACGGTCGCGGGCGGCAGGTTGACGGCGCCGAGCTCGGGCAGCACGGTCATGCCGATCCCCGCCTCCACGAACGCGACCGCCGTCGGGTAGTCGTGCGCCTCGACGCGGAACGTGGGGCTGAAGCCCGCCGCCGTGCACGCCTGAAGGAGGTTGCGCCGGCACCAGCCGCGGGCGAAGTCGTTGTCGATCCAGGACTCGTCCTCGAGCTCGGCGAGCTCGATCTCGTCCCGGTCGGCGAACCGGTGGTTCTGCGGCAGGACGGCGACGTACGGGTCGTCGAGGAGGTGGTGGGCCGTGAAGCCGCTCCCCGCCGCGAACTCGGCGTTCGCGACGACGATCTGCAGGTCCGCCCGGTCCTCGGTCTTGTCCGGGATGTGCTCGGCCAGCTCCAGGTCGAGGCGGACGCCGGAGAACTGCGTGGTCACGGTGCGTACGACGTCGGGCAGCCAGGCCGAGCCGACCGAGGCGAAGTAGGCGACCGAGAGCGAGCCGGTGCGGCCCGCACGCAGGTCGGCGACCATGGCCTCGGCCTCGCCGAGCCGTTCGAGCACGCCGTCGGCCTGGGCGGCCAGCGCGTGCCCGGCCGCGGTGGGCCGGATGCCGCGGCCGTGCCGGGCCAGGAGCTTCAGGCCCGTCTCGCGCTGGAGCGCCGAGACGTGCTGGCTGACGGCGGACGGCGTGTAGCCGAGGTTCGCCGCGGCCGCGCCGATGGATCCGGAGGCGACGACGGAACGGAAGACGCGGAGGCGGTGGACGTCGAGCATGAGCCCACTGTACAGCGGGACTGAATTCGAATGAAGAAAGAATCGCTGGTGCTTCACAGTACTTCGGGGCGACGATCGCACCATGACCAACACCACGGCCGAAAGCCGCCAGACCCTGGCTCCGGCACCGGGCAAGGTTCCGGACATGACCCTGACCGCCGTGGCTGCTCCGCCGGCCACGAACCGCTTCCTCGTCCCCGCGGCCGCCGCGGTGACCGTGGTGCTGTGGGCGTCCGCGTTCATCGGGATCCGGGCCGCCGGCCAGGACTTCTCCCCCGGCCCGCTCGCCCTGGGCAGGATGTTCGTCGGCGCCCTCGCGCTCACCGTCATCGCCGGCCTGGCCGGCAAGATCCGGCTGCCGCGCGGCCGGACGCTGGCCGGCGTCGTCGTCTGGGGAGTCCTCTGGTTCGGGCTGTACAACCTGGCCCTCAACACCGCGGAGCGCACCCTCGACGCAGGGACCGCATCCCTCCTGGTCGGGCTCGCCCCCATCCTGATCGCAGTGTTCGCCGGGATATCGCTCGGCGAGGGGTTCCCGGCACGGCTCCTCGCCGGTATCGGCATCGCCTTCGCCGGCGTCGCCGGGATCGCGCTCGCCACGTCGAGCGGGGCGTCCGACACGGTGAGCGTCGCCCTCGGCCTGGCCGCCGCCGTCGTCTACGCCGGGAGCACGATCCTGCAGAAGCGCCTGCTGCCGAAGGTGGACTCCCTGACCATGACCTGGCTGGGCTGCGTGGTCGGGGCGGTCGCGTGCCTCCCGTTCGCGCCGGTGCTCCTGCACGAGCTCGCCGCGGCCCCGACGTCGGCCACGCTGAGCGTCGTCTACCTCGGCGTCTTCCCCACGGCCATCGCGTTCATCACCTGGGGCTTCGCCCTGACCCGGACGACGGCGGGCCGGCTCGGCGCCGCGACCTACGCCGCCGCGCCGCTCGCCGTCCTCATGTCGTGGGCCGTACTGGGCGAGGTCCCGACCCCGTTCGCCCTGATAGGCGGCACGCTATGCCTGACAGGCGTCCTGGTGGCCACCCTCCGCCTCCGCTGAGGCGCTTCCGTTGGTCGAGCTCGTCGAGACCGGTCTCGACCTACGGGGTCTCGACAAGCTCGACCAACGAGGGCTCAGATCTCCGCCGCCTTGCGCTCCAGGACCGAGCGTTCCGCGGTGTTGCCGCACAGCTCGGCCGCGCGCAGGTACTCGCCGCGGGCCTCGGCGGTGCGGCCCAGCCGCGCGAGCAGCTCGCCCCGCACCCCCGGCAGCAGGTGCGACCCCGCGAGCACGCCCTGCCCCACCAGGCCGTCCACCACGCGCAGCCCGACGCCGGGGCCGCGCGCCATCGCGACCGCCACCGCCCGGTTCAGGTCCACCACCGGCGACGGCGCCAGGCGCCCGAGCGCCTCGTAGAGCACCACTATCCGCTCCCAGTCCGTCTCGGGCACCGAACGCGCCACCGCGTGGCACTCCGCGATCGCCGCCTGCAGGGCGTAGACCCCCATACCCGCCGGGCCGACGGCGCGGCGCAGCGCCGCCCTGCCCCGGATGATCGCCGCCCGGTCCCAGCGCCGCCGGTCCTGGTCCTCCAGCAGGATCGGCTCGCCCGACGGCCCGGTGCGGGCCGGGAACCGGGCCGCGGTCAGCTCCAGCAGCGCGAGCAGGCCGAACGTCTCCGGCTCGGGCGCGAGGCGGCTGAGCACCCGGGTCAGGCGCACCGCCTCGCGTGCCAGGTCGTGCCGGATCCAGTCGTCACCCGACGTCGCCGACGAACCCTCGGTGAAGATCACGTACAGCACGCCGCGCACCGAGGCGAGCCGCGCGGTCCGGTCCGCGCCGTCCGGCACCTCGAACGGGACCTGTGCCGCCGCGATGGTCTTCTTGGCACGCGTGATGCGCGCCTGCACCGTCGCGACCGGCACCAGGAACGCCCGGGCGATCTCGTCGCTCGTCAGGCCACCCACGACGCGCAGCGTGAGCGCGACCTGTGCCTCCCGCGAGAGCACGGGGTGGCAGGACACGAACATGAGCGCGAGCACGTCGTCGTCGATCCGGTCGGGATCGACCTCAGCCGGGTCAGAACCCGGCTGAACTGCGACGATGCTCGTCCCGGCCCGAGCGGGCCCCGTTCCGGCGCCCGACGTCGCCTCCCCCTCGGCCAGGCCGTGCGCGAGCGCGGCGTACCGCTCGTCCCGCCCGGCGCGGCGCCGGTAGGCGTCGATCGCCCGGCGCCGCGCCGTCGCGACGAGCCACGCGGCGGGATCGCGCGGCGCGCCGTCGCGCGGCCAGGAGACGAGCGCCTCGGCGAGCGCCTCCTGGGCCACGTCCTCGGCGAGCTCGAAGTCGCGGGTGTAGCGGGTGAGCGCACCCACGATGCGCGCGGACTCGATCCGCCAGACCGCCTCGACGGCCCGCCGGGCGGCGTCCTCGCCGGTCAGAGCTGACCGGTCGACTCGCGCCACGAGCGCTCCTTCTGGACGTGCTCGTTGTCCTGCGGGAAGTCGTCCAGCTGCTGCACGCGGCGGATCTCCAGCTTGCTCCCCGGCCCGGCGAGCGGCGCCCGCCTGGCCCACTCGACGGCTTCCTCCCGCGATGCGACGTCGACGATCCAGAAGCCGTTGAACAGCTCCTTGGTCTCGCCGTAGGGACCGTCGGTCACGACTGGCGTCTCGGACGAGTAGTCGACGACGACGGAGTCGGCCGCGTCCGTGAGGCCTTCGCCGGCGACGAGCACGCCCGCCTGGACCATGTCCTCGTTGAACTTGCCCATGTCGTTCATGATCTTCTCGAAGTCCATGTTCTCGTAGACGGCCATCGTCTCGTCGGTCGAGCGCATGATCAGCATGTACTTCGGCATGGTTTCTTCTCCTGTGTGTCCGGGCCCCCTGATGGGACCTTCTCACCCACAGGTCGAACGGGAAACCGCTCGATCGACACAACCCGGATATTCCCTTCAGGAATTCATGACGGTGCATGGAGCAGGGGTTCCGCGCGTCACACACGCCCGGCTTGCCAGGCGCGCGGAACGTGCGGAACCCTTGAGTCTCATGACGCTCGAATCGATTGAGCCCGTGGGGGCCGATGCCGAAGTTCCCACGGCATCCGGCAAAACCCCACGGCGCCGCCAGGCCCCGAAGCCCACGAACTCGGGTCCGGTGAAGGGACATACGACGAGCGACGGCGCCTCCCCGCGCGCCTGGGACGGACGCAGCAAGTTCCCGCACATCGGCGAGTACGGGTTCCTCTCCGACTGTGAGACCAACGCGCTGATCGCGCCGTCCGGCAGCGTCGAGTGGATGTGCGTCCCTCGACCCGACTCCCCGAGCATCTTCGCCAAGATCCTCGACCGGGGAGCCGGCTACTTCCGCGTGGGACCGCACGGCGTGCGGGTGCCCGTCGCGCGCCGCTACCTGCCCGGCACGCTCATCCTCGAGACCACCTGGCAGACGCCGACCGGCTGGCTCGTCGTCCGCGACGCGATGCTGATGGGCCCGTGGCACGATCTCGAGTCGCGCTCCGGCACGCACCGCCGCACCCCCACGGACGACGACGCCGAGCACATCCTGATGCGCACCATCAAGTGCGTCTCGGGCACGGTCGACCTCGAGGTCGTGTGCGAGCCGCGCCCGGACTACGCCCGGTCCGAGGTCGACTGGGAGTACGAGAACAGCGGGTACTCGTCGGTGGTGGCCCACGTCGGCGACTCCAACCCCGACCTGCACCTGCAGTCCAGCCTGCGGTTCGGGCTGGAGGGCAAGCGCGCCACCGCGCGCACACGGATGACGGAGGGCGCCACGCACTTCGTCGCCATGTCGTGGGGCTCGCAGAGCGCGCCGACGACGTACGCGGGCGCCCTCGACGCGATGTGGCGCACCGAGCGGTTCTGGCGCGACTGGATCACGCAGGGCGAGTTCCCGGACCACCCGTGGCGCGCCTACCTCCAGCGGTCGGCGCTCACCCTGAAGGGCCTCACCTACTCCCCCACGGGGGCGCTGATCGCCGCCGCCACGACGTCCCTGCCCGAGACCCCGGGCGGCGAGCGCAACTGGGACTACCGGTACGCGTGGATCCGTGACTCCACGTTCGCGCTGTGGGGGCTGTACACCCTCGGCCTGGAGCGTGAGGCGAACGACTTCTTCGCGTTCATCCAGGACGTCTGCCGCGACAACCGGCAGCTCCAGATCATGTACGGCGTGGGCGGCGAGGAGACCCTCGAGGAGTTCGAGCTGCCGCACCTGTCGGGTTACGAGGGCGCGCAGCCGGTCCGCATCGGCAACGCCGCGTACGACCAGCGGCAGCACGACGTGTGGGGTGCCGTGCTGGACTCCGTGTGGCTGCACGCCAAGTCGCGCGACCAGCTGCCCGAGTCGCTGTGGCCCATCCTCAAGCGGCAGGTCGAGGAGGCCGCGAAGCACTGGCACGAGCCCGACCGGGGCATCTGGGAGGTGCGCGGCGAGCCGCAGCACTTCACCAGCTCCAAGCTCATGTGCTGGGTCGCGATGGACCGGGGCGCCAAGCTCGCCCGGCTGTACGACGAGCTCGACTACGCGCAGTCGTGGCAGAAGATCGCCGACGAGATCGCCGACGACATCTGCACCAAGGGCGTCGACGAGCGCGGCGTCTTCACGCAGCGCTACGGCGACCCGGCGCTCGACGCCTCGCTGCTGCTCGTTCCGCTGCTGCGTTTCCTGCCGCCGGACGACCACCGCGTCAAGGCGACGGTGCTGGCGATCGCGGACGAGCTCACCGAGGACGGCCTGGTGCTGCGCTACCGCACCGACGAGACCGACGACGGCCTGCAGGGCGAGGAGGGCACGTTCACGATCTGCTCGTTCTGGCTCGTCTCCGCGCTGGTCGAGATCGGTGAGGTGGAGCGCGCCAAGTCGCTGTGCGAGCGGCTGCTCGGTTACGCGTCGTCGCTCAACCTCTACGCCGAGGAGATCGAGCCGGGCACCGGACGCCACCTCGGGAACTTCCCGCAGGCGTTCACGCACCTGGCGCTGATCAACGCCGTCATGCACGTGATCAAGGCGGAGAACGGCGAGGCGGAGAAGGGCTACTTCGGAGTGGTGCCCCGCCCGTCCTGACCCCCAACCCCTTTCCGCGAAGTAGAGCGCCTGTCCGTCCCGCACGAGGTTCGCCTCGCCGGGACGGACAGGCGCTCTACTTCGCGGAAGGGGGTTGCGCCGTTTGGCTAATAGGCGTAGCTTTCTGGCTATGACGACCAGCCAGAGTGATCCGCTCGCCTTCCTTCCGCGTCCCGAGGGCAACATCGCGTACAGCGACACGGGCGCCGGGCCGCTCGTCGTCGCCGTCCCCGGCATGGGTGACCTCCGGTCCACCTACGACGACGTCGCTCCCGCCCTCGTCGAGGCCGGCTACCGCGTGGTCGTCGCCGACCTGCGCGGCCACGGCGACTCGGACACCACGTTCCGCACCCACGGCGACGACGCGACGGGCACCGACCTGATCGCGCTCGTCGAGCACCTCGACGCCGGCCCGGCGGTCCTGATGGGCAACTCGATGGGTGCCTCGGCCGCCGCCTGGGCCACCGCTGAGCGCCCGGACCTGGTGCGCGGCCTGGTCCTGCTCAGCCCGTACCTGCGCCAGCCCGGCTCCCCGGGTCTGCAGAAGGTCATGGGCGTGGCGTACCGGGTGCTCTTCGCCCGGCCGTGGGGCGCCGCGTTCTGGGGGTCCTTCTACTCCTCCATCAGCAAGGGGCGCCGTTCCTCCCGCCACGCCGAGCACGTCGCCGCGATCCGGCGGAACATGAACGAGCCGGCCCGGCTGCGTTCGCTCCGCGACCTTGCGGTAGCGCTCGACCACTCGATCGTCGAGGCCCGCCTGGCGGCCGTCAAGGCGCCTTCCGTCACCGTGGTCGGCGCGCTCGACCCCGACTTCTCCGACCCCGCGGCCGAGCTCGACTGGATCACCGGGGCGATCGACACCCGCGGCATCCTGGTCCCCGACGTAGGCCACTACCCGCAGCACCAGGCGGCCGACGTCGTCGTACCCGCCGTGCTCGAGCTCCTCGCCGACCTCCCGCCCCTGCCCGCACCCGCCGCCGCACCCACCGCCAACACCGCCGCACAGGCCCAGGACGGCGGCACCCGTGCCTAGGGCGGGCCTGTCCCCCGACGCCGTCGTGCGCCTGGCGGTCGAGGTCGTCGACGCCGGCGGCACGACCGGGTTCGCCGACCTGACGCTGGCGAAGGTCGCCGCGAAGGCAGGTGTCGCGGCCCCCAGCCTCTACAAGCACGTCGGCTCGCTGGCCGACCTGCGCCGCGAGGTCACGCTGATCGCCGTCGGCGAGCTCACGGCAGCCGGCACCTCGGTGACCGTCGGCCGGGCCGGAGCCGACGCCCTCCGCGCGCTGGCGACGGCCTGGCGCGGCTACGCCCTGGACCACCCCGGGCGGTACGCGGCCACCCAGATCGGCCCGGACCCCGACGCTCCCGCCGACGCCGCGCTCCGCGACGCGGCGGCCGAGAGCGTCCAGGTGGTGGTCGCCGTCCTGCGGGGCTTCGGCCTCCCGGACGCCCATCTGATCGACGCCGTCCGCGCGGTCCGCGCCGGCGTGCACGGCTTCGTCACCCTCGAGCTCGGCGGCGGCTTCCGGATGCGGGAGGACGTCGACCAGAGCTTCACGGTGCTGCTCGACATGCTCGTCGCGGGAGTCGCCGCACTCGCACGGTCCGACACACCTCAGAGCGACACCACCACCGGGAGCCACTCATGACCACCGTCCGCTGGACCCGCGTCGCCTTCGTCGCCGCAGGCCTCACCTTCCTGCTCTTCCCCCTGCTGCGGCCCTGGCCGGACGAGACGGTGGCCACCGCCGAGCTCGCCACGGCCTTCGCGTCCGACCGCTGGGTGGTGGCGCACCTGTGCGGGATCCTCGGCCTCGCCCTCCTCGCGCCCGCGTTCCTGGGACTGCGGACGGTCCTCGTCCAGGCCGGCGTCGGAGCCGCGACCTGGGCGCTCGTCACCGCGTGGACCGGCGCCGGTCTTGCGGCGCTCTACTTCGGCGCCGAGATCTTCGGCATCCGCACCATCGCGGAAGCCGCGCTGCGGGACGGCGACCTCGGACTGCTCGCCGACATCGAGGTGCTGCGCATGCAGCCGTGGGCAGTCGCTCTGTTCGCCGCGGGTCTGTTCCTGATCGCGGTGTCCGGGGTGCTGGTAGCGGTCGCCCTGTGGCGGGCGGGCGGCCGCCTGAGGTGGGCCGGCATCCCGCTGGCGATCGGCCTGGTGCTCGTACTTCCCCAGTTCTTCGGCGGACCGGAGCTGCGGATCACGCACGGCTTCCTCTTCGCCGCGGGATGCGTCCTGGTCGCCGCCGTCACACCTTCCCGAACCGCCCGGGCATAGTCCCGCGCACGACGACGGCCCGGTCACCTTCCGCTGGAAGGTGACCGGGCCGTCGCTGGTACAGCAGGTGGGTCAGTCGCTGCCGAAGCTGCTGATGATCGTCACGAGACGAAGCAGCTCGAGGTACAGCCAGATCAGCGTCACCAGCAGGCCGAAGGCTGCCGCCCAGGCCATCTTGGCGGGCACGCCGGCCTCGACACCACGCTTGATGGAGTCGAAGTCGACGATCAGGGAAGCCGCTGCGAGACCGACGGCAACCAGACCGACGATCACGCCGATCGGACCGTTACGCATGCCGAAGCCGTCCAGCACGCCGGTCATCAGCAGCACGAAGTTGATCAGGCTGAAGAGGGCATAACCGAGCAGGGCGAACATCAGCCAGCGCGTAAACTTGGGGGTCACCCGGACCTTGCCGCTCCTGAACAGGAACAGGCTCACGGCGAAGACCGACGCGGTACCGAGAACCGCCTGCCACACGGCACCGTCGGCGATCTGGTTGTACATCAGCGAGATCGCGCCGAGGAACGCGCCCTCGAACACCGTGTACGCCACGATCAGCGCGGGGCTCGGGTTGCGCTTGAACGCGTTGACCAGACCGAGGACCAGGCCACCGATCAGGCCGACGATCATGACGACGCCCAGCATGGGCCGAGGTACCAGCGTCCACGTCGCCGCGGCCACCACGACCAGGAGGGCGAGCAGCCCACCGGTCTTGATGATCACGTCGTCATAGGTCATGCGCTTGGTGTCCGCCGTGGTGGCGGACGGCGACTGGTACATCGCGTCAAGATCTGACGCGTCCATGGGCTGCTGGCCGCCGTACTGACCGTACTGGCCGGCCTGCGGCGGCGTGCCATATGCGGGAGTCTGGTTGGGGTAGGTGGCGGTGCCGCCACGGCGGGCGTCAGCTGCACCGGTGCGACGGGGCTCACCGAAGACGTCGCTTCTCGAAAAGACGGGGTTGCTCATCTGCTCCTCCTGGTCTGTCGGACCATCCTAGGGAACGCTGGGAAGGTCTCAGTAGTTCCCGGGTCATACCTTCGGATGAACTCGGTCCGCCCGAGGGATGATCCGGGCGTGTAAAGGGTGCGGCGGGCGCCGTCGGCTCCCTAGGCTCGTGCTAACCAATCTTGTAGTGACCGACCAGTGGCCGCAGAGGCCACCCGGCGTGCCAGATGGAAGGGCAAGTGATGATCGAGGCCACAGGCCTGACGAAGAGGTACGGCACGAAGACGGCCGTGGACGGAGTCACGTTCACCGTGCAGCCGGGCCAGGTGACGGGCTTCCTGGGCCCGAACGGTGCCGGGAAGTCGACCACCATGCGCATGATCGTGGGCCTGGACAAGCCCACCGCGGGCACGGTCACGGTGAACGGCAAGCCCTACGCCGCGCACCGCAGCCCGCTCGCCGAGGTGGGTGCGCTGCTCGACGCGAAGGCCGTGCACACCGGGCGGACCGCCCGCAACCACCTGCTCGCCATGGCAGCCACTCATGACATCCCGACGAAGCGGGTCGACGAGGTGATCGAACTCACAGGCCTGCGGCCCGTCGCGAGCAAGCGCGTGGGCGGCTTCTCGCTCGGCATGGGCCAGCGCCTCGGTATCGCGGCGGCCCTGCTCGGCGACCCGCGCACGCTCATCCTCGACGAGCCCGTCAACGGTCTCGACCCCGAGGGTGTGCTCTGGGTCCGCAACATCGCGAAGTTCCTGGCGTCGGAGGGCCGCACGGTCTTCCTGTCCAGCCACCTGATGAGCGAGGTCGCCCTCACCGCCGACCACGTGCTCGTCATCGGCAAGGGCCGCATCCTCGCCGACGCACCGGTCTCCGAGATCGTCGACGGCGCAGCGCGCAAGATCGTGCGGGTCCGGTCACCGCAGGCCACGGTGCTCGCCGAGCTCCTGAAGGGCACCGACGCCGAGGTGGACCCCGTCGAGCCCGGCCTCCTGGAGATCCGGGGCACGGACGCGGCCACCGTCGGCGAGCTCGCCTCCTCCGCCCGGATCGTGCTGCACGAGCTCACGCCCGTCGCGTCCACGCTCGAGGAGGCCTACATGTCACTGACCGCCGACTCGGTGGAGTACCAGTCCGAGGCCATCGCGGGCCACGCGGGCACACAGTCCGACCTCGATGGGAGCAAGGCATGAGCGCGACGGTCACGGCTCCGGCGGGCGGATCCGCGCCGGGTATGACGACGGAGAAGACCACGGTCCGCAACGTCACCTTCTGGCGGGTGCTGCGTTCCGAGTGGATCAAGCTGTGGAGCCTGCGCTCGACGTGGTGGACGCTCGGTTCGACGGTCGTGGTGATCGTCGGCTTCGCGCTCATGATGGCTCTCATCGTCCAGCTCGTCGGGAACGAGATGGAGGGTGCAGCACCTGAGGACCAGGCCGCCATGGGCGGGATGCTCGGCGGGACCATGGTCGTCAGCGCGGGCTTCGAGATGGCGGCCCTCGTGGTCGCGGTGCTCGGCGCCCTGATGATCACCGGTGAGTACTCCACGGGGATGATCCGCTCGACGTTCGCGGCGGTGCCCAGCAGGCTCCCGGCCTTCTTCGGCAAGGCGGTCGTGCTGGCGCTCGTCACCGTGGTGCTCATCACCGTGTCGCTCGCGCTGAGCTGGCTCGTCACCTACCCGATGCTGAGCTCGAACGACGCGACGGTCGACTTCGGCGACGGCGGCCAGGTGCGCTCGCTGCTCGGCACCGTGCTGTACGTGACGCTCGTGGCGCTCTTCGCGCTGGGGCTCGGCGCCCTGCTGCGGCACACCGCCGGCGCGATCTTCACGGTGGTCGCGATCTTCCTCGTGATCCCGACGATCGTCCAGATCGCTACCTTCGCGGCCTCCCAGCTGGAGTGGGTAGGCACGGTGAACAAGCTGCTGCCCAGCGTGGCCGGGGCGCAGATCACGCCGAACGCCGGCGCGTTCCCCGACGTGCTCGACCCGTGGGTCGGCATCAGCGTGCTTGCCGGCTACACCGTGGTGATCCTGACCGGTGCGGCGATGCGCCTGAAGCTTCAGGACGCGTAGCGGGACGACGTCGGCCGGTCGCTCCGACGTCCGCTTCCGTCACACGATCAGGCACGGTTCTGGCCCCAGAACCGTGCCTGATCGTGTTCTCGGGGCGGACGTCGGAGCCGGCCGTCAGTCGGGCGGATCCAGCGGGTGGGGCCAGGCCGGAGGGGGCGTGGGCCGCTGGTAGGCCGGCTCGGCGACCGGTGCGGGCTGCGGCGGCCACGGTGACGGAGGTCGCCGCTGAGGCTGGGGCGTCTGGTTCTGCGGCTGGAACTGCGGGGCCGGCTGCTGCCTGGCCGGCGCCACTTGAGGTGGCCAGGGGGCCGGAGCCTGAGCCGGCGTCGGCCTGCTGTGCCGCGCCGGACGAGCCTGGTCGGGCTGTGCCGGCGGCCAGGTCGGCTGGACAGGCGCGCCCTGCTGGACCGGTGCGCCCTGCGCTCGACGCTGCGCCGCCGCCTCCCGGCCGACGGTCTGGAAGGCACCGGTCGCCACACTGGGGAAGGCGCCGGTCAGCGGCCGGCGAGTGGTGCGCCCGGCCGCCTGGTCCGCCGCTCGTCGCCGCTCGGCCCGGCGTTCGAAGATCGTGTAGATCACCGGCACCACGTACAGCGTGAGCAGGGTCGAGGACACGAGCCCACCGACAACCACGAGCGCCAGCGGCTGCGAGATGAAGGCCCCGCCACCGGTCAGCCCGAGCGCCATCGGCAGCAGCGCGAAGACCGTGGCCAGGGCGGTCATGACGATGGGCCGCAGCCGCTTCCGGGCGCCCTCGCGCACGGCTTCGTCGAGACCCATGCCGTCCTGCCGGTACTGGTTGATCAGATCGATCAGGACGATCGCGTTCGACACGACGATGCCCACCAGCAGGAGGGTGCCGATCAGCGCGGGCACGCCCAGCGGCGTGTTCGTGGCGACCAGCGCGACCAGAGCTCCGACCGCCGCGAACGGGATCGACACCAGCAGGATGAACGGCTGCGCCAGGCTGCGGAACGCCGCCACCATGACGATGAACACGAGGGCGATGGCGGCCAGGAGCGCCATGCCCAGGTTCTTGAAGGCGTCCGCCTGGTCGGCCGCCGCACCACCCACCGACACCGTCGCCCCTGCCGGCAGGTCCGTCGACTCGATCTCGGCGTTCACCGTCTCTGTGACCGCGCCGAGGTCGTCACCGGCGGGCGTCACCGACACGGTCGCGGACCGGTCGCCGTCGATCCGGCTGATCGACGTCGGCGTCCTGGCGACCTCCACGTTCGCGACGTCGCCCAGCGGTATGGCGCCGACCGCCGTCGGGACCGGGATCGCCCTGATCCCGGCCATCGTGCTCGGTACCGCACCCGCGGCGAGCGTGACCCCGACCGGCCCCTCGGCGGTGTGCAGCTCGCCGATCTCCCGTGCGCCCGCCATCGCGGCGGACGCGACGGCGGTCACCTGGGTCTCGGTGAGCCCGTACCCGGCCGCGGCCTCGCGGTCGACGGTCACCTCGACGATCTCCTGCGCCGCCGCCAGGTCGTTGCTGACCTCGGCCACCCCGTTCAGACCGCTCGTCGCTTCCTGCAGCTGATCGGTGGCCTCGGTCAGGGTCGCGTCGTCGCGCGCACGGACCACGAGGTCGATCGACGACGTGCCGACGGAGTCACCGGCGGACACGGAGATCTCGGTCGCGGGTGCCTCGGTCAGCCCTCCGACGGCGGCGCGGATGTCGGCTGCGGCGTCCGCGCCGTCGGCGTCCGCGGCGAGGGTGACCGCGAAGGACGCCTTGAGGCCCGCACTGGCCCCGCCGAAGGCCGCCATCGACATGTCGCCGCTGCTGCCGACGGTGGCCTGCACGCTCTCGACCGCGTCGACGTCGGCCAGAGCGGCCTCCACCTGCTGCGCCGCCTCGTCCTGCCCGGCGAGCGACGTGCCGGGCGCGTAGTGCTGCGTGACGGTCACCGTGTCCTGGCCGCTGTCCCCGAGAAAGCTCGTCTCCATGTCCGGGACGAGGGCGGCAGTGCCGCCGAGGATCGCGACGGCCACCGCGATCGTCACGACCGGCCG
The DNA here is from genome assembly GCF_048564965.1 of Promicromonospora sp. NFX87. NCBI lineage: Bacteria > Bacillati > Actinomycetota > Actinomycetes > Micrococcales > Promicromonosporaceae > Promicromonospora > Promicromonospora sp. NFX87. Next base: position 509,172 of record NZ_CP183413.1, on the reverse strand, counting down.
GCCCAGCGCGCCGTTCAGCGTCGGCACGTAGATCCGCTGCCAGACACCTCGGCTCTCCTTCTCCTCCGCCACCGCCCGGGCGAGCGCCGCGCCCCGGCCGGCCTTCTTCGGCGGGCTGATGAACCAGTACGCCAGCACCGGCACGATCGTCAGCGCCACGACGAGCGAGGCGAGCATCGCTATCGACACGGTCAGGGCGAACGGCCGGAACAGCTCGCCGACCATGCCGCCGACGAACGCGATGGGCAGGAAGACGGCGACGGTGCAGATCGTGGAGGCCGCGATGGCCCCGCCGACCTCGCGTACGGCCGCGAGGATCGCAGTGGTCTTCTCCTCGCCGTACGACATGTGCCGCTTGATGTTCTCGATCACGACTATCGCGTCGTCGACCACGCGGCCGATCGAGATCGTGAGCGCGCCCAGCGTCAGGATGTTGAGGGTGTAGCCGCCCGCACTCATGGCGATGAACGTCACCGCCAGCGACAGCGGGATCGAGATCGCGGACACGAGCGTGGAACGCATCGACATCAGGAAGACCAGGATGACGAGGACGGCGAACAGCAGGCCGAGCCCGCCCTCCGTGGCCAGCCCGTGGATCGAGTCCTCGACGAAGGGCGCCTGGTCGAACACGACGGCGGTGTCGACGCGACGCTCGGTCAGCGTGTCCGCCACCTCGGCCTCCGCGAGCGCCCGCTCGATCGCGTGCGACACCTCGACGGTGTTCGCCTCCGGCGTCTTCGTGATGGCCAGGCCAAGGGAGGGCTCGCCGTCGAGGCGGGAGTACGACGTCGCATCCACGGGCTCGAGCTGTACGGACGCGACCTGCCCCAGCAGCGGCGGGCTGTCCGGCACGACAGGCGTACTCGGGTCGGCGGGCAGGACGCCGGCCATCGCGTCGGCGCCGGTGCCCGTGGCGGCGCCTGCTGTGTCGCCCGCTGCCGTGTCGCCCGCTGCCGCACCCGGGCCACCGGCTCCGCCCGGGACGACGGGCAGCTGTGCGATCTGGTCGACCATGTCGACGGGCTTGCCGAGCTGGACTGACCAGGCGCGTCCGCCCTCGGTGATCTCGCCCGCCGGCAGGACCACGCCGTTGTCCTGCAGCACCGTGGTCAGGTCCTCGGCGGTGAGGCCTGCGGCGGAGAGCTTCTCCTGGTCGGGCAGGATGCGGACCTCTGTCTCGCGCTCGCCCGTGACCGCGACCGCGCGGACGCCGTCGACGTCCTCCAGTGCGGGTACGACCACGTTCTGGACCGTGTCGGCGAGCGCGTCGGGGCTCTTGTCGCCCGCCACGGCCATCTGGACCACCGGCACGTCGTCGACCGAGCCGGTGGTGACCTGGGGGGTGACGCCCTCGGGCAGGGCCGGCTGGATGCCCGCCACCGCGGTCTGGAGACGCTGGGAGGCGGCCTCCATGTCGGTGCCGTAGGTGAACTCGACGGTGGTGAGCGAGACGCCGGTGGACGCGGTGGACCGGACTGCCGCGATCCCGTCGATCGAGGCGACGGCCTCCTCGATGACGTCGGTGACCTGCTCCTCCACGACCTCGGGTGACGAGCCCTGGTACTGCGCGCTCACGATGCCGGTCGGGAGCTGCAGGGACGGGATCAGCTCCTGCTTCAGGGAGGTCATGCTCAGCACCCCGAACACCGCTATCGCGATGGTCACCAGCGCCACGACGGCTCGGTTCGCGAGGGACAGCCGGGCGAGATGGAACACGAGGACTCCACGGTGCGGACGAGGTTCGGGCATACGGCGCGATGCCGCCGTCGTGGCCTGGTTCGGACCAAGGGGGTGAAAAACGACGGAAGTCACAGAGTAGGGCAGTGCCCTGCGCCGCCCGCAAGCCCGGACGGGGCCCGCTCACCTCCGGGGTGTTCCGGTGGTCAGAGCTCGGACACAGCCTCCTCGGGTGTGCCCTCGACCTGCCTCGCGCTCCGGTTCCAGCGCTGCCAGAGCACGCGTTCCCCGATCGGACGAGCCATGACGTGCGCCGTCACCACGAACGCGAGCACACCTCCGAGCAGCACTGCCGACGCCACCCAGAACGGCGAGGTGGGGCCGACGCCCTCGGCGAGCAGACCCGCGACCACGGGGGCCGGAGCCGCGAAACCCCAGCGGACGAGGTTGAACGCGCCGGTGGTGACCCGGCGGTCCGGGTCACCGAGGGCGAGCGACAGATCGGTCAGGTTCGCGTTCGCGATACCCATGAACACACCGGCCACGATGGTCACGACCACCGATCCTGCTGTTCCGACGCCGACCGCGAGCACCACGACGCAGGCGAGCACGCCGGCGACAGCAACACCGAGCGTCTGCACGAACCCGATGGCGTGCGCCAGCCGGTGCCCGACCACGAGGATGCCCACGGCGACCCCGATGCCCCAGGCCGTGAAGACCAGACCGAGCGGCACGACGCCGAGCCCGAGAAAGACGGGCACGTAACCGAGCACGACGAAGAACACGAAGTTGTAGGCGGCGGTCACGATCGCGAGCGCCCGGAAGCCGGGCTTGCGGAAGAGCCCGAAGACCTGGCCGAGCCGGAGCGGGGCCGGCTTCTCGGCGGGGTCCTTGAGCCGGGTGGCGGAGACCAGCAGCGCGACCACCATGAGCAGACCGCACACGAGGAACGGGACGCGCCAGCTGATGTGTCCGAGAAGGCCGCCGATCAGCGGCCCGACCGCGAAGCCGAGCCCCACGCAGGTCTCGAACAGGCCGACCACCCACTCACGGTCCCTCGCGAGCGCGACGAGCAGCACCATGGCGGTGGCGAAGAACATCGCGTTGCCGAGGCCCCACACGCCGCGCAGCACGGCGAGCTGGACGATGTTGTCGCTCAGGGCGGCGAGCACGGCCGCTGTCGCGACGAGCGTGACGCCCGCCGTCAGGATCTTCTTGTACCCGAATCTGCCGGTCGCCATGACCGCGGGGATCATGCCGATGGCCATCACCGCTATGTAGGCGGTGAACAGCAGCTCGATCTCCCACGTGGTGGCGCCGATCTCCGCGCCGATGACCGGAAGGATCGGGTCGACGACAGCGATGCCCGCGATCGCGAAGAACGCGGTGAGCGCCGTGGCGTAGATGGCTGTCTCGTTGGGCTCGTTGCGCGTGGTGGCCACGCGGCCTCCTCATCTGGATTTATCTGTATCACACAGGTATATGCCTGTAGGCTACACCTATGTCGAAGAGGACGAAAGAGAACGCGGACCCCGGGCAGCCCGGCACGGGCCCGCTGTCACGCGTCGAGCTGCAGCTCGCGCTCCTGCTCCGCCGAGCCGAGCGCACCGGCGCGGGCCACACGCCGACCCTTGAACGTTCCGGCTACCTGCTGCTCCAGGTGCTCAGCGCCGAAGGCCCGCTCGGCATCAATGCCCTCGCCGAGCGCCAGGGCCTCGACGCGTCCACCGTGACCCGTCAGGTGGTCAGCCTGGAGAAGGCGGGGTTTGCCCGCCGGAGCCGCGACCCGCGGGACGGGCGAGCGGTCCAGGTGGAGGCGACGCCGTCGGGCGAGGCCCAGCTGGAGCGCGAGCGCGTCCGGCGGAGCGCCATGTACGACCGGATCCTCGCCGACTGGTCACCCACCGAGCAGGCACTGCTCGCGAGCCTGCTCGAACGCCTCAACCAGGACCTCGACGCGTACCGGCGCGACCCGGACGACTGAGCGGGCATCCAAAGAACTAGTTGCAAAGATATCCTTGCAAAGAGATGTTGGCGTGCGTAGGGTGGTGCACACCTGCTCCTCCCTCACGAACCTCGAAGCCAGGAGATCGCGATGAGCGTCTACGCACCCGCCGTCCGCACCACCGTTCCGCAGCCCCTCGGGTTCCTGCGCGCTGCTGCTCCCGCCAGGGTCCAGCGGCCCGCCGCGCCGAGGCAGGCCGACCCCGAGGCACAGCGCCGCGAGACCGAGCGCGCCGAGCGGCAGCGCGCCCAGGCCGAGCGCGTGCGGGACAACATGGCGGCCCGCCACCCGCTCTCCCTGCGCTGATCGCCGTGCCCGCCGTGCCGACCGGCCGGTCCCGGCCAGGTCGAGTGGGTAACGTCCTGCCTATGGCGACAGCACGCAAGAACCTCCCGGGCGGGCAGGCGGAACGAGAATCTCGCTCCTCGACGCCACTACCTCGCGTGGTGCCGGACATCGCCGCGCCCACCGTCGCGGGCCCGCCGGCCGAGCTCGGCCCCGCGGCACTGCGCGCGCTCGCCCATCCGCTGCGCATCCGCATCCTCGACCTGCTGCCGATCCGCGGGCCCCTCACGGCCAGCAAGCTCGGCGAGATCGTCGGCGAGTCCAGCGGCTCCACGAGCTACCACCTCCGCCAGCTCGCCAAGCACGGGCTGGTCCGCGAGGTCGAGGGGAAGGGCACCGCGCGGGAGCGCTGGTGGGAACGCACCCCCGGCGGGTTCAGCATCTCCAGCGCGGGCAAGGACTCCCCCGCGGGCCGGCAGACCGCAGAGGCCGTCAACATGGAGTTCCTGCGGCTCCGCAACGAGCGGGTGCTGGCCTTCGCCCGCTCAGGACAGGAGGCGGACGAGGAGACCCTGGAGTCGTGGATGGGCTCCGCCACGTTCGTCACGGTCAACAAGTGGGCCACGCAGGAGCAGGCGAAGGCGGTCGTCGAGGCCTGGGAGCAGTTCGCCGCGGAACATCTCGAGCCGCTGAGCAGGCAGGAGGGCGTCTCGGGAGCTGTGCCGTTCGAGATCCACTTCGACGTGTTCCCCACGCTCGACCCCGAGGGCAACCCGCTCTGACGCACGCGACCCGCCGCACGCGACCCGCCGCGCGCGGTCCGCCGCACGCGGTCTGCCATGAGCAGATCTGCGGCGGGCAGAGATCGCTACCCGGCCGGTCCGCACGGGGTGATCGTGGGGACATGACCGAGACAGCGCACACCCTGCCCTTCGACGACCACCTCGGCTCGCGCCTGCTGCACCAGCGCATGGTGCTCATCGGCACCGAGATCGACGACGCCGTCGCCAACCGCGTCACCTCGCAGCTCCTGCTGCTCTCCGCCGAGGACTCCAGCGCCGAGATCAGCCTCTACCTCAACTCCCCCGGCGGCTCCATCAGCGCCGGCCTCGCCGTCTACGACACGATGAGGCTCCTGCCGAACGCGGTGTCGACGGTCGCCGTCGGGTTAGCGGGCAGCATCGGGCAGTTCCTGCTCGCCGCGGGCACCAAGGGCAAGCGGTACGCGCTGCCGCACGCTCGGATCATGATGCACCAGCCGACGAGTGAGGTCCGCGGTACGTCGAGCGACGTCGTCGTCCAGGCCGAGAACGTCCGGCACCTCGAGGACCTCATGACGCGGCTGCAGTCCGAGCACACCGGTCAGCCCGTCGAGACGGTCGCCGCGGACGCCGAGCGCGAGCGCTGGTTCACCGCCGAACAGGCACTGGCCTACGGCATGATCGACAAGATCGTGGACCGGGTGGACGACGTCCGCCCGGGCGGAAAGCGACGCGCCGGGCTCTGAGGCGTCACGCCGCGAGCAGCACCGCCTCGCCTCGCCGGCCGGTGCCCGAGGTACCGGCCGGTGCCGCCTGCTCCGCCTGCAGCGGGTGGCGGGACGACGAGAAGCCCGCCGCACGACGAGCAGCGGACGACAGGACCCGAACCCTGCGGCTCTCCTCCTGCGCCGCCAGCGCGAGAGCGAGCTCGGCCCACGCCCGCTCGACCAGGTCGACCAGCCGCATGCCGAGCGCCTCGCACACGGCGGCGAGCACCTCGGAGGATGCCTCCTTGCGCCCGCGCTCGACCTCGGACAGGTAGGCGGTGGAGACCCGGGCGCCGGTCGCGACGTCGGCGAGCGTGCGCCGTTGCTCCCGACGCGTGCGCCGCAGGATGCCGCCGACCAGGTCGCGCAACAGCGGTTCGCGGGTGTGCTCGAGCGTGCCGGGTCTGGCTCCGGGCCCGCCCTCGTTCGTGGTGCCGGGCCCAGCAGTACGTGCGGTACCTGTTGAGATCATTGTCATCTGCCCACTCCCGCCGTTGGTACCCGTCACGGTACCCAACCCCACTGACACCGTAGGTCGTTCCGCCGTCTGCTCCTGGCGTAACGCCGGTGGAGTGACGCCGGTGCCGCGACGCCGGTGACGTGACGCCGGAGGGCGGAGCCAAGGTGCGTGTCAGTGCCTGCTGGCACGATGGGACCACCGACCAGGAGAGGACAGTGGTGTTCGGATCTATCGAGGTGCGCGGGGCCCGCGAGAACAACCTGCGGGGAGTCTCGGTCGACATCCCCAAGCGGAAGCTCACCGTCTTCACGGGGGTGTCCGGCTCGGGCAAGAGCTCGCTCGTGTTCGGCACCGTCGCCGCCGAGTCGCGGCGTCTGATCGACGAGACGTACTCGGCGTTCCTCCAGGGCTTCATGCCGTCCCGGCCGCGGCCCGACGTCGACACCCTGTCCAACCTCTCCGCGGCGATCGTCGTGGACCAGGAGCCCATGGGCGCGAACGCGCGCTCGACCGTCGGCACGGCGACCGACGCCTACACGATGCTGCGCGTCATCTGGTCGCGGCTGGGCCAGCCGTACATCGGCGGGTCCAACCTCTTCTCCTTCAACGACCCGCAGGGCATGTGCGCCAGGTGCGAGGGCCTGGGCCGCGTCTCGGCCATCGACACCGAGGCCCTGGTGGACCGCAGCAAGTCGCTGAACGAGGGCGCCATCACGTTCCCGAACTTCGGGGTCGGCAGCTGGTACTGGAAGGTCTACGCCGACTCGGGCTTCTTCGACGTCGACAAGCCGCTGGCCGACTACAGCGAGACCGAGTGGCACGACCTGATGTACGGCGCCGAGCAGAAGATCGTCGCGGGCGGCATCAACGTCACGTACGAGTCGCTGGTCCCCAAGATCACGCGCCTCTACCTCGTCAAGGACGTCGAGTCGATGAAGGGCGCGATGCGTGCCGCCGTCGACCGGCTCGCCACGTTCACGGCCTGCCCGGCGTGCGGCGGCACCCGGCTCAACGACCGGGCCCGGTCGTCACTGGTCAAGGGCAAGCACATCGGCGAAGCGGCCGCCATGCAGCTCACCGACCTCGCCGAGCTCGTGCGCGACCTCACCGACCCGCAGGTCCAGCCCATCCTCGACGGGCTGAGCGACCTGCTCGCCACGTTCGAGCAGATCGGGCTGGGGTACCTGTCGCTGGACCGCGAGTCGTCGTCGCTCTCCGGCGGAGAGGCCCAGCGCACCAAGATGGTGCGGCACATGGGTTCGGCCCTGACGGACATGACCTACGTGTTCGACGAGCCGACGATCGGCCTCCACCCGCACGACGTCCGGCAGATGAACGCGCTGCTCCAGCGTCTGCGGGACAAGGGCAACACGGTGCTCGTCGTCGAGCACAAGCCCGAGGTCATGGCCGCGGCCGACCACCTTGTCGACATGGGACCCGGCGCCGGCACGCACGGCGGCACCGTCGTCTACGAGGGCGACATCGCGGGGCTGCGCAACTCCGGGACCGCGACGGGCAAGCACCTGGACCAGGCCGTCACGGTCAAGCAGACGCCGCGCACCCCCACCGGTTTCCTCCGGATCGAGCACGCGACCCTGCACAACCTGCGGGACGTCACGGTCGACGTCCCGCTCGGCGTGCTCGTCGCGGTGACCGGCGTGGCCGGGTCGGGCAAGAGCTCCCTCATCCACGGCTGCCTGCCGCGCGACGGCGTGACGTTCGTGGACCAGTCGGTGATCCGCGGGTCGCGGCGGTCGAACCCGGCCACCTACACCGGGATCCTCGAGCCCATCCGCAAGCAGTACGCCCGCGCGAACGGCGTCAAGCCCGCGCTGTTCAGCGCGAACTCGGCCGGCGCGTGCCCGGACTGCAAGGGAGTCGGCCTGATCTACACCGACCTCGCCTTCATGGCAGGTGTCGCGAGCCCGTGCGAGGCGTGCGGCGGCAAGCGGTTCACCGACGAGGTCCTCGGCTACACGCTGCGTGGCAAGAACATCGCCGACGTGCTTGCCATGTCCGTCGAGGAGGCGCTGGGCTTCTTCACGGAGAAGGCGATCGTGCCGATGCTCTCCCGGCTGTCCGACGTCGGGCTGCACTACATCTCGCTCGGGCAGCACCTCAACACCTTGTCCGGCGGCGAACGGCAGCGGCTCAAGCTCGCGATCGAGATGGGCGGCGACACCCCGGCGTTCGTCCTCGACGAGCCCACCGCCGGCCTGCACATGCAGGACGTCGACAACCTGGCCGGCCTGCTCGACCGTCTGGTGGACTCCGGCCGGTCGGTCATCGTCGTGGAGCACAACCTGTCGGTCGTCGCTCGTGCCGACTGGGTGATCGACATGGGCCCCGGCGGCGGGCACGACGGCGGCCGGGTCGTCTTCGAGGGCACTCCCGCCGACCTGGCCCGCGAGGAGGCGTCACTGACCGGCCGCCACCTCGCCGAGCTGATCGCCTGACGCCGGAGGTGCTGCGCCTCCGGCTCAGGCGATATCCACAGCGTCTGACGCCGGAGCGCCGAGTGCCCCCACCCGGGTTCGAACCGGGACTGTGCCGGGTTTAAGCCGGCTGCCTCTGCCAGTTGGGCTATGGGGGCGCACCCCAGAGACTACCGAGGTCACCCCGCAAAAGAGCCCTCCGGCGAAGTAGAACCAGGGCGAAGTAGAACCAGGGCCAGATAGAACCAGGGCGAGACAGAACCGCAGCGGCACGCTCGCCGAGCGGTGGCCGCTCGAGCTCTATCTCGCTGCAGTTCTATCTCGCCCTGGTTCTATCTCAGCGAGACGGGGGTCAGGACTTGGCGCCCGACTCGGCGCGCTCGGCGGACGACTCCGCCTTCTGCTCGACCTTCTCGCCCGCGGGCTTCGGCGGCACCGACGCGTTGCGGAACTCCTGGCGCGGGTCGTGCAGCGAGCCCAGCGAGACCAGCTCGCGGCCCATGAGGAACTGGCCGATCCAGCCGATCAGGATCCGGACCTTGCGGTTACCGGTCGGCATCGCCATCACGTGGTAGCCACGGTGCGCCACCCAGGCCAGGAAGCCGCGCAGCTTGATGAAGCCGAACAGCTCGGCGACACCCTTGTACAGGCCCAGCGATGCGACGACGCCCAGGTTCTTGTGGTCGTAGTCGACGGCGGGCTTCTCCTTGTAGAGCGCCACGATGTTGTCGGCCAGGCGCACGGCCTCGCGGATCGCGTGCTGCGCGTTCGGCGGGCAGAACTTGCCCGGGTTGTTCACGTCCGGCACGGCGGCGCAGTCGCCCGCGGCCCAGGCGCCCTCGACGATCTCGCCGTCCTCGGTCGCGACCTGCAGCGTGGGCAGCACGGTGACGCGGCCCATCTTGTCGAACGGGAGGTCGGACGCCTCCTTGATGACCGGGTTCGCCTTGACGCCCGCGGTCCACACGATGGTCTCGGTGTCGAACTCGACGCCCGTCGAGGTGACGACGTGCCCGTCCACGCAGGAGGAGAGGAAGGTGTTGAGGTGGAACTCGATGCCGCGCTTCTTCAGCTCGGCGAGCGCGTACTCGCCCATCGGCTCGGTGACCTCGGGCAGAATGCGCCCGGCGCCCTCGATCATGACGAACCGCAGGTCGGATGCCTCGATCGTCTGGTACTGCCGCGTCGCGTACCGCGCCATGTCCTCGATCTCGGCGAGGGCCTCGATGCCGGCGAACCCGCCACCGACGAAGGTGAACGTAAGCATGCGCTTGCGCAGGTCGGCGTCCCACGTGGAGGACGCGACGTCCATCCGGTTGATCACGTGGTTACGGACCGCGATGGCCTCTTCGACGTTCTTGAAGCCGATGGCCGACTCCGCGAGGCCGGGGATGGGCAGCGTGCGGGACACCGAGCCGAGGCCGACGACCAGCTGGTCGTAGGTCACCTCGTACTCGTCGCCCGACTCGGGCTGGATCTTCACGGCCTTGCGCCCGTGCTCGATCGTGGTGACCTTGCCCTGCAGCACGTCGATGCCCTTGAGGGCCTTGCGGTGCGGTGCTACGACGTCGCGGGCGTCGATCGACCCAGCGGCCGCCTCGGGCAGGAAGGGGGCGTACGTCATGTACGGCCGCGGGTCGACGACGACGATCGCCGCCTCCCGCTTCTTCAGCTTCTTTCGCAGGCGGCGCGCCACGTAGAGGCCGACGGACCCGCCGCCGAGCACCACGATGCGCGGCACCTTCCGCGGGCGCGGCGTGCTCGCCGCATCGGAAGCATGGCTGACCGAGGTCAGGTCGTTCTGAGGCATGATTCCCAGGATACCGCGCGCCACGCATCGGCATTGACATGCCAAAGGGCGGCGTGTGCGTGATGCACCCCACGCCGTCGTCGCCGCTGCAGGAACGTCCTCGATCCTCTGGCAGCCACAACGGGCCACCGCCGCCGGAAGTTCCCGGCGGACGGAAGTCACGCCCTGCGGGCATGGCGTGAGCCCGCGGTTCCGCTTCGGGCTCACGCCATGGACAACGCGATCCCGTCGAGGATGTCGTGCTCGCTCGTCACCACGCTCGTCAGGGAGCCGCCGGCCGCCGCCACGTCCGCGACCACGCGGGTGATCACCTCGGACCAGACGAGCGCCCCGGCGGCGATGACGTCGACCCGGCCCGGGTGCAGGAAGCCCATCGCCGCACGCTCTGCGCGCGGCGCCTCGACCAGCGCCGCGCAGGAGTCCAGCACCGCCTGCACCGGCAGCTCCGCCTGGTTCACCCGCTCACGCCGGTACTCCGGCAGTCCCAGCGCGTGCGCCGTCACCGTGGTGATCGAACCGGCCAGCCCGACCAGGGTGGCCGTCTTCGCGAGCGGGACCGCGCGGGCGGCGTCGTCCAGGTGGGCCCGCACGTCCGCGCGGGCCGCCGCGATCTCCGCCGCCGACGGCGGGTCGCTGTGCAGGTGCCGCTCCGTCATCCGCACCGAGCCGACGTCCATCGAGACGCTCGCGTCGACCGAGCCGGTCCCGAGCACCAGCTCGGTGGATCCCCCACCGAGGTCGACCACGAGGAAGGGGCCCGCGTGCGCCTCGGCGACCGCGCCCGTGGCGCCGCGGAACGAGAGCTGCGCCTCCTCGGCGCCGGTGATGACCTCGACGCCGACGCCGAGCGCCGCCCGGACGCCGTCGAAGAACTCGTCACGGTTGCGCGCGTCCCGCGTGGCCGACGTCGCCACGAACCGCACGCGCTGCGCTCCCGCGGCCTCGATCGCCGCCGCGTACTGCCTGGTCGCCGCGAGCGTGCGCGCCAGCGCCTCGGGCGCCAGCTCGCCGGTGCGGTCCACGCCCTGGCCGAGCCGCACCACCTCCATGCGGCGGTCGAGCTCGGTGAGGTTGCCGGCGGCGTCGACGTCCGCGACGAGCAGGCGGATCGAGTTGGTGCCGCAGTCGATCGCGGCCACACGAGAGGGAGTCACACGAAGATTCTTCCAGCCTCGCTACCCCGAAGGCGTCGGACGTGCCGGTTCCGCGAGAAACCTCACGTGGTCGTGCGCGAGGTTCAGCAGGTGCAGCGGTCCGGGCGCCAGCTGTCCTTGGCCAGCTCAAGCGCCTCGTCACCCAGCGGGTTCACGCCCGGCCCGGCGGCCAGCGCGTGCGCGAAGAGGACGTGCAGGCACTTGACGCGCGTCGGCATGCCGCCGGCCGAGATGCCGGCGATCTCCTCGACGTGCCCGATCGCCTCACGCTCGGCGAGGTAGTGCTCGTGCGCCTTCTGGTAGGCGGCGGCGAGCTCCTCGTCCGACTCGAGCCGCGCCGTCAGCTCCTTCATGACGCCGTTCGCCTCGAGCGTCGACGCGGCCGCCGTCGCACCCGGGTGGGTCAGGTAGAAGACGGTCGGGAAGGGGGTGCCGTCGGGCAGCCGGGGCGCGGTGCGCACCACGGTCGGACGGCCGCACACGCAGCGCGCCGCGATCCCCACGACGCCGCGCGGCTCGCGGCCGAGCTGCTCGGCCAGGACGCGCAGGTCGTCGTCGGACACGGTCTCGATCACGGAGTTCACCGCTCCATTGTCCCCCAGGAGATCGTCCCCTGGAGCGCCGTGGCACGTGATCTGGCGAACGCTCGCGGCTACCCCTCGCCGCCCGCGATCCGCACCGAGTCCCACACGCTCGTGAACCAGGGGGTGTCCGCGTCCTCCGACGCGCCGGGCGACGGCTCGACGACGCCGGGCGGCGGCTCCTCCTGCTGCACGGAGTCGGTGTCCAGGGGGCGCCACACCTTGTCCCCCGGCATGACGAAGTGCAGCCGCGACCGTGCCTGCTCGATCACGTACGACGGGTCGTCCCAGCGGGCGAGCTCGGTGTCGAGCTCCTCCTTCTGGACCAGCTGCTGGTTCAGCTCCGACCGCAGCTCGCGCAGCTCCGCCTGCTGGGTCACGACGGCGCGCACCGTCGGCAGCAGCAGCACCACCGCGAGGAGCACCACGACGGACAGCACCATCGCGCGGACCGTCAGCACCTCGGGCAGCACGAGCCCGAAGCTGCCGCGCTTCCGGTCGGAGCGCGGCGGCGGGACGCTGCCGTTGACGGCGCTGCGGCGACGCGGCTGCGTGGGTCGCTTCACCCCGCCGCCCGACGCCGGCCGCGCGGCACTCGGAGCGGCAGAGCTCGGACGCGCGGTAGATCGGGCGGGCGCGCTCCGCGGCGCGGCGGTGCGGCGGCTCGCCGACGACGGCGCGGCGGGCTTACGAGCGGCCGATCCGCCGGGCGCCGAGCCTCGCGCGGTGGCGCCTCGCGCGGTGGAACCGCTCGCCGTCGGACCGGACTGCTTCTTCGGGGCGGCCTTGCCCGTCGGCGTCGGCTTCGAGTCCTTTGCCTTCTTGGCGCCCGACGCACCCGCTCCCGCACGCGGGGTCGACGACGGGCGCGCGCCCGAACCGCGGGCCGGGCCCGGGGGTCGCGCCGGACGACGTGAGGAAGGCATGGGTCGATTGTGCCGATTCGCGAGCCCTTTGTACGGTCATTACTCCCGGCGCGCCGTGTGTCGACCCTGCGGACCGCACAGTTGTCAGACGCCAACGGACGTGTCAGACGTACAGGTCACCCGAGTGACCCGTGCGTCTGACACGTCCGTGGGGGTCTGACAGGTCAGCCCTGGAAGCGCGGGAACGCCGAGCGGCCGGCGTAGGTGCCGGCCTCGTCGAGCGCCTCTTCGATGCGCAGGAGCTGGTTGTACTTGGCGATGCGCTCGCCACGTGCCGGGGCACCGGTCTTGATCTGGCCGGCGTTGGTCGCCACGGACAGGTCGGCGATGGTGGTGTCCTCGGTCTCGCCGGAGCGGTGCGAGGTCATCGTGGTGAAGCCGTTGCGCTGGGCCAGCGTCACGGCGTCGAGCGTCTCGGTGAGCGAGCCGATCTGGTTGAGCTTGACCAGCAGCGAGTTGGCCGACTTCTCGGCGATGCCGCGGGCGAGACGCTCGGGGTTGGTGACGAACAGGTCGTCGCCGACGATCTGCACCTTGTCGCCGACCTTGCCCATGAGCCCGGCCCAGGCGTCCCACTCGTCCTCGGACAGCGGGTCCTCGATCGAGACCAGCGGGTAGTCGGCCACGAGCTGCTCGTAGTACGCGATCATCTCGTCCGACGTCTTCTTGCCGCCCTCGAACGCGTACACGCCGTCGGAGAAGAACTCCGTGGCGGCGACGTCGAGCGCGAGCGCGACGTCCTTGCCCGGCGTGAAGCCCGCCCGCTCGATGGCGACGAGGATCAGGTCGAGCGCCTCACGGTTGCTGCCGAGGTTCGGCGCGAAGCCGCCCTCGTCGCCAAGCCCGGTGGCCAGGCCCTTCTCCTTCAGCACGGACTTGAGGGAGTGGTACACCTCGGTGCCGGTGCGCAGCGCCTCGCGGAACGTCGGGGCGCCGATCGGGGCGACCATGAACTCCTGGACGTCCACGTTCGAGTCGGCGTGCGACCCGCCGTTGAGGATGTTCATCATCGGCACGGGCAGGACGTGCGCGTTCGGGCCGCCCACGTAGCGGAACAGGTCCAGGCCCGAGCTCTTGGCCGCGGCCTTGGCGACGGCGAGCGACACACCGAGGATGGCGTTCGCGCCCAGCTTGCCCTTGTTCGGCGTGCCGTCCAGGTCGAGGAGAGCCTGGTCGATGATGCGCTGCTCGTCGGCGTCGTACCCGATGAGCTCGGGGGCGATCTCGTCGTTGACGGCCGCGACGGCCTTCTCGACGCCCTTGCCCAGGTAACGGCCCTTGTCGCCGTCACGCAGCTCGACGGCCTCGAACGCGCCGGTCGATGCGCCGGACGGGACCGCCGCACGGGCGAAGGTGCCGTCGTCCAGGACGAGCTCCACCTCCACGGTGGGGTTGCCGCGCGAGTCGAGGATCTCGCGTGCTCCAACGGCTTCGATGCTAGCCACGGAATCTCCTTCTAAGGATGTTGCTCGATGGTTACGACCTCAGCGTAGGACGTCCGACGGCGCAGCGCGGAACCGTCCACGGCTCGCTCGCGCCTGGACGGCGAGGCCGGTAGCCGCGCCGTCCGCCCGTGGTTCACAGGGTCACCACAGGTCCGCGACAGGGCCACCACAGCGAGGCCGCCTAGCGTTCCGGACGTCCGGCGCAGACCGTCCTGCGGCGCGAACCGCTCCGCCCGCTCGCCCCTTACCCCAGAGCGCAGCGCTACAGCCCGCAGGACGGTCCGCGCGGACACCAACTTTCCGCACATCCCCTCCCGACCCCAGGCAGGAGCCCATGTTCTTCACCTATCTGCGCAGAGAGCTGCGCAACCGGCGCAAGCAGACCGTCGTCGTAGCGATCGGTCTCGCGGTAGCGATCGCGCTCGTCATCGTCGTCAACGCGGTATCGACGGGCGTCAGGAACGCCCAGTCCGAGGTGCTCGAGTCCGTCTACGGCGTCGGCACCGACATCACCGTCGACCAGCCCAGCGACGGGCCGGTCGCGGCCGGCGCCGGCCCGGGCCGGTTCGACTTCGAGGAGGGAGAGGGCGAGGCGAACGAGGACGGCACGCGCGACCTGTCGGAGGACCGCCTCAGCACGGCCATGGGTTCGACGTCCTTCGACGCCGACGCCCTGGAGACCGTCGCCGGCCTGGACCACGTGTCCGGCGTCGCCGCGACGCTCGACCTGCAGAACATGTCCTTCTCCGGCGAGATGCCGGACATGGAGGCCATGCAGGAGGGCGAGGGCGGCGTGACCATGCAGATGGGACCGGACGGCTCCGGCCAGGGCTCGGCGGGCGGCTCGTCCTTCGAGATCGACCAGTTCACGGTCACGGGCGTGGACCCCGACGCCGCCGCCGTCGGCCCGCTGACCACCGCGGAGGTGGCCGACGGCCGGACGCTGGAGGCGGACGACGAGAACGTGGCAGTCCTGGACGCCACGTACGCCGAGCAGCAGGAGCTCGCCGTCGGCGACAAGATCATGGTGGGCGGCAAGGAGCTGGAGATCGTGGGCACGGTCACGTCCACGACGGGTGAGGGCGTCGCGACGGCGTCCGACGCCTACCTCCCGCTCGCCACGGCCCAGACCCTCGCGGACCTCGCCGATCAGGTCACGGACATCTACGTGCAGGTCGACTCGGCCGAGAACGTGGACGCCGTCGCCGCCGCCATCGAGAGCGAGCTGCCCGACGCGTCGGTGAGCACCCAGTCGGACCTCGCCGAGGGCGTGACCGGATCCCTCTCGACGGCGTCCAACCTGATCGGCACGCTCGGCACCTGGCTGAGCGTGATCGTGCTCGCGGCGGCCTTCGGCCTCGCGATCCTGTTCACCGTCTCGGGCGTGAACCGCCGGACGCGCGAGCTGGGCACCCTCAAGGCGATCGGCTGGAGCCGGAACCGCGTGGTGGGCCAGGTCGCCGGCGAGTCCGTGGTGCAGGGCCTCATCGGCGGCGCGGTGGGCCTCGCGCTCGGCGCGCTGGCCGTCTGGGCGGTGAACCTCGCGGGCATCACGCTCAGCGGGGCCTCGGGCGGCCTCACCATGGGCGGGCCCGCCGGGCTGATGCCCGCGGGTGGCGGCCCGCAGGGCGGCGACACCGCGCCCGACGGCGGTGGGGGCGGCGCGTTCGGCGAACGCTCCGACGCCTTCGCCGGAGCCGCGGGCAACGCCGTCGACATCGTGCTCCAGGCGCCCGTGAGCCTGTGGATAGTCCTGGCCGCGGTCGGGCTGGCCGTGCTGGGCGGGCTGCTCGCGGGCGTCGTCGGCGGTCAGCGCGCGGCGAAGCTGCGCCCCGCCGAGGCCCTCCGGTCCCTCGCATAGCCCCCTCCCGAGCGTTCAGAAAGGGCAAGTCCATGTATCAGATCGACGACCTGACCAAGACGTACAAGCAGGGCAAGCGCCAGGTGCGCGCGCTCAAGAACGTGTCCGTGACCATCGGCGACGGCGAGCTCGTGGCAGTCCAGGGCCCGACGGGCGGCGGCAAGTCCACCCTGCTGCAGATGCTGGGCGGGCTGGACCGGCCGACGTCGGGCACGGTCAAGCTCGACGGCAAGGACCTCGCGGGCATGAGCGACGCACAGCTCACGGCCGCGCGGGCCGAGACCATCGGCTTCGTGTTCCAGAACTTCAACCTCATCCCCACGCTCACCGCGCTGGAGAACGTGGAGACGGCGCTCGTGCCGGCCAAGGTCGCGCGGCAGAGCCGGACGGCGCGCGCGCTGGCCGCGCTGGAGGCGGTGGGACTCGGCGACCGGGGCGACCACCTGCCGGGCGAGCTCTCGGGCGGGCAGCAGCAGCGCGTCGCCATCGCGCGGGCGCTGGTGAAGAACCCGAAGGTGCTGCTGGCCGACGAGCCCACGGGCAACCTCGACGAGGAGACCCGCGACGAGATCGTGGACCTCATCGAGGGGCTGTGGAAGGACCAGGGGCTGACGATCGTGCTGGTCACGCACGACTCGGTGGTCGCCCGCCGGACACCGCGGCGGCTGCGGATCGCGAAGGGAGCCCTGAAGGAGCTACCGGCGGCGTAGCCCGGGCGCGCGGCGGGAAGGTCCGCCTCGAGAACACGATCTGGCACGGGTTTCGCCGCAAACCCGTGCCAGATCGTGTTCTCGAGGCGGACCTTTCTGGTGACCCTCTCGACGGCACCGCTCGCGCTGGCTACTCTGCCCTTACGTCCGCCGCAGCACCGTCGCTCCGGCGTTCGCCCCACCGGAGACACGCGCAAGGGAGCGCAGCATGCCTCGTCGAAATCGTTTCACCCAACCTCATCCACGATCGCGAAATCGTTTAACAGCCGTTGCCACGGCCGTGCTCGTCGCAGCAGGTGTGACGGTGACGGCGCCGGCATCCGCCGCCGACACCGTCGTCACCGCCGTCGACTTCGAGGACGGCACCACCGGCACGTGGACCCCCAGCGGCGGCGCGGGCCTCGAGATCGTCGCGGACCCCGACGGCGCCGGCAGCGTGCTCGCCATCACCCGGGCGGCCGACTACGAGGGCATCCAGTCCCCCACCGGCATCTTCCACGCGGGCTCGACCTACACGTTCAGCATGCGTGCCCGCGTCGCCGAACCCGCCGAGCCCACCGGCCCCACCAGCGCCGACGTCCGGTTCGTCATGAAGCCGTCCTACAGCTGGATCGGCAACACGACCATCGGTACGGACTGGACCACCGTCACCGGCACGTACACGGCCGACGGCGACCCGGCCGAGCTCCAGGCGTACCTCGGCAGCACCGACCAGGACGCCCCCTACACGATCCTCGTGGACGACATCATGGTGACCACCTCCGACACCGTCCCGCCGGGCGACGTCGTCCCCGGCGGAGCGATCAACCCCGTCCCCACCCCCGCGTACGCGGCCGAGGGCAGCGGCGACGTATCAGCCCTGACCTTCGACGACGGCCCGAACCCCGGCACCACTCCCGCCCTGCTCGACTTCCTCGCGGAGCACGAGATCAAGGCGGTGTTCTGCGTGATCGGCCAGAACATCGAGGCGGACGGCGGGGCCGCGATCCTGCGCCGGATCGTCGCCGACGGCCACGTGCTGTGCAACCACTCGACGGGCTACGCCGACATGGGCTCCTGGACCGAGGAGCAGGTGCGCGCGGACCTCGTCGCGAACATGGGGATCATCCGCGACGCGCTCGGCAACCCGAACCAGAAGATCCCGTTCTGGCGTGCGCCGAACGGCTCGTGGGGCGTGACGCCGGGCGTCGCCGTCGAGCTGGGCATGCAGCCGCTCGCCGTGCGCAACACCATCGCCGACTGGGAGACCCAGGACGTCGCCACGCTCACCGCCAACCTCCGCACGGCGATGGTCCCGGGCGAGCTCGTCCTGGCGCACGACGGCGGCGGCGACCGGTCCGGCACCCTCGCCGCGGTCCGGACCGTCGTCACCGAACGGCTGGCGGACGGCTGGAGCTTCACGTTCCCGCAGGGCACTCCCCCGGCGTCGGGCCCGGTGATCAGCACCGACTTCGAGGACGGCACGCTCGGCGGCTGGGTGCCGCGCGAGGGCACCGAGACCTCGGACTTCACGCTCGCGGTCACCGACTCGGACGCCCACGACTCCACCCGGTCCGCGGCGCTGACCGGCCGGGACGCCACGGGCGACGGGATCGCCCGGGACGTCACCGGCGTGCTCCGGGCCGGCGTCACCTACGACGCCTCGGCCTGGGTCCGCTTCGCCGAGGGCCAGACGCCCGGCGACATCTGGCTGAGCCTGGCGACCACCACGGACGGCGCCCAGACCTTCTCGACGCTCGGTCAGTTCAGCGGCATCACGAGCACCGGCTGGACCCAGGTGACCGCCACCTTCACGGTGCCGGACCACGACGACGCCCTCCTCTACTTCGAGACCGCCTACAACGGGGGCAACCTTGGCGACTGGCTTGTTGACGACATCGTGGTGTCCGTGCCGGAGCCGCCGCTGATCGAGGACCTGACCGGCATCAAGGAGACCGTCGACTTCCCGATGGGCGTCGCCATCGACAGCCGCGAGACGTCGGGCGCGGCCGCCCAGCTGCTGAACCGCCACTTCGGTCAGATCACCCCCGAGAACCACATGAAGCCCGAGGCCTGGTACGACGACGAGGGCACGTTCCGCCGTCATCCCGAGGCGACGGCGCTCATGGACTTCGCCCAGGCGAACGACCTGCGGGTGTACGGCCACGTGCTGGCGTGGCACGGCCAGACCCCTGAGTGGTTCTTCCAGGACGACGCCGGCGAGCCGCTCCCGGCCACCGCCGAGGGCCAGGCGGTCCTCCGTGAGCGCCTGCGCGCCCACATCTTCGGTGTCGCGGAGAACCTGAGCACGGACTACGGGCCGTTCGGCTCGGACACCAACCCGCTGGTCGCGTGGGACGTGGTCAACGAGGTCGTGTCCGACGGTGCGGAGAACCCGGACGGCCTGCGCCGCAGCGAGTGGTTCCGGATCCTGGGCGAGGAGTTCATCGACCTCGCGTTCCGGTACGCGGACGAGGCGTTCAACGAGACGTACGCGGCCGAGGGCACGGCGCGGCCGGTGACCCTGTTCATCAACGACTACAACACCGAGCAGGGCGGCAAGCAGGACCGTTACCTCGCCCTGGTGGAGCGGCTGCTGGCGCGCGGGGTGCCGGTGGACGGCGTGGGGCACCAGTTCCACGTGTCGCTCGCCATGCCGGTCAGCGCGCTGGAGGGTGCGCTCGCGCGGTTCGAGGACCTGCCGGTCAAGCAGGCGGTCACGGAGTTCGACGTCACGACGGGCACCCCGGTGAGCCAGGCCAGGCTGATCGACCAGGGGTACTACTTCCGGGACGCGTTCGAGGCGTTCCGCGCGCACGCGGACGACCTGTTCTGCGTGACGGCGTGGGGTCTGACCGACGGCCGGTCGTGGCGGGTGGACAGCGGCGCGCCGCTGATCTTCGACGACCGGTACCAGGCCAAGCCCGCGTATTACGGCGCGGTGGGCGCCGAGCTGCCGGCCCGGCTGCGCGCCGCGAACGTGTTCGCGGGTGACGTGCCGCTGGACGCCTCAGCGACCGCGTCCCCCGAGTGGGACCGGCTGCCGCTGCACACGTTCGGCGCGCCGGACGGCGGCGAGGCCGCCTTCCAGCTGCGCTGGGCGGCCGACCACCTGACGGCGTTCGTCTCGGTGGACGACGCCGGAGCGGCGGCCGGCGACGCGGTCACGCTGGCGCTCGGCGACGCGGAGTACGTCGTCGGCCGGGACGGGTCCGTGACCGGCGGGGCCGAGGGTGCGGACGCTGTGGCGACCGAGCGGGAGGGCGGCTACGACGTCGTCGTGCACCTGCCCGCGGCCTTCGAGGAGGGCACCACCGCGGCGTTCGACGCCCGTGTGACCAGCGGCGACGAGACCACGACGTGGAACACGCCGGGTGCGCTGGGCACCCTGACGCTGCTCGAGGAGCTGTCGTACCTGGAGGTCGCGGAGGCGACGACGGCGCCGGAGATCGACGGCGAGCTGGACGACGTGTGGGCCACCGCCGGCACGGTCACCACGACCAAGGAGGTCGAGGGTTCGGGCGGAGCGGTCGCGACCGTCCGCACGCTGTGGCGCGGGAGCACGCTGTTCGTCCTGGCCGACGTCGCCGACCCCGTGGTCGACGTCTCCGGCTCCGACCCGTGGATCCAGGACTCCGTGGAGATCTACGTGGACGGCGGCAACGCGAAGAACGGCGGGTACCGGGCCGACGACACGCAGATCCGCGTCTCGGCGCAGAACGCGGTGTCGTTCGGGACGGGTGACGAGGCGGCGCAGCGCGCCCGCCTGACGAGCGCCACCACGCTGACCGACGACGGGTACCGGGTGGAGGCGGCGATCGACCTGCTGTCCTACGGCGGGCCGGGTACGTTCCACGGCCTGGACTTCCAGGTCAACGACGCGGCCGACGGCGCACGGACCGCCGTCCGCAACTGGGCCGACCCGACCGGGGCCGGCTACCAGTCCACCGCCCGCTGGGGCGTGGGTCAGCTCGTGGCCGACCCCGGGCTGGTCAGCCTCACGCCCCCCGTGGTCAAGGGCACGCCGGCCAAGGGAAAGACCCTCACCGCCGACCCCGGCACGTGGTCGCAGGAGGCGACGTTCACCTACAGCTGGCTCCGTGACGGCGAGCCGATCCGGGGCGGCAGCAGGTCGTCGGGCTACGGGGCGACGTACAAGGTGAAGCCGCACGACGTCGGGCACGAGCTCTCGGTGGAGGTGACGGCCCGTACCGCGGAGGGCGTCACGGCATCCGCCACGAGCGATCCGGTGAGGATCCGGCGCTGAGCTGACTGCCGGAGTTGTTTCCGCACCGGACTCCCGCTGCGGAAACAACTCCGGGCTCGTCCGCGGCCCGGGTCGTGTTGGTCCCGAACCGGCACGGAAGGACTCCTGACCAATCGTTACAGACGGTTTACGCGAATTTCCAAGCGACCCGCCTCCCGTGGCGATATGGTCCAAACCTCCCCGCCCTGATACCGGGGAGCCGACATGGGGGAGGCAAGAAGTGAGGCAAGGACGAGCAGGAAGCAGTGCACGGCTCGCCGCGGTCGCCACGTGTGCCGGCGTGGCGCTGACGGTCGCCGGATGCAGCCCGAGCCAGACCGCGGACGACGACGACGCGGGTCCGGTCACGCTGGAGACCTGGATCAGCCAGGACATGGAGACCCTCTTCCCCGGCGACGCCGGTGCCTACGACAACATCAGCGTTCTCGACGTCGTCTACGACGGCCTGGTCCGGTACGACCCGGAGACCACCGAGCCGTACAACTACGTGGCCGAGTCGATCGAGCCGAACGACGACAACACCGTCTGGACGATCAAGATCAAGCCGGACCTGACCTTCCAGAACGGCGAGCCCGTCGACGCCGAGGCGTTCGCCCGCGCCTGGAACTACACCGCCGACGGCGACAACGGCCTGTACTCCGGCTACTTCTTCAGCGTCATCGAGGGCTACGACGAGATGCAGCCGGAGACCGACGAGGACGGCGAGATCGTCACGGAGGGCGCAGCGGACGAGCTGTCCGGGCTGAAGGTCGTCGACGACCTGACCCTCGAGGTCACGCTCAGCTCTCCGTTCGCCGGCTTCTCGACGATGCTCGGCTACACCGGCTTCTTCCCCGTCGCCCAGGAATGCCTGGACGACGTCGAGAAGTGCGCCCTCGAACCCATCGGCAACGGCCCCTTCCAGGTCACCGACTGGGCGCAGGGCCAGGAGCTCACCGCCGAGAAGTGGGCCGACTACCCGCTCGACGAGACCCCCGGCTACGACTCGATCCACTGGACCGAGTACGCGACGGGCGAGACCTCGGGGTGGGCCGACTTCAAGACCGGCGACCTCGACCTCTCGTTCCCGCCGACCGCGGAGGTCGAGGCGGCCAAGAACGACCCCGAGCTCGCCGAGCGCTACGTCGAGCGGCCGGGCTCGGCCCTGACCTTCCTCGGTTTCTCCGGCTACACCGAGGGTCCGTGGAACGACAAGGAGTTCCGCAAGGCGATCTCGATGGCGATCGACCGCGAGGGCATCATCTCCTCGCTCGGCAGTGGTCAGGCCACCCCCGCCGACTCGTGGGTCGTCCCCGGCGGCGTGCCCGGCGGCGAGGCGGGCACCTGCGAGTGGTGCGTCTTCGACCCGGAGGCCGCCAAGGCGGCGCTGGAGAAGGCGGGCGGTTGGCCCGAGGGCAAGAAGCTCCAGATCAGCCTGGGCGACGACGACGCGGAGGTGGAGTACTTCACGGCGATCGGCAACTCGATCGAGGAGGTGCTCGGCATCCCGTACGAGCTCAACATCGACCCGGACTACTTCACCACCCGGGCGGAGCAGGGCTACGACGGCATGTTCCGGAACAACTGGTTCCCGGACTACCCGCTGAACGAGAACTACCTCAGCTTCTACGCGTCCGGTGAGCCCGGCGCGGGGCACTGGGGCTGGTACAGCGAGGAGTTCGAGGACAAGCTCGACGAGGCAGCGGCGGCGCCGTCGCTGGACGAGTCCGTCGCCCTCTACCAGGAGGCGGAGGCCATCCTGGCCGAGGAGTTCCCGACCATCCCGTTCCGCTGGAGCTTCAGCGCCACGTACTACAGCGAGCGGCTCGACAACGTCGTGCTCAACCCGTTCTCGGGCGCCCCGATCCTGCGCGGCATCGAGGTCTCGGCAGGCTGACCACCCGCACGTGAGCGCCGCGAGGTAGTGCCACCGTCGCACCACGGCACTACCTCGCGGTCGTGAACGACCGAAGTCATGAACGACCGAAGGAACCCATGGGCCGCTACATCCTCAGACGTGTGGTGCAGGCCGTCGGCACGCTGCTGCTCGTGATGCTCCTGCTCCACCTGCTCACGACGGTCGCCATCCAGCTCAACGGCAACCCGGCGCAGGCGTTCTTCGGGGACAAGGTCGCGTCCCCGGCACAGATCGCCGTCGTCGAGCAGCGCTTCAACCTCGACGACCCCTGCTTCGACCAGGTGGGCAACCCGTGCCTGGGCCCGTTCGTCGAACGGCTCGGCCAGTACGCCCAGGGCGATTTCGGCACCAACCTGCGCGGGCGTGAGGTCTCGGACATCGTCGCCACCGCGGCGCCGAACACGCTCCGCCTGTTCTGCGTGGTCCTCGTCACCTGGCTCGCGCTCGGTATGGTGCTCGGCTCCGTCGCCGCCCGGTGGCGCGGCTCGCCGGGAGACCACGGCATCCGCCTCACGTCGGTGCTCATCGACGCGTTCCCGGTCTTCGTGCTGCTGATCGTCTATCGCTATGTCGTCGCCGTCCCCCTGAGCAGGTGGGCCGAGGAGACGTTCGGCGAGGACAGCTGGCCCCCGTACTGGTTCAAGCCGTCGTTCGACCCGGAGCACCCGTGGGCCACCGTGCTCGTGCCCGGCATCCTGCTCGGCCTGGCCGGTTCCGCCGCGTTCATCCGCCTGGTCCGTGCGGGCCAGCTCGAGTCCTACCAGGGCGACCACGTGCGGACGGCACGGTCGAAGGGCCTGGGCGAGCGGCACGTCGTCGTGCACCACGTGGTGCGCAACTCGTCGGTCCCCGTGGTGACCGCCGTCGGCCTGACCTTCACGGAGGCCCTGGGAGGCGCCGTGATCACCGAGGGCCTGATGAACATCTACGGGATGGGCGGTGTCCTGTGGGGTGCCGTGCGCGACGACGACGTCGGGCTCGTGCTCGGCATCGTCACCCTCCTGGCCGCCGTGACCGTCGTGGTGATGATCGTCGTCGACATCGCCTACGCCCTGCTCGACCCAAGGATCCGCTTTGAGTGACGCCGCTGCCGCTGCCCCCGTCCCGACGGTGCCACAGGGAGCCGGCGCGTCGTCGAGCCCGCTGGCCGACGCCTGGCGCGCGCTCCGGCGCAGGCCCGACACGATCGCCGCCGCCGCCGTCCTCGCGTTCTTCGCAGTGATGGCCGCCTTCCCCCGGCTCTTCACGGCCACCAGCCCGCGGACGTGCCCCATCCGGGAGGCGCGGACGGCGCCCCAGGGCTGGGGCGGCGAGCATCCGCTGGGCACCGACGCGCTCGGGTGCGACGTCCTGGCCACGATGGTGCACGGCGTGCGCCCGTCGCTGCTGCTCGCGATCGTCGTGGTCGGCGTCTCGCTGGTCATCGGCGTCACGCTCGGCCTGCTCGCCGGGTACTACCTCGGCTGGGTCGACTACCTGGTGTCGCGCACCGTCGAGGTGTTCCTCGTGATCCCGCTGCTGCTCGCGGCGCTGCTGGTGCTGTCACTGTTCAAGGGCGTCGACCTGGGCGCGGGAACGTTCGACGTGATCCTGCTGCCCGCCGTCGTGCTCATCCTGTTCGGCTGGATGCCGTACGCCCGGTACGTCCGCGCCGCCACCCTGGAGGCGAAGAACCTGGACTACGTCACCGCTGCGCGTTCCCTCGGCGCCTCCGACCTGCGCATCATGGTCCGGCACGTGCTGCCGAACGCGATCGGCACGGTCACGGCGCTGCTGCCGACCTCGGTGGCCGGCGTGATCAGCGCCGAGGCGGTGCTGTCGTTCCTCGGGATCGGGGTGCGCCCCCCGGCGACGAGCTGGGGCATCCAGATCGAGCAGGGCTCGCAGTGGGTGCTCGGCGGCGCGCCGCACGTGCTGCTCGCACCGCTGATCTGCCTGGTCGCCACCGTTCTGGCCCTGGTGGTGCTCGGCGACGCCCTGCGTGACGCCCTCGACCCGAGGCTCAGCGCATGAGCCCCGCAAGCAGGGCGTGGAGCGGCGCCGAGGAGGAGGCCATGAGCCACGACGAGAGGGCGGCGACCCCGCCGCTGCTGGAGGTCGACGACCTCAGCGTCGAGTTCCGCACCCCCTCGGGCCCGGTGCGCGCCGTCGACGGCCTGTCCTACCGGGTGGAGGCCGGCCACACCCTCGCCATCGTCGGCGAGTCCGGCTCCGGCAAGTCGGTGTCGTCGCTGGCCGTGCTGGGCCTGCTCCCGGAGACGGCGCGGGTCGCGGGCGGCAGCGTGCGCCTCGCGGGCACCGACCTGCTCACCCTGAGCCGCAGGGAGCACCGTGCGCGCTGCGGCGACCAGGTGGCGATGGTGTTCCAGGACGCGCTCGCCGCGCTCAACCCCGTGCACACCGTCGGCTACCAGCTCACCGAGGCCCTGCGGGCGCGGCGCGGGATGTCCCGTGGCGACGCCCGCAAGCGGGCCGTCGAGCTGCTCGACCTGGTCAAGGTGCCGAACGCGAAGGCACGGGTCAAGGAGTACCCGCACCAGTTCTCCGGCGGCATGCGGCAGCGCGTCATGATCGCGTCGGCGCTGGCCCTGGACCCCGACGTGCTCATCGCCGACGAGCCGACCACCGCCCTCGACGTCACCGTCCAGGCGCAGGTGCTGCGGCTGCTCGCGGAGATCCAGGCGGAGCGGCAGATGGGCCTCGTGCTCATCACGCACGACCTGGGCGTCGTGGCCGGCGTGGCCGACGACGTCACCGTGATGTACGCGGGCCGCGCCGTCGAGCAGGCACCCGTGGTGCCCGTCTACCGGGCTCCCGCGCACCCGTACACGAGGGCGCTCCTGCGCTCGATCCCGTCGGCGTCCGGGACCGGCCGCCTGCCCGTCATCCCGGGTCGGCCGCCGAGCCCTGCCGCCATGCCGTCGGGCTGCCCGTTCCACCCGCGCTGCGACGCCGTCCGCGACATCTGCCGCACGGAGGTGCCGCCGCTGGCCGTCCCCGCCCCGGGCCGGGCGTCCGCGTGCCACTTCGCCCCGGACATCATGGCGGGCTTGGAACCACGCCCCGATGCCCCGGTGGTCGAGCCTGTCACCGGGGCAGTCGAGCCTGGCGCTCAGGTGGTCGAGCCTGTCGAGACCCAGCCCGCGCCGTCCGCCGTCGAAGGAGGCAGCGATGACTGAGCCCGTGCTCGAGGTGCGTGACCTCGTCAAGCACTACCCCGTGCGCAACGGGCTGCTGCGGCGTTCGATCGGCGCCGTGAAGGCCGTCGACGGCGTCTCGCTGACCCTGGAGCGCGGCAGGACCCTCGGCCTGGTCGGCGAGTCCGGTTCGGGCAAGTCGACGCTCGCGCGCGTGCTGGTCGGCATCGAGAAGCCGACGTCGGGCGTGGTGCTCGTGGACGGCGTGGACGTCTCGCGCCTGTCCCGGGCGGGCCGCAAGCAGCTGCGCCGCGACGTGCAGATGGTGTTCCAGGACCCGTACACGTCGCTGAACCCGCGGATGTCGGTGGGCGAGATCGTGGGCGAGCCGTTCGCGATCCACGGCATCGACCCGGCTGGCGGACGGCGGGCCGCGGTGGGCGAGCTGCTCGACCTCGTCGGCCTGGACCCCGACCATGCGAGCCGGTACCCGCACCAGTTCTCCGGCGGCCAGCGGCAGCGGGTCGGGATCGCCCGCGCGCTCGCGCTGCGGCCCAAGATCCTGGTGTGCGACGAGCCGGTCTCGGCCCTCGACGTGTCGGTACAGGGCCAGGTCATCAACCTGCTGGAGGACCTCCAGGCGGAGCTCGGCCTGTCGTACCTGTTCGTGGCGCACGACCTCGGCGTGGTGCGGCACATCGCCCACGACGTCGCGGTGATGTACCTGGGACGCATCGTCGAGCAGGGGCCGGAGGCCGAGGTGTACGACGGCGCGCAGCACCCGTACACCCAGGCCCTGCTGTCGGCGGTGCCTGTGCCGGACCCGGCGGTCCGGCTGGTCCCGTCCGCTCGGCAGGTCGAGCCTTCCTTGGTCGAGCCTTCGTTGGTCGAGTTTGTCGAGACCCCGGTCTCGACCAGTGAAGGCGTCGGCGGCGGCGCCATAGTCCTCGAGGGCGACCCGCCCTCCCCCGTGGAGCCGCCGTCCGGCTGCCCGTTCCACACGCGTTGCTGGCTGGCGCCCGCGTTACCCGATGCGCGCACGGCGCCGTCGGCGCGCACGGCGCCATCGGCGGACCGCCCCGAGACCGGCCTGCGGCTGATCCCAGCGGTGTGCGAGACCGACCAGCCCGCTCTCGTCGAACGTGCCGGCTCAGGCTCTGCCGGCGGTTCTCACGTGGCGGCCTGTCACTTCGCGCGAGAGCTGGTGGCGCCTAGGGTCGAACTATGACGCGTGTCCTGGTCGTCCTGAACTCGCCCACCAGCCTGATGGGCCGGCTCGAACAGTGGCTTCCCGAGGCCGGCCTCGAACCCGTCCTGACTCCTGGCGCCGAGCTTCCCGAGAATCTCGACGGGTTCGCGGGTCTGGTCCTGCTGGGCGGCGGCTTCATGCCGGACGACGACCTGCACCACCCGTTCCTGGCGCGCGAGCGGCGGCTGACCACGGAGGCGCTGGACCTGGGGATGCCCCTGCTCGGCCTGTGCCTCGGCGGCCAGCTGCTGGCGCACGTCACGGGAGGCGGCGTGACCGCGCAGTCCGGCGAGACGGAGCGCGGGATGTGCGCGCTGACGGTGCTGCCCGCCGCCGTCGACGACCCGCTCTTCGCCAACCTGCCGGGCGTCCCCGACGAACCGCTGTGGATGATCGAGAACCACGAGGACTCGGTGACCACGCTGCCGCCGTCGGCCACGCTCCTAATCTCCAGCGGGGAGTGCCCGATCCAGGCCTTCCGGGTGGGTGACCGGGCCTGGGGGCTGCAGTTCCACCCCGAGGCGCGGCCGGAGCGGGTGGCGACCTGGGACGAGGCCGCGCTCTCGGAGCAGGGCATCGACCGGGCGGCGCTGGCCGCGGCGGCGATGGTCCACGCGGCGGAGAACGAGGCGCAGTCGCGTGCGCTGATCCGGGCGTGGACCGACGTCGTCCACCAGACCGCGAAGTAGGACGAGGACCGACGAGAGGACTGGACCGGATGGTGTCGACAGGGACGCACAGCGACGGGGTGCCGGTGGTGGCCTACCGGATCGCCCGCGCGTCGGGCGAGGTGCTGGCCGCGCGGCAGGACCGGCTGGGCTTCTACGCCGCCTCGACGGTGAAGCTCGCGGTGCTGGTCGCGGCGGCGCGCGAGCTCGACGCGGGGACGGCGAGCCTGGCCGAGACCTGCATCGCCACGCGCACGTTCACCTCGCAGGTGCCCGGCGCGGGCGAGTACACGATCGAGCCCGACGACGTCGACAGCGGCCTGCCGCCGGACGGCACCCCGATGCCGCTGGGCGACGTCGTCGAACGCATGGTCGTGGTCTCGTCCAACGAGGCGACCAACATCGTGGCCGAGCGGGTGGGCCTGCCCGCCGTGAACAAGGTCCTCGCCGACGCCGGTGCCGTCGACTCGGTCTTCGGCCGCAAGTACTCCGACCTCGCCGCGGAACAGGCGGGCGCCTCGCACCGCACGACGGCGGCGGACCTGTGCCTCCTCATGTCCGCCCTGGTCACGGGCAGGCTGGCCGGCCCCGAACGGACCGCGTGGATGTGCGAGATGCTCGGCCGCCAGACCGACCGCCAGCTCACCGCGGCCGTACCGCACGGCATCCCGTATGGCTCGAAGTCCGGCTGGGTGGACGGCATCCGGCACGACGTCGCGTTCGTGGGCGAGCCAGGCCCGTACGCCTTGGTACTCGCGGTATGCACCCGCGGCTACGACGAACAGGCAGCCGAGGAGACCCTCAAGTCCCTAGCCGCCCTCTCCCTCTCCCTCACCACCCCTTAGCCGAAGTAGAGCGTGTGTCCCGGACACACGCTCTACTTCGCGGCATGTGAGTCGGCGAGGTAGAGCGTGTGTCCGGGACACACGCTCTATCTCGGCTAAGGGGTGAGGAGGTCGCGGATCAGCCAGAGGCCGTTCGCCAGCTCCGTGAAGCTGGTGCTCAGCGGGGAGAGGCCCACGCGGAGGCCCTGCGGCGGGCGGAAGTCCGGCACGACGCCGCGCGCCCAGGCCTCCGCGACGACGCGCTTGAAGTCCGGGTGGTCGAGCATGATGTGGCTCCCCCGGCGCTCCGGGTCGCGCGGCGAGGCCACCCGCACGCCGGCCAGGTACTCGTCGGCGATCTCCATCGCGAACCCGGTCAGGGCGAGCGACTTCTCGCGCACCGCCGGCATGCCGGCCTCCTCGACGAGCGCCAGCATGTCGCGCATCGGCAGCATCCCGATCACCGGCGGCGTACCGCTGATGAGCTGGCGGATCCCGGTCGCGGGCTCGTACTCGGGCCCCATCGCGAACGGGTCGGCGGCCCCCATCCAGCCCTGGACCGGCTGCCGCACCTCGTCCTGCAGACCGGCGGCCAGGTAGGCGAACGCGGGCGACCCCGGTCCCCCGTTGAGGTACTTGTAGGTGCAGCCGACGGCGATGTCCGCGCCGTCGGCGTCCAGGTCCAGCGGGACCGAGCCCGCGGAGTGGCAGAGGTCCCACAGCACGAGCGCCCCGGCGTCGTGCACGATCCGCGTGATCGCCGGGAGGTCCGCGACGTACCCGGACTTGTAGGCGACGTGGCTGAGCAGCACCAGGGCGGTGTCCGGCCCGACGGCGGCCGCCACGTCCTGCGGTGTCACGCCGGCCTCGGCGTCCGGCGTGATCCAGCGGAGCTCCAGGCCGCGCTCGGCGGCGATGCCCTGCAGCACGAAGCGGTCGGTGGGGAAGTTCTCGGTGTCGGCGACGATCACGCGGCGTCCGGGGCGCGCGTCGACCGCGGCGCGGGCGACCTTGTAGAGCAGCACCGTCGTGGAGTCGGCGACGACGGTCTGCCCCGGCGCCGCACCCAGCACCACGCGGCCGAGGGTGTCGCCGAGCTCGGTCGGCGCGTCCATCCAGCCCTCGTCCCAGGACCGGATCAGGCGCGCCGCCCACGGCCCGTCGACGAAGGACGCGAGCCGCTCGCGCGTGGCGGTCAGCGGCCGGCCCAGCGAGTTGCCGTCGAGGTAGGCGATCAGGCCCTCGCTCGGGGCGAAGCGGTCGCGGTAGCGGGCGAGCGCGTCGCCGGCGTCGAGCGCGGCCGCGCGTTCGCGCAGCGCGGCGGGCAGGTTCACGGGCAGGGCGGCGGACGGGGTGGGGACTGTCACGAAGGCTCCAGGTCGATCGGCTTCGGCCCGAGCGTACGTCCTGCACCGGCCCGGCCGAACCAGGCAGCGGCGTCCGACCCTTGACGCCCCAACCGCACCGTCAGTAAAGTCCGTACCGCTCCAGCGCAAAAACTCTACAACTCGCTGCACGTTTATCAACAGTCGCACGGCAAGTACCGACGATTCATCCGACGACGAACCCCGTCAACGACGACGGGAGATCGGGGACGACGATGTTCCGCTCCGCAACGCCACGCCACCTCACGGGCCTCGGGCCCAGACCCGGACGGGCTCCCGCGCTCCTGGCGGTCCTCACCGCCGCGGCCCTCACGGCTGCGGGCCTCGCACCGGTGACGGCCGCCGCCGCTCCCGGCGTCCTGTCCGCGGGTGCGCCCGCGGCGGCCAGCAGCAACAACGCGCCCTACCTGGCCGGCAACCTGACCGACGGCAACCAGGGGACCTACTGGGAGTCCACCAACAACAGCTTCCCGCAGTGGGCCCAGGTCGACCTGGGCGCAGGGGCCACCGTCGAGGAGGTCGTCCTCAAGCTCCCCGCCGGATGGGAGGCCCGGACGCAGACCTTGTCGGTGCAGGCCGGCGCCGACGGTGCGTCCTTCACCACGCTGGCCGCGAGCGCCCAGAGGCGGTTCGACCCGGCGTCGGGTAACACGGTGACCATCGACGTGCCGAACACGGCGGCGCGCTACGTGCGGATCGCCATCACGGCGAACACCGGCTGGTCCGCGGGCCAGCTCTCCGAGCTCGAGGTGCGCGGTACGCGCGACGCCCCCGACCCGGAGGAGCCGGTGGAGGGCACCGACCTCGCCCCGGGCCGCCCCGTCGCGGCCTCGTCGACGGAGTGGAACTACGTGGCGAGCAACGCCAACGACGGCAACACCTCGACCTACTGGGAGGGCGCGGGCGGCCAGTACCCGAGCACGCTCGCGGTGACGCTGGAGTCGGCGGCGACGCTGAGCGACGTCGTCGTGAAGCTGCCCCCGGCCACCGCCTGGGGACCACGGACCCAGACCTTCGAGGTGCAGGGCCGCACGGGGACCGGTGACACGTGGACCACGCTGGCGCCGTCCGCGGCACGAGCCTTCTCCCCCGCCACGGGCAACACCGTGACCGTCCCGGTCACGGGTACCGCGCGCGAGGTCCGTCTGCGGTTCACGGGCAACACCGGTTCGGGCAACGGTCAGGTGGCCGAGCTCCAGGTGTTCGGCGTGCCGGCTGCGAACCCCGACCTCACGGTCACGGGGGTCTCGGCGACCCCGGCGTCGCCGACCGAGTCCAGCGACGTCACGCTGTCCGCCACCGTGCGGAACATCGGGACCCTGGGGTCGCCGGCGGGGAGCGTCGCGCTCACCGTCGACGGTGAGACAGAGGCGACCGTCCCGGTCGGCGCTCTTGCCGCCGGCGCGACGGCAACCGTCGGCGCGAGCGTCGGGGCGCTGCCCGCCGGCTCCTACGAGATCGGTGCGGTGGTCGATCCGTCGAACACCGTTGCCGAGCAGTCGGAGAACAACAACGAGTACGTCAGACCGGATCCGCTGGTGGTCGCCCAGATCGCCAGCTCCGACCTGGTCCCGACGGTGTCGTGGACGCCGAGCACGCCGGCGGCGGGCGAGACCGTCACCTTCTCGGCGACGATCGCGAACCGGGGCACGGTCGCCACCTCGTCGGGGGCGCACGCCCTTACCGTCGTCGTGAAGAACTCGTCGGGGACGACGGTGCGCACCCTCACGGGTGCCGTCTCTGGCACCATCGCTGCCGGCGCCACGAGCCAGAGCGTGAACCTGGGCACCTGGCCGGCCGCCAACGGCTCCTACGACGTCACTATCACCGCAGCCCCCGACTCGACGGAGGTCGAGGCGCGGCGTGCGAACAACGAGGTGACGCAGTCGCTGTTCATCGGCCGCGGCGCCAACATGCCGTTCGACACCTACGAGGCGGAGGACGGCGTGACCGGCGGCGGGGCGACTGCCATCGGGCCGAACCGGGTGGTCGGCGACCTCGCGGGCGAGGCATCCGGCCGCCGAGCGGTCACGCTCGACGCGACGGGCGAGTATGTCCAGTGGACCACGCGGGCGCCCACCAACTCCCTGGTGGTGCGGTTCTCCATGCCCGACGCCGCGGGCGGCGGCGGCACCAACTCCACGCTCGCCGTGTACGTGGACGGTCAGTTCCTCAAGAACATCGACCTGACCTCGCGGTACGCGTGGCTGTATGGCAACGAGGCCAGTCCGGGCAACCAGCCCGGCCAGGGCGCCCCGCGGCACATCTACGACGAGGCGAACGCCCTGCTCGGCACCACCGTCCAGGCCGGGCACACGATCCGCCTGCAGAAGACCGCGAGCAACACCAGCACGTACACCGTGGACTTCGTCGACCTGGAGCAGGTGTCGGCGCAGGCCAACCCGGACCCGGCCCGCTACATCCAGCCCACGGGCTTCACGCACCAGGACGTGCAGAACGCGCTCGACCGGTTCCGGATGGACACCACCGGCAACCTGGCCGGCGTCTACCTGCCGGCGGGCGACTACCAGACCGCGAGCAAGTTCCAGGTCTACGGCAAGGCGGTCGACATCGTGGGCGCCGGACCGTGGTTCACGCGGTTCCACGCGCCGGCCACGCAGGAGAACACCGACATCGGGTTCCGGGCCGAGGGCACGGCGAACGGCTCGACGTTCCGCGACTTCGCCTACTTCGGCAACTACACCTCACGGATCGACGGCCCGGGCAAGGTGTTCGACTTCGCGAACGTCTCCGACATGACCATCGACAACATCTGGGTCGAGCACATGATCTGCATGTTCTGGGCCGCCAACATGGACGGCTCGGAGATCAAGGACTCCCGGATCCGGAACACCTTCGCGGACGCCCTGAACATGACCAACGGCAGCGCGAACAACCACGTGCACAACAACCAGGCACGCGGCACCGGGGACGACTCGTTCGCCCTGTTCGCGGCGACCGACGCCGGGGGCAGCGGCCAGCGGGGCAACGTGTTCGAGAACCTGACGTCCACGAACACCTGGCGGGCGGCCGGCCTCGCGGTCTACGGCGGGCAGGACAACACGTTCCGCAACATCTACATCGCGGACACGCTCGTCTACTCGGGCGTGACGATCAGCTCGCTGGACTTCGGGTACCCGATGGAGGGGTTCGGCCCGGCGCCGACCCGGTTCGAGGGCATCTCCGTGGTGCGTTCCGGCGGACACTTCTGGGGCGCGCAGGTGTTCCCGGCGGTGTGGCTGTTCTCGGCGTCGAAGACGTTCACCGCCATCCGGGTGAACGACCTCGACATCGTCGACCCGACGTACTCCGGGATCATGTTCCAGACCCAGTACATCGGCGGGCAGCCGGTCAACCCGATCCAGGACACCGTGTTCACCGACGTGTCGATCACCGGCGCCCAGCGCAGCGGTGACGCGTACGACGCGAGGTCCGGGTACGGCATCTGGGCCAACCCCATGCCGGAACAGGGGCAGGGGCCAGCGGTGGGTTCGGCGACGTTCAACGGCCTGACGCTGCAGAACAACTACCGCGACATCGAGAACCCGACGTCAACCTTCACGATCACCCGCAACTGACCGGTTCGCCGAGGTAGAGCGTGTGTCCGCGACGCACGCTCTACCTCGGCGGCCGGCAGACCGCGAAGTAGAGCGTGTGTCCCGGACACACGCTCTACTTCGGCGAATGGGGGAGGCGGCGGGAGGCTCGGAGCCAGGTGATCAGGTCCGTTGCCGTCTCCGGGAGCGGGAGGGGTGCTTCCAGCGCGGGGGCCGACGGCGGGCCCAAGACCGCGCGCCGCAGCGCCTCACCCTCGAGAAGCCGCCCGAGCAGCTCGATCTCGCGCTCGTTCACCCCGACCGGCGTCGGCCCGTTGCCCATGTCGGTGCCGTACACCAGCCGCCCGCCCGCCGCGACGAACCTGCGCGCGTTGTCGAGCGCGCGCTCCAGGCCGATCGGCCGGCCGGGACCGTCGTGGATCGCGAAGGTGGAGATCCAGGTCATGTGCGCGGCCCGGGCGATCACGGCGTCAGGCAGCGCCTCGGTCCATGGCACGTGCACCAGCGTGTCCGCGCCGGCGTCGATCGCCCGCTGCGCCTGGCCGTCGCCCTCCGCGTGCACCAGCACCAGCAGCCCGCCCGCATGCGCCCCGTCGACCAGAGCACGCAGGACGTCGTCGGGCAGCAGGGCCATCCCCGCGTGCAGGGCCACCTTGACCGCGAACCCGCCCGCGGCGACGACGTCGGCCACCGCCGCGGCCGCCTCGCGCGGCGTCGCGACGTGCCGCACCGCGGCGTCCGGCGCCCACGGCCGCCCGGTGGGGTACCCGCCGGGCGCGGTATGGAACGGCCCGGCGTACCGCACCCGGACGCCCGACGGCGGGTCGGCGGCCCAGGCGGCCACCTCGGGCGGGTCCCAGCCCAGGTCGTGCACCTCGGTGACCGGGCCGTCCGCGAGGAGCGCGCGATCGACCAGGCCCAGGTGCACATGGCGGTCGACGACGCCGGGAAGCGTCACCGCCGGAACGCCGTCGGGCGCGCTCCCGGTGCCGCCGTCACGCACCGAGAGGGCCGTCGATCTCGGTGCGGACCGAGATGAGCTCCGGGAAGAACGTCAGGTCCAGGGCCCGCTTGAGGAAGCCGACGCCGCTGGAGCCGCCCGTGCCGGTCTTGAAGCCGATGGTGCGCTGCACGGTGCGCAGGTGGCGGAACCGCCAGAGCTGGAACGCGTCCTCGATGTCGACGAGGTCCTCGCACGCCTCGTACAGCTCCCAGTGGTCGTGGGGGTCCTCGTAGATCGTCTTGAAGACCTTGATCAGTTCAGAGTGCTCGGTCCAGGCCTGCGTGACGTCGCGGTCCAGGATCTCGGCCGGGACCGGATGCCCGCGCCGGGCCAGCAGGCGCAGGAACGCGTCGTAGACGGTGGGCTCGTCCAGGAGCTGCGCGAGCTGGGCGTGCACCTCGGGCTTGCCCCGGAAGACCTGCAGCATCCCGGCGTTCTTGTTGCCCAGCAGGAACTCGACGGCCCGGTACTGGTGCGACTGGAAGCCCGAGGACTGGCCCAGCGAGCCCCGGAACTCCGCGTACTCGCTCGGGGTGAGGGTGGCCAGCACCGACCACTGCTCGGTGATGGTGCGCTGGATGTGCTTCACGCGGGCCAGGCCCTTGAGCGCCCGTGACAGGTCGTCGCTGTCGAGGAATCCGCGGACGGCGCGCAGCTCGTGCACCACGAGCTTGAGCCACAGCTCGGTGGTCTGGTGCTGGATGATGAACAGCAGCTCGTCGTGGTGCGGAGGGTCGCTCATCGGGTGCTGTGCCGAGAGGAGCGCGTCGAGCCCCAGGTAGGAGCCGTAGTCCATCTCGTCGCGGAAGTCCGTGCGGATGGAGGCCTCGATGGGCCGAGTATTACCAGTCACCTCTGGAGCGTAACGCCGCGCTGCCCCGCCCAGACATGCCCGCAGGTCAGGCTGCCAGCGCCTCGTCCCGGTTCGGGTTCTCGAACGCCTCCGCCATCAGCGCGATCTCCTCGGACGGCAGCGACATGTCGCGCGCTACCCGCGACCAGCCGGACGTCGCACCCGCCACCTCGGCCAGCACCCGACGGGCGTCCTCCTGCCGCAGGCCGTACGAGTCCGCGGTGGCCAGCAGCACCCGCACGTCCCGGTCGATGCGCGTGCCGCCGGGCCGCAGCGGCGTCGACTCCGCGACGGCGAACGGGTTGGGGTTCACGTCGAAGAGCGGGGAGAGCGACCAGCCGTCGGCACGGCGCAGGAAGCCGTGGTTCTTCATGTGGTCGTCCACGTTGCGCACGAGCAGCGTGAAGGCCACCCGGCGGAACAGGTCGTGCCCGTCCGTGGCCGGCCGGCCCGAGTGGTCGGCAAGCGTCTCCGCGAGCGTCCGATAGTCGATGACCTCGAAGAACGCCTTCTGCGTGAGGCTGTCGGCGGACAGGAAGCCGATGCGTCCGCCGTCCGGCCGCCGGTCGAACCGGCGGGTCAGCAGGATCGAGCGCGCCGGGCCGATGCGGTGCAACCGTGCCACCGGGACCTCGATGCCCGCGTCCGAGGCCAGCCGCAGCGTCAGGTACTCCCAGGCCTGCACGTCCCACCGGTCCCCGCTCTCCGGCAGCTTCGCCATCCACAGATCGCCCGCGCTGTCCTTCACCGTCACCTTGGGCCTGGCCCCGCCCATCGAGGTCCCGGCCGCGACCAGGAGCCGCACGTCCTGGTCGGTCTCGCGATGCTGCGCGACGGCGTCCGCGGCGGCCGTCAGCGACGGCAGGTCAACCAGGTCGGGGACCTCCGCCCGCGGCGGCCCCATGAAGGTCTTGCCGTCGTCCAGCGAGAAGCGCAGCGCCCCCAGGCGGGTCTCGTCCTGCACGCCGAGCAGGAAGTCCACCTCGGTGAGGGTCATGAACCCGCGGCCCTCCGCACGAGCGGCGCGCCGCTCCGCGTTGAACAGCAGGGTGCGGCCCCACTGGTCGGGCTGGCAGTCCGCGAGGACGCCGAACAGGGGCCGGTCGCTGCCGGACGGGATGTTCCCCGGCGTCAGCGGCAGCTCCGGGCACAGGGCGTACGCCCGTGCGTCGCGCAGGTAGGCGTCGTCGTAACGGAACGTGCAGCCGACCAGGGCGCCGCCCCGGTTGAGGTGCATGTCGAGGTCACCGGCACGGGTCTGTCCGCCGCCCGGCAGCTCGACCTCGACATGTATCGACAATGCGGTTCACCTTCTCAGCTCGGAACTCTTACCCGCTGCGGCAGGGCCCGTTCCGCGTGGAACCTGCCCATCTCGGTGGTCAGCGGGTCGGTCGCGCCGACGACGGCGTCGGCCACCCCGAGCACGCGGAGCACCGCGAACGTGTTCTCCAGGCTCACCGTCCCGGTGCCCGTCTCGAGCGCGCGGAGCGTGGTGCGCGTGATGCCCGCACGGTCGGCGACGAGCTGGGCCGTGAGGCCGTGGATCTTGCGCCAGGCCCGGACGTGGTCGCCGAGTGAGGCGAGGTCGCGCCGGGTCCGGAGGGAAGTTCTGGCCATGACTGCTCCTTTCGGTTACCAGGCTAACCGACGAGCGACGTAATGGTCACTAGGGTGACCACTATTCCTGGAGCGACCTGACGGACGGCGCGGCGGCCGCCGTGGAGCCGCGTCGGGACGGTTCCCGACAAAGCAGGACGGGCCGCCCCACGGTGTGGGACGGCCCGTCGCGTGCGACGTTCAGCGACGCGTCACTACGACGCCGCCTGGTTGTTGACGGTGGCCGTCTCCAGCGCGCCGACCGAGAGGTCGTGCTTCGCGAGGATCTTGGCGTACGTACCGTCGTCGATGATGCTCTGCACTGCCGCCTGGTAGGCCCGCACCAGCTCGACGTCGCCCTTCAGGAACCGGAAGCCCAGGGGCGTCGGGTTGAGGAGGTCGGTGTTGGCGACCTCGAAGACGTCGCCGGAGCCGATCTGCTTCGCGTTGTACCGGCCGGTCGACCACTGCGTGAGCTCCGCGTCCGCCTTGCCTGCCTCGACCTGGGCGAGCGCCTCGGCGTCGGACCCGAACTCGAGCACCGTGACGGGCTCGGCCTGGCACTCGGCCGAGTTCAGCGCGGCCAGCGCGTCGGCCTGCGTGGACTCGCCGAGCACCGCTACCGGCCGGCCGCACAGGTCCGTGAGCGTCTTGATCCCCTCGGGATTCCCCGCCGGGACCATGATCGCGTCGCTGTCGTTGTAGTAGTTGACGAAGTCGGAGTCGATCTGGCGCTCCGGGGTGTCGGACATGGCGGCAGCCACGACGTCGACGTTGCTCGCGTACAGCTCGGGGACCAGCGAGTCGAACGGCATGTCGCTGAACGTGTACTTCAGGCCCAGCCGGTCCGAGGCGGCGTCGAACAGGTCGATCTCGAACCCGACGATGCGGCCTGCCTCGTTCGTGTACTCGAAGGGCGGGTAGCCCGACTCCGTACCGACGGTGATGCGCGTGGACTCGGCCAGGAGCTCACCGGGCAGCAGCGCGCGCAGCTCCGGATCCGCCTGCACCTGCTCCGCGGCCTCTGCCGTCTCGTCCGAGCTGCCCGAGCAGCCGGTCAGCAGCGCTCCGAGTGCGGCTGCTGCCGTGATCGAGCCGATGACCGCACGCGTGCGGTGTCCGAGAGCCATGCGGGGTCCTCCACACAAAAAGACATGATGAGCGAGTTACGCGGGTGGAGCCTATACGTTCCCGGCCAGTTGCTGTGAATTCGAGTTTCACCTACGCCCACATGCCGCGACACCAGGGCTCAGGCGCTGGTGCCGACCTTAGCCGCCGCCCCGACGTCCGCCAGAATCACCGCATCGATTAGGCCCCTGGCCCATTCCAGGACCTCGGTGCCACGCAGCGGC
The DNA here is from genome assembly GCF_048564965.1 of Promicromonospora sp. NFX87. NCBI lineage: Bacteria > Bacillati > Actinomycetota > Actinomycetes > Micrococcales > Promicromonosporaceae > Promicromonospora > Promicromonospora sp. NFX87. The sequence continues at coordinate 470,528 of NZ_CP183413.1, read as the reverse complement.
CAGCCGCCGATCCGCGCGGTGGTCGGGAACGGGACGAGGATCGCCCGGATGGCCGGCTTGAGCACGGTCCCGGGGTAGAGCCGCTTGAGGCGCAGCTGCGCCGACTCGGGCAGGCTCACCGGCGCGAACCGGACGAACTTGCCCTGTGCGGTGATGTCCGTGAGTCCGGCCTGACGTGCGTGGTTGCGGAAGCTCGCGACGTCGAACAGCGCGTCCGCGACGTCGGGCAGCGCCCCGTACCGGTCGGTGAGCTCGGCGCGCACCTCGTCGAGGGCCGCGGCGTCGTGCGCGGTGGCGATCTTCTTGTACGCCTCCAGCCGCAGCCGCTCCGTGGCGATGTAGGACTCGGGCAGGTGCGCGTCGACGGGCAGCTCGATGGTGACCTCGGGGGCCTCCTCCTCGGCGTCGCCGCGGAACGCGGAGACCGCCTCGCCCACCATGCGCACGTAGAGGTCGAACCCGACCCCTGCGATGTGGCCGGACTGCTCGCCGCCGAGCAGGTTGCCCGCCCCGCGGATCTCGAGGTCCTTCATGGCGATCTGCATGCCCGCGCCGAGGTCGGTGTGGGCGGCCATGGTCGCGAGCCGGTCGTGGGCCGTCTCGGTGAGCGGCTTCTCCGGCGGGTAGAGGAAGTACGCGTAGGCGCGCTCGCGCCCGCGGCCCACGCGGCCCCTGAGCTGGTGCAGCTGGGACAGGCCCAGCATGTCGGAGCGCTCCAGGATCAGGGTGTTGGCGTTGGAGATGTCCAGGCCGGTCTCGATGATCGTGGTGCACACCAGCACGTCGAGCTCCTTCTCCCAGAAGGCCCGGATGACCCGGTCGAGCTCGTGCTCGCTCATCTTGCCGTGGGCCACGCCGATGCGGGCCTCGGGCACCAGCTCGTTGAGCCGGGAGGCGGTGCGCTGGATGGTCTCCACCTTGTTGTGGACGTAGAAGACCTGGCCCTCGCGCAGCAGCTCGCGCCGCAGCGCGGCGGCGATCTGCTTCTCCTCGAAGGCGCCCACGTAGGTGAGCACCGGGTGCCGCTCCTCCGGGGGCGTGGCCAGCGTCGACATCTCGCGGATGCCGGTCACCGCCATCTCGAGCGTGCGTGGGATCGGGGTCGCGGACATGGCCAGCACGTCCACGTTGGTGCGCAGCTGCTTCAGCGTCTCCTTGTGCTCGACGCCGAACCGCTGCTCCTCGTCGATGACCACCAGGCCCAGGTCCTTGAACTGGACGGAGCCGGTGATGAGGCGGTGCGTGCCGATGACGACGTCGACGCTGCCCTCCTTGAGACCGGCGAGCGTCTCCTCGGACTCCTTGGCGGTCTGGAAGCGGCTCAGCGCCCGCACGGTGACGGGGAACCCGGTGTACCGCTCGGAGAACGTCTCGAAGTGCTGCTGCACCAGGAGCGTCGTGGGGACCAGGATGGCGACCTGCTTGCCGTCCTGCACCGCCTTGAACGCGGCCCGGATGGCGATCTCCGTCTTGCCGTAGCCGACGTCGCCGCACACCAGGCGGTCCATCGGCACGGACTTCTCCATGTCGGCCTTGACCTCGTCGATCGTGGCGAGCTGGTCCGGGGTCTCGACGTAGGCGAAGGCGTCCTCGAGCTCACGCTGCCACGGGGTGTCCGGCCCGTACGCGTGGCCCTGCGTCGCCATGCGCGCGCTGTAGAGCCGGATCAGCTCGCTCGCGATCTCCTTGACGTGCTTGCGCGCCTTGGCCTTGGTGTTCTTCCAGTCGGCGCCACCCATCTTGGACAGCGACGGCGACTCCCCGCCGGTGTACTTGGTGACCTGGTCGAGCTGGTCGGTGGGCACGAACAGCCGGTCACCCGGCTGGCCGCGCTTGCTGCTCGCGTACTCGATCACGAGGTACTCGCGCGTGGCCCGGTTGCCGCCCGTGCCCATGGTGCGCTGCGCCATCTCGACGAACCGGCCGACACCGTGCTGCTCGTGCACCACGAAGTCGCCGGCCTTGAGCTGGAGCGGGTCCACCACGTTGCGCCGTCGGCTGGGCATCTTGCGCATGTCGCGCGTGCCGGAGCCCGCCCGCCCGGTCAGGTCCTGCTCGGAGAAGACGGCGAGCTTCAGGTCGGGCGCCACGAAGCCCGTGCCGACGCCGCCCGCGACCACGTGCACGACGCCCGGCTCGGGCTCGTCCTCGAGCGAGATCGCCAGCCGGGCCGCGGTGCCCGCCGCCGACAGCTGTTCGGTCATGCGCTTGGCGGGGCCGTGGCCCTCGGTCGTCAGCACGAGCCGCCAGCTCGCGACCTGCAGCCCGTGCACGTCGTCGAGTGCCCGCGCGAGGTCGCCGCGATAGGACTCGACGTCCCGGGCGCTCACCACGAATGTGTCAGACGCTGAGGTCACTCCGGTGACCTGTGCGTCTGACAGGTCGTTGAGCTCCGTGTCCTGCGTGAACGATGAGAGGGTCCACCAGCCTAGGGCGCGGCGGGCCGCTACCTCGCGGACCTCGGCGAACGTCGCGAAGGACGCGGCGGACAGGTCGATGGGCGCCGCGCCGCCGGCCACCGCCCCGGTCCAGGCCGCGGCGAGGAACTCCTCGGTGGTCGCCACGAGGTCGTGGGCCCGACGGCGCACGCGCTCGGGCTCGTTGACCACGAGCAGCGCGTCGTCGGGCACGAGCTCCAGGACGGAGATCATGCGGTCCACCAGCACGGGCGCCAGCGACTCCATGCCCTCGACGGCGACGCCGGCGGCGAGCTTGTCGAGCATCTCGACCGCGCCCGGCAGGGTCTCGACGAGCTCGGCGGCACGCGCCCGGACGGCGTCGTCCAGCAGGATCTCGCGACAGGGCGGCGCCCAGAGCCCGCGCTCCGCGATCTCCAGGCTGCGCTGGTCGGCCACGGCGAACCAGCGGATCTCCGTGACCTCGTCGCCCCAGAACTCGCACCGCAGCGGGTGGTCCTCCGTGGGCGGGAAGATGTCGAGGATGCCGCCGCGCACCGCGTACTCGCCGCGCCGCTCCACCATGTCGACACGGGTGTAGGCCGCTGCGGTGAGCCGCTCGGCGACGTCGGTCAGGTCGGCCGTGGCGCCGATGTCCAGCTGGACCGGCTCGAGCTCCCCGAGCCCCTCGACGACGGGCTGCAGCAGCGCGCGGACCGGCATCACCAGGACCCGGATCGCGCCGGCCTGCCCGTGCCCCTCGGCCGGGTGCGCCAGGCGGCGGAACACGGCGAGGCGCTTGGCCACGGTGTCGGCGCGCGGGCTGAGCCGCTCGTGCGGCAGCGTCTCCCAGGCGGGGAGCACCGCGACGTCGTCGGCCTGGTCCTCCGGGAGATAGCTCCGCAGGCTCGCGGCCAGGTCGTCCGCCTCGCGGCCCGTCGCGGTGACCACCACGAGCGGGCGCTTCTCGGACGCGGCGACGAGCAGGGGCGGGCGCACGCCCGCCGGACCCACCACGTCCACGAAGCCGCGAGCACGCACGTGCTCCACGGCAGCGGCGGCGCCGGGATCGCGCAGAAGAGTAGGAAGCAGGCCGGTCAGGTTCATGGGTTCTGTCCTTCGAGGGCGCACGACGACGGGCCCACCACGAGCGTGACCGGGTAGGCCGACGAGGTGAGGGGCTGATCCCAGGCTACTCCCGGACACTGACAGCGCCCTTCCACGCACCTCTCGGGCGCCGCTGCCGCTCCGCGGAGCATGCACGTACGGAGCATGCACGTACGATGACCCGCGATGTTCACCCCTCCCGGATCCCCGCGGCACGCAGGCGTGCCGGGGCACGGCCCCGCCGTCGGGCCGCGCACCCCCGTCCGTCTCGCCTGGCCCGATGCCGCCCGCGGCCTCGCCATCGGTCTCGTGGTGCTGTACCACGCGACCAACTGGACGTGGTCCACGGGGTACGAGGTGAGCGTGCTGCGCGAGGTGAACGAGACGCTGCGCAGCCTGCGCATGCCGCTGTTCTTCGCGGTGGCAGGCATGTTCGCAACGAAGTGGACGACGGTGCCGTGGTCCCGGCTGGCGCGCGGCAAGCTGCTGTTCTTCGCCTGGGTGTTCGTGCTGTGGGAGCCGATCTCCCTGGTGGTCCGCCTGCTCACCGGCTACTACCAGGTGGCCGACGCCGACTGGGGCACCCTGTGGAGTCACCTGGCCTGGTCGCTCCTGGTCCCCCGCTCCGAGCTCTGGTTCGTCTGGACGCTCGCCGCGTTCTTCGTGATCGCGCGAGCGCTGCGCCGGGTGCCCGCACCCGTGCAGCTCGTGCTCGCCGCCTGCGTGAGCGGGTGGGCACTGGCGGGCTGGGAACCGGAGAGCATCGCCTGGCGGGGTACCGCACAGTTCCTGCTCTTCTTCCTGGGCGGCCTGCACCTGCGGGCGCTGCTCGAACGGTTCGCCGAGCGGGTCACCTGGCTGTGGGCGGTGGGCGCCGTCGCCGTCTGGCTCGGGATCCAGGTAGCCGTGCGCGAGCTCGACGTCGCCGACGTGCCCGGCCTCTACCTGCTGGCCAACATCGCCGGCGTACCGGCGGGGGTGGCCGTGAGCGTGCTCGCGTCCAGGGTGCCCGGCAGCCGGTATCTGCCCAGGTCGCTCGGGTTGGAGTGGATCGGAGCACGGACGCTTCCGGTGTTCGTCACCCACACGTCGGTGGTGCTCGGGCTGCTGTGCCTGCTGTACCGCAACGCCGTCTGGATCCCCGCGCCGCAGTCGCAGTGGCTGCCGGTCGCGCTCTGGGCCGCTGCGATCGCCGTCGGGCTGGGGCTGGGTGCGCTGGCGCCACGGATCGGGGCACGCTGGCTCTTCGCGCCGCCCCGGCGACTGACCGGCACCACCCGCTGAACCTCGGCGAAAAGTAGCTTGTTCCTTTTTGCCGACATCTACCCTGTACGTGACAAGTCCTGTTATTGTGTCGAACTCAGCAACGGCAAAGGCGCCGTAGCGACCCGGCGGAGCCCTGGCCTCGCCCCGGCCAGCGGAGGTCTTGTGCGACGCATCAGACGAACGGCGGCTCTCGCGGCCGCGGTCACCGCCGCCTGCCTCAGCGCGACGGCGCTGCTGGCACCGGCTCAGGCGACGCCGGGACAAGCCCCGGGGCAACAGGCCGCGGCGGCGCTCGCCGAGCCCACGCTGCCCAGCCCCGAGTCGGAGGTCAATGTCACGGGCACGCCGTTCACCGGCACCAGGCCGGACGGCACCGTGTACGGCCTCATCGATGCGCACACCCACCTGTTCATGCAGGACGGCATGGGTGGCGCCGCCGTCTGCGGCAAGGTGTTCTCGGAGCAGGGAATCGCGGCGGCCCTGCGCGACTGCCCGTCGCACGAGCCGCACGGGCTCGGCGCCCTGCTGGAGAACCTGACCCGGGACGGCTCCCCCATCGGCACGCACGACACCACCGGCTGGCCCACGTTCGCCGACTGGCCCGCCCACGACTCGCTGACCCACCAGCAGATGTACTACCGCTGGGTCGAGCGGGCCTGGCGCGGCGGGCAGCGCGTCATGGTCAACGACCTGGTCACCAACGGCCTGCTGTGCTCCATCAACCCGGGCACCTACCAGAGCTGCGACGAGATGACGGCGATCCGCCGCCAGGCGCAGGACACCTACGACCTGCAGGCCTACGTCGACGCGCAGTACGGCGGGGCCGGCAAGGGCTGGTTCCGGATAGTGACCACCAGCGAGCAGGCCCGCCAGGTGATCGAGGAGGGCAAGCTCGCCGTCGTGCTCGGCGTCGAGACGTCGGAGCCGTTCGGCTGCAAGCAGACCCTGCGCATCCCGAACTGCTCGCGGGCCGACATCGACGCCGGTCTCGACGAGCTGTACGACCTGGGCGTCCGGTCGATGTACCTGTGCCACAAGTTCGACAACGCGCTGTGCGGCGTGCGGTTCGACGAGGGGTCCATGGGCACGATCATCAACGCCGGCCAGTTCCTCTCGACCGGGACCTGGTGGGACGCGCGCTCCTGCCCAGCCGACCAGCCGCACGACCACAACCCGGGCAACGGCGAGCTCCCCCCGGAGCTGGAGGACGACCTTCCGCCCGTCCTGCCCCTCTACCCGCCGGGGACGCTCTGCAACACGAAGGGGCTGAGCGGGCTGGGCGAGTACGCCGTCCGCGGCCTGATGGAGCGCAACATGATGGTCGAGATCGACCACATGAGCGCGAAGGCCGCCGACCAGACGCTCGACGTCCTGGAGGCCGAGGACTACCCCGGCGTCCTGTCGACGCACTCCTGGATGGACGAGCGGTACCTCGACCGGCTCTACGCCCTCGGCGGGTTCGCCACCATCTACGGGCACGCCGCCCACGAGTTCGTCGAGGAGTACGAGCGCACGGCGCCGGTACGCGACCGGTACGGCGCGGGCATCGGCTTCGGGTTCGACATGAACGGGTTCGGCGGCACGCCGCCGCCCCGGGGCGACGCGGCCAACCCCGTCACCTACCCGTTCCGGTCGTTCGACGGCGGCACGCTGCTCGACCGGCAGACCACCGGCGAGCGCACGTGGGACGTCAACGTCGACGGCGTGGCGCACTACGGGCTGGTGCCCGACTACGTCGAGGACCTGCGGCTCGTGGGCGGCCAGGAGATCATCGACGACCTGGCACGCGGCCCGGAGAGCTACCTGACGACCTGGGCGGGGGCGGAGGCGCACTGAGGCGCGCCGCCGGTTGAGCAGCTCCGGTGGCCGGGCAGGTCGAGAACTGGGTCTCGACCCTGCCTGGCCACCGTGAGCATCACGCCTTCGCGGTGTGGAACTTCCCCTGGGCGGCGAGCAGACCCTCGGTGACCAGCAGCTCGACGGCGTCGGCGGCGTCGTCCACCAGGATCGGCAGGTCCTTCTTCTCCGTGGCGGAGAAGTCCTTGAGCACGTGGTCCGCGGTGTCCATCCGGCCCGGCGGCCGGCCGACGCCCACCCGCACGCGGTGGTAGTCCTTCGTCCCGAGCGCCTTGGTGGTGTCGCGCAGGCCGTTGTGGCCGCCCTCGCCCCCGCCGAGCTTGAGCTTGATGGTGTCGAAGGGGATGTCCACCTCGTCGTGCACCATGACCACCTGCTCGGGGTCGACGTCGTAGTACCTGGCGAGCGCGCTGACCGGACCCCCCGACGTGTTCATGTAGGTGGTCGGCTTCGCGAGGATCACGCGGGGCCCGGGGGCTCCCCCGGGAAGCACACCGAGCCGCGCCTCGGCGACGGCCGCCTGCGCCCGCGCGTGCTTCGAGAAGCGTGCGCCGGTGCGCTCCGCGAGCAGGTCCAGCACCATCTGGCCCACGTTGTGCCGGTTGCCGGCGTACTTGGGGCCAGGGTTGCCGAGCCCGACGACGAGCCAGGGCCGGTCGCTCATCCAGGTGTCCTTCACGGTTGGTGAGTGGTCGGCAGGTTGTCAGGTGATCGGCAGTTGGAGCTACCGATCACCTGACAATCTGCCGATCACTCGGGGTGCTGCGGGAGAATCAGCTCTCCGAGGACGCCTCGGCGGGCGACTCGGCGGAGTCGGCGTCGTCGTCGCCGGCCTCGCCGCGCGGCTCGGTGACGAGCACGACGACGGCCTTGGGGTCGGTGAGCAGCGTCGAGCCCTCCGGCAGGGCGACGTCCTCGGCGTGGATCTGCGCGCCGGCCTCGAGGCCCTCGATGGAGACCTCGACGGCCTCGGGCAGGTGCGTGGCCTCGGCCTCGACCGAGAGCGTCTGCTCCTCGACGAGGTGGATGGTGCCCGGGGCCGACTCGCCGACGATGTTGACGGCGATGTCGACGGTGATCTTCTCGCCGGCGCGCACGACCTGCAGGTCGATGTGCTCGATGGTGTTGCGGACCGGGTCGCGCTGGACGTCCTTGGCGACGGCCAGCTGGCCCTTGCCGTCCACGTCGATGTTGAGCAGCACGTTGGTCTGGCGCAGCGCCAGCATGGACTCGTGGCCCGGCAGGGTCACGTGCACCGGGTCGCCACCGTGCCCGTAGAGGACGGCGGGGATCTTGTTGTCGCGGCGGATGCGGCGGGCCGCGCCCTTGCCGAACTCGGTACGGGCCTCAGCGGCGAGCTTGATCTCGGCCATGGGAATTCACTCCTGGAAGGTCTGTGTGTGCAACTCGGTCGGCGGCTGCGTCGGCGTGGGACACGTGGCGGGCGCGGAGCGGGCACGTGGGACGGAGTGCTGGAGGGAACTCCACCCAGGGGCCGCCGACGGCCGCCCAGTCGATCACGGACGCCGGCCTGGTGCTAGCGGGATCGAGTCCCGCCGCGGCCGTCAAGCGTCCCTCGCCGAGGCAACCTGACTACTGTACCCGCTCGTCGGCACGATCCGCACCGAGAGGCGGTGTGACGCCGATCGACGGCTGCGTGCGACGCGGCTTGTAGACGACCTGGACATGGAACACGAAGCGCAGCAGGAACGCCACGACGAGCGTCACCGCCTGCACGAGCACCGGCCACATGCCCGTGAACTCGACGAGCCACCACAGCACGGGCAGGCGGATCGCCGCCTCGGTGCCGTTGAACGCGAACGAGTGCGCGAACCGCGACCAGACGCCGCGGCCCTCGTTCCGCAGGTCGCGGAACACGAACCGCTCCTGCAGCAGGAAGTTCGTCAGGATCGTGACGACGGCGGAGATCACCGCACCCGCCACGTAATGCACGCCCAGTCCGGTGAGGACCCACAGGATGAGGATGTTCAGCACGGCTCCGAAGCCGCCGATGATCGCGAACCGCGACATCCGCCCGAACCGCAGGGCCGCGAGCTGCTCCAGGTAGCGCAGGCCGGTCTTGAAGGTGGCCTTGGAGTGCCCGGCGTACCGCTCGCCGAACACGAACGGCTCCTCCCCCACGGCCAGCGTGTTGCGGGCGAGGAGCTCGAGCAGGATCTTGAAGCCACGCGGGTGCAGGGAGTCGAGGTCCAGCCGGTCCACCCGGGTGGCGAAGAACCCCGTGAGCGGGTCGGTCACGTTCCGCAGCCGGACCGGGAACATCGAGCGTGCCAGGAGCGCCGAGGCGATCGAGACACCGTGGCGCCACCAGCCGTCCAGGCCCCCGGCGTCGCCGTCACCGGTGTAGCGGGAGGCGACGACGATGTCGAGCCCCGCCTCACGGCCGCGCGTGACGAGCGCGGGCACGAGCTCCGGCGGGTGCTGCAGGTCGCCGTCCATCACGACCGCCCACTCGGTGGTGACGGTCCGCAGACCGGCCACGACGGCGCCGCTGAGCCCGCCCTCGGCCTGCTCGCGGTGCAGCAGGCGCACCGGGACCGGTGCGGTCGCCGCGACCTCACGGATCAGCTCGGGCGTGTTGTCGGTGGAGTCGTCGACGAAGAGGATCTCCGCCAGGTCCGGCGCCCCGATCGGCGCCGGGCCGCCCTCGGGCCCGTGAAGGGCTCCCGAGGGCCGACCGTCGTCGGGCAGCACACCGAAGGCTGCGCACAGCCGCTCGGTGAGCACCCGGACGTTGGGCCCCTCGTTGAACGTGGGCACCACGACGGTGACGGTCACTGACCCTCCCAGATCGTTGTCAAGACACGGTCCTCCGTTGACCGCGTCCGAGTCAAGGGTCAGACCGTATACCCAGACAGGCGCCCGGACGGACACCCGGGCTGACCTCGAAGGATCAGGAGTTGCCGTCGAAGAGCGATGTCACCGAGCCGTCGGAGTGGACCTCGTTGATCGCCGACGCGAGCAGCGGAGCGATCGAGAGCACCTTGAGGTTGGGGAACCGGCGGTCGTCCTCGATCGGCAGGGTGTCGGTCACGACGACCTCGCGCGCACCGCACTCCGTGAGCCGCTGCGCGGCCGGGCCGGACAGCACGCCGTGCGTCGCCGCGACGGTCACGGACTTGGCACCCGCCGCCATGATGACCTTGACCGCCTCGGCGATCGTGCCGCCGGTGTCGATGAGGTCGTCGACCAGCACGCAGTCGCGGCCCTGCACGTCACCGACGACACGGTTGGCGACGGACTGGTTGGGACGCGTGACGTCGCGCGTCTTGTGCACGAACGCCAGCGGGCCACCGCCCAGCTTGGAGGCCCAGATCTCGGCGACGCGGATGCGTCCGGCGTCCGGCGAGACGACCGTGACGTTCTCGACGTCCACGCGGGTGCGCACGTAGTCGACGAGGATCGGCATGGCCCACAGGTGGTCCACGGGGCCGTCGAAGAAGCCCTGGATCTGCGCGGTGTGCAGGTCCACGCTCATCAGGCGGTCGGCGCCGGCCGTCTTGAACAGGTCCGCGATGAGACGGGCCGAGATCGGCTCGCGACCGCGGCTCTTCTTGTCCTGGCGCGCGTAGCCGAAGAACGGCGCGACGACCGTGACAGAGTGCGCGGAGGCCCGCTTGGCGGCGTCGACCATGAGCAGCTGCTCCATGATCCACTGGTTCACCGGCATCGTGTGCGACTGGAGCAGGAACAGGTCCATGCCACGCACCGACTCGCTGAACCGCACATAGGTCTCGCTGTTCGCGAAGTCGTACGCGGAGACGCCGAGCAGATCGATGCCCAGCTCCTTCGCGACGTTCTTCGCCAGCTCAGGGTGTGCCCGTCCCGCTGCGAGGACGAGCGGATGGCGGTTCGGACCGGGAGCGATGGTGCTGGACATCAGTGGGACTTTCCTTCCTTGTCGGCCCCAGGGACGGGGGCCAGGTCGGCCGGCTCGGCCTGGGCGGCCGCGGCCTGCGGGGCAGTGGGCGCCCCGGCTGCATTCTGCTGGGCAAGCTGGCGCTGTGCCTGATCACCGAGACCGGACGCCCCACCGTGGGCGTTCGCCGCGGCGTCCGCGGCGGCCGTCCCCGGCCGACGACGGGCGACCCAGCCCTCGATGTTCCGCTGCTGCCCGGCGGTGACGCCGAGCGCGCCGGCGGGCACGTCCCGGCGGATCACGGAGCCGGCGGCGGTGTAGGCGCCGTCGCCCACCGTGACGGGCGCGACGAACATGTTGTCCGCGCCCGTGCGGGCGTGCGAGCCGATCACCGTGCGGTGCTTGTGCACGCCGTCGTAGTTCACGGTCACCGAGGCCGCGCCGATGTTGGAGTGCTCGCCGATGGTCGCGTCGCCCACGTAGGAGAGGTGCGGCACCTTGCTGCCCTCGCCGATCTGGGCGTTCTTGGTCTCGACGAACGTGCCGATCTTGCCCTTGCGGCCCAGGCTGGTGCCCGGTCGCAGGTAGGCGAACGGGCCGACGGACGCGCCCTCGCCGATGACGGCGAGCGAACCGTGCGTGCGGACGATCGTCGCGCCGACCCCCACCTCGACGTCGGTCAGCGTGGTGTCGGGGCCGATCGTGGCGCCGGTCGCGACCACAGTCGCGCCCTTGAGCTGCGTGTTCGGCAGCAGCGTGACATCGGGAGACAGCTCGACGTCGACGTCGATCCACGTGGTGGCCGGGTCCTGGACCGTGACGCCCGCGCGCTGCCACTCCTCGACGATGCGGCGGTTCAGCTCGCGGGCCAGGACCGAGAGGGCCACCCGGTCGTTGACGCCCTCGACGAGCATCGGGTCGTCGGCGAGCAGCGCCCGCACGTGCAGGCCCTCGGTGCGGGCGAAGGCGACGACGTCGGTCAGGTAGACCTCGCCCTGCGCGTTCCGGCTGTCGAGACCGCCGAGGCCCTTGCGCAGCGTCGCGGCGTCGAACACGTAGACCGACGAGTTGATCTCACGGATCTCGAGCTGGTCGGCGTTCGCGTCCTTGTGCTCGACGATCTCCAGCACGTCGCCGGTGTCCGGCTCGCGGATGATCCGGCCGTAGCCGGTGGCGTCGGCGACCTCTGTGGTGAGGACGGTCACCGCGTTGCCGTCGGCGTGGTGCGCCGCGAGCAGCTGACCAAGGGTGGCGCCGTCGAGCAGCGGTACGTCGCCCGCCACCACCACGACGGCGCCCTCGACGCCGTCGCCCACGATCTCGCCGTCGGCGATGCCCGCGACCGCCGCGGCGGCCTGCGCCTTGGCGTCGAGCGCCTCGAGGGCGCACTGCACGGCACGGCCCGTGCCGGGGATGTCGTCCTGGTCCACGAGGACCGCCTCGGGGTCGAGCTGCCCGATCGCCTCCGCGACCAGCTCACGTTCGTGCCGGACCACCACGGCGACCTGCAGGGGCTCGAGCTCACGAGCGGCCGTCAGCGCGTGCCCGACCATCGGCTTGCCGCCGAGCGGGTGCAGGATCTTCGGCAACGTTGACTTCATGCGGGTGCCCTGGCCGGCGGCAAGAACGATGACTGCTGCCGGCTGAGGTGTCTCGGTCACGAGTGCTCCGATCGGTGGGTTCGTCAGATCCGGATGGCTCCGCCCCCAGGATTCGAACCTGGACTAAAGGCACCAAAAACCTCTGTGCTGCCGATTACACCAAGGCGGACCGGGCGCGCGCGGCTCCGTCGTGACCCGAAGCGGGCGTGTGCCACCGTCGCACGTCCGTGAACAGTCTGCCAGGTCCTGAGCCATGCCCCCGCCCGTACCGGGCGAGTCGTCAGCCACATCCGCGTTCGATCGCGTTCGCCTGTCCGGCACGTTCCGGACACGTCCGGAACTGCCGCTCGGGCACAATGAGCACCATGGCCGCCGACAACCGACGTACCCACCGACCTCGTATGACGGCCAGTCAGCGCCGCGAGCAGCTGCTCGCGGTCAGCCGCGGACTGTTCGCCGGCAAAGGCTTCGAAGGCACGAGCGTGGAGGAGATCGCGGCGCGCGCCGAGGTCTCCAAGCCCGTCGTGTACGAGCACTTCGGCGGCAAGGAAGGCATCTACGCGGTGGTGGTGGACCGCGAGGTCCAGGCACTGACCACCGCGCTGACGGGTGCGCTCGGCTCGGGCGGTCACCCCAAGGTCCTGCTGGAGCGGACGGCGCTCGCCCTGCTGGACTACATCGAGTCGTCCGAGGACGGTTTCCGCATCCTCGTGCGCGACTCCCCCGTCGCCCAGGCGACCGGGACGTTCTCGAGTCTGATCGGCGACGTCGCCACCCAGGTCGAGTCGATCCTCGAACCACAGTTCCGGGCCGCGGGGCTCGAGACGAGGACCGCCCCGCTCTACGCGCAGATGCTCGTCGGCATGATCGCGCTCACCGGCCAGTACTGGCTGGACGCCCGCAGCCCCAAGAAGACCGAGGTGGCGGCTCACCTCGTCAACCTGGCGTGGAACGGCCTGCACAACATGGAGAAGAAGCCGGAGCTGACCCGGCACTCGCGCTGAGGCGCCGGCGCGCCGAGCAATGCGCCCGAACTGCCACCATCCGGGCACGGAGCTGCGCTGACGCACCCGCCTTTTCCCTGAGGCAAAAAATGTGCGCGGTGCATTTATATAACGAACACCCCTCGCGATAACTCGCGAGGGGTGTTCGTTCAGCTGGGGATGCTACTCATGCCGCCGCAGAACGCGGCTGACGACGTACCCGCAGGTCAGAGACCGATCAGGCAGAGGATCTGCTCGACGGTGTAGCCGAGGTTGTGCAGGAGCTCCGAGAGGATGTCGACAACGGTCATGGGGCTATTCCTTCCAAAAAACGGGAAATCACAGGATGATCACCTGTGAGCGGAACAGTGTTCGCGTTCCATACATTAAGCACACGACACGGACTCTGCAATGGGAAAAGGATATTCACCCCCAATAGGCGCACGGTTTCACCCTGTGATATTGGATCAGGAATCGAACCACGGTTCGCCGCAAAGTGGACATATTCTTGAGCGTGAGTCGGCGATTGCCGGCCGACGGCGGTCGCCGGAGCGGGGCGGGCCTCGGGCGTCCGAGCCGCACCGGGGTCGACCGACCGCGAGATCGGTCGGTTGTCTCCGCCGTAGTTCGAGTTCGGTCGGTTGCCTCGAGATCGGTCAGTTGACGGACCGATCTCGAGGCAACCGACCGAACTCATGTCGAGCCGCGTGCAACTGACCGATCTCGCGAGACAACAACTCGCACGGCGAACTTCAGTCGCAGGACACGAGAGCTCACCAGGCGGCGAGCAACAGCTCCTCCACGGCGTCGGCGGTCACGGGCCGGGGGTTGGGATACGGGTCGGCCGCGACCTGTTCGGCCACCTCGCGCAGGGCGGTGCGCGGCACGCCGAGCGCACCCAGCGACGTCGGACCGTCGTGCCTGGCCGCCAGGGCGGCGATCGCGAGCGCCGGGTCGCCGTCCGCGGCGCGTGCCAGGCGTGCGGCGGCGTCGGGCGCTGCGGGCAGGTTGAACCGCATGACGTGCGCGAGGAGCAGGGCGTGCAGCTCCGCGTGGGGCAGGCCGAAGGTCCCGCCGAGCACATGCGCGAGCTGGTGGTGCAGGCCCATCCGGGCCTGCGCCAGGCAGGCGCCCGCCAGCCAGGCGGCCTCCTGGAGCCGGCCGCGGGCGACGACGTCGGACGGGCGGTCCAGGACCACGGGGAGCGCCGTGAGGATGCCGTCGGCGGCCTCGACCCCGTACGCGCGGGTCGCAGCGCTCGCGCCGGTGTCCCACAGCGCCTCGACGGCGTGCGCCAGCGCGTTGAGGGCCGAGGTCAGCGTCAGCCCGCGGGGCAGGGACAGCGTCAGCTCCGGGTCGTACACGACGGTGCCCGGCGCGAAGGCAGGGTCCCGCCGCGTCGTCTTGACGCCGTTCTCCGTCTCGCCGAGCACCGGCGTGGCCTCCGAACCCGCATACGTGGTCGGCACCGCCACCTGGGGCATGCCGGTCCGGATGGCCAGCGCCTTCGACAGCCCGATGGCCGAACCACCACCGATGGCGACTATCGCGTCGGCCCGCACCTCTCCGGCCAGGGCGAGCGCCTCGGCGGTCACCTCGACGGGCGTGTGCTGGACCGGGCGGGCGAAGGTCGCGACATGCCGCTCCCCGATGGCGACGGCCAGGTCCTGACCCGCCTCGGCCGACGACGGCGCCGTCACCAGCAGCACCCGCTCCGACCCGAGCCGCTCCAGCTCGTCCGGCACGAGGGATCGCGCACCCGGACCCTGCAGCACTCGACCGGCATAGACCTGGTGCACCCTGATGTCTGTTCCCACGAGGTATGAGCCTACGGTCGTCGTACAGCCCCTGACCAAGAGCGACGCCGCACCGACGCACTGTCGAGATTCTTGATGTCGAGATATCCGGTAGCCTCTCGCCATGGAGCACACAGGTCCCGCCGACGAGGTCGACCGCATCGTCGCCGCGTGGCGCCACGTGCGCCCGGACCTGGAGCTCGAACCCCTCACGGTGTTCAGCCGCGTGTCCCGCCTCGCGCGGCACCTCGATCTCGCCCGCCGCACCGCCTTCGCCCGGCACAGCCTGGAGACGTGGGAGTTCGACGTGCTCTCGGCGCTGCGCCGCGCCGGTGAGCCCTTCCGCCTGTCGCCCGGCACGCTCGTCACCCAGACCCTGGTCACCAGCGGCACCATGACCAACCGGATAGACCGCCTGGAGTCACGCGGGTTCGTACAGCGGCACCGCTCCCCCGACGACCGGCGCGGGGTGCTGGTCGAGCTCACCGACGAAGGGCTGGCGCGGGTCGACGCGGCGATGAGCGACCTCCTGGACATCGAGGCCAAGGTGCTGACCGCCCTGTCGCCCGCGGAGCGCCCGCAGCTCGCGGACCTGCTGCGCACGGTGACCGCCCAGTTCGACGACTGAGCTCGACGGGCACCTGTAGCGACAGGCACCTGTAGCAGGATCGGCGCATGACCGACGACCACCTCATGCGCATCCACGGCCCCGAGTTCCAGGCCATGGCCGAGCGGGTCCTGCGGGCCACCGAGCTCACCTCCCGCCTGAACGTCCTGCCCTTCGACGACGAGGCGGGCAAGGCGGAGCTGTTCGAGCAGATCCTCGGCAGACCGCTGCCGGCGAGGGCCACCATCTATCCGCCGTTCTACACGGACCACGGCCTGAACCTGGACCTCGGCGAGCGGGTGTTCGTCAACCAGAACTGCACGTTCCTGGACTACGCGGGCATCCGGCTCGGCGAGCGCGTCATGGTCGGGCCGAAGGCCACGTTCATCACGATGGGCCATCCGGTCGATCCGGAGGACCGCCGGACCTGGCTGAGCGGCGCGCCCATCGACGTGGCGGAGAACGTCTGGATCGGCGCCGGCGCCACGATCCTGCCCGGCGTCAGCATCGGCAGGGACGCCGTGGTGGCCGCGGGCGCCGTGGTGGCCGACGACGTCCCCGCCGCGAGCCTGGTGACCGGCGGCAAGGCGACCGTACGCCGGAGGTGGTGAACGGGCGGTCCCGGCTCAGCGGTCCCGGCGGACCACTACCTTCTCTCGCCCGAGCTGGTCGGGCAGGAAGAACAGGTCGTCGGCGTCCGCGACGTACAGCGGCAGCTCGCCCAGCTCCGCCGGCATGCCGTCGGCGTCGGTGACCGTCAGCTCGACGTGGTCGGCCGAGCTCTTCGAGTCGTACTTCCAGGTGCCCCCGATCTCGGCAGGGACCTCGTCGACCTTGCCACCCGCGGCGTTGGCCAGCACCTCGTCCGGGACCCCGACGGCCTTGAAGGTGCGGTCCTCACCGAGCGCGACGACGGTCGTGGCGCCGTCGCCCACGTACGAGCCGACGAACTCCGGCTCGGTGTAGTCGAGCTTCCCCAGCTCGAACGCGCAGCCCGAGAGCATGAGTACGCCGACGAGTGCTCCCACACCTCGGAAGACCTGTCGCTGCTTCATTCGACACCCCTGTTGTCCCGGACCTGCTGACCGGTCGCCCAATCTAACGGGAAAGCCGCATTCCCTCCTGGGGAGCCGTTATGACGATCTGCACACCATGTGCGGATGCGCTGGACACCCGATGCAACCAACAGACCCCGTCGCGCACAATGACAGCATCATGAGCAACATCCGCACAGCGGCAGGCGGCTCGGCGCTGCTCGTCGCGGTCCTCTTCTTCGCCCTGAACCTGCGCACCCCCATCACATCCCTCCCGCCGGTGATGGCCGACGTCGCGACAGGCCTGGGGCTGGACCAGACCCTTGCCGGACTGCTCGTGGGGATCCCCGCGCTGTGCTTCAGCGTGGTGGCGCCGGCGTCGTCGGCCCTGATCGCCCGGGCCGGGCCGTACTCGGCGGTCACGGTGGCCCTGGTGGGCGTGATCGCCGGAACCCTGATCCGGTCGGCGGGCACGGGCACACCAGGTGTCGTGGCGGCCTTCGCCGGCACGGTGCTGCTGGGCTGCGCGATCACGGTGGGCAACGTGGTGGTGCCGGTCATCATCGCGCGGGACTTCCCGACCAGGACGGCGCTGGCGACCGGCCTGTACTCGTCGACGATGAATCTCGGCAGCGTCTTCGCGACGTCGCTCACCGCGCCGTTCGCGGCCCTCGTCGGCTGGCAGGGCGCCGTCGCCTCCTGGTCGCTCGTCGCGGCGGCGGCGCTCGTCGTCTGGCTCGTCACCACCCGCCGCACGACGGACCCGCACGTCACGCGCGCGAACCGTGCGCCTCGCACGTCAGCGGACGACGGCGGTGCCCCCGGCGAGACGCCCGCCGACAGGCTGGTCGACGGGCCTACCGGTACGCCCGCTCCGCCGCCGACCGAGCGACCCGGCGAGACCTGGGGCGGCGTGGTGCGCCGTCCGATCACCTGGGCGCTGGCCGTGGCGTTCGCCGGGCAGTCGTTCTCGTACTTCGCGGTCACCGGCTGGCTCCCCGAGCTGCTGCGCGACCTGCTGGACCTGTCCGTGACCACGGCGGGCAACGCGGCGGCGCCCTTCCAGGGCCTCGCCATAGCGGGCAGCGTGCTGGTCCCGCTGGCGCTGGCGGCCCGGGTGCCGATGCGGGGTGCCGCGGTGACGATGGGCCTGCTGTGGGTCTCGCTCCCGGCGGGCCTGCTGCTGGCGCCGCAGTGGTGGCTGCTGTGGGTGAGCCTCGCCGGGATCGCCCAGGGCGGGAACTTCGTGGTGATCTTCACCCTCGTCGCGCAGCGGTGCCGCACGGTGGCGCAGACCCGGCGGACGGTGGCGGCGGTGCAGGCGTTCGGCTATGCCGTGGCCGCCACCGCGCCCGCCGTGATCGGCGCCGTGCACGCGGCGTCGGGCGGCTGGAACGCGGCGCTCCTGGTGCTGCTGGGCTCCACGCTCACGCTCGGGACGGCCGAGCTGCTGGCTACTCGACGCCCCAGACTCCTGCGGGGCTAACAGGAACATTTCCATAGGCATTGAAACTTGGCAGGATCATTGCCTACCTTTCCAGCATGACGACACATCTTGAGCCCACCGCAGTGCTCCCCACCCTTCGCGAGCACCTCCTGGTCGACGGGTTCGACCTCGTCCTCGACCTCACCCGGTCGCACGGCTCCACCCTGGTCGACGCGCGTGACGGTCGCGAGTGGCTCGACCTGTTCACGTTCTTCGCCTCCTCGCCCCTCGGCATGAACCACCCCGCCCTTGCCGACGACGCGGCGTTCCGCGAGGAGCTCGCCACCGCGGCGATCAACAAGCCGTCCAACTCCGACATCTACACGGTCGAGATGGCGCGCTTCGCCGACACGTTCGCGCGTGTCCTCGGCGACCCCGTGCTGCCGCACCTGTTCTTCATCGACGGCGGCGCGCTCGCCGTCGAGAACGCGCTCAAGGTCGCGTTCGACTGGAAGTCCCGCTTCAACGAGGCGAACGGCCGCTCCCCCGAGCTCGGCACCCAGATCATGCACCTGGAGCACGCGTTCCACGGCCGCTCGGGGTACACGATGTCGCTGACGAACACGGAGCCGGGCAAGGTGGCCCGGTTCCCCAAGTTCGACTGGCCGCGCATCCCCTCGCCGTACATCGCCGAGGGCAAGGACATGGACGCGGCGGAGGCGGCGGCCCTCGGGGCCGCGCGCGCGGCGTTCGAGGCCAACCCGCACGACATCGCGGCGTTCATCATGGAGCCCATCCAGGGTGAGGGCGGCGACCACCACTTCCGCACCTCGTTCCTGGCGGGCATGCAGGACCTGTGCCGGGAGTTCGACGCGCTGTTCATCGTGGACGAGGTCCAGACCGGCGCCGGGATCACCGGCACGACCTGGGCGTACCAGCAGCTCGGCATCACCCCCGACGTCGTCGCCTTCGGCAAGAAGACCCAGGTCTGCGGTGTCATGGCCGGCGGCCGCGTCGACGAGGTCCCGGACAACGCGTTCGCCGTCTCGTCGCGCATCAACTCCACCTGGGGCGGCAACCTCACCGACATGGTGCGCTCGCGCCGCATCCTGGAGACCTACGAGGCCGAGGGCCTGGTCGACCGGGCCCGCACGATGGGCAAGCGCCTGCACGACGCGCTCACCGAGCTGGCCACCCGGCACGACGGCGTGACCGACGTCCGCGGCAAGGGCCTGATGTGCGCGCTGACGCTGCCCTCCCGCGAGGTCCGCGACCGCGTGCTGAGCGCACTCACCGAGCGGAGCGTCCTGCTGCTGGGCTGCGGCGAGCGGTCGGTCCGGTTCCGCCCGGCGCTGACGGTCACCACCGAGGCGCTGGAGGCCGGCGTCAAGGCCCTGGACGAGGTCCTGACGGAGACGCTCTGACTCCGTAGCGGTATCGCGAAGTAGAGCGCTTGTCCGCAGCCTCCCGGGTGCCGCCCGGGAGACTGCGGACAAGCGCTCTACTTCGCGGTCGGGTTACTCGTCCTCGGCCGCGACGCTGTCCGCGATCCTGAGCAGCTCCGCCACCGTCGGCCCCGAGCCGCCCTCCGGCGTGCGGCCCATCGTGCCGAGCAGCAGGTAGGAGCCCGCGTCGTCGGTCCACTCGACCCGCACCGGCCCGAACCCGTTGTTGTCCACGCGGGTCACCCGCGCCTCCCGGCCCGAGTCCGCGAGATCCGACCACTCGACGGTCACGTTGTCGCCGGACAGCTCGCCCGACAGCTCGGTGGAACCCGGGTAAGCCACGTAGATGATGGCCGACGCCGGGTGGTACGCGCCGGACCGGACCTCGTCCTCGGGCCAGGACAGGCCGGGACCGCCGCGGAACGTCTGGTCGTTGTCGCCGCCCTCCAGCGGGTAGGTGATCCACGTGCCGAGGTGGTCCTCCGCGGTCGTGCGGCCGATCGCCGCCGAGATGTCGGCGGGACACTCGACCTCCGCCCGCTCGACGGCCTCCGGCACCCAGTGCGGCTGGCGCAGGTCCTCGGCGCAGGTCCCGGCGGTGAGCTCCGTGGCGTCCACGGGCGTGACGACGGGCTCGTCCTCCCGCGCCCCGAGGATCAGTGTCACGACGATGATGATGATCGCGCCGAGCAGCGTGACGGCGCCACCGAGCAGCCACTCCGGCCGGATCCTCGGCTCCTCGATGGTGGTGACCACGTCAGCTCTCGCACTCGATCTCGACCACCGCGTCCCGCGAGAGCGCGGTGATCTTGTTCGACGTGACAGGGCTGGCTGCGACGCCCGGCAGCACGTAGGAGCCCCAGTCGCACTCGTTGTCGGCGAAGAAGGCCTCCCGCGCGCCGCCCGGCGCGGCGTACCGCACGCGGTGGTCGGGCCCCCGGCAGTCGAACTCCGGGTCGCACAGGGAGATCAGGTAGGCACGCATGGTAAGCCATGTGCTGGTGTCGACGCAGCCGTTCACCGGCAGGCCGTTGTAGGCCTGGAACGCCTTGGCCGCGACCTCCGACTCGGCGTCCCACGACCCGTCGACCGGCTCCAGACCGGTGCCCGCCGACAGCACGTTCTGCGCCGCGACCACCGCGCCGCCGGACGTCTGGCCGCACTCGCCGACGGGGTCGTTGGACACCCACATCGCGCTCGAGTTCATCGCCTGCACCACGGCGGCGACGATCAGGGCGGCTGCGACGGTGCCACCGCCCGCCTGCAGCCAGGTTCGGGTGGTGGGCATTCCCTCGGCGCTCCTTCGTCGGCCCGACGCCGGGCCGGGCGATGTACTGGCGAGCGCGAGCGTAACAATCCGCCCTTAAAAGACGGAAGCGACGCACCGGGAGAAAACAAGGGCTAGTAGGCCGCCGAGCCCAACTGACTTCCGTTCACCAGGCCCGGAGCGACCGTATCCCCCGGAGTTACGGTCGCGACGAGCGTTACGGTCGCCACGAGCCTGGAGCAAGGCTAGGAGCGCCGGGGCCGGATGATCCGCCGTGACTCAGCGCGTCGTATGGGCGCCGCCGTTGACGTGCAGGGTCTGGCCGGTGATGTGGCGCGCGCCCGGTGAGGCGAGGAAGGAGACCAGCGCGGCGACGTCGTCGGGCAGGCCGGGGCGGCCGTCGTGCGTGGCGGCGACGAGCCGGTCGCGCCGCTCCTCGGTGAGGCGGTCCTTGAAGTAGCCGGTCTCGGCGATGTAGCCGGGTGCCACGCAGTTCGCGGTGATCCCGCGCGGGCCGACCGACGCGGACAGCCCCGCGGTCCACGCCTGGACCGCCGCCTTCGCCACCCCGTACGACGGCCGTGACGCTGACCGCCGCCGGGCACGAGCTCGTGGAGCGCGCGGTCCGCGACCTGCTCACGCACGAAGAAGAGCTGGTCGGCGGCCTGACCGCGGAGGACCGCCAGACGCTTGCGGGACTCCTCGCCCGGCTCGACCCGGGCGCCGGCCGTCAGGCCGGTTCGGTCGTCTGACCCTCGAAGTAGGTCTGCAGCACCACGGTGGTGCGGGTCGAGACCTTCGCCGTGCGGCGGATGCGCCCGAGCAGCTCCTCCAGCGCCCTCGGCGAGGCCACCCGGACCGTGAGCAGATAGTTCGCGTTGCCCGCCACCGAGTAGCAGGACTCGATGCCCGGCATGCCCCGCAGGCGTTCGGGCGCGTCGTCCTCCTGCGCCTGGTCCAGGGGCGTGATCTCCACGAACGCGGAGAGCGGCAGCCCGACCGCCTCCGGGTTCACCACCGCTCGATAGCCCGTGATGACGCCACGCGCCTCGAGCTTCCGCACCCGCACCTGCACCGCCGACAGGGACAGCCCCGAGATCTCGGACAGCACCGCGAGCGTCGTGCGCCCGTCCTTGCGCAGCGCGTCCACGAGCGCTCGGTCCACCCCGTCGAGCGGTGCCAGATCGTTGTCGGTCATCCCGCCACCTCCGCCGCTTCCAGCCAGGCCGCCTCGAGCTCGTCGCGCTCGCTCACCAGGTCGCGGAGCTCCGCGTCCAGCCGAGCGACAGCCTGGTAGTCCGTGGCCTGCTGTGCGATTGTTTCGTGCAGCTCGGCCTCCTTCTGGGCAATCTTCGCAAGACGGCGCTCGATTCGGGAGACCTCTTTCTTCGCGGCCCGGATGTCGCGCTGGTTGAGCGCCTCTCCCCCTGCGTCGCCGCCCGACACCGCAGCCGTGCCCGACGTCGTCCTCCCGGCGGCCGAACCGCCCGACGCACCGCCGCCGCCTGCGGGGGTGCCCGAGGCGGAGGCGCCGGCGGCCTTGGCCGCTGCCCGCAGCCGCAGGTACTCCTCGACCCCGCCGGGCAGGTCGCGGATCGTCCCGTCGCCGAGCAGCGCGACCTGCCGGTCCGCCACCCGTTCCAGCAGGTACCGGTCGTGCGAGACCACGATCAGCGTGCCGAGCCAGCCGTCCAGCAGGTCCTCGACCGCGGCGAGCGTGTCGGTGTCGAGGTCGTTGGTGGGCTCGTCGAGGAGCAGCACGTTGGGCTCGGCCACCAGCAGGCGCAACAGCTGCAGCCGACGCCGCTCGCCGCCGGACAGGTCCTTCACCGGCGTGTACGCGCGCTCGCGCGTGAAGCCGAGCTTCTCGGTGAGCTGCGAGGCCGTGAGCTCCTTGCCGTCGACGACGACCCGGCCCTTCTCCGACTCGATCACCTCGACCGCCGTCAGCCGCCCGAGCTCGTCCAGCTCGGAGACGTCCTGCGTCAGCTCCTTGACGTGGATCGTCTTGCCGCGCTTGACGCGGCCCGAGCCGGGCTCGCGGCGGCCGGCGAGCAGCGCGAGCAGCGTGGTCTTGCCCGCACCGTTGACGCCGACCACGCCGTACCGGTCCCCGGGGCCGAGGCGCCAGGTCACGTCGTCGAACAGGACCTTGCCGCCGAGCTCGAGCGAGACCGACTCCAGGTCCAGCACGTCCTTGCCGAGCCGCCGCGTCGCCATCCGGGTGAGCTCCATCGAGTCGCGCGGCGGCGGCTCGTCGTCGATCAGCGCGGACGCGGCGTCGAGCCGGAACTTCGGCTTGGACGTACGGGCCGGGGCCCCGCGGCGGAGCCAGGCGAGCTCCTTGCGCAGCAGGTTGTCCCGCTTCTCCGCGGCGGTCGCGGCCTGCCGCGCCCGCTCGGCGCGCGCCAGGATGTAGGCCGCGTAGCCGCCCTCGTACCCGTCGATGGCGCCGGTGCCGTCGCCGCGCACCTCCCACATGCGCGTGCAGACCTCGTCGAGGAACCAGCGGTCGTGCGTCACGACCACCAGCGCGCCGGTCGCCCCGGGGCGGCCGTACCGCTCGCGGAGGTGGGCGGCGAGCCAGGCCACGCCCTCGACGTCGAGGTGGTTGGTGGGCTCGTCGAGCAGCAGCACGTCCGGGTCCTGCACGAGCAGGGCCGCGAGCGCCACGCGCCGGCGCTGGCCGCCGGAGAGCTTGGCGACCGGGGCGTCCCAGGCGAGGTCGGCGAGCAGGCCTTCCTGCACCTGGCGGACCCGGGCGTCGGACGCCCAGACGTGCGTCTCCGCGTCGCCGTGCACGACGTCGAGGATCGTCGCTTCCGCGTCGAGCTCGTCCCGCTGGTCGAGCATGCCGAGGACCGTGCCGCCCACCTTGGTGACCCGTCCGGCGTCGGGCTGCGACGTGCCGGTGAGGATGCGCAGGAGGGTCGACTTGCCGGCTCCGTTGGGGCCGACCACGCCGACGCGGTCGCCGTCGTCGAGCCCGAGGGAGACCTCGGACAGGAGGGTGCGAGTGCCGATGGTCAGCGCGATGCCGTCCGCGCCGAGAAGATGTGCCACCCAAGCAGCCTAGTTCGCCGCGGGCCGGGGGCCGGACACGAGCCGTTGTTCTGTCTCGCCCGGAGGGCCCGGATCGGTATCTGTTCGATGTCGGACGCCGCGGTTACGCTGTCCACCGTCGACGGCGATCGTGCCCGCCGACTCCGCCGTCGGCCCCGCTGACGACTACGCCGAGGAGCATCCACGTGGCCCAGTTCGACATGCCGCTGTCCGATCTCGAGAGGTATCTCCCCGAGGTGGACGAGCCCGCCGACTTCGACGAGTTCTGGTCGACGACCCTGGCCGAGGCGCGCACGTTCGACGAGGCGCCGCAGGTGGAGCGCATCGACGTCGGGCTCACCGAGGTGGTGGTCGACGACGTGACGTTCCCCGGCTTCGGCGGGCATCCCGTCAAGGCGTGGCTCACGCGCCCCGCGCACGCGGACGGCGACCTGCCCGTGGTGGTCGAGTACGAGGGCTACGGCGGTGGGCGGGGCCTGCCGCACGAGAAGATCCACTGGGCCGCCGCCGGCTATGCGCACCTGCGCATGGACACGCGCGGGCAGGGCTCTGGCTGGGGCGCGGGCGGGGCGACGCCGGACCCGGTGGGCTCCGGCCCCGCGACCCCGGGGTTCATGACCCGCGGCGTGCTCGACCCGTACGAGCACTACTACCGCCGCGTCTTCACCGACGGTGCGCGGGCCGTCGACGCCGTGCGCGCGATCCCCGGTCTGGACCCGCTGCGGGTGGCGGTGAGCGGCGGGAGCCAGGGCGGCGGCATCAGTCTCGCGGTGGCCGGGCTGGTGCCCGACGTCGTCGCCGCGATGCCCGACGTGCCGTTCCTGACCCACTACCGCCGCGCGGTGTCGATCACTGACTCGTTCCCGTACGGCGAGATCACGAAGTACCTGTCCGTATACCGCGACCCGGAGGTCGAGGCGCAGGTCTGGCGCACCTTCTCCTATCTGGACGGGGTGTCGTTCTCCCGTCGGGCCCGCGCGGCATGCCTGTTCTCGGTGGCGCTCATGGATGCCACCTGCCCGCCGTCCACGGTGTACGCGGCGTTCAACAACTGGGCGCCCGACCAGGCCGAACCGGTGGTCAAGGAGATGGATGTCTACCCGTACAACAACCACGAGGGCGGCGGGGACTACCGGTTCCCGCGCAAGCTCTCGTGGCTGGGCAAGATCATCTGACGGGAGGCCCGGGCATAGACCGGAAATTTGCCTGTCGCGCCCGGGCGGTAGGCTCCGCAGCGCACGTTCATCCCCGGAGGTTTCCCCGTGCCTGACTACGACCTGCCGCTCGTCGCGGTGGCGCCGGCAGCGCCGCCGGCCACCGACGAGCCCGTGAACTTCGACGCGTTCTGGTTGCAGACGCTCGCCGCGCACCGCGACATCGAGGTCGCGCCGGTGCTGTCGGCTGCCTCCGCCCGGGCCCGGGACCTCACGGTCGACGCAGTGACGTTCGCCGGGTTCGAGGGATACCCCGTGCCGGGTCGGCTCATCACCCCGACCGGCGCCGGCAGCACGCTGCCCGGCCTGGTCGAGCTGCGGCCCGCCGACCGGACGGCGGACCGGGACCTCGAGTGGCTCGCGTCGGGCGGGTTCGCGCACCTCGTGGTCGAGCTGCCTCCGGACGACCTCGACGACCCGTACAACCGCGTCGTCTTCACCGACGCCGTGCGGGCGGTGCAGGCGCTGCGGACCCTCCCGAGCGTGGACCCGTCACGGGTCGCGGTGCTGGGCAGCGGTCCGGTGGCGGCGGCAGTGGTCGCGGCGGCAGGGCTGCTCCCCGACCTGGCCTGCGCGATGGTCGAGGGCGACATCCCCGCGGCGCACAAGGACTCGCTCGTCGCGTTCGCCCGGCGGGCGAGCACACCGCTCCAGCTCACCCAGGGCGCCGGCGCGCAGGTCCTGCTGGAGGAGTGGGGCATCAACGCCGCGCAGGCGCTGGCCGCGATGACGGGCTCCGTCGAGCGGGTGGTCGAGTGCGTGCTGACCACCGAGAGCAGCACGGTGGCGCGCCGCACGCGCTGGATCACGGCGCACACGCACCTGACGAACGTCTTCGTCCCCCAGATCGCCTACTGACCTCCCCGCCGAGGTAGGACCAGGGCGCGGCGGGTCAGCGGGTGATCGAGGTGACGATCTGCGTGCCCGGCGCGGGGCCGCTCGCGCACCAGACGGCGTCCACGACGTCGGCCGCCGTCCACGCGGCGCCCAGCGCCAGCGCGTGCTGCCGGGAGCGCCCCAGCGCGGCGACCGTGGGCCCGGACCCGGACACGATCACGCCCAGCGCCCCCGACTCGGTGGCGACGTCCAGCACCTCGGCGAGCTCGGGCCGCAGATCCAGCGCCGGCGCCTGCAGGTCGTTGTGCAGCGCCTTGCCGAGCGCCACGGGGTCCCCGGCCCGGAGCGCGTGCATCAGCTCGGTGTCGTCGGCGGGCGCGACGGTGGGCGTCGACGGGCCGGCCAGCTCGTCGAACCGCCGGAACACGCTGGGCGTCGACAGACCGACGCGCTGCGTGCCGAAGCACCAGTGGAACTCCCCGCGGGTCATCGCCGGTGTCAGCAGGTCACCCCGCCCCGTGCCGACGGCGGTGTGCCCCAGGAGCGAGAACGGCACGTCCGCGCCGAGCTCGGCGGCGATCTCCACCAGCTCGGAGCGCGGCACCCCGGCCTCCCAGAGCGTGTCGCAGGCCAGGAGCGCGGCAGCGGCGTCGGCGGATCCGCCGGCCATGCCCCCCGCGACCGGCACGCCCTTGGTGATGTGCAGCGCGACGTCGGCCGCGAGCCCCGTGCGGTCGGCGAGCAGCGCGGCCGCCCGCCAGGCGAGGTTCGTCTCGTCGGTGGGGACGTCGTCCGCCTGCGGGCCGGAGACGGTCAGCGAGATGCCGGCTCCAGGCGGAGCCAGCGTGGCCGTGACCTCCTCGAACAGGGTCACCGCCTGGAAGATGGTCGCCAGCGGGTGGTAGCCGTCGCTCCCGACCGGTCCGACGCGCAACGCGAGGTTGACCTTCCCGGGTGCACGAACCCGGACCGACGGCGGCGGTGCCGCGCTCAGACGCCCGCTCACTCGTCCCCCTCCGCCGACTGAGGCGTACCCAGCTGTTCAGCGATGCGCGCGAACTGCTCGACCACCAGCGTCTCCCCCCGCGCGCTCGGGTCGACACCCGCTGCACGGAGCGCCGCCTCCGCGGCGACGCCCGAGCCGAACAGCCCGGACAGCGCGGCCCGCAGGGTCTTGCGGCGCTGCGCGAACGCGGCATCGACGACCTTGAAGACCCGTTCGCGCGGCGCGGTGGTCGACGGCGGCTCCCGGCGCTCGAGGTACACGAGCGCGGAGTCGACGTTCGGGGCGGGCCAGAAGACGTTGCGGCCGATGGTCCCCGCGCGGCGGGCCGACGCGTACCAGGCGGCCTTCACCGACGGGATGCCGTAGATCTTGGAGCCCGGCACGGCGGCGATCCGGTCGGCCACCTCCGCCTGGACCATCACGAGCACGCGCTCCAGCGAGTCGAACCGCTCCAGCATCGTGAGCAGCACGGGGACCGCCACGTTGTACGGGAGGTTCGCCACGAGCGCCGTCGGCGGGGCACCGGGCAGGGTGGTGACGTCCAGCGCGTCGGAGAGCACCACCTCGAAGTCGGCGTCCGGGAACCGGTCCCGCACGGTCTCGGCGATCTGCCCGGCCAGGAGCCGGTCGATCTCGATGGCCACCACGGAGGCGCCGGCCTCGACCAGGCCGAGAGTCAGGGAGCCCAGCCCGGGCCCGACCTCGACCACGCGCTCGCCGGGCTCGAGCCCGGCGATCCGCACGATCTTGCGCACCGTGCCGCCGTCATGCAAGAAGTTCTGGCCCAGCGTCTTCGTGGGCCGGACGCCCAAACGCCCTGCCAGGTCGCGGATCTCCGCGGGACCGAGCAGGGCGTTTGAGGTTTCGTTCATGCAGGGGAGCCTATCTGGAGCGTTCGTGCGGAGCGCACTCGGAGGTGGGACGCAGCGAAGCAAGTCCCGCTGGAGAGGGCGCGCAGCACGAGAGCGACCTAGGGCTGGATCAGTACCAACCCACCGACTCCGAGTGGCCCCACGCACCGCACGGCGTGCCGTAGCGGTCCGCGATGTAGCCGAGACCCCACTCGATCTGCGTGGCCGGGTTGGTCGCCCAGTCCGCACCCGCGGAGGCCATCTTGTCGCCCGGCAGCGCCTGCGCGATGCCGTAGGCGCCCGACGACGGGTTGGCCGCCAGGTGGTTCCAGCCGGACTCGCGCTCCCACAGGAGGTCGAGGCAGGTCCACTCCTCGCCGGTCCAGCCACGGGCGGCGGCCATCTGCTGGCCGATCTCCCTGGCAGAGCCCGCAGGCACCGGGTCGCTCGACCCGCTGGGCGGGTCGACCTTGGCGGAGGTCTCCTCGACGGGGCGCTCCTTGGTGCCCTCGACGACGACGCGGTCGACCGGCTTCTTCGTGACCTCGTTGGAGAGCTCCTTGCGGGACACGATCTCGCCGTCGACCATGCGCACCAGGAGGACGCGGGTGCGCACACCCTGCTCGCCCTCGGCCCGGACCAGGTTGTCCTCGTCCTCGTAGCGGTCGTCGTCCTGGACGGTCCTGGTGTCGAAGTCCAGGTTGGCCTTCCTGGTGATCTTCTTGCTCTCGACACGCTGCACCTGGATGGCGACGTCGGCGCCCGACTCCTGGGCGGACCTCGCGTCCTTGGCGGCGATAGCCTTGTCCTGCGCCAGGGCGGCCACCGGGGCGATGCTCACGAGGTCGTCCTTGTCGAGCTCGACCTCGAGGCCGTCGAGCACCTCGTCGACGCTCGCCGAGTGGTCCTCGACCACACGGGTGGTGCCGTCGGCGACGACCGCGACGGGGCCGTCGTCGTTCAGGCGGAGCGGGAGCGAGGCGCGGTCGCCGGAGCGGGACGCCACCAGTGCGACGTCGCCGCCGCGCTCGGCGAGGGTCGTCAGCGCCTCTCCCGCGTCGGTGACGGTGACCCACACGTCGCGCTCCGCGTCGCCGTCGGTCATGGTGACCTGGCGGGCGTAGCGGACGACTACCTGGTCGCCGTCGGAAAGCTTGGCATCGGTTCCGGGGGCGACGACGTCGCGCTCGCCCAGGCGGACACCCTGCGACTCGAGCATGCCCGCGACGGAACCGGCGTAGGTGGTGATGGTCTTGGTGGTGCCGTCGACGTCCAACGTGACGGTCTTCTGTACCTCGGCGAAGGCGACCGAACCGGACGCGACGATCGCGACGGCCGAGAGGCCGGCGATCAGCGGCCAACGACGGCGGTGCTTCGAGGGGGTGTCCTGAGGTGCTACAGCCTCGGACTCTGAGTTGATGCTGGGGATGGAGCCAGAACTCTGCTGCTCAAAACGGGGGTTCACTCGTGTCCAGTCGTCGGACGTCCCGGGCACGGGCGGCGAGGCGGGCATCCCGTTTGGGGCGAGATTCCCTACCACGAAGCGGCCGAACAGGCCCTGCGGCTCTTACGAGCCGTCGCGGTCTCGACCGGCCGATCCGGCGGTCTCACACTGCCCGCGAGGTTCCGCGTCCAGTGCCGCCCTGCCACCACTGGAGTGCCGTGGCCTACACCACGTGACACCCCCGCGCCAGCGAGGACAACCGAAAGTAACTGATTTGTTACCGCTCGGCCAACCATCTTTGTGGGTTGCAACTGTGTTGTCGGTCACTCGTTCAGGACAAGCGTCCAACTCGTGGGAGGCCCCGAACGGGGCCCGCAGGAGGGGCCGCGACCGGGCGGACAGTGGATCTCCGCAGGCCAGGACAGGCGCGGAGGCCGTGGGGCGACGCCGACACGGCCGCCGCCCCGCGCCCTCCGCGGCCTCTCCGGCCGCTAGTCGGAATCAGACGTCGAATCGGGCTTCGGCTCGGAATCCGGTTCGGGTTCCGGCTTCGGCTCGGGCTCCGATCCGGACTTCGAGTCCGGCCTAGAGTCCGACTTCGAGTCGGACCTCGTGTCGGACTTCGACTTGGGCTTCGGTTCCGGCTTGGGCTTGGGGCGCTCCTTGGTGCCGTACACGATCACCTTGTCCACGGGCGTCCGCGCGACCCAGCTGTTCACCTTCTCCTTGCTCACGACCTTGCCGTCGATCCGGGTGACGTCCCAGGCCGTCACCCGCTTGCCGTCGGCGCCCTCGGACGCCAGGTACGGACCCAGGTCCGCGTAGTGGCCCGGATCGGTCGTGGTCACCGTCTTGTACGGAATCCTGCTGGCGACCTCCTCGATCGTGGCCTTGACCTCCTTGACGAGGACGGTCACCACCGGCTCGCTCTGCCCGCGCACGTCCCGGTGCAGGACGGATACCCGGTCGTCGCTGTCGACGGCGGCATCCTGGGCCGCGAGCAGCTCGTCGAGCCGCACGGAGCCGTCGGCCACCCGCCGCACCTCCCCGCCGATCGCCAGGTGCACGGGACCGTCGACGTCGAGCTGCATCGGGAGCGTCACCCGGCCCTCGGCCCGCGTCGGGACCAGGACCACCGTGCCGTCTCCTCGCGCGAGCTGGGTCAGCGCCTCGTCGGCGTCGAGTGCCGTCACCCATGTGCTCCGCTGCCCGCCGTCGGCCCACACGTCGACCTCGTGGCCGTAGCGCACGACCACCGTGCCGCCGTCGCGCAGCGCGGCGTCGAGGCCGGGCGTCACGGCGTCCCGCCCGGTGACCTCGACCCCCTGGTCGGTCAGCAGGTCGGCGACGTCACCCTCGAAGGTCTCGACGGAGGTGACCTCGCCGCCGACGTCGAGCGTGACGGTCTTGTGGGCCGCCCCGTAGACCGCGACGCCACCGGCGCCGACCAGGGCGACGGTGACGACGCCCACGAGGACCGCTACCCCGCGGCGACGCCTGGGCGGCCCGGGTACCGGCGGTGGTGGAGGCGGCGGAGGAGCCGTCGCGACCCCTGCGCCGTCGGTCGCCACTACCGGCATCGGGCCGGAAGGGTGGCCGGGCGGAAGGGTGTCCATCACCTCGGAGCGGGTGTTGGCAATGTCCGCGACGGTCATTCCCGCGGGAAATACCTCGTCCGCCGGCGGCGCCGGGCCGAATTGCGCCGAACCGAAGAAAGGCGAGTCGGAGAAGGGCGCGTCGAAAAGATCGGTGACGCCGGCGTCGCCGTCGGCCTCAGAATTGGTGAATTGTTGTCCGGGGCTGCCCTGAGCCGGATGCGGAGATGTCACGCGAGTCCAGTCCTCGAGCGGTCCGGGCACGGAAGACGAGACGGCGCGCCTCCCACGCAGCTCCCGCGCGAGGCACGAGCCCGGCCGACCGATCCGGCGGTCCCTGAGACGGTAACTCCGCCGTTACCGAATGCAAGCCGAAAGCGGCAATACGTTCAGCAAAGGGTCCGGAACGCCAAGCAATATCCCAAATGTCGCTTGGGAAGAACGCGGATCAGTACCAGCCGATCTCGACCGAATGCGCCCATGCGCCGCACGGTGTTCCGTAACGCCCGGATATGTAACCGAGGCCCCACTCGATCTGGGTGGCCGGGTTGGTCAGCCAGTCGCTGCCGACCGTGGCCATCTTGGAGCCCGGGTTCGCCTGTGCGATGCCGTACGCGCTGCTGCTGGGGTTGTCGGCGTTCCAGCGCCAGCCGCTCTCCTTCTGCCAGAGCTGGTCCAGGCACGAGAACTCGTCGGCGCCCCAGCCGCGCTCGGCCGCCATCGCCTGACCCAGCGCCCGGGCGGAGCCGGGATCGACGGGGGCGGTGGCGACGTCCATGGTCCCCACCACGAGCTCCTCGTTCACCGGCTTCCGGGTGACCTTGCGCTCGACCTCCGTGCGCTCGACGACGGCGCCGCCCACGGTCTTCACCGCATACGTCACCCTGACCTCGCCGGCCACGCCCGCGGTGCGGATCGACTCGTAGCCTTCCGGAAGGCTCGGGTCCTCGATCGTCTCGGTCTCGAACGGGAGCACCTCGGTCACCGTGCGCGACGACGAGGCGTCGCGGCTGACCATGACGACCATCCCGTCGACCGCCGCGGCGTCGGGCGGCACTGAGGTGACGTCGCCGTCGGACAGCGTGATACCCGCCTCACGGAACAGGCCGCGGACCGTCGACTGGGTGGTGTGGAACTCGAGCACCGAGCCGTCCACGGCGATGTTGACCTGCTTGACCGTGGAGAACCGGACCGGGTCGCGGTCCAGCCGCGCGGTACGGGAGGCGGTGGCGAGCGCACCGTCACCGCGCGGCCCCAGCGCCGCCAGCAGCTCGCCGACGGTGCCCGCGGTGGTGCGCAGCGTCATGACCTGGCCGTCGAGCTCGACGGTGACCTCACGGCTGGTCCGGACCACCACCGTGCCGCCCTGGGCGACGCCTGCGGTGGCGGCAGGCTGTACGACGTCGTCCCGCCCGAGCCGGATGTGCTGCGACGCGAGGGCCTCACCGACGGTGTCCCCGTAGACGCCCACGGTGTGGAGCTCGCCGTTGTAGTCGATGGTCAGGACGTTCGCGTTGGCGACGTAGACGCCGGTCACAGCGACGAGCGTGCCGACGACGGCACCACGGACCACCCAGCGGGCCGCTCTGCTCGCGAGCCACGGCCGTGCGTACCTCACCACGAGCACCAGACCGTAACGGAACAATCTCTCCGGGAAAAGCCGTGCGGGTATGAAATGAAATACCGCATTCTTCGTCTCAGCGCGCCATTCTCACCAATTGCCGTAGACCCGCTCCGAGTTCGCGGTTATGGCGGTGCACAACGTGCCGAGGTCCTCTTCGAGATGAGCCGCCATCGCCCGGACCGTGTGGGCCGCCGCGAAGGGGGCGTTCGGCTGTCCCCGGAACGGGTGCGGCGTGAGGTAGGGGGCGTCGGTCTCCAGCAGGATCAGCTCCCGCGGCGCCGCCGTCAGGGCGTCCCGCAGGTGGTGGTTCGCCTTGAACGTGACCGGTCCGGCGAACGAGAGGTACCAGCCGTTCTCGGCGCAGACGCGGGCCATTTCGGCGTCGCCGCTGAAGCAGTGGAAGACGGTGCGCTCGGGGGCGCCGTCGGCCAGCAGGACCTCGATGACCTGGGCGTGCGCGTCCCGGTCGTGGATCTGCAGGGCGAGACCCAGCTCCTTGGCCAGGGCGATGTGCGCGCGGAAGCTCGCCCGCTGAGCCTGTTCGCCACGCGGGCCCGTGCGGAACAGGTCCATGCCCGTCTCGCCGATCGCGCGGATGCGGTGGTTGCCCTTGGCCAGGTCGGCGATCTCCGCGACGGCGTCGTCGAGGCTCACCGCATGGTGCTCCTCGACCTCGGGGGTCAGCCCGTCCGGTCCCACCTCGAGCACCCCGGCGTGCAGGGTCGCCTCGTTCGGATGGATGGCGACCGCCCCCACCACCCTGGCCTGTTGAGTGCTGGCTTTTCGCCCTGTCTCAGGCGCTGAAAGGGGCGAAGATCCAGCACTCAACGAGGTCAGGAGGTCGGCAGTCCAGCGCGCCGACGGGAGGTCGCAGCCCACCTGGACCACCCGGTCCACGCCGGCACGCGCCGCGCGGGCCAGGTGGTCGGCCACGCTCGGCGGCCAGGCCTGGCCCGCCGGCTCGCCGTCCGGCGCCGTCTCGGCGAGGACGGCACCGATGTGGTCGAGGTGGGTGTGGTTGTCCACGACGGGTACGGGCAGCGGCTCCGGATCGGCCGGAAATCCGCGCTCCCGCGTGCGCTTCGCCATCTTCGGGTCAGTCCACCGACCCCGCGCCGAACCGCTCGCGGTACCCCTCCAGGTCCTCGTCGCTGATCTTGGCGAACAGCACCGGGGGCACGGTGAAGCTGGCCCCGGCGGGCACAGCGGAGAGCGCGGCCGCCGCCTCGGGGGTCACCCAGGCCGCGGTGTCGTCGTCCAGAGCGAAGACCCCGCGCAGCGTCGCCGCGCTCGCCGGGATGAACGGCTCGGAGACCACGGCGTACAGGTGGATCAGGTTCATCGCGGTACGCAGGGTCACGGCGGCGGCGTCCTCGTCCGTCTTGACCTGCTTCCACGGCTCCTTCTCGACCAGGTACGCGTTGCCGGCCGACCAGAGCGCCCGCAGGGCGTTGGCGGCCTTGCGGTACTGCAGGGCCTCCATGTTCTCCTCGAGCTCGGTCAGGAGGCGCGTGACCTCTGCCCCGAGCTTCGCCTCGGCCTCACCGGGCTCACCGCCGGTGGGGACGGTGTTCCCGAACCGCTTGGCGGAGAACGTCAGGACCCGGTTCACGAAGTTGCCGAGCGTGTCGGCCAGGTCCTTGTTCACCGTCCCGGCGAAGTGCTCCCACGTGAACGAGGAGTCGTCGGACTCCGGCGCGTTCGCGATCAGGAAGTACCGCCAGTAGTCGGCCGGCAGGATCTCCAGGGCGGCGTCGGTGAAGACGCCACGCTGCTGCGACGTCGAGAACTTGCCGCCGTAGTACGTCAGCCAGCTGAAGCCCTTGACGTAGTCGACCATCTTCCACGGCTCGCGGACGCCGAGCTGCGTCGCCGGGAACATCACCGTGTGGAACGGGACGTTGTCCTTGGCCATGAACTGCGTGTAGCGGACGTCGGCGGCCTCGTACCACCAGGACTTCCAGTCCCGGGTCTCGCCGTCGGCAGCGGCGTCCGCCCACTCCTTGGTGGCGCCGATGTACTCGATCGGGGCGTCGAACCAGACGTAGAAGACCTTGCCGTCGGCGGCGAGCTCCGGCCAGGTGTCGGCCGGGACGGGGACGCCCCACTCCAGGTCGCGCGTGATCGCACGGTCGTGCAGACCCTCGGCGAGCCACTTGCGCGCGATCGACGTCGACAGCAGCGGCCACTCCTTGCTGTTCTCGTCGATCCACGCCTCGACCTCGCCCTGCAGCTTCG
Organism: Promicromonospora sp. NFX87; assembly: GCF_048564965.1. Taxonomy (NCBI): domain Bacteria; kingdom Bacillati; phylum Actinomycetota; class Actinomycetes; order Micrococcales; family Promicromonosporaceae; genus Promicromonospora; species Promicromonospora sp. NFX87. Next base: position 435,991 of record NZ_CP183413.1, on the reverse strand, counting down.
ACTGGAGCAGGAACAGGTGCGTCGTCTCGCGCACCTCGAGATCGGTGGAGCCGCTGATCGCCGAACGCGGGTTGATCAGGTCGGTCGGGTCCAGCACGCGGGTGCAGTTCTCGCACTGGTCGCCACGCGCCTTGTCGTAGCCGCAGTGCGGGCAGGTGCCCTCGACGTAGCGGTCGGGCAGGAACCGGCCGTCGACCGGCGAGTACACCTGCCGGATGGCGCGCTCCTCGATGAACCCGTTCTCGTGCAGACGCCGCGCGAAGTGCTGTGTGATCTCGGCGTTCTGCGGCGACGAGCTGCGGCCGAAGTAGTCGAACGTCAGGCCGAAACCGTCGTAGATCTCCTTCTGCGTCTCGTGCGCCCCGGCGCAGAACTCGGCGACGGGCTGTCCGGCCTTCGCGGCGGCGAGCTCCGCGGGCGTGCCGTGCTCGTCGGTGGCGCAGATGTACAGCACGTCGTGGCCGCGTTGCCGCAGGTACCGGGCGTAGACGTCGGCCGGGAGCATCGACCCGACCATGTTCCCCAGGTGCTTGATGCCGTTGATGTACGGAAGCGCACTGGTGACAAGGTGGCGAGCCATCGCTGGATGCTCCAATTCGTAAGGACGGGAAAACTGCTCTCCAATCCTAGAGCCACGGACCCAGCGGAATACGCCGGTGGCTGTGGTCCCTGGATCACTCCGCCGGGTGGCGGCAGTCAGCGGACGACGGCGGGGTCGATCTCGTCGGCCCAGTCGAGGAAGTGCTCGACGATCGAGAGCCGCCGGGTCTCGCCCACCTCGTACATATCGAACTCGGTGAGACGTCTGGATTCCACCGCCCGAAACCGGTCTGCGAGCATCGCTCGGTCGAAAGGCAGCGCCTCCTGCTTGTCACCGATCGCAAGAACCTCGTCACGAGAGAACCGTCCCGAACGCACTACCGCGTCGATGTCTATGTAGTCACGCACCTCTCCCCGGGACCACAGCGCACTCATCTTTCCGGCGACTGCGTCCCGGACGTCCAGGACCGGCCCGACCTCGAACCTCGCCGGCGCGAACTCCCGGTAGTTCACCCCGATCTGGATGGAACTCGTCTGCTGCGTAGCACCGTCAGTCACGCTGAAGTCCGCGAAGGTCCGGCCGATCAGGTTGTCGTGCACGGACAAGCCCGCGTTCAGGAACGCCGCCCGAAGCCCTCCGGGAACTTCTGCTCCCAGATCTTCCGGCACCTGACCGGCAGGTTCAACGACGGCCAGAGCCTCCGCAGCACCTGTCGGTCCAGGAACTTCACCTGGTCAGGAACGAATCCTGATCGCACGACCCTCGTGTACAGGTTCCACAGCCGATCGGGATCGCTCAGGTCATACGTCGGGCTCAGGCTCGTGTCGATGTGCGGACCGACGGTCACCACACCCGACGTCGGCCCCCGCAGGTCGTCGAGCGAGTCCGGGGTGACGTACGGGATGTGGTCGGCGTAGACGTAGCCGCGCGGCACCGTCCGGTACGCACCGGGTTCTGCGGACATCCTGTTCACCCCTTCCGGGCTCGACTCGACGATGCTTCGAGCCTACGACGCGGCTCGCTCGCGCCATCCAGGCTATCCACACCCCTAGTCGTCTGCAACTGTGCACTCGCACGGCGTCAGCGTGACCCGCAGCAGCCTGTCGTCGACCACCCGGCCGTCCTCCGTCGTCGGCTCGCCCCTGCCGTCGGTGTTGTTCGTCAGCACGTAGAGCGCGCCGTCGGGCCCCGCGTGGACCGCCCTGAGCCGGCCGAACTCCCCCTCCAGCAGCGCCTGCGGCTCCCCGAACCCGGGGCTCTCGCCGTCCGCCACCGCCGACGCGTCCCCGAGCAGCGGCACGCGCCACAGGCGCTCGCCCCGCAGGCCGGCCAGGTACACGGCCTCCCCGGTGACGGCGATGCCCGACGGCGAGGCCTCCGACGTCGGCCACCAGGCCACCGGGTCGATGAACCCGGCCTCGTCGCCCGGGCCCTCGACCTCGGGCCAGCCGTAGTTGCCGCCGGGCTCGATGACGTTCAGCTCGTCGAGCTCGTCCTGGCCGAACTCACCGGCGAACATCCGCCCGCTGGGGTCCCAGCCGAGGCCCTGCACGTTGCGGTGGCCCATCGACCACACCGGCGAGCCCGCGTCCGGGTTGCCGGGTGTGGGCTCGCCGTCGGGCGTGATGCGCAGGATCTTGCCGGCCAGCGACTCCGGGTCCTGCGCGTTGGCGGGGTCACCGGCGTCGCCCGTCGCGACGTACAGGTAGCCGTCCGGCCCGAGCGCTATCCGGCCGCCGTTGTGGTTCGAGGCCTTGGGGATGCCGTCGAGGACGGTCGTGAGGTCGCGCAGGACTCCGCTGTCAAGGTCCAGCTCGGCCCGTAGCACGGCGTTGTCCGTCTCCCCCGTGCGGTACAGGAAGACGGTGATCACCGGACCGGCGTCCTCCGGGTCCACGGCCACGCCCAGGAGCCCGCCCTCGCCGTCGGCCACGGTCTGGTCGGCGAGCTCCTGCGCTCCCCCGGACCCGGCGAGCGGCTCGACGTCGCCGGTCGGGTGCACCACAGCGAGCGTCGCGTCGTCCCGCATGGTGACGAGAAATCGTCCACCAGGCAGCGGCGCGAGGCCCCACGGAACCGGAAGCTCCTCCGCGATGACCTCGACGTCGGCAGTCACCTGCCCGTCCCAGGCGTCCGCGCCTGACGGTGTCGCGCCCGACGGCGCCGCGCTCGCCGAGGCGGTGGGGCTCGGCGACACGACCCCCGGTTCGGGCGCACCGGTACACCCCACGAGCAGCAGCGCCACCCCCGCGACGACCAGGCGCGACGCAGAGCTGGCAGCAGAACGAGCGACGAGATCCACGCCCCCATCCAAGCACCGCACGAGGACGAATGGTCGGCAGAATGTCAGGTGATCGGCATTCCGAGGTGCCGATCATGTGACGAACTACCGATCACTCGCCGTTCCCGTCACTGGGAGCTCAGTGGCAGAGTTGGGGGATGAGTATCAGCGAGGTCGGGAGTGAGCGGCGGGCCCTCGTTGTCGTCGACGTCCAGCCCACGTTCTGCGAGGGCGGCGAGCTCGCCACCGAGGGCGCGAACGAGATAGCGCACCGCGTCGCGGCCTACGCCGCGGCCCACCGCGACCGGTACGCCACCGTGGTGACCACGCAGGACTGGCACATCGACCCGGGCGAGCACTTCAGCGAGAACCCGGACTTCGTCGACTCCTGGCCGCCCCACGGCATCGCCGGCACGCCCAACGCCGAGCTGCACCCTGCGCTGGCCGACCTCGAGCCGGACGTCCGGCTCAAGAAGGGCCAGTACTCGCACGGGTACTCGGGCTTCGAGGGCGCGGACGAGCAAGGGCGCACCCTCGCGACGGTCCTGGAGGACGCCGGGATCACCGCCGTCGACGTCGTCGGTCTCGTGGAGTCGCACTGCGTCAAGCACACCGCGCTCGACGCCCGCCGCGCGGGCCTGGCGGCCCGGGTGCTGACCGACCTGACGATTCCCGTGTCGGAGGCGCAGGGCGAGGTCGCGGAGAGGGAGCTGACGGCCGCGGGCGTGGACCTGCGCGACTCGTCCGCCGTCTGATCCCGCGACCCGTCGGTCGAGCTTGTCGACCGGTCTCGACAAGCTCGACCAACGAGGACAAGCTCGACCGACGAGGGCGTCAGATCCAGCTGGGTAGCACCATGAGCCGCTGCCAGTAGTCGTACGGCACCGGCATCGCCGTCCAGATCGGGTAGTAGAGCACGCTCACGCCCACGATCAGCACCACCACCACGGCCGCGAGCCAGCACACGATGCGCCGGTCACCGCTCCTGCGCGAGGTCCGCTCGATCCCTACGGCCAGCAGGTACACGAGGGTCAGGATCACGAACGGCGTGAACACGATCGTGTAGAAGGTGAAGATGGTCCGGTCGGCCAGCGGCCAGGAGTACTGGAACCAGGGCAGCCAGCCCGCGGCGATCCCCGTCAGGGCCGCGGCGCCGCGCCAGTCGCGGAACCGGATGGCGAGCACCAGCACGATGGGGATCGCCACCGCGCCCAGCCACCACAACAGCGGGTTGCCGAGCGACGTCACGGCGGTCGCGCAGTCGCCCACGGCGTCGGCGGGGCAGGGGCCCTGACCCGGCGCGTACTTGTCCCAGTAGAACGACGTCGGACGCCACTGCACTATCCAGCCCAGCGGGTGCGACGCGTAGTTGTGGTCCGAGTCCAGGCCCGTGTGGAAGTCCCACATCATGTGGTGGTACTCCCACAGCGACCGCCCGGCCTCCCAGGCGCCCTGCGCCCAGCCCCAGTCGGGCCACCAGGTCGGCGGTGCGACGCCGTTCACCTCGGCCCAGTTGCGCAGGTACGACTTCGGGTGCGCGAACCACGCGGACCAGGACGCGATGTAGACGGCGACCACGGTGGGCAGCATGATCAGGGCGGCAGGGACGGCGTCGACCACCAGCGCGTCCTCCCACCAGCGCTCGACGCCCGCGGTGCGCCGCGCCGTCATGTCCCAGATCACCGTGAGCAGGCAGAACGCCGCCACGAAGTACAGGCCCGACCACTTGACGCCGCACGCGAGGCCCAGCGACACCGCGGCCGCGAACCGCCAGCCGCGGAACCCGAGCCGCGGACCGTACTTACCGATCGCCCCGCCGGCGTCGACGATCTGCGCGACGCGGTCGGCGAGCCGCCGTCGGGCCCATTCCCGGTCCAGCACCAGGCAGCCGAACGCGACCAGGACCCAGAACATGAGGAACTGGTCCAGCAGGCCGGTGCGCGAGTGCACGATCGCCTCGCCGTCTACCGCGAGCAGGAGGCCCGCGACCAGACCCAGCATGGTGGACGAGAACATGCGCCGGGCGATCCGCACCATCAGCAGCACGGCCAGGATGCCGATCACGGCGCTGGCGATGCGCCAGTGCATCGGGTCCTGCGCCCCGCCCATGAGGCGCATCCCGATGGCGATCATCCACTTGCCGACCGGCGGATGGACCACGTACTCGGCCTCGTCGGTCTTGTACGAGCTGACGTCGCCCGCCTCGAACGCCGGGTTCGGCTCGTCGGGCCACGCCGCCTCGAAGCCGAGGCTGGCCAGCGACCAGCCCTCCTTGACGTAGTAGGTCTCGTCGAAGACCAGCTTGCCGGGGCGCCCGAGCTCCCACAGCCGCGCTCCGGCGGCGATCGCCGTCACGACGAGCGCGCCGAGCACGCCCCAGAACCGGTCGGAGACGGTCCGCCCGAGCGCGAGGCGGCGCTCGCCCAGGAGATCGCGCAGGAGCTGGTCGCGCACCGGGGGTTCAGGCTCCGCAGCCCGCTGTCCGACGGCGGGGAACGACCCGGTGCGCGTCACGTGGCCGGCGACGGCCTCCCGGCGCATGTGCGCGCCGTACGTTCCGGGCAGAGCCTGCTCCGTTGCGGCGAAATGCGCTCCTGTGGCGTCAGGCTGCTGAGACACCGGGCCAGCATAGAGCGTGGGACCCTGTGGTTCATGACCGAACCGTCCCTGGTTCCCGGGCCCGCGCCCGAGGCCGGCTCCCTCGTCCTGGCCGCCACGCCGATCGGCAACACGGAGGACGCCTCACCGCGGCTGATCCGCCTGCTGGCCCAGGCCGACGTCGTGGCCGCGGAGGACACCCGCCGTCTGCACGGGCTGGTCGGCCGGCTCGGGGTCGAGGTGCGCGGCCGGGTGACCAGCTACCACGAGCACAACGAGACGGCACGGGCCGACGAGCTGCTCGACGTGGTCGCCGGGGGCGGCACGGTGGTGGTCGTGACCGACGCCGGGATGCCCTCCGTCTCGGACCCCGGGTACCGGATCGTGGAGCGCGCCATCGAGCGCGACCTGCGCGTCACGGCGGCACCGGGACCGAGCGCGGTGCTGACGGCGCTGGCGCTCTCCGGCATGCCGACCGACCGCTTCACCTTCGAGGGCTTCCTGCCGCGCAAGGCCGGCGACCGCGCCCGGACGCTCGGCGCCCTGGCCACCGAGCCGCGCACCATGGTGTTCTTCGAGGCGCCGCACCGGATCGCGGAGACGCTGGCCGCCATGGCCGTCGCGTTCGGGGAGACCCGGCCCGCCGCCGTCGCACGGGAGCTCACCAAGACCTACGAGGAGGTGCTGCGCGGGCCGCTGGCGGACCTCGCCGGGCGGGCGGCGGCGGAGCAGCTCCGCGGCGAGATCTGCGTGGTGGTCAGCGGCGCGCCCGAGGTGCAGGCGAGCGTGGACGACGTGGTGGGCGAGGTCCTGGAACGGGTCGCGGCCGGTGAACGGCTCAAGGCGGCGGTGGCCGAGGTGGCGGAGACGGCAGGCGTCCCAAAACGCGACCTCTACGCGGCCGCCCTGGCCGCCCGCCCCGCGAAGCCCGCGAAGTAGAGCGCCTGTCCGGACGCCCGCTCTACTTCGCCGACGGCCTGTTGGCGAAGTAGAGCGGGCGTCCGGACAGGCGCTCTACTTCGGCGACGTCACCAGTCGATCTGGGGGGTGGGGTGGTAGGCCGCGTTCTCGCGCCGCCAGGTGGCCGCCTCGACCGCTACGCGGGCGCGGAACGACTCCCAGTCCTTCGCCTGCGGCTGCGACCACGCGGTCTCGGCCACCGCGGCGAGCCGGGGCAGCAGCATCGAGAACAGGTCGTCGCGGCTCTCCAGGGTCTCGGTCCAGACGGCGGCCGAGACACCCTCGATCGCCGACCCGGGCAGGCCGTCGATCAGGGCCGCCGGGTCCCAGTCGTAGGAGTCGTGCAGCTCGACGAACGCCGCCCAGCTCTGGCCCAGCGGATGCTCGGGCGTGTACTTCATGTCGAGGTAGGCCCGGTCGGCCGGGGACATCACGAACTTCGCACCGGCCTGCGCGGCGCGCACGAACGGCGCGTGGTCCGGCCGGGTGTCCCAGTACTGCAGGATCGTGCCGGGCCGGACGAGCGCGGGCTCCTCGCCGTCGGACGCGGCGGCATCAGCGCCCGACGCCGCAGACGTGCCCGCCAGCGCCGCGGCCGCCGCCTGGTCGCCGTGCGCGGAGCCCCCGGCCTCCTGCCAGGCGACGGGCGTCTTGCCCGCACCGCCGATGATCTCCTGGCACAGCACCACGAACCGGCCGAACTCCTCGGGCTGCATCACCAGCACCTCGTCGCCGCCGAAGTGCACCCACGGCCCCAGCGTCATGCGCGCGACGTCGGTGAATACGTCCCGCAGGAACGGCTCGGTGGCCGGCAGGTCGAGATGCAGCTTCGAGAAGCCGACCTCGATCCCGTCATAGACGTCGGTCGGCTCGCCGGACGGCATGAGCTCCCCGTAGGCGTGGGTCGCCGCGTTGACGTGCCCGGGGACGTCGATCTCCGGCACCACGACGATCTCCCGCTCGGCCGCGTACTCCTGCAGCTCGCGGTACTCCTGCGCGGTGAGGAACCCGCCCGTCGCGCCCGACACCGCGCCCTGCGACGACTTCCCCGTCAGCTCGGGCCGGGACGGGATCTCCAGCCGCCAGCCCTGGTCGTCGGTCAGGTGCAGGTGCAGCCGGTTCATCTTGTACGAGCCCACGAGGTCCACGACGGCCCGCAGGTCCGCCGGCCCGAACCAGTGCCGCACCACGTCCAGCGACAGCCCGCGCCACGCGTACCGCGGCTCGTCCCGCACGACGACGGCGCCCACCTCGAGCGGCCCGCCGGCCTCCCGGCGGCCGGCGTTCACGAGCTGCCGCAGGGTGCGCACACCGTGCAGCAGGCCGCTCCGTTCGGGCGCCGCGACGGTCACGCCGTCGGCGGTCACGGTCAGCGTGTAGCGCTCGGGGTTGCCGGAGCCGGCGGGGCCCGCTGCGGGGTCCGGAACGAGGGTCACCGGAACCCCGCCGTCCGGCACCACCAGGGCGCCGGCGGCGGCGAGGAGCTCGCCCGCGAGGTCCGCGACCGCGTCGTCAGCCGCGCGGACGGTGACCGTCGTGAGGTCCAGCACCCCCTCGGCCGGCTCGAGCTCGACAGGTGCTGGGATGACGGCGTCGGCGACGATGCCCGCGCCGCTGCTCACGGTGGTCACGATTGTTAGGGCCCCTTCGCTCCGATGGTTGCCCGCAGTTTCGCAGGTTCAGCTGGCGGAGACCAGACCCAGGAGCGGTTCGGTGGGCATGATGCTGGTGGGATCGGCCGGGACCGCGCTGGGCGCGGACCAGCCCAGGACGGCGCCCTGGGGGAGGTCGGCGGCGACGTCGGCCCACACGCCGTCCGCCGTGGCCTGCCCCTCGGCCGGACCAGCCGCGGTGAAGACGACCGCCACCTGCGGCGGGACCCGCAGGGCCGCCCGGTCCACCACCGACGCCGCCGTGGACTGGTGGACCTCCAGCATGATCTGCGGCAGGCTGCGCGCCGTCGCCATCGCGGCAAGCCGGTCGACCACCGCCTGCAGCTCCGCGACGGGCACAGCGCCCGCCTCCGCGCCGTCGCCGGCCATCCGGAACTCCGGGTGCACCGACAGGCCGACGCCCGGCTTGGCCAGCAGCGGCTCGATCTCCTTGAGCTTCGCGGCCAGCGGCTTGTTGCCGGGCGCGACGTCGAGCAGCACGGGCTGGCCTGCCTCGCGGATCGCGTCGACCGCCGGGGTGAGCAGCTCCAGCGGCTGCTCGTCGACGTAGTCGCCGTCCTCCCCCGCCGCGCCGGACCGCACGCTCGCGGTGACGGTGACCAGGGGCGTGCCGCCCAGCAGCTCGCCGTTGGCAGCGGCTCCGGCCACGGCGCCGGCAGCGTCGGCGGCCGGGTCGGTGGAACCGGCGGGCACGGTGTACGACGTCGACACGTACCGGCCGGGGAACAGCTGCAGCGCGCCGTCGGGCAGCGTCGTGCCCGACGTCGCCACGGCCACCTGCCAGCCCAGGTCGTCGGCCGAGCCGAACTCGCTGCCGATCCCGACCACGCCGAGCGGCTGGAGGGTGCGGATGGTCTCGACGGTCTCCGGTCCGGCGACGATGCTGCCGCCCGGGACCGTCACCGGGACGGCTCCGGCGGCGAGCGCCGTGCCGATCGCCGCCTCCTGCCCGAGCTTCGGGTCCACCGCCACGAGGATCTCCTGCAGCAGCTCCGGGTCCGCGACGTCGGGGATCTTCGCGCGCAGCCCGTCCACCTTGCTCGCGTCGAGGCGGTCAGCGGTGGGTATCTGGACCTTGGTCACGTTCTGCTTCTTGTCGTCATCGCCGCCACGGCCGGCGGAGGCGGCAGCCTCGGCGGCCGCGCTCAGCGCACCCGGGTCGAACCGGACCACGTCTGCCTTGCCGGTGGCCTCCCCGGCGGCGGCGACCGCCGCCTCGTCACCGATGACGACGACGGTGCTCGCGCCGAGCCGTTCGAGCTCCGTGACGAGGTTGTCGTCCGAGACGCCGCCGTCGGTGAGGAGCACGGGGGCGGTGACGGCGGCACCGGTGGCCGCGGCGGTCGAGCGCGCGTCGTCGTCGTCGGCCGATGCGAACACGGCTACGGGAGAGGCGTGGAAGAAGGCCTGGCTCGCGGTGAGCGCGAGCTCTGCGGGGTCCGTCGAGTCGAGCACGAGTGCCGGCCCGGACGGTTCACGGACCTGAAAGTTCTCCCCCGTCCTGCCGTCGACACCCTCGGCCGTCGGCACCGTGCAGCCGGCGAGGACGAGGGCGGCTGCCGCGAGCAGAGCCGCAGCGGACGCAGATCGGTGGTGCGGGACGAATCGGGCGTTCCGGATGACCACGGATCACATTCTCCCCCACGACGTCGGGATGTGGAAACCCCGGGGTGGCGGCGAACCCAACGCAGACCGACCGCTGGGTGAACAGGTCGGACGCGCGAACGGAAGGTAGACGAACCCGTCAGTACACCTCCGCGTAGACTGTTCGTTCCGATCACCCGGAACGACCACGGAAGCAGATGGCGCGATGAGCACCACCACATCGGGCGGCCCGACCACCCGGGACCGCATCCTCGACGCGGCGACCGAGCTGTTCTACTCGCAGGGGATCCGCGCGGTGAGCGCGGACAAGATCATCGAGCGTGCCGGGATCACGAAGGTCACGTTCTACCGGCACTTCCGCACCAAGGACACGCTGGTCGTGGCCTACCTCGAACGACAGGCAGGCTGGGAGCGCCAGGCGCTCGACGGCGTGCGCGCGGCCACCGGCGACGACGCCGAGGCCCTCCGCCGGTTCGCCCGCGCCGTCGGCACCGAGACGTGCCGCCCGGGCTTCCGCGGCTGCTCGTTCATCAACGCGGCCGCCGAGTACGCCGACCCGGACAGCCCGGTCCGGAAGATCGTCGCGGAGCACCGCGCCTGGTACCGGCAGACCTTCGCCGCGATGGCCGGGCAGCTGGGCGTGGCCGACCCCGAGCAGGCGGCCGACGAGCTGATGATGCTGCGCGACGGCGCCATGCTGACCGGCTACCTCGACGACCCGTCCCGGGTGGGCGGCGCCCTGGAGCGCGCGATCTTCGCAGTGGTCGACGCCGCCCGGGCCGGCTCTCCCGCGTAGACCGCACCCCGATCGACCTGATCGAGCCCGCCGCCACCTCACGTGGCGGCGGGCTCGACCCGTCCTGCCCGCGACCCCGTTCGGACCGCTACTTGTGTCGAGCCACATTCACCCCTTACGGTAGACGTACTAGTTCGTCTACATGGTCGGCGCCGCACGCGCACCGGCCTCGAGAAGGAGCACAACATGGCTGACAGCATCTACACCGCGGTCGCGACGTCCACCGGCGACGGCCGCCGCGGAGGCCAGGTCGTGTCCGACGACGGCGTGCTGGACCTCAACCTGGCCATCCCGACCGCGATGGGCGGCCCGGGCGGGGGCACCAACCCGGAGCAGATGTTCGCCGCCGGCTGGGCTGCGTGCTTCCACAGCGCGCTGAAGTCCGTGGCCGCCGCGCACAAGGTGCAGATCAACGACTCCGCGGTGGTCGCCGAGGTCGGTATCGCACCGCTGGACGGCGGCGGCTACGGCCTGAGCGCCGCGCTGCACGTCGAGGTCGCCGGGGTGGACCAGGAGACCGCCGACAAGCTGGTCGAGGGCGCGCACGCCATGTGCCCGTACTCGAACGCGACGCGCGGCAACATCCCGGTGACGGTCGACACCACGATCGCCTGAGCTCGTCGAGCGCCAGTGTCAGAGGCTCAGGTCACCATGGTGACCTGAGCCTCTGACACGTCCGCCCTCGTCGAGAAGGAACCGCATGCCGTTCGCCGACCAGCTCATCAGTGACCGCACGGCCACCACCCTCACCAAGGCCGTGGCCGCGGCGGCACCGGGCGTCGCCCTGCACGCGCTGCCCGCGGTGGCCGGCCGGCTCGGTGAGCTCTCGCTCCGCGAGCGGGCGGACCTCCTGCGCGACGCGCTGCTGGCCGACCTGCCGGGCGGGTACGCGGACCTCGCCCGCGTGGTCCGCGCGGCGCGCGACGGCGCGACGCCGTTCACGGGCTGGCTGATCTGGCCCGTCACGAGCGCCGTGGCGGCCAGGGCCGTTGAGGAGGGGACGGACGCCGCCTTCGACGACGCGATGGCCCTCCTGGCCGAGCTCACCGGACGCCTCACCGCGGAGTTCGCGGTGCGCACCCTCCTGCGCCACGACCTGGACCGCGCCCTCGGCATCGCCGCGGACTGGGCCCGGTCGGACGACACCGACGTGCGCAGGCTGGCCAGCGAGGGCACGCGCCCGTACCTGCCCTGGGCGGTGCGCGTGCCGGAGCTGCTCGCACGTCCCGGGACGACGGTCCCCGTCCTCGACGCCCTGTACCGGGACGAGAGCGACTACGTGCGCCGCTCCGTCGCCAACCACCTGAACGACCTCAGCCGTGACCATCCCGAGCTGGTGGTCGCCACGGCCGGGCGCTGGCTCGCCGAACCCGTCGCGACGACCCAGGGCCTCGTCCGGCACGCGCTCCGCACGCTGGTCAAGCGCGGGCACCCGGGCGCCCTCGGGCTGCTCGGGTTCGGCCCCGCCGCCCTGGAGATCGACGGCCCGGTGCTCGACGGCGACCGCGTGCCGTTCGGCGGCACGCTCCGGTTCACGGCGGAGGTCCGCAACGTCGGCGCCGAGGAGGCTCGGCTGTCCATCGACTACGTCGTCCACCATCAGAAGGCCAACGGCTCCCTGACTGCCAAGACCTTCAAGCTGACCACCCGGACCCTCGCCCCCGGCGAGCACGTGCGGCTCAGCCGTGAGCACTCGTTCCGGCCGATCACGACCCGCCGCTACTACCCGGGCCCGCACGCCGTCGCGCTCCAGGTCAACGGCGTCGCCACGGATCTGGCCTCGTTCGAGCTGGACCAGCCGGCGGGAGCCTGACCGGCGACACGAGGACGGGCCCGCGGCGGCCGTCAGCCCAACGAGGTCCGGACGATCCCGGTGACCACGTCGGCGAGATCCGGCGGGATCGGCCTGCCACCGCTCAGGTACCGCCGCACCGCCGCGTAGGGCAGGTCGACGACGACAAGAAGGAGCTCGGTGGTCGTCACCGACGTCGTGGCGCGGACCCGGCGGGTCAGGCCTCGGATCGCCTCGTTCCAGCGCGCGCTCTCCGCCGCCTCGGCCTCCCGGGCCGCCTCGGGCCAGGCCTCGGCGTCGAACCGCGAGCGGCCCGCGAGCAGTACATGCGCGTGCGCCGGCTCGGCCTCGCACCACCGCACGGTGTAGGCGGCGAGCGCGGCGGCCGCCTCGACCGGGTCCCGGTCGAACAGGGGGTACGCGTCGCTGTGGTAGCTCGCTATCGCGCGGTTCCAGAGGGCGGCGAGGAGCGCCGGGCGGTCGGGGAACCGGTAGTAGAGGGACCCGCTCGGCACGCCGGCCTCGCGGATGACCGCCGCCATCGTCACCTTCGCCGGCCCGTCCGCGCCGAGGATCCGGCCTGCCGCGTCGAGGATCGCCGAGGTGTCGTGGGTCGCGCGGGGCATGCGTTGACGGTACTCCAGCACCTCGTTAGAGTCTGGTCTCTAGAGACTACTCTCTACAACAAGTCGGAGGAGGAGACCATGCCCCTGACCGCTGACGAGGTCTACGCGGCGGCGCCGTTCGTCAAGACGCTCGGTGTCGAGCTCGACCAGATCACGCCGGAGGCCGTCGTCGGGCGGCTGCCGTTCACGCACGACCTGTCGACGGTAGGGGGCGGGCTGCACGGCGGGGCGCTGATGGGGCTGGCCGACGGCACCGCCGCCGTCTGCGCCGCTGCGAACGGAGAGCCCGGAGCGCTGCCCGCGACCGTGGACTCCACCACCCACTTCCTGCGCCCCGTGGTGGGCCAGGCCGTCGCCACGGCCTCCCCGATCAGGTCGAGCGGCCGCCAGGTGCTCGTCGAGGTGCGGGTGACCGACGAGTCCGGTGCGCTGTGCGTGCACGTGCTCCAGACCGTGCGCCTGGTCTACGCGGGTACGTAGCCGGGCGCCAGCGCCTGTCCCGCACCCGAACTCGTTGGTCAGACGTCAGCCGAAGGTCATCGTGTAGACCTGCACGCCCTCCGGGACCTCGAGGTCCACCAGTCCCTCGGTCGGCCCGTCGCCCTCGAGCACCGGGTAGAGCCTCGGGTTGCCCGAGACGTCGATGCTGGTGGTGGTCGAGCGGCCGCCGGTGGTCACCGTCGACTCGACGGTCCCTTCCCCGCCGAGGACCACGAAGACGTCGGCCGACCGGTAGGCGAGGCGCACCCGGGCGTCGTCGGACACCGCACGCGCGCCCTGGAAGTCGACCTCCCAGGTGCCGCCGAGCGAGAAGGTGTCCTGCTTCTGCTCGTCGGCGAGCGTGAACTCCTGGCGGCCCGCCGCGTACCTCGGCTCGCCGGAGTAGTTGATGACGCGCTTGATGGAGAAGTAGGTCTCCGGCGTGATCTCGTCGAGCGGCGTCGCGTCCTGGACCGTGGTGGGCTCCGGCAGGTCGACGCCGGGGTCGGCGTCCGCCAGGAGCTCGCGGATCAGCTTCTCCGTGTTCTCGTACCCGCCCTCGCCCAGCCGGATGTGCCGCACGGTGCCGTCCGCGTCGATCAGGTACTGCGCCGGCCAGTAGCGGTTCCGGTAGGCGGTCCAGGTCGCGTAGGAGTTGTCCTGCGCGATCGGGTAGGTCACGCCGAGGTCCTTCGCCCCCTGGATCACGTTGCGCGTCTCGCGCTCGAACGCGAACTCGGGGGTGTGCACCCCGATCACCTCGAAGCCCTCGCCGACGTCGGAGTACCTGTCGTACCAGGCGTTCAGGTGCGGGATGGACCGCTGGCAGTTGATGCAGGAGTAGGTCCAGAAGTCGACCAGCACGACCTGCCCGCGCAGGGCCTCCAGCTGGAGCGCTTTGCCGTCCGGCGTGTTGAGCCACTGGTCGATGCCGCGGATCTCCGGTGCGGTGCCGCAGTCCTCCAGGACCGGCGCGCCGTTCGAGCAGTTGGACAGCTCGCGGTTCTCGTCGGTCACGAGGCCGCCCAGGTCGAGCGCCTCGCGCACGGTCTCCGAGGAGTCGATGCGCTGCTGCAGCGCGCCGGTGTAGTCCGGGAGCAGCCGCTGGATCGCCGCGGGCACGTTGAAGGCAAGGGCGATGGCCAGGAGGATGACGACGATGCCTCCGCCGGTGCGGATCGCCGTCGTGTGGCGCTGGAAGGCCTGCACCCGCTCGGCGATCCGGCGTCCCGCCAGCGCGAAGACCAGCAGCGGGATCGCGGCGCCGACGGCGAACGACACGGTCAGCGCGACCGTCTCGACCCCGATGTTGCCCGTCGCCCCGGCGACCGTGATCGCGGCGAGCACCGGTCCGGCGCACGGCACGTAGAGCACGCCGAGGCCGAGGCCCAGGGCGAACGCGCCCCGGTCCTGCCGCGCGGCGCCGCGCTTCGCCCCGAAGACGGCGATGCGCTGGAAGGGTCGTTCGAGGATCGTCTCGAACCGGGGCACGATCATGCCGATACCCAGCAGGACGAGCAGGGTGATGCCGGCCCAGCGCAGCAGGTCCTGGGGCAGACCCAGCACCGAGAGCAGCAGGGAGCCGAGCAGCGTGAAGACGCTGAAGCTCAGGACGAGCCCGGCGATGACTGTGTAGGGGCGCAGGGAGCGCCGCGTGCGGACGGCGGTGGTCGTACCTCCGCCGGCAGCGGCCCCTGCGTCGCCAGTGGGACGCGCGCCGTCCGCGCCCCGTGTCCGCGCACCCTGCACGCCGCCCGCGAAGAAGATCACGGGCAGCATCGGCAGGATGCACGGCGATATTCCGGTGATGAGGCCTCCCAGGAGGCCGATGACGATGAGGGTTCCCATGTGGCGGGTTCGGCACACCGGCGGTTCCGGATTGGTCGGGCGAGCGTCCGGGACCGGCGGAAAAACTCGTGCACATCCATCCCCATCCGGTTGGCGATCGGCTCCGAACCACGGGCAAGACGCTCCGTGAGAACGCGGAGCGACGCCACACCGAGGAGAGACCGATGAACGTTCGTACCCGTAAGTCCTACGCAGCTGTCGGCATCACGGCCATCGCCCTCCTGGGCCTCACGGCCTGCTCGGGTTCGGATGCCGGTGCATCCGGCGGGAGCGAGACGACGGCGAGCGAGGAGACCGCGGCTCCCGAGGAGGAGCCCACGGACGAGATGACCGACGACATGGTCGACCCGGCCGCCAACCTCGTCGGCCCCGGCTGCGCGGCCTACGCCGAGCAGGTGCCGGACGGCCCCGGCTCGGTCACCGGCATGTCCACGGACCCGGTCGCCGTGGCCGCCTCCAACAACCCGCTGCTGAAGACCCTGGTCGCGGCAGTGAGCGGCGAGGTGAACCCCGACGTGAACCTCGTCGACACCCTGAACGGCGACGAGTTCACCGTGTTCGCCCCGGTCGACGACGCCTTCAAGGCGATCGACGCCGCCACGATGGACACCCTGTCCAAGGACAGCGACCTGCTGACGCAGATCCTGACGTACCACGTGGTGCCCGGCCAGCTCACCCCCGACCAGGTCATGGGCGAGCAGACCACCGTCCAGGGCGAGACCCTCGAGGTCACCGGCAGCGGTGACGAGCTCAAGGTGAACGACGCGAACGTGATCTGTGGTGGCGTGATGACCCAGAACGCGACCGTCTACCTCGTCGACGCGGTGCTCATGCCGAAGATGTGACCCTCCCGCCGAAGTAGAACCGTGGCGAGATAGAACCGCAGCGAGGTAGAACCCGAGTCGGGTTCTACCTCGCTGCGGTTCTATCTCGCCACGGTTCTATCTCGCCAGGGTTCTACTTCGGCGGTCAGCCGGTCACCAGTCGTGGACGGAGCCGTCCTGGAGGCGGTTGACCGGGAGGTAGCCCGGCTCGTACGGGTGGGCGGCGGCCTGCTCCTCGTCCAGCTCGACGCCGATGCCAGGAGCCTCGCCCGGGTGCAGGTAGCCGTCGTCGAACGTGTACGCGTGGCGGAAGACCTCGTTGGTGAGGTCGGTGTGCCCCGAGTACTCCTGGATGCCGAAGTTGTGGATCGCGAGGTCGAGGTGCAGCGCCGCGGCCATGCCGACCGGCGAGATGTCCTCCGGCCCGTGGATCGCGCTCTTGATCCCGCGCTGGCCGGCGTAGTCGAACAGCTTCTTCAGGGGGCTCACACCCCCGAAGTGCGTGACGGCGGAGCGCACGTAGTCGATCAGCCGGTCGTCGACGAGCGTCTGGTAGTCGAACACGGTGTTGAACACCTCGCCGATGGCCAGCGGTGTCGTCGTGTGCTGCCGCACCAGGCGCAGCGCCTCCTGGTCCTCGGCGGGCGTGCAGTCCTCGAGCCAGAACAGGTCGTACGGCTCCAGGTCCTTGCCGAGCCGGGCAGCCTCGATCGGCGACAGCCGGTGGTGCGCGTCGTGCAGCAGCGGCAGGTCCGGGCCGAACTCGTTGCGGACCGCCTCGAAGACGCGCGGGATGTACCGCAGGTACGCGGCGGTGTCCCAGTCCTCGACCACGGGCCGGGCGAGCACGTCCGGCGCCGAACCGTCGGCCGACGCCGTGGCGTGGACCCCGTAGACCGACTGCAGACCCGGCACCCCGCTCTGCACGCGGATGCTGCGGTAGCCGCGCTCCTGCATCGCCCGCACGGAGTCGAAGATCTCGGGCAGGCTCGCGCCGCTCGCGTGCCCATAGGCCATGATCCGGTCCCGGCTGGCGCCACCGAGCAGCTGGTACAGCGGCAGACCGGCGACCTTCGCCTTGATGTCCCACAGGGCGACGTCGACGGCCGCGATGGCCGCCATCGTGACGGGGCCCCGGCGCCAGTACGCGCCGCGGTAGAGGTACTGCCAGGCGTCCTCGATCCGGTGCGGGTCCCGGCCGATCAGCAGCGGCACGACGTGGTCGCGCAGGTAGCTGACGACGGCCAGCTCCCGCCCGTTGAGGGTCGCGTCGCCGAGCCCCGTCACACCGTCGTCGGTGGTGATCTGGAGCGTGACGAAGTTACGGCCGGGCGAGGTGACGACGACCTTGGCGTCGACGATCTTCATGCGGCGGCTTTCTGTCGGCGGGAATGGCAGGGCGAGCAGTTCAGCACTGTTCGTAGGCGTAGGCGGCGGCGTCCGGACCCACCAGGTCACGGTCGCGCAGGATCGTCAGCGGGGCGCGGTCCGGGTCGGCGCAGACGGCGTCGAACCCCTCGGGGAGATTGTCCGTGTACTCGATCTGGAGCACGTGCTCCCCGTAGACGCCGGTGTACGAGCCGCACTCGTCGTAGGCCGCGCACTCCTCGGTGACCGCGAAGTCGAAGCCGAGCTCGCGAGCCGCCGTCGTCGCCTCGGCGGCATTCTTCTGGCCGATGGCGAGGCCCGACTCGTGCGCGAGGTCGATGTACGAGCCGGCGAGCGCGAGCGCGGCGTCCTGCTCGATCAGGCCGGTAGCCGGTTCCGTGAACCGGGTCCAGGTGTCGAGGTTGTCGATCTCCACCGCGTCGAAGCCCGCGTCGGCGCACCCCGTGATCACCTGGCCGAGGATGTCGACGATGCCGGCGCGCTTCGCCTCGGTCGACGGGTCCAGGACGTACTCGTCCGGCCAGTCCGGGTCGACGACGAGCTTCCCCGCCGCGTCGTGCAGCAGCAGGTCCTCGTTGCCGCCGAGCCAGAGGTCGGCCTCGCCGGGCTGGGTCTGGAACCCGTTGACGTAGCAGACGTTGTAGGCGCCTGCGGCAGGCTCGGCCGTCGCGTCCCGCACCACGACGTCGAGCCCGCCGTCGAGCTCGTAGGCGGCGCCGAGCTGATAGTCGAACCGCCCGCTCGTCGGCGGCAGGGTCGCGGATACGGCTTCCTGACCTGCGGGGTCGTCTACCGCCTGCCCCGTACCGGAGCCGGCCTGACAGGCCGTGAGCGTGAGGACTACGAGCGCGGCGGCGATCAGCTGCTGAGGCATCTGCCGATCGTATGGGCAGCCGAACGGCAGCTGTGCGCAGGGCGGTCAACCGATCAGTCGGAGTGAGCACTCCGCCGTGCCGGTCACGTCCCTCCGCGGTCAGACGGCGGTGACCGCCTCGGCGATCGGCGTCCCGCCGTTGCCGAACGCGATGGTGCGCCCCACGGTGGTGCTGTCCGCCAGGACCGCCGCGACCACCGCTGCGACGTCGGCACGAGAGACCCTGCCGTCGCCCGGGTCGGCCACCTCGATGAGTCCCGTGGGCTCCTCCAGCGTGAGCGGGCCGGGCTGGAGGATCGTGTGGTCGAGGTCCGAGGCCCGCAGGTGCTCGTCGGCCGCCGTCTTCGCCTCGGCGTAGGCGAAGAACGAGTTGTCCTCCGGCACTCCGTGACCAGGCCCTGCGCCGAGGTACGACACCATCACGTAGCGCGATACGCCCGCCGCCTTCGCGGCTTCCATCGAGCGGACGGCGGCGTCGCGGTCGACGGCGTAGGTGCGCTCCGGACTCCCGCCGCCCGCACCGGCCGACCACACCACGGCGTCCTGCCCGTCCAGGAGAGCGGTCAGACCGTCGGTATCGAGGTGCTCGACGTCGGCGATCAGCGGGATCGCTCCGGTGGCCGCTACCTCGTCCTGGTGGTCGGGATTGCGGATCACGCTCGTGACGACGTCGCCTCGCTCCACGAGGAGAGGGGCGAGCCGGAGCGCGACCTTGCCGTGGCCACCGATGATGAGAACGCGGGACATGGTGCTTCCTTCCGTCGGGTTCGGCTCCAGGCTATGCCGCTTGATCGATGCGGGCGGCAGCGAGGGGCCCGTCCAGAGCCGCCGGTCCGCCGGGGTAGCCGGTCATGCGATCTCCTGCGGCACGCGACGGGGGATCTCGGCCACGTCGTGGTAGACGGCCAGGCCGCGACGCCGCGCGATGGCGACGTCCTGGTCGGCTCCGGCGGAGTCGCCGGGCAGGCGCAGCACCGCGTCGCAGTGCGCGAGCAGGCGATCGGCAGCCGGGTACAGGACCTCGTCCGCCAGGGGGTCGGTGATCCCGGCGCCGGCGGAGCGCAGCACGGGCAGGGCCACCCACTCCCCGATCATCGGGATGTGCCCGGCCTCGAAGACCGGCCATGCGGCGGCCTCGAGGCGGGCGAGGTTGGCGGCCATGGCCTGTGGGTCGCCGTCGGTGCCGGAACGGTAGGGGCCGGCGATCAGGATCAGCAGGGGCTTGTCGGTCATGGGTGCTACCGTACATGCAGAAACGTGCAACAACGGGAGAGACTACGGATGCTGGCTGCTGAACGACGCGATCACCTGCTCGGCCTGCTGGCTCGCGAGGGCAAGGTCGTCGCCAAGGACGTCGCCGCGAACCTCGGCATCTCCGAGGACAGCGTGCGGCGCGACCTGCGCGACCTCGCGGCCGAGGGACTGGTCCAGCGGGTCTACGGCGGCGCGCTCCCCGTCTCGCCGGCCGTTGTCGGCTACGCGGCGCGGCAGAGCGTGGCCCCGGACAGCAAGCGCGAGGTCGCCTCGCTCGCCGCCGGGCTCGTGCGCCCCGGCGGGGCGCTCATTCTCGACGGCGGGACGACCGCCCTCGCCGTGGCCCAGGCGCTCCCGCCGGATCTCGCCTGCACCGTCATCACGCACAGCCCGACCATCGCCGTCGCCCTGCTCGACCATCCACAGGCGGAGATCTTCCTGCTCGGCGGCCGGGTCTTCAAGCACTCGGCGGTGGCCTACGGTGCCGCCGCGGTCGAGGCGGCGCAGAACGTCTCCGCCGACATCTGCCTGATCGGCGTCACCGGCGTACACCCCGAGGCAGGCCTGACCACCGGAGACGCAGAGGAAGCCGCGATGAAGCGGGCCCTGTCCGCCCGGGCAGCGGAGACGTACATCCTGGCGTCGTCGGAGAAGATCGGGACCGCCTCACGGTTCCGGGTGCTGCCCTGGGAGAAGGTGAGCGGGGTCATCACGGACGCGGACCCGCACGACGCCGTCGTCGAGCAGATCAGAGCGCTGGGTGTCGAGGTACTGACCACACGGTGACGCCCCCTGCTCGGCGACCTTGCCCGGATGCCGGCGAGTGAGCGGTCACCCGGCCCGGCGACGGTCCAGACGCTCGGGGAGGCGCTCGAAACCGGCCGACATGTAGGTGGCGACGGCAGCGACGCGGGTGCTCTCGGTCATGACGAGGGCGCTCGACGACCCCAGCCCGCGCAGGGCGTCCGCCCCGGCGACGGTGAGCGCCGTGCCGTAGCCGTGACCGCGCTGGTGCGGGTACACCCCCAGCGGCTCGATCAGCCCGGGCTTCCCCGGCCCGGCCGACCACACCGTGATCGCCCCCACGGCCTCGCCCGCGCCGTCGTAGCCGAGCAGGCACCGCGCGTCGGCGTAGAGAGGCCCGGCCGCCATCGCGTGCCATCGCTCGTCGGTGAACGTCGAGCCGTCGAACGCCGCACGCTGCACCGCGGTGCGCTCGCTCACCCGGTCCGGCCCGACCACCTCGACCCGCACGCCGGCGTCCTCGACCGGCTCGGTGAGGTCACGCAGCAGCGGGGTGAACGGTTCGTCGGCGCCCCAGCCCTCGCCCGCCAGCAGGTCGTACACCAGGGCGTCGGACGGCGCCTCGACGTTCACCGCTCCCTCGGGGAGCACCCCGTGCTCCGGCTTTGTCACGTCCGCCACCAGCTGCCGCGCGAGCTCCTCGTCGCGCCGCACGTCGGGCGCCGTCGTCAGCCGCAGGACCGTGGCGCCGTCGAGCAGGCCGACGGCGAGCACCCGCCCGTCCCGGCTCCAGGTCCGCAGGGCCTCGGCGGTCCGCCGAGCACCGAACCTCCAGAACCAGCCCACGTCCCCCGGATGCAGCTGTACCGGTGCGGCGTCGTCCTGCCACTCGCGCAGCGTGTCGACGACGTCGCTCAGCTCGTCGGTCCCGGGCTTGCTGATGATGACCGCCATGAGCCGATCCAACCTCCCCGCGCGACCTGTCCGCGATCCTTTTTACGACCGCGAACCGACCCACGTTCCCAGGCTTCAGGCGACCATTACCCCGGGGGTTACGGCACGCGGAAGCCTTCTGAAGCGAAGGCCGTCACGCCCGCTGGCGCTCCGCACGCTCACGGATCAGCTCCTCGACCGCGGTCGGCAGGGTCGTCTCGAAGTCGATCAGCTTCGCCCACGTCGGGGTCACGGCCACCCGGACCATCCCGTCGTAGAGCGAACGGACCTCCTTCTCCCACTCGACCCGCTGCTCCGCCGTCATCTCATAGCTGGTGTTCATCGTCAGGTACTCGTCCGGGATGCCGTCCACGTCGTCCAGCTCCGCCCGCCCGCGGATCAGCAGGATCTTGGGCGGGTGCACCTCGGTGTCGATGGTCAGCGCGACCGTCGGGTTCGCCGCCAGGCTCGCCAGCTTCGGAGCGTTCCTCGTGGTGCACATGACGATCGTCGAGCCGTTCCAGACGAACGCGATGGGGACGTTGCGCGGCGTGCCGTCCTTGGCCACGTAGGCCAGGCGGGTGATGTCGCGGGCCAGCAGCTCCTGGCTGTAGGGGTGGTTCAGGACCTCGGTGATCTCGTTCTGTTCCATCGGTGTCGCTCCTCGGGTTGTGGTCCGGCCCGTGCGGCCGCTTCTGACCCTGGGACGGAGCCGCCGCCGGTTTCTCGACATGGGTCGCGAGATCCGGTCGCGGGATCCCGCCACATCAAGAATGAAATGCGCATTTTTCGCCCGGCCGTGGTCGGATGTGCTTCGTCCGAAACTCCACAGCGCCGTTGCCGTGAGGAACCCGATGACCGAGCGTGTGCTGCCCGACGCCGACACGATCGAGGCCGCGCTGGCCTCCCACGACGGCCCCTGGGGCGCGGGCGCGCGAGTCCTCTCGGTCGTGGACCAGTCGACCGGCCTCGGTCAGGCAGCGGTCCTGCGGGCGAGCATCGCGGCGCCGAACACCTGCCCGTCCCTGTGGGCGGTCAAGATCCTGGGCTGGGGCCGCCACACCCTGCTCGACTCACGCGACAGCCTGCTGGACCGCCGCGAGGCGCACTTCTACGGCAGCGGCATCTCCGACCTGCTGCCCAACGGGCTGACGACGCCGCCGGCCGCGACGGTGTTCAGCCATCACGGCTTCACCTGGGTGGTGATGCGCGACATCGGCGCCGTCCTGCAGCAGAGCTGGACCCCCGACACCGCGACGATCGCCGCCAGGCGTGCCGCTCTCCTGTACATCCCGGGGGTGCTGCGCCCCGGCCTGCTGGACGCCCCCTGGCTGGAGCTGGAGGGCTATGCCGCCTATACCCATCACATCCAGGCGGGCCACGAGAACCTCGAGGCGCTGCCCGGCGACCCGCTGCTCCGGGCGCTGTTCACGTCCGACCAGATCCGCGACCTGCACACCTGCCTGGACGCCGCCGAGAGCCTGGGCGCACGTGCCGCCGAGCTGCCGAAGACCCTGGTCCACGGTGATCTCACGCCCCGCAACGCCGGCCTGGACCCGCGCGGCACGCTCGCCCTCATCGACTGGGAGCACGTCGGCGTCGGGCCCGTGGGGTTCGACCTCGGCACCTTCGTCTCCCTCTACCGCGGGTTCGGTGGCTCCGGCGAGCTGGACGAGCCGGCGATCCTCGAGACCTACGGCCGGGCCCTCAGCGAACTCGCCGGGACCGACCTGCGCCACGCCGCGGCCCTCGGCTTCGCCATAGCCCATCTGACCTGGGGGCTGCACCTCCGCCTCGGCCCCGGTCTGACGCTGGTGCGCCAGGGCTTCCAGCACGACAACCCGGCGAAGCTCGCCGCGCACGTCGACGACCTCCGGTCCGGAGGCCTGCGCGCCCTGTCCTGGGCGGCCGCGGCCGGGGTGGTGACGGCGGTCCACTGACCGCGCGGTCGGCTCAGCCGATAGTCCTCAGCCAACGGTGGTCAGCACGCGGCGCTCGCCGAGCACCTCGGCCGGCGCCGACGTCGGTGCCGGCGTCGGTACCGGCGCCGGCCGCCACCCGAGGCTGTCCCATGCGGTCCGGACGGCGACGGCCGCCCACGCCACGACCAGCCCGGCGAAGAGCAGCACGGAGAGCACAGCGAGCGCCGTCAGCCCGGTGTGGGCGGCGAGCCCGGCGGTCGCCGTCACGCAGGTGCCGACCGGGAACGTGAACGACCACCAGGTGAGCGAGAACGGCAGCCCGTGGACCGCGGCGCGCACCGTGACGGCGGCGGCGATGGCCGCCCACATCAGGGCGAAGCCCAGCACCGAGACCCCGAACACGACGGCGAAGTACACGAGCCCGCGCTCGAAGGTGGCCCCGAACGTGCCGCCCGCGTGGGCCGCCAGCAGGCCGGCAGCGGTGACCGACTGGCCGAGCGGACCGAGCGCTATCCACAGGGTGGGGACCATCCTGGCCTCGCCCACCTGGTGGTGCATCAGCCGGCTCCAGAGCTGGGGCAGGATCATGAGCGACGCGACGAGGCTCAGCCCGAACATCGCGTAGCACGCCAGGAGCATCGTCTCGCGGGCCTCCCCCGGCGCGATGTGCGGCAGGAGGAGCGCACCGGTCGCGGCCGAGACCATGGGCGGGACCACCGGCATGAGCCATCCGGCGAAGGCCGCGTCGGGCGCGTTCCGGTGCCGCGTGAAGGCGAGGTACGGCACGGCCACCGCGCTGACCAGGCCGGCGACCGTCCCGATGGTCCACAGCACCGCGTCGATGGCGACCGCGGCCTGCAGGCCCACCACGTCCCGGCCGATCAGGAGCGTCCCGGCGCCCACGGTGAGGAGCGCCATCGGCGGGGCCCCGTAGAAGTGCGCCATCACCGGGTCGGCGTGGTGCTTGCGCGCGGCGGCGGGGTGCCGCAGCCAGTGCAGCACCGTGGCGGTCAGGAAGAAGACGAGCATCGCGGACGCGAGCAGCCAGACGCCGACCGCGGCCTGGCGCAGGCCGGGGATCTGCACGGGCAGCGTCACCGCGGCGTTGGCGACTATCCCGGTACCCATCACCGAGGCGAACCAGTTCGGTGTCACGTTCGCGATGCTGAAGCGGGCCATACGCCTCAGTCTCCCTACCGGCGGACCCGGCCGGTATCCTCGATCTCATTGTGGAACCACAACCTCACGTTGTAGCTGGGAGCGGTGTGGACCTGCCGTCGCTCCGGCTCCTCTCGGCGATCGCGGAGGTCGGCTCGATCACCGCCGCGAGCAGGACGCTGGGCATCACCCAGCAGGCGGCGTCGACCCGCATGCGCCGGCTGGAACGCATGCTCGGGGTGGCGCTCCTGGTCCGCGGGCCGCGCGGCAGCACGCTCACCCTCGACGGCACGATGGCGGCGCAGTGGGCCGCCGAGACGGTCGAGGCGGCCGACCGGTTCGACGCCGGTGTTGCCGCGCTGCGCACCGCCGGTCACGCACGACCCCTGGTGATCGCCGCGAGCCTCACGGTCGCGGAGTACCTGCTCCCCCGCTGGCTCATGACGCTCCGGGGGCAGGACGCCGCCGAGCACGCGATCTCGGTCACCGCGACGAACAGTGCGCACGCCATCGAGCTGGTCGCCGACGGCAGCCACCAGCTCGGGTTCGTGGAGACGCCGACAGAGATCCCCGGCCTGGTCACCACCACGGTCGCGAAGGACGAGCTCGTCGCCGTCGTCGCGCCGCAGCATCCCTGGGCCCGACGACGCGGCGTGACCGCCGCCGAGCTCGCCCGCACGCCGCTCGTCACCCGCGAGAAGGGCTCCGGCACCAGGCTCAGCGCCGAGCAGCTCCTGACCGACGCCGGGCACGAGATCGCCACCCCGCTGGCCGAGCTCCCGACCACCGCGGCGGTGCGAACGGCCGTCGCGTCGGGTGCGGCGCCGGCGGTGCTCAGCATCCTGGCCGTCCGGGACGACCTCACCGCCGGCCGGCTGGTCCGCGTCCCGGTCAAGGGCCTGCGCTTCGTCCGCGAGCTGCGCGCCATCCGGTCGCCCGGGTCGTCGCCGCTCCCGCTGCTGGAGAAGCTGCTGGCCGTCGCGGCGCGGAACGGCTGAGCCGACGGCGCCGTCGTCAGGCCGCGTCACGCTCCGGGTTCAGTCCTCGGCGTCGAACCGCACCCGCGCCCGCTCGACGTCGGGCATGTTCTCGGCGCTCCAGTGGAAGAGCGCGTCGATGAGGTCCTGGATGGATCGCCCGAGCGCCGAGATCCGGTACTCGACGGCGATCGGGCGCGAGCTCACGATGACCCGGTCGACCATGCCGTTGCGCTCGAGGCGCCGCAGCGTCGCCGTCAGCGACTTCTGGGTGACGACCGGGATGGCCCGGCGCAGCTCGTTGAACCGCAGCGGCTGCTCGCACAGCTCGTCCAGCACCTGCAGCGACCACTTGTCGAGCACCTGGTCGAGGAGCTCGCGGTGATGGGCGGAGATCAGGATGCGCTCGGCGGGCTGAGTGGTATCCGGCATGAAACCTAGTCTCGTTGAAGTTCCTTTCGGACACCAGGTAGACATGAGATACCAGCTAGACCCGCAACGAAGGGACCTTCCATGACCGTGCAGCTGCTCACCCCCGAGGGCATGTTCCAGCCAGTCCCCTATCACCACGTCTCGGTCGGCACGGGCAGCCGCCAGGTGCACGTGGCCGGCCAGATCGCGCGCGACGCCGAGGCGAACCACATAGCGCCCGGCGACCTCACCGGCCAGGTGGAGCAGGCGCTCCGCAACACGGCGCGTGGCCTCGCCGGCGCCGGCGCGACCTTCGCCGACGTCGTGCGCCTCCGGTTCTTCGTCACGCACTGGAGCCCCAAGAAGATGGGCGACTTCATGGAGGGCCTCGAGAGCGTGTCCGACGAGCTCGGCATCCCGCGGCCCCTGCCGCCGGTCTCGCTGATCGGCGTCGACTACCTGTTCGAGCCCGATGTGCTCGTCGAGGTGGAGGCGTTCGCAGTCCTCGACTGAGCCGCGGGCAGCGATCTTGACGCATGGTTCAAGTTCCGCCTAGGGTTCTTGACCATGACGTCAAGTAATGTGATCGCGGATCCGGCCCCGGTGGTCGGCTCCCCCGCGGAGAAGTCCACCGAGGCCGTCGACGCCGCCGCGTCGCCCGTGCCCGCGTCGCCGTTCGAGCTCCTGCCCACGGGCGACGCGTTCGGCGTCTGCGACCTGGACGGGGTGTGCTCCTGATGGCCGGCGAGGCCTTCGGCCAGGCCACGGACCGCCTGGTGGTCGACGTGTGGAGCGACGTGATGTGCCCGTTCTGCTACATGGGTGACACGCTCCTGGCGCAGGCCCTGGAGAAGTTCCCGCACGCCTCCGGCGTCGACATCCGCTACCACAGCTTCCTCCTGATGCCCCACCTGACCGACGACGACGCCCCGGTCACCCCGACCGAGCTGCTGTCGGCCAAGCACGGCCTCCCGCGCGAGCAGGCACAGGCGATGAACGACCAGGTCACCGAGCGTGCCCGCCAGATCGGCCTGGACTACCGCCTGGACCAGGCCCAGGCGGTGGCCACCCGCACCGCGCACCAGCTCAGCCACTTCGCGGCCGCGCACGGCAAGCAGCACGAGCTGGTCCAGCAGCTGTTCAAGGCGTACTTCACCGACGGGCTCAACGTCGCCGACCACCAGGTCCTGGCGGACCTGGCCGCCGAGGTCGGCCTGGACCGCGACGCCGCTCTCGCCGCGCTGGAGAGCGGGGAGTTCGCGGACGCCGTCGAGGCCGACATCCAGCAGGCCCACCAGTACGGCATCCAGGGTGTGCCGTTCTTCGTCTTCGGCGGCAAGTACGCCGTCTCGGGCGCACAGCCGGTCGACGCGTTCCTGCAGGCGCTGGGCACGAGCTGGGCCGAGACGGTCGGCACGCCCGCCTCTGCCGGGGCCGGTCGGTGACGTCGGAGAACCCGCGCCTGCGCGCCGATGCGCAGCGCAACGTCGAGGGCATCCGCCTGGCTGCCCTCGACGTGTTCCGCGCCCACGGGCTGAACACCCCGCTCGACGCCGTGGCGCGCGCGGCGGGCGTCAGCAAGGGCACCATCTACCACCGCTTCGGGGGCCGGCAGGGCCTGATCGACGCGGTGGTCGAGGAGCTCGTCGCCGAGCGCATCACGGGCATCATCACGGCGGTCGGCGCGATCGAGGACCCGGTCGAACGGTTCGAGAGCTACCTACGGCAGATCTGGCTGCTCCAGTACGACGAGCCCGCCGCGAACGACGTCCTGCTGCGGTCCATGCCCACCTCCGGAGCGGTGAACGCCCTGTGCGAGCACGCCAACGAGAACGCCGCGAGGCTCCTCGCCGACGCGCAGGCCACCGGCGAGGTCCGGGCGGACCTCACCCCGGAGGACGTCTGGCTCCTCATCTGGGAGCGCGGCATCATCGCCCGGGCCTGTGCCGAGCAGCCGCGCGAGGGCTACCGCCGACGCTCCGAGTACACCCTCCGGGGCCTGCGCAGCGACTCCTAGGACAGCGTCTGGATGCGAGCCCGACGCCGCCGCCGTAGCGTCGGAGCACAGTCCAGAGACGCCGTTGAGGGCCGCCGTCGGGCCCTGGAGGGAGCCGGAATGAGCGAGAGCGAGAGCAAGAGCGAGGACCGGAAGGACGTGCCGGATCCCGAGGACCGGAGCATCACCGGCGCCATCCCGGCGGACGACGAGATCTCGGACGGGGAGACCGGCCAGCACCCCGAGGACAACCCGGACAAGGAGGGTGAGGACCGGTTCGACGCCGGCTGAGCCCCGAGGACCTGGGACATCGCGAGGGCCCGACCTGATGAGGTCGGGGCCCTTCGGCGTATCCGGAGCAGCGAAGCCTCAGGAGCTCTTGCCGTCCGCGCGGTCCTTCACCACACGGTCCAGGCTCTCCGGGTCGATGCCGCGCTCCTCCAGGAGGGCATCGATCTTGGACTCGACGCGTTCCTCGCCCTCACGGGACTGCGAGGAACCCCAGAAGTAGAAGAGCATCAAGCCGGCTGCCTGCCAGACGAGCTGGAGGAACTCCGACTGCCAGTTCTCGAACGTGGACGAGAGGAACTGTGGAAAGAAGTCGGACCAGGTGAACTCCGAGCCGTGCTCCGCGGCGTCGTTCCGCACCGCGATGGCCTGGAAGACGAACTGGCCGACCCACGACACGATGAAGAAGATCCCTGTGACGATGCCGAAGGAATAGGCACGGTGGAACCTCGGGCGAGACTTCGCTTCATCCGTAGAGCTGTCAACCATGGCAACCAACCCCCTCTATAGACGTCGATATTGGTCACGCTAGGCCGAGGTGAATCGGCTCGCACGAGGAACCGTCTCGGGCTCAGATTCCGGAATCTGAAAAATCCCCAGGCGTCCGCGCGACCCCGCGCCGGGCCCGTGTGCGAGTGGTCGAACCGCACACAGACAGTGGATCTGCCGCCCGCGACCGCGGGTGGCTCCACCTGATGGACCGTCTTGAGGGAGTACCGCCATGTTCTTCCACCGCCAGGAGCTGCAGCACACGGTCAAGCCAGACAAGCCCGACGCCGTCTACGCCCGCAAGCTGCAGGAGGTGCTCGGTGGCCAGTACGGCGAGATCACCGTCGCCATGCAGTACGGGTTCCAGTCGTGGAACGCGCACATGCCAGGGAAGTACCGCGACCTGCTCTACGGGATCGGCGCCGAGGAGATGGGCCACGTCGAGATGCTGGCGACGATGATCGCGCAGCTGCTCGAGAAGGCACCGCTCGGTGTCACCGAGGGAGCGATGCAGGACGACCCGACGGTCGGCGCGATCATCGGCGGCACCGACCCGCAGCACGCCATAGTCGCCGGCGCGGGCGCCCGTCCGGTCGACTCGAACGGGAACCCGTGGTCGGCCGGGTACGTCACCGCCAGCGGCAACATGCTCGCGGACTTCACGGCGAACGCGAACGCCGAGATGCAGGGCCGGCTCCAGGTCGCCCGGCTCTATCACATGACCGACGACGCGGGTGTGCGGGACCTCCTGTCGTTCCTGCTGGCGCGCGACACGATGCACCAGAACCAGTGGATCGCGGCGGCGGCGGAGCTGCGCGAGGAGGGCATCGAGGACCTGCCGGTGCCCAGCACGTTCCCGGTGAGCAAGGAGGACCGCGCGGTGTCCTACCAGTACATCAACTTCTCGGACGGCCAGGCCGCGTCGGAGGGAAGCTGGGCGAGCGGTCCGACGCCGGACGGCAAGGGCGAGTTCGAGTACGTGGCCGAGCCGCCGGCCGGCGTGCCGGCCCCGCCGCCCACCAAGCCCGACGTGCGCTTCCACGGGACCACCGGGCGCCCGGAGACGCTGGAGAAGGCGGCTGGCGCAGTACAGGACGCCCTGCACAAGGAGTAGTCGTCCGTCGTCGTGGTGCGGCAGCGCAGTCCTGGACCGCGCTGCCGCCCCCTGACGCCAGGGCGGTCACCGCCCACTCGCATCCAGAGCGCGATCAGAGCTGTCGCGGTCCGGGTGAGGTGCTCCCGGCGCCCCGGCGAGGCCAGAGCGCGATGGCCAGCCCCGCGAGGACGCTCAGGATGTGCAGCCAGTTGTCCGCTGCGTTGATGTTGAGGAAGTTGATGTCCGGGTTGTTGACCGCGACCAGGCCGTACACGAACGCCGCGCCGTACCCGATCACCAGCAGCCAGCCGAACGTCCGTGCTCGGCTCGGCGAGGACCACATCGTGACGCCGAGAAGCCCGATCAGGAGGTGCACGATGTTGTGCAGGGGGTTGATCGCGAACCCGAGCAACGTCTGGTCGTGGTCGTGCTCCGCGAAACCGTCGAACCCGGTCACGAAGAATCCCGCGATACCGACCAGGAGATAGACCACGCCGATCGTGAGGGCGAGCCACTGGTGTGGTGCCCGGACGCGCGTCGCGTGCGTGGATTGCGTCATGGCGTTTCTCCGTTCCGTGTGGTTACCAGTACAAACACATTGGGCATGAGTCGGTCCACTCGCACTTGACGCGAATCCCCCACTGGCGACCGCGCTCGGCCGGCGCCGGCCGCCCATGCCAGTCGGCCCGCAGCACGTTCATCTACGGTGGAGAGATGGAACCTGCGACGGAAGGGACCGCCCGGCCGACCCTCGTCTTCGACGTCCTTGGCACCCTGGTCGACCAGACCGGGAGCATGGAACGGCGCGTGACGGCGGTGGCCGGGATCGACAGCGGTGCGGCAGCGGAGGTGGCCGGCCGGTGGCTCGGACACGTCGCCGAGCAGGAATGCGCGATCGTCGAGGGCCGGCGCGCTTTCGTACCCAGTCATGAGCTGGACGGCGAGGCACTGAGCGTGCTGGTTCGCGAGGACCTGCTGCCGCCTGACGCCGCCGCACGGCTCGCCGACGCGTCCGAGCGGCTGGAGCCCTGGCCGGACAGCGTGACCGGCCTGGACCTGCTTGCCGCCGACTTCACGGCGCTCGGCCTGTCGAACGCGAGCCGCCGGGTGCTGGCCGGCATCAGCACGAACGCCGGGCTGCGGTGGCACCAGGTGCTGTCGAGCGAGGACGCGCGCACGTACAAGCCGGACCAGGCGATCTATGCGCTGGCGACCGACAGCGCACCCACCGGATCCGGCACCCCGGTCATGGTGGCCGCGCACGCCTGGGACCTGCGGGCCGCCGCGAAGGCCGGCATGCGGACGGCCTACGTGCCCCGGTCCGACGGCGACCCGCCCGGCCCGGACGACACGTTCGACCTGCGGGCGACGAGCCTGCTGGACCTGCACGCACAGCTGCTCGACCTGGGCTGAGGACGGCCCGACGGAGACGGGTGCGACTCCCCCGGCACTCCTGCTGGCGTCGGCGAGTCAAGCGTGCTTTACTTCTGATACGAGTAAAGCACACTTGACAAACAGCGGAGGCGAACGATGGTCGACCCGACCGGCACGGCACCAGGCACGCGGCACGCACCGATCTCCCACTACGTCCTGGCCGGTGTCTTCGCCGCCGTCGCGACCATCGCGGTCGCGCTGCTGGTGGGCGCGACCAACCCCGGCGACTTCTGGCTCGCGGCCGGTATCGGGGCGATGTGCACGGCCTACCCCGCCCTGTCGCTCGGGGCCAGGATCTTCGTCTCCGACCACACGGTGACCCGCGACGTGCACGGCGCCGAGAGCGCCGAGTCGCTCTGGCTGAAGCAGGCCGGCGCGGGCGCCTTCCTCGACGTCCTGGTGGCGACGGTGGTGGCCGCCGTCGTGCTCATGTTCGGCAGGTTCGACGTGCCGGCCCTACCGGCTCTGCTCGCCGTGATCGGGCTGGGCGTGGTCGACGCGGGCCTGCGCTACGCCGTGATCCGGCACCGCTCGCTCCGGTGAAGAACGACGTGGCGGCCCGCCGCCTGGAACGCAGGTGGACCCAGGCCGACCTGGCGAGCGCCCTGGGCGTCTCACGCCAGACCGTGATCTCCATCGAGCGGGGGCGGTTCGACCCGTCGCTACCGCTGGCCTTCCTGATCGCCCGGACCTTCGGCTGCGCCATCGAGGACGTCTTCACGCCGGACTGACTCAGTCTCTACAAAGGGCATATCACACCCAAATTTCGATGTATCCACATCCACAGTAAAACTAGGACCCAGCCGGTCAAAACCGGACGCCGTGCGCACAGGGGGCTGGGACGCGTGACGATCGCCATTGACCTGGGTATCGATGACCTGCGCGCGGTCCTCGACGCCGAAGGTGAGGCCAACGGTTCCATGGCGGACTTCCCGCTGCCCGACCAGGTCCGGACAGGAGCGACACCCCGTGTCGCCCATCTCCGTGCCGTCACCGGGCCCGAGTGCCGCTCCACGCGCGCCGCCATGCACGACTACCTCGGCCGGCACCTTCCGCCTCGCCGCGCGCGCCGCCTGGAGCTCCACCTGGACGGCTGTGCCGAGTGCATCCGCGCGTTCATCGACATCCGCGAAGCCTCCTGGGCACGTCGCACGGTGATCGACTCGGAGACACTGACCGTCACCCGCGCGGACGTCTCCGAGCGGCTCGGGCCGCGCCGCCGCCGGTAGCCCGGCGACCTTCGGTGCGGGCCGCCGGCCGGCTCGCCCGGCCGGTCACAGCTGTTTCGCCAGGAACAGCGAGTCCCCGTGCACCTCGTCGCGCTCCACGCGGCCGGTCTCGGCGAACCCGAGCTTCGCCAGCACGCCGAGCGAGGCGACGTTCCAGGCCCGGACCGTCGCCCAGAGACGTCGGTAGCCCGACTCGTGCGCCCAGCCGAGCACCGCCCGCGCGGCCTCCGTCGCGTACCCGTGACCCCAGGCCCGGCGCAGCAGCTCGTAGGCAAGCTCCGGCTCGTCGTCCGGCCCGTGGGTGCTGGCGATCAGCCCGCAGTAGCCGACGACGTCACCGGACCCCTTGCGCTCTGCCGCAAGCAGGGCGAGAGAACCTGATCGCGGCTGGCCGCGGATCCAGCCCTCGACGTCTTCGAGGCTGGGGCGACCGTCGGCGTCGATCCGGCGGTGCGGTGGGACCCGCGGGTCGCGCTCGGTCCACATCTCACGCTGTACCGCGGCCTCGGACACCCGCCAGGGCCGCAGGAGGAGGCGATCGGTCTCGAGCACTGTCTCCTGCTCCTCAGGGACGTGCTCCTGAGAGACGTGCTCCCGCGACGTGGGATCTTCCATGGCGGCGACGGTAACAGGCACCCCGACGCCGGACGCGGAGCGGGTGAACCCCGAAACTGCGCCGGAGATCGGGGCATTCGTCCCTCGCGCAAGGACGCGAACAGGCGCACACTTTCGACAGGACGACCGGTCCGTCAGCAGGAGGTGCGCCATGGCCGCCAGACACACGATCCTCCGCGCTGCAGCCGTACTCGGCAGCAGCCTGGCGATCCTCCTCGCGGGGCTGACAGTCCCCGCGGCCGCCGAGCCCGAGACCCCTGTCCTGTACCCGTCGGGCTCGACGGTGACGCGCGCCGTCGGCCTCGGGTTCGACGCCTGTACCGCGCCGTCGCTCGCCGCGCTGCAGGCCTGGAAAGGCACCTCGCCGTACAGCACGGTGAACATTTACTTCGGCGGCAACAACCGCGCCTGCGCACAGCCCAACCTGACCTCGGCCTGGGTCCGCGACGCCGTCGCGGGCGGCTGGAAGCTGCTGCCCACCTACCTCGGCTACCAGCCGTACTGCATGTTCGGTGACAAGCCGAACCTCTTCACCGCCGACAACGCCACGACCCGGGGAACCTCGGACGCCAGTGACGCGGTCACGCAGGCCAAGGCGCTGGGCCTGCTGCCGGGGAGCGCCCTGTACGCGGACATCGAGCACTACGACCGCGCGGTCTCGTCGTGCCGCACCGCGGTGCTCAGATACGTCTCGGCGTGGACGAAGAAGCTGCACCAATCGGGGTACCTGGCCGGCGTGTACGTCCATCAGGACTCAGGGCTGCGCGACCTCTCCGACTCGTACGACTCGACCACGTACGCCCGCCCGGACGCGGTGTGGATGGCCCGCTGGGACGGCAGCTCCGCGCTGACCGGCTGGCCGACCGCGCCGAACTCGCACTGGGCCGACTACCAGCGGGCGAAGCAGTACCGCGGCGACCACGACGAGACGTGGGGCGGGGTGACCATCAACATCGACTCCGACTCCCTCAGGGCGCCCGTCGCCACCGTCGCACGCACCTACAGCGTGACGAGCAGTACGTCGCTGAACGCCCGCACCGGCCCGTCGCCCACCTACCCCGTCGTCCGCTCCTACTCGCCGGGCGCCTCACTGTCCGTGATGTGCCAGACGACGGGGCAGAACGTCCACACGACCTCCGTGTGGAACCGGCTGACCAGCGGTGCGTGGGTCAGCGACTACTACGTCTCGACGCCGTCGAACACCGGGTTCACCCGGTCGCTCCCGCGGTGCATCTACCCGGGACAGGTGACCACCTCCTCGCTCAACGCCCGCACCGGGCCCGGGACCTCGTACGCGATCACCGGAAGCCCGCTGCCACGCGGCGCTCTTGCCCACGTGGTGTGCCAGGACCAGGGCAGCACGGTCGGGAGCACGAGGGTGTGGAACAAGCTGCGCGACGGTCGCTGGGTCAGCGACTACTACGTCTCGAACCGGTCGAGCAGCACCTGGAGCGCACCGGTCCCGCACTGCCCGTGACGCTTCGATAATCTCGAGGCGTGTTCGCGGGATTCGCTACCGAGCAGGTACAGACAGACGGTGCGTCCGTCTTCGTCCGGCATGCCGGGTCAGGTCCGCCTGTCCTCCTCCTGCACGGCCATCCGCGGACGTCGGCGACCTGGCACCGCGTGGCTCCCCGGCTCGTCGACGCGGGCTTCTCCGTGGTGTGCCCCGACCTCCGCGGATACGGCAGGTCGCGGGGCCCCGCGGCTGACCCGGAGCACACCGCGCACTCGAAGCGGGCGGTCGCCAGCGACATGCTCGCGGTCATGCGGCACCTGGGCCACGAACGGTTCTGCCTGGCGGGCCACGACCGCGGAAGCTACGTGGCGCTGCGGCTGGCCCTCGACCATCCGCGGGCGGTCGAGCGGCTGGCGCTGATCGACTGCGTACCCATCAGCGAACATCTCCGCCGCGCGGACGCGAGGTTCGCCACGGAGTGGTGGCACTGGTTCTTCTTCGCCCAGCCGGACATCCCGGAACGCGTGATCAACGCCGATCCGGTCGCCTGGTACGGGCCGAACGTCGACCCTGCCGCCATGGGCGCCGAGAACCACGCCGAGCTCATGGCCGCGGTAGCCCGTCCGGAGGTGGTGCGCGCGATGCTGGAGGACTACCGCGCCGGCCTCACGGTGGACCGCGCGCACGAGGAGGCGGACCGCGCTGCCGGCCGGCGGGTCACCGCGCCGCTCCGCGTCCTGTGGTCGCTGCGGGACGACATCGAGGACCTGTACGGCGACCCCCTGGTCATCTGGCGCGAGTGGGCGGACGACGTGGACGGGTTCGGCATCGACTCAGGGCATCACGTCGCCGAGGAGAATCCGGCGGACCTCGCGCGGGCCCTGGCCGGTCACTTCCGAGGCCGCTGACCCCGGGCCGGCGAGGGCGGAGCGCCGGGCCAGGGGGCCGGCGGCCTGCCGGTCAGCCCTGGTACCGGCTCGCCAGCGCGGGCGTGATGTTCCCCGAGGCGATCTCCAGCTCGGCCTGCGCCAGCCGGTCGAGCGGACCGAGGTCCTCGAGCCCGGGCAGGCAGACGACCTCGCCACGCGTGAAGCTCGACCAGGTGGCCGTGGCGACGTCCTCGGGGGACATCGCGACGGGAACACGCGAGGCGCCGTCGTTCCACTCGGACGAGACGAGCCCGGGGCACACCACGGTGGCGTGCA
Organism: Promicromonospora sp. NFX87; assembly: GCF_048564965.1. NCBI lineage: Bacteria > Bacillati > Actinomycetota > Actinomycetes > Micrococcales > Promicromonosporaceae > Promicromonospora > Promicromonospora sp. NFX87. The sequence goes on along the minus strand of NZ_CP183413.1, from coordinate 400,494 downwards.
CCCCGGTGCCGTCCAGCTCGGTGGCTAGAACACGAGCGAACGCGACGAGCCCGGCCTTCGCGCTGACGTAGAGAGCCCGCTTGGGCATGGCAGGGCCGCCTCCCGCACGGGGCGGAGCCCCCGCGCTGAAGGCGAGGGTCGAGGACACGGCGATGATCCCGCCGTGTCCGCGTCCGAGCATGCCGGGCAGTGCCGCCCGCGCGAGGAACGGCGTCGCGTCGGCGTTGAGGGTCCAGGCATGGTCCAGGTCCTCCGGGGCGATCTCCTCGAACGGCCCGTACGCGCTGACCCCCGCATTGGAGACCAGCACGTCGATGTCCCCGGCGGCGGCCCGGACGGCGACCTGCTGGATGCCGGCGCGCTCGGAGAGGTCGACCGAGATGATCTCGCTCGCCGCGCCGACGTCCGCCAGTTGCTTCTCGAGCATCTCCAGCCGTTCGCGGCGGCGAGCGACCAGGACCAGGTCGTACCCGTCGGCGGCCAGCGTCGCCGCCATGGCCTCGCCGATCCCGCTGCTTGCTCCGGTGATCAGGGCGACAGGCCGGTCTGCCATGGTCGCGCTCCTCGCGGTTCGGGTGGTGTCCGTCATGCAATCCAATATAGGCAAACGCATTACTACTATCAAGCGTTTGATGCTACTGAGATGCTTGTAACATGACGCCATGACACGGGACGACGACGAGCCGGTGCGCGGCGACGCTCCGGGCAGGGTGCTCTGGGCCCTGCGCCGGGCCGAGCTCGCGGCCCGCACCCTCAAGAACCAGCAGCTGCGCCCGCTGGGCATGGCGGCGGCGCACTACTCCTTGCTCATGCTGGTGCACACCGAGCCCGGCCTCACCGGGGCCGAGCTGGCCCGCCGGCTCGACGTCACGCCCCAGGCGGTCGCATCCCTCGTCGCGCGCCTGGACGACAAGGGGCAGCTGGAGCGCCGCGCGCATCCCCGCCACCGGCACATCCAGGAGCTCCACCTCACCGACGCGGGCCGGGAGGCCCTGAAGGCAGCGGACGGCGCGATCGCCACCATCGAGGACCGGATCACCGACCGGTTGGGACCCGACGAGGCGGCCCGGCTGGTGCGGCTCCTCGACGACGTGATCGACGCCGTCCGCGACACGGAGTGATCAGCGTGCTCCGGACCGGCGCAGCGCCGCGGGCCGCAGCCAGGTGACGCTGCGCCACAGCCACTCGACCGGGCCGTAGACGAAGGACCTGAGCCAGAGGCGGCTGAGCACGGACTGCACGGCGATCACCACGAGCGAGAGCACGACGACGGGCGCCACGCTGGTCAGCTGGCCGAAGTCCCACACCCGCGCGACCAGAGCCATCACGATCGCGGCCCCGACGTAGTTCGTCAGCGCCATCCGGCCCAGCGGCTCGAACACCGCGGCGATCGCTCGCCGCGCGGGCGTGTGCCACAGCAGCGCCAGACCTGTCACGTACAGCACGGCCATGACCAGGCCCGCGATCCCGCCGGGGTTCGTGAACCGCGGGTCGCCGGGAGCGGCCGTCAGCTGCCAGATCAGGGCCGGCACGGTCAGCACGGCGGCGACCGCGAACGCGATGGCGACGGTCTTGCGCGAGGTCTCGAGGACGCGGGGCAGGCCGAGGGCCGCAGCGCCCGCGCCGAGCAGGATCAGTCCAGGCGTAGCGGCAAGCCCTCCGCCGAACATGGCGTATGCGACGCCCGTGAGCGCGACGCCGGCCCCGAGGGTCACCCAGCGCGGCGCGAAGTGGACGACCGGCAGCATGAGCAGGCCGACGACTGCGTACTCGAGAAGCACGTTCCCGGGGTAGACGAGCATGAGGAGCCCGCCGATGGCAGCGAGCCCGAGCATACGGCGGACCAGCACGAGGCCTGGGCGCCGGGACCGGTTGCGGGCGCCGTCGAGCACTATCCACAGGCTCATGCCGAACAGGAAGACGAAGCTGGGCACGAAGCGAGTCTGGACCGTGAGGAAGAGCGCGTCCTGCACCGGGTCCTGGACGATCGCGCCGCCCGCCAGGATGCGGTCCATCCCGGGGCTGATGATGTCGACCGCGTTGACCAGCAGGATCCCGAGGACCGCGAACCCGCGCAGCGAGTCGATGAAGCGCCAGCGCTGCCGCGTCTCTGCCCGCGGAGCCGCTGCGAGTGCAGTGGTTGTGCTCATGCCTACCATCCAAGCGATCCGGATCCCGCCGGTCGTCAGCCCACGGGCCCAGGTTCGGTGGTCACGAGCTACGGGTAAACCCTGTGCGCCGCCCGCTTGTACGTCAGGGGTTGTCCGTCAGAGGTTGGGCCCTGAGCCCTGTCCGCGGTAACGAGCGAGGACCTCGCGCGCCAGCGCCGCGGGCTCCCGGCCTTCGACGTGCAGCCGGAGGCTGCTCGGCAGGTGCGGCAGGTGCCGCGAGTAGGCCTCGTGATCGCCGCGGAGGAAGGTCGGATCCTGGCTGATCCCGCGTCCGGAGTCGGCCCTCGCCCGGGCGAGGGAGGCGTCGAGGTCGGCGGTCAGCACGACGTGGAAGACGTCGGTGCCCTCCGGCACCTGGTCGAGCACCTGCCGCACCTCGGCCGGGTTCGAGGTGCCCTCGTCGACCACTACGTCGGCGCCGGTCCGCAGCCAGGCGCCGACCAGCTGCGCGTGGATCCCATGAGCCCACTCCCAGCTCGGCAGCGTCGGCAGCGCCATCTCCGCAACCGTGTCGAGGTCGGTGAGCGCGACCGAGCAGCCCTCCTGGCGGAGCAGCCGCGCCAGCTCTCCGGCGAGCGTGCTCTTGCCCGAGGCGATCGGCCCGCTGATCATGACCAGCCGGGGAGGCGTGTGGTCCTGGGTCGTGTCATCCACCCGCCGATCGTGTCACGGCCTACTCGTCGTACGAGAACGTCACGCGGCGGTCGAGCACGTCCTGAGCTGCGGACAGCAGGCTCGTCGACCGTGAGAAGGCGCGCGCCCGGATCATCGCGGAGGCATCGTCAGGGCCGATCCCCAGCTGGGCCACGACCATCCCGACGGCCAGGTGGAAGAGGCTCCGCTCGGACCAGTCGAGCAGCTCCGCGTTACCCAGCAGGACCGCCCCGACGGCGTCGGCCACGACTTGCAGGCCCTCCGGGCTGCGGGCCTGCGGCTGAGCGGTCACGTACAGACTGACGGCCCCGATGACATGGCCGTCCCCGCGCATCGGCACCGCATACAGCGTCGGCTCACCGACCACCGACCCGGTCAGCTGCGAGAAGACGGGGTACTCGTCCACCGACGTGCCGATGCGCACGCCCACCAACCGGTCCTCTGCCATCGCCTGGGGCACCGGACCCTCGCCCAGCACTTCCTGGAGCGGCTCGAGGCCCTCGAACACGCCCGGCGTGCTGACCGCGGCTTGTTCTCCCGGGCCAGCCGAGACGGTCAGTGCCCCGCCCTGCGCCTGAAAGGTATGGACGTACGCCTCGCACAACCGTGTCAGCAACGGACGGCTGTCGTCGGACTCGGCGAGCTTCCGTACGAGCATGCTCAAGAGTTCCGGTGGGTCCATCGGTCCGCACCTCCCCTGCCCCCACCCTCACTCTTGCATCACGACTCTCCAGTCGCATTGCCTGATTTGTCGCCGCGCAGGAGCAAGCCGGCCGACTGGTTCAGTCCTGGACCGACGCGGCGACCAGCCAGGCCGTGAGCAGCACGATCACGACCATCAGCGTGGTCTCGCGTCCCGCGCTGCGCAGCAGCATGCCGCCGGCCCTGTGGGAGCGTCCGGCATGCCGCACCACCCCGCGGCGTCGGGCCGTGAGCCTTGGCACGACGCGGAAGTGGTTGTACGCGCCGATCACGCCGACCACCAGGACGACACCGACCTTGGCCAGCAGCAGGAGTCCCCAGCTGCTCTGCCAGAGCTGCTCCGGTCGGTCGAGGATGCCGACCGCCAGCACCACCCCGGCCACACCGACGACCGTGACGGAGAGGGCAGCCACGACGGAGAAGCGGGCGGCCATCAGCGGGGCGTCGAGGTCGTACCCGTTCCGGTGCCGGGCGCGCAGCAGGAGACCCATCGAGACGACGCCGCCCACCCAGGTGGCGGCCGCGGCGAGGTGTGCGACGTCGGCGGTCACGACGAGCCATCGCGGCTCGACGGTGTTGCTGTGGCCGCCGAGCACGTGCCCGGCGCCCACCAGCACGGCACCGATCACGGCGAGCCACGAACCGCGCAAGGTCCGCCGGGCGCCCACCGCGAGCGCGACGGCACCCACAGCCTGCAGACCGACCTCCCGGAGGGTGGTGCCGGTGAGCGAGTCCGAGACTGCCGACGGTGAGACGGCCGCGGCGAGGTCGCCGTGGGCGACGAACACCGATCCGGCCAGGACCCGGAGGACGAGGCCGCCGAGGATCAGCACTCCGGCCCAGCGGGCGAGCCGCAGCACCACCGGCGCGTCCGCCTCGTCGCGCCCGCGGAGCACGAAGGCGGTGAACGCCAGGGCACCGGCGGCGACCAGCCCGCTCCACAGCGTGACCGCGCTGCCGAGCCGGGCGACCGCCGCTGCGGCGTCGGTCGCTGGGCTGTCCATCGCGGACGGTTCGTGGCCCATGTCGTGGTCCATGCCGCTCATGTCGTGGCCCGCGCCGGGGCTCGCACCCGCCGACGACGTTCCTGTGCCTCCGGTCGTCGGCTCGCTCGGGCCCGCGCCCGCCGCGGCGCCGGCGACGACGAAGCCGAAGGTGCCCTCCAACGGGTGGCCGTCCTGGGCCGCCGCCGTCCAGGTGACCGTGTAGTCGCCGGCGGTCAGTGCCTCGGACGGCGTCGCCACCAGGGCCAGGCCGTCCTCCGCCGCGGCGACGTCGGCGACGACGGCGCCCTCGGGCCCGTCGATCACTATCCCCTTGCCGAGCTGGCTCACCGGCAGGGTGAACCGCAGCGTGACCTCGGTGACCGGGCTGTCCGACGTCGACCCGGCGGCGGGTGCGGAGGATTCGAGCCGGGTGTGTGCGGTGGCGGACGGCGCGCACCACAGCGCGAGCACGAGCGCCGCGAGCACCCCGAGGGCCGCCCGGATCACGACCGAGCCGGAGCGCGAGGTTCGGCGCATGTGCGGACTCCTTCACAGCAGGGTGGTGCGCCGGCGTGTGCCGGCGCACCACCGGAGGGTCACATCGAGGTGAGGAGGTCCTCCATCGTCGCGATCTCGGCCTGCTGCGTGTCGACTATCGTCTGCGCCATCTCTACCGCGCCCGTGTCCTGACCGGACTCGATCTCGGTCTGCGCCATCTCCACCGCGCCCTGGTGGTGCGCGATCATCTGCTCCAGGAACAGCCGGTTCGCCTCGGGGCCTGCGGCGTCGGCGAGCGCCTGCATGTCCTCCTCGGACATCATGCCGCTCATCCCGGCGTGGCCCGAGTGCTCGGCGGTGCGCTCGGCGCCCCAGGTGTCCAGCCACTGGCCGAGCTCCTCGATCTCGGGCGCCTGGGCGGCCTTGATCTGGGTGGCGAGCTCGGTGATCTGGGGGTCGACGTCGGGCTTGGCCAGGACGACGTCGGCCATCTCGATCGCCTGCTCGTGGTGCGGGATCATCATCTGCGCGAACATGACGTCCGCGTCGTTGTGCTCTGCGTGCTCGCCGGCCACGGTCGTGGTGTCCTGCGCGGGCTCCTCGCCTGAGCAGCCCGCGAGGGCGAGTGCTCCGGCCAGGACGATGACAGACATAACGGTGCGCTTCATGGGTCTTCCTCTAGCTCGTCTCTGGGTAGCAGTCACTGACCCGGCCGTGCTGGGCACGGCAGGGCTGCGGGGTCGGCGCGGGTGGGCGCCGAGCCTGGGTCTACGTCCGGGAGATACAGAGCTCGTGCAAGGAAGGTGCGGCGACGGCACGGACACCGACCAGTGCCGGCGTGAGGGCCGTCGCCAGCTCGAGCGGGGCCCGCCACAGCAGCCGGCGCGCGGGCACGACCAGGGCCAGGAGCGCGACGAGGACCATGAGGCACATCGCCGTCGCGAGACCGTCGCCGCAGCATCCCTCGCAGTCGCCCGCGCCCCGTTCGCCGTGGCCGTCCAGCGCCTCCGCCACCGGCCTGACGACGGCGGTGGTGACGGCGGTGACGGCGCTGGTGGCCGGCTCCGCGACGACCACGGGGGCCTCGTGCGGCGCGGCGTGCGAGTGCATGGTCGGTGACCCGCTCATCGAGTGCATGATGACCACGCCGACGATCACCGTCAGGATCGCCAGCACGCCGACCGGACGCCGGCGAGGCCCGGCGACCGTCGAACGAAGAAGCGAGATCACGCGCACGGCACGGAGGCTATCCCACCGCCGATGGGGATGAAACCACGGCTGCGAACCGCGCTGCGCCCTGCCGGCGCGAGGGGCGGCGCGACGTCCGCCCCTCGCGCCGGGCAGGTCAGCCAACGCGCAGGACCACCGGGTTGGACTGCCAGACCTGGGTGTACCGGACGGACTTGCCCGGCACCGGCGCCTCGATCTGCATGCCGTCACCGGCGTAGATCGCGATGTGGCCGGGCGACCAGAGCAGGTCACCGGGCTGTGCCTGGGACCAGGGCACCTCGGTGCCCGCGTACCGCTGCTCGGACGACGTCCGGGGCAGGTTGATCCCGACCTGCGCGAAGACGTAGGAGGTGAACCCGGAGCAGTCCATCCCGGCCGGCGTCTCGCCGCCCCACAGGTACGGCACACCCAGGTACCGCATCCCGATGGACACGATGGCCGATCCCTGGGCGGACGCCGGGATCTCCACGGCAGCAGCGGCCTCCGCGGCTGCGGCCGCCTCGGCCTCCGCCTCCGCTTCGGCCTCTGCGGCCAGCTCCGCCTGGTACTCCTCGTTCTCTTCGGCGGAGACCACGGAGACAGCGGCGGTCTCGACCTCCAGCCTGGCGTCGGTGGCGACCGTCACCACAGGGGCGGCGGCGACGGACTCCTTGGCCTGGGTGGTCAGGGCGTTGAGGTCGGCCGTGTCGAGCGTGCCGCTGACGGCCTTGCCGGCCAGCGACGAGCTGACCTCTGTGGCCGGGGCCGCCTGGGCAGACGGGGCCACCAGGGACAGCAGGACGCCGGAACCGGCTGCTGCCGCCACGGCGGTGCGGCCGGCGAACGCGGCGGCCTGCTCGGTGGCGGTCCGGGCGACGTCGGCCAGGACGGGGCGGCGCGCCGCCCGGTGACGACCACGGCCGCGCACGGCCGGGTTCAGGTTGAAGCTGGGCTCCATGAAAGCTGGGACCTTTCGGATCGGAGTAGAACCACACGCGCGGCCCGAGGTTCGGGGCGCGCTGAACCGGTCGACACCTGGATGGGGTGGTGTCGACGGGACGTGGTGGTCTACGTCCGGGAGATCCCGAGGGCGTGCAGCGACGGCGCTGCGGCTACGGCCAGTCCTGCCGGCTCCTTCGGGCTGTGCTGCGTGATCTCGGGCACCAGCCACTGCATGGCGAGGGCAGGAGCCCTTGCCAGGTCGATGGAGGGCGACACGGTCCGATCGGCCCGTGCGGTCACCGGGCGGTCCTCGGCGCAGTGGTTCGGGCCCTCGCCGTGGTGGCCGTCGCCGTGCTGTCCGGGAGCAGCGCCGGTGACCTGGTCCGGGGCGGTCGCCGCGGCCTGAGCCGCGTGCTGCCCCGCCGCGCCGTACGCGGACGTGCCGCCGTGGCCGGCGTCGTCCAGGTGGACGCCGCAGACGGCCTGCACACCCAGGACCACGAGCACCAGGAACATGGCCGTCAGGACGCTCGTGAGCGCACGCCGAGGAGCGGCGAGCGGCGAACGGGCGGCACGTGTCAGGTTCATGGCGAGCCCAAGAGTAACGGAATGGACACGCTGGGAGGCAACCACCCCTGTCATCGCGAGAGGCGACGGGCCTCGACCCGACATGGTCAGGCGCGGTGAATTCCGGTGCGGGCCGCATCGTGCGTCTGCGAGCATGCGCGCTGTGCAGACCAGTGACTTCGCCGTCCGCCGCGCGGTCCACTCCGATGCCGCCGCGGTAGCCGAGGTATGGCTGCGCTCCTTCGCGGCGGCACTTCCGGGCGTGCGCCGAGCCCATACGGACGACCAGGTCCGGTCCTGGTTCCGCGAGGTGGTCGTACCCGGTCACGAGACGTGGGTGGCGACGGTCGAGGGCTCGGTGGTCGGGATGATGGTGGTGGACGGCGAAGACCTGGACCAGCTCTATCTCGACCCCGCCTGGCAGGGCCAGGGCATCGGCGGGCGGCTCGTGCACCTGGCGAAGCAGCTCTCTCCGGCCGGGTTGGCGCTGTGGACGTTCCAGGTCAACGAGCCGGCACGTCGCTTCTACGAGCGGCACGGCTTCGTGTCCGCCGAGTACACCGACGGTCACCACAACGAGGAGCACGAGCCGGACGTGCGGTACGTGTGGCGCCCCCGGGGCCGCACGACCGGCAAGATCGTGCTGACGGTGTGACCGCTACGAGTCGGCCGCGCGGCAGATCGGGTCCTGCCACCGCGCCGTCGTCCCGGCCTCGGCGCGGGCGGCGACCAGCGCGGACATGAGCGAGATCTCCTGCCCGCCCGACTCGCTCGTCGGCGTCTCGACGGGACAGACCGCGCGGCCGACGACGTTCCTGGTGGGGATCTGCTCCAGGGCGCCGTCGTCCCGCAGGAGCAGCAGGCTGACGTCGTCGACGTTCACGACCATGCCGTCGTGGTACCTGGAGCTCGTCGCGCCGGATGTCCCGAGGCCCTCGACCACCACGCGCTCGTTGGGCAGCCACCGGGAGGAGGCGACAGGCTCCCAGAGCGACCACAGCAGGAGGAGGACGAGCAGCAGCGTCGGGTAGGTCCGGTCAGCGAGCCGGATCCAGCCCGGCGCCTCGTTGGCGCGCGCCAGCACGAAGAGCGTCACGGTCACCGCGCCGATGACCTGGTAGAGCAGCAGGAGCAGGTCGCCGCTCACGGCGGCGGAGACCAGCCCGATGAGGAACGCCAGCGCCGCGAACACGGCCAGGGCGCCACCGGTCCACAGGCTCGTCCCGGCCGCTCGGCTCCTGACGTTCAGCTCGCCGAGCGGGAGGCCGTCGATCCGGCCGCTGACCCGGAGGTCGAGCCGCCGCATCCAGGAGACCCAGGCGTAGAACGCGAAGATCGCCACGGACGCCGCCGGCAGGCACAGGATGCCCGCCACGACAAGAACGGCGAACGGGTCGATCCGGCCCGGCCGGGCCCGGATGCGGCGCTGCAGCACGACGCCGAGCACGGCGACCGTCGCGACGAGGTCGGTCCAGGTCGCCAGGACGAGACTCAGCGGATTGACGTGCTGGATGACGGCGAGCGTCGCGTTCGGGTCGCCGCGCGTGATCGACCAGACGTTGAACGCGATGAGGACGAACGGCGCGATCGGGATCACGGCCAGGAACAAGGGGTCCTTGACCAGCGCCCCGACGCCCGTCTCGCCGCCGGCCCCCGGCGGCGTGCCGATCTCACCGGACCGGTCGATCGCACGCTCGTCGGACATGGCGAAGAACATATCGGCAGGACTGCCGCGGCTGAAGAGCCGGGTGCGATGACGACGATGCCCCTCCGTCTCACGGGGAGACGGAGGGGCTTGTCCGGTTCGTCCTAGCTGATCTTGCGGCGGTAGGCCGACATCGCGAAGAAGTACGCGATGGCGAGGATGCCGACGCACCACCCCAGCGCCACCCAGATGTCGGTACCCACCGGCTGCTGGGCCAGCAGGTCCCGGACCGTGTTCACGATCGAGGTGACGGGCTGGTTCTCGGCGAACCAGCGCACCGGGCCGGGCATGGTCTCCGTCGGGACGAAGGCCGAGCTGATGAAGGGCAGGAAGATCAGCGGGTAGGAGAAGGCGCTGGCGCCGTCCACGGTCTTGGCCGACAGGCCGGCGATGACCGCGAGCCAGGTCAGGGCCAGGGTGAAGAGGACCAGGATGCCCGCGACGCCGAGCCAGGCCAGCACACCGGCGCCGGAGCGGAAGCCCATCAGGAGGCCGACCAGGACGACGACCACCACCGAGACGATGTTGGCCACCAGCGACGTGAGCACGTGCGCCCACAGCACCGAGGAGCGAGCGATCGGCATGGACTGGAACCGCTCGAAGATGCCGCCCTGGAGGTCCAGGAACAGCCGGTAGGCCGTGTACGCGATGCCCGAGGCGATGGTGATGAGCAGGATGCCGGGCAGGAGGTAGTTGACGTAGTTGTCGGTGCCGGTCTGGATGGCGCCGCCGAAGACGTAGACGAACAGCAGCATCATCGCGATCGGCGTGACCGCCGTGGTGACGATGGTGTCGGGGCTGCGGAGGATGTGGCTCAGGGACCGGCCGGTCAGGACGGCGGTGTCGCCGAAGAAGTGCTTGCTCATGACTGCTCCTTGCTGGACTCGTCGCTGGATTCCTTGCCGGCCTTGCCGTTGGTGCCCACGAGCGTGAGGAAGATGTCCTCCAGGGAGGGCTGCTTCTCGACGTACTCGACCTTCGCCGGGGGCAGCAGCGCCTTGAGCTCGGCCAGGGTGCCGTTCGCGATGATGCGGCCCTGGTGGAGGATCGCGATCCGGTCGGCGAGCTGCTCGGCCTCGTCGAGGTACTGCGTGGTGAGCAGGACCGTGGTGCCCTGCTCGGCGAGCTCCGCGACGACCTGCCAGACCTCGATGCGCGCCTCGGGGTCGAGGCCGGTGGTGGGCTCGTCGAGGAAGATGATCGGCGGGTTGCCGATCAGGCTCATCGCGATGTCCAGCCGACGACGCATGCCGCCGGAGTACGTCCCAGCCTTCCGCGATCCGGCGTCGACCAGGTCGAACCGGGCCAGGAGGTCGTCGGCGATCTTGCCGGGATCCTTGAGGTGGCGCAGCCTGGCGACCAGGACGAGGTTCTCCCGACCGGTCAGGACCTCGTCGACCGCCGCGAACTGCCCGGTCAGGCTGATCGACTCCCGGACGCGCTGCGCGTCCTTGGTGACGTCGAACCCGAGGACGGTCGCCGTGCCGGCGTCCGGCCGCAGCAGCGTCGACAGGATCCGCACCATCGTGGTCTTGCCCGCTCCGTTGGAGCCCAGCAGCGCGAAGATGCTGCCCCGCGCCACCTCGAAGTCCACACCCTTCAGGACGTGCAGGTCCTTGTAGGACTTCTCGATGCCCTGTACCCGGATCGCAGGTTCGCGCCCCGCTCCGGTCGTTGCCTCGGTACTCATCTGATTCCCTCTCGTCACGTTCTCGAAGTTCCGGGTCACCCCGCCTGCCGGGCCCGGCCGCCGTGGCGGCCGGGCCGGGCCAGGCCGGTCGTGCTCAGAGGCTGCGTGCGGCGATGTCGCCCTTGACGGTGGTCGCGTGGATCTCCACCTCGGCGGCACCGGTGTTCTTGAGCGCGTTCTCGATCCGGCCCATGGAGGTGCCGGCGTCCAGGGAGGCGGAGACACCGGTGGCGACACCTACCGTCACGTTGCCCGCCTGGGTGCTCAGGACGACCTTGCCGCGGGCCGCCTCGGTGATGTTGATGTCGCCCTGCATGGTGCTGATCTCCGCGGGACCGTTCAGGCGGCCGACCGAGACGTCGCCGGCCTGGGCGGTGAGCTCGACGCTCGCCGCCTCGTCGAGCTTGATCTCGCCGTAGGCCTCGTGCGTGACGTCGCCGAACCGGCCGACGCCGCGCAGCTCGGCGGTGGCCGCCTTGCCCTCGACGCCGGAGCCGGCAGGAAGCTGGACGGTCACCTCGACGGCCCCGGAGGCGCCGAGGATCTCGTGCTTCACCGGCGTCACGATCCGCAGGACGCCGTCGGCGTACTCGACGGTCGTCCGCTCGGCGGCCTGCACGTCGCGGCCCTTGCCGGCGTCCGCCGGCAGGACCTCCACCACGGTGTCGGCGCGGTCGGCGGCGATCAGCCGTACCCGTGCGGCGGGGATGTCCAGGACGACGGAGATCGGGTTGAGGGTGTCGAAGTTCTGCATGGTGTTCAGCTCCTGTGCTCGGTGGTGCTCGTGCTTTCTGATGTCGGAAACGCTACGTTGCGTTTGCAGATCGGGCAACACTCTTGTTGCGTTGACACCTTGTTTGTGCAGGTCAGAGCCCATAAATCGTTGCGCATCATAGGAAATTAATGCAACGTGATCCTCGGCTTGCGTTGCATTGGTGAACGATGAACGCTATTCTGGGTACCTCACGGAGCAACAAGGAGATCGCTATGCCGGGCGGCAGGCTCACCAAGCAGGAACGCCAGCAGATCGCGCTGGGTCTGGCCGACGACCTCGCTTACGCCGAGATCGCGCGACGCCTTGACCGGCCTACCTCGACGATCACGCGCGAGGTGCTGCGCAACGGCGGACCCGCCGACTACCGCGCCGACCTGGCCCACCGGGCCGCCGAGCGCCGCGCCCACCGGCGCAAGCAGGCGACACCCCGTGGGCAGGAGGCAGCCCCGCAGGCCCACGGACGCGACGCCGAGGCCGTGCGCGAGTTCGAGGAGTCCTTCACCACCCTCTTCATGCAGTCGGGCGTGCCCCGCATCGGCGCCGGGGTACTGACCTGCCTCCTCACCACCGACGCGGGCAGCGTCACGGCGGCCGAGCTCGCCCAGCGTCTGGACGTGAGCCCCGCGTCCGTCTCCAAGGCGATCTCGTTCCTCGAGGGCCAGGGCCTCGTCCGCCGCCAGCCGGGCGAGGGTCGCCGCGAGCGCTACGTCGCCGACAACGACGTCTGGTACCAGTCGATCATCGGCACCGCGCAGTCCAACGCACAGCTCGCCACGTCCGCGCGACAGGGGGTCAGCGTCCTCGGCCGCGACACCCCGGCCGGCGAACGGCTCGAGAACATCGCCCGCTTCATGGACTTCATCAGCGAGAGCCTGGTGCGCGCGGCGGCACAGGCTCGCGAGATCCTCCACACGAAGTCCGTGGCACCCTCGGACGACCAGTCCTGAGAGCCGGTCGGGACCGCGGATTCCGCGGTGACGTCCCTACCGCGGACCCCTGGCGATACCCGCCCGGGGTACCCTCGTGGCGTGACCACCACTCCTGATCCTCGGGGGCGTCCCGCTGAGATCCCCGGCCTGACCGCCTGCAGCCTCTGCGCCGGCGAGACCCTCGGTGGGCTGGACCCGCTGCCCGGCGGCCAGCTTGCGCGGCTTGAGCGCCTTCAAGCACACGGGTCGGCACGCCTGACGTTGTCCGAGTGCCTCGACGAGTGCAACCGCGGTGATGTTGTCATCGCTCGGCCCAGCTCCACCGGCCGCGCGAACGGCGCGCGGCCCGTCTGGTTCGAACGCCTCGCGGGCGAACAGGCTACCGACGCGCTGGCTCGCTGGCTCCAGGACGGCGGGCCAGGCCTGGCCGCCCTGCCCGACGAGCTCACGTCCCACGTCATCAGGCGGGCGCCGTCCGTCGAACCGGCTGGTCCCAACGGGGTGGAGGAGTCTCACCCGAACCCCCTCGTCGAGTGCGCGCGCCCGTGACCGTGCACCCGATACCCAACGCGCGCTCGTCGGCCCGGCTCTGGGTGCCGTGCGGGGAACGTCGAAGGCCGCTGACCTGCTCTTTCGAGCGGATCAGCGGCCTTCACCGGGTGGAGCTAGGGGGATTCGAACCCCCGACCTCTTCATTGCGAACGAAGCGCGCTACCAACTGCGCCATAGCCCCTCGGACTGCAGAAGAGTAGCACTTCACCTCAGGTGATCCGCAACTTCTTCCGGTGTCGCGCGGGTCACGGGTACGTGACCCGCGCGACACCGACCGGCACCATCACCCGGCAGCCCGGCGTCGCGCCAGGATCTCCTCCAGCGGCTTGCCCAGCGTCTCGGACTTCATGCGCGGCGGCTCGCCCCGGATGAGCTCGTCCTCGGCGGCAGGGTCGGCCCCGGCCCGGGCGGAGCCGGACACGGGGATCGACGGCGGCAGCACCGCGCCGGACCCCGGCTGCCGGCCCGGAGCGCCCGCCGTCGGACCAGAAGAACCCCTGGACGCCGTCGACGAAGCCGGAAGCGCCGCCGGCTGACGCTGCGGCGCAGCCGGCTTGGTCACGTAGGTGGGCAGCGGGACGGGGACCGGGTCCCAGGCACGCCCGCTCGGCGGCTGCTCCCGCTTCGCCGGCTCCTTGACCTCTGCCGGACGCTCCTCCTGCACCTCGTCCTCGACGGGCACCTCGATGACCTTCGGCTTTGCCGGGCCGTCGAGGATCTCGTCCAGCACGTCCTTGCGGACGACCCGTGGGATCGCCTGCGTCTGCGTGCTCGAGCCGTGGGTCGCCAGACCGGTGACCTGCGCCCGGTTTCGCGGCGCGTAGGGCCCACCGTTCGCGAGGACGCGAGCCTGCGTGGCGCGCTGCCGCGCCGCCCGCACGGTCGCCTGCCACCGGGCGTCCGCCCGCCGGGCCGCACGGGCCGCACGACGGCCCAGGAACAGCACGAACAGCAGCATCGCGGACGGCACGACGGCCATGCCCCAGTGCAGCCGGTCGAGACCGACGAACACCCAGGCAGCGATGCTGCACACCATCAGGAACGCGGAGACGATGAGACGACGTCGGGCGCGTGCGGCCCGCCGCGCGCGCCGCTCGACCCGGCGGATCCGCTCCGCCGTCAGCGGGCGGCCACGGACCATGATCTGGAGCGGGTGCCCCTTCGGGGTCGGGCGGGCGACGCGCGGCACACCCTGCCCGGTCCCCCGCGGCTTGCCGTCAGTAACCATCGCCCCTCCTTTCCGTCCGGAGCCACTCATCGCGACGATGCGCAGCCCTGCCGAGAACCGGTCGGTCACCCGCGCGTCGGCGAGCTCTGACCGGTAACGCACCAGGCTTGGCAACCAGTAGCCCAGCCACAGGACGAACAGCGCTACGGCTGTCAGTCCTGCGGTCGATTCCACGACACGACGTTAGGCGAGCATTGCCACACCCACCGGCACCACGCGCGGCGTGTCCCGCCGTCAGAGCGCGTCCCGCAGGCGCTGCCAGCGCGCCAGCAGCCCCTCCGGGACCTCCTCGCGGGTGACCGCGAAGGTTCGGTGGTCCCGCCACTGGCCCTGGATGTGCAGGAACCGCTCGCGCACACCCTCGTCCCGCAGCCCCAGCTTCTCGACCACACGGAGGCTCGGCTTGTTCTCGGGCCGGATGTTGATCTCGATGCGGTGCAGCCCCAGGAAGAACGCGTAGTCGGTGGCCATCGCCACGGCCGTGGGGATGACGCCCCGGCCGGCCACGCTCTCGCTCACCCAGTACCCGATGCTCGCCGAGCACATCGATCCCCACGTGATGGAGGAGACCGTCAGCTGCCCCACGAGCGCGCCGTCGAGCTCCACGCCGAACGGGAGCGACGTCCCCGCACGGGCCTGCGCGGAGAGCGAGCGCACGTACTCACCGAACGTCGAGGCGATGTACCGGTTCGCACCGGGCGCCGTCGCCTCCCAGCGCTCGAGCCAGGCTGCGTTCTCGGCCCGGAGCCGGGACCATTCGGTCGCGTCCCGCCGCCGGAGAGGGCGCAGCACGACTGCACCTGCCGACGTGTCCTCGCGCAGCGTCACCGGCCATGGCTTGGCCACCGTCCACCCCTTAACAAACTTTCCCGTCGTGCCTTCTGGCACGTCCGACTTGCTCGACGGCATCATCGTTCGCCCCTTGCCCCGTTCCAAGACGAATCCCGGCGTTGGAGTGGGTCTACCACGCTCGGTGGTGTGGGACCCGTCGAGCAGCCGCTCGGTCATGTTCTCGCCTTCTTCGTACGCTGTTCGTAACAATCTTGTCTCGGAGTCTTGGCACAATAGCGGTCATGAGCGGCATCTCTGTTCCGACGCCACAGCCTTACCCCGTCCTACCCGGGATGGAGACAGGTGACGCCAAGGAAGAGCTCCGCCGCGCGATCCGCGCGCAACGCGGCCATCGGTCGGCCCGGCAGCGGGCCCAGGCGGCCGAATCTCTAGCGGACATCATCGAGTCAATTCCCGACGTTCGCGACGCGGGCTGTGTTGCGGCCTACGCGGCGCGGAGCGCCGAACCCGGCATGCTGCCGCTCCTGGACCGCCTCATGGACCGCGGGGTCCGCGTGCTGCTTCCCGTGCTCGGGGCCGGCCTGGCCCGCGACTGGGCCGACTACACCGGCTCGCACGACCTCCTCGAACGCGCACCGGGCCGACCGCCCGAACCCGGCGGCGCCACGCTGGGCACCGACGCCATCAAGCTGGCCGACGTCGTCCTGGCGCCGGCTATCGCGGTCGACACCCGTGGGGTGCGGCTCGGCCAGGGCGGCGGCTGGTACGACCGGGCGCTCACGCACCTGCGGCCGGGGGCGAAGGTGATCGCCGTCGTCTTCCCGGAAGAGGTGTACGACGCCGCGGACCACCCGCTACCGCTCGAGGAGCACGACATCCGCGTGGACGCCGTCGCGACGACGACCGACTGGCGCCTGCTCGGCCAGAGCTAGGCCGCTCGACCAACGGGACGGCTCGACCGACGGAGCCGGCTACCTCACGGGGTGAGGGTGAGCTCGTCCACCTGCGCCGCGGTCACTGCGTCGGGGCTGGACGGCCACGGGAAGGTCTCCCCCCGTCGCCCAGGCCTCGAGCTGGTCGTCGTAGTGCGCGGACGCCGGGTGCGCGGACGTGCCGGTCACCACCACCCAGGTGGAGGCGTCCAGGTCCGCGAGGTCGACGACCATGCGCATCGACGGGCCGCTCGTCACGTCGAAGCTGCCGCTGGCGGCGTCCCACGCGGTGGCGTTCACGACAGAGGTTCCGCCACCGACCTTGACCGGCGCCGGGTTCATGTACGCGGCCAGCGGCGCCGGGATGCTCGGCCCGCCGAGCACCAGGTGCTCCAGCTTGAGCTGGTGGAGCGTGCCCCACTCCCAGTCGCTGGTGTCCTTGCCGAGCTCGACCGTGAGGTCCTGGCGGGCGCTGACCAGCGCCTCCGTGAGCACCTGGTCGCGGCTCTCCACGACGGCGGCCGTCGAGTTGTCGTCCCAGAACTCGTTACCCGGGTCGCCGAGCATGCTCTGGATCACGGCGAGCCAGCGGCTGCCGCCGTCGGGCCACATGGGCTGCGGCAACTCGTCGTTGAACGTGATCTCCAGAAGGTTGCGCCACACCGCCGCGAAGTAGGCGGCAGCCGCCGAGTCCGGGTCCATGTTGTAGTCGGCCCAGTCGTCCAGAAGCTTCTGGCCGTCCGAGTCGTAACCGGCCGGCAGCTCGACCTCGCGCAGCACCGGCACCAGGGTCTCGGCGAACACGCTCCACTGGTCCAGCTGGAACTCCGACATGTCGGCGGCCGTGAGCTTGCGACCCTCCGCGATCCGCTGGCTGATGAGCGTGCGGATACGTTCCGACCGGTACCCGTAGTCCCAGTCGCGGGTGATGAACGGCCCGGACCCGCTGGGCAGGACTGCCTGGTTGGCCGCGACGATGAACCCTTCCTTGGGGTCCACGACGCCCGGCATCTGTTCCGGAGCCACGTAGCCGGTCCAGTCGTAGCGGGCGTCCCAGCCCGGGCGCGGCCAGGAGCCGTCGGACTCGACGGCGCCGGGGATGCTGGCGCGCACCGGGATCTTGCCCGGCGCCTGGTAGCCGATCTGGCCGTCCGTGGTGGCGAAGACGATGTTCTGCGACGGGACCTCGAACTTCGCGGCCGCCGCCTTCATGTCCGCCGGGGTCTTCGCGAGGTTCATGTCGAACACGGCGTCGGCGGTGCGGCCGGGCTTGAGCGCCGTCCACTGCAGCGAGATCTCGTACTGACCAGTCTGCTGCTCGGTGGGTGAGGCACGCACGGCGTCCATGGTGGCCTCGTCCATGACGGACGAGATGATCGGGCCGTGCACGGTCCGCCGGACCTCCAGGTCGACCGGGCTCCCGCCGTCCACCCGGATCACCTCGGTCTCCTTCTCCATCTCGACCCACTTGTCCACGCCGCGCCGGTACGTGTCGTTGCGCACCCGCTCGATGAAGAAGTCGGTGACGTCGGCGCCCATGTTCGTCAGGCCCCAGGAGATGTCCGCGTTGTGCCCGATGATCACGCCGGGGAAGCCGGAGAAGGAGAACCCGGAGACGTCGAAGGGGCACTCCGGGCCTACCTGGTTGCAGTGCAGACCCACCTGCGCCCAGATACCCGGGGCGGCCAGGTCGAGGTGCGGGTCGTTCGCCAGGAGCGGCTTGCCCGACTCCGTGTGCTGGCCGGAAACCACCCACGAGTTCGAGCCGGTGCCCTCGCCGCGCGCGATCTGCACCGGAACGGCGTCCAGGGCCCGCTGCGCGGACTCCAGGGCCTCGGTGAGGTGCGGGCTCTGGTAGGCGATCCCGGTGTCCGACAGCGTCTGGGTCGCCTGGGTCTGCTGCGTCGCCTGCGTGGCTCCCGCCTCGGCGGGGTCCAGGATCGGCGCGTTGCCGGTGCCCGAGAACGCCGGGAACAGCGCATTGACTCGCGCCGCGTCCTTGTCGAGCGTGCCGTAGGCCAGAGCCCGGTCCAGCTCGTCGTCGTAGTTGCTGCGCAGGTCCCAGGCCATGGCCTTGAGCCAGGCGAGCGAGTCGATCGGGGTCCACGGCTCCGGCTCGCTCACCTCGACGCTGACGTCGAGCACCGTGTACTCGAACGCCGTCTCGGCGGGGCTGCGGTTCTTGAGGTAGGCGTTGACGCCGTCCGCGTACGCCTGCAGGTACTGACGCGTCGTGTCGTCGAGGATGTTGAACTCCTCCTCCGCGACGTGTCGCCAGCCGAACGTGCGGGTGACCATGTCGGCCTGGATCGCGTCGGGGTTGTTGCCGACGAGCTCGGCCAGCCGGCCCGCGGTCACGTGCCGGCGGTAGTCCATCTCGAAGAAGCGGTCCTGCGCGTGCACGAAGCCCTGCGCGCGGAACAGATCCTCTGCCGAGTCGGCGTAGATCTGCGGGACACCCTGGGCGTCGCGGCTGACGCGCACGTCGGAGCTCAGTCCCTCGACCTGGACGTCCCCGGAGTACTCCGGGAGCGGCCGGCGTGCGGTCAGCCAGCCGAAGGTCGTCAGAGCGACGAGGACGAGGACCAGGATGACGGCGGTGCCGACGATGAACTGGCGGACACGAGTGGTACGAGTCCGACGGGGCTTGGTCGGTCCCGCACCGTCGGAGGTTGCTGTTTCGGCGGGCTCTACGGGCTCGGCGGCAGTGGTCGCGGACACGCACTGGAGACTACCGCCCGCCCCTGTGCTTGGGTGAACGCACCGGAGTGAACACACGCGGAAGCTCCAGGGACTATCCCTCGCCGCCGGGCCGTTACTATTGGCACTCGGAAACCCCGAGTGCCAGAGCCGGTTCCAGTGAGCGCGCGACGCTCCGCCCGGCCAGATGTCCAAGAGGAGTGCACGTGCCCACCTACGCGTACCGGTGTGCCGACTGCGGCCACGCGTTCGACATCCACCAGGAGTTCAGCGACTCTTCGCTGACCGTCTGCCCCGAGTGCCAGGGCAAGCTGCGAAAGGTGTTCAGCTCTGTGGGCGTCACCTTCAAGGGCTCCGGTTTCTACCGGACGGACTCGCGCAGCACGTCGACGAGCAGCACCGTGAAGCCGGGCAAGTCGGAGTCCTCCTCCGGCTCGTCGAGCGCCTCGTCCTCGGACAGCTCCGGGTCGTCGTCCTCGTCCTCCTCGTCGGGGTCGTCGAGCTCTTCCGGGTCGTCCGGGTCCTCTGGTTCGTCGTCGAGCGGGTCGAGCACGTCGAAGGCCGCCTCCGCCTGATCCCGCGGCCGGATCTTTTCGGCCACGGCGCGGACCCGTTCGACGGCCCGCCAAGGGTGCGAGCGTGACCACAGGTCGCGTACTCCGCCTCTCGTGCACAGGCTGCCCGACGGCGGCCCCCTGATCCCTCCCCTGCTGCATAACGTCGCAGGCATGGGACTTCTCGACACCATCGCCGAACCTGCCGCACGCCGCGGTCCGACACCCGGCTCCGACGTGCGCGCACCGTGGGACGCTGTGGTCAGGGCTGCCGCTCCGCCTCCGCCCGCCGAGCAGCCGGCGGGCCCGGGCGGCCTGCTGACCCGGCCGAGCGGGCCCTGGTCAGGCCGGTCCCGTCTGGGCCGGGCGAGTCCGGGCCGGTCAGGCCCGGGACGGGCAGGTCCGGGCAGCCCCCGTTCACTCGCGCTCCGGCGCGCCCGCCGGATCCTGTGGCGCTGGCGGTTCGCGCTGGCGGCTGCCCTGTTCGGTCTCGCGGCCTCGGTGACGGTGCACCTCCTGCGCCCGCCGCCCCCGCCGACGATCGACGTGGCGGTCACCGCACGGCCCGTCGCGGCAGGCACCGCGCTCACCCGGGACGACGTCGTCGTGCGCTCGGTCGCCGCCGACCTGGCCCCGCTCGGCGCGCTGCACACGGTGCGCAGCCTGCTGGGCCGCTCGGCGGTCGTCGGGCTGCCCGCGGGCGCGCCGCTGCACGCCACCCTCGTGTCCGACGACGGCGTCTCCGCCGCCGCCCCGCACGGCACCGTGGTGGTCCCGGTCCGCCTGTCCGACGACGCCGTCGCCGCCCTCCTGCGCCCCGGCGACCGGATCGACCTGCTGGCCGGTACGACGTCGGGCAGCGAACCGGACGGAGCGCCCCAGTACCTGGCGCGCGGCGCGCTGGTGCTGCCCGTCCCCGCCGGGCGCGAGCCGGAGGCCGCAGGCGGGCTGCTGGGACCGGCGTCGGACGGCGACCGTCCGGTCACGCTCGTCGCGGTGGTCCCGGAGGACGCGCCGGAGCTGTCGGCGGTCTCGGGCTGGGGCGCGGTGACGGCGGTACTGGTGCCGTAGAGCGCTATGGTCGCTATCGCCCGGGCATAGCGGGGCAAACAGCGCCGCAATTCGGCAGAATGTCCGTCCAAGGTGCGGAATGTTCGAAGTAACCGCAGAATCCTTGACCGGGCCGGTCCCGGCGGCTCTCGACCACCGATGAACAACAGCAGGGGACACAGAATGTTTCAGGGTTTCAAGGAATTCATCACGCGCGGCAACGTGCTCGACCTCGCGGTCGCCGTCGTCATCGGCGCCGCCTTCTCCGGGGTCATCAGCGGCCTCGTGGAGGGCTTCATCATGCCGCTCGTCGGGTGGCTCGTCGGCGCTCCGGACTTCTCGGGTATCGCCTTCAGCGTCCCGAACTGGCGCGGTGACACCACGGAATTCCCGATCGGGCTGTTCATCCAGGGCCTGATCATGTTCGTGCTGATCGCCTCCGCGATCTACCTCTTCGTGATCCTCCCGATCAAGAAGCTGCAATCCCTGCGCAAGACCACGGAAGAGGTTGTCGAGGAGGCCGCCGCGGAGGAGGTCGTGCTGCTCACCGAGATCCGCGACCTGCTGCGTGCGCAGTCGGGCGCGCACTCGCCGTCGCAGACCAGCTGAACGAGCTCCTGAGGACTGCGAGAACGGGGTTACGTTCGCGAGCGAACGCGCTGCGCACGTAACCCCGTTCTCGACTCATCGGCAGCGCCGTCCGTGGCGCCGGTGACGGGTTCAGGCCCAGTGCGGCGGGACGTCCTGGCGGAGCTGCTCGTCGTTCGAGTCGTGGCCGACGTCGGCCGCGCTACCACCCTCACCCCAGCCCGCCGGACGCTCGTCGGCGCTCACGCCGAGCACTGCCTCGCGCTCGGTCCCGCGCCGCACGGCGCGGCGGGGGCCCCGTCGGCGTGGGGCGGCGTCGCTCGGGGCCGGGTCGGCCGGGGTGTTCACGGACTCGCTCACGCCACCATTGTCGCCCAGCGCGGCCCACGTCCGGTCAGGGCGTGGTGAACGCCACCAGCGCATCCAGGTACGCCTGCCATCCGTCGGCCGAGCCGACGCCGCGGTGGACCGAACCGCCGCCCGCACCGCGCGCCTCGAACCCGGTGTGCACCAGGCGCAGCACGGTCTGGTCGGGTCCGACCTCGGTGAAGGTCACCTCCACACGGCTCGCCCGCTCCACGTCGGGGTCGAACCGCCAGTCGCCGTCCAGCATCCAGGCGAGCACGAGCCGGCCGGGGGCGCTCCATTCGAGCACCCGCCCCCAGTCGCACTCGGTGCCGTCGGGCTGCCGCTCGTACCAGCGGCCGCCCGGAGTCGGCTCGAACACGATCGCCGCGGGCCGCTCACCCCCGAGCCAGTGCCCTTCGGCGAGCCACGCCGCGTGCTCCACGGTGAAGAGCTCGAACGCCCGCGCCTGTCCAGCGGGCACGGTCACCTCCGCCACGACGGGCGCGTACGACTGGGTCTCGCTCATGATCGGTCCCTCTCGGACTCCTCGCCGCGCCCCGCCTGACCGGACGAGGCATCGCCCCGCCGTCGGACGGCGTCCTCACCGACGTACTCGGCGAAGGCGGCCAGATGGTTGCTCCAGAAGCGGTCGAGGTAGGCCCGCACGTCGGCGGGCCCGCTCGGATCGAGGCCGTAGAGCCGCCGCGTGCCCTCCGCGTGATCGCGGACGAGCCCGGCCTCCTTCAGCACCTTGAGGTGCTGCGACACCGCGGGCCGGCTGATCGGCAGCCGCTCGGCGAGCTCCCCCACCGACACGGCGCCGCCGGCCAGCAGGGCGACGATGTCGCGGCGCCGGGCATCGCCCAGCGCCTCGAGCTGCCGCTCGCCGCGCCCGGCGCCACGCCCGGCTCCACGCTCTGAGCCAGGTTCTGAGCCAGGCCCAGCGTTCGCCTGCCCCGTCACCGTTCGGTAAGTCGTCACGAACGGTAAGTTACAACTAACCATTGGTAGTCCGCAACCCCCAATGAGTTCGGTCAGTCGCACGGCAGGAAGAACGACTTCGGTCCGTTGCTCTGAGATCGGTCAATCGATTGACCGATCTCAGAGCAACGGACCGAAGTCGAACCAGCGGCCGAGCAACCGACCGAAGTCGACCCAC
Organism: Promicromonospora sp. NFX87; assembly: GCF_048564965.1. NCBI lineage: Bacteria > Bacillati > Actinomycetota > Actinomycetes > Micrococcales > Promicromonosporaceae > Promicromonospora > Promicromonospora sp. NFX87. The sequence goes on along the minus strand of NZ_CP183413.1, from coordinate 377,763 downwards.
CAACCGACCGAAGTCGACCCACCAACCGACCGAGCCCACACAAGCCCGAGGCCCAGGACCGCCCAGGGATCAGTCGTCCAGCACCTGCGGGACCACCAGCTCCGCCGCCGGCGACACGCCGCCCGAGACGCCCACGCGGGCGTCCCGCACGGCCAGCACCACGCGGCGCACCCGCTCCGCCTCGGCGTCCGGGTCGAGGAACGCGGCGGCCGACCACACCTGCGCGACCACCCAGCCGAGCCGCTCGAGCTGCTCGGCGAGCTGCCTGTCGCGCACGCGGATGGAGGGTTCGGCGACGTAGGCGGCGTCGTCGGTCAGGACCGCGACCAGGAGCTCGCCCGGCAGGTCCGGATGCCCCACCGCGAGCGGGATCCGGTCGCCGCCGGGCAGGCCGTAGTCGGTCTCGACCACGAGGCCCGAGCGCCACAGCCGCTCCCCCAGGTCCACGACCAGGCGGTCGACGGACCGCGCGACGTCCACGCCGTTGCCGATCTCGACCTGGTCGGCGAGGCCTGAGCGCTCCTCGGCGAAGGCCAGCACCTCCGCGAGCATCTGCGGCCCCGGGCCGCGCAGCCGCTCGGGATCGAGGTCGGACGCCGGGAAGCAGGACACGACGTGCAGCCGCTTGCGCGCGGCGCCCAGCGAGCCGAGCAGCATCGCGTCGCCACCGCCGTCACCCAGCACGCCGAACCGGTGCAGCACGCGGCCGTGCGGCGTCCGCCCGAAGCCGAGCGTCAGCACGATCGTGTCGCGCGCGAGCCCGGCGACCCCCGTGACGTCGGCGACCACCACCGGCTCGGGGCGCGATCCGGCGAAGAACGGCGCGAGCGCTGGGTTCGCGCGGACCTCGGCGAGCAGCCGCTCGCGGATGCGGTCGGCGTGCGCGGCGGTGACGGTGACGATGCCGAAGGTCTCCTCCGGCCGGGTCATCGCATGCTCGATCGCGAGGTCGACCACCTGCTCCACCTCGGCCTGCGTCGACTCGACGGTGCCGGAGACCGGGTCGGGCATCCCCGTGCCGTCCACGAGCGAGAAGTGCACGAGCGCCTCGGTCCGCGGCATGGGCGCCGGCCGCATGATGCCCTCGTACCCGTGGGCGGCCAGCAGGCCCGTGAGCTGCGGGTCCCGTCGCGCCGGCTCGGGCTGCAGCGTCACGCGCGGCAGGAGCCGCGCGAGGTCGCGCACCGCGGTGCCCGACGCCGACCGCGGGTCACCGACCACGACGATCTGCCGGCCACGGGCCAGCGCCGGCACGACCACCTCGACCGGCACGTGCTGCACCGCGTCGAGGATCACCAGGTCCGCGCTCCGCTCGGCGGGCAGCAGGTGCGGCACCATGGTCGGCGTCGACACCCAGGTCGGCCGCAGGCGTCGCACGGTCGAGCCGTGCCCGGACACGAGGTCGCGCATCGAGCTGAGCCCGCCCTCGACCAGCGTCGCGTAGAGGGCCTCGGCGTCCTCCCGCTCGTCGCGCATCGCCGCACCGAGGTGCGCACGCACCGCTGCCCGCACGGGTGCGGACAGGGACTCGATGTGCCGGCGGTCGAGCTCCCGGAACCGGCCGGCGAGCGCATCCAGCCCTGCGCCGTCCTGCCCGGCGAGCTCGGGCTCGGTCGACAGGATCTGCTCGAACACCGACGACCACCACGACAGCTCCAGCTCCGGCCCCACGAGGTCGGTTTCCACGCGGCGGCCGCCGAGGTCGTCGACCAGCTCGCCGAGCCCCGCCTTGCGCAGCCGGCGCAGCACCGCGGTCCGCTCGGGCAGCGGGGTCAGCGCGTCCGCGGTCTCCGCGAGGGACGCGAGCCGCTGGACCAGCGCGAACAGGTCAAGGTCGAGCAGCCCGCCGCCCGCCTGCGCGGAGCGCAGCACCGGCTCGAGCGCCTCGAGGTCGATGCGGACGGCCTCGTAGGTCTCCTCCACCGCGGCCAGACCCTCCGGCAGGGTCGGCCAGCCGCCGCGCGGGCACTGCGCCTGCCACACCTCGCGCTGCCGCTGCACCTCGACGAGGGCCGCGTGCATGTCGGGCACGCGGACCCCTGGACGGACCATCTCGCGGGCGCGCCGCTTCAGCCGGCGCCGGGCCAGCCAGCCCATCTCGACACCCTGCTCGGACCGCGTCCGGCTCGAGGCCGTCGCCTGCACCATGTCCGCGGCGGTTCGCTCGAAGACCATCGGCTGGAACACGTCGAGCGTGCCGCGCATGCCGCCCAGCATCGCGAGCTGCTCGCCCCACTGGTTGGCCGTCGTGGCCTCGACCAGGCCGGTCACCTGGGCGACGTACTCGATCTGCTTGCGCAGCTCCGGCAGCGTGTGATCGGCGAGACGCATGACCCGGGCCAGGGCCGAGCGGGCGTCCTCGTCGGTGAGGATGTGCGCGCCGAACCAGGGGCTCGACGCGGACCGCAGCGAGAACGCGCCCAGCTCGGCCGCCCGCTCGAGGTCGGCGGCGAGCTCGGCGCGACGCTCCGCGCCCAGGACGAGCACCGTCTCCGAGGCCAGCCGCACCCGGGTCGCCGGGGCGGGGCGCTCGGAGGTGAGCCGGGCGAGGGCCTGCAGGGCGTCGTACGCGGAGACGCGCCACGGGTCGCGCACCCGGTGCAGCGCCCCGATGTAGCCGGCGAGCTGTGCCCGCGAGCCGATCAGCGCGTCCCGCACCCGGGCCACCGCGTCGGCGTCGATCCGTTCCTGCGCGGGCGCCATCGCCTCCAGCAGACGGCGCGCCGTCGACGTGCGCCACGTCGGCACCGGCGCGATGTCGAGCAGGAGCCCGCCCAGGCCGAGCGAGTCGAGGCGCGCGGCCAGTGCGTCGGCGGCACGGCGGTGCCCCGGGACGTACAGCACGGACCGGCCGCTGGCGTTCGCCTCCGCGACGACGGCGGCCAGCGTGCCCGCGACGTCCGACCCGACGGGCGCGTCGACGAACAGGTGGCTGCCCGTGGCCAGCGCGTCCACGACGTGCCGCTGGTGCGGGTCCAGGTCGCCGACGCCGCGCTCGTGCGCCGGGTCGGCGTCGCCCACGCGCCGCTCCGGGAGCTCGACCTTGCCCAGCCGGGTCACCGAGCCGTCCACCCCGCCGAGCGCCGAGACCACCTCGTGCTGCCCGAGGACGGGGCCCAGCTCGTCGAGGTCGTCGACCAGCACCTGCCCGGGGTGGACGAACGTGCCGACCAGCACCCGCCGGTCGAGCTGGAACTCGCCGAGCACCGCCGAGCCGAGGCTCGCGACGCGGTCCAGCACGTCCGACGGGTTGAAGCCCGCGAGCGTGAACGTCGCCTTGGCCAGCGCCGTCGGGTCGAGCAGCGCGCCGTGGGCGCGCAGCGTGCGCGCCACCACCGGGTTGATCTCGACCGTGGAGTCGAGCGTGATGTCGTAGTCACCCTCGCCGTCGCTGCGCGGCGTGAGCATGACGGGCCGGAGCAGCACGGGTGCGCGCACCACGCGCGGCTCGTCCTCCTCGCCGTCCGACGGCGGCACGGGCCGGCCGGAGGGCATGGCCAGCGTCACGATGGGGACGGAACCGGTGAGCGCCGGCGCGTCGGCCGGGCTGTCGGCGGACTCGTGCTCGGGGGCGGGCACCGTGCTCGCGGGGCCGAGCACCCGGGTGATGGCCTCCATGTCGCTCCGGTCGCCACCGGTCGTCGGCCGCTCGACCCACGTGGCCACGCCGATCGCCAGGTAGGTGGGCGACACCCCGTAGCGCTGCGCGTGCTCGGCGGAACGTGCGGCCACCGCCCGTGCCCGGCGGCGGGCCGCCGGCAGCGAACCCGACTCCCGCACCAGGTTGGACAGGCGCGTGGGCCGGCCCGCGAAGAGCTGGGCCACACCAGAGGGATGGGCGGTCGACAGGTCGATGACCGCCTCGCCCAGCAGTCCGACGTCGGCCAGGGAGGATCCCCCGGCGAGCCGGACCAGGCCGGCGCGCCAGCGCGCGACCGACTCGGTCATGGGGTCCCGGACACCGTCCGGCGTGGACTCCGGGGGCTGCGACACAGCCAGCTCGGTGGCCGGGTCCGTTGTCTCGTCGTTCAGCGCGGCCGAGAGCTCCTCGGACAGATCGGCCGAGATCTCGGAGGCGGCTGCGGTCTGGCGGCGTGCAGCGTTCACACCAGCACGCTAACCGCGTCGTGTCCGCAAGGGCCGCACGCCACGCCGCGCGACACGCCGGGCACTCCGAACTCCCTGGCGTGTCCCGCACGCAGGTCACCCGGTGCGCGCCGGGCCGACGGTGCGGCGTACCGGCCCGGGACGCGGGCGGCCGCGGTGACCGTCGTCGGGGAATGCAAGAGCCCCTTCGGCAGGGGGTCCGAAGGGGCTTCGCAGACGGGCCGAAGCCCGACGGGGTATGACAGTGCGCACCGCGCAGGGGGCGGGCGATGCGCACCGTCTTGTGAGAGTCTGCACCTGTTCCCGGCGGACGTCAACACCGAGTCGGACGATCGTCCAACTGTTGAAACGTGCGTCTGTAAAACGTTATCGAAGTGTCCGCAATATCCGAACTGCCGCTCGCCCGGCCGCAGGATCCCGCCGATCCCGCGCGTCACCGCCGCCGCGCCGCGGACACCGGCCGAGAAGCCCTCACGAGGGCCGGAAAGCCCTGTCCTGCGCCGGCGATATCACCCCCTCGGCCGGCCCGGTCCGACCGGAAGAAAAAAGCCTGGACGCCGTACCTAGACTCGAACGTTTGTGAGAGCACTCATCGAGGCAGTCTTCCCCCGCCGGCTGGGCCGGTCGTTCCGCTGGCTCGTGACCTCGTCCTGGACCAGCAACATCGGCGACGGCATAGCTCTCGCGGCGGGACCGCTCCTCGTCGCGTCGCAGACCGACAGCCCGTTCCTCGTCGCGCTCGCCGCGATGCTCCAGTCGCTGCCGTGGCTCCTGTTCGGCCTCTGGGCCGGCGCACTGGCCGACCGCCTGGACCGCCGCCGCATGGTGATGATCGCCAACGGCTTGCGCGCCGCGGTGATCGTCGCGCTGTGCGCCATCATCGTCACGGACGTCGTGAACGTCGTCCTCGTGCTGGCGGTCATCCTCGCCCTCGGGGTGGCCGAGGTGTTCGCCGACTCCGCGAGCCAGACGCTCCTGCCGATGGTGACCCCCAAGGAAGACCTGGCGGTCGGCCAGGCCCGGCTCATGGCCGGCTTCGTGACGGCCAACCAGCTCGCCGGGCCGCCCGTCGGCGCGTTCCTGTTCGCCGCCGGCATGGCCTGGCCGTTCGCCGTCCAGGCGGTCACGGCAGTGCTGGCGATCGTCCTGATCTCGCGGATCTCGGTGTCCCAGGCTGCCGTACGCGAGACCCGTACCCATATCCGCCAGGACATCACCGAGGGCCTGCGCTGGGTGTGGCGCACCCCCGCCGTCCGCACGCTGATGCTCACCATCCTCACGTTCAACGTCGCCTACGCCGCGCCCATGGGCGTGCTCGTGCTCTACGCGACGGAGCGCCTGGGGATGAGCACGCTCCAGTTCGGCATGCTGACCACCGCGACAGCGGTGGGCGGCCTCCTCAGCACCGCCTTCTTCGACCGTCTGCAGAAGCGGGTCCCGTTCGCGACGCTGATGCGCGTGGTCCTGACCTGCGAGGTGATCTGGCACCTGACGCTGGCGCTCAACACGACGGTGTGGGGCGCCTTCGTCGCGATGTTCGGGTTCGGCGTCTACGCGTTCGTGTGGGGCGCCATCTCCAACGCCGTGCGCCAGCGCGCCACCCCGCTCGACCTCCAGGGGCGCGTGGGTTCGCTCAACATGGTGAGCGTGTTCGGCGGGGTCCTCCTGGGCAACGCGCTGGGCGGTTTCATCGCCGAGCAGTGGGGGCTGGCCGCCCCGTTCTGGTTCGGGTTCGTGGGCTCCGGGATCACGCTGATCCTGATCTGGAAGTCCCTCGGGAGCATCGCCCATGCCGACTCGGGAGAGGCCGACCCGGGCGAGTAGGCAGCCCCGGCCGCGGCCGGGCCGGGGCGAACCGGGTTCCGGTCAGCGCGCCCTGACGATCGGGATCGAACCCGTCTCCGTGAACTCGCGCATGCGCTTGCCCACCGTCGACCGGCTGACGCCCACCTCCTCGGCGATCTCCCGGTACGTACGACCCTTGGTGCGCAGCTGGATCATGCGCTCGGCGTCCTCGGTCCCGAGCCCGGTGTTGCGCCGCGGACGGCGACGCGGGGGCAGCGCCTCCCGGACGTTCGCCGTGGCCCGGTCCGCTGCCTCAGCGGGCTCCTCGAGCGGTGCCTCCGCATCCTGGTCGGACTCGATCTCGGGCGCGGGCGCTCGCTCGCTCACGCCCTGGCGCGGCGTGCCGAGGGCGGCGCTGACGCGTGCGGACCGGCGATCGGTCTCGCCGTCGAACAGCTCGCCGTCGTACACCCCGCCGTCGTACACGTCCCGGTCGAGGAAGTCCTCGCCGCGCACGTCCGCGTCCCGGCCCCGCGCGACGGGACGCACGTCGGCGAACTCCGCGGCGACGGCGTCGGCGGCGCGGCGCTCGTAGTCGGGCGCACCCACCCCGACGCCGGCACGCGCGCCGTCCCGCGTGTCCGACACGCGGCCGTCCATGAGCTCGTCGTCCACGAGGATGCCGGTCAGCCGCTGCCGGTCGGCGAGGTGCAGCCGGGCGACGTCGGCGGTGCCGTCCCCCACCGCCGCGAGCGCCTCGCACCAGGCGGCGACCTGCGCCCGCATCTCCATGGGCGGGACGGTGCGCAGGGCGACGGAGCGTGCCCTGCGGCGTCCGGCCTCGGCGCGGGCGAGCCGACGGCGGGCGGTCCGCGACCCGTCGTGCAGGCTCTGTGCCCGGAACAGGTCCTCGGTGCTCAGGAAGAGCGCGTGCATGCGCGCGGACTGCCGCATCGCCGACCAGGACGTGCCGGTGGCGAGGTGCCGGTCGCCGATCAGGGCGAGGTGCCACATGAGCGCGGCGAGCAGCGGCACGACGAACCTGAACAGGATCGCGCCGACGGGGTGGCCGATGTAGGCCTCGTGCCACGCGGCGAACACACCGGACGCGGACGACAGCGCCCAGGTCAGGGCGAGCAGGGTGCCGCCGGGCCGGTTGTCCCGGGCGGCCTCGCGGGCGAGGAGGGCGACGGTGACGAGGGACAGCTCGAAGACGCCGGCGGTCGCGTACGCGGTGCCCTGGTTCATGGCGAGGACGTCGATGCCGAACTGGACCATCGCCAGGTACGCGGACCCGGTCGAGATGAGGGCGACGGAGATCGCGCCGGTGAGGACCAGTCTGCGGGAACGGCGCGTCGGGACGGTCGTGACGGGGAACGTCCGGTCGGCGGATGCCACGGGTTCTCTCCTTGGTCGAGGGGTGCCGGGTGAGAGTATCGAACAAGAGTTCGGATTCCCAGGGTTTGGGCGAAACTGAAGATATCGGACATAGATGTCGGGCCGGTATCGTCCGGTGCATGTCGCGAAAGCTCTGGGCCTGGACAGCGGGCGGTTTGGCGGTCGTGCTGCTCGTGGCCGCGGCGTGGGTCGGCCTGTCTCCTCGCGACGAGCCCGCTCCGGCGGCAGCCACGCCGTCCGCGAGCCCGTCGCCGTCGCCGAGCCCCACGCCGTCACCCAAGCCGACGCCGACCCCGACCCCCGCCAAGTACTCCCTACGGTCGCTGCCCAGGCCGGACATCGCCGAGCTCCTGCCGCGCGCGCTGCCGCAGGCCGACGTCGACTCCCTGGAGGACCTGCCCGGTTCGGTGGCCCGGCCGAACGACCCCCGCATCCCGGTCTGGGCGAGCCCCGACGTGACCGAGGCGCCGGTTCTCGCCCTCGAGTCCCGCTACTACGACGCCGAGGCGCGCTGGCTCGTGCTGGACAGCCGGCCGGGGTGGGTGCAGGTGCTCGTCCCGTACGGGCGCAGCGCCCTGCCGTCGCGCGATCCGGAGCAGGTCAACGGGACCGCGGGCTGGCTCCGCGGGAGCGACGTCCTGCTGATCCGGGAGAAGCGGTCGGTGCTGGTCGACGTGTCCGACCGCACGGTGACCGTGACGCACGCCGACGGTTCCAGCGACCGGCTCCCGGCGGCGGTCGGCGCGTCCGCCACGCCGACGCCGCAGGGAATCACCCAGGTGTTCACCGTCACGGAGGCGGTGAACACCGGGATGTCGGTGTTCCTGTCGATGCAGAGCGAGACCCTCGACGGGTTCTACGGCACCGACTACGCCGCGACCGCCCTCCACGTGGGCGTGGGCCAGGGGCAGGCGGTGAGCAACGGCTGCATCCGGCTCACGGCCGAGGACTTCGCCGGACTCACCGACCTGACCCCTGGCGTCCCGGTCCTGATCAGGTCCTGACCCCCGGTGGTCGGGCTTGTCGACGCCCGGTCTCGACAAGCTCGACCAGCGGGAGGGTCATGGCCCGGCGGGGCACGGGTCCTCCGCCGCCTTGCGGAAGCACCCCACGAAGTGCCCGGGCGTGTACTCGACCAGGCCGACGCCGTCAGGTGTGCCGTCGGCGGCCTCCGCCTCCTCGCCGAAGGCTCGGCCCTGGGCCGTGATCGCCTCGTGGTAGAGGCAGCGGCCGGCCAGACGCCTGGTGCGCTCGGCCTCCTCGGCCTCGACCTCGTCCCACGTCCGGTCCAGGTGCGGCACCGAGGCGAGGAGGTCGCGGGTGTAGGGGTGCAGCGGGTCGTCGAAGACGGCGTTCGTCACGCCCCGCTCGACCACACGCCCCTTGTAGAGGATGACCACGCGGTCGGAGACGTAGTTGCCGAGCGAGAGGTCGTGCGTGACGAACAGGATGCCGAGGCCGCGCGCCTTGAGCTCACCCAGCAGGTTGAGCACGTCGATGCGGGTCGAGGCGTCGAGCATCGAGATGATCTCGTCCGCGACCAGCAGCTCGATGTCGAGCAGCAGGGCCCGCGCGATGAGCAGGCGCTGCAGCTGCCCGCCGGAGAGCTGGTGCGGGAACTTGCCGAGGATGTCGTCGGGCTCGAGCGTCACGGCGGCGAGCGCGTCCTCGAGCCGCGAGCGCCACTCCCCCGACGAGACCCGGGGGAAGTAGGAGCGGCGCAGCGTCTCGAACGTGCGGTCCACCTTGTAGATGGGGTTGAACGACGAGAACGGGTCCTGGAACACGCCCTGGACCTTGCGGTAGTAGTCGCGGCGGGCGCGGAACGAGAGCTTGGTGACGTCCTGCCCGTCGAACGTGATGGTGCCGCCCGAGGAGTCGAGCAGGTGCAGCACCAGCTTGCCGATCGTCGACTTGCCGCTGCCTGACTCGCCGATGAGCGACACGACCTCGCCGCGCTGCACGTCGAGGCTCACCTGCCGCACCGCGTGCAGGTCGGAGGTGCCGAAGGTGCCGGTCCGGTAGACCTTGTCGAGATGGTCGAGGGTCAGCATCAGCTCACCGCCCAGCAGGCCACGTGGTGCCCGGGGGCCACTTCCCGGAAGGGTGGCGCCTCCGCGCACCTGTCGTGCGCCAGGGGGCAGCGGGCCCGGAACCGGCAGCCGGCGGGCGGTTCGAGGAGCGACGGCGGCCGTCCCTCGATGCCTTCGAGCTGCTGCTCCTCGTACCGGTCGCCGACCTTGGGCAGCGCCCCGATGAGCATCTTCGTGTACGGGTGCAGCGGTTCGCTGATGATCGTCCTGGCCGGCGCCTTCTCGGCGAGGTGCCCCGCGTACATGACGAGGATGGTGTCGGCGACCTGGAACAGCACGGAGATGTCGTGCGTGATGACGATCATCGACTTCACGAACCCGTGGTCGCGGAACTCGACGAGCGCCCGGGCCACCGCCTTCTGCGAGGAGACGTCGAGCGCCGACGTCACCTCGTCGCCGATCAGGAGCGACGGGTTCAGCAGCGTGGAGAGCACGAGCACCACACGCTGCTTCATGCCGCCGGACAGCTCGATCGGGTAGCGCTTCAGCACGTCCGGCTCCAGCCCGACGAGCTTGAGACGCCGCTCGAGCTCGGGCAGCACGTCGCTGTACCGGACGTTGTGCGCCCCGAGGAGGTCCTTGATCATCCGCCCGATCTTGCGGGTCGGGTTCATCGCGGACATCGCGTACTGCGGGATGAGCGACACCTCGCGGTAGCGGCGGCGGCGCATGGCTCCGTCGTCGGCCAGCGGCAGCTCGTCGTCGTCCAGGACCACCGTGCCGCCCACGTGCTTCATGCGGGTGTCGAGGCGGATCAGGGCCTTGCCGAGCGTCGTCTTGCCGCACCCTGACTCGCCGGCCACGCCCATGATCTCGCCGTCCGCCACCTCGAAGGTGACGCCGTCGAGGGCTTTCACGTCGCCGCGGCGGGTGCGGTACCAGACCTTGAGGTCGTTCACAGCCAGGGCCATGTCACATCTCCCGCAGCTTGGGGTTGAAGACCTCGTCGAGGCCGACGTTCATGATGTAGAGCGAGCCGACGATGAGCGTGATCCCCAGCCCCGGTGGGATGAACCACCACCACAACCCCAGATGGAGCGCGCTCCACTGCACCGCCTGGTTCATCATCAGGCCGAGCGACATCGCGTTGGTGGGCCCGAGCCCGATGAAGTCGAGCGACGCCGCCGTCAGGATCGACCCGCCGAACAGCAGCACGAACGTCATGAAGAGGTAGGAGTACATGTTGGGCGCGACCTCGCGCCGCAGGATCGTGCCCACCCCCACCCCGGACAGCCGCGCCAGGTCGATGAAGTCCCGCGTGCGCAGCGACAGGGTCTGCGAGCGGACGGCGCGCGCCACCCACGGCCAGCTGAAGACGCCGATGTACAGCGCCTGCATCGGGACGCTCCGCACGCCGAGGTAGGCGTTGATGATGATGAGCACCACGAAGCCCGGGATCACGAGCACCACGTTGGTGAGCATGTTCAGCAGCTCGTCGATCAGTCCGCCGCGGTAGCCCGCGACGAACCCGATGGTCATGCCGATGACGGCCGAGACCGCGCCGCCCAGCACGCCCACGAGGAACGTGGACCGCAGGCCCGCGACGAACTGCGCGAAGACGTCCTGGCCGAACGTCGTGGTGCCGAACGGGAAGTCCGCCGACGGCGGCGCCATGGGTGGCCCCGCGTAGTCCATGGGCGCGTACTTGAGGAACGCCGGCCCGATCAGGCCGAGCAGCAGGAACCCGAGCACCACCACCATGCCGATGATGACCTTGGGGTTGCGCAGCGCGAAGTACAGCGTCTCGCGTGCGTCCCCGCCCGGCTTGCGGCCCGACGCCGCCCCGGTCTGTTCGGCTGTCTCTGTCCCCGGCCCTGTAACGGGCTGTGTCGCCGTCATGCCGTTCCCCCCGTCAGTCCGGTCCTGGTGCGAGGATCGACCAGCACGTAGACGATGTCGATCACGAAGTTGGCGACCAGCACGCCGATCACCACGAACAGCAGGGTGCCCTGCAGCAGGAAGAAGTCCTGGTTCTGGATGGCGGACAGCACGAGCTTGCCGAGACCCGGATAGGCGAACACGATCTCGGTCACCAGGGCGCCGCCCAGGATGGTGCCCAGCTGGAGCGCCAGGCCCGTGATCTGCGGCAGCTGCGCGTTGCGGAACGCGTACTGCCGGATGAGCCGCCTCGGCGCGCCGAGCGCGGCGAGGTAGTTCGCGTAGTCCGACTCGAGCTCGTAGATGATCAGGTTGCGCATGCCGATCGCCCAGCCGCCGAGCGAGACGAGGAAGAGCGACAGGAACGGCAGCACCCAGTGCTGCAGCAGGTCGAGCGCGAACGACCACGTCCACTGCGGCACGAGGCCGAAGTCGTAGCCGCCGGCCACGGGGAACCAGCCGAGCGCCACGCCGAAGCCCCACGCGAGCAGGATCGCCAGCCACATATACGGCATGGCCGTGACCAGGTAGCCCACCGGCAGGGCCACGTTGTCGAGCCAGCGGCTGCGCGCCGCCATCGCGCCCACGGTGTTGCCGACCACGAAGCTCAGCAGGATCGCCGGGATCATGATGCCGAGCGTGTACGGGACGGCGTCGAGCACCACCTCGCTGACCGGCGTGGGGAACAGCCACACGCTCGTGCCCAGGTCACCGCGGAACAGCGAGCCCCAGTAGTTCAGGTACTGCTGCCAGATCGGTAGGTCCAGACCGAACATGCGCTCGTAGTAGTCGGTCATGGCCGCGATCGTCTCGGGGTGCTGGACGGCGGTGCGCGCCACCATCCGCTGAACCGGATCCCCCGGCATGAGCCGGGGGATCAACCAGTTCAGCGTCACCGCCACGACGAAGGTCAGGCCGTAGACCAGCGTCTTGCGAGCGAGATAGCCGCCCATACGTCAGGAGGCCGGCTCGAGGGCGAGAAGCGCGTTGAGGCCGCCCATCTGCACGTACCCGTTCCACATCACCGGGAAGTACGCGTCCTCGCGGCCCTCCTTGGGCCAGTTGGTCCACTGCGACTCGTTGTACTGCGCCCACGCGCCGTTGTACCAGAGCGGGATCGCCGGGAGGTCGGTCATGAACTTCTCCTGGACCTGGGACAGCGTCTCCGAGAACTCCGGTGTGCCGCTCTCGGTCCGGGACAGGTCCTGCACCAGCTCCCAGGCCTCCTCGTCCTCGTACCGGCCGAAGTTGCCCGCCAGCATCTGCTCCTGGACGGGCTGGTAGAACGCGTAGTTGTAGTAGGTCCAGGGCGTGTTGCTGATGCCCGCGTTGCCGTTGATCAGCAGGTCGAAGTCGCCGGTGGCACGGGCGTCGTCGACGGCGCCCGCGTCGGGGAAGTCGGCGGTGACCTTGATGCCCGCGGCGGAGGCGTCCTCCGCGATGACGCGCGCCGCCTCCATCCAGTCGGTCCAGCCGGCCGGCACGATCAGCTTGAGGTCGATCTTCTCGCCGTCCGGCGTCTCGACGAAGCCGTCGCCGTCGGTGTCCTCGTAGCCGGCGTCGGCCAGGATCGACTTGGCCTCCTCGGCGTCGAACGTGAAGCCGTGCTCTGCGGCGACGTCCTCGTCGTAGTACTGCTCGAACGCGGGGACCAGACCCGACGGGTGCGCCTTCGACACGAGGCCGCCGTACGCGTTGGCGACGATCTTGTCGACGTCGATCGACCGGGCCAGCGCCTGGCGGAAGTCCACATCGTCCATCGGGGCGCGCGTCTGGTTCGGGATCAGGTTGGCCGACGCCGCCGCCAGCATGTACGGCTCACCGTCGTAGTAGGTGCTGACCGAACCCTGGTCCACGAGCGTGTTCACGCCGGGCAGGAAGTTGTTGCTCAGGTCGAGGCTGCCGGACAGCATCAGGCCGAGCGCCACCTCGTTGGAGGTGTTCACGACGTCGACGATGTACTTCATCGGCATCTCGAGGCCGAGCTCGCTCTTGGCCCACCAGTCGTCGTTGCGCTCCCAGACCATGCGGTCCTGCCCGACGGCGGAGAACTTGAACGCCCCGGAACCGATCGGCTTCTCGTTCGGGTTGGACAGCAGCTCGTCGTCCGACCACTCACCCATGATGTGCTCCGGCACGATCATGGTCGTGTAGAGCCAGTTGTCCCACTCCTGGAAGCGGGGGTCCGAGAAGGTGAACTCGACGGTCGTGTCGCTCGTCGCCTCCGCCTTGTCCAGCCAGGTCCACAGGTTGCTCCACGGCACGGCGTCGACCTTGCCGAGCTCCGCGGTGAAGACGACGTCCTCGGCGTCGAGCGCCTCGCCGTCCTGCCAGGTCAGGCCCTCGCGAAGCGTGAGCTCGTAGGTGTCGTCGCCGGTCCACTCGCCGCCCTCGGCGAGCCAGGGCGTCAGCTCGAGGGTGATGGGGTCGAACTGGAACAGCGGCTCGTAGAGCAGGCCGCCCAGGCCGGTGGCACCACCCGCACCGGGAATCGGGTTCCAGGATGCCGGCGGACCCCACTGGGTGCCGCTCGTGAAGAGCGTCTCCTCGCGGGGGTACTCGCCGATGAGCTCGGTCGCCGACTCCATCCCCTCGGCGGTCGCGTACGGGTTCGGCGCGGCAGTGGGCGCGCTTCCACCGCCGCCGCCGCAGCCGGTCAGCAGCAAGCCGGTCACCGCGGCTGTCGCGAGGGCCAACGTGCCCCGAGACCTGGTCTGTCGAAGGAACATCGTTGATCCTCTCGTCCACCCGCACGGCCGTCGTGCGGACCCGACGCGACGTCGCGCCGGGTTTGCTGAGCATCGTTCTGCCCTTTTGCCCGACGAGTCAAGGTTTGGGAGGCAAGTTGCCAAAATGTGACGTCGGACCGGTCCGAAGCGTTTAGCGCGCGGGGGCCGCCTGCCGCTAGGCTGTGTGCGCCGGTCCGGGCTCTGCCCGGTGCCGGACGCGCTCCTCCCTCGCGGAGGGGCGCGAGCGCCTGTAGCTCAGTGGATAGAGCACCGCTCTCCTAAAGCGGGTGTCGGCAGTTCGAGTCTGCCCAGGCGCACCTCTCGCAAGACGTGGTCGATCGAAGGTCAGACCCAGGCGGCCGGGTCGGCCAGCACCGCCTGCAGCACCTCGCGCGCCCCGCCCGTGAGCGCCGCCTGCGGGCCGGCCTGCGCGGCGCGGACGTCCAGGTCGACGAACGGCGCGGCGAGCACGCGATCGGCGAGCACCTCCTCGACGTCGGCCCGGAGCCAGGGCAGCAGCTCGGTGTAGGCGCCACCCAGCACGATCGTGGAGACGTCGAGCAGGTTGACGAAGTCGGCGAGGGCGGAGCCGAGCGCCCGGCCGGCCGGCAGCGTGGCCAGGGCGCTGCCCGACGCGCGGGGGCCCGCGCCGTCCCGGGTCAGCCGAGCGATGAGTGCGTCCAGCGGGGAGTCCGGCGGCAGCCCCGCCGCGCGCATCATCGCCTCCTTGCCCGCGTACTGCTCCAGGCAGCCGAACGCGCCGCACGAGCAGCGCGGCCCGGCCGGGTCGACGACGACGTGCCCGATCTCGCCGTTCCAGCCGCGCTCCCCCAGGAACAGCCCGCGGTCGACGACGATGGCCGCGCCGATGCCGACGTCACCCGAGACGAAGATGAAGGAGTCGGGTGCCGCGACGTCGGAGCCGCCGGCCAGCTCGGCGAGCGCGGCGAGCTTGGCCTCGTTGGCGATGCGGACCTCGAGGTCGCCGAGCCCCAGCAGCGGGACCGGGTCGAGCGTGGACCAGCCGAGGTTGGGCGCCACCTCGAGGAGCCCGGTGCGCGGGTCGACCAGGCCGGGCAGCGCCAGGCGGGCGCCGGCGACGGTCATGCCGGACGCCGCGACGCCGTCGGACACCTCGCGGGCGAGGCTGCCGAGCCGGCCGAGCACCGCCGTCGGGTCGCTGTCATGGAAGGCGCCCGGGACGACACGCTCGGCGACGACGTCCCCGGTGAGATCGAGCACGCGCGCGCCGAGGTAGTCCACGTTCACCTCGAGCCCGAGGCCGACGACGGAACGGGGGGCCGGGACGAGCGGTACCGCGGGCCGGCCTGCTCGTCCGCCGGTCACCGCGGGCAGCTCCCGCACGAGCCCGGCGGCCACCAGCTGGTCGACCAGGGTCGACACGGTGGCCCGGGCGAGGCCGGTCGCGGCGGCGACACCGGCGCGCGAAAGTGGTTCGGAGACCTCGAACACGGCGCGCGCGACCAGCTCGAGATTGCGTTCGCGCAGGGTGTGCTGCCGGGCCGCGCCAGGGCCCGTCCACGTGGTGCTCTCGCGTGCGGTCCCGGCGGTGGTCACGCCTTGACTGTAGCGGAACCTCGCGCAATAGTTCATCCGTACAACAAATGCGGCGCCGCATACCGGGGCCGCCTCGATGAGGAGACCTCCGTGAGCGACATCAAGTACTCGTTCGGCCTGTGGACCGTCGGCTGGCCCGCCGCCGACCCGTTCGGCACGGCGACCCGCCCCGAGCTCGACCCCGCCGAGTCCGTCCGCAAGCTCGCGGACCTCGGCGCCTGGGGCTTCACGTTCCACGACAACGACGTCTACCCCTTCGGTTCGGACGACGCCGCCCGCCAGAAGCACATCGACTCCGTCAAGCAGGCCGCCGCGGACACGGGCATGGTCTGCGAGATGGTCACGACCAACACGTTCACGCACCCCGTCTTCAAGGACGGCGCGTTCACCTCCAACAACCGTGACGTGCGCCGCTTCGGCCTGCGCAAGGTGCTGCGCAACGTGGACCTGGCCGCCGACATGGGCGCCTCCACGTTCGTCATGTGGGGTGGCCGCGAGGGCACCGAGTACGACAACTCGAAGGACCTCAACGCCGCGCACGCGCGCTACGCCGAGGGCATCGACACCGTCGCCTCGTACATCAAGGAGAAGGGCTACGGGCTCAAGATCGCCCTGGAGCCCAAGCCCAACGAGCCGCGCGGCGACATCTTCCTGCCGACGATCGGTCACGCCATCGCGCTGATCGACTCGCTCGACAACGGCGACATCGTGGGCCTCAACCCCGAGACCGGCCACGAGCAGATGGCCGGCCTCAACTACACCCACGGCATCGCCCTGGCGCTGCACCTGGGCAAGCTGTTCCACATCGACCTGAACGGCCAGCACGGGCCGCGCTACGACCAGGACCTCGTGTTCGGTCACGGCGACCTGCTGTCCGCGTTCTTCACGGTCGACCTGCTGGAGAACGGCTTCCCGAACGGCGGCCCGCGCTACGACGGCCCGCGCCACTTCGACTACAAGCCGTCGCGCACCGAGTACCTCGACGGCGTGTGGGAGTCGGCCAAGGCCAACATGGAGACCTACGACATGCTCGCGGCCAAGGCCGCCGCATACCGTGCCGACTCCGAGGTGCAGGCCGCGTTCGAGCACGCGGGCATCTTCGAGCTGGGCCAGTCGACCCTCGCCGAGGGTGAGACGTTCGACTCGTTCCTCGCCGAGGCAGACCCCGACGTAGACGCCCTGGCCGAGAAGGACTACGGCCTGGTCCGCCTCCACCAGCTCGCCCTGAAGCACCTGATCGGCTGACCCCTCACCCCGCGAAGTAGAGCGAGTGTCCGAACACTCGCTCTACTTCGACACAGTTGTGTCCGCGAAGTAGAGCGGGCGTCCGGACGCTCGCTCTACTTCGCGGAACGACCCTGGCCGGCGCGGTAGCGTGTCTGTCGCCTTCCCACCTCACTCTGTTCCTGGAGCACCGATGCCCCTCGTCGCCGGCGTGGACACGTCCACGCAGTCCTGCAAGATCGTCGTGCGCGACGCCGAGACCGGAGCGCTGGTCCGCACCGGTTCCGCCAAGCACCCGGACGGCACGGAGGTGGACCCGCGGCACTGGTGGGACGCCTTCCAGGAGGCGGCCGCCGCTGCGGGCGGCCTGGCCGACGTCGCAGCGCTCTCCGTGGGCGGTCAGCAGCACGGCATGGTCGTGCTCGACGCCGACGGCAACGTCATCCGGCCCGCGCTGCTGTGGAACGACAACCGTTCCGCGCCGTCCGCCGAGGCCCTGATCACCGAGCTGGGCGAGGGCAGCCGCGAGGCGGGCGCCCAGGCCTGGGCCGACGCCGTCGGCTCGGTGCTCGTCGCCTCGCTCACCGTCACCAAGCTGCGCTGGCTGCACGACAACGAGCCCGAGAACGCGGCGCGCGTCGCCGCGGTGGCGCTCCCCCACGACTGGCTGTCCTGGCGCATCGCGGGCTACGGGCCCGCGGACGACCCCACCGCTCCCCTGGGGCCGCAGCTGGACAAGCTCTTCACCGACCGCTCGGACGCGTCGGGCACCGGCTACTACGACGCCTCCGTCGGCCAGTACCGGCCTCACCTGCTGGAACGTGCCCTGGGACGGGCCGACGTCGTGCTGCCGCGGGTGGTCGGCGTGACGGAGGCCGGCGCGGTCGCGCACCCGTCCGTCGCGGGCTCGGCGGTCGACCCTTCGACAGGCTCAGGGACCGGTTGTCTCATCGGGCCCGGCGCCGGCGACAACGCGGGCGCATCCCTCGGACTCGGCATGACGCCGGGCGACATCGCGATCTCGATCGGCACCTCCGGCGTCGTCTCCGCCGTCGCGCCGGAGCGCACCGCCGACGGGTCGGGCGCGATCAACGGCTTCGCCGACGCGACCGGCAACGCCCTCATGCTCGCCGTCACCCTGAACGCGGCGCGCGTCCTGGACGCCGCCCGCGAGGTGCTCGACGTCGACTTCGACGGCCTCGCCGAGCTCGCGCTGCAGGCGCCGGCCGGGTCCGACGGCCTCGTGCTCGTGCCCTACCTCGAGGGCGAGCGCACGCCCAACCGCCCCGATGCGACGGGCACCCTGCACGGCATCCGCCTCGCGACGTCGACCCGCGCGCACCTCGCCCGGGCCTACATCGAGGGCATGCTCTGCGGGCTGGCCGACGGCCTCGACGCGCTGCGCGCGCAGGGCGTCTCGGTGGATCGCGTGATGCTGATCGGCGGCGCGGCGCAGTCGCCGGCCGTGCAGCAGATCGCCCCGCAGGTCTTCGGTCTGCCGATCGGCATCCCCGAGCCCGGCGAGTACGTGGCCGACGGCGCCGCGCGCCAGGCCGCCTGGGTCCTGGCCGGTGCGAACGACCCGGATGCCGCCGCGCCCGCGTGGTCCACGACCATCGCCACGACGCTCGACGCCGACCCGAAGCCGGTGATCCGCGAGCAGTACGCCGCGGTGCGCGACCTGACCTGATCTGTGCCCGCGCCTCTCGACAGCACGTCCGTGGAAGGCCTGATCAGCGGGCTCGCCCGCCGGTCGGCCGCCCTCGACATCGCCCTGCACACCGTCCAGGTGAGCGTCCGGGGCGAGACCGTCGCGCACGCCGTCGGCGAGCCGTCCGGCCTGGACACGCCCCAGCGGATGTACTCGGTGTCCAAGACGGTTACGGGCCTGGCGATCGGGCTGCTCGCGGACGAGGGGCTGCTGAGCCTCGACGACCCCGTCACTGAGCACTTCCCTGAGATGGGCCCCGAGATGAGCCCGGTGCATCCCTGGCTCGAGGCCACGACGCTCCGGCACATGCTCGCCATGCGCGGGCCGCACTCGTCCACCACGTACGAGCGGACGGACGGCGACTGGCTGGAGTCCTACTTCCGCGTGCCGCCGACGCACCCGCCGGGCACGGTCTTCACCTACGACACCAGTGCCTCGTACACGCTGGCCGCGCTCGTGGAGCGGCTGTCCGGCACGTCCCTCCCGGACTACCTGCGGCCGCGCCTGTTCGACCCGCTGGGCATCAGCCCCGACCTGCGGTTCCTCACCGGGCCGGAGGGCATCGCCCACGGCGGCTCGGGGCTGGTCTGCACCCCGCGCGACCTGCTGCGCCTGGCGCACCTCCTGCTCGACGACGGTGTGCACGACGGCGTCCGACTCCTGCCCACCGACTACCTCCGCGCCGCCACGAGCCCGCAGGCGGACACCGCCCTGCAGAACTCCGCCGCCGCGCTGCGTGGCGGCTACGGCTACCAGCTCTGGCTCCCCCGTCCGGGATGGTGGCTCATGTACGGGCTCGGCGGTCAGCTCGTGTACGGCAACCCCGCCCGTGGGCTAGCGGTGGTGGTCACCGCGGACTTCCAGGCCTGCCCGAGCGGCGACCGGTTCATCGACGACGTGCTCGACCTGCTGATCGATCCCCTGGTCGAAACGCTCGACGCCGGGCGTGCCCTGAGCGGCGCGCACGGCGCCGCCGTCGGGCTGCCCTGGCCAGCACCTCGTCACGTCGCCGCGCACGCGCGACCCGTCGCCGAGCGGTACGCGAACGTCGTCGGCGGTCCCGGCCCCGCCGGGCTCGTGCTTTCGCTGGACGACGGCGGCGGTCGGCTGACCAGCGCCGTCGGCCCGGCCGGTGCCGACGGTCGCACCGTGGCAGGCTGGGACGTCGAGCTGCGGTTCGACCGCCCGGTACGGACCGTCGTCGACGACCAGCCCGCCGTCGTCACCGCAGGTTGGACCAGCCCCGACACCCTGGACGTGCGCTGCTCGCTGCTCGGCGACAACCTGACGACCTGGCGTATCCGGCTCGCCTGGGCACCTGACGGCACCCTGACCGTGCAGTCCCAGGCGTTCGGCGAGACCGCTGACCCACGGTGGACCTTCGACGCGGCCTACCGGACTGACGCCTGGAGGCGCCCCGAACTAAGTTGAGTTCAGTAGGTTCGGCAGAACCGTAACCCTCGTAGTTATGGTTCCGCCGAACCGACTGAACCGAGATCAGTGCCATGGTCAACTCACCCGGCCCGACCCTGGTATCCCAGCTGTCAGCTCCCCCTGGAGCGAGCTCACAGACCCACATGGCGGATCCGGATTCCCGCATCCATGGACGCGTCATCCGCACGTTCAAGCCGTTTGTACTAAACGGTGCTGTAGTTGAAGGTCCATCTGATCGTGGCCTTGCCCGGGTTACCCGCGACCTCCACAGGGAACCCGATGGAGGCGGTCAGTCTCCAGTCGACGAGGCCGGTGTTCCCGGGACACGCCGAGTGGAAGATATAGCCCACGGACTGGACCTTCGAGTAGGTGCACGGGACTTGCGGTGAACGCCAAGGAGTGCGTGAGGTACGGGCAGTCGCGTTGCCAACCGCAATGGCCTTGAACGGCGCGGAGATGCGGTACGACCACGCGACCGTTCGCGGGGTGTACTGCGCATCGAACTCGCCGTTGGAGTCGGTCTTACCGAAATATCGGTTCCTTGAGCTGAAGACCTTCCTCGCAGACCAGTCGCTGCTCGCATTGGCCGCAGTGACCTGGGTCTCGACTACAGGCTCAGCATCGACGCAATCGACGAATGAATCGGCGGATGCGCTAACCGCGTCGACCAGTTCGCCAGAGTCATTCAGTGCGAGCGTCGAGCCGTCGTCAGAGTTCAACGACCGCCGTCTACGTATAGGCACATTCGTCCACGTGGCCCTCGGCGGCGTCTTGTATTGCCGCGACCCTGTCCTGTGGTTCCTCTGCCGGAGAGGCCACGGAAGCGCTCGCGGTGGGAACGCTGAGCGCCAAGGGCATCGCGAGAAACGCCGCGACGAGGCGGGACTTTGCTCTGTACACGTACTTCCTTCACTAGGTGGGGCCCGTGATCCAACCACAGAACCGGCTATCAGATTGATATGGTCGATCCCTGCGAGGTGGCCGATCTGCCGGTAAGGGCTGCACACGGGTTGTCCCCCAGCAATGGGGGTTCAAGAAGGGCAGAAAGTAGACCCCGGTGCACCGCCATCTCGCCCAACCCTTAGATCGTGACGTCGACTTGGGCGGGCGCTCCTGCACCGCAAGTTGCTAGTGCCACGCCGCCGTCAAACCCCACGTTTCGCGCACCACCTCACCGCGGGCGAGCATCCCCCTGGCGCGCTACGCGGACAGCAAGGCCATGCCCGACGTGCAAGCCCACGCTCTTACCCGCATCCCCCTGCGCGCGCTCGAGGGCGTGGGGATGACTCGGACAGCGCCGACTGACCATCGGCACCGCACGAGCTCGACCACTGATCCGTCAGGTGCGGGTGTAGGTCAGGTGCCGGAACCGGAGTCCGGACGCCGACGTCGTCCACTCGGTCGACGCCGTGACCGTCCACTCGGGGCCGATCTCGGGGGCGAACACGTCGCCCTCGACCTCCTTGTTGATCTCGGACACCTCCAGCACGTCGGCCACAGGCAGCGTCTCGCTGTAGATCTGCGCACCGCCCATGATCCAGATCTCGTCCCCGCCGGGCGCGTTCGCCGCGATCTCGAGCGCCTCGCCGATGGTCGCGGCCGGCACGGCGTCCGCGTCCGCCACGCTGTCCGGGCCGCGCGACGAGACGACGACGTTGGTGCGGCCGGGCAGCGGACGCTTCGGCAGCGACTCCCAGGTGAGCCGTCCCATCACTACCGGATGGCCCGCGGTGATGCGCTTGAAGTGGGCGAAGTCCTCGGGCACGCGCCACGGGATGTCGCCGCCTGCGCCGATCACCGGCCGTCCGCCGCCGTCGCGTGCCTGTCCCCAGATGAGTCCGATCATCAGACTGCGATCGGTGCCTTGATCGTGGGGTGTGAGACGTAGCCGAGCACCTCGACGTCCTCGAACTCGTAGTCGAAGATCGACTCCCGCGGAGCCAGCCGCAGCGAGGGGTACGGGTACGGGTCCCGTTCGAGCTGGGTGCGCACCTGCTCCACGTGGTTGTCGTAGATGTGGCAGTCCCCACCGGTCCACACGAACTCGCCGACCTCCAGGCCGGCCTGCGCGGCGACCATGTGGGTGAGCAGCGCGTAGGAGGCGATGTTGAACGGCACGCCGAGGAACAGGTCCGCCGACCGCTGGTAGAGCTGGCAGCTGAGCTTGCCGTCCGCGACGTAGAACTGGAACAGGGCGTGGCACGGCGGCAGTGCCATGTCGTCCACCTCGGCGGGGTTCCACGCCGTCACGACGTGCCGCCGCGAGTCCGGGTTGGTGCGGATCTGCTCGACCACCTTGGCGATCTGGTCCACCTGCCCGCCGTCGGGCGTGGGCCAGGAGCGCCACTGGACACCGTAGACGGGGCCCAGCTCGCCCGACTCGTCGGCCCAGTCGTCCCAGATCTTGACCCCGCGCTCCTGCAGCCAGCGCACGTTGGAGTCGCCGCGGAGGAACCACAGCAGCTCGTACACGACCGACTTCAGGTGCACCTTCTTGGTGGTGATCAGCGGGAAGCCCTTGGCCAGGTCGTACCGGATCTGCCGCCCGAAGGCGCTACGGGTCCCCGTGCCGGTCCGGTCACCCTTGCGGGTCCCGTTCTCGAGCACGTCGCGCAGCAGGTCCTCGTACGGGGTGTCGATCGCGGTCATGCGGCAAGCCTACGTCGACCGCTCCGGCGGCCTGCGCCGCGCGCCGCCGTCAATTCTGCTTCGCCCGGAGCTGCTTGAGCTGGGTGCCGCGGCGCCGGTACAGCACGCTCATCGTGACTATCGCCAGCGCGACGAGACCGCCGATGACCGCGCCCCATGCGGTCCCGCCGCGGAACGCCGGCCCGTCGACGTCGAGGATCCGCTCGCCGGCGTGCGCCGCCGCCGACGTGCCGAGGACGATGCCCAGCGTCAGGAGGTTTGGCACCGCGAGCAGGACCGCCAACATGAGGAACCCGCTGCGCACCTGCAAGGATTTTCTGGTGAGGACCGCCTGTGCCAGGAGCAGCACCGGCGCCAGCGTGAACACGCCGCCGATCAGGAGGCCCCACCAGGCCCCCGCGGTGAACGACCCGTCCACCGCGTTACCGATCACCTGGGCCCACCACCGCGGCAGGAACGCATCGAGGAACAGGTAGATCAGCCAGACGGCCACGATCACCGCGACGACGCCGACGAGCCGCTTCACGACGTCGCGCCAGTCGGGCCGCCACCGTGCGGCGGTCGACGTCGTCGGCTGTGCCGCAGCGGGGTCGGTGGGCGTCGGGCCCGGCGGCGTCGGACCGGTCTGCGTCGAGCCGGTCGTCTCGGGGCTGTCGCTCGGGTTCTGCGCCATGAGCACGATCGTCGCAGCGTCGGGTGCACTCTGCGCGGTGAACGGGAACGTCGCGGGCCTCGTTCGCGTTGTGCACTAGTCCGACCGAGCGGGACGCGTTGGCCCTCACTCCGTGACCGTGTCGGTGACCAGTGGAAGGATGATCCTCATGACGGAGCAGATCACCACCTCGAGCGCCACGAGCGCCGCAGACGCCGTGACCCCCTCGCCCACGGACCCGCTGTGGGTGGAGCGCAACGGCATCCGCACCTACACGGGCTTCTCGGCCCGCGGTGCGCGCGTCGAGATCGGTCCGGCCGAGGCCGGGGCCGTGTTCACGCCGGGTGAGCTGATGAAGGTCGCCCTCGCGGCGTGCGCCGGGATGAGCAGCGACAGGGCGTTCGCGCGCCGGCTCGGCGACGACTACAAGACCACCATCCGGGTCGAGGACCCGAAGGACATGGCCGAGGACCGCTACCCGGTGCTCACCGAGAAGTTCGAGATCGACCTGTCCATGCTCGACGACGAGGACCGCGCGAAGCTCCTCACCATCGCGCAGCGGTCGATCGACAAGGCCTGCACGGTGGGCCGCACGCTCAAGGCGGGCGCCGAGATCCCGAACGCGCAGTTCGAGCAGCCGACGGAGGGCTGAACATGGTCGACGACAAGCAGAAGCTGACGGCACCGGAGTCCGCCAACCAGCCGGCTCCCGGCGACGCGGTACTGAAGCCGGACCACGGCGTCGAGGTCACACCCGCGGACTGGGTCCACTACAAGCCCGACAGCCCGCTCGACCACCTGGTCGACAAGGCGGTGACGATCCCGTCCGCGAGCATCCACAAGCATGTGGACAAGGTGCGGGCGCGCAACCCCGACGCCAGCCCGGCCGAGGTCATCAAGCTCCTGGAGAAGGAGTACATGCGGGTGATCCAGACGACGGGCACCGCGGTCGGAGCGGCCGCGGCGATCCCGGCCGTCGGCACCGCCGCGAGCGTCGCCCTGTCCACGAGCGACGTCGCGACGTTCTTCGCCTCGTCGGCCGCGTTCTCCCTCGCGGTGGCGGACGTGCACGGCATCGAGGTCCAGGACGTCCCGCGCCGCCGGGCGCTGCTGCTGGCCACGGTGCTCGGTGACCAGGGTGCACAGGACGTCGAGAACGCCATCGGCGGTTCGGGCGTCGCCTGGGGCAAGGTGCTGCTCACGAGCATGCCGCGCACCACGCTGCACAAGGTGAACAAGGCGCTCACGCACCGGTTCATCCAGAAGCAGATCGCCAAGCAGGGCAGCCTGCTGCTGGGTCGCATCCTGCCGTTCGGCGTGGGCGCGATAGTCGGCTGGGTCGGCGCACGCGCCCTCGGCCACACCGTGATCGCCCAGTCCCGCGTCGCGTTCGGCGCACCTCCGGAGCGCTTCCCCCGGGTCATCGAGCAGAAGTAGGCATGGCTGGGCAGCCCATATACGCATCTGCTCGGCGGGATGGCGGGACCAGCCCTAGGCTGCGGGTCATGGCGGACACGACCCACGGCGCACTCGCCCCGACGTACGACCCACTGCCGATCACTGTCGCGCGGGCGCACGGTACGCACGTATGGGACACGGACGGCAACGAGTTCCTCGACTTCTTGTCGGGGTACTCGGCGCTGAACTTCGGGCACCTGCACCAAGGCCTCGTGGCCGCGGCGATGACGCAGCTGCGCCAGGTCACGCTCACGTCCCGTGCGTTCGACCACGACCGGCTCGAGGAGTTCGCCCAGCGGCTCGTCGAGGTGGTGGGGGTGCTGACGACCGGCGGCGAGGACAGCCTCGTGGTGCCGATGAACACCGGCGCGGAAGCTGTCGAGACCGCGGTCAAGGCGGTCCGCAAGTGGGGTCATGACGTGCGCGGGGTGCCGGAGGACGAAGCGACGGTAGTCGTCGCCGCCGGCAACTTCCACGGCCGCACCTCCACCCTCGTCGGCCTCTCCGACAACCCGACCGCGCGCGCCGGGTTCGGACCCTTCGCCCCGGGGTTCCGGCGGGTTCCGTTCGGCGACCTGGACGCCGTGGCCGCCGCCGTCGACGACACCACGGTGGCCGTCCTGATGGAGCCGGTGCAGGGCGAGGCCGGCGTCGTGGTGCCGCCGGACGAGTTCTGGCCCGGCCTGCGGGAGCTCACCGCCAAGCAGGACATCGCCCTGGTCGCCGACGAGGTCCAGTCGGGGCTCGGCCGCACCGGCACCACCCTGGCCTGTGAGCTCTGGGACGTGCAGCCCGACCTGGTCTGCCTGGGCAAGGCGCTGGGCGGCGGGATCATCCCGGTCTCGGCGGTGGTCGGCAAGCCGGAGATCCTCGGCGTCCTGACCCCTGGCACGCACGGTTCGACGTTCGGCGGCAACCCGCTCGCGTGCGCCGTCGGCATCGCGGCGCTCGACCTGCTCTCGACGGGTCAGTACCAGGCGCGCGCGGCGGCGTCGGGCAAGGTGCTCACCGAACGACTCGAGGCACTCGTCGAACGCGGCCTGCTGGCCGAGGCCCGCACCATCGGGCTGTGGGCAGGCATCGACCTCGACCCCGCGCTCGGCACCGGGCGCGAGCTCTGTGAGGCGCTGCTGGAACGCGGCGTCCTCGCCAAGGACGCGCGTACCGAGACGGTCCGCCTGTCACCGCCGCTGTCGATAGTCCAGCCCGAGCTGGAGATGGCGCTCGACATCCTCGAGGAGTCGCTGGTCGCGCTCCGCGGCGAGCACTCCGCGGCCGCCGCCAACGAGATGGCGAACGCAGCGGCTGATGAGGCTGCGGACACGGCAACGACCCCGGCAACGGACGAGCCGGCGGACGACGCGACAGGCGACGCGACGGACGGCACCTCCGACGAGGAGCCGAGCGAGGACCTGGGCGAGGCCGCTGGTGCCGACCCCGTCGCGGATCCGGTCCCGGACGTCGCTGACACCGCGGCGGAGACGAAGGATGCTCCGGCGGAGACCGAGGACGCCGCGCCGGAGACCGACCCGCCCGCCTCCCCGACCGAGGGTACGGCCGACGCTGTCGAGGACAAGGACGCCGCGGACGGCAAGGGCGAACGCTCCGAACTGTCACCGACCGCCGGCTGAGCGTAGGCTCCGGGAGGTGACCACTACGACGTCGTCCCCCACCGTCATGCTCCCGGCGCTCCCCGAGATCCAGCAGGCCTACGCCGAGCTTCAGGCCAAGGGCCTGAAGCTGGATCTCACGCGTGGCAAGCCGTCGGCCGAGCAGCTCGATCTCGCCGAGCCGATGCTGGCCCTGCCCGGCGTCGGCGTGCACGCCGACGACACGGGCACCGATGCCCGCAACTACGGCGGGCTCGACGGCGGGCTCCCGATCCGGCGCATCTTCGCCGAGCTGCTGGACGTGCCGGTCGAGCAGCTCCTCGCCGGGGGTAACGCCTCGCTCACGACCATGCACGACGTCGTCGCGTACGCCGAGCTGTTCGGGTTCCCCGAGTCCCCGAAGCCGTGGGCCCGCGAGGAGAAGGTGCGCTGGATCTGCTCGGTGCCGGGCTACGACCGGCACTTCACGATCTGCGAGGCGCTCGGCATCGAGATGATCTCCGTGCCGATGACGCCGGACGGGCCCGACGCCGAGGCCGTGGCCGCGCTCGTCGCCGAGGACCCCACCATCAAGGGCATGTGGGTTGTCCCCACCTACTCGAACCCGGACGGCGCGGTCATCACCGACGACGTCGCCCGCGCGCTGGTCTCGATGCCCGCCGCGGCGCCGGACTTCCGCATCATGTGGGACAACGCGTACGCGGTGCACCACCTGACCGACGACGAGGTGACCAGCCCGAACGCCATCGCGCTGGCCGCGGAGGCCGGCAACCCGGACCGCGTGATCATGTTCGCCTCGACGTCCAAGGTCACGTTCGCCGGCGCGGGCGTCTCCTTCCTCGCCAGCTCGCCGGCCAACATCGCCTGGTACAAGAAGCACCTGTCGGCGGCCTCGATCGGCCCGGACAAGATCAACCACCTGCGGCACGCGCTGTTCTTCGGCTCGGCCGACGGCGTGCGCGAGCACATGCGCAAGCACCGCGAGATCCTGGCGCCCAAGTTCGAGGCGGTGGCGCAGATCCTGAACGAGCGTCTGGGCGGGTCCGGCATCGCGTCGTGGACGGAGCCCAAGGGCGGCTACTTCGTGTCGCTCGACGTCGCTCCGGGTACCGCGTCCCGCGTGGTGCAGCTCGCCAAGGAGGCGGGGATCGCGCTGACGCCTGCGGGCGCCACCCACCCGTACGGCAAGGACCCGGAGAACAAGAACGTGCGCCTCGCGCCGTCGATGCCCCCGCTGGACGAGGTGCGCACGGCGATGGACGGCGTGGCGACCTGCGTCCTCCTGGCCGCCGCCGAGGCCGCGACCAAGTAGGACCCGCTCCAGCGTTGGTCGAGCTTGTCGAGACCGGTCTCGACAAGCTCGACCAACGGTCGGGCGTCAGTCCGTGCAGTGCTTGTTGACCACGAGCACGGGGCACGCCGCGTGGTGCAGCACCGCCTGGCTCGTGGAGCCCAGCAGCAGCCCGCGGAACCCACCCCGCCCGCGCGACCCCAGGACCACCAGGTCCGACGCCGTCGAGAACTCCGTCAGCAGCTCCGCGCCGGTACCGTCCAGCACGATCCGCCGGATCCGCAGGCCGGGGTTCTGCGCCTCGTACTTGTCGACCAGGACGTCCATGCCGGCCCCGATGTCGGCGAGCACCTGCTCCCGGTCGATGTTCGACGGCAGCCACGCGAGCATCCCGCTGTTCCCCACGGGCACGCCGGTGACGGCGGTCAGCTCCGCGCCCCACGCGTTCGCCTGGAGGATCGCGTGCTGCAGCGCCCGCTCGGCCTGCGGCGACCCGTCCACACCGACGACGATGCGGCGCACCTCCCGGATCTCGGCTGCCGCTGCCGTCGTGCTCGTCTCGGCGTCCGCTCCCGGCCCGGAGCCGGGCTGGCTCCAGGAGACGCCCCGGTTCGCCTCGGCGCGCAGCGGGACCACGACGACCGGGCACCGCGCGTGCGCGGGCAGTGCGGACGACACCGTGCCCAGCAGCCGCTCCGTGAACCCGCCCCGGCCGCGCGTGCCGACGACGGCCAGCCCGTAATCGCCGGACAGCTCCACGAGCACGCCCGCCGCGTCGCCGGTCGCGACCTCGGTCGTGGCGCGCACGCCGGCGTCGGCCACGCGCGCCTCCGCCTCGGCGAGGACCGACTTGGCGCCCTCCTGGATGGTCGTGTCGTCGAGGGCGGCGTATCCGCCGTCGAGCGACGCGGCCGTGAAGGACGGCAGCGAATAGCTGCAGACGATGTGCAGCGCCCAGCCCACGCGGTGCGCGTAGGCGGTGGCCCAGTCCAGCGCGTGCAGGCTCGCGGCCGATCCGTCCACCCCGACCAGTACGACCTCGGATCGCGTCATCGCAAGACCTCTCTTCGCCCAAGCACCATTGCAGTCCAACGCTACCGGCGGTGCGCGCGTTATGGGTGACCGGTGGCAAAACAAAGATTCGCGAAGTAGAGCGCCTGTCCGGGTCTCCCTGGCGACACCAGGGAATTTCGGACAGGCGCTCTACTTCGCGAATCTATGCTTGCGGTACTACGTGGCTGGGATCAGCCCAGGCGGATGAACGTGGGGTTCGACTGCCAGATGGTGCGGAAGTCGACGACGGTGCCCGGCTTGGACGCGTCGATCATCGTGTTGCCACCGGCGTAGATCGAGACGTGCCCGGGGGTCCACATCAGGTCGCCCGGCTGAGCCTCGGACGCCGGCACCTGGGTGCCGTAACCGGCCTGGGCCGACGACGAGTGGGGCAGGCTGATACCGAGCTGCCCGAAGACGTACTGCGTGAAGCCGGAGCAGTCCATGCCGCTCGGGCTGGCGCCACCGGAGACGTACGGCACGCCGATGTAGCGGCTCGCGATCGAGATCACGGAGTTGCCGATCGCCGACGCGGGGATGTCGACCGAGCTGGAGACGGTGCTGGCGGCTGCCTCGGCGGCCTCAGCAGCCTCGGCGGCGGCAGCCTCGGCTGCCTCCTCCGCCTCGTTCGCGGCGAGCTCCGCCTGGTAGTCCTCGTTCTCGGCGGCGGAGACCACGGAGACCGCGGACTTCTCGACGTTGAGCTCTGCGTCGGGTGCCACCGACACGACGGGTGCGTTGGAGAGCGCCTCACGGGCCTGCGTCGCCAGCGCGTTGAGGTCGACCGAGTTCATCTTCGCGTGGCCGGTCTCCACCGGAGCAGCCTGGGCGACCAGCGCGCCACCGAAGGTCGAGACGAGGAGCGCGCCACCAGCGGCTGCGACCGCGGTGCGGCGGCCTACTGCGGCGTTCTGAGCAAGTTCGGTGAACGGAGTCACTGGTCGTCGCGCAGCCCGATGGCGAGCGCGAGTCGTACGTGCAGTCACGTAGTACCTCTCCTTGAACGCCTTCGAGGTCAGCTGTCGGGTTCGGGTGGGAGAAATCACCCGGCCGAGCATCCCGAAGGAATACCCGGCTTCACCCCGAGGACGCGCCCTGGCGCCCGTTGGTGGGTCCCCCGCCTCTGTCATGCGGTCGTCTTGGGGCCCCGGCCGGTGACAGAGTTCGGCGTCCGTCCGAGGACCCCCACGAATAACTCCGTGGGAGCGGTCCGAACGTACCGGACCTCACCCTCGATGTCACGTTCCGGCAACGACTGCCAGAGCGTGTCGCGAGAGGGTTTTCGCTTTTCCGACAAACTGGACGGCGGCTGGGGAGCGACCGGACGGCAGACCGGCCAGCCGAAGGCCCCGCGAGGCCTGTCTCAGGCCGTCGCGACGAAGAGGTGGCGGGCCACGTCCTCGCCGAGCTCGAGCGCCGTACCCGCGCCGTCGACGGCCACCGTGTAGGTCCCGCCGCTGTGCTCCGCGGTGATGCGGGAGCCGGGCACCAGGCCGGCCTCGGACAGGCGAGCGAGCAGCTCGATGTCCGTCTGCAGCGGCTCCGCGATACGGGTGAGCGACGCCGCGAGCGGCTCGCCCTTGACGCCCTTCTTCGCCGCCGCCTCGAACGCGGACGGCAGCGAGATCACGCCGGTCAGGAACGGTACGTCGGTGTACTCCTCGCCGAGCTCCGAGAGGCCGGGGATCGGGTTGCCGTACGGGTCGTGGTGCGGGTGGTCGAGCAGGCCCACGAGGCGCTTCTCCACCAGGTCGCTCATCACGTGCTCCCAGCGACAGGCCTCGACGTGCACGTGCTCCCAGTCGAGCTTGATGACGTCGGTCAGCAGCCGCTCCGCGAGGCGGTGCTTGCGCATCACGCGCATCGCCTTGTCGTGGCCCAGCTCGGTGAGCTCGAGGTGCCGGTCGCCCGTCACGATCACGAGGCCGTCGCGCTCCATACGTGCGACGGTCTGCGACACCGTCGGGCCTGAGTGCCCCAGCCGTTCCGCGATGCGCGCGCGCAAGGGCGTGATGCCCTCCTCGTCGAGCTCGTAGATCGTCTTGAGATACATCTCGGTGGTGTCGATCAGATCCGTCACGTCAGCTCCCGTCATGCGCACAGCCGCCCAGTCGCCCTGGACACGTGCGGCCCGGGCGTCGGCCCAGGTTCTAGTCTAGTTCTGTGCCACTGACAATCCCGCCACACCTGCTGCCCGCCGACGGCCGATTCGGCTCCGGCCCCTCCAAGGTGCGCCCGGGTCAGGTGGATCATCTCGTGGCGAACGCGCACGTTCTCGGCACGTCACACCGGCGGACGCCCGTGAAGAACCTGGTGCACCGCATTCGTGAGGGTGTCACGGAGCTGCTCGGCGCGCCCGACGGCTACGAGGTGGTGCTGGGCAACGGCGGCGCCACCGCGTTCTGGGACGTCGCCACCCTGTGCCTCGTGGAGCGCAAGGTGCAGCACGCAGCGTTCGGCGAGTTCGGCGGCAAGTTCGCCGCGGCGACGTCGCGCGCCCCGTTCCTCGAGCCCTCCCAGGTGATCTCGGCGGAGCCCGGCGCCGTCGCCTACCTCGAGCCCGCCGCCGACGTCGACACCTACGCCACCCCGCACAACGAGACCTCCACGGGCGCGATGGCGCCGGTGCTGCGCCCGTCCGGGCCGGACGGCGCCGTCGTGCTCACCGACGCGACGTCCGGGGCCGGGGCCCTGCCCGTCGACCTGAGCCAGACCGACGCCTACTACTTCGCCCCGCAGAAGGCCTTCGCCGCGGACGGCGGCCTGTGGCTCGCCGTCCTGTCCCCCGCGGCGGTCGAGCGGGCCGCACGCGTCGAGGGCTCGGGCCGCTGGGTGCCGGAGATCCTGTCGCTCACGACCGCGATCGAGAACTCGCGCCAGGACCAGACGCTCAACACGCCCGCCGTCGCGACGCTGCTGCTCCTGGCCGACCAGGTCGAGTGGCTGATCGACCAGGGCGGGCTCGAGTGGTCCGCGAAGCGCTGCGCGACCTCCGCCGAGATCCTTTACTCCTGGGCCAGGTCGCGGGAGTGGGCGACGCCGTTCGTCGCGCGCCCCGAGGAGCGGTCCGCGGTGGTCGGCACCATCGACCTCGCCGAGGAGATCGACGCGGGACGGGTGATCTCCGAGCTGGCCGCCAACGGCGTGCAGGACGTCTTCGCGTACCGCAAGCTGGGGCGTAACCAGCTCCGGGTCGGCATGTTCCCAGCGGTCGACCCGGACGACGTCGCGGCGCTCACGGCCTGCGTCGACTACGTCGTCGAAACAGTCTGACCAGCGCGATCACGTCCGCAATATCCCTTGGACGGGGAGTTCAGCCTATTGTCCGAGCCGTGGGGACTCTGTAACGTTTCGGCATCCTAGGGAACCATTCGAGGGGCTGTTCAACACCATGCCAGTGATCGACCACTTCACCTTCGGGATCGTGACGCCGCTGCTGGCGTACGCGATCTCGTGTACCGGCGCAGCGACGGGCCTTGCGTGCACGTCTCGCGCCCGAGCAGCATCGGGCGGCACGCGCGCGGCGTGGCTCGTGTTCGGCGCCATAGCCCTGGGCGGTACCGGCATCTGGGTGATGCACTTCGTCGCCATGCTGGGGTTTTCCGCATCCGGCGTGACCATCAGATACAACATTCCTGAGACCCTCCTGAGCGCGGCGATCGCCATCGTCGTCGTGGGCGCGGGCCTCTTCATCACGGAGCTGGGCAAGCGCAAGCTGCCGGCGATGCTCGTCGGTGGCGCCCTCGCGGGCGCCGGCGTCGCAGCCATGCACTACATGGGCATGGAAGCGATGGAGATGTCGGCGGAGGTCGTCTACAACCCGGTCTACGTCATCGCCTCGATCGTCATCGCCGTCGTCGCGGCCACCGCGGCACTGTGGTGCACGGTGCACATCCGCGGCACGCTCGCCACGATCGTGGCCACCCTGGTGATGGGGCTTGCCGTGACCGGCATGCACTACACCGGGATGGCCGGGGTCTCCGTGATCAACCCGATCAACAACGTCCCCGCCGGCGCCTCGACGATGCAGCTGCTCGTGCCGCTCGTCATGGCGGTGAGCGTCGTGACGTTCCTGCTCATCCTCGGCATCGGCCTCTGGCCCACCGAGGACGAGCTGCGCACCCAGGCCGAGTTCGAGAACCGGCTCAAGGCGCACAGCGAGCAGGGCCAGCGGTTCGAGAACGTCCAGCAGGACCGGCAGCCGGGTCCCGCTCAGTTCGCGCAGACGCACCGCGCGCTCTGACCCTCGGCAGGTCCGCGAAGTAGAGCGCCTGTCCGAGTCTCCCCGGTTGTCGCCGGGAGACTCGGACAGGCGCTCTACTTCGCGGACCTGTCTCGCTGTGACCACACCCACGTACCGTTAGCAAGGCTAATGATCTAGACTGGTGCGGTGTCGAGCTCCCGCAGATCCAGCCGAAGCCCGGCCACGGTCGGGGGCGACCTTCGCGTCGCCCTGACCCGCGTCTCCCGCCGCCTGCGTGCGGAGCGCGGCGAGGCCGACCTCCCCGAGGGCCAGTTCGGCATCCTCACGGTGCTGCACAAGCACGGCGAGATGTCCCCTGGTTCCCTCGCCGAGCACGAGCGCGTCCGGCCGCCGTCGATGACCCGAGCCGTGAACACGCTCGCGGAGCTCGGTCTCGTCGAGAAGGTGGAGCACGCGACGGACCGCCGGCAGGTGGTCGTCCGGCTCACCGCCGCGGGCTCGCGGGAGGTCGCCGAGACCCGGCGTCGTCGTGACGCCTGGCTCACCAAACAGCTGTCCACCCTGACCGGAGAGGAGAGAGAGATCCTTGCAGGAGCCAGCGAGCTCCTGATCCGGATCGCCGCTCGATGAGCGCAACTTTCGCCAGCCTGAAGTACCGCAACTACCGCCTTTGGTTCGCCAGCGCTCTCGTCGCCAACATCGGCACCTGGATGCAGCGCGTGGCGCAGGACTGGGTCGTGCTGACCGTCCTCACCAACAACTCCGGTGTCGCCGTCGGCATCGTCACCGCACTGCAGTTCATCCCGCACATCTTCCTGTCCGCGTGGGCCGGCCTGCTCGCCGACCGCGTCGACCGCCGCAAGCTCCTGATGCTCACGCAGGGGGGCATGGGCGTGCTGGGCCTCGGGCTCGGTGCGCTGGTGCTGTCCGGCGCGGCCGAGCTCTGGCACGTCTACGTGTTCGCGACCCTGCTGGGCGTCGTGAGCGCGATCGACGGCCCCGTCCGGCAGACCTTCGTCGCCCAGCTCGTGCCGACCAAGCGGCTCGCGAACGCCGTCGGCCTCAACTCGACGAGCTTCAACGCCGCGCGCCTCATCGGGCCGGGCGTGGCGGGCCTGCTCATCGCCGTCGTCGGCACGGGTTGGGTGTTCGTCATCAACGGCATCGCGTTCGGCGCCGTCATCATCTCGCTCACCCGGATGCGCGACCTGCACGCCCTGCCGGTCGCCTCGCGCGCCAAGGGCCAGATCCGCGAGGGCCTGGCCTACATCCGCGGCCGGAGCGACATCGTCGTGATCATGGTCGTCATGGGCGTGGTCTCCATGTTCGGCCTGAACTTCCAGCTGACGTCGGCCATGATGGCGCGCGTCGAGTTCGGCCGGGGCGCGAGCGAGTACGGCATCCTCGGTTCGGTCCTCGCGATCGGCTCGCTCGCGGGGGCGCTCCTGGCCGCCCGGCGGGAACGGCCGCGCGTGCGGCTCGTGCTGGGCGCCGCATTCGCGTTCGCGACAGCCATGGGGATCCAGGCGTTCATGCCGACCTACCTCGGCTACCTGCTGATGTGCATCCCGGTCGGCTTCGCGTCCCTGACGATGCTGACCTCGGCCAACGCGGCGATCCAGCTCTCGGTGGCCCCGGAGCTGCGCGGCCGGGTCATGTCGATCTACGTGCTGGTGGTCCTCGGCACCACGCCCCTCGGTTCCCCGGTGGTGGGCTGGGTCGGCGAGACGTTCGGGCCGCGGTACGCCGTGCTGATCGGCGCCGTGGCGACCCTGCTGGTGGCCCTCGCCGCGACCGTGTGGGCGTACCGGACCTGGCACGTGCGCGTGCGCGCCCGGCTCTCCCGCTCGCACCGCATCCCGCGCCCGTACCTCCAGGTGACCTACCCGGACGCAGAACCCGAACCGAACCGCCAGGCCCTGGCGGCCTGACGCCGGACGGCCGTCGGAAGGTCCGCTTCCACGAAGCAGTTACGCACGGCGCTGGCGCCATTTCCGTGCGCAACCGCTTGGTGGAGCCGGACCTTTCGTTGGTGGCGGCAGCCGCGACTCGATGACGGGCACGACGACCCTCCCGACGCCGGAACAACGCGGCGAGCGCGACCACAGCACGCTGCTCGGGCCTGTCGTCCACATCAGCGCGATCTCCCACGGCAGAGGGCGGCGGCCCTCTGCTGCGATCGGCGCATGCCAAAGACCTTCGAGATCCCGAGCGCCGCGAAGCACACCCTGTATCAGCAGCAAGGACTGCTGACCAGCCGCCAGTGCGACGAGTTCGGCATCACCCGCCAGACTCGCTGCCGGCTCGTCAAGCAGGACCGCTGGCGCAGGCCGGTTCGCGGCGTCTACGACAC
Organism: Promicromonospora sp. NFX87; assembly: GCF_048564965.1. Taxonomy (NCBI): domain Bacteria; kingdom Bacillati; phylum Actinomycetota; class Actinomycetes; order Micrococcales; family Promicromonosporaceae; genus Promicromonospora; species Promicromonospora sp. NFX87. The sequence goes on along the minus strand of NZ_CP183413.1, from coordinate 342,556 downwards.
CGACTCGGTGCCGGTGGAGGCTCGGGTCCGCGACGACTGGTTCACCCATGCCGCACTTTGGCGAACGTGGCTCGCGCTGTTGTCCCACGGCCCCAAGGCGATGGCGGTCGGCGTGAGCGCGCTCGTCATGCACGGCGTGCAGGGACTGCCCTTCGAGTTCCAGGCCGAGGTCGCGATGCCTCACGGGTCTCCACGGGCGGGCCGGGCGGACCGGGCGGGCACGGTTCGTCAGTACCGCGAGTTTCCGACGATCCAGATCGGTGATCGGAAGGTGGCAACTCTTGAACACGCTCTGGCGCAGGGACTCCTGCGGCTGCCGCGTCAGAATGTCCTGGCGGTCCTCGACGACGTCGCTCGGCGGCTCGCGATGACTCCCGCCCGGCTGGCCGCTGTCCACGACCTGTTGCGCGGACGGCCGGGTGCTGCGCACGTACACGCCCTCTTCCCGCTCGTCGACAGGCGGGCCGAGTCCCCGGCCGAGTCAGCCACCCGACTCTCCTTGATCGACAACGGGGTGCCACCCGACGACATCCAGGTCCGGATCAAGGTGGACGGCACGATCGTGGCACGGGTCGACTTCATCTGGCGGCTGCCCGACGGACGGTGGCTCGTCGTGGAGGTCGACGGCGTCGGCCCGCACAGCACGCAGCAGGCACTCGTGCGAGACGCGCCACGGCAGAACCAGCTCGTCGCGTCCGACCGGGTAGTGCTGCTCCGGTTCAAGCCCAAGGACAACGACCGGGCGGGCGGGATCGGAAAGCAGGTGGCCAAGGTGCTGGCGAAGCATGGCTGGCGGCCCGGCCGGTACATGAGCCAGGGCGCGGTCGTCGAACTGGGACGCATCTGAACGTCCGCTTTGAGGAAGTGGTTCGGCATGGTTCTGACGTCAGAACCATGCCGAACCACTTCCTCAAACCGGACCTTGCTAGATGCCCACCGCCGCGCGGATCGGGCCCAAGAGGAAGTAGACGACGAACAGGGCCGCCGCGACCCACAGCAGCGGGTGCACCTTGCGGGCCTTGCCGACGGCGACCTTGAGCAGCACGTACGAGATCACGCCCGCCCCGATGCCCACCGTGATCGAGTACGCGAACGGCATCAGCACCATCGTGAGGAACGCGGGGATCGCGACCTCGAGGTTCTTCCAGTCGATGCCCGTCACCTGGACGACCATGAGGAAACCGACGATCACCAGCGCGGGCGTGGCGGCCTCGTGCGGCACCACGGTGACGAGCGGCGCCAGGAAGGTCGTCAGCAGGAACGCCACACCGGTGGTGACGGCGGCGAGTCCGGTGCGGGCGCCGTCGCCCACGCCGGACGCCGACTCGACGTACGCCGTGTTGGACGACACCGAGCCCATACCGCCCGCCGACGCGGCGATCGAGTCGACGATCAGGATCTGGGTGGTGCGCGGCGGGTTGCCCTTCTCGTCGAGCAGCCCGGCCTCGCCGCCGATGGCGACCATGGTGCCCATCGTGTCGAAGAAGTCGGCGATGAGGAGCGTGAACACCAGCAGGATGACGGCGATCGGGCCGATCTTCTCGAACGAGCCGAACAGCGAGAACTGCCCGATGAGCGAGAAGTCGGGCAGCGCCACCACCGAGTCGGGGAGCGCCGGGACGTTGAGCGACCAGCCGCCCGGGTTGTCCTCGGCGCGCCTGCCGATCTGCGCCACGGCCTCGATGACCACGGCGAGCACGGTCGAGGCGGCGATCGCGATGAGGATGCCGCCGCGCACCTTGCGCACCATGAGGACGGCGGCCAGCAGCACACCGAACGCGAACACGAACAGCGGCCAGGCACCGAGCGAGCCGCCCATGCCGAGCTCCGTGGGCGTCGCCAGCGAGGCGGGGATGCGCACGAAGCCGGCGTCGTACACGCCGATGAACGTGATGAACAGGCCGATGCCCACGCTGATCGCGATCTTGAGCTCACGCGGCACGGCCCGGAACACGGCCTCCCGGAAGCCCGTGACCACCAGGATCAGGATGACCAGGCCCTCCAGCACCACGATGCCCATGGCATCGGCCCAGGTCATGCCCGGCAGGGCGGCCACGGAGAAGGCGACGACGGCGTTCAGGCCGAGCCCCGCCGCGAGCGCCAGCGGGAAGTTCGCGACCACGCCCATGAGGATGGACATGACGCCGGCGACCAGCGCGGTGGCCGCGGCGATCGCGGCGAGGTCGCCGCCCGAGGTGCCGCCGCCCAGGTACTGGCCGGTGCCGTCGGGCACGTTGCCGAGGATGAGCGGGTTCAGCACGACGATGTAGCTCATCGTGAAGAAGGTGACGAGCCCGCCGCGCACCTCCGTCCATGCCGTGGACCCGCGTTCGCTGATCTTGAAGAACCGGTCGATGGCGCCCCGCGCCTGGGCCTGGTCGTGAGCCATGGTCCGATGTTGCCCTTCGTTACCCGATTTTGTTACCCGATGCTACTTGCCGACGTGCCGCGGACTGCGTCCTTGAGCATCTGCTCCACCGACTGCACCTGGGTCAGCACGTAGTCGTTGCTGAGGTGGTGATAGTCCCGGTAGACGGGGTGGTCGATGTCGCCGACGCCGCAGCTGTTCGCGTCGCACGTCTGTGACCAGACGCCGTCCCAGGTGGGAACACCGTACTTCCTCCAGATCCCGGCGCTGATCCGGGGGAGGTCGCCGTTCGAGCTCTCGGCCTCGGCGCGCGACATGTCGCAGTCGCCGAGCCCGGACAGCGGCCGGGTGAGGCAGTCGAGCGGGTCGACGTCGAGCTGGGGGTTGTCCTTGACGGCTACCACGTTCGGCGTGACGGCCTTGAGGTGCGCGAACAGCTTGTCGTTGGCGGCTGTCCAGGTGGCGTTCGCCTCGTCGGCGGTCATGTCGGTGCCGTCGGGGTGCTCCATGCGGCCGGCGTAGATCTGCGCCTGGCTGACGACGACGGCGTCGGGCCGCAGGTCCTCGACGACGCCGACGGACTCGGCCTGGAAGGGGGCGCACGGCCCGCGCTCGGCGGGCTGGTACACGTTGACCTCGGCGGCGGGGCAGCCGTGCCGCCAGCGGACGGCGAGGCGCAGGCCGGCGTCGGTCGCCGCGGCGTCGAACGCGGAGACCCACTGCATGGCGTGGGAGTCGCCGAGCAGGAGCACGGTGGTCTTCGCGTCGACGTCGCCGAGCAGGCAGACGTCGACGCCCGACGTCGTCTCGGTGTTCTCGGTGCACCCGTACGGTTCGGGTTCGGCGCCGACCGCTACGGCGGTGGCGTACGGCTCCCGCTGCAGCACGGCTCCGGTAGCCGCCCGGGTGCCGACGGTGAGAGTGCCGACCGCGAGGCCGATGACGAGGGTCACCGCGGCGGTGCGGCGCCACGACCTCATGGCGCTGCTGAACCGGATCGGGTTCTCGACCCAGCGGTAGGTGGCGACGGCGGCGCCGAGCGCGGCGAGCGTCGCGAGCACCTTGATCCAGATCGCGTCGTCCTGCACCACCGCGGTGGTGAGCACCACGAACGGCCAGTGCCAGAGGTACCAGGAGTAGGAGACGTCGCCTATCCGCTGCAGCACCGGCAGGCCGAGCAGCCGGTCCACCCAGGTCCCGTCCGCGGGGACGCTGCCCGCGGCGAGCACCAGCAGCGCACCGCTCACGGGCAGCAGGGCGATGGTGCCGGGGAACGGGTCGCTCTCGTGCACGACCGCGAACGAGAGCGCCAGCAGCAGGATCCCCGCGGTGCCGAGCAGGGCCCGGAGCACCTGCGGCCGCAGCCGGGAGAGCTCGGCGAGCCGGCCCCAGGGCAGGGTCGCGACGAGCGCGGCGCCGGCGAACTCCCAGGCCCGGGTCGGCAGCACGTAGAACGCCCAGTCGGGGACGGTCGCCGTCATCCAGACGGAGGTGGCGAGCGATACGACGAACGTTCCGGCGAACAGGAGCTGCAGCATGCGGCGGGCCGGCACCCGGGTCCGGCGGGCCACGGCGACCGCCAGCAGGATGAGCAGCGGCCAGAAGATGTAGAACTGCTCCTCGATGCCGAGCGACCAGGTGTGCAGGTAGGGGCTCGGGGTCACGGAGTCGGTGAAGTAGTTCTGCCCCTGGTAGGGGAAGACAAGGTTGGAGACGAACAGCATCGCCGACGCGGCGTGCCCGGCGAGCCGCCCCCAGACCAGCGGCGACAGGACCAGGACGCTCGCCAGCAGCGTGACCGTCACGACCAGCGCGAGCGCGGGCACGAGGCGCCGCATGCGGCGGGTCCAGAACTCGACGAGGTCGACGCTCCCGGACCGGTCCACCTCGCGCAGCAGCAGCGAGCTGATCAGGTAGCCGGAGATCACGTAGAAGATGTCGACGCCCGTGAAGCCGCCGGGGATCGTGATCCCGGCGTGGAAGACGACGACGGCGAGCACGGCGACCGCCCGGAGACCGTTGATGTCCGTCCGGAACGGGTGGCCGGCGCCCGAGGCGGCCGCAGCCGCGTCGGTCCCGGGGCTGTGGGGCTCCGGAGCCGGGTCGTCGGGTCGCTCGACGGCGGCGGTCGTCGCCTGCGCCATTTTTCTCCTGCGGTCGTTCCGGACGGGTGCGCCGCTCACCATAACGGGCGCACCAGTTCACCTCGACCGGGTATCGAGGAGGATGTGGGGAGAGTCAGGCCCCGCTGTCAGTTGAGCCTGCCGGTCAACCGAGGAACACGTGGGAGCACGTCAGCAGGGGCATCGTGGTCGTGCCGCCGGCCCTGACGCACCCGATCGCGCCGCGCAGCAGCTCGGGGTCCACGAGGTTCTCCCGGTGCGACGGCGAGTCGATCCAGGCCTGCACGACGTCCTGCGGCGGCTGGTCGGTGCGGCTGAGGTTCTCGGCGGCGAACGCGCCACCCGGGCAGCTCTCCTGCACGGGCTCCAACGGCGCGTGGACCAGCTTCGGCGCGCCGATCAGCGCCGCGGCCCGCTCGACGGCCACGGCGGCGAGGCACTCGTCGTGCTCGACCGGCGGCACGTCCCGCTGGGCGCGGGCCGCGTTCACGCCTTCCTCCAGGGCTGCCGCGTACTGCTCCGGGTCGGCCAGGTCCATGCTGCCGGACGGCGTCCAGGTCGGCGAGGGACCGGGTGACGCCTCGGCACCCCATGGATCACCAGACTGCCCCGTCGTACAGGCGGTCAGCAGTGCGGTGGTGAGCAGGAACGGGATCGCGAGGCGGGTCAGGGCGCGGAGCACGGGGTGAATTCGACACCACGCGGCCCGAGCACACAAGCCGAGCACACGAGCCCAGGCGCCGCGCCGCTCGTCCGCCGAGCTCCTGCCGCCGTGCCAGGGCTCAGCGCAGGAACACGTGGGCGCAGATCATGACGGGCGCGGCGGGGTCCCCGCCGTCGGGCACGCAGGCGACCGCGCCCCTGGTCAGGTCGCCGTTCAGGATGTTGGCGCGGTGCCCCTCCGAGTCCATCCAGCCCTGTGCCGCCTCGGGTGGTGACCACCCACCCTTGGCCAGGTTCTCCGCGACGGCGGAGGTGGGGCAGGTCTCGAAGATCGGCTCGAGCGGCGCGTGCGCCAGCTCCTTGCCGATCAGCGCCTGTGCCCGCTCGAGCGCGACGTCGTAGGCGCAGGTGTCGTGCGCCAGGGCGGCCAGGCCGTTGGCGGTGCGATGGCCGTTGACCGCGTCCTCCAGCGCCGCCGCGTACTGCACGGCGTCGGTCAGGTCGGGTTCGGCGCCGCCGCCGGCGCCCCCGCCGGCGCCCCCGCCAGAGCCGCCACCGCCTGTTCCGTCATCGCCCCCGCCGGAACCGCCTCCGGTGCCGCCCGACCCCGCGTCGTCGTCCGACCCGGGAGCCGGCGTCCGGTCCGCGCCGCGCGACGCCGAACCGCTCGGCGCCGGCTGCACGTCCACCGCCGCGGCCTCCTGGGTGTGCTTCCCCCTGATCGGGCCCACCGAGGAGGGTCCAGGAGCAGGCGCCAGCCGGACGGGCACCGCCTCGGCGACCACCCCGGGTGCGATCCCCGGCGCGGGCATCGGCTCGGCGCCCGGGCTGAGGAGCCCCGCGCACGCCGTCAGGCAGGCGGCTACCGCGACGCCCAGGACGGCACGGGTGACTGCCCCGCGCAGGGCAGGCCCTGGCCGGGACGCGGACGACGTCGTACAGCGCGCTGGGGACACAGGTTCGGACAATAGCGGCGGACAGTCCGGAATGGCCAGAAAGTCGCCGAGATCGGGCGGGAGGAGCGGGCAGGAGGAGCGGCTCACGCCCACAGGTCGAGCGGGAAAGCGGCCAGCAAGGCGTCGCCGTCCCATACGGGTGGACGGACACCGCCCATCTCCACCGCCTCGTCGACCGAGGCCGCGACGCGGAACTCGTCGCGCCCGGTCCCGGCGTAGTAGTCGTGGTACTTGTGCATGGGCTCGGCCGACGGCGGGACCAGCCGGGCGGGGATCCCGAACGACTCGGCGAGCACTATGCCGTGCAGGGACGTCGCGACCACGAGGTCGCACCGGGCGATCTGCCCGGCGATCGTGTGCAGGTCGCCCTGCGGCGCGATCGTCCGCGGGTCGTCGCGGTGCCGCGCCCAGTCGTGCAGGTTGGGCACGAACCCGACGGCCCGCCGCTCGCCGTCGGCGTAGCTCTCCCGGGGCCAGAACCGGCTCCAGAGCAGCGCCGGGTCACCGAAGACGCGCGGGGCCGCTATGCCCGCCTCACGCAGGAGCCGGTGCGTGATGGGCCCCCGGACGGCGCGCACGTCCAGCTCCAGGCCGGGCGGCAGGTACGCCTCCTTGCCGTTGACCCCGGACCCCCAGACGACGTCGCCGGGCGCGGCCAGGTGCAGGATCGAGCCGACCGTGAGCAGCCGGCGGGCGCCTCCGCCCGCCGGATCGATGCCGCGGGCGGCGAGGACGTGCTCGACGAGCGCGGGGCCGATCAGGTCGCCGAAGTTGTTGACCCGGCGCCGGACGGGGACGAGCCTGCCGAGCTTCCCTGGCACCACCGGCCGCCGGGGGTTCCAGTGGACCACCTCGACGGTCACGCGCGTCCACCCGCCGTCAGCGCTCGACGGAGCACCGGTCCCAGCGCCCGGCGGCCCACCGTCAGCGCCGTCTCGGCCGCCGCCCGGGGGCCGACGGCGGACCACAGCGCCGCGGTCGTCCGGCGGACCGGCGGGAGGCCGAACTGCGCGGTGAACTCCGGGTCGAGCGGCCTGGCGAGCCCGCGCAGCCGCTTGCCGGAGTGGTTCTCCCCCGTGTCCACGTGGTAGACGGCACCGCGGAACGGCAGGGGTTCGAGCGTCCTGCCCTGGTGGCGGGCGTACCACTCGAGCGCGTGCCGGTGCGCGCCCATGACGTTCTCGAGCCGGTCGCCGAACCCCGCCACGACCTCGTCCTGCGTGGCGGTCACGTCGAGGTCGTCGGGTACCCCGTACGCCTCGAAGGGGACGACGAAGCTGCTGCCGCACGTCCGGTGGAAGTCGGGCTGACGCCGGTAGACCGACCGGGCCCGCGAGTACACCCAGCCCTGGTCGACCACCCAGCCGGGGTGGTCGCGGCGCCGCGCGGTGAACTCCGCGAGGCCGCGGTGCACGAAGTCGTCGGCGTCGACGATCATCACGTGGTCGGGCGCGTAGGGCCGCGCGGCCAGCAGCCCGACGCCGATCTTGCTGCCCTTGTCCCGGACGAACTGCGACCGGCCGGCGTGCGGGCCGTCCGCCGACTCCGGGGCCGCGAAGTCGACGGGCACGAACCGCACGCGCTCGGCCGGCCCCGGCTCGATCTCCGGAGCGCGGTTGCCGACCACGAACACCAGGTAGTCGTCGCTGGTCTGCGCCGTCAGCGACCCGAGCGTGAGCCGCAGCAGCTCCTCCACCCGGCCGTAGTCCGCGGAGTTGTGTGGGTGGCGCAGCGACGTCACGAACGCGAGCATCAGGTCCCCCAGAGCCGGGTGGCGAGCTCGCGTGCCTCGTCGAGACCGGACACCTGGTGGGCGGTGCTGAACTTGCCCGTGTAGTCGTCGTAGATCGCGCGCAGCTTGCCGTAGCTGTTGTCCAGCAGGATGTGCTCGATGCCCAGCAGCGTGGCCATGACGTGCGCGTGCAGGCGGTCGACGACGGCGCCGCGGGCGGGCGCGAAGAGCAGCACGCCGCTGTCGATGTTCACCGTGTTGATCGCCGCGAGCGCCGCGGCGACCGGCTTGTTCGCGGCGCCGAGTGCCGGCAGCGGCATCCGGCGGCCGACCCGGGCGCGCTGGTGGCTGAGGGTCGCGACGAGCCGTGCCGCCCTGTGCCGCCAGTCGGCGGCGGTGTCGGGCCGCCAGTCGGTCCGGTCGGCGACCAGGCCGGGCGCCCAGTCCGGGGCGACGTCCTGGAGCCCCGAGGCGTTCTCCTTGTCGGCGCGGGCGAGCACGAGCATGCGCCGGGTGCTGCCGGCGAGCTGGTCGAAGAACGGCGGCTCCCAGCCCAGGGCCATGTCGTGGCAGTACGCGGCGCGGACGCTGGGCAGCTGTTCGGCGGCGCGCGCCTGCGACGGGGTGTCCCGGACCAGGAGCGTGAAGTCGCGGTGGGCGCCGATGATCCGGTCGGCCTCGGCCGCTCGGCGCTCGGACCGGAACCAGACCGACTGGGGCAGCTGGACGATCTTGTGGCCGGGGAAGTCCTGCACTATGCGTTCCCGGTGCTCCTGGTGCCCGAGCCAGAGGTCGCCGAAGTTGCCGCCGCCGTGGATCAGGATGGTGCCGGTGGGCATGGCCGCGCGGACGTCCGCCGCGAGGTAGCCGCGCAGGTCGCTCACGTGCCGGATCTCGATGCCCAGGCGCCTCAGGTATGCCAGCTCACCGGCCCAGATGAGCGAGTCGCCGACGTTGCGCTGGTTGGGCGCGTCGAGGAGCGCTACCGGACCCGGGCCGATGGTCTCGGCCAGCACGGTGGTGGTAGCGGAGCGCAGCCCTGCGAGGTACGCGCCGTCTTCCGGACGCATCATCGGGTGCCCCCCTGGCTCGCGGTCGTGACCATCATGCGGGCAGCGCTCCGATACCGCAGGTCGGGGCCGGTCACCCCCGCAGCGCCGCCTGGATCCGCTCGACCACGTACGGGCCGAGGGTCCTGGCCCAGGTCCCGGTGATGTGCCCGCCGGTGTCGCGGTAGACCACCACGTTGCCGATCACCGACGGGCACTCGCCCGCCGCGCAGTACAGGTCGGTCAGGTCCACCACGTGCGCGCCCGGCACGTCGCGGGCAGCCGCGGCGAGCAGGTCCGGGGCGGCGAGCGCCCGGCCGGCCGGCGTGCCGCAGCCGTCGTCCACGGCGAAGGACACCGCCGCCACGCAGCGCGTGGAGCCGGCGTCGGCGTCGGGGTTGTCCTCCAGCACGACCACCTGCGTGCCGCTCCGGGCGACGGGCGCCATGGCGGCGACGTAGTCCTCGTGCGCCACCTCGCCGTGCGCCCGGGAGGCCGTCGTCACGACGACGTCGTACCCGCCTCGCTCGAGCGCCTCCTGGATCTTCGGCAGGCCGGGGCACAGCGGGTCGCGCTCCACGAGGCGCCATCGGCAGCCGTTGCCGACGTAGGTGTCGACCCGCCAGCCGGCGGCGTCGAGCTGGGGCCGCAGCATCGGCACCAGCTGAGCGGCGTGGCTGTCACCGACCACGGCGACCCGGGTCGCCGTCGGCCCGGCGCTGCCGAACGTGCAGGTCTTCATGGGTTCGCCCTGGTAGGAGTAGCAGGCGAAGGCGTCGCCGGTGTCGTACGAGGCACCGGACGGGTCGGGCGCGACGGCGGTCCCCGCGTTCAGCGCGCAGTCGTGGCGCGGGTCGAGCGCGGCCGCCCCCACGCAGTCGGACGGGTCGGCGGCGGTGCTGCCGGCCAGCACGACGTCGGGCAGCGCGAGCCGGGGTGGGGCGGCCGCCCTGGCCGCCGCGAAGCCCCCGGCCCCGAGCAGCACGACGACGACGCACGCCGCCGCGTACCGGTACCACCCCGCGCGCGGCGCGAGCCGGGCGCGAGGACCGCGGCGCCGGAACCACGCGGCGCGGCGGGCGGGCGCCTCGAGCCAGCGGTACGACGCCGCCGACAGCACGAACGTGAGCCCGAGCGCGAGCACGAGGTAGGCCGCCGAACCCTGCGGCACGAAGGCGAGCAGCAGGACCGCCACCGGAAAGTGCCACAGGTACAGGCTGTAGGAGATCTCGCCGAGGTACTGGCCCACGGGGTGCGTGAGCGGCCAGAGCGCCACCGGACCGCCCACGCCCGCCGCGATCACGAGCGCCGTGGACAGCACGGGCAGCAGTGCCCAGGGCACCGGAAAGCCCTCGCCCTCGGGCGTCACCAGGATCGCCGCGGCGATACCGGCCAGTCCCAGCCAGGCGAGCGCCGACCGCACGCGCCCCGAGCGGATGTCCAGCCGCGTCGACAGGACGGCGACGAGCGCGCCGGCGCCCAGCTCCCAGGCCCGCGACGACGTGGTGAAGTACGCCCAGGTGGGTTGCGCCGTCGTCTCGGCCAGGCCCCAGGCCAGGGACAGCAGGCAGAGCACGCCGACCGCCACCCCCGCGACCGCGCGTGCGTGCCCGCGCCGCCAGCCCGGGTGCCGCGCGCCGACGATCAGCAACCCCAGCAGGAGCCACGGCCAGACCAGGTAGAACTGCTCCTCGACCCCCAGCGACCAGTAGTGCTGGAGCGGGGACGGCGGCAGCGACTCCTGGAAGTAGTCGACGCCCTCACGTGCGAAGTGCCAGTTGCCGACGAAGAGGAACGAGTAGAGCGCGTCGCCCACGACGCTCCGGAACCGCTCGGTCCCCAGCAGGGCGGCCGATGCGCAAACCGTGACGAGCAGGACGAGGACCGCCGCCGGCAGGATCCGCTTGGCCCTGCGCACGTAGAAGGCGGAGAACGAGATGGTCCCGGTGCGCTCGTACTCCCGCAGCAGCAGCCCGGTGATGAGATACCCGGAGATCACGAAGAACACGTCGACGCCCACGAACCCGCCCCGCGGCCAGCCGATCACGTGGTCGGCGATCACCGCGAGGACCGCAACCGCCCGGAGCCCCTGGACGTCCGCGCGAAAATCCACTGCCATTTCCTTTTCCCCCGTGATATGCCCGTGTGACGGTGCGGCACCATCCTGGGGTGACAGCCGCCGTCCTGCAGTTCGTAAATGACGCGGCGACCGGACGATTCGGGTCGCACGCGGCACATTCCTCGCATATTTTTGCGGGGCACCAGCGATCCCCATTCCAGCCGACCAGCTTAGGTTTCCCGATGTCCGGTACGCGCACGAGCAGCACGCCCTGGTACGACCGTCGCATCACCTTCGTCGGTGGCCTTCACCGCAGCGGAACCGCCCTTCTCGCCCGAATAATCAGTGCGAGCCCGGACGCTTCCGGACTGACCGGAACGGGCGCCGTGATGGACGAAGGTCAGCATATCCAGGACACCTATGTCGGCGGTCTGGGCAATACGTCCGAATGGTCGTTTCACCCGCAGGCGCACCTCACCGAAGAGGACGCCCGCCGCGTGCCCGACGCCGGAGCTCGGCTCTGGGCGAGCTGGTCGCCCTACTGGGACCTCGACGCCACGGTGCTCGTCGAGAAGTCGCCGCCCAACCTGACGAAGATGCGCTACTTCCAGGAGATCTTCCCGAGGTCCCGCTTCATCGTCGTGACGCGGCACCCGATCGTGCAGGCGCTGGCCGTGCGCAAGTGGGCCACGAGCACCCGCGGGCGGTTCACCTACGGCTTTCCCAGGCTCGTCGAGCACTGGGTGCACGCGCACGACGTGTTCGCCGAGGACGCGCTGCACATCCAGAACCTGCTCGTGGTGCGGTACGAGCACCTGATGCGCGAGCCCGAGCGCGAGCTCGGCCGGGTGGCCGAGTTCCTGGGCATCGAGGTCGACACGGCCGCGATCGGCGCCGTCGACGCCGGGCGCAGCAACCGCTACGCCGAGCTGTGGCGGACCGGCGGGCGGGGGGAGCTGGCCGGACGGGTCCGGAGCCATGTCGGGAACCTCGGGTCGCGGCGCGGGACGCCCCGCGCCGACCTGCTCCGCGACGTCACCGACGCCGCCCTGCTCCCCCGTTACCGCAACGTCGTCAACGAGCACCTCGGGGACCGGATCCGCGCGCACGGGTACGACCTGAACGCACTGGACGAGGCGGCCGGGTGGGCCCCCGTGGTGCACGGCACGCCGGTGATCCTGGCGGCTGACCGCCGGTGAGCGCCCCTGTCCGTGTCGTCTACGTCACCGGCTCCGGTCGCAGCGGCACGAGCCTGCTCACCGGGGTGCTGCGCGAGTTCGGGCTGCACGTCCCGGGGCCGGAGGTCGCGTCGGACACCTCCGCCCCGCACGGCTTCTCCGAGCCGCAGTGGGTGGTGGACTTCCACAACGGCATCCTGCGGGCGGCAGGCGTCCAGACGTCGGACGCGCGGCCCATCGCCTGGCACCTCGTCGACCGGGCGAGCGTCGAGGGCGACGCGCGCGGCCAGATCCAGGAGTGGCTCACCGCCCAGGTCCGGCAGCACGGGAATCTCGTCATCAAGGACCCGAGGCTGCTCTGGTTCTTCGAGCTCTGGCAGGAGGCCGCCGTGGCGGCGGGCACCGCGGCGGCGTGCCTCACCATGCTGCGCCCGCCCGCGGAGGTGGCGGGCAGCAGGGCCGCCTTCTACAAGGGTGGCGGGCTGGTCGACCGGGTGTCGGGGTGGATCAACCTGATGCTCGGGACCGAGCTCACCACGCGGACGACTCCCCGGGCCTTCGTGCGCTACGGCGACCTGGTCCGCCGCTGGGACGAGCCGGTGTTCGCCGCGGCAGATGCTCTCGGCCTGCCGATGATCGACCCGGACGACGCGGCGGCGGTGGCCCGGGCGGACGCCTTCATCGACCCGACGCTGCACCACGCCGCCGCCACCTGGCGGGACGTGCCCGTCCCGGCGCCGCTGCGCGCGCTGGCCGATGACACGTGGGCCGCGCTCGACGCCCTCCCCGGGCACGACGACGCCGGGACGCGCGCCGAGTTCGACCGGCTCCGTGCCCTCTACCCGTACGTCCACCGCAAGGTAGCCGCGTCGCCGGCGCGGCGGATCGCGCGCATGATGCCGGCCGAGGTGGTGCCGACCGGCGTGCGGCAGAGCGTCGCGGGGATGCTCTGGGGCACGTCGACCGCCACGGGCCGACGCCACTGAGGTAGGGCGGCTCTATCGGATGGCGGCCCGGACGTCGGCTTCGACGTCGTCGTCCGGAACCTCCACGGAGGTACCGGACGCCGGAGTGTCCAGCCCACCAAAGGTCCGCGGCCGCCACAGGATGACCGCCAGCATCAGCGGCAGCATCGGCGTCAGGTGCCGCACGTACGACCCGTAGTCGGGCTCGAACACGCTCTGCACGACGGTCAGGCTCAGGACCAGCGCCACGAGCCGCGCCCAGCGCGGGTCGGTCCGCGACTCGGCGGACGACAGGTGCACCGCCCGGGCGAACATGAACCACAGCACCAGCAGGAACGCCGCGACCACCAGGTAGTACGGCGAGAGCCGTAGGAACAGCGGTAGCGGCACCGCGAACGTGACGAGCACTATCGCCGAGTTGAGGAGGCTCCCGACCGGGCCCTCCAGGTCGAAGAACGGCTCGATGAGGGTGCGCGTGTCCACGTCGCCGATCCGGACCTCGTTGACCTTCGTCCGGTAGAAGTCGAGCTCGACCCCCAGATAGTTCTGGAACACGACGGAGAGGACGACGAGCGCGGCCAGCGCGGTGCCGATCATCCTGCGCACGGAGAACCCCCGCGCCATGACCACCCGGAACCCGATGTAGCCGCCGATGACGAGGTACCAGTAGTCACGGAACTCGTGGGCGTAGTACGCCATGGCGCCGACGAGGACGAGCTCCGGCCAGAGCCCGCGGCGTCGCCACAGCGCGATCAGCGCGATCGGGAGCACGAACACGTCCTTGGAGTACGTGCCCACGTAGACGACGGCGAGGACGATCGCGCCCGCGATCAGCGCGAGCGACATGAGGCCCGCGTTGCCGATCCGCCCGCGCAGGGAGAGGAGCAGCACGGCCACGAAGAGCACGTAGCCCAGCATCGCCGCCCACATCGGCTGGTCGGCGAGGCCCAGCGCGCGGTAGATCGCGCCCACCGTGCTGAAGGACTTGTCGGAGTCGTAGCCCTGGTAGCCGCCTGCGATCGTCGCGATCTTCTTGCTGTCGTACAGGAACCGGGCCGGGATGAACGGGCTGCCCAGCAGCACGTAGCAGGCGCTGCCGACCAGGAGCAGCGCCACGAGCACCTGCTTGACGGTGCGGTCGGGGTCGACCTCGCGCACGTCCACGGCCCCACCGGCCGTCACGGCACCAGCGCCCCTCCGGTGGCCTTCGCATACGCCTCGACAACGCCGTCGTGCAGGGCCGACTCGTCCATCTCGCCGACGAGCCGGTCGCCCGACGCGATCATGCGGAGCCGCTGTTCCACGTCCGCGACGGCGGCGTAGGCGGCGAAGGCGGCCTCTGCCGGGGTCCGGGCAGTGGTGAGGCGGGTCCCCTCGAACGCCGGGATCCGGCGGACCACGGTCGGCAGCCCTACCCGGGCGGCGTCGAGCACGCTGATCGGGAACCCCTCGTACGCGGCGCAGTGCAGGTAGACGTCGGACGCCACCAGCTCGCGCATGACGTCGTCGGCGGTGAGCCAGCCGGTGACCTCGACACCCGCGTCCCGCAGCTCGCGCACGAGCGCCTTGTCACCGTCGCCCAGCCAGCGGAAGGACAGCCCGAGGCCGGACTGGTAGGCGTACCGCGCCGTCTCCGCGAAGAAGCGCGGATCCTTCTGGGCGACCACGCGGCCGACCATCGTCACCGTCCTGCGGTCCCCGGCCGGCGCGCCGGAGCGGGCCCCGGCCTCCCGGACCGCGGCCGACGAGGGCGCGTTGGGGATGCGCACGACGTCCCGCACACCCATCGACAGCGCGATGCTCTCCTCGCGGCGGCTCACAGCGGCGACCACCGAGCCGTTCGCTGCCAGCGCCCGCTCCAGGACCCGGACGGCGCCGCGCACCGGCGCCGAGAGGTCTGCCCGCTCGAAGTAGTAGCAGTGCGGCTGGTAGACGACGGGCACCGGCAGCCTCCGCAGCCGCGTGTACAGCCCGGCCCAGCTCGAGTGCGCGTGCACGACGTCGGGCGCCACCTCGTCGATGAGCCGGCGGACCGCCCGCACCCGGGCCGATATCCCGTCCGGAAGCCGGGCGGCGGTGCGGTAGACACCGCGGCCGTCAATGCTCTCGATACCGGTGGACAACAGATGATGTTCGGCCTCGGGAACCAGTTCCGTAATGCGGTCGATCGCACGGCCTACGCCGCCGGAATATCGGTCCGTGACATGCAGAATTCGCAACTGCGCCCCTCCGCTGCGTGCCATAATCCACCCCGAAAAGGACATATATCCCTGCGGGCGCGGTTCATCCGAACGTCCGTTAGATTACCAACGGAAGCGCAGGTAGGCGCGGGAACTAAGCCCGATATGCAACTCTGCCTGACCCTGTAGGACGCAAATCGGCAGGACGCAGATCGGCGCGCTTCTCGGCCGACGAAACCGAACGATCGTGCATCATCAGGGGAACGCTTTGAACGTTACCGAATACCTCCGGATCACCCGTGAGCACTGGGCTCCTGTGGCCGCTGTCGCGCTCGCCGGAATCATGTTCGCCAGCCTGTTCGCGTTGACCAGGACGCCCGCGTACACGACTTCCTCGCAGGTATTCGTGTCGTTCCACGGGGCGGAGTCGACGTCCGAGCTGGCCACGGGCACCAGCTATGTCCAGCGCCGCGTGGTGTCGTACTCCAACCTGGTGCGGAGCCCCCAGGTGCTCGACCCGGTGATCGTGGAGCTGGGCCTGAGCACGACGGCCGGCGAGCTCGGCACGCGGGTCCAGGCCGCACCGGTGACCGACACCGTGCTGATCGACATCACCGCCACCGACGCCGACCCGACGGTCGCCGCACGGATCGCGAACACCGTCGCCGAGAGCCTCGCGGAGCGCGTCGACGAGCTGGAGACGCCGCAGCAGACCGTCGACTCGCCGGTCCAGCTGCAGATGGTCCGCGAGGCCGCCCCGCCCGGCTCCGCGAGCTACCCGAACATCCCCGTCATGATCTTCGTGGGCTTCCTCCTCGGCTCGGCCGTCGGGATCGCTCTCGCCGTCCTGCGGGAGATCGCCGACACCCGGGTGCGGTCGGAGCAGGACGTGCGCGCCGTCACCGACTCGGCGGTCATCGGTGCCATCCCCGTGGACGACGAGGCGGAGAAGAACCCGCTGGTCGTCCAGACGAGCCCGTACCACACGCGGTCCGAGGCGTTCCGGAGGCTGCGGACGAACCTGCAGTTCCTCGACCTGGACGGCGGCCCGCAGGCCTTCGTCGTCACGTCGTCGGTGCCGGACGAGGGCAAGACGACGTCCGCGATCAACCTCGCCATCACGCTCGCCGACGCGGACTCGAGGGTCCTCCTGATCGATGCCGACCTGCGTCGCCCCTCGGTCGCCGGGTACCTCGGCATGGAGGGTTCGGTGGGGCTCACGACCCTCCTCATCCAGCGGGCCACGATCGACGACGTCATCCAGCCCTGGGGCTCCGCGGGCCTGTTCGTCATGCCGTCGGGCGTCGTGCCGCCGAACCCCGCCGAGCTCGTCGGCTCGAAGGCCATGGCCCGGCTGGTCCACGAGATGAGCGAGCAGTTCGACTACGTCATCATCGACACCCCGCCGCTGCTGCCCGTCACCGACGCCGCGCTGATCGCCCGGATGACCAGCGGTGTGCTCATGGTGGCCGGCGCCGGCCAGATCCGCCGCGAACAGCTGCGGCAGTCGCTCGCGAACCTGTCGACGGTCAGCGCCCGGGTGCTCGGGATAGTCCTGAACAAGGTGGGCCGCAGCGCGGACACCTACGGCGCGAGCTACGGCTACGAGTACCAGCCGCGCACCGAGGACACCGGCGGCAAGTCGGGCAAGCCCGGCAAGAAGAACCGCGGGGCCGGCAGGAAGAAGCCGGCGCGGGTGGCACACGTGGCACAGCCGGCGCAGGTGATGCGGCCCGCGCGGCCGGCACCGGTCCAGGAGCCGGCGGCGGGCGCCCGGGCGGCGGACCCCGCCCCGGCCGAGCGCACGGCGGAGCCGCTCCCGGTCGCCCAGCCGGCACAGCCCGCGGGGACCAGGCCGTCCGCCCAGCCCACGGAGCGCACCTCGGTCACCACTGCCGACGGCGGACCGACGAACGGCATCCCCCCGCGCCGGTCCACGGTGCCGCGGATCCCCCGGATCGCACCCGTCTGGGCACCGGTCCGGAGCGACGACGCGGGCTCCGGCCTCGCCCCGACGAGCAAGCTGCAGACGGTCCAGCTCTCGGACGGCTCCCTGAGCACCCAGAACGGTCCGGGAAGCCGCTGAGCTCACGGACTGATCCGACGGCCCCAGGCTCAGGACGGCCGTAACCCCCGGGGGTTACGGCCGTCCTGAGCCTTGTGGACGTGGGTCAGTGCCGGAGCACGACCGATCTCGTCAGGCGATGATCCGAGCGGGGACGCCGACGGCGGACGCGTCGTCCGGGACGTCGGTGAGCACCACCGCGTTGGCGCCGATCCGGGCCCGGTCGCCGACGCGTACCGGACCGAGGACGCGAGCACCGGCGCCGACGTAGACGCCGTCGCCGAGCACGGGGTCGCCCTCCTTCCCCGTCCGTGACCGGGCGGCGCCCAGCGTGATGCCCTGCTGCACGCGGGCGTCGCGGCCGACGACCACGCGGGGGCCGATGACGACGCCCGTGGGGTGCCACAGCACCAGCCCCGGTCCGATGCGTGCGGACCAGGCGATGTCCGCGCCGGTGATGGCGTGGTTGAGCTGCTTGAGCACCGAGCCGAGCACGGGGACGGAGCTGCCGGCTCGTGCGGAGACGCGGTACAGGAACGTCGCGAGGAAGCGCAGCGTGAGGACGGTCGGCAGCACCCCGGCGGTGCCCGGGCGGCGCGGGTCGTCGCTCGTCCGGTTGGCAGCGAGGTCGGCGAGCAGGCCGAGGGGCCGCGCGTCGTCGGCGACCCGTCCGGTGTCGCGCGCCGCGTCCCCCGTCGTCTCGTCCGTCATGTCCTTCGTCGTGTCATGCGTCATCGCGTTTCGACCAGGCCTTCCGTCGTCGAGTCGGTGGGGCGCCCCAGGCCCCAGCGGGGGCGGCCGACGGCGCGTGCGGCGGCGGCGATCACCGCGCCGAGCAGGTCGCTCCCCGCCGTCCAGTCGTAGGCCGCGACGCGCTCGACGGCGGACTGCCGCAGCCGGTCGCGGTAGCCGCCGTCCGCCATGATCCGGGCCGCCGCCGCGGCGAGGGCTGCCGGGTCGCCGGGTGGTACCACCACGCCGTTGCCGAGGTCGCGCACCACCTCAGCCTGACCTGGCACGCCGGTCGCCACCACCGGGAGGCCCGCGGCCGCTGCCTCGATCACCTTGAACGGTGAGGTGCCGCGCGCGCTCGCCGTGACGGCGCCACGAGTGGCGAGGGCGAGCGTCGCCCCGCCCAGCACGCGTGCGACGTCCGCCCGGTCGAGCGTGCCTCGCCACTCGACGCCGTCGGCCCGGGCGGCCAGGACCCGCTCGCGTTCGACGCCGTCGCCGACCACGACGAGCCGCAGCCCGTCCGGCCAGGCCGGCTGCCGGACGGCGGCCACGAGGTCGCCGATTCCCTGCCACGGCGCGAGGTTTCCCACGAAGACGCAGTAGGGCGGCTGTTCAGGGGCCCGTCGCGCGGCGGCGAACAGGCCGACGTCGGCGCCGTTCTCCAGGACCGTCACCTCGTGGGCGGGCCGGCCCGTCACCTCGACCACCCAGCGCGCGATGCCCGCGGAGGGCGCGACCACCCGGTCCGCCACGACGAGCGGGCGCAGCGCCAACCACCGCATGAGGCGGGAGCGGCCGACCCACGGGTGGACCGCCTCCACCTCGGCCAGCACCCCCTGGGCGCAGACGACGGCGGCCCCGCCCCGCAGCCGTGCCGCGACCAGCGCCGGCAGCGCGAACGGGTGCCAGCGCACGACGACGAGGCCGTGCCGCGGCTGCCGCACGGAGTCGACCAGCAGCCGGACGAGGCGGGCGAGCCGTCCACCCGATCGTCCACGCCGGGCGACCACGCGGTCGGGCTCGATACCGAGCGCGGCGAGGCGCTTCAGCGTCCCGTCCAGGTGCACGCCGGCGGCTGCCGACTCCGCCGCGCCCTCGAGCCACACCAGGGTCGTCCGGGGTACCGCGTCCATGTGCTGTCTCCTGGAGGTCTCAGGTGCGGGAAGGCTCACGGGCCGCCCCCTTCCGCGAGAGCAGGCGCGCGCCGCGCAGCAGCACGCCCAGGTCCGTCCGGAGCCTGCGCCACAGCAAGGCCTGCACCGCGACGGCGCCCGCCCAGACGAGGAGGCCCACCGCGAGGGTGGGCCACGAGCCCAGGTCCGCCAGGCGGCTCGCGACCAGCCCCGCGGCCGCGGCGCCGGCGCCGTGGCTCACGAAGGCCCGGACGCCGTTCCAGAACAGCGCCCGCGCGGGCGCCTCGGTGACCCGGCCGACCCACCACAGGCCCAGCGGCCACACCACCGCCGTCGACACCGCATAGCCGAGCGCGGCACCCGTCATGCCGAAGAAGCTGCCGCCGCCGATCGCGAGCAGCACCACGGGCCTGGTCACCAGCGTGAACCGCAGCAGCTCGCCGGTCCGGCCCGCCGATTGGAACACCCAGCCCGGCGCGAAGCCCGCGGCCTCGAACACGCCGCCGACCGCGAGGATCGCGAAGGCCGGGGCGGCCGACGACCACCGCTCGCCGAGCACCACGTCGACGACCGGTCCGGCCAGCGCCGCCGCCAGCATCAGTGCGGGGACGATCGTGTGCAGCAGGATCGTCTGACCGAACAGGAGGAACTCGCGGTAGCGCGCCGGATCGTCGTGGACGCGGGAGAGCACAGGGAGCGCCACGCGGTTGGCCGGCCAGGTGGCCTGCCGGATGGGCAGGGCCATGAGCTGGTACACGCGGCTGTAGAGGCCCGCGACGCCCGCGCCGAAGCGGACGCCGAGGATCGCGGTGTCGATGTTCCGGGTGGCGTAGCCGAGGAGCTGCGCACCCAGCAGGTTCGAGCCGTACCGCACGAACGGGCGCACGGAGACGTCCCGTCGCGGCAGGCCGGGGACCCACCGGCCGGCGGCGACCACCCCTGCCGACATCACGAACGCACCGACGAGCTGCTGCGCCACCAGGGCCCAGTAGCCGCCGCCCGCGACGGCGACCAGGATCGCCACGCACAGCCCCGCGACCGGCCCGGCGACGTCCGCGACGGCGGCCGCGCCCAGACGCATCCCGCGCACGAGGCTCGCCCGGTGCTGCGTCGCCACAGCGTTCAGCAGGAAGCTGAGCGACACCCAGCGGGTGACGTCCGCGAGCTCGGGCTGGCCGTAGAACGCCGCGACCAGCGGCGCACACGCGATGCCTGCTCCCGTGAGCACCGCACCGATCAGGGTGTTCAGCCAGAAGAGGTTGTCGCGCTCGGCGTCGGAGAGCGTCTTCGCCTGGACGGCGGCGTTGGCCAGCCCGAAGTCCCGTACCGTCTCGGCGACGCCGACCAGGGCGAGCACCATCGCCAGGTAGCCGAAGGCCTCCGGCGCCAGCAGCCGCGCGAGCACGACTATCGAGACCGCCTGGACGCCGACCTTGAGCAGCTGTCCGCCCATGGTCACGGCGCCGCCCCGGGCCGCCTGCCTGCCGAGCGGAGCCGGGTCCGTGCCCACGGGTGTCCTGCTCACAGGCGCCCGTCGGCCAGATGCGGCACTACCTTGCGGTACGCCTCCGCGTGGCGCCTGCCGACCAGCTCCCAGTCGCGCTCGTCCAGGTGGGGCCGGGTCCCTCGCTCGCGGGTCATCCGCGCGACGGCCATCGCCCGCAGCAGGTCGGCCGGCTGCAGCACGCCGTCGTACATGATGACCCAGCCCTCCCCGACCTCACGGGCGAGCCCGTCGGTCGCGGCGCCGCGCGGCACGAGCACCGGCCGGTCGAGGGACAGCGCGAGCAGGGCGGCGCCCGAGTTGTGCATCTCCTGATAGGGCAGCACCACGAGCTCCGCGCGGCGCACCTCGCGCGCCAGCAGGTCGTCGGGCACGAACTCCAGCCTGGCCGCTATCCGGTGGTCCGCCGCGGCGACCGTCCTGATGTGGTCCGCGAGCGCCGCGTCCTCGGGCCTGCCGACGATCGTCAGGCGCATCGCCGGGTCGTTGACCGCGCGGAACACGTCGAGCAGCCGTTCGATCCCCTTGTAGCGGCGGATCAGGCCGAACTGGAACAGCCGCCCCGGCTCGGGCCGGGCGCCGGGGTCGGGCGGGAAGACGGACCGGTAGTGGCCGTGCGGGATGGTCACGTTCCGCACCCCGGGCGGCAGCGGCGTCGTCGGGTTGAGCCTGATCCACAGCACCGTCCGGCGGTCGAGCGCCGCCAGGAACGACCGCTCCAGGCGGCCGCCCGACTCGTGCGGCGCGACGTTGTGCGCGGTGCGCACCACCGGCGTCTCCATGAGGTCGAGCCGCAGCAGGAGCAGGTGGGCGAGGATCGCCTTGACGAACCGGCCGACCGGCGTCCGCTGTCGCACGAGGAACTCGGGCCAGTGGACGTGCAGCACGTCGTACGCGCCGAGGATCGCGCGCGGCCACGAGAACGTGAGGATCTGGATCTCGGGCGGTGCGCCGCCGATCATGTGGTCCACGTACTGCGTGGTGCCGTTCGGGGCGGGCAGCACGTGCAGCACCCGGATCCGGACGCCGACGGCGGTCTCGACGTCCGCGGGGTCGTCACCCCTGCTCCTGCGGCTCGTTGAACGCACCATTCCCCTTTCCCGCTCAAAACAAATGCCCACTTATCACCCCAAGAAATCGGCGAACCAACCGACCGGCAATAGTTTTAAATCGTATTGCCGTGCTTAATGCCGCGCATCCGGGCGATCAGTAGGCACCGCTCGGCGCGAACACCTCGCGAGCGGTCCGCAGCATGATTCCGATGTCGCCGAGCAGGCTCCAGTTCTCCACGTAGTAGAGGTCCAGCCGCGTGCCCTGGTCGATGGTCAGGTCGTTGCGGCCGCTCACCTGCCACAGGCCCGTCAGCCCCGGCTTGACGAACAGGCGGCGCCGCAGCGCGTCGTCGTACTGGGCCACCTCGAGCGCGACCTGCGGCCGGGGGCCGACCAGGCTCATGTCGCCCTTGATGACGTTCAGCAGCTGCGGGAACTCGTCGAGGGAGTACTTGCGCAGGAACCGGCCGAGCGAGGTGACGCGCGGGTCGTCCTTGCGCTTGTAGTAGATGCCCACCTCGCCGTCGAGCACGTCGGTGAGGCTCTCCTCGGCGTCCTGCCGCATCGACCGGAGCTTGTAGAGCGTGAAGGGCTTGCCGTTCAGGCCGATCCGCTGCTGCCGGAACAGGGCCGGCCCGGGGCTGGTGAACCGCACGCAGAGCGCGAGGAGCAGCATCGGGACGGCGACCACCGCCGCGATCAGCGTCGCGACGACCAGGTCGAACACACGCTTCATCGCATGCTGGAGGCCGGTGTAGCCGGGCGGCGAGACCTGCACCACCGGGACGCCGTCCACCGGCGTGATCAGCATCCGCGGACCGGCGACGTCCGCCAGCGCGGGGACGACCACGAGCTCGGCGCCCGTGACCTCGAGGTCCCACGCGAGCTGCTTGAGCGCCGCGGGGGTCGCGCTGTCGGACGCCGTCACGGCGACGACGTCGACGTCGATCGTGCGGGCCGCCTCGGCGGCGTCCTCGACGCGGCCGAGCACCGGGACGCCGTCGACGGGCGACGGGACACCGGCCCCGCCCGGTATGCAGATGCCCACCACCAGGAAGCCCGCCTCGTGCGCGCGGTCCACGCGGCGGCAGAGGTCGAGCACCGCGTCCCGCCCGCCCACGATCAGCGTGCGGCGCTGGAAACGGCCGTGCGCGCGCTCGGCGTGCAGCCGCGCGGCGAGCACGCGCCGTCCGACGACGAGGAGCACCAGGCCGACGGGCAGGGTCACGGCCACGTACGAGCGGGCGAGGTCGAACTTGACGAGGTAGCAGACGATCGCGGCGAGGCCGAAGAGCGCGAGGGAGCCTCGCGCGACCCGTACGTACTCCTCGCGGCCCGAGCCCAGGATGCGCGGGCTGCGCGCGCCGGCGAGGCCTATCGCGATGACCCAGGCCTCGGCGAGCGCCACCGAGATGAGGACGTACTGGCCGCCGCGCGGCTCGAAGAGCTCGACCTGGACCTGCCGGTCGAAGCGGAGCACGTAGCCGAGGGTCACGGCGGCCACCACTGCCACGATGTCCACGAACAGCGCGCGATCGGTGACGATCTCCTGCCACGGAGCGGCCGGGCCCTTGCGCGGCGCCGGTGCGGTCATCGACGCGGCGAGCCGTGCCGCCTCGTCGTCCAGCTCCTTGAGCGCGGCCGCTTCACGATCGACGTCAGCGGCCTTCGGATGGTTCTCGACGGTCAAGGCACACTCCCCCTGGACAGGTACATCGAGGCTGGTGCAGTGAGTCTGGAGGACCAGCTCTGCTGGATCAGCTCTGCCGGGTCCGGATCCGGCTGACGACGATCGCGGCCACGCCGGCGACGACCAGCCCGCCGGCGATCGCGAGGTACGGGAAGCTCGTCGGGCCGGTGGCGGCGATGCCCATCCGGCCGCCCGCACCGCCGGTACCCGCACCGGCGCCCGGCCCGTCCGCGCACTCGGTGCTGACACACGGCTGCTCGCGGTGGTCGGCGCCCGCCGGGCCCGCATACGCGGCTCCGGCCGGCGCCAGCACGACCACCATGGCGATCACCAAAGCACTGATGAAGCGTCGAAGCATTGCCCTGTCCCCTGGATAGTGACTTTTGATCAGCCGGTCGGCGTCACTTTCCGACGGACACTTCAGCAGGTCGTGTACCCGGTGTCGTACGAAGAATGACATCGCCGTCCTGGTGCTTCCCAGTGATAATTGCATAGGTCACAGAAACTGTCTTGCCAGGGTGAATTTCTATGTCGTCGAATGCCCTGGACAGACCGTCGTGCTGCTGCGGAGAGATCCCGGTTTTCTCCGAGTTCTCGGACGCGTCGAGAACGGCGCCGCCCGCGGGCGCATAGACGATCGAACGGAGCCGGATCAGGCCCGGCTCGCTCGCGTCCTGACCGGCCAGGTAGTCCGGCGGCGAGCCCGCGCCGGGCTCACCGACGCGCGACGTGTAGGCGACGGTCACCTCGAGCTCCCGCGCCCCGTCGGGCCTGGCACCCCGCTCGACGACGTCGACCGCGGTGTCGAGGTAGTGGCCGACCTTGGCCGTCTGCAGGCCCTGGGTGAAGACGCCGACCACCGGCCGGGAGCCGTTCACCCCGCGCAGCCCGCCGTCGAGGACCGTGCCCTCGAGCAGGTGCGCCTCCCCCTGGTGCGCCGACCACAGGAGCAGCCGGCCCTCCCGCGCTGCCGCCGCCAGGGCGTCGACCATCCCGCCGGGCTCACCGGAGCCCTCGGACAACGACTCGAACGCCGACTCCGCGAAGTCGGCGAAGATCAGGTCGGCGCTGTCCGCCGTCTCCGTGAGGTAGATGCCGTTGACGAGGTAGCTCACCAGCTCCTCGCCCAGCAGCCCCGCCCCGGCCCCGTCCGGGGCGGACCCGTCGACCTCCAGGAGCCCGGCCAGCGCGGTGGGGTCGACGGACAGCACGCCGTCCACGAGCTGCCCCGTCTCGCTCTCCCACATCGCGCGAGCCATCTCGGCGGCCCGCGGGAAGTCCGGCGTCGACGTCACGTTCTGCATCCAGCCGCCGACCGCGTCGCCGAACATCGCCTCCTCGCCCTCCGTCAGCGTGCCGGGCGGCGGCGTGTAGGACCCCACCTGGCTGGCGTGCATCTGGTCGGTGAGCTCGATCCTGCCGCGGTCGGCGTGCAGCACCAGCACGGTGCCGACCACTCCGCCCAGCGCCCGTGGTTCCGCGTTGTTCTGCACCAGGACGAGGTAGTCCCTGGGCCCGTCGGCGCCCAGCATGGGCGGGATGAGCTGCGCCGCGCGGGCCGCCGTCGCCGTCGACATGCGCAGGTCGCCGAGCTGCCCCTCCAGGTCGGAGACGGCGGCGGACACCTGCGGCAGCATCGGCGACCGGTCGATGTCCTCGACGCGCTGCTGCGCGTACCCGACGGACTGGTCGGCGCGCCGCACGTCCGGCGCCACCCCTTCCAGGGGCGCGAGGTCCACGCGGCCGCCGTGCGGCGCGAAGGTCGCCGGGTCGGCCACCTCGACGACCGAGGCGAGCTGCGGGAGCGGACCCTGCGCGAGGCGGTCGACCACGGCGGCCATGGTCGCCACGGCTTCCACCGTCGGCCCGACGCCGGGCAGCCTGCTTGCCAGCGTCCAGTGCGGGCCCGCCGTCGCCGCCTGGGCGTCGGCGGCATGGTTCTGCAGCTGCGCCACGGTGGTGTCCAGGCTCTCGATGCGTCCGGCGACGGCATCGGCCTGCAGCGTGGAGACACCGCGGGCGGCCTGGGCCAGCGAGTCGCGGGCCCGCACGGCGTCGAACGCCACCCAGGCCATGAGGACCGCGAGGGCGACGAGCAGCCCGGTGAGGCTCAGCACGACGATCTTCAGGCTCCGGCGCCGCGACCGCGTCCAGTACACCCGTCTGGGCAGCGGCGGCTTCTTCCACGGCGCCGGTGCGGGAGGCGCGGGACGCACTCTCGTGACCGTGGCGAGACCCCCGCCCCCCGGCGGGGAAAGATCGTTCGTCCCGGGCTTTCTGAGGGGCAGGACCTTGGCGCCTTCGTCGGCACCATTGCCCACCTGCGTACTTCCCGTCCACGTACTTTGAGCAGGGCTGTTCGCAGGCGAGAACACCGGTGCGTCCGCCCACTTGTCGCCCCATCCAGGATGTGTCACCAGACCCCCTGATGGCTATGTCCGCACGATCCGCGTCACGTTACCTGCGACCCGTCAAGAGGGCACGGCAGAATTCACCCTCAGGCTTTCAGGGGCTGCATTAGGGGGTGATTTAACTCGTGAAGCAGCGACAAACCGGTCAAGGCAAAGTAATGCATGCTTAGAATGGCGCCGGACTTAACAGACTTTTCGAGAGGGGTATCCCTTATGTCGCTTACCGTGCTCGCCGTCTGCACGGGCAACATCTGCCGCTCTCCCGCCGTCGAGACCCTGCTGCGCAGCGTCCTCGACTCGTCCGTCACCGTCAGCAGCGCCGGGACGCACGCGCTGGTCGGCCAACCGATCGCCGAACCCATGGCAGAGCTCCTCACCGCCGGTGGCTTCCCGCCCACCGGGTTCGCCGCGCGGCAGCTGACCAGGGAGCTCGTCGAGCAGGCGGACCTGGTCCTCGCTCTCACCCCGGACCACCGCACCCGGGTGGTCGAGGCGGTGCCGTCCGCCGTGCACCGCACCGTCACCGTCGCCGAGCTGGGGCGGCTGTCCAGCACCCTGCCCCCGGGCACCGTCTTCGGCCAGGACGACGCCGCCCGGCTCGCCACCCTCGTACCCGCCGCGCTCCTCGAACGGCCTCACCACGTCGGCCGGCACCACGACGACGAGGTGATCGACCCCTACCGGCGCTCGGCCGACACCTATCGCCGCAGCTACGACCAGATCCTCGACGCGCTGACCCCGATGATGGCGGCGCTCCGCGCCTGACCGGCACAGTTGTCCGTAGACTGGCGAGGTGCCAACGATCCGCTCCCTGCTGGCTCATCCCGAGGAGCGCCGGCCCAGCCCGCCGGCTCCGCGTGCCGATCTCTTCCGCGTCTTCGGCGCGGGCATCGTGCTGTTCGCCATCGGGATGATCGTGACGCTGATCCTCCACCTCACCGGGCGGGGCGGCCTTGAACCCGTGTGGATCTGCGGCACGGGCATGGCGCTCGGCGGGCTGGGCCTCCTCTGGGCCCGCCGCCACCGCTGATCACTCCCAGACGCGCTCCGCGCTCAGCTCCTCCGCGCGTGCCGGGTCGCGCAGCGCGGCCTCCAGGAGGAGCGGGTCCACGCCGGTGAGCTCGGCCAGCGCTCGGGCCAGACCCTCTGGCGACGCGGCATGCGCGACGCCGACGCCGCCCACGCCGCCCGGCGTCTCAGTCACCCACCACGCGACGTTCTTTCCCTCGACGGTCAGCCCGTCGTGGCGCCGCCAGGTCGACGGCGCGTCCGGCGCGAGCGCCCGCACCCGCGGATCGAGCTCGACCGCCTCGCCGGGCTCGTCGGGGGCGATACCGGTGTCGCCCTCGAACGGGAGGTCCAGCAGCTCGGCGAGCGCCTCGGCGACGTCGGCCGGGGCGGGGACCACCGGACCGAGCTGGGCCCAGCGCGCCGAGGCGGCGACCGCGAGGTCGTCGACGCTCTCGACGGTGACTCCGGCAGGTCCCAGCGCGGGCAGCCGGGACGGGGTGATCGCCCGGGCGTCGTCGACGCGGGCGAGCGCGGCCAGCCCGGCCCAGACGGCGCGCGCGACGTCGGCGGGCACGGTCCGGCGCCCGTCGGTCTGCGACTCGGGCAACCGCTCCAGGACGGCCGGCCAGTCGTGTCCGGGCAGGTCAGCCAGGTTGTGGAGCCCGCCGAGCGCGGCCAGGACGTCGTCGTCGAGCCCGGCGGTCACGGGCGGAGCGGGCGGCAGCAGGGGCGTGTCGCCGAGCGCGAACGGCGCGCCGACCCGACGTCGCAGGAACCACGCCGTGTACGACACGGCCTGCCGGTCGGGGGCGTCCGGGGAACGCACGGGAGTCAGGAGCGTGCGGCGCAGGCCGGGGTCGGCCGACACCCTGCCGAGCGCCGCGGCGAGCGGGCCGGGTCCGGCGTCCGTCGGGTCACGCAGCGCGTCGAGGTCCGAGACCGCCTCGACGTCGCCGATCCACGCGCCCGGACCGAGCTGGTCCGCGAGGTGCTCGAGGTACTCGTCCCAGTCGGAGAGCCATCCGGCGGGGTCGTCGGGCCCGTAGTCGGCGTCGTCACCGTCGGCGGCCACGACGTCGGCGACCCGGTAGACGACCAGCTCGGCGCGGGCGCCGGCGGCGGTGAGGGCGGCGCTCCCCCAGTGTTCGACGACGTCGTCCCGCACCAGCGCGAGGTCCACGTGCTCGGCCGCCCACGTGCCGGGCAGTGCCGCCTCGCGCAACGGCACCACGTCGCCGTCCGCCACGACCGGCAACTCGCCCAGCCAGAACGGGAGGTCGGCCGAGCCGGTCTCGGCCGCCAGCCGGACCAGCTCGAGCACCGCCACGACCACCTCCGCCGCGGTCGGGTCGTCGAGCACGCCCAGGTCCGGCGCCATGTCGGACGACGACCCGCCCGCCGTGGACGCCGCCGACAGAACCGCACCGAGGTGTTCGGCGTCGCCGTCGTCCAGCACGACCTCCGCGGCGGCGAGCGCCGTCGACCGGACCGCCGGGTCCGCGAGGAGCCCTTGCGGGGTGGTGGAGGCGGCGCCGGCCCGTTCGAGCAGCGGATGCGCCACGTCCGGATGCACCACGCGGACGCCGAGCGCGCGGGCGATCCCGGCGAGGTGCGGTGCGTCGAGCAGCACGGTGCCGCGGGCGCCGCGGGTCACGCGGCCGTCGGCGAGCGGGATCGGCGCCCCGGCGACCGCCTCGACCACCGTGGGCTCGCCGGCATGCGGGGCGATGGCGTCGAGGGCCGCGCGGATCACGCCGGGTTCGGGCGGCAGCGTCTCGACCACGTCCGCGAGGCCGACGGACTCGGCACCCAGCGAGCGCGCGAGCGTCTGGTGCCGCACCGGCACGGTGACCAGGGCTGCGGAGGTACCGGCGGCGAGCGCGGAGGCGAGAGCCGGGTCCTCGCCGAGCGGTCCGGCGAGGAAGGCCGCACCCCTCGGTGCGATGCGCGGCGGGGCGCCGGGCGCACTCAGCCGGAGGAGCGGGGTGTCGCGCAGGGCCGCGTCGGCCGACGCGCGGACCGCGGCGTCGACCTCGCCGGCGGGGAGCCCGGTCGGCACGAGGCCGAGGACCTCGCGCTCGGCGCCGAGCTCGCCCAGGAACGCGGCGTAGGCGCGGCCGGCCTCGGCGGCCACCCGGTCCGACGTCGGGCCGGGGAGCACACCTCGCCGCCCGGGGTCGACGGGGAACGAGGCGATGAGCAGGGCCGGGAACGTGAGCCGGACGTCGGTGGGGGTCGGCGCGTGCAGCGCCGCGCCCTCTGCCGCGCGTCCGCCCGTGGTGGGCAGCGCCCAGAGCACCGACCAGTCCGGGCGGCGCGCCTCGGACGGCAGGCTGTCGTCGGGCCCGAGCGCGCCGGACGCGCGGTGCACGCGCCACCGCGAACCGACGTCGCGCAGCACGCGGCGGCTCGGCGACGGCGTCGCACCGTGCGGTTCAGAACCCGGCTGACCTGCGAAGTCGTCCTCGATGACCACCTCGTCGAGCGCGGGCAGGGCGAGCAGGAGCGCGTCGTCGAGCGCTGCGAGCTGAGCGCGGACGGCGGCCACGGCGTCGGCGTCGCGCAGCACGAGCTCGACCACGGTGTCCGGCTCGTCCGGCGTCGTCGCTGGCGCGGGGAACGGGAGCCGCAGCACGGGCAGCGCGTCGCCGCGGGACCGGGCCTCGCCCCTGAGCCCTACCTCACCGGCAGCACCGGGAGCGAGATCGGCACCTTGCTCGACGCCCTGCTCGAGCCCCAGCTCCGCGCGCGTACCCGAGAGCGAGAACCGCACGCCGCCGGTGCGCGAGCGGACGACCACGTCGTCGGACACCGAGCGGACGGCGGCGAACCCGACGCCGAACCGCCCCACGGCACGCAGCGCCTCGCCGGCGCCCGGATCGACGGCGGCGTCGGCATCGGCGTCGGCCGAGACCTTCGCGGAGGCGCGGAGCGACGCCAGCGACGCGACGCCGTCGGCGTCGAGCGGCGCACCTGTGTTGGCCGCGACGAGCCGCCCGCCCCCGCCGGCGTCCGGCTCCAGCCGGAACGTCAGCCGGCCGGGGACCCCGGCGCGTGCGGCGGCGTCGGCGGCGTTCTGCGCGAGCTCGACCACCACCCGGTCGCGGTAGTAGCCGCGGGCGTGGTCCTCCTCGGAGTTCGCGTCCTCGCGGAAGCGCGTGGGCGACGCATGCCACGCCTCGGTCACCGCGCGCCGCAGCGCACCGGTGCCGAAGGGGTCGCGGGTCACGCGGAGGGTTCGTCCTCGGCGGGGGTCGTCTCGACAGGCTCGACCCGCGAAGAAGGCTCGACCCGCGAACCGGGCTCGACCCGCGAGACAGGCTCGATCTCGTGCTCGTCGATCAGCGGCGCGGGCGCGGGCCAGTCGGTCGGGTGCTCCTCGACGTCGGTCTCCGAGTGCGCGCCGCAGCCGTGGTCGAGCGAGACGACCTTGCCGTCGTCGGGCGACCACTCGTTGGCGCACACCCCGAAGAGCTGCCCCATCGAACCGGACAGGGGGATGAGGAACGCGCAGCTCATGCACTCGGCCGCCGCCGCGACGGCGCCCGCCGTGGTGGGGCCGCGTGTGCCGCGGTACCAGCGCTCGGCGGCCTCGGCCCTGCCCTCCGGGGACAGCACGCGGGTGCGGGCGAGCGCCAGCTCGTCGATCGCCACCTCGTCCACCTCGGCGTCACCCGTGGGGGTGTACCCGGGCTCGAGCCGCGGGTCGTCGGCGCGGAACGGCAGCACGTCACCCGGGCCGACGTCGCCCGGGCGCAGCCGCTCGGACCACGGCAGCCAGGCCGGGGCGAGGATGGCCTCGTCGCCGGGCAGCAGCTCGACCTCGCTGATCGTGGCGGCCCGGCCGCGCGGCACGCGCGTCACGGTGACCGTCCAGTGCCAGCCGCGGTACCCCCGCATGGTCGCGTTGAAGCGGTGGGAGACCACACGCTCGTCCTCGAAGAAGGTGCCGAGGTGCTCCCCGACGTCCTCCGGTCGCTCGGCGACCTCCTGTGCGGCGGCGCGCGCGAGCTCCGCGGCACCGTTCAGCACGGCGTCTCGGCTCGAGCGTGCGGCGATCCGCCTGGTGAATGTTCGTATGGCGGGCGCGATGGTCGTGACCATGTTCCTCGGGACCTCGTGTGGTTTCAGGCGTCGAAGTCGTCTGCGACCTTGCGCAGCATCTTGGCGAGCAGCTCCGGGTTCTTCGGATAATGCCCCTTGCGCAGGTCGTTGGCCACGCGGTCCAGCATCTGCGTGAGATCGCCGACGATCACAGCCATGTCGTCGGCGGGCTTCCGCTTCGCCTTTGCGACCGACGGCGCGGCGTCCAGCACCTTGACCGCGAGCGCCTGGGGACCGCGGCGGCCGTCGGCCACCCCGAAGTCCACCCGTGCGCCCGGCTTGGGGACGACGCCGTCGGGCAGCGCGGAGGCGTGCAGAAATACCTCGCCTCCGTCCTCGTTGGCGATGAAACCGAAGCCTTTGTCGGTGTCGAACCACTTGACCTTGCCGGTGGGCACTGCGACCTTCTTCTGTGCTTGTCGGAACTGCTCATTGACTGCTCGGGTACTGCTCGGGGATCTGCCCGGACCGGCCCTGGCTGCTGCGAGCTGAGCGCGCCACCTGGACCGGAAGTACCAGGTTACCGGGCGGAACCGTGCCGCGTCGCATGCATTGGGCACTCTTCGCCCGCGCGACCTGCCCAGGGCCTCGTCCCGGAGGGCCGTTTGCCGGGTTTCAGGCCTGGATGCCCAGGTCCGCGGCGAGGCGTAGCGCCACCTCGTCCAGCCATACCTCGGGGTCCGCGATCGAGCCCACCTGGTGCCCGAACAGCTCGAACGAGATCACCCCGAACAGCTCGGTCCATGCCATGACGGCGCGCCGGACGGTCTCCGGCAGCTCGCCGTCCGCCGGGCCGGCGCTCTCGATGAGCCCGTGCTGCGTGACGAAGGCGATCGCCGGCGCGACGGTCCCCGGGTCGGCCACGGCGCCCGGCACCGCGGGCGGGCGCGCCCCGGCCGCGTAGCCGTCGCCCACTATGCGGATGAGTACGCGGACCACCCGGGTCGCCGGGTCGACAGTGTCGCGCGGGGCGGCGTAGCCGGGCACCGGCGTGCCGTAGAGCAGCCCGAACTCCCCTGGGTGCGTGACGCACCAGGTACGGACGGCGCGGAAGGTGGCGAGCCAGCGCGCGACGACGTCCGAACGGTCGGCGACGCCGGCGTCGGCGGCCTCGGCGGCGGTGCCGAGCTCGTCGTACGCCTCGATGAGCAGGGCGGTGAGCAGCGCGTCACGGCTCGGGAAGTACCGGTAGACGGCCGAGGAGACCATCTCGACGTCGCGGGCGACGGCGCGCAGCGACAACCCGGCGGCGCCGTCGGTCGTCAGCCGCGCGCGGGCCGAGTCGAGGATCTCGCGGGTGATCGTCTCGCGGGCGAGGGCACGTGCGGTTCGGGCCGGGCTCATGGGCCCAGGGTGCCACCGATGGATCACCGCACACAAACGCGAGCACTGCTCTTGCCAAGGTGCACCCGCTCGTGCCACGCTTACGACACGGAACGAGAGCACCGCTCTCAGAATGGAGCAATGATCATGACTGACCGCCACCTCATCGTCGGAGCGGGCCCCATCGGCACCCACGTCGCCGCCCTGCTGGCCGAGCGCGGTTCGCGCGTCACCGTCGCGAGCCGTTCGGGCCGCAGCACCGGGATCGACGGCGTCGAGCACCTCGCCCTCGACGCCTCGGACGCCGACGCGCTGTCCCGCGCCGCCGACGGCACCGACTACCTCTACAACTGCGCCAACCCCGGGGACTACACGCAGTGGGAGCGCGTCTGGCCCTCGCTCGCCGCGTCCCTCCTGTCGGCCGCGGAGCGCTCCGGCGCCGTCTACGCGATCACCGGCACGCTCTACCCGTACGGCCCCGTCGACGTCCCGCTCTCCGAGGACCTGCCCGACGCCGCGACCGACCACAAGGGCCGCCTCCGCGCCCGGATGTGGGCGGACGCCAAGGCCGCGCACGACGCCGGGCGGCTGCGCGCCGTCGAGATCCGCGGCTCCGACTACATGGGGCGCGGCGTCGGCGGCAACGGCCACATCTCGCGCCAGGTGCCCACCGCGCTGCACGGCAAGCGCGCCGTGATGATGGGCCGCACCGACCTGCCCCACACCTTCACCGACGTCGCGGACGCGGCCCGCACCCTGGTCGCCGCCGCCGAGGACCAGGGCGCCCACGGCAGGGTCTGGCACGTCCCGAGCAACGCGCCACGGACCCAGGCGCAGGCGCTCACCGACGTCCTGGCGAGCGTCGGCAAGCCGCCGGTGAAGGTCTCCTCCCTGCGCGGCGCCGCTCTCGGCGCCACCGCCCTGGTCTCCCCGTTCATGCGGGAGATGCGCGAGATCATCTACCAGTGGGAGCGCCCGTACGTCCTGGACGACACCGCCGCCCGCGCCCGCTTCGGCATCACCCCGACGCCGTGGGAGGAGGTCTGCCGCCGCACGGCGCAGGTCTGAGGCGGCCCCGGGCGTGGACCGGCCGAACTCCAGGCCCGGAAACCCGCGTAGCATCGTCAGGATGGCCTCCTCGCTCCCCGCAGCGCCGGCGGCGGCCACGCGGCACTTCGCCGACGACCTCCGGCAGCGCTCGGACACCGCGCTCGCCGCGCTCCTGCGCGCCCGTCCTGATCTAGCCGCACCCTCTCCCTCCACGCTGCGCTCGCTCGCGGCACGCGCCTCCAGCCGCACCTCTCTCGAGCGCGCACTCGCCCGCTCCGACGCCCTGACGCTGCAGGTGCTGGAGGCGGTGCTCGCCCTCGAGCCCGTCTTCCGCCCGCCGTCCGGCCCGCCGGAGGAGAGCTCCGCCGGGTCGCCGCTCGCCGGGCCGCTCAGCGCCGAGGTCGTCACCTGGGCGCTCGGCGGGTCGGCGGAGGACGGACCCCGGGTCGACGCGGCCGTCCGCCGCGCCGTCGAGCAGGCACTGCTCTGGGACGCGGGCGGCGAGTACGGCACGACGCTCGACCTGCGCACGGTGCCGGGCCTCGACGAGCTGCTCGGCCCGAACCCCGCGGGGCTGGGGCCGCACCTCGACCCCGTACCGGCCGGGCTGACCGAGGCGGTGGGCCACGCGCTCGGGCCGGCCGCCGGCCGGACCGGGACAGCGGCGGCGCTGGGCGCACTCCTCACCGAGGCGCCGCCCGGCGCCCGGGCGATCCTCGACGCGCTCGCGTGGGGTCCCCCGGTCGGCGTCGTGCCGCCCGCGGGCACCCGGCCGCGGGACGCCGTGAACTGGCTGGTCACCGAGCACCTGCTGGTCCGGTCGGACGCCAGGCACGTCGTGCTGCCGCGCCTGGTCGGGCTCGCGCTCCGCGACGGGCACACGCATCGTGAGCCGCGCACCCTGCCGCCCGAGCCGCGGGGCCGGGCGGTACCGACCGCGACCGCCGACGCCGAGGCCGCGAGCGCGGCGCTCGAGCTCGTCCGGCGTGTGCGGCTGCTCCGGCAGTCGTGGGACGAGAGCCCGCCGTCGGTCCTCCGCGCAGGCGGCCTGGGCGTGCGCGACCTGCGCAGGGTCGCCGCCCAGCTGGAGACGGACGAGCGGGCCACGGCGTTCGTGGTGGAGGTCGCCGCGCTGGCCGGCCTCGTCCGGGACGACGGCGAGGCGCCGCCGTCGTACGTGCCGACCGTCACCGACTGGGACGACCTGGACGACGCCGCCCGCTGGGCGCGGCTCGTCGAGGCCTGGCTGGCCTCCCGCCGGGCACCGTGGCTCGTGGGCTCCCGCGACGACAAGGGGGCGCTCCGGGCGCCGCTGTCGCCGGACCTGCAACGGCCGTGGGTGCCCCGGCTGCGCAACGGCGTGCTGGGCGTGCTCGCGGCCGAGCCGGCCGGCGGCACCGTCCTCGCGCCCGCACCCGAGGACGTGGTCGAGGTGCTGACCTGGCACACGCCGCGCTCCGTGCCGCCCGCGACCGCCGTCGAAGGTCTGCTGACCGAGGCCGAGTGGCTGGGCGTGACGGGGGCCGGCGCGCTCTCGACGCCGGGCCGCGCGCTGCTCACCGACGTGTCAGACCCACAGGTCACCCGGGTGACCCGTACGTCTGACAGGTCGGCGGGCGATCCCGCGGAGGCGCTGCGCGCCGTCCTGCCCCACGAGGTGGACGAGATCCTGCTCCAGGGCGACCTGACGGGGATAGTCCCCGGCCGCCCGTCGCGCGGGCTCGCGCGGCTGCTGGAACGGTCGACGGACATCGAGTCGCGGGGCGCCGCGACCACCGTGCGGTTCAGCCCGGCGTCCGTCACGCGCGCACTCGACCAGGGCGAGACCGCCGACGGCATGCTCGACGAGCTCGCCCACCGGTCGCCGGTGCCGGTCCCGCAGCCCCTGGAGTACCTGGTCCGGGACACCGCGCGGCGGCACGGCGCGGTGCGGGTGGGTACCGCATCGTCCTACCTGCGGGCCGCCGACGCGACGGTGCTCGCCGGCCTCGAGCACGACCCGACGCTCGTGGGCCTCGGCCTGGTGCGGCTCGCGCCGACCGTGCTCGCGGCGTCCGTCCCCGCGGCGGCGCTGCACGAGGCGCTGCGGAAGCGCGGCCTGGTCTCGGCGCTCGAGGGGCCGGACGGGCGCGTGCTCGTCGCCCGCCGGGGCGTGACCGGCCGGGCGATGCCGGCCCCCCGCTCGGCGGCCGCCATCCGGATGGGTACGAGCGCCCCGGCCGAGGTCGTCGACCGCACCCCCGACCCGGAGGCGCTGGTCGCCGACCTGCGCGCCGTGGAGGAAGCGGCGCGCGCGGGCGCCCGGGCCCGGGCCGACGCCGCGGACGTCGCCCGCTCGGTCTCGACGTCCGGCAGCGGCATCCCGCTGCGCGGGTACCGCGTCGTCAGCGCCGTGCCGCCTCGGCCGGAGCCGCCGGCGGACCGGCCGCGGCCGGGTGCGCTGGAGCCGCTCGCGGCTGCCGACGCACCGTCCCTGGACCGCCCGGTGACGTCCGCCGCGGACGTCGACGCGGGGGCCCTGGAGGAGGACGCGGGAACACAGCACCCCGCTGACGGGTTGGCACTTCTGCGCGACGCGCTCCGCGACGGCACCACGGTGATCGTCGAGGTGGCCGGCCACACCGGCCGGCTGGAGCGCCGCGAGCTGAAACCCCTGAACCTCGACGGCGGGCGGCTCCGTGCTCTCGACCCGGATCGAGAGGCCGAGCTGACGATCGCCGTCCACCGCATCGCGTCGGTCCTGCCGACGTCGTCCACGCCGTAGAACTGAGGGAGACCCCCATGCCCGACGGCCCGTTGATCGTGCAGAGCGACAAGACGCTCCTGCTGGAGGTCGACCACCCGGACGCCGAGAGGGCGCGGCGCTCGATCGCGCCGTTCGCCGAGCTGGAGCGCGCGCCCGAGCACGTGCACACCTACCGCCTGACGGCGCTGGGCCTGTGGAACGCGCGCGCCGCCGGCCACGACGCGGAGCAGGTGGTGAGCACGCTCCTCGAGTTCAGCCGCTACCCGGTGCCGCACGCGCTGCTGGTCGACGTCGCCGAGACGATGGCCCGCTACGGGCGCCTCGTGCTGTCGCAGGACCCGGCCCACGGCCTGGTGCTGCGCACCACCGACCGGGCGGTCCTCGCGGAGGTGCTGAAGTCACGGCGCACGGCCGGCCTGGTCGGCGAGCGGCTCGACGAGTCCACCGTCCTGGTGCACCCCTCCGAGCGCGGCCACCTCAAGCAGGTGCTGCTCAAGCTCGGCTGGCCCGCCGAGGACCTCGCGGGCTACGTCGACGGCGAGAAGCACCCGATCCAGCTCAGCCCGGTCACCAAGCCGCGCACGGAGCACGAGCAGGCCAAGCCGTGGGAGATGCGGCCCTACCAGGCGCAGGCCGTCGACGGGTTCTGGCACGGCGGCTCGGGCGTCGTGGTGCTGCCCTGCGGCGCCGGCAAGACGATCGTCGGCGCGGGCGCCATGGCGAAGTCCGGGACGACGACGCTGATCCTGGTGACCAACACCGTGAGCGCGCGCCAGTGGCGCGACGAGCTGGTGCGGCGCACGAGCCTCACCGAGGACGAGATCGGCGAGTACTCCGGCGCCCGCAAGGAGATCAAGCCGGTCACCATCGCGACCTACCAGGTGCTGACGACCAAGCGGAAGGGCGTCTACACGCACCTCGAGCTGCTGGACGCCCGCGACTGGGGCCTGGTCCTGTACGACGAGGTCCACCTGCTGCCGGCCCCGGTCTTCCGGATGACGGCGGACCTCCAGGCCCGGCGCCGGCTCGGCCTCACCGCGACCCTGGTGCGCGAGGACGGCCGCGAGGACGAGGTGTTCAGCCTCATCGGGCCCAAGCGGTTCGACGCGCCGTGGAAGGACATCGAGGCGCAGGGCTACATCGCGCCCGCCGACTGCGTGGAGGTGCGCCTCACGCTCCCGGAGAGCGAGCGCATGACCTATGCGACCGCCGAGATGGAGGACAAGTACCGGCTCGCCGCGTCGGCGTCGGGCAAGAAGAAGGTGGTGGAGCAGATCGTGGCGCGCCACCCCGACGACCAGGTGCTCATCATCGGGCAGTACATCGACCAGCTCGAGGAGCTGGCCGAGCACCTCGACGCGCCGATCATCACGGGCGCGACCACCAACAAGGAGCGGCAGCGGCTGTTCGGGGCGTTCCGCGAGGGCGAGATCTCGCGCCTCGTGGTGAGCAAGGTCGCCAACTACTCGGTGGACCTGCCGGAGGCCTCGGTGGCGATCCAGGTGTCGGGTTCCTTCGGGTCGCGGCAGGAGGAGGCGCAGCGCCTCGGGCGCATCATGCGGCCCAAGGCGGACGGGCGCACCGCGCACTTCTACGCGGTGGTCGCGCGGGACACCGTCGACCAGGACTTCGCGGCGCACCGGCAGCGGTTCCTGGCCGAGCAGGGTTACGCCTACCGCATAGTCGACGCCGAGGACCTGGACGGGTCACCGGCGGACTCCGCGGCTTCCTGACCGTCGGGGCGTGGGCTCGGCCCGCTGCTCAGCAGGGCCCTGACCGGGTTGTGAAAATGCGCTTCACGCTGGGCGTTTACCTGGGGATTCGTTGCAGATCTGCAACGTCACGCTCTCCGATTGCGTGGTCCTGAACCCGGGGTGACTATCAGGACGTGATCGAGTCCCCAGCTAGGCACGAGCATCAGCACGAACCCAGTACCCGGGCATCCGGGGGCTGGGCGATCGTGGCCTTCGCCGGCTTGGTCGGTGTCGTGCTGGCGGCTACCTCCCAGGCCGCCAACGCCACAGTCACCCTGCCGTCCGAGCCGGCGCCCTCCGTCTCGCCGCGGCTCTCCGCGGCGACCCAGGCGCAGCTGATGTCGGACGTGCTCCCGGCGTCGCCGCCGATCACCCTCACCGCCCAGGTGACGGACGACGCCGAGGTGCTCAGCGAGACCGAGCGCCAGGACGTCGACGCCGCCCTCGACCGGCTCGCCGACGAGTCGGACCTGCGCATGTTCGTCGTGTACATCGAGAGCTTCGACGGCACGGAGCCCGTGGACTGGGCCAACGCGAGCGCCAACCAGTCGGGCCTCGGCCCGGACGACCTGCTGCTGGCCGTTGCCACCGTCGACCACGAGTTCGGGCTGTCCGCCGACACCAACGTCCCCCTCACCCCGGCGCAGCTCCGCTCCATCGACAACGCGGTGGCATCGGCGGTCGAGGACGAGCGCTGGGCGCCCGCCGCGACGGACGCCGCGGACGCCGTCCGGCGGGCGGGCACCGGCGGGGCCAGCCCGCTCCTCGTCGTCGGTGTCGTGGTGGCCGGGGTGCTCGTGCTCGCCGTCCTCGGGTACGTCCTGTGGCGCTTCGCCCTCCCCCGGGCCCTGCCCCGCCTGCCCCGGCTCTCCGGCCGTTCCGCGGCGACCGGCGGCCCCGCGCCGGACGAGCTCGCCGACCTACCCGTCGCCGAGCTCGACGAGCGCGCGTCGGGCTCCCTGGTCCGCATCGACGACGCGCTCAAGACCTGCGAGCAGGAGCTCGGCTTCGCCCGCGCGGAGCTGGGCGCCGACGCGACGAGGGACTTCGAGCTGATCCTGGCGCGGGCCGCCGCCGACGTCCGGCAGGCCTTCGCGATCCGGCAGGAGCTGGATGTCGCCGCGCAGGCGGAGCAGGCCGACGGCGGCCCGGGGGCCGACCGTCATCAGGAGGCCGAGGAGCACCGTCCGGTGCTCGGGGACGCCGAGCGGCGCGCACGCCTGAACCAGGTCATCGCGCTGTGCGAGAGCGCCGCCGACACGCTCGACGCCCGCACCCGCGCGTTCGACGACCTGCGCCGCCTGCAGCAGCGCACGCCCGAGCTGCTGGCCGACGTCGCCGCCAGGGAGCCGGAGGTCACCGACCGCGTGACCGCGACCCGCGCGACCCTCGAGCGGCTCGGCGGGCGGTACCCGGCGGACTCGCTGGCGATGGTCTCGGGCAACCCGGAACAGGCCGAGCTGCTGCTGGTCAACGCCGAGGCCGCGGTGTCCGCCGGGCGCTCCGCCCTGGAGGCCGGGCAGAAGGCGGTGGCCGTCGCGCACGCGAGGGGCGCGCAGAACGCGCTCGGCCAGGCGGTCATGCTGCTCGACGCCGTCGATGCCACCGCCGCATACCTCGACAGGGCGGCGGGGCGGCTCGACAAGGCGATAGCGTCGCTGACCCAGGACGTGGTCGCCGCCCGGTCCGTCGAGGGCGACTTCCGGGTGACCCTCGCGCGCACCGCCGCGCAGGCCTCGCTCAAGCATGTCGAGGTCACGCGGGAGGGCGGTGACCCGCTCGCCGGGCTGCAGCGCATCGCGGCCGCTGAGGCGGCGCTCGACGCCGCCCTCGCCGGGACCCGGGACTTCACGGAGGTCGCGGCGCGGGCGTCCGCTCTGCTGCGGGACACCCTCGGCCGGGTCGACGAGCAGCTCCGGCAGACCTCCGACTTCGTCGCCACGCGCCGCGGCGCCGTCGGCTCTGCCGCACGGACGCGGCTCGCGGAGGCGGCAAGGCTGGCCGACGCCGCCCGCTCGCTCCAGCCGATCGACCCCGCCGCGGCGCTCGGGGAGGCCCAGCGCGCGAGCAAGCTCGTGCAGGAGGCCGCGCGGCTCGCCCGCGAGGACGCGGACGCCGTGGTCATCGCAGCCGCTGCCAAGGCAGAGCCCGGCGCGGACGGCTCGGACGAGAACGGCCCCATCACCGGCGGCATGATGCTCGGCGGCATCCTGCTCGACCCGAAGGTCGTGCGTTCCCGCAGGCACGCGGCCACGGCGCGGATCGGTGGCGGGTTCGGTGGCGGCGGTTTCGGCGGCGGGCGCCCTGGCACCCTCAGGCGGCTCGGCACGGTTCGTGCCTGGTGGCCGACGCCCGCGAGATAACGCGTCGTACGTCACATCCGGGGTGGGTGCCTCGGGCAAGGAGATCGGGAGTAATTTGTCCTGCCGGTCCCCTGGACCCGGGCGATCGGCTGATCCCCACGAGAGGTAGCCACATGAAGAAGCTCACCCTGCCCGCGCTCCTGCTCCTTGCCCCGCTGCTCGCGTCCTGCGCGGCGGGCGGCTCCCCCGGTGCGGCCGCGTCGTCCGCTCCGCCACCGGCCGAGCACGCCGGCGAGGTGCACTGGTCGTACGACGGCGAGGAGGGCCCGGACGAGTGGGGCCACCTGGCCAAGGACTTCACGGAGTGCGAGGCCGGCGACGCGCAGTCGCCCATCGACCTGCCCGACCACGCCGAGACGAAGCTGACGGCGCACCCGAAGATCTCGTCGTCGCCCACCGTCGGGGAGTCGGTCGACACCGGCCACACGATCCAGCTCGTACCGGACGGTGACGCGTCCGAGGTCGAGTGGAAGGACAACGAGTTCGACCTGGCCCAGGTGCACTTCCACATGCCGTCGGAGCACACCGTGGAGGGCAAGGCGCTGGACGCCGAGTTCCACTTCGTCCACACCACCGAGGACGGGCAGGCGCTGGTCCTCGGCGTCCTCGCCCAGCAGGGTGACGAGAACAAGGCGTGGCAGCCGTTCATCGACGGCGCGGCCGAGCCGGGCTCCGACGAGCTGCCGATCGACGTCGCCGCGATGCTGCCGTCCGACCCGACGTTCGAGGAGTACGCGGGCAGCCTGACGACGCCACCGTGCACCGAGGGCGTCGACTGGGTCGTCTACCACGAGCCCATAGAGCTGTCGGCGGAGCAGATAGCGGTCCTGGAGCAGACCTACGACAACAACGCCCGCCCGACCCAGCCCCAGGGCGACCGCGAGGCCTACGAGGGAACGGTCACTATCTCGAACGACTGACTGATGCGGGATAAGTCGAAGTAGAGCGCTTGTCCGGTCTCCCTGGTGCACCAGGGAGACCGGACAAGCGCTCTACTTCGACATATCCCGCATCCGGCCCCAGTTAGAGGTAGCGGAGCGGGTCGAACTCCTCGATCGGGATGATGCGGACGCGCGGCAGCATGGTGGTGAAGGCGTCGGCGTCGGCCTCCAGGTCGTACATGACCAGGCCGCGCTGCTCCAGCTCCGTGAACCGGGCGTTCACGAACTCCCGGAAGCCGAGCAGGCCCACCCGCCGGTCGTCGTCGTCGAGCAGCGCCTCGATCTGCGGCAGGAAGTCGCCGTCGTGGCTCGCGAGCAGCACGTCGCCGGGACGGTCCATCAGCGCGTCGAGCGTGCGCTGGATACCGACGTCGACCACCTTCTCCGAGCCCTGCGCCGCAAGCGGGATGGGCTTGTAGCCCATCGCGAGCAGCGCCTGCACGAACGGCATGGGCATCTGGCCGGACGTCGCGTTCAGGAAGAAGAGCGGCACGACCTCCTGCGACCACACCTTCTCCGCGAAGGCGGAGATGCGGTCCCAGCGGGGACGCTCCTCGGGTGCGGGACGGCGGTTCAGCACGTTCATGCCGAGCGTGGCGTCGATGTTCTCACCGTCGACGATGAGATACGTGCGCCGGGGCGTCTGCCCTGGAACCTGCGGGAACGGTGCTGACATG
The DNA here is from genome assembly GCF_048564965.1 of Promicromonospora sp. NFX87. Taxonomy (NCBI): domain Bacteria; kingdom Bacillati; phylum Actinomycetota; class Actinomycetes; order Micrococcales; family Promicromonosporaceae; genus Promicromonospora; species Promicromonospora sp. NFX87. The sequence continues at coordinate 300,724 of NZ_CP183413.1, read as the reverse complement.
CCCCCCAGCCTAGCGGCGTGCCAGGTAGCGGGCCCTACGTGTCACCTCTTCGGGGCCCGGGCGATTTCCCGGGCGAATCTCAGGCATCGTCCAGGAACCAGTCGCACACTGGAAGCATGGCTACTCCTGAGGCGCGTCTCGTCGTGGTCGACGACGAACCGAACATTCGCGAGCTCCTGTCCACCTCCCTGCGCTTCGCGGGCTTCGAGGTGCACGCGGCAGCGGACGGCAACGGCGCGCTTCAGCTCGTCCGCGACGTCGAGCCCGACCTCGTGGTGCTCGACGTGATGCTCCCCGACATGGACGGCTTCACCGTGACCCGCCGGATGCGCGCGACCGGCCGGCACACCCCCGTCGTCTTCCTGACCGCGAAGGACGACACGCAGGACAAGGTGCAGGGCCTCACCGTCGGCGGCGACGACTACGTGACCAAGCCCTTCAGCCTCGAAGAGGTGGTGGCCCGGATCCGCGCCGTGCTGCGCCGCACCGGTGTGCCCGCCCCCGAGGAGGAGGCCGTGCTGCACGTCGGAGACCTGGAGATGGACGAGGACTCGCACGAGGTGCGGCGCGCCGGCGTCGAGGTGGACCTGTCCCCCACCGAGTTCAAGCTGCTGCGCTACCTCATGCTCAACTCCGGCCGCGTCCTGTCCAAGGCGCAGATCCTGGACCACGTGTGGCAGTACGACTGGGGCGGCGACGCGAACATCGTCGAGTCGTACATCTCCTACCTGCGGCGCAAGATCGACACGCTGGAGATCGACGGCGAGACGCTGCCGCCCCTGATCCACACGAAGCGCGGAGTGGGGTACCTGCTCCGCGCGCCGCAGCCCGCCCGTGCTTGAGCGCATCAAGGAGCGCCTGTCCGGCATCCCGCTGCGCGCGCGGCTGGTCGCGATCATCTCGCTGCTGCTCGCGGCGGGGCTGGGCATCGCTGCGGTCGCGACGACGACGGTGGTGTCGTATTTCCTCGTCCAGCAGGTGGACGGCGAACTGCGAACCGCGGCCCTCAGCCTGACCAGCGACGTCCCGCAGGGCCCCACGCAGGGCCTGCCCAGCAACTACTACGTCCAGATCACCCGCGAGAGCGGCAAGGTCGAGGCGTACGCCACCGAGGCGGTAACACGCTTCGGCAAGCCCGCCCTGCCGACCACCACGTTCGACGAGGCCTCGGACGCCGCCGTCAAGGCGTACACCGTGCCCGCCGAGACGGACACCGCGGGCAGCGAGAGCTGGCGTGCGATCACCATCGCCGCGACGGTGCGAGCGACCGGCGAGCCGGTAGTCATCAAGGTGGCACTACCAATGGTCGGCATGGACAAGACGATCTCGATCCTGACCCGCACCCTGATCCTCTCCGGCCTCGGCATCGTGCTGCTCGGCGGCCTCACCGCATGGGTCCTGGTCGAGCGGTCGCTCCGGTCGCTCCGGTCCGTCGAGCACACCGCGGCGCAGATCGCGGCGGGCGACCTCTCGCAGCGCGTTCCCGAGGCCCCGGCCGGCACGGAGATGGGCTCGCTCGCGGCGTCGCTCAACGCCATGCTGACGCAGATCGAGCGGGCCTTCGCCGCACAGGAGGCCTCCGAGGTGCGGATGCGCCAGTTCGTCTCGGACGCGTCCCACGAGCTGCGTACGCCTGTCGCGACGATCCGCGGGTACGGCGAGCTGTACCGGATGGGCGCCCTGGACAGCACGGAGAAGGTCGACGACACGATGCTCCGCATCGAGGACGCCGCGCGCCGCATGGGCACGCTGGTGAACGACCTGCTGGTGCTCGCCCGGCTCGACGAGGGCCGCCCGATCGCCCGGGCCGACGTCGACCTGGTCGCCCTCGCACGCGACTCCGTCCAGGACCTGCACGCCCTGGACCCGACGCGAGAGGTGTCCCTGGTACCGCTCGACGCGGCCGCCGCCCCGGACGACCCGGCAGGCGAGGTGCCCGGCACCCTGGTCGTGGAGGGCGACAGCGACCGCCTGCGGCAGGTGGTCACCAACCTCATCGGCAACGTCGCGCGGCACACCCCCGCGGGTACGCCCGCGGAGATCGCGCTCGGCGTCCGGAAGGACGACGGCGTGGCGGTGCTCGAGGTGCGCGACCACGGCCCCGGCCTCAGCGAGGAGCAGGGCCGCAGGATCTTCGAGCGGTTCTACCGCGCGGACTCGTCCCGCACCCGCGAGTCCGGCGGCTCGGGGCTCGGCATGGCGATCGTCGCGGCGATCGTGGGCACGCACGGCGGGCACGTAGAGGTCACGCCGACCGACGGCGGCGGCCTCACGGTCCAGGTCAGGCTGCCGCTCTGAACCACGACGCGACGTGTCGGAGTCGTGACCAGCATCCAAGACGGTGGTAGCCGCCGCTGACCCATTGGGTAATAGGCTGGCGGTGCAGTGACCGACATCGACCGTTAGGCAGAATTCACATGGGCGTGCTCACGTCTGACGCGCCGCAGTGGTTGCTCACGTCCTTCGTCCGCAGTGCGCTGGGCGCGGGAGCCACGGCGGGGACCGAGGCGATCGAGGAAGTCGGGCAGGCCCTGCTGGGCCGCTGGGCCGACGAGCACCGGGCGTTCCACAACCTGCGTCACCTCGCCGCCGTCCTGCACCGGGTGGACCAGCTGGCCGAGGAGACGCACGAACCCGACCTGGTGCGCCTCGCCGCCTGGTACCACGGCGCGGTGTTCAGCTCCGAGAAGAAGGTGGCGGAGGCCTCGCAGGGCGGCGAGCAGTCGACCGCCTCGGCCCTCCTCGCCCGCGACGAGCTGACCGGGCTCGGGGTGCCCGCACGCGCCGCCGACCGGGTGGCCGCACTGGTCAACGCCATAGTCCGGCATGCGCCGAACCCCACGGACTTCGACGCCGCGGTGCTGAACGACGCCGACCTCGCGATGCTCGCCGCCGAGCCCCAGCGCTACAAGGAGTACAAGGCGGCGGTGCGTGCGGAGTACGCGCACATCCCGGTCGAGGACTACCTCAGGGCGCGGATCCGGGTCATCGAGCGGCTGCTCGCCCGCAAGTCGCTGTTCCTGAGCCCGATGGGCGCCGCGTGGGAGGAGCCCGCGCGGCAGAACCTGGACATGGAGCTGCACCGGCTGCGCAAGGAGCAGTCGAAGCTCGACGCCGTCTGAGCCGGACCCTCCCGACGGCCGCGCAGCGGTCGGAGCACGACCACACCTCCGGCTGACGCACGCCTGTGCACAGCCGGCCCGGGACACGCCCCGCCGTCGGGCCGCACGTACCTAACGTCGGACGGACGACGCCGGACGGGCCGGCGCGCGGGAGGGATGACCATGCGGTTCGAGGTCGACAGCGACCAGGTGGAGCAGGCGGGCGCGGCAGTGGCGGGCTCGGTGGCGGCCGTGCGGACGGAGGTGGGGGCGCTGATGCGCAATCTCGACGCCCTGCAGGCGAGCTGGCAGGGTCCGGCGGCCGCCGCGTTCGGCGGTACCGTCGCGCAGTGGCGCGGCGCGCAGGCGCAGGTGGAGGGCGCCCTGGACGCGATCCAGGCGGCCCTGGCGGCCGCTGCCCGCACCTATGCGGAGGCGGAGGCGGCAGCCGTTCGCATGTTCTCCTGACGCGTTCGCACGACAAGCCTCACGAACAAATGGCCGACGCCGGCCGGTCGCCCTCCGTAGGGAGGGTGACCGACCGGCGTCGGACAGGGTGCCTGGGCCGGGGCCCGGGCGGGTCAGACCGGACTCAGAAGTCCATGCCACCCATGCCACCGGTCGGGTCGCCGCCCTGGGCGCCCGCGGGCTCCGGCTTGTCGGCGACGACTGCCTCGGTGGTGAGGAACAGCGCGGCGATCGAGGCCGCGTTCTGCAGAGCAGAACGGGTCACCTTGACCGGGTCGTTCACGCCCGCGGCGAGCAGGTCCTCGTACACACCGGTCGCGGCGTTGAGGCCCTGACCAGCGGGGAGGTTGCGCACCTTCTCCGCGACGACGCCGCCCTCGAGGCCGGCGTTGATGGCGATCTGCTTGAGCGGCGCGTCGATGGCGGCACGAACGATCGAGGCACCGATCGCCTCGTCGCCCTCGAGCTCCAGCTTCGCGAACGCGACGGCACCGGCCTGGATGAGGGCCACGCCACCACCGGCGACGATGCCCTCCTCGACGGCAGCCTTCGCGTTGCGAACGGCGTCCTCGATGCGGTGCTTGCGCTCCTTGAGCTCGACCTCGGTGGCCGCGCCGGCCTTGATGACGGCGACGCCACCGGCCAGCTTGGCGAGGCGCTCCTGCAGCTTCTCGCGGTCGTAGTCCGAGTCGGACTTGTCGATCTCGCTGCGGATCTGGTTCACGCGACCGGCGATGAGGTCGGCCTCGCCGGCACCCTCGACGATCGTGGTCTCGTCCTTGGTGACGACGACCTTGCGCGCCTGGCCGAGCTCCTCGAGCGTCGCGTTCTCCAGCTTGAGGCCCACCGTCTCGGTGATGACCTGGCCGCCGGTGAGGATCGCGATGTCCTGCAGCATGGCCTTGCGGCGGTCGCCGAAGCCCGGAGCCTTGACGGCGACGGACTTGAAGGTGCCACGGATCTTGTTCAGCACCAGGGTCGCCAGGGCCTCGCCCTCGACGTCCTCGGCGATGATGAGGAGCGACTTGCCCGACTTCATGACCTGGTCGAGCAGCGGCAGCATGTCCTTGACGTTCGAGATCTTCGACTCGACGATCAGGACGTACGGGTCCTCGAGCACGGCCTCCTGGCGCTCGGGGTCCGTCTCGAAGTAGCGCGCGAGGAAGCCCTTGTCGAAGCGCATACCCTCGGTGAGCTCGAGCTCGAGGCCGAAGGTGTTCGACTCCTCGACGGTGATGACGCCTTCCTTGCCCACCTTGTCGAGGGCCTCGGCGATGAGCTCGCCGATCGCCGGGTCACCGGCCGAGATCGCGGCCGTGGCGGCGATCTCTTCCTTGGTCTCGATGTCCTTGGCGGCGTTCAGCAGCTGCTCGGTGACGGCCTCGACGGCCTTCTCGATGCCACGCTTGATGGCGATCGGGTTGGCACCGGCGGCAACGACGCGCAGGCCCTCCTTCACGAGCGCCTGGGCGAGCACGGTGGCGGTGGTGGTGCCGTCACCCGCGACGTCGTCAGTCTTCTTGGCGACCTCCTTGACGAGCTCGGCGCCGATCCGCTCGAACGGCTCCTCGAGCTCGATCTCCTTGGCGATGGAGACACCGTCGTTCGTGATCGTGGGGGCGCCCCACTTCTTGTCAAGAACGACGTTGCGGCCCTTCGGGCCGAGCGTGACCTTCACGGTGTCGGCGAGCTGGTTGAGCCCGCGCTCCATGCTCCGACGAGCAACCTCGTCGAAAGCGATGATCTTGGCCATGGGGATGAATCCTCCGCTGGTGGCTTGTCCAGGCCGGCCGGTGCCCGCGACGGACGGCCTGCCGTCCCGACGATCATGTCTCGCCGCGACCGGAGGCCTCACCATTCGACCCTTGCTGTCACTCTCGAACGGAGAGTGCTAAGACATTATTGGCACTCGGACCATGAGAGTGCAAGGCGCGTCCGGGTCAGGTGGGTCACGGGCGGAGGTCCGGCAGCGAGCGGACGTCGAACTCCCGCAGCAGCGCCCGGCGGGCGGCGTGCCAGCCGCCCATCCCGTGCACACCCGGCCCGGGCGGGGCCGAGGCGGAGCACAGGTACAGCCCCTCGGCGACCTGGTAGGGATCGGGTGCGAGCGTCGGGCGCGCGACCATCTGCCACATCGTGGCCGCCCCCGCGGAGATGTCACCACCCGGGTAGTTCTGGTTGTGGTGCTCCATCTGCGCGGCGGGTATGCACCGCGAGCCGACGACGACGTCGCGGAAGCCGGGCGCGAACCGCTCGATCTGCCTGGTCACCGCCTCCGTGACGTCCTGCGTGGACCCCGCCGGCACGTGCGCGTACGTCCACAGGGGCCGCACGGGACCGCGCGGCCGGCTCGGGTCGGCGACGCTCGGGTCACTGACCAGGACCACCGGGTGGTCGGCATGCAGCCCGTGCGCCACGCCGTCCTCCGCGGCCACCAGCTCGGCCCGCGTCCCGCCGACATGCACGGTGGAGGCGCGCCCGACGTCCGGCACCCGCCAGGGGACCGGGCCGTCGAGGACGAAGTCGACCTTGGCCGCCGCGTTCCCGTACCGGAACCGCCGCAGCGCCGCACGGTGCCCCGGCCGGACCCGGTCCCCGGCGATCCGGAGCAGGGTGCTGGGCGTGGTGTCGAAGAAGACGGCGCGCGCGGGCGGCAGGTCGGACCAGCTCTCGACCCGGCGGCCGGTCTCGACGGTTCCTCCGTGCGCCTCGAGGTCGCGGACCATCGCGTTCACTATCGCCTGGGAGCCGCCGACCGGGATCGCCCAGCCGCTGTCGGCGTGCGCGAGCGCCGCGAGGAGCAGGGCCGTCCCCGCACCCCCGAGCGACGGGAGCGGTGTGATGTTGTGTGCCGCGACGCCGGTGAGCAGCGCCTTGGCCTCGTCCGTGAGGAACCTGCGGTCCCAGCGGGGCCCGCCCTGCTCGAGGAGCGCGGCGCCGAAGCGCAGACCGGGCCGGACCATCGAGGCGAGGGCCCGCACGGGCAGCGTGTGTCCGCCGGAACCGGGCACGCCCTCCACCATGCCGTGCACCGTCCGCTTGTCGCCCAGGGCGAGCGCCGTGACCTGCCGCCAGTGGGCGGTGAGCGGGCCCAGCAGCTCGCTCCAGGCGTCGCCGTCGGGCCCGAGCCGGTCGGCCGTTCGGGCCAGGTCGCGGAAGGCGATGCCCGCGCGGTCGCCGTCGAGCGGATGGGCGTAGGCGACGTCAGGCGCGACGAGCTCGACGCCACGTGCGGAGAGGTCGAAGGACCGGAAGAACGGCGACGCCCAGGCCATGGGGTGCACGGCGGAGCAGAGGTCGAACAGCATGCCGTCCGCGAGCTCGGGGATCGCGACGGTGCGGGCGCCGCCGCCGATCGTCGGCTGGGCCTCGAGAACCCTGACTCCTAGCCCTGCGCGGGCGAGCGTCACCGCGGCCGCCAGGCCGTTGGGTCCTGAACCCACTACAACCGCGTCGAGCAGGGTCACTCCCCCATCGAATCACGGTATCGGCCCGGACGGCCGATGGCAGGGGTAGTCCTACCGGTCGAGGCTCGCCTGGCGGGGGACCAGGTGCCAGTACGAGCAGCCGCGGTACGGGCGGCTGCTCGGCGGCGTCGGGCATCATCGTCCGGCTGCGCAACAACGACGGTCGTCGTCGACCGTCCAGTTCGGACGCCGGGGTCTGGGTCCCGGCGATCCTGGGGGGCGGCGGGCGACGGGCGGGCCCTTCCCGCCCGTCGTCCCATCGAATCAGAGTGGACGAACCTGCTCTGCCTGCGGGCCCTTCTGCCCCTGCCCCACCTCGAATTCCACTTCCTGCCCCTCGTCGAGGGACCGGTAGCCATCGGACTGGATCGCGCTGTAGTGAACAAAAAGGTCCTGGCCGCCGGCAGTCGGGGTAATAAAGCCATACCCCTTCTCGGCGTTGAACCACTTGACGGTGCCCTGGGCCATGCGTAGTTCTCCTTGTACCTCTGCACGGGACACTCGGTCGACCCGTGGTGGTTCGAGCCTAGTGGTCCGGCTCACACCAGGGAACCCTCTATGTCCCGTATGAGGTATTAAGCGGATGGCGAACGGGCAGGTCAGAGACCTGAGGCGCGGTCCGGCCAGGCGGATATCAATCTGGTGGTACGAGCCGGACGGAGAATCGGCCACACTCCGGCCCTTCCCGGGAGCCGACCAGTGGTTGACCGAAAGCCGACGACAACGCTGCCATCGGCACGCTCAACCGGCCGGCGCCGTCAGCCTGTCGGTGCCGTGAACAGGAAGACCCAGACAGCCTGGGCGGAGCTCGTCACGGCGGCGTTCTCGACGACGTTGGCCTCCGGGATGCCCAGGATCGCGGCGGCCGCCTTGGCCTCCTTGTCCCGTCCCTCGCCGTACCAGACGACGTTGGTCCCGGCCGCGGTGACGGCCGAGAGGTCGGCCTCCGGGGGTGTCGCGGTGGCTTCCGACCCACCGAGACCGCCGGAGACGAGACTGTCGCTGGAAGCGCCTGCGAGGCCCTGGACGGTCCCGAGGTTGTACACCATGTACTTCGCAGCAGGGTCGGCCGCAGCGACCAGATCTGCCACGTTCGGCTCTGACGTCTCTGCCGACGGCGAAGCGCTCGGCGAAGCACTCGGCGCCGAGGCCGAGGGCGAGCCGGACGCCGAGACCGAAGGCGACGCGCCACCCTGCGCCTCTGCAGGGTCGTCACCTCCGGACAGCAGCGTGATGCCGCCCCACGCCACGGCGGCGCACACTACAGCGACCAGCAGGAACGGCCAGGCCGAGCTCCAACCGCTTCGCGGTGCACGGTGCACACCCACAGGTGCGCCCCCGGGGACAGCGACGTCGAACTCGTCGGGCGGGTAGGGGTAGCCACTCTTCGTCACGGCAGAGAGAGTAGCGGGTCGTTGTGTCGGATCGGTGCCCGCTCAGTGGTTCTCATCGGCCAACCGTCGTGCAGAGCGTCCCCGCTGGCGGGTCGATCGGACCCTGCGCAGGCGCTTGACCAGCATCGGGTCGTGCTCGAGGGCGGCCGGAGTGTCGATCAGCGCGTTCAAAACCTGGTAGTAGCGCGTGGCCGTCAGATCGAAGAGTTCCCGTGCCGCTTCCTCTTTGGCGCCCGCATACTTCCACCAGCGGCGCTCGAACGCGAGAATCTCCCGGTCGCGGTCCGAGAGCTTGTTCTCGGCACCGTTGGCCCGCTCGACATCAGGGCTGCCGACCCCGGGAGCCAGCACCTCGCTCATCGGCTCACCGCGTACCCGAAGGACGTGACTGTTCTTCACTCTTCCCCTTTCACAGTGTCAACACGCCGACCCGCCCCTCGACGCCGAAACAGGACCCCCGCGGCGGTCCCTACGGGAGGCGCCAGTCGACCGGCTGCGCACCCTGCTGCTCGAGCAGCGCGTTGGCCCGCGAGAACGGCTTCGACCCGAAGAATCCGCTGCGCGCCGACAGCGGCGAGGGGGTGCGCGCTCTCGACGATCGGCACGTCCCCGAGCCACGGCTTCAGGTTGCGCGCCTTCGCGCCCCACAGGATCGCCACGAGCGGACCGCCCCGCGCCACGAGCGCACGGATCGCCGCCTCCGTGACCTCCTCCCAGCCCTTGCCCGCGTGGGAGTCGGAAGCGCCGGGCCTGCAGGTGAGGGTCCTGTTCAGCAGCATGACCCCCCTGATCGGCCCACGGCCGCAGGTCTCCGTTCGACGGGAGCGGGGCGCCGAGGTCGTCCTGCATCTCCTTGTAGATGTTCGCCAGCGACCGCGGCACGGGCCGCACCTCCGGCTGCACCGAGAACGACAGCCCCATAGCGTGGCCAGGCGTCGGATACGGGTCCTGGCCCACGATGAGCACGCGCACGTCCGCGAGCGGCCGCTTGAACGCCGCGAGGACGTTCTCTCCCGCGGGCACGTAGGTGCGCCCCTGGGCGACCTCGGCGCGCAGGAAGTCACCCATCGCGTGGATGCGCGGTTCGACGTCTGCCAGTGCCTCCGCCCAGTCCGGTGCTACCACCTGCGACAACGGGGGCGGGGCCGAGGCAGCGGCGGTGTCGACAGGGGGCGTCGGGTTCACGATGGTCTCCACGTCCAGGAGGTTACCGGCACCCTCTGACACTGCCAGTTTGTGCTGCCCGTCACACCCCCGAGCCCGCGAGTTCCGCGCTCCACGCGGGAGAATGGGCGCTGTGAGCGCCACGACGACCCCAGAACCGGAAGGCCCGTCCCCCGACCTCCCCACCGCCGCCCCCGTCCGCTGGGCGCGGTACATCGCCATGGGCGACTCCTTCTCGGAGGGCCTGTGGGACCCGTACCCCGACGCCCCGGACGTCCAGCGCGGCTGGGCCGACAACCTCGCCGCCATCCTCTCGGCGCGCCGCATCGCCGCGGGCGAGGCGCCGCTCGAGTACGCGAACCTCGCGATCCGTGGCCGCAAGCTGCGCCCGGTCATCGCCGAACAGCTCGACATCACCGTCGAGGCCAAGCCCGACCTGGTCTCACTCGTGGCGGGCGGTAACGACATCCTGCGCGCCTCCGCGGACGTCGACGCGCTCTCGGCAGCGCTGGAGGACGCCGTCGTCGCGCTCCGGGAGACCGGGGCCGACGTCCTGATGGGTACCGGGTTCAAGGCAGGCGCCGCGCTCAGCTGGACCAACGGCCGCACGGCGATCTTCAACTCGAACGTCTGGTCCATCGCCCGCCGGACCGGCGCGCACGTACTGGACCTGTGGGGCATGCGGGCGCTGGGCGACCTGCGCCTCTGGTCCGACGACCGCATCCACCTCACCCCGGAGGGGCACCAGCGGGTGGCGAACGCGGCGCTGGACGCGCTCGGGCTCGAACCCGACGACGCCGCCTACGACGCCCCGCTCGACGCCGCCCCGCCGGCAGCCTTCCGCGAGACGGCGCGCGCCAACGCGGCGTGGATGCGCCAGCACGTGGGTCCGTGGGTCAGGCGCCGCCTGACGGGCACCTCCAGCGGTGACGGCCGCACCGCGAAATGGCCGACGCCGCAGCAGTGGCCGCGGGCGTAACCGCGCGTCCGGCCGTAGGATCGGCGGGTGAATCTCTGAGGCTCTCCGGTGTTCGCACCGGGGAGCCTCCGCCGTTCCGGACGGCCCCTGCTCGCCGAGTAACTTAACCTTCTAGATGGTACAGTTACTCGCATGACGATGAGCCCTCCGGTCGACGCTCCCGTGTCGCTGCTCGGCCCCCGACGGCGCTGGACGCTCCTGGTGACGGTGGGCGCGGGCCTGCTGCTGATCACCCTGGACAACTCGATCCTCTACACGGCGCTGCCGACCCTCACCCGGGAGCTCGACGCGAGCTGGACCGAGAGCCTCTGGATCATCAACGCGTACCCGCTGGTGATGACCGGCCTCCTGCTGGGCACGGGAACCCTCGGCGACCGGTTCGGCCACCGGCTCATGTTCCTGGCCGGTCTCGCCGTGTTCGGGCTCGCCTCCTTCCTCGCGGCCACGGCACCGACCCCGGAGGTCCTGATCGCCGCGCGCGGCCTGCTGGCCGTCGGCGCTGCGGCGATGATGCCCGCCACGCTCGCCCTGATCCGGGTGGCCTTCGTCAACGAGCGCGAGCGCAACATCGCGATCAGCGTGTGGGGCAGCCTCTCGGTGGTGGGCGGCGCGCTCGGACCGATCGTCGGCGGCGCGCTGCTCGAGCACTTCACCTGGGGCTCGATCTTCCTGATCAACGTGCCGGTCGTCCTCGTCGCCCTGGTCCTCGGGGTCGCCGTCGCACCGCAGGACGAGCCGCACCCCGGCACGAAGTGGGACTTCATCTCCTCCGTGCAGGCCCTGATCACGCTGGTCGGCCTCGTGGTGCTGATCAAGGAGGTGGTCAAGATCGACCGCTCGGGAACGGTGCTGCTCAGCGCGGCGCTGGCGACGGTCGTCGGCTGGTGGCTCTTCGTCCGCCGGCAGCGGCGTCTGCCGTTCCCGCTGCTGGACCTGTCGATCTTCCGCAACGCCGCGTTCGCCTCCGGCGTGCTGGCCGCGGCGTTCGCCATGTTCGCGATGGGGGGCCTGCAGCTGGCCACCACCCAGCGGTTCCAGCTCGTGGCGGGCTTCTCGCCCCTGGAGTCGGGAATGCTGGTGGCCGCCGTCGCGATCGGCTCCCTGCCGTCGTCGATCCTCGGTGGCGCCTTCCTGCACGTCGTCGGCCTGCGGCTCCTGATCGGCGGGGGCCTCGGCGTAGGCGCCGTCGGAGTGGCCTGGACCCTGGTCGCGATCCCGCACGGGATGGGGTGGCTGCTCGGTGGCCTGCTCGTCACGGGCCTCGGCCTGGGCGCGGCGATGTCCGTGGCCTCGACGGCGATCATCGGGAACGCACCCGCCCGCCGGGCGGGCATGGCCTCCTCGGTCGAAGAGGTCTCCTACGAGTTCGGCAGCCTCGCCGCGGTCGCACTACTCGGCTCGCTGCTGACCACCATCTACACCCTCACCGTCCGCCTGCCGGTCGGGGCCCCGATCGAGGCCCGCCGGTCCCTGACCGACGCCCTGGCCGCACCCGGCAGCGGGCCAGAGGTCCTCGACGCCGCGTTCCGCGCGTTCGGCAACAGCTACTCGACGGTCATGGTGGTCTGCGCGGGGGTCCTCACGGTCGGCGCGATCATCACGACCACGCTGCTCCGCGCCTACGGGCCCGGATCGGCGTCCTCCGCCTACGGCTCCGGCCACTGACCCCCGACCGAGCACCCCGGAGAACCCGTGCGACCGAGCAACCGCGACCGCATCCTCGACGCCGCAGTCCGCGTCATCCAGCGTGAGGGCGTCACCGCCGTCACCTTCGACTCCGTGGCGGCCGAGGCAGAGCTGACGCGCGGCGGGATCATGTACCACTTCCCGTCCCGCGAGGGCCTGCTCGTGGCCATCCACCAGCACCTCGCCGACAGCTGGGAGGCTTCCCTCCTGGCCGAGGCCGGCCGGCCCGTCGACGAGCTCACCGCCGACGAGCGCCTGTCCGCCTACATCCGCGTGAACGCCCGGTCCGCGACCCGCGCCGAGCTGCAGCTCATGCTGGAGTCGGCCACGCACCCCGAGTGGGCAGCGCCGTGGAACGGCGTCCTGGAGCGCTGGGCGCCCGTTCCCACCGATGTCGGGACCGACGCCGCGTCCATGGCCCGGCTGGTCACCAGGCTCGCCGCCGACGGGCTGTGGATGTTCGAGGCGCTCGCCTACCGCGATCTGCCGGAGGCGCAGCGCCGCGCGGTGGCGGAGCATCTGGTGCGAACGATCGCCGGCTGATCAGCAGACGACCGGGTCTCGCGAGTTCGGTCGCTTGCTGGTTCCCGCGGCGTGAGATCGGTCAATTGCCATGAGATCGGTCGGTTGATTGACCGATCTCATGGCAAAGGACCGAAGTCGCTGAGTTCGGTCAATTGCCAGGCGCGAGGCTCTGGGGGTCGGGGTCACAGCCAGGCACTTTGTCAGGCAGAGTCCAGCTCGCCGACCTGGAAACGACAGCAGGCCAGCACCGGAATGGTGCTGACCTGCTGGAACGTCTGGAGCCGCCTGTCGGGTTCGAACCGACGACCTTCCGCTTACCGAACGACCGTACTCGTCGGATAACCGCCGGGTCTCGACATGTGCCAATCAGTACAGCGGTGCGGCTGGCGCCGGTGCTGTAGACATACGTACATGCTCATCGATTGCCGCTCATTCCGCCGGATAACCGCCGGGAATCGACTACGCGCGGGGCAGTAGGCGTGCCACGCTGTCAGCAAGGCTGACCCACCATCCGGGTCACCTGTCCGGCTTAGGCACCGGGACGCTGCTGGCCTCGGCGTCGGGGCGAGGGCGTACGAACCTCAGCAGGTGCCGGAACGAGCTCCCGTCCCAAGCCGCATCGGCAATCACCTCGACAACGATCGGCTCGACCAGAGTCAGGTCTATCTCCCCTCGGGCAGCACCGAAGCGACCCAGCATTGTCGTCGTCACCGTGCTCGGCCATGGATGTGTGCCGGCCGGTGGCACTAGCCACGGCGCCAACGCTCTGCGGCCCGATGGTGACAGGGGCGCCGTGCGACCCACGATGCGCAAGGCGCCGCCGACCGGCAGCCCTGCCACCACTTCCTGAGGAGCCGAGCGCGTACCGATCACCGCGCCGCACACCACGTCCAGCGTCGTGCGGCGCTTGACCTTGAGCCACCCGCGCAGGCCCGCCGGGTAAGTTTGAGCGCCGCCTTTGACGACAAGCCCTTCGATACCTGCCGCGCCGTAGATCTCGAACCACTCAGCCGCGATGTCCCGGTTGCTGGTCACCGGTGAGAGGTTGAGCGGCGGCCGCCATGCACTGGAGAGCTGTTCAAGGAGGCCACGTCGCTCGTCGTACGGCAGTCGACGGGTGTCCCGGCCCGCCCGAGCCAGGATGTCGAACGCTGCGTACGACGCCGGATGCGTGCGCCGCGGCGCTGCGCGGTCCACGGCCCATGCGTGTTTGGAGTGCCGCGAAATCCAGACGGCTGCCCGACCAGATGACGAGCTCGCCGTCCAGCACCGTTCCGGTTGGGAGCTGGGCAGCGGTGGCCGCCGTGATCTCGGGGAACGTCCCGGTGAGCTCGGTACCTCGACGTGACCACAAGTGGACACCCGACCGGTCACGTGTCACGACGGCGCGGAAGCCATCCCACTTCAGCTCGTACCTGCACCCACCCGGCAGGGCACCCGCTTGCGGGATCTCCCCGACAGCGCGAGCGAGGGCGACTTGGACCGGGCCGTTCAGCCCGGAAGGCAACGTCGTTGGCATGCCGGGGCCTCCGTTCGGAGACTTCCACGATCGCCCCCCGCCGAACTTCCTGCATCTGCATGGAAGACGCGCCGCGCCACCGACCCGGGCATATCCGGAGTTATCCACAGCGGTTATCCACACTGTGGAACACGTGTTCGAAGGCCACCCATACTGGTCTCATGAGCAACGAGACGAACGCTCCGGGAGTTAAGCCGTCGGAGCTGAGCCCGATGCAGGAGGCGCTGCGGGAGGAGGTCAAGAAGCTGGCAGCGGCGCGCGGGAAGCTCATCCAACACCAGACCACCGGCCGTCGTTCGAGGAAGCTGCCAAGGTCGATCTCAACGCGCTGTACGGCCCTGGCCTACGACGGCACTGTGGTGACGATGGTGGGCGAGGTGACCAGCATCAGCGGCCCGTGGCGCTGGTTCGTTGCCAACTATCCCGGGTGGGGCGAGTGGGTCGCCGTCGTGCACGTCAACGCCTGCGAATACCTCGACCGGTGACGCTTGCTGGGCTGGTCAAGGAATCCGACATGCATCGAGTGGACAGCAGCACTAGGGCGAGTCGTTAGGCCCGTCGCTGTCCTCGTCGCTTTCATCACCAGTGTCAACCGGATCCTCGGCGACGCTCTTCGGCTCGTCGAGTGCGTCGAGTGCGGCGATGAGCTTCCTCCCGCGTGCCGCGTCGAGGGCGTCCAGGATGTCCTGGTCCGTTGTGGGCATGAGCGGCGTTCGCCAATGGAAACTTCCCGATATCTTTTCCAGTGAACTATTCACCTCGGCCGACAGTTGGACTCTTTCGAGCCAGGCCTTGGTTTGCAACAATTCGCTCAGAACATGCTCCGCTTGGGACTCGTAATCCTGCGTCTCCTTGTTAACCGCCACGATTTCATTGAGCGTGCTCTGCTTGGCCCCGGCCCCCGCTGCCTCGGTTGCCAAGCGCACGAAGGTCTCCATGCCCACCTGGTGATAGCGCCGGCCAGGGCCGGTGGCACGTTGAAACTCCAGCACCAGGGAACGATGGGGACGCCGCTGACCGTCGACAGTTTCCCACCAGTCGTCCTTCCCATCCTCCGTGACAAACAGAATGTCAAGATTGTTCGCGGCGGCGTGCTCAAGAATCTCCGCCCAGATGAGGAAGTCTCCGGCCGACTGGGCCTCTCCCGGCTTACCGGCGTCTTCGAAGCCTGGCGGGATGAGGCTGGGAACGCGCCAGTTCACGAAATCATCGGTTCGAAGGCGGATAGTCGCCGGATCCGGAGCTGCGGCTGCCCGTCCGGCGAACGCGGCCTCGATCCGTTCAAGCACGTCGTCGGCGCTGGGTGTGGTGATGGCGGTGTCTGCGAGCTGAAGCTGCTCGATCCCCTTTTTGATGCCGCTGACGGCATCTCGGACAACACGCGCGACGTCTTTGCGCAGATCCTCGTGCATCGTTCCCTTGCCGAGGTGCTTGGTGACGAGCTGCTCGAACTGATCCGTCGGCTTGGCCGCAGCCTCGTAGGCCTTGGAGCGCAGGTCTCGGTTGGAGGCATGGTTGCGGTAGAACTCCACGCCGACCTGATGAGGGAGCCACAAACGTTCTGCGCTGAGCTCGATCGCGCGCAGCACATCTTCGCGCGCCGTCACGGACAGCTTGTAAGGAGCCAGCAGCACGTTCGTGTCCAAGACGACCGTGGCGCCTCGAAGGAAGGCGGCCTCGTCGGCTGGTAGGGGCGGAATGAAGTCATCGCGGCGCACGATTGCACCGTATCGCTCGAAACGGACCTACGCCCGCGAGGCCACTCGATGCCTGGACCATCGGGCGAGGGGTGATGTGATGGGCTTGGCTGAGGGCGCGCATTGGAACGCGGGCTTGCTTCACGTACGGCTACGCGATCCGCGCGGTCGGTACCCGGGTGAAGTGCCGGTGGGCGACACCCTTCCACTCCGCCACGCGTTGCCGCATCCTGTCTACATGTCCGCAGAGCCAACCTCACGCAAGATACCCGCAGAGGTGAAGCGCGCTGTCCGGCAACGGTGTGGTTTTGGATGCGTTGCGTGTGGGATGCCGCTCTTCGAATATGAGCACATGCTCGAATTTGCAACTGTCCAGAGACATGTTGCTGAGGAGATCACTCTGCTATGTCCTGACCATCATGCTGAAAAGACGCGCGGTGGAATAACGGCCGATCTGGTTCGCGAGTGGAACGCGTCCCCCTTCAATCTGAGAACCGAAATGTCGAAGCCCCGTCCACTGTATTTCCACGGGAATTCATGCATCTTCACTTTAGGCTCCATCTCGATACGCAATGAGATGGAGGAGTCGCATCCCCATTTCCAAGCCATCACGGTTGATGGAAAGGAACTCCTCGGCTTTGAGTTCGATGGAGGGCGACCACTGCTCAATCTTTCCCTCTACGACCACCAAGATCAGCCGCTCGTCCAGGTCGAAAATAGTGAGCTTATGTATAGGACTGACCAGTGGGACGTGGAGTGGGTGGGCCAGACCCTAACCGTCAGGAGGGCGCAGCGGCAGCCAACCATCGAGATCGACTTCGTGGTCCCTGACCAAGTGGTCATTCGACGGGCCCAGTTCCGCTATCGGGGCATTGAGTTCTGCGTCGAGCCAACCTTCGCCGTGATTACCAACACGGGAGGCCTGATCGTCAATAGTTATATCAAGCAAGCATGGACCGCTATCGCAATAGGGCACGACTCCGAGTCTGCTGGGCCAGGAGGTTTCCGATTCACCGACGTGCCACGCCATGTTCCCTCTGCGGTCCGTGCGCAGCATCTGCAGGAGGCTAGGGCCACCGCAGCGCTATTTAGTGCTTAATGCTCGAAAGAACGGGGCACCGGAGAAGATCTCGACAGATGAGGCCCGTTCATGACTGGGCAATCTCTGCCGCGAGGCTCATCGGGTCCGTGAGGTCGTCACCGTCGATCCCTCGCGCGATGATGCCGGTCTGAACGGTCTCGTCCTTGGACCTCCAAGAGGCTTGCCCGCCCGCAGCTGTTCTCGTCTTGCAGCTCGCTGAGATGATGTGGGCAGTGCGGCACTAGCGCAGAAGAGGCCCCCCACCCGATCAGGTGGGGGGCCTCTCGGCTTGAGTGCACATTGTTAGTTCAGATCCCCAGTTCGCACAAGACGCAACATGCTCTCGATGACGGCGTCGGCACCCGCCTCGCGCAGCTCGGTCCCGCGCTGTTGTGTCGTGGCGTAGCCGATGGATTGGACGTCGGCCGCTCGCGCCACCTCGATATCGGACACCGAGTCTCCGATGAGAACGGCATCCTGGGCAGCGACCCCCGCCATCTCCAGGGCACGCCGGACGGTGTGCGGGTGCGGCTTCATGAGGTCTGGACGCATGAACGGGCGCCCGACAACGTCGCGCACGTACCCCATCAAGCCGTGACGTCCGAGATATACGCGGATCGGTTCAGCGGCGTTGTTGCTGACGATGACGACCGGCGTTCCTGCGGCGTGGAGAGCAGCGAGGAGTGCGTGTGCGCCAGGGGTGGGTGTGCAGGTTCGCGCGGACTCGATTTCCGCCGCGGTGCATGCGTTTTCGACGTCGGCGAGATCGCTCGGTGCGTATGTTCCGGTCCAGCGGATGACGGCTAGGTGGTCCGACGTCGTGGCGATGTCGTTGGGTGGAGTGGCCCCGTGGGCGGTGAGCGCCTGCCGACCGGCGTCGGCGGCGTGCATGTTGGCCGGCGCTGGCATGAGCGGCGTGACAGGGCCGTCGAAGTCGAGGAGTACGGCGGCCGACTCGTTGAGGAGCTGCGCGGCGTCGGTCACGGAGCCACCTCGGTCGCCACGCTGTTCCAGACGCTGTCGAACCACTGGCGCACCTGCACGACGAAGGTTGATTCAATGGACTCGGGGTCGCCGTCGTCTGTGTAGTGGAAGAGGACAGCATCCTTGCCCATCGGGTCGTAGATGCTGACCTTCTCGCCGTTGACCCTGACGTCGTGCGTAACGACTGGGTAGAAGCCGAAGAAGACGAGAGTTCCGTTGATGACGTACGCCTTGAAGACCGGAGCGGACCCGAACGAGCGGGCCTCAACCGTGACCGTAGGTACGAGTTCGAGGTCTGCGAGTTCGAGTACCGAGTCCCTGACGGCGTTGATGTGCCGGTGCCCGATGTCTGCCATCCGCTGCCGGGTACCGGCGTTGTCGTCGTCGTCGCCGCTGACGGCGGCTGGTAGCGCAAGCGGCTTACTCATGTCCGACATGAGTAGCCGGATGTGGATCGACTGGGGCGTGAGTCGACCGGTCCGGATCTTGTCGAGCGGCTCGGCGATCGCACCGTGGAGCGTCTCGGCGGTGTAGCCCACCACGTCGATCCTGACGTCATCCGCTTCGAAGGCCATTTCGAGATGTGGACGGAGCCCAACGGGTCGTTCGGTCCGCTCGCGTGCGTACATCCCGCTCCCCTGCCGAGATGTCACGAGCCCATCGTCTTTGAGGATGCGTAGTGCCTGCTGAACGGTCATGCGGGCGACGCCGTAGTGCTCTCCTAGTTCCTTCTGGGAGGGCAGCTTGTCGCCTGGCGCGATGGTGCGCGTGAGGATCGCGGCACGGAGTGCTGCCGCGACTTGCTGGTAGGGCGGACGCGGGTCGTCAGGGTCGAGGGCGCTCATGCCCTCAACAGTACCCGCATGGATAGCCAAGTCAGCCAACTTTCGTTCATCTGTTGACATGGCTAGCCAGCCTGTGCAAGTCTCCAACCACACGGTCAGATGGCTAGCCAGGCTAGCCCAATCGAGAGGCGAGACATGTCGATCTACCGCACCGGGGCGCTGAGCGAAGCACGCCGCTACCTGTTTGAGGCGGCACTGGCCCTGGCCGGGGCCGCCCGCACGCTCGTCACAGACGGCCACGGCCGCCAGCACGACGGCACCGCCCACGTCGGCCAGGAGGCGCAGGACATGTCCGAGCGCGTCAAGGAGATGAAGGAGACCGTCGCCACGGCTCACAGCGCGGCGCTCGACGCCGAGGCCCAGAACGACGAGAACACCGGGGGCAACCGATGAGCACCTACACCACCCTTGCCGCCGCGTTCGACGACGAGCCGACGCCGAGCGAGCTCGCGGCCATCGCCGCTGAGGAACCCGTGATCGACGCCGAGGTCGCTGTGGTGGACGCCGAGTGCGCCCTCGCCATGTCGCCCGACGAGGTCACGATCCGCCGTCACCGCCGCGCCGTCGTCGCTCTCGGCGTCGTCCTGCGTACGGCGGTCGAGAGCAGCACCAACCGTGCCACGTCCACGGCCCCGACGTACACCGCCGGTAGCCCGCTCTCGACGGCCCGCCGGGTCGTCATCCGTCCCGCCACCCGCACCGCCTGAAAAAGGGAGTAACCGCCATGGTCACCATGCCCCTGTTCTTCATCATGTTCGTCCTCGTCGTCGCGGGCCTCGCGTTCAAGAAGACGTCGAACGGGTCCCTGATCCTGGGGATGCTGTTCGGTCTGACGCTGGCCACCACGGCATTCGGCGCCCCCCTCTTGAGCGCGCTCGGGTCCTTCCTCGACGGGCTCGTGTCCGCCGCCTCCTCTGTGGCGGGTGCCTGATGACGACGCCGAACGACGAGCACACGCCGTCCGGGCGCACCCCGGACGATGACGAGCTGCAAGCCATGTTCGACCGTCCCGCCGCCGACCTCACGGTCCGTTCCGCCGGGCTGCTGAACCAGAGCACGGTCACGGCCGCCGAGAACAACTCGCTCACCGGCGAGGTCATCGACGCCCCCACCGCACCCGAGGCCGACGCCGCCCCGCGTGCGCCGCGTGTGGTCGAGCACCGCGGGGACCACGAGCCGCTGACGATCCTGCCCGAGTGGGCCAAGTCGCCCGAGGTGTTCGTCGGCGCGGTCCGTCGCGAGAGCGCGTTCCTGGCGTCATGGGTCGGGCACCACGGCATCCGACTGCCGTTCGTCTACCTGCCCAAGTTCCTGGCCCGCGCCGGGCTCGGGTTCGGACTGTGCGTGCGGGACCTGGCCCGGTGGGTGACCGACGCCGAGAACAAGACCACCCGCGCCGCGCTCATGCTCGGCGTCAAGGGCACCGCCGAGTGGAAGACCCTGCGCAAGGAGCACGCCGACGGCGTCCGCGCCCGGCTCGGTGGCCTGGCCGCCGCCGGGTTCACCTCCGGTGTCGCCGGGGTCACCCTCTACACCTACACCGGCCCGGAGGGCCTGACCGCTGCTGCCATCGCGACCGGTACCGCAGCGCTCACCGCGTTCGGTGTCGTCGGCACCCGCCACGCCGCCACCCCGATCGCCGAGACCCACAAGAGCGACGTCCCCAAGCTCACCGTGGACGTCGTCACGGACGCGCTGCTCACGCTCGGGCTGGGTTCGATGGGCGAGGCCAAGCGCGGCAACGCCGAGATCAAGGTGCTGCGGATCTTCCCGACCACGGGCGGCGTCGAGATCCACATCGACCTCCCGCCCGGCGCGACCGCTGCGGACGTGATCGAGCGCAAGGACCGTCTCGCCTCGGCGCTGCGCCGCCCGGAAGACACGGTCTGGCCCGAGGGGAACCCCAAGGCTCACCCCTCGCGGCTGAACCTGTTCATCGCGGACAAGGGCCTTTCCGAGCGGGACGTCGCCCAGTGGAAGTACCGCAACAAGGGCACGGTCAACGTGTTCGAGCCGTTCGTCATCGGCGAGGACCAGCGCGGGCGGCACGTCTCGACGAACCTCATGTACAACAACGGGATCGTTGGCGGCCTGCCTGGCATGGGCAAGACGTTCCTGCTCCGCGTGCTGATCCTGGGTGCCGCTCTGGACCCGCGCACGGAGCTGCACATCCACGAGCTCAAGGGCACCGGCGACCTCATGCCGTTCGCCCCCATCGCCCACGTGTGCAACGCCGGTGACGACCCGGAAGATCTCCAGGCCCTGCGGGCCGACCTCCTCGCGGTCAAGGCCGAGATGCGCCGCCGGGCACGGATCATCCGCGAGCTGCCCCGTGACGTGGCTGCCGAGTCCAAGGTCACCGACGAGCTCGCCGCGGTCGGTAACCCGTACGGGTTCAAGCCGCTGCTGTTCGTCATCGACGAGTCACAGCTCGCGTTCACCGACGGCGACTACGGCGACGAGATCACCGCCGCCGTCGAGGACATCACCCGACGCGGCCGCGCCCTGGGCATCATGATGTGGCTCGCCACCCAGCGCCCCAACAAGGACGCCATCCCCACCGGCATCTCCGCGCTGCTGTCGCTGCGCATGTGCCTGCGCGTGGGGGACCAGACGACCAATGACATGGTCCTGGGTACCTCGATGTACAAGGCGGGGCACCGGGCCACGATCTTCTCCCAGGAGGACAAGGGCATCGCCCTGCTCGCCGGTGAGAAGTCGGACCCGCAGCTCGTCCGGGGCGCGTTCATCGACGGTTCCATGGCCGACAAGATCGTCGAGCGCGCCCGCGCCATCCGCGAGGCCAAGGGCCTGCTCACGGGCATGGCCGCCGGCGACGAGCCCGCCGACACGGACCACTCCACGATCCTGGACCACCTGCTCGCGGTGTGGCCCGAGAACGACCCGGAGTGGGCCAACGGGAAGATCTGGTCCGACGTCCTGGCCGAACGCCTGGCCGAGTCCAAGCCCGCCCTGTACGCGGGCTGGACCGCCGCCCAGGTCAACGCCGCCGCCAAGCGCCACGGCGTCACCTCCAAGAACGTCAAGCGCGGCACCAACGTCCGCAAGGGCCTGGTCCGCGCCGACGTCACCGCCGCCGCCGGCGACGTCATCGCACTGCCCGACACCACCACCGAGGAGGACTGAACCATGAGCACCCACACCACCCGACCGGGCTCGCGTCGCCTGGTCCTCGCCGGAGCAATCTCCGTCGCCCTCATCTCCACCGGCTCCGCCTACCTCGCGATGGTCTCGTTCGGCATCGACGTCCTGGGCATGAACCAGGGCACCGCGTACACCACGGCGGGCGTGTTCGAGCTCTCGCTCATCACCGTCGCGCTGCTGGCCCGCGAGGCAGCGCGCGACAACCGCCCCGGCGGAGTCCTGCTGTCCCTCACGTGGGCGCTGTCGTCCGCGTCCGGCGTGTTCGCCGCATGGCACGAGCTCTACATGGGCCACCCCGCCGGCGCGGTCCTGTTCCGGTTCATCGTGCCGCTGCTCGCGGCCCTGATGTGGCACCTGGCCCTGATCGGTGACCGCCACCTCGCGTCCGGCGCGACCTGGTCCGGCATCCGGCAGTCCATGCGGATGCACGCCCTGTTCCTCACCACCGAGGACGCTGTCCGGGCGCACGCCGCCGACGACGGCACCCCCGCAGCCCGGCGCGCCATCGACAAGGCCGAGGCCCGACGCCGGGCCGCCCGGGCGGTCGCGCTCAAGTCCGTACCCCC
This sequence comes from Promicromonospora sp. NFX87, assembly GCF_048564965.1. Taxonomy (NCBI): domain Bacteria; kingdom Bacillati; phylum Actinomycetota; class Actinomycetes; order Micrococcales; family Promicromonosporaceae; genus Promicromonospora; species Promicromonospora sp. NFX87. Next base: position 278,083 of record NZ_CP183413.1, on the reverse strand, counting down.
GGCCGAGATGCGCACCCGGACCGCCGAGTGGCTGGACTCCCTGTCCGCCGTCGCCGACGCCGTGACCGACGTCGCCCGCCTGCACATCGAGGCCAACAACCGCGTCGCTGGGCTCGCCGCCCCGGTCCTGTCCGGGCCGGACTACACCGAGCGCGTCGACGACGCTGTCCGGGCAGAGCTGGCGGATATGGCCGGACTGTCCGCCACCCCGGCGGCCGGACAGGCCACGTCCGCTGTCCGGGCCGCTGTCCGCCCCGCGCCGCGCCGGACTGTCCGCCCCGTGTCGAACGGTGACCGGGCTGTCCGCCTGAACATCGTGTCCGGGCTGCTGTCCACCAACCCGGACGCCACCGCCCGCGACGCACTGTCCGCCCTGGCCGACGCCGGGCACCACGTGACCGACCGGACCGCGCGCCGCCTGCTGTCCGAGGCACGCCCTGCGACCACCGCCACCGCCATGGACGCCGACTCCGAGGCCGACGCCGCATAGCCGACCGAGCACACCACCGCCCGACCCACACCGCCCGCCGATCGTAGGAGGAACCGTGAACCGCAACGACAACCTCAGCCCGACCGAGTACGCCGAGCTCGTGCGCGACGCTCGTGCGCTCGTGGCCGCCGTCGAGCGCGCCGTCCGCCGCACCGGAGCCGTGTTCGTCGTGACGATGGGCCTCAGCGTCGCCGCCACGGCCCTCGGCCTGGACCTGATCGCCTCCCTCACCGCAGTGATCACAGTCATCGCGTTCACTGCCGCGCTGGTCTCGCTCATGGCCCGCATCGCGATCGGTCCGATGCCCGCCGAGGTAGCCACCACCACCCCCGCCGAGGCACCGCCGAGCCCGGCGAACGGTAGCGCAGGCCCCGCTACCGGTAGCGGCACCGCTACCGCCACAAACCGCAGAATCCTGCGGAAGTAGCGGGGTAGCGCCCCCACACGGCGCACCCCGAAACCCCCACCTCACGCACTGCTGAGGGCACGGCCGGCCGCTACCGCTACCGCCGCGCCCCTACCCCACCCATGCCAAAAACAGGCCGCCCAGCGGCCCAGGAGGAACCCACCATGACCAGCCTCACGTTCAACACGACCACCCCGAACGGCCCCGACACCACCGACCCGCGTGACATCGACTGGGCCGAGCGTCAGGCCCGCGCCGTCGTCCCGTTCGACGTCGTGGACGGCCTGCCGGTCAACCCGATCACGGGCGGCCTGCCCGAGGGTCGTAACGGCCTGTGGCACTGGGGCGAGGCGGTCGCCGCCGATGCCATCGTGCTCGCGTTCGACATCAACAACCGCCGCCGCGTGCTGCTCGTCGAGCGCGAGGACGGCCACGGCTGGGCACTGCCCGGCGGGATGCTCGACCCCGGCGAGACCCCCAAGGCCGCCGCCGTCCGCGAGCTCGCCGAGGAGACCGGCCTGGTCCGGTATCCGGGCGAGTTCTACATGCTCCCCGCCCGGGGCGTGAACGACCCCCGCGCCGGAGCCAACGCCTGGATGGTCACCGTCCCCGCCGTCCTGACCATGCGGTGCCTGCCCTTGCCCGAGGTCCACGGCATGGACGACGCCCGCTACGCCGGCTGGTTCCCCGCCGACTCGTACGCCGAGCTCACCACCGCCCTGGAAGGCGAGGTGTTCCCCGCTCACGTCGCGCTGCTGCGCGAGGTCCTGGACGCCTGACACCCGCACCGCTGCCCGGCCCACGGGCCGGGCAGCACCACCCCCGCTAGCTCGCACCAGGAAGGGACCCGTCATGGACCGCACCCACTCCCGCCAGGTCATGGCCGCGTGGCTGCACGGCTACGAGACCGGCCACGCCGACGGCCGCACCGACGGCCGTGTCGCCTGGTTCGCCGAGGGGTACGACGTCGGGCACGCCGATGGCGTCTCCGTGGGCCGACGCCTGGCCGACGACGAGGCCGCCGCGCGGTGGCGCGCCTACCGCGCCATGTCCGACGCCGTCCGCCCGAACCTCGCCCGCCCCCGCCCGTGGGGCGAGGCCAAGCCGCTCCCGACGCCTGCCGACTGCCTGGCCACCTGGCCTGCCACGCCCGCCCTGTCCTGCGTCCGCGACGCCGCCTGACCCCGAGGGAGACACGACCATGAAGCACACCACCCGCCACCTGACCGCCGTGCCGGCAAAGCCTGCCCACCGCGTCGAGGCGTTCGTTCTCGAGGTACACCGCACGCACACGAGCTGGTGCTACTGGCCCGCCCTGCCCGGACAGCGCGAACGGTTGGAGGACTCCGAGGCCCAGGCCGGGACCTACCCGGTGCGCGCCGAGACCAGCCCCGACGGCGAACAGCTCGCCGTCGTTGACCTGGACACGCTCGTCACACGCCGCACCACCTGGTGGTGGATCTTCCCCCGGATCGAGCGGCCCTACGCCCGCACGGTGTCCGACGTCGCTTGGAGCGCCGACGAGGTAGCCGATGGCATGGCCGCGATGACCGACGACGACGGCACGCCCCTTGCCACCTGGCGTCGCCTCAACACCGAGGAAGCGACCCGATGACGCCCGCCATTGCCCTGCCCCTGGGCCGACCGCTGCGGGCCGGTGGACTGTTCGCCGGATACGGCGGGCTGGAGCTCGCTCTGCAGCTCGTGTTCGGTGCCGTGGACCTGGCGTGGGTGTCCGAGGTCGATCCCGCGGCCTGCCGAATCCTCTCCACCCGGTTCCCCGGCGTCCCGAACCTCGGCGACGTCACCGCCGTCGACTGGGCCGCCGCGGCGCCGATCGACCTCCTCGCGGGTGGGTCGCCGTGCCAGGACCTGTCCCAGGCCGGCAAGCGCGCCGGCATGACCGAGGGCACCCGCTCCAACCTCTGGGTCGCGATGCGTGAGGCCATCGCGATCACCCGTCCCCGACTCGTCATATGGGAGAACGTCCGTGGAGCCTATTCAGCCTGCGCCCAGTCAGAGGTCGATCGCGAGCTGGGATCCTGCCCGCGATGCGTGGACCCGGACACCTCAGCAAGACATGCTCCCCATCTTCGAGCCCTCGGACGTGTACTCGGAGACCTTTCCAGTCTCGGGTATGACGCTGCGTGGACAGGCCTACGCGCTGCCGACGTCGGCGCCCCGCACGGCCGCTTCCGTGTCTTCGTCCTCGCCTGGGACACCCGCACCGCCGATCCCGCCTGGATGGGCTGGGGAGCCGCTGCTGCCGACGCCGAAGACCACCGACTCCAAGGGAGCCTCGCCGGGCGACCTGCGCCGCTCCGAACCGGGACTGCGGGCGCTGCCGCTGCTGCTGGCCACTCCGACCGCGCAGCTCGCGACGAACGGTGGGAGCCAGGCACCGGCGAAGCGCCGGCGGGGCGGACATCAGCCGACGCTGGCCGACCAGATGGAGCACCTGTAGCGCTGCTGCCCACGCCGCGCGCCACGGACGGCACCAAGGGTGGACCGAACCAGCGCGGTTCCTCCGGGGACCTGATGCTGCCCAGCGCGGTCACGCTGCTGCCGACGCCGAAGGCGAGCAACAACGAGAACCGCCAGAGCGCCGACCGGTACGGCCCAAACCTCGGCACGGCCCTCGGGACTACGCCGGGCTGGGACGACCGGCCCGTGTTCGGGACCTACACCCCGGCGATCGAGCGGTGGGAACCGATCCTCGGACGTCTCGCGCCTGCGCCCACCGAGCCGACCGGCCGCGGTGGTGCGCAGCGCCTGGCCCCACGGTTCGTGGAGTGGATGCAGGGCCTACCCGCGGGATGGGTCACCGACACCGACACGACCCGCAACGAACAGCTCCAAGCCCTAGGCAACGGAGTCGTCCCGCAGCAAGCCGCCCACGCGCTGCACCGCCTCCTGGCCGTCCGCGCCTCGGTCCTGCCCGCTACCTCGGTCGCATCACCACGCGACATGGCCGCATGACCTCGCCCGCCCAACCACGACCACTCACGCCGCAGAGGGAGACCGCCATGACCCCGAACACCACAGCCGCAGTCGCTCACGTGCTGCTCACGCCGCAGGAGGTGGCCGACATGCTCCGCATCCCGGTCCGCAGCCTGTACGTGCAGCGCTCCGCCGGTCGCCCGACGCCGCCCGGCGTCAAGATCGGCCGCCACCTGCGCTACCGCCTCGCTGACGTCGAGGCATGGGTCGAGGAGCAGTTCACCCGGAGCGCGGCAGCATGAGCACCCCGCAGCCGAACGAGACGGCCCCTGACGCCCCGACACCCGACCCGGCAACCGCCGCCGTGTCAGCTGACGGGGCACCGGAGAAGAAGACCGCCGCGGCGATCCTGGTGGACCTCGCGTTGGAGCGGTACGACCTCGGATGCACGCCCGACGGTGACGCCTACGCCGTGCCGCGTACGGGCGGGAACGTGGTGCGGATGCTGCGCGGTGGGCGGTCCTCACTGCGTGGCGAGCTGGCCAAGGCGTACCGGGAACGCACCGGGGCAATCGCGGGACAGCAGGCGCTGGCTGACGCGCTGCTCGTGCTGCAAGGCACCGCGACCGAGTCCGAGCCGGTAGAGGTTCACGTGCGCGTCGCCGAGCACGCCGGCGCGACGTGGATCGACCTGGGCGACGCCGCCGAACACGTCGTGCGCGTCGGCATCGACGGGTGGTCCGTCGTCACCGAGGCACCCGTCCTGTTCCGCCGCTCCGCCTTGACCGGCGCTCTGCCGATGCCCGAGGAAGGCGGGAGCCTGGAAGACCTGTGGGCGCTGCTGAACGTCACCGAGGCTGACCGGCCGCTCGTGCTGGGCTGGCTCGTCGCAGCCCTGGGTTGGGCGCACATCCCGCACCCGATGTTGGCGCTGCTGGGTGAGCAGGGCACCGGGAAGTCGTCCGCGACGAAGAACCTGGTGCAGCTCGTTGACCCGTCCCCGGTGCCGCTCCGCAAACCGCCACGCGACGCTGACGGGTGGGTCACCGCGGCGTCGGGTTCGTGGGTGGTCGGGCTGGACAACCTCTCCACGATCCCGCCGTGGCTGTCCGACTCGCTGTGCCGGGCCGTGACCGGTGACGGCGACGTGCGCCGCGAGCTGTACTCCGACGACGGGCTGTCCGTGTTCGCGTTCCGCCGCGTGATCCTCATGAACGGGATCGACGTCGGCGCCATGGCCCCCGACCTCGCCGACCGTTCTATCGTCGTCAACCTCGACCGGATCACCGAGGACCGACGCCGCCCGGAATCACAGCTCGCCACCGCCTGGGAATCAGCGCACCCACGCGTGTTCGGCGCCCTGCTCGAACAGGTCCGGGTCTGCAAGACGCGGATGCCCTCGGTCCGTCTCGACACGATGCCGCGCATGGCGGACTTCGCCATGGTGCTGGGAGCGCTGGACCAGGTGCACGGCACCGACTCCCTGACTGCGTACAGCGATCAGGCGAACAGTCTGGCGCTGGATGCGGTGACCTCTGACCCGTTCCTCGCCGCCCTCACCGAGACCCTGACGGAGCCGTGGCAGGGCACCGCTGCCGACCTCCACTCCCTGGTCCAGCCCGACGGACTGCCGCCGCGCACGTGGCCTCGCAGCGTGCGGGCCGTGGCAGGTGTGCTCAAGCGGAACGCCCCGGCGCTGCGGTCGGCGGGCTGGACCGTGGACGACCTCGGAGCCCGCAACCGGCAGAAGGTCACCGTCTGGGCGATCACTCCCCCTGAGGTGGTCCGTATCCAACCCCCGCAACACCCGCAACCCCCGTCATCGCAGGTCACAGCGATTTCGGATGCGGGGGTAGGCGGGGGTACGCGGGTCAAGCGCGGGGGTTCAACCCCCGCATACCCCCGCCAACACCCGCGTACCCCCGCACGATCCGACGCTCTGACCAGCGCAAACGGGGGTGCGGGTGTTGCGGGGGACGAATACGGGCCGTCTCAGGTCGTCGCCTGCGACGACTGCGGTGAACCCCTAACTGGCCCGGGCTATACCGCCCGCTGCCGCCTCAACCACGAAGTAACCGCCACCCTGGAGGTCACCAACCATGTCGCGTAAGCCAATGCCCGTGGGATCCCACGGCAATGTCACCCGCACCCCGTACTACAACGGCGTCCGGCTCGTTCGGGTGGGCAAGTCCTGGAACACGCCGGATGGCAAGGACGTGCCTCCCAAGAAGATTCGGTGGGCAGCGCGTGCCCGGTTCCGCGACAACGACGGCCGCACCCGCAAGGTCGAGGCGTGGGGTGGCTCAGGTGCGGAGGCGGAGCGCCGCCTGAGGGACGACCTGACCATCCGTAAGCGCACATCGTCGGACACGATCACGGCAGACACGCGGCTGGAAGTCCTCGCGGACTACTGGCTTCGAACCAAGATCGACCCGAGCGCCCTCGCCGTGAACACGCGGCAGCGGTACCGGTACACCACAGAGCAGTACGTGGTTCCGGGTCTGGGCGGGCTGATGTTGCGCGAGTGCACGGTGTCACGCCTGGAAGCCTGGGTGGCCGGAGAGGTGGAGAAGCACGCGGCAAACGCGCGAGTGTCGCTGACGTGCTTGAAGGGCATGCTCGACGTCGCCGTACGTGAGGACGCTCTTACGGCGAACCCCGCCCGCTCAGTTACCCCGGTACCGGCGACCATGAGCGAGGACGTGCGGGCGCTCGGCGTGCCGGATGTCATCGAGCTCCGGGCGGCACTCGCCACCGACGAGAAGGCGACCGTGATCGACCTTCACGATCTGGTGGACGTCATGCTCGCTACGGGGTGCCGTCCCGGCGAAGCCCTCGCGCTCCGGTGGGATGAGGTCGACCTCACCAAGCACGTTGTCTACCTCACCGGGACTGTGGTTCGTGAGAAAGGCGTGGGCCTGTTTCGACAGGACACCACCAAGGGCAAAAAGCCACGCGGGCACCTGGTGCCGGAGTTCGCGGTGCGGATGCTCGAAAGGCGGGCTGCCGAGGCGTCCCCGGGAGAACTCAACCTCGTGTTTCCCTCGGAGCGCGGTGGGCTGCGCGAGGTGACGACCGTTGACCGGCAGTGGCGTACCTTCCGCGAGCGGCACCCGGAGTGGACGTGGATCACTCCGAAGACGTTCCGCAAGAGCGTCGGCACGGCGGTCGAGCGCGGTGCCGATATCGAGGCCGCCGCGGCACAGCTCGGGCACTCGCACTCGGCTGTGACGGCGAAGCACTATGTGGTGAGGCCTGCCGTCGGTCCCGACCACCGCGACATCCTGGAGCGCTTCGGCGCCTAAGTAGGGATCAATGCGGGGCTCTGGCGACCCATTCGTCAGGGTCCCGCTTGCTCCTCGCCGTACTCAGAATCTGCCGGACACCACCTCGGTGGGACAGGAACCGTCTCGCATTTCCGTATGTCGAGCAGAGCGTCAAAGCCCACCGAGAATAGTTCGGTATCGGGCATCTCCTCGACGGGAAACCCAAGTTCGTAGAGTGTGGGAGGCAACGCTGATGCGACGGTGCGCATCGCAGCTATACCGTCTTCGGAGCCGACTCGGTGCACCTCGTTGATGGCGCTCTGAACGTCGTAGCGCGAGCCCTCGTAGGTGGAAAGCAACGGCACAACACACGGCTGGTCTTTACTCAGTGGTTCGTCCGTGCCGGGCTTGCATGTTGCGATTCGGGCGATCGCATTCCTTTCATGCGCCTGTGATGCATCGAGGAATGCCTTGTATGCGTCCTCCCGCAAGGCCGCCTGCTCGTCACGGTTTTCCTCCGCGAGCCGCGCAATCTGACGCTCGGTCTCGCCGTCTTGCTGCATGTCACCGACCCAAATCGTCGTACCGCCGGTGATGACACCGCCGACGATGGCGCCAAGAAGTGCAGCGGCACCGCCGTTACCGACGATGCGCTGAACCCAGTTTCCGCGTGGAGCTTCGCGACGCCGCCGCTGGCGACTGCTACCAGCAACTCGCAGGTGCCGATCCATAGCCGGAAGCTACACCCGGATCCGATAGCGCCACGCAGTGAGCGGGCTCCGAGTCTGGGTGAAGAATCCTCGGTATAGATTCCCGGCATTCCGTATTCGCTGACGCATCAGGCATCCGTGAGCCGACTGCGACCTCCAAGGCGGAGGGTGAATCTTACGGATGACGCCCACCGTGTGGGGCAAATGAGCGAAGATGCCGTAATGCCCGTCCCACAGACCTGCTCCAGCGACGGCTGCACAAACCTCGCGGCCTTCACAACTCGCACCCGCCCCGCCTGGTGCGAGTCCTGCATCGCCGAGCTCTATCGCGTCGGGGGCATGGAGCCGCTCGAACCGTTCACTACAACCAAGGCGCACCGGCGCGCACGCTGCCTCGAGTGCGGGCAAATCACTACGGCTCGGTTCGAATACGTCCTGGACAAGAACGGTTGGGCCGAGCCCGTCTGCCGGGTCTGCCACTGGGAGTCATGGGCCGAGCTGGGCTTGCGCGCCCACCACACCGATCTAGACCGCGCAGTCTGGGCAGCACTTGCCGCGAACCCTGCCGATCCGGAGCTCGCGCGCCTCATTGAAACCGAATCCACGGTGCGGGAGGCCGTGGCACGCGTGTGGTGGCCCACTGTTCGAACAGAGGCGATGTTCGACAAACTCCACCACGACGTCTTGGTCGACACCGTCGAGCACAACGATGGGACCCACCCCGTCATTACCCGTTGCCGATTGTGTGGACACATCTCCGTGCAACTGCCCGCCCGGATGGGTTCAGAGCTTGCCGGGCGTTGGTGCGCCTGCCAGGTCTGCCATCAACGTAACGGCGGCTCGTGCGCACAGGATGTCGCGATGGGCTTCGAGTCTCACGGGATGCACGTCGCTGACCCGTTGGCGAAAGTCGACCGCGAGCAGGAGGCGACGTGTGCGCGGTGTAGTTCCCCACGCCTGGTGAGCCTGCGCCAACTCAACCTTGGCCAGGTGCCGTGCTACGTCTGCGACGGGGCCGCGGATCCATACGCCGAGCACCGCGTGTATCTGTTCCACTTCCCCAGATGGGGCTGTTTCAAGGTCGGAATCACCAACACGGGCAACGACGCCCGCCTGGTCGCCCACCAGCGCAACGGCGGCGAGCTCGTCGAGCTCATAACCGTGTTGAACCGTGCCGCGGCCCTATGGGTAGAGGCTCGCTCGCTCTCGATGGTGACGGCTTGGCCAGCCACGGGTGAGCCTGTCGAACGACGAGTCGTGGGCTGGACGGAGATGTGGGACCAGGCCGCCCCGGTCAACATTCGGCTCCAGCAGATCGCCGCCCAGCTGCCGCCCGAGTTCGCGCCGAAATCTGCACCTGCACGGTCAGGGCCAATCGAGCTCGCCGATCGAGTCGTACTCGCGGAGGGAGGGACTGTCTGCTTCACCGGTGCAGGTCCGGGGCGCACGCGTACCGAATGGGTGCAGGCGGCTGAGGCGGTCGGCCTGGTGGCAGTCGGGTCAGTCAGTGAACGGCTCGGCATACTCGTCGTGCCTGATGCCACCACGCACACGTCCAAAACCCGCAAGGCCGCCGCAGCCGGCATCCCAATCGTCGACTACTACCGGTTCGCGCAAGCGCTCGGAGCCACGGGCACCCAGCGTGCGGTCAAACCGCCGTCATAGCTCAGTGGGGTCAGCCTCACGCCGACGCCTGCCGAAAGTAGGTTCCGACACCACCACGTCGGTGCAACCCTGCTGGCAGCAGGCTCGCCCTCCGTCAGGTTCCGCGGGAACTTGCACCAGTCAGTGACGCACGGCATAGGCGCGATAGCGGTGGGTTTCCGCTCGGTCGGGACCGTGTAAGGGGAGCGGCAAGGCCCGGGATCATTGGGATCCCGGGCCTCTGGAGCCGCCTGTCGGGTTCGAACCGACGACCTTCCGCTTACAAGGCGGGAGCTCTACCAGCTGAGCTAAGGCGGCGGGCGGGGACCAGCCTAACGGGTCCGGACACCAGAATCCGAGTCGAGGACACAGGCAGGCCGGAAACATACGGCGGGGCCCCGGGCCGCAGCCCGGGACCCCGCCGTCCACACCCTGTGGATTACTCGGATGGCTCCGCGGACGGCTCCGCGGAAGGCGCCTCACCGGTGATGGCCTCGGTCAGCCCGCCGGGGACCTGCCAGTTCTCGAACCGCTCGCCGTCGATCACCACGGTCGGCGTACCGAAGCCGCCCTCGGCGTTCAGGAGGGACTTGGTGCTGCCCGCGACCTCCGACGAAGCGGTGACCCACTCCTCGTAGGTCTCGTGCGCCTCGCCGCTGGCGATCCCGGCGGCGACATCGGCGGGTACGCCGGCCTGCTCCGCGACCTGGGCGAGCTGCTCGTCGGACAGGCCGGGGGTGTTCTCCTCCGGCTGGCTCGCGAACAGCGCCTCGTGGAACGCGTTGAACTGCTCCGGCGCCTGGTCGGCGACCCACGCGGCAGCCGACGCCGCACGCGTCGAGTACTCGGTGCCCTGCGACACACGGTTCAGGATCGAGACCGGGTGCACGACCAGCGTGAGGTCACCGGCCTCGCGCATCTCGGTAATGCTTGCGTTGTTCAGCGACTCGAACTGGCCGCAGATCGGGCACATGTAGTCCACGTACACGTCGAGCGTCTTGGCGCCCTCGTTCTCGGTACCCGCGACGCCGTCGGCACCGACCGGGATGCCGGTCTGCTCGACGACACCGGCCGGGAAGCTGTCGACCTTCTCCATGGGCGTCTTCTGGCCCTCGAGGAAGATCAGCACCACGGCCACGACCAGGACGACGAGTCCGAGTCCGAGCGCGCTCAGCACGATCAGGCGGCTGCGCTTCTCGCGCGCCTGCTGCTTCTTCTGGAGTGCAAGGGCCTCGGCACGCGCGGCGTCTCGACGCTGTGCCTTGGTCTGATTCGTCGACATCGGGGTCCTTCGAGATGCGGGCCAATGGGGCGAGGCGCCGCAGGCGCCCAGCGCAAGACTACAAGTCCTCGCTGGGAGACGGCTGGACGTTTCGTTACGATCCCGACACCCGGCCTGTGGATCACCAGACGACGTCGGGCCGGTCTCCCAAGGGCCACCACAGCACGTCCACCGAGCCGTCGAACAACGGTTGCGCCGCGATCACCGCGAGCGCCAGCACGACCACGACGAGGATGACCTTGGGCCCCTGGCCCGGTGCGATCCGGCGCAGCAGCGGCCCGGCGCCGACGCGCGTCCCGTACGACGCCGGCCCGAACCACGCGACGACCACGGTGACCAGCATCGCGATACCGAGCACGAGGCTGTCGACGATGGGCTCGTTCATGCCGCCCACCGAACGCGCCTCGACGGTCTGGATCGGGGCGATGATCACGTTGCCGGGCGCGAACACGATGAGCCCGAGCAGCACGATGATGACGTCCGCGCAGATGGCGACCGCCGCGGCGGGCAGCACGCCGAGCACCGCGCGCAGGAGGTGCCACGGCGACAGGAGGGTCGCCACCAGCGCGTCGGCCCGGCTCGGGCCGCGTCGCGCACGGCGGTTGCGGAACTCGTCGACGGCGATCCCCGCCAGGCGGGACACGATCATCAGTGCGACGAGCAGGACGACGGCGATCCCTGGCCGGGTGGTGGCGAGCGCGACCAGCGCGAGCCCCACGACGACGAACAGCCCCCGGTAGCCGGTGACGTGCGTGGGATTCGTCTGCGCCGGGGTGAGCACCGGTTCGACGGACGGCGGAGCCGGGCGTGAGGCGCCGACCGCCCGTCCGGTGACCGACCGGCCTCTGGCAGCGCCCGCGACGGCGGCCGCACCTGCCGCGGCACCGACCCCCACGCCCCCGGCGGCCTCGGACACCGGGTGCGACAGGAGGCCCTGCGGCATGACCCGCGTCGAGCCGAGGTCGGCGGGTGTCGAGGCGGTGCGGCCGTCACTGGAGGCGGAGCCGAGCACCACCGTCGCGCCGCCCGAACCGTCGGAACCCCTCGTCGCGGCGACGAACGCCGCCGACTCGGCCTTGAGCGCTCTGGCCACCTCGTCGGGCCCCCAGCGCTCGACGGGCACTGCCCGGAGCGCCGCCCCCAGTGCTCGGGCCGTGCGCGGGGACAGTCCGTCCAGGTCCGCCTGGCCCTGCCGCGAGCGCCGCAGCACGAGCTCGGTGGGCCGGACGCCGAACGGTGCGCGGCCGGTGCCGGAGAACGCGAGCACGGCGGCCCAGGACCACCAGTCGGTGTCGGGTCCGGGCTCCGCGCCGTCGAGCAGCTCAGGGGCGAGGTAGCCGGGGGTGCCCATGACGAACCCGGTCCGGGTCGCCCGGACGTCGCCCGGTCCCTGGGCGAGCCCGAAGTCGATGAGGACCGGCCCGCTGCGCGCGATGAGGACGTTGGACGGCGTGAGGTCGCGGTGCACGACGCCGGTGCCGTGCACGGCCTCCAGCGCGTCGGCGAGCTGGTCGGCGAGCTCGAAGAGGTCGCGGGAGTCCAGCGGACCGCGTTCGTCGATCTCCTCCTCGAGCGTGGGCCCCTCGACGAGCTCGGTGACGATGAAGGCCTCGGGCCCCTCGAGCTCGGCGTCCAGCACGCGGGCCACGGCGGGATGCCGCAGGCCCTGGAGCGCGGCGGCCTCCCGGCGGAGGCGTTCGCGGGCGGCGGGGTCGTCGAGGTGGCGGTGCAGCACCTTGAGCGCGACGGGGTGCCCGCCGTCGTCCTCGGCGCGGTAGACGGCGCCCATGGCGCCCGACCCGATCTCGCGCACGACCGTGTAACCACCGAGCTTCGAGCCGGCCGCAGGGCCGGCGCCGTTCGGGATCGAGATCGAGGCCTTCACCTCCTTCATGAGGCACACCGTAGTCGTCGCGGGCAGCCGACGCCCGGCATTCCCGTGCACGCGTGCGGCGAGTGAACAGGCCGCTCGTTACCCTGAGCAGGCAAGAGGCGCCGCTACTCTTGGCACTGGACAGCGAGACTCTTCTACAACTAAGGAGCAGTACATTGCCGGGTAAAGACGGGTACGATCTGGTCGTCGTCGCGAACCGACTTCCAGTTGACTTCTCGGTCGGCCCAGACGGCGATCTCACCTGGCAGAGGTCTCCTGGTGGCCTCGTCACCGCGCTGGAACCCGTGATGCAGGACGCCGACGGCGCCTGGGTCGGCTGGTCGGGCGCCCCCGACCTCGCGCACGAGCCGTTCGAGGCGGACGGCATGCTGCTGGTCCCGGTGACGCTGACCGCGGTCGAGATCGAGCGCTACTACGAGGGCTTCTCCAACGGCACGCTCTGGCCGCTGTACCACGACGTCATCGAACGCCCCGACTACCACCGCCAGTGGTGGGACGCGTACCGCCGGGTCAACCAGCGCTTCGCCGACGCCGCCGCCGAGCAGGCGGCCGAGGGCGGCGTCGTGTGGGTGCACGACTACCAGCTCCAGCTCGTCCCCCGCATGCTGCGCGACCTGCGCCCCGACCTCCGCATCGGGTTCTTCGACCACATCCCGTTCCCGCCGGTCGAGCTGTTCGCGCAGCTCCCGTGGCGCCGGCAGATCATCGACGGCCTGCTGGGAGCCGACCTCGTCGGGTTCCAGCGCACCGGCGACGCCGCGAACTTCGTGCGGTCCGCACGCCGCCTCACCGGCTACACCACGCGCGGCCCGGTCATCACGATCCCGGACGCCGACGGGCGCCCCGGCCGGCACGTGCGCGCGTCGTCGTTCCCCATCTCGATCGACTCCCACCGGTTCGACACCCTGGCCCGCACGCCCGAGGTGCAGGCGCGCGCCAAGGAGATCAAGGCCGACCTCGGCAATCCCGAGACGCTGATGCTCGGCGTCGACCGCCTCGACTACACCAAGGGCATCCGGCACCGCATCAAGGCGTACGGCGAGCTGCTCGACGACGGCCGCCTCGACGTCGAGCACGCCACGCTCGTGCAGGTGGCGAGCCCGAGCCGCGAGAACGTCGGCGCCTACCAGGAGCTCCGCGAGCACGTCGAGGTCCTGGTGGGCCGGATCAACGGCGAGTACGGCGAGCTGGGGCACTCCGCCATCCACTACCTGCACCACTCCTACCCGCCGGAGGAGATGGCGGCGCTCTACCTGGCAGCGGACGTGTTGCTCGTGACGTCGCTGCGCGACGGCATGAACCTGGTCGCCAAGGAGTACATCGCAGCCCGCTCCGACGAGCGCGGCGCCCTGGTGCTGAGCGAGTTCACCGGCGCGGCCGACGAGCTCTCCCCCGGCCCGCTGCTGGTCAACCCGCACGACATCGACGGCATGAAGGACATCATCGTCGCCGCCGCGACCATGGACCCGAAGGAACAGCGGCGGCGCATGCGCCGCCTGCGCCGCAAGGTCCTGTCCGACGACGTCGCGAAGTGGTCGGAGACCTTCCTCGGCGTGCTCACCGCCGTGCCGCCCCGGCCGCTCACGGTGGACCCGCGCTCCGCGGAGCCGCGCCACCACAACCTCAGCGACGCGCTGACGGCGTTCACCACCGTGCCCGACGGCGCACCCGTGCGCGGCCGGCTCGCCCGCATGGGCAACGGGAACGGACGGCGCAGGAAGCCGACCACCGGCTGGCTGCTCGCGTGCGACTTCGACGGGACCCTCGCGCCTCTGGTCGACGACCCGAAGGCGTCCACCATGACGCACGCCGCGCGCGCCGCCATCGAGCAGCTGCACGCGCTCGCCCAGGACGCCCCGGTGCGCCTGGCCTTCATCTCGGGTCGGGACCTGTCCGACCTCGCGGAGCGGACCGTCGCCCCCGACGGCACGTTCCTGGTCGGCAGCCACGGCGCGGAGGCCGGCCGGGCCACCGCCACCGGCGTCGAGCAGGTGCCGTTCCACCTGAGCACCGTCCAGTCCGGGCAGCTCGACGCGCTGGTCGCGGGGTTCGAGTCGGCGGTCTCGGGCCGGGAGGGCGCGTGGGTGCAGGTCAAGCCCGCCGCCGCCGTCGTGCACACGCGCCTGGCGAGCGTGGACGACACCACCGCCATCACCGTGGCCGCCGAGGAGGTGGCGGCCAACCTGGGCCTGCCCCCGATGCACGGCAAGGACGTGGTGGAGGTGTCGGTGGTGCCGACCAGCAAGGGCGAGGCCCTGCGCCGGCTGCGGGGCACCGTCGCGGCCGAGCTCGGGGTCGAGAAGGTGCGCGTCCTGTACGCGGGCGACGACACCACCGACGAGCACGCCTTCGGCGCGCTCGAGTCCGGCGACCTGTCGATCAAGGTGGGCACCGGCGACACGCTCGCCTCGCACCGCGTCCCGGACCCGGACGCACTGGCCGCCGTCCTCGCCGACCTCTCGCGCACGCTGCGCGCCGATGGGTGAGTCGGAGGGCTGACCCGATCGTGACCTGGTCGATACCGCGGCCTTGACGAACCGGGGTACGATCGCGCTGCAAGTGTCACAGCCGACACGTGAGTGGAAGCAACGACACCCGACCACAACGGATCGTCCGGCACGTACCTGCCGGTGGAGGGATGTACTAGTCATGGCTACGGTCACTTTCGATCACGCGACTCGCGTCTACCCGGGCACTGAGCGCCCGGCTGTGGACCAGCTGAACCTGGAGATCGAGGACGGCGAGTTCCTCGTCCTCGTCGGCCCGTCCGGCTGCGGTAAGTCCACCTCGCTGCGGATGCTCGCAGGCCTCGAGGACGTCAACGGCGGGCACATCTTCATCGGTGACCGCGACGTCACCGACGTGCAGCCCAAGGACCGCGACATCGCGATGGTCTTCCAGAACTACGCGCTGTACCCCCACATGTCGGTGGCGGACAACATGGGCTTCGCCCTGAAGATCGCGGGCACGCCCAAGGCGGAGATCCGCCAGCGCGTCGAGGAAGCCGCAAAGATCCTCGACCTCACCGAGTACCTGGACCGCAAGCCGAAGGCCCTCTCGGGTGGCCAGCGTCAGCGTGTCGCCATGGGCCGCGCCATCGTGCGTCAGCCCCAGGTGTTCCTCATGGACGAGCCGCTGTCGAACCTCGACGCCAAGCTCCGTGTCCAGACCCGTACGCAGATCGCGTCGCTGCAGCGTCGCCTGGGCGTCACCACGGTCTACGTGACCCACGACCAGACCGAGGCGCTCACCATGGGTGACCGCATCGCCGTCCTGAACCACGGTGTCCTCCAGCAGGTCGGTACGCCGCGCGAGATGTACGACCGCCCGAACAACGTGTTCGTCGCCGGCTTCATCGGCTCGCCCGCCATGAACATCGGCACGTTCGACGTCAAGGACGGCGTCGTCAAGGTCGGCTCCGCCGACGTCCCGCTCGAGCGTTCCATCGCGAGCGAGCTCACCGAGGCCGACGGCGGCAAGGTGACCCTGGGCTTCCGGCCCGAGGCCCTCGACGTCGTCTCGGTCGGCACCCCCGGCTCGTTCGACGTCGAGGTCAACCTCGTCGAGGAGCTCGGCTCGGACGCGTTCGTCTACGGCACCCTCAAGGGCGACACGGAGCTGAACCTCACCGCCGGTGAGACCAACCAGCTCATCGTGCGCATCGACCCGCGCAGCGTCCCCGACAAGGGCGACGTCATCGCCGTCGCGATCGAGGCCGGCCACTCGCACATCTTCTCCGCGAACACGGGTGAGCGTCTCGGCTGATCCTCAGCCACCGTCGCCGAGGTAGAACCGTGGCGAAGTAGAACCACAGCGAAGTAGAACGTCAGCGCGAGCCGGCGTTCTACCTCGCCACGGTTCTACTTCGCCACAGTTCTACCTCGGCGTTTCCGTCAGTCAGAATGGTGCCCATGCCCCAGCAGAACCTCCAGATCACCGCGGTCGCACCCGACCCCGCTCTGCTGGATCTCCCGTGGGACGTGCCCCTGGTCGACTGGCCGGAGGACGTCCTCGCCGCGCTGCCCCAGGGCATCTCGCGGCACATCGTCCGCTTCGTCAACCACGAGGGCCGGGTGCTCGCGATCAAGGAGATCGGCGAGACCGTCGCCTACCGTGAGTACGAGCTGCTGCGCCAGCTGCACCGCATCGAGGTGCCCTCGGTGGTCCCGGTCGGCGTCATCACCGGCCGCAGGGCGCCCGACGGCGAGCGGCTCGAGGCGGTGCTCGTCACCGAGCACCTCCAGTTCTCCCTGCCGTACCGCGCGCTGTTCAGCCAGGACCTGCGCCCCGACACCGCCACGCGCCTCATCGACGCCCTCGCGGTGCTCCTGGTGCGGCTCCACCTCGTGGGCTTCTACTGGGGCGACGTGTCGCTCTCGAACACCCTGTTCCGGCGCGACGCCGAGACGTTCGCGGCCTACCTCGTCGATGCAGAGACCGGCGACATCCACCGCACGCTGACCGACGGCCAGCGCAACTACGACGTCGACCTGGCACGCACCAACATCATCGGCGAGCTCATGGACCTCTCGGCGGGCGAGCTGCTCGACGAGGACGTCGACGAGGTGGCCATCGGTGACGCCCTCGTCGAGCGCTACCAGGAGCTGTGGAACGCCCTCACCGGCTCCGAGGCCTTCGACTCCGGCGACCGCTGGCGCGTCGCCGCGCGCATCGAGCGGCTCAACGACCTCGGCTTCGACGTGGGCGAGCTCGAGATCACCACCGACATCGACGGCACCAAGGTCCGCATCCAGCCCAAGGTGGTCGACGCCGGGCACCACTCCCGCCGTCTGCTCCGCCTCACCGGGCTGGACGTGCAGGAGAACCAGGCCCGGCGCATGCTCAACGACCTCGACAGCTACCGCGCGGCGACGGACCGGCAGAACGACCAGGAGCAGATCGTGGCGCACGCCTGGGTCCGCCAGGTCTTCCGCCCGACCATCGACGCCATCCCGCGCGAGATGCGCCGCAAGCTGGAGCCGGCGCAGCTCTTCCACGAGATCCTCGACCACCGCTGGTTCATCTCGCAGCAGGCGCAGCGGGACATCCCGCTGCCCGAGGCCGCGGAGTCGTACGTGGAGAACGTGCTCCGGCACCGCCCGGACGAGGACGCCCTGCTCGGCCTGCCGCCGGGCGAGGCCGAGCAGGAGTAGCGACCCGGCCGGGCCGTGGTACTAGCTGGCCGGCGTCGACCGCTGCTTCGCGACCTCGTACAGGGTGATCCCCGCCGCGACCGCCGCGTTCAGCGACTCGGTGGTCGTGGCGATCGGGATGGAAACGATCGCGTCGCACGCCTCGCGCACCAGGCGGGACAGCCCCTTGCCCTCCGAGCCGATGACCAGCACCAGCGGGTCGGTGGCGTAGGCGAGCTCGCCCACCTGCATGTCGCCCCCGGCGTCGAGCCCGACCACGAAGCAGCCGGACTTCTTCAGCTCGGCGAGCTCGCGGGCCAGGTTCGTCGCACGCGCGACGGGGACACGGGCCGCCGCGCCCGCCGAGACCTTCCAGGCCGACGCCGTCACGCCCGCGGCGCGCCGCTCCGGGACCAGCACGCCGTGCGCGCCGAACGCGCCGGCGGACCGCAGCACCGCGCCGAGGTTGCGCGGGTCCGTGATGTTGTCCAGCGCCACGATGAGCGGCGGCTCGCCGGCCTCCGCCGCGGCGTCGAGCAGGTCCTCGGCGTCCTTGTAGTCGTACGGCGGCACCTTCATGGCCACGCCCTGGTGCACCGCGCCCTCGGTGATCTTGTCGAGGTCGAGCCGCGAGGCCTCGAACATCGGGAGGCTGCGCGCGTGCGCGATCTCCAGGATCTCCTGGGTGCGGTCGTCCGCGTCCAGGTGGGTGGCCAGGTAGATGCCCTCGACGGGCATCTCGGCGCGCAGCGCCTCCAGCACCGCGTTGCGGCCGGTGACGACCTCGGTCGCCCCGGCGGCCTTGCGGCCCGCGGTGCGGCCGCCCGGCCGCCGTCCGGCCGCCGCCGCGCGCCGCTCGGCCGCCAGCTTGCGCTCGTGCGCCGGGTGGTAGGTACGGTCCTCCGCCTTGGGCGTCGGCCCCTTGCCCTGCAGCGCCTTGCGGCTGTGACCGCCGGTGCCTACCTGGGCGCCCTTCTTGGAGCCTGCCTTGCGTACCGCACCGGCGCGCTTCGAGTTTCCTGCCATGGTGTGTCTCGTCTCTCAGCCGGTGGTCGAGCTTGTCGCGACCACCGCGGGTTCGGTAGTGGTGGTCATGACAAGCTCGACCACCAGGGAAAAGATCAGGACAGCGTCCAGCGGGCGCCGTCGGCGGAGTCCTGTACCTCGATGCCGGCGGCCGCGAGGCGGTCCCGGATCGCGTCGGAAGTGGCCCAGTCCTTGGCCTCGCGCGCTTCGGCGCGGGCCTTGAGCTCCGCCGTGACGAGCCCGTCGAGCGCCTTGGCGTACCGGTCGTCGGTGGACGTCGCCGCCCACTGCGGGTCCGCCGGGTCGAGCCCCAGTACGTCGAGCATCGCACGCAACGTCACCAGCTCGGTACGCACCGCGGCATCGGCCCCGGACGCGAGCGCCGTGTTCCCGGCCCGCAGGTGCTCGTGCACGACGGCGAGCGCCTGCGGCACGTTCAGGTCGTCGTCCATCGCGGCGGCGAACGCCTCGGGGACGTCGGCCTTGGCGACCTCCTCGGCCGGGACGTCGCCGACCCGCTCCGAGGCGCGCGCCACGAAGCCCGACAGGCGCTCCCACGTGGTGCGCGCCTCGTCGAGCGTGTCGGGCGCCCACTCGAGCATCGACCGGTACTGCACGGCGGCCAGCGCGTAGCGCACGACGGGCGCGGGTGCCTCGTTCAGCAGCTCGCTGACGAGGAGGCCGTTGCCCAGGGACTTGGACATCTTCACGCCGGACTGCGTGACCCACGCGACGTGCATCCAGCGGTTCGCGAAGCCGTAGCCCGCCGCCCGGGACTGCGCCTGCTCGTTCTCGTGGTGCGGGAACCGCAGGTCGAGGCCGCCGCCGTGGATGTCGAACGTGTCGCCCAGGTAGCGGCGGGCCATCGCCGAGCACTCCAGGTGCCAGCCGGGGCGCCCGCGCCCGTACGGGGTGTCCCACGACGCCGACTCGGGCTCGCCGGGCTTGGGGGCCTTCCACAGCGCGAAGTCGTGCGGGTTCTTCTTGGCGTCGCTCGCCGTGCCCGTCGTGGGTTCGCCGCCCTCCTCGGGGCTGAGGTCCTCGACCTTCTGCCGCGTGAGCCCCCCGTAGGCGGGCCAGGAGTGGACGTCGAACCAGACGTTGCCCTCGCCGGTGCTGTAGGCGTGGCCCTTCTCGACCAGGCGTTCCATGAGCGCGACCATCTCCGGCACGCTGCCGGTGGCGCGCGGCTCGTAGGTGGGCGGGAGGACGCCGAGCGCGTCGTACGCCTGCGTGAACACGCGCTCGTACAGCGCGGCGTGCGCCCACCACTCGCGGCCGGCGGCGGCCGACTTGGCCAGCACCTTGTCGTCGATGTCGGTGACGTTCCGGATCAGGGTGACCGTCAGGCCCCGCCGCGTGAGCCAGCGTCGCAGCACGTCGAACGCGACGGCCGGGCGCAGATGGCCGACATGCGGGGGTGCCTGCACCGTGGCGCCACACAGGTAGATGCCGACCTCGCCCGGGGTGATGGGGTTGAGGTCGCGCACCTCGCGCGTAGCGGTGTCAAACAGGCGGATGGTCACCTGTCAAGGGTACCGGCGCTTGCGCTCCCCGCCTCGACAACTGCCCTGGCCCGTTCCAGGGTCTGGCGCATCCCGCGCACGTTGACCCGACGGCGGTGCCAGCCGGCCAGCGCCCAGTACACGCGGGCGACGCCGCGCTGCTCCAGCTCGAACGACTCGGTGACGTCGCACCCGCCGTCCGCGGGCACCAGCTGGTAGCGCCAGTTGTTCAGCCGCTTTCCGCCCATGTACACGGTGAAGCCGAAGTCCCGGCCGGGTTCGCAGTGGGTCACCTTGCACTGCGACCAGTACACGGGGCCCACCCCGTTGCGCCGGACATGGCCCCGGAAGTGCGCCCCCACGGCGGGGCCGGTGGACCCGTCGGTCCACTCCGCCTCGAACGTCTCCGGGCTCAGCTCACCCACCCGGGTGACGTCGCTGAGCAGGTCCCAGACCACAGCCGGGTCCGCCTTCATGTGCACCGTCACTGCTGCTCGCATCCCAGCAGGCTACTGCCTCGGAGTCAGTAGCTCGTCTCCCGGCCCGGGCTCGCTCTCGAGCAGACGGGCCACGTGCCGGTGGCCCCGCACCTCGTAGCCGACGATCGTCACGACCGGCGCGAGCGCCACCAGGAGCAGCGACCAGGCCATGTGGAAACCGGCCGCGGCCGTAGCCACGGATGCGGCGAGCACCACGACGGTCCCGGTGACCAGGAGCAGGTGCAGCCCGTCGAACGACCGGGTCAGCACCCAGAACAGCGTGTAGTCGGCCAGCACGGCCACGAGCACCGGCACGGCGACGGCCAGCACGGTCCCGACGGCGCCGATGTGGGCGTCGCCCTTCAGGTAGTACGCCGCCACGTGCAGCCCGGCGCCCACGCCCGCGAGTCCCGCGAAGACCAGGATGTTCCCGTAGCCCCAGATGTACGACCGCTCCCGGTGCCGGTGCAGCATCTCGGCGTCCGGCGTGAGGTAGTACGTCCACCAGAGCCCGAACGTGATGCCCATACCAGCGAGCGCCACGAGAGCGGCGTCGAGCGTCCAGCCGGACTCCCCCGTGACGGCGGACAGGGTCGCGACCGTGCCGATCACGCCCTCGCCGAGGGTGATGATGGCCAGCAGCCCGTACCGCTCGGCCATGTGGTGGGCGTGCCACGGGGTGCTCCGCGCACCGGGGCGGTCGGCGCGGAACCGCTCCGACAGGTAGGGACCCGTCATCTCCGCGACGCCCAGCAGCGCACCGCACACGAAGAAGACCGCCACGCTCACGGGCGCGACGGCGAGGACGATCCACCCGATCTGCGTGACGACGAGCGTCCCCACGTACCCCATGCAGGTCGCCCGGTACTCGGGCGCCTGCCTGGCCGCGCGCAGCCACTGCACGAGCATGGCCAGGCGCATCACGATGTAGCCGGCGACCATCACCTCGTTGTCCACCCGGTCGCCGGCGACTACGGAATGAAACATGTCCGGCAGGCCGAGCGCCAGCACCACGACGCCGATCATCTGCACCATCGTGGTGACGCGGTAGAACCAGTCGTCGGTGTCGAAGGCCGAGGCGAACCAGGTGAAGTTGATCCACGCCCAGCAGATGGCGAACATCGAGAACGCGAACCCGATCACGCCGGCGGCGGCGTGCCCGTCCGCGACCAGGTGGGCGGCCTGCTCCGCGGCCACGCCGAACCCGACGACGAACGCCAGGTCGAACAGCAGCTCCAGCGGGGTCGCGGTGCGCGCAGGCTCGTGGGGGTCGCGGCCCGTCATGAGGCGGCGGTGGTGGTGATGTGTCACGGGCATGGCCCTGTTCTACCCGATTTCTACCCGACGGGCCGCCGCACGCCCTACCCGAAGTTCTTCTGCTCGCCCCGGTAGGTCGGCACCGTCTCCACGACCTCGTCGCCCCGGACGAGGTGCACCTGGTCGAACCGCTCCATCATCTCGCCCGCCTTGGCGTGCCGGAGCCAGACGCGGTCGCCGATGCGCAGCCCCGCGCCGGACGCCCCACGGGTCGCCCGCAGCGGCGTCTGCACCTCGCCGACGCCCTCGGGACCGTTCAGGGCGTAGCCAGGCGTGAACAGGCGGGGCACCCGCGCCGCTCCCGCCTTGCCGGACGCCACGTACCCGCCAGCGAACGCGGTCACCCAGCCGGGTGCGGGCTCGCGTACGACGTCGAGCCCGAAGAACGACGCCGGACGAGGCCGGAACGAGCGGTAGCCGTCGAACAGGCCGGGCGTGTACAGGCCGGAGCCCGCGGTGACCTCGGTGACGCCGGGCGCACTGCCGCTCACCTCTATCGACCCGGTACCGCCCGCGTTGACCAGCTCGACCTCCTGCCCGACGGCGTCGCGCACCGCCGCGAGGATTCGCACCCGGCGGTCGTTCACCTCGCGCATCGTCAGGTGCTTGACCAGCCGGACGGCGGGGCTCGTGTCGGGCAGGCCGGCCACCTGGGCCTCGTAGAACATGAGGCCGCGCACGGCCAGCCCTCTCGCCTGGGCCACCGTCGCGAGGGCGGCGACGTCGCCCGGCTCGCGCAGCGGCGACCGCCGCGTGCCGAGGTGGGCGGTCAGCGCCCCGGCGCCGACCCGCAGCGAGCAGTCGACGTCCAGGCACACCTGGAGGGGGTGGGCACTCGCCGGGCCGCTCGCGCCGGCGGCCTGGTCGGCGTCCGCGATCAGGCCGAGATGGACGACGTCGTCGACCATCAGGGTGATCTCCGCGCGGGCCGTGGCGTCTGTCGCGAGGGCGGCCAGCGACTCCTTGTCCACGGTCGGATAGCCGACCAGCACGTCGCGCACACCCTCGCTGACCAGCCACAACGCCTCGCGTACCGAGTACGCCATGACGCCCGCGAACCCGTGCCCGGCGGCACGCGCGACCAGCGAGCGCACGCGCACGGACTTCGACGCGACGCGGACCGGCACGCCGTCGGCGCGCTTGAGGAGGTCGAGCGCGTTGGCGTCGAACGCGTCCAGGTCGACGACGGCGAGGGGGGCGGGCAGCCCGGACGTGGCGGCGGTCAGCCGCGCGACGGTGTCTGCTGCGGAGCTCATGTCCGAACGCTACTCCCCGGCCCCACCCTGCGACAGAGGTCTAGTTAACGGGCACGGCGCCGTGGGATAGTGCATCCGTGATCTGGACGAACTGGGCACGCAACGTCAGCGTGACGCCCGCGCGGCAGGAGCAGCCGGCCTCGGAGGACGAGCTGTCCGACGCCGTGCGCCGTGCCGTCAAGGACGGCCACACCGTCCGGGTGGTCGGCGGTGGACACTCCTTCACCCCGGCCGCGGCCACCGAGGGCGTACAGCTCAGCCTGGATCGCCTCAACGCCTTGCACCGCGTGGAGCGTGACCCGGACACCGGGCACGCCCTCGTGACGGTGGGGGCGGGCATGCGCCTGCACCAGCTCAACCAGGTCCTCGCCGAGCGCGGCCTCGCGATGCAGAACCTCGGCGACATCGACAGGCAGTCGATCGCCGGCGCCATCTCCACGGGCACGCACGGCACCGGCGCCAAGTTCGGCGGGCTCGCCACGCGCGTCCGCGCCCTGACGGTCGTGGGACCCGACGGCGAGGTCACGCACGCCTCGCCCACCGAGCAGCACGACCTGTTCGAGGCCTCGCGGCTCGGCCTCGGCGCCACCGGCGTACTCAGCACCGTGACGATCGAGGCGGTCCCCGCCTTCGACCTGCACGCCGTCGAGGAGCCCTGGCCGCTGGACCGCGTCCTGGAGGGCGTGCACGACCTGGTCGCCGACCACGACCACTTCGAGTTCTACTGGTTCCCCACCACGCGCCGGGCGCTCACCCTGCGCAATACGCGCGTCGACGCGGGCACGAGCGCCGGCTCAGGCGTCGCCCACCGCGCACGCAAGGCCGCGGGGGCGGCCCGCTCCTTCCTCGACGAGGAGGTGCTGTCCAACGGGCTCTTCGAGGCGGTGAACCGGGTCGCGACGGCGCTGCCCGCGTCGACGCCCACCCTGAACGCCGTCGCGGCCCGCGCCCTGAGCGCCCGCCGGTACACGGCGCCGTCGCACGAGGTGTTCTGCACCAACCGGCGGGTGCGGTTCCGCGAGATGGAGTACGCGGTGCCGCGCGACGCCGTCGTCGGGGTGCTGGGAGAGATCGACGCCTGGCAGCGGTCCACCGGTGAGAACGTCCCGTTCCCGATCGAGGTGCGTTTCGCACCCGCCGACGACGTGTGGCTCTCCACCGCGTACGGCCGCGAGACCGCGTACGTGGCCGTCCACCAGTACTGGCGCCTGCCGTACGCGCGGTACTTCGACGCCGCCGAGCAGATCCTCACCGCGGCGGGCGGGCGACCCCACTGGGGCAAGCTGCACACCCGCGACGCCGAGTACCTCGAGGGCCAGTACCGGCGGCTCCCGGACTTCCGCCGGGTCCGCGATGCCGCGGACCCCGAGGGCGTGTTCGCGAACCCGTACACCCAGCGGGTCTTCGGCTGAGGCTCTTCGCCTGAGCCTCAGAGCTCCTGGGCGAGCTCCAGCTCGTCCGCGGGCTCCATGTCACCCCAGACGGCGGCCGCGAGGTCCGCGAACCCCCCACGCGCTGCCTCGTCGTCCTGGTCCACCATCCACGCGAGCTCGATGCCGTCGATGCGGAGCGCCGTCATCCGCGCCAGCGCCCCGATATCCGTGCGGAACCTGACGTTCGCGACGTCGGCGAGCCGCTGCAGGTACTCGCGCGTCATCGCGATGCTCTGCTTCAGGTGGGCCTGCGCCACCTCGCGCAGCACCGGGGTACGCGCGCCCGAGACCGCGAACTCGAAGGTCAGCAGCCGCATCTCCTGGTGCTGCTTGAGGCCGCCCAGCATCGCGTCGACGGTGGCCTCGAGCAGGGCCGTCCGGTCCGGACCCGCGTCGAGCGCCGCCAGCACCTGCTCCGACGCACGCATCGCGATGGCGCGGCCCATGGCGCGCAGCATCGCGTCCTTGTCGTCGAAGCAGTAGTGCACGGTACCCAGCGAGATCCCGGCCTCCTGCGCCACGCGGCGCACGGTCACCGACTCGACACCCTCGCGCATCGCCACGCTCAGGCCCGCCTCGACGATCTCGGCGCGCCGCTCGTCGAGCGGCTTCCGCTTGTTCATGCCGCGCTCCCGGACTCGGGCACGACGAGCGCCGTCGCGATCGCCGCGACGCCCTCACCGCGGCCGGTCAGGCCGAGCGCATCGGTGGTGGTCGCGGTGAGGGACACGGGCGCGCCGGCGGCGGCGGACAGCGCCGCCTGTGCCTCGTCGCGCCGGGTGCCGACCCGCGGATGGTTTCCGATCACCTGAACTGCCACGTTACCGATCATGTACCCAGCAGCCCGAACGCGCCTCGCGGCTTCGGCGAGCAGGGTGGTCCCGGACGCGCCCGCCCACTCGGGACGGCCGGTCCCGAAGTGCGAGCCGAGGTCTCCCAGGGTGGCCGCGGAGAACAGTGCGTCCGCTGCCGCGTGCGCCGCGACGTCGGCGTCGGAGTGGCCCGCCAGGCCGCGCTCCCCCGGCCAGTGCAGGCCCCCGAGCCACATCTCACGGTCCGAGCCGTCCGGCGCGAACGCGTGCACGTCGACCCCGATGCCCGTGCGCGGCAGGAGGTACACGGCCGGAGCCGGTCGCGCGGGCTCCGGGGTGCTGGACGGGTCGGTCATGCGATGGTCTCCTGCAGCACGAGGGACGCGAGCCACAAGTCGCGTTCGGTGGTGATCTTGAAGGCTGCCGCGTCGCCGGGGACTATGTGGACCGGCTCGCCGAGAGCCTCGACGAGGCCCGCGTCGTCAGTGGCGGCGAGGTGTTCCGCGGCGGCACGCTCTGCACCCGTGTGGTGCGCGCGCACGAGCAGGTCGCGGGCGAACCCCTGGGGTGTCTGCACGGCCCGCAGCATCGAGCGGTCGGGCGTGCCCGTGACCAGCTCAGCGGAGCCGTCGGGACGCACCTGCTTCACCGTGTCGGTGACCGGCAGTCCGGGGACGACGGCGCCGTGACCGCTGCGTACGGCGCTCACGACCCGCTGGACGAGCTCTGGCGGGACCAGCGGACGCGCGGCGTCGTGCACCAGCACCACGTCGTCCTCAGGACGCGCGAGAGCGAGGCCCGCGGCGACGGACGCCTGCCGGGTGGGCCCGCCGTCGGTCACCCGGACGGGGATCCCCACGTGCGGGTCGCCTGCCATGAGATCGGCCATGACGCCGACCAGGCCGTCAGGCGCGGTCACCACTATCGAGTCCACGACGCCCGACGCCGCGAGGCGTCGCGCGGCGTGCAGCACCAGTGGAAAGCCGTCCAGCTCCACCAGAGCCTTCGGCAGGTCGCGCCCTAGACGGGATCCCGAACCAGCGGCCGTCAGGATTGCAAGGGTCGTCATCTGGTCGGGGTCCCCACAGGATCATGATTGAAGCGAAGGATCCCGTGGGGCGCGAGCACCGGGTCCTGACAGTGACGTCAGACGGATCCTGTGGGTAAGTCAGGAAGCGAGAACCTCGTCGAGGATCGCTTCCGCCTTCTCCTCTTCGGTGTGCTCGGCCAGAGCGAGCTCGGACACGAGGATCTGGCGAGCCTTGGCGAGCATTCGCTTCTCACCTGCGGAAAGACCGCGGTCGGCGT
Source organism: Promicromonospora sp. NFX87 (assembly GCF_048564965.1). Taxonomy (NCBI): domain Bacteria; kingdom Bacillati; phylum Actinomycetota; class Actinomycetes; order Micrococcales; family Promicromonosporaceae; genus Promicromonospora; species Promicromonospora sp. NFX87. The sequence goes on along the minus strand of NZ_CP183413.1, from coordinate 251,183 downwards.
CTCGGCGGGACAGGTCGCGAACGACCTCGGCCACCTTGATGACATCGCCGGACGCAAGCTTCTCGAGGTTCGCCTTGTACCGGCGCGACCAGTTGGTGGGCTCTTCGGTGTACGGCGCACGCAGCACCTCGAACACGCGGTCGAGGCCCTCCTGGCCGACGACGTCGCGCACGCCAACCAGGTCGACGTTCTCCGCCGGGACCTCGATGGTGAGGTCGCCCTGAGCGACCTTGAGCTTGAGGTACATCTTCTCTTCGCCGCGAATCTTGCGGACCTTGATCTCTTCGATCAGCGCCGCGCCATGGTGCGGGTAGACAACCGTCTCGCCTACTGTGAACGTCATCTGCAGATGTCCCCTTTCCCTGAAACCAGGTTACCACGGCGTAATCAGGAGAACTTGCGCCCTTGGGGTTGTCCTGGAGTCATTCCGATAGGCGTTTCCGCAGGTCAGAGCGCTGCGGCGGGTGAATGTTCGGACGCTTACCACCTGGTCCGGCACTATCGGATCGTTCCGGAGACGTGACCCTCGCCACGCCCTGACCGGGCATTTCGCCTGTGGTCGCGATGCGCGGGCATACCCCGAGGCCCACTAGGATATGGCGGGGATCCGCCCCCGCCCGAACCAGACGAACATCAGGGAGTTCACCGTGTCCCGTCGCGCCACCGCCGCTCGAGGCGCCCGCACCATCGCCCTCGCAGCGGTCTCCGCAACGGGAGCCCTGCTCCTCGCGGCCTGCGCCCCGACCACCACGGACCTGAACTACGACCCGTCCGACGGCGTCGGTATCTCCGTGCTCGGCGAGGAGAACAGGGACCTGCGCGGCATCAACCTCATGGTCGTGTCGGCCGCCGAGGGCGAGGCAGGCAACGTCCTCGGCGCGCTCGCCAACGAGACGGCGGACGACGCGTCGTTCACCCTCGAGGCTCCTGGCGCCGCTCCCGTCACCGTGGACGTCCCGGCCGGCGGCACCGTCTACCTGGGCACGGAGACCGGCGAGGCGGTCCAGCTCGACACCGTGGGCGCGGCGCCCGGCGAGTACGTCGACGCGACGCTCACCGTCGGCGGCGACTCCAAGGAGTTCCAGCTCCCGGTGTTCGACGGCACGCTGCCGGAGTACGCCGACTACCTGCCGGTGGCTGCCATGCCGTCGCCGTCGGGTTCGCCGTCCGCCTCGCCGTCGCCGTCCGCCTCCCCCACGGAGTGACCACGCCGCCGAGATAGAACCTTGGCGAGATAGAACTCTGGCGAGGTAGAACCGCAGCTGCGGTTCCGCCTCGCCAGAGTTCTATCTCGCCAGAGTTCTACTTCGCCAGGGTTCTACCTCGGCGAAGGGGTGAGCGTCACCCGAAGCGGCCCGAGACGTAGTCCTCGGTGGCCTTCTCGGCGGGCGACGAGAAGATCGCCGCGGTGTCGTTCATCTCGATGAGGCGGCCGGGCTTGCCGGTGCCCGCGATGTTGAAGAACGCCGTCCGGTCGCTCACGCGCGCGGCCTGCTGCATGTTGTGCGTGACGATGACGATCGTGTAGTCCTTCTTGAGCTCCTGGATGAGGTCCTCGATCGCCAGGGTGGAGATCGGGTCCAGGGCCGAGCACGGCTCGTCCATCAGGATCACCTGCGGCCGCACCGCGATGGCGCGGGCGATGCAGAGGCGCTGCTGCTGGCCGCCCGAGAGGCCCGAGCCCGGCCGCTCCAGGCGGTCCTTGACCTCGTTCCAGAGGTTGGCGCCCCGCAGCGACTTCTCGACCAGGTCGTCCGCCTCGGGCTTCGCCATCTTGCGGTTGTTCAGCTTCACGCCCGCCAGCACGTTGTCGCGGATGGACATCGTCGGGAACGGGTTGGGGCGCTGGAACACCATGCCGACGGTGCGGCGCACGGCCACGGGGTCGACGTCGTCGCCGTAGAGGTCGACGCCCTCGAGCTCGACTGAACCCTCGACGCGCCCGCCCGGGGTCACCTCGTGCATCCGGTTCAGGGTGCGCAGGAACGTCGTCTTCCCGCAGCCGGACGGACCGATGAAGGCCGTGACGGACTTCGGGTCGATCGTCATGGAGACGTCCTGCACGGCGAGGAAGTCGCCGTAGTAGATGTTCAGGTCCTTCACGTCGATGCGCTGTGCCATCGGATCATTCCTTCGTGTGAGCTGCGGCTGAGCCGGACTGCAGGTGGCGGTCTGCGCGTCAGCGCAGCTTCGGGGAGAACCATCGGGTCACGAGGCGCCCGATCAGGTTCAGGATCATGACGATCAGGATGAGCAGCAGTGCCGCGGCCCAGGCCCGGTCGAAGTTGATGTCGATCAGACAGTCGAGCGCGTTCTCCTGACACGGCACGGGGCCCTGCCGGTACTGGCTGAAGATGTAGACAGGCAGCGTCATCATGCGTCCGTCGAACGGGTTGAAGTTGATCGAGTCGGAGACGCCGGCCGTGATGAGGATCGGCGCCGTCTCGCCGATCACGCGGGCGACGGCGAGCAGCACACCCGTCGTCAGGCCTGCGACGGAGGTGCGGAGCACCACCCTGATGATCGTGAGCCACTTCGGCACACCCAAAGCGTAGGACGCCTCGCGCAGCTCGTTCGGGACGAGCTTGAGCATCTCCTCGCACGAGCGCACCACGACCGGGATCATCAGCACGCTCAGCGCGACCGAGGCGATGATGCCGAGCTTCGCGCCCGGCCCCAGGAAGATGCTGAACAGCGCGAAGGCGAAGAGGCCGGCCACGATCGACGGGATACCCGTCATGACGTCCACGAAGAACGTCGTGGCCCGGGCCAGCGCGCCGCGTCCGTACTCGACGAGGTAGATGGCCACGAGCAGGCCGAGCGGCACCGAGATGATCGTGGCGCCCAGCGTGATCATCAGGGTGCCGATCGCGGCGTGGTAGGCGCCGCCCATGTCCATGCCGCCGAAGACGCCGCGCATGGAGGTGAACAGGAAGTCGCTGTTGAACCGCTCGGCGCCGCGGAGCGCGACGGTCCACAGCAGCGACACGAGCGGGATGACCGCCAGTGCGAACGCGCCGTAGATCAGCACGGTCATGACGGTGTCGGTGCGCCTGCGCCCACCGTCAGCCGTGGTCAGCAGGGCGCGCGTCCGCTCGACGGCGTCGGAGGTCCCCGCGGTCGGAGTCGTGGCGCTCATCAGTTGGCTCCCGAGAATTCCTTGCGGCGCGCGACGATCGCGCGAGCGGCCATGTTGACGATCATGGTGATGACGAACAGCGACAGGCCGGTCGCGATCAGCGTGTTCACCGCGAGGCCGCTGGCCTCGGCGAACCGTGACGCGATGTACGCGGCGATGGTCTGCTGCTGGCCGGAGTCGAAGATCTGGAACGAGTAGAGCAGGCCCGGCGACAGGATCATGAGCACCGCCATGGTCTCGCCGAGGGCCCTGCCGAGGCCGAGCATCGCGGCGGAGATGACACCGGAGCGCCCGAAGGGGAGCACCGCGGTGCGGACCATCTCCCAGCGGGTGGCGCCCAGGGCGAGCGCCGCCTCCTCGTGCAGCTTGGGGGTCTGCAGGAAGACCTCGCGGGAGACCGCGGTGATGATCGGCAGGATCATCACGGCGAGCACCACCGACGCGGTGGCCAGCGAGCGGCCTGTGTTGGTCACGTTCACGGTCCAGAACGGCAGGAAGTCGAGCACACCGCCGAGCCAGACCCAGAAGACGCTGATGACCGGGGCCAGCGTGCTGCCACCCCACAGGCCGAACACCACGGACGGGATGGCCGCGAGCAGGTCGATCACGTAGCCGATCACCGACGCGGCGCGCCGAGGCGCGTAGTGCGAGATGAACAGCGCGATGCCGATCGCCACCGGCGTGGCGAGGAGCAGTGCCATGGCCGCGGCGAGCAGCGTGCCGAAGACGAGCGGGCCCACGAGGTCCCACAGCGAGTCCATGCCCGCCGGCAGGCCGCCGTTCGTCGTGAGCTCCTCGGGTGATGCCGTGAGCGCCGGCAGGCCGCGCACGATCAGGAACACTGCGACGGCCGCCAGGACCACCAGCAGGAAAGCGCCCGCACCCGTGGAGATCCAGCGGAACACCCGGCTGAATCCCCGCTCGGTGTCGGTACGGCGCCGCCTGGTGATCGGCTTCGCCCGGCCGGGTGAAGTCTCAGGCGGGCTGTCGGTCGTGGTCACAAGAGCTCCTCGATGCTCATCGCTCGGTGTGGGGGTTGTGGCTGACACGGCTGTGCCGGTGGCCGGACCTGCCGGCGCTCGTCGCGCCGTCGGCCCGGCCACCGGCCGGAGTCAGAAGCTCGGTCAGCCGACCGTGATCGAGTCGATCGCGGCAGCGACCTGCTCGGCCGTCTGTGCGGAGATCGGCGAGCTGCCCGCGGCGGATGCCGCGGCCTGCTGGCCCTCGTCCGACGCCTGGTAGGCGAGGAACGCCTTGACGAAGTTACCGGTGGCCTCGTCCGAGTAGTTGGTGCAGGCGATGGCGTACGACACCAGCACGAGCGGGTAGGTGGCCGGGTCGGTCAGCGTACGGTCGACCTCGATCGCGAAGTCGTGGTCGGCACGGCCCTCGACGCGCGGGGAGGCGTCGACGACGGCGGCAGCACCCTCGGGCGAGTGTGCCACCCACTCCTCGCCGACCTTGATGGCGGCGGTGCCCAGCGTGCCGACCTTGGAGGCGTCCGCGTAGGTGACGGCGCCCTCGGTCTCGGTCACGACGCCGACGACGCCGGACGTGCCCTCGGCGGAGTCGCCGCCCTCGAGCGGCCAGACACCGTCGGGCTCGTCCGTCCAGGCCTCGGGGGCCGTCGCGGAGAGGTACTCGGTGAAGTTCTCGGTGGTGCCCGAGTCGTCGAGGCGGTGCACCGGCGTGACGGCCAGGTCAGGGAGGTCGGCGTCGGGGTTGTCGGCGGCGATCGCCTCGTCGTTCCACTTCTTGATCTCGCCCTTGAAGATGGCGGCGATGACCTCGGAGGAGAGGTTCAGCGAGTCGATCTCCGGGAGGTTGAAGGTCACGGCGATCGGGCTCACGTAGATCGGCAGGTCGATCGCGCCGTCGGGGCCGCACACCTCGACCGAGGAGGCGAGCTCCTCGTCGTCCAGTGCCGAGTCGGAACCGGCCCAGGCCACGCCACCGGCGAGGAACTGGTCACGGCCCGCGCCCGAACCGGCGGGGTCGTAGTTGATCGTCACGTCCGGGTTCGCGCCCTGGAAGCCGGCGACCCAGGCCTCCATCGCGGACTCCTGGGAGGACGCGCCGGCACCGGCGAAGTCGCCGGAGATGGCCTCGCCGCCGCCCTCGGTCTCGGGGGTCTCGCCACCGGTCGTCGGGTCAGATCCGCAGGCTGCGAGGCTCAGCGCGAGCGCGCCCACCATGACAGCGGAGCCAACGCGGGGGAATCGGCTGATCTTCACGTGTCGTTCCATCCTGTTCAAGTCGTACGCGCGGCGATCGCCGGCGCGTCAGTTGGGACGCTAGGCAGGTGGAGTGACCTGCTCACCAGATATAGGTAAACGGAGGGTGAACAAGGCCGCGTAGAGCGGGTGATCCGCAACACGCCCACCATGGCACGGCCTGGCATTCTTCACCCGTCGGTCCGCTGCTGGGTCAGATAGATGGCGTCCGCCGCCTCGGCGATCCACAGCTGGAGGTCGCTGGAGATGACCGCGCTGCCCGCGGCCGCCGCGGCCCGCTCCTGCCCCGCGGAGGACGCCACGTACTCGACGAACTCCTTGACGAAGGTTCCCTTGGCCCGGTCCTCGTACCGCGAGCAGACGACGAGGTACGAGACGAGCACCATCGGGTAGGCGAAGGGCTTGTCGATCTTCCGGTCGAGCACGAACGAGAGGTCGTGCTCGTAGCGGTTCTCGATCCGCGGCGAGACGTCGACGACGGCGGCCGCGGCGTCAGCGCTGTAGGGCACGTACTCCTTGCCCACCTTGATGGCGGCGCGCCCGAGGTCGGTGGTCGCCGAGGCGTCCGCGTAGGTGACGCTGCCCGGCGTGGACCGGACGGTCTCGGTGACGCCGCTCGTCCCCTCCGCCGCGAAGCCTCCGGTCAGCGGCCACAGGCCGTCCGGCTCGTGCGGCCACGCCCGCGGCGCGGTCTCGTGGAGGTAGTCGGTGAAGTTCTCGGTGGTGCCCGAGTCGTCGGACCGGTGCACGGGCGTGATGCCCAGCGCGGGCAGCTTCGCCTCGGGGTTGGCCTCGACGATCGCTGGGTCGTCCCAGCGCGTGATCTGGCCCGTGAAGATCCGTGCGATCACGTCGGACGACAGGTTCAGCTGGTCGATGCCGTCGAGGTTGAAGGCCACGGCGATGGGGCTGATGTAGACCGGCAGGTCGATGGCGTTCCCGCCGTCGCAGGCCGGGCCGGAGGCCGCCATCTCCTCGTCGCTGAGCGCGACGTCAGAGGCGCCGAACGACGTGTCACCCGTGAGGAAGGCCTCCCGGCCGTCGCCGGAGCCGGCCGGGTCGTAGCTGATCGCCGCCTCGGGGTGCTGCTCCCGGAAACCGGAGATCCACGCCTTCATCGCCGACTCCTGGGACGAGGCGCCCACCCCGTGGAACTCCCCTGAGACCACGGGCCCGGGCTCGGTGCTCGGCTCGCTCTCCGCCCCGGGACCCGGCAGCCCGACGGCCGCGCAGCCCGCCAGCGGCACGAGAAGTGCGCCTGCGGTGGCGGCAGCGACGAGACGGGTGTAGGGGGAGGTGCTCACGGATCGCGAAACTACTCAGGGACGCGGTCTCGCGAGCAAACGTCAGGTGAACGGAAGGTGACCAGACTCCCGATCACCCGGTGACGTGCGACACCGACGGCCGCACGCCCGTGCGGCTCACGCCTCGTCGTCGGCCAGCTTGTAGCCCAGGCCACGCACCGTGAGGAGGTGCTTGGGCGTACCCGGGTCGGGCTCGATCTTCGACCGGATGCGCTTCACGTGGACGTCGAGGGTCTTGGTGTCGCCCACGTAGTCGGCGCCCCAGACCCGGTCGATGAGCTGGCCACGGGTCAGCACCCGGCCCGCGTTCCGCATCAGCAGCTCGAGCAGGTCGAACTCCTTGAGCGGCAGGGCCACCAGCTCCCCGGACACGGTGACGGTGTGCCGCTCCACGTCCATCCGGACCGGCCCGACCTCGAGGACGCCGTCCTCGTCGTGGTCGGCCGAGTCGTTGGGCTGCCGGCGGCGGAGCACGGCCCGCACCCGGGCCAGGAGCTCGCGGTAGGAGTACGGCTTGGTCACGTAGTCGTCGGCGCCGAGCTCCAGGCCGACCACCTTGTCGATCTCCGAGTCCTTCGCCGTCAGCATGATCACCGGCACGTCACCGCGCGACCGCAGCTCCCGGCACACCTCGGTGCCGGACAGCCCGGGCAGCATCAGGTCGAGAAGCACCAGGTCCGCCCCCTCCGCGTCGTACGCGGCCAGCGCCGAGTGGCCGTCGGCGGCCTCGATCACCTCGAAGCCCTCGCGGGTCAGCTGGTACGTCAGCGGATCCCGGTACGACTCCTCGTCCTCGACCACCAGGATGCGCGTCACGCGCCTACCTCCTCGTTCTTGGCGGCCACGTCGTCCGTGGCCTTGTGCTGACCCTGCCGGCTCTGCTCGTCCTGCTGTTCCGCATCCTGTTCCGCGTCCTTGCGCGGGGCACCACGGTTCCCGGCGTCGGGCCGGTCCGCGGACGGGATGCGCAGGGTGAAGGTGGAGCCCCGACCGGGCTCCGACCACATCGTGACGTCGCCCCCGTGGTCGGCGGCGACGTGCTTGACGATACTCAACCCGAGTCCGGTGCCACCGGTGTCGCGTGAGCGCGCCGGATCCACGCGGTAGAAGCGTTCGAAGACCCGGTCCTGCGCGTCCTCGGCGATGCCGACGCCCTGGTCCACCACGGCGATCTCGACCAGGCCGGCCCGCTCGTTGACCCCCACGCCCACGCGGCTGGCGGGCCCGGAGTAGGCGACGGCGTTGTCCACGAGGTTGCGGACCGCGGTGACCAGGAGGTTGTGGTCGCCGTAGACCTCGGTGTCCAGGTCGCCGCCCATGGTGATGGCGATGTTCTTGGAGTGCGCGGTGGTGCGGGCCCGGTCGACGGCCTCCTCCACCACCTCGCGGATCGGGACGGGGGTCAGCTTCGGCATCGCGCCGGCGCCCTGCAGGCGCGACAGCTCGATGATCTCCTGCACCAGGGCGGACAGCCGGACCGCCTCGCGCTGCATCCGTTCGGTGAACCGGCGGACGGCGACCGGGTCGTCCGCGGCGTCGGCCACGGTCTCGGCCAGCAGCGCCAGCGCGCCCACCGGCGTCTTGAGCTCGTGGGACACGTTGACGACGAAGTCGCGGCGGATCGCCTCGACGCGGCGCGCCTCCGTGCGGTCCTCGGCGAGCACCAGCACCCGTTCGAGGCCCAGCGGAGCCACGCGCACCTGCAGGAGCACCGTGCCCTGGCCCACCGGGCCGCGGGGCAGCTCCAGCTCCTGCTCGCGGATCACGCCGTCACGCCGCACGAGGGCCACGAGATCGGTGATCGCTGGGTGCACCAGGGCGTCGTTGCGCACCACGCCCAGCGCGTAGGCGGGCGGCGACGCGCGGATGACCTCGTCCTCGCCGTCGAGCACGACGGCGGCGGAGCGCAGCACGGAGAGCACACGGACGAGACCAGCGTCGAGCTCGTCGGGTTCGGCCTGGGCAAGGGCGTGCTGCTGCCGCTCGGAGACGCGGAATGCCACTGTGGCAACCACGCCGACGATCACGCCGAAGATTCCGGCGGCCAGCACCGGTACCCCGGAGATGATTCCGTCCACGCCTCCAGGGTAGGTCGACGTTTCAACCGCAGGACGACGTCGGTGGGCGCTCGGACGATCGTGTCGCCTACTGTTCATGTCAGGGAGGAAGAGCGTTAACCTCCCGGTACATCGCGGCGCCGAACCTTGGCGGGTGCGGGCGGTAGCTGTGCCGTGCGCCGTTCGGGACTTGTCCGGACGGGCGGCCCGGCCGCGCGTCAGCCCTGCCCCGCCCTCCTCGGCGGCGCGACAGCGGACGCGTAACCGCCCGTGCGCCCCGAGTGCGAGAGGAAACCGATGCGACAGATCTTCGAAGCTGAGCTCCAGCAGGTCGGAGACGACCTGACCGAGATGAGCAGGCTCGTCGAGTCCGCCATCACCCGTGCCGGGACGGCGCTGTTGGAGGCCGACCTCCAGCTGGCACAGGAGGTGATCGCCTCCGACAAGACCATCGACGCCATCGAGGACTCCCTCGACGAGCGGTGCATCCACCTGCTCGCGCAGCAGGCGCCCGTCGCGACCGACCTGCGGGTGGTCGTGAGCGCCCTGCGGATGAGCGCCTCCCTGGAGCGGATGGGCGACCTCGCCCGGCACGTGGCCCAGGTGGCGCGCGGGCGCTACCCGGCGCAGGCGATCGTGCCGGAGGCGCGGGACACCTTCGCGAAGATGCACGAGGCCGCCGTCCGCGTGGCCCAGCGCACCACCAAGCTGCTCGCGACCCGCGACCTCACGGTGGCCGAGGCGCTCGAGCGGGACGACGACATCATCGACGCGCTGCACCAGGAGACGTTCAACCTGCTCCTGGCGCCCGAGTGGCAGGGCACCGTCCAGGAGTCGGTCGACGTGACCCTGGTCGGCCGCTACTACGAGCGGTTCGGCGACCACGGCGTGTCGGTCGCCCGCCGCGTGACGTTCCTCGTCACCGGCGACTTCCCGGAGGCGTAGGGCTCGCGCCCGCTCTGCCGTCGTACACGTTGTTGCCGCTTCCACGGTGTGGAGGCGGCAACAACTGTCTCCGCGCCGATGGCAGGATGGGAACCATGACCTACACCCTCGTGCTGCTCCGCCACGGCGAGAGCGAGTGGAACGCCAAGAACCTGTTCACCGGCTGGGTGGACGTCGCCCTCTCCGAGAAGGGCGTGGAGGAGGCCAAGCGCGGTGGCGCGCTCCTCAAGGAGGCCGGCGTGAACCCGGACATCCTGCACACCTCCCTGCTGCGCCGCGCGATCATGACGGCGAACCTGGCGCTCGACGTCGCCGACCGGCACTGGATCCCGGTCAAGCGCAGCTGGCGCCTCAACGAGCGCCACTACGGCGCGCTGCAGGGCAAGGACAAGAAGCAGACGCTCGCCGAGTTCGGCGAGGAGCAGTTCATGCTGTGGCGCCGCTCCTACGACGTGCCGCCGCCGGAGATCGAGCTGGGCTCCGAGTTCAGCCAGGACGCCGACCCGCGCTACGCCGACGCCCCCGTCATCCGCACGGAGGCCCTCAACCTCGTGCTCGAGCGCGCCCTGCCGTACTGGGAGAGCGAGATCGTGCCCGACCTGAAGGCCGGCAAGACGGTGCTGGTCGCCGCGCACGGCAACTCGCTGCGCGCGCTCGTGAAGCACCTCGACGGCGTCTCGGACGAGGCGATCGCCGGGCTGAACATCCCGACGGGTATCCCGCTGGTGTACGAGCTGGACGAGGAGACCCTCGCCCCGGTGAAGCCGGGTGGCACCTACCTGGACCCGGAGGCCGCGAAGGACGCGATCGCCGCGGTGGCCAACCAGGGCCGCTGACCTCGAGCACGCCTCTGGCGAGGAGGTCTCGACAAGTTCGACCACCGGTGGTCGAGCTTGTCGAGACCTCCTCGCCAGAGTTCTATCTCGCCAGGGTCGGTTGTCTTGTCGCGTGGTGCTTGCGCGCCTGCTCGTAGACGTCCAGGATCTCGTCGGCGGCGCGGTCCCAGCCGAACCTCGTCGAGGAGGCGCGAGCGCCCACGGCCAGGCGGGCACGGAGCGCGTCGTCGTCCAGGAGGCTCTTGAGGACCAGCGCCCAGCTCTCGGGCTCGTGGTCGGGTACGAGGACCCCCGAGACGCCGTCCTCGACCACCGTGCGCAGCCCGCCCACCGCGGCCGCGACGACCGGGGTGCCCGTCGCCTGCGCCTCCGCCGCGACGAGGCCGAACGACTCGCTGTGCGACGGCACGGCCACCACGTCCGCGGCCCGGAAGTAGTCGGCGAGCACCTGCTGCGGCACCGGGGGCCGCACGAGCACGTGGGCGGCCACCCCTTCCTGGTAGGCGAGCGCCTCGAGCTCGCGGACGGCCGTCGGCCTGCCCGACGCCCCGCCCAGGACTACGAGCAGGGGCGGCTGGCCGTCGCCCTCCTCCCATACCCGCTCCCCCAGTGCCCGGACCAGCACGTCGGGGCCCTTGAGCAGCTGCACGCGCCCCGCGAACAGCACGATCTTCCGGTCCACCGGTAGCGCGAGGCGCTCCCGCAGCCCGGCCCGTTGCGCGGCCCGACGGCGGTCCCGCTCCGCCGGGTCTCCCCCGGCCACGTCGGGCGGCGGGGAGAACACGCCGAGGTCCACGCCGGGCTGCACCACGCGCACCCGGCCGGGGTCGGCGCGGTAGTCGCGCACCAGGTCGGTCGCCTCCTGCTCGGTGTTCGCGACGAGGACGTCGGACTCCGCGACCACCTGCTCCTCCCCGATGATCCGGCCGTGCGGTTCGGGGGCGTCCCCCGGTGCGAGGGAGGCGTTCTTCACGCGCGCCATGGTGTGCATGGTGTGCACCAGCGGGACGTCCCAGCGCTCGGCGGCGAGCCAGCCGACCTGGCCCGAGAGCCAGTAGTGCGTGTGCAGCACGTCGTACCAGCCCTCCGGCCGGTGCGCCTCGGCGCGCAGCACGCCCGCCGCGAACGCGCACAGCTGGCCGGGCAGGTCGTTCTTGTCCAGCCCCTCGTACGGCCCGGCCGAGACGTGGATGACGCGGATCCCCGGTTCGGCGTCGGTCACCTTGGGCTGGGCGGACGTCGTCGCGCGCGTGTAGATCTCAACCTGCGCCCCGCGCCGGGCGAGCGCCCGGGACAGCTCCAGCACGTACACGTTCATGCCGCCCGCGTCGCCCGTCCCGGGCTGCTCCAACGGCGATGTGTGCACGGAGACCATCGCGACCCGCAGCGGGCGGTTCGCGCCGGTCTCGCCGAGGCCGGGAGGCAGGCTGTCCCGCATCATGCCTCCAGGACGCACGCAGGCACGGGCAGCTCCAGTCGGTCCGTGATCTCGCCCTTGCCCGACGCGCGGTCGAGCCGGACGGCGATCAGCTCGTCGGTGAGCTGCGCGGCCACCACCACGATGCCGCCGTCGGCCAGGACCGCGTGGTGGCGCGGCCAGGCGCCCGCGCCGAGGTCGACGTCGGCGACGTTCTCGACGACCAGGTGCCCGACGGCGCCCGGCACGGCGTCGTCGAAGCCCTCCGTCGTCGCGGCCGCGTCGTGGATGCGGAGCACCGACAGGACGTCCGGGCCGCGCACGCCCACGTGCACCAGGTCGCCGGCGACGGTGATGTGCGAGGGGTAGCCCGCGGCGCCGTCGGGCGTGGTGCGCGCGGTGATGGCCACCGAGCCGACGTGCTCGAGGCGACCGGGGCCGGCGGGGACCAGGACGTGCAGCCGGCAGTCCAGCTCGCCCGCGACGAGGATCGTGCCGTCGGCGAGCTCCACGAGGTGGCGCGGGCCCGTGCCCGGCGGCAGGACGGCGGCGACGGTGCCCGACGGTTCGCCGTCCGCTCCCGACCCGTCGAGCGGGTAGGTGCGCAGCTCGTCGGTGCCGAGGTCGGACACGAGGACACGGTCCCCCCACACGTGCACGAAGTGCGCGTGCGGGCCCTCCTGCCGGTCCGCGACCGGACCGGTCCCCTCGTGCGGGAACGTGCGCGGCTCGCCAAGAGCGCCGTCGGCGTCGAGCGGCACGACGGCGGCGACGCCGTCACCGTAGTTGGCCACCCAGGCGGCGGAGTCGGTGGCCACGACGTGGCACGGGCCCGAACCGCCCGAGGTGACAGTGGCCGCGGGCGTGAGCGCGCCGGCGTCGGACACGTGGAAGGAGGTGAGCCTGCCGGGCCCGGCCTCGCCCACCGCCAGGAGCGTGCGCCCCGACGGGTGGAGCGCGAGGAACGACGGCGAAGGGACCTCTGCGACGAGCTCGCCACCGGCGAACTTTCCGCCCGGGCCGATACCGACGCGCCAGATGCCCTCACCGGTCCCCGGCTCGGTCTCGGCCTTCGGGTAGGTGCCGATCCACAGGGCAGCAGCGGTAGGGGTGCTCATGCAGCCAGCCTAATGACGTTTCGCCCGTGCTCCCGCCGGAGATGCACGACGCCCCGGCCGCCCCGTTCAGGGGCGCCGGGGCGCAATATGCCGTCGTGCAGGCGACGCGTCAGCCGTTGGCCTTCGCGTATGCCTCCTGGACCTCTGCCGCGATGCGGCCACGGTCGCTGACGGTGTAGCCGTTGACCTTGGCCCATTCGCGGACCGCCGCCGTGTCGCTGCCCGAACGCGACCGACGCGTGGTGCCGGCAGCGCGCGCGACCGGCGACTTCACCTTGCGTGCGTGGCCGACCCACGAAGCGAGCGCGTCACGCAGCTCGGCCGCGTGCTTGGCATTGAGGTCGATCTCGTAGGAGACGCCGTCGAGGCCGAAGTTCACGGTCTCGTCGGCGGCACCGCCATCGATGTCATCTTCGAGAACAAGCTGAACCTTCTGAACCATGCGGGTACTTCCCTTCGAGCCACAATTTCCGGGGTTAGTTCGTGAGCATGCCGCACTCAATATTGACATGTCAATAATGGTCGTGTGACACCGATCACCAAAACTTCACCCGGCGCAGTTGAACTGCGTGGATTTTGATCCGGAAGGCCACCAGGGATAACCTCGGCCGCGCGGATCAGCGCGAAGGGGAATTCTCCGTGTTTTCTGCTGCCGCCACCATGCCCTCGCGATCCATTCGCTCGAGGGCCTCTCGTTCGTGACGGTCCGCGCGAAGGATCTTGCGCATGGCAAACCAGAACAACAGGCCGACGCCCACCGAGGGCGTCAGCCCCGCGAGCACCGCAAGTGTCGTATCCATCACAAGATCCTCACAAACTCATCGGGTGGTTCGAATTCCTCAGGCCTGCGGCTTCACCAGCGGGAAAAGGATGGTCTCGCGGATGCCCTGACCGGTCAGAGCCATGAGCAGACGGTCGATGCCCATGCCCATTCCGCCCGAAGGGGGCATCGCGAATTCCATCGCGGTCAGGAAATCCTCGTCGAGCAGCATCGCCTCGGCGTCGCCGGCCGCGGCCATCCTGGCCTGCGCCTCGAAGCGCTGCCGCTGGATCACCGGGTCGACCAGCTCTGAATAGCCGGTAGCCAGCTCGAAGCCACGGATGTACAGGTCCCACTTCTCGACCTGTCCCTTTTCCGTGCGGTGGTCCCGCGTGAGCGGCGACGTCTCCACGGGAAAGTCGCGCACGAACGTCGGTGCGGACAGGTGGTCGCCCACCCGGTGCTCCCAGAGCGTCTCGACGAGCTTTCCGTGATTCAGGATCTTCTTGTTGCCGACCTCGACATCAAGACGCCCCGCGATCTTCTCGAGCTCCTCCACCGACGTGTCGGCCGTGATCTCCTCGCCCAGGCTTTCGGAGAGCGAGTCGTACATACGCAGGTTTGCCCATTCCCCGCCGAGCTCGTACTCGGAGTCGTCAGGAAGGGTCACGAGCGTGGTGCCGAGAACGTCCTGTGCGGCCGTCTGCACCAGATCCTTGGTGAGTGCGCCGATGGTGTTGTAATCGCCGTAGGCCTCGTACGCCTCGAGCATCGCGAACTCGGGCGAGTGCGACGAGTCGGCGCCCTCGTTCCGGAAGTTCCGGTTGATCTCGAAGACCTTCTCGACGCCGCCGACGACTGCCTTCTTGAGGAAGATCTCCGGCGCGATACGCAGGAAGAGGTCCAGGTCGTACGCATTCATGTGCGTCGAGAAAGGCCGCGCGGACGCGCCGGACGCAATGGTCTGCAGCATCGGCGTCTCGACCTCGAGAAAGCTGCGGCGGTGGAAGTTCTCACGCAGGGACCGCACCACGCCGGCGCGCAGGCGCACCATGTCGCGCGCGGCGGGGCGCGCGATGAGGTCCACGTAGCGCTGCCGGACGCGCGCCTCCTCGGACAGGTCCTTGTGCAGCACCGGGAGCGGGCGCAGCGACTTGGCCGCCATCTGCCACTCGTCGGCGAAGACGCTCAGCTCGCCCCGTCGCGACGCGCCGACGCGGCCGTGCAGGAAGAGGTGGTCGCCCAGGTCGACGTCGGTCTTGAAGGCGGCGAGCGCCTCCTCGCCGAGCACGGCGAGGCTCAGCATGCCCTGGAGGCGGTTGCCCTCGCCGTCCTGCAGCGTGACGAAGCAGAGCTTGCCGCCGATGCGGACGAAGACCACCCGGCCGGCGATGCCCACGAGGTCGTCGGTCTCCTGGCCGGCCTCGAGGTGGCCGTACGTCGCGCGGACCTCGGAGATGGTGTGCGTGACCGGGACGCTGACGGGGTACGCCTCCGTGCCTTGTGCCAGGAGGCGCTCCCGCTTCTCGCGCCGGATCCGCAGCTGCTCGGGCAGGTCGTCGGTCGGCGGGGTCGCGGCGTTCTCGGCAGCGGGGTTCTGGCTCACGGACCCGATTCTATCGGTGCCGATCACCCGCTGAGTGCGGGATTTTCGCCCGGTTGGCCACACCTGAGGGGCGAATATCCCGCACTCAACGACAGGAAGTCAGTGGCGGAGGTCCAGGGCCAGGTCCAGGATGGGGGCGCTGTGCGTGAGGGCTCCCACCGAGAGGAAGTCCACACCCGTGGCCGCGACCTTCTGCGCCTTCTCGAGCGTCAGGTTGCCGGTCGCCTCGAGCTCGACGTGCGCGGGGACGCCGTCGTGCCCCTCCCGCTCGCGGACGGCGGCCACGGTCTCGGCGAGCAGCGCCGGCTCCATGTTGTCCAGCAGCAGGAAGTCCGCGCCCGAGGCCAGGGCCTCCAGGGCCTGGTCGGTCGTGTCGGCCTCCACCTGGATCTGCACGTCCGGGAACCTCTCGCGGACGGCGGCGACCGCGGCGGCGACCGACCCGGCGGCGACCACGTGGTTGTCCTTGACCATGGCGACGTCGTACAGGCCCATGCGCTTGTTCGTGCCGCCGCCGGCGCGCACCGCGTACTTCTCCAGGGCACGCAGGCCGGGCGTCGTCTTGCGGGTGTCGAGGACCTGCGCGCCCGTGCCCGCCAGCTCCCGGGCGAAGGCGCGGGTCGCCGTCGCGACGCCGGAGGCGCGGCTCGCCAGGTTGAGCAGGGTCCGCTCGGCGACCAGCAGCACCTGGGTGGGGCCCTCCAGCATCGCCAGGACCTGGCCGGCGGTGACGGCGTCGCCGTCCTGCGCGTGGAACGTGGCGCGCGGGCTCGCCAGGCCCAGGCGGGACGCCACCTGGTCGAGGACCTCCCGCACCACCACGAGGCCCGCGACGACGCCGTCCGCGCGCGCCACCAGCTCGGCAACCCCGGTGGCCGACGGCGGGATGGTCGCCTGCGAGGTCACGTCACGGCCCGGAGCGGGCCCGAGGTCCTCGTCGAGGGCGATGCGCACGGTCCGGGCGACCCAGGCGGCGTCGAGCCCCGGGTTGACCGTGCTGGGGGTGCCGAAGACGGGGAGAGTGCTCACGGGCTCACCGTATCCGCCGCGCCGGGCACCCCCGCGCCGTCGACGATGTCCTGGAGCATGCGCTCCGAGTCCGTGAGGTACCGGTTGAGGTCGGCCGCCGCGCCGTCGGCGTCGCCCGACAGGAACCGGCGCAGGAGGCTCGCGTTCCGGTCGACGAAACCGTCGAAGAACGCGCCGTTCTCGCCCAGCAGGCCGAACGACAGGCGGAGCTCGGCGGAGAGGTTCGCGTGCACGCGGTCGAGACGCGGGCTGCTCGCGAGAGAGACGATCCCCGAGTGGAACCGCATGTTCGCCGCGGCGATGTCGCGCCAGTCGCCGCCGAGCCGGGCGGCGAGGGCCGCGTCGACGGCGTCGCGCATGGTGCGGGCGCCGGGATGTGCGGGATCGCCCGCCGCGAGCGCCGGGACCTCGATGAGCCGCCGGACCCGGTAGATGTCGACGACGTCGGCGAGGGTGGGACGGGCCACGGCGACGCCCGCGTTGGGGCGGCGGACCAGGAGGCCCTCGTGGACCAGGATGCGGAAGGCCTCGCGCAGGGTGTTGCGGGAGACGTCGAGCGTCTCGCTGACCGCCTGCTCCGAGAGCCGCTGCCCGGGCGTCAGCCGCCCCGTGACGATCAGCTCGCGGATGGCGTCCGCACTCCGCTCTGCCCGATCCGTCGTCACGCACTCATCCTACGGATTCGCCGAAGTAGAGCGCTTGTCCGCCTTGTTTGCCGGTTTGGTCCGGCTGTGGGGCGGACAAGCGCTCTACTTCGGCGATCCTGGGTTAGTCGACCGTGTCCAGGACCGACTGGATCAGGTTGCGGGACTGGGCGGCTATCGACGTGCGCCAGGCGTCGAAGGTTGGGTCGCTTACCGCGAAGGTGGTCTCGAAGTGCTGCATGTCCGGGGTGTGGATGTGCCCGGCCGGGATGTCGAGCCCGGCGCGGTCACGCAGCAGCGTGTTGCGGTAGGCGCTCTCGTTCGAGAGGTAGTTGCCACCACCCCCGCTGTACGAGCACGAGCCGTCGGCCGGCGGTACCGGCGGTGTCGCGGGCGGGTAGGTGACGGACGGCGGGCTGTTGAAGGTCTGGCGCACGGGCGACGCGCAGTCGGGGAACTGCGTGTAGCTGGTGTTCCAGACGACGCCGAAGGCCACCGACGGGTCGGGCCAGGTGTCGCCCGGCGGGCGCGGGACGTCGGCCCCGGTGTCGGCGGCGATCATCTCCGCGATCGGCAGGCTCGCCGTGGTCCACTGCGGCGGGTCCGTGAGCCCGTCGCCGCCGCCCCAGCGGTCGACGACCTGGATGTTGCACCCCGGGTTGTTGATCGCGAGCTGCGGTACGCCGCCCACGGCGGGGCATGGCAGCCCCCGGTCGTTGCCCGCGAAGGTGCCGTGGTAGCGGGCGTTCCACTGCTCCAGGTTGAACTGCGACCCGCCGGCCTGGCTCACGGTGATCGACGCGTCGACCTGGCGCGGCCCGGGCTCCATGAACGGCCCGACGGTGTCCTCGAGGTAGCCCCGCTCGAACTCCGGGTAGCTCACCGGCAGCGTGTACGCCTCGACGTGGGCGAGCGTGCCGTCGTCGGTGCGGTAGGTGGTGCCGTCCAGCGAGAGCGCCGTCGCGCCGGACGGGTTGCCGTGCCGGATGTTGTTGCCGACGGTGCCCGGCGCCGAGGAGGTCGTGCCGCCGTCGAGCGTGTAGACGTCGAACCCGCTGACGATCACGCGCAGGACGTCGTCGCCGGGCGGCAGGTCGATGTCGAACATGCCGCGCGCGGCCTTGTCGAACGTCTCGATCAGGTCGGCCCGCTCGGCGTGGGTGAGGCCGCCGCGCGGCGCCCACTGGCGCAGCACCGACATGGCCTCGACGCGGGTCCAGTACAGCGGCCGGTCGTCGCTCGCGGGCAGGTCACCGCGCACGTGGCCGTCGCTCTGGGCCCGGCGGACGGCGGCGTCCCACAGGGCCTCACCCGAGCGCTCGACCAGCGCGGTCGCGGCGTCCGGCGTGCGCGTGCGGCACAGGGCCGCCGTGAGGGCTGCCGTGTATCCGCCGAACCCGCCGCCCTCGATGACGGTGCGGGCATAGGTCTTCTCGGCGGGGACGGTCGGGTCGGCGGCGTCGGGCAGGCGGGCCGCCAGGCGGCTCTCCTCGACCGAGAGCTGGCGGCTCGGATCGAGGCAGCCCGCTCCGGAGCCGGACCCTGGCGCGGCCTGGGCCGCGACCGGAGCCGCCAGTGCGGTGGAAGCACACAGTGCGAGGGCGACGGCGCCTGCTCGCACCCTGACGGCGGTACGTGGTCTGAACATTCTCGACATGATGAAGTCACTTCTCCCCTCGGAGGTGGTCGTCACGACCGTAGGGGTTCGTTGAACAATCCAACAGGGTTCGCCACGTAAATATCTGGTGTCCCGGACTGTTCCCGAGCACTGGAGCCGTGTCATGATCGACAATGTTCCGCAATGCGGCGGAAACATCCGACGAGGAACATCCTGACTGTTGAACAATCCGGCTCAACACATCGACCAGGAGGACGCCATGTCCGACACGAGCCACGAGCCCGCCACTTCGCCGGCAGAGACGCCGACGACCCCACCGGCCGCCAGAGTCAGGCGGTTCGCCTCAGCGCGCAGCCGCTCCCTGCTGGGCGCGCTCTTCCTCATGGCGACCTCCGCCATCGGCCCCGGCTTCATCACGCAGACCGCCACCTTCACGCAACAGCTCGGTGCCGCCTTCGCGTTCGGCATCCTCGTCTCGATCCTGCTGGACCTCGCAGTCCAGATGAACGTCTGGCGCATGATCACGCTGACCGGCAAGCGTGCGAGCGTGCTGGCCAACGACGCCCTGCCGGGCAGCGGCTACGTGCTGGCCGTGCTCATCGTGCTCGGCGGGCTCGTCTTCAACATCGGCAACACCGCGGGCGCGGGCCTGGGCCTGAACGCCCTGTTCGGCCTCGACCCCCGCCTCGGCGGGGCCATCAGCGCGGTCATCGCCATCGCGATCTTCCTCGCCAAGCGCGCCGGGGCCGTCGTGGACCGGGTGGTCATCGTGGCCGGCGTGGTGATGATCGTGCTCACCGTGATCGTCGCGATCCTGTCCGACCCGCCCGTCGGCGAGGCACTGAAGCAGACCGTGCTGCCCGACACCATCAACTTCGCGACCATCACCACCATCGTGGGCGGCACCGTCGGCGGGTACATCACGTACGCCGGCGCGCACAAGCTCCTCGACTCCGGCACCGCCGGACCCGAGCACATCCGCGAGGTCAACCGGGCCGCCGTCAGCGGCATCATCGTCACGGGCGTCATGCGGTACGTGCTGTTCCTGGCGGTCCTCGGCGTCGTCGCCTCCGGCGTCGTGCTCGACGTCGCGGGCAACCCCGGTGCCGACGCGTTCTCCGCCGCCGCCGGCGAGGCCGGGCTGCGCATCTTCGGCGCGGTGTTCTGGATCGCCGCGATCACCAGCGTCATCGGCGCCGCCTACACGTCCGTCTCGTTCCTGCCCGTGTTCTCCGCGAAGATCGTGGGCCGCACCGCAGACCTGTGGACCGTGGGCTTCATCGTCGTCTCGCTGGCGGTCTTCCTGGCCCTCGGCACCGCGCCCGCCACCCTGCTCGTGTTCGTGGGCGGCGTGAACGGCCTCATCCTGCCCATGGGCCTGACCCTGTTCATGTACATCGGCTGGTTCCGCGGCTCGCTGCTGGGCAGCGTCCGCTACCCGCGGTGGCTCCTGGTGGTCGGCACCCTGGCCGCCGTGGTCACCTGGTACATGGCGGTCAACGCGGTGGGCCCGATCTTCGACCTGCTGTCCGCCTGAGCCTCTGGCTCGGCACCTCGCACCACCGAAAGGACACCCGCACCATGAGCGCCGTCGACCTGAACAGCGACCTCGGGGAGGGCTTCGGCCGCTGGACCCTCGGCGACGACGAGCAGATGCTCGGCATCGTCTCCAGCGCCAACGTCGCCTGCGGCTTCCACGCCGGGGACCCGGCGTCCATCCGCCGCACCGTGCGCTCCGCCGTGGCGCGTGGCGTCACGATCGGCGCGCACGTCGGATACCGCGACCTGGCCGGGTTCGGCCGCCGCAACATGGACGTGCCGGACGACGAGCTCGAGGCCGACGTCGCCTACCAGATCGGCGCGCTCCGCGGCCTGGCCGACGCCGAGGGTGGCGTCGTCACCTACGTGAAGCCGCACGGCGCGCTGTACAACACGGCACAGGTGGACGAGCGGGTGGCCCGGGCGGTCGCGGCGGCGGTCGCCGCGGTCGACCCGGGCCTCGTCCTGCTCGGCCTGCCCGGCAGCGTGGCCCTCGCCGCGGCGGCCGAGGCGGGGCTCGCGACCGCCACCGAGGCGTTCGCGGACCGCGCCTACACGCCGGAGGGCCGCCTGGTCTCCCGGCGTGAGCCCGGTGCGGTGCTGCACGACGCCGACGACGTCGCCCGCCGCATGCTGCGCCTGGTCACCGAGGGCGTCGTGACCGCGGTGGACGGGTCCGACGTCGCCGTGCGCGCCGACTCGGTGTGCGTGCACGGCGACTCCCCCGGCGCCGTCGCCATGGCCCGGCGGATCCGCGAGGTGTTCGACGCCGAGGGCATAGAGCTCACGGCCTTCGCCCCGGCGGGCGGCGGCTCCGCAGCGTGATGCGGGTACTGACCGCCCGCGACGACGCTCTCCTGGTCGAGCTCGACGACCTGGACCAGGCGGTCGCGCTGTACGAGTCCCTCCTGAGCGATCCCGTGCGGGGCGTCGGCGTGCCCGTGCCCGGCGCGCGGACGCTGCTGGTGCCGTTCCGGCCCTCGGCCGTGTCCGCGTCGGCCCTGGCCGCGGAGCTGCGGGGACGACCGCTGGACCGCCGCGCCACCTCCGCCGCGCGCACCGTCGAGATCCCCGTGCTGTACGACGGCGCCGACCTCACCGAGGCGGCCGACCTGCTGGGCTGGAGCCCCGAGGAGCTGGTCCGGCGGCACACCGCGGCGGCCTGGACGGTGGGCTTCGTCGGGTTCGCGCCCGGCTTCGCCTACCTGACCAGCGACGACCCCGAGCTGGTGGTCCCCCGGCGACCGACTCCACGCACCCGGGTGCCGGCCGGGTCGGTCGCGCTGGCCGGGCCGTACAGCGGCGTCTACCCGCGGGAGAGCCCCGGCGGCTGGCAGCTCCTCGGCCGCACCGACGCGCCCGTGTGGGACGTGACGCGCGAGCGCCCGGCCCTCCTCCTCCCGGGCGACGAGGTCCGCTTCACGGCGGTGCGCGCGCTGGCGGCCGCGACGGTCCGCCACGAGCAAGCGGTTGAGCATGCTTCCCCGGTCGAAACCATGCGCGATCGCTTGGTCGCGGCGGACCTTCGCGGGACGCGAGGGCTTGAGGTGGTCGGGGCCGGGGTGTCGGCGCTGGTGCAGGATCTTGGGCGGCCCGGGTCCGAGGGGGCCGGGGTTTCTGCGTCCGGTGCGCTGGACCGGCCTAGCCTGCGGGCGGCCAATCGCGCGGTCGGCAATCCGTCAGGGGCCGCCGTCGTCGAGTCCGTGGGCGGACTGCGGCTGCGCGCCCACGGCCCACAGGTGCTCGCGGTGACGGGGGCGGTGGGCGAGATCGCGGTGCGGCCGGGCGACGGCGAACCGCGCCCCGACCGCCGTCCGCTGCCGGGCGAACCCTTCGCGCTGGACGACGGCGACGAGCTGCGCCTCGCACCGCCCGCCCGGGGCGTGCGCGCCTACGTCGCGGTGCGCGGGGGGATCGACGTGCCGCCCGTGCTGGGCAGTCGCGCCACGGACGTGCTGGCCGGGCTGGGGCCCGAACCGCTCGGGTCGGGCGACATCCTTCCCGTCGGGGCTCCGGAACGCGGACTCTCCACTGTCGAACCATGCGGAGCCGAACGACCCCGCGCGCGAGCCGCCCAGGACCCGGCGAACCCGGCAGAGGCGCCGTCGTCCGACAGCCACGATCGCCTGCCCGCACCCGGCGAGGTGACGGTGCTGCCGATAGTCCTGGGGCCGCGCGACGACTGGTTCGACGCCGCGACCATCGCGCGGCTGACCGGCCAGGACTGGCTGGTCACCCCGCGCTCCAACCGGATAGGCCTGCGTCTGGACGGCGATCCCCTCGTCCGAATCCCCGAACGCGAGGGCGCCGAGCTGCCGAGCGAGGGCTGCGTCACCGGCGCGATCCAGGTTCCGCCGGACGGTCAGCCGGTCCTCTTCCTCGCCGACCACCCGCTGACCGGCGGGTACCCGGTGGTCGGGGCGGTCGTCGCCGACCACGTGCCGCTCGCCGGACAGCTCCCCGCGGGCGCACGCGTCCGCTTCACCATCCAGAACCACCCAGGCCAGAACCACCCAGGAGGCACCCCATGATCCGCACCGTGCTCGTCGCGAACCGGGGCGAGATAGCGGTCCGTATCGTCCGTGCATGCGCTGACCTGGGGATCCGCTCCGTCGCCGTGTACGCCGACGGCGACGCCGACGCCCCGCACGTCCGCCTCGCCGACGAGGCCTGGGCCCTGGACGGCCGCACCGCCGCCGAGACGTACCTGTCGGTCGAGAAGCTGATCGACGTCGCCCGCCGGTCGGGCGCGGACGCCGTCCACCCCGGCTACGGCTTCCTTTCCGAGCGGGCGTCCGCCGCGCGGGCCGTCGAGGAGGCGGGGCTCGTGTGGGTCGGACCCACATCGGCCACGATCGAGCTGCTCGGCGACAAGATCGCCGCCCGCGACCTGGCCCGGACGGTCGGCGCGCCCCTGGTGCCCGGCTCGGACGGCCCGGTGCCCGACGCCGCCGCGGCGCTCGCCTTCGCCGAGGAGCACGGCCTGCCGCTCGCCATCAAGGCGGCGCACGGCGGCGGCGGGCGCGGCATGCGCGTGGCCAGGACCCTGGAGGAGGTACCCGAGCTGTTCGAGGCCGCGCGCCGCGAGGCGGAGGCCGCCTTCGGGCGCGGCGAGTGCTTCGTCGAACGGTTCCTGGAGCGGCCCCGGCACGTGGAGGCGCAGATCATCGCCGACGACCACGGGCACGTGGTCGTGGCGGGCACGCGGGACTGCTCGCTGCAGCGGCGCAACCAGAAGCTGGTCGAGGAGGCGCCCGCGCCGTTCCTCGACCCCGCGGTGCGCAAGCGGATCCACGAGTCCGCGCGGGATCTGTGCGCCGCCGCCGGGTACCGCGGCGCGGGAACCGTCGAGTTCCTGCTCGGCGCGGACGGCACCCTGTCGTTCCTGGAGGTCAACACCCGGCTCCAGGTCGAGCACCCCGTCACGGAGGAGACCACGGGGCTGGACCTCGTCGTCGAACAGCTCCGCGTCGCGAGCGGCCTGCCGCTGTCCGTGACGGAGGACCCCACCCCGCGCGGCCACGCCGTCGAGCTGCGGCTCAACGCCGAGGACCCGGCGCGCGGCTTCCTGCCGGGCCCCGGACGCATCGACCGGTTCGTGCCGCCCTCCGGTCCGGGCGTCCGGGTCGACGCCGGGGTGGAGTCCGGGTCGGTGATCCCCGGCGAGTTCGACTCGCTGTTCGCCAAGATCGTCGTGTGGGGCCCCACCCGGGAGGCCGCGCTCGCGCGGGCGCGGCGGGCCGCGGCCGAGGCCGTGGTCGAAGGCGTGCCGACGGTGCTGCCGTTCCACCGCGCGGTCCTGGCCGACCCGGCGTTCACGGGGTCGGGCGGCGGTTCGGGCGGGCCCGGCTTCGCCGTCCACACCCAGTGGATAGAGACCGAGCTCCTCGCCGCGCTGGACCCGCAAGCGCTCGCCGCGCCGGTCGTCGAGCCCGGGGTCGTGGAGACGTGGGTCGAGATCGACGGGAAGCGGCACAAGGTGCGCACGCCGGGCGGCATCGGGTTCGCAGGCTCCGGGCTGCCCGCCGGCACGACGGCGCAGGCCGCGCCACCGGCGTCAGGCTCTGAGACGGGCGACGGACGGGTACCGCTCCTCCCCGCGATGCCCGGCACCCTGGTCCGCTGGCTGGTGGCCGACGGCGAGACCGTTGCCGACGGCCAGCCCGTCGCCGTCGTCGAGGCGATGAAGATGGAGTCGCAGCTCGTCGCGGAGTCGGCGGGAACCCTGGAGCACACGACAGCGGAAGGCACCCAGATCACGGCGGGCGAGCCGATCGGCTACGTCAGGCGCTGACCGGCCACGACGTCGTGGCCGAGTTCGGTCAGTTGCTCGCCCGCGCTCACGACTTCGGTCGCTTACCTTGAGATCGGTCCATTAAATGACCGATCTCAAGGCAACCGACCGATCTCACCGCGGGGCCGCGTGCAAGCGACCGAAGTCGCTGCCACCTTCGAACCCGGACCGGTCAGCGGGCCTGCAACACCCCGTCGTCGTCCAGCCAGATCTCGACCCGGCGCTTCCACGCCTCCTCCGGCTTCGGGAAGTCCGTGCGGTAGTGGCCGCCACGGGTCTCCTCGCGCAGCGTGGCCGCCCGGGTCAGGGCGCGGGCCACCTGGTAGACGTTGGTGGTCTCCCACTCGGCGGCCTGAGGTTCGGCCACGACCTCGGCCGCCAGGTGCGCGTCGGCGCGGACGGCGGCGAGCCGCTCGTCGACCTCGGCGAGCGAGCGCGCCGACCGGATCACCCCGGACCCGGCGGACGTCACCTTCTGGATCCGTGACCGGGCGGCGGCCGCGACCAGCCCTGATCCGCCGGAACGCTCGGCGGGCTCTCCCGGCTTGAGCTCGCCGGCGTCGAACCGGGCAGCGACGTCGCGCGCCGCGCGGAAGGCGAACACCAGGCCCTCGAGCAGCGAGTTCGACGCGAGCCGGTTCGCCCCGTGCACGCCGGTGCACGCCACCTCGCCGACCGCGTACAACCCGTCCACCGAGGACCGCCCGTCGAGGTCGGTCACGACGCCGCCCGAGTGGTAATGCTGGGCGGGCGCCACGGGTACCGGCTCCTCGGACCAGTCGATGCCGGCCTCCAGCAGCCGCGCGTTGATCGTCGGGAACCGCGTCCGCAGGAACTCGCGGCCCAGGTGGCGGGCGTCGAGCAGCACGTTGTCGGCCCCGGTCGCGGCCATCTGCCGCACTATGGCGTGCGCGACGACGTCCCGCGGCGCCAGCTCCGCCATCTCGTGCACCGCGGGCATGAACCGGTGCCCGTCGATGTCGAGCAGGAGGGCGCCCTCGCCGCGCACGGCCTCCGAGATGAGGGGCACCTGGCCCTTCGCGCCGGTACCCAGCCACAGGACCGTCGGGTGGAACTGGACGAACTCCAGGTCGCCCAGCACCGCGCCGGCCCGGAGCGCCGCGGCGATGCCGTCGCCCGTCGCGCCCGCAGGGTTGGTGGAGGACCGGAACACCTGCCCGATCCCGCCGGTCGCCAGCACGACGGCGGGAGCCAGTACCGCGCCGACGCCGTCCCGCGAGCCCTCGCCCCGCACGTGCAGGGTCACGCCGCACGCCCGGCCGTCCACGGTGGTCAGCACGTCCAGCACCAAGGCGTTCTCCACGACCTCGATGCCCGGGTCGTGCCGGACCGCCTCGATCTGCGCCACGAGCGCCCGGGAGATCTCGGCGCCGGTGGCGTCCCCGCCCGCGTGCGCGATCCGGTCGGCGCGGTGGCCGCCCTCGCGGGTGAGCGCGATGTCGCCGTCGGCCGCCTTGTCGAAGACCGCGCCGCGCGCCACGAGCTCGCGCACGCGCTCCGGACCCTCGGTGACCAGCACCTGCACCGCGTCCGGGTCCGACAGGCCGCCGCCCGCCGCGAGCGTGTCCGCGAGGTGCGCCTCCGGCGAGTCCGACGGGTCGAGCGCGGCGGCGATCCCGCCCTGCGCCCACACCGTCGACCCCGACAGGAGGCGGCCCTTCGTCACGAGCAGCACCCGCGGTACGTGCGTGCGCAGCTCGAGCGCCGCCGTCAGCCCGGCGATGCCGGAGCCGACGACTATCGCGTCGGCCTCCGCGGTCCAGCCGGGGGCCGGGGCGGCGAGGGAGCGGAAGAGGCGCGGTCCAGGTCCGGCAGCGCCGCTCACGCTCGGCCCGACGCCGTGCGCACCAGGCCGGCCTGCTGGAAGGGCTCGATCGGCAGGCCGCTCTCCTCCAGGCCGTACCCGTCGGGTACGAGCCCGGGCTCGTCGCTCAGCTCGACGATGCGGTTCTGCTCGTCGACGAACACGACGTTCGGCAGGAAGGTCCGCGCGTCGTGGTCCGAGAGCATGCCGTACGCGATCAGGATGACGACGTCGCCCGGGCTGACCAGGTGAGCGGCGGCGCCGTTGATGCAGATCTGGCCCGAGCCCGGCTCGCCGGGGATCACGTAGGTGGTCAGCCGGGCCCCGTTGGTCACGTCGACGACGTCGACCTGCTGGCCGGGGATCAGGTCGGCGGCGTCGAGCAGGTCGGCGTCGACGGTGATGGACCCGACGTAGTGCAGGTCCGCCTGCGTCACGGTGGCGCGGTGGATCTTCGCGATCATCATCGGCCGCTGCAACGATGCGGGGCGGCCGACGGGCGGGCGGTGCTCGGTGGAGCTCATGGCGTTACCTCTGGTCTGGCGAGACCTCGACGGCCTGGTTGTCGATCAGGCGGGTGGTACCCACCCGTGCGGCCACGAGCAGCAGCGCATGGCCGGAGAAGTCGTCGGTCACCGCGTCCACGGTCACCGGATCGACGAGCGCGAGGTAGTCGATCACGACGCCGTCGGCCTCGTCCAGCACCTGGCGGGCGGCGTTGATCACACCCGCCGCTCCGCGGCCGGCGGCCGCCGCGCCCGCCCCCAGCGCGCGCGACAGCGCCAGGGCCCGCTCGCGCTCGTCGGCGGACAGGTAGGCGTTGCGCGAGGACATCGCGAGGCCGTCGCCCTCGCGCACCGTCGGCACGCCCACCACCTCTACCGACACCTCCAGGTCGCGCACCATGCGGCGCACCGCGAGCAGCTGCTGGGCGTCCTTCTCGCCGAACAGCGCGACGTCGGGCCGCACCAGGTGCATCAGCTTGAGCACCACGGTCAGCACCCCGTCGAGGTGCCCGGGGCGGTGCTCACCCTCCAGCACGTCGCCGATGCGCCCGGCGGAGACCCGCACCACGGGGTCGCCGTCCGGGTAGACGACGTCGGGCGTCGGCGCGAAGACGAGGTCGGCCCCGACGCCGGCGAGCTTGGCGACGTCGCCGTCCAGGTCACGCGGGTAGGTCTCCAGGTCCTCGCCCGCGCCGAACTGCAGCGGGTTCACGAAGATCGTGACGATGACCTGGCCGTTCGGGCCGGCCTCCGCGCGCGCCCGGCGCACGAGCTCCAGGTGCCCGTCGTGCAGCGCGCCCATGGTCATGACCACCGCTCGCCTGCCGGGTTCGGCGTCGAGCCCGGACGGCTCCAGCGGGCCCGCGATCGCCCAGCGCATCTGCGCGTCCCGCAGCTCGGAGCGGGTGCGGACCACGAGCGGCGTGCGCCGCGTGGACCCCGTGCTGGTCTGGGCGCCGAGCGGGGTGTCGGTCGGGGTGATGGCCTCGGTGCTCACTGCGTGTTCCTTTCTGCGCGCGACTCTCCCGTCGCACTGTCCAGCGCGTCCAGCAGGTTCTGTGCGGTGGAGTCGTTGATGCGGTGGCTCGCGAGCGCGCGGCGGGTGGCCCCGCGGGCGAGCTCTGTGTAGCTGTCCGGCACGTCGGTGGCGCCGCTCGCGGCGGCGAGTGCGCTGAGCTCGGTCAGGTGGCGGCGCACGGTACCGACGTCGCCCCGCGAGACCGGCCCGGTGAGTGCGGCGATGGCCCCGGGCCCCATACCGTCACGCGCGTCGGCCGACCGCGTGGCCGACTCCAGCGCCGCCGTGAGCAGCGGTGCCAGCACCCTGCCGGGCGCCTCGATGCCCGCGGCCTCCAGCGCCTGTGCGGCCTGCGCGACGAGCACCACCAGGTGGTTCGCGCCGTGCGAGAGGCCCGCGTGGTACAGCCCGCGGAGCTGCTCGTCGACGATCACGGGCTCGCCGCCGATCTCGACCACCAGCGCCTGCCCGATCGGCAGCACCGGCGCCGGGCCGGTCACGGCGAACGTGCAGCCTTCCAGGCGGGCCAGGTCGAGCGACGTACCCGAGAACGTCATCGCGGGATGCACCGCGAGCGGGATCGCGCCGCCCAGGCGGGCGGGCTCCAGGACGGAGGTCCCGTAGCGGCCCGACGTGTGGATCGCGAGCTGGCCGGGCTGCCACGCCCCGGTCTCGGCGAGGCCTGCGACCAGGGGGCCCAGGGCGTCGTCGGGCACCGCGAGGAGCACGAGCTCGGCGCGCTCGACGACGTCGGGCACCTCAAGGTTGGGGACGCCCGGCAGGAGCATGTCGATGCGCTCCCGGGAGTCCTCGGAGATCCCGCTCGCGCCGACGACGGCGTGGCCCGCGGCGCGCAGGGCGCTGCCGAGCACGGCACCGACGCGTCCTGCGCCGACCACACCGACGCCGAGCCTGCCGGGCCGTCGGCCCGGATCTGCGGATTCAGTCACGGGACATCACCGGTCACTCACTCTGTCTCTCCATCCATCGTTCCGGACCGGCGGCCGCACGCGCCGTGCGGGCCCGCATGGCCTGCTCGGCCATGAGCTGCGCGGCGTCGGCGGCGTCGAGGTGCGGCACCTCAGGCTGCACCGGACCCTGCGTGGAGTGCACCTGGAACGACGCGACACCCAGCCTGCGCTGCCACGGGCCCTGGCTCAGGCCCAGCGACTGCGTCCGCTCGTGCGGCACCACGTCGAGGATCTTCACCATGCGGCCCCGGCGCATCAGGAGGGCGCGACCGGTCACGGCGAACCCGTTGCGACGCCAGGCCACCGGATCCAGTATGCGCGTCCGCCGGGATGCCGTGACGTACGAGCTCTCGGTCCGGGAGTCGCCGTCCAGCCCCGCGTCGAGGATCCGGCGCGGCTCGTCGACGCCCAGGTCGGGCAGCACCAGGGACAGCACCGTCAGCGCCTCCTCACGGGTGCCGACCGGCAGGAGCACGCTGTTCTTCTCCTCGCTCTCGCCGCCGTAGCCCGCGACGTTCACCTGCACCCGCCACCAGTCGCGCCCGCGCCACAGCACGCTCTGCACGAGGCGTACCGCCTGCACGCGGCCGGGCGGGATGGTCTGGGAGCGCGTCTCCAGCATCCCGTGCCGCAGCCGGACGCCGTCGGGCGAGATGGCCACGCGGAAGTCGAACTCGCCCGTGAGACGGCCGAACAGGTAGCCGCCGGCGCCCAGGACCGCGGGCAGCGACGCGGACATGACGGCGAACTCGCCGGTGGCGATCATGACGACCAGCACGGCCAGTGCCCACAGCACCAGCGTGATCATGGCCCCCGACCGCACGACCGAGGCGATCAGCCGGCCCAGTGGCACGCTGAGCACCGGGACCTGGGGCGCCTCGAGGCTCACCGGTGCCGTCGGTCCGTACGGCGACGCCTCCGGCCCTTCTGCGGGTGCGGCGGCATCCTGGGTCGCGTCGTGCGGGCCGACGTCGGAGGCCTCGCCCTGCGGAGCGGTCCCGGCCGGAGCGGTCACCGCACCCGGCACCGGCTGGGTGCGGGCGGCCGAGCCGGTCCTGGCCACCTTGAGGCCCGCCGCGCGGGCGAGGAGCTCGGCGCGGAGCTCGTCGGCGTCGGACCCTTTGAGGAAACCGATGGCGATGCCGGAGTCGGTGCCGCCCGCGGTCTCCAGGGTGAGCTCGCACAGGCCGAAGAAGCGCGCCACGAGGGGCTGCCGGATGTCCACCGACTGGAGCCGGTCCAGGCGGGCGTGCCGCTGCTGGCGGAACAGGATGCCGCGCCGCAGGTGCACGGTCTCCTCGCCGATGGCGTAGGTGGTCATGCGCCAGGCCAGCACCGAGTAGCCCCACCCCACCAGCGCGATGGCGGCGAGCGCGACGAAGAGGGTCCACCAGTACTCGCTGGAGATGAGGGCGATGAGGCCGCCGCGCGGCCCGCCGTCGAGGCTCTGCTGGCCGAGGATCACGATGGCCGCACCGACCACCGCCCAGCCCCGGACCAGTGGCGTGACCGGGTGCACGCGCCGCCAGTCCAGGTCCTCGGCCTCGGGCTGGCCGGAGCCGTCCTGCCGGCCGGCGGCCGCGCCGCGCTGGTCGATCTTGTCGAGGCCGCCCTCGGGCGTGCTCACAGCCCCGCCAGACGGGCCTCACCACGGGACGCAAGACGGTCGCGCAGGCGCGCCGCCTCGTCCGGCGGCAGACCAGGGATCTGGGCGTCCGTACCGACGGACGCCGTGTGGAGCTGGACCTTCGCCAGGCCCAGCTTGCGGTCCAGGGGGCCCGCCTCGACGTCCACGTACTGCATGCGGCCGTACGGCACCACGACCATCGACCTGAACATGACGCCCTTGCGGATCAGGAGATCGTTGTCGCGCTCGGCGTAGCCGATGGCCCTGACCTGGCGCGGCACCAGGAGGATCGACCACACCAGGAACAGGGCAGGGATGCCTGCGAGGAGCCAGAACCAGGGACTGACCGTCACGGCGAGCACTACGCCGACGATCGCGGGTATGCCGAGGGTGATGGTGGCCGGCACCAACATGGCCGTCACGAGACGCGGGGACACGCGGCTCCAGGTCACGTCGTGCGGTTCGAAGGGGCTGGTCATGATGGCCATTGTTCCGCAGAGGGCAAGCCCTCGACACCGTTACGTCAGGCCGGGGCCGGAGACTCGCCTTCGTCGGAGCTGGCACGGTCCTTGTCGGACGGCGGCAGCTCGCAGAACTTCTCCACGACCAGACCCACCACGGAGAGCCCCACCGAGCACAGCACCGCGATACCGGCGGCCACTGCACGGTCGCGCCGGGGCTCGATGGCAAGGTCTCCCAGCACCACCAGGACCTGCGCCAGGTACCAGCCGCCGAGCAGCGCACCCGTCAGCGCGGCGGCCTTGGCCAGGACGAGCGTCCGCGCGGCCCGGAGCCCGTCGAGCGACGGCCGCTTGCCCTTCTGGTACGACCGCACGGTCCAGCCCGACCAGAACACGGCGCCGGCCAGCGCGAGGATCGCCACGTCGACCAGCCACGGCACGACCGGCAGGTACACGCTGCGCGCCTCGAGGGCGCGCAGCACGAGCCAGCCGACGATCGCGACGGCGACGAGAACTGCGATCAGGGACCCGATCGGGGTTCTGCGCATGTCAGGCGTCGCGCCCCCGCTCGTCCCTCACCGGAACCCACGAGGGGACCGAGTCGATCGGGCCGTCCGACGCGGTGGCCCGCTGTTCGGCCACGAACCCCGGCACCCGGATCACCGTGTGGTCGTTGTCGTAGGCGTCCTGCTGACCGTTGGCGTGCCCGTTCGGGTGCCCGTTGGCTTGCCCGTTCGGCACCTGGTCGGACACCCCGTTCGGCGGCACGCCGACCGGGGCGAAGAGCGGGTTGGCCGGCTCCTGGGGCGCGCCGTTCGAGGGCGGGAACACACCGCTCTGCTGACGCGACGGGTTCACCGGTGCGAACACCGGCTTGGCCTGCGACGACGCCGGCGGCAGCAGCTCGTGCGCCGGGGTCTCGTGGGCGGTGTCCCGCACCGCGCGCGGTGCGATGGGTGCCTGCGGCGCGGGGACGAGGGCCTCCTCCGGCGGAGGGACCACCGAACCGTTGACCGGCATCCCGGCCGGCGGCGCGCCGAACGGCCCGGCGGACGCCGCCTGCGGGATCGGCACCGAGCCGCCCCCGCCGGGCACCGGTCCGCTGGAGTAGCTCTGCGGATGCGGCGCGGCCGGGTAGGCCTCCTGCTGCGGAGCAGCGGGCTGTGGCTGACGATCGAGCTCGACCGGACCGCTGTGGTGCCCCTGCGGGTGCCCACCGCCCGGGACCTCGACCACGGGGCCCGCCGGAAGGACCGGCGGCCGGCCGCTCGGCGGGACCGAGGGCGGCAGGGCCGGCGGCATCTCGGCGGGGTGGGAGTCCTGGCCGGTGCTGCCACCGTCGTCGGACACCGCAGGATGGTTCGAGCCGGTGGTTCCGCCACCCTGCTCCGGCTCCGGGTCGGTCAGCCAGTCGAGCGCGAGCCAGCGGATGCCGGCCCGGTCGGGCGCCGTGGCCGCGAGCTGGGCCACCGGGCCACCACCCAGGCCGGGCAGCACCGCGTCGGGCGCGATCTGCGACCACGGCTCGAGGACGAACGCCCGCTCGTGCGCGCGGGGGTGGGGCACCTCGAGGTCCTCGGCGGCATCGGTCAGGTTGCCGTACGTGATCACATCGACGTCCAGTGTGCGCGGGCCCCAGCGCTCCTCACGGGTACGGCCGTGCACGTTCTCGACCTCCTGGCAGAGGTGCAGCAGCCCACGCGCCGAGAGCGTCGTGCGGGCCAGCAGCACCGCGTTGAGGTAGTCGGGCTGCTCCTCGGGTCCGCCGACGGCGGCCGTGCGGGCCAGCGGCGACACGTCGGTGATCTGCAGGCCGGACATGCGGTCCAGCTCGGCGACCGCGGACCGCATGGTCGCCTGCGGGTCACCCAGGTTGGCGCCGATCGCGATGACGACGTCCACGTACCCGGCGGGAACCTCGTCGAACCGGTCGCGCGGCTCCGCCTGGTACTGCTCGGACGCGTACTGCTCCGGCTGCTCGACGGCGGAGTCGGGGACCGCCGCCGACACGCGGGTGGTCTCCGTCCCGCCCTGGTCGTACTGCTGCTGCTCGAACAGCTGGTCGTACTGGTTCGGCTGCGGTTCGACGCGCTGCGGCTGCTCGAACGGCTTCGGCTGCTCGTAGCCCTGGGGCTCGTAGCCGGCCTGCTCGAACGGCTGCGCCTGCTCGAACGGCTTCGGCTGCTCGAACGACTGCGGCGGGTCGAAGGACTGGGCCGGCTCGAACGGCTGGGCCTGCTCGAACGGCTTCGGCTCGGGCTGGGCCGGCTCCGGCTGCGGCGTGAACTGGTCGTACTGCTGCTGCTCGAAGCCCATCGGCTGGTCGCGCCTCTGGTCGAGGCCCTGGACCGACTCGTACTGCTGGACCGGCTCGAAGGCCTGCTCCGGCAGGAACTGCTCGTCCGGCCGGAACGCCGGCTCCTGGCCGAGCTGGTCCCGCTGCTCGGCCTGCGCCGGGGCCTCGGGCTGCAGCTCCCACGCGGCGGGGATGACCTGGAGCGGCTCGGGTGCGATGAGCTCGGGGACCGGGAGCGGCTCGGGGGCCTCGCCGACCGGTGCGGCGGGCGCAATCGAGGACGGAACCCGCGACACGAGTGGCTCCGGCTCGAACGCCTCGGCCCGGAGCGGCGCCGCCTCGGCGGGCTCGGGCTGGTAGGGCTCGTACGGCTCGCGCTCGAACGGCGCGGGCTCGTCGCGCGCCGGGCGGCTGACGGGTTCGAGGTCCTGGGGCTCGGGCTCGCCGACGTACGGCGCGCTGTCCGAGTCGCTGCGTGCCTGCTCGGCCGCGTCGTTCCACGAGTCGATGGGTGAGCTCGCCGGGAACGTCTCCCGCGGCTCGGCCTCGTAGCCGAGGAGGTCCGCGGACACGGCGACCGATCCCGGACCGGTCATGAGCAACGTGTCGGCGGAGTCGGCCGGCGTCGCGGGCGCGGCCACGACGGGCATGCGGACGCGGTCGCGCCGGATCGCCACCTCGACGTCGGCGAACGGCACCGGGATGGGCGCCTGCGGCTTGTGGACACGAACGTCCACGGCCTCGACCTGCGGCCGGGCCATCACCACCGCGGCGATTCGTTCGGCAACCGTCTCGACGAGGTCCGCGGGCTCACCCGCCAGGATGTCGTGGACGTCCTGGGCCACGTCCGCATAGCTCACCGTCTGCGCGAGGTCGTCGCCGGCGGCAGCCGGGCGGGTGTCGAGGTAGAGCACGACGTCGGCCCGGAACTCCTGGCCGGTCTGTCGTTCCGACGGCAGCACACCGTGGTACCCCCGCGCGCTCACGCCTGTCAGCTGGACCTGGTCCAGCGACCGGCCGTCCGGGCCTGTGACGCCCGTTCCGAACGCTGTGGTCACCGTGGTCTCCTCCCGTCGTCTTCGTGTGCACCGGAATCCTGCCAGGCCGGTATGTCCTGTTCCCCGACCGTCCACGATTCTGTGGTCAAGGCCACGGTGGAAGTCAATGCTTCCGGTGCGGATCGGGGAGAGGTACCCGGTGACCCTACCCGGGGCACGTCGCTCGCTGCCGTCCAAGCAGCCGCGACCTTGACGGCATCGGCACTCGCCCGGACGGTGTGCACGCGGACGCACCAGGCGCCCGCGGCCGCCGACAGGGCGGAGATCGCGGCGGTCGCGTCGTCCCGCGCACGCGGCGGCGCCATGTGCCCGGCCGAGTCGGCGAGCAGGTGGCCGAGGAACCGCTTGCGGGACGCGCCCACGAGCACCGGGCGGCCCAGCTCGTACAGGGCGTCGAGGTGGGCCAGCAGCGGCCAGTTCAGCACCCCTGCCTTGGCGAAGCCGAGCCCCGGGTCGAGGATCAGCTGCTCGGGCCGCACGCCGTCGTCGTGCAGGGCGGCCATGCGGGCGGCGAGCTCGTCCCGGACGTCGGCCACGACGTCGTCGTACTCCTGCCGGTCGTCCATGACGTCGGCGTGCCCTCGCCAGTGCATCGCCACGTACGCGGCGCCGGTCTCGGCGACCGCGCGGCCCATCTCCGGGTCGGCAAGGCCGCCGGAGACGTCGTTCACCACGCGGGCCCCCGCCGCCACCGCCCGTTCGGCGACGGCCGCCCGCGTGGTGTCCACGCTCACGACCGCACCGCGCGCGGCGAGCTGTTCGATCACGGGGAGCACACGGGCCAGCTCCTGCTCCTGCGGGACCCGCACCGCGCCCGGCCGCGTGGACTCCCCGCCCACGTCCAGGATGTCCGCACCCTCGCCGAGCAGCTCCAGCCCGTGCGCGACGGCGGCCGACGGCTCGAACCACTCCCCACCGTCCGAGAACGAGTCCGGGGTGACATTCACGACACCCATCACCAGGGTCCGGCCCACGCCGGAGAGCTCCGGCAGGCCGAGCACCTGGGCATCCCGGGTCGGGTGACGCACGGTGGGAACCGTCACTTCCCGAGGATGAGGCTCATCGCCTCGGCTCGGGTCGCGCCGTCACGCATGACTCCGCGGACCGCGGAGGTGATGGTTCGCGAGCCGGGCTTGCGCACGCCGCGCATGGACATGCACAGGTGCTCGCACTGGACCACCACGAGCACCCCCCGCGGCTCGAGGATCTCGACCAGGGAGTCCGCGATCTGGGTGGTCATCCGCTCCTGCACCTGGGGACGGCGCGCGAAGACCTCGACCAGCCGGGCCAGCTTGCTCAGGCCCGTGATGCGGCCGTCCACGTTGGGGATGTACCCGACGTGCGCCACACCGTGGAACGGCACGAGGTGGTGCTCGCAGGTCGAGTACACCTCGATGTCCTTGACCAGCACCATCTCCTCGTGCCCGAGGTCGAAGGTGGTGGTCAGGACGTCCTCGGGCTCCTGCCGCAGGCCGGCGAAGATCTCCTTGTACGCCCGCGCGACGCGGGCCGGCGTCTCCCGCAGGCCCTCGCGCTCGGGGTCCTCGCCGACGGCGAGGAGCAGCTCCCGCACGGCCGCCTCGGCCCGTGCGGCGTCGTACGGCGGGACGTCCGCCGCGCGCCGCACGGGCGTAACCACAGGGGTCATCGACCTGTCGGTCATGGTGGTGCTCCGGTCTCAGTTCGGCGGGTCCATGGGTGCCGGCGGTGTCGGGTCCAGCACCGCCTCGTCCTGCGGGACGACGGAGTGCCCGTTCTGGGCCGCCAGCTCCTTGGGCGTCAGCACGGGGCCGCGCGTGTGCACCGAACGCTGCTCGCTGGACAGCCAGACGTCGCGTGCGGGGCGCTTCTCGACGGCGCGGAAGACCTCGGCGAGCTCCTTCTGGTTCAGCGTCTCCTTCTCGAGCAGACCCAGCACCAGCTCGTCGAGCACGTCGCGGTACTGGCTCAGTACCTCCCACGCCTCGTCGTGCGCCGCGTCGACGAGCTTGCGGACCTCGTCGTCGATGGTGCTCGCGACCGACTCCGAGTAGTCCCGCTCGTGCCCGTAGTCACGGCCCAGGAACGGCTCACCGGCGCTCGTGCCGAGCTTGATGGCGCCGACCCGCTCGCTCATGCCGTACTCGGTGACCATCTTGCGAGCGATGGCCGAGGCCTTCTCGATGTCGTTCGAGGCACCGGTGGTGGGGTCGTGGAAGACGATCTCCTCGGCCACGCGGCCACCCATGGCGTACGCGAGCTGGTCGAGCAGCTCGTTACGGGTGGTCGAGTACTTGTCCTCGAGCGGCATGACCATGGTGTAGCCCAGCGCACGACCGCGCGGCAGGATCGTCACCTTGGTCACGGGGTCCGTGTACCGCATCGCCGCGGCGACCAGGGCGTGCCCGCCCTCGTGGTACGCGGTGATCTTCTGCTCCTTGACGTTCATGACGCGCGTGCGCTTCTGCGGGCCGGCCACCACGCGGTCGATGGCCTCGTCCAGGGCACGGTCGTCGATGAGCTGTGCGCCGCTGCGGGCGGTGAGCAGCGCGGCCTCGTTG
Source organism: Promicromonospora sp. NFX87 (assembly GCF_048564965.1). Classification (NCBI taxonomy): domain Bacteria; kingdom Bacillati; phylum Actinomycetota; class Actinomycetes; order Micrococcales; family Promicromonosporaceae; genus Promicromonospora; species Promicromonospora sp. NFX87. The sequence continues at coordinate 214,341 of NZ_CP183413.1, read as the reverse complement.
AGCACGTTCGCCAGGTCCGCACCCGTGAAGCCGGGCGTGCGGCGCGCGACGGCCTCGAGGTCGACCTCGGGGACCATCGGCTTGCCCTGGGCGTGCACGTTGAGGATCGCCTCGCGGCCCTTGAGGTCCGGGGCCTCCACGGCGACCTGACGGTCGAAGCGGCCCGGGCGCAGCAGGGCGGGGTCGAGGATGTCGGGACGGTTGGTCGCGGCGATCAGGATGACGTTCGTCTTGACGTCGAAGCCGTCCATCTCGACGAGCATCTGGTTCAGCGTCTGCTCGCGCTCGTCGTGCCCGCCGCCCATGCCAGCACCGCGGTGCCGGCCTACCGCGTCGATCTCGTCGACAAAGATGATCGCCGGCGAGTTCTGCTTGGCCTGCTCGAAGAGGTCGCGCACGCGGCTCGCGCCCACGCCGACGAACATCTCGACGAAGTCGGAGCCGGAGATCGAGTAGAACGGCACGCCGGCCTCACCGGCGACGGCACGCGCGATGAGCGTCTTACCCGTACCGGGCGGGCCGTACAGCAGCACGCCCTTGGGGATCTTGGCGCCCACGGCCTGGAACTTGGCCGGCTCGGCGAGGAACTCCTTGATCTCCTGGAGCTCCTCGACCGCCTCGTCGGCGCCCGCGACGTCCGCGAAGGTCACCTGCGGGGTGTCCTTGCTGGCCAGCTTGGCCTTGGACTTGCCGAAGCCCATGACCCGGTTGCCGCCGCCCTGGGCCCGCGAGAGCAGGAACCAGAACACGACACCGATCAGGAGGAACGGGATCAGCACCGACAGCATGGAGGACCAGAAGCTGGGCTGCGGCACCTCCGAGTCGAACCCGTCGGCGGGGTCGGACTTCACGATGGCGTCCTCTACCCGGTCGCCCTGGGGCAGGGTGTAGAAGAACTCGACGGTCTTGCCGTGGTCGACCTCCTCGGCGGCGTCGCCCTCACCCTCGGTCGACTTGTACGCCTTGGAGAGCTTGAGCTCGACCCGCTGCTCGCCGTCCACCATGAGGGCGTGCTCGACCGTGCTGCCGCTCAGCAGATCGATGCCCTGTGATGTCTCGATTCGCGAGACATTGGGCTGGTTCAGTGCCGAGATGGCCAGTGTCACCACGACCAGTGCGACCAGGATCCAGATGACAGGCCCGCTCAGAAGCTTCTTGATGTTCTTCATCGGCGACGGGGACCGAGCCCCGTTTCCCTCCGCTCGCGCAGTATGTTTCCGTCGAAACTACATGGTCTCCCTGACAGGAGCCCCGAGTGTTCGCCCAGAGCATGTGATGCCTGGGCCACACCTCGCCCAGACGTGACGAACCGCCCGGGATGGGCATCCGCGGAGTCGAGCGGCGCTGAGTGGATCAGCCTCCGTAGACGTGCGGTGCCAGGGTGGCAACGAACGGCAGGTTGCGATAGTTCTCCGCGTAGTCGAGGCCGTAGCCGACGACGAACTCGTTGGGGATGTCGTAGCCCAGGTACTTCACGTCGACGTCGGCCTGTGCGGCGTCCGGCTTGCGCAGCATGGCGGCGATCTCGACGGACTCCGGGCCCCGCGAGCGCAGGTTCGACACGAGCCAGGACAGGGTCAGGCCCGAGTCGATGATGTCCTCGACGATGATCACGTTGCGGCCCGTCAGGTCCGCGTCGAGGTCCTTGAGGATGCGGACGACGCCGGAGGACTTGGTGCCCGAGCCGTACGACGACACCGCCATCCAGTCCATCTGGACCTTGTGGTGCAGGCGGCGCGACAGGTCCGCCATCACCATCACCGCGCCCTTGAGCACGCCGACGAGGAGCAGGTCCTTGCCCGCGTAGTCCGCGTCGATCTGGGCTGCCAGCTCGTCGAGCTTCTTGGTGAGCTGCTCCTCGGAGAGCAGGATCTCTGCGAGGTCGGGTCCGACGTCGGACTGGTCCACGAGTTACTCCTGAGTTGTGCTGGGGGGCCGGGCGCCGGTCCCACCGTCCGAGATACCGGTCGGCGCGGCGCGCAGGAAAAGACTGCCACACGCACGACGGGCTCGTGCGCCGCCCGGGAGGTGGACCGAGCCTTGACCGCTCCATGACACGACGAGTGCGTCCAGCGCGTCGACGTGCCGCGCGGTGGTGTCCGTCGGCTTGCAGCCGATCGCGAGGGCGGCGAGCCGGAGGACCCGCCGCCGGAGCGCCGGATGGGCCCGCTCCAGGACGGCGGCGTCGAGGGCGAGCCCGGCGTCGCCCTCCCCCGCCGTCGGCCCGCCGGGGGCGCCCACGCCCTGTGCCGCCTGGGCTGCCGGGCCCGTCCGGGCCTCGTCGAGGAGCTCCGCGGCGAGGGCGTCCAGCAGGTCGGCGTCGTCGCGCAGCTGGTCCGCGCTGCGCCCCAGGGCCTCGACGACACCGGGGCCCAGGGTGTCCTCGAGGACCGGCAGCACGCGTCCGCGTACCTGCGAGCGCAGCGGCGTGAACGGCCCGGGAGACCGGCCCGTTGCCCCGTGCTGAACCCGGGTTGGCGAGGTGGGGTCGTCGGGCGGCAGCAGGTTGGTGGGGTCGGTCCAGAACTCCAGGCCCGACGCCGCGCACACCGCCTCGGTCTGCGCCCGCCGAAGCCCGAGGAACGGCCGGTGAAAGATCCCCCGCTCGCCCGGCATGCCGGCGAGCGACCGGGCACCGGCGCCCCGGGCGAGCCCGAGCAGGACCTGTTCCGCCTGGTCGTCGAGGGTGTGCCCCAGCAGCACCCGGGCCGCGCCGGTCTCGGCGGCGTACGCCTCCAGTGCGGCATACCGGGCGTCCCGGGCCGCGGCCTCGGGCCCGCCCGCGCCGCCCGACCAGTCGGCGTCCCGGACCACCACGGGGTCGAGACCCAGGGCGCGGCACTGCTCGGCCGCCCGCGCCGCCACCTGGGCGGACCCGGCCTGGAGCCCGTGGTCGACCACCACGGCCCCCGCCCGCACCGCGTACCCGCGGGACCGCACCGAGCGCCCGACCCGCCGGGCCTCGGACGCCACGGATGCGGCGAGCGCGAGGCTGTCGGCGCCACCGGAGCAGGCGACGAGCACGAGGTCGTCCGGCCCGAGCGGCGCCAGCACCGCGCGGACCGCGTTGCGCGCCGCGGCGACGGCGGGATCGACGCGGGCCACGCTCAGCAGCTCCCGGCGTCCGGGGGCGTGAGCAGCGCGCCGGCCGTCGTCCTCATCCGTGCACCCGGCGCACCCACGCGCGCGCGTCGGCGATCTCCCGCGCGGTGGGCAGGTTCTCCGGGGCGGCCCACACCGCGTTGAGCCCGTCGCGTCCCACCGACCGCTCGACGGCGCGCACGAACGTCGCACCGTCGCGGTACTGGGCGAGCTTGGCGTCCATGCCCAGCAGCTTCTGCACCACCACGTCGAAGGTGCCCAGCCCCTCGCCGTCCCGCCGCCGCTCGAACCGTGCGCGGATGCGGCGCACCGACGGCACGACCCGCGGCCCGACGGCGTCCATCATCACGTCCGCATGCCCCTCCAGGAGCGCCATGACCGCGGTGATGTCGGCCAGCTCGTCCTTCTGCTCGTGCGTGAGCATGCCGTCGATGATGGTGCTGTTCTCGCCGCGCAGCGTGGCGAGCACGTTCCGGCCGACAGCCACGACCTTCTTGTCGAACCGGGCCTTGGCCAGCTCGGCAGAGGTCCGCGCCATGCCGGTGATCAGGTGCTGCGTGCGCCCGCTGAGGTGCCCGGCGAGCCACGGTGCCGCGGCGAACTGCAGGGCGTGGGTCTGCTCGTGCAGGCAGACCCACAGGCGGAAGTCGCGCACCGGGACGCGCAGGGCCGCCTCGGCCTGCAGCACGTTGGGGGCCACCAGGAGGAGCCGGCCCGGAGCGGAGTACGGGTCGAACTGGCCCAGCACCCGCCCGCTGAGGAGCGCGAGGACCGCACCGATCTCGGCGGCGCCGGCCAGCTGCGCGCCGGGCGACGTGGCGCCCTTGGAGATCTCGGCGACGGCCGCCCCGATCCCCTCGGTCATGGCGGCCATGGACTGCGTGTTCGCGCGCGCCCAGGTCGCGCGGTCCACGACCACGACGGGGCTCAGCGTCGACCCGCCACCGTGCGGCACCATCCGCGTGGTCTCCAGCACGTGCCCGACGGCGTCTCCTGCCGCGGCGCGCAGGCCGCTCACTAGGGAGTCGAGCTCGTCCCGTGGCGCCTGCGGCCCGGGCGCGGCGAGCCGCCCGGCGATCTGTGCTGCGGCCGACCAGTCGACGACCTGCGGGGCGGTGGATGCCTGGGTCACCGGACCACGGTAACGGTCCCGGTGGACGGGGCGTCAGCCCTGGACCGAGTACGCGGCGAGGTCACCGACGAAGCTGTCGTAGATCCACGTGGCGCCGACCGTCTTGTTCGCGGGGATCGAGTCGGCGAGGACCGTGAAGACGAGCAGCCGGTCGTCGGCGGTGACCACCGTGCCGGAGAGCGCCCGCACCTTGGGCAGGCTGCCGGTCTTGGCACGTGCCACGCCGCGGGCCGAGTTGGTCCCGGTGAACCGGCCGTGGCTGCTGTCGAGCGTGCCCGTCAGGCCCGCGATCGGCATGCCCACCGCCTCGCTGCGCAGCGTCGGGTTCGCGGGGTCGACCATCACGCCGAGCAGGTCCACGAGCTGCTGCGGGCTCAGGTACGAACCGTCGGCGAGCCCGGAGCAGTCGCGCAGGCGGGCCCCGGTCATGTCGACACCGAGCTCCTTCGCACGTGCGATCACCGCCTGCGTGGCGCCGTCGTTCGAGCCGGGCAGGCCAGCGTCCACCGCGACGAGACGTCCGAGCACCTCGGTGATCGTGTTGTCCGAGTACTGCATGGCGAACCCGACGACCTCCGCCAGCGGCGCGGAGCTGACCTGGCCGAGCACGCGGGCGTCGTCCGGGGCGGTCGCGTCGATCACGGCACCGGCGGTCTTGAGGCCCTCCTTCTCCAGCGCCGCGGAGAACGCCTCTGCCGCGTACTTACCGGGGTCGGACGCACGGGGCCCGTTGTCGCCGTACCCGTCGGACAGCAGGCCGACGTTGATGCCGACCGACGAGACGGGCGCCACGTAGCCGGCCGCGATGTCCGGACTGGCCACGGTCGGGGCGATGTCGTCACCGGTGAAGAGGGTGTCGTCGAGCGCGACGCGGACCTCGGTGGTGCCGTCGACCTTCACCTTGGCCGCGACCTGCTGGGCGAGGTCGGCGAGGCCCGCACGCCCGTTCACCACGTCGGGATCGCCCTTGCCCGCCGAGAGCATCATGTCGCCGGCGCCCACCAGGACGACCGTGTCGTCGTCGACGAGGACCGCCTTGGTGTCGAGCGTGGAGCTCGCGATGCCCGACGAGAGCGCGGCGACGCCCGTGAAGAGCTTCTGGGTGGACGCGGGGGTCATGAGCTTGTCCGGGCTCGACGAGCCGAGCACGTCGCCCGACAGGCCGTCCGCCACCACCACGCCGACCCGGGACCCGAGCCGCTTGTCCTTGGCCAGGCCGGTCACGAGGCGCTGCATCTCGACGCTGTCCGGGACGGGTGCGTCCTCGGGGAGGCTCTCCAGGAGCGCCGCGGGTGCGGGCCCCTCGACGGCACCGGGCGCGGACGGGAAGGGGCTCGGCTCGGGCCAGGGCTCGGCCATGGTGAGCATGCCGGGAACGACGTCGTACGCGTCGGCGACCAGGTACCCACCGAACAGTGCGACGACCGCGGCGACGGCAGCGCCGGAGCGCAACCCCCACTCCATGGGCATCCTCTCGATCGTCATGTAAAAGCCATAGCCAACTCTAGTGGCGGCAAACCATGCGGCGGGTACGGCAACGGCGATCCATGGGAAATTTCACCCGCTCGCCTGGCCGGTTCGCGCGCGCTGTGCGCACGCTGCGAATTATGCCGAACACGGAGAGTGGTGCTGACCACAGGTAACGGTCGCGACACGGGACACATGGCACACTGGACAGGCGCAAGGCCGCCGCCGCGGTAAGACACTTCGGCGACCATCTTCGAGAACTGGAGCACATCGGCGTGGAGTTCGACGTCACGATCGAGATCCCCAAGGGTCAGCGGAACAAGTACGAGGTGGATCACGAGACCGGACGCATCCGCCTCGACCGCATGCTCTTCACCTCGACGCGCTACCCGGACGACTACGGCTTCATCGAGGGCACCCTCGGCGAAGACGGGGACCCCCTGGACGCACTGGTGCTCCTGGAGGAACCCACGTTCCCCGGCTGCCTGATCAAGTGCCGCGCACTCGGCATGTTCCGCATGCGCGACGAGGCGGGCGGTGACGACAAGGTGCTCTGCGTGCCGACGGGCGACCAGCGCGCGGCGTGGCGCCAGGACATCGACGACGTCTCGGACTTCCACCGCCTGGAGATCCAGCACTTCTTCGAGGTCTACAAGGACCTCGAGCCGGGCAAGTCCGTCGAGGGCGCCCACTGGGTGGGCCGCTCCGACGCCGAGGCCGAGATCGTTCGCTCGATCCAGCGCGCCAAGGACACGGGCTACTACGACAAGCACTGACCGCCCGGCCGCGAAGTAGAGCGCCTGTCCGAGTCTCCCGGCTTCACCGAGGAGACTCGGACAGGCGCTCTACTTCGCGGTCTAGGGGCGGCCCGCGTAGGGCATCGCGTTCGCCAGGCGGAGCGGGTTCTCCGACAGCGGGTGTCCGGGCAGCGTCGCCTCGATCATCATGCCGCCGCCCGTGTACATCGCCACGTGGTAGATCGACGCCGGGTCGCCCGGGTCCGAACCGTAGAAGACGAGGTCGCCCGGCCGGAGCGAGCCGTAGTCCACCTTGCCGACGGCGAGGTACTGCGACCGCGACGTGCGGGTGATGTTCACGCCCTGGCTCGCCCACGACATCATCGTCAGCCCCGAGCAGTCGTACGCGGACGGCCCCTCGGCGCCGAGCAGGTACGGCGCGCCGAGCCTGGTCCGCGCCCAGGCCACCGCGCCGATCCCCAGCCCCTCCGAGCCCGTCGTCACGCCCGACGTGGGCGGGCCGGCGGGTGCCGGCCGAGGGGCGGGGGCGGGTGCGGGCTCGGCCTCCGGACCGGCGCTCCCGCCGTCCGCCGACCCGCCGCCGGGCCGCTCCGTGCGCACCGGAGCCACGGCGGCCGCCTCGGCCCGGGCCTCCTGCTGCCGTTCGAGCTCCGCCTTCGCCGCGGCCTCGCGGGCGGCCTCCGCCGCGGCAGCCCGCGCCGCCTCCCGCTCGTTCTCGATCTCGACGCTGGTCTGCCGCAGCTGCGCGAGGCGTTCGACCAGCGCCTGGCGTTCCACCTCGGCCGCCTGGGTGCGCGCCGCGAGGTCGGCCGCGGCGGCCTGGGCGGCGTCGAACGCCGTCCGCGCCTGCTCGGCAGCCGCGTCGCGCTGCTTCTTCGCCGCGCTCCACCGGGCGTCCGCGGACTCCGACGACGCGCGCGCCTGCTGATACTCGGCCATGGCCCCGCCGAGCTTGCGCTGGACCGCGCGCTCCACGGCGCTGCGACCCACCATGTCCGGAACCGAGGCGGCCTGGAAGGCGATGTCCAGGGATCCCAGGTCGGCGTCCCGCGCCGACGCCCGGTACACCTCCGCCAGACCTGACCGCGCCGCCAGCTCACCCTTGTGCGCCTTCCTGGCGGCGGTACGGGCGACGGCCACCGCCTGCTCGGCCTGCTCGACGGCCTGCTGCGCCTCCGCGTAGTCGGCGGCCGCCACCTGGACGCGGACCTGGGCCGCCGCGAGCTCCGTACGGAGCGTGCCGAGCGCGGCCTCCGCCTGCCGGACGCTCAGCGTGCCTGCCGCTACCGCGTCACGGGCCGCCTGGGCCTCCTCGGCGGACGGCGGATCGGCGGGCGGGTTCGCATCCGCGGTAGGCCCCCACGGGATGACCAGACCGAGCGCGAGCACCGCGGCCCCCAGCGCACGGAGCGCCAGTATCCCGCCGTGCCCGTGCCTCTCCTCGTCCAGACCTCGGATCCGCCCCATGATCACCTTCCTGATCAGCGCTGTTCCGGCGTGTCGCCTTGCGCAGACCTCGTGAATCACTCCCGTGCCACGCTCCAATGTGGCTCACGGCGCAGATTCGCGCTACCGGAGGGCATTCAAGGCCCGTCTCATTTTCGAATCTCATCATCTAAGACACGACTATCGGCGCGGCCCGACGCCGTCTACGGTCACAACATGACTCGTCGAATGTGTTGTTGCTGAACCAGCGCACGTTCGCCTGCCCTCGGCCATTTCCGGCCGACTCCCGCGTGCGCGCCTCCCCCGCCGCGGACCACCTCTTGATGCGCAGGCCCCTCGGGGCACGCCGCGGCACCTCTCGGTCAGATCCGCCAGATGTTCGCCACCAGCACCAGGAAGCAGGAGAGCCATGACTCAGCCCCAGTGGTCGTTCGAGACCCGCCAGATCCACGCCGGCCAGGAGCCGGACCCCACCACGGGCGCCCGCGCCCTGCCGATCTACCAGACGACGTCGTTCGTGTTCCCCGACGCCGGGGTAGCCGCCGACCGGTTCGCGCTCAAGGACCTCGGCCCCATCTACACGCGCATCGGCAACCCGACGCAGCAGGTCGTGGAGGACCGGCTCGCAAGCCTCGAGGGTGGCGTCGGCGCCCTCCTCGTCGCCTCCGGCCAGGCCGCGGAGTCGCTCGCGATCCTCAACCTCGCCGAGGCGGGCGACCACATCGTCGCCTCCGCCAGCCTCTACGGCGGCACGTACAACCTGCTCCACCACACGCTGCCGAAGTTCGGCATCGAGACCACGTTCGTGGACGACCCGCACGACCTCGACGCGTGGCGCGCCGCCGTCCGCCCGAACACCAAGGCGTTCTTCGGGGAGACCATCCCGAACCCGCGTGCCGACGTGCTCGACATCGAGGGTGTCGCGGCGGCCGCGCACGAGGCGGGCGTCCCGCTGATCGTCGACAACACCGTCGCGACCCCGTACCTGATCCGCCCGTTCGAGCACGGCGCCGACATCGTGGTGCACTCGGCGACCAAGTACCTGGGCGGCCACGGCAGCGCCATCGGCGGCGTGATCATCGACGGCGGCCGGTTCGACTTCGCCGCCGACCCGGAGCGCTTCCCCGGTTTCAACACGCCGGACCCGAGCTACAACGGCCTGGTCTTCGCGCGCGACCTCGGCGTCGGCTCCGCGCTCGGGGCGAACCTCGCGTTCGTCCTCAAGGCGCGGGTCCAGCTCCTGCGCGACCTCGGTGCGGCGGTCTCGCCGTTCAACGCGTTCCTCCTCGCCCAGGGCATCGAGACGCTGTCGCTGCGGATCGAGCGGCACGTCGCCAACGCGCAGCACGTCGCGCAGTGGCTGGAGGCCCGGGACGACGTCCGCGCGGTCCACTACGCGGGCCTGCCGAGCTCGCCGTGGCACGCGAACGCCCAGAAGTACGCGCCCAAGGGCGCCGGGGCGGTGCTCGCCTTCGAGCTCGACGGCGGCGCCGAGGCCGGCCAGGCGTTCGTGTCCGCCCTGGAGCTGCACTCCAACGTGGCGAACATCGGCGACGTCCGGTCGCTCGTGATCCACCCGGCCTCCACCACGCACTCGCAGCTCACGCCCCAGGAGCAGGCGCTGTCGGGGGTCACCCCCGGCCTCGTCAGGCTCGCCGTCGGCCTGGAGAACGTGGAGGACGTCCTGGCCGACCTCGAGCTGGGCTTCACGGCGGCCAAGAGCAAGCTGGGCCAGGAGACGAAGTAGCAGCGATGTGACGACGCCGTCCGCGCCGGGGCCCACCACCCCGAGCTCAGCACCCAGAGCCGCAGGAGAGAACATGGCCATCACCACCCCGAAGGCCGCGCACGACGTCCCGGACCAACAGGTCCGCTCGACGCTCGTGCCCTTCCCGGCGCCGGACGGCGCACTCGTCCCCGCGCAGGTCGGCGCAGCGCTCGGCAGGGACGGCGGAGTTCCGCCGAGCCCCGCCGAGCCCGTCCAGGACTCGCGTTCCCGCAGCAAGCCCCCGGTACCGGCGAGCGGCGCGTGGCGCGAGGGCGACGACCCCGGGGACCGGCTGTTCGCCGACCTCGGCGCGTTCGACCTGGAGGCCGGCGGGCGGCTGCCCGCCGTCCGCGTGGCCTACGAGACGTGGGGCACGCTGAACGCCGACGGCTCCAACGCCGTGCTGGTGCTGCACGCCCTCACCGGCGACTCGCACGTCACCGGCGAGGCCGGGCCGGGGCATGTGACCGGCGGCTGGTGGGGCGACATGGTGGGCCCCGGCAAGCCCATCGACACCGACCGGTACTTCGTGGTGGCGCCCAACGCGCTCGGCGGCTGTCAGGGCACCACCGGCCCGTCGTCCCTCGCGCACGACGGGCGTCCCTGGGGCGGGCGGTTCCCGTACATCACGACACGCGACCAGGTCGCCGTCGAGATCGCCCTGACCCGCGAGCTCGGGATCCGGTCCTGGGACCTCGTGGTCGGCGCGTCCATGGGCGGCCTGCGAGTGCTGGAGTGGGCGCTGCTGGGGCCGGAGGCGGGCATCGAGGTGCGGAACGTCGGTGCCATCGCCACGACCGCCCAGACCGGCGGCGACCAGATCGCGTGGTCCCACCCGCAGCTCGCCGCGATCCGGATGGACCCCCGCTTCCGCGACGGGGACTACTACTTCGCCGCCGACGACGACGGCCCGCACACCGGCCTCGGCATCGCACGCCAGATCGCGCACACGACGTACCGGACGGGCTACGAGCTGGACCGGCGGTTCGGCCGGCTGCCGCAGGGCGGGGAGGACCCGTTCGCGGGCGGCCGGTTCGCCGTGCAGTCGTACCTGGAGCACCAGGGCGACAAGCTGGCGCGCCGGTTCGACGCCAACTCCTACGTGGTGCTCACCGAGTCGATGCTGTCGCACGACCTGGGCCGCGACCGTGGCGGCGTCGAGGCGGCGCTCAGCCAGATCACCGCGCGGACCCTGGTGGTGGCCGTGGACAGCGACCGCCTCTTCCCGCCCGCGCAGTCCGCACGGCTCGCCCGGTGGATCCCGAACGCGGAGCCGCTGCGGATCGTCACGAGCGACGTGGGCCATGACGGGTTCCTGGTCGAGGCCGACCAGATCGGCCCGATGGTCAGTGAGTTCCTCGGGTAACCATCGAGCAGGCCGCCGGTCCCAGGCTTAGCGTGGCCGTATGGCAAAGCTCAACCCGTACCTCAGCTTCCGGTCCGAGGCGAAGGCTGCCCTGGACTTCTACCAGTCAGTGCTCGGCGGCGAGCTCGACGTCAGCACCTTCGGTGGGACCCCGATGGAGGGGATGCCCACTCCCGACGAGGACAAGGACCTCGTCATGCACGGGCAGCTCGACACCCCGGGCGGCCTCACGATCATGGCGTCGGACACGCCGTCGTTCATGGAGTACGTGGCGCCCTCCGCGGGTGTCACCGTCGCCCTGACCGGCGGGCCCGAGGACCACGACTACATCAGGAGCGCCTACGAGAAGCTGTCCGACGGCGCGACGCCGGGCGAGCCGTTCGAGCTGGCACCGTGGGGCGACTACTACGGCCAGCTCACCGACAAGTTCGGCATCTCCTGGATGTTCGACGTCGCCGCCAGCTGATCGCCGGGTGATCTTTCCTTACTGAACCCGCCTCCAGTAACCTTCGTCGAGCTGATCACCGCGGATCAGCTCGACGAAGAGGAGCGTTCAGTGACGTCTCGCCGTGCTCTCTCCATCCTGGCTTCGCTCGGCCTCATGGCGTCCGGCGCGGCCGTCGCCGCGCCCGCGCAGGCCGGCTCCGCCCCGCAAGAGGTCCTGTTCGTCGCCAACAACTGGGACGGCACCGCGTCCGTGCTGTCCGCGGGCGCCGACCTCGCGCCGGTCGGCGAGATCGACGTGATCCCCGACCGCGAGCAGCGGATGCGCGAGATCTACCGCGACCCGATCCGGCTCGCGGCCTTCCTGGTCATCCGCCAGACCGTCGGTGAGGGTCACGACCAGTTCGCCGACGACATGTACACCACGCCCGACGGCTCGTCGCTGGTGGTGTCCCGGCCGAGCTTCGCCGACGTCGTCTCGATCAGCCTCGCCACCGGAGAGGTCGAGTGGCGGTTCCAGGTCGCGGGCGTGCGGGCCGACCACATGGCGGTCTCCCCCGACGGCACGCAGGTCGCCGTGTCGGCGTCGACCGGCAACCGCGTGCACGTGCTGGACATCGAGACCGGCGTGGAGGCCGGGTCGTTCCCGACCGGCGACAAGCCGCACGAGAACGTCTACACGTCCGACGGCCTGCTCTGGAACATGTCGATCGGCGAGGTCAACAACGGCCTCGACGACCCCGTGCTCGACTTCCTCAAGGGCGACCGGGTGATCACGGTCGCCGACGCCGAGACGTTCGAGGTGGTGCGCGAGATCGATATGCGCGACAGGCTCGACGACGCCGGCCTGGAGCACCTCTCCGACGCCGTACGCCCCGCCACGTTCAGCCCGGACGAGTCGAAGCTGTACTTCCAGGTGTCGTTCTTCGGCGGGTTCCTGGAGTACGACGTCGCGACCGACCGGATCACGCGGACCAAGACGCTGCCCGGCGTGTTCGACGGGCCACGCACCGACATGGTCAACGACTCGAGGCACCACGGCCTGACCATGCAGCCGTCGGGCGAGCACCTGTGCGTGGCCGGGACCATGGACGACTACGCGGTGGTCGTGGACCGGGCGACGCTCGAGACGGGGCCGCTGGTCGACGTCGACAAGCCGTACTGGTCGACCGTGACCGGCGACGGCCAGGCGTGCGTCGTGTCCGAGTCCGGGTCCGACCAGGTGACGTCCATCGACTTCGGGACCGGGCAGAAGATCACGTCGGTGCCGGTGGGCGACCACCCCCAGCGCGTACGGCTGGGCACCGTCCCGGCCGGCTGGTCGGGCGTCGGCTAGGGTCGCCGCATGCTTGCCGCCTACGTGACCAGCTTCTCGCCCGACAGCCCGCTCGACGGCCTGGAGGTGGGTGACCGCCCCGAGCCCGAGGCCGCCGAGCACTGGACCACCGTGGAGGTCCGGGCCGCGAGCCTGAACCACCACGACCTGTGGTCGCTGCGCGGTGTGGGCCTGCGGGAGCAGCAGCTGCCGATGATCCTCGGCACCGACGCCGCCGGCGTGACGCCGGACGGCGCGGAGGTGCTCGTGCACGGCGTCATCGGTGCCGACGGGCACGGCGTCGGGCCGAAGGAGCCGCGGTCGCTCCTCTCCGAGCGCTACCCCGGAACCCTCGCCGAGCGCGTCTCGGTGCCGACGGCGAACCTCGTGCCCAAGCCCGCCGAGCTGTCGTTCGAGGAGGCGGCGTGCCTGCCGACGGCGTGGCTCACCGCGTACAACATGCTCTTCACGGCGGGCGGGCTCAAGCCGGGTAACAGCGTGCTCGTGCAGGGCGCCGGCGGCGGCCTCGCGACCGCGGCGATCACGCTCGGGGCGGCTGCCGGCCTGGAGGTCTGGGTGACCTCCCGCTCCGCGGAGAAGCGCGAGCGGGCCGTCGGGCTGGGCGCGGCGGGTGCGGTGGAGACGGGCGCGCGCCTGCCCGCGCGCGTCGACGCCGTGCTGGAGTCGGTGGGTCAGGCGACGTGGGCCCACTCGATCCGCTCGGTGCGGCCCGGCGGCTCGGTGCTGGTCTGCGGGGCGACGTCCGGCGACGCTCCCCCCGCCGAGCTGACCCGCGTCTTCTTCCAGGAGATCCGGGTGCAGGGCGTCACCATGGGTTCGCGCGACGACCTGGGCGCGCTCGCCCGGTTCTGCGCCCGCACCGGAGTGCGCCCCGTGATCGACGCCGAGGTGCCGCTCGCGAAGGCCGCCGACGGCCTGGCCCGGCTGCACGAGGGCGCCCAGTTCGGCAAGGTCGTCGTCCGCCCGTAACCCGCCACCTGTCAGACACATCCGGCGGTTACCGCTTACAGGGCTGTCAGCAAGTTTCGGCGAAACCCTTGACCTCGGGTCGCCGCGTCCGCGACAGTGTCCGAGAGAGCGCTCTCTCGCGCTCGATCCGTGCACGTCCGACGTTCGAAGGAGCACGTCAAATGCGCAGACAACTACGCCTGCTCGCGGCCGCGGCATCCGCCACGGCTCTGCTGGCCCTGGGTGCGCTCACCCAGGTACCGGTCGCGGCAGCCGCCGACGAGCCGCTCTCCCAGGGCCGGCCCGTCACCACGTCCAGCAACGAGTTCGCCTGGAGCACCGGGGCCAACGCCGTCGACGGCGATCCGGGCACCCGCTGGTCCAGCTCCGCCGCCGACAACCAGTGGATCCGAGTCGACCTGGGCTCCGTCCAGGCGATCGACCACGTGGTCCTCGACTGGGAGACGGCGTACGCGTCCGGCTTCCGCGTCGAGGTCTCGAACGACGGCGGCTCCTGGTCCACCCTCTACTCGACCACCACCGGCACGGGCGGGGACCAGAACCTCGACGTCGACGGCAGCGGCCGCTACCTGCGCCTGTGGGTCACGCAGCGCGCCACGCAGTGGGGCGTGTCTCTGTGGGAGCTGCAGGTGCTCGGCGCCGACGGCGTCGGGCAGCCCGGCGACGCGACGCTCCTCTCGTACAACAAGGCCGGCAGCGCCTCCAGCTCGCAGAACGACGGCACGTGCTGGCTCTGCGGCCCGGACAAGGCGTTCGACCTCGACCCGGCCAGCCGCTGGGCCGTCAACCCCGACACGGGCTGGGTCGACGACGGCTGGATCGCCGTGGACCTCGGCGCCGCCGCGCGGATCAGCAGCGTGGTGCTGCAGTGGGACCCCGCGTTCGCCACCGTCTTCGACATCGAGGTGTCCGACAACGGCAGCACCTGGCGCACCGTGCACACCACCACCGGCGGCACGGGCTTCAAGCAGACCATCCCGCTCGACACGACCGGCCGGCACGTGCGCGTGCACATGCGGGACCGCAGCGGCCCGTACGGCTACTCGCTGTGGGAGTTCCAGGTCTACGGCACGGGCGGCGCGCCCACCGCTCCCCCGGCCGAGCCCGCCGACCCGAACTTCGACGACCTCGACCTCGTGTGGAGCGACGAGTTCGACGGCGCGGCGGGTACCCCCGCCAACGCCTCCCGCTGGACGATCGACCCCGGCCTGCCCGCGAACAACGAGCTGGAGGTCTACACCCCGAGCGGCAACGGGTTCCACGACGGCCAGGGCAACTTCGTGCTCGAGGCGCGCCGCGAGGACCGTGACGGCCGGCAGTACACGTCGCACCGCATGAACACCTCGGGCACGTTCAACACCCAGTACGGCCGGTTCGAGGCGCGCGTGAAGGTGCCCGAGGGCCGCGGTCTGTGGCCGGCGTTCTGGATGATGGGCTCCGACTTCCTGGACGGCCGCCCGTGGCCGTACAACGGCGAGATCGACATCATGGAGTTCATCGGCCAGGACCCGACCCGCGCCCACTCGACCCTGCACGCCCCGGCGTACAACGGTGGCGGCGGCTACGGCGGCGGGTACACCCTGCCGGACGGCTCGAAGATCTCGGCGGGCTTCCACACCTGGGCCGCCGAGTGGGACAGCGAGGGCATCCAGTTCTCCCTGGACGGCCGCGACGTCTTCTACGCCGACCGGGACACCGTGGAGTCCACGCGCGGGCCGTGGGTCTACGACCACGACTTCTACATGATCCTCAACCTCGCCGTCGGCGGTGACTGGCCCGGTCCGCCGGACGCGAGCACGCCGTTCCCGTCGCGGATGCTGGTCGACTACGTCCGCGTCTACCAGTAACCCCTGGTTGAGTGCTGGATCTTCGCCCTTCTGGCGCACGAAGGAGGGCGAGAATCCAGCACTCAACACCGGCGGGGTATAAAGGGCGCGTGGCGTCTCGTCCTACGTTGGAGGTTGTGGCCTCCGTTGCCGGGGTCTCCCGCGCGACCGTGTCCCGGGTGATCAACGAGGTGCCCACCGTCGACCCGGAGATCGTCGAGATCGTGCGCCGGGCGATCGACGAGACCGGCTACGTGCCCAACCTCGCCGCCCGGTCGCTCGTGACGCGGCGCACCGGGTCGGTGGCGCTCGTGGTGTCGGAGCCGCCGGAACAGCGCTCCCCGCTCCCGTTCCTGGAACGCCTCTTCACCGACCCCTACGTGGGGCGGGTGACCGCCGGCGCGCAGACGGTGCTGCGCCCGCGCGACATCCACCTCGCGATCATCCCTGCCGACCCGCCCGCGCACGACCAGGTGGTGCGGTACGTGCGGCAGGGGCACGTGGACGGGGTGCTGCTCATCACGTCCAGCTCCGCCGACCCGCTGCCCGCCCGGCTGGCCGCGCTCGCCGTGCCGCTGGTGCTGTCGACCCGCACGACCCTGCCGGGCGTCGCCTGGGTCGACCTGGACCAGGCCGCGGGGGGCCGCCTCGCCGCCGAGCACCTCATCCGGTCCGGGCGCACCCGGCTCGCGGTCGTCGGCGGCCCGTCCGACGCGCCGTTCGGGCACGCACGGCTCCAGGGTTTCCTCGACGGGGTGCGGGAGGCCGGGCTGCCCGAGCCCGAGGTGGTCACCGCCGACTTCACCCGCCCGGGCGGCGAGGCAGCGGTCCGGACGCTGCTGGCCGCCAGGCCGGACGTCGACGGCGTCTTCGCCGCGAACGACCTCATGGCCGACGGCGTGTCGACGGCGCTCCGCACCGCCGGCCGGGACGTACCGCGCGACGTCGCGGTCGTCGGGTTCGACGACTCGAGCGTCGCCGCCCAGGCCCACCCGCCGCTGACGACGGTGCGTCAGCCCGTCGAGGACATGGCGGAGGCCATGGCGCGGCTGCTGCTGGCCGCCCTCCGGCAGGCCCAGGAGCCGGACGACGGCGCGGCGCCGGGCGGCTCCGAGACGTTCGTGCCGGAGCTCGTCGTGCGCGCGTCGGCCTGAGCTCAGGCGAACCGGCGGGAGAACTCCTCGACCAGCGTGGGACCGGTGTCGCCGAGGCGCCACACGCTCCACCCGTCGGCCGTGTACGAGCCCGACGCCGCCGTGGCGGCCGAGTCCGGGTGCCGGTAACGGGCGCCGTTGGCCAGCTCGATGGCGCCGTCCGGCAGGAGCAGCGCCTCGAAGTGCTGGTTGCGGCGCGGGCGCGACCACACGATCCGCGTGGGGGTGCCGATGCTGCGGGCCAGCGCCTCCAGGTCGGGGTCGTCCTCCTCCTCGAACAGCATCGGGGTGCTGGCCCGGATGCTCTCGCCCGGCGGCACCGGCCGGGCCGGTGCCTCGGGGGCGCTCGACGGGTAGGGGTCCGCCGCGAACGCCGTCTGCCCGTAGCCGTCGTCCGGGCCGGCCATGTAGCCGCCGGACTCCCACGGGTTCTGCTCGGTGACGACCGGGGCCGTGCTGTCGACGTAGGGCGCCTCGTACCCGGGCTGCTCGCCGTAGGCGTAGCCGCTCTGGTCGCCGTAGCCGGCGGCCGGCTCCGGCGTGTAGTCGTACGCCGGCGCGAAGGTCGACTCCGCGCTGTAGCCGGGCTCCTGGGGGTAACGCGGCTGGGTGATGTCGAAGTCGGCAGGCTCGTTCGAGCCCGTGCCGGGGTAGGCGGGAGCGCTGTCGTACGACGGCGGCTGCCACAGGTTCTCGTCGGCCGACGGCGGCTGCGGCACGGGCGGCGGCGGGTAGGTCGGTCCGGCGGCCGGCGTGGGGTCCGACGGCGGATAGACCGTCGTCGACTCGTCGGGCTGGGCGGACGCCGAGAACCGGTCGGTGCGCGAGCGGCGGCGCACGGACGGCGTCGGCTCCGCGACCGGCTCGGCCTGCGGCGGGGCGGCGACCTCGCCGAGCGAGGAACGGCTGGCCGCCAGCCGCGGCGGGGCGCTCGGCGTCGGGCGCGACTCGGTGCCGGGCCGTACGGAGGAGACCGGCGCGCTCGGTGCGCTGCCGGCGCCGGTACCGCTGGTGGTCGGCGGCGTGGTCTCGGGCGAGGTGGCGGCGGCCTGCGCGCGGCGGCCTGCCCGGGTGCCGGCCACTCGCTCGGACTTGCCTGCGGCCGCGGCGCGCTCGGTCGAGCCGCCCCGCGTGGCGCCTCCGCGGAGGCTCGACCGGAGCCCGGTCGCCGCGTTGGTCGGGACGGAGGCCGGGTTGTCGGCGAGCGGCGTCGGGTTGTCCGCGCGGACGGGTGTCTGCCGCGCGGCGCGCTCGGCGCGGGACTGCGGCGCCTGCTGCCCGCGGGCCTGCGGCGCCTGGGCGACGACCGGCATCTTGCCCGTGAGCGCGTAGCCGACCTTGACGCCCTCCTCGAACGCGTCCTTGGGCGCGGCCGAGCCGCCGGCGACCCCGCCGGTGACACCCGTGTCCATGGAGCTGCTGACCGAGCTGTCCATGGAGCTGGTGATGGCCCCGCCGATCGGCGCGGACTTGGGCGCGGGCAGGCCCGGCGGAAGGTGCACCACGAGCGGCGAGACGTCGAGGAACTTGCGGCCGTCGTTCGAGTTCACGACGCCCATCTTCAGCACCTCGACGGGCATCGTGGGCTGGCGCAGGAAGTCGACGGCGTTCAGGATCTCGTCGGGCGCGTTCTGGCAGATGATGATGAGCCGCGCGCCGTTGCCGCTGTTCTTGCCCGCCTGCGTGCGGGTGATGGGCACGCTGTCGTAGAACGCCGCGACGTCGTGCTGGAAGGAGCTCGCGCCGCCGCTGTAGCGCGCCGCGAGGTCGGACCGCGTCAGCCGGCCGGCCGCTCCGGCGTGGTCGAGGGCCTTGGCGAGGTTCTCGCGGTCGAGGTCCGCGACCAGCTCCACGACGACCGGCGAGCCCGACGCGTCGAGCGCGAGCAGGTGCGGCTCGTCCGGGCCGGAGCCCTGCGCGATCGGGAACACCTCTTCACCGAGGAGCCCGTCGATGTGCGAGTCGACCACCTGGTTGGCCGTGGTCTTGAGTCCTGGTTCCGCACCGTTCACGCCGTTCGCGGACGTCACGAGGAGGGGCCGCTGGGTATCGACCTCGAACAGTGGCATCTCGTGATCTCCCGGGGTCCTGCGGCATTGGTCCGCCTTAGCCTAAAGGCCGGGGGCAAGAGACCGGAAACACGCCGGTGAAGGTGTCGTGACAGTTATCACGAGCGCGGTGCGGTTCCCGGCGTCCGCGGCGCCGTCCTGAAGCGGGTTCAGGACGGCGCCGCGGGGTCGGCGTCAGAGCTGGACGACGATGCTGCCGCCCAGGTAGGACGCACGCGCCGGACGGCCGTCGACCAGCACCTGGGCGAACCTGCCGGCCACCCGGAACGCGCGCAGGACGGTGTGGCGGCCGCCCTGTCGGCTCCCGTCTCCGGTCAGCTCGAGAGTCGTACCGGGGGCGATCTCGACGGTGCCCCGCACCTCGACGGTCGTCGCGAGGCTCGAGCGCAGGGTCGTCCCCTGCTCGAGGGCCACCGCGCCCCGGCCCAGGCTGTCGGCCGAGCCCGCCACCAAGGTGCCGCCCCGGACCACCGTGCCGCCGCGGTAGGTGTTGCGGCCGGCGAGCGTGAGGACGCCCGTGCCGGTCTTGACCAGGCCGCCACGGCCGTCGATGTCGTTGCGCCACGTGTCCTGCGCGGCCAGGCCGCCCTGGGCCGTGTCGAGCCCGACGGTGACCGTCCGGTCGAACCGGGCGTACCCGTCGGCGGCGGCGAACAGGTCGAGGCGCCCCCACTGCTCGGGACCGTCCAGGATCGGGTAGCCGGAGGGCAGCGCGGTGGTGCGCAGCACGTCGCGCACCTGGGCCGGGGTCAGGTACGGGAAGCGCGTCTCGAGCAGGACCTCCGCACCCTTCGGCACCTCGAGGTCGGTGGAGTACCCGCCCTGGCGGCGCAGGACGTAGGTCAGCGACGAACGGATCTGCTTCTGGTTCGCCGCCCGGTCGCCGTACTCGTCCGGTCCGGTGTGGGCGGCGGTGTACAGGTCGCTGGTACCCGTGACGGCCGTGAAGTACTCGACGGCCCGGGAGCGGGCGGCGGCCTTCAGCTCGGCGTTGACCGGGTCGGCGAGGATCGCGGCGGCCAGCGCGGTGGCCATGACCCGGCCGCCCATGACGTCCACCGGCGAGTGCATGCCCGCGGTGATCCGGCTGTCGCCGAGCACCGCCGCCATGACCATCAGCTCGGAGAACCGCTCGGGGACCGCGTACGCGAAGCCGAGCGCGGCCAGCCAGGCGGCGTTGGTGTGGCCGCTGGGGAAGCCGCCGTCCGTCGTCGGATCGGTGCTGCGCTGCCGGAGGAGCTGCGGCGCGACCACCACGCGGGACTCGTAGACCGGGTAGCCGAGGTCGTCGACCCGACCCGTGTCCACGACGGTGCTCCGGTCCGTCATCCGCCACGGACGCGGGTACTGGAAGGCCGCCTTGGCGGGGTTGCCGGACGAGAAGTTGCCGCGCACGGTGTTCACGAGCCGGACGATCTCGCCGAGCTCGGAGGTGTCCGAGCCCGCACCGAGCGCCGAGCCCGCCGGCGCGCCGGCCGGCACCGCGTCGCTGACGGTGGTGGGCGGTGTCCCGTCCGGGGCGGTGGTGATCGAGGTGACGGCGAGCGAGCCCGCCCGGTACGCCTCGGCGAACGGGCCGAGACCGGCGATGACCGAGTAGCTCTGGTGCCTGCGGTCGTAGACGAAGGACTGCTTGGCTTCCTCGTCGGTACGGCGCCCGGTCACGTCCGCGACGTACCGGACGTTGTCCTGCAGCACCCTCGGGGACAGGGCGAACCCGGTGTTCCACTCACCACCGGTCCGCCACAGGTCCGACATCCCGGACAGTGCCTGGACGACGGCGTTGGTGTCGGCGGTGCCGTTGGCCGGGACGTTCGAGGTGTACCAGTCGACGAACGGCGTCCAGGCAGCGCTGCCTGTCGCCGGGACGGTAGCTGCCTGCGCCGAGGGCAGGCCGACGACGGCCGGGCCGGCGGCGAGCGCGCCGGCACCGAAGGCCGCGCCGCGCAGGAAGCTCCGTCTGTTGACGTTAACTTCTGTCAGAGTCATAGGCACAAGGGTCCCGGAAACCCGGGGCTTGTCAATAACTCCTGACAAATGTTCACGCGGGGTTGGCGAACCGGACCACCGGGATCAGGAGTGCCCGGTCTCCGACTGGTCGGCCGCGAGCCGCTCCTCGACGCGGGCGATCTTGCTGTTGATCTGCCCGTCGGCCGCACCGGGGCGGATATCGGCCTTGATCACGAGCGACACCCGGTGCCCGCCGCGGCCCACCGCGTCGGTGGCGCGCTGGATCACCGGCATCACCTCGTCCCAGGAGCCTTCTATCTCGGTGAACATCGAGGTGGTCCGGTTCGGGAGGCCGGACTCCCTGACGATGCGCACGGCTTCGGCGACCTGGTCGGCGACGGACTCGCCTGCGGTCATGGGGGCGACGGAGAACGCGAAGACAGCCATGTACCCAGTCTGCCCCCACACGTAGGCTCGACGCGTGAACGTCACCCTTCTCGCGGGCGGGGTCGGCGGTGCGCGGCTCGCGCACGGCCTCGATCTCGCGCTCGGCGCGGCCCCCACCAGCACACCAGCCCAGACCGGCGCCTCGCCGCACGCCCTCACCGTCGTCGTGAACGTCGGCGACGACACCGAGCTGCACGGCCTCGCCATCTCCCCCGACATCGACACGGTCGTCTACACCCTCGCCGGGCTGAACGACGAGGACCGCGGCTGGGGGCTGCGCGGCGAGTCGTACGCGACCCTGTCGGCGCTGAAGGACCTCGGTGAGGACACCTGGTTCACGCTCGGCGACCGCGACCTGGCCACCCACATCGTGCGCACCCAGCGTCTGCGGCGCGGCGAGCCGCTGTCGGCGGTCACCGCACACCTCGCCGCCGCGATGGGGGTCGGGCCGCGGATCGTGCCCGTCACCGACGACCACCTCGCGACCCTCGTCGACACCCCGTCGGGCCGACTGGGGTTCCAGGAGTACTTCGTGGGCAGGCAGCACGCCGACGCGGTCCTCGGCCTGCACTTCGAGGGGGCCGACGCCGCCCGCCCGGCCCCCGGCGTGCTCGACGCGCTGGCGGCTCAGCTGGTGGTGCTCGCACCGTCGAACCCGTTCCTGTCGATCGAGCCGCTGCTCGCGGTGCAGGGGGTCCGCGAGGCGCTGGCCACCGCGCCCGGCCGCCGCGTGGCGGTGAGCCCCATCGTGGGCGGACAGGCGATCAAGGGCCCGGCCGCCCAGATCCTGGAGACCCTCGGCCACGAGGTGTCGGCACTCGGCGTGGCCCGGATCTACGCGGACCTCGTCGACGTCATGGTCATCGACGAGCGGGACGCGGGCCTCGCCGGCCCCGTCGCCGACCTCGGCCTGACCGTGCACGTCACCGACACCGTCATGGGCGGCCCACCCGGCCGCGAGCGCCTGGCCCGCGAGCTGCTGGCCCTGGTGTGACCGGCGTCCGGCGGTCTGGCGGCGGCACGACGGCGGTGGTGCCGCTCCGCGACGGTGTCTCCGGCAAGTCGCGGCTGGCCGCGGTGCTCGACGGCGGCTCGCGGCGGCGGCTCGTCCGGGTGCTCGCCCGGCACGTGGTGACGACGCTGCTCGCGTCCGACGGGATCGGGCGGGTGGTCGTGGTGACCGCCGACCCGGTCTTCACGCGCGAGACGCTGGCCGGACTGGAGGTCGAGGTGCTGGAGCAGCCTGCCGGCCGGCCGGGCCTGAACGGGGCGCTCGAGCACGCGCGCGAGGTGCTCGCGGCGCGTGGTTCCGGGCCGCTCCTCGTGGCGCACGCCGACCTGCCCGCGCTCACCCCGGAGGATGTCGCGGCTCTCCTGGCCGAGGACGCGCCGGTGGTGATCGCGACGGACCGCTACCGGTCCGGGACCAACCTCCTGCTCCTCGCCCCGGAGGTCTCAGAGGTCTCCGAGGCCTCCGGGGCGGGCGGCTTCCGGTTCCGGTTCGGGGTCGGTTCGCTCGCCGCGCACGTCGCGGAGGCAGAGGCGCACGGGCTGGAGGTGACGGTGGTGCACCGGCCCGGCACCGCCGTCGACCTGGACACCGCCGACGACTGGTCGCAGCTCCCGGACGAGGTACGCGCCGCAGTCGGTCAGCAGGTGCCCGGCCTGCTGTGACCCGGCCTGCTGGATCCGCTCAGCGCGCGGCGGCCTCGACCGCCGCGCGCAGGCTCCGGACCGCCTCCTCCAGGCGCGCGTCCGCCAGGTTGCCGTAGCCGATCACGAGCACCGTCGACCTGGCCGACGGCGTGGCCTGGTACCGGCGGAGGTCGACCAGCGCGACGTCCCTGGCGGCGCCCTCGCGGGCGACGGCGGCGGCGTCGATGTCTCGCGGATCCACCCCGGGCAGGTCGAGGCCGGCCAGGTCCACGGTCACGTGCATCCCGGCGGCGATCCCGCCGACCCGCGCCCCGGGCAGCTGGTCGTCGAGGGCGGTCAGGAGGGCGGACCGGCGTCGGGCGTAGCGGCCACGGGCCGCACGCAGGTGCCGCGCGTACGCGCCGTCCGCGACGAACCGGGCGAGCGTCAGCTGGTCCAGCGTCGCCGGGCCGGGCGTGGGCCCACGGCGGACGGAGACGCCCAGCACCGCGGCGCGCCACCGTTCCGGCACCACCATCCAGCCGATCCCGAACGCCGGTGACAGCGTCTTGCTCGTCGCGCCGAGCAGTACCACGCGCTCCTCGTCCAGGCCTTGCAGGGCGGGCACCGGCCGGCGGTCGTAGCGGAACTCGGCGTCGTAGTCGTCCTCGATCACGAGCCCGTCCACCTCCCGCACCCACGCGAGGACCGCGGCGCGGCGGGCGTCGGACAGCGCCGCGCCCAGCGGGAACTGGTGCGCGGGGGTGAGCAGCACCGCCCGGGCACCCGTGCGGGCGGCCTCCGTGCGGAGCAGGTCGGTGGAGATGCCGTCGTCGTCGACCGGGACGGGGACCGGTACGAGTCCGGCGGCCGCGGCGACGTCGCGCAGCGGGGCCCAGCTCGGGTCCTCGACGAGCAGGTGGGTGTGGCCGGCGTCGGCCAGCGCGGCGGCGATCCGCGACATCCCGTCGGTGGCGCTCCGGGTGAGCAGGACCGCGCGGTCCGGCCCCGCGGTCATGCGCGCACGCCGCAGGTGGGCCGCCACCGCCTCGCGCGCTGCCGGGTGACCGCCGGCCGGCTGCCCGCCCAGGTCCTCGTTGGTCGCTGCCGCGAGCGCGTCGCGCGCGGCCCTCAGCCAGGCCTCGCGGGGAACGTGCCGCAGGTCGGGCACCCCGGGTGCGAGGTCGTGCGTCGCCCGGCGCGGGGCACGTTCGGGCCTGATCACTCCACCCGTTGGTTGAGCTTGTCGAAACCTGGTCTCGACAAGCTCGACCAACGGTGCCTCAACACCCCCCGCCGATACCGCGACCCGCGTCGCCGAACCCGTCCGCGCGTCGAGGACCCCCTTGTTCACCAGGTGCCCGTACGTCTCGGTGACCACCCAGCGCGAGATCCCGAGGGTGTCGGCGAGCGCCCGGCTGGGCGGCAGCGCCGTGCCTGGTGCGAGCCGGCCGGACGCGATGCTCTCGAGGATCGCCTGCTCCAGCCGGTGCCGCAGCGCACCGGGGCCGGGCGGCAGCGCGATCAGCACGTCGGACGCGGAATTGGTCTGGTCTGCGGCCATGGCATTGGACCGTAGCACCAGACCGATTGCTGCCTAGCGTGGTGAGCACCGGGCGGGAGCGCCCGGGGACGAAGCAGATCGAGGGAGCACACCATGCAGTACCGCACGCTGGACAACGGGCACACCGCGTTCGAGGTGTCGACGCTGTGCCTCGGCACGATGTTCATGGGGACGCGGACCGACGAGGAGACCTCGTTCGCGATCCTGGACCGGTTCGTCGAGGCCGGGGGCACGTTCCTCGACACGGCGAACAACTACAACGCGTGGGCCGGCGGGCACGGCCGCGACTCCGAGGACGTGCTCGGCCGCTGGCTGGCCTCGCGGGGCAACCGCGACGACCTGCGGATCGCGACCAAGCTGGGGGCGGCGAAGAAGGACCCGAACCTGCCGCTGTCGAACACGCCGCCCACCAACTACCAGGGGCTCGGCGCCTCGACCGTCGACCGGGAGGCACGCGAGAGCCTGCGCCACCTCGGCATCGAGCACATCGACGTGCTGTACGGGCACGTCGACGATCTCGAGACGCCGCTCGAGGAGACGGTCGGCGCGTTCGGCAAGCTGGTCGAGGAGGGGATCGTCGGTATCCCGGGCATCTCGAACGTGGCGCTGTGGCGCGTGGTCGAGGCGCGGGAGACCGCCGCACGGCTCGGCGTCGCGCCCTACGGCGCCGTCCAGCAGTCCTACAGCTACGTGTACCCGCGGCCGCAGCCGATCCGGGGCAACTGGGCGTCACCCGAGCTGCTGGACTACGCGCGGTCCACGGGTGCGGCCGACCGCCCCGGGCTCACCGTCATGGCGTACTCCCCGCTGCACCAGGGCGTGTTCACGCGGGACGACAAGCCGATCCGTGACGGCGCGGACCATGCCGGGTCGCGAGCCCGGATCGCCGTGCTGCGCACCGTCGCCGCCGAGATCGGCGCGACGCCGAACCAGGTGGCGCTCGCCTGGCTGCTGGGCGGCGAGGTGCCGGTGATCCCGGTGTTCGGCGCGAGCAGCGTGGCGCAGCTCGACGAGGCCCTCGGCGCGGCGGACCTGGTCCTCGACGAGGAGACCCGCGCCCGCCTCGATGCCGCCTGACCCACCGGCGTGTCAGACGCAGAGGTCACTCGGGTGACCTGTGTGTCTGACAGGTCGGCCGTCTAGCTCACCAGCCGCCTCGGTGGATCACCTCGGCCTCGGGCTTCCGGCGGCGGCGGGTGGGCGAGCCCTTCGCCCCGCCGTCGGCCGGATGCCCGACCGCGACGACACCGGTGATCTCGAACTCGTCAGGGATGCCGAGCTCGACCCGGACCGCCGCCACGTGCTCGGGCGGCACGCCGAAGAAGCAGGCGCCCAGCCCCTCGTCGACGGCGGTCTGCAGCATGAGCAGCGAGGCCATACCGACGTCGACGTGCCAGAACGGGACCGGCCACCGCGCCTCGTCGAGGTCCTCCCAGCCCTTGTCCTTCTCCGCGTACCGCCGCAGGTAGGCGGCCTTGGACGCGAGCGCGAGGACGACCACCGGGGCCGTCCGCATCCCCGCGAGCCAGGCCGACATGTCACGCTCCGACCGCTCCGAGGTGTCCGGTGTCGACGCCGCCCAGAACCGGTCACGATCCTCCGGCGTCTCCAGCACCACGAACGCCCACCCCTGGCTGAACCCCGCGCTGGGGGCGCGGACGGCGTTGCGGGTGATCCGGTCGACGGCCTCCGCCGACACGGGCTCGGCGGTGAACTTGCGGTGCATCCGGCGCTTGCGGACGACGTCCTGGAATTCCATGAGGCCCATTCTCGACCTTCGGCCAGGGACCTTCGGCGGAACACGAACCCCGTTGCCCGACGGCGGCGTGCCCGCCAGCCTGGACGCATGACTCTCCAGGCGATCGAGCAGGCGACGCTGCCGCACAGCAACTTCGAGGGATACCTCCACGGTTCGGAGGTGTCCGTCATCTTCGAGCGCGTGACCCAGGACGGCTTCGGGCCACGCCTGCACCGGCACCCCTACTCCGAGACGTTCGTGATCCGGTCCGGCCGGGTGCTGTTCACCGTGGCCGGCGAGGAGATCCAGGCCGTCGGCGGCCAGATCCTCGTGGTCGAGGCGATGGTGCCGCACAAGTTCAAGACCCTGGGCGCGGACCTCTACGAGGCGGTCCACATCCACGCGAACGACCGGTTCGAGACCGAGTGGCTGGAGTGAGCCGTCAGCAGGTGGCCCGCATCATCCCCACCAGGAGCTCGCTCGGGTCGTACAGCGGCTCGTCCGTCAGCACCGGGTAGACGAGGTCCCGCCCGGTGATGCCGACGGACACCTGCCGCTCACCGTCGGGCGAGGTCAGGTTGACCGAGATGGTGCCGTACGAACCGCCGTCGTGGCCGTAGAGCCAGCCGCCCGGGACGCACGGGTCGGGGAGCCGGTAGACGCCCAGGCCGTAGTCGGGGAACGCCTCCTGGCCCACGGTGCGGGGCTCCAGCATGTCGGCCGCGGTCTCCGCGTCGACCAGCCGGCCCGTGACCAGCGCCTCGGTGAAGTCGGCGAGGTCCTCGGTGGTGCCGGTGACGGCACCCGCGGCGGCGAACAGGCTCGGGTCCCAGTGGTCGAGGTCGTACCAGCCGGCCTCCACCGGGCCCGTGTACGCCGACTCGTGAAGGAACGGCCCGCGCACGCCCGGGTCGTCCGGGTAGGCGCTCTGCCACATCCGGGCCGGGGCGAACACCCGGCGCTCCAGCAGGTGCTCGACGCTGCGCCCGGTGACCTCCTCCAGCATCATGCCGAGCACCACGTAGCCGGCGTTCGAGTAGGAGAAGCCCTCTCCCGGCTCGTTCATCCACGGCGCGGACCGCAGCGCCTCGATGTGGTCGGCATCCGTGACCTCCTGGCCCATCACCGCGAAGACCGAGTCGAACGACGACGGGTCGGCCGCGCGCGAGGCGAGGATCCAGTCGGTGGCGGTAGGAGCGCCCGAGCGGTGGCTCAGCAGCTGCTCGATGGTCACGCCGGCGGGCATGACGCCGGGCAGCACCTCCTCGACGGGCGTGTCGAGGGTCCAGGTGCCCTTCTCGACCTCCTGCATGACGAGCGTCGCGATCATCGGCTTGGTGTTGCTCGCCACGCGGAACCGGTCGTACGGCCTGGCCTTCGCCCGGCCCTCGCGCTCGCGGGTACCCGCTGCCCCGCTCCAGGTCCGCGCGCCCTTCTCGACCCGCGCGGTCACGGCGATCGCCCCGTCCGCCACGAGGTCGTCAAGAGCGGCGTCGAGCGCGGCGCCGGTCGGCGCGTTCGCGCCGCGCGCAAGGGTCCGGTTCGTGGCGACCTCGCGCTGGGCCTGGCGGGCGGCGTCGGCCACCATCGCGGACACGGTGTCGGGAGCGGCGACGGCAGGGGCCGGCCGGGCCGTGCCTGCCGCGTGCGCGGAGCCTGCGACGACCAGCGGGGCCGCGAGCGCCAGCGCCGCGCTCAGGGCGAGCGCCGCCCGGCGGGTTGTGCGTTCCATGGGAGTCTCCTTCGTCTGGGCTGTGCTCCCATCCTGTCGACGGACCCCTTCGCGCGGATCACCCGCCGGGTGGATATGGGTCCTACCTGGGGCGGAGTGCCTAAAGCGGACACCGACCGGGCAGCCGTGCCAGACTCCGGGCGTGACCGAACCAGCCGCCCCTGTCTCGTCCCGACGTGTCTTCGAGGCCGACCTGCACCTGACGACGGCGGACTACCGCGAGGGCCTGCTGCGGCTCCCCCTCCTGCGGGCGTTCCACGGGCTCGCCGCGGTGATCCTGCTGGCTGGTCTCGCGCTGACCTACCTCGACAGCGGGTCCACGGCCGACGAGTACCTGGTCGCGACCGGATGGCTGCCCCTCATCGGGCTGAGCATCGTGATCGGGTGGATCCCGGACCTGTTCGCCTGGCACATGGCCCGCACCTCCCCGTTCCGGCAGGGTGCCACGGTCCGGATCGACGACGAGCGGATCACCTGCACCGGCCAGGAGACGTCGGTGTCCTACGGCTGGCCGCTGGTCCGGAGCGCCGTCGAGACCCGGTCGAGGTTCCATCTCGTGGCCGGCCGGGGCCTGTCGACGGCGGTCTGCGTCCTGCCGAAGCAGCTGTTCCCGCTCGAGGACCACGAGGCGATCCGCGAGCTCGTCCGGGAGAAGGTCGGCAGCCTCCGCCAGCGCTGACCTCTTACAACCGGTCCGCGATGACCTCCAGCAGGGACTTGCCCTCCACACCCATCAGGTCCAGCGCCTGCGTGCGGCAGGAGAAGCCGTCGGCAAGGTAGGTGGTCCCGGGGGCGGCGTCGCGCAGCGCCGGCAGCAGCGCGTTCTCCGCGACCGCCACCGACGTCTCGTAGTGGCCCTTCTGCATGCCGAAGTTGCCGGCCAGGCCGCAGCAGCCCGCGAGGACCTCGACCTTCGCCCCGCCCTTCTCGAGCAGGTTCCGGTCGGCCTCGAACCCCATCACCGAGTGCTGGTGGCAGTGCGGCTGCACGACGGCGGACACATCCGCCAGCGACGGCATCTCCCACTGGTCCGGCACGTCGTCGGAGGTCAGCAGCTCCGCCGCCGTCCGCGTCATGCGGGCGACCGCCTGGGCGCGCGGGTCGTCCGGGAACAGGTCGAGCAGGTCGGAGCGCAGCACCGCCGTGCAGGACGGCTCCAGCCCCATGATCGGGATGCCGTTCACCGCGTACGGCCCGAGCACCTCGAGCAGCTTGAGCAGCCGGCGCCGGGCGCCGTCGAGCTGACCGGTCGAGATCCAGGTGAGGCCGCAGCACGCCTGCTCGTCCGGGACGATCACGGAGTACCCGGCCTTGGTCAGCACCTTCACGGCGGCCTGCGGCACCGAGGGCGACAGCGCGTCGCTGAACGAGTCGGTCCAGAGCACCACCTTGGGCTTGGTGGCGAGCCGCGCCGCCGTGGCGCCCTCGCGGCCCGGCACGCCGAGCCCGTCGTCGTCGGCCACCACCGGCAGCCCCGGGACGCCGTGCGTCGCGCCGCCGCGTGCCCACCACTGCCGGAACGGGACCTCGGCGAACTTCGGCATCGACCGCCGCGTGTCCATGCCGCCGGCCCACAGCACCGCCTTGCCGATCCACCTCACGCCCAGCAGGCCGTTGACCAGCTCGGGGACCGCCCCGGCCAGGCGGGCCCAGCGCGGCAGCCAGCCCAGCGCGTAGTGGTCGACCGGCCGCAGCTTGCCGCGGTAGGTCCGGTACAGGACCTCCGACTTGTACTGCGCCATGTCGACGCCGGCCGGGCAGTCGCTCGAGCACGCCTTGCAGGACAGGCACAGGTCCAGCGACTCCCGGACCTCGGGCGCCGCCAGGCCGCCGACGAGGGTCCCGTTCACCGCCTCCTGCAGCACACGGGCGCGCCCGCGGGTCACGTCCTTCTCGTCCTTGGTCGCCTGGTAGCTCGGGCACATGAAGCCGCCCGACGCCGAGGTGTCCGCCCGGCACTTGCCCACGCCCACGCAGCGGTGCACGGCGGTCGACAGGTCGTTGTGGTCGTGCGCGAACGAGAACCCCTCGTACCCGGCCTTGCGCCGGACGCCGTGCCCCGAACCCTTGCCCGCCAGCGGCAGCTTGGTCCGCACCGGCGCGGCCTGGGGGCGGCGCAGGTCGTCGTCCACGGCCCGCGGCCGCACGACGACGCCCGGGTTGAGCAGGTCCTTCGGGTCGAACAGCGCCTTGAACCGCTCCATCAGCGCGATCGCCTCGGGCGAGTAGATGAGCGGCAGCAGCTCGGACCGGGCGCGGCCGTCGCCGTGCTCGCCGGACAGGGACCCGCCGTAGCCGGCGACGAGCTCCGCCGCCTCGATCATGAAGGTGCGCAGCACCGATCCCGACGTCTCCAGCGGGATGTCGATCCGCAGGTGCACGCAGCCGTCGCCGAAGTGGCCGTACGGCAGGCCGTCCACGCCGTACCGGTCCATGAGCGCCTGCAGGTCGCGCAGGTACGGGCCCAGCTTCTCGGGCGGTACCGCCGAGTCCTCCCAGCCGGGCCAGGCCTGCTCCCCCGCGGGCGTGCGGCCGGCGAGCCCGGCGCCGTCGGCCCGGATCTGCCACATCTTCGTGGCGTCCGAACCCGCGGGCAGCACCACGGAGTCCAGCGCCGTCGCGGACGCGACGATGGCGTCCGCGCGCCCCAGGGCCTCGGCCTGCGACGAGCCGCCGACCTCGATCATGAGCCACCCCGCGCCGTCGGGCAGCGCAGGGACGGACTCCGCGCCCTTGGCGCGCCGGACGACGTCGACGAGGCGCGCGTCCAGCCCCTCGATCGCGAGCGGCTTGTGGCGGAGGAGCCGCGGGACGTCGTCCGCGGCGGTGGGCATGTCGGGATAGCCGAGGACAACGAGGGTGGGCGCGCCCGGCGTCTCCACCAGGTTGAGCTCTGCCTCCAGGACGGTGACGAGCGTGCCCTCCGTGCCCACCAGGGCGCGGGCGAGGTTCGAGCCGTTCTCGGGCAGGAGGTGCTCCAGCGAGTAGCCCGAGACCTGCCGGCCGAACCGGCCGAACTCCGTGCGGATCAGCGCGAGGTTGTCCCGGACGAGCTCCTTGAGGCCGGGGACGTCGGCGAACTCCGGGTCGCCGGAGCCCGCGGTGAACCGGCGTCCGGCGCCGTCGATCACGTCGAGCGCGACCACGTTGTCGGCGGTGCGCCCGTAGGCGACGGCGTGCGGGCCGCACGCGTTGTTGCCGATCATGCCGCCGAGCGTCGCGCGGTTCTGGGTGCTCGGGTCGGGGCCGAAGCGCAGGCCGTGCGGCTTGGCCTCCGCCTGGAGGGTCGACATGATCGTGCCCGGCTGGACCCGGGCCGTGCGGTGCTTCGGGTCGATGCTCAGCACCCGGTTGAGGTTGCGCCCCAGGTCGAGCACGACACCGGGCCCCACCGAGTTGCCCGCGACGGACGTGCCCGCGCCGCGTGCCGTGATCGGGACCTTGAGCTCGCGCAGCACCTCGAGCGCCGCGACGACGTCGTCGGCCGTCTCCGGGAAGACCACACCCTCGGGGACCACCCGGTAGTTGGACGCGTCGGTGGAGTACTCGGCGCGCCGGCGCGTGCTGGTGTCGACGACGCCGGTCATGGCGGTGCGCAGCGCGTCGGCGACCGCCTCGCGCGCGGCCTCGGCGGCGTGGTCCGCCTCGCGACGAGCGGCCTTGCGCCGCTCCTCGCTCGCGGCGCGACGGCGTTCCGCCTCCTCGGCGGCACGGGCCTCGGCCTTCTCGCGGGCCGCGCGGGCGGCCTCGGCGACGTCAGCGGTGTGGCCCGTCGAGCGGTGCGCGGCGCGGTCGTCGTCGTTCATACCGTTCCGGGACGGGGCGTCGTGGGTCTGCGAGGGCACCTCGCGATTCTCGCACCACGAGGCGGCGGATCGCGCCAGGCGTTCACAGGCGAGACTCCCGCCGGTCGAGCTTGTCGAGACCTGATTGGTCTCGACAAGCTCGACCAGCGTGGAGGCTCGACCAACGAGGGCTCGAGAAGGGCGGTCAGCCCTCGAAGGTGACGTCGATCGTGATCGCGTCGACGCCCGTGAGGGCCTTCGAGATCGGGCAGCCGGCCTTGGCGGCCTCGGCGGCGGCCTTGAAGCCCGCCTCGTCGATGCCCGTCGCGAAACCGCGCACCGTCAGGGCGCTCTTGGTGATGCGGACGCCGCCTGCCGGGTCCGGCCCGAGGGTCACGTCGGCCGTGACCTCGATCTGCTCCGGCGTGGCACCGGCCCCGCCCAGCTCGTTCGTGAACGCCATGGTGAAGCACGACGAGTGCGACGCCGCGAGGAGCTCCTCGGGGCTGGTGACGCCGGCGGCCTGGTCGGCGATGCGCGCCGGCCAGGAGACGTCGTACGTCCCTACGCCCGACGACGACAGCTCGACCTGCCCCGACCCCTCCGTGAAGGTGCCGTTCCAGGCGGTGCGGGCAGTACGTGTTGCCATGGTTGCACTCCTTGTGAAGTTCAGGATGTGGGGTTTCGGATCCCTGCGTCCCCGACCCTATGACGCCCGGAGTGCGGTCGCGTCACGGTGCGAGGTCGAGCAGCTCCTCGTCCACCGCCATGACGGTCCAGCTGTTGCCCTCGACGTCGGTGAGGTCGTAGGCGGGCACGAGCAGCACGGTGCCGTCGGGCAGCGTGTAGCGCACCTCGACGAGGGCCGCGGAGCGGATGGTCACGTCCTCGACCGGCCAGGCGAGCGGCCCACCGGGCACAGGCGCGGGCAACGGCCCGGCCTTCTCCTGCGACGGCGGATCCTGCTGGGTACTGCCCAGCACCGCGCCGGCGAACCGCGGGTCGCCCAGCCGCTCGACGGCCTCCACCTCGCTGATCACGGGGTAGGAGCCGAGGCTCTCGCCGGGCTTCCCGGCAACGCGCACCTCGGCCGCCGTCGGCGCGTCCGACAGCCCGGCGCCGGCGTGGAAGACGAGCCCGGTCGCCGTCGGCAGGTCACCGCCGGCGTCGAGCGACTCCAAGGTCCCTGATCCCGCCTCGCTCTCATCCCGGGCCGTGCCCTCGTCCGGCCCGGCCATGACCGACGGCCCGTCGGCGGACTCGTCCGTGACGCCGCTCTCTGGCGCCATCTCCGGCGCCATCTCCGACGCCGCGGTGGGACCGGCCCCCGACTCCCCGGCCACGTAACCGCCCCCGCCCGCCGCGACGATGCCGGCCACCGCGGCCGCGACCAGCCACGACGTCCGGCGCCGGTAGCGTCGCAGCGCGAGCTCGTCCGCCTGCTCATGCCCTGCGGTCCCTGTCGGAGTCGCCCCGGGCTGAGCGCCCCCGGGCTGCTCCGCGATCAGCGCCTCCACCTTGGCCCGGAGCACGCCCTGGACCGGATCGGGCGCATGCCTCGCGGGGTCCGCCGCCATCAGGCGGTCGAACGCCGGGTCCGCCTGCCGTTCGTGCTCGTTCATCGCCGTCCCTCCGTGCCGTGCTCGGCTGCGCACCGCGCACACCCTCTACATGTGCTCATGCGTCCACCGCTTGCTCGTGGGCGTCCCACGCGTCGCGAAGCCGCGCCCGCGCGCGGGACAACGCCGCATCGGCACCGCCGCGGGAGACCCCGAGCACCCCGGCGAGATCGTCCCCGGACAGCCCGTCCCAGGCGACGAGCAGCAGGATGCGCCGGTCGCGCGGGGAGAGCCTGGACAGGACCTGCCGGACGGCGTCGTCCGTGGCTGCGAAGGTCGCGGGGTCCACGTCGTCCGGCTCGTCGGGGACTATCGCGACGGGCAGCGCCCGCATCTTGCGCCGGTGGTTCGCCAGCACGAAGCCGGCCGTCCGGTACATCCACGGCAGCTCGGCGCCGTCCGGAACGTCGTCGCGACGGCGCCACGCGGTGGCGAGCACCTCGGCGGCGAGGTCCTCGGCGTCGGAGGCACGACCGCCGTCGGGCAGCCTGCGCACGAAGTAGGAGTAGAGGGCGCGCGAGTGCGCGTCGAAGAGCGCACTGAACCAGGCCTCGTCGTGCTCGAGCCGTTCGTGCGGCAGATCGTCCTGCGGGGCGCCGGGGCTGTCGTCCACCCCCACACTCTGTCGTGGCTGGCGGGGTCCTTGCACCCGTGCCGCACAACAAAACGGTCTCGGCAGGCTCGACCTGCGCACGTGTCAGACGCGTGCGCACGTGTCAGACCCCCAGGTCACCCGAGTGACCTGGGGGTCTGACAACTGCGGGAGCGTCTGACAGCTCAGCTCAGCAGGCGCCCAGGTCCTGCCACACCCCCCACTCGGACGGCGCGGGCGTCTCGCCCTGCGTCCACCACTTGGCGCGCCACTCGTGGCCGTTGTGCGAGACGGTGTTCCCGCCCACGTAGACGGCCGACGCGCTCCAGGCTGCCGCCGTGCACTCCTCGACCGGCGGGTCGGTCGGGTCCGGCGGGTCCGTCGGGTCCGGGGGATCGGTCGGGTCCGTCGGACCGCCACCCTCCACCGGTCCCGGCGTACCGGTGCCGAGCACACCCTGCAGCGCGCCGGTCAGCGTGCCGGACCGGTCACCCGACAGGTCCCACCACATGGCCCCGCCCAGGCCCTCTGCCCGGATGAAGTTGGCCTTGGCCCGGACGGACTGCTCGTTGTCGTACGACCACCAGGTGCTGCCGTCGTGCCGCCAGGCAGCCCCGAGGGCGGCGTCGTAGTACCCGGTCCCGACGTTCTTGATCACGTCGTAGTCGTTGATGCCCGCCTCCCACTGCCCGGAGGCCGGGCCGGTCGCGGTACCCCACGCGTCGGACGACGGGGCGCCGGTCCAGCCGCGCCCGTACATCGCGAGGCCGAGGCCGAGCTGTGCGGGGTCGATCCCCGCGTCCGTGTACGACCGCACCGCGAGGTCGACGCTGAACTGCCGTGCGGCCTCCCGCGGGTCCTCCGGGTCGTGGTACAGGTTGCCCTGGTGTCCGGTCAGGTCCGCGTCCCACGCACCGTGCAGGTCGTAGCCCTGGACGTTGCCGAAGTCGAGGTAGTTGAAGATCTCGGGGTCGTTCCAGCCGCCCGCCGTGATGTCCGCGGGGTTGGCGGGCAGGAACGCGGAGAGCTCGTAGTCCTTGCCCGTCTGAGCGCTGAGCGCGTCGAGCTGCTCGCGGAACTCGGCGAGCAGAAGCTTGAAGTTGCGCTTGTCGTTCACCGGATCGACGTGGTTGCCCTCGGCGCCGTTCGGCGAGCCCGGCCACTCCCAGTCGATGTCGAACCCGTCGAAGACTCCTGCGGCGGCACCGGCGCCGCCGCGGCCGTCGATGACCGGCAGGTTGCCCTTGATGAACATGTTGATGCAGCTCGACACGAGCTTCTCGCGCGAGGCGTCGGTCTTGGCCGCCAGCGAGAAGTTCTTGGACCAGGTCCACCCGCCGATCGACATCATGACCTTGAGGTCGGGGTGCTTGGCCTTGAGCTGCTTGAGCTGGTTGAACGACCCGGCCAGCGGCTGGTCCCAGGAGTCGGCGGCGCCGGAGACCGAGTTGGCCGCCGTGTAGCCCATGCCGTAGTCGGCCCAGGCGTCGCCCGCGCCGTCGGAGCCGTTGGGCCCAGGGCTCTGCGCCTTGTTCGCCTCGAAGCACTCGAGGTTCTGGTGGTGGATGTTCGCGAAGGCGTAGTTGATGTGGGTCAGCTCGTCGGCCACGCCTGACGTGTCGATCTGCTTGACCTGGTAGCCGCGCCCGTACACACCCCACTGGGCGAAGTAGCCGACGCTGCGGAAGCCGTTGATGGCGGAGGTGCCGGCAGCGGAGGCGGCCTCGCTCTCCGCCGCGTTCGCGTCCCGGAGGCCGATGCCCGTCACGGCGGCGGAGGCCGCCACGGCGAGCGCGGCCACCCCCGCGAGGATTCGTCGGCCTGTCTTGCTGATGCCTGACGGCGGTTCGTACGTCGAGTCCATCGTCTTCCCTCTCTGGTCCGGTCGTGCTGCGCCGGTAGCGGTGGGTAGCGCTGGGTCACGCTCCGCTAAAAGTAAGGAAACCTGCGTTAATGGGAAATAAGGGAATTCCACACGATGGGACTACGTAGTGGAACCGCGCGATCCGCACGTGGTTGTTACGGGGTGAAACCTTCGCCTCCGAAACAACCTCGTGCGGTATCAGGCACCTCGCCCTCGGGACGGGGCAGCATGGCAGGTCAGACGGCGGTTCGCAGCAAAAGTCGTGACCTCAGGTTGATGCGGGTGAAACGTTCGGAGGCCATACTTGCGAGCACCTTGAACGAATCCGGGAGGGTGTCGACGATGACCGCGCTGCCGCAGCAAGTCGTATTTCCGCTCCCCCTTGGCGACCGCACCGTGGCACCTCACGTCGCGTGCGAGCTCAGCCGAGTGGTGGGTGACGAACCTGGATGTGTGGACCAGACAGCCCGGATGCTCGACGACGAGCATCTCCTCGGGACGGCGCTGATGCCGGACCCGCTACCTGCCGCGCGCGCTGTCCGCGAGGCGGTCGGCCCGCTCGGCCTCGACGAGGACGCACGCCGCGTGCTGCTCGTCGCCGCCGTCGCCGTGGTGGACCGCACCGAGGTGCTGCTCGCCGCGTCGGGCACCGACATAGACACGCTCATGGCCGGACCGGCCGGCCGGCACCTGCACCTGGTGGGCGGCCGGTTCCGGTTCCACCATCCCCGCATCCGCTCGATAGTCCACGAGGACGCCGACCTCGCCACCCGCACCGCCGCCCACGGGGCCCTCGCGGAGGTGCACCGCAGGGCCGACGAACCGCTCGTCGCCATGTGGCACACGGCGCTCAGCACGCTCGCGGGCGACCCCCTGCTCGCGGACGGGCTGGTCGAGCTCGCCGAGCAGCACCTCGCGCGCGGCGACGTCCACCGCGCGCACGAGGTGGCCCGCGAGGCCGCCAGCCACGGCACCGACCAGGTGCGCGCACGCGCGTTCGCGGTGGCCGGCCGGGCGGCGCTCTGGGCGGGGCACGTGCACGACGCCGTCATGCACCTCCGCCGTGCCGCCCATGCCGCAGGCACCGGCTCCCCCGCCGACGGAGCGCCCGACGCCGCGCGCCCGCTCGGCATCGCGCTCGCGCTCCTGGACGGCCGGCCCGACGCGGTGGTCCCTGGCGACGCCTGCGGCGCCGACCGTGCGGCGCTCGCCGCCGCGCGCAAGATGATGCGCATGCTCGACGGCGCCCCCGGTGAGGCCGCGGCCGTCCTCGCCGAGGTCGCGGAGCTGGCTCCCGCACGCCCGCCCAGCTGGTGGTTCGACGGCCCCTCCGACGCCATGACGCCGCTCGCGGAGGCGCACCTGCGCGTCGCCCAGTCGTACCTCGCGCTGCGCCTCGGCGACATCACCGGCGCGGCATCGGTGCTCGACGACGCCGTCGAGCGCCTGCCCGTCGCCCTCGCCTTCGGCGGGCTCGGCATAGCGCTCGCGCGGCGCCTCGACCTGGTCCGGGAGGGGCACCTGAGCCGCCCGACCGCCGCGCTCGAGGCCTCGGTGCCTGGGCAGGTGGCGCCCGTGGTCCGGGCCGCGACGCTGGGCGACCGCGCCCAGACCGCGGTGTTCAACGGCCGCTGGGTCGAGGCGGCCACGCTGCTAGGGCTCGCGGCCGAACGCGGCGGGGACGAGCTGCGCAGGCTCTGGCTGCCCACCCCCGACCCGGTGGAGCTGCTCGTGCTCGCCGGCCAGGACCGGGCTGCCCGGCACTCGCACGAACGCCTTCGGCTCCACGTCCTGCCGACAGCGGGTCCGGACTCGGCGGGCGGTTTCTCCGGCGGTCCGACGCGGCGGCGTCGGCTCGACCTGGCGCGGGCCGAGCTCGCCCTCGCGGACGCCTCTGGCGTCAACCGGGCACGCGAACGGGCCGTCGAAGCGTCGCTGCGGGTGGGCTCGACGTTCGAGCGCGGCCTCACCGAGCTGGTCGCGGCCCGCGCGTACGCGCGCCTCGGCCTGCCCGGGGACGCCGCGGCGCACCTGCTCGGGGCGCACGAGCTGTTCGAGGAGTCCGGGGCGAAGGCCTGGGAGCACATCGCCGAACAGGCGCTCAAGACGCCGGGCTTCGTGCCCGCCGGTGCGGGCGGGACGGGCGGCCGGGCGCCGGACGAGCCCGGGGACGAACCCGCCGGCGGCGGGCAGGCCGGCCTCGGGCAGGCTGCCGGCGGGCAGGCTGCCGCCGCGCAAGAGGATCTGTGCGGGCAGTGGGACGGCCTGCTCACCGAACGCGAGCTCGACGTCGCGCGGCTGGTGGTGCAGGGCCGGACGAACCGGCAGGTCGCCGCGAACCTCTACGTGTCGGTCCGCACCGTCGAGGTGCACCTGGGGCGGGTCTTCCGCAAGCTCGGGGTGCGCTCCCGGACGGAGCTGGCGGTGCTGGCGCTCAGGGGGTGAGCCGGTACGCCCGGTCAGGCCTCGACGAGGATCGTCACCGGGCCGTCGTTGACCAGCTCCACCTGCATGTCGGCACCGAACCGTCCGGTCTCGACGGTCAGGCCGCGCTCGCGCAGCGCGGCGACGACGGCGTCCACGAGGGGCTCGGCGACCGGCCCCGGCGCCGCCTGGACCCAGGTCGGGCGGCGCCCCTTGCGGGCGTCGCCGTAGAGCGTGAACTGGCTGACGACGAGCACGGGCGCGCCGACGTCGGCCACTGACTTCTCGTCGTGCAGGATCCTGAGCTCGGCGATCTTGCGGGCGATCGTCTCGACCTGGGCGGGACCGTCGTCGTGCGTGACACCGACCAGCGCCATGACGCCGGGCTTGTCGATGGCGCCGACAACCTCGCCGTCGACGGTCACCGAGGCGCGCGTGACGCGCTGCAGGACCGCCCTCATCGGCGGACCTCGTACGCATCGGCGAAGACCGCCCGGACCTCTCCGACCGGCCGGCCGCCGCCGAGCACCGGCACGCGGCCCAGCCCGTCGAGGCCACCCGGGTACACACCGGGCAGGCCTGCCGCACCCGCGGCGCGCAGGGCGGCGGCGAGGATCGCCGGACGGGCCCGTGCGGACCCGTCGAGCACCTTGAACGCGATGGCGGAGCCGTCGGGCAGCCCGGCGGCGTAGACGCCCTCGGCGCCGTCCTTCGCGACGAGGCCCGGCACCGCCTCCATCGCGAGCGTGGCGTCGCGGCCGGTGCCGCCCACCATGTCGGGGTGCGCGGAGAGCGCACGGCCGACGCGCGCCTCGTGTGAGATGACGTCGACGGTGGGCGCGGCGCCCAGGGTCGAGAACGCGCGGGCCAGGCCGAGCAGCGTCGTCGAGAACAGGGGTGCGCCGCAGCCGTCGACCGTGGTGTGCATGACCACCTCGGCGTCGCCGGTCAGCTCGAGGACGGTCGCGCGGACGGCCCGCTGCAGCGGATGCTCGGGCGACAGGTAGGTCTCGATGTCCCAGCCCTGCGTGAGGCAGGTGACGAGCATCGCGGCGTGCTTGCCCGAACAGTTCTGCGCGAGCGACGCCGGACCCGGTCCGCCGCTCAGCGGCGCCATGTGCCACTCGAGCGCGGCCGGCGGGTAGAGCGGCAGGTCAGGCGTGTTCTGCAGCGCGCCGGTGCCGAGGCCCCTGGAGGCGAGGATCTGCAGCACGCCCTCGAGGTGGAACTGCTCGCCGTTGTGGCTGGCCGCGGCCAGCGCCAGCAGGCGGTCCGGCAGCTCCAGGCCGGCGCGCAGCATCGCCACGAGCTGCAGCGGCTTGAGCGACGACCGCGCCCAGATCTGCGTGGTCGGGTTGCCCACCTGGATCACCGGCCGGCC
The DNA here is from genome assembly GCF_048564965.1 of Promicromonospora sp. NFX87. Lineage (NCBI taxonomy): Bacteria > Bacillati > Actinomycetota > Actinomycetes > Micrococcales > Promicromonosporaceae > Promicromonospora > Promicromonospora sp. NFX87. The sequence goes on along the minus strand of NZ_CP183413.1, from coordinate 174,773 downwards.
GGCCGGGTCGAGCACCACGAGGTGCCCCAGGTGCACGGACTCGACGAGATCGCCGCGGATCACCTCGGCCAGCGGCGCGGCGTCGTCGAACACGCTGCCCGACGCCGTCCGCCCGGTCCGGGTCATCGGTGACCCTGCTCGCCCGGTCTCCATCGGCGCGGTCACCAGCCGCCCTGCGGTCCACGCGGCCGGTTGCGCGAGCTGTACGGCAGCAGACGAGGACGCAGGCTCACCCAGTAGATGATCGCCGGCGCCACCGCGATGATGTTGAGGAACGAGCCGAACATGAACCCGCCCTGGAGCCAGCCCTGCGGCAGCCCCAGGAAGCCGAGCGCGGCGGCGACGCCAAGGATCGCCAGCCAGCCGACCTTGGGCAACCGCCCTTCGGCCCGGAAGCCCTTGTCGGGTCGGCGTGCGGCGTCGATCAGTGCGACGACCTGCACGACAAAGACCACCAGCGCGAGTGCGGCCATGACGAACCACTGCAAGAATCCCACGCCGCGAGCCTACGGCACTGGCTACAGCTCCGGCAGCGCGTCCCTGGCCTCGCCCGGGGAGGCGCCCGCGGCCTCCAGCGTGTCGACGACGGGCGAGCGCAGCAGCATCACCAGCGACTGCACCTGCCAGTCGCCCTCGCCGACGGTCCGCGGGTCCACCCGCGCCGCGACGGCGGTCAGGGCGTCGCGTCCGCGCCTGCCGTCACCCCCGGAGCCGACGTCGGACGCGAGCTGCCGCACACCGGTCGCGAAGCCCTCGACGAGCTCCGCCACCGGCTCGACGTCGTGGTCGGCCTGGATGACAGGGAGCACGCGGCGGGCCATGACCCGTACCGAACGCATGGTCCGGTCCACGAGCACCGCCTGCTCCTCCAGCCGGGCGAGCTCCGCGCGATACATCCGCCCCACGGAGATCCGCGCGAGCTCGCGCGCCCCGCGTGCGGCCTCCTGCCACTCGGCGAGCACGGGCTCGGAGGCCCGGCCGCGCACGAGGGCGGCCTGGACGTCGTCGACGTCCCGCGAGCGCAGGCCACGGGCGAGCGTCTCCAGGGTCTGGGCGAGCTCGGTCACCGCCTGCTCGGCGAGGGCCCTCGGACGACGCCGGGTGTCACCGGGCGTGAGCAGCGCGACGAGGAGGGCGATGGCACCGCCGACCAGGGCGTCCGTCCACCGCCCGAGCGGCCCGCCGGAGACCGACGGCAGGCCCACCACGATGATCGCCTGCACCCCGGCCTGCGTGACGAGGAGGGCGCCGCGGTCGATGAACCGGGCGGCGATCGCGGAGATGAAGAGCACCAGGGAGAGCTGCCACCAGCCGGACCCGATGAGGTGCACGATCAGGTCGCCCATGGCGACGCCGACCGCGACGCCCACGGCCATCTCGGAGACCCGGCGGACGTCCCGCTGCGCGGAGAACCCGAGCAGGACCCACGCCGCGACGGGCGCGAAGAAGGGCTGCTCGTGCCCCAGCAGGTACCGCGCGACCAGGTAGGCGGCGCCGGCGGCGAGCGAGGCCTGGGCGATCGGGATCAGGCCCGCCCGCGCGCGTGTCCAGCCCTGGCGCAACCGGGTGCGCAGCATGAGCGTGCGCATGGCCTTGCGCCACATCTCGTCGGCCGAGCCGGACAGTGAGCTCACGGGTGCATCCTCGCATCCACCCGCCCGGGCCCCGAGACCGTGTCAGACGTACAGGTCAACGGAGTGACCTGTACGTCTGACACATGCGTGCGCGTCTGACAGGTTCGCGGTCAGATCAGGCTGCCCGGACCGCGCAGGCCACGGGTCAGCGGACCGTGCGACTCCGGGCGGTCGACCGAGACACCGTCGCCGGGAACCACTACCTCCTGGGCCGCGGACACCTCGAGGACCTGACCGGAGACCTCCCCCGCCACCATGAGCTCCTGGTCCTCGGGCACGTTGCGCTTGAGCACGGCCAGGCCGATGGGACCCAGCTCGTGGTGCCGGGCCATCGAGGTCAGCGTGCCCACCACCTTGCCGGCCCCGCCGTCCGGCGCCGGGAGGCGCACCTCCGCGCCGGGCTCGGGGAGCAGGTGCTGGGAGCCGTCGAGGTGCAGCATGACCAGCCGGCGCGGCGGCCGGCCGAGGTTGTGCACGCGGGCGACGGTCTCCTGGCCGCGGTAGCAGCCCTTGTTGATGTGGACGGCGGTCCGCAGCCAGTCCAGCTCGTGCGGGATGCTGCGGGCGTCGACGTCGCGCGCGTACCGCGGGCGCCACGCCTCGACCCGGAGGGCCTCGGTGGCCCAGGTGCCGGCGAGGGGCCAGCCGGCCGCCTCACGTGCCGAGACCTCGGCCTCCAGGTCCGCACGCGGCACCAGCACGAGCCGCCACGGGCGGGTAGTACCGGGGTGCTCGGACTCGGGCGGGCCGTAGCGCGTGCCGCCGGGCAGGACGTTCGGCCAGGCATCGTGCCAGGTCACAGGCTCGCCCTCGACGCCCTCCGCGGCGACGGGCTCGCCGATCGCCGCCCACTCGTCGGTGACGTCGGCGACCTCGACACGGAGCGTGAACCGCATCCGGTCGAGCCAGCCGGCCAGGCCGGGCGCCGACTCACGCTCGGTGATCAGCCACGTGGCCTCGCCGTCGTCCACGACGCCCGCCGCATGCTCGATGTGGCCCTGCGGCGAGAGGACCAGCAGCTCCGTGCTGGTCCGGGGCGCCAGGCCGTCGAGCTGCTGCGAGGTGATCGAGTGCAGCCAGCTCAGCCGGTCCGGGCCGGCGACCCGGACGATCCCGAGGTGCGACTGGTCGACCACCGCCCCGCCGCGCGACAGCGCGCGCTGCTCGGCCGTCGGGTCGCCGTAGTGCCAGGCGATCCCGGCGTCGGGACCGGACGCGGCGACCGCGCCGTGGCGGCTCAACAGGGGGCTCTCGTAATCCATGCTCACCTCAGGTGCAGCGTTGTGGGCGGGCGGGGCATTCCCCGCCTGCGTTGTCTCTGCGGGTTACGACTGCCGGTCCAGCTCCGCCGACGCGTAAGAGCGCATGGGCTCGCCGAACGCGGCGAGCTCCTCCACCCAGAGCAGGCGGCCCTGCACCAGTCCGTACAGCCGCTTCGACGCCCGCACCTCGGACGCCGTCGACGTCCGCGCGATGGCGTCCGAAGCCAGGTCGATCCGCCCGTTGCCCGCGGCGCCGACGTAGACCGTGATGCGCCCGGAGGCGTCGGCGACGAGCACCTCGAGCGCGTGCTTCTCGTCCTCGAGGCCGTCGGGGCGGTCGGTGGACACCCGCCAGTAGCCGGTCTCGGTGGACCAGACGGTGCCGGCCGGGTCCGGCACGGGGGCCGGCCACTCGCCGTCGTCGGGCAGCTTGTCGGGGACCGTCTCGTCCAGTACCCGCAGCGTGGACTCGAAGCGCACGTACGGGCCGCCGTCGTGGTCGAAGACAAGGTCCTGCACGAACGTCTTCTTGCCGATGCTCGGGTACTCGATCACGCCCTCGCCGCGCCACCGGCCGACCAGCCAGGCCAGCGGGTACACGTCGGGCGAGAGGCCGTCAGGGAACGTGAACGTCATCAGCGCTGGCCCGTGTACAGCTTGTAGACGACGTAGCCGGCGAACCAGGTGACCGCGACGGCGACGGCGACGATGAGGCCGGTGAAGATGAGCTCAAGGGCATGGATCGACATGCTGTCGATCCTAACGGTCGAGCGCTTACAGTCAGCGGCATGCGCCAGCTCGTGATCAAGACCACTGCGGGCCTGGATCGGCCCGAGGCCACCAACCAGGCATTCACCGTCGCGGCCGCCGCCGTGGCTTCCGGGGCAGAGGTGAGCCTCTGGCTCACCGGGGAGTCGGCGTGGTTCGCGCTGCCCGGCCGCGCGGCCGACCTCACGCTCGAGCACGCGACGCCGCTGCCCGACCTGCTGGAGGCCGTCCTGGCCGCGGGAACCGTCACGCTCTGCACCCAGTGCGCCGCGCGCAGGGACATCACCGAGGCGGACGTGCTGCCCGGCGTCCGGATCGCGGGCGCGGCCCTCTTCACGGAGGAGATCCTGCGCGACGGAGCCCAGGCGCTCGTCTACTGAACCAGTACGCCGAGATAGAACTGTGGCGAGATAGAACGCCGGCTCGGCCGGGGTTCTATCTCGCCCTGGTTCTACCTCGGCAGCGTGGTGCTCAGGCGCGGACCAGGCCCGTCCGACGCAGCAGCAGGTACATCTCGCACCCGAGGCACAGGCCGACGACGGCGTTGAGCGCCGCTGCGACGAACGCCACCGCTGCCGCGATCGGCACCGCCGGAAGCACGCCGAAGAACCCGAGGATCACGCCGACCGCGGTGACGAAGAGGCCGACTCCCTGCGCGAAGCGCGGCGGACGCCGGTCCTCCATCTCCGCGGGCGGGCCCAGCCGGGGCCGGACGAACTTCTTGAACAGCATGCCCTGCCACGAGCCCTCGGCTCCGCGCAGCGTGCCGAGCAGGAAGCTCAGCATGATGAACGTGAGCAGCCACAGTCCGGCGGTGCTCGCGCCGAGCAGCACCACGGCTGCCAGCAGCACCGCCGTGATGCTTGCCCCGACGCGCGGTCCGCGCGGGTCGATCCCCTTGTTCACGCTCATGACTGCCCTTCCCCGTCCGCTTCGGCCGCCGCAGTGGGGACCCGGTTGAGTGCCTGTCGTGCCTGCGTGTCGGAGACTACGCCGCTCATGCGGGCCACCTCGCGACCGCCGCCGTCGACCACGAGCACGGTGGGCGTGCGGAGCACGCCCAGGCTGCGCACGAGGTCGAGGTGGTCGTCCACGAGCAGCTCGCGGTGCCCGACGCCGGAGCTCGAGCCGGTGAGCCCGCCGAGCACCCGTGAGGTGGACCGGCACGCGGCGCACACCTCGGCAGAGAACTGCACGAACGTCACCCGGTCCGCGAGCGCGATCCCGGCCGACGCCCAGTCGATGCCGGCCGGCGCCTGCCGGGGCGCGCGCACGGCACCCTGACGTGCCGACCACCACACTCCGAGAGCTGCGGTACCCAGCACGAGCACGACCAGCGCGACCACTTGTCCCAACAACATTTAACCCACGATGCCGTGTGTTGCTCGTCCAGACAAGTCCTCACCTGCAATGACGCCTGTCACATTGCACGCCTGCTCGCTTCTCGCAGGATCGCGCGCGTGATTTCCTTGGCACCACCCCCGCCCGAAGCAGTATTTCTCGTGCCGAAATGCCTACCAAGCCGATGTCGCCCCGGTGGTAACGTGCATGCATCCGCATATATGGGAGAATTTGCTAAGATGGAAGTTTTGCCTACCCGCACCTGGAACGGAATCACCATCCCGGCGGCCGGGAAGTACGCGCTCGACCAGAACCACAAACGGCTCGGCTTTCTCGCCATGCACATGATGGTCAGCCCTGTCCGCGGTGAGTTCGCCGAGGGCGAGGCGTCGGTGCTCGTCGCCGACGACCCCCTGATGTCCCAGGTCAGCTGCACGATCCAGGCGGCGTCCATCGGCACCCACGTGCCCGACCGCGACGCGCACCTGTCCGGCCCCGACTTCCTGGACGTCGAGAACCATCCCACCATCGAGTTCCGCAGCACCGGCTTCCGGATGCGGACGCAGGTGGACCCGATCTTCTCGTGGGCGCGGCTCAAGGCGGGCACCGCGGGACGCCGTCCGCACGACCCGGACCAGCCCGACGGCTCCTTCACGAAGTTCGTCATGGACGGCCTGCTCACGGTCCGCGGCGTCACGCGCCCGGTCTCGCTCGACTGCGAGTTCGGCGGCGTGGGGCACGACCCCTACGGCCAGGACATCTTCGGGTTCCACGGCAGCTGCGACATCGACCGCGAGGAGTGGGGCCTGCTCTGGAACGTCGCGCTCGAGGCCGGCGGCGTCCTGGTCGCGAAGAAGGTCCGCATCGAGATCGCCGGCGAGATGATCCGCCAGTCCTGATCCGTCGGGCCGGATCCGTCGGTCCGGATCCGCAGGTCCCGATCCGTCGGTCCTAGAGGATCACCATCCGGCCCACGACGAACACGAAGATGCCGCAGACCGCCACGGGCAGCGCGGCCGCCGTGAGCCCGGCGAGCCGCGCTCCGCGGGCGGGCAGCCGTTCCAGCAGCAGGTGCAGCGCACCGACCACGACACCGGCGACGAGCCCGCACCACAGGCCGCTCACGGTGTCGATGTCCGGCAGCAGCGTCGCCGCGGCCCCGCCCACCAGCACGGCGGCGACCGCGGAGATCCCCAGCGCCACCCAGCCGCGGACCGGCAGCGCCGCCACGGCAGCGGCGACCGCCAGCGCGACGGCGCTCGTCACCACCAGCGTGGCGCCGGCGTCGGACCGTGCGGCGGCGATCCAGCCGGAGGTCGCGATGGCGGCGACGACACCCGCGACCGTGCCGGATACCGACTCCGTCAGCTGCGGACGGCCGTCGCGGCGCAGCATCTGTGCGATGAACGAGAGCACCACCGCACCGGCCAGGACCGTCGGCAGGTTTCGCAGCACCGGCTCGCCCTGGGTGAAGTACGTGGCGGCCGCCCCGCCGATACCGCAGAGCGCCACGACCAGCCGCGTGCTCCCTGCCGCGGGCAGCCGCAGCAGGGACGGCCAGCCCAGCGCGACGAGAACCACCAGGACCACCACCGCCGCCACGAGGGGCAGCGGCCGGGGCTGGACGTAGGACGCAGCGGCGACGAGGGCTGCGAGGGCAGCGGTCGTCACGGCGCGGGTGGAGACGGACACGACACCGAGTTTTCCAGAGTCTGTCCGAGTTCCTTCAATCTGGGTCCGGGAGAGTGTCCGAAAGAGCCTCCGGACGGGCCGCCGTACCGCCTGATCAGAGGCCTGTGAGAGTCGGGCAACGCGCGTGTCATGTGAGTGTCACGTGTCCTGACCAGCATGGTGGTGTCCAGGAAAAGGGCGTGTAACATGCACGCAACAAGCAACAGGGCAGACTTCCGCAGAGCCAGTTGGACGCGACGGGACGTCTCGCTACAGCGAGACCCGAGCCAGGGACGGTTGCAAGACGCCGGTTCCGAGAGGAGGTGCGTCAATGGCAGAGCTGTTGATCCTCACACCCGCCACCGGTGGGTCTGCCGAGGTACTGCCCGCACTAGGACTGCTTTCGCATCGGGTCCGAGTGCTTCCGATGGAGCCGTCGGCGCTCGTCGACGCCCCGGATGCGGACGTCGTCCTGCTGGATGCCCGCCGTGACCTGGTCGCCGCCCGCACCACCTGCCGGCTGCTGCACGCGACGGGCCTGACCGTGCCGCTCGTGCTGATCCTCACCGAGGGCGGCCTGACCGTGGTGACCCACGAGTGGGGCGCCAACGACCTGCTGCTGGAGACCGCCTCGCCCGCCGAGGTCGAGGCCCGCCTGCGCCTGGTGATCGAGCGCTCGGCGCGCGGCCCGGCCGAGGAGTCGCAGCAGGAGATCTCGGCAGGCGAGCTCGCCATCGACGCCGGCGGGTACACCGCCAGGCTGCGCGGTCGCCCGATCGACCTGACCTACAAGGAGTTCGAGCTCCTCAAGTACCTCGTGCAGCATCCGGGCCGCGTGTTCACGCGTGCGCAGCTGCTGCAGGAGGTCTGGGGCTACGACTACTACGGCGGCACGCGCACCGTCGACGTCCACGTGCGGCGGCTCCGGGCCAAGCTCGGACCTGAGCACGAGCAGCTCATCGGCACGGTCCGCAACGTCGGCTACCGGTTCGACCCGCCGAAGGAACGGCCGATCGAGGAGCTCCCTGCTCCGCCGCCCTCCGCGGCGCTCCCGCCCGCACCGGCGGACGCCGCGACGGCCGGCACGGACGACCCCAACGCGGGGCCGGCCGGGAGACAGGTCGCCCAGACCGGCCACTGAACGGTGGCCGGTAGCCGGGCGCGCGCGGCAGCGACCGCGTAGGTTCGTACCTGTGACCGCACTCTCGGCCCGACCGGCCGTCCGCACGGCAGCCACCAGCGACTACACGTGCGCCCTGGTCGAGGGTCCGTGGCAGCACGAGTTCGTGTCGTCGGGCGGCTCACGCTTCCACGTGGCGGTCGCCGGGACCGAGAGCCGTTCGGCGCCGCTGGTCGTCCTCCTGCACGGTTACCCCGAGTTCTGGTGGGCGTGGCGCGCGCAGATCCCCGCCCTGGCCGACGCCGGCTACCGGGTCGCCGCGATGGACGTGCGCGGTGTGGGCGGGTCGGACAAGCCGCCGTCGGGCTACGGGGTACCCGCGCGGGCGGCGGACGTCGCGGGCGTCGTCCGCTCCCTCGGGCGCGAGCGCGCCGTGGTGGTGGGGCACGGCACGGGCGGCACGCTCGCCTGGGCGATGGGTGCTCTGCACCCCGGTACGACGACGGCGGTCGCCGTGCTGGCCAGCCCGCACCCGGCCCGGGTGCGCCTGCGCAGCCGGGCCGCTTTCACGACGGCGGCCCTGCGCGAGATCGCGTACCTGCAGGTCCCGACCCTGCCTGAGCGGGCACTGGCCCAGGGCGACCTCGTGGAGCGCACGCTCGCGCTGGGCGCGGCCACCCCGCTGCCCGACGACGTGGTCGACCTGTACAAGGCCGTCATGCGGATCCCGTTCGCCGCGCACTCGGCAGCCGAGGCGCTGCGCTGGGCCGTGCGGTCCACACCCCGGATGGACGGCCGCCGGTTCGGTACCGCGCTGCGCCGTCCGCTCGGTGTGCCGACGCTGCAGCTGCAGGGCGGCCGGGACGGCATCGTGCGGCCCGAGCGTGCCGACCTCGATGCCATAGCCCTCGCGCCGGACCTCCACTACGAGCTGATCCCGGGCGCCGGCCACTTCCTGCCCGAGGAAGCCCCGGACGAGGTCAACCGGATCCTGCTGAGGTGGCTGGCCCGGGTGAGTCCCGCGCCGAGCTAGCACTGCTCGGGACGGCACTACTTGAGGGGCAGGCCCGCCGACTCCGAGCGCTCCGGCGCCGGGCGCACCAGCTTCGCCGCCTTGTCGGGGTCCGTCTCACCCGCCCCGTAGGAGGGGCACAGGTCGGCGATGCTGCACGCCCCGCACGCCGGGTTGCGCGCGATGCACACCCGTCGCCCGTGCCAGACGAGGTGGTGGCTGAGCATGGTCCAGTCCTTCTTGGGGAACAGCTCCCCCACCTCGGTCTCGACCTTCACCGGATCCTCCTCGGTGGTGAAGCCGAGCCGTCTCGCCACCCGCCCGAAGTGCGTGTCGACCGTGATCCCCGGGACGCCGAAGGCGTTGCCGAGCACCACGTTCGCCGTCTTGCGCCCGACGCCCGGGAGCGTGACCAGGTCCTTCAGCCGGCCAGGGACCTCGCCGTCGTACCGCTCGACCAGCGCCTGGCCCAGGCCGATCACCGCCCGCGCCTTGGCCCGGAAGAAGCCGAGGGGCCGCAGGATGTCCTCGAGCTCGTCCGGGTCCGCCTCGGCGTAAGCCTGGGCGTCCGGATACATCACGAAGAGCTCCGGCGTGGTCTGGTTGACCCGGACGTCGGTGGTCTGGGCGCTGAGCACGGTCGCGATCAGCAGCTCCAGCGGCGTCGTGAAGTCCAGCTCCGCCCGGGCATCGGGGTAGGTCTCCGCGAGCAGGCGATTGACACGCCGCGCTCTGCGCACGAGCGCCAGCCTGCTCTCCGCCGTGCCCTTCGCCGCGTTCTCGGGTTCGCGTTCCCTGACTGTGGTCACATCGGCCAGACTAACGATCCCCACTGACATAGGCCCCAGACATCGGCCCCTGAGCTCGGCCGCCCGGTTTGGCGCCATGTACCTAGGACGCGGAGTATGAGAAGGTCGAGCACGCATATCTGAGGGCCCCACGAGGGTCCACGTGAATCGAGGAAGAGTCACCATGCCGTACACGCACCACCTGCGCGTCTACCCGTCTGCCGAGCCGCTCAAGCGCACCGACCAGCTCGCCTGGAAGCTCGCGGAGCTCGCCACGGACACCGTCGAACCCACCGCTGAGGTCACCGACATGGTGATCAACCGGGTGATCGACAACGCCGCCGTCGCGGCGGCCAGCCTCACCCGCGGGCCCGCCGTCGCCGCCCGCTCGCAGGCCCAGGCGCACCCGTACCGTCCCGGGTCCACCGTGTTCGGCCTCGCGCCCGAGGCGACGAGCAGCCCCGAGTGGGCGGCGTGGGCCAACGGCGTCGCGGTGCGCGAGCTCGACTTCCACGACACGTTCCTCGCGGCCGAGTACTCCCACCCGGGTGACAACATCCCGCCGATCCTCGCGGTGGCCCAGCACGCGGGCTGCACCGGCAAGGACCTGGTCCGGGGCATCGTGACCGGCTACGAGATCCAGGTGGACCTGGTCCGCACGATCAGCCTGCACAAGCACAAGATCGACCACGTGGCGCACCTCGGCCCGTCGGCGGCGGCCGGCATCGGCACGCTGCTCGGCCTGGACACCGAGACCGTGTTCCAGGCGATCGGCCAGGCCCTGCACACCACCACGGCCACGCGGCAGAGCCGCAAGGGCCAGATCTCCACGTGGAAGGCGCACGCCCCGGCGTTCGCGGGCAAGCTCGCCGTCGAGGCGGTGGACCGTGCGCTGCGCGGCCAGACCTCCCCCGAGCCCATCTACGAGGGTGAGGACGGCGTCGTCGCCTGGCTCCTCGACGGGCCCGACGCCGCCTACGACGTCGTGCTGCCCGAGGCCGGCGAGCCGCGCACCGGCATCCTCGACACGTACACCAAGGAGCACTCCGCGGAGTACCAGGCGCAGGCCGTCATCGACATGGCCCGCGCCCTCGGCAACGAGCGGCCGGAGCTGCGGGACCCCCGGAACATCCAGGGCATCGTGCTGCACACCAGCCACCACACGCACTACGTGATCGGCTCGGGCGCCAACGACCCGCAGAAGTACGACCCGACGGCGTCCCGCGAGACGCTCGACCACTCCGTGCCGTACATCTTCGCCGTCGCGCTGCAGGACGGCGGCTGGCACCACGTCGACTCCTACGCCCCCGAGCGCGCGCAGCGGCCCGACACGGTCGAGCTGTGGCGCAAGGTGACCACCGCCGAGGACGCGGAGTGGACGCGCCGCTACCACTCGACGGACCCCGCCGAGAAGGCGTTCGGCGGCCGCGTGGAGATCACGCTCACCTCGGGCGAGGTCGTGACGCGCGAGATCGCCGTCGCCGACGCCCACCCGCTGGGCGCGCGCCCGTTCGCCCGCGCGAACTACGTCGGCAAGTTCCGCACGCTCGCCGCCGGGATCCTGACGGACGCGGAGATCGAGCGCTTCCTCGGCCTCGCCGAGCGGCTGCCCGAGCTGACGCCCGCCGAGGTCCGTGAGCTCACGATCGTCGCGGCACCCGGTGTGCTGGAGACGGTCAAGTCCCCGACGGGCCTCTTCGAGCTGGGGCAGGCCTGATGCTCTACTCCCACCTCACCGCCGCGGCCAAGCGCCGGGCGTTCCGCGAGGCCCTCGCCGGGCCGGACATCCTTCGCCTCCCCGGCGCGTTCAACCCGCTCAGCGCCAAGCTGATCCAGGACAAGGGGTTCGACGGCGTCTACGTCTCCGGCGCCGTCCTCTCCGCCGACCTCGGCCTGCCCGACATCGGCCTGACCACGCTGACCGAGGTCGCCGGCCGGTCCGGCCAGATCGCCCGGGTCACCGACCTGCCCGTGCTGGCCGACGCCGACACCGGCTTCGGCGAGCCCATGAACGTGGCACGCACGGTCCAGACCATGGAGGACGCCGGCGTGGCCGGCATCCACATCGAGGACCAGGTCAACCCCAAGCGCTGCGGACACCTGGACGGCAAGGAGGTCGTCGGGCTCGACGACGCCGTCCGGCGCATCCGGGCCGCCGTCGACGGCCGCCGCGACCCCGACTTCCTCATCATGGCCCGCACCGACGTGCGCGGCACGGAGCCGGGCGAGCGGGGGCTCAGGCTCGCGATCGACCGCGCCAAGGCCCTGGTCGACGCCGGCGCCGACGCGATCTTCCCGGAGGCGATGAAGGACCTCGCGGAGTTCGAGGCCGTCGCCTCGGCCCTCGACGTCCCGGTGCTCGCCAACATGACGGAGTTCGGCAAGTCCGAGCTCTTCACGGCCAAGCAGCTGCACGACGCCGGAGCCCAGCTCGTGATCTACCCCGTCACCCTGCTGCGGATAGCGATGGGCGCCGCCGAGCGCGCGCTGGAGGAGATCTCGGCGTCCGGCACCCAGGACGCCCTGGTGCCCCAGATGCAGACGCGCGCGCGGCTGTACGAGCTCACCGACTACGCGGCCTACAACCACTTCGACTCGAACGTCTTCACCTACAAGCCCTGATTTCCAAGTCCCGATCTCGAAAACACAACCCTGACTTAGTCTCGACACGAAGGAGTGCTCATGACCGAGACCACGGAGATCCGTAAGGGTCTGGCCGGCGTCGTCGCCGACACGTCGGCGATCTCGAAGGTCAATCCCGAGACCAACTCGCTGCTGTACCGGGGCTATCCGGTGCAGGAGCTGGCCGCGAGGAAGAGCTTCGAGGAGGTCGCCTACCTGCTGTGGCACGGCGAGCTCCCGACGTCGGCCCAGCTGGCCGAGCAGACGGCGACCGAGCGCGTGCACCGCGAGCTCCCGGACAATGTCCGCGACGCCATCCTCGAGCTGCCCACCGACTGCCACCCCATGGACGTGTGCCGCACCGCGGTCTCGATCCTGGGTGCCCACGACCCGGCGGCCGAGGACTCGTCCGTCGAGGCCGAGCTCGCCAAGTCCGTCCGCCTGTGGGCGGTCCTGCCCGCCGTCGTCGCACTGGACCAGCGCCGTCGGCACGGCCAGGAGCTCGTGCACCCGCGCGAGGACCTCGGCTACTCCGCGAACTTCCTGTGGATGGCGTTCGGCAAGGAGGCGGAGCCCGCCGTCGTGCAGGCCTTCGAGGCCTCGATGGTGCTGTACGCGGAGCACTCGTTCAACGCCTCCACGTTCACCGCCCGCGTCATCACCTCGACGCTCGCCGACCTGCACTCCGCCGTCACCGGCGCCATCGGCGCCCTCAAGGGCCCGCTGCACGGCGGTGCCAACGAGGCGGTGCAGGCGACCTTCGAGGAGATCGGCACCGCCGACCGGGCCGAGGCCTGGCTCGAGGACGCCCTGGCGAACAAGAAGAAGATCATGGGTTTCGGCCACCGGGTCTACAAGAACGGCGACTCGCGCGTGCCGACCATGCGCGCCGTGCTCGGCGACCTGGCCGAGCACTACGGCGACACCGCGGTGCTCGACCTGTACGACACCCTCGAGAACGCCATGGGCAGCCGGAAGAACATCAAGCCGAACCTGGACTACCCGGCCGGCCCGGCGTACCACCTGATGGGGTTCGACACGAACATCTTCACGCCGCTGTTCGTGGCCTCGCGCATCACCGGCTGGACCGCGCACATCATGGAGCAGCGAGCGGCCAACGCGCTGATCCGGCCGGTGTGCGAGTACGTGGGCCCGGAGCAGCGCGACGTTCCCTGAGAGGCCCCTGGGACGCCCGTTCCAAACTCCCAGGTGAAACCCCCTAGGATTTATGGACGGGCGTCCTACTTCGCGCCGAGCAAAGCCGACATCCCGCACCTGGCGGACGATCACGTCGGGCTGCACGCCACGCGGACGCCGCGAGAAACCCGATGACCCGGCAATCTCGTGACATTGAGGCAGACTGAGAGGTGGAAAAGACTGATGGACGAAAGTCCCCGACACGTGAGGACACCACTGGTGGACGACGAAGTCGTACTCTCTGCCCCCCTCTTCGCGGACATGGAAGGCGAGGAGACGCGCGCGCTCTTCGAGTCCATGGTGCCCGTGGAGCTGGTCCGGGGTGACGTGCTCTTCCGCGAGGGCGAACCGGGTGACCGGCTCTATGTCATCGCGCAGGGCAAGATCAAGCTGGGTCGCCGGTCGAGTGACGGCCGCGAGAACCTGCTGTCGATCCTCGGCCCTGGTGAGATGTTCGGGGAGCTCTCCCTGTTCGACCCGGGCCCCCGCACCGCCTCCGCCTCCTCCGTGTCGGACTCCGTGGTCTACGAGCTGCGCCACGAGTCGCTCGTGCGCTGGATCGCCGACCACCCGGGTGTCGCCACCCAGCTGCTCGGCGCGTTGGCGCGCCGGCTGCGCCGCACCAACGAGACCCTCGCGGACCTCGTCTTCTCCGATGTGCCCGGCCGTGTGGCCAAGGCGCTGCTGGACCTCTCGACCCGTTTCGGCGAGCCGAACGACGACGGCATCCGCGTCGCGCACGACCTCACCCAGGAGGAGCTGGCGCAGCTCGTCGGCGCCTCCCGCGAGACCGTGAACAAGGCCCTTGCCGACTTCGCGACCCGCGGCTGGGTCCGCCGTGAGGGCCGGGCGGTGGTCCTGCTGGACCTCGACCGCCTGGAGCGGCGGGCGCGCTGAGGCGCCGTCATCTCGTGTGATCGGCAAAAGGTCAGGTGATCGGCAGCTCGGACTGCCGATCACCTGACCTTTTGCCGATCACAGCGGACTGCGGCCGCAGCTACACCGCGCGGGCCGTCAGGGTCATCAGTGTCGCCTCCGGGCGGCACGCGAAGCGGACCTGCGCGTACGGCGACGTCCCGGCCCCCGCCGAGACGTGCAGCCAGGTCGAGCCCTCGCCGCCGTCACGGTCGGGCCGGGCACCGGGCCAGCCGTGCAGGCCGGACGCCCGCGTACGGTCCAGGTCGCAGTTCGTCACGAGCGCGCCGTAGAACGGCAGGCAGAGCTGCCCGCCGTGCGTGTGGCCGGCGATGATCGCGTCGACGCCGTCGGCCCTCAGCTGGTTCAGCACGCGCTTGTACGGCGCGTGCACGACGCCGAGGCGCAGCACCGCGTCCTCCTCACCGGGCACGCGGCCCGGCTCCGGCATGACGTCGCGGTCGAGGTGCGGGTCGTCCATGCCGACCAGCCCGACGGTGCGACCGTCGCGCAGCTCGACCAGGCCCCTGCTGTTGTTCAGGTCCACCCAGCCGGCTTCGGTGAACGCCTTGGTGAGCGACTCCGTGGGCAGCGCCACCTTGTTGCCCGCACCCGGGATGCGAGCATCGGGCAGCAGATACCGCGCCGGATTCTTGAACGACGGCGCGTGGTAGTCGTTCGAACCCATCACGAACGCGCCGGGCACGTCCATGAGCTGGCCGAAGACGTCGAGCAGCGGGGCCAGCGCGTCGGTGTGCCCGAAGTTGTCACCGGTGTTGATCACCAGGTCTGGCTCGAGTGCGGCCAGCGAGCGGACCCAGGCCTGCTTCGTCCGCTGGCTCGGCGTCAGGTGCAGGTCGGAGACGTGGAGCACCCGGATCGGCCGTTGCCCCGGGGGCAGCAGGGGCACGGTCACCCGCCGCACCCGGAAGAGCTTCGTCTCCACGTGCGCATACGCGATTCCTGCGGCTACCACGCCCCCGACGATCCCGAGCGCCTTGCCGACGTTACCCAGCGTTCCCATAGAGATCAGTCGTCCCCGTTGTTGCCGCCGTTGCCGTTCCCGGGGCCGCCACCGTCACCGGCGTCACCACCGCCACCGGTGTCTCCGGAGCCGCCACCCTCGGCCCCACCCTCGTCCCCGGAGCCGCCGCCGTTCGAGCCGCCCTCTTCGTTGTCGTTGTTGTTCGGCTTGGGCGGGGCAGCTCGCTGCCCGACGAGCCTCGGGTCGGGTGCCGGGAAGCTCTGGACGGGCAGGCCGACGACCGCCTGGTCCATGTACGTCTTCCATGTCGGCGCGGCGATCTCACCGCCGTAGAGGGCGTCGTAGTGCTGGCCCTTCACGTAGAAGTTGAAATGCTTGAAGTTGCCGTTGGCCTCCCCGACCCAGACAGAGGTCGAGAGGTTGGGCGTGTAACCCGTGAACCAGCTCTGGTACGCGTCGTTCGTCGTGCCGGTCTTACCAGCCACGTCGCGGCCATCGCTCAGGCCACCGCCGAGCTTCCAGGCCGTTCCCCTGGAGCCGAAGACCTTGGTCATCGCGAAGGCGACGGTGTTCGCCACCTCGGGCTCGAGCGTCTGCTTGCAGTCGCTGCCGGGCACCTTCATCTTTGCGCCGTCCCGCTCCCGCACCTCGAGGATCGCGATCGGCGCGCAGTAGGTGCCGCCGCTGGCGAACGTCGCGTACGAGGCCGCCTGGTAGACCGGCGTCGTCGACTGGGTACCCAGCACCATCGGGGCGAAGACGTCGATGTCCGTCTCCTTGGGGACGTCGATGAGCCGCGGCGACGGGTCGGACGACGTGGTCGGCCGGAAGCCCGCGTCCCAGGCCGTACCGGCCACGTTGCACAGGTTGAGCTCGTGCGACATGCGGGCGTAGACGGTGTTGAGCGACTGGAACGTGCCGGTGAGCACGTCCGTCATGCCGCTGGTCGAGCCCTCGACGTTCCCGACGTTCCAGACGTCTCCACCGAGACCCCGCTTGCAGGGCTGAACCTGGAAGGACGAGACCTGCGCCGAGTACGCGCTCGCGCTGATGGGGTCGTACAGCTGCCGGCCGGAGCGCAGCCACTCCGCGAGGATGTACGGCTTGAAGTTCGAGCCGGCCTGGAAACCGCGCGACCCACCGTGCGAGATGTCCGCCGAGTAGTTCAGCGAGGTGTGCCGGGGTGCAGGCTCGGCACCCGCGTCGTAAGGGATGTTCTGGGCCATGGCCAGGATCTTCCCGGTGCCGGGCTCGACCGAGGTGATCGCGGCCTCGAGCTGGCTCGGGTCGTTGGCCGGGACCGCGTCGTTGATCGTCGCCTCGGCCGCACGCTGCTTCTTGATGTCCAGCGTGGTGGTGATCTTGAGGCCACCGCGGTACAGCAGGCTGGAGCGCTCGTCCCTGGTCTTCCCGAACTCCGGGCTGGACATGACTTCCTTGATCACGTAGTCGCAGAAGAACGCCGCGCCCTTCGCGGACTCGCAGCCGACGTCGAGCGGCTGGACGTCGAGGGTGTCCGCCAGCGGCGTCCCCAGCGCCTTGTCGCGCTCCTCGGTGGTGATGTAGCCGAGCTGCCACATCTTGCCGATGACGAGGTCACGCCGCACCTCGGCGTTCTCGGGGTTCTCCAGCGGGTCGAACTGGTTCGGCGCCTTGGTGATACCGGCGATCGTCGCCGCCTCGACCACGGACAGCTTGCTCGACGACTTGTTGAAGTAGTGCCGCGAGGCCGTCTCGACGCCGTAGACACTTGCGCCGAACTGCGCGATGTTCAGATAGCCCTGCAGGATCTCGTCCTTGGACATCTCCTTCTCGAGCGCGATCGCCAGCTTCGCCTCGCGAAGCTTTCGCGTCAGCGAGTCCTCGCGAGCCTCCAGGATGCCGAAGGCGTCGCCCGACCGGTCGGCCTCCTCGATCAGGACGTTCTTCACGTACTGCTGGGTGAGCGTCGAGGCGCCCTGGGTGTCGCCGCCGCCGAAGTTCTTGAGCGCAGCGCGCGAGATGCCCTCGGGGTCCACGCCGCCGTGGTTGTAGAAGCGCTCGTCCTCGATGGAGATCACGGCGTTCTTCATGTGATCCGACACCTTGTCGAGCGGCACGACGATGCGGTTCTGCTCGTAGAACGTCGCCAGCTTCGTCTTGCCGTCGCTCGCGTAGATCTGGGACTGCTCCGACAGCGGTCCCGGAACCAGCTCGGCAGGCACCTCCTCGAACACTTCGACGCCCGTGTCGACGGCGGTGTTCACGCCGGACGCCAGCGGGATCACGAGCCCGGCCGCGATCACGCCACCAGCGCCTGCGGTGAGCACGAATGCGAGAAGGAGTCCGATGAGCTGCGCGGCGGGGATGGTTCGGGTGATCCGGCGCGGCTCGCGAGGGTTCGCCATGGCCATGGGCCCAGGTTACGGGGTGTCCCTGACAGGGCGCGTCCAAACCGGACTCGCCCGTGTGCAGGTCTCGTAGGGAATCGCCGCCGCCGTTCGCGGGCTAGCATCGTCGCCATGGCAACGAAGTGGGAGTACGCGACGATCCCCCTCCTCATTCACAACACCAAGGCGATCCTCGACCAGTGGGGCTCGGACGGCTGGGAGCTCGTGCAGGTGGTCCCCGGACCCGACGGCACCGGTCTCGTCGCCTATCTGAAGCGGCCCGGCGGTGACGCATGAGCTTTGAGAAGCGTCTCGCCGAGCTCGGCATCACGCTCCCCGAGGTAGCGGCTCCGGTCGCGGCGTACGTCCCGGCGGTGCAGACCGGCAGCTACATCTACACGTCCGGCCAGCTGCCCTTCGTCGAGGGCAAGCTGCCCGCGACCGGCAAGGTGGGCGAGGGCGAGGGCCTGGTCTCCGCCGACGACGCCGCGGTCTACGCACGCACCTGTGCGCTCAACGCGCTCGCCGCGGTCCGGTCGGTCACGGGCTCGCTCGACTCGATCTCACGGATCGTGAAGGTCGTCGGGTTCGTCGCGAGCGACCCGTCGTTCACCGGTCAGCCCGGGGTCATCAACGGCGCCAGCTCGGTGCTCGGCGAGATCTTCGGCGACGCCGGTGTGCACGCCCGCTCCGCCGTCGGCGTGGCAGTACTTCCGCTGGACTCGCCGGTCGAGGTAGAGCTCGTCGTCGAGCTGGTTTAGCGCTTCCGCAGCGGCCCGGAACGGGCGTGATCGGACCCACTCCGGATTCGGTTTCCGTTCCGGGCCCTGCGTCGGCTATCCTGAGCAGGCTCCCGCGGAAAGGCTTCGTGCCTGTCGTGCGGTGAACTCAATCGGGGTGTGGCGCAGCTTGGTAGCGCGCTTCGTTCGGGACGAAGAGGTCGCAGGTTCAAATCCTGTCACCCCGACCATGTGAAAGACCCTCTGGCCAGCAGAAATGCTTGGTCAGGGGGTCTTTCTCATTGCGCGGCGAGGGCAGATGCCGGAATCCGGTGCCCGCCTCGAGTCGACGACCTCGGGCCGACGTCTCCTGGGCGCATACCCGCTGAACCGGCCGCCGTCGGGCGCTCGTGCCTGCCCAGCGCACCGGTGCAAGACTTGGGACCAACCCAGCACGGGAGGCCTCGATGGATCCGTATGTCCTCGTCGGTGGCGGGCTGACCACAGCCCGCGCCGCAGAAGCGCTTCGCACCGGTGGTTACGACGGCGACCTGGTGGTCGTCACGGCCGAACCCCACCATCCGTACGAGCGCCCGCCGCTGAGCAAGGACTACCTACGCGGCGAGTCGGAGCGGGACGTCGTCTTCCCGCTGGACGAGGCCTGGTACGCCGAGCACGACGTCACCGTCCAGGTCAACGAGACGGTGGTCGGGCTGGACGCGGTCGGACACACCCTGACCCTGTCCGACGGCGGCACGCTCGCCTTCGCGAAGGCGCTCCTCGCCCCCGGGTCCACGCCGCGGGCGCTCGGCCTGCCCGGTGCGGATCTCGCCGGAGTGCACTACCTCCGCACCATCGACGACTCGGACCGCATCTCCAGCACGCTGCTCGAGGCGTCCCTGGAGGGCGTGGGCCGCCTCGTCGTGATCGGCGACGGGTGGATCGGGCTCGAGGTGGCCGCATCGGCACGGTCCCTGGGCCTGGACGTCACCGTGGTCGGTCGGGGCTCCCACCCCCTCGGACGGGTGCTCGGGCCCGAGATGAGCGACTTCTACGCGGGTGTGCACGCCGAGCACGAGGTCCACCTGCTCCGCAACGCCTCCGTCACGCGGATCCACGGCGCCGACGGCCGCGTCACCGGCGTCGACCTGTCGGACGGAAGGCACGTCGGAGCCGATGTCGTCGTGATCGGCGTGGGTGCCACGCCGAATGTCGGGCTCGCAGAGGTCGCGGGCCTCGACGTCCGTCCGGCGGCGCAGGGCGGAGGCGTCGTCGTGGACGGCACGCTGGCGACGTCACACCCCGACGTGTTCGCTGGAGGTGACGTGGCCAGCATTCCGTCGCCCCACTACGGGCGTCCGCTCCGGGTGGAGCACTGGGCCACCGCCCAGCGGACCGGCTCGCATGCGGGCCGGGCCATGCTCGGGGCTACCGACCAGTACGACAAGCTGCCCTACTTCTACAGCGACCAGTACGACGTCGGCATGGAGTACACCGGCTGGGTGGATGTCGAGGCCGGTTACGACGACGTAGTGATCTCCGGCGACGCCGGCTCACGAGAGTTCGTGGCGTTCTGGCGCGTCGACGGGCAGGTGGCGGCCGGCATGGCGGTGAACGTGTGGGAGCAGATGGGGCGTGTGGAGGAACTGATCAGGTCCCGGAAGAAGGTGTCGACGGCCGAGCTGGAGGGCTTCGTCGGCTGATCACGGGTGGCACCATTCCCGTGTGTCGCCACTCCACCGGGCCCTCGTGCTCGCCGCCGTCTCCGCTCTCGTGCTCGCCGGCTGCGCCCCGGGCACGGGGCAGCCCCCGGCCGAGATCCGGACGGCCGCCGACTCGGTGCGCGACCTGGACGGCGTGGTCGCCGTCGAGGTCACCAGGAGCAGCCCGATCGAGCCCCCCAGCGGCAACTTCGGGCAGCGTGAGCAGGCCGCGCCGAGCACGGTGAGCGTGAGGGTCAGGCTGGACGAGACGCTCGGGGCGGACGGCGCCGGGGCGGTCACCGCAGAGGCACAGTCGCTCCTCGCGGCCGACGCCGACCTGCTGGAGAGCCGTGACCAGGTCTCGCTGTCCGTGGAGTACTACACGGAGACCGAGGGGTCGGGCGCCACGCAGGGCGGGTACGGCGAAGGCCCGTCGCTGCACGTCACCACAGGTGCCGGTCCCACGACGAAGGTGGTGCGCGACGCCGCGACGGACGCCTTCCACCTGCGAGAGGCGGGTGCCGTCTCGGTGACGATCAGCCTCGGTGACGGCCCCGGCACCTGGGAGGACGACCCGAGCGCAGCGACGGCCCAGGTCCGTGCCCTGTCCGTCGATGCCCTGCCGGGCCTGGCCGGCACCGCCGTCGAGCTCGACCGCTCCGCCGATCTCTCCGCGTCCGGCGCCGACTTCCGGTCGGCGGGCCGGGTGCCCGACGTCGGCGCCGTGGCCCTGCTGGTCGCCGCCGCCGAGCGTCCGGACGTCAGTAGCGCGACGTACCTGACCCAGGAGCGGCGGCTGACCGTACGGGCCGACACGACGTCGCCCGCGTAGGACCTCACCGCGCTCCACCGGTGGCTCGACCGACAGGAGTACGCACGAGCGAGCGGGAACCACGTGGCCTACACGGTTGTCGACGCCGAACAGACCGAGACGACCGGCTGGGTCTCTGGTCTCGAACCGCGCGCCCGGGACACCGACGCCCTCCCGCTACCCGAAGGCGCCGCGCCGTGGCCGGCCGACCCCGCCGCCCCCGACTGCACCGGCGACGACCTCGAGGTCACCTTCGGCGTCGTGGACTCCTCGCTCGGCACGCGTGCGGCGCACGTGCGCGCCCGCAACATGTCGGGCGCGCCGTGCGCGATCGAGGACGTCCCGGACCTGATCTTCCGCAACGAGGCCGGTCAGGCGCAGGAGAACGTCACTATCACCCTGGGCGACGTCGGACCCGCCCGCGTGGTGGTGCCCGACGGCGAGTACGTCCTGTCCGCCTTCCTGTGGCGCGCGATGTCCACGGTCAACGACCCGGACACGACCACGACGGTCGAGGTCACCCCCGTCGCCGGCGCCGAGCCGGTCCGGCTCGACGCCACCACGGACGGCACGCGGGCGTCGGGCCTCGACGTCCTCGACGGTGCCGAGGTGCGCCAGAGCCCGTGGACCCAGGCCGGCCCGCCGCCCGAGGACCCCCTGACGGCCGGCTGACCCCTGCCGCCTCAAACCGCGAACAGCAGCCCCGCGCTCACGAGCACGACGACGGCTGTGGCGAAGTGGACCCCGAACGCGACGGCCTTGCTCCCACCGTGGCGGAGCACGATCACCGTGTCGCCGAGCGGGGCTATCGCCACGGCGAGCATGAACCAGGCCCCGGCGAGCGGCCCCGCGAAGGCAAGCAGCGCGAGACCGACGATGCCGAAGGTGGCATCGCGAAGCCCCTTGATCTCGAGGTAGGCCCGGTCCTGCGTCGCGGGGACGCCGTAGCCGGCGGCGGCGGGGAAGGGCTGGAGCAGGAACCGCGCCCCGATGAACAGGATGAACAGGTTCAGGACTACGGCCAGGCTGTACGCAACAACGGTCATGACAACTCCTTGCTAGCGCTGATAGTTGATGTAGCAACGCTAGCAGAGCGAGAGCAGATTGCCTAGCAGCGCTAGGATCTGCTCATGACGATTGAGACGCGCCGTGAGCGCGAGCGGGCGCAGCGGGAACAGATGATCGTCACCGCTGCCCGGGAGCTGGCCGAGGCCGAGGGGTGGGAGGCGGTCACCACCCGGCGGCTCGCCGCAGAGATCGAGTACAGCCAGCCTGTTCTCTACAGCCACTTCAAGGGCAAGGGCGCCATCATGACGGCGGTCGCCGTCCAGGGCTTCGAGGAGCTGGCGGTCGAGGTGCGCGCCGCTCGGACCGCAGCCCGGGGAACGCGCGAGGCCCTCGCCGCCGTGGCGGCGGCCTACACCGACTTCGCCCAGAAGCGGCCCGCGCTCTACGACGCGATGTTCACGCACGCCGTCGATCTGACGTTCGCCAGCCCCGACGGGCCGGCGTACCTACGCGACGGCTTCGACGAGCTGCTTCAGGCAGTCCGGCCGCTGGCCGGGGACGACGATCCCGGCATCCTCACCGAGACCTTCTGGGCCGGTCTGCACGGCATCGCGATGCTGGAACGCAGCGGCCGGCTGCCTGCCGAGGCACACGACCACCGGCTGGACCTGCTGGTCGGCCGCTTCGCGCCGGCCGCGGGCTGACGACGCCGCTGGTCGAGCTCGCCGAGACGGGTCTCGACAAGCTCGACCAGCGGATGGGCAAGCTCGACCAACGGATCAGCGGGCTCGACCAGCGAGCCCAGCGAATCTCAGCCGCGACGCTCGCGGACGGCCTTCGCCAGCTCACGGAGGAGGTCCTCCGTGGTGTCCCAGTCCATGCACTTGTCGGTGACCGACTGGCCGTAGACGAGCTCGGACAGCGGGGCGGGCTTCTGCGCGCCGGCCTCGATGAAGCTCTCCATCATGAGACCGGTGATGCCCCGCTCGCCGTCGGCGATGCGGTTGGCGATCTCGTGCACGACGCCGGCCTGGCGCACGTGGTCCTTGCCCGAGTTGCCGTGGCTCGCGTCCACGATCACGCCGTTCTCGACGGGGCCGCCCAGCCCGGAGGTGCGTGCCACGCGCAGCGCGGCGGCGACGTCCTCGGTCGAGTAGTTGGGGCCCGAGCGGCCACCACGCAGGATCACGTGGCAGTCCGGGTTACCGGTGGTCTCGACGGCGGCGGCACGGCCCTCGCCGTCAGCCCCGAAGAAGGTGTGCTCGCTCGCGGCGGTGATGCAGCCGTCGACGGCGATCTGCACGTCGCCGTCCGTCGCGTTCTTGAACCCGACAGGCATCGACAGGCCCGAGGCGAGCTGCCGGTGCACCTGCGACTCGACGTTGCGGGCACCGATGGCGCCCCAGGTCACGGCGTCGGCGATGTACTGAGGGCTGGTCGGCTCGAGGAACTCGGCCCCGGCCGGGACGCCGGCGTCGAGCACGCCGAGCAGGACCTCGCGGGCGAGGCTCAGGCCGTGCCGCACGTCGTGCGAGCCGTCCAGGTGCGGGTCGTTGATGAGGCCCTTCCACCCGACCGTGGTGCGCGGCTTCTCGAAGTACACTCGCATGACGACGACCAGGTCGTCGGACAGCTCGCGCCGGAGCGTGGCGAGCCGTGCCGCGTAGTCGAGCGCGGCGACCGGGTCGTGCACGGAGCACGGGCCGACGATCGTCAGCAGGCGGTCGTCGTCGCCGGTCAGGACGTCGCGCACCTCGCGGCGGGACGTCGTGACGAGGTCGCTGCGGGCGGTGCCGAGCGGCATCGACTCCAGCAGGCTGTTCGGCGCGGGGAGCGGGTCGAGAGCGCGGATGCGCAGGTCGGAGGTGCGGGTACCGAGCTCAGTGGTCTCGGTGCTGGGTTCCGCAGGCGTGATGCTCATCGGGATCGGGGCTCCTGGTAGGCGGGTCTGGTTCGAAGGAACCGGACGGCCCGCCACCGACTCCTGGTCCGGAGCGGTCCGTCTGGCAAAGACGAAGGGCCTGGACGCGATCGGCGTCCCAGGCCCTGGCTCCGGGTGGAAAGTTGGTCAGGCGTGCGCCCGCCGAGCCCCACCAGGAGCCGACGTAAAGCGCCAATACCAACGGATGTCCACAGCGAAAACGGTAGCCCCACCCCCACAGGCTGTCCACCTGGTTCCAGGATGCGGTCGGTCACAGTTACGCCTGGCCACACCACTAACGGGAGTAACGCTCCACGAACGCCCGCAGGATGCGCATCGGCTCGGTGATGGTCACGGCGACCGCCCGTGCGCGGACGAGCTCCGCCTCGTCCCGCGGGAAGTAGCCGTAGTCGCGGTAGACGGCGATCCGCTGGGCCATGCCCATGCCGTCCAGCTCCGGGTGGAACTGCGTCGCGTAGAGGTTCTGCTTGATCCGGAACATCTGCACCGGGCAGCCCGCCGACGAGGCGAGCAGCACCGCGTGGTCCGGCAGCTTGCGTACCGCTTCCTTGTGGCCGACGTACGCGGAGAAGCTCTGCGGCATGCCCGCCAGCAGCGGGTCCGACGCCGCGTCCGGCGTCAGCTCCACGACCACCGGGCCCACCGGCTCCGAGTACGTCCCGTCGATGACGGCGCCCTGGTGCGCACCGAGCGTGCCGACGCCGTAGCAGGCGCCGAGGAAGGGAAAGTCGCGGGCGACCAGCTCGTCGAGCAGCGCAGCGAGCTGCGCCTCGACACGGACCTGCACCGGGCCCTTCTTCTCCGACGGGTCCGAGGAGTTGAACGGTCCCCCGCCGACGAGCACACCCGAGTAGTCGTAGAGGTCGACGGGCGGCAGCGGGTCGCGCTCCAGGCGCACCCGGTGCAGCTGCTCCGGCGCGAGGCCGCCATAGCGGCAGAACGCCTCGTACTCACCGTCGGCGGCCACGTCTTCTCCGCGCGTCGCCAGCAGCAGAAACGGCTTCATGACAAGAGAGTAGGGGAGATCAGCGCGTCCCGGGACGGCGCGCCCACCACGTCGCCAGGGCCGCTCCCGACAGGTTGTGCCACACCGAGAAGAGCGCGGCGGGCAGCGCGGCGGCGGGCGTGAAGTGGGTGGCCGCGAGGCTCGCGGCGAGGCCCGAGTTCTGCATGCCGACCTCGATGCTGACCGCGCGGCGCGCCGGCCGGTCCAGGCGCGCCAGCTTCGCCGCTCCGTACCCGAGCAGCAGCCCGAGCAGGTTGTGCGTGATGACCGCGAGCGCCAGGAGCAGCCCGGTGGAGAGCACCGTCTGGGCGTTGGCCGCGACCACGCCGAGCACGACGAGGACGATGCCGCCCACGGAGACGATGGGCAGGTAGGGCAGCAGCTTCTCGACGAGCCTCCCGGCGATTGCGCGCACGACGATGCCGGCGAGCACCGGGACGAGCACCACCTGGAGGATCGAGCCGAACAGGTCCATGAAGCTGATGTCCAGGGCCTCGTCGGCGAGCCACAGGATGAGCAGGGGCGTGAGGAACGGCGCGAGCAGCGTGGAGATGGCGGTCATCGTCACCGACAGGGCGGTGTCGCCCTTGCCGAGGTACACGATCACGTTGGAGGCGGTGCCGCCAGGGGCGGCCCCGACGAGGACCATGCCGAGCATCGCCATGCCGGTGAGGCCGTAGAGCCCGCCCACTGCCCAGGCGAGCGAGGGCATGATGACGAACTGGGCCACGACGCCGATCAGCACCGCCCACGGGCGCTTGGCCACGAGGGCGAAGTCCCCGCCGCGCAGGGTCAGCCCCATGCCGAACATGACGATTCCGAGGAAGAGCGGGATGTGTCCCGCGAGGGGCGCGAGCTGGGTCGGGGCGAGCAGCCCCGCGACTCCGGCCAGCAGCACCAGTACGGCGAACCAGCGCCCGACCAGCTCTGCGATCTTCCGCAACGTTCCCACGTGTTCCTCCCGGGTGTCGGCCTCGACATCGGCCGGGTCACCCTAGACCCGGCCCGGGTGAATTCCGGGCCGGGTCCGTCAGGTGGTCATTCCCAGCGGAACAGCTTCACGCCGAGCGGGAAGAGCACGAGCGTCCACGCGGCCAGCACCATGACCTGCGCCAGCGGGAAGCCCTCGTTGCCGAACCAGCCGACCGTCAGCCCCTGGGCCGAGGCGCCGAGCGGCAGGTAGAGACCGATGTTCTGCATCCACTCGGGCATGATCGGCAGCGGCACCCACACCCCGGAGAACATCAGGGACGGGAAGTAGATGAGCATCCCCAGGCCGGACGCCGTCTGGCCCTTCTCCGCGCGTGCCGCGACGAGCAGCCCGAGCGAGAACATGGCGGTCGTCGAGAGCACGAGGACGAGCAGGACGACCAGCGGGTCGGCCGCGAACGGCACGCCGAGCACCACCATGCCGCCGACCACCGCCGCTCCGGCCGAGACGATCAGCGCCAGCACGTTGATCATCATGTGTGCGCCGATCAGGTTCTGCGGCGGCATCGGTGTGGTCGACAGCCGCTTCAGGATGCCCTTCTCCCGGAAGGTCGCGAACTGCACGGGCATGGTCGTCAGCGAGATCGTCCCGACGGCCAGTGCGATGACCGTGGGCAGGTAGCCGGTGATTCCCGGCGCCTCGTTCCAGGGCGGCGGCGCGTCGGTCATCGGCTCCTGGAAGCCCGGGATGGCCAGGCCGAGGCCGAGGAGCAGCATGCTCGGGAAGACCAGCGCGAAGAACACGCCGCTCGGTTCACGCAGCCACACCTTGAGCTCGGTGCGGAACAGCGTCCCGAAGCCGCGAACCTGCGTTCCGCCACGGCCCGCCCGTGCGGGCACAGTGGTCTCGACGGCGGTCATGCCGCCACCTCCTCGTTCTCGTTCGCCCGGTACTCCCGGCCGGTGACCTGGACGAACACGTCCTCGAGGGTGCGCTCGAGCGTGCGCACGTCGTCGGGGACGACGTCGGCGGCGGCGAGCGCCTGCACGACGGCGAACAGCACCTTGCGGGTGCCGGTCACCTCGATCTCGTCCCCGACGGGTACGGCGGCGCTGACGTCGTCGTCCCGCTCGGCGAGCGTGGTGAGGAGCTGGGTGGCCCGAGCGCGGGCGCCGTCGTCGGCGAAGCGGAGCCGGACTCCCCTGTCGCCCTCCAGCCCTTCGATCAGGGCCGACGGCGTTCCCTCGGCGACGACGCGGCCGCCGTCGATCACGACGAGCCGGTCGCAGAGCCGTTCGGCCTCGTCCATGAAGTGGGTGACCAGCAGGACCGTGACCCCGGAGTCCCGGACGCGCTCCACGAGCTCCCAGGTGGCGCGGCGGGCCGCCGGGTCGAGTCCGGTGGTGAGCTCGTCGAGTATGGCCACCTGCGGCTTGCCGACCAGCGCGAGCGCGATGGACAACCGCTGCTTCTGGCCGCCGGACAGCTTGCCGAACTGCTGGTGGCGGTGCGCGGTCAGGTCGAGCAGGTCGAGGAGCTCCGCCGAGTCCGCGCGCTGGGAGTAGAACGAGCCGAAGACCTCGAGCGCCTCGGCGACGGTGATCTTGTCGTGCAGCGCGGCCTCCTGGAGCTGCACGCCGACGTGCTCGCGGATCAGTCCGGGATCGGCCTGGGTGTCGTGCCCCAGGACGCGGACGGTGCCGCCGTCGGCGTGCCGGATCCCGGCGACGCACTCGACGGTGGTGGTCTTGCCTGCGCCGTTGGGGCCGAGGATCCCGAAGATCTCACCTCGGGCGACCTGGAAGGACACGTCGACGACGGCGGTCTTGGGGGTGCCGCCGCGTTTGGCCGCGGGATAGGTCTTGCGGAGTTGACTGACTTCGACGACTGGGGACGTCATAAGTGCTCCTTGGTCAGATCTCAGCGGGGACGCACGGGTGCCGTGCGCAGCAGGGCATAGAGCAGGACGGCGGCCAGGGCGACGGCGAGCGCCGCTCCGCCGAGGCCGATGAGCATGGTCAGCAGTCCCTCGGAGGCGGGCACCTCGGCGTGGTCGAGGTCGGGCCGGAGCTCGACGTTGGCGATCGTGCCGACCACGCCGGTCCGGGTCGCGAGGTCGACGAGGACGGCGGGTACGGCGAGCGGGAGCATCAGGAGCGTGCCCCAGGCCTTGGAGTGCGTGAAGCCGATTGCGATGCACGAACCGACGAGGACGTAGGTGATCAGGACGAGGGACTCGGCGACGGCGGTGCCGACCACCGTGGCGGGCGAGTCGAAGGGCAGGGCGCCGAGCCTGCGCCAGGTCATCCCGAGCGAGGTGCTCAGGAGGCGTTCGCCCAGCAGGGCGAGCGTGGTGACGACGCCAAGGAGCACGCCGACGACGACCGCGCCGCGGACCACGCCCCCGAAGAGGGACCGGCGGCTGCCGCCGGCGGCCACGTGCAGCGTCAGGATCGCGGACGACGCGAGGACGCCGAGCGTGATCATGGGCCAGCGGGACGCGCCGAGCGTGGCGTCGAGCGCGCTGATCTCCAGGTCGTTGCCTGCCACGGCGTTGCCGACGGTGATCCCGGCGGCGTAGAGCGCGTAGACGGCCCAGAACCAGATCCCGATGGTGAGGCCGGAGCGACGGAGCCGCCCGCTCGCGGCCGCGAAGCCGCGCAGGTGCGCGGCCCGGTCGAGGGCCCTCATGGCGTGGGCCGCAGGGCGACGGAGCGCAGCGGGACGCTGAGCAGCCAGGCGGCGAGCCCGATGGCGACCGCGCCGCCCGCAAAGCCCAGCAGCACGCCGGGTCCGCCGTCCGGCAGGTTGTCGAGGCCCACGATCAGGGACATGACGCCGGTGTGCGACGCCAGGTCGACGAGCGCCGCCGGGACGAGCGCCGCGAGGACGTAGACCGTGCCCCGCACCATGCCGAGGCGGTAGTAGCCGGCGGCGACAGCGGCACCCACCAGGTAGTAGGTGGCGGCGACCAGCGCCTCGGTGAGGAGCGTCAGCGCGATGCCCGCGTAGCCGTCCACCGGCAGCCCGTACTCGCGCGACCAGGTCAGGCCGAGCGCCCCGAACAGCGCGCGCTCGCCGACCATGTACACCGCGGTGACCAGGCCGATCAGCGCGCCGCCGACGATGCCGCCCCGGACGGTCCCGGTCACGAGCGACCGGCGGGTGCCGCCCGCCGCGACGTGCAGCCGGAGGTACGCGGCGGGGACGATGGTGCCGAGCACCATCATGAACCACCGGGACGAGCCGCCTATCTGGGCATCGACGACGCCCTGGTCCAGGCCCGAGCCGAACTGCACGCTGCCCACGACGACCGACACGGCGACGACCGTGAAGATCGCCCAGTACCACCCGCCGACGACGCTGACGACCCGCACGCTGACCGCGGCGGCCTGACGGGCGCCGCGCCGCTCGGCCGCGCGGACCAGCTCCTCCCTGCCGGTAGCGGCGGTGACGGGGTGGGTCGTCCCGGCGCTCATGACTGCACGCTCCCCTGGCCGGTGAGCCGGACGAAGAGGTCCTGCACCGGCACGGCGCCCACCTCGACGCCCGCGGCGCGGGCCGCCGTCAGCTCGTCGGCCTCGAGTGCTCCCTCCAGCGTGACCTGGACGGTCGTGCCGAGCTGCTGGCGGTGCAGCACCCGGCGTCCGCCGGCGATCCGCTCGACGGCGTCCTTGGTGCCGGTGAGGCTGAACCCGCGCGCCCGCATCTCGTCGGCGGACTCGGCCAGGAGCACGCGCCCGCGGTCGATGACCACGACGTCCTCGAACAGCCGCTCGACCTCCTCGACCAGGTGGCTGGAGAGGAGGATCGTGCGCGGGTGCTCCGCGTAGTCGGCGAGGAGCTCGTCGTAGAACGCGTACCGCGTGGGCGCGTCCATGCCGAGGTACACCTCGTCGAAGATCGTCAGCGGTGCGCGCGCGGCCAGACCGAGGGTCGCCCCGACCGCCGACCGCTTGCCGCGCGACAGCGCGGACGGGTTCTTGCGGACGTCGACCTCGAACAGGTCCAGCAGGCGCCCGGCCGTCTCGGCGCTCCACTCGGGCCGCATGTCGGCGTAGTACTTGAGCGACGTGGCGACCTTCTCCTCGGTCATGAGGTCACCGCTCTCGCGGACGAGCTGCGTGCCCGAGGTGATCCAGGGGTTCTCCCACGGGTCCTCCTGAGCGCCCTCCGGCCCGACGACGACGGCGCCGCTCGTCGGGCGGGTGAACGCCGCCAGCAGCGAGAGCATCGTCGTCTTGCCCGCGCCGTTGCGGCCGAGCACCCCGGTGATGACCCCGGGTCGGATGGTGAGCGTGGCGCCGTCGAGCGCGGTGCTCGCGTCGTCCTTGATCGGGATGCCGTTCTGCTGCATCCGGTAGCTCGTGCCGAAGTGGACGACGACGTCGTCCAGGCGGGCGCCGAACGGTGCCGTGGTCATGACTCCTCCGTGGTTGGCTTGCGCCGGCCGTTCGCGCCGAGCACGTAGGCGACCACCTCGTCGGTGGAGATCCCGAGGATGTCCGCCTGCTGCAGGGCCGGCGCCAGGACCTCCTCGAAGTAGCTCTTGCGGTAGTCGTCGAGCAGGCGCTCCCTGGCGCCCGGCGCGACGAACATCCCGAGACCCCGGCGCTTGTAGAGCACGCCTTCGTCGACCAGTCCCGCGAACGCCTTCTGCGCGGTCGCCGGGTTGATGCGGAACGTCGTCGCGAACTGTGTGGTGGACATGACCTGCTCCTCCTCCTTCAGCTCACCGGCGAGCACCTGCGCGCGGATCATCTGCGCGATCTGGAGATAGATCGGCTCGGGACCGTCGAACACCGGCTCACCCCCTTCGTTGGTTCGTTACTTGACTAATGAACCATACGTCATGACTGCGCGCAAGGCCCTGTGCGGAGGAAGAAAGAACGAGGGGCGGGGAAGCATGCGCGATGTGCGCACGCTCCCCCGCCCCTCGTGGCGGCCGGTCGTCGGTCAGGCGTCGTCAGCGGCGTCCAGGGTCTGGAGCTCGGCCAGGTCGGCCGCTATGAGCTCGGCGATCTGGATCGTGTTCAGGGCTGCGCCCTTGCGGAGGTTGTCGTTGCTGACGAACAGGACCAGGCCGCGACCGTCCGGGACGGACTGGTCCTGCCTGATGCGGCCCACCAGGGACGGGTCGACGCCGGCCGCCGCGAGCGGCGTCGGGACGTCGGCCAGCTGGACGCCGGGTGCGCCGGCCAGGAGCTCGCGGGCCTCGTCCGGGGTGATCGGACGCGCGAACTCCGCGTGGATCGACAGCGAGTGCCCCGTGAACACCGGGACGCGCACGCAGGTGCCTGCGACGGCCAGGCCGGGCAGGCCCAGGATCTTGCGGGACTCGTTGCGGAGCTTCTGCTCCTCGTCGGTCTCGCCCGAACCGTCGTCGACCAGATTGCCCGCCAGCGGGAGCACGTTGAACGCGATGGGCGCCACGTACTGCTTGGGGGCGGGCAGGTCGACGGACCCGCCGTCGTGCACCAGGCCCTCGAGGTCCTGCCCGACGGCGGACCGCACCTGCCCCGCCAGCTCCTCCACCCCGGAGAGCCCGGAACCGGACACCGCCTGGTAGGTCGCCACGCGCAGCCGCTCCAGCCCGGCCGCCTGCGCCAGCGGCGAGAGCACCGGCATCGCGGCCATCGTGGTGCAGTTCGGGTTGGCCACGATGCCCTTGGCCGCCTCGCTGATCGCCTCCGGGTTCACCTCGGACACGACGAGCGGCACCTCGGGGTCGAGCCGCCACGCAGACGAGTTGTCGACGACGAGGGCGCCCGCCTCGGCGAACCGTGGCGCGTGCTCGCGCGACGTGCCACCGCCCGCGGAGAAGAGGGCGATGTCGATGTCGGCGAGGTCGTCCGTCGCGGTCGCGGCGAGGTCCTCCACCGGGACGTCGAACCCGGCGAACGGCAGGGTGCTGCCCGCGGAACGCGCGGACGCGAAGAACCGGACGGAGGCGACGGGGAACTCCCGCTCCTCCAGCAGGCGGCGCATCACGGCGCCGACCTGGCCGGTGGCCCCGACGACTGCGACGTGCACGCCGTGATCGTTGATCTGTGCCATGTCAGCGCCCCGTTCCCGCGTAGACGACCGCTTCGCCGTCGACGCCGTCGAGCTCGAACGCGGTGTGGACGGCGCGCACGGCGTCGTCCAGCGAGTCCTCACGAGTGACCACCGAGATGCGGATCTCCGAGGTGGAGATCATCTCGATGTTGATACCGGCGTCACGCAGCGCGCCGAACAGCCGCGCCGAGACACCGGGGTGCGACTTCATGCCGGCGCCCACGAGCGAGAGCTTGCCGATCTGGTCGTCGAACTGCAGGGAGTCGAAGCCCACCTCGCCCTGCACCGCGGTGAGGGCCGCCATGGTGGCCGGGCCGTCACCGTCGGGCAGCGTGAACGAGATGTCGGTGAGGCCCGTCGCGGCAGCGGACACGTTCTGCACGATCATGTCGATGTTCGCGCCCGCCCCGGCCACCACCTCGAAGATGCGGGCGGCCATGCCCGGCACGTCCGGCACGCCGATGACGGTGATCTTGGACTCGGAACGGTCGTGCGCCACGCCGGAGATGATCGGTGCTTCCATGGGGTTCTCCTTCGACTTCTTCTCTGCCGCGACCACGAGCGTGCCGTCGTGGGCGCTGAACGAGCTGCGGACGTGCACCGGCACGTTGTACCGGCGCGCGTACTCGACGCTGCGCAGCGCCAGCACCTTCGCCCCGCAGGCCGCGAGCTCCAGCATCTCCTCGTAGCTGACCTGGTCGATCTTGCGGGCGGCGGGCACGATGCGCGGGTCGGCGGTGAATATGCCGTCGACGTCGGTGTAGATCTCGCAGACGTCGGCGTTCAGACCGGCCGCGAGCGCCACCGCGGTGGTGTCGGAGCCGCCGCGGCCGAGCGTGGTGACGTCGTTCGTGGACTCGGTGACGCCCTGGAAGCCGGCCACGATGGCGACCTGCCCCCTGTCGAGCGTCTCGCGGATGCGGTGGGGCACGACGTCGACGATCCGTGCCCGGCCGTGCACCGCGTCGGTGATGACGCCGGCCTGCTGGCCCGTGTAGGACTTGGCCTTCACGCCCAGGTTGGTGATCGCCATCGCCAGGAGCGACATCGAGATGCGCTCGCCGGCGGTGAGGAGGATGTCGAGCTCCCGCTTGGGCGGGAGCGGGGTGATCTGCTGCGCGAGGTCGAGGAGCTCGTCGGTGGTGTCGCCCATGGCGCTCACCACGACCACCACGTCGTTGCCCGCTCGCTTCGCCTCGGCGATCCGCTTCGCGACGCGCTTCACGCTGCGCGCGTCCCCGACCGAGGATCCGCCGTACTTCTGCACGACAAGAGCCATGCGCCTGCCTTCCGTTGCCGGCCTCCGTCTCTTTCAACGGCCCGCCGGGTGGTTGGGTTTGCGAATCGATGGTACGACGGCGGGCATCCCGGGCGGATGTGATGTTCACCGTGCGGGACGGACGGCCCTATCCGGCGAAGACGTCCCAGGCCAGGCGGGCGATCAGGGCGCCGACCACGACGACGAACACCACGCGGACGAACTTCGAGCCCTTGGCCACGGCCATCCGGGCGCCGATGTAGGCCCCGATCAGGTTGGCCACGCCGAGCCCGAGGCCGAGGCTCCAGATGACGGCTCCGCTCGGCACGAAGAAGATCAGGGCGCCCGCGTTGGTCGCGAAGTTCACGATCTTCGCGATGGCCGACGCCGGGAGGAACGAGTACCCGAGGGCGCTCACGAGGCTGATGACCAGGAACGTGCCCGTCCCGGGGCCGAGCAGCCCGTCGTACGCGCCGATCAGCAGGCCGATCACGGCGGCGATGCGCTTGTGCCCGTTGCCGACCCACCGCAGGTTGTCGTGCTGGCCGACGTTCGGCTTGAGCAGGGTCCATGCCAGCACCCCGACGAGCACGACGAGGATCATGGGCTTGAAGAGCTGCTCCGGGATGTACGAGGCGCCGATCGCGCCGCCGAACGCTCCGGCCAGGGCCGCGAGCGCCATCGGGCCGGCGGTACGCAGGTCGGGCTGGACCCGCCGGTAGTAGGTGATGGCACTGGTGGACGTGCCCATGATGCTGCCGAGCTTGTTCGTCGCCAGGGCCTGCACGGGGCTGATGCCCGGGACGAGCAGCAGCGCGGGCAGCTGGATCAGCCCGCCTCCGCCGACTACGGCGTCGACCCACCCGGCGGCGAGGCCGGCGAGCAGGAGGAGGACGATGGTGAGGAGATCGAGTTCGGGCACGGGTGCATTGTGCTCGAACGGCGGCTCGTCCTACAGCGGCGTACCACGCCGGACGACGACCGGAGAGCCGTCGGCGACGAAGGCCGAGACCGGTTCGGCGGCGAGGCTCTCGACGAACGCCCGGCCGTACACCTGCTCGACGTCGCAGTCGAGGCCCGGCTCGGTGGCCTGCCAGACGTGCCAGCTCGGGTGCTCGACGCGGTACTCGACGGTGCCGCCGCCCCGCTGCGCGGCGTAGCCCCAGTAGTGCTCGGTGATGAACTGCTCCTGGGAGCCCTCGACGAGCGGCTGCGCGGTGCCCTGGGTGGTGGCCCGGACGTGGTGCCAGGCCCCGGCGTCGCGCCACGAGTACTCCACGACGCCGTCCGGGGTGTCGCGGTCGGGGGCGAGGTCGATCCGGTGCCGCATCGGCCGCGCCACGTACTTCTCGCCGTAGACGGCGCGGGCCACGGCGGCCAGCGCCGGGCGCGGCACGATCTCCTTGACGAAGACGACGCCGCGCCGCCAGCCGTCGTCCGCCCGGCGGCGCACGTAGAACCGCAGGTTGATCTCGTCGAAGTCCCGGTGGAACGGGACCGGGACGCCGAGCAGTCGGGTGTCGAGGAACTGGAACCCGACCACGCTGACGAAGTGCCTGCCGCCCCACGTGTCGAGCTCGACGCCACGCGGCACGAGCGGCCGCAGGACGGCGGGATCCACCTCGTAGTTGAGCATCACCAGGCGGCGCCACTGCGCCGCGAGGAACTTCCCGGTCCGCGCCTCGGGGTCTGTCACGCGGGGAACGTACCAGTCTCGCCGTCCGGATGTCGGTGCCGACCCGTAGGGTGACCTCTTGTGTACGAAGGCGCGGTCCAAGACCTGATCGACGAGCTCGGCCGGCTTCCCGGCGTCGGGCCCAAGAGCGCGCAAC
Organism: Promicromonospora sp. NFX87; assembly: GCF_048564965.1. Taxonomy (NCBI): domain Bacteria; kingdom Bacillati; phylum Actinomycetota; class Actinomycetes; order Micrococcales; family Promicromonosporaceae; genus Promicromonospora; species Promicromonospora sp. NFX87. Next base: position 139,822 of record NZ_CP183413.1, on the reverse strand, counting down.
GCATCGCGTTCCACCTGCTCGCGACCGACAACGAGGAGGTCAAGCGGCTGGTCGACGCGCTCACCGAGGTGAAGCTGCGCGTCCGGTTCTGCGAGCTCTGCGGCAACGTCGCGGAGTCGGAGCGCTGCCGCATCTGCCTCGACCCGCGGCGCAGCGACGACGTGATCTGCGTCGTGGAGGAGCCCAAGGACGTGGTCGCGATCGAGCGCACCCGGGAGTTCCGCGGGCGCTACCACGTGCTCGGCGGGGCCATCAATCCCATCGAGAACGTCGGGCCGGACGACCTGCGCATCAGCGAGCTCCTGGCCCGGCTCGCGGACGGGACGGTGCAGGAGGTCATCCTCGCGACCGACCCGAACGTCGAGGGAGAGGCCACGGCGACCTATCTTTCCCGACTGATGGCCCACATGGGTATCACTGTCTCGCGGCTGGCCTCGGGTCTCCCCGTGGGTGGAGACTTGGAGTACGCGGACGAGGTGACGCTCGGTCGCGCGTTCGAAGGCCGCCGCGTCATCGCCAACAAGTAGAGCATCGGCAACGACAAGTAGGTGGGATCACGATGAGTGAGATAACCCCTGGATCAGACCTCGGCGAGGTCGCAGACCAGGTGTCCGCACAGGCACGGACGTTCCTCTCGACGGTGACCCAGGTGGCGTCCGGAGGGATGCCGGGGGCGGAGCTCTCGCTGCTCGTGCTGGCGTCGTCCGACCTGCTGGCCGCGGGGGCGCGGCTTGCCGCGATCGTGGACGTGGTGCCCAAGGAACGCTACGAGCCCGACGCCGGGCCCGACACCGACCTCGACCCGTTGCGCGAGGCCCTGTCCAAGATGTTCGACGGGTTCGACGACTACACCGAGGTCGTGGACCCGGTGCTCAGCGAGGACATCGGTTCGGCGTCGCTGTCCGGCGACCTCGCGTGCGTCGCCGAGGCGCTGGCCAAGGGCCTGCAGCACTTCGACAGCGGCCATGAGCTCGAGGCCCTGTGGTGGTGGCAGTTCTCCTACTTCTCGCTGTGGGGCGAGCGCGCGGCGTCCGCCCTGCGCGTGCTGCAGGGGCTGCTGGCGCACGTGCGCCTCGATGTGGAGGACGACGTAGCCGCCGAGGCGGAGTACGACGCCCTCCACTCCTGACGAGAACGTTGGTCGAGCTTGTCGAGACCTCGCCAGGTCTCGACAAGCTCGACCAACGGTGTGTCAGGCGACCCGGGTGCCCTGCGGCAGCTCGGCCGTCGGGATCCGCAGGCGGTTGACCGCCACGAGGACGCCCGCCGCGCCGAGCAGCAGGTCGAACCCGAGGCCCCACGGCCACACGAGCTGGTCGGTGACCTGGACCGGCTCCACCGGGGAGTCCGGCCGGACCTCTCGGCCGTTCTCGTACACGAAGTCGCTGCACCAGTCCTGCGGGCCCGTGTTACCGGTCCGCGCGTACCGGACGCCGTACTGGAGCGTCGCGAGCATGTTCCCCTCGTTGGCCAGCGTCTCGACGTCGCCCCGGAGGGGCTGCGCGTCGGCGACCACGACGAACGGGTTCGGGGCCAGCAGCCACCAGGTGCGCTCGCTGTGCCACACGGGCAGCTCGTGCGTCCGCCACTCGCACTCGGGTGCGGTGGTCTCCTCCCAGTCGTAACCGGCCTCGACGTCCCAGACCCTGACCTCCTCGGTGGTGCTGGTGACGGGTACCAGCAGGCCGAACAGGATCGGCAGCGCCACGGTGATCGCGCCGATGGTCAGGTACGTCAGCACGGCCGACCCCGACGTCTTGCTCACCAGGGCCGAGAAGCCCAGCCCGATGGCGCACACGACGCCCAGCACCAGCGCCAGCATGAGCACGGTGGTCAGCAGCGCGAGCCAGTGCACGCCGCCCCCGAGCAGCGCCCAGACGAGGAACGGGACGCTCGCGACGAGGAACGCGAGCGCCGCGATCCAGGCGGCCGCGAGCTTGCCGAGCACGATCTCGGCGGGCGACAGCAGCGTGACCTGCAGCGTCGCGAGGGTGCCCGCGTTCCGGTCGCCGTTGATCGCACCCGACGACAGGGTCGGCGCCACCAGCAGGCCCAGGAACAGCACGAAGCCGACGACGATGCTGTAGACCGTCCCGCCGTACGAGACGCCACCGGACATGGCCGAGTCGCCGGAGAGCATCCGGAACGCACCCGTGGTCAGGAGGGTGATCAGGCCGACCACCACGAACCAGACGATCAGCGCGGTCTTCCACCGTGTCGAGCGGACGCGCTGCCGCAGCTCCAGCACCGTCACGGTCCGCAGGCCGTGCCAGGACAGGGACCAGGTGCCGCGCCCGCGGGGTGCTCCGCCGGCGGCCGGCGCGGATCCGACGACCTCTACGTCAACGCTCATCGTCGCTCCTCCTCGAGGGCCAGGTAGGCCTGTTCCAGCACGCCGCCGGCCGGGGCGAGGCTCGACACCGCGACCCCGCCCTCGACCGCGGACCGCAGCAGCGCGGCGGCTGCCACGTCCCCGGCCAGGTCGACGAGGACGCCGGGCCCGTCGGCCTCCTTGCGATAGGCGGGACCGTTCTCGTCCAGCCAGGTCGCGAGGGCTGCGGGGTCCAGGCCGGTCAGGCGCCACGCCCGCGGGCGGTCGCCGTCGGCGACGGACCGGGTGTCGACGGTGCGGCCGCGCGAGATGAACACCGCGTCGTCGGCCATCTCGTCGAGCTCGGTGAGCACGTGCGAGGAGACCAGGATCGTCTTGCCCTCGGCCGCGAGCTGCCGGAGCAGTACGCGCAGGTCCACCCGGGAGCGCGGGTCCAGGCCCGAGGCGGGCTCGTCGAGGAGCAGGACGTCCGGGTCGTGCACCAGCGCGCGGGCCAGGCCGAGCCGCTGCTTCTGGCCGCGGGACAGGACGTGCGCGGGCTGGTCGGCCAGCTCGGAGAGGTGCACCAGCGCGAGCAGCTCGCTCGCGCGGTCCCGGCCGGCGGCGGCGTCGAGCCGGTACGCCGCCGCGACGGTCGTCAGCATCTCACGCGCCGTGAGGGAGTCCCAGGTGCCGAACACGTCGGGCATCCAGCCGGTCCGCGAGCGGGCCGCGTAGTTCTCCGCGACCGGGTCCGCACCGGCGATGCGGATGCTCCCCGCATCGGGCGCCAGGAGACCGGCGAGCATGAGCAGAAGGGTCGTCTTGCCCGACCCGTTGGGTCCGATGAGCGCGGTGACCCGACCGGGTGCGGCGACCAGGTCGACGTCGGCCACCGCGTGCACCGGACCGAACGAACGCCGCACGCCGTGCGCGTGGATACCACCGTCTGGTGTCATGACGGGACACTAGCGCGGCCGAGGCCCCACGGCCGTCAGCCCCGGGGATGACTCCGGTGTCAGGTCCGGCGCGCCTTGCCGGAAACGTCCAGCACGCCCCGGTCACCGAAGGCGACGTTCTGGTCGACCAGCACGGCCACGTCCTCGCCGGAGAACCGCAGCTCCAGGCGCAGCTCGAACGGTGTACCGAGGAAGATCATGCGGCCGCGCAGCGTCAGCTCGTCGGTCCAGGCCGCCGCGGTCGCCACGTCGGCCGGTGCGCCCAGGAACGAGGAGGTTCCCGGGCTCCACTCCTCGTAGCCGAACGGCACCACGAGGTCCACGCCGTCGACGGTGAAGGCCACCTCGGTCCGCCCGTCCGCGCCGCGGCCGAGAGCGAGGGCGCTGAAGCCTCGCGGGTTCGGCTCGAGGTCGTAGGTCACGCCGAGGAGCGAGTCCTCGACCGGGGTCGACTCCGCCCCTACCGGCGTGCGCAGCGCGAGCTCCAGCGGGGCCTCTCCCTCTGGCTTCGCGGCGTCGGCGTCCGTCGGCGTGGCCCAGGCGTCGTCGCGCAGGAACGCGTCCCATACCGCCTGCGGTACCGACGGCAGGTCCGACAGGCCCGAGGTCGTGGTGATCACCATGTCCTTCTCCGGCCAGACCAGGATGTACTGCCCGAAGGCGCCGTCGGCCCGGTAGGCGCCATGCCGGCACTGCCAGAACTGGTAGCCGTAGCCCTCGTTCCAGTCGAGCCAGTCGCTCGGGCCGTTCTCGACCTGCTTCGCCGTCGCCTCCGCCACCCACTCGGCCGGGACGAGCTGCTTCCCCTCCCAGACACCGCCCCGCAGGTAGAGCTGGCCGAACGCGGCCATCTCCTCGATGGTGATCGAGAGGCCGAACCCGCCCGTGTCGATGCCGTCCGGGTCCTGCTCCCACTCGGCGTGCGTGATGCCCAGCGGAGCCAGCAGGCGAGGCGTCAGGTAGTCGAGCAGGCGCTCGCCCGTGAGCCGGTGCAGGATCGCCGACAGCAGGTAGGTCGCCCCGGTGTTGTAGACGAAGCGCGTGCCCGGCTGGTGCTCCACCGGCTGCGCCAGGATCGCGCGGGCCCAGCCGGCACCGGGCAGCGAGATCGTGCGGTTGATGCCCTCCATGGTCGAGGCGCTGTGGCCCGTCGTCATGGTCAGCAGGTCGCGTACGCGCATGGCGCGGAGGTGCTCGCCCGGGTCGGCAGGAGCGTCGTCCGGCAGGAGGTCGAGCACGTGGTCGTCCACCGTCAGGAGCCCCTCGTGGACCGCGATCCCGACCGCCGTCGACGTGAAGCTCTTGCTCACCGAGAACATCGTGTGCGGCCGATCGGCGGTGTGCGGATGCCACCCGCCCTCCGCGATGACGCGTCCGTGCCGCAGCACCAGCACGCCGTGCACGTCCTCGATACGGTCGAGACTGTCGATCAGGCGCCGCACCGCTGCGGGCTCGACGCCCTCGGCCAGCGGGGTGGACCGGGGCAGGATCCGAGACATGCCGGGCACGATACCCGGGCCGGGCGTCAGGCCAGCAACCAGCTCGGGTTGCGGAGGTAGGACTCGGCCACCTCGAGCGTGCCGGGCACCTGCGCGGACCAGAGGTCCGGCGGCAGGGCGTCGGCGCGGTGGGTGGTGGTCCAGCCCAGCATCTGCAGGCGGCGCACCATGGACAGCGCACACCCGAGCTCGACGGCGTCCCGCGCCAGCGGCCGCACGGACGTGTACCCGGCGAGCCATTCCACGGCCATGGTCGGCGCCTCCGGCGTGTGCTCCAGGAAGCTCAGCGCGGCCGCGAAGTCGTACTGGAACCAGGTGTGGCCGCAGTCGTCGAAGTCGATGACGGTCAGCCCGCCGCCTCCTGAGCCGGCCGAAGGGTCGATCATGATGTTCGACGGCCGCAGGTCCGCATGCACCAGCCCCCAGGCGGCGGTGTCGCGCGGGGCCCGGCCGACGACCTCGAGCGCCGCCGCCTGGGCCTCCTCCAGCAGGGTGCGCTCCGCGCCGTCGTCGACGGCGTCCTCCCAGCGTCCCCAGCGCGCCGTCGGCCCGAGCATGTCCGGGACGTCCCACGAGTGGCGGGCGAAGCCGGCCGGCGGGACCCAGGCGAGCGCGTGCTCGTGCAGCCGGGCGTTGATGGCGCCGATCTCGCGGCAGTACGACGTCGGGTCGGCGGCCGCGCCGCTCGCGCCGGAACCGGCGTCGCTGAACAGGTCCTCCAGGATGCGCCCGGAGACGTAGCCGTAGGCGACGCACCACCAGTCCGTGCCGTCGTCGGAGGCCAGGGCCGCGCAGAACGTGCCGGACCGCGTGCGCAGCGCGGCGGGCACCTGGCAGACGCCGTCGGCGGCGAGCGCAGCGACCCAGGCGACCTCGGACTCGAACGCTTCGGCCCCGGCCAGGTACCCGGGACGGGCGACCCGCACGACGGCGGCCGGCTCGCCGTCGGCGGTCACGAGGAACGTCGCGTTCTCGGAGACGGTGATGAGGCGCATGGCGACCTCGCCGCCGGGGACGGACCCGAACTGCCAGGACGCGGTCACGCCGTCGCGGAGCCAGCCGGGCGCCAGGTCCCCGGGGACCAGCGCGTCGAACGCGGCGAGCGCCGCAGGCGGGGTGGGTGGCTGCGGACCTGGTGCGGACTGCGCTGCGGCGGTGGCGGGCATGTGGTTGCTCCTCAGGCTGGGAGCGGAGGCGGGCGGCCGCTGCCATGGTGCTCCGCCGGGCGGCGGCGGACAAGGGGCGCAACGGGGAATTCACGCAAGTCACCGGCACGAAACAAGCCGGGCGGGTATTGCGCCGAACGGTTACGCGACCGTCATCGCCAGGCTGCGCCCGGGGTACACGCCGCCGCCACGATGGGGACCGTCCCGCGGACGGCCGGGCGGCCGTGGATCCCTCCTGGGACGCGAGGTGGGACGCAACGTGAGGAGCACTGCCGTGGCGACTCGGTCGACGATCATGGACACCAACGCCTTCCGGCCCGGTGACCCCACCGGCGGCCTGCCGCCCCGGACCGCTGAGCTGGTGGACCGGCGGTCGGGCGTCCTGGGCTCGGCCTACCGGCTCTTCTACCGCGAGCCCGTGCACCTGGTGCGGGGCAGCGGCGCCCACGTCTTCGACGCCGACGGCAACGACTACCTCGACGTGTACAACAACGTGGCCTCGGTGGGGCACGGGCACCCCCGGGTCGTGGACGCGATCGCGAAGCAGGCCGCGGCCCTGAACACGCACACGCGGTACGTGCACGAGCGGATCGTCGACTACTCCGAGGCGCTGCTGGCCACGATGCCGGCCGAGGACTACCGGGTCATGTACCTGTGCACGGGCTCGGAGGCCAACGACCTCGCCGTCCGCGTGGCCCGCGCGCACACCGGCGGTACCGGCGTCATCGTCAGCGCCGAGGCCTACCACGGCAACACCGAGCTGACGTCGTCGCTGTCGCCCGCCCTGGGCTCCGGGCAGGACCTGGCGCTCGACGTGCGGACCGTCCCGGCCCCCGACCCGTACCGGGCGCCCGTCGCCGCCGAGGACCTGGGCCGGTGGTTCGCCGACCAGGTGGCCCGGCAGGTGGCCGACCTGGAGCGGCGTGGCGTACGTCTGGCCGCTTTCCTGGCCGACTCGATCTTCTCGTCCGACGGCGTGTTCACCGATCCCGCGGGCGACGCCGGCTTCCTGGCGCCCGCGATCGAGGTGGTGCGGCGCGCCGGCGGTGTGTTCATCGCCGACGAGGTGCAGCCGGGGTTCGGCCGCACGGGCGACGCGATGTGGGGGTTCGCGCGCCACGGCGTCGTGCCCGAGATCGTGACCCTCGGCAAGCCGATGGCCGCGGGCATCCCGGTCAGCGCGGTGGTCGCGCAGGCCGACGTGCTGGCCTCGTTCGGCGACCACATCCCGTACTTCAACACCTTCGGCGGCAACCCCGTGTCGATGGCGGCCGCGCAGGCCGTGCTCGACGTGCTCCAGGAGGACAGGCTCCAGGAGCACGCGGCCCGCGTCGGCGCACGGATGCTCGCCGCCCTGCGCGAGGCCGCCGCGGACCATCCGCGCGTCGGCGACGTGCGCGGCGCGGGCCTCTACGTCGGCGTCGACATGGTCACCGACCCCGAGACCAGGGCGCCCGACGTCGCGGCCGCCCTCGACGTCGTCGAGGCGCTGCGCGAGCGCCGGATCCTCACCTCCGTCTGCGGGCCGGGCAACGTGCTCAAGCTGCGCCCGCCCCTCGTGTTCGACGACCAGGACCTCGACCGCCTGATCGACGGCTTCACCGACGCGCTCACGGCGCTCGGCCACTGACTCCCGGTCACTGAACTCACTGGAGGACCGCATGGCAACCACCGGAACGACGCCCGGAACCGCGGGCGTCACCTACACCCAGGCCGACGGCCAGTACTTCGAGAAGCGGCAGCTCCGGCGCAGCGCCGGGTTCTGGGGCCTGTGGGGCATCGGGATCGCCGCGGTGATCTCCGGTCAGTTCTCCGGCTGGAACGTGGGTCTCGGCACCACGGGCTGGGTCCCGATGCTCGTCGCCATGGTCCTCGTGACGGTCATGTACTTCACGATGATCTTCTCGATCGGCGAGATGTCCGCGGCCATGCCGCACACCGGCGGCGCGTACTCGTTCGCGCGCGCCGCGATGGGGCCGTGGGGCGGGTTCGTCACCGGGTTCGCCGAGACCATCGAGTACGTCGTGACCACCGCCGTCATCGTCTGGTTCTCCGGTGTGTACGCGGACGCCGCACTGAGCGCCTTCATGGGGCAGTCGCTGCTGCCGCAGTGGGCGTGGTGGATCGTGCTGTACGTGGCCTTCGTGGCGATCAACGCCCTCGGTGCGCACGTCGGCTTCCGGCTGGCCGTGGTGGTCGCCGTCGTCTCGCTCGCGGTGCTGGCGTTCTTCGCGGTGGCCGCCCTCGCGTCCGGCGCCGTCGGCTTCTCCCGCCTGAACGACATAGTGCCCGCCGACGGCGGTACCGAGCTGTTCCCGTTCGGCACCATCGGGATCCTCTACGCGCTGCCGTTCGCCATCTGGTTCTTCCTCGGGATCGAGGAGCTGCCGCTCGCCGCCGAGGAGGCACACGACCCGGCCCGCGACATCCCCAAGGCCTCGGTCTGGGGCGTCGTCACGCTCGCGGTCTTCGGCCTGATGGTGCTGTTCCTCAACCCCGCGGTGACGGGTTCGGCCGCCATCACCGTGTCACCCGGCGACGGCGACGAGCCGCTGCTGGCCGGCTTCCGGGCGTTCCTGCCCGAGGAGGTGGCAGGCGTGCTGGCGCTGCTCGCGCTCGTGGCGCTGCTCGCGTCGCTCCAGGGCATCCTGTTCGCCGCCGGGCGCAACCTGTACTCGCTCTCGCGGGCGGGCTACTACCCGACGTTCCTCTCGCTCACCGGCGCCAAGCACAGGACGCCCTGGGTGGCGCTGGTCGCGACGGCGGTGCTCGGCCTCGTGATCCTGACCCTGGTGCTCCTCGTGGTCCCGGCGATCAGCCCGGAGTCGGCGGGGGCGGCGTCGGGCGTGATCCTGTTCATCGCGGTGTTCGGCGCGGTGATCTCGTACGTCATGCAGATGGTGTCGTTCGTGCTGCTGCGCCGTAAGTTCCCCGACGCCGTGCGGCCCTACCGGAGCCCGACCGGTATCTGGGGCGCCGTCGTGGCCGGTGTGATCTCCGTGGCGGCGTTCCTCGGCATCGTGCTGAACAGCGCGTTCCAGGTGGCGGTGGTGACGTTCCTGGTCGTCTTCGTGGTGGGGCTCGTCATGTTCGCGCTGGTGGGGCGCAAGCGGCTGGTGCTGTCGCCCGAGGAGGAGTACGCGATGTCGGGCGGGCTCTCGGCGGCCGGCGGTGTCTCCGGGACGAGCAGCGAGGACGCCGACGGCGCCACTGAGCCGAAGGCCGCAGCAGCCGACGTCAGCGCATGAGATGACCATGCATCTGCTGCCAGGCTCAGCACCATCCTGGCAGCAGGTGCATGGTCATCCCGTGCCAGACTCCCTGGCATGCCCCGCGACCTGCGCGCGCTGCCCAAGGCCAACCTGCACCTGCACCTGACGGGGTCGATGCGGCCGTCGACCGCCGCTGAGCTGGCCGCCGGCTACGGCCTCCCGCCGCTCCCCACCGTGGCGATCGAGCCCGGCGTGGTGCACGGCTGGGACGCGTTCCAGGCCCGGTACGACACCGCCCGCGCGGCGGTCCGCTCGGCCGGCGACATCGCGCGCGTGGTCCGTGAGGCCGTGGAACAGGACGCCGCCGACGGCGTCGGCTGGACCGAGCTGCAGGTCGACCCGACGTCGTACGCGGGCCGGCTCGGGTCGCTGGAGGCCGTGGTCGAGGCCCTGCTCGACGCCGCTCGCGGCCTGCCGGTCGGCGTGATCCTCGCGGCGAGCTGGGGCGCGGAGCCTGCGCACGCGGAGCGGATCGCCGGCCTCGCGGTGCGGTACGCGCCCGACGGCGTGCTGGGCTTCGGGCTCTCGAACGACGAGCGGCGTGGCCGCGTCAGCGACTTCGTCCCGGCGTACCGGACGGTGGCCGACGCCGGGCTGGCCCGCGTACCGCACGCCGGGTTCTACGAGGGCGCGTGGCACGTGCGCGACTGCGTCGAGCTGCTGGGCGCCACCCGCATCGGACACGGGCTGACGGCGCTCGAGGACCCGTCGGTGGTCGCGCTCCTCGCCGAGCGCCAGGTGACGCTCGAGGTCTGCCCGACGTCGTACCCGCCGTTCGGCGTCACGCCCGCCCTGACCACGGTGCCGGTGCTGCTGGCCGGCGGCGTTCCCGTCGCCCTCGCGAGCGACGACCCGCTGCTGTTCGGGATCGGGGTGCTGGGCCAGTACGAGATCGTGCGAGAGGTCTGCTCCGACTCGGAGCTGGCGGCGATCGCCGCCGCCTCGATCCGGGCGTCGCACGCGCCGGCCGGTCTGCGGCGGCAGATGCTCGACGGCGTCCAGGACTGGCTGGCTGGGTAGCTGTCTCAGAGCAGCAGCTCTCCCACCACCTCGTCGAACAGGAGGTTCCCCGTCTTGCGGAAGCCGCAGCGCAGGTAGAACTCCTCGGGCCCGTCCGCACCCGGGACCCACAGGACGGTGATGCGGTCGAGCCCGCGACGCCGAGCCTCCTCGGCGACCTGCTCCACCGCGAACCGGCCCACCCCGCGCTTGCGCGCCTCGCGTGCCACGTTGAGCCGCCAGATCCCGGCCCGGAACTCGGGGATCTCCTCGTCCGGGTTCCAGTTCGCCATCACGAAGCCGACCACGTCGTCGCCGTCGAGAACCACTCTTGGCCATGCGGTGGGATTGACGTACGCCTCGGCGACCGACCAGGCGACCGGCGCCACGGGCTCCTTGTCGGGCGGCTGAGGTGGCAGCTGGATGGCCGCGAAGAGATTGTCCGTCGTGAGCTCGGCGAGCTGGAGATTGGCCATGGACCGACTGTGCCACGAGCCACTGACAACGACCCGTCGGAGGCCGCCGCCTGTCCGGCCGGCGTCTCAGCCCCGAAGCCGGTCCCGGGCCTCCATCAGAGCGAAGCCGAGCAGGTTGAGACCACGCCATGCGGCCGGGTTCTCCGCGTTCTCGTTCTTGGCGCCCATCCCGATACCCCAGATGCGGTCTCGTGGGCTCGCCTCCACGAGGACACGCGAGCCGGTGCGCAGCAGGTACTCACGCATCTCGGGGTGCGCCGCGAACTTGTGCACGTTGCCGCGCACGACGATCTCGAATCGCTCGCGCTCCCACACGGTGTCGTCGAAGTCGCGGACGGTACGCCCCGCTGCCTTGGCCAGCGCGGGGTTGGCGGCGTCGATCGCCGCGGCCTCCGCGTCCGCGTCGCCGAACAAGCGCGCCTTCTCCGCCGTCATCCAGTGCTCGGCGGTGCGATAGCGGTGGCCGTCCACGACGAACGACGCCTCGAACCACTGGCTCAGACCGCCCTTGCCGGGGCTCCCGTCGGGCTCGGGCGCGTGACCCCAGAAGTGGAGGTACTTGACGGCGGCTCCCGCCTCGACCAGCGCCCGAAGCTCCCTCACGGAACGGGCGGACGCGGGCGCACAGATGACGTCGTCGGGCATGGACGGAAGTGTGCCAGGAGCCTCTGACACGCCTACACGACCGATGGTCAGCCCGCGACGACCTCGACCTCGTAGCCGTCGCCGTTCTCCAGGTAGGCCGCGTAGTGGTCCGGTCCGCCGGCACGCGGGTGCCGGTCGGGGAACAGGAGAACCCAGCCGTGTTCCGGTGCCGCCTCAACCAGCCGGTCGACCTCCTCGCGGGTGCCGCCGTGGAACGCGAGGTGGTTGAGGCCTGGAGCGAGCCGGTCGTGGGTGTCGGCGGCGAGGGCAGGGCTCTGCTCGACGACGACGTAGGTGCCGTCGAGGATCCAGCTCAGACCTGCCTCCCACCGCTGGTGCTCCGTGTAGCCGAGCGTCGTGAGGAGCCAGCCCCAGGACCGCTCCGCGCGGTCGAGGGACGGGACCCACAGCTCGACGTGGTGCAGGCGGCCACGACTCACGGGGCGGCCGCCGCGATGACCCGGGTGAGACTGCTGTGCAGCGCCTGGAGTTCCTCGGCGGACATGCCCAGCCGCGCCATGATCGCCGGCGGCACGAGCAGCGCCTGCTCGCGCAGCGCGCGGCCCTCCTCCGTGAGCTCGACGGCGAGCGCCCGCTCGTCACGGGGATCGCGGCGGCGCGTCACGTAGCCGATCGCCTCGAGCCGCTTGAGCAGGGGAGACAGGGTGCCGGGGTCGAGCTGCAGCAGCCCGCTGAGCTGTTTGACGGACAGGGGCGACCGCTCCCACAGGGCGAGCATGACCAGGTACTGCGGGTGCGTGATGCCCATCGGTTCGAGCAGCGGCCGGTACAGCGCGATGACGCTGCGTGACGCGACGGCGAGCGCGAAGCAGACCTGGCGGTCGAGAGCCAGGAGGTCGTCGGCAGCCGCGGCGTCGGGCCGTGATGTGGTGGTCATGTCACTCCTCTCGGATCTCTCCTCGGATATTGACCAGACTAACAGTTTGTGTGCAAACTATTGGTACACCAAGCAACTGGAGGAACGAGATGCGCAACCGCGACGGCCTGACCCTCGGATACCGCTTCAAGTGGCGGCTCAACTGGCTGCTCCTGACCGTAGCCGGGCCTGCCCAGCAGGCAGACGACACCGACCCCCGGCGTCGCATGGAGCGTGAGCGTGCCGCACTCGTGGCGCGGCTCCAGGCCGAGCGGTCCTGACTCAGTGCCCTATGGCGATCAGCAGATCCCGGGTGAGCGGCGCAAGGGGGTAGCTCGCGACCGGGTCCGCAGGATCGATCCACACCAGCTCCTCGATCTCTGCCCGGACGGCGACCTCGGTGCCTGGCCGTAGACGCACCCGGTAGGCGTGCGCGTCGACGATGTGGTCGGGCTCGTTCGCGGCCGCCGCCTCGAACCTGCCGAGGCTCTCGATGTCGGTTGGCTCGAGCCGCAGGCCGACCTCTTCCTCGACCTCCCGAACGAGCGCGGCCAGGGGCTCTTCACCCGGCTCGATCTTGCCGCCCACCTGCATGAAAGCCTGTGTGCCTCGTTTGCGGACGAGCAGATGCCGCCCGTCGGAGCGCTCGACGACGACCGCGACGATGCGCAGCGTCGTGATCGGACCGACAGCGCCGTCCCTGCTCATGACTGCTCCAGGATCTCTTCGATCACCGTTCCGCCCAGCACCTGCACGACGAGTGGGACGCCGACCATGCCGGCCGACGTGATGTCCGGGTCGTCGGCGGACGGCTCGTCGTAGAAGTCAGGCTCACCTGCTGGGGCAACCGCCGTACGGGGCGCGCTCGCGCCCGCGTCCGCGGCGGTCCCGCGACGGGGCTCGGGGGCGGCACCGCTCGCCGCTCGCGCCCGGCGCTCGTTCGCCTGCCGCAGGGCCTCGCGCGCACTGCCCGCCCCGGACATGGGGGCCGACGCCGGCGCTGAAGTCTGCGCCGGCGCCTGGTCCTCGTAGACCGGCTCAGGCTCCGGCATGTCGTAGTCTGCGGGAGGTTCGGTCGCGCTGGCCCCCGAGAGCCAGGCCTCGTCGGCCGCGCTCGCCGCCGCCCGGGGACGGGCGGCAGGCCTGGAAGGCTCCGGACGACCAGCCTCCGGACCGGTCGGCCGGGACCGAGAAGACTCGGGACGCTCGGCGACCGCGACACTCCCCTGGGCCGACGCCGGAGCCACCGCTACCGACCCACCCGAAGAACCGCCACCCACCGCACTCATCGTGGCAGCACCTACGACTGCTGCCGCGTCCGCCGAGGCCGGCGGCGCGGATACCGTGGCCACGGCCCCGCCGGGCGGCGGCACGTCGGGCCAGTCGGGCGCCGGAGCAGTATCGGGTGCCGGCGCCTCGCTGCGGGGCTCGTCCGACACCGGACCGACGCCGCCTGACGCCGGACCGCCGCCCGACGACGCTCCGGCCGAGGGGCCTCCGCCGGAGGTCCCGCCGCCAGACGCCGCACCACCGCCGGACGGCCCCTCGTCGAGAGTCGCCTCGACCCGGACCCGGATGCCGAGCGTCTGGTAGACCGCCTCTTCCACCGCGCTGGTGTGCCGTGCGTTCGAGAACGTGCGGGCCAGGCCGGGGGCCGCGAAGCCGAGCTTCAGCGTGTTGCCCTCCAGCGAGGCGACCTGCGCGTTGGGGCCGACGAGCGACCATGTCACGCGCGCGGCGGCGAGCGAGCCGAGCACCTCTGGCCAGCGCCGTCGGACCGTCTCCGTCGTGACAGCCGACTCCGCCGGGGATGCGGCGGCCGGGGCAGGGGCAGGCTCCGGCGTGGAACGCTCCGGGGCAGGCTGGGCCGGCGCCTCCTGAACGGGTGCCGCCTCGACCACCTGCTCGGGTTCTACGGACGCCACCGGCGAGGGTGCGTCCTCGGCCGTCGGCTCGGGCTCGGGTGCTGCGGCGGCAGCCGCCGGCGCAGCCTCGGGCGCGGGCCGAGCAGGCTGCGCCGTAGCGGACTGGCCTGGTTCACCCCGCTTCTTGCGCGCGTCGAGCACCGCACGTGCGGCGGCCGCCCCGGCGAGCCCGCCCGCCGTCGGCTCCTGCGGAGGCGTTCCGACAGGTGCCGCTCCGCTCGGTGCCGTGCTCTGTCCCGGTCCAGGTGCGGCCGGCGCTCCGGTAGCGACGATCCCGCCGCGCTCGAGCCGGTCGATACGCGCCGCGAAGCCCGCGGCACCGTCGTCGGCTCCGGGCAGGAGCAAGCGAGCGCACAGCAGCTCCAGGTGCAGGCGTGGTGACGTCGCACCCGTCATCTCGGTGAGGGCCGCGTTCACGAGGTCGGCGGCCCGGGAGAGTTCGGCGACCCCGAGGCGTCCGGCCTGGGTTCGCATGCGGTCGAGCTGGTCGGTCGGGATGCCCCGGAGCACAGCGCTGGCAGCGTCCCCCGAGACCCCGATGACGATGAGGTCGCGCAGGCGCTCCAGCACGTCCTCGACGAACCGGCGCGGTTCGTGCCCCGTCACGATGACCTGGTCGACCACCCGGAAGATCGAACCGCCGTCGCGCGCCGCGAGCGCGTCGACCACGTCGTCCAGCAGGGTCGCGTGCGTGAAGCCGAGCAGGCCGACCGCGAGGTCGTAGTCGACGACCGCGTCCGGGGCGCCGGCGATGAGCTGGTCCATCACGGACAGGGAGTCGCGTACCGAACCGCCGCCCGCGCGCGTGACCAGCGGGAGCACTCCGCTGGTCACCTCTACCTGCTCAGCGGCGCAGAGCTGCTCGAGGTACGGGGACAGCACGTCCGGCGGCACGAGCCGGAACGGGTAGTGGTGCGTCCGCGACCGGATGGTGCCGATCACCTTGTCCGGCTCCGTGGTCGCGAAGATGAACTTGATGTGCGGCGGCGGCTCCTCGACGATCTTCAGCAGCGCGTTGAAGCCCTGCGGCGTCACCATGTGCGCCTCGTCGAGGATGAAGATCTTGTACCGGTCGCGAGCAGGCGCGAACGTGGCGCGTTCGCGCAGGTCGCGTGCGTCGTCCACACCGTTGTGCGACGCCGCGTCGATCTCCACCACGTCGAGCGAGCCGGACCCGCCGCGCGCCAGCTCGACGCACGAGGGGCACTCGCCGCACGGGGTGTCGATCGGCGACTCGGGCGTGTTCTTCGCGCAGTTGAGCGTGCGGGCGAGGATGCGTGCCGACGTCGTCTTTCCACAGCCTCGTGGACCGCTGAAGAGGTAGGCGTGGTTCACCCGCCCGCTGCGCAGGGCCTGCATGAGGGGGCCCGTGACGTGGTCCTGGCCGATCACCTCGGCGAACGTCTCGGGCCTGTAGCGGCGGTATAGGGCGGTGCTCACCCCCGCAACGATAGACGGCCTCACTGACACGTGGAGGACAGCCCTCCACAGGTTCGATCAGGGGCCGTCACCGACCGGCTGACGCCCGGTCCTGCTGCCGCACGCGCAGCTTCATGACCAGCCCGGGGATGCCCACTCCCAGCAGGACCGGGATGGCCGCGAAGATCCCGACCCAGAGGACGATGGCGAGGTAGCCGAGAGCCGAGTTGGACGAGTCGGCGTCCGCCTGGGCAAGGAACACGACGCTCACCACGGCCGCGACCACCACGAACACCGCGATGGCCACTGCGGCCCAGACCAGGATGTTGGCCCATCGCCGGTAGCTGACGGTGACCTCGCGGGCCTGCGGTGCTACGTACCCCTGAGGGGCGCCGTGCGTCTGGGCGGGGTAGGGGCCCGGCTGCTGATCCGTCATGGGTGCACTTCTACCACCACGCGGACCAGCAGCCACCCCCTCATCGCCTGAGCGCCCGGCGCGCCAGCCCGTTCCCCAGCCACTGCACGGCCTGGACGATCACCACGATGATCACCACGACGACGGCGGTCACCGCCCAGTCGTACTGCCGGTAGCCCTGGACGATCGCGAAGTCGCCCAGCCCGCCGGCCCCCAGGTAACCGCCGATCGCGGACATGTCGAGCACGCCCACGAACAGGAACGTGTAGCCCAGGATCAGCGGCGCGAGCGCCTCGGGAACCAGCACCGTCCGAACGATCCGGAACGGCGAGGCCCCCATGGCCCGGGCAGCCTCGACCACTCCGGGGTCGATCGAGACGAGGTTCTGTTCCACGAGCCGCGCGAAGACGAACGTCGCCATGAAGCACATCGCGAAGGTGAACGCCTCGATGCCGATCGTGGAGCCGATGACGGCGCGGGTCAGCGGCCCGAGCGCCACCAGGAAGATGATGAACGGTATGGGCCGCACCACGTTGACGGCGAGGTTCAGCACCGCGAACACGACCCGGTTGCCGAGCAGGTTCCCCGGCCGGGTCAGGTACAGCCCGAGGCCGAGGGCCAGCCCGAGGAAGCCGCCGACGAGCAGCGTGATCAGCACCATGTACGCGGTCTGGCCGGCTGCCTCCCAGAGCAGCGGCGTCAACTGGTCCCAGCTCACAGTTCGTTCCCCTCCGTATAACCGGTCGGCCCGCCGAACGGCCCACCACCGAGCCGGAGATGCCCGGGCACACGCGGATCTGGTGCGTCACGCCGGTCGGTGTCCGGCACTTCTTCCTGTCGGACGACGACGCCCGTGGTCACCTCGCGCGGACTCGCGGCGGTCCCGTAGTCGTCCACCCAGGTGACGTCGCGCAGCGCGGCCACTGCCGCTTCGACGGCGTCCGCCTCTCCGACGAGCTCCACGGTCAGCGATCCGTACGGCCGCTCCGCGACCTCGGTGATGCCGCCGAAGACGACGGTCCCGTCGACGCCGTGCTCGCGCAGCGTGCGCGTGAGCACCGCCGACGACCCCGCCACCTCGTCCACTCCCACCGTCACGATGTGCCCGGCGTGCCGCGTGCGCAGCCGCGCCAGCACCTCCGGCGACGGCCGGTCACGCAGCGCGGTGGCGACGAACCGCCGGGTCACGTCGTGCGCGGGCGCGCTGAACACCTGGTACGCCTCGCCCACCTCGACGACGCGCCCCCGGTCCATCACGGCAACGCGGTGACAGATCGAGCGCACCACGTCCATCTCGTGCGTGATCACGACGACCGTGACGCCGAGCTCGCGGTTGACGCGCTGGAGCAGGTCCAGCACGTCGCGCGTCGTCTCGGGATCGAGGGCCGACGTCGCCTCGTCCGCCAGCAGGATGCGCGGGTTCGTGGCGAGGGCCCGGGCGATGCCGACCCGCTGCTTCTGCCCGCCCGACAGCGCGGACGGATGCACGCCCGACTTCTCGGAGAGACCGACGAAGGCGAGCAGCTCGGCCACGCGCGCCTCCCGCCGCGAACGTGTCCAACCGGCCACCTCGAGCGGATACGCGACGTTCCCGGCGACCGTCCGGGAGGCGAGCAAGTTGAACTGCTGGAACACCATGCCGATCCCGGCGCGCACCGGGCGCAGCCGGGCCTCGTTGAGCGCACCGAGCGCGACGCCGTCGACCACGACGTCGCCCCCGGTGGTGCGCTCCAGCGCGTTGATCAGCCTGACCAGGGTGGACTTGCCCGCCCCCGACTGACCGATGACGCCGAAGATCTCGCCCTCGCGGATCTCGAGGGTGACATCGTCGACGGCGCGCACCTCGGCGCCTCGCCCGCGGCCCGGGAACACCTTGGAGGCGCCCTCGAACCGCACGATGCTGCTGGTCGCAGCGTCGGTCACGGCAGACATCAGGACGCGTCCGCCTCGATGCCGGCCAGGATCTCCTGCAGCTCGGCGGCCGGGTTGTCCTTGATGACGCCGGTGCCGCCCGAGGCCTCGAGCACGCCCTCCTCGACCTCCGGGGAGTGGTAGATCTCGATGAGCTGCTGGAACACCTCGTTGTCGGCGTCGCCCGCCCGCGCCACCCACACGTTGATGTACGGCTCGGCCGCGGAGGAGTCCGGGTCGTCCGAGAAGATGGCGTCCTCGGCGGTCAGGTCGGCGTCGCCCACGAAGTCGTTGTTGATGATCGAGGCGTCGACGTCCTGCAGCGCGAGCGCCGTCTGGGCGGCGTCGACGGGGGTAACGGTCACGCGCGACTCGTCCTCGAGGATGTCGGCCGGCGTGGAGAACGCGCTGCCGCCGTCGCGCAGGGCGACGAGCCCGGCCTCCTGGAGCACGAGCAGCGCCCGGGCCTGGTTGGTGTCGTCGTTGGGGATGGCGATCTCGCCGCCGTCGGGGATGGCCTCGACGCTGTCGTGCTTCTGGGAGTAGAGGCCCAGCGGGTAGACGGCGGTCGCGCCGATCGGCGTGAGGTCCTGCCCCGAAGCCGTGTTGTAGCCCGCGAGGAACTGCAGGTGCTGGAACTGGTTGAGGTCCAGGTCACCGTCGGTCAAGCCCTGGTTGGGGAGCTGGTAGTCGCTGAAGTTCACCAGCTCGACGGTGATGCCCTCCTCCTCGGCCAGGTCGGTGAAGGTGTTCCAGTAGTCGTCACCGGAGTTGACGACGCCGATGCGTACCGGGTCCTCGGCGGTGCCGGCGGCCGCCGTGGCGTCCTCCCCCGCTCCGCAGGCGCTCAGGGCGAGGGCGGTGGCGGCAGCGAGGCCGGTGGCCAGGACAGAGGTGAAGCGAGACATGGGTGGTCCTCTCAAGGGCGCACTGGCGCGGGTATGCCTGTGCTCAGGATGCGTGGGGTCTGCGTCTGACGCAGGCCGAGGTATGACGGCGGGCCACGGCCATCAGCAACGTGGCGAGCTCGGAGGAGTTCGAACGGCCCTCAGCGGGCCGCGGGACAGAGCGGCGCTCTCAGCGCTCGCACATTCGCTCGCCGCGCACGTGAGCGCGACACATGGCGTCGCGACACGTACGCGACGTCGGTGCGGCGGTCCAGGTGCGGGTCATACGGACATCGTGCGGCACTGCACGACGTCGAGGCGAATCGCCTGGGGGTAAATCCCACGATGCGGAACGAATACCATCCACATGGTGGATGAGCCGCGGAATTCCGGGCGCTAAAGGACCCCTCGCACACCCACCAGAGCTCACTTACCCTTGCTGCCTTCCGGCCCTGGGGGAGTTCGGCGAGGTGGTGCCGCACGAGGGGTCTGCCCCCAGCCTAACCGATCCGAACACCCCGGCCCAACCAGGCAGAACCCGCTGTACGCGACCTCACAGCCGCGCCGCGCGCTCCGATTCGTTGTCCGAGCATGGCGTCCGGTATCCTCGACAGGCCGCGCCAGACTCCGGTCCTGTGGCCGCGCGCCGCCTCGGCGAGCGCGAGGAGGATTCGCCTAGTGGCCTATGGCGCACGCTTGGAAAGCGTGTTGGGTTAACGCCCTCGGGGGTTCGAATCCCCCATCCTCCGCAGTGCGCAAGGGCCCGGAGTCGTTGGAATTCCAACGGCTCCGGGCCCTTCGTCATGTCAGACGGCGTCCCGCGCCCGGTCGGTTGACCACGTCACGACCGCCATTCCGCGCGGTAGTCCGGGTGGTCGGCGAACACCATGGCGTGGGCCAGGACCGCGACCTGGAGTCCGGCGAACAGATTCCTGGTAACGGCCGCTTCGTCCGCGCGTCCGCTGTCCGACGCCTTGGCCAGGACCCGGCCAAGCTCCTCGTACGTCTCCACGATGGTCCGCTTGGCCGCGATGTCGACGAGGACTCGCGTCGGGCTCCAGCGATCGATGTGCCGCTGCTGCTGCGGAAGTAACGGGGCGGCCACCGCGGGCTCGCCTTCGGCCTCGCCCGGATGTGACGAGGCGCTGTCGGCCATTCGTGCGATCGACTCGTCCTCGTCCAGTCGTGCAGTCAGGAACTCGGTGATGGTCATGCGGCCGATCCTTCCACGCGGCCCCCGGCTTGAAGCCGTCGCCCTCATCTCAGGGCGAGTCTGCACCGGGCTCGTCGTAGCGCCGGTAGCTCTCCGCCATCGGCCCCACCGGGGCGATGCTCCCGAGGATCGCGTCGCTGATCGCCGTGAGCTGGGTTACCTGTTCTGGGGTGAGCACGTCGATCACGTGCCGCCGGACCGTCGCCACGTGTCCCGGCGCTGCGGCACGCATCTTCTCCCGGCCACCCTCGGTGAGCCGCGCATCGGTGGCCCTGCCGTTCTCGGCGGACGGCGAACGCTCGACGTAGCCCCGGTCCTCCAGGCGCGCCACCACGTGCGAGAGCCGCGACAGGGTCGCGTTCGTCGCGCCGGCCAGCTCGGCCATCCGCATGGATCCGCCGGGTGTCTCCGACAGCACGGCCATGACGAAGTACTCGAAGTGGGTGACGCCGGAGTCGTGGCGCAGCTGACTGTCGAGCAACCCGGGAACCAGCTCCAGCACCGCTACGAACCGGACCCACGCCGCCATCTGGCCGCGGTCGAGCCACCGAGTGTCGTCCACGCCGTCAGGTTCCCACGGGACGGTTGAAGCTTCAACTCACCGCATGCTAGCGTGCCGCGAAAGTTGAAGCGTCAACTTGATTCACCCCCAGCCCCGTTGCTCATCAGCCAGCAAGCCAGCACAAGCACAGGGAGATGCCCATGAAGTTTCCGTGGACCAAGGACCTCGCAGTACTCGTCGCCCGCGTAGCGATCGGTGTGGTGCTCGTCGCGCACGGCGCCCAGAAGTTCTTCACGTACGGGATCGCCGGGACTAGCGACTCCTTCGCCGGCATGGGCATCCCCGTGCCCCAGGCCGCCGCCCTGTTCGCGGCAGTGGTCGAGCTCGTGGGCGGCGCCGCGCTGATCCTCGGCGCCGCGACCTCGATCGCCGGCATCCTGGTGGTCCTGAACATGCTCGGGGCGCTCGTGCTCGTCCACCTCGGCAACGGCGTGTTCGTCGACCAGGGCGGCTTCGAGCTGGTGGCCGCGCTCGGCGCCGGCGCGCTCCTCCTGGCAGCCACCGGCCCCGGCGCCTGGAGCGTGGACCACCTGGTCGGGCGCACGGTGACGGCCCGACGCACGCAGGCGACGTCCGCGAAGTAGAGCGTCTGTCCGGCCCCGCCGATGCCGTTCGCGGACAGGGCCGGACAGACGCTCTACCTCGGCGTCGAAGTGCGCGCGAGGTAGAGCGTGTGTCGGTCTACTTCGTGGAGCTGCGGCGCATGAAGAGCGCCGCGCCGAGGCCCGCCGCGCCGACCACGATCCCGGCCACGCCGAGCCAGCGGCCCACGGGGTCCACGGCCGGGGCGTCGTCCGCGACGGCGGCCTCACCGGAGGCGTCGCCGCGCGCAGAGTCAGCGCCCGCGACGTCGGCACCAGCGGCGTCGTCCGACGCCGTCCCGTGGTGCCCACCCTCAGCCTCTGCGGCGGTCGTCGTGAACACCGGCGCAGGGGCCTCCGGCTCCTTGCCGTCGTCAGTGGCGAGGTCGTCCCAGTCGACGACCGTGCCATCGGTGTACGTCTGGTGGGCGGGGAGCACGATCTCCGTGCCCTCCTCCGGCAGCGCCCCGACCCGGACGGCGAACTCCTGGTACTCGTGCGGCGGAACCTCGTTGCCCTTCTCGGCGGTCCAGGTGATCCGCGCCGGCGCCTCGTCGACCGTCGCTCCCTCGACCTCGAACGGCTCGTCGAGGGGCCGCACCTCGACCTCCACGTCCCAGCCGGGCAGGGAACGCGGGGTGACGCTCAGGAACGGGGTGTCGGTGGGCAGGTCCACCACGAGCTTCTCGGTCGACGCGTCGTCCGACTCCGTCGGCACGCGGAACGTGAGGCTCGCGTAGCTCTCGGCGGCGGTCGTGTCGGGGTTCACCGTCACGTGGGCGTAGGCCACGGTGGGCAGCAGCACCAGGACGGCGGTTGCGGGGACTGCCGCGAGGGCGCAGCGGGCGGGCATGCTGAAGCGAGTCATGTTCTTGTTCCTTCGAGGTGCGGCGGGTGGCATGAGCGGGGCGTGCGGCGACGCACCACCCGCCCGACACCGTCAGGCCGCGAGGTACGTCAACCGGGCCGACGACGGCGGCCCGCGCTCCGGCGCCACGTGCACGTCCACGAGCGCACGGGGACGCTCGGGGACCACCGGCACCGGGACCCGCCGGGCCACCGGCAACCAGAGCGGCGCCACCGAGAGCGGCCGGACCAGCCACGACGCGAGCAGCCAGACACCACGCTCGACACCCACGAGCAGCCCGACGGACACGACCGTCGCCAGGGCGTGCCAGGCGAGCATCCCGGGCTCCATCCCCGCGGGCGCTGCACCGACGCACGGCCCGTGCGTGAGCGGCCCGGTGAGCGAGCCCGCCAGGTGGGCGTGCGCCGCGACGTCGGGCAGCGTGGACAGCGCACACGCGCCGCCGAGGAACGAGAGGGTCTGGTGCAGGGCGTACTGCCCGAGACCCGCGAGGGCGAGGCCGCCCCGCCAGCGGATCTGCCGCCGCACGGCCAGCGTGGACACGACGAGCAGCAGGGCGCCGAGCAGGGTGACCAGCTCGGCGGGCGGGAGGTGGCCGCCTGCCTCGAAGTGCGCGGTCAGCGCCAGGGCGAGCACGACCACGGTCCACAGGAGCGCACGGCCGAGGCCCACGGCACCTGAGGACGGGTTCAGCACAGCAAGGACCCTAGCCCGTTCGCTCAGCGAGCAGGCGTGGCCGACTCCTCGTCGGTGGACTCCCGGACACCGATCCTGGGCTGCGGCTCGATCTCCGCCGTCGGCACGCATCCTTCGGCGTTGGTCAGCGGCGTGTCCGCCGAGATGTCGACGTCAGCGATGTCCAGAGGGGGCTCGAACTCGGACCCGATCAGCAGATCGACCGTACGGTCACTGCTCTTCCGATCGTCGAGGACGAGCCGGACGTCCGGGAAGTGCGCCGCGACGGTGTACGCCGCGACGATCCCGCCCTTGCCGAACCGCAGCTCGGAGTAGGTGACGTTCTTGGCGGCGTTGGTCACCTCGCTGACCTCGAAACCCCGCTCCGTGAGCGCATTCCCGTACGCGCCCCCGAGGCCGGTCTGGCCGATGCCGCCGGGGCCCTCGCCCGAGGCGTTCAACACCTTGACCTTGACCTCCGAGTACGCGACCGGCAGGGCGCCGTCCGGCTGGCCCTCCACCGCGGGAAGGCACGGCACCGGGTAGGTCTCCTGCTGCGCCACGCCCACCGTGTTGAACGGACGGTTGAACGGCGAGCTGATGGCGCCCGAATAGACCGCGAGCGCGAAGATGCCGCAGACCGCCAGGAACGCGATGAGCACGCCGAAGACCACTGCCTGGCGCTCGTGCTCTCGGCGACGGCGCTCCACGCGTGCCTGGTCCAACCCGGGGGATGTCACTCTTGGAACCTACCTGAGGTCAGCGGATGGTGAGCACGCGAGCGTGCAGTACTGGACGTTGTTGCAGGGCGGCGCGCACCGCGCGGTGCAGGCCGTCCTCGAGATACAGGGTGCCCTCGTACTCGACGACGTGCGCGAACAGGTCACCGTAGAACGTGGAGTCCTCGGCGAGCAGCGTATCGAGGTCGAGCGTCCGCTTGGTGGTCACGAGCTCGTCGAGCCGCACCTGGCGTGGCGGCACGTCTACCCAGTCACGTGTGCGCGAGCGCCCGTGCTCGGGGTACGGGCGGCCGTCACCTACGGCCTTGAAGATCATCGGTCCATCCTCACTGGACTCGGCGGAGCACGGTCCGGGAGCGGCGGTGAGAACCTGCCTGCTGACGCCGAACGGCGCCTCGAACCCTACCGGACGGAGCGTACGGAAGACAGCAGCACGCTCCGCCCGGCAGGTCAGCCGTTCTGCAGGTCACGCCGCCGGAAACCGGTGAAGGCCAGCAGGAACAGCAGCGCGGCGACACCGCACAGACCCCACAGGTGAGCCGCGTCGACGCCGTCGGCCATCGGGTTGCCCACCCACCAGAAGGGCGAGATCCCCCGCGCCCAGTCCGGCAGGTCGAACAGGTCAGCGAACATCCCGACGACGAACATGTAGCCGAACAGCACCCAGGCGAGGCCGGTGGCCTTGGGCACCCAGGCGTAGAGCACGGCCGCGAACGCGACGACGACCGCGAGACCAGGCAGGTAGGCGAGGGCGAGCTCCAGGTAGTCGCCGAAGCCGGGCTCGTCGAGGCCCGACGACGCTGCGCCCGCCCACAGGGCGAGCACGCCGGTCACCTGCACGACGGCCGCACCCACCAGTGCGAGGACCAGGCCGGAGGCGAACCACCGCGCGCGGCTCACCGGCTTGGTGAGGACGAGCCCGGCACGGCCGCTCTCCTCCTCGCCCTTGGCCCGGAGCGCCATGGCCACCCCGAACGCCGCCGCACCGGAGCCGGCGTACAGGCCGAACACCCCGAGGAACGTCCGGATCAGGTCGTCGCCCTCGCCCAGGATCGCGGAGTACACGGGGTTGTCGGCCGCGGACTCGACGAGATCGGGCACCGCCTCGACCACACCGCCCGAGGCGAACCACATGAGGCCGAGCCCGAGGCTGGTCCACAGCAGGGCCATCCGCTGCTGGACCCACGCCAGGGCGAAGGGCCCGGTCAGTGCGGGAGCGGCGTCGGACCGGCCCGCTCGGACGGCGACCAGACCCGCGCCGAAGTCACGGCGCGAGCCCAGCACGGCGGCCAGCGCGATGAGGAGGACGATCGCGGCGGCGCACAGGCCGAGCGGCCACCAGCGCATGTCCACGAACACCCGGGTCTGCTGCACCCAGCCGATCGGGGACAGCCAGGACAGCCAGCTCCCGTGCTCCTCCTGGATGTCGCCGACGGCCCGGAGCGAGTACGCCGCGCCGAGCACGGCGAGCGAGGCTCCCGTGGCCCCGCGCCCGTGCTCCATGGCCTGCGCGGCCACCAGTGCGACGGCGCCGAACACGAGCGCGCCCAGCGCGATCGAGAACGTCATGGTGAACGACTCGGCCGCGTCGAAGTCATAGGCCACCAGCACCAGGCCCGAGACGACGGCGACCAGCACGTTGGCGATCACCACCTGCAGCAGCGCCGCCACGGACGAGGCGTGGCGGCCCACCGCGCCGGCACGCACCAGCTCGGACCGGCTGCTCTCCTCCTCGGCGCGCGTGTGGCGCACGACCTGGAGGATGCTCATCACGGCGAGCGTGAGCACCAGCCACAGGATCAGCTCGTTCGCCACGGCCGCACCTGGCGTGTAGTCGTCCACGCCGTAGCCGGGGCCTGCCATCGAGATCATGGCGGGGGTACGCATGAGGGTCGCCCGGACCGACATCGCCTCCGGGTCGTCGCCGAGGATCACGTACTCGCCGAGCGAACCCGCGTAGAGCAGCGCGACACCGAGCGGCCAGACGAGCAGCCGCAGCCGGTCCCGGCGCAGCATGAAGCGCAGCAGGCGGCCGGTGCCCGCGAGCGTGGAGCCGAAGGCCGGCTCACGCACCGCAGCAGGTGCGGCCGGCGCGGTAGCGAGGGCGGTCATCGTGCATCCGCCAGCACGTCGCCGTAGTGGCGCATGAACAGCTCCTCCAGCGACGGCGGGGTCGCGGTGAGGCTGTGCACGTCGAGCGCGGCGACGGCGGACAGGACGGCGCCGATCTGCGCGTTGTCGACGTCGAACGTGACCCGGGTCCCGCCGTCCGAGGCGGTCGTGACCAGGTCGTGCACGCCCGGCAGCTCCGCGACGGCCGACGGGTCGCCGGCCACCACCGCGGTCACGCTCGTGCGCGTGAGGTGCCGCAGCTCGTCGAGCGTGCCGGACTCGACGTCGGTCCCGTTGCGGATGATCGTGACGGTGTCGCACACCTTCTCGACCTCGGACAGGATGTGGCTGCTGAGCAGCACCGACCGGCCGGCGTCCTTGGCCTCGCGGACGTACTCGGTGAACACGGCCTCCATGAGGGGGTCGAGGCCGGACGTCGGCTCGTCGAGCACGTACAGCTCCGCGTCGGTCAGGAACGCCGCGACCAGGGCGACCTTCTGCCGGTTGCCCTTGGAGTAGGTGCGCGACTTCTTGCGCGGGTCGAGCTCGAAGCGTTCCAGCAGCTCGGCCTTGCGCGCCGCGAGCCGCTTCTTGTCGTGGCGGCCGCTGAGCCGGGCGAGGTAGTCGATGCACTCGCCGCCGGTCAGGTTGGGCCACAGGCTCACGTCGCCGGGCACGTACGTGATGCGCTTGTGCAGCTCGACGGCGTCGCGCCACACGTCCCCGCCGAACAGGCGGGCGGAGCCGGAGTCGGTCCGCAGGAGGCCCAGCAGGACGCGGATGGTCGTGGACTTGCCCGCCCCGTTGGGGCCCAGGAAGCCGCGGATCTCGCCGGGCTGGACGGTCAGGTCCAGGCCGTCGAGGGCCTGGACGGTGCCGAAGGTCTTGCGCAGGTCGTGGATCTCTATCGCTGGTGTGGCGGTCATGGCTTGCTCGCTCTCGGACGTCGGAAGAGGGATGTGGCAGGCGCTACTCCTCTCCCGACGGCGGGTCAGGCACGTACATCAGGTACTCGTCGAGCATGCGGCGAGACGTGAGGAAGCCCTCGGTGAACAGCTCCATCATCGGCAGGTAGCTGTTCGTGAAATAGCCGCGGACGATGCCCGCGAGGTCGCTCGGGTCCGACGGCGGGCT
The DNA here is from genome assembly GCF_048564965.1 of Promicromonospora sp. NFX87. Classification (NCBI taxonomy): domain Bacteria; kingdom Bacillati; phylum Actinomycetota; class Actinomycetes; order Micrococcales; family Promicromonosporaceae; genus Promicromonospora; species Promicromonospora sp. NFX87. Next base: position 113,176 of record NZ_CP183413.1, on the reverse strand, counting down.
GAGCGTCACCTCGAGCAGCAGCGCGCCGAGCGACGAGAGGGTGAGGTAGCGGGCCCGCGCCACCTCGTCCCGGCTGGGCACGATCACGCCCGCCGCCACGCCGTCCTTGGTGTAGCCCACCGCGTCGTCGACCATGTGGCCGATGAAGGCCTGGGCGAGCGCGCTGCCGTCCTGCATGGACCGCAGGACGTACCCGACGACGGGCGCGTTCTCCTCGGCGGCCGCGAACTTGTGGAAGAAACTCTGGCCCGCGGCTGCCGCGGCCACGTTCTCACGCTTGAGCCTGCCGATCGTGGCCAGCAGGTGTGCGTCGCACTCGGCGCGCAGCTTGTCCTTCGAGCCGAAGTGGTGCATCACGAGGCCGGCGCTCACGCCGGCGTCGGCCGCGATGGCGCGCACCGAGGCGCCGAAGCCCTCCACCGCGAACCGGTTGATCGCGGCGTCGCGGATCCGGGCGCGGGCGGTGAGGTCGCTCGTGCTCGTCTCTCTGCTGCCCGCTTCTCCAGCCTTGGCTGAACGCATGTTCAACATGCTAACCACGCGTTCAGCCCGGTGTCCAGACATGAGTCAGGCGCACGGATCACCCGGTGCGATCCGTGCGCCTGATGCCCGCGTGGTCAGCCCCGGGCGGTACCCCGCCAGCGGCCGATGACCCCCATGACGTGGTAGATCACCAGGGCAGACGCGGTGCCGAGGGCAATGGCGCCGAACTCCAGGTCGCCTGCGGTCCACGTGAAGCCCGCGATACCGATGACGAGCGGCACGGCGGCCGTCGCCAGGTTGACCGGGTCGGAGAAGTCGACCTTGGCCTGCACCCAGATGCGCGCGCCCAGGATGCCGATCATGCCGTAGAGCATGGTCGTGACCCCGCCGAGGACGCCCTCGGGGACGCTCGCGATCAGCGCGCCGAACTTGGGCGAGAGGCTCAGCACCAGCGCGCCGAACGCGGCGACCCAGTACGCCGCCGTCGAGTACACCCGGGACGCCGCCATGACGCCGATGTTCTCGGCGTACGTGGTGGTGCCCGAGCCGCCGCCGAGGCCGGCGAGGGTGGTGGCGACGCCGTCGGCCAGGAGCGCCCGCCCGGTCAGCGGGTCGTAGTTGCGGCCGGTCATCGCGGCCACCGACTTCACGTGGCCCACGTTCTCGGCGATGAGCACCAGCACCACCGGGAGGAACAGGCCGAGCACGTTCGGGTCGAACGACGGCGCGACGAAGTGCGGCAGGCCTACCCAGGCCGCATCCCCCACCTTCGAGAAGTCGACCTCGCCGCGCACCGTGGCGACGGCGTACCCGATGACGACGCCGAGCAGGATCGCCAGGCGGCCGACAAGACCGCGGAACAGGACCTGGATCAGGAGGATCGAGGCGAGGGTGATCACCGCGGTCACCGGGGAGGCCTGGAAGTTCTGCCACGCTACCGGCGCCAGGTTGAGGCCGATCAGGGCCACGATCACGCCCGTCACCACCGGCGGCATGGCGACCTGGATCCAGCGCGGCCCCGCGAAGTGCACCACCACACCGACGAGCGCCAGCAGCAGGCCGGTGGCGAGGATGCCGCCGATCGCCGCCGACTGCCCGCTCGACGCCGTGGCCGCCAGGATCGGCGCGATGAACGCGAAGCTGGACCCGAGGTAGCTCGGCAGCTTGTTTCCCGTGATCAGCAGGAAGGCGATGGTGCCGATCGCCGAGAAGAACAGCGTGGTCGCGGGGTCGAACGTCGTGATGGTCGGCACCAGGAACGTGGCGCCGAACATCGCAACGATGTGCTGCAGACCGATCCCGATGGTGCGCGGCCAGCTCAGCCGCTCGTCCGGGGCGACCACCTCACCAGGGGTGATGCGGGCGCCGTCGCCGTGCAGCTTCCAGCGGAGTCGCATGTCTTCGTCCTTGATCTCGCAACGGGGGTGTCGCGCGGATCCTAGCGGCAGGTACTGCGGTACTCACCGATCAGCGTGTCCGGGACAGGGGGCGGGCAGAGGAACCGCGTGTACCGCTCGTCGTCGTCCACGTAGCGCTTGAGCCAGGACAGGCTGTACCTGGCGATGGTCGTGCTGTCGGCCGTGGGCACGGAGTGCGAGGCGTCACGGAGCTCCAGGTACGCCTTGTCGCCGTCCGCCGGCAGCGACTCGTAGAACCGTTCGGAGTGCGACCGCACCGGCGCGATGCTGTCGTCCTCGGCGCCGATGATGAGGGTCGGCGTGGTGACCTCGGGGAAGGACTTGTCGGTGTTCCACGGCGTCAGCGGGATCGCCGCCTGCATCGCCGGGTGGTCCTTGGCGGCCTCCAGGCTGCCGCCGCCGCCCATCGAGTGGCCCATCACGGCGAGCCGGCCGGGGTCGATCCGGTCCGCGAGCTCGGTGCGCTGCAGGTGGTCCAGCGCGGCGAGCAGCTGGTCGCCACGCCGGTCGGGCGAGTCGGACAGGCGGAGCGTGTCGATGGTGATCACCACGAAACCCTGCGACGCGAGCCGCGGCCCCAGCCAGGCGATGGCGGCCTGCGAGGACCGGTAGCCCGGCGACACCGCCACCGCTCCGAAGGTGCCCTCGGAGGTGTCGACGGGGAAGTACACCGTGCCGCCGCCGAAGCCCTCGGCGGCGGCACGGGTGACGACCGCTGTCCCGATCTCGAACGTGCCCCGGGCCGCCTCGATGCTCTCCACGGTCGGGTCGGGCCCGCGCTGATAGCTGTCGTCGGCGACCGCGGAGGGCAGTGCCACGAGGGTTCCTGCGACGAGCGTGGTCGCCGCGAGAGCGGCTCGGACGGCACGAGAAAAGCTCTGCATGGAGTTCTCCGATGTGTGTCGCGGCAAGCACGGCCGACACGACCATAAGAAGAATCTCTCCGCCCGGCCCGCGCTAGCCGTAATTTCGCGCCAGGAACGGGACGGCGCGCGTCAGCCGAGCTGCGGGCGCACCTCGCGCGCGATCAGGTCGAGGTGGTCCAGGTCGGCCAGGTCCAGGATCTGGAGGTACACCCGCTGGACCCCCGCTGCCTCCAGGGCCTTGAGCCGGTCCACGACCTCGGTGACCGTCCCGGCGATGCCGTGCTCGCGCAGCTCCGCGGGCTCTCGGCCGATCGCCGCCGCACGCCTGGTGAACTCGGCCTCGTCCTGGCCGACGGCAGCGACCAGCGCGACGGACTGGACCAGCGACCCGGGCGCGCGCCCGGCGTCGGCCAGCGCCTTGTTGATGACCTCGATGCGCGGGCCGATCGCGTCGATCTCCGGGAAGGACTGGTTGTACTCGTCGCCGTACCGCGCCGCGAGGGCCGGTGTCCGGCGCGGGCCGCCGCCACCGATGAGCACGGGGATCCTGGACTGCAGGGGCTTCGGCAGGGCCGGCGAGTCGACGATCTCGTAGTGCTCGCCAGAGAACGAGAACTTCTCCCCCACCGGGGTGCCCCACAGGCCGGTGATGACGGCGAGCTGCTCCTCGAGGATGCCGAACCGCTTGTCGGGGAACGGGATGCCGTACGCCTTGTGCTCGGCCCCGAACCAGCCGGTGCCGAGGCCGAGCTCCACGCGGCCGCCGGACATCTGGTCCACCTGCGCCACCTGGATGGCGAGGACGCCGGGGTGGCGGAACGTCGCCGAGGACACCAGCGTGCCGAGCCGCACGGTGGACGTGTCGCGGGCGAGGCCCGCGAGCGTGATCCAGGAGTCGGTGGGGCCGGGCAGGCCGTCGCCGTCGCCCATGGCGAGGTAGTGGTCGGACCGGAAGAACGCGCTGAACCCGAGGCGCTCGGTCGCCTGGGCGACAGCGAGCTGGTCGTCGTACGTCGCGCCCTGCTGGGGCTCGGTGAAGATACGCAGGTCAAGATTCATGGCCTCAACCTTGCCACGCTCTACCGACGTCGGCTGCGAGCGACCGACGCGTTCAGTCGAAGGCGGGGTCCGTCGTGCGGGAGCGCTTGATCTCGTAGAAGTACGGGTACCGCGCGAGCGTCACGGAGGCGTCGAACAGGGCTGCCGCCTCCTCGCCGCGCGGGACGCGCGTGAGCACCGGGCCGAAGAACGCGACGCCGTCGACGTGGATCGTGGGCGTGCCGACGTCGTCGCCGACGGGCTTCATGCCGGACTCGTGGGAGGCGGCGAGCGCCGCGTCGTGGTCGGTGGACGTCGCGGCCCCGGCGAGGTCGGCGGGCAGGCCGGCCTCGGCGAGCGCCTCGACCGCCACGGCGTCGAAGTCCTTGTTCTGCTGGTTGTGGATCCGGGTGCCCGCCGCGGTGTAGAACGCGGAGAACGCCTCGGGTCCGTGGTCGGCCTGGACCGCCGCGGCGATGCGGCCGATGCCGCGCGACCGCTCGATGCGCGCCCGGTACCCGTCGTCGATGTCCCTGTCCTTGTTCAGCAGGTAGAGGCTCATCAGCTTGAAGGTCAGGTCGACGTCGCGGAGCTGCGCCACCTCGAGCGCCCAGCGCGACGTGATCCAGGCGAAGGGGCACATGGGGTCGACGTAGACGTCCACGACGGGCTTGGCAGCGTTCTCGGTCACGCCCGCAGACTACGCTCACTGCGTGACCGGGATCCGTTGGGCGAGTCTCGCCACCGTCGTCGGCGGTGGGGTGATCTTTCTGGTGTGCCTTGTCGGAGTTGTACTGGGTCATCCGTGGTCGGCGGTACCCGGTGGCCTCGGCCTCCTGATGGCCGTGCGCGAGGTGCGCTACCTGCACAGACTGCGGTCCGGCAAGATCTCGAGCCCGGAAAACTAGCGCCTTGACCACCATGTATCGCTCAAGGATCTTTCCCGCGTCCCGAAAGGTACGCGGTAGCCTGCCTGGCATGACCGCCGTCCGTACCCATACGCATGCGCAGGCAGTAGACGTCGCGGTGGACCTGTTCACCCGGCAGGGGTACGAGGGGACCACCGTCGAGGAGATCGCCGACGCCGCTAAGGTCAGCCGGGCCACGTTCTTCCGCCGGTACCGCTCGAAGGAGGACGTGGTCTTCGCCGACCACGAGCTCCTGCTCGAGGAGGTGGTGGTGATGCTCGCCGCCACCCGCCCCGACGCCCGTACCAGTGAGGAGTCCGGGCACGACCTCGGCCGTGCCTGGGACCCCGAGATCGACCCGTACCTCGAGGTGTGCCGCGCGGCACGCATGGTGTTCGACCACCACGTGGGCCAGCGCGAGACGTCGCTCGCCCGGTACGCCCTGCTGCAGCAGGTCCCTGCCCTGCGCGACCGTGAGCTCATCACCACGCACCGCTACGAGCGGGCGTTCACGCACTACCTGCGCGACACGCTGCCGCCGGAGCGGTCGACGTCCACGGCGTCGATCGCGTTCGCCGCGTCCGTCGTCGCCGTGCACAACGCGATCCTGCGGCGCTGGCTGCGCACGCCCTCGCTCGAGCTGCGGCCCGAGCTCGAGGAGGCGTTCGCCGACCTGCGGCGGGCCGCCGTCCTCGGCGCAGGCGGCCACGCTCCGGCGGCGGGCGGGGCGCCGTCCGGCCGCCGGGTGGTCGTGACCGTCGTCTCGGGCGGGGCCGGGCCGGACGAGGTGGCTCGCGCGGTCCGGGAAGCGCTCGCCTAGCACGCGCCAGGCACTTCCGGGCGGGAATGGGGTCGTGGCATCCTGTGTTCCGCTAGCAAGCAGTTCAGTAGTTCAAGTGCAGCAGATGCACACGTGCTCCGGGGTCGGTGAAATTCCGAGCCGGCGGTGACAGTCCGCGACCCGTGTCGCTCCCTCGGGAGAGGCTCGGTTGACCTGGTGGAACTCCAGGACCGACGGTTAAAGTCCGGATGGGAGGAAGCACGTGCGGCGCGCGCCGTCACCCCTCGGGGTGCCCTCTCGCGTCGTCGTCGGTGTCCTTGTGGCGCGCCGACCCTCACCCCGGAGTCCCCGTGTGCGGACCTTCGGAGAGGGAAGAGACATGGACTGGTTCCGCGCCGCCTATGACGCGACGTTCCTGGTTGCCGACCAGCAGATCTACTGGCGCGAGGTCATCGGCAACCTGTTCGGGCTGGCGTCGGCGCTCGGCGGCCTGCGCCGCAAGGTGTGGGCCTGGCCCGTCGGCATCGTGGGCAACATCCTGCTCTTCACGGTGTTCATGGGCTCCTGGTTCGGCGACGCGACGCGAGCGGACATGCTGGGCCAGGCGGGCCGGCAGATCATGTTCATCGCCGTGTCGATCTACGGCTGGTACCGCTGGCGCCAGACCCAGCGGATGGGCGGCGTCGGCACGGTGGCCGTGCACCCCCGCTGGGCGTCCTGGCAGGCCCGCGTGGGCCTGGTGACCGGCATGTTCGCCGGCACGCTGCTCCTGACCCCGCTCTTCCGGGCCCTCGGCTCGTACGAGCCGGTCTGGGCCGACGCCTGGATCTTCATGGGCTCCGTGCTCGCGACCTACGGCATGGCCAAGGGCTGGGTCGAGTTCTGGCTGATCTGGGTGGCCGTCGACCTGGTCGGCGTCCCGCTGCTGTTCTCGGCCGGGTACTGGGCGACCGCGCTGATGTACGTGATCTACGGCCTGTTCACCCTCTTCGGGTTCTTCGCGTGGTGGCGCATCAGCCGCCGCGAGAGCGCGGATCCGGACGAGGCAGCGGTCACCGCCTCGTGAGGGCGTAGCGTCGGGCTCCGTGACCTCACGGGACCGCACGGCCAGGATCGGGATCGTCGGCTCGGGCTTCCGGGCCCGGACCATGCTGCGGGTGCTGAACGCGCTGCCCGACCGCTTCGAGGTCGTCGGCGTGGCCACCCGCAACGCGGCGGACCGCGCGGAGCTGGCGTCCCGCGGCCTCCCCGCCGCGGGCCTGCCCGGGCTCCCGGCGCCCGCCTACGCCTCGGTGCCCGAGCTGCTCGCCGGCGGCCGGCCCGACGTCGTCCTGCTGACCCTGCCCGCCGGCGCGGCCCAGCCGGTGATCCGCGACCTCGCCGCGGCGGGCGTCCCCGTCCTGACGGAGACGCCCGCCGCCGGCACCGTCGAGGAGCTGACGGCCCTGCAGCGGCTCGTGGACGACGGCGCGTGCGTGCACGTCGCCGAGCAGTACCACCTGGAACCGCTGGTCGGGGCGCAGCTCGCGGTCGCCGGCTCGGGACTGCTGGGCGCCGTGACGGACGCGCACGTCGCCGTGGCGCACGACTACCACGGCCTCAGCGTGCTGCGCCGGGCCCTGGGCATCACGTTCGAGGACGCGGTGATCACGGCCCGGCGCGATGCGCGCCGGGTGCTGCCGAGCCCCAGCCGCGCGGGTGATCCCGAGGACCTGGACCTCGTCGACACGGTGCACGCGACCGCGTGGCTGGACTTCGGCGGCCGGCTCGGCACCTACGAGTTCGACGACATCCAGTACCGCTCCTGGGTCCGCTCCCCCGCGCTGCTGGTCCGCGGTGAGCGCGGCGAGCTGCGCGACGACGTCGTGCGGCACGTCGGCGCCGACGGGCTCCCCCGGCGTTCCACGCTGGAGCGGGTGGCCGCGGGCGGGGCCGGCAGCCACGAGGGCCTGTACCTCCGGGGCTACACGCTCGACGGCGGCTGGCTGTACCGCAATGAGTTCCGGCCGGCCCGCCTGCCCGACGACGAGCTGTCGATCGCGCGCATCGTCGCCGACATGGCCGACCACGTGCTGCACGGGACGCCGTCGCCCTACTCCGTGGCCGAGGCCGCGCAGGACCAGTACCTCCAGCTCCAGGTGCGGTTAGCCGCGGCGTCGAGCGAACGCGTGCGGACCACACCGCAGCCGTGGGCCCACGGGCGGGCCTGCCGCCATGCCGGGCCTGCTCAAAGTGAGACCTAGTATCGTTTGACCTGAGATCCAGTACCGGAGCACCATGGAACCATGACTCAGACCCCAGGTGTGACGGCGCCCGACTACGACGTCTCACAACCGCTCGACATCGACTTCGCCGGTGCCTTCGCGGACGTGACGGAGGAGGAGCGGGCACACCAGCTCGCCGTCCGCCGGTTCGTGCAGGACGAGGTCCTGCCGGTCATCGACGGCTACTGGGAGCGGTACGAGGTCCCGCTGGACCTGGTCAAGCGCATGGCCGAGCTGGACTTCCTGCGCGACGGCGTGGACGTGCCCGGCTACCCGAAGATCTCCAAGATGGCCGAGGGCCTGGCCGCGATGGAGATGTCGCGCGGCGACGGCTCGGTCTCCACCATCTGCGGTGTGCAGGGCGGCCTCGCGCTGCGCTCGATAGTGATGCTCGGCTCCGACGAGCAGATCGAGAAGTACGCCGGCCCCATGGCCCGCGGCGAGATCCTCGGTGCCTTCGCGCTGACCGAGCCCACGCACGGCTCGGACTCGGTGGGTCTGGAGACCTCCGCCGTGCCGGAGACCCGGGACGGCGTCGAGGGCTACGTCATCAACGGCGAGAAGAAGTGGATCGGCCTGGGCTCGATCGGCGACATCTCCGTCGTGTGGGCACGTGGCGAGGACGGCCAGGTGCACGGCTACATCGTGCCGCAGGACGCCCCCGGCTACGCGGCGACGACCATCGAGGGCAAGGTCTCGCTGCGCGCCATCCACCAGGCGCACATCGTCCTGACGGACGTGTTCGTCCCGGCCGGGAACCTCCTGCCCAAGTCCCGCACCTTCAAGGACACGGGCCGGGTCCTGTTCGCGACCCGGCTCGGCGTCGCCTGGCAGGCCGTCGGCCAGGCCGTCGCGTGCTACGAGTCGGCAGTGGCCTACTCGAAGCAGCGGACGCAGTTCGGCCGCCCGCTGGCCGCGAGCCAGATGGTGCAGGAGCGTCTCACCACGATGCTGTCGGTCCTCACGCAGATCCAGCTGCTCGTGAAGCAGATGACGCGGCTCGACGAGGCCGGGCAGCTCACGGGCCCGCAGGCCTCGCTCGCCAAGTACACCTGCACGCGGGGAGCCCGCGAGATCGCGGCGATCGCCCGCGACCTGCTCGGGGGCAACGGCATCCTGCTGGAGAACCGCGTGGCCCGGCACTTCACCGACATCGAGGCCCTGCACACCTACGAGGGCACCGAGAGCGTGCAGGCGCTGATCATCGGTCGCGACATCACGGGCACCAGCGCGTTCGCCTGATCGCTCCGCCGTTGGTCGAGCTCGTCGAGACCGGTCTCGACGAGCTCGACCAGCGAGGCAGGGGTAGGGGAAACCCCACCCTCGTGCCGTGGGACGGCAGCATGTCGCGGGGCCGCGCGTCGGCCTAGTGTCATGCACATGACCAGCGATGACGGCCCGATGCCGCCCCAGCCCCGCACCCTCGAGGACCGCGTCGCGCCCGCTCTCGTCTCGGCCCCCGCGTTCTTCCGGGCGCCGTACGACGCCGCCACCTGGCGCGCCTTCGCCGCCCTCGCCGTCGGCTGGACCTGGCACCTGACGGGCGGGGTGGTCCTGTGGGTCCTCGTCGTGGTGTCCGCGGGCCTCGTCCCGGCGCTCGGCGTCGGGGTGCCGCTCCTCGCCGTAGCCCTGATCGGCGCGCGGTGGTTCGGCAAGGTCGAGCGCGCCCGCCTCGCCGCCCAGACCGGGATCACGATCCCCGCCCCGCCTCCGCTCCACGTCCCCGCCCGGCGCAGACTCGGGTCCACGCTGTGGGCGCCGGTCCGCGACAACCGCGCGTGGGCCGCCACCCTCTACGCCTTCCTCGCGACGCTGGTCAGCACCGTGTTCTTCGCGGCCGCCGCGGCGCTGTTCGGCGGGGCCGCCGCCGCGCTCGTGTTCGCGCTGCTCGGCAGGGACAGCGCCCTCGCGAGCTGGTCAGGCCTGCCGTGGCCCGCCGTCGTCGTCGGTGCGCTCGCCGGCGTCGTCCTGCTCGTGTGGGCCGCTGCCGCCCTCGCGCAGTACGGGTCGTTCCTCGTCCTGCGCCTCGCGAGGTTCCTGCTCGGACCGTCCGCCGCGGACATCGCCCACGCCCGAGCCGCCGTCGCCGAGCAGGAGACGCGCCTCGCCGAGGCGTCCGCGCACACCGCCCGCGAGCGGGCTGCGGTCCTCACCGAGTCGCGCACCGCGGTCGTCTCGGCGGCCGACACCGAACGCCGTCGCATCGAACGCGACCTGCACGACGGCGCCCAGCAGCGCCTCGTCGCCCTCGGCGTCGAGCTCGGTGTCGCCCGCCGGCTGGCCGACAAGAATCCTGAGCACGCGGTCGCGGCCCTGGAGCTCGCGCACCGCGAGATCAAGGAGACGCTCGCCGAGCTGCGCGACCTGGTGCGCGGCATCCACCCCGCGGTCCTCTCCGACCGCGGGCTCGACGCCGCGCTCTCCGCCCTCGCGGGGCGCAGCCCGGTGCCCGTCCGCGTCGAGGTCACCGGTGACCTGTCGCCCGCGAGCGCCGCCGCGCAGGCCGCCGCCTACTTCGTGGTCGCCGAGGCCCTGACCAACGTCGCCAAGCACGCCGGGGCGGACTCCGTCCGGGTAGTGGCGACCCTCGTACCCGACGACGACCCGGTGCGCCTGCGCATCACCGTGCACGACGACGGCCGGGGCGGCGCCGAGCTGTCCCACGGCAGCGGCCTCGAAGGCCTGCGCGGCCGGGTCATGGCCCTCGACGGCACGTTCGAGCTCGACAGCCCGCCCGGTGCGGGCACCCGCCTGACCGTGGAGGTCCCGTGCGCATCGTGATCGCTGAGGACTCCGTCCTCCTCCTGGACGGCCTCACGCGGCTGCTCGCCGCCGAGGGGCACACCGTGACGGGGCACGGCACGGCGGACGAGCTCGTCCGCGCGCTCTCCACCCCCGACGTCGAGCTGCCGGACCTGATCGTCACGGACGTCCGGATGCCGCCGTCGCACACCGACGAAGGGCTGCGCGCCGCCGTCCACCTGCGCAGCCTGCACCCGCGGCTGCCGGTCCTCGTGCTGTCGCAGTACGTGGAGCAGAGCTACGCGACCGAGCTGTTCGCGCGCGGCGCCCGCGGCCTGGGCTACGTGCTCAAGGACCGCGTCGCCGACGTCGACGAGTTCCTCGACGCGGTGGCCCGGGTGTCGGGCGGCGGCACCGTCGTCGACCCCGAGGTGGTCACCCAGATCATCGCGCGGCACCCCGGCTCCGACCTCGACGTCCTGACCCGGCGGGAGCGCGAGGTGCTCGCACTCATGGCCGAGGGCCGCTCCAACGCCGCCATCGCGGACCGCCTCGTCGTGGGGCTGGCCGCGGTGGAGAAGCACGTCACCAACATCCTGAACAAGCTCGGCCTCCCGCCGGCCGCCGACGACCACCGCCGTGTGCTCGCCGTGCTGCGCTGGCTCGACCAGAACGGATCCCGCTCATGAACCAGCCCTATCCCCAGGACGCCCCGGTCCTCGTCGACGCACCGGAGCCGCCGCAGCGCGGCGCCACCGGCCGCGTCCTGGCGGCCGCGGGTATCGCTCTCGCCGCCGTGGCGATCGTCCTCGGCGCACTGTTCCTGACCGACCTGACGATGTCGGAGACCCGCACCACCCACCGGTCCTACGACGCCGTGGACAGCGTCGAGCTCGTGGCCGACGGCGACGTCACGGTCACCGCCGCCGAGGGCGACATCGAGGTCGACGTCATAGCCCACAGCGGCCTGCGGGAGCCGACGTACTCGGCCGACGAGTCCGCGAGCCGGCTCGAGCTGACGCACCGGTGCGGGTGGTTCATCCCCCTCCCGCGCTGCTCGGGTGAGCTCGACGTCGCGCTGCCGGCCGGCACCGAGGTCGTGATCCGCACGGAGAACGGCGACATCGTGGCGACCGGCCTGGCCGGCGACCTGTCCCTGGACACGAGCAACGGCGACGTCGAGACCGCCGGGCTCACCGGCCCGCTGGACGCCCGCTCCAGCAACGGCGACATCGACGTCAGCGACTCCCGGGCCGACGTGGACGCCTCGACGTCGAACGGCGAGATCTCGGTCGCCGATGTGGACGGCACGGTCACCGCCGACAGCAGCAACGGCGAGATCACGATCGACTCGGTGACCGGCGACGCCTCCGCGGACACCAGCAACGGCTCGGTGGAGATCTCCGGGGTCGACGGCGACGTCCGCGGCGTGTCCAGCAACGGCGAGGTCACGGTCATCGGCGGCGACGAGCCCGTTGCCCTGACGATCGACACGTCGAACGGCGACCAGATCATCGAGGGAGCCACCGACCCGAACGCCGAGCGCACTGTCGAGATCCGCAGCTCGAACGGCGACGTGGCCTACCTCGAGAGGTAGCCGCGGACGGGTCCCTCATCCAGCACGTGCAAGGATGTGGCCGTGCCGAGCGCGTCAGACATTTCGCCAACGCCCCAGCCAGCCCCCAAGGCCGTGGGCAAGGACATCCTGCGGTCCGCCAACCATGTGCTCACCTCGTGGCCGGCCCTGTGGATCGGGTTCGTGCTGGCCCACGCCTGGATCATCCTGCAGGCGTGGGTCTTCGAGCCGCAGATCCTCGGCGACGTGGGCCTGTACGAGTGGTGGGTCCGCAACGGCATGAACACCGGGTCGTGGCCGGTCTTCGACTACGACTGGGTCTACCCGCTCGGCGCTCTCGCGCCCATGGTGATCCCCGCGCTGTTCACCGACTCCACGCACGACTACGACTGGGTGTGGATGAGCCTCGTCACCGTCGCGAACGCCGGCGCGGTGCTGGTGCTCGGCCGGGCCCGCCCGCGCGGACGGGTCGCCGTCTGGTTCTGGCTGGCCTTCCTCGTGGCGCTCGGGCCGATCTGGATCGGCCGGCTCGACGGCCTGCTCGCGCCGATCATCCTCGTGGCGCTGCTCGTCGCAGCCCGGCGTCCGGCGCTGGCGATGGCGCTGGCCACCATCGGCGCCTGGATCAAGATCGCCCCGGGTGCGGTGGCCCTCGCGCTGGCCGCGACGGCGACGAGCGCCAAGAGGTTCGTCCGGAACGTGGTGCTGCCGGGCGCCGCGGTGTGCGCGGTGGTCGTCGGCGTCGCCGTCGCGGGCGGCGCGCAGGACAACGTCCTCGACGTGTTCGGGGAGCAGGGCGACCGCCAGCTGCAGGTCGAGGCGGTCGGCGCGACGCCGTTCACGGTGGCACGGCTCTGGGACCCGTCGATCCGGGTCGAGTACGACAACGTCATCTACACGTACGAGGTGCAGGGCGCGCAGGCCGACGCCGTCGCGCAGGCGCTCGACGTCGCGCTCCCCGTCGCCGCGCTGCTGATCGCGGCGCTCGTCTGGTGGGCGGCGCGACGCCGGCCCGACCGCGTCGGCGACGTGCTGCTGATCGGCGCCACGGCGGAGCTGCTGGCCCTCATCGTCTTCAACAAGGTCGGCTCCCCGCAGTTCATCGCGTGGATCGGGCCGCCCATCGCCGCGGCGATCGCGCTCGGTACCCGCAGCCAGGGCACCCGCCGCACCTGGTTCCTGCCCGCTCTCGGTACCATCCTGGTCGCCAGGCTCACCATGGAGATCTACCCGCTCCAGTACGGCGAGTTCCTGGGCGGGTTCCCGCTGGCCACGACCATCGGGGCCCTGCGCAACGTGCTTCTCGTGGCGCTGATGCTCGGGGCGATCGTCCGGCTGGTTCAGGTCGCCTGGTCGCGCCGGGCGGTCTCCAGAACGAGCTGAGGTGCCTTCGAGGGAGTTCGTCGTGCCAGTTGCGTGATGGCTCGGTTACGGTCGGGAACGTGACATCGTCTGTAGCGGTTACCGTCTCGACGCCACCCGTTCCTCGACTCGCCGCACTAAAGACTCCGTCCGGACATCGACGACCGGCAGGTTCGTAACGTGCGAGTAGCCATCGTTGCGGAGAGTTTTCTCCCGCAGGTCAACGGGGTCACGAATTCCGTCCTGCGGGTTCTCGAGCACCTGCATGAGCGGGGGGACCAGGCAATGGTCCTCGCGCCCGATGCCGACGCCTCGATCGGTCATGTCCCTCCCTTCGTCAGCGGCGCCCCGGTCGTCGAGCTCGGTTCCATCGGCTTTCCCGGGTACCCGGACGTGCGGGTCGTCGTCGGCAAGAAGTGGCGCACCGAGCGCACGCTGGCGACGTTCGCGCCCGACGTCGTCCACCTCGCGTCGCCGTTCATCCTCGGGTGGCGCGGCATCCTGGCCGCCGAGCGCCTGCGGCTGCCGAGCGTCGCCGTCTACCAGACCGAGGTGCCCGGCTATGCGGCGCGCTACGGTCTGGGCGGTTTCGAGCCGCTGCTGTGGAAGCGGGTGAAGGACATCCACGACCGCGCGACGATGACGCTCGCGCCGTCCACCGCGACCATGCGGCAGCTCGAGGACCACGGCATCCCCAACCTGCGGCTCTGGGGCCGCGGGGTCGACACCGAGGTGTTCCACCCGCGGTTCCGCGACGAGGCGTGGCGCCGCAAGGTCGGCGCCGGCCGCGAGATCCTCGTGGGCTACGTGGGCAGGCTCGCCGCCGAGAAGCAGGTCGAGGCGCTGCGGGTGGTGCAGAACCTGCCGGGCGTACGGCTGGTGATCGTCGGGGACGGGCCCGAGCGGGAGCACCTGCAGCAGGTTCTCCCCGAGGCCCACTTCACGGGCCTGCTGCGCGGGGCAGAGCTGTCGCGGGCGATGGCCGGCCTCGACGTGTTCGTGCACCCGGGCGAGCTCGAGACGTTCGGCCAGACGCTGCAGGAGGCGCACGCCAGCGGGGTCCCGGTCGTGGCGCCCGCCGCGGGCGGTCCGCTGGACATCGTGCGGCACTCCCACGACGGCTGGCTGTACCCTCCAGGTGACCACGAGGCGCTCCGCGCCCGCGTCGTCGACCTGGTGGGCGACGAACGCAAGCGGCGCGCCTTCGGCACGTCGGCTCGCGAACGTGCCGAGGGCCGGACGTGGCACGACATCTGCTCCGAGCTCATGGGCCACTACGAGGATGCGGTCCGGGTGCACGCGAGAGCCGGCTCAGCGGAGGTCTGACTTGCGAATCGTCCACGTCGCGAACTTCTACAGCCCCCGTTCCGGGGGTATCCGAACCGCTATGCACGCCATGGCCGGGCAGTACCTGTCCCGGGGGCACGAACCCGTGCTCGTCGTGCCGGGCAAGCGGGACGGCGTATCGCTCGTGGACGGCGTCCGGGTGGTCACCCTCGCCGCGCCGCGCGTGCCGTTCTCCGGCGGCTACCGGGCGGTGGTGCAGCCGGGCAAGATGCGGGGCCTGCTCGAGACCCTCGCGCCCGACCGGCTCGAGGTGAGCGACCGCACCACTCTCGCGGGGCTGGGCGACTGGGCCCGCGAGGCCGGTGTCCCGTCGCTGATGATGCTGCACGAGCGGGTCGACGGGGTGCTGCGCTCCTGGATCCCCGGTGCCGCGGCGGGCGGCCGGGCGGCCACGTTCGGGGCGGCCGCGGCGCCGGCCCTGGCCGACCGGTACAACCTCGCCACGCTCACCCGGTTCGACCGGCTGGTGGCCACCACCCACTTCGCGGCCGGCGAGGTGGAACGCCTGGCCGACCGCAACCGGTCCGTGGTGCTCCCGCCGCTCTACCGCGTGCCCCTCGGCGTCGACCTCGAACGGTTCCGGCCCGACCGGTACTCCGACGAGGCCCGCGCGCTGTACGCACCGCCCGGCACCGCGCTCGTCGTCCTCGCGAGCCGCCAGTCCACGGAGAAGCGCCCGGACCTCGCGATCGACGCCGCCGCGCAGCTCGTGCGGGACGGCCGGCCCGTGCGGCTCGTCGTCGCGGGTGCCGGACCGCTCCTGCCGAAGATGCGACGCCGGGCGGAGGCCGCCGGGCTCCCGCACCGGTTCCTGTCGTTCGTCCCGGACCGCGACCGGCTCGCGACCCTACTGACCTGCGCCGACGTCGTCATCGCGCCCGGGCCGATCGAGACGTTCGGGCTCGCGGCGCTCGAGGCGCTGGCGTCCGGGACTCCCGTCGTCTGCAGCTCGTCGAGCGCCCTGCCCGAGGTGGTCGGTTCCGCCGGTGCCGCCGCACCGCCGGACGCCGCCGCGCTCGCCCTCGCGCTGCACGAGGTGCTGGACCGCGACGTGGACGAACGGCGCAAGGCCGCCCGGGCGCGCGCGGAGCTGTTCCCGTGGAGCGCCACCGGCGACGCGATGCTCCAGCTCCACTCCCGCAGGGCGTTCGACCTGACACCGGACCCGATCAGCACGGACCCCGTGGGGCAGCGGTGAGATGACGCCGCCGGCGGGACGTGAGCGCGGCTTCCGACTCGTCGCCCTCGGCGACTCGATCACCGTGGGCGTCGGCGACACGGTCGGTGCCGACGCCGTCCACGGCCCCGGCTGGGCAGCACATCTCGCCACCGTGCTCGGCGCGGAGACGTTCACCAACCTCGCCACCGAGGGCGCCCGCTCCCGCGACGTCGTCGGCACGCAGCTCGACGCCGCCCTGGCGCTCCGGCCGCACCTCGCCACCGTCCTGGTGGGCGGGAACGACGTGCTCCGCAGCGACTTCGACGCCCGCCACACGCTGGCTGACCTGCACCGGTCCGTCGGCGAGCTGTGCCAGGCCGGTACCGACGTCGTGCTCGTGCTGCTGCCGGCCATCGGCCTGTTCGAGCTCGGCCCGCGGATCGTGCGGCGTGTGATGCGGCGCCGGGTGGCGTCGATCAACGCGGCGGTGGAGGAGGTGGCTCGGGCGGTGCACTCCGGCGGGCTGACGGTGGGCGGACCTGCCGACGCTCCGACTTCGGTCGGTTGCACTCCGGACACTTTGACTTCGGTCGGTTGCACTGAGATCGGTCAATCAAACGACCGATCTCAGTGCAAGGGACCGATCTCGAATCCGAGACCGAGCAAGGGACCGAACTCAGCACGCGGGCGGCTCGTCGTCGTGGACGCCGTGCAGGCGATCGCGCCCGCCGGGCACCGGGCCTGGCACGTCGACCGGGTGCACCCCTCAGCAGCCGGGCACCGACGCCTCGCGCTGAGCGCCGCGATGGTGCTGGCTGATCTCGACGCCCGATACGCGGTCACGACGAGGATCCCGGTCGACACCAGCGCTTCGGCCACGGCGCCCGCCGTCGGACAGGCGATAGCCAGGGCGAGGATCGACGCCCTCGCTGCACGCCTGCCCGAGGCGCCCGACCCGCCGTCCGTATGGCAGCGCCTGGCCTGGCTCGTCAAGGCCGGGCTGCCCTGGTGCCTGCGCCGGGGCCGGGACTTCCTGCCCGGACTGCTCCGCGCCGTCGTGCACGACCTGCGGGCGGAACGGGCATTCACACCCGGCGGCATGGTGACGAGCCTCGCCGACTCGGGCCTGGACCCCCGCCGCCGGATCGGCAGGAGCTGACCAGGCCCAACTCTGTCCCGCGGCCGCGGAAGAACTCAGCCCGGAGCCGCGCTGCCCACCTCAGGCATGCGGTGCGGCCTCACTCCCCGAGCCACCCCGCGGCCGCATGGCGTCGATGATCCGGGTCCAGTTGTCGCCCCCGTGACCGTTGTCGCGGACCCAGGTGTAGTACGCCTGGACCGCCGCGGGCAGGGCCGTGTCGACGCCGACGGCCGCGCTCGCGGCGACCACGTGGTCCGCCGTCGCGCCCATCATGGTGGCCGTGCTCAGGTCCCCGGGGTGCTCGCCGGCGTCGATCTGCGCGCCCGGGCTGCCGCCGACCGCCAGCATCTCCCCCACGCCGACCAGCGTGAGCATCAGCTCCTCCAGCGCTGCCGTCGCGGTGACCCCGCTGGACTCCAGCAGCGCCGTGGCGTGCATGAGCGACGCGAGCGAGGTCAGGAACACGTCGAGGTTGGCCAGGTACATGAGCTGCGCCAGCCCCAGGTCCTCCCCGAGGTAGCGCGGCCTGCCGATCGCCGCGAGCGTCTCCCGGTGGGCCTCCATCAGGTCGCTCGGTCCGCTGTAGTAGACGTACGCCGCCTCGGTGCCGACCATCGGTGCCGGCGTCATGACGCCGCCGGTCAGGAAGCGGGCGCCGTGCTCCTCGGCCCAGGCGGCACTCTCGCGGGTGCGGTCCGGCGAGTCCGAGCTGAGGTTCACGATCGTCCGGCCCGCGAGCGCCTCCGCCGCGGGGCCCAGGATGTCGTGCATCGCCTGGTAGTCGGTGAGGCTCAGGATGACGAGCTTGCTCGCCGCGAGGGCGTCTGCGGGGGTGGCGGCAAGGGTGGCGCCGGCCGCGACGACGTCGGCGGCCCGGCTCGGGGTCCGGTTCCAGACGGTGACCGGGTGCCCCGCGCGCAGCAGGGCGTGGACCATCGCCTGACCCATCGGGCCGAGGCCGATCAGGGTGACTGGTGCGTTCATCGGTGGGCCTCCGTGAGCTCGGCGCTGCTGTGGGCGTGTTCTGTGCGGTCGGCGCGGTCGGCCCGGAGGCTCTCGTAGATCCTGGCGAAGGCCTCGGCGCCGTGGCCCTGGGCGATCTGCTTGCTGATCAGCTCCTGTACCGCCGCGACGGGTGCTGGGTCGACGCCCTGCTCCTCGCTCGCGCGCACGATGTGGCTGAGGTCGGAGAAGTCCAGGCTCTGCTGACCGGCGACGGTGTAGTCGCCGCCGTCGATCACGCGGGCGTCGGAGGCGAAGCCGAACGTCATCGCGCTGAGGAACGGCGTAGCGCGTGCCGCGAAGTCGGTGGCGCTCATACCCGCGGAACCGGCCATCGCTGCGCCGTGGAGGAACCCGGCGAACATCGTGTACATGCCCGAGAGCAGCGCCAGGTCGAACAGCGAGGCCAGGCCCGCGTCCTCGCCGTCGTAGGTGCTCGTCGCCCACCGGTCGACCACCGGCCGGACGGCGTCGAAGACCTCCCGGGTGCCGCTGTACAGGATGGACGCCTCCGGGGCACCGATCATGTGCGGGGTCGCCATGATCGCGCCGTCGAGGTAGTCGACGCCGTGCCCGGCCGCCCATGCGGCCAGCTCACGCGCCTCGTTCGGCGTCGTGGTCGTCAGGTTCACCAGCGTGCGCCCCCGCAGCTCGGCGACGACCGGGTCGAGGGTCTCGTGCACCGACGCGTGGTCGAACAGGCAGGCGATGATCAGCTCGTTGGCCGTGACGGCCACGCCGATGGCCGACGCCGCGTCCGCGCCCCGCTCGCTCAGGCCGGCAGCGCGGGCGGGGGTGCGGTTCCAGACGGTCACTGCGTGGCCGGCGTCGAGCAGGGTGGTGGCAAGAGCGCTGCCCATCGCGCCCAGGCCCAGCACCGTGACGCCGGTGGCTCGGGGTTCGGTCATCGAAGATCTCCTCGCTAGGTCGGTACGTGACCATGCTCGGCGAGGGACGTACGATCGTGGAAGTACCCACTATTTACTGGGGTACTTACCAATTGGTGCGTACCCCGTCCCACACCCTCACGAGGAGTGCCCGATGGCGATGTCACCGCGTAACGGCCCCTACATCTGCGGCATCGACGCGGCGCTCGACGTCGTCAGCGGCAAGTGGAAGGGCCTGATCCTCTGGGAGCTCGACGAGCACGGCGTGCGCCGGTTCGCCGAGCTGCGGCGCGGCCTGCCCGGCGTCAGCGAGAAGATGCTCACGCAGCACCTGCGCGAGATGGAGGCGGACGGGCTGGTCCGCCGTCAGGTCTACGCGGAGGTGCCGCCGCGCGTCGAGTACTCCCTCACCGAGCACGGCCGGGCGCTCAATGCCGCCCTCGCCCCGCTCGGGGACTGGGGCGTGGAGCGGATCCGGCGGGAGCGGTCGGACCTGGTCGAGCACGCCGACGCCGCGGCGCTGCCGCGGCCGTGACCTGCGGGGTTCAGGCCAACGGCAGCAGCCCGCGCTCGGCGAACACCTTCCGCGCGACGCCGACGGCGTTCAGCGCCCGCGGGAACCCGCAGTAGACGGAGCTGTGCAGGAAGACCTCGATGATCTGCTCCGGGGTGAGCCCGACGTTGAGCGAAGCGCCGACGTGCACCTCGAGCTGCGCCTCGCTGCCGCCGAGGGCGGTGAGGATCCCGAGGGTCACGAGCTGCCGCTGCTTGGGCTTCAGCCCGGGCCGGGCGTAGATGTCCCCGTAACCCCACGCGACGATCTGGTGCCCGAGCTCGGGGGCGATGTCTGCCAGAGAGTCGATGACGTTGTGGCCGGGATCGTCATGGACGGAGTCGAGGACCTTCTTGCCGGACGCGAATCGTTCCGCACGCACCGCATCGTTCTTGGTCATCGTCCTTCTCTCTCTGAGCTGCCGGCACGGGTGACGTGGGCTCGGTTGTTGATGCAGGAGCATGCGCTGGTGGGCGCGGCCCCAGTCCAGCCCATGACCAGGCCCTAGCGCAAGATGTCTGTGCAGGTCAACGGGGCTTTCTTTCACCCGCTCACGCGCAGGCGACGTCGGGCCAGAGCTGTTGCTGTCCCGAGGTGTGGCAGTCGACCTAGGCTTGCTGTGTGACCGCATACGTACCCTTTGCCCCCCTGCCTCTCGATCAGGAGGACGTCCGGTACGAGTACGGTCCTGACTCGGCGCGCAGGCCAGGCGTGCCGCACGGCTTCACCGTCGAGCTGCCCTGGGAGAGCGCCGCATACCCCGGGACCACGCGGAAGGTCTGGATCCACGTGCCCGCCGCGTACAACCCGGCCGAGCCCGCCGGGATCGCCGTCTTCCAGGACGGCTGGTGGTACCTCGACCCCGACGGCGAGGTCCGGGGCGGGATAGTCCTGGACAACCTCGTCCACAGCGGCGACATCCCCGTCACGATCGGCGTGTTCGTCGACCCGGGGGTCTTCGCGGACATCGAGGATCCCGACCGGCGCAAGAACCGCAACGCCGAGTACGACGCCTTCAACGGCTGGTACGGCGCCTTCCTCCTCGAGGAGATCGTCCCGGAGGTCCGACGGCGGTTCGCGATCACCGACGACCCGGAGCGCTGGAGCATCGTGGGCGGGAGCAGCGGCGGGAACTGCGCCCTGACCGTGGCCTGGCACTACCCGGACCGGTTTCGCCGGGTCGCGGGCTTCCTGTCCAGCTTCACGCAGCTGCCGGGCGGCAACAACTATCCGGCGCTGATCCACATGATGCCCCGCAAGCCCCTCCGGATCTTCATGCAGGCCGGGCACCGGGACCTGCGCTGGAACCAGCCCGACAACAACTGGCTCGCGGAGAACCTGCGGGTCGCCGCGGCCCTGGCCGAGGCCGATTACGACTTCCGGCTCGTGCTCGGCGACGGCGGGCACAACCCCAACCACACCGGGGTCCTGCTGCCGGACGCGCTGCGGTGGCTGGGGCGTCCGGCTGCGGCCGGTTGACCACAGCCTGTGGATAACGTTCCGAGTCGACGCCGTCGCCGGGGAACAGGAGTCCGGGCCTGTCGCCGCGGTGTCGGACGGCGAGAGTCGGACGGCGGGGTTACCTGGCGGCCGACTCAGCCCAGCGCGGCAACGAGGTAGCCCTGGACGACTGGCGCGAAGCCGCGGGGCACGTAGCTGCCGAGGTCTGTTGGCGCGACCCACGCGATCTCCTGGACCTCGTCGGGTTCAGCGACGTGGGCTGTTCCGCTCTGCACGCGGCAGGCCACGTAGCCGATGAGCCGGCTGGTATCCGGGTGCACGCGCTCCCCCAGTGTCGCGACGGCCGCGACCACGAGGCCCGTCTCCTCCGCCGTCTCGCGCACCGCGGCCTCTGCGAAGGTCTCACCAGGTTCGACGGCGCCAGCGGGGAGCTGCCACGACAGCGAGCCTTCAGAGACCCGCCGCTGGATCAGGAGGAGACGACCGTCCTGGACGATGACTGCTGCGGCGATCGCGGGTTTCCCGGCTGCGGTGACCTCGGGCATCTGCGAACTATCGGGGTCTACGGCACGATCGGCGTTCCCTGGGATCGCCTTCTCCGACATGTCCGCAACCCTACGAGGGGTCCGGTCGAGCAGCAGGGAGTATTGACCGCGTGACCCTGACGATCCGATCCCGCCGCGAGGAAGACCTGCCGAGTCTCGCCAGCACTCTCGTCAGCGTGCATGCCGTCGACGGATACCCGGTGGAAGGCGTCGCCGACCCCAAGGCCTGGCTACGCCACCCTCGCGAGATACAGAGCTGGACCGCCGCGCAGGACGGCGAGCCCATCGGGCAGGTCACGCTCGCTCGGGCCCAACCCGAGGACGACGCCGCCGTGGCCTGGCACGAGTACACCGGCGGGGACGTCGATCGACTGGCCGTCCTCGCGAGACTCTTCGTCGCTCCTGGCCACCGAGGCAGCAGTGCCGGACGGCTCCTCATGGAGACCGCGCGGGACTTCGCACGGTCGCGCCGGCTCGCGGTCGCGCTCGACGTCATGCTCAAGGATCGCGGCGCGATCAGGCTCTACGAACGGCTCGGGGCCGAGCGGATCAGCGACATCGATCATCGGTACGGCGACGGCCTGACAGAGGCCGGCGTCGTCTACGTGATCTGAAGTCAGGCGGTCGGCCGCTAACCTGCCTCCGTGCCCGGACCCGACGCGTCGTCCACAGGCCCTGTGGATCTCATAACCCTCCGCGAAGCGCTGGAGGCGTCGTGGAGTGCGAGGACCTCGTACGGCGGTGTGTGGGAGGAAGGCAATCCTGCTCTCGGCCAGTGCTACCCGACGGCGCGCGTGGTGCAGCACTTCCTGCCCCGGAGCGAGATCGTCAAGGGAAACGTGTGGACCGGCGTCCGGCACGAGATCCATTTCTGGTGCGAGCTCGAGGCCGGGGACGCAACGGTCGCGATCGACCTGACCTGGCAGCAGTTCCCGCCCGGATCCGTCGTGACGGCGCGGGAGACCCTGGACCGGAACGACTTCGGAGACAGCCCGGCCACCGTAGCCAGGTGCGACCTCTTGCTGGCGGACGTCGTGGCGCGCCTCCATCGGGCCGTCCGGTAGCGCCGGTCACCCGCCGAGCGGGACCTCGCGGATCACGTCCCACTCGTACATCCGCTGGTCCCGGTGCATGCGGATCAGCGAGACCTTCGTGTACGTCGCGGTCGACGGCGCTGCCGGCTCCGCTCGGTCAAGGGCCTCGCGGATCGGTGCGGCGTCGGCGTCGGCATTGCCGTACGCAACTGAGACGTGAGCGCGGAACCCGTCCTCGGACTCCGGGCACTCGCCGAGTGCGTCGGTGATACCCGCCCGGATGGCCCGGCGAACCCCGACGAACGCCTCGGGATCGTCTGGCGTCAGGACCACGGCTTCGCTCGTGATGTCGGCGCGCTGGTACGACGTCGTGATCGGGGCGAGCGCGCGCAACCGGTCGGCCACTCGAAGGGTCACGAAGTCGAGGGCCGCGATGTTGATGTCCTCGACGTGGCCGACACCCTGCATGGTCATGTGCAGCCACTCGTCCGGGATCGGGTCGAGGGTCTCGATCGTGCTCAGGGCGGTGCGGTACCGCTGCGCGAGGTCGTGCACCTCTGGCTGGTCGTCCTGCGTGATGTGCCAGGCGTAGAACCTGGTCCCGACCCGCCAGCCTGGACGCCACCACCAGTGGTCGGTCATGGCTTGGTGGTCGGCGTTGTGCGCGCTGTCGTCAGTCATCAGATATCGGACTCCCGTGCGATGAAATCAGGCCCGACCAGCATGCCGTAAGTAGACGCACATATCGTCTGACGTCGCGGGTGATCCTGGCCCTACGCTGGCGCCCATGACCGAGAGCTCAGGCACCGGCGTCGAGGCGCTGCTTCATGAAGACATCGTCCCGCTCGCCGCCAGCACGTTCGTGGCGGTGTTCACCGGTGTCGGGCTGGGCCGCGATCAAGCTCGGAACCGGATCGACAAGGAGCTCGCCCGTCGGTTCGGGAAGCCCCGCGGATCCGACAACTACTACGCCTTCCAGGCCGTCGTTCATCAGATGGTCCTGGTCTGGGAGCAGGCACGGATTGCTTCGCGGACACCGCCGGGACCCCTCCGCCTGCTGCCCGACGGCGCCCGGCTGCTCGCCGCCTCGAACCCCGTCGACGAGTTGCGGGCACTGCTCGCGCGATGAAGACCTGGCCAGAGGTACCCGCCCGGGCCGACGTCGAAGCGGTGGTCCGCGCCTACTTCGAACTGCTCCGGGTGGGGCAGGTCGACGACGCCGCACAGCTGGTCGACCACACGCCCGTCCCGCACGTGGTCAGGTCGCTCTGGAAGGGGTCGGTGGGGACGACCCTCAGCGAGGAACTCGGCGACGGTCTTCCCGCCGACGCATGGACCACCGACCGGTCCTGGCTCGGCGAGCTCGAACTCGGGGACGTCAGCTGGGGCGACAGCAACCATTTCTATGTCGAGATCGTCTACCGCGGTCAGGTGAGCGAGCTGTTGCTGGGCTTCTGGGTCAAGCCTGTGGATGACGGCTGGGCAGTCTCGGGGCCGTCGACGCTCTGGTAGGGAAGGCCTGCGTGGTCCGTCCAGTCACGTGGCGTCTCTGCTCGTCACGGTGTTCCTCGCCGACGGGTTGGACACCATGAACGCGCTCCAGGCCGGCCTGGTGCGTGCGAACCGGCACGGGGCTCGCCCGTGGAGCGCCTTCGACCCGCCGCCGGCGCGCTCGGTGGCGGCCACGGTGACTATCGAGGACACCTCGCTCGACGGCACCCTTCCCGCAGCCGGGTACGAGCAGCGGATGCTCGGCTGGGCGCGCTCGGTCGAGACTGCGTACGCCCTCACCTGACGGACGGCGGTGTCAGGGAAGCGCCGTCGCCTCAAGGGCACGGAGAATGCCGATCAGGTGGTTCAGCTCGTGCCATAGGGCGGGGGCAGGTCCACTACTACCGAGGTATTCGCGCATGGTCTGGATGTCGTCGTCGAGGTCACCGGCCGTGAGCACGACAGTGTCGGGGTCCATGTTGTGAAGCTGTTGGGCTGGCACCTGCCAGTAGAGCCCGCCGTCGACTTCGACCCGATCACCTAGCGACGCTGCGGTTTCATCGAGGGCTCGATTGATCGCTCGGCGTAGGTCGTCGATGACGAGTGTCGTGGGACGGTACACAGCAGCCAGAGTGGCACAGCTGGTTACCCGTGCCGAAGAACGTGACGGTGCATCCGGAGCGGTCATCCCCCAGCCATTCCCCTCAGGATCACGACGATCCCGGCGAAGAGCACGCTGAGCACTCCGAGAATGAACAAGCCGGGCACCACCCATGCGGCAATGATGAAGAATGCCCGCCCCTTCCGTGGCTGCGGGCTCAGCCCCATCGAACCGTCATCAATGAACTGGTGGTAGGGCGGCGCATAAAAGACCTCAAGGGTCTGGCCTGGTACGACGTCGATGTCGATGGTGGCGTGCCCATATCTGCGCATCCACTGGGAGTGCGCCCGGAGGTGATGACGTCCCGACATGATCGGGATCTGTCGAGTGCCAGCTATTGGCACCGGTGCGAGATAGCCATCGATGGTGAGCGTCGGCGCGATCAGGTTCGAGGTCATGATGTTGCCCTGGACCGTGAAGCTCAGCACAGCATCAGGAGCGAACACGGGCAACGGGGGCGAAGTCGGCTGGCTCACCCGGCGAGCGTAGTAACGCCGCTTCGCCTACGACAGGCTCGGTCTGCGATCTCACCCGTTCTGATCCGGGCGGGCCCCGCTTAGCCGTTGTGCCCGGCATGACGAAGGCCCCCAGATCCGCATGATTCTGCGGTTGGGGGCCTTCAGGTGCGGTAGCGGTGGGATTTGAACCCACGGTGGACTTTCACCCACACACGCTTTCGAGGCGTGCTCCTTAGGCCGCTCGGACACGCTACCTTTGCCCGCCGCTACAGGAGCGGGCCGTAGCAGGATACCTGGTCGAGGCCGGGTTCCACGAATCGACTCCGGCGCCCCGAGCACACAGTGAGGAGCGTCTCCCCCAGCCCACGACTGTCCGACGACCAGAACCGCCAGATCCTCCGGACGCGTCGCATCATCCGGCGACCCGGACCCGACCGTAGAGTAGCCTCATGGCGACGACCGCTGACGCAGAACCCCTTTCCGACACTGCGGCAGACGCTGCGGCAGACGCCACGGGCGACCCCTCAGACGCCAAGGCGGGCGACCTCGTCGAGCGCACGGCAGCCTCGATCCGCACCTGGATCATCACGGGCAAGGCCCGCCCGGGTGAGCGCCTCTCGGAGAAGGCAGTCGCCGAGACCCTCGCCGTCTCGCGCAACACGCTCCGCGAGGCCTTCCGGGTGCTCACCCACGAGAACCTGCTCGTCCGACGCCCGCATGCCGGCGTCATGGTCGCCGTCCCTACGCTGGCATCGATCCTCGACATCTATCGCGTGCGCCGCATGATCGAGGGCCAGGCGCTGCGCGGCGCACTGCCCGGGCACCCGGCGACCGAGATCATGCGCAAGGCCGTCGAGAGCGCGGAACGGGCCCGCGACGAGAAGGACTGGCGCACGGCCGGCACGGCCAACATGGAGTTCCACCGAGGGATCGTCGCGCTCTGTGACAGCGAGCACCTCGACCGGCTCTACGCCACCGTCTCCGCCGAGCTGCGCCTCGCGTTCGGCCTGCTCGCCAACCCGGAGTACCTGCACGCCCCCTACGTGGCCCGCAACGCGCGCATCCTGGAGATGACCCTCGCCGGGGAGAGCGCGGCAGCCGCCGCAGAGCTCGACGAGTACCTCGTCCAGTCGGAGCGGACGGTCGCTGCCGCGTACTCCCGGCGCACCCCGGGCGACCCTGCCTGACGAGGCGACCAGCAAGCACCGCTCACCGCACCGGCAGCACCGCCAGCAGCTCCTCGAGCTGCGCTCTCGTGTTGGCGACATAACCGCCCCGCAGCCGCATCGCCGCGTCCCACACCTCACGCTCCCCCGACGTCTGCCGCTCCAGCACGCTCATGTTCTCGGTGAGGTCCAGCCGCCGGTTGAAGCCCTGGACCGTGTCGCGCCAGCGGTGCAGTGCGGTCACCAGCACGGTGTCCCGACGCCGGTCGAGCGCCCCCGAGACGAGCGCGGCGTCGACGGCGGAGACCGCGAGCCGCGCGAAGACGGCTCGCGGCCGGTCGTCCGTCGTCCGCGCGAACTCGTTGTCGGCGAGCACCGCCCGGTTGCGCTCCAGCTCGCGCCGGACCGCCGCGAGCACCTGGGCGTGCCGTTCCGCCTCGCTGCTCAGCCGCTCCACGATCAGCCCCGTCATACCCGCGATGAGGGTCAGCGAGTTGACCGCCGGCTCCCAGCGCGGCTCTCCGGGAAGCGCGAACCACAGCACGCCCAGCACGAAGGCGGTGGCCAGCAGCATGTAGGTGACCGTCGCGACGGTGGCGCGCGCGACGGTCACGTGCCGCTCGACCAGCCAGCCCGGGCCGGGCACGGTCAGGCCCAGATCGTGAACGGCCGGTCGTCCACCCGCGGCTCCGCCACGTCAGGCGGGCCGACGACGTAGACCCGGTCCCCCGGACCCAGGACGCCGAGGATGCGCTCGAGAGCAGCCGCCGCGTCGTCGTCGTCCGTGACGGCAAGGTCCAGGTGCAGGTGCAGGACGCCCGCACCCACCCGCGCCCTGCGCCGGAGCAGAGGCACCGCGCGGACCAGCAGGCCGAGCCGATGCCCCACGGGCTGCTGCACTGTCGGTTCGGCCATGTCGGTGATCCTCCGGCGTGAGCGGGCAGATATCGCTGCACAGCCAGGCTAGCGGTGTCCGACATAAGTATCTAGGTTGTTCAACAACTTTCCGCCGACCGGCCGCACCGCAACGACGTCCGCCAAGCATGCCCAGGCGACTCCCAGCCGGTTCCAGGCTTAGCCCAGCCCCGCCACAGGGCACCCCCGGGTCCATGCGTTTACCTGCAGTTCATCACCACGCAAACCCCGGAGAACCGATGAACCAGTTCGTGCTCTACGCGGTCGACCTCGTCGCCGTCACCATCCTCACCTTCGCCCTGTACTTTCCACGGCACCGGCGGCGCGACCTCGTCGTCGCCTATCTCGGCGTCAACGTGGGCGTGCTCGCGGTCGCCGCGACGCTCTCCGCGAGCGCCGTCGCAGCAGGCCTGGGGCTGGGACTCTTCGGCGTGCTGTCGATCATCCGGCTGCGTTCGACCGAGCTGTCGCAGCACGAGGTCGCCTACTACTTCGCATCGCTCGCGCTGGGTCTGCTCGGCGGGCTCGGGACGAGCACGGGCTGGCTCGGGATCGCGGGCAGCACGCTGATCCTGCTGGTCATGGCCCTTGCCGATCACCCGCGGCTGTTCGCGCGGCACCACAGCCAGCTGGTCGTGCTGGATCGCGCGATCGCGGACCAGGAGGAGCTGGTGGCGCACCTGGAGCAGCTCCTGGGCGCGCGGGTCAATGCCCTCTCCGTGCAGCGCCTGGATCTCGTGAACGACTCCACGTGGGTGGACGTCCGCTACTCGGAGGCGCGTCGCCTGCCCATCGTGACGGACGACGGCACGGGCGCCCCCACCACCGTGCACGAGGGGACGGCGGGCGCCGGCCGCTCGGAGCTGGTGACAGCCCGATGATCGACACGCTCGATCCCATCGGCCTCGACGAGCTCAACGACACCGCCGCGCTGCAGACGCGCCGCGACCGCAAGTACGTCCTGACCCCGGACGAGCTGGCCGGCCTGCTGTCCGCACTCCCGTCGGCGCGGGTCCTCGAGATCGACGGCGCCCGCTCGTTCGCCTACGACTCGACCTACTTCGACACTCCGGAGCTCGACGCCTATCGCCTGGCGGCGACGCGCCGTCGTCGTCGGTTCAAGGTCCGCACACGGACGTACGTCGACTCCGGGACGTGCTTCGTCGAGGTGAAGACCCGCGCGGGCCGCGGCACCACGGTCAAGGAGCGGCAGCCGCACGACGACGCCGGCCACCTCGGCGGGGCGCGCACCTTTGTCTCGGCCCGTCTGGCCGACGCCGGTGCCCCGTCCGCGCCGGTGCTCACCCCGGCCCTGCGGTCGAGGTACCACCGCACCACGCTCCTGCTCGACGACGCCCGGGTCACCCTCGACACCGGCCTGGTCTGGGAGCTGCTCGCCACCAACGGCGTCGGCCCCGATGAACCACGCGGGGCCGCGATCGGGGACCGCGTCGTGGTCGAGACCAAGACCGCCGCCGGCTCCGGGCCGTCGTCGGTGGACCGCCTGCTCTGGCGGGCGGGGCACCGCCCCGACCGCATCTCGAAGTACGCGACCGGGCTGGCCGTGCTCGTGCCGGACCTGCCCGACGCACCCTGGCGGCGCCTCGTCCGGCGTCGTCTCGACATCTGCCCCGCCCCCTGCACAACCCAGCTAACCAGCGAGAGGACCCCCTCATGACAATCCGCCGACCCAACCGCTTCCTGACCGCCACGCTGACCGGAGCCCTCGTGATCGGCGCGCTCGCCGGCTGCGGCACGGCCGCGGCCACGCCCACCGACGCCGCCTCACCGGTCACGATCTCGGACGTCGCCACCTCTGTCGACGACGCCCTCGCCGACAACGAGGACTACACGGAGCTCGCCGCCCTCGCGGACGAGAGCTGGGACACCACGAGCGAGACCACCATCGCGCTCGACGGCGACGGCGCGACCGTCTCGGGCGACGGCGCCACCGCGGACGGCTCCACGGTGACCATCTCGGCGCCGGGCACCTACCGCATCAGCGGCACCCTGGACGACGGCCAGGTGATCGTCAGCTCGGAGGCCGGCGGCCTGGTCCGGCTCGTGCTCGACGGCGCCGACATCACCAGCTCCACCGGCTCCGCCATCGCGGTCACCCAGGCGGACGACGTCTCGGTGGTCCTGGCAGACGGTTCGTCGAACAGCCTCACCGACGCCTCGACGTACGAGGACACCAGCGAGGACGCCCCGAACGCGGCACTCTTCTCGTCGGACGCGATGGTGATCTCCGGTACCGGCGCACTGAACGTGACGGGCCGCTCCAACGACGGCATCGCCTCGAAGGACGGCCTCGTGATCGCGAGCGGCGACCTCACCGTCACCGCGGTGGACGACGGCGTGCGCGGCAAGGACTTCCTGGTCGTCACGGGAGGCGCCCTCGACGTCGACGCGACCGGCGACGGCCTGAAGGCGGACAACGAGGACGGCGCCAACGACGACGGCGAGACCGTGGGCTACGCGGCGCTCCTCGGCGGGGAGATCACCGTCGCGGCCGGCGACGACGGCGTGCACGCCGAGAGCGACCTCCTGGTGGGCGATGCGACGGTCACCGTGTCCGAGTCGGTGGAAGGCCTGGAGGCGGCGCACATCCTTGTCACGGCCGGCACCGTCGACGTCACGTCGTCGGACGACGGCTTCAACGCGGCGGGCGGCACGATCACGGCGGCGACCGCGGAGACCACAGCGGATACCGGGGCGGAGGGCGAGCCCCCGGCGTCGGACACCATGCCGGAGGGCGGGCCGCCCCAGGGCGGCGGCGGCATGCCCGGCGAGGCCGCGGGCGACTTCTCGCTGGCGATCACCGGCGGCACCGTGACGGTCGACGCCGGCGGTGACGGCCTGGACTCGAACGGCACGCTGACGGTCTCGGGCGGTGACGTCACGGTCTTCGGCCCGACGGACGGCGGCAACGGCACGCTCGACAGCGCCGGCGCGATCACCGTCAACGGCGGCACGCTGCTCGCGGTCGGGTCCTCGGGCATGCTGCAGACGCCGGGCGACGGTTCGGAGGGCTGGGTGGCCGCGGCCTTCGACACCCTGAGCGCCGGTACGGACCTGGTGGTGGTCGACTCGTCGGGCAGCACGGTCGCCGAGGTGACGCTCACCAAGGACGTGCAGGCGCTGGTCCTTGCGTCGTCGGCCGTGACGAGCGGCGAGGAGTACACGATCCAGGCGGACGGCACGGAGATAGCGACGGCCACGGCGGGCGACACCCCGGAAGGCACCGGAATGGCCGCCCGCCCCTGACAGGCAACGCTGAGTGCTGGGTATTTGCGCGTTCTGACCGTCAGAACGCGCAAATACCCAGCACTCAACGGGTTCAGTAGACGTACGGCCAGCCCGCCGAGTCGTAGCCGAGCAGGTTGATGCCCAGGCGGGACGCCCCGCTGTCCGTGTAGTAGTGGTAGAAGAACGCGTCGGCGTCGTTGTCGGCGATGACCGCCTGGTGGCCGGGCCCGTGGATGCTCCCGTGGCCCGCCAGGATCTCCGTCCCGCCGCCAGAGTTCATCGCGGTCCCCGCGCGGTCGACGTAGGGACCGGTGACCGACGTCGAGCGGCCCACCATCACGCGGTAGGTGCTGCTGGCCCCCTGGCAGCAGGCGTCGAACGAGACGAACAGGTAGTAGTAGCCGCCTCTGTAGTGGATGGTCGGCGCCTCGATGGCGCCGCCGCCGCGGCCGGCGATGCTGTGGAACTCGGTCCCGGACCGCTTGCCCGTCGCGGCGTCGAGCCTGATCATCTTCAGGCCCGACCAGAACGAGCCGAGGCTCAGGTACCAGCGGCCGGACTGGTCGATGACGAGGTTGGGGTCGATGGCGTTCCAGTTGTCCGACGTCCGCGACTCGACGACGAGGCCCTGGTTGGTCCACGAGCCCTGCGCACCGGTGGTGCTCGTGGCGAGGAAGATCGCCGAACGGTTGGAGCCGAACGTCGAGGCCGAGTAGTACATGTAGTAGCGGCCGTTGACGTACGTGATGTCCGGCGCCCAGACGTGGTTGCTGTTGTTCGTGTACGCGTGCGCCCACGGGACGCCGTTCGGGAACGCGGCCCCGGCGTCGTTCCACCGGGTGCGGTCGGTGGACGTCTTCAGGGTGATCCCGTTGCCCGTGTGGGCGAGCAGGTAGCCGCCCGACGGCGTCTTGGCGACCTCCGGGTCGTGCACGCCGGTGCTCCCGGTGACGGTTCCCGGGTTGGGATAGGCCGCCACCACGCTGGGTGCCGCCATCGACGCGGCGGGGCTGATCGCGAGCCCCGCTGCGACAAGCAGCGCGACGGCCACCTGTCGGCGTCGGGATCTACCGGCTGATCGTGTTCGGAACTGGTGCATCTTTGCCTCCGTCCGGAAGGTGCCGGCCGCGACGGGGCCCGATTGTGAGCGCTCACAATCCGGGGCCGGACCGTCGTCGCTCCGGCTTCTACAAGGTTGTAGAACAGTGTGGGGCGGGTGAATTGGTGCGTCAAGGGGCAGCCCGACCAGAGTTTCCGGCAGCCCGGGCGGGCACCTCGAAGCGGTGGGCGAAACACGCTGTCACATCTGGCATCGTGCGCGGTAGCCTTCCGACACCGCCGAGGGAGGACACCGATGCCCGCGCCCACGCTCTTCGACTACTCGGACCACAGTCCGTACTCGAACCCCGGAAATCACGCAGGACTCTTCACCGAGCTGAGCACCGCTCCAGCCGACCTGCACAAGTTCGTCTGCTCCGCCGTCGTGCACTACCGGGCCGGTGGCCCGCAGCTGACCGAGGCCCAGAAGTCCGACCCGGACCGTCGCTGGCTGACCTCGATCCTGGACGCCGCCGAGATGCGCGCCCCGCTCGACGGGCCCCGCACACACGCCCAGCAGGTGGCCGGCTGCTGCCGTGACCACACGCTGCTCGCGCTCGGCGTGCTGCGCACGCACGGCGTCCCCGCGCGGTCCCGCATCGGCTTCGCCACGTACCTCAGGCCCGGCTGGAACGCCGACCACGTGGTGGGCGAGCGCTGGGACGGCACCCGCTGGGTGCGGTTCGACCCGGAGCTCAGCCAGGAGGACTTCGACTTCGACGTCCACGACATGCCGACCGGCCCGGACTCTCCGTTCCCGACGGCGGCCGAGTCGTGGCTGGCGATCCGGGCCGGCACCGCCGACGCCGCCACGTACGGCGTGGACCGGGACCTGCCGGGGTTGAGCGGCCGGGACTTCGTGCGCGACTACGTGCTGCTCGAGGTGGCGCACCGGCACCGCGACGAGCTGCTGCTCTGGGACCTGTGGGGATCGCGGCTCCGGAGCCCGGTGGTCCGCGAGGCGGGGAACGGTCGCGCGGAGACCTGGGTCCAGGAGACCGGGATGCCGGGCGCCGACGTGTCCGACGCCGAGCTGGACGCCGTCGCCGACGAGCTCGCGTACCTGCTCGTCGCCGCTGACGCCGGAGACCAGGAGGCCGCCGACCAGCTCGCCGAGCTCTACCGCGAGGACGTGCGGCTGCACCCGGGCGAGCGCGTGCTCACGCTCTCCCCCACGGGCCACCACGGCATCACGGACCTCTCGGCCCACTGACGCCCCCGCCCTCTGCCGAGATAGAACTGTGGCGAGATAGAACTGTGGCGAAGTAGGGCGGATTCAACTGGTGGTCGCAACACCCCTTGATGATCGGGGTGTTCGATGAAGTCTTGGAGTCGTCTACCCGTGCCGCGGGAGCACCGGCGGGCCTTCTGGTCTGAGTTACGCGCTCATGGTCGGATCCCGGTAGCCGCTGAGGCTGCCGGGATCACGACCTGGTCAGCGCAGGCCTGGATCCGTAAGGCTGGCGGGATGCCCGACGTGTCCCTGACCAAGCCCACGGGCCGGTTGCTGTCCTTCGCCGAACGCGAGGAGATCGCGCTGCAACGCGCTGAGGGTGCCAGCGCCCGTCAGATCGCGAGGGTGCTGGGGCGGGCGCCGTCGACCATCACCCGGGAGCTGGCCGCGGGCACGCATCCCGACGTTCGCCGCTACAAGGCCTCGGTCGCGCACCGCCGGGCCGAGCAACGCCTGGCCCGGCCCAAGCCCGGCAAGCTGGCCACCCATCCGGCCCTGGCCGCCTGGATCGGTGAGCGTCTGGCAGGGCACGAGCCGGGCACGGGTAAGGCCCGCTCGTGGAGCCCGCAGCAGA
Source organism: Promicromonospora sp. NFX87 (assembly GCF_048564965.1). NCBI lineage: Bacteria > Bacillati > Actinomycetota > Actinomycetes > Micrococcales > Promicromonosporaceae > Promicromonospora > Promicromonospora sp. NFX87. The sequence continues at coordinate 79,763 of NZ_CP183413.1, read as the reverse complement.
TCTCCCGCCACCTGCGTGTCAAGTTCCCCGATGATGAGAACATGCGCATCAGCCACGAAGCGATCTACCAGTCGCTCTACGTCCTGGGCCGCGGTGGGCTGCGCAAAGAGCTGCATACCGCGTTGCGGTCGGGGCGCGCGGTCCGCCGCCCGCAGGCAGTGACCCGTGCTCAACGCGCCGGTGGTGCCCACGTGCTACCACCCGAGGTCATGATCTCGGAGCGTCCCGAGGAGATCGAGGACCGGGCCGTGCCCGGGCACTGGGAAGGCGACCTGATCACCGGCACCCGGAACAGTTCAGCGATCGGAACCCTGGTCGAACGTCAGACGCGGTACCTGATGCTGCTGCACCTGCCCGACGGGCACGGCGCGCAGCAGGTCGCCACCGCGATGCGCGAACAGATCACCCGCCTGCCGGCTCACCTGCGCCGCTCGTTGACCTGGGACCAGGGCCGGGAGATGACCCCGTTCGCGGGCATCCAGATCGTCGAGGACCTGGATCTGTGGTTCTGCGACCCGCACTCGCCCTGGCAACGCGGCACGAACGAGAACACCAACGGCCTGCTGCGCCAGTACTTCCCCAAGGGCACCGATCTGAGAGTCCACACAGCCCAGGACCTCGCGGACGTCGCCCTCGTGATGAACGGACGACCCCGCAAGGTCCTGGACTGGCACACACCCTACGAAGCAATGAGCAAGCTACTGTCAGCGGACACGACCGGTGTTGCGACCACCGATTGAATCCGCCCTACTTCGCCCTGGTTCTACTTCGGCGGAGGGTCAGAGGCGGGTCGCCAGCTCCTGCAGGACGTCGCTCGTGCCCGCCTCGATCTTCACCGTCGCGTACTTGTCGCCGCGGGTGATGCCGCGGTTCACGATCACCACGGGCTTGCCCTCGCCCGCCGCGTGCCGCACGAACCGGAGCCCGCTCATCACGGTCAGGGACGAGCCCGCGACGAGCAGCGCGTCGGCTGAGTCCACCATCGCGAACGCGCGGTCCACCCGCTCGCGCGGCACGTTCTCGCCGAAGTAGACGATCTCCGGCTTGAGCACCCCGCCGCAGAACTCGCAGGGCGCCGGCCGGAAGTGGGCGGTCGACTCGATGACGGCGTCGGCGTCGGGCGCGATCTCGATGTCCGCGACGTCACCGACCGACTCGAGGAAGTCCGGGTTGAGGGCGTCGAGGCGCTCGGCCAGGTGCGTGCGCGAGATGACCCGGCCGCAGGACAGACAGATCACCCGGTCGTAGCGTCCGTGCAGGTCGATGACGTTGCGCGAGCCCGCGTCCTCGTGCAGCAGATCCACGTTCTGGGTGATGATCCCGGCGAGGAGGTCGCGCTCCTCCAGCCGGACGAGCGCCTTGTGCCCGGCGTTCGGCACCGTCCGGTTCACGTGCTTCCAGCCCACGTGGTTACGGGCCCAGTAGTGACGGCGGAACTCCTCGTCGCCCACGAACTGCTGGTAGGTCATCGGGTTGCGGGGCGGGGAGTCGGGGCCGCGGTAGTCGGGGATGCCTGAGTCGGTCGACACCCCGGCGCCCGTGAGCGCGGTGAACCGGAGGCCGGCGAGCACCTCGACGGCGTCGTCCACCGTGGTGCGGGCGACCTCGACGGGCTCCGGCTGCCAGGTGGTGGGTCGGGCTTGAGGGAACACGCTTACGAGGGTATGCCGGGAGAGGTCCGGCGGCGCCGCCATGTGTTCCATTTCGCACCGGGCTCAACCACGCCGGGCCTCGAAGAACTCGCGGAGCAGCGCCCCGCACTCCCCCTCGCGCACGCCGCCGAGCACCTCCACCTCGTGCAGCGCGCGCTGGTCCCGCACGAGGTCCCAGACGGAGCCGGTGGCGCCCGCCTTCGGGTCCCAGGCGCCCAGCACCAGGCGTCGCACCCTGGCCTGGACGAGCGCGCCCGCGCACATCGGGCACGGTTCGAGCGTCACCACCAGAGTGCACCCGGTCAGGCGCCACTCGCCGCGCGTCGCTGCGGCGGCCCGCATCGCGAGCACCTCGGCATGGGCGGTCGGGTCCCCCGTCGCCTCCCGCTCGTTGTGCCCGACGCCGATGACCCGCCCCGCCTCGTCGAGCACCAGGGCGCCCACCGGCACGTCGCCGGTGTCGAGAGCACGACGCGCCTCGTCGAGCGCGGTGCCCATCCAGCTCTCCCAGTGCGCGCGGCGCTCGGCGACGCTCATCGCGCTCAGGCCCTCCGACGTGTCAGACACAGAAGTCACCATAGTGACCCACACGTCTGACAACCCGGTGTGGCCGACGCGCGGTGTGGGCCTGGCAACGTTCCGGGCCTCCACGCGGTCCTGGCGGGCAACTGCCCGGTAGCGTGGGGCCCATGCGCCTCCACGTCGTCGATCACCCGCTGGTCGCCCACAAGCTGACCGTCCTGCGGGACGAGACAACTGCCTCGCCCACCTTCCGCCTGCTCGTCGACGAGCTCGTGACGCTCCTGGCCTACGAGGCCACGCGCGACATCGCCACCGAGCCGCACGAGGTCAGGACCCCGGTCGCGACCATGACGGGCACCCGCCTCGCGTCGCCGCCGCCGCTCGTGGTGCCGATCCTGCGCGCCGGTCTGGGCATGCTCGACGGCATGAGCCGTCTGCTCCCGACGGCGGAGGTCGGGTTCCTCGGCCTCGTGCGCGACGAGGAGACGTTCAAGGCCGTCACGTACGCGAACCGCCTGCCCGACGACCTCACCGGCCGGCACGTGTTCCTGATCGACCCGATGCTCGCCACCGGCGGCACCCTGGTCGCCGCCATCGACTACGTGCTGGAGCGCGGCGCCCGCGAGGTGACGGCGGTCTGCCTGCTGGCAGCCCCCGAGGGCATCCAGCTCCTCGAGGAGCACGTGGGCGACCGCGCGAACCTGACCGTCGTCGTGGCCGCGGTGGACGAGCGGCTCAACGAGAAGGCCTACATCGTGCCCGGCCTGGGCGACGCGGGCGACCGCCTGTACGGCATCGTCTGACGGTCGGGCCGCTCGGGCCCTGACGGCTCAGGCGTTACGCCTGGTCGGCGGGCTGTTCGAGGCAGGTGTCGAAGCCCTGCCACGGCCACTGGTTCTCGGTGCTCGGGACGTCCGACGTCTCGTCCCTGCCCAGGGCGGTCGGGTTCGCGTCCAGGGCCGGTTCGCACTCGGCACCGATGCAGTTCTTGCCCTGGACGCCGTACGACCACTCCACCTCGTGGGTCTTGCCCTCGAGCTGACGGTAGAGCCGCACGGTGACCGAGCCCTCGGTGCTGATGGGGGTCTGCCGGGTGAGCGTGAGGGTCGTGGGCTGCCCGGCGGGTACCGCCTGGTCGGACCCGATGTCGTTGCTGCTCTCGCGGACCAGCATGCCCATCCAGTCGCGGCCGGTCCGGTTGTCCACGGTCGCCATGAGCTGCACCTGCGAGTCGGCGGAGCAGTGCGTCTCGGTGCCGACCGACACGGCGTCGCTGGGCCACGTGAGCTCGGCGCACGACTCGAACGAGACGTTCGTCGTGTCCAGCACCTTGCCCCCGGCCGTGATCTCGGAGGTCTCGGTGCCCCAGACGACCGGGTACTCGATCACCTGGGTCTGCCCGGCCTCCACGGTCCTGGTCACATCGCCCACGTGGAAGCGCACGGGCAGTGTCGACCTCGTGTTGTCGGCGGTGAAGGCGTACTTCTGCACCGAGCGGTCCTGCTCGGCGTCGAACTCGCAGGCTCCCGCGATCACGGGCCTGTCGCCCAGCGCCGGGGCGATGGTCGCGGCGTCGTAGTGCGCCGTCGGGTTGTCCTTGGACACGACCGCCTGGGCAGGCGCGTCGCCGTCCTCGTCCTTGCCCTCCCGTGAGAGGCGGAAGACCGCCTCACCCTCGGGCACCACGGCGCTACCGGTGTCGACGGTGAGTGTCTGGGTTCCGCCCGGCGTCACGGGGAGGGACACCGACTTCAGGGAGGTGCCGTCGACCGAGACCACCATGTCGACCGTCATGGTCTCGTCCGAGGTGTTGGTCACCTTGCCCTCGACCGCGACGGTGCCGCCGGTGTTGATCGTCTGTGCGCTCACCTCGGTCGACCACTGCGGCGTGTAGCAGTCCGCCGCCGCGTGGTCGCCGGCCGGCACGGGTGTCTTGTAGGTCCGGCCGTCCACGTCGGTGGCCAGGACGAAGACCGCCTGGCCCGCCGGAAGCCGCAGGCCGTCGTGCGCCGTCAGCTCGATGGACTCCCCGGGTGCGAGGCTCTTGCCCGTGGAAGCGCTGGTCCCGGCGGCCTGGAGGGCCACCCGCACCGTCCGCTGGGTCGTGTTGGTGTACGCGCCGGTCACCACGGCGTCGGCGGTGCCGGCTCCACCCTCGGCGAGGCAGGAGGCAGCGACCTCACCCACACCGTCGGCGGCATTCGCCCAGGCGGACGTCACGGTCACCGTCGCGGTGGTGGAGTACGCGTAGCCCCCGGTGACGATCGGGCGGATGTTCGCGACGCCGAGCTCCGTGGCCTCCGCCGACGAGGCGTCGACCACGGACGTGACGTTCAGCGCCACGGCGCGGGCATCACCGGGCTCGACGGCGGTTGCCGCGTCGGTTCCCGCGCGCGGGGCGCAGAACCAGGCGGTCGACGACTCCGTACCCGTGCAGGACAGTTCCGGCTGCGACTCGGCGGGCCTGACGCCCTCGGGCAGCGACACCACGACACCCCAGTCCGCGGGCACCGTGCGGTCGCCGGTGCTGTTGACGCGGATCGGCAGCGCGGCGGTCCCCGGGCTGCCCAGCGAGACGTTGTCGGTCGACGCGGACAGCTCCGGACCGAACGGCGCTACCGTGCGGTCCGCGAGATCGATGGTCACGTGGTCGAGACCGTCGGCCCACACCTCGGCACCGATGGAGTAGTCGCCACCGGCGTTGGCCCGGACGGGCACCTCGACCTGGTGCGCCTGTCCCGGTGCGACCTCACCGAGCGTGCAGAGCAGCACGTTCGCCTGCTCGGTCGGGTTGCAGGCGATCGGGCCGGCGTTCGGGAGCGGTCCCACCGTCGCAGGCGCGCTGGGCGAGGCACTCGGCTCGGCCTGCGTCTCGCCCTCGGGCGTGCTCTCGGGCTCCGTGCCGTCCGCGCTGTTCTCGCCCGAGCCGGCGTCGGGCGTCGGGGTCCCGGCGTCGTCGGTGCCTTCGGTCGGCTCCGTGGTGTCCCGGACCAGCCGTCCGCCCACACCCGTGCCGAACGGTCCTTCGTCCGGCGTCATGGTCAGACCAGGGGGAAGCGTGAGTTCCAGCTGCGTACCTGTCGCGGCGACCTCGCCCGCGTTCGTGATGATGAAGCCCAGGATCTGGTGCTCGCGCGGAGCCAGCGGGGTCGAGGCGTCGGTGTAGTCGACGCGGAGAACTGCTTGCGTCGCCGGGTCCGGCTCGAGGTTCGTGTCGGACGGCGAAACCGGCTTGCCGTTGATCTCCTCGGCGCCGGGCAGCCCACGGCCGTCCTCGGTGCTGATCACCTTGTCCGCGGCCACCGGCTCGGGGTCGCCGGGTCCCGCGATCTGCAGCGCCGCGACCATGCCGACGGCGGCCACGGCGATCGCGCCGGCCGCCACGCTGCCGCCCGTCGCGGCGGCGAACGCACTGGCGGTGGCGGAGACCGCGGACGACACCGCACCCGAGAACGTTCCGGTCGAGGCGGCGCCGACGGTCGCCGTCGCCGCGGGCGCGGTTCCGGCAGCGGCACCCGCGCCCGCACCGGCCTTGGCCGCGACGAAGATCCCACCGATCGGCGCACCGGCGCCGACGAGAGCCAGCCCGCCCGCACCGAGCACGAGCGGGGCGATGACCGTCTTCATGCCGTGCGCGACGTCGTGCAGCTCGAGCACCAGGGCGCTGCAGGTGCCGCAGGTCGCCAGGTGGTCGGCGATCTTCGTGGTCTCCCGCTTGGACAGGCTGTCCCGCACGTACCCGCCGAGCAGCGGGTTCACGGAGCGGCACGTGTCCGAAGGGGCATGCGTGAGGTGCTGCTGCAGGTAGCCGGCGCGCAGTGCCTCCTTGGCCCGGTAGAGCAGGGCGGAGACACCGTTGGGGCTGAGCCCCAGCACGGGCGCCACCTGCGCGGGCTTCAGGTCGTCGACCAGGACGTACCAGAGCACCTCGCGCCAGCGCTCGGGGAGGTCGAAGTAGGCCTTGGAGACGACGCTGCGCTCGAAGCCGGCGAGCGCGGGGTCCTCGTCGGAGGCGACCCGGCCGACCACGGACTCGATCTCGTCGTCGGTGCTGGGGCGCGTACGTGCGGCGCCGCGGGACACGTCGAACGCTCGGTGGCGGACCACCGTGTACAGGTAGGGACGGAACCCTGCGTCGGGGCCTGCGCCGCGACGAAGCATCTCGAAAAGCTTGCTGAAGGCGTCCGCGACGACATCGTCGGCGTCGGCGGGCGAGACGTACTGCCGCGCGAGCGCTCGCGCGGCCCCCGCGTGGCGCTCGTAGAGCACGCCAAAGGCTTCACGGTCACCCGACCTGACCTGCAGGATCAGTTCCGCGTCACTCGGGGTTCCCCCCGTGCTGCTCTCGGCTTGCTTCACGTCTACCCAGACTCTCGGCTGTGTCCTGTCCAAGACTATAGAGCCCCGTCGGCGTTTTAGGGGTGGAAAAAACATTTCTGGCATCAGGTTCGGGTGAAGTGCGGTACACCACCGCCGAAGGTGCGTCATGATGTATCCCCGTGAGGGTCCCTTCATCATGAGTGAGTCACAGCAGGAGGCGCGGGTGCGTGTGCATGACCTGCGTGAGCGGTGGCGCGCTACGAGTCTGGCGTCGGTCTGGATCCGGCCGAACGACTGGGAGCACCCGGCCGCTGAAGCGCTGGCAGAGGCATTGGCTGAGGGCCGCGGAGTGATAGCACCCGCGGAGCGTCTTGGTGCCGCTCGGGCCGCCGTCGGCGCCGGGATCACCGAGGCGCTGGACGACGTCGCCTGCCTGTACGCCGCTTTCGGCCGCCCCACCGACGTCGGCGCGCTGCGTGCCGCGGCGATCGGCTGGGTCGGAGAGCGCGAGCGGGTCCCCTACCAGGTGGCCACGCACGACCCGTCAACAGGCCTGCCGACCGGTGAGTACCTGGGCGAGCGACTGCGCGAGACCTACGGCACCGCGCAACGCGTCGGCTCCACCGCCGGAACCACCCACTGCCTGCTCGTGCTGGACGTCGGCCTCGACAGCCTCGACACCTGGCAGCGGCTCGCGCGCTCGGCGGCGATCGGCCGCACCCTGCACCAGGTCTTCGGTGAGGGCCACCCGATGGCCGCTGTCGGCGACGGCACCTTCGTGGTGCTGTGCGAGCGCGGCCCCGCCACCGCGGAGCTCGGTCAGTCGCTGCGCCGCGTGGTGGAGCGCAACGCCGAGGTGCTCGGCCTCACCACCGAGGTGCGCAGGCCGACCCGGGTGTGGGTGGAGCGCCTGCCGGGGACGCACGACGACGCGCTGCTCCTCCTGGACCACCTGGCTCGCTGAGCCGCTGAGCCGCTGAGCCGCGGACGTCGAACCGCGGACGTCGAACGAACAAGCGAGAGCGCCCGCTCACCGTCGAGCGGGCGCTCTGCCTCGTTCTTGCCCCGGCGCTTGCTACAGGGCCGGTCCGCGCTCCTGGAAGGTGAGGCAGTCGGCGTGCCCCGGCTGCTCGGGCCCAGCACCCACGCGGATCGACGCGGCGCCGCACTCCAGGTGGTCGTTGTGCACGCACTCACCGCGCTGGCAGGCACCGACGTGCGCGATGACCTTGTCGAGGCCGCCCTTGGTGCTCAGCGGGATGAACGTCGCGCACGAGGCGTCACCCTCGTGACCTGCGATGGTGACGGCCCCGGCGTGGCAGCCGTGGTCGTGGTTGTAGCCGCAGCCGTCGATCGAGCACTCGGCGACCTCGGGCATTTCCATCAGCGTGCTCATGACTCACTCCTCGTTGGTCCGCGCTTGAACTTCCGGAATATCTCGATCATATTCCGGAAATGCAGAACGTGTAGAGCAAGGAATGCCTTACCTATCTCTTTCGGCGCATTCTCGATTAACGAAAGAATTGCGTTACCGAAATTGGCCGGTGGCCGGGAGCGCTCAGTCCTCGCGCCGAGGTGACGGCCGCCAGAGCACCACTGCTCCACCGCCGACGCCGCGATGCTCGAGGTCGACGCGCATCGCCGCGCTCCGGACCCGCTGGCCACGCTGCACGACGACGACGTCGCCGGCGGCCGGACCCGCGGCGAACACGCGCCCCTCCTCCTGGACCCGCATCAGCAGGTCACCGAGGCGTTCCTCCAGGACCGAGACGTGCGCCTCGAGGGCGAGGATGCGCTTGATCCCGGCCAGGTTGATGCCCTCGACCTGCGCGAGCCGCTGTACCTGCAGAAGACGCGCCACGTCCCGGCGCGAGTAGCGGCGGCCACGGCCACGAGTTCGCCGGGGTACCACCAGGCCGAGCCGGTCGTACTGGCGCAGGGTCTGCGGGTGCATGCCGGCCAGCTCCGCTGCCTTGGAGACGGTGAGCACGGGTGCGTCGTCGTCGAGCATGTGCCCCTCCCTGTCTCGTTCGCTCGGAACTGCGTGCGGGCAGGTTAACCGACCGCGGCGCGGTGGGGACCGTGCCCCACCGCGCTTGCGGTCATTCCGTCGCCCGCTCGACCAGACCGGCGCGTACGTCCTCGCCGTCGCTCTCCGCGGCGAACGTCTCGATCGCCTGCCTGGCCTTCTTGCTGAGCTTCTGCGGCACGACCACCTGGACGCTGACGAGCAGGTCGCCGTTCGCGGTCGCCGTGTGCACGCCGCGCCCCTTGACGCGCAGCGACCGTCCCGACGGGGTGCCCGCAGGCACCTTCAGCCGCACGGTGGTGCCGTCGAGGGTCGGTACCTCCAGCGTGGTCCCGAGTGCGGCCTCGGCGAACGTGACGGGCACGGTCATGCGCAGGTCGAGCCCGTCCAGCGTCCAGACGGGATGCGGCGCCACGTGCACCGTGACCACCAGGTCACCCGCGGGGCCACCGGCGACGCCCGGCTTGCCCTTGCCGCGCAGCCGGATCTTCTTGCCGTCGTTGATCCCCGCGGGGATCCGGGCGGTGATGGTGCGGCCGTTGACGTCCAGCTCGGCGGTAGTGCCCTCCACTGCCGCACGGAACGGCAGCGTGACCTGCGCGACGACGTCGGCACCCTTGGTCGGCGCACCGAACCCCGTCGGGCCGGTCGAACCGTAGGCGGACCGGCCCCCGGCGCCGAACATCGAGCCGAGGATGTCCTCGAAGCCCGGGGATGCGCCACCGCCCTGCGAATAGCGGACCCGTGGCCCACCCCGGCCGGCGGGGCCCTGCCCGCCGCCGAACATGGCGCCCATGATGTCCTCGAAGCCGCCCGCCCCGGCACCGCCGGGCCCGGCGGAGAAGCGAGCGCCACCGGCCATCGCACGCACCGCGTCGTACTGCCGGCGCTGCTCCGGGTCGGACAGCACCGAGTACGCCTCGCCGATCTCCTTGAACCTGGTCTCGGCGGACGCGTTGCCCTGGTTCTGGTCGGGATGGTGCTGCCGCGCCAGCTTGCGATAGGCCTTCTTGATGGCCGCGTCGTCGGCGTCCTTGGGTACGCCCAGCACGGCGTAGAAGTCCTTCTCCATCCAGTCCTGACCGGTCATGGCACCTCCTTCCGCGTCGATATCGGTGGTCGGGCTTGCCGAGACCTTGGTCTCGGCAAGCCCGACCACCGAGAAGTCACTCCGGTCCGACGACGCCCACGCGTGCCGCCCGGACCACCTTCTCGCCGATCTTGTACCCGGGCTCCACCACGAGGTTCACCGTGGAGGCTGTCGCGTCAGCGTCGGTCGAGTGCATGAGCGCCTCGTGCAGGTTGGGGTCGAACTCCTCCCCCACCTTGCCGAACCGCTCGACGCCGAACTTCTGCAGGCTCTGGTCGAGCTTCTCCGCGATCGCCGCCATGGTTCCGCTCAGCTCGCCGTGCTGCTTCGCGCGCTCGACGTCGTCGAGCACGGGCAGCAGTGCGGCCAGCACGTCCTGCACGCCCCGGTTCCGCGCGGCCTCCTGGTCGCGCAGCGCCCGGTTGCGGTAGTTCGTGAAGCTGGCCCGCTCGCGCTGCAGCGCGTCCAGGTGCTCCGCGGCCTCAGCCTTCGCCTTGAGGACCTCGGAGGCCTCGGCCGCCTCACCGGACGGCTCGAAGTCGAGCCCTTCCAGCGGGTCGGCGTCGGTCTCGGCAGACTCTGCGGCCGGGGCGGTCTCGTCGTCCGAGGCAGCCTCGTCCGACGGTTCGGCCGGACGGCTCTGCTCGCCGGAGTTGTTCACCTTGCGCTTGTCCGTGAAGTGGAAGGGGTGCTCCTCCGAGCCCTCGGGCTCAGGGGTTCCCTGCGGGTTCTCTTCGGTCACTTGCGCTCTTCCTCGTCGTCCACGATCTCGGCGTCGACGACGTCCTCGTCAGCGGCGGACCGGTCGTTCGCCTGCGGTGCGCCGTCGGCGCTCTGCGGCGCCGCCTGCTCGGACGCGTACAGCGCCTCGCCGATCTTCTGCGAGGAGGCACCAAGCTTCTCGTACGAGGTCTTGACGGCCTCCGCGTCCTCGCCCTCGAGCGCGGACTTGACTGCGGCGATGTCCGCCTCGACCTCGGTGACGACCTCTGCGGGGAGCTTGTCGCGGTTGTCCGCGATCTGCTTCTCCATGGAGTACGCGAAGGCCTCGGCCTGGTTGCGGGTGTCCGCCTCCTCGCGACGCTTCTTGTCCTCCTCGGCGTGCAGCTCCGCGTCCTTGACCATGCGGTCGATGTCGTCCTTGGGCAGGGCCGAACCGCCGGTGATCTTCATCGACTGCTCCATGCCCGTGCCGCGGTCCTTGGCGGACACGTGCACGATGCCGTTGGCGTCGATGTCGAACGTGACCTCGATCTGCGGGACGCCACGCGGGGCGGGTGCGATACCGGTGAGCTCGAAGACACCCAGCGGCTTGTTGTCGCGCGTGAACTCGCGCTCGCCCTGGAACACCTGGATCGCCACGGACGGCTGGTTGTCGTCAGCGGTGGAGAAGACCTCGCTGCGCTTGGTCGGGATGGCCGTGTTGCGCTCGATGAGCTTGGTCATCACGCCACCCTTGGTCTCGATACCGAGGGACAGCGGGGTGACGTCGATCAGCAGGACGTCCTTGCGGTCGCCGGTGATGACGCCGGCCTGCAGGGCGGCGCCGACGGCGACGACCTCGTCCGGGTTGACGCCCTTGTTGGGCTCGCGGCCGCCGGTGAGCTCCTTGATGACCTCGCTCACGGCGGGCATGCGGGTGGAGCCACCCACGAGCACGACGTGGTCGATGTCCGAGACGGAGATGCCCGCGTCGCGGATCACGGCGTGGAACGGCGCCTTGGTCCGGTCGATGAGGTCCTGCGTCATCTGCTGGAACTGAGCGCGCGTGAGCTTCTCGTCCAGGTGGATGGGGCCGTTCTCGCTCATCGACAGGTACTGCATCGAGATGTTGGTGCTCGTCGAGGACGAGAGCTCCTTCTTGGCCTGCTCGGACGCCTCGCGGAGCCGCTGCAGCGCGATCTTGTCCTTCGACAGGTCGACGCCCGAGGAGTTCTTCACCTGCTTGATGAGGTACTCCACGACGCGCTGGTCCCAGTCGTCGCCACCGAGGCGGTTGTCACCGGAGGTGGCGCGCACCTGGATGGTCGAGAAGTCGTCCTCGTCCTTGCCCACCTCGAGCAGGGAGACGTCGAACGTGCCACCGCCGAGGTCGAAGACGAGGATGAGCTCGTCCTCCTTGCCCTTGTCCAGGCCGTAGGCGAGGGCGGCCGCGGTGGGCTCGTTGACGATGCGCTTGACGTCGAGGCCGGCGATCTGGCCGGCGTCCTTCGTGGCCTGGCGCTCGGCGTCGTTGAAGTACGCCGGGACCGTGATCACAGCCTCCGTGACGGGCTCACCGAGGTACTCCTCGGCGTCGCGCTTGAGCTTGCCCAGGATGCGGGCCGAGATCTCCTGCGGCGTGTACTTCTTGTCGTCGATGCTCACCGTCCAGTCGGTGCCCATGTGGCGCTTGACCGACGAGATGGTGCGGTCGACGTTGGTGACCGCCTGACGCTTGGCGACCTCACCGACCAGCACCTCGCCGGTCTTGGAGAACGCGACCACCGACGGGGTGGTCCGCGAGCCCTCCGCGTTGGCGATGACGGTGGGCTCTCCACCCTCGAGGACGGTCACCACCGAGTTCGTGGTGCCGAGGTCGATACCTACTGAGCGTGCCATGTGACTGCCTTCCTCCGACAGATTGAGTCTTCTGCACTCAACTTAAGCCGGAGCTCGCGTGGAAGCAAGCCCGCACCCGCAAAGTTGAGTCCACTTCGCTCAACCTCGTTCGGAGCCGGAAAGTTCCCGGTCCGGCACCTCCGGGCGCAGAACCACGCTGACCTGCGCAGACGCGGACCCCGAGGGCGCAGGATTATGGTGGCGCCATGCCCTTCGAGATCGCCCTGACCGACGACGTCACACTCCGAGAGCTGACCAAGGACGACGCAGCGGCGATCGCCCGCGCCTACGGACGCAACCGCGAGCACCTCGCCCCCTGGGAGCCCGCCCGGCCCGACGCGTTCTACACGGAGGAGTGGCACAAGGAGCACCTCTGGGCGCAGGTGCTGGAGAACTCCACCGGCCGGGCCCTGTACACCGTGCTCGAGGTGGACGGCGAGATAGTGGCCAGGCTGAACCTCACCGACATCGTCCACGGCGCCTTCGAGAACGGGCACGTCGGCTACTGGCTGGACGCCCGGTTCACCGGCCGGGGCCTGATGACCCGCGCCATCGAGGCGCTGGCGGAGCACGCCCGGGACGAGCTGGGCCTGCACCGCCTGCAGGCCGCGACGCTCCCCCACAACGAGGCGTCCCAGGCAGTGCTGACCCGTGCCGGCTTCGAGCAGATCGGCTTCGCGCCGGGATATCTGAGGATCGCCGGGCAGTGGCAGGCCCACGTCCTGTTCCAGCTGCTGCTGCACGCGAACTGACTGCCACGCGGTGCGACACGCCGTCGTCGGCCGTGTTTCGCCCCTGTCAACAGGCGCGACGCCCTGACCTGCGGTACACAAGGGTGCACGACCGAGGCCGCAGGGGTGGGGGCATCGGACGCGTACCCCGCGGGCCTGCCCGCGGGTGCCTGATGCCCGGGACCCCGGGCCTCTACGGGGGGAGACCACCATGGCAAGCATCCACGGAAGCTCGTTGTCGATAGCGCTCCTGACAGCCTTGCTCGATCCCGAGGAGGACGGTCTCAGGTCACCGCACGTCCAGGACCTCCTGCAGGAGGCGCTCGAGACCCGCGAGGACGCGCGCGACGTGATCGTCGCGCTGCTCGCCTCGTCCGGCTCGATGCTGCGGCAGATCAGCTACCACAACGAGCAGGAGCCGCTCGAGTCCCTGCAGAAGGTGGCCCTGGGCTTCCAGCGCAAGGTCGTGCAGCTGCCCAGCTGAGTCAGCGCGCGGTCCGCGCCGCGACCGACTCGGCGTCCCGCAGCAGGCGGAGCGTGTTACCGCTGGTCAGCTTGCCAAGGTCGGCATCGGACCAGCCGTTGTCCGCGAGCGCCGAGAGCAGGCGGGGGTAGCCCGTCACGTCCTCCAGCCCTTCGGGGAGGGTGGGGGTCCCGTCGTAGTCGCCGCCGAGTCCCACGTGGTCGACGCCGGCGACCTCGCGGACGTGCTCGACGTGTGCGACGACGTCGGCCAGCGTGGTGCGGGGCTGCGGGTGCCGGGTCCGCCACTCGGCGATGAAGGGCTCGAAGGCCCCGAGGTCGGTGTTCTTGATGCCCTGGGCCGCAGCTGCCTCCGCGCCGGTCGCCCGCCACTCGGCGACGGCGGGTGACACGAACTGCGGCACGAACGTGACCATGCAGACGCCGCCGTTGGTCGCGAGGGCGGCCAGGACGTCGTCGGGCACGTTACGGGGGACGTCGCAGACGGCGCGGGCGCTGGAGTGGCTGAACACGACCGGGGCCGAGGTGACCCGCAGGGCGTGGCGCATGGTGCCGGCGGAGGTGTGCGAGAGGTCCACGAGCATGCCGAGGCGGTTCATCTCGCGCACGACGTCCTCGCCGAACGGCGAGAGCCCGCCCAGCACCTCGTCGTCGGTGGCCGAGTCGGCCCAGGGCACGTTGTCGTTGTGCGTGAGGGTCATGTAGCGCACCCCGAGCGCGTGGAGCATGCGCAGGACGGCGAGCGACTCGTCGATGGAGTGCCCGCCCTCCGCGCCCATGAGCGAGGCGATGCGCCCGTCCGCCCACGCCTGCTCGACGTCGGCGGCGGTCAGGGCGAGCCGGAGCGTGTCCGGGTACCGCTCGACCATGCGGTGCACGCAGTCGATCTGTTCGAGCGTCGCCGTGACCGCCGCCCCGCCCTGGAGCTGGGCGGGCACGTAGACGGACCAGAACTGGGCGCCGACGCCGCCCTCGCGCAGCCGCGGCAGGTCGGTGTGGGTGGTGGTGAGCCGCTGCGCGATGTCGACGGCGGAGAGGTCGTAGGCCGACTGTTCGCGCAGCTCCCACGGGAGGTCGTTGTGACCGTCCCAGACGGGGTTCTTCCCGAGGAGGGCGGCGATGCGGTCGGCGGTGGTCTCGGCCGTTGTCATGGGGCGACGCTATCGCGCGCCCCCCAGGAGCCAGGAGCTCAGTCGATCCACTGCCAGCTGCAGCCGGCGGTCGCGAACCCGGCCAGGTGCCCCGAGCCGCCCAGGTGGATGCTGGTGGGCTCGGTCACCACACCGCGGCTGACCACGGCCGGTTCGCCGTAGAAGCCCTCGTAGAAGGTGTAGGTGCACGGCTCGCCGGCGACGGCCGGACCGGTCGTGGAGTACGTGCCGGGCTCGAGGTGGTCGCGGATGACGTAGACGCCGTTCGCGGCCGTCGAGTGGCTCGTCCTGACCATCCCTGGGTAGTACTTGATCCAGACGCCGCACTGGTGGTTCGTGTACACGGTGTGGTCGATGGGAAGAACCGTGAACATGCGCTGGCCCGATCCCGCGTCCTGGGCGAGCACGGTCCCGTCCTGTCGCCGGCGCTCCCAGACGCACACGCCGGCGGGGCCCGACTGCGCGATGTAGGTCGTCGCGACCACGCCGTCCGGTTCCTCCCCCACGTAGATCGGCTCGCCGATATCGTCGGCCTTCCACCGCACGGCCGACGCCAGCACCTCGGCGGTCGCCGCGCTGCGCCGTACCGCGGTGCCCCAGCCCGCCCGGTAGGTGCGCACGGTCACGGTGATCTTCTTCTTGTAGTCGCTGCCCGTCAGCGTGTATCTCGACGTCGTGGCCCCGGAGATCGCCCGTCCGGCGGCATACCACTGGAACGAGAACGACGACGGCGTGGGCGACCAGGTGCCGCGGATCGCCGTGAGCGTGGAACCCACACGCACGGTGCCGGAGATGACCGGGTCCGGAGACCTCGAGTACGCGCCCCCGACCCGCACGTCCGCGGACGGCGGGATCAGCTTTCCCAGGAACCCGGGCTTCGTCAGGTACATCCGGACCGAGATGAGGTGACCTCTCCACTCGGGCCTGACGGTCAGCGTGGTCCGGACCGCGCCCCGGATGCGCTCGCCGTCGAGCCACCACCGGTACTCGACGGAGTCGGGCTCGGGCACGGCCGTCGGCCGGAAGACGGTCAGCGTGGCGCCGGGCGTCGCGACGCCGAGGATCCTCGGGAGCGCCTGGGAGAACCTCCCGTACTCGACGGGCTCCGAGGGCCCGCTGGTCCGGCTCACGGAGGTGTAGCCCTCCCGGGAACCATCGAGCCGGACGGTGAGCCTCTTGCCGACCTGCGCCGCGGTCGGCGAATAGACGAACCCGGTCGCGCCGCTGATCGGCACGTCGTCCGCGTACCACTGGTAGGTGAAGGTGGTGCCGGAGGTCCACGTGCCCGCGTGCGCCTTGAGCGTCCCGCCCACCCGGACCCAGTCGGTGTTCGTCGGGTTGATTCTCGGGGTGGACGACTCCAGGGGGACGTCGGAGATCTCACGTGTGGCCGTGGTCGCGGTAGTCGGGCTGCCGCCGTCGGCATTCCCGTCGGGGCCGGGCGCGGCGACGGCGACCGCGGGCGTCACGAGGAGGGTCAGAGCAGCGGCCGAGGCCAGCGCTCTGGAGAGACATCGTACGAGTGGGTGCATGACTACTCCTGGGGCTGGTGCGCCCAGGGTGCCCAGGCGCGCTGGGCCTGCATCTGGCAGGACTCTTGTCAAGAAACGTAGCCCTCCCAGCCGTTCGGATTCCCCGGAATCACCCAGGGTTGTTCCGGCGTGCACCAGCGGCAGTGGCCATGAGGGCGGCGCTACTGCGCCCCGCGGACGCCGGAGCGCCGGGCGCGCGAGGTCTTCCCGCACGTCCGGCGCTCTGACGACGGCTCAGCCGATCCGCTTCCAGCTGCAGCCGGCCGTCTCGAAACCGACTGCGGCCGACGGCATCGTGATGGTCGTGGCCTCCGTTATGGTGCCCTGGCCGATCACCGCGTCCTGGCCGTAGAAGCCCTTGTAGAACGTGTACGCGCACGACGCGCCGGCGTCCGCCGGACCGGAGGTGGAGTACACACCGCGTTCGAGGTGGTCGTCGAGGGCGTAGACGCCGTTCGCGGCCGTCTCGTCGCTCGGTGTGACCATCTCGGGGTAGTACCTGATCCAGACGCCGCAGCTCTCGCTCGCAAAGGCGGTGTCATCGGTGTCGATCACCTTGAACAGGCGCTGGCCCGATCCCACGCTGGAGCCGAGCACCTCGGTGGGAGACCGGCGCTCCCAGGTGCATTCGGCCGAGCGCGCCTGCGCGATGTAGATCGTCGCGAGCAGGCCGTCCGGCGGCCCCACCGGCCGGGCCTGCTCGTCGTCGCCCACCCACCGCCTGGCCGGCGCCAGCACCTCGCTGGTCGCCGCGCTGCGCCGCAGCACCGTGCCGTAGCCCGCCCGGTAGGAGCGCGCGGTCACGGTGATCTTCTTGCCGTAGTCCCTGGGCTTCAGCGTGTACGACGAGCTCGTGCCCCCGAGGATCCGGTGACCGTCCGCGTACCACTGGAACGAGAACGACGTCGGCGTGGGCGACCAGGTGCCGCGCGCGACCTTGAGCGAGGAGCCCACGCGCAGGGTGCCGGAGATCGTCGGGTTCGGGGACCTCGTGTACGCGCCCCCGACCCGCGCAGCCGGGGACGTGACTCTATAGACGGTGTAACCGACCTTGTCGACCTCCGCGCTGACCGTGATCTCGTGGCCCCTCCAGGCGGACCTCATGGTCAGCTCGCTCCGGTTCGCGCCCCGGATGGAACGCCCGTCGAGCCTCCACCGGTAGCGGACGTTGACGGTCGAGGGAATTGACGCGGGCCCGACTGCGGTCAGCGTGGCGCCGGGCGTCGCGCTGCCGACGATCACCGGCAGCCCCACGGAGATGAGCCCCGGATAGATGAGGGTCGAGCTCGCGCTGGTCCGGCTCACCGGGGTGTAGCCCTCCCGGGAGCCGTCGAGCCGGACAGTGAGCCTCAGGCCACGGTGCTCCCAGGTCGGCGTGAAGGTGGACTCCGTCGCGCCGCTGATCGCCTCGCCGTCCGCGAACCACTGATAGGTGAACTGGGTACCCGACGTCCACGAGCCCGCAAGTGCTCGCAGGGTGGCACCCACCCGGAGGGGGAGGGCGGTGCCGCTGATCGTCGGTATCGACGACTCCAGGGGAACGTCGGCGGCCTCGCGCGTCTCCGCGCTGGACACGGTGGTCGGGCTGCCGCCTTCGGCATGACCGGCGGGCGCGGCGACGGCGACCGCGGGTGTCACGAGGAGGGTCAGAGCGGCGGCCGAGGCCAGGGCTCTGGAGAGACGTCGTGCGAGTGGATGCATGGCTACTCCCGGGGCTGGAGCGCCCAGAATGCCCAGGCGCGCTGGGCCCTGCATTTGGCAGGACTCACTGGTAGAGACGCTCGGCAAGCACGAAACGATGTGTCAAGACCGTAGACCGCGCCTTCGATCAAAGTCACCGAAGGTCCGAGGAGATCACCCGGAGGCTCGACTACCCGGCGAAGCGGTCGACGAGATCCGCGAGGAGAGGCGCGGCAGCGAAGTACAGCGCGAGGCCCGCAGGGAACACGATGCTTCCGACCGCGACGAGCAGTCCCTTCCCGCGTTGCGGCACGAGGCCGATCGATCCCTTCGCGAGACCGTGGTGCGGGGGCGCGTAGTAGATGTCAGTCACCTTGTCGGGCTCGACGTCCACGAGCAGCTCGACCTCGCCGTGCTGCCGGAGCCACGTGGAGTATGCGATCACGAACTGTGGCCCGCAGCGCACCCGGAGCTCTCGCGTGCCGGAGTGCCTGATGTCGACGGTGTGCCCGTCGATGTGGACCGTGGCGTCCCTGGGACCGATGCTCGCGCTGACGTGCACCCGTACAAGGCAGTCGTACGCGCGGCCCTCACTCATGCCCGGTGAAGATGCCGTCGTCAAAGTTGGATCCGATCGTGGTAGAGGCAGGCAAGGTCCCCGAAAGTCCGAGGAGATCACCCGGTGACACCCAGGGTCAGAAACGGGGAGCCGCGCCGAGACAGACTCGGCGCGACTCCCCGGACCTGAGGCGAACTTTCGGTCAGCCGATGCGCTTCCAGCTGCAGCCGGCCGTCTCGAAACCGGCCGCGGACGACGGCATCGTGATGGTGTGGGCCGACGACACCTCACCCTGGCTCAGGACGCCTTCGGCGCCCTCGAAGCCCTTGTAGAAGGTGTAGCGGCACGAGGTCGCGGCGTTCGTCGGCCCCGTCGTGGAGTACACGCCGCGCTCGAGGTGGTCGCCGAGGGCGTAGACGCCGTTCGCGGCCGTCGAGGCGCTCGTCCTGACCATCCCGGGGTAGTACTTGATCCAGGTGCCACAGCTCTCGCTCGCGAAGACGCTGTCATCGGTGCCCACCACCCTGAGCAGTCGCTGGCCCGATCCGAGGTTGTAGGCGAGCACGTCGTTGGGCGACTGGCGCGCCCACTCGCAGTCGGCCGAGCCCGCCTGTGCGATGTAGGTCGTCGCAGGCACGCTGTCCGGCCCGACCAACCAGGCGAACTCGTCGTCGCCCGCCCACCGCACGGCCGACGCCAGCACCTCGCCGGTCGCCGCGCTGCGCCGCAGCACCGTGCCGTAGCCCGCCCGGTAGGAGCGCGCGGACACGGTGATCTTCTTGCCGTAGTCGGTGCCCGTCAGCGTGTACGACGAACTCGTCGCCCCGGAGATCCGCTGTCCGTCCGCGTACCACTGGAACGAGAACGACGACGGCGTGGGCGACCAGGTGCCGAGCGTGACCTTGAGCGTGGAGCCCACGCGCGTGGTGCCGGAGATCGTCGGGTTCGGGGACCTCGTGTACGCGCCCCCGACCGTTGCGCCCGCGGACGTGACGGTCTTGACGACGTACCCGGACTTCGCCACGGTCGCGCTGACCGTGATGTCGTGGCCCCTCCACTCGGACCGCATGGTCAGCTCGCTCCGCGTCGCGCCCCTGATGGACCGCCCGTCGAGCCGCCACCGGTAGGAGACGGAGACGTCCGAGGGAGCGGCTGCAGGCCGCGAGACGGTCAGCGTGGCACCCGGCGCCGCGCTGCCGAGGATCACCGGCGGCCCCTGGGAGATGGCCCCCACGGCGACGGCGGACGTGGCCCCGCTGAGCCGGCTGGCCGCGGTGTACCCGGCGCGGGAACCGAAGATCCGGACCGTGAGCGCCTTGCCGCGCTGCGCGGCGGTGGGCGTGAAGGCGAACCCGCTCGCGCCGCTGATGACGGTCCCGTCGGCGTACCACCGGTAGGTGAACTGGGTACCCGGCGTCCACGAGCCGGCGAGCGCGCGGAGGGTCGAACCCACGCGGACGGTGCCGTCGATCTTCGGTGTCGACGCCGTCAGGGTGCCGATCGTGATCTCGGGCGTCTCGACGCTGGTCGTGGAGGTCGGCGTCTGACCGGCGGCAGAGCCGGTGACGGTGACAGACAGCTTGGCGCCGAGGTCGGCGTCGTCCGGCGTGTACGTCGCCTTCGTCGCTCCACCGATCATGTCGCCGTCCCGGCGCCACTGGTAGGTGAACGCAGCGACGGGGCTCCAGGGAGCGACCGAGGCGGTCAGGGGCGCGCCCACCCGGTACTCGCCGGAGATGGTCGGCACGGTCGTCGTGAACGTTGACTCCTGCGCCAGCTCGTAGGCCGCCAGGACGTCGAGCTTGCCCTCGCCCCAGACGTTGTTGTCGTCGGCGGTACCGCCGCACGACGTGTCGTTCACGTCGTGCGCCGTCCCGTCGAGGATGGCGCGGGTCGCCTGCACCTTGCCGACCAGCTCGGGCTCGGCGTCCCACAGCAGCGCCACGGCGCCTGCGACGTGCGGGGCGGCCATCGACGTGCCGTTCAGGGGGTCCGAATCGCTGCCCGGCTGGCCCGATCCGTCGTCCGGCACGGTCGACAGGACGTAGACACCCGGTGCCGCGATGTCCGGCTTGACCGTGCCGCTCTGTCCCGGGCCACGCGAGGAGAAGTCGGCGATTGCCCCGCTCTGGGCGAACGCGCCGACCGAGTACGAGTTCTGCCGAGAGCCAGGGCTACCCGACGACTGGCAGTCAAGCACGCCGAGGTTTCCGTTGGCGAAGGTGGCGAAGATGCCTGCAGCCTCCCAGGCCGCGGCGATGTCCTCCATGAACGGGTCCGTCGAGGCGACCGTGCTACCCCACGAGTTGTTCACCACGTGGGGCCGCTTCGTCGTGTCCGGGACCGGGTTGGCCGAGCCCTGGTCGTACGGGGCAAGGATCCACTCGCCGGAGCCGATCAGGTCCTCGTCGGTCCACGCGCCGCCACCGCCGGCGGCGGCGATCCACTCGGCATCGGGTGCGACGCCGACGGCACGGTCCACGCCGTTCTCGTCCTGCACCGTGCCGCCGACCATGGTGCCCATGGTGTGCGTGCCGTGGCCGTCCACGTCGTGGGGGTCGAGCCGCCCGTCGACCGAGAAGTAGTTGTAGGCGTCAGGATCGGCCGCACCCGCGCCGCGGTACTGCCCGGACAGTGCGGGGTGGCTGCCGTCGACTCCGGTGTCGATGTTGGCCACCACGATGCCCTCGCCGGTGAAACCCTTGCTCCACAGGTCGTCAGCGTTGATCGCCGAGATACCCCATGTGGGCCCCGCCGCTGCCGCCGCAGCGTCGTTCTCGGCGTCCGTCATCTCCACCGGCTCCGGCGCCGCGTAGTGCGTCCTCGGACGCACCTCCAGCACCTGCATGTCCGCCGCGAGGTCGGTCGCCAGGTCCAGCGAGCCGTCCTCGACGAGGATCGCGTTGGTGGCCCAGTGGGAGGTGTACTTGGTTCCGGCCGCCTCCAGCTCCGCTACGGCGTCCTTCTGGGACGCCTCGGCGGCAGCGAGGAGCGTCTCGTAGACGTAGTCGCCGCGCTCGGACCAGCTCGTGATGCCCTCAGCCTTCGACAGGTCCGGCTTCTCGGCGAACCGCAGCCAGAAGTCGGTGGTCCCGTCGGAGGCAAAAGCCCGGTTGGCCCCGGCGGTGAACTTGTCCGCCGGGTCGACGACGCGGGGCGCCCGCTGGGGGTCGGACGAGCCGACCGGCCGTGGGCTGGGGTCGGGCGCGGCGACCGCCGCGCTCGGTACTGCCAGGAGTGCCAGGACAGTGGCCGCGGCCAGAGTTCTGGTACGACGTCGCGTGCGAGGGTGCATGGGTTCTCCAGGCTGGGGCGCGCCGGGATACCGGGCGCAACTGGACCTGCGCGGGGCAGGGGTGTGCCGTGAAGATACCGTCCGAGATCAGGCAAAAACGGCGAAAATGCCGGAACTCACCCGGGTGATTTCCGGGTTCAGATCCGGCCGCGCAGCCTGTCGATATCGCGCCGCTCGCGCTTGGTGGGCCGCCCCGCCCCGCGGTCGCGCAGCCCGACGGCCTCGCGCTCGACGCGCGTCGGCAGGGCCGGGCTGTGGTCCAGGTACGCCTTGGCCGCTATCGGGGCGCCCACCCGCTTGAGCAGCAGCTCCACGACCTCGACATCCCGGTCCCGGAGCGGGTCGCGCCACGTCACGCGGTCGCCGACGGCCACGGACGCCGACGCCTTGGCGACCTTGCCGTTGATGCGGACGCGCCCGCTGCGGCAGAGGTCGGCCGCGACCGACCGGCTCTTGGTCAGCCGCACCGCCCACAACCACACATCGATGCGCATCGGCCCATCCTCTCACCGCCCCACTCCGTTGAGTGCTGTCAGGTTGTGGTTCGGACCCAGCGGGGGTCGGAGGTCGTTACCTCGTGGAGGGCGCCCGTGATCGTCAGCAGCTGGCGAGCCGCCGGCGGGGCGGCGGCGCCGTCCGGGGTGGGGGCGTCGTCCGGCAGGTCGTTCGGCTCGTTCAGGTCGGCGATGCCCTCGGCCACCACTCTGACAACGCTGTCGGCCGCATGCGCGCCCACCCACACCTCGACGTCGCCTGGTTCGACGACCCGCGTCATGGTGCGGTCGGTGAACGCGAAGCGGGTCGTCGGCACGTCGAACGTGACGGTCGTGGACTCGCCCGGCTCGAGCGTGACGCGGTGGTAGCCGAGCAGCTGCGCCGTCGGCCGTGCGACAGAGGCCAGCACGTCGCGCCCATACAGCTGCACGACGTCTGACCCCGCCACCCCACCGGTGTTCGTGACCGTCACGACGGCGCTGAACGTGCCGCCCGCTGCCACCACCCGGTCCACGGAGACCAGCTCGCGCGCGAACGTCGTGTACGACAGGCCGAACCCGAAGGAGCGCGGCGGCGTCGAGTCGGTGGACGTCACCTCGGACGCGCCACCGAGGATCGGGTGCAGGTACGAGTAGGGCTGCGCGCCGCTGGACCGCGGGAGCGACACGGGCAGGCGACCCGAGGGGTTCACGCGGCCGGAGATGACGCCGGCGAGCGCACTGCCGCCCTCTTCTCCGGGGAAGAACGCCTGGAGCACCGCCCCGGGCTTCCGGGCACCGGCCTCGCCGGAGTCCTGAGCGCCGTCGAGCGCCCAGCCCACCGCGTACGGGCGGCCGGTGATCAGCACCATGACGACGGGCTTGCCCGCGGCGAGCACCGCCTCGACGAGCTCGCGCTGCACGCCGGGCAGGTCGAGCGACTCGCTGTCGTTGCCCTCACCCACCGTGCCCCGGCCGAAGAGCCCCGCCTGGTCGCCCACGACGACCACGGCGACGTCGGCCGCCTCCGCGGCGGCGACGGCCTCCGCGAAGCCGGACGTGTCGTCACCCTCGACCTCGCAGCCCTGGGCGAACGTGAGCTCGGGCGCGGGCAGGCCCGCGCGGTCGAACTCGGCGGCGAGCGCGTCGGCCACCGACGGGATCTCGAACCCTGTCGGGACGCCGGGGAAGTGCGCGAGCACGTGGTTCGCGAACGAGTAGCAGCCCATCAGCGCCTCGGGGCGGGCCGCGTTCGGCCCGATCACCGCCACGCGGGCGGGCTTGTCGTGCCACGAGCCGAGCGGCAGCACGCCGTCGTTCGAGAGCAGCACGACCGACTCCTCGGCGAGCCGCCTGGCCACGTCGCGGTGCGCGGGCGAGTCCAGGTCGACGACGGCGGGCGGCGCGTCCTCGTACGCCTCGGGCTCGAGGAGCCCGAGCTCCTCCTTCTGCCTCAGCGCGCGCAGCACCGCCCGGTCCACGATCTCGACCGGCACCGTCCCGTCCGTGACGAGCGCGGCGAGCGGTTCGAGGTACGCGTCACCCGACGGCAGCTCGACGTCTACGCCCGCCTCCAGCGCGGCCGCGGCGGCCGCACCCCGGTCGGCGGCGATGGCGTGCATGACGGTCAGGAACGCGACGCCGAAGTAGTCGGCGACCACGACGCCGTCGAACCCCCACTGCTCGCGGAGCAGACCCGTCAGGTACTCGCCCGACGAGTGCATGGGCACGCCGTCGACATCGTTGTACGACGCCATCACGCTTCGCACGCCGCCGTCGAGCACGGCCATCTCGAAGGGCGGGAGGAAGACGTCGGCGATCTCGCGCGGGCCGGCGCTCACCGGGGCGTGGTTACGCCCGGCCTTGGAGCCGGAGTAGGCGACGAAGTGCTTGAGCGTGGCGTGCACGCCAGCCCCCTGCAGCCCGCGCACGTACGAGGTGCCGACCGTCCCGACGAGGTAGGGGTCCTCGCCGATGCACTCGTCGACCCGTCCCCACCGGGGATCGCGGACGACGTCGAGCACCGGCGCCAGCCCCTGGTGGATGCCGAGCTCACGCATGGACTCCCCGATGAGCCGGCCCATCTCGGCCACGAGCTCCGGGTCGAACGACGCGCCCCACGCCAGCGGCGTCGGGAAGGTGGCCGCCTGCCAGGCCGCCAGGCCCGTGAGGCACTCCTCGTGCACCAGCGCGGGGATGCCCAGGCGCGTCTCACGCTTGAGCCTCCGCTGCTCGTCCCACAGCCACGCCGCCCGCTCCACCGGGTCGACCGGCCGCGTGCCGTACACGCGGGTGTAGTGACCCAGGCCGTTCTTCGTGGTCTCCTGGAGCGAGCTGGAGCCCTGGCCGCCGGCCATCTCGCCCTGCATCGGTGCCACGACGTTGCCGCCCTGGTCCAGCCAGTACCCGACCAGCTGGGCCAGCTTCTCCTCGAGTGTCATCTGTGCGTGCAGCTCGCGCACCCGCTCCGACACCTCGGGCATCGCCCGAAGCGCCACCGGCAGCTCCGTCATAAGAATCCTTTCTTGACATGCTTGTACGACCCTCTTGGGCGACCCTGCGCAGGGCGCGGCGCGCGGCCGCGCCCTGGGTCAGCCCTTGACGGCTCCGGTGAGGCCACCGACGATGCGCCGCTCGAACAGCGAGAAGAAGATCAGCGCGGGGATCATCGACAGCGACGTGAACGCGAGCACCCGTGCGGTGTCGACCGAGTACTGGGACGCGAACGCCTGGACACCCAGCGGGAGCGTGTACGACAGCTCGTCATTCAGGATGAACAGCGGCAGCATGTACGAGTTCCAGGACGCGACGAACGCCAGGATGCCGACCGTGACGACGCCCGGCAGCGACAGCGGCACGACCATCCGGAAGAAGAACCCGATGCGGCTCGCGCCATCGATCGACGCGGCCTCCTCGATCTCCTTCGGGATGGCCCGCAGGAACGGCACCAGGATGATGATCGTGGTCGGCAGCGCGAACGCGATCTGCGGCAGGACGATGCCGCCGATGGTGTTCATCAGGCCCAGGTCGCGGATCAGGATGTACAGCGGGGTGATCGCGACCGTCATCGGGAACATGAGCCCGGCCGCGAACAGCGAGTACATGGCCCCGTTGAGCTTGAAGTCGTACCGCGCCAGCACGAAGCTCACCATGAGCCCGAGCGCCACCACGCCGACGGTAGTGAGGATGCCCGCGACCGCGGAGTTGGCCACCTGGCGCCAGAACACCTCGCTCACCAGCACGCTGATGTAGTTCTCGATGACCCACGGGTTGGGCAGGCCCGACGGGTCGACGGTGATCTGCGCGTTCGTCCGGAACCCGCCCACGATGATGAAGAGCACGGGGCCGATGCAGATGCCGACGAAGAGGAAGGCGATGACATAGGTCATCGGGCTGCCCCACGCGACCTTCGGCAGCCGGCGGAGCTTCTGCGGGGACTTCGTGGGAGCTTCGAGGAGCGTCGCCATCACTTCTTCCCTTCCGTGAGCGCGCCCTCGGTGTCCCGGCGCAGCACGTACCGCTGGTAGACCAGCGCGATGACGAGCGAGATCAGGAACAGCACGACGGCGACGGCGTTGCCGTAGCCGAAGTTCCCGGCCAGGCGCCCGTTCAGGACCATGTAGGTCGCCATCGTCGAGGTGCCCGCGGTCGCGGAGATGTACTGGCCCCAGATGATGTAGACGAGGTCGAACAGCTGGAGCGAGCCGATGATCGACAGGAACGCCCAGATGCGGAGCGTCGGGCCGAGCAGCGGCAGCGTGATGGTCCGCTGGATCTGCCAGTACGAGGCGCCGTCGATCGCGGCCGCCTCGGAGAGCTCCTCGGGGATGCTCTGCAGGCCCGCGAGGAACAGGATCACGGCGAAGCCGATGTACTTCCAGCTGATGATGATCATCAGCGACCAGATGGCGATGTCGGGATCGGACAGCCAGTCGACGGCGAGGAAGCCGAGGCCCATCTTCTCGAGCATGTCGTTGACCGCACCGGAGGTCTGGAGCATCAGGCTCCAGCCGGTGCCGACGATGACCTCGGAGATCACGTAGGGCACGAAGATGAGGACCCGGATGATCGAGCGCCCGCGGATCTTCTGGTTCAGCAGGAGCGCGAGCGCGACGGCGGCCGGGCCCTGCATGAGCAGGGACAGCACGACGATGTAGCCGTTGTGCAGGAGCGCCTCGTGGAAGGCGGAGTCCTTGAAGATGATCAGGTAGTTGTCGAGCCCGACGAACTCCGTCGGCGGCCCGTACCCCTTCCAGCTGAAGAACCCGTAGTAGGCCGCCAGGAAGACGGGGAAGATGACGAACGCCAGGAACACGACGATGGCAGGGCCCGAGAGCAGGGTGATCTCGAGCGTCTTGCGCCAGTCGGTCCTCCTGCCTCGCCGCGGCCTACGGGCCGGGGACGACGTCGAGACGCCGCCCCCGGCCACCGTGGGTCCCTCAGGCGAGGCCGTCCGGGTTGCTGAGTTCTCGCCCAGGGAGTGAGTCATGTGGCTCGTTACTCCATTGCGGCCGCGGCGTTCACGGCGTCGACGATGCTCTGCGGGGTGCCGTCGCCGGCCAGCATCTCCACGACGCCGGCGTTGAGCGCGTTGCCCACGTTCTGGCCGTAGAGCGTGTCGAGCCAGACCGAGACGTACGGGGCCTCGTTGTAGGCCGCGAGCACGGACTGCAGCGCCGGGTCGGTCACGACGCCCTGCGCCTCCTTGCTGGCGGGCAGCGTCACGAACGCCTCGGCGTAGGCCTCCTGGTGCTCCTTCTGCATGAAGAAGTTCAGGAAGTCGGCGCACTCCGGGGGAGCCTCGACGAAGCAGGAGTAGCCGTCGACGCCGCCCATGAACGCGGCGGGGTCACCCTCGCCGCTCTCCGTGGCGGGGAACGGGAACCAGCCGAGGTCCTTCAGCGGCTTCTCGTCGGGGGTGAGGCCGGCGATCACGCCCGGGTCCCACGCCCCCATGAGCTCCATGGACGCCTTGTGGTTCGCGATCAGACCGGCGGAGGAGCCGGCGCCCTGCTGGGCCGTCGCGGTGAGGTAGCCGTCCTGGAACGGCTCGGTCTCGCTGAGGGCCTGCAGGTCCTCGCCGGCCGCGAGCCAGCACGGGTCGTCGAAGCTGCGCGACGCGGCGGCGGCCTCGAGGGTCTCCTGCGAGCACTCGCGGAGCGCGAAGAAGTAGAACCAGTGCGCGGCGGGCCACGCGTCCTTGGCGCCGAGCGCGATCGGTGCGATGTCGGCGGCCTTGAGGTCGGCCACCGCGTCGTTCAGGTCGTCGATGGTCGCGGGCGCCTCGGTGATGCCCGCCTCGTCGAAGAGGTCCTGGCTGTAGAAGATGCCGCCCGGGAGGACCGCCGTCGGCATGCCGTAGACCTTGCCGTCCACGGTGAAGGCGTCGAAGCCTGCGCCGACGTTGGTCTTCGTCGCCTCGTCGATCGTGTCGGTGAGATCCATGATCTGCCCGGCCTCGACGACGTCGGCCAGCTTGCCGCCGCCGCGCGCCATGAAGATGTCCGGCGCGTCGCCGGAGTTCAGGGCGGTCTGGAGCTTGCCGTCCATGTCCTCGTTCTGGATGGACTGGACGTCGATCGTCACACCGGGGTTGGCCGCCTCGAAGGCGGCGACCGTGTCTTCCCAGTAGGCCTTGCCCGGCCCGGTGGTGGAGTTGTGCCAGAAGGTCATCGAGACGTCACCGTCACCAGACCCTCCGTCGCTGCCGCCGGAACAGCCTGCGGCCAGCAGGGCAACCGTGGCGCCCAGGGCAAGAGTGCCCGCAGCCCGCGTCTTCCTCATCATTGTGGAACCCCTTGTAGTCGTCATCGACGGTCGGCAGGAGCCTGCCGGTGACGGACGACAGGTCCGTCAGTCAGGAGCGTGGCAGCCGGGCAACGGTTTCGTCAAACGGTTTCGATATCGATTTCGAAACGGATCGGTAAACCAGACACACCTCGCGGCCCGGGGTACCCTCACTTCCGTGCACAGTGGGACAGGCTCACCCGGGTCCACCGCCGGACCGGGTGACAGCGTGACGAGCGGTTCGGACACCCCGGATCCCTTCGCCATCGAGGAGCGTGCGACCGGCCGCGCCACGATCACCGACGTCGCGCGCGTCGCCGGCGTCTCGGTCGCCACCGTCTCCAAGGTCGTCAACGGCCGGTACGGCGTGGCCGCGGCCACCGCCGAGCGCGTGCTCGGCGTCGTCGCCGACCTCGGGTACGAGTCGTCCCTCGTCGCGCGCAGCCTGCGCCGCCGTCAGACCAACGTCATCGGCGTGCTGGTGGCCGAGTTCGAACCGTTCAGCACGGAGCTCCTCAAGGGCATCTCCGCCGCGATGGACGGGACGGGCTACGAGCTGCTCGCCTACTGCGGCGACGCCGGGCACTCGGACCACGTGGGCTGGGAGCGCCGCTCGCTGTCCCGCCTGGCCGGCACCCTGATCGACGGCGTCGTGATCGTCACGCCCACCCTGGCCCTGCCGGTGCACGAGGGCGTGCCCATCGTCGCCATCGACCCGCACACCGGCCCCACCGGGCCGGCCACCGTGGACTCCGACAACCTGGGTGGCGCCCGCACCGCCACCGAGCACCTCATCTCGCTCGGCCACACGCGCATCGGCTACCTGGGCGGACGTTCGGACCTGGAGTCGGCCCGACTGCGCGAGCTCGGCTTCTTCGAGGCGATGGAGGCCGCGGGCCTCGAGCCGGACCCGAGCCTGGTGCTCGAGGGCGGCTACCGCCCGGACCGGTCCGACCGCCCCACGCACGACCTGCTGGAACGCCCTGACCGGCCGACCGCCGTCTTCGCCGCCAACGACCTGTCGGCGATCCACGTCATCCAGGTGGCGCAGGAGCTCGGGCTGCGCGTGCCCGAGGACCTGTCGGTCATCGGTTTCGACAACGTCCCCGAGGCCGCCGCGTCCAGCCCGCCGCTGACGACCATCGCGCAGTCCCTGCACGAGATGGGCGCCGAGGCGCTGCGCATGGTCATCGCGATGCTCGAGTCGGGCGCCACCGCGGGCAAGCACACGCGCCTGCCCACGCGGCTGGTCGAGCGCGCGAGCACGGCTCCACCGCCCACGTCGAAATAACCTCGCCGACGGCGGCGGGCGGGGGCACCCTGGTGGGATGACCTCCCCCACCGGCCGCACGCCGGCACAGACGCCGTGGCATGTCATCGAGGTGGCGCCCGTACCGTCCGTCGACCACCCCGACGCCTGGGCGTACCACGGGACCGCCGAGGTCGAGCGGGCCACGGAGATCGCGAGCCGCGGGTACGACGACCTCGCCCGCCCGGCGCGGCAGACCGTCACCGGCATGCTGCATCAGGAGTACGCACGCAAGCAGCGGTTCGTCGCGGTCCTGGACCGGCCCGGCGGCGGAGCGCCTACCGCCGACGACGTGGTCGGCTTCGGGTTCGTGGCGATGACGCTCAAGGACAACACGCACACCGCCGACGTCCATGTGGAGGTCCACCCGGACCACCGGCGGCAGGGCATCGGCACGGCCCTCGCGGCGCGGGTGGAGGAGGCAGCCGCCGATGCGGGGCGGACCACGTTCTTCGTCTGGGCGGCGGCGGCGCGCGAGGCCGCCGCCGACGAGGAAGCGGTGGTACCGGCCACCGGCGTCGGGCGAATACCCGCCGACGTCCCCGGCGTGCGGTTCGCGCTCCGCCGCGGATACACGATCGAGCAGGTGGAGCGCATGTCACGGCTCGACCTGCCCGTGGATCCCGACGAGCTGGCGACGTTCGAGGCGGGGGCGCGCGCCAAGGCGGGTGACGACTACCGGACGCACACGTGGGAGGGCATCCCCGAGGAGTGGCGCGCGGGATACGCCCAGCTCATGACGCGGATGTCGACGGACGTGCCGCAGGGTGAGCTCGACTTCGGCGAGGAGACGTGGGACGCCGAGCGCGTCGGCGTGTACCTCGAGGAGCGCGCCGCGAGCGGCCAGCGCCTGCTGACCACTCTCGTGGAGCACGTCCCGTCCGGCGAGGTCGTGGCGGGTACGTCGTTCCTGCTGCAGGACGCCAAGCCGGCGTTCGTGTTCCAGGAGGAGACGATCGCGCTGAAGACCCACCGCGGCCACCGGCTCGGGATGCTCGTCAAGGCGGTCAACCTGCGCGAGCTGACCGCGCGCTACCCGCAGACCGAGCGTGTGCACACGTTCAACGCGGAGGAGAACGCGCACATGCTGGCCATCAACGTGGCCCTGGGCTTCCGCCCCTCGGGCGCAGAAGCAGCCCTCCAAAAACGCCTCTGACCCTTCGTCGAGTGCTGGCTATCTGCGGCCTCGCGGGCCGGAGAGGCGCAGATAACCAGCACTCAACGGGGCTTGCGGAAGCGGCCGACCAGGGTGAGGAGGCGGCCCGCCGTGCGGGTGACCACGCCGCCGGTTCCGTTCGCGACGTCCAGCAGCTGCCGTACCTGCTTGTGCGTGACGCCCGAGCCCGGCTGATAGGGCAGCCGGTCGAGGGGCATCGCGCTGGTCATGATCATGACGTCGTCCGACAGGCCCGCGCCCTGCAGCATCCCCGTGACCGTGGGGCCGATGACGGGGTGGGCCATCGCCTCACCCAGCGAGGAAGCGGCGGTGAGCGGCGGGACGACGCCGTCCGACGGCACCTCGGCGTCCGCGGTGGCCCGGATGTCTCGGCTCGACGCGCCCACCTCCACCCGGTAGGTACCGCCCTCGATCCGCCACCGGTCCGCCTGGACGTCCCAGTACGCGAGGTCGTCCCGGGCCACCGAGAGCTCCACCTCGCGGGACTCCCCCGGCGCGAGATCGACCACGGCGAACGCGACCAGTGAACGCGGGGCACGCGGGACCGGCGAGCCGGGCAGGGACACGTAGCACTGCACCACCTCGCGGCCCGCGACGCCGCCGGTGTTGGTGACGGTCACGCGCACGGTGAGCCCGACGTCGCCGGACGCGCCCTTCCCGTCGGCCGAGCCCTTCCCGTTGGCCGAGCCCCTTCCGTTGGTCGAGCCCCTTCCGTTGGTCGAGCCTGTCGAGACCCCCAGCCCCGAGTACCCGAACGTCGTGTACGAGAGCCCGTGCCCGAACGGGAACTGCACGTCCAGGTCGCGCGCGTCGTACCAGCGGTAGCCCACGTAGATGCCCTCGCCGTAGGTGACCCGCAGGCCCGTGCCCGGAAAGCTCGTCCAGGCCGGGGTGTCCTCGATGCGCAGCGGAACGGTCTCGGCCAGCCGGCCGGACGGGTTGACGCGCCCGTACAGCACGTCGGCCAGGGCCCCGCCGCCCGCCTGCCCCAGCAGCCAGCCCTCCACGATCACGGGCACCCGGTCCGCGAACCCGGACAGCCGCACCACCGAACCGTTGGACAGCACCACCACCACGCGCGGATTGACCTCCAGCACCCGGTCGAGCAGGTCGAGCTGGACGGCGGGCAGCTCGATGTCCGCGCGGTCGCGACCCTCCGCCTCGGCCGACTGCGGCAGGCCCGCGAAGAACAGCACCACGCCCGCGGAGCGGGCCGCGTCCACGGCGTCGGCGGCGAGTTCGTCCCCGCTGCCCTGGCGAAGTAGAGCGCGTGTCCGAGACCGCAGGGGGCGAGCGTCGCGGTCTCGGACACGCGCTCTACCTCGCCAGACCAGCGAGGGGTCAGTCACGTCGTAGCCCGGTGCGAAGAGGGCGTCGGGCGCCGCGTCCCGGATCGCCGTGAGGGCGTCGTCGAGCCGGGTCGGGACGATCTGGGACGATCCTGAACCCTGGTAGCGCGGCGTGCGGGCGAGCTCGCCGATCACCGCGACGCGGGTCTGCGGCGCGAGCGGCAGCAGGCCGCCGTCGTTCTTGAGCAGCACCACCGCGCGGCTCGCCGCCTCCCGCGCCAGGGCGTGGTGACCGGCGTCGTGCCAGGCCTCGGGATCGTGACCGCGCTCGGCGAGCGACGGCACACCGCCGCGCGCGGCCTGCGCCGCGAGCGCCAGCGCGACCACCCGGGTGGCCGAGCGGTCGACGTCGGCGAGGTCGAGGGCACCCGACCTCACCGCCGCGACGAGCTCCTTGACCCGGCCCTCTCCGGCGGCGGGCATCTCCAGGTCCAGGCCTGCGCGGACACCGGCGACGCGGTCGTGGACGGCGCCCCAGTCGGACATGACGAGGCCGTCGAACCCCCATTCGCCGCGCAGGATGTCGGTGGTGATGCGACGGTCCTCGCCGGTGTGGGTGCCGTTGATGCGGTTGTACGACGACATGAGCGTCGCGGGCCGGGCCTTGGTGACGACGCGCTGGAAGCCGCGCAGGTAGATCTCGCGGAGGGTGCGCTCGTCCATGTCGGCGGAGACGCGCATGCGTTCCGTCTCCTGGTTGTTCGCGGCGAAGTGCTTGAGGCTCGTGGCGACGCCGCCGGCCTGGATGCCGGTGACGAGGGCGGCGCCGATCTCGCCCGCGAGCAGCGGGTCCTCGGACACGTACTCGAAGTTGCGCCCGCACAGGGGACTGCGCTTGATGTTGATGCCCGGCCCGAGCACGACGTCGATGCCGCGCTCCTTGGCCTCGGCCGCCACTGCCTCGCCCACGCGCCGGACCAGGCCGACGTCGAACGTGCTGCCCAGCGCGACCGCCGGCGGGAAGCACGTGGCGGGGACGGCGCCCTCGATGTCGCCGACGTCGGGAGCGAGCCTGCGCACGCCGTGCGGGCCGTCCGCGAAGAAGGCCGACGGGACTCCGGGGGCCTCGGCGGTGGTCCAGAAGGATGCTCCGGACAGGAGCCGGGCCTTCTGCTCGACGCTGAGCTTCCTGACGATCGCCGCCGGGGCAGCTGCGGTGGCGACTGCGGTGCGGGCCTGCGGCTTCTTCGGCATGCGGTCACGCTACCCGTAGCAAAAAGCCGTGCGTCCGGGGACCGCCGGGAGCACCCTGGGCACATGACCTCAACCTCTGCGGTACCCGCCTCGTCGACGTCGACGTGGCGGCTGATGGCCCCTCCCCACCCGTCGTCGCTCGAGGACCCGGAGGCGTGGGCCTACCGGGGCATCGCCGAGCTCGATGCCGCAGTGGGCGCCGCCGACCTCGGTAACGCCGACGAGGCGCAGACGCCGCTCGGGATCCTGGTGACGATGAACAACCAGAACTACCGGCGCCGACTGCGGCAGATCGCCGTGGTGGACGCACCCGACGGGCCGCGGGTGGTGGGCAGCGTGCTCCTGAGCCTCTTCGTCCGGTCGAACCCGGAGCTGGCCATCGGCTTCGTCGTGGTGCACCCGGAGTACCGGCGGCAGGGGATCGGTACCGCCCTGGCCGACTGGATGCGCAGCACCGCACGCGCGGAGGGCCGGACGTCGGTCCTGGCCCCGGTCGACTTCGGGCCCGGGCCGGCGGAGGGCGAGTCGCTGGTTCCCGCGTCCGGCTCCGGCCGGGTCTCCGCCGACCTGCCGGGTGTCCGCCTGGCCCAGAAGCTGGGGCTGGGCCTGGAGCTCGTGGAGCGCCGGTCCCGGATCGACCTGCCGGTCGCACCCGAGACGGTTGCGCGGTTCGAGGCCGAGTCCCGTGCCGCCGCCGGGGACGCGTACCGCGTCCACACGTGGACGGCGCCGACGCCCGAGGAGTGGATGGTGCAGTACGCCGCTCTCCAGCAGGCCCTGGCCGACGACGAGCCGCGCGGCGGCCTGGATCTCGAGTCCGACGTCTGGGACCTCGAGCGCATCCGGGGCGAGGAGGCGGCGATGGCCGCCAAGGGCGACCAGTACGTCGTGACCGCGGCCGAGCACGTGGCCACGGGCGAGCTCGTCGCGATGACCATGCTGCAGTGGAACGACGAGAAGCCCGACCACACCGACCAGCAGGCCACGGTGGTGCTGGGCGCGCACCGGGGACACCGGCTCGGGATGCTCGTCAAGGCGGTGAACCTGCGGGAGCACGCGCGCCTGCGCCCCGGCGCCCAGCGCATCTACACCTGGAACAACGAGGAGAACCCGCACATGCTCGCGATCAACATCGCGCTGGGCTTCGTCCCGGCGGGCGGTAGCGCGGAGTTCCAGGGCCCGCTGTAGTCACAGGAGGTGGGCGGTCAGGTCCGGGCCGTCCCCGAACGCCTCCGGCGGGGCGAACGGGTGGACCGGGCCGCCCAGGTTCGTGTGCCGCAGGCGGAGCAGGTCCTGGTCCACCCCACCCGGGGTGAGCATGAGCATCCAGTCGTCGGCCATGTCGTACAGCTCGGTCTCCAGGTTGCCGATCTTCACGACGACGACGTCGGTCCCGCGCGGGTCCAGGCCGATCGCCGTGAAGTCGGACTCCAGGTGATAGGGCCTGCGCCGTTCGGTGAGGATCACCTTGAGCCCGCCGGCCGCCACCACGCAGACGGTGCCCGCCACCGGGTCGCCCTCGTGGACGTGCTCGACCACGCCGCGCAGCGTCACCGGCCCGGCCGGCCCGGCGTCGACCCGGGCGCCGGCCGTCACCTCGACGACGGCGCCCACGCCGGCGTCCGCGACCGCGCGGGCGGCCCCGGGATCGGGCAGGGACGCGTAGATGGCGCTCCGGCCGCCCACCTCCGGCGGGTTCGCGAAGGCGGGCTCCGCCAGGAGCCGGGCGAGGGTCCAGGTGACGTCCCCGGCGCCGCCGGCCATGGGGTTGTCGCCCGAGTCCGACAGGACGAAGGGCCGCGCGTCGCTCGCCAGCACGGCCTTCATGCACTCCTCGTAGGTGCCCGCCGGCGCGACGAGCTCGAACTCGCCGCGGGCGTCCCAGTACCGGCGGGCCAGGCGCTCCGCCTCGCGCGTGATGAGCGCGTCGTCGTCCCCCATGACGACGACGGCGGCCCGGCAGCGCGGCTCGTCCGCCCACGCGTACCCGACCCAGACGGAGGCGTCGAGGACGCCGTCGAGCGCGCCGACCCGTGCCACGTCCTCGTAGATGCCCCGCGCCGGCTCGACCCGGGTGCTCGTCCGCTCCCCCGGCAGCAGCACCGGGACCTGCACCCAGGCCTTCCGCGGCCGGCCCGCCCCGTCGATCCGGCGCAGCAGGTTCGTGGCCGCGCGCTCGCGTGCCTCGTCGTCGTCCTCGTGCGGTGTCATGCGATGGCAGGCGATCAGGTCGACCGTCTCGGCGAGCTCACGCGACACGTTGCCGTGCAGGTCCGTCGAGGCGGAGACCAGGCAGTCGGGCCCGACGGCGGCACGCACCGTCCGGGCGAGGTCCGCCTCCGCGTCCGTGTACCCGAGCACGGCCATGGCGCCGTGGATGTCGAGCAGCACCCCGTCGAACGGACCCTGCGCCTCCAGCGCCAGGCCGATCTCGGCGCGGACCGTCTCGTAGACGTCGGTGAGGGCCGGACCGCCCGGGAGCGCCCCGGCCCGCAGCACCCCCACCCATTCGGCCTCCCGGCGCAGCGGCGCGCCGTCCCGCAGGAACGGGTACCTCCGGACCAGCTCGTTGCCACGCAGCAGGGTGAACGCCTCCCAGCCCGAGCGATGCGGGGAGAACGTACTGGACTCGATGGCCATACCGCAGATCGCGATCCGCGGCCGATGGTTGGTACGGGTCACGCGCGCAGTGTAAGCGGGACGAGTGACGACTTAGTGGTTATTCCACGCCAAAAGGCCAGGTGTCAGCAGTTGAGCTGCCAGCACCTGGCCTCTTACCGGCCGCGGGTTCCGCGCTGGGATCAGTCGTCGTTCCGGTCGTCCGCGTCGTCGTCCGCGTCGTTCGGGGTGTTGTCGTCCTGGTCGTCGACGTAGTTCGCGTCGTTCGGCGAGTCGGCCGACTGCGCGGAGCCCGCGGTGTCGTGCGCCGACTCGTTCGGCGAGTCCGCCGACTCCGGCGACGGGTCGTAGTTCGCGTCACCGGGCGAGTCCGCCGACTGCGCGGAGCCCGCGGTGTCGCGTGCCGACTCGTTCGGCGAGTCCGCCGACTCCGGCGAGGGGTCGGCCGTCGTGCTGCCCGTGCCGCTGTCGGGCTGCGGCGCGCTGTCCAGGGCGACGGCCGCGGAGGACTCGGCGCGGGGGGCCGGGTCGTTCAGCGCCGCTGCCGTCGTGGCGCCGGCGACGCCGAGCACGGCTGCAGCTCCGACGATGGCCCAGCGCTTCTTCATGGTCGAGGGGTTCATCTCTGTGACCTCCGGTCTCGCGGCGCCCCGTTCGGGTGCCTCCTGATAGATAGTCTGCGTCGCCAGGATGAGGCGATGAGGAGACCTGCATGAGACGCCTCTCATGTCCGGGAAGGCGCCCCGGACGGTGGCCGGGCGTCAGCCCTTGAACCGGTAGCCCGCCCCGCGCACCGTCTCGATGCGGTCCGCACCCAGCTTCTTGCGCAGGTACCGCACGTAGACGTCGACCACGTTGGACCCCGGGTCGAAGTCGTAGCCCCAGACCCGCGACAGCAGCTGCTCGCGGGACATGACCTGGCCCGGATGCTGCAGGAACACCTCGGCCAGCGCGAACTCCCGTGCCGAGAGCTCCACCTCGCGCCCCGCCGCGGTGGCGGTTCGCGTACGCAGGTCGAGCCCGACGTCGCCGTGCTCCAGGCGGTCCGACGACGCCGCCTCCCCCGTCGTCCGCCGCAGCCGCAGCTTGATCCGGGCGAGCAGCTCGTCGAACCCGAACGGCTTGGACATGTAGTCGTCCGCCCCGCCCTCCAGGCCAGCCACCCGGTCGGAGAGCGAGTCCCGCGCCGTCAGGATCACCACCGGCAGCGTGGAGCCGACGTCGCGCAGGCGCTGCAGCACCGTGAAGCCGTCCAGCACGGGCAGCCCGATGTCCAGGACCATGAGGTCGTAGCCGCCGGACATCGCGTGGGCCAGCGCCGACGCGCCGTCCGACACCACGGTGGGCTGGAACCCGTGCGCCTTGAGCCCCTTGCGCACGAACTGCGCGATGCGCTCCTCGTCCTCCGCGATCAGGATCTGGTTCAACGTGCCTCCTCCTCGGTCGCCGCGCTCCTGCTACCTGCGTGCGTGCCCGACGGCGCCACACCGTCGGCCGGCCAGGTCATCACGAAGCGCGCCCCGCCCCCATCGGACCGTTCGACCACCACGTCCCCGCCGTGCCCCTGGGCGATGGCCCGCACGATGGCGAGGCCGAGACCCGAGCCGGACGCCCCGCCCGTCGTGCTGCCCCGCGCGAACCTGTCGAAGATGCGGTCCGCCTCCTCGGGCGGCACGCCAGGCCCGGTGTCGCGCACCCAGAGCCGCACCTGGCGGCCCGCGGGCCCGTCGAACACCTGCGTGCCGATGCCCACCTCGTCGTCCGGCCCGGTGAACTTCACCGCGTTGTCCGCGAGCTGCAGCACCGCCTGGGTGAGCCGGTGCACGTCGGCGACCACCTCGGCGTCCGCCCGGGCGTCCACCACCCAGCGGCGCGCGCCCAGTGCGCGGGCCTTGTCGTGCACGTCGTCGGTGAAGCGGCCCAGGTCGACGGAGGCGGTGGACACGAAGTCGGCCCGCTCCGCCTTGGCGAGCAGCACCAGTTCCTCGACGATCTGGCCCATCCGGGTCGTCTCGTCGAGCAGGAGGTCCCGCGTCTCGCGCACGTCCGCCGGGTCGTCCGGGTCGAGCACCTCCAGGTGGCCGCGCAGGACGGTCAGCGGGGTGCGGAGCTCGTGCCCGGCGTCGTCCAGGAACTGGCGCTGCGTCTCGATGGCCGTGGACAGCCGGTCGAGCATCGTGTTGAACGCGCCCGCGAGCTCGCCGAGGTCGTCATCGGTGGCCACGGGAACCCGCTGGGACAAGTCGGTCTCCGTCACGCGCGTCGCCGTCGAGCTCAGCTGCCGCAGCGGGCGCAGCAGCCGGTTCACCACCAGCCACGCGAACAGCCCCAGCAGCACCAGCGCCACGCAGCAGACGATCGCGTAGGTGCGCATCACGGCGTTCTCCGCCTCGAGCGCCTCGTCCAGCGCGGAGGCCATGACGTACGCGCCCACCTCCTGGCGGTCAGGCACCGTCACCGGGACGACGACGAACCACACCCGGCCGATCTCCGTGTCGATCTCGCGCTGGACCGTCGTGCTCGACTGCGGTGTGAGGCCGTCGACGACGTCCTGGACCACCGCGTTGTCCGCGACCACCCTTCCGATCCCCGGCGGGTTGGTCTGCTGGTGCTTGCCGTCCAGGTAAGCCGCGAAGATCTCGTAGTTGCCCGGGACGTTCTGCTCCATGGCGACGCTCATGAGGCGGCCCGCCCCGCGGAACTTCTCGCCCGTCTCCGGGTCCGCGCCGTACTCCGCCAGGTTCTTCAGCTCGTCGATCTCCTGGTCGAAGTCCTTGGAGATGCCCTCCATGATCTGCTGGGTCTGGATGGCGTGGGTCAGCACGCCCGTCGCGAGCAGCCCGATGGCGGTCACGGCCACCACCGTCGTCACGACCTTGGCCCGTACCGTCGGCCGGCGCAGGCTCATGCGCGGCCCACGCCCGACGCCGCGAGCCTGGACCCGTCGAGCCAGGAGGCCACGACGTCCAGGCGGCGCGACGTCGCCGCCTGCCATCCACGCTCCTGCACGCGGTGGGGCCCGGTGGCCAGCGAGAGCAGCACCCCGGCGACACGCGCGGCGAGGTCGCTCCGGTCGGCGCCCCGGCCACCCGGGGCCGCCACGAACCCGGCGGCGTAGTCCGCGGCGAGCTTGCGCATGCGGGCCGCGTGCGTGACCTGCGCGGGATCCTTCCCGTGCACGAGGGACAGCACGTCCAGGTGCGCGACGAGGCAGGCGAGGTCGTCGGCGCGGTGTCCAGGCCCCGCGGAGTCGACGTCGAGCAGGCCGGTGATCCGGCCGTCCGTGAGCATGATCTGGGCCTCGTAGAGGTCGCCGTGCGTGGGGTCCGCTCCGGTCCCGCGCTCCGCGAGGCGCGTCCGGACCGCGCCGGCCAGGTCGGCGGCCCGGCCTGCCTCCGCGGGCAGCGCCGCCCCGATGACGCCCGCGTAGTGCTCGGCCGAGTCGCTCCACGCGGGGCGCCGCGGCAGGTCGCGCACCTCGGCGGGCAGCCGGTCGAGCAGTTCCAGCACCTCGAGCGGGGACGGGATGCGCCCGCCGTCCCGCACGGCGGCGCGCATCTCGGTGCCGTGCAGCGGGGACAGCACGAGAAGGCCGTCGTCGGACCAGCCGAGGGGCCTCGGGACCGGCAGGCCGGCCCGCGACAGGAGCTCGTGCCGCCGGTGCAGGTCGGCGACCTTGCGGGGGCGCAGCACCTTGAGGAACACTCGGGACGACGCGGCAGTCGCCTCGATCACCGCGCGCCGCGTCGGGCGGTAGGCCCGGACCTTGAGCACGGGGTTCGCGCGGGCCTCCGGGCCGACGCCGAGGCCGGCCAGGAGCTCCTCGACGGCGGCCGGGTTGAAGGCACGGGGCAGGGCGGGCAGCGCCGGGTCGCCGGGGAAGCGCCACACGGCGACCGTCGCGTCGCCGTCCGACAGCGTGACCACGCCCGGATGGCGGCCGTCGCGGGAGCGGCCGACGCTCGCGCCGAGCGTCTCGGACCGCTCGACGCCGTCCCAGCGCACCGTCGCCCGGTAGGCGACGGTGGTCGTCGAGCCGGGGCGATGGTCCACCTGGCGCACCCGCCAGTCCACGAGCTCGCCGCCGGCCGTTGCCACGGCCGCATCGAGGAGGCCCGCGGCTGCGTCACCGGTCAGCAGGTCGAGGTGCGTGTTCACCCGGTAATCCTCGCAGCCGTCACCCACAGAAGCCCGCTGCCAGGCATTAGAAACCTCTAACCCCCACCCCACCCGTTCCGCGAAGTAGAGCGCCTGTCCGATTCTCCCTGGCGACAGCGGGGGGAATCGGACAGGCGCTCTACTTCGCGGAACGGGTGGAACGGGTGGAACGGGTCAGGAGCGGAGCTCGCGGTACTTCGCGATGAGGGCCGCCGTGGACGGGTCCTGGGCCGCGAGGGCCGCCTCGTCGCCCGCGACCGCCGGGGCGATCTCCAGCGCGAGCTTCTTGCCGAGCTCCACACCCCACTGGTCGAACGAGTCGATGCCCCACACGACGCCCTGCACGAAGGTGATGTGCTCGTACAGCGCGACGAGCTGGCCCAGCACGGACGGGGTCAGCGCGGGGGCGAGGATCGACGTCGTCGGCCGGTTGCCGCTGAACACCTTGGCCGAGACCAGGTCCTCGGCGACGCCCTCGGCGCGCACCTCGTCGGCCGTCTTGCCGAACGCGAGCGCCTTGGTCTGCGCGAAGAAGTTCGCGAGGAACAGGCCGTGCACGTCGGCGTCGGCGTCGCGCAGGGGGTAGGCGGGGTTCGCGACGGCGATGAAGTCCGCCGGGATGGTCCGCGTGCCCTGGTGGATGAGCTGGTAGAACGCGTGCTGCCCGTTGGTGCCGGGCTCGCCCCAGAAGACCTCGCCGGTCTCGGTGGTGACGGGTGTGCCGTCCCAGCGCACGGACTTGCCGTTGGACTCCATGGTGAGCTGCTGCAGATAGGCCGGGAACCGGTGCAGCTGCTGCGCGTACGGCAGGACGGCGTGCGTGTGCGCGTCGCGGAAGTTCACGTACCAGACGTTGAGCAGCCCCATCAGGACGGGCACGTTGTGCTCGAGCGGCGTGGTCCGGAAGTGCTCGTCCATCGCGTGGAAGCCGCCCAGGAACTCGGCGAACGCGTCCGGCCCGATGGCGACGGCGAGCGACGTGCCGATCGCCGAGTCGACGGAGTAGCGGCCGCCGACCCAGTCCCAGAACCCGAAGGCGTTCTCGGGGTCGATCCCGAACGCCGCGACCTTGTCCAGCGCGGTCGATACGGCCACGAAGTGCTTCGCGACGGCGTCGGAGCGGCCGTCCTCGGAGTCCTCGATGGCGCCTGCCGCGACCAGCGAGCGCCACAGCCAGTCGCGCGCGAGGCGCGCGTTGGTGAGGGTCTCCAGCGTGCCGAAGGTCTTGGACGCGACGATGAACAGCGTGGTCGTCGGGTCGAGGTCGGCGGTCTTCTGCGCGACGTCGGTGGGGTCGATGTTCGAGACGAACCGGACCTCCAGGCCGTCCTGGACGTAGGGCTCCAGGGCCTCGTACGCCATGACCGGGCCGAGGTCGGAGCCGCCGATGCCGATGTTCACGATCGTCCGGACGGGCTCGCCCGTGACACCGGTCCACTCGCCGGAGCGAACCTTCTCGGCGAACGCGTAGACCTTGGCGAGCTCGTCGGCCACGTCGGCGGCGATGTCCTGGCCGTCCACCGTCAGCGGCTCGTCCGACGGGCGGCGCAGCGCCGTGTGCAGCACCGCGCGGTCCTCGGTGACGTTGATGTGCTCGCCGGCGAACATCGCGTCGCGGCGTTCGGTGAGCCGCACCTCGTCCGCCAGGGCGACGAGAGTGGCGAGCACCTCGTCCGTCAGCAGGTTCTTCGACAGGTCGACGTGCAGGTCAGCGGCCTGGTAGCTCAGGCGCTGGGCGCGGTCCGGGTCCGCGGCGAACCAGCCGCGCAGGTCGGGCCGGAGGTTCTTGGAGAGCTCGGTGAGCGAGCCCCAGGCGTTGGTGGTGGTGGCGTCGACAGGCCCACGGGCCGGCTCTGAGGTCATGAGACAACCGTAGTCCGGAGCGCCTCGGCCGCAGCCTCGGCGAGTGTCTGATCCGTCACCTCGTAACCCGCCTCGTCCCCGCCGCCCGGGCCCGCGGCGTCGACCACCGTGCGCTTCGCGGAGAGGTGCACGGCGTCCACGCCGACGCGCAGCAGCGCCGGGATGTCCGCCGCGGTGACGCCGCCGCCCGCCATGATCTCGATGCCCAGCTCGGCGCTGTGCTCGACCAGGGCGGCCAGCCGGTCCAGCCCCTCGCCCGCGCGGGCCGCGCCGCCGGAGGTCAGCACCCGCGCGACGCCGAGCTCGGCCAGCGCGTCGAGCGCGGCGATCGGGTCCGCGATCACGTCGAGCGCGCGGTGGAACGTCACCTCGGCGTCCTCGGCCGCGGCGACCAGGTCGCGCATCCGCCGCACGTCCACCGTGCCGGACGACGTCAGGGCGCCCACCACGACGCCGTCGGCGCCCTGGTCGGTCGCCAGGGTGACGTCCCGCAGCATCAGGTCGATCTCGGCGGCCGAGTACACGAATCCGCCCGGGCGCGGGCGCACCAGGACGTGCACCTCGAGGATCGGGGAGCTGTCGGACGACGGGACCACCGCCGCGGCGTCGACCACCGCCTCGACGAGCGCGGCGCTCGGCGTGATGCCGCCGGTGGCGCCGAGCGCGGAGCAGAGCTCGACGCGGCGGGCGCCGACGCCGGCAGCGATCACCGCCCCGGCCGGATCCTGGACAGCGAGCTCGAGAGCGACACGTTGGGGCACGGCGCCAGCGTAGCCGGGCCCCGGGCCGGTCTGTCGCCCGCCGTGTCCGCCGCCGAGTCGGTAGGGTCCCTGGCATGGCTATCGATCCCAGTGCGATCCTCACGGGTCGCGCCCCCGGGCGTGCCCCGATCGGAGTGATCCTGGGGATCG
This sequence comes from Promicromonospora sp. NFX87, assembly GCF_048564965.1. Classification (NCBI taxonomy): domain Bacteria; kingdom Bacillati; phylum Actinomycetota; class Actinomycetes; order Micrococcales; family Promicromonosporaceae; genus Promicromonospora; species Promicromonospora sp. NFX87. Next base: position 37,278 of record NZ_CP183413.1, on the reverse strand, counting down.
TCTTCGCGTCGGTGTGCCTCATCGTCATCCTCGCGTTCGACGCGATCACGGGCGGTGCGTCGTTCGTCGTGGGGCTGTCGCTCGCGGTGCTGCCCGTCGCCGTCTGGCTGCCGCTGGTGCTCGCCCTGGACCGGCTGGAGCCGGAGCCGCCGAACGCCCTGATCTTCGCGTTCCTGTGGGGTGCTGGCGTCGCCGCGCTGTTCGCGAGCATCCTGAACACGCTCGGGCTGTCGCTGCTCACCGAGACCGAGCTCACCGGCGAGGAGGAGGGCTGGTACATCGTCGCGACGTTCGGCGCCCCGGTCGTCGAGGAGCTGCTGAAGGGCGCGGTCCTGTTCGGCATGCTCTGGTGGCGGCGCCAGGAGCTGAACGGGCCCACCGACGGCGTCATCTACGCCGCGATGGTGGGCCTCGGCTTCGCGGCGACGGAGAACATCCAGTACTTCATCGACGCCGTCGAGGTGGACCAGCTCGGGTACGTGTTCGTGCTGCGGGCCATCGTGTCGCCGCTGCTGCACCCGCTGTGCACCGCGATGACCGGCATCGGCGTGGCGGTCGCCGCGCTGGCCGGGCCGGGGAGACTGCGCCGGCGGGCTCCGCTGTACGGGCTGCTCGGCGCCATCGCCCTGCACAGCCTGTGGAACGGCTCCACGAAGTTCGGGATCGGCGGCCTGGCCTTCGCCTACCTGGTCGGCTTCGCGGTGCTGATCGGCCTCATCGTGATCCTGGCGCGGGACCGCCGTCGGATCGTCCAGCTCATCGGCCACTACCTGCCGCTGTACGGCCCGGTCGGCATCGTCACGCACGACGACCTGCGGATGCTGTCGACGCTCCCCGGCCGCCGGGCGGCCCGGTCCTGGGCCCGGTCCGCGGGCGGCCGCCCCGCCGAGCGCGCGATGACCGACTACCAGCAGGCCGCGACCGAGCTCGCCCTGCTGCACCAGCGCGCCGGCGCGCAGCGGGATCTCGACCCGCACGGGCTGGAGCAGCAGCGGCAGTACCTGGTGTGGGTCATGCAGCAGGCCCGGGCCGCATTCCTGGCCCGCCAGCCCCGCCCCCCGGCACCCACATGGGGCACGACAGGCTTCGGCCCCCAGGGCCGCCTCTGACGGATCCGTGAAGTAGAGCGCCTGTCCGAGTCTCCCGTGCAGCACCCAGGGAGATCCGGACAGGCGCTCTACTTCGCGGATCCGTCAGAGGGCTTTGGTCAGGTCCAGCAGGAGGGCGCGCAGGAGGGCCGTGCGGTCCGGGATCCGGGCCGTCAGGACGTGCTCGTCGGCGGCGTGGGCGCCGCCGCCCACCGCGCCGAGGCCGTCGAGCGTCGGCGTGCCGACGCCGGCGGTGAAGTTGCCGTCCGACGCCCCGCCCACCGCCACACCGGTCAGCGGCGGCAGGCCGGCCTCCGCGGCGATCTGCGACGCCCGGGCGAAGAGCGCGGCGGACAGCGCGCCCTCCAGCGGCGGCCGGTTGATACCGCCCTCGATCTCGAGCGCGGCGTCGGGCAGCACCGGCGTCAGCGCGCGGATCGCGGAGTCGACCCGCTGCTGCTCGGCGACCGTCCGGGCGCGGACGTCCACCGCGAACGATGCCTCGGCCGGGACTGTGTTGCCCGTGGTGCCGGAGGCAGCGACCGTCGGCGTCACGGTGGTGCCGAGCGCCGGGTCGCCGAGCACGGCGACCGCCAGCACCTGGTGCGCCAGCTCGACCGACGCGTTGACGCCCTTCTCGGGCTCCAGGCCCGCGTGCGCGGCCCGGCCCTTCACCAGCACGCGGTAGATGGAGGTGCCCTTGCGCTCGAGCTTGAGCGCGCCGCCGTCGGCCGAGGCCTCCAGCACGAGGGCGGCGTCCGCCCCACGGGCCTCGTCCTCGATGAGCGTCCGGGACGACGGCGAGCCGATCTCCTCGTCGCCGGTCACCAGGAGGGTGACTCCGGTCCGGTCGTCGAGGGACCCGAGCACGTGCAGCGCCATGGCCAGGCCGGTCTTCATGTCGAAGCTGCCGGGGCCGCGCAGCACGCCGTCGGAGATCCCGAACGGGTGCGTCCGCAGGGTGCCGATCGGCCACACCGTGTCGTGGTGCGCCAGCACCAGCACGCGCGTGGGGCCGCCGAGCCGCCACCGCAGGTGGATGCCGAGCCGCTCGGGCTCCACACCCAGGTGCGCGGCGCCCAGCCGGGCCACCAGGTCGGCGGACCGGGCCAGCGCGTCCGGGTCCGACGACGGCGACTCGCACTCGACCAGCGTCCGGAGGTCGGCGATCAGGGCGTCGGCGTCAGGAGAAGTCATGCCCGCACGGTAGCCGCCGCTCGGGTCAGAGCGAGAGCAGGCGCAGCACGAGAGCCGCCACCGAGAGCAGCATCAGACCGGCCGTCGGGCCGACTCCCGGCCAGTCCTTCGCGCGGACGTGCGTGACGACCGCGCCCAGGAAGTACAGGACGAAGCACGCGGTGGCAGCGATGCCGATCGGCGCCCACCAGATCCCGACGACGGTGCCGACGGCGCCGGCGACCAGCAGCGTGCCGAGCACCGGGACGAGCTTCTCGGGCACACCGAGCTTGGTGGTGAGCGGCTCGACCACCTGCGGGTTGCCCGTCAGCTTGCCGTAGCCGCTGAACGCGGTGACCAGGGCGAGCAGGGCAGAGACGACTACAGACGCAACGAACACGGGTCCTCCGAGGACGACGGCCGGGATACCCGGCGAGAGCAGGCGCCCGTCCGGACGCCTCACGAATCGTCCGGCACCCGCCGAGACTTGCCAAGGGCCGGGTTAGCAACTCACTATGAGTAAGTGACTTCCGAGGCGCCCGCTCCCCGCTCCCTGACCCTGGCCCCCTTGCCGGACTCCGGCGCACCGAACATGGCCGACGACGAGGCGTGCACCGTCTTCCAGCGCACTCTCGAGCTCGCCGGCCGGCGCTGGTCGGGAGCCATCCTCTACGCGGGCGTCGCGGGCGCGCGGCGCTTCGTCGAGTACCGCCGCTACGTCCGCGGCATCTCCGACCGGCTCCTGACCCAGCGCCTGCGCGAGCTGGAGCGGCAGGGGTTCATCGCACGCGAGGTCGTGCCGACGATGCCCGTACAGATCCGCTACGCGCCGACCCCCGCGGGGGCAGAGCTGCTGGAAGCTCTGCTTCCCCTCGGCGAGTGGGGACGCAAGCACTACGACGTGGTCGAGGCGAGCTCGGAGGTCTGACGCCGGCACCGCGCGGGCCGGGCGCCACGACGAGGTGGCGCCCGGCCCGGGCGGCGTCAGGCTGGAGTACCGATCAGCTCAGGAGTGCGAGACGCCGAGGTGGAAGCTGCCCCTCCCCACGCCGGACAGCGTCTTCGAGTTCACGGCGACATAGCGCTCCAGGTAGGCCGCCTCCTCCCCCTGTGTGGCGACGTCGCCCGCCGGGTCCTGCAGGTCGAGCGAGAGCCGCGCACCGCTCACGCGCACGGTGTTGCCGGACGGCTCGGGCAGCCAGTTCCAGGAGTTGTAGTTGATCGTCCCGATCTGCACGCCGAGCTGGTGTCCTTCCGCGAGGGTCCAGTCGGTCGACTTCAGGTCGAACGACAGCCGCCCCCGGCGCTCGATCAGCGCCGCGTTCTCGTCGAACATGGTCGCCCGTCCGTCGGGCGCGACGTCCCAGAGCCGCACCATCACGTCCCCGACCGCACTCGCGTTCAGCGTGACCGACGGCGTGCCGGTGATCCGCACCGCCGACTCGACGGGCGCCGACCACGTCCAGTAGGACGACGTGACGGCGCCCGCGGCGCGGCTCTCCGGCGCGAGCGAAGGGGCGAGCGAGGGCGCGAGCGTCGGCGCGTTCTCCATGTCCCACCCGTCGACCCGGTCCGCCGTCGGCCCCGCCGACCGCGCCGGCCGTGGCCCGCCGTCGTCCACGTAGGAGCCCTTGCGCAGCCGCACCCGGGTCGAGCTGTCGGCCTCGGGCCACGTGTCCTGCGCACGCCAGGCACCGGTGTTGTCCTGGATCGCGTACGCCGGGTCCTCGACACCCGGCTCGACGCCCTTGAGGAACTCGTCGTAGAACCGCATCACCTCGTCGAAGAAGCCTGCGCGCCCCATGGCGAGCCGCCCGTCGGTGACGTCGTTGCCCCGCACGTGGTCCCACGGGCCGAGCCAGCCGCGCTCCACGCCCGTGTGGTTGTCGAGGAAGAGCTCCATGTCCTCGGGCTTGGTGTTGGGCTCGATGAAGCCCTGGGTCACGAACAGCGGCGTGTCCGTGCCCGCGGCGTCCTCGGCCAGGTTGCGGGCGTCCCAGTACTCCGACCCGGCGTCCGGCTCGTTCGGGTCCGACAGGTTGTTCGCCAGGCACTCGGGGTGCCGTTCCTCGTAGCGGGCGTTCTTCGCGTACCGCTTGCTGTCGCCCTTCATGGGCTTCATGGTGGCGATGGAGTTGTACGCCTCGGGGGTGCCCGTCAGGTTCGGCCGGGCGACCTTGTTGCTCCACAGGTAGTTGTACATGTTCCACAGCGGCTCCTGGGCCACCACCGCCTTGAGCGGCTCGAGGTCCAGGTTGTTGCCGGCCAGCCCGGTGACGGCGTCGTACGACTTGCCGTACATGCCGACGTCGCCCGTGGACCACCGCCGGCTCGCGGACCACTCGATCGCCGCGGCGATGTCCGCCTGCTCGCCCGGACCCACCCAGTCGAGGCAGCCGGTGCTGCCGCCGTAGCCGCGGATGTCCACCATGACGAAGGTGTACTCGTGTCTCATGAGGTCGGCGCCGTCGACGAAGTCCCGGAACCGCGCGGACGGGCCCACTACGTCCCAGCCCTCGGGCCCCGTCTGCCCGGCGTGCGCGAAGTACGGCCCGATCGACAGGATGACCGGCGTCCGCACGTTCGGGCCCAGGTGAGCGGGGCGCAGGATGTCGGCGTGCAGCTCGGCGCCGTCCCCCGACGGAAAGTACGCCTGGGTCCACGCCGCGCCCTCGGGCACGCGCTCGTTCTCGTCGTGGGTGACGGGGTCGCCCGCGGCGGCCGTCGTGCCGGCGACGGCCCCGGCCGGACCCGCGCCCGCGGCGGGCACAGCGCTCCCGGCGAACATGAGCGTGGCCGCTGCGGCGACCGCGGGCGCAGTCCTGCTGAGTCTCGTACGAAATCTCATCGAGGCGTCCTCCCTGGGGCCCAGGTCTGAGATGCCTGGGTTCACCTGAGAGGTTAGAGAAGATTCACCCGCAATGCCCCGAATTTAGGCGAGAGCTGATCCCGACGGAGCGCCGCGCCTGACGGTGCGTAGCCCCAGCGCGACGACTGCGGCCACAGCCACGTGCATGGTCACCAGGATCGCGACCGCCCCTGGCGTGGTCCCGGCGAGCGCGCCCACCATGGACGCCAGCAGGACGACGCCGCACAGCACGAACCACACGACCACGCCGCCGCCGCGCACCAGACGCCCGATCAGCACTCGCACGCCCCAGCCGGCAAGTCCCGCCGCGAGCGCGGTGACCGCCGCCGCCACCACCGAGACGGCCTGCACGTCCGCGCCGAGCTGCGCCTCGAGGTTCACGCCGAGCGCCGCGCCGATCAGCCACACCGCCACGGCGACCACTGCCGCGGCGAGCGGCACCGCCCAGGCGGGCCACGAGCTGCTGGTTGCTGAGTTCTCGGTCATGAGATTCCTCCGCTCCTCGGCACGTCCGTCGTGCCTGAGCGCACCCTCTCGAAGACCGGGCACGGCGGCATCAGCCTGTGGTACCGCGTCGTGTGGCCCTCAGGCGGGTGTGCCCGACCGGTGACCCGGGTAGGACGGCGGAACGGCTCAGCCGCGCAGGCCCAGGAACTCCGCCACCCGGTCCGACGCCGGTGCGGCCCGCAGCTCGCCCGCGGCGGCGACCTGGAGGAGCCGTCCCCGGTCCATGACGCCGATCCGGTCGGCGACGGCGGCCGCCTCGGCGTGGTCGTGCGTGACGAACACCGCCGTCGTACCGGTCTCGACCAGCGCCGAGCGCACCTCGCCCGCGAGCCGTTCCCGGAGCTGCCGGTCGAGCGCGGAGAGCGGCTCGTCCAGCAGGAGCAGGCGGGGCCGCGGGGCCAGGGCCCGTGCGAGGGCCACCCGCTGCTGCTCGCCGCCGGACAGCGTGGGCACGGCCCGCTGCTCGTAGCCGGCGAGCCCCACGAGGTCGAGCAGCGTGGACACCCGCTCGTCCCGTTCCGCCCGGGTCAGGTCCTGGGTCTCCAGCCCGTAGGCGACGTTCCGCCGCACGTCCCGGTGCGGGAAGAGCTGCCCCTCCTGGAACATGAGCCCGAACCGGCGCTTGTGGACCGGCACCCCGGCGAGGTCCTCGCCGTCGTACCGGACGCTGCCGCCGGCCAGCGGCTCGAGCCCGGCCACGGCGCGCAGCAGCGACGACTTGCCGCACCCGCTGGGGCCGAGCAGCGCGACCACCTCGCCGGGCGCGACGGTCAGCGACACCCCGTCGACCGCGGTCGAGGCCCCGTAGCGCACGCTGACGTCCCGAACTTCCAGCCCAGCCATCAGAACTCCCCTCCGGCGCGTTCGTCGCGCAACCGCTCGGCCACCATCATCACCGTCGCGGTGAGCACGGCGAGCACCACCGACGCCGCGAGCGCCATCCCGTAGTTCTCGGCGCCGGGCCGTCCGATGAGGCGGTAGATCACGACGGGCAGCGTGGCGCCGTCGGGCCGTGCGAGGAACGACGTCGCGCCGAACTCGCCGAGCGACACCGCGAAGGCGAACCCGGTGGCCAGGCCGACCGAGCGCAGGGCGATCGGCAGGTCCACGGTCCGCAGGACGCGGCCGGGACCGGAACCGAGCACCGCGGCTACCTCCCGCAGCCGGGGGTCGATCGCCCGGAGCACCGGCAGCACCGTGCGCACGACGAGCGGTACGGCGACCACCGCCTGCGCCACGGGGACGAGCAGTCCGGAGGTCCGCAGGTCCACGCCGAGCACCGGCTGGTCCATGGTGATGAGGAAGCCGAAGCCGACGGTCACGGCGGACACCCCGAGCGGGAGCATGAACAGCCCGTCCAGCGCCCCGACGGCGCGGCGCGCGCCGACCGACCGAGGCCGCCGGGACACCACGAGCGCCACGAGACCGCCGACCACCAGGGCGATCACCGTCGCGGCCAGCGCCGTCCGCAGCGAGGTCGCGGTGGCCTCCCACACGGTCACGACCAGCGCGTTGCGCTCGCCGGTGGTCCCGAGCGCCACGTAGTTCCCGGGACCCCAGGAGCCGTCGGGCTCGCGAAAGCTGCGGGCCACCAGGCCGGCCAGCGGCAGCACCATGAGCCCGCCGACGATCGCCGCGCCCACGAGCGCCATCACCATGTCCTGGGGCGACCGCCAGGACAGCCGCCTGGCGGAACCGTGCGCGGACACGAGGCGCAGCGCCGCCTCGCGGCGCCGGCGGGCCCGGGCGGACACCGCGAGGGCGCCCGAGATGACCACGAGCTGCAGGATCGAGAGCACCGACGCCGTCCGCAGGTCCAGGAACTGGGTGGTGCGGGTCCAGATCTCGGTCTCGACGGTGCCGTACCGCACGCCGCCGAGGACCAGCACCACCCCGAACGCGGTGGCGCAGAACAGGAACACCACCGAGGCCGCGGACGCGATCGCGGGACCCAGCGAGGGCAGCGTCACCGTGCGGAAGACCCGCGCGGGCCCCGCCCCGAGGGATGCGGCGGCCTGCTCGGTCCTGGGGTCGAGCCGCTCCCACAGCCCGCCGACGGTCCGCACGACCACCGACACGTTGAAGAAGACGAGGGCGACGACGATCCCGGCCAGCGACTCCTCCAGGCCCAGGAAGCCGAGGGCGCCGCCGGGCGCGAACAGGGTACGGAACGCGACTCCGACGACGACGGCGGGCAGCACGAACGGCACCGTCACGAGCCCGCGCACCAGTACCCGGCCCGGGAAGGACCGGCGGTAGAGCAGGTACGCGAGCGGCAGGCCGAGCAGCACCGAGAAGGCGGTGCCGAGCACCGCCTGGGTCAGCGTGAGCCACACGAGCCGCCACGTGCGCGGGCTGGACAGCACGTCCGCGAAACCGGTGAGGTCGAGCACGCCGTCGGGCACGAAACCGCGGACCACCAGCGCGGCCACGGGCCAGGCGAAGAAGACGGCGAGGAAGCCGAGGGGGACGGCGACCGCCGTCCCCCAGAGCAGCGGCGCGGGCCGCAGGACCGGCCGACCCAGCCTCCGACTCAGCCGACTACGGTCTCTGTCCACCGCTCTATCCACTCGTCGCGGTGCTCGCTCACCTCGGCGGGATCCACCTCGAACGGCGCCTCCGCCTGGGGTGCGAACTTCTTCCAGTCGGCGGGCAGCTCGGTGGCGGGGTCGGCCGGGTACATGTACATCGACTCGGGCAGCGCGGCCTGGGCGTCCTCGCCGAGCAGGAAGTCGACGAACGCCTGGGCGCCCTCCGGGTTGTCCGACCCGGCGAGCACCCCCGCGTACTCGACCTGCCGGAAGCACGTCTCCAGCAGCGCGCTGGTGGTCGACTCCGAGCCGTCCTCGCTCACCGTGAACGCGGGCGACGTCGCGTACGACAGGACGAGCGGGCGCTCGCCGCCCTCGCCCGCACCCGAGAAGTCCACGTAGTAGGCGTCCTCCCAGGAGTCGGCGACCTTGACGCCGTTGTCGGCCAGGGACGCCCAGTAGTCCTCGAACCCGTCCTCGCCGAACGCCCCGACGGTCGCCAGCAGGAAGGCGAGCCCGGGCGACGACGTCGCGGGGTTGCTCACCACGAGCAGGTCCCGGTACTGCGGGTCGGCCAGGTCCTCGAGCGTCTTCGGCACCTCGAGGTCCGACTTCTCGAACCAGGCCTCGTCCGCGTTCACGCAGACGTCGCCCTGGTCGATCGGGGTGAGCGCCCCGCCGAGCTGCTCGACGCCGTCGGGCAGGTCCGCCGGGGTGTACTCCTCGACCACCCCCGCCTCGAGCGCTCGGGACGCGAAGGTGTTGTCGATGCCGAACACGGCGTCGCCGAGCGGCGCGTCCTTGGTCAGCACCAGCTGGTTCACCAGGGTCCCGGCGTCGCCCGCCGCGCTGACCTCGACGGTGAGCCCGGACTCCTTCTCGAACCGCTCGACGACCTTCTCGTCGAGCGCCCAGGAGTCGTGGGTCACGAGGGTCACGGTGCCCGACGCCGCCGGGTCGCCCCCGCCGGAGCCACCGCTCTCCGAGCCGCCGCACCCGGCGAGCAGGAGCGCCACGGAGAGCGCTCCGGCGACCGGAACAACATGGATGGTGCCCTCGCGAGCACCGGAAAGACGCAACATCGTGCCTCGACTTCCTCCGCCGGTCTTACCCGGATCAGGTTCAAGGGTCTGCGGTGTTCCGCACTCTCAGCGCCGTGTGGCGCTCCCCTGTCGTGTCCGGCCAGCCTACTGGCTGGTCGGACGCTACGGTGTAGAGATGGCCAAGATCGAGACGGAACAGACACTCGCCGAGAAGGTCGGCACTCTTGCCCTGACGCTCGCAGCCGGCTGGGTCGCGCAGAAGGCGGTCAGCATGATCTGGAAAGGCGTGACCGGCAACGACGCGCCCAGCAAGGCGGACGACCCGGAGCTGGACCTGGTGCAGGCCACCGTGTTCGCGGCGGTCGCCGCAGGTACCGCGGTGTTCGCGAAGCGCATGGCGGCGAAGGGCGCGTCCACGGCCGCCCTGCGGCTCGCCGCCCGCCGCGCCGCGCGCTGACCCGACGGATGCCCGGCCGGGGATCACCGGGCCGGGCATCCGATCGCAGGCTCAGGTCACGGGCTCAGCCGGACGTGCGCGCCGGCACCTTCCGCGGCCGCCGGGTGAGCAGGGGGTCGTGCCCGCGTGGCCGCCCCACCGGCTCGACGCCGTCCAGCGCGCGTGCGAGGCCTTCCTGCGTGATGCCTCCCCGCTCACGGTCCACCCGCTCGCCGTCGGCTCGTAGCCTGGCCATCACCTGGTCGGCGGCCAGCCGCAGCGGGATGTCCACCCGCTGGGCGGCTTCGTGCAGCAGGTGACCGGCGATCTCCTCGCTCACCCCGCGCACCGCCATGATGACGCCCTTGGCCTGCTCGATCACCGCCTGGCTGACGAAGGCCCTGGTCACGACCGCCTCGGACTTGCGCGCCAGCGCCTCCTTCTGGACCGGCGTGACGTCGATGACGTACCCGACCAGCTCCGGCGACCGGGCGGGGCCGCTGCGCCGGCCGTGGCCGATGACGACCACGGAACGTGTGCGGCCCTTGCGGTCCACTATCCGGTGCGCGCACGCGAACGGCCGGCCCGTCCGCAGCGCCTCGGCGGCGGCCCGCACCACACGGGCGCGATCGTCGGGATGCTTGCGGGACCGGAGCGCCTCGAGGCACGGCTGGACCTCGTGCCGTCTCCACCCGTGCATCGTGTACAGCTCGTCGGACCACCACCAGGTCCCCGACGTGATGTCGACGCGGTAGCTGCCGACGAGCAGGTTGGTCCCCAGGCCGAGAGCATGCGCCAGGTCGCCCGCCGAGAAGCTCGGTGACCGTTCAGCCGTGTCGCCGCCTGCGCCGTCCACGATGCTGAGCCTGGGCTGCAGAGAAGGGGGCATCTTGAACCTCCCAGATCCGAGGTGGACCTGGAGCCGCTTCATGACTCCACCGACTCGATTGTAGGAGCGAGGCGCTGCGAGTGCCAGAGCCCCGTGCCAGCCTGGGACAGGCCCGCCCGAGGGCCGGCACAGGGACCGACCAGTACGGATCAGCAGCACGGATCGAGCAGCGGAGGTGCACCGTGAGCGAGACCCCCTACGACGCGACGACTGACGCGACGACTGACCTGGAAGGCACCGGCAGCGGCACACCGGGGGTCATGGCCCCCGGCCCGCTCCGCACCGACGTCGTGGTGGTCGGCGCCGGTCTCACCGGTGTCGTGACCGCCCAGCTGCTCGCCGACGGCGGCGCCGACGTCGTGGTGCTCGACGCCCGCGGCGCGCGAGCGACCACCACCGCCCGCTCGACGGGCAAGCTCTCAGTGCTGCAGGGCACCCGGCTCGCCCGGATCGCCGCCCGGCACGGCGACGAGGTGGTGCGCGACTACCTCGCGGCCAACTTCGCCGGCCTGGGCTGGCTGCGCCGCACCCTCGAGAACCTGGACGTGCCCGTCGAGAACCGGGACGACCTGACCGTGGCGGCTACCCCCGAGCAGGTGGCCGACGTCGACGCGGTGCTCACCACCTGCGCCCGCCAGGGACTCACCGCGCAGTGGGAGGAGGACCCGCCGTACCCCGCGCGCTCCTACGGCGCGGTACGCCTGCCCGGCCAGGCGCAGGTGGACCCCTTGCGCATGCTCTCGGCGCTGCGCGCCCGCCTGCGCGCCCGCGGCGTTCCGGTGCACGACGGCGTCCGGGTCCACCAGGTGCGTCGGCGCCGGTCCGGCGTCGTGCTGCGCACCAGCCGCGGCGCCGTCCTCGCCGACCGGGTGGTGCTGGCCACCGGCACACCGCCCGGGCGGCTGGGCGGGCTGTTCCTCCGCCTGGAGGCGGGCCGCAGCCTGCTCACCACGTGGGAGATCACCGACCCGGCCGCGCTGCCGCCAGGGTTCGACGAGACCATGTCGATCACCGCCGGGTCGCCCGTGCGATCGCTCCGCACGGCAGGCGGGCTCCTCATGGTGGGCGGCGAGGGCTACACCGTCGGCCGGGAGCGGGACCCGGCCCGGCGGCTGGCCGCGCTGGAGGAATGGACGCGGGTCCACCTCCCCGTGGACCAGCCCCGGCACACGTGGGCGGCCCAGGACTACACCAGTGACACCGGCCTGCCGCTGGTCGGACCGGCCACGCCCGGTGACGACCGCGTGCTCGTGGCCACCGGCTACGCCAAGTGGGGCCTCACGAACGGTGCCGCGGCCGGGCTGGCGCTCGCCGGCCGGATCCTCGGCGACCCCGTCGAGTGGGAGCGGACCTTCGAGCCGTGGGCCCGCAGGCCCGCGCCGAGGGCGAGCACCGCCGCCACCTTCGCCGTGCAGACCAAGGGCTGGGCGCACGCGGCGACCCGCCCGTCCGGACAGCGGCCGGGCGCCCCGCGCGTGTCCCGGGTCTGCCCGCACGCGGGCGCCGTCGTGTGCTGGAACGAGCAGGAGCAGTCCTGGGACTGCCCCGCGCACGGCTCGCGGTTCGAGCCCGACGGCACGCTGATCGAAGGTCCCGCCACCGAGGACCTGTCGCGGCGCTGAACCGCGCGGAACCCCCGACCTGCGCGGATGCGGGCGTCGTCGGGACCCCGTTCCGGTCGAGAAGCGGTTCAAGATGCGAGTGCTTCTGGGCGCCTCGAACGTAGGAGAACCGGAAGAAGCCCGGTGACGACCATCCGTGGAGGTCACTGTGCGAGTCCTCGGTGTCAATGCCCTCTTCCATGACCCGTCGGCGGCGCTCGTCGTCGACGGTCACGTCCTCGCAGCAGCCGAGGAGGAACGGTTCAGCCGACGCAAGCACGGCAAGCGCCCCGTCCCGTTCGCGGCCTGGGAGCTGCCGGAGCAGGCGATGCGGTGGTGCCTCGAGGTCGGCGGCCTGCGGCCGGAGGACCTGGACGCCGTCGCCTACTCGTTCGACCCGGCCCTCGCCAAACCGTCCGACGAGATGGGCCTGCCCGACCCGTGGGACTGGCTGCGGCAGCGGTACGCCGAACGGGCGCCGCAGTTCATCGCCACCGCACTGCCCGGGCTCAACCCCGCCGCCGTGCGCTTCGTGCCGCACGAGGTGTCGCACGCCGCGTCGGCAGCCCTCGCGTCCCCGTTCAGGATCTGCAGCGTCATGTCGCTCGACGGTCGTGGCGAGCGCTCCTCCTACCTCGCCGGCCGGTATGCCGACGGACAGCTCGAGGTGCTCGCGAGCCAGGAGCTGCCGCACTCCCTCGGCCTCGTGTACGAGTCCCTCACCGAGCACCTCGGCTTCCTGCGGTCCAGCGACGAGTACAAGGTGATGGCACTCGCGTCGTACGGCCGGCCGCGGTTCCTGCCCGAGCTGCGGGAGCTGCTCCGGACCACGCCCGACGGCGGCTTCGTGGCCGAGGCTCCCGACTGGTCGCGGTGGGCGGCACCGGCCACGCCCGGCAGCATCCAGGAACCCAGCGGCGCGGGCGGCCTGCCGCCCGACCAGGCGGACCTCGCGGCGTCGGTCCAGGCGCGGCTGGAGGAGCTGCTGGTCGAGCTAGCCACGGCCCTGCACCAGCGGACCGGTGACACCGCGCTGACGCTGGCGGGCGGCACCGCGCTGAACTGCGTGGCCAACTCGCGGCTGTGGCGCGAGACCCCCTTCGAGCACGTGTGGGTCCAGCCCGCGGCGGGTGACTCGGGTACGGCGCTCGGCGCGGCCCTGCAGCTGACGGCGGAGGCCGGCGTCCCGACGGTGCCGATGACGTCGGCGGCCCTCGGCCGCGGCTGGTCCGACGACGAGCTGGCGGACGCGCTGCGCACGGCGCGCGTGCCCTTCACGACCCCCGCCGACCTGCCGGAGCAGGTCGCCGGCGTGCTCGCCGACGACGGGATGGTGGCCTGGTTCGACGGCCGCTCCGAGTTCGGGCCGCGCGCGCTCGGCCAGCGCTCGCTGCTGGCCCACCCGGGTACGCGGGCCAACACCGAACGGCTCAACATCGTCAAGGGACGCGAGCAGTTCCGGCCGGTCGCCCCGATGGTGCTCCTGGAGGACGCCGCGGACATCTTCTCCGGCGGGCCGATCCCGAGCCCCTACATGCTGTTCGTCCACGACGTCGCCCCCGCCTGGCGCGACCGGATCCCGGCGACCGTCCACGTGGACGGCACGGCCCGGATCCAGACGGTGGACGACTCGCAGCCACGCCTCCAGTCGATGCTCCGCGCGTTCCGTGCGCGCACCGGGCTGCCCGTGGTGGTGAACACCAGCCTCAACACCGCGGGCCGCCCGATGGTGGACAGCCCGCGGGACGCGCTGGAGCTCTTCGGCTCCGCGCCCGTCGACGTCCTGGTGCTCGGTCCCCACCTCGTCCGGCGCGCGGACCTGTTCACCGGCGGCCGGCCGTCCGGAGGTGCCGCGTGACGCCTTCGTACTCGATAGTCGTCCCGACGATCGGCCGCCCGCAGCTGGGTGCGCTGCTCGACTCGGTGCGCGTCGCCTGCGCCGTCGGGCCGCCGCCGCTCGACGTCGTGGTGGTCGACGACCGGCCGTTCCCGGCCGAGGGCGTGAACCCGCCCCTCGACCTCGGGCCCGACCCGGTGCCCGGCGTGCGGGTGCTCCGCACCGGCGGCCGTGGCCCGGCCGCCGCCCGCAACACCGGCTGGCGCAGCGTCCGCACGGAGTGGGTCGCCTTCCTGGACGACGACGTGGTGGTCCCCGAGCTCTGGGCGGCGACCCTGGAGCAGGATCTCGCGGCCGCCGGCCCCGACGTCGGTGGCGTGCAGGGCCGGATAGTGGTGCCGCTGCCGAGCCACCGGCCCCCGACCGACCTCGAACGCAACACCGCCGGGCTGGAGACGGCTGCCTGGGCGACCGCCGACATGGCCTACCGCCGGGCCGCGCTGGAGGCGGTGAGCGGCTTCGACGAGCGCTTCCCCCGTGCGTACCGCGAGGACGCCGACCTCGCGCTACGGGTCCGCGAGGCGGGCTGGGACCTCGTCCGTGGCGTCCGGTTCGTCGAGCACCCCGTCCGGCCCGCCGGGAACCTGGCGAGCGTCCGGGCCCAGGTGGGCAACGCCGACGACGCGCTGCTGCGCACGCTGCACGGCCGCGACTGGCGCCGGCGCACCGAGGCCGGCCGAGGCCGCCTGCCGTGGCACGCCGCGACGGTGGCGGCGGGCCTGACGGCGCTCAGCGGCTGCGTGGCCGCAGCCCTCCCCGGCACGCGCGACCCGCACGCTGCGCGGACCACCGCTGCCCTCGCCGGTTCGGCCTGGGCGGCGCTCACCGCGATGTTCGCCGCGCAGCGGCTCCGGCCCGGGTCACGGCCCGGCGACGACGGCTTCGGCCCGGAGCTGCGCCGCATGGTCGTGACGAGCGCGCTGATCCCGTTCGCCGCCGTCGCGCACCGCGTGCGCGGGGCGTGGCGGTGGCGGCGCGGGCTGGACGGGCGCGTGCCGGCCTGGCCGCCGCCCGTCCGCGCGGTGCTGTTCGACAGGGACGGCACGCTCGTCCGCGACGTGCCCTACAACGGCGACCCGGACGCCGTCGACCCCATGCCGGGCGCACGGCGCGTGCTGGACGGGCTACGGGCCGGCGGCGTGCGGGTCGGCGTGGTCTCCAACCAGTCGGCGATCGGGCGAGGGCTGCTCACGAGCGAGCAGGTGGATGCGGTGGACGAGCGGGTCCGCCGGCTGCTGGGCCCGTTCGACACCTGGCAGCGCTGCCCGCACCGGCCGGAGGAGGACTGCACGTGCCGCAAGCCCGAGCCGGGCCTCGTGCTCCGCGGGGCCGCGGCGGTCGGGGTGCTCCCGGCGGAGTGCGCGGTGGTCGGGGACATCGGCTCGGACGTGGGCGCCGCCGTGGCTGCCGGCGCACGAGGCGTCCTCGTGCCGACCGAGGTGACCAGGCGCGAGGAGCTGTCCGCCGCTCCCGTCGTGGCCGCGACTCTCGATGAGGTGGTGATGTTGCTATGACCTCCGCGGAACGCCCCGTCCGGGTGCTCGCGATCCGGCTCGACAGCGACGGGGACGTGCTCCTGACCGGCCCCGCCGTACGCGCGCTGGCCGCTACCTACGACCAGGTGGACCTCCTGGTCTCCGGCTCGGGACTGCAGGCCGCCGAGCTGCTGCCCGGCGTCACCGAGACGCTGCGGTTCGACGCACCGTGGTCCGGCGCGGAGCCGCCCCAGGTCTCGGCCGAGGCGGTGCTCGACCTCGTGGCCGGCCTCGTCGCGCGCCGGTACCAGCTCGCGGTGATCTTCACGTCGTTCCACCAGTCGCCGCTCCCGATGGCGCTGCTGGCGCGCCTCGCCGGCGTGCGCCGGATCGTCGCGGTGAGCGAGGACTACCCGGGCTCGCTGCTCGACGTACGGCACAAGCGTCCACCGGGGCTGCACGAGGTGGAGGCGGCCCTCGACCTCGCGGAACAGGCGGGAGCCGTGCTGCCGGTGGAGGACGACGGGCTGCTCGCCGTCCGCCGTCCGCTCCCCGCCCTGCCCGCGCGGGCCGAGCGCGCGCTCCGTGCCGGGGGCGCGCTCGGCGCCGAGGGTGCCTGGCGGAATCGTTCGGTGGTCCTCCACCCCGGAGCGTCGGTACCCGCCCGGGCGCCGCTGCCGGAGGACGCCCGGGCCATCGCCGAACGCCTCGCGCACGACGGCTGGGAGGTACTCGTGACGGGCGCCGCGGCGGAGCGGGACCTCACCGCGTACGTGGCCGGTGACCACGCCACCGACCTGGGCGGGCAGACCAGCCTGGCCGAGCTCGCCGCCGTCCTGGAGTCGGCGGCCTGCGCGGTCGTCGGGAACACCGGCCCGGCGCACCTGGCCGCGGCCGTCGGCACGCCGGTGGTCAGCCTGTTCGCGCCGGTGGTCCCCGCCGACCGGTGGGCGCCGTACGGGGTGCCCCGGCTGCTCCTCGGTGACCAGGGTGCCGCGTGCCGCGGCACGCGGGCCCGCACGTGCCCCGTGGCGGGCCACCCGTGCCTCGCGTCGGTCACGCCGGAGCAGGTGTCCGACGCCGTCGCGCGCCTCACGTACCCGCAGCCCCGAGCGTCGGCGACCGCCGGCGGGAACAGAGTAAAGGGATGGCCCTCATGAGGATCCTCCTGTGGCACGTGCACGGGTCGTGGACCACCGCCTTCGTCCAGGGCGAGCACGAGTACCTGGTGCCGGTGCTGCCCGGCCGGCCCGCCGACGGACGCGGGCGCGCCCAGACCTGGGACTGGCCCACCTCCGTCCGCGAGCTGGACCCCGCCGGGCTGCGCCGGGCCTTCGACGAGGAGGGGGTGGACGCCGTGGTGCTCCAGCGGCCGCACGAGGCCCGCCTCCTGCGCGAGTGGACCGGACGCCTGGCCGGGCGGGACGTGCCCACCGTGTACCTGGAGCACGACGCCCCCGGCGGCCCCGCCGCCGCCACCCGGCACCCCCTGGCCGACGTCGATATCGCGACCGAGGGGCGCGTCCCGATCGTGCACGTGACCCAGTTCAACGCCCTCATGTGGGACACCGGCCCGGCACGCACCGCCGTGATCGAGCACGGCATCCCCGACCCGGGCCACCGGTACACCGGCGAGCGCGAGACCGTCGCGGCGGTGGTGAACGAGCCGGTGCGCCGGTGGCGGGCAGCGGGCACGGACGTGCTGCTGGAGGTCGCCCGCCAGGTCCCTGCCGAGGTGTACGGGATGGGCACGTCGCTCCTGGCGGAGCACCTCTCGCCCCTGGGCCCGACGGCTGCGGGAGCCGCCGACCGCCTGTACGACCTGCCCCAGTCGGAGCTGCACGACCGGCTGGCGGGGGCCCGTGCCTACCTGCACCCGTACCGGTGGACGAGCCTCGGGCTCGCCCTGCTGGAGGCCATGGCCCTCGGCCTGCCCGTGCTCGCCCTGCCCGTCACCGCCGCGTACGCGGCGGTGCCGCCCGAGGCCGGCGTGCTCAGCGCCGACCCGGACGAGCTCGCGGCAGTCGCCCGGCGCTGGCTCGCCGACCCGGAGGAGGCCGCCGCGCACGGCAAGGCCGCCCGGGAGCACGTGCTCACCCACTACCCGCTCGACCTGTTCCTCGACCGCTGGACCACCCTGCTGACACAGGAGGTGTCGCCATGAAGATCGGCATGATCTCGGAGCACGCCAGCCCGCTCGCCGTACTCGGTGAGGCGGACGCCGGTGGGCAGAACGTCCACGTCGCGGCGCTGGCACAGCGCCTCGCCGCGGACGGCCACACCGTCGACGTCTATACGCGGCGCGACGACCCGGCGCTCCCGGAACGGGTTCCCCTCACCGACGGCGTCGACGTCGTGCACGTCGACGCCGGCCCGCCCGAACGGTTGCCGAAGGACGACCTGCTGCGCTGGATGGACCAGTTCGGTGACGACCTCGCGGCCCGCTTCACCGACCCCGAGGCACGGCCGGACGTGCTGCACGCGCACTTCTGGATGTCGGGCCTGGCCGCGCTGCGCGCGACCCGCCGGGCGGACGACGACCTGCCCGCCGTACCGGTGGTCCAGACCTTCCATGCGCTGGGCTCGGTCAAGCGCCGGTACCAGGGCGCCGCGGACACCAGCCCCACCGCGCGGATCCCGCTGGAGCGGACCCTGTGCGCCGACGTGGACCTGGTGATCGCCACCTGTCAGGACGAGGTGCGTGAGCTACGACAGCTGGGCGCGACGGACGACCGGGTCCGCGTGGTGCCGTGCGGCGTCGACCTCGGTGTGTTCACGCCCGGCACCGCCCGGACGCACCAGGAGGACGAGGACCGGCCCCTCCGCCTGCTGTCCCTGGGCCGGCTCGTGGAGCGCAAGGGGGTCGCGACCGTCGTCGAGGCGCTCGCCCGGCTCGGCGACGGGGCTCCCCCGGTGGAGCTGCTGGTCGCCGGCGGGCCGCCGCTCGGCGAGCTCGACCGCGACCCCGAGGTGCGCCAGCTGCGGGACCGGGCCGAGCGGCTGGGCGTCGGCGACCGGGTGCGGTTCCTCGGCGCGGTGTCGCACGAGGACGTCCCGAACCTGCTCCGGGACGTCGACGTCGTGGCCTGCACACCCTGGTACGAGCCGTTCGGCATCGTGCCGCTGGAGGCCGCCGCGTGCGGGCTGCCCGTGATCGCCTCCGCGGTCGGCGGCATGCTCGACACGGTGGTGCACGAGCGCACCGGCCTCCTCGTCCCGCCGCGTGATCCCGCCGCCGTCGCCGACGCGCTGCTGCGGCTCTCGGACCGCCGGTTCCGGCTCCGGCTCGGAGCCGGGGCCCGGGTCCGCGCCGAGCGCCAGTACGGCTGGGCCGCCGTGGCCCGGCAGACGGCCGAGGCATATGCCGAGGTCGTCAGTTCCTCGTCCGCCCGCAGGCCCCTGCCGCAGCGGTCTGCGACGGGCGCTCCGCTGGTTTCCGCAGGAGGTACCCGATGAGTTCCGAGTCCGTCCGACCGACCGCCCTCCAGCCCTCCTCCAGCGGCCGGAGCTGGCTCCGACAGCACCGCGCCGACCTCACGGTGGGCCTCGACCACCTCAGCGCCAGCTTCGACCGGATCGAGGCCTGGGGCCAGGACCTCGCCGAACGGCTGGTCTCGGGCCATCGGCTGCTCGTGGCGGGCAACGGCGGCAGCGCCGCCGAGGCCCAGCACCTGACCGCCGAGCTCGTCGGCAGGTTCGAGGACGAGCGGATACCGCTCGCCGCGATCGCCCTGCACGCCGAGACCTCCAGCCTCAGCGCGATAGTCAACGACTACGGCCAGGACGAGATGTTCGCCAGGCAGGTCGCGGCGCACGGCAGGCCGGGCGACGTCCTGCTCTGCCTGTCGACGTCCGGCGCGAGCGCCAACGTGCTCGTCGCGGCCCGGCGGGCCCGGGAGCTCGGGATCACCACCTGGGCGCTCACCGGCCAGGCGCCCAATCCCCTCGCAGCGCTGTGCGACGACGCGCTCACGGTCCCGTCGGCGTCCACGTCGGCGGTGCAGGAGATCCACCTCGTCGTCGCGCACAGCCTGTGCGCGGTGCTCGACGCCCACATCGCCGGCAGCAGCGCACGGACCCGCCGTCCGGGGTCGCAGAGATCCCGGTCGAGGACGGCCGGAGCACGCGCATGACCGAGAACGGCGCCGTCGTCGGTGACCTCTCGCGCAGGCTGTCCGGCTCCTCGTCCGGCTCCTCGTCCGGCGGAGAGGTCGCCCGGCCACGGGTCGCCGTCGTCGGGGACGTCCTGCTCGACCGGGACGTCGACGGCTCGGTCACCCGGCTGGCGCCTGACGCCCCCGTGCCGGTCGTCGACGTGGCGGAGGTCCGGCAGAGCCCGGGTGGCGCGGGGCTGGCCGCGCTGCTGTGCGCGCAGCGGGCCGACGTCGTGCTCGTCGCACCCCTCGCGGACGACGCGGACGGCGAGGAGCTGCGCCGTCAGCTCGCGGACGTCACGGTCGTCCCGCTCGGGCACGAGGGCCCGACCCGTCGCAAGACGCGCGTCCGCAGCTCGGGGCAGGGACTGGTCCGGGTCGACGACGGCGGGCCCGGCACCCCGCTCGGCGTGAACGAGGCGACCGCCGAACGGGTGCGGAACGCCATCGCGGGCTGCGACGCGGTGCTCGTCGCCGACTACGGCGGCGGTGTCACCCTGGAGCCGCTGCTGCGTGAGGTGCTCGCCGAGTCGGCAGCACGCGTGCCGCTCGTGTGGGACCCGCACCCGCGCGGCGGCGAGCCCGTGCCCGGCACGGCGCTGGTGACGCCCAACGCGGCGGAGGCCGAACGCGCGGCGCGGCAGCTCCCGCTGCCGCCCGCCGACGAGGACACCGAGCTCCCTGCGGTGGCGGACGTTCTGCGCCGGGCCTGGGACGCGCGGGCGGTCAGCGTCACCGCCGGGGACCGGGGCGCCTTCGTCGCCACCCGGCCGCCCGACGGGGACGGTACCGACGACGGCCCGGGCGTCATCCGGCACCTGCCGACCGAGCCCGCGCACGGGCCGGATCCCTGCGGGGCCGGCGACCGCTTCGCCGCGACGGTGGCGGACCGGATGGCCCGCGGGGACGAGGCCACCACCGCCGTCCGGGAGGGTGTGGTCGCGGCGAGCGCCTGGGTCGCGTCAGGGGGTGCGGACGGTTTCCGGCGCGCCCGCGAGGCCGCTCAACGGCCCGCCGAGCGGAGCAGCCCCGAGTCCCTGGAGGAGCTCGGCGCCCGGCTGCGCGCGGCGGGCGGTGTGCTGGTCGCGACCAGTGGTTGCTTCGACCTGCTGCATGCCGGCCACGTCAGCATGCTCGACACCGCGCGCCGGCTCGGCGAGCACCTGGTGGTGCTGGTCAACTCCGACCGTTCGGTGCGTCGCCTCAAGGGGCCCGAGCGACCGGTGGTGCCGCTGGCGGACCGGCTCCGCGTCCTGGAGGGCCTCGCGAGCGTCGACGCCGCCGTCGTGCTGGACGACGACGAGCCGTCGGCCGCCGTCGCCGCGCTCCGTCCGGACATCTGGGCCAAGGGCGGCGACTACACGTGGTCCGAGTTGCCCGAGGCCGCTGTCGTCCGCTCCTACGGGGGACGTGTGGTGACCCTGCCGTACCTCCCGGGCCGCTCGACGACCGGGCTCGTCAGCCAGGTCCGGGCGGCCGAACCCCTGCCCGCCTCGATCCCACCGACCATGAGGAGGTCATCATGACCGCAACCACGACACCTGCTACCGCACCGTCCGCCGGCCCCGCTCCTGCCTCTCCGCTCACGCCCAGGTCCGTCGGCACGGTCTTCGTCACCGGCGGCTCGTCCGGCCTCGGCGCGGCGCTCGTCGACGTCCTGACCGCCGCGGGCGGCACGCCGGCCGTGCTCGACGTGGCGGAGCCGGCCGCGGACGTGCCGTTCGCTGCCGCCGACCTCGGCGACCCCGGCGCCGCACAGGCCGCCGTCGACTCGCTGGTGGAGCAGGTGGGCCCGCCCGACGCGGTGGTGACGGCCGCCGGGATCGACGCGTGCGGCCCGCTCCTCGACATCGATCCGGAGGACTGGGAGCGCGTCGTCCGCGTCAACCTGTTCGGCACCGTCTCGGTGGTCCGGGCCGCCCTGCCGTACCTGGAGGAACGGCGCGGCACGGTCGTCACCGTCGCCTCGACGCTCGCGCTGCGCGGTGCGGGCGACGCGACGGCGTACTGCGCGTCGAAGTGGGGGATCCGCGGGTTCACCCAGGCCCTCGCGGCCGAGTACGCGGGCCGGGTCGGCGTGACGTGCCTGATTCCCGGCGGCATGCGGACGCCGTTCTTCGACGGCCGCACCGAGCAGTACAAGCCGGGCCCGGACGCGGACCTCAACGATCCGGCCGCGACGGCCGCAGCCGTCGTGACGGCGCTGACCCAGCCGCAGGGCAGCGAGATCAGGGAGATGCTGGTCATGGCGTCAGGAGAGGCGTCGTGGCCGTGACCTGGCGGCCGGCCGGGCCGACCAGGAGCCCGGCATGACCGTCCTCGTGCTGCGGGCGCTCGGGCTCGGCGACGCGCTGACCGGCGTGGCCGCGCTCCGCGGCGTGCGGCGGGCATGGCCGGGACACCGGATCGTGCTCGCCGCACCCCGGCCGCTCGGCCAGCTGCTCGCCGACCACGGGATCGTCGACGCCGTCCTGCCGACCCAGGGGCTGGCCCGCCTCCCCTGGCCCTGGGCCGGGCCGGGCGGCGCCCAGGACGCGCCCGGATGCCTCGCGGTCGACCTGCACGGCAGCGGGCCGCAGAGCCACCGCGTGCTGCAGGCGACGCGGCCGGACGCCCTGATCGCGTTCGACAGCGCGGACGCCGACCACCTCGGGCCCGACTGGGACGACGACGAGCACGAGGTGCTCCGCTGGTGCCGGCTCGTGCGGAGCGTGGGCGGGCCGTGCGGGCCGGAGGACCTACGCCTCGGCCCGGCGGACCCGCCCGGCGGCCGGGCCGATGTGGTGGTCCACCCGGGCGCCGCCGCGGAGGCCCGCCGCTGGCCCGCCGCCCGCTGGGCACGGGTCGTCGCCGCGCTCGCCGCGCGGGGCCACTACGTGGTCCTCACCGGGTCCGAGGCGGAGCGGGACCTCTGTGCCCGGGTGCGGCTCGAGGCGAACGCGGGCGGCGCCGTGCGCGACACCTCGGGCCGGCTCGGCCTGCCCGCGCTCGCCGAGCTCGTGTCCACCGCCCGGCTGGTCGTCAGCGGGGACACCGGCACGGCGCACCTCGCCACCGCGTACGGCACGCCGTCCGTCACGCTGTTCGGGCCCACGCCGCCCGCGCTGTGGGGGCCGACGCTGGACCTGGACCGCCACGTCGTCATCTGGCACGGCGAGCGGGGAGCGCCGCGGCGCGACCCGAACGCGGGGCAGCTCGACCCGGCGCTCGCCCGGGTAGCGGTCGACGAGGTGGTCGCCGCCTGCGAGTCGATGCTCACGCGGCTCCCTGGGACCGCGAACGGAACCACGACACCGTCCGGGCCAGACCGTCCGTCCAGCCGACCTGCGGTTCCCAGCCCAGCTCCGTCCGCGCGAGGGTGATGTCGGGGCAGCGCATCCCCGGGTCGTCCACCGGCCGTTCGACGTACTCGACGGGCGACCGGGAGCCGGTCGCCCGGATCACGTCCTCGGCGATCTGGCGGACGGTGAGCTCGTGCGGGTTGCCGAGATTCATGGGGCCGGGGTGGCCGCTGCGCGCGAAGGCCAGGAGGCCGGCCACCAGGTCGTCGACGTAGCAGAGCGACCGCGTCTGGTTGCCGTCGCCCGCGACCGTGAGGGGCTCGCCCGCGAGCGCCTGCCGGATGAAGGTGGGCACCACCCGCCCGTCGTGCTCCCGCATGCGGGGCCCGTAGGTGTTGAAGATCCGGACGATCCCCGTATCGGTCCCGAGCGCGCGCCGGTACCCCGCGGTGAGCGCCTCGCCGAAGCGCTTGGACTCGTCGTAGACGCTCCGCGGTCCGACACTGCTGACGTTCCCCCAGTACTCCTCGGTCTGGGGATGAACCTGTGGATCGCCGTACACCTCGGACGTGGAGGCGAGCACGAGGCGCGCGCCGTGCTCACCCGCGAGGTCGAGTGCCGCGCGGGTGCCGCGCGAGCCGGCGTCGAGGGTCTCGATGGGATGCTCGAGGTAGTCGACGGGCGACGCGGGCGAGGCGAGGTGCAGGACCAGGTCGACGCCGGGACGCAGGGCGGCCCGGACCGCGCGCGAGCCGAATCCCTCGGCGACGTCGCACTGCTCGAACTGGAACGCCGGGTGCCCGCGGAGGCCGCCGAGGTTGTCGGGTGCGCCCGTCAGGAGGTTGTCGAGGCAGACGACCTCTGCCCCGGAGTCGAGGAGTACCTCGCACAGCCTGCTGCCCACGAATCCGGCGCCGCCGGTGACGACCGCCCTCATCGCGGGGCCTCACCTGGGCACGGGTTCCAGTCGTCGCTGCGCATGGGGTCGTCCTCTCACCGGGAGCTCCGGCAGCCTGGTCTCGACCGCACGGTTCAACGGTGCACCGGAGCCACTTCACTCGCAGCCGAGCGCCCGGGCCGGTCCCGCGACCCGCGCGACGTGACACCCTGGTCCCGTGAGCTTCACGCACCTTGACGACCGCGGCCAGGCCCGCATGGTCGATGTCACCGCCAAGCAGCCGACGATCCGCTCCGCCACGGCGACGGGCACCGTCCGCTGCGGTCCCGACGTCGTGCGGGCGCTGCGCGACGGCGCCGTCCCCAAGGGGGACGTGCTGGCCGTTGCCCGCATCGCCGGGATCGCGGCCGCGAAGAGGACGCCGGAGCTGCTGCCGCTCGCGCACGTGATCGGCGTGCACGGCGCCGCGGTGGACCTCGACGTCACCGACGAGGGCGTCACGATCACGGCGACCGTCCGCACGGCCGACCGCACCGGCGTGGAGATGGAGGCGCTCACCGCTGTCGCGGTCGCGGGCCTCGCCGTCGTCGACATGGTCAAGGGCCTGGACAAGTCCGTCTCGCTCGCGGACGTGCGCCTCGAGCGCAAGACGGGCGGCAAGTCGGGCGACTGGGTGCGTCCGGCATGATCACGGTCCGCTATTTCGCCGGAGCCCGCGAGGCCGCCGGGGTCACCACCGAACAGCTCGGCGGCCCGACGTCGGTGGCCGCCCTCCGCGCTGCCCTCACCGCGGCGCACCCGCGCCTGGCGGACGTGCTGCCGAAGTGCGCCCTGCTCGTGGCGGGCGCCCGCACGACGTCCGACGACGCCCAGATCCCGGACGACGCGACGATCGACGTCCTGCCCCCCTTCGCGGGCGGCTGAGCTCGTTCAGGCGACCGACCCGCTCGGGTCAGTGATCGCCGCCGACGAGCTGCGAGCGGACGTGCGGCCAGAGCGTGAGCACCACCTGGAGCCCGTCGCGCACCCCGCCGGACGACCCGGGCAGGTTCACCACCAGCGCGCGCTCCCCGTCGGCCGTGCCGGCGATCCCGGCCAGCCCCCTGGAGAGCGCCGCGGTGGGCACGCCCGCCGCGATGCCCTGCTGGCGGACGGCCTCCGCGATCCCCGGGATCTCGTGGTCAAGCACCTCGCGCGTGCCCTCGGGGGTGAGGTCCCGCGGGGCGATCCCTGTGCCGCCGGTGGTGATGACGAGCCGCGCGCCGTCGTCGAGCACGGCGCGCAGCACGTCCCGGACCGACTCGACGCCGTCGGGCACCAGGTGCTGGTGCACGTCGGTGAGCCCCGCCTGCTCCAGGAGGGACACCGCCGTCGGACCGGACCGGTCCTCCGCCTCGCCGCGTGCACAACGGTCGGAGACGGTGATCACCGCTACCCGGTCGGACGTCATACCGACACGCTATCGGCCTCCGGCTCGTGGGGCTTGGCCGTCTCGGCGGCCTCGGCCGTCTCGGCGGCCTTGTCGCGACGGTACGCACGCACCGCCCAGGCGACGGCGGCGGCCCAGGTCACCCAGATCACCACGTACACGGTGTTCATCAGGACGGGGCCCGCGGCGATCCAGTCGCTGTTGAGCAGCGTGCGCGAGTTGGTGAGGATGATGACGCCGCCCACGAGCGAACCGAGGACGCGCGGCGGTACGAGGCGCACCAGCCAGGCGGCGATCGGCGCGGCGATCAGACCGCCGATGAGCAGGGCCAGCACCCAGGTGAAGTCGATGCCCTCGCCGCTGAGGCCGACGAAGAAGCCGATGCTCGCCGCGATGGCCACGAAGAACTCGCTGGTGTCGATCGAGCCGATCACCTTGCGAGGCTCCATGCGGCCGCTCGCCAGGATCGCGGGGGTGCCCACGGGACCCCAGCCGCCACCACCGGTGGCGTCCATGAAGCCGGCCACCAGGCCGAGCGGGGTGAGGAAGCGACGGCGCAGCGGCTTGTCCGAACGCGCGGGCAGGCCCTGCAGGGTGAAGCGGAGCAGCACGTAGATGCCGAGCCCCAGCAGGAGCAGCGACATCACCGGCTTGGCGACCTCGGTGGAGAGCGACGACAGGAAGGTGGCACCGGCGAACGCACCGACGGCGCCCGGGATACCGATGCGGGCGACGACCTTCCAGTCCACGTTGCCGAAGCGCCAGTGCGAGGCGCCGGAGGCGAGCGTGGTGCCGATCTCGGCGAGGTGCACGGTGGCCGACGCCGCGGCCGGGTTGGTGCCGATCGCGAGCAGCAGCGTCGTGGAGGTCACGCCGTAGGCCATGCCCAGACTGCCGTCCACCAGCTGGGCACCGAGGCCGACGAGCGCCAGCAGGATCAGGGTTCTCATGGTCGTGACCTTCCAGGTCCAGGGAATACGGCGGAGGCCGCACCAGTGCGGCCCGCGCCAGAGTAATCACCTAACCCGGTCGGAAACAACGACCATCTCACAGGTCGGATAAGTGCGCATGACGAACCCGGGTTAAAGCTCTGGGATTCGTCAGAATTCGGCCAGGAACCGGGCTCCCGCCGGGTTCAGGAGTTGGCCCACGCAGACTCGCCCTGCGTGAGGGCGCGGACTTCGTCCGGCAGCGTGCCGTCCACCAGGTCGGCGAGCGATACCGACTCCAGCACCGCGCGGACGTTGGCACGCAGCGCCACCCACACGTGCAGCAGCGGTGCGGCCGGACCCTGGAACTCCAGGTCGGACGGCCGGGTGCCGCGGACGAAGACCAGCGGACCGTCGACAGCCCGCACCACGTCGGCGACGGTGATCGAGTCGGCCGAGCGCGCCAGGCGGTACCCGCCGCCGGCCCCGCGGTGGCTCGTGACGAGCCCGTCGCGACGCAGGTCGCTCAGGATGCCCTCGAGGAAGCGGTGGGGAATGTCCTGCGCCCGGGCCAGGGCCTCGGCGCGGACGGGCCCGTCGTGGTCGGCCGCCGCCAGCTCGGCGGCTGCCCGGACGGCATAGTCGGCTCGTGCGGAGATCCTCATGTACCCATTCTCTCCTGTACCCCTGGGGGCGGTGTTCCGACCGTCGACGGTTCCGCAGACCGGGGGAAGTCGGCGGCATCGGACCGCATACTCGGTGGTAACGTCGCCCGTGTGCCGCACATGAGGATTCGAGAGGCCGCCGCGTACCTCGGCGTCAGTGACGACACCGTGCGCCGCTGGATCGACCGCGGGCTGCTCGGCGTCCGCACCGACGACTCCGGCCGCAAGGTCGTCGACGGTTACGAGGTGGCGATGGTGGCGCGTGAGCACGCCTCGCCGCCCGGCCTGCCGCCGGGTCTGCGCAGCTCCGCACGCAACCGTTTCGTCGGCCTGGTCACCGCCATCCAGGCCGACACCGTCATGGCCCAGGTCGAGCTGCAGTGCGGGCCGTTCCGCGTCGTCTCGCTGATGAGCAGCGAGGCCGTGCGCGACCTCGGCCTGGAGCCGGGATCGGTGGCGGTAGCCGCCATCAAGTCGACGAACGTCGTGATCGAGACCGAGGATCGGCCAGGTTCCGCATGAAGCTCCGTATGAACGGGTACACGCATCGACACCGGTTGATGGTCGGTGCGCTGACCACGGGGCTCCTGGCCGCGGGCACGCTCTCGGCCTGCAGTGGATCGCCCAGCGCCGACGGCGGGGACGCGCCGTCCGACCGCACGCTCACCGTCTACGCGGCAGCGTCGTTGACCAGCACGTTCGAGCAGATCGCCGCGGACTTCGAGGCGGCACACGACGGGGTCTCCGTGGAGCTGTCCTTCGCCGGCTCCTCGGACCTGGTCGCCCAGATCCAGCAGGGCGCCCCGGCGGACGTGTTCGCGTCGGCGGACACGGCGAACATGGACAAGCTCGCGGCGGACGACCTGCTGGCGGGGACACCCGCCGACTTCGCGGCAAACACCCTGATGATCGCGGTCCCGCCGGGCAACCCCGCGGGTGTCGGGTCGCTCGCGGACCTGGCCGCCGACGACCTGAACCTGGTCGTCTGCGCGCCGGAGGTGCCGTGCGGCGCGGCGACCGAACGGGTCGAGCAGGCGGGCGGCGTCTCGTTCTCCCCCGTCAGCGAGGAGCAGAGCGTCACAGACGTCCTGAACAAGGTGATCACCGGGGAGGCAGACGCCGGCCTCGTCTACGTCACGGACGTGCGCGCCGCCGGCGACCAGGTCGAGGGCATCGAGTTCCCCGAGTCGGACGACGTCGTCAACGTGTATCCCGTCTCGGTGCTCGAGGGCAGCGCGCAGCCGGAGCTCGCCCAGGAGTTCGTCGAGGCGGTGCTGGGCCCCGAGGGGCAGCAGGTGCTGTCCGACGCCGGCTTCGCGGCGCCATGATCCCCCGGTGGGTCGCCGGGGTCGCGGCGGTGGGTGCGCTCCTGGTGGTGCTCCCCCTCGCGGCGCTGGCGGCGCGCGTGGACTGGCCCAACTTCTGGACCCTGATCAGCAGCGAGTCGTCGGTGGCGGCGCTGCTGCTGAGCCTGCGCACCTCGACCGTGAGCACGCTGCTGTGCCTGGTGGTGGGGATGCCGCTGGCGCTGGTGCTGGCTCGCGCCCGCTTCCCGGGGATCAACCTGCTGCGTTCGCTGGTGCTGGTGCCGCTCGTCCTGCCGCCGGTGGTGGGCGGGATCGCGCTCCTGTACACCTTCGGACGCCGCGGGCTGCTCGGCGAGTCGCTCGAGGTGGCGGGCATCCAGATCGCGTTCTCCACCACGGCCGTCGTGCTGGCGCAGACCTTCGTAGCTCTGCCGTTCCTCGTGATCAGCCTGGAGGGCGCCCTGCGTACGGCAGGCACCCGGTACGACGTCGTCGCCGCGACCCTGGGCGCCCGGCCGACCACTGTCCTGTTCCGGGTGACGCTGCCGCTCGTGTGGCCCGGACTGCTGTCCGGCACCGTGCTGTCCTTCGCGCGCTGCCTGGGCGAGTTCGGCGCGACCATCACGTTCGCCGGCAGCCTGCAGGGCGTCACGCGGACGCTGCCGCTGGAGATCTACCTGCAGCGGGAGACCGACCCGGACGCGGCGGTCGCGCTGTCCCTCGTCCTCGTGGCGGTCGCCGTGCTCGTCATCGGCTTAACCCGCCGCAGCCGGAGCGCCCTGTGAGCCTCAGCCTCTCCGCGCATCTTCCGGACCGCGACGTCCAGCTCGACCTCGAGGTCGCCGACGGGGAGACCGTCGCCCTGCTCGGTCCCAACGGCGCCGGCAAGTCCACTCTCCTGGCGGTCGCGGCCGGTCTGCTGCGCCCGTACGACGGCCGGGTCACGCTCGGCGACCGCACGCTCACCCACGTCGAGGCCGGCCGTACCCGCGCCTGGGTGCCCCCGCACGCACGGCAGGTGGCCCTGCTGGCACAGGACCCCCTGCTGTTCCCGCACCTCTCGGTGCGGCAGAACATCGCGTTCGGTCCCCGGGCCCGCGGCGCTTCCCAGCGGTCGGCCGGCGCGGAGGCCGACCGCTGGCTGGACCGGATAGGCCTGGCCGATCTGGGCGGGCGGCGCCCGTCCGCGATCTCCGGCGGGCAGGCCCAGCGCGCCGCGGTGGCGCGGGCACTCGCGGCCGAACCCCGGCTCCTGCTGCTCGACGAGCCGATGTCCGCCCTCGACGTCGACGTCACGCCGGCGCTGCGACACCTGCTGCGTGAGGTCCTCAGCGAACGGACCGTCGTCATCGCCACGCACGACGTCCTGGACGCGCTCCTGCTCGCCGACCGGGTGGTGGTGCTCGACGGCGGCCGCGTCGTCGAACAGGGCCCTACCCGCGAGGTGCTCTCCCGGCCGCGGAGCGCGTTCGCCGCCCGGATCGCGGGCCTGAACATCATGGCGGGCACCTGGTCCGACGAGGACGGCGGAATCCGCACGGCGACCGGCGTCGTGGTGCAGGGCCTGCCGCACGACGACGGCGGTGGCAACGACCGAGCGCTGCCCACGGCAGGGACCCCGATGATCGCGGCGTTCCGCCCGACAGCCGTCTCCGTCTTCCCTGCCCGCGCGACCGGTTCCCCTCGGAACTCCTGGCCGGTGACGGTGACCACCCTCGAACCGCACGGCGATCTCGTGCGGGTCCGGGCCGGAGACCTCAGCGCGGACATCACCCCGCAGGCGGCGGCCGACCTCGCACTCGCGCCGGGCGACTCCGTCTGGCTCACGGTCAAGGCGACCGAGGTCGACCTGTACCCGGCTTGACGGTCCGCGCCCGGCCGCGAGCGGGGCGGTCAGGCCAGGATCTGGCCGGCCCGCTGTGCCGAGGCCGCGAACGAGCCGGTCAGCGGCAGCTCCGGCAGGATCACGGCCTGGGCTGCGTGATAGACGTCCGGCTTGCCGATCCACGTGCGGCCCGACGGCCGGTTCTCCGTGTCGAGCTCGTGGTGCCACGAGCCGTGCTCGACGTCGACGAGGTTCTTCCGAATCCAGGCCCACCACTCGGCCTCGAGCTCCGCATAGCGTGCCTCGCCGGTGACCCGCCCCAGCACCTGCGCGGTCGCGACCGCCTCGGCCGCCACCCAGTGGAAGCGCCGCGCCTCTACCGGCGTACCCGTCCAGTCGGTGGTGTAGACGAAGCCACCCCCCTCGGGGTCCCACCCGTCGGCGACCGCTCGCTCGAACAGTGCGACGGCGGCCTCGGTCCGTCGGCCGGAGGCGCCCGCCTCGGCGTCGATCTGCAGCAGCAACCGGGCCCACTCGAGCCCGTGACCGGGTGTGGCGCCGTACGGCTTGAACGGGTCCTGGGGTCGGTCCGCGTTGTACTCGAGGAGCGGGTTCCACGCTGCGTCGAAGTGCTCAGGGATCCGCCAGTCGTTCGACTCCGCCCAGCTCACGACGCGATCGCCGATGGTCGCCGCGCGGTCCAGCCACAAACCGTCTCCGGTCGCGGCATGCGCCGCCAGCAGCGCCTCGACGGCGTGCATGTTCGCGTTCACACCACGGTAGTCCGAGGTCTCGGACCAGTCGCGTGACCGCTCGTCCAGGTGCAGCTCCTGCTCCGGCTCCCAGAACCGCGCGTCCAGCACGGCGAGGGCCTTGGTGAGCAGGTCCGACGCTCCCGCTATGCCGGCGATCTTGCCGGACGACGCGGCGAGCACCACGAACGCGTGCGCGTACGCCTGCTTCGTGCCGACGACCTCGTCACCCTCACCGCGAGCCGCAAGCCATCCGCCGAACTCCGCGTCGCCCAGAACGTCCTGGAGACCGCTGATGGCTCGCGCGGCATACTCGTCCGCACCGCTGACGCCGAGCAGGTGCCCCAACGCGAAGATGTGCGCCATGCGCGACGTGATCC
The DNA here is from genome assembly GCF_048564965.1 of Promicromonospora sp. NFX87. Taxonomy (NCBI): domain Bacteria; kingdom Bacillati; phylum Actinomycetota; class Actinomycetes; order Micrococcales; family Promicromonosporaceae; genus Promicromonospora; species Promicromonospora sp. NFX87. The sequence continues at coordinate 6,146 of NZ_CP183413.1, read as the reverse complement.
ACGTTTCCACAGGGTGTGAACTGTCGGGCCGCCCGTGATCGTCGAGCCAACAGGCAGCTCCGTCCTCACGAACCGACGCCTCGGCGAAACGCAGCAGCGAGACGAAGTGGTCCCTGCGCCACGCCGACTCACTCGTGCTCGAGGGCTGGTTGCTGGTCGAGTCCGCGCCGGTGCGGGTTATGTCTGCGTTCACATGGCCACGATAGCCGCGGTCGATGTGTCCCCGGCAAGTTTGCCCGGTGCGCGGCCGACCGGAGTTCCCGACCGCCACTTTGCTGGCCGGCGCCTTGCTCCTGCGTGATCGCTCCTGCCGGAGTCGTTCTGGGTGTGCGGGTGTTCTGGGAATGCAGGAAGGGGGTGGAGCCCCGCACAACCCTCACGGGTTTGTGCTGGCTCCACCCCCTTGCTGGGAATGGTTGTCCGGCGGCGTCCTACTCTCCCACCCCGTCTCCAGGGCAGTACCATCGGCGCTGTAGGGCTAAGCTTCCGGGTTCGGAATGGGACCGGGCGTTTCCCCCACGCTAAGACCACCGTAACACTATCGAGAAGGCAAAACCCGTCTCCGCCACCCCCGACCAACCCACAAGAGGGTGGTCGGGTGACGGGGGTTTGGTGCCCGTGACTCGGGAACCGCATAGTGGACGCGAAACAAAACCTTCGAAAACTTATTAAGAGTGTTGATGTGTTGTGAAGTTATCGGCAGTTAGTACCGGTCAGCTCCGACAGTCTTTAGTCCTGTCTTCCACATCCGGCCTATCAACCCAGTGGTCTGCTGGGTGCCTCTCACACCACAAGGGTGTATGGAAACCTCATCTCGAAGCAGGCTTCCCGCTTAGATGCTTTCAGCGGTTATCCCTTCCGAACGTAGCCAACCAGCCATGCTCCTGGCGGAACAACTGGCACACCAGAGGTTCGTCCGTCCCGGTCCTCTCGTACTAGGGACAGCCCTTCTCAAGTTTCCTGCGCGCGCAGCGGATAGGGACCGAACTGTCTCACGACGTTCTAAACCCAGCTCGCGTACCGCTTTAATGGGCGAACAGCCCAACCCTTGGGACCTACTCCAGCCCCAGGATGCGACGAGCCGACATCGAGGTGCCAAACCATGCCGTCGATATGGACTCTTGGGCAAGATCAGCCTGTTATCCCCGGGGTACCTTTTATCCGTTGAGCGACGGCGCTTCCACAAGCCACCGCCGGATCACTAGTTCCGACTTTCGTCCCTGCTCGACCTGTCGGTCTCACAGTCAAGCTCCCTTGTGCACTTGCACTCGATACCTGATTGCCAACCAGGCTGAGGGAACCTTTGAGCGCCTCCGTTACATTTTAGGAGGCAACCGCCCCAGTTAAACTACCCACCAGGCACTGTCCCTGATCCGGATTACGGACCGAGGTTAGACATCCGAAGCGATCAGAGTGGTATTTCAACAATGACTCCACCCGAGCTGGCGCCCTGGCTTCACAGTCTCCCACCTATCCTACACAAACCGCACCGAACACCAATACCAAGCTATAGTAAAGGTCCCGGGGTCTTTCCGTCCTGCTGCGCGTAACGAGCATCTTTACTCGTAGTGCAATTTCGCCGAGTTCGCGGTTGAGACAGCGGAGAAGTCGTTACGCCATTCGTGCAGGTCGGAACTTACCCGACAAGGAATTTCGCTACCTTAGGATGGTTATAGTTACCACCGCCGTTTACTGGGGCTTAAATTCTGAGCTTCGCCCAAAGGCTGACTCGTCCTCTTAACCTTCCAGCACCGGGCAGGCGTCAGTCCGTATACATCGTCTTGCGACTTCGCACGGACCTGTGTTTTTAGTAAACAGTCGCTTCTCCCTGGTCTCTGCGGCCCTCCCCGCGTCCCCCAGCAAGTGGGTTAACGGTTCAGGCCCCCCTTCTCCCGAAGTTACGGGGGCATTTTGCCGAGTTCCTTAACCACGATTCTCTCGATCGCCTTAGTATTCTCTACCTGACCACCTGAGTCGGTTTAGGGTACGGGCGGCTAGTCCCTCGCGTCGAGGCTTTTCTAGGCAGCATAGGATCACCAGATTCCCGCATACACGGTCTCTATCAGCTCTCACCCTATATGCCCCACGGATTTGCCTATGGGACGGGCTACGACCTTGGACATGGACAACCATCGCCACGCCTGGCTACCTTCCTGCGTCACCCCTGTTAACACGCTTACCTACTACCGGATCAGGTCCCACGCCTCGCCCACGATGACACCCGAAGGTGTCGGTGTAGGTCCGGGGTGGTTAGTATCACCGGGCTCGGTATGGGCGGTACTTCGCCGGTAGGAGAATATCAACTCCTTGTCCATCGACTACGCCTGTCGGCCTCGCCTTAGGTCCCGACTTACCCAGGGCGGATGAACCTGGCCCTGGAACCCTTGGTCATTCGGCGGACGGGATTCACACCCGTCATTCGCTACTCATGCCTGCATTCTCACTCGTGTAGGCTCCACCGCTGGATCACTCCGCGACTTCACTGCCCACACGACGCTCCCCTACCCACCCACACACCTGAACACACAGAACAAGTCTGGTGCTGGGCTAACGTGTGAGTGCCACGGCTTCGGTGGTGTGCTTGAGCCCCGCTACATTGTCGGCGCGGAATCACTTGACCAGTGAGCTATTACGCACTCTTTCAAGGGTGGCTGCTTCTAAGCCAACCTCCTGGTTGTCTGTGCAACTCCACATCCTTTCCCACTGAGCACACGCTTTGGGACCTTAGCCGATGATCTGGGCTGTTTCCCTCTCGACCACGGAGCTTATCCCCCGCAGTCTCACTGCCGCGCTTACGACTTACCGGCATTCGGAGTTTGGCTGACGTCAGTAACCTGGTGAGGCCCATTAGCCATCCAGTAGCTCTACCTCCGGTAAGAAACACGCGACGCTGCACCTAAATGCATTTCGGGGAGAACCAGCTATCACGAAGTTTGATTGGCCTTTCACCCCTAACCACAGGTCATCCCCCAGGTTTTCAACCCTGGTGGGTTCGGTCCTCCACGCCGTCTTACCGGCGCTTCAACCTGCCCATGGCTAGATCACTTCGCTTCGGGTCTAGACCCGGCGACTGAATCGCCCTATTCGGACTCGCTTTCGCTACGGATACCCCACACGGGTTAACCTCGCCACCGAGCACTAACTCGCAGGCTCATTCTTCAAAAGGCACGCCGTCACCCCTACCAAGGAGGCTCCGACGGATTGTAGGCACACGGTTTCAGGTACTATTTCACTCCCCTCCCGGGGTACTTTTCACCTTTCCCTCACGGTACTTGTCCGCTATCGGTCACTAGGTAGTATTTAGGCTTAGCAAGTGGTCTTGCCAGATTCACACGAGATTTCACGGGCCCCGTGCTACTTGGGATCCCCTCAACCAGGCCGCACCATTTCGTCTACGGGACTCCCACCCACTACGGTCCGGTATTCAACCCGGTTCGACTATGACACGACTTTCTTACTGGCTGAAGAACTGTCAGATTCTTCCAGAAGGTCCCACAACCCCGCACACGCAACGCCTGACAGCTTGACACGCATACGGTTTGGCCTCATCCGCTTTCGCTCGCCACTACTCACGGAATATCTCTTCCTGTCGGTACTGAGATGTTTCACTTCCCGACGTTCCCTCCACACGCCCTATACATTCAGGCGCGGGTAACCGAACATGACTTCGGCTGGGTTCCCCCATTCGGAGACCCTCGGATCACAGCTCGTCTGCCAACTCCCCGAGGATTATCGCAGGCTACAACGTCCTTCTTCGGCTCCTAGTGCCAAGGCATCCACCAATGTGCCCTTAAAAACTTCAGGCAACACTACAATCACAGAAACCAAGATGACCACAAAACAAGGAACCACAAACCCGAAAGCCTATGGCCCAACAGTTTCGCGATCGCAATCTTGGAAAATTTCAAAGATGCTCGCGTCCACTATGCAGTTCTCAAGCAACGGACGAACCCACCAGGCAAACCCGCACCACCACACCCAACATCCGAACCAGTCCAAGACCAGCCGGCGTGAGCGGGTATGACACGAACCTCGTGACCCGTACTCGATCCAGAAACACACAACCTTGCTTGCCCCCGAAGGAGCAGGCCGGCCGGTTGTCTCAGGACCCAACAGTGTGCTTGGCGAACCCCCACCACCCAGAAGACCACGTTCCAACCCGTGCGTACCTCCCGAGGGAGACACCACCTGGCGTACTAGCAGTCAGCCCGGACAGGGCGACTCTTCGTCAATGTTCCACCCATGAGCAACCAACCCAGACGCGTACGGCCTGGGCCTGGCCTCTGCCACCAGCACCAACTCTCGCCCCACCCGGTGAAGAGTGAACGCGTGCTCCGAAGAGCCGGTCGGCGACCCCCACTATGTGGGGCCTGGTGGAGATGAGCTCCTTAGAAAGGAGGTGATCCAGCCGCACCTTCCGGTACGGCTACCTTGTTACGACTTAGTCCCAATCGCCAGTCCCACCTTCGACCACTCCCTCCCTTGCGGGTTGGGCCGTGAGCTTCGGGTGTTACCAACTTTCGTGACTTGACGGGCGGTGTGTACAAGGCCCGGGAACGTATTCACCGCAGCGTTGCTGATCTGCGATTACTAGCGACTCCGACTTCACGGGGTCGAGTTGCAGACCCCGATCCGAACTGAGACCGGCTTTTTGGGATTCGCTCCACCTCACGGTATCGCAGCCCTCTGTACCGGCCATTGTAGCATGCGTGAAGCCCAAGACATAAGGGGCATGATGATTTGACGTCATCCCCACCTTCCTCCGAGTTGACCCCGGCAGTCTCCCATGAGTCCCCGGCATGACCCGCTGGCAACATAGGATAAGGGTTGCGCTCGTTGCGGGACTTAACCCAACATCTCACGACACGAGCTGACGACAACCATGCACCACCTGTGTACGAGTGTCCAAAGAGTTCGTCATCTCTGACGCGTTCTCGTACATGTCAAGCCTTGGTAAGGTTCTTCGCGTTGCATCGAATTAATCCGCATGCTCCGCCGCTTGTGCGGGCCCCCGTCAATTCCTTTGAGTTTTAGCCTTGCGGCCGTACTCCCCAGGCGGGGCACTTAATGCGTTAGCTGCGGCACAGAACGAGTGGAACCCGCCCCACACCTAGTGCCCAACGTTTACGGCATGGACTACCAGGGTATCTAATCCTGTTCGCTCCCCATGCTTTCGCTCCTCAGCGTCAGTAACTGCCCAGAGACCTGCCTTCGCCATCGGTGTTCCTCCTGATATCTGCGCATTCCACCGCTACACCAGGAATTCCAGTCTCCCCTACAGCACTCTAGTCTGCCCGTACCCGATGCAAGCCCACAGTTGAGCCATGGGATTTCACACCAGACGCGACAGACCGCCTACGAGCTCTTTACGCCCAATAATTCCGGACAACGCTTGCGCCCTACGTATTACCGCGGCTGCTGGCACGTAGTTAGCCGGCGCTTCTTCTGCAGGTACCGTCACTTTCGCTTCTTCCCTGCTGAAAGAGGTTTACAACCCGAAGGCCGTCATCCCTCACGTGGCGTCGCTGCATCAGGCTTTCGCCCATTGTGCAATATTCCCCACTGCTGCCTCCCGTAGGAGTCTGGGCCGTGTCTCAGTCCCAGTGTGGCCGGTCGCCCTCTCAGGCCGGCTACCCGTCGACGCCTTGGTAGGCCATTACCCCACCAACAAGCTGATAGGCCGCGAGCCCATCCCCCACCGAAAAACTTTCCAACACCCACCATGCGGTCGGTGCTCATATCCGGTATTAGACCTCGTTTCCAAGGCTTATCCCGAAGTAGGGGGCAGGTTGCTCACGTGTTACTCACCCGTTCGCCACTGATCCACCCAGCAAGCTGGGCTTCACCGTTCGACTTGCATGTGTTAAGCACGCCACCAGCGTTCGTCCTGAGCCAGGATCAAACTCTCCGTAAAAGAGAAACATCCACACCCACCGAAGTGAGCGTGAACAATGATACCGGCCAGACCAATCTGATGATTAAGATCTGTCCAAAACAACCCCCACATGATGCGACCCGACTAACCGGACGGTCAGACGATGCCACACCCGCAAGGGGTTAAAACATTGGCATTGACTATCAAGCACACTGTTGAGTTCTCAAACAACCGACGCACACCGTCAGATCCGCAATCTTCCGATCGCTTC